>CAWAGA010000002.1:0-5446662 GCA_963781665.1 uncultured Chloroflexia bacterium
GAGGGTGATTGGTTCATATCAAAATCCTCCAGTTTTAAGATTTTGTCAACCTATCACCATCGGGCCAACTAAAAAACCATAGCCCGACGAGCTATGGTTCTTAGTTAGTAGCGGGGCTTGGATTCGAACCAAGGACCTCCGGGTTATGAGCCCGACGAGCTGCCACTGCTCTACCCCGCATCGGTTTTGTTCAGGGTTTCAAATATACCACTCCAACCAGGTTTGGTCAAGGGGGTTTTTCTGAAATATTTGATGTAAACCCGTTAATTTCGGGGCGCGGTTATAATCTCATTATCGAACATAGGAGCAATTCAATGGACCATCCTGATTTCCCTTGGTGGCGCGATGGCGTCATCTACCAGATCTACCCCCGTTCTTTTTCCGATTCGAACGGTGACGGCCTGGGCGACCTACCGGGCATCATCTCCCGCCTGGATTACCTGGAAGACCTGGGCGTCGATGCCATCTGGCTCTCGCCGATCTACCCCTCCCCGGATGTCGACTTTGGCTACGACGTTGCTGATTATAGCGCCATCGATCCCCGGTTCGGCACGATGGATGATTTTGACTGCCTGGTGAGCGCAGCCAAAAAACGCCACATCCACATCATCCTCGACCTGGTGCTCAATCATACGTCGGACCAGCACCCCTGGTTCAAGGCAGCCCGCAGCTCGCGGGATAACCCGTACCACGAATGGTACCTGTGGAAAGATCCGCGCCGGGGTGGAAAGCCCCCCAATAATTGGAAAGCTGTGATCGGGGGCAGCGGTTGGGAATTTGTCCCCGAAATCAGCCAGTATTACTACCACTCCTATTTCAGCCGCCAACCTGACCTCAACTGGCGAAATCCCGCTACCCGCCAGGCTCTTTTGGACGTGTTTCGCTTCTGGCTTGAAAAAGGCGTGGATGGCTTCCGCCTGGATGTATTCAACATCTATTTCAAAAATGCGGATTTCCCGGATAATCCGAGGAAAATGGGTCTGCGAGACTACGACCGCCAGGATCACCTGCACGACCGCGACCAACCTGAGATGCTGTTTTTACTGGCCGAGATCCGGGCGATCCTCGATTCCTATCCGGAGACCTATGTGGTAGGTGAGCCATTGGCATCCGATGCTTACTTAACCGCATATTACTGCGGCCAGGATTTCCTGCACCAGGCTTTTAATTTTGAGTTTCTTGCGTCTCCGTTCAACCCACCCCATTACTTGATGCCATCCAACGCTGGGAACATGCGCTTTCACCAGACTCCTGGCCGTGCTACGTCCTCAACAACCACGACGAACCTCGTTCGCCGAACCGTATTTATGACCGGGACGACGACGCCCGCTCAAAGGTGGCTGCAGCCCTGCTGCTTACTCTCAGAGGGACACCATTCATTTATTATGGGGAGGAAATCGGGATGCGCAACATCTCTCTTCCAAAGGAGCAAGTCCTTGATCCACTGGGAAGAAGGTACTGGCCGGTCTACAAAGGGCGCGACGGATCACGTTCTCCGATGCAGTGGGATGATTCGATCAACTCTGGTTTCACTTCCGGAGAGCCGTGGCTGCCAGTCCATCCCGGATTTCCGCAGCGCAACGTCCTGGCGCAAGCTGCCGACCCGTCCTCTCTTTTGAATTTCTACCGCAGTATGCTCTCAGCCCGGCGCCAGGTTAGAGCCCTGCAGCGCGGGCAATTTATTCCTTTGACGAAGCACCCCGATCGGTTTTTGGTGTACCTACGCCAGGAAGGCGATCAGGTTGTTTTGGTCGCACTAAATTTCAGCCCTCTACGCGGCCAGTTCGATCCCGGTCCGGAGCTTCCTGATTCCGGCTGGCATCTGCTGCTTTCGTCGTTTTCCGGAAGAGATGAAGTGCCTTCGCTGAACCCATTGATTTTGGAGCCGTATGAGGCCTTGTTATTGATAAATAAAAATAGAGAATAGATATAAAATTAATGTGAAATGTCATGAAAGCCTACGATCTGGCGTTCATTCCCGGAAAGCAGCAGATGGACAACCAACCTCTATCCAGGTTCCTGCCACCTGTTCCGGCGGATATTGGCAGCCAGTGGCTTGCCGCTCACATTCCAGCAGGGGCCTGGGTTCTTGAACCATTTAGCGCTTTACCGGCGATGATCGTTGAAGCTGCCAGGGCCGGTTACCGGGTTTTGGCAGCCGCTAACAATCCGATCTCCAGTTTCATGATCGAAACGATGGCTGCCGCGCCAACCTCAGGAGATATGCACGCGGCTCTGGCCGAATTGGCCTCCGTGCGCAAGGGGGACGAACGCCTGGAACCGCATATCCAGGGGTTATACGCCACTGGTTGTACCAACTGCAAGAATACCATTCAAGCTACGGCCTTCATCTGGCAGCGGGACGGGCAAAAGCCTGAGACGTGTCTGGTCGAATGCCCACATTGCGGCGATAAAGGAGAGAAGCCGGTCAGCCCCGACAACCTGGCAAGGCTGGGCGCGCTTGGACGCGGCTCGCTCCATCGGGCACGCGCCCTCGAACGAGTCACCGCGATGGACGATCCCATCCGCCCCCACGTCGAGCAAGCTCTCAATTGTTATTTACCACGCCCGATTTACGCCATGGTCACCATGATCAACCGCCTGGAAAGCCTGCCGCTCAGCCCAGATCGCCTGAGGCTTGCAACCGCCTTACTGCTGTCTGCCTGTGACGAGGCTAATTCTATCTGGCCTTATCCGGCATCACGCCAGCGGCCGCGCCAGCTTTATATCCCCGCAGCATTCCGTGAAAACAACCTGTGGCTTGCCCTGGAAAATGCCGTCGACCAATGGCAGTCTTCTGCTCCACCGGTCCCTCTGACTGTATGGCCTGACCTGCCTCCTGAGAGCGGCGGCATCTGCCTTTACAAAGGTCGTATGCGTGATTTGCCGGTCGACCAAAATGCCCTCAAGATCGAGGCGATCCTGTGCGCCATCCCCAGGCCAAACCAGGCTTTCTGGACGCTCTCGGCAGTCTGGGCCGGTTGGTTGTGGGGCCGGGATGCGGTCACTCCCTTGAAAAGTTCGTTGAGCCGCCAGCGCTATGATTGGAACTGGCATACGGTCGCTCTAGAATCCAATTTGTCCAGCCTGCGTCCCCAAGTTCCAGTCAATACGCCGATGTTTGGGCTGGTCGGTGAAGTCGAACCCTCATACTTATTGGCGACGTTGATCTCCGCCAGAGACGCCGGTTTCGACCTTCAAGGCTCGGCCTTAAGGTCCGACCAGTCGATCTGCCAGCTGTATTGGTTGGCGAATGGCCAAAAAAGCCTTTTCAGTGGAGCGAAATTTTCCGACCGGGACGTCAAAGAAATCATCCGGCGCAACCTCGAAAGCCGGGCAGAACCTTCTCCCTATTTATCACTTTTCACGGCGGCCGCGATCCCTCAAGTGGTTGCCAGCGACCGGCGTGCAGTCGAGTTTGCAAGCGATGTGGCTGGGGTTTCCGAAAGCCCCACCAGGATGCTGGCTGACATTCACCGATTTTTTTCAGATCCTAACCTGCTGGTGCGCTACGGCGGCACGTCCCAATCCTTTGAACGTACCTATTGGTGGTTGGCAAATTCGGCGCCGCTTCCCCCATCACTTTCAGACCGGGTCGAGATTGAGGTCGTCAGAACGCTGCAGCATTCACCGGGACTCGAGCAGGAAACTATCGACAGCATCGTATGCCAGGTATATAAAGGATGGCAAACACCCACCCTCGATCTGATCCAGATGTGCCTGGAATCTTATGCCGAAGCCGGCCCAGGCGCTTCTCGCGGACTGGTCCTGCGTACAGCGGATATGCCTTCTACCCGGCGCGCCGAACTGGCAAGCATCGAAAAGCTGCTGCAGAAAATAGGCACTCAATTAGGATACCAAACCCAGGGGAATAACCCGGTGTTATGGCTGGATGAAAACGGGGAGCTTGCTTACGCCTTCTACCTGATCGCTTCAGGGATCATCGATCAGATCGTAACATCCAACCCGTATCCAACTGCTAATTCGATCATCGTTTTACCTGGAAGCCGGGCCAACCTCGTCGCCTACAAATTGCAGCACGACCCCTGGTTGAACCAGAAGATCGCCATGGGGTGGCGTTTTTTGAAATTCCGCCACTTACGGTTGTTGAATGCATCACTTTTGCCCAACCGGATCTTTTGGGACGACCAGCTCAACGGCGATCCCCTGGACTATAAAGCCCTCCACAGTGATTCGGTTACGGATTAAGGGCCCGGCGTATCTGTCGGCGTCGAAGTGACGGTCGGCGAATTGGTCGGGGTATTCGTAGCTGGTGGGGTATTTGTTGCGGTCGGAGTACGAGTGGGCGTCCGCGTCTGAGTAGCA
This sequence comes from uncultured Chloroflexia bacterium, assembly GCA_963781665.1. GTDB lineage: Bacteria > Chloroflexota > Anaerolineae > Anaerolineales > Anaerolineaceae > JAJYIW01. Next base: position 4,327 of record CAWAGA010000002.1, read on the forward strand.
GTTGCCGTCGCCGTGGCAGTTGCCGTCGCCGTGGGGGTCGAGGTTGTCGTGGGTGTGGGGGTTGGCGTCTCGGTTGCAGTTGGCGTCATCGTCGGTGTGGGGGTTTGAGTCGGCACCTGAATATTCAAATGAACTTGAATCTTCGCATCGGTGTTGCGGGTGCTGTGGATGTAAAGTTGCAGAGTAATTTGTCCGGCCGGAAACGTCGATAAATCCCACGAATAAAGCTTATCCGGCATGGCGACCGGCGTTTTCATGTGGTTGACCAGGGGAATAAATTCACTGGGGGAATCCCCCAGGCCATATTCGAGGGTATAGTAATCGAAATCGGAGGGGGCATTTACCACCCCATAGATGTCCAGCGGACTGGTTGAAATGGTCTGTCCATTGGTGAGGTTTGAGAAAGATAGATTTGGCTGAGCGTCGCTCGCCTGGCAGGCAGTCTGGGGGGTAAATACAAACGGCTGTTTGAAGCCCATCTTGGCTGCCCATTTCTGGCCATCGCTGGTATTGTTGATCCATTTGATGGCCCATGGGTCGGTCACGTTAATCACGAATTGGTCGGCTGTAAAGTTCGAACACGCAGCCGATGCTTTCAAACCGGTCCAGGTGTCGATTGTCACTTTCTGCCAGAGGTCATTATCCTTAGAAGGCGGCAGCTGGTCAGACGCAAAGTATTCGGATCGTTGTTCGGGGCACCACTGCGATGGTTCTGTTCCAGAAACCGAGCAAATGACCCTTTCGACCACCCCCGGTGGTTTGGCAAATCCGGAGGGATGGCCGCCGGTAAGCTGTTGGACGGCTACTTGCATGAACTGCGACCAGATCGGTGCTGCTCCGGTCAACCCGGTGGTGTTTTCCATCGGGGTGTAATTGGCGTTTCCAACCCAAACCCCAACTGCCAGGTCCGGTGTGTATCCAACTGTCCAGTTATCCCGAAAATCGTTGGTCGTGCCGGTTTTTGCTGCAGCCGGGAAGGGCAGGTTCAAGATCGAATTGGTGCCGAACTCCAGGCTTCTGGCATTATTATCAGAGAGGATCGAAGACATCAAAAAGGCGTGCTCTACCCGGATCACCTGCTCGCCAGCTGGCGGTGTATATTGGAAAACCACATTCCCTGAATGGTCTACGATCTTGGTGATTGAAACCGGTGGGACTCTCCGGCCGCTGTCGGCAATGGTCGCATAAGCGCCGGTCAACTGCAGCAGGGTGACATCTCCACCTCCCAATGTCAGCGCCAGGCCATAGTCGTCTCGGGTGAACGTGGTGATGCCCAGGCGTTGAGCCATGGCGATCATGCCATCCTGCCCTGGGGTCGTAGGATCGTCGTAAATGCCTACAAAATCCAGAGCCTTTACGGCGGGAATATTTAACGAATTGGCCAGGGCGGTTCTGACCGTGACCGGGCCGTGATACAGTCCATCGTAGTTCACCGGTTTATATGGGGCGCGGGGGTCACTGGGATCCCCCGAGGGTGGAAATTCGGAAGGCACGTCCCAGATGATGGTTGCTGGTGTCCATCCTTTTTCAAACGCTGCCAGGTAAGTAATCGGCTTAATCGCCGAGCCGGGCTGGCGTGGGCTGATCGCCATATTTACCTGTCCAGAAATTGCCTCGTCATAAAAGTCTGCTGATCCAACCATTGCCAGGATTTCGCCGGTCGCTGGTTGGATGGCTACCAGAGCGCCATCGGTGGCATTGTGCTCACCTGAGATAGCATCGATTTGATTCTTGACGATTTGTTGAGCCTGGTCTTCCAGGTTAGGGTCGAGCGTCGTATAAACCGTGAAACCAGAACGGTAAATGGTCTGAGGGTCGAACTGGTTTTCCAATTGAGCGCGGATGTAATTGACCCAGGCCGGAAACTTCATGGTATCTAAAGAAGGTTTGAAATTGTAATTTTTGATCTCCTGGGCAGCCTGGGCAATATCCTGTAACGACACACACACCGGAGAGACGCTGGTGCTGACATAGATGCAGTTATTTTCCTGACTGTCATGGTACATCAGGGTCAAAACATCCTGCAGGCGTTGCAGAGTTTCATCTCGATTCGTGAAAATATCATAAACAGAGGGCGCCTGGGGCAGTCCGGCGAGGAAAGCAGATTGAGCCATGTCGAGCTTATTCGCAGTCGTGTTGAAATAGGTTTCGGAGGCTGCTTCGATCCCATAAGACATATTGCTGTAAAAGTTTTCGTTCAAGTAAAGCTCGAGGATTTCATCCTTGGTATAACGCCGAGTTATTTCGGCTGCCAGGACGATCTCTCGCGCTTTTCGTTGAACGGTTTGTTGGGATCGCTCTTCCGGCGACAGCAGCAGCCCCCTGGCTAACTGCTGGGTGATGGTCGAAGCGCCGGAGACTGTCGTTCCGGTGGTGTAGTTCTGGATTAAAGCCCGCAAGATCGCAATTGGGTCGAACCCTGGATGAGTGTAATAGCCCTTGTCTTCGGTGGCAATCGTGGCAGCTATCAGATACGGTGAGATTTGTGAAAGCGGAACGTAAGTCCGCCGTCCAGCATTCGGGTCAAGTATCTCATACAGAACATTCCCGTTGCGGTCGAGGATGCGCGTCGTCTCGAACTGGGAGGCATGCGCCTGTAAAGTGCTCACGTCTGGCAGAGTTGCAGCTATCGAGAAATATTGGTAGACGCCGACCGACCCAATCAGGATGACGATCAGAATTGCCAGGAACAACAATGCGATCACGACCCGCAGTAAACATCCGACCGTTTTTTGCCCCCCCCCTCTAATGGACGTACGGATGGGTTGGGTGTGCTTAACTCCCTTTTTTCCTGCCTTTGGAGGAATCCGGGAAACAGGTTTGGGCGCAAAGTTGGCGTTGGAAACACGGGTGGCATTGGTATCTACCTCACTTACCCGGCGGGGCAGGGGCATGCCATCTTTGTCAAAAGGTAAAGGCGGAATGGTTGGCGCTTCCCTTTGCCTGGCCTGCGCCTTGTTAGCTAGAGAAACCGGGGACGGAGGCCGGCTTGGATGGGCGGATGTGCGGGCCTCACTGGAGACCTGGGTGCGGTCGATGGGAGTGTGCCCGCCTGACTGCAGGCCTGGGGCGGATCCCCTGGATTGACCGATGTGGATGGGCTGGGTCTTTTCCGCATTGTTAGCTTGAGTTTGATCTGGCGGCTGCTGGCCTGGCTTTAAGATCGCTTGCGTGGCTGTTTGGTCCGGCTGTATATCGTCCTGCTCCTGGCTGATGCCGGTTTCTCCATCTGCTTCGGGACTCGCTGTAGCAGTGCTTGCATCTGTGGGCAGATCCAAAACCGGGGAGGTCAGTGCGAATTCCGGCTGCTCATTCTGGTTGACTAAGGGCTCTAATTCCTGATCGTCAATGTACCAGCCGCCGCTTAATTCAGGCAGGTCGCTCAAACCCTCTTCAGAAGGGTCATTCGCAATCGCAGGTTCACCCTGCTGTGCCTGGGTTTGCGCCTGTTCCGGAGTACTTGCCAATTCGTCGGGGAGTTCTTCCCTACCGTTATTTTGTAAAGATCCAGTGGAATCTGGCGAGCTCTGATTTTCTACCGGTAAAGCCGCTTCGTTGCCTGACGGATCATCATTAGTCGAATCCTCGACCAGCCGACGGAAACGCTCAATAGAATCCCTCAAACTTTCCTGATTATCAGTGTTGTCATCATTAATATTCATTCTTGCCTATGGGAAATGCAATTTCCTTGCCAAAATCTATCTTGATTCTAGCACAAAACCTTTGACCTCTTTGCAAACCTCTCTTACAATCAAATACATGCAAGAATGGCAGCTCAAACGTGGAGATTTACTTTCTATAACCCTGGCCGCGGATAGTCGTTTCGGCGTTGTTGACTATACGAATGACCAGACCTGGGAATTGGTTTTTCAATCCGGTGAACCCCTGGCTGTTGCCGTCCAAACGACCTTCGGGTTGAAGGCCCGGATCATGCGGATTTTCCCGATTTTCAATAACGGGAACGAAAATGTGATCAATCCTGCCAGTTTTTACAGATCGCCTCAGGCAAAGGTCCTTTTACCCAACTACGCCCAAATCTGCTATTCTCCATTTACTGGAATAGACGTTGTAAGTGAATATTGGGTTCCAAATTCGCAGTCTATAGCCTGCCGCACCCTGGTCACCAACACCAGCGTCGTCCACGCCAGAATACGCCTGGATTGGGCCGCCCTTTTAGCTCCTTTGGACGATGGTCAAGGAATGACTTGTACCAGGGAGAGTAAACGTCCCCATTTAGCCGGTAGAACCCAGGACTTAACCCCCGTTTTTTACCAGGCGGGAGATGTAGAATGCAGTAACACAGCCTTTCCCGGGTTAAGCTCGTTTATCGAGCTGGCGCCTGGGAATAAGCAGCAAACGATCTGGGTCGAAGCTGCCAGAAGCGATTATCCGGTGTCTCTGGATCTCGCCAGGAGCATTGCCAACCGGCCCTGGGATGCCGAAATAGCTCGGATTGAACTAATGAATCAATCTCAACAGATTGAGATCGAAACCGGCGATCCTGATTGGAACCTGGTATTCGCGCTGAGTGCACGGGCAGCTTTCAGTTTATTGGTCGGGTCAGAAGGGAAAAATGAAAACCCGCTTTTTGTTTCGAGTCGCCAACCCGACAGAAACCCTTCCGATGTGATTAGCCGCAATATTGGTCTCAATTTTTCGGGGCTACATGCATATTATCTGGCCAGCCAGGTCTTACCTGGAGCTAGCAAAATGATCCCCGCATGGGTGCGCCAGCTAATAGGAATTGGGAACCAGGTTGACGCCTCAGGCTTTAAAAACAAGCTTTTACAAACACCCATCCTCGCCCAGCTTGCCTGGAAGGTTTTTCAAATCGAAAAAGACGAGACATTCCTGGCAGAAATATTTCCTGACCTGCTCGCGCAAACCTTAAGCTGGTTTGACCCAGCCCACGACCGGGACGGCGATGGCTTCCCCGAATGGGATAACCTGGCCCAAACCGGATTTTACGACCATTACCTGCTCGACCGGAATCAGGACCAGATGAAAACTGATGACATCAGCACCGTCGAAAGCCCTTCATTGGGCGCTTTCTTATTCAGCGAGATCAACGTTCTGTCAAAAATGGCAAAGGTTTTAGGCCTGGAAGCTCAGACCGAGGAGATTGAAAGTAAGCTGGAGCCTTTGAAGCAAGCTGTCGAAGCAACCTGGGATCTGAGCCGGGCAACTTATGGCTACCGTGAACGTGATTCGCATAAAAAACGAGGATTCCCAGGAGATGCCCAGGAGGATATCACCCTGCTATTGCCCATGCGGGCACACATTCCTCACCACCGCCGGGCAGACAGCCTGGTCAAAAGAACTATTTGCAACCCTGAGAAATATAATCTTCCCTTTGGCATGCCTGCCTGTCCGCCGGGAGACTGCCAGGATGAAGGCGGCAGCGTCCATCTCATTTGGAACCAATTGGTGATTGAAGGACTGCTATCCTACGGCTACCACCAGGAAGCAGCCGACTTGTTCAATCACCTGATGGGGGGCATCACCCAATCCTTGCAAAAACGCGGCGCATTTTCGCAAAGATTCGACGCCCGAACCGGCGATCCCTCAGGAGAGCGCAACCCTTTGGATGGGCTCGCTCCATTAGGGCTGTTTCTCGATATCCTTGGAATCAAAATCCTATCCCCGCTTTCCTTAATCATCGAAGGATTCAGCCCCTTTTCCTGGCCAGTTACGGTAAAATATCGAGGGCTGTTATTAACTCGCCATCAGAAAACAACAGATATCATCTTCCCAGATGGGCAGAAGACGACCATCAGCGGAGCAGACAGGCAGTTTATATCCCTTTCATAACCTATCGATTTGAAACGGACCGAACCAAATGTCTTTCGAGTACTTTGGTAGGAAAGGAGAGAAATGGCTAATAATTCAGACCAGTCGGAAACTACTCACTACACCATGTTGGTAGCAGTGATCCAGTCCCAAGACCTGGATGCTGCAAACGTGGCATTGACTCGAAGGGGTATGTCTGTCACCAGGCTGCCAAGCATCGGCGGATTCCTGGGGAGGCGTAACGTTACCTTGCTGATTGGCATTCCAGCCGGGAAAGAACCCGAAGCCATGGAAGCGCTTCACGATAATTGCCGGCAGCGAATCGAGTTTATTGCCGTTCCTCTCGAAAGCGCGCCACTGCCCATGCCCGCCCCAACACCGGTGACCATCGGTGGGGCAACTGTGTTCTCTCTTGACGTCGATCATTATGAGGAAATTTAGCCATGAAACTAATCATAGCCATAATCCGCGACAGCGATAACGAGCCGGTCTCCAGGGCCTTAACTGCAGCCGATTACCGCGTGACCCTCATCGCTTCAACTGGTGGGTTTCTGCGGAGAGGCCAAAGTACGTTATTAATCGGCGTCGAAGATGAGCGAGTCGAGCGAGCTTTGGATATCATTCGAGAAAACTGCGAAACGCCAACAGATCCGAAGTTGAAGCGAGCGACCGTATTCGTGATCAAGGTCGACCAATATACGCATCTATAAATTGATCTGATTTTCTTGGAACTCTTCCACCTGGTATGTCAGCACCTGGAGTGCCCGGCGCTGCCATTGGGTCGGAGGCGCCCCCATCTTCAAGCACAGGTGTGATAAAAACTCCTCGGAAGTGGGCAGTTTTTCCCAAACCTGGGGAAGAAAAGTGGCCCGGCGATATCCATCCATCAGGATTACTCCGTCGACACCGGGGCGTAAGCGGGCTGCCAGGTCCTGGGGATCCTTGTAAAGAAATGGCTGCGGCAAGGTCAGACGGGAAATCTCGATCAGGATGTCAGGTATTTCAGATGGCCTGACCGGTGGAAACCGGTAATCCTGCAGCGCTGCGGCGACAGCATGGTAGCACACATCCTCAGCCAACGGCATGGATGGCTCCAGTGCACCCACGCAACCTCTCAAATCTCCTTGTTCGGTCAGCGTCACGAACGACGCGCCATTTTGCTTCAATAATGGCGAAAGGCAAGAAATGTCGACCGGCGGCACAGGTTGATCGTTGACAGCCAATGACATTGCCTGGCGCGCCAATCCCAACAAGGTCCTTTTTTCCTCAGTCGTCAGATAGTCTGGCATCATATTTGCAGCCCTCGGTATAAACGGTTGTAATAGATCAGCGGCTTTCCGCCATCACGCTGCCCCGCAGCAACAACTTCACCATAGAAAATAGTAGTTGCCCCAACCTCGACCTGGTGAAACACCTTACAGTCAAGGAATGCCAGCCCCCCGCTTAATAACGGAGCACCGGTCTCCATTTTGAAGGAATCAACACCTTCAAACCGGTCCAGATCATGAAGATCGCTGTATACTCCTCGCCCGGCGAACCGGTCAGCGAGATCGGTCTGATCTTCGGCGAGGATCGTCACTGCAAAAATGCCTGATTGGCGGACCACTGCGTTCGTGCGAGCCAATTCAGCCAGCGATACGGTCACCACCGGCGGTTGCAGTGAAACCGAAGTAAAGGAGTTTACGGTCATACCATGGTGGATATTATCAAATTTGCTAGTGACTACGGTTACACCGGTTGTCCAACTTCTCATCGCCTGGCGCAACAGTTCGGGATCGACTGGATTTTTCTCTTCGTTCACTCACTCACCTTTTCTTGTTATACATTCTAGGGCATAAACCGTCAAGTTATTTTCATGGATCGATATAATGGTTCCCAAGCAATCGTTTTATCACGAATGAACAAAGAATTCAAATTAATCAGCTGTCCAGCCGTGTCAAAATCAATCACCCAATGAAAACCTTGTACATTTAACCTATTTTAAGGTACTATCATCAAAATGGATAATCCTGCAGCATCTAACCCTCCTGGTCAAGAGAATATAAAGGAAGAATCCCGGTCTGGGCGTAAGCCGTACGTACGCACTGGGCAAGCGCTTCAAACGGTCATTGGGGTTGCTATCGTTGTCGCTACATTATTTACCATGTGGACTCCTAATTCATTACTTTCAAACGATATCACCGGGTCTGTAGCCTACTCCCTTCTGCCAAATCACACGGCTGAAACGGGCATTCCGACCCCAACGAATTCGGGAGAACCACGCATCGGCATCATAGCCGGTCATATGGGCAATGATTCAGGCGCCGTTTGCCCGGATGGATTAACAGAAGCCAAGGTGAATTTGGAAATCGCCACCCTGGTGAAACAAGATTTAATGGCTGAAGGCTACCAGGTTGATCTGCTAAAGGAATTTGATACCAAGCTTTTTCAATATCAGGCGGCTGTGCTCGTATCGATCCATAACAACTCGTGCGATTACATCAACGATGAGGCCAGTGGGTTTAAAGTTGCGTCAGATGAGTCGACAACCCATCCCGAAGCAGCTGCCCGGCTGACGGCTTGCCTGGTCGACCGTTATGGCAGCGAAACCGGGCTCAAGTTTAATTACGACAGCATAACACCCGATATGACCCAGTACCATGCATTCAATGAAATCAACGGAAACACGCCAGCCGCGATCATCGAGACTGGTTTTCTGAACCTGGACAGGCAGATCCTGACCCAGCACACCGATATCGTCGCTAAAGGTGTAGCCGATGGTATCTTATGCTTCCTTCGCAACGAAAGCGTCCAACAACCTACCCCATCACCAACGCCATGAATGAAAAGACAAACCAGGCCCGACACGCCCTCATCCAAGCAAGATTAGCGCTGCAAAATAAAGACCGGACAGGCGCCAGACGCTGGGCTCACTTAGCTGCCAACCTTGCCCCAGACCTTGAAGATGTCTGGCTGTTTTTAGCTGCTATTGCCAGCCCGCAGGCCAGCCAGGTTTACCTCGAACACGCTCTTAAGATTAACCCATCCAGCGAGCGAGCCAGGCGGGGTATTCAATGGAACGGCAGCCGGTTACAAACACAACCAATGCCGTCCACCCGGCCCCAGATTCCAAACGATAAAATTCCTGAACTACCACCCCTTGCAGTCGCCCAAGGGAAGCGTCCGATCTTTGTATGGGCGGTTCTGGGATTAATCGTGCTGGTGCTTTTTTCGTGGTGGAGCGGCATCTTGCCAGCCAACCTGATACCAGCCGGCATTCAAGCTGCTTTAATCCAACCTTTAGTGCCTGTGTCGGCCCAAAGCCATTCGGCAGAACGCTCGCTGTCCGAACTGGTAAAACCTACTTTCACCCCTACCCCCACATACACATTCACGCCGACTGCAACCTTCACCTCCACCCCCACGCCAACGGCCACATTTACACCCACGCCTACCAGCACCAATACACCGACCCCGACCAACACACCCACACCGCTCCCAACCAATACGCCCCAGCCAACTCAGCCGCCAGCTGTCGACAATTCTTACGGCCCCATCCCGCAAGTACCAGATAATATCGAAGCCGGTGAACGCTGGGTCGATGTCGACCTGACCCACCAGACGGCTTTCGCCTTTGAAGGGAACCAGCTGATCAAATCATTCATCGTATCCACCGGCGTCGCCGCTCATCCAACGGTGACCGGACAATACCACATTTACGTTATGTATCGTTATGCCGACATGATCGGCCCAGGATACAACCTGCCAGATGTGCCTTACGTCATGTACTTCTACCAGGGCTACGGTTTACACGGCACTTACTGGCACAACAATTTCGGCCACCCGATGAGCCATGGCTGCGTCAATTTCCGCACCGAAGACGCTGGCTGGCTTTTCGGATGGGCCTCAGTCGGAACGTTGGTCAATGTCCACTACTGATGAGCGCGTTTGAGAAATTTTCTAACGGTATTAATCGCAGAGACTTCCTCAAGTTATCAGGGTTGGGTTTGCTTTCATTCGCCTTTCCGGGAACCGTTTTAGCTTCTACCCACATAAACCAATCCATTTTGGGGGATGACATCTTGGGACGGATCGTCTCCACCGGGACGGTAATGTATACCAGTCCTACTTTCACCTCCGGCAAGGTTAAAACCCTTTGGACCGACGTGATCATGCCCATCCGTGACGTGACCATCGGCGACCAGAACCCGCCTTATAATCGGGTATGGTACAACCTGGATGGGCAGGGTTACGTCCACTCAGGATCTGTCCAACCGGTTCGGATAAAAGTGAACACGGTCAGCGAACATATTCCCGAGGTTGGCTGCCTGGCCGAAGTAACCGTTCCTTACACAGATGCACGCTGGTGGGCACCGAGTGTGGCTGCAACCGCTTACCGACTCTATTACGGCTCAACCTATTGGGTGACCGGGATCACTGCCGACGATCAGGGTCTCGCCTTTTACCAGATCTACGATAATCTCGTCAAGCGTTATTATTATGCTCAAGCCAACCATCTCCGTTTGGTTCCAGCCGAAGACCTGGCGCCGATCTCCCCTGACATCCCGCCTGAAGATAAGCGCATCGAAGTGTATCTGGAAAACCAGGCCGTGATCGCCTATGAGAAAGACATCCCGGTCTTCATGGCCAGAGCGGCAACCGGAGCAAAGTTCAGCAACGGTGATTTTACAACCCCCACAGGGCCTCATACCGTCCTTTATAAAAGCCCCACCCACCACATGTCCTCCGGTGACGACCAGTCTTTGGCCAACAGCTACGATCTTCCGGGGGTTCCCTGGGACACCTATATAACCGAAAATGGGCTTGCATTTCATGGAACATACTGGCATAATGATTTCGGCAAACCCAGGAGCCATGGCTGCGTCAATTTGACCCCTGAAGCGGCTAGTTGGATCTTCCGGTGGACAACTCCGGTGGTACCTCCTGAGGTTTCACTGTCGTTCGAGGGTGGGGGAACCTCAATTATGGTAATTTAGGTATAATATCAATCACAATTTTTGGACCGGAGGCCTCGCCATTCAAACATGAGCGGTGATAGGGCGACAGCTTCAAAGGTGTGATGGAGGTAGAACGTAAATGGCGAATAAGGCAGTTTTCGCTGGCCTGATTGTAGATGAAAATGATAACCCGGTCGAAGTAACCTACATTGGCGGCGAACCTACTTACGTGGTAGATGACGCGGGATTCAAGCGTCACATCCCATCCGAACAGGTAGACCGCCAGGTGCTCGATTTCATGCAGCACCAGATCGAAGGTCACGAAGACATTCTAAGCGAGCAAACAGCCAAGATGCTGGGCCAGGAAGATATTTTTACCAGAGCAATGATCCAAAACCAGTTGAAGAATATCTCTCAACAGTTCGAAACCCTGCTCCAGACAGGTATCCCCGAAGATGGAAGAGCATACCTGGGGATGATGGGATTCAAAATTATAATTAATGTGCACGGCGATGTCATCGACGTAAACCAGCCAGGTGCAGCACCCTCAGACGAAGATGAATAAGGCTGATTGATGAGGAGAAAACGAAATGGCATCAGAAAATATTGTTGAAGTTTCAGAGACCAACTTCGAATACGAAGTCTTGGGCTATTCCCAGAATGTGCCGGTGGTGGTCGATTTTTGGGCGAACTGGTGCGTGCCATGCAAGGTACTCAGTCCGATCCTCGAACGGCTGGCGAACAACGCACATGGATCTTTCCGCCTGGCCAAAGCCGATGTCGATGAAAACCCAAACCTGGCAAAAAGGTTCAACGTACGCAGCATCCCATCGGTCAAAGCATTCAAACAGGGGCAGGTGGTCGCTGAATTCAACGGCGCACTACCTGAACCCAGGGTAAAAGATTTCATACGCAACCTCGTTCCTGAACCAGGTGATCTTCTGCTCGAAAAAGCCAACAGCCAGCTCAGGGCGCAGCAGTGGTCATCCGCTGAACAAACCTACCAACAGTTCCTGGAAGGTGATAGCGAAAACCCGGCTGGTTTATTAGGCCTGGCAAAGAGTTTTCTGGCCCAGGGAAAAGGAAGAGAATCTTACCTGATACTCGCCAATTTCCCGGCCAGCCAGCAGTTCAACATTGCCACGATCCTGTTACCCCTGGCAGAGGCTATGCGGAACATGGAGCGAGGATTCCAACCAGGAGACGATCCATTAGAGGCTGCCTATCGCAACAGCCTGCGGTTAGCCAGCCGTGGAAATATCCCTGCCGCGCTTGACGGCTTATTGGATATCCTACGCCAGAATAAAAATTTCCACAACGGACAGGTCAGACAGGTTGTACTGGGATTGCTTGAGATTCTGGGCGAAAACGATGCCCAAACCCGCCAGTACCGTAACGAACTGGCTTCGATCCTATTCTAGGCTTTATGAAAGTCGCTTGAAGGAATCGAATCTCTAGATTAATACTCCGGTTAATGAAAAGAGAGGATTTTAAGGCGTTATGCCTCAAAATCCTCTCTTTAATTCGTGATTTTATCGTAACGTTACTAAAAATATCGTAATGTTACAATTCTTATCACAGCTTACTTTGTCAAGAGCAGGTCGCCCCAGGTGGTTGGATCAGTCAGAACCCGGTATTTATCATTCGAAACCATCAGGTCTTGCTCGGTCTTCGAATCGGAGGCATCTACCGAGAACGAGAGGACGAAACCCAGGTGCATACCGGCGTACGGCGTGATCTCGAACGTGCTCCATGGAATGGCCACTTCGATCCGGAATAGACCGGCCGAAGGATTGATGGCTGCAATCTTAATGTTGGTGCGGGACCCGGCAATGCTGCTCGGGAACCAGAGATAAGCTTCAGGGTTTTCACCAATTTTGCGGAAACCGGGTGAAATTCCTAATTGGAAATCGTCCGGGCTCAAGACATTGTAGTAGTAGTCGCCGCTCACATTGGTATCGAGCAGAATCTCGATACTGTCACCCTGGTAAATATACTGGCCGGTGGCGTTTTGATCGTAGGTTAATCCTCCAACCTTCACACCGATATACAGGTAGTTATTATCCCAGGCGATTCGGTAAGACATTCCTGGATCTGCGCTCCCGGTGTAAGCCGGATTGCGATAAACGATGTAATTCGCTGGCTTTTCAGAAGAGCTGGGGAGGTCGGTCCATGAGCCATCGATCTTCGGAGCAGTGCTGATATAAGGCGCTACAGCAAAGGAATTCGAACGGGCGCTCGGGATGGTCGCCGTGGGCGGCACAGCAGTGTTAGTAGGTGGAATATTTGTCGCCGTGGGCGGCGGAACGGTGGCAGTCGGCGGCAGCGGTGTATTTGACGGGATGCTCGTATTCGTCGATTGGGCACCAGGCTGGTTCTGGGTTGCGGTCATGACTATAGTTGTCGGGACCTGGGTTACCGGCAATGGAACGGTGACCGTGGGGTTGAATACGGCAGTCTGCGTCAAGTCCATGGTGGGAAAATCAAAAGGGGTCGGCGACCGGCCCGGCAAATTGCAGCCGGCCAGGATAGCGACCAACGATAGAGCAGTGACCAGTGATGCTACTTTCAGGGGTGATTTCATCTCTCCTCCACAAAAAGGTTAACTGATAAGGCATGAAGTAAAAGGAATTAAATGGCAGGATTCACACGCAGTAAATGAGCAGAATATGCCATTCTACATAGAAGACGTGATTTGTAATTGTTTAGTTCCTAGCAGTGCAGAAAAGGTGCCAATCTTGAAGATTCCCCCTGAAATCCAGTTGACTATTTTTTTGTCAACAAACTGATACATTCAATGTGGAACGTCTGCGGAAAAAGGTCGAAAGGTGTGACGCTCTCCAGGCTGTAGCCGCCTTCGACGAACCGCTTGACATCTCGCGCCAGGGTCGCCGGGTCACAAGACACATAAGCGATATAACTGGCGCGCGAATCCAACAAGGCCTGAATTGCACGGCGATCAAGGCCAGCGCGGGGGGGATCGAGGACGACGACATCGGGTTTCAGCTCGAGGGCTGGCAAAACCAACTCAGCCGGCCCCTGGTATAACTCTACGTTGTCGAATTCGTTCAAGTTTAACCACGTAGTCGTCACAAGCATCAGGCGATATTTCGATCCCGACCAGCCTGCCGGTTCGCCCGGCGAGGAAAGCGCTGAACAGCCCCACACCGCAATATACATCGATTAGCAAGGTGCCAGGGGTAAGCGGCAGGTTGGTTAAAAGATAATCGACCATTTTCGCAGCCATGGGTAAATTAACCTGGAAAAATGACCTTGATGACACCCGGAAAGACCGGTTCAATATCTCGAAGGTCAACGTATCCTCTCCAGCCATGACGATGGAGCCGGCTTTCCCATGGAAAACGACGGAGATGGGCATATCCAGGGTCATCTCAGGACCTTGAACATCAAGGCTTTCGAGGCCAAGCACAACCTCGCCATCTGTGCCGGAGCGCAAGTCGATGCGGTTGAGCAATGGATCAGGGTCAAAATCTAGCTGCGGCCAGATTTCGCCTAGAATCGGTTCAGGCAGGTGACATTCCTGAATGGTTACACGCGTATGCCCATCCAGGGCCAGGTATGCTGGCTTGCCATTCTGATCTGGATGGAATTGGATATTGTTGCGGTAATGCCATTCCGCAGGGGATGGGACGCAAAGACCGACCGGTGGGTTTTCAATGCCTCCGATCCTCTCAAGCTGTTCACGAACGATCGCCGTTTTGGCTTCCAATTGGGCCTGGTAAGCCATATGCTGGTAGTGACAGCCACCACACACCCCAAAATGAGCACAGCGGGGTTGTATCCGTGCGTGCGAGGGGACGATGATTTCTTCGAGCCTGGCGCGCACGTGCCCACGCTTTTCATCGACCAGCCCGATACGCGCTGTTTCTCCAGGAAGGCCAAATGGAACAAAAACCGCTCGCCCATCGGGCAAGCGGCCGATTGCATCACCGCCGTAGACCAGGCTGGTCAGGCGGATATCGTAGGTAGATGGAAGGTCAGATTGCATTGGGCTGCCATTGAGTGATCAGGATCAGGTGGTCAGATAATTGGCAATCAGGGCATTTGCGATATCAATAGGACAAAAAGCTGCTGATGATGGATCGTCTATTACCTGAAAAGATTTTTTCTGACTGCCTATTTTTCCAGGAACTCATCCATATAATCCAACAACGTCACGAGGTCTTTCATATGGATCTCTCCCATGTGGGCGATGCGGAACGTCTTGTTCTTGAGATCGCCGTAGCCGTTAGCAATTCTGTAATTACGGGCTAACAGGAACTGGTTCAAGGCAGCTATGTCCATCCCGCGGGCGTTTTAAATCGTCGATACCGTCTTCGAACGGTAAAGCTTTGGAGCCAAAGGCTCCATCCCACGGGCGAGAGCCCACTCCTGAGTGGCTTTTGCCATGGCTGAATGGCGTTCGAAGCGGTTTTCCAGACCTTCAGCCAGAATTCGGTCGAGCTGGACATCCAAAGCGTAAATCAGCGCCATGGCGGGCGTCATCGGTGTGGAGTCTTTATTGCGGTGCTTTTCCATCAACAACAGGTCAAAATACCAGCCGCGGTTGGCAACGCTCTCCGCTTTCTTCATGGCGCGATCGGAAACAGATGCGAACGACATCCCTGGAGGAAGCGCCAGGCATTTTTGCGACGAGGTTAACAAGAAATCTAGTCCCCAGGTATCCGCTTCGACTTTTGCGCCGCCTAATGAAGAGACGGCATCCACCAGGATGAGGGTATCCGGGCTTACCTGCCTGGCGACTTCTGCCAGCTCTTTTACCGGATTCGCTGCGCCGGTCGAAGTCTCGTTATGAACGATTGTAACCGCTTCATAGTGTTTCAGTTTCAAGGCGTCGGCAAGCTGGTCGGGCAGGATCACCTGTCCCCAATTGACCTCGAGTTTGTCGGCTTTTTTTCCGTTGCTTTGAGCGACTTTGTACCACCGGTCGGCGAAAGCACCATTGACGCAGCAAAGCACGTCATCCTGGACGAAATTTCGGATACCGGCTTCCTGCATACCCGAACCTGAGGCGGTCGCCTGAAAAATGCGGTTTTGAGTCAGAAAGACCTGCTTGAGACGTTCTTCAGTCCGCTTGAACAAGGCTTCGAAATCCTTGCTGCGGTGCGGGATCATTGGCTTTGCCTGCGCAGCCAAAACCTCGGGAGCTACATCAACCGGTCCAGGTACAAACATAGGGGACATTGAAAACTCCAATCCTTACTTGATGATAAATGAAAGGACAATAATGATGCCGAGAAAAGATGCGGCCAGGATGGCAATCCTTTTAAGGTCACTTTTTATGTAGGAGTAATTCGGGTTGAACTCAGGCACAGCCGCGAAACGCCGTGCACCAACCCCAAGACGGGTCCCTGGTTGGCGCACCGGGGGACGGCTGGGGCTTGCTTGAGGTGCATTCGCTTGAGGCTCTGCCATTGACCGCTCGCCTTCAGGCGTCGCAACAGCTGACGCTGCCGGTTTGGATTTGCGCGTTCCCGTAGAAACTTTACGCTTTGATTTCTTGCTCATTAACAAAACTCCTGATAAATAATATCCATCATGGTTGATTGACCAGCTCAGCAGTGATGACGATCCGGTGATTGTCTACCCGGTAAGGATAACACGAAATCAAGGTAATGACAGGTTTATTTGTATTGGCCATCACCTCGACCTGGGTGGGAAGGACAATTTGAGAATTCGTGATCACATATGTATACGGGTTCTGGTTGGTATAGATGATGATCTGATCGCCAGTTTTTAGCTGGTCGAGGTTCCGAAAAATCTCCCCAAAAATATCATTATGAGCGGAAAGCACAAGGTTGCCCGTCTGACCGGGATCTGGCGAGCCAACATGCTGGCCGACGCCTTTCTTTAATTGCTCCCAGCCATCTCCCTGGACGACCGGTGCATCGACCTGGATCGCCGGAATCTGGATGCGCTGGGCCTGTTCCGGCCCGGTGGTTGGGATCGGCATGCTGGCCATGGCCTGCACCAAAGGCCGTAAGTTAACCGGAATCTCGGCCTCATTTGGCTGGACCTCGACCCCTTCGCCGGGCGGGGTATGACCTGATGGCAAAACTACAGCCGAGATGATCGGTGTTGGGGTGAGGGTCGGAAGGATTAAGGCTGATGCCACATCCCGGTTCAGATTGCCAAGAATGTTCAACCCGGTAACCAGAACCAGGAGCAGGCCTATGACCGCCAGAACCTCGACCGCCAATAAGAACCGGTCGAAAAATTTACTGCGGCGTTTGCGCCTGCGATCGCCGTCGAGAGCGATATTTTCGTCGCCTGGGGGCTCATCCGAACGCAGGGAATCCAGGGTTTGCGACGGAGGTTCGGGCGAAACCACCACCACCCTGCCGGTACGCCTGAATTCATCCAGGCGCGCCTGACGCTCGGAACGGCGTTTGTTCACCAAAAGCTGGCGCAGTTCGTCACTTGATAATTTTTCCGATGCATCCTTATGAGCCACGCCTGGAATCCTGAGGTATACAAATATCATGAAATGGTAACAGGTAAGAAAAATTATACCGCACTTGTGTCATTGTTTTCAAAAACACCGCTCTTGCTAAATCAAGAGTGTTTATGTATAATACATCCACCCGGGCGGTTAGCTCAGTTGGTTAGAGCGTCGCGTTGACATCGCGAAGGTCGTAGGTTCGAGTCCTATATCGCCCATATGCCGGACAGGCCCGCCCTATGTAATGGGAAAGCCTGCCCCGCTGTTCTTGGACAAGCTGAAGCTTGTTCTACAACAAAAAAACAGCGATGACCGGGACGAGTAACGGTTAGCGTCCGACAGGGATAGAAGATCAATGACTGAGAATCTTCTTCGAGGCAGTGACCATGAAAACCACCCGCGAGCTTGAACCCTAACCGGGTCTGCAGCCCCCTAGTAAGGTGAACGGATCGCTCCGTTAACAGCGACAGGAGATGGCCAGCCATGCTGGTCAATCTGGGTGGAACCGCGTGATCATCCTCTCGCCCCAGTACTGGCGAGAGGTTTTTATTTAACAACCATCGGGACGAGCAGCACTCCCCCACCGTGCAAGATGGCTTTCAACCGAATAAGGAGGTTCAAATGCCTGAATTAATACAAGAAGATTATAAGAATTCACAGCTTTACCGCATTCGCCATTCGACCGCACACGTTATGGCTCAAGCTGTCCTCGAAAAATTCCCGGGAGCCAAGATCGCGATCGGGCCGGCGATCGAGGATGGCTTTTATTACGATTTCGACTTACCGCGCAACCTGACTCCCGACGACCTGGCATCAATTGAGAAACGCATGCGCCAGATCATCGCTGGGCGGCATCCCTTCTTGCGTGAAGAGGTCTCGGCAGACCAAGCCCGCCAGATTTTCGAAGACCAGCCGTACAAGCTGGAGTTGATCGAAGGTTTGGAACAAGGTGGTATGGATGAAAATGGCAACCCCTTGACCGAGACGCCGGTTATATCAACCTATACCAGCGACACCTTCGTCGATCTGTGCCGCGGGCCGCACGTTGAGCACACCGGGCAAATCAACCCGAGCGCGATCAAGTTGATGAATATCGCCGGGGCCTACTGGCGCGGCGACGAGAAACGCCCGATGCTGCAGCGGATCTATGGGACGGCCTGGCGTTCAGCCCAAGAGCTGGAAGAATATCTATGGAAGCTCGACGAAGCCAAAAAGCGTGACCATCGCAAGCTGGGTAAAGAGCTTGGATTGTTCTACTTTTCGGAAGATATCGGGCCGGGCCTGCCGCTCTTCTCGCCTAAAGGTGAGATGCTGCGCTATCTGATGGAGAATTACGTTCGTGACGTGCAGACCCGCTACGGTTTTCAGCATGTCTGGACCGGACACCTGGTCAAAGAAGACCTCTACAAACGCTCCGGGCATTACGATAACTATAAAGACAGCATGTTCCCCCCCATGGTGGATGAAAACGTCGTTTTCCGTCTGAAACCGATGAACTGTCCCAGCCACATGACGCTCTTCCGTGAGATGGGCCGCCACTCATATCGCGAGCTGCCCATGCGTTTCGCTGAATTTTGCACACTATATCGCTATGAGAAAACCGGAGAGCTAACCGGCCTGACCCGCGTACGCTCCCTGACACAAGACGATTGCCACGTTTTTTGCACCGAAGAGCAGATCGAGAGCGAGTTCTCGTTGGCTTTGCAGGTGATCAAGGAGGTTTTACAGCGCTACCGCTTTAGCGACTACCGGGTGCGTTTCTCGCTTAAAGGAGAAGGCGGAAAGTACGTTCAAGACGACGAAAAATGGGCCAAGGCTGAGGCCGCATTGAAATCAGCCCTGGATGCAAATAACGTAGAATACTTCACTGCCGAGGGCGAAGCTGCATTTTATGGCCCCAAAGCAGATTTCATGGCCAGGGACGTCCTCGGGCGTGATTGGCAGCTCTCGACGATTCAGGTCGATTTCATCCAACCTGCTCGCCTCGGGCTCACTTATATCGGCGAAGATGGGCAAGAACATATCCCGGTCATGCTTCACCGCGCAGTCACCGGAACAACCGAGCGCTTCCTGGGAGTGCTGATCGAGCATTTTGCCGGCGCTTTCCCGGTCTGGCTGGCACCGGTCCAGGCAGTTATAATTCCGATCGCCGACCGCCACCTCGATTATGCCCGCCAGGTAGCGCAGCGCCTGGTCGCAGCCGGCCTGCGAGTCGAGGTCGACGATCGCCCGGAGCGGATGAACGCCAAGATTAGAGATGCCCAAAACCAGAAAGTACCTTACATGCTCGTGGTCGGGGATAAAGAAATGGAGCAGAACCAGGTTGCTCTGCGGCTGCGTGGCGGAGAAAACCCGGGGCCAATCGAGCAGGATGCTTTTTTGGCAAGAGCCCGCCAAGATATCGAAGCGGGAATATGATACAATTAAGATGAGATTGCTCTTATAGCCAGAGCAGTCTCATCTATGTCTAATATTGTTGACGCATTTTACATTTTTATGGTATTATCAACCCACTTGTCAACCACAGGTTGAAGAGTTAAATTTTGTCTGTTAGAAGAAGGAGAACACAATAAGCACTAATAGTTTTCGGGTAAATGAGACCATACGCGTGCCTGAAGTTCGTTTAATCGGGCCAAAAGGTGAAAATGTCGGTGTCGTAGCTATCGATCAAGCATTACGAATGGCGCACGAAGCTGAGCTTGACCTGGTAGAAGTAGCAGCGGGGGCAACACCTCCAGTCTGCAGGATCATGGACTTCGGTAAGTTTCTGTACGAGCGCACCAAAAAAGAACGGGAAGCTCGTAAAGCCCAGACAAAAATCGAAGTCAAAGAAATCCGCTTACGACCAAAAACAAATGAACACCATCGTTCTTTCAAAATAAAAGATGCCCGGCGCTGGTTATTGGACGGCATTAAGGTCAGGGTAACCGTTCGTTTCCGCGGCCGTGAGATTACCTATCCGGAACTGGCCCTGGAAGATCTCAAAGAGATCGCCGAAGACCTCGCCGACGTTGGAACGATAGAACAAGCGCCCATGCTCGAAGGGCGCGTCATGCTGATGGTCCTTGCCCCTTCAAAATCCGCGAAGAAGAAACAGGTCGCTGCTACTGAAGCAGCATAACCTGATATTCAGTTTCTAGAAAGACCATTTCGTTGCGGCTAATAGCACTGCCCGGATAATCGGGGATTGCTGGATGGCCGCGAAATCTTGTTGAGAGGAGATTTACTGTGCCAAGAAAGCAAAAAGCCGGTAAGGTCAAGATGAAGACCCATAAGGCAACCTCCAAGCGGTTCCGCCTGTCAGGGTCCGGCGTTTTGATGCGAACCAAAGGCGGCAAAAGCCATCTGCGGCGGCGCACATCAAAGCGTACCAAAGCCCTGCTGGACGAAATGATTGTCGTTAAAGGCAATGCATTCGTCAAGCGCGTTCATCGCCTGGCGCCAACACTTAAAAATCAGGATTGACCGGTCAATCGAAGTGTTATCGTATTTTTCAATCATTAGTGCAGCTGTTGGGTGTTTTCAACTGGTGAGAGTACCTCATCGACGCCCAGGGGTTTGCAAAGGAGCAGAATTATGTCTCGTGTAAAAGGTGGACCGCACGGCCATCTACGCCACAAGAAAATATTAAAGATGAACAAAGGCTATTTCGGCAGCCGCCATCGTCTGTTCAGGCGGGCGAATGAAGCCATGTTGAAAAGCCTTTGGTATGCTACCCGTGATCGCAAGGTCCGCAAACGCGACCTACGCCGGTTATGGATCGTGCGCATCAATGCTGCTGCACGTCTTAACGGTACGACCTACAGTAAACTGGTTAATGGCATGAAACTGGCCAAAATCTCTCTCAACCGTAAAATTCTGGCCGACCTGGCAGTGCGCGATCCGCAAGCTTTTTCAGCGGTGGTCGCTAAAGCCATGCAAGCCTGAAGCGTAACCCTCATTTAGATTTGATCACGGCGGGTATGACACCCGCCGTTAATTTTTTAACAACTCTGGTTACCTGGCTACAACTCAGCATTTATTCTTTGCAAATACGCTATAATTTATATCGTCATGAATACCAGCATCATAAACCACACTTTCCCATCCGGCCAGCAGCTGCAGTTGGTCCATGGCGATTTGACCCAGGAAAAGGTCGACGCCATCGTCAACGCAGCTAACGCATATTTACGCCATTTCGGCGGAGTTGCTAATGCCATCGTCCGCCAGGGTGGGCCGGAGATCCAGGCAGAAAGCGATCTGTGGATCCAACGTCATGGCCCGGTGAAACACGACCAGCCGGCATACACCGGAGGCGGTCACCTGCCTTCACATTTTGTGATCCACGCAGTTGGCCCGATGTGGGGTGAAGGGAATGAAGATGAGAAACTGGTTCAGGCCATCTCCAGCTCATTAGACCTGGCCAACCGGCTTGGGTTTACCTCGCTGGCGATGCCACCGATTTCAACCGGGATTTTTGGCTTTCCGAAAGAACGCGCTGCCAGGATTTTTTTCAAAACGATTGCAGAATTCTTCGAATCGAACCCCGAGTCCACTGTGAACCTGGTACGATTGACAATCATCGACACTGAGACTCTGGAAGTATTCTCACGTGTTTTTGCAGATTGGGGTAAAGAATCCAGTTGATCACTTCCATCCAAAATCAAAAAGTTCAACTAGTTCGTTCGTTGGTCGCCAAATCACACAGCCGCAACATAAGCCAATCTTTCGTGGTCGAAGGAGTGCGCCTGGTCGAAGAAGCCCAGGCGTCCGGATGGCCGGTACAGCTGGCTTTATACAGCGAAAACCTTTCCGATCGCGGTCGAGCGGTCCTTCAGAACCTGAGTGCATCGGGTGCGGATGTCGAGGAGATTGCGCCTCACGTGATGGATTCACTCTCCAAGACGGAAACCTCTCAAGGGCTTATAGCGATCATCACCCGCCAGACCATTCCTTTGCCGGAAGACGCAGATCTGATCGTTATCGTCGATGGAATCAGAGATCCTGGGAATTTAGGAACGCTGCTCCGGTCGAGCGCGGCTGCCGGAGCCAATGGGGTGCTCCTGGCACCTGGAAGTGTAGATGCTTTTTCACCTAAAGTACTCCGCGCCGCCATGGGCGCTCATTTCCGCATGCCGGTCAACCCGCTGGATTGGCCCAATATACGGACCCAGGTCAAAGAGCGCTCCCGCCCCTTGTTTACCTACCTGGCCGACAGCTCGAAGGGGCAATCCTGCTGGGAGGCCGACCTGGTCAGGCCGTGTGCGCTGATCATTGGCAGTGAAGCCGAAGGCGCCAGTTTGTTTGCGCTCCAGCTTTGCGATGCCTATGTTCACATCTCCATGCCAGGTGGAACCGAATCGCTCAATGCAGCGGTTGCAGGATCGATTTTATTGTTTGAAGCTGTCCGCCAACGCAAAACTGAGGAGTGATAATGCGGATTCGATCGATTACATTTTTTTGCAACCCAGGCCCTGAAATTTCTACCGAAATCTTGAAAAAAGCGGGGGATTTTGCCGCTAAAGCCCGCACGGCATACCAAAACGCTGGTATCGAAGTTCAGACTCTGCGGATGGCAACCATCCCCTTCCCTCAGATCGTGCCTGCCAGCCAGCTGGTCGATTACGCCATCGATCTCGAAGGAGCAGTCCAATCAGCCGGGTTCGATTATCTCAGCCTGGGACCAGCTCTGCCGGAGAATATTTCTTCCTATGAAGCCATCTCGGGCGCCTTGGCTGCAACCCAAAATACATTCTTTTCTGGTTTCCTGACCGGGCTCACAGGCGATGGAGCCAGGATGATATCGCTCCCGGCGGTAAAGGCTTGCGCTCAAATCATCCACGAAGCTGCGTCAATTTCTGCCGATGGCTTCTCCAACCTGCGTTTTGCAGCCCTGGCAAACGTCCCGCCCAACAGTCCATTTTTTCCGGCTGCCTATCACGACAGCTCCACGCCAGCCTTTGCCCTGGCCCTCGAAGCCGCCGAGCTGGCTGTGGCTGCAACCGGCCAATCGGCCACAATCCAGGAGGTGCGCCAGAAGCTGGTTGCAGCGGTTGAGGCCGACGCATCCAAATTAGAAGCCGTGGCTGGCGACCTGATCAAGGATACAGACGTCCACTTTGCCGGGTTAGACTTTTCATTAGCGCCTTTCCCCGAAGCATCACGCTCATCGGGAACGGCGATCGAGAATCTGGGAGTACCGGCTGTCGGACTGGCTGGATCATTGGCAGCTTCAGCGTTGTTGACTGAAGCGCTCCAGCGCGCCAGATTCAAACAAGCCGGATTCAACGGACTGATGCTGCCGGTTATGGAAGATGCCACCCTGGCAGCCAGGGCCGAGCAAGGTTTGTTGAGCGTTTACGATCTGTTGATGTATTCGGCCGTTTGCGGAACCGGCCTGGATACCATTCCCCTGCCGGGCAATACCCCTAAAGAAAACCTGGAGGCTGTTTTGTTAGATATGGCTGCGCTGGCTCTGCGCCTGGATAAACCCCTGACAGCACGCTTAATGCCTATCCCAGGAAAAACCGCCGGTGAAGCCACCGGTTTCAACTTCTCATATTTCGCTAACAGCCGCATCCTGTCACTGGCGGCGGCAGGTTTACACGGCATTCTAGGGGGAAACGAGGAGTTTGAATTGAGAAGAATAAGAAATAGAGAGTAGAGAATAGAAACCTGGCCATTACCTGAAAAGATGCTAACAATTCTCTACCACTGACATTCTACCTTACCTGCCTGAAGGTGATCAGTACCAGGTTCTTGGCACAGTCATCAAAAGTATCGAAATAGACCTTGGCAGATAAGGGTAAGCCGGCCTGGTCGAGAAGCTGAACCCATAGTGTCTGGTGAGATGCCGCCGGCTTGTTGCTGAGGGTAAATTCGTATCCGGCAGTGCCATATTGCAAGACCGTTCCGGTCAGACCGGTCATATCGATAACATTATTACCCAGCATCCCCCCTAAACGTACGGTCATCCCAACGATGGGCGCATCTTGTATGTCCAATACCTGCCCGCCTACTCCCAACCAATTACAATCTGCACCAGGGTAAATAAAGGTGCGGGAAAAAGCTGCCGGAGTGCCAACAACCGAAAAGGGCATATCGGGCCGGCTGGTTGGGGTTAAATCACCGGGAGTGCTGGCAGATGGTGTGCTCGTCTGAAAGACGACTACCGGTTTCGGCGTTGAGGTAATGGTCGGTACCAGGGTCGCAGTCGGTGTCCAGGTTGGAGGAAAGACCGTTCGAGTAGCAGTAGATACTGGGGTCCCCTGGTTAAGTTCGCTCACGACAAAAACAGGAGGCAGGGTGGGCGGTGGAAATGGGTTGAGCGCAATTTGAGGGTTGGTGTAGATCAGTAAAAATACGCCAACCACGATGATGGTACCGATCAGGACAACAATTGTCAGGACGTTCCACAAGCATCCCGACCTGGAATTGGTGTTTGGTCTTTCTGGGTAGTTTTCATCTGTGGTCATTTATGCGTCACTCCCATTAATTTAATTATGGAACTAAAACTGTGATCTGGCTCTGTGCCTTGCGATCATCAATCCATTTCTGCAACGCCTGGTTCTGCAAAATGAGCCTGGCATCAGCCGATAGAGGATGGTTTGCATCGCGTTCAATGACCTGGATAATGTGGAAACCGACCTTGCTATGTATGATATCAGAATACTCACCCGGTTTCAATGAAAACGCCGCACTTTCTACCTCAGGGATCGTCAGGTAACCTCGAGGGAACCAGCCCAGATCGCCACCAGTATCAGTATTGTAGTAATTAGCCAGGGTTGCAAAATCTGCGCCAGCGTTGAGCTGGTTCAAAATACTTTGTGCTTCTGCCTGAGTATTGACCAGGATCTGCCTGGCATGAACCTGATCTGCCGTATCTGGCACCTGTGAAACAATCTGGTCGCGCTGCCAGGCGGCTGCAATTGATCGAGCCAGGGCTTGCCTGAAGCTCTGGTCGGTATAGCCGTTCTTCTTTTCCCAATCGGCCAGACCATTGCCTCCGCCTGTGCTGGAAGCCAACTGGTCGATCCGGCTCTGTACGTCCTCAGTGCTGACGCTAAATCCAGCTTTGGCGGCCGCCTGACCCAGCAGGGTTTCGGCGATCAGGTTATCCATGACGGTCTTGGATTGGTCGGTCGCAGCCGGAGGTGTTGATCCGGTCTCTTGCAATGCTGATTGGTATTGGATCATCTGTGCCTGATACTCGGCCAGTGGGACTCCCTCACCGTTGATCATGGCTGCCATTGGAACCGGTGTAGCGGTCGGGGGCCTGGGAGTGAATGTCCCAATCGGTTCAGAAGGCAGAGCTGACACTTGAGGTGAGCTGCTGTTTGTTGGAGGTACCGGCGTTCCTCCTCCGTTACATGACGCTACCAGTAAGAAAATAACAATTAGGAATATGAAGGGATAAATGCGGTTGTGTTTAATGACCATGTGGTTGGTTAATTACCTGGGGAATTTTTCTCCATCAGAGCGATTATACCCGCAAACCTGGAAGGTGAAAGAAATTACTAATGTCAGGCGGGTGGGAACCAAGCGAAAAATTGAGTAAAAAGCAGACTGAAATAACCTGATAATGCAAAAGCTGCTCGTACCTGATGGTAGGCCTCGCAAGAGTATCTCGAATGATACCTGACACCAAATTCCTATAAAAAAAGACCCGCTTTCAAAAGAGAAAACGGGTCCTAAACAAATCAGCTAATCGGTTTAGTATTCAGGCGGGGGCATCGGCGCCGGTTTTTCCTTTTCAGGAACATCGGTGATCAATGCTTCAGTGGTCAGGATCATAGCTGCGATTGAGGCTGCATTCTCGAGGGCGCCACGAGTAACTTTGGCGGGATCGATCACACCGCCCTTGACCAGGTCAAGGTATTCTTCACGGAGAATATCATAACCGAACTGCAAGTTGTTCTCACGTTTTTGAGCCTGGCGCACGGTTTCAACGATGACGGAACCATCGCGACCGGCGTTCTCAGCGATCTTGCGCATGGGAACTTCGAGTGATTTACGGACAATATTGATGCCAATTTGTTCGTCTTCGACGTCGAATTTCTTGCCTTCCAGGGCCTTGATTGCATTGAGCAGGGCTACGCCACCACCTGGCACGATCCCTTCTTCGACGGCAGCCCGAGTGGCTGAGAGCGCATCTTCAACCCGATGTTTCTTCTCTTTCAACTCGGTTTCAGTTGCAGCGCCGACCCGGATGATGGCTACACCACCGGAGAGTTTCGCCAGACGTTCCTGGAGTTTTTCGCGGTCGTAATCGCTGGTCGTATTTTCGATCTCAACCCGAATCTGATCGATGCGACCTTTGATTGCGCTGGACTCGCCTTTACCGCCAACGACGGTCGTATTGTCTTTGTCAGAGGAAACCTTTTCGGCCCGACCGAGATCGGTGAGGACCACCGATTCGAGCTTGCGACCAGTCTCTTCAGAGATCACGCTGCCACCGGTGAGGATGGCAATATCCTGAAGCATTGCCTTGCGGCGATCGCCAAAACCGGGGGCTTTGACGGCGATAACGTTGAGCATGCCGCGCAGCTTGTTCAGTACCAGGGTTGCCAGAGCTTCGCCATCAATATCTTCGGCGATGATCAACAGTTCGCGTTTGCCGATCTGGACTAATTTTTCGAGGATGGGGACGATATCGGTTGCGGCAGAAATTTTCTTGTCGTGGATCAGAATATACGGATCCGAAATTTCGGCCTTCATGTGCTCAGAATCGGTTACGAAGTAAGCAGAAATATAACCACGATCGAACTGCATACCTTCAACATATTCAGTCTCGAATTCCAGGCCTTTTGATTCTTCAACGGTGATGACGCCGTCTTTTCCGACTTTATCCATCACTTCGGCGATCAGGGAACCAATCGTCCTATCTTGGGCTGAAATCGTCGCTACATTGCTGATCTCTTCTTTAGTGGTGATTTCAATTGCTTGTTTTCGAATTTCTTCTGCAACGATTCTGGATGCTTCTTCGATCCCATGCTTCAAGAGCATTGGATTTGCGCCGGCTGCGAGGTTCTTC
The DNA here is from genome assembly GCA_963781665.1 of uncultured Chloroflexia bacterium. Lineage (GTDB taxonomy): Bacteria > Chloroflexota > Anaerolineae > Anaerolineales > Anaerolineaceae > JAJYIW01. The sequence goes on from CAWAGA010000002.1 coordinate 31,529, forward strand.
AACCCTTCGGTAACAATGGCGTGAGCCAGAACAGTCGAGGTGGTTGTACCATCACCGGCGATATCATTCGTTTTAGTGGCTGCTTCTTTTAAGAGCTGAGCGCCCATATTTTCAAAGGGGTCTTCCAGCTCGATCTCTTTTGCTACGGTAACGCCATCGTGGGTGATGGTGGGTGAGCCGAATTTGCGATCGAGGGCAACGTTGCGGCCTTTCGGGCCAAGGGTTGTTGCGACCGCATTGGCAACGACATCGACGCCTAACTTAAGACGACGTCGCGCCTCTTCTCCGAAAACCAGTTGTTTAGCTGCCATAGATGTTTCTCCTTAATCAGGTATTGAATTGAATGAAATAACTAGGAAATTATTTTTGCAAGGATATCGCTGTCACGCAGGATCAGCAGTTTCTTACCGTCTACTTTAATCTCGGTACCAGAATACTTTGCGAAGAGAACGACATCGCCAACCGTAATATCCATTGGGATGTATTTTCCCTGGTCATCTCGTTCACCTGGTCCGACTGAAAGGACGTTACCCTTCTGTGGTTTTTCTTTAGCTGTTTCGGGAAGAACGATACCGCCCGCGGTAACTTCTTCTTGCTCGATCGGCTCGACGACAACCCGATTTCCTAAGGGTTTGAGGGACATTGCCATATTTGCCTCCTAAATCAAATTATTATAGAATTTCATCTGGCTTCTTAGCACTCTATCTATACGAGTGCTAACCAACCCGTATGATAACTATCTTTATGCCAAAAGTCAAGGGGAAAGTTCTGATTCTAATAAAATTCTGATAGATCAGTTTGGCGGATAACGGCTGCAGGAATCATCCCCCTGAGCAGATATCCTCGCCGGCATGAACGATGCTCATGATGATCGGATCATTGGAAAAGTTGTCGCCGACCTGCTTCAAGGTCGTGAGCGCTCGTTCGCAGTAATTATCCCCGGCAACGTGCAGACCCGCCAAGACCGACCCGTATGTATAGTAATATGCAACCGTATCAGCAGTTAAAGGCAGCCCTTTGATCACAATCGCCGGATTGTTTGCTTCAGCATCCGTGCATCCTTCATCGTTATTGCGAACCTGGCAGCTCACCTTAGCGTCACAACCATCCAAAGCACATTGAAAGGCATTAATAGCGCCTTCATAGTTCCTGGCGCTGTGGTATACCATGCCCAGTTGAGCGTAAACATCCGGATTAGAAGGGTCAAGGTCCAAAGCCTTGCCGACATTATTCTCGGCCAGGCGAAAATCAGCCTGCGGCATCTGGATGTAGGTATTGGCGATAGCCAGGTAAGGAATAGGATCTTTGATTCCTAGCTGCAGGTTTTGCTTGGCTGCCTGGTCGAAAATCTCGAGTGCCTGGTCCCAGAGTTTCAGGTGACGATAAATTTTACCCACCCGAATCTTCAGGAAATTGAGGTTCGGGGCAATATTTATGGCGGTTGTATATTCGTTGATCGCCTGGGTGTATTCACCGTACAACTCATAGACGTAACCGTAAATTCGGTGAACATCCATCAATGATGCGTCCTGTTGGGCTGCCTGGGTGATACTTTGCTTGGCCTGCTCGAGTTGACCCTGGTCAACCAGGATCTCAGCCCGGTATGCCAGCGCCAGGGTGTTGGCCGGGTCGATCGTCAGGGCCAGTGTCACTTCGTGATCGGCATCGGTGAGATATACGTTGACGTCATCGACCAGCACCGGATTGGCATACCAATCCAAAACAAATGCGCGAATAGCATGGACCTGGCTGTCATCTGGGGCGACCGCCACGGCATGATCGATCGAGGCCATGGCATCATTCAACCGGGTTAATTGTTCGGCATTCGTTGTGAGGGACACAGATGAATAAGTCTGGATCCGAGCCAGTTGAGCCCAAAGCTCGCCATCATTCGGATCGAGGCTGGTGGCCTGGGTGTATGCGGCGATCGCTTTGTCCAAATCGCCGGCTGTAAATTCTGCGTCGCCTTCCATTGCATAAGAATTGGTCGTGCGGGTGGGTGTATAGGTCGGAAGGAAGAAGGGTTTAACGGTGCCGCTATAATAGCCGCGCATGACGACAAACCCGGCCACGATTAACACTCCCCAAAGCATCAAGCGGAACGGGTTGGATCGCTTTTTAGGCGAACGAAAGTTGACTTTCTTACCTTCGATATTCATCCGTTATGATTAGGGAGTAGGGGTGGCATTCTGGCTCGCCCCGGAGTTGACCGTGGGCGTGCTCGTCCCGGTCAGGTTTTCCTGGCAGGTTGAGATCATCACCTGGGCATTATAAACGGCATCTTCATTATCCTTGACACCGTCCATCATAGCCTGGGCGATCTGGACCGCCTCATTGCACTGGTTAGTTTTCGCCAATGCCAGGCCATAACGGGAATAATACTCGAGCACCCGGTAGTTGTTACTCAATGGAATGCCCTGCACCACAGACCCATCCGGGGCTTCTCCACCGCGCACAGCCAGTCTCAATGGTGGGATAGCTTTATCGTATTGTTCATCCCAGTAATACATGGAGCCAAGGTTACCTTCGATATAAGGATCGGACGGGCCGTCCTTGACCGCCAACTCTGCATATTGGACCGCCAGAGGTTTATTACCGGTTTGGTAATAGGTATGTGAAATATAGTAGTTCGGCCAGGGGTTGGTAGGATCAAGGGCATAGGCTTTGGTCAATTCGGTCACCGCATCCGAATAGTCCAGGTTCGTTAAATAAGCCTCCCCTAACAGCTCGTGCAGATCAGCGATATTCGGATTGAGCTTGATCGCCGTTTCGAATTCGGTGATGGCCTCCGGCATATTCCCGGTGTCGTAAAGCAGGATTCCACGCGCCCGATGGGTTTCCATGATGTTGGGGTTCAAGGAGAGCGCTTTGGTTGATTTGCTCTGCGCTTTGTCGAACGTACCGATCGCCGCAGTATCCGTCTCAAGCTGCAAAGCCAGAATTTCGGTGTAATACGCGTGAGTATATGCGTTGTTGGGGTTTATCTCGAGCGCCTGTTGGATCGACCCTTCTGCCTCAAGGTAGTTGCCCTGCAAACCAAGCGCCCACCCCCGGATAGCGTAAGCCATATCGCTGTTCTTGTTCAACAGCAGAGCGTTCTCGGCATTCGTTTGAGCGTCCTTATAGTCGCCGGTAAAACATTGGATCTGCGCCAGGGCGATGTAATTATCCTGGTTTTCCGGGTCGGCCTGGATGGCTTGCTGGTAAGTCGATATAGCCTGGTTGATCTTGCCAGACGCATACAAAGTGGCGGCGTCCGATGCATAACTTTTCGGATCGCGAGTCGGAGTAGCTGTCGGGATAAACAATGGCGGCGTCGTAGGAAGGATCACAAGGTCTACGTAGGTAAATATGCCCACCATGGCAACAAGAAACGTCACCAGCCACAAATTAACATGCCGGCGGCGGCGTTTCATCGTCCATTTGCTTCCCTTCAGATACATACCTTCATATTATCATCGCTCGACGAAAGGAGTCAATCCTTTGCTGACGACGAGGCAAAATGTACGCTATAATCGTGAAGGATATCCCTAGAAGAGTTGCCCCATCATGTCGAATCCCTGCCCAATCATTAATCCGGAAGGCACCCGTCCTAACCACAAAACCGGGATTGCATTCGGGTTTAACGAGTATCCTTACACCGCCGGGTGGATCGAACAGGGCAACAGATTGTAACTGGAGAGATAATTGGACATTATCCTCGTCCGCCATGGACAGACACAATGGAATCAGGTCGAGCGCTTTAGGGGACAGGTTGACGTGGCGCTGAATGAAACCGGCCTGGCCCAGGCTGAAGCTACTGCTCGCCGGATTGCCTCGCAGTGGAAACCTCAGGCTGTTTTTTCGAGTCCCCTCTCGCGGGCAATGGTCACCGCCCAAACAATAGCCGCTCCATTTAGCTTGACGGCTCACGCGCTTCCAGGTTTAATGGATGTAAATTTCGGCGCATGGCAAGGTCTTTCGTTAGAACAGGCCCGGGAGAACTGGCCCGACCAAATCAATAATTACATCCACAGGACTGACCAGGTGGTCATACCCGGCGGAGGTTCGCTCGCCGAGACCCAGGCGACCGCCTTGATAGCTATCGAAAAGATTGTGGATGATTTTCCCGGTGGGACGGTGGTACTGGTCAGCCATACTGTTGTTAACCGCCTGGTACTCTTAGGCGTCCTGGGACTGGGACTGGACCATTTTTGGGCAATCCAACAGGATAACTGTGCCATTAGCGCAATAAGAGCCGAAAAAGGCCATTTTGTTCTGGTAAGCATGAACGATACCTGCCACCTCCATTCTCTTTGACATGATTCGCTTCGACGTTTTTAGTTTGTTCCCGCAATTACTCCAGCCTTACCTGGATACCTCGATATTGCAGCGGGCGATTGCCCGCAGCCTGATAGACGTCCAACTGCACGATATCCGCACCTGGACCAACGATCGCCACCATGTGACCGACGATGCTCCTTTTGGCGGCGGCGGCGGGATGGTGATGAAGCCAGAACCGGTTTTTGCCGCGGTCGAATCTGTGCTGGGCGCGCCTCCACAATGCCCGCTTATTTTGATGACTCCTCAAGGACGCCAGTTTACCCAGTCGGTCGCAGACGAGCTGGCTGCTTATCCGCGGTTAGGGATCCTTTGCGGGCGATACGAAGGTGTAGACGAGCGCATCCGCACCCACCTGGTCAGCGATGAAATCTCGATCGGCGATTTTGTTTTGACCGGCGGCGAGTTACCAGCGCTGATGGTGATCGATGCAGTATCCCGCCTGATCCCAGGTGTGTTAGGTGACCCGGATGGCGCCCGTGATGACTTCTCACGCATCCGGCCTGCTTGAATATCCCCATTACACCCGCCCCCCTGAATTTCGAGGGTTGAAGGTGCCGGATGTTTTGCTTTCGGGAAACCATGCCGAAATTACCCGTTGGCGACGGCAGCAGTCCCTGCTAAGAACCAGGCAGCGCCGTCCTGACCTTCTGGAGCGGGCAGAACTTTCTGAAGCGGATAAGGCGTTTTTGAAGAAGGCCAGTGAAAATTAAGCTAATTTGCCGAGACGATTGCCGGGTTGAAAGCACATCTCAATGAATTAGAACTCCCTCCTTCTAACAAGGCCGTCGATCGAGCTTTCAACCCAACCTTAGCCTGAATGCCCAGGCGCCTGATATCTTTCCCGGGAGGGTCTATGAAATTCAACTACGGCAAAACGTTCCTGTTAGGGTTTGGCTTCTTTGGGGTGAGCGTGATCTGGGGGGTCTATAATGCCTTTGTACCGCTCTTCCTTGCAGATAAATTTAACCTATCCCCCATCTTCATTGGCTTTTTCATGACCTTGGACAACATGGCGGCCCTATTTATCCAACCCCCGATTGGGGCCTGGTCTGACCGACTGCGCACCCCCATTGGACGGCGGATGCCTTTTATCCTCATAGGCGCTCCGATCGGAGCGATCGCTTTTGGCCTCATCCCGATAGCCGCGATCCTGCCGTTGTTTGTAGCTTGCACCAGCAGTTTACTGCTCAGCATGGCTTTCTGGCGCACGCCTGTTATCGCCCTGATGCCCGATATTACGCCTTCCCCTTTCAGATCGCAGGCTAACGGCATCATCAACCTGATGGGTGGCGTTGGAGCCATCATCTCCTTCCTGGGCGGCGCAGCACTGTATAAAATCGACCCAAAGTTTCCTTTCTGGCTTGGCTCGGCACTGGTGATCGTGGCCGCGCTGCTGGTTTTCATCTTTATCCGTGAACCCAAGGCATATGAAGCAACTGAAGCGCAGCCTTCCATGTGGCTCAGCTTGAAGATGATCATTTCCGAAAAAGAAAAAAGCGCCCTCCGTATTTTGCTGGCCATCTTCTTCTGGTTTGTCGCTTACTCAGCCATCGAAGCCTTTTTCACCCTCTATGCGGTCAACCATTTGAGTTTTTCGGAGTCTGATGGCGCGCGCCTGCTTGGACAGCTCTCCTTCATTTTTGTTCTCATGGCCTTGCCCGCTGGTTTCCTGGGAAGCCGGTTTGGCCGGAGGCGAACGATTGTTACCGGCATCATTATCATGACCATGGCGATGTTGGCCATGTTTATTCTGCAAGCCACTACCCTGACTATCCCGCTGACGAAGCTCCCGGCGCTCGGTGAGGTGCCGGTGGTTGGGGTGATTTTGATGGTAGCCGGCCTGGCCTGGGCTTTGATCAACATCAACTCGCTGCCGATGGTCGTCGATATGACTGATGCGGCTCGTATCGGTACCTACACCGGCCTGTATTATCTATTTTCTACTTTGTCGGCCATTGTTGGCCCAAACGTGAACGGTTGGATCATCGAGCTGACCGGAAGAAACTATAACGCTATCATGGTGGTCGCGCCGGTCTTCATGCTGGTTGCCCTGGGTCTTAATGTTGGGCGTAAGGCGAGGCGAAGCCAAATTGGGTCAGATGGCGGAACCGGTCGTCCAGCCGGCGAGCGTTATGGCTGCGAAGGCGAAAATCAGCTCATGACCCTTGTTGGAAATTGTTATTTGTTTGGCTTGCATCCAGCAGTAATCTACAGTATAATTTTGTCAAGCAGGATTAATCTATCATTAAAATGAAGATATGCTCCTGTCATTTTCGTTCAAAATCTTTCAATTCAATATTCAGGAGGAGAATACATGACCAAGAAATTTTCTGTTCTGTTGGTGGTGGTTCTATTAGCATCGGCGTTTTTGGCAGCTTGTGCGCCAGCAGCACCAACTACATCGTTGAAAGTTGGCCTGGTCACCGACACAGGCGGCGTGAACGATAAATCGTTCAACCAATCAGCTTGGGCCGGCGTTCAGAAAGCGATGACCGACCTGGGGGTTCAGGGAAAATTCATCGAATCGAAGCAGACTACCGATTACGAAAAGAACATCGACCAATTCGCCAACGATGGCTATGACGTAATCATCACGGTCGGCTTCTTGATGGGCGATGCTACTGCTGCTAAAGCAAAGCAGTATCCCAACATCAAATTCGCCATCATCGACAACTCATATTTCCCGACCGCCGGATCGGCTGCCTGCCCTGACACGGTCACCGACTGCTACAAAGATGGCGGCCTGACCAATGTCAACAGCCTGATGTTCCAGGAAGACCAGGTCGGTTTCCTGGCTGGCGTTCTAGCTGCTGGCATGTCCACAACCGGAACCATTTGCTCAGTCGCCGGGATGCAGATCCCGCCGGTTGAGCGCTACGTCATTGGCTACCAGAACGGCGCCAAATGGTATAAACCCAGCACCACCGCCCTCAACGTCTACATCCCCTCCTTCACCGATCCTGCCACCGGTAAGGAAACCGGCGTCAGCATGATCGCCCAGGGCTGCGATGTGGTCTTCGGTGTTGGCGGAAATACCGGCAACGGCGGCCTCCTGGCTGCCAAGGAAGCTAACTTAATGGCGATCGGTGTCGACGTTGATCAGTACAACACCTATCCCGAAGTCCAGAGCGCGTTGATTTCCAGCGCTATGAAGAACGTGGATGTGGCCGTGTTCGAATACTTACAATCAATCGCCAATAAGACCGATGTTGCCGGTGTCGTCACCGCCAATATTAGCAACGGCGGTGTTGGCCTCGCCCCCTTCCACGATTGGGACAGCAAGATCCCGGCCGATGTAAAGGCAAAGATTCAAGAAGCAACCGATGGTTTGAAGAACGGGACGATCCAAACCGGATATACCCAATAATCAACAATGATACAATAAATCATAAAGGGTGTGGCCGCGTCCAGCCACACCCTTTATTCTAATATTGCGTTCTGCATTGCCGATATAAAAATAGCAATGATCAACTGGAGCCAGTCATGACACCAGCGTTAGAAGCGATTAGCATCACCAAACAATTCCCCGGCGTTCTGGCAAACGATCACGTTAGTTTTAATCTCGAGAAAGGTGAAATCCACGCCCTGCTTGGTGAAAATGGGGCTGGAAAGACGACCTTGATGAACATTCTCTACGGGCTTTACCAGCCCGATGAGGGCGAGGTCATCATTGGCGGAAAGCCTTCGGCTATCAAGTCTCCTCACGATGCCATCGCCAACGGGGTTGGCATGGTCCACCAACATTTCATGTTGGTACAACCCCTGACTGTGACTGAAAATATTATGTTGGGCCAGGAATCCAAGGTTGCGGCCACAAAGCTACTCGGACCACTTGCTCTACTCGACCGGCGTTCAGTGACCAAGCAGGTGAAGGAATTAAGCCGGGAATATTCCTTGATGGTCGAACCGAATGCCTTGATTTCAGATATCACCGTCGGCGCACAACAGCGAGTGGAAATCATCAAAGCATTGTACCGCCATGCCGATATCCTCATCCTCGACGAACCCACTTCGGTACTGACTCCTCAGGAAGCGGACGAGCTTTTTATGATCATGCGCTCGCTGGTCAAACAAGGCAAATCAATCATATTCATCACCCACAAGCTGCGCGAAGTCCTGGCGGTAGCCGACCGGATCAGCGTGATGCGGGGTGGAAAGATGATCGGAACGGTTGCGCCAGCCGAAACCACCCAGGAAATGTTAGCTGAAATGATGGTAGGCCGTAAGGTCATCCTTTCAATTTCCAAGTCAGACGCAAAACCAGGTAAGACCGTACTGCAAGTGGAGGATTTGCACGTCCTCGACGAACGCAAGCACATGGTTGTCGATGGCGTTTCTCTCCAGGTGCAGGCAGGAGAAATATTGGGGATCGCCGGCGTTCAAGGAAATGGGCAAACGGAACTGGCCGAAGCGCTGACAGGGTTGCGTCGCCCGGTGAATGGTCACATCGAAATCATGGGCCAGGACACAACTTTCACCAATCCTCGTAAAGTATATGAAACCAACACGTCGCATATCCCCGAAGACCGGCAGAAACACGGCCTGGTGCTCACCTTCCCAATCCGGGATAACCTTGTTTTGAATACCTACTACCATAAACCCTTTTCGAACGGGATCGAGCTGGATTTTTCCGCGATTCAAGAGCAGGCTGAGACTTTGGTGGAAAAGTTCGACATTCGCACTCCCTCTACTGCGACCCCAGCTGGTTCACTTTCAGGAGGAAACCAACAAAAAGTGATCATTGCCCGTGAACTTTCGCGGCCAGTGAAATTATTGATCGCCAGCCAACCGACGCGTGGTTTGGATGTTGGGTCGATCGAATTCATCCACCGCCAGATAATTAATGCACGCGATAAGGGAGCAGCTGTGCTCTTGATCAGTGCAGAATTAGATGAAATTATGAGCCTGTCTGACCGGATTTCTGTTATGTATAAAGGCCAGATACTCGATACCCTGGATGCAAAAGAAGCATCCCGAGAAGACCTTGGCCTGTTGATGGCCGGTGTACTCAAGGAAGGTGTCCATGTCTAGCACACAAGCAACCCTTCCGAACCCCAAATCACCGATCAAGGGTTTTCTGATGAAAGCCCTAAATGTTCTAAGCATGCCGCTCCTGGCGGTGGTGATTGCGTTCGTCCTTGGCGGAATCGTCATTTGGATAACCAGCGGCAGCCTGACAACAGTATTCCAGGCCTACCAGGGCATGTTTAACGGCGCTTTTTTCAAACCCAGAGCGTTATCCGAAACCCTGGTTGCCACAACTCCTTACATCTTTTTGAGCCTGGCTCTGGCAGTAGGGTTTAAAGCTGGGCTGTTCAATATCGGCGCAGATGGCCAGTATTACATCGGCGCAATTTGCGCCGCTTTTGTCGGCCAGGCTATCCCCAATGTCCCGGCCATCATCCACCTGCCGCTCGCAATCGCCGCCGCCGCCTTAGGCGGAGCTATCTGGGCCGGTATCCCCGGGTTCCTTAAGGCCCGCACCGGAGCACACGAGGTGGTCACGACGATTATGATGAACTACATCGCTTACCGGCTAACCGAGTTCATCGTAACAGTTCTGAAAGACCCCAACAGCTCCGCAGTCCAGACTCCACCTTCTGCCCAGTCTGCCTGGATATGGTCGTTCTTTTCCATCCCGCAGCGGCTTCAAGATCCCCTCAATGCTTTAGGTACAGCTCTATTCTTCACGTTTCTGGCGTATATATTGGCGCGCTGGATCGTTGGACGGACCAGCCTGAAAGAAAAGTACAAAACCAATTCACAGAAGCGGCTGATTTATATCGGATTCCCCGTCATCATTGGCCTGCTTTCCTTTTTCCTGCTGCCATTATTTACTCGGCTCTTCTGGCCATTCACCGATCCTTACGACCGGCTGCACATTGGTCTGATCCTGGCTGTGCTAGCCAGCGTGCTGGTGTGGTGGTTGCTTTGGAAAACGACCCTCGGCTTCGAGCTGCGGACCGTGGGGGCAAATCAGGATGCCGCCCGCTATGCCGGGATCAATATTACCCGCAACGTCGTGGTTGCCATGGCGATTTCCGGGGCTTTAGCTGCGATTGCCGGGGGCGTCGACGTCCTGGGGGTATCAACCTGTCACTGCCAGCAGGTGCTTTTTACTCCAGGGCAGGGTTTTGACGCGATCGCCATCGCCCTCCTGGCAAAAAACGATCCCTTTGGCATCCTGGCAGCATCCTTCCTGTTCGGCTCGATGCGAAACGGCGCTTCGTTGATGGAAATCAGCTCCGGGGTATCTCATTACATCGTTTCCTTGATCCAAGGATTTGCATTAATGTTAGTGGCTGCACCAGCGATCATCCGCTCGTTCCTATGGTTCCGCAAGCGCCAGGAAGCGGGCGAAGACAGCACAGCCCCAAGGTTGGGAGGTTAACCCATGAGCTCATTTACTCAAGCTAAAACGGAAGCCAGGCGTATCCCTCTCCGGCGTTCGTGGTGGGTATCAGTTTTATTTTCCCTTTTTGCCCTCCTGTTTGTGTACTGGCTTTTTAACCTGGTGATTGGTGGGCGCTGTGATGGCCAATGCGTTGTCGATACGCTGAAGCAATCGTTTTATTGGGCGACGCCGATCACATTTGCCGCTTTGACCGGTTTGCTCTGCGAACGCTCGGGTATTGTCAATATCGGCATCGAAGGCCAGATGTTGATGGCCGCGATGGTCGGTTATGGCGTCAACCTCTTCGTTTTTCAATCGCTCAAGGTCTCGATTGACCCTGCTACAGCTGGAATGATCAGCCGCTGGGTGGCAATGTTTGCCGGGGTTGTATCAAGTGTCCTTCTAGGGTGGCTGTTGGCCGTGATCTCTATCAAATACAAAACTGACCAGATCATTGGAGGTACAGTTATCTATATCCTGGCATTGGGGATCACCGGATACACGTACTGGCGCTATTTATCCCAAAACCTGCCTGCAGGGCCGGGAACCTTCCCCAAGCTGATCATCCCGGGGTTGAGCCAGATACCAATTATCGGGCAAATCATATTCACTCACCAGCCGTTGACCTTCATCATGCTAGTCCTGGTCATCCTGATTCATTATGCCTTATTCTATACTCCCTGGGGCTTGAGAGTGCGAGCGGTTGGAGAACACCCAAGAGCTGCCGATACCCTGGGGATCGACGTTCATAAAACCCGCTACATCAGCACCTTGTTGGGTAGTGTGTTGGCCGGGTTAGGCGGTGTCTGGTTCACCCTCGAAGCCGTCGATGTCTTCAACCCGGGTATGACCAGCGGTTTAGGATTTATCGGTTTGGCAGCCATGATTTTTGGAAAGTGGAAACCATTTGGAGCTCTTTTAGGTGCGTTGATTTTTGGGCTTGGTTCGAGTGTGACTACCACCGTGAGCATCTTCCGCCCAGATATCCCTTCTCGGATCCCGCAAATGCTGCCATACGTATTAACGATAATCGTTTTGACGGGTGTGATCGGACGGGCAGTTCCACCGGCTGCAGAGAATAAAGTCTACGAAAAACAATAAGCGTTGAGTTTAAATCAGGTCGAATCGAGACAAGATAGTCCCAATTCGACCGGGTAGGTATTATCATCGGGGTACAAATAACACCGAAGATTATCTTGGGTATTGGATTCGGTTTTCATGGTTATATAATATTATCGTTTTCAGGATGGTAATATTTGTTCTAATTTATTGGTTGAATAAAGCAATCTGATTGGCCTCAAATCCATCCTGGATTGATGGACTGGTAAAATATATGCTGTACGCGAAAGGGCAAAACATGGCTGCTGTTGAATTATCTCATGTCGTTAAATCATTCGGTCCAAAACGAGCGGTCGACGACGTCTCTTTTTCTGTTGATAAGGGTGAAATTTTCGGTTTGTTAGGACCCAATGGCGCCGGAAAAACCACCACCATCCGTATCCTCCTCGACATTTTCAAAGCCGACCAGGGCAGCGCTTCGATCCTGGGTGGTCCTATGACCGAGATGAAAAAGAATCGGATTGGTTACCTTCCTGAAGAGCGCGGCCTTTACCAGGATATCCAACTCGAACGCTGCCTGACGTACCTGGCATCGCTCAAAGGCCTCACTCCGGCAGACACTCACCAGCGTTTGACATCCTACCTGGAACGGTTCGACCTGGTCGATTACCGCCGAAAAAAACTCAAGGAACTCAGCAAGGGTATGCAGCAAAAAGCGCAGTTGATCGCGACCTTGATCCACGAGCCTGAGATCATCATCGTCGATGAGCCATTCAGCTCCCTGGATCCGGTCAACACCCAGATGGTCAAAGACATCTTACGTGAAGAGCGCAACCGTGGAAAGACAATTTTAATGAGCACCCATCAAATGCACCAGGTTGAAGAGTTGTGCGACCGGCTGGTGTTAATCAACCACGGCAAAACAGTTTTGTATGGCTCCTTAGATGAGATCCGCAAGCGCTTTTCTACCCACGACCTGTTAGTGCGGGCTCCCGAAGGCCTTCCTGCATCGATTGCAGGAGTCCAAAGGATGTATACAGTCAATGGTTCGACCCGCCTGGAGTTGGCTGCCGGGATAACCCCCCAAATTGTTCTGAAAGAATTGGTTAATCTCAATATCAACCTGGAACAGTTCGAGATTGCCGTGCCAACACTGGATGAGATTTTCATCAAAGTGGTCCAGGGGGTGGGAGAACCGGCATGAATAAGTTCTTTCAAGTATTCAAGTATGAATATGGACGACACGTCCTACGAAAGCGGTTTATTTTTGCCTTGCTGAGTGTGCCGATCATGATTGCCGTGTTGATGGTGGTATCAATCATGGCCAGTGTCTTATCGATCAACACGGATCCGATCGGCTACGTCGACCAATCCGGATTGCTTGCCCATCCGGTTCAGCTGCCTCCTTCAACCGACCTGTTTTCACCCCAGGCGAAAATCCTTCCATTTACCGATGAAGCCAGCGCTAAGGCTGCTCTCGAAAGCGGATCGATCCAGGCTTACTACGTCTTGGATCCAAACTACCTGCAAACGGCAGATGCCAGCCTGGTATACCTGAAAGAGCCAGATTCTTCGATCCAGGGTGAATTCCAAAATTTCTTACGGGCTAACCTTCTCGTCAACCAGCCCCAGGACGTCGTTTCCAGGATTAATGAAGGTTCGGTTTTTACCTACCAATCGGCCGATGGTAGTAAAAGTTTGGCTGGTTCAGCCTGGTTCAATATCCTGGTGCCGATTGTCGCCGGACTGCTTTTCATCATCGTCATCTTGACCAGCGGCGGTTACCTCTTACGGGCTGTGGTCGAAGAAAAAGAAAACCGGACGATCGAGATCATTGTCACGTCTATTTCTCCGGGCCAATTAATGGCAGGTAAGATTACCGGCAACATAGCAGTTGGCCTGACCCAGATCCTTGCCTGGGGAGGTTTCATCGGGATATTCCTGCTGGTAGGACGCAGTCATTTTCAATGGATCCAGCAATTACAGATCAGCGGGAGCTTCGTGGTGCTGATGGTTCTGACGTTGATCCCGGCCTTTATCCTGGTGGCGTCGTTGATGGCTGCTATTGGATCGACCACAACCGAGACGCGCGAAGCCGAACAAATCTCAGGCATTTTCAGCCTGCCGATCACCATCCCTTACATGCTTTCGGTGCCGATCATCTCGAACCCGAATAGCCCGCTTTCGCTCTTTTTAAGTTTCTTCCCTTTGACTGCCCCGGCGACGTTAACTCTGCGAGCTGCGTTCGCCGATATTCCTTTGTGGCAAGAAGCCCTCAATGTCGAAATCCTGATTTTGTTTGCAGCTGGAGGAGTCTGGCTGGCATCCAGGACTTTCAGATTGGGAATGCTTCGTTATGGCAAACGCATCGCCTGGCGTGAAATTTTTAGCAAGGCTGGTTGATCATGAATAAGACATTAGTAATTTTGAAAAACGAATTTATCAATACCGTCACTCGCCGGTCATTTATCATCACCTTAATCCTGGTCCCTCTGGTAGGTTTCCTGATCACCCTGTTTATATCGGGTAATAACGGCTCTTCGTCGAATATCATCAACCAGATTATCTCTTCACCGGGGCAAAAAGCGGTCGAAGGGTATGTCGACGAGTCTGGCATCATCAAATCCATCCCGGATTGGCTGGACCAAACTTCGTTAATTGCATTTCCAGGCCAGCAAGCTGCCCAAAATGCCCTGCAGGAAGGGAAGATCACCGGCTACTACGTCGTTCAGAATGACTACCTCAGCACTGGAGACGTCCTTTATGTGCGGCAGGACTATAACCCGCTTTCAAACGTCTCCCTATCGGGCGCCTTCGATGCCTTAATCCGCTACAACCTGCTGGATGGAAACCAGGCATTGCTGTCGCGGATCGATAACCCGCTGAAGCTTCAATCCGTCAGCCTTGAGCCTTCCATCCCTCAGCGCGAGCAGAACAACCCGTTGACCTATTTCTTGCCTTACATCGTCACCATGCTGTTCTACATCGTCATTCTCACGGCAGCCAGTTTGATGTTAAACAGCGTTACCACTGAAAAACAAAACCGGATGATGGAGATCTTGATGTCGTCGATCACCCCAGGCCAAATGCTAACTGGGAAGATCATTGCCCTGGGCCTGGTCGGACTCCTGCAGACGGTCGTGTGGATGGGGGCAGGATACGCAATGCTGATCATGGGACAAACATCTTTCAATCTGTCGGCAGCATTTCAACTGCCCTTCTCGGTCTTGATCTGGGGCGTGGTGTTTTTCCTGCTGGGTTATGCCATCTACGCCAGCTTCATGGCAGGTGTTGGCGCCCTGGTGCCTAACTTACGGGAAGCATCTCAAGCCACTACTTTCATGGTAATTCCTCTGGTCATCCCGCTTATCCTGCTAAACATGCTGATCAGCGAGCCGAATGGTGCAGTTTCGACCTTTCTCAGCCTGTTCCCATTGACCTCCCCGGTCTCAATGATGACGCGCCTGTCAGCTGGCACAGTGCCTACCTGGCAACTGTTCCTGGCGGTCGCCATCCTGGCAGGCAGCGCCTTCGTGATCCTCAAAGCGGTTTCGGGCTTATTCCGAGCCCAAACCCTGCTGCAAGGCCAAACATTTAGCATGCGGGTCTTTATGAATGCGATTTTGAACAAAGGCTAAGAAATTGAATTTAAGGTAGAATATCCGTAACGGTCTTGCTAATTTTAATAACCAATGCCAACAAACAGGGAACAACGCCGGGAAAATGGACGTCTTTAAGTAGGCGGTTTTACACTTTCTAGATGCCGCCTCGAGCCGAAAATTCCGCTATGCACAATGAGGAGAAGAGCCATGAGGAAGTTTCGAGTACTTGCTTCATTACTGATCACAACTACGCTGTTGTTGGCTGCCTGTAATTTTCCTCGGCCGACGGCCACCCCCCTTGCTGGTGGAGAATCAAGCATCCAGACCGTGGCAGCAATGACGGTAGAAGCCCTGCTGACGTCCGACGCACCGACTGGCACCACTGCAGCTCCTGAGGCATCGCTCACGCCGATGCCCACCAACACACCTAACCCGTCCGAACCAACGCCAACTGCGACGATAACGGCCACCCCCCAAAACACAAATACGCCGGAAACGCCCTGTGATCGCGCCGCATTTGTCGGTGAATCAATTCCAGACGGCACGGAAATTTCAGCCGATGGCCAATTCACCAAGGTTTGGACCTTGAAAAATAACGGCACCTGCACCTGGAATTCCAGTTATTCATTGGTATTCGTCAAGGGATCCGCCATGACCAGTGTCGCATCGAAACAGCTAACCAGCGGAACGGTCGCGCCTGGGGAGACGATCCAGATCCCGATCGACCTGACGGCGCCCTCAACGGCTGGCACTTATCGCGGCGATTGGATGCTGCGGAATTCATCTGGAGTCTTATTTGGCCTGGGTGATGCCGCTGATGAGACTTTCTGGGTCTCGATTAAAGATACCGGGAGCAAAATTTCCTTTTTCATCGATAATATGTGTTCTGCCCAATGGAGCAGCTCAGCCGGTGATTTGCCCTGCCCGGGTAAATCTAAAGACGCCAAAGGCTTTGTCATCCGCCAGGATGCGCCCAAATTGCAAAATAACACAACCGATAACGAGCCAGCGCTGTGGACCAATCCTCAAGCGACCAATGGCGGTTATATCGCCGGGAAATATCCGGCGACGACCATCAACAATGGCCAGCACTTTAAATCTGTGATCGGCTGCCTGTACGATGCCAAGAACTGCGACGTTAAGTTTTCGCTGATCTACAGCGCCGACGGCGGCGCCGACCAGGTCCTGCAAGAATGGAACCAGACATACAGCGGTAATATAACCTCTGTCGACCTGGATCTTTCGTCGCTGGCCGGCAAATCTGTGGTATTTACTCTCAAGGTAACGGTTAATTCAGGTGCGGACCAGGCCCAGGCTTTCTGGCTCAAACCTAGACTCGAGCCCTGATCCAATCCAACCAACTATCAAAAACCCATTCCATTAGTGGAGAGCTATTTATGCGTCGATTTTTTTGGTTTATCACAGCATCATTGTTACTGGTATCATGTACCGGGTCCAAATCAAGTCCGACTGCAACCAAAGATCCTCAGGCGATCATGACCGCGGTTCAGCTAACGGTCCAATATAACCTGACTGAATTAGTCGCTTTGACCCCCTCGGCGACGGTCACTCCGACCATCACCGAAACCTTAAGCCCCAGCCCTACAACCCTCGCCTACCAGTGGGAATTCAACCCCAACCGAGCTGGCCCCGTCAGAGACCAAGTCATCTCTGCCCGACAAAGCTGAGATGTTGTCACAATCCATCCCAGATAAAACCACCTTCAATCCGGGAGCACCTTTCAAGGTTACCTGGACATTCAAGAACGTCGGTACGACGACCTGGACAACTGAATACGCAGCAAAATTCTGGAGCGACAGCCTATTAGGTTCAGCCGCGTCCATTCCTTTTACAAAAGAAGTAAAGCCAGGTGATACGATCGATATCACCATGAATTTCACCGCTCCGTCAAATATCGGCGCTGCCAAAAGCAGCTGGTGGCTGCAGAACCCGCAGGGTGTGAATTTTTACCCGTTCTATGTCGCGATCGAGGTGGTGAGTGCCCTGCCAACGCCACCTACGTCGACCCCTACCCTCGAACCAACTCTTACAGCAACGGTTGAGGTATCTCCCAGTACAGAAGTTTCACCAAGTCCATGATCGATAACGAAAGCAGCATTTGACAGGAAGTATTCAGGCGACCAGGACCATAATAGACGAAGCCCACCGGCTTGGCTTCCGGTTGGCAGCCATTACCCATCCTACCAGGCCGGCTCACCTGGATACCTTTGAGAACTGGCTGGCGCACGGCCGGCAGGCTGAGATGGGCTATCTGGAGACCGATCGGGCACGCAACCATCGGGCAGACCCTGGCCAGGTCTTTGCCGGGGTGCAGTCGATCCTCGTGCTGGGAATCGCTTACGCCTCCCCCCAGTCCATTCCTCCACCCACTGACGGCAGCCATTATGGCCGGGTAGCAGCATATGCTTGTGGAGACGATTATCACGAGATATTACCTGCCAGGTTAAACGCCCTGGGTGAGTTCATGTCAAAAAAAATTGGCCCGGGAACAGCCTGGCGCGGATTTACCGACACCGCTCCGATACTGGAGCGGGACCTGGCCCAAAATGCCGGCCTGGGGTGGATTGGTAAGAACACCTGCCTGATCGATCCCCACCAGGGTTCCTACCTCTTGCTGGCGGAGCTGTTCCTCTCCATTCCACTGGATGCAGACCAACCCTTTTTCCCAGATCGCTGCGGGACGTGCACGCGCTGCATCCAGGCTTGTCCCACTGGATGTATCTTACCCGATCGAACGCTCGATGCAAGTCGCTGCATTTCGTATCTGACAATCGAAAAGAAAGGGCCAATAGATCGGGCACTGCGCCCATTAATGGGGAATTGGGTGTTCGGTTGCGATATTTGCCAGGAAGTTTGTCCCTGGAACCTGCGGTTTGCGCTGAGGGAGAGCGACCCGGCCTTTCAAGCTCGCCCTGGTGTACCTTATCCCGACCTGGTAGCGGAAATGGCATTGACACCCCAGGCTTTCAACCAGAAATTTCGCCGCAGCCCGGTCCAGCGACCTCACCGGCGTGGTTATTTGCGCAACGTAGCCATCGCTCTGGGCAATACCCACGATCCGGCTGTCGTACCTGCCCTCGAAAAAACTGTACTCAGTGATGTGGAACCCCTGGTGCGCGGCGCAGCTGCCTGGGCGCTCCACGAGATTGAAGGCGCGGAGGCTCACAGAATTCTGGCAAAAGCTGGCAGGGTAGAAACCGATGCCACTGTTCTCGCCGAAATCCAGGCCGATTAATCCGCATCACTGCAGGCATTTAGAATTTCAACAGCCTAGAATAGTCCTGATGCAGTCGCTGGTTGTTTTATTTCCGAGGATTTAACCAATAAATATGTGGCTTCGCCCTGTTATAATTTAGGACCTTATATCGATACCCATGGAATTCTCACAGTCAATTTCTTCCCAGCTGAATATCCGGTCCGGACAGGCCTCAGCAGTGATCGAGCTACTGGACGCCGGGAATACTTTGCCGTTTATCGCTCGCTACCGTAAAGAAGCGACCGGTTCTCTGGATGAGGAGCAGATCCGCCAGATCGTCGAGCTGCTGGAAAAGCTGCGTTCCTTGGAAGAACGCCGCCAGACGGTGCTTAAATCGATCGAAGAGCAGGGGAAGCTGACTCCTGAATTGGCCAGGCAAATCAATGGCGCGGCCACGTTGACGGCTCTAGAAGATCTTTACCAACCTTACCGGCCGAAGCGACGCACCCGCGCCACAATGGCCCGCGAGAAAGGGCTGCAAGGACTGGCCGATTTGATTCTCAAACAGCCTCGCAACCGCCAGACCCTATCGCAGATATCTGCACCCTATATCAATGCAGATGTACCAGACGAAGACGCAGCCTGGCAGGGCGCCAGAGACATCGTCGCCGAAATCATCAGCGACCACGCCGAGGTACGCCGGTTCACACGTGAGAAGGCCATGCAGTGGGGTGTAATCAAAGGTGAAACCAACGAAAATGGCGAGGCGCTCGATAATCGGGGTGTATACCAGAGCTATTACGAGTTTGAATGCCAGGTAAACCGGATCCGGCCGCACCAGGTGCTGGCACTAAACCGGGGTGAGAGCGAGAAGATCTTGCGGGTCGGGCTTGACCTGGCCGAACGCGATTGGCAAAGCGCCATCCTCACCGTATTCCGACCTGATCCGGCATCGGTATTAGCCAGCCAGCTGCAGCTGGCCACCGCCGAAAGCGCAGAGCGCCTGCTTCTACCGGCCATCGAACGAGACGTTCGCCGGGCGTTGAGTGAAAAGGCTGAACTGCATGCCATTGGTGTTTTCGCCTCTAACCTCAGAGCTTTACTGAGCCAACCCCCCCTTGCCGGTCAAACTGTGTTGGGCATTGATCCAGGCATCCGCACCGGCTGCAAAGTGGCGGTGGTCGACCCTACTGGAAAATTGCTCGATACGGCTACGATTTACCCCCATGAACCTCGAAAAGAATGGCAAAAATCAATCCAGTCCCTGGCAGCATTGATCCAGAAGTTTCACATAACCCTGATTGCAACCGGAAATGGGACTGCCTCCCGTGAAACCGAACAGCTCATCGCCGACCTCATCCGCCAGAACACACCTGAGGTCAGGTACGTGATCGCCAGCGAAGCCGGCGCCAGTGTCTACTCGGCCAGCCCGCTGGCACGCAGCGAGCTGCCCAACCTGGACGTCAGCCTGAGGGGAGCGGTCTCGATCGCCCGGCGGGTACAAGATCCGCTGGCCGAACTGGTGAAGATCGATCCTCAATCAATTGGGGTCGGCCTTTACCAGCATGATGTAAACCAGAAACAACTGGCAGTGAGCCTGGCAGGCGTGGTCGAGAGTGTGGTGAACTCAGTAGGGGTCGATGTGAACACAGCCAGCCCGGCCCTTTTGAACCCACGTAGCCGGGATCGGTCAAAAACTGGCGGAAAAGATCGTGGCTTACCGGGATGAAAACGGACCTTTCGAGAACCGTGCCGGCTTAAAAAGGTTCCTGGAATGGGACCAAAAGCATTTGAGCAATCGGCCGGTTTTTTGAGGATCAGAGATGGAGACAACCCGCTCGATTCGAGCGCGATCCATCCGGAAAGTTATACAGTCGCAGCTGCGGTGATGAAGAAGCTTAAATTATCACTCAAGTCCTCCCCTTCTGAACGCATCAAGATCCTGGAAGAATTCAAGGCGCGCCAACCATTAGCCCAGTTGGCAGTTGAATTGAAGACCGGCTTGCCGACCTTAACGGATATCTTCGAGCAGCTTGCCAGGCCGGGACACGATCCGCGGGCAGACACACCTCCACCGGTGCTGCGCTCCGACGTGCTCAAAGTTGAGGACCTGGCGGTTGGAATGGTTCTCAAGGGAACCGTCCGAAACGTTGTTGATTTTGGGGCATTCGTTGATATCGGCGTCAAAGTTGACGGCCTGCTGCACCGCAGCCAGATCCCGGCAGGGACATCGCTCAACGTAGGCGATATTTTGGCGGTCGAAATTCAAAAGATCGAAATTGAACGGGGGCGCATCGGTCTGGGGTGGGGAAAATAAAACCCTCAAGGTAACCATTGGGGCAGCGCCCCATTTTCGACAAGTATCCTGGTTTCGCCGGTGCCAAGCAGCCAAACCACAATTTCAGGCCCTTTAAAGGTCTGTCCCAACAGGTAATGCTGAAAAACCAGCTCTTGAGACGCAGCGTCCCAGTCGTAATAGGCATTGTTATAAGACAGGTCGGTGGTTACCGGGCGGCGGCCATTCCCATCCGGTTTTACGATAGCAATCTGCTTCCCCCCAGAACCATCTGAATTTTGTTCGGAAAATGCAATCCATGCTCCATCCGGTGACCACAACGGAGACGCATAGTCTACCAAATTGTCCTGCGGAAGCAGCGGAGAGACTTTGTTTTGCGCCAGGTCAATCCGATCGATCATCGTAGACCCCAGGTTGCCTGACGCAGACATTCCGGTAAAGAGCAATTCTGTACCATCCGGCGACCAGCAGCCCACCTGCCCCATCCCATCCGGGATCAATTGTTCATCTCCGGACTTTAAAGCCACGATCCTGATTCCGCGAGCATTACTGTCGAAAACAGCGATTTTTCGGCCATCGGGCGACCATACAGGATCGATCCCCTGGATACTCGCATCTTCAAATAATGGAACATTTTGGGCAGTGCCGGCAGTCCACAGCCATACCCGGGCCAGGCCAGCCAGGTTCTGGGGATCGTTCTGCTCGATTGTTCGACTATACGCAATCTTTTTGCCATCGGGCGACCAGGCCTGCGAAGTGCATGTGTCTGGTCCACAATCTACGATTTTTTGTGCATTGGCGCCATTACGATCGATGATCCAAAGATCATCCCCACCCTGATTGTTCCCGGTTGAATATGCCAGTTTTTGACCATCATTGGAAACCGAGAAATCCTTGACCATGCCCCCGGTTGAGGTTATCTGCTTTGCATTTTGACCGTTAAGATCGACACGCCAGACGTCTCCGCTTTCACTACCTGGTTTGAGTGAAAGATAAGCGACATCTGGCGATGTACTGTCGGTAGCCTGAGGAGCTTCCGTTGCCGGCAGGTCAGTGATCGCCCCCCTTTGATTGAAAAAAAACATTACAGCGATTGCTAAAAGGATGGCCACCCCTGCCAGGCCATACAGTGCAGTATTACCTCGAGTTAAAAAATCTCTCAGCTTCTGCATAAGAAGAAAGTGCAACCAGAAATTGGTATCCAGTAAGCTGGCGGTGAACAGCCAGTTGAAAGCCGGGAGGCCTCATTGCCGGTTCTCCCGCTTGCCTGAATCCTGATTATCTGGTCTCCGAACGCCGGCTGCCGTATCGTTAGGGCGTCGGAGTCAACGTCTCAGTTGCAGCAGTGGTAGGCGTGCGGGTTGGCGGGTATACTGTCCCTGGTCCAGGCGTACGCGTCTGCGTGGCGGTCGGAATGGGGGTAACGATATTAACCAGAATGGTTAATACGTCGCCAGCTTTGATGTCGTTGGCGTTGGCAAGCTTATTGGTTGCTACGATTAAATCGATGGTACTGTTGTAAAGCAGCGCCAAACCTCTGACGGTGTCGCCGCTCTTGACCGTCACCTGGATTTTGGTACCGGCAGCCATGCCAGTCGGGAAGGGCGTATCGGTCGGCAGAACCTGATCGGGCAGCGGAATCAACAGGATATCACCCGGGGCAATGGCGCAATCAGATCCATAGGTCGGGTTCAGTGCGATCAACACATTGAGGTCGACCTTCTGGGTTACCGCGATATCCCAGCAAGTCTCACCTTCTTTGACCGTATATTCATAAGGTCCTGAGGGGGTGTCGGTTGGTGTAATCGTTGCAGTTTCGGTCGATGTTGCTGTTTCGGTAGGAGTCAAGGTGGGTGTTACCGGTGTGTTCGTAGGTGTATCCGTCAGGGTGGGAGTCGCCGATGACATTAATGCTAAGGCGGGCCGGTTAGGACCGGTCAGCCACACCACCAGCACCACGATGCCGATGATGACCAGAAGTATGGCCAGGCCTCCAACCACATACGGCCCCATCTGCTGGCGCTTTCTATAGGATGAGATAACTTTTTGAGCAGAGTTTTTATTTCTCATTTATTTTTCCTAAAAGGGTAATTGGATATCCAGAGTATATCGAGCGCATTAAGGGCAAGGTCAGCCCTCTGGCCAAGATGGATCAGTCAATGATTTTACCTGATGTCTTTATATTATGCGAGTCTTACCGATTGCTCTATTATACACCAGTCAGGTGACGCTGCTTCTCGCGATCCAGCACTGGCTGCAAGTATTGGCCGGTGTAGGAGGTGGCCATCTGAACAATTTCTTCTGGCGTTCCCTCCGCTACCATTTCACCGCCCCGGTCTCCACCTTCAGGACCCAGGTCTAAGATATAGTCAGCGACCTTAATAATATCCAAATTATGCTCAATTATCAAGACAGTATTTCCGGCTTCGACCAGACGCTGCAAGACCTCAATCAGCCGGTGGACGTCGGCTGCGTGCAGACCCACCGATGGCTCATCCAAGACATACAGGGTGCGCCCGGTTGCCCTCCGGGAAAGCTCTTTGGCCAGCTTCACCCGTTGGGCTTCACCACCCGAGAGGGTTGGCGCTGGCTGGCCGATCTTGATGTACCCTAAACCAACTTCATCCAAGGTGCGCAGCTTATTGACGATCCCAGGGAAAGCCGAGAATACTTCCTGGCCAGCTTCAATCGTCATATCGAGCACATCTGCAATTGACATGCTCTTGAAGTGGATCTGCAGAGTCTCGCGGTTGAAACGGGCTCCATGACAGACATCACAAGGCACGTAGATGTCTGGCAAAAACTGCATTTCGATGCGCAGCTGTCCCTGGCCCTGGCAGGCTTCGCAGCGCCCGCCGTGGACGTTGAAGGAGAAACGACCGGCTTTGTAACCCCTCATTTTACTTTCCGGAAGCTCGGCGAAAAGCTGGCGGATTTCATCAAAAACCCCAGTATACGTTCCCGGATTGGACCGAGGGGTGCGCCCGATAGGTGATTGATCGATATTGATGACCTTGTCGATGTATTCGACCCCTTCAATGTGGTCGTACTCGCCGGGTTGGGTATGCGCCCCTTGCAGGTCCCGCGCCAGCGCCTTGTAAAGAACGTCGATCATCAGGGTAGATTTGCCCGAACCGGAGACACCAGTGATACACACGAACCTCCCCAGGGGAATCTTTGCAGTCAAATTCTTCAAGTTATTGGCTTTAGCGCCAACGATCTGGAGCCATTTGCCATTCCCAGGCCGGCGTTTTTCAGGCATCGGCACCTGCAAACGCCCGGAAAGATAAGCCCCGGTGAGCGAGTCCGGGTTCTTGAGGATCGAATCTACCGTTCCGGCCGCGACGATGTTACCGCCATGTTCACCGGCGCCCGGGCCAAGGTCAACCACCCAATCGGCTGCCAAGATGGTATCGTTATCGTGCTCGACCACCAATACCGTGTTGCCCAGATCACGCAGTCCCTTTAGCGTCGCCAGTAAGCGATCGTTATCACGGGGGTGCAAGCCGATCGAAGGTTCGTCCAAAACGTAGAGAACGCCTAATAAACGCGATCCCACCTGGGTCGCCAGGCGGATTCGTTGGGCTTCTCCCCCTGAAAGAGATCCAGCCGAACGGCTGAGCGTCAGGTAGTCAAGGCCAACATTGACCAGGAATCCGAGCCGGGATTGAATTTCCTTGAGGATGCGCCCGGCTATTGCCTGCTGGCGGCTGCCGAGGGGTGTATCGGAAGCGGATAGACGGGAGCTCCATTCCAGGGTCTTCACCACGGTCCAAGCGGTCACTTCGACGATATTACGATCGTCTACGGTCACGGCCAAGGCTTCAGGCCGCAACCGGGTTCCTTTACAGGTCGGGCAAGGACGGTCAGTCATGAACTCCCCGATCTTGGAGCGGATATACTCAGATTGGGTTTCCCGGTAACGGCGCATCATGTTTCCAATTACCCCTTCGAAAGACGTCTGGAAAGTTGATTCGCGTTCTTTCCCGTGGAAATGGACTTCGACCTCCTGGCCGTGGGTCCCATATATGATCTTATCCAGCTTTTCCTTTGGAATCGAACTGACCGGTGCATCGAGGTCGATATGATGCTTGTGGGCTACCGCTTCGACCAGCTGCCAGTAATAACCGCCTTCATCCCGGGGACCGTTCCATTCAAGGGCGACGATCGCTCCTTCGTTGAGCGAACGGTCTGGGTCTGGGATTAAGAGGTCGGGGTCGATTTCCAATTTGCTGCCCAATCCCTGGCATTCAGGGCAAGCACCATGTGGTGTGTTGAATGAAAACGTGCGTGGTTCGATTTCAGGCAGGCTGACGCCGTGCTCGGGGCACGCCAGGTGCTCGGAAAAGAACAGGTCTTGGGGTGGATTTGTCGACAGGTCTTGTACAGTGAGATAACCTTCGCCGACCTTGAGCGCTGTTTCAACCGAATCGGTCAACCGCGAGCGGGCAGCCAACATTTCCGCATCGCTGTCGGGGTGGTTGATCACCAATCGATCGACGACGGCCTCGATCGTATGGATCTTGTAGCGGTCGAGGGTGATCTCTTCGTCGAGGCTGTAGATGGTCTGGTCGACCCGAACGCGGACAAAGCCTGCTTTACGTATTTCGTCAAAGACAGCCTGGTAAGTTCCTTTACGCGCCCGAACGATAGGCGCCAGAATAACCAGGCGGCTGTCCTCCGGCAGGCTTTCTACAGCGTCGACGATTTCCTGGGCCGATTGGCGGACAACTTCTCGCCCGCAAACCGGGCAGTGCGGGATTCCAACCCGAGCGAACAGCAGGCGCAAGTAATCGTAGATCTCGGTAACAGTGCCTACTGTAGAGCGTGGGTTATGCGATGTGGCCTTTTGATCGATAGAGACGGCCGGAGATAACCCATCGATCGTATCGACATCTGGTTTATCCATCTGGCCCAAAAACTGGCGAGCATAAGCAGAAAGTGATTCGACATAACGCCTTTGCCCTTCTGCAAATATCGTATCAAAGGCCAGAGAGCTTTTACCCGACCCAGAAAGGCCGGTAATCACTACTAACTTATCCCTGGGAATCTCAACAGTGATATTCTTTAAATTATGTTCTCGTGCGCCGACAACACGGATAATATTTTGAGACATAGCTATCCTCGTCCTGATAATTATAGCACAGATGTTTCATTACAGAACAAATGTTTCTTAGGAATCCGGCTCTTCAGCCTTCAACATGAATATATTTGCTCTTCCGAAAGCCCAGGAATCCGGTAACCAGGTGATAGATGGCAAATAATTCACAGGCGAATGGCAAATAACCCCCATAACCCAGCAGCGGCATTTCAAAGATATGCCAGAAATTAACGTAAGGGACGGTATAGATCCATTTGGGATATGAAAAATAATTCCACATTTCCCAGAAAAAACCGGTCATTAACGCACCCAGGAAAAGGCTGACGATTGGGCGCCAGTCACCCCTTTGGGTCCAATCAGCCAACGAACGGTTGCCCAACCAGACGTTCACCGGTTCGAGAATGAAATAGACCGAGAGCCATAAGAATCCAAAGAAGTAATGGGGCCAGGCCAGGAGCAGACCCAGCATCACCCATCCTATGGTAAAGAAAATGACTGTCGTTCGCCGGTTGGGGCGGATCACCAACCAGGATTTCATCCGGCGGATGAAGCCAAAACCACTCACAAATTCAGCTGTTCCGAACACAGCAGGGATGACAATCGAAAAATTGACGGTGGCGGCTACAATGTACTGCCAACCATTAAGGACGTCTCGCCCCAGGTAATGCCAGTTTTGAACGCGCCAGTTAAGCGCCTCAAATAACCACCAGACCGGAGCAGAAACCACAAACAGCAGGATATACCGGCGCCAGCTGCGTTGAAATAAAGAGGTTCCCGATCGCCACAGGTTGACAGCATCGATGACCAGGCAGTATCCCAACCAGAGGGGGAAAAAAGCCCAATACGTTCGCGGCCCGGGTAAGGTCCAATTTAGTACCCAGAAAACAACAATAAGGCTCAAACCGATCCAACCGTGTAGAGCGAACCCACGGCGTTCTTCATTACGTGTAATAACTTTCTCGACCAAATCTATTCTTCCTTAATCGATTAACACTTGATACAGCTCGACCAGGACCCCGCCGGTCGATTTGGGGTGGATAAATGCCATTTTACGGCCTGGCAGAAGGGCAGGCGTATCGTTGATCAGCCTGACCCCGCGGCCCTTTAAATCAGATAAAACTCCTTCGATGTCATCCACCTCGAGGCAAATATGGTGGATCCCAGGGCCTCTTTCGTGGATGAATTTGGATAAGGATGAACCCTCGGCAATGGGCTCCACCAGCTCGATTTCGCTATCACCCACCGGCAAAAATGCAACTGTGGCTTGCTGGGAGGGCACCTCTTCGCTTTTAGCCAATTCAAGACCCAGCGCGTCTCTCCAAAAGCTCAACGCCTGGTCGATATCTGAGACAGCAACCGCTACGTGGTTAATCTTTGTGATCCTGGTCATTTCCAACTCATCCCTGCCCCTGATACTCTCCCCAGGTTTTGCGCAGCACGCCGCATATCTCACCCAGGGTGAGTGAATTTTCCAGGCATTCTATCATGAGCGGCATCAGATTTTCAGTTGACCCGGACGCTTTTTCCAGATAGGCCAGCAGCTCACAGGTGCGGTTCTGGTCGCGCTGCTCTCGCAAGGCAGCCAGCCGTTGGTGCTGTTCTCTCTCGATTGCCGGGTTAGCCGGAAAACTATCCAGCGTCAATTTATCTTCGGATTGGAAGGCGTTCACGCCTACCAGAATCCGTTCTCTTTTTTCAATCGAGCGCTGGTATGCATAAGCAGCTTCCTGAATTTCATTTTGCATGTAACCACGTTCGATTGCTGCTAATGCTCCACCCATCTCATCGATCTTGCGGATATATTCGCCAGCAGCAGCTTCAATCTGGTCGGTCAGGTACTCGATTAAATAGGAACCGCCTAGCGGGTCTATCGTATCCGCTACCCCCAATTCGTGCCCGATGATCTGCTGCGTGCGCAGGGCGATCCGCACCGATTTTTCGGTCGGCAGCCACAGGGCTTCATCCATGCTGTTAGTATGGAGCGACTGAGTCCCGCCTAATACAGCCGCCAATGCCTGGATAGCCACCCTGACAATGTTATTTTCAGGTTGTTGGGCGGTGAGCGCTGACCCCGCAGTTTGGGTGTGGAACCTCAACATACACGAGCGCTGGTCCAGTGCGACAAACCGTTCGCGCATGATCCGGGCCCACATGCGGCGGGCAGCTCTAAATTTTGCGATTTCTTCAAGAAAGTCGTTGTGAGAATTGAAAAAGAACGAAATTTGGGTGGCAAAATCGTCTACTTGCAATCCGGCCGATACGGCCGCTTCGACGTAAGCAATCGCATTTGCCAGGGTAAAGGCAACTTCCTGAACGGCGGTCGAGCCTGCTTCTCGGATGTGGTACCCGGAAATGCTGATCGTGTTCCAATGGGGAATCTCTTTCTGGCAATAGCTAAAGATATCGGTCACCAGGCGCATGGACGGCTTGGGTGGGAAGATATACGTCCCTCGGGCAATGTACTCCTTGAGGACGTCGTTCTGGATGGTGCCGCGCAGCTTTTGAGGATCGATCCCCTTCTTTTTAGCCACAGCGACGTACATCGCCAGCAGGATGGCTGCCGGCGCATTGATGGTCATACTGGTCGAGACTCTATCCAGCGGGATACCCAGGAAAAGCGCCTCCATATCTTCTAGCGAAGAGATCGAGACGCCAACCTTGCCGACTTCCCCTTCGGCCATGGGATCATCGGCGTCATAACCGATTTGGGTCGGTAGATCGAAAGCAACCGAAAGTCCAGTCTGGCCCTGTTCGAGAAGATAACGATATCGGCGGTTGGATTCTTCGGCCGAGGCATAACCGGCATATTGGCGCATCGTCCACAAGCGCCCCCGGTACATGGTGGGCTGAACCCCGCGGGTAAAGGGAAATTCCCCAGGGAATCCAGACGTTATCTCGCAGGAAGCAGCCTCATCAGGAGCGGCTAACACCGGAGGAATAGGAATACCAGACGTGGTCTCGAAGCTCTCTTTTCTCTCCGGGAACCGCTTCGCGAAAGGTGTATATGTTTTTTCTTTCCAACGAGCTAATTCGTTTTTATGGTCCATATCCACCTCAGCATTCAAAACTCCTCCCAGTATACCAAAAACTACATCATATCATGGTAAACTTAAGAAATTTCAAATCCAGAGGTCTTCTCCTCCATCTTTTTCTGACGTCATGTAACAAATATATGACTCCTTTTCTTCAACTCGTTCTGACTATAGGTGTGATCTTATTTGCCGCTAAAGTTGTCGGCTATCTCTCGACGCGCCTGGGCCAACCTTCGGTGTTGGGTGAGATGCTGGTTGGCGTAATCCTCGGCCCCACGTTGATTGACCTCACCCATCTCCAATTCATGACCGATCAGCACCTGCCGGAGATCATCAACGAGATTGGCGAATTAGGCGTGCTCGTGTTGATGTTCCTGGCCGGCTTAGAACTTCATTTTTCGGAGCTGGCGAAAAACTCGCGGGTATCAAGCCTGGCAAGCGCGTTTGGAGTCTTTCTGCCAACCCTGCTTGGCACGCTAATCGGTAAGGCGTTTGGCTTCGACACCAATTCTTCGATCTATTTTGGCCTTGCTCTGGCAGCGACCAGCGTCAGTATTTCGGCCCAGACATTAATGGAGCTCAAGCTGCTGCGGAGCCGGGTCGGCCTGGGATTGTTGGGCGCGGCCGTATTGGATGATGTCATTGTCATTCTGGTTTTTTCTGCTTTCCTGGCTATCACTGGCGGGACTGGCGGCGGAATAACCGCGATCCTATGGATCTTCGCCCGCATGATTATATTCCTGGTGTTGTCAGCCGCCTTCGGCCTGTATGTTTTGCCCATCCTGGCAATTAAGGCAACCCATTTGCCGGTCAGCCAATCGACACTGACCTTTGCCCTGGTGATCATGCTGGTCTATGGTTTAGCTGCCGAATTGATCGGCGGCATGGCTGCCATTACCGGGACATTTATCGCAGGATTGATGTTTTCACGCACACCTCAAAAAGCAAAGATTGAATCCGGGCTTTCCGCGCTTGCGTACAGCTTCTTCGTGCCGATTTTTTTCGTCAATATTGGCCTTACGGTAAATTTACGCCAGTTAACCCTTCAAGCTTTATACCTGATGTTGATAGCCGCAGCTGCTGCCATCCTGGGGAAACTGGTTGGCGCCGGTTTAGGTGCTCGTCTGGGCGGCTTCAGTTGGCGCGAAGCCATCCAATTGGGTTCCGGTATGATCAGCCGGGGTGAAGTCAGCTTGATCGCGGCCACGATTGGTATGTTGAATAATCTGGTCGATTCGACTGCCTTTTCAGCTATTGTAGGGGTCGTTTTAATCAGCACCCTGGTAACGCCTCCACTGCTCCATGCCGTATTTAAACCTCCACAAACCAACCCCGATCCAGTTCCTATCCTCGAATCTATCGAGATTAATGAAGAACCCACCAAAAACGAATGAAAGGAAGGTTTTAAATCATGTTTCTTGTCCTCTTCGTTCTTCACGATCCCGAAAGGGCGAATGAAGTCTTAGACGCCTGGGATAGCTGCGGAATATCTGGCGCAACCATCCTGGCGTCAGCTGGTATGGGGCGTTTGCGGGGGAAGAAGGCCCTGCGTGAAGATTTTCCCATCATCCCGTCTCTTTCTGATTTATTCGAACATGAAGAAGTCTTGAACCGGACCTTTATCACCATTGTTAAAAATGAGGCATTAGTCGATAAACTCATCGAAGCCACCGAAAAAGTCATCGGCAATCTTAACCTTCCCAATACTGGCATCCTGGCGGTCCTGCCGGTGCTGCGCGCATTCGGCTTGGACCGTGAGGCAGGAGAGAACCCCAAACCTTACAGTTGACATCTTTTATGGTAAAATCCACACGCCGGGCGTTGTACCCTTCGCCCAGGCTACCTTTGCGGGTAAATCCTCATTCTTGAATGGAAGGGCTTGACGATGAAAGTACTCTTAATAAAAGATGTCTATAAAGTTGGACGCGCCGGAGACATTAAACGCGTCGCCGACGGTTACGGCCGCAACTTCTTGATCCCCCAGGGATTGGCCGTCCTGGCTACTGCTGGGGCGATGAAACAGGTGGATGCCATCCGCGCCAGGGCAGTAACTCGCCGGGCAGCGCTGAATGAAGAAATGAGCAGCGTGGCAGACGTCTTGGGCAAATTGACCCTCTTCTTTTCTGAAAAAGCCGGTGAAACCGGAAAACTCTATGGCTCGATCACCAGCCAGATGATTGCTGATGCCATCTTTACCAAAAGCGGCGTCAAAGTGGAACGCAGGCAGATCGACACCCAACCGATCCGCAACCTGGGAACTCATAAGGCTCATATCCGCCTGACTGTAGATCTCATTCCAGAAGTAAAGATTCTCGTGTACCGGGAAGGAGAAGCTCCTGCTCAACCAGCTGAACAGGAAGCTGTAGAACCGGTCACGGAATGAAAACATCCAGCTATCCTGGATAAATGGCAGATCTATCACCGGCCTGAAAGCAGGAAACGCGCTGGCAGGCCGGTATCGTTTAAGCAAACAGTCCTTACCCCTTGAAAATGTCACAAACTGCAGGAGAACTATTACACCAGGCCAGGTTGGAGCTTGGGTTGACCCTAGAACAGGTTGAACAGGCCACCCGAGTCCGTACCTACTATCTGAAAGCCCTGGAAGAGGATGATTACCTCTCGCTGCCTTCAGCCGTCCAGGGCCGGGGATTTTTACGAATTTATGCCGGTTACCTGGGCCTTGACAGCAATCAACTCCTCTCTTACTGGCAATCCACTCCGAACGAGGCCCCGGCTGCGACCTTACCAACCCGTAAGATTGAGGGTGAAAAGGCGAATGATGAGCTGCCAGAGCGAACACCATTGCCAGAGAAGAAAAAGCGCAAAGGTAAGGATAAAAGTTCCGCGGTGCAAACAGATGATAGCGGCGCCTCAGTTGCAGCCGAGGAGAGCCAACCATCTCCTCCGCCACCCATTCCACCTGTTCCGCCTTCGGCTCTATACCGCGGCAGGGCAGAGGCAGATCGGGCGAGTAATTCGGAGGATGATTCTTCCCAAGCCATTTTCGCGGAGATCGGAAAACGGTTAAACCAACAGCGTAATCTGCTGGGTCTCTCCCTGGCAGACGTCGAACGGTATACCCGTCTGCGCCTCCATTACCTCGAAGCCCTGGAAGCTGGTAACATGGATGGACTGCCGTCTCCGGTCCAGGGTCGGGGAATGTTGAATAACTACGCTAATTTCTTGAATCTCGATTCAGAAGCGCTTTTGTTCAGATATGCTGACGGACTGCAGGCTCGCCGGATCGAACGCATTGGGGTGCAGCCTCACCGTCAGCCGGCAACCCAAATCTCGAGAGGGAAGCTCGCCGCTCGCCGCTTTATCTCTTTCGATCTTGTCGTGGGCAGCGGGCTGATTGTCTTACTGGTGGCATTCATCGTTTGGGGCGCAACCCAGGTTTTCACTGCTCAAAAACAAGCCGAGGCTGTTCCCAGCCTGCCTCCGGTTTCCGAGATACTGCTCGGAGCGGCGACGGAGCTCGTCCAAACCCAGGGCAGCACCCCTCTGGTGACCAGTTCGCCATCTTTAGAAACCGGCACCATCCAACCCACCCAGGAAGGAGGATTCAGCGGCGCTCTCAATTTTACACCCCTGCCATCCGGAGATAAACCTATCCAGGTCTACGTCGTCGCTCGCCAGACCGCCTGGATAAAGGTCCTTGAAGACGGCAAGGTGTCATTCCAGGGCCGCGCCCAGGCCGGCAGCGCCTATCCATTTTCTGGAACGGCCAAGGTCGAGGTGATCACCGGTAACGCAGCAGCTTTTCAGGTCTTTTTCAACCAGAATGAGCTGGGCTCTCTCGGCAGCGAAGGCCAGGTAATCGACCTGGTATTCGACCAGAATGGGCTGCTTATCCCGACCGCCACGATTACCCCCACCCCCACAAAAACCCCATCCATTACAGTGACCCCGAGCAGCACCCTTACCCCAACCCCATCTGCAACCACCGGTCTGCCGGCGATCAATACCGCCAATCCAAGCCTGGCTCCAGGCAGTCCCTGATAACAAATATTGGTAGACGACTCTCATGAAGAAAAAAAAGTATTATCTTGTTTCTCTCGGTTGTGCAAAAAACAGCGTCGATGCAGATTCGATGGCGAGTTTATTAGAAGAAGCCGGCTGGCGCAGTATCGAAAAACCGGCCAATGCCGATTTACTGATTGTTAACACCTGTGGATTTATCGCTCCGGCCCGCCAGGAATCATACCGGGTGATGAATGAGCTGGCCCAGCATAAACGCCCAGGCCAATTCCTGGTAGCTGCAGGTTGCCTGACCCAACGCTACCGGGAGGAAGTAACCCAGCAAGTTAGTGGGATCGATGCCTTGCTCGGGACCCGGCGTTGGATGGATATTCTCGATGTGGTCGAGCAGCTCTATCCGGGCAACAATGGCAACCACCTTCCGGCCCCGCTGTACCACCTTCCAGATGCCCCCACCGTGGGGAAGGACGAAAAAGGTGTGCTCAGAGCTTCCCTTCAAGGAAGCAGTGCATACCTGAAAATTGCCGATGGCTGTCGCCGGCCGTGCGCTTTCTGCGCCATTCCATTGATCAAAGGGACCGCCGTCAGCCGCCCGCTAGAAACGATCCTGGGGGAAGCCCAAACATTGCAAGGCATGGGGCTTAAAGAACTGGTCTTGATCGCCCAGGATACAACCGATTACGGTCACGATCTTGGCATCAAAGACGGATTGGCCCTGCTGCTTGAAAAATTGGTCGAGGCGGCTCCGGGTATCCCCTGGATCAGGATCATGTATGCCTTCCCTGGTTATGTGACCGACCGGTTGATCGAAGTGATGGCCAGCCAACCGCAGATCGTCCCTTACCTGGATATTCCCCTTCAACACGCCCATCCCTTGACTTTACGGCGCATGCGCCGCCCGGCAAATATGGACTGGGTGCGCCAGACCTTGAAAAAAATGCGGGGTGCGATTCCCAATCTTGCCATCCGCACCACGTTTATTGTCGGTTATCCCGGCGAAACCGAAGAAGAATTCCAAACGCTGTTGGATTTCATTACCGAGACCCGCTTCGACCACCTGGGCGCGTTTACTTTTTCTTTCGAACCTGGCACAACCAGCGAACCTCTTGGCGATCCCATTCCTGAAGAGGTGAAACAGGAACGGCTCGAGCGCTTGATGCTGCTTCAGGAAAAGATTTCGTTGGAAAAGAACCAGGCATATATCGGCAAGAAGATTCCGGTCCTGATTGAAGGGCAATCGACCCCCGACCGCCGCAACCCGCATGCCATTTCGATCGGACGTTCGAACTCGTGACGCGCCTGAGGTCGATGGACTGGTCATCATCGAAGGCAAAGCACCGGTCGGCGAGATTGTTCCGGTGCAAATCAGCGGAGCATTAACCCACGACCTGACCGGCGTTTTGTAGATTTATGTCGCGTTTTGACCGCCTGGCTGTAATCCTATCCTTCCTGGGGGTGGCAATCACTGCCTGCCTCGGCAGTCGCATTTTCCAAAACCTCCCCCACCTCGAAGATGAAATCGCCTATACCTGGCAGGCGGAAGCCATTGCTTACGGCGGCGCGATTAAACTGGTTAGCCCGCCCTGCCCCACCTGTTTCCTGGTGCCCTTCGTTGTCGATTTCCAGGGTTTCCGCTTCGGGAAATACCCGATCGCCTGGCCGGTGGTTCTGGCAGCCGGCATTAAAATTGGCGCCCGCAACCTGGTCAACCCGGTCCTGGCCGGCTTAGGCATCTGGTTAACCTATCGCCTGGGCAAAAAGCTGCTGAATGAAAAGGTCGCAGCCCTGGCTGCATTCTTAACCCTGACCTCCCCCTTTTTCTTAATAAACTCCAGCTCGCTGCTTTCACATCCATTAGCCCTGGACATGAGCTTGATCCTGGCGGTATCCTGGATGGGAATGTTTTACCCGCCAGGAGCTGGCAGAGGCGATCGACCGCTTCCGACCGTCAGCAAGCAGAAACAACTTTCGATCGGGGCTTTAGTAAAGGCCCAGGCACCTGGTTGGATCGCGCCTGTGACCGGCGGATTGGCTTTGGGAGTGCTGGCTTTAACCCGCCCATTAACCGCAGTCGGAGTAGCTGTACCGTTCGCCATCCATGGGATGGTCCTCATGTGGCGCGGTCCTAACCGGGTGCGGCAGCTGGTGCTCCTGACCGGTGGGATAGCCTTCAGCACCAGCTTGCTGTTCTTCGTCTGGCAGTATGCGCTGACCGGTAATGCTCTGCTGGATCCATACACCCTTTGGTGGCCTTACGACCGCATCGGTTTCGGGCCGGGCACCGGCCTGGCTCCTAACGGGAATGACCTGGCTTACTCATTGACTAATATCTACACCAGCCTGCGAACGGGCGCGAGTGATCTTTTCGGCTGGGGTAGATTCTCGTGGATCTTTTTACCGTTCGGTATCTGGGCTCTGCGGAGACAAAAGCTCTCCTGGCTGGTCGGATCGGTATTTCCCAGCCTGGTGCTGGTCTATATTCTTTATTGGATCGGGGCCTGGATTTTGGGCCCGCGCTATTATTATGAAGGGCTCTACAGCCTGACGATTTTCAGTGCAGTTGGAATTGCCTGGTTGGCAGGAGTTCCAATTTTTGAGAATGAACCCGCCCTCCAGCGCCGGTTCAATTTTTCTTCATTATTCAAGCCCCACAAACCGGATTTCAAGGCAATCGCCAGAATCAAGCGTCCCCTGGTAGTCGCCACTTTATTATCTGTGCTCCTGGTAATCAGTGTTTTCTATTATGACCCGATACGGATGGGGGGATTGACAGGACTGTATGGGGTTTCAAGGGCCAATATCACCGCTTTCCTCAACTCACAGCCGCCTGCTTCAACTCCAGCTCTGGTCATCGTCCACGTTCCGCCAGAATCCTGGATTGGCTATGGCACCTTGCTCGATTTGGAGACTCCCCTGTTGAATACCCCTTACATTTTCATCATCGACAATGGGTCAGCATTCAACCAGGCCGCGATTGACGCTTTTCCTGACCGGCGGGTAATCGACTACTATCCCTGAACTGTTAATTTGACAATTAGCAGAGTATGATATACAATCACTCCTGTTAACTTACCGACCGGTCGGTAAGTTAACAGGAGTGATTAAAATGGAAATTAAAGATACAAAAACTCGTTATAAAATTCTTGCTGTATTATTTACCGGCGTTCTGATGGGTGCCCTCGACATCGCTATCGTCGGTCCGGCGATGCCGGCAATCCAGGCTTATTTTAATATCAACGAACGTTTGCTGGCCTGGATGTTTTCAATTTATGTTTTATTCAACCTGATCGGCACGCCTTTAATGTCGAAGTTATCCGATCTTTATGGGCGAAAACCGATTTATATTCTCGATGTTACCTTGTTTGCAATCGGATCGCTGTTGGTTGCGCTTTCACCAGATTTCACCTTCGTTTTGATCGGCCGAGGGATCCAGGGTTTTGGGGCCGGGGGCATCTTCCCGGTCGCCAGTGCGGTCATTGGCGATACTTTCCCACCTGAAAAGCGCGGCAGCGCCCTGGGCATGATCGGGATGGTGTTTGGATTGGCTTTCATCATCGGTCCGATCCTGGGCGGGGTGCTTTTGCTGATCAGCTGGCACTGGTTATTTATTGTCAATCTCCCCATTGCCGCTCTCATTATCCTGCTCAGCCTTTGGATCTTGCCAGCTTCCAAACCCCAGCCGCAGGTGAAATTCGATTGGCGTGGGATGATCACCCTGGGACTGGCTTTAGCGTCCCTCGCTTTTGGCATCAACCGCATAGACAGCAATCATTTTGTTTCCAGTTTTCTCTCGTTCAGCGTTTGGCCTTTCTTAATCATCGCGCTTATTTCGACTGCCCTTTTTATCCGCGCTGAGGTGAATGCTAAAAACCCGGTGCTGGCTTTATCCCTGTTCCACAAGAAGCAGCTGATTCTGGCCTACCTCCTTGCAGCAGGTGCTGGCCTGGGCGAAGCCGCGCTCGTCTATATCCCCGGATTGGCCGTCATCAGCCTGGGAATCACCAACTCCCAATCCAGCTTCTTACTGCTGCCTTTGGTCCTGGCAGTTGCATTGGCTTCACCTTTGATCGGCCAGCTGCTCGACCGCAATGGATCGAAGGTGGTCATCCTGACCGGGACGCTCTTATTCAGCCTTGGACTGTTCTCGTTAAGTATTTTCACGAGTAACCTAGTCCTCTTCTTGATATCGGCGGCCTTGATCGGTGGCGGGCTTTCAGCCTTGCTTGGCGCGCCATTACGGTATATTATGTTGAATGAAGCGCTGCCAAAGGAACGATCGATTGCGCAGGGAGCCATCACCCTCTTCGGCAGCATCGGCCAGCTATTGGGGGGTGTAATGGTCGGGGCCATTACTGCATCTCGGAACGGCAGTGTTACCGGGTTCCAGGATGCCTACATTGCACTCGGGATAATCGCGATCATCATGGTTGGTTTGAGCCTGGGATTGAAATCTCAGGCAGCCGAGAAGGAAACCATTTTAAAAGCCCGACAACTAGACGACGGCAGGCTGCTGCCGGGTAATCAGGCCAGTCGCCAGGAGATGTAAGGATTGGTGGTCATGATCGACCAGGAAAACCAGCAAATAATTGATGAAGTCGGTAGCATCGAATCTAAACCTGGATTGCGCACGCAGATCCTGGCAATCTCGACTCGCCTCTTTGTAACCTATGGCTTTAACGGCGTCTCGATGCGTGAGATCGCAGCAGAAGCGGGCATATCAAAAGCCGGCCTTTATTATCATTTCAAGGATAAAAAGGACCTGTTCCTGGCAATCCTCAATCATCATCTCGACGATATGCAGAACATCCTGGTTGACTGTAAAAAATCAGGGAAAGATACCCACACCCGTTTGCGCTGCCTGGCTGAACTCATCTTCGCTAACCCGCCCGAGCAAAGGGCTATCATTCGCCTGGGGACCCACGAAATGATGAGCCTCGACCAGAAAACACGCTCGGCCTTTGACCAGGTTTATCACCAAAAATTCATCGGGCTGATCGAAGGGATCATAGAAGAAGGCATCCAGAACGGGGAAATCAGGCCGTTTAATGTCCATCTGATCACCTGGACTTTTTTGGGGATGCTCTACCCGTTTTTTATTCTAAACAGGCAGATGAACCCGGAAGAAATCGAAGAGATCATCAATACGACCCTGAAAATCTTCTTCGAGGGAATAAAGACCGCAAGCTAGATCAAAAAATCGCAATCAACGGTCTTCGACCAGTGCACAGGATAACGGAGGCAGCACAATCGTTATCTCATCCAGGTCGTCGAATGAAATGCGGCTGCTAATAAGCTCACCTGCAGAAATATGAAGCGTCAGATCACTGCTGGATAATTGGCCCGGGGGTCTGATAAAACAGATCGTCTGGTTTTCAGCAGTCCAATTCGCCAGAACAACCCCGGCAGCTCCGCCAGGAGCTTGCCAGGCAGCATGGAAGATTGCCGGAATGCGGTGAATTTGACGGTTATAAGTCCATTCGATCATTTCGAGCCTGGTTACCTCGACCGGTCTGAGCATGCGGCCGAAAACCAGGTAATCCCTGCCAGGACCGCGCCGGAGAGCCGTGACCGCTTTAATCATGGCGAATGCGTTTTCGCTGTTTTCGATTCGGGGTTCCCAATCAGCCCAATTGTTCGTGTCTTTATCCAGGAGGGTCCCAAACCCGGTCATTACACCTCCTGGAATCCCTCCCCATACACAGTTCACCGCATTGCGGATGACCAGATGATAAGGCTCCGGAGCGTTCCCCATCATGCCTTGCAAAACGACGCATTCATGGAATAAATATTGGTAAAGAGGGATGGTTTCGGTCTCATAGCCCGGTGGAAAAGTACGCAGCTCTGTTTCCTGGAAGTATGGCAGGCAGGTCTCATTCAATCCGCTTTCGGCAGAATGGACTACCTGGGTTTCACCCATTTCCAGGGCTAACTGGTTCAAGCTTTGCATAAACTGCACCATGTTTTCTGCCATCCATTTGCCCGGCAGGGGGGGGTGTCCATGGTCGCTGGCAAAACATGGAAAAGTCGATGATCCATTGTTTTGGTCGAGGAATTGGAGCGATTCCATTCCCCACCCAACCAGGTGGCCGACAAATTCTAGAGCCGTCTTCCTCGTTTTTTCCGCACCCAGGCAGCAGGCATAGCTGGGCCGCCAAGAGGCATCCCAATTTTCCTTCCAGGCAGACCCATCAGCTTCCCGGCATACGCTTTCGATGCCGTTTTTTTCGTCAAAATAGTCGCGGCCATCGTAGCTGTTCCAGCTCTGTCCGGTCACCCAGCGGGTTCCATTACAGAAAGAACCGGCGCGCCAACCTCGCTGGCGAATCGCCTGGAAAAAGGTGCGCATGGAGGCTTCACCCCCAACCGGTGGGAATGAATCGGGATAAACCCACGAGCCAGCCCGCTCCCATCCCATCAGGATCACTGCCAGAGGCGCCTGCACCTTCTGAGAGATTTTTTCTAATAGTGGAATGCTTTTCTCGTCGAGGGGCAGCAGGTCATCCATTGGCACATCCGGTCCTTCGTCCAACATACCTTGAGGCCGGACGGTAATGTAAACAGGAGAATCAAGCAGCCAGGCGGGGACATCCTTTCTTTTCGTCAATGGTACGAACCATTCCTGGCGCAGGCTCCACTCACGATATAATTTGGCTGCGGCATACCAATTGCCGCTGAAACTACCCAGAAGGACCTCGTACTCAAGCTCGCGCTTTCCTGAAGAGGGCCAATCGCCGACATGGGCCACGCCCAGTCGAAATCCCGGTTCGTGGTGGAGAGCAGCAAACCGTTTGACATTAGCGCTTCGGTCGTTGCAGGCCAGGTAAAGGCCGGCACGATCGTTGTAATAAGCCAAAAACTGCGCAAACTGCATCCCGGGGTAGTGGTTACCGTCTCCTAAACGGGAGGTAAACTCCCACTCACGCCAGCAATCCGCACCCAGTTTCTTCTTCCAGGCATTTGCGGCCGAAATCGCTTTGCCTGGGCGCTCGATCAAGCGACCGCTGCCGTAGCCATGGGGCAGCACGATCGCTTCTGAACCTTCACTACCCTGCAGGTCGTATCTGCAAATGACAAATGGGTATTGCACATCGACAATTTCGAGACCGGCGCGGTTTTCAAGGCTGATGCGCCAGTATGAAAACCGGTCATCTTCACTGGCCTGCACTGAAAGGCCGATTTCGAGATCGAATCCGCCAATTTTTGAATACACGGCCTGCAGCTGCTGGCGATTTCTAGATTTATTTTGCAGGATTTGAATGTGCTCAACCTGGGTTGAATCGAGCCAACGATATTGGCGTTGGCTATCCAGGTAACCGATGACGAACACGGGATTTTGCTGGTCGAAAGCAATGAATTCCTGTTCAGGCTCAGATTTGCTACGGAAGGAGCTTAAAGCCAGTGTGCGGCTATCGAAAACCAGGGTATCGGTCAGCGTTTCGATGGCGATGAGATTGGCGTTCATTTTTTTCCTGTTATTTTACTGACTTGTAAAAGGGGGAAAAGAAGGTGAGCCGGCAGGTCAAGCTGCGCGTGCAATGGCAGTTAATACCAGGACAAAGATAGCCAGGACCAGCGTGACGTTTTGAGCCCAACGCTCCTGCCTTTGGAGCTTTCGGTAAGTTTCTTGGACCATTTCCGCCGGGTTCAAACCCTTCGCCAGGCGTAGTCCAACCCTGCGCATCGCAGGATACAGCCACCAGGTCAGGTATGCCATGATTGCTACCATTACAACGATCAAGCCATGTTTGATTAAAATGGCCAATGCCCAGCGATTGTCGATCGCCAGGAAACCGCTGTAATGGGGATTAGCGCTCAATTGGAACAGGCCGGTCGCGGCCAGGGCGGTGAGGCACAACCATCCTAATGAAAGCAGCCGGTCACGGGCTTTTTCAACCCAGGGTTGGACGGAACCTGAAAGGCTGAACCGACGTGCCAGCGGCGCAATCCAGGCCAGGGTGGCAAGCCCCCCAATCCAGATCACAGTGGCTGACATATGCAGCCAGTAAGCCAGGGTCAGGGGCCAGTTTTGGGTGGGCATTTATAAAATGGTGGCTGGAATTTAAGGTGGATTCTGGGTGGTATCCGTGGTTGCGGTAGCACCGGGAGCTGCCGGTTCGGATGAAGTCGGGGTCGGCGTTTCAGTAGCAAGCGGTGTTTCAGTCGGCTTAGGAGTTGCCGTGGCCGGAGGCACCGGGGTCCAAGAAGATTTGACACATTCTTGTTTAGCGCTCTCAGCCGTAGAAGCCAGGGTCGAGTCGTTGTTACTCATTGGCAGGGCGGCATCGTAATTTTCTTGGGCCTTGCAAAAATCACCCGCAGCTATCAGCTGGTCGCCGTATTTAATCGAAGCAATCCTGAACCGTTCGGAAGCGGTCATGTTACTGCCATCCCGCAAAGCTGGCAGGTAAGGGTATATCTGCTTGAAATAGGAAAGGACGATTGACCAATCTACTTCCCAGAAGCTGGCGCCATCTAGGTACAACCTGGCCCAGGTGCGGTAGCTGACCGCATCGTAATCAAGGGGGCCAAAGCGTTCGGCAATCGCCAGGTTGTACAGCCCTTGTTCGAGCTGGCCGTTCTTCGTGATCTGGTCAATCCCCAGGTTGCGAAGGGCAACGTAATACATATCGTCGGCCTGGACAGCTTTATAGGTGATATCAAGCTGACGGAGCAAATTCAGATCGTTGATCGCATCGGCCCACTGCTTGTTGGCGATATCTGCTTTGATCTGATTGAAAAGCTCCTCCTGGCTGCGGGTATCAGGCGTGGGTGTGAGCGTTGGTATCGTAGGGGTCGGGGTATCGACGGCGACCGGGGTTTGGGTAAGGCTGAGGGCAACCTGAACTGCGATCAATTTATCCTGGACACCGGGAAAATTAGGGTCCAGGTTCAGGACATAAAGAAAGCGCGCCTGGGCTAATTCATATTGGCCGGCATCCAAATTGGCCACACCCAGGTCAAATTGGGTCGCAGCCTGCTCGGTGACCTGATTGGTTTGATAGGCCAGGCGCTGGCGGATGCCTTCGTTGTACCCAAAAAAACTTCCTGCTGCAATAAAAAGCAGGACGACGAGCACACCACCTACAATCCAGGGCCATCTGCGGATACGGGGTTTTTTCTTTGCCATCTCAAGGTTGATGGGATGGGAATCTTTCATTGCAGATAAATCGGGCATGTTGTCCCTAATTATAATTCATATCTCATCAGAGACTGAATAATAGTCGTATCTCAGGCCAGATAAATGGAACCGCAATGACTGCACCAGCTGCCAATCCAAGGACAGATAAACCGTAAGATGGGAGCGGCAGGGAAACCACGTTAACGACCGTCCAAACGATGGCCCCACCCAAAACTGCTGCTAACACCCCCCTGCTTAATGTGCGCATGTACACCAGCTTTTCTGGCAAACGCTTATTCAAGAGATAAAACAACAAGACAGCCTCGCCGGTGTAAGAAAGGCTGAGCGCAAGAGCAATGCCAACGGTAGAGAGCCATACCCGTAAAAGCAGCGCCAGGCAAATAAAGGCAATCGCGTTCAAACCCGAGACCAGCAGCGGCACCAGGGCATTCTTGCGGGCATAAAATGCACGGACGGCAACTTCGAGTAAACATTGCCCGGCCAGGCCGGCCAGGAACGCCTGGGTAACGCCTACCAGGACTGCCATCTGGTCCCCTTGAAACTTCGGTCCGAACGCCAGATCGAGCAGAGGTCGTAAACCCAATCCCAGGATCACGGTAATGGGCAAGGTAATCGCCAGAAGCACCTGGACGGCGCGTTCAATGGTCTGCTTGAATGTATGCCATTCTTCACGGGCGGCATATTCGGCCAGGGTTGGTAAGAGGGCTGTCCCGATGGCGGTGCCGATCAAGGTTTCAGGGACCTGTAAGATCATCCATCCATAGGTTAATGCCGAGATAGCGCCTGCCCCGGTAAACGAAGCCAGCGAATCCCGGGTCAGGAAGATGAATTGGATGAACAACATCGTAGCGATGCGTGGACCTAACATTCCCAGCGACTGCTTCACCATGGCATTCTTCAGACCGATGCGAGGTGTCCAATGGAAATGGTATTTGATCAACCCGGGGATCTGGATGAGGAGGTGGAAGATCGCGCCGAGGATGACGCCGTACACCAGCCCATAAACACCCAGTCCGAAACCAGGAAAGGTCAACGGTCCCAGGTGGAACCCCTGCTCAGGGGCCAGAATCACGGCACCAAAGATCTGGCCAAGGTTATAGAGCAGAGGCGCAGCCGCCGGCAGCAAAAAATGCTGGTTGGCTTGCAGTCCTGCCATAATCAATCCACTGATGGAAAAGACCACGGTGGCGATCAGGTCCAATCGCATCAAAGCGATCACCTGGGCCTGCTGCCCGGCTGAAAGCCCGGGAGCAATTACCCGGCTCACGAGCGGTCCGGCTAAGGCAGCAACGACCAGGGCCAGGCTGCCGGTCGCCAAAAACGCCAGGTTGGCCACCCGGGAGAAGATGTCCCAGGCTTCGGCTTTCCCTTGTTTGGTAAGAATCGATGACAAAATCGGGGTGAAAGCGATTGCCAGAGCGCCCCCGGATATTAATGCAGAAAGTAAATCGGGAACGTTATTGGCGACGTTGAAAACGTCTTGATCGGGTAAAACAAACTGGCGGGCGATGAACACCTGTCGAAATATACCCAGGCCTTTGTCCAACGCGAAGAACAGCGCCAGCATCAAAGAAATGCGGGTTAAATGGGTAAACTTCTTCATCCGCTTAACTATAACATACAGTCGCTCTTGACGCATCCGGCCTTTCCCAATAAAATTAAAAGAAATCAACGTAATGAAAATGGATTGCATTTTCATTACGAAGAGATAGGATTGCCGGCATGGATAATTTTCAGGAAGAAATCAGCGTAGATTGGTTGAATCAACTTCAGGCCTGCGGATACCGGTTGACCGGCCCGCGCCGAGCGATTGTGAAAATAATGGCCTCAAGCCAGCGCACCCTGGGCCCACTCGAAATCTTCGACCTGGGCCGTGAGCAGTACCCTGGCCTTGGATTGGTCACCGTCTACCGCACCCTGGAAAAGTTGGAAGAATTAAGCCTGATCGAACGCGTCCACCAGCCGGACGGCTGCCATACCTTCCTGCGCGCTCGCAATGGACACCAGCATATACTGCTGTGCGTTCGCTGCGGGCGAGCCGAGTATTTCAGCGGCGACGATCTGTCGCCTTTGATCCAAAATATCGCCAGCCGCAGCGGTTTTGAAATCAAGGATCACCTGCTGCAGCTTTTCGGAAAGTGCGCCGATTGCCAGAAGCAAAACACTGCAGGCGAGGCTGGCGCTAACTAGCATTTTCACGCGAGGTATTCTTGCCCGAACAGATCCCATTAGTGACCAAAGAAACCGCCCGTCTGGATATCGATGGGATCAGCGCCGGATACAACGGCAGCCTGGTGTTGGATAACCTCACATTCCAGGTACCTCATGGCGCCAGAGTAGCCGTGGTTGGCCCAAATGGCGCCGGAAAATCGACTTTGTTCAAGGCCCTGGTCGGGCTGCTGCCGCTCAAAGCCGGGAACATCCACATCCACGGCCTGCCGCTCGGGCACCAC
Source organism: uncultured Chloroflexia bacterium (assembly GCA_963781665.1). GTDB lineage: Bacteria > Chloroflexota > Anaerolineae > Anaerolineales > Anaerolineaceae > JAJYIW01. The sequence continues at coordinate 76,126 of CAWAGA010000002.1, forward strand.
CTGGACTGCGTGGCCTACGTACCCCAACGCGAAGAGGTCGAGTGGCACTTCCCGGTCACCGTCATGGATGTGGTTTTAATGGGGCGTTACGGCCGCCTGGGATGGTTCAAACGCCCGGCGAAGCGAGACCGTGAAATCTGTCTGCACAGCCTGGATCAGATGGGCATATCCAACCTGGCTAACGACTCGATTGGCGACCTGTCGGGCGGCCAGCAGCAGCGGGTCTTCCTGGCGCGAGCCATCGCCCAGGAGCCCCATATCCTTCTGATGGACGAACCGTTCACCGGGGTCGATTTCACCACCCAGGAGGCCACCCTGACCCTGTTGGACAGGCTCCACGAGGAAGCTGTCACCGTGCTTGTATCCACCCACGACCTTAATATGGCCGCCCAACGCTTCGAAACCGTGCTGCTGCTCAACCACTCCCTGATCGCCTACGGCACCCCGGCCCAGGTATTTACCCCTCAATCAATCCAGAACGCCTTCGGTGCTCATGTACTCACCCTCGATGGCGCTTTAATGGTGGATGAATGCTGTCCGGATAACTGGGATACCAGGATCGAAAAAGAACATTGATTTTATGAATCTGCTGACCATTATTCTTAACCCTCTCTCTTACGGCTTCATGCAGCGCGGGTTGCTGGCTGCGCTGATGGTCGGCATCGTCTGCGCTGTCATCGGTTGTTTTGTGGTGCTGCGCTCGATGGCATTCCTCGGCGACGCTTTAGCGCACGCCATTCTACCTGGGATTGCCCTCGCCTATCTATTAGGCGGCAGCCTGACGATCGGTGCACTGGTAGCAGCAATTGCAGTAGCCGTCGCCATCGGTTATTTTTCCCGCCAGGGGACGATTAAAGAGGACACCGCCATCGGCATTCTGTTTACAGCAGCCCTGGCGTTGGGCGTGGCGTTAATCAGCACCATCCAGACCTATGCTGTCGACCTCAGCCACATCTTGTTTGGAGACGTCTTAGGTGTTGGCAGGTCAGATCTGCTGCTGACCGGGGGTTTGAGCCTGGTCGTCCTGGCTGCGATCATCGTTTTCTACAAGCAGCTTGTGGTGGTATCATTTGATCCCATATTGGCAGCCACCTTACGTATCCCGGCAGAATTGATGCGCAACCTGCTGTTGATCCTGCTGGCGGCGACGATTGTCGTATCGCTCCAGACGGTGGGAGTGGGGCTGGTAGCAGCCATGCTGGTCACTCCAGCCGCAACGGCCTACCTGCTGGCACGCCGGCTTCCGGCGATGATGATAATTGCGGCAGCCATTGGCGCATTTTCCAGCTTCGTCGGGCTGTACGTCTCTTATTATGCCAACATCGCCTCGGGGGCAGCCATAGTTTTAACCGCCACACTGATCTTCGTCGTGACCTACGTGATCTCACCCCGGCGCAGGAAGGGAAAATTCATGGGGATTAACTTCTCTCACCAGGAGCGAGTCGCAAAATGAGCCAGGAAACAGGATCTCTGTACACCGTCGCCGTTCCAATCGGCAATTATAAAGACATCACCTTGCGGGCTCTGGAGGTGCTGAAAGAGGTTAACGCGGTCATTTGCGAAGAACGCCGCGAGGGCAGTACCTTGCTGAAAAAACTGGGAGTCGAAAACGAGTTGATTTGCCTGAACGAGCATAATGAGGAAACCCAATCCATCGAAATCGTCACCCGCCTCCAACAAGGACAGTCGCTTGCCCTGGTGTCAGATTGTGGTACGCCGGTCTTTGCCGACCCCGGAAGCTGGCTGATCGACCAGGTGGTAGGCTCCGGGATTGAGGTGGTACCCATCCCCGGTCCATCTTCTCTGATGGCAGCATTGTCGGTCAGCAGCATCAAGATCGACCGGTTCGTTTATGGCGGTTTCCTCAATCGGGATGACACCCAGCGCCGGCGGGAACTGGAACGCTTGAAAGCCTTTGGAATGCCGGTAGTTCTGATGGATACGCCTTACCGCCTGACGGCATTATTGACCGACATATCAAAAACCTTCGGGAAGGGCGTCAATGTGCTTCTGGCCTGCGACCTGACCCTGCCTGGGGAGCGCATTTTCCGCGGCCAGGCCAGCCAGGTGCTCAACCGGGTGCATGGTAAGAAAAGCGAATTTGTACTGATTATTTACCCCTGATTTTATGGTTTAATTTTGCGGTGATGCTACCTCCTCCTTTAATTGTCCCTGGCGCAACGCTCGAAGCGCCGCAATTTTTACCCGATGCCACCCAGGGTGTGGTGCGTTCGCTGGATGCAGCCGACCTGCTTGGCTGCCAGGTCGAAGCAGTGGTGATGAACACCTTCCACCTGATGCAGCGGCCTGGTTCGGCTACGGTGCACGCCCTGGGCGGGCTGCATCAAATGACCGGTTGGGCCGGCCCGATCATTACCGATTCGGGCGGCTTCCAGGCTTATTCTCTCATCCACCAGAACCCCAAAGCCGGCAGTATTCAAGACAAAGGCATCAGCTTTCAACCCGAAGGCGGGTCGCGCAAATTCCAACTGACCCCTGAGAAATGTATCCAGCTGCAGTTCGCCTACGGAAGCGAAGTGATCATTTCCTTGGACGACTGCACCCACGTCGACGCCCCCCTCTCAGACCAGGAATCTTCGGTCAGGCGGACCATCGATTGGGCCTGGCGAGGAAAAAATGAATACCTGCGTCAGGCAGAGTCCCGAAAATTAGACGAAAATAACCGGCCGCGCCTGTTTGCTGTGATTCAGGGTGGCGGCTATGCGCAGCTCCGCCAACGCTGCGCCGAGGCCATGCTCGAAATCGGCTTCGATGGTTATGGGTACGGCGGCTGGCCGCTTGACGGCGCCGGCAATCTGCTGGTCGACGTGATCGCCTATACCCGCCAGCTGGTGCCGCCCCAATTCCCAATGCACGCTCTGGGTGTCGGTCATCCGCTCAACGTCGCCGCCTGTTACCGCCTGGGATACAGCCTGTTTGACAGCGCCATGCCCACCCGGGACGCCCGTCATGGGCGCCTTTATACGTTTAAGGTAGCTGATGCTCGAATTGGTAAAGGCGCAGTCCCGGTCAAGGGTGACCTATCCGGTTCAGACTGGCTTGAATATATTTACATCAATGACGAAAAACACATCCGGTCGAGTGAGCCGCTTGCTTATGATTGCGACTGCCTGTGCTGCCAGAAATATTCGCGCGGTTATCTCCATCATCTGTTTAAAATCAACGATACCCTTTTCTTCCGGCTGGCGACCATCCATAATCTGCGCTTCATGACCCGCCTGACGGAAGAATTGCGGCGTGGTCGTGATTCAATTTCTGCCTGATAGGAACATATCATTTTATGAAACAACCTTGCTCACTTGCGTTCAAACCCGACCTAGAAGAAGCCGCCAGGCGATGGGAAGCGTTTTATGCGGGAGAAATTATCGACCGCCCGCTGGTATGTGTGACTGCTCCCCGTCAGGACCAGCAGCAGCCGGCTGCCAGCACCTATTACGACCGGGTCTTCGGCAACCTCGACCAGGTCATCGAACGAGGCCTGGCGTTAGGCGCAGCCACATATTGGGGGGGAGATGCAATCCCGAATTATTGGCTTACTTTTGGGCCGGATGAAATTGGGGTTTTCTGCGGCGCGGAGTTTGGCTGGAAAGGCGATTCTGGCGATACGAACTGGTCAAAGCCGTTCGTCGAGGACTGGAACGATGTGCTCCCGATTGCTATCCAGCCGGATAATCCATTGTGGATTAGAATGCTCGATTTTTACCGCCTGGCTGCCAGGCGCATGGGGGGTAAAATGGTGCTGGCCGCGCCTGACCTGCACTCCAACATGGATTTGCTGGCATCGATCCGCGGTCCTCAGGCGCTGTGTATCGACCTGATCGAACAGCCTGAAGCCATCGACCGCGCCATGGTCTCAGCTCGAGCCGTTTTCCGAGAGCTGTGGCCAGCCGTCGTCCAGGCAGGGCAGATGGACGAGCTGGGTTATTACCAGAACTTCTATTCGATGGAAGGAGCTGCAATCTTGCAATGCGATTTCAGCGCCATGATCTCTCCGGCCATGTTCCGCCGTTGGGTGCTGCCGGCGCTGGAAGAGGAAGCCCAGATCGTCAACCACGCCATTTACCATTGGGATGGGGCGGCTGCATTGGTGCATTACGACGCAGTGGTCAACAGCCCTTACCTGCACACCATTTCATTCGTCCCTAGCGATAACCACGGCACCCATTGGGACTACCTCGACCTGCTCAAGCGTATCCAGGCCAGCGGAAAAGCCGTGCACGTGTGGGGTGGTCCGGAAGCCATGAAACGGCTGCACAAAGAGCTGCGGCCTGAAAAGACCTTTTACCAGGTGACCGCATCGAGCCAATCAGAGGCGGAAGAACTCCTGGATTGGTTTGTGAAAAACACATAACATGGTGGACTCAGACGCAGTCGACCGCCTGGTTTCAGCCGTGCAGGCCGGGGTCAAGTACCAAAATGTCGATCCCGGTTTGGTTCGTCGCATTGGCGCAGCTGAACTAAGCAAGCAGCGCGGCTTCAAGGATGCAGTCAAAGCCACCCGCAGCCTGCTCCACCAGGTAGGCGCGGCCTATCAGGAAGGTGGGATCGACTACCCTCGTTGGGCTGGCGCACTGCAAAACCTGCCTCCTGACGCTTCAGCTCAAGCGTTGACGGACATTTGCCGGCAGGCCATGCGCCAGCATGCCTCCACCCGCGAACGCCTGCCCTATCTGGATGATTTTTACACAAAAATACTGGGGAAGGTTGGGCCTATCCATTCCGTCATGGACCTGGCCTGCGGGCTGAACCCGCTCGCCATTCCCTGGATGTCATTGATGGAGGGGACCCTTTACTACGCCTGCGATATTTATCGCGATTTGATCGACTTCTTGAATGCATTCTTTGCTCAAATTGGCGTTGCTGGGAAAGCCTTCACGCTTGACCTGACCCAATCTGCCCCCACCCAACCGGTCGATCTGGCGCTCCTACTCAAAACGATTCCCTGCCTCGAACAATTAGACAAGTCCGTTACTCCCCGACTGCTTGAATCGGTCCAGGCAAGGTATATGCTGGTCTCTTTCCCCGCTAAAAGCCTGGGGGGTCGCTCAAAAGGGATGGTGGAAAACTATGAAGCTCACTTCCACGAGCTCATCAGGGGATACGATTGGCATGTTCAACGCTTCGAATTTCCGACCGAGCTGGCCTTTTTAGTCAGCAAATGATCGCAGTCCTAAGGTCAGTGGACCGTATTCGGATCGACGACGTACTGCCACCAATTAGAAGAAATTCCGCTGGCGCTGCCTGGTAGGTGGGGAAAATGACGCAGCCACCAGAGATGGTGCTGGCGGATATCACCCCCACCCCATTCGCTGCAGTCAACCAGCACCGGATCGCCCGATAAATCGGGGAAATTCAGCCAATTCCGGCAACCGCTCAATACCTGGCGAGGATTACCCCAATCGTAATCGATCTGGCTGTTTGGCGCATAATGGACCGTTCCGACTTGCGCTCTACCTGGATTGGCCTTCTCATAACGGGTAAAAATCTGCCAGAGGTTATTATTTGCTGGTGTATTCTGGTATACGTATTTCAAGATGTATTCGCCCCGGTGAGAGAAACTTTCCAGCATCTCACCCACCCCGCGCTCGTAATTAAACCCCATCATCAAAAAACGCCGGTTGCAGCCCGGGACGTCGAGCATCGGCGGGGCGTTGCACCAAATCGAGCCTGGACCGACCATGCGCGATTCGTAAAATCCGGAATATGGGAAGCCAAACATCCAGACCTCATCAATCTCGCCAGAATTGATCCTGGAAACGAGATTATAGTCGGTGATGATGGCGTGGTAATCCGCCGTGTCCGGCTGGTGGAAGCCGCTTCCGGAATCCAGGCAGCGAAGAAATTCATCCGGATCGTACGCAAAGCCGTCCTCTTTCAACGGAAAATGGTCGCTAAGCAGGGTGTCGACCACTTCGAACCCGGCATATCCATAGCTCGCCTCTTTCAGGTCGCCAATATAACCGGAAACCAATGTTTGCGGGGAGTTCCAGTGCCGGATATCAGACAGCCTGCGTCCGTTTTCGGAGGGAATGGGAGGATCAAAGACGATCAGCAAGACTTTGCGGCTGACCGGTTCAGGTTTAGGCCCGGTTTGGTCACCCGGAGGGTTTGCCGAAGGCTTGAAAAGCGCCTGCAAAAAGGCGATAATCGCGTGGATTATTTTATTCAGGTCCATTTCGATCCTCCCTTCCCATTGCAAGGATCAGTTTAGTATGATCTCGTCAAGGCTGCGCTTGGGGACATGATGAACGTTTTCGCTGTCTCGCCAATATTTAATATCACCCGATAATGGCAACGGCTCAATTACGACGTTTTCTTTTGGCTTGCCCAGGGCAATGGTCAGCAAAATTTCGTACCGTTCCGAAATATTTAAGGCTTTCGCCATACGAGACTTCTGGATTGATCCGATCATGCATCCGCCAAACCCTTTTTCGGTCGCAGCCAGCAGGATGCTTTGAGCGGCAATACCTTGATCACTGCCAAAAGACAGGCTGACTTCGGTATCGCCCAGCAGAATGATATAAGCAGCCGGCTTTTCGCCCTCCTCAGGTCCGTGCCAATCCTTGAGATATCCCGCCCAGGATAAACACGGGAAGATCAAATCATTCTCTGTGCGGCTGCAGGCTAAGAGGTATTTGAGCGGCTGAACGTTCCTGGCAGAGGCGGACAACCTGGCACAATCCACCAGGTATTCGAGCATCTCACGGTCAATCGAGACTTCCTGATGAAAACGCCGGTAGCTCCGGTTCTTGGCTATCAGATCTTTGATCATCATGCTTCTCCCTGAATCTTTTTTTAGTGGCTTGGGCGATATAAACCTTCCGGCAGGCTGCCGGCCAACCCGCTTTCGAACGAGCGCCGGTCGACTGGAGCCAACCTTGCAGCCATAGCCAAATTGATAGCGGGATAACGCCTGGCCAGGTTGAGATAATTTTCGACCTCATCCAAATGGTCATCCTGCCAGGTCCAGTTCAGATGGTCGAGGACGGTCAGGTCAACCGGTAAGGTGTAGGACCGCAGTGTTTTTTGGCCTTCGACATTAAAAAACTGCTCGAAATAAGACATGACCAGCTCGCGTAACGTACGGTAGACAGGTTCGCGATAACGCAGGCCGACATAATTGGATTTTGCGACCGCACCGTAATAACCATCTATCTTATAGATCGCCAGCACGTGGTCATCGTCTGTCCCGGGCTCTGGAAGCAAATCGACGACCAGGGGTGGGAAGCCCAATCGACGCAAGGCTGCCGCAGCAAAGAGAGCGCCATCCAGGCAGTGACCTTTGCGATCCTGGATGACCTGAAGCGGGCAACGGTCTACATCTTCAGCACTGTAGGGGATGCTGTCGAGGAAGGATTGGATTAAAACAGGACTGGTGAGGCTTTGGACCAGAGTCAACCCTTCTGGGTCAAGGTAGGAATCGATGAGATTATTCATTAAAAATTCTTTACCCTCACTAATCAAACAGGCAGCCGAACTGGCCCAGGTCGATCCGGTCTTTGGTGTCAAAAGTCACTCCCTCTTCGACCAGCAGCTGGCGCTGCAAGGCACTGCCATAACCAAATCCATGTGGGCTGACCATTCCTTTGGCGTTGATCACCCGCTGCCACGGGACACCCGAACCTTCTTTCAAGGCGGCCATTGCATAGCCCACCATACGGGCCGTGCAGCCTCCGGTAACCCTGGCAACTTGCCCGTAGGTAGCTACCTTGCCGCTGGGAATCTGGCGAACGGTGGCATTGATCTGTTGATAAATCGGCAGATCCTGGGTGGTATTCATTAGATATCCATCCTGTACATCACGGTATTGGTTAATTTCAACGTCTCGAAATTATGGAAACCAGCAGTCTTCACCAATTGTTCGATCTCAACCGGGTCAACCCGGTCGGAAAGCGGCGGCCCAGAAGTGCCTTCAAGGTAATACCATTCCAAGATGGCGACCCGCTTGCGAGCCACGCGCCTGGCTTCGTTCAGAGCTTTCAAGCGGTCGTCTGTCTCGTGCCAGACCAGCCCAAGGAACACCAGGTCATAGGAGTTGTCTGGGAAAGGAATTGAACTCGGCGATGGCCTCGTGGATGCAGCTCCCGGGTAAAATCTGGTTTACGGCAGCTACCATCTCAGGATTCGCATCGATCCCGCACACCTCCAGACCGCGGCGGATGAAGGTTTCGGCGAACAACCCGGAACCGGTGCCAACGTCGAGCATGCTGGTCAGGGTCATCCCATCCAGCGCCAGGTCTACAGCCCGCTCGACCTCCAGCATCTCCCGGCGGGCGGGCGAGCGCAGCCTGGCGATGTCTCCGCTAAAGCGTTTTTCGTGCATAATACCTCTTCAATTTCTATTCAACCTAATATTTAGGACAATACTTTTTCTCGTAAAGAGTCTCATCGTAAGGAGCGCGCCGGTTGGGGCAAGCCACCCTGGGACACAGCTGGCAGCTTTCAAAGGACTCGTCCAGAGGAAAGCGGATGCCTGATACGGATTTGGTGGGAATCATCAAGAAACTTGGGGTAAGCTGCACTCCGATTTTGCGGCGAGTGTCGCCCAGCACATCGAAAAGAACCTGCTGCTGGTCGATCGGCCAATCCTCCAACGAACCAGGGCTCATCGATGAGACCCGCCCAGGCCTGAATCTGGCATCCAGGTGGGATTCCAGCGCTTTAAGTGCCGCAAACAATGCCATTTCCTTAATAGCTTCCGCCCAATATTGAAGGAACATATCTTCGATTTGACCAGACCATTCCTCCAGCTCGATTCCGCAGGTTGCCAGAAATGGGAAGATCCTTTGGGATGTGTCTAGGTTAACCCGCAGCACCCGGCTCGTTAATTCAATCCCGTCGATGATGACGCTCCCGTCTTTTTTTTCATCGATGGACGCCAACCTGTACATGGCTTTGGGGTTTGCAATGGCCTGAGCTTCGTCCAGCATGCGGGAAAATTCATCCGCATCCTGGCTGCCCTCACGAAGATGAAGTTGCTTCAATGCAGCCGGTAAATCCGGCTCAAAAAGGATATTTTCAATTATGAAATCATTCATAAGGCCAATTATAGACGAAATTGATTATTCGCCAATAATTTTAACCAACACCCGCTTGCGGCGCATCCCGTCGAATTCCCCGTAGAAGATCTGTTCCCAGGGACCAAAATCCAGGCGTCCATTGGTAACTGCCACCACGACCTCTCGCCCCATCACCTGTCGTTTGATATGGGCATCGGCATTATCTTCTCCGGTCAGGTTGTGGCGATAGCGCGTGGTCGGCTCGTGTGGGGCGATACCCTCGAGAAAAGCCTCGTAATCCTGGTGCAGGCCCGACTCGTCGTCGTTAATGAACACCGACGCAGTGATGTGCATAGGGTTCACCAACACGAGCCCTTCCTTGATTCCGCTTTCCTGTAAAGCCGCGTTGACCTGGTCGGTGATATTGATAAAAGCCCTGCGGCGTGGTACGTTGAACCATAATTCTTTGCGAAAACTCTTCATCGACACCTCCAGCTTTTGCAGCAAGTCTCAGTCTAGGATTATTCGACTGGATTCCTGATGATCTGCGATTGAAAGAAACGCTCCTGGAAATCGGTCAGCGCCTGGATCTGGCCGTCATTGAAGTCCGAGCCTTCAGGGACCAGGATAAGCTTATCGTCTTCATCGTTGATGCGGTGGATAACGGCGATGCATTTGCCTTCGTACGATGCCACAGGCTCGAAAATCCCCAATAAATAGGCATCCAACTCTTCGCCATCGCTGCCAATAACACCGGGAACAAAACCGTAATTGACCGGATAAGTGAAGCCGTACTGTGGATGGTGCGAGCCAAGCGGCCGGTCGACTCGGATGAGGACATTCTTGCCGATAAATGTCCTGGCATCGATGCCGGTCATAGCCTGCCTGTCTGTCGCCCGCCAGCCTAAGATCTTCTGGGGGGTAACGATAATCAGCGGTTTGCCAGCCAGGGGCATGCTTTCGTATTGTGTATATTTTGCGGTAAGAAGACCGATCCCCTTTTCGTAATCCTGGCCTTTGGCTTTGATGGCAGCATTGCCTCGGATCTGCACCCATACCAGGTTGTTCCAGTCATCGTCGTATTCATCGATAACCACGACCACCCGGTGGTTTGAAAGAATATTGCGCACCCGGGTCAACTGGTAAGGACCGGTGCGTTTGGGCTTGTCATCCAGAGGTGTGTATAGTTTCTCCCCATCGAATGCATAAACGACGGGGACGGCATGGGGCCGTTCGCCGCTGTCGACTGTGGCCATATGTGCGATCCGGTGATTAACAATGAAATCAATTTCCCATCCGATCATGGTTTACTCTCCCCAAATACAAACAATTCGCCAATGGACCTTTTTAAATAATTGGCCCTAATGGCTTCACTAAAGATAGGCGCTACCGAAAGCACCGTCAATTTTGGATGCCGTTTCGCCTCGGGACCGCTGACAGTATCTGTGGTTACAATTTCGCTAATCTGAGGGACGGCAGCCAACCTTTCCAGAGCACCTTCAGCGAAGACCCCATGCGTGCAGGTCGGCCAGATTTCAGTGATCCCCAGGTCGATGAGGATTTTAGTCAGCTGCAGGATCGAGCCACCGTTAGCGATTTCGTCGTCGTATAGCAGGGCTGTCTTGCGTCCTCGCAGCTGTTCCTTGAAGATCCCGGTGATGGTTACCTCGGTATCCGAGATCCGCTCTTTATTGCCGGCGACAACCGGCGTTCCCAGGTCTCGGGCAAACCTTGCCGCTGATTGGGCGTGGCCCATATCCGGCGATACAACAATCACATCCGATAAATCCCGTTCACGGAAATAATGGCTGAATACCGGGCGGCTGCTCAATGGGTCTGTCGGCAGGCTGAAGAAACCGTGAACCTGGGGGGAATGCAGCATCATCGTCATCACATGGGTGGCTCCAGCCGTCACCAGCAGGTCAGCAATCAATCGTGCAGTGATCGAGATGCGTGGTGCATCTTTTTTATCCGAACGGGCAAATGAAAAATAGGGAATAATGGCATGGACCTCAGTTGCGCCGGCGGAGCGGGCGATATCGAGCATCATCAATAACTCCATCAGGTGGTCGTTGACCGGCCGGCTTAAGGACTGGACGATAAACACTCTGCGTGAGCGCACGCTCGCTCCAAGCTGGATATAGAGATTATCGTTGCTAAAACGTGAAATTGTCGTTTTCTCCAGCGGTAGGGCGAGATGGGCAGCGATATCTCTGGCCAGGTTGGGATGAGAACTGCCGCTGAAAAAGCGAACTTCACCAGGATCGATCGATTCTTTGCCTGTCATCATCGAATCCTCCTCCACGAGCTGAGTTTAACCTAATTTATGACTTTTGGTTTGTTTTTGCTAACTTTTGACTAACCCAAGGTTCAAGTCCAGACAGCCTCTTTTTCTTGAGATTTTCCCTCATCACCCAGACCACGGCGGGGTCATGGCTGTCGATCCAACGGTCCATCATAGGCATGCCCACTTCAGGCAGCGCTGCTACCACCACGCTCCAGGTATAACCCAGTCCCTGGCGTAGAACCTTGAATGTTTCCGTTTTGCGATCTTCAGATGCCGCCAGATGGGTGGTGATATTATCCATAATTTGCAAGGCTCTACGGGCAGGTTCTCCTTGTTTCAACAACCTGGGTTCGGCGACTGCAGCAGCCGCGGCTCTCATCTCGAGCCTATTCCCATTTTGCCAGGCTTCCATTTCATCCAATAATAGGTCGATATTTACGTCACCTACCCGTTGTAAAGCCATAGCAACTCCTTCTCGGATTCTCCAGCGAGGATCTGAGGCATAAAGCTTCAGCCTGGCGAACAAGTCCAGGCGGCCTTCCGCAATCAAACGTCCCAGCCCGACCACGCCGCAAAATGCCAGGAACTCATAGGGTGAGTTGACCGGTGCCATTGCCGGGGTAAAGCGTAAAAGGTGCTCGAACTGTTCTTCGGTCCCCAAATCGGCCACCGCCTGGCCCAGCTCGATATTACCGCGCGGGCCGGGCAAACCCGACTCGGCGAGCAGGTACGGCTGCCAATCCTCGAGATTGCGTAAAACCTGGTGGTATCCTTCGATTTTAGTCGCCACGCGGCGGTCCTTTCCGGATCCAGGCAAGGACCTGGTCCAGATCTGAATTGGTCCACATCGACTGTAGCCACCAGGTTACCCCGGCTGCGGCATATGCGTGGATCGACTCCCATGACTTTTCATTCAGTGGATTGGAAACGTCATTTTCCATGACGATATCGAAAGGCGTTGATTGGGGGCGGCGGGCCTTTATCCAGACTTTCATCTGGCTGATGTCCTGCGGTTTGACGTTTTCGAAGGAACTCGAAGCGGAAAGCTTCACCGGCAGCAGGCCATCATAGCGAGCTACCCTTTGCATTGATTTGGATCGCGGCCAGGCGCCGACGACCCAAATTGGGATGCGCGGCGATTGGACCAACGGCGGCGGCGGCTCGAAATTAGTTTCCGTCACCTGGTAATGCTTACCCGAAAAATGGAAGGGTTGGCCCTGCCACAGCCCGGTGAGGATCTCCAATCCTTCGTCTAGCAGCTCTGCCCGGATTTTTCGATCAGTGACCTCACCGAAGGCCGCAAAGCCGGTATCCAGGGCGCCCAGACCTACCGAAAGAATCACCCGCCCTCCCGACAGCTGGTCGAGCGTTGCCGTTTCACCGGCTAGCTTCCACGGCCTCATTCGTGAGAGCGGGCTGAGCATTGTTCCCAGGCGGATGGAACGGGTCTGCATGGCTGCAGCAGTCAATGAGACCCAGGCATCCACTCCCCAAACCGGCTCATATACGAAGAAGCCGTCCCAACCGGCAGTCTCGGCATCACGTCCGAAATCGGCGGCGGTGCGGGCATCTCCGCGCGGTAATATGAAACCAAATTTCAACAGGGTTCTCGATTCAGGTTGAAGGCTGTTTTGCCGGTAGGTTAAAGGCAGCTCAAATCAAAGCCTTATGCGGCCAATCCCTTGATACCCATGATGCCCTTGAGGGCCGCGATTTCACCGGTGTGGATCAACTGGTGAGCGACCAGGCCGGCAAGAAGATCAGCGACAGTGCGTTCGTTCTCATTGACCATGACCTTGCGGTCCAGTTCAGAACTCGTCAGGCGTTCAAGATAGGCGCCGGTCGCGGCCCGCACGGACTGCTCGTAGCCCAACAGAGGCAGCAGGGTCCAGGCCATGTCGCGCGCCTGCTCCCAATTTTTACCGCTGCCTGGGGTATCTTTGAGGCCAATCTTCTCCACCCAACCTTCAGTCTCCCAAATGCGCTCTTTACCCTGTAAGATCACCTGGATCGTCCGGTCTTCTGACGTGAGCATATGCACGAAGGTGGCGCTGATCGGGTTAGCCGTACCGGGTGGTGACCAGTTGAATTGCTCGTTGGTAATCGCATTGAGCACGGAATCGCACTGCTTGCGTACTTTATCCATTTGCTGCAAGATAAATTCTTTGCTTTCCATAACCATACCCTCCTAAAATATCGTTCTAGTCTAATTTTAGCCAATTAGGAAGGAAATTTCAACCACCAGCGTTTACTTTTTAATTTCTTTATAAACAGCTTCTCGCAGCCCTTTAATGTAACCTATCGCAAATAACCTGCCGATCGAAGAATAAGCCGGGTTATCATTACTGTCGCCTTCCATGGTCGGAACATGGTCTGGCCTCAGGACACCTTCGAAGCCGATATCCCGGTAAGCTTGCATGCAGGCATACATATCGGTCTTACCATCGTCGTGAAACGTCTCGACGAACTTCTCGGGGATTCCCCGTACGTCGCGGAAGTGGGCGAAGAAGATCTTGTTCTGCCGGCCAAAATGACGGATTGCGCCAGGAAGATCGTCGGTCATCAAGGTAAAATTGCCCTGGCAAAATGCGATTCCATTCACCGGGCTGGGAATCAGGTCAATCAAGCGCTGGTAATTTTCAATGCTGCGCATGATTCTCCCCAGGCCGCGGATGGGCGACAGGGGGGGATCATCCGGATGCATGGCTAATTTGACGTTTGCTTTTTCAGCCACCGGAATGACCCGTTCGAGGAAATACTTGAGGTTTTCCCACAATTGGTCTTCGCTCACGAGGCCATAAGGGGTGATGGGTGCAGCTTTCATCAAATCGTTATCGTAAGCGGTAGCTAATGCGCCGCCGCGAGTAGGCGTCGTGGTGGATGTCCGCAGCCAGTTGAAAACCGGCATCCACTCATAACACCAGACCGGAATACCCAGGGCGCCCATATTGCGCACCAGGTCACAGGCAGTGTCAATCTCTTCGTCCCGCCCAGGCAATCCCAGCTTGGCCTTATCCAAGGGCGGGCGGCTTTCGATCACCTCCAACTTGAATCCGGCATCTTCGTATCCGGTTTTCAACCGCAGGAGTGACATGTAACTCCATGGAAGGTCTTCCGGGTTTTCGGGATGGATACCCCGGCTGAAATCCATAGAACCGACCACATGGTCGATGCCGCATTGTTTCGACATTTTCCATAAAGGTGAAGGCTGGGGAGGGAGAATTTCTGCTATTTTGATCATTTTGTTTTCCAAAGCAACCTTTCGATAGCGGCTAGACTGTTGCCGGTCGACATGCCTGTGTCGACCTGGCCTTCCAGATCAGGCCCCCAATATTTTCCATCGAACTGTGAAACGGCATGAACCATGCCGCCAACAATCAGGCAGGAAATCTCAGATGTTCTGGTCATGCGGGGGTCAATTTCAAGAGCGAAAAAACCTGCGCCAATCAGGACCAATGCCAGGCCAGAAAACATCAGGCTTACTTTGCGAGTCAATCCCAATTTCACAAGTCCTCCGCCGCCAATGATTATAACCGCCCTTTGAAATATATTGGAGACCTGAGAATCAATAGCACACGCAAGAATCAATTCACCCGGCTGGTTTAAGGCCGGGTGATATTTTTAAATAAGCCCTGTTACCGGCTATTTCGGATGGGGAGACCCATCCCAAACTATGCCTCTCGACTCTCCGCTAACCTGGGTGATTCAGGATGGTAATTGCATTACTCGTTCGTTTTCGAAATCTTAATGGTAACGTCGGCCGGCAAAGCCAGGCCGGCAGCCACCTCGACCGCTTTGATGATGCCCACCGGCACCGGGCAGGCTGAATGGGTGCAGTATTTCATCCCCATCTGGAGAGTCTGGGGGACGTTTCGCCGGGCTGAAATCTCCTGGAACGGGCTGACCTCGGTCAGCTGCTGCGCGAGGCGCTGGATCGCATTACAGTCACTGGTAATGGCCAGATTTACCTTATCACCATCCATATTGGCTTCGACAACGGTATTGAAACCGCAAACTCCCGAGTGGATCTCTGCTTTTGACAACGTTGTTCTCCTGCGAAATAGAATAATCTGCTTTGATCATTAGATGCATTTAACTTGTAAAAGTTGCCCCAGGCATTATAATTTATCAGGTAAACAGTTTCGCAAGAAATTAGCTGAAACCGTCACACATGTTATCTTCAGGAGGGCTAAAGATGACTTCTTTCGAAACAATCCGTGAATTCTTGATCAACGCGTATGGGTATTTTGGCCTGGCGGAATGCCTGGTCATCGGCCTGACAACCCTTTACGCTGCAGTGGGTTATCAGGGCAAAGCCCGTGAAAATTATTCAGCGCTTAATCATTACATCTCAGAGCTGGGTGAAGTTGGTGTCTCACCGCGGGCAAAGGTGTTCAATAGCGGCCTGATCGCCGGAGGTGTAATCCTCATCCCCTTCGTTTCCGGCCTGGGATTCACCCTCAACAACATCTGGGGTTGGCTGGGGATCGCCGGCGGCATCTGGACTGCAATTTCAATCATCTTCGTCGGGATCTATTCGATGGATAACATCGAACCCCATATCAAAGCAGCCAATTCCTATTTTTGGAGCGGGTTGGTCACGGTAGTTCTATTTACTCTGGGTATATTTCTGCAGGCAGCAAACCCGGCTCCAATCGACAGGATGATAGGCGTCTTAGTCTTACCTTCGGTGGTTGCATACAGCCTGTTCCTCTTCCTGGCGATCAAGACCGGGATCGCTTCCGGATCGTCTGCTGACAGCTACGATCCGGAAAGCATCCCCGATCGCCCGCGCATCTGGATCTTGCCCGCTACCGAATGGGCGGTGTATATTACCACCTTCATCTGGTTTCTCGGAATCGCCCTTATGGAACTCAGGGTTTAAATTCCTATCGCGCTCAGCGGGCTGCAACCTTTACCTTCAAATCGGCGCCCTTTGGCGTCTCATTCCTGGGCTGGAGGGGTAATTCCGCGGCCGGTTTTCTGAATAGAAATCGCGGTTTGAAAATAAAGACGATCGCCACAACGACCAGGCCCAGAAATGGTCCGGCGATCATATTGAGCAGCATGGGAGGCATTAATCCCAACGGACCACTAATAAAACCGGTCAAATTGAAGGCGAAATGAGCCAACACGGTGATGATGAGGCTACCACCGGTGTTGTTATACAGCCAGGTAATATTCACTCCCACGGTCACGACCAGCACGAGGTAAATCGGGAATGGGATGCCCTGCTGAGACGATCCGGTGATGAAATACAGGGGGATGTGCCAGCAGGTCCAGATCACTCCCAGGATCAAGCTGGAAATGAGGGCGTTATTTCGAGATTGGAGCCGGGGAAGGGCAAACCCGCGCCTGCCCAGCTCTTCAGAGAGTGGACCGGAAAAGAGGGTGAATACGATGGTGCCCAGCAGGCTAATAAAGGTCTCACCAGGCTTGAGCCCCGAAGGCAGGTTGCCAAGGGCGATGTAGATTAAGGCAGCAGCCAGGGGTCCGAGCAGCAGAAAGGCTGCTCCAATATACCAGCGAAAACCAACTTTCCAGCGAGTGAAACCAGAAAGCAAGCGCAAGAGCCCAGCCTTTCCGGTAGTGGCAGCAGTGACAATTAAAGCGCCGAAGGTTGGACCGAAAACGTTGAGAGACCAGACCAAAGACCAGGGTTTCAGCGGTTGGCCCGGATTCAAATAAATGTAGATAAAGGTCGACGCGTAGGTAATCAAATCGGTCAAGAAGAAGAAGGAGATCAGCTGGCAACAAAATACTCCCCTGACCAGGGGGGAGTATTGTTTCTGCCCGGATGGACAGGTTATGATTTAAAACTGAAGCGGATCAAAGATTCCCAATAAGTACGACTGCTGGCGACATACTATTAAGCTGCTTACGGATCGAGACGCCGTCAGCGGTCCATTCTGCGTCAGCACCTTCGACCGGCAGCGGGCTGTCAGCATTCAGCAATTTGCGTGGCACAAATACCTGCAGCTCCTGGGCTTCGTCGCTCAAATTGAACAGGTTGAGAACGCCTCCAGCTTTTTCCGCCAGGGTATGCAGGTGAGCGGTTTCTGTGATCCCATGGAAAGTTCCCCGGACAAAATAGGGTTTGAGCCTATGGTAAAGCTTCATCTGGTCCTTATAGGCAGCAAAACGTTTGTCTTTATCCCGCGGCGGCAATCCGCCCTGCGGCTCGATGGTTGGGCTGCTGTCCTTCCCACCTATCCCCAGGTGTCGTACGGTGGAGGCTACCCACCAAAAGAAGACGCAGGCGTCGTTATCAGCTGCCATGGTGATGTGTAGATAGATGGGAACGCTGCAGGCCAGATTGTAATAATAAAGCGCCAGGGCGCGGCCCGAGCGCAGGTCATTGAGACAGTCCCACATATATTCAAAACCCCAATTCTCATCGTAACAGCCCAGGTCGCCAAAACCTTGCTGGAAATATGTTGGGACGTAGAGAGAGGTGTTCCAGGGCCAGACCGGGTCGTGGCATTCAATGGTGACATCCGGGCACTCCTTGCGGATCGCCGCACACAGATCGTAAACGGCGCGAACGTGGTCCAGAGGGGTGGTGGGAACTGCGTGCCCGTGGTCAGGTGCATAACACGGCCCGCGCCAATCCATTTCATCGACCATCATAAAGCGGACACCTTGGCGAGTTATCTTGAGTATGCGCTCCAGCTTCTCTTTCCAGAAAACTGAGTTTACCAGGCAAGGTTCCCAGAAATATTGGTCGCCAAATTCGATTGGCTGGTAAGGAAGATCATCGTGCTGTACCAGGTATTCTGCGGGCCAATAATTTTTATAGGTACGCAGTATGCTGCGGTATCCCAAACCCAGGCTATAATCCTTTTCCAGGGTATCGACCAGGCTGCGGACGCTTCCCAGTCGTTTTTCATCCCATAAGGTGGTGCCTTCACATTCTTCCCACCCGGGGTCGAGGTAGAGCAGCTCGCAGCCGATTTCGCTAGCCTTTTGGGCTTCACCCAGCAAAGCAGCCCGGGTGTAATGCTGCTGAAGCTGCTCTTGCCGCGAATGGTACCAACCCACGTCGTAGAGTTCGTTCCAGTTGACCGGTGGATTGTAGTCGCCTGGAAAAGTGTGTCCCCTGGCATCGAGGAAATCCCGAAAAATGCGGAAAGCCGCGCCCAGGCCGCCGTCGAACCGCAAATAATAAGTTGAACCAAAAGTAAATTCTTGCCCGGGTTCGAGCCTGCGGGCGGCAGATGGCTCAGCATACAGGCTGAAACCGGCGCCCCCAAAACGCAGGCAGGTTTCGGCATCACGTTCGAATGGCGCTGCAACCGAAAGCTCGATGGACTGATTATTGTATTTAATTACCAGCAGGCCGCGCTCGCCCGACCACCAGGCCCAGGCTTCAGAACGCAGGCAGCCTTCTTCGACCAACGGCGGCATGAATTTACGGGTGTAATCCTCAAAAACCGCATTATGATACTGGCCGTCGATCAAGGTCCGAGCAGGATAATCATGCTGCGAACCGTCGAGCTGGACTTTAAAAGGGATGGCGCTCAAATGCCAATCCAGTTTCGAGCCCAGGTCGGTGCAGAAACCAAGCTCTAATTGGTCGATTTGGATGGGTTCATCGCCGGTGTTTTTAATTTTCAAGGTTTCGACCAGATTTTCAGGGTCCGGTCGGAACGATTGCTCCAGTTCGATCCCGATATCATCGAAACGACCCTGGATTGTCACCCCTTCACCGGTGAGGATCACGGTCTTATCATCCAGTGCAGATTGCAAAAGCAGCGGACCGCTTCCTTTTGCCGCCCTGATTTGATAGCTGTAAGGCCGGTCGGCAAAAACCAGGCCCGTAACCGGATCGAGCAGGCTTCCTGACGTGAGGTCCAGAGTCAACATATTTATTCCCTCCAGGTAATGATTGCGAATTATAGCCGGGGGATCACCTGTGCGTGCAGATATTACCCTGTTAATTTGACTGGTAGTTCTCTGGGCGTCTTCAGGCGAAGACCGCTTCAATGAATTAACTAGCTGAAATCATGAATCCGGATAAATAGAGGTAACAGCCTCTAACAATATCTGGCGATCGACCAAACCCATCGGTCTCTTATCCTGATCGATCACAACCAACCATTTCCGGCTGCGATCGATCATCATTTTGACCGCGTCAACGACTGGAAAATCAGGCGGGCAAGTCAATGGCTCCGGTGACATAAGATCGAAAGCAGTCTCTTTCCCGAATGGGGGGCTTCTTTTTTTTCGGAGAGCATCCAGTATGCCGCGTTGCTTCTCGGGCGCAATCCTGGAGACTACGTCCGAATCGCTGATCAGCCCAATTGCCTTGCCGTCCGATCCAACGACGATCAACCTGTTAGAACTGCTTGTAGTAAATTTGTTGATGATGGTTGATATATCATCGTCCTGGCTCACCAGGGGAATATTGGACGTCATACATTCACTGACTGTTTTCACAGCCTTGGGGGAGACGTGGTCGGGAGAAAATTCCTGATAGATGGTTGCAACCTGCCGTAAAATATCCAGCCTGGATAAAATTCCGGCCAATTCTCCCTTATCATTGACAACCGGCAGTCGTTTTAGGCCTTTCTTCACCATTTTCGTCGTCGCAGATCCAAGCGTTTCAGCTTCGAGGATCGTTATCGCTGGCCTGGTCATCACGTCGGAAACAATTAGATTGGATGCCTCCAGGTTGTGAATTTCGCGGTTGATTTCTGCAACGTCCATGCGAATCGCGACAGAAAGGCGTTGCTGGATTCCGGCGCGCATCAGCAAGTCCTCATTGGTTAACATACCCACAACCCGGCGCCGGTCATCAACCACTGGAGCGGCTTTGATGACATTTTCAAACATCGTTCTCCAGGCCTGATGGATCTTCATGGCAGCTGGCAAAGATATTACCTTGCGTGTCATCACCTCTGCAACCAGCCGGTCGGCCGGAAGAGGATTTAGGAAACGATGGGTGTATTTAATAATTTGGACGTCATCGAGGGTAATCAGTCCTTCACGAACCATCGGATAGACGATTTCGATGACTTTCTCGATCTTCTCGTTGACATCGACAACCTCGATCACGATCGGTAAATCAGACGAGAGTGCTTCGATCGACGAGCTGTGAATGTGGGAATGAGCGCCAAAACCCATCACCCCACGATACACCGTCGCACCGGCGAAACCTCTGGCACGGATCACTTCGACCAAGGCAGCATCTAACGGTTTTCCCCGCCACCGGTCGCTTTCGCCGATATAAATGCGCAATCGTTTGGCTTGTTTGTGAAGGTAGAGATCAGGCATGTCACTACTATTATAGCGATTTCCCAACATAAACTCCTATACCAACCGCGATAATTCCGATGATGGTGCTGGTGAGCAGGTTTGTAAGACCGGTCAACCATTGGCCCCTGGAAAAGAGGTTGTAACTCTCAAAAGTGAACGTGGAAAAGGTCGTATATGCCCCTAGAAAACCAACCGTAAAGAACAAGCGGATGCGGGGATCGACGAGGTATTTTTCTGTTGTCAGGGCCATGATCAAGCCTATCAGAAAACTTCCGCTGATATTGACGATCATTGTTCCGTATGGAAAGGATGCCCCAATTTTTTGAGCCAGCCAGTATGCCAACCAGTAACGTGCGTTTGCGCCGAAAACTGCGCCTAATGAAATCAGTAAGATATTTTCCACATTTTTCCAAACACATAAAATTGAGGCCAGAATTTACCTTGCGTATTTTGAAAAAAAACCTCTGCAAACAACGATCGTCGTATGCAGAGGCCATTAGCACAAAGGCAGTTTTACGAGCGAGCCCCATCACTCTGCCCATATTGTAAGCCACCATTCGATATCAGTCAATTACGAGTAATTTTAACGAGTATTTTTAAGGTCAAGGAAAGTCTTGAGCCTTTGTAAAATGACCTGACAGGGGGCGAGATATCCGAAGGGAGATCACCGAGAGCGAAATCTTCACCAGGCTCCATCATACCGCCAGGAGGCCCCCAGGGACCATTATCCTTCCTGCGCATTCAAAGAAGCCTGCTGGCTGAATCCATGACCAGGGCAGTAGCGCTCGCCAGTATCAAAGGACGGAGCCAACAAGGCGGCGCAGCTCTGAAATATAATCAATCTTTTCCAAATTTTTCTATGAACCTCTCCCTTTCGATCCACATTTCCAAACGCTTATTACCCACAAGCGACCGGTTTCTGGTCGATACCGGGTTATAAGCCCACATAATCCACCAGGAATAGAAGTTTTCCCAGAACTCGCCAAATGCGCCTAATTTGCTGCGATGGGGTATGACCGTGAATCCCAGCCTTTCCATCTGGCGCGCCCGAGTGGGATTATCCGCAGTCCCCAGGAAGATCATCTCAGCCCGGACCGCTTTAACCTGTGACAATTCCGGATTTTCTTCAAGTTGACCGGCAACCAAACCCAGACTGAGGATGAACAGGTGCAAGACCTGCGTGCCCCAGGCAAGGCTTTGGTCCTCGGTTGTAACGATGGGTATCCGCTCGTTCCATAGGTGAATTTCTAAGATTCGATCACCCGGTCCGATTTTACCGGGCGTCAGATCGATGGTTTGGTGCGATTCCGTCCGACTCAGGCGCAAAATACAGTCTGGGTCAGTTGTAAATTCGTAGACTTGCTCGACCCTGCTTAGAAAATGGTCAAACCTGATGATAACGCGCCGCAGCAATGAGGACAGCCGACCACCCATGGTTATTTCCCGCTGATCAGGGTGATTCCAATAATAATTAAAATCGTTCCGATCCACCTGGAAAGAGGGATAGGCTCGTGGAAGAGGAAATAAGCGCCAATAACCTGAACCCCAATTACCGCCAGGCCGGAAGTTATCGGAAAGGCCGTGCTCAATGGCACCGATTTGAGTAGCCCGGTCAACGTGATTACCGTTACAAAACCGGCCAGGTTTCCAATGACCTGCCAGGCGATAAAAGCACCTACCGACATGCTTGACGCCGAATATTTAAAGCTCGCATTCGCCAATACGTTGAACAACATGTTCGATAACAACAAGGCGGTAAGCACGCCAATATTTTTTTCCGTGATAAGTTGAATGATGGTTGTCATGTTCATAATTGTCATTCCCGCCACTAACAGTGCTTAACCGAATTATTCAACAATTTATATATGATTGCACTGCAAGAACAGCACTTTAAAAACCGAAACAAGGCTTCGAAAACGGAACAAACACACTAAGGGCAACCCAGAACGCCTTCGACAAAGCAAAAAAAGAAAGGTCTTGCTGATTTTGGGCCGTATGATTCAGCCCTTGAGTAGCCTTTTGTTGCCTTTCAGCCTTTCTTTTTGCTTCCCAGTAATGGGAAATCCGCCGCACATTGGTCATGGCAGCCGAGGTAATCCACAGACAAGTTATCCGGAAAAGACCTCTCACCGGCAGCTTTCCGGCCGGGAAAGGATGCTTAATCTCCCGAATGGTGCCTTCAATCGCGGCCCGCGAATTCTTGCCGCTGGTTTTCCCGAGATGCAATCTTCGGCGACGCTGAGCCACAGATAGCTGAGATGGGAGAAACGTTATCCGCAAAGCAGACCTTTTTTTACCTGACCGAGCTGGACAGCAGCCTTGAGTATAAAACGGACAAGTCCGACAAACTTGTGGATCAAAATCTGCCCGATAGCCACGCTGATGGCTGCTGAGTGCCACGGCTACGCTTTGTCCTTGGGGACAGGTGATTTGCTGGGGTACTCCAGCTTCATCTGGTTGGATCTCAAAATCGGCCAGGTTGAGCTTTTGCGGATCTGGCACTCGCCCATGGATGCCACTTTGAATTTGTGCCACATGCTGTTCTTGTAAAACCGGATCGGCACTCGGACCAGCGAAGGCACCATCCGTGTGGAGATTGGTCAAGTTCGTCCTCGCTTTCAAATTTGGCAATGCATCCACCAGTAAATCTTCATCGTTGACGTTATTGGGCGCCACCTGTACTTTCGTGATCAATTGCACCTTGTTGTCCGCACTGCAGGTTTCGGCCACATTGCCCACATAACCTTTATAAGATCGCTGACCTTTTTTGCGATAGGTGGCTTCCAAATCATCACAGGATTGCAGACAACCCAACTCCAATTCCTGGTTGGTTTTGGCCGTAGGAGTTGAGGTTTCCGGTTCGATCCGGTAATTGTCCTCAAAGAAACGCCGGAGCATCTGGTAAATAGGTTCCTGAGCGTAGCTGACGTTCAGTTCATCCAGTAAACGGTGCATGACCTTCCCAATCTTTTCCAGATGCTCAGTCTTGGCTACTTGACCTTTGATCCGATAAACATATTGTCCGGAGGGCCCGCTGATAAATGGTTTCAAAAGCTCAGCATAGCGCAGTTGATCAGCCTCTGAGAGCATGTGCTGCACCCGTTGGAGAGCTTCGACCAACAACTGCAAGCGGCTCATATCCATGATATTGCTGGCGATTTGGGTGCTGTCCATCCGTTGGTGTTCGGTTTTGAGCTTCAAGACCGCCAATTGCTGGTCAGTGATCGCTTCGAAAGCTTGATTGAGCAAATTGACCCCGTGCTTCAGATTATATTGGCTGAGACGCTCGCGAAAGTAATATAACGTCCGCAGGTCAAAATCACTGTCATTCAGGTCCCAGATCCCCAGGGCATACCGCACTTGCAGGTCAAAGCTGAAATGATCGTACAGTTCTTCATCGCTCCACCCAAATCCACTCTTGAGCGTCTCCAGTCCGACCAACCAATTGACTGGCACATTCGGTCGCGAAGGACAATTGGCATACAAAACGGAAAAGGCATCTTCTTTGATCCGGCAGAAAAAGTCCCGATAAAAATCTTGCGCCCAAGAATTCGTCAATTGCTGGCGCTTTTTCTCGGGCAGTTCGTTGACATTACTGATCAGGAGCGGTTGTGTATGGCGCTGATTGGCTTTGTACATGCTTCAGCCTTTATTGTCGGTTTTGGATTTGCTACTATTATATTTAATTTTGACCATTTTGGTCGTATCGTTTTTGCAGTGCAATCATATATGACTTCACTGCAAAAATTCGCACTTTAACAACTCAGATTTAGTTTCCGAAAGCCAAAAAGGCCTCAATCCGAGCGCAATTACGGCTTGCAAACGGGCAAAAATAGAATCATTTTGCTGTTCTTGGGAGCATTTCTGCTCCCTTTCATCAGCATTTTCCTGTTTTTTGGCCTCCATTTTGGCCTCCAGGTAGCGTTGTATTCGGCGAGCGTTGGCTGCCATCGCTGAACCAATAACCATACAAGTCATTCGAAACAAACCCCTCACCGGCAATTTGCTGGCCGGGAAGGAGTGTTTGAGCTCGTGCATCGTTGCTTCAACCGCTGCTCGAAGGTTGCGTCCTTCACTATGATGCACTTTGCTTTGCCTGCGCCGATGAGCGACATTGGCCGCTTGCTGGCTGAAATTCAAGCGGATATTCGGTTTGTGTTTTCCCGGCACACCGGGACAGGTGGTTTGGAAGAAGGGACAGACCTGGCAAGTTGCCAGGTCAAAATGGGCGACAAAGCCTTTCTTCTGGCAGGTAGGATGCACAGCCACCGTTTGTCCCTGGGGACAGGTGATTTGGGTCGGTGTCCCTTCCTTGGTCTGGTGAATATCAAAATCCGCCAGGTTGAGCTTTTCTGCACTGGGAACACGGCCGCGGATCGCCGTTTGGATCTGTTCTACCTTATGGTCCTGTAGCACCTGGTCGCCGTCAGGACTGCCGTACCCCCCATCCGTGTAGAGCGTGTCCAGGTCGGTGCGTGCTTTCAAACCAGGCAAGGCTTCTTCCATCAATTGGGCATCATCGGTGCTGTTAGGTGCCACCTGAGCCTGAGTAATTAGTTGGAGCTTATTGACCGGGTCGCAGGTTTCGGTCACATTGGCAACATAGCCTTTGTAGGTTTTATGGGCTTTCTCCCGGTAGGTGGCTTCCAGGTCATCCGGCGATTGTAGACTGCTGGCACTCAACTCCTTGTCCACCTTGGTCTTGACAACCCTTTCTTCCAACCGGAAATGTTCCCCAAAGACCCGTTCCAGCATTTGATAGACCGGCTCTTGGCTATAGTTCAGTCGCAGTTCCTCCACCAGGCGCTGCATCAGATTGCCGATCTTCTGGAGGTGCTCACCGGTGTCCTGCCCTTTGAGATGATAGACATATTGCCCGGCATGTCCCTGGATGAAAGGCGCAAAGACTTCGCCATAGGCTCCTTGATCCGCTTCGTTCAGCATACGATGCACCCGCTGCAACACTTCGACTAACAATTGCAGCCGGCTCATCGCCCGCATGTTGCTGGCAATCTGGGTGCTGTCCATCCGCTGTTTGCCTGTTTTAAGTTGGTAAGCTTTGATTTGTTCATCGGTGACTTGCTCGAAGGCTTTCGCAATCAGATTGACCCCTTGCTCCTGCTGGTAGCAAGCCACCCGTTCCCGAAAGTAATACAGGCTGCGCAAATCAAAATCGCCTTCCCCGAATTCCCGATACCCCAGCGCATACCGCACCTGCAGATCATAGCTAAAAGCGTCGTACAGTTCTTCATCACTCCAATCAAAATGGGATTTCAAACTTTCCAATCCGACCAGGACGTTGACCGGAACGTTGGGCCGAGAAGGGAGATCCGCATATAATACCGCAAAGGGGCTTTCATCCAGCCGGCAGAAGGTTTCCCGGTAGAACACCCCAGCCCAGGAGGTTTCCAACCGCTTCCGGTGTTTTTCCGGCAAATCGTTGACATTGGTGATCAAAAACGGCTGTAAATGACGCTGATTTTTACGGAACATGAAGGAGTAGCCTCAAAGATTGGAGTAGAATGACCTGGCCTTATTATATTAAAGTTTTACCCATTTTGTCCAATCGTTTTTGCAGTGGAGTCATATATAATATAACAACATTACTGACACTTAGTATCGACGAGAATAAAAATTGTTCCTCCGGCTTGTTTATTGCAGCCCCCAGGTTGGATTTTGAATAGATGGATGAAAGGCTCTTCGTAGTCGGGACGTCCGGATGGTCTTACGACCATTGGAAAGGTCAGTTCTATCCGCCAAAATTCCCAAAAAACCGCTGGCTCGATTATTATGCAGCCAATTTAAACAGCGTTGAAGTAAACGCGACATTTTATAGCTGGTTCAAAGACCAAACCTACACCAAATGGCGTGAACAGACCCCTCCCAGCTTCAATTTTGTCTTGAAAGCCCCCCGGTTGATCACCCACATAAAACATCTCCTGGACGTTGATGAACCCATCGAGACGTTCTGGTCTTCGGCCAGCTTCTTAGGGCCGAAATTTGACCTGGTCTTGCTGCAGATTGCCCCAGATACCCCTTACGATCCCGGGCGATTGCAGCGTACCCTGGCAGCCTTCAAGGAGCCTGCAAAAGTTGCCGTTGAATTCCGCAGCGATTTATGGCTAAATAAAGAGATATACACCTTGCTCGAAAAAGCCGGGGCCGTTTACTGCAACCCGGATTCGCCGCAATCGGTCTTGAAAGGGACATTAACTTCTTCCACAGGTTATATTCGGCTCCATGGCAGGCAGCAGTGGTATGCGTACGATTATTCCGATGACGAGCTGCGAAAGATCGCGGGCGTGGCGAAAGATATGGTTCAACGCGGAGCAAAAAAGGTATACATTTACTTCAATAACGACCTGCAAGGGTTTGCGCCGAAGAACGCAATGGCATTGTCAAAGATGCTTTTGGAATACCCATCCCGGTGATTTCAGTCGCGAGCGGTTGATTGGCTAACCACCGTAACCATGACCCAATGAATCTATAAATAGGATGGTATTCAAACTCAAAATGATCGCCATCAAGCTGCCAATGACTATTCCAATGACCGCATCTAATCTCCCCCTTTCACCCTTGGCCCGCATTTTCGATAGAGACATCCACCCTTCCTGCCCGCCTAAATCCAGAATTTTTCAGGTATACTTAAAGTCTCAGCAGGGTAAAATTCTGCGAGTAAAATAATCCACTATCCACCCCAATCGATCGCTTGAGGTCTTGCAAACGGCGAAAATTGCCGGTCAATTTAACTCGATTTTGATCTTTGCCAATCATTGGGAAGAAGGGATCATGATGAAATATCGTCAATTTGGAAAACTGGATTGGCAGGGCTCCGCCCTGGGATTTGGCTGCATGCGCCTGCCATTCATCGACAACGATCACACGAAGATAGATGAACCTGAAGCTCAAAAGATCGTCAGGCATGCGATTGACAGCGGGGTCAATTACCTCGACACAGCTTATAGTTACCACGGTGGGAACAGCGAACGCTTTCTCGGCAGGGCATTGAAAGACGGCTATCGTCAAAAGGTGCGTTTGGCAACAAAACTGCCGGCCTGGCTGGTTAAATCAGCAGACGATTTCGACCATTTCCTGGACGAACAGCTTGAAAAATTGCAGACCAACCATGTCGATTATTACCTGCTGCATGGATTAGGCGCTGAGCGCTGGAAAACACTGCAATCATTGGGCATTCTTACCTGGGCAGAAAAAGCAATCGCCAGCGGCCGGTTCAATTACCTGGGTTTTTCCTTCCACGACCAATTCGACGTTTTTAAGGAAATAGTCGATTCCTCCGATCTATGGACATTCTGCCAGATCCAATACAATTACATGGACATCGACAACCAGGCTGGTACCCGTGGCTTGAAATATGCTGCTGAAAAAGGTTTAGGGGTCGTGGTGATGGAGCCCTTGTTGGGAGGCCGGCTGGCGAATTCGCCACAGCTGGTTAAAAGCTTATGGGAGACCGCTCCAACGAAACGCCCGGCAGTCGAATGGGCCTTAGATTGGATCTGGGACAAGCCGGAAGTATCAGTGGTGTTAAGTGGCATGAGTACTATGCAGCAGGTTGAGGAAAACCTGGTATTTGCCGAAAAGTCTCAGGAAGCCAGCCTGACATCCGGCGAATTAGCCCTCGTAGATCAAGTGCGCGCCGTCTACCATGATATCTCCCCCATCCCGTGCACTAAATGCGAATACTGCCTGCCCTGTCCCAACGGCTTGAAGATCCCCAACCTTTTCGAATTATTCAATTCGATGGTAATGTATGAAGACCTGGTTGGCGGACGCCGGTCGTACCAATGGGTACCCGAAACAGAACGAGCCAACAACTGCGAGCAGTGCCTCCAATGTGAGGACCTATGCCCGCAGCATATCCCGGTAAGCGAGTGGATGGTCACCATCCACGATGTTCTGGGTGAAGGCAAAGATTATCAGCCGCTCAAATAATCTTCGCCCTCGAAAGATGTCTTATTTCTTCCAATAAGGCATCTGGTCGTCAGCCGGATCGTTCGTCAGATCAGTCTGGCTGCTGCCATCCGCATTCATTGTGTATATTTCCCAGTTGCCGTCACGATTGGTTTGGAAAGCAATCAGGCTGCCATCTGGCGACCAGGCCGGAGACCAATCTTCGTCAGGATCGTTCGTTAGATCGGTCAGGTGACTACCGTCCGTATTTACCACGTAGATATCCGACTGCCCCTTCTGGACCGACCGGAACGCAATCTGAGCCCCATCCGGCGACCAGGCCGGTGCGTAATCATTACCACCATCATTGGTCAAGCGCCTGACGTTGGAGCCATCCGCGTTCATAATGTAAATCGAATAAATGCCGGCAGTGTTATTGCGGTCTGAAAGAAAGGCGATCTGCCTGCCATCCGGGGACCAGGTGGGTGCAAATTCGTCATTCGGGCTATTGGTCAGTTGCTTGAGCTGGTTGCCATAGGGGTCCATAAGGTAAATCTCATTATTACCGTCTCGCCGAGAGGTAAACGCAATCTGGCTGCCATCTGGCGACCAGGCCGGGAAGCCATTATCCGAATTGGGCTGGTTAGTGATATCCGACGGATCACTGCCATCGGCATTCATCACACCCACGTAGCTGTGAGTTAATCCAAAACCGGTGAACACGATTTTCTTGCCGTTTGGCGAAAATGGGCCAGGGAAAGTGTTCGACTCACCCTGGGTCAGGCGGGTGATTGATCCCGAGCCAATATCCAGAAGATACAAATCCTGATAAGCGCCACCGCGATTGGAGGCAAACAGCAAGGCTGTCGCCCCACCCAGGGGTAGGTGCGTCGGCGATGCTGAAGGTGCCAGGGTAACGGTTGGGCTGGTCTCAAGAGTTGCCGGAACGGTTAACACCAGCGCAGGAATTGTTGCGGTTGGATTTTCACTGGCTGGCGGCAAAGTATTGGAATTGGAAGGCGTCTCGATGGAAATTTGAAATGACCCGGTCGACTGCGGCGCGCAGGCCGCTAATGCCAATAATAAGATTAATCCCAGGATGCTTTTATGACTAAAGATCATTTTTACCTCTGAAATCAAAAATGTTTGCGTGCAGAAAATTGGATCTGTTTATGATTAAGACGCAATTTTGCAGATACAAGTTCCAGATTTCACAGGCATTTACTTTTCAGGCTTGAGACCGGCGCAAATAGACGATTAGCTGACTTAAGGCAGCAAACAGGACCAGGCCCAGGAGGAGACCCATGACCAGGCTCATCTGGATTCTCACCAACAGGGTAATCGTCCCCAAAACAATCCCCATGCCGGCGACGATAGCCAGTCGCAGCAGATGGCGGTTTTCGATATCCACATCGACCGCACCCGGTTTTACCCGGCTGAAACAACTCAACATGGATTCCAGGTCCCAAACGGAGAGAGACGCAACCACCACAACCAGCATAAAAGCCGGAGAATAGTCTTTCAAGACTGCGTAACCGGCTGCGGCCACAAAAAAGACCAGAGCCAACGAGGAAATCATGCGCCATTGGCGAAAAAATCCTACCAACCACAGTATTCCCAGGATGGTAAATGCAGGCGCAAGCAGCTCCTCGCCTGCCAGGGTATATCCCAAAGCCAGGGCCAAAGTCGCAACCACGATACTCCCCGATGCAATCCATTTTGTACGTTTCATCATCATAACAACTCCCTGCTGTGTATTCCCCTTGGTAAGCGTCCTAATTCTCCATAAGCCACCTGGTCGAAGGCCTGGGAGACATCCCAATCAACGGTATGGATGCCGGCTCTCTGGAGTTGGTGCAAGACCAACGCCCTTTCGAGGTTAGCCAAGCGGGATGCCATGTCAACTTCATCAGACTCAAGGTACATTCCGGTCTCATATAAAACCGGGTTAGGGCTGATCACCAACAGAGAATATCCCCGGGCGCGTAAGCGGTATAAGACCGGCAGGTCAGCATCGGCTAAAGGGCTGACCAGCACAATTTGCGAATGGGCCGGAAAAAAGCGGGTCGGCAGATAATTCAGGCTTTGAAGAGCCAGGTTATCAGATGTCTGCGCCTTTGCCAGAGCCCGTAAGATGCGCTCGCGCTGCACCTTGCCATAACCAGGAAAGGTTTTTTCCTGGCCCCGGCCATAGATTAGCAACCCAACTCGGTTGCCATCGCTCAGAAATGCATCTGCGAGCGATGCGGTCGCACTAACCGAGTATTCGAAGAGCGATTCGCCTCCCCTGGCAATATCGCTCTGCGAACGGGCGTCCAGGATCAACCCTACGTCGGCGATGCGTTCCTGTTCGAATTCATTGGTGAAAAGGGTCTGCTCGTGGCGTGCGGCTACCTTCCAGTTGATCCAGCGCAGCGGATCACCCAGCTGGTACTCACGGACGCTAAAAAAATCGACCCCTGAACCGCCCTGGCGGGCCGGGATCGGCCCAATGTAATCGTGGGTGCGCCTGGGCCGGATCATCACCCGTCGCAGGCGCTTCAACTCGGGCAATACCAGCAGCTGAGCCGGGGCCGATAAGGTAGCCTCCTGGCCGTAAAGTCCAAAGAAATCGCAGGCGGATGCAGTGACCTGGCTGAGCACGAAGTTGCCGCGCTCGCCGCTCAGCGAATAAGAAAGCTGGCGGGTCTCACCCGGGCGCAGCGAAATGATGGCATGGGGAAAGCCATCGACCAGGGTCAATCCCTTGGGAATCTCATCCTGCACCAGCATTTCATCAATTGCATGGCCCTCGTTAGTGATCGAAAGCGTAACAACCACCGGGCAAGTCGGACTCACGCAGTCTTTGTTGACCGTTCGACGGGTGGTTAATTGCAGTTCATCGGGTCCCCAATAGATGGCCGCGATCAGGTAAACCGCCAGGGGGAATGCCAGGGCGAATAGATAACCCTCCCTGGCAGCCAGGCCGGTCAGCAGCAAGCCGAAGAGCAAGACGGCCAGCAGCCTGATTCTAACTGCCACTAAACCTCTCCCAGCACCGGAACCGGGACCTGGCGCAGGATTTCAGCGATGACCTCTTCCGGAGCTTTACGCTCCGTCCACAGGTCGGGCTGCAGGATCAAACGGTGCAGTAAAACCGGGCGGGCAAATGTCTTGACGTCGTCCGGGATGATGTAAGCCCGTCCCTGCATGGCAGCCCAGGCGCGCGAAAGCTTGAGCAAAGCCAACGCTCCTCGGGGGCTGCTGCCGACCGAGACCATGCGATGGGTACGGGTTGCCGCGACCACCTGAACAATATATGCTTCGATATCCGGGTCGACATGGACCCCTTCGATTGCCTGGCGCATCTCAAGCATACCGGCAGCATCGGTCATCGGGGTCAGGTTAAATGTGTCACTGCGCCTTTCACGGCGGCGGCGGAGGATCTCTTGCTCTTCGGTTACACTGGGGTAACCGATGGCGAGCTTCACCATGAAGCGGTCGAGTTGAGCTTCAGGCAGCGGGAACGTGCCCTCGTATTCGATCGGGTTCTGGGTGGCGATGACAACAAAAGGCTCAGGCAGTTTCATTGTTTCGCCTTCAAGTGTCACCTGATATTCTTGCATGGCTTCGAGAAGGGCTGATTGGGTACGAGGTGAAGCCCGGTTGATCTCGTCGGCGAGGATAATGCTCGAGAACAATGGGCCTTTCCGGAGTTGGAAGCGATTCTCTGAGCGATCATAAACGTAGCCGCCGGTAATGTCACCCGGCAGCAGGTCGGGGGTAAATTGGATACGCTTGAACGGCAAGCCCAACACGCTGGCAAAGCTGTTGGCGATCAGCGTTTTTGCTAATCCCGGATAGTCTTCTAACAGCACGTGACCGCCGGGTACGAGGAAAGTGGCCAATATTTTTTGAAGAACTTCCTTTTTGCCAACGATCGCGCGTTCGACTTCAAGGATTACTCTCTCAGAGATTTCACATACACCTTCAATTTCCATTTTGATTGCTGTCGACCTCCAACTCATGTTCAAGATATGCGATTGCCTTGTGCAGCTCCCGGTCAAGATCAACTCCATCCGGGGATGGGTTTTCTGTTGGTTCTTTTCGTGAGGTCAAAGCGGTGCGCAAGCCGTTATAGATATTTTTGAACCAGGCGATGATTCCTCCCAATTCACTGTCATACAAAGGGGCGATCCTGATTCGCAAGAAAGTCAGGATTTCGGGAGGGACGTCGAGCATCCCCCCTTCGAGAAAATCGATGTGAGCGGCATAATCCCGGGATTCAACCTGTCCGGTGTAGGTGAGTACATCCAGGATCAACTTGCCGAAAGCCTCGGAAAAACGCAGCCGAGAATAACTTCCCCTGCCTAACAATCGTACCTGGTATGCCCAAAAAGCTACCCGTTCGCTGCGGGTACGCGGTGCCGGCTGCTGCCTGTTTTCTACGATGGCACTCTTGCCGGAAAACAGGCTGACCAAAACCAAAATGAACGCCAGTCCACACAGGATCACCCAAAAAACGTACTGGGGAATGGCGCCGATTGCCAGCCCGGCCAACCAAAAGAAATATTCGATTGGAAGGATAATTAAATCACGGACAAAATTCTGGCCAAAGATCAGAACGATCAGGATGATGACCAGGGCAACCAGCAATGCAGCCAGATACCGGGTCTGGAGCAGCTTAGTTTTCACCGGGCTACCTTACAGGCATCGACGATGGCTGATAAACTGGATACTGCAATCCACTCTTCACGCTCTCCCGTCTTTTTCATCCCATAACGCACTTCTTCAAAGAGATGGGTTAGCTGCTGCACCGGCTCACCCGGCAGTCCATCGGCAACCAGCAAGGCTTCGAACTCATGCGGGGTCATTGAACGTGACCGCTTCAAATTTCGCTGCTCAACCAGTATGCGGCTCATCTCATAATAACAGCGCAATACGGCATCCTTGAGATCACCGCCAGCCCTCAAATTGTCGAGGGCCTCCTGGGCCTTGTCACCCAGGCGCATCAAAGGGGTCGTCTGGCGCACACTCGCCTGTCTGAAACGAATTATCAAAAGGGCAGCAACGACGGCGACGATGAGCGCCAGGATGATGCTGGCTGCCACGATAACCCCTGGCGTCAAAGTAGGTGTGAACGTCGATTTTGGTATGGATGAAACTTCGGGTGTCGGTCGTATCCCCGGCTGCAGTTGCAAAGGTTGGCTGACATTACTGGAACACGAATGGACCGCATTGATCAGGAAAAAAGCGATAACAACAATGGGAAGTACTCGCAGGATGATCTTCAGCAGCTGACGGCGCCGTTCAGGGGTGAGCAGCATATAGACGATCAGGATGACGAGGGCCAGAGCACTGATTGCATAGAAAGCATAGAGTAGATAGAAGATAAAGCCACCATCAAAAAGCGCGCCGTAGGACCCACCTTGGATTGAGGCGTCCCCCAGGTTTACCGGTTTGCCATCCTGGAGTTGGATTTTGGAAATACCGATTGACAGGAACAACATCGCCAGGAGAACGATAACAGCGAACACTAAAGTTTTCGCTTTGCGCGTCTTCAGCATTGCCTACCTGGTATGGTGAATGATTCTTCCGTGAAGTCCATCGTTAGTTATTATAAAGTAAAAGCGAGCGGTTAATTGACGCAAACGAAATTCGTTCAAAATTCGGAAATCATTTATTCCAGGATACTACTTCGCCAAATCAGCAACAGAAAGACACTTTTGAGACTTTAAAGATTTACTCATCAGATTCGCGCCTTCACTCATTGGGTGAAATAGCAAATTGCCAATTCAGACGGTAACCTATAATCTTCAGGAAAAGAAAATATTGATAAAATTAATCTGGTGTGGAATTTGGGACTTATTATCGGGATGATTGTGATGGCGACTGCCTGCATACTATTTGTATATAGGGTTGCGTAAATTATTTATTTTAGTCAAGACACAGATAGAGACATGCTTCATAAAGGTGGTAAAAGGCATGGTTTTTTTGGACCTGACCGAACCCTGAGGAAATTTAACTCCATTTTCAACTCAATCAGGCGGGCAATGGGGAAATTTCTGCAGGCACAGATAACGTTCATCTCTGAATAATTTTTCTTTCGATCCAATTTGCAGGAGGAACATATGCCGCCCAACCCATTCTGGTCAAAAGATGTCCGTGAAATCGCTCAAAGTTTGAACTCATCCACCGACGGCTTGAGCGAAAATTCCGCTCAAGAAATACTGCGTCGAGTTCGGTCCGAACCGTATCCAATCCAAGGAACAAGTCACACCATTGGGGTTGTTTCTCAACCAGTTCAAGAGCCCGATCGTCATCATCCTCATATTTGCCACCGTGATCTCGGCTTTTCTCAGGGACTGGGTGGATGCGATCATCATCCTGCTTATCGTTCTGGGCAGCGCCTTGCTCAGTTTTTACCAGGAGCTCAATGCCAATAATGCCGCCGAGAAATTGAAGGAGCAGATTTCCTTCAAATCCAATGTGGTGCGGGATGGAAAAATCGCAGAGATATCCACCGAAGATATCGTACCTGGGGATGTGGTGATACTCTCCGCGGGAAGTTTGATCCCGGCCGATGGGCTGGTGATTGAAGCCCATGATTTCTTCGTCAACCAGGCCGTGCTCACTGGCGAGACGTTTCCGGTCGAGAAAATGGTGGGCATCATCCCCGAAGGCGCCGGGGTGGCCGCGCGCACCAACGTGGTATTTATGGGCACCAATGTCAGCAGCGGCAATGCCAAAGCACTGATCGTTGAGACCGGGTTGCAGACCGCATTTGGCCAGATTGCCGACAGCCTGACCCTGCGCCCACCGGAGACAGAATTCGAACGCGGTATTCGTAAGTTGGGCTATTTGCTCTCTGAAGTGATGTTTGTCCTGGTCCTGGGTATCTTCTTCTTCAATGTGCTCTTCAACAAGCCCGCCCTCAATTCTCTGCTCTTTTCGATTGCTCTGGCTGTGGGCCTGACGCCTCAGTTATTACCTGCCATCATTAACATCAATCTGTCGAAAGGCTCACAGGAGATGGGCAAACGCGGCGTGATCGTCCGCCGGCTGGAATTGATCGAAAACTTCGGCAGTATGGATATCCTTTGTACCGATAAAACTGGGACCCTCACCCAGGGTGTGGTGAAGTTGGATGGGGCGATGGGTGCAAACGGCGAACCCGACGTGCAGGTCAGCCTGTACGCCTTCCTGAATGCCTCCATGCAAACCGGTCTGGTCAACCCTCTGGATAAGGCCATTATCAACCAGGGGGAAACGGGGTCAGATGGTTTCACCAAAGTAGATGAAATCCCGTATGACTTTATCCGCAAACTGCTGACGGTGGTCGTAAAGAAAAGTGATTCTGAGCATATTATGATTACCAAAGGGGCACTGGAAAATGTGTTGGCAGCCTGTTCGCAGGTCCAGCTTGCAGGCGAGCAAAAAGCCCTCGACACTGCTATGCAGGCCAAAATCCAGGCCAAATTCGAGGCATGGAGCGCCCAGGGTTACCGCGTGCTGGGGGTGGCGGTCAAGCCCGTCGGCCCACAGTCTCATCCTTTTTCCAAAAAAGACGAAACCGGTATGGCTTTCGTCGGTTTCCTGCTCTTCTTCGATCCACCCAAGGAAGGTGTCCAGGCTACGATCCAGGACCTGGCCAAACTGGGCGTGCAGCTTAAGGTAATTACCGGTGACAACAAATTGGTGGCGAGCCATACCGGGCAGGTAGTGGGATTGGGTGATGCAAAGATTTTGACCGGCGGCGAACTGGATACCCTGCGCGACGAAGCCCTCTGGCACGCCGTAGAACAAACCACGATTTTCGCAGAAGTGGATCCCAACCAGAAGGAACGTATTATCCTGGCCCTCAAGAAACGCGGCCATGTGGTGGGCTACATGGGCGATGGTATCAACGATGCGCCTTCGCTGCACAGCGCTGACGTGGGCATCTCCGTAGCCAACGCAGTGGATGTGGCCAAAGAAGCTGCGGATTTGGTGCTGCTCAAGCAGGACCTGGATGTGCTGCGCGATGGTATTGTGCAGGGGCGAAAAACGTTTGCTAACACTCTCAAGTATGTTTTCATGGCAACCAGTGCCAACTTCGGCAACATGTTCAGCATGGCGGGGGCTTCGATGTTTTTGTCGTTTCTGCCGATGTTACCAAAACAAATATTGCTGATCAACTTTATGACCGATTTGCCTGAGATGACCATCGCCAGTGACCGCGTAGATGATGTGTTTGTTGAACGCCCGCATCGCATGGATATAAATTTCATTCGCCGCTTTATGTTGGTCTTTGGCCCGCTCAGTTCGATATTCGATTTCACCACGTTTGGGGTGCTTTTATGGCTGTTGAAAGCCAATGAACAAACCTTCCAAACAGGCTGGTTTATCGAGTCAATTCTCTCGGCAGGTGTTGTCGTTTTTGCGGTTCGTACCCGCCTGCCGTTCACCCACAGCCGCCCCAGCCGCGCCATGCTGGCAGTCACTGCTGGCGTGATCCTGGTAACGTTATTTCTCCCATATTCACCCCTGGCTGGTTTGTTAGGTTTCACGCCGCTGCCGCTTCCCTACCTGCTGGTCATTTTTGGGATCGTAGCGCTGTACTTTTTATCTGCGGAAATGACAAAGCGCTGGTTTTATCGAAGATATGGGGGTTAGGCCTATCATCTCAGTATGGATCGATGGAAAGGATTTTTAAATGGACACCCGATTAATGCCAAAGTGCTGTATCAGGGTCAAGAATGTGGAAAGACGACTTGTGTATTTGTCAATCCGATAAGAAAAGAAATTACGCACATTGTCGTTCGCGAAAAAGGTTTTATAGGAATAGAACGGCTGATCCCGGTTGAAGAAATCCAAGAGAGCCAGGAGGATCAAGTGACTTTGCGCTGTACTCAAAAAGAGTAACGAAGTTAGAATTTTTCAATGAAGGTCACTTTAAAAGTGCTGAAGAACGATTTCTCGGTTTTGAGGCGGAGCATTTATATAATCACCCTTACAACATACTTGCATATACTGACGAGTGTATGGATCATTCACATATTGAGGAGATCGAGCCTATCCCTCCCGGCGAATTAGGGATCCATCGGGGGGCTACGATCAATGCCACTGATGGGAAGATCAGGCAGGTGGACGAGTTTTTAATTTCACTTGATGCGGACAAAAGATCCCATCAGGTTTATCGAGAAGTAAATTTATGGGGGAAAAAAGGTGACCACCCCGGTATTTGAAATAGAGTGGATTGAGATGGATTACGTCTACTTGAAGTTAGATAAAGCGGCGATTGACAAATTGCCGGTCATCTCTGCAAAGCGGCACTTCTCGTAGCATGAATGAAGTGCAGGCAAAACTACAATCGAGCGCTATTGGGAGCAGCTGGAAGAGTCGCGACGGCACGCAAAACGGTTCAAGGTGAAAAAGCGCTCTGAATAAACCAAAAAAAGAGAGTAAATACCCAAATTGCGGTATTGGTTGGTATTATTTTGGGGAATGTTACTTCATTTTAAGTATGGTCTTACAGCTGTTCTAATTTTATAATGCATCGTCTATTGTCTTTCAAGTATTAATAATCGCGGTTAATGATGATTTGTGGAGCTGAGATCCAGGGATCTGTGAAGGTTGCTTTTTCTTCTTGAAGTTAACAACCATTTCAGAAGTATCGTTTCTGGGGAGCAAAATGCAATACCGGCCACAAAGCCGGTTTAAATTTAAACCGATAACCATCTAATATCTATTTAATCAACCTTTAGTTTCAATTCCAGGAGGATACATGAGCACAAGACGTTTGTTGAAGAAACTCAATCGAGTTCCGAACATTTCTTTACGTCTTATTTTGGTTTTATTTTTCGTTTTATCTTCTACGGGGGCTCCGGTAAATCGCGTATTTGCTGAACCAGCCGGGACTGCGCTGCAGTTCAATGGGTCGAACCAATATGTCACCTTTGGCCAGACCAGAATGACCCCGGGCACTTTCAGCGGATCTCCTACCTGGAATACTCAAGCGAACTCCAAATTAGGCAGATCATCATTGACATTCAACGGATCATCTCAGTATGTGTCCTTTGGAAATGCCCCAGAATTGGGTTTGCAAACTTTTACGATTGAAACCTGGTTTTATCGCACGGCAGCAGGAATTGGCACGAACACTTCATCTGTAGGTGGCGGAGGTTTGCAAGGTGCGATACCTCTTGTCTCTAAAGGACGTGGTGAGGGAGATTATAGCGAATTGGATATGAACTATTTCCTGGGCATATCCTCAGATAACAAGATTTCCGCAGACTTTGAGGACATGGATTCTGTAAATCCAGATCCAAATAACCATGCAATCGTTGGAACAACGACCATTTCGAATAATATTTGGTACCACGCTGCAGTCACCTTCGATGGCGCTACATTCAGCGTTTATCTCGATGGTAATCTGGAAGCTTCTGTAGCTACAACCGCAACCCCACGTTACGACAGCCAGCAGCATGCTGGCCTGGCAACAGCCTTAAATTCATCTGGAACACCTGAAGGATTCTTTGCCGGAAGGCTTGATGAAGCCCGCATTTGGAGTGTAGCCCTTTCGCAATCAGAAATCCAAGCAAATATGAATTCGGAAATTCTAGTTTCAACGACAGGACTTGTCGGTCGCTGGGGAATGAATGATGCTTCTGGTAGTACTGTAAGCAATCTCAATCGCCTGGGAGTAACCTCGTTTACTTTAGAAGCCTGGGTAAAGCGTGCTGCAGGTGGCCTACTCATGAGCACCGGCACAAATGGACTGGATGGCAGCAGTGGACGACCAAAAGCTTATCCCGTTCTTGCTAAAGGGATGGGCGAGAATGAAACACCGGCAAATATCAATACTAACTGGTTCATGGGAATCACTCAAACGGGTATGGTCGGTGCAGATTTTGAAGATACTGCTGGGGGCGGCAACCACCCAGCTTGGGGAACTACCAGTGTCCCGATCGGTGAATGGCATCACATCGCAGCTTCATATACTGGTTCGTGTTGGGATATCTATGTCGATGGTTTCAAAGATACTCTTGATTCTGCTGTAACCCGGTGTCCGAATGCAACTCCAGAATCTACCAGTTACCAGCAGGCAGCTTTATCAGCTGGCATTAATTCGACCGGTGGATTAGCGACTGGATATTTTTCTGGAGTAATCGATGAAGCACGAATCTGGAATCGCGCTTTGTCTGAAACGGAAATCCATGACAACAGATATAGCGAATTATCAACAGGAGATGGTCTTGTTGCCAGTTGGAGTTTGAATGACGGATCAGGCACGACAGTAGTAAATTCTTTTGCGGGTAGCCCAAATGGAACTTTAACCAACAGTCCCACCTGGGTCGATGGTTTCCCGCTGCCAGACTCCACGCCACCCGGTGCGCCAACAGCTCTCACTGCAGATGGGGTCACAGAAGCAATCAACCTTTCATGGACAGCCCCGGCAGATGCAGATATTGCCGGTTATAACGTCTACCAATTTACCGAACCAGCTACTTATGACAAAGTAAATTCATCGCTTGTTGCCGGTACAACCTACACAGCTACAGGCTTGACCAACGGGACTCCCTATACTTTTGTCGTCACCAGCGTCGATACCTCTGACAATAAATCCGGCTATTCTGATCCTGCAACTGCCACGCCGGAGGAAGTGAATGCTGCTTTGCAGTTCGATGGCGTCAACGATTATGTGACTTTTGGACCTGCTTTGGACCTGGGAGTCACCAATTTCACCCTCGAAACTTGGTTTTATTGGACCGGGGGTGGAACAACTATGTCCACCTCTACAACCCAAGGTCTTCCTGCCGTTTTTCCGTTGGTATCCAAAGGCCGCGGCGAAGCTGATGGCAGTAATCTTGACATGAATTACTTCCTGGGAATTGATAACTCGACCCATGCCCTGGCAGTCGATTTCGAGGATATGGACACCGGTATGAATTATCCATTCGTGGGAACGACTGCTGTTACCACGAATGCATGGCATCATGCTGCCGTTACTTATGATAGTGTCAATGCAGTTTATATCCTTTACCTCGATGGATCACTTGCTGGTACCGAAGATATTCCCGGCATGGATATTTTGCCACGAAGCGATAGCATACAACATGCTGCCATTGCCTCAGCTTTAACCTCTAACGGTTCACCTTCAGGATATTTTCAGGGCAAGATCGATGAAGTTCGCATTTGGAACGTTGTCCGCACTCAGACAGAAATCAGGGCTGAAATTAACAACGAATTGACCTCTGGAACCGGGCTGGTCGCTCGCTGGGGTATGAATGAAGGAAGTGGCACTACTATTGACAGTTCAATCGGTAGCTTTACCGGCACATTGACCAACGGCCCCACCTGGGTGACGCCTGGTGCGCCCTTCGATATCACCTTTGATACCACACCTCCCTCAGCTCCTACAGGCTTGACGGCCATTCCCACTAATCAAAGTATCTCCCTGGATTGGGATGATAATTCCGAATCCGACCTGGCTGGTTATAACGTCTACCGGGGTACCACTCCAGGAGATTATTCCAAAATCAACTCGTCATTGGTGACGTCTTCGACCTACAGCGACAACGGTCTTAACAATGGGACCGAATATTTCTACACTGTACGTGCGGTGGATACTTCGACCAACGAGTCTGCCGATTCCGATGTGGTCAGCGCAATTCCGTCAAGCGATTTTGGTTCAGCGCTGGAGTTTACGACTGCATCAGGCACTTATGTCACCTTCGGCGACCCGGATAAACTGGACCTGGCTACCTTCACCCTCGAGACCTGGTTCAAACGCACAGGAGCAGGAACACCCAGTACAACCGGAACTGATGGTATTCCTAACGCCATTCCACTGGTTACACACGGCGCCCCCCAAGCTGAAGGCAGCTCGGTCGATGCAAATTGGGTGCTGGTAATTGACGACACAACCGACACTATAGCAGCTGATTTTGAGGATATGGCCTCAGGAGGAAACCACCCTGTCTATGGTGTTACCCCAATCGCGAATGATTTCTGGCACCATGCCGCCGCAACCTGGGACGGCAGCAGCTGGAAATTATATCTTGATGGACACCTTGAGAAAACTTTAGCAGTCAGCGCCTCACCACGCTCCGATACAACCCAGCAGGCTGCATTGGGAACAATGTTGACAACAACAGGTGAGGCAAATGGCTACTTCCAGGGTGTGCTCGATGAAGCCCGGGTCTGGAACCGGGCGCTAACCCAAAACGAGATTCTGGAAAACATCAACAATCAGATCACCAACGGCAGCGGCCTGGTGGCACGTTGGGGATTGAATGAAGCCAGCGGTACCGACATTCATGATTCGATAGCTACCCCAGCCGATGGAACCGTGACGGGAACGAATTATGCCTGGGTCCCTGGTGCTCCCTTCAATCTCAATCTTACGCCTGATGTCCCAACCCTGGTAGCGCCTGCGAATGGGGCCACCGATGTATCCGATCCGGTTTCACTTACCGTACATGCCAGCGATCCAGTTGCTGAAAATCTGACCGTATCATTTTACGGTCGGCCTAAGGATAGTTCTTCCGCGGCTGATTTCACTTTAATAGCTATTCCCGATCCGCAGTATTATGCTGCTTCTCATCCGGAAATTTACGACAACCAAATGAATTGGGTCGTTGCCAACCAGTCTGCCAAAAATATCGTCTTTACGGCATCCTTGGGGGATAATGTAGACAATATTGACACTGCCGCCCAGTGGACCAATGCAACTCACGCCTGGGATATTCTCACCACTGGCGAGGTACCTTACGGTATGGAGTTGGGGAATCACGATGGTGCACCTTCCAACACATCCAATTTCAATTCCAATTTTGGAACGAGGATATCCACCCAATCGACTTACGGTGGGCGTTATGGCACAACTGACTACGATAATACCTACTCGCTCTTTTCAGTTGATGGCATGGACTTTATCGTTCTATTTATTGAATATGATACGAGCATGACATCGACCACCAACCCGGTTTTGGTTTGGGCCAATACTAC
This sequence comes from uncultured Chloroflexia bacterium, assembly GCA_963781665.1. Classification (GTDB taxonomy): domain Bacteria; phylum Chloroflexota; class Anaerolineae; order Anaerolineales; family Anaerolineaceae; genus JAJYIW01. The sequence continues at coordinate 118,570 of CAWAGA010000002.1, forward strand.
ACTGCAAGAGAATAGCAGCAGACGAGCAATTGTGATCACCCATGATTTACTATCCGGTAATAGTTTCACCGGGCAAGGTTCGGCAATTTATAATGCCTTAAAAGCCAATCCTAATTTGTTCTTGATGCTGGGTGGACACCTCGATACAACCGGACAGCGAAGCGATGTTTACGATGGTCACGTGGTCTACAGCCTGCGTTCCGATTATCAATTTATTGATAGCCAGCAAAGCGGTTACCTGCGCGTCATGCGTTTTTCGCCATCTGACAACAAAATTTATGTGACAACTTACTCGCCAACTCAGAATTTATCCCTCGAAGATTCAGCGAACCAATTCGTTCTGGATTATCCCATGGCAGGAGAATCAGATTTTGCATTCATAGGAAGCACAGTTATTCCTGCAGGTTCCGATGCCAGTGTAGATTGGTCAGGGTTGTCATCTGATACCGAGTATGAGTGGTACGCAGTTTCAAACAATGGCGGAGATTTTGCGATAAGCAGCACCTGGTCATTCACCACCGGTGAAATAAGCAACAACCAGACCCCGATCGTCACCAATCCCGGTACACAAACTGACCCTGAAGGAACTGTGATTAACCTTCAAGTTGAGGCCAGCGACAGTGACTTACCAACCCTGGAATATAGCGCAGAAAACCTGCCCGATGGGTTAAGCATCAATAGTTCTTCCGGTCTCATCAGCGGCACAATCACCTACACGGCAGGTTCAGCCAGCCCATATGCATCCTCTGTAACCGTCAGTGATGAAACAACCCCAATCACCGTGAATTTCACCTGGAATGTAACCCAGGCAGCATCCGGGTTGTGCGGCAGCGATCCTACTCTGGTCGGTTGTTGGCCAATGGAGGAAGGTAGTGGAACTGAACTCATCGACGCGACCGCGAATGGGAATGATGCCGTGGTGACCGGAGCTCCCAGCTGGATCACAGGCAAAATTGGCCAGGGCTTAGACTTGAGCGGGACGGGACAATACGCAACGGTTCCTGATAGCAACAGCCTGGATATCACCGACGCGATTACCCTGTCAGCCTGGATCAAGCCCGAAAAAACAGGAACTCAAAATATATTCAAAAAAACCACAGGAACAACAACGGCAAACGGATACGAGCTTTCACTTTCAAACCCCGGCTATGTATTCATCCGTTTCAATGGCAACGCTAATTACCGGCTCGATTCAACCATTACGTATCCAAACGATGGGAATACATGGATGCATATCGCCGCCACGTATGATGGCACGACCATCCGCATGTATATCAATGGAGAGCTAAATAATAGCTCAACTCCGCCATCCACAAAAATCGTTTCGAACATCACGGCATTAGGTATTGGTGCAGAACCTGCTTCGACTCGAATAAACCTTTTTCAAGGTGTCATCGATGATGCCCGCATCTACAACCGGGCCCTTAGCCTTGAAGAGATCCAAGCTCTGGCAGGTCTCACCCCCCCCACTGCTGATCTGACGGTCACAACATCTGGTACAGGCAGTGGTACCGTAACCAGTACACCCGAGGGTATCAACTGCGGTTTAGATTGCTCCGAGACTTACGACCTTGATACTGTTGTTTCTCTAAGCGCGGATGCCGATTCTGGCTCCTATTTTAGCGGCTGGAGTGGCGCCGGGTGCTCGGGAACTGACACCTGCCAGGTCACCATGACTGAAGCAAAATTGGTCGATGCCGAATTTTCACTGGTTCCGACCCCAACGGGATTGACCTGCGTCAATCTGGATAACAAACCGGCTACGACATCAACGGGTGAAAAGCCCCAATCAAAAGTCTGGACTTATAACAATGCATGGTACGCTGTCTTTCCCACCAATACCTCTGGGGCAAGTTCAGCCGGCACTTGGGTATGGAAAATGCAGGGGACAACCTGGGTCGAAGAGTTGAAATTATCGAGCCGCACCGATACTAAAGCAGATGTAAAGGTCGTTGGGAACCTGGCCCATATCCTTCTGTATGCCGATTCAAATACCCAATTGGCTTCGATCGAATTCAATGCGGGTCATTACCAATTGTGGACGACTCGCACGACATTAGTCAGTATCTCACTGCCAGGGAGTGAAATCGCTACAATCGATCAGGATTTTACTGGCAGAATGTGGATTGCCAGCCGGACGAATACTGGTGACATCGTCGTCTATTATAGCGACTCACCTTACGGAACCTGGACCGGGCCAGTCGTTTTAGCATCCGGCGTGATCGCCAACGATGACATTGATGTCATTACCGCCCTCCCCAACGGCACGATTGGCGTCCTTTGGTCAAACGAAAATGCGAACGTCAGAAGGTTAGGTTTCCGGATCCACACCGACGGAGCTGATCCCAATGTATGGGCCGCCGACGAAGTGCCCGCGTCACAATCTGCAGTCGATGGCGTCGGTGCAGGAATGGCTGACGATCATATGAATATTGCAGTTGGGTCCGACAGCACGTTGTACGCAGCGGTCAAGACCAGCTATGATACAGCCGGATATCCAAAGATTGCCTTGCTTGTCCGCCATCCCAATGGCACCTGGGACGATCTCTATGGGATCGATGAAGCTGGCACCCGTCCAATCATCTTGTTGGACGAAAGCCAGGGAGTATTGACCATCATCTATACATCATCCGAGGGTTATAACCCGATCGTGTACAGGCAATCACCTATCACCAATATCGCATTTGGTGAAAAACAAACCTTACGGGCGAGCAGTTTCAACGATGCTTCGAGCATGAAAACCAACATCAATGATGAGTTTGTTGTGATCTACTCAAGCAGCTCTGAGGTTGCCGGCCAAATATGTACCCCAACTTCTACCTCTGGCGCTGATCTCTCAATCATAAAATCGGATGGACGTCTATCCATCCATCCGAATGACACTTTATCCTACACGATCACGGCAATCAATAATGGGCCATTGGCTGTGGTTGGAGCAAACATTACAGACGAGATTTCAACCAGCTTAACGAATGCTAGCTGGACGTGTACCGGCGCGGGTGGTGGATCATGTACGGCAAGTGGTATAGGCTCTATCGATGACCTGGTGAACCTTCCCAATGGAGCATCGGTTACCTACTTACTCAATGTGGTAGTAAGCCAAGATGCCACAGGAGACCTGAACAATACAGCTACGATAGCACCACCTGTGGGGATTACCGACCCCTTATCTTACAACAATAGCGCATCCGATACTGATGTAATCACACCAATCACATCCACATGTGAGGCAGATCCGACTCTGGTCGGTTGCTGGCAAATGGAAGAAGATGGGGGATCCATTCTGGTAGACGGATCAGATCAATCGAATGATGCAAGTCTTTTTGGTTCGCCAACCTGGACTACAGGAATGGTAGGCGAATACGCGCTTGATTTAAATGGATCTACCCAATATGGCCTTGTTCCTGATAATACGAGTATCGATCTCAATGATGCCATCACGATTTCGGTGTGGATCAAACCTGAGCAATATGCCACCCAGGATCTGATCAAGAAAGCAACGAATGGTAGCATAGATGGCTTCGAGCTTTCGCTGGCAACAACTAAATCTGACGATTCTTCGAGAAAACCTTTCTTCCGTATCAATCAGAACTCATCCGGTGACACTTACCGGATTAATGGCACAACAGAATACCCGACAGATGGGACGTGGATGCATCTCGCAGCAACTTTTGATGGAAGTACAATGCGCCTTTATGTCAATGGCATACTTGAAAGCAGCATGACAGTTCCTGAAGGAACTGAAATTGCTCGCAACAGTGTCCCACTTAGTATCGGTGCACAGAACGATTCTGCAAGGTATTTCATGGGCTGGATGGATGATGCCAGATTATATAACCGTGCCTTATCAGCCGAAGCGATCAGAGCCTTACCGATGGTAACTCACACGATCTCTGGGAACGCCGGTGTGGCCGGGGCGGTATTAAATTACTTCGATGAGACCGAAAAAACTGTAACTGCAAATGTAAGTGGTGATTACACGATTAGCGTTCCTTACAAATGGTCAGGTACAGTGACGCCATCGAAAATGGGATATACATTTTCTCCTGAAGATAAAGTATATGAAAATGTTGAATCCAATCAAAATGGCCAGAATTTTATTGCCACTCCGATCGAGTACACCCTGACCATCACCAGCGCTCACGGCACTGTGGCGCTCGACCCCCAACAGGATACTTATCACTACGGCGATGACGTCAGCCTCACCGTCACCCAGGACCCCGGCTGGACCTTCTCCGGTTGGACCGGCGACCTGACCAGCTCAGATAACCCCCTGGTCGTGACCGTCCACAACAATATGAGCCTCACTGCCAACTACACCCAGGACGAGTACACCCTGACCATCACCAGCGCTCACGGCACCGTAGCGCTCGACCCCCAACAGGATACTTATCACTACGGCGATGAGGTCAGCCTCACCGTCACCCAGGACCCCGGCTGGACCTTCTCCGGTTGGACCGGTGACCTGACCAGCTCAGATAACCCCCTGGTCGTGACCGTCCACAACAATATGAGCCTCACTGCCAACTACACCCAGGACGAGTACACCCTGACCATCACCAGCGCTCACGGCACCGTAGCGCTCGATCCCCAACAGGATACTTATCACTACGGCGATGAGGTCAGCCTCACCGTCACCCAGGACCCCGGCTGGACCTTCTCCGGTTGGACCGGTGACCTGACCAGCTCAAATAACCCCCTGGTCGTGACCGTCCACAACAATATGAGCCTCACTGCCAACTACACCCAGGACGAGTACACCCTGACCATCACCAGCGCTCACGGCACCGTAGCGCTCGATCCCCAACAGGATACTTATCACTACGGCGATGAGGTCAGCCTCACCGTCACCCAGGACCCCGGCTGGACCTTCTCCGGTTGGACTGGTGACCTGACCAGCTCAGATAACCCCCTGGTCGTGACCGTCCACAACAATATGAGCCTCACTGCCAACTACACCCAGGACGAGTACACCCTGACCATCACCAGCGCTCACGGCACCGTAGCGCTCGATCCCCAACAGGATACTTATCACTACGGCGATGAGGTCAGCCTCACATCTACTCCTCAATCTGGGTGGAGCTTCCATAATTGGAGCGGAGATGCAACCGGCAGCAATTCCACAATCACAATCACGATCACAGGGAATATGAACATCACCGCCAACTTCATTCAATACGTGATGTATTTACCGATCATTTTCGGCAATCCATGAAAGGGTCCATCAGTAATAAAAGATAAATTCCAGGGTAATTCAACTTCTATCCTGGCCAAAAAGTAAAATCATGTTTCTAAAACCCGGCAGCTCGTCAAGACCGGGTTTTAGAAACGAACTTTTTAAGTGCACAACCAAAATATTTTCATTCACAACTTACGGCGATTTGATCAAGATTAATTCTGCTACGATAAATATCGATTAATTCTTGAATCCCTATTGACAAAACTTAATTTTGGATTAGAATATAGATTAACTTCATTCACTGAATAAAGTTAATCAAATGCCAGCTAATCCACTTGGAAACCGAGACCTGATTCGAGCAATCAACCGCTCTACCGTTCTTAATATCATCAAGAACTTTGGTCCTATCGCGCGGGTAGAAATCGCCCGGCGGACGGGCCTCAGTCCGGCAACCGTCTCGGGAATCACCGCCGAGTTGATTCAAAAAAACCTGGTCCTGGAAAAAGAAGCTGGCGATTCGAGCGGCGGCCGCCCTCCGATCTTATTAGCAATCAATCCCATTGGTGGTTTCGTGATCGGCATCAAGCTGACCGAGACCCAGGCGATTGCTGCGTTGACCGACCTGGAAGCCAACGTCATTACCAAACGGACCGACCCGATCATCGAGCACACCCCTTCCAGCGTGGTGAAAAGCCTGTCTGGCCTGGTTGCAGCCCTGGTGAAAGAAAGTGGTATTAACAAAAAACAGCTCATGGGGGTTGGAATTGGACTTGCAGGTATCATCGACGCCACCCATGGCATCTTGCGCCAAAGCCCGATTTATAAGTGGCGGGATGTGCCGCTCAGAGAACTGCTCCAAAAACAAGTTAAGGTCCCCGTTTACCTGGATAACGACGTCAATACGCTCACCCTGGCCGAAAAGTGGTTTGGCGCCGGGCAAACAGCCGAGAACTTCCTGACGGTCACCATCGGTCGAGGGGTTGGGATGGGAATTGTGGTCAACGGCCAGTTTTACCGCGGATCTGGCGGCGGCGCCGGAGAATTAGGCCACACGGTGGTCGACCCATTGGGTCCTTTGTGCGAATGCGGCAAACGTGGCTGCCTCGAAAGGTATGTCGGCGACCCCGCTCTGCTGCAAGCCGCCAGAGATGCCTGGCAAAATGGGACACTCTCCACCGAAATCCATACCCTTGAAGAGCTGGTTTCTTTGGCAAATAGTGGGGATGAAGGCGCTCGGGCTATTTTTGCTCGAGCCGGAGAGGTGTTAGGCCGCAGTATCGCCAATTTGGTCAGTATTTTCGACCCTGACCGGATCATAATCAGCGGTGAGGGTACCCGGGCCGGTAAATGGATATTCGAACCTTTATGTAAGATGGTCCAACTTTATGCCATGCCTGGTTTAGCAAGCGCCGTAGAAATCAAAATCGAAGCCTGGGGAGATGACGCCTGGGCGCGGGGAGCAGCCAGCCTGGTGCTGCGCGAGCTCTTCGAATCTCCAGTCCATAAAGAAACGGTCAGCGTTTAACCGTTCTCTTTTTTAAATTGATTATTTCGGTCATTGAATAAAGAATGAAGGAGGTGAGTGGAGAAAGCATTCCAATTTTTCGATCTTGTGGACAGCCCTGAAGTGGTTTGGAGGTTCCACCCACTTTCAGCGGACTTTTCACAAAAACCTGTTACCCGATCATCGATCACTCAATCAAAGGAGAAGAATAATGTCTTCACGTTCCAAGTTCATCACCCTGTTCAGTATTTTAAGTATTCTGGCTATGGCATTGAGCGCCTGTGCGCCTTCAGTGGTCACCCAGGTCGTTACCGCAACTCCCGCCCCCGCTGGACCGGTAACCATCACCTTCTGGCATGGTTATAATGCCGACACCGAAACCCCCTTCCTCGAAGGTACGATCATCCCCGCTTTCCAGGCAACTCACCCGAATATTATCGTGCAGTCTGTCAACATCCCCTACGACCAATTCCACCAGAAACTGATAACGGCAATCGCTGGCGGCACTGCCCCAGACCTAGCCCGGTTGGATATCATCTGGGTTCCTGAATTCGGTGATATGGGCGCTTTGGCCAATCTGGGTCAGGATATGCCCGATTTCAACACCCTGAAAGATACCGTCTTCCCAGGACCGCTTTCAACTAACTTCATCAACGGCAACTATTACGGCCTGCCTCTCGACACCAATACCCGCGTCCTGTTCTATAACAAGGACGTATTCACCAAGGCTGGGATTGCCAGTGCACCCACAACCATGGATGAATTCAATGCTGATTGCGCCAAAATCGTGGCGCTTGGCCCCGATACCTACTGCTTCGCTGACGGCGGCACTTACGGCTGGGCGGTTGATCCCTGGATCTGGTCGTTCGGCGGCGCGATGACGAATGCTGACTACACCAAGGCCACCGGATTCCTGAATGGCGCAGATACAGTTGCAGCCTACCAGTTCATGAAAGATAATATCGACAACGGTTATTTCCACCCTGGTATGATGGGTGGCGGCGTTGATAGCTGGGGCGGTTTTGGACAGGGCCAGATCGCAATGATTCTGGAAGGCCCCTGGTTCCCGCCCTCTTTCGCCTCACAATTCCCCGACGTACAATACGGCACGGCGCTGATGCCAGCCGGTAAAGGCGGCTCAATCTCAGTCGTCGGTGGTGAAGACATCGTCATGTTCCAACAAAGCCAGAATAAAGCAGCCGCGGCTGAATTCATGAGCTACATGCTCTCATTGGACGTTCAAATGCAAATGGCTTCAGTCGGTCAGATGCCCGTTCTTCAGGCAACCACCGACAGCGCCAACCTGGCCCAACTGCCCGAGTACTTCGGTATTTTCCTCGAGCAGCTCAAGACCTCCCAGGCTCGCACGCCTATCGCTAATTGGACCAAAATGGAAGAAATCCTGACCAATGCCGGAACTGCAATCCTGAATGGCACCGTCACGGTCCAGGCTGGCCTCGATGATGCATCTTCTCAAATCGATCCTCTTCTGCCGGTAGCCCAATAGAAATTTCCGGCGCCTGAACAAATTCTGTAAGTTCGTTTTGGACCCGGTGGTGGTGTATAGCTGGATGACATCCAAATCCTATCCACTGGCCGCCGGGTCCATTCTATCGACGGCCACAAAAAATCGTCGAAGATGGAGTTTGACCCATGAGAGTAACCCTCCCGGTACCCAAAAAGACTCGTAATCTCAGCATGTCACTGAAAACTCAGAGGTTGGTCATACCCTACACATTCCTCATCCCAGCGACTGCGCTCTTCCTCATCTTCCTCGTATATCCGCTCTTGAAGGGCCTCCAAATCAGCTTCTTCGACTGGTCAATCATGCCAAACAAACCGAGCATCTTCACTGGCCTGGCAAATTACATCAAAGCATTCCAAGATCCGATCACGGGCGTTGCCTTCAAGAATACGATCTTTTACACACTCATCACAGTTCCCGGGCAGATGATCCTGGCTATGTTGGTGGCGGTGATGATCCACAGCCTACCAAAAGCCAAAGGGTTCTACCGGGTACTCTATTACATCCCGGTCATCACCTCCTGGGTCATCGTTTCGCTGCTCTTCCGCTATCTTTTCCAAAGTCCGCAAGGAATCATCAATTATTTTCTGGTCAGTATATTCCACGTCGTAGACAAACCCATTCCCTGGCTGCAGCAGGTCAGCACCGCGTTAATCCCGGTCATGGGGTTGGGCATCTGGAAAGGGATCGGCTGGTCAATGATTATTTACCTGGCTGCCCTGGCAACCATTCCCCACGAGCTTACCGAAGCCGCTTCCATAGATGGCGCCAACACCTGGCAGCAGTTCTGGGGCATCACCCTGCCGCTGATCAGCCCAACAATCGTCTTCACCCTGGTGATGCTCCTTATTGGTGGATTTAACGTGTTTATCTCGGTCTTTCTGATCACCAATGGCGGTCCAATGCAGCAGACCGAGGTAGTCTTGAGCTATATGTACCATCAATCCTTCGATTTTCTCGATTTCGGCTATGGTGCAGCCCTATCTTTTCTGATGGCAGCGATAATCGTGACCGCCAGCGGGCTGCAGTTGAAGTTCCTGCGTCGGCCGCAGGAGCTCTCCTAGGAGGACAATGATGATAAGTGCTAGAACCATCCTCAAAAGATCGCCTGTTTACATCATTCCTCTCGCTTGGAGCGGTCGTAATGATCTTCCCGTTCCTTTGGATGATCTCTTCAGCGCTCAAGCCCAACCTCTATGTCATCGAATATCCACCTCAGCTCATCCCAAGCTTGCCATCATTAGCTAATTTCCTCCAGGCCTGGAATGCCAACCATTTCCAGACCTATTTTATGAACAGCGCCCTAGTGGCCGTCTGTTCTACCCTGTTGGTGGCACTATTTTCATCCATGGCAGCCTATGCTTTCGCCCGGTTTAAATTTCCAGGTCGAGAGGTCATTTTCTTCTCTTTGCTGACTGTCATGATGGTACCCAATATGATTGCGATCGTCCCCCAATTCTTGCTGATGAAATTCCTGAACCTGCGCAACAGCCTGTGGGGGCTGATGCTGATCTACACAGCTACCAGCTTATCTCTCAACATTTTTCTTTTACGAGGTTTCTTCGAACAGCTTCCGCACGAGCTCGAAGAAGCGGTGCTCATTGACGGCGGCGGTTACCTGACCATCTTTGCTCGGATTATATTGCCACTATCGACCCCCGCCCTGGCTACGGTGGCTATCTTCTCATTCATGGGCTTCTGGGACGAGTTCGTGATGGCATTGACCTTCATCGATGACCCGATAAAACGCACCTTGCCCATTGCCATCGCCCTTTTCCAGGGACAGCACGGCACCCAGTGGGGGCTGGTGTTTGCCGCCTCGTTAATCGCCCTGGTACCAACTGTAACCATATTCCTGATCCTGCAGCGTTATTTCGTGGGCGGCCTGACCACCGGCGCCTTCAAAGGTTAAGCGAGCAATGTCCTTCAAACAGTCAGGTCACCTTCGAGTAGCCAGAGACGTAATCCGAGCAACAAGGTTCTCTCAGGTTATCAGTCGCTTTTGGCTGGTCATTGGTCTGATCGGATTAACAGGTATTCTTGTCGGCTGCACATCATCTTCGCCGCAACCTCTGACTACACCTCAACCTACCCCTACGGAGAGCATTATGGTTAATTCTTTACAAGTAACCCATATCGACCTGGATAAAGCCTTTTACCATCCGGGAGAACCGGTGAACCTCAAGGTGACCGTCGCCAACCAATTATCTGCTTCAGATCAGGTTAACGTACAGCTCCTGGTCACGCACCTGGCAGACCAGATTGCCGCTCAGTCCCAACCGGTGACCCTGGACGGATTAGAGCAGACCCTTTCATTTACAATCACTCCTCCAGAAATCGCCCCTGCAGGTTATGGAATCGACGTCCAAGTTTCCGGCCCTGGTGGGGCTGTGCTGGCAAGCGCGTCTGCCAGTTTCGACCTCCTCAACGATTGGACTCAGAACCCACGCTATGGCTTTATGACCAACTACACCCCCGGTAGGACGGACCTGGAAGAGGTGATGGCGTCTCTTGCCCGTTACCATGTCAACGGCCTGCAGTTCTACGATTGGATGTATCGTCACGAGCAGCTTTTGACCAGCAGCGATCCTTATACCGATTTATGGTCAACCGTGCCGCACTCGATTAAGACGATCGATGCCATGATCGATGCCGCTCACCAATACGACATCGCTGCGATGCCCTACACGGCAGTCTATGCTTCTTCGATGGCATTCTATAAAGAACATCCGGATTGGGCAATCTTTGATATGGGCGGCAAACCGCTCTTCTTCGGGGGCGATATGATGGCCTACATGGACCCTCGGCCAGGCTCGCCCTGGACGGTGCATCTGCTCGACCAATTCAAACAGGTGTTGCAGCAGACCGGCTTCGACGGCATCCACCTGGACCAATACGGGGATCCCAAAACCGGTTACGATGCCCAGGGCAAGTCTTATAACCTGGCTCCGGTAATGGCCGAATTTATCGACCTGACCAAAGCCCTGGTCGACCAATACCGCAGCGACGGGGCAGTCGTTTTCAACTGCGTTACCAATTGGCCGGTCGAAACGGTCGCCCCATCTGGCGAAGATTTCGTCTACATCGAAGTCTGGTCACCTTACGATTGGTTCACCGACCTGCATTCATTGATCGTCAATGCTCAAAATCTGAGCAATGGGAAACCGGTGGTGCTGGCAGCCTATATCGACGCAGCTAACGAGGTCAACGCCCGCATTATGGATGCTGCCATATTCGCCAGCGGCGGCAGCCGGATTGAATTGGGTGAAAATGACGGCATGCTGGCCGAGGCTTATTTCCCCAATTACAAAGTGATGTCTCCTGAGCTGGCGACAGACATTCAACGTTACTACGATTTCATGGTCCGTTATGAAGACGTGATCGGACCGTCCACGAAAGACGGGACCATTCAATCCCAAAATAACGTTCACATTGCCAACGTCTTGACAGCTCCCGGTTCACCTTCCGACAAAGTCTGGCCGATCATCCGCCAGTCGCCAGGGAGGACCGCCATAAACCTGGTCAACCTGTTAGGAATAAAGAAACCCAATTGGGCTGTAAGAGCGCTGACCTCCCCTACCCCGCTATCGAATTTTATCCTGACATATTCGGATGCGCCTGGACAGGCGGCCCACATCTGGTTGGCTTCACCCGACAGCGCCGACCTGGCACTACAGCCGTTGGATTTCAATCAAGACGGCAGCACAATCACGCTGACCGTTCCTTCTCTCAATTATTGGGGCATGATCTTGATCGAATGGAGCGAATAAACCGGTATGGATAACCTGCTGCGTAAGAGCATTGCTATAATCCTCGAGAACCAGGCTCCATCTGGCGCTTTTATCGCCAGTCCGAATTTTCCGCCATACCAATACTGCTGGTTCCGAGATGGGGCCTTCACCGCCTATGCTATGGACCTGGTCGGAGAGGTCGAGAGCGCATCCCGCTTCCATGCTTGGGCAGCAGCCCGGGTTAACGAGCGGGAGGCAGTGGTACGCCAGGCCATCTCAAAATTTAAATCAGGGATACCGTTATCCGCCAGTGATTACCTCTACACCCGCTATAAATTGGATGGGAGCGATGGCCTGGAAGAAGATTGGCCTAACTACCAACTGGATGGTTTTGGCACCTGGTTGTGGTCCTTGGATGAACACCGACGAATGACCGACCAGGATTTACCTGCTGGCTGGCTAAAAGCCGCCAACCTGGTGGCAGATTATCTCGAAGCTTTGTGGTCTTCACCTTGTTTTGATTGTTGGGAGGAAAACCCTGACCGGGTTCACCCCTACACACTGGCGGCAATTTACGGCGGGTTGCAAGCCCATTCAGAGCTCAGCTGCCAGCCTCATACCCTGACGCTCAAAGCGATACGGTCATTTTTACTGGAAAGCTGGGTTTGCGATGATCATTTGGTGAAATTCCCCGGCGCTCCCGAGGTGGATGCCAGCCTGCTGGGGCTTTCAACTCCTTACCGGGTATTCGACCCGGGCAGCCGGCTGATGAAAGAGACTGTCCGCCAAATTGAATTGACGCTGAACGGCAGTGGTGGCGTCCACAGGTACCGGGCGGATACTTATTATGGTGGGGGTGAATGGGTGCTGCTGAGCGCGTGGCTGGCATGGTATTACACTGAATGCGGTGACGAAGAATCCATGGGTAAAGCCGGTCGTTTGTTGGAATGGGTTGAAAGCCAGTTCAAGGATAAAGGCTTGCCTGAACAGGTACCTGATAACCTGAACGAACCAGGCTTTTACCCGGTCTGGACCGGTCGCTGGGGGAAGATCGCCCTCCCCCTGCTGTGGTCGCATGCCAACTACATCATATTGAGAAAAAACCTGGAATAGATCACACGCCTGGCGGCGGTCCCTGGATGGTGGTTTCGAGGAACTCGCCTTCAGCCCCAAATTTAGTGATGCAGCGGCGCTGAGGCGTGCCGGTTACGGTGATACGCACAACTGCATGGTCCACCCCATTGACGTTAACCCAGGCCATACTCTCCGGTACGTTGTCGATGGTCTCTTCCCAGGTCCGGTCATCGACCTTATCCTCGAAAAATATCTTCCCGGGATGTGTTCTGGATTTTGAATCTTGTTCGCTCATTTGTCATACTCCGCAGCCAGTATTTTAAACCGGCTAGGCATCATTCGCTTATATTCATCAAAGGTTGGGCTGCCTTTGGTCGAGGCGTATACCTGGATCGATTCGGCGATATCCTCATCAATTGAATTTGTGGCATATTTTGAAGGGGCAATCTTGTCTTTTTGCATGGCTTCTTTCCACTTGAGCCACTTCCCCTTCGTCGTATCCTGACCCCAGTTTTTATACGACCAGGTATGACCGGTTTCGTGCAGCAGGGTGCCGCGCTGGTAATTTTCGTTTGCCAGCTTCTTCGCCGTCTTATCCGGATAAATCGTTACGACGCCGGCGATACCTGACGTCATATATGAATGGAAATCAGGCGTTTTGTATTGCGTAGCCCAATAAGGGTCATCCGGATTTGTTACCGGTCCCAAAACGACCTCCGTGATCAGCTTTCTGACAGCCTTAGGTAGATAGGCTGCGGCATCCGCTGTCTGTACGACCGTGTGGTTGTGAAAACCCGGTGTAGGGGCTTTAGGCGCCAGGATGGGAACGTTGGCGCCATCTTTGAACTTGACAACCGTCTTTTCAGCGTCAGCTTTCTTGCCATGGAAGGCATAATCCTTGATAACCACTGCAGGGTCCATCGAATATTCAGCCTTGGGAGAAGTCACTTTTTCGTCAACAACAGAAGGGATCGCATTTTCAGATGTGATGATCGAACTGAGTACTTTTTTCTGACTGCGCTGGTCCAAACCCTTGACCTCTGTAAAACCACCTTTCAAGTAATCTCTGGCATTTTGAGATAACACTGACGTTTCACCGCCCAACATGGCGTCCAATCTGCCCTGGTCAGTCTTTCCAAGCTTCTCCCAACCTGGCAGTCCATGAACAGCTTTTAAGGCTGCGTTGGCATCGATGGGCGACAAATTGGGGGGCATCTCTTTGGTTTGAGGTTTATCGCCCCAGGCACTATCCCAGACAAGGATGATCGATGGTTTTACTTGCTTTCCCAGCGAAAGGTTTTCAAACAATACCAGGTTTGAGCCGAACGGCAATCCCCAACCTTTGAGGATCGTTCTGACCATCCCGCTATACGGCCCAATATTCGCCTCTTTTGCCAGGGTGGAATCACTTGTGAGGATGACTGCATCGCTGGTGACGGCGGTATTTTTGGATAATTCAGTTTTTAACTCCGATTGAAGAGATAGAACTGCTTTCGACCGGCTGCTGGTTGCCGCTTCAGTATCAATCCAACCACCAAGAAGCTTAAGAATGGCGTGCAGCTTTGTCTTTTTTGTTGAATTGTCGGCTTTATCGCTGGTGAGTTTTTCATAAGCTTTGAGTTCGGACGCTACGGTCGTGAAAAATTCGCCGCTCTTCCCTTTTCGCCCAAATGACAGCCGGGTAGATTTCGTAAAATCTGTCGAAGAGACCAATCGTTGAATTCCAGGATCTGCAGCGCGACTGCCGATGCTGATAGCAGCCTGATTTCCATAACGTCGTTGAACTGCCAGGATATCTTTTTGGTTGAGGGCTTGCAAATCACCCCCCATAATAAGATTTCCAGCTAATCCGGTCAAATCTCCAGGAATAGAAGTGTCTTTCGTCTTTTTCTTTTCAAGCGCGCCTGGATTTTCCGCTTTAGTCCGGTTATTTTTTGAGATTTTTTGGCTCATTTTTATTTCCCGAAAGAACTCTGCCTGTTATCAATTATAGAGGGTTAATAATCACTGTCAATTATCAAAAACGAAAGGTTAGGCTTAAATTGTTTTTCCCTTGGACCCTACCTTTTGGACAAGACCTGCCCCATGAAATGGGGGTAAAACTTTCCCTACCTCTTTCCCCCTTTACAGAATTTGGATTTTATTGTAGCATAGGCTCGAATTTCGAGTGATTCCTCGTATTTCGAATAGATGCTCGATGGAGGTGTCATGGACGACGATCGATCTGCCAGTCACAGCGAAACGACCCGGCGTGAGCGCCGCATCCAACGCCAACGCTTGGATATCATGGATGCCGCCTCCAGCCTGTTCGCACTGAATGGGTACGCCGCGACGACGACCAAAGACATCGCTGCAGCGGTCGATATCGGTGAGAGCACCCTTTACAGCTATTTTCCTGGCAAACAGGAAATCATGTTGGCAATCTTTGACGAGCAAAGCCGCCGGCTGGACGCCATCCTGGTCTCATTATCCGACCTGGACGATTTCCAATCCTACGTCGAATTCGTCGACACTCTGACGGCTTCCTTGCTCGAGAAGGTCGATTACACCCGGGCGTTGATCGGAGAAGCCTGGATCAACGATCTCATCCTGAATGAATACGTGGTAAACCGAGGTGTAATTTTAACTGCCCACCTGGAAATGTTTATATCCCGGCGCATCGAAACAGGCGATTTCCGCAGCGTCGATGCGCGCATGGCTGCTCGCATCATTATTGCAACATTTATTGGAGCGCTTATTCCTTATCTGCGAGGCGTGCAGGCGCCGCCCGACCCGGACGAACGCAAATTGTTATCCGAAGCTCTCGTCCGGATGATCGCCGACGGGATCGCCCAACACCCTCGAAAGTCTGAGTTCTCCGGACAGCCATGATCCAACGCATTCTGGCGATCATTCAAAAAGAGTTTGCCCAGGCCTTACGTGACCGGGCGACGATGCTCATCATGCTCACCATGCCCTTGATGCAGCTGGTGCTCTTCGGCTACGCCATCAGCACCCAGGTGCGCCACATCCCTACTGTCGTCGTCGATCAAAGCCTGGATTCGTACTCACGGGCTTACCTGAACGCAATGGTCAATTCCCAATACTTCGACGTCCTCGAAACCGCCCCTGACCAGGGGACCGCCGTTCAGGAGATCGACGCCGGACGAGTGCACGCGGCAATCGTAATCCCCCCCAATTTCGCAGAAGCCGTCCAACGCGGCAGCGCCCAGGTGTTGGTATTGGTTGACGGCTTGGATTTATTCACGTCGCAGTCGGCTTACAGCGCTGCCAACATCATCGGCGAAGCCTATGCGACTAAAATCGTCATGGATTCGGTCGACAAGGCCGGCGCTCAGGGTGCAGCCTTGACCATTCCAGCTTTAAACGCCCACATCCGCATCCTCTATAACCCGGACCTGAAAGATTTGTGGTTTATCATCCCCGGCATGGCTGCCATGTTGCTGCAAACCCAAACGATCGTTCTGACCGCGGCTGCAGTGGTGCGCGAGCGGGAGACGGGCACAATCGAACAAATCCTGGTATCTCCGATCCGCCCCCTGGAGCTCATGCTGGGTAAGATCGTACCATACCTGTTTGTAGCCAGATTTCAACATGGCTACAATCATCGCCCTGGGCGTATTCCTGTTCCATGTCCCGTTCCAGGGAAGTATCTGGTTGTTCTCCATCCTATCGTTGATCTACGTTTTCAGCGGTCTGGGCCTGGGCCTGCTGATCTCAACTATTTCACAGAACCAGCGCCAGGTGCAGCAGTTGATCATGGGCATCATGACCACCAGCCTGATCCTGGGCGGGTTTATCTTTCCTCGCAACACCATGCCCCAGGTGGTGCAGTGGTTGGGCAACCTGTTCCCCCTGACATATTTCATCCCTATATCGAGGGGGATCATCATCCGCGGAGCGGGATTATCGGTGATGACCGGGGAGGTGCTGGCGTTGATCGCCTACATCATCGTCATACTTTTCCTGGCGACCCGGGCTTTCCGCGAAAGGTTGGAGTAGGATGGCATCCGCTTTCCAACGCTTGCGTGCCCTGACGTATAAGGAGACCATGCAGCTGCTGCGTGACCGGCGGACGTTGATGTATTTCTTCCTCCTGCCGGCGATCCAGCTGCTCCTATTCGCCTACGCAGTTTCGTTGACGGTCTATCACCTGCCGACGGTGCTGGTAGACCAGAGCCTGGACTCCCGCAGCCTGGATTTTGTGCACGCCCTGGAAAGCTCGAGCTATTTCGATATTGTTTCGATTGCCAAGAACGAGCAGGAAGTCATCGCGGCGATCAACGCCGGACAAGCCAAAGCCGGTATCGTCATCCCGCCTAACCTGCTGACCGAGGTTGAACGCAGTAACGGCAGCGTCCTCATCCTCCTCGACGGCTCCGATTCGTTCAGCGTATCCTCAGGATATACCGCCGCTTCGATCATCGCTCAGAAATATTCTCTGGATCTGGCGGTTGAAAAAGTCAACCAGGCCGGGATGAACAGCCCGCTCAGCTCGACGAGCGGCGAGCCGGTTGTGACCGAGACCCGGGTGCTATACAATCCGGATATTAAAGACCTGGTGTTTATTCTGCCAGGCTTGATCGCCTTGATCATGCAGATCATCATCGTCGCCCATGCTGCCGTCGCAGTCGTGCGCGAGCGGGAAGTCGGCACCCTCGAACAGCTCCTGGCTACGCCCATGCGCCCGCTCGAGATGATCGTCGCCAAGCTGATCCCAGGTCTGGTCGTGGTCATGCTCGACCTGGCCTTTATCCTGGTCCTGGGCGTTTACTGGTTCAAGGTACCATTCCAGGGCAATATTTTCCTCTTCGCCATTCTGTCCATCCTCTTCATCATTTCCGGAATGGGAATGGGGTTGCTCATCTCAACCTTCTCAAAAAACCAGCGCCAGGCCCAACAGTTCAGCGCAGTGTTGAACCTATTCTCTATGCTCTTGACCGGCTTCATCTACCCCCGTACCACCATGCCTATCTGGGCCCAAGGCATCGGTGACTTGATCCCACTCACCTACTTTATCCGCATTATCCGCGGCATTATCACCAAAGGGATCGGCATCACGTTCTTGTGGACCGATGCCCTGGCCCTGGTCGTCTATTCTCTGGTCGCCCTGGTCCTTTCGGCTGTCATAGCCAAGAAGAGGTTAGATTGAAATGGCAACCGAGCTGACGATTTTTGCCGATGGATTGGTCAAACGCTTCAAGGGCCACGGCGTGCCCGTTACCGCCGTCGACCATATCCACCTGGAGGTCAACCGTGGCGAAACCTACGGCCTGATCGGTCCGGACGGGGCCGGCAAGAGCACCACCACACGGGTGATTCTGGGATTGTTACGCCGGGATGAGGGCCAGAGCACGGTGCTGGGGTTCGATTCGATGCGCCAGCTTTACAAGATTCTGTGAATCTGCCGGCTATATCGCCCAACAGTTCGCTTTACCAGCCGACCTGACGGTGATGGAAAACATGCGCTTATTCGCCGACCTGCATGGGATTTCTGCAGCCAGGCAGAAGGCTGGCATACCCGAGCTGTTGAAATTTGCCGGCCTGACCGATTTTAGATCTCGCCCGGCTGGAATGCTTTCCGGGGGGATGAAAAAGAAACTGGCTTTGGCCTGCAGCCTGATCCACGAACCGGAAGTGGTCATGCTGGATGAGCCCACCCTGGGCGTCGACCCGGTCAGCCGGAGAGAATTTTGGTCTCTTCTGGGCCGCCTCAGAGCCGAACGAGGGCTCACCATTTTCGTTTGCACCCCCTATATGGACGAAGCCGAGCGCTGCACCCGGGTTGGCTTGATCTACAAAGGAAAATTGATTGCCAACGATACCCCGGCAGCCATCAAATCCCTGGTCCCCGGAAGGCTGTTGGAATTGACTCCTTCAAGGTTCGTCCCGGCCCGCAACCTGGTCGAAAAGATGGAGGGGATCCTTGAAGTGCAAACCTATGGCGCCATGCTGCACCTGTTTGTCGATAACCTCTCTTTGCGACAGCGTCAAATCGAATCTGTCTTGAAAGCCGAAGGGATTGCATGCAGCGGGATGCGCGAAATCCAACCGCGCATGGAAGAAGCCTTTATCAGCCTGGTCAGGCGGCAAGAGCAGGCCAACCATGGATGATCGCCGTAAATCCCTTGCTCCAAAGGACCTTTCGCCGGAAGACCCGATCGTGGTCGAAGACCTGGTGAAGAAATTCGGCGATTTCGTAGCTGTCGACCAGGTTAGCTTCAGTGTCCATGCGGGCGAGGTTTTTGGCTGGTTGGGGCCAAACGGTGCTGGAAAGACGACCACCATTCGCATGCTGTTGGGCCTGCTTAAACCAACCGCCGGAAAGCTGCGGGTACTGGGTTACGACCCGGTCACCCAATCCAAAACCATGCAGGCCAGGGTCGGGTATATGTCTCAGCTCTTCACCCTTTACAACGACCTCACAGCCCTGGAAAACATTCGTTTTTATGGCAAAGTCTATGGTCTCTCACGCGAAGAACTGCACAAGCGCGAGGTGGAAATTATCCAGATGGCCGGGTTAGAAGGCCGCGAGCATACTCTGACCTCCAACCTTTCCGGAGGTTGGAAACAGCGCCTGGCGCTCGGCTGTGCCATCGTCCATAACCCCAAGGTGGTGTTCCTGGATGAGCCGACTGCCGGAGTCGATCCGATCAGCCGCAGGGATTTCTGGGGCCTGATTTATTCGATGGCGAAGAAAGGTATGACCGTGCTTGTAACCACCCATTATATGGATGAAGCTGAGCTCTGCCAACGGGTAGGCTTCATCAGCCATGGGAAGTTGGTCGCCCTGGATACACCTGACTGCTTGAAGAAAACCCAGATGCACGGCCAGGTATTAGAGATCACGACAGCCGATCCAGACCGGGCAATGCGGGTATTGAAGGACGCTCAAGACCAGGCCGTCCAAAAAGGGCTGGTCCCATTCGAGGAAATTGCCCTATACGGCGCCCAAATCCACGCGGTGGTCCCGGATGCAGCCCGCTATCGCCGACCCGTCAGGCAGTTATTGACTGGTGCAGGCATAGAGGTCGCGAATATCGAATGGATTGCCCCAACCCTGGAAGACGTATTCATTTCAGCGGTGAAACAGGCCGGCTCGACCAACAGCGGCAAGTAATAATCCAAAATTACGAAATATATCGATGATTTGCTTAACACAAATTACTTTTGGCACGAAGGACCGTTTTATCAGCTTGAACGGAGGAAAGCGATGAACCTGAAGACATTTCCAATCATTTTTTCCAGCCTTTTATTGGCCGGCTGCAGCGCTCTCGGGATCGGCAGCCCGGCTACCAATAGCAGCGCATTAAAAGCATCGGGGACAATATCCGCCGTGACCATCCAGGTCGCCCCTGAAATTGGCGGAAAGATCAGCGCCATAAACTTCAACAAGGGAGCCAGCGTCAAAGCAGGAGACGTGCTTTTTACGATGGATGACCAGCTTTACCAGGCTCAGATGGACCAGGCAAATGCGGCGGTTAACGTAGCGCAGGCCGGTCTGGACCTGGCCAACCAGAAACTGGCCAACGTTCAGGCACAGTATGACCAGGCCTCGCTGGCAGCCGAAATGCAAGACCAGGCCAACCACACAGCCGCCTGGCAGGCCACCCAGGACAACAAAATCAACCTGCCGCCCTGGTACTTCTCGAAAACCGAACAAATTGCCGCACTACAGGCCCAGGTGACACTCGAGAAAAGCAACCTGGCTGCCGAACAGGCTAACCTTGACCAGACCCTGAAAGACGCCAGTAACCAGGATTTTGTCGCCGTTGAAAAACGACTCCTCCAGGCTCAACAGGCATATACCATCGCCAATCAGACCCTCACCGAAGCCAAAGCCGCAAAGGATAACACCAACCTTCAAAATGCCGCTCAAAAAGACCTGGATGCTGCCCAATCGGATTTGGATGCAGCCCAGAAAAACTACGATCAAATCCTGACCACCGACGCCGCCAATAACGTTATTGAAGCACGCGCTCGCCTGGCCGTCGCCCAGGAAACGTTAAATAATACCCGCGATGCGCTAAACAAATTAATGACTGGCAACCAGGCCTTGACTGTCCAGATTGCTTCAACAGCCTTGGATGAGGCAAAAGCGGGAGTCACCCAGGCCCAATCAGCTTTGGCTCAAGCCCAGTCCGCTGTGAATTTGATCAAGGTGCAAATAAGCAAACTGACCGTCTCAGCACCGGTGGCTGGCGTGGTCCTCTCACGCCCGCTCAATGCCGGTGAAATAGCTGCGGCAGGGGCAACCGTGATTGAAATCGGATCGTTGGACCAGGTGACATTGGGAGTATACATCCCGGAAAGCCAGTACGGCCAGATCCAATTAGGTCAGTCGGTCGACGTCAGCGCCGATTCTTTTCCTGGTAAAACTTTTACCGGAAAAGTAACCTACATCTCCGACCAGGCGGAATTCACACCACGCAACGTGCAGACCGTCGACAGCCGCAGCACCACCGTCTACTTGGTCGAGGTTACATTACCAAACAGCGACCATTCCTTAAAACCGGGTATGCCGGCCGATGCGACTTTCAAATAGGGATCAGCTTCAGGGGGAAAAGAGATGCGGGAAATGCATCAGTAGAAGGGGCACATTCAAAGCCACGGTTTCTTGGAGAAGCCGTGGCTTTGTAGTGATCAACTGGCGAGTTCGAGTAATTTACCCATCGTGATTTTATAGCGGTCCAGTCGGTGGCGCTGCCCGTTCAACCTGTAAAACCGGAAAGGAAGGAATTTCTCGAGCTGTGAAAGATACGCCCGCGAATAATACCGGCTGTTGCGCCCGGCCGCGTCGATCAAGATCAGCTCGATCCCCCGCGAAAAGAGCTCTTTGACTGTGACGACGTCTGGCCCTTCGAAGCTGTCCATGCAGGTCAGAACGTTGGATGAAAAATGAAACGTGCGGTTGGTCACCACATCCAAAGGCCAATGGTGGGCGCTCAAGGCAAAAACCGTGTTCAGCCCGGCTTTCATATCGCGTTGGACGTCTTCCTGGTCATCCATGAGCTGGGTGAGGACTCCATAACCGAACATGAAATCCTCTTTGAGCTTCATTTAAATCTCCAGCAACCAGGTAGCCATCTGCAAGGACGGCCGTACCGCCCTTTTCGATCGAAATACCTAATACGTCGACTTCATAAGGCGATGCTTCGGCCTTGATCAGGCTCAAACTCCGGGTCTGCGCTTCCTGGATTGCCGCTAACAATTCGTAGACCAGCGGGAAGGTTGCGCGTTCGAACTGGCCTTCGACCCTTTCGATCAACTGCCAGATCATTTCTTCCGCCTGGTTGGTAGGCTGTACCTCATCACCCGCCAAACGCAGGCTGAATCGCTGGTTGAAATCGAGCTTAACCTGGGGCGATATCGAAGGATCGTCCAGGTAATTGTCGGTATAAGGATACAGCATGCTGTAAGCGAAGACCGCCTGGGTGAGTTCAACCGGGATGCCCAATAAAAGCTGCATAAAATTCATCGACCAGACGTTGCGGCTGGCCTGGTAAATGTCGTCGTTTGAAATACCCGGGTCGAAGGTGCGGGCCTGGTTGGAAAATTCGAGAGAAATTTCAGCCAGCCGGTATTTGCGGATGATATCCAAATGGCGCTGCTCAAATCCCAGCGTGCTCAGGGCAAACGTTTCGGCATCCTTCAGCAGCGCATCCCGAGCCTGTAAGCGTTCCTCGTGAGAACGGTAGGCGCGTTTCAAGGTTGCCAGCAGATTATCCGTCAGGTGGTTTAACCCGATCCCGTTAATACGCTGTTCCTGCTGGCTTATCGCCGGGGATAAGAGTGGAAAATCCTGGTTACTTCCCCACCACAAGCCGGTATAGTACTGCGTTAGATCCTGCACGATTTCAGGTATTGAAGGAGTTGGTCCCCAATTTTCTGGCATAGACTTTTTTATTTTTAGTGGATAGGATAATTTTCTTTTGCCAGTATAACAGATTTCAAGAATTGTATAATTCAGATAAACTCTACATCGCAATTAATGGTTAATCATAAGATGAAGCTTCATAAGAATTCTTCCAAGAAGCGCCGCTCGGTCGCCAATCGTTACTTTATCAACTTGTTTTTCATATTAACCGTTTTACTGGCAGCATGCAGCCCGGCGACTGCGACGCCAGCCGCTACCAGACAGGTAAAATCCCAAACCCCTACCGTTAACAATACAGCCGCGCCTCCGCCGGCCCCTACGAAGCCACCACCGTTTACCCCTCTGGTGCCAACCACGACAACCTTGCCAACCCAGGTGCCTCCGACTGCAACTCCCGAACCAACGACCTCCTTCGCAGTCATCGGAGACTATGGCCAGGTCGGGAAACAAGAGCGAGAAGTCGCGGCCCTGGTCCATTCCTGGAGCCCGGATTTCATCATCACCGTTGGCGACAATAATTATCCTGATGGAGCAGCCGATACCATCGATCAGAACATCGGCCAGTACTACCACGATTACATTTACCCGTATAAAGGCATTTATGGGCCAGGCGCGGCGACTAACCGTTTCTTCCCCACCCTGGGCAACCACGATTGGTTGACAGATAACGCCCAGCCCTATTTCAACTACTTCACCCTGCCTGACAACGAACGGTATTACAGTTTTGTCTGGGGACCGGTCGAATTTTACGCGATCGACAGCGATTATCACGACCCATCAGGGATTACGGCCACCTCACCCCAGGCGAAATGGCTGCAAAAAGCCCTGGCGAGCTCAACCTCACCCTGGAAGATCGTCTATTTCCACCTCCCACCCTATTCCTCCGGCAGCCAGCACGGATCGACTCCGGAACTGCAATGGCCGTTCAAACAATGGGGGGCGAGCGCGGTCCTCTCGGGCCACGAGCATAATTACGAGCGGCTCGAGGAAGATGGTCTGGTCTATTTTGTGGATGGGTTGGGGGGAAATGGCAAATATCCTTTTGCAGACAAGCCCGCAGCCGGCAGCCAGGTGCGCTACAATAGTGAAGGCGGGGCAATGCGGGTGACTGCCAGCCCAACTAGGATCGAATTCGAGTTTATCAACGTCGATCACCAGGTGATCGACTCCTACAGCATCGAGCAATAATCGGAGGTTTTCCCGTGTCATCTGGTCCAGACCCCAACTCAGCCTATCCCAACCAAGCGATCAAACGCATTTGTTTCATCAAAAATGTTGTTACCAGGCCTAATATTATCATCGGCGACTACACCTATTACGACGACCCAAATGGGGCGGAGGCATTTGAAGTCCACGTCACCCATCATTACGAATTCCTGGGTGACCGGCTATTCATCGGTAAATTCTGTGCCATCGCTCAGGGGATCGAATTCATCATGAACGGTGCGAACCACCGGATGACCTCAGCCACGACTTACCCGTTCAATATTATGGGCCATGGGTGGGAGAAAGCAGCCCCAGCCCTCCAAGACCTGCCTTTCAAAGGCGATACAGTGATCGGCAACGACGTATGGATCGGGCAGAACGTCACCATTTTGCCAGGAGTGCACGTGGACGATGGCGCAATCATCGCAGCCAATGCAGTGGTTGCAAAGGACATACCGGCATATCGCATCGCAGCCGGAAACCCTGCCAGGGTGATCAAAAAACGATTTTCAGATGACTTGATTGATCACCTGCTGACGATCAGGTGGTGGGATTGGCCGGCAGAAAAGATCTTTGCCAACCTGGAGATCCTTTGTAGTGCAGAATTACAGAAAGTGAAAGCTATCCATTAAGGAGAATTCTTATGAAATCCCTGATATCAGGAATAGAACAACAAATCAACCCTTTCACATTATACGAAAGCATGCGCCAGGAGCATCCACTTTATCACGACCCTGAAAAAGAGAACTGGAACTTTTTTCGTTATGCAGACGTGCAGCGCGCCCTGTCCGATTATGCCGCTTTTTCATCCCAATTCCGCCGCAAACCAAAGCTGTCATTGCTGCCGAATGAAGCCTTTTCGGCGGCGATCATCAGCACCGATCCCCCTCGCCACCGTCAATTACGCGCACTGGTAACCCAGGCGTTCACACCTCGGGCGGTGGAAGCCCTGGCGCCACGCATCTCCGAGATCGTCGAAGAACAGCTCGAAAAAGTTGCGACGGATCACTGCATGGAGGTGATCCACGACCTGGGTTACCCGTTACCGGTGATCGTCATCGCCGAGCTGTTGGGTATCCCCAGCCAGGACCGGCAGCGTTTCAAGCATTGGTCCGATTCTGCAGTCCAGGCTGCTAATTTTGGGGCGACCGTGGATTTCAAAAAATTCATGCGGCCTGAAATGATCGAGATGGGCAGATATTTCGCGGGGATCATCGAAAAACGTCGTAAGACCCCGGGCGACGACCTGATCAGCAACTTGCTCGATGCCAGCATCGATGGCGAACATCTCAGCCAGATCGAATTACTGGGTTTTTGCGTCCTGCTGCTGGTCGCCGGCAACGAGACCACCACAAACCTGATCGGCAATGCCATGTTGGCCTTCGCAGAGAACCCCGAAAGCTGGCAAAAGCTACGCAGCCAACCTGATTTGGTGCCCCAGGCGATCGAAGAGGCGCTGCGCTATCGTTCGCCGGTACAGGCCATGTTCCGGGTTACCATCCAGGAAATCATAATGTACGAACAGACCATCCCGGCTAACGCACGGGTTGTGGCCTGGATCGGATCGGCCAACCACGACGAGAGCGTTTTTCCACAAGCCGATAAGTTTATGATCGACAGGGCTCCTAACAAACACATCGCCTTTGGCTACGGCATCCATTTCTGCCTGGGAGCACCCCTGGCTCGCCTGGAAGCGAAGATTGCTTTGAGCGCCATGCTGAAGCGTTTCACGTCGTTTAACGTGACTCCCCAGGCACGGATAGAACGACAGCCCAGCCTGCTGATCTATGGCTTACAAAATTTACCGATTGATTTTAACCTTTGAGTTTGAGGCTAATTTTTTAGCATTCCACGGTCGGAATCCAGGCATACCAGCCCATGCTAACGGAGAATACCAACTAGCCGGCCTGGCTTAACCGGCTAATTACCCCAGAAAAGCCTCAGGCGAGAATTAAGATGTTTCATCTCAGGCGTGACCAAATCAACCTGATGATCTATGGGATTAGAGAATCGTTATAAAATGATTATTAAGTTGGACTGGTATAAGAACGGAGAATGCGATGCCCGAGACGATTGAAGTATCGACGATTTTGCCGGTAGCACCCGATGTCATCTATAAAGCCTGGCTGGACAGCGCTCAACACAGCCTGTTTACCGGCAGCCCGGCGGAGATCAATCCCATCCCAGGCGGTTTGTTCACCGCCTGGGATGGATACATCAGCGGCGTTACCCTTGAAATGACACCTTTCAAGCGGATTTTACAATCCTGGCGAGCTGAAGATTTTCCAGAAGATGCAGCTAATTCGGAGCTTGAAATAAGGCTTGAAGCTATCCCGGATGGCACCTACCTGACCTTGACCCATACCGACCTCCCGGATGGACAGGGCGAAGAGTTCAAGCAAGGTTGGCTGGATTACTATTTCGCTCCGATGCATGCCTATTTTTCAAATCCTACAGATTAATCTGCTGCATCCTGTCACTGGATCAAGGGCAAGTAAACCTGGTGCCAGGTTTGGCCGCTGTAGTCCGAAATGATTTGCTCAAATTGCTGGTGATCAACCTCGGGCGGCAGTTCTGGCATAATATCGGCTGCCTGGATTGAGTTCAGGGAAGCTTTAATGATCATCAAATAGAAGCTGGCTAAAGCCTCCGTAGCCGTAAATTGGCAATGGCCATAGCGCGCGATAGGGATGTTGATGTAATTGGTAGCCGAATGAGCCAGCAGTGTCTTGATGCGGTACAAGATCTCGTGCCAATATGGAACGATCGGATCGCCGGTATCATGAATAGACACCAAGGGGACCTTTAAAAAGCCGCTGGTTTGGTAGTTGGCTTTTATCTCGGACAGCGCTGCGGCATCGGCAGCAAAACGGGCTACCTGGATATTTAGTTTAAAATCATTCGTGGAGCCAAAATACCACCGGTATTTGTTATTGAACGGCTGCCCTCCTAATTCTTGAATGGCTTCGTTAGTTGCCAGGACGTTGTAGCTTAAAATGCCGTTTACCGTTTCAATTGTCGAGTTCACCTTATCGGCTGCATCGATTGGAGCGCCCGTAACCTTCAAGAGTTGGGCAACCTTCGAAGCGTTACTCGGATCGAGTAACGCGGCAGTGATTGCAGGTACGTAAGTCGATTCCCAACCTGTCATAACAGACAGGGGAATATCAACTGCACTGCCGCCCTGGGATTTCAATAAGTTGGGGAAGAAGTAATCTAACACTACCCGGAAATCACCCCAATAGTTGATCTGTTTCGTAAAATCGCCAATTGGGCCGCAGGCTGCCAGTCCGCCGCTGAAGACGTCTGGGTTTTGCTCAACCGCCAGGGTGGTGATCAACCCACCTTCTGAAACGCCGACCAGGTAGACATGATTTGCGGTATAGGTTTCCTTAAAGTAGTTGGCAAGGGCCAGGATGTCTTTCACGCCTTCTTTTACCGCCAGACCAGCTTTTTCATAGCTGGTAACGGCAAAAGCAAAATGCATGCTTGTGATCAGGTAGGGGATATTGGTTCCATCCTGCAGGACGAGTTGGTCCCAGGGAATTCCCACTGTTTCATAAGGGTCGTAGAAAACGTAGCCATGGGCAAAAACAACCAGGTCGCCATTCCAGACAGGCGGCATAATTATACAGACTTCACTGCCGTCTAATTGCGTGAGATCTCCCCCCAAGGATCCACAATCAATTCCATCAGTAAGTATTTGATTATTGGCTTTTACCGGGACGGTTGACAGTGCCGAAGCAAGAATCACAAAAATCAGGGGTAAGCGAATGAGTCGTGACATCATAAGCCTCCTTAGATACCTAACGCAAAAAGCAAATCACTGAAATTCCAGCGCTGACACTCTTCTTGATCACCTCCCTGTTATAAAAATATAATAATAAGGAAAACAATCGATGGGGAAAGGCTGGGCCTTGCCAACCTGGTTATCAATCAGGTGAGATGCACGCATCTTGAGCTTCGAAGCGGTTGATAGAAATTTCCCCTGTTGAATATATTATAGACACCAAACAACCTGAATTCAAGGGATTAATCAATAATCCTGTCCAGGTACTTCGCAAAAAAATCTATCCTAATTAAGTATTTTATTGCGGGAATGACCGGGCGGTCAAATATTTTTCCTGATCGGTCTGGCAAGGTCAGGGTAGTTATAACCTGGAGATAATTAAAGCGATCACACCAATGATTAATCCCATCACCAGACCGTAAGGCACCGTTTTGCGCAGTACTAAACCATCCTGGCCTTTTAACCCGACCGTGCTGCAGCCAACGATGATTTTAGCCGGCGCCAGCATGCTTCCCAACGCGCCGCCCGCGGTCTGGGCGGCTACCAGGATGCGGGGGTCAATCGCCAATAATATTGCCGCATTTTGCTGCAACCCGGCGAAGAGCACGTTCGAGTTATTATTACTGCCGGTTGCAAAGGCTCCCAGGATACCGACCAGAGGCGAAGCCAGGGGAAAAATTTGACCTAATAACTGCGCAGCGCCTCTGGCGAGCAGCAGCGTCATTCCGGAATGGTCCATAATCATCGCCAGGCCAATCATGGCGATCACGCCCAGGCTTGAAGCGCTGGCCGAATGCCAGGTAGCCCTGGCTGCTGGTTGCCAGGCGCTTTTCTGACACCAACCGATGCGGGCGTAGATCAAATAGCTTAGCACTACGATGATTATTACAGCAAAGCCGGGGTGGAGCATGGGCCGGAAGACCTGGGAAGAGCTTGCCGTCATAAAACCTGCGGTCGTCTTCACCTGGGGAAAAGTCATGTGGATTGCGGCCAAACTGAACCAATCGTGGATCGGGGCGACCAGGGCGATCAATGACATCACGACTGCCAGAGCGCCATAAGAGGCCAGCGCCCCGGTTAATGCATGCGGCGGTGTCGTCATTTCAACCTGAGCGGTAGACACCGGCAGGGTGCTTGGCTGGATACTGCCCTGGTATGGGATGGAAACGGAGCCCTGCAAAGGCAAGGAAAGTGAAACCCGCCTGAAGCTCGCCAATTTGCTGAGCAGCACTGGCAAAACGACGCCGATCAGACCGGCGCCAAACCCGGCCATGGGAGTAAGCCCGGAGACAGCCATGGCGTACTGCACTCCAGCCATTACGATAGCCATGAGCGTTACCACAGGCCAAAGCCGGCCTTCTTTGAGGATCCTGGCCACCACCAGTCCGCAGGCCAGGCAAGCAAAACCCAGCAGCAAGGCGGCTACCGGTGCCAGTGCTGCGCCGTCCATATTGGTGACGAACAACAGCGTCTGGTACACGATACCCATGTTACCGAAGGTGACGGCCCAGGTATGCCCAACTGCGGAGGCGACCACAGCGACGATGGCCGGAACACCCAGGCCAACCAGCATCGGCGAAACCACCGCAATCGGCAGTCCATACCCGGCCAGGCCTTCGAGCATCCCTGAGAAGGCCCAGGCTAACATTACGATCAGTAAACCATGATCGGGAACGAGCATCTTGAGCTTTGCCGCGACAGCCATGATACCGCCCATACCATCGATGATGTAATACAGGAACATCGCCGGCCAGAGGATCAAAAGGACGGTAAATGAAAGATAAAGACCTTTGAGTTGGGATACCCAGAATGCCTCGGGGGTGAGCCCAAATGCCAGAAATGCAATTACCACCGCCACCAGCCATCCCAGCGGGCCGGCTTGCTGGCCTCCCCACTTGAGCGCGATCATTAAACCCAAAACGGCCAGAATGGGAAGAAACGCCAGGAAATAGTTCAAAGGCTATTTTTCCAGGCGCGGAGTAATTCGGCTTCACGTTCCGGTGTCAGGCCGGTTTTGATCTTGTAATCAGCGGGACGGGTAGCATCCCAGGCCAGCGTCGCTGCGATGGTCTCCTGCAGCGGCCTGTAAGTTAACCCTTGAGCAATTGCTCTGGCACTCGAGAATGTAAAGAATCCGGCATTGGCTGGATCTGTTTCCGGCACCCATAACGGCATCTCCTGCCAGGCGCCCACCTGGTTGGCGAGGAGAAAATCTTCACTCACCCAGGTGAATTCTGCTTTGCTGCGGCTGGCAGCTTTACAGGTTTCGAGCAGAGTCTCCATTTGCAGCGGGTCCTTCGGGCCGTTGGCGTTGAAAATACCCGTCTGGCGAGCTTCCACCTGGCGGATGATCCATTCGGCCAGGTCACGCACATCAATAAACTGGACCGGTCGCCCTGGACGGCCAGGAGCAAGGACTTCGCCGCCGGCCGCAACCCGGCGGGGCCAATAAGTAAAACGGTCGCTAGGATCGTGCGGCCCGACGATCAGCCCCGGCCGGATGGTCAGGACACGCCCAGGCATCGCATTTTCAGCGGCTCGTTCGCATAATACCTTGAGCGGGCCGTAAGTTTCGTTGTTGATCGTTTCGATAGTTATATCTTCGAGCTCGCCAACCGCCGCGGATTCATCCATCCCGGTCCGACTTACATCCGGGTACACAGAAAGGGTCGATATAAAGGTGTAGTGGTCAACCTTATTGGCCAGATACCGCGCCGACAGATCGACCATGCGCGGCAGATATCCGCTGGTATCGATAACCGCGTCCCAGCAGCAGGATTCAAGCGATGTGAGGTCGATTTCGCGATCGCCAACATATTTTTCGACCTCAGGAAATAAGGAAGGATTTGACCTGCCACGGTTGAAAAGGGTCACCTGGTGGCCTCGATTCAACGCAGATTCAACCAGGGCACGACCGACAAAAACCGTTCCCCCCAATATTAAAAATCGCATCGCTACCTCCAACTCTAGCCAGGCGCCTGGCCGGATATCGTTAACAATTTTACCGGATTATAATCTTTATTTATGAAGGTGAGGTCGGTTTGAAATCCCCAGAAGCTTACGCCCGATATTTAACCCACCGGTCACGGCTCAGCCTTTCCTTCCGTACAGCCTTCACCGAGGATCTAAAGCGGCATTTCCCAGGTCAGGTGCTGGATATCGGCTGCGGCGCCGGTGAATTTTTAGAGGCGTACCCTGGCGCGGTGGGGATTGAATTTAATCCCTTCCTGGCCGGATACTGCCGCCGGCTGGGGATGGCCGTCACTCAGGCGGATATTTTCCAACTGCCTTTCCTTTCCGGTCATTTTGAGGGTGTCTTGATCTCTAACGTGCTCGAGCACCTGGGCGAACCAGCGCTTGCATTCGGCGAGGCAGTGCGGGTGACAAAAACTGGCGGGAAGATCGTCACAACCGTCCCCTATCAAGCTGGTTTCCACCGGGACCCTACCCACCTGAAGTATATTGCCTGGTCCGATCTGCATGCCTTCGCTGCCAGGTATCATCTCAACCAGGTTAAAGTCTATGGCTTTCCGCACGGCAGCGATTTATTCGGCAGGTGGATAACCTTCTGTGAGCTGCGGGCAGTCTTCATCAAATAGTCACTGTAATCCGATCGACTCCATTTTCCAGACTTGCACAGAGAGAATTTTAGCCCTCCCCGAGCGGCAAAACAGGCGTAAACCCTGGCTGTCTGGAAGGGTAGGATAAATCCGGCTGGTGAAGCTGACCCGGTCGTTGGCAAATACCTCGATCACCGAACGGTCCAGGAAGACCCGTAATCGCAGGTTCTCAGATGGTGCGAGGGACAATCCGGCTTCCTGTACGTCTCGATTGGTCTCGGTCGATAGGCTGGACCGCTCCCGGTCGACGAAGATGCTAGAGGTTTCAGAGTTATAGCCGATCAAGGTCATTTCGCGGTCGTCATCCGAACAAGCCAGCTTGAGGCCGCAAATACCCGGCCCGGGTGCGATGGTCAGGTCGATTTCCAGGCTGTTGCCCTGCACCGGTACGGTGAAATCCTTTTCCTGTCCAATCTGAATGCCTGATTGAATAAAAGCTTCCCCTCTCAAGGTCTCTATTTCGTCAGCGGTACGGTTACATAACGAACCGTCTTTTTCCAAGAACAGCTCCCTTGGCAGCGACTGCATCCCGGACCAACCTGCAGCAATCCAGGCTTCTTTGCTTATACCTTCCCAAACCCATCCAAACATGATCGTCCGTTGGCTGCGGGTTTTGAACACCTGGGGGGCATAAAAAGAATGGCCATAATCCACTGTCCCCTCACTTTCCGGAAAGAAACGGTGGTCGTGGTAGCTGCCGACAAAATAATGAGCTGTCCCAAGTGGAGCGGCTGAAACGATCAGCACGTGTTTATCCGCGAGGGGGAAGAAGTTGGGGCATTCCCACATCGTCCCCACCTGGTCGTTATCGTACGCCAGGAGCGGGCCGATATAATCCCAATCGCGGAAATCTACAGAATGATAGAGCAGCGCCGCCCCACCTTTGCCCTCGAATCCAGAGCCGATGACCATATACCAGCCATCTTGCTCGCGCCACACATACGGGTCGCGGAATCCAGCCAGCTTCACCCCGGTGGGCGGGATGACGGTCAAGCGGTTGGCGGTTGGCTTGACGAACGTCTGCAGACTGTCGTGGCTGACCGCCATGCAGACGTTTTCGGTCTCTCCCTGGCGGCCGGTGTAAACCAGATAGGGCAACCCACCATTATCGACCGCACATCCCGTCCAGCAGCCGGTACGATCGTAATCGGTATCTGGTTTAATGGCAACCGGTAGGT
Organism: uncultured Chloroflexia bacterium; assembly: GCA_963781665.1. GTDB lineage: Bacteria > Chloroflexota > Anaerolineae > Anaerolineales > Anaerolineaceae > JAJYIW01. Next base: position 151,254 of record CAWAGA010000002.1, read on the forward strand.
GGTCCCAATGAACCAGGTCACGGCTGGTAGAATGCCCCCAGACCATCAATTTTGGATCGGTTGAGAGTGGATCATACTGGTAAAAAAGGTGGTACTGTCCTTGCCAATCGATCAGTCCATTGGGATCGTTCATCCAATTGGCAGGGGGTAAGAAGTGGTAAAGAGGACGTGATTTTTGTTCCATTGATAACCCTCGTTACAAGGCAGATAGCGACGGCGCTGGAAGGAATGGATTATCTGCCTCTCCTAATTTGCACCAGACTGGTGGTGCAGATCGGGTAGACCATTAATCCCAAAAAAAGTTACCCAGGCACACAACCCTATAACTCCGGTTTGATCCCCAACCGGAAGAATTCGTTGGCATTATTAAAGAGCCAATCTTGGGCGACATTTTTCGCATCAACCAGGGAAAGGTAGTCCTGATCGACCAGCTCTGCCAGGGCAATGGCGATATTCTCGCGGGTTATCTGGGCGTGGGCCCAGGAATGGTCGACCGTCCCCATAAAATCAGACCCATAACCATGGACCTTGCCGTGGGGGACGCTGGAAAGGACCTGCTTGAATAAAGCCTGGCAGTAGACCGGGTCGATAATATTCGCCCAACAGAAGTCCAGGGCCACGTTTGGATAATTCTTTACCAGGAAGAGGATGTCCCCGCTGTAAGGCCAGTTAGCATGGAACAGATCAAATCGCACGTCGCGGTGCAGTTCGACCAGCTTGACCAGGCCGGCCGCGTTAGCCTTGACCACATCGTTGTAGATGCCAGCCATGTGCCCGGTGTGAATCTGCACCGGCAGGTCCAGGTCCCTGGCCATGCGCATGAAGGTATGAAAGAGGTAATCGTCCAGAGGCTTGACCTCATCCGGATAGGCTGCGCTGCGCCGGGGATCTTCCATAAACCTGTTGAAAACCACTTCAGCCTGGGCAAAGGTGGGGTTGCCATAATCGAGTGTACGTTCGTAGGCCGATTGGTCTTTAAAGGCTACTGCCCCAAAAGCTTTATACCCATTGAAGATTTCGCGACAGGCATCAATGTATTCTTCCAAGGAAGTTACGCGGCGTTTGAGAGGGGCGGTGATGGCATCGACGCTGGCACGGCTGCGGATTGCGTGGTACGCAGGTAAAGAGATCGTCAGGTAGGCGCGCGGCGACAGGCGCAGGGAGCCATCCAGCACCTTGCTCGCATCCGGCCAGACGTCTTCGATCCGAGCGCTGATTCTGGCTTCATCCAGAATGTGAGTGAATGTCTCTTCATTAGTCAGGTCCAGCATATGGTCCTGGATGCGCTCGAGCGCAGCCAGGGAAAGCTCGTCTTCCTCATAAAAATGCTGCATCACCCGGCGGACAACCTGGGCGTAGCCGGTGTGGCAGGTGCGTTTCCAGGCCTTTTCGAGCACAGGCCAGCGAGCAGCCAACGGTTGGGATTGGTCGTCGATGAATGCGACCTCAACCTCGGATGAAGCACTGGCCAGGTCGCAATGGAAATACATATCCATCAGCGCCTGGATCGGGTCAGTATATTTAGGTCCGCATTCTGCCGTGTGGTCGTGACAGTCGATGAGCGGAGTCTGGTTGCAGTAATCGAGTAATTCTAGAAAATAGCTGGTTGAGCTTTTCATTTTAGCCCTCATGTGAAAATCAAACCGGATTAGCCAGATTATAATACATCTATGGTTGATGTCCTGATAGATGAAATGGCCCATGCCCTGCTGGCCTCACCCAAATACCGCTCGCTCGATTTGCCTCAAAACCTGGCGACCGACCTGTTGGCCAGGGAATTAATTAACCATCCCAACCCTAAGGATGCTGTCAAAGAGGCTCGTAAAAAACTGCACCACATCGTGGCGCTTTATTTGGGCGACCCGGATTACCGCAAGGCAAATCTCGAATTAGACCGGGCGTTCGCATCTGGGGATAAAGCAGCTATCAAAGAAGCCTCCACTCAGGTGCTGGCAAGCCATATTTCGACCCGCGAACGCCTCGAGATTTTAGATGAGTTCTATCCGCGCCTGTTCGAGCTGACCGGCCGGCCTGAAACCATCCTCGATCTGGCCTGTGGACTGAACCCGCTGACCTTTCCCTGGATGGGTTTAACCGAAAGCATCCGGTATTATGCCTTTGACATCCACCAACCCAGGGTCCAATTCATCAACCATTTTTTCGAGCTGGCTGGCCTGCCCAGGCTGGCGACCTGGCAGGACGTGCTGGTCGAACCGCCGGTGATTGCTGCGGATGTGGCTTTTTTCTTTAAAGAAGCCCATCGCTTCGAGCAGCGCCGCCGCGGCAGCAACCGGGCCTTCTGGCAATCCCTACCGGTCCGCTACCTGCTGGTATCCCTCCCCCCCACCAGCATGAGCGGTCAGCACGACCTGGCCGATCAACAACGCCGGCTGGTGTACAAGACTGTCGAGGGATTGGATTGGCAGGTAACCGAATTGACCTTCAAAAATGAGTTGGTCTTCATCGTTCAGAAAGATAACGCCTAGATGTCAGCCAGGAAATCCAGGAAAGCCAACAGGGTTGCCGCTGATCTTCTTGATCGATACCGGGAACTGCTGCCGCCCCTGCGGTTACAAGCCCTCGAGATCGAACGGTTAACGCCAACAAGTTCGGCTATCCGCATTAATCCCCTCAAGGCCGATCCGGCAGCTGAAATCGAATACCTTGCTTCTTACTATGGTTGGCAGGTAACGCCGGTTTCTTTCTGCTCCACCGGTTGGGAAGTCAATAATTCCCGCCCCAGCCAGACGGTCGAATACCGCCTTGGATACTATTTCATCCAGGATACGGCATCCATGCTCCCGGTTGAGCTCTTCGATTTTGACTTTATTGCGGAACCAATGGTCCTCGACCTGGCTGCCGCCCCTGGAGGGAAGACCACCCACCTGGTAAGCCGGGCAGGCGATCATGGCCTGATCGTCGCTAACGACGTCAGCGCTGCCCGACTGCCTGGCCTACGAGCTTCGCTGCAATCCTGGGGGGCGATGCACGCAGCGATCACCCATTTCCCAGGCGAGCTGTTTGGGGGCTGGTTCCCGGAAGCCTTCGACCGGGTCTTGTTAGATGCGCCCTGCTCGATGGAAAACTTGCGGCCATCTCGCAGCCACAGGCAGCGCCAGGTATCGCCGCGCGAACGGCGCAGTCTTTCTCAGCGCCAGGTGAACCTGTTTGCCAGCGCCATCCGGTCGGTAAAACCGGGCGGCCAGGTGGTTTATGCCACCTGTACCCTGGCGCCGGAAGAGGACGAGGCCGTCGTCGATGATATCCTCCATCTTTTTCCCGGTCTGATCCAGGTGGAAGACGTCTCGTCCCAGGTTGGAAAGGGTCTCGGTGGCCTGGCTTCCTTTAATGACCGCGTTTTCGATCCGGCGGTTGCCCAGGCGGCGCGATTGTGGCCGGATACCTATGGGACATCCGGTTTTTTCAGCGCTTTGCTGACCAAGAAAGACAGCTGCCCCACCGATCGCCAGCCGGCCCCTTTTCACCCACTGGCAGACACCCGCTTTGAATGTTTGACGCCAGCAAAAGAAGGTGAAATAACGGCGATCATCGAAAACGATTATGGCTTTGACCTCTCGGCCCTGGTCGAAGGCCAATCCCTGAGCCTGTGGCAAAGAGATGGTTTCATCATGGCCTTCCCGGAGGTGTTTCTGCAGCGATTTTCAGGGCTGCCGTTTTACTCGCTAGGCCTGCCCCTCGGCGAATTTACTTCTGGCAGTTTTACGCCAACCCAAGAATTCTGCGCCCGATTCGGCCTGGAATTTGAGCGCGGAAAATTCGTTCTCGACGATGACTTAATCCAAGACTGGCTGGAGCGGAAGAGTTTAGCGCTGCAGGTCTCACCAGACGCTTTGCCGACCAGCAAAGTCATTGTTGTGGTCAACCATCAAGGACGCAACCTGGGGCGCGGCAGGTTAAGCGAAAAAAACCTGAAGAGCCTGTAATGTCAATCGAGAGAAGATGAAAAAAGGGTCGGAAACCAGCAGTTTTGGCACAAATTCGAGGATCAGCCACGATTCTTCGCGCTATTACCATTCGAAGTTGTACGCTGGGTTAGGTGAGGATGAGCCTGTCGTCCTCCATCCGGATACCCCCTTTCCAGAGGAGTGGACCAACAAAATCATTACCGCCAGTTCGGAACGGATGGGCGAAATCCCCGACCGGAGCGTCCACCTCATGGTGACGTCGCCGCCTTACAACGTGACCAAAGATTACGATCAGGATCTTTCGCTGGACGAATATCTGCAGCTTTTACGCAATGTATTTATGGAAACTTACCGGGTGCTGGTGGACGGCGGGCGCGCCTGTGTGAACGTGGCCAATGTAGGCCGCAAACCTTACGTCCCCCTTTCCGATTATATTTCCCAGATCATGCTCGACATCGGTTTCAAAATGCGGGGCGAAATCATCTGGAATAAAAGCGCTGGCGCAGGCGTGTCCATGGCCTGGGGAAGTTGGCAATCCGCGTCCAACCCGGTCTTGCGCGATACCCATGAGTACATCCAGGTCTTCTGCAAGGGAGCGTACAAGCGGCCGAAATCCAAAGGGAAAGAGAACACCATCGGGCGGGATGAGTTTATGGAATGGACGAAATCGGTGTGGAAGATTAATCCCGAGTCAGCGAGAAAAGTCGGCCATCCGGCACCTTTTCCGATCGAGCTGCCATACAGGTTGATTCAACTCTATACCTTTACTGGCGATATTATATTAGATCCCTTCATGGGCAGCGGAACGACCGCCATTGCAGCCCTCCAATCCCAGCGTCAATTCGTCGGCTACGAAACTAACCCGGCATACATCAAATTGGCCGAGGAGCGGATTGCCTGCGTGGAAAACCCGTAGATTAAGCCTTTCATTTATGCTTCATTTCCCGCTCTATCTGTCTGTGCACGAATAGCACGGGTCCAGGGCGGCCTGGATCAGTGGCATGTCGGACAATTCTTGCCCGGCGCTCATCGTGCGAACTGCAGGGATAGTCATGAAAGTTGGCGTGCGAACTTTCAATCGGGTTGGTGAATCACTTCCATTTGAGGCTATATAATAGAACACTTCACCCCGGGGAGCTTCAGCCCGAGCTGTAGCTTCACCAGCTGGTATGTGAGAGAATTTCTGACCGTTGTGGATTGGCCCTGTGGGGAGATGGCGGAGTGCTTGTTCGATCAGACGCATACTTTCCTGCATTTCAAGAGCACGCACCACCAGGCGAGCGACCACATCTCCTTCTGTGGCAGTAGCCATTTGAAAACCCAGCTCACCGTAGGCTGCATAAGGAAAGCTTAGGCGCGTATCCTCATTTATCCCCGAAGCCCGCGCCACCGGTCCGACAACCCCAAGTTCAATTCCCTTCTCACGCGTTAATATGCCTACCCCAGCCGCACGAGCCTGAACAGTGCGGTTATTCATAAAAGCCGGCACTACATTTTTTTCCAGGGAGCTGCGGGTGTCTCGAAGGGCGCTCAAAATCGCCTGCGTGTCTTCAATATCGCGGTTGACCCCACCGATGGTATTCATGGAGTAATTGACCCGGTTACCGGAGATGGCTTCCAAAATATCCATGACGAGCTCCCGAAGATAAAACACTTCCATGAATAATGTTTGGAAACCAATTTGTTCAGCAGCGACACCCGTCCATAAAAGGTGTGAGTGCATGCGCTCCAGTTCGGCCATAATCACGCGGATATATTGAGCGCGGGGCGGAACTTGAATGCCTGCCAGGCGCTCGATGGCCATGCAGTAAGTCAATGTATGAACGCATGAACAAATCCCACAGATGCGCTCGATCAGAACCAGATTTTGGATATAGTTCTTTCGCTGGGCAAGCAATTCAACAGAGCGAAAATTAAAACCGATTTCGATGTCAACATCCTTGACTTTTTCGCCTTCACAATGGAGGGTTGTTTTATAGGGTTCTTCCAACGATGGGTGATATGGCCCAATGGGAATTCGATATGGCATACTTCCTCCTGATTGATTACCCTTCTCGAAAGAAACCTTCCCGGAGCTGCACGGGGCGGATCAAGCGTTCCATGTTCGGATGGCCGACAAATCCAACACCAAACAGATCATGGATCTCGCGTTCAATCCAATTTGCTGCTGGCAGAACCGGTGTAATCGAATTAACTTGATTGGCTTTGGTATAAAGCTTGATATTGAGTTGATTTTTACCCAATGCGAAGTGATAGATCAATTCGGTTTCACCATTTTTCAAGGGCACTGCGCTGATAGTAATCAGGCGACCTTCCAATGATTTAATCATATTTGCCAACGGAAGGCTGTCCAATTCAAGCGCATCCATCCATAGTCCATCGGAACGCTCCGTAACCTTTGTCGCCGCGGGCAGCTCCGCCAGTTTTTCTTGGATATCGAGATCGATACTCATCTTTTCACCTGATTCTTGAAAATCTACTTCTTCGCAATCCGTCCGCAAAGACGAAGGCTGGCCATTTTTCGCCGGCAATCCGGGCATAATTGGTTGAGTTCCATCACCCGGGGTGGGAGATTCTTACCTGGATAGTGGCGAGCTAATAACGCAACAGGCATGGGAAGAAAATACTTTTGGCAGCCTGCACATTGAATGTTCGGAAGGGGATACTCTTCCAGGCTCAATCCAAGGCCCTGGCTAATTTCTGACGCACGATTTTCGAAGCTTAACGCACCTGCCGGACAAGTTTCGACACACTTTCCACAATACGTACACTGATTTTCGTTGAAAACCAAGGCGTATGGCTGCTGATCTTGCTCTCGAAAGCTAATCCCACCCGGGGAGCAGACATAAGCGCAAATTTTGCAGCCAGTACAGGCTTCTTTCTGAAAAGCCAACTTTCCACGATAGCCATGAGGATAAGAAACCATGTCGTCACTACGGATAGTACGCGGCCGGTTCCTCAGATTGCCAATAATGATTTTAAAAATTCCCATCCCGATCTCCTACCAGATAAAGGCGACGATTAAGGTTAGCAGACTGGCCAATGCACCCCAGGTCCAATAGAAGCGAAATGCCTGGCGAATCTTGATACGGGCAGTACTGGCTGCCAGCAGAGTCAATAAGGACACCACTGTTATATTGATAACCAGGTAGAGCGCCAACCCCAAAAACGGATTCAAGGTTTCTGGGACAAACAATGCCGTAAAAAAACCTGAAAGCGCTACAATTTCAAATCCTTCAGTCATTTGCAACAGCGCTAATGGAGCGCCATTGAATTCTGTGTGCGTTCCAGCGATAATCTCCTGTTCTGCATTGGGGATTGAAAAAGGGTTACTCCTAAGGCGAGCCGGGATAGCAAGCATGAAAGTCAATGCTGCAACAATGTGGACCGGGCCGATCGGCACTGCAAAGATATCACTGATGCGGAAGCTGCCTGCCTGGATGGCAAGTGCTACGATGGCTGCCAAAAACGGTAGATTATAACCCAGCGATAAAACAGCCTCACGGATGGCACTTACTTCACCATACAATGAGCGTGAGGCGTAACCGATCATCACGTCACATAAGGCCGGCACTTCCAACAAATACACCAGCACAATTGCGTCTCCGGGAAAAGACTTGGCACTCGGATTACCTGGAGCGGGTAGTAATCCTAATGCACAAACGACTGCCACCAGAGCTACCAGGGGAAGGCCGTAGAATAGAAATGGAGAAAATCCGGCCGGCACGATCGTCTCTTTACCCAATAACTTGATGAAATCGTAAAAAGCCTGGAGCAGCGAAGGACCACGCCGGCCTTGCATGCGGGCCGTCAGTTTGCGATTAAGACCCATATAAAACCAGGCCAATAACGCACTTCCGATCAAACCCGGCCAAACAAATAGCGCAAGCAAATCAAGCAAAACGCTACTCATCACAACCTTCCTCAACCGCTAAGGTCATATTGGCTAATAGATCGGCGGCTTTAGCAATACCCTGGATTACAGCTTGTGGGCGCGGCGGGCAGCCAGGGACAAATAAGTCCACCGGGATCGTACCGACAACGCCATTCAATACCGTTGGGCTGCCAGCAAAAACGCTTCCTGTTTTGGGGCATGAACCGATCGCGACCACGACTTTAGGGTGGGGAATCTGGCTATATATAGCCAATAATGCATCATGAGTGCGCAGTGTCAGGGGACCTGTAATGAGCAGAATATCCGCATGCTTGGGACTGCCTTCGCGGCGAATACCTAACTGTTCCGCATCGTAGCGTGGCGTCATGCAAGTCATAACTTCAATATCACAGCCATTACACGATCCGGTGTTCACCAGGTAAATCCACGGAGAGCTCCTACGAGCTTTGCTCATTAATTGTTTGAACAGGTTCATCTTCCAATCTCCACGAAGCGAGCTGCAACCAAATCCGTAATAATGCAGCCTGCCTAATTATTGCCCTAAATCGTCAATAATCCCGTCACCCAGGCAGGGAACAAGCCAGCAATGATTATCGCCAACGCCAGCACTGCCAGCACACCAGCAGCGAGAACCGGTTCCTGCCGGATGTCCTCTTTGGTCTGCGGTGTACCAAACCAGACCCGATGAATGGCGCGCACATAGTACAGCAAGGTGATGACCGAAGCAACCGATAAGCCAGCAAGCAGCCACGGTCCACCGTATTGTGTGCCTGCCAGGTAAACACGCCACCGTCCTGCAAAACCCAACAAAGGCGGAACACCTATCATACCTAAAGCGGCAGTAATAAAAGCCGCTCCACATATCGGGTAGCCAGCCAACAGGCCATGACTGTTATCCAGCGTCAGCGGGTTGCCACGCTGCTTTTCTACCACACCAACCGCGCCAAAAAGGATCATCTTTTCCAGAGCGTGGCACAGTGCACCGATCAATGCTCCAGTCATGCCCAGGCCAGGACCGATTAATACCCCCAACAACAAATAACCCAGGTCATCCATCGTCGAGAAAGCCAACATGCGTTTGAGGTTATGCTGCGCCAGCGCCATTATAGCGCCTCCAAAAATGGAGAGCAGTGCTACCGTGAGCCAGACTGGCGCAAAATTCGTGAATACCCAAGCAGCACTCTGGCGTAATTCGACCAGTTCAGTAAAAGCCGCAATATCTACGACCGAGATGATCAAAACAGTAGTCATCGGAGCTGCTGATTCTGCTACACCGGGCAGCCAAAAATAAAAAGGGACCAACGCCAGCTTTATGCCAAAGCCGGTGATGAGCAGCGCGGCGGTCAGTTTGCTGAGTAATGGCTCTGTCGACATATTTGCCTGGCCCACCAGGTACAGGCCTATCATCATAAAAAGGATCGCCGGTGCCAGCAGTACCAGGTAGCGTTTGGCCGCGGTTACAGCTTGTGGCGTTCCCTGCACCATTACCATAGCCACTGCTGCAAAAGAAGCTGCGTCTATCAACACAACACGCAGTAACCCTTCGCTAAATATAAACGCTGTCATAATCAAGATAGCCACCAAAATCAACAGTCCCCACCAACACCGTCCACCTTGCGGTACGGCTCGAGCGTACAGCGCCATGCTGGTAAGAATCACGAAAAACAGGCCGCAGAAAATTGGACTGCTGGACAATGTGGTGGTCAATGCTGCTGTTTGTGCAAACATCTGATTCGACCTCTTAATTCAACCAAGCGGCATTCTCCTTCAAATCACAAAGACCGCTGCCAATACCAATATCCCCACAACCAACGCTGCCCACAGCGGGTGGCTTTCGACGGCCGGTGTGAACCGGGCTGTCAGACGCTCCGATGAGACCCGTACCCAGCGCCAGGCGAATAAATAGGCTGGGTCGGGATCAATGACATGGTAAATTGGTTCGATTGAGCTCTCCGCCAGGCTGATAAAATCCGCCGCACTGACCATTTCATCGCCAGCCAGAACCGGGTCTCCGCCGGTAAAAACAGTCACGACCTGGGCTTTACCTGGATGGGGTACCCGACTGATTAAGTAGATCAGCGATCCCACCAACAATGCGACCAGGACAATCCCTGCGCCAAGCGTGATCTGCACGCCAGCTGAAGAAGTACGTACACCAAACCATGAAATTTGATCTACGAGGGTAAAGCCCAGGTGCTCGATTGCCGGTGAAACGAGTGACTGGATCAATATCTGCGGTGCAACCCCAAAAATCACCAGGGTTGAACCCAGCAAACCCATGCCCATCTTCATTGTCAAAGGCGCATCTTTTATTTTTTTGCTCAAGAGATATGTTGGTGTGCTGCCGAAGAAGATCGTCGTCGTGGCTCTTAAAAAAGTTAGCGCGGTAAATATACTGATAAACCAGGCAATAAATACCACAATATAATTACCGGTGATCAATGCGGAATCCAATACCAGCCACTTAGCCACGAAACCATTCAAAAGCGGAACACCGCTAATCGCCGCCGCCGCCAGTAACCACACGGTCGTCGTGAAGGGCATATAAGCTGATAACCCGCCTAACTTATGCATATCACGTGTCCCCGTCCTTTTTTGGACAGCCCCTGCGCAAAGGAAGAGTGTGCCCTTGAACAAACCGTGACTGATCGTATAAAATAACGCTGCAGTCAGGGAAAGGCTGGTCCCTAACCCCAATGCGGTCACGATATAACCCAATTGGCTGACCGTGCTAAAAGCCAGCATTCGCTTGAGATCGGTCTGGACGAGGGCAAACAAGATTCCGGTTATCATTGTGATACAGCCGATGACGATAACCAGATCGTGCCATCCGGTTTGCCAGACTCCTAACGAATACATGCGAGCAATCAGATATATACCTGCCTTAACGTAGCAGGCCGAATGTAACAGCGCCGATACCGGTGTAGGCGCATTCATCGCTTCAGGGATCCAGGTGTGTAGCGGGAATTGGACCGATTTGGCAACTGCGGCTAAAAACATCAACAAGAAGACGCCGGTTGTAAATGCGCCAGACACAGCCGGGTTGGTCCAGGTGAAGGTTCCGCTGCGGACGAAAATCAGAATGATGGCTGCCAATAAACCATAACCAGCCAGGTGGGTCATCACCAGTACTTTACGAGCGCCATTGACTGCCGCCTCTTCGTGATACCAGAATCCCACGAGGAAATAGGAACACAACCCGATCAACTCCCAACAATAATAGAGGATCAAAAGGTTGTCCGTAAAGACCAACAGCACCAGACCGGCGATGAATGCCAGCATCAGGATATAGAACCGGGTTATCCCCTCTTCTTCGTCAGCCATATAGGCAACCGAGTACAACAAAATGGCACAGCCGATACCGGTTGCCATGACCGCAAAAATGAGGCTGATGGCATCTACGTGAAGATTCAAGGCAATCTGTTGGTCCCAGGGAAAAAGCGGCAGGTCAATGGCCCCCTTTCCCACGAATGCAATCATCGCTAACGTTGCCCCCGCTGCCACCAGATCTACGCCAAACGCCAACCAACCCTTCCCGGAGCGTGTCAGTATTGGCGCTAAGCCCACTTCCAGTAAGATCCCTAAGGCCAATACAGCCAGGGGAATAACAGTTATCCATCCTTGCATCATCACAATCGTCTGCACTTACCCAAATTTTGACCGGCGTAAGATCCTAGAGAGGTAAATTACCCCGGCTGGTTTTCAGCCCATCCACGCTTCTGATAATATTCGTTCAACATATCTACAGAAAAGCCTTCAGATAGCCGTTCAGGCAATCTGTCGTCCGAATTTAGCAATCCAGCTTTCGAGTTCCAGGTGCGTTCCTGGTTCCAGATTCGTTCGCCGGCGGTGACTAATCTATTGGCGTCGTAATTCACGCCGGTGAGAGGGCTCAACAATGCACCAACTTCTTCCATCCCTATGGAAAGCTGAGTGTAAATGCATAGACCTGAAGAATCCAATACTGCGGCCCTATTTTGAAAGTCGATCACTCTCTGGACATCATCGCTTTGGGAATTTACGACCTTCTTCCTGGATCCATCCGCCAGGCTGCTGGTCGTTATCGCGGCTAACAGGTGGGCATCTCCCCAGTTACTGGTGGCATAATCCAGAGCCACTTCTGGGAACACACGCGGGTCACAGGCTGTCATCTCCTGCTTTTTTATACTCATTGATACCTCGGCGTGCCCAAACCGCTCCGCCAGGCGATAAGAACCCTGTGCCATTTGCTCGCCAAAATCCTGTCGCATGGCCGTTTTTTGGATCATTTCTGGAAGAAGACCTTTATTATCAAAGTGCAAATCTACCCGGGACTCCTTCTTGGTAATAAAGTTATTCTCAGATAATTCCATGGCACAGGCAAGTACGGCCCCCATACTGGCGGCATCCAACCCCAGCCGGTTACATTCTGAATTCGCCCTGATGATGCTACCCAGTTCTCCGATTCCACAATCCGGACCTAAAGCCCAGGCAGCTGCTAAATCCGGTCCTGCGCTCAAAATGTCATTCTGAGCACAGGAAATCCGGCTGAATTGACGGCAACCGATAATGCAAGCAAAACAGGCAAAGGGCCGCACGAAATAACGGGAAGAAAAAACTTCGCCCTTTATTTTGCCAACCTGAGGAAAAGTATTATCCTGGAAATTTCGAGCCGGGAGGGCGCCAGCCCCGTTTAGGACATCCATGAATTGCATGGTAGCACCTGCACCGAGCGTCTTTCCGCTGAACCCTCCGGAGAATATCTGATTGCGTGCGGCGATAACAGCCTTGCGGAAACCTATCCGATCAGCCATAGTTACCGCGCCGCTTCCACGCACGGCAATCGCTTTGAGATTCTTGGAACCCATCACCGCGCCGGAACCGGTATGCCCATCCGGATATAAAAGATCGTTAACGATGTTTGCAAAATAGACCAGGTTTTCACCAGCCGGTCCAATACACACCACACTGGCAGATTCACCAATTGCTTTACGAACAAATTCAGTCGTTTCGGGAATATCCTTTCCCCACAATTCCTGTGCAGCGATAATTTTCACCTGGTCGTCATTGATTGACAAATAAACCGGGGTTTTGGCCCTTCCTTCGATAATCAGCAGGTCGTAACCAGCATATTTGAGCTGCGCTCCGAAGGAACCACCACAACTAGAAGCGGTTAGCGTACCCGATAATGGTCCTTTTGCTACGATATTGAATCGCCCGCTTGAAGGCGCAAATGTGCCGGTTAACAGGCCTCCGGCAAATATTTGCTTACTCTCCGGTGCCAGTGGATCGATGCTGGCATCCATTTCATCAGTTAAAAAGCGTACCGCCAATCCTCTTCCACCGATATACTGCTGTGCCAGTTCCAAATCGAGTGGCTCTTTGGTGATCGAACCCTGGGTCAGGTTTACCCGTAAGACGCTTCCCACCCAGCCGTCCATTATTTCCCCTCCAGGATGGCATCTTTGATCCGGGCGGCATAATCCTTATTACGCGCCCGAGAAGCTAACGAGTCGTCAACGAATTCCAAAGCGCCAGTAGGGCAGAATTGAACGCAGTTAGGATTTCCGCCGCATAGGTCGCATTTTTCAATTGTGCCACTAACCTCTGCGAAAGCAATGCTGCCAAATGGACAGGCTTGCACGCACATACGACAATGGATGCACTGGCTGTCACGTAAGACAATCGCCTGCGTTTTCGGGTTACGTGAGAGCGCTCCGGTCGGGCAAATAGACATGCAGGGTGCATCGTCGCATTGCTGGCATAACACTGGTACTGAGATGCCTTCATTTTCCCAGGTATACACCTGGATGCGTGAAACCACCGGACGGAATGAACGTTGGTGTAAGAACGAACACATCAAAATGCAAATCTGGCACCCTGTGCAAATCTCTGGATGAACGTTTATATGTTTGGTCATGTTCCCACCACAAATGTAGAATATAGCATTCATCCAATACTTTTCGTATGGAATTAAATCATATTAAATTGTGTATTTTGGCACAAATGTCATGCCTTTAATCCCCCATGTCACCCAATTCGTAAAGGACAAGTGCCGCAGCGACCACCGCAGCAGTCTCAACTCGCAAGATGCGCAGGCCTAGGCTGACCGGGAGAAGGCCCCGGGTTTTGGCCAACGCCACTTCTTCATCCGAAAATCCGCCCTCCGGGCCGATCAAAATGGCAATTCCAGGTTCATCGAGAACTTTCGCGCCAGGTGGGACAAATTCCGCGAGCATCTCGCGAAGTGAACGCCGGTTTGAGGAGTGGTATTCCCCTTCCCAGGGAATCAGCGCCAGGCTGCTATCTGTTACGGCCTTTTCACAGGCAGCAGCAAAAGTCAGCGGCGGATTGATCTGTGGGATGCGACCTCTCTGGGACTGCTCTGCTGCCTCCTGGACGATTTTACGCCAGCGCGGGAGCTTTTTACCCACCTCACCAGCATCCTGCACGAGGCTGCGGCTGGAAATCACGGGGGTGAACTCAGCCGCGCCAACCTCGGTGCATTTTTGCAGCATCCATTCGAACTTTTCGCGCTGGGTCAGGCATAAATAAAGCGCCAGTCGCACCTGCGGCTCTCCCCCAGCTGGCTGAGTGGAAACGATCTTGCCGATGGCCTGGCGAGGGGCTAACTGGCGTAATTCAACCTCGAACTCTGACCCTTCATTATCGAGAACGACCAGCCGTTGACTGGCTTGCAAGCGCAGGACGTGGATGAGCTGGTGAGTGATCTCGGCCGGAAAATGGACTTCACCATCCACGATGCACCCAGCCGGGAGAAAAAAACGGTGCACGGTTTAACCTTCCTCTTCCATTTCAGCCACTTCGAGCTGAATGCCAGGATCGTTCCCGGCGATGACCACGGTAAATTCACCACGCAGGTCCATGGTTTCAAGTCGCTCGAGCAGGTCGGATAGAGAGCCGCGCAAAACACATTCGAACAGCTTGGTCAGATCGTTAGCGATGGCAGCTGGCCGGTCACCATACACAGCCAACGCATCCTGCAAGAATGCTTTCAAGCGGTAGGGGCTTTCATAGAATATCAGGGTATGAGGCGAACCGGCATCAACCGCCAGAAAGCGCCGGCGAGCGCCGGTTTTGCGGGGCGGGAATCCCCGGAAGGTAAAACTGTGCACCGGCAGGCCCGATAAGGTCAGCGCTAACACCAGGGCAGCCGGGCCAGGGATCGCCGTCACCGGCAGGCCGGCCGCGACCGCGGCCCGCACCAGGATGAAGCCGGGATCGGAAATCCCCGGCGTCCCGGCGTTGGTCACCAGCGCTACCGATTGGCCGGCTTCCAGGGCCGCCATCACTTTGGGGAGTATGCGCTGTTCGTTGTATTCGTGGAACGAGACTTGCGGCTTTTTAATGTCGAAATGCTTGAGCAGCAGGCCGGTCTTACGCGTATCCTCAGATGCGACCAGGTCCACCGTTCGCAGGATTTCCAGAGCGCGCAGGGTGATATCGCCCAGGTTACCAATTGGAGTTGCAACCAGGTACAACATGGCTACCCTAATAACTGCTGCATTTCGGTAATTGCCTGATCGGTACTGCGGAAGTGGACCCCGTGCATCCCAAATTGGCGGGCCGCTTCGACATTTTGAGAGAGATCGTCAACAAAAATAAACTCGTGGGGTTCCACCCCCAGCCGGTCGACCGCAATCTGATAGATCTGTTTATCCGGTTTGGCGACCTTTTCTTCAGCCGAAATGATAATGTCGTCGACGAGATCGTCAATCTTATAAGCCCTGGTGAAGGTCTGGCGGGCATCGCTGCCCGCATTGCTGAGAATTGCCGTCCTGTACTGCGGCCTCAAACCCTGCACAAATTTTGCCAGATCCCGGTTCCAGCGCTTACCGGACAAGGTCGCGCGCATGAACTTGTTGACCAGCACCGGGCTGATTTTCCAACGCCGGGCAACCGCCTCCCACACCTGGGACTCGGGTATCCTACCGACGTTAATATCCTTGACGATTTCAAACTCATCCGGCGCAGATAGCATCGCCGAAATAAATGGATCTTCTTTTAATCCCATGATCGCCTGCCAACGCCGTGCCCAAACCAAGCTGGGTGTGAAATATAAGACACCCCCAAAATCAAGAATTACAGCCCGAATAGACATGGAAATATTGTATCAGAATTTCTAATGGTCCCACCCACTGAAGTCCCAACTGCTGAGCGTTATACGCAGGTCGGACTTGCGATGCAGCTCAAACTTCGCCAGCACGTTGCGCACGTGGGACTTGACCGTATCCGGGGAAATCGAAAGGCGCGCCGCAATTTGCTGGTTGGTATAATCCAGGCAGATCAGGGCCGCCACCTGCTGCTCGCGAGTGGTGAGCTGCTTCCAGCGGACCAGGTGGATCTCGGCTGCCCGGCGTTGAGCCAGCGCCTGCTCGATTAACTTGGTGGTCATCTGGTTAACCGGGCATCGTTCCTTCCTGGCCAGGTCCTGGACGGCTTCCTGGATAGCCGGCAAGACCTCGAAAGACACCTGGGGCACACGCCGGTATCCCAACGAGCGCAGGGCTCTTTCCCAAAGGGACCTGAAGGTTTCACCTCTTTTCATAATTATCATCCATCTATTACCTTCCGCCTTTATTATAGTAGAACTAATGTTCTATGTCAAGCACGGGCCAGAATGAGAATTATTTAATTTTTCCGGGCATTCGTAACCTATTTTTGGTGATTACCTGCACATGACAAAAATTACCTTATGGGGTAACGTTAATCTGTTAGGCTCAAGACAAAGTATCATTGGGAGAGATAAGAAATGGCGCTCCAAATCCTGATCGTTGCGGCAGCGTTGGTTTGTGCAATCCAATCCCTGCGCGCCAGCCGCCTGATAGTGTCAGCGTTATGGTTGGCAGGCACCAGCGCCCTGGTCGCGCTGTTGATCTACATGCTAGGGGCACCTCAAGTGGCCGTAGTCGAGCTCAGCGTTGGCGCTGGCCTGGTGACAATCCTGTTTGTATTTGCCATCAATATTGCCGGTGAAGAAAACGAAATCCCGCGCAGCTTGATACCCAAACCATTGGCCTGGGTTATGGTGGTTCTATCCATCGGTTTGTTAGCATGGTTTACCATCCCTCGCCTGCTTCCTTCCCTCCCTGCATCCGACGCAATCCCGTTCTCGCAGGTGATTTGGCAGGAACGCGGCCTGGATATGCTGCTGCAGGTTGCTCTGATCTTCACCGGAATCCTGGGGGTGGTCGGCCTGCTGGTAGAAAATAAGAAAATTCATTCGGTTTATCCTGGGGAGGAAAAATGAATCTTTCAATCTTGCGGATTTTGATCATTGCGGTCCTGGGATTAATCGGTGTTGGCTTTTATGGTCTTCTGGTCACCCATAACCTGATCAAGGTCGTCATCGCCCTCCAAATCCTGGTCAAGGGTGCAATCCTGGCATTGGTCACTGCAGGCGCGGTACAAGGCCAGGTGCTCCTCGGTCAGAGTATGGCGCTGACAGTGATCGTTGCCGATACGATCGTAGCAGTCATCGGTCTCGCTCTGGCCGTTCAAGTCCGCCGTCATTGCGGCACTCTCGATCTGCGGGCCCTGACAACGCTGCGGAGATAACATGACTTTAATTACCTTGTTAATCATCCTGGTCATCACCTTGCCTTGGGCAGGGGCGCTTGCCATCTGGTTTAGCGGAGACAACCATCCCCGCCTCCAAAATACCCTGGCTGTCGCGTTTTCAGCAGCCGCAGGCGTGGCTGCCATAGCCTTGATCCTCAACGAAAATGCGGCGACGGTCACCCTCTTTTGGGTTGGCGGCGTCTTTGGGAACGTCACATTTGTAGCAGATGGCCTGGGGGTCTTCCTATCTGCGATTGCCACCATTATTGGCTGCCTGGCAGTCATTTTTTCCATCGATTACATGAAAGGCGATGCCCAATTAGGCCGTTATTACATGCTGGTGTTGTTCTTCATCGGCGCTATGGCCGGGCTGGTGCTTTCAAGCAACCTGTTGATGGTCTTCGTCTTCTGGGAAATCACCGCTTTCTGCTCTTATGCTCTGATCTCTTTCTATAATGACGACCCCAAAGCGGTCGCGGCCGGGATCAAGGCTTTGATCATCACCCAACTCGGCGGTATAGGCTTGCTGGCGGGCTCTCTGCTGATATACAGCCATGTGGGGTCCTTCGATATCCAGACCTTCTTACAGGTCCCCGGTTCGATCCCTTCAGTCACCCTGGGTGTGATTGCTTTTTGTTTCCTGGCCGCTGCGGCTGCCAAATCAGCTCAATTCCCCTTCCATACCTGGCTACCAGATGCGATGGAAGCACCTACCCCGGTGAGCGCATTGATCCACGCCGCCACCATGGTCAATGCCGGTGTGTATCTTTTAGCCCGGTTTTACCCGGCCTTCAAGGATGTGGCCGGGTGGGCGACGGCAGTGATCGTCGTTGGCGCTCTGACCGCATTCCTGGCCGCGATTATGGCGCTGGTCACCAACGACCTCAAACGGGTTTTAGCTTACTCGACGGTCAGCCAGCTGGGATATATGGTCTATGCCATCGGTGTCGGAGGGATTTTCGAGAGCCAGTTCCATCTGCTCAGCCATTCGGTCTTTAAAGCCCTGTTGTTTTTAAGCGCCGGGGCAGTGATCCATTCAGTCGGCACGCGTGACATGCGCCTGATGGGAGGGTTGGGCAAACACATGCCATTGGTCCGGAATGTCTTTGTGACCGGCGCTTTGGCGCTGGTTGGAATCCCGATCTTTAACGGCTTTTGGAGCAAAGAGCTCTTGCTTGAAGCTGGCCTGAACGGCGGCCCAGTCTGGGCCTATGCGCTGATGGTCATCGGTGCCGGTCTGACCGCCCTGTATACATTCCGCTGTGTCTGGATGGTCTTCATCCGCCGGCCTGATAAGGCGAGCAATGCTCACGATGCCGGCACTGCTATGAAAGTAGCTTTAATCTCCCTGGCTTTGGCCACCCTCACCACCTGGTTATTGGCCGGTCCATTTTCTAACCTGCTGGAAGGCATCCAGGTAGAACCGGCAGCAGCTACTATCAAGATCCTGGGTGAAGTCATCAGCACACCGATGACCCTGGTGGCCCTGGCGGTCATCGCTACCGGGCTGGCTGCCTGGTGGTGGCGCCAACGGCTGCTGCCAGTCACGAGAGCCTTGCAATGGGTCAAAAAAGCAGCCAGCGCCAGCTTCGGGTTCGAGGCCATCAACCAGGGCATCATTTCAGCCGTACAGGATTCTGGGGAGGCCTTACGAGTCACCCAGACCGGTCTGCTTAACTGGAACGTCTTCGGGATCTTACTGGCATTAGTCGTCGTACTGGCCATCCTGGTCTGGGGAGTGTAGAAACGATGAATACATGGTTGTGGTTAATCGCACTTCCCCTGGGGTCTTCTCCTTTGATTTATCTCTTTGGACGTATTTTCCGACCCTCGGGTTCAAGCCAGAGGTTTAGCTCTCCGGCCAAGTGGGCCAGCCTGGTAGCCCTTTTGGCAACCTGGGTCCCGTTTTATTTTGCCTACCAGGATTTCTCGGCATCAGGGAACCAGCCATTATCGTTCCAATTAGGCATGATCACCTTGCGGCTCGATGGGTTAAGCCTGCTGCTGGCATTTTCGGTGCTGTTCCTCGGCACTCTGGTCGCGCTCTACTCGGGCCAATACCTTGCCAATGACGAGAACCAGGAAAAATATTACGCCCTCTTGAACGCAATGATCGGGGCCATGATCGGCCTGGGCTGCGCCAACGACCTCTTCAACCTGTGGATCTGGTTCGAGATCATGGCAATCGCCTCTTACATGCTGGTAGCCTTTTACCGCGAGCAGTCAGCTTCGCTTGAAGCCGGGGTGAAATACCTGGTGCAAAGCGCAGCCGGATCTGTGCTGGTCTTATTAGGCCTGGCGATAGTTTTCGCAGAGGCAGGTACCCTCGACCTCGAAAAGATCCGTTCCACCCTCCAGGTTTCCCTGCCGGTCGTAGCCGCAGGCGGGCTGTTTATCATCGGTTTTGGTGTCAAGACTGCTCTGGTTCCCCTGCATACCTGGCTGCCCGACGCCCACTCGCAAGCGCCTAGCGGCATCAGCGCTATGCTCTCAGGCGTGGTTATCGAAACCGGCCTGGTCGCAATGTTACGCACCATAGGATCGCTGTCAGCTATTTCAACCAACTGGGGAGCAATCATTTTAGGTTTTGGCGCACTTAACATGCTCGTTGGTAACCTGCTGGCTTTACGGCAGACCCAGGTGAAACGCTTGCTGGCTTTTTCCAGTTTAAGCCATGTCGGTTACATGTTGGTCGGGATTGGAGCAGCGATCGCCTTTGGTCAGCTTGACGGAGCTCAAGGTGGATTCTTCCATCTATTGAACCATTCACTGATGAAGGGTCTGGCCTTCCTGGCTGCAGGGTGCTTGCTTTATGCGCTCTACATCTCCCGTGACGAACACAAGCCTTTGATGATTGCCGATCTCGCGGGAGCAGCCCGGCGTTATCCGCTGGTGGTCTTTGCCCTCAGCATTGCTTTATTGGGGCTGGGCGGACTGCCGCCGCTGGCAGGCTTTATGTCGAAATGGCAGATCTTCGTCGCCGGTTTCGAAACTCACCAACCCTGGATGATCGCCCTGGTGATCTTCGCTGCCTTGAACAGCGTCCTTTCACTCGGGTATTATGCCCCCCTGGTAAATGCCATGTATCGCCACCAACCAACCGAAGTGGTCGAGAAAGGCCTGGCGATTCCGGTTACAATGAGTATCCCTCTGGTTATCCTGGTCCTGGCAGTTGTGGTACTGGGGGTTTGGCCCAGCCTGGTCAATGGAATTACCGCCCCTGCCGGCGCAAGCCTGTTACAAATATTTGGATACTAAATCATGAATATTCTCCTATCACCTCCGCTGGCATTTCTGATTTACATTCCGTTAGTCATTTTGATCTCGCTTCTAGGGCGAGCGCTGGCAGGCCGGAACAAAACCAGCGCCATGAAAACCAGCATTTACGGCAGCGGCGAAGTAGCACCAACGAACATGGCAGCTCCCGGTTACCGCCCCTTCTTTTTGATAGCGCTCTTCTTCGCCATCCTCCACCTGGGCGTGCTCGTCCTGGCGACCGGTGGTTTGACGCTGATGACCGGGATCTATCTTTCCGGTTTGGTATTTACTTTGTTGGTATTAATTTTAGGGTAAGGAAAATGGAATCTCAAATAAAACTTGATAGCCGGTGGCAAAACGCACTTGAAGAGATCAAATCCTGGGCGCGCATCAATTCCCCCTGGGCTGTCCATTTCAACAGCGGCTCATGCAACGGGTGTGATATTGAAATTTTAGCGACATTGACGCCTCATTACGATCTGGAACGGTTCGGCGTCAAGCTGCAAGGATCGCCGCGCCATGCGGACGTATTGTTATGCACCGGCCCAGTGACCCGTCAGGCGCGCGATCGGCTGGTACGGGTTTATGAGCAGATGCCCTCTCCAAAATTCGTGATAGCGGTCGGTTCGTGCGGCATTTCTGGGGGAGCCTTCCAGGGCTGCTATAACGTGGTCGGCAGCATCGACGAAGTCATACCGGTCGACGTATTCATACCCGGTTGCCCTCCCCGCCCTGAAGCAATCATCTATGGAATTGCAACCTTACTGGACAGTCTCAAGAAGGGTAAAAAGTAAATGACGATCAACACCGAAACAGCCTTACAAACCGCCAGCGAATTGATGAGCCATTGGGGGCAGTCCAGTTCAAATCCCGAACCAAACCGCCTGGACGTAATCATCTCACGCACCAACTTGCTGGATGCTGTCAAAACGATCATGACCGCCAGATGGGGTTTCCTTTCGGCTATCACCGGCCTGGACCATCTCAAGCTGCCTGCGGCGCCTGCCAGGGGCAGTGACGTGCCAGAAGATACCGCCCTACCTGAAATCGATCGAGATGTTCCCTCTCTGGAAGTTCTATACCATTTCTGCCATGGGGCAGCTGTTCTGACCTTGCGGATTATGCTGACCCGGGTCGCCCCTTCTGTTCCCAGCATCTGCGAACTTATTCCGTCCGCCAGCCTGTACGAACGGGAATTGAGTGAGATGTTTGGCATCGAAGTGCTCGGAACCCCAGACCCCAGCCACCTGCTCTTGCCAGATGATTGGCCCAATGGGGTATATCCTCTGCGCAAGGATTTTACCAGTTTGAAACAAACCGCAAAGGAAACAGGAAAGGACGCTAACTGAAATGCAGCCCTCTCAACTTCCCCAAAAGTTCATCGTTCCAATCGGCCCGCAGCACCCGGCCCTCAAAGAGCCCGGCCATTTTGAATTTACTGTAGATGGCGAAATCGTGACCGCGGCTACCATCCGCCTGGGATACGTCCACCGCGGCATCGAAAAGCGGACTGAAGCGCAATCTTACATCCAAAACCTATATATCCTCGAACGAATTTGCGGGATTTGTTCCCACATCCATGCAACTGCCTATGTCCTTGGAGTTGAAAAACTTGCTGGAGTGACCGCACCGCCCCGGGCGCAAGCCATCCGGGTTTTATTTGCCGAGTTGGAACGCATTCATAGCCACCTGTTGTGGCTGGGTGTAGCCGCTCACGAAGCCGGTTTCGACACTTTATTCATGTACAGCTGGCGTGACCGCGAGACAGTGATGGAACTGCTCGAAACACTGAGCGGCAACCGGGTCAATTATTCGGCTAACATCCTCGGTGGTGTGAAATTTGATGTGACACCCGAGCAGGCTGACGCTATCCGCAAGGGTGTGGATTTCCTCGAAACCCGCACTCGTCACTACATGGACGTGATCATCAGCGATGAAACCTTCCTGGGTCGGACGCGCAATATTGGCATATTAACGATGGAACAAGCTGAATCCTTGGGAGCGGTTGGGCCCACTGCCCGGGCATCAGGCGTTGCACGCGATCAGCGGATCGAAGCCCCTTATGCCGCTTATAACGACTATCCGGTCAAACTCATCATCGATTATCGCGGTGACCAGGAAGCAAAATTTGTGGTCAGGATCGACGAGTTATTCGAGAGCTACCGGCTGATCCGATCCATCCTCGATACAATGCCCGCGGGTGACCTGCAGACCAGGTTCCCTCGGCGTATTCCCGAAGGCGAGACCATCAGCCGGGTCGAAGCCCCCCGCGGTGAACTTTTCTATTACATCAAAAGTAACGGCACCGATAAACCCGACCGGATCAAGGTGCGCACACCCAGTATTTGTAATTTTTCGACTGTCGCTGCCGTGGTCGTCGGGCATAACCTGGCAGACGTACCCATGATCCTGGCAGGGATCGATCCTTGCTTCTCCTGCAATGACCGCTCGGTCGTCATCAGCCGTTCCTCCAACTCTGATGAAGTCTGGTCGTGGGAAGACTTGCGGCGCTATGGAATTGAGTATTACCGATGAATAACCTGATCCCGGTTCTCGCCCTCTTGATTTTCCCCAGTGGACTTTTCGCCCTCGCCGGGGGCCTGGTTTATGAATGGACCGACCGCAAACTGATTGCTCAGTTTCAAAACCGGATTGGGCCGCGCTGGTTCCAGCCCCTGGCAGATATCGTCAAGCTGCTGGCTAAAGAAGAGATCATCCCGGATGGGGTAAACAGCGGGTTGTTTACCGCTTTACCGATAGCAGCACTGGCAGCTGCGCTGACAGCCTGCCTTTATATTCCCATGGCGGGCCTGGCCCCTGCGTTCAGCTTCCAGGGAGATCTGGTCGTTACAGTTTATTTGTTAAGCCTGATGACGATTTGCACCGGTCTGGCAGGAGCAAACAGCGCAGATCGCTTCTCACTGGTCGGCGCAACCCGGGCATTGACCCAGATGTTTTCTTACGAAGCGCCGTTCTTGCTGGCATTGTTTGGACCGGCGATCCTGGCAGGGTCGTGGAACATCAGTGCGATCAACGCTTACAGCCAATCGCACCTGTGGATGATCGTCGTCCAACCGATCGGATTTATCGTTGCCCTGGTGGGGCTGCTGGGAAAACTGGAGTTTCCCCCCTTCGATGCACCTGAAGCCGAGACAGAGATTGTCTCCGGCGCTCTGACCGAATACAGCGGGCGCGGCCTGGCCCTGTTCCGCATCGGCAAGGATGTCGAGCTGTTAGCCGGGCTGACCCTTATCTCGGCTTTCTACCTGGGCGGACTGAGCAATCCCATTGCGTTTTTACTCAAGACACTGGCTCTGCTCTTGATTACAGCCGGAATTCAGTCTCTCTTCGCCCGCTTGAGGATCGACCAGACCATCGGCCTTTGGTGGCGGATTGGCGCTTTGCTTGCCCTGATCCAGCTTCTGGTTTTGATCGTTCTTAAATTAGTAGGAGTTCCCTTATGACGACTATTGGTGCGATGATCGGCGATATTGTCGGTTCGCTTTTCAAAAAAAACTCTACTCAACTCTATCCATTCGAGCGAAAACCCACCCCTACCCGGCTGCGTGGAAAATTAGTTTGGGATCCATCGAAATGCACCGGCTGCCAGCTTTGCGTGAAGGATTGCCCTTCAAATGCACTAGAACTGATCGTTCTAGACAAAATCAGCAAGCGCTTCGTCTTGAAATATCACATCGATCGCTGTACTTTCTGCGCCCAATGTGTTCAGACATGCCGGTTCAAATGCCTGGAAATGTCGAGCGAACAATGGGAGCTGGCCTCAACCAAAAAAGAACCTTTTGAAGTATATTATGGTAACGACGTCGATATCGAAACCCTCCTGGCAAACGCGGCTGCGCCTTGTGCTGTCCCGGCTGCAGAAGAGTGAGCTTTCCAGCCGGTTGGCGATCGTAGGGATCGGCAACGAACTTAACGGAGACGACGCTCTCGGCCCGTTGGTTGTAAAAGCTTTGAAAAAACGGCAAAAACAGGGGTCTGATCAGAGCCCTGTTTTGTTGATCGATGCAGGCCCTTCTCCGGAAAGCTTCAGCGGGCAGCTTCGCCAATTCCATCCCGGCCTGGTCATCCTGGTCGATGCAGCCCGCATGGGCGAAGCGCCAGGCGAAATTCGCTGGTTGCCTTGGGAAGATGCCCAGGGATTATCTGCTTCAACCCACACCCTGCCTCTCGCCATGTTTTCAAGCTACCTGATCCAGGAAATAGGCTGCCAGGTTGCCTTGTTGGGGGTAGAGCCGCTTCAACTAGACCTGGGGGATAAGCTTTCACATCCGGTGTATCTGGCCAAGAGGCGTATCATCCGCTCTTTGGTATCAATTCTGGATTTTTACTTGGTTTAGTTCGAAAAACTCAACGATTTATGATGGACTGGGAACGCGCATTGGATGGTGCATCTGGTATGCTATCTACAACTGACCTACGCCGCTGGCTCGGCGACGATAAATAACCGCCCCCAACTGGACTGGCCATCCTGAGTAATACAGGTTTGGAAGACGATTGCATTTTCCTGGGTGTAATATTTCTGGAAGACCTGGGCTGAATCCAATTCCTCGCCATCGTCAAGATTTATTAATGCGCTATACGAACTGGTTGGTTCGAGGGCCTGATAGCGGTCCACCGCGGTCACTCGGACTGTCATCGTGGATCCGTCTCCATAAACCAGCGTGACCGTTTCACCAGTTTTCAGCAAGAAGAAATTCTTCCCAGCCAGGTTATTATGAGCCAGTAATCCAATGACGCCTAATTTGGCTGCCAGGCTGTATTGGGTTACGATATTTGGTTTGGTCGATATGTAAGTGTAGTTATCGGCAGGTTGCTGGATAACCTGCAAGGCGAACTCTGCATTTACGTAGATCCCCTTGATTTCGTCCGGTTGGCTGTTCTCTAATGAGACAATAAATTGGTCGAGCGAAGGAAATGCGGAGCTTGCTGTATTCGAGCCACCCACTACCATCGGAAGAAATATGGCATGCGTTTTGAGATTGAGAGGAGCAGCATTGACAATAATGGCCGGGCTGAAGATACCCACCAGGACCAAAATTGAACAAGTTAGCAAGCCGATTATTCTATTCCGTTTCATTAGTTCCCCGCCCGCCATTACGAACACTACCCAAACTACCTACCTAATACCTAATTTTGAGTACTTTTTCTAATTATAGTCGGTAAACGATTGTATTTGACCCCTCTAACCTTACAGCCACCTAACAGTTAGCCCTATGAGATTGTGACAGCCCTTGTAGTCACTCTGATGGTCAATGTCGGACAATATAACCCCATTTCATGGGGCAGGCCTTAACCAACCTGACAGTTAGCCCTATGGTTGCCTGAGAGATTGTGACAGCCCTTTGAGTCATTCTGATGGTCAATGCCGGACAATATAACCCCATTTCATGTGGCAGGCCTTAACCAACCTGACAGTTAGCCCTCATGGTTGCCTGAGAGATTGTGACTCCCTTTGTAGTCATTCTGATGGTCAATGCCGGACAATATAACCCCATTTCATGGGGCAGGCCTTAACCAACCTGACAGTTAGCCCCATGGTTGCCTGAGAGATTGCGACAGCCCTTGTAGTCATTCTGATGGTCAATGCCGGACAATATAACCCTATTGCATGGGGCAGGCCTTAACCAACTTAACAGTTAGCCAAACAGTTGCCGGTGAGATTGGGACAGCGCTCAATTGTCGCTGTATAGATCCTGTCCCCCAGGGTCCTACGAAGCAAAATTAAAAAAAAAGCAGGGCTGGGTAATTGGCCAGCCCTGCCTCTCCCTGCAGTATAAGATGTACTAATGAACAATCAGCGGTAAGAATATTGTCAAACCACCGGTCACGGGAATTCCGGGGTTTACGACCCCATCAACATCCGTGCTAGCTGAACGACCGGTGCTGTCGGTTACCGTGATGGTGAATGTGTATACTCCCGACGCCATGGTATCGGGAACAGCCCAGGTAAATACGCCATCGGCACTGATTTGAACACCATCGGGTAATGATTTAGGCGCTGTGAGCGAAAAGGCCAGAGTATCGCCGTAGGGTGTATCGCCGTCTGTGGCTGTCGCCAGGAAAACCAGCAGATCACCGGCATTGACAACCTGGGTGGGGATTGAGTTTATCACCGGTTGATCTTCAACCGAGGTGACAGTGATGGTAGCCGTATACGGACCTGCTGGGGTATTGTAGCCATCCGAAACCAGGAACTGGAAGGTGGCCTGCCCGTTGAAATTAGCATTGGGTGAATAAGTGAAGCTGCCATCGCTATTCAAATGGAATTGACCGGCTGGCAGCCCGCCGACCAGGGTGAAGGTCTTGGTGTAATTAGAAGTTGCGCTCAGTGTAGCTTCCAGTATGCCGTCTTCCGCCACTGAGAAGGTTTGGTCAGTGCTCGTCGGTCCGGTTTTTTGGGTGGTGAAAGACCACCAGCCGGTTACACCATCAGCGTAAGTTGTGCCCCCGTCGTTCAGGGCTTTTAGCTGCCAATAATAGGTCGTGTTGTAAGCGAGAGCCGGCGAGATGGCGATCGGGTTGTTCAGATCCTGGATGGCTATAGATACCCATCCATCCACGGGGCAGGATGCAGCGGTGTTGATGCAGTAGCTGAATGAGGTTTCGCCATTTGCCAGCTCGGGAGACCACCAATACAGTTTGGGGGTCAAAGACTGGTTGGACGAGCTATTGGTTGGATTAATCTTATTGAAAGCAGCCGGTGCCGCGCTGATGGTAGTGAAGCTCCACCAGGCGCTACTGTCCGATTGCACCTGTCCCTGCGCGTTCATGGAATAGACCTGCCAGTAATAGGTTGTTGCATAACTGAGGCCTGCCAGAGCGACGCTGGTATCCGTCCCATTCGAGGTCCAACTTCCGGCGCAGGTGTTGTCGCCACTTGTATCGTAGCAGTAATAGTATGCAGTGGCTCCGGCGCTCGGGCTCCATTCAAGGGTTGGATTGGTCGGTACATCGATCGATCCAGTAGATGGGCTCAACTTGAAAAATGGAACCGGGGGAGCTTTTTGAGTGTGGAACTGCCAGATCACGCCGCTGTCAGCGTAGGTTTTTCCAGAGATATTAACTCGCGCGCACCTGCCAGTAATAGGAAGTGTCATAACCCAGTCCAGAGATGGCAGCCGAGGTGTTGTTCGAACGGTACCAGGGGCCAGCGCACAACCCGCCAACCAGGCCAGTTGTATAGCAATATTCGTAATAGATGTTGTTGCCGGTGCTTGCATTCCACGACAAGGTTAAACTCAGCGGCTGGGGAGTGCTTAGATTATTAGCCGGGCTCAGCTTGCTGAAACCAGATGGAACATTGAAGGAGGTATGGAAGCTCCACCAGGCGCCATTATCGGCCACGACATAAGTATTACCTTTCTTGGCCCTGAGCTGCCAATAATAGGTGGAGTTGGCTGATAAAGTCGGCAATGTGAAGCTGGTTCCTGATCCGGCATTTTTCCACTGGCCAGGTGGACAAGCTTTCTTCTGTCTGGGCCAAAGGCAGTATTGATAGGTATAATTAGAATCCAGGCTTTCCCAGGAAATCACCGCACCGACGGTAGCTACACCATAAGCACCGTTTGTCGGGGATATTCGGCTGAAGGTGGTCGCTGCCGCAGTAACCGAAAGACTGGTGGTTACCATCGGCTGGGATAATAACTCGCTTCCAGTTGACTGGCGGGGTATGAAACCTGTCGTCCCAAACCAAAATGTGAAAATTAATAATACCGCAAGAATTTTTTGTGTTTTCATTTCTTTTTCTTCCTTTTGTTCCCAAGATTGATCTTATAGACCATTCTCAATATGGTTATATCAAATCGAATACTTTCTTGAAACGTAAAAAAAGGGTATCTTTGATACCCAGAATCAGGGCAATGATACTTATATACCTTGAATCAATTACTTAAAATCAGGTAGATGGAATTAATTCATATGGCCAGGTCACTAAAAGTCGGTTGAAATTCCCCTCGAAGCAGCTTGATTACCCATTTATAATGGGTTGTTGAAAGGGGAAGGGGTAAATATTGCGTTGGTTACAATTCCGCCTGTTGTATTGGTTTGGGAAAACACGCTGGGATTCCGGCATCACACCACCAGAAGTTGTAGCCGCGTTCCAAGAAAATCAGACCCCACCCGGTAGGGCGATTGACCTGGGATGCGGCACTGGAACGAATGCAATTTTCTTAGCGAAGCTGGGTTGGCAGGTCGTTGGGATCGATTTTGTACCGGAAGCCATTGCTCAGGCGCGGAAAAAAGCCAAACAAGCCGGGGTCTCGACCAGGGCCAGATTTTTCGTCGGAGACGTCACCCACCTGCATGATTTGCCGGTCCAACCCAGTGAATTTGCCCTGGATATCGGCTGCTTTCACGGATTGAGTCTGAAAGGCCGCCAGGAGTACATTTCCGCCCTGGCCAAAATCATCATGCCCGGCGGCCGTTATATGCTCTACGTGATCGATCCACGCCTGCTAAGGGATGTGCCGGCAGCTTCTGCGCCAGACTATATCCGCACCGTTTTTTCTCCCTGGTTTGATATCACCCACTTCGAAAGCGGATCATTTGGCGATCGCCGCAGTACCTGGTTTTGGTTGGACAGGATCCAGACCTGATCTGTTGCAATTTTGTTTTTAATGTAGAATTACAGAAGCACAAGCCAGCTTTTTCGTAAAAAAGCTTTGTGATAATAGGCTCTCGCAATATCGATCTATCGTTTTACTCTCAAATAAGCCCCGGGAATGTGCTCAATCACATTCGCCGAAATGGGGTACCATTCTTTTCAAGCTGGATGAAAACACAGAAGGGATTTAAATAAAATGAAGTTTCCAGATAAATTTGTTTGGGGTGCTGCAGCTGCTTCTTATCAGATCGAAGGCGCGGCTTACGACGATGGCAAAGGTCTTTCGACCTGGGACATGATGTGCCGCAAACAAGGGGCTATCTGGAACAGCCAGAGCGGCGATGTGGCCTGCGATCATTACCACCATTATCGTGAAGATGTGGCTTTAATGCAGTCGATAAGCCTTCCGGCTTACCGCCTGTCGATCTCCTGGCCACGGGTCCTACCGTCCGGAACAGGCCAGGCTAATCCTGCCGGATTGGATTTTTACGACCGCCTGGTCGACGCTCTTCTGGCAGCCAATATAACACCCTATGTTACCCTTTTCCATTGGGATTTTCCCTACGAGCTATACTGCCGGGGCGGTTGGCTCAATCCCGACTGCTCGGACTGGTTCGCCGACTATACCTCCCTAATTGTCGACCGACTGGGCGACCGGGTGTCTCACTGGATGACCCAAAACGAACCCCAGTGCTTCATCGGCCTGGGTCACCAGGTTGGCGTCCATGCTCCTGGCGACAAGCTGGGATTTGCCCAGGTGCTGCGGGCTGCCCACAACGCTCTTCTGGCCCACGGGAAAAGTGTCCAGGCGATCCGGGCGAACAGTAAACTCGCCAGCCAGGTCAGCCTGGCCATGGTGGGAGTCAATTATTTCCCCGCCAGCGATGCTCCCGAAGACATCGAAATGGCTCGCAAGGGGATGACATCGGTTATGAAACGGAACATGTTCAGCAATACCTGGTGGATGGACCCAATCTTCTTCGGCCGCTACCCAGAGGATGGCCTTGAGCTCTACGGCGCAGATGCTCCCGAGGTAAAGAGCGGCGACATGGATACCATCCGCCAGCCGCTGGATTTCCTCGGATTAAATATGTACATCGGTGAAAAAGTCCGGCAGGGAAAAGACGGCGAGCTCGAAAGTGTACCTTTAGATGTGGGGCATCCTTTGAATGCCCTCAAATGGCCGCTCACGCCTGAGGTACTTCATTGGGGACCCATCTTCCTGTACGAACGCTATAAGTTGCCGATCATGATCACTGAAAATGGATCCAGCGAAAGCGATTGGGTGTCTGTGGATGGCAAGGTTCACGACCCAGGCCGGATCGATTACACCAACCGTTACCTCAGGGAATTACACAAAGCAATCCAGGCCGGTGTGCCGGTGACAGGTTACTTCCACTGGTCGATTATGGATAATTTCGAGTGGGGCGAAGGCTATAAAGAACGCCTGGGCCTTATCTTCATTGATTACCCGACTCAGAAGCGGATCCTCAAGGATTCGGCTTATTGGTATCAGAGGGTAATCGCCAGTAATGGAGCAAGTTTATTCGAAAGTGGTGAATAGAGAATGTAAAATGGGGGATTGGCCTAATGGGCAACCGGCCAATCAAGTGATCATGCGATCAGCCCCGGGTTATGGAAAATTCGCCTCATTCGAGGTATTGGTGATTAAGAGGGCAACCATTAGGAATCAATATTATGGATCGAACGGTTCCAAGCACTGCATCTGAAGAGATCGAGCTCTATATTCGCACCGTATATTCCCTGCTGAGATCAACCGCCGAGGTGCAGCTGCGCACCTTGGAGGAGGTGCATGCAGGGATGAACTCTTCGCTGCACCTCAATGCCCGTAAAACCTCACCTGACGTTCCGGCATTCATCTACTGCCTGCTACGCCTGCCAGATTGCATGCTCACGGTCCGTTCGGTGGTCATCGGCCAAAGCTTCGCGGTCTTCTCTCAGCATGGCTATGGCGACGTAGAATCATGGCAGCAGGTCTATGCCCGCGCTCGCCGCCGCCGCAGTTTCTACGATGGCAAGGAAACTCTGGCTTGCTTCATAGCCAGCCGTTCAGATATCGACGACATTATCCCGGTGTTAACCACCTACCAGATCGAATGGAATAAGCTCAACTACCTGCTGAGGCGCTCGCCTTACGACCTGTTCCGCAAAGCTCGAGAGCATACTTCACCGGCATTTAAAGAACTGGCCCGGCACCTTGAGATGACACCTGAAGACCTTGAACGGCTGCGTACCGTTTGGCAGGATGCCTTTTTCCCCAACCTGGAGTGCATCTCTCGCAAACCGTGTGCCTTAGGCGTGCGCCTGTTGAGCGGGTCTTTGAGCGAATACTGGCGGGCAACTCGCACCTGGTGGGACAATATCGAAAGCACCTGTCCGGAATTGATGGAACGTCCAGTCTACTTTATATCAAGCAATACCCATTCGATCGCCAACCTGGTCACCGGGTTTGCCCTCCAATACGAAGATGAATTGGTCCAGTTCCTGGGCCGTAAGGAAAACGCCGACCTACTGGTCGAATGGAAAGAAATTCGCGAGCATTCTGTAGCCTCGAACCGCGAGAACTTTCTTTATTACGTCCTCAAGAAATACCAGCAGACCAGCGAAGGCAGCCATCTCAGCGATACCCAGCTGGCGTACGAACAGGACCACGGGATCACCCGCATCACCAATGAGCTGTCTTTCGACGTCGAAGCTCAGGTAATCGAGGTCTCAAAATTAGCACAGTCATCTTTCGACCCACGCCTGGCAATTCCCGGCTGCGATATAACCTGCCTGGCTCATTCGGATGCTTTAATCCTCAACATCGATTATCCCCTGGGATACGGCGCCTATAATATCCTTTCAAAGGTGGCCGAACACGTCAACCCGCTTCTGGGAGTGTATATCATGGGAAAAGCCGCT
Organism: uncultured Chloroflexia bacterium; assembly: GCA_963781665.1. Taxonomy (GTDB): domain Bacteria; phylum Chloroflexota; class Anaerolineae; order Anaerolineales; family Anaerolineaceae; genus JAJYIW01. The sequence goes on from CAWAGA010000002.1 coordinate 183,442, forward strand.
TCGCTTAACGGCATCCGCGGCGATGTGATGATCCCAATCGTCGTCCAAGACGAACATTCCCGCAACACCTACCTGTTCCAGAATGCCTTCAGCGCCAGCGACGTCAGCCCTTACTTGACCTATGGCACCGTGCTCGATAACCAGAAGGCTGTCAGTGTCTTAGGAACTTTTTTGCAGAATGCCCGGGTGATGGAAGTCATTTACAGAGAAGGCTACACTGACATCGAAATGGAGGCCGGCCCGTACCTCTCCGCTGTCTACGAGATGTACCGGCCGCAGCGCCACCCGGTCAACGAAATCGTCAACTTGTATGGAGTGCCTTTCGATGTCGGCATCTTGCACTATGCTTCGGATACGCCTATGGGTAAGGGCAAGAACCTGGCTGCCGGCACGCTCTCCTATTTCGGCATGGATTCTACCTATGCAACATCCATCGCGATTTTGCGCAGGATTTTCTTGCACGAACAAACGAGAATTGAAAATGGAGACTCTCACTATGATGAATGACCCCGAATTTGATAAACTTCTGCAACGGCTTCACGACGAGATCCAACAAACTCACAACGTTGGGCAAAAAGAAAAAGAATTATTACAGGATATTCGTAACGATATCCGTGATCTGCTGGAACGGCAATCAAAAGACCAGGCTGTGGTCGAACCTTTGACGCTTAAGCGCCTGGAAGAATCCATCGAACTGCTCGAAATCTCGCACCCAACCCTGACCAACCTGATGAACCAGTTACTGGCCATCCTCAATAATTCAGGCATTTAGAATAATCGTCGAGATCTTATTCAGAAACCCGGTTTCTGCGAGAAACCGGGTTTCTGAATTGCCAGTGTTTCGATCAAAATCCAATGCTTTTTCCAGGGCTCTGTAAAAAGGCTCCTGGGCTCGCCGTTCAAGCCAGGGGGTATGACCGCAATCGGGTAGAAGACACCTGTCGCCGGGTGGGGGTTATATTCGTCATGGATGGCCGGTACATTTACCGGAAGAAAATTTTAACTACCAAGCCCATTCAATTGGCTTTTTAATTTTTCAACTGTCTCTTGATAGGCTGCCAGTTTTTGGCGTTCTTTGTCTACCACTGGCGGTGGAGCTTTCTGGGCGAATGGGCTGGCCAGCAGCGACACCAGGCGGTCGACCTGAGATTGATTGTCTGCCAGTTCTTTTTCCAGGCGGCTGCGATCAGCTTCAACGTCTACCAGCCCGGTCAACGGCAGATATACTTCTACACCAGAAACAACCAGGGTGACCTGGTTTTGTTGGTCTGCCAGGATGGGACTGCTTTCGTCCAGCCTCTCTTCGAGCCGCATGGCAATGGGGTCTAGAAAAGCCAGGGCAGCGATGGTCTTGAGTTGGGGCATTAGAATATCGAAACGGGCTCCTGCGACAATGGTTGCCGCCAGGCGTTTTCCGGGTGTAACTTTCTTCTCGGCCCGTAAGTTACGGATGCCCCGCACCAGGTCCATCACCAGTGAGAAATCGGCCACCTTTTGAGCCTCCCAGCCCTCTTCAGGGTGGGCCACCGGCCATTGAGCGATCATTAAAGCATCTTCCCAGCCACTATCAGGACCAAAATCAGGCGACTTGGCCTGGCAGGCGCCTTTGAGATGGCCCCAAAGTTCCTCAGTAACAAATGGCGTAAATGGATGGAGCAGGCGCAAGCAGGTATCGAGCACACGCACCAGGGTATAAGCCGTGTAGTAAGCCCGGTCGCCGCCTTCAATGAGCTGCAGCTTGGAAATCTCAAGATACCAGTCGGCGAACTCACTCCAGAAGAACTCGTAGATCTGGTGACCGGCTTCACCGTATTGGTAGCCGGTGAACAAACGCTCCACGTCGCTCACCAAAGCCCGCATCCGGGCCCAGATCCACGAATCAGCCAGGGTCCAATCCGGGTCAGCTTTTGGAGTCAGCGGGGATTGGTCGAGGGCGCTGACCACGTAGCGCCCGGCATTCCAGATTTTATTGGCAAAATTCCGGTTGGCCTCCACCTTTTTCAGGCTGAGGTTCATGTCGTTGCCTGGGGTAGACCCCACCAGCAGGGTGAAACGCAAGGCGTCCGTCCCCATTTCATCCATCACCACCAGGGGGTCGATCACGTTGCCCTTGGTCTTGCTCATTTTCTGGCCTTTTTCATCCCGGATCAGGCCATGCAGGTAAACCGTATCAAAAGGTGGTTTTCCGGTAAATTCCAACCCGTCCATGATCATGCGGGCGACCCAGAAGAAGAGGATATCGTAGCCGGTTTCGAGGACTGAGGTTGGGTAGAAATAGAGGTAATCGGGGGTCTCATCCGGCCAACCCAGGGTCGAGAAGGGCCACAGCCCGGAAGAAAACCAGGTATCGAGCACGTCTGGGTCCTGGGTGAGGTGAGCGCTGTGGCAATCCGGGCATTCAACCGGATCTACCCGTGAAACGATCATTTTTCCACAGTCATCGCAGTACCAGACCGGGATGCGATGGCCCCACCACAGCTGCCGGCTGATGCACCAATCCTCGATATTTTCAAGCCAGTTGTAATACACCTTGGTAAAGTGTTCGGGGACGATCGTAATCTGGCCCGTTCTGACCGGTTTGAGGGCCGCTTCGGCCAATGGCTTGATGTGGATGAACCATTGAGTCGAGATCATCGGTTCGATGATCTCGCCGCCGCGCTGTGAACGAGGTGTATTGCGCGGATAGGGCTCTTCCTTGATTACCAAACCGGCGGCGCGCATATCGCTCCACAGCTTCTCACGGGCTTCAAACCGGTCCAGGCCGGCATAAGCGCCTCCGTTGGCATTGATCCTGGCTTCTTCGTCGAGGATAGAAATGACCGGCAGTTGATGGCGTTCGCCGATCTGGTAGTCGGTCGGGTCGTGGCCAGGCGTGACCTTTAGTGCTCCGGTGCCGAATTCAAGCTCGACGGCCTCATCGGCGATTACCGGGATCTCTCGTCCCAGGATGGGCACTTTGACCTTGCGCCCGACAAACCGCTGGTAGCGGGGATCATCGGGGTGTACGGCAACAGCCGTATCACCTAATATCGTCTCGGGACGGGAAGTCGCCACCGGGATATACTCGTCAGAGTCCACCAGCTCGTATTTGAAATAATACAGGGTGCCTGGCTCCTGGGTGTACTCGACCTCCAGGTCAGAGACGGCAGTCCGCAGCCCAGGCGACCAGTTGATCAACCTCGGGCCGCGGTAGATCAATCCGTTTTCATACAGCCGGACAAATGCTTCTCGGACCGCCTTGGAAAGGCCCTCGTCCAGGGTGAAGCGCTGCCGGCTCCAATCGCACGAAGCTCCCAGACGGCGAATCTGGCGGAAGATAATCTCGCCATATTTTTCTTTCCAGGCCCAGGTGCGGCGTAGAAATTCCTCCCGGCCCAATTTCTGGCGGGTTAAGCCTTCCTTTTGAAGGGCCTTCTCTACCTGCAGCTGGGTGGCGATGCCGGCATGGTCCGAGCCAGGCACCCATAATGTCGGTACGCCTTTCATTCGCTGGTAGCGAATCATCAGGTCTTCCATCGATACAAACATGGCGTGTCCGAGGTGCAGCTCTCCGGTCACGTTCGGTGGCGGGATACTGATTACAAAAGGCTTGCGGGTCGGGTCGAATTCCGGCTCGTTTGGATCGTTTACAGGTTTGAAAAACCCCTGTTTTTCCCACCAGGAATACAGGCGCTGCTCCGTCGATTTGAAGTCATATGCTTTTGGGAGAGAATAATCAGGCATGGGCATTTATCCAAAATAAAGAAAATAGAAAATTGTGAAAAGGCAATCAGTAATCAAGCGATTTGTAACTGAATCATTTATGAGCTGGCGTTCTGGCAATCCGGAATGCGGTGATCGATCCCTTGTATCAGGACGATCACAACCGGTCGTTCGGGTTCTTGATCCCTCCCAAAATGCGTCCGGTTTATTGGCTTACCCATTCCCATCTTCTCCAGCGGCCTGTATCCCAATCGACACCAGGCCTCCATAGACTACCGCTTCCTGGCTGCCATCCAGCTTGGAAACAACCTCAATGAGTGTGGCACGGGTCACGCTGGTTAAATCAGAACGGGCTTCTTCCAATAACCGGATCAGGCCGGGATCAGCGCAGCCCAATTGTACCCGATCTACTGCCAAACCCAACGGCAAATTCCGCTCGCTTTTATAGCGGCGAACAGCCGTAGCGACACCAACCAGAATTTCACCCTGCGCAGCGGCTGTTTCATCCATCAGGCGCTCATCCACCTGGGGCCAGGTAGAAAGGTGAACAGAAAGAAAACCCTCATGTCCGCCAAACAATCCCTGGTAGATCTCATCGGTGACAAACGGCAAAATAGGGGTAAACATTTTCACCAGCGCCAGTAAGGTGGTGTAAAGGCAGAAGCGGGCTCCCTCACCACGGGTATTGGAAGGGTCGTAAAGCCGCTGCTTGGCCATTTCGAGATAATTATCAGCCAGATCGTGCCAGAAGAACCCTTCAAGCTCATTCCTGGCTGCTACATAATCGTATCCGCGCAGCAGGGTGGTGACCTGGGCGATCAGCCCTTGCAGGCGAGCCATGATCCAGGCATCGGCCGGCGATAACGGAGGGATTTTATCCGTAGGGGTGTAAGTTTCAATGAAACACTCGCTGAAACGAGCCACGTTCCATAATTTGGTCACCAGGCGAGCGCCAGCCTGGACTTTTTCTTCATTGATGACCGCATCTCGGCCAAACCCCGAGCTGGCAGCCCAATAACGCACGGCATCTGCAGAATAACGCTCAAGCCACTCCATAGGTGCTACCGGCCCGCCTCCCCGGCTCTTGCTGATCTTGCCCATCCCCTGGGGAGCCAGACCCCATCCGGAAATGGCGATCTCATTCCACGGCAAGGCATCGAAATGATGAAAAGATTTTACCAGGGTGTAAAATGCCCAGGTGCGGATGATCTCATGGGCCTGCGGGCGCAGGGAGAATGGAAAAACCCTGGCGTAGAGCTGTGGGTCTGAAAGCCAACGACCGGCCGTTTGAGGTGACATAGATGAGGTCGCCCAGGTATCCATAACATCCATTTCAGGAAGAAATTCACGACTGCCACAAATACAGGGTGATTCTGGCCTGTCAACCTCCGGGTCGACCGGAAGGCTGGATTCGCCTGCGACCTTAATTTCGCCGCACCGGGCGCAGTACCAGAGCGGAAAAGGCACGCCGTAATACCGCTGACGTGAGATGCACCAATCCCAATGCAGGTTTTCGACCCATTCTCGATAGCGGGCTTGCATGTGTTCCGGATGCCAGACCACCTGGGCGCCCAATTTCAGGAGCTGGTCTTTGAACTCAAGAACCTTGACGAACCACTGCCGGGTAACCCGGTATTCTACCGGTGTATCGCAGCGCTCGTGAACCCGCACCGATTGGGTCATTTGTTTCGTTTCCAGGAGCAAACCCAGGTCTCGAGCCGCGGCTACCAGCGCAACTCGGGCTTCTCGATGCGGCAGGCCGGCAAATCTACCGGCCAACCCGGTCATGCGACCATCCGGGCCTAGCGCCACCAACAGGGGTAAATGGTAGCTGTGCCACCACTCCACATCGACCTGGTCTCCAAAGGTGCAGCACATCACTGCCCCGGTGCCTTTGTGCGGATCGGCATGGCTGTCCGCCAGGACGGGCACTTCCTGGTCGAAGAGAGGCACCTGCAGCTTCGTCCCTATGAGATTCTGATAGCGGGAGTCATCAGGGTGGACGAAGACTGCCACGCAGGCGGGTAAAAGCTCAGGTCGTGTGGTCGCAACTGCAATGGTTGAACCATCTTCTTCACGGAAAGCCAGCGTGTAAAATTCTGCGGGGCGTTCCAGGTCGTCGAGTTCAGCCTGGGCGATGGCCGTCTGGCATTCAGGGCACCAGATCGAAGGCGCTTCTTTCTGGTAAACCAGCCCTTTAAGATATAAATCCAGGAAGGATGCCTGAGATGTTTTACGGGAAAGGTCGCCGATGGTGCGGTAGGTAAAACGCCAATCAACCGATAGGCCTAACCGCTGCCATAAGGTCTTATAATCCTGCTCTACCTGCTGGCTCACCTCCTGGCACAGCACGATAAAAGCCTGGCGGCCGATATCCGCCGGTCTGACCTTGCGCCAACGCTCCACCAGGCGCTCAGTAGGCAGGCCGTTGTCGTCAAATCCCATCGGGTAGTAGACGTTGAAACCATTCATCCGCCAGAAACGGGCCATGAAATCCGTCTGGCTGTATGAATAAACGTGCCCAAGGTGCAGCAAACCCGAAACGGTCGGCGGAGGCGTGTCAATGGAATAGACCGGCCCTAGCGGATTACGATCGAACTCGTTGATCCCTTGGGCCAGCCACATCTCCTGCAAATGGGGCTCTACGCTATTCGGGTTGTAGGTCTTAGATAAGCTCATCTCAGTTACCTGTTTGATACATAGATAGAGTAGAGAACAATGGTCGGGCAAAGCTCATTCACCGTTCACGACTATCGGTTCTCGATTCTCGATTAAAAAACAACGCCCTTCCGTCCAAGAGGACGAAAGAGCGATCTTTCGCGGTACCACCTCAATTCACCGGTTATTAACCAGTGCACTCCGCCCGGACAGGCATCCGGGTCTCGCTGTAACGGGCTCACCCGTGCCGTTCTACTTTCTAAAAAGATTTCTTCGGCAGTCGATCCAGGCGACTTCGGTCCCGGTTTACTGAGGAGGCTTTCAGCCATTGGCGCTCCTTCTCTGGCAGCCATTTCGGGAGTTACTACTCCTGGGATTTGATATGAAATTATAAGGCAATTATAGCGAGTAAAATCAAAATTGTCAATTTGCGTAAGATTTAGATTGGCGATTAAAGAGAAAGATGGCAGGGGATGATGATGAAATGAGTCGATAATATATTTTTCTTCAATAATAGCAGTGGGTTACCAATGTTAACCCACTGCACAAAAATAAATTGACTTAAATTAGTAAGTTGAAGCAGAGATTATCCGCCAGAGACCTGGCTGCCTTGTTCGATCTTCTCGAACCCGGTTTCCAATATCTTTTCGATGCCGTCTGCAATAAGACGGTAATCGGCCAACGATCTACCCACCGGATCGTCTACATTGGCTTTATATCCCGCCATTTCGCTGAGAAGAAAGACGTGGTGTTTTTCATTGGGAAATTCAATCTGGAGCGCTTCTTTATGGCCGCGTTCCATCACCAGGATCAAGTTGAAGGACTGCATCATTTCAGCTGTCAGCAGGCGAGACCGGTGTTCGCTCAAATCCAAACCTTTTTCGGCCATCACCTTTTGGGCCAGCTCGGTTGCTGGCAGTCCATTCACAGCCCACGTCCCAGCCGATGCGATCTTCCACTCCCCCAATTGCGACCGCTGGATTAATTTTTGGCGGAAGAGCACTTCTGCCATCGGGGACCGACATTGGTTGGCCGTACAAACGAATAAAACAGAATACATCTGGTTAACGCTCCATGCTGATTACCTGGTGTTCCCACCGGTGCCATCCATTAAAGCGTTCTTCGAGGATGCGGCGGCCATCGCCCGGACTGGTCTGCCCGGCCAGCTCCAGGTCTGCATCGACCATGATCCGCACCAATTCAGAGAAATGGACCTTGGGCGTCCAGGCCAGCTCCCGGCGAGCCCGGCTCGTGTCGGACTGCAAATAATCAACTTCCGTCGGCCGGTAGTAGCGCGGGTCAATCTTGACGTATTCCTGCCAATCGACCCCGGCATATCCAAAGGCTTCGTCGAGGAACTCTCTGACCGTGTGGGCTTCTCCGGTACCGATAACATAATCGCCGGGTTTTTCTTGAGAGAGGATTAAGTTCATCGCCTCGACATATTCCGGTGCGTAACCCCAATCCCGGCGGGATTCCAGGTTACCCAGGTACAAGGTTTTCTGCCGGCCAGCCACGATCGCCGCCAACCCGCGGGTGATCTTGCGGGTTACGAAGGTCTCGCCGCGCCGGGGAGATTCGTGGTTGAAAAGGATGCCGTTGCAGGCAAACATGCCATAACCTTCACGATAATTACGAGTGACCCAATACGAGTATACCTTCGCGGCAGCGTAAGGGCTGCGCGGCTCGAATGGTGTGGCCTCATTTTGCGGAGGTTTAGCACTACCATACATCTCACTGGATGAAGCCTGGTAAAACCGGGTTTTGATACCGCTTTTACGCACCGCTTCCAGGATGCGGATCGTCCCCAGGCCGGTCACATCGCCGGTGTACTCGGGCATGTCAAAACTCACCCGCACATGGCTCTGGGCTGCCAGGTGGTAAATTTCATCCGGTTTGGTGTTATAGATGACATCTAAAAGGCTGTCTGGCGCAGTAACATCACCGTAATGCAGGTATAAATTGACTTTTTCACCGTTACCGTGGGGGTCATGGTAGATATGGTCGATGCGGCGAGTGTTGAAGGTACTGGCCCGACGAATCAAACCATGCACTTCATACCCCTTCGAAAGCAGTAGTTCTGCCAGGTACGAGCCATCCTGGCCGGTAATGCCCGTTATCAGAGCTTTTTTCAATAGTGATATCCTTCAAGAATTGAGAATATAGCGCAGGGAGTAGAAATCCGTAAACCTTTTAACATGGATTTTCCCAAACTGATCAATCTATTAGTATAACTCAATTATCTGGCTTCATGTGTAATAATGCTTTACTTTTCTGCTCTACAGAGCCCGGTTAGATGACGGTCGAGAAATTAATTCAAGGCAATGGTCCTCCATTTTCATCTCTCGATTCGCCGTTCTTTCTGGTAAAATTTAACCCACCGAGGTTACGTGAAAACATCAATATCGCTACTACGTTGGGTTTCCCTACTTTTTATCAGTATTGCCGTCATTTTGACCACCGTTGAATTATCCAGCTACAGCCGGGCCCGTTCGAATTTTCCCTCAGGATTAGTTGTGGCTGGCGTTCCACTGGGTGGATTGAGCAGCCAGCAGGCGTCCGAGCGGCTGCTGCAGACGTATTCTCAACCAATCGAGGTTGATTACGGCAACGCCGTAATCCAGATTAAACCATCTGTTGTGGGCTATGAACTGGACCTGGAATCGATGCTGGCGGCGGCCGACCTGCAGCGCGTCAACCAGCCTTTCTGGACCGGATTTTGGGATTTCCTCTGGAATAAAACCCAACCGGCAGCCGAAATTCCGCTGAGAGCTTCCTTCTCATCTGACCGTTTGCGCAGTTACTTAAAAGACGAGATTGCCACTCGTTACGACCAGCCGGCTTCGCCAGCCTCGCCTGTCCCTGGGACGGTCAATTTCCAACCAGGCCAGACCGGCACGACCCTGGACATCGACCGGGCAGTCACGCTGATCACCGATGCATTGAACTCACCAACTTCGCGGGTGGTCAACCTCACTTACAGCCGTTCGGCTCCCCCCAAGGCGACCATCTATAGTTTGCAGGTGCTGCTGAAGCAGATTATCGATCTCTCTCCATTCAAAGGGACAGTCGAGCTATACCTGACCGACCTGCAAACTTATCAGAACATTCATTTCGTCACCCAATATGGCACCGACACACCTCCAGCGCCGAACATTGCCTTTTCAGGATGGAGCACGATCAAGATACCGGTGATGATTTCCGCTTTTCGGCGATTGAGCGAGCCGATTCCGGATGAAGACATGCAGCTGATGGTCAACATGATCGAGCGTTCGGACAACGATTCGACCGACGCCCTGGCTGCAAGCGTGATCGACCAGACCCTGGCTCCCAAGCTGGTGACCGACGATATGGAAACCCTCGGCCTGCTGAACACCTTTTGGGGTGGCTACTTCCATCCTGGAGCGCCGCTTCTAGATGTTTTTAAAACTCCTGCCAACCAGCGAACTGACATCAATACCGGGCCCGACCCTTACGACCAGACTACTCCTGCCGACCTGGGGATGCTGCTTGAAGACATCTACCAATGCTCCCAGTCCGGCGGCGGCGCATTGGTGGCGGCGTTCCCAGGCGAGATAACCCAGACGAAATGCCAGCAGATGATCACGCTCTTATCGCGCAACAACATCAACCAGATGATCCAGGCTGGCTTGCCTTTCGGGACCCAACTGGCTCACAAACACGGTTGGGCTATCGAGGCTCAGGATGGTTTGACGCATACGATTGGCGACGCGGGAATCGCCTATACCCCCGGCGGCGATTTTGTGCTGGTGATCTTCGTCAACGACCCGGTCCAGGCCATCTTCGACCAGGTCAACGAGTTAGTAGCGACGCTGGCCAAAGCAACCTACAACTACTTTAATGTACCGGCACAATAGAAATTGGACAAAAGAGAAGAGAGCGGGACTTCGAATGATGATGGGCGCTGCTCTATTCTCATTTCTCGAGATCTTTAACCCAAATACACCTGCACGTCTTCTCCATCGTCGTTGACGTGGACGTAAAAAGGCGAATCGCTGGGCAGAGATTTATCCAGGCTGTCGAGCACTAGATCGAGTTGTTGGTCTTCAAGCTGGGGGATAAAGCGGCTAAAATGACGGAAGAAATAGACGCCCAAGCGCAAGGGAAGCGGAAAACTAAATGCGATTAATTCGGGCTTGTCACCCGGGCGCTGCCTGATCCTGACGTGCAGCCAGCGAGCTTTCTGGCTGTACCACGACAGCACCATCATAGCCTGCCCAAGCAGGAAGGGGATCCACGAGAGCCAGAATCCCCAGCTGAGACCAGCCGCCGCAGCCCCCCAATACATCAAACCGGCCCCCAGGAGTGTGATAAAAATCCCCACAGAAAATGGGATAAACCACCAACGCCGCCAGCGTTCGATTTCATGCTCCAAGGCCTGGCCTGCCAGCTGGTCATTATCGTCCGCAGGCACCTGGCTGTCAAACGCTGCTTCTCGCCAGTTAGATGAGATATCTTCTGGACGAGTACGAGAATCTGTATCAATGGATTCGAGGTTATTGATCATATTTAAGCCCTCGTCTGCCGAGAGCTCACCTCGCTCAATCTTCTTGAGGATTTCGTTTAGGGGATCGTCGAAGGTCATCCTAACCCTTACCTTCCAAGGCCTCCAATAATTTTTCCGCCTCTTCCACGCTGATCTTCTTATTCTCAACCATTTTAAGGATCATCAGTCGTTCCTCATTGCTAACCGAGTCATTCGATTTAGCCACAGGATCAGTTTTGGTTTTCTTGAAAGGGAAATCAGAATTGAACGTCGCAGAGAAAGTGGGGCCGTCAGGTTTGCCGGGGAAATCCATGCGTTGTTCGATCCGGTGAAAAGCAGCCTTGACCCTCTTTTCAGCCCGACGGGCGGCTTCAGTCGCCACCCGGTCGGTAACATCCCGAATGTGTGCCTCAAAGTTGTCTGTAAAGGACTGCACGTGCTCGTCAATTTCAGCTTCTACATCTACGATATTCTCGTCCGTCCAGGGTTGATCGGTGACGAGGACGTCCCCGCCTGCCTTCAGGTTAAAGATAGCCGTCCCATCGCCAACTGTAGCAACATAGAACCGTTCATCGACCTCTTCAAATTGGCTTCCCAGTTCGATGTGGATGTCTTCGCTCCCGCTGTTGATATTAAGGGTTACCCCTGAGTCTTCGGGTAAATGGACGGTAATATCACCGCCCGCCGATAGATTAGAAGTACCCGCCTGGAGCGACGTCAGGCTCACGTGGATATCCCCGGCGGCCCGGCAGGTTACCGGGTTGCTAGATTCCTTAAGAATAAAATCACCGCCCACTTTTTCGATGATCACCCCGCCGTGCATTCCTTTCCCGTAAAAGTCGCCGCCGATTTTATGCGATTCAAGATCGCCGCTGATGGCTTGCACCTGGCACTGCCCTCCCACCTGTTCGACTGCGAGCTGTCCGCCACCAGCAACACTGAGATCTCCCCCAACCTTTTGAATAACCAGGTCGCTTTCCAGGTTACCGATATATGCGTCACCAGCCACACGTTCAATCTTCAGTTTAGACCCGGTTGGCGCCATTACCAGGCAATCATCGGTTGAAGTAATCAAAATTGAGTCGCCCTCCTGGTGAACGGAGGTCGTATGGCGACTGCCACCTTCGACCCGCACTTCTTGTTGATCCCATCCCTTGAAAGAGAGGTCGCCCTGGATCTTGATCGTGATCGAGGGTTGGTCTGATGAAATTTGAACGGTTTGTTTGGACATCTTTTTTTTCCGCTTATGGTTTTAGAAGTAATGGAAAATTGAATTGGTCTTACTAAGTTGCTTCAATGAATACAAATTTAAATTCATGTTTTCAAAAATATATTATCACAATTATTGATTTTGTCAATACAGATATTAATATTAGTAAATACCGGTTGAATCTTTTCGAAGATTCCGGGTTTTATGAAACAATTCTCAAGAGGAAAATGACCCTGTATAAAATCCCTTCCTTTTGTAGTATTATTTATCCGTAATCGTATCAACCCATTTCACTTAATTTTGATTTTTAAGCTCCATTAGCTTAGAAAGGATTTGAAATGAACCGAATTGCTATCCATGGTTTTGGCCGGATCGGCCGATCGGCTCTCAAAGCCGCCTTGAAAGGCAACCTCTTCGTGCCGGTTTCAATTTCGGATATAAAGGATCTGGATACCCTGGGCGCGTTATTCGAGGTCGACTCGAACTACAACCGCTGGCATGAGCCAGTCAAGACCGCTGATAATCGCTTCATCATCGGCGGCCGAGAAATCCGCTATTTCAATTCATCCAAAACGCTCCCCGATTGGAAAGAATTGGGAGTAGATCTGGTCATCGACTGCACCGGGCGCGCAACTACTCGCCCAGGTGCCCAGGCCCACCTGGACCGCGGTGCCAGGCGGGTCCTGATCAGCGCAGCCAGCAAATCACTGCAGGACTGCGACGCGGTTTTACTGCCCGGCATCAACCTCGACCAGTTCAACCCTGGCGAACATAAGATCATCAGCATGGCAAGCTGCACGACCAACGCTCTTGCGCCGGTCATCAAAATTTTGAGAGAAAACCTGGGAATTCAAAGCGGCTTCTTCTCAACCGTACATGCCTACACTAATTCCCAGTCGCTCACCGACCAGCCGATGAAAGACCGGCGCGATTCTTGGGCGGCAGCCGAGAACATCATCCCTTCGTCCTCCGGCGCAGCCAAGGCCCTCAAATTTATCTGGCCCGATTTAAACGTAACCGGCAAAGCCTATCGGGTACCGGTCCGCACCGGCAGTATCGCTGAGGTGAATGCCATTGTCAAGCGGGCGACCACGGTCGACGAGCTCAAGAGCCTGTTCCGCAAAGCCGCGGTAGAGCCCCCGTTAAAAGGCATCATGACTGTGCTCGAAGACGAATGGCCCTCCTCCCGGATCGTCGGTGATTCCCACTCGTCCTTAATCGACCTGCCCCTTATCCAGGTTATGGACGGAACCCTGGTTTCGGTTGCAGCCTGGTACGACAACGAAATGGGCTATTCAACCCGGTTGGCAGAGGTCGCTTCCCTCCTGGCTGTATAAAGCAGCCGGCTCTCCGGGTTATTTTCTCAATAACCCGGTCTTTCAAACAGAAACCCGGTTTCGTTGTGAAACCGGGTTTCTGTTTGCTGCAATAAGAAGGTCACCAATAAACGAACGTAGTAATCCCCAAATCACGGCGCGGTTTGAGTAGTTGAGGTCACTATCGTTTGGACCTCCTTCAAAGCTTGCTCAAATTGGCTGTCGCCGCTTGATTGCACTTGTGAAGCGGTCATTGAGCTCAAAGTGTCGGGGGTGACCGGCATAGTATTGGCCGCCAGGTCAACCGTCTTATCAGGTGTAATCCCCGTGTGCCAGATGGTCTTGCCGGTGGGAGTCAACCATTCCTGGGTGGCTAACAAAATCGCCGAGCCATCCGAGAGGTTAAATTGGTTCAAAATCGTCCCGGTGCCAAACGTCGTACCGCCGATCAACTGCGCCCGATGATTGTCCTGTAAAGCGCCGGCTACAATTTCAGCAGCGCTGGCAGTTCCCTGGTTGATGAGCACGACTACAGGAATTTTAGTAGCGACGCCCCCAGATTCGACCGCTATTTTGGTGATAACCCCATTGACGTTCTTCTCCTCCAGTACATAGCCGGAAGACAGGAACTGGCTGGCTGTGGAGACGGCCTCATTCAGCAGGCCGCCCGGGTTGTCGCGTAAATCGAGAATGATCCCGGTCATTTTTTGTTGTTGGATCTGATTCAGAGCAGTTACCAGATCCTTGGTGACACCGGAACCAAAAGAAGCGATACGCAGGTCAGCGATCGTCGTACCTGGGATTGGCTTCCAGGTAACATTCTGCAGCGTAATAACGGCCCTGGTAATGGTAAAGTCAAGCGTCTGCCCGGTGGATGGGCGATAGATGGTAATGGTCACCTGGGTGCCGGCCGGCCCAAGGATATGCCCAACCACATCGCTCAACTGGTGGCCGACCATATCGACACCATCCACTTTCATAATGACGTCGTTAGGTTGCAAGCCGACCTTCTGGGCTGGCGACCCTTCGATCGGATAAACGATGACGACGCTGCCATTTTGCACAGACACCTCGGCACCGATACCTTCAAATTTTCCACTGGTGAAATTATTCTCCTGGGTCACTTCCGCCGGTGTCAAAAACCGGCTGTGCCCGGTATCGCCCAGTGCATCGACCATCCCGCTGATAGCACCGTAGGTCAGGGTGCTGTTGGTGGCAGTGGCCTGGTCCACGAAATGCTGCTTAATGATCCCCAGAGCCTGGGAGATCAAGGCATTGTCCAGGTTAGAACCAGATTGAGACGTCGATGCCACCGGCGGCGGGTTGATACTCAATAAACGGCGATCGATGATAATACCGCCCGAAAGGCCCATGCTGAGGGCAATAACAAAGGTGATGATTACGACAATTCCATACTTGACAAGCGATTTCATGTGCTTCCTTCCAAATTAATTCTGCAGATACCATCCATTTTTACTATTAATTATCATAATTTTACTCGAATATAAATATAATACTGTTAATCATTATTAATATATCAGGATGGTTATTGGAACGCACTGGCTCATTGGATTGTAATGCAAGATAAGATAGGTAGAGGGATTCACGATTGGTATAAGTATCGTACCAGTAATCATCCTCTCCTGGCTCGTAATCATCCCATTCCTTAAAAACCCACCCCGCTATCCAATCGGGTGGATCTCTGGGTTGCGAATCAATTCCCGATGGTGGCTTGGGGTGGGTTTTATGTGCGAGGGATAGGATAAGCAGAACAACACCTATCCAAGCAGATCTCCGGGCGATTTTATATGGATTGCACTATGGTTTCCAGGGGTACCGGGAAATGGCCGCGCTCTTCGACCGGACCACCGGATGGCATTGCCCATAGTGCTGTATTGCTCAGGACTTGCAAAACGTCTGCATCGTAATAGGTCGGATAGGTCTCATGGCCTGGGCGAAAATAGAAGACCTTCCCGTTACCGCGGTGATAACCACACCCACTGCGAAATACCTCGCCGCCCTGGAACCAACTGACGAAGACAAGCTCTTCGGGAGCCGGCACATCGAAGTGCTCACCGTACATCTCTTCGTGGGCCAGCTCGAAATAAGGCTTCAGCCCGGCTGCGATTGGATGGGCCGGGTTGACGACCCACAGCCGTTCCTTTTCCCCGATCTCACGCCAGCGCAGCTCGCAGGTGGTTCCCATCAATTTTTTAAAGATCTTGGAGACGTGCCCCGAATGCAGCACGACCAAACCCATTCCCTCCATCACACGCAGGTAGACCCGCTCGACAATTTCGTCTTTGACATCATTGTGCGCCATGTGCCCCCACCAGAAGAGCACATCAGTTTGAGATAATACCTCCTCGGTCAAGCCGTGCTCGTCCTCGTCGAGGGTAGCTGTTCTCACCGACGTAAAACCGTGATCGCGCAGGCCTTGTGCAATGGCGCCGTGAATGCCGCTTGGGTAAATCCTGGCAATTTCGGGATCGCTTTTTTCATGGCGACCTTCATTCCAGACCGTAATACGTGGTAACGCTGACATTTTATCTCCTTGGGAAACGATGGAATTGCCCATAAATTATCTCACACTATTCCAATTATAATTATGCCAGCCTGAACACTATTTTTCGCTTGAAAGGGAATGCTTTTATGGCTCCTCGCCCCGTACACTACGTTCTTTGTACCCATTGGGATCGTGAATGGTATCGCACATTTCAGGATTTCCGCTATCGCCTGGTCCAACTGCTCGACGAGGTTCTCGCCGGCTGGGCCAGTAACCGGTTGAAAGGTCCTTTCCAGACCGACGGACAGGCGATCATGCTTGAAGATTATCTGGAAATCCGCCCGGAAAAACGACAGGAAGTCAGCCAATACCTCAAGGATGGGAAGCTGGTTGCCGGTCCCTGGTACGTGATGCCCGACGAGTTTATCGTTTCGGGGGAGTTGCTGATCCGGAATTTAAAGGTCGGACGCCAGATGGTCCGTTCACTGGGCGGAACTCCATCTAAAGCCGGTTTTGTCTGCGATATTTTCGGTCATAACAGCCAGATGCCACAACTGTTTGCCGGCTTTGGCATCCAGGGCGCGTTCATCTGGCGCGGGATTAACGACCAGTCTCGCTTACTGCTTTGGGAAGGGGCAGATGACACAACCCTCCCTGCATACAAGTTCGGCAAGTTCGGATACTGCGATTTTGCGATCCAGGTACGCCATGGCTTCGAACCTCTCTCCAGCTTCAATTCTGGACGGATGTCTGCTGAACTGGACAGCTATTTGGACTACGAAGCAAAATTAACGACGGCTGAACCCATACTAATGATGGACACCGGCGACCACCTGGAATGGGATGAGCCTGCTTATCAGGTCGTGCAAGCCGCGATGGGCAAGCCTGAGACCCCTTACCAGATTGAGCATACTTCATTGGACCGTTACCTGGACGACCTGGTCCCCGAGAGCGACAAAATAAAGCTGCGATACATGGGAGAGCTGCGCGAAACAGGCAAGCTGCCGTTGGACGCCGATCAGCAGTGGCTGATACCAGGGGTGCTTTCGAGCCGGGTCTGGATCAAGCAGACGAACGCTGCCTGCCAAACTCTGCTGTGCCAGTGGGCAGAGCCCCTCAGCGCGATGGCCGCGGCATTCAGCGGCTACGAGTACCCCAAGGGATATCTGGACGTCGCCTGGAAATGGTTGCTAAACAATCATCCCCACGATTCTATCTGCGGCTGCAGCATCGACGCCGTGCACGAGGACATGCGCTACCGCTTCCACCAATGCCAGGATATTGGCGAACAGGTGGTGGTCGCAGCTGCCGAAAATATCGCACGAGGTATCACGGGAGAACCCGGTAAAAACGAGCTGCGAGTCGTTGTGTTCAACTCGCTCCCCGTCTCGAGCGACCAGCCAGTTGAAATCGCCCTCGATATTCCTGCAGAATGGCCTACATTCAACGAATTCTTCGGATTCGAACCAAAGCCGGCTTTCAAGATTTACGACCCGGATGGAAACGAAATCCCTTACCAACGCCTCGGGCAGGATATGAACCGGACTCGCATCCGCGCCGCCAATCGCGTCCGTTTCGCCCAATCTTACAAAGTTAACGTCGTCACGGTGAGCCTGAGGTTAAACCTGCCTGCCCTGGGATACACCACCCTTACGGTAAAAGCGGGTCAGGCATCTGTTCCAACCCGCTATGCTGAAGTACCTGGGTTGGCTGTTAGCGAACGTTCGATGTCCAACGGCATTTTGACCGTTGGATTCGAATCCAACGGGACAATATCTATAACCGACCTGCGCAGTGGACAGGCATATTCACGGCTCTTATCCTTCGAGGATCGGGCGGACATCGGCGATGGTTGGTTCCACGGGATAGCCGTAAACGACCAGATCTTCTATTCAACCGCCAGTGCAGCCAGCATTGCCCTGGTGCACAACGGGCCGCTCCTGACCAGTTTCAGGGTGCGGACGAACATGGTCGTTCCGGCAGAATTTAATTTTTCGACAATGCGCAGATCAGAAGGCATGGTCGCCTTGGTGGTTGACAGCCTGGTCAGCCTGCGGGCCGGGAGCGATCAAGTGGAAGTGGAGACAACTGTCCACAATAACGCCTGCGACCATCGTTTCAGGGTCTTGTTCCCTTCCGGCGCCGATGCTATCTCTTTCGTGACCGATACCCCATTCGACGTAGTAGAGCGGCCCATCGCCCTCAGCTCCGACAACCACCTCTTCCGCGAGCTTGAAGTGGAGACCCGTCCCCAGCAAACCTGGAGCGCTATCTTCGACGGGTCACGCGGCATGGCGCTGTCCAGCAGCGGGCTGTTGGAAGTTGCTTTGCTTGACCAACCGGAAAAACCGCTGGCATTAACCCTTTTCCGCAGCACCCGCCGCACAGTTTTCACCGAAGGCGAGCCTCTCGGACAGGTTCAAGGCGACCTGACCTTCCGCTATTGGATCGTGCCGTTAGCCCAAGAACCCGACCGGGTGAAATTGAGCCTTGCAGGCCAATCGCTGGCAGCCGGGCTGCGCCTGGTGCAGCTTACGGCTGAAGACAGCCGGCCCAACCTGGGCCAACCCGATTTACCGCTTTCGGCCAGTTTTCTTAACCTTACAGGACCGGTAGTGATGTCCAGCCTGCAGGAAATCGACGGCGGGTTGGAGATCAGGATTTGGAATCCAGCCGCAACCTCGGCCGCGGTGACCTTCGACTTTTCAAACCAACCTGGCAGCGTAAAAAAGTGGGCTACTGCCCGATTTGTCGATTTTGAAAGCAACCCAACCGGTCCAATCCTGGGACTGGTGGATGACCGCTTGAGCGTCAAGCTCACATCCAAGCAAATTTTAACCGTCCGGTTTGAGGTCTGATCGGGTTGATTGGGAGTATTGAACGGAAGAATCTAACAACGCTATAGATCCTGGACGGGGCTGGATGAATCAACCAATTCCACGCGACTCTTCGTGCCCTGCCAGGTAGGTAGGGCGCACAGGCCTACCTGATGAGGATTTATAAGGATTTATCCTACTGGCGGATGGGTAAAGAGCTGAAAGAAGCAGGTACGACCGGCTTCTCCAACCGGACGACGGTGGTCCCATCCGCCATTAATTCAGGCTCGCTGATAATGCCATAACCCATTTTTTGCCAGAAGGCGATGGCAGTTGGATTGTTGACCTGGACTCCGACTCCGATCCGGGTGATACGCGGGTTTTGCCGGATGATTTCTTCTACCAGCCTGACGACTACTGCACCCAATCCTCTCCGGCGAAATGCGGAAGCAATCATCAGTAGTTCGAGAAAAGCGGTTTGAGGGTCTCCTTCAAAATTATCAGGGATGTAATCTACCACACCAACCATGACGCGGGAGGGAAGGAAGATCCCACAAAAAATACCCCCCTGTTCATTCGAAAGGGCCAGATCAGCTGCAACCATCTCCAGACTGGCGTGAGCGACCGGCCCCAAGGCGAGGAAATCCTCACACTCGTGGTAAACCTCAAGAATCAGGCCGGCTTCATCGATAGAAACCGGCCTGATTTGAATCCCATCACTTTCCATGACGGAAACGTTCCAATTTTACTGAGTTCAATTCTCGTTAAGCAATGCCCGCGAAATTCAAGAGTTTTTTAAGCTGCAGTGATTTCAACCGAGAGCAGCTTGACCCCCGGGGATTGAGGGCGTTGGGGATCGCGAGGCGGGATCGACATGAGCACATCGATGCCCTCGGACACCTGTCCAAAAATGGTATGCTTCATATCCAGCCACGGAGTCGGTATGTGCGTGATGAAAAACTGCGATCCGTTCGTGCCCGGTCCGGCATTAGCCATGGATAAGACACCGGGTTTGTCGTGTTTTAGCGACCGGTCGAACTCGTCGTCAAAACGGTAACCTGGACCACCCATGCCGGTGCCGGTTGGGTCACCTCCCTGGGCCATGAAATTGGCAATCACCCGGTGAAAGATGGTACCATTGTAGAAGCCTTGCTCTGCCAGGAACACGAAATTATTAACCGTCTTCGGTGCTTTATCGGCGAATAGATCAACGACGATGTCGCCTTTATCGGTTTTAAAGGTTGCGGAATAGTGTTTGGCCGGATCGATCGTCATTTCCGGCGGTTTTGACCACTGTTGAGGTTTTGAAGCCATAGTCTTCCTTTCCAGTCTAGTGTAAAATTGTCATGTAAGATTTACACGACGGGCATAAGGTCCTATTATAAAGGATAATAAATGAAACACAAACCTACCTATCTAATGGCTTTGGCGTTTTCTTTAATCGTAGCCATCATAACTTCTAGCTGCGGCCCCACAATTATTGCTCCTACCGGGACGCTCCCTCCACCAACGGCGACAGCCGTGCTGGAAATAGCTACTGCAGCCCCAATCCCGTCCGCAGCAGCAACTCAAGCGGCTCCTACGAGCGCGTCCAGCCCGGTGCCAACCGAGACCAGCGCAACGGCAACTGAGGCTGGAACGGCGATTTTCAGCACAGATGGAGATTCGGCCAGCTTCGTAACAGATGTCACCATTCCGGATGGGATGGCGGTCGCACCCGGAGCAACCTTCACCAAAACCTGGCGTTTGTCCAATAACGGCTCGACCACCTGGTCGACCGCATATACGCTCGTCTACTCTTCCGGCAACCTGAGCGGCGACGTCCAGTCTGTGCCATTACCCGTCGAGGTCCCCAGCGGTAAGAGCGTCGACCTTTCGGTCCCCTTTACTGCGCCAGCTACCAGCGGTCAATATACCAGCCTGTGGATGCTCAAAAATGATGCTGGCCAACTTTTTGGAGTCGGCCCTAATTCAAACGAGCCGTTTTATGTTTTGATCAATGTCTCGCCCTCAGTGACTGTTGATCCAAATGCAACCACCGCACCTGGCGGCAGCGGTAGTGTATTAGTGACTGGAACCAGCTTGAGCGCTGACCAGACAACCTACTCAGGAAGCTGCCCGGTCACCATCAATCTGACCGGGGCAATAATCGTCGAAGGGAGCGGATCTTTTGCCTACCAGCTGGAAGCTGAGGCAACGACCTCTGGTTTCACTTTCAATTTACCGGCAGCTCAATCCAGCAGTTATTCAACCGCTGGAAGCCATACGCTGAATTTGAGCTATTCCTTGACCATCTCCTCTTCCGTACAGGGTTGGGTGAAGCTGTACGTGTCGTCACCTAATACGCTGCGGTCAAACCAGGTCGATCTGGCAATCACCTGCCAATAATCCAAAACATCAATTTTTATGATTTCTTATCAAAACCAAATTGACGGTGGAACGCGCCCACGAGCTATCGAGCCGAACAGGCAAAAACCCTCGGTAGCCGCAATCATACCTGCATTTAATGAGTCAAGAGCAATCGAGAAAGTCCTGTTAGTCTTGCAAGAAGTCGATTACCTCAGCGAAATCATTATCGTGGACGACGGCTCAAAGGACACCACCTTTGAGATCGTTAGCCAGGCTATCCTGGCAAACCCGCGCATCAAGCTGGTGCGGCACGAAGCCAATCTTGGAAAAGGCCAGGCGATCTTCTCAGGCTGGCGGGCGACTGAAGCTTCTTGCCTGCTGTTAATCGATGCAGATTTGATCAACCTGACCCCGGCCCACATCATGGACCTGATCAATCCGGTCAGGGATGGGCAGGCGCACATGACTTTTGGCCTTTTTCGCAGCGGCCACTGGGAAACGGACTTCTCGCACATCGTCGCTCCCTGGCTGACCGGCCAACGCTGCATCCGGCGTGAATTGCTGTATGCTGTACCGGAAGATGCGGCCCAGGGTTATGGTTTTGAGACCGCCCTGACACTTGCCGCCCAGAAACACCGTTGGGTCAGCCAGAGCATTCGCATGCAAGGGGTTTCTCACCTGGTAAAAGAAAATCATCGCGGTTTCTGGTCGGGGTTAAAAAACCGGGCAACCATGTACGGCCACATTTACCGGGCCTGGCGGCTTTCATGATCTTAGTGTTTTATAATTAGCCCTATGGTCCGAAAAATAATTCACCTGGATCTGGACGCTTTTTTTTGCGCAGTGGAAGAGCTCTATGATCCGAGCCTGCGGGGCAAAGCATTCGCCGTAGGTGGGCATCCGGAATCACGTGGAGTGGTCTCGTCATGTTCATACCCGGCCCGCGCATTTGGGGTCAGGTCGGCGATGCCCATGGCCCAGGCAATCCGCACATGTCCAGGCCTGGTCGTTGTTTACCCACGCCATGGGGTGTACGGTGAGATGTCTGGACGGGTAATGGAATTTATAAACGACCTGACGCCTCTCGTCGAGCAGGTATCCATCGACGAAGCTTTCATGGACCTGACCGACCTGCCCGAACCCGGTCGAGTGCTGGCAGAACGGCTGCAAGCCACCATCAACCGCGAGCTGAAACTACCTTGCTCGCTGGGTGTATCTACCAACAAGCTGGTGGCGAAGATTGCCACCGATGCCGGTAAAATGGCCCACAAGGGAAACACACCTCCGAATGTGATCACCGTCGTCCCACCCGGGCAGGAAGCCCAATTCCTGGCGCCCTTGCCAGCCCGTGCCTTATGGGGAATCGGGCCAAAAACTGACGCTCGCCTGCTGGAGAATGGCATCCATACCATCGGAGAGTTGGCAAGCCAGAGTGAAACCTTCCTTTATGAGCATTTCGGCAATTATGGCCAGGACCTGGCAAAGCGCGCCAGGGGTATCGATGAGAGTCCGGTCATATCCAGCCACACCATCAAGTCTGTCAGCCAGGAAACGACTTTCGAGCGCGACGTCAGCGACGGCGAGCTACTGCACCATACCTTGCGAGACCTGGCTGAAACCGTCGGAAGGCGGCTGCGCCAGGATCGCCTGAGCGGCACCACCATCCGGTTAAAATTACGCTGGTCTGACTTCAAAACAATTACCCGCCAAAAAACCTTGCTGCAGCCGACCGATCAAGACAGCGTAATCTTTGAAACTATCTGTGACCTGTTCGACCAGGTGTGGCCCGGGCAGCGGCCGGTGAGGCTGCTGGGAGTTGGCGCCAGCGGGTTGAGCGAGCTCAGCCGCCAGATGAGCCTGTGGGATGACCGCCTCGAAAAGGAACACCGCTTGCTCGAAGCCGTCGATTCACTCCGTCAGAAATTCGGAAGAGATGCGGTCAAACGTGGCAGCCACGTCTCGGGCAGGCCCAGCGAGGCCAAACCCCAAGCCCCGAGCCAGGCCGGTCAAAACAAAAAGACTGGCGATCGCCCGCTGTCAAATTCGTACTGGGTTATTCCCGGAAGGTTCCTGGCCGGCGAATATCCCGGCGCAGCGGTCGAAGCAGATGCCCGGACAAAGATCAGGCGCTTGCTCGACCACGGTATCACCTTCTTCATTGACCTGACCGAAGCCGGAGAATCCGGATTAGTCCCTTACGAGCCAATATTGGCCGGTCAGACCGGTGAAGATGGCCGCCCAATCCAATATACCCGCTTACCGGTTCAGGACTGCGGCATACCCGAACGGAAAATGATGGAAAAAATCCTGAAAACCATCAGCGAAGGACTGGCAGACGGTGAAAATCTCTACCTGCACTGCTGGGGCGGGCGCGGACGCACCGGGACAGTGGTTGGCTGTTACCTGGTGCAGCAGGGCACCCCTGCCGAACAGGCACTGGAACAGATCCGCATCTGGCGCCAACCTACGAGCCGGGCTTATTTCCCGTCTCCAGAAACCAACAGCCAGGTTATGATGGTCTTGACCTGGTCACCATAAATCCACCCATATCCGATCACCACTACCTTAACCATGAAAAAACCAGTATTGGCAAAATACTGGTTTTTGTTCAGCAGCTAGACAGATTCGGGCATCAGCAGCTTCTGGTATGTTGCTTCGATCCTTCCAGCGATCAGGTCCCAGGCGTATTCTTGGGCGTAAGCAGCTGCTTGTTGGCCCATCGACCGCCGGTTAAGTGGGTCTTTCAACAAACCCATCAGACGGTTTGCCAATGCCTGCGGGTCTTCAGCGGGAATGACGTATCCGGTAATGCCATCCTGAATGAGGAAAGGCAGTCCGCCAACCTGCGAAGCCACCACCGGCGTCCCGCAGGCCATGGCTTCGAGCGCTACCATGCCGAAGGATTCGTAATGGGAAGGCATAACCAGTACCTCAGCTGCCGAATAATAATAGGGCAGAGAATCTTGATTGCGCTTCCCCAGGAAGAGGATCAAGTCGTTCATCCCCAATTCACTGCATAAGGCCTTCAAGCGCGTCATTTCTGCATTCATCTGGTCGGGGCTGGCTTCCGGATCACCGCCAATAATCATCAAACCCTGGGGACAGTCGTTCAGCGCTCCGTTTTGGAACATGATTGCCATAGCCCGGATCAGAGTATCCACCCCCTTTAAAGGCTCGATCCGGCCGACAAAAAGGATGAAACAGCTATCCAGCGGCAAACCGACGACAGCCTGGGCCTCGTCGCATGGAATCGGATAGAAACGGCTGGTGTCTACTCCCGGTGGAATCACCGTGATTTTCCGATCGTCAGCCTGGTAGAGGAATTGAAGCTGCGCCCGTTCGGCCGGCGTGGCGGCTACGATTTGATCAGCTATCTGGATGACCCGCCGTTCGCCGTTGATACGGTAATCCCCTTCCATCTCTTCCGGGGTGCGCGCCACCCTGTTTTTCATCAAACCCAAGGTATGGAACATGTGGATCACCGGACTCTGCCAGCTCTTTTTAAGCGCCTCACCGGCAATCCCGGAAAGCCAGTAATGGCTGTGGATGATATCGTATTGGATGTGTTTCTCAGCAGCAAAATTCTCAATTCCCTCGACAAATTGGGGTAAAAATTCGACCAGATCTTGCTTGGGAAGGGGGAACTCCGGCCCAGCCGGGATGTGCACCACCCGGTTCCCATACCCCAGATCGTGCAAGACATGGGGCACATGCTCGTCCTGCGACCGGGTGAATACATCGACGTGAACACCCTTGCGTCCTAGCTGGCGGGTCAGGTCCCGGACATAAACATTCATTCCGCCGGTGTCCTTCCCGCCTAAAACTGCCAGGGGGCAGGTGTGATAAGATAACATAGCTATATTCAACATCTCATTAATCCTGATTTCTTGTACCAGAGGTGATAATCCTGGTATAATCTCGCTCGCGCCAGGAAACATCCAGCCACCATAGCTCAGACGGTAGAGCGGGCGTTTCGTAAACGTCAGGTCAAGGGTTCGATCCCCTTTGGTGGCTCACTGCCGGTTATTCTTCTTTGAGCATAAGACCTGTTTCAACCAATGGGGTTATCTAATTCAGGCTCATCTCGCCGGCTCACCTTGTCATTCCTGTCAGACCTGGCTGCAAGTATTTTACCACTGGCATTGGATAAGTATCCTTTTTCGCAAGGGGGTGTTCAAAGGTATAATTTATACATGGCTTCAATCCCCCCACCTATCGTCATTGGCATCGCCGGAGGCACCGGCTCCGGAAAAACAACCGTCGCAAATGTGATCTTGCAGCGGGTTGGCGCGAACCGGATTGCCTACCTGCCGCACGATGCCTACTACCGCAACCTGGACGACCTCCCCCCAAACCAGAGACTTCAGGTTAACTTCGACCACCCCAATTCACTCAAATCGGCTTTGATGGCTGAACATATCCAACGTTTGAAGAATTATCTTCCGGTCGAGCTGCCAGTCTATGACTTTACCCGCCACAACCGCACCGGGCAGACAATACACATCGATCCACAACGGGTCATCATCGTCGAAGGCATCTTAATCTTTGCCGAAAAATCACTGCGAGAGCTGTTCGACATCAAAATTTTCGTTGATACAGACGCCGATATCCGCTTCATCCGCCGGCTGCAGCGGGACATCGCCGAACGCGGTCGCACGACCGAATCGGTGATCCGCCAATATATCGGGACCGTGCGGCCGATGCACCTGGAATTTGTAGAACCCTCAAAACGCTACGCTGACGTGATCATCCCTGAAGGCGGCCTTAACACCGTCGCCCTCGATATGGTCACCGCCCGCATCGAAGCCATGCTGCAAAAAGATTCATCGTAGGACAAAACGCTCCGATACAATGGAACGCTGTCGTCAAACATCTTACCCAATAAGGAGATTTCATGGTTGATTATTCGAAAATCGATCGCTACCTGGAAACAAATTTAGACCAAAGTATCGCCGAGCTAACACGGCTATGCGCACAACCCAGCGTTGGCGCCCAAAACCTCGGAATTAAAGAATGCGCCGCACTGGTCGGCAGCATGCTCGAGAAGCGCGGCTTTCAAGTTGATATCGTCCCCACCGGCGGCGCGCCGGTGGTCGTGGCCGAGAAAAAAGGCCGCTCTCCACGCACGCTGCTATTCTACAACCACTACGACGTCCAGCCGGCTGAACCATTGGAATTGTGGGTCACACCCCCCTTCGAACCCACCGTCCGAGATGGCAAGATCTTTGCCCGCGGCGTCGGTGACGACAAAGGACCCATCGTCAGCCGTTTCTTCGCCATCGACGCCATCCTGGCGAATGAAGGTGAGCTCCCCTGCACGGTGAAATTCATCATCGAGGGCGAGGAAGAAACCAGCAGCACCCATTTCCACGATTTCGTGCGCGATCACAGTGACCGTTTGCAATCCGACGTCTGCATTTGGGAATCGGGAGGCGTCGATTACCAGGAAAATCCCCAACAGGTGCTGGGGATGCGTGGAATATGCTACGTTGAGCTGAGTGTTGAAACCGAATCGCAAGATGTCCACTCCGGCCTGGGTGGGTCGATTTTCCCCAATTCGGCCTGGCGTCTGGTTTGGGCGCTGGCCAGCCTGAAGGGCCCGGATGAACGCATCCGCATTCCCGGCTGGTATGATTCCGTTCGCCCGGTAACCCAACGTGAGAAAGACCTGTTTGCAGCCTTACCGGATAATGCAGCCGAATACCGAGAACGCTACGGAGTCAAGAACTTTTTGAAAGGGTTGACCGGGGGTGTTGAGCTGCGAGTGGCCGAAGCCTTCGAGCCTACCTGCACAATCTGCGGCTTGACCTCCGGTTACCAGGGCAAAGGCAGCAAGACGGTCTTGCCGGCCCGGGCCAGCGCCAAGGTCGACTTCCGCCTGGTTCCCAACCAGACGCCTGAAGCGATGCTGCCTCTGCTGCGTGCTCAACTGGATCGTGAAGGTTTCAGCGACGTGCAGGTCACCTTCCTGGGCGGTGAGTCCCCCGCTGTTACCGACCCGGACGACCCCTTCATAAAATTGGTGGTAGACACTGCTTCAGAAGTATACAGCCGGCCCACCCAGATTGTTCCTATGATCGGCGGATCCGGCCCTAACTACGTCGTTCAGAAATATCTCAATGTGCCGATTGCTTCGGCTGGAGTCGGCGATCCCGGAGGTCAGGCTCATGCGCCTAACGAGAACATCCGGATCGATCTGTACCTGAAAGGGGCAAAGCACATCGCCCGGATCCTGGAAGAATTCGGCAAATAAGTTGAACGGCCGCTGATTGGTGCTGAAAAGATTTTAATCACAGGAGATCGCAGTATGGATGAACATGCATGGATCGCTGAATTCCCTGGATCGGTGACGGTCTGCGATAAAGATGGCATCATCCTGGAAATGAACGATCGCTCCGCAAAAACCTACGCATCCGATGGCGGCTATAGCTTGATTGGAAAGAATATGATGGCCTGCCACCCGGCGAGTGCCCAGGCCATCATTAAAGAGCTGCTCGAAACGCACCTGCAAAACGTCTATACGGTGGAATACGATACCGAAAAATTGCTGGTCTACCAATCGCCCTGGTACGGAAAAGACGAATTAATGGGGCTGGTCGAATTCGTCCTGCAGATCCCCAAGGATATCCCTAATCGCCTGCGTGGCTCAAAGGCTGAGGAGTAAAACAAGCCATGGAAATCAACCAGATCGTTGATCTCTTCCAGCAAAGAAAGTCAGAAAAGGAAAGAACGATTCTAACCTTTTTAGGCGCCGTACTGCCAGAAAATTCAGCCGAGGATGCCAAATTCCTGGTCATCCAGCGCCCGCCGACCGATATGTTCGGCGCTTGTAATTCGATTGAGCAGGTCTACCAAAACAACATCGCCTACATTGAGCGCAGCTTGCTCTTCGATTGGACCGATGAGCTCCCCTACCTCGAGCCATGGATCGGCACCGGAGTGTATGCTTCTGCCTTCGGTAGCGTCTACAAATGGCGCGAAGATAACGCACCTGACGCTTATTACGCCTACCATAAAATTGAAGAGGTCAAGGACATCGCCTATCCTGACTACCGTAAAAGCCCGATCATGACGATGGTCCTCGATTGTATCGACTACATGAAGGAGAAGACCCGCGGCCAGATACCGATGAGCTGCACCGATACCCAATCGCCGTTCGATACCGCCACCCTTATCCTGGACGCAGCCGAGTTTTTTACGGCTTGCTATACCCACGAAGAAATCGTCTTCGTTTTCATGAAAAAGATCACCGACCTGATCGTAGAATTTTCCAACGTCCAGGGTCAGCGGATTGGTGCGGACCTTTGGGTACGGCCCGGCCATATTATGGTCGGCGGAACCGTCTACCGCGGGCTTTCGATCTCAGACGATAATCTCCCGGTCTCGTCTCCCCGCATCAACCAGAAAGTAGCTTTCCCTTACGACCAGATGCTGGCTGATGCCTTCGACGGGCTGGCGATCCACTCCTGCGGTAATTGGGCCAAGACCATGGATCGCCTCGACCGGATGACCAATATTCTCATGATCGACTGCGCTACTTCCAAAGTCTGCGACCCAACTCCGAATGTCCCCGCTGAGGTGCGCACAGCCATGCATGGTAAAGGCATCATCACCAAAGTACGGGTGGGGAATGACCTCGCCGAGGTCCTGCCTCAACTCGAAGACCTGGCTGCCCCAGACTTGAAATTGATCATCGAGCTGGCCTACAGCGAAGAAAATGCCGAAAAAAACTACAAAGCCGTTAAAGAGAAGCTCTCCGCATTATATCCATGATGTCAAACGGGTACACAGTACCTGACCCCGACCAGTTCGTTGTGCCTGTACTCAGTCAGTTTTGCAGGATCTGACCTCAGTCAGGTACACAGTACCTGACCCCGACTAGTTCGTTGTGCCTGTACTCAGTCAGTTTTGCAGGATCTGACCTCAGTCAGGTACACAGTACCTGACCCCGACTAGTTCGTTGTGCCTGTACTCAGTCAGTTTTGCAGGATCTGACCTCAGTCAGGTACACAGTACCTGACCCCGACTAGTTCGTTGTGCCTGTACTCAGTCAGTTTTGCAGGATCTGACCTCAGTCAGGTATAATTCTTACCATGGACAAATTGAAGCAAGGAGCGCAGGCGTTGTTGGGCCTGCGATTCACTACCCGCCAGGTTAACGCGCTCAGACGCTACGAACGAGAGCTCCTGGACTGGAATGCACGCTTCAATTTGACCGCCATCCGGGATGTCGAAGCCATCCGGGTCAAGCATTTCCTGGATTCACTGACCTGCTTGCTGGCGATGCGGGAATCCCCACCCAATCGCTTGATCGACATCGGCACCGGAGCCGGGTTTCCCGGCATCCCCTTGAAGATTGTCATGCCAAACTTGCAGTTGACGCTGGTCGAATCGGTGAGCAAGAAGGCCGAATTCTGCCAGCATGTGGTGCAAACCCTGTGTCTGGATGGGGTGGAGGTGATCTCTGCCAGGGCCGAGGAAGTTGCCCGTCTTCCGGCTCACCGCCAGCAGTACGATTGGGCGGTGGCACGGGCGGTGGCTGTATTGCCTGTACTGGTGGAGTACCTGCTCCCGCTGGTCAAGGTCGGTGGTCTGGCGCTGGCGCAGAAAGGGGAGAGCGCACACGCTGAAGCGCAATCGGCCGAACATGCCATGCAGTTGTTGGGTGGGCAGCTGCGCCAGCTCATCCCGGTGACATTGCCCGGCGTGGTCGACGAACGCTACCTGGTGGTGATTGACAAGGTTGCCGCAACACCACCTGCCTATCCCCGCCGAACAGGCATCCCCCAGAAAAACCCATTAAAGTAATTAAATGGGCATGCTTTTTTGTAGGACATGCTTTAGCTTCTCCCCCATATAACAACGCTTTATCCTGCTGCATCAAGCCAAGACAACCCCATTGCATGGGGCAGTTCTTGTCCTACATTCTACAAAAGCTATTCCGGTTGAATGCCCTTCAACGCTTCCTTGACGTCTTTCAAACGTTTCCCATGCAGTGGATAGAAATATAACGCCACCATCGCCAGGGCACAGCCGATCAAGGGCGGGATGGTCATGAAAATGCGGAAGCCATCACCAACCGTCGCTGGTTGGACGTCCAGGGCCGTATTATAACCATACAAAGGTAATAACCAGCCAAATACGAGCGAGGCCAGGGCTGAGCTCAGGGTAGTCAGCAGCCCGCTCATCCCAAAATACATGCCGGCTCGCCTCTCACCGGTTTTTACGTGGTCTTCATCAACCACGTCTGCCATGATGACGTCGCCCATCAAGATTAAACCGGCCAGGCCGATACCAATGAAGGCAGCCGCCAGGATAGCTTCCGTTGCGCCCCGCACGACCACCAGCGGAATGACTGACAGGCCGGTAATGGCGTACGCCAGCAGGGTGGTCGTGCGCGGTTCCAGGCGGCTGGCAATGAAATGACGCCAGGGCCATAAGGCTGCGCCGGCTACGATGAAGGCCGTCGCCAGCATGATGGTCGTCAAACCCGGATCCCCACCGATGCTGTACTTAATGTAGAAGATCATCCCCATGGTGAGGGTGTTGGTGGCGAAAAAACGCAGGGTCTGGGCGCCGACCACGGTAATAAAACTGCGGTTGACGAAAGTTGCCTTTAACCGCGGATTTAAACGGGACAGATTGCTCGGCCGGCACATTCTTGCGTTCGAACATCCCCGGAATACCAACGTACATCGCAACACCGGCGATCGCTGCAAAGATAATCCCCATCAATGGATATCCCAGGGCGGTTGCCAGGGTGGCTGGTAAGGCAGCGCCAATCAAAAGCCCTACCGTCTGGACGATATTCATCCGTACCGCGACGTCTGTGCGTTCCTTGTAGGTGGTAAACATCTCGGGGAAGAGTGCATAATAAGCCGTCGAGACGGCTGTCCCCAATCCTTCCCAAAGGAACAGCCCCAGGCCAAAATAGATCACCAGGCCGACCGGGTTTGAACGCCCGTCAAACGGTGCCATCCACAGCAAGGCAAACGTGATCACGTAAGGCCCGGTACAAAACAGCAGGTAAGGAATTCGCCGTCCCCAACGGGTCCGGGTACGGTCGCCGAGGTAGCCCAGAACAGGGTTATTGAAGGCATTGTAGACAGCGTAGATTGTCATGGCAATCGCCGCCCACGATACCGGCAGGTGCCGGACGTCAGTATAAAAGAATAAAAGTACCGCCCCTACCGCCTGGTAAGGGATGTTATTCCCCAGGTTGGCAATGCTGTACAACCAGCGCTGTTTATTGGTTGTAGTCCCTTGAAATTCTTTGCTCGAAACAGTTGCAGATGCCATTCAATCTCTTCTTTGAAAGCAACCGTAGATCAAGCGGTCAGATCGCTGCTATTCTCGACGAACCGCTTCACCCTGCTGAAATTAGCGATTTTAGATGCTGGTAGCCGATGATATGCACTCCAATATCTTTGAGGTAAGCGCCTAACTGCGGAGAGGTGAAGGTCTCGTAATCGGCGACCCGGCCCTGCCAATCTTTAGTGATAGCCCGCAGCTCGGGGGTATCCTTTGAAGGGTGGATGATGAAATGAGTCACACCGGCTGGCAACCCGGCAAGGGCCTGCCTGGCCTGTTCCATCTTGTTGGTAGGATCTTCCAATTTCAAACTGGCCATGCCATCGAGCAAAGGCATTCCCATTTCTTCCAATTGATACACTGCCTGGGCAGCCATGGCTGCCGTTTCCTGGTCCATCCCGCTGGCCATCCAATCAGCCTCGTCCATGCGGAAAATCATCGCCGGCAGGTGGTGCTCCAAGGCGAGCTGGATGTAAGCCATCATGAATTTCGGATGGGCGACCGTCCCCATGTGGGTGTCGATATGTGAAACCGGGACACCGGCCTTCAAGGCCCGCTCGACCTGGGCAGCCAGCTCGATTTGAACAGCTTGCGGGTCACCGTGCGCCTGGGCATCCTCGGAGCGATGATAAAAACAGCCTTGTTCGTCTATCAGACCGGAAGCCGGGTCACGGGTCGAGATCGGGCCCCAGCGATAAGTCATCCACTCGCAGGTCAGGGTCAGGTGGACACCCATATCGACGCCGGGATGGATGCGGCAGTAATCGGCGGCTTCCAGGAACCAGGGGCAGGGCACCATCACGGCTCCGCACGAAATCACCCCGACTTCGGCCAGGTCCGCAAAAGCAGCCACACTGGCCTGGCACATCCCAATGTCATCCGTATGGATGATGGCAAGACGATCGTCATTGGCAAAACCCAATTTGCGCAGCACAGGATTTGGATCTTTCATTTCACTCCTCTCGGTTGATTTTCCCCCCTTTGGCAAAACCCTCTTCGCTGCATGATAATAAAAGGATCAGAGGGGGTAGTTTTAATATGCTGTTATGGGAAAGATTTGTATGCTTCAAGCAATAAGTATAGTATGAGTTGAAAATTGGTGTATAGCGTTTCCTTGCACCATTTTCAATTCTATGATAATATATGGGCTGACGAGCGTCCGGGTGCCCCCCTCATCCGGATGCTCGTCAATTATTATGCTCCCCACTTTCAGGATGCAGCAGCAATGGCCAATTTTGGTATCTTGTGGGATATGGATGGTGTGCTGGTTGACACCGGCGATCTACATTACCAATCCTGGGTCGAAACCTTGAAGGATTACGGCTTTAACTTCGACCGGGATTTCTTTTCATCAACCTTTGGAATGAACAATACCGGGATTTTGACCATTGTGTTCGGTTATCGTCCCGACCAGGCTTTATTGGAGGAGATTTCCGAAAAGAAAGAAGCCTGGTTCCGGCGGGTGATCAAGGGACACGTTGAAGCCATGCCGGGAGTGCTCGAATGGCTGCAGCAGCTTAAAGAATGGGGGTTCTACCAGGTGGTTGCATCGTCCGCACCGATGGCAAATGTCAGCGCGATGATCGAAGAGCTCCACTTCGCCCCATTTTTTGATGCACTCGTCTCGGGCGCAACCATGCCCGGTAAGCCCGACCCGGCTGTTTTTCTTGAATCAGCCCGGCGGATTGAAGTCGACCCGGCTTGTTGTGTGGTGATTGAAGACGCCATACCCGGGGTTGAAGCTGCCAAACGGGCAGGGATGAAATGCATCGCGGTATTGACGACCAACCCGGCCTCCGCCCTGGGAGCGGCAGACGTGATTGTCGAGCGATTGAACCTGTTGCCAGTAGAGACGGTTCGCAAGCTGCTAAATGCGTGCTAAACTATACGAGAATCAGGAGGAAAATATGGTCAAGTACCCTGTCGAACCTTTTCGGATAAAGATGGTCGAGCCGATCCGGCTGGTAAGCGCCGCAAACCGCCAGAAAGCGATGCAAAAGGCAGGCTATAACCTGTTCGCGTTACGAGCAGAAGACGTTTACGTCGATTTGCTGACCGATTCGGGCACCGGCGCGATGAGCCAGGACCAGTGGGCAGCTATGCTAACCGGCGACGAATCTTACGCCGGGGCGCGCTCTTATTACCGTCTGTCTGATGTCATGACGGATATCTTCGGTTTCGAGCACTTCGTCCCGACCCACCAGGGCCGGGCGGCTGAGAATATCCTGACCGCAGTCACCATAAAGCCCGGGATGTACGTGCCTTCAAATATGCATTTCGATACCACCGAAGGGAACATCCGTGCCCGAGGCGGACGACCCACCAACCTGGTCATTAATGAGGCCTTCCAGCCTGCCAGCCAGTTCCCCTTCAAAGGCAATATGGACATTGACATGCTGCGGGGCTTTATTGAGAAGGTTAAACCGGTCAACATCCCCTTTGGCACCATGACCATCACCAACAATGCCGGCGGCGGCCAACCGGTGTCCCTGGAAAACCTCAAAGCCGTGTCTGAAACCTACCACCACTACGGCATCCCCTTCTTTATCGACGCCTGCCGCTTTGCGGAAAATTCGTATTTCATCAAAATGCGTGAGCCTGGCTACAGCCAGCAAACCCCGCTCGAGATCGCCCGCCAGATCTTCAGCCTGGCTGATGGTGCCTTCATGAGCGCCAAGAAAGACGCCCTGGTCAATATCGGTGGTTTCCTGGCGGTGCGCGATGCTGACCTATTCCAGCGCATCTGCAATGAGCTGATTTTGCGTGAAGGTTTCATCACCTATGGCGGCCTGGCCGGCCGTGACCTCGATGCGATGGCTGTTGGGCTGCGCGAAGGGCTCGATGAGAGCTACCTGGCTTACCGGGTAGGACAAACAGCTTACCTGGGACAGCGTCTGCTTGCAAGCGGGATCCCGATTATTGAACCGCCGGGCGGGCACGCCATTTATGTGGATGCAGGCCAGCTGCTGCCGCATATTCCCCATGCAGAATTCCCTGGGCAGGCTCTGGCAGCCGCCCTTTACCTGGAAGGGGGTATCCGCGGCGTTGAAATTGGCTCGGTGATGTTCGCGCATCCCGACCCGGACAGCGGAGAGATTATCTATCCCAACCTCGAGATGGTGCGCCTGGCAATCCCCCGCCGGGTGTATATGCAGAGCCACCTGGATTTTGTGGCCGACACCCTGGCTATGCTGGCTCAAAAACGCGACAGCTTGCGCGGCTATCGCATCACCTATTCGCCGGAGTTGTTACGCCATTTTACAGCCAGGTTTGAACCCCTGTAAGGCGTTGTATGGATCATCGCAAATTGGGCGAATAATCAACTATTGAAGAATACTGCCCTTTCCTTTCCAGACAGGATCACGAAGGATGAGAATAGCGATGATCGCCAGTAATACCAGAGCGTAAACGCCGATGCCGAAAGAATAAGCGATGTCGTTTGGTTTGAAACCCAGTGCAACGATGAAGTTCAACACCTGGTCGATCACTCCATGGAGGAAGGCAGCTAACAGGATGCTGCCTGAGCGCAGCACCGCGTAGCTCAGAACGACAGCATTGCCGGTGGAGAAAAGCGTCATCAGTAAAACACCGAGGTAGGGGTGACCCGGGTAGTTAGCGCCCATCAGGATAATTGGCCAGTGCCACATCCCCCAAATCACCCCCAATAAAAGAACACCGCGCGTCCGGCCTATTTTAAAGAGTTCACTCTGCAGGTAACCTCGCCACCCAAACTCCTCTCCGAAGAAGATAACGATGCTGAGCAGCGGCGCCAACAGAACTGATTGAACCGCGCTGATGACCAGGATAATTGCGGGGCTTAACTCTGCAGAGGCGCGGATTGGTACTAATGTCGCCCCTCCCAGACCGGTGACGGCGTTGAGAAATGCCTGCAAGGCATAAAAAGCGATGATCCCCAAACTGAAGACCAACCAGTACCATCCTTTCCCCCAGCTCAGCCACACCTGGGCCATAGCCTCTCGACCTGCTGACAGGCGTAAAACGACCAGGAAGAGCAGTCCCAGGAAGGTCAGAATCTGAGGAAGGGTGGTTGCAAGCGCAAACATATTAACTGTCGGAGAAATCCAGATGCCCATCACTCCCAGCCCATAGACCAGGGTGAGCAGCAGAAAGTAATAATAGAACCAGCGGCCTCGCCCGGCAGGTCTGGAATGGAAGATAGGGCTTTCACGGAATACAAACAGACTTAACACGATGGCAATGAACGCCGGCAGCAGTGTTTGCAGTTGCTGGATGATAGCAATACTCGGGATGGACAGGCCTCCCCGTAAATAAATTGCCAGGTCGAGGAGCCAGGTCAACCCAAAGGTCAGGCCCAGGAATATGGCCACATGCCGCCATTCAGGCCTGCGGATGGCTTCCTCACTTGGTACAGAAATGGTGGTCTGGCTTGATCGAGCCTTTTGGATCGGGGTACTTTCTTTTCGTATCATTAATTAGTTGTCTCTTTTTGATCCGGTTCGTTCGATGGTAAGGTTTCAGCCAGCTTCTTCAGCTGTTTGCGGTAAGCAGCAAAAGCTGATTTGCCCTCAGGCGTGAGCGTCAGCAGGGTCTGGGGAACCTTGCCACGGAAGATTTTCTCAATGTGGACGTACCCCCCCTGTTCGAGGCGTCCAAGGTGGGTGGAGAGGTTGCCTTTGGTCAGCCCAGTCTCGCGCAGGAGGTAGAGAAAATCGGCTTGCCCGGCAGCAACCAGGACTGCCATGATCATCATGCGCGATGGCTCGTGGATCAACCGGTCGACGCCGGCCGCAAAATTAATTTCAGCGATCATTCCCTTCCTCCTTGGTGCCGCAACAGCCTCATATGCTTTCTCCCGCAGGCGGAACGGTCCCATGTAAGTAACGAAAGAGTGTAATGCCACCCGAGATGACAAACCAAATACCATCAATAAATGATGTCAGCAATTCCGCAAGCCCCTGGCTCGGGTTGAAGAGGGAAATCACAATTCCGGTCAGAACCAACGCTCCTGCAAGCAGGGATAAACGTAGCAGCCGGAAGCGATAGCTCAAATAAAGAACTACAAGACCGGAGATCAACCCAATAAGTAGGGGTATCCAGGTGTGGATATTCTGGGAGTTGGGAACCAGGGCGACCAGTAAGACGCACACCAAACCGATGGCAGCGGCGAAGATATAGCGCAGGCGGCGCGGCCCTGCCTGCCCTGCCGGGTAGGCAACAAACCCTGAGCGCGGATAGGTCATCCGGGCTTTAACCGCCTGCACTGCCCGGCGGCTGAACCAGAAGAGAACCAGGACTGCGGCAAACAAAGCAATGTTAGCTAGAACCGACCCTGCTGAAGTACCGGTTATTCTCGACTGCAGCAGGAAATAAACACTCATAATCATCAATAACAAGCCGACAGCAATTTCGTTGAGGCCATCGACATACCAATACCCCTGTGTGCGGCGAATGATTGTATCGATATGATTGTTCACGTTTAATCCTTTAAAAACCGGTTTGTGTTTCAAACTAGTTTGTATTATATTCATTTACATAAATTTGTCAAGGGTTATTTTAAGATAAAAAACCTGGGACAAAAACGACTAGGGTCGCTGCCATTCCAGGCTTTATAAATCTGCGATACAGTGCCAACCAGCTTACAATTCTTTCTGATCCCCTTTATGTTTGGCCTGTTCCCAAAGCTGATCCATTTCAGCCAGGGTCATATCTGCCAAATTTCTTCCTGCATCCCGGGCATGCTGTTCGATAAATCCAAACCGGTCTCGGAAGCGGTTGTTTGTTTCCCGCAAAATCGTTTCAGAGTCGGCTTTATACCAGCGAGCCAGATTGACGACCGCAAACAAGAGATCGCCCAATTCGGAGGCGCGGGAGGGCTCATCCGGCGCGGTGCGTACTTCTTCGAGCTCTTCCATCACTTTATCCCAGACCGGGGTAATCTCCGGCCAATCAAAGCCAACCCGGGCAGCCCGGTCCTGTATTTCTTGAGCTTGAGATAAAGCCGGCAATATCCTCGGGAGGCCGTCTAATAAACCTTTGACTTTATCGTTTCCATTCACCTTGCGCTCTTCCGCCTTGAGCTTTTCCCAGTTCAGCAATACACCCTTAACCCCATCGACCTCAACCGAGCCAAACACATGAGGATGGCGGCGGATGATCTTGGTATAAATGCCCTGGACGACGTCCTCCATGGTAAATTCACCTTCTTCATACGCGATTTGCGAATGGAGAACGATCTGAAGCAGCAAGTCGCCTAATTCTTCTTGCAAGCCCACCATATCCCCGACATCCAGGTCCTGGAGGGCCTCGTAAGTCTCCTCAAGGAGGTTGGTCCGCAGCGAAGCGTGGGTTTGCTCACGGTCCCAGGGGCAGCCGTTAGGCGCGCGCAGATGTGCCACAACCTCCTGGAAATCCTCAAAGGCCGTGCCTTCGCCCAACGAGGGCAGATAGAGCGAAGAAAGCAAGCCTAGGTGGGGGCTGCGGTCGATCTCGTATAATGACAGCGGTTCGACCACCATTTCTGCAGTTCCCGCAGCGTGCACCAGTTGGACCGGGTGATCGTCGGGATAAACAGTCGCCAGAGTTTGTTTAACTTCTGCTGCGATCAGTTTTGAATAGATTTGGGCGATGAGAGCCGGCGAATTAGGTGCAAAGGTGGGGTGGTGGCCGCTGGAAAGCTCCATGGCATCGACCAGCGTTAACCTCGGGTACGGATCAATCCGTAGAGCCGCCACTGCTGGCTCGAAGAAGCTCAACCCATCGATCAACCGCACCGGGATTCCTGACTGGCGAGCCTGGCGAGCAATCTCTGGGGAGGTCGCTTCAGCCACATAGGGGTGACCAGGTACGGCATAGGTGACGCCCTGGTCGCGTTTGCCAAGCTCCAATACCTGTTTCACAATCCGGTCGTAAACCTCATCGAAGGTCTGCCCATGATCGTAATACTCGTCGAAAGAGACGATCTTCAGCCTGGGCGGCAAGCTTTTAACAGCTGGATGCTGGCTCGTACGCAGGTAGATCTCGTCGATCTGCTCGAGCCAATCCCACGCCTGGCGGGTCAATAACCCGGCCTCTCCTGGCCCCAGGCCTAATAAGGTGATACCTTTAAAAATCATCATCACTATCCTTCTTAAACCCTGCAATAGAAGAGCTCACATCATCTAAATTGAACTCGCGAATCAAAACCCCCAGCTTCAATAACACAAACCTCTTTGTTTGTTAAAAGGCTACCTCTGGTCCATCAGGGGTAGCCTTTTTATCAACGATGTCAGTCTAGCAGAAACACAGCATTAACGTTTTGTATAGGTTGGCGCCTTGCGAGCCCGCTTCAAACCTGGCTTCTTACGTTCCTTGATCCTTGGGTCACGGGTCAGCAGATTCGCTTTACGCAAGCTTATTCCGTTGTCTGGGTTCAATTTTATGAGAGCCCGGGCCAGGCCCAACAAGACCGAGTCAGTCTGGCCGGTCACGCCGCCGCCGCGTACTAGTACAGTGACGTCGTACGTCGATCGATCTTGCCCCGCCACATCGAAGGGGGTAAGGATGGTCTCTTTATCACCCAAGCGGGTAAAATAGGCTTCGAGGTCCTTGTTATTGACCGTAAAAATGCCTGTGCCGTTCGATACTCGCACCCTTGCGGTGCTTTCTTTTCGGCGGCCTACACCTTCAAAGAATTGTCCTGCCATATCTCCTGCTCCTTCACGCTAACGGTTGGGGATCTTGAGCCTGGTGGGGATGCTCTGCCCCTCCGTAGACTTTCAGTTTCTTGATCAATTTGCGGCCGATCTTATTATGAGGCAGCATCCCCCATACTGCAGCCCGGATGACCCGGTCAGGGTGTTTCTGCAGCTGATCGCGCAGCATGACTGATTTCAAACCACCGGGATAATTGGAATGGGAGTGATAAAACTTCGTTTCCATCCGCCGGCCCGTCACACGAATGTTTCCAGCATTGACGACAACCACGAAGTCGCCCAAGTTCACACCGGGAGTATAGATGGGTTTATTCTTACCGATTAATACAGCTGCAATTTGGGTTGCCAGGCGGCCTAAAACCTGGTCATTTGCATCGACCAGAACCCATTTCTGTTCTACATGGCCCTTAGGGACGAAAGTCTTGTCCACGGTCATCCTCTCCAAAATTCATAATATCTTGATAACTGACTTGAACGAGCGCCAACCCTTGAGCCGGAGCTAATCCTCGTACTCGTAAAATTCCTGCATCCAGCGCCTGCGACAGCTCGTCAAGAGCTAATTTACCCTGGCCGATCTGGACCTGGGTAAATACCAGGTGGCGCACCATGTGGTAAAGAAACGCATTCGCCACAATTTCAAAACGCAGCCCGCTCGCAGCCAGGTCTTGCTCGTCAAAACCCTGCTGCCAGGGTATCCAGCAAGCTTTCCAAACCTTTCGCCGGGTCTGGCCTCCTGGATGGGGGGGTGATCCAAAAGCAGTAAAATCGTGGATCCCAACTAACCTTACGGCTGCTTCCGCCATTAATCGAGGCTCGACTGCCGGCCACACCCGCCAGGCGTAGCGCTCTCGTAAGGGATCGCGCCTGGGCTGACAAAAGATGTGGTACCGGTAGCGGCGCGATCGCGCCGCGTACCGCGGGTTAAATCCTGAGGGCACGACCTCTGCGCTAACGGCGCTAATATCTAACGGCAGGTAAGCATTCAACGCCTGGCACAGATCTTCAGGCGAATGCTTCCATTCCAAATCGAAAGCAATCACCTGGCCAGCAGCATGCACACCTGCATCCGTCCGCCCAGCTGAAAGGATCGATTTGCCTGCCCAGCCTATTCGGACTAATGCGCTCTCAACCTCACCCTGAACCGTTCGCTTTTGAGGTGCATCTCCATTGGATTGCAGCCGTTGAAAGCCGGCGAACAGGGTGCCATCGTATGCAAGAATAACTTTGTAATGTTCCATTTCCATCCGGCCTATCATTAACCGGAGTGGCACTTTCGCTTTGACTTTACTCTTCGACCAATTCGATGAGCACCATCTGAGCAGCATCGCCCAGGCGAGGGCCTAACTTTAAGATGCGGGTATAACCGCCAGGCCGGTTGGCAAAACGTGGACCAATATCGTCGAACAGCTTCTTGACAATTTCGGCGCTTGCCCCGCCCAGGCGCGCGGCAGCCAGCCGGCGGGCGTTGACCTTGATGATAGCCTCTTCAGATTTGTTGCTATTGCGCGCCAGGGTGATCAATTTCTCGGCCTCACCCCGGATTGACATGGCTTTGGCCCGAGTTGTTTGAATTCGTTCGTGCTCGAATAACTGCTTGATCATCGTGCGCCGTAAAGCGATTCGCTGACCTTTGGTGCGTCCTAGTTTGTAACCTGCAATTTGATGTCGCATGATAGCTTACTCCACAACGTCTTCTTTTTCGTCCTGCAGGAAGCCCTTTTCTTGCATCTTATCACGCAGTTCTTCCAGGCTTTTTTCGCCGAAGTTCCTGATGGACATAACCGCTTCGTCGCCTTTTTCAAGCAACTCTAACACGTCACCAACAGTCGTGATACCGGTGCGTTTGAGCGAGTTGAACACCCTGACCGAGAGATCGAGGTTCTCGATGGGGGTCTCGGCGGCTTCACTCGTCAAATGACCTGGAACAACTTCCTGTTCGATACCGACCGTCAGCATCTCTTCGGTGATGCCGGCCATGAATCGGAGGTGATCGATCAAAATCTTGGATGCAAACCCAAGCGCTTTTTCAGGTGTAACCGTGCCATCCGTCCATATTTCGAGGACGAGGCGATCGTAGTTGGTGCTT
The DNA here is from genome assembly GCA_963781665.1 of uncultured Chloroflexia bacterium. Classification (GTDB taxonomy): domain Bacteria; phylum Chloroflexota; class Anaerolineae; order Anaerolineales; family Anaerolineaceae; genus JAJYIW01. The sequence continues at coordinate 224,575 of CAWAGA010000002.1, forward strand.
TGGCCAACCCGGGATGATCCAACCGTCCAATTAACCCGTTTTACCGGGCTAAAAATCGCATCAACCGGCAGTTCCCCGATCGGGAGGCGGCCACTGCGTTCGTTCGCAGGCGAGTAACCGCGACCGCGTTCGACGGTCAGATCGATCTCGAGTTTGACCTTGCTGTTATCACCCGTGAAGAGGTAGAGATCGGGGTTAACGATTTCAACTTCTGCGGGTATCATCACGTCGGCTGCAGTCACGACACCTTCACCTCTAACGTCCAGGTGGAGATGAGATGAGTTGCCTTCGTGCAAGATCAAACGCAACTGCTTGATCTGAAGCATCACCTGGATCACATCCTCACGGACGCCAGGGATATCACTGAATTCGTGGAGCACGTCGGTAATCCTCACCGAGGTTACCGCGGCGCCATCCAAAGAGGACAGGAGCACCCGGCGAAGTGCATTGCCGAGGGTGACCCCATAGCCCCGTTCGAGAGGGCTGACGATAAATTTGCCATAGTTACGAGCTTCTGCAACTCGTTCAACCTTAGGCGTTACCATATTGCTTAGACCAGTCACATTTTACCCCTTGCCGGTACACCCTGAGAAACCGCGCACCGGCCTAGTCGGTTTTTTACCGAGAATAGTATTCGACGATGAGCTGTTCGTTCATATTACCGTCGATTTCAGCCCGTTCGGGTAAGCGTAGCATTCTTCCGGATAGATTCCTGAGGTCACGTTCTAACCACACCGGCACATTCCGAGGCTCAGCAAAATCACCGAGGGTCTTGAAAAATTCGGTGGTGCGTGATCCTTCGCGGACCATAACCTGGTCACCCGGTCGAAGCAACATCGATGGCACATCTGTCCGGCGACCATTGACTATGAAATGTCCGTGGGTTACCAGCAGGCGCGCCTGGGCGCGGTTTACGGCATAACCAAGCCTGAAGATCACATTATCGAGGCGAGCTTCCAGGGTCTGCAGCAAGTTTAAGCCGGTCAAACCACGATGGCGCTGTGCCAAGCCGAAATAACGCCGGAATTGGCGTTCATAAATCGAATAAATCCGCCGGGCTTTTTGTTTGGCCCGTAATTGGCGAGCAAAATCCGACTGGCGATCGCTTTGTCCTTGGTTGGCCCGTCCATGCTGGCCGGGCTTGTAACCGCGCCTCTCAAAAGCGCACTTAGGGGTAAAACAACGTTCCCCTTTGAGAAACAACTTTTCACCTTCGCGCCGGCATAGTTTACAGACCGGACCAAGATACTTTGCCATAAAATTCCTCTCTGAGTAAAATCAAACGCGGCGTTTTTTAGGAGGCCGGCAGCCATTATGGGGCACCGGGGTTATATCCGAAATGGAGCGGACTCTGTAATCCCAGGGATTGGACGGCGCGGATAGCTGATTCACGTCCTGGTCCCGGTCCTTTTATGAACAGTTCCACTTCCTGGATGCCCATCGATTGGGCTGCTTTGATCGCTTGTTCGGCTGCAAGGCGAGCGGCAAAAGGAGTGCTCTTTCGAGAACCTTTAAATCCTGCCGATCCAGCGCTACCCCAACATACCGTATTCCCCTGGGTGTCGGTCACGGTGATGATGGTGTTATTGAATGAGGCATAAATGTGTACCTGCCCCGAAGACAATGTGCGCTTTACTTTGCGTGCAGTCGTCGTGCGACGCGTCGAGCGTACGTTTTGAGCCATATTTCCTCACTAACCTCGTATTTTTCGTGTGACCCTGGTAGCCAGGCAGCCGCGGGGAACAAAATTCCCACCCAACTATCCGGGTTGAACACGTTATTTCTTTGTTGCTCCACGGCGGCGACCACGACCGGCTACCGTCTTCTTTACGCCTTTGCGGGTGCGCGCGTTGGTGCGCGTCCGCTGGCCATGAACCGGTAAATTCCGCCGGTGGCGGAGGCCACGATAACAGCCGATTTCAATCAGCCGTTTAATATTCATCTGAACTTCGCGACGGAGGTCACCTTCGACTTTATAGTTCTTGGTGATATATTCGCGCAAGACGGCTGCATCGCTTTCCGTCAAATCTTTCACCCGGGTATCAGGATTGATACTCGTGCTGGAAATGACCGTCCTGGCTCGGGTAGGACCGATACCAAAAATATACGTCAGAGCTGTTTCAATCCGCTTGTTACGCGGAAGGTCGACACCTTCAATTCTCGCCATATTATCCCTTAACCTTGTCGCTGTTTATGTTTTGGGTTTTCGCAGATCACGTACAACCTGCGATTGCGCTTAACAATTTTGCATTTCGCACAGCGCTTGCGAATAGATGGTGAAACTTTCATATTCGGATTCTCCTTATATCAAATGCACAAGGCCAGCAAAGTTTTTATTATATCACAACGCCGTCAGGATCAACGGCCCATTTTCTGTAATAGCTACGCTATGCTCAAAGTGAGCCGTCAGTGAGTGGTCGGCTGCGATCACCGTCCACTCATCCGGCATCACCACGGTATCTTCTGTGCCTACCAGCACCATTGGCTCGAGAGCGATGGTCATGCCGGGTTTTAGCAAGATGCCTCGACCAGCGGTGCCGTAGTTTGGAAGCTGTGGTCCTTCGTGCATGCGCCTGCCAACCCCGTGGCCGGTGTAGATGCGGGTGATGTAAAAACCGCTTCCTTCGATGTACTGCTGAACAGCAGAAGAGACGTCGCCAATGCGGTTACCAGGTATCATTTTGGAGATGCCGACCTTAAGAGCCTGTTCGGTAACCTCTAACAGGCGCCCAGCCTGGGACGAAATCTCCCCAACCCCGGCTGTGAAAGCCGAGTCGCCGACGAAGTCGTTATAAACCGTTCCGCAATCGACCGAGATAATATCTCCTTCGCGCAGCTTGTACTTCCCGGGGATGCCATGCACCAGCTCTTCGTTCACACTGGTACAGATACTGGCCGGGTATGGATACGGCCCGGGATAATTCTTGAACGGTGAATAACATCCATGCTTTTTCAAGACTTCTTCGGCTGCAGCGTTCAGATCAGCAGTAGTGACACCCGGACGGATTAAAGCCCGTACGGCAGCCAGAGCCTCGGCGTTGATCCGGCCTGCTTCGCGCATGACAGCAATCTCTTCTGTGCTTTTGATATTAATTACACGATCCCACGCCATCATTCCCATTCGTCCTTATGAAACTGCATCCTGCAGCAGCCTGGAGACCTCATCGATCTCCTGTTTGCCGTCTATCTGCACCAACAAACCACGCTGCTGGTAATACTCAATTAACGGGGCGGTTTGCTGGTTATAAACCTGGATGCGCCGGGTGACAGTTTCAGCTTTATCGTCTTCTCGTTGGTAAAGTTCCGATCCGTCGATGTTACATTTCCCGGGTGTTTCCGGTGGGTTATATTTCTCGTGGTAAACGTGCCCGGCAGCTTTACAGATCCAGCGACCGCTGAGCCGCTCGATCAAGACCTGGTCTGGTACAAAAATGTACGGAACCGACGAGACAGTGCCATTGCGACCGGCTAACATGGCAGCCAGAGCATCCGCTTGAGCGGGAGTGCGTGGAAAGCCATCCAGTACGGCGCCATTAGCGCAATCCGATCGGGATATACGCTCAGCGATCATCGAAATGGTAACGTCATCGGGTACCAATTCGCCGCGGTCCATGTAAGATTGGGCCAATTTCCCCAGGTCGGTTTGATCTTTCAAATTTTCGCGAAAGATGTCGCCAGACGAAATGTGGGGATATCCCAGTTTCCCGGCCAAAACCTTGGCCTGGGTGCCTTTACCGGCGCCTGGAGGTCCCAATAAGACAATGAAATCAGACATTAAACGATTGTCCTTTATTTGACCAATTTCTCGTCGTAACCATGCAGCTTCAGCTCGGTATCGATGATCGTGAAGGTATCACGGACGACGCCGACGACGATCAACAGGCCGGCCGACGAGATCAGGAATAACCCGGCATTCCTGGCATTGACCGGGAGCACCCCGCTCAATGCATAAGGCAAGACTGCCACCAGACCCAGGAATAACGCGCCTGGCAAGGTAATCCTGCGCTGCACTTTGGTCAGGTATTTTTGAGTCGGGGCGCCACGCACCACACCGGGAATCTGGGCTCCCTGCTTTTTCAAGTTGTCACCGTAATTTTGCTGGGTAAACAACACATCGGTATAAAAGAAGGTAAAGATCACGACCATCAAGAAATACAGCAGGTCATAGACCCAGTTGGTATTATTGAATGCTGTGTAAATGCTGGTTGCAAAACTCGCAATCCAGGTCACACTGGCACTGGTGAAATAGCTGGCAATGATCGCCGGGAAAGTCAGGATCGATTGAGCGAAAATCAGCGGGATCATACCGGCCATATTGACCATCAACGGCAGGTTGCTGCGCACCGGCATCGACATGCGGTTACCTACCCGCCGGCCAGGGAACATCACCGGAACATTGCGCCGCCCTTGTTGGACGTAAACGATAGCGAAGATGGTCAGGCACAGGATGGCGATGATTACCAACAGCACCCAGCTATTCTGACGATCACTCAAGAGGGTTATCACACTGGTCGGCATGCGGGCGACGATGCCGGCAAAGATGATCAACGAGAGTCCCTGGTTGCGGATACCGTATTCCGAGATCAACTGGCCTAACCAGACCCCGAACATGGTCCCACCCATCATTGAAACCAGAATTGCCAAAGATGGGATCAACAAGGCACCGGTGAAGCCAAAATTGACGATCGTATTACCGCTGCCAGCTAGTGAGTTGAAGATATTGATCTGCCCGATGGCGGAGAGCGCAGCCATGGGGACGGTCAGAATGACAGTCCATTTTTCCATGAATGACTGGGATTTGCGCGGGTTGTCCTTCATCCGGCGTTCGAGCGCTGGGATGATTGGGATGAGCAGCTGGATGATAATCTGCGCAGTAATGTATGGATATACACCCATCGCCAGGATCGAAAAACGTGAGACCGTCCCCCCTGATAGCAGGTCAAGAAGGTTGAATAGATTCCCCGTCGCCCCACCACCGGTAGCTAACTGCTGCAGCACGGTATGGTTAATTCCTGGTACCGGGATATTGGAAGCAATCCTGTAAATCACCAGGAGCATCAAGGTAATTAACAGCTTCTGCCGAATATCTTCCGATTGCCACAAATAGCGCCAGGCTGACCGCTTCATGAGGAGATCTCCTTGTTAGATTGTTTCAACACTTCCACCAGCAGCTTCAATTTTTGCGCGGGCGCTTTTGCTGATCCGTTGAACGCGCACTTTAAGCGCCACGGTTACTTCGCCGCGACCAAGGAGGGCGACCGGATTTTTTGGTTTGCGGATGATCGCCGATTCTGACAGAAGCTCGGGGGTGATCTCGCTATCGGCGGGGAAAGCCACCAGCTGGTCCAGGTTGACAATGTTATACTCCACCTGGTTAGGCGGGGTGAAACCCTGGCCTCTTACGAAAGGCAGGCGGCGATAGAATGGCAGGTTTCCACCCTGGTGGTAAAGACGACCTGTACCACCTGCTCGAGACCCTTGTCCTTTGGTGCCGCGGCCAGCAGTCTTTCCTTGCCCGGCGGATATACCTCTTCCAAGACGTTTTCGTGCCTTTTTTGCACCTTCATTTGGCATGAGTTCGTGTAATTTCATAGTTAATCTTCCCGATATTCCTCGATACGCACGAGATTGTTGACTTTTCGCAGCATGCCTTGTAAGACAGGCGAGTCGACATGTGTGACAGTCTCGTTCAATCGACGAAAACCTAATGCGCGGATGGTTGCTTTATGGCGCTTCGTGGTCCCGATTACACTCCTGACGAGGGTAATTTTGAGCATTTTGGCGCCAGGTTGGATGTTATCAGCCATTTTTTCTGCGCTCCCAGAAGGGTAGAAGTTCAGCGACCGTTTTACCCCGGTGGGCGGCCTCTTCGGCGGGAGATTTCAACTGGCTCAAAGCGTCGAAAGTGGCTTGAACAACGTTTAAAACGTTTGCGCTTCCCAACGATTTGGTCAGGATATCGTGGACCCCGGCCGCTTCTAATACGGCCCGTACACCGCCACCAGCGATAACGCCAGTTCCCAACGATGCCGGTTTGAGTAACACTTTTGCGCCACTAATGTGCCCGATCACCTCGTGAGGAATGGTCGTTCCCATGATCGAAACGGGACGCATATTCTTGTGAGCGTGTTCGGTTGCTTTACGCATGGCATCAGGCACGGCGTTGGCTTTTCCAACCCCGAGACCGACTTTGCCATGGTTGTCGCCAGCCACGACGGTCACCCGGAAAGAAAACCGGCGACCGCCTTTAACGACCTTAGCGACCCGGGCGATCTCGATCACGCGCTCATCGTATTGCTGTTCTAATCCCTGGTAATTGGTCATTTCCATTGTCAGGCCTTTACTTGTTGATTCTTAACTTCCACTTTAGAACACCAGCCCTTTTTGCCGGGCGCCATCCGCCAGGGCTTTGACCCGCCCCATGTAGCGGAAACCACCGCGGTCAAAAACGACCTCTGATATTCCTTTAGTCTTTGCGCGCTCAGCCAATGCTTCGCCGACAATTCGAGCCTGTTCAGTCTTGGTCAGGCCCTGCATTTTGAGGCGCAGGTCATGGTCGATCGACGATGCAGCCACCAACGTCGTGCCACCTTCGTCATCGATCACCTGGGCATAGATTTCAGCAATGCTGCGGAACACGTTCAACCGTGGCCGTCCGGAAGTCCCGGAAATGTTCTTACGCACCCTTTGGTGCCGTCGAATTCGAGCATCAGAACGAGATTTTTGGCTCATATTGCTTCACCTTACTTCTTTGCCTTTCCGGATTTACCGGCCTTACGGCGGATTTTTTCGCCCAGATGGTGGATGCCTTTGCCCTTATAAGGTTCAGGCGGCCGGATTTCGCGGATATTCGAGGCAACCTGGCCGACTTCCTGTTTGTCGTAGCCGCTCACTTTAATCTGGCGGGTCTTCGTATCTACTTCGAAGGTGATGCCATCAGGTGGGGGGACTTCGACCGGGTGGGAAAAACCAGCGTAAACGATCAGGTTTTTCCCGCTCATCTCAGCCGCGGTATCCAACGCCGTCGATCTCGAGCACCCGGGTAAACCCGGTGCTGACCCCGACGACCATATTATTAATCAGCGCACGCGTCGTCCCATGCAGGGCCCGATGGGTGGGTGCATCAGAGTGGCGAGCGACATTGATAACGCCATCCTCGAGGGAGATGGTAATCTCCGGCGAAAATCTGCGTTCGAGCTCGCCTCTAGGCCCTTTGACGTTCACTTGTGAGCCCTGAAGATCGACTTTTACGCCTGCTGGAACTTGGACGGGTAAACGACCAATTCGAGACACTTTAGAACCTCCTCAATCCTGTAAGACCTGTTTTACCAGACCTTGCAGAGGATTTCGCCGCCAATACCAACCTGGCGGGCACGCTGCCCGGTCATCACACCTTTCGGTGTTGAAAGAATGGCAACGCCAATTCCAGAAAGCACCCATGGGATATCATCTTTACGGGTGTAAACTCGGCGCCCGGGTCGGCTGACCCGCACCAGACCGGTGATTACCGGCCGGCGCTGGCGGCGCTCGCCGATATATTTCAAACGGACCCGCAATACAGGTTGCCCGGGACGGCTGCCGTCGACCACATCATATCCCTCGATGAAGCCTTCTTCTTTTAAAATTTTTGCAATCTCGGCTTTGATGATTGAGCTAGGCATAGCAACTACCACCTGCCCCATCATCACGCTATTCCGAATGCGGGTTAACATATCAGCAATAGGATCGGTAACATTCATATCAACCTCCGCTCCGGCTACCAGGAAGACTTAACAACACCGGGAATTTTTCCCTCAAGTGCTAATTCACGAAAGCAGATGCGGCACAAGCCAAACCTGCGGATATACCCACGCGGTCTTCCACAACGCTGGCAACAATTCCTAACCTGAGTAGGATATTTTCGTCGCATCTCACGATAAGTCATGCACTTCTTTGCCATACTATCCCTTTCTAAAAGGCATACCGAGTTTTTGAAGCAACAGGCGAGCCTGATCGTCGTCAGGAGCAGTTGTAATAATCGTAATCTCGAGACCACGGATCTTGTCGATCTTGTCGTATTCGATCTCTGGGAAGATCAACTGCTCTCGCAAACCCAGCGTGTAATTACCACGGCCATCGAAGGAGTCTGGAGAGACACCTCGGAAGTCACGGACGCGCGGTAGGGCAATATTGAGCAACCGGTCGACGAAAGACCACATGCGTTCACCGCGTAGTGTGACCTTAATGCCGATTGAGCGCCCCTCACGCAATTTGAAATTGGCAATAGCCTTTTTCGCTTTGGTGATGACCGGTTTCTGACCGGTAATCTGGGTGACGTCGCCGACGGCAGCATCCAATGCCTTGGGGTTATCCATGGCCTCACCCATCCCGATATTGACCATCACCTTCAAGAGACGCGGTACCTGCATGACATTTTCGAGGTTGAGCTCTTTCATCATTGCCGGTACCATATCATTTTGGTACTGTTCTTTCAGTTGATTCATATCGTTTCTCCCGCAGGCCTAGCTGTCGATGATCCCTTCGCAATGCTTGCAGACCCGCACCACCTTTTTCTGGTCTCGCTGTAGGCTAATCCGGGTAGCTTCATGACACTTGGGACAGACCAACATCACGTTCGATACATCGAAAGGCGCTTCGAACTTGACGATTCCTGGCGACACCGTCCGACCCTGGGTCTGAACCTGGCGTTGGTGTTTGGTGTGAACATTAAGGCCCTGCACGACCACCCGATGCTCTTCTGGCAGCACTTTAATGACTTCGCCTTCTTTACCTTTATCTTCAAGCCGGCCGCTGATCAATCTGACAGTATCGCCTTTACGAATTTTTACTTTCATAGTTTGCTCCTAACATAGTAGGACAGGCTTCAGCTTGCCCTTTACATGTGCTCTCAGATCACTTCTGGAGCCAATGAAATGATCTTCATGAACCCTTTTTCACGCAGTTCGCGTGCAACCGGGCCAAATATGCGGGTACCACGTGGGTTCTGGCCATCGGTATCCAAAATCACTGCAGCATTATCGTCAAAGCGAATGGACGAACCATCTTCACGCCGCCATTCTTTTTTCGTGCGTACGATGACAGCTTTGACAATTTCGCTCTTTTTGACCGTCCCCTGCGGGGTAGCAGATTTAACGGTTGCGACGACAACATCTCCAACGTGTCCATAGCGCCTGGTAGACCCACCCATTACGTGGATCACCAGAATTTCTCGAGCGCCGGTGTTATCGGCCACCTTCATGCGAGTCTCATGCTGGATCATTACTTATTCTCCTGGCTCTTCCTCGACAATGTCAGGAAGCGGGCCTTGCCTGGCAATCAATTCAACCACCCAGCGCTTCGTCCTCGAAAGAGGTTGGCTTTCGACGATTTGAACCTGGTCGCCGATTTGGCAACCCAGATCATCGTGAGCCTTGACGGTCTCGCTGCTGTGAATAACCTTGCGATAAAGCGGGTGGCGATAGGTACGGGTGATCTTCACTACCACCGTTTTCATCATTTTGTTACTTGTCACCACACCTACTAAGCGTCGGCGATTATTCATGCTTCACCTTCCATCACCGCCAGCCTGTGTTCGGAGAGGACCGTCTCGAATTGAGCGATCTGGCGGCGGGTAAACTTTAGACGGCTCGTATCAGTCTGCTGGCCCATGGTAATCTGGAACCTGAGGTTCATCAGCTCATTGCGAGCGTCAGCTAATTTTGAAACAATTTCATCGTCGGAAAGGAGTCTGATCTCGGAAACCTTCATGATTATTCTCCTTCCCACTCTTTGCGCGAGACAACTTTAGTCTTGATCGAAAATTTGTACGTTGCCTGGCGCAGAGCCTCAACGGCTATTTCTTCCGGTAGACCGGCGACTTCGAACATAATCCGGCCCGGGCGAACAACCGCAACCCAATATTCAACGTTACCCTTCCCTTTACCCATGCGCGTCTCAGGAGGTTTTTGGGTATAGGGTTTATCCGGGAAAATTCGGATCCAGACTTTCCCACGGCGCTTCATTTCATGCACAATCGTCCGTCGGGCGGCCTCTATCTGGCGGGCTGTTACCCATCCCGGTTCCAGGGCTTGCAGCCCATATTCACCGAAGGTAATCTCCGCGCCGCGCAAAGCCAGGCCTCTCATCCGCCCGCGCATTTGTTTGCGCCACTTTACACGCTTTGGCATTAACATAATCGCTACCTCTTCATCCGTCGCTCAGGAAAAATAACCTGGCGAAAATTTATTCGCTAACGTACACACCTTCGGTGGTCTCGATTTTTTCTTCGACCGTCCGCAAGACTTCACCTTTATAAATCCAGACTTTGACCCCAATGCGACCATAGGTGGTCAAAGCTTCTGCCTTGGCAAAGTCAATGTCGGCGCGTAGGGTCTGCAGCGGCACCTGGCCATCGCGCAGCCAGACACTTCGAGCCATTTCAGCTCCGCTCAAGCGACCAGAGACCTGGACTTTAATACCCAGGGCTCCCTGGCGCATGGCCTGCTGTAAAGCCCGTTTCATCGCCCGGCGATAACTTACCCGTCGTTCAACCTGTCCGACAATATTCATCGCTACCAGATATGCATCGGTGTCGGGCGTTTTGATCTCTTTGATCTCCAGATCGATTTTCTTCGAGGTTAATTCTTCAAGGCTCTGGCGCATCTTCTTCACGCTTTCGCCTTTACGTCCGATCAAAATGCCTGGTTTTGCCGTATGGACAACGACCTTGACCTTACCAGGGAAACGCTCAACTTCGATCCGTGAAACCCCAGCTCTTTCGGCTTCAGATTGTATCAATTTGCGGATGGCAAAATCCTGGTGGAGTTGGGTGGTATATTCACGCCCTTCGGCAAACCAACGGCCCAACCAGGGTTGGTTGATATTGAGACGGAAACCTATCGGATGAACTTTTCGACCCATAAATCCTTACTCCCGTTCACGCAAAATTATCGTAACGTGTGAATTACGCCGCAAAATCGGCTTAAACCTGCCGCGTGCGCCAAATCGTCGCCATTTGCGTGTTGGCGCTTCATCGGCAAAAATCTTGTAAACGAACAGGTCATCGCGGCTGACGCCAAAATTTTCTTCTGCATTGGCGACGGCTGATGAAAGAATTTTGTTCACATGGCGGGCGGCTGTATTCGGCAAAAATTTGAGCATATTCATAGCATCATTCGCATTTTTACCGCGTACCTGATCTACCACCAGCCGCATCTTTTGAGCTGAGACAGAAACATTGCTCATGCGAGCACGAATATCGGTGGCCATGGCTTATTTTCCTCTCGTCGAGCTGGCTTTTTCGGATACGTGGCCGCGAAAATGCCGGGTTGGAGCAAACTCGCCCAGGTGATGTCCGACCATATTCTCGGTAACGTAGATCGGAACGTGGCGGTGACCATCGTGCACTGCAATCGTGTGCCCAACCATCTGAGGAAAGACGGTGCTGGCTCAACTCCAGGTGCGAATGACTTTCTTCTCACCTCGGGCGTTCATGGCTTCAATTTTCTTCAACAGTTTGGGCTCGATAAATGGCCCTTTTTTCAGCGATCGTGACATGGTTTCGTCCTTCTCTTTCGCTAATCCAATTTAACGACCACCCTTACTGCGGCGGCGGACAATGTATTTGTCGGTTCGTTTATTACGGCGGGTCTTGTAACCCCGGGTTGGCTTACCCCAAGGGCTCTTAGGCCCGGGCATACCTACTGGCTGACGGCCTTCACCACCACCATGGGGATGATCTCGGGGTGACATGGCCGTTCCACGAACGGTCGGGCGAATGCCAAGGTGGCGTTTGCGACCAGCTTTTCCTAACTTCACATTACTGTGGTCGAGGTTGCCGACCTGGCCAATAGTTGCATAGCAGCGCTGGCGAATCAAGCGGACCTCACCGGACGGCAGGCGCACCTGGGCATAATCGCCTTCTTTGGCGAGCAATTGAGCAGCGCTTCCGGCTGACCGGACCAATTGGCCTCCTTTGCCCTCATTCAATTCCAGGTTGTGAATCATGGTGCCAACCGGGATGTTGGACAATGGCATCGAATTGCCGACGCGGATTTCAGCGCTGTCGCTGGAAAGGATCGTATCGCCAACCTTCAAACCAAGGGGACAGATGATGTAGCGTTTTTCGCCATCCAGGTAGTTTAATAAGGCCAGGCGAGCGGTACGGTTTGGATCGTATTCGATCGCCGCTACCTTGGCAGGGACATCGCGCTTATCTCGCTTGAAATCAACCATGCGGATAAAGCGGCGGTTGCCGCCACCACGGTGGCGAACGGTGATGCGCCCGTAGAAATTGCGACCACCGTGCCGGCTTGGCGCAATAATGAGTGATCGCTCGGGGGAGCTCTTGGTAATTTCCTCGAATGTATACCCGGTCATGCCACGCAGGCCGGGCGTAGTCGGTTTATATATCTTGACGGCCATTATTCAACCCCTTCAAAGATCGGAATTCTATCATTTGGCGCCAGGGTGACAATTGCCTTCTTGAAACCGCTATCTCGCACCATCAACCGCCGGCTGCGGGCCCGGCGAGTTCGCTTAGCGGGGGCATTGAGCACATTTACCCGGATTACCTTGACCTCAAATAGTTTTTCGACGGCTTCTTTAACCATTGCCCGGTTGGCATCTGGGGAAACTTCGAAGACGTACTGGTGCAGGTTGTTAGCCAGATAATTTGTCTTTTCAGTGACCAGGGGCCGGCGGAGAATTTCATAAATTGTTGTCATAGCTGTTTCTCCTTAACTTAGATTTGCAGCCAAGACATCCAGGGCCTGCACAGGTAAGACAACTTTATCAAAGGTCAACAAGTCGCGGATGTTCAGGTAAGCAGCCATTAATATTTTGGCGTCTGGGATGTTCCTGGTCGAGCGGATAACCGATTCAAATTCTTCGGTTTTTTCGGGGATCAGTACCAGGGCGCTGGCTTCGCCAACCAGTAAATTCAATGCTTGAGCCATCAAACGAGTCTTCGGCTCAGGCAGGCTCATTTCATCCAGGACGATGATGCTGGCCTCGCTGGCTTTGACCGTCAAAGCTGATCGCAGCGCTGCCCGGCGCATCTGGCGCGGCATGGCTTGAGTATATTTATGCGGATGGGGGGTGTGAACCTTCCCGCCGCCTTTCCACTGCGCTGCCCGGGTCGAACCCTGCCGCGCTCGCCCTGTGCCTTTTTGGCGCCAGGGTTTACGACCGCCGCCCGAGACCTCACTCCGGCCAAGGGTGTCGTGCGTTCCCAGGCGGGCATTTGCCATCTGGCGGATGTACGCCTGGTGCATCAAATCCACGTTAACCGGGGCTTCAAAGATGTCCGGTGGCAATTCGATGGTCCGGATCTTTTCACCCTGCATGTTTAAGACATTGACTTCCATTGTCATATGCTCCCATTAGCTGGAAAACAATTGCCGTGAACCGGCTATTGTTTTCGAGCCTCGTTAATCACTACCAGGCCATTCCTGGGGCCTGGTACGGCGCCTCGGACTCCCAGTAAATTGCGCTCTGCATCGACCAATACGATCTTCAGATTTTGCGCAGTTACCTGCTCATTGCCCATATGTCCAGGGCCGCGCGAACCTTTATAAACTCTCCCGGGGGTGGTGGTTGAACTGCGCGAGCCAGGGCCACGGGTGCGGTCTGATTGACCATGGGTCTTTGGTCCACCGCGGAAATGATAACGCTTGACAGCTCCGGCAAAACCCTTGCCTTTGCTGGTGCCGATCACATCCACATGGTCGCCGGTGGCAAATACTCCGTCTACCTTTACAACCTGACCTTCTGTCACATCCAGGTCTTTAGTACGGAATTCACGCACGTGGCGTAAGGGAGGCAATTTATTTCGCTCTAGATGCCCCAATTCGCCTTTTGTCAGGCGTTTGGGTTTGACTTCCCCGAAGCCTAACTGTACTCCCGAATAGCCTTCCTTCTCGGGCGTACGGATCTGGGTAACGTAGCATGGCCCAGCTTCGATTAGCGTCACAGGAATTGCAGCGCCTGCTTCATCGAAAATCTGGGTCATGCCGATTTTCTTACCGATCAGCCCTTTAAACATCTGAGTATTCTCCTGTCAAAAATTTTTGCGAGACTGTCAGCCTGGGCTTGGCTGCATCATCTCTGTCCGTAGTATAGTCAGACGTCCTGCCGCGACACATATGATTTCTGGGTCCACGTACATGAACGCTCTTGTACTACCTGTTATGCATTTATTAACTATTGCCGGTTGATAAAGCGTAACCTTATAAGTATACCACCTGGATCAAAATCTATCCAGGTTTTCGAGCATTAGATTTTTATTTCGATATCGACGCCAGCTGGCAAATTTAACCGCATGAGCATGTCGATAGTCTTCGAATCCGGATCAAGTACGTCGATCAGCCGGTTGTGGGTACGAATTTCAAAATGTTCGTGCGAATCTTTATCGATAAATGTAGACCGTCGCACGGTAAACCGCTCAATCTTGGTTGGTAAAGGTACTGGACCAACCACTTGAGCGCCACTTCTCTCAGCCGTCTCCACAATCCGTTTGGCGGATTGGTCAAGGACACGGTGATCATAAGCTTTAAGTCGAATACGGATCTTCTGCTTAGCCATTTTTCACCTATTCAAGGATCTTAGTGATCGCGCCGGCGCCAACCGTCAGACCACCTTCACGAATAGCAAACCGTGAGCCCTGTTCCAACGCGACCTTGACGATTAACTCCACTTCCATGTCCACGTTGTCACCTGGCATCACCATCTCCACACCTTCTGGCAGGGCGATGTTCCCCGTCACATCCATCGTGCGGATGTAGAACTGCGGACGGTATCCGGTAAAGAATGCCTTGTGCCGCCCACCTTCGTCCTTCTTCAATACGTACACCCTGGCTATAAAACGGGTGTGCGGGGTGATGCTCCCCGGTTTGGCGACCACCTGGCCGCGCTCCACATCAGTCCGCTCAATTCCTCGCAGCAGCAGCCCCAGGTTGTCCCCGGCGATGCCTTCATCCAGCGTCTTGTGGAACATCTCGACCCCGGTTACCACCGAGTTCATGTTCTTGTCGCGCAGACCCACGATCTCCACCGGCTCTCCGGTCTTAACCTTGCCCCGGTCTACACGTCCCGTTACCACCGTCCCACGACCCTTGATCGAGAATACGTCCTCAACCGGCATCATGAACGGCTTGTCCATCTCGCGCACCGGCTCCGGTATGTATTCATCCACCACTCGCAGCAGCTCGCGGATGCACTCATATTCAGGCGCGTTCGGGTCGGTCGAGGTGCTTTCCAGGGCCTTCAAGGCGCTCCCTCGCACGATCGGAATCGTGTCTCCAGGATAGCCATACCCGGTCAACATCTCGCGAAGCTCTAACTCCACCAGCTCTAACAGCTCGGGATCGTCCATCTGGTCGGTCTTGTTCAAAAACACCACGATGCTGGGTACTTCTACCTGGTGGGCTAACAACACGTGCTCTTTGGTCTGTGGCATCGGCCCATCTGGCGCAGCTACCACCAAAATTGCCCCATCGACCTGGGCCGCTCCGGTGATCATGTTCTTGATGTAGTCCCGATGTCCGGGCATGTCGACGTGGGCATAGTGCCGTTTGGCAGTTTCATATTCAACGTGCGCAATATTGATCGTGATGCCCCGGGCTTTCTCTTCCGGCGCATTGTCGATCTGATCGTACGCCTTGAACTGCGCCAATCCCATCATCTGGCTTACTTTGGTAATGGCCGCTGTCAGGGTCGTCTTGCCGTGGTCGATGTGTCCCATCGTCCCCACGTTCATGTGAGGTTTCGACCGATCAAATTTCTGCTTCGCCATAAAAACTCATTCTCCTCTAAATGACAATTTCTTTTTTTACTTCTCTGTCGGACGAGCCTCAGCTCATCCTTATAAATCTTGCCTCAGTTTCTCCGGACCGGACGAGATAATTCACGTCCAACAATTCGAAATCAAATGTGCAAAATCTTCTGTGCCACTGATTCCGCAACTGGCGCATAATGATCGAACTCCATGGTAAAGACGCCTCTCCCCTGGGTTGCGGAGCGTAGTTCAGTAGCATAACCGGACATTTCGGCCAGGGGCGCTCGTGCTCGGATTGCCTGGGCATTGCCAGGCCGGATTTCTTGCCCCAAAAGCTCACCCCGGCGAGCACTGATCTGCCCAAAAATCTCACCTAAAAATTCTTCTGGTACGACAACCTCGACCTTCATGATAGGCTCTAACAATACCGGTGCCCCTTTTTGGACGCCCTCTTTGAAAGCAAATATGGAAGCCATCTTGAAAGCCATCTCGCTCGAGTCGACTTCGTGGAAAGAGCCATCGATCAGTGTGACTTTGATATCCGTCATTGGATATCCACCCAGCGTTCCGCTTTCCGAAGCTTCCTTCACCCCTTTTTCAACAGCCGGGATGTATTCTCTGGGGATAGCGCCGCTGACGATTTTCAATTCAAAAATGATGCCGTTTCCGCGTTCGACCGGTTCGAGATTGATCACTACGTGGCCGTATTGGCCGTGGCCCCCGGTCTGCTTAATGTAGCGGTAATTCACCTTCTCAACCGGGCGGGTAATGGTCTCACGATAAGACACACGAGGTTTGCCGACGTTGGCCTGCACCCGGAATTCGCGCAGCATGCGGTCGACCAAAACATCCAGGTGCAGCTCGCCCATCCCTGAGATGAGTGTTTGCCCGGTATTTTCGTCGCTGTGTACTCGAAAAGTGGGATCTTCTTCAGACAGCTTGCGTAAAGCTTCAGCCATCTTATCCTGATCGGCAACAGTCTTGGGCTCAATAGCCACCGAAATTACCGGTTCCGGGAAGGTAATATTTTCCAGGAGGACAGGCTTATTTTGATCGCACAGGGTATCGCTGGTAAAGCTATCTTTCAGACCAAGCACGGCGGCTATATCCCCGGCATAGACTTCGGTGATATCTTCACGCCGGTCAGCATACATTCGCAGCAAGCGGCCAATGCGTTCTCGCCGGCCTTTATTAGCGTTATAAACCATTTCAGATTGGTTGATCTTACCCGAGTAGACCCTGAAATAAGCCAGTCGCCCCACGTATGGGTCGGTGACGATCTTGAAGACCAGTGCGCTCAAGGGAGCGTCGTCTAGGGCAGGCCGCTCGACCTCAGAACCATCCTGGGGGTTGATTCCCGTTACAGGGGGGATATCAGAAGGTGATGGTAAATAATCGATGACCGCATCCAGCAATTGCTGCACGCCCTTATTACGGAGAGAAGAGCCGCAAAACACCGGGGTAGCCTGGCTGTTTAATACTCCTTTTCGCAAAACAACTTTTAGCTCGTCGATCGAGATCGGTTCGCCTTCCAGATATTTCATGGTCAGGTCGTCATCCATCTCTGCGATCTTTTCGACGGTTTGGAGGCGCAAGTTGCTTGCGTCGAGCTTCAACTCGTCAGGAATCTCATCGTAGCGTTCTTCTTTGCCCATCTCACCGTCGTAATAGATGGCTCGTTGGGTCAGAAGATCGACCACACCTTTAAAATTGCTTTCGGACCCGATCGGAAGCTGCATGGCAATCGGATTGGCACCCAGGCAATTCTTAATCGTCTCTATCGTCCAGTCAAATGAAGCGCCTACCCGGTCCATCTTATTGATGAAACAGATGCGCGGGACCGCATAACGATCAGCCTGGCGCCAAACTGTTTCACTTTGAGGTTCAACTCCCTGGACAGCGTCGAAAACGACTACGCCGCCATCAAGGACTCGTAAAGAGCGTTGTACTTCAGCAGTAAAGTCGATATGTCCTGGGGTATCAATGATATTGATCTGATACCCTTTCCATTCAGCTGAGACTGCAGCCGAAACGATGGTAATCCCCCGCTCACGTTCCTGAACCATCCAATCGGTTACAGTGGTGCCATCATCCACAGAACCCAAACGATAAGTTTTACCGGTATAAAATAGGATACGCTCCGTCGTCGTCGTTTTACCGGCGTCGATATGGGCAATAATCCCAATGTTACGGTAGCGATCTAATGGAAAATTACGCGGCATCCAATACCAATCCTATCCATACTTCTCGTCATCTTACATCCTGAAATGAGAGAAGGCGCGATTCGCTTCTGCCATTCTGTGAGTTTCTTCGCGTTTACGGACTGCTGCCCCCTGATTGTTGGATGCGTCAAGTAATTCTGCAGCTAATTTTTCGGCAAACGATTTCCCGGAGCGAGCTCTGGCTGAATCGATCAACCAGCGCATTGCCAGGGTTGCACGCCGTGAAGCGGGCACTTCCATTGGCACCTGGTAGGTGGCGCCGCCAACCCGTCGGGGTCGAACTTCCATAACGGGCCCAACGTTTTTTAGAGCCTGGTCGAGTATATCCATCGCTGGCTTTCCTGATCGAGATTCAACCATGTCCAGGCTTTCATACATGATCCGGGTGGCAACACTCTTCTTACCACGGCGCATCATCCGGTGTATGAAGAATTGAGTGTACAAATTTTGATAACGCACGTCTACCGGGATCTCACGCGGTTCGGGTTTTGCACGTCGCGACATTCAAGACTTTCCCTTTAACTAAAAATGATTTCCAGGATTACTTTGGACGCTTAGCGCCGTATTTCGAACGACCCTGGGACCGCTTAGAAACGCCAGTTGTATCCAGGGTGCCGCGCACAATGTGGTAACGTACACCTGGTAGATCTTTGACACGCCCACCCCGCACGAGGACGACAGAGTGCTCTTGCAATTGGTGTCCTTCACCTGGGATGTAGGCTGTTACTTCGATACCGTTGGTGAGCCTGACACGAGCCACCTTGCGCAGAGCCGAGTTCGGTTTCTTGGGCGTCATCGTACGGACGACCGTGCAAACCCCACGTTTCTGCGGCGCACCTTTTTGCTGGCGCACACGACGCTGGTCATAGGTATTCAAAGAATATAACAAAGCTGGGGCCTTGCTTTTAACCTTCTTTGTCTGGCGACCCTTGCGGATCAGTTGGTTAATCGTGGGCACATTCGCCTCCAAAAGAATCACTAAAAAACGGATTAATTCTACTTTCTTTCAGTAAGTGAGGCCATCCTGCAAATGATGGCCTCACCTGCATGTTGCTATGTTCAAAGAGAACAATATATACTGCCCAATTCAGGGTTTCTGCTCAGGCAACGGGAACAGATTTTACCACGAGCATCGCTTATCGTCAAGCAAACGCTATCCGAGATTACCAAAGTCCTCACCCAGACCTAGCAGGCCAGTTTCGATTCTGGGCGGGCGCACCCGCTCTTCGTCTTTACCGAAGCGGATAATTTCACCGCTGTCCATGACCGCTTCTACAGCCAGGCCCAAACTTTGAAGCTCTTTGACCAGCACCCGGAAAGAAGCTGGGATGCTGGGCTCTTCGATCGGTTCGCCCTTGACGATTGCTTCATATGTATTCACCCGACCCTGGACGTCGTCCGATTTGACGGTCAACATTTCCTGGAGGGTATACGCAGCGCCGTAAGCTTCGAGCGCCCACACTTCCATCTCACCAAACCGTTGGCCTCCAAACTGAGCTTTGCCGCCCAAGGGCTGCTGCGTCACGAGGCTGTATGGGCCGGTGGAACGAGCGTGCACCTTATCTTCGACCAGGTGGTGAAGTTTTAGCATCGTCATCACACCTACCGTCACCGGCTGGTCGTAAGCCTCACCCGATTTCCCATCCCGCAATTTCTGCTTGCCAAGGGTCGGTACCGGAAATCCAGTTTCACGAAACACCTTCATCGCCAGAGCGTTGATCTCTTCGTTCGGGATATCGTGGGTCTCGTACCCATAGTCTTTGAGCCACAATCGCAGGCAGGCATCGATCGCGCGCAGGTCCTGGTCTGTGTTCAACACCCAGCTGGCATCTTCATCGCTGAAGGCCAGGATCATGGCAGGGTCAAAATCTTGTTCGCGCAGCCATTCCTTTACAGTGGCGTGGCGGGCGTAGTTCAGATCGGATTTCAACAGATACACGTCGTAGTCCAGCGGGCCTAACCATTGTTCCAGGTAGAGCAGGCGGACCTCATCGTCATCGCGAATCGATTCTGGCGAATATTCTTCTTCTGTCAGCCATTCCCAGGCTTTTTCGCCGGTCTCTTTCCAGGCTTCGTCGACCAACCAGGCTCTTGCCAACTCAGCTTCAATTTCAGCTTCTGTGGCGCCATCGAAGACCGGGGTCATCGCCCGGTAACCCAGGCGAAGGGCAGCCCAACCCAGGTGAGTTTCCAGAATTTGGCCGATATTCATACGGCCCGGCACACCCAGGGGATTGAGGATGATATCTACTGAAGTACCATCTTCCAACAGAGGCATATCTTCGACTGGAACGACCTTGGAAACCACGCCTTTATTACCGTGGCGTCCGGCCATTTTGTCGCCAGCAGTGATCTTGCGGCGTTGGGCGACTGAGACCCTGACCATCATATCGACACCTGCCGCCAGGTCGGTATTATCTTCGCGGGTAAAGACTTTCACTTCAACGACTTTACCGCGCTCCCCGTGGGGCATGCGCAGAGAGGTATCTTTGACGTCGCGTGATTTCTCACCGAAAATTGCCCGCAGCAAACGCTCTTCAGGGGTCAGCTCTTTCTCACCTTTGGGGGTAATCTTGCCTACCAGAATGTCGTTCGGGCCAACTTCGGCGCCAATGCGGATAATCCCGTGTTCGTCGAGGTCTTTGATGGCATCCTCGCCAACGTTGGGGATATCGCGGGTGATTTCTTCCGGACCTAACTTCGTATCCCGGGCTTCGACTTCATATTTCTCGATATGAACCGAGGTGAACATATCTTCCTGGACCAGGCGTTCGGAGATCAAGATTGCGTCTTCGAAATTGCCACCTTCCCATGAAACGAACGCCACCACCACATTCTGACCCAGCGCCAGGTGACCGCTTTCGGTCGAGGATGAATTCGGCGATGATCGCACCCTTCTGGATGCGCTGGCCTTTGGTGACAGCCGGCCGCTGGTCGATGCAGGTCGATTGGTTCGAGCGCTGGTATTTACGCAGGTTGTAAATGTGTGACTCGTTTTGGTTGTTGCGAAGGACGATCTGTTTCCCGGTCACGGATACGACGTCGCCGCTTTCTTCAGCGACGACGACCTGACCCGAATCCAGGGCGGCGTGAACTTCCATGCCGGTCGAGATCAGCGGAATATCCGGCCTGATCAACGGCACAGCCTGAGCCTGCATGTTTGAGCCCATTAATGCCCGGTTAGCATCATCGTGCTCGAGGAAGGGGATCAACGCTGCGCTGATACCAACAACCTGATGCGGGGCAACGTCCATATAATTGATGCTGTCGGCGTTTGAGAAAATAAAGCCTGAGTGATAGCGGCATGAGATACGTCCGGAAAATTCCCGGTATGCGTTCAATTTCGCATTCGCCTGGGCGATGACGAATTTGTCTTCGGCGTCGGCTGAGAGGTATTCAAATTCATCTGAAACAAACGGTACGATGAAAATCGATGCTCGTTTCAATCCGGCGATCGCTTTGACCAAATCTTTAGTGATGCGGTCGCCGCGCTTACCCAGCACTTCACCGGTTTCGGGGTCAGCCAGATCTTCTTTAAGCTCGCGGTCGAATAAACGCGGATCGGTCGGAGGCAGGGCTTTGATGACCCGCCGGTAGGGCGTTTCGATGAATCCGTATTCATTTACCCGGGCAAAGGATGCCAGGCGGCCGATCAAACCGATGTTTGGACCTTCTGGCGTCTCAATTGGGCAAATACGACCGTAGTGCGAATGGTGCACATCGCGCACGTCGAAGCCGGCGCGCTCACGACGCAAACCGCCTGGACCGAGGGCAGAAAGGGTGCGTTTGTGGCGCAGCTCTGCCAGCGGGTTGGTCTGGTCCATGAATTGAGATAGCTGGCTCGATCCGAAGAACTCGCGCAAGGCAGCTACGACCGGTCGGATATTTACCAGGCTGACCGGCGAGAGCTGGTCCTGGTCACGGATCGACATACGTTCTTTAATGACCCGTTCCATACGGCGCAAACCGATGCGCAGCTTATTTTGGATCAGCTCGCCGACGGTTTTTACCCGGCGGTTGCCGAGGTGGTCGATGTCGTCAGCCATCTCGATGTTATTGTTGATCAAGATCATCCGCCGTACCAGCCGGATCACGTCCCACTTGGTGACGTTGCGATGGCTGACCGGGATGCGGTCCTGCAGGTCTAATTTTTGATTGAGCTTGTAACGACCGACTTTTTCGAGGTCGTAATGGCGCTGATCGAAAAGCTGCTCTTCAAGGAACTGGCGAGCATTTTCGAGCGTAGCCGGGTCGCCTGGGCGCATGCGTTTGAAAAACTCAAGCAAGGCTGCTTCGGCGACGGTGATGTCGTGCGCAAGATCCCAGACCGGCTCCTGGCGCAAAGAGGAGGCGATGTACATGCGGTCGGGATTATTGTCGACATCCTGGAATAAGGCTAAGATTTCCTCATCCGAGCCGGTCTTGAGCGGTGAATCGCTCAGTCCGTCTTCAACCGTAGCCAGGGCTCGTAAGAACACGGTAATCGGTACGGTCCGTTTGCGGTTGAATTTGAGGATAATGTAATCGTTCTTGCGGGTCTCGAACTCCATCCAGGCGCCCCGGTCGGGGATCAACTTGGCCATCGCCAGGGGACGACCGGTCGCCCGGTCGATAGGTGCTTCAAAATAAACGCCTGGCGAGCGGATGAGCTGAGAAACGACAACCCGTTCAGTACCATTAATAATGAAAGTACCTTTCTCGGTCATTTCCGGGAAATCGCCCAGGAAGATATCTTGCTTGATGGGTTCAGGAACTTCCGGCCCGTACAACAGAACAGAAACATAGAGGGGAGATGAATAAGTCAGGTCCCTCTCGACGCACTCTTCAATCGAGTGTTTGGGTTCACCAAACCAATAGGTCAGACCCCACTGTTGGGATTCCTGGCCCTGGCTGGGAAAATACAGTTTCATCCCCTTGTTATATGATTTAATCGGGGAAATTTCATTAAAGAGATCGGCTAAACCTTCCTTCTTTAGCCGTTCAAAAGAATTGAGTTGAACTTCTATGAGGTTAGGTAGGTCTAGATTGACTGGAATTCGCGCGTAAGACTTAATGGGTAAAGCAGAAGCCATTGATTTCTCCTGGTTCTTTAATAACCTGGCAGTATTAGTGATATAATAAAATATTCGTACATCTCATCTAACTGAAACTGTACGATGCGCAAGCCGTAATTATAACAAACCAGGGAATAAATATCAAGGGGTTATTATTAAGAATTTTATAATTACTTCCCGGCCGTAAACCCATACTGTATTATCTCGTTATTACACAACCACTGAAAAGTGGTTTTTTTATTGCCGTCCTATAGATTCTACCATCAAACACACACGTTTTATGGTTTCGAATCCAAAATAGATAAAACAATATCGGCATAGGCATAGCCCACATCCATCGGGCCGTAAGCTCGCAAGCCATCCCTCTGGCTGCCGTATTTCCGGATCAGGTTTGCCAACATACCGGTGCCATAAGCTATATTGAATGAAGGGTCGAGCAGTTGAGCCGTTGCTGGCCGTTTGGCAAAACAAGGACCATTGGCGCATTGAAATGAGGCAGCCAGGCCATCACTCGGCATCACCTGCATCAGTCCAACCGCTCCTGAAACGGAATAAGCATCTGGATTTCCCCCGCTCTCTTCCAACATCACCGCCGCAACCAGGCTTTCTGGTATACCGTTCGCGGCGGCATTCTGCTCAATCAGGGAGCACCATTTGCGGATGGAATTGGGATAATTCGAATTCAGTGAGCAGCTCGTGGAATTGTTGGAAGTTGTCGCATTTTGGCCCCCCCCAACTTGAAGCTGGTTTTCCACGTTGGTTATTGATGTGGGCTGGTTTGGGGACGCTGACTGGCTCTGGGGTGGTTTGATGACGGCTGTCGTACCTAACCAGGCGACGACCAAGCAGCCCAGGATAGCAGCCGGAAGGACGATCGTTTGTGGACGAGACATGGCTATTCCTCCTGAATGAATTGCATCCATTATAGCACATTTGTTCTATTAATACAACACATTAGCGCCCATCGTAGGGGAGGGTTTTACGAGATTTGCCAATCACCGAGCCTCATAAGAATCTCGTTTGGAACATTACCATCCCTGCATGTAAACCCACCTCTACGATACCAAACCCGTGTAGAATTAAATATCTCATCCAGGGGAAAATAAACTCCTTCGAAAGGATGTGCATGCCGTACGATCCAACGATCAATCATCGCCGATCGATACGTCTGAAGGATTATGATTATTCTCAGGCGGGCGCTTATTTCGTAACCACAGTTTCATACGGTAGAAATTGCCTGTTCGGCGAAATTATTCATGGAGAAATTCAGCTATCCATTGGGGGACAGATAGTCAAAAGTAGTTGGCTGGACTTACCGAACCATTATCCGGAAATTGAATGTGATTCATTCTGCATTATGCCCAATCATTTTCACGACATCATCGTGGTCACTAATAAACTCGATTGTGGACATAGCCTGCCAGAAATTATGCGTGGTTTTAAGACGTTTTCAGCTCGAAAAATCAATTATCTTCGACGAACCCCTGGTATTCCAGTTTGGCCAAAGAATTATTACGAGCACATTATTCGTGATCAGGAAGATATGAATTGTATCCGCGAATACATCGAAGCCAATCCAATTCGTTGGTTTGATGATGATGAAAATCCTATACGATTGGATAAATGATTTCTTACACTGCAGCCAACGGGATATTTACGATTTGGGCATTAATCCCCGACCATGACTTGGGTGGGTTTATTGGATATACAGGGTTTGCTTTCCTGTTGCAATTTCTGTCAGCGTCGTATTCGTGCCATAGTAGAAGAATTACCCCTACACCCATTTATGGATATTTCAAACAGGGGGTGGTTCGCTTTTTCTGGCCTGGGTGGGTTTCTTTTATGGGCGAGGTCTCTTCCCACTAACATTTCCTCTCAGGTTTGTATCCTAGCCGTATTTGAAAACCCTGTAGATGTTCAGCGAATTTGACACCTCATAACTGTTCAGCGAAAATGTCACCCTATGGAAACAAGAGTGACATTGAACATGAAAGAAATTAAGCGATTGCACTTAGTGCAACAAATCATAGAGCAAAAGATGACCGCCGGACAAGCTTCTGAATTGCTAGGCCTTTCACTTCGTCAAGTCCGTCGTTTGGTTGCCAAATATCGGGTAAAAGGAGCACCCGGGATGACCCATGGCAATCGAGGTAAGCGACCGAACAATCAAACCGAAGAAGAGGTACGCAACGAAGTTTTGAAATTAGCCAAGGGTCAGTATCAAGATTATAACGATTGTCATCTGACGGAAGAATTGGCTGAAAATCATAAGCTCAACCTATCCCGATCGACCGTTCGCCGGATTCGTCGTCAAGCTAACTTACCAAGCCCTCGCAAAAGGCGAGCTCCCTGCCATCGAAGCCGTCGGGAGCGTAAGGTACAAGCCGGGATGCTTCTCCAAACGGATGGTAGTCACCACGACTGGCTGGAAGGGCGAGGACCCTGGCTGACCTTGATTGCTTATATTGATGACGCCACGAATGAAGTCTCTGGAGCCGTATTCCGAGAGGAAGAAGACGCTGCTGGTTATTTCTTGGGGCTTCAACAAATCTGTTTGAACAAAGGGATACCGGCAGCCATCTATGCTGACCAACACACGATCTTTCAGAGTCCTATCAAAGTTACACTTCAACAAGAATTGGCCGGAGAGCAGCCGCGCAGTCAGTTTGGACGCCTTTTAGACGAACTTGGGATCGAGTTGATTGCTGCCAGAAGCCCACAAGCCAAAGGAAGGATTGAGCGGTTATGGGAAACCCTTCAGGATCGCCTGGTAAAAGCTTTACGAGAAGCCAATGCAACCGACCTGGATGAAGCTAATCAAGTCCTGAAGCATTTTTTACCTAAGTACAACCGTCGGTTTTCGAAAAAGCCCACCCTGGATAACACAGCTTTTATCCCTTGGCCAAAAGAATATCGGGTCCAGGATTTCTTTTGCTTCAAGCATACTCGCACAGTAACCAATGACAATACCATCCCCTTTGATGGTCATCGCTTGCAAATTCCGCCTGGCCCAAATCGTGCCAGTTATGCCAAAGCGAAAGTCGAAGTCCGCCAACATTTGGATGGCCGCCTTGAAGTTCACTATCATGGAAACAGTTTAGCCATCTTTGCACCCGTTGATGACCGGCCCATTAGAGTGAATAAGTTTTCTCCCAGGCAAGAAAATCACCCAACGCCAGCCGAACCAAAGACCTTGGAAACAGCTAAAGAACGTAAATCCTATAAACCGGCTGCGAATCACCCATGGCGTAAACCATTGTTTACCAGAAAGACGGAGGCAATGAAAGAATGAGGCATGTACTAATAAATCAAAAAGACGAGCAGACCTTTTGGAAAAGATCCGTCTCGCCTTCTGTTTTGGGTCAAGCCGATTATACTAGAACCCTAACCTTGGTCAAGGTGACATTTCTGTTGACCAGTTAGGGTGACATTTTCGCTGAACAATGACACCGTATTTGAAAACCCACCCCTACCGATTCTTCGTACTTACGTGACCGTTCCACGGGCACCGGTGTATTTTTTGTAACGTTCTTCCACCACCACCTGGTGAGTGCGCTCGACGGCTGCCCAGATCTCCTCGAAGGAAGTGTAGATCGGAGCCAGGCCAAAACGGATGTGGTCGGGCTCGCGAAAATCGGGAATGACCTGCATGTCTTCGATCAAGGCCCGGTTGATCCGGTAGCCTTCGGGGTGGCGCAAACTGACGTGCGAGCCGCGTTCGGGCCGGGTCGCGGGGCGTTCCCAGCTCGAACCCTAATGGCGACAGCCGTTCATCAAATAATTCGATGAAAAAGGATGTCAGCTTGATCGATTTCTGGCGGATAGCTTCTATCCCTGCTTCGAGGAGCACATCAACACCAGGCTCGATCGCCTGCAGAGAAATAATCGATGGCGTTCCGGCCATAAAGCGCCCCACCCCTTCAACAGGCCGGTAATCCGGGCCGAACGAAAAAGGTGCCTGCTGGCCAAACCAGGCCCAGATCGGCGACATAGCTGCGGATTGCAGCCGTTGGTTGACGTACAAGAAAGCCGGTGCGCCTGGCCCACCGTTCAAATATTTGTAGGTACAGCCGGCGGCAAAATCGACCTCCCATTGATCTAATTCAATCGGCACTGCGCCTACCGCATGGCTCAAATCCCACAGGACCAGCGCCCCTACCTGGTGACAATGGCGAGTGATGGCTTGAGCATCATACATAAAGCCGCTTTTAAAATGGACGTGTGAAAGCAGCACCAGGGCCGTGTTTTCATCGATCGCATCCAGGGCTGCATTCAAGTCGACTTGAATGCCGTCGCCTTCACCCAACAGCTCAATCTGGTGACGGTCGCCAAGCAGCCTCCGGCAGCTTTGTAGTACATATTGGTCGGATGGGAAATTGGGCTGATCGCTCACGATCTTTGTCCGATCAGGTCGCAGCATTAATGCAGCCATGCTCAATTTGAAAAGGTTAACCGAGGTTGAATCACCGACGACCACCTGCCCAGGCGCGGCGCCTACCAGGCGGGCAATTTTCTCTCCCACCCTGTGAGGTGCCTCAAACCAGCCATCACCCCAGGATCTAACCAAGTTCTGGCCCCATTCTGCCCTGACCACCTCATCCACCCGGTCGATGGTTGCCAGGGGCAGGCGTCCTAATGAGTTCCCATCCATATAGATCAGATCTGGTTGAGGTAGATAGAATCTCTGGCGAAAACCGGCCAGAGGATCCTGCTTGTCAAAGCTTGCTGCACGTTCATGTGTGGCGCGAAGTTCCATTCTCATTTCCTTTGATGCCATCCGATTCTCGGATTCCATTCTTGCGATCGGAATTCATCCCATTTATCTTAGGTTTTAGATGAAAAAGTCTGTTTGGTGGAGGTTGACTCTCTAAAAAAAGCATGATAGAATGCGCTCTGCCGTTAGGAAAGACGGAAGGCAGCGCGGGTATAGTTCAATTGGTAGAACGTCTCCTTGCCAAGGAGAAGGTTGTGGGTCCGAGTCCCATTGCCCGCTTAAATAATAGCTGGAAAGGATAACGTCAATCCAGTAATTATTCCTCAAGAAACAGCATGTTTGGCGACGTGGCCAAGTGGGAAGGCAAGGGTCTGCAAAACCCTCATCACGGGTTCAAATCCCGTCGTCGCCTCTGAGACCACAACCCGGCACCCCGAGTACGCCGCTCGGGGTGCGTTTATTTAATAGATTGCCTGGCAAGCAGATCGACCCGCTCGTTCAGGCGATTACCTGCATGGCCTCGCAGCCAATGCCAGCGGACGCTGTGGATCGCCTGGGATGTATCCAATGCCTGCCAGAGATCGGCATTAGCCAACGGCCCATTTTTACGCCGCCAATCACGGGCTTTCCAACCCGCCAGCCATTCGGTGACCCCTCGCCGCAAATATTCCGAATCGGTATATATCTCGACCGCGCAAGGTCTTTTAAGGGATTGGAAAGCCCTGATAGCTGCCATGAGTTCCATCCGGTTGTTGGTCGTCTGTGCTTCTGCCCCTTTTACCACCTTTTCCTTTTCGCCAAAAGACAATATCGCTGCCCAACCACCCGGGCCTGGGTTCCCGCGACAGGCACCATCGGTATAAATGATTACCTTCGGCAAACCGGTCGTGATCAAGGCGACCCCCTGGACAGCTCAACTGCCATTGCGTCGACCTGGGTTAAGATTTCGGGGATCTGTCCGGAATCAGTTTCCGGTTGGAAAAGCTGCTGGGCGGCATCTTCGAGCAAGCTGCTTACCTGCCGCCAGGAGGCAAGCATTGGAGGTGTGTTCGCCCCTGCGATGAGCTCGAGAGCTGAAGCCCACTGCTGGTTATCCTGCTTGTATTTTTCCAAAATATTGGCCTCAGACTGGCGGAGCGGAA
Source organism: uncultured Chloroflexia bacterium (assembly GCA_963781665.1). Classification (GTDB taxonomy): domain Bacteria; phylum Chloroflexota; class Anaerolineae; order Anaerolineales; family Anaerolineaceae; genus JAJYIW01. Next base: position 253,461 of record CAWAGA010000002.1, read on the forward strand.
AAGATCCATCAGCCTGGACCAATTGGGCCTGGTTTTGTGAGCTTGCCATCCAGCGCACAAAAAGCCAGGCTGCCATCTGGCGAATGTCTGTCGACTGAAATATATAATAGGATGGAGCTGTCGCGAGAACACCAACCCCTCCCGAAACACTGGGGGTGGCAATCACCGTCCAGGTGTCCTGGCTGGCTGCTCGTCCCAGGGCCTGCTCCACTGGCTGGATATCTGCGAGGTTCCCGCTGAAGAATAATGCTTCTCGGTTGGCAAAGTAATCATACGGCTGGGGATCTATCCCGCTCCAGGCGCATCCCTGTCCGACCAGGTCCTTCAGGAAGGTAAAAGCGGCATTCGCTTCGGTGGTGGCGAAGGCATATTGACCAGAAGGCATCGAGACGACCTGACCGCCGAAGGCATCAATCCAGGCTAGCATGCTGTTTGCATTGGTATCGACCAGCCAACCACCGGTCCCATCGTTTTCAACCGTTCCATCCTGGCGGTTTGCCAGCGCTGCCCGGCAGGCTTGTTGGCGGAATTCATCTGTCGTTTGCGGGGGATGAGTAAATCCAAGCTGCCTGGCCCAGGTGACGTTATAAAACAACACTTGCACGTTCCCTTCAGCCGGAATCCCCTCCGGAAGATCGCTGCTGGTATTTGTATGCCAGAAAGCAGGATAATAATCAGAAATATCCTCCGCACTTAAACCTAACGGGCCGTCTGCAATATAATCAGCCAGGTTTAGAATCACAGGATTGATCGCCTGCCAGCTTGCGGCTTGCTCTGGGTCGGCAATGACGACATCCGGCAGGGCAACCCCACTGCCAGAGGCACCATCTGTACCTGGGAGGGCGTCCATCACCTGGCGATACAGCTCGCTGGGATTACCCAGTGTATAGGTATCTACCTGGATCCCCCAGGAATTGACCCGGTTGAATTCATTGACCAGCGATTGGATTTCTGCTGCGGTGGCATCCAGGTAGGGATGCCAGAATTGGATATGGGTTCCCTTTAATTGAGGTAGATCAAGGGTCTGGGATAGAGAAGGCGTCGGCGAGAGCGTGGGCTGCGGAGATGGCGAAGGGATGATCGGACTGGAGGTTACCGGGGAAAAGGTTGGGGTAAGCGCCACCGTTGGAACCGGTGTTATTCGTGCGGATTGGCAGGCGCCAAGCAGCAGCAGAATGATCCCGAATTGGGTAATTCTTGCCAGGCGCCTGAGGACCATTCACCCACCAAAAACTTGGATCAACGGTACAGGCACAAATACGAGGATGAGGATGATCAGTGCTAAAGCAGCCAGCAGCCGCCTGGGTGCATCCAACTTGGTGACCTGGTCCAGGGGTTCAGCATAGATCCGCCCGAAAAAGAAGATCAGAACCGCCCACAACCACCAGCCTGACCACACGAAACCAAGCAACACCAGCGCAACCAGGATAACAGGCAGGATCCGCCGCGCCCATTTTGAGCCGACCAGCACATAGAGCATGTGGCCGCCATCTAATTGTCCGGCGGGTACCAGGTTGAGGGCTGTGACCAGTAACCCGGCCCAGCCCGCCCAGGCCACCGAATTGATCATCACATCCATCCCGCCTAATGGCAGTGGATTGCCGGTAAAGAAATAGCGCACCCAGTAAAAGACGTGCGACATCCCACCGAAGGTCGCTGGCTGGGGTAAGAGCTGTCCGAACACCAGGAATTTGGCCGCCATGTAGATCAACGAATTACCTTCTTGCTGGATCATCGAACCCGCCGGAATTGCTGCGGGTATTTGAGCTACGTATGAAGAGGCCAGGCCGATGAGCAGGACCGGGATGGCTACGATCAAACCGGCTAATGGACCAGCGATACCAATATCCAGTAAAATCCTGCGGTTCTTGGGTGGTTCTTTCATATTAATGAAAGCGCCCATCGTACCAAAGGGACTGATGATTGGCATTGGAATAAAATATGGCAAGGTCACTTTTGTGCCGTGGAATCGTCCGGCCAAATAATGGCCAAACTCGTGGGCGCCAAGGATCGCCATCATGCTGACTGCAAATGGCCAGCCTTGAACAACCACGGTCCACAGCGAAGCTAATGTCACCCCCTGGGCGAACGGATCAACCGTGGCGCTGAATAATGCCCCGGTTAGAAGTACACTCAGCATTGTGGCAATCCCCAAACCAACATTTACCCACGGATTGGACGGTTTGGCAGCCGGGACACCGTTCACGAGGATAACCGCATGGCGGCTTTCGTCCCATCTAAACAATGGTGTGATATTATAAGGTTTGAGGGATGCCGCTAGCTGGTCGTAGGCAGAGGCGGTGTCTTCACTGGTAATATGGCCGCGGTAACGAATAATAAATTTTTGCTGTGGCCCGCCCAGGGTCACATCTTCAATATTAAATACTCGCCGGACCAGCATGTTCAGCACTTCGGGATCTGCAGTTTTTGGAGGAGTAATTGTAGAAGTAATGTCCATTAATTTAGTTAACCTTATATCGGGAATGGATGGGAGTCGAACCCACCACGGCCCGCTACACGACCCGCCACCGGTTTTGAAGACCGGGAAGCCCACCGGGACTTAACCATCCCCACCGCTAAGGATACTCGAACAGATGTCTTTTTGCAAGAGAATTTTTTCGGGATTAAAGCGCCTCTCAGCCGAATAGGCTTATGAGATTAAGACTTTGTTAATATTATGTCTATAATAAATTTCCCTCTTGCATTTTTGTATGCATTTGCTATACTTCACTGCGAGAAATGAATCAGCACATTTTTTGGCAATCTTATCGGACCCAGAGAAGCCCAAAAGCAAAAAAGGACAGGAATACCACCCATGGAAGATAACAATATGATGGAGCTAGAACGAGAACAAGAAAGCGACAAGCCTCCTAGTATCAGCCCGCAGCCGGTAAGACCGTGGCACGTGGCCGTCATCGCCAATATCAAAGGGGAGACTGCACTACCGTTTGATGGCCCAGCCGACGCCGGCGCGGAATTTGACCGAAAAGAAACGATCAAAGCAATTCAAGACGCGATCGAATCCGACGGTCACACCACCACTTTTATCCCCGCTGACAATAATTTACCTTACACAATCCGTGATACGCGCCCCGATATCTGCTTCAATATTTCCGAAGGTCTCGGCGGCGACGCGCGTGAAGCCCAGGTTCCGGCTCTGTTAGAAATGCTGCGGATCCCATATACGGCGTCGCGTGTCCTGGCCAATGCAATTTCGTTGGATAAAACCATGACCAAGCGCATCTGGCGGGATCGTGGACTTCCGATCGCCGGGTTTCAAGAGTTTGTAGACGGTAATGAGCCGCTATCGCATAACTTGCACTACCCATTGTTTGTCAAGCCGGCCCGGGAAGGGACCGGAATGGGTGTGGATGGCGATGCGATTGTCAACAATGAAGGAGAACTTCGCAAGCGAATCTTCTGGGTCATCCATAATTACCACGAACCGGCTCTGGTTGAAGATTACTTGCCCGGCCGAGAATTCACCATCGGCGTGCTCGGTCGCCAGGATGCGAATCTTTACAGCCCCCATCCCAAGCTTTATGGCGAGAATGGCTTCCACCAGTTTCTGGCCCTCGAAGTCGACAGCTCCCGCTCGATCACACCCGGCATCTATGGTCATCACGCCAAAGTTCTCAATTTTGGCGAAGAAGGAATGCCCGGTATCATATGCCCGGCCGATATCAGCTTCGACCTCGCTAAAAAGATGCATCACCTGGCGTTACGAGCTCACCAGGCTGTCGGCGCCGTTGATGTGTCGCGAGTAGATATGCGCCTCAATGCTAGAGGCCAGCCCGTATTGATCGAGATCAATACCCTGCCCGGCCTGACCCCGGGTTTCAGCGACTTGTGCGTCATCGCGCAGGCAGAAGGCATGTCGTACCACAAGCTGATCCTCGAGATCCTCTATCTGGGTGCCTCCCGGTTTGGGCTCGTCGAACAGGCCAAACTGCCGCCAATCCGCATCCATCAGATGGATATGGCCATGCGCTGAGGTTTCTGACAATTCAATTCAAAAAGCCCTGTCTTTTCAGCAGGGCTTTTCGTTTAGATGATTATATGTAGGATTAGCTTCAGCTTGCCCATATTGATCGATCATTTGGCTTCGGCTCGAGGCACTTTTTGAGTCACCCATCAGCAATCGAAAACAGACCAGCAGATATCATTTCGCAGTCGTTGATCATCCAGGACAAGATCGCGAATCGCATCCGGCAGCTGGTCGCGCTGCCAGCGGCACTCGAACCGGCTGGTACTCTCCCTCTCACCTTCAGGCACAGCCGCCCGAGCAGCCTTGATTGAGTAGGCTGCAGCGCCGAGCTCGTGGGCGGCAACGTGTGCAACCACCGCCGCCTGACCGGCAGCAAATGCGGCATTACGGGCTGCTCCGCTCTGATCCCTGGCTGCTGCCATCGCGTGACCGCCTGCGGCGCGGGCCTGGGACATCGTGATCTCGCCGCGCACCCATGCTCGTGCCTGCTCAATTGCGTGACGAGGCCGCAAGTCCGAAGGCTGCTCTGACTCGAAGAGTTGCAAGACGTGCTCGGCACACACAGCCGCCCACAAGGCGAGAAGGTGATGGTCCGAATCCGTGAGTGACCCGCCACGGCGGGTGGTGATGAAGCGCGGGTCGCGATTTTTGGGGAGGATCATGCTGCAGCTTTCATAAACATAGGTTTTCTGGCCTCTGATGATCACCTCTTTTCCATCATTTCTACTCTCCTTCACTTAGCTGGAGACGAAATGTGTCTGGTAATCAATCCGGTTAAAGACTAATCAAAACGCAAATGGGAAAATTGTAACCAGCAGGGGTTGGATGGAGAGCATCGCCAGACCTGCGATTACACCCAACACCAACCCGGCCAAAATATCAGAAAGGTAATGCACCCCCATAACCACCCGCGCCAGGCTGACCAGCGGCATCCATACGAACAGGACCAGGGCAAACCAGGCCGGGCCGGTCCCGCCGACCACCACCGCCAGCATCATCGCCCTGGCAGCGTGCCCCGAAGGGAATGAATGCGGGTCGGTATTGCGATAAATAGCCCCCCAATCGCCATCAGGGCGTTTCCGCTTAACCAGCAACTTGATTCCAAAGACCAAAAGAGCCAAAATGACAATCCCGGCAGCCATGAGTGCCATCCGAGGGTGCCAGAAAGGATCCCCTAACAGCCAAACGATAAACAATGCTAACAACCAGAACCACGAATCGCCCGAGTGGGCCAAAAGAGCGGATAGAAAATAGGAAAAACCGGCCATCTGGCGCAGTCGCAGGCGCGCCGAAACGGTCGCATCCAGCTCGATGATGCCCTTCAGCCTCATGCAGGCAGTCCTGGGGCCAGGTCTTGGCGTAGGATTTCGAGCTGGCTGGGCTTATCCACGTCCATGCCGATCTCTGCGTAGGGACATAAGATGGCTTTGCCGCGAATCCCCAGACGCTTGCTGGCCATCGCCACTGCCTGATCTAGAGAAAGCCGGCGCAGCAGTAGATAAAGGAGGGTGTCATATCCGAGGAGAGATGCCTGCTTCAAAGGACTCTTGCGCGCGCCAATCAACTTGTCCCAGTTTGGATTTCCCACTGAAATAGCATCAAAGCGAAAGGCATTTAAATCCCCACCGCATACAGCCACATCCTTGAATTTTAGATAGGTGCGGTTGGAATTAGGGAACCTTTTTTCCATCACCTGGCTGGTGATCACGTTGTAAAACACGTTGCAATCGCTCGAAGCGACGTTCTCGACCAGCCAATCGACCATCTCGGCTGTGATCGCAGGGATATCTGAGGCGACGACCAGAGCTGCATCTGCTTTGGGAGATTGCATCTTGATGGCCTCAACGGCCCCCAGGATATTATCCAGCATACTTCCCCGGTTGGTGATCACCTTGACCGGTTTTTCGCAAGAAAGGCCGCTCATATCTACCAGGCCGGCTACAATCACCCGGTCGATCCGGATAGATCTTGAAAGTGCATCCAGAACCCACTGAAATCATTGGCTTTCCGGCGACATCTAACATGGCTTTGTTTCCACCCTGGGTGCAGGCATAAAGAGCCTCTTTTGGGCGGGGGATTCCCCCAGCCGTAAGGATGGCATCCATTTTCTAAAACAGCTCCTGGAGTTGAGGTTCGAAATGAAGTTGGTCGAGTAATTGCTCCAGGTCGGTAAGGTAACTGCCTAAATGCGCGTAATCGACCGGTGTGGTGCGACCATCAGCTGCGATGATAGCAGCTTCCATCATATTGGTTCCGAAAGAACGTCCCTCGATAACCGGGGTGGTCGTCAGCAGGTACTTTACCCCGGCGTCTCGAAAGAGTTGGACGTCTGCTTCGGTCGTGGTGTTGGTCACGATGATTTTGCCGTCCAGCTGGTTGGGCATGTAGCGGGTGATGTAATGGCAATCTCCTGCGATGATCGTCGCCCATTCGAAATATTCCTGCCAACGCGGCGTTTGCTTTTCTTGAGCTTCCCCAATGGGATAAACCCAGCTGAACGGTAGCCTTCCCGCAACCGGCATCAAGATCGAAGCCAGCCGGCTGACGCTGCCCAGGGAGTGCAATGCCAAGGGGATATTGAGGGTAAACATCATGTCGCCAAAGGTGCATTCATATCCCGCTTCAACGAACGCACTGGCCATTCCCCAGCGGTCGACGGCAGTAACCACTAATGCGCGCCGGCCGTTTTTATCCAGGTACGCTTCGATCCTTTGCTCGAGGGAGGCAGCGACTTTGCGCTCAAGGGTAATCTTGAGCCCGCCGCCGTCTACCAATGGTGTTTTCTTCACATAGCGGACCATCGGGCGGATCGAATAGAGAGGGTACCATTTTGCGTCGATCAGCAGGCCCAGGTCGGCGCCGCCTACGCCAAATGCATCGACCTTGCCATCCAGATCACGATACAGGCAGGCAGCTTTCTCCATATCGCCGTCCGTACCGATCCGTTCGATCAGGACCCTTTCGCCCAGCAGGTCAAGATAAACAGCCTTGTCTCGTTTGGATGATCCGATGCTGATGCTAACAGCCCTTTTCATTTAAAAATATCCTTAAATGCAGTCATCAGTTATCAGCCTTCCGAATACTGACCTCTGATGATTGATTTTTCTTTTTTTGGATTTTGCTTGTCACAAGATACTATTGGCAGTATACACCTAAGTATACGTTCTGAGTAGCATGATAATTTTTTACAACCAAGATATAATTGAATAGAGCCATACCAATGAAAGGTACAACAGCTTGGCAAATATCGTAACCATCTCCCGTTTTCCGCTGATGATCATCCTCTGTTTATTGCTCTATCTGGGCAGCCCTACGGTGATATTGTGGTGCGTTCCGTTCTTAATCGTTATCATCCTGATGGATACTCTTGATGGCAACCTGGCACGGCGGCGCGGAGAGACCAGCCTGTTGGGCAGCGCCCTGGATATCGCTGCAGACCGGACCCTGGAATTCATCTTGTGGGTGCTGTTTGCTAACCTCGGTCTGATTTCGATTGCCATCCCAATCATTGTCATCATTCGCGGGGTCACGGTCGACGCCGTCAGAGCGGTTGGGATTGGGAACGGCATTCCCCCTTTCAAACAGGTCACCAGTCCTCTCAGTCGTTTCCTGGTTTCCTCGCCGGTGATGCGCTCCAGCTACAGCGTCGCCAAGGCATTAGCTTTCAATTTCTTGATCGTCGACCTGGCCTTCACCCATCTGAACCATCCTTGGGGAGGATGGGTCCACATTGTGGCAACTGTTTGTTCCTGGGTTGCAGTTTTGCTCTGCTGCGCGCGGGGCATCCCAGCCCTCATCGATGGATCGATCATGCTGAATTCCTCTGATAAGGCCAAGCTAAGCATTTCCAACCGGCAAACTACGGATTAGTCCGGCATGGATCTGCAAACCGTCTTCACCAGCAAATTCGGCATCGATCTGGCTATGACGTTAGGGCGAATCCTTCCTTTGCCCGCCGGACATTTGGTCGCCAATACCGCAGCCAGGATCATCGCCTGGCGCAAGCAAAATCCGCAGGTCAGGGCGGTGCGCGCAAACCAATGGGTGGTCAGCAAAAAAACCAAGGACGCTTCCAACCTGGACCAGGCCGTAAGGGACGTTTACAAGCACTCGGCCAGGTGCATATACGATATGTACCATTATTATAAGAATCTGCCGCTCTTGCAAAAAAAAGTAAAATTCTCAGACCGGGCGATCGACCTGATTGAGAGAAGCCAGGCACACAAAGAAGGAGCGGTTCTGGTCGGGCCGCATCTGAGCAATTTCGACCTTTGCCTGCAAGCCTTAGCCTTGCAAGGGTTGCATGTGCTGGTCTTATCTCATCCACAGCCACCCTCAGGGTACCAGGTCCAAAACAAGCTGCGCACCCAGAAAGGGATGGAAGCCGTTCCAATTTCGATCGCGGCGCTGCGCCAGGCCAGCGACCGCCTGCGCTCCGGCGGCATGGTCTTGACCGGCATCGAAAGGCCCATCGAAAGTGATAAGTATCAGGTGAGTTTTTTTGGCGAACCTGCCCAGCTGCCCGTCACTTACGTCCAGTTAGCATTGAAGATGAAAGTCCCGGTCTTCGTGATCGCCGGGCAAATGAAACCCGATGGCAGTTACCTGATCGATGCGTCCGAAGAGTTGGTCATGCAGCCCCACCCCGACCATCACCAGGAGATCATCACCAATGCCGAAAAAATCTTGTCCAGGCTGGAACAATTAATTTGTGCTCACCCTGACCAATGGCTGATGTTTTACCCCGTTTGGCCCCAGGCCTTAGAGCAGATGCCGTGAATCCAGCCAGCCAAATTGTCGTTGGCCTGGCTATTAGCGCTTTGGGCCTGAGTTACAGACTGCCTGCAGTGGCTTTATTCGACCAGAAACTATTTACTGCCCTTCACACCCTTTTTCAGCGTCCCCCCTGGATCAAGATTTTCAGAGCATTCTGGCCTATCGGCAGGTCGGAATTCCTGATAGTCGTCGTGATTGGCCTGGCAATTTACAAACTACCGTTAGGGATAAGCGCCGGGCTGGCTTTTTTAATCTGGGGATTGATCGACCGTTTGATAAAACGCGACGTAAACAGGGCCAGGCCGTTCAACCATTTGCCTGATGTCCACATGCTCCAACCGAAAAAGCCCAAGGATCCATCATTTCCAAGCGGCGACACGTTCCACATCTGGTTCTTACTGTCGATTATTCTTCAAACCATAACGATTCCCTGGCCTATCATTCTGGTCCTGGTTTTGATCGCGGTCCTGGTCAGCCTGGGCAGAATTGCAATGGGCGTTCATTTCCCTACCGACATCTTCGCCGGCGCTGGGATTGGCCTGGCAGCAGCCGGTTGTGCAATATGTATTAATAGCTATATTATATTTATCCTCAACGAGGGTGTCGAAAAATTAATAATTTCTTGACTGAACTGGCTTTTTGCATCATTATTCGCCAGAGAATTGATCTAAAATGCACCTTGACAACTCAAAATTGATCTTTTTCCCTTTCTATGGGCCTCCTTTCTGCCCAGAGGGACAATTCATCCTGGGTTAAGCCACCACCACACTGGGGGTCTTGAAACCCACTCCAGTCAAGAGTTTGACCATCCGCTTGAGGTTGAGGGTGATGGCGGTCAGGAATGCCTGCACCCCAAATCCCAGCCGTCCCAGATAGCGACACCGACCCAGGCCATGGCTCTGTTTGCCTTCGCCAAATTTGCGTTCGATGGTATAGCGCTCTTTCAATCCATTCTGATACTGGGGTGTAGCTTCCAGGTCCAACCAGACCTGCTTGTTGTCATCTTTTTTCTGGGTACGGGTCTTTTTCAACCGGATGGCGGAATATAATCCGTTGAGTTCCAGATTGAGGTGGTTATCGCCGTCGTCATAGGCTTTGTCAGCGGTGTAGATTTTGACCGGCAGCTTTTGAGCCAGGTCATGATTGACCAGGTTGCAAAAATGTTTTCCGTCCGCAGCTTCGCCTGAGGTGGGTTCCAGGCTGGTGATTATCCCCGCCTGAGCGTTCAAGGAGACATGCGCCTTATAACCAAAGAAGTACTCGGTTTGTTCGATCTCCTTTCCCTGCTCATCCTTGACCTTGCGCTTATGCTTGACACCCCAGTGTGCATCTGGGTCATGGGGACCTTTGTCCTTCTCTTCGCGCTTTTTGTCTTTGGCAGTGTTCACGTTAGCCAGGGAATGGACGCTGTCGATCACCTGGATGGTGCCAAATTGGATGCCTTTCTCGCCAGCTTGCTGCACGATTGCGGTTAACATGTCTTCAAAGACTTTAAGCTTGCCCCGTGCCAGTAACCGCTCACGAAACACGGTCAGGGTAGAATGATCCGGAGCCTTTTGATCCACGGCTAATCCCAGGAAAAACTTGGCTGGCAGGTTCTCGTTGACGTACACTTCTACCTGGCGCTCGGAGAGAGCATACAGATAGGCTAGCAGTTCGACCTTCAGCATCAACGCAGGGTCAAACGGCGGTCGTCCTACCACCCCTTCACCTTTATAGAGTTGGATCAATTTTCCAGTAAAGTAGCTCCAATCGATCAATTGGCGCAGTTTGCGTAGAAAATGATCTGCCGGGATAATCTGGTCATATAGATATTCGCCATAGAAGGAATGATTGTCAGTTTCCACAAAGCGTTTCGTTTCCATCGCAGCCACCTGGATTCTTTGAGATGGTTCAATTAAATCACATTCGGTCAAAAAGGTCAATTCGAGACTTGTTTTTCAACACTCTCCTCAACAATAGTTGACATTCGTCTATTTAGGCGTATAATCAATAAAATCTTTAAAAAGCCCGTGGGAGAAAAAAAGAGGGTAAGCCTTTTAATATTGCTTTTCAACACGCTTATAAAGGTGTACCCCCTGGCATATATCAACCGTATGTACTTTTCTCTTGAGAAGGAGATTTTATGAAGTGTAGTTCGGCTTTAACAACAATCGCCAAGAACATGTTGAAAAATCTATAAGGAGAAGAATAATGAAAAAGACTTTAAGTCGCCGTGATATGTTGAAAATGATGGCTATGGGAGCGGCAGGAACTATTGCGCTAGCCGCCTGTTCACCATCAGCCGCTACAGCTACTACAGCCCCCACCACCGCTGCGCCCACAGCAGCTACATTCAGCCCAATGTCGCTTGCAGCGCCAGACGCTAATTATGGTGGTGAAATTAAATCCATCGAAGCCACGGACCCCTATACAATCACTTATAACCTCTACACCCCGGATCCGGCTTTTATTGCAAAAATTGCATTCCCATCCTTTGCAGTTTTACCCAAAGCCCTTCTGGATGCTACCGGCGGTGATTCGGCAAAAATCAGTCAAAATCCTGTTGGCAGCGGCCCAATGATGTTGAAAGAATGGGTTCGTGGCGATCACATGACCCTGGTTCCTAATCCCAATTATTGGAATACAAAGCCCACTATCCAGAATTTCATCATTAAATGGTCTGCACAATCCGCCCAACGCCTGCTCGAGCTCCAATCCGGTAATGTCGATGGTTTCGAGCTGGTTGGCGCAGATGATATCCCCACCGTTCAGGCCGATTCAACCCTGCAGTACGACCCGGCGCCTGCAACCAATACGCTTTACTTCGGTTTCAATAACACCATCAAACCCTGGGACAACGAAAAAATTCGCCAGGCATTCGGAATGGCCATCGACAGGCAGCGCATTGTCGACAACTTCTTCCCCAAAGGCTCCATCGTTGCCGACCAGTTCCTTTATGCCGAGTTGAAACCCGGTTATACCGATGGATTGAGCTGGTACGCTTACGACACGACCAAGGCCAAGCAAATGCTGACCGACGCCGGTTTTGACTTCACCCAATCCTATAAATTCTCATATCGCCAGGCTTCCCGCGGTTACGCCCCTAATCCTGACCAGATTGCCCAGGATGTCCAGGCGCAGTTAGCCTTGATCGACGTCAAGATCGAGCTCGATGTGCAGGAATCCAGCACCCTGATTGCCAACGCCGGCTTGGGTAAATTGGGTTTCTACCTGCTCGGTTGGGGTGAGGATTACCCGGATGCGACCGACTGGTTCGATTATCATTTGGGCGGCCAAAATGCTCAGTTCGGCAACCCCTACCCTGATATCGTCGCCGCCATCAAGCAAGGTGGTTCAACAGCCGATCCCGCAGCTCGCCAGACCGCTTATGACACCGTCAACAATCTGATTAAGGAGCACGTACCCTTTATTCCAGTAGCCCACGGTCAGAACGGCAACGCTTTCAAAGCCAGTGTCAAGAACGTCATCGTCGGTCCGTACAACCTGAATTTCCCCTTCATGCAGACCGATAGTACTGGTCAGCTTGTCTGGCTGCAGTCTGGTGAACCAGCCAGCCTGTGGGCAGGTGATGAAACCGATGGCGAGACATTGATCCCCTGCTACAACATGTACGATGCTCTGTATCACTTCAAGTTCGGCACATCTGAAACTGAGCCAGCCCTGGCAACCAGCTTCGACGCCAATGCCGACCTGACCCAATACACCTTCCACCTGCGGCAAGGCGTAAAATTCTCGGATGGCAGTGATTTCACCTCAGCCGATGTCTTCGCAACCCACACCGCCATGTGGGATTATACCAATCCGAACCATAAGGGTAATACGGGCGTCTTCGATTATTTCAGCAGCCTCTTCGGTGGTCAAATTAACGAACCTGCCCCAACCGCAACACCTGCTTCATAAAGCTTCCTGAATCAGGATGGTCCATCAAACGGATTAAACTAACCATAAGTTATGGAAGGGGCACAACGGCTAAGCTTTCCGTTGTGCCTCTTTATTAAAGATACAGGATCCTCATGCTTCAATTTACAACCCGCCGTCTTCTATTGTTGGTCCCAGTTTTATTGGGCATCATGCTGGTTGTTTTTATCATCGTCCGGGCGATCCCCGGCGATCCCTGCGTTGCCATGTTTGGCGAAAAAGCGACACCGGCGATGTGCGCCCAATTCCGGGTACGCTATGGATTAAACGACAACATCGTCGTCCAATTTGGGCGTTATTTAATCCAGGCTGTTCAGGGAAATTTTGGCGATTCAATCCAATACCACCAACCGGTCCTGGATTACGTATCGCAACGTCTGCCGATGACTTTTGAGCTTACCGTTGGCGCAATGATTTTTTCGTCAATTTTCGGCATTTTACTGGGGATTATTTCCGCATTGCGGCGTAATTCGATCATTGACACCTTGACGATGATTGTAGCCAATATTGGTATCTCGATGCCGGTATTCTGGTTAGGGTTGATGCTCGCCTACGTCTTCGCCTTGGTCTTCAAAGGGACTTTTTTGTATATCCCTCCTTCAGGCCGGTTATCACCCGGCATTTCTCTACCGCAATTAGCGACTGTCTGGAATTTAGGAACCCTGACCGGGTTTCCAAGACTGCTTCTTAATTTTGTTTCGAATTCGGTCATCCTTAACAGCATCCTTACAGGCAATTTTACGGTGTTGAAGGATGCTCTGTGGCATTTGATTCTGCCATGCGTGGCGGTTGGCACCATTCCCATGGCGATCATCGCCCGCATGACCCGTTCCAGCCTGCTGGACGTGCTCGGACAGGATTTCATCCGTACGGCCCGCTCCAAAGGTTTGCGCGAAATGAAGGTCATCACCAAGCACGGCTTGCGGAATGCCCTCATCCCAATTGTCACCATCATCGGGCTCGAAACTGGCGCTTTGCTTTCAGGCGCAGTGCTGACCGAGACCGTTTTTGCTTTACCTGGAATGGGAACTGCCTTGATCCTGGCTATCCAGTCCCGTGATTATCCGGTCATTCAAGGTTTCGTAATCATCAACGCTTTGATCTTCGTACTGGCAAATTTAATCGTGGACGTTTCTTACGCCTACCTCGATCCCCGCATTAGATTGGAATAAATGAATTATGTCATTTGAATCAGATATTCCCGTGCTCGTCAACGAATCGACCTATGAGCGCCGCTCACCAACAACCGAAGCTCTGCGACGTTTCGTGCACCACCGTTCTGCCCAGTTTGGGTTGGTTATATTTTCGATCCTGGTGTTGACCGCGATTTTCGCCCCGGTGCTGGCTCCTTTCGACCCGATCGTGCCGCTGTCCAACGTTGTCCGCCGGTCACCACCCTGCATCCACCTTTTAGGCTGCCCGGCAGACCAACCCCAGCACATCATGGGTATCGACAGCAACAACCGTGATCTTTTTTCCCGGGTTATTTTCGGTTCTCGCCTCTCACTGCAAATAGGGATCTCGACGATTTCGGTGGCTATTATCGTCGGTGGACTGTTAGGCGCAATTGCCGGCTTTTTCGGCGGCTGGTTGGATAACCTGATCATGCGCTCGATGGATATCCTCATGGCATTTCCAGCCCTGCTGCTGGCCATCGCCATCGTGACTGTCCTGGGCAACGGTTTGATTAATGCCCTGTTGGCTATCGCCATCGTCTCGATTCCAGGTTATGCCAGGGTGGTGCGCTCCAGCGTATTGGCAGTTAAAGGCCTGGATTACGTCACGGCTTCACGCGCCCTGGGCGCATCTAACCTGCGCCTGATCTTCACCCGCATCATGCCCAATTCTCTGACCCCCTTGATCGTCCAGGGCACGCTTGGGATCGCCTCGGCTATCCTCAATGCCGCTGCACTGAGCTTCCTGGGTTTGGGCGCTCAACCGCCAACCCCTGAATGGGGTTTGATGCTCGGACAGGAGAGCAACAGCGTCTTCAACGCCCCTCACCTGGTATTCTTCCCCGGCCTGGCGATTATGATCACCGTACTGGCGTTCAACCTGGTTGGCGATGGCATGCGGGATGCTTTGGACCCGAGGCTGCATAATCAGGCTTAAGACATAAGGTATGACGAAAAACATTATAGATATCAATCTGAAAGCGAAGAAGAAAAGACCCCGGCATCTGATCAAAGCCGGGATCTTTTTGGCCAGTTTTTTGGTTTTGTTGAAACTGGAACTTTCCGCTGACTTCAGCGTCTTTAAAGCGATAGCGTGCATCATGTATAATTAAATTTAAATTTTCAATTAACGCTCGTGATGGAGCTCCGTATGAAAACCACGAATACCCCCAGCCATCCTTTCCAACGGCTCTTTTTGCTGCCATTGACCTTCCTGATTATTGTCAGCATGGCCTGCAACCTGCCCGGCCTGGTACGTCCCAGGCCAACTTCCACACCGACAGCTTCGGTACAGACCCCAATCCCTACATCAGCACCCACCCCGACAGCCCGCCCACCGGTAAACCTGCCCCCTACCCTGGTCGAAGCCTCCCCCTTACCTGGGAGCGAGATCGCCCTTAAAGCCCCCATTGTCCTGGCTTTCAACCAGGCCATGGACCAGGCTTCGGTCGAAAGCGCACTCAAAGGACAGCCGACATTAAGCGGGAAAATCACCTGGATTGACGATGCTACCCTGTCCTTTACGCCTGACCAGTCGCTTCTCCCCGCTACTAAAGTCTCGCTGACGATCAATAATACAGCTAAGGCTGCCAATGGACTGGCGCTGGCCGAACCAGTAACGGTTAACTACACTACCGCCGAGCCGCTGAGCCTGATCGATTCTCTTCCAGTAGATGGCGTCACCGATGCCGCTCCCACCTCCGCTGTCGTCGCATCTTTCAACCAGCCGGTGGTGCCTTTAGGGGCAGAAGATAATACCATCCCGGCT
The DNA here is from genome assembly GCA_963781665.1 of uncultured Chloroflexia bacterium. Classification (GTDB taxonomy): domain Bacteria; phylum Chloroflexota; class Anaerolineae; order Anaerolineales; family Anaerolineaceae; genus JAJYIW01. The sequence goes on from CAWAGA010000002.1 coordinate 269,089, forward strand.
GCTTTCAGCCTGCAACCTTCGGCTTCCGGCCGCGGCCAGTGGTTGAATACCAGCACCTACATCTTCTACCCCGATCCTGTGTTGGCAGCTGGAACTGACTACACCGTCCAGCTCAATCCTGATCTGGTCAGCACCAACGGCACCACTTTTGCCGACGGTACTGCCACCAGCTGGTCTTTCACCACGGCATTACCCGCCGTCGATTCGGTCGTACCGGCAGCTCCAGCGAATTTGAGACTGGATGGCCCAATCATAATCAATTTCAACATTTCAATGGACCCTGCCAGTGTAGAGTCCAATTTCTCGCTGAAGGACCCATCCGGAAATCCGGTTAGCGGCCAATTCTCCTGGGATGCTGCTAAAACCAGCCTGACATTCACCCCCGATTCCCTCCTGACCAGGGCAACCACTTACACATTATTGCTGAACGGCCAGACCCAGGCCTACGGCGGCGCTCCGCTTGAGAACGATTACAGCGACCAGCTGCAGACCTATTCCAGCCTGGCAGTCGTGGCCACCGATCCTCCCTCGGGAGGTCCGATGGAAAGCTATGGGTCCGGGTACGGTACGGTATCAGTCTTTTTCAACTCGCCGCTGAAGTCAGTCAACCTGTCACCTTATTTTTCGATCACGCCTTCCATCACCAATCTGGCTCCATATTTAAATGTATCACCCAATTCAGACTCGAGCACCTACCAGATTTCCTTTTCCAATTTCTTCCTTCCCAATACGACCTACACCCTGACCGTTTCTGCCGATCTGCCAGACGCCTGGGGTGGAACACTTGGTCAGGCTTACCAATTCCAGTTTAATACTCCACCTGCTTCTCCAGCACTGATCATCGATGCGAACCAGATGGGATCTTCTGCCATTTACCTGACCCCTGCGGATACAGGAATTGCCGCCCAGGCGACTAATTTGACCAGGCTGTCTATCTCGGTAGGAAAAATCAGTCTGGCCGAGCTCACAGCCCTGATTGGCCCAAATGGCTACAACCTGATCAACAGCTTTAAACCGGCCAACCCGATCTCATGGACCCAGACGCTCTCGCTGACGCCCGACCGTAGCGAAAAGGTCGTCGTCCAGATTGCTCCCGGAGGTAAAAGCCTGGCACCAGGTCTCTACTTCCTCACGGTTTCATCCAGCCAGCTGGCAAGCCAGGGCCAGAATAATCCTATTCATGCAATCCTGGTCGTCAGCCCAACTCACCTGACCTTCAAGATGAGCGTTGACCAGGTATTGGTTTGGGCGGTCAACCTGCCGGATAATTCACCTAAAGCGGGCGGTGCAGTTTCAATCTACGACCAGAACAACAACTTGATTGCTTCAGGCCAGACCGATGCCCAGGGGCTGTTCCAGGCGGATATTACCACCCTGGAAAGTCTATATGAAAGCTACTACGCCGTTCTCGGGCAGCCGGGTGACAGCGATTTTGGATTTTCATCAATCGATTGGTCATATGGGCTTTCGGGTTATGACCTGGGTATTTCCGTCGATTACACCCCACCTTATCCCAAAGTCTATATCTACACCGACCGGCCGATTTACCGTCCCGGCCAGATCGTCAATTTCCGGGCAATCGTCCGCCAGGAAAACAATGGGCGGTATGCGATGCCCGACTTAAATGCGCTAACGGTCAAGATTTTAGGGGACGCCGGCATGTCGGGAAAGCAGCCCGAGCTTTTCAACCAGGATTTATCGCTTTCCCAGTTCGGCTCTGTTTATGCTTCGTACACCATTCCGGCTAATGCCTCCCCTGGATATTACACGATCGAAGCAGACACCGGCAGCGGTGACTATTCCACCTCCTATTTATCGTTCCAGGTCGCCAACTACATAAAGCCTGAGATCAACCTCCAGGTCGAGCTGTCTCCGGGTGAGATCCAAAGCGGCCAGTCAATCAGCGCCAAAGTGGATGCCCAATACTTCTTTGGTGCTCCTGCCGGCGGCGTCGCCTTAAGCTGGAAGCTTTACCGCCGCAGCAACAATATCGTCTTACCCCAATACCAGATCGGGGTGCTCGACACCTCATGGATGCAGCCCTATTGGATGAGGATGGATTTTGGCAGCTCATTTGGAAGTGTGGTTACCCAGGGAGAAGGTACGACAGCCCAGGACGGCACCTTTAACGTCTCTATTCCGGCTGATACCTTGATCTTGAATGCCAGCGACAGCACCCAAACTCTGACTTTTGAAGCAACGGTGCAAGATGAAAACGACCAGCCGGTTAGCCAAAGAGCGTCAGCTACGATGCACCCCTCTGATTTCTACATTGGCATCCGGCCGGATGCCTGGTCAAGCCAGTCTGGCAGCGCGTTGGGCTTCAGCCTCAAAACTGTCGATTGGAAGAGCCAACCGGTCGGGAACAAAGCACTTTCGGCCGAATTCTCCAAGATCGTTTGGGTGGAGCAGCCATCTTCCAACCCCTACGACCCGCCGCAGTATGAAAGCCAGACCACCCTGGTAAGCAGCGCAAACCCGACCACCAACGTCGACGGCCAGGCACGCCTATCCTTCACACCTCCTGATCCAGGCACTTACGTCCTCGACGTCACCGGCGGCGGCGCACACACCCAGACCCTGGTTTGGGTTTCGGGGCCTGGCTCGGCTACCTGGCCTACCTTGACCAACCATGAGCTCCACCTGACTGCCGATGCAGAGAGTTATCAGGCAGGCCAGACAGCGAATGTGTTTATTCCCAACCCATTTGGGGCTGGCGCACTGGCGCTGGTAACTCACGAGCGCGGTAAAGTGATGGATTCGCAGGTAATCACGCTCTCAGATGCGGGATACAACCTGCAGGTGGCATTGACCGGTGATGATGCTCCTAATATTTACCTGGCGGTTACCCTGATAGGCAAAACTTCAGATACCAGCTTCCCCGATTTTCGCCAGGGTTATATAAATTTACAGGTGGCCCCGCAAGCTCAGACCCTGAAAGTGGACGTGACGGTCGATCCACCCCATGCGACTGCCGGGCAAGATGTAACCATTACGTTAAAGGTCACAGACGCCTCAGGCAGCCCGGTCCAGGGTGAATTTTCCCTGGGAGTGGCCGACCTGGCAGCTCTGGTGCTCGCTGATCCAAACTCACCCGATATCCTGTCTGCCTTCTATGGGATTCAACCCCTGGGGATCCGGACTGCTGTGGATTTGAACGGATACGGTGGGAATAATGTCGCCCCCGAAGCTGGGCTCGGGCGAGGCGGCGGTGGTGGTGGTGGTGATATGGCCCTCAGCCAGGCTGCCGTCCGCTCCAATTTCCAGGATACTGCATACTGGGATGCCGCTATCGTCACTGGCACGGATGGGACGGCGCAGGTGACGGTCACCTTACCTGACAATCTGACCACCTGGCAGGTGGATGTTCGCGGCATCACCAGCGACACGCTGGTCGGCCAGGCAACCTCGCAGGTCATCACCTCCAAAGACCTGATTGTGCGTCCCCAAACGCCAACGTTCATGGTGGTTGGCGACCACACCACACTGGCGGCCATCGTCAACAACAACACCTCTACCGATCTGCAGGTGGCTGTTTCGCTCCAATCAAATGGATTCAACCTCGACGACCCAACTCAGACCGTACAGACTGTTCCGGTTCCGGCGAATGGGCATACCAGTGTCATCTGGTGGGGCACAGCTCAAGACGTCCCGACCATTGACCTGGTCTTCAAAGCCAGCTCGGGCAATCTTGAGGATACGGCTCGACCCGAATTAGGCAAGTTGACCGTATTGCATTATTCCAGCCCACAAACATTCAGCACCTCGGGCGTCTTATCCGCTGCAGGCAGCCGTTTGGAAGTGGTCAGCCTGCCGCGTTCATTCACCCCCACGGGCGGGCAGCTCAGTCTTGAGATTTCGCCTTCCCTGGCGGCCACCCTGATCAACGGGCTGAAATCTCTGGAAAATCCCGACACCGGCAGCACGGTAGCCGTACTGGCAAGCTTCCTGCCTAACCTCGAAGCCGCCCGTGCCTTGAGCGGACTGGGGATCGATGCCCCCGATCTGCAGACCGATCTGGACCAGAAAGTGAGCCAGGGAATCAACAGCCTGCTGAACCACCAGAATTCCGACGGGGGTTGGTTCTGGTGGAATTCGACTAGCAACTATACTGCCTCCAGCGACCCTTACATCAGCGCTTACGTGGTTTTCGGACTCAGCCGGGCTATTGACGCAGGCTACGATGTCAGCAGCTACTCCATGGACCAGGCCAAGCAGTTCCTGTCAACCAAAATCATTACACCCAAACCTACCGACAATATTTGGGACCTCGACCGGTTGGCTTTCGTGACCTATGCCCTGCAAAGCTCAGGTGAAACGACGCTATCCGGGCAAACAGCTGATTTGCTGTACGGCGTCCGTCTCCATCTCAGCCCATGGGCTCAAGCCATGACTGCCCTGACCCTGGATGCAGCCAATCCGGGTGATGACCGGGTTAAAACAATGATCTCAGACCTGGAGTCCAACGCCATTCGCTCTTCAACCGGCGTGAACTGGGAATCAGCCGATGCAAGCTGGTACAACCCGGGTACCCCGGTCACCACTACAGCCATCGTCCTTTACGCGGTCGCCCAGAAAGATCCGGCAGCCAGCCTGACCTCAGACGCGCTAAGGTACTTGCTGGCCAACCGCAGCAGCTCCGGGTCGTGGGGGTCGACTTACGAAACCGGCTGGGTGTTGATGGCGCTCACCGAGGTGCTTAAGGGTACGGGCGAGTTCCAGGCGAGCTACAGCTACGACGTGACGCTCAACGACTCACCCCTGGCAAGCGGCGAGGCCAACGGCCCCAACGGCTTGACCACGGTCACTTCGGTCACTCCACTCGATGCGCTCGACGCGACTCAACCGAATGCCCTGGTCTTCAACCGGGATGGCGGCACTGGACGGTTGTACTACCGGGCGGATCTGCGAGTTGATCGCCCGATCGAATCCGCACCAGCGCTGTCACTGGGACTCAGCCTGGAGAGAAGCTATTACCTGGCCGGCCAGGATTGTTCACAGGTCGACTGCCAACCCATCAATGAAGTACAACTCGGACAGGCAGCTCAGACCCAGGCCGTCACCGTCCGCCTGACCTTGACCGTACCGCACGACATGTATAACCTGGAAGTGGAAGATTATATTCCATCCGGAGCGGTCATCTTCAATCCAAACCTGAAGACCAGCCAGCAGGGGCTTTCAGATCAGGCCACCGGCCTACCTGAGTTTGACCCTGGGAATCCCTTCCGCTATGGTTGGGGCTGGTGGATCTTCGACAATCCTCAGATCTACGACGATCACGTCTTGTGGACGGCAGGCTATGTCCCATCTGGGACTTACCAGCTGACCTACACTCTCATCCCTACCCAGGCCGGCGAGTTCCGGGTCATCCCGGCTCATGCCTGGGAAGCATTCTTCCCCGAGGTGCAAGGCACCACAGAAGGCGCGATCTTCACGATCAAGCCGTAGAACGAGCAAAAAGCCCGGCTCCTGCAAAGAGCCGGGCTTCTGTTTTGCAACGACCATACTAAGACCGTGCCGGACAGGCTAGGGCTTATCCTACATAACTGCAGCGATCACACGAGGGGCGGATACGGACAAACTGAAGCTTATCCTGCGTAAGAAGCCGGTGACAGGAGAACCTGGGAGCTTCAGGTGCTCCCTCCCTTCCTGTTTTCGGGAAGGAAGGGCTGGGGAGGGTTAGGTTCCTGTTTGTCAGGACCTGGACAAGCTTCAGCTTATCCTTATCCTACATGGAACGGATTTCTCAATAAAAGAATCGGAAGGCTGTCAAAGCACCAAAAATGATCAAGACTGCAAATGCGCCTGCCTGGACGTGCCCGCTAGTGCGCTCATCCACCACGTGGATGTCTGGCGGCAAGCCTTCCAACCTCCACTTCGGACCGCCCAACCAGGCAAAGATCGCACCACCCAGCAGCCCGCCTAAATGGCCAAAATTGTCGATCCCCGAGCCCGGGGATAACCCCAGGAACACGTTTATTACCACAATGACCGCCAGGTTGGTCAGCACGGAACGGGTACGGCTGCCAAACATGTGCCTGTTCTGGTAGAAAAAAACCGCTTCAGCTGCGACCAATCCAAAAATAGCTGTCGACGAGCCCAGCGAGGCCGCCGGTGAAAAGACGAATGAGAGCACGTTGCCGGCAAATCCCCCCAGAAAATAGAGCAGTAAGAAACGCCAGTGTCCGTAAGCCCGTTCCAGTTCCGGGCCAAAGAGCAACAGGGCGTACATGTTGAAACCGATGTGTAAGATCGAACCGTGCAAAAAGACGGGGGTGATCAAGCGCCAGAGCTCGCCCTGGAGGATGAATATGTTGATCTTACCGCCCCATAAGAAAAGAATGTCATTCCCGTTGAACAGGTACTGGCTTAAAAGCTGCAAAAGGTAAACCAGGACTGAGAAGCCAATCAATGAATAAGTCGCGATCGGCTTGATATTCGGCAGCCTCACTCTGATCTGCTGCGGTGGGTTGACCGGCGTTTCTACCCTGTGTACTGGTTCATTCATCGGTTGGTAGCTGCTCATCAAATTTCCTTCCTATGGGCCAATTTGTGATGTTCGGCGACGATCACAGCTTCGATCGCTTCCACCGTCTGGTCCAACCGGCCCTCAGAATTGACCACCACGTAATCGAACATATCAATTTGCTTCAACTCCTCTCGAGCGGTTTCTATCCGCAGCGCAAGGCTTTCAGGGGTCTCGCTGCGCCGCTCCTTGAGCCGGTTCAGCCATTCGTCGTGACTGCTGGGGATCAGGAACACCAGGATGGCCTGCGGATACAATGAGCGGATGCGGGCTGCGCCTTGCACATCGAGGCGCAGGATAACGTCCTTTTGGCTGGCAATTGCTTGCTCGATCTGGCTTTTCGGGATTCCTTTATAATCGTTATAGACTCTGGCATATTCGATCATCCGGTCCTGAGCGATCATCTCTTCAAACGCCTCACAACTGACGAAGAAATAATCAACTCCCTCCTGCTCGTTCGACCGGATCGGGCGGGTCGTCATCGTGACCACGAAATGGAGAGGCAGATTGTGTTTCTTTAACAAGCGGAGTGTCGCGTCTTTACCCACCCCAGACGGCCCGGAGATAACTATCACCAGCGGTTCCGGGTGGTAAAGATCGAAGTCGAGCGGCTCAAAAGACATGGATCGGCTGTTCCTTTAGCGAAATATGGTAAATTTATCCTGGTTGATTATAATTGGTAACTGTTCGAAAAGAATTCTATTTTTAGAATTATATGCGTGATGGAGGAAAACTTGCATGCCTGATTATGAGTTTCGCTGCCTTAATTGCCATCGTCGGTTTGACATCTTTTTCGCGTACAATGACTATGGTAAATTACCCGTGCAGTGCCCTCATTGTAAGAGCACGAACGTTCAGCGAAAAATAGGTAGGGTGCGCTTTGCCCGTTCGGATGAAAGCCGTCTCGAAAACCTGGCGGACCCGAGCAACCTGGCCGGACTGGAAGATGATCCCAAGTCATTGGGCCGCATGATGCGCCAGATGAGCGCCGAAACCGGTGAAGACATTGGCCCTGAATTCGACGAAGTTGTAAACCGCCTGGAATCAGGCCAAAGCCCGGACGAGATTGAGAAACAAATGCCCGACCTGGGTGAAGGCGGCGGCATGGGTGGTATGGGCGATATGGGTGGATTGGGCGGTATGGAGAGCCTGGGAGGGATGGACGATTTCTAACAGCTGCAGGTTGGCGAAGCGCTATTTGACCGCCAGTTCCAACTGCGAAAGGGATGTCATCCAGGCGATCCTGTTTAAAAAGGCACCTAACGTCGTGCTTTGCGATCGCAAGGCTGCAACTGCAGGGCCAACCGGATCTGCTCCAGCCGCGCCATTGGCCCCACCGCCCACGTCGTTATATGCCCCATAGAAAGCAAAATAAGCCTGGTTTAGCTTGCGGATCTGGTATCCGTGATCCCAGAAAAATACCCGCCGGCCTTCCATGTATTGTTCAGCCTGGTCGATTTTACCGGCTGCCAGCAAGGCATCTGCTGTCACCCGGGTCAGGTGCATTTGTGCATTGAAGTTAAAGGCCGGCGGTGAAGATGGCGTTTGCGACTGCGGGTTATCATCTTTTGGCGGAGGTACAAATTCTGGGTAATAGTTCTGGATTACGGCTGCGCCAATTTCCCGTCCGGAAAGAGAAGCTACGGTCTCGTTCATCGTCCGCAGATCGGGAGAAGCATCATAGCTGATCCCCAGGGGATGTAAAGTTAGAAAGTTATGGGTCCACTCGTGGGCAATCGTCTCTACCAGCCAGTTGAGGTCGGTTGTCTTCATGACCATCGTCGGGTAGAGGCCGATACCCCCAATTGGCACAACCAGAGCGGAAACGTTCAGTTTGCTGGAGACTTCATCTTCCAATGCAGCTTGCTGGTCGATGGTCAGATCGGGGAGCAGTGAAATATCGGCGTCCTGGCGAATAACGCTGCGGGGTGATATGATCAATGCCAGCGGTGGGTCTGAGGTGTGAAAAGAAACCGGTGGGACCGTCTCTCCCCCCAGGGCGACACCCATCTGGGCCGCTACACTGGCTACCTGGCTTTGGAGGATGGTTTCCACCAAAGGGGCCAGCTGGTTGAGGCGGGAGTTCGCCAGGGAAAGGTCCTGTCGCAGGCCTTCTGCAGCCGCATTGGGGTTGCCCACCGAGGGGTCGGAAAATTTCTGGGAAATCTGGGCGTTCAGGTCGTCCGTTTTTTGGACCAAATTCAGGTAATCGATCACCATCTGGTGCTGTTGGGCAGCGCCAAGATAATCCGGCAGGTCTAATGCCACCTGGTTAATCTTCTGCCAGATGGCGTCGAGCTCCCAATTGACGAAATCGAACTCGATGTTGCGAGTATACGACCTGATTTGTTCGGCCTGGCTCGCTGGTGGAATGGTAGAGCGGCCGATAAACGGCAGGCAGACCAGGATAACCACCAGGGCTTTAAGTACAATTAGAATTCGACCCATTTCAGAGATTATAATCCCCAAAGGATTAATAATCAGTTAAAATCATTTGATGGCCGGTTGCCGGTCATCGGGCAGGTCATCCAGTCCATTTATCTGGCATTTATCATTCAGCAGAAAGGGTTCCTTTAATGAAAGTCGTCAGGGTTATCATCATCGTGCTGGTTATTACAGGTGCAGTCGTTGGAGGTTATTTCGTCTATCAGCGTTACCAGGCAAACCAGGCAGCAAAGGCCAACACGTTTGAGACGGTCACTGCCGCCAATGGCGACTTGACTGCGACGGTCGGAGGGACCGGTACGGTGCGCGCCAACCAGACCGCAATGCTGGCCTGGCAGACGTCTGGCACCGTCAAGCTCGTTAATGTGTTGGTTGGCAATACCGTGAAAGCCGGCGATGTGCTGGCTATCCTGGACAAAACCTCGCTGCAACAAAATGTAATCCTGGCCGAAGCCGACCTGGTGACCGCTCAACGCAACCTGAATTCTCTGCGTAATTCGCAGCTTGCCCAAGCCCAGGCCCAGCTGAACCTGGCAAATGCCCAGAAAGCGGTTGAGGATGCTCAGAATAAGCGTAATTACCTCAACTACCGCGCCTCAGCAGACCAGATCCAGACCGCACGCAATAACCTGGTGATCCTCAGCGACCAGGTCGATAAAGCCCAGGAAGCTTACGATAAAGTCAGCGACCGGGCAACTGACGATCCGCTACGCGCCCAGATGTACAACAATTTGATTACAGCCCGCCAAAAATATAACCAGGCCCAAATCAACCTCAATTATCTGTTGGGAAGCAGTAACCCGGTCGATATCGCCGAGGCTGACGCCAATATTGCCATCGCGAAAGCCCAATTAGGCGACGCCCAACGTGAATGGGACCGGCTGAAGAACGGTCCTGACCCGTCAGATATTGCCGCAGCCCAAGCCAGGGTAGATGCGATCCAGGCTACCTTGAATACCCAGTCGATTCGGGCTCCGTTCGACGCCACGATCACCGAAGTGGATGTTAAACCCGGCGACCAGGTTTCCCCCGGGTCGGTCGCCTTCCGCCTCGATGATCTTACCCACCTACTGCTGGATGTCCAGATTTCAGAGATCGATATCAGCCGCATCGCGGTCGGGCAGCCCGTCGCAATCACGTTCGACGCTATTGCAAATAGCAGCTATTCCGGGACGATATCCCAGGTTGCCCAGGTAGGAACCAACAGCCAGGGTTCGGTCAATTTCAACACCACCATCGAAATGACCGACGCCGACCAGGCGGTCTTACCGGCAATGACCGCCGGGGTCAACATCGTCGTCGAACAACTTCACAACGTTCTCCTGGTGCCTAACCGAGCGGTGCGCCTGCGCAACAACCAGCGGGTAGTTTATGTTCTCCGAAACGAACAATCGACCCCGGTCGCGATCACTCTGGGACCATCATCGGACACCGACAGCCAGGTGTTATCCGGAGATCTGCAAGCCGGGGATATCATCATCCTTAACCCGCCGCTTGACCTCACCGGTGGCGCATCCTTGTTTGGAGGTAATTAGGCTATGAATTTCCTCCAGGCTCTGGGTGAAGCGCTCCGCAGTCTGAGCGCCAGCAAATTGCGATCTGGCCTGACCATCTTGGGGATCGTCATCGGGGTGGGCGCGGTGATTGCCATGCTGGGCGTAGGCGCGGGCGCCCAATCGACCATCACCGGTTCGATTGGCGGTATTGGCACCAACTTACTGTTTGTCTTCCGCGGTAACTTGACCGAAGACGTGCGCAATCCCCAACCGTTGACCTTGAAAGACGCCGAAGCTCTAAAAGACCAGTTTCAGGCGCCATCTGTGGAAAATGTTGCCGCAGTGATCCAGGGCAACGGTGAAGCCACCTTCAGCCGTGAATCGACCAGTGCCAACATCACCGGGATTACACCCGAATACGAAACCGTCCGCAATTACACCTTGATCGAAGGCGAGTTCCTGACCGAAGAGAATCTGCTTGGACAGGCTTCGGTCGCCTTGATCGGCTCGCAAATTGCCGATAAACTGTTTGGAAGGCGCGAGGGGATTGTGGGCGAAACTATCCGCATCGAAAACCAGCCTTTCCGGGTTATCGGTGTGCTCGCCCCTAAGGGCGGCGGCGCGTTTGGGTCTGAAGACGACCGCATCTTGATCCCGATGACAACCGCGCAGGTACGGATTCTGCACCGCACCCGCGACCGGGTCGACCTGATCCTGGTTCAGGCTACCAACCCGGACACGGTCAACCGGGCCAGTGAAGAAGTCGCCCAGATTTTGCGGACGCGCCACCGGGTTCAGATTGGCGCAGACGATTTCACCATCCTCTCCCAGCAAGATTTTGTCGCCACCGCTCAGACGATCACCGGTGTGCTGACCATCTTCCTGGGCGGCATTGCCGGTATTTCATTATTAGTAGGCGGTATCGGCATCATGAACATCATGCTCGTATCAGTCACCGAACGCACGCGTGAGATCGGCCTGCGCAAGGCCCTGGGGGCCAGGCGCAGCGATATTCTTTTACAATTTTTAACCGAATCGGCGATGCTCAGCCTGATCGGCGGTATATTGGGGATTGGATTGGGTTGGGCGATTGCCACCATCGTCGGTCGTATCGCCGCGGCGGCCAATACGCCCTTCTACCCGATCATAAGTATGAGCTCGATCATACTCGCAACCGTATTTTCAACCGCGGTCGGCTTGTTTTTCGGGTTATATCCGGCCAACCGGGCGGCGTCTTTAGAGCCGGTAGAAGCATTACGCTTCGAGTAAACCAACTTTTTTGACTTGAGGTAAAATCAATCAGGAGCCCCTCTATGGAAAAATGGAAAATTTTGATAACCGATGGTCTGGAGGAAAATGGCCAGGCCATCCTCCGCGAACATGCGGAAGTGGATAACAAGACCGGCATCTCGGCTGACGAACTGCTACAAATTGCCGGGAATTACGATGCCATCATCGTCCGTGGCCGCACCAAAGTAACGCCGGCTGTCTTCGCCGCTGCATCGAAGCTCAAAGTTGTCGGCCGGGCTGGGGTTGGCGTCGATAATATAAACCTGGAAGTCAGCCCGCCAAAAACACGTGACGGTCGTCAATTCCCCGGTGGCCACTACCGTCTCAGTCGCTGAGCTGACCATCGGCCTGATGCTGGCAATGGCCCGCGAAATTCCCCGGGCCGATGCATCCCTCAAAGCCGGTAAATGGCTGAAAAAAGTGTTCGAGGGCGGCGAGCTTTTCCAAAAAAACCTCGGAATTATCGGCTACGGCCGCATCGGCGCGGCAGTGGGCACTCGAGCTACGGCTTTCGGTATGACTGTTCTGGGGTACGATCCTTTGATCAAACCTGAAACCATCCGCTCATTGGGGGGTGAACCGGTGTCCCTGGATGACCTCTACGCCGCTGCCGACGTTATCACTATCCACGTTCCCTTGACTGACGGAACCCGCGCCCTCATCAACGCAGCCGCAATCGACAAAATGAAAACTGGCGTACGGATCGTCTGCGCTGCCCGGGGTGGGATTATCGCAGAAGAAGATTTGCTCAAGGCTCTGGAAAGCGGCAAAGTGGCATCCGCTGCCCTGGACGTCTTTTCGAACGAGCCGCCCGGCGCCAGCCCCCTGGTATGCCACCCCAGAGTTGTCGTCACGCCCCATATCGGCGCTCAGACGGGTGAAGCTCAATTCCGTGCTGCCGCCGATATCGCCAGCGAGGTATTGAGCGCTTTAGCCAATGAACCTTTGAAATGGAAAGTCTCTTGATTCTGGAACACACATAAGGAATTCTAATGCAAGAAAATCTGGATAAATTACGAACGATCGTCGCAGAAATTTACAACCTGGAAAAAGCCGGCGCTGTGCTCAGTTGGGACCAGCAAACTTATATGCCCGCCGGTGGAGCTGAGGACCGTGGTGAAGTGCTTGCAACCCTGGCCAGCTTGTCGCACCTCCGCTTGACCAACGATGAAACCGGTCGCCTGCTCTCCAGCGTCGAGGATGAAACAGCCGGGTTGGATGCGAACTCAGTCACAGCCAGGGAAATCAAGGCTATCAAACGTGAATACACCAAATCCGTGCGGATCCCGACCGAGAAAGTAGCCGAGTTTGCTCGCGTAACCACAGCAGCTCAAAATGCCTGGGTAAAAGCCCGGGCAGCATCGGATTTCAAAATGTTCCAGGACGATCTCGAAAAAGTGGTCGCTCTCCGGCGCGAATACGCCTCTTATTTTGCCCCATACGACCACGTCTACGATCCACTGCTCGACGATTTCGAACCCGGTTTGAAGACAGCTGACGTGCAGGCAATCTTTACAGCTTTGCGGCCACAGCAGGTAGCCCTGATTAAAAACATCGCTGCCCAGCCCCAGGTGGATGATTCTTTCTTGCAGCTAGAATATCCTGAAAAGGGCCAATGGGATTTTGGAATCGAAGTCATCACCGCCTTCGGTTACGACTGGCAGCGAGGCCGCCTGGACAAAGCCGCCCACCCCTTTACTATCAGCTTTGGCCAGGGAGACGTGCGCCTGACCACCCGGGTCAACCCAAACCGCTTCGCCAGTTTCTTATTCGGCACCATGCACGAATGCGGTCACGGCCTTTACGAACAGCACCTCAACCCCGAATTTCGGCGGACAGCTCTGGATGGGCCAGCCTCGCTGGCGATCCACGAGTCGCAGTCTCGCCTATGGGAAAACCTGATCGGCCGGAGCCTGCCCTTCTGGAAACATTTTTATCCCATTTTGCAAGCTCGCTTCACCTCACAGTTGGCCAATGTTTCCCTGGATTCATTCTACAAAGGGATCAATAAGGTCCAGCCAACCTTCATCCGGGTAGAAGCGGACGAGGCCACTTACAACCTCCACATCATGCTGCGCCTCGAGCTGGAGATCGCACTGATGGATGGCAGCCTGGCCGTAAAAGACCTGCCAGATGCCTGGAACAGCCGCATGCGGGATTACCTGGGGATTACACCTAATAACGTCGCCCAGGGCGTTCTGCAAGACGTCCATTGGTCGGGCGGCATGATCGGCTACTTCCCGACTTATGCCCTCGGGAACCTGGTTTCTGCCCAATTATGGGAAAAAATCGATGAGGATATCCCAGATCTGGAAAGCCAGGTGTCAAACGGCAAATTTGCGGAATTGCTTAATTGGCTTCAGGAAAAGATCCATCGCTATGGCCGCAAACTCGAGCCCCAGGAGCTCGTAATGCAGGTGACCGGTTCGAAAATCGACCCCAATCCGTATCTACGCTACCTGAACCGCAAATACGGCGAAATCTATCATCTCTAAATCCGGTTCTGTAAGGGCAGGCTTATGGCAATTATTTTGTTTGTCGATGACGATTTAGTCTCCAGAGTTCTATATGAGAAAGCCTGCATGATCCTGGGTCATCATGCGCTCCTGGCCGAATCGGGCAAACTGGGTCTCATCATTGCCAAAGCGCAGAAGCCGGATTTGATCTTACTGGATTTATCGCTCCCTGATCTCAACGGCCTGGCTGTATTAAGCAAGCTGCGCCAGGACGTTGCCACCGCTCAAATCCCGGTCGTGATCGTGTCGGCCGGGATGAGCGATGAGGACCCCCTGATTGCTCGTGAGGCCGGGGCGGTTGCCTTCCTGAGCAAACCGATGGGCCTCAATGACCTGCAGCAGGTGGTCAACCAGTTTACCGTTGCCTGAGCCAGGAATCATGCCTGATATAGACCGGTTAACCAATACAACAGCTAATAAAGGCTGGTCAAGATTCTTCCGATTGTCTCTTACGCTGATTTGGCTGCTGACCTTATCAGCTGCTTGCAGCCAGTCTCCCCAGACCAGGCAACCTCCGCTCGCAACAGCTGATATTACCCCGAGGAATTCATCGTCGGCGACCGCCACCAGCTCCGCCACCCGGCCGGCTGCCACTCGAACGCCAACGGTGACAAGGACCCTTCTCCCACCGACGCTGTCAACGGAAGAAGCCGGCCAGATTGAGGCGTCCTTGACGCTCGATGCTTATATACAGACCCACCTTGCTACCCTGGAGATGCCGACCGCAACCAGCACACCCTGCCCTGAGAGCGGCTGCACCACACCGACCTTTACCCGCACGCCTTATCTCAGCCCAACTCCCACCCTGACTTTCACGCCGACCTTCCCCATGGCTTATCTGGAGATAACCCAGCCTGGCCCGCTTTCTAAGGTCGTTTCCCCAATCCATTTGCGAACTTTCGTCCATACTCCTCCCGGGGGAATCGTGCGCATTGAGCTCATCGGTGAAGATGGGCGTCTCATCTACCGCCAGGTATACCGCGGCAATGCCAGTGAACTGGCCTATTATGATTTCAACATGAACATCGATTATGAGATCCCCGGTACGGCAGAAGCTGCCCGCCTGCAAGTCAGCGTTGATGATAGTTACAAGCGACCGGTGGCCGAGTCCTCGGTTGACCTGGTTTTACTGACGATGGGAGACGAAGATATTAACCCGGGCACCGACGGTGTCGAGTCGATCGTTATCCGCCAACCAACCGGCCGCCAGACCATTTCAGGTGGTGTGCTGCATGTAGAAGGATTTGTTCGACCGTTAAATAATAATCCCTTCCTGGCACAACTCTACACTCAGGAAGGGTCATTGGTGGGAGAACGCCAGTTCACCACCCCCAATTTACCGCTCGGAGAGTACCGGCCTTTTACAGTCGATATCCCCTACACGGTGAGCCAACTGCGCAGCACCCGTTTAATCATCAGCCAGCAGGGAGATCACATCCCCGGGGTGGCTATTCTGACCAGCATGCTCGTCCTACTGGAACCTTAGGCCCCCCCCTGCCCGTAGAAAGATGGGTCGGTAGGCGTCTTGCCCGATGGGTCCCATACGTAAACCCAATCGCCCACATTAGCCCAATCGTATAACCAATGTGCATCTCCCGGGGATAAGTTGACGCATCCGTGCGACTGCGGGTACCCAAACAGCGTACGCCAATAAGCGCCATGCAGCGCTCGGGCTTCATCGTAATACATCGTCCAGGGTACATCCTGCAAATAATAGTAGTCGGAGCGGTCAGCTTCAAAAGCCCCGCTCATATTTTCGGTCAGCTTCTTTACCTGGATTTGGAAGAGACCGGGGCGGGTGTAAAAAGGCGCCATCCCGGTGGCAACCAATGCTGCAAACACCAGTTGATCGTTATCGTAGACGCTGAGAGTCTGGTTGTAAAGGTTGACCTCGATCCACCGGCCATTGGTTACTCCGGCTGGAGGCGTGGTATTGATGTCAACCGGGCGGATGTAGCGCCGTTCAATCCATTCGTTAATCCCAACCATATACCAGGTCGTATTATCGGCATCTTTGGTCGAGTAGATCTGCACGACGTTTTCAGTGAAAAACTTATTGCCGGTCAGAGGCTGGCTGTATGCCGGACCGCTGCGGCTTTCGGTCGGCTCAAGGATCCAGCCGAAAGAATTGCGCGGGGTTTCCTTAAAGTTCAAACCCTGGAAACGACCACGCTCGATGCAGCAAGCTGCTGATGCCTCATCGGCATCGATCCAGTATCCCGAGGTCAACTGGTAGAAAATTCGGTTATCCTGGTTGACCCGCTGAACCTTCGACAGGTATTTCATCATCCCGGCTGCCAGCACCTCACTGGCATGGTGTGCGACCGCATCCTCGAGCGTGCTGTAGAGCGGAATCGCACCCTTGGTCACCGCCAGGTATGAATCGTTCATCTGGTTTAAGGATGGGTCTGCCGGAATAATCGGCAGCGGCTTGACCGGCAGGAACAAGCCCTGGCGCGCCAGGTCGGTCAAATACGAAGACGGGCCTAACGGCAGGCAGTTTTCAGGTGCCTGCAGGTAAACCGCAGGCATACACACCGGAAGCCCGGCAAAGGGCTCGTTCGCCGTTGACACTGGCTCCGCTGCAGGCAAAATAGATTGGGCCGAGGTTGTTTGCTGCGGGTAAGCCGTAAATATAGGCAACCCGATAAAGATCAGAATCAATAATATTCTCAATGACCGTTTCATCGTCCCAATTATACATCAGCAACGGTCTGAACTGTCTGGCCGATTGATTATCCGTTTTTAAAAAGCAGGATCATTTTGCTGACCTGGATTGCAGGAATAGCTATTTAGGCACGATTTTTGCGAAAACCTCTTGAGACCAGGCGGAAGCGCCTAAGTTCTGCGAACCAGTTTCAATAACCCGACCAAACCAGGCCGCTGGCCGTAATTAAGTACGCCATAACGGTAAATCCGCATCGCGCCTAAGGTGCAGACGTAAATCGCCCCCAGCAGAAGGATGATGGACGCAACCGCCTCCCACCAGGCTGCCAATCCCAATACCAGGCGGGCAAACATCATCGAGCCAGTAAAGAAGGGGATGTAGGAGATCACCTTTACCCATTCCGCGTTGGGAAGCTGAATGACCAGAATGATTCCGAAGAAACACAGGATCAACATGATTGTTGCAATCACCGTAGCGCCGCTTATCTCCTCCGGGCTCTTGACCATGGCTCCCAGCCCAGCGTATAGAGCAGCATAAAGGAAGAAATTTAACAGGAAGTAAACCAAGAAAATGATATAGGCGGAGATCGATACTGTGGTCAGAGCCTGTGTGAACCCACCGGCAGCTGCCCCAAACAGCTGGGCCTGGATTGGTGTTTGCAAAAGTATCGCCCCAACGCCAAAAAACACCATGCAGGCCATTTGGGTCAGGCTGGCTAATGCGATTCCTGTGATCTTTCCTGCCAGCAATTGGAACGGGGTGGTGGCGGTAACCAGGATTTCCATCACCCGGCTGCTCTTCTCCTGGGCCACACCTTGCGCCACGCCGCCAGAATAACCAAGCACGCCATACATCATCAGGTAAGCGCCAAAGATGGAAAAAATGTACATAACTTGTTTTTCAGTGCCAGACGTACCCGTTCCTGCATTCTCCTGGGTGTTAACGCTGGTCAAGGCCGGGGCTGACATCAAATCTGACGTTTGGGCGGAAGTCAACCCCAGGTCTCGGGCGCTATCCTCAAAAGTCAACAAAGCTGCTAAATTATAGATAGTCCCCTGGTTGGGATCGTTGTTCGAGCTGTAGCTGGTGTAGTCGGTAATGGTCAGACGGCCATTCACATCTCGCTGCAGCACCAGCAAGATTCCCAGCGTGCCGCTCTTGACCTGAGCGAGCAAGGCTGCCTGGTTGGTAGACGGCTGGATCGCGATGGAGAAGGGCGCCGGATTAGCCGTACCGTTTAAAGTGGTGCTTGCCGTTGCCATTACGGTGGCGTCAGCCAGGCCGGCTTGATTAACGATGGCAACCGATGTTTGCGAGACAGATCGGGAAGAAATATATTGGATGATGGTCGGCAAAAATGCTCCGACAACAACGGCCAATATGAGGATAAAAGTAACGATTCTGAAACCGCGCCCTCGCACCCGGGTTGTGTACTCGCGCCCGATGATCAGCCGGATATTGCGCCAGGTCTGATGAGATGCAGCGCCGCCGGAATTAACCGCTACCGAGGTCCGCTCCAGCCGAGATTGGGCTGCTTCGTGATTTGCATTTTTATGGTGAAACATCCTATACCTCTCTTTTCAGCTCGTCGCTTCGGACGCCTTTACCTGGTCAATGAAGATATCGGTCAATGAAGGTTCGACCAGCTCGAAACGGTTGATTGCCCTGCCGTGCTGCAGGGCAGCTTGCACAATGCGGTTGGGGTCGAAACTGGCTGGCAAGTACATTTCGATGTAATCCTGCCTCCGGCTGGTAATCTGAACGCCTTCGAGATCATCCAGGAATGTTGCCTGGGGATCGTTATCCAACTTGATGCGTGCCATGTGTCTCCCGTACTGGCGTTTGATGTCGTCGATGCTGCCTTGCACCAAACACTTTCCCTTATTGATGAGTAGAATATCCTCGCACAGCTCCTCCACATCCTCGAGCTGGTGGGTGGAAAAGATAATGGTCTTGCCCTGAGCGTTCAGGTCGTGGAAGGCATCTTTGAGCAGGTTAGCATTGATTGGGTCGAGGGCACTGAAAGGCTCATCCATGATCAAAATTTCCGGTTTGTGCAGGATAGCAGCAAGGAATTGTACTTTTTGCTGGTTGCCTTTGGATAGTTCTTCGACCTTCGTTTTGCGGTAAGCGCTGATCTGGAAGCGCTCCAGCCATAAACTCAGCTGGCGTAGAGCCTCTGGCCTGGAAAGGCCATAAAGCTGGGCCAGGAACAGCAGCTGCTCACCGACCTCCATTTTTGGGTACAGACCGCGCTCTTCGGGCAAGTAACCCCATTGGGAACGCGGCGACTCTTCCACCGGCGCTCCATTCCAGGTGATCTGCCCTTGATCAGGTCTGAAGATATCCAGGATCATGCGCATTGTAGTAGTCTTGCCAGCGCCATTCGGCCCCAGGAAGCCGAAAGGGGTTCCTTGCTTAATTTCCAGAGATAGATCGTCTATTACATGGAAATCGCGAAACCATTTATGGATGTGATCGATCATTAAACTCATCGCTGTCGCCTCGTATCATTACAATGTAAAATTGTATTATTGTATCATTGTATGAATTGTATGCCGCAATTTTGGATTTGTCAATACCCCTAATCGCATCCAGTTTATTGGTAATTCGCTTTCTTTTATAGATACAAGTATCCCCCTGAGGTCTATTTAAATGATTGCAGCCAATATCCCCAGGAACAAGCATATGCTGATGATGCTGTTAAGGTTAAAAAAGGCCAGGTTGATGTGGGTAAGATCATCCGGGCGCACCAGGACGTGTTCCATGGTTAATAAGACAGCGGAGACAACCAGGGCGATCCAATAGGGCCAGGTTAACACCAGGCTGATGCCCAGGAAAACCAGTAGCGCAGTTGTGACGATATGGCAGAAAATCGAAAGTTGCAAGGCAGCTTTGATCCCAAACCGGGCCGGAAAGGAATGCAGGTGGTTTTGGCGGTCAAAATCGTAGTCCTGGCAGGCATAAATCAGGTCAAAACCACCGATCCAGAAAGTGACCACTCCGACCAGAATCCAGGCTGGCAGGTCGGTGGGTGTAAACAACGAACCGCGCACAGCCACCCAGGCTCCTGCCGGTGCGAGGCCATCGGTGAAACCCAGGATGAAGTGGCTCATCCAGGTAAAACGCTTGGTAAAAGAGTAACCCACCAGAAAAACAGCGGCGAGCGGCAGCAGGATTAAGGGCAGCGGCCCTAACTGCCAGGCTGCCAAAACCAAAACTGCGGTAGCTACCAACGTGCCGCCCCACGCTGTGCGGATCGAAATCCGGCCGGTCACCAGCGGGCGTTGTGCTGTCCGCGGGTTATGTGCATCCTGTCCAAGATCGATCAGGCGGTTGAGGGCCATTGCCAGCGTGCGAGCGGCTGCCATGGCTATCGTAATCCAGATGAACTTGGGCCAACCAGGCCAACCTTGGGCGGCTAACAGCATCCCCAAATAGGCAAAGGGAAGCGCAAAAACGGTATGCTCAAATTTGATCAGGTTGAAGAAATCGCGGATGGCTTTCATAGTGGATAAGGATCAACGCGCCTTCAGCCAGGGACACAGCCAGCGTTCGAGACCATCGATCCCGAAGTAAAGGCCCAAGCCCAACAGGCTCATGGCAACGATTCCGGCGTACATGGCCGGGTAATTAAACAGCGTGCCGCCGTTCAAGGCGATGTAGTAGCCCAGGCCGCGTTGGGTCGCGAAGGATTCGGCAATATACAACACGGCAACCGAGGTGCCTACCGATTGGCGCAGGGCCGTCAGAATGGCGGGCAGGCTGGCTGGCAGATAGACGTAATAAAACAAGGCCCGCCTCCCTGCTCCCAGGCTGCGTACACTTTGGATTAATTCAGGGCGGAGGGTCGCCGCCTGGTCGCGCACCAACACCAGGACCTGGAAGAACAAGATCAGGAAGATTATCAAAATTTTCGC
The DNA here is from genome assembly GCA_963781665.1 of uncultured Chloroflexia bacterium. Lineage (GTDB taxonomy): Bacteria > Chloroflexota > Anaerolineae > Anaerolineales > Anaerolineaceae > JAJYIW01. Next base: position 289,950 of record CAWAGA010000002.1, read on the forward strand.
CAGGTCGCCCACCCCCAGGAAAAGGAGCACCACCGGGACAAATACCACCTTGGGCACCGGATAGATCAGGTAGATGAGAGGGGAAAATATGCGGTTGTAACGGCTGGATTGTCCCAGGACCAGGCCAGCTGGTGCAGCCAGTAAAACGGCCAGGACCATACTGGCAACCACCCGCCACAGGCTGGCCAGAAAATCAGCCAGCAGCATCCCGCCCAGCAGCTGCTGGGCGAAGACCCGGGCCACCACCAGCGGCGACGGTAAAATCGCCTGGTGCAGTAACAGAGATGCCAGCTCCCAGGCTGCTAACAGTGCTACCACCGCCAGAAGGATGTCGCGTTTCTTCATCTACCCGGCATCCTCTAATGCTGACCGTAAAACCAGGCACTGTTCCTGGTAAGCCGGTGTACTGCGGAAATTTGGTGTGAGCAGATCGGGGTTGGCGACCACGCTGGCCCGAGTGTGCGGCGGTTTGCCCAGAACCAGCACGTTTTGCCCCAGGCAGGCAGCCTCTTCAATTGCATGGGTTACAAGGATATAAGTGAAGTGGTGTTCGCACCACAGCTCAAGGGTCAGGTTCTGTAAATCTTCCCGGGTAAGTGCATCCAATGAAGAAAATGGCTCGTCCATCAGCAGTAGGTCGGGAGAGAGGATCAAGGTGCGGGCAATGGCCGTCCTCTGGCGCTGACCTCCGGAGAGATGGTTGGGGTAGTGCCTGGAAACCCCAGCCAGGCCCAGCCGGTCCAGCCAGGCTTCGAGGGACTGGTGGGTAACCGGATTTACGGGCGAATGTTTACCATCCGGCCCATAAAAAGTGCGGATCTTCCAACCCAGCTGAATATTCTGCCGGACTGTTGCCCAGGGCAGCAAGCCGTAATCCTGCAAAACCAGGCCGGTCTGGGGACGCGGCCGGGCCAGGGGTTCTCCACCGACCAGCAATCGCCCCCCCATAGGTTGGAGCAGGCCGGCCAGCAGGTAAAGCAAGGTGGTCTTTCCGCATCCGGATGGGCCCAGGATGGCCCAGGCTTCACCATTAGCAACCTGCCAGTCGAACCCCTCAAAAATCGGGGCCTGGTGCGGATAAGAATAATCCAACTTCTCCAGTGAAATAATCGTATCAGCCATCAGAAATCGGATTTCAGAGTTTCGGAACGAGGAATCACAATTAACGACGCCAGCCAGGTTCGGATTTTTCTGTCATCTTTGCAGCTATTTTTCAGGCAGCAGCAAGGGATTGATCGCATCCTGGTAAGATACCGCGGTAGAAATGATCCCCTTGCTCAAGGCCCATGACACGACGTCGTCGAACTGCGACTGGGTGGGTACACTGGCTGGTGGGAATGGGGGGATCTGATAGGATGCCAGCAGCGTATCAGGCAGCAGGTGATATTTGCTCAAGACGTCTCCCCAGCCCTGAGGGTTGGCGTTGATGGCAGCCACAGCTTTATCGACTGCCGCCAGGAAAGCTTTTATTGCCTGGGGATGCTCATCGATCACGGTCTTGCGGAAAGAGATTACGCTGTTCCCATATTCCGGATGGCTGGAATCGTCCAGCACGACCGTGCCGCCGGCTGCAATCGCCTGGGTCGAAAAGGGCTCCGGCAGCGTGGCGGCTTTCAAGCCATCGTTGCCCAACAGCGTCAGCCGATCGGGAATCTTGGGTACGGCAATCGTCTGGATTTTATCCTGAGCCAACCCTTCAGCCTGCAGCAGGCGATCGGTCACGTATTCGATGACCGAGCTCTGGGATATCCCAATTTCGACGCCTTCTAAATCGGCTACGTTCTGGATGCCGCTGTGTGGAGAGGCAATGATGCGAAACATGGGGTGCTCTTTGGTAGCAACCTGCGCGAAGCGAACCACCTGCAGCTGCACCTGGTCGCGGTCATAAAGGACCACCGAAACCAGGTCGTTGATGATGCCATCCGCCTGGCCAGCCGCCATGATCTGGTCCCGTTCCATCGCCGAGTTGGCCGGCACGAAATCGACTGTCAGCCCGGCTTCCTGAAAGTAACCTTGTTCCTGGGCTACATAAACCGGCAGCGCATCCAGAATCGGCAGCATAGCCATCCGCAAGGTAACTGGCTTTTCGCTGTTGGTGGGGGTCTGGGTTGCCGCATTGCTGGTTACCGCACTACCCGGCGCACAGCCGCTAATCAACAAAACAAATAAAAATAAAATTGACGTAACCTTCTCCTTCAACACGATAACCTACCTCATCTAAAAATTTTGGGTAATCTTGCCCAAGCAAAAATAACCGCTTACCGCACTACCCCTGATAGGCTCCACCCATCTTGCTCGCCGGTCTTTCATTTCGCTCCGGAGATCCTCTTCCAGATCTCGTCGACCCGTTGAACAACGTCGGGAGACATCGTCAAAGCTTCGGGCCACTGGCGGGTATAGCCTTCTTCTGGCAGCTTGGCGGTCGCATCGATCCCGATTTTCCCGCCGTAAGAATGATGGCTGGCAGAATGGTCAAGGTGGTCGACCGGACCTTCGGATATGACCACGTCCCGCTGCCAATCCACGTTGCCAAGCACCTGCCAGGCAACTTGCGACAGGTTCTGCACGTCGACCCATTCGTCGACCACGACGATCGCCTTCGCCAGCATCAGCAGACCCAAACCCCACAACCCATGCATGACCTTACGAGCATGGCCCGGGTAACGCTTCTTCACCGAGACCACCACCAGGTTGTGAAAAACGCCTTCGAACGGCATAATCACGTCTACGATCTCCGGCAAGAACAGGCGCATGAGCGGGAGGAACAAGCGCTCGGTCGCCTTACCCATCCAGGCATCTTCCATCGGCGGGATGCCGACGACCGTTGCCGGGTAGATCGGGTCCTGCCTGCGGGTGATAGCGGTGACATGAAAGACGGGGAAAAGCTCAACCGGGGTGTAATAACCCGTGTGGTCGCCGAAAGGGCCTTCGGGGCGATGGTCATTGAGATCGACGTAGCCTTCGATCGCAATCTCGGCCTGGGCCGGCACTTCGAGCGGCTGGGTGATGCAGTCCACAAACTCGACCGGAGAATTGCGCAAGTAGCCGGCCAGCAGGTATTCGTCGATGTCAGGCGGTAAAGGAGCCGAGGCGCACCAAATGCTCGCCGGATCGCCCCCCAGGACGATTGCCGCCGGGATGTGATCGAGCTGCTGGCTTGCTGCCCGGCGTTCGTGCTCCGCGCCGCCTTTGTGTCGCTGCCAGTGGACCAATAACGTGCGCTCATCGATCATCTGGAGGCGGTACATGCCCACGTTGCGAACGCCGCTTTGTGGGTCACGGGTTACCACCTGGGGCAGCGTAATAAACCGGCCGCCATCTTTTGGCCAGCATTGCAGGATCGGAATAGAAGCCAGGGATGCATTTTCGGTTTCGACGACCTGTTGGACGGCGCCCCTATTCACCTTCTTGGGCTTAAAACCAGTCGACAACAGGGCGCTCAACAATTCACTCCCCCGTCCGACGGTCTCGCGCAGGCCATGGGGCAGGCGCATATCGATCAGGTGGCCCAATTTTTGATTGAGCTCATCCAACGACTCCACACCGAGCGCCCAGGACATGCGTCTTGCCGATCCAAACATATTGATCAACACCGGCATGTCTGAGCCCACCGGTTTTTCGATCAACAGCGCCTTGTTTAGATCCGGTGAGCCCTTACTGGCCCGGTCAGCCAGCTCGGTGATCTCCAGCAGCGGAGAAACGGGCTCTTTAATCCGGATTAACTGCTGGCGCTCTTCCAGGAGTGCCATCCAATCGCGTAAGTTGTCCAACTTTTTCCCTCAGACCAATGTCTGGTTGGATTATAGCATGAGGAAACAGAACCTGTGAGGGTGTCGAAAAATTAATAATTTCTTGACTGAACTGGCTTTTTGCATCATTATTCGCCAGAGAATTGATCTAAAATGCACCTTGACAACTCAAAATTGATCTTTTTCCCTTTCTATGGGCCTCCTTTCTGCCCAGAGGGACAATTCATCCTGGGTTAAGCCACCACCACACTGGGGGTCTTGAAACCCACTCCAGTCAAGAGTTTGACCATCCGCTTGAGGTTGAGGGTGATGGCGGTCAGGAATGCCTGCACCCCAAATCCCAGCCGTCCCAGATAGCGACACCGACCCAGGCCATGGCTCTGTTTGCCTTCGCCAAATTTGCGTTCGATGGTATAGCGCTCTTTCAATCCATTCTGATACTGGGGTGTAGCTTCCAGGTCCAACCAGACCTGCTTGTTGTCATCTTTTTTCTGGGTACGGGTCTTTTTCAACCGGATGGCGGAATATAATCCGTTGAGTTCCAGATTGAGGTGGTTATCGCCGTCGTCATAGGCTTTGTCAGCGGTGTAGATTTTGACCGGCAGCTTTTGAGCCAGGTCATGATTGACCAGGTTGCAAAAATGTTTTCCGTCCGCAGCTTCGCCTGAGGTGGGTTCCAGGCTGGTGATTATCCCCGCCTGAGCGTTCAAGGAGACATGCGCCTTATAACCAAAGAAGTACTCGGTTTGTTCGATCTCCTTTCCCTGCTCATCCTTGACCTTGCGCTTATGCTTGACACCCCAGTGTGCATCTGGGTCATGGGGACCTTTGTCCTTCTCTTCGCGCTTTTTGTCTTTGGCAGTGTTCACGTTAGCCAGGGAATGGACGCTGTCGATCACCTGGATGGTGCCAAATTGGATGCCTTTCTCGCCAGCTTGCTGCACGATTGCGGTTAACATGTCTTCAAAGACTTTAAGCTTGCCCCGTGCCAGTAACCGCTCACGAAACACGGTCAGGGTAGAATGATCCGGAGCCTTTTGATCCACGGCTAATCCCAGGAAAAACTTGGCTGGCAGGTTCTCGTTGACGTACACTTCTACCTGGCGCTCGGAGAGAGCATACAGATAGGCTAGCAGTTCGACCTTCAGCATCAACGCAGGGTCAAACGGCGGTCGTCCTACCACCCCTTCACCTTTATAGAGTTGGATCAATTTTCCAGTAAAGTAGCTCCAATCGATCAATTGGCGCAGTTTGCGTAGAAAATGATCTGCCGGGATAATCTGGTCATATAGATATTCGCCATAGAAGGAATGATTGTCAGTTTCCACAAAGCGTTTCGTTTCCATCGCAGCCACCTGGATTTTTGAGATGGTTCAATTGAATCACATTCGGTCAAAAAGGTCAATTCGAGACTTGTTTTTCAACACTCTCAACCTGTACAACTTGACACAAATCAGGCGCTGTGCTAAAGTTTATGGGTATCCATTTTAGGGTAATTCCGGATAATTAAATCAATTCACTTCAGGAGCGGAATCTTGACCAAGTCACGCACCCAATTAATTGTAGACCGCCTGCGAGAGCTTCAGGCTTCTTCGCCAGATATCGAAGCATCCGCCGTTGTGAGCGTCGACGGCTTGCCTATCGCTTCGGCCCTCCCGCAAGGCGTTGAAGAAGACCGGGTTTCTGCCATGTCGGCTGCGATGCTCTCACTCGGAGAGCGGATCGCCAGCGAGTTGGGTCGTGGCGCCCTGGCCCAGGTTTACATCAAGGGAGAAAAAGGTTACGTCGTTTTGATGTCTATTGGGGAAGAGGCGGTCTTGACTGCCCTGGCGCGTGAACAGGCCAAGCTCGGCCTGATTCTTTTGGAAATGCGGCGTGCGGCTGAAAGCTTAACCCAGATCATATAACGGTTGGAGACATTTATGGAACCGATCCCAAAGGCTGGCCTTTTTTACGCCAATAAAATTGCCCGGATCACGATCATGGCATTGGAAAATGTGATGGGCAAAAATGGTGTCAATGCCATATTAAACCTCGCCAACTTGCGCACCCTGGTAGGTAATTATCCCCCCGATAATCTCGATCGCCAGTTCGATTTTGCCGATTTCACCGCGATCAACATCGCCCTGGAAGAGATGTTTGGGCCCAGGGGCGGTCGCAGCCTGGCGCTGCGCTCGGGGCGAGCTGCTTTTGCCGGCGCGCTGCGCAATTTTGGCGCCCTGGCAGGGGTCGGTGACCTGGCGTTTAAGGTCCTGCCGCTCCAGACCAAATTACGCATCGGCATCCCAGCAATGGCGAAAATATTCAGCCAGACCAGCGACCAGCAATCAACCGTGCAGGAGCACGACCACGAGTTCATTTACACCATCCATCGCTGCCCGGTTTGCTGGAGCCGCCAGGGGTTGGACAAGCCGGTCTGTTTCATTGCCGCCGGGCTGCTTCAGGAAGGTTTGAAATGGGTTTCAGGCGGTCTCGAATTCCGCGTCAACGAAGCTCACTGCTGTGCGATGGGTGACCCCGTCTGTGATTTCTTCATTCAAAAGGAGCCCATCTCCTGAATGAAGACGACGATCGTCCTTCCCACATACAACGAGGCCGAAAACCTGCCCCGGTTAATTTGCTCGCTTTTCGATCAACCTGTTGAAAATCTAAATCTAATCGTCGTCGATGACAACAGCCCTGATCACACCGGCAAGATCGCCGAGGATTTAGCCAAACAGTTCCCAGGACACATCCAGGTAATCCACCGCCAGTGCAAATCGGGATTGGGGACTGCTTATATCGCCGGGTTTAAATTGGCAATCAATGATGGTGCAGACGCAATTGGCCAGATGGATTCGGACTTTTCTCACCCGGTCGCGAAATTCCCTGAATTGGTTAATGCCCTCGATAACTGCGATTTCGCCATTGGCTCCCGCTATGTGCCCGGGGGGAGCGTTGATAGGGATTGGCCGCTCATGCGCAAAGGTCTTTCCTGGTTCGGGAACACCTACGCCCGCACCATATTGGGCATGCATATCCGCGACGTCACAGGGGGATTCCGCTTCTACAAGCGGAAATGCCTGCAGGCCATGCCGCTCGAGCGGGTCCGTTCAAATGGATACATCTTCCAGGTCGAAATTGCCTACCTCGCCCACATCTTGGGGTTGAAACCGATCGAAATTCCAATTTACTTTGCCGAACGGCGCTTGGGGAAATCGAAAATGTCTTTACGCATCCAGCTGGAAGCCGCCTTGCGAGTTTGGCAGCTTCTCGGGATGTACAACGACCTCAAAGGGAAGAGGGCTATTATCTAAAACGACCACCAGCTTAACCTAAGAACCCTCTTTCACTGTCTTCCCCCATCTTTTAGTTTTCACCCAGTTTACCTGATGCCTCTTAATAGAGAATCTCTGTCAGAATTTTCCATTCGGACAGATGGATGGTCTCGGCCCGGCGCCGGGGATCAATTCCCGCTTTTTCCAATAAAATCGTTGTTTGCTCAGGCGGCCAATGCATGCCTGAGGAGATCGAATTGCGCACCATCTTGCGCTTCTGGCCGAAAGCCGCCCTTGCCAGCTCGAAGAAAGTCTCTAATTGGGCAAACGGAATGACCGGTTGGGGATAGATTTCGATCTTCACGATGCTCGAGTCAACGTCCGGAGGGGGATAGAATGCGCCAGCCAGGATCTGCCCGACAATCCGAGGTTTGCCAAAGACCTGAACGCTCAGAGCCAGCAGGTTCATGTCGTCTGGTGTGGCGCAAATGCGGTTGGCAACTTCTCTTTGGACGGTCAAAACCAGGCGGGTAGGCTTATGACCTGCTTCTAACAGGTGGCGGATCAAGGCCGAGGTAATGTAATAAGGGATATTGGCAACGACGACAAAATCCCCTTCTCCGATCAACTCACCCGGATCAAGCTCGAGCATGTCACCCTGGACGATGGTGATATTGGAATGGGGAGCCAGCACCTGTTCCAAAACCGGCAGCAAGGCGGCATCGATTTCGACCGCCACCACCCGCCTGGCGGCCAAAGCCAGGTATCCGGTCAGGCTCCCCAGGCCAGGCCCGATTTCGAGCACGGTTGTATTGGCATCGATCTCTCCGGCAGCAGTCACTTTCTGTAATGCGCCCGGGTCGACCAGGAAATTCTGGCCCAGACCCTTTTTGGGCCGCAGGTGGAAAGCTCGCAGCAGAGCCGGCACATTAGGAGAAGAGAGGTTCAATTCAAGAGCCCCGGGATGTATGCCGGAACCGGCGTCAAGAAATAAACGGTCGTCCACCCATACCAGAGCTCAAAATCTGATTCGCTGAACCCCAGGTCCATAAAAGGCGTGCCTGGGATACCGCCGCTGGTATCGGCGATCGTGCCGGTGCCATACCCGGGGATGAAGACCTGTTGGAATTTCATGGCGCGATACCAATCGAGGGTCACCGCGATGATGCCCTTTTTCAGGGGGATGCCGCTGGCAGTCCCGGTGGTACAGTGGTCATAACCCTGTTTGCAGGGTGAATAGGAGGTGGCATACACCGAAATCTTGCGCCAATAGGTAATCGTCACCCCGTCAACCACTGCTGTTCTGATAACCACCTTGGTTCCGTAGCCGACCACCTCGTCTTGCGGCGCTTGCGCCTGCCACTCGGCATCCGTCTGCCGTGAAACCTCCTGGCCATCCTCGTAGCGGATACGCACCCGGCTGACGTCGACACCTTTCAGACCGGGGACCAGGATGCTGCGCTGGTCCAGCTCCGTTTTTGGGTCAGGTTCGTACTTGGTGCCAAACGGCGTGGTCTTTTCCTGCAGCACCACGTCTTCGCGGACGCGCACTACCCGGATCTGCCCATCTTCAGGGACAGCTTGATCCTCAGCCGGGATGCTGTAGTCCAGCGTCTGGAGTGAAATGCCGGCATCAACCAGAGCCTGACCTACAGTAGGCGCCGAAGATTTCGCATTGATCACCTTGCCGTCGACGGTGATATTGAGCGGCACGGCGCGTTTCAAGGTTACCGAAATGGGTTGTACCAGCGGCGTCGCCAACACTTCTGCCATCCCCCCTTCCGTGCTCGCGGTGGTAATCATGTCTTCCGGCTCAAGCTGGATCTTCGCCTGCCACAATGCCTGGCCCAGGGTCGCGGCGGTGCTTGAGAGCGTGCGCTGCAGGCCGTTCTCATCCAGTGAAATTTGGATTGCTCGTTTGACCTGCACAACGTAATCCGGTTGATCCTGCAGGTTTGTATCTGGATCGACAATCTGACCATCGACCAGCAACTCATCGCTAGGTCCTAAAGAGACCCCGGCGAGTGACAGCCAACCAGACGGCCGGCGCACGGTGGTCAATATTGGATAGGTCTGGCCGCCGTCCACGACCATCACCTGTGCGGCGCGTTTGACCTAAATCGCCGGGTGGTTCGTCACTACCCATTGGTCGACCGGTGGGGAGACCTGGTCGCCTGGCCGCAAGGATATATCGGCTATGCGCAGTATTTGCCCGACGGTGAACCCCACCACCTTCACCTGCTGCGCCTGGCCATCCACCTCAATCGTGTAGCTCCGGTAGAGAAGGCCGAAAAAAGCACCCACTGCTGCAAGTAAAATAATTCCCCCAATTACAGGAATTATTTTTTTACGGTTTGATTGGCTCATAGATTTATTTTACCAGCAATAAATATTCATCACTTCTCCACAACTTCCTCATCATTCTAAACAGGTTTTTGCAGGATTAGAATGGCACAAACTGTATTAAAAGCCTCAATGAGAATTAGCTATCGTCTTCCAAATGGAATGGGCTAAGGCCTAAAAGATCGGTAAAATTTAGTAATTTGCTGCCAAAAAAACGCCCCTTGAGCCTGGCTCAAGGGGCGGGGAGACCACGGATGAATTCTAAGCCATGAGTTATCCGCTGAAACTGTCAGCCAGATCGATCAGATCCTGCTGGCTGAGCACATCATCATTGGTCACGATGGTGACGAACACCTGCCTCACCTGCCAGTAAATGTTCTGGATCGGCAAATCATTGCGCCAGGTCGAAACCATTTGACCACCGTTGGGGTCGTTGGCATCCGGCACGAACTGGGTATCCCAGGCGCCGGTGACGTAGACCGCCGGCTGCCCGTTCACCTCAACGTCGTTCACCGTTGCGTCGGGCGATATTTGCATGGGGACAAAGTCGTTGGTCTGGGCCTGCAACACGGTGATGGATTTGGTCGAGGTCAGAGTTGGATCGGCTGCGCCGGGCAAGGGCCGGGCGATGGTATAGGTCAGAACGACCATTTGATGGTTGGCATCCAGATAGGCGCTCTCAAATTGGTAGCCATCCGGCAGGTTGTCCGGGGTGAGGATATTCCATCCCACCTGGGGAGCCAGCTGGTTGACCTGATCCGGAACCTGGCGGGAAGAAGTCGATTGGACCGCAGGTTGGGTGGGCAGGGCGGTCGGAGACAGCGCTGGACTGGTAGCGGTGGGCACAAGTGCAACTGCCGATTGCGTGTTTTGCGTTGCGGGGGGAGCCATTGCCACCAGGGTGACAGCTGTCACGGGCATCTGGTTGGATGGCGCAATTGAAAGCCCCAACCAGGCGCTGACCGAAGCACGTACATCCGGAATAGCAAAGCTCAAAAGGGCAAAAATCAACAGGAGTGCGATTGCGAATTTCCATCCAAGGTGAAACGGGCGGGTTGAATATGGGTTCATGGTTTCCTTTGATTTGACCCAGGGTGCAGCCTCCATTTTTTGGTAGAACCGCTTCCCGGGTTTGGGTTGATAATCTGATAACAACTCTTGCAGGGTTCTTTTGTCGTTCATATTATTTAGAACTCCCAGGACCAATTTCTTGAGGAGCAAGCTTGCTTTGCAGCCTGGCGATCGACCTCCGGAGAACAACCGACACGGTATTTTCAGCCAGGCCCAGGTGCCTGGCGATGGCGTTAATCCGCCAGCCGAACAACAGGTGCAGGGTGATGATATTCGCCTGTTGGAACGGCAGCTGGCTGATGGCGTCGAGCACTAGCTGAAGCTGCTCTTTACCTACCAGCAGCGCTTCAACACCGGTCAGCGGGTCGCTCAGGTCTTCATCCAGGGTGGTTTCGACCGGCTGGCGGTTCTCAGAGCGGCGATGGTCGATGAGAATATTCCTGGCGATGGTGATGACCCATCCCAGCCCGGCCGATGCGCTGCCTGAAAACTGGGCGCGTTTCTCCCAGGCGTGGAAAAATGCATCGGCGGTTATATCCTCTGCCTCTGCCTGGTTGCCGGCACAGAGCACCATCACATAACGGAACACGCTCAGATACGACTGCTCGTAAAAACGGGCAAAGTCTTCATGGTGCTCCAACGATAAAGACACAGATTTAGATCCAGTAAACAAGCGCTTCATTCACATTTCCAGGTCACGATGGTCCAATGATTGTGGCCTTCACTAATGATAAACGAAGAAAAAACAAAAATCTGACAGAAAAAAAGCAAACACGGCCACAAACCTTGTAAAAACGCACCATAACCCTCGCATCTATTACCGGTGTGCACTTTTTATTGATTTAAAAAAAGCGGGGAATCTGTCCTGAAAAAAAAGTGTGAGAAAAATTTCAAATCGTGACAATTATTAAAACAAAAACCACAGCAGGCCCGACCCTACGTGGTCGTTATTGGCCGTCTGTGGCTACTAATGCCGAGACGCGGAATCGGACCGCGGACACTGCGATTTTCAGTCGCATGCTCTACCAACTGAGCTATCTCGGCAAGCTTTCTTAGACTGCGGCATGATTTTAACCGTAGGGCCCCCCTTTGTCAAGCAATTATGGGCCTTCATGACCTATTCGCCGTAGGTGACCTCGTCAAGAGGGCTGTCAGTGGCAGTTAGCCGATCCCGAATCGGTAAAGGTCGCCCCGCTGACCGGCAGGAACTGCCACGCATAGCTGCTGGGGTTCAGGGTCAGCTTGAGAACGCCGAAGGTCTGGTTGTTGAACACGACCGAATTAGCCTGTTTTTTCCCGGTTTTGGTATGGTTAGATCCGCCTGTGCCGGACACGATTTCGACGATCCCTTTTGCCGGGTCGTAACTCCCGGTGGGGGTCTGCGGCTTGAAGCGTTCGTAATCGTGGTCGTGCCCGTTGAGCACCAGCTCGGCCCCGGCGTTATACAGGTCCTGCCACAACGGCCTGACAGCCGTGGTATCCCCCTCCTGTCCCGATGTGAACAGCGGATGGTGCCAGTAGGCCAGGGTGCACAGGCTCGGGTGAGCAGCCAGGTCAGCTTTTAGCCAGGTTTCCTCCGGCGAGCCGGCCTGGCAGCCGCCGATGTCCGAACAGTTCGAATTGAGCACCACCACGTGCCAATCGCCCAGGTTGTAGCTGTAATACCCGTTCCCAGAAGGTCCCCCAAAGCCGCTGAAATAGGTGAAGTAGCCGCTGGCTCCGCTGGTGAGATATTCGTGGTTCCCCAGGGACGGGTAAGTGCGCGCCTTGAACTGGCCCCAGGTCGGGTCGTAACACTGCTGGTAGTTGGCCAGGCTGCCGTCAGCATAAGCGTTATCGCCCAGGGTGATCACCGGGTCGGAAGGATATTTGGCCAGGATGGCAGCTGTGGCCTGGTCTCCGGTCGTCTTACAATTGGCGATATCCCCGGCGGCGAGGAGGGTGACCGTCAGGTTCGCCAGGGTCGGGGTTGGCACGGGCGTACTTGTCGGCGAGGGGTAGGTGACCGGGGTGGGGGTTGGGTTCGCCCCTGAACCTGTCGGGGTCGGATTCAGAGCTGCTGTCGCAGTAGGAGAAGCCCCACCCGGCGAGAGCGAGACGATCAGCTCAGGCGCGTTCGTGCCTGATTCCCGGCTGGCATAGCTGACCGCCGTGGTGCTGCTGCTGACCAGGGCGATATCTATATCGCCATTACCTGTAACTAAGGATGTCACGTCAACCTGGGTCCAGGCCCCTGCTGAAAAGGCTCCCGATGCCCCGATCGAAGCCCCATAGACAGGCGCATTATTCCAGGTCAGCGAGGTTTCTCCCCAGGTGTCATTATTGACCGGGTTTACGGTGTACCCGGTGGCGGAGCTGCTGTTAGCATACACTCTCAGCAGAACGCTGGCGATGGGTCCGCTTAGATTTGCCAGCGAGAAACGCAAATAAGAGATAACCACCGGGGAGGCATCGGTCCGCAAAGTGGTGCGGGTGCCATAGTTGGCTGTTGGGCTGGCGGCATCGACGTATGTATCTGCAGCCGGTGTAAATGTCAGCGTTCCCCCCAGGACGTTATTCGGGATCCCCAGGTCAGTCACCAGAAGCACCCCGCCGATCACGGCGGCGGTCAGCCACCGGTATAGCTTTCAATTCATGATCAACACCTGTCAATTCGTTTTGAAGGCATCAAGGTATTTGCTATAAAATGTGCAGCTACACCAACCTGCCTTGATTGCCTGATTAACCGAGAGGTCACTCCCCCGCTCTTCGTTATTGCTGTGCCTATATTAGACTATAAATATCCGAATTACAAGGGTGATTTTTATCGATGCCCATGATATAATAATGCCAGTTCGGGTAGTTGACTGAGATCCTTCCCGAACGGAAACAGTACGCAGATCCAATATCGAAAGACTGCAGAGACAAGTAGCCGCCTTCCCTTTCAGAGAGCTTCCGGCTAGCCTGCAATGTCCGCAGGCACAGGGTGCAAGGAAGCAGGCCAAACGGCGAAATCCCCTCTACCACCCCATCAAGGGGTAGTCGTCCTCGAAAACCATTGGGAAAAGAGGACCGGCCCGGCCCGTTATCGCTGACAGAGATCGTCTTTAACAGACGATGAAAGCAGGTGGCACCACGAGATGGCCCCCTCGTCCTGCAATGAGCGTAGATCCTTGACGGATCAGCGCCCGCAGAACCGGGGGCATTCGATTTTATTTGACACAACGGAGGTGTGCCTTGCTGGACATAAATTTAATTCGTGATGATCCCCAATTGGTAAAAAAGTCGCTGCGCGATCGCCAGATGGATCCGGCGCTGGTCGATCAGGTGATCGACCTCGATCTCGAACGGCGCAAGATTCTGGCAGAGGTTAAGTCGCTCAAAGCGGATCGTAACCGGGTTTCCAAGGAAATTGGTCGTTCGAAGGATGCCGGCGAGCGCCAGGCCAAGATCGAAGCCATGCGCCAGGTCGGCGAGCAGATCAACGCCCTGGACGAACGCTTGCGCCAGGTCGATCCCGAACTGGAAAATGCCCTGGCTTCGGTGCCAAACATCCCCGACCCACGCGTCCCCATCGGTAAAGACGACCACGATAATATCGTCCTGCGCACCGAAGGCAAAATCCCCGAATTCGACTTTACGCCCCTCCCTCATTGGGACCTTGCGCCCGCATTGGGCATCCTCAATTTCGAACAGGGCGTCAAACTGACCGGCTCGCGCTTCTATGTCTTAAGCGGCGCCGGTGCCCGGCTGCAGCGCGCCCTCATAGCCTGGATGCTCGACCTGCACATCCGCCAGGGCTACACCGAGAAATATACGCCCTTCATGGTGCGGGGGGAGACGTTATACGCCGCAGGCCAGCTCCCGAAGTTCCAGGATAACCTGTACAAGGACCATGAGGAAGACCTGTGGATGGTGCCGACAGCTGAGGTGCCCCTGACCGGCCTGCACATGGGTGACGTGTTGGAAGAAGCTGATCTGCCGCGCCACTATACAGCTTACACGCCTTGCTTCCGCCGGGAGAAAATGAGCGCAGGGCGGGATGTGCGCGGCATCAAACGCGGCCACCAATTCGACAAGGTCGAAATGTATAAGTACTGCCTGCCCGAAAACTCAGCCCAGGAGCATGAGACCATGCTCAAAGACGCCGAACAGACCGCCGCTGAGTTGGGCTTGACCTACCACATCGTTTTTCAATCCACCGGAGACCTGAGCTTCGCATCCCAAATCACCTACGATATCGAGGTTTGGGCGGCTGGCTGCGCCGAATGGTTGGAAGTCTCATCGGTTTCGAACGTGGGCGATTTCCAGGCCCGGCGGGCAAATATCAAATATCGTCCGACTGACGGGGGGCGGCCGCGCTATGTTCATACCTTAAATGGCTCGGGCCTGGGGTTACCCCGTACATTGATCGCGGTGCTCGAAAACTACCAGAGGGCAGACGGCTCAATCGTTGTCCCCGAGGTGCTGCGGCCTTGGATGGGCGGCATTACCGAGATCAAGCCCTGACCGATGGCTCCCTGGCTGGATACGGTCTTCATGGTTGTGATCTGCGCCGGCATGGCGATTGGCCTTGCCGGCACCCTCGTTCCATTTTTCCCTGGGGTCATCATCATCTGGCTGTCCATCCTGGGGTACGGCTTACTGCACGGTTTTGTATTATTCAGCGGCATCCTCTTCGGCCTGATCACTTTACTGATGATCGCCAGCACGCTTGTCGATAATTTCTTGATGGGAGCCAGCGCTCGAAAGCGGGGGACGAGCTGGCTCTCATTGATTCTGAGCATGGTTGGGCTGCTGGTCGCCAGCGTCTTATGGACGCCCCTGGGTGGGGTGCTGGTCTCGTTTTTGATTGTTTTTTTGATAGAGATGATTCGTTTCCGAGACGTCCGCCGGGCCTTTGACTCAATTAAAGCCATGGCGATCGGCTGCGGTTGGACGGGCGTGGCCCGTTTTGCGATCGGCCTGACGATGATCGGGCTGTGGGCAGTTTGGTATTTCTTTGGTTGAGTTACGTCGAGGCATGGGGGAGACAGGACAGGCTGAAACTTATCCTACTTCGAGCGTGCTTGCAGCGCCAGGTAGAGGGTGATTGAACCGGCCACCGAAGCATTGAGCGACTCGACGTGGCCTCGCATGGGTAAGGCTGCCAGAACGTCGCATGATTTGCGCACCAGCGCCCGCATCCCTTCGCCTTCGTTCCCCACGACCAGGGCCAGCGGCCCGTCTAAACGCACCTGCTCCACCGGCTGAGAACCCGACCCGCCATCCAGACCAATCACCCAGGCGCCGGCTTCTTTGAGGCGGGTAAGCGCCTGCGATAGGTTAACTTGAGCGATCAGCAGATGCTCGCTGGCACCAGCCGAGGCATTGACCACTGCTGGAGTAAGCGTCGCCGCCCGTGCCAGCGGGATAACGACACCATCGATTCCAGCCGCTTCCCCGCTGCGCAGCAAAGTCCCCAGGTTTTGTGGGTTTTGGATCAAATCGAGCACCAGCACGAACAGCGGCTGGTTGCGCCGCATGGCATGGAGCAGAATGTCATCCAGTGCGGCATATGGGTAATCGCCAGCTTCCAGGGCAACTCCCTGGTGATTGTCCCCCAAGACGTCGAGCTGCGAACGCGGCACCCTCTCGACTGGCAGGCGGTTCTTCTGTGCCAGGGTCAAGATCTCGACCAGGCGGCCCCTTTCCTGGGCGCTGGCTGAAACCCGCAAACGAAAAAGCTGCCGCCTGCCGGCTTGAAACACCTCGTAAACCGGGTTGCGACCGGTGATCCATTCTTTCATAAGGGTAGGTTATCGATCATCATCTGTTGAAAAATATTATCACCTAATACAATTACCATCTTGCCATCACCTACAAACAACTCGGCCAACCGCAGGGCTTCAGCGATACCGGCCTCTTCTTATTTAATCGAAATCTGTTGTGCGTTTCGCCCGGACCGCAGGGGACAGGCTAACCCACCAGGATTTTTGTTGCATTCACTCTACGAGTGCAGGCGGAAACGCAACCTACGCAACCACTTATTTCATGCCTTCGTAGGGTGCGTTTGAAACGCACCATCTTTTTCGACCTTTTTTCGTGATCCGCCACCAGGTGCGACCGGCTTTTGGGTAAGCATAATGAATGCGAGAGAGGCCAAAATCCTCTCCATTGCCAATCAACCGGAGAAAATCACCCGCAAAATGCCCACCGGTAACAACCATGATGTCGGTAATCCCGGCCATCACCAACATTTCGAGCGGATAAAATACCATCGGCTAGTTAATGACCGGGAGCAAATGTTTATTGGTAATTCTCATCAGCGGAAGTAATCGAGTCCCGAGTCCACCTGCGAGAACCACCCATTTCATCCGGAATATCCTCCTGCTCGTAGATAGTTTCTCAGACGATCAGGAGAGCAAGGTTAGCCAACAGATCTGATTCATGCTGCTGGTTGCTGATCACTGGCGGCTGATCCCTGACAGCTTACTTCTACTTGCTCCAATGCCAGGACGTGCCTTCTTTGCTGTCTTCGAGTGTCACTCCCAACTCGGCCAGGCGGTCACGCACCTGGTCTGAAAGCTTCCACAGTTTTTCGCGCCGCATGTCCGTACGGAGCTCGACCAGCAGGTCGATGAATGCCGCCGAAGTGTGATCGCCGTCATTCCCTGACTCTTTTATGCCTATGCGTAAGCCGAAGACGCCGGTCAGCTCAAGCAGCAGGTCTTGAGCCGCTTTGAGCTCGCTGTCTCCAGCGCCATCCGCCCGCGCCTGGTTGATGGCACGCACAAGGTCGAAAAGGTTGCCCAAAGCCCCGGCGGAGTTGAAATCGTCGTCCATCGCCTCCAGGAATCCTGAGCGGGTTTTTTCGAGCTGGCTTTGCAGCGCGGTTAGGGCATCTGCAGGCGCCCCACCCACACCGGGCAAAGCCGGGCGTAAGCCGCTTTGCAGTCTTTCAAACGCTTTTTGGGCCTGTTCGATGACCTCATCGTTGAAGGTCAAGGGCGAGCGGTATCCCGAGTTCAAAATCATCAACCGCAGAGCTTCGGGGCTGTGCTCCTGTAAGAAAGCCTCGATCGTGACCAGGTTCCCAACTGATTTAGACATTTTCTCGCCCCCCAACTGCAGCATACCGTTATGCACCCAATATTGGGCAAACGGCTTGCCGGTCAGGGTCTCAGTCTGGGCGATCTCGTTTTCATGGTGGGGAAAGACCAGGTCATTGCCGCCGCCGTGGATGTCGATTTGTTCGCCGAGATGATGCAGGTTCATCGCCGAGCATTCAATGTGCCAACCCGGTCTCCCCTTTCCCCAAGGGCTCTCCCAGGATGGCTCGCCCGGGCGGGCTGATTTCCACAGTGCAAAGTCCATCGGATGCTCTTTACGCTCGTCGACCCCAATGCGGGCACCGGCCTGCATCTCGTCCAGATGCCTGCCGGAAAGCTTGCCATACTCCGGGTCGGTGGTGACCCGAAAGTACACGTCGCCCTCGACCTCGTAAGCAGCACCTTTTTCAATCAGTCCGGATATCATCTCGATGATCTTGTCCATCTCCTGGGTTGCACGCGGGTTGAAGGTAGCGGGTAATACGTTTAGATCCTCAAGGTTTTGGCGGAATTCGCGGATGTAACCCTCTGCCAGTTCGAATGGGTCGATGTTGAGCTCGCTGGCGCGGCGGATGATCTTGTCATCCACGTCGGTGAAATTCATGACGAAGCGGATCTCGTAACCTCGATACGCCAGGTAGCGGCGGATGATATCGAAGACCAGCACCGACATAGCATGCCCGACGTGAGCCTTGCTGTATACGGTCGGTCCGCAAACGTACATGGCCACCTGGCCTGGGATCAGGGTCTGGAAAGGTTCTTTCTTGCGGGTCAGCGTATTGTAGATCTTCAAAGCCATCAAATTACTCCTGAACTGTTCGGGGGTTATTGCTCTTCAGGCCGGGCAAAAATCATCCGCCCGGCTGCTGTTTGTAGTACTTTGGTAACGGTCACCAGTGTTTCCTGGTTCATGTATTCCCGCCCATTTTCGATTACGACCATTGTGCCATCTTCCATATACCCGACGCCTTGCCCTAATTCCTTGCCATCCTGAATCACCCGGATTGACAGGGTCTCGCCGGGCAGCAGGACGGATTTCACCGCATTGGCCAGTTCATTAACGTTCAGTATGGTCACCCCCTGAAGCTCAGCAATCCGGTTGAGGTTGTAGTCGTTGGTCAAGATCAGACAGCGCAGCTGTCGCGCCAGGATCACCAGTTTGTCGTCAACCTCGTGGACACCTTCGACGTCGATATCACTCATTTTGACCGGGATCGAGGGCTCTTTTTGCAGTTGGGATAGAACTTCCATCCCCCGCCGGCCGCGTTGGCGGCGCAGCCCATCTGAAGAATCGGCAATATATTGAAGCTCGTTCAAAACGAACCGGGGAATCAATAAAGAGCCCGGCAAGAAACCCGTCCGGGCAATGTCTGCAATCCGCCCATCGATGATGACGCTGGTGTCCAGCAGTATGGTGCGGCTCTCGCCCGGTTTAGCTGCGTTGCCGCCACCTTCATTATGGTTTGACGGCTCGCGGGCAGAGAACAAATTGAACATGTTGTAAAAATCATTTTGGCGCATCACGAAGACCGCAACGCCAAAATATCCAAAGAGTAACACTCCCACGAAAGGAAGCACCTTGCCGAATGGATCAGGTAATAATGATAGCGGGAAAGTTAATAACGCGGCAAAAATTAATCCGATGACCAGACCGACGATACTGGCGACCAACGATTGTACTGAAATTTTCCCCATAATCGATCGGAGTGCTCTCAAGGGCCTGATCGTAATGAAGGGTGTAATAATTAATCCAAATAATGCGCCGATCAAACCAATCGTGAAGGCATATTGTTCGACCGTAAACGTCTCTGGTTTTGCAAAGATTCCCTGAGTTGAACCCCAATAAACGCCAATGAGACTAAAAACAACCATACCGACCAGTCGAATAATAAATTCGATGCTCATATAACTCCTTTACTTTGTTAAGGTGCGTAAAAAAAAAGACAAAAAACCAGGCAGTAGGATAGCAGTGGCTTCCTGCTGCAACCATTCTAAAAAAAGGCGGTTAAATCGAGAAGAAAACTATTCGGTTGTCGGTTGCGAGTTTTTCGAACCCTGGCGTCTTGGCTTCAGGCGTACCCGAGTTCTGGTCGGCCGGCCAGCGTTAGGGTTCAATAACAAGTTGAGCTTATTCATTGCATGCAGGTCGTATTCTCGCTTCCCGCACACATCACATACCCAGGCAGGGAAATTGGGGACGGTAATCAGCTCATCGTCCAGCCAGGTAAAATAGGTCATATACTGCAAATGCATTTGGCCCGCCTGGCAGCTTGTACAAGATAGAATGTTAGGTGTCTTTGCTTCGTCCATATAATTCTGCATGACTGGCCTGGTTAAAGACTTCCCTTTCAAGGTGAAGCCTTCACGATTTCTGTTTGGTCCAGAATCTGGAATTTATCGAACGGCCAGTAAATTACCAATGCACGTCCAATAACTGAATCGATGGGCACGTCTCCCCACACGTGCGAATCCGATGACTGGTTGCGATTATCGCCAAGGACAAAAAGCTGGCCAGGTGGAACTTCCCAGGTGCCTTCGTAAGCTGGCGGAGCCGCGATATATGGCTCATCCAGAGGTTGGTTGTTGACATAGACTGTACCGCTGGCTACCCTGACAACATCACCCGGCAATCCAATTACCCGCTTGATATATTTTTCTTGTGGATCTTTTGGATAAGGAAAAACAATGATATCTCCAATATGTGGGCTTCCCAATTTATAAGCTAACTTATTGACCAAAACAAATTCTCCTGAATAAAGGGTTGGCTGCATGCTGATGTTTTCAACCCGAACACGGTCCGAAACCGCGTTGATGCCCAGAAATAAAATCAACGCCAGGAGGACCGTTTCAACGGTGTCAACAGCAAAACCAACGCAACCTGAACGGGAAGATTTCTTTTCCGGTTGTTCTTCAGGAACGGGTTCGGTACGAAAATTATCCAATAGGATTCCTCCAACCACTAATTATAATCAAAGACCTATCCGAATTTTTTGGCTTGCAGTTCGAGTAGATGTCTATTTTAAAGATTATATGACGCCTTTTTTTCTCAGGCAAGGGCAATACTAACACTAATTTCGTCTAATCCCGGCGAGCTTTCATCACAATTTGAATAGGTGTTCCGGTAAATGGATATTCCTTGCGGATGCGGTTTTCCAGAAAACGGATGTAGGAAAAATGGGCCATCTTGGGGTCGTTGACGTAAATCAGAAAAGTCGGTGGGTCGCTACGGACCTGGGTGCCATAATACATCCGCAAAGAACGTCCGGCGTGCGAAGGAGCCGGGTGGATGTCCTGGGCCTCTTGAATTATCTTGTTGAGTTGCGAGGTGCTCAACCTTACCAGGCGTTCTTCCTGGACCTTCAAAGCCAGGGGTAAAACCTGGTTAACCCGCTGCCCGGTCAATGCAGAAATGAATATGATAGGCACGTAGTCGACGAAATTCAAATCTTCCCTGATCTTGCTGGTATACACATTAGTCGTTTCGTTATCCTTTTCGATCGCATCCCATTTATTTACCACAACCACAGTGCTCTTTTTGGCTTCAACGATGTAGCCGGCAATGTGAGCATCTTGAGCGCTAATCCCATCGGTCGCATCGATCACCAGCAATGATACGTCGGCCCGCTCGATGGCCCGCATTGAACGAAGAACACTGAATTTCTCGACGCCGGGGATCACCCGCCCTCGCCGGCGAATCCCAGCCGTATCGATGAGCGTAATCGCAATATCACCGACCGAAATGTGAGTATCGATGGCGTCGCGGGTCGTGCCAGGGATTGGGCTGACAATTGCCCGCTCCTCGCCGACCAGCTTGTTGAGCAGGCTTGATTTGCCGACGTTGGGCTTTCCCACAATGGCAATTTTTACCGAATCATCTTCTTCCTCGGGCGGCTGCTCACCAAAAGAATTTACGATCGCATCCAGCAGGTCGCCAGTGCCGGTGCCGTGAAGGGCTGAGATCGGATATGGATCGCCGCTCCCCAGCTCGTAAAATTCTCCGGAGCCGCCGCGCAACGTGCTGTTATCGGATTTATTCACTACCAGGAGCACCGGTGGGAAAGGTTTCCCATCAACAACGGTCTGGTTGCGCCGCAAGATGTCAGCGATCTCCTTATCGGCTGGCGTCACCCCGCTCAAGGCATCGGTGATGAACAGAACCGAATCTGCCTCCTGGACCGCTACGATCGATTGGGCCCGGATCTGTTCGATAAAATCTGAGGAGCCGACCGAAAGCGGTGTCTTTCCACCCGTCGAAGGATCGATCCCACCGGTATCGATCACCCTGAAGGTGACCCCATTCCAATCTGCTTCTCCAAAGAGCCGGTCACGCGTCGTCCCAGGAACCTCATCCACAATCGCCATCGGCTCACCTACCAGGCGGTTAAAAAGCGTACTTTTCCCAACATTTGGTCTCCCGACCAGGGCTATAACAGGAATTGTCATATTTTCTCGTTTCTTACGGAATGCTGATAATGCCTCAAGGCGTTGGCGTAGGGCTTGGGGTTGGTTTATCCGCCACCCCTCCGCCGGTTGGTGGGACCGTAGGCGTACCAACTGTCGGCGAAGGGCCAGGTGTGCCAAATGGCGTTGCCGTAGCTGCTAAAACTGTCACCTGGACGCTGCTGGGATTGACCGATTCGACATTAACTGAAGTAATATCGACCGATACGGTTAGCGATACGTTGTTGTCGCCGACCCCCTGGCCGGTCATATCCGCGGTTACGTGCACCTCATTGGCTGTAAGCTGGTTAAGGAGCAGCAATGGACCGGATAGAATAACGTCGACCGTACTTGGGGAGACTTCACCGGCCAAATCAGGCCCAAGGTTAACCAGCTTTACCGGCATGTTCGATAGGGTAATGCTGGTTTCGATTGCGGCAACCCCAACCTGCACAGTTACCAATTGCGAGCCGACAATCGATACGCCAGCCGGCAAACTGAGGCCGACCTGAGCCGATATGTCGTCATGGGCTCCGGACAGGTCAACCGGATCGGTATCGACGTAACCCGGTAAAGAGTTGATCAGCGAAAGATTGGATGAGAAGACAGTGACGTTTGCAGGTATAACCGAAATATTGGTCGTGCGGTATCCATTCGCAACCAGGCCTTTGGTGACAATCTTGACCACCACGTTTTTATACCCCCCTAGTTGGGTGACCGGAATGCTGACCGCAACCTGGTTGGGGGTTAGCGTCAGGTTGTTTACGACGGTGTTATTGATGTCGACGGCCTGAACGCTGACCGTTTGATGGATGTCAGCCTGCGCCTGGGTTACATTAATGCTGGCGGTAACCTTATATACCTGCTGGACTAATGATTTGGGCCCAGAAATATTGATGGAGCTGGGGTCAAAAGAGGCCGTTCCTAATTCGAAACCTGTAGCCGGCTCACCGTTGATAATCAGGCTGAACGGAAGGGTCCTTGATAAATTTTGCTCGAGTGTCACGTTAATCGTCGCCGGGTCGACTTTGAGGATTTCTACCGGGCTGATGTTGGTGATGTGCGCGGTGACCGGTACGGTATGCGTACCCGGTCCAAGCCCGGTGATATCAGCCACCGCGGTAACTGAGCCGTTGCCCTGGTTTAGTTGGGCCCAAACCGATTGGGGGGCCAGCAGGGTAATATGAACTTGCTGAGTTTGAAAATTGGAAAGGATCAACCCGGGGTCCTGCCCGAAGAGATTGACGGCAACCGGTGTAGGATACACCTTGGTCTGGTTTGGGTCAGAGGCAGTCACAGCCGTCACCCATACAGCACATGCCATGATAAATGCCAATAAAAAGGTTGGCAAGCTCTTACTTAAATTACGTAAGAAAGAAGACATCGATCATAAATCCTCGGAAGATTGCTCTTCCCTCCGCCGGGTGAAGAGGCGGGTCAGTAAATCGGCGGTATTGTTCGTCAGGTAAGTCGGACGGTAAAACGCCAACAAGATATTTTCCAACCGGTCAGCGTCTAACCGCCGGATCATTCTCCCTGCGTGGGCGATTGAGATCCTACCGCTTTCCTCAGAGACCACAACAGCTATCGCGTCGCTGGCTTCCGAAATTCCCAGGGCTGCCCGGTGGCGCAAACCCATCTGGCGGTCGACCGACCGGTTCAAGATACCGCTGGCTGACAACGGCATTACGCAGGCCGCTGCAACCAGGTGGTTATCGGCAATGATGGCGGCACCATCGTGGAGAGGCGTGTTGGGATAGAAGACCTGCAGCAGGAGCTCGGCGGTGACCATGGCATTCATGCGGACACCGGTTTGTACGTATTCGCTAAGGTTATCAGAACGCTGCATGATGATCAATGCGCCGTGGTTTTTGGCCGCCAGGCGGGTTGCTGCCGTCACCACGACCTTGATCGTCTTCTGCAACTCCTGGGTAGTCGAAGTAGAGGAGCGTGAAAGCCATGAACCCGAGCTCACCCGACCCAGGCGTTCGAGCCCGCGTCTAATTTCAGGTGCAAACACGACTGGAATCACAATCACCATACCAGGCAAAGCAGTGCGGATCAACCACGAGAACGCCGGCAGGTTGATCAGGTTGGTCAAAAGGCTTAGAAAGATAACAATGAAGATAACCCCCCGCAGCAAAACCATGCCCTGGGTATCCTGGATAAGCATCAGGATGCTGAAGAATATCAACGTTACCAGGAAGAGGTCAAAGACGCTTTGCCAATCGAGGCGTTGGGTTAAGAAGAGTAAGTCGGTAATGAAATTTGACACAGATTAAGGCTATTCTATCAGATTGGACGTAAAACACGGTCCTGGCGAAGTTGTTTTAAGAATAAGATGGCACCAGGAACAGAGGATTCGGCCGCAGCTTCCTGCCAGGCTTGAACTCCCAGTGATTCGGGACTGCGTTGTTCGTAATTCAGGTTGGTCCATAAGGCTTCATCGTTTCCCAGTTCCGGGGCTGCGAAAACAAGGGACGCTTCACATTGTAAGTCTCTCGAGGCCGTCTCTATTTCGGCCAGCAGAGAAGGCAGCGCTTCCGAAATAGGGATGGATGGGTCCAGGAAAATATCCGTGGTGCGTGCCACCAGGTTTTCAACCTGCCAGCCGACCACTCCAGCCAGCTTATGATCGAGTCTGAGCAGTAAGAATGCCTTTTCCCCAAAAGCAGCCATAATGTCATCGGCGCTCCAAGGTTGGTGGTCGCGCCTCGTGCGGGTGATGAACTGGGCAATTTCCCTTGAATGACTTGGCCGCCCGCGCTCGATGGTAAGCTGGCCCTTTGAAATTGTCGATGTTTTCACCGGAGCCGGCTGTTCGATGGTTGCAGGGACGGTCTTTCGCCATGCGGTTGAAACCTGGCGCCAGGTATCGCCGAAAGTGCCGCCGTTCTTAATGATAATGTTTGCCAGGGCAAGCTTGTTTTCCTGGGGCGGTTGGGTCGCTACCCGCCGGTGGGCTTCTTCCAGGCTCATCTTCCGGATCCGGGTCAGCCGGGCAAGTTGGACGTCGCCCGAAGCGTACGCCACCCAGATAGCGTCGCAGTTTTTGCTCAGATTGGCTTCAATCAACTTGATGGCTTCGATTACGACGATCTGCTGCCTGGACCGCCTGACGATGATATCGATTGCCTGGGATACCAGGGGGTGGACGATCCTTTCAAGGATCACCAGCGCCTCCGGGTCCGCAAAGACGACCCGCCCCAGGCGATTGCGATCGACCTGCTGGCCCGGCCCTAACACCCAACGCCCAAACATATCCACGACCGGATGGTATCCGGGTGCATCCTTACTGATCGCCCGGTGAGCCAAAGCGTCGGCATCAATCCCATAGGCGCCCAGGTGTTCCAACATCCGGCGTACCACGCTTTTACCGGTGGCGATATTCCCGGTCAGGCCAATGACATATTTCCCCGGCCACTTGCTCACTTTAGCACCTTGATTGTGATAGATTTGTCGTTTGGGATCATTTTCATGCTCCGAATAACCACGTAATTGCCCAACCTGTTATGCGAAAGGCATTTTTCCCTATTAAAACCAATCGAAACTCGAAGATATTCTTCATTAAGATCTTCAATACCATTTTAGCCTTGCCAGCTTAGAATGTCAAAGGTAACAGCCCTTTAATTTGCCCGAAACCCGGGCGAAAATGCAATTTGCTTGACAGTCGCGGCGAGAACGTGATACATTCTGGCGTTGATTGAGTCCATCACCATGAATTTGCACAATCCACTCAAAACCTTCAGCCGGCCAGCCCGTCTGTTTATGCTGGCAACATTGATTAACGGCATCATCTTCAGCGCCTGGCAGTTGTTTTTTAATTTCTTCATCCTTGCCCAAGGCTATGATAAAGCCTTCCTGGGGATCGTCAACTCGGTACCTTCATTAACCGGATTAGCCTTCAGCATCCCTCTCGGCTTGTTAACCGACCGGATCGGGCACCGCCACGGTATGCTGGCAGGTCTCGCTTTTTCAACCCTGGGGATGGGCCTGCTGGTTTTGAGCTCACAACCGGCCTTGATCGTCATGATGGCGTTCATCGCCGGCCTGGGGAACAACCTCTACGGCCTCAGCCAGGCGCCTTTTATGATGAAAGCGTCTGATGCTGGCAACCGCACCCTGCTTTTCAGCCTGAACTTCGGGCTGCAGACCCTGGCAGGTACGGTAGGCAATTTATTTGCAGGGCAACTTCCTGGTTTTTTCAGCCGGCTGCTCCACGTTCTTCCGGGGAGCTCTGCCTCCTATCAGGCGATCCTGATCTGCAGCGTCCTCTTGGGCTCAATTTCGTTGATCCCCATTTTACTCATCCGAGAAACGAGCGTAAAACCTCCGCTCGAAAAACCGGAACGAAACCGGGGTCTCATCCAATCATTACGCCAGCCGCTGATCGTCAGGCTTCTGCTGCCGCAGCTTCTGCTCGGTTTAGGCGCTTCGCTTTTGATTCCTTACATGAATGTCTTCTTTCAGGAAAAATTCGGCATTCCGGATAACACCCTGGGAATGCTGTTCAGCCTGTCGGCATTATTGACCGGTATCAGTTGCATGATCGGCCCGCGCCTCGCCAGTCGCCTAAAAAGCAAGGTGCAGACGATCGCGGTCACCCAGGAAACGAGCCTGATCTTCCTGCTGTTGATCGGTTTTGCCCCGTTTGCCTGGCTGTCAGCCGCTGGCTTTTTGGTGCGGGGTGCATTGATGAATATGTCTGCTCCTTTATATACTGCGTTCGCCATGGAGCAGTCCAATCCCAGGGAGCAAGGTATGGTCAACAGTATTTTGGTCCTGGGCTGGCAGGGAGGATTTGCGGTTGGGCCGTTAATTTCCGGCCTGGTTCAAGATGCCTGGGGATTCGCCCCGTTATTTATCGCCACTTCCATCCTCTATTTTTTCGCTACCGGACTTACCTGGGTTTTCTTTCATAACGTTGAAAAGAATCAACGTCAGGCTGAACGACTGGCTAAATTAGGCTAAAGCAGATAAAATATTCAGGCTATGCTAGAGAACCCCACCTTGACGATCGGCATTATCACCGATACCCACGTACCCGACCGATTCAGCCAGGTTTCTCCCGATAT
The DNA here is from genome assembly GCA_963781665.1 of uncultured Chloroflexia bacterium. Classification (GTDB taxonomy): domain Bacteria; phylum Chloroflexota; class Anaerolineae; order Anaerolineales; family Anaerolineaceae; genus JAJYIW01. The sequence goes on from CAWAGA010000002.1 coordinate 316,955, forward strand.
CATTTCCTTTTTCAAGAGGCAAAAAGTCGCAGCCATTTTACATGCCGGGGATATATCCAGCCCGGTGGTGCTCGCCTCCCTCGAACAGGTTGCCCCTGTCCATGCCGTCCGGGGGAACCGCGACTGGGCTTTAGCTGGCAGCTTGCCTCTGACCCTGGAGCTGAATTTCCTGGGCGTGACCGTCGGCCTCACCCACGGTCACGGAGGAGGCTTCATCCCATATATTGTGGATAAGATTAAATACCTGCGGCAAGGCTATCAATATGAAAGGTACCGTGACCAATTGTTGGCTGCTTTTCCCCAGGTGAAAGTGATCGTATTTGGACACACCCACCGGCCTGAAAACCGTCAAGAAGGCAGGCAGGTCCTCTTCAACCCCGGCGCAGCCTACCCGTGCCTGGTAAACGATTATCACGTCCAGGCCGGCCTGCTGCGAGTCTATACCGAAGAACGCTTCGAAGTCGAAAGCTTTTCTCTCTCGAACACCCCACCGCCCTGTGCAAAATAGAATAATTCCTAAGAGCCTGGCAAAGATTATTCTGGATGATGCAACCGTGCCTCAAGGGGTAACCCTCTTCTAGGAGCGCTATTGCGGCAGCGTGTACCTCAGCAAGCGGTCATTATCTGCATCGCTGACCCAGACGTGCCCCTGGGGATCGATAGCAATCCCAGACGCCAGCCCGATTGCGTCCAGGCCTGTGCCGGGTTGTCCCCAGGTGCGGATGAATTTACCTGTAGCGTCAAACTCGAGCACTCGCGAGGCTTCCGGATCGGTCACGAAGACATCTCGCTGTAAATCGACCGCGATGTAGGGTTTATTGTCCAGGGACTGCCCATACCAGCCGGAGATAGGCCACTGGGTAACCGCTGTGTAATTTTTGCCGCTCGAATCGGGTGCAAATACCTGTACGCGCTTGTTCCAGGTGTCGGCGACGTAGACGTTCCCCTCCTGGTCGAGGGCGATCCCAACCGGCTCGTCAAACTGCCCGAGATCGGTGCCTGCGCTGCCAAACTGGGTGATGTAATTCCCGTCTTTATCGAAAACAACCACGCGCTTGTTGCCGGTATCGGTGACAAAAATGTTGCCTTTGGAATCAACCGCCAGACCGCGCGGACCCCAGAAGGCATCCGGGGTCTCACCGGTTCCCGATTGGCCCCACATGTTGACAAACTGACCATCAGCTGTAAATTTCTCGATGCGGTAATTGAAGGTATCGGCCACGTATACCGAACCATCCGGACCAACCGCCACACCCCAGGGCTCATTGAATGTACCACCGGGAGCGGCACTGTTGGCTACGTCGGCATAGCTGCCCCAAACAGAAATCACGCTCCCATCCGGGTTGAGGTGTTCGATGCGGTTATTCCTTGAATCTGCCACATAAATGCTGCCGTCGGGGGCGAAAGCAATCTGGCGCGGCCCGTCGAAAGAGCCGGGCGCGGTACCCTGACTGCCGATAGCGAAATCGGCCGGTAGGTTGAGCTGCCCATTTGCATATGGATCGGTAACGGTGGGGACTGCAGACGCCTGAACGCCGTACTGCCACATCTGCGAGACGAGATCCTTGCGGATGTACATGGCAAAGTGGTCACTCGGCTGCCAGGTTGCCAGGGTAAGATCGGTGCGGTTCTTCAATGTGGCGTAGAGGCTGTAATCCCGGTTGAACCAGATGTCGAACAGGGCTGTGCGCATCTGCGGATCCGCAATCGCGTTCAGTATCCGCTCCGGGGTCAGGTTGAAATAATCCTGCATGGGCCACCACAGGCGGATGTAATCGAATTTATAGTATGCATCCCCCAGGATGGCGTCGACCTTGGCGTAATTACCCGCTCCGGCAATGACGATGGGCGAGTTGCGCAGCTCATCGGTTGGAGTGGTGAAATAGACCTTATTGGGGTAATCGCGGAAATACCACCAGAAGGGATAGAGGGCGTTATTATCGTAAGCAACAGCAATGTCTTTCCCACCGGTCGTCCGGAAGGAAATTTCGGCAACCTGCTTCAAGATATCCTTTGAAGCCGGGGCTCCATGGGCGTAGACCAAAAACTCCATAGCGTTGTCGTAATTAATATAGTTCGCCCGGAAGGATGAGCGGATGGTTAACACTGCCAGGAAGGCAAAAAACGTGAGAACCACGGCTCGCCAGATCTCAAACCATTTCCAGCTTGCCAGCAGTCTGAAAAGAAAATAGGCACTGACAACCAGCACAACCGCTGACAGCAGAAATGTACTCGTGCTTTCCAACTGCAACAGGTCTTTGCCCATGAACGGTGGTTGATCCCCCAGCAGAGATGAAAGCACGCCACCCAGGCTGGCCAGCAGTACGACCAGTAAGGTGAGGATGAGCGCCGGCCTGCTGGCGAGCAGCTCTTTCCAGCGGGTGGTATCGACCAGGTAGCCCAGACCCCAACCGGCTGAAAGGATCAAACCCAGGTCAGGATTGACCGTCAACCAGGGCATTTTTTCACCGGCAATCGAAAATGCGATCAGACTGGTCACTGTCCAGAACAGCAGCATTGCCAGTACCGGCGCAGGTCGCAAGCCTTCATCTACAACAGCCAATCCATCCGGCAGTTCCTCTTCGACCTCGATCACATCCGGCCGTTCTTCCTCTGCCGCTATTTCCAGCTCTTCTTCCTCTGGTGTTATTTCCGTATTCTCTGCATCCTCAGCCGCTATTTCTGTCGTCTCCGCTTCAATCAGATCGTATTGAACGTCTTCGGGTTGAAATTCATAGGCCGCTTTCGGTAACGCGTTTACAAACGGTTGGGCGGGAGCGCTGACCCACAGCTTGCGGCGCACGCCAAAATAAACCGCAATCAGAGCTCCGGCTGCCGGCAAGAATTCATAGATGGGGATCTGGATCAGCCAATAGTAGTACCAGGGCTGGCTGCCCCGGTTGACCGCCTGCTGCGCCAACCAATATCCCAAAGAGCCGACAATTCCGGTGAAAAACCCGGACCCATTGGTAAAGAAGGTCGTATAGAAGAAGATAAAAATGGCGTAAAAGATCGCCATATTACGCAGGAACTGGCGCGGGTTCCACCACCACCCGGCTACGATGGCGATGATGGTCATAGGTGCCAGAAATGCTGCTGTATGGACGATGCCGGTGCTGGTGTAATCCAGCGGGTCGAAACCGACCATTTTCACCGGAAAAGCTGTCAACAGAGGGAAGACCAGCACGCCCATCAAGAAGAGCAAATCGAAGGAGCGTTCGCGGCGGATAGACGCCACTCCAGCGCCCTTAACCAGGAAATAGAGGGCTGCAGTCCCAAGTACAACCGCCCCAACCAGAGCTGCAATGACCAGCACCATAGCGGTAGGCGTCAGTGAACTCAACACCGAGCCTGCCACAGCGGCAGTGCTGGTTTCCGTGCCGGCTGGCGCGGGAACGCTGCTCTCCCCTTTGATCAAGGCGCCCAGGGCAACCAGCACCAGGAGCACGGTCGCGCCCAGGAAGCCAATGAAATTATTCTTATATTTGGCAATCGTCCATTGACGCCGGGTGATCTGTTCGACGAAAAGTAAGCCGGCAAAGAGCAGCGCCTGGGCTGTATATATGTAGGCCAACTCCATGGTGACAAAATCGAGCGCCAGAGCTGCCGATATGCAATAGAGGAATTTTTTCTCACCCGATTCCACGTAGCACAGCAGTGACCAGATCAGGAAGATCGTAAACAAGATATAGATCGCCTCATCCCGGGCGTAGCGGCCATAAAACAGCATATAGGGAGAGATCAGGAACATGAAACCGGCAATTAATGCTCCTGTGCGGCCCAGGTAGCGCCGGAACCCGAACAAGGCAAATGCCACGGTCAGGATGCTACATACCGCGGCCGGGATGCGCGAGGTGAAATCGTTGTCGCCAAAGATGAAATATGAAAGCGCGATCAAATGGAATTGAAGCGGTCCATGCGTGACCGGATCGTAGCTATAGCCCCTGCCCTGAAAGAGATCGTAGGAAGGGACGACGTGATTGGTCTCGTCGTGGCTCATCACCCTGGCGCCAAGATCGTAAAAACGACTGCCCATGGCGAATAAAATGATCAGGGAGACAAGCAGTGCTTCTAGGGTTAAACGGGGGAAGGATTAAAAACGACGTGATCCAGCCAGGATTGAGTTGAAGGTTCGGATTCCATAAGGGATTTTCGCTTCGATTAGATTATTTTGTTAATCTACAAATACCAGGCATGGGTCGACCGGGCTGAGGATTAACCAGCATGACTATACTGTAATCCTGCCAATCTGACAAGTATTCTAAGTCTTACAAGTTAAGAATTAGATTTGAATTCTCAGGCGATATTGCTTGTTTTTTGATTTCATTTACTCCCTCAGCTGTCATGGTGCGTCTTATAGCCACTTATCTCATGGCTGCCTCCTATCCTCCGGAGGTTTTTATATCTCACGCTTTATTTGAAAAAAACACTTAGGAAAAAAAATTGCTTTCTAGGTAAACATCGCTATAATCTATTTGACGCAAATTTCACGAATTATCAACAACCGAGATACATCAACCACATTGATCTTATGAAAATACACGCACAAGCTGCGTTTATATGACTTTGAGGCAATTGGTCTATATCTTAAGATTCTCGTTAGCCACTTTATGATCATCTTGGAGGAAAAAATGCGGAAATGTTCTCGTTCTATTTCCTGGCCACGCCTGGCGTGGCACTGGCAGCTTGGCCTGGTCATCGTCCTGCTGATCAGCCAGTCTACACCCCAACCCGCTCATGCTTTTCCAACCTGGACAAGCGCCGCTTCACCGATAACCGCTCGCTATTATCATACGACTACACTGCTTTTGGACGGCCGATTGCTCATGGCCGGAGGATTTTCAGACCAGGCTCTCACCAGCGCCGAGATTTATAATCCTGCGACCAACACCTGGACAGCGGCTGCTTCGTTGAGCACAGCCCGCTACGAACACACTGCAACGCTCCTGCTGAATGGCAAGGTACTCATAGCAGGCGGTAAGAACGTCAGTAATTTGTCTCTTGACAGCGCCGAGGTGTATGATCCTGCCGCAGACACCTGGACACCTGTCAAATCGATGACATTTGTTCGCTATTCGCACACTGCCACGCTCTTGCAAAGTGGTAAGGTGCTGGTTGCAGGAGGCTATCTGGCTATCGAATGCTGCGGCGAAGCTACCAATACGGCCGAGGTGTATGATCCTGACACGGACACCTGGGCTTATTATGGCGAAATGAAAATCGGCCGCTACGGTCATACGGCAACTTTGTTACCAAACGGCAAGGTGCTTGTTGCTGGGGGTTATACCTCTGGCGGCGCATGGGACTCGGTTGAGGTTTTTGATCCAGACTTGCATACATGGACCTACGTTGCCTCTTTGAACACCAGGCGCTCCTTTCACTCAGCGACATTATTGCCTGACGGCAAGGTGCTGGTTGCTGGTGGGTATGGTACCAGTGGTGCTTTGACCAGTACCGAGGTATATGATCCAGGTGAAAATACCTGGACGGATGTCGCCTCGCTTCACACCGGTCGTTATGTTGCCACAGCCACCTTGTTACCGAATGGCAGGATTCTCGTGGCAGGAGGTTATTCTGATAGCGAGCCGCTGACCAGCGTCGAGGTGTATGACCCTGCCGATGACATGTGGACAAACGTTGCATCCATGAATAGTGCTCACTACTATCACACCGCTACGCTGCTGCCAGGCGGCAAGGTAATTGTTGCAGCTGGTTTTGGTGATGGGGATTTTTCCGGGACGGAATTATACGATCCTGCAGAAAGCGCCTGGGACGAGACAGGGTCTTTGATCACCAACCGCAGATATGCCCGGGCCACCCTACTAGCAGATGGAAAGGTTCTGGTCGAGGGGGGTTATGACAACGGTTCCTACTCAAACAGTGCTGAGCTGTATGATCCCGCTTCCCGAACGTGGAGCACTACAAATTCAATGAACGCCAGTCGTTATTTGAATACGGCTATCTTGCTATCAAATGGAAAGGTTTTAGTTGCGGGGGGGGATAACGCAGGTGCTCTCAACAGCGCTGAGCTGTATGACCCGGCAACCCATACCTGGAGCCCTACCGGTCAAATGGTCACCGGTCGTCTGGGCCACGCAGCCTCGCTGCTTCCAGATGGAAGTGTCCTGGTGGTGGGTGGCTGGAACGGAGATGAGCTTGATAGCGCCGAATTATATGACCCTGCGAACGGGACATGGACTCAAACCAAATCACTACACGCCGCCCACCACTTACCCACCGCCACGCTGCTGCATAATGGAATGGTATTGATCGTGGGAGGCTGGGATGGAGGCAGTGAGATGGGCAGCGCTGAGTTGTATGACCCATCGACGGGTACCTGGACTGAAACAGGGTCTCTTGTCACGCCTCGTGATTGGCACACAGCCACGCTTTTACCAAGTGGCAAGGTACTGGTAGCAGGAGGTTTTAGTGGTGTTTCCGGCCTTTCGAGCGCTGAATTGTATGATCCGTCAACTCAACTCTGGAGCGCTGCCGGAAATATGATCGGTGGGCGGGGTTATCATACCGCTACCCTTCTTCCTGACGGCGATGTACTGGTGGTCGGTGGTAGTGCTACAACCGGCGGCAACTATTTGACCAGTGCAGAGCTGTATGACCCCATCAGTGAAACCTGGAGCGCAGCAGGCTCAATGACCACTTCCCGGGCAAACCATTCGGCTATCCTTCTGCTAGATGGGCAGGTTTTGGTCGCGGGAGGATACAACGGTCAAGAGCTAACTGATGCTGAGTTATTTCGTGTCGGATTAGGTTTTATGAGTGCCTGGCAGCCCTCAATGGTTGCGATCTCTTCGCCTCTGCGAATGAACAAACCATTATCAGTTACTGGAAGCGGTTTTCGCGGTTATGGTTTTGCAGAAGCCAGCGGCAGTGGGTATTCTAATTCTCCGAGTAACTATCCATTGCTGCTGTTGCGGAGGCTTGATAACGGACAATCCATCTGGCTCCCCAGTGCGGTTTTTTCGGATACGAATTTAACCACCTTGGCATTGAACGGCATCCCTCCGGGCTACGCCCAGGCTACAATCTTTGTCAACGGAATTCCGAGTAATTCCCGCATCGTTTTGATCGTTGATAAACTATTCATTTACATCCCGTTGGTCAATCGAAATTAATCTCGAAAATAAATCATTGCTGTTCTCAACCCTCTTTACCCTTCCTGAGCTTGGAGGGGTAAAGAGGGCTTGATGGTATCCTGGCCTTTTATGGTTAAAGGTCTGTTAATAATGAGCGCTGGACCACTTTGAAACTCGGCTGAATAGGTAACAATGATCCCCCGTTGGATTAACCAGTCCGTTAACATCGCAGAACCAGCTGTCCCTATGCAAGCCTCGGGATTATTCACTCCAAGAAGGACTTGACGAATTAGTGTGGAAAGGCCTTGATTAGATTTTCTACATATGATCGATGAAATCTTTGAGTTGCTGGCGATAAACGTCAAACGCCTGGCGCCCCTCCGGCGTAAGGTAACACAGGGTCATAGGGTCCAGCCTCCTCCAGTTTCGAAAGGTGAACGGACAAATTGCCCTTGGTCAGCCCGGTCTCTTTTTGCAGATAGCGGAAATCGGCGCTCTCAACCACTGCCAGTACCGCCAGGATGACACTGCGTGACGGCTCGTGGATCAGGCGGTCGACCCCGGTTAGTGAACGCAGATCACTCCCCATCGCCGGGTTCCTGGGGCAGCGGGTTATTCGCCAGGTAGATCCACAGCGCCAGCCCGCCGGAGATGCACAGCATCAAGCCCATGGCGCCTATCAAGGCTGCCATACCGTCGTTCCCTCCCAGCTTATTGAAGAGCAGCCAGGTACTGACCAGCAAGGTACCGACAGCGATGAAATAGAAACGAGGTAAGGCAATCTTCCAACCCACAATGATCCACAGGCCGTAGAAAAGCAAACCTGCAAAGGGAGCCAGCAGGAATTCAGTGATATCCTGGTTTTCAGAATGGAACGCGGCTCGGTTCAGGAATAACATTCCCATAACAATCAAAGTCAGGACCGGAACCCCGATCCAGATAGCTAGGCGGATCGATCGTTTAAACGGTTTTGGTTTTTGATAAACGATGAAGCCGGTGCGTGGATAGGTTACCCGCAATCTGAAACGCTTGACCAATACATCCAGCAGGTAACTCCCACCGGCGAATACCAGCAAAGGCGCAAATGGCAATATATTGGACGAGAAAAATGAATCAGCCGTGGCAACCCTGCTGATGGCATAGAAGCTGGCGGCCATCAGCAAAAAGGAACCACCAAATGTAAGCTCAAACGTGCCATCCACGTGCTGGTATTGGATAGCGCGCTGGCGAAAATACCTGTCCTGTTCTGCGCCCATCTTTTTTTGCATCTTTCAACCCTTTATACTGTTGTAAACCAGTTTACGTCGTAGACTTGAATTGATGGCACGACTTTTGCATCCAATTGTCAAGCAGAATCCGGATCAATTTTTTGAGGTAGAATGATGGAGATATGAGGAAAATCCTCCAAAGGTTAGTCTTCATCGTAGCAGTCATATTACTCAGCGCGTGCAACCTGGCGCCTGGGTCTACCCAACCAACCAGCCCGGCTGTGACCGCGATCCCCCAGATCACAACGGTCAACAGCCATACACCGCTCCCGGCAACTGCAACCCTGACTTCGACCACCGTAAACCAGACTCTATTCCCTAAAACCAGTTCCACACCCAGTCCACGGCCCCTGTCTCCCTCTCCAACCACCATGTGCAACCGGGCCTTACCCGGCTCGCCGATCGATATCACCGTTCCGGACGACACGATTTTTGAGCCTGGCGAGGCTTTTTCGAAGACATGGCGCTTGAAAAACGCAGGCTCATGCGCCTGGACGAGTGAATACGCCGTCATCTTCTTCTCTGGTGACTCCTTCGGCGCGTCGCACACAATTCAATTAAGCGGACCGGTCCTACCAGGTAATACGGTCGACCTCACCATCGACATGATGGCTCCCCAGAAAGCCGGTACTTACCAGAGCAACTGGGAGTTGAGTGATGCCCTTGGCAAGCTGTTCGGCCTGGGTCCAGGCGGCGACGCTCCTTTCTGGGTCAGAATCGTGGTCGTCGCCCCGGATACACCGACTCCGACCTCGCTGCCAACCCTGACCCCCACTGCACCGCCGGTCGTCTACGTTTCAGGCTTATCGAACCTAATCCCAGGGGATACGATCGACCTGGACACCAACCTGGTCAACACCGGCGAAAATGACGATCTGCAATATGACTTCGTTAATGACGAATCGCATATTTTGACCCCACTGGCTGGGGCCGCAATCTCCATTTTCGGCCCGAAGGCGCCATCGTACAAGGATTGCAGCACTGCCGGCCTGGCGACGACGCCGATCACCCTCAACCAGGTTGACCAGGGTACTTATTTTTGCTACGCTACCAATCTTGGCTTGCCCGGTTGGGTTCGCCTGGTAGCGCTCAACACCCAGGACAACACCCTGACCCTCGAAATCCTCACCTGGGCCATCCCCTGACCCAAAAAGCACTCGCCTCATGAAATCCAGCTGGCTCCGTATCTTCATAATTGATGGATTTTTTCTGGCTATCCTGGCAGCTTGTGCGGGAATACCTGAAACGGTGATCCCACCCACCGCCACCCAGATTACGTCCCTACCTGGTGCGGCAAATACCGCCGTTTTGCAGCCAACGACCACCCAGACCAGTTCGCCCCAATCAACCCGCCTGCAGGCGATTACGCCAACAGCAGTCTTTACAGCGACAGATCCCCCCCAGGTAACACCAACCTACGATCCTGGCTCATGGGAAAATCTTCCAGTCATCCCAACCATCAGTGAAACCGCCCGCCAGATCTATGGCCACGGCCTGGAATTGGGGAACGACCCACATGCCTTCTCGAAGATCGGCGACTGCGAGACGGCTGCCCCCTGGTTCCTGGCGGATTTCGACTCTCGGCCAGACCAGTACTCCTTGGGTTCTTACACGAACCTGCAGGTGGTCATCCAGCAGTTTGCCGGCTCGTTCAAGCGTACCAGTCTGGCTGCCAGAATCGGGTTCACAGCCGCATCGGTCCTGAACCCGATTTGGGCCGATCCCAAGCTGTGCCAAACGTCCGAAACCCCACTTGCCTGCGAAGTCCGGCTGCAGCGACCCAGCTTCGCCTTCATATTATTGGGCACGAATGACGCTAAACACCTTTCCAGCTTTGAGCCCAACATGCGCACGATCGTCGAATACTTGATCGATCATGGGGTCGTGCCGATCCTGGTCACCAAAGCCGACAACCTTGAAGGCGATCAAAGCATCAACAACACCATCGCCCGCCTGGCCTATGAATACGACATCCCCCTCTGGAATTTCTGGCTGGCTGTGCAGCCCCTCCCTAAAAACGGGCTGCAAGATGACCTGGCTCACCTCACCTGGGCTCCCAATTTTTTCGATAACCCTGAAGATATGAAGAGCGGATGGGCCGTGCGCAACTTGACCGCCCTGCAGGTGCTGGATGCCACCTGGACGGCCGTTGCAAATCCCTGATTTCTTGTAATTCGGCCTGATTCGAGTATATATTTTTCTGTAATTACGAATATAATTCTTATATATTTATTTTTAGGAAAGAGTATTTTTTATGAACCTCGATGATTACAAGTCTTTTGCAGCTCTAGACCAGGAAGGAATGCTGGCTCACGTGGATGGGCTGCCCGACCAACTGGCATCCGCCTGGGAATTAGGGAAACAATATCCCCGCCCTGCATTCAATGGCCTGCAGGCCATCTTGATTTCCGGTATGGGTGGTTCGGCAATCGGAGCCGACCTTCTGGCTTCATACGCCGCCCCGCTCTGCCCCCTACCAATTATCGTTCATCGCGATTACGACCTGCCAGCCTGGGCCAACGGTCCGCATGTGTTGGTGATTGCTTCTTCCCATTCTGGAAACACCGAAGAAACCCTCTCGGCATTCAAGGCCGCCCAGCAGAATGAATGCCAGATCCTCTCGATCAGCACTGGCGGAAAACTGGCAGCCCAATCGCAAGCCGCCGGCATACCTGTATGGACTTTCGAACACCATGGTCAACCGCGGGCTGCCGTGGGGTTCTCATTCGGCCTGATCCTGGCCGCGCTGCATCACCTCGGTCTGCTGCCCGACCCCGAAAAGGACCTGGCCGAGGCGATTAAAACCATGCGCGCCCAGCAAGAACTGCTAAAAACCAGCGTGCCGGTGGTGAACAACCCGGCCAAACGCCTGGCTGGCCAGCTTTTCGACCGCTGGGTTTCGGTCTTTGGCAGTGGCTATCTGGCTCCGGTCGCCCGGCGCTGGAAAGGCCAGATCAGCGAAGTCGCCAAAGCCTGGGGCCAGTTCGAATATCTGCCGGAGATGGACCACAACACTCTGGCGGGACTTTCCAACCCGGCCGACTTGCTCACCCAAAGTATGATGCTATTCTTGCAAGCGCCCTCTGATCATCCCCGCAACCGGCTGCGTTCAGATTTGACCCGCCAGACATTCATGGTGGAAGGCATCAATACCGATTTTATCGATGCCCGCGGTGACAACCCCCTGGCCCACATCTGGAGCATGCTCCACTTTGGCGATTATGTTTCTTATTACATGGCGATGATGTACGACGTCGATCCCACCCCGATCCCGGCGATTGAGAATTTCAAGAAGGAGATGAAGCTGGCTGACCAGTAGAGCCAGCCGTGGATGGGGTTCTAATTCATTAAACCAAGTAAAAGCGAGGGGTAAGCATGTATCAACGAGACATTCCCTGGGAAAACTACTTGCACCGGTTCGGTTTCAAGGAAGACACCAGCCGGGGCTTACAGCGCTTTAACCTCCCGCAATACCAGCTGGCTCCTTCAGCTCGGCTGATCGCAGCCGAAGGCGAGCTTAAATCCATCCTGGATCGCAGCCTCTACACCCTAACTGTGAGCGTCGATCCCAGAACGGTTACACCCGAAGGGCTGCAATCTTCTTTTGATTGGGCAATGGGCTCGTTGCTGTGGAAGATGGAACTGCCGCGCCAGAACCTGCTCGACCAGATCGGGCCGCTCAGGAACCAGGGAACTCAATCGATCATCGATGCCCGCCGGCGGGTGGATACTGCTTACCTCAACGGCAGCTACAGCGAAGCGCTGCGCGCTTTCCAGACGCTCGAATCTGTCAACTATCAGGACTTCTCGCTCTATCTGACCGCAGGTCACATCTACCTCTACCACCAGAAACCGGTCGAGCTGGAAAAAGCCAGGGCGGCGTACCTTAAAGCCGGCATCTGCGCATCGCCGCGGGCACCACTATATGCCGGAAGGGCGCTTTTATGGGCCGCATTCGCGGCTTATCTGCAGCACGACGACGTCTCGGCCCTGGAATATTCTCTCCGGGCCCTCCAGGTGACCCTGCAGTGGGGTGAAGCCTGGTATACCCTGGCGCGCATCTCCGCCGCGATCTGCCAGCCGGATGAGGCATTGCCGGCGCTGGAACAGGCCATCCGCGCCGACCGGGTTTACGCCCTGCGCGCCGCCACAGACCGGGATTTCAGCCCGATCGAAGAGGACGTCAAAAGCCTGTTCGAGCGCCTGCGACTGGAAGCCCGCCAGCAAGCCGAAACGTACGGAAAAAGCCTGACCTCTGAAGCCGCCATCTCTGCCCTACCCACCCAGGACCAGGTAACCAGCCAGCGCCTGCAGGCCGACATCAGCGAACGCTGGCGCCAGGATTCCTACTTCGGCTACCTCGACGCAGCCGGAAAGATGATGCGCTTCAAGCTCTACGTGGATGGGCTGCGCCTGCCGGAGCGCGACCGCCTGGTAACCGAAACCAACCGGGTGCTGGCGCAGCTGCGGACCGAGATCAACAACGATAACTACTCTCCCGGATTGAAGGATCTCTTTCAAAACGAGCTCCAAGGTGTCGAAAATTCTATGGCCGGCGTCCCAACCTTATCGCTGGCCCAGGTAGCCCTTAACCAAGCCAACAAAGTCGAGACCCTGTGGAAACTGGCCTCCAGCCAGGTGGTGCTGGCGGGCCATGCAGCTGAGGTCAACCTCGTGGCCTTCGATCCCAGCGGCCAATGGCTGGCTTCGGGCGGGCCATGGGAACAAAGCATCCGCCTCTGGGATATCTTCAGCGGCGAAACCCAGGCCACGCTGGCCGGGCATACAGATGGGGTCAACGCCCTGTTATTCACCCCGGATGGAAAGATAATTATCTCTGCTGGCGGGCATTTCAAAGCTGAAGATTTCACCATCCGCCTGTGGGAAGCGCCAGGCGGTAGGGCAATAGAAGTCCTGGATGGGCATCAAGATATGGTCACGACCCTGGCGCTTAACGCCGATGGCAGCCTGCTGGCTTCGGGATCGGCCGATGCCACCGTGGGACTGTGGGACGTGGCGGAACGCAAGCAGTTCGCCGGACTGCGCGGCCACCAATCGAACGTAACCTGCCTGGCCATCAATCCCGACAGCTCCCTGCTCATTTCGGGCGGAGAGGACCAGACCATCCGGTTATGGGACGTCGCCAGCGCCAACCAGGTCGGCATCCTCCTGGGCCACGAAGCGCCCATCGCCGCTGTTTACCTCATGCCTGATGGTAAGACCCTGATCTCTTACGCCGGAGACGGCACCATCCGCATGTGGGATGTGGTCAACCACCAGCTGCTTTCCGTCCACGAACAGCCGGGCAGGATAACCACCCTGGCGCTCAGCGGTGACGGCACCCGTCTGGCCTGGTCAATGGCCGACGACCCCGCCATACGCCTGTGGACCCCTGGCGACGACCAGCCGCCGCTGGTTTTGACTGGCCACACCAATCGGGTTACTACTCTGGCCTTCAGCAGCGACAACCAGCTGCTGGCCTCCGGCTCCGAATCCGGCATCTTGCGCCTGTGGGATGCAGCCAGCGGCAAAGGCAGGGCGATCCGCGGCGGGCACAGCGACCGGATCAACAACCTGGCGTTCAACCCGAATGGCACCATGCTGGCGTCTGCCAGTCGAGATAAGACCGTGCGTTTGTGGGGATTGATCCTGTCTAATAGCGATGCGGAAGAGATCGAAGCCGAAGAAAAAGCCCGCCAGGAAAAAGAAGCCAGGGAGAAACAAGAAGCCCTGGAAAAAGCCGAACGCCAGCGCCTGGAATGGATCAAAGACGGCCGCTGTGAGGTCTGCGGGCAAAAAATAGGTTTCATAGACCGCCTGGCCAAACGCACCCGGTGTAAAGAACATCGTACGTAGGGGCAGGTTTTTGGCCCAGGGTGGTCACCTTTTCCGAGAATACCTGTTTCACGTCACTTTACCAATCCCCCTCGCCTAAACCTGCCCACAATCGGTTAAAATATTTTCCCCGCAAGGGCAGGTTTCCATGCCTGGCCGGCTGCTGCGCCAGAAATCTCCAATTCAGACTGCAATTCCTTGCCCGAATTAGACCCAAACAATATTCCAGGTTAATGATTATCATCGGGGGCTGTCCAAAAAGATAGGACAGCCTTTTGTTCATTGCGGCCAGCTCGGTAGACAGGCCTTGAGTACTATCATACGATTTATCTTTCCAGAAGGCTAAACCCACCACAATATGTTCTAACATTTATATGAATGGTGGAGGTAAGTGCAGCGATCAGATTATTTTGGGTTAAAGAATGTTACGCATAGTTTAATCCGATATTAATTTGGAATGGGTACATTATGAACATACTAATTTTGACCGAGTTTCCAAAATAGCACCTCCTTACGAGAGATGGGTATTGTGCTGTGGTTTCGCCGACCGTTAAAGAGGTTATTAATCGATCCAAGCAATCGTTTAAAAAAAACTGTAGTAAATATGGAAAGGAAGAAGATACCATGATTGACGCTACCAGTAATCCTGGTTATGTCAACACCAGCTACCTGGCAAAGATTGCCGAACTATCCAGGCAAATCAAAAATCGCACCTATGAAGTGATGCAGGTGGAAACCGGGCACCATGTCATCGATATTGGCTGTGGCCCCGGCTCAGATACCTTGCCATTAGCAAAACTGACTGGCCCCACCGGTTCTGTCGTGGGCTTCGACTATGACCTGGCCATGGTTCAGGAGGCAGAGCGGTTGGCAAAGCAGGCACAAGTACAGGACTATGTCCATCACTTCTCAACCCCGATACCGCCCATCCCTTATCCTGATGGTGCCTTTCTTTCTGCTCGAAGCGAGCGGGTTTTTCAGCATATAAGCGATCCACAGCCTTTACTCAACGAGATGCGGCGGGTAACTCGCCCGGGAGGTTGGGTTGTGGTCGTCGATACCGACCACAGCAGCATCTCGGCAGACATACTTGATGATTCGCTTGTTGATATTGAGTGGGGGTTGCGCCGGGCGCGGGTTGAGATGTTCAATAACGGCTTCTCGGGGCGAAAACTTTATCGCCAGTTTATCATTGCGGGTTTTCGCGATGTAACCGTTGAATTATTCCCGATTACTGTCACCAGCAACGTTGAAGGACGTTACGCAACGGCAGCAGATAAAGTCGAGAAATATGCAATCGCTAAAGGGATTGTAACTGAAGAAGAAGTCCGGAGGCTGCAAGGCGCACAGGAAAAAGCTGACCAGGAAGGCATTTCTTTTGGCTATGGGGTGATTCTGCTTGTCGCCGGGAAAGTCCCCTGAGCAGTGAGAAGTTCGGGAATGTCGGCATTCTCGTAATTTTGAAGTAGATCTCGTATCCGCATTAACAATGCGGTATAATTCACGACGCCCGGTTGGGAATGGGCATATTCGGAGAGGTCGCGTAGTCTGGCCTAGCGCGCACGCCTGGAGAGCGTGTTTCCCGTAAGGGAACGAGGGTTCGAATCCCTCCCTCTCCGCTCTGCATTTAAAACCACGAGCGGGTTCGAACACCATCGAGGTGCACGTCCAGTACTCTGCGCAAAGACCGCTCCGAGGATGCGATGCGACCCTCTATCCTCTGCAATTAAACCTTAGGGCGGGCCTGCACCATCGAGGTGCAGGTCCCTTATGGTAAAATTCCAACAATCCTTTACTCGCTGTCGCACCTAACACCTCAAGAATCCCGATGCCGCTTGATTTCCTTCCGAATTCTACTCTCTGACCATTGACAAATCCCATGATGCTCCCCCGCGACCGTGTCCTCGCCGCCCTGGCATTCAAACCCGTCGATATCATCCCCCTCCAAATCCACCCCTCTCCGGCCGGCATCTACGAGCACGGCCAGAAATTGATCGATTTGATGCGCGCCTGCGGTCACGATTTCGGCGACCAGGCCGACCTGTGCCTGCCGGTGGTCCCCGCTGAAGATTTTGACAGCGACGGCCGCTACCATAAGATCCGCACGGATGAATGGGGCACAACCTGGGAACACCGTATTTACGGCGTTTGGGGCTACCGCATCCGCTACCCCCTCGCAGATATCTCCCTGCTGGCCAGCTATAAGACTTCCCCGGTCCAGCGGTTGGCAGGCCTGGAGTTGGAGCGCGTCCGAGCCGAGGGAGCCACTCATCACCAGCGCTACTTCCAGCTGGGGGGCGGTGCCAGCCTGTTCGAGACGATGCAGTCGCTGCGCCCGTTCGAAGATGTTTTAATCGACATCATGCAGGACACGCCCGAAATCAACCGTCTGGCTGACATGCTGCTGGAATATAACGCGGCCATCCTCGAAAATGCCTTGCTGGCCGGCGTGGACGCCGTGGCCGTGGGGGACGATTTTGGCACCCAGCAGGGGCTGATGATGGCTCCGGCCGTCTGGCGCCGTTTTTTCAAACCCCGCTACCAACAGCTGGTCGAACCGGCCGTGCGCGCTGGCAAAGCGGTCTTCTTCCACACCTGCGGGCAGGTCGAGTCCATCCTGGACGACCTGCGCCAGGTGGGGATGAGCGCCGTCTGGCCGCAGCTGCAGGTCTTCGACCAACCCACCCTGGCGAAGCGCTGCCGGGATTTAGGCCTGGCGGTACAACTCCACCCGGACCGGGGCGACCTGATGCAGCGTTCCAGCCCCTCTCAGGTGCGCGATTACGTCCTGCGCCTGGTCGATGACTTCGCTTGCCTCACCGGCGGATCGTGGCTGTACCTTGAAATCGACCCGGGCTTCCCCTGGGCCAATGTCGAAGCCTTATTCGAGACCGCCATGGAGCTGCGAGGTTCGACTGCGGACTCGTCAAAATGATCCGCTGATCACATTTTCTTGCCCTCGATATTCACCATCCACTGGATCCCAAATTTATCCGTGCACATGCCAAAGGTATCGCCCCAGGGCGATTTGTCCAGCGGCAATGTCACCTGGCCGCCGGCCGAAAGCTTTTGATAGTAGGCTTGAAGTTCGGCTTCATTATCCCCAGTGAGCGACATGCTGATGTTCGTTCCAGGCTGGTGCTGTATATGGCTCGGAGTGTCGGATGCCATAAACTGGATGCCGTTATCGTTTTCCAGCACCGCATGCATAATTTTATTATCGTCTGCCGGGTCCCCCGGGACCCCAAATTCTTTAAACGTCTGCATGGTGAGTTTGCCGCCAAATACCGTTTTGTAGAATTCCATCGCTGCACGAGCGTTATTACTAAAATTCAAGTAAGTCCGAAGTTGTGTTTGCATGGGTTACCTTTTCCTCTATCGACCTAACAGGTTAAATAAAATTTGTGTCTGTAAGATGCCCCCTTGCGCCTTTCCTTATCCTGGTGCTCTGCCAGGAGGGATTGGGCTCGATCAACGTCCAGCCCAGGCAGTTGGTCCATTGATATATTGTTCGGGGTCGCCCAGGTTTGCCAGGCAGGTGTCCACCTGCGAGGCGGCTGCATGCGGTTTCGCACCAAGCCTGCTGCAGAGGGCTGTAATCTCATCGCCTTCCTGGCTGAGATTTGGCCCCTTTTTATGAACACGGGCTTGCTCGGATGCTTCAGCTCTAATCCGCACCGTTCACGCCTTTCTCATAGAATGATTGATGGCAGGCCGGAACTCGTAAATCGACCCGATATATTAATTTATTAGCTCGATTTATTCTGGCTAATAATAACCAATCGACCCTGGAGTAGATGATAAGCTTCGGGGTCATTGCATTTTTCATCCAATTTTCCCGAAGCATATTGATCATCTACTAAACCAATAAATTTACTAATTAGCTGTTTACATCTTGGGAATACTATCAATACCCAGCTGCTGGAACACCCCTAACGCATCGAAGTTCACCCAATTATCGGTTGCTTTTCCATCTACAATCTTGAAGATGCCGGTTCCGGTGACAGTAAAAGACCTGCCGGTCGGTGGAATGCCCAAAAAATTAGCCGAATGGGTGCCGCTAAACGTGAAATGGGCGGCTACCCGGTCCCCCTCGGCCACCATATCCTCGACCGTCAATTTTCGGTTCGAAAGAGAGCTCCACAACCCAATGAGCTGTTTGGCGCCTTCGATCCCTTTCATCGGAGGCAGCGAGGGGTCGTGGTTGGTCCAATTCGCAGCATAATACTTTCCGACATCATTCACATTTGCGTTTTCGATTAAGTTGAGTATATTGCGAACGACCGTCTTATTCGATTCAGTGGACATATTTCTAACTCCTTTACCAGTAGAGTGAATTGGATATTATATGTCTACTATATCATTTTTTATCCAGAATTCAAGCCGCAGAATTTTATAGCAGGACCGCCTCAGCACAATTTTTTCTTGACACCTATTGGTGAACTACATCGGTCTATCCGCCTTCCTCCCTGGAAAACAATTTGATCGTTCCTTTACAAGCCGGCAGGGTTACCAGAACCTGGTAATCGCCCGGGTCCAAGGCGAGCTCTTGTGGGTTTACGCTCGCCTGGCCGATCGAGGTCTGCGGGTCGGTCATATCGAGAAATACCATCTCGTAGCCCTGAGGCCCAACCAGGCGGACGTTAACCGGAGCGCCTTCGATGTGGTCAAGCAATATATACAGGCTGACACTGGTAGGTACTTCTAATGAGAACTGGTAGACACTTTGAGCACTCAGGGCATGATCCGCCAGGTCCAATCCTGCGACCTGCTGGTAGCCGGCAAGGGATGTAAATGCCTTAGGCGGGTTGGATAGGCTGAGGCCATAGGCTGACGCCAGTATGATTGCGCCGACTGCTCCCAGTGAGATCAGGCTTTTACGAGCTGCCGGCTGGCGCAAATCGATCGTCGCAGTCCGAAAACGACTGACAAAGAAAGCAAACCCGCCCATTAAGCGCAAGAAAATGACGATACAAGCGACGTAAACTATTAGTGCGCCCCCCGTTTCCTTAAGCGGGGGGATGCGGGTGATGGTCAAGAAGACATATGAATCATCACCGGGGGTAAGGCCGAACATGACCAGCACAGGTATGGTAATCCAGGCCAACACGGCATTGATTGAGATCAGAGCAAAAATGGTTTTGAAATAGTAAAAGATAATCTCTTTGCGCCCTGCCGTTAATGCTAACAGCGCCAGGCAAACCAGCACTGGCAGCGACACACCCGCGATGGTGATGAGAGCCCGCTGCCAGGGTAAGAAGGTGCCGTCCAGGCCAACATGGGCGCTGAAATCAATGAAATTGATACTGAAACCGGTGATATTTCCACCAAAAAGCCAACCCAGCAAGGCATGGCCTCCTTCGTGGGTAAAGGTGTAAATTATCGTGCTAATTAGCAAAAGGAAAATGACTGTACCGATGGATGCAGCGATCGTTTTCGCATCAGGTCTTATTTCGGTGGGTGACGTCGTGCCATTCATTGTTTCTCCATGATTCGATATTTGTGGCCGGGGACGGCCTGCGGTAGAGCTGGTCTTCCTGCTATTTAAGTGGATTAGTATCGAGGTAACCCCAATTTTGCTGGAATTCTCCCCCACTGGGGATGATGTGGTCATGAAAACCTGGCCGGCTTTGATCGAGGTGTTGTTGTGAATGGTGCGAGCACAACCCGAGAGCTTCTCAATCTGATACGACAGCATGGCTGGATGCACGTCACGCGAGGTGATCCCAGTAGTGAAGATATTGTGACCGTCCGGGATCACCTCGGCCAGCACCCTGGCATCTACCGAACCGGTTCTGCTTCTTCTTCTGAGACACACTACAGCAAAGCAGCTACCTAATTGAGGTATTTGTGAAACGAATTATGAGGTGCTAGACACTTCACTAAAATCTCTATTTATGGGCGAGATGGGAAGTAGATCTCTCCCATCCGAAAAACTGTCCTGACCGAAAAGGGTGGTTCCACCAGGAGGAGGTCAGCGTTTGCGCCAGCCTTGATTTCCCCCATTTCATCACTGATGCCTAGCGATGCCGCTGGGACAGATGTAGCCATGGTCACCGCCTGGCTGAAAGTGCAGCCGCCGAACTCGATCATGTTGGCAACTGCCCGGTCGAGCGTCAGGGTGCTGCCGGCCAGGCTGCCTGAAGCGATCCTGGCTACACCGTCTTTGACAAAAGCGGTGTGCCCACCTAAATCATATTGGCCGTCGCTCAAGCCGGTGGCGCGAATCCCATCGGTCACCAGGATGGTGCGGTCGACGCCTTTCAAGCGCACGATCATTTGAAGCACCGCAGGGTGGATGTGAATTCCATCGGCAATCATCTCGCAGAACACACGCTCGTCGCTCAGAACCGCCCCGACCACCCCTGGGTCTCTGTGGTTCATGGGGACCATCCCGTTGAACGTATGAGTCGAATGGTCCAAACCGGCCTCAATCGCTTCCATCGTCTGGCGGTAGGTGGCACCGCTGTGCCCGGCGGAGAACCTGATCCCCCGGGCAATGCCTTGACGGATGCATTCCACCGCACCGGGTAATTCAGGTGCGATTGAAATCAAGCGCACCAGGCCGGTGCCGAACCAGGAACGGTATTCATCCGGCTGTGGATCGCGCACCCATTCTTGCGGTTGGGCGCCTTTAAAAGCTGGGTTGATATATGGACCTTCAAGATGGACACCGATCACCCTGGCACCGGCTTCATCTAATCCGGGCTGCTTTACGTTGGCGATTGCCTGCCGGATAGCTTCGGGCGATTGGGTGATGGTGGTTGCCAGAAAAGCGGTCACTCCGTGCTGGATGAAGAAATCCGCCATGGATTTCAACGCCTGGGGGGTGGCGTCCATGGCATCAAATCCGGCTGCGCCGTGGGTATGCACGTCGACGAGCCCAGGAGTGATAGTCAGGCCGCCGGCATCGATGGTACTGACACCTTCCGGATTACGGGTCACTTCTCTCTCTGCTTCGATAGCAACAATTTTGCCATCGTGGATGATGATCACCCTTTGGGTGAGGGTTTGATGTGGGGAAACGATCATGCCGTTGCGAATCCAGGTATCCATCCAGCATTGCTCCATTCGGTAATAAAATTCCCTCACCCCTTATCAGGGGGCATTGAAAGGGGGAGAGGGAAGCTCTGACTAAGAAAAATCGGTCGCCAACGCCGCTGGGCTAGAGGGTCACCGCAGGGGCAGTCGGGCGGCGGCAGTAAGCCAAGTGGCCGCCAAAGACCCCTACACCCAGCAAAACAACGGTACGGACATCGATAAAGATGCCGCTGCCGCTGATCCCCAGCAGGTTAACCAAAGCCCACATGATTATACCCGGGACGATCGCATAGAGAACGGTGAAACCAAGCGCAACCAGCTTCACCAGGGCTATTAGCACCAGGCTTACCTGGTGGGGCACACCATCTTCAGGCCGGGCGTGCAGCAGCACGATCCCAGGGACGATGGCGGCATAGGTGCCGGGCACGCAGCGAGACCGGGGCCTTTGTCTGGCTGATTTCAGCTACATCCGCCCCACCATGGCTGCCAAAAAGCTGACGATTGGATGCCAGCCGGTCCAGATCGCGCCGGATGATGGCCTCGCTGACATCCAGGCATTTACTGAGGTCCGTAATCCTGACTTCAGCATTTTCAATAATCATAGAAATGATCCGGCGCTGGCGAGATACAGTTCAGACCATACGGTTTCACTTCAATAAGAATATCGAATTCAATCGATAACCAGAAGTTAACATTTGATTAACCATGATGGCTTGATTGTGTTTTACAATGGACCCATTGAAAAAAATAAAGGATAATGACAGAAAGAAAAATGCGGATTTTAGTTTCAAATGATGATGGCGTTTATAGCCCGGGTTTGGTGGCGCTGGCTACAGCTGCCTCCCGGTTTGGAGAAGTGCGTATCGTTGCGCCGGACGTCGAACAATCTGCGGTGGGACATGCCATCACGATCCAACGTCCATTGCAATATCATAAGGTGAATATAGGGCCGCTTGGAGCTTTCGAAGCTTACCGCGTCAATGGCACACCTGCCGATTGTGTCGCATTGGGCTTGTACCATTGGAACGGGGCCGACCTGGTCCTTTCGGGGATAAACCTGGGCAGCAATTTGGGGAACGATATTTGGCATTCCGGCACCATTGCCGCCGCCAAACAAGCTGCGTTATTTGGCATCCGCGGCATCGCTTTTAGTATGATGCTGAACGGTGAAGAACCATCGTTCGAAAAACAACAGCCGTTCGTCGAAGAGGTCATTGAAAGTTTGATCCATGGAGAACAACCGCTTTTGGTCAACGTCAATTTGCCCAAATCACCCAAAGGCATCCGCTGGACGTTCCAATCGGTACGGTCGTACAGCGGGAAAGTGGTTGCCGGCGAAGACCCAATCGGTCGCAAACATTATTGGTTCTCGATTGTCCCGCTGACCGCGCCAGAAGAAGGCAGCGACCGGTGGGCCATCGAAAACGACCTGGTTTCACTAACCCCCTTGCGGTTAGGCCTGACGGATGAAAAATGGCTCAAAAGAATCCAACCCTCGTAAAACCCACCTCCTCCCAGCCAGGCCCCACAATCGATCCGGTAACGCCAGCCATCTTACCCATCCGGCCCGAGCAAGGCGCTGAAACTCGCCGCATGATCTACATCGTGGCCAACAGCATCTTCCACGATGCGCCAACCGGGGAAGATGCGATCGCCTATTACGGCCAGGTGTGGCCGCTGGTAGACCTGGACGACATCCAGGCTAATTACATCGATGAAAACGGTGCCTTCCTGGTGACGGTCGTAAACGGGCAGGTGGTCGGCAGTGGAGCATTGAAGCAGCTGGAAGAGGGGATCTGCGAGATCAAGCGCCTGTGGTTCCTGCCTGAATACCAGGGGAAAGGCCTGGGTTACCGTTTGATGCAGGAGCTTCTGGCTATCGCCCGCCAAAAAGGATACCGGATGGCTCGCCTCGAAACAGCGCCAGCATACCAGAAGCGCGCCTATGAATTCTATCGCCACCTGGGTTTCTATGACATTCCCCGTTACGGCGACGAAGACGACGACATTGGCATGGAGCTGGTCCTATAGTTGTTGGGTCAGGTGATAACCATAAAAAATGTTAATTTAACACCGCAGTTTGACAACCAGGAATAAAAAAGGCTGACTCTTTCTATTTTTGAGTCAGCCTTTTTTCAATTAAAGCCAATTGATTCGAAAGTTAAATTCTGCCGTCTAGGTAGCGTGTACAGCCTTTTTCGCCACCCGGGGTGAGCGTTCGTAGGGAACTTCAGCCTGGCCGGTGTGGTTGTTGCGCAGGATAATCTTTTTGGATTGTTTACCGCCTACGTGCAAGAAGGTTCCGGTCCCTTTTTGAGCCTGGCAGTTGGTGACAACCGCTTCATCGACGTTCTTGAAGTGGATGGCAGGTGCCCGGGTCCCGTTCGGCGCCTGGCGAGCAGAGACGCTGTCCAGGGTGAGGTTGGTCACATTTTCAACGGTTAGCGCGCTCTCCCACTTTTCCGAGAAAGGTTCGTCCCAGATGATCTCGAAATCCTTCATACGGAAGTTGCGCGCATTTTCGACCACCACCGCATTTTCCATCTTGCGCGGTGATCCTTCAGGATCATAGGCGATCGTCAGTTTCACATTGTCCAGGGTGACGTTTTCCAAAAGCGAATCGGTGTGACCGTGAATCAGATTGGTGCCATATCCCCGGGCGATCACATTGCTGACGAGCACATTGCGGATCGTACCGATGGTGGGCTCTTTGGATTTATCCAGGTTGGGATCGATCTCGCTGCGCCTGATCAAATTGAAGTGGATCGGGTCGCCGTCGCCCCACCAGAACCAGTCGTAACGGATGCAGTCGATCGTCAGATTTGAAAGGACCACGTTTTCCAGTACGCCGCCGTCGAAAACCATGAAGGCCAGGCCGCGGTTGGCTGAAGTGATGGTGCAGTTGTCGATGGTGACGTTGCGGATGGCGTTGCGGTTGCCATCGCAGAATTTGATGGCGCTGGAAGCTGAAGAAAGCCGGCAGTTAGTCACGGTGATATTCTCGCAAGGCCGGGCCGGTCCATAGCCGGCATCGGAGTAGAACACCAGGGCGTCGTCGCCGGTGTCTATGGTGCAGTTGGAGATGCGCACGTCTTTACACCCATTGGGATCGATACCATCGGCCCAGACGCCAGATTTGCGGCTGGTGCGGATGTAGACCCCATCGATCAGCAGGCGCTCGCAGCCCCACAGGTGCATGGTCCACGATGGGGAATCGATGAAAGCCAGGTCGTTGATCCGCACGTCGGTACAGCGGATGAAGAGCACCAGGTGGCCGATCGAGTTGGCGGTCGGGAAAGCGCGCATCAACGGCACACCTGCTTTCTCTGCCTGGACCTGGTTGGGATAGATATACCAGTCCTTCATATCGTTCATGCGCCATTCGTATTCGGCTTGCCCGTTGATTGTCCCTCGGCCCCCCAGGGAGATATGATCGACGTCTTCAGCATAGAAGAGCGCTCGTTGATCGAAGGTTGCAGGCTCTTTGCTGGAAAAGATGGTCGCGCCGGCTTCGACAAAAATCCTGACGTTGCTGCGCATGTGGATCGTTCCGGTAGTGTACGCTCCCGGCGGGAAATAAACCGTTCCACCGCCGGCGGTGGCGCACGCTTCGATAGCTTTATGGATAGCGCCCTGGGCGTTGTCCTCTTTATTCCCACTGGCCCCATAGTTGCATACGTTATAGACTGCCATGGCCTCACTCATTATATATTTCCTCCTAAATCGATAAAACCTATATTACCCAGGAGCACCCTGAATATCAGTCGCAATTATAAATCAAACCAACTCATTAAAAATATGGTAAACTCATCAGAAATAAAGAGAATGCATTCCTCAGGTCTCAAAGGCGCTGACCAGTACGACAAAGCACTTGTGAGACCTTTTTTCGACCATGGAGCATACCCAAACCATGCAGTGGGTCCGCGATTACACGCCTCAACCCGAACGTAGAAGCCTGTATTCACAGGCTATTGCCATCACCCTCGCCGGCAACGTTTTATTGGCGATCGGTAAAGGATTGGCAGCCTATCTCTCAGGCAGTGTCGCTATCCTGGCCGATGCGGCTAATTCGCTGTCGGATGTGCTCTATTCATTTCTAATGATGCTCGGGTTGAACGTGGCCCAGCGCCCGCCGGATATCTCTCATCCCCAGGGCCACAGCCGCTTCGAGCCTTTGATTGGGATGGTCGTTGCCCTGGCCATGGCCACCGCCGGGTTTGAAGCCGCTCGGGCATCGATCGAGCGCCTCATCTCCGGAGGCCGGGCGGTCGAAGCCGGGCTTCCGACCATCATCCTCCTGGTCAGCGCGGCTATCAAGACCGGCATGTACCTGTCCATTCGCCGGATCGCCACCAAGGTATCCAGCCCCTCGCTGCGGGCAACCGCGACCGATAATTTAACCGACGTGCTCACCTCAATCGCGGCGATTATCGGCGTGCTGGGATCGCAGCTCATCAATCCCTTGCTCGACCCCCTGGCCGGCCTGGTCGTGGCTGCCTGGATCTTCAGAGCAGCCTTTAAAGCCGGAAAGGAAAACTTGCAGTACCTGACCGGAGCCGGAGCGCCGCCCGAGCTGCGCGACCAGATCATCGAGATCACCGAATCGGTCCCAGGTGTCCTCAAAGTGCATCATTTAATGACAGATTACAGCGGGCCGAAATTCGTCGTCGATCTGCACATCAACGTCGATGGCAAAATCACCCTCACCCAGGCCCACACCATCTCCGAAGAGATCACCACAAAATTGAACGAGCTGCCCGACATCGACCGGGCATACGTGCACATTGAGCCGATGTAGAATCAATTTGAATGATTAATTGGGGGAGCAACCCTCTCTCCCTCGGAGAGAGGATTAGGAAAAAGGGCTAAACGCCAAAGATCACATTTTGCAGCAAGAAGCGCTCGATGTCGGCGTAATAAGCCAGGATCGTCTCAGACTTGCGGAATCCGTGGCCTTCACCCTCGTAGAGTCTATAGATATGCGGGATCTTATGGGCCTGCAGGATGGCGACAATCGACTCAGATTGCTCGGGCGGGACGACCTTATCCGCCGCCCCCTGGAAAACCGCCAGCGGGTCACGGATTGCATCCGCATGGAAGATGGGCGACCAATCGTGGTAGCGTTGAGCAGCTTCGGGCAGCGGGCCCACCAGCGAATCGGTGTAGCGCTCCTCAAACTTGTGGGTATCCATCGCCAGGGTAAACAGGTTGCTGACGCCGTATGAGCACAGACCGGCTTTAAACAGGCCGGGGTAGTGGATCAGGGCGTTGAGCACGGTATACCCCCCGGCGCTGCCCCCACGGATGACCAGCTTGTGGGGGTCGGCCAGTCCCTGTTCGACCAACGCCTGAGCCCCGCCAGCCGCATCCTCAACGTCCAGGTTTCCCCACTGGTGGCGCAAAGCTTGCATGTAAGCCCGGCCAAAACCGGTGCTGCCGCGGTAGTTGACCATCAGCAAAGCGTAGCCCCGGCTGGTAAAAAAGGCCGTCTCGGCCGAGTAGGCGACGACACTCTGCGAGGTTGGCCCGCCGTGGATGTAGACGATAGCCGGAGGCAGCCCAGCGGCCTGAAACTGCAGGTTGGTAGGCGGGTAATACATGCCGTGGACAGTTGAACCGGCAGAAGCCTGCCAGGTGACTGGCTGCGGGACCGGAAGGTCGCCCGGGGCGATATTCTCGCCTTCACTCCGTTTTTCAACTGTGACCTGGCCTTGATGGGCAGATTCCTCACCCCCGGCGTGCCAGGTGATGATGCGGGTCGGGACTAATGGGGCTGAGGCGATCAAAGCCACCCTGTCTTCAACCGGCGAGACCGACAGCTGCGAAAACCAGGTATAAGGGCCAAGGTCAAGGTGAACGCTGGCGCCCGAATCCAGCTCGACCTGCCACAGGCTGGCAAAACCGGCGTCGTTGCGCAGGAAAAACAGGCGCTGGCTGGATGGACTCCAGCCGTAGGTGCGCACTCCCTGCACCCAGGCCGGTTGGGAAAGGGTCGCTTCTTCGACCAGCACGCGACGCTCGCCGGTCTCGAGGTTAACGACAACCAGTTTTTCCCACTCCCCCTCGCCAATGATGAAGCTGAGCCAGCGTCCATCGGGCGAAAAGGCGGGTTGGAAGACCGGCACATCGACATTCCCGGCGATCTGCTGGACGCCAGCGATTTCCGGCAAAATCCCCTGCAGGCGCCCCACCATCAAGCGGGTGCCATCCCAGGGCATATTCGGATGGCTCCATTCGATCCAGGCCAGGCGAGTACTGTCCGGATGCCAGCAAGGCTGCATGTAGAAATCCGAGCCTTTGACCAGCCTGACCGGCCAGTTTTCACCCTGGGCATCCACCAGGGCGATGATATCCCGTTTTTCGACCGTGTGGACGTAAGCTACCCAACGGCCATCCGGCGATAAAACCGGAGAAGCCGCCTGCCCGCTGGCTGGCGTGATCGCCCTGGGCTGGTCGCAGCCCAATCCCTGGCGGTAAAGACGCCCGTCACGTTCGGCAAAGATGACCGTCCCGTTGGAGACGGTGAACTCGCCCCCGCCATAGCCCACCCCGCCGTGGGGTGAGTTTTCTTCGGTCAGGTCGCGGGGAGCGCCAGCTTCAGGACGGCAGACCAAAACGGCCCGGTCCGAACGACCTTCGAGCCACACCAGGCTATGGCCATCGCTGTCCCACTGCACGTCTTCAAGCCGCAGCCGGCCGCTCAACATGCGCGCCGAAATCGGGCTGGGCCACAGCCCATACGGGCGAGTTTCTTTTTGGGGTGGGTTCATCCTATACTCCGAATCAGGTAACAGACTATCGATAATTGAGATTCGAGATTGGAGAACCGTCTTTCAAACGAGTAGAAAGGACAATTCTCGATTCTCCACTTTCGATTCTCGCCCAATCAACCCAAGTGAGATGCAAACTTCTTGCGCAGCTTGTCTTCAGATTGCAAACCGCTCAGGCGCTCGACCGGTTCGCCGTTGACAAACAGCATGATGGTCGGCACCGACATGATCATGAACTTCTGGGCCAAATCCTGGGCGGCATCAACGTCGACCTGCATCAGGCTGGCCTTATCGCCCCATTCGCCAGCCAATTTCTTCAAAACCGGCTCGAGGGCCTTGCACGGCCGGCACCATTCTGCGCCGAACTCGACCACCACCGGTACACGCGAATCCAGGACCTGGGATTTGAAATCGTTCTCAGTCACTTCATGGATATCACTTTTCATGATCTTTACCTCGCTAGCGTAATTGTACGACAGAATGGGGGTAAGACGCTCAGCGAATTGGTAAATTGGCAAATATCAATTTTGCTCCCTGATTTGATTGACGTCAAAAAAGCTGCATGATAAAATGGTCAGGCTTCCGGGCGCGTAGCTCAATGGTAGAGCAGTGGCCTTTTAAGCCATTGGTTAAGGGTTCGAGCCCCTTCGCGCTCACACTTTTTTTAACTCACCAGCGCTGCTTTGCAGTGTTTGGTTTAGGGTTCGAGCCCTCGCGCAGCACCTATGGGCTTCGCGCTCACACTTTTTTTAACTCACCAGCGCTGCTTTGCAGTGTTTGGTTTAGGGTTCGAGCCCTCGCGCAGCACCTATGGGCTTCGCGCTCACACTTTTTTTAACTCACCAGCGCTGCTTTGCAGTGTTTGGTTTAGGGTTCGAGCCCTCGCGCAGCACCTATGGGCTTCGCACTCACACTTTTTTTTAACCCACCAGCGCTGCTTCGCAGTGTTTGGTTGTGGGCTCGAGCCCTCGCGCAGCACCTATGGGCTCCGCTTTTAAACCCACCAATTCCACGTTGTAGCATAAGATTGATGGGATTCTAATCCCCTCCGCACTCTCTAACAGCTGACAGCTATCAGCTTTCAGCAATCAGAAAGGACCCACCGGTTGGCGGGTTTTATATTTTCGTAGGGTGCGTTTCCGAACGCACCATCACACGATCCTTTGGCTTCATGCACAGCCTGCAAAAGACTTATATGTCGCCAATACTACGGTGCGGTACCTGTACTACAATCCTAGTTTGAGCATGAAGGTTCGACCTGTGCCCGTAGGGCACCCTCGCGCAGCACCTATGGGCTCCGCACTCACTCAAATCGAGGGTTTTTCCCACTTCGGGGTTAAAATATAGGTTATTCCTTCAATACCTTCGCCAATTATGGATTGGCGGAAGGCTGAAAAGCCGGGTGAATAGCGCCCAAACGGGCGATTTGTTGAAAGATGTCAGCCAATAAAATGGCATCAGGTTTTTCCGGAAGCATTTTTATCGTCTCGCTGGCATATCGAAAGCCGCGATAATGCAATTTCAAGTCCAGAACACTGTAATCGAGCTGTTCTTGTCGAAAGGGCAGCAATAGCGCCTGGCTGAAATTGACCATGAAAAACGACAGGTTGGCGGCATTGGTGACAGCGGTTTCTTTGATATTCATGAAATCTTCCAGGTCCCTGTATTGCTTGGCATCCCGGAAATTGAACTCGATCTGAAAGCGCAGACTGTAGAACTTGATGATTTTTTCCATATTTCAGTCCCAGGTCGGTGCTGAATAAAATCACATGTGCTTAGGCATTTGTCTCTACATTGGTCTTTACCATGATAACCACGTTCAAGGCAAAGCTGAACTCTTTGTTGTAGAACTGGCCTTGATAGATGTCTGCGCGAAGATCGTCTTCCGTGGAAGTTTCCTGCATGTATTTTGGATCCAACTTGCTCACATCGATCTTCTCGCCATACTTCGCCGGACAGCCTGTGCCGCTGCATGCGCCTATAAATTCTGGAAAGAGCGCTGCATCGGAACGCAGCTTGGAAATCAGGTGCAACTTTTCCTGCCTGACCATGAAGGCACTCGGATAGTTTCCAAAATGGCCATCCAGCGCCATATATTTCAGGACGATGGCTGTGCCGACTGTTTTCAAAAAGGCTTTTCAGGGCTTTCTGAATGCGTAATAGCTCTGCATTGAGCACTACTTCTTGCTTATCTTTGTTCTTGCTGCCTTTCGGACGTCCAGGCTTTTTCTTGTCTGCCGTTTTCTTGACCTTTTTCGCTTCTGCTTTGATTTTGCTGGCCACCTTTCCCTCTGCGCTTTTCACAACTTGTACGGTCTGCAGCAGATACGAACGTTCTTCCCGTACATTCACCAGAGAAAAAGCGAAAAACGAGAGGCTCGGAATGACCCGTTGTTGTATACCAGAGAAAAAACGATCCAGTCCATGTGTTTCTTTACCTGCTTTGCTCACG
Organism: uncultured Chloroflexia bacterium; assembly: GCA_963781665.1. Taxonomy (GTDB): domain Bacteria; phylum Chloroflexota; class Anaerolineae; order Anaerolineales; family Anaerolineaceae; genus JAJYIW01. Next base: position 347,415 of record CAWAGA010000002.1, read on the forward strand.
ACTACTTCATCACCTGCAACAATATACTCGTCATCCGCCACCAAAAAGCGTTCTCGAAAGAACATCCACTGGATGGCTTTCCACGGAAGCACGCTAGGATAAAAACGCTGGATGGTTCGATAGCTTCCGCCTTTCTCTGTCCAGCGCGACAGACCTAACATGGTAATCCGTCCGCTGGCAACCAGCATACCAAAGATGACCTGACTCATCAGGCGAAAAGTCGTTTTACCTAAAGGAGATGCAATGGCTTGTAAAAGTGCTAAAATCTCTGTCACGGGCTATCTCAAGAACATAAAGGTTCTTCGGCTCATTTGGCATGATTGGGAAAAAAGGATGGGAGTTCAGATATGCTGTTCGCAACCATATGGCAACGCATTAAGGCGTTTTTACTTGATTACCTTATCATTGCGGCTTATATTGTACTTCTGGTAATAATAGGCGTTGGACTTGGATTCGGACCCCTTCGAAACGTCTTTCAGGTGATGTTTGCTGACCCAAATATTAGCGAGTTCAGCGCGTTTCTCCTGCTCGTTTTACCGGTCATCCTTTACTTTTCCCTGCTTGAACACTCCTCAAACCAGGCTACTTGGGGCAAACGAAAAGTGGGACTAGGCGTCATCGATAGACATGGAGCTCGGATCAGCTTCCTTCGTTCGCTCGTACGCACCCTTATAAAATTTTTGCCCTGGGAATTGACCCATGCGTGTCTTTGGCGTATCCCGGGTTGGCCTCTTGCTCCCACAACGCCTTCGCCCATCATCATAGCCGGGCTGTCGATGGTTTGGATCCTGGTGGCAGCCTACCTGGTGAGTATGTTCGTAAGCAAGAAACGCCAGGCGCTTTATGATTGGATCGCTGGTACTTATGTGATCATAGTACGAAATCCTGGAAAACGGTGACTTACGATACTTGAATCTTGTCTCGACAGGTTCGAAGTTCGAGTCTTCGACGGAGGCGGTCCGGAATAAATTGGGACAATTTCTTCTTTATGGTGAAGGTTTAAGAATAAAAATTCCTGGACTTTAGTTGGTTATGGTCTTGTGAGGAAGACTACAACCTTACTCGATTAATCCTTATTTTATTCATTTATTTTTGGCGAAGGTATTGTCCTTCAAAAACCTGCCACATAAAGCAGGTTTTTATGTTTAATTTCCCACTTTAGCCTGTTTTCCCTTTATAAAAACTTAGGCATTGGGAGCCTTGATGGCGCTAACTGGGCTTTAGCCCCTCCTGGGACTCCAAGGGAACAACGGGACATAGGCGATTATTCCACCGATCTTAACATAGAAAAAGAAACTCAGGATATATGTTACGAAAAGAGGTGACACTTAATCATCCTGGTCGTGATGCCTCAGATTAAAAAGTAACTTTAGGGGTAACGTTGCCTCAAATAGAAATGTTACCGAATGATTTTCCACAATTGGCCGACTTTCGCGTCGATGCTGGCCCGCAGGGTAACCGGGTTTAGTTGCACATATTGAGCCGTGAGTCCGGCTTTAACATTCAAAGCCAGAGAGTCGAGGACCAGGACGCGGCGATACGGTGTGGTAGCCCCATCATACGTCCGGACGGTTTTGGCGTCAATCCGTTCTTTACCAACCAATTTGAGCACAGGCTGAAAGAAGTTGATATACAGCCGCAGGTCGCTGTAAATCGAACGCAACAAGGCCAGTTCCTCTGGGGTTTCCAGGCGGTCATAACCAATCGTATGGCGCACCACCGACCAATTCTTTTGTTCGACATGGGCCTGGTCATTCTTCTGGTAGGGTCGCGAGCGCGTAAAGGTGATCTGCTCGCTCTGGCAGTAGCGCAGGAGAGTGTCGTTGATGAACTCGCTGCCGTTGTCTGAATCCAGTCCCAGTAATGGGAAGGGCAGGTCCAGGCCCATCTGCGCAATGGCTTGGGATACGGCGGTTTGGGTTTTGTTAGCCAGGGCCAGCGTTTCGGTCCATCCCGTGGCTAAATCTGTGGCAGTGAGCGTGTTGAGATAGATCCCTTCGGTGGTTGAGCCACAATGGGCCACCAGATCGATTTCTAGAAAGCCGGGACGCTCCTCCTCCCAAGGCGTAAAGGTACGGATGGGGATGGCTTGTTTGAGCAGCGCTCCCGGTTTGGTGGTGGAGAGCCCATGCCGAGGAGAAGTAAAGCGCACTTTTTTCAGACAGCGGTCGATGGTCGCGGGGCTCATCGCCAACAAAAGCCCCTGGGTTTCGGCGGGTAGGCACAGTTCGTGACAGCGTGCCAACACAGTAACCATCTCGGGCAGAAAAGGTTGCAGTCGTTTGGAGCAGATCCGCCCACAGATTTCCCAGATCTCCTCCAAGGCCTGGACCACTTCTCCCTGGTAGATTTTGCGGCGACCAGGTTTCTTCAACCCCTTCGGTTTGGATCCGTGCTGGAGCACACGGATGGCCGATTTACGATGGTAACCGGTGGTGGCGATCAATTCGTCCAAGATCTGGGCTTTTCTGGCTTTGGTGGCTTTCAAATAGCGTGGACGGATAGCTGCGATCATTTCGCGTTTGCTGCGTTGACTTATCATATGCTCCCTCTGCGGATCTAAAATCCGCTCTAGGGTAACATCTTTTGTGAGGCAACGTATTCTTGCTAAGTAACATTATTTTTGAGGCAATTCGCGCTATGATTGCAGCATATCATAAATCAGTATAATAAAAAGTTAGCTGGTCCTTTTGCTTACCGTACGGGTTCTTGAAGTGATTTGAATTTCAGGTACCGCTCACAAATGGTTTTTGTTCGCAACCTGGCAAAATAAGGAAAACTGCCAGACCCAAAGATGGTTCCAGGGCAATTTACCCGGACGGCTTTCAGTATTTTTCTCCAAATAATTCTTGCAATGATTGCCTACCAACGTTTCGAACTCTCCCGGGTATTATCCTGATTTGCATTGCTCTCGTTTGCTGAGTTTCATGGCATCCTTCTCTTTGTGCAGTCTTTCCCTCTGTCAAGCATTTACGTCCGTATCTCAAGGAAGATATATTGACAACTCACAAGATAAATCTATAATGAAATAGTACCGAAATAATATGTGTTTTGTCCATAGAAATGTTGGGCGGTATCTCTCAATATTTTGGAAAATGACCAGGCAGGTTGTGAACCGCAGCAGATACACCAGCCTGGCTGATGATTGACAATGAGACCGAAGGAGGAGACCATGAAACAAGGCGCGAAGGTCCATGTCCAGCCGGAGAGAAACGAGAAGCAGCAAGGCCACAAATCCCCGAATAAATCCCAGGAAACTGAGATTCCCAACCTGGCGAATCTCACCCAAACCGGCCTCCAGCACATGGCACCGGATGCCATGGTTCGCCTAAGTGAGATGGTTGGCAACCGGGAAGTGGCGCGCCTTATGGCGCAGCGCCAGGAGGAGGATGAAGAACAATTTGAAGGCCCTCGGACCCAGCGCCAGGGGGATGATGAAGAACAATTTGAAGGCCCCCGGACGAAACTGCTGAGGGAAGGCGCTGTACAACAGCGCGGCGGTACCGGACTAAGGTCTTCGCCAGATCAGCGAGCCTTGGTTTTAGAAGGCGGCAATATTGGTGATGCTTTTAATGTGGATGGGAAAGGTTGCTATGGTTGGGATAGACCGATGGATGCGGGAGATGTTGCGAATGTTGTAAATACGCTTCTCGGAAACCAATCTAGTGAAACGACGGCGCTAAATATTTACATATTTTCGGGTACTCATGGTACCAGCAAGGGTAACCTGGTGAATACGGGTGCGGCTGGCTTCGTAGGTGAGGATCAAGCGACAGCTACCAGTGCCATGGCTAATTCACCTTCAAGTCAAATAGAAGTAATCGATGTACCCAACACATACACAACGAAATCTTCGTTATCACCCGCGTTTACCAGTACAGCCTATATAAGAATCCTGGCATGGTGTTATAGTAAACGATCCTACAATAATCAGGCAGGCTTAAAATCTAACTGGTGGCCCGCACCCGACCATATTTGAACCTGGAACATTTGGTGAAAGGGTCAGCCACAGCCTGGCACGTCTGTTTCACATGCAGATGATTTTATTACGGTGTTTTGGAGAACTGCTCATGAAATATAAAGATTTATACAAATTTCCCGAAGGACATCCGCCATCCCCTTACGACAAACCTGTCAAGATTCTCAACGTTGGAGAAGTTTATCTCCCAGCGGGACTTCAACTTTTCGCGGTCGGGTGGATTGAGGACCCCGGTTTCACCACGGGTACTGTTCCCGATGAATGTATTGAGGCATTAATTTCCGCCAATCCAACCAAGATAATCCCAGATGGGACAAGGGGCTGGCATACCTGTACTTTGTGCAATGAAGAAATGCCTGAACAAGAGTGGAAAGGTAAAAAGGTTGACGTCGCAGGTTATGGTCATTTCCTTGTCCAATCTGAGAAGTCGGTTTATATGGCTCCAGCGCTTGTTCTGCACTATATCCTCGACCACCATTATTGTCCGCCGAAAATCTTCATTGATGCTGTGATCAACGGAAAGTTCTTGACCACCGGTGATCTGGAAGTCAAACAGAGCGGCTAACAGCCTGGCACTCCCACTTTTTTCCGACCGGCGTCTCTCCCAGCAGCATCTCGGGCCGAAAATCCAACCAAAACGCCAGGCCCAGCAAATCTTCGCAACCGGAGAATTCCTTATGAGCCCACAAAAAGAAGAACGACGATATGACGGCGTGCGGATCACGAATGTCGCCGACGGTACGGTAATCGAAGGACATGATGCCGTCAAGCTGTATGTCGATGGCGAGCAAAAGCTGCTGGACGAGCATGGCGCCTCGATTATTTTCCAGGTATACCGGCTAAACCTGCAAGCAGACACGCTTGAAAAATTACAGGGTAAGAAGCTCACGGAGATTAAGGTGGACGGCAGCTTTGTTTCGGGGACCGATACTGTGGCGGTGGTGAAGGACAATGTGCTGGCTTTGCTAAAGGGAAAAGCAGGAATGCGGACCAACGGCCAGGAGCCGGTCTCTATGCCCATTGAGGCAGCCGACCGCCTCACACTCTATTTTAGCGGCCGCCCGCTGCAAGACGACACAGCCTTTTTTGCTGATAACCACATCACGTTACCAGCCTGGATCCAGGTACTGCTCCACCGCTGTGAGTTTGAAAAGGCTGTACAACTCATAAACAAGCTCCAGAAATAACGACAGCATCCTGGGCGCCTGGTCAGCCTACAGCCAAAACTGCGGGATGATCGAGATGATGGCACCGCGAAAGACCGCCGTCCTTAATTGAGCGGCGGTTTTTAGGTCTGGCTAATCTCCGTGGGAGGAAAAGGCAGGGATGCTGCTGGGGACCAGCCTGGCTTTCAACAAGTGGACCACCCGGGAGGCAGCTCGTTGGGTCCAATCCGACCTCATACCTGTTTTTAAAAACCCGGCTAACCAGCAACGTGCACCGTTAGGCGCTCAAATTCAAAAGGTTATCCATCATGGAAATAACTTCAGATGTTTCAAAATCTTCTATCGCTCGCAATCTGATTGCTGCTCTAGGTGTCATTGGACTGGTTATCGGTGGGGAATATTTCTTCCGCCACTATGTCTTGTTTTGGTTACCCACTTTTGGAACTCTGGTGGTTAACGACATGCTCTCTTTGTTTTTGGTTTATTCACTCCTAACTGTCGGTATAGGTTTGATAATGCATGTTAACTGGGGTCAGGAGGTGAAGGGCGTTGCACGAGCACTGCGGGAAGGTTTGTCAAGTTGGGGGTTCACGTTTTGGGTATTGATTTTGATTCTTAGCACGCTGGTGCTCGCCCGCGTTGATCAATTCCTTTGGGGTAAGCTTAAGTTACCCATGTTCGTCAGTTCTTATCGAAACCCTATAGTGTGGCTGGCTGGTTTCGCTTCCCCCTTGGAAGTGGTGTCACGTATTTTTGTGAATGGATTTTTTGTGCCCGTTGCAGAAGAATACTTATGGCGAGGTTTCGTTCAAGTTCGTCTTCTGCGAATTTTCCCCATTCCGGTCGCTGTTGGTTCGACAGCGGTGATTTTTTCGCTTAAACATGCTCTGGTCGATGCTTCCCTAGGGCGGTTTCTAGCCATCATCGCCTTCGGAACAATTTGCGGGGTTGTTGCTCAACGGAGCAGCTGGAAGAGATCTGCCGCAATGCATGTCTTTGCCAATACAACTGCAACCCTCGCCGGGATACTCTTTGGCCTGGGATAGGATCGCCAAATGGGCCTAAACTGGCGTTCAGCGGCTTCACTGGGATCATCCAGAACCCTTGGGTTGGGGTGGGAGATCCAGCCAAGCTGGACGAACGGTGGTGGCAGCGGACTGCTCCCTCGCCCAATCTGCCGCCGTTTTCGAGCATTTTCCCTGGTTTGCCGGCTTATGACCAGTCGTCCGGAACATTTTGTATTATGATATTTTCTCACCCGAGTTGTGAATCCAACTCGTTAGTTGAGCTCTTGGAGGTATGTATGCCAGAAGACAAAGAATTCTACAAAGACCTCGTTGACAATTTATATGATGGCGTCTACTTTGTGGATCGTGAGCGTTTGATCACTTATTGGAATAAAGGGGCTGAACGAATTACCGGGTACAAAAGCGACCAGGTTGTCCGCCGCTCCTGCCGCGACAACCTGCTCAACCATGTCACCCCCGATGGCGTCCAGCTTTGTCTCGATCAGTGTCCGTTAGCCGCGTGCATGGAGGATGGCGTCGTCCGCGAAGTCGATGTTTTTCTCCACCATGCCGATGGCCATCGCGTACCCGTATTGGTACGCGCCGCAGCTATGCGAGACATCCAGGGGAACATCATTGGTGCTATAGAAACCTTCAGCGGCGATATGGGGATGACAACTGTCCGCAAGCAGCTGCGCGAACTGCGCCACACCACGCGAACGGATACACTCACCAACATTGGCAATCGCCAATTTCTGGAAGGGCGTCTGCGCGCGGTTATCGCAGAATACGAAAATCAGGGCGGTGGAGCGGCCGTGCTTTTTATCGATATTGACCATTTTAAGCGGTTTAATGACACCTATGGACACGACACAGGCGATAAAGTTCTTCTTATGGTTGCATCAACCTTGAAAAATGCCCTGCGCAAATCCGATGCCGTCGGCCGTTGGGGCGGAGAAGAATTTCTTGCAATCCTGAACGATGTGACTTCTTTCGATGCAGTGAAATCCATTTGTGAAAAGTTGCGAATTCTGGTTGAATTATCCCGCCTTGATTTAGGAGATCAAAGCTTGACCGTTACGATCTCGATTGGTGCAACTCTTTTGCTCCCTGACGATACATCCGAGTCCTTTGTTCGTCGCGCCGATGAGCTGATGTATCAAAGCAAGCAAGTCGGACGCAATCGGGTTAGCGTTGGCTGACCTGTTCATAATTTTCTACGACTAGTGCAAGCTTCACCTTCGCAGGGTCAATCAGGCAGATGATCGACCTTTTACGTGGTTGTGTTGACATTTCATTCAGTCGCAGGCCGTACCAATCTGGCATGACGACGGGATGCTAACGAAGCATGCTTGTTATTCTCTTTTTGTGGAGCTCACCTGGATCAGCGTTACCTGGGCTTTCTGTGTCTGGCAGGCGCACTCATTTTATTACGCTGAAATATCACCACTACCTAGATAACCGCGCCCTAACACCGCGTCCACCGGACAAATCTGGGCGTTCGCTCACACTTTCAGGAATCGGGTCCCAATGGCGGATTCGGCGTCTGGTAGTTTCTTCCGCCAAGTCCCGCCTACCTGCCACTAACGCCAGCCATTAAACGCTTCGTTGAAAAGTAAATACTAAAAGCAATCAGCCTGAAATAACAGCATTATTTCCACATAACCAAAATCAGTATAATAAATAGGTAGGTTGGAACCTCCGGGGCTAGAAGAAACAAAAGGAGGATATTGTGTTTGATGTCCTGAAAAACGAGAATCCCGTATTACTCGCATTCTTCGCCACGCTCTTTACCTGGGCTGTTACCGCATTAGGGGCTGCACTGGTTTTCTTCTTCAAATCAATCAATCAAAAACTACTCAATTCCATGCTTGGATTTGCTTCAGGGGTCATGATTGCAGCAAGTTTTTGGTCATTGTTAAATCCAGCGATCGAAATGGCAAGTTCGATGGGAAAAAATCCCATTATTCCCGCCGTAGTAGGATTTATTAGCGGAGGTATTCTTCTGTTTGTAATTGATCGATTATTGCCGCATTTACATATTGGTTTAGAAACAGATCAGGCGGAAGGAATAAAGACTTCCTGGCAAAGAAGTGTTTTATTAGTTTTAGCGATAACACTGCACAATATTCCTGAAGGTATGGCAGTTGGAGTTGCCTTTGGAGCCCTGGGATTAGTAGATAATCCTGCAACATTTGGTGGTGCTGTTGCATTAGCACTGGGCATTGGAATACAAAATTTTCCGGAAGGAGCGGCAGTCTCAATTCCGTTAAGAAGAGAAGGAATGTCGCGCATCAGGAGCTTTGTGTATGGGCAAGCTTCAGGCCTTGTGGAACCAATCGCTGCAATTTTAGGTGCATTGTTAGTTCTATCTATTCAACCACTTCTACCATATGCGTTATCCTTTGCTGCCGGAGCAATGATATATGTCGTTGTTGAAGAATTGATTCCGGAAGCGCAGCAGCATGGCAGTTCTGATTATTCCACAACCGGAGCAATGATAGGATTTGCAACAATGATGTTTTTAGATGTAGCCCTGGCCTAATAAGAAAAAATGGAATTGAAAATATTAACCTGTCAACTGCCCCTACCCGACTCAGGCTCTCGGCTTTGGAAGGTTATGCAAATGTTGACCTACCCATTCTGAATGCTTTGGCCTGCTTATAATAAAAACCTCCCCCATTCCACCTTGTGGAATGGGCAGGACCAGGCCAGAGTCAATCCAACTGCGCTCTCAATTCTACAAATCCGCCAGCTGCCAGTCGATGGACGGCAGGCCGGCTGACTGGAGGGCGGCGTTTGTTTTTTGGCTTTTGGTACGAGTATGGCTGCTGCTTTGGGATAAATTGCTAATCCGATCATCTCAGATTGTGGATTTACTGGAGGATAAAGACCTCATTTAGGCTGGAAGATTGAAAATTCGAATTTTTTCCACAATAGTATTCGATACCCCCATAAAGTAAGCTTTATAATTACCTTATATATAAAGGTGAGGTAAATTATTCTGCGATCAATTTTACTTGTCGTCGATGATGAAAATAAGTCAGAACGATTGCGCAAAGCATTGCAACCGGATGGTTATAACATGCAATCATTCCTCAGCTTGCAGGAAGCATTGCCACCGTCCTTGAACGAAAATCCACCTGATTTGGCAATTTTATGGTTCCCGTTTGCTTCTCCTGAAGCTTTACAAACTTTAGAAACAAAAGTAACCCAACTCAGGCAGTTAGGAAAGCCTGATCCTTTACCGATACTGTTGATTATTGATCAATATGGATCACATTGGGTACAGCCGGGTTTCAGACTGGGTGTTACAGACATCCTCACCCGACCAATTCACCCGCTGGTATTGCGACAGCGCGTCAATTTGATTTTACAGGCTCGCCAAACCGAACAGGCCGAGGAACGATTTCGTACAATCGCAGATTTCACGTACGATTGGGAATATTGGCGAGATAACCAGGGAGGGTTGATTTACAACTCTCCCGCTTGCGAGCGTATCACCGGGTGGCAGGCATGTGCTTTTGTAGAAGACTCCGATCTCTTGTTACGTATCGTCCACCCGAGCGATCGTGATCGGATCGAAGCACATTATATAGATGAAATGCAAGTACAGAACCCAGGGTCTTTGGATTTTCGTATCATCACTGAAAATAATCGCGAGCGTTGGGTTGGACACGTTTGCCAACCAGTGTATTCAAGTGATGGAAGCCTGATAGGACGTCGGGTCAGCAATCGCGACATTACTGAACGTAAACAAGCTGAACAGACCCTGCTGCGCGAAGAACGTTTAGCTGTGATGGGTCGGTTATTGGCTTCCATCGCGCACGAGATCAATAATCCTTTGCAGACTATGTCTGCCAGTATTGAATTGATCATGGACTTCCCGCTGGAATCGCAAGAACGTCAGAAATATTTGCAGGTGCTGCGCCAGGAAATAGAACGGTTGATGAAGATCAGCCGCGGTGTGCTGGATTTTGCTCGCCCGGCCAGGGCAGAACCAACCCCAACCTCAGTCCGTGCTTTGATTGAACAGGCTTTATTTCTGGCAAACAAACAATTGAATACCTCGCGAGTGCAAGTTCAAGTAATCCTTGATGAGAACTTGCCCCCCATTCTGGTTTCCGCTGACCAGATTGGACAAGTTTGCCTGAATTTAATCATCAATGCTATTGAACATATGCCATTAGGAGGAGAATTGATGATTACTGCTCACTTAGATACTGACCAGGTATTACTATCTTTTAAGGACAATGGGGAAGGAATCCCTGAACAGGCTCTCGATTTGATCTTCGAACCTTTCTATACCACCCGGGCAAATGGAACTGGCCTGGGTCTGGCAATCAGCCTCAGCCTGCTTAAATTGAATGGCGGAACACTGACCGTAAACAGCACACCTGGTAACGGTGCAACTTTTACAGCTTCCTTACCTGTTTCAACTACGAATGAAATTATCGGATGAAAGCTACAAAGTCTAAAATTCTAATCGCTGATGATGAAGAGAATGCTCGTATAGTCCTTTCACGCGCCTTAGAATTGTTGGGATACCAGGTGGAAAGCGTGACTGACGGGGCGCAAGCAATCCAACATCTGGCGATTGAAAGTTATGATGTGCTTCTCTTAGACCTACGCATGCCTGAAGTCAATGGTATGCAGGTTATGGAATACGTGAAACAGAGCTGTTCAGGATTGGCAGTTATTGTGCTCACAGCCCATGCTACTCTGGATAGCGCCATTACTGCAGTCAAGGCTGGCGTATCCGATTATTTACTCAAACCGCAGCGAATTGCCGAGATTGATAGATCAATTCAACGGGCCATCCAATCTCGATCGGGAGAGCGGCAAAGGCAGCGATTGATCAGTATTATGGAGAAAACGCTACACGAATTGCAGTCTCCTGATGATCGTACACCAGAAAAGGTAGGGGTTGCTATCCAACCCGGATTTGACCATCCCGAAATATCTTTGGATTTCGAACAAAGAAGGTTACTCGTCAACCCGGGAGGAGAAATAGAATCTAGAACAGTAGATTTAACTAAAGATCAAACGTCGATTCTGGCCTTCATGGCTGACCATCCAGGTAAAGCGCTTTCGAACCGAGAGATTGCCACAATGGCTCTCGGTTATCACGATTTGAGCGAAAAGGAAGCTGAGCAAATTGTACGCCCTCACATCCTACGTATCCGCCGTAAGATCGAGACTGATCCTTGTCATCCTTTATTTATTCGAACAGTACGTGGGATTGGGTATTCCTTTTACAGCATAATTCCATCCGTATAGCTTTTGTAATTAAATTAACCTGAAACTGCAACCAACATCTCCGCTTGTTTGATTATCATTTGGGAGCTCATATGGGAAATTGCTGCGGGAACATCGCAGGGAATTTCCCAGGTCCAATTATCATACAGGAGGAAGAACCTATGTTTGATACCGGAAATACTGGCTTTATGCTCGTAGCGACAAGCCTGGTGATGTTGATGACTCCCGGTCTGGCCTTTTTTTACGGAGGGTTAGTCGGTCGCCGAAATGTGCTCACTATCATGATGCAGAGTTTCGTCTCCATGGGTTTGACTACCATCGTCTGGTACCTGGTTGGTTATTCATTATGTTTCAGCGGAGGGGATGGCGGTATTATTGGCAACCTGAATTATGCCTTTTTACGAGGAATAGATGTTAATTCGATCTTTACAGCAGCCAAAATACCCCTTTTCGTTTTCATCGCCTACCAGATGATGTTTGCTATCATCACGCCAGCCTTGATTACCGGAGCATTTGCCAACCGGGTTCGTTTTGGCGCCTACCTTGCCTTCCTGGTTCTATGGCTCTTGCTGGTTTATTTCCCCATGGTCCACATGATCTGGGGTGGTGGTTTGCTTCAGAAATGGGGGGTCGAAGACTTCGCTGGTGGCATTGTGGTTCACAATATAGCCGGGATGGCTGCATTAGCTTCAGTTTTATTCGTCGGGAAGCGTTTATTCTCCGATAGAGGGCCACATAGTATACCCCTGGTGGCGCTGGGCACAGGCTTGCTCTGGTTTGGCTGGTATGGATTCAATGCAGGCAGCGAATTGAAAGTAGATGCGGTCACCGCTACCGCTTTCCTCAATACCGATATTGCGGCTTCGTTTGCTGGTATTGTCTGGCTATTGATGGCCTGGATCTTCGAGAAGAAACCAAAATTCCTTGGACTGCTGACCGGCGCTGTTGCAGGGCTAGCAACAATCACCCCGGCAGCTGGATATATCACACCTACAAGTGCAATGATTGTCGGAATTGCGGCTGGCGCAGTCTGTTATTTTGCTATCAGTTTGAAGCATCGCTTGAAACTCGACGATGCCCTTGATGTTTGGGGCGTACATGGTGTGGGAGGTTTCCTGGGAATCGTCCTTCTGGGCTTATTTGCAACTGCAGCCGTCAACGCAAACGGCGTTAATGGGTTATTCCTGGGTAATCCCAGCTTCTTTCTCAAGGAACTGGCTGCTGTTGTAGGTTCCTCTGCGTATGCTTTCTGCATGTCGTATGCTATGCTATGGGTGATAAACAAAATTATACCGGTCAAGGTTTCGCAATCAGAAGAAGAAATCGGTCTCGACCAATCACTGCATGGTGAAAATGCATACGAAATGATCTGATTTGGTGAATGAATTAGTTCGATGATGTATAGCTTATTATGTTGTCATAACATTTACATCACCAAATAGCATTGAGTTTGAAAATATGATTGTAAAGGAGAAAATAACCATTCCCCATATCACCAGCAAGCTAACACCGCCGTCAGCTTAATTCTTCAAATTCGCCAGCTGCCAGTCGATGGGCAACAGGCCAGCTGACTGGAGGGCGGCGTTGGCTTTGGAGAAGTGGCGGCAGCCAAAGAATCCGCGGGTGGCGGAAAGCGGCGAAGGGTGCGGAGCCTTCAGTACCGTGTGGCGGTTTACGTCGATCCATTCGGCCTTACGCTGGGCATAGCTGCCCCACAGAAGAAACACCACCCGGCTGTCCCTGGCGTTGACTGCGCGCAGCACCGCGTCGGTGAAATTTTCCCAGCCTTTACCTTGATGCGAATTGGCCTGGTGGGCGCGCACTGTCAGCACGGCATTCAGCAGTAGTACGCCTTGTTCAGCCCAAGGGATCAAGCAGCCGTGGTTCGGGACCCGAAATGCGACATCGTCGTGCAGTTCCTTAAAGATATTCACCAGCGAAGGGGGGACCGCAACCTCCGGGCGCACTGAAAATGCCAGACCATGGGCCTGGTTTTCCTCGTGATACGGATCCTGCCCGATGATCACAACCCGCACGCTCTCAAAGGGGGTATAACGCAGGGCGTTGAACACGTCTTCCCCCGCCGGATAAACCTTGTATTTATGGCGCTCTTCGCCCACAAAACGATAGAGTTGCTGGTAATAGGGTTGGGTGGTCTCGCCGACCAGAGCGGGAAGCCAACTGTCCGGAATAGGCATAAAGAACTCCTTTTAATTATCGCAGTGGGACGCAGGTCTAACCGGGTAGCCGTTTATGGAGCGTTATGAATGACCTTTGCCACGACCGGCCCCCGCTCCTGGTGGAGATTGTGACCGGCTTTGGGGACTATTACCAATTGGGCTGAGGGCATTAATTCGATCAGGGCCTGAGCATTCTCTACCGGGTTGATATAGTCCATTTCGCCCCAAATGACGTCTGTCGGGACTGCCCATCCACCAAGTCGTTTGGGGAGATCTTTCTGTTGGGCTGGCAGCCAGCCAGCTAAATTGCGCAAGGTGGATAAAAAACCTTTTCGCTGGCCATTGCTCCACACCCGTTCGTTCACCCGCTGGAATAAAAAATCTCGATCGGCCTGGGGTAGGTCTTCCAGGCGGTAATAATAAGGCTCCAGCGTCTGGTAGGCTGCCTGGGGGCTCCTTCGCAGGCGGCTGTAGATCCATTCACCCGGGCCTGGGATGAAGAAAAGGAGCAGTCCCAGATTAATGGGCTGGCTTTTGGAAACCAGTGAGCCGCCGATCAAGACCAACCGCTGCACCCGTTCCGGGTGGGTCAGGGCGATCTGATGAGCAATAATCGCGCCGGTTGAATGACCGACGATCATCGCCTGCGAGATTGAAAGGGAGTCTAGCAGTTCGAGCATTGTGCTCGCAAAAAACGGGATGGTATAGCTGCGGCCTGGTTTGTCGCTGCGTCCAAAGCCAGGCAGGTCAGGTGCCAGGCAGTGATAATCAGCTGAGGTTAATGGAAGCACATGTCGCCAGGTATCTGCCTCGTCGCCTAAACCATGCAAGAAAAGGATAGGGGTCTGGCTCTCTGCTCCAGTATCATATAGGAACAGGTTGATCTCACTTTGCGGAAGCTTCACCTGGCGCGACCATTGTTCTAAACCTGGAAAGGGCTGCATCCGACCACGAAATGGATTTGCGGAAGTAATATTCATTTATTTCTCTACTGGATTGTGCTTTAGCTTGTCCGGCGCATCACGCTCCACTGAACTTGGGCTGCTTACATTCGCAATACAATATCTGGAGTCAATATTAACACATTTCAGTTATATCGCATCTCATCCCAAACCAAGATTTGCTAGGATCCTCTCCTAAATCAGATGACCATCTTGACCTCCTCTGCGCGGACCGAATCGTATATACCCTCTATCGAGGGCAGGCGGGTCGGCATAGCAGTCCCTTTGGTCGTAAATTTAGACCGCGGTCACACCCTCAAACGGTATTCGAGGATCTAATGCTAAAATTGGAAAGAGTGCAAGATTTGACGACAAAAGAAAACATTGATACCAGTGCACTAATAAAACATTTTCTAAAGGTAAACAAGTGTTCGGAAGAAGACTTTAGACGCTACTGTTCAATTCGATCAATTGATGATCTGACGCGGAACTTGCGCGTCTGGGTAAGCGATTATGGGGATTTTGCAGCTTTACTGAATAGGGAATAGCGATTAATTAACTTAATCCTAATCTCCCAAACCATAGTTTTTTATAACTTATGTATAATATTAATCACAGCCACATTTAAACAACTATTCTTCAAGGGCGGGTGGGTTAAATATGTCAACCAAGAATTATTGGATCGATCTTTTCACGGGAACTTCTTGGCAAGAATTTATTGATGCCGGAGGTAAAATATCTGGATTTCGAGATAGCAGATGGTCTTCAGTCCAGAAAATAGAGCTGGGCGATTATTTGATCTGTTATCTTGTGGGGGTTTCCAGGTTTATTGGCATGCTTGAAGTGACATCAAAACCATATAAAGGTACATCAGCTATCTGGAAATACGATACTTTTCCTTGTCGTTTGGACGTAAAAATTATAGTTGCTTTGACACCGGAAACTGCTATCCCCATAAAAGATTTGCAAAATGAATTGAGTATTTTCAAGAACCTTAAGAATCAAAATGCCTGGAGCGGTGCGGTGCGAGGATCTCCGTCAAAGTGGAAACAATCGGATGGTGATGTTGTTTTACAGGTCTTATTAGAGGCCAAAGAACATCCGATAAAACGATCAGTTGATCAACGCAAATTATCAAGAAAACCTCAAGGTCTAAAATCTAAAATTGGATTAGTAACTATTCCAGAAACAGATGAACCAATTTTATTAGTATCAGACAAAGAAGAGGTTGGTGAACTTAATAAACACACTGAAATTCAATACCAGTTACTTAAACTTGGTGCTGAGATGGGATTTCCTGTCTGGGCTGCGCGCAATGACCGAAACCGCGAGTATAAAGGCGGCAAGTTTTCTGATACGTTTAAGTTAAAAAATGAGCTCCCCCTACAATTTGATGAGGCTACTACAAGAACCATTGAACACATTGATGTATTATGGCTGAAAGGGAATGCTATTGTTGCTGCGTTTGAGATAGAAAGCACAACCTCAATTTACTCCGGATTGCTTCGCATGTCTGATCTAATTGCTATGCAACCTAACCTCAATATTCCCTTATATCTGGTTGCTCCTGATGAGAGAAGGGATAAGGTATTTGTTGAAGTAAATCGCCCCACATTTTCAAGGTTGTCTCCCCCTCTAGCAAAGGTCTGCCGTTATATTTCTTTTACTACACTTCAAAAGCGTTTAAATGATGTATCTCAATATGTTCGATATTTGAAACCTGAGTTCTTAGCGGAACTTTCCGAGGAATGCAAGCTAGATGAAGTTTAGAATTCCTCTTTTCATTAACAAGAATTTGCCGGTAAATTCTTGTTATATCAGATGCGTTATTAACAATACATTTCTAAAAGGGTCCAACCGAATAGGCAAATGAACGAAGAATTTTACGCACATAGATATGCGGATATAATCTTGAATTCGGATTATGTATTGAGGAAAGAAATTTAGGCCGTAATTCGGTGTATTGATTACGATCTAATTGTTAATAGGTTTAATGTCGAAAATATCCAGAAAACCGCCAAAGGAAATAAACCTTCCAAGGGGAAACAAGCGAAATAAACGCAGTTTTTAAGGAAGAATTACAGAAACGACAGTGGAAAATTTAAAAGAATATCTTTGATGATCCAAATAATGATTTAATAATGGATTTTATTAAGCGTGATATTGGTTTATATAATAGAAGTAGAGGTTTCTATGAAAATTTGGGAGTATACAGAAGATTGTTTTTTAACTTTATATTGGAGCCCACCTTGGGGGAAAATTAACTTTAGAAATGAGCCCACCTGGACATTACAATCTCCGGTAATTCATTACCGGAGGCAAGGAGATGAGAACGGTGGACGACTACGAAAGGATACGCAAAGCGTATCACATCGAGGGACTCAGCATACGAGAGATTAGCCGACGGTATAAGCACAGTCGCCGGTTAATTCGCAAAGCACTGGAACATCCCATACCTGAGAAGTATCACCTTGGGCAAGAGAAGAAGGCGAAAGTTTTAGGGCAATATCAGCACCGCATTCTGGATCTGCTGGACGAAAGCGAAAAACTGCCTCGCAAACAACGGTACACCGCCCACAAGATTTACGAGATGGTGGAAAAGGAAGGCTATACCGGCTGCGAAGGCAATATTCACAATTTCATCTGCCGAACTAAGAAGAAGTTAGAAGCAGGCAAAGCTTACCTGCCGCTGGAGTATGATGCGGGGAAGGATGGCCAGGCCGATTGGGGTGAGGCAGTGGTGATCCTGGCAGGGGCTGAGGTCAAGGTTCAGTTTTTTGTAATGCGGCTGAACTATTCACGGGTGCGGTTTGTGAAGGCGTATCCGTTTCAGAAACAGGAAGCCTTTCTGGACGCGCATGAAGCCGGATTTCACTTCATTGGGGGTATTCCCCACCGGATTACGTATGACAATCTGAAAACGGCCGTTTTTCGCATTCTTGAAGGGCATAACCGTCAGGAACAAGAAGCCTTCAAAGCCTTTCGCAGCTATTATCTATTCGACAGCCACTACTGCACTCCAGCCCAGGGGCATGAAAAAGGAGGAGTGGAGAGCGATGTGGGCTACGCCCAGCGCAACTTTTTCTCACCGCTTCCCAGGGTCAAGGACTATGACGAGCTGAACCAACTCCTGCTGGAACGCTGCAAGCAGGATGTGGACCGACACATCCGTGGGCACGAAGCTCCGGTGTCCGAGCTGTGGGAAGTGGACAAGGTGCATTTGCTGCCGTTTCCCAAGCAAGATTATCCGGCTTGTGAAACCCGGCCGGTGAAAGCCAACTCATACAGCCAGGTAGTCTTTGAGACCAACCGCTACTCTGTGCCTCACACCTTTGCGGGAAAACAGTTGGTCTTGCGCGCGTTCCCTTTCAAGATTGAGGTGCTGTCTCTAGAAAACGTAATTGCCATTCACCGGCGCTGTTTTGGACGAGAGCAGGACGTTTTTGACCCGTTACACTACCTCACACTGCTGGAACAGCGACCAGGAGCATTTGAACACACTTTACCCCTGCGCCAATGGCGCAAGAAATGGCCAGCCACCTACGAACAACTGCTGACCGGGTTACAGCAAAGCAAACCAGAAGGACAGGGTATCCGAGAGTTCGTCGCTATCCTGAAACTGCATCAGGCTCATTCTACCGACCTGGTTGAACGTGCCGTGGAAGCGGCGGTTCACACGGGCATGCTGAACCTGGATGGGGTTATGTATCATCTACAACGGCTTTCCATTCCCTCGCCTTCGACCAATCCGCTCGATTTGAGCCATCTTCCACAACTGGCAGATATTGGCTGCCAGCCGGTGAATTTACAGGTATATAACCAATTATTGGGGGTGAGGTAATGGAACGCAATCCCTTGCTGGAAACTTACCTGCGCCAACTTCATCTGCCCGCTTTCGTCCAGCAGTACCTGCCGTTTGCCGCCGATGCGGCCCAGAAAAATCTGGATTATCCGCGTTACCTGTTAGCCCTGGCCGAGCAGGAAATCCACACCCGCGAGCAAAACCGCATCGAGCGTCGCATAAAGGCGGCTCATTTCCCGGTTCTCAAAGAGCTGGCAGACTTTGACTTCTCGGCATTACCCAGCCTCAACAAGGCTCGCATCCTGGACCTGGCGCGGGGAGAATACATTACCAAACACGAAACCCTGATTTTCATTGGAAACCCGGGACTGGGGAAAACACACCTTTCTATCTCACTTGCTTTGGCTGCCTGCCGACAGGGGCGCCGGGTGCGTTTTTGGACCGCAGCCGGACTGGTGAATGAGCTGCTGGCGGCTCAGGAAGAAAACCGCCTTCACCGGATGATCGCTCTGGCCCACAAGCAAGACTTGATCGTGCTGGACGAGCTGGGGTTTATCCCCTTTACCCCAAACGGCGCACATGCTTTGTTCACTTTCTGCTCAGAGCTGTATGAACGTAACGCCATGATCGTGACCACCAATCTTCAGTTTGCCAATTGGATTCAACTCTTCGGCGATGAACGCCTGACCGCGGCCCTACTTGATCGTTTGACGCACCACGCTCATATCGTTGAACTCACCGGCAAGTCTTTCCGCTTCCGCCAGCGTATGCAAGAGAAAGAGTAATATGGGTTTATCGCTTTTGGGGACTACCGGCAGGGCAGAAAAGAAGAGGGCAGAGAACTGCTTCTCTGCCCTGCCGTATAGTCGCTCGTGTCGGCGCTCAGGTCGCTCCCCAGCGTTGCCCTATCCTCCGCACGAGCATCCCTATTTTATCATCCCAGGAGGTGGGTTCATTTCTAAAGTTAAAAAGGGCGCATTTCTAAAGTTAATTTTTTGGTACAATTGGCAAAGGTGGGTGCATTTTTGAAGTTAAAATGGGCTCCTTTTTCAAGTTAAAAAACAGAAGATGTCAATCACTATGCTCATTTGTTATTTATTGACCAGGGTTTTACCCGCCAACTGATCTCCGAGTTTATGGGAAAACCATATACAAAACTCTGGAAAATGCCGAAAGTCACATATGCCAGGGAATGGGAAGCTCCGGGACTGAGCGAAGAAGAGCGGAAGATAATCAGAAAATTAAATGAGGGGCTTCCTCAACCGGATTTTCCTTGGTTGGCTGGCGCAGAGTCGGTAGCTGTTTTAATAAGCAAGCCTTACAGGTTCTGGAACAATTGCTTGGTGATAGCGTACAGATATTACCATTAAGCCATGAAAACCAAGAATTTTATATTATCAATATTATTGAAATTATTGATTGTTTGGATGAGGAGCACTCTGAGGTGCGCCATTATGGTCCCGCATCCAAAATAATCAAGCCAGTATTCAAAGAACAATTTGTGAAAGGCAAACATATCTTCAAAATACCTCAATCTCCTTCTGCAATATTTGTATCAGATGTGATTAAACAAGAAGTCGATTCTCATGCTTTAAAAGGGTTGGCTTGGAAGAGTTATATAGACAATATTACTAAAGCCCAGTTTGAAATCTGCTGATAGGGTGTGGGTTACCTGGCGCTTCGAGGGAAAAATTAGCGCCAGAGAAAGGTCCGATTCTATTAGCCTATTGATGCAGCGAAAACAGTTTATCTTGCTCTACCGTTTTAGCGGAAAGATTCGGGTAAACAAATTTGGCAAGGATTTTATTGCCATTTGCCTAGAAATTGATTTCGGAATCAAGCAGTTTTTGGGTATTATGCTTCTTATTAATCAACGAATATCTTGATCCGATCGTCAATCAATTTGCAGGTATTTAGGGAAAGTCTTTCTTTTCAAATCGTAAAGGGAAATTTGAAAGTGACTACCAGTAAATATAAGCCCCTAAGTTCGCCTTATATTCAAATTTGACAACCAATATCTGAAAATGTTTTTCAAAAGAATACACTTTCAACCCGTGCCGTTTTTGTTTTTAATTCCGCTCATAGCCATTTCCAATTCGGTTGATCTAAAATGCGTCCTTTCCAACTTAATCGCCCCGCCAGGCTAAGGAATAGGGAGCGAAAGGCAACCGCTTCATTCGCCAGAATTGTGACTGGATAGAGCAGACCTAACCTGAATGGCACGCCTAACTCAAGAAAAGGAATGAACCAAAGTACCAGTGAAAGGCCAATACATAAGATCATATCCAATAACTGGGCTGTTGGGGCCTTCCCAAGAGTCCAAAAAGCCAGGGTGATCAGCGGATCCCAGAATAGCACAAACAACCAGATAAAAACAAACAAAAAGGGAAGCAAGCGAAATTCAAAAGCAGCAAACAGGTTTTTCGTAAACCCGTTGACAGCTTCCTGCCCGCCGTGATACATCCGGCAATTAATCAGGTCCGTTATATTTACCATACGCCAGCGCAGACCCGCTGCTTTAATTTTCCTGGCCAAAGTCAAATCATCAATAATCCCAGATCCAAGGCTGGCATGCCCGCCAATAGATTGATAAGCCTCCCGGCGAAACAACATCATTTGTCCAACTGCACTGGAGAGCCAGGGTAGACGAAGTCTGTAAGCCAACCAAAGTGGGTTAAAACATAATGAAGCCCAAGAAAAAAATGGGACAAGAAGTCTTTCTCCCCAGGTTCCCATTTCCTGGTGTGGAAAGCCGGTCAACAGGTCAGCTTGCTCACCGGTCATTGCCGTTACGATAAGGCGCAAGGTTTGCGGTTGATGAACGGTATCTGCATCGGTAAAAAAGAGGTATTCACCTTGCGCTTGTTGCGCCAACCTCGCACAAGACCGGTTCTTACCCCCTTGACCATCAGCACCTGAACTGCCAGTCATTATTTTCAAACCGCGGTGTGTTCTTACTAACTCATTAAGGATCTTAGGCGTTCCATCTTCAGACTCATCATCAAAAACAATGACTTCAAAGGATGGGTAATCCTGTGTCAGAAGTGATTGGATGCATCGCCTAATATTCGTCTCTTCATTTCGAGCAGGGACAAGAATGGAAACAAGGGGGAGATCATGCGGTGGTGAATGCTTCCTCCCACGATGAAGGAGGAAAATATTACTCAGAATGACCAGCAGAATTGCACTTTGAAAAATAATAAAATGGATAATCAGATCATGGGTGACGTAGTTAACCATCCCGGCCTCATGTTTTAACCCGTGGATGAACTTTTCGATCCAGGAGCGCCAGCGTGGTCGCCGGCGAAGGTCAGTACGATGTGTCCAAACCAAGATGATCGTCTCACCAATCCATACCCCTTTCAGCAGTGGATCCGGCATGCATAACAGCAATACCGTTAGAATTCCAAACAATCCCAGCATGACTGCCCAGCCAGGCGCTGAAGTCAGGGATATGCCTACTAATACTCCAATTACCCCAGCCAAAGAAGCTTTCCAGATGGTTAAACCAATCCAAACGCCAAGCGAAACGGCAAGAGCTTTTCCACCTCGAAAGCGTAAAAATGGGCTGAAGGCATGACCAAGAAGCGGAGCGATGGCGATCAAAAACATAGGGATACCGCGGATCCCCAAAATGTTATAAGCAATTCCAACAGGCGCCGCGGCTTTTGAAATATCCAAAATCAAGCTGAAGAGGCCAAATACCTTACCGCCTGATCTGAAGGCATTCATCGCGCCCGGGTTGCCATCTCCATAATGGCGCACGTCCAGCCCCAGAAAAATTTTCCCTAACCAAACCGAAAACGGTATGGATCCGCATAAAAAGGAAAGAAGCACAATTGGAACCCAGTTCATGGACTTGTTTTATACTGATCCGCCCGAATGAAAGAATCGATGAACATGAGCTGCCCGGCAGCAGATCGAGTTATCGCCTACGGTGCGCTACCGGTCATCGGTTTTGTTTTGCTGCGCTTCTCTCCAGAGGCCTGTCCCAGGAGGCGCAGTTCCTGCAGGTGACTGGAAAATGCTTCACGCCAGGTCGGGTAGCATTTGTAGGAAATTCCAAACTCTGCGCACGTTGCTTGCACGATGGGGGCGATCTTAGGGTAATTCAAGTGGCAGATATGCGGAAATAAGTGGTGCTCGATCTGGTAATTCAGACCCCCGATGAAAAAACTCAACAGCCGGTTATGCGGCGCAAAGTCAGCCGTGGTTTCAACCTGGTGGATGGCCCATTCATTGTCGATATGCGGCGGCTTGCCCATTGGTTCAGGGAAGGCTGCATGGGTATTAATATGAGCGAGCTGGAAGATAACCCCTAAGATCAGGCTGGCTGTGAGCATCACAATCATGAACCCAATCAACACCTGCCACCACGGAAAGACCGTCATCGGCAGCACGAACATGATGGTAAAGAAAATCAGCTTACCAACCCAGAATGTAATCTTATCCACAGGGCTCATCTTTGGATAAACATGGTTGGCGTCGGATTTTCCGAATAATGCCATCATGAAGTCGCGCAAGATAAAATCGAAGCCAATCATGCTGTATACCAGCGGATAATACCAGACCTGGGCTTTGTGCAGCGGCTTCCACGGCAGCCGGGGGGTGAGCCGTATCAGGCCAAACGCCTCGACATCGTCATCGAACCCGCTGATATTGGTATAGGTGTGATGCCAGACGTTATGCTTGGTGCGCCAGCGAAAGCCGTTCATCCCCAGCAGTTCGGCGCTGAGACCGACCAGTTTATTGACGAAACCATGGCTTGAATAACCGTTGTGGTTGGCATCATGCACAACATTGAATCCGATTGATGCGATCGCCATGCCCCACACAAGGCACAGGACGACGTTGACCAGTGCAGGAAAATGGCCGAAGAGCAAAAGCAGGTATGTAACCAACCACCAGGTCAGCGTGAACGCCGTTTTAAAGTACATGGTTGGAACATCGCGCCCGGAGATGTGATGGTCGCGCAGGTAGGCATTAACCCGCTCATTAAGTGTTTTTTGGAAGCCAGAATGCTGCGTGAATCGAAGCCTTCTGGTGGAAGTGTCACGATTACTTTTCGAGTTGGCCACAGCTAACCTCTTTCACAAATAAGGAAATTATTCATTCAATAATAAGGAACGGCTCAGATGCGAGCGCGAGGCTGAGTTTGAGGGTCTTACAAGGTCAATTATCGCGCAGAATACCTTCGAACGGCCTGCACCGCCCACCCGCTGGAGCGGTTCCGGACGGAATTTTTATTAGCAACTCAATTTGCTTCATTAAACGATATTTTACCTATATCTTTGCTATAGATCAACGGATTATCCGAATGCTACATCAAGTAGCATCATTACCGAAAAACCAAACATTGCTCCGATTGTTGAGTAAATTGAATTTAAAACTGTTTGGTTTATTGTCTTTAAAAAGAACACAAGTGCGGCACCTAAAGCTGTCACTCCCCAGGTAAAAAGAGATGCCAGCAAAGCAAGCGTTATGGGTTTAATCCTTCTAATGAAGCAAACACAAAGGGTCTCCTACAGAAGTAAAATACATCTATTCTGGATAGGCCAATACTTATTCTACGTTATTTTTATTCTCTATTTCGCTGCGAAACCGCCCAGGGGTTGGCGAAAGCGGCGTTTCCCTTGAGAACCAGGTGTCGAGCCTGAACCAGAATTTCGAGCGAGTGGAGCCGCTTGAGTGGAATCAAGCGCAACGTCCGCTTCACGCGGTGTCAGGCGCACTTTCGGCGAACACCTATTTTCTACCGCTAATTATTCTTACTTTCCCCAAAATCTTGGGGTGCCTCAGGGGGATTGGCACGGGGATGATGGCGTGAAGCGGTTTGTATTCAATATGAGAGAGCTGAAGATTTCTTAGATAGGCTTCGAATTCAGGAGATTCCCCATAATATTTGGCCTCATCGAAATAATCGATGAAAGCAAAGGTTCCGCCAGGCTTCACAACCCGAAGGGCTTCCTGCAGGACATCCCTTTTATTGGCTACAGACCGAACCTCGTGGAAAGTGAGGTTGCTTATTGCTCCATCAAATGTGCCAGATGCCAAGTCGAGCGCAGCAGCATCGCCCTTTTGAAAATGCACTCTGTTGCTCACCTCGGCTATTCTCGCATTCTGCTCACAGACGCCTTTTGAATACTCCCAATCACTACCCCAATAATCAACGCCAGTCACTTCTGCTTCACCATTCTGCTGCGCAGCCTTTACTGCCAGCACTCCATTTCCGCAGCCGATATCGAGGATTTTTCTATTCCCTTTTACTCCCAGGTTCTGGATGATAAGGTTGTAGATTCTTTCTTGAAACTTGCCGCCCATTTGAGAGAACATCACATAGGCGTAAAATGGAAACAGGAAGCTAATCAGAAGGATGATAAACAAGAATGTCGGGACGATGCGATAAGGTCCAATAGGGAGGAAAATCAAGATACCCGCGCCCAATGAGCATAATCCCAGGATAGCCAATATTCTCCTTCGGATCCAATTTCCATAATTCAACTGTGTTGCCATTTTCCTCCTATGAGAGATTGCGCCTGGCAGTTTGGATCAGCGGCAGTGGCGGGACCGCAAAACTCGTTAATAATTGTGCACCATTTCTGGCAAGGCGCGTCTGAGTGGAATGGCAGAGCTGCTATCCGGTACAGCCGCAGTTAGGCGAGTGCTTATTCAAGGAGTCATAGCTTTTCATGCACTATTCAGTCCATTCTAGAGAAGCCAGGATGAGTAGCAGATCTGGTTTGCTGCTTAAGTACTCTTCTTCGGATATTTTATCTATATCCACAAAACTAAAGACACCGAATTCAATTAGAAAACCGTTTATTAGCAGTGATGAAGCTTCGTTCTGCCATTCACCATTAGTTTTATCGAGGAACCTTGTCCATGTTACGCTGCGATCATCTCCGAACAAGTAAATCGTTTCATCAAATTGCTCTATTATATAAGTGTTTCCAATCCCAGAAATACCGCATGGCCCGGTATATCTCCTGCCGCGATCATCGGGGGGCGTGATTGACAAAAACATGCCTGCCAAGTGCAGCCGAACACATAGATTGGATGGGTAGATCGTGTTGAGCTGGTCGAAATAGTCACCTATGTCCATCCCAGCCGGCATTTCACCGGATGGAAAGCCCGTGACTCCTTCTTCGATAATTTGTGCTTCTTGTGGATAGTGGAAGGTATACTTCAGGAAGTCATTATGGTAAATCAGCCAGTTTTCTGGGATGGAGGAAGCGGGCAGTGTTGTATTCGTCATCTCATGCGGAAGCTGTTTCTCTTGAACCTTCGACGGACCGCAACTAGTCAGGATTAAGATGACACAGAGAAACGGAAGAGATGTTCTCATTTTTACCCATCCTTTTTCCGACGAACGTTACTCGCCCGCTAAACGGTTTGCTACACTGGCACTGGGTGATTTTCACCTGTCCAAAGTAAGCTGTGCTAGCCCGTGCTATCCTTTTTTCATGATGGCAATCCAGGGTGCGGATGCATGGTTAATTATGCCACGACGACCCGGTCGCGCCCTTCTCTTTTTGCGCGATAGAGTGCCTGGTCTGCGGCTCGCAGCAATGTCTCGGCGACATTTCCGTTATCTGGAAAGGCTGCCACCCCAAAAGAGAGTGTGATCTTGTTCAACAGCGTACCGCGATGGTACACATCCAGCTGCTTGATCGCTTTATGTAGAGCCTCGCACCGTTTACGGGTATCGTCCAGGGATGCATCCGGAAGGATAAGGACAAACTCTTCGCCTCCATAGCGACAGGCAATATCTTCGCCTCGGAATTGCTCCAAAATAAATGCGCCTAGCTCTCGCAAGACCGTATCACCGGCATCATGACCATGGATATCGTTGAAGTCCTTGAAGTGGTCAATATCAAACATGATGATTCCCAACTTGTTCCCTTTACGTACTGCCCGGCTTATTTCACGTTCAATTAACTCATCCAAATAGCGCCGATTGAACAAGCCGGTGAGCGAATCGCGGACGGATTGGCCTCTCAGGATTTCTTGCAGCTTCAGGTTTCTCAGGGCCAACATGATTTGCTCTGACATGGCATCTACCAGTGGCTTTTTTGCGGAGAGAGATTCCGACCCCTGTGCGGATTCTAGATAGATAGTGCCGATGATCGTGCCCATTGATATTAATGGCACACAAGTATATCCGGCAGGCAATCGTATATTATTTCCCATTTCTTTGACTATCGGGTGTACATGCTGGCAGTTCAGCATCGTTCGCAAGTCATCCACCTGATAAATTTGACCGTTGCGCAGCGCCTGACACTCCTCCTGCGTAAAGAGCTCCTCGCTACTCAATACCTCGCCCCATGCTACATTTATCTCCAGCAAATTACGTGAGGCATTATAAATATACAATGCTCCTGAACTCATCCGGAAACAGTTTTTGGACGGACTCTTTGATTGTCGCGTAGGCTTCCTCCAACGTCAGGCTGGTTTGCAATAGATTGCCCATTTGTCCAAGCAGGATCATTTCACGGTTGCGCGCTTCCAGGTCGTTTACGTAGCCGCCCAGTTTTTCGCTCGCCATTTCCAATTCTGCGGTGCGGTCTTTGACGCGCACTTCCAACCGCTCTCGTGCTTCGCTTATCTGGCCAAATGCGGCAGACATTTCTTCAGCGAGCATGTTCAGGCCGGCAAAAATGGCATCCAATTCATCGCCGCGTTCGGATGGGATCCCCCGGGCTTCAAAATTGCCCGACGTAATCTGAAGAATGAGATCGAGCACCTCGTTAAGACGAGGGTCCTGCGTTGTTTTTGGTTCCGGAGTCATTCCAGAAATCCCTTTAACCACTCGATAGCTTCAGCTTCGGAAGAAAAAAGTCTGATGGGGAAAGCCATTTTATTGAAGGTCAGGAAGACATTTCCTATGATCCGGCTGACTGTTGAATCGATCAGGATGGCTACAGATGTTACTTCCTTAAATGTGGCGGATTCCTGTCTGGCTGCGAAGTCCATTTTCTTGAGGTTTCGCGCATCTGCCAGCAGCGGATGCCGCGTTCCTTCGCTGACGTTAACAATGGCCGCCAAACCTTCTCGGGTATCTGCCAAAGTATATACAGCCCCGGGGAAGACCACCATTTGAACGATCCCATCTTCTCGTAACGAGATCTTTGCGATACGGGTCCGAATCTCTCCTATGCGATTGTCTTCAGCCATTTGAGTGCCTCTGTTTCTGAAGTAAACATCTGGGTAGGGATCGTCGGTTTGTTGATGCGCAAATAGAAATTGGCTATGACCCGGCTGACCGCTAAATCGATGAGCAACGCAATTGCAATCACACCGCTGCCATCTGGACCAGCATAGAATGCCCGCGCTTCCCGATCGATACTTTTAGTGAAGCGCATATCGAACAAAAGCGGGCGTGGTATGCCCTGGCATAAGGTGCTAACGGCTGCAATGCTCTCTTTTGCGGCAACCAGGCCGATTTCGACGTTCGGAATCCAGGTCAGTCGAATGATGCCGTCCTGTTCCAGGATTGCATTAAAAAATGGGGAACTCAACACTTCACTGGTCATAGTAATTATTCTCCTTCGATACCGAGTAGGATTTAAAAACGCATCCACCGCTGCGGATCAGAGCCTCTTTCCGATTGCTCCGTAATATAAATCAGAGCATCTTCCGTCATCCATAACAATTACAAAGCTAACAATAAGCCTCTCGCGCCCAGGAATGTGCCGTTTAAAAATTCTCCTCCACCACATCTGACTCCAAGTCCCCCTTCCCGCAGCAACCCTACGGGTCTGATAGGGTGGCTCAAACGCCGTAAACTCTGGCGCGACGAGATCACTTAAGATCACTTTATATACCACATGGCCACTGCACCCCTGCACCGGAGGCGATCAGGGGGAGCAGGAGTCAGGTGCGAGTTTCAATTAGTAATTACATTTCTTGCCATAGATAATACCAATCTCTCCAATCATGAACAGTATTTGTAATGCCCACGGTATGAAATCCAATGTTGCTTACAACTGCATCAAAGCTCTCTTCATCGAATGGCAATCTAGAGGCACTTGCGTTGTGGAAGGTTACTTTCTTTGATCCATCTTCCAATTCTGCATTTTTCTCACAGGTTTTTTTTGTGAGTAGTCCCATGGCTCGCCCCAATAATCTATCCCTGTTACTTTAAATTCCGAATATTTCTTTGCTAATTCAATAGCCAGAGGGCCATTTCCACATCCAATGTCAGGCGCTTGACCGTGTCCATCCCATTCTATGCAGATTGAAACTAAATATCTAATGTTTTCTTGAAGGTTTCCACTCGTAGGTGAAAACTTAAGTCGCACAAATACAAAATACACAAATGCAAGGATGAAGAATAAAGCAAGATTTATAAGAATCGGTAACAAAAAGGAAAATCTTGGAAAGGCAAGACCCAGCGTGCATGATACATAAAGAAGTCTTTTGGATACCCAATTACCAAACTCTGGTTTTCGATTTGCCTGGTTGCTCAATTTTGTCTCCTATTTGCCAAACAAGGAAAATATCTTTTGTTTCGCAAACATCCAAACAAAGCAACAGAATTGGTGGGATTACAAAAACTGCGGCCTTAAATCGCGCATTTTTTTACCTCAGAGGGAAGACTTTGCTTTGCTACGCCGGCGGACAAACCAAATTATACCCACCAGCAGAATTAGAAACGCGATCAAACCTGCGCCAATCCCACAAGCAATAAGCACAGTCAGCTTGAATGGAGACGTATCATCTTTGTTATTCCGTTGAGGTTCAACCAAGCCGGGTTGAGATTCTATCCATGCCAGGTCAGCCGTCAAAACGACGGTCGGCTCAATGCGCGATTGAGCATACACAAATGATACTCCAATCTCGCTGGTTTCTGATCGGTAAAATTCGCCCTCAATGACTGAGAAATCGTACTGGTATGCCACGCCCGCGGCGCCAAATTCAGTAATTGTGCTGAAGACGCGCGCCTGACCATCGCCGGTGCCGTACATGACGACCTGATAGTTGCGGTCAGCCGGATATTCCACTTCTGTCCAATAATGCCCATCAGCCATTAAAAAACGTCGAAAAGACACATCCGGTAAATCATCCACAAGATTGCCATTTTTAAACCCTGCAATACCGCCTGCATCATCTGTCAAATAAATATCCAGCGGGCTGTTGATACTCAAGGTAGCATTTTGTAATTGGCGACGCATCATTTGCACCACCCAGGCCTTGCGGTTAACCGGCGACATTTTTTTGAGCCAATCTTGCTTTTCTGACGGAAGGGTGCGGATAAAATCGTTTTCTCTCGCCGTTAGTTTTAGGTCGCCAGGGGGTGTGTAATTTCCACCTACTGTGGGGTATTGGGCCTGATTCTCATAGTCACTGCTTCCACGGACGCCATATTGCGAACTAGCGCTGAATTGTAAGGACCAATCCTGAATGGTGTAAACCTGCGGGCTTTGGGTAATCCACGGGTCTAACACCAGTCCAGTGTCGGTCCAGGTTGTGCCGCGCGGGTAAATGACTACGGCCTGATGCCCGCCCCAGAGCGCTTCGATGGGGCCGTAATCCCAATCATCCAACCAGGCGCTCACGCACGGATCAGAGTTGAATTTGATGTCGCTGAGAAGCTGTAATACTTTGCCCTGATAACTGCCGCAAACATAATCGTTGTACTTGTCATCCCATAGGGTTAGCAGGTTGTTCTTGTTGCCAGAATCAGTGATTCCTCTGGGAATTTGTGCGTAGTAGCGGTTTAATATCTGGGCCAGTTTGGCGTCTGGCGAGAGGGAGTTGCAGGATATTTTGGTAGGGGTCAAGGTGAAAGTCGCTGACGCTTCCGGCGTAGGTGTTTCGCTTGGATTCGGCGTATCGGTAATCTCCGGTGTGAAGGTGCCACCAGGCGTGATAGTTGTTATATTTGTCGGGGTGATTGTGGGGTTACCCACCGCAGGAACGGTGATGGAGGCAATATGCCCTTGATGTCCTGGACAGGTATATTGCAATTCAATGGTGGTCTCTAGTCCGTCCCAAATCTCTGATGATGTCGATTTACCATTGATCAGAAAGGCTTCGCCAATGGGGGTGACCGGGTTTCCCTCTGGCACGGCGGTATAGGTTGCCCATGGCGAAAGAACGTCGCCCAGCTTGATATTGGTATCGTAATGGATGAGGGCCATACAATCTGAGCCAGTTTGTCCAAAGGCTTCCGGGTTTTGCACAACAAATACAGATCCAACACCCTCCTCACCACACTGGATAGTTTTCCCTTCAATAAATCGGCAGGTGCCATTTTGCAATGTGACGATGCCATCTGGCCCGCCGGAGAATGTGCCGTACATCTTTTTTAACGTCTCGCCGAATTCGCCATTAATACAGTCATAAGAGGATAGCACAGCCTCGGCATAAGCATCCCCTCCCAGCGCGCCTACATTCCATACTTCAAGGGTCACCGGCCAGGGTTCACTCCCGCACATGCCGAAACTGCCAACGGCTATCACTTTTTTTGGTTCCAAGTCTTGCGTTTGCGCGTGGGCAAGGCCTGGGGTTAAGGAAATCATTATCAGAAAAAACAATAACCCATAAACACGCCAAACAACCGCATAATTAGAATTCATGAACGGGATTTTCATTGTGTTTTCCTCATATATAACAATGGTTGGACGATTTCAGCATTTTATACGCAGGACAATGGCTGGGGTTACACTCAAGTAAGCTGGTCTGGATTCGCTTTTAGAGCAGGATTCTGCTGAGGTGTGAAAAACCGCTCGAAAATACCGCAGAATCCCGCCTGTTTGCTGGCTGCAGCGGGCATATGCTGGAGTTCTGTCGCCTCTATCCGGATAAAAGGGTTGTTGGGTCCACTCATGGTTCCATCTCCATCGAGGGCTGTCAATTATCTTTGTAAACACCCCAGGCGAGGCCATCCTGCCGGGCAACGAAGTCCTCACTGAAGTAACGTCCGAGGTCCTGGTGACCCTGCAGATAGGTTCCAAAAAACGCAACCGCAAAGTGATTTATGCGGCTGATTACTTCTTCATTCTCCACCATCATGTGACCCTTACCAATAAAGGAAATAAATACCCTATCAGAGTTTACAAGATGCTCATAAATATAGCAGGATGCCTTCTCATACGAAACGAGATCATCGGCTGTTCCCGCGATCATCAGGGATGGAATATGTATCCCAGCCAATCCCTCAGCTCCATATAACCAGGCCAATCAGGCGCCATGGGCATAACTGCCAGGATTCGATCATCCGTGGTTGGCTGCCACAGTCCATCAGAAACTGTCGAGATTTCTGCGCCTACCTGC
Organism: uncultured Chloroflexia bacterium; assembly: GCA_963781665.1. Lineage (GTDB taxonomy): Bacteria > Chloroflexota > Anaerolineae > Anaerolineales > Anaerolineaceae > JAJYIW01. Next base: position 379,027 of record CAWAGA010000002.1, read on the forward strand.
GACGAGAATTCATCCCATCTTTCAGATAAGTTGCAGAAATATTCAGTCATGTAGGGGCTGAGGGGTGGATCCATGTTGGGAGTCTGAGCACACTGGGAGAAGTAATACTCAGGATTGATCCTGGCTCCGCTAAGGGCCAGGGAAAAGAAACCATCTGAGGAGTATCCCGCCACTCCTACCCGATCGGTGTCCAGAATACCATCCAGGCCTTCAGGAGGATTGGAGGTTAACACATCCAGGGCGAATAGAAAGTCGAGCGGCCCATCTATTACCGTATTGTTCCAGGGAGCAGTATAGGAAAAACCTGGAGAATTTACGATTACCATCACAAATCCATAAGAAGCAAGATGTGATTTGAATAATAAGCTGCCTGAATTCGTCCCCGTGAGGATTAAAGGGTACGGCGCCCCACTCATGTCCGGCGGAGCGTCGGGACGGACCACTCGCCCCTGAGCATCTACCCCTTGCAGCGCCGGGTACCATAGCGTCAGGCTTATCTCTCGGCCATCACGGCTATTGTCGACAATTGTATACACCTTGTTCCCGGCGAAATACGGGCCTGGCGAAGACAGCGGGAAGTCAACTCCCACCGAGCTTGAGGGCGTTGGAAGGCTCGAGGGGATCGGTGTCGTTTCCATGGTCGGGAGATCGACCCGGATGCACGCGAAAAGTATAAGAGTCAAGATGCCGATTGTACCTAGCGATTTGACGTGTTTCATATCGCCACCTCTCGGCAGTGGTCAAGTCTGGCCGCCTAATGATTTAAGGATTGATGGGGTGGAAAGAGGGAAAGTCCAAATTTCAGTACATTGCGCCGCCCATTCAATCTGAGATTAACTCAGCCGTTATAGCAAATGTACCCGGTTATTTGGAATTTAAGCCCCACCGCCCGGTTGGATTTATTATCTTGCAAGTGGTTATCCTAAATAGTATAACAAAAAAACCGTTCATCTCCAACAATTCGGCACTGAGATCGACCATTCTATTGACGAAGACATGACTTGAATAACCATTGTGGTTGGCATCATCCACAACATTAGATCCTGCTGAAGCGATATCCATGCCCCACAACAGGCACAGGACTATATTGACCGGTGTAGGAAAATAACCGAGGAGCAAAAGCAGGTATGCAACCAACCACCAGGCCAGCGTGAACGCCGTCTTTGGATTTAAAGCTGAAACATCGTGACCGGAGATAATATGGTCGCGCATATAGGTCGAGGAAGCAGCCCAATACGACCACCGTTCGTCCAGCTTGACTGGATCGCCCACCCCAGCGTGAGGGCCCGGGCGATCGCCAGCATCAAGCCACCCGCCCCGACGAGCAAAGCAAGAACGGAGTGCAGGCTTTATTGGGTTTACGCTGCAATTTCAATACCGTGGTTCTGGTCACTGGTCAAAATCTCGAATGCAGCCCGGTGTTTTGTCTGCAATATTTCAGATTTTCCGGTTGCTTTGTCTTTGAGAACCAATTTGCACTCTGCAATCTTAGTGTTGAGGCAGTATTTATTTCCGCCAGGAGGATTATAGTAATTCAGACCAACAAATGCCTGGCCTGGGGCTGATATTCGTCCTTCAATTTCTACATCCTTGTTCTTTGATTTGAATTCCCAGGCGAAGTATTTAAATTTGCCCTGCGCTCTAATCCCCTGGATCAGCCCTGTGAAGGCATACTCTTTTTGTTGGTGCAGAAGGACCAGAAGCGTTACCGGTGGTGTCCAAAGTGGTCCAAAACGCAATTTTGCGGTTGCCACTTCGAGAAAACTATTTGGATGAGAGTCAAAACCCGCGACCTGCCCCCAGGCGTATAAATCTGTATGCTTTATGCCCCAATTGTGGTTTTGGCTGCCAATCCAATTTGTAATGCCTAGAGTTTCACCATTGATGGATAAAGAGCCATTGAAGCGAGCCAGCGGAAGGCTCACCAAACTCTTTGCTGCTGGAAACTTGCCTTCGTATAAGTTGAGCGGCAGGAGAAGAACAGGCGATGAATCGCCGTCAAATGCCATCTCCCACGCAATTGAACTTCTTTTATTTTCAATCGCCCCTTGAAAAAAACTTGATGAGAGTTTTGCTGTGCCGATTTGGACGTTAAAACTTGACGGATCGAAAAAACAATCGGTCAACGCATACTCTTGTTTGACAGCCACATGCCGGTTTGTTTCACCGTCGAAGAACGTTGCCCAGAGCTCGCCAAAGCTTTTTTCAGGGAAATTTTTTGGACTGAAGAGTGTGTAGCGAATCCAAAATGCAAGTGGGCGAGTTGGATGATTTGCACGCAGAAAGAAACTCTCGTAATGTCCTTGAGTTTGGTTATGATAACGGGTGTGATTTGCCTGTTGGCGGAAGGCGAGAAGTTCATTCTGCATGTTTTTTTATCAATGTTAATTAAATAAGCCTGATTGGGTGGCTCAACTGCGGGGCGGTTTGGCAATGAAGAAGTTGACAGTTCTTGCCCTTCCAGACCGGTGGTTGAGCATTTGACCGGTGGATGTGCAGTTGACTTCAGCGGTTATTTCTCTGGTACCAAATCGATCACAGCCACCTCGGGCGGCGCCAGGAAGCGGATGCGCGGCGCCGGACTGCCGGTGAAGCCTATCCCCCGGCTGATGAACAGGTAGGTATCAGACAACCGGTAAAGACCCATCTCAAAGGTCTTCCCAAACTCGGAATTAGTATACGGCGCTCCATAAAAGGGCAGGCGGATCTGACCACCATGCGTATGCCCGGCCAGGTACAGGTTCACGCCTTGCTGTTCGGCAAGGTAAGCCAGGTCGGGTGTGTGATAGAGCAAAATCGAGAAATCACCCGGGTTCAATTGGGTCAATAACTGTGTCAGAGTTGATCCATCATCACATAAACAATGCAGGCTCAAACCGACGATGGCAAAGTCCCGGTCATCCTGAGTAAAATAAACGATTTCGTTATCCAGGACACTGACTTCCAAACCGCTGAACATCTCTTTCAGTCTCGTTGGGGACCCGACATTGCCGTTGACTGCATACACCCCCAGGGGGGCATGGAGCTGAACAACCAAATCTCTTAATGCGCTGACCGCCAGGGGGTCTTCAGCGTAATCCTCATTGAGGAAATCACCGGTCATTACGATCATGTCGGGGTTCAGGCTTGTCACCAACTGCGGTAAGGCCTGCTCCCGGACAGAAGTGCGTTCGATGTGCAGGTCGGACAACTGCACAATCCGCAGCGTACGGTTCAGGCCCTGGACCGGGACCTGGGCCTGGCTGACCGTCAGGTGGGACGGTTCGTAGATCGACCCATACAGGCCAAAACCCAGCAAGACCAAATTCAAAACGATCAGGAAAAGATAGCGAGAAAGAAATCCCTGGACCGGTTTTCGCTGACTTAGAGCCAGCAGCAGGACCGACCAGGCGAACAGGATGCCGGCGCGCAGTACAGTAAACAAAATCAATTGGGGCAGGATGGCGCCGAAGGATACTTGAATGACCGGTAATAGACTGATCCAAAGCCAATCGATCAGAAAAAAAACAGGGTTGATCAGGCAGCCAATTATGAATATTTTCAGAGTCGAATCAACTTTGATCAGTGCTTTCATGGTGTCCATTGATTATACCGATGAAGTTGAAATTTCTCAGCCCCAACGCCACACAAATCCCCACTTCGATTCGGTACAGTCGTGATACTGCCGGATTCTCCCACTCAAGGGCAATTAAAGGCCGGTTTTTAGCCTTTTTCTCCCACAATACCCTTTAAAAGTGATTGGCCCAGGCGCGGGTAAAAGATGGGTGACAAGCTGTCTCACCCATTTGAAGCGATACGGGTTTTAATTAAAGTGGAGAATAATAGGCGTGGCGGCTGCCGCGCCATCAGCGGGCGAACGGCCAAATAAATGATGTTGTTACTCGAACTTGACCGCCACGCCGTAAATTCCGGTAGGATACGAGGCGCAGCGCACGACCTGCGCATTAGTCGCCCGGGCAGAGGTCGCCACACGGTTCGCACTGGCAGGGACTGTTACCTTCAAGGACAATACGGTTTTTACCATGATTGGGCGATAAAGGTACAGGAATGCACCGCCAGCGCTGATGTTGACGATTCGGGCGTTTTCTGTAAACGCTCCTCCGATCGGATCGCAGCCATCAACGATCGCCTCGTAATCACATGCCGACCTGGGTTTCATCCGTCTATTAGGAAGGGGGTTAATCATGCTGATATCATCGTCCATGGCTAAGCTCTTTCGTTGTCTACTCAATCGAACAATTTGCAACAATATATATATTATAGATCATTATGGCACCGGAGATTCAACAGGAATGGCAGTATCGGCCGCCGTTTCTGCTGGCGTGGAGATAGGAGGCTCCCCGGTAGGATCAGTCGAAGTTGGGAGGGTTGTTGCGACGGGTTCATTGGTGCTGGTTGGCGTCTGGGTCTGGAGGGGCTCCATGGTTGCGGTGAATTCAGAGGTTGGCGATTGGTCTGGCTCCAGCGAACCAGTGGGCACCGGGGTCTGGGTGGGAGCCGGTGAACCAGTGGGCACCGGGGTCTGGGTGGGGTCCGGCGTCCCGCTCGTCGTAGGCGTTGGAGTTTGCGAAGGTTCGATCACACTTGTCGGCGAAGGCGACGGCGTGATTACCGGTAGAGGAGTTGCCGTAGACGTAGGAGATGAAATTGCTGTAGGTGCCGTTGTAGGTTGAGGCAAAACTGTGGCAGTTGGCTCAGGCTCTGGCGTTGGAGAGGTAGATGGGAGAATAATTTTTGCCTGTGGGGGTTCGGGATCATCTGGCAACTCAAAAACCGCGTGCTCAGTCGGCCCAAAGGGGCAAAGATCAGGTCCTGAACAATGAGGGCCTCCAATTTGCCATCCCGAATGATTGGTTATGGTAACCGTTGCAGCCACTCGGTAGTGGGAATTTTCCGTGGGGGAAAAATTGATAGAATAATCATAGCACCTGGACTTGCCAGCAACAATTGGATCTGTCGGTTGAAGGTCGAATACAGCTCCGGCGAGTGGCTGGTATCCTGGGCTGCCTTTAAATTTGGCTTCAACCTGTGCCTGTATCATCAGATTTTCGGTCGAAGCCAGGCCCTGGTTGGTAACGCAAACCACGCCATTAACCCCATAATTTGAGGAATTTTGATCAAAGAACCCATCAGCAGTCAGGTCGGCTTTGATCGATGTACCGGTTAGCGATTCGTTCTCACCGGTTGACAAGCTGAAAGCAATCGAATCATCTGCGGAAAACCAGGCGCCGGAGGCAGCCGGGTGGAACAGGCTTTTCAGATCGGCCAAATATCCCAGGTAAGGGACGCTGAACCGGTAAAGGCCAACCACCGCGACCCGGGAGTTGCTCCAATCGTCCTCGACGCGATTATTATCCCCTTTGGTGATCAGAGTGCCATCAGGATCGATCTGAACCAGGCGGTGGGTAACGAGCTGCCCATTGACACTTAATGTCAGGACCATCCCTGGTTCAAGCACCTCTGGAGGGGGTGTAATCACAATCAGATCGCCAGGAGCGAATGTAGGTAACATACTGCCGCTGTAGATATACAGGACATGGTACCAGCGGTTCGAAAGCGTGCCATAGGCCAGCAAAAACAGGAAGCCCAGGAGCAGGGCCAGGAAAACCTGTCCTTCTATTTTTAACAGGCGGACAGTCCAATGGGTTTTTTTCATGGGTCTGTCCGACACTGCCATGGTTACTCGGGCTTTTTCAATCATTACGGTACCTATCCGTTACAGTATTTGGGCAGGTTTACCAACCTGTATTGATCCATTGGGTTGCATCGATGTATAGATTTGAAGTTACCGTTTGCAGGATCTGGTCGTTTCCTGCGGCGTTCGTCAGTTTGGCAGAAATCGTATAGCAGGACTTGGCGCCCGGAAAGAATGCAATCGGATTGTCAGGACCACCCGGATACAGGGCGATGGCATCATTCCAATCCATCAGGCTGGTAAAGGGCACATCTTCGGCCAGCACTTTGCCATCCGTTGGCCCATACGTGATCTCATGGGGATTGTTTTCACTGCTGTAGGCTATCATTTCAATCTTGATCATCAAGAAGCTGCGCAGGTTACCCGGATCGTTGACATCTTTCAGCTTACCCCGGAATTTCATATTGTAATTACCGGCGTTCATGATGCAGAATTCGCCCACCTGCAAGTATCCGGCGCCTGGCTCGATCTTAGAAAGGTTGAAGGGACCGCCTGAAACCATTAGGTCAAAATTTCCAGATGAGATAGTTCCATTCATTGTTGCAGTATCAGTGAACCATGCCCCACTGCCACCTATTAAGCCATAGGACGTGATGATAAGTCCAATGATTAAGAAGGAAAAAAGGATAATTGACTTTGTGCGCATGATATTGCCTTTCATTAAGCAAGAACAACTCTGTTTTTTTATTGGTTGATTCATGAGTGATATAAAATTAGATAATCCAATAAAGCGAAAAAAGCAGATACTGAGTTTACTTTTAGATATTGTAAGAAGATGGTTGCTGGTATGGGTAGCCCATTATGGTATTGGGCTACCCACTCCTTTAAATATTTGAGGTTTATTCTTTAATGCTGATTAGTAATTTGGGTATTGAAAAAGTTCATATTACTGCCGTCCATGTTTGGAGACAAAATTTGGATGGCGTCAAGATTTACCTGTGTAGCATCAACTTTCAAGGTCAGCGTCATCGGGCCAAGATGCTGGTATTCATTACCGGCAGCCTTCACCATACCGAGGCGCAGGGTAAGCCTGTAAGCATAACCAGGGCGAAGTGCACCTGCGAATTCATATGGGGGAACGCCCATAAAATTTCGGCCAGCAACAAAGTTTTCCAACGTTATTACATGATATTCACTTAAATCAGCAGTTGTATTATAGGCAGATGGCCAATCTCCCGATCCACGGCCGTTCGAAATGAAATTATCGGTAGGCTCGGCCCAACTTCCACCCAAGAATTCCATTTGAGCGTAGTCAATGTAGATGACATCTGCCAACCCGCCACTGGGATCGGTGAAACTTAAATCACCTAACCAGGCTAAGTTTACATTGCCATTATTGGTAATGTAGAAGACAATGTCACCGGTGACATCGCCAGGAGCCAAATTCGGAACGTTAATGGTTGCTTTGGATAGTTGGCCATCGTCGATACTTAGCGTTCCGGTTGTTATTGTATTTGCACTGCTGGTTGCACTATCGGAAAACCAGGCACCACTGCCGATTACGCCATAGGCGAGGATAGCAATCATCGCTACCGACATCAAAAGAACAATCGATTTCTTAAACATTTTTCTCTCCTAGAATGAATATAAAATCCTGATTCGAATGAATATTGATCTACGAAACGCATTATCCAATCCCTTCCGATTGCACCCCGATAGTGTTTCTCCTTTCCCTTCAATCTTTAGCATGATGCCGGGGGACATATAGGCTGCAGCTTGAAGTCAGGTTTTGGACCTCCAAAACGAATATCAGGAAGCCCATTTTTTACAAACAATTGACTTTTCAGTGGGGGATGGATATACTGGAATCAATACAGGACGCGCACCCCGTGCTCCTGGATCCCTGCCCTGGTTGGCTGCAACCAACCGGGGCATTTTATATCCTACCTGCTTCCCACTCCTATCGACAGGCGACCCGCGCCTGATAACAGGCCAGATGAGAACCATACCGGTAAAGAGGGTAACGATAAGCGGTTTTTGTTTTGACGACGAAAGCTATAGAAATCGATAACGGTTGAACTTGACGGCAATGCCGAAAAAACCGCTGGTTTTGGGTTCGCCCCGCATGACCGTCCCGCTGGTAGCCAGCTTCGACGATCCCAGGGAAAGCGATCCGGTGGGTAGGGCAATTCGCACGGTGAGATCCTCGCCGACCGGGATGGCCCGGTTGAGCAGCATGTAAACCCCACCGGAGCTGAGATTGATCACCCGGGCATGCTCTTCAAATCTTTTTCCTTCCAGGTCTTTGCCGCGCACGATGGCTGCATAACTGCAGACCATCCGTGGTTTTGCCCGCCTTTCGGCATAAGTATCGTTTCCGGGAAATAACATTTGTTTATACAATCGACGAATGATGAGCGCAAGGAGATTTGCTTTCTGGATAAACTGCTGGAAGAACTATCATTACTATATAAGAAAAAGGGAACAAATACAACGAACTTATGTGCCGTTTTCGAGCGCAAAATATGCCCAATTCCCGCGCTCGGGCTGGCACAAACCTGCCGGTTAAACAGCAATAATATGCCGTTCACCCCCACAGGATGAAATGTTGGTTTATCCGTTGGAAATTTCAGCAACCCCCAGGCGGTGAGCCAGAACCAGCAGCTCCAGTCGATCGCTGACCCCCAGCTTCTCATAGATCGCCGTCAGGTAATGGCGCACGGTTGTCTCGCTGATGAACAGCCGGGCTGCAATTTGCTTTGTTTTAACCCCTGGCCGACCATCTGCACGATCTCGCGCTCGCGCGGGTTCAGACTGCCATAGCGTTCAGCTTCCGGATCGGTCGGCGGTGCAGGCTGGCTGCTGCTGATGTTGACCAGCAGGGCTGCCACCATCGAATGGTCGATCCAGGCTTCGCCGGCATGCACCTTGCGGATGGCCTTGATCAACAGCTCCAGCGGTTGGGTCTTGAAAACCACCCCGATAACTCCCTCCTGCAAAGCCTGCAGGTAATAATTTTCCTCGCATTTGGGAGTGATCAGGATCACCCGTGCCTGCCGGTAGGCTTTAAGCAAGGCCGGGACGAATTCCAGGCCAGGGGTGCTGCCCGGAACCAGCTCGAGCAGGATGATGTCAGGCTGTTGAGCGGCCACGGTTTCCAGGATTTCGTCGGACGCTTCCCCTTCTGCGACGACCTGGAGGTCCAGGCAGTCATCGATCAGACGCTTCATACCCGCTCTGACCAACGGGTAGGGCGTGAGCACCACAATGCGAATGGAGATTTCAGTGTTTTCCACCACATTCTAATGCTTTCCTTCAATGGTTCTTATCTTGTGATCACGAGGTTGAATGACCCGATATTACGCATGATGATAAAAATGAATAAACTGCCGGACGCGCAATCACATCAGACGTGGCAATCCGATTTGCGGTTGGAAACAATACCAAATATAAAGTGAGTCCCCGCCTCTCAAGGTATCACCCCTTAAGTTTATAGAGTTATTTTTGGTATTAAACAGATTGTAGCATAATTGCAATATGAGTCAAATTAAAATCCCATCAAAGTTTATGGGAAGACGATGATTCTGAGCTTGGACCGGGGTGGTTCAGGGCTGCCCATCTCACCCCATCCTGATATCATCGCCGGGTTCGATGCTGGCGATGTAAACGACCTGACCAAAGTAGACCTGATCAGCCCTATGGCTGCCATCAGGCCGGCAGGAAATTAAGCATAATTATTGTAGATAAATATGACTTTTCTACTACACTTTGTCGTTTTATGCTATAATGCGGCAGTCTGCTGATTCAAAATGCGGACCCTGGACCTTTTATGCACACTGTGCTCTGGTTTTTCGAACAGTCTCCTTCAAACTCGAGGGGCAATTATAAATGGCCAGGTTTCATTGAAGTTAGCCAACGGAGGCAGCCGTGGCTAAGCTTCTTTCGGATCGAATGGCGGTCCTTTTTCTCCGGGGAGGGATGGCCAGGACAGTTTGGCGTAAGGCGCCATCTCCCCCACAAGTCAGCCTTGAATACTGGTACTTTCCAGCTCCAGGCTGAAGGCACCTATACATATTACCAATAATTTAACCAGATAACTTTATTCGTAAACTGAGGAGATTGCGCATGCCGCTATATATGGATATTCACAAAAAGGTTCCAGGCGTCACGGCAGATGCCGTCGCAGACGCACACACGAAAGATTTGGAAATTCAATCAAAATATGGCGTTGATTATAAAAAGTATTGGGTCGACGAGGAAAACGGGACCATCTTCTGCCTGGTCGAGGCGCCCAATAAAGAAGCTGCTGCCCGAGTTCACCGTGAAGCTCATGGCCTGGTGGCCGATGAAATCCACGAGGTTTCTGAACACACAGAATAGACATCGAATGGGTGAATAGAAAACAAACCGCCATACGATGATGTTGAAGGCGCTGATTGGCGCCTTCAACTATATTTTAAGAAAGACTTATCCCAGGTTTTGCAGTGCAAATTCCCAGTTGACCAGCTTATCGAGGACGGCGTTGACATAGTCCGCCCGGCGGTTCTGGTAATCCAGGTAATAGGCGTGCTCCCAAACGTCAACGGTAACCAGCGGCTTCAAGCCCATGGTCAAAGGCGTTTGGGCGTTGGCAGTCTTTACGACCTTGAGCACATCGCCATCCAGCACCAACCAGGCCCAACCACTGCCAAATTGCGAGACGGCGGCTGCAGCAAGCTCTTTCTTGCAGGCGGCGACGTCGCCAAAGGCGGCAGCCATCTTTTGCTTAAGGGCCGCTGGAGGTTCACCGCCTCCATTCGGGCTCAGGCTGTTCCAATAAAAGGTATGGTTCCAGGTTTGGGCTGCGTTATTGAAAATCGCTGTTTTATCGGGTGCGGCAGATGCTCTGGTGATAATTGCCTCCAGCGGCATCCCCGCAAATTCGCTCCCTACAATCAGCTTATTCAAATTGTCGATGTACCCTTTGTGATGCTTCCCGTAATGGAAACTCAAGGTGTTTGCCGATATGACCGGGGCCAGCCCATTCTCTGCGAACGGCAGCGGTGGCAACAGATGAACGGTTGCATTATGTTGATCATCAGGACTCATGAGGATCTCCTTTCAAACAGGCCAATAAAATAAAAAATCTGGGTAAAAACTAGAGGCAAATGCCTTCAGCTGATCACTCTCCAAACCATCAGAGGTTTCCAGGCTTCTTGCGATTGACACAACCCTAACCGGCTGCATGGACTCCCTCCAAATCTGCGCCGATGTGAACGAAATTACTGGCTAATGACTTTTACAATTTCCCAACCCGTAACATTTCCGTTACAAAGTGACCTGTTTGTGATTTTATCACACACGATTGAAGTTGCGCCTTAAAATCAGATTAATGCAACTTCAACGATTGGTGCGCCTAAAGCCATCTATTATTATTTTTGTTTAGACCTGGCACACCGGGCAGATAAAGCTGGTGGTACCGCCGGTCTTGATCTTTTCGATCGGCGTCGTGCATACCGGGCAAAGCTGGCCCGGGCGGTAACCGATGCCATATTGTTCCACGGTAAAACCGCCCTTGCGGCCGAAGAGGTCCATTTCATAAAAAGCACCACCCTGGTCCAGGCTGCTCTGCAAGATGGCGTGGACGGCATCATATAAGGCCTTGATTTCGTCCATGGTCAGGGTGTTGATCTTGCGCAAAGGGTGGATTTTAGCCTGAAACAGGATCTCGTGGATGTACGAGTTTCCGATCCCGGCGACCCGGTTCTGGTCGAGCAGGTAGGTCTTAACCGCGGTTTTCTGGCCTGTGAGGCGAGCGTTGAAATCGGCCAGGGAGAGATCGAGCACATTCGGCCCCAGGCGGGCGGTCGGCTTATGGTCCGCCAGGTTTCCAGCAGCCGCATAATGGGCGTTCCCAAACCACCAGAAATTGACGCTCAAACAGCTGCCATCCACGAAATCGAAGATCAGGCGGCGCTTCTCAGGCAGATGGCCTCTATCGATCAGAAGGATCTCGCCACCCATCCCCAGGTTCAACAACAGCCAGCCCTGGCTGGTTTCGACAAAGACCCATTTCCCCCGGCTGCTGGCTGAGAGGATCTGCGCTCCCACCAGGTTTTGGGTGAACTCCTCTACCGGGATATTCAAGCATTTTGGCTGCAAAATTTCAATCCCGAAAAAGGTTTTACCAACCAGGTGCGTGTTCATTTGGGAAGCCAATTGCGAAATTTCGGGTAATTCGGGCATAGTCCAAACAGTTCCTTAATTGATCGATATCCAGGGTCCGGTACAGTTTCCATCCACCCAGACCACAACCGTGTATTCCGGTTGGCCGCACGGCGTGCGCCTACCGGTCCTTAACGAACCAACAGCGACAGAACCCCAATCGCCAAAATGGTATTGAGCAGGCCGACCAGGGCGCATTTCCAGGTGGAAAAATGCTCGAGGGTATAAGTCGCCATGGCAGTGTAGACCCCGCCCAAACTGAGCAGCAGCGGATATAGTCCCAGCGGCATCAGGTAGACCACGGTCCTGACCAATGGGCCGTATTCCATGTTCAAAGCCGGGACGATGTAAGGCGCAGCCAGCCCCATGTAGAGGAAATCGATTAAAGCAGCAATGATCCAGAACGGGAAATAGCTGAAGGCGAACAGGCTCAGATACTGCTGGAAGCTGGCATTTCCGCGGAACAACCGGGAAAACAGCTTACCGATCACAGCCATCGCCAGCCACAGGCCAATCAAACCCGGTATGATGGCGATTGCCATGAACAGGCGGTAGCTCTCCAGGGCAATCGGGATAAAAGGCTGCATAATCCCTTCTCCCCACGTATCCTTCCACACCTGCCAGTCGCCCGGCGGAGGAGGAAAGGCCCTGGTAAAATACGTTACCAGGTAAGCTAGGCCGAGCAGCAGCGCAAACCCGACGACCAATTGCACAGCAGGCCAGATGTCGGTATCGAGGCTGATCTCCTGCCCGGTGCGCCTCGGGCGCCAGATGATAAGCCACATGCGTCTAATGGAAAGCATCCGAATTCTCCAGAAAGTGTAACAGGTAAGCTCAGAAAACAACGACCAGGCACGGTGTGGATGATGGTGTTATCCACATTGGTGATAGCCGCAACCCTAGACTTTAACCCTTCTCCTGATCAGTCCGCCGGCTAACTTAACCAGGCCTAAACGGCTGGCCAGAACGATCAACTGGTTTTTGAAACCGGGGATATAGATCACCTTACCTCTCTCCAGTGCATTGAGCGAAAAATCAACGACTTTTCCAGCATCCATCCACAGGAATTTCGGGATGTGTGAGCGGAAATTTGTGCCTTCGAACGGCGGCGTATCGTGAAAACCGGTGTAAGTGAATCCCGGGCAAAGCGCCTGGACTTTGATGCCGCTTCCTTTCAGCTCGTTAGCCAGCGTTTCGGTGAAGGCGTTCAGGTAAGCCTTCGTAGCGCCATAGGTTGCATTTCCGCCTAAGGGAATAAACGCCGAAGTCGAAGAGACGTTAACGATCGCCCCTTTGCGGCGCGCAAGCATCCCGGGCAGGGCGGCATGGCATAACCTGACAGTCGCCAAAACGTGAACCGCAATCATCCCCAGGTGATCGTCGCGATTTACGTTGGCAAAACTGCCCACCACCCCAAAGCCGGCGTCGTTAATCAGAACGGCAAGGTCTGGACAGTCTTTGATCCAATCTTCGACTGATTCTATACCTGCGGGCTGTGACAGGTCTGCAACCAGGGGAATGGCGCGAATCCTATATTGGGATTTCAACTCTTCCGCCAGTGCTTGCAGAAGGGCTTCTCGCCGGGCGACCAGCGCCAGGTCGTAACCCCGGGCAGCCAGGCGGCGGGCGAAAACCTCACCGATGCCGCTGGAAGCGCCGGTAACCAGGGCAAAACCCAGGTTCGAACCTGCGGATGTCTCCGGTTTTTCGTGATTTTGTTGAGCAAACGGGCTGCTGCCGGCTGTCATCCCTCACCTTTCCTGTTCAACGCAATTGTTATAATTATAGAGGAGAATCAGCGAACGGCTGTCAAGCTTTCCAACACTCTCAATTCGATCCAAGCCGATCTGCAGTAACTTGGCGTTCCCATGGAAAACATCGTCAAGGTCAATATCTGGCTGAAGGACATCTCTGACCTACCCGAAATGGAGCAGCTTTTCACGAATTACTTCGAAAAGGACCATTTCCCAGCCCGGATGACAGTGACCACCGAGTTCATCGACGCCGACTGCCTGGTCATGATCGATGGGATTGCTTCCTCGATTGGCGCATAATCAAAAACATCGCTGGGGTTGTCTTTCGGGAAAGATTATATGGGATTTTACCTTTAAAACCCCAAGCCTCGAAAACAGACCAGGTAAGTAAAGAAAAATCAATAATCCACCAACATGCTATAATTTATTTTATGGAAGTAAACAATATACTCCCTGCTGATCTGATTCACAGTTTTTGCCAAAAATACCACATCAAAAGGATGTCTTTTTTTGGTTCTGTCGTCCGTGATGATTTTGGCCCGGATAGCGACGTCGATATCCTCGTTGAATTCGAAGCCAATCACTCGCCTGGGTACGAATTCTTTCGCATGGAGTCTGAATTATCCCAGTTGATAGGCCGTGATGTCGATTTGTTGACAATTAATTTCTTGAACCTGGAAATCAGGAATTCCGTACAATCAGAAGCTGTAGCTGTCTATGACCAGGCATAATCCCGAAATTGCTTTAAAGCAAATCATTTAGCATGCGCATGAAGCCATCGACCTTTCTCAAGGTCGATCTCGTGAAGACTTAAACTCCGACAGACTTCTCAATCTGGCTTTGATGCGTTTAATTGAGATTATCGGAGAAGCTGCAAATCGGGTACCTGATTCAATTCAATTGAAATATCCCGAAATTCCATGGATGCAAATGATCGGTGCCAGTAACCGCCTCATTCATGGTTATGATAATGTTGATTTTGATATCGTTAAAGGCGATCGTACATAACGATCTCCCGAAAATTATTAGCCAATTGGAAGATATCTTAAACAAATTTTCCTAATCAGAACCCACCGTTTTCTCCAGACGTTCCAAAGACAGATCAATCCTCCGCAAAGCTTCTTCTTTTCCGATGATCTCGGCGATCTCGACCGCGCCTCCGGGTGTGAACTGCTGGCCTGACAGGGCTACTCTCACCGGCCACATGACAGTACCGACCTTCAACCCAGCCTCAGTGCCGTAGGCCAGCATGGCCTGTTTGATCCGCTCGCCGGTCCATTCGTCCAGGCCGGCGAAGACTGTCTCCAGCTCGGATAAAACCTGCCGGCTGCTGGCAAAGGTTGATTTATTTTTCTCGAAATTAAACAACGCCAGGTCAAAGTCAGGCAGCTCGCCAAAGAAAGTGACCATGGTGGGGATGTGCGACAGCACACTCACGCGGGTCTGGATGACCTGGCTCAGCAAGTAAGTGTTGCAGCAGGTCAGGATCTTTTGAGGATAGTAGCGTAATGCCAGGTCATGGAATTCTTCCAGGTCCAACCGGCGCAGATGTTCGCTGTTCAGCCATTCTAATTTGGGTGTGGAAAACGTCGACTTTGATTTATTCAAGCGCTCGATATCGAACTCCCTGACCAGGTCAGGTAAGGTGAAGAATTCCTGGTCGTTCCCCGGGTTCCAGCCCAACAAAGCAATGTAATTAATGATGGCTTCAGGCAGGAAACCGGCCTGGAGCAAATCCTGGAAAGAGGCATCGCCGGCCCGCTTGCTCAGCTTCTTGCCCCCCTCCTTGACGATGTGAGGAACGTGCACATATTCCGGCACGTCCCAACCGAAGCCTTCGTAGAGCAGGTTGTATTTAGGCGTTGACGAAAGGTACTCGACCCCGCGAATAATGTGCGAGATCGCCATCAGGTGGTCGTCGACCACATTTGCAAAGTTGTAAGTCGGAAAACCATCCGATTTGAGCAGCACCTGGTCGTCGAGCTGGTCGTTTTTAATCGTAATGCTCCCGTAGACCCTATCAATGAAAGTCGTCGCCCCACCTTGGGGAATCATCTGGCGGATTACATACAAATCACCAGCGGCGAGACGAGCGCGCACGTCCGCTTCGGACAGGAAGCGGCAAGGATCGTAAAATCCACGACGGCGATCACCGGTTTCAGGTCGCTCTCCTTTCAGGTCAAAGCAGCGATAGGCATGGCCCCGCTCCACCAGCTCCTCGGCGTGGCGCTGGTAGATGCCCAATTCTTTGCGCTGGCTCTGGACGTAAGGACCGTACCTACCCTCTTTATCGGGTCCTTCGTCGTAATCGAGGCCGGCTAATTTAAGGCTGTCGTAAATCACCTGGATGGCCTTGGGATTATTCCGCTTGCGGTCGGTGTCCTCGATCCGTAAGAGAAACTGCCCGCCAAAATGGCGCGCCAACAGGTAGGCATACAGGGCGGTTCTGAGGTTCCCAATATGCATATAGCCTGTTGGACTGGGCGCAAAGCGTGTTCTGACTACCATTCTCTTCTCCTGTTCTCGGTTTCACTAATTATAACCACTACCCCTCCCCCAGCCCCTCCCAAAATGGCCTGGATTAGCCATCCAGATCGGGCAAAACCGGGTTCCTGAAAACATCACCCATCGGATTAACCCCTTTTTGCGCATAAAATCGAGCCCTGAGGTGATACCCAATCACCGCTCGATCGCGTACCATTAACTAAAGGAGCCGCTACCATGGGACGTACCGTTCCGTCTGCCACCATGCTGCTGATGCAGTTCAAACACGACTATGCGAAGTTCAGGCGCGCATTGAGCAAGACCGACCAGCGCTACCTGGACGAACTTTACGTCGATGCCAATAAGCACGCGGCCGAAGCCGGTTTTGCCGCCCACCCGATCCCATCCGAGATGTTCATGCTGGCCATGCTCCTGGAAATGCACCGGGAGGTGATGGCGATCAGGGCCGAGATCGAACCATTTGCAATCAAATCCGAGGGGTAATACAATGGAACCGCGATGGACGACAAAACTCCTGAAACTCGGGCACAAAAAGAGGAACACCTGCTCGAGGTGGCCCGGCTGTTCCTCAAGCTCGGCCTGACTGCCTTTGGCGGACCAGCCGCCCATATCGCCATGATGCATAACGAGGTCGTGATCAGGCGCAAATGGATGAGTGAGCAGGCTTTTCTGGATTTGTTTGGAGCAGCCAACCTGATTCCCGGGCCAACCTCAACTGAAATGGCCATCTACCTGGGGATTCAACGCGCCGGCTGGGCCGGCCTGGCCCTGGCGGGTTTGTGTTTTATCCTGCCGGCGATGCTGATCGTCCTGGGCCTGGCATGGATCTACGTCAGCTACGGCTCGACCCCGCCGGTAATTGGGGTCGTTTACGGCATCAAGCCGGTGGTGCTGGCGATCATCATACAGGCCCTGTGGAACCTGAGCCGCAAGGCAGTCAATGATTGGCTGGCAGCGCTAGCCGGGCTGGTGGTGGTGACCCTCTACGTGCTGGGCGCTAACGTCCTCGTACTGCTGCTGGCAACCGGCCTGGTGGTAATGCTGGCCCGCAATTACCGCCGGTTGAAGGAATTGAACGGCGCCAGTTTTTTCCTGCCCTTCCTGAGCCTGGCTGCGCCTGCGATCGCCGTTCCCTTCAGCCTGCCCTTGCTCTTCCTGACCTTCTTCAAGGTGGGAGCGGTCCTTTACGGCAGCGGCTACGTCTTGCTAGCCTTCCTGCGCTCCGATTTTGTGGTCCATCTGGGTTGGCTGACCGACCAGCAGTTGATCGATGCCATCGCCATCGGGCAGGCAACCCCTGGCCCGCTTTCGACAACCGCCACCTTCATCGGTTATATCGTCGGTGGCGTTCCTGGGGCAGTGCTGGCAACCCTGGCAATCTTTCTACCCTCGTTTATCTTTGTGGCGCTAAGCAGCCAGTTGATCCCCTATATCCGCCGCTCCACCTGGGTTTCATCTTTGTTGGATGGCGTCACCATTGCCTCCCTGGGACTGATGGCCGGCGTAACCCTCCAGCTGGGACTTGGCACCCTGACGACTACTGGCGCCTTGATCAGTACCGGCCCATTCTTTGGCCTGGACCCCCTGGCGATCGTTCTCATGCTCGCCGGCCTGGTCTTGCTCTTTCGCTTCAAACTCAATTCCACCTGGTTGATCGCTGGGGGAGCTGTGGTCGGGATTGCCCACCTTCTTATTTGAAAGGCTTTATTAGGGCAATCAAGATAACGGCCTGACCGAATCTCTCGCTTCAGCAATCGTTGGTGGATCACTCGAGGCGATCTTCGATCTCCCAGGCATGATCGAGCACGTGCCAGGCCACCCGGCGGACGAAGTAGCGTGGTCCCCAGCGTTTGCCACCTCGCGGACCGCGCTCAGGAATTTCCCCCCTGGCTGCCGAAGACAATCCGTCCAATACGGTTTTTCGGATGATATCCACGTCCTGCGCTGCTTGCGGGTCGAGGCTGATCCCCAGGCGGCTCAGGTAGGCAACCTCAGCCCCGTTAACGTGATCGGCAATTTGACCTACGTCGCGCCCCCCACCTCGCGGGCCTTTACGCAGCTCTTTCCCCCCGGCCGTCCTGACCGTTTCGTCGAATTTGCGCCAGCAAGCCACCAGCAGGCTTTCGAAACGTTCGAGCTCGACCGCGCTGACCAGGCTTGCATCCGCGGATGGAGCCAGATCGGGTACGCCAAAATCGGTGCTGGTGGTGCCTTCGAAACATTCGATCACCTCGAAAGCACCGCTGCCCACCGGGATAAAGAAGCCCAGGTTGGTATCTTTCAGTACCCGGGCGTAGCGCTCAGCGTAGGATCGGAGCACCTGCAGTGCATCCCGTTCATCACGCCCGCTGCGGACCCACCCGGGCCAATCGATCGCACCGGCAAAGGTCCGTTTCTTACCATATTCAAGGTAGACGTTAATCCGGTTGTGTTCAGGTTCCATGGTCAAAGCTATTTACCGGTCGCTCCCGGCAGGAAAAATCCGATGATGCCGGTGATCATCGAAATGAAGAAAAATGGGTTGACCGGTTGGATTGGATGATAAATTAAAAATGCAATTAAAAGGGGCAGGTAGGCGCCGATGACCGTCGTTTCCATGCGAGTCATATACTTTGGCGCAATCTTCAGCCAGCCCAGCTTGAGAGCGACCCAGCCGGCGAAGTAGATTCCAATTGAAAAGGTCAGCCCCAGGGCCAGCAAAAAAGGAGCCGGTTGGGTCGAAGGTAAAGCCCCCAGTTTTGGAAAAATCAGTGACACCACGAAGGTGACCACCTGAATCATAATCAACTGCAGCAAGGCTACACCCAACCCGGCAATTGCCGGTATAACCATCTTGCGGTACGTCATTTTTCCTCCTCGTGTAAAGCGTTCGATGTCGGTTTTAGCTCTCAGCCTTTTTAGGCAGTCCAAGGAACCTGGGCACCCTGGCCTTGTACGCCCGATATTCATCTCCGAATTTCGCTTCCAGCCAGGGCTCTTCGGTAAAAGGCGCCATGACGTTCAAAACCACGCCTAATAGTCCGACCGCGCCTGCCATCCATGAGTTGGTAAGGATGACGAAGGCGATGATGCTCAGACTGTCGGTGATATATTGGGGGTTACGGGAATAGTGGTAAGGTCCATTGGTGATCAAACGGTTTCCCAGGCCCATCGTGGCCCGGTAGGGGAAGACAAAATACACCCATATTCCTATCACCGAGCTGATCAGCATCAAGAAAACCACGAATGGGATCCTGGTCCACAACTGCGGCAGCCAGAAACTGTCGAAATTGAGCAGTCCCAGAAAGAAGAAGTTAACAGCAACGAGTAGAGCCATAACCCAGGCTGCGAAAAACTGCCAGGAACGCGGCGAGGGCGGCGGCCAGAATCTGAAACCTCTTCCCCGGATGGTCAAGCCAAATAGGGAAATGTAGATGAGCTCCAAACCGATGGCGCTAAATAGAAGTCCCAAAGCCATAGCAATCCCCGTGCAGGAAACACTTCTTTTAAACGATATCTGCCCCTAACCCGCGTTTCAGACAGATTAACAGGCAGTGTGCCATTCGAAACTTATAACATTTTATCCGATTTCCGGGTGATTTCGAGGGTATTTCCGGGAAGAAAGTTGGATGTTAGAAAACGAAATGACCGCTCGCGATCATCAGAATGATTGCCAATTGAAAAAATATGGTCGCATTCGACGGCGATATCAGCGACAATGTGTTCGTAGCGGTAGTAAGCCAGTGCCGCCGGGTTGATCGCCGTCATTCCGTACCCCCGGTAGAACAGGGCTACTTCCTCATCTGGCGTGACACCCACAAAGCCCTGCCCATAGCCGATATACATCAGGTCGTGTTCTTTGGGCGCCAGGACAGGCTCATCCCAATCGACAATGTAAAATGAGCCGGCCGCAGTGATCAGCAGGTTGCCCGGATGAATATCTGAATGGCAAAGGACGTATTCGAGCGGGCGATCTAAAAGGTCTTGAGCCAGCTGGTCAGAACGATGGATGACTTCCAGGATATCCACTCGTTTGCTCTCCAGAAATTCGGCTGTTTTAGCAGCGATCTGATCCTCATGGTTCGCCTTTTTTATATGTTCCATATGCTTTAAGAGAGACCCGCGCCGTGCAGGTAAAAAATCCTCCTTCCTGATCCGCCGTTTCAGATCATCGGGCAAGGCTGCAGCATGCACGCTTTTCATAGCTTTTCCAAAGCTGGCCCACTGCTGGTCAGATAATACCGCCTCATATCCATCTTTACCTTCAATGAAAGGATAAAGGATCAGGCTGAAGGCACCCAATCTGCTCTGCAATCCTCCGCTTCGGGTTAACAATGGGGCGATGACCTCCTCAATCCCCCGGTCCTTCAGAAACCTGGGTAATTCCAGCGAAGTCTCATCAATCTTGCCCTGTCTCAGCTTCAAGAAATAAGCCTGGCATCCGCTGACAGCGATGTGGTAGACCGCCACCGCAGGGTCGGCTCCCAACGGCAGGAACGTGACCCGGTCGACAGCCAGGCCATACCGATCGTCCAGGCAGGCGGCAATCTCTCTTTCAGCGATGGCCGGTTTTTCAAGCATGGTTTGTTCCTTTTTTATTCGAGTTGCGTAGGATACGTTTCCGCCTGCACTTGCAGGCGAACGCACCGTCCTATTCGATCCTTTTGCGTGGGGGCATATTCCAATCACCCTTGCTCGATTCTTTCCGCTTGGTTTGCATTGCACGATTGATTTTAACTGTCTTACTTTCTTCTGGCTTGCATGTCTGTGCCAAATCGATACAGGGATGGCAGATGCGACCAATCAACATTTGAAGCTAGCCCATAAAGCCCTGCACCAGGATCAAGCCAAACATGCTCACATGGGTGACCGCCGATGCATACGTGCTGCGACCAAAGTAGCGGACCAATCCCAATATGATTGAAAACGCGAGCAAATCGGCCTGGCGGGAAAGATACATGGATGGGGTGGCATTCCAAATCTGCCCATAGAAGATGTCTGCGGGTAGATGGCGCAGGTTGAAAAGCAGAGCCGTCAGCAATATCCCTACCCACAACCCATATCGATTTCCTGCCTGGGTCTGAATCCACCCCCGGAACATGGTTTCCTCACTGGTGACCGTGATCACGACAAAACCGATATACAGCAGGAGGAACAGCAGCCCGAGCAATCCGGGTATCGGACCGCCTTCACCTGGCAGTGAATATTGTATCCCGGGACTCAGGATGCTTGAATACAGGTTAGAAAGCAGAAGGTAGCTCCCCATGCCGGCTAAACCAACCAGGAGCGAGCGCCAGCGGTTCCACTGCCACCCCAGGGCAGTACGGATATCCGGAACGGGAACGGGCCAGCTGTAGCGAAGGATAAGGATGGGAATGATGAGGTTGGGGAAGGTGATCAATGCCAGCTCTACCAGCAT
The DNA here is from genome assembly GCA_963781665.1 of uncultured Chloroflexia bacterium. Lineage (GTDB taxonomy): Bacteria > Chloroflexota > Anaerolineae > Anaerolineales > Anaerolineaceae > JAJYIW01. The sequence continues at coordinate 400,523 of CAWAGA010000002.1, forward strand.
TCTGGCGGCCACTGGCAAATGCCATCCCAGGTACCATCCCCCGCCAATCCATGAAACCAGGCCAACGATAACAAAATTCGCCAACACCCAACCGGTCAGTAACCGCTTTATCATCGGATTGGCCCTCCACAGATGATTATATATGCACCTCCAAAATGCATTTCACGATCTCCTGACTTGTAAAGACATCCATCCGTTAATCTGAAAAAAATACCTGCAGCCTGGCCTACCTGGGCTTCCTTTTAAGACTTTTGCTGGGCATGATCACGCCAGATTTTTGGCTGCCAATAAACATAAAATAATTACCGGGCTGTCGCAGCACTTTTAATTGATAACTGATTTGCCAAAAATACGATATACTTTTATGAGCATCGAGGGAATCTTCATGCCCGCACCCGCCAAGCACCAATCGCCCCAACCCCACCTGATCCGCTCGCTTGTTGCCGTCATCATCGGCAGCCTGATCCTGCGCATGGCAGCCGGCGCCATGGGAGAGAACATCCAGTTCTACTTCAACGCCATCCAGGATGCCGCCGTCAATCCCAACAGTCCCCTTAGGGCCATGTTAGGCCCTAACAACGTTTATGAGATTTCGTATACGCTGGGAGGTTTTATTATCGGGACGTTTTTCGCCGCCGAGCTGGTGGGAGCTTTGTTCTTCGGCGCCTGGAGCGACCGCTATGGTCGTAAGCTCTTCATTATCTTCGGACCGCTGTTTGGGGCGATTGCGGTTCAGATCACTGCATTGACCACAGTCGTCTGGCTGCTGGTGGTGACCCGCCTGCTGGAAGGCCTGTCCACTGCCAGCAATGCCCCGGCGACGCTTGGCTACATCGCCGAAGCATCCTCTCATTCTCAAAAATTCCGGACCCGCATCGTCGGCTTTTTCGAAATTGCCACCATCGGCGGTATGGCAGGTGGGTTTTCCCTGGGGGGTTGGTTATGGCGCACTTACGGCACTCCCGCCATCGTCGCCGGCATTCCTTTAACCAGCCCCGCCTTCGCCCTCAACGCCCTGATCTACCTGCTCAGCCTGGTCATCCTCTGGTTTGGTCTGCACGAACTGCGTGAAAAACCGCACCGGTCCAAACACATTACCACTGCTGGCGAAACGCTCAAGCATTATTGGGAGATCGTCAGCAGTCCCAAGATCGCCAGTTTTGCGCCGGCATGGATTGCTGTTAATGGTGTGCTTGGCATCTGGATCAACCTCACGGCTCGCATCCTGACCGACAAAGGCCAGTTCCCTGGTCAGGCCCTGGCCGGCGCATTTGACGCACTCGGAGCTGGAAATATCATCGCCCTCTACGCCGTCTTTTTCGTGACTGGCATCTTAATCTGGAGTTTGTTTTTCACCGGCATCAAAAAAGTAACAGCCATGCTCACCGGTATCGGCGGGCTTTTTGGGGCCTGCTTGTTCATCTATCTCATCAACCACCAACCCTCGCTCAGTGCGCCCCTGATCACTCCGCTGTCGATCTTATTGATCGTGAGCATCATGGTTTTGAGTGGATTTACCCCCTCGGCCCTGACCCACCTGGCCGATATCACCGAGCATTTTTCCGCCGACCGCGGTGCCATCATGGGGCTTTACTCGATCTTCTTGGGCCTGGGGCAGTTTATTGGATCCAGCCTGGGTGGTCCGTTTGTTGATTGGCTGGGTGCAGATGGGATGGTACTGGCAACCGCCATCCTGGGATTGATCGCTGGCGGTCTCTTGATCCACATGCAGGTCGCCGAGCGCGATCTCCATAAAGGGGTCAGGGATCAGAAATCAGTGGCGAGCAGCTAACGAAATTAGCGCTGGCAAGTACCTCACCCTGACCAGCCAGTAACAGTACATGAATCCTGCCACCGGCGAGATCGATACCGCTTCAAACCAGTGGAACCGTCGTTGGGTCATCCACGATAGGCGCGAGTTCTTACCTTTCATGAGGGCGACCACCCCAACGACGATGGTAATTTACATCAATGGGGATGGGAAAAAACCCTTTCAGGCCGCGCGGGCCTGCCGAAAAAAAAATGGTAAAGACTTATTCTAAGGAGCCGCTTGGTATTTCTTCAATTTCAGCAGGATCGCTTCCCTGGTCTTTAAATCTGCACTTTCCAGCCTGGCTCTGAGCTTCTTGATCTTATCCTTCCGTTTGTGCAGTTGGCGGTTTACATTACGCTTGTGGTTTTTAGTAACTTTTCCCATACAGAATTCCTTTTTATCCATTATAGCGAAATTAATCCTGACCATCACCACTCGCCGGTCGTCAACCCGGTGACATGGCCAAGTTGCCCGCTGGGCAGCAACCCTGCCCGGCTTATCAGATCCAAAACCTTGTGTTGTCCGGCGCTTATAATGAAGCTGCCGGCGTCAGCCTGGGAATACATTCCCGCCCGCAAGTCGAGCTCGCGGTCCAGATCTGGGCCATCGTTTTGCGGAATTTCTATCAACGAAGGACACGTTCGTTACAGGGTGGTCTTAATCCGGTATATGTCTTCCAAAGAAAGGGATGTCCGTTGGAAGCAATTTTCGGGTGCCCTTGGTTTCGAGTATATCACAGCGGCTGGAATGATGTGCGCTGACGATCGCCCTGGAAAAAATTTTGGCGCTGGCCCTTACCTAAGGCAGCTGAATCCAACCTTTTTTTGACACCATCCTGCCACAAAGTTGTGATATCCTATCTTTAATGGCTGTTAAAATCCTGGTGGTCGACGATGAACCGGCGGTAACCGACCTGCTCGTGTATAACCTGCGCAGGAACGGTTATGAACCCAGCGTGGCGAGCGATGGGCACACAGCGTTGAGCCTAGCCAGACAGTCTACGCCCGACCTGGTCCTGCTCGATTTGATGATCCCCGGATTGGATGGCCTGGAAGTCTGCCGCGAGCTGCGCAAGACCAGCCGTGTGCCGATCATTATGGTTACCGCCCTGGGTGAAGAGGTCGATCGAGTGGTCGGCCTCGAACTAGGCGCAGACGATTACATCTGCAAACCCTTTAGCGTCCGTGAGCTGCTCGCCAGGATCAAAGCGGTCCTGCGCCGCAACTCAACCGGCGATCAGTATCCATTGACACCAGAATTCGAAACGCCAGTCTCGGAAAGCGCTCCTGCCAAACCTGCCAGGACCAACCCTGCCGCCGGTATTCCGCCGGAAGCCCAGCTCAGCGTGGTTACCGGCAAGTGTGGCTTGCGGCTCGACCCTGAAAGCCGCCAGGCGCGAGTCGAGGACAAAACGCTGGATCTTACCCGCCTGGAATTCGACCTGCTCTACCTCCTGCTGGCAAACGCTGGCAGGGTTCTGAGTCGCGAGCGACTGCTCGAAATGGCCTGGGGTTACGAGTTTCCCGGCGATACCCGGGCAGTCGACAGCGCCATCAAACGCCTGCGTGCCAGGCTGCGCAGTGCCAACCCACAAGCCAGCGCCATCGAAACGGTGCGCGGTATCGGCTACCGCTATAACGGCTGAACGCTATGCGAAGAAGTATCCGCTCGCGCCTGCTGCTGAGTTTTCTGGGGGTGATCTTAATTGCCATGGCAATGGCAAGTGTGATGGCCTGGCTTTCTGTCGAAGGCAGCTATCTGCAGACCCAGCGTGAAAATTTGCTGGCACAGGCCAGCCTGACCGCAGCTGCCCTCCAGGGCCAACCTCTCTCTAAAGGCGAATTTGAATCTTATAACCAGGTGCAAAATACTGCGCCAGGCATCCACACCCACCTGCTGGGCGACCTCGGGACGGTAATCAACCTTACGGCTGAGAACGTCAGCGATCAGGTTTCCGTTCCCCCGGCAGAAAATTCCGGACCTGTAGCCATCCAGGAGCTGTTGAACCGGCCCGAAATCAAAACAGCCCTGAGCGGACAGGCCGTCACAGCCATCCGCCGGGTAGCCGCCGCCGGCGGCCGCAGAGTCCTGTATGCAGCTGCGCCGGTCCTGGGCCAGGATGGCGCTATCACCGGGGTGGTATACCTGGCGATGCCCTTACCTGCCGGCGGCCTACCGCCAAGCTTGCTGCTCCGGTTGGGAGGGACCGTCCTGGTGGCGATCCTGCTGGCCACGTTCGCTGGCCTATGGCTTGCTCGCCGCATCGCCCGTCCGGTCGAGAGGATCGCTCATGCAGCCGAGGCTGTCAGCCAGGGCGATCTGGACTCGCAGGTGCAGCCTGACAGCGGCATCGGTGAGGTGGACCGGCTGGCGCAAACCTTCAACGTCATGACCGCCAGCCTGCGCGGCACTAACCAGGCAAAAAACGCCTTCATTGCCGATGTTACCCACGAGCTGCGTACGCCACTGACGGTCATCAAAGGTACGATCGAGACCCTGGAAGATGGCGCCCTCGACGATTCCGAAGGGCGTGGGGCACTGCTGAGCAGCATGCACGCCGAAACCAACCGGCTCATCCGCCTGGTGAACGACCTGTTAGTTCTGACCCGGGCCGATGCCGGAATGCTCAACCTGAAACCGAAATCGCTCGATCTGGTTGCGTTGACGGGCGAGCGCTGCCGGCGGCTTTCAGCATTAGCCGCCCGCCGTGATATTTTATTGCAGGTGATCACCGTCTCCGATTCGCCGTTGCCATGGGTCGCGGGCGATCCTGACCGGTTGGCGCAGGTGCTCGACAACCTGCTCGACAATGCTATACGCTACAGTCCCGATGGTTCAACCGTGACGGTCTCTCTCAGGGTTGATGGATCATTCATGATTTCACCCGGTAAGGACACGCCTGCAACAATCCCTGCCTATTCCAAACTGGTCTGCGCGGTTCAAGATTACGGGACCGGCATCCCGGTTAAACACCTGCCATTCATCTTCGACCGTTTTTACCGGGTCGACGCCTCACGCGACCGCCAAACCGGTGGGGCTGGCCTGGGGCTGGCAATTGCCAGAGCCCTGGTGTTGGCCCATGGCGGTGACGTCCACGCCCAAAGCAGTGAGGGCGAGGGTACGACAGTTGAATTCTGGCTGCCAATTTCCCCAAACCGCCATCCAACTGGTTGATATCTGCCACTGTCCTGCCACATCGGATGGATATGATCAATGTGATCAATCTATCTTCTCTGGAGGACACATGAACAAGTTCACACCTTCCCTCACCGGCATTCTGGCCGGAATTTCGGTCTTTTTGCTGCTGTTCGTTATGTTTCAAGGCGTTCAGGCCCAAACCGAACAGTCCACACCGGGTACAGCCGCCAGCGCCAGCCTGCCCGGCTGCGATCCAGCGCGCACCGTGCAGGTCAGCGGCACGGCGGTGATCAACGTTACCCCTGACGAAGTGCTGGTCCAGTTGGGCGTCCAATCAAATGGAACTACCACTGGCGGCGTCGAAAAGGCCAATTCGGCCGCGATTCAAACCATTATCGCCGCCCTCAAAGGTCAGGGGGTAGAAGCTAAAGATATCTCGACCGATATCTATGTGATCACCCCGGTATACGAGAACTACGATTCGCTTTATATCAAAGGCTATCGCATCAATAATTCGATCGCCATAACCCTTCACGATGTGACCAGAACCAGCGCGACGATCGCCGCCGCCCTGGATGCAGGTGCGAACCAGGTCCTCAACGTCGAATTCTATACGAGCCAGCTGCGCCAATATCGCGACCAGGCCCGCGCCATGGCGATGACAGCTGCCGGTGAAAAAGGGCAAGCTTTAGCCGATGCAGCTAATGCCCAGGTTGGTTGTGTCCTATCGATCAATGAAAACAGCTCGTCCTATTACAACGGCTGGTGGTACGGCAGCAGCCAGAACCTGTGGGCTCAAAATGTTACCCAGAATATGACCTCAAGCGTCTATCCGCAGGAAGATAGCCCGATCAGCCTGGGACACATTTCGATCCGGGCCGAGGTGCAGATGACCTATGGATTGAAATAACCTCAATTTCGAGTATACTATCCTCCATCACACAGGAGGAAAATATGGCTGAAACGAAATTACGGTTACGCAGCGAGATACCGCAAGAATATAAATGGAATTCGACCAGTGTTTTTACTGACGTGAAAGCCTGGAACGATGCCTGCAGCCTGCTTCCGGATTTGTTCGTAAAAATCGAGCAGAACAGGGGACACCTGGCAGATGGTCCGGTGATGGTCAAAAATGCCTATTCAGCCCTGGAAGAGGCCTACACTTTACTCGGTAAAATCCTGGTCTATGCCAGCATCTCTCACGAGGTCGAGACGACCAATCAGGATGCAACCCGCATGCAGGGAAAGGCGTATGCCTTATTCGGGCAGCTCCAATCTGCTGCATCTTACATCGACCCGGAGCTGGTCGCTATCGGCCAGGACACTCTCTCAGAATGGATCGCGAAAGATTCGTCCCTGCAGACCTACGCCCATTATTTCGATAATCTCTTCCGGAAACAAGCTCACGTGCGTTCAGCCGAAGTCGAAGAAGTGTTGGGAATGTTAGCCCCCATCTTTGCCAACACTGAAACGACCGCATCGGTGCTGACTGATGCCGATTTTCAATTTGCCCCGGCCCTGGCCGAAGATGGGACCGAGGTTCCCCTCACCCAGGGGACGTTGGATGATATTCTGGCTTCGCCTGACCGGCAAGCCCGGCAGACAGCCTGGGAAAACTAAATGGACCTGTACCTGGATCATAAAAACATCCTGGCGAGCAATTTATATACGTCCATCCAGCAAGATGTATTCAATTCCCGCGTCCGGCGATATTCCTCCACCCTGGAAGCCGCACTCTTCGATTACGGTGTGCCGGCCGAGGTATTCCATAACCTGATCCACACATTCCAACGCTTTTTACCGGTCTGGCATCGTTATTGGAAAGCCCGGCGCAAGATGTTGGGCGTCGACAAACTGCACACCTATGATATCTGGGCGCCGTTAACCAACCACCAACCCCTCGTGCCTTATACTCAAGCAGTCGATTTGATCAGCGCCGGTCTGGCCCCTATGGGCGAGGAATACGTCAAGATTTTGCGGCGCGGCTGCTTAGACGAGCATTGGATCGACGTCTATCCGTCACCGGGAAAATCATCCAAGACCTTCTCAGCCGGATGGTGGGGTACTTATCCATTCATCGTGATGAGTTACGATAATTCGATCTTCAGCCTGAGCACCATGGCTCATGAGCTCGGGCACTCCATGCACTCTTACTTAACCTGGCAAAACCAACCGATAATTTACAGCGATTATTCGCTCTTCCTGGCTGAGGTGGCCTCCAATTTCCACCAGGCCATGGTGCGCTCCTACCTGCTCGCCTCTAACGACGACCCGAACTTCCAGATCAGCGTCATCGAAGAAGCCATGAGCAATTTCCACCGCTATTTCTTTATCATGCCGACCCTCGCCCGTTTCGAGCTGGAAATGCACCGGCGGGCCGAACGCGGTGAGGGCTTGACCGCCGATGACATGATATCTTACATGGCGGACCTGTATGCCGAGGGTTATGGCGGCGAGGTCGAGCTGGATCGAGAGCGGAATGGGATCACCTGGGCAACCTTCGGCCATCTCTACATGAACTATTACGTATACGCCTACGCTACCGGCATCTCCGGCGCTAATGCACTCTCGCGCGGCATCTTGATGGGTAAAGAAGACGCCGCTGAACGCTATATCGGGTTCTTGAAATCCGGAAGCGCCGCCTACCCCATGGACGTGCTTCGGGCTGCCGGTGTCGACCTTTCAACCCCCCAACCGGTCGAAGAAACCTTCCAGGTACTTGAATCGCTGGTCGCGAGGCTAGAAAAATTGGGAGAGAAAAAGGAAATTTGATGATTTAGGCAATCAGGTTATTGTTGCTAAAGCTGTCAGGTATTGAAGGAGTATCCGGTTTTGCAAATAAAAAATTGCCAGAAAGCTGATAACTGATCAGCCGATTGCCTGTTTACCAGTTTCTCCGATCATCACGACCTGGTTGCGGCCTCTCTCCTTAGCCAGATGTTCGGCCCGGTTAGCTTGCTCGATCAAGGCTTCAAAATCAGGCATGGTAGGTTCCAGGTGTGCAACCCCAATACTGACCGATACGCCCAGGTCACCCCACTCGGTCTTCACCCGGCAGTCACCGATTTCCTGGCGTAAGCGTTCGGCCGTCTGCCTGGCAGAGACCACCGGCGTTTCTGGCAGTAGAACCACAAACTCTTCCCCACCATAACGAGCAACAAAATCCATCAGCCGCAAGCTATCTGTCAGAGAGCGCGCTACCCTTTGCAGTACCTGGTTTCCGACCATGTGGCTGTAGCGGTTGTTAAATTCGCCAAAATTATCGATGTCTAAAAACAACGCCGAGAGGTGGTGACTGAAGCGCCGGGCTCGTTCGACTTCTCTGGGGCCCATTTCCATGAGCGCTCTATAATTATTGACTCCGGTCAGCTCATCAGTAATTGCCAGGCGTTGGACCTCGGCATAGAGCCGGGCATTTTCGATTGCGATCGCCGCCGAATTGGCAAAAGCCATGATTTGAGCGGCAAACACCTCTGAGAAGAACCCAGTCTTGCGGCTGTTGAGGCCGATCGCACCGATCACCTTCCCTTTTACGCCCAGCGGCACATTAATATGCGAACGGATCCATTCAAAACCGTTTACAGCTACCCAAGCAGGGTCATTCTGGACATCCGCAATGATAATGGGTTGGTTAATCGCTCTTACGCGGCGAAGAGTCTCGAAACCGGCTGCCGCCCTCTCCATATTCTGACTGGACGTCTCAATTTCATCTTTTCCCCGGATAGCTGCACTGCGAACCCGGCCAAGTTGAACATTACCGGTCTCGTCGAAAAGGAAAACTTCGGCAGAATCGTAGGGCATTACCCGGCTGATGTTCGAAAGCACCCGGTCCAGGATCACCTCCAGGTCAAGGGAGCTGTTTAATGCCTGAGCGGTATCTCGCAAGGCTTCTGCCAGCACCCGTTGGGTATGTTCAGCCTCCTGGATGAGTTTACGCTCGGTAATGTCGTTCACCAGAAACAGCAGGTGGGGTTCACCTCCGCTCGGGAAAGAAATAAAGGATACGTCCATCCAGATTTCTCGACCAAACGTAGAAAAGTGGTGGACCTCTCCTCGGCGGGCTGCTCCAGTCGAAAGTGCAGTTTCCGCCATCTGGTACAGTCCAGATTTTTTCCAGGATTGGATCTGGTGGAAATTTTGTTCGAGAAGATCCGCATGGGTAGCGTTGGTGATTATGGAGGCAGCTTCATTGGCCAGAATACATTCGCCGCTGCTCTTATAAACCATGATGCCGACCGGCGAAGTCGAGATGATCCTCTGGTTGAAATCCAGGGCATCCAGCAGGCGTAGGTCGTCGTGCTTGCGAGCCGTGACATCGCGGAACAGCGCGATTTTGGAGATCACGTGGTGGTGGTGGTCCCAAACAGGCGAGACATTTATTTCAACGAACCGGTTTGGGTTAGTGCCTGTTTCGATTTCGGTTTTCGACTCAGCTTCCCCCTGCAGCGCCGTCTCCATCTCGGGACAACACTTGATGGCCGAACTGGCAGGTTGGCCGATCACGGTTTCTGCATCAAAACCCAGGAATTGCTGTGCAGCCGGGTTAAAGTCGAGGACTCGGTTGTGGCTGTCGAGCACCACTATCCCATCGGCAAGGCTGTCAAGGATGATTCCCCGCGCGACCGGTACCAGGTCAAGGAATTGAAAGCGATAGATGGTAAATGAAAATATAATCCCGGTGATTGCAAAACCAAGCGAAGTCCAATCCAGGTGGATTTGTGGCACAATATCAAAAATGTAAATGACATTCAATACCCAGGGAACGAACGCGGCCGCAAGCAAAGCCCACACCTGGCTCTGGTACATTTTTTGGAAGCGATAAGCATCCCAGGCCAGGATAATGGTGGCGATTATAAGCAGGAGATAGCTGTAAGCTGCGTTCAACCAGAAGAATGGTCCGTGGCCATATGTCATGATGTTGAACGTGGTATCCAAGGTAAAGCTGTTCCATAACCAATGGTGCCATTGATTGGTTGCAGCCATCGCGATGGTCAGAATCGGGAACACCGCCAGGATTCCCAGAAGTCTTTTAGAAAGGTGCTTTTCCAGGCGGCTGAAATCAAGGACAAAGATCAGGAAAAGGGTGGGGGTAAATGCCAATCCCACGTATTCAAGGGTTGACCAAAGCACCTTGACCCCTGCATGAGGAGAAGCAGCCTCCAGCATCGCGCAGAAGGTCCATTCCGATATGGCAAATAGAAGCGCCGCGAACCACGGGAAATCACCCTTCCGACGCTGGCGCCAGCTGATCACCGAAAGGATAGCTGTGGTGATGCCTGCGGTAGAGAGGATGAGGATGTATAGGGACAGTATCCAATTCATTTGAAATGTTCGGGACCGCTATATATGAAAAGAAAAACAATGATACGCAGTGAAATTATAACAAATATGTGTCAAAATGTTTCCGCAGTTACAATCCCATAGCCGGCGGCTACCTGCCGGGATTGGTTTTTTCCGCTAAAATAGAGCGGTTTCAAGTCTCAGACCAGATATTATGGATCAGGGTGAAACCTCGTTCTGTCATAAACCTCTCCACTTCGCCTGTGGCAATGCCAAAAGTCAGGGCTTCTCCGGTCATGCCGCGATAACGGCGCATCCCCTTGACTTCGCCATGCAGGCCGGGGTTTGCCAGAAGCGAAGCATCCATATAATCGAAGATAACGCTGCTACCCGGTCCAGATTAGCGGGATATGAATGCCAGCGTGCGGTCGACCGAAGTCAGGTCGAGGTAGTGGGTCACCCCCTGCCAGATGAAGACTGTCTTCAGAGCAGGGTCGTAGCCGCATTCGATCAGCCCCTGGTCGAGGGATTGAATAGTAAAATCGACAGCAACGTACGTAACCCAATCTGGTATTTGGTCAAAGACCCTGCTAAGGACCGCCAGCTTGTCCTTTTGCGTCGCCGGGTGGTCGACTTCGAAGGTACGCACCTCGCCTCGCAGCGGATCGAACCTGTAGGCGCGTGAATCATAGCCAGCCCCTAGGATGACCAGTTGATCGATCCCTTCTTGTAGACGAGCAGTCAGGTAGTCATCGATGTAACGGTCACGGGCGACCAAATATCCACTCACACCCGGCCCGCGCCATTCAGTATATCCGCTGAAGACAAAAAAGCGGGTTGTGTGATACAGCCACCCTTATGCAAAACGGCGAGCAAATGGATCGTAGCAGATCCGTTCACCCTGCGGTTTTTCAGATTCAATTCCCCGTAGAATGGCAATTCCCAAAGCGGTCATACTGGATTGGTTCGGGCGCATGGTATTTTCTCCAACTAAGCTGCAGATCTGACACCACTATTTTACCCATAAAGTAAATTAAGGTTTAAAAGAGCATGTATAATCACTATAGGGACGCCAATGGCCGACCAAAATAATATTTCACAGCAGATAATTTAGAATATCCATGATTTCCCGGCGTAGATGGTTCATCCTGGCTCTGGCACTGGCGGCCGCGATTGGCTTGCCATACCTTTTCGCTTACCTGGCTGCAGGAAAGGATTTCGTCTTCGTTGGTTTCCTGCTCAATATTCCCGACGGCAATTCCTACCTGGCCAAGATGGTCGAAGGCTGGAATGGCAGCTGGGTTTTCACCCTCCCCTATGCTGCTGACCCTGGGCAGGGTGCTTACATCTTCTCTTTTTACCTGTTTCTGGGACATTTGGCTCGCTGGTTGGGACTGCCTCTCATGCTGGTTTACCATGGTGTCCGTATCCTGTGCTCGCTGCTCATGTTAGCCGCAATGGGCAAATTCATGCTGACTTTCGTGGGCGAGAAACGCGGCGCCTGGCCAGCGTTGGTTTGGGCTGCATTTGGCAGCGGCCTGGGTTGGACGCTGCTCCTGTTTGGCTTGCTCACCGCTGATACATGGGTGACCGACGCCTTCCCGTTCCTTTCGGCTTTTGCCATCCCTCACTTCGCTTTGAGTCTGGCGATCGTGTTGTGGTTGTTCAGCAATACCTGGCGCAGTCCAGGCGACCGCACAGAAGCACTTTCCTGGCGAAATATCACGCTCAATGTCGTCGCTGCCCTGGTCCTATCAGAAATCTCACCTTTCAGCGTGATTATTGTGCTGGTGATGCGGGGCGCGGATGCTCTCTTGAGCCTGTGGCTTTACCGGCGCCAGTACTGGCAAGAAAAGAATTGGTTGGACCTGGTTTGGATCGGTCTGGGGGGAAGCCCGATCCTCATCTACCAGTTCTGGGTCACCCAGACCGACCCTGTCCTGGCAGTCTGGACCGCCCAGAACCAAACCCCTTCTCCGGCGCCCTGGGATCTCCTCATCAGCTTCTCGCCTGCTTTACTCATTGCTTTTTGGGGCGCGTGGGTAATCATTCGGAATCTAGCAGGAGGGAGAGTGAAAGAAAATTCTGGTACCTCCCTTGAAGAAGGAAAAATACCAGATTCTCCTTCCGGGACTTCGCTGATGGATTCCCGTTTGCTGCTGGTCTGGGTCATACTGGGCCTGATCCTCTTGTATGCACCTTTTAACCTGCAGCGGCGTTTTATCCTGGGCTACTATATTCCCCTGGTTGGGCTGGCTGTCCTGGGGCTTAATGAGCTGGGGAAACACAAGAAGGTCATCCGCAGGATCGCCTTCGGCCTGTCATTACCGACCAACGCTTTCATCCTTGCATTGACGATCTTCGGCAGCCTAACGCATGCGCCTCTCTTTTACCTGACTCAAGATGAAGCGGCTGCCATGGCCTGGATCCAGGCAAACAGCACTCAAACCGCCCTGATATTGGCATCCCCTGAGATCGGGATGTTTATTCCGGCTGAAACCGGCCGGCGGGTAATCTACGGCCACCCTTATGAGACACCTTATGCTGTCCTGGAGAAGCAATCCGTGGAAGATTTTTTCTCAGGCCGGTTAACCCAGTTTCAAGCCGCAAGCTTTCTCACGCAGCAAAATGTCGACCTGGTCTTCTGCGGCCCACACGAACAGGAACTGGCCGGCAGTCCGACCTGCCCGGGAACAGCTGGCCTGACGGTTGTGTTTACCCAGGGTCAGGTCACGCTGTACGCCGTCAATCATCCGGCTTTGGTCAGTTCAGCCAGCTGGATCAGGTTGCCGCAGGTATCTTCGATTACGGCCTCGCTGCCCCAATCGGTTTTGATTGGCTCTTAGTAGAACTTCACCCCTAAACCTTTTAAACGAGCGTATTCCCCCTGAATGTCGTCCACCCCAAGCACGATGGCAGGCAGGTGCTGAGCGTACGGGGCTTGCTGGAAAGTCTTACTGATGGGATTGTCATTCGGCTCCAACATCAGGCCGGTGCCGCCAGGATCTTCCGGCGAAACGACGATGGCTAGCTTTGCCTCAGGAACGTACATTCGTTGGGCAAAGCCCAGTACCTTGCTGTAGAACTTGAATGCGGTGATGGGGTCGTTTACTGTGAGGCTGGTCAAGGCGATTTTTGGGCTAATGGGTTACCTTTTTCGTTTTTGTTGGGAGATGCTCAAGATGATCTTCTGTGGCCCAGTCTTTAGTTTGGTTGGTGATTCCATTCGCCAGTGAGAATCGAGAAGGGAGGAACGCACCGCAGGCTGCGCCGCTCATCCCCTGGAGAGGGCATATGAAAGCAAGACATTCCCGTTTTCAAACACCCTGGCATGGATGAGCTTCAACTCGATCCTTTCCCTGACGTCTGCAAAGAGCGGCTGGCCCTTGCCCAAAATAAGCGGGTTGACCATAATGCGGAATTCGTCGATCAAATCTTGTTGAATGAACGAAGCTGCCAGGCCGGCGCTGCCAAAGACGAAAATGTCTTTGCCGGCTCCCTGTTTGATCCTTTTCGCTTCTTCGATCGCGTGATCTTTGATCAGGCGGGTATTTTGCCAGTCTACCCGATCCATCGTCCGGGAAAATACAAACTTGGGAATATCATTCATCTTTTTGGCTACCGTAGGGTCGTTTTGAACAGCCATTTCCGTCGGCCAGTAGCTGGCCATGCCCTGGAAAGTCACCCGTCCAAAAAACAGGCCTGCGGCCGTGTCGAGCTGGTTGATGGCAAAATCGTTGAATTCGGAGTCCACGTGATGCCAATCCAGCGCTCCAGCTGGCCCTGCAAACAAACCATCCAGGGTCATCATATTGAACAGGATTATTTTTCCCATAAGTTTCTGTCCTAATAATACTGAAATAATTCGACCGGATTTCCTGACGGGTCCTCAAGGATAATCTGCTTGCCTCCCACCCCGCTGATGATCTCACTGCGGAATTTGCAGCCTTTCTGTTTGAGATTGGCGACTGTGGTTTCGATATCGTCGATTTCGAGCTCGAAGCGGTTCCAGCCTCCCGGAGTTTGCGCCCTTCCAGCCGTCATGCTTTGTCCTCCACCTCCCTTCCCGCTGGGCTGGCTGAGCAACAAACGCAGGTTGCCTCTCGAAAGAATGGCAAACTCAGCTGCCGGGTGCATCACTTCTGTAAATCCCAAATTCCGAGTATAGAAATCGATCGCTTGATCGACATTGTTCACGATGTAGCGGATGCTCACGTGATCGGGAGACTGCGCCATATCACCTCCTTTTCTTAACTAACAACATCTCCAAACCTTCAGGGACAGGATCAAAGGTTTATTAACACGGTTCAATGAGATTATAACTATTCAGGTGTTATTCGTCAATTAATTAATTTTTGTGTTATCCTTGGCGTGGCCGGTATCAAATTACGGCCTGAACGAGATAAAAAAGCACAAACAGATGTGATTCCTCCCATAACCCGGGGGATACGCTATAATTCACACTGTAAATGGGACGGTTTATGAAAAGAAAGAGGGAAAAATGAAAGCAATCAATCGGCTCTTTGGCCTGTGCTGGTCTCTACTGAAGACCTTCTTATTCTTCCAATTATTGCTGCGGCTGGTCAGGCGTTACTACAAATTTCCAGCCCCGGCGTTCATTGGCAGGGTATTGGACAGTGATTTCAGGCGCACTATACAACCCCCGGGCTTGATTATCGAACGCAGTGGCATTCAGGCCGGGATGAAGGTGCTCGAGATCGGTCCTGGAAGCGGCGCCTTTACGACCTACGTTGCGCGCGCAGTCGGCCCGAAAGGCGTCGTCTACGCCCTCGATATCCAGGAAGATATGCTGGCCCAGCTCAAAGCCAAGCTGAACTTGCCCGAAAACCAGGATATCAATAATGTCGAGCTGGTCCATCGCAGCGCATACGATCTCCCCTACGAGTACGGCTCGATCGACCTGGTGTACATGATCAGCAGTTTCCAGGAAATTCCCGATAAGAACCGCGCCCTGGATGAGGTCAAACGAGTGCTCAAGCCGGACGGCATCCTGTCGATCAGCGAATTCTTAGTTGACCCGGATTACCCCTGGATGGGCACAACCGCAAAGATGGGGCTTGAAGCCGGTTTCAAGATCGAAGCTATGCAAGGGAGTCTCTGGAATTATACGGTGCGCTTCAGGCAAGGTGAATAAGAAATCAATCATTCAGGCTCGCTGGTCCTCAGTCAACCATAAAATCAACAGGTCGTTGCTCTATATTGGTCATTAACCATTTACCTGATTGCCAGCTTTTTAGACTCTACTTTTAAGTCCATATAAACCTAAGGAACTCAACGATGAAAGCAACGCTACGATTGCATAACGGCACCCCTACCGTTTTCTTCAACGACCAGCCGGTCTTTTTTGGCTGCCACCTGGTAGGATGGATGGATGTGAACAACCCCAACGAACATCAACCTTATGCCCGGCGCTACGCTGAAGCTGGCGTCCACATCTATTCAATCGACAATCTCGGACCCGAATGGGTAGGCCCGCACCCAGGCAGCAGCAGCCATTATGATTTTTCACCGGTCATTCCTCGCATGCAGGCTTACATTGACGTCGACCCGCAAGCGCTTTTCTTAATGCGCATGGGGTTCGAAACTCGCTGGATGAACGGGAGCTGGTGGAACGAGCTTTACCCGGATGAAGTCGAAATTCTCTCAGACGGGCGGCGGATCGGCCATTCTTTCGCCTCGAAAATCTGGCGCGAACAGGTTAACGATCTACTTGGCGCCTTTATAGCTTACTTGAAAGAAGTTGGACTCTACGATCGCACCGTCGCCTACCAGATCGGGGCCGGGTCATCGGGTGAATGGATCAAGGATGAGTCGAGCATGCAGTTGGAAACCGCCGACTACTCCGCCCCCATGCGGCACCAGTTCCGGGCCTGGCTGCGCAGCCATTACCAGAACAACAATGCCGCTTTACAGGATGCCTGGGCCGATCCCAAAGTCACCTTCGATACCGCCTTAGTGCCCTCACACGAGGAGCAGTCCCTGACCAAAACCGGGCACTCTTTCCGTGACCCCCGCCAGGAGCAGAAGGTAATCGATTATTACCAGAACCTGGCCGATCTGTGCGCAGACGACCTGCTCGATTTTTGCCATACCACCCGCGAGGTTACCAAGGGAGAGAAGCTGACCGGCGGTTTCTTTGGCTACATTATGGAGCTGGCCTGGAACAACGCATTCTTCAGCAAGAATAAAAGAATCGACCGCAGCGAGGTCTCTACCATTCAACGCAGCGGACATCTGGGTTTGAGCAAACTGCTGCATTCTCCCGATATCGATTTCTTGATCAGCCCTTACGGCTATGCTTTCCGCGGGCTGGGCGGCGACGGCCTGCCGATGCAGCCGGCCGAATCGCTGCGCGCTCACGGCAAGATCTACTTCATGGAAGAAGATACCTTGATGCATAACAATTTTGACCCGGGCGGGCGTAATCAGAGCGTCGAAAATTCGATCGCCGTCTACCAGCGCAATTTCGCCCAGGCCATCACCCACGGGCACGCGGTCACCTGGTTTGAAACCGCCCAGCTGCACGAGGACCCCAGCCTGGTGGACCAACGTAATTATTGGATCAAGCGCTTCCAGGAATTAGGCACCTGGGGCTTGAAGCTCGACCGCAAACCATCGGCCGATGTGGCTGTCTTCCTGGACGATGAGTTTTACCTGTATGAATCCATCCAGAACAAGCTCGACCTGCCATTGATCTGGAAACAACGGGTTATCAGCCTGAACCGCTTCGGTGCCCCGCACGACATCTACCTGTTGAACGACCTGCTTGAAGGCAACCTGCCGCCTTACAAGCTGTATGTCTTCCTCAATGCCTTCCACCTCGACAGCCACCGCCGGGAAGCCCTGAAACAAATCGTTCGGCGAGATGGCAGGACAGCCCTGTGGCTTTATGCCGCCGGTTACCTGGATTCCGAGCTCAGCACCGACCTGATGACCGACCTGACCGGGTTCAAATTCGTTCAGGGTGATGGCCCCTGGGGTCCGTTTATGCACGTGACCAACTTCGAGCACCCCATCACCCGCGGCCTGCCGCAGGACTGGTTCTGGGGCAGCACCAACCCGATTGGCCCGCTTTTCCACCTGGAAGACCCGGATGCTACCACCCTGGGCCAGGTGGTTTACTCGTTAGGACGCTGCAAGCCCGGTTTTGGTGTCAAGACCTTTAGCGACAGCCAGACCGGGCAAAGTTGGAATTCGGTCTACATGGCAACCCCAGATGTTCCGGCTGCGGTCCTGCGCGGCATCGCCCGCTTCGCTGGTGTCCATTTGTACAATGAAGACGGCGACGTGCTCTATGCCACTCCCGAGTTGCTCAGTGTGCACAGCGTGTCGGGCGGTAAGCGCTTGTTCAAACTGCCCCAGCAAGTCGAAATCGTGTACGACCTGTTCGCAGAGAAAACCATCACCCAAAACACCGATCGATTTGAGGTCACCATCCCGCCGGCATCGACCCAGCTTTACTACACGGGGAGCAGAGATAAGCTCGGAATTCAGTAATCAGTAAAATATTTACAGCGCAATATAGAAAAACAACCCTCAGGTTTAAAGATCATCACAATCTGGTGAACCTGAGGGTTATTGATTAAGCCGATATCATAATCAACCGTCTGTTTTTCGCCGGATTTCTGAGCTCAGAAATCAGACCAGGTGTTTATTCCATAACCATAAATTGAATACCGACAATCTCGATTCAGGTATTGATTCCTTCTATTGAACTGGGTATTATAAGATTGTCGGTTTATTAATCTTTGGTTTAATGTTGTGATCTATTGGAGGTAGAATGCGTAAATTCCTTTTAGTACTTACATTAACGATTTTCCTGTTTATCGGAGCTGGTTCGTACAATCGACAGGTATCTGCCCAGACCAGCGCGCCGCCTGCTGCCCAGACGGATGGCGGAGGAAATGTGATTGATGCAGCTGGCGTCTCACCCGATGCACTCACTTCATTTACAATTTCTAACCCGTATTGTTACCAACCAAACCCGGCAGTAGACCAGTGCTACCTCAATTTTCGCTATATTCAGGTTGTTGATAACCAGACAACCGCCCCCTACCTCACCTGGTTAACGATCGTCATCAGCAACAAGACCCGCTATTCAGCAACGGCGTTCTTCGAAGGAACGATCTATTATTCTTATGATATGGCCCCCAATGGGTTTCAGGTCCCGTGTGGTGCCCCCAATGCCGGTAATGCAGGTACACAATATGGCTATGTGTACTCAGTAACGGTCACTCCTTTGGATTCAAGCCGCAATTCCATGAGTACGGATGTTGCTAATTTTACCTGCCCGGCTTATGCACCTTGAGTTATGGTGAACATGATGAAAGCTTCACGAATTGCATTCGTCATTCTATGTCTGGGTTTGTTGGCAGCTTTCTCGAACGAAAATGCTCACGCTGCCATCCAGGCAACGACTTTCACGATAAATAATCCTTACTGCACTCAACTACTCCCTTCGACTGGGACCTGTACCATTAACATTCGCAGTATATCAGCCTCCGATCCCTCCTTATCTCACCTTGAGATTATTGTCAACGGGAAAGTACGGGCATTTGTGTCAACTTTTTTTGAGACCTCACTCACTCTGAATGAGAATATGGTTCCCCGGGGCATACAGGTTCCCTGCGGCCGGCCCAATGCAAGCAATATTCCAACTCTTGGCCTCCAGTATTCTGTGGGACTGACTCTATATACTACAGGCAGCCCCGCTATAACCGATACTGCAAACGTCATCTGCCCGGCTTTTAAGTCAAGAACCTATATCCCTGTTGTAAGGAGATAAGTTATCCGGCCGTTTGAAAAAAACTTCAGTTGAGGGTTGTTCCAAATATTGTTGGCGATCTTCTGGGATTATTAATAGCCTGTGCACGCCCGGATGGGAAATATTGTCAGGTTTATCCCCCGATGAGGATGTGCAACCGCGCCCGCTGCCCCCGGTCTATCAACAATTCGATCTGCCCCGAGATGATGCTTCATAACTGGGCCTGGTCGTAGCGAATACGCATTTCAGCTTAGCTCGCCACCTGGTTGACCTTCGTCTCTGACTTTACCAGCCCGCCATAGGCTTTCTTAAGGACATCGACAGCCAGTGAGCGGCGCGCTTCAGAACTCAGGTAGTGTGGCGATCGGCCTAGAATTACCACCGGCATCAGGCCCGCCACCCCTTTGGATGCCTCTTTTTGCCAGTATGCTTTGGATCCCACGGTTGCCGGCGATGTGCTGGATGGCTTGAAAATGCGGTCTTATCAGGCCAGGCGGTAAATCGTCAATCTCCAACAGCGGATCGTACGTCAAATTGTATCCAGCACCCTCCACCAGTTTTCCGGTTTGTTCGATAACCGGATCTAACGCCGCCCTGACAGGAACAGGTTTAACTTCCGACCTGGCCTGTTTTTCTTTACCCAGTGGATTGCAAGGTCATTTTAGCATGGAAATCTCAGGCTAAATCCTTGACCGGCCTCATTCGTGCAAGTCTTCCTTCAGAAGCTGCGGTTGAGATGGCAGAGCAGACCTGGATAATTCCGACCCGGCCGAAACGAGCTTCGGGTTGCGTAAATTGAACCAGTTGAAGAGGTAAGCCAGTGTGATGAAAACAAACAGCTCATTTCGAGAGGCGATCACCTGTAAGAAGCCGGGGATGTGTGGCAGGTTTAAGAGGCTTGCCGTGCTGGTGACCATGGCATAGAAACCGGGATATATAATCGCCGTTAACAGCGAAATACCCCCCCATAAATACCACCACAGCTTACCCTGAATGCGATTATACGCCAGGACTGGGACCAACCAGATCATATACTGGGGGCTAAAGATCTTGCTGGTGGTCAAACCGATAAACAGAGAAGCCAGGAAAGCCTGTTTCAGGTCGATTTTCTTCAACAGCAGCATCAGCACGATGGCAAGGTAGCTCGCATAAAAAACCAGCAGCGATCCCTGGGAAACCCAATCGCCGATCGGGCTGAGGATGTTAAGCGAGCCAAAAGAAAATTCCCAGGAAACCGGAACGCCAAACAAGGATGCCAACCATAATAAGACACCTCCCATCAACTCGGTTTGAAATGGGCGGGTCAGGAAATAAGCCGACGATCCCAGAACTGCCCCTTTGAAATTCAACAGCCCAAATAATAAAGTCACACCCAGTACCAGCCCGGCGAATAGTAGAAAATTGGCGAAGTACCATTTCCGGATCGAACGAATGACGCCCCAGATCCCCGGCCAGAAAGGTCCTTTGGCTGAAAAAGGTAGGATGATTTGGAATACGCCGCGCTGGTGTTGTTCGGCAATGAACAGCAGCGGCAGCAGGATGATTGGATACAGCTTGACAAGGACCCCAAGACCCAGGACCAGATAGGCCAGGGTAAAATGTTTGCGGTCAGCCAGAATCAGGCACAATAAGGTCAGGCCAGCCGGGACGATATCGAAGCGAGTCAGCGCCGTTGCCGCTGCCGAAAGTAGCAGGAGGATGGCAAACGTGAAAGCCGAATCTTCCGGCCCATAACGCAAAAGCGCCCAATAAATCAATCCGACGAAGAAAGCCATGGTCAAAGCGAATGCCAGCGGGTAACTGACCATCGGCAAGACTAGAGGCACCGAAAAAACAACTAGAGACAGTGGTGGGTATTCAAGGGGGAAGGTATGGAATTGGACCGCCTGGGATAAAAACTGGCAAGCTCCAGACGGTAGCCCGTTAAGCCCGTTGCTTCCGTACCAGAAGACTCGGGCATAACATCCATACCTGAACATATCACTGGCCGGTAAGACCAATTCGACCAAAGCGGCGACCAGGATGATGAACAAGATGATGATCAGCGGGAAGAATTGATACGGCTTTTGGGTCATTGGAGGTCTCAAAAATGGATTATCCCGTCTGCATTCAAGGCAAATTCGGGAAAATTAGAAAGCGAATTCCCTCATCCAACCCATCTTACATCATCTCGATTAAAAAATCCAGACAGGCATTTTTCTGATTCTTTTGATAAAATAGGGGATTGTGGGTTAGCCAGGGGAACAGTTCTATTATTCGTTGCTATTTGGGTTAAAGGTAAATCTTGGGATACGAACATTCTTCCATAAAACCGGCAATTAAAATCGTATGGACGCCACCTCTTGCTACCCTGGCGCTGTTGACTGCGCTCGTTGCTGTCTTGTTAATTGCGAACCAGGGCAACCCGCTCAGGCTGATCCAGGTCGGCTCGCGTTATGGGCAGGAACAACCGGGCGGGACGATCGGCTACGATGGGCAGTTCAATTACTACATTGCTGAAATTCCAAACCCGGCAGCAGTCACCGACCATCTCGACGTACCTGCCTACCGTTACCAGAGGATCCTGCTTCCATTGCTGGTGAGCCTGCTCTCATTGGGCAATCACGCCGTGGTCCCCTGGCTGTTAATCCTGGCAGGAATCCTCTTCCAAACAGCCGGAACCTGGTTCGTGGCGAGCATCCTGGATACCTACCGAATTAACCGTTGGTATGCCCTTATTTATGGTGCCTGGCCTGGCTTTCTCTTTTCGGCCAGCACAGGATTGTCCGAGCCGTTGGCGTTTGGCCTGGTTGCCGCTGCCGTCTACGCTAATCTGCGCCAGCACAATCACCTGAGTTGGGTTTTACTAGGCTTATCGCTTTTTGCAAAAGAAGAAACGATGGGGTTCGTGCTGGCAGCCGGTTTGCAATTGCTTTTTGAAAAGCGCTGGCGTGATTTCACAGGGTTTGCGCTCATTGCCGGGCTGCCATACCTGTTGTTCCAGGTATGGCTCTGGCGAGTGTTCGGGCATGTAGGCATTGGGAGCGGCGGAGCCTACGCCACGCCGTTCGAGATTATTCCCTTTATGGGAGCTTTGCGTTTGCTGGCGAACCCATATTGGGCATCTAGATTGTCGGGGGTGATCCTCATCCCGGTCGTTATTTTCCCCGCACTTTGGGCCGTTCAGGCCTCCCTCAAAAAACTCTTTTCCGGAGATACCCGCATGGCCATATGGGTCCTGCTGTTAAATTCAATCGTTCTGGTCGTCTTGCCCTATTCGACTTACGATGACATGATGGGGATTGGCCGCTTCCTGTGCGCCCTAATCCTGGCCGCCCTGCTGTTTTACGCCCAGACCCACGAGGGAGAAAACCTATTTCAACACCGTTTGGCGGCGCGAGCGCGATCCATCTCTGGCTCGCATAGATTTAAAAACAGCACTGCCCACCTCCAGCTCACCAAAGAGGATCATAGCTAACATCACCGAGATCATAATAAAGAAAGCGATGGCGATCGCAATGGGTGAACTGGTAACCATCGCCACCACGGGTGGCAGCAACAGGCTGATGCGGAACCACCATTGAGCTGCGCGCCGACCACCGCTTTTTTCAAATAAAGGGGTATTCTGCGATTGTGTTAACAAAGGGATACCCGGCACGAGCAATAACGCCGCGCCGTACCAATGGCTGTGATACCCGGCGATGAGGGTAATGATGGTCGTAGCCATCATTTGATAGGTAAATCGCCGAGTGCCCGGTTCCCAGCGGCCGCGCCAGACGAAGAACAGCAAACTGGCTGTCGCCACCGAAAGCACGACCGACAACATGACCCCCTGGGTATCGGTCAGACCGGGCAGGAAGTTGATCAAAATGCCGCGCCACGAAATCATCTGTTCGGGATGGACCATGGGTTGAGCGGAGTGAAATCCGGAATAAAGCCCCATGGTTTGGAGGTAAGAAATCAGGCCGTCCTTACCCAGGATAGCCACGGTAGACGCCAAGATGATCAATCCAGAAGTAATGGCTCCAACAACCGCCCGCCAACGCCTGGCGATGAGCAGTCCAAGCCCGAAGAAGACTGCATACTGGGGTTTGATGAGCAGCATGCCGATCCAAAAACCTCCCCAGAAGTCATTCCCCTTGGTGAATGCCTGGTAAGCCAGGAACAGGAAAAAGACAAACAGCATAATGACCTGGCCCAGGAAAATGCTGTACGCCACCGGGGCAAAAAGCAGCAGCAGAAGGACCAGCACCCATTTTTTGCCGTTAAAGTCCATAGCCAGGCGGACGGTTACCAGCGTCAAGAGCACCAGGTTGACGAGGGTCCACAGGCCAAAACCGGCTGGGGGCGAGATCAGGGTGAAAGGGATAAAGGCGATAATGAACAGCGGCGGGTAGGGGACAATCCCAGGGATGAAATAATTCTGGGCTCCACTGCACGAGCCGGTCGCCAGGAGTGTCGTAAACCAGGAATAAAACGGCCTGAACCCGGTGAAACCCGAAAAAGTATCGTTATTATCGTAAAAAGCCTGCATGAAACAACCGGAGCCAGGATGGTAATATACCGTCAGGTTGTGCAAGAATGAATTAAGGGTCGACCTGGTCGTAAGCAGAACCAGGCCCAGAAGCGATGATGGCCCTGGCTGCTGCCCAGAATTGAGCGAAATCCCCACCGATGAAAGAAAATAGTCCGACCAGGTGATAAGCAAACCCCGTGCAAACTGCCCAAAAAGCCACCAAAAAACCCAAAATCACATAATCCCACCAGTGAAATCTCATCCGCTGTATTTCTCCTCGAAGTTTCGCTGTACCGTTTGCTGCCTGAGCAATGCTAAGGATTATAATGCAATATAATTTTTAACCTGGAGATATTTATTAAGCCACACGAGGAGGTTAACCTAACATGCGTCTGTATCATGAAGAATTTACGAACTCTTGACCTGGATTTCACGGTTGAGATTGACCTGCCGGATGAGTTCCCTGCCATTGTAGCGACCGGTGAACAACCCGATTCAAGCGGAGCGGATGCTGCCTGTGTGCGGATCAGCGTTCAGCTTGATGACGAACAACCGCCAGAGCCGGTCAAAGGAGAGTTCAGGTTGAGCTGTCAGATACCGATCAGCGCAATCCACGGCATCCTCACCTATCCTCCCATGCCTGGCAGAATGTCAATGGTCCCGGTCAACGACCAAGAATTTCTGGCCTGGACCGGGGCGGGGCTGCCATTCATCGATTTCTTTCATCGCTCCGGGATAAACCAGCTTGCTTTAGGCCTGGTCGATCAACTCACCGAAACGGTTATCAAATGCCAGCCATCTCTTGTAGATGGGGCTTATCGGGTCACCTTTTCGAAGCCGGTGTTTCTGGTAAATGGAAGCTGGCGAGATATTTTACGGGTATCGACCCATTCAGTTTCCTGGATGGACGAATTGAAAGCTTACCGCGAATTCGTCGACGCCGAATGGCCCCAACCTGCCCTGCCTATACCCGAATTTGCTTATGAGCCGGTATTCGATACCGCATATATTTCGGACCAGGATATTAACCAAAATTGGATTTTCGAGAATGCCTTCACCGCAGTCAGGTTGGGCCTCAAGACCTGGATCACCAGAGATGGTTGGTATACGGCTCAGGGAGATGGCGGAGCTGGCTCAGATTCGAGTAAGAATTGGAAACCTGACACCGGGCTTTTCCCCGAATTTGGCGAGCACATCCAACTTGTTCAAAAAATGGGCCTGCACTACCTGCTTGGGATCACCCCTGACCAGGCCGGAAGCGAATCTCAGGCAGCTCAAGAGTACGCCCAGTTCGAACAACTTGTAAGCGAATACAAACCAGACGGTATCACACTTAATTTAAGTGGGATGGTCGACCCGAGCCAAATGACAGGGGATTCAAACCAAAAAACCGGTGGAGAAAAGGTCTTTGCCCAACTCAACCAGACCATCGAGAGCCTGCAGGCTGCCAACCCCGATATCTTGGTCGAATTGGGTGGGAGCTGGACAAACCTGGCAAACCGTCGTTTTGCTAACCTCTACCGAGCGGAGGGAGCAGCGTTCAACCCGATTTATAACCGCTGGCAGGCGGTGATGGTCCGCTTACTTGCGCCCGACCGGGTCGTCAGCCTGAGCCCTGTCACCTGGGGTCCGGATGCCTCCCTTGAAGACCTGGCCGTTACGATGATTAACGCCATCTGTACGGTGCCAGCAGTGTCTGTTGACTTAAATCAATGCCAGCAAAGCCACTTGAATATTCTTCGATACTGGATCGGATTCTACAACAACCATCGCGACGCCATCGTTCACGGCGAATTTTCCCCGGTTTTCCACCAGGCTTCTTTATCCATGATCCAATTTACCGGTGAAAAAGAAAAGATTATCGCCCTCTATGAGGATTATCCATTGGTTCTGGAAGCCGAAGAAAAACCAAAGCTCTGGCTGCTCAATGCATCCACCCGGTCATATATTGACTTCTTAACTGATGCCAGCGAAGGCCTGCGCATGGTCACGTCATTCAACAAATTCGGCGAAGCCGTTTATACCCGTTACCTCAGATTCCCGCTTACTCGCCTCGAAGTAGAGGTGGGCGGCGCTCTCGAAATTGGAGAACCTAATCCAAACGCGGGCCTCCAAAAAGAACAAGAAACTCAGAAACCTGCCGCAGCGGCTGCTAACAGCCCGGTTGGGAAAAAGAAGAGGAAGAAACATGGTTGATAAAGGTTCAGACCCCGGGCGGCTTCCGGCATCTCCCTGGCCGGTGCTGAAGAGCTACGACCAGCAGCATTTACTCCGCATCGCCATGCCGCTCGGGGGTATCGGAACCGGTACCGTCTCTCTGGGCGGTAGGGGCAACCTGCAAGATTGGGAAGTCGTCAACCGCCCGGCCAAGGGGTTTACGCCCAAGAACACTTTCTTTGCCCTCTTCGCTCAAGAAGAGGGTAATCCAGCCGTAACCCGGGCGCTGGAAGGGCCGCTCGACCCTTCACAATATGAAGGCGCCCAGGGGTGCAGCGTACCCAACCATAACCTGCCGCGCTTTCGCTCCTGCCAATTTGAGGCTGCTTACCCCCTGGCTCAGGTCACATTGAGCGATCCGGATGTACCGGTTTCCGTCCGCCTGGAAGCTTTCAATCCCCTGGTGCCAACTAATGCCGACGACAGTGGCATCCCGATTGCGGTACTGCGCTTCCTAGTCGCAAACCGCACTCAAAAAGTTGTCAAGGCTTCTATTTGCGCCAGTTTGCAAAACTTCATTGGTGCTGACGGCTCTGACCCCAAGGTGGATTGGGCCGGCAGAGCCACCTTCGACCATAAATTCCATCAAAACCGCAACGAGTATAAAGAAAACCACCAGCTCCACGGCATTTACATGACCTCCAAGGGCCTGGATCACTGCGCAGAGACCTGGGGTAGCCTGGCTTTGGTGCTGGCTGGCAAACACCATGAAGGCATCAGCTACCGCACCCTCTGGCCTGATTTGAGTTGGGGCGATTCACTCCTTGATTTCTGGGACGATTTCAGCCTGGACGGCCAATTGGACCAGCGCGAGTCCGGGCTGCCCAACTCCCGCCGGCCCGTCCGATTGGGCCGGCTCAAATACGGCCTCGCTGTCTGCCAGTTTCGACCTCGCGCCTGGTGCATTTCACACCTTAACCTTCTTGTTGGCCTGGCACTTCCCTAACCGCAAGACCTGGACACCGAAACCGGTAGCCGCAACCGAGCAAGGTGGCGAGCCTCACACCTGCAACTGCCAGGATGGCGACTGCCGCTCCGACCCGAATACGATTGGCAATTATTACACCGCCCGCTTCAGCGATGCCTGGGACGTAGTCACCCGCACCGCACCGCACCTGGCAGCTCTCGAAGAAAAGACCGTTGAGTTCGTCAACGCTTTGATCGAATCCGATCTGCCGCCGGTGGTCAAAGAAGCTGCCCTTTTTAACCTGAGCAGCCTGCGCAGCCAGACCTGTTTCCGCACTCCTGACGGCCGCTTTTTTGGGTTCGAAGGATGTAACGATAATGCCGGCTGCTGCCCAGGAAGCTGCACCCACGTTTGGAATTACGAACAGGCCACACCGTTCTTGTTTGGTGCCCTGGCGCGGACAATGCGCGAGGTCGAGTTCCACTTCAGCACCGACGACCGCGGGCTGATGAGCTTTCGCACCAACCTGCCGCTCGATCCGGGTGCAGCTGACAGCGGCAAAGGCAGCGGCTTGGGCAAAGCTGCCGCTGACGGCCAGATGGGCTGCCTGATGAAGCTCTACCGTGATTGGCAGTTGAGCGGAGATGACAGCCTGCTGCGCAGCTTATGGCCGCAGGCTCGTAAAGCCCTCGAGTTTTGCTGGATTCCGGGCGGATGGGACGCCGACCAGGATGGCGTGATGGAAGGCTGCCAGCACAATACGATGGATGTGGAATATTATGGCCCCAACCCTCAGATGGGCATCTGGTACCTGGGTGCTTTGCGGGCGATGGAAGAGATGGCCAGTTACCTCGGCGAAGAAGCCTTCGCCGCTCGCTGCCGCAGCCTGTTCGAAAACGGCCAGGCCTGGCTGGATGAGCACCTGTTCAACGGCGATTATTACGAGCACGAGATCCGTCCGATCCAATCAGAGGCCGGCATTCCCCCTGGTTTGCGGATTGGGATGGGAGGGACGGACCCTAATGGTCAACCTGAACTTCAGTTGGGTCGCGGCTGCCTGGTCGATCAGCTCGTCGGCCAATATGTAGCCCACGTCTGCGACCTGGGCTACCTGGTGGACGAAAACCACATCCGCAAAGCGCTCCAGAGCGTGATGGCCTTCAATTTCCGTCCGAGCTTCTTCAACCACTTCAACCACCTGCGTACTTTCGTCCTTAACGACGAGGCAGCTTTGGTGATGGCCAGCTATCCCCGCGGCGAACGTCCCCGGCGACCCTTCCCTTACTTCAACGAGGTGATGACCGGGTTCGAATACTGCGCCGGGGTGCATATGCTCTACGAAGGCCAGCAGGATAACGGGCTGAAAGTGATCAAGGCTATACGCAGCCGTTACGACGGGTTGCGGCGCTCCCCCTTCGACGAAGCCGAATGCGGTCACCACTATGCCCGCGCTATGGCCAGTTGGGCAGCCATCCTGGCCTTGACCGGTTTCCATTATTCGGGTGTGGAAAAAAGGATGACTTTTGGCCGGATGGATTCTCCCGGCCAGTGGTTGTGGTCAACTGGAGATGCCTGGGGTTTGTGCCACCAGCAAACTGAAAAGAAGCATGTGGAAATGATCCTCGAGGTCAAAGGTGGAAAGGTTTCCATTGGGAACGTGACCATTAGCGGCTTCGGCACAGTCGACCTCTCCGAAGCGGTCACCCTCGAAGGCGGAGACCGGGTCAAGATCACAGTCAAAGCAGATTAGAAATCGGCGTTGCAGTCACTCTACGAGTGCAGGCAGAAACGCAACCTACGCGGTTCCATCCCGACCTTGTAGTACTAGTAGGATGCGTTCCTAACGCATCAGTTTTTTATTGTTGCGGTCTCTCTACGAGTGCAAGCGGAAACGCCATTAATGCTCTAATCCCATCCGCGGATGCTGCTGAAAATGCGGCGGGTGATGGAGATGCTGGCCGGCTCGAAGCGGCGTACCAGCAGCACCGAGCAGGGTGATTTTTCGGCTAGCGCGTCGGGCAAAGAGCCTGCCAGCAGGCTCTTTATCTGCCATTCCTCCGAAGCGCCGATCACCAGCAGGTCATACTCCCCCTCCCGGGTGGCTTTCAGGATTGCCTCGATCACGTTATCTGAGACAACGATCCGCGGCGATACTCCGGCCGCGCCTTCCTCTAAGACATCAGCAACGACCCGTTTCAATCCCTCTACTTCGACGTCGATATCCAACTCGGGATCGGGTCTCAACACCCGCAGGGCGGTCAGCTGAGCATTCTCTCCCTGGGCAAATTGGGCAGCCAGGCGCAAGCCCAGCCTGGCGTGCGGGCCACCGCCGATCGGGATCAAAATACGCTTGACCTGGGTAAACTTGCGGGGCAGGAGGATAGCCACGTTGCAGGGCGCGTTCTCGAGGATTTTCTTAACCGGGCTACCATAAACCCGCCCTGAGGAAAGCGAGCCTTTCCAGTTAGTCAAGATCAGCGAAACCCCCGGGTGCATGTCGACAAATGCCACTGCCCCCGAATCGGGAGATCGCACGGCCAGGGAAAGGGTACGAATTGGCACACCTTTCTGGGCAGCTTTGACCACACTTTCCGAAATAGCCTCCTTAGGGTTCAACGGACGCCGCGTTAAGAGAGTCTGGGCGTTCTCAAGTGGAATCTGCGGGGGCGTCACCACCATCTCTACGACATTGATCACCACTCGATCGCTGGTGAGAGCCAGGGCTGAAGCCAGCTCGACCAGCGGAGCCGGATCGGCGTTATCCCAGACCGGGATGAGCACTTCATGTTTATCGCCCCGGCTGTTCGTCCCCACCGCCTCGATGATCCGCTCCATGGGCCGTTCTCTTTCGAGCAACGGTCCTAGCTCTCCGGTAACCAGCGCTTTGCGGCGCACCCAGAAGAAGAACCACACCAGACTGAGCCCTACCAGGGCCATTCCGGATACCTGAGAGAAGCGGTCCATGGTTACGATCACGCCCAGGCATAAAACCACACTCAACACCGGTAAAACCGGGATAAATGGGGCACGGAAGCCAGGCTTATACCAGCTCGGTTTTACCCTGCGCATCACCAGTAGCGAAATGCTCAACAAGGAATAAGAGACCATGAACAAGGCACTGGATATCTCGGCCAAAGTGGAAGCCTGGCCGGTCATAGCCAGCACGATGGCCAGCCCCCCGGTGAAAAGGATGCCATTAGCAGGAGTTCGGAATTTGGGGTGCGTCTGCCCGAACCAGGCCGGCAGCACCAGGTCGCGGCCCATGCCGTAGCTGATCCGCGAAGACGCCATCGTTGCCGCGTTGGCTGAGGACAGCGTTGCCAGCAAGGCCGCTAATAACAATAACCCTTCCCCGACCGGGCCGAATGTCCGGGTGGCTGCCTCGACCAGCAGCCCACGCTGCGAATCGATCTGCCCCGGCGGCATCAGGCCGGTCGAGACCAATACCAGCATCACGTAAAGAATGGTAGCGATCACAACCGATCCGATGATCGCCAACGGCAGTGTCCGGTCAGGCTGCTTCACTTCTTCAGCAATGGTGGAGATTTTCTCGAATCCGGTAAACGAGACGATGATCAAGCCGATCGATCCCACCACCGGTCCCCAGCCATTAATCGGGAATGAATCGCGTGGGATTGCGGGGTGGCTGAAAAGCCCGGCGATGACGAACAGGGCTAAAATGCATACCAAAACAACCACCACCAGGTTTTGAGCGCTGCCCGACATCTTTGCCCCCCGATAGTTCAGCCATATAAAAAGTAAGCCGAACACCAGGGCTGCGCTCCAGGGAGGGATGGGTAAGAACAGTGAAAGATACTGGCCGGCTGCAATCAGGTAGAAGCCATTGGCAAAGGTCAGCCCCAGCCAGTTTGCCGGTCCGACCACCGACCCGGCCAGCGGTCCCAATGCCTGAGCGATGAAGGTGTAGCTGCCGCCGGCGTGAGGTATGCCGGTCGCCAGTTCTGAGATAATCAGCGTCACTGGCAAGCAGATCAGGCCGGCAATCAAGTAAGTGACGGCAGCAGCCTGGCCAGCTCGCCCTACCACGATGCCGGGCAACACGAAGATGCCTGCTCCAATCATCGTCCCCAGGCCGATGGCCAATGCCTCTTTTAACCCTAATTCACGCAGGAAGTGCCGGGAGTCCTTTTCCACAAACAAGTCCTCACCCCAGGATTATATGCCCGTTTCATACGATTGACGTGTTGTTAATGGCCAACAACCTTTTGGACTTCTTCCTGCCTTGTGATATCATAGAATTATGGTAGAAAAAGTGGGAAAGATAACCAATCACAAGCTTGCAGAAATTTTTCGGACTATCGCCGACTTGCTCGAGATCAAAGGCGAGGTCGTCTTCAAAGTCCAGGCCTACCGCAGAGCCGCTGACAGCCTGGAAGCGATCGGGCGCGACATCAACGAGGTGCGTAAAGCCGGCGAGCTCAACCAGATTCCCGGCGTCGGTAAAGCCATTGCCGAGAAAATTGACGAGCTGGTCGAGACCGGCAAGCTTAATTTTTTCGAAAAGCTCAAAGAAGAGGTTCCGCTTTCGCTGCGAGATTTACTTTCGGTGCCCGACCTGGGCCCAAAGAAAGCAGCCCTTTTCTGGCATGAGCTGGGGATCACCAACCTGATAGAGCTTGAAACGGCAGCCCGTGAGGGCAAACTGCGCAGCCTGCCGGGCATGGGCCCAAAATCTGAGGCTAAGATCATCAACGGGATCGAAGCGCTGCACCGCCGCAACGGGCGCATCATGTTAGGTAGGGCCTGGCCCTTTGCCCAGGAAATGCTGGCATGGCTGCGAAAGCTGCCGGGTGTGACCGCAGCCGAAGCCGCCGGCAGTCTACGGCGGATGCGTCCAACGGTTGGTGATATCGACCTGGTGGCAGCTTCGCGCGATCCGCAGTCGGTTATGGAAGCTTTCACCCACCACCCCCGGGTGAGTGAGATCGTCGCGAGCGGTCAGTCTAAGTCCAGCGTTGAATTTGATGACGGATTGCGCGCCCAATTGTGGGTGCAGCCGCCCGACCGTTTCGGAACGGGGCTCCAATACGCGACCGGGTCGAAGGAACACAGCGTCCATTTCCGCGAGCTGGCGCAAAAGATGGGCCTATCGCTTTCGGAACAGCATCTGCAGCGAGAAGACGGGAGCGAAATCCTGTGCGCTAACGAAGAAGAGGTTTATACCCTTTTGGGCTTGCCTTACATCGTGCCGGAGTTGCGCGAAGACCGGGGCGAAATCGAAGCAGCCCTGGCCGGGACCCTGCCAGACCTGATCGAAAAGGCTGATATGCGCGCCGAGCTGCACTGCCATTCGACCTGGAGCGATGGGCAGGCTTCTATCCTGGAAATGGCGCGCGCCGCTCAAAAAGCTGGCTTGCAAGTCATCGCTATTACTGACCATTCTGGTGGGTTAGGCATCACCGGTGGACCTTCTGTGGATCAACTCGCGCGCCACCGAGAGGAGATCGCAGCCGCCCAAAAGGAAATTGGGGACGGCATCCGCATTTTACAGGGCACCGAGGTTGAAATCCGGGCCGATGGCAGCCTGGATTACCCGGATGAGGTGCTGGCTGGATTAGATATCGTCATCGCTTCGCTGCATACCAGCCTGCGCCAGCCGCGCGAGCAGATCACCCGGCGCTTGTTAGGGGTCATCCGCAACCAGCATGTCGACATCATCGGTCATCCCACGGGGGGACTGATGCCAGACCGAGAAAGCGCCGATCTCGATATGGATGCTGTTTTTCAAACTGTAGCAGAAAATGGGGTGGTCCTGGAAATTAACGCCGATCCAGCCCGGCTGGATTTGGACGATGTCTATTCAAGACGGGCAGTCGAGTTGGGGATCAACTTAAGCATCAACCGTGATGCACATTCGCCTGAAACCATCGGGCAGGTCGAATTCGGTCTGGCGACAGCCCGCCGCGGTTGGGTGTCCGCTGCCAGCGTGATTAACACCTGGCACGTAGAAAAGCTGGTGGAATGGCTGAAAAATCGGGGGACGTAAGGCTCGTAGATTAGTCATTTAGAATGAGATCAGTTACTGCTTTCTTCCCTTGTACTTCTTCCCTTATTCCCTGTTTTCTTATTCCTTCATCACAATCCAAGTATCATAAATCCACCTGCGCCCAGAGGCAAGATGGATAAGATAAGATTACTGTAAACAAAGTCTAATTTGAACTGGGCCATGACTCCCATCAAGAGCAGCCAGAGCGCAGTAACGATGACACCTACGTTCTCCTTAACGGTCCCGGCCAATACCAAAAAGAGCAGGAGCGCAGCCAAAACGAAGACAGCGATGGTGAGATTCTGGTTATTGGGGAAAATGCGATAACCAAGCAGCGAGCTGACACCCAGCCCTAGCAAGATAAGGCCGATAATGATCATAACCGGATTGTCATTGAATTTCAATGTGCCCTCCTCTTGATAATTTGTCGAGAGTCGCGGATTATCGATGGGAAAACTGATTTCATAAATTATATCATTTTTGGATGTCTTTTTTTTGTTACAAAATTGTCCTAACTCTATAACAGTTCGAGCACTTCCTCTTGAATAATTGGTTTCAGGGGTGTATTATTAGATCAGGTCGAACGGAAATCCTCCCAGCGTAGATGCACCATCTGTTTTCGCCCTTCTTCCCTTCCCAACTCCCCGCCTCTTCCCAGGCGGGGAGTAACCAACAGAGATTTTATCTTGGGGTACTGCGGATCGAGCCCTGAGAAGATCTCAACCTGCAGTTGGCAGAGCTAATGAAAAAGAAAATAAAATTGTCTCACCCCTCCAGCAATGGCCAGAGCCTCCTTGAGCTAGCTCTCTTTTTCCCAGTTTTGTTGATGCTGCTTTCTGGGGTCACCGAATTTGGCTTCTTGCTGAACACGTTTTTGAACCTGATCAATGGGCCGCGTGAATTGGCACGCTATGCTGTAGCCCAGAATCCATTCAATGGAACTGGTTTTATCAACGACAATTCCGATTTTTACACTGAGATCGCCCGTGAAGCCTTGCTGGCGCTGGCTCCCTACTCTCTTGACCCTGCCAGAGACGACGTCATCATTTCAGTATTTACCATTAATGGTGAACAAATCTCCCGATATCCCAACGAAGGCCACCTTTCTGGAGAGAGCGCTCTGGATAATACCGTAGGAGAATGGCACCTTAATGGGCGTGGCAGCAATTGCACCGAGGGCGTGGATATTGATTGCCATTTAACCCGTTTTACCAGTGACGAAATCCTGGCCAAGGTAACCCAAACCGGCGGCGCTGAAATTCCCCCCAACACCGGGGTCATCCTGGTCGAGCTGTATTACAACTATCATCAGTTACTCAACCTGCCATGGCTGTCCTTCATCGGCAACCCTATCCAGGTTTATACCTATACCATGATGCCGGTTATGGCAGCAACACCTTGAAACTTTCAGCCCGGCTTCGTGAACCCCAATTTGGATTGATGAAAACCTGATGCCCAATAACTTACACCAAAAACCTTCAACCAGAGAAACGGGCCAGTCCGTTATTATCATTGCAGCCGCTTTTATCGGCTTGTTGGCGTTTATCGGTCTGGCGATCGATTTCGGCATCCTACTCATCGGCATGAGCCACCTGAAACGCGGCGTTGATGCTGCCGCACTGGCCGCCGCAGCCCAATACCGGGATGGTGTGGCATCAGCTGCACTCTCGGATTCAGCCAACGAGTTTCTACGCTTCAACGGGGTTGACCTGGAAAACATCAACACCACCGCCCAGACTTGCGATGATTTGCCCGGCGATCAAGCCTTGTGCACCACCCCACGCCGCAAGCTGGTCAGGATTACTGCCCGGGCAGAGGTTTCATTCGTCTTTTTACCCATTATCGGCATAAAAACCCTTACCATCTCTGAAAGTTCCATTGCCGAGGCTGCATCACTGGATGTGGTTCTGGTCATCGATATTTCCGAATCGATGACCTACGACGCTCCTCCAGGTACATCGCAGGGCGATCCATCCATTTGCAACGACCGCGTCAATCATCCCCTTTTATATTGCGAGCCCTTCCAGGACGTCAAAAAAGCCGCGATTAAGTTCGTCAAGAATGTATTAAACAAACCGGCGAATCAGGACGAAGATCGGATTTCGATCGTCATCTTTTCCAATGGTTGGGAAGCTGGACAATATGCTACCCAGGTGGTTGGGATACCGGATGGCTCCGGCGGATTCTCCGGGTGGACCAGTGATTTTTCCAAGGCAAAAGAAGTGCTGTGCGGTACAGGCAGCACAATCAACCCGATGACCGGCGAAGAGAATTGCGACGGGGTTGGAGGTCTTTCGGTCTATACCCCTCCCAGGTGTGATGACCCTAACTTTACCGGAGCCAACCCGCCCGACACAACCATGCCCGGGTTATGCCGCACTTACGATAGTGGCATCGTCAGCATGAACTGCCCCTGGGCTTGGCCTGAAGAATTGGGCGGGAAAAACGATGCTTCCACTTGCTCGACAACCAATATCGGGGGTGGATTGCAGCTGGCAGGGCAAATGTTTTCAGATAGCCGCCGGTCTGATGCTTTGTGGGTAACTATCTTGTTAACTGATGGCTCGGCCAATGCCACTTCCTTGGATCCGGATCCCAGCAGGGGTGATAACATTGGTCTTGGCATTGCCCAGCCGGCTCTACCGGATTGGTCCAGCGCCAACAAAGTAGATATCAATACCATGACCGCCAGCCTGCCGATCGGTTTCTGCCCTTCACCCACCAACAACACCTCACCATTCTGCAAAGATAACAGCGTCACCAGTCGCCATTACCTGCCTGCCGACATGATCCATTATGACGCCGACGATTTTGCTCGCGACGAGGCCCTCTTTGTCGGCTGCGATCCCAACGCGCCTGCCAGTAGCTGCCATAACGTTCACGGCCAGGGGGCAATGATTTTCACGATTGGCCTGGGCGAACAGGTACTTGCTCGAGATGTGAACAATATGGCATATGGGGATTCGCTTTTGAGATATATCGCTGCAGTCGGTGACGACGGCGACCCTGCTACCGATCCTTGCAATGGTGTAAGCGTTCCGACCCTGCCTTTGTTAGCTAACCCGGACCACAGCTACACCTGTGGAAATTATTACTTCGCCCAATACAGCGGGATTCTTGACAACGTGTTCACCGATATTTTTTCTCGGATTTATACCCGGATCACTCAATAAGTGGGGGGAGATGGGGAGACAA
This sequence comes from uncultured Chloroflexia bacterium, assembly GCA_963781665.1. GTDB lineage: Bacteria > Chloroflexota > Anaerolineae > Anaerolineales > Anaerolineaceae > JAJYIW01. The sequence goes on from CAWAGA010000002.1 coordinate 436,360, forward strand.
TGAAGGACAAGAAAAAGCTAGCCCAAACGATGGTTGAGTTTGCACTGGTTCTCCCGGTGCTTTTAGCGCTGTTGTTTTTCATCGTCGAAGCCGGGCGTTTATTCCAGGTATGGCTTTCGATCCAAAACAGCGCCCGTGTATCGGTTCGTTACGCCGTTACCGGCGATTTCGACCTTAAATACTGCCCATCTGCTGCTCAAATATTAACCGATTCACCTTTGAACACGGCCGCAATTGATTACGCCGCCGCCGATACCTATGGAGGCGACCCGGCAGACTGTTCAGTCCCACAGGCTTACACAGACGATCACCCCGGCCAGGATTTTGCCAATCTGACCAGCAAGTTGGAAGACCAAGCCAGGTTACCCTCGATCGTCGACGTGGCTATCGCTGGAGCGGTGGCGATCCCTTGGGATTCGTCTGCAACCAGCACCGACAAAGGCTATTTGCAGATCACGATATGCTCTACCCGGGATTGGAACGGCGACGGCAATCCAGGTAACGATTTCTTTTTCTACCCAGGCGGTGGTGAGAACTATGCCCGCTGCGAGCTGCAAACCGCCCCTGGCGGGCCTGTCGATTACCAGGATGCCGGCGGGCCAGGCGACCGTATCATCATCTCGGTCGAGTTCAATCACCCGATGATCACCCCTTTCATCAGTGCTGACTGGCAGTTCGTTCACCTGATGGCCCGCCAGGAAGGCATCGTCGAAAATTTCCGCTTCAAAAAGGCTTTGGCTGCACCGCCCCAGATAAATATCCCGGGCGAAAACCCAACCGATGAAACTGCCACTTCCTCAGCCTCGGAAACAGTAGAGTCTTCTGAAACGCCTGAAGACACCGAAACCCCAAACCCTAGTGAAACGATTACGCCAACCGAAAACCCTCCAGGCTGCAAGGATCCAGGTGGGAATGACGTCCTGAACGGCGACGATTCAGAACAGCTTGGATTCCGGTACAATGATACCGGTTACATCCTTGAAAGCCACCTCACCAATAATGGGTATACCCAAGTCCAAATCACCGGGGCTGAACTTCACTATAACGGTGCATGGCATGAAGCCCTGGATGCTGGCCCCAACGGTCGTAGATTGGATTCATACCAATGGGGAAACGCTACGATAGCCACTTCTATCCAGGCGTTTAGCTCGCTGATGGATGACAATTTTGCAACGCCAAAAGTTTTGGCAAAATCGGCCTCAAATTGGTTTAGATGGATTTTTACTGACACCAGCTTCTATTACATTCCCTATCTCCAGGCTTATCCCGAGGGTAGCCCTACCTCATCCCTTGCTCGGAACCAAAACCCAGAACCTTATGACAACCATCCCACCGAAGGGCACCGCCAGCTTTTCTACCACAGCTCCGATTTTACTGCGGTCATCTATTATGACGTCATCGACAGCCATGGAAATCCAACCGCATCCTGTACGTTATCAGTAACTGGCCAACCTGGTCCAACCATTCAACCCCAGGTTTCACCAGGCAAATCGCTAATCGGTGGTAGCGATGAGCTGTCTATCCGGGCGTTGGTAAATGGAGATGACAGCAACACGGATTATGTCATCTTCTACGTGTACGACAGCCTGGGTACCCTGGTTTATTGGAATCGCGAGGATTCAGCTCCTTTCTGCCTCTTCGGCTTGAGCGGCGGCAACTGTCAAACCCGCACCGTCTGGTCAGATTCATGGGGAACAAACGGTGAAGACACCATTAATGGTGGGAGTTATACGGTTGCGATCCTGGCCCATTCCTATGTCATCGATTCCCAAAGTCAGGCCAGGCCTAAATCAACTTTGATTAAATTTCAGCTTGAAATCGCTTCACCCAGTTCGTTGATCATACTGATTACCGTCCCCGATGCCAATGGAGGCACGATTAATTCCATCAACCAAACCGGATTCCGGGCAGTAGCTTGGGATACCAATTTTGGTCAAAACGCGCCGGATGGATCCGGGATTAGCAAAGTTGAATTCCAAATGGTCGACCCGGGGGGAACATCATTTACTCCCATACAGAATCGGTCCCAGGTTACTGCGCTTTTGGAGGCGATCCAAAACTTGCAGCCGATTCTTGCGGATATATGGAGCAAACCGCCCAGTATCCAACCATCCCCGTCTTCGAGGATCTACCCAATGGTGTTTACACCATTCGCGCCCGTGCCCAGGGGAACAGCGGCATGAATGACGGTTTATGGACCGGTTGGGCTGAAAAGCAGTTCATTATCAACCGCCCGACACGAACACCTACCCTGACGCCGACAATAACCCACACACCAACCGTCACGAACACGGCGACGATTACCCTCACCCCCTCTTTAACCCCTACTCGGACGATCACACCTACCCCAACGAATACGGCCACGCCTACTCAAACTCGAACCCCGACCCAGACCCCAACCAGGACGTTGACCCCGACCATTACTCTCACACCGACGATTACCAAAACGCCGACCATCACGAACACGCCAACAAAAACTTTTACGCCTACACCGACCGAAGTCATCGATTGCTCAAAAATTAGCGTCTCATCCGTCAGCATCAGCGGGACCGATATTTCTGTCTCAGTCCAAAACAGTTCGCGAACTTTCGCTTATACACTAACATATACCGAATTGAGTTGGTCAGGCATGAGCGCAAGCTTCAACCAGTTCCGGTGGGCAGGCACCAGATATTACCGCAATGATCCCAATCCAACCCAACCTCCTATCACCACCAGTAATCAACGCACCTTGAACACGAATTCCTCAGCATTGTGGATCGGCCGGATGAATACCAACCCGCTTTACGGCACTTTCACGGTGAAATTTACCTTCAATGATGTGTGCGACTTCACCCGGTCGATCACCGTCATCGCACCAACCGCAACTTCAACCCCGACCAGGACCAATACGCCGACCGGGACAAATACGCCAACCAAGACCAACACACCTACCATAACCAAAACTCCGACCAATACCGGAACACCAACTAAGACACCTACGAGGACGCCGGTGCCTCCTCCAACGAATACACCGACACCAACCAAGCCACCGACACCGACGCCTTCATGTTTTGACTGTTGATGTCTTGACCACGTAATTTAGGAGAACCCCGGTTTTTTTCGAAAAACCGGGGTTCTTAATTACCGCTCGCCAGGGATCACAGTCAATTTTTGCAGACTGCCTCCCCGGGCGACGATCACCTCCGCCGGCCTGCCCACCACCTCGCCGTTGAGGAAGGTAAACAGGTCGTCCATGCGAGCCAGAGATTGGTCATGGATGGCTACCAGGGTATCTCCCAAAAGCAATCCGGCTCGTTCAGCCGGGCTGCCGGCTTCTACCGAGCTGATCAAAAGCCCGGTATCCTGGCCTTTTAAATCAGGCTGCTGGCTTGCAAGCTGCTGGCTGAGCGCATCTGGCAGCCGCACTGGCTGTGAGCCAATCCCCAGGTAACCCCGGCGCACGTGACCATAAGCCAGCAAGGCTGTTACCACCCTTTCGAGCGTGAGCCCGGATAAGGTTACTGCTGTGCTGCGGGTCAGCCCTGATGTATTCATCCCAAATGCATTTCCAGAAACGTCGACCAGGGCTCCCCCCGAAAAACCGGGGTACATCACCAGGTCGGGACGCAGGTACTGCTCGACCCGCCCTCCGGCTGGTGTGCGCCATTCTCCGCCTGCAGCCTGGATGATCCCCAGGCTGGCCTGGATGCTGCGCCCGGGACGCCCTAATGCCAGCACTAAAACACCAACAACCGCACTTTCGGGCGGGGCCAGCCTGATAGGCTGCAGGTCACCTCTTGGGACTTTCAAAACCGCCAGGTCTGTCACTGCATCTCGCCCTACCAGGGTTGCCGGGACGACTCCCCCCCTCCCGGCAGGCCAACCCGCAGGTCTTCATCCTGTTCGACTGCATGGTTAGCGGTAACGATCACCGCATTGTCACCTAAACTAGAAGGCCAGACGATCCCCGAAGCCGGATTCCAGCGGCGGGCCTCAACCCGCACCACCGACTGTTCGGCCGCCTTGACCGCTTTTACCAATCCTTCTGAAAATTCTTGAATGGCTGCCACTAAATCTCCTTTATTAGTCATATGCTGCTTTTTGTCGATAGCGTTCGATAACCATTTTTTTTCGTTAAGGTTAATCAGAATTCACTTTACTGACTCTACAACAAGATGCCCGCGCTGACATCCGCCAAAAGGCCAGACCGGTGGGGAAGGCGACTAGACCTTCGATCAGAGTGGCAGGTAATGAATTTGGGCTTGAAATTGTGCCTAAAGGGTAAAGCTGAATTTAAAATCGCAAGATTCCCAGCCGGGCAGCGCGGGTGACGGCTTCCGTACGGCTTTCGACCCCCAGTTTGGTAATGATGGCGTTGACGTGGAACTTGACCGTGTGCTCGCTGATCCCCAATTTCTGGGCTATGCGTTTGTTCGGGAGCCCTTCTGCTACCAGCGCTAAAACTTCCATTTCTCGGGGGGTAAGAGGTTCAATAACCGGAGAATCAAAAGAAGAGATTTGCAATTCGTCATCTCGAATGACAGGAACCCTGACACTCTGGTTCAAACCGTCAATTGGCTGGTTCTCAACTCCCCTTTCCCGGTTTTCGATGATCGACTCTCGCCCACCTTCTCCCACTGCCCGTTCTTCCACTGGCTGGATCACCACCAGCCCTGCCAGGATGGCAGTTATAGCTCCAACGATCGTTCCCGGGCTGGCGCTGCGTTTCAGGTAAGCCCGACTGCCGCGCTTTGTCCAGGCCGGCATTAAATCAGTCATTTCCCCGGCAGGGTAAGCCAGAGAAAAGAAACGAGTGAATGATGGCATAGGTAACAGGAACGCCAACGGCAGGTCTGCATCGACCTCCAAAGCACCTGGACGCATTTCGAAATCGAACCCCAGGTCGACCAGGCCGGCATCCGGGCGGTGAAGCTCGACTGCAGCTGCCAGATCATCCAGGCTGGCTGACTGACCCACGACGATGCAGCCGGGCTGGCTCTCAACCAGTGCAGCCAGGCCGCTGCGCGCCAGGGGGTCAGGTGCGACGATCAAAATGCGAATGTCCAAAGGCGTCGATCCGTTCCATCCAATAAGAAGACTCGGTTATCTGGGTTGTGCGCAGCCATCGGTTCATCGTTCACCCTTCAAACTCAGCGCTCAGGTCGAGCCGTCTCGCAGGCGGTCTCCCCCAGAATTAAACAGGTCAATTTCGAACAGTATATCACAGCCATTTCTCCTGGAGTTTTCTCCGGATCGCAGGTTATGGCGCCCCTGGCCTTTCACATACCTGCCCATCAAACGATTGGCACCAAACCCGGTTTTCGCCACAGGCCGGCCTTGAGTTCGGTTGCTTCTCCGTGCACGGTATGGTCGGGTACCTGCTGGTGTGGATATTGAGAGGAATGCTTGCGGTGCTGTCAACAGAAGCAGCCATCATCTGATCCTATCCATCCGGACAGGTCTTAACTATCTTATTGCCGGGGGAAGATCTTCCTGTTTCCGGCTAAGATAAATTTAGAAATCATCTTCGATTAGGAGAGTCAAATGATCAAATTTTTAATCGCCCTGGGAATTTTGGCTGGAATTGCTGCCATTCTGGTGGTAACCGTTATCTTACTGACCCCAGCCATGGATCGGTACGGAGCAACCGACCAGGAAATTGCTGCAACCTTTCCTGGTGACGAATTTGTCGTCGACCCCGCCAGTTTCGTCAACCGGGCCATTACCATTCAGGCCTCGCCAGAACAGATCTATCCCTGGCTGGTCCAGCTTGGCGCCGGTAAAGGGGGTTATTACAGCTATGCCTGGCTTGAAAATCTGATGCAGTGCAAGATTGTCAATGCCGACCGCATCCACGAAGAATGGCAGAATTTGCAAGTTGGCGATGAGGTCCGCATGTGCCCGGGAGACTTTGGCCCCGCGCCTTACACCGTTGCCATGCTCGTTCCTGGAAGGGCAGTCGTTCTGGGGCACCAGGATAACGGCGAATGGGTCGACCTGTGGCAGTTTGTGCTCGTCCCGCAGTCCGACGGCAGCACCCGCCTGGTCCTGCGCACCCGAACGATGATGACCGGCGGCTTTTGGGATGTCATCCATCCCGGCGTGTTCATCATGGAACGCGGCATGCTGCGCGGGATCAAAGTCCGGGCGGAATAACCGATAACTATCAATACCAGACCAGATAGTAAACAGATATTACAGGCGAAATTCGATAGGTGCACGGCGTTGCTGTGCCCTACCGGCTTATAATCTGGATGAGGCTAATCCGGGGTCAATTGTAGAACCGTTGTCCGACGGCCACGATGATCCAGGATAGCCTGGCCAGACTTGGGTTAATTGAGGCCAATCCGATGGAAAGGACGAAAACCCCGCCGACGAATAACGGCCCAATGATCTCCCGCCTGCGCTGCCGGGTGCTCATGGCGGGGTCAATCAGGCGGTCGTGGTGCGATGCATACAGCCATAACAGGATCGAAATAATGGCATTGGCTATAATCACCAGAGCATAAAAGACTGTGGCGGTCTGGTTGCCATATTTGCTCAGAATTGAGGTGGGAAATGGAATAAAGGCGATGAACATCAACCAGATCAAATTCAATAATAATAAATTGTTATCGTATTTCTGGATGAAGCGGAACTTGCGGTGATGGCCGATCCAGAACAATCCGATCACCAAAAAGCTGATGGCGTAAGCCAGATATTTTGGCCAGATATCTACTAAACTTTGACCCAACTGTGCGTTTGTTGCCGTGTTTGGAGGCAGGTCGGGCAGTTGGATTTCGAGGATTAACAGCGTGATGGCGATGGCGAAAACCGCATCGCTGAAAAAGATTAACCGATCCATCCCAACCTTGTCGGGATGATTATCAACGATCTGGGCGGCTTTTACAGGTTTTGTCGGCATGCCGTTACCCTTCCTGAAAATGCTATCACCGGTTTGTCAGGTGTGACTTTACCCTAATTATAAGGGGTATCTATGCAAGTTGTCCCCTGGCAAAAAATATAAAGTCCGTTTGGCGGCGGGTAAACTCCAGTTGGAGAAAGAAACGTATTTTGGCGAATTCTCAACACCAAACATCGCAGCCATGAGACCTCCAGCGCCGACCAGATTCCATTGATGATGATCACCGCTGCATAGAAGGCCGTTGAGGTCGTGTTGCCATTCTTGCTTAAGATTGCAGTAGGGAATGGAAAAAAGGCGATGAACATCAACCAGATCAGGTTCAGCAAAAGTAAAGAATTGTCGTAGCGGCGGACGAGCTGGAACTTGGGATGATGGCCAATCCAAAACAGTCCGATTACCAGGAAGCTGATGCCATATGCCATGTATTTAGGTCAGATGGCGATTAAGCTTTGGACTAATTCAGAAGTCAGCAAATTATCGCTGCCATGCTGCAGCCCTGTCACCAGATCGAGACCCTGGTTTCGGAGCTGGTGGATTGTTACGGTCAAGATACGCGTATCGCCGTGTTGCTGGGCAGCCCGCAGACCATCGCTTATGTCCAATAACCAGTCATTTATCTGACTACCCCCCCATCTTGCCCTTCGCAATGGGCCTGGCCCCTCTGCCCCTCTTCCTCCATTTTCGTATTTCAAAATGGGGGAGGCTGGGACGGGGTTTTCTCATTTTTCCTATTTTCCAGGCTGATCAGGATAGAATCTAAAACCGATTCAATGTTTTTCAGAACTTCGTCATTCCAAAATCGCAAAACCCGGTATCCTCGTGATTCAAGATACCTCGTGCGTTCAGCATCATATTTCTGTTGATCGAGATGTTGCCCGCCATCAACCTCGATAACGATTTTCTGCCGGGGAGCACAAAAATCAACAATATGGTTACTCATCACGTGCTGCCTTTTAAAGTGAACCCCGTTCAATCGATGAGCTCTCAGATGTGCCCATAACTTCTTTTCTGCATCTGTCTGAGACTGGCGTAATTCTCGCGAGCGTGCGGTAATATCGGGGATCCTTTGGGATGGTGGCATCAAATAATCATACTCCTGGTCTCTCTAAGGGCAAGAGAATCAATCCCTCAATTCGACCTTTACCTGTTTTTTGAATTAATGAACCCCTCCCCAACCCTCCCCATTTTACAAAGCCAAAATGGGGGAGGTCGGGAGGGGGGATAGGTTTACAATATCAAAATGAGCCTCCAAAAATCAGAATCTTCAAGCCATTGCCCTGAATGCGGAGCGAACCTTCAGCCAGGGACTTCCTGCCAGTCCATCTTTGACGAGTTTCTCGTGCTGGAATTTTCCGATCCAGGCTTTGGCCGGGTGCACTTCCTCACCGTAGCCTGTTTCATGATCCAGCACCAATGCTACAGCGACGCGGGTCTGGCCTGGATCCACCAGACGCTAAAAACGTACCTGGACGAAGATCTCAACAGCGACCAGCTGCGCCGGCTGGCAGCCAGCAGCGCCGATAACCGCCAGCGCTCCTGGAAGATCAACCGATCTCCGCTCGCACCTGTACTGCCGGCTATCCCCTGGTCGATGACCATCGCTGTCTTGGCCGCAGAGTATCAGGATGCGGACTCCTACTGCGAATTGGTCCGCCAGTAGGCCCGCAAGACGGTCGTAGAAATGGAGCCCTGGCTATCCCCCCCGGCCTGATCAACTCCAACTAGAATGGGCTCAGTGGTAGCCCTTCCAGCCACAGAAACCTCGCCCGCTTTCGCCAGATACCTCTTCGCGGTTCATTCCGGTTGATTTACGGGCAACGGTGGCAGAGAGGATGCCTGATTTATTTTTTCGGAGCAAAAAATATGAATCCTTGATACACGATTCCCTCCAATTGAAATATTCACTTGAGCTATAATATCTTCGATCAATCACAGTCACGAATGATCCATAAATAGCCCTCCTGATTTCCTATTCATCCCTGCCTGGGTGTTATGCCAGGATGATGAGATGAATGGAATTACGAGGAGAAAACTGAAAAGGAAGATAGGATGTCAGATCCCGTCATTCAAACCCAAGGACTTGGCAAAGTATATAAGGGGTTTACGGCTCTTAAAATCGCTGGACCTTATGGTTCCGGAACACTCCATATTCGGCTTCCTCGGGCCGAATGGAGCCGGGAAAACAACCACTATGAAGTTATTGCTGGGACTCATCCGGCCTACAAGTGGTGGAGGGCATATTTTTGGATTGGATATCGCCAGCCAGAGTGTGGAAATACGCGCCAGGGTGGGGTACCTGCCTCAAGATCCCCGCTTTTACGAGTACATGACAGCCCGCGAAACCCTGGATTTCACCGCCCGGTTCTTTTTCAAAGGCCCGGATAATAAAATCCAACAGCGGGTCGTCGAGACTCTGGAACTGGTAGGGCTGGAAGACAAAATGGACCGCCCGGTCAAGACTTTCTCAGGGGGAGAGCGCCAACGCCTGGGGATCGCCCAGGCCCAGGTGAACTATCCGGACCTTTTGATTTTGGACGAGCCGGCTGCCTCCCTCGATCCCTTGGGCCGCCGGGATGTTTTGGAAGTCATGGAGCGTCTGCGCAAACATACCACAATCTTTTATTCCACCCACATTCTCGACGACGTGCAGCACGTCAGCGACACGGTAGCCATTTTGAACCATGGAGAGTTGGTCGCCCATGGGTCTATCCAGGAGCTTCTGGCCGGCTCTCAAGGTGTGACGTATCTTCTGGAGGTTGAAGGAAACCTGATTGCCGTCGAAAATTGCCTTAAATCCCTGCCCTGGATTACCCACATCGAGCCTGTCAAAATCACCGAAAAGACCGCCTCCTGGTTGGTTGGCGTCAGCGACGAGCAGCAGGCCAAGAATTCCTTGCTGCCTGAACTGATGAAAAACCAGGATGTAACCGTCACCCAGTTTGGGCGCAAACAATACGAGCTGGAAGAAGTGTTCCTTAACATCGTCGAAGGAGGCAGCCATGCCAGGTAACAGCGAATTTCAGATGGTCAAAGCCAGCGGGTGGAGCGGCGGACTGCAGAATCTACTGCGCGCCGATTTTGGTAAGTGGTTCCACACCCGGCGCTGGTGGACGCAGGCGTTGACCTGGACGCTGGTGTTCAACGGCCTTCTTTTAGCCACAAATTCCAATCCTGAAACAAGTGGCAACCTGGACAATGGTTTGCTCTTGTACGCGCTCTTTTCCAGCATGTTCTCCATGATTGCCATCATCATCATGATGCAGAGTGTCATTGTCGGTGAGAGAGATTCGGGTACAGCCGCCTGGGTACTTTCAAAACCTGTCTCAAGGGTAGCTTTTATCCTTTCAAAACTGCTGCCCAACCTGGTCAGCTCCCTGGTTTGCATGGTGCTGGTCCCTGGCCTGGTGGCTTTCGCCCAGCTGTCATATTTCAATGGATCTCCACTCAATCCACTTTGGTTCCTGGCTGGCTTGAGCGTGATCTGGATATTCATCAGCTTTTTCCTGGCGCTCACCTTGATGCTGGGGACTTTCTTCAGCCAGCGAGGACCTGTGATCGGCATTGCCCTGGCGTTCGGCCTCGGGCAGCAGATTTTGATCGGTATTTCTCCTTTTCTACCGAAGGTATTGCCCTGGGCGCTGGCTAACCCTATCAGTGATACAGGCAAATCCATAGCCGTGGAATTATTCCTTGGGCAGCCTATTTCAGAGCCACTTCCGCTCATCATAACCAGCGTGTGCCTGATCGCTTTTATCGCCATCAGCTTATGGCAGTTTAATAAAGAGGAATTTTAAATTTGTAGAAACTTTCCTGGTCAATGACCATCGCCAGTGTGGGTGTAGAGTATCAGGATGCAGACTTCTACTGCGAATTGGTCCGCCAGTGGGCCGGTAAGAGGGTCGTAGAGATGGAGCCGCGGCTGTCCCACCCGGCCTGGCAAATTCCACGAGATTGAGTTCATATGCGACACCTTCCAGGTATGGAAACCACCCTGCCACTCGCCAAAAACTTCCGGATTCATTCCGGTTGGTTGGCGATCTGACCGGCAATATAAGCCGCGTCCTTGCCGACCCCTCCCAGAAATGCCGAGCTCAACCCGGTTTGAAAGATCAATCCTACGAAGTACAGGTTGGGTACACCCACAGCTTTGCCCCGCTCATGGCGGGGAAGGCCGCGGGCGTCGAGAACCGGCAGGTCCAACCATCTGTAGTCTGGCCTGAAACCGGTCGCCCATAAAACGCCTTCAACCGGCAGCACACTTCCATCCTCCAATTGCGGCTTACCAGATTGCACACCTGCCATGCGTGGCACCAGCCTTACCCCGGCCTGGGAGATATCTTTTCGATGAAGGCGTCCCAGAGGGGTGCCACGATGTGACGTCTGAGATTGCATTTTTCGCCCGATAGGTGTATCCAATGTCATCAGGTGGGTCATGATCCACCATATCAGGCGGCCATCGAAGACCTTCCCCAGGGGTGAATTGGCAGGCACCTGCCCCACGTCGCGTCCAGCCAGCCATACCTGCTTGCCTGCCGCGTGCAGTTCCAGAGCAATCTCTGCCCCGGAATTACCTGCGCCAACCACCAGCACCGATTTAGCCGGGACTGAGTCCGGATTGTGGTAATCGCTTGAATGCAGTTGGAAAACATCTGGATCAAGCTCTTTGGAGAAAGCCGGTTTAACCGGAAGTTGAAAAGGCCCGGTAGCGATGATCACGTTTTGAGCCTGGAAGTGGGGGCGGCCGGCAGCCACGTCAAAATACTGCTGATCACGCCGGACACAATCGACGTTAGTGTTGTGGCGTACCGGCAGGTTGAAATGGCTGGCATAGTCTTCCATATAATCTGCAATCTCATTTTTTGTAGGCAGGGTGTTTTTAGCCTTTGAGAAAGCCTTGCCCGGCAGGCTGTCGAACTGGCTGGGTGTGAACAGGCACAGGCTCTCCCAGCGGCAGCGCCAGGCATCACCGCTTCGGCTATATTTATCAAGAATAACGAAGTCCTCTTTCTGGTGAGCCAGGAAATAACCGGTTGCCAGCCCGGCCTGTCCCCCGCCAATGATGATGGTCTTATGAAATTCTGCCTTACCATTAATCTTGCTATCCAATTCCCCAGACATTTCTTGCTCCTTCTAATTTATATTAGTTACACCATTACTGTATTCAATATAGGTATGATATAATAAAAGACAAGAAGAGTCAAGAGGCAATGTCAATTTCAGAGAAACCCAAACGAAAATATAATTCCAGCCGGCGCAAGGAACAGGCTCGCGAAACCCGCCGCCAGATCGGCGAAGCGGCTCGCAGTCTGTTCGACAAAAATGGATACGGTGGAACAACCATCAACGCCATCGCCGAAGCTGCCGGCGTCTCGCCCGAATCGGTCTACGCCATCTTCGGTAGCAAGCATAAGATCCTCTGGTACCTGCTGGATATCTCCATCGGTGGCGATGAGCAGCCCATCGGGATTTTGGGCCGCCCGGGACCGCAGCAGATGATGCAAGACACCGACCAGCGCCGCCAGATCAGGATGTTCTCAGGGGGTATTGCAGAAATCATGAGCCGCGGGGCCAGCATTTTCGAGGTGATGCGTTCAGCTGCCAAAACGGAAGACGATATTGCTGCTCTGTTAACCCATATGCAGAAAGAACGCCTGAAAAACATGAACATCGTTACCAGCCACCTGGCGAAGAATGGGGCCTTACGCCCGGGATTGGAGATTCCCCAGGCAGCCGAAATTATCTGGACCGTAACCAGCGCCGACGTTTACTTGCTGCTGACCCGCGACCTGCATTATTCCCAGGAGCAATACGTCACCTGGCTGGCAGATACGTTGACCCGTCTCTTACTGCCCTGACAGCAGGGCGAACAGGCCCAGGATGAGCTGCAGCCCGTGACCTCACCCTGACCTTAATGCCTGACGAATTCGGCAAAAGGCCCCGAAACGTAATTTTGGCGGTCATTGTCGCAGCCTGGTTCAACCGGGGGTTGAGTTTGGGCCAGCCGGAAGGCAAATAACGCCCCTGGCGTGGTCGATTTGCGCTTCACGTCCTCCAGCACCGTGTGGATCTGCCATTCAGACCAACCGGAATCGGCCACTTTTTGGAACAGGCCTCGTAAACCCTGGTCGACCGCAGCTCAGCCACGATTTCACTCGACAGCACCAGTTCCCAGGGAAGCTTGCCGGTCTGCGCCTGGGCTTCCGGATTCTTTTTCCCGTCCGGTTTTCCGGACCTGGACGAAACGAGTTCCGGGATTCCGGACGGTTTCTGCCCTAAAAGAATCAGAAGATTCAGGAGGTTTAATATCGTTGAATATTAAGTTTATACTCCTACCAGGCGAGTTCGCCAAAACGGACTCTTCGCCTCCTGGCTTGCAGTACACAGAATCACCCGCGGGGATTGGCGGCGCAGGGATGGAAAGGGCAGTTTCTTCCAGGCTGATAGCCTGCGGATCGCCAGCGTCAGGTCTGCAGTCCAACCAATCCGCAAACGTCACAATGAGCTTGCTGCGCCCAACTCTCGTCCACGAAAGAACGCCAGATGCATGGAGCGCAGCCATGTGACCGAAATACTGCGTACGGCGCAGGTTGAGGTAAGTCTTCAACCAATTCACATCCAAATCTGGGGTCGAGTGGATGTGGCTTTTCCAGGTAAGCGCCCAAAGCTTGACAGCCGTCATTTTATAGCTGTCTGAAATTTCCAGCAATAACAATCTGACCGGAATCTTTGCATATAGGGGCGGTAAAAAGGAAACCATCGGTGTCTAAATAATAGCACGTTTGTTCTAATTTAAGGGTGTGATTTTTGGGTTAATCCAATGGAAATGGGCTTTCACCCGCCAACCGGGGAAATCGCAGCCTTTTGACCTGACCATCTGGACAGGTCTGAACTCTCCTTCGGATGGGTGACCTTAATTGACTGCAGGGTTAAGATGATTATAAAAACACAAAGGACGCCTTTATGGTCAAGCGCATCGTTAAATATCTGGGGATTTTCGCTGGGTTCATTGCCGTATTGATTGTTGCATTATTTATCGCGATGAGCATGGTCAATTCGCCGGTGTATGCCTGGCGGGTGCTAACCTGGATGCAATCGGACACCGGTGATATTAACCGCTTTCCGAGCCGCCCGATTGAAAATGGCCCCACAGTCTCGCCTCTCCCCGTAGAACACCTCTCCATTCCACCGACCGTCACATACGATTATGATGGCGCTTCCCGCACCGAAAACCTGCAGGAGCTGATCGAAAGGACGGATAGCACGGCCTTTGTCGTGATTAAAAATGACCGGATTGGCATGCAGGTCTATCACAACAGCGATGACAAACTTCTAAATACTTCCTTTTCGGTAGCAAAGTCGTTCGACTCCGCCATGATCGGTGCCGCCATCCAGGATGGCCTGATCCAATCGGTGGATGACCCGGTCATCCGCTATGTTCCGGAGATTGCCGGGCGCGGTCTGGATGCGCTGACCATTCGCAACCTGCTGCGCATGGATACCGGCATCCGTTACACCAGCGCTGACGACCGCCCCTTTTTCTTCGAGCCGTTCAGCGATGATGCCCTCACCTACTACCCGCCTGACCTGCGCCGGATCGCATTGAGCGTCCAACCATCAGGCACATCCATCGGGCAGGCTTTCCACTATAATAATTTCCACCCGCTTCTCGAAGGATTGATCATCGAACGCGCCACTGGAATGCCTGTTGCCCGATATTTACAGGAACGCATCTGGAAACCCATGGGCGCCGAGTTTGCTGCCTCCTGGAGCCTGGACAGCCAGAGCTCCGGGTTTGAAAAGATGGAAAGCGGACTCAACGCGGCTGCCGTCGATTTTGCCCGGTTTGGCCTTCTATACCTGCATGAGGGATTTTGGAACGGTGCACAGATTCTACCTGCATCCTGGGTGCTCGCTTCGACCGCCCCCGATCCGCTGGACACCCGCCCATTCGAGGTGTTTTCATACTGGAAGGATATGGGTGGCTATTACGGTTACCACTGGTGGGGCTTCAAATATACTGACGGCAGCTATGACTTCGCCGCGTCCGGCAACCTCGGACAAACCATCTATGTCTCGCCCCGGGCCAACATGGTGGTCGTGCGCTTCGGGTCGGAACCGGATCCGGCGGTGAGCTGGCCTCTGGTCATCCAATCGCTCATTAAAGAGATGCAGTAATTAATCAAAAACGTCCTTGAACAATGAGTGATTTTGCATATCAACCAATCATCGCCAGAGGCCGGACGGCTGAGGGAAGCCATCCCTGGTGAACGCGAACCTTTGCTGAGAATTATCCAGAAGACCCAGCTTGAGCAAGCGCTGTAGGAGAGTTGATACCTTCCCTCTTCAACGGTAGGTGAAACGCATCCTACGAAACTAACGCAACATCCTTCCTGCAGGGGTAGGCTAACCCAACATTCTTACCAAAACCGGTAGTCTATCAATTGCCATTTTTCTTTTTGGGTGAGGTAAACTGTAAGCGGCCGAATTGTTTGGTGGCAAACCGGCATATCAGGGGGACTAAATGATATTGGCCAAGCAAAATATTTTTTCGAATAGGGGCGCTATAATGGACTCGATGAAGTGAATCATTGCGTTGTTAAAAATTTCTTTAGATGTGCGCAGGGAAGTCAAGAGCTCCTTTTGCATCCCAGCACACCTCGAGGCGCCATATGCAAATAAACGAGAGGTAACATGGAATTTAACACTCTTTATCAAGAACTTCAAAACAGCACAGAAATGATCCGAGCTTTATTAGCGGGAGTCGAGCCGGAGGCAGCGCGCCTCAAACCGAGGGCGGAGTCGTGGTCGATCCTCGAAGTGGTGTGTCACCTATACGATGAAGAGCGTGAAGATTTTCGAGAACATCTCGATTTCATTCTTCACCGCCAAAATGAAGAATGGCATGCGATCGACACCGACGATTGGGTAACAAAACGAAAATATAACGAGCAGAATTTCGCTGAGATGCAGGAAAAATTCTTTGTTGAACGCCAAAAATCATTTGCTTGGCTCAATGGGTTACTGAATCCAATTTGGGAGAAAACCTATACGACTGAATACCGCACAATCAGCGCGGGCGAAATGTTCGCCTGTTGGGTCGCGCATGACAATCTCCACGTCCGCCAATTGGTAGAGCTCAGGCGCGTGAGGCTGGAAAATATCACCAAACCCTACAATCTCGAATACGCAGGTGATTGGTAACTGAATCCTCGCATAGGCAGCCTGGTATAACAATCGTTTTTACCATAAAGGACCGGTTATGGCGAAACAAAGTCGTTCTCTTGCATTACAACACGGCGAAAATCTGCCTCGTTTTGCAAACCCCAAGGAAGCTGCAAATTACTACTTTGACTTTCGCGATAAGCACTTAGCTCTCCTCTCTGAAGCAGCCCCGAAATACCCTTCCTTCCAACCCGATTACAGTGCGGAAAGCCTTAAGCAGTTGGAACGGTGGTACTTCCACCTGTATGAAACCGATTCTTTTCACGCTGCAGGAATTGACCGCGCGACGATTGAGACATGCATGGCTATGTACTTTGGAGAAACAACCGTGTGCAGCGCCCAGGCTCAGTGGATTGTGGACCCTTATTTCCTCGCGCCAAACAACTACGAGCTGGGGGTACGCAAAGGCTCCTTTACGATGATGCTTTCTCGTTTCACAGATCATTTTCGTAAGGCAAACAACAAGAAACGGGAGAGCCTGTTTCGGCGCTACAAGAGATACTTTGCACCAGATACGCAGCCGGACTTAGACAGTGAGTTGAAGGCTTTACTACAACAGAATAAAGTGATTAGCGCAGTTGCCCTGTATCAGCAGCGGAAGCAGTGCGCGCTCGATGAAGCCAAACGCTATATTGAGTCGTTATGAAACCGGCCAATCATATCCATTCCAATAAGAGTGGTCTCGTCAATGGCTGGAATTGTATTCTCGTACTTGGTCATTAAAATTTCAGCCCTGCACAAATTTGCAGGGCTGACGCGTTCCCCTCTCCGGGGGCAGGTGAAATGCATCCCACCCAACATCTTTCCCCCGTAGGCTGCGTTTACCCCGGACTGCTCCACCCCGTAACCTTCGTTACGGGGCAGGAGGGCAGGCTGAGGCAACATCCTTGGCAAATGAACAATACTTATTCCTGTGAAAGCGGCACTCTAAATAAGAGTAACCCGTGTCTGACCTGCTAAAGCAGGACCTCAGCTGCAGCAGGCGTTGAAGGAGCAGACGGAGACGATGGCGCCAGAGGCATGCGAGAGAAGCTGCCCAACATCACCCGGGCGAACTTGGCCGAGAGCCAGGCCATGCCGTTGAAGACGTGCATCGAGACCAGGGTCGCGAACACGCCGACCAGGCTCAGGAACAGGGCTTCAGGCAGGCTGTTAATCACCCAAACCGTATTCCAGAAGAAGGTGATCTGAGGATTTGCGAATTGGTAATAAAACGGAGCGCTCAATAACCCGGCAGAGACCGAGCCCAATGTCACGACCACGATGAAGGATATGATCCCAATCGGGAACTTGGCGACCAGGAAGACCAGCCCTTTCCAGGTGACCGGGTTAGCCAGGGTGGCAGTGAATTTTTGCCAAAGGCTTTTATTAGAAAGGTCCTGGCGGGTCATGGGTGGGATGTCTTCGCCCAACAGCCAGACGGCCATCTGGCGCTCGAATGCCGCCAGGGCATACCACATGAGGAAGACAGCCAACAGGATGAACAGGCCAACCCAGAGGATGATCAGCGGTAAGCTGAGGGACAGGCCGGTAACGAGCAAGATGAAATAGAATATCCCCAGGGGGAAAGCCAGCAGCAGGTAGAGGATATTGCCGTACGTCCGCCCACGCCCGACCACGCCGAAGAACTTGATGAGTGCATTTTTTACCGAGTCCATGATATTGAACCTTCTTTCGAGTATTGATCCTTGTGTTCTACATAGATATACGCAGGACTCGAGCTTTGGTTGCAGGATTCGGAAGCGGTCCGGGCGGTTTTTTTGAAAGAAGAGAATGTTCGCAGGGTAATTCTGCTGCCTGTCGCATAGGCTGGTTGATTTGATCAGCGTAGTTGGAAAGGAGAAAGAGCCACAAGGCTGAATGGCGCCTGTCTATGATGCCCGAGGGTTTTCACGTCACAAAGAGGTGCAGCAGCCGGCCCCGTAACTTTCTTTAAGGGGCCGAGTAAATGTTCCCAAAGCAATTCTGACTTTTGCCAGAAAAACACGCTCTCAGGCGATGGGAAAGGCAAACCTAGCGGATTGCGCCGACCGCTATACCCAAGATGATGACACCGGCAGCCGTGAAGATCCCCCCGAGTATCCAGACATGCAGGGCGAGCAGGCCCAGGCCGATCACGCCTGCCACGATCCCGACCAGCCAGCCAACTTGCCGCGCCCTTGCCTCGGCGTTAGCCTCAGTCCAGCCCCTGGCGACCAGCGTCCACTTCAGAATCGTGCCGCCATCCACAATGGGCAGTGGCGCCAAACTCATTATCAACATCATGCCGTGAGCGGCTGCCGACCAGGTCGCCAGCTCCCGCCCTACCGACCCTACTGGCGCGACCACGAAAACCACTGCACTCAACAGCAAGCACAGCAGGTTGAAAATGGGACCGCCCACCGCGCGCAGCCGGTGAACGCTGGGCGAAACCGTATTATTGTTGTAGAGTGTATGCGGCATTTGGGTGGTGGTAATGCGAACTTCATCCATGGGCGCACCGGCGTAACGGGCGCTGATAATGTGGCCGAGCGGATGCCCGAAGTCTGCCAGGATCAAGAGAAACATCGTGACGAAGCCAATCAGCACCGCCTGCCAGAAGGCGCGGCCGGGATGCCAGTACAAGTCCAGACCGGCGGTGCCGGCCCAAATCGCAACGACCAGTATTAATATCGCAGGCTTCACCCGGAAGGGTGTATTAAGGATTTTGAAGGAAATCATTTTCGTTAATGCCCCTCCAGGCGGCGCTCTTCACCTTATTTCATCACATTATTCAAAAGTTGGGTGGCTTCGGGCGGGCGCTATTTCTTCCCCTGCCTTTGGCCCTGGATGAGAAGTTACTCATCAGTATAACTGAATCCAGGTCAAAATAAAATTACCAGTATGGGGATTCGCCCGGCAAGTAATTTTGAGCACCTTTCCAAAATTTTCCTTTTCCTGCAACATCTTGCCATGAATTTTACCGATATTTTCAGAGAGATTCGTAACGAAACATGGTTGAGAAAAAACGTCAGTTGGCCGGGCTACCTGCATCTGCCAGATGATAGGCGGAGGAACCGGCTAATTTTGAAAATTTCGCACGCTTGATCGGTTCGCAAGAAGATCAACGAACATTGCCTCACCCTCTTTATCAGTACATCAAAAGGGTAGAGTGCTTGTTGTTGTAATTGTAGCTGGTTTTCGTTTCCACATGGCTGACGCAATCTTACATTCAGGTTTTAAGGCAAGGAAAAACCAGACAATTGTGGGTTCTATCACATCATCATACATTGCATTCTGGATGGAATGACCCTTCAAGCGATGCGCCTTACATATTTGTATAGTTGATTAGCTTTCCATCTAAAACCAATTAATAAATATAATAAGAGTATCCCAATTTGAGGAAAAAATATGAAAAACAGGGGATTTATTGTCGTTTCTATTTGTCTATTATTCATTTTCCTGGTCACAGTTCCAGGTAACGCGAATAACCTTTCTCTCCAAACCACAACCTTCATCAGTGTAGGTGAGGGTGATTCAGCTTTGTTAAGTGATGGGAATGGATTCACCGCCCTGATTGATGGGGGTGAACCTTCAGCTGGACAAACAGTTGATTTATATTTACATTCCTTGGGGATATCTCACTTGAATGTGGTTATGGCTAGCCATGCTGATAGCGATCACATCGGAGGTTTAATCGCTATCCTTCAAGATTCAAGCATTACAGTTGATCAAGTAGTTTACAATGGTTATCCTGGCACGACTGCAACATGGGACTCATTCTCGAATGCCGTGACAGCCAAGGGGCTAACATTAACTACCGTGCAATTTCCCCAGGTTTTGTCTTGGGGGAATATGACAGTTCACATTATGAATCCGGCTTCAGGCTTGGACAGCCCCGATACCAATGATGCGTCAATTGTCGCTTTGATCGATTATGGAACAACGGATTACCTCTTTACGGGTGATATCTCCGATACAATTGAAGCGACTGTTGTAGCCAGAGGTACGCTAAATCCAGCTGAAATACTCAAAGTAGCTCACCATGGTTCAGCTTATAGCTCAAGCAGTTCATTTCTTTCTGCCGTTGCCCCCCAACAAGCAATTATCTCTGTTGGCCCAAATTCGTATGGTCACCCTTCACCACAAACCATTAGCCGGCTTACACATGCAGGCGCAAACGTCTGGCGAACGGACATTTCTGGTAACATAACGGTGTCCACCGATGGGACAACTTATAATGTCGTCTCTTTAAACGGAACTGTTAATCTATTTGTGTTTCTACCTTTTATTGTGAAAGATTTTCCCTCAATTGTGACGCCTACGGCTACCTCTGTTACTGTTGTTCCTCCACCAAGTGGGATCAATGTGGTCTGTAATAATAACGGGAACGCGCAAATATGTGCTTGGGTTTCAAACGGTTCGCCGGTCAAATATTCAACCGTGACAGTATATGGAAGACTTTTAATAAACGGGATTGGGGCAAGCGGGCAAACGATGACAGCTACATGGCATTACAAATCAACGACACCTACGTGTACAGGTTCAACTAATGAAACTGGCAATGCCTCCTGTAGTCGATCTATTGGATCAGCTACATCTGGCTACCAGGTGAATGTAGATGTCAATATTGCCGGTCAATCGGCAACAACATGGTTTACGCCAAAATAGAAGCTTTATACTTAATTTGAACCTACTGTAACACCAATAATTAAAAAATTTGATGTTTCCCCTCTTGATGTTTCGTCAACAGATGGAACATATTTAAAATTCATCGACAGAAAACATTCATCTAATGATTAAAAAATCAAATTTGGTCGGCTTTGGTTATTAGACGAATTTGGAAGAGAAATTGGGGGAGGAGGGCAAATATTATTTTTTTTCGACTCAATTCGTTCGAATATTCATATTCCAAAAAACCAGTTGTAGGTTGTATTCCGAACGCAACAATTATTCTCGTTTTGGTATTACGAATGGAACAGGAGTGATTTTTCAAGGATATTCAACTCGAGTTTCACTATATTGAAAAGCTAAAAAGCCAGCCTTAACGTGCACCAATAGATGGCAGTCTTCAAGAACCCATATTTTGTTACCTATTGAATTTATGATAACTCTGATTAGTCGATCAACTAAATTACCCTAAAAGGAAATATTTAATTCCGGCCACAGAAAATCTATCTCGAAAAATGATTGATTGCGTTAACAAAACGAGGATCGTTTAGAACTGCAACTGGATCCTAACATATGTTCAAACACATCTCATCAACAGTATGGAAAGGAACTTCGGACGATGCCCACAAAACCTCTTGAAAATTTATTGGATCGAAATCA
Organism: uncultured Chloroflexia bacterium; assembly: GCA_963781665.1. Lineage (GTDB taxonomy): Bacteria > Chloroflexota > Anaerolineae > Anaerolineales > Anaerolineaceae > JAJYIW01. The sequence goes on from CAWAGA010000002.1 coordinate 457,757, forward strand.
TTCAAAATTCCTAGCTAGAGAGATCATCGATGATTGTTCTCCGCTTCTGCTAGAAATGATCAATTTTGCAACTAACGTTTTTGGTAGATGCATAACAACTCCAGGTCTCAAAGTAAACGTGGATGAGGCTGTGTTGATGCTATATTTACATATCATTGAGATGACTGATGGCGTTGAAGTATTGCTGCCCCACCCCCGCTATCCCCTTGTTAAGAAGTTCTTTTGAAGCACTAATCTCAATTGAATATATTTTAGAAAATGAAACGGATTATTCGAATCGTTCTTTAGCCTGGCTAGCGCAATATGCGCGACATAGACTTTCTAATTATGATCAATTGGATCCGAACTGTCAAAAGGGTAAGGAATTTCTCGCTTCTTTTACTAAAGATCAATGGATACCTAAGGTACCGCCTTTACCAGATCTAACAGAAGTTAATGAAGCAAGGAAGAATCTTAACCATTTTCTGGCAAGGCCCGAATTTGAGCCAATCATTGCAGAATTTAATAGATCCAAGACAGATCGAATTAAAAATCCCGAATGGTACAGATTATTTAATGGCCCCACAAAAATCCAAGGTTTAGCAACTCGTGTTAATCGTAAAGTACAATATGAATTGTTATACCGATCCTGGTCCAATTTCATTCACGCAGGCGATATTTCTCGCTTCATTACCCGCGATGATCAAGGTCAGCAGGCAATATTTAGTATCCGTAACCCAAAAATGCTCTGCAAGGTTACATTTTATTCAGCGCATTTCATTTTGGAAGCCACACGTCTACTTCTTGGTAAATTTCGAACGGGGGAACGAGAAAACTTTACCAGGTGGTATCAAGACGAAGTCCAAGAACGTTACCTTCAAATCTCAAACACAAGAATCCATGTGAGTTAGTTTTGAGTGGGGCATATAACAGGATAGGTTTTTAAAATACTAGATAAGATAGTCGCCATTCAGTTTCTGATACTTTTTTCTCGGTAAATTCGCGAAAAGAAGATGAGGGGAAATAAAAAGTTTTTCACACCTGATATTGGAATTGTAAGAGGTTACAAAAAGATAATTTGTTGGCCTGCTACGTCATTTGCGTTAAGCGGCAGAGTGACGCACCCAGGATTCTTGACAAGCTGAGGCATGCCCTACAATCGGCGTACAGTCTGTCCTACAAAATGCGTTCGGTTTGCCCAACTCCCGATCGGGGCATTGTTCCCTTCTCGGATAGCAGGCGAAATGCCTTAAAAATCGCCTTCTCACCTCTTGACAGCCTACGATATTGGGCATATACTCCTTTCTCGACAAATAGACCGTTTGACGGTTTATTTATCAAACGGAGTAAATGATGGCGCGGGTTCTAAAAGAAGAAGAATATAACGCCAAACGCAACGAGATCCTCGACTTCTCTCTGAGACTGGTGTATTCCAAGGGTTACGAGCGGATGACCGTCCAGGATATCCTCGATGGACTGCACATCTCCCGGGGCGCTTTATATCACTATTTCGATTCGAAACAAGCTCTGCTCGAAGCCCTGGTCGAGCGCTTGCGCCAGCAGGGATTGCAAGAACTGCTGCCGGTCGTGCAAGACCCAGGCCTGACTGCCATTCAGAAATTCAGGCGCTACTTTGAATTATCAGCTCAGATCAAAAGCACTCAAAAAGAGTTGATTTTCAGCATCCTGTCCATGTGGTATTCCGAGGAAAATGCAATCATCCGCCAGAAAATCGTCGAAACGGCGCTAAAATGGGCAGCACACTCGATTCTCGAACCTATCATCCGCCAGGGCGTCCAGGAAGGGGTCTTCACGACCCGCTACCCGGCCCAGGTTGCCAGGATCGTCATGGGCATCGCCATGTCACTCTCGGATTCGATCGTTGAACTCCTGCTCGCACCCCATCCCGACCAGGACCCTGTTCGAGAGCTGGATGCCATCCTCAACGCTTATTTTGAGGCAGCGGAACGCATCCTGGGCGCACCACCAGGATCGCTTAAAGTATTCGTAGCCAGCGATTTCGAGGAATGGTGGAGCCAACCTCTGCCTGATCACCCCCCACCTTCAGCCACGGGCGCCATATGAGATTTTCAGAAGCTACGATCGGATCGTATCTTTACCATAACCAAACAATTGCAGTCAATTTTCGTTTCCAAGGAGCGACGTTATGAGCATCATTGAAGTGGCCAATCTGACCAAGTTTTATGGCAAATCGCGCGGCATCCAGGATGTATCCTTCAAAGTGGAGCAAGGCGAGATCTTTGGCTTTATCGGCCCGAACGGCGCCGGCAAATCCACGACCATCCGCTTGCTGCTGTCCCTCATCCACCCCACCAGCGGCAGCGCCAGCGTGTTCGGCAAGGACGTGGTCACCCAGGGACCGGAAATCCGCCGCGATATTGGCTACCTGCCATCGGAGGTCTTTTACTACGAAGGCATGAAGGTTAGCGACCTGCTCAAATATTCCGCCAGCTTTTACGACTGCGACTGCAACGAGCGCATCAAAGAGCTTTCGGAAATCATGGAGCTTGAGAGTAACCGCCGTATCAGCGATCTTTCATTCGGCAATAAGAAGAAAGTCGGCATCGTCCAGGGCCTGCTGCACAGCCCGAAACTGCTCTTCCTGGACGAGCCCACCAGCGGCCTGGATCCGCTCATGCAGCGCAAGTTTTTCGACCTGATCCGCAAAGAGAACACCCGCGGCGTGACCGTTTTCTTCTCCTCGCACATCCTGGGGGAGGTCCAACGGCTGTGCTCGCGAGTGGGCATCATCCGCGAAGGCAAGGTGGTCGAAATCTCAGACATCAAGGCACTGCAGGATAACAACTATAAAAAGATCCGGATAACGGCCGGCGAGATGGATCCGGAAAACTTCAACCTTCCCGGTGTGACCAATATCCAGGCCGAAAATGGGACGGTGCATTTCTTCTTTAAAGGCGACATAAATGTCGTCCTGCAAAAGATGAACACCATCCGGATTTCCGATGTGACCATCGAGGAACCCAGCCTGGAAGAAATTTTCATGCACTACTACGAATAGGCGCAGACATGAGCAAAACGATATTCTTCCATGAGTTCCGCTTCCGGCTCAGGTCAGTGCTGACCTGGTCGCTCTCGGTAGCAGTCATCATCTTTCTGTTTCTCGCCCTCTTCCCGGGGTTTTCCTCACAAGCCGCCCTCCTGAACGAGATGCTTTCTAAATTCCCACCGGCTTTGCTGGATGCTTTCGGTATGGGCTTCACCGACTTTTCGAGCTTATTGGGCTTCTTCAGCTTCTGCTTCCTGTTCGTCCAGCTCTGCCTGGCGATCCAGGCCGGTAATTACGGCTTTGGATTGGTCTCGATCGAAGAGAGCGAGCTGACCGCTGATTTCCTGCTGAGCAAACCGGTCAGCCGGGTGCAGGTGTTGACCAGTAAATTCCTGGCAGCCCTGTCCGGTCTGACCATCACCAACCTGGTTATATGGGTTGTCACGTTTGTCTCGATTGCCATTTTTCGCGGCAGCCATCCTTACGACACCGGCACGCTGCTGCTGTTGCTGGGTAGCATCGTGATCTTCCAGTTGTTTTTCCTGACCGTGGGGCTGGTTATTTCACTGCTGGTTAAAAGGGTGCGCAGCGTTACGCCCTATTCCTTGGGTCTGGGTTTTGGCGCTTACGTTTTAAGTGCTTTCAGCAGCGTTTTTTCCGACGTCAAGCTGGAGTACATCACGCCCTTCAAGCACCTGGATCCGGCTTACATCGTCCATAACGGCGCCTATGACACCCCCCTGGTGGTGCTCAACCTGGCGGTCACCCTGGTTGCACTTGCAGCCAGCTATTGGCTGTATATCCGGCGTGATATTCACGCCGTTTCGTAAGGAGGCGTTTGGTGAACATCTTTATTCGAGAGGTCAAAGCCAACCTGAAGTCATTGTTGATCTGGTCGGTCGTCATGATCCTGTTGATCGTGGTCGGTCTGGCTAAATTCTCCGCCTATTATGGCGATCCTGCCTCGCTTGAGATTATCAATGCCATGCCAAAGGCCGTGATCGACGCCATGGAACTATCAGCTTTCAACCTGACCACATTGAGCGGTTTATACGGCCTGATGTTCGTTTATTTTTCCTTGATGGGTGGGATTGCCGCGGCGATGTGGGGCAGCGATTCCATTTCCAAAGAAGAGCGGGATAAAACCGTTGAGTTTTCCCTCGTCCTCCCGGTTTCCCGCACCCGGGTCATCACCGCCAAGGCGTTGGCAGCTGTGGTCAACTGCATCGTCTTCGTGCTGGTCACCTGGGGGGTATCCCTGCTCGCGGTACAATCCTACACCCCCGATCATGCCTTCAATATCTTTTTGGCCCGTGAAATGGCCGCCATGTTCGGGGTCGAGTTGATTTTCCTGGCGATCGGTTTGATGTTAGGCTGCACCATGAAGCAGTTCAAACGTGCCGGCTCAACTACCATCGCTATCATCCTGGTCACCTACTTCCTATCTGTCTTCTCTGGCATGCAGCAGAACCTGGATTTTCTCAAATATTTCACCCCCTTCAAATATTACGACGCCGGCCTGCTGCTGCGGACCGGAAGCGTGGATGCAATCTTCGTCGTCCTCTCGGTGGTGATCATCGTTGTTTGCCTGGTAGTGGCTTATCGGGTCTATAACCGGCGCGATCTCTACATTTAAATAAATTAGCGCTCTTGATCTGAGAAAACCTGCAAGCTTTTTCTTTGTCCCACACCCTGCCCAGCCCCCTCCGCGTGGTTATGGGCAAAGGTGTGGGATTTTTTTGTGGCGGACAGATACCATGCGAACCAGCGCTCGAACCGGCAGGTCGTATTAGAACAAAACACCCGTTGTTTTTGGGTTTATCAAGACAGTTGACACCACATTAGGGGAATCAATGGCCGGGGGTAACTAAGGAAATTATGGACATAATACAGCTTTTTTATGGTATTATCAAGCTGTAATCCTTCAAATAATGTTGGTGGATACTGCAAATATTTGGAATGGATTACCTCCCAAATATATTACAGGGTAGATGTTTTCTGTAAACCAGGGCATGGAGTAAAAAATGCAAAAGATAACCCCTTTCTTATGGTTCGATGACCAGGCCGAGGAAGCCGCAAAATTCTATGTGGCTACCTTCAAAAATTCAGAAATTGTAAGTGTTTCCAGGTACGGTGAAGGCGGCCCCCGTCCGGCCGGGATGGTGATGATAGTGACTTTCCGTTTGGACGGCCAGGAATTCGTGGCGCTCAACGGCGGCCCTGAATTCAAACTGAGCGAAGCATTTTCTCTTTCCGTCGATTGCAAAGACCAGGCAGAGGTCGATTATTACTGGGAACGGCTCTCTGACGGCGGTGAACGAAGCCAGTGCGGCTGGCTTAAAGACCGGTACGGCCTGTCGTGGCAGATCGTCCCCTCTGCTTTAGGCGAGCTGATGGGCGACCCGGACCCCGAAAAATCTCAGCGGGTGATGCAGGCGATGCTCAAGATGGGCAAAATAGAAATTGCCGGGCTGCAGAAAGCCTATCGAGGTGAATGATGCCGGGGTCTGGAGGGAATGAAGCTCAGGCTCCTGCTTTGCTGATTGCCAACCTGATTGCAGAGTTGGGTGGCTGGCGCGGTGAGATGCTTACCCGGCTGCGAGCGCTGATCCACGCAGCTGCCCCGAATATCAAAGAAGACTGGAAATGGGGAACGCCAGTCTGGTCCCAAAAGGGAAATGTGGTCAGCGCGGCCGCATTCAAAGACCATATCAAGCTCAATTTCTTCAAGGGCGCGGCTCTGGATGATCCCCTGGGCCTTTTCAACGCCGGTCTGGATGCTAAAACCGCACGGTCTATCGATTTCAAGCAGTGTGACGACCTCCCCGAAGAGGCGCTGAAACAGCTCATCCGCGGCGCAGCCACGCTTGATCGTTCACAAGGCGGAAAATGATAACCGCCCCCAGAGTCCGGTTAGCGCTTTGTGCCTGACCAATCATTTTACTAAAATATCGTAGTGTAAGGAGATTGACAATGATTTCAAACGAACTGCAAAAAGCATTAAACGACCAGATCAACAAGGAATTCTACTCGTCCTACCTGTATCTATCCATGGCGGCTTATTTCGAGTGGAAAAACCTGCCAGGATTTGCTGCCTGGCTGCACGTGCAGGCCAACGAGGAAAATACGCATGCCATGAAGTTTTTCAAGTACCTGATCGATCGCGGTGGCAAGGTCGCCCTCAAGCCGGTCGCCGGCCCCGAAACGGACTGGAAATCTAACCTGGATGTATTTAAACACGTACAGCAGCACGAAACCGAAGTGACAGCTTCGATCAATGCCTTATACGAGCTGGCCCTCAAAGAAAAAGACTACGCGGCCCAGGTGCTGCTGCAGTGGTTCATCAACGAACAGGTAGAAGAAGAGAGAAACGCGGCTGAAGTTGTCCAACAGCTCGAGCTGATCGACGCAAGAGGAACCGCAGTGCTCATGCTCGACCACCAGCTTGGAAAGCGCGGAAAATCATAAAGGCATCAGCCCACAGGTAAAAATTCAAGGCCATGAACGCAGCCACCAGGACGAAGGTTTGCATCCCGGTTCCAAGGAAGGCCAGCACCACGATCGGAGCCAGCAAGACGGTTGAGATGGCAGCCGGGATGCCAAAAAAAATCATAGTTCGGCCATGCCGGGTTATGTAACTTATATTTACCCGCCTGTAAAAGCTCCCCCATCTAGCGGGGAGTTTTTTCTTGGTCAACTGGACAGGTCGACTCATGTTTCCTACTCAAGGAGCGTATGACGATGAAAATCCGGTTGTAAAATACACACAGGGCAGCAAGCTTTAGCAGTTGGGAGTAGGTGTGGCAGGCCCAGCCCGAGACGATCTCACCACAGAAGCCCTCGTCCAAACGCTGCGCGAATACCTGCAGCCAGAAGTGACGGCGTAGGCAGGGGCATTGGCAGGCCGTGTCAAGCTGCATGGAGCGCGCAATGCGGCCCAACGATTGGCGCACGAATTTATGATGTAACCACCCCGGTTCCAGGCGGTCACCAATCCACCCGGAATCCTGTGTTTTTCGTAGATGCGGGTCTGGTAACCGTTCATCTGCCCGTAGATTCCGGTGCAAAGACCGGCGACACCGGCTCCGACGATCAAGATGGATTTTTGTGGTTTGATTTTTACCTAGCGGAACAGGAGAAGGACAGCTGATGCCATGCCGATGGTGTTCAGCATGCAGTGCGTGATCATGCTGATGTAAATATTGCGTTTCCAGGCAACGACGTAGACCAGGGGGATCAAAGCCAGGATGCGGGTGACGTTTTGCCAGGGCGAGAAGAAGTGGTAGAGCGAGAAGAGCAAGACGTTAATCGCCGGCGCCACCCAACGCGCAGCCGGAATGCGTGGCAAGAGGTAACCGCGAAAATACAGTTCCTCTACAATCGGGCCTGCAAACCCATTGAGCACCAGGCCGATGATTATGGTCAGGGCATAAGCTGATCTTGCATATTGGCTCGGGTCCCCCAGAGAGTTAGCCGGCAGCGACCAGGTAGGGAACCAGGAGAACAAGGTCTGGATAAAATAGTTGTCAACCTTTGGGAGCAAGGTAAAAACCAATCCGCTCCAGACAAACAGCACCAGCACGAAAACCACCATCTGCCAGGCTGGAATCTTTTCCCGGTTCAGGACGATACCCTTCAAAGAAACCCGTCCATTGAGCTGCTTGCCCTGGTAGAGCAGAAATCCGAGCTCGAACGGTATGAGGATGACCAGGATTGCCAGAAAGACAGACATGAGCGGCGGGTAACCTGCACGGATGAATAAAGGCGCCGTCAGAAAGTAAAAAGCGGTGATGAGTGCGCCCGGGATCAGGTGCAAGCCGATCATTTTCCAGGCGCCTAGGGGTCTCAATGTTTGGTTCATGGGTTCTCCTGTTCATCAAAATGGGTATGGGGTTAAATAAATTATATTTAACCCCATGCAACCGCTCCCCTATCAAGCGGGGAGTCTTTTACTGGTCAACTGGACAGGTCGGCAAATTTGCCCCAATCTTTTTCAACGACAGCCTGATAACCTCCGGAATGCAAAAATCTCTAGCGGCCCCACCATCCACCGGCGCGCAACATAAAACAAGCAGGCCGCGCCGGAACATATCAGCGGTTGATTGCCATAAACAACGCCAAGTCTATCTGGGATTGGCTTACAATGCGGTTTCTCTTTTAGCCACCTATGGTCGAGCCTATCTTTCCCCCACTTTCATTATAGCAGGACGGCCTCGTAAAAGATACATCGAGCTGCGTGGGGCGCACATCGCTACCGAACGACTGGCGTACGAATTCGCTTAGCAGAACAGGCGAGCCGGCACAGGGATCGTGACCGGCTTTCTTTTTAATGTCAAAATAAAAAGCCACTTCCACCTGACCCTCGCCAGTCATCTTGTCATCAGCCTCTTGTGTAAGATAAGCTTCACCCCATTTCATGGGGCAGGTCCTGGTCCGAACCGTGACTACTGGAGATCTATCCCTCCCCGACCCTCCCTTCCCGAAACGGGAAGGGAGGGTCGGGAGATTCACCCCGATCACCAGCCCAAACAGCAGGAGGGAAGGGTAAAACCATACAAACGCAGCATCTCTATAGCCGCACTGTGCGCAGGCACAGTGCGGCCGAAGTTGCCGGGAAGGAGGTGTGGGCATAGGTTATGACAAAAAAGATTAATTTGACAATCAGCTTTTTCAGCCGTAGAATAAAATCGTTAATAAAAAAATCGAAAATTCCATCTTCGCCCATCTTTACCCACATCGATGGAATGAAATCCGGGGCTCATTCTAATAATTTCACTGCAGCAGACCTGGAATTAAGACCAGCTTGTCTCGAGCTGGGAATGGATTGATTAGAACTGTTCGGTTCAGCAAGCGGTATGGAAAGGTGTCTACCGTGAAACTAATCAGGGTCTGTCTGATCATCTTCTTTTTCCTTTTTGCGATTTCTGAAAGCGCGGCTGCTGCCAATGTCCAGGGTGATAAAACCCCCATATCACAGACGGTCATATCCCGAAGTCCATATTACACGTCTGTAAGAGTGATTTACTCTGATGGGACGAGCCTGAATGAAGGTATCATAAATGGCCCACCCACCCCCCCACCAGGGTATGATGGTGAACAGCAGGCCAATGGGCTGCAGGATGGGATGCTGGACGTAGGGACCGTCATGTTGGATGTCCCCGCCTACCGCTGGTCGTTTGGCTGTTCGGCTACTTCAGGGGCGATGATTGCCGCCTATTACGACCGGGATGGGTTTGTAAATATGTATACGGGGCCAACCAACGGGGGCGTGATGCCACTGACCAGCAGTATGTGGTCCGATTGGAATGATGGACATGGAGGCACCTATGCACAATGCCCGTTGACCGCCAGCCGCAACGGTCTGGATGGCAGACTGACCCGCGGCTCGCTCGATGATTATTGGGCGGAATATGGCAGTTCGGCTTCAGATCCCTATCTTACCGGAAGCTGGACGGCGCATACCTGGGGCGATGCGATTGGCGATTACATGAAGACCAGCCAATCCAGCTATGAGAATAGTGACGGGTCCACAGCGTTTTGGAACTATACTTCTGGCATCTATCCGTTGACCTGCAGCGCCATGCAAGGCTTTGGGATTACGAACGATGGAACGGTCGGGAGAAAACTCTTTTATGAGGCCAGGGGGTATACCGTCACGGACTGTTACAACCAGAACACCGACAACAATAACGGCGGCGGGTTCACATTTGCAATGTATAAGGCTGAAATCGATGCGGGCCGGCCGGTGATGCTCAACCTTGAGGGCCATACCGTGGTGGGGGTCGGCTACGATGACACGACCCAGACCATTTATATCCACGATACCTGGGATTTCGGTACCCATACGATGCCCTGGGGCGGCAGCTATTCCGGCATGGCGCTCTTATCTGTCAGCATTGTCAACCTCAGCATCGGACCGCACCCGGCATTATTTTACAAGACCGCACCCGCTGACGGCGCCACCGATGTTACCACCAGCCCCACATTGAGCTGGCTGGCCAGCGAGGGGGCGACCTCTTACCAGTACTGCTACGACACGACCGATAATGATGCTTGCGATACCACCTGGATCAGCACCGGTCCCGATACCAGCGCTTACCTGAGCGGCCTGGACCCGGATACCAGCTACTACTGGCAGGCCAGAGCCAACAACGCATTTGGCACCACCTATGCGAATGGGTTGGAGACCGCCTACAGCGAGTTCACCACCAGTAAACAGCCTGGCGCATTCATCAAATTTACCCCGGTTAATACAGCTACCGGCGTTTCGATCAATCCAACCCTGAGCTGGCAGGCCAGCCTCGGAGCGGCTTCATACGAATATTGCTTCGATTCGGTCGATGATAATGCATGTAAATTGTGGATCAGTACGGATAAAGATACGAGCGCAACATTAACCGGCCTGGACCTGGACACCACCTACTACTGGCAGGTCAGGGCAAACAACGACTTTGGCACCACCTATGCGAATGGGTTGGAAACCGCCTTCCATACATTCACCACCGGGGATGTTCCTGCAGCCTTCAACAAGGGTGCTCCCGCCGACGCAGCTGCCGGCGTATCGACCAGCCCTACCCTGACCTGGGAGTCCAGCTCGGGTGCAGCGTCATATGATTATTGCCTGGTTTCAACCGGTGACACGGAGTGCAAGGAATGGACAGACGCCGGAACGGATACGAGTCTGGCCCTGGATGGTCTTGACCTCGCCACCACCTACTTCTGGCAGGTCAGAGCAGTTAACGGCTTCGGGGTCACCTATGCGGATGGCCTGGAAACCGCCTACCGGTCATTCACCACCGGTGATGTCCCCTCAGCCTTCAACAAGGCTGCGCCCGTTGAAGCAGCCAGCGACGTCTCAGCCAGCCCCACGCTAACCTGGGAAGCCAGCGATGGCGCGGATTCATACGAATACTGCTACGATACAACTGACGACCAGAATTGTAAGGAATGGACAGAGACTGGCATACACACCAGCGTCGTTTTGAGTGAACTGAAATTGAATTCTACATACTACTGGCAGGTCAGGGCAGTTAACGGCTTCGGGGTCACTTATGCGGATGGCCTGGAAACCGCCTACCGGTCTTTCACTACCGGCGATGTACCCGGAGCCTTTCACAAGGCTGCTCCAGCAGAAGGTACCACCGCCGTATCGACCAGCCCCACCCTAACCTGGGAGGCCAGCCCCGGCGCAAACTCTTACGAGGTCTGCTACGATACCTCAGATAACGATACCTGTAATAGCACCTGGGTTTCCGCCGGAGAAAACACCAGGTTCGATCTCACCGGTCTGGAAGCCGGCACGCTCTACGCCTGGCAGGTGCAGGCGGTTAACAGTTTCGGAACCACGGTCGCTGGCGATGACTGGTTTATCCTGACGACAATCGCACCGAACTACCCGATATTCCTCCCGGCTATCTTTCATTAATCGGTTTTTATCCCCGCTGCTTTGCAGATCAAGCCTGTGAAAACCAATTAGAATTGGATTTTTTCCTTTTCAGGCAATCCGGGTAATTTTTGCTGGGCGTTTTCGTACTCGCCTCCCTAATCCGAATGGAAAAATTCCTCCATGCTCGCCCACCATTCGCCGGGTTTACGCGATTCCAGCGGCTCCTGGCACGGGTCGGTCAACTTCCACCAGGCCTGGGTGGCCGGGTCCGCCGCCATTTTTTGCATATCAGCGTTGAAATCGTCCCCGATATACTCGAAATAACTGAACAGAAAACCGTCCTTGAAATAGATCGAGTAATTGCGGATGTTGCAGGCGCGGATCATATCCAGCACTTCAGGCCAGGCGTGAGCGTGTAGATCTTTATATTCTGCCATTTTATCTGGTTTCAATTTAATGACGCTGCCGTAGCGCGGCATAATCAACTCCTTTTCTCTTTGGCATGAATCCAAGCCTCTCACCGGTCAAGCCGGCTGCTCTGCCCCGCGAATATCTGCGTTAACCGGCCTATTTTGATCGCTAATAACACTGAGGATTGCCAGGCCGCAGGCAAGTATACCGCTCAGGCCGGTATAAAGCGTTTTGACCGCGATGTAAGCCCAATTGCCCAGCCCGCCCGGGCTGATCAGGTAGATCGATCCATCCAGGATCAGACCGCCAAAAACGAGGACGCAAACTATGGTGATGATTAACGCCCGAAACGCAGCTCCCTGGGGCAGGCGCGGGCCGCGCAAAGCCCCGGCACCGCGGCTGATATTGCCCTTCAGGTATTCACCCCGTGCCGATCCGACCACCCACCACGACGTGAGAAAGGCGATGATGAACACGGTAATGAGGATATCCACCGCAATCTCACCGTAAGGTAGCGCTCCACGGGCATGGTAAGATGACAGAGCGATCAGCCCGTTGGCGACCATGTTGATAATGAAGCTCGCAATCACCGAATTCTGAATGTACTTCTGAGGGGTAATCGTGGTAACCACCGGAGTGGAATACTCCGACCAACCAACCTCCTCAGGATCGATCGTCACTTCCAGCACAGATACATGCGGATCAAGCGCCTGGGCCGGGAGGTCGATCGCCAACTGCGGCCCGTCCTGGCTGAATGCCAGGTGTTCTCCACCCACCAGTTCAGCCGCCAGCGCCTTACCGGGAAACGGCTCAACCACCAGCTTCCCCTCTTCCGGCCAGTTGTAAACGTGCAGGTAAAGCCTGTCGCCCTTGCGGGTGACCTGGCCCCAGGGCTGGCCTTGCAGCGGCGTGTAGCTGGTGCCGTAAATGGCCTTTCCGTAGGTCTTCATCCAGCGCCCGACCTGCTGCAGCCGTTCAACCGCCTGGGGTGGAAATTTGCCGCAATCGGTTGGTCCGACGTTGAGCAGGTAATTCCCACCGCGCCCAGCCACTTCAACCAGGTTGCGCAGCAGCGTCCCCGGGGTTTTCCAGCTCGTTTCCAGCGGGTTGTAAGCCCAGCTCTGCCCGATGGTCATGCAGGTTTCCCAGGGCTGGAAATGGTCAGGCGCGGGGTAGCGCTCCTGGTGGACTTTGGTCAGCTCGAGCGTGCCTTCGCCGTATTTTTGCACCTGCTTGCGGATGAGCCCTTTTACCAGAGGCACGGTCGACAAAAAACTGACCGTCTTGAAGAAACCATCGCCGCCCGGGTCCATCCCTGAAGGCGGCTTGCCACTGCGAGCCGGGATACCCTGCCTGGGGATGAATTGCTCGGGGGTGATGAAGTCGAAATCATCGCCCAGGCGGTCGTTGATCAGTGTGTCAGGGCTGAGCTCGTGGATCAAGCGGTGGAAGCGCTGGGGATCGTATTTGCCGTGGTTGACCAGGCCGTCGAACCAGATGACCGCTGCCGGGCCGTAACCTGTGAGCAGCTTGTGCAGGTGGCTTTCCATATAATCGAGATAATCAGCCCAACCCTTGCGCTTTGGTTCTCCGGTCCAATTGCTGGTAGCAGGTTTACGCACGTTGCGGTAACCAGGATGATGCAAATCGGGCGGTGAATAGTAGAAACCGAGCGGCATCCCGGCCCGCCCGCAGGCCTGGGCCAGCTCGAAGCAGATATCCTTGCTGTAGGGAGTGTTGGTGATCTTGTAATCCGTGCCGGGGGCATCGAACATGCAGAAACCATCGTGGTGCTTGGCGGTGAAGACGATGTAGCCCATACCGGCGTCTTGAGCGATCCGCACCCACTCGTCCGGGTCGAAATCCACCGGGTTAAAGCGTTCCGGCAAGCTAACGTATTCTTTCTCCGTGATGGTCTTCTGGGTGGCAAACATTGCCGCTGAAAGTTCTGGTGCCATGATCGGCCAGGAAGCCTCTACCCCGCCGACCGTATAGGCCCCCCAATGGACGAACAGTCCAAACTTAGCCTCCCGGTACCAGGCATCTCTACGAGTGCGTTCGTTCTGTTCCAAAGCGTCGCCTCCTTGGAGAATATTTCGATTATGAAATGGATGGAATGGTTGACTTCTGTATACTACCATGCGCAATGAGCAAAGGCAAGCAAATCGAAAGGGCGGCTTGTCCCTGGCACTGGTGAAATTCTCCATCTTTTTATACTAGCCATGTAAAGAAACCTGGATCAATAAATCTTGTGGTCTTTCAAAGCTCACACTTCATATCGGCCTGGATCGTAAAAACCTTGAAATATTTGCAAGGTTTTTACTAATTTCAGGGGGGTGTGTGACTTTATTTCCCCAGGGTTGTGATCGTAACTTATAAGCTCAAAAATCTGTCAAACGCCTGAGAAAGTGAAATATTCTCCAGGTTCGACCATTGAGTATAAAGTCGTAAGAAGGGAACGATTTGCTGAGTTGCAGCCACAACCTCACGAAAAAACAGGTGTCCCATCGGTCCGACAGAGGAAAGATAACCTGTATCGTGAAAACGGCTGATCGTGTCGTCTAATTGGTATGGCACGGATTGATGCTGAATATTCCACCCATTTTTCTCCTGGTCAAGGAGAAGGTATTGAGCCGTAGGATTGCCATCTATGGGTAAGCCGACCGAGGCGCACGTAATAATGTACCCTTTTTTCCAGACACGCACCTGCCCATAATGGTTATGAGCTCGAATAATAAACCGTTCTTGTGCCGTTGGAAACATATCATTTAGCACTTTTTCTGGTGTGTGAGATTCTACCGCGTCATGATCATCTCTCTCAGTTGCATGGCAAATAAAGAGATTGGGAAATTCAGGCAAACGATAGTGTAGGGGGAGCTGCTCCATATATTGCCGGTCTTGTTGTGAAAGTTGTTCAACTGCCCAATGTAATGGAGCAAATTGGTCCATGGACCATTGGGGTGATGCCTTGGATGTCCCAAAATAGGCCACATAACGCTCATGGTTGCCACGCAAGATCGGGCAAGCTAGAGACAGAGCCAGTGTCCAGCAAGCCTTCGAATTGGGAGAGCCGTTGATAATGTCTCCAGCAATGATGATCTGATCCACTTTTTGTTGGGACACATGTTTTAATGCAGCCTCAAAGGCTGGCAAATTTCCATGAATATCTGCCAAAACTGCTAAACGGCTCATTGAATTCCTAAGAAAAGTCCCCTAACAGGAGCAACAACCAACCCTTCAACCGTTTTGAATTCCTGCTTTACCCTTGCAGGCTGAAGGACTTTTTTGCGGTCTGCACCAGAAACATTCAGTCTACGAAGCATAGCAGGCAGCCTCACTCGACTCTTACAGTCGCCTTCTGCAAGTCACGATCGCGGGACGAGGGCCCGACCAGCACCTCGAACTCGCCCGGTTCGACCACGCTGCGACCATCAGCGTCCACGATCTGGAACGCTTCCCACGGCAGTTCAATCAGCACCGTCTTCCTTTCACCGGACTCGAGATGCACGCGGGCAAAACCTTTGAGCGCCTTGTTGACCCAGGTGACCGAGGTAACCACATCGGATACGTAGACCTGAACGATCTCGTCGCCGCTGTACTGGCCGGTATTCTCCACATCAATCGAGACTGCCAGCGCCTGCCCCTGCGCCAGGGTAGAAGCACCCAGTTTCAAGTTTGCATACCGGTAGTGGGTGAAGCCCAGACCGTGGCCGAAGGGGAACAGCGGCTCCTGGGTAAGGTCGGCGTAGCGTTGGCCGTGCTGGCCGCGCACCTGGCTGTAATAAACTGGCTGCTGGCCGACGTGGACCGGGATCGAGATCGTCAGCTTGCCCGATGGATTCAACAGGCCGAACAGCACCTCGGCAGCGGCGCGCCCGCCCTGCATGCCGGAGTTGAAGCCCTCCAATATCGCCGCAGCCTGTCGGGCAGATTGGGGCAGAACGAGCGCCTTGCTGTTCACCAGCACGACAACCAGCGGTTTGCCGGTTTTCGCCAACGCATCCAGCAAAGCAACCTGCCCGCCCTGCAGCTCAAGGGTGGCCGTGCTCAGCGTTTCGCCGATGAAGTTGAGGTGATCGCCAACGACGGCTACGACCACATCGGCCGCCTGAGCCGCTGCCACTGCAGCGGGGATACCCGCCAGGTCGTCATCGATGATCGAACAGCCGCGTTCGTAGCCGATCGTGCAGCTTGCCGGTGCCAGGGCGCGGATGCCGTCGAGCACGGTCGTCGTCTTCTGGCGCGGGTGCTTTCCAGCTTCTGGCAGGTGCTGTGAGGAACCCAGCGACCAGTCACCAAGCTGCTGCAGATCGTCGTCGGCGTTAGGGCCGACCACGGCAATGGACTTCACCTGCACCGGATCAAGCGGCAGCAGGCCGTCGTTTTGCAACAGCACCAGGCTCTGGCGGGCTGCTTCGAGGTTGATGGCTTGATGATCGGGGCGGGCGATCTCAACCGCGGCCCGGCCGAGGTCGGCGCGGCGCGGATTCTCGAACAAGCCCATGCGGAACTTGAGCGCCAGCAGGCGAGCGCAGGATACATCGATCTCTGCTTCGGACAACTTGCCGCTGTGTACGGCCGCGATGGCGCCTTCGTAGAACTCGGGGGTGGTCATCATGATATCGTTGCCGGCGCGCAAAGCAGTGGTGGCTGCATCGGCGTAGGTGGCGCACACCTTCTGTTCCTTGACCAGCCGCCCGACGTTGTCCCAGTCGGTCACGACCACACCATCAAAACCCCACTCCTTTTTGAGAACATCCGTGAGCAGCCAGTGGTTAGCGGTCGAAGGCACGCCGTCGATCGACTGGTAACCGGTCATGAAGATTCTGGCACCGGCCTGAACGGCGCGTTCGAACGGCGGCAGGAAGTAGCTGCGCAGTTTGCGCCGGGAGAGGTCGGCCTCGGACGCGTCGCGGCCGCCCTGCGTTTCAGAGTAGCCGGCATAGTGCTTGGCGGTAGCAAGCACAGCCGTAGGATCGTCAAGGCCTTTCCCCTGGTAGCCGTGGATCATTGCCGCGCCTAATTCACCGATCAGGTAGGGGTCCTCACCAAACGTTTCGTCAATCCGGCCCCAACGTAGATCGCGCGCCAGGCAGAAAACGGGCGAAAACGTCCAGTGGATGCCTGTTGGGGCCATCTCCTCAGCCGTCACCCGCCCCACCTTTTCGATCAGCTCGGGGTTCCAGCTCGAAGCCAGGCCCAATTGGGTTGGGAAGATCGTCGCTCCCTTCCAGAATGAATGGCCGTGGATGCCGTCCTCACCGACCAGCAGCGGAATGCCCAACCGGTTCTGGGCTGCCAGGTCCATCGCCCGGTTGATCTTTTCGCCGAGAATGTGAAGGATGGAACCGGGTTGGTAAGTGTTAATGAAGGAGAGGTCCTCACTGCGTGCATCCCACTGCATCAATTGGCCAACCTTTTCTTCGAGGGTCATGCGGCCGAGCAGGTCGGCCCCTCGTTCCGCAACGGTCAGGTTGGGATCGCGGTAAGCAGGTGAGGGCATGCGAGAGATGTGCGCCATAAGAGCCTCCGGAAAAAAATAGATTGGGCAGCATTCGGCTAGTGAATTGATTCATTATCAACCCGAAGCGCGTACTTTGTCAAACCCAGGATATATTGGCAGTCGAAGAAACCGTTTTATTTCAGATTCATCTCCGGTGGTCTTGAACCGGTGAGCCTGAGCAAAAGCGTGACCTGGACATTTCTTTCGATTGCAGTGTCTGCAGGATTGAATACTATCCTGGTCAAGTGATTCGCATTTTAATGGCTTCGGCCCTGATGCCCTCTTCAAGGTAAGGCACCCTGACTGGCGGAAGTTGCACGGAGACCCAACCTGATTTAGTCTGGTTAGATCAGGGACTTGTATTGAGCTGTCGGCGCCTACGATGGAGGCTTGACCACCGGTTGATCGCCCGAAATAACTACAATCCGGCCCGGTGTAAAAAATCATAAACCCATCCAGCTGGTTTCCGCGGCTCTCCCGGTCCCCTATTTTTTAAAGTATATGATGAAAAATCAGGTTGTCCTTTCTTCCAGTCGCTCGTGTAAAAAGGCAATCGTCCGCTCCCAGGCAAGTTGAGCAGCCTGAGGGTCGTAAGCATCCAAACGGTCTTTTTCGAAGAACCAATGACCCGTCCCCGGGTAGGTGTAGAAGGTTGTCGGGCGGCTAGCGTCCGTCAGGGTCTTTTCCAGCGTCTCGACGCCAGAACTGGGCTCGTACGGATCCGTCTCGGCAAAGTGACCCAGGAAAGCCGCCTGGGATTGGTCGTAAGCACCAATGCCGCCATCCGTGGCATAGAACAAGGTCACCGCCTTTACCAGTTCGGGATCGCGGCGAGCCAGCCACAGCGCCCAGAAACCGCCAAATGAAAACCCAACAACCCCCAGCCGGCCGGCATTGACGGCTGCATGCTCTTTCAAGTCTGCCACGGCAGGTAGGATTTTCGGCGGGACTTCCTGCTCCCAATCCAGGCTGGTGACAATCTGTTCGGCTTCTTCAGGTGTCTGAGCGATCTTTCCGGAAAACATGTCCGGTGCCAGGGCGACGAACCCTACCTGGGCCAGCCGGTCGCAGAAATCACGGATGAAGTCATTCAATCCCCACCAGGGATGCAGCACGAGCACGCCTGCTCCCCTGCCCGATGCGGGCATAGCCAGATAATGGTTGCGCATTTGTTCGGTCATGTCGATCTCCTCAGTAAATTCAGCGCCTTGAGCGGGATTGACATGTTTCCCCATCTCCCGGTCGCTTGATGATATTGTACATAAAAATTCTCGGGTTTTCAAATCATAATCATTGCGGCTTTGCGGTCTGATTGAGATTACCACTGGGCGGCACAGGTCGACCTCGAGTCGTGGAGCACCTCCACGAGGTTATTGACCTTGCCTGCCTTGGCATGGGTTTCTCCCAGGGGCCTCGATGGTGCGAAAGGGCTGGATTCTGATGGAGATTAACTAATTGGGCGCTTCAGGCTGAGCAAAAGGATCAACCTATGGGATTGTTGATTTTCATCATATCTGTCTTGACCAATCCGTCTCACTTTAAGTGGTCCACCATCTTGAAAAAGACCATTAGACCGTAATTCCCCCATCAGTCGAACGCTGCAGCTGCCTGATGTTTTGTTGAGCAGCCCTGGTTTTGGTTTCGGAACTCGCTTGAAAAGAGCCTGACTTTGCTTTCAACGCGCCGTCCTTCGCCACGAAGCTGGTCAGCTCGAACTTGGGTTAGCCCGCCGAAAACAACCTGAATTTCATGGAAGCATTACGATGAATTCAGCCAGTTTTCTATCCATTCATTAAAAGTGCTACTTTGAGGCTGCAATTCACATTGTTGACCATCGTAGAAAAATACAGGGAAAGTCGATTTGGAACAATCAATACACGAGAGTTGCCAACACCCGTGGTTAGAAATTGGCACCAATTTGTCGAACCAGTTCCAAATATCTGGCTTGGGTTCTGGGTCTATGTATAAAGTGGGCATGCCTCCAGAAATGAACTCACTGCCGAGCTCAGGGATTCTATCGTCCATTCCTCGAAAAGTGAAATACCACTCGACTAACGTACCTCCTTGGGAGCTATTGATGGTATCTGGGCTGACGATCTGGGGGTCGGCATATCCCCCTTCAAGTCCAAATATCCCGTATCCGGGACCGAACCCCCCATTACCAACTTGAGTATAGAGCTCCCGTAGCAAAGGCGGTAAGCCCAATGCCATTTTTTTCTCGGCTGCTTTTACTATCGACATTGTAACAGGAGGGTACAAACCAGGTAGCCCTGGTGCAAATGCATTTATCGAGGTAGAAAATCTCGGGTCTTGAATACGTTTGCGAGCTCGTTCCACTAACGAAGACACAATATTGATCCTTGGCCGCTCAGGGCGTGTCCCTGAGCGGGCTAAAAGAATGGCTCAGCGGCGGGTCAGGCGAGAGACGTAAGCCTGACAACACGTTAATCGCGCAGCACGCCTTCGGGCACACAGAAGCGGCATTGATTCACGATGTCGATGCCGATAGCGGGCCCGGCCTCACACCTGCCCGGTAGTCAGGTCTTTGTCTTCCATTTCCCAGGCGTGATCGAGCGTGTGGTAGGCGGTGTGCCGGACCAGGTACCGGAGCGGCCAGGTGCGGGCCATTTTACCCTGGGAATGCAATTCTCGAATTGCGCTGCAATAGGCGTCGCGATGGGCTTGCAATCCCTTGGCGGTCAGTATCACCTCCTGAGGTGTGAGCACAGCGAGCTTCTTCGCAAAATCCCGCTCCGTGGCAAGCGTATGCCGGACAATGTGGTCCCGATCTCGCCCCCCACCGCGCGGACCCCGCTGCATCTCAGCCGACACACGCATACGCACATCGTCGAAAAACGCCCAGCACCCTCGCATCAACGCCAGTTCACGCTCGAGTGTTTCGCCGGACATGGCCTGCTGGTCGATGCTTGAAAACCCGAATGAGATCCCCCAGAAGTCGGTTGAGCCCGTGCCCGGATACTGCTCGACCACGTCGACGCCAGGGTTGGTCGCAAACGCGGCCTCCATCCCAGCCAGCTTCGTTACTTTTGCATAACGTGGAACGTAGGAGAGCAAGCGTTCGATCGCAGCCTCCCCGGTCGCAGCCCCGCGCTCGAGGCCGGGCCAGTCCGGCGCCACCGCCACCACCTTCTTGCCCCGCGGTCCAATTTCTAACATCACCCGAATTTGATCAGCCACAGCTCCTCCTTTCACTATCGTTCCTTCCAGTGCACTCCCCGTTCCTGTGTCAACCCTGAACAGCGAGTTTCAAATTGTAGGATTACCGATCGTTTGCCCCTGCCACGCCGCCACGACGAGCCTTCCATAATCACAGTTCGCCACATATCAATCGAGATAAAAAAGGTCAATCACCTTGCCACGGAAGAAGAACGGTATGGATGAGCGTTAAGGGCTTGCTTTTTCAGGCGAAATACTCACTTGAATGGTCATATTCCAGTAATCGATTCGATACTTTTTTTCATAGCATCCAGGGTTTCCTGTGTTTCCCGTGCAATTTTTCTTTTTATGATGAAATTCAGCAACCACACGGTCAATTTTGAACTCGAATAGAAATGCGACATTTCTACTTTAGTGGCGTTTTCCCCGATTTTTGAAACGTTTGATTCTACGACATAATCCGGCAGCAATTTCGTCATCCCCATTGTATCCTGTGAAAAAACTGTAACGAGTTTTTGCATCGGAACAATTTCAATATCTTTTTCAACACAGGTATTATTCCCATCGATTAAATGGCATTGATAAGATACGCCAGTTCCTCGAAACTGCTTGCCCGAAATCAGGTCAACCTTATTTACCCGCGGATGATAATCAGCAATTCTTGACAGGTCCATGTTATATTCCCATACTTTTTCCAATGGGGCATTAATGATCACTTTCTGCTTCGATTGAAATTTTGGTCTCATCGGGTCAATTTTTAAAAAACAATTTTCAGCTAACTCTTGTGAACCTTTCACCTGCGGGGCGGGGCTCACCAGCTGGGCGGACCTGGCAAGCCGACACAATCATTATTGCACAGAACTCATAAAAACGCGACATAGAATTGGGGGAAGACCCACCCGGCAGAGCCCGAGTTGGGCCACCCTAAAGTCCCAGTGCGGTTAAAGTTACGATAATGATCCAAACGATGTAAGTGACCACATTGAACCGATTTACCCAGCTCATGTAAATATGAGGTCCACCAGGCTGCCTCATTGCCGGATGGATCTGTCCAGACGGGGGAATCAGCTTGTTCGTTGACGAGCATTTCAATCTGCCTCTCTTTGGAAGCGATTAAGTGTTCCACAATCTGCCAGATAGAATTCTAAGTGGGCGCTGGTTTCCAGAGGGCTTGAGAGGCAGACAGGTTTGAAGTAGCTTCAAGAACGGCCGAATAATCGCCGTTTGGCCCGAAGAACACGCTATCAAAATGTGCGATCAAAGCTTGAACAATTGGACCGGGCATTTTCTTCCTCTTTTTATAAAAATAAATGTAAAGCTTTCCAACAGCTGACGTTATCGGCAAGGAGGTGTAAACCGAGGGTGGTCTGCCTGACAACTCGCCGAACCGAAACAAGCCGGAATGGGTTGTCCGGTTAGCCACATCAGCTGAGTGCGTTCGTTAGGCCAATCTTTTTCGCTCAGTCCTTTTTGCTTCGATAGAGCGAAATCCAGGTGCCATCCGGGTCGGCGATATAGGCATAGCGGATGCCTGCAGGGCTCACGCCTGGCTCTTTGAGGATCGAGATGCCGCTGGCACGCAACTCGCTCACAGTGGTGTCGACATCGTCTGCCTCGACGCCCAGTTCAAATGGATGCCCTGGCGAGGCTACTGGCATGCCATGAGAGCGCAGACCAGCTGCTGAGCTCACGGCGATTGTTGCGCTTCCAACGCGGAATTCAACATGCTCTGGCTCACCAGTGCGGGGAAACCGGTAGGTCTCCTGGAATCCAAGGATTCGGCCATAAAAGTCGGCTGCTTTGACGATATCTGCAGAAAAGATATTGGCGAGGGAACTCAGGATTTTTGGCATGCAATTATCCTCTCAGGGGTGGCGGCACAGCTATACACCGTTGTATAACCAATAAGCCAGCCAACACAAGCAAGAAATGAGGCGAAAAAGTGGTCAGGGAGGATTGTCCTTGGGCTTAAACCCATCGAAGCCCGTATGCAAGGGGAAAACCCGGCATACGAAAAAAAGAGGGGTGGGAAACCAAAAAGCGCATAATGGGCAGCGTCCAGTAGGCTGGCCCTTACCAAGACCGGACTTTAACCGGCAAGCAGAAAATGATTTAACAGGATACACCAGGCTTTGGTATCCTGCTTGCCTTCTACTGAGCCTTACATTTTTTTCGGATCTACTTCTAACTCTCTGCCTTGTTGAGCGGGAAATAATGATGTTCAACAAATCTGTTCCAGCCCTTTTTTGTCTTCGATTCAACAATCCAGTAAAAACCTTTGTCTTCATCGGGCCAGTACACCATTCTGGCTGTTCCTGCTGGCATTTGCGCTTCGAAGCCAATCGCTACTGGATCAATATCGGTCACATCTACCAATTTCCCATTTGATTGCTTTCCGTCTGAAGTAAATGACCAAAAACATACTTCTTTTTCAAGATTGACCCCAATCAGCGCTAATTCATCGTAGGATTTATCAGCAAATTCCCAATGGGCGGTCAATTGGATATAGTTTCCTGACAACGCTTTCTTGAACTCTCTTCTGCACTTGAATTGCCCCCTATCAGATTTGGCTTCCGTTTGCCAGATACCGAGAAGAGGGTCGAACAAGCCTAACTTGCCTCTACCTTTATGCCATCTCATGTTGCCTCGAGACTAACTTTGATTAACTGATTTTCACAATTTTTTTCTCAACTATTGTGTATCATCATTTAAGTGGGGTAACGGATAGGCGTTCGCGAACGCATCGCGCTGGATGATACCCATCGTCCAATGCACGCTGTATTGGGTGGTGGTGTTGTGGATGAGTCGCCGATATATCCACTCCTCAATAATTCTAGATCGAATCCAATTGAGTTTTTAGGCTCAACAATCAATTTCATGAAGCTTCACAACACCTACGAGCCACGTAAAATCTTCTCCATCTTCCTGCCCTTCGCCAACTCATCCACCAACTTATCCAAATATCTAACCTGCTGCGTCAAAGTATCCTCAATTTCCTCCACACGATACCCACAGATTACACCGGTGATGAGGTGCGCATTAGGGTTGAGCGAAGCATGTTGGAAGAATATTTCAAAAGTTGCATTTTCCTTGATTAGTTCCTGCAGCTTCTCGTCATCGAAGTTTGTTAACCACTCTATGACCTGATGCAATTCTTCTTTGGTTCTACCTTTCTTCTCAATCTTTGCGAGATACAGCGGATAGACTGAAGCGAAGGTCATTTTTGCGAAACGTTGATTTTGTTTGTTGGAAGTGTTCATACATACCTTGTGTTTTAGCGTTAACCTTTCAATTTATTTCAACTCGGACAGTTCACTGATGACTTTACTATCGGTCGGCATTTGGGTAAACGAATACCGTTTAATGAAATTGTTTTTCTTCTTAAGCCTCCAAACGGCTCGGGTTAGTGGAAGGTGGGAGGGCTGAGACGCGCTGTCGAAACGGAATAAACTCCAAACCATGAAAAAGGCTAAAAAATACGGCGCCTACCCACTGCACACTTTGTCAGGCGTGTTGAAGTTGCACAAGACTCCCTGACTGAGAAAACGCACCTTACTCAAATCCAGTCCAGCGAAAGGCTGGAATGTTACTCCGGTTTGTTCAACTCAATGACGGATGATGTAATCTCAACAAGTCGCCCATCCGAAAATTGAAAGACATCACAACTGGCCACGCTTGAGATTTGATTTTCGTTATCTATAAGTTCTTCCCTACCAACGATGTTCCATTTGATTTCGCCAGCCATGTCCGGATAGGTCTCAATGAATTTATGGATGCAGAACGCTTCTGCAAATAGACGAATATCTAAACTCAAATAAAATCTCCTTAATGAACAGATCTGAATTTCAGATGGGTTTTGCTTACCGCCTGACGGTTTGCGTTCTCGAAGCATGGCAGCTGGGGTGGGAGGAGATTCTGCTTGGGAGCAGAAAAAACTCGAAAATGACGACAGATTGGGCCAATGAACAATTCGCTGCGACCACCGTACGTCCAGCTTGACTGGATCGCCCACCCCAGCGTCCTTTGTACGTTGTGTTAGCCCGCTATGCCTTTTGCAGGCCTACTCCCGCTGCCGTCAAAAATGGCATGTCGAATTTCAGTTCTTCCGCAGTTTTGAGCATGGCTGCACGAAGTTCTTTCTCTTTGTCCGTTTGAGTGAGACGGGCTAAGACACGCTTAAGGCCGGGAGCGAAGGCAGGAAGTGCTCGTACGACGAGAACGAAAAGCCACGGCGGTAATTTATAGAGAGCCGATAGAGATAAGGCTTTATATGGGTCAGCGCCGCGCAATCGACATAGCTCAAAGATTTCCTTGGTGACGTGGTAGGACTGGAGAACCGAAGCTCGATCACGCAGAAAGACATCCACGTCTCGTGGTTGGGCAAGGCCTGCCTCAAACCCAACGGCGATGGCATGGGAGGTCCAAAGCAGGTGGAGGATATTATCCGAAATGTCAGCATGTATATCGGCTTGAGCAAAGAGCGACTCCATGCGCTGTAACTTCTCCGTGCGTCTGCCGTCTGCTTCCCCTAGAAACACGTTGGATTCCAAAGACACTGAATAATGAGTGCCGTCTTGCTGTGTACCGCCGCCACTTGGGAATCCCATCAGATATCTTTCTCTGGGTAGACGTTTTTCAATGGCATCCACACCAAACCAATTCGCCCCAAAAATCAGGAAAATGGCATCGCCTGACACGGGTACAAGCTGATCGAGAACTGCATCGATTTTATTGAAATTGACGGACACGATGATGAGCTCATAGTGATCAAATGGTGTGATGGTTTCGACGCATTTCAAGTCATATTTCACAACATTCTTTTTTTTGTGGCTCTTTCTCCCATCAAGCACGTCCAATGTAACGCCATTCTTGCATTTGTCTTTGTTACCAGGTCTGACCAAGTGGGTAACATAAATGCCAGCATTTGACAAAGCCCATCCCCAAGTCGTGCCGATGATACCAACGCCAACAACAAGTGTTTTCATATCTCTCCTTTAACGGGATGATTTCTTGATACTCGCTGAGAATTTGGAAGGCGGTCTAACCATTCGAGCTCACCGGTGAGGAGGAAAAAGCCATCGACTGAAAACGAGCCCGCTGCAGCGTGTTGTCAGACGGCGACCCGATTAGATGTCGGGACTCAGCTTACGCTGACTATATCGACCGAGATCTCCACAGCTGGCGCCGTTCCTTTATTCTCAAGCCAGTGAGTGGTGTTCCTATCCTCAGGCCAACCCACTCCCGGCCCGTACTCCGTAGCCACTCCATCTCGATGGTCAGTGATTGTTCCTTGCAGAATATAGACCATGCCCGGCCTGTCTTTATGGTCGTGAATTGGGCCGAAGACGCCTCCAGGTTCGATGGTCACCATCCGCATTCGAAATTGGCGTCCTGCCATGCCCTCGATTTCAGGGCCAAGGTCAAGCGCTGCTAGCAGCTTTACCATGACACCTTTCGTCTCAGGTGCTGTCTGTTCATTTTTCATCGTGGTCTCCTTTCTTTACGCTCTGGCCGCCTAACAGTTAGCTTAGCTGCGTAGCAGAGCAACGTCGGCTGCAACCTGTTGTTGGGCGCGTTTTGAGGGGGAATTTGACCCTTTCTGCTTTGTTAGATAGATCAACTGGAACCCCGAAGCCTTTCAGGTTTTATTATTATGGCAACACTGTATTCTTCATATAGATCATCAACGGTTCGACCCCATTCTTCCGTGCCCGTTTTCATATACTTTCTTACATAATCGGGATCAGGACCGGAACCGTTTTCTCAACTTCTGCCACACCTATAAAAACCACGATATCGCCTCCAAGAGCATTGGCCCCTTCAAGATTCAATGAAACTCTGGGGTTCTGGGCAAGGTTCTTCAATTTGGATGTAGTTGGTGGTGTGTAAATTAGAAAACTCTCCCCGTCCCAGTAAAACCATACCGGGTTTGGTTGCGGAGTTCCATCTGAAGAAACAGTGGTGAGCCAGATAACTTGCTCCTTCGCCAACCTTTTAACAACGTGTTGACCAAATTCAGATGTAAAGTCGATCATTTATCAACTCCTTATTCTTGTGTAGCAGCCGCCCAACGGTCGTCGTTCGCGAAGCGCATTTTAGAGTGCTGGCGTTGAGTAATCCCCAGCATCCAGTGCACACTTTACTGGGCAGCTTTTCAAGGTGAACCCTACACTTCACCATGTTCTTGCAGCCAAGCAAGAAGTTTATCAAGGTGTTCTTGATGATGGTCATAAGTACCGATGAGTACCAAAGCAAGCGGTCGCATTTCCATCCATACGTATCTGCTCTCATCCATCATGTCTCTTTCAGAAATTCTTTCGCCTGATTCAAGCAACCGCAAGAATCCATCTTTCCAATTTTGCCGCACTGTTACCCAAGATTTGTCACGGTGGGTTTCGTAGATCCAGGCATTAATCTGATCTGTACTAACTTCTGAGTCCGGATCGAGCTCTGGAAGCCATTTTGGGAAAATCGGCTCTTGATCAGAAAAAGCAGCTTCTAACCGAGCGATGGAACGCTGTTGCCAGATGCTTAAGTGGGTGAGCACATCTTTGGCGGTCCAATTGGAAGGTACAAGTAGAATATTGATTTGGTTATCGTTCAGGTGGTCTAGCAGCTCTTCCCATCTGTTAAGTTGTTCTTTCAATGCCGCTAGCAAATGCTCTTTCATGTTCATGATTCTTCTCCAATTATTAGAAGGCCCATCAGTTTGCTCACCTGACGACGGATCTTCCATAGCAACAAATTCATATTAGCATGAATTTTCGCAAAATCCCACTGCGTGCACACGCCGATGGCGATTGGGGGGAGCCGTTGTCAGGCGGTATATAAATGCAAATTTAGCTACCTTAGCACTGAGATGGGTAGTTACCATTCGCCGCCTCAATAGAGGATGCCCTATCTCAAGTATCCTGGTTAGCAGTCAGCAGGACGAATGAACAGGAAAAAAGCGTAAGCGAGCGACAGGAGGCCATACAGGACAATACTGGACCAACCGAAGTCGTTCACGCTCCCGGAAAGCTGGATCTCAATGGAAGCAATCGTTCCAATGCTGTCTTGAGTGAGCAAAGCCAAGGCAATAGCCCGACGTGCGTCGATAGATGCAGCCTTGCGACCAAACCACATGAGCGTAGCAAAGCCAAGAATGGATCCACCAACCAGGCGCGTGGTCCAAATGGACGCATCGTTTGCAGAGATGCCATACATCTGGTGCACCAAACCGGGAAAGATGGCGCAGGAAATACCAAAGAATAGAGCGAAGAATATATTGATGGTAAAGAGATGACGAAGCTTCATGTTATCCTCCATCCCAAGCAGGCATAGTACAGAAAGGGATGTACCAAATCGGTACACGTTTATGGCTCTCAATAGCCCGTTCTAAATGCCGCCCAACGGTATACGTTCGCGAAGCACCCTTTAGAGTGGTCGTGTTTGGGCGGGCATGGATTCCACCTGGAAGCAGAAAAACCCGAGAAGGCGCATTTTATCCCAGTGAAAACTGCCCAATGTTTTGATCTGCGACTATCTCGGACACCTGCTGGATTTCACCCACTACCGCGTTTGTTCTGCCCCTTGCCCACCCAGCCCGGACCCGAACCCATTTTCTGACCGAGGAACAGGCTTAATTGGGCGGCATGGTCCTGGACGTGGCGCATGTTGTAAAACAATAACTCTGCCACGCTCATATCAGGCCAATCAGATCTACACTGTTGTGGTACCAGTGGCTTCGCCAGAGTTTCTATCCTTGTCCGGCACCGGTTGCGATCGTATTCCAGATATGTTTGCAGTTCGGCTTTCGTATACACACGGTCAGGCAGCATCCCCGCCTCAAACTCGGAAAGCGTGAAAGGAGCAGGTGGCGCGAATCCTTCGATGGAGTCGGACAGGTAAAAGTCTAGCCAGAAAAGGGCATGATACCCTACATACCAGAACTCGGTGAATCCAGGTGGCCCTGAGAGTTCGTTGAAGAGCCGCTCCTGCCAGAGTTCGCCAGGACAGGCGCGCAGCGCATTGTTAAGCATGTCAATAGCAGCCTCAAACTGGTGCCAAATACCAGCATTCCAGGTCATTTCCATTTCATTCCTCCTGTTAACATTTTCTCAACTCTTTTTAGTGCTGCTTACGACCAACCTGACGGTATCGTTCAGCAGCGAGGATTGCTCTTGCCTACAGATTCCATGGACTGAGGAACTCCCATAAAGATGCCACCAGGAATATAGGGACCACGAGAGAATAAATCCGTCCCAAATCCCGCAGCGCTTCTTTCGGAAAAATGCCAAACCATTTATCTCCTTGATAGTAGATGTGCTGACGAAACAATGAAACCGACATAAGTTAAAGCGATCGTCAAAATTGAGAGCCATGCGCGACCCACTGCACGAAAGACTGTCCGTGTAAATCTCGAGATCGATATCATGCCGCCATACTTTCCGAATGATGCCCGACGTCCATTCGAACTGAACCCGTGTGTTGCTTTTCAGCCCGAGCATGATGCCAGGCAGACAACTCGCTATTTCGGCTTAATGTTAAGCTGCCAGGATACCCCGAATCGATCCTGCACCCATCCGAATCTTGGGCTGAACCCATAATTATCTAAAGGCATGAAAACCTTTCCTTTAGCGGAAAGAACCTCAAATGCATGATCAAGATCAGCAGTATCTTCAAAATCAATAAACAGTGACATGGCAGGCGTAAATGTAAAATCATGCATGGGCGGGCTGTCAATGATGATCAAATCATGATCGAAAAATTTCACCTTTGCAATTCTGATCTTGCCGGACATTTCTCCATCAGAATCCCCTTACTTCTGGATTTCCTGGATCTTAAATTCATCGAATTCAGATTGATACAGCTCCATGGCCTCGCTCGCAGCACCATAGAACATCAAATGAGTTGAAACAGAATTGGACATCGAACCTCCTGTGCCCCAATCAGATGAAAATGGTAATATGAGAGCTGCAACTCAGCTTTAATGATTATACAATTCTGCCTTCCGGAATCAATATACTGATGAGCGGTTAATCGACTCCAAAATTGACAACTCCTGTTCGACCAGATTCGCGCTGCAATCCATCTGAAGCCTTCCTGCACCCACTTCAAGACTACTCCTGCGTGGCACAGGCCGACCTCGAGTGACGCAGCACACCCCAGCCTGTCCTGGAATTTTTTTCAAGGCGCCTTGATGGTGTGAAGGGGCCGATTCGTTGACGATTAAACAAGCCGCTCGCGCCCGAAGGGGGATCAATCGAGTGGGTCGAAAAAGATGGTGCGTTGGAAACGCACCCTACAAATTCCTCATTTATGAGAAATGCCCCCATCGAGACCAAACTTCGAATTGTAGCCCCGGCGCCTCGATGGCGTGAAAGGGCTGTTTAATTGGGAATTTAAATTGGAAATGCCCCTTTCGAGATCCAAATTCGATTTATAACCCCTGCACCTCGACGGTGTGAAAGCGCTGATTAATTGGCGATTAAATGAGAAATGCCCCCATCGAGACTCGAACTCGAGTTATAGCCTTGAAAGGGCTGTGTCCTAACCGCTAGACCATGGGGGCAGCGGATGAAATTTTACCATTGCACCATGTACCGGTCAACCTTTTGCTATGGGTCAATTTTTCGAATATAATTCGAGACAATTAAGATCTAAATTATATAAAGGAGACCTGACTCGATGCCTGCTTTCATCTGCGAAACCTGCGGCAGCCAATATGCCGAATCCGAACACCCCCTCGAGCACTGCCCTACCTGCGAAGACCCGCGCCAGTATGTGGGCGCCAGGGGCCAGCTTTGGACCACCCTGGATAAGCTCCAATCCGATCATCATAATATCGTCAAGACGCTCGAGCCCAACCTGACCGGCATCGGCACCCACCCCGATTTTGCCATTGGTCAACGCGCCCTGCTGGTACAGACCCCCCAGGGTAACGTCCTTTGGGACAGCATCAGCCTGATCGATGCTCCCACCATCGCGGCAGTCGCAGCGTTAGGTGGCGTTTCAGCCATCGCCATTTCCCACCCCCATTTCTATTCAGCGATGATCGAATGGAGCCGGGCGTTCGATGCTCCGGTTTATCTGCACACCGATGACCGTGAGCACGTCAGGCGGAAAGATGCCCGCATCGAATTTTGGGAAGGGGAAACCTGCAAGATAAATGATGCGGTTTCGCTCGTGCGCTGCGGCGGCCATTTCAAGGGCTCAACGGTGCTGCATTGGACCCACGGAGCTGAGGGGCGCGGTGTGCTGCTGACCAGCGACACCATCACCGTGGTTCCCGACCGGCGCTTCGTGAGCTTCATGTACAGCTATCCCAACCTTATCCCGCTCTCAGCCAGCCAGGTACGCAGGGTCACCGCCGCGGTCGACCCGCTGCAATTCGACCGAATCTACGGCGGGTGGTGGGGACGCATCATCCCGACCGGAGCTAAAGCCGTCGTGACCCGTTCTGCGGAAAGGTATATTCAGGCGATCGAAGAGTGAACGCAGCACCGGGACCCCGGCTGTCTTGATATACGGCCAGTCCAGCGAAGCTACCATGAACAAAATGTAACCCGCCCTGCCTGGTAGGGTGATAAACGGAGCCAGGTAGCCAACCCCAGGCCAATCGCCAATAGCGAAACCAGGCTGCGGTTGGCAGCCAGTTTATATATTGAAAAGGCCCTGGTTGAGAAGAGTGTGGTTTTCATTAGTGAAAAGAGCGATCACTCCAGCGGTGAGATCAGAGATGGTAAGTCGGTCGCAGGGCTATTCACCGCCGCAGAGACCGGGTAATGCGCCATTTCGCCAGACGGGTAAGGGACCAGCATGTGGTTCAAGGCGGCGGGTTTCATACCGGGGTCCAGCCACTGCCAGCGCGTCTCAGGCGGCAAGATGACCGGCATCCGCTCGTGGATGAGCGCTACCCTTTCGTTGGCCTGGCAAGTGATGATCGTGCAGCTGCGCAGCGTCTGACCCTGCGGGTCTCGCCAGGTCTCCCACAAACCGGCAAAGGTAAAGGGTTTGCCGGTTGCCAGCTGGAAATAATAGGGGGTTTTACGCTCGCCTTTATCCACCGGTTTGGACCATTCGTAGAAACCGTCCGCCAGGATCAGGCAGCGCCGGCTTTCAAAGGCTTTGCGGAAGGACGGTTTTTCGGCCAGCGACTCGCCGCGGGCATTGATCATGCGGCTGCCAATGGACGGGTCCTTAGCCCAGAAAGGCACCAGGCCCCAGTGGAACAGCTCCACCAGGCGTTTCTCGGCATCTGTTACCACCGCCACCGGTTGGGTAGGCGCGATGTTGAAACGCTTGTAAAGCTCCCCGGCGATAGGCCCCAGGTCCAGCTCTTGCTGTAAATCTCCAGGATCGATCGTGAGTGTAAATCGTCCGCACATAGGAAGGTGTAAGGGGTCAGGTAAAAGGTAGAAGGTGTAAGGGTTCAGATGACAGCTGACAGCTGTCAGATTTCAGCTTATATAATATACCTCAATTCTGATGGAATGGTTGCTGCCACCTCAATCAACCTGTTTCTCGCCTCCCTACTCTCGCCTCCCCTTTCTCGTCTCTTTTTTCCCATTACAGGCTATAATTAATTCCTACACCGGATTTGCCGGAGGTCATGATGGTTCAACCTTTAATCGAATGCATCCCAAATTTTTCTGAAGCACGCCGCCCGGAGGTGGTCGAAGCTATCCTGGAGGCCATCCGCAGTGTCCGTGGGGCGACCATCCTCGATCACAGCTCGGATCTGGACCACAACCGTACGGTCGTGACCCTGGCCGGGCCGCCGCCTGCGGTCGAAGAAGCCGCATTTCAAGCCATCGCTACCGCAGGCCGGTTGATTGATCTCGACCAGCACACAGGCGAGCATCCGCGCATCGGCGCGACCGACGTTGTGCCGTTCGTACCTCTCGAAGGCGCGACCATGTTAGATTGCATCGAGATCGCCCGGAATTTGGGCAAGCGCGTCGCCGACGAGTTGGGCATTCCGGTATACCTCTACGAAGAAGCTGCCGCCCGAACTGACCGCCAGAACCTGGAGAACATCCGCCGGGGAGAGTACGAAGGGCTGAAGGTGGAAATTGCATCCAACCCGGACCGGGCGCCGGACTTCGGCCCGGCCCGCCTGACCGGAGCCGGCGCGACGGTGATCGGCGCCCGCCAACCCCTGGTCGCTTTCAACGTCTACCTGGCTTCACCTGACGTGGAGATTGCCCGCAAGGTTGCCCGGGCGGTGCGCCACTCGTCAGGGGGGCTTCGCTACGTCAAAGCGATGGGTATCCTGGTCGACGGCCTGGCCCAGGTGTCGATGAACCTGACCAATTATCGCCAGACACCAATCGCCCGCGTCGTCGAGATGGTACGCCGTGAAGCCGCCCGCTATGGCACAGCCATCCATCACAGCGAGCTGATCGGTCTGATTCCGCAGGCTGCGCTGGTCGATGCAGCCGTATGGCACCTACAGATGGACGCATTCAGGGA
Organism: uncultured Chloroflexia bacterium; assembly: GCA_963781665.1. Lineage (GTDB taxonomy): Bacteria > Chloroflexota > Anaerolineae > Anaerolineales > Anaerolineaceae > JAJYIW01. The sequence goes on from CAWAGA010000002.1 coordinate 490,697, forward strand.
TGAACAGGTGCTCGAGACTCGCCTTCAGCAGGTGCTTTCATCCGCCCAACCATCGATTCCCACCCCCGCGCCCGAATCCTTCCTTGACCGGCTGGCAGAGGGCACGCCGACGCCGGGAGGCGGGTCTGCCGCGGCGCATACCGGCGCAGCCGGTGCAGCCCTGGTCGCCATGGTAGCGCACCTGACCATCGGGCGGAAGAAATATGCCGCAGTTGAAAGCAAGATGCTGCGTGCTGCTCGAGCAGGCTGAAAGCATCCGCCACGAGCTGACCGATGCGGTCGAGATGGATGCCGCCGCCTATGAAGGATTTATGCAAGCCAGCCGCATGGCCAAAGAAACGCCTGAAGAACAGGCGGCCCGCTCGAAAAACCTGGAGAAAGCCATCCTCCAGGCAGCAATCGTCCCCCTTTCGGTCGGGCGTAAAGCCGTCCAGGTAATTGAGCTTGCCCTTCAGGCCGCCTCCCTGGGAAACCTGAACGCAATTTCGGACGCCGGCACAGCCGCCGCCCTGGGGCAAGCTGCCCTGGCAGGCGCCAGCCTGAACGTCCGCACCAATATCCTGTCGATGTCCGATCACGACCAGGCCCGCCAGTTCGTCGAAGAGGTGAAGGGCCTCGAAAAGCAAGCCGAAGAGCTGCAGAAACAGTTGAAGCAGGTACTTAAAGAACGTGGTAAATTAGAGCTCTGAAATATCAACGACTTTGACCCCCAAGGGGGCCGTATAATACCCAGGCAGCGAGTTTAATACGAGGAAAATACAATGGGATTGAAACCAGATCATTGGATCCGGAAAATGGCGCTTGAACAGCGCATGATCGAGCCATTCGCTGAAGGCCAGGCCCGCCCTGGCGTGATTTCGTATGGGACGTCATCCTATGGCTACGATATCCGCGTGGCCGATGATTTCAAAATCTTCACTAACGTCTATTCGGCCACCGTCGACCCGAAAAATTTCGATCCGCGATCTGATGATCGACTTTAAAGGCGAAGTCTGCATCATCCCACCTAATTCCTTCGCCCTGGCGCGCACTGTCGAATATTTCCGCATCCCCCGCGGCGTATTGACAGTATGTGTCGGAAAAAGCACTTATGCGCGCTGCGGTATCATCGTCAATGTGACCCCCTTCGAGCCAGAATGGGAGGGGTTCGTGACCCTGGAGATTTCCAATACCACCCCGCTCCCGGCAAAAATCTATGCGAATGAGGGTATCGCCCAGGTACTCTTCTTCGAAGGTGACGAGCCGTGTGACACATCTTACGCCGACAAGAAGGGCAAGTACCAATACCAGAAGTCGATCGCCCTTCCCAAGCTGTAAGCCCGGGTGACAAAAGCCTATTAAAATAGGGTCAGATCGAATAAGCAGCGCCAACCAGGCCTGCTGCGTAAAAAAGACGCTATCCCGAGTCAAATAAAGTGAATGCACTCCGATAAATTGAAATCCTTTTCTCTAATCACAATAAAGAAAAAGCTATGACACCTCAAAAAATTGCATTGGTTACCGACAGCACCAGCGACATTCCCGCTGAATGGCGCGAAAAGTACGCCATCGAGATCGTTCCTCTGACGGTCATCTTTGGCTCGCAGCAGTTTTTAGACGGAATTGAACTGACCGCCACCCAATTCTACGAGCGCCTGTCCCAAGACGCAATCCATCCGACCACCTCACAGCCCAGTCCTCAGGCCTATCGAGATGCCTTCGACCGCGCCGTGAGTCGCGGCGCAGAACAGATCCTGACGATCACGATCAGCTCGGGGTTAAGCGGGACGGTTGAATCAGCTCGCCAGGCAGCGGAAAATTATTCCGTCCCGGTGCATGTCATGGACAGCCGCAGCACGTCCATGGGCCTGGGCTGGCAGGTGTTGGCGGCGGCCCGGGTGCAAGAAGCCGGTGGGGGGATTAAAGAGATGATGGCCGCAGTTGAATATGCCCGCCAGTCGATGGTATTTTACGTCTCGCTGGATACAATCGAATTCCTGGCTCGCGGCGGCAGGATCAGCGAAGCCGCCCGTTTCCTGGATTCGGTTCTGCACATTAAACCCATGATATATGTCAAAACGGAGACCGGCACTGTAGGCGCAGCTCTGCCCTCTCGCTCGCGTAAATCAGCCGTGCAGTCGCTGTACAAGGAGTTCTTCAACCACCTCTCCCCCGGTAAAAACCTGCGCATCGCCGTGACCCACACCCAGGCCTTGGCCGAAGCTGAAGTCCTGGCAGACCAGATCCGCAGCGAATATGCCCCCCATGAGCTCATCATCGTCATCGGCGCCCCGGTTTTAGGCGTCCATGTGGGCATGAAAGCCCTGGCTTTGATCGGGTACGCTGAATGAAACGATCACTGCCATTGAAGGTTCATCGCAACAAACATTCAACTTCTCAACTTTTAAGCCAATCCTCACAATAAAGAACAGCCAACGCCCAGCTGATCGCGGCCGCATAGGAAGACGCATGCCCGCATCCCTCAAACACATGGTCGATAATTTCCAACCCGGGGTAACCACGCGCTCGTAACCGGTCTGTCAGGCGAAATAGCAGCTCAAGGGTATCAGTTTCATAACTCCCGCCAGTGACAAATAGTTTTGCCCTCAGGTCAGCGTGACCTGCTGCATACTTCTCTTCATCAGCAAACAACTGGTGCCACATAGATGGGCTTCCGGCAAAGTAGCGGGTAAATAACTCGGGAGAATGAAACAGCGTATAGAGAACGAAAAGGCCCCCGTAAGAAAAACCTGCCAACCCACGATCAAGCTCAGAGCAGCGGTAATTTGCTTCGATAAATGGGATGACCTCTGCTTGCAGCGATTCCAGGAATTTCGCCGCTCCACCAGACTTGACTTCCAAGGCTTCGCCTCCCATCAACCGGGATAACTTCTCACCCCAAAATTGGTCAACTTCCATCCTGTTGCCTGGAGTCAGGTCGCGCGTCCTCCAGGCTGCCCATTGGGCTAACCCTTTAATGCGCTCGCGATCGACCTGATAGCCCACCCCTACAATCAGGATTTCCCTGGTATCTGTTCCTGGCGTTTCATAGATCAACGATTGGGTGGCAAATATCGGAAAGGAACGATTGGCGTCCAGGGCATAAAGAACAGGATAGGTGTTAGTACTCCTGTCGTAGGTCCATGGGAGTTTGATGGATATTTGAAGGTCTTGATTGAGGATGCTTGAGTATAGATTTCGCACATCGATGCCAGGTTGGAGAAATTGCATTTCCATTGGATCCATTCCCTCCATGTGATACAGCTGATTATTCGGGTTTTACTTTCCTGGATTCCATTACCTCACATCTTTTCTTTGATCCCCGAACGCACCAGCCACCAGTTCACCGGATAGCTGGTGATAAACCCTGCGAGCATGGCGACCTGCATCATCAGCCAGTAGACCGGACTCGCCTTGGGGATGTCGTGGTTAAAAATGACGAAAACGGCAATGGCCATCCAGCCGTACATGCCGATTTGCCAGCCTGTCAGTGAAAGGGAATCAGCCTTGAGGGCAGCCTTGATGCCCTCAGCGGTGGAAAGATGGCGCATGGGTTGGATGGTGAAGTACTGGAAGATGATCCCAAAGGTGAACGCCAGGATAAAGCTGACGGCCCAATCGGCGAAGAGTACTCGGCCCCAAAGGATCAGCGGAAAGGCAGAAAGGATGCCTGCCGTGGCGAGGTCGCCCAGGGTGCAGCCGCTGCCGCAGTGGCTGGTTGCCAAAACCACGCTTTGCCAGAATGGCCGGCTCGCCCCCATGCTGTGCTGCATTTCCCCATCTTGATGGCCAGGCTGCATCGGAGTAATCCGTCCGATGTGGTAATAAGCCCACAGGCCAAAGGGACCCGAATATAAGGCCGTGATCGGCCAGACGAAATTCATGATCGCCATTCGCTGGTGGTGGCCGTTAAGCAGATCGATGGAGATCCACAGGGTGCAGATTACGGATACGATCAAAGAGACGATCGATAGGTCAACCAGCCAAACAGGCAATATAATATCCTCGTTTCCCCCCTCCTGTCCCCCTGCCCTCCAGTTACCTGGAAGGCAGCGAGGAATAGAGCCTATAGAATCCCGACTTCCCTTATATCACTTCCAACCCATTCAGGTCTGGCAAAACCGGGAACTGGGCATGGGGTTCGGTCTGGTACCAGAATGCGGTCGAGGCGATGTCGTCCTGGAGCTGCAGGTAGCGGCTTTTACCTTCCAGCGCTGAGCGCCAGCCCAAGGCCTGGATCGTCACCCGCAGGTCCTCCTGGAAGCGCAGCGGGTCCATTACATGCCAGCGGTACATGCCGAAGCGCTGCTGCGATTGGTACAAGCCGTCCGGCTTGATCACCTGGGGCAGGCCCTGGAAAGCGGTCGTGAAGAGGCAGTACTGGCCCTGGGGCATCTCAAAATCCCAGGCGCCACCAAAGTAATCCTCTGTGCCCGTGCCGCAGTAGGTGGGCCAATGACCGTCGCCGTCGATGTAGAACTTCATCTCACCCTCGCCCCACCAGCCGTTGTTGTTGACCCCCCAGGCAAGGTACGTGCCGACGTACTGGCCCTGCCCCTGGACACCGTCCAACAAGGTATGGACTTCGCCCAAAGGAAGCGGGTTGTTGCGCCGGAATTGAGCATGAAAAGTGGCGTAGTCCGCCGGAACGTCGGTCAAGGTATAGTCGATCTGGTAATAATAGCCGTTCACCGGATTGGGCGAGAGGTTTTCCAGGGTGATGCGGGCGTGGCTGTGGAAAGGCATCTCCCAGTAACTGTTGAAGCCGCCGGCCGGGTTTACTGCCACCGGCAGCGAGCTGATATTGCAGCGAACGCACCAGCCGCTGCAGAAGAAATCCCCGACAGGTACCTCCACCGAAGGCGTGCTTTCACCGTCCCAGTAGAAGCGCAGCACAAGCTGGCGCCAGGCTGAAGGCGTCACCGTCATCCAGATGTGTTTAATCGCTCCCGCCCCATCGATATCGGCCAGGGTGACGGTCATATTCCCGGGCACATTAATCGAAGGGCTGACCTTCCAACCCTGGCCTAGTTCCCGCGAGGCAACCGCCCCGGTGCCGGTAGTCGCCATGCCTCCCCGACCTTTTTCTCCAGTAGGGTTCTCAGCGCTGATCGAGCGAGTGGCCGCTTTTGAAAGGCGAGACAGGTTTCCCAGGTTCATTCCCAGGCCGTTGAATTGATTATCCATGGAAGCTCCTTTTTTATCAAAACCTAACCTCCTGTTCCCCTTTCCCGCATGTTTTAAACTGTGCGACATGGGGAACTGGGGTTAGGTGCAGTTGAAGATCCTTTTATGTGGCCTACTTTCAAGTACAACCGTCCTTTTTTTATGCGAAAGTAGAGAAACGGTTATCGAAATTCTTAGGGTGCGTTGCCCTCATCCCTACACCACCGCAAATCGTCTGGTAAGCACCCCGCTGCTATCGGGACGGTTTAAATCGGGTTGGCAGCCGCCCGCCCACAGTCGAAAAACGCCCGGTTCGACCAGCCACTGCCCATGGTCATCGACCAGGGCCATCTGTTCGGCCGTGACGGTGAAATCGACCACCTGCATCTCCCCGGGGTCGAGTGGTATGCGCCTGAATCCTACCAACTGCAGGCGCGGCACCGGATACGACGCAGCTTCGTCCTGGAGGTAAAGCTGCACGACTTCTTCACCCCTGAGCTGGCCAGTGTTCTTGACCTGCACTGAAACAGCCACCGGCTTACCCGCCTCGACCGATTCGGGATGAATCTCGAGGTTGCTGTAGGCAAAGGTCGTGTAGCTCAGACCAAATCCAAAAGGGAACAGGGGTTGGCCCGTAAAATAGCGGTAGGTGCGGCCTTGCATGTGGTTCATGCGGTAATCTTCGAACGGCGGCAGGTCCATCACCGAGCGATAGAACGTTACCGGCAGCCGGCCGCCCGGATTGGCGTCGCCGAAGAGCACGTCGGCAACAGCTGCGCCGCCGGCCTGCCCTGGGTACCAGGCTTCGAGGATGGCGGAGACGTGCTCGTTCGCGAAGTTGATCGCCACCGCGCTGCCGTTGACCAGCACTACCACCACCGGCGTCCCGGTAGCATGGATCGCCTCCAGGAGATGGCCCTGTTCCCCCGGCAGATCCAGGTAACTGCGATCGCCAATGCTGCGTACACCTGGCGGGTTGCCTTCTTCCTGGCCTTCTTCGCCCTCGACTTCTTGCGAGAGGCCGATGACCACTATCGCCACTTCCGAGCGCTCAGCCAGGGCGACCGCTTCGGCGAACCCGGCGCGTGACTCTTTCAGGATAGCGCAGCCGGGCGCATATTCAACCCGGGTCCCGGGTGAGACGGCGGCGCGGATTCCGTCCAGAATGGTAACTTCCCGGGCGGGGAAACCGTTGTAATTACCCAGTAAGACGGTAGCATTATCGGCGTTCGGGCCGATCACGGCAATCGAACCCAGGTCTTTCTTAAACGGCAGGAAATGGTCCTGGTTTTTCAACAAGACCAGCGATGCCCGGGCAACTTCGAGCGCCAACGCCTGATGAGCCGGCAAATCGTTGATTTCAAATGGGATCTGAGCATATGGCACCCGGTCGGGGGGGTCAAACATCCCCAGCCTGATGCGGGCACTAAAAAGACGCCGTAGGGAATGGTCCAGCGTTTCCTCAGAGATCAACCCCTGGTCCACTGCCCTGACCAGCGCGTCATAAGTGCAGCCGCAGTTCAGATCGCAGCCGGCCTTAACCGCCAGCGCCGCTGCTTCTTCGGCCGAATCGACCATCTTGTGGTGCAAATAGATATCATCGACCGCGCCGCAGTCGGATACCACAAACCCCTCGAAACCCCATTCATCACGCAAGATCTTCTGCAGCAAGGTCGAATTGGCGCAGCAAGCTTCTCCGTTGACCCGGTTATAAGCGCCCATCACCGAAACCGCCTGGCCTTCTTCGAGGCAGACCTTGAAGGCCGGCAGATAGGTCTGGCGCAGGTCGCGCTCGTCTACCCGGGCGTCGAAATGATGGCGGTCATTCTCCGGCCCGGAATGAACGGCAAAATGCTTGGGCGTAGCAACGGCCTTCAGGTAATGAGGGTCGTCGCCTTGCAGTCCCTTGACAAACGCCAGGCCGATCTGCCCGGTAAGGTAAGGGTCTTCGCCGTAGGTCTCCTGGCCGCGGCCCCAACGCGGGTCTCTGAAGATGTTGATGTTGGGACTCCACATGGTCAGCCCGGTGAAGATATCGCGGATGCCCTGGCGCAAGGCCTGGTGGTGCTTGGCCCGCGCTTCATCGGAAATGGCCGTAGCCATGCGGTGGATCAAGCCCGAATCCCAGGTAGCCCCCAGGCCGATTGCCTGAGGAAAGACCGTAGCGATCCCGGCTCTAGCAACCCCGTGCAGAGCTTCATTCCACCAGTCGTACTCCGGAATTCCCAGGCGTTCGACTGCTGGAGCGTGGTGCACCATCTGAGAAACCTTCTCAGGCAACGTCATCCTCGAGACCAGGTCAATCACCCTGGTTTCTACCGGTTGGTCAGGATCAAGATAAAGTGGTTGTTTTTCAGATGCGGATGGCATAGATGCTCCTTGATGAGAAACCCTCCATCTCCATTGGGTCTCTAGAAATTATTTACATGCGCTCAACCAGTATTTAATAACAGGTGTAATTATAACTTTTAAGTGACTGTTCAGACAAAGAGATGAGGTGGATTTCGCAGAGATTTATTGCATTGTAGGGGTTGGTTTTTTCGGCGGGAAAAGATATCCGCCTTTCAAGTACGTTTTCTGCCGGACGCGATCGGATTGAAGGTGAACCCACCCTTGCATGGGTATGGTATTACCGTGGCGGTTTGGGGGTGGGTTTAGTCGCCAGTGTAGGGTGCCTGTCCTTTGCATGTCTATTCGGGACGGCTATCTTTGCCAGAATGAAAAACCCACCCCTACGCTGGGTTGCTGTGCCGCACGGTAAATAATCCCTTGCATAAACATGGTATCACGGCGGCCGGGGCTGGAAACGTATTACCTCTTCCAATGGTTTGAGAGATAATCAAAATAATATTGGGCGTTATCCAGTGGAATATTGCTGGGCAGGTGATTGCCGACGGCGAAGACAAAACCAGGGCAATCTCTGGCAACCTTCAACGTCGCATCGACTTCACGTTTGATCTGGTCTCGGTCTCCGAAAGTGAGTGTCCGGCAATCCACTTTACTGCCCATGATGACCTTGGTTTTCCCAAATCTGGCGGCGATCAAGTCGAGGTCGGTGAGCGGTTCAAAGATAAAACCGTCGGCACCGGCCTGGGCAATGTCGTCGACAAACTGAGTGTAGTCGCCGTCCGAGCAAAACAGGACCATCTTACCGGCATCGTGCAAAATCTGCCAGAGCTGGCGGTAACGGGGAAAGATCGATTGGCGATAGAAATCTGGATGCATGAAAGCGCCGCTGGTCCAGACCATGTCGTCGTGCTGGATAAATACGTCGATCGAAGTCCGCGCCCAGGCTTTCACGCTGTGCAAGGTTACCTGAAAAATGCCTTCCAGGACTTTATCGAACCCGCGCTTGTCGGAAGCTGCCTCCAGGAGCAAATCCCAGCCAAAAGCCTGAACCGCGCCTGATACGATGGTGTTGTAATGGCCACCAGTATTTACCTGGTTGGGATAGGTCGCTCGCTTGGTTGAATATTGATTTTCATAATCTGCGGTCAGGGCTTCCAGATCGACCAGGCCGTACTCGGCAGCCGCGTCAAACTCCAGGACCTCTTCGACGGTCTTGAAAGGAGATTGGACCGGTTCTCGCCGGTCGATCCCGCCTTCCATAAATTCCGCATGCCCCATGTCGGTGGTCCGGCCGTTCTTTCCCCAGCCATCGACGCCTTCGTAGGTGTTCCAAAGGAAATCGATGTCCCAGGCATCGTAAAATTCGCGCCAGGCCTGTGGCTCCACCTGTGGATCGCGGCCGGTCGTCGCTCGCACGAGGGCGTAATGATCGCAGTATTCAGTATGCGCCAACCGCTGGCCGGGTTGGAGCTTCAGGGCGTTGAGTCCGATGGGATAACTCATTGGACTATTTCAGCTCTACGACTGTGTTGAAGGGATTGCGCTGCTCAGCCGGGACCGTGAGGGTTAACTTCGCTCCATCCCCTGCCAGTTTTACCGGCTCACCTTTCCCGACCAGAATCGCACTGTGGATGCCGGTGGGAGCATCGGCGAGGGTGATGCAGTCGCTGGTGTAATCGAGGATGTGGACGTAATGCGAATTGCCCTTGCGGGTGGCGACCACGTTCGCGGGAGTTGGTAAAGCTCCGGCCCGGGTCGCGTAGATCGATTTACCATGGTCTGCCAGCCACTGGCCCATTTCTTTCAGGCGGCGAATGTGGATGGGTAGGATCTCGCCCAGGGGCGTCGGGCCGACGTTGAGCAAATAGCTCGCTCCCCCGGCGGCTGCCCGCGCCAGGTAATGAACGAGCTGGCGGGTCGATTTATGGTTATCATCGAGGACGTTGATGCCCCAATTATCGTTGATCGTCATGCAGACTTCTTTGGCCAGGTCGTAAATCTCGGTGGTATTGAAACCGACTGAATTGTTGCCCGGCAGGTCCTGTTCGAACCCCTGCACATCTTCCCCCGGCAAAGGTTGGACGTGGCGGTTGTTATGGACGTATGCATCCGGCTGCAGAGTGTGGATCATGTCGTACAGCTTTTCGTATTCGAAACTGCCTCCCGGTTTGAAGTGAGTTTTATCACCCTCCAGGTTCTCGCGCGGCCAATCGCCGTCGAACCAGATGCAGGCAACCTCCCCAAAATTGGTGCACAACTCCCTGACCTGACCGTGCAGAAACTCGATGTAATCAGCCCAGGCCAGGCCGCTTTCTTTCCTGAAGCGATAAGCGGGGTGGTGCCAATCCAGCAAGGAGCTGTAAAAGCCCAGCTTAATATCACTGCGGCGGGCGCAAGCGTTCGCCAGCTCAGCCAACGGATCGCGCTTGAAGGGGGTGTTGGTCACCTTGTATTGGCTCAGGGCGGTGTCGTACATGCTGAAACCATCGTGATGCCGGCTGGTAATCACCATGTATTTCTGGCCGGCGTCAGCGGCGATGGAAACCCATTCGCCTGCATTGAATTTGACCGGGTTGAACTGGCTCACCAGTTTTTCGTATTCCGGGACGGGGATGTTCTCGTGGTACATGACCCATTCGCCGTGCCCAATCAGCGAATACAATCCCCAATGGATGAACATCCCGAATTTCGCATCCTGAAACCAGTTCAATCCCCTGGACGATACTTGTTTAACAGCCATGGTTTTCCTCCGCTAGCCCTGTATTGAAAATGAGTGTTGAACTGACATAGATTTTACTATTGTTAATGGTTCTGTCATACATTGAAATTACGAATCTTGCCTGCTTTTACACTTTAAGGAACAACGACATGCGCTATTCTGTGTAGATTGGTGCGAAAACTCATCGAGAAAATCAAAAGTATATAGTTTATAATAGATCTTAATTATCTTATTAATCTGGTTCCTAAAGGTTTGGGGGCTTTATGATTGAGTTTTTACCTCCAGAAGTTTTAGCCGTTATCCAAAATTTCCGCACCTGCGAATTTACAACCCTGGCGAAGGGGGGCTCTCCGGTCACCTGGCCGGTCAGCGCTCGCTATTTGCCAGACGAAGGCCGTTTCTTGATGACCTCCTCAATCGGCCTGCCAAATAAAATCTTCCATATCCGCCGCAATCCACATGTTTCGCTCCTGTTTTCGAACCCGACCGGCAGCGGATTAACCAATCCACCGATCGTCCTGGTCCAGGGGGATGCTGAAGCCGGAGATGAAATCGTGACCTCGATGAGGTCTATACCCGGTTTGCACGAATACTGGCTCGAGAACATCTTTTCACGCCAGCCTGCTTCCGATATGATGAGCAATATGCTCTTACGCAATATGACCGATTGGTACTACATGCGCATCGTCATCCACATCACTCCCATAACCTGGTATTGGTGGCCTGACGGTGACCTGACCCGGGCTGCGCAGAAGATGGAGGTGGCGCATGTGGAATAAAATAATCTCACAATTGGACCAATTTCCAGATCCGATCCTGACTGGGATTGATGGTAATGGATATCCTTACAGCACGCCCTGCAAACCGCTGTCAGATGAAGCCCGCCAGGTCATCCTCATTCCATTAAAGGGCGATGTGCCGATACAACCTGGGCCTGCCGGGCTGTTGTATCATTCCCACAACGAAGCGCTGTGGAACCTGAAGGAGATTCAAATCCTGGGAAATATTGAGCCCACCGGGCAGGGCTGGATTTTTACCCCGAACCGTTTTTTATATGGAAATGGAAAAGAAGGGTTTATTGGTCAGTTCAAGATGATCACCAAAGCCCGAGCTGATGCTAACCATTACTTACAAAAACGCAGCCTGTCTCGCCCCAAAATCCATTGGGATGAGATTGTGCAGGTAAAGCGTGAAGCCAAGAAAAGCCGGCAAGGGTAGAAACCAGCCGGCCAATTTACCCAGGTTGGAAAACCAATACTACCTTCCTCACGTGAAATTCGATCAATTCCCTCATGCTATTTTTAAAAACGGGTGCTATTATGACATGGGTCATCAATAGATGCTGACGATACGTGATCCAATCATATTTAATATTGGTGGAGAAATCGAATGAACCTGATCTCATTAGCGTCAACGATTGTTACCTTCGTTTTCCTGGGTTTTGTGTTCCATCGCTACCGGGTAAAAGGAGGCTCTCACCTCTTATTATGGTCAATCGGATACCTCTTCTACGGCTTGGGAACTTTGAGCGAGGTGCTGCTCTCGCTCCAATTCAACGGCCTGCTGCTCAAGCTGTGGTATCTGAGCGGCGCCATGCTGACCGCGGCCTGGCTGGGTCAGGGCAGTATCCACCTGATGGTGCGCAAACCTCACGTTGCCAGCACCCTGACGGTCATCCTGACAGCTGTATCCCTGGCTGCAGCGGGCTTGCTGCTCGCCACGCCGGTCAACTCCGCGGTTGTATACCAGACAGGTGTGGCGGCTTCGGCCCAATACCAGGCGATCCTGGGCCGGAGCGGGGGCGTGCTCCTGCTGACCATCCTGCTGAACTCCTACGGCACCCTGGCCCTGGTAGGATGCACCGGCGTTTCGGCATTCCTTTTCTGGCGCAAGCGTGTCCTCTTCAACCGCATGGTGGGCAACATCCTCATCACCGTGGGTGCATTAGCCCCAGCAATCGGTGGCACCTTCGTCAAGCTGGGGGTCACCAACCTGCTCTACATCAGTGAGTTCGCCGGTGTGGTCATCATGTTCGCCGGCTTCCTGCAGGCCACCGCCCAACCGGGCACCGCCCACCAGCCAGCGCAGAGCGTATTAGCAAAATAACACAGACGTCAACAATACTTCGCTAAATCCGGCTTATTTGTGAAAATTCGTGATTTCTTCTTGACGTAATCCAGCCTTAAGAGTACAATTAAGGCGTGGGGCGGTGGCGGAATTGGCAGACGCAGCGGACTTAAAATCCGCCGGTAGAGATACCTTGTGGGTTCAAGTCCCACCCGCCCTACTTTTATTTGAATGCCGAAGATACCTTGTGGTTTCCCTGGACCGCCATCCAGGGCAGGCAAGTCCCACCCGCCCTACTTTGTTTTCGGTGGTGATCCCTTGTGGGTGTCTTGCCTGCACCAGTGCCGCAGGCACAGGTGAACTACATCCACCTCTAAGCATCCGCTCAGGGGCAGGTGGCAGGCAAGTCCCACCCGCCCTACTAACTTCGTCGGTTGAGAGACCTTGGGGTCCATTACAACATGAAAATAAACGCCAACTACCATTATAAAAATTAAAAAGTAAATAAATTGTGCAAGTTTGGTTTCTGCAATACGAATATCAGTAAACCTGTAGTCAATACTTAAAAAAGATCATTGAAGCATAAAAACGTAATTCTTGAGTAAAATTAATATGCAGAGAAGATAATGCTAAAAGCATAATCCCAAGCAATGCAGTTTTGCTATTTGATAGGCATCGAAACAAATCAAAACTAGTTATAAAAGCTAATGTTCCCCAAAAAGCAAATGGTATCGTAGACAGAATTCATTTGTACATGAACGAGCAACAAACCAACCGATAACATAATCTAATGGCAAAACCATTACATGAACTCTGATCGATGATAGCAACTCAAACAAATTGGGGATTTGCATCATTTGGGCCACACCTACTTCATCATATGTAAAACTGATCTTTCCTAATTGATATAGACGTAGTGTTAGACCCAAAAGTAATATCAATCCAAAAAGGATTTACCGGGGATTGGATTGTGCATTATTTGGCTAAAATTTTGTAATACAGACTTTATCAAGCATCAATGCTCGTATTTTCGTACAAATTCATTTGCCGATTGGTTTAGGGGATCGATCGAGATAATCTCATTGTATACCTGAATCGCTGAAGAAATATCGTTAGTATCTGTATAGGCTGAAGCCAGGTTGAGCATGGCCTGGATAACCCGAGCGTTGTAGACTGGATAATCGATGCCGGGCAGCAGGTCCGTTTCGATGCCCAGGCGGTTATAGGCCACAACCGTGTATTGAGAAACTCCACCGCGGCCAATGCCATATGAATTGGCTACGTTTAAGAGTGTAAGGCCCTGCTGATAAGATTGGACGGCATCTGAATACAGTTTGCTGGTAAACTCCGCGTCCCCAAGAGCAAACAGATCGCTGGCAAGCTGAGTACCAGAAGCCGGCTCGAACCAATCCAGCTTCGCCTGGCAGACCAGCTGATCCAGGCCGGGAACTGATGAGGAGGACATGGTGGGGCTGGAAGTAGAAACTTCACCAGCGGCCTGCTTGCGAAGAGGGCTTCCCTGGAAAAAGAGCATGCCTGCCCAGCCGGGGCTTTGCTGTAAAACCTGGCGGTAAACAGCCAATGCAGCTTTATCATCGCCTGTAGATTCCAGCATGCGTCCCGCAGTGAGGGCAAAAGCAGGCTGAGAAAAAGCCAGGGAAGCAGCTTTCTGCATGGATTGGATCGCATCCTGAGCGTCGCCAGCAGCCCATTCCAGCAGTCCCAGGTTGGCCCAGTTGGTGGCGTAAGCTGGCTCAATCGAAAGACCGTTGTGGTAGTCACGGAGAGCAAGATCGAGCTGAGCAGGCTCGGTAACGCTGCTATCCCTATCAAGGGCGAGCATGCTGTGGGAAAAACCTGCCTGGAACCAGTTGAGGGCCAACCAGGGATCACGGGAAGCGGCAAATTCAAGGTCAGAAGCAGCAGCCCTCCAGCTGCCCTGGTTAGCGGCGCTTATTCCAGCATAGTAAGGCTGCAATGCCCAGGCCTGCCAGGCCAGGACCAGGGTAACGGCAAGCCAGGCGAGGAAAAAGGAGAGGGAGGAAGCCCTCACCCAAACCACCTGCCAGGTTCTCACCCTCGCTACCTGCGCCTTCGCCGCTTCCGGTGCGCCAGAGGTGCGGGCATCCGCAGCAGGTGTTCTGTTCTTCGCCAGGACGCCGAGAGGGCGCTGGGAGAGGGGACTGATAGGCAATGTTCTTTGGTATTCTGAAACCAGGAAGGCAGCGATGGAGATGGCGACAAGAGCCACGGCGGGCATGTATGTGGGAATGTCAAACAGGTTGTGGACTGCCAGGCCTGCCAGGCTGGCGATCGCGCCGATCAATATCATCCGGCGGGGATCCGGGCTGCTGCGCCAGAGCCGGTACACCAGCCAGACCAGGGCCCCGGCCATGAAGCACATGGCAGCAAAACCCAGTAGACCCATTTCGCCGAGAACATTGAAGTACAGGTTGTGGGCATGGGGGAGCATCATGTTCGGCGGTACCGAATAGGTCTGGACGAACTGTGTGACATAGGTGAATGGGCCATTTCCAACAAAGGGGTGGGCCAGGAACATCTTCCAGGCGACAACCCACAGGTAATCACGCGAGCTTACATTGAGTTCCGCTGCCGGCATGCGTGGCGTTGTTGAGCTCCCAGGTGATCAAGAAAATCCCACCTGCAACCACTACCAGCAGCGCCACCAACCCGGTAATGATGAGGACCAATCGCCTGGCTCTTGTGCTGAGGAAGTATTTTTTGCCAGGGGGTTGTGAATCCTTTTGCGATTCGGAATAGGAATCCTGTAGGGCATTTCTACCCTGGTTTTCGGGCTCATTTTCATGCCTGATGGAAGGGTTTTTGCGGTTTTGCCACCAACGGTAACCCACGTACAGGGCGATCACCCCGAGCACGACTGCCGTACCCAGCCAGCCGCCACGCGAGGAGGTGAAGAAATCCAGGGCCAGGACAACCAGACACCAGGCCATCCAAGCCAGGCGGGTCCATCGCGAAGAGCGGATACTGCGCATGATACCCAGCGGGAGCACCAGGTTGAGGTATCCGGCCAGGATATTGGGGCTGTACAGTGTGGAATAAACCCGGTAGGAAGGCAGGCTGATCCCGGCGACGCAATTTGTCATGCCAAACCAGCTGGCGTAATAGCCCAGGATTTCGAGGATGCCGTAAATGATGACCGGCAGGCTACTCAGGAGCAGAACTTTTTCGAGCAGGTCAGAGGGGAGGCTGGAGCGCAACAGGTCCACCAGCAGGTAGAAGACGAGGGCGTAGAGCAACAATTGCCAGAGGATGATGACACTGCGGCGCGGGTCGGACGAGGTGAGGGATGTAGCGGCGGTGACCAGCAGCAAGACGAAGATGGGTAGATCCAGAAAGGTTGAAGGGAAAGGCCGGCGACGAAGCAGGTGCCAGGCAAACCAGGCTGCCCCACCCAGGGTGACCAGGGCGAGGTTGACAAGGCTGGTCTGGCCAGCCACATTTGTGGTGTTGATCCCGCCGGCGATGAGCAGGTAGGAGAAGAGCAGGAAAAGGCCAGACTCAATCAAAAGATAACGGGTGGGGGTTACTCCAATTTTTTTCATTTCATTTCCGGATTTTGATAAACGGTGAACTCAGTGGTTTAAGAATAGCCATAAACTGTTTGACCTGGCTCACGAGGTTTGCAAGAGCCTCGTTTCGTAAGAATTCATTTACTAGAGTAATTATTCGGAGAAAGCATAAAATCCGCCAGCCGAGTGGTAATGTATCTGGAACAGACGACATGGATGAGCAAGATAAAATGAGAGGGCAACCCAATGAGTGGTTGGTGTGACCTATATCAATGATACCTGATTATGCGGTTTCCTGCGCTTTCAGAATCGAAAGGCATTGGTTCATTAACAAGGAATTAAATCAACAACAAACGAATGGGATGAATGGGATAAAAAGTGAAAAGGCGATTGTGTGTTTTTTTTAAACTTTAAAAAGGGTTCCATTTTAACTTCAAAAATGAACCCACCTCCTGGAATGATAAAATTGAGATGCTCGAGTGGAGGATAGGGCAAAGCTGGGGAACGACCTGAGCGCGGGACGACCTGAGCCAGCAATCTTACCACTGGCCAGGTCATACAAATAAAGCGAGCAAACTGGTGGCCATCGGCAGACATACAACGCATGGTGGAGATACTGGTGATGAGCCCTTTCTCCCGGTGGTGCCGTTTGGCCTGGCGCCGGTTAGTGCCCGGGCGAAAGAGGGTTTGCAAGGCTTTCATCATCTGATAGCCTAAACTGCCGGCAGCGTTTCTCATCTGACCACCTCTTTGAGGGTTAACAGGTAACTTTGCAGATAAAATCCTTTCATCCAGATTCCAAAAAAAATTCCTTTCGTTTCCTATAGAACAAACAATTATCGCCGATCTCGATCTGACAACACCAGCACACCGCCTTTGTTGCAACTCCCCATAAGGGAGGTGAACCTGCCATCTGGCAGAATGATCCCTTGAAGAGAGGCTCGCCTGGACAGTGGAGCGATCCAACGGCTGCCTGGTGCTGCCCGGAAACCTGGCGAAAAGTGTCCCCAAGGATGATTATTTTGCATTCAACCATGAATGCTTCCTACGTGTGGGAATGGGTTTCTGTCGTTAAATAACCGACCAACGTTTTTGCATACCCACTGTGTCACCGATGACTATTCGAGCAGGGCAGCAAACCTTAACCATTGAGCAAGCGCTCGGCAATCAACATCCGCCGTCCTGTTTCAACGGCAGGCTGCAGGATGAGAAATTACGGCTTGACGAAGAATAAAAACCGGCAATGGACTCATCATTAAAGCAAAATGGCCAGAACAGATCTCCAGTGGGAGTGTTCCGGCCAACGTGTGTAGCGCTGATGCGCCCAACTGAGTATTCTATTGTGCCTTAGAAAGGATTTCTTTCTAAAGGTTGAAGCTATTATAGCAAGCAATTATTGAGAAGTCGATAGGCCAATGTCCCGTCGAACGCGGGATATTTGTCCCGTTCTTGGTCAGTTAAAAGTTATTCACCTGACCCGAGACTCCTCAATAGGTTATAATCTTACCAGTAAGAATTGGAGGTATTATGGATACGATAGCAACAACCCGTATGTCATCGAAGGGACAGGTGGTGATCCCGGAAACCATTCGCAAACAGCTCAACCTGAAAGAAGGAGCGCAGTTCGTCGTTGTTGGTGAAGGGGATGTGGTGATCCTCAAAGCCATCTCCACCCCTGATGTGGATTCCTTTGAGACGCTTATTCAACAGGCGCGCCGGCAAGCTGAAGCCGCAGGCTTGAAACGCGGGGATATTGCAAAAGCTGTGTCTAAAGCGCGGGGCAGAAAGTGAAGGTTATCCTCGACACCAATGTTTTCATCTCAGGTGTTTTTTTCAGCGGCCCACCTTATCAAATTCTCAAAGCCTGGCGCGATGCGAGGATCCAAATAGCCGTATCACCGCAGATTCTGGAGGAGTACCAGCGAGTTGGATAGATCCTGGCTGAGGAACATCCGGGCATCGACTTTAAACCTGTGATGGATTACATCATCCGCAATGCTGAGGTTTATGATGCTCCTGCCTTGCCGGAAGGTGTTTGCGAGGATCCGGAGGATGATAAATTTCTCGCCTGCGCGCTGGTAAGCGAAAGCACTATTGTCGTCAGCGGGGATAAACACCTGCTCAAGGTATCCAGTTATATGAACATCGAGGTCCTGAAGCCGCGCGATTTTCTGAACAAGTATTTACCATGAGAGAGTTTATAATCCAGCATTATCCACCGGGCTAGCTCTCTGGTGAGCTTCTTCAATATCCATATTATTTTGTTTCAAATAACGCTGCAAAACGCTAATACCTTCATGGCCCATCAGCTTCGCCAAGGAGAAAATATCTGTCCCGTTCCGCAGCATGGTGAAGGCAGGTACAATGCTTGCCCCTACAATCCGTAATGAGATTGCTGCATATAAAATCGATTTCAACCAATAAATACGGCCGTGGGGTTCGTGAATCCGGTTGATTATCGTTTGAACGCTATCTTTGGCAGCGTAATTATTACGAACACATTATTTAAAATGAAACCGAAATAAACAATTGAGCACCAAGAAAAACCACGACACTTCTATAACGTTATAATGCCACGAAGGGATTTAAAAAGAAGCAAGTTGATGCCCTCCCAAATCCTCCTTTACCGGTCACGCCGGATGAGAATCTTCTGGTATAGGATCACTGGGTGGTAGCGCCCATAAAATTCCCACAAGAACGATTCCACCGACCGGGACAAGCAGGAATAATTGCCACCATCCACTTTTGCCGCTGTCGTGAAGTCGACGTGTTCCTGCTGCCAACAAGGGCAGTAGCACACCAATCAGAAAGATACTGCTTGATACCTTGCTAACGAGTTCTAATGCCGAGGCTACGAGTATGACGAACAGCATGAACCACCAGAACTCAGGCCGTCCCGCACGTCCAGTAAATGCCGCATATTTGTTGAAACATACACGAATCGATTCGAAGAAGGTCATTGGGATTGATCCGTTGCTGGCATTTGCGTTTTCAGAATTGTTCATTTTTAACGCCTTTCCCATTCTTGAGATCTCTTCTCTCAACACTGCAGCCCAATTCCGCACATTGAATATGTCTCTATTTTCCGCGACTTCTCCCTTACCTGCAACTGTGGATTTCCCCAGTTTTAAGATCAATTCCGTTCTGGAGTTTACTTGATACTTGCCGTAAATGTTTTTCAAATGGAATTCAACGGTACTTTCGGAAATTTGAAGAGATAAAGCAATTAACTTATTACTTTTTCCCTCTAACAAAAGGTTTACTACTTCCTTTTCTCGCCTGCTAAATTCATTGAATTGCGTCATTGAGAAATTTGAATTAAATCAGGGTTGTCGAGCGGTGGATGGGCCTGCTCAACAAACTCATTGAAAGCCAGTCCGTTCCGTTTCACAGCCCCGGAGTACGATAGCCGGCGTCTTTTTTTGACGCAGCGCCAACTTCCTAGGTGGTCAACAGCACAGTGATTTTTATCGACAAAGTAAATACATAATATCTTAATTTAGAGATTATACAAGTGCCCCTTACTGAACCTGATTTTTTAAACCTCCGCTTGGCCTGCAACACTTTCCGCTGGCCCTGACATCTCCACATCGCGATGAAAAAGATCATGAGGTTTGCATATTATCAAGATGACGTATAATATGCTTGTCAACACCCTTTTTATCGTTTTGCCAATTTAATATTCGACCAATTCCCGATTAACAATTACGGAATGTAAGTGGGAGGGGTTTCTCTGATGAAAAATAAACGTATGTTAACCAGTTTCATGGCGCTTTCAGGCAGCCTGGTTTTACTGTTGTCGGCCTGTCTGCCGATCCTCTCGCAGACCCAATCACCGCCTCAGGATCAGATGGAGACGGCTGTCTACGCTACCCTGACGGCGATGCCCGCTGACACCCAGGTCATTCAAGAGCCGACATCGCTGAAACCTTCGCCAACCAGCGGCGGGGCTGCCCCTACCCAATCCATGACCACCGCTACGCCCGAACCATTGGCTTCAGCAACTATGGAGAACCTCTTGCCTGCCAGTGCGGTGATCGAAGGGCTGGCTTGCATTCCCCGCAACACCCAGCAGGATCTGGCTGTGGTGCTGCGGGTGATCGACGGTGATACCATCCTGGCTATCATCAATGGTGAAGTCAAAACCATCAAATACATCGGCATCGATACCCCGGCGCTGGCAACAGCCAGCCAGACCGCGGCTCGAATGGCCGCCCAGGCATACAATCTAAACAAATTCCTGGTCGAAGGCCGGGTGGTCGTCCTGGTCAAAGACGTATCTGACACAGATGCAGCCGGTAATTTGCTGCGCTACGTGCTGGTCGATGATTTATTCGTCAATTACAACCTGGTCAAACAGGGCCTGGCAGTCGCTCTGGCCGTTCCCCCTGACGTTACCTGCCGGGCCACTTTAGAAGCCGCCCAATTGGAAGCTATGAACAAAAAAGTTGGCCTCTGGCAGCAAACCCCAACCGCTTCCCCCCGCCCGAATAACCTGCCGTCGTTGACGCCGACCTTCGCTAAGTCGAACCACTAAGGCTTAAGTATTCCCCTGCACTCCCAACCTGCCCGTTTCGGCCATCCGCAGCGGGCTTTGTTTTTCTCAACCCTTGCTGCCCCAATAAAGTAATGCCGGCAATTGTTAGGTTTTTTTTCTCCCACGCAATAGGGCGGGAAAGGAGGGCTGGCGCTCTCCTCAGGCGCTGATCAGGCTATACCTTGTGATGATTGCGGATCGCCGCCTGCAGGATGGTTGTATTGCCATAATCCGATAAACCCGAAGACGTGATCCACGAAAATAAGCGCCGTTCAGGTTGGGTCGAACCAACCGTAGCGGCTCGGATGGTTTCAATCAGGCGTCCTTTGACATCATATTTGAAATTTTCCCACGAGTCGATCTTGACCTGCACATGGGCTACTTCGCCTTGCGGAAGGTAGACGGCTCGTTCGGTCAGCGCCTGCAAGAGCCGGTTTAGATTAGGGTTATGCCCGACCACCAGCAGACACCTGACCCTATCCGGTATTTTTTGGATTTCATGGTAGTAATCTTCCATCTCGGCCAGGTAGAGGCTGTCGCGACTGTACAAGCTGCATTGGGGGTCGAACTCCCTGGCTAAAAGGCAGGCCGTCAGGTCGGCCCGCACCGCTGATGATGTTAGAATAAGGTCAGGAACCAGGCCCCTGGCGATTATCTGTCTCCCGGTTCGGATCGCCTTTCTTTTCCCCCGTTTGCTCAATGGACGAAACCAATCATCATTCCACGAGTCAATTTTGCTCGCTTGTGTGTGTGTAAGGATAAGAAGCGTTTTCACGTTATTCACCTGCCTTCAGTAAAAGATACATCCCCTGCCTAAATTGTAGCGGCTATCCTTTTGAGAACCATTTGGATTTATTTGCAAATATTATCGATCCTCATCACGCTGATTCCGTCTCTGCCCCTTGCCCTTTCGGCCAAATAGGGTCATAATAGCCAACGAAACACAGGTCTGTCACCGTGATGAAAATCATTATTGTTGAAATAGAAAGGATTGCGTTATGAGTGCAAGAAATATCATGCCTGGTACCCGCCGGTTCATCCCAACCCCCTTGAAACGTCGTTCGCCGGTTCCCCCTGACATCGAAATTGCCCAGGATGCCGAGCTGAAACCGATCTCGCTGGTTGCGGAGGAGCTGGGTATCTTACCCGAAGAGCTCGAGCTGTATGGTCCATACAAAGCCAAGGTCAAACTGGAGATTTTGGAACGGCTCAAAGCCGCTCCCGATGGTAAATACATCGACGTCACTGCCATCACGCCCACGCCTCTCGGTGAAGGCAAGACAACGACCACCATTGGCTTGAGCCAGGCCCTGGGAGCCCACCTAGACCAAAAGGTGTTCACCTGCATCCGCCAGCCCAGCCAGGGCCCCACGTTCGGGATAAAAGGCGGTGCGGCCGGCGGTGGCTTCAGCCAGGTCGTGCCAATGGATGATTTCAACCTGCACCTCACCGGCGATATCCATGCCATCACCGCGGCTAACAACCTGATCGCCGCCGCAATCGATGCCCGCATGTTCCACGAATCTAGCGCCAGCGACGATCAACTATACCAAAGGCTTTGCCCGCCCGATAAGCAGGGTAAGCGCTCCTTCGCCAGGAGCATGATCGACCGCATGCAGCGTCTGGGAATCGATCGCCAGGATCCGGAAGACCTCACCCCTGACGAACGCAAGCGCCTGTTCCGCCTGGACATTGACCAGGCATCGATTACCTGGCGGCGCGGCATCGATACCAGTGATCGCTTCCTGCGTGGGATCATCACCGGCGCTGGACCGGACGAAAAAGGCTTCACCCGCGAGACCGGGTTCGACATCACCGTCGCCAGCGAAATCATGGCGGTATTAGCGCTCACCACCAGCCTGGCAGACATGCGCCAGCGCTTCGGCAGGATGGTCGTTGGCGTCGATCACAGCGGCCGGGCGGTTACGGTCGAAGATTTAGGCGTCGCCGGCGCAGCAACCGTCTTGATGCGGGATGCCATCAAGCCTAACCTGATGCAGACCCTGGAAGGCACACCGGTTTTCGTGCACGCCGGGCCTTTCGCTAATATCGCCCATGGCAACAGCTCGATTATTGCCGACCGAATCGGCCTCAAGCTGGCCGATTTCGTGGTGACCGAATCGGGCTTCGGCGCGGACATGGGCATGGAGAAATTCTTCGACATCAAATGCCGCTATTCAGGGTTGGTCCCCAACGCCGTGGTGATGGTCGCCACGGTCCGGGCCCTGAAGATGCACGGCGGTGGGCCTAAGGTCGTCGCCGGCAAGCCCCTGGATTATGCTTATACCAACGAGAATCTCGACCTGCTGCAGGCCGGCCTGGCGAACCTGCTGCACCATATCGGTACCGCCCGCAAATACGGCGTGCCAGTGGTGGTGGCGATCAACCGCTTCGCTACCGATTCGCCCGCTGAATTAGAGCTGATCCGCAAAGCTGCCACTGCCCCAGGCCTGGCAGAAGATGCCCTGGTATGCAACCATTGGGAAGAAGGCGGCGCCGGAGCGGTTGACCTGGCGAAGGCAGTGATGAAAGCCTCTCAAAAACCGACCAGCTTCAACTTCCTCTACCCGCTCGACATCTCTATTAAAGAAAAAATCGAGACCATCGCCCGCGAGGTCTACGGCGCCGATGGCGTCGATTACCTGCCCGAAGCCGAAGCTCGGGTGGAAGAATATACCCGCCTGGGATTTGACCACCTGCCCATCTGCATGGCCAAAACCCACCTCAGCCTGAGCCACGACGCCAACCTGAAAGGTGTACCCAAAGGCTTCCGCATCCCCATCCGCGACATGCGCGCCTCGGTCGGGGCGGGCTTCATCTATCCCATCCTGGGCAAGATCAGCACCATGCCCGGCCTGCCCACCCGCCCGGCCTTCTTCGACGTGGATCTCGACCTGGAAACCGGGAAGGTTGTTGGGCTGTTCTAAAAAGTCAACCGCTCTCAGAGCGGATTGACACAACTATACTCATCATCACCAATTAACCAGCCCTGGACAAATTGCCAGGGCTGGTGGCTATCAAAATCATCCCCGAATTAGTGAGCAAGCCAGAATCGCGCCGTCCGCCGAGGTGTGGTGAGTTTTTTTTCACAGGATAGCAATGGAAAATCCCATGGAATCAAATTCCCATCTCTTCCAACCTGACCCTGTTGGCCGTCACCTTCTCCGGTGAAAGATCGTACAACCGCCAGAACAGGAGCGTGGCAGCCAGCACGACCACCGCCGGGACCATGGCGGCGTGAATGCGGATTCCGAACAGGGCCAGCTCGGGCGATGAGCTGCGAGCGACCAGGTCTGAAAGGCTGGTAGCGCCTGAGACAAAGCCGGTCAGCGAGTGCACCAGGGCAATTACAGCGGCAATGCTGGTTTGGCCCAATTTGAATACGAAAGATTGGTAGCCCAGATAGACAGCCGGGTCCCTGCGCCCGGTTTTAACTGCAACATCGTCGAGCACGTCGCCCATCGTGGGCGGATCCATGAACCACTGGTTGCCGAGGGCGATCCCGAACAACACCAGGCTGACGATCCATCCTGCCAGGCTCTGGACGAAAATCATCGGGATAAAGGTCAGCACCAGGAGGAACCCCCCTGCCAGGCTGATCAAACGGTTATTATTCACCCTTTGCGAGACCGTCATCCAGATCGGCACCGACACCAACGCCCCTCCCAGCATGCTCCCCAGCAGGAGTGAAATCGTCGAAGCCGGCGCATCCAGCAGAAAGGTGACGATGTACAAGGCGCTGGTCTGCAGCATGACCACACCCACCTGGTAACCAAAAAAGAGGACCACTTTGCCGACGAAACGCTTGTTGGCGAAAACCCCCCTGGCGGTGGTGAAGAAACCGGCCAGGTTGGCTTTCTTGACCATTCCTTCCCGGCCGCGCTTGTAAAGCTCCCTGACCTGCCTGGTTTCAAATGTGCCGGGCAGCAGGAACAAGAACAGGAAAAGGCCGACGATGACCGTGACCAGCGCCGATTTTTCGTAGGTGGCTGCCACCCCGGTGGTGATAAACATGGGTGGGATGATCGCCGCCAGGACCAGGCCGATGATGCCCAGGATGGTGCCAAACGCCTGGACCACCCGCCGTTCATTCAAGCCCCTGAACTTCTCCGGATAGAGGCTGACCACATTCACGTCGAACAACGTCCCGAAGAGATCGTAAACGCACAAAGAGACCACGTACCAGGCGAAAATGGCCCAGGGGTTTCCACTGGTCGGGCCCATGAAGATCGCCAGGTAACTCAAGAGCCACAGGATGCCTCCGCCGATGATGAACGGCATCCGCCGGATTCCGTGCGACTTTTCCCAGGGAAAGACGACGTGCTCCATCAGGTACCCGGTCAATGGATCGTTGATCGAGTTCCAGATCTGGTAGACGATGAATGCTGCCGCCGCCAGTTTGACATCGAGGCCAACCACCACCTCGTAATAGAAGAAGACGGTAAAGCCGAATGCAGCCGAAATCCACTGCCCGAACAGCTCGCGTGATCCATAACTGGCCATTATTGCCCGGGGATATTCTGATATTTTGGGATGGGATTGGGTGAGTGCCATCTGGTTGCCTTTTATGTTACCCAAGAAAAATACCGTCTGCGCATAACGTCTGCTGCAGATCGGGGATCGATACCTGGCGTGGCGTCAGATTGGCTTGCAGGCACAGCGCCGCGGCCGTTCCAGCTGCTTGGCCGGTCTTGTAGCACATCGGCATGATCGCCCAGGTCGACATGGCGGTATACTGCCCTGAAATGCTGCTACCGGCCACGATCACGTTCGCCATCCCCTGGGGCATCAGGGAGCGATATGGGATGGTGTACCAGGTGCCTGCCAGGTGGTTGAAGCTGACGTTCATCCCCTCCAGCTCCCAAATTTCCAGGCGATAGGTGCCGGTGGCGATGGCGTCGCTGAATTTCTTGCCTTCGAAAATGTCCTGTTGGGTCAGGAAGTAATCTCCGCGAATGCGCCGGGTGCCGATCATACCAATCGATACGCCGGTGCTGATCACGCGGCACTCGCGGAAAGCCGGGATTGCACTTTTCAGGAAACTGGTAATGGCCCTGATCTGGCGTCTCTGTTCCATTTCTCCTGCGGCAGAGCTCTCCGGATCAAGCGGGTTGATCCCAAACACACGCGTACCAAAGATTTGAATGACACCCGGACAGACCACCTGCCAGTAGAGGCCTTCGAGAGGAACGTCGATCTCGCCCTTTTGGCGGTGCAGCTCGTAAATCCTGGCGGTCTCGTACATATCCAGGTGCTCGGTGTGCACGCCGGCGATGCGGAAGGTGGTTGCGGTAGGCATGATCATCCCGGGAGGTACACCGTCGTCAGCTCCTGAGCCCAGAACAGCTGGCGAACCCGAACGGAAGACAACATCGGCGCTGCCGGTGGCATCGATAAAGATCTTGCCCTTGATCAATTCCTTGCGGGTGAGGGTTTCCACGACCAGGCCCTCGACCACACCTTCATTCACCACCGTGTCGACGATCAACGAGTTGACCCTGACCTTCACCCCGGCCTGATTAAGCAGGTCAAAATACAGGTACTTTAATTCTTCCGGGTCAAAAAGGTACCATTTGCTGGTAGCCACGTTGTCGTTTTCACCGGCAAGCGGCACGAACCTTTCGACCCCATCCTTCAGCACCGTCTTCAGCTCGATGCAGCCCAGCTTCTGCATACGGTCAAGGATCTCTCCCAGGATTCCATCATATGGCATATCCAGCTCACCGGTCTCTACGGCGGTGTTAAGCGGCCAGGTTGCGACGGGTATCTGGGTCGACATCCCCCCCAGGAACGGGAACCTTTCGACCAGGATGACGCTCAGTCCTTTGCGACTGGCTGCCAGGCTGGCGGCAATTCCAGCTGGCCCGCTCCCCGCCACCACGACGTCCGCTTCGGCTCCCACGGGAAGCATTTCGATGCCTTCATCCGACCTGTTGTGATTGATTTTTTCCATTTTTTCCCTCGTTAAGTAATTGATGTGGATAGACAGATTCAGTTAAGCAGCCCATTGAGGATCACATCGATGGCGGTCTGATACATTTCCTGGGCCGATTGTCCCTCAGACTTGAGATATGTTTTGATAATGAACATGTTGTAAACCGAATAGAGAAATCCACTAACCTGGTTGACATCCAGGGGGCGAAACCTGTGCTCATCAACCCCCTGCTGGACAATATTTTTTAGCATCGCATATGAAACCTGGCCAATGCTGGGAAAACGCTCCTCCTCAGGCGTGATGGTCTGGATGGCCGGGTCCTTCATGATGATCGTGCGCAGGTCATCATCTTCGGAGAGGTATTGGAAGGATTTCACCGCCAGAGTTGTGAACTTGTCGATAATCTCTGCCTGGGCATCGACGGCAGCCCGCACCCGGTTTTGCCAGCGCAGCAAGGCAAACGCCACGGTTTTTTCGTACAGGTCGAGCTTGTTCTGGCAATAAAAATAGAGATTGCCTTTGGTCATCCCCAGTTTTTCTGCAATCTCTTCCATCGATGCTTTCTTATACCCGTAGTGGGCAAAGACCACCAATGAAGCCTCCAGAATGCGTTTAAGCTTTTCGTTGGTTTCAATCATAAACACCTCAGCGCGGGAACGCTTTATAGAATGGGTCGGTAACCTGAAAGCCAAAATCTATTGAGTTGAACATTTAAACAAATTGGTCAATAGATATAATAACCAGATTCCGGGCAGAAGTCAAGTCAAAGTAAAATCATTTTTAATGTCTGATTTAGTGAGAAGAAGCACAAAAAAAAATTCAAAATCGAGGAAACAATATATAGTTAAACAGGTACCGCTTCAACCAATATCCACCTGGGGGTAAATGGTGCAAAATTGATTCTACGTGGGATCCAGGTAATATATAATATAAACAGAAACATCGCATTATTGTTAAAACCATGGTAAACCTAACCATTGGGACACAGCTTTTACATCTCTTCTGGTTTCGCCAACAGGTTCAATAAAAAATGGATCAATGCCCCAAATTAAAATCTTCCTTTTAGGTCAATTTGACGTCCTGATCGATGGGCATAGGATTCAAAGCCACCTGTGGCAGAGCCGGCAGGTCAGATCGATCTTAAAGATTCTGGTAGCCATGCGGGGCAAGCCGGTCACCAGTAGCCAGATTTTGGATATCATCTGGCATGATGAAGATCCAGAGGCATCTCAAAAAAGGTTATACGTCCGTATCAGCCAGCTAAGAAGCCTCTTTGAGAACGAACAAATTCACGACTTGATCCAAAAAGTCGATGGTGGATACCTTTTCTCTCCGGACACCCAACAAGATCTTGATTCCGAGGATAGTTGCATTTCGATTGATGTCGAAGAATTTGAAATTGCAGCAGACCGAGGGCGAAGTCTACTCGAAAATACACGAATACAGGAAGCAATCGAATTTTTAGAAAAAGGGCGTGATTTATATTGTGGAGAATATCTGGCCGAAGATTTATACGAAGAATGGACGATTAGGGACCGTGAGAGGCTGCGTGAACGGTTTTTGACACTATTAACCGAATTAGCTGAAGCGTACGCCCAAATGGGTTATTACCGCAGGGCGATCAATATTTGCCACCAAGTATTGACCATTGAACCCTACCGGGAGACCATCTTTGCTCGCTTGATGCTCTATTATTACTACTCGGGGGATAAAGCCAAAGCTTTACAAGTTTATGAAAACTGCCAAAGGGTGCTTTTTGAAGAATTAGACGTAACCCCAGGTCTTGGGACAAAAAATCTGGCGATTAGAATTAAAGAAGGAAATTTATGGACGACAGGAAGCTTTACCCGATATCCACCGCCAGTTTACGAAGGGAGACTATTTGAAGTTCCCTTCTCATTGGGAGAACCCCCATTTCTAGGGAGAGAACGAGAATATGCCTGGTTGGTACAGCAATGGCACAGGAACCCTTTGGCGGTTTTATGGATTGAAGGTGAGGCCGGGATCGGTAAGACCAGACTGGCAGAGGAATTTACTGGCTATATCACGAAAGAAGGGGTTCAGGTTTTTCGCTTACGAGGATTAAATAACATCAACGCACCCTACGCCGCCTGGATCTATGCATTGGAGAATTATTCAGGCATTTCTCAGGGCAAGGAGTTCGGGCTACAAACCAAAAATGATTTAGTGGCGATTCTCAATGAACTGAGAGAGATTTCGACAACCGATTTCACCCAAGGTAGTTTTCAAAATACAAAGCAGCACGAGACCTTTCTCCGAGATTTCTTGTTGAAAAGTGTGAGCCAAAATGATCTCTTATGGGTGGATGATGCACATCTATTGGATACTGCATCCATCCAATTGATGTCTGAATTAGCCGGCAAAATTCCAATGCTGATTACATGTCGATCAGAGGAAATGCCATCCGGACATCCTTTGCGACTGATCGCAACGGATGTCCCCGATCAACTTGCCGAATTGCATTTGAAACCACTTGGGGAAGAGGGGATTAAATCTATCCTCGACTTTCTGGGAGCCGTGGCAATGCCGCAATTACACAAACGGTTAATTGCGCTAACCCAGGGAAACCCTTTCTATCTGATTGCTACCCTCCAGCATTTATTCGAAGAGGGGATTCTTTTCGTCAATTCGATTGGTGAGTGGGAACAATCAGGTCCTTTCGAAAAAGGGCTCTCGCCAACCATCCAGGAAACAATTTCTTCCAGATTGAGGACCCTTAAAGCCGAAAACCACCGCATATTAGACGTTATCGCTGTGGCCGGCAATATGATAGACTACGATATTCTGCAGGGGGCGTTAAAAGTTGATGAAACCCGTCTTCTTAATGGCGTGGATGAACTGATCGAAAATGGCTTCTTAATCGAACCCAGGATACAGGGAAAAGCGGAAGTTTTCCTTTCTCATGCTTATTATGGTGAGGTTCTATACCAGACTCTGCCCTCTGCTCGCAAACGAATTTACCACCGGCTTTTGGGCGATACGATGGTCAAAATGGGAAAAGATTCTGCTTTAATTACGGGGTTCTCGCGCGCCACTTTAACCTGGGAAGGGAACCAGAAAAAGCCTTTCACTATGCCAGGCTCGCTGGAGATTATTCGCTGAAACTCTATGCTCCGAAGACCGCCCAACAGCATTTTCAACAAGCATTAGAGTGGTTAAAGCCAATTGAATTCGAAGAAAAGGATAATATTACGGCGCAGCTCAATTTTAGCCTGGCCGAATCCTTACGCCTTTCAGGTGATTACGAACAAGCTGCAACGTTTTACCGTAAAGCGCTCCCATACCTTAAAGGAGAATTTAAACACGCAGTTGCCTACCAATTATTCCAATTAAAAATCATTCAAGGTGAATCTTTAACAGCTTTTGACGAAATGAAGGCTGAATTCGAAAATGGCCTGGCACAAGATGGAGAAACCTGGTCCGTCGCTTTATATTATTGGGCGTTGAGTTTTGTGGCTCTACTACGTGGGAATAAAAAGGAAACCAGATTCTATATCGCGCAGGGTTGGCGGGTTGCTCGGCGTTTAAAGTCCAACGGGCAAGAAGCGCCTTTCTGGATGCTACAGCGGGCGTATTCGCTCTTGATGAGGGCTCACAATCAATGGTGTGATTACAAAACGAGCATCAATTTTGCCAACCGCATTCTCGAAATGATCGAAGCTGACAAACAAGACGAGGAGAGCAATACCCAGGCAGTTGTCAGCGCGTCTCTGGGTGAATCGTTCTTTAACCTGGGGCAATACCAGACCGCCAAACAAAAGTTCGAAAGGTGCTATGACCTGGCATTAAAAGCCGGTGATCCCAGGTTACAAGGTGATGCGCTCAATGGTCTGGGAATGGTCTATTACGAATTGGGGCTTTTCGATTCCGCTGAAGAATTTGCCAATCAGGAAATTGCATTGGTGGTGCATAGCAATGACGTTGCACGTGAAGTCCAGGCACGGATGATATTGATGCGGATTGCAATCATACGCGGCGAACAAAAAGAAAATATCCCCATCCTTGAAAACTTTCTAATGTTAGCCCGTTTCCAACAAGCCGATCCTTACGCAGTGAAGATCCTATTATCATTGGGCGAAACTCATCTCTCCCTTGAACAAGTTGACCCAGCTCGGGAATATATCCAGGAGGCTGCAGAGATGAGTTGAATTTGCACTTTAAAGAGGGATCAAGCGGTCGCTTTACGCTTGTCTGCCCAAACGTGCGTGATACAAAAAGATTTTGGTCGTGGATTATCTTTAGCTCAAGAGGCACTAGAGATTGCCCAGACGATCCAAACCCCATTTGAGACTGCATTAGCGCTTCGAACCCGAGCCCTTTGCCAGCCTGATATCTACCGTGGTATCCAGGATACCGAGAAAGCATTGGCTATCTTGTCGACAATCGGTGCAAGCTATGAGGGCAAACGAACCCAAGTATTATTGGAAGCATTCAGATCCCAAAAAACCAAACGCCACCCTCAAGTGTCATGACTAAAAACACCGGCAATGTTTTTAAATTCTCTACCGGTCGAACAACATTATTTGCCTTGATATTATTGGCGCTTCTAAACTTGCTTAATCAGTTAGACCGGCGTGGATTAGTTACTATTTTCCCTTTGTTACAACAAGAATGGGGGTTTAGTGATGCCCAATTGGGATTAATCATCTCTTTCATCACCCTGGGACGCAGCCTGATAACTATCCCGTCCGGGTGGCTTGCCGATCGCATCGGTGTGATAAAAATATTACGTCCAGTAGCTTTTCTCTGGTCTTTTCTGGCGATCGTATCCGGATTGGCAGCCAATAGCTGGACCTTTTTCATCACTCGGGTTGGAATTGGCCTGGCGGATGGGGTTAACGGTCCGCTTGACCTGGCTTATCTCGGAAAAATCAGTCCCAAAAACAGACGAGGCGTGGTACTTTCTATTTATTCAATTGCCTTATATGTGGGATCCGGGTTGGGGCTGATATTCGCGGGTTTCACCGGCGAGCGGTACGGGTGGCGTTGGGTTCTGATTATTCCAGGAGCGTTGGCAATGGTAATCTCTTTTGGTTTATGGGGTTTACCTCACCTCCCGGTAAAAAATTTCACAACTGCCTCAAAAACCCACTTCTCCAAAATCGATTTGCGTTTTTTGAAACCACTCTTTGGTGTTTTCCTGGGGGGATCATTAGGTGTATTTGCTTCTACGGCGCTCATATCCTGGCTGCCGACGTATTTTACCCGCCGATTTGAGTTGAGCCTGACACAGACCGGACTGCTGACAGGTGGGATCATCCTCCCGGCAAGCATGTTGGGGGCGGTGGCGGGGGGTTTCTTGAGCGACCGGTTATCACTAGGTCATCAGGCAGCGCGTTACTTGATATCTGCTGCTGGATTGGGCTGCGCCATGGTTTGCGGATTGGTGGGTTTATGCGTTCAAAATGTCTCGAGCACGGTTATTTGGTTCTTTATCTCGACTTTTTGTTTCACTTTGCCCGTCAGCCCCTTGTTGGTTTTGATTCAGGACAATGTCCCCGAAAATAAATTGGCAACTTCACAGGCAATTTTTGGAATTGTAACCCAGGTCATCGGCGCAGCTCCGGCAACTGTTCTGGTCGGATTGGTTTCTGATTGGGTGGGTCTTCAGACGGCATTGATCCTCCCGTTTCTGGCTACCGGTATGGGGGGATTATTGATAGCATTCAGTCGGCGAACTGTTGGGGGTTTTACGATAACCGATTAAGAAAATTGTAAGGTGCTAATGCTAAGCTGTTGCCAGAAAACCAGCAACAGCTTTTTAAATTGAGGTAGGATGAGCGATCCTTTGCAACGAATTACGATCCTCTTTATCGTTCGCGTTTGGGCGGAATACCTAAGTCGTGATCCACCGGCATTTTGTGGGGAAATCGAGCACATAGCAAGCAAACAAAAACAAATATTTCAAAATGATGCCGATATACACGAATTTATTCGGCTTTGTATCCAGGGACAGAACTCGCAAGACTGTCATTGATCCGCTTCAGAAAGAATTCAAGATATCATTCGAGTTTTCGCCATTAAGGAGAAAAGACGGTGAAAATTAAAATTAATTTGATGCTGGCAATTATATTATGTTTTTCCTTGCTAAGCCTGGTTACCACTAAAGTCCATGCAGCCACCTGTACGTGGAACGGATTGAGTAATAATGATTGGACCTATGCTGCAAATTGGTCTGATTGTGGGGGCAATGTTCCTGGGGAGTCAGATGATGTCATCATCCCTGACGCAGACACCGACCCAAGCATACCTGAATCGACCAGTGTTAGTATTGGAGATTTGACCATGCAAACCGGTTCACGCCTTTCGATTCGGGGGGGGTCGGGCCTGACGACCGCCTCATGGACGAATTCGGGCACTTTGGAAGTCAATGCAGCAACCGCTCCTGTTTTCCTACTAGGATCCGGTCAGTTTATAAACCTGGGCAATATTTCGAAAATCGGTAATGACGATTTGATGATCTACCCAGCACTTAGCAATTCTGGGACGTTGGATATTCAGGATGGGGATGTTACTTTAGCCCACGGGGGAACGCATACAGGAGAATTTGATGCGGTTTCGGGATCGTATCTCATCCTTGGTTATTTTACCGGCCAAACTTTTAATTTTGAGAGCGATTCGTCGATAAAAGTACCATGGGTATTGATCGGCGCTAAGACCGTAAATATCAAAGGGACTTATTGGCCACCCGCTGTTGGAAGCCGGCTGGAAATCGGCTTTTCTGGCGAACTAAGTACTGTCAAGTTTACGACCGATGCCAGAATCGTAAATATGGCAGAAACGGTTCACGTCAATAGCAACGGCAAATTGATCTTCGAATCGGAAACTGCTAATTTCAATTTTTCAACGCTGAGAATATCTGAAGGAGAAATGAATAACCTGGGAGCATTATCTGTGAGTAAAACCTTTTCCTCTTACGGAGGGAAAATTTCCGGAAGCGGGACGATGACCATCCGGGCAGGATCAACCTTCACGATCGGAGCACCTTCCACCGAATTAAATGAACAGACCCTGGTTAATTCAACTATAGCAAACTGGAACAACGGCGCGATTACGGTAGTCAATAATGCCGTCTTTCAAAATGACGGAACCTTCAACGCAAATGCGACCACAACGATGAGCGCCGATACGGGTGGCGCGTTTACCAATAATGGTGATTTCTATAAATCCGGGGTAGGGACGACCACGACCATGAATATCGAGTTTACAAATACCGGGAACGTGGAAGTTCTATCAGGAACATTATCTTTCCCAATGGGATTGACATCGGGCGATGGAACGGTTGTCGATCTAGGGACAGGCATCATTGGGTCTGGCACTGGATTGACCCTTACCAGCGGTGCCAGCCTGGTGGGATCAGGAACGCTGGATGGGAATCTAAACAATGGCGGCGAGGTGAGTCCGGGGAGTTCGCCAGGGTTGATCACGGTAAATGGTGATTACATTCAAACGGAAGACGGCGTTTTGACCATGGAACTGGCAGGGACGACGGCCGGATCCGAATACGACCAACTGTCGATCAGCGGAAGTGCTACGTTAGATGGCACCCTGGACGTTACTCTCATTAACGATTTCGAACCTTCATCCGGTGATAGTTTCAGCATCATGACCTACGGTTCGCACAGCGGGACCTTTGAAACCGTGAATCTGGGGGATTTGCCTTCCGGTTTGAAATGGGTTGTGGATTATGATGCGACGGCCGTCACATTGACCGTCGGTCAAGATTTGGTAATGGTCTTCTTGCCGCTGGTGACGCGATAAGCCGAGCCTATCAGCAAGGCGGAGCGGCAGTATTAGCATTGGTTCGCAAACTGACCGACGATTTCAGGTTGCTGGGGTCCTTGGCAAGGCCTGGAAGACCGGCTTGCCAAGGACTCCAGCAACCGCGATGAACCGTCTTCTAGTGATGGATTGAACGAACCGGCTCACAAGAATCTGCATAAACGTCACAGAAGGAAAAGCGGAGGACAGCCGGGTCATACAGGGTATCCGCTCAAAGCTGTTGCGCATCCTGACCGGGAAGATATTCATTATGATGCCGATATACACAAATTTATTCGGCTTTGTATCCAGGGGCAGAACTCGCAAGACTGTCATTGATCTGCATTAAAAAGAATTCGGGAAATGAAACGAGTTTTCGTCATTCAGGAGTAAAGGCAATGAAAATTAAAATAAATTTGATCCTGGCAATCGTATTATGTGCTTCTTTGTTAAGCCTGGTCACTACTCAGGTCCATGCAGCCACCTGTACGTGGAATGGATTGAGTAATAATGATTGGACCTACGCTGCAAATTGGTCTGATTGTGGGGGCCTTGTTCCAGGGGAGTCAGATGATGTCATCATCCCTGATGTAGACACCGATCCCAGCATACCTGAAATGACCGCTATCAATATTGGCGAATTGACCATGCAAACCGGTTCAAGGCTTTCGATTCCGGGAAGCTCAACCCTGACGACCACCTCGTGGACAAATTCGGGCACCCTGGAAGTCAATGCAGCCGACGCTCCTGTTTGGTTATATGGATCCGGCCAGTTTGTCAACCAGGGTCGAATTACAAAAATCGGCGTTGATGATTTGATTATCTACGGATTATTTAGCAACTCTGGGACTTTGGATATTCAGGGAGGGAATGTTACACTAAACCGAGGTGGAACGCATACAGGGGAATTTGATGCGGTTTCGGGATCGTCTCTCGCCATTGGCGGTGAAACTACCGGCCAAACATTTAATTTCGAGAGTGATTCATTGATGAAAGTGTCGCGTCTATTTATTAGAGCATACACTGTCAATTTTAGCGGCACGTATTGGCCGCCTGCCGCAGGTAGCCGTCTCGACGTTCAACCGTCTTCAGGAAATAGTACGTTAATATTCACAACAGGTGCTAACATCGTCAATATGCCTGAGCTGGTCAGCGTGAGTAACAGTGGCAAACTCATTTTCGAATCGCCAACCGCATATCATAGTATTTATAATCTGAATATTCGTAACGGCGGAGAACTTAACAACCTGGGTGAATTATCTGTGAGTAATTCATTCATCTGGTACGGGGGGATAATATCTGGAGCTGGAACAACAACGGTTTTAGCAGATGCAGCCTTCACGATCCGAGATTCTACTCACACACTGGATGGGCAGACACTGATCAATTCTGCAGTAGCAAACTGGAATTCTGGAGCCATTTCAATGACTAACAACGCTCTCTTTCAGAATAGCGGTACCTTCAATGCAAATGCGACCACAACGATGAGCGCCGATACGGGTGGCGCGTTTACCAATGATGGTGATTTCTATAAATCCGGGGTAGGGACGACCACGACCATGAATATCGAGTTTACAAATACCGGGAACGTGGAAGTTCTATCAGGAACATTATCTTTCCCAATGGGATTGACATCGGGCGATGGAACGGTTGTCGATCTAGGGACAGGCAGCATTGGGTCTGGCACTGGATTAACCCTTACCAGCGGTGCCAGCCTGGTGGGATCGGGAACGCTGGATGGGGATCTAAACAATGGCGGCGAGGTGAGTCCGGGGAGTTCGCCAGGGTTGATCACGGTAAATGGTGATTACGTTCAAACGGAAGACGGCGTTTTGACCATGGAACTGGCAGGGACGACGCCCGGATCCGAATACGACCAACTGTCGATCAGCGGGATTGCTACCCTGGAAGGCACCCTGGACGTTATTCTTATTAACGATTTCCAACCTTCAGCCGGAGAAAGTTTCAGCATCATGACCTACGGTTCGCACAGTGGGACCTTTGAAACTGTGAATCTGGATGATTTGCCTTCGGGTTTGAAATGGGTTGTGGATTATGATGCGACGGCCGTCACATTGACCGTCGGTCAAGATAAGGTAATGGTCTTCTTGCCATTGGTGACGCGATAAGCCGAGCCTATCAGCACGGCGAAGCGGCAGTACTGGAGTTGGTTCGCAAACCGACCGACGATTTCAAGCTGCTGGAGTCCCTGGCAAGGCCTGGAAGACCAGCTAGCCAGGGACTGCAGCAACCGCGATGAACCGCCCTCCAGGGATGGATTGAACAAACCGGCTCACAAGAGTTTGCATAAACGTCGCAGCTCGAGAAATTTAAATGGGATCAGGCGACGCCTGCTCCCATTTATCGATTAACTTCGAGCCATCACTCGAAAACAGCTCTTCAAGCTGCATCAGCAATATCGCTGGTTATTTTGAGGGCAACTTTACACCAAGTGGCGCCAGGAACCACTCCATTCCTCCCGTAATTTCCTGGATTTTTACGATTTGATCGCCTTCAACAAAAAACCTGGCTGTGGCATCCGGCCACACGATCTTTTTACCACTGGCAGGAAGAACGCCCAGGCCCATCGCCGATAGGTCCATAGGGCCAGTTTGGGTGCCTTCAAAATGAAAGGTTATCACCACGCCATCCCCATCTTCTTCAAAATTGCTAACCACCTCTTTAAAGTCTTTGAAAGCCGCCTGCAAAAGTAAGCCCATTCCAGCATATCCCTCTTTGGTCATCACAACATTACCTTCTTTATCTGTGTTTTGAAAGTCGTCAGATAAATAAGTATTGTTCGCTTCAATAATGCTCGAAGGTAAATTTGCCCAAGAAGCGTCTTGCCACGCTTTAATAACATCAATTTTACTGGTCATATCGGTCTCCTTAAAATAAGATGCGTGCATCTTGCGACGCGCGCATGATAATGGCAATGCTAGAAGGGTCTGGCCTGGGCATGCAATTTGGCCTGACACTTTCCAACATTCCATTTTATAAGTCTCAAGTGGCTGATAGATTAGCCGAGATTTTTAATAAGATCGATGAGGCCTTTGTTGATAACTCTCCCCGTGGCAATTGATGGCTTGCCAGCTACGTCCAAAGCCAATGGCACATTAAAATTATTATAGCATGTATTATGATAATTTAGATATTTTTAATGTATTAACTCCGGAAAATAACAAACATCATCCACAAATTTATTGGGACTGTAAATAGCTCTTGGAAAGTAAAAAAAAAACTGGCTCAATGAGCCAGTTTTTTTTACTAATCTAGTCTTCTACCTGCACCAACAGATAATTTTGGATTCCCATCTGCACGATCTGGTCTTTCTGGGCTTCAAGCCAATCGATGTGGTCTTCCTCTTCGACCAGAATCTTCGTGAGCAGCTCGCGCGTACCATCGTCGCCCAATTCTCTGACCGTGCGAATGGCATCGTTGTAATTTTTGACCGCTCCGGCTTCAGCTTCGTGGTCGTGGTCAAGCTGATCTGCGACCGATATGCCGATATGCAGCGGATTAAGTTTGCTGACGATGGGCAAGCCTTCAAGGAAGATGATCCGCCCAATCAACCATTCAGCGTGCTTCATCTCATCCTTAGCGCGGCCTTCAACTGCCGCGTGCAAGCGCTCGTAACCCCAGTTGGCGCACATTTCGGAATGGACCATGTACTGGCTGATGGCAGTCAGCTCATCGGCGAGCAACATGTTCATGGTTGCAATAACTTTTTCATTACCTTTCATCGCTAATATTCCTTTCCCTAAACTTTATATTGGATATTATAATAGAAATAATAATATAAATGATGGTCTACCACCAGGACGACATTATATTTGACAGCCTGGTGGAAAGATTATTGTAATATTGGTATTTCTTCAGGACCACTCGCAATTTGGATGGTTCAGACAAATGGATCCCCTACCCTGCCCACTCCCTTGCGCCTGCGCTCAGCCAGGTCATTGGGTGAGGATTCCAAATTAGGAGGGAGAAAATGGACCTATATGGAAAAGATGCATCTTCAGTTGATGTTGGAGCACGATTAAGGGTACTGCGTGAAGAACGCGGTGTGTCAATCCGCGCCCTTGGCCGCAGGAGCGGCCTTTCTGCAAATGCATTGAGTATGATCGAACGCGGTCTCACGTCCCCATCGGTCAGCACCTTGCACAAAGTCGCCAGTGCACTCGAGGTTCCGATCACAGCCTTTTTCAGGCAAGAACCACCTCGCAGCAATATCGTATTTCGCAAATCGAGCGAAAGAATCAGAGCCCCCTTTTTACGCGGTATATGGGAAGGGTTAGGCGGAGAAGCATTCATCGGACGAGTCGAGCCGTTCATGTTGACCCTCGACAGGGGCGGCAGCAGCGGCCCACACGGCATGCTGCATACCGGGCACGAATTTGTCTTTTGCCTGCGCGGTCAACTTGAATATGACGTTGACAGCGAGCGTTTTCTGCTCGAATCCGGCGACAGCCTGATCTTCGCCGCCCAGCTGCTACACCGCTGGCGCAACCCCGGTAAAACGGTCACCAACGCCATCGTCGTACTGGCCGGCTTCGAAGAAAGCGAACACCCGGGTGAATTTCACCTGGCATCCCCTCTGGATGAAGGTGAGGATGAAGAGGCAGACACAGCGCATCCAGATGAAGAAAATCCTCATGAGGAAGTCTAGTCAGGTAAAACGATAGTTTCTTCTCGCATTAGAGATAAAAACCCGTCAGCTGCGTGACGATTTCGTTTTATTTCTTTTCCGGCCCACTCACCGTATTTGATTTTTTGTCAAAGGTTCAACCATTGAGCTGCGGCCTTCGGCAGGTCGGTCACTGAGCCGCGCTGCACCGTGCAGCCTGGCAGTGAATCGAGAAAGGCTCTGCCATAACGTTTGCTCAAGATCCGCTTGTCCAGGATGGCCACGACCCCCCGATCAGATTGGGTGCGGATCAAGCGGCCAAAACCCTGTCTGAACCGTAAGATGGCCTCAGGCAGGTTGTATTCGTTGAAAGCATCTTCAAAGGACTCAGACCGGGCAGCGATGATCGGATCTGAAGGCACGTCGAACGGTAATTTGACGATTGCCAGCACCGACAACGCTTCGCCGGGGATATCCACCCCCTCCCAGAAGGAACGGGTTCCCAGCAAGATGGCCCGGTCGGAATCTCGGAACGATTCCAGCAGTGTATTGGCCGAAGCCCCTTCCCCCTGCTCGTAAACGCTGATCCCGGAATCGGCTAGCGGCCCGCCGATTGCCTGTGAGGTTCGTTTTAGTTGGGCGTAGGAGGTAAACAGCACCAGCATCCGCCCCCCGGTTGCCCGTCCCAGGCGGATTAAGGCAAATTCAATCGCCCGCTGGTGACCATTCATGTCCCCTGGTTCGGGGATGTCATTCACCAGGTAGAGCAGCGCTGCAGTCTCGTAATCAAAAGGAGAGCCCACCATCAACTCTTCAGCTTCATCTCCATTCAAACGACCGCGCAGATAATCGAAATCCCCATTAGCAGTCAAAGTGGCCGAAGTCAGGATGACGCTTGATTTTTCATGCCACAAATAACGCTCCATCAGCGGGCCGATGTGCAGCGGCGCAGCTTGAAGTGACAGGCGGTTGCCGTTGGGCTGGATTTCTACCCAATATACTTTATCGCCTTCAGGCTTGCCGACCAGGGCCGTCAGGTTGCTGTCGATCTCACCCAGACGGCGGTAAACATTGCTCAGCGAGCCCTGGGTATCTTCTACCCCTTCGATCCCAGCTTCGACAATCTGGCCCATGGCCTGGTTGACCTTCTCCAGCACATCCAACAGCAGCTTGAGGGTCTCATTCGCCTGGTCCCAGGAGATTTCCACCTCAGCCCAGCTGGGTTGAGTGCGGGTGGCTGGCAAGACACGCTCTTGCTGAGCATACAGCCCAATCGACCGCCCATCGCGCTGTTCGCCCAGGAATTGTTCGACAGCAGCAAAAAAATGGTTGTCGTATGTTTCGAGGCGGAAGGCCAGGTCTGTGGCGCGCTGCACCAGCTGCTCAACCGCGGCGTAATCTGAGGGCCGCACTTCTTGTTTGATCTGGCCGAGAAAATGCCCGAGGATACCGGTCGCCGGACTGCCGATTTCGCGCATCAAGCGGTTGACGTCATTGGCCGTCACCTTGAAGCTCATGGCGTTGGTCGTGGCAGATTCGATATGATGGCCTTCATCGATGATGACGTAATCGTAATCGGGCAGCACCCGGTTCTCGGTGGCTGCGTCTGCCAGCAAGAGCGCATGGTTAACGACCAGAAGGTGTGCATTTTGAGCGGCCAGGCGTGAGCGGTAGAAGGGGCACGAGCCGCCTTCGCGTTTAATGCATACTTCAGTCTTGCAGCCGTCATCTTCGGCCGAAAGCTGAGCCCAGACGTCCCTTTCTGCCGGACCGTTAAGGTTGATTTCATTGCGGTCGCCGCTCTGGCTTTCCTGGAGCCACACCAGCACTTTCGACAGTACTCGCATTTCGTCCGGGTTTTCCGGGCCACGCTGGCGCAAAATTTCCAGTCGCCGCGGGCAAAGGTAGTTGGAACGGCCTTTGAGCACGGCAGCCCGCAGGTTGATTTCCAATGCCCGGCAGAGATCGGGAATATCCTTGTGAATTAATTGGTCCTGCAAATTGATCGTGTTGGTCGAAATGACCACCCGGCGGTTGTTTTGTACAGCCCAAAGGGCCGCCGGCACGAGGTAGGCGAACGATTTGCCCGTTCCGGTGCCAGCTTCGACCATAAGGTGATAACCGTCTGAAAGTGCGCTGGTCACAGCCTTGAGCATTTCGACCTGCTGGGGACGAAATTCATAACCGGCGAAATAGCGCGAGAATGGCCCACCGTATTCCAGGGTCGCTGCAACCTCGTCGATGTCCAGCGGAGTGAGCGTGGGATTGGGCTCCATCGGTGCTGTGTAGGCCTCGTCCCTGCCGTCGAACAAAGGGCCGTGCCCGACACCGCGCACCCGCCGGGCTGGGATCGGCTGGCGAGAGCGGGCGCGCAAGACCTGGTCGAAGAGCCAACCCGCCCCCCAATCGAGCGGCTCGCTTAAACGGACGAATTCAGCGACCAGCTCGATGGGCAGCTCCATAGCCCGGTCGTAAAGCTGGAGGAAGACCTCGTGGGTCGTCCGGGCGTCGTCCAGGGCCCGGTGGGCATTCTGGAGCGGGATGTTCAAAGACTTGGCCAGGGCGCTGAGGTTATAGCGGGATGCGGTGGGGAGCAGAACCGCTGCCATTTCATAGGTATCAACGTATTCATTAAGGTAAAGGGCATTGTAACGCGCCAGGAATGACAGGTCGAAGCGCACGCTGTGTCCCAGCACGGTAGCATTACCGACAAAATCGACCAGGTCGGACAGCACGGCCCGTATCGGAGGGGCATTGCGGACCATCTCGTTGCTGATGCCGGTTAATTGGGCGATGAAAGGAGGGATCATCCGGCCAGGGTTGACCAGGGTCGACCATTCTCCTTCAACTCGCTTTCCATTAAAGCGAACCGCCCCGATCTCCAGGATTTCATCACTTTGGGGATCGAGGCCGGTGGTTTCGAGATCCAGGGCTACGATTGAGGGCATTCAGAAATTATAACAGATAGGGGGTGGCAGGCTGCTGTTTAAGAATTAAAACGCATGAGGAGCGAGCATTGGTTCGTTACCCTCTCCGAGGGCAGGCAGACGGTGAAACGCACGCCAAGAATTTCTGCTATTGATTGCCAACACTAGCGTCAAATTCGCCATATTCGGGCTCGATGACAAGCGCCGAGTGGATATGCAGGCGGTCGATGGTCACCTCCAGGGTTCCCTGGTCGGAGAATCTCCAGGCCAGCGAGGCATCTTCAAATGCCAGGGTTACACGGCCCGGTTTTTTAGCCAAGACAACGGAAATCGAGACCGGCCCAACCTGCGGGATTGCACCAATCTGCCCATCTGATTGGTTGATCAGGTGGATGATTTTGCAGCTGCCATTCTGTCTCAGGATGACGTCGACACACGCCGGCGCTTTGACGGTAATAACCAACGACCCACCGAGCGCTTGTACGACGTCATGGATAAACTCGCGCACGAGCGGGTAATGGTTGCGATCAAATTCGCGGAAAATATCAAATGGGATATAAGCCACTCGCCCTTTGCCAATCGAATTGAGAACCGCTGCCGGGGTCGGGTGGACCTTTTCATCCAGGAGAGGGGTTTCTGCAAGCAGAGCCAGAGGTTGGGCTGTGGTTAAATCGACCAGGCGCCAACGAGCGCTTTTGACTGCCACGCCTTCACCCTGGGCTGGCAGGTAGAAAATGTTTTCCTCCACCTGCTGTCCCGGCCCAACACCTAGAAATTCCGGTCCGAAGCGCTGATAGCTATCCGCACCTGAGACGAGCAGCCGCCCTCCCCTGGCGACGTAATCTTTCAATTCTGCGACCATCTCTTCAGAGAGGTGATCCTGCTCGGGCACAACCACGATGGGGAAATCATTCAGGCAGGGCAGTAGAGCCCATTCGTCGAGGATATCGACCCCATACTGGCATTCGAGCAGGCTCAGGGCAGCCCCGCGCGGCGCGGCAACATCCACCGAGAAGAACAGGTCCCTGGCTTTTTGCACCGCTCTGAAATGGGTCTCTGAATGCAGCACCGCGATCTGGGGAATGGTTACTGTGTCCTGGCACAATGCCTGGCGGTCCTTCACAAAATCTTGCAGCCTGCTCAAGTGGCGGGCGCGCCATTCAGGGTACTTTCCGGTACGCAGCCCGATGAATGGATTTTCGCAGGTCTGGACGTTACCGCCAAACGCCAGGATGTTGGCTGCCTGCTGCTGAAGCATCTCAACCGGCTTCAGGGTCGACGTATCGTGAAATGCGCCGTAAAAACTCCACAGCATGACGTCCCAGGGCTTACCCCGGGTCGAAATAAACCGGGCATCGAGGCGCAGGGAATCTACCCCGGGAAAACCTTCTTTACCGATCGCGAGGGCGTCCCCACTGATCCAATCGGTCGGGACTTCGGGCTTTCCCGGGAAGCGGAAACCCTGGATCCAGTTGCTGGCAATCAGAACACCGGGTTTATGGGCGTGGACCGCCTGGCAATAATGGGTGACGTAAGTCTCGTAGCTCGTGCGGGTAAAATTCCACCAGGCAGTCCAGTTTGGGTCTGTGGGTTCCTTTGGCGGTTCGGCGATGCCGGTCTGCCGGGTAAACGCCTGGCGGCAGCGATCGCAGTAGCAGGTCTCCATAGTCCACAGGTCACCATCGATCCACAAGCCTTCGACTTCGTAGCGGTCAATCAGCTCTAACAGCTGGGGGATCATCAATTCGTCAACATAGGGGCTGCGCGGGCACATCTTATCTCCCGTATCAGGCGGCCCGTACCACCCTGTCGAACTGATGGGCATCCCATCCTTATTCAAGATGCACCAATCAGGATGCATGGCTCCAGCCGCTTTATCAAATATGCCTGAATAGGCGCAGTGCAGCGGCAGTCCAAGCTTTTTGGAAGCTTCCCGCCAGGCCAGCAAAAGTTCTTGCGAAATTCCAGGTGCGACCGAAGCCCCTGGCACGCGGCTCAACCAGCTGGTGTAACCCGGGTGTCCCTTGCCATCGGTCTGGACGAAATCCGGGCGGATGATATCAAACGTTGCAATGAGGCTGGCAGCATCGCAGTCTGCGCCGATATTCTGATCGTCTGGATCGACGTGGAGATCGCTGTGGAAGCCAAAATAGGCGTGGTTTCCATGCCAACGACCTGGGTAGGGCGAATCATTCTGAGCCATGGATGACGTTTTAGAGTTAGTCAAGTAAGTCTTAGATCTTTTCAGAAATGAAGGTACTTCAGATAATGGAATTTCGTCAGTCCCTTCAGTTGTCCGGTTTTTGAACCAGGAAGGTTACCAACCAGACCGTGCGAGTATTATAGCATCAAGCGCTTGCGGGCAATCACGCAACCCAAAAATTTCAACACAGGGGCTGCGGTTGAATTTTCTATGATAGAGGGCAGTTCCTCGTTGATGATGGCGCAAGGCCGTGCTACAATAAATTCATCGCCCCGGATTTTCTCGTAAGGCACGAATTCTTGGCTATTGCCAGATAGGATTGAGACATGCCATCTGCAAACAACCCTCAAATCACTGCGCTGCTGCGTCCTCAATGCGGCACAATCCTTGGAACCCCGACTGAAACGCACATGATCTCCCAATATTGCGGCTCGAACCTGGTCTGCAACCGGGCAAGTCAGGCTGAACCCGGATCACCGCCGAAAGCCGTCCAAGGGATGCGCTTGAAACACCGACCAGCAACTGGAGTTATTCCGCTTGCTTGCCCCCATGGGCAATGGCTACCATTCTTTAAAATCGGATGATTGAAGTAGGGTAAGCTTGAGCTTGCCCAATAAAGACCCGGTTTCAGGAA
Source organism: uncultured Chloroflexia bacterium (assembly GCA_963781665.1). Lineage (GTDB taxonomy): Bacteria > Chloroflexota > Anaerolineae > Anaerolineales > Anaerolineaceae > JAJYIW01. The sequence goes on from CAWAGA010000002.1 coordinate 535,173, forward strand.
GAAACCGGGTCTTCTTAATTCTCTACCTGGCTGGATGTAATGCGGGTCTGACAAAAATCAGGACCTTATTTCCAGCGAAAATATCGCAGGGCTCAGTCGAAACAACCTTGCACGTTCAGAGGCACCTCTTCATCTGATTGGCTGAAAAAGAGATTGAGATTTTTAATAGGTGATTATCCTGGGCAGCGCTTTTGCCTGTTTAACCCAATCTTCAACCTGCGTAAGGGTTGGCAGCTTGCGGACAAGCTTTTTCGATGAGTTGATCTCGGTCATTTTTTCAAGCAGGTTTTCCGGTTTGCGATTGGCTATTTCGGGGACAGTATCCACCCCCGCCATTTCCAATAAATCTGCATATTCGCTTCCCACACCTTTGAGACGGGCAAGATCAGCTCGATTGACCCACTCAAGAATCTTCGCATCATCAATGCCAGTCTTTGCAGCTAAATCCTTACGGCCCTTGGGAGTAGCACCCGCTTCAAGCAGGCTCTCAACGGACTTCACACCAGCTTCTTCGAGTTTTGCACCGAACTTTGGTCCAATGCCTTCTACATCGCTAATATTGGTCATAAATTACTCCTTCTTATTGTTTATTATTTCCCAAATAATCCACCCAAATTAGGGACACCACCTCCAAGCACCGCTTCGACCTGGCTGGCGATGGGGGCTGGTAATTTCGTTTTCAGAAAAGCCAGTACCTGGTTTACTGCCTGCCTGGCTTGCTCTTCAGAAATTCCTGTTTTTTGCGTTATTAGCTTGATCAGTTCGTCCATTAATCCTCCTAAATCCCCAAAATAGAATATAAGTATCTGTATCTTATTATATAGATTTTACCCTATTTGGCAATAAAGGCAGAGCCCCGCTTCCTCGAAAGGAGCAGGGCTCTGCATGATCATTTGGTTGACGAATGCTGCATGCTTTTATTTAGTTCGCAAGCCTGTTCTCCAAACCAGAAAAATAATCGCTCCCAGCGGCAGGATCGCTATGGCCCATAAAGGTGAAATGGGTGCTGTCTCTGGTTGGGATGGTCCGCCTGGGGTCGTGCTGACCACTGGGGTCGCTCCGCTGACCACTAGGGTCGCTTCGCTGACCACTGGGGTCGCTCCGCTGGCATCCGGTGTCACCTGGGGCGCCTGGGTGGGGATCTCCACCGGGCCGGTAGTCGTACCGGATGAAACGATTTCGTAAGCAACCCCGTTGTACATCACAATCACCTGCTCGCCAAGGGCCAGGGCCGCACTCAGATCGGGGCTGGCCTGGGCCAGGGAGAAATAATCATCAGAGAGGAAGGACACTTTCTTCGGGGCGGCTTTATCCGGGTCGAAGGCGGTATCGGTCCAGATGCCGTCTACCAGGACAAACGTGCGCCCGGCGACAATGCGCATCACGTTAGCCGCTTCCGCCGGAGCGGCGGCGGCCACATCTGCAGATTGGAGCGCACCTTCTCCAGCGGCTTTCTGCACGGCTTGAGCTCCGGAAGCTGCCGCGGTGGGCGCTGCTAAGAGGTTGTTGTAAGTCTGGTCGGCGATGCGGTTCTGGGCGGCGCCACCTAATGCTTGCGGTTCCGTCACCAGGTAAGATGTATAGGGGGTCACGATCCCGTAGCGGATGCTGAGCTTGACGATCTGGTCGATCGTTTCCTGGTCGGCCCCATGCAGGCGGACCTGGTTGAGCAGATAACCGACTTTGCGGGTCGCCCACAGGCGGGGAAGTTCTGCCAGAGATGCCGCTCCACCCCGGCTGTCAGCAACAAATTCCTGGCCCTCGTAAGTAAAAGTTTGGCGGCTGCCGTCGACGTCTCCGGTAAGGGTGATGGTTCCGGTCCCTCCCTGGCGGTAGCGCCCTACGGCGACAATTTGCGAACCCTTGAACAGGTCGGGGAGCGGCTGGGGGTAGAGATCGTATGCTGCCAGGCTGCCAAAGTCCAGGCTCAGATCAGTCAGTACCGGGGTGCTGATCCGGGCGTAAAAACCGGAGACGATCTCATCTAAAGCCTGCCCGGGCAAGACGTAAGTTGAGCTGCCATGATGTTCTCCGGCCAGCGAATCGAGCAGGTAGGTATCCACGTCGTAGCCAACCCCAAAGGCGAACAGACGTAAATTCGATGGGGCTGCCCCGACCAGGTTGTCAAGAATTTTCTGGCTCTGGGTGACACCCTGGGTCGGCAGCCCGTCGGTGAGGAAGACGATGTAGGTCGGCTTCTCCTTATCTGCCATAGCAGCGGCTTCCAACAAGGCCCGGTTGATATCGGTGCTGCCGTTGGCGCTGAGCTGGTCGACCCAGCTGATGGCTTTCCCGGCTGCCGCAGCCCCATCGAGGTGATCATCGAAGGTTTCGACGCTGGTGCTGAAGGCAATGACGTTAAAGCGATCGTCCGGATTGAGGTGGTTGAGAATAAAGGCCAGGGCGGTCTTGGCCTGGTCGAGCTTCTCGCCATCCATGCTGCCGGAATGGTCGAGCACCAGGATCAGGTCTTTGGACATAACTGCCGTACTCGTATCCGGGCTAGGAGCCATCAGCAGCATGAAGAACCCATCCGGGTCGGTAGGATCGCTGGGGTCGCGATAGGTCAGCAGGTGAAAAGCCTGGTTTTCTCCAGTGGAGTAGAACAAGGCGAAGTCGGTATCAGGGGTTACACCCTGTTCTTCGTAACCTGCAACCGCGTGGAACGCATCCGGCTGGCTGACTGAAACGGTGTGGGTGGGAGAATAAACCGCCCGGATCGCCTGGCTCGAATGGATCTCGACGCTCACGCTGACGCTTTCCAGCGGCAAGGCTGAAAATTTCTCGGTGTTCAACGGGTATACATACTGCACCAGGCCGTTATCCGCGGTGAGCGCCTGGCTGTACTGCAGCTCGATGCGCCGTTCACCGTGAGCCGGGATGGGGAAGATGTGGGCCTGGACGGCTCCCTGCCCGATATATTCCAGCAAGGCGGGGTCGCGCATTGTCCGCACGATCTCCTCATATTTTTGGCGGGCCTGGTCGGCAGTCAGCACTTCTCCCTGAACCGGCTCCCCATCCATCCACAGGACGAAATTACACACAGCGGCTTCCTTGGGAAGTGGGAAGGTGTAAGTGCCCTCAACCGGCCAATCATTAGGATTGCTGAAAACCTGGTCGACATGGGTCACTGCCACCTGGTCGTCGATCGTGACGGTGACGTGGTGATAGCGGATGACCAGTTGGGACATGGGATTGCCCGGGAATGACGTCGGGCAGGGTAAAACATCACAGGGTGGAACAGGGATGATGATCCCATCGGCTGCGGCGGGGGTGGTGAACACACCGCTCAGTACGAGGGCCAAAACGGCCAGCAGTACCAGTTTATTCTTCATGACGCCCTCCAGGGAATGAACCGGGAAAAAGGGAGGAACGAGGTAAAAGAACATCATTTGAATAACAATTATTCATTTACCTGGCCCCTTATACAGCTAAGACGCCGGGAGAGCCACAAAGTTCCCCAAAGGGAGAGGCTTCAAACACAGCTAGATTCCCTCAGTTCAATGGGGTACGGCAGGACCGCATAGAGGTCTTTAGGGGCGCTTCAGCGCCTTTCCCTTCAGCAATGCTGCATGGTGATTTACCATCTCACTGCATCAGGCTCTACCGGCGCTTACAACGTATCGAACATACTGCGGTAGAGGCCATCTGCCTGCCAGAGATCGAGGTGACTGCCGCGCTCGACAATCCGACCGGACTCCATGACCAGGATTCCATCGAAATGGTCCAGGCCGGCTAAGTCGTGGGTGACCATCAAAATGCTGCGGTCCTGCCAGAGTTCAAAAATGAGCTCCAACAGGTCTGCTCCGGTGAGCGGGTCCAGGTTGTTGGCCGGTTCATCCAAAATTAAAACCGGCGAGTCCTGGAGCAGGGCACGGGCAACAGCCACCCGCTGGCGTTCGCCGCCGCTCAGGCGCAGCCCATGCTCACCTACCCAGGTATCCAATCCCTGGGGCAGGCGCGCGATCACCTGGTCCAATTGCGCCTTGCGGCAGGCGCTGGCGACCCGGTCCGAGCCGGCAGAAGGATCGCCCAGCAAAATATTCTGACGGATGGTGGCATCGAACAGGTAACTGGACTGCGAAACCACTGCCATCCAGCGCTGAACATCTTCGAGGGGGTATGCCCGCAGGTCGCGGCCTCCCAGTAGAATTTCACCCGCATCCCAATCATACAAGCGGAGCAGGAGATTGACGAGGGTGGTCTTACCCGCGCCACTGGGTCCGACCACAGCCAGGCGTTGACCCGGAGCAAGGGTAAAAGATACGCCAGACAGCCCAAATGCATCGCGCCGTCCAGATGGACTGAATTCACCTTCCTGGTTGCAGTGGTCCTCGCGATTCCGAAAGCCTGCATTAAGGTCAGGATACCGGAAGCTCACATGGCTGACTTTGAGGGTGAAATCGGATGGAAGGATCCTCTCTGTTTTGTCGATTTCCTTCCCACTTTTGTTACGCTCACCCGCAGCCGTGTCCAGAGAAAACCGGGTGCAATCCTCTTCTCCCGAAAGCTCAACCAGCTTCCTGCCGGCTTCAAGGCTGCTTTCCAGGGTCTGGGCTGCGACCGGGAGAGCCGCGGCAGCCTCGAAGGCTGAATAAGCCGCCAGGAAGAGCAGTGCCAGGTAGAGTCCATCGAGCCTGCCAGCCACAACCAGTGCAACCCCGCCAATAAGAACGGTGAATGCTCCCAGATCGGTCAAAAGACTGGACAGGCCGGCCTGGATGGCCTTGATCCAGGCCAACCGGTCCTGGGATTGGGAAAAGCTGGCATCCAGCTTCCTGATCTGGCCCAGCCAGCTGGCTTCACGGCCGAAGGCAAGAGTATCCGCCATGCCCTGGATGCCATCGAGCAGGGCATTTTGCAGGGCACGACGCTGCTTCAGCCAGTGTTTTTCAGGTTGGCGTCCAGCCAGATGGACCCATAAAGGCAGGCCCAGGCCTTCAAGCAGGAAGAAAAACGCAAAAATTCCAGCCAGCCTGGCGTCAAATGATCCCAACAGCAGAGACATCCCTGCCAGGACCACCAGCGCGGTCACCGGCGGAGCGACTGCCCTGACGTAAAAATTCTCCAAAACAGAAATATCCGCCATCGCCCGGTCCAGCAAGTTTCCACTGTGCAGGCGGTACAGCACCGCCGGCGATAACGGCTCGACCTGGCGATAAAACCAGACCCGCAGCCGGGCTAACAAACGGAAATTTACTTCGTGGCTGACCAGGCGCTCCAGGTAGCGAGCCGCGCCCCGGCTCAGGCCGAAGAAACGCACCCCCACGATCGCCACCTCCAGCGCGGCAATTGAAGGATGCAGGGCGGCAGCAGAAATCAGATAAGCTGATGTGGCGAGCAAACCGATGCCGCTGGCGATGGTCGCAACCCCGAGCAGGATCGAGAGGCTCACCCATCCCAGGTAAGTGCGCAGGAACGAAAGAAGCAGGAACAGCCTGTTGAGGGTCCCTGCCAACGCCTGCCTGCCAGGAAGGTGCGGCTCAATTGCGGCCATTTTTATTCACCATGCGCTGGTAAAGACCAGCTGCTGCCAGCAGTTCCTGGTGAGTGCCGCGTTCTACGATCCGCCCGCCATCCATCACCAGGATCAGCGAAGAACGCCTGGCGCTGACCAGGCGGTGGGCGATTGTCAGGACCGTTTTACCCGCACGCAGGCGCTCAACCAATTCCTGGAAAAGTGTTTCATTGTGCACGTCCAGATTGGCTGAAGGCTCATCCAGCAGCAGCAGCGCTGCCGGCTTTAAGAAAGCCCGAGCCAGCGCCAGGCGTTGGGCTTCTCCGCCGCTCAGCGCCATCCCCCTCTCTCCGACCAGGGTCTGGTAGCCTGCAGCGAGGGAACGAACGAAATCATCCAGGTGAGCCAACTTTACGGCGGCTTCGATCTCATCCAGGGAAGCGTCCGGTCTGGCCACCCGCAGGTTCGCTTCCAGGGTATCGTTGAACAGGTAGGGCTGTTGGGGGACCCAGGAGATGCATTTGCGCCAATCGTCCGCCGAGAAGGTGCCGAGAGGCCGGTCGCCAACCCGGATCATTCCCTGGGTGGGGGCGATAAAACCCAGGAGCAGGGCCATCACCGTGCTCTTGCCAGCCCCACTCGGCCCAACCAGGGCCGCGCTTTGCCCAGGCTCGAGCGTGAAGGAGACCCCATGGAGCGCCGGGCGAGGTGCGTTCCGATCGCCTGGGTAAGCAAAATAGACGTTATCGAAGTGGATCGGTTCTGCAGGACAAGAGCTGCCCCATGCAATAGGGTCACCCTTCCCCTCCCCACCTGTTTTGGGTGGACCAGACCCGCCCCATGCAATGGGGTTATCTTGTCCGATCTTGAGGAGTTGATCAATGCGCGGCGTAACCGATATCGCTGGCATGGCGGCATGGAAGCGGACTCCCAGGCTGCGCAGGGGCAGGTAAAACTCGGGCGCCAGAATCAGAATAAACAACGCCTGCTGGTAACCCAGCCCGCTGTAAAGCAGGCGCAAGCCAACCTCGACCGCCACAATCGCCATGCTGATCGTCCCGACCAGCTCGAGGACGAGGGCCGAAAGGAAAGCGATGCGCAGGACGTTAATCGTCGCCTGGCGGTAACCTTCGCTTGAGCGGGCAATCCCTTCAGCCCGCGCCCGGCTGCGACCCAACAGCTTGAGGGTTACCAGCCCCTGTATTGAGTCAAGGAAAAAAGCGCTCAGACGGGCGAGGCGGGTCCACTGGCGCTGGGTGGCAGCTTCGGATTGACCGGCAATTAAGACCATGAAAATGGGGATCAGCGGGGCGGTGAGCAGCAGGATGGCGCCGGTAAGGGCGTCTATCGGGAAAACGAGCAGGAGGATGACCGCCGGGACGAGCAGCGCCAGGGCCAGCTGCGGCAGGTACTGGCTGAAATAGACCTCCAGGGATTCGACCCCCTCCATGGCAGTGGCGACCAGCTCCCCGGTGCGCTCACCCTGGAGAAAAACCGGACCGGCTTGCACCAGCCTGCCTGCCAGGCGTTGGCGCAGGCCGGCCCTGGTCGCGGCTGCACTGCGATGGGCGCTGACCTCCCCGGATACCGCCAGGGCTGCCCTCGCCAACACAATTACCGCCAGGATAACGATCAGCGGCCGGATGGTTTCTATCTGCAGGCCGTCGAGGAAGACACCCGCAACCAGCCGGCTCAAGAAATAGGCCTGCAAGACGACCAGGATGCCCCTGGCAAAGCCGGATAGAACCGTCAGTCCGAAATAGAACCAGGCCCGCCGGTCGGCAAAATAATGAAGCGGTAAAAAAATGGACGCAACCGCGGTGGGTTTAATATTCCAGGTCTTCTTTCTCGTTGGATACCCGGCCCCGGTGAAGCCAATAGGACCAGGCCTGGTATGCCAGGACGATGGGGACGAAGATCAACGCAACGATGGTCATGGTGGTCAGGGTATACGGCCCCGAAGCGGCGTTATAGATCGTCAGGCTCCAATCCGGGTTAAGGCTGGAAATAAATACTCGCGGATAGAGCTGCAGGAACACCGTGGTCACGGCAAACAGGATGGTCAAAATGGTCATGATGAACGCCAGGCCGCCGCGTTTGCGCTGCAAGAAATAACCCACCAGAAGGATGGACACCAGCGCTCCGATAGGCACCGGTCCAGGATTGACTCCGAGCTTGGTGACGATATCGGTCACAATATAGGTGTAAATCGTATAAGCGATCAGGGCGATGCAGGTGCCGATCCAGAAGCGGAACGCCAGCCAGCGGGCCTTTTCGCTGATCTCCCCGGTCGTTTTCAAATGGAGGTAGATAGCGCCATGCAGGCTGAAACCCAGGAGTGAAACCAGCCCGCCGATTAAAGCGTAAGGATTCAACAGGTTCCAGAAACCACCGACGTAGGTCATCGATCCATCAATGGGTACGCCGCGCATAAAATTGGCAAAGGCCACGCCCCACAAAAGGGCCGGCACCAGGCTGCCCCCAAAAATCGCCCAGTCCCAAAGGCTGCGCCACAGCGGATGGTCGTCACGGTCACGGAATTCGAACGCCACCCCGCGTATGATCAAAGCCAACAGGATCAAGAACAAAGGCAGGTAAAACCCACTGAACAAAGTGGCATACCATTGTGGAAAAGCTGCAAAAGTAGCGCCGCCGGCGGTAATCAACCAGACTTCATTGCCATCCCAATGCGGGCCGATCGTATTGATGATGATTCGCCGCTGCAGGTCGTTTTTGCCCAGGAAGGGTAGCAAAATCCCTACCCCAAAGTCAAATCCCTCCAGGACGAAATAACCAATGTAAAGGATTGCTATCAAAATGAACCAGATCGTATTCAGATCCATCATCCACCTCTGTTATCACGAGTAAATCGAATGAGCCGAAAATAACCTTTCTAACACCAATGCCGCGGATTGCTCGAATGGCACAATAAAGTTATCTATCAAATATCCTATTCGGGTTCACTCGCTAAATTCGGGAGATCCTCCATGGAATCACCTTGTGTTTCCGGTCCGGCTTTGGCATGGCGGCCCAGCAGGTAAACATCCGCAGCCATCAAAGCGCCGTAGACCAGGGTGAAAACGATCACGGTGAACAGCACCATGCCAGGAGTCAGGTTGGGGGAGACCGCATCGACCGTCTTCTGCAGGCCGTAAACCACCCAAGGCTGGCGTCCCAGCTCGGTCAGCAGCCAACCGGTCGTGTTGGCCAGGTAAGGCAGGATGATGGCCAGCGGCAGCCATTTAAGGATGCGGTTGTGCCATTTTCCCGTCCTGGGCCACATGGTCTGGAAAAGACCGTAAGCCGCCAGGGCAAACATCAAGAAGCCGGCTCCAACCATCAAGCGGAAGCTCCAATAGCTGGCGGCAATCGGCGGCACATAATCGCCCGGACCGTAGAGCTGCTGGTACTGCTGGTTGAGCTGGTTGATTCCCTCGATCGTGCCCGTCAGGCGGTTATAGGCGAGCAGGCTGAGCAGATTGGGGATGCGCAGTGAAAAGATTTCTTTGGTCTGGGAAAGATTTCCAATGGTCAGCACGGACATTGAGGCAGATGGGTCCATCGTATTCCATACCGCTTCAGCGGCTGCCAGTTTCATCGGCTGGGTTCTGACCATGTTCTGGGCCTGGCTGTGTCCGACCAGGATCAGAAGGAAGACGGAGACCAGGCCAAAGACGCTGGCGATCTGGAAAGACCGTTTGAAAAATTCGAGGTTCATCTTCTTGAAAAGATGGTAAGCGCTGATGCCCAGGATGAAGAAAGCCCCCGTCGAAAAACCTGCCAGCACCGTGTGCGGGAATTGGGTTGCGACAGTGGGGTTCGTGATCAGCTGCCAGAAGTTCGACATAACCGGATGGCCATTGACCATGGTATACCCGGTCGGGTTTTGCATGAATGAATTGGCGATCAAGATCCACATGGCAGACAGGTTGGACCCAACCGCCACCAACCAGATAGTTGTAAGATGGAGCCCTTTGGACATTTTCTTCCAGCCGAAAATCCACAGGCCAAGGAAGGTGAACTCAAGAAAAAAGGCCAGCAGCGCTTCAATCGCCAAAGGAGCGCCGAAAATGTCCCCGACGTAACGGGAATATTCGGACCAGTTCATCCCGAATTGGAACTCCTGGACAATTCCGGTGACCACCCCCATGGCAAAGTTAATGAGGAATAGTTTCCCCCAAAAACGAGCCATCTCTTTGTACATTTCTTGGCCGGTGCGGACGTAAAGCGTCTCGATAATCGCCACCAGGACCGACAGGCCCAGGGTCAGGGGGACGAAGAAAAAATGATATACCGATGTGATTGCGAACTGCAGCTGGGAAAGACTGAGAACACTCATGGACGGCTCCCTTCGATAATGTCGTCAGAAATCAGTCTCCACGCCTAAAGGAAATCAGACCCGACCGATCTCGGACAGTCAGCAAAAATCAATCATCAAGTTTGTCGAAGCCAGGCCAGTTTTTGGCCCCCCCAATGTTCTTGGGTACAATAACGCACTTATGCGAATTTTATCACAAAGGTAATCTTATTCCAAAAGAATGTCTGATTTTAATGATCTGTATGGTCATGTGTTCATAACCCAAGATACTGTTCTTTACAGCGGATCCATCCGGCGTTTTTACTTCCGGATTAGACCTGCTCCGATCCGATCATAATCGCCGCTGAGACAGGCATGAGGACCACGCGAAATAACCACTTCCCTATTAATGCAGCACAAAATTGGACAAGACTGTAATGCGTCATTCATTATCTATTTTGTCACATAGAATTCATGACAATACTTTGTTTTTATTTAATAACCAAATATTGTATAATTTCTAAAGATTAAATTAACGTAAATTGATCGTTAATGGATGATTAACTTACGTGAACATATGGTCTTTGAGAAGCGCAAATCCGTTGACCCGGTCAGGTTGTTCGATCTCAACCCCCTCGGGAAGAGACCACTTGAGAGCCAACGGAGAAATTGATCATCCTGTTTTAGGGCGGATTTGTGGCTGCGAGAAAGGAGGTCATTTCAAATCTATTCATCCCCCAATCTACCATTAATCGATATTGTTATTTTTTCAAGAGACGGGAAAGTCATTTAAATTTACCAGGAGGAAATGATGTTTACCAGAAGAAAATTTTTAAAAATCGGCGCAGCCAGCCTGGCAGCACTCTATACCTCAACCCGGGCCGATTTTCTGCTGCGTGCTTTTGCCCAGCAGGGTACACCTCTGGCGGGAGGCGCTATACCAAAATTTATCGAGCCGCTGCCGCTCCTATCTGTGGCCGGTGGACCGATGGAAACCATAATTGCTGGAACCTCTCAGAATACCCTGACCATGCAAGAGTTTCGAGCAAACATGCTGCCAAATGGTTTTATCCTTCCTAACGGTAATACCTATAATGGTACCTGGGCCTGGGGATACCGAACCGGCGAAAAGCCCACTGACCCTGCCGGTACCTACATCGGGCCGGTCATCGTCGCTTCCCGAGGTACTCCAACCGAGGTTAAATTTGTCAACAACCTGCCCGATGCTCCGAACATGAACTGGAGAGATTGGACCGACCAGACTCTGCACTGGGCAGATCCGCTCAACAGCGAAGCAAATGCCTGCGCCCATGGCGGGGAGGCGGCGACGGGTGATTGCCTGTCACACTATGCTGGCCCCATCCCTACCGTGCCGCACCTGCATGGCGGGGAAATCCCGGCGGTAATCGATGGCGGGCCGGATGCCTGGTTCACCAGCGACGGCGCGTATCATGGCCATGCTTTTTATTCAAAGGATTCAAATACGAATGGGGATTACGCCATCTATCGCTACCCCAATTCCCAGGAAGCAGCCATGATCTGGTTCCACGATCATCTGCTCGGTGGGACACGCCTTAATGTTTATGCCGGCCTCGCCGGAGCATATGTTTTGATAGATCCAGGATTATCCCTTCCATCCGGCCTGCATCCGGTGGGACTGCAGCAGGGCTCAGGCGGCAGCGTCGATTACCTGATTCCCCTGGTGCTCCAGGATAGAATGTTCGATACAGACGGCCAGCTTTACTTCCCAAATATTGGCATCAATCCCGAACACCCCTACTGGATCCCGGAATTCGTTGGCGATACCATCGTGGTTAATGGCAAAGCCTGGCCCTTCCTGAATGTAGAACCCCGCCGCTACCGCTTCCTGTTCATTAACGGTTCGAATGCCCGCTCGTACGAGATGTTCCTGGCCAATCCGGTTACCAAAGCCTTGGGGCCGGCTATCTGGCAAATCGGCACGGATGGCGGTTACCTTGACACGCCGGTGAAGATCGATCCCAATGCAGCCAAACCTGCCCTCACCAAACTTGCGCTCATGCCTGGCGAACGCGCGGACGTGATTGTCGATTTCTCAGGCTTCGCCGGTCAGACCCTGTTATTGCGCAATACCGGTCGGACGCCCTATGATAAAGGAACACCCCCTCCAGGATCAACCCTCGGCCAAATCATGCTGATTCGCGTGGGAACAGGCCTGGTGACAGATGCCAGTTATAATCCTGCCAACGGTGTTCCTCTCCACCCGCCGATGATCCGCCTGGTTGATCCGGCGGCAGGAACCCTGGCTGCCGGCGTGAATGTCGACAAAACTCGCCAGCTAACCCTGAATGAGGTGATCGGTGCCGGTGGGCCGCTTGAAATTCTGGTGAACAACACCAAATGGGATGGCATGTATATGGAAGAGTCTCGCGAGGATTTCACATCGGTTGAAACGAATGAGGTTGAGGAAGATTTTTCTGAGCTGCCCAATGAAGGAGACACAGAGGTGTGGGAAATTGTCAACCTGACAGCTGATGTCCATCCGATCCACACCCACCTGGTCCAATTCCAGCTGTTGAACCGTCAAAAGTTCAATACCAATAAATATAACAAGGCTTACACAGCTGCCTTTCCTGGTGGGGCTTACATCCCGGCCTACGGGCCGCCGTTGAATTACAACACCGGCAACGCCCTTGCCCTGGGCGGCAATCCGGATATCACGCCGTTCCTGCAAGGCCCGATCATGCCACCGGATGCCAATGAAGCCGGCTGGAAAGACACGATCAAAGCCTTCCCCGGCCAGGTAACCCGCTTCGCGGTAAGGTTCGCACCGACCGACAAAGCCCTGGATGATCCCAATTTGTATTTCTCATTCGACCCGGATGCGGGGGGGCATGGCTACGTCTGGCATTGCCACATTATCGATCACGAGGATAACGAAATGATGCGGCCTTACAAGGTCAATCCAAAAGACGCCACCCGGAGTTATGTTATGGGTGAAGATTATTAACCTTGATTGTCGAAACAAAACAGGGTCGCCAAATGGCGGCCCTGTTTTGTTATTTATGGGTATTGAATTGTCTCCGGAATATCAAAACCTGCCACCAAGATCTCATGGCAAGTTGCAATAGCAATGTCGATTTCCTGAGTAAGTCTAGTAATTGAAAGGTAAATAAAAAATGCAAGGCTGGTATAATCGCGGCGATAGGAACACTACGAAATTATTGAGGAATTGGTTGTATGTCAGAATTAGTAGATAAGGTCGCCTCCATCGAAGCGCGCTACGAGGAGCTTACCCGGCTCTTAGAGGCTTCTGCCGAAGACTACCAGCGCGTCGCTGAACTTGCTAAAGAACGCTCGGATCTGGAACCCATTATCCATAAGGCCGAGGAGTACCGGCGCGTGTTGAAACGCCAGCAAGAAGCCCAAGAATTGGAGAATACCGAAGACGAAGAACTGCGCCAGATGGCGTTGACCGAGCTCGAGGAAACAACTTCCCGCATCGAAATACTCGAAAGAGAAATCAAAGCGATGCTGGTCCCCAAGGACCCGCGCGATGACCGCAACGTTATTGTCGAGATCCGGGCCGGGACCGGGGGAGAAGAAGCCGCCCTGTTCGCTGCCGATTTGTACCGGATGTACAACCATTATGGCGAGCGTCTTAACTGGAAAACGGAAGTCCTCTCACAGAACGAAACCGGGATCGGGGGATTCAAAGAAGTCATCTTCATGATCAAGGGTAAAGGCGCTTATTCGCGCTTGAAATTTGAGTCAGGCGTGCACCGGGTGCAGCGGGTTCCGCTGACTGAAGCCCAGGGACGGATCCATACCTCGACCGTGACCGTAGCTGTGCTGGCAGAAGTTGAAGACGTCGAAATTGACATTCCCGAATCAGATATTCGGGTTGATATTTACCGTTCGGCGGGCGCCGGAGGCCAGAACGTGCAGAAGAACTCGACCGCCATCCGTATCACCCACTTGCCGACCGGGATCGTCGTAAGCTGCCAGGACGAGCGCTCTCAGCTCCAAAACCGCCTGCGGGCCATGAGTATTCTGCGTGCCCGGCTTTTTGACATCGAAACGGAAAAACGCCACCAGGAACTCGACGAGACCCGCCGGTCGATGGTGGGGACTGGCGAGAGGTCTGAGAAGATCCGCACCTATAATTTCCCCCAATCACGGGTAACCGACCACCGCATCAACGTGTCATCCTATAACCTGGCCGGTGTAATGAATGGCGACCTGGACCAGTTCATCGACGAGTTATCACAGCAGGATGAAACCGAAAGATTGGTCAACGCCGGCGTCGATGATTCAGACGATTGACCTTGGCTCTTACCTGCGCTCGCTGAGCCAGGAATTCGCCCAAACCAGCGATACCCCTGCCCTCGATGCCCAGGTTTTGGCGGCCCACGTACTGCGCCGGCCGCGTGCCTGGCTTCTGGCCCACCCCGAGGAAATTCTGGAAGCGGACCAGGTTGCTCAGCTCGATCGAACTGCCCGGCGGTTAGTTGATGGTGAGCCCCTGCCTTACATCCTTGGGAAGTGGGAATTCTACGGGTTGAATTTCGAGATTTCCCCGGCTGTGCTCATCCCCCGGCCGGAAACCGAGCTGCTGGTCGAAAAAGCATTGGAGTGGCTGTCGCACCATCCTGAGGCCACAAGCATCGTCGACGTAGGGACCGGTTCGGGCTGCATAGCAGTTACCATCGCCGTGCACGCTTCCGACCGCATCATCTTTGCCGGTGACCGCTCTCGGCCCGCCCTCGAGATCGCCTCCCGCAACATCATCGACCATGGCGTCTCTGCTGCGGTCCACCTCTTCCAGGCTGATTTGCTTGACGGACTGAAAGCATCTTTCGACCTGGTTTGCGCTAACCTGCCATATATCCCCACCCCAGACCTTGCCAACCTGAAAGTAGCCGCCCACGAACCAGGACTTGCCCTGGACGGCGGTCCAGGTGGGTTGGCGGTCATCCGGCGGCTGCTGCACACTGGACCGCGGATTCTTGCTCCCAGAGGTTTAATGCTGCTGGAGATTGAAGCCGGGCAGGGACTGGCGGTCATCGAATTGGCCCGGGCAGCTTTTCCGCAGGCCATCATCCAGCTTTACCAGGACCTTAACCATTGCGACCGCGTCCTGGCGATCCAAAGCTAATTACATCCTTTTATAAATTCTGAAAAAAGGTAAAGCGAACGGTAACCTGGTGAAAACAGTCGTAATTTCCACATCCGATCCTCAAGCCATTCCCAGAGCGATCCAGATTCTGAAACAGGGCGGCCTGGTTGCTTTCCCGACCGATACCGTCTATGGGGTTGCAGTAGAGGCATTCTCGGCTGAAGGTATTGAAAAGCTGTTCGCGGCCAAGGGTAGAGATGAAAACAAGGCCATCCCGGTGCTGGTCGGCGAACCCTCACAACTTCCACTCGTGACACTTTCGATCAACCCGCTGGCTCAGCGATTAGCAGAACGTTTTTGGCCCGGACCATTGACCCTGGTTGTTGAGCGTCACCCCAACCTGCCTGAGGTGCTGTCACCCCTGGCAACGGTCGGAGTACGCATGCCTGACCATCCTTTGGCGTTAGCTTTACTAAGGCAGAGCGGCCCGTTAGCGACCACTTCGGCAAACCTGAGCGGCGGCCCTAATACATTGACTGCGGCAGATGTGCTGGCCCAATTGGAGGGTCGCATCGACCTGCTCCTGGATGGGGGCCCGTGCCGGGGTGGGGTTCCGTCGACGGTGGTGGACTGCACTTCAGGCGAACTGAAGGTATTGCGCCAAGGCCCGCTCAGCCTGGAAGCGCTCAGGAATGGGTTATCTGAAAGTGATTGAAATCGTTAAGATTGATTGACCCCGCCTGAAAATCATCTGGTTTTGTAAGGGTGGATTTCTCCCATAAGGACATGTTCAATTGATGGCTGACATTTCTATCGAAGGCCCTTTTTATGAAAAAGCTGCTGATTGCGTGGTAATCTTGAGGCGCCTGCCAGATTGGTTCGGAATCGAAGCCGCGATCCGCGATTATGAGGTCGAGATCGACCGGCTGCCAACGTTTGTAGCCAGCCTTTCGGGTCATGTGACCGGTTTCTTGAGCGTCAAACAGCACAACTCCTATTCTGCCGAAATTTATGTGATGGGGATCGAGCCAGGCTATCACCGCCAGGGGATCGGGCGGGCATTGGTACGAAAATGTGAAGGTTGGCTGAAAACCCAGGGATGCGAATACCTGCAGGTTAAAACGCTTGGGCCAGCCAACAATGATCCCAATTATGCCAAAACCAGGCTGTTTTATGAGCAGATGGGATTCCGTCCTTTGGAAGAATTCAAACAATTATGGGACGAGAATAATCCTTGTCTGATCATGGTTAAACCCTCCTTTAAATTCGGCTTACTGGCGTACTCTCATAAAATTCTAAGCATTCATTCATGTTCGCTTCAGGAAGAAATGCTATAAAAAAAGTGCATTCTCCTAATCAAATCCGCACAACGGGCCTGGAGTCAACCCGTTTGTGCGGTTTGTTTTTAAGGAGGGTAAGCAAAGGCCTGGAAGACCATTATGGCGGGTAATCGGGCATAGAGTTTAGAGAATTGGTGTAGATTCCGGATAAGTTGAGCTAAAATTCAAAACAAGTCCCTCGAACCACGAACCTTTCACCTGATTGGTGATAGATAAAACCTATTCTGGACATTGCCATGTTTGACCTCGATACAACCTTCATGCATTTCGAATGGCAGCCTGATCAGGCGGCTTATCTCCTGGTAAACGTGTACGGGGTATCCTACCCGCAGCTGAAAGCTGTACCTGTCGTGCATTACCGCTGGCGAAAACGCCCCATGGCGGTGCAGGGGCAAGATTGGTCGAGGGCAGAAGTTACTGGCCCGACCAGGATTGTGTCCAGACAAGGGCCGCTCCTACAGATCGGCCTGAAGGGAAAGATTGATTCTTCAGGGCTTGCATACCGGGTCGTTTTTTCCCTGGCGGAAAACCGGCCTCTTTTCCTGTGCCAGGTTACGCTCACCAATATGGGAGCAGACCCTTTGACCATCGAGCGCATCATCCATTGCCAGGCCAGGCGCGGCGCAGTCCAATTGTCAGCCGGTCAGGATGGGCAAGTTGCTTTCTTTTCGAATGGCTGGCAGTCATGGTCTTACACCGGGACATATGGACCGGGTGAGCGTCAGTTCCGTTCCCACCTTGGCCCATTCCGCCAGCCTCTTTTAGTCAATCCCGGTACACCTCGCCCAGGCCGGGCAGGGCATTTCGGCAGCGATTTCTTCGGCGTGCTGGGTGACCGCACCCATCGCAGCGGACTGCTGGCCGGCTTCCTCTCCCAGCAGCAGCAGTTCGGATCGCTCGAAGCCTGGACAGACCCACAGCCTTCCTTCTCATTATGGGCAAACGGCGACAGTACCCGGCTCGACCCTGGAGCCAGCCTGACCAGCGACCCATCCGTGATAACTTTCATCGATCTCGACCTGGTCGATCCTTTAGCGCCTTACCTGGAGGCCGTCGCCCTGCAGCATGATCTGCGCCCGGCTTCTCCAGTTATGGATGGGTGGTGCTCCTGGTACTATTACTACAATCACCTTTCCGCCGCCGATATTCGCCAGAACCTGGCCGCATTAATTCATCACCGGGATACCCTTCCCCTGCACCTGGTACAGATCGATGATGGTTTCGAAAGTAAAATCGCCGACTGGGCCGAATTCAGCCCGGGCTTTGGCGAGGGCGTAGCGCTCCTGGCGAAAGAAATCCGGGAAGTAGGCATGACTCCTGGCCTCTGGCTGGCCCCTTTTCTGGTCAATCCCCGGTCGCACCTGGCCCACGATCACCCCGACTATCTCCTGCGGAACTCGCTGAAACTGCCGGTTATCTCGGGCGCAACCAGCGAAGCCTGGATCAACTACGCCCTGGACTTGTCCTACCCGCCCGCCTTCGATTTCGCCTGCTCGGTGGTCGAAAAAGCAGCGCACGACTGGGACTACCCCTACCTCAAGCTGGATTTCATTTCTGCCGGAGCGCTGCCCGGGAACCGGTTTGACCGCACCCGCAGCCGCGCCCAAATGATGCGGGCTGCCCTGGAAGGACTGCGGCGAGCGGCCGGGATAGATACCTACCTGGCCGGCTGCGGCGCACCGCTGGGGTCGGGGATTGGCATCTTCAATTCGATGCGGATCGGCGAAGACGTCGCTCCAACCTGGGAACCGCACATACCGGTTTTGCCGGGCCTGTTCCGCCGCGAATCCGAGTTTCCGGCCACGCGCAACGCCATCCACAACATTCTGACCCGGGCCAATCTCCACCAACGCTGGTGGGTCAACGACCCGGACTGCTTGCTGGTCCGACCAGCTTTTCAGACTGGCGCAAATGCCTCTTACAGCGGTCTGGAGACGGCTGAAATGCAGTCCCTGGCGACTGCCGTTGGCATGAGCGGCGGAACTTATCTGCTTTCTGACGATTTGAATTTACTGGCGGATGAGCGTCTCCAGCTGGCAGCCTCGCTTTTCCCACCGATTGACGGACGCCTGGTGGTGCTTGACTGGTTCGATGCGGCCAACCCCAGCCGGGCGCGGGTCGATCTGGATGGGGCTGCCGGCTCCTGGCAGCTGCTGGCATATTTCAATTGGGAAGACCACCCCATCAGCCTGAGCTTGAACCTGGCCGATTACCACCTAACCCCGGAAAAACCTTATTGGGTGCGCTCGTTTTGGGATCAAAAGACCGCCCTGGTCCAGGATGGCTGTTATGTAATCACTCGATTAGCCGCCCATGGCGCTGCACTGTTAGCCGTCCGGCCGGTCCACACCGGCCAACCCCAATACCTTGGCGGCAACTTGCATATTTCACAAGGAGTGGAAGTTACTGCGTGGCAGGGCAAACGAGACCAAGTTCGCCTGCAGCTCGATCTTCCCCGCTCAGCCAGCGGCCAGGTAGAGCTCAGCCTGCCATTCGTTCCAAAAAGTGTGATCGCCGTAGAGGGAAACAAAGAATTTGCGCTTTCCTGGAAGGCTGTGAACCAGGGGCGCTATTTATTCGAAGTCAATTTCAGCCGTTCAATTGAGATCCTCATGAATTAAAAAAATAAGGTATCCGGTAACGATACCCTTGCCGACCTCGTTAAGGAGGTACTTTTTCAACCAGGCTGTCAGCTGGTTTCAGTCTACATTCTCGCCGCGACCGAACACCCTGAGGGATAGGGCGAAAAGAATGGGCTGATTGACCGCTCTGGTCTGGTTGAGGGGAAAGTGCAATATGTCAATCTAAACGGGGACAATGCTGCTGAATTGCTGCTCTATCACGTACTATTTGACGATAATGGGGATTTCCGATACCTGCCCATCCTGCAATCGGAACAAACCCTCGTCCGTCGAATAAACCCCTTGAGGGCAGGCACCGTTCGCTCCCGCATCAGAGATCAGCTGTTCCACGTAAGCCTGGTCGCTGGCTCGGGTGGTATCCAGCGGGCCTAACTGGCACTCCTGGGCAGCCGGGAACGTCTGGCTGTTGTCGGACAACAACTTGATCACGTCTCCCCAATAGGTTGGATTGTCGTCGACGTCAACGATTCTGGGGATGTGAAAGCGGTCGAACTGGGGAGAATACACGGGCTGCAGGTATTTGGCCCGGATAGCGTAATCGATATCCAGCAATCCTAACAAGGGTTTTTGGTTGGTCGAGACGTAATTCTCAAGGGCTTTTTTGACCGCCGGCACGGTCGGCCAGATGTCGTAAGGGATCGCAAACAGGTTGTCCAGGTTATCAGCCAGCGATGCCTGTCCAATCCGGCCCAGGAATACCCGTAACTGCTTTTCGTTTTCCTGCGCCTGGTAGTTAAAATCTTTAACGGAGGTGATCAAATCCAGCTGGGGGTGAGTATAGAAATGGTTGTATGGCATGGCGCCGTTCTGGATGCACCAGGCAATCGCCTTCGCCAGGCTGTCTTCCCAACCCGGGCCTTCCTGCCACCAATCGCCGACCTGGACGTTGCCGTAGTGTTTATCTCCCATATTGTAGAAGAGCGCCACCGCAAAGCCAAAATCGGGGTGGGCCTGCGAGAAATGCCATAACAACCCTATGCCAGATTTCTCGGAGGGGGTCCCATCGGGGTTCAGGAAGATCTGGTCGGAAGAGAACAGATCATCCATCGTAATGATCAGGGGTTTGCGCCCGGCTGGCACGTGCATGTCGCCTTTTAACCAGTCTGCCAGCTGAACCAGCGAATAACCGCTGTCATAAAGGGATTGCAAATGAGCTTTAAAGTCGCTCAAGCGCATCTTGGTCGGCGGCAGGTTCTCGAAGCTGTCCGGGTAGAAACGGTGGTAAGCCAATACCGGTACCTGGGGATCAGACGTCCACACCGTCGCCGGAAGGTAGACCGGGACCGGGGTAGGCGAAGGAACCAGGGTCGAGGTGGGAATTGGCGTAGGTGTTGCTGGAATGGGAGTCGGCGAAGGCGGTAAAGCAGTCGCGGTAGCCGTCGCTGTATTTGCCAGGGTCGGGGTAGAAGTCACCGGCTGCATCACAGGAATACAGCCGGATAGAACCAAAAAACTACAGATAACTACGGATAAAAGCAGGTTTTTTCTCATCTTATGAACCGATCAATTTTACTATGAATAAAGGTCGGCGCTTGATCGAATATCATACTGTGTATTTTTCGCCGCAATTACCTGTATACATCCTGTTCATCTTTGCCTGCGCCAGTGGCGCAGGCATTTAAGGTTGGCGCATTCCTCAGCCTACTGCCAGTTTTATGCTGCCTGCGGCATTTAATTATGCTGCCGGCGGAGTAGATTCGGGTAATTGTTGGCCGGGGCGATGCGACTTACGCCAGCGGCGCACAAAGTACCAGATCAGCCAGATTGGGATTGCCACCACTACGAAGATCGGTACACAGAAGAGCACACCCCAGATGGCTGCGTTGCCCAGCAACTGCAAGCCGTTGATGAGAGTCTGGATGGCATCTCGGGCGACACCTACCGGTTCCCACCCGCCAATCGTCAGCGGCTCGACTGAAGCTTCAGCAATGATGTCCACGCTGATTGCAGACATCGCCGCGGCTTCACTGTAGTACTTGATCTGGCCCTGTAGAACCTGGATTTGGGACTGGATCTGGGTGAGCTGATTGAACACATTGAGCACATCGTCGACCTTGACGGCCGAGTCCATAATCTGCTGGAGCTGCTTTTCAGCCTGCTGCAGGTTGGCCAGCTGCGATTGCAGGTCGGTGTACTCCTTGGTCACATCTTGACCGGAAACGTTTTCCGAACGTACGTCCGTTTTCTGGTCTTTCACCTGGTTCTTGATCTGGGCCATGGCGTCGTTCAATTTATCGGCCGGCACACGAATGGTGACGTTGGCAGCAGGCAGCTCGACTCCGCTGCTGTTGGTGGTTTTGTAAAGGTTCGAGGAGACGACGAAACCCTGCATTTCAGCTGCCAGGCCGGTGACGAAATCCAGGGTTTTCCCCGGATCAACAACAACGATCGAAAGCGTGGCGTTCATGATCACCAGGCGCTGGGCTCCAGCCCCTGCGCTGGTCTCGCTGCCCGTATTATATTGTCTTGAATCAGCCGCTGAGGGCAGGGGTGAGCCTGGAACAGTATTGGGAGAGATGCCGGAAATTTTCTGGTTTTCCGTCGCATCATTCCCCGTACTGAGGGACGGTGTATTCGCTCTTGCAGCACAACCTGAGAGTAATAATACCAGGACGACCAGGGCAACCAGGCTTCGTTTAACCATTTTCGCCTCCTTCAGGGCAATCAGCCATCATTATAGGGAAATAGCAGTCAATGACACAGATAGATTCAGATTTCATCTGTCTTCCGGCTAACATTCTTCACGGGGCTAGAAATCCGAAGCTATCCTTGAGACGACCAGTAAGCGAAAATAGTTCCTGTATATTGTACTAATAATGTGTAATGAAACCTTGTTTTAGAAATCCGGAAAAGATATAACCTACCAACCCTCTGCCAGGCGCATGGCGTGGCGCGGCGGCAGTCCAGCATCTAAAATGCGCTGCTGCACCCCGCTGATATCATACGGGACCCGAAGATTCTGCCACGTCCGCGCCGCCGGGTCAAACAAGGCATAAGATGCTAACGGGTTGTGATCTCGCGGTTGGCCGACAGAGCCAGGATTGAGCAAGGCTCTTCCACTGAGCGTCCGCTTTTCACCCGCCCGGGTGAGGATCAGCTCCACGCCTTCCGGGTCTCCATCCAGCTCGTAAATCAATGGCAGGTGGGTATGCCCGATGAAACAATAATCAGTTTCGAAATAGTCAAAATTCCTGCGAGCGGTACGTAGATCCAGGACGTATTCCCAGACCGGGTTGCGAGGACTGCCGTGCGACAGCGTTACCCCGCCTGCAACGGTTTTTTCAGGTAAGCCCTTGAGAAACGCAAGACTTTCCGGCGCTAATTCTGACAGCAGCCATTGGATGGATAAGCGTGCTTCCATATTGAAAGCCTCTACATCGATCTGCCCGAGAGCTGCGGCGTCGTGATTGCCCAGCAAACAGACCAGGTTCGGCTGTTGACGGATCCTGGCGATACAATCGTTAGGATCCGGCCCATAACCTACCAGGTCACCCAGGCACCAGACAGCCTCTACATCTCCGGCGTCAGCCAGGACAGCTTCCAAGGCTGTGAGGTTTGCGTGAATGTCCGAAATTACCAGAATTGTCATCGTGATTTATGGTGGATTGAAATAAAAAGTCCAACGTGCCGGATCGGTTTGGGCAGCCGGCTGGCTGAATTGTGAATTCGTGCCGCCGATAACGATGTAGGTGTTACCGGGTTGGAGTTGGAATGGCTGTTTGTTTGCGTCGAAAAACTGGATCGGTTTATCGGTGCCGACCGATTTCCAATATGCATCATATTCCTGGCCATTTCTAAAAATGATCGCTTTTTGGTACGAGAATTGGGTCGAAACCGGGATCTCGTACACGGCCTCAAAATCTTTGGTGTAAGGAGCGTAAATCATGATGACGTTCGAAAAGGCCAGCTGCTGGTTATTATCCCGGTCGATCAACGGGATCATCTTTAAATTGCCGTTGGAATCCTTGACCGCTAACCCGTCAGCGCCGCGTTCTTCAATCCAGCGCAAGTATTTCCCGGTTACGGCATCGTAACGCCAATCGGCCTGGTTGGTTGAGCCAAAGTTGACGCTCAAGAACGTGCCGGGTTGGCCACCTGACGGTGGGGTTGGGTTGAAAGCCATCCCGTCCAGGTTGTACTTCTGTTGGGTGACCCCATGCGCAGCCGCGTAGGTCGTCATTGCGGCTGTATTTGCAAACAAATTGGTCACGATCGGGGTCGGCGAAAGCTCTGTGTCACGGCAGATTGCCGGGCAAGTATTCGTCCCTTCCATAAATGCCCGGTTGCCCAACACCGACAAAATCTTGCTCAATTCAGGCGCCCAGGCCGAGGCATAGGCCAGGATACCCTGGTACATCGGCACCAGATCAGCGTCGACATACCGTCCGGAACGGATTGGTCCAACCTTGCTTGCATCCTGACCATAATAAACTGCCAGAAAACGATTGGTGCCGCCATCAATGCCATAATCAAAAACGATATCAGCATAGGAAAGGCCCGCATGCGGCCGTCCGGAAGCCGGGAAGTTCGAAACCTTTACCATTACAGGCCGCCGGTTGAGGATCGTGGGGTCGGAAACCGCTAATCCAGTTAATGGATTGATATTGGCGGGGAAGCCGGTAGGTCCATAAGCTGCGGGGGTCGCAGTCTGCGTAATCGTAGGAGTGGCTGAAGGGACCCGGGTCTTGGTTGCCGTTGGCGTGATGGAATTTGTGGCGGTTGGCTGGTGAGTACTGGTGGGAAGCGCCGTGATCGTTTCTACGGCAGCCGTTTGAGCCAAGTCGACCGTAGGAGATGGGCTGGCTGTTTGGCAGGCAGTCAGCAGCAAGATGGTGATGGTGAATATGGAGAGAAACGTGATCGTTTTGTTTGGAGCCATGGACGGATAACCCTTTTAGCAAAATTCGAAAATCGAGATTAACCTTCAGTACTAATGCACTGCAAGTTTGCTGTTTCTGTTTCTTTATTCCTAGAAGTATTTAATGACTGGAGATGGCCTCAATGACCTCTGCGACATGATCGAAGCGGTTGAAAGCTGGCATCAGGTAAATCCCTTGCACCAGGCTTTTCAGCCGATCACCCAATTCTATCGCGATTTCGATTCCTGTACGAGAGCTGTTTTCTCCAGCCCGCCCCATGCGCCGGTTTATTTGCTCGGGGATCTTAATTCCCGGAACTTCCTGGTTCAAATAAGCCGCGTGGCGCTCATTAGCTATTGGGAGGATGCCAGCCAGAATAGGAACCTGCAAAAGGCCGTTCTCACTTTCATAATGACGTAAAAAAGTGCTGATTGGTTCCACATCGAAGACCGGTTGGGTGAGAATGAAGTCCGCCCCGGCTTTTACCTTGCGCTGTAAGTTCTTGACCTCAGTGTGCATGTCTTTTGGATTGAGATTCAACGCGCAGCCTACAAAGAACGTGGTCGGCTGGCCGATTGCCGATCCTGAATGATCGACGCCAGTGTTGAACCCCTGCTTGATCAACCGGATCAAACCTGATGGGACCAGGTCAAAGTTGTCCATGGCGTTGGGGTATTCTCCAATCGCAGTTGGGTCTCCCAGGACGACAAACACGTTGCGGATTCCCAGAGCGTGAGCAGCCAGCAGATCGCCTTGCACCCGGAGCAGGCTGCGGCCGCGGGTCGGGAAATGCAGCACGGTCTCAATTCCCGCCTGGTTCTGGATCAGGCTGCAAACAGCCCAAGGGCTCATGCGCATACGCGCCATTGGGCTGTCGGCGACGTCGATCACATCCGCGCCCGCCTCGGCCAGCAAGCTGGCGCCTGCCAGGAGTTTGTGAGTTGAAAGGCCGCGGGGTGGATCAATCTCTACTGCCGTAACAAATTTCCCCTGGGCCAGTTTTTGAGCTAACCCGGAGGTCGTTTCGGTGGATGGTGTAAATTCTTCCCGCTCGAACACCAACGAAATCGTCCCATCCAGGGATTCCCCGGGTGAGTTCGAAATCGATCACCTGGCGCATGGCCGCGATGTGCCTCGGGCTGGTGCCGCAGCAGCCGCCGACCAGGCAGGCGCCAGCCTGCCAGAAACCCAGTGCGTATTCTCCAAAATATTCGGGGCCGGCCGGGTACATTATCCGTCCATTGACCTGTTCAGGCCAACCGGCATTGGGCATAATCGAAAAACGCCCCTCAGGAACCGCCTGGCGCATCATTTTTAAAATCCGCAGCAGCTGGGCCGGCCCGCTCGAGCAGTTAACCCCAACCAGGTCGGCACCGTCTTGCCAGAGTGTGCGGGCGACCTTTTCAGGGTCGTCTCCCAGCAGGGTGCGATCGTCGCGGGTAAAGGTAATCGAAGCGATGACCGGCAGCTCGATAGACAGTTTTTTCTCTACCTGGCGCACCGCCTGGATGGCTTCGTGGACTTCGCGCAAGTCGCTCATAGTTTCGATCAATACCAGATCAGCCCCCGCCTGGCTCAATGCCAGAATTTGCTCCTCGAAGGCCAGGCGAGCGTGTTCGGGCTGCACCTTGCCGTAGGGCGCCAGGCGCACGCCCAGAGGGCCAACGTCTCCAGCGACGAAAGCTTCTTTCCCCAATTCGGCGATCGCCTGTCGTACCAGGCTCACCCCGGCCTGATTTATGCGGTCGACCCCGGCTTCGAGCCCGTGCTGTTTGAGCTTGTAGCGGTTGGCGCTAAAGGTGTTGGTCTTGATTAGTTGGGCACCGGCCTGGAGGTATTCCCGGTGGATGCCGGCGACCAGGTCGGGTTGGGATAGATTAAGCTCGTCGAAGCAACGGTCGAAATGGATGCCGCGTTCGTACAGCAAGGTGCCCATCGCGCCATCTGCCAGCAGGGGCCGGCCCGAATCAAGGGTAGAAATAAAGGTGTTCGAAGGTGGTTTCACTCATTCATCCTGGTTAACCGCTACCATTAATTCATCCAGAACCTGCAAGGCTGTCAGGTTGCGGATGGGAAACGCGTATTGCATCGCAGCCGGATCGTTATATTTTTCCGGAAAGTAGGTCAGGTGCACGCCATCATCCTTCAGCCCATGGTGGGGAATATCTTGAACCGCGGCCCAGAAATTCCACAGTGGAATGTTGTTGTCGTGGGCCAGTTGGGCGATGATGAGGTTGATGCTCATGTCGCCTTCAAGGTTATCCGCCTTGGTCGCCAGGACCGGTACGACCCCGTTCTTGATGGCGTAATCGATAATCATCTGCATATATTTTTGGAACGCCTGGCGGCTGTTGACAGCATCATTGGTTCCGAACATGATGAATACGAAGCTGGGCTTGTTGACGCGGAATTCGCATAACAGGGGAATCTCATTCGGACGGCATTGGCTGGGGTCCGATAACAACATGTTCAAGGTTGAAGAGGCCGAATAACCCTGGCCCGAAGCCAGGCTGGTGTGCTCGAAGGAGCCGGCAAAATAGTCGATCGTGGTTTGCAGGTCTTGATAAGGTCCCAAATTGTAGGCGTTTTTACCGTGATCAAATTCCGTCAAAAAATATGGGCTGGATGTTTCGCAGTCGCCGACCTTGGAAAAAGCGTGCGGATTATTATGGAATTTCTGCCCGGTCTTGTAAATCTTCAAGACGTTGGCGCTGATGACCGGGATCACCGGCAGCAATTCCCAACTTGCCGGGTCGTAGGTTGGGGTCGGGCCTGGGGTAGAACTTTCAACTGCCGCCGGCCCAGTGGTCGCGATCGCCTGGGTTGGGGTTGTAGTCAAGGTATCTGCAGGCGATATGCTTGGAAGAAATGTCCCCGTCGGTAGCTGGCGCGTGGCGGTTGCTGAAGGGACTGCGTTTGTGGACCGCGGTGTGGCCGTCTGGGTCGGGATTGCTCCCTGCCCGGTGCACCCGACGAAGGCAACGAGCATGGATAACTGGAGCGCAATGGCAGCCAATCGGGGTAGATTGTCTTTATGTAGGACAAGCATCAGCTTGTCCTTGGTCACGACCGGCAAGGTTACGTGCTGTAGGAGAACCCTCTTAAGGCCACGAAAGGACGAAGTAAATCTTGTCCTACAACGCTGTAGGGCATGATCACCCCCCTGGAAAAAAGTATCTTCACCTGGCTGCCAACTATGCATATTTATAATTAGTCCATTCCCATTGGTTCCAGGTATCAACCAGGCCGGCTTTGACCGGATTATTCAACCCATAATCGATAATTCTTTGAAGCTCTGCTTCATCGCGGATCGCATGATCATAGCTCTCGTGCTCCCAGAAAGCTCCCAGGTGGGTCATGATTTTGTTCGCTTGAATAGCAGAACCTCCTTTGACAACCTTCGGAATTTCCGCTAACGAATAATAATGTTCGTCCGATTTTGGTAAAGGCTGGCAGACCAGATGGACTTGGTTCGGCATGATGCAGAATACGATCAAACGATATAGCTTATTGTCATTTCGCTTGATCTCATCTGTAACCATCGTCGCGATTCGCCGGTCTTCGAGCCAGATGGGACCCTTATCTGAACAATCCAGGGCTTTGTCCCAATGCTCGCATTGTGGCTTACGAAAGGTTTCAATCTTATTCAACCGTTCGTCTGGATCATTGATTCGATTTAGTTTCTCTCCCATGCTGGATTTTTCTTGCATCCACGACTGGACAACATCACCTGGCAAAGCGCTTACCAACCAAAATATAACAAAAAAAGTAGCTTCTTCAGGTTGGTAATGGGGTAATTGGCGCTGATAGAAAAGATTGTAGTTGACTTTCGGTTCAATCGGCATTTTGGCTGTTTAGGGAAAAAACAATAATATGTGCTAATCATACTCGAAAACTTGAAGGTCAAGAAGTGTTCTGGTCTTTTGTATAATATTGCTTTATTTACCCTTTTGTTGGGCTTACTTCAGCTAGCCGAGTTTGATCGATATGCAAAGCCCTTGCAGACAAACTAAAGTCTCTCCTGCATCGGACACGCTAATAGACAAGCTAAAGCTTAGCCTACAAAAAGAATAGATGCTACATTAACTGTTCCAACCGCAACTCGCCGACTGAATAATATCGCGCCTGGGGGTGATGAACGATGATGGCAGCGGTCGATTGTTCGGGAATGAGCTGGTAGGCTGGCGTAAGCTTCATGCCCAGCTCGCTTTCTACCGGTAATAACTGGAATACTTTAGCATGATCAGATAGCTCAGGGATTGCCGGGTAACCCCACGAATAACGTTTGCCCTGGCCCGGTTTGAGCCCTAACTCTCGCCGGATGTGGCGGTGAAGATATTCAGCGGTCGCTTCGGCCATCTGAACGGCCAGGCCGTGGCCAAAATACCCTTCGGAATATTCTCCGGCTTCCTGGCGCTGGTCGAACCGCCGGGTTGCTTCATCGCCGACGGTCACCACCTGGAATGCGACCACATCCATTACCCCTGTATTGACAGGAGCAAAATAATCCGCCAGGCAAAGCTGGTCGCCATCCGGCTGGCGCGGGAAGGTAAAACGCACGAGCTCTTCGGGCGAGCCGGACACAACACTTCCCGGCTCGTATACCACCAGATCGTTGCCATCCGATTGGGCCGGCCAATAGCCGTACATTCCCTGCGGGTAAAGCCAGGGATCTCTAAGCAACACCTGGTGCATATCTTCCAACCGGCTTTCGAATTCTGGCAGAAGCGCTTCCCAGGCTTTGCCATGGGTGTTCTTAGCGCCCCACGACAGGCGGAACAGCTCGTTTTTCGCCAGGTAGTTAAAGACCATGTCCAGGGGCATCTGGCGGACAAGGCGTGGGCCCCAGATTGGCGGACGAGGGATGTTTTTTGCCGGCGGTACCGATGACCGCTGGACCTGAACGGCAAGATTGGGTTTATGCACGACTTTGCCCAGTTCGAAATCAGCCTCTTGCCTGATCTTCGCCAGCAGCTCACCCCGTTTTTGCCCATCGACCAGGTCGTTCATAACTCCTAATCCCTCAAATGCATCCTTGCAGTAAAAAACCCCAGGTGCATAATAATCACCCTGGTCGGTTTGCAGGATGCGGCTGCCAAACCGCCGGTTGATGGCCGCACCACCAATGAGCACCGGGAAGGACAGGCCGCGGCGCTGGAGCTCATTGACGATCAACGGCATCTGCCGGCTGGTGCTGACCAGTAAAGCGCTCAAGCCAATTGCATC
Source organism: uncultured Chloroflexia bacterium (assembly GCA_963781665.1). Taxonomy (GTDB): domain Bacteria; phylum Chloroflexota; class Anaerolineae; order Anaerolineales; family Anaerolineaceae; genus JAJYIW01. The sequence continues at coordinate 564,093 of CAWAGA010000002.1, forward strand.
GGCGTTGATCTCGACCGCTTTTGAGATAATCGTCTCTGCCGGCACCTGCTTACCCAGGTCTACGACTGTAAAACCGTTGTTGGATAAGATTGTCTTGACCAGATTTTTGCCGATATCATGGACGTCTCCATACACGGTAGCCAGCACGACCTTGCCTTTGGTGGCACCTTCTTTCTTCTCGAGAAACTGCTCGAGGTAAGCTACCGACTTTTTCATCACCTCGGCCGATTGCAGCACAAACGGCAAGATCAGTTCGCCTGCCCCGAATTTATCACCCACCTCTTTCATCGCCGGTAAAAGCACTTCATTCAACACATGGATGGCCGTTTGCGGACGCTCTGTTCCTGACCCCCGGTTCAAAATCTCGTCGATGTCTTTTTCAACCCCATCTTTATAACGGTGGAGGATGCGCCAGTGCAAGCGCTCTTCAGGGCTCATCCCTTCAGTGGGATGGGCGGCAGCCGCTTTGGCAGCAGGTTGGGCTTTTTCAAAATGCTCAATGTAGCGCTGCAGGGCATCGGGACGGCGATCGAAAATCAAATCTTCGGCCAGCTGGCGTTCAGCGTCGTCGACTTCGGCATAGGGGGTAATCTGAGCCGGGTTGACGATAGCCATATCTAATCCTGCCTGTACCGCGTGGTAAAGGAAGACGCTGTTGAGCACTGCCCGAGCTTCTGGCGACAGGCCGAAAGAGACGTTGCTCACTCCCAGGGACGCCAAAACCCCTGGCAGCCCGGTTTTGATGCGGCGGATGCCTTCCAGGGTTTCGACCGCCGAGTGGCTGTAAGCCTCATCGCCGGTAGCCAGGGTGAAGGTTAGAGCGTCGAAGACCAGGTCCTGGGGATTTAGATCGAAACCATCCACTGCCAGGCGGTAAATCCGGGTGGCGACCTCGAGCTTCCGCTCAGCAGTCCTGGCCATACCCTGCTCATCGATAGTCAAGGCAATCACTGCGGCGTTGTATGTTTTGGCAAGGGTAAAAATCCGCTCCGATTTGGCCGTTCCGGCTTCCAGGTTCGTTGAGTTGAGCAGGCAGCGCCCTGGAGCAACCTGCAGGACCGCTTCCATCACCTCCGGTTCGGTGGTGTCGATCACCAACGGCGATTTGACCACCGGCGCCAGGGTCTTAACGACCCGGCGAGCCTGCTCGATTTCGTCGCTGCGTTCCGTCACCGCCACGCAAATATCCAGCCCGTGGGCGCCGCTGTTGACCTGCTGGCGGGCCAGGGCTGCAATCCCATCATAATCTTCAGCCAATAATAGTTTTTTGAACTTCTGGCTGCCCTGGGCATTGAGACGCTCGCCGATTAAGAACGGGCGCGGCTCCTGCTGCATAGGCACAGCCTGGACTGAAGAGGCCAGGCGCGGGACTAAAGCAGGTTGGCGCACGGCCTGACCCAGGTCGTGGACTTTCTCGACCAGGTGCTTCAAATGATCGGGCGTGGTGCCGCAGCAGCCGCCAACGATGTTGATGTGGAATTTATCGACGTATTCGGCCAGAGCGTCGGCAAATGGTTGGGGCTCGAGCGGATAAACTGCCTGGCCATCAACATTGATTGGCAGGCCGGCATTGGGGATGCAGGATATCGGCAGGGTCGTCTGGGCGCTGAGGTAGCGCAGCGGCTCACGCATGAAATCCGGGCCGGTCGAACAGTTCATACCGATCACATCGACTGGCATGCCATCCAGGATGGCCTGGACGGCGGTGACGTCTGTCCCCAGCAGCATCCGCCCGGTCGTGTCCAGGCTGACCTGCGCCTGGATAGGAAGGTAAATGCCGGTGGCGGCGAAAGCTTTTTGGATGCCCAATATCGCCGCTTTGACCTCAAGGATATCTTGCGAGGTTTCGATCAGCACCAGGTCGACTCCACCCTGAACTAAACCTGTAGCCTGTTCGCAGAAAACGTCGACCAGATCGCTAAAAGAAACATCACCCAGGGTGGGATCGTCCACGGAGAGAAGTTTTCCGGAAGGCCCAATCGACCCGGCGACGAAACGCGGTTGGTCGGGCGTTGAATATTCGTCCGCCAGGCGGCGCGCCAGGCCAGCCGCAGCCTGATTGATCTCGAGCACTCTTTCGCTCAGGCCGTATTCCGCCAGGGTGATGCGGTTCGCACGGAATGAACATGTCTCGATGACGTCGACACCTACTTCAAGGAAGGAACGGTGAACGGTTTCGACTGCCTGGGGGTAAGAGATCACCAGGTAATCCAGGCAGCCGTTGGTCTGCTCCCCCCCGAAGTGGTCGGCGGTCAGGTCCAGGGTCTGCAAGTTGGTTCCCATGGCTCCATCGAAGATCAAGACGCGCTCTTTAAGAGCATCCAGGTAGCGGCGGTTGGTATATTTTCGATCACTCATAATAAAAAAACCTCTCCTTTTTGTGAGAGGCACACCAGAATGAATATGGGGGCCTCATCTTCCAGAACTTGTCTGCCGGAATTGGCACCGCCAGTGTGGCACGGTTGCCGAGGTTTCAAAGGGCCGGTCCCTCCACCTCTCTGGATGAGTGTTCCACAAAATGTGGATAATTAGATGGATTTTATCATAATTGCAGGTTCAAGTCAAATTAGGTCAGGCGAGAGTGTTGAAAAACAAGTCTCGAATTGACCTTTTTGACCGAATGTGATTCAATTGAACCATCTCAAAGAATCCAGGTGGCTGCGATGGAAACGAAACGCTTTGTGGAAACTGACAATCATTCCTTCTATGGCGAATATCTATATGACCAGATTATCCCGGCAGATCATTTTCTACGCAAACTGCGCCAATTGATCGATTGGAGCTACTTTACTGGAAAATTGATCCAACTCTATAAAGGTGAAGGGGTGGTAGGACGACCGCCGTTTGACCCTGCGTTGATGCTGAAGGTCGAACTGCTAGCCTATCTGTATGCTCTCTCCGAGCGCCAGGTAGAAGTGTACGTCAACGAGAACCTGCCAGCCAAGTTTTTCCTGGGATTAGCCGTGGATCAAAAGGCTCCGGATCATTCTACCCTGACCGTGTTTCGTGAGCGGTTACTGGCACGGGGCAAGCTTAAAGTCTTTGAAGACATGTTAACCGCAATCGTGCAGCAAGCTGGCGAGAAAGGCATCCAATTTGGCACCATCCAGGTGATCGACAGCGTCCATTCCCTGGCTAACGTGAACACTGCCAAAGACAAAAAGCGCGAAGAGAAGGACAAAGGTCCCCATGACCCAGATGCACACTGGGGTGTCAAGCATAAGCGCAAGGTCAAGGATGAGCAGGGAAAGGAGATCGAACAAACCGAGTACTTCTTTGGTTATAAGGCGCATGTCTCCTTGAACGCTCAGGCGGGGATAATCACCAGCCTGGAACCCACCTCAGGCGAAGCTGCGGACGGAAAACATTTTTGCAACCTGGTCAATCATGACCTGGCTCAAAAGCTGCCGGTCAAAATCTACACCGCTGACAAAGCCTATGACGACGGCGATAACCACCTCAATCTGGAACTCAACGGATTATATTCCGCCATCCGGTTGAAAAAGACCCGTACCCAGAAAAAAGATGACAACAAGCAGGTCTGGTTGGACCTGGAAGCTACACCCCAGTATCAGAATGGATTGAAAGAGCGCTATACCATCGAACGCAAATTTGGCGAAGGCAAACAGAGCCATGGCCTGGGTCGGTGTCGCTATCTGGGACGGCTGGGATTTGGGGTGCAGGCATTCCTGACCGCCATCACCCTCAACCTCAAGCGGATGGTCAAACTCTTGACTGGAGTGGGTTTCAAGACCCCCAGTGTGGTGGTGGCTTAACCCAGGATGAATTGTCCCTCTGGGCAGAAAGGAGGCCCATAGAAAGGGAAAAAGATCAATTTTGAGTTGTCAAGGTGCATTTTAGATCAATTCTCTGGCGAATAATGATGCAAAAAGCCAGTTCAGTCAAGAAATTATTAATTTTTCGACACCCTCGTCAGGCGATTGTATTTGGACAATTAGGCCTGAAAGCTACCGAAAAGTATCTGGGCAATGCAAATATGCATTGTCAGGGCGCCAGGGCTGATTCGATCTCCAGCAGCTCCTGCTCGCTCAACTGGGGATTATTAATCACCGCGGCGATGTCGTCGATTTGCTCAACCTTGCTGGCGCCGATCAAGGCGGAGGTCACGGTCTTGAAACGCAGTACCCAGGCAATCGCCAGCTGAGCCATGCTCTGGTTGCGCGCTTTAGCGATCTCGGCCAGCTTACGCACCCGGGCGATTTTCTCTTCGGTAACCTGCTTCGGCCGCAAGAACCCGTAAGCTTTGCCGGCGCGTGAATCGCCCGGGATACCCCCCAGGTAGCGATCGGTCAGCAGGCCTTGTGCCAGGGGCGAGAAGACGATGCAGCCAATTCCTTGCTCTTCCAACACAGCCAATAAGCCATCTTCAATCCAGCGGTTGAACATACTGTAGCTGGGCTGGTGGATCAGGCAAGGCGTTCCCAGGTCCTTGAGGATTCTTGTAGCCTGCCTGGTTTGTTCCGGGCCGTAAGAAGAAATGCCAGCGTAGAGTGCCCGCCCACTGCGAACGATGTAGTCCAGGGCACTCATGGTTTCTTCCAATGGGGTTTCCGGATCGGGCCTGTGTGAATAAAATATGTCGACGTAATCCAGCCCCATGCGCTTGAGGCTTTGGTCCAGGCTGGCAACCAGGGATTTCCGTGAGCCCCATTCGCCGTACGGCCCGGGCCACATATAGTAACCGGCCTTACTCGAGATGAGCAGCTCATCGCGGTAAGGCGCCAGGTCGTGCGCCATAATCCGGCCGAAGGTTTCTTCAGCCGACCCCGGCGGTGGGCCGTAGTTGTTGGCCAGGTCGAAATGGGTGATTCCCAGGTCAAAAGCGTGCAGCACCATAGCGCGGGCATTGTCGTAAACGTCAACGCCGCCAAAGTTGTGCCACAGCCCGAGTGAGATCGCCGGCAGCTTGAGGCCGCTGCGCCCGCAGCGGTTGAAAACCATACCGGAATAACGAGAGTCATGAGGTAAGTAAGCCATTGATTTTTCCCGATTTTAATTTCCACAAAATATAAATAAAGAATTCACCCTACTGGTGAATTGTAGCACAAGCGATTAAAATTTTCCTAATTCCCTCTTTAAGTGTACATATCTATAACAGCAAGTGAGAATAAGCCTGGCACGAAACTCGCACGCTGATCTTAAGATATAATCTAAACTATAAGGACCAGCCGTGGAAAATTCCAAGCCACCTTCATTCTTTGCATTCATTCCGACCATCATCATTCTGCTCGCCATTGGATGGGGCGGGCTGGCAGCATTGGTCTATTACCTGCCGCCCTACCTGGGGCCGCGCTGGCTGTTCTTCTTCCTGACCACGATCGCTTTGACCGGGACTTTCTTGCCGGTTGTATATTTCCTGCACCGGCGCTTCCCCAGCAAACCGCCGGTCGAGGGCAACGTCATCGTGCGCGAAGCGCTCTGGTTCGGCATTTACGCCAGCGCCCTGGCCTGGCTGCAGCTGGGTAAAATGTTCAGCCCGGTGATGGCCTTGTTCCTTGCGGGGGTTTTAATTTTGATCGAAGGCTTGCTGCGGATGTGGGAACGCAGCCGCTGGAAACCCGGACCTTAGAAAGCAAATGGTTAAAAATAACCTGAGGGGGTTACCTTCCGTCGAAAAGCTCCTGCAAACCGAATTGACATTCGGGATGATAAATGAATACGGCCGGGCAATGACCCTGGAAGCGATAAGGTCGACGCTGTCTGAAATTCGGGCGGTATTTGACGATAACAGACCGCTGCCAGCCGATGCGGAAATCCTCGCCCGCAGCCAGGAGAAGCTGGCCCAATGGAACAAGCCGACCCTCCTGCCGGTGATCAATGCCAGCGGCGTGGTGCTCCATACCAACCTTGGCCGGGCAATCCTCAGCCAGGCGTCTTTACAGGCGATCCAGTCCGTGGCAACCGGGTACAGCACCCTGGAATTCGACCTCGAAAGCGGTAAACGCGGATCTCGCCTGGTTCATGCCGAGAGACTCCTCACCCAACTGACCGGAGCAGAAGCTGCCATGGTGGTCAATAATAACGCCGGGGCCGTCCTGCTGGCCTTGATAGCTCTTGCCAGGCGCAAGCGAGTGGTGATCTCGCGCACCCAACTGGTTGAAATCGGCGGTGGGTTCAGGGTGCCAGACGTGATGCGCCAGTCGGGCGCTCGGCTGGTCGAAGCCGGTGCCACCAACCGGGTTCATCTTTCCGATTACGAGGAAGCCCTGGTCGAACCAGCTGCGATGGTGCTGCATGCCCACCATTCCAACTTCCGCATCATCGGTTTTACCAGCGAGCCGGAGTTGAAAGACCTGGCCATCCTGGCGCACGACCGGGGAGCATTCCTGATGGACGATCTTGGATCTGGCGCTCTCCTGGATACGGCTGAATATGGGCTGGGTCACGAGCCAACCGTGCAAGAATCGCTGGCAGCCGGCGCTGACATCGTCTGCTTTTCCGGCGACAAGCTGCTGGGCGGCCCACAGGCCGGGATCATCGTCGGCAGAGGTGATTTGTTGGCCAAACTCAAGCGCCACCCCCTGGCCCGGGCCGTGCGCGCCGATAAACTCTGCCTGGCAGGCTTGATGGCTACCTTGCAGCACTATTTAAAAGGCGAAGCTGCCTGCCAGGTGCCGGTTTGGAAAATGATCTCAGCCAGGCCAGCCCAACTGCAGCAGCGCGCCGCAGCCTGGCTGGAAAGCCTCACTGACCTACAGACGCTGGCCAGCGTTATCCCAGGCCAATCGACAGTCGGCGGCGGCAGCTTACCCGGAGAGACCATGCCGACCTTCTTGCTGGCATTGGACCTGCCCAAGCCAAACCGGTTTTTATCAGCCTTAAGAAAGGCCAGCCCGCCGGTGATTGCCAGGGTGGAAGCAGACCGGGTCGTTTTCGACCCCCGCACGGTATTGGAAGACCAGGATGACCTGCTGGTAAGGATTATCCGAAAAGAGGTAAAATCGTACGGGACAAGATGACCCCATTGCATGGGGCAGGTCCCCATTGCATGGGGCAGGTCTTGTCCTACATAGGAATTTGGTGGGCAAGGGAAACCTTGCCTTTGCAGGCGATAAGGGAAACCAGCTTTTATGAAGAACGATATCGATCAATTGATGCAAGCCAGCGGGGTGGAAGCCCTGCTGATCACCGGCGCCGGGCAGCACAACCCGGCTATGGTTTATCTAACCGGTCTCAGGCACCTGACCTCTGCCGACCTGCTGATTAAGCGCGGCACGGCACCTATCCTGTTCCACGGCCCGATGGAACGCGACGAAGCCGCCCGGTCAGGCCTGGCGACCCGCAGTTATAACGATTATCCCATGGGGCCGCTGCTCAAGCAGGCTGACGGTGACCGCCAGAAGGCAATGGTGCTGCGTTACACCCAGATGCTGGCCGACACCGCCATCGACCAGGGCCAGGTTCTGGTATACGGCCAGGCCGAAGTCGGCAATACCTATTCACTCCTGGCTGGGTTGCAAAAAGCTCTGCCTGGGCTCGAATTTAACGGTGATTACGAAGGCAGGGTCCTGCCGCAAGCCATGATGACCAAGGACAGCGCCGAAATCGAGCACATCCGCCGGATGGGCAAGATCACAGTTGAGGTCGTCGGCAAGGTCTCCGATTACCTCAGCAGCCATGCCAGCCGGGGTGATGTATTGGTAAAATCAGATGGCGAGCCGCTACTCATCAGCGACGTGAAACGCCAGATCGATCTGTGGCTGGCCGAACGCGGCGTGGAAAACCCGGAAGGGACCATCTTCGCCATCGCCCGGGATTCCGGCGTGCCCCACAGCAGCGGCAACCCGCACGACCTGCTCCGCCTGGGCCAGACGATCGTTTTCGACATCTTTCCTTGCGAAGCTGGCGGCGGTTACTTCTATGATTTCACCCGCACGTGGTGCCTGGGTTATGCCCCGGACGAAGCATTGCGGCTGTACGAAGACGTCCACACCGTCTATACCACAATCATCGAAGAGATGAAGATCAACCAACCCTGTCGCGATTTACAACAACGCACTTGCGATCTGTTTGAAGCCAAGGGTCATGCGACGATCCGCAACCAGCCGGATACGGTCGAGGGTTACGTCCACAGCCTGGGCCATGGAGTCGGACTCAACATCCACGAGAGACCGTTCTCGGGCAGCACTGCCAGCCAGGGCGATATCCTCGCTCCAGGGGTGGTATTTACGGTCGAACCCGGGCTTTACTACCCTGAAAAAGGGCTGGGGGTTCGCCTGGAGGATACAGTTTGGGTCCGGCCGGATGGACAGATTGAGGTGCTGGCTCCCTACCCGATGGACCTGGTCTTACCTGTCAGATAGCCCACGAAAAATCATGAATGATCGAATGATTACGCCAAACCAAACCAACAACCCGATCCCCTCTGCGCGCATTCTGGGGATCGAAACCTCTTGCGACGAAACCGCGGCTGCGGTGATCGAAGATGGCCGCACCCTGCTCTCTAACGTGGTCGCAACTCAGATCGACCTGCATGCCCAATACGGCGGCGTCTTCCCTGAGGTAGCCTCACGCCAGCACGTCAAGACCATCTACGCCATCGTCGACCAGGCATTACAACAGGCTCACTTGCAGGTGAACGACGTCGATGCCATTGCGGTTACCCGCGGGCCTGGCCTGGCCGGATCGCTGGTTGTCGGCATCAATATGGCCAAAGGACTGGCAATCGCCAGCGGGCGCCCCCTGATCGGCGTGAACCACCTGGAAGGCCACATTTATTCGGCCTGGGTGCAGCCCAATCCAGAAGCAGCAGCCACCGCCCCGCAGTTCCCACTGATGGTCTTGCTGGTCTCGGGCGGGCATTCCGAGTTGAACCTGGTCAGCGGCCATCTGCAGTACCGCCGGTTGGGAGGCACCCTGGACGATGCCGCCGGTGAAGCCTTCGACAAGGTCGCACGGCTGTTAGGCCTGCCTTACCCGGGAGGACCGTCCATCCAGCAAGCCGCCCAGAATGGCAACCCTAAAGCCTTTTCCTTCCCGCGCGCTCGCCTGGAAGGCACCTGGGATTTCTCGTTCAGCGGGCTGAAGACAGCCGTTCTGCGTGAGGTGCGCCAGCTTGAAGAGCGCGGACAGGCGCTGCCGGTCGAAAACCTGGCAGCCAGCTTTCAGGCCGCGGTCGTCGACGTATTGTTCAGCAAGACCATCCGGGCGGCCCATACTTTCCATGCCAGAGAGATCCTGGTTGCCGGGGGTGTATCTGCCAACCAGGCCTTACGTGACGAGTTCATGGCCCAAAAAGATTTCCCGGTCCACATTCCTCCGCTCTTTTTATGTACCGATAATGCCGCTATGATCGCTTCTGCGGGCTATTTCCGGTTCATCGCCGGTCAGACCGACCCGGTTAATTTCGACGCCCTCCCTACCTGGCCCTTATCGTGACCACGAATGTAGTAACTTTTTCATCAGGAAGTCATCTAAATGATTGAAACTGAACAGCAACCGGAATTTTCACTGGTAGCTCTCAGGGCCGGGGATCGAGGAGAATTTGCCCGGTTGGTGGATACCTATTCCACGCCGATCTATCGGTTGGCCCTTAAAGTGTTAGACGACCAGCAGGATGCCGAAGAGGTCTTACAAGAAACGTTCATAAAGGCATTCCAGCACCTGGGGACCTTCGAAGGCCGTTCAAGCCTGTCGACCTGGTTATACCGGATCGCAGTAAACGAAGCCCTGATGATGGGCAGGCGCCGGCGGCCGGATACCATCTCTACTGACGAAGAGACCCAAACGGATGACGGCGAGCTCAAACCGCTTGAAATTGTCGATTGGCATAACCTGCCTGAACAGGAGCTGCTTTCGAACGAGACCCAGGCAATGCTAGATAAGGCAATCAGCCGCTTGCCTGAGACCCTCCGTGTCGTTTTCCTCCTGAGAGATATCCAGGACCTGTCCGTAAGGGAAACAGCTGAAGCCCTCAATTTGAGTGAAACCGCTGTGAAGACCCGGCTTTTACGGGCTCGCCTGCGCCTGAGGGAATATTTGTCGTCGTACTTTAAAGAACGGTCGCAAGAAAAAAGGTGACCTAGGATTAAAAATGGAAAATATTACCTGTCACAAACTACTAGAATCTTTATCGGATTATATCGATGGAACCCTGGACCCGATGCTTTGCGAAGTATTGGAAGAGCACCTGGACGGATGTCAGAACTGCCAGGTCGTCTACAATACCACCCTCAAGACGATCGACCTCTACCACACCCATGGCAACAGCGAGGTGATCCCCGGTGATGTACGCCAACGCCTCTTCCTGCGGTTGAACCTGGATGATTATCTCCAAAGAAATCAGGTCGAGGATAACCAGGCAGCCCAAATAGAATAAGGCAGCCATTAAAATTCTTGAGATTGCAATTAACGGTAAGAAAGGATGACCCAGATGGAACAATTTTTGAACGAAGACTTGACCCGCCAGGTAAAAGAAATCTTTGCCGACCTGCACGACCCAGTCGAGGTGGTGTTTTTCTCTGCGCAGGATGAAAGCAGCCAATATATGCAAGAAACCCGCCAACTGCTCGAGGAAGTCACCGCCCTCTCAGACATTTTTACCCTCAGCGCCTACGACCTCGACGAAGACGCCGATCTGGCCCGGCAGTACAAAATCGACAAAGCCCCCGGTTTTGCCATCCTTGCCAAAAACGGCGACAGCCTCACCGATTTCGGCATCCGTTATTTTGGCATCCCAGCCGGGCACGAATTTACCTCTCTGATCAACGACCTGATCATGGTATCCAGCCACAACTCGGCCCTCGCCGATGAAACTCGCCAGTTCTTGCAAGGCCTATCACAGCCGGTTCTACTGCAGGTATTCGTCACCCCAACCTGCCCTTACTGCCCGCGGGCGGTTGTTCTAGCTCACCAGATGGCCATGGAAAGCCCGCTGGTCGAGGCCGAAATGGTCAAATCGATGGAATTCTTCGACCTGGCAAACCAGTTTGGGGTCAGCGGAGTCCCGCATACGGTCATCAATTCGGGCGCCGGCAACATCATCGGGGCCGCCCCGGAAGATACCCTGATTGCAGAAATTCAGAAAGCAATTCTGGAACCAATCACTCAAGAATAACTCGAAATAGCGAAAAACACGAATGGGCAGATCAAGCCCATTCGTGTTTTTCGGAAGAATTAGATCTGTTCCTGATAAGTAATCTTTAGAACGGGAAAAATGGAAGCAAAAATAACCTGGAAAAATAAATTAGCCTTCGAAGGCACAGCCGGTTCTGGTTTCACCCTACCGCTCGACGGCCGTATCGGAAATGGTGGAGATGGTAGCGGTTTTTCACCCATGGAGCTGCTCCTGGTCGGACTGGCAGGCTGCACCGGAATGGATGTTATCGATATATTGCGCAAAAAACGCCAGGACGTGACCGGCTTTGAAGTCTCGGTGCAAGCCGAGCGCGCCGCCGACCACCCAAAGGTCTTCACGCACATCACCATCGAATACACCGTCAGCGGGCACGCCGTCGATCCCAAGGCTGTCGACCGGGCCATCGAGCTTTCAGTCGACAAATACTGCAGCGCATCTGCGATGCTGGCCAAAACGGCTGAGATCGAACACAAGGTCAATCTTCTAGAAGCAGCCTGATTTGCCTCATCTTCCGGCTTGGATGTTCGTGCCGGCATCCGAGCAGGTGCAGGCGGTGACGACCTGGCCGCCTTTGACCAGGGTGCCCTGGTAGGCATCGCTGCCGTAATGAGCGATCCAACCATCCAGGTCAAAAGGCAGCGTACCGCCCGCCGGGACCCACTCGCCGTTGTATTTACGGGCGATGTGGACGTGGGTGCCGGTGGCCTCGCCCCCCTCGCAGGAGGGATGACCAATGGGGTCGCCAGTGCTCAGCTTATCTCCGACCACAGCCCGACCGTCAGTGGCAATATGCAGGTAGAAAACTACCCAACCGGTCCGCTCATTCCCATCTCCATCTAAATCCAGAACCACCACTCCCTCATCCGTGCGAACGACCTCCCCGCTGGCAACGGCTGTTACCCATAGAGAAGATGGGACGCATCCACCGGCGATCGAAGGCGGCGCAAAATCGAGGGAGGTTAACGGTGCGCCATGGCCCCAATTGGTGTGCGGTCCGCCGGTAAATGCCCAGACCTGCCCGGGTTTGAACGGCAACGTGAAAGCAGGTTGGTTCAGGTTCCCCGGGATCAAGGCGGGGATCGAACTGTCCCAGGGGTCGCCGAACAAGCTGCGGTAGACGCTCGCCAGACCATCCTCACCGACCGTCTTCAAGTAGGTATTGTAATCGTAGAGAGATGAGAAATAATTCTGGAGCGCGACTGTCGCCGCATTTTGCCAGGGATCGGTGCGTTCGAGAGTGCCATCCAGGTGGGTGAAAGCGGTCAACTGGCCGATCTGATAGCAGTAATAACCGTTATTGAGCAGGTTCGCGGCCCAGTTAAGCTGCATGTACAGGCCCTTATGGGCCTGGTCGCGATAACCCAAAGGATAATCAAGTGCGCTCATCGAAACATCTCCCAGGCTCAATCCTCCGGCCTGATATTCTAACAGCGCCAGCAGCAAGCGCGGGCTGACGCTGTAATTGAGGGCAATGTAATCGATGATCTCGCCGGCAGTCCGGGTACCATTGAAGGCATATTCTGAATAATTTCGGAGCCAGCCCGGGTGAGCCATGATGAACGCCTGGGTGTCGAAACCGGTCTGGGCCGGCCCATCGACGAACAGGCTGTCGGGGATAATCTGGAAGCTCGGCCCCCAGAGAGCCATGTAGTAGATCGGAATCTTCATCGGCATGCCCGGCGGTAAGGTCGTTACTTCACCCGGGATGGATAGATTGGCCTGGCGAATCTGGTCGACTGTGGTGTTGAAACGCACCGCCAGAACGGGCAGGGTATCTCCGCTTTGAACGTTATAATCGACCAGCTCACCAGGCTGGTAGTGGGGGCGCTGCGGAAATGCGCTCGCAGCTGTTGGGGAAGGGGCTGTGGTGGGCGTGGAGGTTAGTAGAATCAGACCTGAACCAACGGCCTGGGGCAGGCAGCCGCTGGATGCAGCCAGGAGCACGACCGGCATAGCCAGCCGGATGAAGACGCGAGTTACCGTTATGTTCAAATGCATATATCTTTAGGTTCTACCTTTAATAAAGCCTGGATTGAGAACTAGTTTTGCTGGGCGCAGCTGATAGGGGTAAGCAGAGAATATGAATATCGGTTGATATCCCATGGACTTGCATTGATGAATCCCAGGCCGTGGCTAGTTATTCGGATTTGGTTTCGGGCGCATAATTAAAGGTCTCGGGAGAACCGTTGGGCATGGCAGTAACAACCTGGTCGCCCTTGGTCAATGACCCTTGATATTGGGCCTCACCGGCGTGAGCCGTCCAGCCGTTCATCTCGAAGGGGATGGCGCCGTCGGCCAGAATCCACTCGCCATTATACTTGCGGGCGATATGGACATTCACACCAGTGGCAACGCCGCCGTCGCAGGAAGGGTGTCCGATATGATCGCCGACGTCGACCCGGCTCCCGTTTGCCACCATGCCCTGCGGTGCAATATGCATGTAGAGCAGCGTCCAACCGGTCTGCTCAAATCCGTCACCGTCGAGATCGATGACCACCTGGTTGTTAGCAGCCCGTACCACCACGCCGGTAGCTGAGGCATCTACCCATTCAGTAGAAACATAACAGCCACCGGTCATACTGGGAGGGGCAAAATCGAGTGCTGCCCAGGCACCGGCCGCCCCAAAGGCGGCATGCGGACCGCCGCTGAAGCTCCATTGAATGCCGGGGTCGAAGGGCAGTTCCAACTCTGGTTGGGTCAAGGTTGCCGGGAAAAGCGGCTCGATCGTCTGGGCCCGCACCCAGGGATTACCAAACATACGCTCGAACAAAGCCGGAAAACTGTTCGAATCTTGAGGATTCAAAGCGCCTGCCCAGCGCGGCAGATCGTACATATCGGCAAAAAGGTACTGGAGGGCAACGCTTCCGGCATTCAGATCCGGCGCTAACCGCAAGGTACTCTTATCTGGGAAGGTCACCTCGACCACAGAGCCATCACGCCAGCCATAATAACCCTGTGAAAGCTGGCTGACGATCCAACTCATTTGTTGGTAGAGGCCTTTATGGTTCAGTTCGACGTAGCCCATGGGGTAATCGGTTTCGGCCAGGTTTGCCGGCTGGCCCAACACCCAATGAGATTTGAACTCCAATAATGCCAGCAGCAGGCGAGGGTTGACCGAGAATTCGGTAGCGACGCGCTTGATGACATCTATTCCGGTAGTCATTCCGGTTGAACCGAGGAATTCACTGTAACTGTTCAGGTATCCGCCGGCATTCTTGACGTAAGCTGCCACGTCAAAATCGACCGCGGAGGGAGAGAAGACGATTTCACTGTCAGGGATAATATGGGTCGACGAAGACGTGTCGTACAGTTTGCGATTAATAACCAACAGCTGGTTAGGTGAGATCAGTCCCTCACTCGGGATGGGGTCGGCCGAGGTAATGTCTTCAGGGTTGACACCGAAGCGCAGGGTCAGCGCATGGAGCGAGTCCCCCGCCTGGGTGTAGTAGAAATAGGGGATGCTACTGGTCGGGCTGGGGCTGGGAACAGGGCTGGGAACAGCTGTATCCAATGGTTGGGGGGTCATCCCTGGCAGCAGTCCGGCGATCAGTTGGGTGGTTTCAAATGCCTGGGTTTGCACCGCCGCGGTCGTGACCTGGTTTTCAGGTGTGATGGACTGCTGTGCTGTGACGGTTGCCACCAGGTGGGTCTGGTCGGCGGCTGAGGGAAGCGGTGGAGCACTGGCCAGGCTGTAAATGCCAGAACAGGCCAGGATGGCGATGATCAATGCCACGATGGCTAATCTGATGTCTCGTAGAAGATGGCGCCGCCTAGCGGTGGATCTGGTTCTCCGCCGTGCTGCGGTCATCCCATGCCTCAAGCTTTGTTCCATCTCGGGTCAGGAATCCATTGTATTCCACGCCTGTGCCGGAAGAAATCCAGCCATCCAAATTGAAGGGTAATTGTCCATCCGCCGGGATCCATTCACCATTATACCGCCGTGCCAGGTGTGTGTGGGTGCCATTCGAGACACCCCCCTCGCACGATGGGTGGCCGATACGGTCGCCTGCAGCGACCTGTGTGCCAACCGCAACCCGTTCGTGGGTATCGATGTGCATGTAAAGCACCGTCCAACCGGTTTGTTCAATGCCATCTCCGTCCAGGTCCTCGACTACCTCGCCGTGGTCGGAGCGTACGATCTCGCCCGGTGCGACAGCCACCACCCAGGCGTCGCTCAACACGCAGCCCAGGGCCTCTCCGGGAGGGGCGAAATCGAGGGCAGCCCAGGCCGAGCCAGAGCCCCAGCCACCGTGCGGACCACCGGTAAAGGACCACACCGCACCCGGTTCGAAGGGAAGCTGCATGGGCGGTTGTTCCAATCCAGCCGGGAGGAGCGGCTCGATGGCGTAATCAAAAGGATAACCAAACAAGGCCTGGTAGGTGGCAAACAAGCCGGATTCGGTAACCGCCTGCTCCCAACCTGCCTTGCCATAAAAAAGCGACATCATATACTGCACGCCTACCGTCCCGGCATTCAAAGTTGGCGCCAGCGGAATGGCTGAATTATCTGCCAGGATTACGCTGAAAATGCCGTTGACTCGCCACAGGTAATAGCCCCGATTCAGGCTGTCGGCAACGAATGCAAGCTGTTTATAGAGACCTTTGCGGTTCGAGTCGAAATATTGGAGCGGATAATCGATCGTTTTGGGGTCAGGCGCTGCCTCTGTGACCCAACTACTCTGGTATTCGAGCACCGCCAGAAGCAGGCGCGGGTTGACCGAAAAATCACGGGCAACCCGGGCGAGGATAGCCGGACCGCTCGTGGTCTCACCTTCCACATCACCGGAATATTGGGCCAGGTAGCCGGCATATTGGTCAGCAAAGGCAGTCACATCGAAACCGGCTGCCGCCGGGCTGTTGACCAGCTCGGAGTCGGGGATGATCTTGAAATCTGGCCCGGGCGGTTCGGGCGGCGGCGCCGGGATGTCGAGGGCTTCGCCCACGTTGATGTGGTCAGGGTCGGCCAGATTGTTGGCTGCTACCAGGTCATCTATCGAAACACTGAATAGGAGGGCAATTTTGCCCAACGAATCGCCGGATTGGACGGTGTAAGTTTCCTGGGTGGTGCGGGGGGTGGGCAGGTCGTGAGGGAGGTCGGGGGTTGGCGTCAAAGCAGGGGTGCCGGGCGCTCGGGTTGCGTAGAACGGTGGCTGGGTGATGACGCGTGAGGTCGCAGTCGGCACAGCGGACGGCACGACGTACAGGCTGGAAGGCTGAGCTGGCCGACTGCAGCCTGCTAAGCCAAGAACCAGGATCAACAAGAAGAGCTTACGCATCCAGCCAACCACTGGTAAATGGTCAATGAGTTTACTCCTTCGGTCTCCATCCAATCGTTTCGCTCCTTGATATCTTTTCAGTCAGATTAGCTGCTATGTCAACTCAAATTTCATCGGTTCCACCCATGCCGCGCTACCGGCACATCATTTGGGGTGTTTTTTTTATTTCATTCCAGTGTTTATCCAATTTATGTGAGGTACCCAATCATCCTTCGTTAATTAAATCTGAACGGCATTGGGCGACCGCCGATCACGTGCAAGTGCAAATGAAAGACGGATTGTCCGGCATCCCGGCCGGTGTTGATCACCAGTCGATAACCGGACGCCGCAATCCCCTTGTCGCTGGCCATCTGCCTCCCTACCAGGAGCAAGTGGCCCAGCAGGGCCTGGTCGGCTTCTTCGGCTTCGTCCAGCGAGGAAATGTGGCGGTTGGGCACGACCAAAACGTGCACCGGAGTGATCGGGTGTGCATCATCGAAAGCGGTCACCTGATCGTCCTGAAATAATATTTCTCCTGGGGCTTTACCCGTTAATATCATACAGAAAATACAATTCATATTAATAAGCTATAATTTAATAACGAATAATTCGAACAGAATGCATGACCCAAATACAAAGAAGGACAAAGGTTTATCCATTTTACAATAAAAACGGCGATTGCAATCGGCTTACCCAAATTCTTAACTTGATTCGCAACATTCACCATATCCGCAGTTACTCAAAAAGAATCTGTGATAATTATGAAAGAAAACAGTCCCGGCCAATATTTGGAACGCTTGTTAGAAATCAGCCAAAATTTAAGCGCTGGTCCCGAATTGGAACCGTTCCTGCAATCAGTTTGCGCTGCTGCTTCCGACCTCGTTGGCTGGAAGAGCAGCTCGATCCTCTTTTTCGACGAAAACTACCGCGCCCTCAGGTTTGCTGCCGGTCCCTGGTCAATCTCAGAACCCTCCAGGACTTTCAAAATCTCCATCGAAAAGAGCCTGGCCGGATGGGTTTATAAACACGCTCAAGCTGCTATAGTGCAAGATGCGTGCCAGGACCCCCGGGTCTACCATCCGCTGAAGGATGAGCCAGATTTCGAAACTGGCTCGATTGTCGCCTTCCCGCTACTATATAACGGCGAACCAAACGGAGTTTTAGAGGCGGTGAGCGATCAAGCAGGTGATCTCTGCAGCCCAGAAGACATCCAGGTGCTCCAGATCCTGGCAGCACAGGCAGCAGTCGCCCTGCAAAACGCCCTCGTCCTGGAAAAGGCCCGGGATGCTTACGAACAGATCGTCGAACTAGATCAGATGAAGTCAGACTTCATTGCCATCACTTCTCACGAACTGCGCACCCCCCTGGGACTCATCCTGGGCCATGCTACATTTATCCGCGAATTCGTGTCGAATGAACAGGGCGAGGAAATGGACGTGGTCATACGCAGCGCGCTGCGGTTGAAAGAGATCATCGAAGAATTCTCCAATGTCGAGAATTTTAAGAGCGGGATGGCCCGCCTGCGGTTGCGGCAGGTAGACGTGCCCCGCTTCGTGCAGGAGATCGTCGATTCGTTCGAGGAAACCGCCCGGCAAAAAAACATCAATATGAAAACCGACCTGGCTAAAATCACATTGAGTATGGAACTAGACCCTGAGAAAATCGGAATGGCCCTCAACAATCTCATCAAGAATGCCTTAACCTTCACCAATCCGGGAGGGCACGTGTTGATCCGGGCTGACCGCATCCGCAGCGGCGTGCGCATCTCGGTATCCGATAACGGCATTGGGGTGCCTGCCCGGGATATCAAGAAACTGTTCGAACGGTTTTACCAGGTTGAATCGCACCTGACCCGGCGGCATGGCGGCCTGGGGCTGGGGTTGTCGATTGCCAGGGATATGATCGAGCTGCACGGAGGCCGCATCTGGGCTGAAAGCGTTGAAGGCCACGGCAGCCGCATATCCTTCACCCTGCCGGTCAAGGAATCGACCGCCAGCTAACCATGGTTGGCCATCCGCCCTCATTTTTTAGCTATCAGCACAGATAATATCAGGTCCGCACCTGGCGCGTGCGTGCTAAAATAACAATACAAGATTAACGCAATCGCTGATTGAAAAAAAACGGTAGACGGTCATACCCTTGAACCTGGTGATGACAGCAGCGAATACCTGAGAACTGATTGCTACTAACGGATTTCTGAATGCTTTTTGTAGGAGGTAAATAAAATGAGATGGCGTCGTTGGGGTGGCATGCGGCGAGGTGGATTTGGGGGACCAGGCCCTTATGGTGGTTGGGGACGGATGGGGGGTTGGGGGCGGATGGGCGGTTGGGGATTTCGCCGCCGGGGTATGGGCTGCTTGCCTTGCTGCAGCCTGGTGCTGGTCTTGCCATTGATAGCTGTGGCAGCCCTGGCTTTCTCTTGGGCCGTGC
Source organism: uncultured Chloroflexia bacterium (assembly GCA_963781665.1). Taxonomy (GTDB): domain Bacteria; phylum Chloroflexota; class Anaerolineae; order Anaerolineales; family Anaerolineaceae; genus JAJYIW01. The sequence continues at coordinate 582,876 of CAWAGA010000002.1, forward strand.
ACTTCATATAATAGAATAATATCCCATGCAGCTCGTATCATCGAATTCCCCGAATTAGAATTATTTAAAATAATAAATAAACCCGTTGGAAACAGCTCAACGGGTTTATTTATTATAAAAATTTCTCAACCGTCTTTATTCGTCGTTAATATGTCTAATGTTAATTGGCATTTCACCCTATTCAATCTTCGAATTGTGAACGTTCTTCTTTTGTGCAATCAATTCCCCGGGCAAGCTGTTGCCAGCAGGCTGCTGGTATCGGCATCGTTTGCTACCTGTTTAACGGTGGCCGATTTGATCCCCAATGGCTGGAACGGCGGGGTAGCCTGGATAGCCGGCTGGGCCAGGTGAAGCACATAGCAGCCGACGTATGTCTGGGTGGCACCGCTCGTCGTCTGAGATTTGAGTGCCACCGGGACCGAATAGTACAACTGGCCCGCCCCGGCATCACTGGTCACCGTGCCAAAAGTAGCCGCGACCGAAGCGGTATCCTGGTAACCCTGCTCGAACTGGCTGAACGCGGGCAGGCTGCTTGAGCCCTGCCAATAGGAATAGGCTCGCAGGTACTCTTTGCGATTGATCGCGTTGAACAACGATTTCAAAACGAGAACAGGATCGCTGCGATCGTCAAGGTAATTACCTGCGGAAATATCGCTCGGATCGGTGGTAGGCGGCGGATTGATTGCCGGAACAGACGGAGCACCGGTGACCTGGCAGCCTTGGGTCAGCAACGTGGCCGAATCCGATCCAGCCGGAGGTGTTACGAGCTTGCCCGACTTGATCGACAGCCCTTGGAACGGGGGTACGCCCTGAATGGCCGGCTGCGCCAGGTGGAGGATGTAACAACCGTAGAATTGCTGGGATTGGCCGCTGGTCGTCAAGGCATTGACCACCACCGGAACGTTGTAATATAACTGGCCAGCTCCGGCCGACCCACCGATGACTCCGGTCGTAACCTGAACGGAAGCCGTATCCTGGTAGCCGGCCTGGAATTGGCTAAATGAAGCGACGTTAGCACTTTCCCAGTAGGAATAAGCCCGTAAATACTCTTTACGGTTGATGGCGTTGAAAAGCGATAGCACAACCCCTTCAGCCGTGCTGCGGCCATCCAGGTAAGCCGGCATGGTGGTCCCGGTTGGATTGGTTATGGCAGTCGGCGATGTTGCCACGGTCCCCTGGGTGGAAGTCGCCGTGGGCAGCGGCGCCGGGGTTGTCGCCTCGGGTGGCCTGGGCGGTAAAAGGGTTGGGGTAAGCTGCGGGGCTGGCTGGGTGGTTCCAGCCGGAGGGAAGACCGTCACAATGATCGGGGTTGCTTGGCTCGTCCCGGCTCCGTTGGCTACCGGAAGATTACAACCGGCCAGCAGCCCTAACAACACGAAAGATAATATACTTTTAGAGAAATGCATTTAAACCTCGATTTAGGTATGATTAATCCCGCTGAATGGTGCTTCAGCGATTTCTAGCGGGCGGTGCGCGATCCCCCTTGACCTCAATTCTTATAGCTTAAACCTGTCATCAGCGCGTTACAGGAATGTTACCGTTTGGAAACAGTCTGGTTCCTATACACCAACGATCCCTTGACCCCCTCCCTGAAATCATGAATTCCTTTTAGCAATGCTCTCGCAGCAGCAAATTTGAGAGTCGCTAAATCTAATAATAACATGAAAACCAGGTAAAAAGACACCCTGATTTGGTCCAGCCAGCTGGCGGGAGATAATTCAGCGACGAGGTAAAGGATGTTGCGGCTCATATAATACGACTTAATTGGATTAATGCGGCCTATGGCCTTGCTACCGGAATGCCAGAATATAGCCTCGGGCACCATGGTGATGTGCCCGCCCAGGCGCCGCACCTGCTCTCCGAAGAGAACGTCTTCGCCGTACAGGAAGAGCGACTCGTCCATACCACAGGTTTGCTCGAAGAGCTCCCGGTGGACCATGAAACACGCCCCCGAGAGATAAGGCGTGGCGTATGGCTGGTTTTGGGGGACCTTGCGCCTGCCGGTATATGTAAATTGAAAAGGGCCGGGGATGTATGAGCGCATCCCGCCGCAAAATACGACTTCCGGCCTGGGAAAGAATGCCACCGGCGCATAAATGTTCTCGCAGCCCCCTGCTAGCGCGGCTGCGGCCAACTTCTGGATGCACCGCCGATCTAAAACCGTATCGTTATTGAGAAACAAAAAATAATCAGGGCTCTGCCTGGCGCTGGCTTTGCGAGCGCCGAAGTTAATCCCACCGGCGAAGCCCAGGTTAGCGCCGGTATCCCAAAGGAAAATAGGCACCGGCATGACCAGCGATTCGAGAGTTGGGAGTGGGGAGCCGCAAAAGTAATGACCACCAGCCGGGGATAACTGCCCGGTAAGATGATCCTGGAGCGCCTGAAAAGCTCCATCCGGCGAGTGGTTGTCGACAATATGGATTTCCAAATCCTGGCAAGTGCTGTCAACGACCGAATCCAGGCACTTCAACGTTTCCCGGTAATTGTTATAAGACAGAATGATGACTGCAACGGTTCCCATGCCTGCTGATCTGCGTTCTTATTTGTCCTTTTCCTTCTCAATGGTCCCGTTCGTGATCATTTCATTCTTCCCGGTCCCAATCCGCCAGCAGCTGGATCATGTACATCTCAACTTCGCCGGTAACCGATTTTCCCCAATTGCTGGTAAACAGCACCCGGGTTAGATCGTGATTGGAGCAGGCGTGCGGTTCAGCCCAGTAATCATGCTGCTGGTTTTCATCGACCAGGGTGGTAGGCACAGAATCCTGTCCCCGACCTTGAGCTCGACCAGGAAAATCTGGTCACCATCCAGGTGTGAGATACCGGGTCGGCATCCGTGGTCGAGATAACTGCCCATCCCGGCCAGTCAAGCGAGCGGCCCGAAAAATGCAGGTTGATCGAAGTATAGCTGAAATCGATCGGCCAGAGAGGCGTGATTTGCCCGGTTGTGAGCGTCGAGGGCCAGGTCTGAATGGCCGAATGGCCTGACAGCCGCAGTTAGGGCCGGGTCGAGGAAGGCCTGTAATCTATGTCTTTTCAGCCATATTATGATAAAATCTGACTCATCGGGGTGTGGCTCAGTCCGGCTAGAGCACACGGTTCGGGTCCGTGAGATCGGGGGTTCAAATCCCCCCGCCCCGACAAACCCTCGGTCAATAAGACTGGGGGTTTCCCTTTTAAGGGATTTCGCAAGCTCAACAATTCCCCCCGCCCCGACAAACCCTCGGTCAATAAGACTGGGGGTTTCCCTTTTAAGGGATTTCGCAAGCTCAACAATTCCCCCCGCCCCCTCTCCTGACCAGATCCCTTCTAAGAATGGGGGTTTTCCATTGACTGCCGTAGGGGTGGGTTTACCTGAAGGGCAAGATTACATGCCGGGATAGGATCCATCAACCAAAGGGTTCGCGCCAATCGTGCAAACCCACCCCTACATTGACCGCACCCTCCTAACATCCTCGGAGTATGCCCGATCCGCATCAAGGTAGGTTTATCAGAAGGGCAAGATCACTTGCCTGGATAGTATCTCTGAATCAAGGGTTTCACGCCAAGCAGCAACCCCCCCCTACCAGAACGGGAACCATTCCACCATCCTGGGTACATGGCCGATATGCGTAGGGGTGGGTTTACGAGACTGGCAATGATATAGGTCCACCTGGTATTCAACCCGGCTCAAGACCTCTTCCATTCAACCAAACCCACCCACCCTTTGATCAAATAAACTGTAAGCCATTTGTAAGTTAAAAATACTGTTGAAAATTATGATTTATATATATAATTTTCATATCGTCTTATGTATTCATTTTATTACCAGATGAAGGGTGCATTAGGGTGAAACTATGGATTTCCTTCCAGCAAGTTTTGGGTTGATCTGTGGCGGATTTTTCTTATTAATAACCCTGGCGGTCGGGGTTGCACTCGTCCTTTGGGGCGCAAGAAGTAAGAAGAAAGCCGGGGCCAGCCTGCAGTGGCCAGCCACATCGGGGACAATCACCGCTTCTGAAGTGCGCCAGGGGACCAACACCGACGAGGATGGGCTTACAACCTATTACTATTTTCCCCATGTGGAATATTCCTATAGTATCGCGGGCCAAACCTTTAACAGCAAGCAGATCAGTTTTGGCGGCAGGCAAGGATTTAATAGCCCGACCAATGTGCAAACTATCGTGGCGAAATATCCTATCAATTCAATTGTCCAGGTGTTTTACAATCCCCAGAAGCAAGCCGAAGCCGTTCTCGAGCGGGTCGCTGGTGGGGGCGCTAAGGTTGCGAGTATCATGGGGATCATCGTACTGGTGATCAGTGCGATGATCGCCTGCGTGCTTTTGGTCGGTGTGATTCGCAACTTTATACTGCCGGCATGATCGCTGTCTCCGGTTTTACAGGAGCTGGTCAACCCGGCTATGCGCAGATTAAATCTATAACCAGTTGCTGTTCAGTTCATTTGCAGACGAACCGGGCTGGCGATCAGGGAACCAGCATATGACACGCTAATCTGGTTTGAGTCAATTCAATTTGGGGGCTTTTTCTTTATGTTAGTTGAATAGGAGGGAAATACTCCGATGCGAAAACCAACCTGGGATACCTACCTGCTGGTCTGGGCAACGATCATCTATGCCATTGTCTTTGGCGTTTCTGTCAATTTCACTGCCTCTGCCCAAAGCGATAATGCCCAACCAGTGTACGTGCACAATGCCTGCGCCGGAGATTGTGTCGCTGACACCGTTTTCATCCATTCTGCCCAGGGCGATACCATGGCAGAGAATTCTTACAATGCCTGGATGAATACCTATTGGGAGCTGACCGGCTGTGATGACAGCCTCGCTCAGACCTCGATTTTTTTCCTGTTGGATTTTGCGGCCGAAGTTGTCGAGGCTCCTGGGGCAACGACCATGCAGTGCTGGCAGGGACTGGGCGGCATCGGATCCACCTGCAATACCGCCTGTAATAATTACTCCAAGAAAAATGGCGCTTATGCACCGAATGTTTATACAAGCCTCCAGGATTGGGGTCAGGGCTGGGCAAACGTCACGATCGACAATTCGACCAATGTCTATCGTTGGGATGAAGGACCGGACTCTCCTAATGCATACAGCCGGAAGTTTACATTTAACACCTACCTCCAGTATCAGGACGGGCCGAAATTGCTGGTCTATTCCCAGGATATGCCCAGCTTGAGCTTTCCTAACTGGATTACTCGCCGGGGGGTGGACAACTGCAATTCCGCCTATGGCGCTGAAGATATCCGCTGCCAGATGCTGTCGTTTTTTGATACCTCATCCCAGGTTACCTGCGATCCAACCTTCGGCAACGGCGCGTTGTACAATCTGACCGGGCTGGTTTCATCTGGCAGCGGGATGCGCGGGTCGCAAGAGAATGGCTACGTCCTGCTCGCCACGGATAATGCCAGCGTCAACATCAAGCAGGGTCCATACACGGTCAACGCTTATGTCTGGACCCACAACAAAAGTAAGAACACGACGACGACTCGATTAATCCAAAAAGACGCCAGCGCCAGTTCGGTGAGTTTTTCCAACCAGGAATGCAATTCAATCTATTGCGGGATTGTCAACAATAAGATCGATAGGGATACGTACGTATTCATCCTTGACGGTCCCGAGGCGAACATGCTCCTCGGCGATTACCATGTATCAGTCGAAGCGGAAATTGTCCACGATAAAGACACCAGCGACAATTCAGCCAGCTTTGATTACACCGTCGAAGGGCCGCCTCCACCTCCACAAGTTGTCGCCACGCCCACCCCGATCGATTTTGGCGCAATGGCTACCCAGGACGTTGGTCCGGGATCGCATTCAGGGACATTGAGCAGCGCCGGCACCGTCAAGCTCTACCGCTTCACCATACCGGTCAACATCAGCTCGGCTCAAATTGAATTGACCGGGCCTGCGGCAGCCAGCTTCCATCTCTTTACCCTGTATAACCAACCCCCGGTGCAATCTTATCCCTATTTGTATGATTGGGAATATGACTGCTGGGATTTCACCGATGGCGACAATCAAGCTTTTTGCCAGTATAACCACCCCTATCCCGGGGATTATTACTTTGCTGTCATCGCTTATTCAGGAAGCGGCGATTATACGGTCAATATCAACCTCATCGCCGGAGCAACCGCCACCCCAACCCCTGCCGGTCTGGCGACCGCTACAACTACCCCGACAGCCACGCTCGAGGGGACAGATACCAGCGGGCAAAATGATGGACAGGTTCTCAGCCAGGCCGAGCTCGAGCCCAACAATGATTACGATCATGCCAGCAGTTGGAATATCCTCGAACCGATCCAGGGTAAGCTCGATGTCCGTTCTGATATGGATATGTACGTTTTCAACCCACCGCAGTCCGGGATTTACGACATTACATTGAGCAATGTGCCTGCGAATATCAAGCCCGATCTCATCATCTACCGTTCGTCGCATGTTACTGCCACCTCAAAATTGGATGCGGGTCTAGGCGAAACGGTGACCCTGGGCCTGGATGCCAACCAGGGAGAAACTTTTTACATCAAGGTCAAAGGGACATCGGAGCTGACCATTTCTGACCAGGCCTATATCCTCACCGCCACGATTATTCCCGACCCGCAAGAGCCAAACGATATCCTTTCCCAGGCCACCTCCTGGGATGCATTTTCCGCTCCCATCCAGGGATATTTTTACGAACTGCTCAGCGGTCCTGCCGATATTTATACCTTTACCGTCCCCGAAACGAATGGAGCTGTCATCGCAACCATTAATCTGACGGATGTTGCGACGACCGTAAAAGCGAAAATGATTTTAAAAGAGCACAGCGGCCTCTCGGTAGCAGAGGCGAGCGCTTCCTCAGCCGGGCAGCCGGTTTCCATTTCATTCGATGCCAACCCGGGGGAAACCTACTATGTATCTTTGATCCCAAATACACGCCTCCAGATTTCCAAATCGCCATACACCTTATCGCTCACGACCCTGGCTGATGCCAGCGAGCCGAATGATGTCTTCGGTCAGGCAACAATCTGGGATTACACTCAGGGTCCCATTCAAGGCTACTTCTTTGAGCGTATCAGCGGTCCAGGAGATTACTATAAATTCACAGCGCCTGCCGGGACGGATCCGGCATCCATGACCATCTCATTGACTGGTGTGGATTCCAACGTCGAGCCGTTAATGTTCGTGTATCGCAGCTCATTCATCTACGTCACCGATAATTCAACCGCCAATCCGGGCGAACCAGTATCGATAACCTTCGATGCCCAACCTGGCGCGACCTATTATGTGCAGGTCAAGCCCAAATCCAGGCTCATGTTCACGACCCAACCTTATACCTTGACCATGGCAGGATACGAGCAGGCCAGCGGCAGCCAGGATGGGCAGCCGGATGGTGGTGAGACAGTTACTGCGCAAACATCAAAGATCTTCCTCGGAGGCGTGACTTACCAGGGTACCGGACTGATCGGCCTGCCCCTTTCCGGCGTGAATATCTTTGCCCGGATCAACACTGAAGACAGTGTTCTGCTCGGCAGCAGTGACTTCTTAGGTCTGTATACCGCGGTTTTTGAGGTTGCCGATGATGCCGCGGTTCAGATCTGGGCGGAGAAAGATGGGTACACGTTCGAACCGTCCATGCAAACCTGAACTCATGGCCAATCCATGGAATTTAAGGTCATCAATTTCGTTGGGACTACAGCGGCTCCAGAAACCGAAGATAATGCCATCCAGCCGACGCCAACTTCTACCTTGCTGCAGGGACGTGTACTTGATGCAGCGGGGAACGGATTGCCCGGCGCTACCATTTTGGTGCAATTTGGAAATAGCGATGCATTGATTGTACTCGGGCAAACCGACTCCGATGGTTACTACCGGGGACGGCTTACAATTCCGCCGGGTACGAGCGTTCGTATCTGGCCCGACCTGGAGGGAATGAACTTTTATCCCCAATGGAGCCAATTTATCCAGGATGACCCCCAACAGGATTGGGAATACAATTTCGGCGTACCCGGTAGTACGCCCACGTCGACTTCAAGGAAGTAGATTTGTACCGTTCGATATGACGTAATAGGATGGGTTTTACGATAACGGCAAGATGATTTGCCTGAATAGAATCAAGCAGGCACGGGATTCATGCCAATCCTGCAAACCCACCCCTACCAGACCGGGAATCCATTCCACAACCTGGGGTCCCAGACCGATACGCGTTGGGTGGGTTTTACGATAACGGCAAGATGATTTGCCTGAATAGAATCAAGCAGGCAAGGGATTCATGCCAATCCCGCAAGCCCACCCTTACCAGACAGGGCACCATTCCACAACCCTGGGTCCATGGCCGATACACGTAGGGGTGGGTTGCCCCCCTCGCTTCGGATGCCTAAGGCTGACAGAAGGACAGGGGATCAGGTGAAGCGGAATATACTTCTGCTTGGCATACAATCAGGTGCAAACGGTTTATATGATTTCGCTATCATCCAACTCCTGACCATATATTTGGCTTTTCGTCTTATAATCCAACCGTTAATAAAAAACGGGACTATTTATGACGACAGAAATTGTTTACTTAATTCGCCACAGCATTCCTCAACACCCGCCAATGGACGGTTCGGGAATCCTGCGGATGTACGGTCCTGAGGCGGACCTGACCCCCGAAGGCGAGACCAAGGCCGCTGCCCTGGCTCAAAAAATCTTTCTCCGGGAGGCAAAGCCCCTGGATATCCTGGTGACAAGCCCATACCTGCGGGCGGAACATACAGCTCTCATCCTGGCAGCCGAGATGGGCATCAAAACCCTCATCCGTGACGACCGCTTGCATGATACCGCCTCAACCTGGAAAGGGGTCGCGTTGGATGAGCTGGTCAAGATTTCCGCATCCGGTTTGCTATTCAGCGATCCCCATACCCTGGAGACAATGGAAAACCTGGGAATGCGGATGAAGGCTGCCTACGACCAGGTTTTAGGCGACCACCCCGACCAAAAAATCGGAATCGTCAGCCATGGCGATCCCCTGCGCCTGTTATATTTTCAACTCTTAAATCCCGGAAAGCCCTTCCCACCTTACCGCGAGCTGTTCGGTTTGATCTCCCTCGACACCGCCCAGGGAGCACGCCTGGAAGTAAAGAATGGTGAGGTTTCCCGGGTAGAAATGGTCAATCCATGAACCGAAAGCTGAACCTCTCCCTTGCTATGCTTCCCTATCTTCCCGCTGACGCTCCCAAGCGGCTGGAACGCACCCGCGAGAATATACTCGCCCTGATCGACCAGGCGGCTGCCACCGGCGTTGATCTGGTGGCTTTCCCGGAGATGTGCACCACCGACGGTTCGAACAACCTGTGGCAGTTCGAGCCGCTGGATGGTCCCACCCTCTCGGCCATATCCGAGCAGGCCCGGCGGAGACAAATCTATGTGGTCTGCCCGCTGCTCACCCTGGAGGACGGCCGGCGCTATAACAGCTCGGTGCTGGTCGGACGGGATGGCGAACAGGTAGGCTGTTACCACAAGGTCTATCCTACCCATTGGGAGATGGACCAGGGCATCCTCCCGGGAACAGAGACCCCGGTCTTCGAGACCGATTTCGGCCGGGTAGGATTGTCGATCTGTTTCGATATCGATTTTTGGGAGGTTGGTTCTGGCCTAGGAGCCAACCAGGCTGAGCTGGTTATCTGGTCTTCCACCTGGGAAGGGGCGCGCCAGTTATCGCGCTGGCCGCTCGAGTTCGGCTTTTATATGGGAGCAGTCTGTACCCATCATGCCACGGCGATCGACCTGGTTGGCCGTCCGCTCGCCAGCCAGGCCCGCGCGACCCTCGACCGGGTAGGCCAGGCTCCGCTGCTGAACGTAACCATCGACCTGGAGCAGCGCCTGCTCCATCACGATTTCAACCTCGACCTCCTGCCAGCCCTCTTCCAAAAATACGGCCCGACCGCCGCCACGATTGAGCACCTCAGCAATGAATGCCTGCTCGTTTTCAATTCGAACCTGCCCGATCGTTCCAGCGACGACCTGATCGCCGAATTTGGTCTGGAACGCATGGGTGATTTCATGGCAAGCGTGCGCCGTGACCGGCGCCTGGTGCTGGAAGGCCGCTATACACCCGATCTAATCGCCCATCCCCCCTTACCCGGAACATTACCGTAGCCAGTGCTTGCATTACCCAGGGGTGATCACTATAATCTTGGGGATATTTATGTGATTCGGTGCCAGAGGTGATAAATCCGGTGAATTTGCTTTTGAATCCTCCATCTCTGTCGATAGTAAAGGGATGGTGTACGTGTTCGGCAACCACAACATCATCTTCGACCCATTGGGGTTGTTGATTGGCACCTTCGACCTGCAGAGCCCCAAATACGGGCCGACCTTCGATCGGGATGATACCCTGATCTTTTCTACCGGAACCGAAATCATCACGATAAACTAGCCAATCATCACTTTAGCAAATCGATACCTGGTCTATAATTGGGGGAGGGAAAAATACTGCCAGAATTCCTATTTTTAAGCTACAGGTAAGGTGAAAATGAAGCGAGCCATCACGTGCGTTCTCATTCTGCTTGGGGGAGTTGTCATCCTCTTTCTTATTATCCAGTTAGTCCCGATTTCTACCACCAACCCGCCGGTCGTGACCCAGGTCCAATGGGATTCAACCCAGACCCAGGCGCTCTTTGCCCGGGCATGCGCCGACTGCCATTCCTATGAAACAGTCTGGCCCTGGTATTCCCACGTTGCTCCAGCCTCCTGGCTGGTTGCCTTCGACGTCGCCAGGGGGAGGCGATCATGGAATATATCCGATCCCAGCTCAGGCCGGGAGACTCGCTCCGGTACAGAATTAGCCCGGGTCATCCAAAAAGGCAGTATGCCTCCCTTGCAATACCTGATCCTTCACCCCAATGCCAATTTAACCAGCGCCGAAAAACAAGCATTGATCAACGGCCTGGAGGCGACTTTCCCATAAGTTAGCCATTAAAATAAACAGGCCATCCCAGGGTTCAATTCAATAAAGCTCAATTTCATGCTCATAAAGAAAAATGTTACCAGGAGTGCTCATGACGAATTCATCAACCAACCTCGCTTCAGCTTTTACTGAAGTCAGCGCCAGCTCGGCCGGGGGCGCGCCGTTTCTGATCGCTTACGGGGCTACTTTCTTGATTACTGCCGTGCTCTCTTTTCTACTTCCCAGGCAAACGGTGGCGATCATCGCCATGTTTCAGGGGGCGGTGGCTTTGCCGGCAGCCTTCTGGCTTGAAAAGAGGATGGGATCACAGAGAATGTCGCCCAATAATCCACTTAAACCTCTCTCCGCCCAAATGGCCATGTCTCAGGCGCTTGGCCTGCCGCTTTAATCCTGGTATACAGTCTAAACCCAAACGGCATTCCTTTAGCCCTGGCATCACTGGGTGGGGTTCATTTCCTGCCTTATGCCTGGCTCCATCGCACAAGGATATACGCGATATTCGCATTCGCAGTTGCCATTGGCGCTTTTGCCATCCAGATCGCGCTTGGTAAATTGGCCTTTTCTTACCTCCTGCTCTATGTCGTGGCAGCTTATTGGATAACTGCTCCCCTGGTCTACCGCAATGCGATCCGATTGGTGAAAACGGCCGCATGACCAGCGGAAAAGTTGTACGAGTGTAACAGTTGTCGGGAAAAACAACTCAGCTTTGCTCGTAAATTAATACTTGACATACTATATAACATACAGTATGATGTTTCGTATGGTGATGTATGTCAACTACCAATGGCTTGCTTGAGAATACCATTCTCGAATTGCGGCGAGGCTCACTTGTCCTGGCGGTGCTCACCCAACTAGATGAAGAGCAGTACGGCTATTCGCTGATCAACCGCCTGTCTGACAAAGGGCTCGACATCGACCAGGGCACGCTCTACCCGCTCCTGCGCCGTCTGGAATCGCAAGGTCTGCTCGAGTCCAACTGGCGAGTAGAAAACGACCGCCCCCGCCGTTATTACGTCATCAGCCCTTCTGGCAAAGAGATACTGCCAGCAATAAAGTCCGAGTGGAATGGCCTGGTAGCCATCATGAATACGATGTTCACCAAATAAATGGAGAGAAAATGGAATTAATTGACCGCTATATCAAAGAAATTGGGAAGCACCTGCCCCAGAAAAACCGGGCGGATATCGAATTTGAGATCCACTCGACCCTGGAGGATATGCTTGACGACCGCAGCCAGAAAGCCGGCCGTCCGGTCGATGAAGCCATGACGGTTGATATGTTAAAGGGTACGGCCGGCCTGAGAAAGTTGCTGCCACCTATGCACCCGAGCGCTACGTGATCGGGCCAAAGATGTATCCGTATTTCATGCTGATCCTCAAGATCGTCCTGACGGTATTGACCGTCTTGATGTTTATCAACCTGGGAATCTCCATCTTCGAAGGTGTCAATTCGGCTGCAGACTTTGGAACCGTACTCGCTCAAAACATGCAAGAATACCTCAGTTCCATCCTCTCCGCATTTGGCAGCATTGTACTGGTTTTTGTTATCCTCGAGCGCTTCATGCCAGATGCCCGCATCCTGTCGATGGATGATGAGAACAAGAAGAAAGATTGGGATCCGCTTTCGTTGATGAAAGAACCCGACCGTGACGAGGTAAAGACGTGGGACCCGATCCTGGCGATCTTTTTCGCCCTGGCCTGCCTGGTGGTGTTTAATTTCTTTCCGCAGATTATTGCCGTCACCGTACGCCTTAACCCCAGTTCAACTCCGGTTGTCGCCTCGGTCCTCTCAGATGCCTTTTACACTTACCTGCCCTGGCTTAGTTTAGTGTGGTGCCTGGATATCATCCTGAATACCATCTTGCTGCGGATGGGACATTGGAGCATCATTACCCGCAGCCTGGCAATCTGTATCAAAGCCGGTGGACTGGGAATTGCGGTTGCCATGGTGTTGGGGCCATCCCTGGTAGCCTTGAATATCCCCTCCTTTGCCCCCATCACCCTGAACTCCAGCGCTGTCAGCCTGTCGGCGCTTCTCGATCCATTTGTCCGCCTGGCGCTGGTCATTGCCATCATCACCTCGGCAGTCGATATCGCTAAGGGCCTTTACAAGCTGATTACCAGGTACCTGTTGAACCAGCCTCTTCCAGCCAGATAAGAAGAAAACCCCGTTTATCGTAAGAGGATAAACGGGGTTTTCTTGGTTTACCCCTAAGAACGCAACCTGCCTACCCTTATGGGGTCAGATTGACCACCAGTTGAGCCGTATTCAATCCCGATTCTTTAGAAGCGAAACTTATCTGGGTTGTCCCTGGCGTGGTTATCCCAAAGCTGTAGGTCCCTTCAGCGGTTATATAAGCGCTCACGTCGATCGTAACCCAGCTGCCGGCTGTAAATGCCCCGGATGATCCGAGAACGGTCCCCAACGAAGGTGCATTGGCGTAGGTAATCGTACTCTCTCCCCAGGTATTGTCGCTCACTGCCAGCACCCCGATCCCGGCGCTGCCTGAGGTGTTTGCGTATACCCTCAAATATGCACTTTGGACCGTGTACCCGGCCAGCCCCTGGACGATAAATCGCAGGTAGCCGTTCATAATGGTTGTAGAATTACTTACCCGCCAGGCGGTCGAGGGCCCGTAGTTTGTGCCCGGGTTGGCTGAATTGACGTATGTATCTGCCTGCGTATTGAAGGCCAGAGTGGATGCCTGGGCCGCGGTTGTTAACGTAACCGGAGATGATTGAGTTCGAATGATTTCCGGCCGCATCATACGCATCCACCGTATAGCTGTAAGTCGTGCTGGCCTGTACGCCTGTGTCCGAATAGGTTAATGTGGAACTTGAGACGGTGGTCAGTAAATTCCCGTCACGGTAAATGGAATAACCGGTCACAGCAATGTTATCGCTGGAGGCATTCCAGGCCAGGTCTACCAGCGAAGGACTAGAGGAATTAGCCGTGAGGCCAGAAGGTGTGCTCGGCGCCTGGGTGTCTGGAATATCGGGATAAACCACCAGGAGACTGCTGTTTGCTCCTGATTCTTTTGAAGCAAAGCTGATTTGGGTCGTCCCGGGGGTCGTGATCCCAAAGCTGTAAATTCCCTCACCGGTAATATACGCGGTCACATCGATTGTCACCCAACTGCCCGCTGTGAACGGTCCCGATGAGCCAAGTACCGAACCCATGGGGGGTGCATTGGCATAAGTGATCGTACCCTCTCCCCAGCTGTTATCACTCACAGCCCACGCACTGGTTCCAGCGCTGCCACTGGAAGTCGCATAAGCCATCAGGTATGCGTGCTGGATGGCATAACCTGCCAACCCCTGTACAGTGAATCTCAGGTAACCGTTGACGATGGTTGACGAATTGACCCGCCAGGCGGTCGCCGAGCCGTAGTTAGCGGTGGGGCTGGCGGCATTGACATATGTATCCGCCTGCACGTTGAACGTCAGGCTGGATGGCATTTCTGGTGTGGTCACCCCAGCCGGGGACGATTGGGCCGAAGTAATTCCAGCGGCATCAAAAGCTTCCACCGTGTAGCTGTAGCTGGATGAGGGCAGCGCTGAATTATCAACATAGCTGAGATTGGTACCGGGCACCGTCGCCAGGCTGGTTCCATCCCTGAAAACAGTATACCCGGCGACTCCACTATTATCGGTTGAAGCCTGCCAGGCCAGGCTTACCTGGGTGGCTGAGGATGCATTTGCAGTCAGGTTTGCCGGCACGCTTGGAGCCTGGGAATCCGTTCCCGATTTGGTGCAGGGAATCGTTCCCGAATCAAGGATCACATTGCTGCTGTTGATGTAGCTGAATTCAGCGCCGCTGCTGTTGAGCACCAATCTGAGCGCTCCAAAAGCTTGAGGGTTCAGATCATCCGAAAAAGCGACCCGGGGATCTGGACCGGCGATTGTTTGCAGTCCATGCCCAGCGCCTCCCGCCACAAATTCTGTAATTCCAGTCGGGCTTGGATTCCCATTTCCATCCATTGGCGTCCAGCGCTGGTAATCGTGGTCGTGGCCGTTCAGCACAATCGAGACCCCATACTGGGCCATTAATGACCAGATCGCTGCCATGGTCGTGGTTGGTCCTTCTGGCCCGATATTATAAAGTGGGTGGTGGTAGAAAACAATCGTGCAGGTCTGGGCGTTGGTCGTCAGGTCTTGCTTCAACCATTTATATTGGGCCGAGGTTGGATCGACGGCAATCCTGGAAGTGTTTGAATTCAAACTGACAAAATGCCATCCCCCGGCGTTAAAACTATAATAATTTGGCACATTATTCCAATAGTCAAAGTATCCCGCGGCAGACGAACCGGTATATTCATGGTTGCCGATGGTCGGATCGGTGATGCCGAGGAAAGCGCTAAAATTGGATCCACTGTTCCCGTACCAATTGTAGAATTCGGCTGGACTCCCTTTTTCATACACGTCTCCCAGGTAGAGAAAAAGATTGGGATTGATCCGGGAGATTAAATTGGCGACATTGACCGAGCTGGATTCACCACTGGCGCCGTCTCCACTGGCCGCAACGATAAATGGCGCGCCATTTTGAGGTGTGGTTCCGGTCGCAGGTGTAAATGTGTTTTGGTTGACCGGTGGCTTTTTAATTCCATTATTGAAGGTTAACGTCAGGCTTGGAATTTGGACGGTTGTGTATCCATCCCGCATCAACGCCTGCACTGTTATTGTATAGACTCCATCCTTCCATTTCGTCGTTGGCAAGTTAAATGAGTATGGGCTCTGGTAGTCCGTCAGCAGGTAAGCATTATTGAGCTGAAGGATAACTCTCTGCACCCCGGGTGAAGTCCCGGTGGTACTGATCGAAATATTGACCAACGGGCCACCTGAGACAGCTGAGTTATTGGCTGGTGTGGTGAAACACAGCGTAACCGAATAAGTCCCCGCGCTCGGTGTGCTGGTCGCGCAAACACTCGCCGGAGTTGAGGTAGCTGTCGGTGAAGAAATCGCCGTGGGTGTAACAATAGCAGTAGGTGTAGGAGTATTTGTTGGCTTTGATGTCGATCTTGCGGCGGACACCAATTGGGGCGGCATGGTCAGAAAAAACCCCAGAGTGATAATTATAGGAAGGCTCAATATGGTATTTCTAAATTTCATCATAACCTCTCGACGCATTGAATAAATCAGGCAACCGTCAGGATGCTGGTTTTTCAAGCACCAGATAGAGAAATCTGAATAAGACTTATCATCTCCCCCCCTTGAGGGCCTTCTTGTTAGATATCCCAGGCCATCCAGGGTAAAAAACGATGGGTGTGGAAATTTTTTAACTTCAGGATGCAAATAATAATATAACCAATATGACCTTATTTGTCAATCACCGTTTTTGATTTTTTTCTTGCCCTTTTTCCGTTTAGAGTTCGATTTTTTATCGTGCAAACAATTGAATGGTCATTTTGGTCTTTCCAGGTCTAATTCCAGCCCCACCACTGCCCGGATGCGGCGGATCCCCTTTCCGACCGCTTCCTGCTTGAGAATCCTGAACCGTCCAAGCTCGCCGGTGCGTTCGACGTGCGGTCCGCCGCAGACCTCTTTCGAGAAATCGCCGATCGAATACACTTTTACCTGGTCGCCGTACTTTTCACCGAAGAAGGCTAACGCACCAGCCTGCCTGGCTGCTTCCAACGTAACTGTCTCTACCGTTACGGGTAAGTCTTCGCGGATCTGTTGGTTCACCAGGTCTGCAACCTGCGCCAACTGCTCGTCGGTCAAGCGTTGATCGTGCGAAAAATCAAACCGCAGGCGTTCCACGGTGATATTCGAGCCCATCTGACGGACGTGGTCACCCAACACCTGGCGCAGGGCTGCCTGCAGGAGATGTGAGGCGGTGTGCAAGCGGGTCGTTTCTACTGCATGGTCCGCCAGGCCTCCCTTAAAGCGTTCGGTCTGTCGCCGCGAATCTTCCTTGTGCTGCTCGTACTGCACCATAAATCCCTCTTCATCGATTGCAAGGCCAGTTTCAGCCGCGATTTCGCGGGTCAGCTCCAAAGGGAAGCCATATGTTTCGAACAGGTTAAAAGCTTCGTCCCCGCTCACCTGGCGGTGGTTTTTCTGGCGGGTGGTCTGAATCACTTTTTGAGCCTGTCCAAGACCGCGTTCCAGTGTCCCCTTGAATTTTTGTTCCTCGTCTGCCAGCGCGCCAGCAATCACCTGGCGCTGGCCGCCCAGGTTGGGGTAAACGTCCTGCAGCAGGTCTACGACCAGGTCTGACAGATGAGCGCAAAAATCACCCTGGATTCCCAGCTCGCGCCCGGTGCGAACGGCTCGGCGCACCAGGCGGCGGGTGACATACCCAGCTTCCACGTTGGTCGGGCGGGCGCCATCGCTGATGGCCAGGGTCGCCGCCCGGATGTGGTCGACAATGATGCGGAAGGGTCGCGGATTCTCAGCATAACTGCGTCCGGACTTATGCTCCAGTTCTGATATCAAGGGGAAGACAGTCTCAACCTTGAAGATATCATCCCATCCCTGCAGGCAGGCGATCGTCCGCTCGACCCCCATCCCGGTATCAACATTCCGTTGGTGGAGCAGCACATAACGACCGTCCGGTCGTTTATCGTATTCCATGAAAACGTTATTCCAGATTTCAAACCACTTGCCGCAAGGACAGCCTGGGCGGCAGCCGGGATGGTCTGGCCTCCCGGTATCGTAGAAGATCTCCGAATCCGGCCCGCAAGGGCCGGAGGCTCCCGCCGGGCCCCACCAGTTATCCGTCTTCGGCAGGTAAAAGATCCGCTCCGCTGGAATGCCCAATTTGCGCCACATACCCGCCGCAACTTCATCCCTGGGCGCGTCGTTATCGCCGGCAAAGACCGTCACAGCCAGGCGGATTGGATCGATCTCCAGCTCTCGAGTCAGGAATTCATAGCTCCAGGCCAGCGATTCATCCTTGAAATAATCACCCAATGACCAGTTCCCCAGCATTTCGAAAAGAGTCAGGTGGGTCAGATCACCCACTTCCTCGATATCATTGGTGCGAATGCACTTTTGGTAGTTTACCAACCGCTTGCCTTGCGGATGGGGCTCGCCGAGTAAAAATGGCACCAGGGGGTGCATCCCTGCCGTGGTAAACAGAACTGTCGGGTCGTTTTCCGGTAAAAGCGCGGCCGGCGGGATCTGTACGTGGCCGCGTTCTTTGAAAAAGCGGATATAGCGAAGGCGTAGTTCCTGGGCATTCATGCGATTCTCCTTCATTAACCTTTGGGAGTCGAAATTGGTCCATCAACTCTCCACTCCCGATTACACGTTTCTAAAATAAAAATCCTCAGCAAACTCTGCTGAGGACGAATGTATCGTGGTACCACCTCAATTTGCCCACTCCTCTCAGAATGGACCTCATCCACCTGCTGCTTAAATCAGCAGCCAGTTGGGGCGCTGTAACGGGCGTAACCGGCGCAAGATACTTGGATTTCCCTTGTGCATCTCGAGGGCGGCGAACACAGGCTGTGGGTGCCGGATTTTCACCTAGCTCCGGCTCTCTGGACCTTTTTCCCGTGCTTGTTCCCTGTCGGTGATGTTGCTTATCTTTTTGATTATACCTCGAAACCCCCACGGCTTCCTGTAAAAGCCATAAGCATGTAATACTCACAATTGGCACAGAGCGTTTTTTTCATAAAGGATACTCCGTTGCGACTGAACATAATCTTGCCACGGAATAAACTTATGGTTCCTGAACGTTCACAATCGCAATCGTGTAATAATCTCATGTCGAATACCAGAGTTCAAAAATCTTAGTCATTTCCGAAACTACCCAGTGGTGAAATAAGCAAAGGAAATCCTTATTCATTCTCAATGCTAAACTTCACAATTTAGATTATTAGTATCTAGTTTCTGCTGGCCTGACCCTGTCTGTTCATCCCGCAAGCACTCTGTTCCGACCACTTTCCTTTGCCTTGTAAAGCATCTCATCCGCGCGTTCGACAAGCTCCTGCTCATCTGCCACCTCGAGTTCCGGGAATGAGGTGACCCCGATGCTGATCGTAATGCGGATCACCTGGTCCCCGTCTGTTACCGACGTTTCTTCCACCATGCGCCGCAGTCGCTCTCCGACATCTCGGGAATTTGCCTTCGACGCGGCAGGAAGGATGACCAGGAATTCCTCGCCGCCGTAGCGCATGAGAATATCCCCCTCGCGAAGAGCCGCGCGGGCGGTTTTTGCAACCTGGATGAGGACCCGGTCACCTGCAAGGTGACCGTAGGTATCATTTACCTTCTTGAAATGATCGATATCGAACATCATCACTCCAAGAGGAGCGGTCGTGCGGACTGCCCGGCTGAACTCTTCGCTGAGCCTCACAAGACCGAGCCCGATCATCTAGATGGCAAGATCGGAAAACACTTTACGGGTCAAACGAATTCATATTGGATCCTTCCCGGAGGCCTTGGACACGACCTTATTCCCATTGGCATTCCGGTTCATCGTTTTTCTCTTTCAGTCCATACCCAAGCAGAGCTCAATTCGGAATCCACGTTAAATAAATATTGCCAACATTTTCATCCTAGAGAGATGATGGTTGTGGCAGAACTCGCTTAACTTTAGCATCATTTCCTCCATTTTGCATCATTTTTGGAAAACCATTTCATAAAATCAAACAATGGAAATGGTTTTCCCAGCCTGGTCAAAATAGAAATAACGGGTTGTGAAAAGAGACCATGGTCCAAGAAATTAATACTTGGCAAGGTCAACCGAACTCGGAGGTTGTTCAGGTTCACTGGCAGTTTGCTACTTGTAATGCACTGGAAACGTAAAAAAGGCCCACCTCTCTCTCTTGTCCCCATCTTGCAGCAACCCTACGGGCCTGAACTGTGAGCAGGCACAGGATGGACGAAGCGACCGGGAAGAGGTGTGGAAAATAGGTTTTGATAAAAAAGAGGCAGCTCGGCGTTAGATGAATTCAGTCAACTGAGATAGGCTGCCTTTACCCAGGATATCCTCGGCGCGGACCAGGGAGAGGTGATGCACCTGCTGGATGATCGCATCTCTTTCTTCTGGTTCTGTTGGCTCGAGCAAGCGGGTAGCGTGTTTCCACACTTCCTCACGCCATTCGCGGATCAACAAGGATGTCATCCACTCATCTATCGGCCCCATCAGCTTATCTGCCACTTTAAAAAGCGGCTGGTAGCGGTCGATGATCTGGTCCTGAACTTCATCAATCGTGTGTGTGATCACTTCGTTAACCCGGCAGTGGTCGCGATAACGCATCATCCGCTGTTCGCTGGATAACTGCTCCCATTCGCCGGCAAGCAGCTCAGAAAGGGCAAAGACCAGGTCATAATTAATGTGGGCATTGACCCCCAGCACCAGGTTCTGCAGAACGTGCGTGCGCGGGTTTTGGGCAGCCTGAAAAGCTATCTTCCACACATCGGGTGAATTTGACAACCCGTTTTCGAATTTATCCAGTGCGATGAAGTAATAACCGGCAAAACTTTCCATAAGCGCTGCGACCCAGGGGGGATCTTCAAAATCCTTGGCCTGGATAGCCTTCAATATATTCTCGGTCATCATCTTGTAACAGCTTAAGAAGATCACGCGCCGGTCGTTAGCCGATTCCCAAGAAGCTAACAGATCGCTCATTTTGACCAAAACCTCATCACCTTTATCCATCCAGAGCCTCCCCAATTATCAAATAAGATAAATCCCATATTAATTATATTATAACCCGAACATTCGGATTTTCCACCTGTTTGGAAATACCTGCGGGCTGCTTAGAAACCAAGCCTGGTTCTTTTACCTGGACTGGCTGAGCAGGTCAATTCCACCTTCTCAGATGCTGGCTGGATCTCCCTTTTCGCCGCAGTGCTTAGCAGTAGAATATTAATACTAATTGGCCTTTTGGATAGCGCATTTGGATGAATGCGGAGGGCAAAAATGTTGAATCGTCTTCCTCCGGGACTGTCTGCCTTAATTGAGGTGGGAATCCTCTTCATTCCAGCTATCCCAGCCTATCTATGGATCTGGCCTAATATCCAAGGAAGTTCTGAGACAACTTTTCAGATCCTGGTCTACTTTTACGTCCTGGCAGGCACTATTTTCATCGGTCGACGGCGCTGGTCCTGGGGTCAACTGGGGATCAACCGTAGGGGCATCTGGCTGGGTCTGGGTTGTACCCTGATCATTATCATAGCCCGGTTGCTGATCATCCTTGGTTTTGCCTGGAATTTCTCACCCCCATTGTTCAACCTGGCCCGCCTGGCCTGGAATACCCTTTACTACTTCGCCCTGGTCGGATTGGTGGAGGAGCTGCTTTTTCGCGGACTGATCTTTCGCGCCCTGGAGGACTGGCGCGGTAAGGCTCCCGAACGACATGCTTCGGCCTGGGCGATTTGGGGATCGAGCTTTGGTTTTATGCTCTGGCACATTTTCGGCCAGGGACCTTTGGCCGGGATTTCCACCCTGATCATCGGCCTGGCTTTCGCGCTCATCCGCTGGCGGGGAGGCGGCATCCTCGGTCTGATCATACTGCACGGGTTCTGGGACTTGGAATCAACCTTACTGATCGCAGCCGTTGATCTTACAGCTATTTACAGCCAGGACCACCCAGTGGTCGCTTCACCCTGGCTGGTGATCCTGGGTACCGTCCTGCTTTTTGCAACCCCGCTGTACGTCTGGTTGGCTCACCCGTGGGTTTGTCGCTTCCTGGTTGGTACACCTCACAAAAAAACCTCAGTATAATTATCAAATTGTATCTTTCGCCGCACGATCATTATTAAATAAGGCAGGACCATGTCAGCAATTGAATCATCGCACACCTTTGAGAATAAACCAGGCGTTGGTTTTAAATCTTTTCCAGGCCATATCAAAATAACCAAGTTCACACCAGACCACGTCGGCCAGGCCATGCAGCTTGCCAGGGCGAGCTATGATCTGGAGCGGGTGAAAAATCCCAACCTGCCTGCGGTCGACCAGGTTCCCGGTCTGGCCTACTTCACCCAAAATGGATACGGTTCGGCCGCCTTCACGGGTGACCAGATGGTTGGTTTCATGTGCTTCTACCCACCTATAAAAGACGCCTTCAGGACTACCAACGTCAAGGGAACCTTTTCTCCAATTCACGCCCATGCCGTGACCGGCGAAAACCGGGAAAGAGTTCTATTCTTACCTCTATGAGGCTGTCGCCAGGAAACTCGTTGCCGATGGCATCCTCAGCCATGCAATTGCAATTTATACCCACGACATCGAAGCTCGTGACAGCTTTTTCAACAATGGCTTTGGACTGCGCTGCATCGATGCCATTCGCTCGTTGACACCGCTCCAACCGGTCCAGGCTCCAGACTGTACGTTTGTCGAAGTACCCAAGGCTAATAAAGCCACACTGCTGGAGCTGCAGAACCTGTTAATCGCCCACATGAGTACCAGCCCATATTTCATGCCTTTTCCACAATTGACCCAAACCCAATTCATGGAACAGCCGGACGGTGAGGATATCCGTTATTTTGCTGCCTTAATCGACGAGAAACCGGTCGCTTATTACAAAATAGCGGACGAGGGAGAAAATTTTGTCTGCGACGATCCTAAGATGGTCAACATCTGCGGCGCTTTCTGCCTTCCCGAATATCGCGGCGCCGGCACCAGTCACAATTTTCTGGCATATTTGATCGATACGCTGGCTGGTGAGGGCTACACCCGCCTGGGGGTCGATTTCGAAAGCTTCAACCCCACCGCGTTGAGGTTCTGGCTCAAGTATTTTGAGGCATACACAGGTAGCCTGGTCAGGCGCATCGACGACAGGATTCTCGGTTATTTGTAGATTAAAACCATGGGTGTAATTTTCTGCCAGGTCCACCCGCCATCGGTGGTCTTCATTAAGTTAATGATGACCGCTTCGGTGACGGCCCAACCGTTTTGAGCTGAAATAAAGTCAATCTGATTGACCCAGTCCAGGCCACCGCGAATGACCCACGACATCCCGCCATCGGTGGTCTGGGAAACGTACGACGGAAATGACGTATCAGGCGAATATAGTCCTCCCAACCAACCGAGCGACCGGTCCTGGAAATAAAGCACGGTGGCTGAGCCGGATAATACCGGTAAAGCCGTCCAGCCTTCCCCTCCGTTTTCAGTTTTGTAAATCCAACTTGTTTTCGTACCACCAGGTGTGTTTGCATCGCTGCACGAGATCAACGCAAATCCCACTGTATTATCTACGAAGTAAGGCGGTTCAGATTTGCAGGCGATCGCCCCATCCGAAAAAGCATTAGGCATTTCTGGTGGTGCCGGCAGAGACTGGTTTTCCCAGGTCGATCCGCCATTGGTAGTTCTATAAAAATAGACACCTGGAACCACACCGGAACAGTCGCCTGTCACCCAACCGGTGTTGGCGTCGCTAAACGTGATCCCAGACTTATCACACGATTGCGATAGGCTTGAACCAGTTGGATCCACAATTTTTTGCCAGGTCTGCCCGCCGTCGCCGGTTGTAAATACGGTGACGTAATCGTGCATCATCCCTGAATCCAGGTGGATCAGGGCCCAACCGTGTGAGTCATCTGAAAAACCAATATCGGAAGGCTTGAAGAAGCCCAATTGCAGACCGGTAATATCGAACGCCTGACTGGCAGTCCAATTTTGTCCCCCATCTGTCGTTTTCCAGGTGACGACGCTTGTCGTTCCAGGTAAGCTGTTATCACTGTTGAAGTAAAATACCCAGGCTTTCTCCCTATTAGAAAAATAAGCGACAGCCGATTTGTTATCGGAACCTATGCTATCGAAAGCATGATGCGGGGTGATGATCTTCCAGGACTCCCCTCCATCACGGGTGAAAAGTATCTGATCACTCGTGCTGCTAGATGTCATGCCTACCGCCCATCCATCCGATTCATTGACCATGTTGATACGTTCGATTGTTACAGGGTTGATCGCAATAGGTGCCGGAGTTGGTGTGACTGTGACTGCCACCAATGTAGGGGGTGGGGTCGTTGGAACTTCGCTCGAAGGTGTTATAGTTTCTGTCTCTTGCGTAATGACGGGTGATACTGGAAAGGTCGGCAGCACCGGAGTTTGAACCGCTTCAGTAATAATCGCATACATCGTCATCGAATATTGGGCCGTGGCGGTGGCTGCGCGGTCGGTGATCTGTTTGTAGACCATGGCTGTGCCGCCCCCTAAAACCAGACAGACTACCAACAATAACGGGATCACCCAGGGTGGGATCAGGCCCCTGCTCAAAATCTCGCCATTCTGCGCCTGAGTTTCACCATTCTGGCTGGCTACCTGAACGCCAAACGGGAAGGATTGCTCGCTCCCAAACCAACGCCGCTGCCGCGGGCTCGCCCGGAACTCAACCACCTGGGTCTGGCCCTCCCCCACTGCCAGAGACGTCCGGGGTGGGTTAAAAACCAGGTCGTCGGCCGGGTCTTTCCAAACCAGGTCGTATGACTGTTTGACATTTCCTTTGTTATTGATCGATACGCGGCTGGCTTTGTTGGCCTTGATCCGCGAGGGATGCAGGTCAGAGGTGAAGGAAAAGAAAGGTAAAACATCGAGGGTAGCATTTACCTGGGCGGCCTGGTCCGGGGCACTCACGCCTGAAATGCGCAGGTTCAGTGGATACCGCCCGGCGCGGCTCTTGGGACTGCGCGGCGGAAGAATGGTGAAATTGACGCTCTGCTGCTCGCCGGGTAAGAGTTGGACCGGATGGGGTAAAGAAGGAATCCAATTGGCCGGGATACCGGAAATGCTTAGCTCAAAGTGGTCGACGATATCGCCCTGGTTGAGGACAATGACCGTGGTGATGAGCGCAGAGCCGGGGTCGGTGGAGAACTGCCGCTCAGCCAGGAAAATGCCCACCTGCCCCCGCCCTGGGGAGGATTGCACCAATTGTGGATCGACACTCAGGGCCGAAGGGCCGCCCGATCCGGTCGGGGTAACTTTCCGAGCTGTTACCAGGCGCAGGTAAGCATCTCCCACCCTCAGCGTTTTATCGCTGCTCCAGATCTCCGGAACCCCTGGCAGAAGGCGGGTATTTGCCAGGTAAGTGCCGTTAGTCGAACCCAGGTCAATGACCTGGTACTGGCTGCCATTGAAATCCAGGCGTGCATGGTGGTGCGAAACCCTGGGATCGAACAAGACGATCGCATTGTCGGCCTCACGGCCAATGCCGATCGTTTTGCCTGAAATAGGAATGCTGCGACCGGTGTGGTCTGGCTCGTAGATCTGGATGCGGTCCTGGGATATATCAGAGGCTGGAGCGGCAAACGCCTGGAGCAATGACGGTCCACGCATCTCAACCACGCTCTGCTGCACCTGGGTCGCCAGGCTGATCCCAGCCTGGTCCACCGCCGGCGCCTGTGGCGCGGTGCGCAAAGCTGGCAAGCATTCTGACAGCGATTTCGCCAGATCTCCCGCCGTTTGGAAACGGTCGGCTGGATTTTTCTCGATAGCTTTCAGAATAGTATCCCGCAGAGCCATTGGTAATTCAGGGCGGATCGACAGCGGGTCTGGCGGGCGTTCCTGGGTATGGCAACGAATGGCTTCGGTCAGAGTTTTTGCCGTAAACGGCAGACAGCCTACAGCCAGCTCGAAGAGCAGGATCCCCAGCGAATAGACGTCACTGCGCTTATCGGTGGGTTTCCCCAAAGCTTGTTCAGGAGACATATAGGCCGGGGTTCCCATAGACGTTCCATCCTGGGTAAACACTCCTCCTTCAGCCAGCTTTGCCAGGCCAAGGTCGGTCAAGACCGGACAATAAGGCAGATCGGAACCCGGTTCGGGCCTGAGCATGATGTTGTCCGGTTTAATATCCCGGTGGGTGATCCCCTGGCGGTGGATGTAATCCAGGGCCAGGCAGATCTGGTTGAATAGACTGATCGCCTCAGGCAGCAGGATCCATTGGCGATGGGAGCGCAGGCTTTGCAGCATCTTCCCCAGATTGTCACCCGGAATGAACTCCATGACAATAAAGAGCGTACCCTGATTCTGGCCGAAATCATATACCTTGACGATGGATGGATGATTAAAACGGGCTGCTGTGCGGGCTTCTTGTAAGAACCTTTCCTGAAAATTCGTTTGGCGGGCAAATTGAGCATGCATAACCTTGAAGGCGACTTCTCGCTCCAGGGTTACATCCAATGCCTTGTACACTGCTCCCATTCCCCCTTCGCCTAACAGGCTCACAATTCTGTAGCGCCCGATTGTCTGCCCGATGAGTTGATCCATGAGCCAGCCCTCCAGCTGCCAATGCAAAGGCATTTATCCAAACCCTAAATCTCTATGAAAGCTTTAGGGTCTTAGGTTAGTTGAATCTATGGTATTTTCGATGTTAAAATTATATTGCAATTCTATTAAACGAGGTCAGAAATCCCAGATTTCGGAGCTTTTCCCCGTTATTTGGAGCTAGTGGTTGAATTTTGCATCCTTTTTTTAGTTTGCCCGTCTTTAGAATTAAACGAATTTTCGGCGGTTCGCCTAATTCGTGAAACTCGTGATCAAGGAGCATAAAATGGAAATTCGGGATATCAAAAACGAAGTGCGGACGCACTATGCCGGTATCGCCCGCCAGTCTAAGGCAGGCTGCTGTGGACAGAGTACAAGCTGCTGCGGGAGTGCTGCCCCTGCCGATATCCAGGCTGAGGACGCTACTATCGCCGCGGCAGACCTCGGGCTGGGCTGCGGTCTGCCGGCTGCTTCCGCCAACATCCGGCCCAGTGATACCGTCCTGGACCTGGGCAGCGGCGCTGGCGTGGATGTATTCCGGGCAGCCCGCCTGGTTGGCCCAGGTGGCCACGTGATCGGCATCGATATGACCCCCGAGATGATTGAAAGGGCTTATGCCAATGCCCGCGCCGGTGGCTTCCAAAACGTCGAGTTCCGCCTGGGGGATATTGAAGCGCTCCCGATTGAGGATTCCTCGGTTGATGTCGTCCTTTCGAACTGCGTAATCAACCTGGCGCCTGATAAATCCAGGGTATTTAATGAGATCCACAGGGTGCTCAAGCCCGGTGGACACTTCTCGATTTCAGATGTGGTCACCTTTGGACAGGTGCCAGCCGAGGTCCGCCAGGATGTTGAGCTGTGGGCCGGCTGCATCGCCGGGGCAATGGATAAGGAAAAATACCTGGAGACCATCGTTAACTGTGGTTTTTCGAAAGTTACCGTACTCAGTTTCCAGCCATCCGACTATCCCCAGGGGGCAGACTACGGAACTGCCAGCATCACCATTGAAGCCAGGAAATGAATTTTTCCACCAACGATATCTGGCAGAATTTCAGCCAGGAGCTGCATCGCTTTATCACCCGCAGGGTGTCCGATCCGCAAGATGTAGAAGACATCTTACAAGATGCTTTCGTCAAAATCCACACCCACATCGGCACCCTGCGAGATGACGAGCGCCTCGCTCCCTGGCTCTATCAGGTCACCCGCAATACCCTCACCGACTATTATCGCCGCCGCCGGCCGCAGTCGGAGCTGCCCGAGACCTATCCGGCTGAGGGGTCAAAGGTCACCCTGGATGATGACCTGGCACCCGAGCTGGCAGCCAGCCTGCGCTCCATGATCTTATCTCTTCCGGACCGCTATCGCCTGGCCGTCGACCTGGCTGAGATCCAGGGCATGAAACAACAGGATGTCGCCCGACAATTAGGTCTCTCCCTGAGCGGAGCCAAATCTCGGGTGCAGCGCGGCCGCAACCTGCTCCGCCAGGAGCTGCTCGACTGCTGCCATTTCGATTTCGACCAACGCAACCACCCAATCGCCTACACGCCTCGTCCAGACTGCTGTCAGGTTTGCTGTAAAAACAGCACAACCCATGTATGAAACCCTTCTCCCCCTAAGATTAGCAAGTGAAATCCTGCGATTGGATGGTTTTTATCGATAAAACAGATATATAATATGAATAATGAGATCATTATCTGATCGATTAGAAAGAAAAATTACAGGAGAAAATTTATGAACATACGCAAATCAGAAGCAATTTGGGAGGGGAGCCTCAAGGATGGAAAAGGTACGATGACAGTCGGCAGTGGGGCCTATCAAGGAGCATATACCTGGGCTTCACGCTTTGAAAACGCATCGGGAACCAACCCGGAAGAATTAATTGCGGCGGCGCACGCTGGTTGTTTTTCAATGGCATTATCTGGCGACCTCGGCAAGGCTGGATATAAACCCAACCGTGTGTCCACCCGGGCCATGGTAACCATGGACATTGTTGAAGGCAAGGCGCGCATCACCCGCATCCAGTTGGAGACGGAAGCCAGCATTCCAGGCATTTCGAACGACGAATTCCAGAAAATATCTCAGGGCTCAAAAGAAGGTTGCCCGGTTTCGGTGGCGCTCGCCAACGTACCCATCAGCCTGACGGCGCGCCTGGTTTAGTAGGGAAAAAACACTTGACCATCTCACCTGGCAGCCTTAATTGGATCTTGCCAGGTGTTTTTCTTTATCAGATGAATGTCGTGCGTTTATTAACCAATAACAGCGGATCATCGATTATCAAGATTGGCATGTATAATTGGCTCGAAGGTTATCATCCAGGCCAAAAACTGGAAGCCGCCGGTCATGAAGACAGATGAAGACCTGGTGACCGCCAGGCAGACGTATGCATTGATTCATTAAAAGCCGTTCGTCCAGGCCTCAAAGGTTATTGCACTCTTCAGTGCCTGGTATCGTTTCTTGACTCACAAACAATATGGGGGATTGGAGGTAATTTTGGTTAAGCCAGCAAATAACGCTACGAACGTATCCGCAGCCCCGCTCAAACCGGAAGAGCTGCGCAAGATCAATGCTTATTGGCGAGCAGCCCTCTACCTGTGTGCCGGCATGATCTATCTCAAAGACAATCCACTCTTGAAAGAGCCGCTCAAATTCGAGCACATAAAAAAACGCCTCTTAGGCCATTGGGGATCGGATCCAGGCCAGTGTTTCGCCTGGGTCCACCTCAACCGTATGATCCAGAAAGACGATTTGAACATGATCTACATCTCTGGCCCGGGCCATGGCGCTCCTGCCATGCTCGCTAACGCCTATCTCGAGGGCACTTTTTCGGAAGTTTACCCCGAAAAGAGCCAGGATGAAGATGGGATGCGTAA
Source organism: uncultured Chloroflexia bacterium (assembly GCA_963781665.1). GTDB lineage: Bacteria > Chloroflexota > Anaerolineae > Anaerolineales > Anaerolineaceae > JAJYIW01. The sequence continues at coordinate 611,825 of CAWAGA010000002.1, forward strand.
ATTCTTTAAAGAGTTCTCCTTTCCGGGGGGGTTGGGAAGCCACTGCACACCCCAGGTGCCCGGTTCGATCCACGAAGGGGGTGAGTTAGGCTACAGCCTCTCACACGCTTACGGCGCTGCTCTGGATAACCCTGATCTGATCGCCGCGGTGGTCATTGGTGACGGTGAAGCCGAGACCGGTCCGCTGGCAACCTCCTGGCATTCCAATAAATTCCTCAACCCGGCTCGGGATGGGGCCGTTCTGCCGATCTTGCATCTAAACGGTTATAAAATTGCCAACCCGACTGTCCTTTCTCGCATCAGCCACGAAGAGCTGTCTGAACTGTTCAGCGGCTATGGATACCGACCTTATTTTGTCGAAGGGTCTGATCCGGCCACCATGCACCAGTTGATGGCCCAAACTCTGGAGAAAGTGATCGCTGAAATCAAGGCGATCCAGCAGCGTGCCCGCACCCAGGGTGTCGACCAGTACCCGCGCTGGCCGGTGATCATACTGCGCACGCCCAAAGGCTGGACCTGTCCCGAAGAGGTCGATGGGCATAAGGTCGAAAATTTTTGGCGGGCGCACCAGATCCCCTTCGAGATCGGAAACAATGCCGACCACTTGAAACTGCTGGAAACCTGGATGCGAGGCTACAAACCCGAAGAATTGTTTGCTGAGGATGGGAGCCTGGTTCCAGAACTCAAAGCCCTGGCGCCAGCCGGTGCACGCCGGATGAGCGCCAACCCAGTCGTTAACGGCGGGGTGCTACGTAAGCCCTTGAAGATGCCTGATTTCCGGGATTATGCGGTCGAAGTCAACGAACACGGCGCCGTCATGGCTGAAAATACCCGGGTGCTGGGCGGCTTTTTACGGGACGTCATGCGCCAAAATATGTCCAATTTCAGGGTCTTCGGCCCGGACGAGACCGCATCGAACCGGTTGAGTGCCATCTACCAGGTAACCGAAAAAATCTGGATGGAAGCGATCAAACCCGAAGATGCAGACGGTGGTGAGCTCGCTCGTGATGGGCGGGTGATGGAGATGCTCAGCGAGCATACTCTGGAAGGCTGGCTGGAGGGCTACCTGCTGACCGGACGCCATGGTTTGCTGGCGTCCTACGAAGCCTTCATCCACGTGATCGATTCGATGTTCAACCAGCACGCTAAATGGCTCGAGCGCAGCCAAGAAATTTCATGGCGGGCGCCCATTTCATCATTAAATCTTCTGATTACCTCACTCGTCTGGCGCCAGGACTATAACGGCTTCAGCCACCAGGACCCCGGATTCCTGGACATCGTTGCGAACAAGAGCGCTAAAGTGACCCGCATCTACCTGCCGCCCGATGCCAACTGCCTCCTGTCGGTAGCCGACCACTGCCTGCGAAGCCAGGGTTATGTCAACGTCATCGTATCTGACAAACAGCTCCACCTTCAATACCTGACCATGGATGAAGCGGTCGTGCACTGCACCAAAGGCATCGGCATCTGGGATTGGGCCAGCACTGACCAGGGCAGCGAGCCGGACGTTGTACTGGCCTGCGCCGGAGATATCCCCACCATGGAGGCCCTGGCCGCCGCCGAACTACTGCGAGAGAATTTTCCCGATCTCAAGCTCAGGTTCATCAACGTGGTCGATCTCTTCAAGCTTGAGCCGCACACCGAACACGGCCACGGATTGACCGACCGGGATTTCGACAGCCTGTTCACCGTCAATAAACCCGTAATTTTTAACTTCCACGGATATCCCTGGCTGATCCACCGCCTGGCCTACCGCCGCACCAACCACAATAATATGCACGTGCGGGGCTACAAGGAGCATGGCGACATCAACACACCCCTGGACCTGGCGATTCGCAACCAGATCGATCGCTTTGACCTTGTTATCGACGTTATAGACCGGGTGCCCAGGTTGCAGGAAGTTGGCGCTCACGTCAAAGAAAAGATGCGCGACCTCATCATCGAAAGCTCCAATTACGCCCGCGAGGTGGGCATTGACAAACCCGAATACACCGATTGGAAATTTAGCGCCAGGCCGGTTAATTGAGTGTTGGCTCGACTATCGAAAACCTTTCTGGTCAAAATAAATGTTGGCTTGATTTGCCCTTTTTTATAAACCTTAGAGCGGAACGATGTTCGCAAACCGGGCGAAATGGTCAGCACCCAAACAAGGAGATAAGTCATGGCAGCATCTTTCGAAGGAAAAACCGCAATCGTGACCGGGGCAGCTTCTGGGATTGGTAGGGCGACAGCTCTTGCCTATGCCCGGGAAGGCGCCAGGGTCATGGTTGCCGATGTAGACCAAAAAGGCGGGCTTGAAACCGTTCATCTAATCGAAAATGGGGGCGGGAGGTCCAGGTTCATGCAGGTCGACGTCTCCCAGCCCCTGGAATGCCAGGCCCTGGTCGACCAGACCCTGGATACCTATGAACACCTGGATTTCGCCTGCAATAACGCCGGAATCGGCGGAGAACAGAACCTCACTGCAGACTATTCCGTCGAGGGCTGGCAGAAACTGATCGGAATTAATCTTTCCGGGGTTTTTTACTGCATGAAGGCAGAGATCCCTGCCATGCTCCAATCCGGAGGGGGGGCAATCGTCAACATGGCCTCAATCCTGGGGCAGGTAGGCTTTGCCGGTGCCCCAGCTTACGTAGCGGCAAAACACGGGGTGGTCGGATTGACCCAAAATGCCGCCCTCGAATATTCCGCCCGCGGAATTAGGGTAAATGTAATTGGACCGGGCTTCATCCGCACTCCCATGATTGCCAGCCTCGAGGATGACCCCGCCACCTTGAAGACTCTGGTTGGCCTCCACCCGATCGGTCGCCTGGGAACCCCCGAAGAAGTAGCTGAACTGGTTACCTTTCTGAGCTCGCCGAAAGCTTCCTTTATCACCGGCGGGTATTTCGCAGTAGACGGTGGTTATCTCGCCCAATAAATTGCAAACCGCAGCGGACTTGGATATCTTCAAGGGTTCAAGGATTTTTTACAAACCGTTTAATACCAAAGCCCGATCTTGCCTGCGCCATCCACTTCTACCCGGTTGATGTATTGTTTCTCGAACAATTCTATACCGGGTAGATCGATTAACGCCCACTTGCCCACCAGCTCCCCCGCCTGGGCCGGCTGCCCCCATGGGTCTACAATCTCTCCGCCCGCGGTGACTTTCATTTCAGCTGCCTGGTCTCGCCGGGTGATCCTCAACGTACGATCTCGCATCACCGCCGCGGTCAGCTCTGCCGTGGTTGACGTCCCCGCCGCGAGCAGGTCCTTGATTTCCTGCAGCCCGGTCTTGCTGCCGCTCCGGTACGAACTCGAATACAAGCCGCTTGCATCCACCAGCTGAACCCGACTTATAAACTGCCCACAGCTGCCCTCGCCAATCGCGACAATCTGCAGCGTTGTTTCTTCCTTCCCCATAATCTCAAAATTCAAGCTCGCATCCGGAGACCTGGCTACCCAGGCGCTGCCGTTCCAAATCCGGAATGCTCCGTAAGTGTAGCCGGCTGCCTCGTTGACCTTGACCTTGTAATATTTGCCGGCATCCAAACCCCCATCCCGGTCAATGTGTAAAAAGTATCCCCCACCTGGTAAAGTGATCGTTGTGTCCAATGTGAATTTCAACCACTTGTAATTGTTTAGCTCGATGCTCGCCCCATTCAAGGCGCCCGTTGCCAGGACGGTCGAGTCTCCGCTATTCCTTATCTCCACCACCAGATTGTCAACCGGCGCCCCATACTTGCAGGCCTTCAACCAGACTGTATCCGTATTCCAACCTGGCGTTGATGGCGTGAAGGCCTGCCGAAGCTCTGTACTGCCGGCAACATCGCCAACATTTTGAACTCCAACCCCTTCAACCGTGTACGCCTCGATCCCCGCCGCATTGGCATAATGCACCCACCCCAGGGTTTCATACCACCCCCGGCAGGTGAGGACGACTTCATTCTGGCCAGCCTCGACGCTTCCGCCGATGAATGCCGGCTTTGGCCAGGCTTGCCGGCTCAGGGTCTGGTCGCGCTGACTTTCAGCGATGGTTAAGCTGTTCGTGCTGGCTGCGACGATCTTCTCTTTGATGCCATAGTCTTTTTGGCTGGACAGGTCGCTTACCCAGGCCGTGTAATATTGATTCACGCCAGCTCCCCCGCCCTGGTCCACCACAAACTTGTACCCTGCCTTCACTTTGTTGGCCAGCTCTGCCAGATCATACCTGACACCTGAAAATTCGAGCCCTGCCATGTATCCCCACCACACGACCCGCCCTCTGTCGTCCCATATCTCCACCGGGTTGCCCAGCAAGCGGACCAACCCCCCCACGTCCTTTGATTCTGTCCGCGCCGTCAGCCTCGCTTCGCTCGGCCCTCCGGGATCTGCCTACCGCAGCCGCTCAACCGTGAATTTCACGATCGGTTGGACCATGGCGCCATAGGTTTTACTCATGAATGTTATTCCATACATCGTTACCTCGCCTTCGCACCTTGCGCAACTTTAGCCAGGATCAAATCCTAGAAACGCTTGCGCTTCTTGACCCACAACTTAACCAGCATCTGATCGTGTATGACCGCTCCGCCGGCTGAGTTCATCCAAATAAAGATAAATGCATTCCTCAAACCTGGTGCAATCATGAAAGGTGCCCCCCGCCCTGAATGGGTAATCAGTTCATTTCCGCTCGCATCCAGTGACGTTACCAGGTCCGCCGGTCCATTCTCGATCAGGGTCCAATCCTCCGGAAGTGGATAGATCGGATCGTACGTTTTCCATCCATCCATCGGCATTAATTGGATAAAGTCTAAACGGATCGAATGAGCTCCGCTTGTGTTCCGCCTGGCTACAAGCGCCAGTGTCAGGCCTGCTGCGTTGCTCGGATCCTCTAACTTGAAAGGTGGCAGCCTCAAGGTGCTTATCTCCTGGATCCGCTTTGCAGCTGTGCAAGGCGACCAGCTAGATTCCCCCAACACATTCGATGTTGCCGTGACCATGAGCTGTAACTTGAATTGCAGGTCAGTGTAAGCCAGGTCCGCCCCTAATCGGACAATTGGCTTAAAGTATTTTCCCCCGGCCTTGACGCAAAAAGCCGCAGTCAAATCCCAGGTTTCCAAAACAGTCTCTGCCGTGTCCGACCAGCCTAGTGTCCTGTATGTTCCGCCGCAGCAGGTCGCATCCGCTCCGCTTGTTCCACCGGTCCCGGCTGCATCCGATAGGTAAAAATCCATGCCCAGTGAAATCCCATTGTAGGCATGTGTCACGATCAATTCACCGACCGTTGCATACGCCGTTATCGCTTGCATTTCCAGTCTGGCCGGCGAAGGTAAGGTAATGCCCTGGGGAGTTGTGTCGAGTGGTGCATAAAGAAAATTGCTTTCATTCGTGTATTGAAATTGATCAGAAATCACGGTTCCATCAAGTTCATCCAGGCCCAAAACCCCCACCGTGTTTAATTGGACTTCTGCGCCTTCAAACCAGTTCTTACGCCATAAATTGTATCGTGATCCCCATGCTGCCCCGCAGATGGTCATTTACCGGTTCTCCTGAGCCAGAATAATCGATCCACCCATTTATCACCGGACTTTCCCATACGTCATCGTCGACCGGCTCAATGTGCAGGACTACCTGCGTCCCAATTCCTTCCAGCGCATACAGCTTTGCACTCTCCAGGACGTTTTCGATCAGGTCCAAACATTCCTCGATTGTGTCCACACCGGCTGCTTTGTCGTTCAGTTCAAGTGTCAGCAGTTCTTCAATGACATCTGCCTGGCTGCCCTTGAAAAGCCGGTGTGTCCCCGCGATTGTTTCATGTTTGCTCGCACCACCTAAACCGATTTTGTTTGTTGCAGTTCCCAACCAAAAATCATACATCGCCTAACCCTCCAAATTTATTTTTTCTCACCTGGTAGCATCGCTATTTATGACCGTGCCTGCCCGGGTAATCTTCCGGATGCATCGCCATTCCTGCCGAGCCTGCCGGCAACCTTACCTTTGGTGCCAGCTTGCCGGCGCCGCTCAGCCCAGGGTGACACCATGAATAAAACCGCCAGCTTCCAACCTGGCGGCTCCGTTCTCTTGTACCATGGTGACAACGATCGGCGATCGATGGCCTTCATTTGACACCAAAACTTACTTCAACCTTCGAAGGTCGGATCTGGGTTATCCCAGGTATCCTCCGTAGACCAGGGCGGCACGGTTGCACCATGCAGCCCCGCCAGCCTTGCCGCTTCGGTTATTTTTTCGGCCGCGATCAGTGCCGCTTTGGCTGCTGCTGCGGCTACCTCTGCATCAATCTGGTTGGCTTCGGCCATCAGCTTCGTTGTCTCAGCTGCCACCTTCGCCGAGTTGACCGCTTCCATCGAATCCCCTGCCAGGTCTCCGAGCAGAGCTCGGAAGATCTTGAGTTGTTCCTGGCTGTGATCAGCCAGGTCGGACGGTAGCTCTCCGGCCTGGAATGAGTCAGCTCTTTCGATTGCCCGGGTTCCAATGGCGAAGGCCACCGCTCCCAACACGATCAAGCCTTCATAAAGCACTGGCAAGGTGGTTGCTACGGCAGTGTCCAGGTCCTTGACGGTTACCGCCGTTCCGGTCGCAGCTCCGTATTCGTTGACCGCTTGCCGGATCGCCTCCGTCACCGCGGCAGTCGTATATATCTTCTGGCTCGAGTCCGAGAGCTGGACCAGGACCCGACTACTCAGTTGTGCAAGGGTTGTGTCAGCCATAATGGTTTCTCCTTATTTACCGCACTTGCCGTTTCGGCATACCCGAAGGGGTATGCTTTCTGGTTTTGGCCGGGACAGGTTCAACCAAATTCGTGTCCTGGAGCAAGGCCGGTTGCTTTCGCTTCGCCCTTTTCTTTGCCGGCACAGCCGGCACTTCTTCGGCTTCTATTCCCTCAGATCCGCAAGGTTCTTTTATGTCTTTGGTGTCAACCAGGTCATCCTGGTGCCGCTTCGGCATGCCCGACGGGGCCCGCTTCGGCATGCCCGACGGGGCCATTAGTTCTGCCACCACTTCCGGCGAATATTTGTACTTCGGCCCAGGGTAAACCACAACCACCAAAACCCCATTGTCTCGAATCGCAGCAGCCATAACCTCAGTCTCTTTGCAGCCGGCTGCCCTGGCTGCCAGCTCGTAGAGTTTTTCTTTATCCATTTTTGAGATCCTCGCCGGCCGGGCTGCTATCGCCGGCTGCGTTTTTCATGACCCCGCTGTCTTCAATCGCTGTCCCTAAGATATACGCAATCAGCACGTAAACCAGGTTCGTGACCTGGCTTTGGGTCAGAGGAAAGCTCGGTATATAGGCTGCACCCACCATCAGCAGCACAGCCAGGACCACAGCCCAAAACTTTCGAGATTTAATAAGATATTGAAATTTTGTTTCCATTTTGTTCGCTCCTGTCTTATTTTGTCCAGACTTTGACGTAATCTACATCGTAGTTACACGGAAAATCGACATTAGACGGCGGCGGCGCCATTCCATCCAGATATAGACTGAAAAAAATGTTCATTGACACTTCTGGAATGTGCTCGGTAATTTCAATCAACAATTTGTCGTCCAGGTAAACGATCAGTTTGGTTTCATCCCAATACAGACCCCATTTGTGATAACTTGCCGAAAGGTCAACCGATTCGCAGGTGTGTTCCCAGCTGTCCGGCTCGATGTGAGTAGAAACATAAACCACATTCGTGCCCAGCCATTCAAATATGTCAATCTCATTTTTGGGTGCATCCTCCGTTTCTCTCCGAGAGTTGTAGAGGAAAAAAGCCGGCCACACATACCCAGGTGGGATCTTACAAAAACACTCGAAATAGCCATGCAGATAAAAATCATTGGAGTAGGCCAACCCGCCTTGATACAGACCACCGATTAAGTCATCGCTGCCGACAATCCGCAAACCTCCGCCTTCCCGAAGGGTAACCTGGCTTGCCTGGCGAAGCGTGTCCTGATAAGGATCGTTGTCGTATTTTGTCCAGTTATCCAGGTTGGCAAAGTTTTCGTTCAATACTTCTGTCCAGTTTGCAGGGTAATAATAGGGTGTGTCAGGATGCGTGCCAGGGCCGCCGCCCGCTAAGGGTTTAGGTAGTTGACCTCTAACAACGGTCTGTTCCCCGCAGTCCCATAATTGGATGATTGCACCCCGATTAGCTGGCCCGGATCATCTTCGTGTAACACCATACCGTAATTGTTCGTGAACATAATCTGAACCTGGTCTATATCGAGATCGATCACATATTCTGTGTTCTCTGGGTCATTTGCCTTGTAAGTCCATGAGCCCATCGCAGCTGCGTTGTAGTCTGTTCCGCTGACCGAGCAACCCGCATCCGCTCCGCCGTCCTCTCCGCTATCCCCAGCCCAGCAAAATACGCCGTCATTTCCATAATTCCACGTCGCTCCGCTTTTGCTCCAGGCCCCATTAGCAGCCAAAATAGCATGTACGGAACAATGAATGTCGATAATCATTGTGTCGTCGTTTGACCAAAGGTGTAATTTTGCTGCGGTAATCTCTGATCCTTCGGGTATTCCCGAAAGATCAGATTTTATGAGAGAAATTCTACGAATACCCGCCGCTGAATTTAGACCAAGACTACCAGCTGAGCCATAGGGACTATCCGGGTTTCCTTCGTACACAAAAGCATCAAAACCATCTGTTCCGTCTGGCTGAACAGAAATGCTGCCCGGCACCCTCCCCACACTCCCCATTCCCACCCTTGAAACCGCAGCTTGTATTGCCGCAATTGGGTAAGGGGACATTATGGTTCTCTCCTTTTTTCTTAAATAAGGAAACCATTTTATGCCTCCGAAAAAGTTATGGCTGTTATCGCTACATTGCCGGCATCGCTGGCTTTGCCCATCAGCTTTTTGTCTGCTGCATCCCCTTTCATGTATCCCCGCAGGGTGAGCTGAGCTGTGCCTGGTCCTGATAAATACACTTTCGCCAGCACATTGTTGCTCGTTTCCATCTGGACGGTAAAACTCATGGCTGTGTCTGTGCTGACCAGATTGTCCACTGCCACAATCTTTTGTCCGCTGGCCGGCGCCGGCGTGATGGCGGCCGCTGTCGTCATATCCGCCGATACCGTGCAGGTGCGGGCCAGGGTTTGCGATGGTCCTGCATCCCTGGCAGTCTCTGAAAAATAAGGTTCGTTTCCGCTGCCCATGCTTTTCGCTCCTTTTTTTGAAAGCTGGTGACAGGTTTCGCTGCCACCAGCTCAACTGTAGAACATGCTATGTTTGTTTCCGTCAGGACTGTCAATCAAAAGTGAAATAGATCTCCCTCGCAAATTAGTTCCTGGCCGTGTAGTTGGCCCTTGCTCCGTAGAGCGTGAATACAGTTGTTGCAGCTGCATCGATCACCAGTGACAGCATGAAAGCTGCATCGTTGTCGATCCATTCCGGGGTCGTCAAAGTGACGGTCATGGTATGGTCGTCAACCGCCAGCCGTTCAGCTGCGGTGTCGTGCGCTGCATCGATCATGCAGGTCACGGCTGCGCCGGACGGCGCCGCGTCGTTGGCCGGCAGGCTGTACTTGTTCAGCGCCACCGTTGCGAAATCATCCGCGGCAGCCGTGCCGATCTTGTAAAAAACGTCGATGCTGACAAGTTTGCAGCCCTTCCGGTATTCGCTGTTCGATGGCAGCGGGATCGGAATCAATAAAGTAAAAGCTGCATCCGCCGCAGTCCTCACGTCAAGTTCAACGTTACTCGAAACCGAAGGGGTCCAGGTGCCGGCTGTCTTTTGGATCATCACCGGTGAAATAAACTTGCTCATGTGCGTGTCGTGTGTATAACCCATGTTGCTTTTCCTCCAATTGGAAAATTAATCAAGTAGAAGGGTGAACCGCAGCTCACCCTTTCAATTCATCGGACCAGCCTACGCGCCGACGTTGCTTTTGTGCAGCGGTCGGAAGTCGTTGACCCACACGGCCAGGAAGTGACGTACTTTCAGCCGGTGTTCGTCGTTGCTGAACACGGCCGGGCTCAGTTCATCCCCAGCGATGTAAATCTCCGGCATCAAACCGAAGCGGTCGCCGACATAGATCGCCGGCACAATCCGTGGATCACAAACCGCAGCCCAATCCGTTGCATCCGTCCATTCTGGCACGGTAACCGGTACAGCCGTGCCCTTGACCAGGTTGTCATAAACCAGGTCGGTCGCCGCTACGAAATCTCCCATGAAGATTTCTCGTGCGATCAGCTGCAGAGCCCGCGGGACCAGGCAGACGCTCGGGTTAACTGCCATCTTAGGCCCGGTCCCAATCAGTCCGGCCGCGTTCTTGATCAGCCTCGGCTGATTGTAGACTGCCGAGCTCACCACATCCCATTCAGATTGAGAAAGTGCGGTCGTCAGCAAGTTCACATGTCCGCCGGCCGTGGTGACGGCTGTCGCATTGCAAAGTGCGCCGGTGTCTGCCATGGTGGGCCCTACGCTCGAATTGGCAGTGAAGATCGCAGCCACCAGGCTTGAGATCTTGCGCAATCCAGCGGCGCCCATCTCACGCGCATACGCGCTGAGTTTCCGGCTTTGGTCACGGTCGATCAGCTCCAGGGTCAGCGGAATGTATCCGCCATATTTCACGAAGCTGGCAGTTTCCGGGCTGTCGCCGATGGCCAGTTCCGTGTATTCTGCCCCTTCCGCTACTGTTGGAAGGTCGCCCACAGTCCCGATCAGGGTGCCAGTGATGTCGTTTAAGCTGTTGAAGTGTTCGGTTACAACTACGTTATTCCACCAGTCATAACCGGCTTTGCCCAGCTGTTCCCAGGTGTTGACCACGATCTTGTTCAATGCGTTCTTCACCAGGCCGGTGAAGTCTGCCGTAGTGGCAAGCCTGGTCCGATCAGCGTAGTATCCACCGTGCAAATCCACATCGCCGGTGAGCATCAGGTAAAGCTCGCGGATCCCCTGCAGTCTCGCCACTTTCAGCGCTTTCGCGCTTTCTTCGCGTGGTGCTCCGAGCAGATCATCGGTAGCTGCTTGCAGCTGGTCCTGGCTGTTAAATACGCCGGTGATCCGCCCTGGCCCGGTGACGGTCAACCCGCCGGTCAGCTCGCTCACCATGGCTCGCGCATCTTCGATCTGGCTTTGAAGCTCTTTGGCTTCGAAGACCTTGTTCGCAAATTGCTTGCGCACCCGGTCGCTCACCGCTGCCGGCAGCTTCGATGCTGCAAGCGCTGAATCCAACAGATAACCGCACATCTGCATGCGTACCTCTCGAGCCTGGCTTGCTTCGTCTTCGAGCACCTGCATCCGCTTTTGCTCTCCGAGCAGAACCTGAACCGCCTGCCGGTCTTCTTCGATTTGATTGCTTGTCTTTCCGCCGGCTTGTAATTCCGGCTTTTGGCTTTGATTGATTTCATCGCCCATTAGTAAACCCTCCAGTCTATGATTTAAACTCCGAATGAATTGCCCTCCCCGGGCAGGGTTTAAAACCAGATCCACTGAAAACACTCTGATGATCTCTTGTACCTCCTTGTTTTTGTCGCTGAACCGCACATCTGCGGAAAATCCTACGTGTGGCAGCGGACCAGCCTCGTCTTTGACGATCTCTTTCCCCAATTCAGTCAGCACCTTCCCCCCAGGTCCTACTGCCCGTAAGGTAGCTTTGATTCCCTGCCTGGCTTCGTCCCAGGCCGGCGAGAAGATTACGCCTGCCAGGTCCTTTACACTCCGCCCGGCGAATGCAAAATATTCGTGGTCCAGGAAACACTCAACCCCATCCCACAAAGATAAACTTTTTTGCAGGGTTGCCGTACTGAAATTCCAGCCGTTCCCATCACCTGCAGTGATCGCCAGGATCTCAAATTGACCTGATTCAGTGACCTGCCCATCCATCGTAAACCGCTGACGGATGTCTTCCACCAACTGGTTTTCTGCATACTCCACCACGAATACCTCCACCTGGATAAGAAAAAATACATGCTAAAAGCAATATAGCACGTATGTTCTACTAATTGATATGTCAAATCCGGAATTTTGGGAGGTAAATGTTGCAGCTTTTTACAAAAATCCCCAGGCCTGTTGTCAGCCCGGGGATGGTATTACGAATGTCAGCAAACCAATAACTGCTGTCAGCTTGAGCTCATTCAGCGGCTTTGGTTTCCTTCATCGATTGCCACGTAAATCTTGACACATTCGCGAATGAATTCGGCCAGGCGAGGATCTATCTTATCGAAATTTGCCTTAAAGCGGAGGTCATCATTGTATCCATCAACCAGCGCCAGCAGTTGACCATCGTCCGGCGACCAAAAGTTGTTCATATTCTCCCGCCAGCGGCTGACGCAATCCTGGGCCATTGAAGATGCGGCTCCTGCTTCCATCGCCCGGCAAAAATCGCGGTAAATTGTGTTTGCATCCGAAAAAATCTGTTGTTTTTTCTCGGGAGAATAACCCTTCCATTTCTGGTTTGAAGTTTTTACCACATCCGGATCGTAGCGTTGCATGGCCTCTTTTTCGTATTCTGCCTGCTGTTCCTCAGAGAAACCGTCGAATAACTGCACCTCATCCATATTGTTGACTCCTTTTAAGAGTAGAATGGTATATTCCACCGTGGATTTAATCCGCTCGAGCTGCCCAATCAGCCGGTCGATTTCTCGAATATGGGCTTCCAGGGCAGTGATTGCATTAAAATCGGGTTGTTCCAGGATGCTTTTGATTTGGTCCAGAGGAATGTCAAGCCGGCGGTACAGCATGATTTGCTGCATGCGCAAGAGCGTTTCCTCTCCGTAATAACGGTAGCCGTTAGCGCCTACCCGGGTTGGTTTCAACAGGCCAATCTCGTCGTAATAATGCAGCGTGCGCGGGGTAACCCCAACAATTTTTGAGAGCTGCTTCACGGTGAACATGCCAACAGTATAAACTATGCCGTTACGTTAATGTCAAGAGAAAAATAAAAGAAATCGTGGAAAACCGTTCTCCATCCCAATCCAACCTGTCGCGCGGCTACCTGGTCGCGTTGATCGCCGCAGCATTTCTGTCAACCACCGCTATCTTCATCCGCTATCTGACCCAGACCTACCAAATTCCGGCCCTGGTTCTGGCCTTCTGGCGCGATGTTTTCGTGGTCGTCACCATGCTGCCCATTCTGGCGCTGGCCCGCCCGGCGCTGCTCAGGCTGCAAACCCGAAACCTGGCTTATCTGGCACTCTACGGTTTTGTGCTTGCGATTTTCAACGCTACCTGGACCTTATCGGTCGCTCTCAACGGCGCTGCGGTCGCCACAGTTCTGGTCTACTCTTCAGCGGCATTTACCGCCCTGCTGGGTTGGTGGCTGCTGAAAGAGCGCCTGGATTGGGTAAAGGCCCTGGCGGTCCTGGCCAGCCTGGGCGGGTGTCTCCTTGTCTCGGGAGCGCTCAGCCAATCTGCCTGGCGGTTCACGCTGCCGGCAATTTTAACCGGCGTAGTCTCCGGTTTTTGCTATGCGGCTTACAGTTTGATGGGACGTTCCGCTTCGCAGCGCAGCCTTAACCCGTGGACGACCCTGACGTACACCTTCGCCTTTGGGGCGCTCTTTTTACTTGCGTTTAATTTACTCTCTGGGGGCATCCTTCCAGGATCAGCCACCCGGCCGGCCGATTTCGTCTGGCTGGGAAACGCCCTTGGCGGGTGGTTGATCCTGTTCCTGCTATCAGCAGGTCCTACGGTGGCCGGTTTTGGCCTCTATAATGTCAGTCTGAGCTACCTGCCTTCGTCCGTCGCCAACCTGATCGTTACCCTGGAACCGGTCTTCACCAGCGTGACAGCTTATTTTATGCTGGGCGAGCGCCTTTCTGGCGAACAGGTTGGCGGTGCGGTTTTGATCGTTGCCGGCGTTGCGTTTCTGCGTGTGTATGAAGGCAGGTTGGGAATCTTACGCCTTTATCCCTCCTCAAAGGGCGGTCGCAGGTAACCACCTCCATATGGTTCGTCTGGCCGGGTAAAAGCTCCGATTAATGCCCGCCTCAACGGGGTGGTTCTCTCAAGAAAAGCCGGATCGTTCTTCATCCGATCTGAGGGCACCAGCCAGGGTGGGGCATAGACGACATGCTGAATATAGCGGTCGTTATTTACCCGATTGACGCCGGTCCGGTGAAAAATCCCTTGATGAAAAATCATCACATCCCCCGGGTTTCCGCAAACCACTTCGCGCGTCGGCAGATCGTCTTCGTCCGGAACGATGTCCTTCGGGATGGTCGTCTGGGTGGTGTGACTGCCAGGGATGACGACCATGTTACCCATATCCGGTTTTGATTGGTCGGTCAAAAAAAACCCAACTCTGAGCTGTACTAGCGGGGTCGGAATGGCCAGCTTGCGGAACTCGTAAATTCCAGATCCGTCCTGGTGGTAGCGCCCCGGCTTACTGTTTCCTGGTTGGAGGGTGCACCAGGTGCTCTGGAGTATGAAATAATCACCCATCAGAGCACGCACCTTGGGCAGGATCGAAGGATGATCAATCAAAGCTTCGATAGCAGGTTCGGTCTCGTACAGATGGCCGATCTGCCGCCATTCCTTGGTCCCAAGGGGTTCGTGCGCCCGGTGGGCTGCTTCCAGGCAGGCTTGCACCTCTGCGGGTGACAGCGCACCTGGGATGAGTAGATAGCCGCTGGATTCAAACATGAATCGCTCGCGTTCAGTCAATGGTCCGGGTTTACCGATTGGCGCCATGAGAAACTCCTCTATTTTTCGATTGTAAAGTTGGCCTGCTCATATTATTACCCTTGAGGGCGAATTCAAACCAGTCCGTGTAAATCATTATTTGCATTATACTGCTAATTAAGACAAATATGATGTTTAATATGATATTATGTTCTCCGCAGTCCTCAGTTTTCCAATCTTTATATGTCGTTTTCGCTTCATATTAATGATTCGTGATTTGTCTTTCAACATGACACGCGTCATGTCAGTTTGTGAGCCGTGTCATATCAGTCTGTGACACGCTTGACTGTTCTGATAGATGGATTCTGGTATAGTAAGGATTGGTTGCCAAGCAAGTTTTTTCGTGAAAGGAGTTGATTGAGGTCGAATGCGCAGTAATAAAAAACGGTTTTCCTGGTGGATTCTTCCCCTGGCAGTTGTCGCCGCCCTCGGAGGTTCGTTGTTTTGGTTCAGGTCGCACCCGATCACGGTCCAGGCCCAGGCTTCTTCATCTGACCTGTCAAAATTGACCACGGCCCAGGTGCAGCTCGGGACGATCGTCTCTTCCATCGGCGCGACCGGAACAGTGAGCTCTAACCAGAGCGGCTCCCTGGCCTGGCAGACTTCCGGCAGGGTTGCCCAGGTGCTGGTCAAACAAGGCGACCAGGTCCAGGCAAACCAGATTCTGGCTCAAATCGATCCATCTTCTTCAACCACCCTGGTCACAGCCCAGGCCAATTTATTAGCCGCGCAGCAAAACCTGGCAAACGTTCAAAACGTGGCGGTCGCTCAAGCCCAGGCCCAGGTCGCTATGGCTAAAGCACAGATCGCCGTGATGACCGCTCAAAACACGCTAACAGCCCTTAACGCTCCCCCATCCCAGGCATCAATTTCCGAAGCCAATTATGCTTATCTGAATGACCAGCAAAAAGTCAGCCAGCTCCAGGATACCTATAACTACTGGGTCGCTTACGAAAATGTACCCCATTGCACTGCTCAGGCACCGGGTACTGGTCCTGGAGGAGGTTTTGGTGGTTTTGGGGGAGGCGGCGGTCGCTCCTCGGGTGGGGCTCTGGTTCTACCTAAATGCATCACCATGAGTGATACCCAGATTAAAATGCAGCAGGCCAACGCATTGTCCGCTTTGAATGCCCGCATCCAGAAAATGAACAATGATAAGGCCATCCTAGATCACCTCTTAAATTTCAAACCCTATGCTTCGCAGATCGCAACAGCGCAGAACAACCTGTCAATTGCCCAGGCCCAGCTTGCGTCTGCCCAGGCTAACTGGGACGCGATCAAGAATGGCCCTGACCCGAGCCAGGTCGCAGCCGCCCAATCGAAGATCGATTCGATCCAGGCGACCATTGACCAGCAGTATATCCGGGCACCTTTTGCTGGCACCGTCACAGACATCGCCGTCAAACCGGGCGATCTGGTAAATACCGGCACCATTGCCTTTGAAATCGATAACCTCTCGCCGCTCGTGGTTACTTTGAAGGTGTCTGAAGTCGATATTAACAACGTCAAGGTAGGCCAGACCGCTGATCTCTCATTTTACGCGGCCCCCGGTCAATCCTATACCGGCACAGTCACCGCGATTGACCCTAATGGTACAGTTACTAATGGTGTCTCTAATTTTGGCGTCACCCTCAATATGGACAACGCCAACAGCCTGATCAAGCCCGGGATGACTGCTGGAGCCACAATTGCTGTCGATAGCGCCGCGAACGTCATGGTTGTTCCCATCCAGGCCGTCGTCAGCCAGGGCAGCACCCTGGTTGTTTACATCCTCAACGGATCCTCACTCACTCCGGTTATCGTCACCCTCGGCCTGTCAAACAACACCCAGGTGGCTGTGAACTCGACCGTCCTGAAACCCGGCGATAAGATCGTTACCAACCCCGCCGATATCCCTGCCGCCCTGGCTGTGCCCCAACCCGCCAGCGGGTCGGTTTTCGACAACCTGCTCAAGTCGCTGGGGGTGACCACCACGGGCTAGCTCGCCTGTTTCTTCTCCTCGCCGGTCTCCATATCGATTGAGTTCGTCCCCAAAGGTTTTCCCGGCTGACTGCTGACTGTGTGAGGCTGCTTGCCGGTATGGCCCTTGCCCACCTCATCACCAGCTATATCCAACATTTCTCCTGCAAAACGATAGACCAACCGTAATAGTTCGCCATCGCTGATCAAACCTTTATCGTGCAGTATGCTGAAAACATTTGCCACGTTGTTGGCGGCAATCGACAGCGAGGCGTTATCCCTGGCCGAGATATCCCCACCGGTCACGTGAATTCTCGCATTCCGCCGCACCTTGCGATCGACCATTGCCCGCCGCGCCAGCACCACCTGGAGCACATCTGCAATCAGCCAGCAAAAAAAGTTCTGGCGCTGCTCGAAATGGCGATAGGTCGGCCCGCCGGCAGCCTCAGCCGTGGTGCGGGTGGCGCCTTCTGGTTCTGCCAGGAAGTGTAAGGGCACACCTGCCCCGCTGGCGATCATTTTCTTCAACGCCAGTCCATCGGTATTGGCATCGCTCGGGTTTAATTGGGGGGCAAGCACAGACCATTCCTCATTCTCGTCGGTCACCAATATCGACCCCGGTGTTGGCGGGTTGGCAGCCAGGGTGTTTTGCCGCGCCAGGCGTTCACCTTCACTTGTGAACCTGGCTTTTACCACGAACAAGAATGCATTGCGGAAACGGTTAAGCCTGGCCCGGTCATCCAACCAGCTCGCGTAGCGTGACAACCACTTGAGCAGCGGCGCCAGGTCGCTTTCTCCCCAAAGGCCGCCCACCGGCTTATTGATGGCGTAATGTAGCATCACCACCGGGAAGCTGCCGTCCTCCCCGGGTCCATCCCCAGCGGCAGAATATGCCGGCCAGGTTTGGGGGGCCAAGGTGGTCGGGCCAGCCTTTACGGTGAATGTAACGGCCTGTTCGACGTCGTTAGGTCGGGTCGTTATCCGGTCGATATCCTGGGAGGGAACAGCCCGGACGTAAGACATGCCGGCCCGGTCGGTCGAGATCTGCACGAAAAGGTCTCCGCTGCGCGTCAGCTCGTCGCACCATTCGTAGACTCGCGCCGGCATCCGGTTCAGCCGGTCGTGCCAGAAAGTATTCATAAATCTTGCAGTTTGGATGTGGTCGCAATCGATCTGTATCCCACCGCCGACCACGTACTGAGAGGTCAAACCGACCACCCGCCTGGCCAGTGGATTAACCCGCCAGGCTTCCAACGCCAGCGCCAGTATTTCCTCCCGGTCGGCTCCCAGGCGGTCCCGGTTCGTTTCCCCAAAATGCCTGGCGCCGGCCAGGAATTCATTCTCGGTTTCACTGAAAGCCGCTCGTACCTGCCATGATGAGCGCCGGGGGGTCTTCTCAGCGAACAAACGGTTGAATAATTGGCGTAACCCTTTCTTTTCAGCCGGCATCATTTTCCTCCTGGTTCTGATCAGCCAGGTAGACCTGCCACAACAAGTCTACTTTCTGCTGCAGGGTTAGTTCCGCTTTTCCCGTCAGATCGCCTTTCCAGCGGCGGCGCAGTTCGTCTACAGAGACTGCCAGGCGGTTCACATCGGTCAATGGATTGCCGTTCTGATCTCCCTCGCATCCAGGCACCCTGGTCTTGCCATACTGCCAGATCACCCATTGGCTGAACCCGATCGGGAGCATGGGCTCGTCTGCATCGGTATAATGCGCCAGCCAAAGCGGATAGTCATTGGCCCAATCAGGGGCGATATAATGGTATCCTTCAACCTTGCAGAACCAGTAGATCCACCAACCGGGCGACGTGTAAATAAAGGCTTTTTTGCAGGTCGCGTTTTCGATCGCGTCCAGCCAGGTTTTGAGCGGTTTCCACAACCCACCGCTTCCTTTAGAGCTTATCGCCTGGCTGGTCACCATATCCTCGCAATCAATCGCCAGCAGGTCGTCGCTCTCCAAGGGCTGGACGACATCCAGGAAACGGCGCGCCATGGCCAAAACGTCGTCGCTGGCATACCAGAAGTAATAAGCTCCCCGCAGCACCCTGGGACACTTCCCCAGCTCAGACCAATTGCGCTCGAACAGAGGGTCGACCCGGTCTACCTGATTCGAACCCAGCGCCTTGACGAAGGCCAGGTCAATGGAAGGCAGCGCCGCCTGCCACTCGATCCGCCCGTTGTGTTCGCTGATATCGATGCTAAACATATCGATCTCCTTAAGTAGTTAGATATTTAAAAACGCCTTCGATCCATATCCTGCAGCGGGTCGACCGCTTTGATGATGCCTGCCGGCCCGCCGGCTGACCATTCCTGGCAGTCCAATACCGCTGCCAGGGCAGCCGAAAGCACCAGGTCGTCGTGCACCAGCTCGCCTGTCGCTGGGTCACGAGTACCGTCCGGAACGCCCCATTTCATCCGCTTTTCCGGTCCTGCCACAATTTCATATTGGCAGAACGAAAGCTGTCTGAAGAATTCCCTTTGCAGTTTGAACTGCACCTCATTTTTATTTGGATTGAGTTGCACCTCCTTCCAGCGCCCTGAGTCGACCAGGCTGAGGAAATCCCACCCCAGTTTCGATTTAGACGCCGAATTAAAATATGAAAGGGATCACTTTTCCTGGCAGGCCTTTTTCCAGGAAGGATGCCAACCCGGCCCCAACCCCGGTGGCGTCGACCACTAATTTTCTGGCATGCCAGAGTTCGGCCAGCGCTTTAATCTCCCCGTAAAGCTGGCTGTGCTTGACACCCGTCCACAGGCGGCGGC
Organism: uncultured Chloroflexia bacterium; assembly: GCA_963781665.1. Taxonomy (GTDB): domain Bacteria; phylum Chloroflexota; class Anaerolineae; order Anaerolineales; family Anaerolineaceae; genus JAJYIW01. The sequence goes on from CAWAGA010000002.1 coordinate 631,143, forward strand.
CAGCCAGGTGGTAGGTCGGCGCATTAATCAACGGGTCTGCAAGGCTCTCCAGGTTGACTTCCACGATCGTCAGGGCGGTGCTGTCGCGCTCACTTCCAAATTCGGCCCCCTGGAAGAGCGGCAGGCTGCTGATCGCTTCGTCTTCTCCCGCCAGGTCCAACAACAAAGCGTAGATCTTATGCTGGTCTGGCTGTAGGGTAAACCGGGCCGGTCTCGAGCAGTCAGCTTCCATCAACATAATCCGCCCGGCAGGGAACATACCACTTTCAGCATCGATCTCCTCGGAAAAAAACTGGGACCGCACCATTGGGTTCGAGCGGCTCAACTTCGCAACCTGTTCGGCGACGAAAACGCCATAATCGGGTACCTCGCTGGCAACTTCATCAGCGGTGAGGACGAAGATGCGCTTCTTGCCATCGCGCGCTTCTGCTTCTCTTGCCGCCGACATCTCCCGGTGCAGCAGGGTCTGGCTCGTCCAGGCGGTCCCCCAAAACACTTTGGTGGCGTTGGTCGAGGCTGCCATCGGGGCGATATCTTTGTCGAATTTAGACGGTAAGATATCCTGGGCTTCGTCGACCTCCAACAGCAGTGAGGCCGTTGCCCCAACGATATTGGTTTCCGGCGACCCCGACAGAAAAAAGATCCTGGCGCGATCAATCCGGTAGATATAATCACGCTCCTTAGCCCATTTCCTGCGGGTCAGCAGGTTGCGCTCCAGCACCCTTTCGAGGCGGCGCATGGCGTTATACGATTGTGGTTTCCAGGTCGGGGATACCTTGACAATATCTTCGTCTTTTTCCGAATAGATCATCAGCAAGTATCCTTCGATATTGGCCTGGAGCTCGTTCTTTCCGGATTGGCGGGGAAACATGACCACGAAACTGAGCCCTTGTTTTTTCACTACCGATTCGACGATTGACTGCGCCGGTTCTTTCTGGTATTTCCGCAGCAAGATCTGGGACCCGACATTGGCGAAATATTCGATGTCGACCAGCAGATCGTTGATGAAAGCTCTTGGCTTGACCATGATCGGGTTTTCGATCTTCTATCTAACCCCCAACCAGGCCGCGATTGAAGCTGCCAGGATGGTGAGCACCGCCTGTCCGGCCTGGACCAACCCCCCGGTCGTTCGCAGTGCTATGACCGCATCCACCAGGCTGCGGATGCGCGTCTCGTGATCGTGTTGAACCTCCTTGACCAGGGCAATATCGTCGCGGATCGCCAGTAATTTCTCGATTGAGAGCTCTTTATTATGGCTGGTATCGTCTTCCAGCCGCCGCATGCGCGCCTCGAGCTGGTCTCTGAATCGCCCGAGCTGTTCGGCAATGAGCTGAGCAGTGGCATCTTCCATAATTAATCCTCCTCGATTCCCATCCGCTTGCGAGCTTCTTTCAACGCAATCGAAAATTCGGTCATAAAATCGTCGCCTTTATCCTTCAAGAGGGTTTGCTGAGCCTGCACCAGGCGTGAAAGGCGCGCCGACGCTACGCTCAAGGCCGATAACACCTTTACCCAGTCCTCGATCCCGCTGACCTCGTCCGTGGTGACTTGCTCGAAACAACGCCGGATCACCACTCGCAGCATGGCAATTTCATCTGCCAGGCTGGTCGATGCCAGCACCAGGTCAGCCACTTCGCCGGCCCTGAACTGCCGGTCGTAGAAACCCGGCCGGCCTTCCGCCTCTTCTGGGCGCTGGCTCTCATTCAGAGACCTGCTCGTTGATGTCAGCCGAGAAAGCGTCTCCTCGTCTGCCTTCACACTCGTTCGAGACCGCTTCCTTTCCGGATTTCCTGCAGCCATTTTCACCTCTCAAAATATATGGAACATTTGTTCTATTTATGAACAGCATACTCCCGATTTCGACGCAAGCCAAGCTGTAAAACCGGAAATATCGACCGGATGCGCTATGCAATTTATTCGGGGTTTGCTGATTTTGTTTTGCTTAAGCCTGCAATCGTAAAGACTGTGGATCTGGCAGAATTCGGATAGCAAGTATCCATTTTTATCCAAATGTATGGATTTCCCCACCTATCCTTTGGATTGTTATCCCCCTGACAAAAAAATTAATCGAGAAAGAAAATAAATAGCACCAATAAATTCCTGTACACCAGGTTCTCAACGATACAATTGTTGACCAGGCATTTGGGTGCTCGGAAATTTCGAAGAAGCCAATACTATGGCTTTCCCTCAAGAAATACCGTTGTTGAAACTGATAACCTCACATACCATAAAGAGAGTCGGAGGAGAATATCAAACGAATCACTTAAAACGACTGGGCGCAAAAGTCGAATCTAGAAAAATTGATTGCACTCATTTCATTTACCAGACAAACCTAAGCGATATTTCTATATCGACTGGAGCTTTCCTTGAGAGTATCGAAATGGGAAGATCTTTCTACAATAAATCTGAATTCCCCGTCATTTATCGCAGTGTTATTTCAGGTATAGCTACTCGAGATACATCTGGTAGGATCTCGCCTCGGATGCCGGGTTGGAATTGTGCAAATCTTGACCCGGATCCTGGGTTAATCTAAACATAGCAGGTGGCTTGTACCATCTGCTATGTTGTTCAAAATTAACAAGGACCCGTTTACGAGTAACTGGCAGTCATGAGGCTGCCTTCGACCGCACCGGCGCTTACGGCTCCGGAATACCCAAAGGGTTAAGTTATTATCACATTGCGATTACCTGCAAAACAGGTATGACTCAGCCCATCCGGAGCCCTGCCGCTATCGACGACATCAATCAGAATCGTTTTTTGTTCACCGTTATAGTGAACGTCACAGAAATCTCTGACCTTGAAGCGCTAACACTCGAATGATGTCACCAGACTGGTGAGAAGCGGTGCGAATGTTATCAAGTATATTTTGATAGGTGTCGTTCAATTGTTGCCCGAAGATCGCCACGACGACAATGAGAATTAAAATAACAAATGAAAAAATTAATGCGTATTCTACGAATCCCTGTCCTAGACTCTGATTTCTTAGGCATGCTTTCCTCCATGATCCTTTCTGCTCTTTTTTGATTTTGATGGTTTTGCGGACTCCTTCCAATATTAACCGCCTCCCATCTAAAAGCTTATCGCCTCCGATTATTATAATATCATTAATGCGCTTGCATGCTCTTAACAAAAATGCTAAGTTCAAGACTGATTCGGGTGGCTGTTGGCCAATTAGCAGGTAGTAAGCCTGCCAATTGCTATTTTCCAAGGTAGAAACGAGCAGGTGTGATTAGTTGAGGTTAGGTAGCGGCGCTGCCCATCCTGAATTAACGCTTCATCCTGAAATTTTACATTTTCTGAAAACTGGGGGTTACCAACGGTAATATGACAATAAAATCTGAATGGGCAAGAAAATCTCGAAAGGCGCCCCTACCAGCAGGACAACCATGACAAAACCTAGCCCGCGCATATAGCGGCGGGAATGAAAAGCTGCCAAAATAGGCTTCTGCAACACAGCTAACGGGATGGCAAACGTGGCCCAGGCTAACGTGGCCCACATGATGGCCGGAAATGTTTCCCCCCCCAGTAAATACTGTTGAATATTACAGGCGTAATATTTATTGTATTGGCCGAATATGCCGCAAGTTCCGTTGAACGCTTGGAGATCGATAAAGAGAGAGATGAAGATCCAAAGAACGATAGGCGCAACGACGATCAGGGCCAGGTTGGAAACAGTGCGCTTCATAGTACGCCTCCAGTAGGGGATTTTTATTACTGGGGCGACTATTCTTCTTCGATTGATTCGGGTTGGTCGAGGTTAATGCTCCGGAATCCTCTAAAAAAAAGATTACTTCGTTAGGATCCGGCGGCGTTTTAAACAAACAGAGCAATTTACTTGCTGATTTAACCAGGCTCTAGAACTGGTTAATCCAAAAATATCACTAAATTGGTGACTTGTTCGGGTGATGCACTAACCTTTAATTCCGAATTAAAAATTTGGGGGTGCTGCTAATCGTAGAAATTATACTTTACACGATACTAATTGTCAAATTGTTTTGGCCTGCTCTGCAATTCTCAGGGTCTTTACACCGGGAACAACTTGTCAAAGATTTCGGGGGCATACCTGGCTACCATCTCCGAAGAAAGTCCGTTCTCACGGCAGATTTCGGCATACAGGTCGGCGCTGGCTCGTTTACGTCGTATCTGGGTCGTTTCATCCAGCTCCCACAGGCCAAAGCGTTGGGTCCAGCCCCTTTCCCACTCGAAATTATCGACCAGGGTCCAGTGGAAATACCCCTTGACCGGCCAATTGAAGTTAACGGCGCGCCATACCTGGTGGATATGCTCGATGGTATAGCGCGGGCGGAGCCGGTCGTCGGCGTTCTCAACCCCGTTCTCCGTCACAATCAGCGGCACGCCAAACTGCAATCCCCATTTGAGCGCCTCGTACATTCCCTCCGGTACGTTGGCGATGAACCCTGAATCGCTCAGGTCGGCTCCTTCCGGAAAAAAGCGCCGTCCGAAAATAGTCCTGGGGTTCAACAAATTGAATGCCACCTGCTCCCGGGTATAGTAATTAATTCCGACAAAATCCTGGGTCCCAACCGCATCACTCACCTTAATAAGGCGGTTCAACGCCCGGAAATTGCCATATTTGAGGGCGTGGGGAAACTGGTCGTTGAAGTGAACGCTGGTGATCTGGGCTACCCAACGGTCCAGGGGCAGCCAGGTGCGGGCCGGCCTGAAGCTGCGGTAATTGGTGGCAACCCCGACCTGTGCCTGCGGCTGCAGCGCATGGATGGCCCGGTATGCCGCAGCGTGTGCCCGTACCATATTCTCCATTACATAAAAGGCCAGGGGGATATTATCCTTCCCCGGCGGCCATCCCCCTCCCAGGTAACCCAGGTAGACGTACGAGTTAGGTTCGTTGATTGTGACCCAATGCTGGACGTATTCTTGTAAGGCTTCGACCACCTTACGAACATAGGCTGTAAAAAGCGCGGCGATCTTGGGCGTTTCCCAGCTGCCCATCTCCTTTAACCAGAGCGGGTCGGTGAAATGGTGTAGGGTTACCATCGGGGCCAGCCCGCGTTCACGTAAACCTCGCGCCATTTCACGGTAGCGGTCTATAGCGCCTTCGTCCCAACGGTCGGGCGAAGGCTGTATCCGGCTCCATTCGATTGAAAAGCGGTGAGCATTTTGGCTTGTTTGGCGAGCCCGATCGAAATCTTCTTTCCATCGAGGCGTGCCATTGGCTCCCCACCAATCGCACGCCAGGCCGGATTTTTCACCGTTGGTGATCCGTCCTGGTTCTTGCTCCCACTCCCACCAGTTGTTGTTGCTGTTGTTCCCCTCCACCTGGTGCGAGGCGGTTGCTGTTCCCCACATAAAATTAGCCGGAAAATGAAACGACGCTTGTGGCATACCTTCCCTCATCGAGAGCACGCCGGGGGGTTTTCTGGTGCCAGACCCGGCGTGCCCGTCAATTTGACTTGCCTTTCTCATCTCCTGAGGAGGACATAAAAGCAAAAAGCCGCCTGTTACATGGATTTTACCACCCACGGATTCGCTTGACAAACCATTTTACTGCGGATACGATAGCTGCTCGTTGTCGCTCCTCGTGACCAATTCCAACTTCGCCGCCAGAACCGTTATCGCCTTCCGCAACCTTTCCCTCGCTCTTGACCCAGCGCACTCAGAAGATCGAATCTGCGAATCTACCGGCGAAGACGGCTCTGATCCGTGTCCCAGGCCATGCTTACATGGCCGTACGTACCGACGATTTCAATGCCAATTATTACATGATTGCGACAACCATGGCCGGCCGTTATGACTTTTCAGATGCTGTCAGCCGGGCGGCGCTGAGCTCAAAGAAGACCTGCCACATATGGACAACGGCGACGAATATTATAATTGGATCATCACCTCCAATGCTCGTCAGAATGGCATTTTGCCTCTTACCTGGTATTAACATTTGCCTTCCGGCTGCACCTTCTGCCGCACCAGGCTATTGCACCCTTAGTATTGTTTGTGGTAATATACATTTCTGGCAGGGCGAAGCAAGTAAGTCACGTAAAATAAAAAATTTGAGCGTCCTGTTTATCGATTGGCAAACCATATCAAACGGGGGAACAATTGAAAGAACGCAGGAAATTCATTTAAATTTGTTATACATATTGGTAGAAAGATGAATTCAAACAAAGCCATCTCGAGGCGGGATTTCTTGAAATTAACCGGCATAACAGCCGGAGCGGTGGTCCTCGCTTCTTGCACTTCTTTAGATGCACAATATATTTCTCCACTCAATAATGCCGTCCACGTTTCTCCTCAAGCGACGATTATCATCCGTTACGGTGCCGATTTAAGCTCCCTGAATATTGACGATCTGCAATTTACGGTCAATGGCACCAAGAGCGGCAGTCACCCTGGGAAGACCATCCTGGCCGACGATCATCAGACCGTCATCTTTAAACCCGGCCAGGCTTTTACCCCTGATGAAGATGTATCATTCCAGGTGAGCCAGCTCCAGGTCAGCCTGGGCAGCGTCTTCAGCAGCATCTCCGGTAAATTTCATGTCGCCAAAAACATGCAAGCTGGTTCAGCCGCAACGCCGGCTACGTCATTGCCAAACCCGCCTAATAGTGCTTTCCCCGACTATCTCACCCTTCCCCAGGATATCCCCCATTACAGTGTTAACCAAGACTATGCTCTCACCCCAGAGGGCTACATTTTTGTTTCACCGTTCTTTTGGACTAAATCGACCGTCGGTTCATATCTGTTGATTCTTGATAATCAAGGCGAGGTAGTTTATTACCAGCCAATGGCTGCTGACCTGGAAGCTTTCGATTTTAAAGTACTTTCCAACGGGTTGTTATCTTATTACAATCAAAAAAACTCGACCATATATTGGCTGGATGCTCATTATAAGGTCGTCAATCAATTCCAGGCCGGCAACGGCTATACTGCCGACCTGCATGATTCGCTGCTCTTGCCCAATGGCAACCTCATCGTCATGATTGATGATAACGAAACTATCGACATGAGCAAGGTCGTTCCTGGCGGTAAAACGGATGCCATCGTGTCCGGCCTGGTCCTCCAACAGCTCGACCGCTCGAAGAATATTATCTGGCAGTGGCGTAGTTGGGACCATTTTTCGTTTTTAGATTCAACCGTCGACCTGAAAGGTCAGAATATCGATTTGATCCATGGCAACGGTCTCGCCTTGGCCAGCGATGGCAACTTGCTGCTTTCGTGCCGGAATTTGAGTGAAATCACGAAAATAAACCTGGAATCAGGTAAGATTATGTGGCGCCTGGGAGGAAAGGCTAACCAGTTTACATTCGTCAACGATCAACCCTTTGCCTTCCAGCATGATATCAGCCAGCTTGAAAATGGCAATATCACCCTCTTCGACAACCACGGCACAGAGGAAAAACCTGCTCCGTCGCGGGCATTGGAATACCAGGTCGATGAAGTCAATAGGACCGTTACCAAGGTCTGGTCCTATACCAACAACCCTCCGATTTTTGGAACCTATATGGGCAATACTCAAAGGCTTCCGGATGGAAACACCTTCATTGGCTGGGGCGCAGCCTTCACTGGAACGGGTTATGAATACATCACCATGAGTGAAGTAAACCCCAAAGGCGACATCCTCTTTGAGCTCAGCTTCGACCAGCCCTACGTTAGCTACCGGGCTTTTCGCTTTCCTTGGTTGGGACAACCTGATATGAAGCCATCCCTGGCTTATAAAAAAGATCACAACGGGTTTACCCTGGGTTATTCCTGGAACGGCGCAACCGAAGTCGCGGCCTGGCAGGTATTTGGTGGCAGAAATCCCCTGGAATTGGGGTTGGTCGACCAAAAGAAAAAAGGTGGATTTGAGACCCAGACCCATGTCGCCGATCCCAACCAGGTCATGTTGTTTTACCAGGTTGCCGCCCTGGATAAAAACGACCAGGTATTAGCTCAATCACAGGTGCTGGCAATTTCTTAGCGCAGCTGCAATCTAACCCAAAAAAGCTGGACGCCGTCGGGCATTTTATCGGAAAACAATCCGTAATGCCCGAGACGCCCAGCTTTACGCGAGAGTTCAGGGTAGTTAGTCCCTGGGAATTTTCAATTCATTAATAACGGTGAACACCTCGGGTTGGTTATGGGCGATATCTTCGACCGCCCTCCTGATTTCCTCAGATTTAACTTCGCCGGTCAGCGTGACAATGCCCTGGTTGAAAGTGATGTCCAGGATGGTGTTCTTGGTCCTCGGATCGTTTTTCAAGGCGTCAAAAACACGGTCGCTAACGCCAGTGTTTTCTGAAAGCATGATAATCTCCTTTCCACAGACAATTAGCACAGCCAGTCCCGGGTGTATCCGAGCGGCACCTGCCACAATAATTGTATAGACAACACCAATATAGACTTTTCCAGTCTCCTCTAAAAGTAGGGATTCACCTAAAAAAGGAGGTAGGGAATCCCTATTGCACCCGTTCCCTCGTTTCACAGATCTTAATTTTGGTAATCAAGTAAAATTCAAACTGTCCCTTTTTCTAACTTTTCCCGTCTTACATTGTAGAGCTCAAATTTAAGAATCTGCACGATATCGTGAAATGATCTACGAGGAAATTCATGGTCGAAAGCAATGTGGTAATGACGTCCACCAATTTCAAGCGAGAGCTGGAGGAAGCAAACCTGGTCCAAGCCGCCAGGCGTGACCCGCAGGCCTTTGGGGAGCTGTATCTGCTCTACGTAAAACCGGTCTTCCGTTATCTCTACAGCCGGGTCGGAAGCGTGCCTGAGGCCGAAGACATCACCGCCCAGACGTTTCTGGCAGCCTACGAATCCTTTGCGTCTTTCCGGCAGAACGGCCATTTTTCTTCCTGGCTGTTTGCAATTGCCCGTAACAAAACCATGGACCACTTTCGCCGCCACAAAAATACAACATCCATCGATGATGGGGTAGATATACCGGTAAATGATGATCCTCTATCGGGGGTCATTCAATCCGAACGGTCGGCGAGTCTCGCAAAACTCATCAAAGCGCTGCCCGAAGATGATCGAGAGCTGCTGCGGCTGCGATTCCTGGCAGCCATGACCTTCGCCGAGATTGCCCATTTCCTACACCGCAACGAAGATGCAGTCAAAAAAACAACATACCGGCTGCTGGCGCGCTTGCACAGCCAGTTGGAGATTTCAAATGAATGAATTCAAGTCCACCCCGCAGTTCGAAGAGGATATTCGCCAATCTTTTGGCGTGCCCGATATTCGCCCGGAGTTCGTCTTTCAGCTGCGGGATGAAATCGCCCAGAAAGCGACTGCAAAATCTCGTAAATCTTTCCAGCTTTTAAAATTACGCCCGGCCTGGGCGATTGCCCTGGCCGTTCTGGCAGTCATGATCCTTACCACCCTGGTAATCGGCCCCCAGAAGGTCTATGCCGAGTTCATGCGGCTGTTCGGCTACGTCCCTGGGGTGGGGTTCGTCAACCTCGACCAGGTTCGTGTCCTTCAAAATGGGGTTGCCCAACAGCATGATGGTCGCTCTCTGACCGCCTTGCGCGGCCTGATCGATGCTCACGGAACTGACCTGTGGTTGGAGTTCAGCGATGAAGCCCGCCCGATCGACGACGCCTGGTTGGAAACCTCCGACGGGCAGCACTTCGACTTAACCGGTTGGAGCTACTCGCCAGATTTAGCCGGCACGCACGGCGTGGCCGCCCACTTCGCCCCTCTCCCGCCCGAGGTTAACCAGGTGGTACTGGCACTACCCGAGGGTTGGCGCATCCCGCTGACCTGGGTACCTGGCAGCCAGAGCAGCCTGGTACCGGTCAACATCGTTACCGCACCGCCCTCTGCCACACCTGAGGTTTCAGAGACTACCCCTGCCGGCCAATCGGCCACAGCCCAACCGGCGCTATGCTCGCAGGTCATGGACATCCAATTCTGCCTGCAGGCCGCAGTCCGCACCGAAAACCAGCTGCAGGTGCTGCTCGAAGCAACACCTGGGGGCCAATTTGTCCCCGGCAGCAGCTACAGTCCTTCGTTGTTCGACGTTCCAGAGGAACTTCCCAATCTGACCCTCACCGACGAAGACGGCAGCCTTTACCCGGTCGATCCCAAATACATCCAGGTGGGGGGCGAACCGTCCGGTCGCACATCTACCTTGCTCTTCCCCGGCGCCCAATCGCTGACCGGCCGCCTGACGTTGAATATCCCGGCCGTGCTGGTCAGCCTCCCTCTCGCCGACCAGATCAGGGTCGATCTCGGCCCTAATCCTCAACCCGGGCAGACCCTGGTTATCAACCAGACCATCGATGTGGGTGGTATGCCCGTTCACTTCAGCCAGGCAGAGCTAACCGGAGATGGAATCAATACCTTGCAGCTCAGTTTGACTTCCGGTCCATTGGACACTAACGCCCAGATGCGCCCTTACCTGATCGAACCCGGCCGCCCAGAAGGCATTCAAGACCGTTATGGTAACGGCGGCGGCCCCGACAACCTGTCGATCCACGTCGAGTTGATTCAGCAATCCGGGCTCAGAACCGGCGTGTTGAATATCCCCCTGGTGAACGCGACCATTAAAAGTGCGCGGACCTTTCGTCTTATCCTTCGATGCCCCATCCAGCCTGGCAACCACCACCCCAGAACCTCAAATTATCACTGGCGGTACTTTCGAGCCTTTGCCCGTCGGCGAACCACTCCCGATGGACGCTTTCCAGTACACCGGCCTCGCGCTCGGGTCTGGAGACCTGCTCACCGTCACCTTCGATGGAACAAATTCCACCCTTCTGGTCGCTTCCCCTGCTTCAGATTTCACCCTCAAGGAGGTGGCCGTCCTGCCCGGACAGGTGGTTGCCGTCTATCCCCATCCTGACCGCCTGGGAATCGACTACATCACCGGCGAAACTGACCAGCCATCCGCATCCATGGTTTACCACCAGCGATACACGCTGCGCTTTGGCGATCCTTCTCCCCGCCTGCTGGTCGGGCAATTTGAGCGCAGCGCTTATGATTTTGGGTGGTCGTTCGATGGCCGCTTCCTGGCTTATACGATAACCAACGATCAACCCGGTTCAAGCAGCCAGCGCTTCATTCGCCTGGTTGACCTGGACTGCCGGACTTCCGGTGAATGCACGCCATTTACCGCCGATACCGGCAGTCAGGACGTCTATCATCTCACCTGGTCACCGGTCGACTACCGCATCGCCCTGGGCGGCGCACCAATCGATCAGAATTATGGGACTGGCGATATCTTCCTGCTCAACCTCGACCCTGCAACGTACCAGACAACGTTGACCAACCTGACCCAATCTCCCATGGTCGATGATTGGGCCCCCGCCCGCTGGACGCCCTCTGGCGATGGACTCCTCTTCGCTTGTTCGACCGGCCAGGAAGCATCGATTAATGATTATTCATTGTGTCACAGCAACCTGAGTGCCGGCTCCGACAAGGTGACCTCGGCCCACCTGCCCTGGAATATGCATTCAATCGACCTGGCTGGCGGACGCTGGCTGGTCGACAGCATGCCGGTGATGGATAACGGCGTCTACAGCCTGCGGACCTACGACCTGCAGACCGGCCAGGCGGGGACCCTGTTGCAATGGCCGGCCAGCGCTAAGTACCTGGTGGAATCCAGGGTTTCACCCGATGGCCAGTGGGCAGCCGCTTTCATCGCCGATCAAGGCGGGCTGCTGGCGCTCAACGTCCAGACTCACGAAAGCAATCTAGTGATGCCTTCTCAAACAACCCCGGCTTTTATAGGTTGGGTAAAATGATCCAGCTTAATCACATCGAAATCGGGAACAAAAAACACTCCACCTTCGTTTTATGCCATATCAGCCTGATGCAAGATCACTTCGAAAGAGAGAAAAACCTTGAACGCACGCACATCACTTCGCTATCCCATCTTTATCCTGTTCGTGGCAGCCATCTTGTTGTTATCAGCCTGTGGACCGGTTGCGACAGCACCTGGCTCACAGCCTACCCAGACAGCTCAACCTTCTGCCACGCTGGTTCAGCCCACCCAACCGCCAGCCCAACCCAGCGCTACACTGCCTGACCCCGTTACCCCAACCTTAACCCCGCCTGCCCAGTCCTCCAGCGAGGTTTCGCCCGGCATTTTCATCGACTATTCCGCCGTAGCCCAGGACGTCACCGCCGAAACCGTTCCGGCTCATTCTGCTACCGACGGCGGGCCGTATTGGGAAGTCATGCCCGAATACCGCCTGCTGACGCTGCAGGGCTATCCGATTAACAACCACTTGCTCAAACCTCAGATTTACGTTTACCCGGTGAATGATCTGGCTGCGGTTAATGAGAACGCCGGGCAGATCACATCCGATCTGCAGGCATTGCTGCAGACCCAACAGTCCGCAGACCATCTACCTTTCTTGCCGTTTTTCAATGCATCTCAGGTGTTCCACGCTCAGGTCCAATACCTGGATTTCACCAACGGAAAAGGTGTTCGCTTCCTGACACAGTTCGATCAGGCCTTCCTGCCGGTCAACAATTACGAGTTGTTCTACACTTTTCAGGGCCTGACCGCCGATGGCAAATACTACATCGCTGCAGTCCTGCCGGTCACCAATCCGTTACTTCCTGACACGCAACAGGTCTCTTCCGAGCAAGCTGCCGAGATGAATGACTTCAGCGCCTACCTGACGAACACGATCAACCAGCTGGAACAGCAGCCCGCTGGCAGTTTTACGCCCTCCCTGGACGTCCTGGATGCGTTAATCCGTTCGATCGAAATCAAGTAAAGCGAGTGGTTTTGTTTGCAGTTGAATAATTTAATCTGCACCACGAATATCTATCTCTTAAAACGATCTCAATCGCAGCTGCGATTTCCGCCATTTTGTCAGTCGACACGGAAAAGCTCTGGTCTTAACGAGGATTAATGATCGGTCTAAATCGGCGCGTTCCAGCTGGCGATCAGGGTTGACAAAGCATTGAGATTATGCGATACTAATCGCAGATAGGTTATCCTATTTATTTTCTAGCCATCCTAATGAAGAGGAGGTGGTGCCAAAAATGAAAGATCATGATTGTTACCCTAAAACTGCTGCGGCATCCCTCCTCTCTTTGAGATAACGGATGCCGCAGCCAACAGGAAGCCGTCCAGAAATGGGCGGTTTTCTGTTTTATAATAAGGGCTTAGTCGAATTGAGAGCCTGAATGATCAAAGACATCCGCACGTTCATCCTGGATAGCGATCCCTATGTTCGTAATTGGGTCGCTCTATTACTTGCCCGTGATTGGCGCACACATTACGCCGGCGAAGCAGCTTCGATCGCCGAATTCGCAGCTTTTGTCAAATCTGAAAATTCGAATATCAATGTGGTCCTGTTGGATGCATCCATTGCAATCGACGATACCTTGTTCCGCCAGTACCAGGAGGTGCTGTCGGGCATCCCCCGCCGCCCCTTGACCATCATGACCGGCATGCAGCCTGATGACCGCGCTCTTAAATTGCTCCAACAACCCTCTATCGCTGGTTATCTCATCAAGGACGAAATCCAGGATGCGATCATCTGGGCAGCTACCATGGCGACAGCGGAAATCTGGGTAGTCACCCCTTCTATCCAGGATGCGATCTTCCGCACCGGTTACTACCCGCCTGGGAAGGGCGTTGTGATGGATGGACGCATCTCAGTAGCCAGTTTATCCCCACGCGAAAAAGAAGCCGCCCGCATGGCATTCCTGTTCAGTCTCGAGCGTCACGACCTGGCTGATGAGCTCAATATCAGCAACGATTGGAGCTACGGCCTGGTCAGTTCGATCTATAAAAAACTGGGGTTGACCGAGATCCTCGAAGGGGAAGTCGATCCTTCCTCGTACCTGGGCAGCAATGACCTGCTCCTCTCTCACCTTAAGGACATCATGGCTGAATTGAACGGCTCTCCCAAGGCCAAAGATATCGAAACCCTGGCATTCCACGTCTTCACCATGCCGGAAATCATCGCATTTTAAGATAGTGCTGGGTGGGATAAACCTTTCCTGACTGCCCGTCGATCAGGACTTCCTGCCGTTGCCTGTCATGTTCCCAAGAAGCCAGCCAAACAGGAAACAAAATCAATTTGAACGACTCGACCCGCACACTCCCCGTGTTCAAGGTTAAGTCGCGGGTCTGCCCGCTTAAACCCTGGGATATCGAACGGCGCACACCGCCGAGGATAGACTGGCGCGCATCCAGAGATGCATCCGCAACCGGCACCTGGAAGCTTTCAGCCGCCACTCCGGCCAGAAAACGCTCATCGTAAGGCCCAGCCTCGCTGGGATCGCAGTGCAGTAAAACCTGTTTGAAAGCTGCTCCCAACCGGTTGCTCGCCGGAATGAGAATGTTATCCAACAATACCGGTTCAATCCCCTTTTCTTCGACCCAGGTCTCCATAAAAGCGCTGCTGACGGCTTTCTCGCACCGCCAATAGATATCGCCATCAATGTAAAAAGACCAGACAGGCAGGAAAAGTGCTTGAAGCGAGTAGCTGATCTCGGTTTGGCGCTTCTCTTTCGTCCGCATCCAATTTGCCAGATTCTGCTCAGCCTGGGCGCGGTCAATGTCGAAAGCAACCAGGCCATCAGGGAGCACAAGCTCGCGCATTTCGGCCTGCTGTAAAACGTAGCTTGATTGGCAGTATGGGCAGGTTACTGACAACTGCTCCGGGGCCAGCATAAAAACCGACCCACAGCCCTGGCATTTGAAGGTATGAACCAGAGCAGGCTTGAGATGCCCGCCGGCCGTTGCCATAGCCACCAGAAAATCGCTTTGTCCTACTTCCTGATTTTCGTTACCCCCCTGGTGAAGGTGCTGCCTGGTTTCACAAAAATCACACGAGAGCGATTGACCATCCGGAGTATACGTCATCCTCCCGCCGCAGTTCGGGCAGGTAAACCGGTCAGCCTTAGACTTGACCGGTCCATTTTCCTCCGGTTGAGTCAGGCGGTCGGGATCGACGATTTCAGCCGGGTTGAGACGCCCATCCAGGATGGCCAGCAGCCGCCGGGCGCGTGGTTCACCTGGGTCGTAGCTCAAGATATTTTCCAGATAACCCCTTTTTTCCCCTTTGTCGGTGCAGGTCTGGCTTAACCAGTACAACGCATCGATGCGTTCGGTGATCGCTGGTTCAAGCCTCAAGAGCCAGTTCAGATAGAAATGGGCCTCTTCAACCTCCCCGGCTTTGGCAGCCGCCATTCCTCGGACGAGCAGGTCATGGGTATTAGAGTCTTGGACACTCATCGTCGATTAGACCTCCTTATAAGCAGCAGTCTTCGATAATTGGATATATAATTCGAATAATTAAAATTGTACATGGTTGGCTTGGACCCGGCAGAATATTTTATGGGGTGTTTGTACCGGGTTCACTCTTGCTTACACCTCATGAACAGTCACAATGCGATTTTGCATATTATAAATGGGAGTTTAAGGATGAAAATCGGAATTGGTTTACCTGCCACGATCTCAGGTGTTCAAGGATCGACAATATTAGAGTGGGCCCGCCTGGCCGATATTGGTCCCTTTTCAAGCCTGGGGACCATCGACCGCATCGTCTACCCAAATTATGAACCTCTCATCACCCTGGCGGTAGTTGCTGGTGCTACCCACCGGATTCGCTTGATGACCACCATTTTATTAGCCCCAATTCGAAATACGGCCATTTTAGCAAAAGAAGCTGCAACCCTGGATGCTCTTTCGGAAGGCCGCCTGGTTTTAGGTCTTGGCATTGGGGCGCGGCCGGACGATTTTGAAGCCACCCAGTCTTCATTCAAGGGCCGCGGCAGCCATCTTGGGATGCAGATCAAAAAGATGCGCCAGATTTGGGCCGGCCAACCCATGAGTGAAAAGACCGGTCCGGTTGGGCCGGCCCCGGTGCAGAAAGGTGGGCCAGAAATCCTGGTCGGCGGATACACACCCAATGCCTTGCGCCGGGCCGGCCGGCTTGCCGATGGATATATTTCCGGGGGAGGCGCTGATCCGGTCCGGTCGCGTAATTCTTACGACCAGGTCGAAAAAGCCTGGCAAGAAGCCGGTCGCCAGGGAAAGCCGCGTTTTGTCGGCGCATTTTATTCAGTGATCGGGCCTGAGCTCGCCGGACAGGCTTCGGCATATCTGCGTAGTTACTACGGACCCATGGCAGAGAATATGGTTAAGTCCATGCCGGATAATCCCCAGGCTATCCGCCAAAAGATCCAGTCGATGGCTGATGTCGGCATGGACGAAATCATCCTTTGGCCCACCGTCTCCGACCTGGACCAGCTCAAACGCTACGCCGATATCGTCTCGGCCATCTAGAATGAAGCTTACCTGATTATCGTCAGCAGCATCATCATTCGGGTGGCGGCCTTCAGACTGTGGGCCAGGTCTGGGTCCATCCTGATCCAGGCTCCGGCCTGAGCAGTAAGCTGGTCGCCTCCCAGGGTGATTTCGAGCGTGCCTTCCAAAACCTGGATGATGGCAGCGTAAGGCGAGGTGTGTTCGGTCAGTTCCTGGCCGGCGGCAAAGCCAAATAAGGTAACGTCCATTTTGGCGTTTTTGAAAAGGCTGCGGCTGATGATGCTGTCCTCGGTGATTTCAGGCAGGCTGGAGTCCAGGTCAGGTAAATAGGAATAAGGGTTGGTCATTGGTAAATGTTTCCTTTTAGATAAAGGTCGTTCCAAATGGAATTCAAGTTTTTAGTTTTTCAACAAAAACAGGACCATTAAGTCAATATTTTTCTGAGATTTCTGGCTGCATTATAAGCGATATCCTGCATTTACCAAATAAAGAATTGACATATCAACCGGGATGCCGTTATCACGCTGATATTCAAGCCAAATCCGTCATTGCCGTCCTTGAACAGGCAATAGGAAGGTCATATCCCCCTTTATTCCCAGGTCATCGAGCGATGATCCAGAAAGGCGTACCGTCGGCGTTAACCGAAGGCTGGCTAGGGTATCGTAGCCGGCAGCGCCGGTACGCTGAAGATCTCCTGTAGAAATGCCGTCCGTTCTGCAGCGGTCATCGGCTGTGGGCGAGCGTATTCTTCCAGCAGGGCGGTCAACAGCTCGGTGCTGATGTAGCGCCCATCGTAAATGACATGCCGGTCGATGAATTCCTGGCGGGTTGCCGCAACGGAATCGCCGCCATTAGTCGGGAAATTCATCTGGTCGAAGAACAGGTTGCCCAGGCCGTAATGGATGAAGCCGCTTCCGTAAAGCTCCATGCTCTTGGGGGTATGTGCCTGGCTTCCGTCGACAATTGTAGCCCCGGCGTCGACCAGGGCCCGGAACAGCTTCCCCATCAAATAAGTCGGTTTATCGGTGTAGTCCTCGTCATATTGCACCGTCGCAACCACCAGGTAGCCAGCCTGGTTGAGGCTGGTAATTTGCTGCTTAATCCAGGTCCAGTCCTGGCAGGGAGCTGCGCCGGGTCGGTCAGCAGTCGCCCAGGCAGAAGTCGGCCCAGCCGAGTTGCAGCCGATAAAAGCTATCTTGTTGCCGTTGTTTTCGAAGGTGGCTGCCTGCATCGATGCTTGCAAGTTGCGCCCACCACCGAAATAAGCCATGCCATTTTGATCGTAAAGGTCTGCGCTCGGGTTCCAGGCGTCGACGTTGTACTGCATGCGGACGTCATTATTATGGTTTCCAGTCAATTCCACCACGTCGATCCCTACGTATTCCAGCAGCTGGAAATACTTTGGACGGCTGCAAAAGCTCAACCCCACCTGGTTGGGATCAGGATAGGGGCAGTCGTCGTAGAACGAAACCTCATTGCTGGTATGAGCGATATCGGCGCTGCTCAGCCAATCGACGATATCCTTTCCAGGATAGGTGATGCCCTTGATTTCCATTTCATAGGCTGTCGCCCGGGTCAAGGCAGTCACCCCGGTCATCACCACCACCGTCATCAGCGAAGGATCCCGGTTGGTCGCTGGAAGCATCTCTGCCAGCGCATTGATAACCTGGTCATTGGGGAGAATACCACCAGCTTGTCCTGGAGTCTCTAGCGCGTAGGTGACCACTAAAGGATAAGCCGCCGGGTCGAAATCTTTATGAATTGGCGATTGCCCATCGATGGTCAAGACCTTCCAATGCGGTTCCAATGATTTAAATGGTACGATCGCCCAGGAAGGCTGAGAATCCCAGGCGCTGTCCAGGATCTGATCGCCCGCGAGAACGGAAACTGCCTGGGAAACCGGATCGCCCCACAACGACCTGATTGCATCGTAAGTGGTCTGCTCCATCAGCAATGGCTTACCGCTGAATGGCCCCGGGGATTGGCCCCTCCAGAAATTGAGCAGGTCGTCCTGGGAGACCCCATCCAGGATGGTGGGAAAAGGCGTCACCAGGGCATACACCCATTGGCTGCTGTCAAAAACTTGCCAACTGCTTTGGCCCGTCGGGCTGACCTCGACCGATAAGGTGGCCGAAGACGACTCATTTGCCAGCTGGATACCTTCCGGCAGCCCGCCGTTTTTAGCCAGGTTGTCCGAAAAGTCGTTGACGAGTTTAGCAGGTAGCGCCGGCGACAACCACAGGGAAAACTGTCGTGCGGGAGTCGGCGTCAAAGTTGGAAGTGCTACGGTCGGGGGGATTGGTGTCGCCAGTGTTGAGGGCATTGTCGTCACCAAGGCCGGCTGGAAGGGCGTTGCAGTGGCTGGTTTGCTCGGTGAAGGTGATGGGAACACGCCGGATGTGACCGTGGGGCGGCTTGTCGGTGCTGCGAGGCTGCATCCTGAAATGATGAAGATAAATAATACTGAGAGGAAATTCCGCAAGATTGGTTTTTGCAAGGTTAGCCTGGTGGGTTGCGTATTCGTGGAATAAAAGCTCTTGATTATTGATGGTCTGGATGTGGGTATTCTTGCCTCGATTATACAGGACAGCCGTGTTTTTTACGAGGAGTGGGCTGACGCAATTAATATCCGAGAATCCACCCCCCGGTAACCAGGCCAACCATGGTAAAATGGAAAAATCAAATCGGATTAAACAGGATGAGAATAGCCCATGAAACTGGCAATCAGCGGTAAAGGCGGCGTAGGAAAAACAACTCTTGCGGCTCTACTGGCCCAGGCTTATGCCGATTCAGGGCGAGATGTACTGGCGGTAGACGCCGATCCATCACCTTGCCTGGCAAGCGCCCTGGGATTTCCCCGCGAGCTCCAGGCTGGCTTACGTCCAATCGTCGAGATGGAAGACCTGATCTACGAGCGCACCGGCGCTAAGCCCGGCACCATCGGCGGTTTTTTCACCATCAACCCCCGCGTCGATGACATCCCTGAACGCTTCAGCGCCATCAATCGCGGTGTGCGCTTGCTCGAAATGGGCGGGATTAAAGCCGGCGGATCGGGCTGCATCTGCCCTGAAAGCGCATTGTTGAAAACCCTCTTCACCCACCTCTTTTTCCGTAAGGACGACGTACTCATCCTGGATATGTACGCTGGCGTCGAGCACCTTGGCCGAGCTACGGTCGATTTCGTCGACGCTTTGCTGGTCGTCGTTGAGCCCACCAACCGCAGCCTGGGGACAGCCGCCCAGATTGCTTCCCTGGCAAAGGATATCGGCCTTACCCGCCTGTGGCTGGTCGGCAACAAGGTCCACAATGCTGAAGAAGAGGACTTCTTGCGCGCCAGCTCACCCGGTCTGCCTGTGCTGGGTATGCTTCCAGCTGACCTGGATGTCAAAGATGCAGATCGCCTGGGGGTGACTGCCTACGACTACGTTCCCCCCCTCCGGCACGCTGCCGAAACCATCCGCCTAGAATTGGATTCTCAGAACTCTCTGATTATTTTCCTTTCCCTGACGCTCTGCCACCTGTAAGATGATCGTACATCCATAGGCGGGCTGAGGGGAAATCGTATGAGAATCTCCCCAATCCCTTATCCTGGTATAATGTAATAACTGTTACATCCTAAGGTGCCTATGCCCCCCAAATGGCTTCTTTTTTGCGTTCAACTTCCTGCTACTCCGTCTGGTCCAAGGGTCATGCTTTGGCGGCGGATGCGGGCAGCCGGTTCGGCCAGCCTCAACAACGGCATCTGGATTCTGCCCATTTCCGATAAATCGGTTTCTTTCGTTCAAGAGATGCAATCTTTTGTCGAACACCAGGGTGGCAGCAGCCTGGTGTTCGAAGCCAGCGCATTTACTCCCCCCACCGAGGATAAGATCATCGAGCGTTTCCGTCATGATCGCCAACAGGAATATTACGAAATCAAGGAGCAGTGCAGTGATTTTTTGGCCGAGATCGACAAAGAAACTCGCAGCCAGAATTTCTCCTTTGCAGAATATGAAGAAAACGAGCAAGACCTGGAGAAGCTCGAAATCTGGTTGGAAAAGGTCAAGCAGCGGGATTTCTTGGGGGGAGACCAGGCAGATACAACTGCAGCATTATTGGAAAGCTGCCGCCAGGCGCTGCAGGGGTTCGCCAGCGCTGTTTTCGACAGCGAGGGGTCGGACCAACCGCGGATGTTGGCCGCTGATTCCTGATAATATTTCCGTAAGCATTCCATCCGCAGCAGGTTTCCCGATTTCCAAATTCCCGATCTCGAATTACAGGTTCAAAATCTCGCATCGAATCTAGACTCTCGACAGATAGCAAAAACTATGGATCATATCGCCGGCGACCCAGGGCTATCCAGCCGCGAAGCTCAGTCCCGCCTGGATAAATACGGACGGAACGAGATCGTCTCGTCTGATCCCATCCGCTTCTACAAAATTGCCCTGGAAGAGATGCGCGAGCCAATGATCTTACTGCTGCTTGCGACCGGGGTGATTTACAGCGTGATTGGCGGTCTGGGCGACGCCATCACCATCTTTGCGGTCATCATCCTGCTGGTATTGTTTGAAGTTTTTACCGAATATCGCGCCAAAAAAGCCATTTCATCTCTGGGGGAAATCACCGCGCCGAAATCGCACGTTCTCAGGGATGGGAAGGTGGCCAATATCGATAATCTCCACATCGTCCCAGGCGACGTCCTGGTGCTTGCACCCGGCACCAGGGTCGCCGCCGATGCCCACCTGGAACGCTCAATCAGCCTGGAAATAGACGAGTCGCTGCTGACTGGTGAAACGCTCGGTGTGGATAAAAATGTCGGAGACGAGGTCTTTGCTGGGACAACTGTGGTAACCGGAGAAGGCAGGGCGATCGTCACCGGCACCGGCCCTGCCACCCGACTCGGCAAGATTGCTGCCCAATTGCTAGAGATCAAGATAGCGCGCACGCCGCTGCAGTTGGCCATGCGCACATTGGCCGCCAAACTGGCGGTCGTAGCCCTTTTTCTTTCGGTTACGATTCCTTTAGCCGGCATTCTGCGTGGCCAGGACTGGAAGCTGATGGTCGTCACCGGCCTGGCATTGGCTTTCGCCACCATTCCGGAAGAGCTCCCTATTGTCATCACCCTCGTGCTTGGCCTCGGTGCTTACAATCTGTCGAAACAGAACTTCCTGGTCAAAAAAATCCGGGCGGCCGAAGCCATGGCCAACACCACCGTGATCGTTACCGACAAAACCGGGACGATCACGGAAGGCCAGATGAAGCTGGTCTCCCTTTTCCCAGGCGACCGGTTGGATATTCTCCAGTACGCGGCCGGATCCATCCCCGAGTTTGCCCAATCGCCGCTCGATATCGAAATTTTGCGCAAAGCCCGACAGGCCGGATTTAAGGATTTTCCCCAACCGGTGCGCGAACGGGGTCTACAAAATGGTCATAAAACAAAATGCATGCTCCGCCGCCAGGATGGTGCTCTCCGGTTGTATCTGAGCGGCGCCCCGGAAGAAGTTTTTGCGGCATGCCGCCACGTCCCGGAACAGGCCCGGATTGAGCTTGAACAGCAAACTCACTCAGGACGGCGGGTCATCGCTGTTGCTTCGAAAATGCTGGAGGCGAGCGAAGCCGACCTGGGATTCGACCGCATCGCCACCGGCCTGGACACAATCGGTTTGCTCTGTTTTGAGGATTCTCCCCGCCCGGGGGTCAAGGAAACCCTCTCCCAAGCAGCTGATGCTGGCATCCGCACCTTGATAGTCACTGGCGATCACCCGGCCACAGCCGCAGCTATCGCCTTCCAGGTTGGGATCGACGCTGGTCAGGTCCTGACTGGTGCGGAGCTCGATCGCATCGACGATTTATCTATGGGCGAGGTTCTTGAAAAGACCTCGGTTTTTGCCCGCACGACCCCTGAGCATAAATACCGGATCGTCTCGGCCCTTCAGAAGAACCACGAGATTGTAGCAGTAACCGGCGATGGCATCAACGACGTCCTGGCTTTGAAGGCTGCCAATATCGGCATCGCCATGGGCCTGCGCGGCACCGATGTAGCCCGTGAAGCCGCCGGTGCCATCCTGGCTGACGATAATTACAGCACCCTCACCCAGGGAATCTTCGAAAGTCGGGCCTTGTTCGATAACCTGGTCAAAGGTATCAAATATTACCTGACAATCAAGCTAGCTTTGATCTTGATCTTTATCCTGCCTGTAGTTCTGGGATTGCCAATGCCCTTTTCTCCTATCCAGATCATCATCCTCGAGCTTTTCATGGACCTGGCTGCATCGGCCGGTTTTGTCACCGAACCCAAGGAAACGGATGTTTACACCCGCCCGCCGCGTGATCCGCAGCAGAATATCTTCAGTCGGGCCGTCTTGATCAATATGGTTGTCAAGAGCCTGGTTTTGTTTATGGCGGTCATTGCTGTATACCTTTACGCAGACTATACCGGCAGCAGCCTGATCGAATCCCAGACCTACACCTTTGCCGCCTGGATCGTTGGACATGTAGCCCTGGCTTTTATTTCACGCTCTGAAAAAGACAGCATTTTGACGATCGGATTATTCTCAAACCGTGCCATGAATGTCTGGGCCCTGGCTGCTGTAAGCTTCGTCCTGCTGGCAATCTACCTGCCGGAGATCAACCCTTTGGTCCACCTTGCACCCATTCCCTTGCCCCACCTGCTCCTCGTATGGGCCTTCGTTCTGGTTGTCGTTTCATCGCTTGAGCTGATGAAAAAAATCCTGACAAAGACCTGATATGTAGGTGTATGGCGGCGCAGTGTCTTCACGATTTGCTTGACCCACACGCCTGCCGCCAACCGCCTGTTGGCACCAACTGGCCTTCCTCAACAAAACATGGGATAAGTTCTAGCAATCTTGGAATTTAAAAAGGCCATGTTAACCATGGGGCCGGCGCATAAAACAGGCATATCCCAAGGCTGAGCCTCTCCATTAACGCCTACGACACATCTTTTACGAGATAACTCCCGCCTCGTTCGAACCCCCTCGCCAGGTAATACTGGCGCGTGCCAACCGCAGCAATGACTGCCAGCCGTTTGTATCCATTTTGCCGGGCAATCGTTTCAGCCTCTTCGAGCAAGTGTGTCCCCAATCCGGCATGTTGAGCCGCACCTGAACGTTCAACCCCTACCGGTAGAGATTGCCCATAAACGTGTATTTCGCGGATCAAGGCTGCCCCCTCCAGGTCGGGTAAAATGGTCTCCGGCTTGCGGATGAAGGCTTCTGCTCGCAGTTTCCGTTTTCGCTTTCCTTCTGTTCCTATCTTATTAGCAGGTTGCCAGGGTGCTTCTTCCTCGGCAGGGGTTTGCTCGGGAGCAGGCGAACCATCCGCTTGTTTGGAATCCTGCTCGAGCCGAAATTTGGGCAGTGATAGCCGCAAATAACCTGCCACCTGATCGCCAGCGGTGATGTATGAAAGGAAGTGTTCCTCTGCATAAGCCGGAAAATAGATAAGATCATCCAGCCGCAGCGCTTCAGGGTCGACCGCTTGATTGCGTACCTCGCGGCAGCGCAAGCACTCACAATGCTGGCCGCGCCGCTTTAATTCAAGTTGAGCATCCTGGCG
Organism: uncultured Chloroflexia bacterium; assembly: GCA_963781665.1. Lineage (GTDB taxonomy): Bacteria > Chloroflexota > Anaerolineae > Anaerolineales > Anaerolineaceae > JAJYIW01. The sequence continues at coordinate 654,901 of CAWAGA010000002.1, forward strand.
CAGGCTGGTGCGCCGGTTGCCTGCCACCACGTGGGTGGATGGGATATCACGGATAATCCGGTTGACCCGGCAATAGCGCGGGATAGACGGCTTGACATCCGCAATCAAATTGACCAGTTCGCCTTGGCTGTAGGGCTGGTATTCGCCCCGTTGCCAGTAACCGTAGAGGTCAGTGTTTTCCAGGAGCTGGCACGGATAAATCTTAATCTCGTCCGGCGCCAGGCCCAGACCGTCTCTGGCTTCTTCCCACAAACGAAGAAAGTCCTCCCGATCGCTGTCCAGGGTCGCGCCTAAAAGGTTCGGCATCCAATGCAAAACGATCTTGAAACCGGCTGCCCGCAATAATGTGCAGGCTTGCAAAGTCTCTGCCGTGGAATGGCCACGCTGATTGAGCGCCAGAACCCGGTCGTCCAGGCTTTGCGCCCCCATCTGCACTTTAGTAACACCCAGGTAGCGCAGCCATGCCAGCTCATTGGGCGTAATTTCATCCGGCCTGGTTTCGATCACCAATCCCACATTGCGGTGGGCGGCTGTTTCGTTGAACTGTTGTGCGGCAAGCAGCTCGCCGCTTTCTTGAATTTTTTCAATTGATACGTCGCCGGATGGAGGCATGCTCTGCGGTTCGAACCTGACCATTCGGTCGGCCCAAACGATGGTATCGGCCTCATTCATTGCATCGAAGCAGCGCTTGACAAACCATTCCTGGTAATCGCGCCGGTAAGCGCTCCAGGTGCCTCCCAGGATGAGCAGCTCGATCTTATCGGTCGGGTGCCCGACCTGTTCCAGGGCATTGATGCGTGAGCGCACCTGATCATAAGGATCAAAACCATGTTGTAATCCCCGCCGCGCTCCCGGTTCGTCCGATAAGTAGCTTTTCGGCATCCGTTCTTCGGTCGGGCAGAAGATGCACTTGCCCGGGCAAGGATAGGGTTTGGTCAACACCGTCACCGTCGTTACCCCTGAAAGCGTTCGCACCGGCTTCATGCGGATGCGCGCCAAAAGGGAGGCATCTTCAGCGATTTCACCAGCCGTTACCATCTGGTGGTAAGCCGCAACCAGAACGTGTTTGGGCAAATAGCCACCCTCGGGCAGCGGATGGCGGCGCATGGCCTGCCAGACCTCTCTGCCCTGAATGATCTCAGCCAGCACTTCCCGGGCTGTGTTCAGCTTCTCGCCGGAATACTCTCTTGATTCAAACCAAATTGCAGGGTCCATTACCCTGCAATTATACCTCCCCTTAATCTTCGTTTTTTGATACCAGTTATCAGAAAAGTCGCGCTAACTTGCCCCCACCTGACAAGGCGTCATTTGGTAATTTCCACCAGATTACGCCCGCCGCGCTTGGCCTGGTACAGAGCATTATCGGCATCGTCGATGATTTCAGTCAGGTTCGTGTAGGTCTGGTTGAGTGTCGCCAATCCAATGCTGACCGTGATACTGAGCTGGCCTTGATCGGTTTCGATCGGTGAACCGGCGATCGAATCTCGGATGCGGGTTGCCACCTTCCTGGCGTTAGTCTCCTCGGTTTCGATCAGGAGGATAATGAACTCGTCTCCGCCATAACGGCCGATCAGGTCGATGTCTCGGATATTCCTTTTGGAGCGGGCTGCGATTTCCTTTAACATATGGTCTCCTGCCAGGTGACCATATTTATCGTTTACTTGCTTCAACAGGTCGATATCCAACATCGCGATTGTCAAAACGTGTCCAAAGCGCCGCGCCCGTTGGAATTCATGCTCGGCGAGCTCAAGAAAATATTCACGGCTGAAAAGCCCGGTCAAAAAATCGGTCTTGACTTTTTGTTCTAGGATCAGTGACCGTTCGAGCAGCTGTGCCCGTTGGATGGTCAACGCGGTCTGGTAGCTAATTGCTACTCCCGTTTGCACGTCATCCTGGTCGAATGGCCGGGCCGAAGGATCGGTTTTGTAAACGTAGATCAGAGCCGCAACAGCACCTTCGATCAGGACCGGGACGCACAAGATCGAACGGATTTGTAAAAGCGTGGCGCTCTTGCTGGGCGCGTGGTTAACTTCAGATGCAAGATCTGGGATAATGACGACTGAACGCTGGTCAATCGCTTCGTGGGCAATCGAGGTTGGGAACCCTAATTCTTCAAGCTGTTCGAAATGATCTGCCAGGATGATCTCACACTTATCCGCTCCCATCGAAATTTGCATCAGTTTCGAGATTTCCTGGATAGCCAGGGGGAGGTCCAGGATGGTCGTCAGGCGGTTGGCTACCTCATAGAGCAAGACTGCGTTTTGATCGACTGCTTCGAGCACCAGGTCTTTCGTCAGCGGGCGCGTGCCCGACAGAGCATTAATTAGAGCCGAACCATCACCTTCTTCTCTTGAAATCACTCTGGCTTCGTGCTTACCGATCCGAATCACGTCGTTGTCATGTAAGGTGGTCGGACCATTGATCCGTTCCCGGTTGACGTATGTGCCATTGGTACTTTTCAAGTCCTGGATGACCAGCACGCCATCGAGGTAATATATCTCAGCATGGACCCGGGACGCAGAATCATCGGCAATGACGATATCATTATCCGGTTTCCGGCCCATAGAGTTCTTTCCAGGTTTTATGATAAATTCAAGCGGAGCGGTCGATGGAGAACGGATATTAACGGTCCACATAATGTTCACCTGATAGGTATTAAAATTCGAAAAAGGCTGAGGGTTCAGGCTTAAACGAGCGAATTACAGGACAAGATGCAATAAACGTACCATCCGGTTAATAGTATACTCCCAATCAAACAGACCATGGAAAAATTTCTTGAAGAACACCTCTTAGCACTCAACGCCCGTTTTTATCGGGAAAATGCAGCCGGTTTTTCAGCAACCCGCCAGCGGCTTCAGCCTGGCGTCCAGCGGGTTGTCGCCCAATTATTAGCAGCCAATCCCCCCCCCCGCCTGCTCGATCTGGGCTGTGGCAACGGCCAGTTGGCCCGTTACCTGGTGGAGCAAGGTTATCGCGGTAATTACCTGGGTTTAGACGCCAGCCAGGAGCTGCTCGCCGATGCCCGCCAGGCCAGCCCTTTTCGATTTATAGTCGCCGACCTTGCCAGCCCTGATTGGGACTCCGGTCTGGGTGAGGAACCATTCGATGCCGTTCTGGCTTTTGCAGTCTTGCACCATTTGCCCGGCGCCCGGCTGCGCCTTGAAGTATTGAAGAGAGCCCGCAATCATCTGGTTAAACCCAGCGGCGTCTTGATCCATTCTGAATGGCAGATCAGCAGCAGCCCGCGTCTGGTTGATCGTATCCGTCCCTGGGAAGAAGCCGGTCTCAATCCTACCGATGTGGATCTTGGAGACCTTCTGGTCGATTGGCGCGCGCCCGGGCAGCCTGGTTTGCGTTACGTCCACCAATTCAGCGAGAGCGAGCTGTCAGATCTGGCTGCAGCCGCCCAATTCCGCATCCTTGAAACATTTTACTCCGACGGCCGCGAACATAACCTTGGCTTATACCAACTTTGGATTGCCAGTTAGCAGCAGCTCAATTATTTACGTCGTGATCCATTTTCGCCCTGGCCTGGATCATCTCCGCCACGATGCTGATTCCGATCTCCTCCGGCGTCTCCGCCTCGATCGCCAACCCGATTGGCGCGTGCACCCGGGCGATATCTGCATCGCCAAACCCCTCTTTGCGTAAGTCCTCGAAGATCATGGCGCACTTCCGCCGGCTTCCAATCATGCCGATGTACCCGGCTTTGGTCTTGAGCGCTTGAGCCAGCACTGTCCGGTCGTGGAGATGCCCGCGGGTGATGATCACGATGAAGCAGTCGGGATCGAAGGCATCGCGGTTCACCGCGTCATTGAAACCATCGAGGACGACCACCTCATCGGCCAGTGGAAAACGCTCGCGATTGGCATAATCCGCCCGGTCATCCAGAACCACAGTGTGAAAACCAACCGCCTGGGTAAATTCCGCCAGACTGCGCGACACATGCCCCGCCCCATAAATATAGACGGTCTTACCGCTGTCCAACGGCTCGACCATCACCCTTTCCCTGCCAATCATTAAATGCCCTTGAGCTGAATTCTCTACATGCCGGCCACCTGGGTTCGACATCCCTTTGGAAGTTACTGCCTGGGCATCCATCCCCTCTGGTAGTTTTCCAAGGACTTTCCCATCAACCTGGATCAATGCCGCTATCCCCCGCCGGTCCCCGCCTTCCAGTCTGGTTACCATCCATACCTTCTTGCGCCTGGTCAGGGCTTCCTGCAATCCCTTGACTACCGCCGCCAGATTTTCATCGCCAGAATCCATCCATTCGATCAGGACCTCCACCTCTCCCCCGCAAATTGCATCCATCGTGGCAGCATCCGTGCCGCTGAATAGAAAACTTTTCAAGACCGGTTGGTGAGTTTGGTTCACCTGCCTGGCTAATTCTTCCACCTGGGCTTCGAGGGTACCGCCGCCAATCGTACCCCGGGTAGATCCATCCGCCTGTACCACCATCCTGGCTCCAGCCGAGCGCGGCGCCGATCCATTGCGCGATACCACCGTGGCCAGCACGAAAGCATCCCCTTTAGCAAAAAGACCGGACATTTCGTCAAAAAGTTGATTCATCATGCGTCCTCCTGGTGTTTGATTATAATATCGTCACCGTTAATTGATCTTACAGCAATTCCCATAAACCGGGCACAGCAAGCCATTCCCATAAGCACTGAAACTGGAAATGATATAATCCATTTTATTTTAAGCGAGGACAGTAACCATGTGCGCATTCTGTGCAGCTATCCCTATCATTGGCGCCGTCGGAGCTAGAGCGCAGGCCAAACAGCAGCAGCAGGCAGAATTTGCCAGAACCGAAGGTCGCCCATCGCGAAAACCAATCCCTGTGGGTCGGTTGACGGCTGTCGCCATTACCGGTTTAGTCGTTGGCTCCGTGGTATACCACACCCATTCCGGAGTTTGGTTTTAGGAAGTTCGAATTCCAGAAAAGATGATGCGTTCGCAAACGCATCCTACAATTCTAGAATAAATAAGGAGGGATGGCGTTTAAAACCATCCCTCCCATAGGTACAATCTACCTGTTACAACCTTTCAAACTTTAGCTGAAATCTTATTCCTTCTTTATTAGTGGGTTATATCGAACGTGGCCAGGATCTGATCCAGGGCATCCAGATCAGCGTCTGAGGTAATCTTCACCTCGACGATAAAGAGGAACCCGGTGGGGTCGTTAATTGGCCGGCCAGCCAGGGAAACCACCATGTTTCCGTTAGAGCCGCAGCCAGTCCACAGATCGTATTTCCCTTCATAGACCGCATCGGAATAATCATAGGTGCCATCCAGGGTGCAGTCACTCTCGTACCAACCTCGGATTCCTGCGAGCAGTTGGACGTAACCGCCAATCTTGGCCAAATCCGCCGAGGCTGCAAAGAAGACGCCAGGCGTATCATAACCGTTATTGTAACCAGCCAGGTCCGTAGAGGCGCTGATCGCAGCTGCACTGAAGCTGTACTGGCTGCCGTTATCCAGCGTCCAGGTGGCATCCCATGGAGATCCATCAACATCTGTCCACTCCGCCGGTACGTCAACCTGGATACTGCTGCTGTTATCAGTGACGGTGACATAGGACGCATAGGTTCCACTGGAGCTGTTTGCAGGGGCCTGATTACCAAGCTGCTGCTGGAAGAAATCGACTGCAACCGTCAGCTCGCGTCCATTCAGCTCGCCTTCCAGGATCTGGCCGCTCGACCAGCGCAGCACGTCAACCGAATAGGTGTCAGTTGGCATATGAGACCGCAGTATCTTGCAGTAGGTTTCCATGGTTCCATCAAGAGCCAGTACTTCACCTTCCATTTGGGTGATGATATCGCCTGCCTCGATCCCAGCTTTGTCAGCTGGGGACCCCGATTTGACCGATGCTACCCAGATCCCGGAGATGTCCGAGCCATCAGGCAGCGTGCCGACCACGGCCTCACCGTTAACGCCAATTGAGGTCACGTTTGTTCCTGCTTCCAGGTCCTTGAGCACTTTGTCGGCTTCTGTTTTACCGATGGCAAAGTATTGGTTGGCCTGGTTGCCAGCATAATTTACGCCGACCAGATTTCCATTACCATCGACCAATGGACCTCCGGAATTACCTGGGTTAAGCGTAGCGTCGTGGGTCAGCACGTTGTTAACCGAAGCCCAATTAGTCGCGCCAGGTACCGCAGTTTTGGAGATAATCCCCTGAGTCAATGAAAATTGCGGCTCTCCCAGCGGGAAACCGGCTGCGTAGACCTGCAGGCCGACATTTGGAGTGCCATCGCGCCACTGCAGGTAGGGGAAATTACTGCCGTCCACCTGGATGACTGCCAGATCGGAGCATTCCGAAACTGCGACAACCCTGGCGTCATATTCCTTGGTCTGATCTCCTCCGACCCATATCCGCAGTAAGGCTGCGCCGGTTACGACGTGGTTGTTAGTGATTGCCAGGCCGTCCGGACTGATGAAGAAGCCCGAGCCGCGCCCGGCTGCATTCAACATCAAGCCAACCTCAGGGTCGATGAACGTTCCTTCGGCTTCGATTTGGATCGTTGCCGCCTGGACGCCATCCAAGGATGTCACCAGACCTGGAGAGGACGAAGATGGCCCGTTGGTAGGCTGAGTCTCTTGGGTCGGCTGCGTCACTTGTGTTGCAGCGGTGGTAGCGGTCACAATCTGGACTGGAACGTTTGTTGCAGTCGGTGAGGATCCTCCGGTCAGGCTGCACGCCAACGATACTGCCATTGCAAATATTAAAATAAAAGCAAAAGGTTTAACGATTGGTTTGTACATCTCTTCCTCCTAAGAATTATATTTGAAAGGGATCACTTATAACCTTTAGAAAAAAAAAGGAGATGCTGTGTACGACGCATAAATGATAATTCAGCATACCCTGAAATAAAATTGGTCAACCGGCATCAGGCTCCCTTAATTTTATCTAAGTAAAAGTATAGCAGATATCCCTTTAAGAATCAATTAATATTTTGAGAGTGTTGAAAAACAAGTCTCGAATTGACCTTTTTGACCGAATGTGATTCAATTGAACCATCTCAAAGAATCCAGGTGGCTGCGATGGAAACGAAACGCTTTGTGGAAACTGACAATCATTCCTTCTATGGCGAATATCTATATGACCAGATTATCCCGGCAGATCATTTTCTACGCAAACTGCGCCAATTGATCGATTGGAGCTACTTTACTGGAAAATTGATCCAACTCTATAAAGGTGAAGGGGTGGTAGGACGACCGCCGTTTGACCCTGCGTTGATGCTGAAGGTCGAACTGCTAGCCTATCTGTATGCTCTCTCCGAGCGCCAGGTAGAAGTGTACGTCAACGAGAACCTGCCAGCCAAGTTTTTCCTGGGATTAGCCGTGGATCAAAAGGCTCCGGATCATTCTACCCTGACCGTGTTTCGTGAGCGGTTACTGGCACGGGGCAAGCTTAAAGTCTTTGAAGACATGTTAACCGCAATCGTGCAGCAAGCTGGCGAGAAAGGCATCCAATTTGGCACCATCCAGGTGATCGACAGCGTCCATTCCCTGGCTAACGTGAACACTGCCAAAGACAAAAAGCGCGAAGAGAAGGACAAAGGTCCCCATGACCCAGATGCACACTGGGGTGTCAAGCATAAGCGCAAGGTCAAGGATGAGCAGGGAAAGGAGATCGAACAAACCGAGTACTTCTTTGGTTATAAGGCGCATGTCTCCTTGAACGCTCAGGCGGGGATAATCACCAGCCTGGAACCCACCTCAGGCGAAGCTGCGGACGGAAAACATTTTTGCAACCTGGTCAATCATGACCTGGCTCAAAAGCTGCCGGTCAAAATCTACACCGCTGACAAAGCCTATGACGACGGCGATAACCACCTCAATCTGGAACTCAACGGATTATATTCCGCCATCCGGTTGAAAAAGACCCGTACCCAGAAAAAAGATGACAACAAGCAGGTCTGGTTGGACCTGGAAGCTACACCCCAGTATCAGAATGGATTGAAAGAGCGCTATACCATCGAACGCAAATTTGGCGAAGGCAAACAGAGCCATGGCCTGGGTCGGTGTCGCTATCTGGGACGGCTGGGATTTGGGGTGCAGGCATTCCTGACCGCCATCACCCTCAACCTCAAGCGGATGGTCAAACTCTTGACTGGAGTGGGTTTCAAGACCCCCAGTGTGGTGGTGGCTTAACCCAGGATGAATTGTCCCTCTGGGCAGAAAGGAGGCCCATAGAAAGGGAAAAAGATCAATTTTGAGTTGTCAAGGTGCATTTTAGATCAATTCTCTGGCGAATAATGATGCAAAAAGCCAGTTCAGTCAAGAAATTATTAATTTTTCGACACCCTCATTTTTTGACCTAACAATATTGTTAATCCTGCTGCAAAGCTCGCTTTCTGGCTTATCTTCACCCACCCGGCTGCTGGAAACCTTAATATTTCATTAGATTCTTGCTATCCTCCTTGAATCCGGCGTATACTTGATCGTTGGTTACATTGCTATGGTTTTTAAAAGTTAAGGTATTGATAGTGGAATGAGATCAGCATTGGAAAAAATTGAATTAAAGAATAACGAGTCGCCCGTGTTATTGGCTGTATTAGCCCATCCGGATGACGAAACTTTTGGCACCGGTGGTACCCTGGCGTTATACGCCCGACGCGGCGTCCAGGTTTATCTGGTCTGTGCTACCCGCGGTGAAGTGGGTGAAATGGATCCACAGTATATGGAAGGCTTTGCATCGGTCGCCGATCGCCGTGAGTTCGAGCTGCGCTGCGCGGCCGAGAAACTCGGCCTTGCCGGTGTTTTCTTCCTTGGCTACCGCGAACTCGGGTATGCCCGGCTCAGAGGACAATTCTAATCCTTATGCCCTGGCAGCTACACCGATCGACGAGGTAGTAAGCGAGATCGTGTATTTCATTCGAAAACTACATCCTCAGGTCGTGCTCACGTTTGACCCGATCGGTGGATATCGCCATCCCGACCATATCGCCATCCACAAGGCCACCGTCAAGGCTTTCGAAGCTGCCGGAAATCCAAAAGCCTATCCTGATTTAGACCACCTGAGGCCATTCACTCCCCAAAAGCTCTACTTTTCGACCATTCCCCGCACGTTCTTGCGAGCCGGTGTGTTTTTACTGCGGCTGACGGGAAAGGATCCGAGTCATTTTGGGGTGAATAAAGACGTCGACCTGGTCTCGATCGCCGAGGTTAGTTTCCCGACCAACGCTCGAATCAACTATTCAGCTGTTGGCGAAATCCGGGATGCAGCCGCTGGCTGTCATGAAAGCCAGGGGGGACGCCAGATGGTCCGAGGTGTGCAGGGTCGCCTGAATAAGATCTTCCGCAGCGGCGAAACCTTCATGCGGGCTTACCCCCAGCCCAGGAAAGGAGAACGGCTGGAAAGGGATTTATTCGCCGGGGTTTAACCGGCAACCACTTCATCATCGTTCAGGCAGCACATTCCACCCTTCAAAGGGCATTCAATGACATCCAGGCCAGAACTCGATCGAGCCATACAGGAATTACAAAACCAAAAAGGCCGCTGGGTCAGTCTACCGGCTCAAGATAAGCTGCATCTACTGGAAGAGACCCGCGAAAACCTTATTCAGTCTGGCCACCTGGTGGTTGATGCCTGCGTCCAGGGCAAACACATCGATCCTGGTTCTCCCTGGGTAGGTGAAGAATGGATTTTAGGCCCCTGGTCATTAGCCGAGAGTCTCAATGGTTACATCAAAACTATTAAAACGCTGTTATCTGGACATCTGGCGGGAATTAACCGGATATCAACCCGCTCTAATGGCCAGGTGGTCGCACAGGTCTTTCCCAATTCGATTTACGACCGCCTGATCCTCAGCGGCTTTCGTGCAGAAGTATGGATGCAGGCCGATATCACTCCTGCGAATCTGAAAGACAACACTGCCACCCTGTATCGCCAGAATGGGCATGTAGGGAAAGTTGCCCTGGTGCTGGCTTCTGGGAATGTCAGTGCAATTCCTCCCCTCGACGCCCTCTACCGGCTCTTTGCCTTAGGCCATGTTGTCATCCTTAAGATGAATCCGATTAACGATTATCTCGGCCCGGTGTTCGAAACTATTTTCCAACCCTTTATTTACGGCGGCTTCTTGCGGTTTGTTTACGGCGGAGCAGATGTAGGCGAGTACCTCTCCCACCATCCTGGCGTTGATGAAATCCATATTACCGGTAATGCCCATACTCACGACCTGATCGTTTTTGGCTCTGGCCCCGAGGGTCAAGAGCGGAAACGCAATAATACGCCAGCCCTGAATAAACCAGTGACTAGCGAGCTCAACTGCGTTTGCCCCACAATCATCGTTCCCGGTCGCTGGAACCAGGCGGACATCCGTTTCCAGGCTGAAAACGTCGTCACCATGAAACTGAACAACACCGGTTTTAACTGTGCTTCGATGCAGGTCTTGATCTTACCGGCAAAATGGCCCCAGCGCGCCGAATTTCTGAATGCGGTACGCTCGGTTATCACCGGTTTGCCCCATCGAGATGCATATTTTCCTGGTGCAGCTCAACGCCAGAAAGCAGCTTTGGAAGCTTATCCTGGCGCTGAAACCTTCGGCGGAGATGTGCCGTATACCCTCATCACTGGCCTGGATGCCAATTACAGCAATGATTACTGTTATACGCACGAATTTTTCGGGCCGGTTATGTCTCAGGTCGATATCGACGGGGATGACACTGCTGCTTACCTGAAAAATGCGGTCGATTTTTGTAATGTGCGCTTGTTCGGCACCCTGGGCGCCACCCTCATTGCCCACCCTACCACCCTCAAAAAATTCGACTCTGATATTGCGGAAGCTATCTCCGCATTACGCTATGGATCGATTGGCATCAATGTATGGCATGCCATGGCATTTTTGATGGGCCAAACCACCTGGGGCGCTTACCCCGGACAGACTTACGCCGACATCCAGAGCGGGATTGGCGTCGTACGGAATACATTTCTTTTTGAAAAGCCCCAGAAGTCGGTTAACTATGGCCCATTCTTTCCATTTCCTCGGGGGTTAGCCCATGGCAGTTTTAGCATTCTGCCCAAGCCCCCCTGGTTTATTACCAATCGAACTGCCCACATAACGATGGAAAAAATGGCCCGGTTCGCAGCCAAACCGGGTATCCGCCAGCTTCCAGGTATTTTTTTTGCTGCCTTGAAAGGCTGATAGAGAAAAAGAACCCCGGTTCCAGCAAGAAACCGGGGTTCTTTTATTTAACAACACATGCCAATTTTAAGAGACCGGTTCGGCCTGAACCATTGGCGTAAAGGTCAACCCATCCACTCCTCTGTCCACGTGCACCAGTTCGCCATCGTGGAATTCGCCGCTCAACAGCCTGATTGCCAGGGGGTCTTGCACCTCGCGCTGGATGGTGCGCTTTAACGGTCTTGCGCCGTAATCCGGGTCGTAACCTACATCTGCCAGGTAAGTCCGGGCCGCGTCACTTACATCCAGGCGGATGCTGCGCTCGGCCAGCAGTGCTTCAACCCGGTGCAGTTGGATGTCTACGATGGCCGTTAGTTGCTCGCGGGTCAGCGGGTAGAACACCACAATCTCATCGATCCGGTTGAGGAACTCCGGCCTGAAGTGGGCTTGCAGCAGGCGGGTCACCTTATCCCGGGTGCTGTCTTTGCTCGCCAGGTCTAACTTTGCATTGCTCATCCACAGCTCATTCCCCAGGTTGCTGGTCATAATCACCACCGTATTGCGGAAGTCGACTGTCCGGCCCTGTCCATCCGTCAAACGGCCGTCGTCCAGCAGCTGCAGCAGCACGTTGAAGACCTCAGTGTGCGCTTTTTCGATCTCGTCGAACAGCACCACGCTGTATGGGCGCCGTCTGACCGATTCGGTCAGCTGGCCTCCTTCTTCATAGCCGACATAGCCGGGAGGGGCCCCGATCAGCCGGCTGACAGTGTGCTTTTCCTGGTATTCGCTCATGTCGATTCGCACCATGGCGCGTTCGTCGTCGAAGAGGAATTCAGCCAGAGCCCGCGCCAGCTCAGTCTTACCGACCCCGGTTGGACCCAAAAAGATGAAAGATCCGATCGGGCGGTTGGGGTCTTGTAAACCGGCGCGCGCTCTTCGCACCGCATTGGCGACCACCCGCAAGGCGTCGTCTTGCCCGACTACCCGCTGGCGCAGCCGTTCTTCCATGTGCAGCAGTTTTTGCATCTCCCCTTCCAGTAGCCGGGCGACCGGGATGCCTGTCCAGCGAGCCACGACCTCGGCAATTTCCTCAGCATCAACTTCTTCCTTTAAAAGAGCGCCTTCGGTCTGGATTTTCTTCAGATGTTCTTCGGTTTCCACCATTTTCTTGCTAAGTTCGGGCAGCGTGCCGTAGCGCAGCCGGGCTGCCTTTTCAAGGTTCGCCTGACGTTCGGCCTGTTCGATCTCAACCTGAGCCTGTTCGATCTTTTCTTTAACATCTCTCAGCTCAGAAATCGCCGATTTCTCGGTTTGCCAGCGGGTGCTCAATTGGGTCGATTTTTCCCGCAGATCGGCCAGGTCTTTCTCCAGCCGCGACAGCCGCTCTTGAGAGGCTTTATCGTGCTCTTTCTGCAGCGCCTGGCGCTCGATCTCGAGCTGCATGATCTGGCGGTCCACCACATCCAGATCCTGGGGTTTCGAATCGATTTCGGTTCGTAAGCGGGCCGCCGATTCATCAATCAGGTCGATGGCTTTATCCGGCAAATGGCGGTCGGCAATGTATCGATTCGACAGGGTAGCCGCGGCGATAACCGCCGGGTCGGTGATGCGCACTCCATGATGCACTTCGTAACGCTGCTTGAGCCCTCTCAGGATGCTGATCGTATCCTCGACTGAAGGTTCAGAGACCACCACCGGCTGGAAGCGCCGTTCCAGGGCCGGGTCTTTTTCGACGTATTTGCGGTACTCATCCAGGGTGGTTGCCCCGATCATGTGCAGTTCGCCCCGCGCCAGCATCGGCTTGAGCATATTGCCGGCATCCATAGCCCCTTCGGCAGCGCCGGCTCCAACCACTGTATGCATTTCGTCGATAAACAGAACGATATTGCCCGAGGATTCGGTGATCTCCTTCAAGACGGCTTTGAGCCGCTCTTCGAATTCACCCCGGTACTTGGCTCCGGCAATTAGCGCTCCCATGTCGAGCTGGATCAGGCGTTTATGCTTCAAACCTTCGGGCACGTCGCCATTTACCATCCGCTGCGCCAAACCTTCGACGATGGCGGTTTTTCCGACCCCAGGTTCGCCGATCAAGGCAGGGTTATTCTTGGTGCGTCGCGAAAGGATCTGCACCACCCGGCGGATTTCTTCATCTCTTCCAATCACCGGGTCCATCTTCCCCTGCCTGGCCAGGGCCGTCAGATCGCGGCCGTATTTCTCCAGAGCCTGGTAGGTATCTTCCGGGTTTTGGGACGTCACCCGCTGCGTGCCGCGGATGGTTGCCAGCGCTTTCAAGATAGCGTCCTTGGTCAGGCCAAACTGCCCTAACCGTTTCCCTTCAACGCTGTCTGTCAGTCCCAGCAAAAGGTGCTCGGTCGATGTGTATTCATCCTGCATCCCTTTGGCGTAGCGTTCTGCCGCAGCCAGCAAGTCGGCGGCCGGCCGTGATAGGTTTGCCTGCCCGTTCCCACTGCCATACACTTTAGGCCGGTTATCGAGCTCATGCTGCACTTCATCCCGCAGCGCGGCTGCACTTCCGGCAACTCTTGTGACAATTGCAGGGACGACCCCTTCTTCTTGGGTTAATAATGCGAGAAGCAGGTGGGCCGGATCGATCGTCTGGTGGTTAAGTTCCTGGGCCAACTGCTGTGACTGCATGATAGCTTCTTGTGCTTTTTGCGTGTATTTATCAAGGTTCATAGTAAAACTCCGTGAGTGGAGATAAGTCAATTCATATATCCGTTAATCAACGATAGGGCAGGCAGGCATTTGATGTTCGCTATCGGGCAATTAAATCAGCCTCTCCCCAGGGTTTTGCTAAATGAAAACTCTGATGGCCAAACCACCTGAGTGCTCGAGACCTGATTACCGTATTATTCTATAAACTTACCCTCCAATTATACAAAGAATATTAATCCCATATTAGAAATCTGTCTGAGGATTGCTTTTTGCAGCTTTATGGCTTATTATCCCGAAATGGCAATGAAATGCGAAATCCACCGCCTGGGAATGGTCGATTATGAAAACGCATGGCAGCTTCAAGAAAAGCTCGCCGCCCAGGTTGCCTGCGGTGAAGCTCCTCCACAGTTGCTGCTTTTGGAGCATCCCCACACCTACACGCTTGGACGACGCGCCAGTCCTGAAAACTTGCTTTGGAATCAGGCTGAGCTCGAAAATCGCGGTGTGAGCGTTCATGAGGTCGACCGCGGCGGCGACATCACTTACCATGGCCCGGGTCAGTTGGTCTGCTACCCAATTTTACCTCTGGCTACTCCGGGTTGGCAGGGCGAACGGCTGCCCCAGGCTGATTTCATCGGCTACCTGCGTGATCTCGAGAAAACTATCATCCTCGCCCTTACCCATTGGGGGATTGTCGCTGGGCAAGTTAAGGGGAAGACTGGTGTCTGGGTCCAACCCGATATGGCCTCACGCTGCCCTCGCTGCGACCCCGAAAAGCTCAAAGCGCCGGCTAAGATCGCATCCATCGGCGTCAAAATCGACGTTCATGGCGTTTCCCGTCACGGCTTCGCTCTAAACGTCGATCCGGATCCGGTTTACTGGCAAGGGATTATTCCCTGCGGCTTAACCGGCGTGACGATGATCAGCCTGGCCGACCTGCTTGGAGAAGCTCCACCGATGTCTGCAGTTATGGATGAGGTTATTAAAGCCTTTATGGTCGTTTTTGGATTTGAGAATAATGTACTTTGAGTGAATCATCATGATCTGACGAATTCTTATTTGACAGGTTGATCGTTTCCCATTAAACTTTACATGGTCAGTTATCTTGAACAAAATAATAACAGCAGCCGGTTTTGAATACTGGCAGCTTGAAACGAATCAGGAGGCGATATGGCCGGCAATAACTACCAATTGACCGTACAGGTGGGGCCGAATCCAGGTAAGGTATATCCTTTGGATAAACAAGAAATGGTCATCGGTCGGGACCTGACAGTCGAAATCGTCGTTAACGATCCCGAAATATCTCGCAAGCATGCCCATCTGACCTTACAACCCGATGGATACGTCATCGAAGACTTGGGGTCTACTAACGGCACCATTATTGCTGGCGAACGTTTAACCGGTCCACATTTATTACGTTCTGGCGAAGAGATCGCCCTTGGGGAACACGTCACTCTGGTTTACGAAGGAACACAGATGGATCCCGGCGCTACCCAGATCGCCACTAACTCGGTTCCGGCGCGCGCACCCGCCACTGTGATCGAACCTGCTCCAGGCCCCGCTTTTTCCGATCCATACCCTGAGGAACAGCCTGCTTATCCTGATTTTTTCGAGCCCCCTCCCCCGGAGCCTGTCCAGGTCCAACCGGAACCAGCAAAGAAGCGTCTTCCGACTTGGGCAATTATCACTATTGTTGCTGTCCTGGTTTTGATCTGCGCTTGCGCCGCCATACTCGAAGTAATCGACGCAAACAACCTCTGGTGCACCCTGTTCCCATTCATTCCAGGTTGCCCCTAAGCCATCACCAGGTGGGAAAGTATGGGTGGGTAAATGGCGCGGCTGATTGTTTTTCCATTCGGTCAGCCAGACCGCTGTAGATCCACTCTTGTTTATTGCAGATTCGATCTATTCGGAATACAATCGCAATATGAAAGTTAACCGTCCAATCTGGTCTGGTCAGGTCAAATTATTCATTGTTGCCCTCATTTTAGCGGGCTTGATCTACTTGTTCATCCGGTTCACCGTGGCCTTGATCCCATTGGTCGTGGGATGCATCCTGGCTTACATTCTGACTCCCCTGGTAAATTACATTCAAAAACGGCTGCATACCCGGCGCTGGCTGGCTATCGTGTTGGTGTACGTGGTCTTATTGTTGATCATTGCAGGATTGTTGATGATCCTGATCCCCATGATGATCCATCAGGTCCAGCGCATCGATTTCGACCTTCAGGCTTCCCTCCTCAGCCTTCGCAATCTCCTTAGCGATCCAGTTTTGATTTTCGGACAGTTGGTCGACTTACGCGCCATTTACGACAATCTTTCCGGATCGCTCCAGGGATTGATCCAACCGGTTGTTGGCGGGACCATCGATTTCGTTGCCGGGCTCCTTTCTTCTCTGGTCTGGATCGTTTTCACCTTCGTCATCTCATTTTATTTGATTAAAGACAGCGCGGCGTTGAGCGCTTACGTTGAAGGCATGGTTCCACCGAATTACAAGGAAGATTTCATCCATCTCCGCGACGAAATCAACCTGATCTGGAGCGCTTTTTTCCGCGGGCAGCTTCTTCTGGCAGGTGTAGTCGCCGTCTTACAGACGGCTGTCTGTGTCATCCTGGGCTTACGGTTTGGGATTTTGCTTGGTTTATTGGCCGGTTTGATGGAATTTGTACCCAGCCTGGGCCATTCCATCTGGTTCATTTTGGCCGGCCTGGATGCTTTGATCGCCGGCTCTTTATGGCTGCCTCTCCACAATTGGATCGTCCTGGTAATATTGGCCGGGATCGATCTCGTCTTCGTCCAGTTCGACATGAATTACCTGATCCCTCGCATCGTCGGACGCCGGGTCCGTTTGCCGGCCCTGGTGGTCATCGTCGGCATCGTCCTGGGTGCAACCGTCGCCGGCGTAATGGGCGTGGTCCTGGCATCGCCTACCATCGCATCATCTCGGGTAATTGGGCGTTATATATATGCCCGCCTGTTTGATCTGGAGCCATTTCCCGAAAATGCCTCGTCCTCTCCTCTTCCGGCTCCGGAGCTGCGCTGGTGGCAGAAGCACACCTCCCGGGTTGCTTCTGGTGGCCTGGTTAATAAAACTGAGGTTCGCGATGAGTGAAACAGAAACCAATCATTCTCCCCAATGGGGCTGGACGACCAAATTGATCGTCGGTCTGACCCTGGTAGCCGTCGGCGGTTGGTTGGTCATTAAGTTCCAGAATTTTATCGGACCATTGTTGATGGTCTTCATTCTGGCCTACGTGTTCTATCCCCTGGGCAAAACACTTTCAAATAAGCTGAAAATCTCCTGGCGCCTGGCAGTCACCCTGATCTACTTCGTCTTTGTGATCATCATCGTGACGTTGCTTACCCTGGGCGGCCTGGCATTGGTCAACCAGCTTCAAAGCCTGATCAATTTCTTGCAAAATGCCCTGGTTGCTATTCCTCAATTCCTTCAAGACCTCCCGCAGCAGGTGATCAACATTGGCCCCATCCGTATACCACTAACCACGATCGACCTGAACGCAGTCAGCAATCAAATCCTTTCGTCCGTTCAACCTATGCTGGGGCAGATCGGCAGTCTCCTCGGAATCATTGCTACCAGTGCCGCCAGCCTCTTGGGCTGGATCGTCTTTATTTTGCTGGTTTCCTATTTCATCCTGGCCGAATCGCAGGGCGTGTCCTCTGGAGTTTTCAAAATCCACATCCCCGGTTACGATGCAGACGTCAAACGTATGATCACCGAATTAAGCGCCATCTGGAACGCCTTCCTCAGAGGTCAGCTAATCCTGATCACACTGACTTTCATCGCTTACTCGATCTTATTGGGTGGTTTCGGTCTTCCGTTCTATTTTGGCCTGGCTGCAATTGCAGGCCTCGCCCGCTTTATCCCCTATTTTGGGCCGCTGATCATGTGGATTACCTACGGCCTGGTCGCTTACTTCGAAGGGTCGCCTCCGCTCGGTCTGAGCCCGGTTGTTTTTACGATCATCGTCGTCGGCTCGGCGATGGTGCTCGACAGCATCTTCGACAACATCATCTCGCCTCGCATCATGGCCCAGGCCTTGAAAATCCACCCGGCAGCCGTTCTAATCGCCGCCTTAATCGGAGTCAGCCTGTTGGGCTTGATCGGGGTGCTCCTGGCTGCACCCGTTCTGGCAACGCTCAAACTGATAACAACCTATATCTATCGCAAGATGCTTGATCTGGACCCATGGGAAGGGATCGAAATCAGGTCACCCACCCAGACCATTCCGTTGGTCACCCACATTCGCCCGGTCTGGAATTGGGTCTCCGAAAAGGCGAAGACCTATTGGTTGTTATTCACAACCTGGCTGCGTAAAATCGTCAGCGAGACCCGCTCATAAAATAGCCAGCCCTTTTAGAATGGTCTGCACTGTGGGATAATAACCCTATCATTTGAAATAGGAGAGAATATGAGCAACCAAACAGATCCTAAAACCGAGACGATCGCCGAAACCGAAAACTACCTCGCCTGGCGAGCCGAAGAGATGGATGAGACCACCTATCACCTCGAATTAAATAACGTAACCCTCCATTTCTTTACCGAAGAATGGACCGAGTTCCTCGATTTAGCCAGGATGCTGGTAAAAGATCAGGAGAAGTAGATCCAGGACTAACGCTTTTTCAGTTCTTCTTTAAATATGAGACTGAGAACAAAGCTGATAACACTGACAATCAAAGCGCCAAGAAAAGCCGGCACGAATCCATCGACGGTAAAACCAACCCCGAAATTCGTGCCGATTGCTCCCGCCAGATAAAACAAAGCAGTGTTGATGAGCAAAGTTCCCAGGCCAAGCGTCAGGATGAGCAGGGGGCAGGTCAAAACCTTCAATAATGGCCGCAAAACGGCATTAATCAATCCGAAGATAATTGCCAGCCAGACAAAAGAAAGCCAGTTCGTGTTTTGGGGTTCAATTCCGTGCCCCTGCATGATAAATACCGCTGCGTAGAGGGCTACCCCGTTGATTAACAAGCGGATGATCAGTTTGGTCATTGTTTAATTCCCTCCCAGAAATTCTTGATAAATCGACAATTCGCAATCTGTAACAGGAAATTTACAAACCCTGAACTTCCATCCACACCAAAGTCTGGTGGTTTTCAAAACCCGCGTGGGTGAAGGCGTCCTCAGCCCGTCCTGCTGGATAATTGATCGATACCGAACGCTGAAATGAGTTTTTTTGGAGCGTATAAGGCAGCAAACTGAGGATGGCAAGTTCTTCCGGTTGCCGGAGTGGCTGCTAACCAGAAATTATCGCTCGACATAGTTGATGGTTCGAATGAAAGCGTGCCCAGCAGCCTTCCATGCTGGCGCGAAGCCCAATGGCGGATCGACGCACCGCTCAAAAACCGAAAAAAATCGAAAACCAATGACGGCTTGAGGTCGTTGGCGTTGAACGGTAAATTCCAGGCAATGTCCGCCGGGTAATTATCCTCAAGCCAGGTCCTTTGCTGCGGCCAATCGCTGGCATAACGGTTGGTGATGGTGATGCCATCCATCCGGTTGGCTGGGCTATTTCGCCTGGCCGCGGCTGCCTTCCAGGAGGTACGTCTGGCTTTTTCCACAAAACCTTCTGTCAGATACAGCTCGTAAGCATGGGGGTTATCCTGGCGTACCTGCAGCCAGGCCGTAGTGACCCGTCGTTTGCGGATATGGTCCAGGGCTGCCTCAGTCAGGGCTCGAGCGATTCCTCGCCTCCTGAAATCGGGGTGGACGGCAACATTAGCGATAAAATAGGTCTTCTTCCCCTGCCTGGATAATGGGATCAGGCTTAAATTACCTACCAGCCGGCCGCCTTCTTCCCAAACGTATCCAGATAAAGGCATGGAAACACGTTCCATCGCGTCCCAGGTGCCCAATGGAAGAAGTTAATATCCCGCGCAGCTCTTCGCATCTGCCGCAGGTATTGCTCGCCGTCCGCATCCATCGTGCTGGCGAAACACAGCTCGATCAAGTCTGCAACTGCAAGCAAGTCTCGCTGTACATCCAGGGGTCTGAGATGGCCCACGGATGTAAAGGCTAGCGTCTCGCTCATCACAGCCATATCTATATTTTACTCCCTGGAAGCCGAATTGATGCACCTTTTTTGCTTGATAATCGCTGGAAATCGGATACAATCAGGTCAAGTTCATATGTAATTCTTACACTGATCATTCAAAATGAAAATTATTGGAATGTTATAATCACCGAGCAAGCCTTTGCAGGTTTGCGGAAGGATGGATTTTTTACTATGATGAGGTTTGATCGATTTACCGAGCGTGCTCAAGAAGCAGCCCAACGCGCTGCTGAAATTCTACAACGCTACGGTCACAATCAAATAGATACCGAGCACATATTATTGGCTCTTATCGAACAGCCTCAAGGTGTCATTTCGCAGCTACTTGAATCTTTAAAAGTTGATGCAAATGCCTTATCTGAAAGGTTGGATTATATTCTGCGCACCAGCCCAAAGGCGAATATTTTCGGTGGCGGCGCAGGTCAAATATTTATAACCCCGAGGGTCAAACGCATTATCGACCTTGCCAACGAGGAAGCTAACCGGTTGAAAGACGAGTACATTTCTACCGAGCACCTCTTCCTGGCTATCTTGAGCGAGCGCAACACCCCTGCTGCTCGTTTGCTCGAAGGCGCTGGCCTGACCCGCGATCGGGTCAATGACGCCATCACCCAAATGCGCGGTGGTCAGAGAGTCACCGATCCGCAGGCTGAAACCCGCTTCCGTACCCTGGAAAAATACTCCCACGACCTGACCCAAATGGCCCGTGAAGGTAAGTTGGACCCGGTAATCGGCCGAGACGATGAGATCCTGCGTGTGATCCAGATCCTCTCGCGGCGTAAAAAGAACAACCCGGTCTTGATTGGAGAAGCCGGGGTCGGCAAGACGGCTATTGTCGAAGGGCTGGCGCAGAAAATCGCAACCAACGACGTCCCAGAAATTCTCATGGGACGTAAAGTCGTTTCTCTCGACCTGGGAGCGATGATCGCCGGTTCTCGTTTCCGCGGAGAATTCGAAGAGCGCCTGAAAGCCGCCATTGAAGAAGTGCAGCGGTCGGAGGGAGAGATCATCCTCTTTATCGACGAGCTGCATACCGTCGTCGGAGCCGGTGCGGCCCAGGGAGCAATGGACGCTTCCAATATGTTGAAGCCTGCCCTGGCGCGCGGTGAGCTGCAGTGTGTCGGCGCCACAACCCTGGACGAATATCACAAGCACATCGAAAAAGACGCCGCTCTCGAACGGCGCTTTGCTCCGGTATTCGTCGAAGAGCCCAGCGTGGATGATACAATCCAGATGCTGCGTGGCTTGCGAGACCGCTACGAGGCTCATCACAAGGTGCGCTTCTCTGACGAGGCTTTGGTCTCTGCCGCTCGTCTCTCGTCTCGTTATGTAACCGATCGCCACCTGCCCGATAAAGCCATCGATCTGATCGATGAAGCTGCCGCAAAACTACGGGTGGCTTTATATTCATTGCCAATGGAGCTCAAGACCAAGAAGAGCGAAATCGACCGCCTGACTGCCGAAGAAGAGCAGGCCGGGGTCGAACGCGATTACGAAAGGGCTGCCCGCAAGAAGGCTGAAAGGCTGCGTCTCGAAAGCGAATTCAATGAAGATCGGGACAAATGGGAGAGCGATCACAAACTTGATGAAGTTGTCGATGTGAATGACATCGCTGACGTTATCGCCCAATGGACCGGCATCCCGGTCAGCCAGATGATGGAAACTGAAGTCCGAGAAGCTGCTCCACATGGAAGACCGCCTGCATGACCGTATCATCGGCCAGGAAGAAGCGATCCATGCCATCTCAGACGCCATCCGCCGGGCGCGGTCCGGTTTAAAAGACCCGCGCCGCCCAATAGGATCGTTCATCTTCATTGGCCCATCCGGAGTCGGCAAAACCGAATTGGCGCGAGCGCTAGCTGAATATATGTTCGGCGATGAAGATGCTCTTGTCCGCATGGATATGAGCGAATATCGTGAGCAGCACACCGCTTCTCGCCTCTTCGGCGCTCCTCCGGGATATGTCGGTTACGAAGAAGGCGGCCAGCTCACTGAAGCCATCCGCCGCCGCCCCTACCGGGTGATCCTCTTCGATGAGATTGAAAAAGCCCATCCCGAAGTCTGGAATGCTTTGCTTCAGATCCTTGATGACGGCCGCCTGACCGATGGCCAGGGACGCATGGTAGACTTCCGCAATACTGTCTTAATCATGACCAGTAACCTGGGCACCGAATACGTCCGTAAAGGCGGCACGCTTGGGTTCTTACAGCGTGGCGAAGACACCAATGAAGAGCGCGAGGCTCACGACAAGATTGAAAAGGCCCTCAAAGGCGCCTTCAGACCCGAATTCCTCAACCGCATCGATGAAATCATCATGTTCTCACCGCTGTCAGTTCAGGATATGAGCCAGATTGTCCTCTTACAGTTGAAGGAAATCGAAAGCCGATTGCATGAGCGTGAACTCAAAGTCGAGCTCACCCCTGCAGCCCAGGAATGGTTAGCCCAGGCCGGTTTCGACCCAGCTTTTGGAGCCCGTCCTTTGAAACGTGCCCTTCAGAAGCATGTCGAAAGCCCTCTTTCGCTCAAGCTTTTGTCCGGAGAATTTACCGCCGGCGACACCGTCCTGGTGGATGTGGACGACAAACAGGAGATCGTATTCAGCAAATCGGGATCGATCCCAATCGAACAGGTCAACGACGCCGAAATCTCGGCCTGACCTGCCTGGTTTCCGATCAAGAGCCTTGCGAACTTCCTTCGCAAGGCTCTTTTCTTTACTCTCTCCACGCCAGGCCATGTCAGGGCTGCATGAGAATGGAGGGTGAGGTTCCTATCTTGAGATATTTTCCTGCATTCTATGAGATAATCATCCTGGTCGGTCCTTTTTAACGAAAGGTGGTTAATATGAAGGCTATTGTCGTATATGAATCGCTGTGGGGAAATACAGCAGCGGTTGCTCGAGCCATTGCCGAGGGTCTTGGTTCGGACGCCCAGGCGTTTCCAACATCTGCGGTAACCGCCGAGGTCCTGACCGGCATCGATCTCATCGTCGCCGGCGCACCTGTCCTCGGGTTTTCCTTGCCCAGCGAAGGAATGAGGGAGAACATTCGTAAAAACCCACAACACGCCAATAATCCACCGGATTTCTCTAGCATATCCATGCGATCCTGGTTGGATAAACTTCCCAAAGGTCGAGGGCGTTCGGCTGCTTTCGAAACCCGGATATGGTGGTCACCAGGCGGCTCGACCGCTATGATCACCCGAGAACTTGAAAAGGCCGGTTATCCGCCGGTGGTCAAAAGGGAGCGCTTCATTGTCAAAGGGACTTATGGTCCCCTTAAAGAAGGCGAGCTGGAGCGCGCCCGAGCCTGGGGAGCTTCACTGGCTTCGTTACCTGGCTAATAGCCTCATTTTTTTCATTGCGGCTCCGCTTTCTGATAGCTTTTCACACGATCATATTCATCCAGAAAACGTCTCTTCACGCCCAAGAAAGATTGTAGAATATGGCTCCAGGCTCACAGACGGTATTGATAACAGGTTGTTCCAGCGGCATCGGTCGGGATCTGGCTCAACAGCTGACCCGTTCTGGCTTCCAGGTAATCGCCACCGCCCGAGACGTCACCTCTCTGGCCGATCTCGAAGCCGCCTTGAAGCTCCCCCTGGATGTAACCTCCCCGGAATCGATTATTCAGGCGGTCGAGCGAACCTACCGGCAATTCGGCAGCATTAACGTATTGGTGAATAATGCCGGCTATGCCGTCAGAGGCGTCATCGAAGAGGTCCCCATCGATCAGGTCCAGCGTATGTTTGAAACCAATGTCTTCGGCGTTATGCGCATGGTCCAGGCTGTGCTGCCTCACATGCGCCTCCAGAAAGAAGGCCGCATCATCAACGTCGGCTCATTTGCCGGTAAGCTGGCCGTGCCGGTCAATGGAGCTTATTCGGCTGCAAAATTTTCTCTCGAAGCATTGAGCGACGCCCTGCGCCTTGAGCTATCAAGCTTCGGCATCCAGGTCGTGTTGATCGAGCCCGGGAATATCCGCACCCATTTCATGGAAACATCTCAGTCCCACTCAGGTGCAGCCCTTAACAACCCCGACTCGCCTTATTACCAGCTTAACCAGCATTACCTGCAAACGATGGTCAACTTGCGCCGCGGCGATCCTGGCCCTGAGGTCGTTTCGCAGATCATCCGCAAAGCCATCATAGCTTCCCGCCCTAAAGCCCGGTATTTGGTTGCTGTCCCTTTCACCAACCGCCTGCTAATCTACTTGAACGACGCCTTGCGCGATTCCCTGCTTAAGCGAGTTTTTAGGATCTGACAAATATGCCTGAGGAAATTAAAACCATATCGTTATCTGCTTTTATTAGCTCGGTGAACTGCTACCTCGTTAGCATCGATCACGAAAGTTTCTTTTTAATCGATACCGGCATGCCCAACAACCGCAGCCAACTTGAGCGGGAACTGGCCGCGTCCGGCTGCCAACAGGGAGATCTCAAACTCATCCTTTTGACCCACGGCGACATCGACCATGTCGGTAATGCCGCTTACCTGCGCCAGAAATATGCTGCCAAAATCGGGATGCATCCCCTCGAAACACCTGCAGTAAATGGCGGCAGCATGCTGCAGACCCGCCAATCACGCACGCTTATCGGCAGAGTGATGTTCGCTTCGTACAAACTCGGTCAGGCCAATCGTTTCGATCCCGATATCGAGTTTATCGGCGGCGAGGATCTCTCACCTTTTGGTTTCGCCGCCTCGGTTGTTCACATCCCCGGGCATACCCGTGGCTCCATTGCCATTTTGACCAGCGAAGGCAGCCTGTTCTGCGGTGACCTGATGTCGAACCGCAGCGGCCCGCGCCTTAATTCACTAATCGACGACTCGACCGCGGCCCAGACCAGCCTCGAAAACCTCAAACGCCTTCCGGTTCGCATGGTTTATCCCGGCCATGGGGAGCCCTTCAGCCTGGATATGCTTTAGATATAAATAAGGAGGAAATGATGTCCCCGGATATCCGCTTGATTACACTTTCGTCCTTCATCGGCGACGTGAACTGTTATCTGCTCGCAACAAATGATGATGGCTTTATCCTGGTTGATAGCGGCTTATCGAACAGCCGCAAGAAACTCCTGCTCGAGCTTGAAAAAGCAGGCTGCCGGCCCGGAAACTTGAGATTGATTGTGCTGACCCACGGCGACCTCGACCACGTTGGCAATGCTGCGTTCTTGCGCCAGAAATTTGCCACGAAGATCGCTATCCACAGGCTTGAAGCTGAAGCGGTGATCAAGGGGAATATGTTTGCCAGCCGCAAAAGCCGCCTGCTGCTCGCCCGAATCATTTTCTCATCTATGTTGACCAGGTCTAACCGCTTTACGCCAGACCTATACTTTGAAGATGGGGACAATCTCAGCGCTTTTGGCCTGAATGCTCACATTCTCCACATCCCCGGTCATTCCACCGGGTCGATTGGCCTGCTCACTTCTACCGGGAACCTGTTCTGCGGAGATATGTTTGCCAACACCGACCATCCCGAGCTCAACCCGCTCATGGACGATCTTAAATCCGCTCAGGATTGTCTGGCCAAACTGAAGGATATTCCCATCAAAACCGTCTTCCCTGGCCACGGCACACCTTTCTTGATGGAGACCCTGCAGCCGGTTTGACCTGGTCACTCAACGCATCCTGAATGGCAGGTAGGTCCTTCTCATTTTCTGTAATCTATAGGAGCGTTCGAACTTCTTTACATATGACCGGGTACCTTAAGCCATCACACGCATCCCACCCCAAGACCGGAAACCCTATTGTGACCTTTGTCAATTTGCCTGGCTAATATATAAAGAACTGCCGGCGGAATGACCACCAGCCAGATAATCAGGAAATTCACCAGCCAGTTGCCTTTGATCACGATCCACATCAATTCCCGGAAAAACATCGTGACAATTGTTATTAACCCGCCAATTGTTTCCCATCGCCAGGCTACCATGAGTCCAAAAATTGCAATTCCCCACAAACTCAACAAAAACCAATCTTCAACTGAAATTTGTCCACTGCTTGTTGGATCAGGGGTGAAAGCTATCAGCATGGCGCCTATGAAAACCAACAAACTCCAGAGGCGCGCGATCCACCGGAATATTTTTGATGAACGTTTGACTAATCCTCGATTTTTCATCTCCTGGTTGCCTTTCTCAAAATCCGACCAATCAGGTCTTTAAGTACCTTGTTCCCTTCTCGGTCAGCGACCAGGTCCTTCCCATTACGTGGCAAGCATTGCTCACACTGCAAGAATTGCAGGCGGCATCCTCACTGTAGCATTCGGCGTTGTATTCGCTCAAATAGCCGCGCCGGGTCAAGTCTCTGGCAATTTCCACGACCATCTCAGGCGACACCTTCAGCTGCTGGGCAATCTCGAGCTGGCTTTGAATCTCGCCTTTCTGAATGATTTTCAAGAATTGCACCATCATCTCAGATCAACCTCCCCACCTGATAAACCAGGACACCAAACCCTAACGACAGCCCAAACATGATGCCCACGCTCGCCATGGTCCACTTCATCGAGCGGGTCTCCTGGCGGATCGCTGCCACCGTCCCCACGCAGGGGATGAACAGCATCTGGAAGACCAGCAGCGCCAATGCCGCCTCCGGAGCCAGCACCGCCGGCAAAGTCGCCAGGCTGCCATAAAGTATGCCCAGGGTGGCGATCGTGTTTTCCTTGGCGACGAAGCTGGTGATCAGAGCCAACAGCACTGGCCAGGGCAGGCCCATCCATAAACCAACCGGAGCGATGAACCTCCCAAAATCTGCCAGGTAGCTTGTTTCTTCATTCCCATTGGGGAAGTACGCTAAGGCCCATATAATCAGCGAAGCATACAGGATGATCGACCCGGCTTTCTGCATGAACCCGACGATATTCTCCCAGATGTAAACCCCAATCGTCCTGGCATTTGGCAGGTGGTAAAGTGGAAGCTCCATGATGAACGGAACGTGCTCGTCTTCGAAGAAAAAGTGGTGCAGGACCAACCCCAGCCCGACCAGTACGACCATGTTTCCCGCGACTAGCCCCCAGGCGACCCACAAGGCTGAGCTGCCGAAAAAGACTGAAGCCAGCACCGCTACCACTGCCATGCGGGCCGTACACGGCACCAACGGCACCAGCAAGGTTGTCAACAATCGCGCCCGTTTGCTTTCAATAATGCGCGTCCCCATCACCGCCGGGACGTTGCACCCGAACCCCAGCAGGATCGGCAAGAAGCTCTTCCCGTGCAGCCCCATCAGGTGCATCCAGCGGTCGGTCAGGTAAGCCGCCCGAGCCATGTAGCCGGTATCTTCCATGAAGCCCAGGATGGCAAAGAAAATCATCAGGATCGGCACGAAGGTCAACACCAATCCAAAGCCTCCCAGCACTCCACCGGCGATGAACTCCACCAGCCAGTGCGGGCCACCCGTCCATCCCGTTCGCAGCAGGTTAGCCACGACCCCAACCATCCCGCTCAACCAGGCCTGGATTGGGCTGCCGATGGCATAGGTCAGCCAAAATACGAATCCCAGGATGGCGACCAGGATCAAGGTCCCGTAAATGGGATGGGTCAAAACCTTATCGAGCCGAGACGTCATCCCAACCCGGGTGACTTTCGGTTCAACCACCGCCGCCCGGATCATGCGTGCGATCCATTCGTAACGAGCTCCGGCAATATCCAGGATAGCGTCTTCGTGCTGGTAGAGCAGCGCGTGCACCTGCTCCCAGGTCTCGACCGGCGTGCACGCTTCCATGGTCAGGTTCAGCTCTTCATCGCCTTCCAGCAATTTCAATGCTACCCATTCAACCGGATAAGCCGCCGGGACGTAATCTTTTATCAGCTCTTCCAGCCTGGCCAATACGGCCTGGTGAGCTGGCAAAATAGAAGGTTTTTTTGGCTGGTACTCGCTCTCGTGATTCAAAAGCCGCCGGGCTGCTTCCTCTAAATTGAGCAATCCCTGCCCGTGTGAAGCCGTCATCGGCACGACCGGCACACCCAGGGCCGATGCGAGCACTTTCGGTTCGACCACGATGCCTTCGTGCACCGCCACATCTATCATGTTAAGTGCAATGAGGACGGGTGCTGGCAAGAGCAGCAGCTCACCTACCAGGTAAAGGTTGCGTTCCAACGTCGCAGCATCGACCACGGCAATGATCAGGTCGGGTTTCTCGCGGATGATAAATTCCCGCGCCAGGCGTTCTTCTTCCGAAGAAGCCGTCAGGCTGTAAGTTCCCGGTAAATCAATGACCGTATAAGTTTCATTTTGATAATTAAAAGATCCCGATTTAAGATCGACTGTTTTTCCGGACCAGTTCCCGACGTGCTGGTTCATCCCGGTCATCAGGTTAAAAACCGTCGACTTTCCGACGTTTGGCTGGCCTGCCAGGGCAATGGTGGTCGTTCTCGCCGCCGAAAGCACCTGGCTATCTGGGATTTTATCAAGCTGAGGATTCGAAACCAGGATGTGGGCTGCTTCTAATCGCCCGAGGGCAACGCGTGATCCCCGCACTGTGACCAGGATAGGCCCGTGACCGCTCTGCCTTTCAATGGTCACCGCTGCCCCAGGCGTGAAACCCAGGGTGGCTAAGCGCGATTTGAAATGCTGCCCGCCTTCAAGCCTGCGAATCTGGACTTTTTCACCGGTTGAGAGATCGTTGAGATGTATGCCTTCCAGCTCTTCCGGGTGAGCTTCGGCAAAATTTGATTCAATCGTTGGTGAGCAATGAGAATGTCGCATGAGTTTTTTGAGCATCAATGTTTTTGGCCCCGAGAAACAGTAATTAATGGATTTACCCTAACCGTGTGAGCCAGGTCATCAGGGATTTCAAGTCTTTCTCCATTCACCCACAGCTCTAACAGATGGTTCTGGTGGCTGCTGACCTCGATCACTGCTCCAGGCACGATTCCCCAGGAATGCAGGCTGGTGAGGTTTTCTGGCATTTCTGGTGTGATTGCTACAACCTGTGACCTTATCCCCGGCATCAGGTTGGAAAGGCATTCGCCTTGCAGCGACCCTTTAAGTTTGCTCGTAGCAGCCGCGTCGCTGCTGTTCAAGTTGGGTGGAATGCTGCTGCCATGTGGACAAAATTCGGGATCCCCCATCATCCAGGCCAGGCGCTCGGTTACTAATTCGGGCGCGGCGTGCTCCAGCTGGCCGGCGATCGAATGGGTCTCTTCCCAAGGGATGGCCAGCATATCCGCCAGAAAACGCTCCCAGATTCGGTGGCGCCGGACCAGCGCTGACGCGACCCGCTCCCCCTTTTTGGTCAAGATCGCACCATGATAAGGGGTGTAATTGATGAAATCCTGGTCTTCGAGTTTGCGCACCATTTCGTGAATCGAGATCAGGGTGTAGTTCAGGTAAGCCTGTAAGCGTGGCAGCGACAGGGGTGTCTCTGCATCTTCTCTCAGGCGGTAAATTGCTCCTAGATATTCTTCGACGTGATTGATATTCATCCGGTCATCTCTCTCAAAAAGATAAGGTGCACCTTATCTTTTTGAATTTTAATCATGAAAACAAGATTAGGCACGTGTCAGAAAGCAGTTTATTTTGTGCTTTATGTCACATTGGTTGTGCTGCAGTAAAATATATGCATGATTAATTATGACGACCTGGCAGCTCAATATGCGCAGCACCGCCAGGTACATCCACAGGTATTTCAAGACCTGATCGTCACCTCAGGAATAACAACCTCATCCCGGGTTTTAGAAGTCGGATGCGGCACCGGCAACTACATTCGCACGCTTGATTCCACAACCGGATGCTCCTGCTGGGGGCTCGATCCTTCCCTGGGCATGCTGGCCAGGGCCAGAGAGGCTGGTTCGTCCGCACAATTCCTGCAGGGCAGGGCTGAGAGCCTGCCATTTAATTGCACTTTTTTCGATCTGGTCTTTTCAGTCGACGTGATCCACCATGTCACCGGTCGCAAGCAGGCATTCACCGATGCATTTCGGGTTTTAAAGGATGGGGGCTGGTTTTGCACAGTGACCGATTCGGAATGGATTATCCACCATCGCCGTCCGCTAACGGCCTATTTTCCCGAAACGGTAGCCCTAGAGCTTGAGCGCTATCTGCCCATTTCTGAACTGGCTATCTGGATGACTGAGATTGGATTTGATGATGTCGCCAGTTGGACGGTGGAATTTCCATTCCTGCTTGAAGATATCGAGCCTTTCCATAACAAGGCTTTTTCATCCCTTCACCTGATATCACCTGCAGCTTTTCAATGTGGGATCGAGAGGATGGAGCTGGATCTCCGCCAAGGGCCTATCCAGTGTGTCTCTTATTACTTACTGTTATGGGGCAAGAAACAAATCAGACGAAGATCCACAGAATAGAAAGTTAATTTTCGAGATTCGAATATAATATTTGTGTCATTGTATACATTCGAGCTTTCCAAAAAACCTGTACCTGATTATTTGTACATTAACATCATCCGATTAATCCCGTTTCTTTAATTATCAAGACATTCACCTTTAGGAGATCTGCTTAACCACTGGTAGGGTGATCGAGTACCCGAAGGGACGGGCAGGGTAAGGGATAATTTCGCGTAGCGGGCTATTGCTAATCGCCTCTGTAGTATTTTTTAACCATTCTTTCGATTTGGCTTGTTGGGTCAATCGTCTTTGATCGCCGGATCCATTCGATCTATTCGTTCTTTGGGTCATTTTTGTTCAATCTCTGGTATCATTTTTTTTTGTTCAATCTGGGTCATTCGTGATCCACCAAAGGTACCATTCGTGTTTCCACTTGAGGCGGCGATGATAGAAATAGAGGATAATTACACAGTTTCAGATCGAATCGTACTTGGCACCACGAACATCAATATCAGTCCCCTCGGGCTCGGGACCTGGCAATGGGGCGATAAGCTTGTTTGGAGCTACGGCAGCGGTGAGTTCAACGATGCCGACCTCCAGGCTGGGTTTCAACGTACGCTTGCAGCCGGTATTAATTTTTTCGATACTGCTGAAAGTTATGGTTCTGGCCGGTCCGAAACCCTCCTCGGCCAATACCTCAAGCGCGCCATCCAGGAAGGGAAGACCCCTCAGGACGGCGTGGTGATCGCCACCAAATTTATGCCCTATCCCTGGCGGATGTCTCGTAATGAATTGCTCCTGGCCTTGAAACAGAGCCTCATTCGTTTGGGCTTGGACCATGTCGATCTGTTCCAGGTGCACCACCCCGCACCTCCAAGGTCTCCGGAAACCTGGGCAGCGAGCCTGGCTGACGCAGTGGAAGCAGGCCTGGCGAAGGCAGTAGGTGTTTCAAACTACAGTGAAGATTGGATGCGCCGGGCTCACGCAGTTCTGGCCAGAAGAGGCATTCCGTTGGCTTCCAACCAGGTCGAGTACAGTCTTATCGTCCGCGACCCCGAGTGGAATGGTGTCTTGAAAGCCTGTAATGAGTTAGGCATTACCCTGATTGCCTACAGCCCTTTGGCCAAAGGACTGCTCACCGGTAAATATTCTCGCCAAAATCCCCCGAGAGGGGTCCGCCGCTTCATGGCCCGCCGGTACCTGAATAAAATCGATCCTTTGATCCTTTCGCTCCAAAAAATCGGCGAGGCCCATGGGGGCAAGACGCCTGGACAGGTGTCACTCAATTGGTTGATGGGAAAAGGAGCCGTGCCAATTCCGGGGATCAAAAACTTCCGCCATGCCGAGGAAAACAGCGGCGCTGTCGGTTGGCACCTCACTAAAGACGAGATGGAAGAATTGGATCAATTGAAGCTGGATTAATTCTTATTTCCGGAAAACATCCCAGATCGACAGCACCAGGACCATGGACGCCGCAAGAACCTGTTTTTTCATCCTCAATTTTTTCTTAGCGATTAACCAGGGCTAAGACCGTGAAAAACAGGCAAATCCCCATCACTCCCATCACCAGGCCGACGATCGCGGTGGCGCGCGAACGTCCACGTCCAAACAAAGCTGCCAGGCCAAGCGCGCCCAAAAAGCCCAGAAATGCACTCGAGCCACCACAAATAAAGAGCGGTGTGCCCATCAAGTTAATCCAGTTTTGAGCGACCCCGGTGATGGCACACAGACCTATGCCAAACACGAGGGCAGCTGAAATGATCCCCAGGCTCAGGCTGGCGTTCCCCAGGTATTAGGTTGTTGATCAGCTCCACTGCCTGTCGTGGCTCCAGTCACCGTTCCAGGCGTCGGTTGCTTCCCACAGGCCAGGGACCTCCGGACTGAGATGCTCTTTGATAACCTCGTCGTTGAGCGATTCGATCCCTAATCCCGGTCTCTCCGGCACAGTAATAAATCCGTCTTTGATCAGGGGATTGGCAATCCCGTTAGCGATATCGTTCCACCAGGGTACGTCGACCGAGTGGAATTCAAGTGCCATGAAATTTTCAGTCGCGGCCACACTGTGGACCGCTGCCAGGCAGGCAATTGGGCTTTCAGCCATGTGGACTGCCATTGCCACACCGTGCTCCTGGGCCAGGTCGCCGATTTTCTTGTTCTCCAGAATTCCGCCAGACGTCAGGACGTCAGGATGGACGACCGAGACGCCTCTGCCTTCGACCAGCGGCCGAAAACCTTCTTTGAGGTAGATATCTTCACCGGTAGCAACCGGGATATTAATCGCTTGACTCAAGCGCACGTACTGGTCGGTGTACTGCCAGGGGATCATATCTTCAACCCAGGCCAGGTTGTATTTCTCGAGCCTTTTCCCCAGACGGATGCAGTCTTCTACCGCAATGTGCCCAAAATGGTCAGTCGCCAGGGGGACTGTGTACCCAATGACTGCCCGTACATCGGATACATATTTTTCGAGGAAGTCGATCCCCTTTTCAGTCAGGTGGATGCCGGTGAAAGGATGCGGCACGTTATAAATGTCATATCCACGGTTGCGGGTATTGCGTTCTTCTGCATTCTTGACGGCTAATTTGCCTGAATGCGGACCCAGGGCTTCCATCTGGTCGATCAAGCCCAGTGGGTAGCTCAACATATCAGGCTCGTTTTCGAACAAACCGATCCCGACGTCCATCTTCAAGAACGTGAAACCCCGCTCCATCCGATCTTTGAGCGCATAGCCCATTTTGGTCCCATCGGGTTTGCCGCCCACGTCAGTATCGCAGTATATCCGCACTTTATCGCGGAATTTGCCGCCCAACATCTGAAAGATCGGGACGCCGTACGCTTTACCAGCCAGGTCCCACAGGGCTACTTCGACCCCGCTGACGCCTCCCCCCTGGCGGGCATTACCCCCAAACTGCTTGATCCTGCGGAAAAGCTTATCGACATTGCAGGGATTTTCTCCCAGGAGGAGTCGTTTTAACGTCAGTGCATAGGTCTTGGACGACCAATCACGCACCTCACCGAAACCGACCAATCCCTGGTTGGTCTCGATCTTCATTAAAATGCAGTGCATCGGTGCACCGCTAATGTTGGCAAAGCGCATATCTGTGATTTTGAGGTCTGACGGTCGTGAATAAGTGTTTACCCGGTCTAGGGTCTGCTCGAAGTTCTCTGGCATATTTTCCTCATATTTTTCAATGATTTTACCATCGACTACGCTTCTGATAACCCTCCGAATAACTTTATTCGCGATCTCTTCCGGTCTGTGCGTCGATTGTAGTAAGCGTTAATTACTATCCTCGCCATGACTTCGGGTTTCTGGGAGCATATTTATCCCTTCGTCATTCCCAGGCGTGTCAAACAACCCTGCCATTTTTTCGATGGGCTGAATAACCCGAATCCCTTTTTACCGGAAATTCCTGACCGAATTTGGCGCAAAATATGCTAAAATTCCTTGTCAATAATTTTTGCAATAAGAAACCGGGGACGATGCTTTAATCCCTTATTCGGCGAATCTGGCGACTGAGAAAAAAATGAAACATACCCGAATGACCCTCCAACGAAGAATGATCCTCAAGGCAATCGAAGACCTGCACAGCCACGTCACCGCTGAGGTGGTGTACGACCAGCTTAAAGTGTCGATGCCCGAATTAAGTCTTTCTACGGTTTACCGAAATCTAAAAACTCTAGCAGATGAAGGTAAAGTGTCGGTCAGCGATCTGGGCGGCGGGTTGGTCTACGAAACCGTCCAATCGATCCCCCACCATCACCTGGTGTGCCTGTCGTGCAGCCGGGTCTTTCAGCTCGATCACGATCGGGTACAGCCTTTTTTCACCCGCATCGAACAGAGCGGGTTTCTGGTCGCAACCAATCATTTGTGCATTTACGGCTACTGCCCGGAATGCCAGAAAACCACCAAAGAGGAAGAGAATTAATTTATGCGGTCGAAAATTTCTCCCTTAACCATCTATTACGCCATCCTGGCCTTCTGGCTGTTGACCACAGCCATGCACATTCCTGATGGTTACCTCAGCCCGGTAACCGATCTCATCATGGCATTGATAGCACTTCCCTTCTGGATCCGGGGGATCCGCAAGCTGCGCCAGGCCGCCAATGCCCGTAACATTCCAGTCATTGCTTTGTTTGCCGCTCTGTCGTTCGTGATCATGATGTTCAACGTCCCTCTTCCCGGGGGTACGACCGGGCATGCGGTTGGTGGCGCCCTGGCTGCAATTATCCTTGGCCCGGAGATCGCCAGCATCGCCATCACCATCGCCCTGGTTATCCAGGCCTTCTTTTTTGGAGATGGTGGCGTCCTGGCCCTGGGCGCTAATGCCTTCAATATGGCTATCGTCTTGCCTTACGTCAGCTATTCTGTTTACCAGTGGCTCTCGAACGACAGTCCGCTGGGAGCCAGGCGCAGGATCATCGCCTCAGCGGTTGCCGGCTGGTCAGGATTGACCCTGGCTGCCTTCTTTGCCGGGGTGGAATTCGGTATCCAACCGCTGCTCTTCCACAGCGCGGCCGGCGTCCCCCTTTTCGCCCCCTACCCCCTGGATATTGCCATCCCGGCCATGGTGATTCCCCACGCCCTGGTGGCATCCATCGTCGAAGGCGGTTCTGACGGCCCTGGTGATTGCTTATCTACAACGCGCCAATAAACCTGCTTTGGCTATCTATAAAAATCCTGCAATTCAACCTGCCAGGGCCGGTTTAGGCCATTTCAAACTGCTCTGGATCGCTCTGGTCGGGCTGGTCGTCGCCGCACCGTTGGGTTTGTTAGCCCCGGGTACTGCCTGGGGAGAATGGAATGCCGAACAGCTCTCCAACAATGGCCTTGGCTTTATTCCGCAAGGGATGGCCAGGCTGTCTGAAATATGGGGTGCCCCAATGTCAGGTTATGACCTGATCAGCCTCAAGAATCCGGCTCTGGGTTATACCCTCTCGGCTGTAATCGGCGTCCTTCTGGTCATCTTCATGGCCTGGTTATTTGCCACCTTATTTGCGACCGGTAAATCCGAAAAACTATAATTTCAATGAAATCTAACTTCATTGAACGAACCCTGACCGATATCAGTGGGGCCTTCGAACGCTCTTTTTTTGCAGAAAAGCTAGCTCACCGCCCCGGTCTTTTACAAATGCTGGATCCCCGCCTCAAGTGCCTGGGGGTGCTCGCATTCCTCGTAAGCATCGGATTGTCCCACAGCCTGGCCATCATCGCCGCCATCTATCTTTTTACGCTTGTCCTGGCGGTCTTCTCACGCCTTCCTCTCAAATCTTTCATCCTGCGCGTCTGGCTGTTCATGCCGTTCTTTACCGGCCTGGTTGCACTGCCTGCGCTCTTCATCACGCCCGGTCCGGCCCTGGTTCATCTGCCCCTTGGCCTGGCAGTGACGGTTAATGGAGCGACGACCGCCTTGTTTCTCCTGCTGCGGGTCGGCACGTCGGTCTCCTTGACGGTCTTATTTATCCTGACAACCCCCTGGAACAGCGTCCTTAAGGCATTAAAAGTACTTTACATCCCGGATGTGATTGTATTACTTCTGGGAATGACCTACCGTTATATCTATCTCTTACTCCACATCGCCAATAATATGTTTCTCTCCCGAAAAAGCCGGATGGTCGGCAAGTTGAGCGGAGCGCAAGAACGCCAGGTCGTTGGAGCGACCGCGGGAGTCCTGCTCTCACGCAGCCTGCAGATGAGCAGCGAGGTATACCTGGCGATGCAATCCCGCGGCTTTTACCACGCTCCCCGCACGATGGACCCCAGCCACATGAAAACCATCGACTGGTTGGCCGGGTTGGCAATCCTGGTCGCAGCAGCTGCTGCCATCTGGTTGGGGAGGTAAAGCGAAGTGAAATATTCTTTCTTTCCCTCTCCCCTTAGGAGACCCATTTTGTCAGCCGATGGGTGGTCGGGGACCCGCAGGGGCCAAAACACCCTCTTTCCCAGTCCCTTTGATCAGGTGGCGGGTATGCTGGCCTTTGCTCGCTTAGGCCAGGGTGAGAGCCGCCTCGCCTCCGCTTTTCGAGCAGCAGGAAAAAGCTCCCTCTCCTCCTCTTCCCCTGGTCAGAGTGCGAGCATCGTTGCCTTCGAAGCCAATGACCTCTCCTTTTCCTACGACAACGAATTTATCGCCCTCGACCACGTCAACCTCTCCATCGAAAATGGCGAACAGGTGGCCATCCTTGGCGCTAATGGTTCGGGGAAGAGCACCTTGCTGAAGGTCCTCGATGGCCTTTATTTTTCCACCCATGGAAGAGTCTTCGCCTTCGGTCAATCGCTTACCGAAGCGGCCTTTCAAGACCAGGACTTCAATTTCGCCTTCCGTCGCAAGGTCGGGCTGCTCTTTCAAGACAGTGACGTGCAGCTCTTCTCTGCTTCGGTGTGGGATGAAGTCGCATTTGCTCCCCTGCAGCTGGGACTTGACCAAAAAGAAGTGATCGAGCGGGTCGAGTTCGCTTTAAAAACCCTCAGGATCGAGTTCGCTTCAACAACGCCCACCCCACCAACTTTCCGGCGGTGAAAAGAAACGGGTTGCATTGGCGTCATTGCTCAGCCTCGATCCTCAGGTTTGGCTGATGGACGAGCCAACCGCCGGGTTGGACCCGCGCAGCGCGACCTGGCTGCAGAGCTTCATCGCCGCTCAGCGCAACCTCGGCAAGACCATCGTTATCGCCACCCACGACCTTGGGCTGGCCCGCACGGTCGCCAACCGTTTGTACCTGTTCGACGAATCTCACCGCATCGTCGCAGACGGCAATCCGCCGGAAGTGCTGGATAATCAAGATCTGCTGCTGTCTTGCAATCTGGTCTAGTTCCAATTATCACGATCTACAGTAATCTACTGTTTTCATCTTTACAATGTCAGGGTAGAATAGAGATGTTCTCTTTTTTCTAAGCTCAACCTGGCAATGGTTATTATTCTCTATTTCCGTAATTCTTATAAATTTAACCTTAAACCCTATACCTTTTGCCTTCTACCTTGAACATTCCAATCCTGGAGTTTCTCATGCCAATCGACTTCCTGACCCTCTTGCCCTTCATTTTGATTATCCTTCTGGCTGTCATTCTCATCCTGCTGGCAGTCGTCATGTTTCGCACAGCTCGCTTTTCAATCCTGACCGTTGACGTCGAACCAATCACCCCGGTTGAGATCGATGCCGCAGCGGTCGCCGAACGTCTCGGGCGAGCCATTCAATTCCAGACCATTTCGGCCGGAGATTCCGGTACAATCGATCGCACCGCTTTCCTCGGCCTTCACCGAATGTTAGAAGGGATGTTTCCCCGTCTTCATTCTGCCCTCAAACGTGAATACATCAATGAGTACAGCCTTTTATATACCTGGATCGGAAAAAATCCCGAGCTGGATCCACTTTTGCTTGCCGCTCACATTGATGTGGTGCCTGCAGATCCCAATGGTTTGAAAGAATGGCAGTATCCTCCTTTCAGCGGGCAGATTGCCGAAGGCTACGTGTGGGGGCGCGGCGCCATGGACAATAAGTGCGGCGTGATTGGGATCATGGAAGCTGTCGAATATCTTCTAAAAGATAATTACCAACCCGACCGCACCATCTTCCTCGCTTTCGGTCACGATGAAGAGATAGGTGGGCGCAATGGCTCTGCCCAGATCGCTGAAGCCCTTAAAGACGCGGGGTAACCCTGTCGTGTGTGCTGGATGGAGGCGGCGGGGTTGTCGAAGACGCCATCCCGGGCGTCAAAGCGCCTGTTGCCACCATCGGTGTGGCCGAGAAAGGGTATTTGAGCCTGGTATTAGAAGCAGAGGCTGAAGGCGGGCATTCCTCCATGCCCCCTGCACATACCACCATTGGCCAACTCAGCCAGGCAGTCGCGCGCCTTGAAAACTCACCCTTCAAGCCAAATCTGGGAGCGATTACCACCTTCTTGCGCTACGTCGGCCCTGATCTATCGTTTGGGATGCAGGTCGCCATGGCCAACCCCTGGCTTTTCAAAGGATCGATTATGCGCCAGTTGGGAAAATCCCCGACATTGAATGCATTGGTTCGCACGACCCAAGCCGTGACTATGGTCGCTGGCGGCGTTAAGGACAATATCCTGCCCCGCCTCGCAAAAGCGGTGGTAAATTACCGCGTCTATCCGGGTGACACCCTTCGTTCTGTTTACGAACACACCGTAGATGCTATCGGCGATTTACCCGTCAAGATCAGGACCTTTGCCGGCGATACCCTCGAAGGCCAGTATGGCTGGGAGGTCTCCCCGGTTTCAGACCCGGATTCAGCTGAATTTGCCTCACTGGCAATTTTGATCCGCCGTATATTCCCGGAAGCTGCTGTCGGCCCGTACCTGGTCGCTGGCGCCACAGATGCCCGCTATTATGCCGATCTCTGCCCTGCGGTTTTCCGATTTAGCCCGCTCCAGGAATCCATCGACGATATGACCCGGCCTCACGGAATTAACGAGCGCCTTTCGGTCGAGAACTGTGGTCGCATGGTCGCCTTCTTCATTGAGTATGTCAAAGAGATGGCCGGTGGTTTGGAGGAAGAGGTTGTTGTGGAGCCTCCTATGGAAGTTGTAAACGAGTAAAACGGCGGTCATCCATCCTGCGAGGCTGCCAATTTCACCCTGCCTGCCAGCTTGTTCTTGCGCATGAAATGGCTGAATGAGGTCAGTGTTTGCCGGTAAAGGGCAGTATTCCAGGCTGCCTGCGCTCCAGCCAGCACCCACAGCACTGCGCAGACCATGATCAATCCTCGAATGCCGAATGAATTGGCCAGGCCTGCGGCCGCCATACCAGTGACGTAGGCGACGTCTCGGATCACAAAAAATACGCTGTTAATCCGCCCGCGCATTTCTCTGGGGGTATTATGCTGGATGACTAGGCGGCGGGCAACCGAAAAAGGTGCGTTCAAAAGACCCGTTGCGACCACCAGGCAAACCGCCTGGGGAATCCAGGTTGAGAAAGCATAAAACCCACCCGATATTCCCATGCCGATAAAACTGATCGCAATCCAATATCTTTGCTGTAAACGACCGCTGAGTTTCATCACAACCAGGCTTCCTGCTACGAAGCCCAAAGCCGTAAGCCCTTCCTGTACGCCGTATACCTGGGCGGTTGCATGCAGCCTGCTGATGGTGAAGGGAAGTAGAAGTGAATTCCATAGTCCGAAGGCCAGAAAAGCGGGTATGGTGACCCACATCAGTGATTTCAATTTTGCATTTCTCCCGATGCGTTTTTTTCCACTTTGCAGGTTCTCCAGTACCATTCCCAGGTGGGTATGTTCACCAGTTTCAATCTTCGGAATTGAAATGCGGAAGATGCAGAATGCAGATACGAGAAACGTAAGCGCATCGGTATAGAAAGCCCACTGCAGGGGGAAGTGTGCGGTCATCCAGCCGCACAGGGCAAACCCAATCGCGGTTGAGGCAAAACCCCCGATTGCCATCAGCCCGTTTGCAGCTGCCAGATCTTTCTCGCTCGCAATTTCAGGCAATATACTTTCCTGGGCCGGGTTGAAAAACTGCCCAACCGTGTTAGAGAGCAGGACAATGCCGTATACCCACAACTGGTTGTGTGCAGCCAGGGTTGGGAGCAGTATGGACAACCCGGCGCGGATGATATCTGCAGCCAGCATGACCTTTTTACGGTTGATCCGGTCTACCATTACGCCGGCAAACAGACCGACCAGCAGGCTGGGGAGCGCCATGGAAATTAACATCAGGCTGACCTGCAGCGTGGATCCGGTCAGCCTGTAGATCAAGAGAGATGCCGCCATGGTTGTCAGCGCGCTGCCTGCGGTTGACACCAGCTCCCCAAACCATAAGAGTGAAAGAGATCGATTTATCATCACCCTCAGGATAAACAATTGAGGTAAAGAAGCCGTCAACATGAGCGTTAAATGAACGTGAAATTATAATTACTGGATATTTAAGATCATAAATTGTATAATTGCCTTATGATCATCTCGCTTCTCGGCTCTCCTCAAATCGTGATTGGTGGGCAAGTTTTCGCGGGATTGCGGCGTAAAAATTGTGCCCTGGTTTACTATATTGCCGCCCATCATGCCCCATTGAGCCGCGACCAGATCCTCACCTTGTTTTGGCCGGATACTGAAAGATCTTCAGCCCAACAGACTCTCCGTACGATGCTGCACGATATCCGCAATCGGTTGGGAAGAGATAACATCCTGGTCGAAAAAGACCGTTTGAGTCTTTCACCAGAAGTCAGGGTCGACGCCAGGGAATTCGCCGCAGGTCTCAAAGCGAATTTTTCTGAACTATATTCATTGGCTGACAC
Source organism: uncultured Chloroflexia bacterium (assembly GCA_963781665.1). GTDB lineage: Bacteria > Chloroflexota > Anaerolineae > Anaerolineales > Anaerolineaceae > JAJYIW01. The sequence goes on from CAWAGA010000002.1 coordinate 695,323, forward strand.
GGTGAGCCTGTACCGCGCCGATTTTATGGATGGGTTCACCCTCTCTGATTCACCGGAATTTGACGAATGGGTCGAGTCAGAGCGGAGGAACTACCAGTCCCTGGCAATCGGCGGTTATTCAGCCCTCAGCCAGTTGCAGGAATCACTGGGCAACTTTTCTGAAGCTCTGGAAACAATCACGAAAGCGCTGTCCATCGATCCTTTTCGTGAAGAGCTGCACCGCGACTCTCTGCGGCTGCGTTTCTTGAGTGGCGATCGGGCCGGTGCCATTCGCCACTATGAATCTTTATGCAAGCTGTTGGCTAATGAGTTGGGAGTACCGCCCATGCCAGAGACCAGGGCAATCTATGACCAGATCATTTCAGATAAAACCCCTGATTTCCAATCCCGGCCTGCTGCCAGCCTGACCAATCAACCTGAGACCTCCCTATCGACTGCCAAATCGCTTCCATCACCCGCTCTTCTTCCCTTTGCAGGCCGGTCGAAGGAGATTAACCACTTTAAATCGCAAATTTCTTCCCCAAAATTTATCCTGGTTGAAGGCCCGCCGGGGATAGGCAAAACTCGCCTGGTCCATGAATTCTTAGCAATTCTGCAGGCAAATCCTTCCAGTGACAGGATGCAGACCCTGATCCTCCTGGGGAATGCCCACGAGTTGGAACAAAGTTTGCCTTACCAACCCGTCATAGACGCATTACGGGGACTTCTGTCCCGCCCCGATTGGCCCTTGATCCGCGCTTCGCTTAACCTGGCGCCGGTCTGGTTGACTGAGATAACCCGCCTGCTGCCCGAAATGCAGTTCCAGTTTTCAGGCCTTATACCGGCCTATGAAGCCGCAAATGAGTCACGCACCAGGGAAGGAATCCACCAGTTTCTTGAAAACCTGTCACACCGGTTCCAGGTCGTGCTGTTCCTGGATGATTTGCACTGGGCCGATTTGTCGACCATTGGTTTGATCGGTTATCTTGCCAGGCGATTATCATCTTCTAGAATCCATCTGATCGGTACGACCCGCCCATTGGATAATCAGGCCAGGCTGGCTATCATGCTGAAAGCTTTGAGTCACGAAGATCTCCTGACCCACATCGCGCTGGCTCCGCTCACCCCGGCTGATACCAGCCTGATCGTGAAATCGGTCAGCCCCGGCCATCCTGACGAGCTTTCAACATGGTTAACCAAAAACGCTGAAGGGAATCCTTTCTTTCTGGCTGAGCTTATTCGCCATGTCTTTCGGATCAATAGCATAGGAGCAGAAGGCCAGGCCAATCCCAACGTTTTTGCTGCAGGCTATTACCTCCCGCCCACCATCCAGAACCTGATCCTCTCCCGTTTGACCCACTTATCTGAAGCAGCTTTACGAATCCTCGAAACTGCGGCTGTCATTGGCCGCGAATTTGATTTCAACCTGATATACGAAATTATTAAAACGTCAGATAAACCATTATCCGAAGGGATCGTCCTTGATGCGCTGGATGAGCTCCAAAACGCCGTTTTGATACAACCGATTGGGGTTGAGCGGTTTAGCTTTGATCACAACCTCACAATGGAAGCTGTGCTCCAGGATCTGGGCGAGTTGCGCAGCCGGCGGCTGCACCGCCAGGTTGCTTTAGCTCTCGAGACCATCCAGGCTGAAAATATCGAGCCAATTTCTGGAATCATTGCCCACCACTATTCCAAAGGTGGCCTGTATAGCATGGCTGCTCAGTTTGCCTTCCGGGCCGGACAATATGCCTCGGGGCTGGCAGCCTGGGATGAAGCGATCGCTTATTACCATCAAGCCTTACTTGCTAAAATTGGAAAAAAGCAGCGTTCAGTAATTATGATCGCTTTGGGCTCAGCCCAATTTCATAATGGCGAATTTGCCCAGGCTTCAAATTCCTTCACGATTGCTGTCATCATTTTGCGCAAGCTCAACGACCTGGCTGAAATGGAACAGGCCTATATGGGACTGAACCAGTCTCTCTTACCGCAATCTCGTTTCTCTGAAGCCATTGCCATCGGGCAAGAACTGGCTCTTTCTGGTCCGCCTGAGCTGCAAATTTGCACCCATTTTATGTGGGCAGCCAGCCTTTCAGTCGAAAGTTCTCGTCCGGACGAAGCCGAAGCTCATATGCATGAAATCGAGCGGTTGATGCTGGATCATCCTGAATATCACAGCACCATCACCGCTGCCCACTTGAAATACCAGATGGCGGCGATCGTTGGGCAGCAGGGTAGATCCGCCCAGGCTGTGTCTTTATATCTTGAAGCTGAGGAAATCATCAAACAGAGCAAAATAGAGCTGGACCTCCTGCGCAACATCATGCTTTTTAATAACCTTGCCTACCACATGCTTTTAATCGGACACCCGGCTGCTTCCCGATATGCTCAGAAAGGAATTCAACTGGCTCAGGAGCGTGGCGAGCTCACCCACATGCCTTACCTGTTATCGACCTCAGGTGAAATTGCCTTGAGCAATAACAACCTGGATGAAGCTGAACAGCTTTTTACTGAGGGACTTCAACTTGCCAGACAAATACCCATTAATGAACGCATCGCTGGCCTCACAGCTAACCTTGGACTGGTCGAGATTAAACGGGGCAGGGATGACCTCGCTCGAAGTCACCTGCTTGAGGCACTTGAGCTGGCCGATCGCTTAGGAGTGCGCCATCTGGCTGTTCGCATCCGTTGCTGGCTGGCCCCCCTTTTGGTCCCGGCTGAGGCACGTATTCGCCTGGAGGAGGGTCGCAAAATTGCAGCTGAAAGCGGTTTCCGCCTGTTATTCAATGAAATCCTCCAGATTGAGCAAGAAATTGCTCTCATTTGATCAGTATTTAACGCAGGCGCTTACGATTCTTTCACGTCTTAACTTTATGATGAATACAATCAAAACTATAGAGAAACCTTTATAGAATACTTATAAGAACGATGAAAGGATTAAAACCATGGCAAAATTATTTGTTCACCACAAAGTCGAAGATTATCCCCGTTGGCGCCAGATTTATGATTCGGCTGACTCTGTTCGCCGGCAGTATGGAATGACAGGCGACCAGGTTTTCCACACCGCGGCCAACCCCAATGAGATCGTGATCATAATCACGTGGGGGAATGCCGACCAGGCGCGGGCTTATGGCCAATCGAGTGAAATCAAGCAGGCCATGAAAGATGGTGGAGTTATTTCACAGCCCGAGGTGTTGATTCTTGAAGAGCTGGAATAGTTCAGTGTTGTTCTGGCTTGAATAATACTTCAAATAAAACGACCCCTCCCGTTGTAAGGTCACGGGAGGGGTCGTTTTTATCCTGAATTCCGACGGATTATTTGACGACCGTGATATTCACATTGAGCGTGCAAATCGTCAGGCTGCCCTGAACCAGGGCCCAGCTGGCCTGGTAGCTGCCGGCATCGGTTGGGGCTAACATATCGATAATGACCGTGTAGCTGGCACCGGAAGCGACGTCATTCTTCAGGTCGAACAGGTCCCCTTTTGTTTGGAATTTTGTGCCCGAAATGTATCTGATATCGATCGAGCTTTGGATCCAGGTCTGAGTTCCGGTGTTCTTGACCACCCAGTTTCCGTCAAAATCGCTCCCGGCTTTGAGAGTTGCACCTGAAGCCGGTGAACTGCTGGTGATGCTGCAGGCATAGCCCAATGGAGTCGGGGAATGCACCGGCGTAGAGGTCCAGGGGATATAGGTTGCCGTCGGTGTGTTGGTAGGCGGAAGCGGGGTACTGGTCAGCGTTGGAGTCTCGGTCGGCGCCGGCGTATTGGTAGGCATGATCTCTGTTGCCGTGGGAGCACTTTGGGTGATCCCGGCTACGATCGTCTGTGCGGCCTGAGTCCCTATCTGGTCCAATGTCGGCTGCAGGTCTACGGTCGGCGAAGCGGTCGGGGTCGGGACAGCTGGCCCACCCGAACAACTGGCCAGAATAGCAAATACCGCGAGAAGAGCGATAACCTTAAGAAACGTCGCTTGGGGTTTCATTTTAAAATTTCTCCTGAATATGCAAATGAAAAAATACTGGAAAGAAACAATTTTTCCTAAGTAATAGACGATTATAACTGAGAGAAAGTTCCAACGCCTTATCTCTTAATCGTAATTGGATTACAATACCGTTATGGATGTGATCCTGACCCACGAGCAGGCGGATTTCGACGCTCTGGGCTCACTCCTGGCTGCCGCCCTGCTCGAAAATCACCGCCGGGAAAAACCGGTCATACCTATCAACCCACGCCGGATTAACCGCAACGGCCAGGCTTTTTTAGCGCTTTATGGAGTCGAATTACCGTTCATCGACCCGCGGGATCTTCCCAAAGAACCACTCGAAAGCGTCCTGCTGGTCGATACCCAATCGCTAATCACACTCAAGGGTCAGAATCCTCAAACCGCGGTCCGCGTCATCGACCATCACCCGCTTCGGTCCGACCTCTCACCAGACTGGAGCATCGATCACGCCGAAACCGGCGCCTGTACCACGTTTCTGGTTGAAGGCCTTCAGCAAGCTGCGATCCCGTTGTCTTCGATCCAATCCACGCTCATGCTGCTGGGAATCTATGAGGATACCGGCTCTCTCTCTTACCAGAATACGACCGCCCGAGATTTGCGCGCTGCCGCCTATCTCCTGGAACGCGGGGCTAACCTCCACATCCTGAACGAATATCTCAACCCGCCTCTTTCGGACGAACAGCGCCAGATCTACGAAATCCTCCTGGCTGGTATCGAAACCCACATGGTCAACGGCCAGAGAATCATCATTTCGCAAGCCGATGCCAGCGAATTGGATGACGAAGTCTCCAGCATCGCTCACAAACTGCGCGATCTGCTCGAACCGGACGCCCTCTTCTTGCTGGTCAACACGGGCGATGGAATCCGTCTCGTAGCTCGCTCGACCACCGACTTGATCGACGTAGGCGCTATCGCGGCTGAGCTCAAAGGCGGGGGCCATAACCGCGCCGCCTCAGCCTTGCTCAAACCGGAAGGCACTGAAGATGTAAGCGCCCTGCTCGAACGGGTATATCGCCGCCTGCTCGACCTCTTGCCCGAGCATATCCGCCCGATGGTAACCGTCAGCCAGATTATGTCGCGCAAGCCGCAGGTCCTGTCACCCCAGACCTCAGTGCAGCAAGCCGCCCAATTGATGCAGCGTTATGGTTACGAAGGTTTCCCGGTGGTCAAAGATGGGCAGGTAGTCGGACTGCTCACCCGCCGGGCAGTCGATCGCGCCAACTCGCATGGACTGGACCTGGACGCAGCCAGCTTGATGGAATATGGGCAGATTACGGTCAGGCCCAACGATACCCTGGCAACCCTCCAGGAAATCATGGTCTCCACTGGTTGGGGCCAGGTTCCCGTCGTCGACCCCGAAAAAGGGTCCGTGATCGGAATCGTTACCCGTACCGATCTCCTCAACACTCTGGTTGGTGATACGGCTTTAATTTCAAATCAAAACCTGGCCGAAAAGCTGGAATCTGCCCTGCCCCCCCACCGCCTGGCGCTGCTCAAGACGGCTACGGCTAAAGCTCAGGAGCTCCATATGGCGGTGTACATCGTAGGTGGGTTTGTCCGCGACCTGCTTCTCGATCGTCCCAGCCTTGATTTCGACCTGGTTGTCGAGGGTAACGCCATTACCCTTGGCAAAGCCCTGGCCCATGAGAACGGCGGGCGGGTAATTGTTCACAGCCGCTTTGGCACTGCGAAGTGGCAGCCCGGCGACCAGTCGGAAAGCCTTGATCTGATCACTTCTCGGACCGAATATTACGAACATCCGACGGCACTGCCGACGGTCGAGAGCGGCAGCATAAAGCTTGACCTGCACCGCCGTGATTTCACGATCAATACCCTTGCCTTGCGCCTTGACGGCCGGCATTACGGCGAGCTTCACAATTATTGGGGTGGCTTGAACGACCTGCGTCACGGGATTGTTCGTGTGCTCCATTCTTTATCATTTATCGACGACCCCACCCGCTTGCTGCGAGCGGTCCGTTTTGAGCAGCGTTTTAATTTCCGCATCGAACAACGTACGCTGCAGCTTATGCAGGAAGCCCGCTCGCTGATCAAACTGGTTTCCGGCGACCGCCTGCGCCATGAATTGAACCTGATCCTCGCCGAAGAAAAGGCAGTCGCAATGCTGGCCCGTCTGCATTCCCTGGGGATTCTGGCAGCTATCCACCCTGATCTGCCCTGGAGTGAAGAAATCGAAGAACAGCTCTCAGCTCATCCGGAAACGGACGAACTAGCTGAATGGGACCTGCCACAGGACCAGTCCGAACGGGTCAGCCGGTACGCCATTCCCTACCTGGTATGGCTGGCTCGCCTCTCCCCTGGCGCAGCCAAATCGATTGCCGGCCGCTTGAAATTTACCGCCAATTTGATGGAAACGCTCGTCGCGGCAGCCTTCTTGTTAGAAGACCTGCAATCATTGGAAAAAAAGGCTCCCAGCGAGCTGGTCGAGCGCCTCGAAGATATCTCTCTGGCCGCGGTCTATGCTGTTTACCGCATAACACTCCCTGGACCTACCCGCCAATCGCTAAGACTATACGCATCGCGCTTGCGCCATGTCTCCCCTATTACCAATGGGCACAGCCTCAAAGCGCGAGGGATTCCTCCTTCGCCCCTCTATCGTTCCATCCTAAAGCCGCTGCGCGCCGCCTGGCTGGATGGAAAAATCCATAACGTCGATGAAGAAGAAGCTTTATTGGAACAATTACTGGTATGGAAATAGCATCGTGGATTAATCTGGTAAAAATACGGCCTCTTGTACAAACGGATCTGCAAGCACTTGAATGGGAAGGTGAATTCTCGCATTTCCGCAAGATCTACGCCGACGCATACGAACGGGCAAAATCTGGCCGCTCGGTTCTTTGGGTCGCAGAAATAGATCCCCAAATTATGGGGCAGAGCCCGCAAAAGAATGGACGGGTAGTCGGCCAGCTCTTTGTCCAGCTCACCTGCGACCGGCCTGATCTCGCCAATGGCACCACCAGGGCCTATATCTACGCTTTTCGCGTCCGGCCGGTTTACCGCGGCAGCGGCCTGGGAACCCGTATGCTTTCCGTGGCCGAAAACGACGTCCTTAAGCGGGGTTTTCAAACGACCACCCTCAACGTGGCTAAGAATAATTACAATGCCCGCCGGCTTTATGAACGCCAGGGTTACCGGGTCGTATCGGCAGACCCTGGCCGCTGGTCCTATCCTGACGAAAAAGGCGCCTGGCATTTCGTCGAAGAACCTGCCTGGCGCATGGAGAAGAAACTCAGGTAAGACCGCCTTCTCGGGCGGTATTAATTATTGGCCAGCATTTTCTTGCTGCGGGTCCACTGCAGGTCGTTTTCCGGCATCCGTTTGGATAAGAAATCGAGTGACAGTTCGATGACCTCGCGCGCTTCGTCGGGCGTTGTCGTACCTACCGTGACCATGTCCTGGTCGCGGATCGTATTCCACGAGAAGGCTAAACCAACCGGAGGCAGCAGCCGCCCGGCGGCCATCGGTTTGATCGTCATCACCGGTTTTTTGGCATTTTTAATGACCCGCATTTCCCAATCGACCTCGACCGGCATCAGGAAACCGATTGCATTGTAGATCTGGACGTAGGATTCGACGTCAGCGCCGCTGTTATCAGCGATAGAGACCGACTCAGGCATGTGGGTCGAGAGACCAGGGATCATCCCCCGCTCTCGGATCATGCCAGTATAGCGGTCGATGTCACGGATGACCCCATGCATCCTGTCGACCAGTAGGTCTGTCGTGCTCGTGTGAGGGAAACAAAACCTGCCGCCTAATTCCTGGCAGTAATCGAACACGCGCTCCGGCTCCGATTGGGCCGGCCCTCCAGGTAAAACATTGAACGCCGGGGTGAAGATCCTGATGACTTTCTTGCCGCTGTGGTCTTGCGCCATTTCGATCGCCTCTTGCAGGATTGGTTGTGCCATGCCCATCAGCGTATCGACGCCTTGGTCGAGGAAGACACTGATGATATCGGCAATATTCTTTACCGTTTGATAAGAAGTAATGAAGCGGTCCTTTGCCGCACTGGTGTGGGAATAACCTAAGAACCAGTTTGTTCCGATGATCATCCTGGAGACTGACACGCCTCCGACGATTGTCCTGGGAAAATCTGCCATGATGGATAGCTCCTGTAAAGGTAGAGTTTAAAGACCTGTGATTAGGATATTTGTTTTACCAATTACAAATATTGTAGGCCTGTTGCAGGCTATCATAAACGTCTCCTATTGGGCTGAACTCATGTCCGACGTACAGATCGTAGGATGTCTCTGCAATAGCCCGGGTGATCGCAGCATAATTCAACTCCTGCGACCCGTCGATATCGTGTCGCCCGGGAACGCCCGCGGTGTGGAAATGACCGATCCAACCAATGTTATCACGAATGGTCCGGATAATGTCCCCTTCCATGATCTGTAAGTGATAGATGTCATACAACATTTTTACCCGCGGGCTGGCAACTTGTTCAACCACCGCTCGGGCCCAGGCGGTATGGTCGCATTGATATCCCTTATGGTCCACTTTTGAGTTTAACAGCTCGAGGTTGAGATTGATTCCTTTTTCCTCTGCATAAGGAGCGGCCCGTTTCAAACCCATGACTGTATTGGCGATCCCCTGCTCATCACTCAATCCCTCACGGCGGTTTCCGCTGAAGCAGATCAACCCTGGGATGCCGGCCTGGGCGGCGATGTCGATCGATTCGCGCAGGTTGGCTGCGATCACCTCGTGTTTAGATGGATCGTTCAGCCCACCTCCCCCCAGATCGTGGCCGATCATACTGGACAGGACCAATCCATGTTGCTGCGCCAGACGTACTGTCGAATCAAAATCCTTATCGCGCGTCCAGATCTCGACAGCTGCATAACCCATATCAGCGACCCGGGCGATAAAATCGCCCATTGCAATCTCTCCTGGTTTTACCATTGGAATGCAAACCGATTGTTTGATAGCCATAGAATCTCCCTGGTTTAATGGATAGTCATAATTGTATGATTTTAATCTCAAATCAAGGATTCTTTAGCTGACACTCCTTTCACTTCACATGGTCTCCTTTGATGTACCGCGGATACGGCTCGTTCAATAATTTTTTTTCAGGCCACCCGTCAATAAGCCTGCGCGGAAGGTACACAAATTAGCCGGCCAATCAGCAGAAAATCATTGGTTACTTTTTTCACAAATCGTGCTATATTCTATACCTGAGCAAAACAAGAATTTATTTGACGTTCTTATTTCGCCTGGTTCTTGGGATACTGCCACTGGAGATTGGATTTTTAGCCTTTTGCTGGCTGCTCAACCGGTATTGGACCTTGCTGCAGCGCTTCAGCTTCGCCGATGTGCTGTTCTTGATGGGCGCGCTGGCAAGTACCATAGGTGCCGCCGGGATGTTTCGCAGTCCCTATTGGGTGCCCTTGAGCCCAATGGGGGTGTGGGCCTCTAAAGTACAGGCTACCGAGGAGGAAAAACGAGTGCAATTGATAGACGAAATATTGCACCAACAATCATTTGGCCTGCGCGTTCTGACCGTTGGCGTGATCACAATCCTGTTGTCGATTTTTTTGACACAATTCAAATAAGTATGGCTCCGCCGCCCGTCAATTGTCCTTGATGACCGCCCTGCACTCTCGGCTGGCGAAGGCATTTACACCTTGTTGGTTGGTTGGTCAAACATTACCTGGTGGTGAGCAAAATCTATCTGGTTAATTTGCTGATCCCTGGCAGATAGGTGAAGATAAATCGTGGTGCCTGACGACCAATTTGCCGATTTTTGGATGGCCTCGCACGCCACCCTGATGGATGCAGGTCGAAGAAATGGTACGTGATCTGAAACATCATGTATTTGATTTGGAAGCCACGATATCGCTTTTCATCGAGCGACGAATGACCAATAGCTTCTCAATTTAAATTCGACAATGATAACCAAACTAATATAATGTGCTCATTTTTTACATGCATGAAAGAAAACTGTCGGGCGGCCATAATTGTTATTGTTTCAGTAAATAATTTAACAAATCCGCCCCATCCAACCCCTGCTGGCGACCGCTAATCCCTTTGGTGACGCTAAACCACAGGTTTAGAGAATCCTGGCCGGCTGTAAATTGGACGCCGATATATCCGGGCTGCGGGCCAGGTGTTTTTTCGGGCGGAAACTGGTCGAGGACAATCAGAACCTGCTCCACCAGGGCGCCAAGTGTATGTAGATCTTTCAAGTCGGTCGTTTCGACCTGGATGTGGAAGTCCGTTTCCATCGCGCTGAACGAGATCACCTTGTTGGTCTGGGTGTCAACACAGTTTTCACCGTAGGCTTCCACCCAGCCGGTCACACCCTTTAATCCTGCGGCCGCAAACGCATCCTGCAGCTGGGTATTAATATCGGGGAGCTGTTGGCTGGCCCACATGTACGCGCAAGGCTGTAAATCCTGGTTCCCCGGCGTCGCCGTGTCGGTTTCGACTGCCTGGAGCGTAATCCCAGTGGATACCGGCGACGGCGCCGCAGTGCAAGCTGCTGCAATGAGTAGAAGAATTACCACTACCGGAAGGAAGAACCATTGTCTTTTACTCATCTGCTCCACCTGCTTTCATTCAAGATTAATCTCGCGCCGGGGAAAAACGTCTCTTTAGTAAACAGCCTGATATAATTATACGAATGTTTTGGACGATCATGCTTTGACAAGAATCCTATCTTACCTTAAAATATCCGAGTCCAAAATAGATTTCTCAAAAAATTCAAGGAAGGGTCCTGTTAATGAAAGAATATTCCGCCGAGTCCATTCGTAATATTGCCCTGGCATCTCACAGCAGTTCAGGCAAGACGATGCTAACCGAGGTCTTTTTACATTTTACAGGTGCCACTACCCGCGTTGGAAAAATCGAAGATGGCACGACGACTTCGGACTTCGAGGATGAGGAAATCCGGCGACGAATTTCTCTTTCAACAACGGTTATACCGGTTGAATACCGCGATTGCAAGATCAATTTCCTGGATACGCCTGGATATACCGACTTTGTCGGCGAGATCATCTCCGCCTTACGGGTTGCGGATGGCGCTATGATTTTGGTCAATTCGGTCGCCGGTCTTGAGGTCGGTACCGAAGTCGCCTGGAGATATTGCAGCGAGTTCAACCTGCCGCGTTTCTTGGTGATCAACAAAATGGAACGCGATAATGCCAGCTTCCAGAAAGCACTGGAATCCGTCCAAGAGTACTCCGAGCTACGTCTGACCCCCATCCAACTCCCCTGGGGGGAAAAGCAGAATTTCCAGGGCATTATCGATCTGATGACGATGAAAGCCTACAAAGGCGATGGCAGCACCGTGGTGGAAATTCCTGCCGATCTGCTTGCCGAAGCTGAAGCGGCGCATGTATCTCTGGTGGAATCGGCTGCAGAAGGTGAAGACGAGCTTTTGGAAAAATATCTTGAAAATGGCGAGCTGTCTTCTGAAGAAGTCAAACGCGGTCTGCGCAGTGCCATCAAAGCCGGATCGTTTGTCCCGGTATTCGCTGCAGCTGGTGCGGCTGAAATCGGCATCGCCCCACTTTTAGATGCCATCATCGACCTTATGCCTTCAGCTGCCGATATACCAGTTGTTGAAGCTCAGGGCAAAGATGGTCCTGAGGAAATACATACCAGCGATTCTGGTCCACTGGCTGTCTATGTCTGGAAAACAACCGCCGATCCGTTTGTAGGGAAACAGACCTATTTCCGTGTTTATTCCGGCACTCTCAGCTCAGACAGCCGGGTTTGGAACCAGAACAAGGGGATCGAGGAACGCCTGGGTGGGCTTCACATCTCACGCGGTAAGGAAATCATTCCAGTCAAATCGATCCATGCCGGAGATATCGGTACTGTCGCCAAGCTTAGCGAAACAATGACCACCAACACCCTGTGCGACAAGCTTCATCCCCTCACCCTGCCAATCCCCCCTTACCCGCATGCCCTTTACCGGGTTGCCGTTAACCCCAAAACCATGGCCAACTCCACTAAGATCAGCCCCACCCTCACGCGCCTGTGCGAAGAGGATATGACCCTGACCTGGTCGATGGAAGCTGCCACCAACCAGACTATCTTGCAAGGGATGGGAGACCAGCACATCGACGTGGCAATCCGCCGGGCCGATTCCAAGTTTCAGGTTGGGTTGACGGTCGAAGAACCGCGTGTGCCTTTCCTGGAAACGATCACGAAAAAAGCCCAGGCCATGTACCGCCACAAAAAGCAAACCGGCGGTTCGGGTCAATTCGGCGAGGTCCACCTGCGGGTTGAACCCCTGGTCGATGGCGAGTTCGAGTTTGTCAACGACGTTTTTGGGGGCGCCATCTCCAGCAGCTACATGCCTTCTATTGAAAAAGGCGTTCGGGCCGTGATGAAAGAAGGCATTATCGCCGGTTATCCCATTACTGGGGTTAAAGTAGCTGTCTTCGACGGAAAAGAACACCCGGTTGACAGCAAACCAATTGCATTCGAGATCGCCGGACGCGAAGCCTTCAAGCTGGCCTTCAAGGATGCCACGCCGGTCCTGTTCGAGCCGATTATGGATGTTCACGTCATCGTCCCCGAGCAGTATATGGGCGATGTCCTTGGCGATCTCAATACCCGCCGGGCACGGGTCCAGGGTATGGAAACCGAGAAAGGTCATTCGACCATCACGGCCCAGGTTCCGCTGGCAGAAATGCTGCGCTACACCACACTTTTACGATCCATCACCGGTGGACGCGGCTACTTCAATATGGATTTTGCCCGCTATGAGGTCGTTCCTTCTTTCATTCAGCAAGAAATTGTCAACGTTCGGGTGAAAGAATTAGCCAATCGGAAAGAAGAATAATTCGTCAACTACAAAGTCAGAGGGTGGTTTTGATGCCTTGAACTGCGCCATCACGACCACCTTCTTGAACAAAATTCAAGGGCAGTGACATGAGCGCTAACTTCAAATTGATCTGGGAAGCGTTATTAAACGCTTACGATGCCGGCTGGGATCTGGTGCTCATCAACCTTCTCTGGTTTGTGTTATCCCTACCCATCATCACGCTGCCGGCGACGATGGCTGGATTAGTGTATTACACCCACGAGCTGGCCCATGGTGAATCGATGAGCTGGAAAGACTTTTTTATCGGAATGAAGAAGTATTTCTGGCCCAGCATGCGCTGCCTGCTGCTCAACCTGGTCATCATTTTTATCATGATCTTCTATTACGAGTATTTTGGGGCACTCAACAACAACTTTTCCCCGATTGTGATGGGCCTGATCTATGGTTTGGCCTTCATCTACTTGCTTTTCACGCCCTTCATTTTTCCCCTCATGGTCGAGCAGAAAAAGCCGTCGCTCCGTATAGCATTGCGCAACAGCCTGGTGATGTGGTTAAAATGGCCGGGCGTCTCGATCCTGGTAATCATCATCTTCTATGCCCTTGTCATCGCCAGCAGCTACATTTTGCTCCCCTGGATTCTCCTGAGCGGCAGCCTGTGCGCATTCTTACTTTCTTACGTCGTCATGCGTAAGGCTGAAGAATCCCTCAAATTGGAACAGTCTAAAGAGGCTAATTAATGCCTGAGCTCCCCCAGGATATCTCCGATGAAGAGCAGTTAACCCTATTATGGGATGCTCTTCTCTCCCACGATCCCCCTAAGATTCACAAAGCTTTCTCCAGCCTGGATAAAAACGAACAACAAGCCGTCCTGGACCACCTCAATGAGATGGTCACCGGAGAAGGTTGGCAGCCTGTCCAGCGCCAATCGGCAAAGGCAGCCCTGCAAGCCATCCAGATCCATCCTTAAGGGCACGGCGTCGCCAATAGCAATTCCAATTCATACCTCGCCTGAAAAAATCGTCTTCACTACCATAGGGGTGTATAATTCCGCAAATGGACCTTAATTCTCTCACTCAGGAAATGGATCGCTTCGTCAAAGCCAAAGGTTGGTACCAATCCGGCAGCCCTCGTCCGCAAACTCCCCGCAACCTGGCGATTTCGCTCAATCTCGAAGCCGCTGAAGTCCTCGAACATTTTCAATGGAACGAAAAACCGGTTGATCCACAGGCTTTGGCTGGCGAATTGGCCGATGTAGGCCTCTATCTGCTCCAGCTTGCCGCCGTCTCCGGCATTGACCTCGAGCAGGCCATTTTGACGAAGCTCGACCAAAACTATTCTCGTGAGTGGTAGACTTACCGTCTTGATATCCCATTGACTGTTTCCTTGCTATCTAATTACCCATGACAATTTTCGAATCTCTATTCTCAACCCTCTCCCATAAATGAACATCACTGTATTTGGTGGCTCACAACCTAAACCCGGGGATTCCGCATATCAAGAAGCCCAGAAATTGGGCAGCTTGCTGGCCCAAGGCGGCCATACCGTCTTAACCGGTGGATACATCGGCGTGATGGAAGCTGTCTCGCGCGGCGCTTCCGAAGCCGGCGGCCACGTGATTGGAATCACCTGCAAAGAAATCGAGACCTGGCGCTCTGTCCATGCCAACGCCTGGGTTAAGGAAGAATGGCATTATGCCTCCTTCCGCGAGAGGCTCTTCGCCCTGATCGATAACTGCCAGGTCTGCCTGGCGCTCCCAGGCGGCGTTGGCACCCTGGTCGAGATCGCCATGACCTGGAATCTGCTGATCGTCGAAGCCATTCCTCCGCGCCCATTGATCGCTATTGGCCGGGGTTGGAAATCCACCTTCGACACTTTTTTTGAAGACCTGGGCGTCTATGTCCCCGTTCCCGACCGCCATTGGCTCAGTTTCGTGCCGGATGTAGAAGAGGCGGTCAACCAGCTTGGAACTTAGCTCATCGACAGCTCAAGAAACAAAAAAACAGGAAACCCAAAAATCAGGTAGAATTACGGAATAGTCTACTCCTAACTACCTGAGTAACTGGTTGCCAATCCAAATTTCTGATCGCCAATCAACTACTCTCGAATCTCAACTCTCTACAATACTCATGTCTGACGAAAAACTCCCAACTCGAAACCAAAACTTCTCCGAATGGTACAACCAGGTCATCCTGCGGGCTGAGATGGCCGATTATTCTCCGGTGCGCGGTTGTATGGTCGTTCGCCCGTACGGGTGGTCCTTATGGGAAAATATCCAGCAAGCTCTCGACCGCCGCTTCAAAGCCAGCGGGCATCTTAACGCCGCCTTTCCGCTCCTCATTCCCATGTCCTTCCTTGAAAAAGAGAAGGAACACGTCGAGGGTTTCTCGCCCGAGCTGGCTATCGTCACTATCGGTGGTGGCGAAACGCTCGAAGAGCCTCTGGTCGTGCGCCCAACATCCGAGACCATTATCGGCACCATGTACGCCAAATGGATCCATTCTTATCGTGACCTGCCAGTTTTAATCAACCAGTGGGGCAACGTCGTGCGGTGGGAGATGCGTACTCGCCTGTTTCTGCGTACTCTCGAGTTTTACTGGCAGGAGGGACACACGGCTCATGCCACGGAAGCGGAAGCGGAGGGCGAGACCCGCCAGATGCTGGATATTTATTCTGATTTCGCCATCAAAGAAGGCGCGGTGCCGGTGATTCCGGGCCGTAAAAGCAATACCGAGAAATTTGCCGGGGCAGTTCGGTCTTATTCGATCGAAGCGATGATGGGCGATACCAAGGCCCTCCAGGCCGGCACATCTCATAACCTCGGCCAGAATTTTGCTAAGGCCTTCGAAATTCGTTTCATGGATGAAAAGAACGAGCTTCAGTACTGCTGGACCACCTCATGGGGCCTATCAACTCGTTTCATTGGTGCCATCATCATGACCCATGGCGATGACCAGGGACTGATCTTACCCCCTCGCCTGGCGCCGATCCAGGTCGTCATCGTCCCAATTTATCGCAGCGACGAAGAAAAATCAGCCGTCTTACCGGTCGTCCAGCGTGTCCGCCAGGAATTATCTGCCTTCAGGATTCATGTCGACAACCGCACAGAAGTGACCCCCGGGTTCAAGTTCAACGATTGGGAGCTGCGCGGTATTCCCTTGCGGATTGAGATCGGTCCTAAAGACGTTCAGAAGGGTACCGTCGCCCTGGCGCGCCGCGACGTTCCCGGCAAGGCTGGTAAATCCTTCGTCGCCCAGGACCAGATCGCTCGCTACGTAGGCGACACTCTCAACCAAATCCACACTTCACTTTTCAACCGCGCAACCCAATTCCGTGACGAGCATATCTTCGAGCCCAAGGATTATGAGGACCTGAAAGAAATCGTCCAGCGGGGTTGGGCATATACCTGGTGGTGCGGTCGGACTGAATGCGAGACCCGCATCAAAGAAGATACCAGGGCCACCACACGCTGCATCCCGATGGACCAGGAAGGCGGCCAGGGTCGCTGCATCTGCTGCAATGAGCCTGCTTCGGAAAAAGTCTATATCGCCCGGGCATATTAGCTAATTCGCTGCTGTAGCGCATAAATGGATCATGCCTGCGATCGATATTGCCCGCTTGAGGATGCAAATTGACCGGTTGGTTTCGCTTTGCGATCGACCTCCATTATTCCGTTCCAACCTGCGCGACCTGTTCGAATTTTATAATGACCTGACCTATCGACCAGGCCAATCGGGTAAGCTGCAATCGCTGCTTCCGCATTACAAGGTGCCCCCACCCATTATCCGCCAGATCGAAGTTGAGCTGGCGAAATTTTGTGCTCAAGACCCTCGCGCCGGACTGGCCCTGGCCGATGCCCTTTGGGAAGATGCCTACCTCGAACCCCGCTTGCTCGCCATCCACCTGTTAGGCGCTGTTCCGGTTACCCTTCCAGAACCCGTTTTAACCCGCCTGACTGCCTGGGCCCAGCCGGAAGAAGATCGTAAGGTACTGGATGCCCTCATCGCGAAAGGCACCAGCCATCTCTTGCGCCATCAAACCGAAGACCTGTCTGCTATCATCAAAAACTGGCTTACCAGCGGCAATCTCGTGGTCCAGGGAATGGGCCTCTTAGCCCTTCACGTTATTGCAGAAGATGAAAACTTCGAGGATTTACCGGTTATTTTCCATTTAATCAGCCTGGTTATACAAAACCTGCCAGCCAACCTCCATCCGGATTTATTGGCAGTTCTGCAAATATTAGCACGGCGATCCCCTTCTGAGACGGCCTATTTCCTTCGCCAGGTATTGATCGTATCTCACAATCGCCTCGTTCCTCGCCTGGTCCGCCGTTGTTTCCCATACTTCACTGAAGAAACGCAAGATGGCTTGCGCCAGATTCTCAAGACCGTATCATCGTAGACCTTCCCCGTTGATTGACCCTTTGGTATAATAGATCAACAGACTGGACCTATTCGTGGCTTTTTCGAAAAAGGCTATGGATATGGAGAATTCCTCCAGAAATGAATTTTATAGGAGACGTCATGCCGTTACCAAAGGAAGTTAAAGCCCAATTAATCCAGGAATACCACCGCCACGAGAGTGATACGGGGTCACCCGAAGTCCAAATTGCGATTCTATCCAAACGGATCAAGCAATTAACTGAACATCTACGCATCAACAAGCACGATGAAAGCTCCCGCCGGGGGTTACTCAAACTGGTCGGGCTAAGACGCCGCTTGCTGACTTACGTCAGGCGCACCGATTACCAACGTTATCTGGCTCTGACAGATCAACTAAATATTCGCAAGAAATAGGTGCACTATACAAGATTTCAAGACGGTGAGGCACCTTTTATATTGCAGATAGGATAAGCTTATAAGGTGGAGAAACCATCTCACCGAATGAAAAGTGATTATTGATTGATAAACTCATCCGCAAGGAGCGTGATGAGCTATTTCTATTTTATGCCGTCACAGGTCGGGAATTGAAAACGGATGATGACCGGAGTCTTCACCGGTTTTCAGTCCCTGACCTGGCGGGAAATTAAGAGGACAAAATGTTACCAAAAGTAAACCAATATACCGCCATGGTTGGCGGTAAGCCGGTCGTTATTGAGACCGGAAAACTTGCTGGCCAGGCCGGCGGTTCAGTAACCGTCCAGCTGGGAGACAGTATCGTGTTCGCCGCAGCCACCATGGGCAATGAGCCCCGCGAAGGCCAGGATTTCTTCCCCCTTACTGTTGAATATGAAGAGCGTATGTACGCTGGTGGGCGAATCCCGGGTTCTTTCTTCCGCAAGGAAGGCCGCCCTTCCGGAGATGCTATCCTCACCGCTCGTCTCACAGACCGTCCTTTGCGCCCCCTGTTCAACCAGGACATGCGCAACGAAGTCCAGGTCATTCTTTTTTCAGTTTCCGCCGACTCCGATAATCCCCTCGATGTCCTGGCTATCAACGCTGCTTCGGCCGCTTTGATGGTCTCCGATATTCCCTGGGACGGCCCCATCGGCGCAGTCCGCATCGGAAGGGTCGACGGCGAGTTCATCGTCAACCCGACTTATGCCCAATCCGATGTGTCTGATCTCGATCTACGCATCGCAGGCACGCGCGACGCCATATTGATGGTCGAATGCGGTGCCAATGAGGTTCCCGAGGACGTGATGGTAGATGCCCTTGAGTTCGGACATCAAAGCCTGCAGCCGTTGATCGCAGCTCAGGAACAGATGGCCGCCGAGGTGGGCAAAGCCAAACGCGAAGTGCGTTTATACACCCTTGAAGAATCCCTGAAAACTCAGGTATCCGCCAAAGTTTTCGCAGATATCGATGCTTCGCTCGACAAGCCTCACACGAAGGCCGAGCTCAACGATGCGATAGCCGCCCTCGAAGAATCTACCATTGCCGATTTGGCTGCTGAAGATCCAGCTCTGGTCTCGCCGGTTAAAGCTGCATTCGAAGAAGCTTACAAGGCTGTGGTCAGAAAACGCATTCTAGAACGCAGCTTACGACCGGATGGTCGCTCTCTGACCGAAATCCGCCCGATCTGGTGCGAAGTGGGGGTCAGCCCCCGTGCGCATGGTTCTGGCCTTTTCACCCGCGGCGAAACCCAGGTACTCACCCTGGCAACCTTAGGCACCCCTAAGGAAGCCCAGGAGCTCGACAACCTGACCCCAACCGATTCGAAGCGCTACATGCACCATTACAACTTTCCGCCCTATTCTACCGGCGAAGTCAAGATGCTGCGTGGCTCCTCCCGGCGGGAGATCGGTCATGGCGCTTTGGCCGAACGAGCCCTGGTTCCGGTCATCCCACCTGAAAAGGAATTCCCCTATACCCTCCGCCTGGTATCCGAGGTGCTCTCCTCGAATGGTTCATCCTCGATGGCCTCGGTCTGTGGTTCGACTCTGGCCCTGATGGATACCGGTGTCCCGATCAAAGCTCCGGTAGCTGGGGTGGCGATGGGCCTGGTCAAAGAAGGCGATCGTTTCGTCATCTTGACCGATATCCAGGGGCTTGAAGATCACCTCGGTGATATGGATTTCAAAGTTGCAGGTACGGATAAGGGCATCACCGCTTTGCAGATGGACATCAAGATCAAGGGCATCACCCGCCAGATTATGTCTGAAGCACTGACCCAGGCCCACGATGCCCGCCAGTTTATCCTCGATAAGATGCTGGCAGTCATCCCCGCTCCTCGCCCAGACCTCAAGCCTCACGTTCCTCGCATTGTTATCATCAAAGTCCCGGTCGATAAGATCGGCGCCATCATCGGCCCCGGTGGTAAGAATATCCGGGCGCTGCAGGAAGAAACCGGTACGAAGATCGATATCAACGATGACGGTTCTGTATTCATCGCCGCAACCACCGGCAAAGGATTTCGAAATGGCCCGTGATCGGATTGAATCCCTCACAGAGACCCCCCAGATCGGCCGGATTTATACCGGAAAAGTCGTCCGCACCACAGATTTCGGAGCCTTCGTCGAGATCATCCCCAATATCGATGGGATGGTGCATATTTCCCAGCTCGATACCGAACGGGTTGAAAAGGTCGAAGATATCGTTCAGGTCGGCGACGAGATCACTGTCATGGTGATCGACATCGACCCGGTCGGTAAAATCCGCCTGTCCCGCCAGGCCGTCCTCGAAGGATGGACGGCGGCAGAGGCCATGGACCACGACCAAAAGGGGCGCGGCGGCAACCATCACCCCTCCGGCGGCAACAGCGGTCAGTCTCATCGCGGCGGCAGCGATCGCTTCGGCGGCCAAAATAAACCCCGCACGGGTGAAGATCGCCGTCCTCCCCGGAACCGGCGCTAAGCTAACTGATCAAAATCTACTCATCCCCCATCAACCCTTGATGGGGGATTTTTTTACAGGTTATAGAACCACGCGCCGAATTCGGCACGGACGCGATCTATTACGCATCAATCCGATTACCAACGCTCATTTATTTTCCGTGTCAAACCCAGTTCAGCCTGCTGCTTAATGTGCTATTGAGGTTGATGGTAAAGCTTGAAGGTACCACTTTCCTCGCCGGACGTGACCAAATTCACGGTAAAGTCCCATTGCTTCGAAGCAAAGTATTCACCATTCCGCACGGCCCATTCCTTGGCGAGGAATGTCGGGCCATTGTCTTGCGAAGCCTGATTTGACTGGCCTTGGGACGATCCCCCGCTGCCCGGGATCTGCGGAAGTCCCGGTAGATTCGGGAGGTTTGGAATTCCCATGCCGCTTAGAACGCTGCCGATATCAGGCACCGTCGGATTGCTGTTCGCCTGGCTTCCACCGGCTATATCCTGGGCATGCAATGCCTGGTAGGCTAAGGTCCATAAATGCATGGAGGGATAGGTGACAGGTCTTGCTCCTGGGCAGTTCTCAACGAATGTCTCGCTGGTATTGCCAGGTGCGTAAGTCAGATGGATGGCCTTGACATATCCATACGGGTGGTTGGCATCGGGAGGCGCATCAATGGGGACCAGGGAGATGACCTTGAATGTACCTCCGCCAGGAGTAGAATCGGCAGAGCACAGCTTCGGTTTCATGGTGAAATCGGTATTGGTCAAATCGGCGCTGCCTTCCAGAACGATACTGTTGGTATTCAGCTCGATCTGGACTGTTGCCTCGACCGTCGATTTGTACGAACCATCCGCCGTCGACATGTTGACCGTTGAGTTAAATTGCAGCTCGAAATGGAGACACTTCTGGGCCAGGTCCCACCCTTGAGCTTCTAATTGAGCCAGGCCTGACGCCGCACCTGAGGCATCCTGGGGCGAGTCATGCACACCTAAAAGCTCATTTTGCCTGGCAATTCCCAGGACGACGGGTATGATGCGGTGGATGATGTGCTGGTCGCGGCACAGCTCATATTCTTCCTGAAGACAGACCTTGCCCACGGTCAAAATAAGATCCGATAAATTGACGCCGGGGGAGAAGTCCCAACCGCCTAATTCGGACTGTCTCTCCATGTCGATAACAGTCTGCAACGCCAATCGTCCGGCGGCACAGCTCTCCCCGGCTGCAGCCAGTCGCGGTTCCAGCACGTACTGTTTCCACCTCTGTATTATCTCCGGCCAGAAATTGGGATCAATCGTAGTTGGTTGGCCCATTAGTACGGCTTGCCGTTCACGGCCCATTTCAGCAGCTACAATACTCTGCAGACGGGCTTCAACGTCGCCCCCCAGCCGCTGCCGCCAGGGTTCGATATCGGCCAACAGTCCCTTGGTGGCCCCCGCTGATGAGAAATGCAGTAATTTGAGTTTCAAGGTGCGTGATTTTGGATCCACCGCTGGCATATACAGCTCATGGTCCGGGCCTGAAGCTCCGATCGGGATCAGCTGATCCTCGGGAACATTGCCTGCCGGCTCGATTGTCAGTGTCACATAATCATAGAATGTCTGCCCATCGGGTTCTAATTGAACGGCAGCGACGGGTCCGCTCTTCCAGGGAAGGCCATCCATGGCGGTGATGGGAGTCATGCCGACCTCGATCGTCTCCACCATTGCCTTGGGAGGTATCTCCAGGGTAAAACGTGAGCCATCCGCCCCGGTCGTGGTGAGCGTACCACCTTCGGGGCCAATGATCGCCATGGCAGCATGGCTTTGATCGAGTGTTGTTGTCACCTGGATACCCTGGGTGGCGGAATCCACAGCCTGGGAGAGGTCCTGGCTGGATGCTGTACCCGAATTGGCTGCTGAAGTCGATGTAGAGCTGCCAGGCTTGGATGGTAGACCAGAATTGGTTGTCGGCGATGGTAGGCTACCAGGGTTACATGCCGTTATGGCGAAAACCAAGACCATTATGCTGGCTAAATTCTTGAGTTTCATGTCAACCTTCCCGAAAGGATAATTTTCATGTGATAACTCGTATTACAGTTAACTCATATTACTTAATATTTCATTAATATTCAATAGTGGAATTCTTATAAAAAAGCTTCACCCCGCTGCGGTGGAAACGGTAAATCGTGCGAAAATCAGGATGCGGATAACCTGAAAGCCGCACGAAATGGATGTTGTCTCATAAAGCTTTGGCTATCTTGCGAGAGGGGTGCGCCGGTCAGGCACAGGCATAGATTAGCGCCTTCAGCAGCATCTTAGGATGGCAGCTTGAATTGCCGCCCCCTTTTATTGCCTCAACAGTGCTGTCTGGACAAGCTTAAGCTTATCCTACAATTAAAGCTGATGCATGGTCGAGATTACAAATGGAGGACAAGAACTCGCCGAATGTAATGAGGTCTGCTCCATGGATTGGGGCCTGCCCCATACAATGGGGTACCTTGTCCAGTCCTGACCATCAAAGGTATTTTTGAGATAACTTCTAGCCATTTTGGGTCGGTAAATACGGCATTTCCGGTCCTGCAACCCCCAACCGCTCGGCTATAGCCGCTCGCATCGCCGTCCGGTCGTCCCATGGATACTCTTTTTCCCCAAAGCACATCGATTGTTCGTGGCCCTTACCGCAGGCGACTACCAGGTCGCCTGCTTTTGCCAGCTGTATGGCAAAACGGATTGCTTCCCCCCGATCAGGGATGCGCCAGAAGGTCTGGCCTTCTTCGCCTCCCCTGTGATTCTGCGCCTGCGGCCATTTCGGCCAGGATGTTTGCCAGCGATTCGCTGCGCGGGTCTTCGGCTGTCAGGATGGTAATATCGGCCAGCTCCGCCGACACCTCCGCCATCATCCGCCTTTTTTGACGGTCGCGCAGTCCAGCTGAGCCAAAAACCGCAATGATTCTCCCCTGCCGGTTTCCCCCCGCCTTTCTGCCTGCCTGGACGCAGATTTCGCGCACAGCCGTCAGCGCCCGCTGCAGGGCATTAGGGGTGTGGGCGAAATCGACCATGGCGATAAAGTCCTGCCCCAGGTCGATCCGCTCCATCCGGCCCGGCACACCCTGTAATGCCGCAATTCCGGCCTGAACTGCTTCGAGCGGTAAACCTAATCCGACTGCAGTGGCGCCAATCGCTGCCAGGCAGTTGGACACGTTGAAGCTGCCTGATAATTGGCTCTTCACCTCCAGGCGAAATCCAGGCCCGTTTGCGACGAAACACACTCCCTCGAAATCATCACAGATCTCACTGGCGTAAAGGTCGGCATCTGTTGCGCTCAGGCTGTACGATAATTTCTTCCCGGGTGCAATCTTGCTCAGGTAGTCGTATGAACGGTCGTCCTGGTTCAATACCGCAAGGCGTGGGTTTCCACTCGCTTTTGAGAAAGTTCCATCCAGGCCGGTCAGTAAACGGCCCTTGGATTCCAGGTATGCGGCGTAGCTGCCGTGGTAGTCCAGGTGCTCGTGGGTAACGTTGGTCACCACCCCTACATCGAATTCGCATCCGGTTACCCGGTTTTGCGCCAGCCCATGCGAGGTGACCTCGATCACCACGTGGGTAAGGCCGGCTGTCACCATCCGTGAAAGGTAGCGCTGAATTTCCGGAGCTTCAGGCGTGGTTACGTGCAGACCGGTATCCATAACCTGGTCACCAATGGTGGCATTTACCGTCGAAATGATCCCCGCTCGCAGTCCTGCGCTCAGCATAATCTGGTAAATCAGGTTCGAGGTAGTCGTTTTGCCATCGGTACCGGTGACCCCTACCACCACCAGGTGGCGGCCTGGGTTGCGGTAGAACGCGGCCGAGAGATATGCCAGAGCCAGGCGTGCGTCTTCAACCTGGTAATATGGGATTCCGATATCCTGCTGTGGTTGGCTTCCCACCACGGCGGCAGCGCCTCGCTGCACCGCCTGGGGGATAAATCGATGGCCATCCAGGCTGCCTCCCACCAGCGCCACAAACAAATTTCCCGGTCGCACCTGGCGTGAATCCAAAGCTATCCCGGTGATGGATAAAGCTGGTACGTCCCCAGCGACTTTAAACGGCTGGTTCAGGAGTAGGTCGGGCAGTGATTGGGGGAGATATCCGGTCATGTTCAGAACAAGGAGGCGGCAGCCTGGCTGGCCCAGTTAAACCACGGCCCGAAGACTGTACCCAGCAGCAAAATGCCGGCAACGCATAACGCCATCGCCAGCGACCAGGGACGTGGTAGCCAAACGGGTTTCTGCTCATCTCCAGTCCGGTCGAGGTAAACCACTTTCAACACGACCAGGTAGTAGTAAAGGCCGATAACTGAGTTCAAAATACCGAGCACTGCCAGCCACACCAGGTTTTTATCGATCGCCGCCGCAAAGATGAACACCTTCCCGACAAATCCACCGAACGGCGGGATTCCACCTAACGATAATAAGGCTGCCAGCAAGAATTAATGCCAGGCCAGGCGCCCGCCGGCTGAGCCCGGCATACGCCGAGATATCGTCCGAACCGGTTGTCCGCCCCACCACTGCTACCACCCCAAAAGCCGCCAGGTTGGTTAGGAGATAAGCGATCAAATAAAATGTGGCACCGGTATATCCCAGCGGTGAAAGCGCTTCTACGCCGATTAAAATATAACCGGCGTGGGCAATCGAAGAGTAAGCCAACAGGCGTTTGATATTCTTCTGGGCTAATGCCAGGGTATTGCCAACGATCATCGAAGCGGTCGCAACGATTGCCAGGATCAACTGCCAGGAAATTATATCGACTGGGAAGACCGCCAGCAGGATGCGCATCAATGCTGCAAACCCGGCTGCCTTGGAGGCTGTCGACAGAAATCCTGCGACCGGTGCCGGCGCCCCCTCATAAACATCCGGCGCCCAAAAGTGAAAGGGGACGGCTGATATCTTGAAACCAAAGCCAAACAGAATCATAACTGCCAAACCCAGGGTCAAGAGAAACGGAAACTGCCCACTCTGAAGCAAACTTGCCAGTTTGTAGATCTGGGTCGTACCCGTAAAGCCAAACAGCAGCGAGAAACCATACAGCATGATGGCAGACGTCAGTGCCCCGAACAGCATGTATTTAAAACCAGCTTCGGTCGACCGGTCGTCCCGGAACAAGAACCCAGAAAGCACATACAGTGGGATCGAGGTGGTTTCAATTGCCAGATAGAGCATGATCAGGTCAGCCGCGCTGGCCATCAAGGTCATCCCCATCGTAGCCACGATCAGCAAAATGTAGAATTCACCCCGCTGGCCGATGATCTCGCTGTCCATAGCAAACAAGGCTGTGATACCGGCTCCAAAAAGGAAGACCAGCGTGAAAGACAAACGACAGCCAATCCTGGCGCAGCATCCCGCCAAAGATCAGCGCTGGTTGGTCTCCCGGACGTGAATAGATCAAGGTAGCAACGCCGGTGAGCAGCAGTCCGGCAGCTGTCAACCATCCCAGGTTGCGGCGCTGCTTTTCCTTCAGTGGAAGATCGACCGCCAGCACAATTACCGCTAATGCCAGCAGGCCAATTTGAGGCAAAATCGCCAGGATCAACCCAGGTTCGAATAGTTTTTGGATCACTCAGCCACCTCCCAGGAGCGCCATGACGTGGTTAACCCCGGATTGGATCATCGGGACCATCAAAGTTGGGAACCATCCCAGGGCCACCATGATAACAGCCAGCATGGATACTGCCACCTTATCCATCACGGTTACGTCCCCCACCTGGGTTTCAAGCGCCGCCGGTACTTCGCCAAAGAACACTTTTCCGATCAGCCTGAAGATGTAGGCTGCGGTAATGATTACCCCCAGGACGGCGACGATTGCCACCCAGGGAGCAGCCTGCCAGGCTCCCATGAAGATCGGAAACTCGGCCACAAACCCTGAGAATCCGGGCATCCCCATTGAAACCAGGCCAGCGACGATGAATCCGATGGCTGCCACGGGCATCTTCTTGAAAAGCCCGCCCAGATGGTCGATATCACGGGTGTGAGCCCGGTCGTAAACCATCCCGACGACTGCGAAGAATAACGCCGTCATCACGCCATGCGAGAACATCTGCATCCCCGCACCCATCAATCCCTGCGACGAAAGCGTTGCAAAGCCAATTAACACCAGCCCCATGTGCGAGACAGACGAAAAACCGATCACGTACTTGAAATCCTTTTGAACCATAGCAATTGCTGCCCCGTAGACCACATTGACCGTGGCTAGCGCCAGGATCCAGGGCGCCCACATCCTCAGCCCTTCCGGCATCAGCATGATCGCCACCCGCAGCGCGGCAAACGCACCAACCTTCATTTCGACCCCTGCCAGCAGCATCGAGATTGCAGTTGGCGCTGCCACATGCCCATCGGGAGCCCAGGAATGGAAGGGAAAAATGCCACCCAGAATCGCAAACCCCATGAAGGTAACCGGGAACCATATCCTTTGGAATTCTAATGCGAACCCGGCTTTCTCCAATGCCAGCATATCGAAGGTATGCAAGCCCGAAGCGAAGTACATTGCCAGCGCGCCGACCAATGAGACCACCGAGCCGATGAACAGGTACAGGGTGAGCTTCATCGATCCGTATTCGCGGGTCTTGGGGTAGCCCCACACGGCGATCATCAGGTATTTTGGAAAGACTGCAAGTTCGAAGAAGAAAAACAGCTCGAATAAGTCCAGCGAGCAGAATACACCCAGCACGCTCGTGCCCAGGAATAACAGGAACGCAAAATATTCGCGCGGCCGTTCTTCCACTTTCCAAGAAATCAACACCCCGCACACCAGTACAATCCCGCCTAACAAGACCAGGGGTGCGCTGATCCCGTCGATTCCCAGGTAATAGGAAATGCCCAATGCTGGCAGCCATGAAACCCGTTCTATAAACTGGTAACCCCCAGCAGCGATATTATATGAAAAGTAAGTCCATACTGTAAATGCCAGTGTCAACCCAGCCGCTGCCAGCGCAATCAGCCGGATGGCTTTTCGCTGTGCCGGGGGTAGCAGCAAGATGATCAACCCTGCTATCAGTGGCAGGAAAATGATGACACTCAGGATTGGGAACTGCATACGTCGATCTCCACGTCTTGATTTTTATCCATAACCCGTTAGCTCATGAACAGGTAAGTCACCGTCCGGTTAATCACGTCCAGGATCCAGGCCGGCCACAGCCCGATCGCCAGCATCAAGGCCATCAACGGCGCCATGATAATTGCCTCGCGGGTCGTAATTTCGGTGAACAGCCCGGTCCAGCGGTTATTCAGCGGCCCGTGTAAGACCATCTTGAGCGCCTTGACAATATAAGCGCCGGTGAAGAACAGGCCGATCATTGCCAGTGCGGTAGCAACCGAAAAAATCGGCCAGGCGCCCCGGACTACCAGAAACTCCGAGATAAACCCGTTGAGCCCGGGCAGGCCCAACGCAGCCATAGCAGTGAAAATAAGTATCCCGCCGTATACCGGCGCCAGGGCAAAAAGTCCTCCCAGGGCTTTCAGGTCGCGGGTTTGGGTGCGCTCAGCCAGCACGCCGACCAGGAAGAACAGTCCTGCAGAGGTCAACCCGTGGTTGAACATCTGCAGCACCGACCCGTTCAAAGCAAGTACAGCGTTTTGGGTGCCGGCTGCCCATGCGGCTGCGGCGATGCCCAGCACGAAAAACCCCAGGTGGCTGATGGATGAATACGCCACCAAACGCTTGAAGTCATTTTGCCCGAATGCTCCTAAGGCCCCAAAGATGATCGCCATCACAGCCAGGAAGGCCAGCACCCAGGCGTAGGTCTTAGCTTCAGCCGGGTAAAGCTGCAAGACCAGGCGTAAGAAACCGTAAGCTCCCAGCTTCGACATGCTGCCGGCCAGCACCATCGTTACCGGTGTTGGCGCTTCGGTGTACGCGTCTGGCAGCCAGGTGTGAAAAGGCCATACTGCCACCTTGATGGCGAATGCGATTACGAAGGCCCAGAAGGCAATCTCTTTAACCGTATTCACCGGCAGTCCCAGGAGTGTCCCCTGCAGGTGCGTCCAGCGCTCGAAGACCAGCGGCAGGTCAAAGGTGCCGGACACCACCCCGATAAGCTGGATCGCCAGGAGCAGGCCGAGCGAGCCCGCCATCGTATACAGGATGAACTTCAGTGAAGCATGACTGCGATCGGGACCACCCCACTGGTTGATCAGGAAGTACATCGGGATCAATCCCACTTCCCAGAAAACGAAGAACAGCAGCAGGTCCAGCGTCAGGAAAACACCCAGGATGCCTGTTTCCAACAGCAGGAACAGAGCCATGTATGCTTTTAGTCTCTCCGTCTGCTTGAACGAGGCCAGGATCGATATCGCAAATAACAGGGTAGTCAGGATGACCAGTGTCAGCGAAATACCATCGATACCCAGGTGAAAGCTGCTGTGGATAGGCGGGTACCAATCAATCTGGTCCTGGAATTGGAACCCTGCCTGCCCGGGATCAAAATTGAACCAGAGCAGCAGTGAAAGGGCCAGGGGAATCAGGCTGGCGATAAAAGCTACCCAACGGATCAGCTTAACCCCATTTTTCGGCAGTATAAGTACCACCACCGCCGCCAGGGTTGGAATGAATAAAATAAAGGCTAAAATGTGTTCCAGCAGAAAATTCATATCAGATTACCTGCTCACCTGAGTCCAAAAAACACCGCAGCAAATACAACCAGTGCAATCACCACCGTCATGACCATGTAGTTTTGGATCTTGCCGGTTTGGATCGGTTTCAATGAGACCCCGAAAATCTTGACGCCTTTGCCCAGCGAATCACCTGCGCCGTTGATCACCGGAATGTCGAACCAATTGCGAACGACCGATCCGATCCACAGGAAAAACTTTGCGATAGCGTTGAGCGCTCCATCCAGGATCCCCTGGTCGATCCAGGCTACCGTGAAGGTTTCGGCCAACCAGGTCGCCGGAACCACGAAGAGGGTGTGGTAAAGCTCGTCGAAGTAGTACTTGTTTTTCAAAACTTTATATACAGGCCCCAGTCCCCGCTGTAATGGGTCTGTCCCATCTTTAGGCAGCCGCCTATAGACCAGCCAACCCAGGTATAAGCCTCCCAATGCCACCACCAGAGAAACCAGCAGGGGAAAAATATTGGCACTTTCGTAGACAGCTGCTGCCCCCTGCAGGGTGCTGTTGACGAAATCACCGAACCAATCTGGGATCAAGCCGCCCAGGCCTGGGAAAGTTTTAGGGATGCCGAACCATCCGGCCGCAATTGAAAACACCGAAAGCACGATCAAGGGGACCACCATCGTCCGCCGTGATTCATGCGCCTGCCGGGCTGCGGCGGTACGCGCTTCTCCCAGAAAAGCCAGTGTGATTAAGCGCATGGTATAAAATGCGGTCAGCAGAGCCGCCAGCGCCAGCGCCGCAAAGGATAACCAGTACCCCCCGTTGAATGCGCTGCCCAGGATGGCATCCTTAGACCAGAACCCAGCGGTGACCAGGGGAAAGCCGGATAATGCCAGGCCGCCGATCAAAAATGTCCAGAACGTCACCGGCATCTTCTTACGCAGCCCGCCCATATTGAACATATTTTGGGTATCGATGTGTTCTCCGCTTTGGAAAACCCCGTGTTCCATCCCATGAATCACCGATCCGGACCCAAGGAAGAGCTGCGCTTTAAAGAAGGCATGGGTCAGCAGGTGGAATGCCGCCGCCGCATACGCCCCTATCCCCAGAGCTGCCACCATGTAGCCTAGCTGTGAGATGGTCGAATAGGCTAACACCCGCTTGATGTCATTCTGAGCTAAGGCAATCGAAGCTGCGAACAACGCGGTGAAACCACCGATGGTCGCCATGATCGCCATGGGGAGAGGCAGAGGTTGTCCCGGGACCCAACCGGCCGACACCAATGGGAATACCCGGATGGCAAGATAGACCCCGGCGGAAACCATTGTGGCCGCGTGGATCATGGCTGAGACCGGTGTCGGTCCTTCCATCGCATCCGGCAGCCACACATGCAGCGGCCATTGGGCTGATTTACCCACCGTTCCAATGAAGAGCAGCAGCCCAATCAGCCCCGCCGCCGACAGGCCCAACACGCCGGTGCTGGTTGACGCCAGTTGGGTCATCACCGCCGGGTTGCCGAATATCTCTCTAAAATTGAGGGTGCCGGTTGCCGAGTAGAGGAATGCAATCCCTAATAGCATGAAAACGTCGCCGATGCGGGTGGTCAAAAACGCTTTCAATGCCGCGTTCCGGGCCAATTCCTTTCCATACCAGAAGCCGATCAGCAGGTACGAGCACAACCCCATAACTTCCCAACCGACGTAAAGAGTAAATAGATTGTCGCTGACCACCAGGGCGAACATCGCAAAAGCGAACAAACTGATGAAGGCGAAATAGCGCGAATACAGCGGCTCGACCGAAAAAACCCGCTTAGAGCGTCCCTGGCTGTCAGTTTTAACCGCCCCTTTTGGCGGAAAACCGGGCTGGTCGAGTTCGCCGCGGGGTTGGCCGAAATTATGGTAGGCGATGCTGTACACGAAAATCGCCAGGATAGTCCAGGCGACGAAGAACAATGTGATGGTCGACAGTGGGTCGATTGACACCCCAATTCTCAAGAAACTGTTGCCGGTCGGCATCCACGGGATTGATGCTGCCAGGGGATGACCGGCAAGGTCGCTGGTCTCGATTGCCTGGATGAATACGATCATGCTCGCTGCCCACGATAAAACAGCTGCGCCGACCGCCAGGCTGTGGCTGAGGGCTTTCGACCGGTTGGTAAACAGGACGATGAAGAAAAAAGCCAATAGCGGCGGAAGCGGGATTAACCAGATTAACGAAGTGATAGCCATACCCTCAACCTTTAAGCAGATCGATCTCGTTGGCCACAACTGTGTTGCGCTTGCGATAAGCAGAAATGATCAGTGCTAACCCAACCGCAGTTTCTGCGGCTGCGACCACGAAAACGATGGTCACGAAAGCCAGTCCCTCGATTTTCATCGGGTCCAGATAGCGCCAGAAGGCCAATAAGTTTATATTGACTGCGTTTAACATCAGTTCAACCCCCATTAAGATCGAGATGGCATTCTTACGGGCCAGCACGCCGTAAAGCCCAATGCAAAACAGGGCGGCAGCCGCAACCAGATACCACGCCAAAGGGATCATCCTCCAACCTCCTCTCCTCTCGTCTCATCGCCCTGCTCAAAACCCGCTTCGAGTTCCTAAAAGGGCAGGTGGTAACGTGAGGATTCCTTTTCTTCTCTTATTTATCAACCGCCATCTCGGTCGATTGTTTCCCCTGATCCTGTCCAATCTCCGGATTTGCAGCCCTATCCGTGTGTTGGCTGCGCGTCATGTGCTCATGCCTGGCCGGGTGTTGAAAGGCTACATAAATCGCACCGATCAAGGCCGCCAGAAGCAGAATCGAAGCAACCTCAAAGGGAATCATGTAGGCATCCGGCGAGACAAATCCCAATCCCAATTGGGTCAACTGTGCATTTACGTCCGGATAAACAGGGGCCGTCCCCCAAAACCCGCTCCAACTCGCTAACATGATCACCAGGCCCCCAAAAAGCCCCAAAGCGACCAACGCTGCCAGCCACCAGGTGCGCACCACCTGCAGGCTGCGATCTTGCATCACCCGGCGAGTTAGCATAACCGCAAAGATGACCAGGATGGCGATGGCGCCGATATAAACCACAACCTGCACCACCGCGAAGAAATTAGCTTCAAGTAAGGCGAATAAAATAGCAACCCCAAACAGAGCCGCAATCAACCAGAGCGCTGAATGCATCAGGTTCTTCACCGTGACGACCATCAGCGCTGAACCCAGGGTAACCACGGCCCCCAACAAAAAAACCACTTGCAATGCCGTCATGAACAAACCCTCCTCACCCCAAAGGAATAAAAACCTTCAAGGTCATCGATCAGGTTGGAATCCGTTTTTGCGGGATCATGGGCACAACCATCTTCTGCTCTTCTTGTTTGCGGGCACGGTTAGCCCAGCGGCGCATGAGCTCGAGCGTGATCACTGCCAGAACCAGGTTCCCCCCCAACATGACGATCGCTTTGGGAAGAATTGAAACATTGACCAGCAGCTTCTCCAATATAGCCGTAAGGACCACAATTGCTAACGAAAGCGGCGTTAGCAGCTTCCAGTTGATCGCCATCATCTGGTCGATGCGAAATCGCGGGACCGAAAATCGTACCATCAAGGTAATGAAATAGACCACCCCGGTCTTGACAAACAGGTATATGAATCCGAGGATTGGCACTTGGGCCGCTCCTGGCCCTTGCCAGCCACCCAGGAAAAGAACGGAAAATATTAAAGCCAGGGTAAAGGCGTGCAAGAATTCACCGACAAAGAACATACCAAATTTCAACCCTGAATATTCGATGTTGTATCCGGCTACGATCTCCGATTCGGCTTCGAGCAGGTCGAATGGCGCTCGACCGGCTTCTGCGATGGTGCAGATAAAGAATACCAGGGCTGCCAGCGGTGCGGTTATCAAGAACCAGGGCTGCTGCGCCTCGACAATATTGGTCAAGTCCATCGACCGGGAAAGCATCACCGGGATCAACAAAGCCAGCACCATCGGCACCTCGTAAGAGATGAGCTGCGCCACGACCCGGAAAGCTCCCAATAAGGCGTATTTATTATCAGAGGACCATCCAGCCAGGATAACGGCCAGCTCACCTAGCGCTCCCACCGCCACGATATAAAGCACCCCGACGTTAAGATTTACGCCAAAGACCGTGATGGCAAACGGGATGACCGCCCAGGCAAAAAGCACCGATGCGACCATCAGGATAGGCGCCAGGTTATATAGAAACCGGTCTGCACCATCCGGAGTGATGTACTCTTTGGTAAAGATCTTCATCATATCGGCTATTGGTTGGGCAATGCCCCAGGGTCCCACCCGGTTAGGCCCAAAACGGTCCTGAAAGCGCCCGGCGATCTTGCGCTCGTACCAGATCAAGAAGATCACGAACACCATTGCCAGGGTAGCCAGGATGCCTGCCCCGATGACAGTCAGGATGATGGAAGTGGTGTGGGGAGCGAGTCCAATACCCAGCAGCAGGCTTTGCAGCCAGTCGTGGATGAAATTGACAGGATCACTTAAAAAGCTCATGCTGATCGTCTCCTATCAAATCCATTCCAACGCCCCCTTGTTCCAGGCGTAGATCAAGCCGGCTGCCAGGATCAGGACGAATAAAATGCCTTCAAGTACCCCATATAAAGACAGCGCTTCGAAGGCGACTGCCAGGGGAAAAAAGAAGACCGTTTCTACGTCAAAAATCAAGAAGATCAGGGCGAAAACGTAATACTGAGCTTTAAACTGCACCCAGGTATCCCCCACCGTCTCCATTCCACATTCGTAAGTTTCGTTTTTGAATTTATTGGGTTTATGCGGGGCTAACAACCCTGCCACAAAAATTGCGACCGCCGGTAAAAGCGTGGCAATTACCATGAACAGACCGATATAGAACCAATCACCTAACATTAAGACACCTCTTGGACTGTAAAATCACCCCAGCCCACCATTTCTCGCTGATTTTATCATAACTGGCAAATTGGATACCTGCTGTTTATCACCGTTTATCTGTGATTTTTTTCTCTAGATTATTTTACCGCACTTGATGCTTGTTTTTTAATCGTTTTCGACGTCCCGGATTTGGACCAGTTAAGAATCCCCAGGATACCAGGCCAAAGGCTATCACCAGGCTGGCAGCGGCGGCCCAGGTCACCTCGTCGATCCCCAGCCCCACCAGGTCAATTACCTTGATCTGAATGTCTTGAATGGCAACCGGGATGAAGTTTTCAGAGGCTTGTGGGTCAGTTGTATTGTTAGCAAACGGCGACAGATCCAGGGCGGACAAGACCGAACCGGTAAATACCCCAGCCTGCTCCGGATAGATCTGCCACTGCACCAGCAAGGTTCTTCCGGGGATGAGAGGCGCGTCAATACTTTCGCCAGGAGTTTGCCTGATTCCCAGTAGATCGAGGCGAGCGTCCACCAGCACGTTTGCCGGGCTTACATCATCCGGTATCACGTCAACGCTGTTTTGTTTCACAGCCCACTGCAGCTTGATCCAACCGGTCTGCCCCTGACGGATGGTTGCCGGATAGTCAATCACCAGCGTGCGCTGTTCATCTCGCAAGAAGTCGGGGATGGTGACCCCCGGCTGCAGGTTTTCCAGGTTTTGAGGCGAGAATATCAGGGATTGATGTCCATGCGGCAAAGGCCAGTTGCACCACCCAAACAGACCGAGTGAGATCAAAAGAAAGACCAGTGCGGCAATGCTTTTCCGATTTTTAAGGCGATTAAACCCCAATAGGACAAATGACTGCTTCAACTAATTAACTCACAGCCTAGATCTATTTTCTAGCCGCCTGTACTTGCTAAATACAGGCGGCTGGAATGTTTTCATTGCTGCCCGTATACGTGGGTATAACGGTGGTGCAGCTTCTTGACATCTTCCGCCGAGATCTCGTCAGGCACCCCCAACTGCAGTGCAATCCACACGGTATGGGCAATATCCTCGACCATCACCGCCGATTTCACAGCTTCCTCGCCGCTTTTTCCAAGCGTGAACACCCCATGGCTCTTCAACAGGACCGCCTTTGAATCGCCGATGACCTCCATGACGGCTTTGCCGATCTCCTCATCTCCGATCAAGGCGAACCGCCCGCAGGGAATGGGCCCTCCAAACTCGTCGCCCATCGCCGTCAGGTAGACCGGGATGGCCCGACCCAGGGAGGCAAATGCGGTCGCATAGGGTGAATGGGTGTGGACAACACCCATCACATCCGGGCGCTGCCGGTAAAGATACAGGTGAGTGTAGGTATCCGACGAAGGCTTGAATTGGCCTTCGACGATGTTCCCTTCGAGATCCAGAATGACCATCGACTCTGGCGTCAGATTGCGATAATGCACTCCCGAAGGTTTGATTGCCACCAAACCGGTTTCGGGGTCGCGTACGCTCACATTCCCGGCGGTCCAGGTCACCAGGTTGTTCCTGGGCAGCTCGAGGTTTAACTCGCAGGTTTCTTCTCGTAAGTGTGGGACTAACAATATTTACCTCATTTTACGCACGCATTTTCTTCAGCCGCTTCATTACGTCGTTTCCGCCTCGGCCAAAAGTATCATGCAAGATCACATAATCAGCATATAACTTGTCGTAGACTTTTTGGGCCTCGGGATTCGGGATGTACTGCTCAGCGCGTACTGCAGCCATAGCTTCACTGGCTGCAAAGATCGAATCGTATCCACCGCCTTCTTGCCCGGCTGCTACGGCTCCAAACATAGCCGAACCAACGGCCGGAGTCTGCTTGGCAGCAGCAATCTTGATTGCCCGGCCAGTCACGTCGGCGTAAATCTGCATCAACAGCTTGTTCTTATCCGGCAGCCCGCCAGTCGCCACGATCTCTTCGACCTGCACACCGTAACGTTCGAAAGTCTCGACGATCATGCGCGTGCCGAATGCAGTCGCTTCGATCAAAGCCCGGTAGATTTCCTCCGGTTTGGTCGCCAGGGTAGCGCCTACGAGCAAGCCGCTCAGGTCGACATCGACCAACACGCTGCGGTTACCATTCCACCAATCCAACGCCAGCAAGCCGCTTTCACCGGGTTTCAGGAGAGAAGCTTTCTGTTCCAGCAGATCGTGGATATTGATCCCTTTTGATTCAGCTTCGCGTTCATATGCGCCCGGTACACAGTTTTCGGTGAACCAGGCAAAATGATCGCCCACGCAGGATTGGCCTGCCTCGTAGCCAATAAAGCCGGGCAAGATCCCATCTTCTACATAACCGCACATTCCAGGAACAATGTGCTCTTCTTTATCGACCACCATGTGGCAGTTGCTGGTACCCATGATTATAACCATCCGACCCGGTCCGGCAACGGTCGCTGCCGGCACAGAGACGTGGGCGTCTACATTGGCGACTGCCACGGCCGTGCCGGGCTTCAACCCCGTCCAGGCGGCTGCCTGGGGGGTAAGACCGCCCGCCCTGGTACCCAGGGAATAAATAGTCCGAGACATTTTCTCATCGATCACCTGCTCGAAGCGCGGGTCGAGCGCTTTGAAGAAAGCGTTTGGCGGATAGCCTTCCCGCTTCGACCAGATCGCTTTATACCCGGCTGTACATGAATTTCGCTTTTCTTCACCTGTCAGCTGCCAGATAACCCAGTCGGCCGCTTCGATCAACCGGTCAGAGGCGGCGTAGACCTCGGGAGCTTCTTTTAAGATCTGCAAAGCTTTCGAAAAGAACCATTCCGAGCTTATTTTGCCGCCGTACCGATCCAGGAACTGGTAGCCCAGGTCGCGCGCGGTCTGGTTGATCAGGTTTGCTTCAGGTTGGGCGGCGTGATGCTTCCATAACTTGACCCAGGCGTGAGGATTATTTCGCCACTGGTCGAGGAAGCACAGCGGGGTCCCATCGCGCCTGGTTGGGAGCATGGTGCAGGCGGTGAAATCGATCCCGATGCCAATCACATCCTCGGGTGAAACCCCACCGTCTGCCACCACAGCTGGGACAGTTTTCTTGATCACATCCAGGTAATCATTGGGGTCTTGCAAGGCCCAATCCGGTTCGAGGCGGATATCCGTACCCGGTAATTTTTCATCGATCACGCCGTTGGCATAAGCATGCACTGCGGTCGCCACTTCGCGTCCGGTGGCAACCTCAACCAACACGGCCCGCCCCGATTCCGTTCCATAATCGATGCCGATTGCGTATTTCTTCTCTCCCATCGCCTGCCTCCAGAAAAAGTAGTCATAAGGAAAAAGATCTATGCTGCTCATTCAAACCCTAAAGCTCTCAAGGAGCTTTAGGGTTTCTTCCATCTATCAGCCTATCAGCTTTCTTATCCTACGTGCTGGTAGGTTTCCCAACCCAGGTATTTACCGAAGGCATCTTTGATCGCGGCCGCGGTC
Source organism: uncultured Chloroflexia bacterium (assembly GCA_963781665.1). Classification (GTDB taxonomy): domain Bacteria; phylum Chloroflexota; class Anaerolineae; order Anaerolineales; family Anaerolineaceae; genus JAJYIW01. Next base: position 732,248 of record CAWAGA010000002.1, read on the forward strand.
AGCGATGGGTTGATAGCCACGTGATGCTCGAAACCATTTTCGCAGATGTAATGGAGCAGTTTCTGGAAATTGGGGATCTGGGCCACGCCGTATCCGCCGAAGGTTGAAATCGGATCGTCGGTCAGGTTTCCTTCACCTACGTATGCCGTAATCCGGCCGTTCAGATCGTCTGTAGCAACGCGGCAGTACGTGAAAGGCGTAGCTTTCAAACGGCCCTGGATGGTCCCGTAGGTATTATCTTTACCGACCGTGTCGGCGATAATTTCCTGGTATCCGACTCTAGGCGCATCTGGCGAATCGCCCCCTACAAAAAGATCCTTAGGCAGGTTCGAGCAGTGGAAAATGATGCCTTTATCAGGGTCATCCTGATAGTTATTATTCCAATCGACGATCGCGCTGGGTTTTCCTGAAGCCAGCACCATGGCGTACATACCGATCACGCCGGCAATGTCGCTTTCACAAGCTGAAGGCATCAATTCGTTTGACATCATGCTCATCAGGGTGCAGGTAGCCGCCCCGTAAAAGGTTTGGACCGAATCCCAGCACTGTACTGCAGTGGCTTTGAGCTCTTTTGCTTCAGTCCAGGCGTCGATTACCACGCCTAATTTGGCCATGCGCTGAACCGATTCTGATGGTACCCCATCGAAAGGCAGGTAACCGTGCATTTTTTCGATCTTTGCCGCTAAACGGGGATCGTCCGCCTTGACCCGTCCGGCTAAACCAAATGCCTCGGAAAGGTCCATGACCTCGACCGAGATGCCGGCTCGCTCGAGCAGTTTCTCGCTGTAACGTACCGTATTGAAAGGCGCCGGCCTGGCTCCCATCACACCTACCCGTGCATTTTTCAACCCGCGCACTACCCGGCAGGTGGCTGCGAATCGCCGTAAATCCTGGCGGAAGCTCTCGCTTTCGGGATCAACCGTGTGCAGGCTGGTCAGCGAATACTTGATCCCGTACTGCATCAGGTTATTGCAGGTCGACATCTTTCCGCAGAACGAATCCCGGCGGTCGGTCACCCGCATGTGGGTGATATCGTCAGGAAAAGCCTGCACCAGCACCGGCACGTCCAAACCAGACCAGCGCAAGCTGTTGGCAATGGCGCGTTCATCCCCAAAATTCGGTAGGGTGATCAACACGCCGCCGATTTCGTCCTGGTGTTTTTTAAACAGATCGGCGCAGCGATGGGCTTCTTCCAATGATTCGACGCTGCCATGCCGGCTTTCTTCAGGAGATAAAGCAATCGCCCGAATTCCCTCCTCTTCCAATACCTTCAAGACCTTCGCCCGTCCGAGATCGCAGAGATGACCCGGGAAGAAACCGCGATTACCGACGATAACGCCTAAAGTCAATGGCTCCATTTCTTAGCTCCTTAATATGCCCTCAGAAATTAGTTCAGGATGTAGGTTGCGAGTTGTAGATTCTACCAGCCAGAGTATGCTAATCTATAGAAAATACACAGGTTCTATTTTAATCCTAAATAGCCTCAAGACAAGTTATTCCCCCGGCGATAAATCGCTGCTCATTCTGCCAGCGACGAAGCCAATTCCAACTTGCTTTCATCACCCAACTTCACCCCTCGCCCTTCTGGATACGCCCACCTGAGGGATTCCCTTTCCTGTGACGTGGCAGCCTCTCCCTTCGTAAGACGACGGGATGAGCGATGCTTTTGCCTTCCCCCGATTTCCCCGGTCACATTTTATCTGGTTTGATAAGCACTAAGATACCCAATGACATTCGTCGCTAACTACCATCCATTTATCACTTGTGATATTTTGAACAATAAATTATTATAGCATTATATAACATACTATATCGGTATAACACATGGATAATTTGCTGACGACCCGCCAGTTACAAGATCTGCTCAAAGTTGACCGGATCACAATCTACCGTATGCTTTCAGATGGGCGGTTGAATGGGATCAAGGTTGGCAATCATTGGCGATTCCCTATAAACGAAGTCGAAAAAATACTAGAAAGGGGGACCCCGCGTGAAAAGACCGCGGCGCTATCAAACGCCAGGTCGAATTTCCCCAGCCATTGCGTCCAGGCTCTCCAGGATGTATTTGCCGATATTGGTCAGGTATCCGCTGTCACCATCGATCCGGATGGATTTCCCTTAACCGAATCCAGCCATCCATGTTTATTCTGCGAATTGCTTCACTCCAATCCGGCTGCTCACCAGGCTTGTCTGGCCTCCTGGAATGAAATTGCAGGCAGGGTTCAGAACACCAGGGAGCCTGAGTATCTTCGCTGCCATGCGGGCCTGGATATTGCCGCCGGACCAATCGTCTTTGAGGGGCAATACATTGGCTGCATGCTGGCTGAAGGTTTCTTCGCCCGCCCGCCAGATAGCAACGAGATTAACCAGCGCATACGCAGCCTATCTCGCAGCTTTAATCTACAACCCCAGGTCGTTTCTGATGCCATCCACCAGGTACCGACCCTCAGCGATTCCCGCTTTTCTCAGGTTCTAAACTGGCCTCGCCAGGTAGCCAGGTCTATTCTCAGTATCCTTAGTGAGCGCTCCTCCCTGGCCGGGCGCCTCCAACGAATCGCCGAAATAACTGGAGGCGGATGAGGAATTAAGCGCAGGTTCGCCCAGGCAAAGATCACCCACTCATCCCCTGTTACTCATGGCGGATTACCTGATCCCAATTACCCAACTCTTAAGGAAAGAATATGAATAAAGAACTTCAACTATCTCTTGAAAAAACGATCGACCAGCTCAGCTTCGACCGGATCGAGCGCAAGATCTACAGCCACGACATCGCGGCCATGCCCGGCCTGGTGAAACCCCTCATCGGCGATACTCTTCCCGATGCGGTAGTCCAACCTCAAAGTGAAACCGAGCTGGTCGCCCTGGTGCAGTGGTCCCGCCGTGAGGGGATTCCCTTGACCCCGCGCGGCAAAGCGACTTCTGGCTATGGTGGCGTTATCCCGGTTAAGAAAGGGGTGGTCGTCGATTTTTACCGGATGAAATCAATTCTCTCCGTCGACCCGGAAGGTCTAACCGTCACCGTTGAGCCTGGCATCAGTTGGGAACAATTGGATAAACAGCTTCAACCCAAAGGTCTCACCCTCCGGCTGTACCCCAGCAGCTACCCATCCTCGACCGTCGGCGGCTGGTTAGCCCAGGGCGGCGCTGGCTTTGGCAGCTACCAGTACGGTTATTTCCGCGATAATGTGGTATCAGCCCGCCTGGTTTTGCCTGATGGCACGACCCATGAGTACAGCGGCACCGACCTCGGCCTGGTCTCAGATGCCGAAGGCATCACCGGGCTGATCAGCCAGGTGACCTTGTGGATTCAACCGCTCGAGGATCTGACCGTCCTCTCGGTATCGGTCGTCGACCCCGAAAAATTCCAGCAGATGATCGAAGCAATCGTCACTGCCGGTTTGCCAGTCTGGTCGATGATGTTCATTAACCCCAAGATGGCCGAGCTCAAGAACAAATCTCCCCTGAAAGTCCATCATGAAAAAACGGTCGGCGAGCACCCTCACCTTCCCCTGGCCTACATCCTGACCATGACCTACCGCTCCAAGGATGCCGCTCAGATCGAGAAGGCTCTCCCCGCCCTGCTTTCAACCTTTGAAGGCACTCGCTTGAGCTCAGATATGGCCGATCACGAATGGGAAAACCGCTTTAAGCTTATGCTGGTCAAACGGCTTGGCCCGTCGCTGGTGCCAACCGAGGTCGTCATCCCACTTACCAGTCTGGCGTCTGCGATTGAAGAGATCGGCAAGAAGGTCGCCCAACCCCTGGTCAAAGAGGGTGTCATTATTCGCAATGGCTCCAATGGGAAGCCCGAAGTCGTCATCCTAGGCTTCATCCCCAGCGACCAACGCAAGATTAGCTACAACTTTATTTTCGCCCTTTCACTCACGGTCATCAGTATCGCCGAATCCCACGGCGGCCGCGCTTACAGCACCGGGCTATACTTCTCCAAAAAAGTAAGCAAAGTTTTGGGGGATGAACGGGTCAAACGTTTGCGCAGCTTCAAATCACATATCGATCCTCAGGGACTGATGAACCCCGGCAAGGTGATCGACAGCGGTCTGGTGGGCACCTTCCTCGAAGTCGCCGAGACCTTCGAGCCAATCGCCCGCGCCTTCGGCAACTCGGTCAAAGTCGATATCGGCGAGCGGCCTGCTCTCCAGCGGGCGCGCGACATCCCACCTGACGTTGCCTGGTATGCTTATGCCTGCTCGCAGTGCGGCTACTGCGTCGACGAATGCGACCAGTTCTATGGCCGTGGCTGGGAGAGCCAGAGCCCGCGCGGCAAATGGTATTGGCTGCGCGAATATATCGAAGGTAAGGAAAATTGGAATCAGAAAATGGTCGATTCCTTCCTGTCCTGCACCACCTGCGAGCTGTGTAACGACCGCTGTTCGGCTGCCCTGCCGATCGAGCCGGCCTGGATGAAGCTGCGCGGGGTGATGATCCACGAAGAGAAGAAGATGACCTTCCCTGCCTTCGAGATCATGACCGCAGCCCTCCACGACGAAGGCGATATCTGGGCTGGCTACCGCAAAGATCGTGCCGCCTGGTTCCCCCAAGACCTCTTAGAACAGCATGGCCCGGAGCATAAATCCAAGGCGGTTTATTTTGCCGGCTGCACCGCCAGCTATGTCGAGAATGACATTGGTATTGCCTCCGTCCGCCTGATGGATGCAGCTGGAATCGACTTCACCTACCTGGGCGAAAAAGAATCCTGCTGCGCCACGCCCATGCTCGTCGCCGGCAAGTGGGACCAATTTGCCGAAACGATGAAAAGCAACATCCAGGCTGTCGTCGATGCCGGCGCCGATACCGTGATCACCTCCTGCCCGGCCTGTCACATGATGTGGAAACACACCTATCAAACCTGGGCTCGGAAATTGGGCATCCCTTACCCGATCAAGACCCTGCATTACAGCGAAGTCGTTACCGAAAAGATTCAATCGGGTGAGTTCAGCTTCCCCAAAGGCATGATCGAACCCCAGACCGTCACCTGGCACAACTCCTGCCATATGGGCCGCGTTTCCGGAATCTACGAACCGCCCCGCGACCTGATCAAAGCCATCCCAGAAGTCAACCTGGTCGAAATGGCGCACAATCGTGCCGAAGCCCACTGCTGTGGATCGGTATTGACCTTGGTCAAAGATCCACCGGTTGCTGCCGAAATTGGAAAATCTCGCCTTGACGAAGCCGTTGAAGCCGGCGCCCAGAAGGTATTGGCACTTTGCCCGTGCTGCGAATTCCAGTTGCGTGTCTCTGCCGAAAAGAAACACTCCACGGTAGAGGTGATCGATCTGGCATCCTTCTCTGCCAAAGCTCTCGGATTTGAGCTGCCCGACCCGCACCCTGAAGTCCAACGCCAATGGGCCGTATTCGAAGCCATGATTGACTTGATGACGCCGCAAGGGTTCGCCGACCTCATGGGCACCATGTGGCCTGAATTGGTTGACGCCATGCCGTTCGGAATGGGCGGAATGATGCGCTTCATGGGTAAATCGCTCCCCTGGACGATGGGCATGATGAAACCAATCTTCCCCATCCTTTTCCCCCGCCTGCTGCCAATGATGATGCCCAAGGTTCTGCCAACGATGCTCGCTCGGATTAAAGACGCCATCCCCATGCCCGATTATATGGAAGAGCAGATGCCTGGTCTCATGCCCCGCGTGATGGATAACCTGATGCCCCACATGATCCCCGACGTCGTTCCCCTGGTTACCCAACCCATGATCGACTACCTTACCAACCGTTCCTGACGAACGTGATTAGTATTACCTGTAGGGGCACGGCGCTGCCGTGCCCCACTCTCCCCCTCCATTCACCCTATTCCACCTTCCTCACCACCTCCCAGCCCTCAATCCTTCATGCAAAAACCCGAAAAACACCAATATAATCCAATATTTTTCCATGAGGCAGGTGGTATACTCTAATAAAGGGGAACAGTTCACCAGCTGATCCTCGATTTATTAGTTCTTGCGCCTTGCTTTACCCTGAGATGAGGAAAACTCCTTATGGTAAACGCCCAGATATATTCGACGACAACAGTGAAAGATCTTCTCGAGAAAAAGGGGGATGTTGTTTGGACCGTCACCCCTGAAACCCCACTAAAAAAGGCTCTGCAAATCATGGCAGCTGAACGGATCGGAGCTGTCCTGGTCCTGGAAGGTGGCAAGACAATCGGAATTTTCTCGGAAAGAGATTACGCTCACCAGATGGCGACCACCCGGCACATCACCATGCTCACGCCGGTCAAAGAGCTCATGACCCATCCCATATTTTATGTGACTCCCGCAGAAAACATAGAAGCATGTCTGGCGCTGATGACCTCCAAACGGTTCCGTCATTTGCCGGTGATCGATGGCGACCGCCTGGTAGGCATCATCTCGATTGGAGATATCGTCAAACAGATCATCACCGAACGCGAAGTCACCATCAATGACCTGGAGCATTATATCTGGGTCAACATGATTTAGGCGAAAGGAGTATCACATGGCAATTGTCAGAGATCTTCTAAAAATAAAAGGGAACGAGGTTTTTTCAGTCTCCCCAGACACTTCAATCAAAGATGTCCTCAAAATAATGGCCGAGAAGAACATCGGTGCTGCCCTGGTAATGGACGCCGGTAAAATTGTGGGAATTTTTTCGGAAAGGGATTTCGCCCGCTACATGGCATCGGTCGACGAGCTCCCTAAAACTCTTCAGGTGAGCGACCTGATGAGCAAACCCGTGTTCTTCGCCAACCCCGATCACTCTGTCGAAGAATGCATGGCGATCATGACCGCCCGTCATTTCCGCCATTTACCCGTCATTGAAGAGAATCAGCTCATCGGTCTGGTCTCCATCGGAGACGTCGTCAAACAGCTCATCTCTGAAAAAGAGGTCACCATCAAATCCCTCGAAGATTACATCCTGGGGCGCGATTACACCCGTTAATCAGCTTACCATTCTGCTTCATCAACCCGCCTCGTTCTATCCTCCTTTTCGAGGGGGAGCAGACGGGATTCCCACGCCTTCTTTTACCTCCTGCCTCCTGGCCGCCTGGACGGGGGTTGAACCCGCAGCAAGCCTGACCAGACCCTTGGCATAGGATACCCCGAGGGACAGGTGCGGGTAGGGGAAATTTCTCCGGTTTACCACAAAAAAACATCCCTCCCAGCAAAATCGGGCGGTAACCGCCAGCCCCATAGCGATCCCCTGCCAGAGGCGCTTGCCAAACAGTCGGTGTATGCCTTTGCAAAAAAAGACCGCCTGCAGGATGGATCCAGCCTAAATATGGCGCATTATTGGGTTAATCTGTACTGGGTAAACTCGCAGCGGCTGCAGAAATCGCGGCTGGATGATCTCTTTCCAGGTTGGTCAAGGCTGGGATGAAGAACCCCACTGCCCCAATCACCAGGGTCACGGCACCTGCAATGATGTACCAGAAGCGGATGCCGAAGACATCTGCCAATGGGCCAGCCACCGCCAGGCTGAGCGGAGACATTAAAGACGCCGCACTCTGTATCAGGGTAAATACCCGCCCCTGGATATCCGGCGCAACCGTCGATTGCACAATCGCCATAAGCGGGCCATTGGTGATCGGGATCATCAACCCGGCTAACCCCATGGCGACTACCGCCTGGCTGAAACCGTTTTCTGGTGCCAGTCCCACCAGACCGATCCCCACACCTAATCCCAGCAGTCCTAACAGGGTTGTATAGACCTTCTTCTTAAAGCCACCCCAGGTGGACAAGATAATCCCGCCCAGCACAACCCCCACTCCCCAGGTAGAGTTCATCACCCCCAGCTGCAGCGCCTGTCCATGGAAATGCTTAGTCACCAGCAGAGGCATTAACAATTCGGCCGGGCTGAACAAAAAATTGATGATGGTGGCCATCCCCAGCAGCAGCAGCATCCCCGGCCAGGATGCGACGTAGCGAAAGCCGGCTTTCAAGTCTTGCCACAGGCTCGTATTTATTGACGCCTTAGCCGAGGTGATCCCGGTCACCCTGTCAGGTTGAGGGATGGCGATGAAGGCCAACGGAATGACCCCCAATGCCGCGGTGCTGATGTCGATCATCAAGATGGCGTGCATGGGGATCAGAGCGATCAATAGCGCCCCCAACGGGGGTGCGACGATATTCATGGCCCCATTCAGGGTCTGGTTCATCCCTGAAACCCGTGAAAGCTGTTCGTCTGGAACCATCAAAGAGGTCGAAGCCTGCATTGCTGGCCATTGGAAGGCTCCCCCGGCCGATCGCACGAGCATCGCCAGGTAAATATGCCAGACCTGAATGGCCCCGGTCGCGAACAGAACCACCAGGATCAAGGATGCAGCCGCTACAATGCTGTCGGCAACCATCATCACAACCCGCCGGTTCCACCGGTCCACCAAAGCCCCAGCGACCGGCCCCAGTAAGATCATTGGCAGCATCGCCACCAGGGTTATCGTCGCCAGGATGGTTGCAGATCCGGTTTCAACCGTCAGCCACCAAACCAATGCAAACTGTACCAGGCTGCTTCCCAACAATGAAAAAGCCTGCCCGCTCCAGATGGTAAAGAAGGGCAGCTTCCAGTTGGTTTTATCGAACGTAAAATTGGGATTCGTCATTTCCTAGGCTGGCAGGCATCAACCCACCCGGGGGTTATTCGATGAAGACTTCGACGTGGTCGCCATCTTCTTGGTCGAAGATCTCAACAATCTGCCCTTTTTCGCCGGAATTGATGAACTGCAGCAGTTGATCCATATCCAGCTTTTCGATCTCCGGAGAAAACCTGGCCCCCATTTTCATCCCGGCATTGACCAGCCCAACCGGCAGGCGTACGTTTACCCGGGTTTTGCCGTTGACCGCATTGGTAATGCGTACATGGAACCAACGCCCCGACAGGTCTACCGGCGCTTTAGACTTGCTGCCTTGTTTGACCTCATTACCTGCCTGGCTAACGCCGTCGACGGCCTCGATCAATCTGGCCGCTTCTTCCGCCGTTATCTTCCCATCCTGAACCATCGTAAGAATTCTAATCCGCTCTTCTACAGTGACCATCGCTCACCTCCTCCTCACACCTCAATGCCTTGCAGCAACTGCCGCGCTTGTTCAGAGGTAATCTTCCCCTGCTCCAGGTCATCCAGGATGCGCTTGCGATCTTCCAGGGAAAGCCGGGTAACCGGTTCTTCTTTACCGGGCTCGTAGCCCAGGGCGCGGATGATCTCGTATAACCGGTTGCGCAGGGTTGGATAAGACAGATTAAGCTCGTCTTCCATCCGGGTGAAGCGCCCTTCACAGCGTACGAAGGTCAGGATGAACTGCACCTGCTCATCTGAAAGCTGTGAGAACGGACCGGTCATTGAGTTGAAATTCCCCTCGATGCTTGTATCGCAGTGATTGCAGTGCAGCCGGGTAATGTTTAATTGAGACCCACAAACTGGACATTTGTTTGGCAGCGGATACATTTATTGCCTTTCTAGAAAGTTTAACTTCATTTGTGTAAATACAACATTATCATATCACAATAATCAATAATGTCAATATTTAGTTTCTGTTTATGAATATTTGACTTGTAATTATTTATCGCCCCCCCAGCGCGTTTTTTTTCTTTGCCAATCGCCTCCCCCTTTTAGTGGCTTGTTCCCCCCGTTCTCTCGAATTCTCCCAGCAGCACCCAACTCCCCTTGCGCCTGCTGGCGTCTTTAGGTGCTCTGTCGTAATAAATTTGGAAGATTTGCCCACTGTCTATCCGCACTCGGAAATAATACCGGCCTACTCCCCACGATCCCCGGCTCATGGCTACGGCCGCGTGCTGAGGTTCCATGTTATTCGCCATCTTTCCCCGCCGCTCGAAATCCACCCATTCACTCAGCAGTTCCACTACCTGAAAAGTCCTACCGTTCCAGATAAACCGGTCCGGGCAGCCCGGTTTCTTTTCCAGGGCCGGTGGTTGGTCGAATTCTACCGTGATTGGCTGGTCGATAAAATGCAGCGGCTTGGCTTCCATGATTATAATTATAGTAGATTTGTGAGCAGCAATTCTTTTTTTGTAGGGCATGCCCTGCCCCATGCAATGGGGTCAGCTTGCCCTCTTTGACGATCATCTGCTAACTACCAGGAACCTCTCGGGCAAAACAGAGTCCGGACAAGATAGGTCCTGTCCTGCAATATTGATGGACCTGCGAGCTGTTATTTTATTTTTAGATCACCGGCGTGAATAATTGCAGCTGGAAAGGAATTTTATGGCCGTTCACCAACAAAAATGGCGCAGCTCGCTCTACCGGTATCCCCAGATTGCGCAGGTCATCCACCCCGGTAATTTTGTTCTTGCGCCGGGTATTCAATATCGCCTGAGCGATTTTCTGGCCAACGCCCGGGATGCGCAACAGCTCGCGACGCTCAGCCCGGTTGATCTCGACCGGCGCCTGTGAAAGGTTCTCCCTGGCCCAGGCCAGCTTCGGATCGGTCTCCAGGGGCAGGTTACCTTCTTTGGCGAACGGCAGCTCCTCCAGGTCGAATCCATAATCCCGCAGTAAGAATGAGGCCTGGTACAGGCGGTGTTCGCGCCAGGGATTGGCAGGCGGTACGTTTTCGAGCGGAGTATTTTCGACCGGGTTGAAGCTCGAATAGTAAGCCCGTGACAGGCGAACCTGGCGGTTGAGTAATGCCGTCGTTTGCAGCAGTTCCAGGTCGCTTTCCCCGACCGCACCAACCACGAATTGGGTGGTGGTCGATGGCCAGCGCCCGCTCCAGCTTTTGTACGCGGGTTTGTTCTGCCTGATCTCCTCCACCCACCTGAGCGGTCGGAGCAGTTCTTCAAGAAAAACTTTGTGGGGGGCCAACCGCGCCAGACGCTCCATATTCGGAGCCTCCAGATTGATCGACACGCGATTGGCAAGCTCCATAGCCCGTTCCACCTGGGCGTGCTCGGCTCCTGGCATGATCTTGAGGTGTAAATAACCTTTATAACCCAGCTTCAGGCGTAAAATCTCCGCCGTGGCGATCATTCGATCTTCAGTCCTTAACCCTCCCCCAGCAATCCCCGAGCTCAAGAAAAGCCCTTCTACTACCTGTTTCTGGTGCAACTGCATGAAAACTTTGGCCATCTCGTCCGGGGAGAGGGTTGTTCTCCTGACCTTATCCCGTCCAACGCGGAAACCACAATAGAAACAATCTCTTTCACAGGCGGTGGTCTGCATCGTCCTTAATAAAACGATCCGTTTTCCCCCCGGTAAGGCCGCATTGAATATCGGTGAATTTTTTTCTTTTCCAATTTCACTGGGATAATAGCTGGCAGCCACTTCGCGAACTTGCATAACGGAACCGCAGAAGGACGCGGGGGTTGCTAACCCTGGCAAAGGCTGCGATTGGCCATCCAGATCGAATTCCAGGGAATTCTCCACCATACCAAGTTTTTCGAGTGCATCCACATACCGATTATAGAACATATGTGTTATAATTGCAAGCGAATTGCCTATCCAGACCCATCAGAGAAGAACCGGAGTATACTATCGTCGATGCTTTCGATGGTCCTGGGCTCTGTGCTCCGTTATTGGTCGATGCGCATCCTGGGAGCTTCCTTTACCCGCACTCTAAAAATCACCGGTCAGCAAATCCTGGTTCAGGATGGAACTTATCGCCTGATTCGCCACCCGGGCTACCTGGGCACCTTGCTCATGTGGTCCGGCGCAGGCCTGGCGATGTTGACCTGGTTGGTGGTTTTCGTCGTTGCCCTTTTAATGGTAAACGCTTACCTTTATCGCATCCACCAGGAAGAAGCTATGCCCCTTGAATCCTTTGGCGATGCATTCAAAGCTACCGCCAGCGTACCTGACGCTTGTTACCATTCATATTTTGAATAGGGAGGTGCACCTTTGGAGCGATCACACATCTCGAAAGACATCTTTTCCTTTTACAGCCAACCCGGCACCATGACAGATCCCGGAGCTTACGCTCATCTATTGTCTCCACTGCCTTGCGAAATCGCACAGCTCACCAAAATGACCCAGAAATTGCTGCTTCACATCTTCTGGGCAAAGCGCTACGGCATTGAACTGGCGGACAACCGCCAAAACGAGGTACAGCTTCGTTTGATTGAACAAAAGCTGGCTCGCCTGGCAGCCCTGGACCCGGCTCCCTTAACTGAAGGTCGCCCGCTTGAAAAAAGACTGGTGTGTAACTGCCGGGATATTTCTACTTTTCTGACGGCGGTTTTACGCTTTAACCATATACCCGCCCGGGCTCGCTGCGGTTTCGCTACGTATTTCCTCCCGGACCACTATGAAGACCATTGGATCATTGAGTATTGGCGCGAAGATGAAAACCGCTGGGTGATGGTGGATGGCCAGTTAGACGAACTGCAACGATCGGTCTTGGAAATCCCTTTTGACCCGCTCGATATGCCTTCAGGTCCGTTTTTGCCGGCTGGCCAGGCCTGGTTGATGTGCCGCCAGGGCAAGGCTGATCCTGATAAATTTGGCATCTTCGAATGGCATGGCTGGGACTTCATCCGCGGCAACGTCTATCGCGACTTACTGGCTCTCAATAAAATCGAAGTGCTTCCCTGGGATTCCTGGGGCTTACTCAACCGGCAGGTAAGCCAGCTGTCTGATGTTGAATTATCCCAATTGGACCTGGTTTGCAAGTCGACTTTGGCCGGAGACGATGCCTACCCTGACATCCGTGCTGCCCACGAAGACAACCCCGATTTAAACGTTCCTGCAGATTGGTTGGTCTAGTCAGTCGACCATTCTTTTCGATATAATCAGTCAATAGTCATCGTTCAGACATCTTCGATCAGGAGGATTAATGAAACTAACCGTCATCGGAGGAGGTGGAGTCCGCTCCCCGCTTTTTGTTGCCGCAGCTGCCCGCCACGCCGGCCAGATCGGCCTGGACGAGCTGTGTTTAATGGATATCGACCCGCAAAAATTACACATCTTTGCCAGCCTGTCGAAAGCACTCGCAGCCTTCCTCGGGAGCCCGCTCAAGATCACCGCTACAGACGATCCTTTAACTGCCCTCGACGGCGCCGACCATGTCGTTACCACCATCCGGGTCGGCGGCGACCAGGGCCGGGTGCAGGACGAACGCATCGCCCTCGACCAGGGGGTCCTCGGCCAGGAGACCACCGGCCCGGGTGGCTTTGCCATGGCAATGCGCAGTATCCCGGCCATCCTGAAGTATGCCGGGCTTCTGGCAGAGATCAACCCCAATGGATGGATCTTCAACTTCACTAATCCGGCCGGCCTGGTGACTCAGGCACTGCGCGATGCCGGCTTCGAGCATACGATCGGCATTTGTGATTCGGCTAACGCTGCCCAACATGCCACCGCAAATTGGCTCGAGCTCGATTCCCGCCGCTTGAAAGCCGAGGTTTTCGGCCTTAACCACCTATCCTGGGCCCGCCGCGTCACCCTGGATGGCAAAGACGTTCTCGCCAATCTGCTGAAAGACCCCGGGTTCCAATCCAAGACCATGCTCCACCTCTTTGATCCCGAGATCATCAACGCCACCGGAATGTGGATCAACGAATATCTGTTTTATTTCTATTATCCCGAGCAAGCTATCGCATCCATTTCTGCCAGCGGTATGACCCGTGGCGAAGAAGTGGCCATGCTCAACCAGCGCCTCATCACCCAAATGGCATCTATGGACATCGAAGGCGATCCCCAGGCTGCGTTGAAGGCCTATCTGGCTTATATGCTCCGCCGTGGCTCGACCTACATGCATTACGGGCAGGCCGAATCCCCATCACAACCAGCGATTGAAGCCCAGATCAAGGACTGGATGGAGAATCCATCTGGTGAAGAAGCCGAAGGATACGCCGGGGTGGCCTTCAACCTGATCGAAGCCCTTCAAGGAGATACCCCGCTTTACACCGGGTTAAACGTCCCCAATGAAGGTGCCATCGCCTGCCTGCATCCTGACGACGTCGTCGAAGTCTCTTGCCAGGTCGATCGCCAGGGTGTGCATCCGCTTAAAATTGGCGCCATCCCCGAAGCGCAGGAGCTGTTGATCCGCTCAGTCAAGCGTTATGAGCGCCTGGCAGTCTCATCTATACGCAACACATCGCGCCAGACCGCTGCATTCGCTCTGCAGGCTCATCCTCTTGTCCAATCCTATCCCAAGGCCAGGTCACTTGTGGATCGCTACCTCTCCGCTCATGCAGACTACGTCGGCCAATGGAGTTGATCCCCCCCTTCCAGGAGAGGTTTATGTCAGTCCTGTGCAAGCCTGACACAGGGTTGAGGGAATTTGTTTATGACCGACGCTCCACATCCGCAATTTGACGTCATCCTTCCCGGGGTTTATTTCTGCGACCTGGTTTTCACCGGTCTTCCTTCTCTTCCTATCCTGGGAAAGGAAATCTTCAGCCAGGGCTTCGACATCCTCCCGGGGGGCACATTCAACTGCGCCTTTGCCCTCCACCGCCTTGGGCTCCATCCCGGGTGGGTCACCGATTTCGGTAACGATTATTTCAGCCAGTTTGTCCTCCAGGCTGTCCGTAAAACCGGACTTGACGATTCTCTCTTCCGACTGCATGATTTTCCGCTCCAGTCAGTGAGCGCTTCACTCTCCTATCCCCAGGACCGGGCTTTCATCAGCTACATCGACCCCTATAATCCGCCCCTGCCGCTGGCCGAGGTTCAGCGGTTCAAACCACCCTGTCTGTTGCTGCCCTACCTGTGCCGCGAAACCCAGGTCGCCCAGCTCATACAAATCGCCCGCCAACATGGCGCTTTCGTATATATGGATTGCCAGGACAATGGGTTGACCCTCGCCGATGAAGGCGTAGCCGCAGCCATCCAATCGGTAGACGTCTTCGCTCCCAATGCGCTTGAAGCTCTTCACCTGACCGGCGAAAAGACGGTCGAAGCTGCCCTGGATTGCCTTGCGGATCTGGCGCCACTGGTGGTCGTCAAGCTGGGTCAGGATGGTGTCGTTGCCCGCCAGGGCCAGCAGACTTTCTCTGCCTCAGCCTGCAAGGTTAAGGTCGTCGATACGACCGGAGCTGGTGACTGCTTCAATGCCGGATTCATTTACGCTCATTTAAAAGGTAAGCCGCTGGAAGCTTGCCTGCGCTATGGCAATGTCTGCGGCGGGCTGTCGACCACGGCCCGCGGCAGTCAGGCTGCTCCAACGGCGAAACAACTGGAGAAAGGCTGCCGGTACTTAGTGGCGTGAGTTAGCTGGTTTCATCAAGAGGGTCACCCCCCTGGCCGGCAGCGTTGCCGGCGCCAGCGAAATGAATCCGCTCTCTTCCCATAAGACCACCGCCTGTCCTTTTTCGTAAATCCAGACCACGTGGCTCTTCATCCGCGCCAATTCATCCTTTGATGCCGGGCGGGTTGATAATGTTTGATCGATCGTTTGATTTTCCATGGCAATCTCTCTTTCTACTCGAATTCCGTAGTTTGCATGCACCTGCCCTCGGAGGGGATCGCAGAGGGTAGCCACCTGATAATTCGACCTATTAAATGATTTGCTTCACTCGGGCGACTTTTTATCACCTTTTCCAATAATAGCACGTATGTTCTACTTATACAAGGGAGATTAATTAACAAGATTCCAGGCCTTTTGAGCTGACAGCAACCTGAAGCGCCAGAATTCTTCTGCTTATCCCGGCCTCACACCTCCTCATTTCCCCTTTCTCTCTCTGGACAGTATCCCAGAGAAAATGGGGGGTGTAAGAGGTGAAAAGTAAATGAGGTTTGTGCTAAACTCGGATCAGGGGTGGATTTTGTTTTGCTAGGGGATTATACCTTCGTTCGCCGGATCTGAACGGTTTTTTAATCTTCTAGTCGCGCCGGCGCATAAGAATGTGGAAATGCTTCGTTGATTCAAACAGCCTGGCTGACGCGCGTCGCTACAGATTCCCGCACGACCAGTTTCGTAGGCAGCAGGTGATGGGCTGGATCGAGGTGACCGTTGATATACTTCATCAACAATTCCCCTGCTAATCGCCCTTTTTCTATGAGCGGCTGGGCAACTGTTGTTAACGTCGGGCTGATCAAGCCCGATATAGGTAGATCGTCAAAACCTGCAACGGACAGCTCCCCCGGTACGTTGACACCATCTTCCATGGCTGCTTTCATAGCTCCGATGGCGATGATGTCGCTCATTGCCACGATAGCGGTCGGATGCCATCTGGCTTTCCAGGCACTCTTAAAGCCCATTTCCCCCCCTTGTTCTGTGCTGGGGCATTCAATCAGGCGGATTTTCCGACCATCGATTGACAGCCCAAATTGATTCAAAGCCGCCAGGTAACCGGCCACGCGGTGGCGTAAGGTGCCCGCATATTCCTCGTAATGGCCTAACTTGCCTGAGCGGATAGCCAGAATGACGATATGGCGGTGTCCGGCTTCCAGGACGTGCTGCATGACCGCTCGTGATCCGTTTTCGTCGTCGACGTTGACCGCAGGTATTCCCTCGAGTGGGTCGCTGTCGACCGTGACGTAAGGCACCCCGCGTTGGCGCAGCACGATCATTGTCGCTTTGTGTTCTTCCAATCCCAGGGTGAGAAAGCCATCAACGGCAGCGTTGCTGATAGCGCGCTGCATGCTCCCTTTGAGCGGTGGTACGATCATCAAGGAAAGACTGGCTTCCGTGCAGATTTGCCCAACCCCCTCCAGAAATTCCGGCATAAAAGGGTTGCGGATGATTTCAGGGATAGGCTGGGGAACTAAAAGGCCAATCGTCCCGGTTTTCCCGGTGCTCAAGGTGCGCGCAACTGGGTTCGGCGTATAGCCCATCTCATCTGCAATCTGCAGGATCTGGCGGACCCGAATTTCAGGCAGGCGTTCAGGGTTGTTGAATGCAAATGAAACCGCCGTTTTCGAAACGCCCGCTTTTTCAGCAATGTCCTTGATATTGACCTTAGCCATTATTATTCCTTATAACACTAATCTGGAATGAGCAGCAGCGGGGTCTTCCCCGGGAGGGTCTCCAGCCGCAAGCCGCCGGCATCCCGCTCGATGCGCACCCCGGATAAAAGATCACGCCATTGAGCTGCCTTAGAAACCCCGTCAGGGAGGGGTATTTGTAAATGAGTGAGTGCCTGGCGCGGGTTGAGAACGGTGATGATTTCGTCTTTTCCCGCCCAGCGCCGGTATGCATACACACCATTAAATGTGAGTAAGGGCTGTAAAGCATCCCCGCGCAGCGCCGGATGGTCCTGGCGAGCCCTGACCAATACCTGGTAAGCCTTGCGAATTGTCTGTTTCCAGGTGGATTGGTCCCAGGGCATACACGCCCGGCATCCGGGGTCATTATCGCCTTCGAGGCCGATCTCATCCCCGTAATAGATCATCGGCGCGCCCACCGCGGTAAATTGGGCAGTAATCGCCAGGATTGCACGAGCTGCGTCTCCCTTGCAAAGGGTCAACAGCCGGGGAGTATCGTGGCTCCCGACCAGGTTAAGCTGGTAGCCTGCCGAGGCGCCGTACACCTGATACTGCCGCCGGGTGACGTAATCGAAATCTTCGGCATCCATAGTATCCCAAACGCAGTAATCGAGGATGGCATCCCGCAGTGGATAGTTCATAATCCCATCGCAACTGTCGCCCGCCAGCCAAGGAGCAGGATCGCGCCAGATCTCGCCTACAATGTATGCTTGCGGATTTAATCCCTTGACCGTCTGCCGGAATTCCCGCCAGAAACTCATTTCTACCTTCCAGGGTACGTCCAGCCGCCATCCATCGATCCCCGTCTTTTCAATCCAGAAACGGCTCACTTCCAACAGATAGTCCCGGACCTGGGGGTTAGCGACGTTCAGTTTAGGCAGGTATGCTGCTCCGCCACAGGTCTGGTAGTTAGGCGGATCCGTTTGAATCGGGAAACCGGTTGGGGAAAACCAATCCGCGTAAGCGGAAGCGGCTCCATTTCGGGCCACATCTTCGAAAGCCCAGAAACCATCGCCGCAGTGGTTGAAAACGGCGTCTAATACCACCCGAATGCCGCGTTCGTGACAGGCCTGCACCAGGGACCGGAACAATTCGAGGTTCCCGAATGCCGGATCGATAGCCAGGTAATTACAAGTGTCATATTTGTGGTTGGACCGCGCTTCGAAGATCGGCGTCAGATACAGGGCAGTGATGCCTGACGCCTGCAGGTAAGGAAGATGGTCCAAAATGCCTTGGAGATCTCCTCCGCAAAAATTCTCGCGGGAAGGCGGGGTCCCCCAGGGAACGACTCCCGGTGGATCATTACCCGGGTCGCCATTGGCGAATCGGTCGGGAAAAATCTGGTAGAAAACGGCATCTTTAACCCATTCAGGAGCGGAGAGAAGCTGCATTGTTTATCCTTTAAGCCCGGTCCGGGCCAGGCCTGAGATGAATTGTTTTTGAGCCACCAGGAAAAACACCAGTGGCAAGATGGTTGCCGTGACAGTACCCGCCATCATATAAGTCCATTCGACCTGGTAGCGCCCTGAGAATACCTGCAGGCCCAATTGGATGGTGCGCATCAATTCCTGATTGGCCACCAGTAGAGGCCAGAGAAAATCGTTCCAGACGAAAAGGAAAGTGAATAACCCCATGGTGACCACTGTAGCGCGGCTGAGCGGCATGACCACCGACCAGAGCGCTCTTAAGTGTCCGCATCCATCCAGGCGGGCAGCATCGAGGTAATCAGAAGGGATGGAGATGAAAGCCTGTCGCAATAGGAAAATAGAAAATGCATCGACCATCCGGGGAACGATCAGCGCCTGGAAGGTGTTGAACCAATGCAGGTCGCGGATAATCAGGTAGGCCGGGATGATGGTCGATTGGAAGGGGATCATCATGGTGCCCAGGAAAAGCAGGAAGAAGAAGTTGCGGCCCGGGAATTTCAAGTAGGCAAAGGCATATGCCGCCAGACTTGCCAGCACCACCCGGGACGCGATTACAGCCACGGCAACAATCGTCGTGTTCAGGTAATATCGTAAAAAAGGCGCGGCCTGCCAGGCGATGGTATAGTTCTGGAATTCGAAATGGACCGGAAAAAGATAGGGGGCCATTCCGGTCATTCCACGTGCCTTGAGTGATGTCGTAATCATCCACAGATAAGGCACCAGGACGATGAAGGCCACCGGGACCAGGCCGATCCATAATAAGAAGTTGGTCTTGAGTCGTGGAGCCAGGTGAAATCGGTCGGCAACAGATCTGGTCCGGGTAATTGCGCTCATCAGGCTTCCTCCGCAGCGCCAAACCCAACGAACCGCCACTGAAGCAAGGTGAAAATGGCGATAACCAGGAACATGACGACCGAGATCGCCGCCCCCAGTCCCATTTTAGATAAAGAAAACGCGGTCGTGTACAGGTATTGGCCGATCACTTCGGTGGCATTTCCCGGTCCCCCCCTTGTCAATACCATCACCTGGTCAAAGACCAGGAAGGAGTCGATCACGCCCAGGATCATCAGCATAACGGTCGTCGAGCGCAAGAGCGGTACCGTCAATTGGATGAACCGCTGCCAGGTATTGGCACCGTCTACCTGGGCGCTCTCATAATAATCTTGAGGGATGCCCTGCAAGGCAGCCAGATAGATGACCAGGTTGAAACCAATCCGGCGCCAGATGCCTAGGGACATCACGGTGGGAAGCGCCCAATGCAGGTCTGCCAGCCAATTTAAGCCCTGCAGATGCAGCGAGCGCAGCATGGTATTGACCAGGCCGAAACCAGGGTTGAAGATTAGCATCCACACCATAGCCGCAGCCACAGTTGGCGTTACGACGGGCAGGAAATACAGACTACGCCACAAGCCTTTGAGCGCCAGCCAGCGTTCGTTCAATGCCACCGCCAGTACCAGCCCCAGTGCCAGGCTGATCGCCGTTACCCCGGCGGTATATTCGAGCGTTACCTGCAAGGAATTCCAAAAACGCCCGGTATGAATCAAGGTGAGAAAGTTTTGCAGGCCAATAAAAATCTGTTCCGGGACCATGTTGTCCCACTTGAACAGGCTCAAACGGAATGCCGCTCCAATCGGATAGAAACTAAAAGTCGCCAGGATGACCACAGACGGCAGCAAAAACAAGATTGCTGTCGGCAGATCGCTGCGTCGAAATTGCTGCCAGCTCGCTTTGAGGGTAGTCGTTCGATGTTGGGGAAGCGAGAGTGAATGTCGCATGGTCGGGCTTTCGGGAAGAAGAAATCAGGGTGTGGCCCGGACCATACATCCAGGCCACACTTGTGTGAATGGAAAATATTATTGGCTTAAGACATCGTTTACGGCTTTTTCGGCGGCCGCCAGGGCTTCAGCTGGTGTTGCCTGGCCCAGCATCGCCAACTGAATTTCGCGTGAGAAGGCGTCTGATACTGCATTATATTGGATTGTCGCCGGGCGGGTATGCGCTGTAGCCATACCCTGGATGAAAGGCAGCATCCGCGGCTCTGTGTCGTTAGCCCACTGCAAGTAATCCGGATTCTCACCGACTGCTTTGCGTACCGGCAGGAAACCAGTTTGTTCGTCCCAGGAGATCTGCACCGCTGCGCTGCTCAGATATTTGATAAACTCCCAGGCTGCTGCTTTATTCTTGACGCTGTTGAACATGAAAACGTGTTCGCCACCCACATTGCTGGCAGAAGTGCCACCAGCCGGAGCCGGTACCGCGGCAATACCCCATTCAAATGGCGCTCCCGTGCGATAACCAAACAGCCAGGAGCCATCCAGCTGCATGCAGGCCTTTTGATCGCCAAAGAGACCCCACGGTCCCGGTTGTGAGCCGTGGTTCTGGAGCATATCGGACACGAAAGTCAATGCTGTCAGTCCTTCGGGTGTGTTAAAGGCCGCCGCAGTATTATCTGCATTGAGGAATTGCCCGCCGGCAGACCACAACCAGACCTGGAACTGCCAGGTGATCCCTTCACCGGTTGGTTGAGTGTAGAACTCAAAGCCAACAACCCCCTCGGCCGGGTTAGCGCACTGCTCAGCCATGGCCTTCATCTCATCCCATGTTTGTGGCGGTTTTTCCGGGTCTAATCCTGCTGCAGCGAAAAGGTCCTTATTCCATATGAGCTGCATATTATTGGTGCTGGCCGGGATGGCATACCGCTTGCCGTCCATGATATCGTAATTTGCCAGCAGCGGATAGAAATCATTCATATCAAATTGGCTGTCGTTGGCAATAAAGTCGTCCAGAGGCGCAACTGCACCAGATGCCACAAGTTGCGGAATGAGGATCAGGTCGAGTGCAGCCAGGTCCGGGTTGGTTCCGGCTGTGATCGAGGTCTGGTAGAGCGTCATGATGTCGGAATAAGGTTGGAATACGTTGTCGACCTGGATGCCGGGATGGGTCTGGTTGAATTTATTGACCAGGTCCGCCATGACGGTGCCATTGGTGCCTTCCCAGTTATTCCAGAAAGTCAGCTTAACGGTTTCAGGTGTGCTGGTTGCGGCTGGGGGTTGGTTAGTAGGGCTGGTAGTCGCTGCGGGTGCGCATGCTGACAGCGCTAAAGCGAATATCGCAAACAGACTGACATAGACGAGCCATTTTGAGTGGTTTTTCATGGGCATTCTCCTCTGAAGAATTATCTAATACAGACAAGAGACGCAAAATATATAGGCAGCCACGTCGAGATCAGGAACAGGTTCCTATCTCATGAAATGATGTTTAGAATGGATTGTTTGAGGCTGGCCGGCTTCCCGAATCGGCTATTAAACCGGTTTAGTGAACCGGTTTAATAATAGCAAATATCAAAGCTGTTGTCAATACCCAATCCGAAGAAATCCTGCGATAACCTGCCTACTGTTTCTTCATGTGTTTTTTGATATTCTTCTGCCAAACCAAGCAGGGTTTTTAAAAATTGTTTTTCCGCCCTAAATTGCCTTCTTTACGTTTTTCGTAACCCCTCTCTTCTACCTCCCTGCTCTATCGGGCAGGGAGGTAGAAGGAGGCGCCTATTTTACATAATCCAACCACCCGGCCGACCGCGGATGGTTTCCATGGATAGCTGCGTGGAACTTCTGCTGCAGGCTGCGCGTCACTGGTCCCATCTTGCCCGCCCCGATTGTGCGGAAATCGACCTCACGCACCGCTACCAATTCAGCTGCGGATCCGCTCACGAAAACCTCGTCGGCAATATACAGGAAATCCCGGGAGATAGGCTGCTCGACCACCTCATAGCCCTCATCCCTCGCCAGGGTAATCGCCGAATCGCGGGTGATTCCTTCCAGGATTGTCGCTAGCGGCGGTGTATAGATCTTATTACGGCGCACCAAAAACAGGTTCTCGCCGCTGCATTCCGCCACGTAACCCTGGGGATCGAGCATGATCGCCTCGTCAAACCCCAACCGGGCCAATTCGGTCTTCGCCATCATACTGTTGGCGTAATTGCCCGTAATCTTGGCCTTGGTCATGGTGACGTTGATGTGATGCCGGGTATACGAAGAGACATTTGCCCGGATGCCTTTTTCGTTGGCTTCTTCTCCCAGGTAACTGTCCCATTCCCACACCGCAATACCCACGTTTGTCGTGCTGTTATCTGAATTCAAGCTGGCATTAATGTTGCCCATGTAGATCAATGGGCGGATATAACACTGCTGGAAGCCATTTTCGCGTACGGTCAATTTAGCCGCTTCGCACAATTCATCCTCGTTGTACGGCATCTCGCGCATACCCAGGATCTTGGCCGAATCCAGCAGCCGCCGCATGTGGTCCTTCAAACGAAACACTGCCGGTCCGTTGGGTGTTTTGTAACAACGGATCCCCTCAAAAACGCCAGCACCATAATGCATGGTAGCGTTCAGGAAATGGACGGTCGCTTTCGCAGTTTCGACCATTTTCCCATCCATCCAGACATATTTAAACTCGTATCCCATTCTACAATCTCCTTAAAAAAATTTTCGGTGTTCAGCTGTCAGACAACAATCACCAGCGTTCAGCTTTCCATGAGTGAAACAAAGAATTAACGAAGCTCCTGCTAAATGATTCTACTTGTGTGCGCCATTCTTCCAATTCTTGTTCTAAATTGAGCATTTTTGTCTGTGCCCATCGTCAGTTTCGGCTTTATACGTCCCTACCTGTGCTCAAATAGTCCAAAATGGCTTTGCTCATCTCCCAGGTCGACAGCTTACCGCCCAGATCGACTGTCCAGGCTCCAGCTTCAATCGCCTGGTCAACTGCCGTCTCTACCAACCTGGCTTCTTCCTCCAAACCGAATGAATAACGCAGCAGCATGGCAGCGCTCAAGATCGCGCCGATCGGGTTGGCAATCCCCTTTCCGGCAATATCCGGCGCTGAACCGTGGATCGGTTCGTACAGGCCCGGCTTGCCCCGCCCCACCGCAGCCGGCAGTGAAGCTGAAGGCAGCATCCCCATCGAGCCTGCCAGGACAGATGCCTCGTCAGTCAAAATGTCGCCAAACATGTTTTCGGTCACCACCACGTCGAACCCGGCCGGATTAGTCACCAGTTTCATCGCGGCTGTGTCAACCAGCAGGTGAGACAGGCTCACATCCGGGTAGCGACCTGCCACAGCAGTGGCAATCGCCCGCCACAACCTGGACAATTCGAGCACGTTAGCCTTGTCGACCGAGGTGACCTTTTTACGCCGGCCCTGAGCCAGCTTAAAAGCCAGCTCGACCACTCGCTCGATTTCATAATCGTAATAGCCCAATGTATCGACCGCATACTGGTGCTCGCCCCTCAGCTCCCTCCCTTTCGGTTGGGCGAAATATAAACCGCCAGTCAATTCCCGCACGACGAGTAGGTCCACTCCCTCCAGATATTCTGGTTTGAGCGGTGAAGCATTTGCCAGCGCCGGATGGATCCGCACCGGCCGCAGGTTGGCAAACACACCTAAACCTTTACGCAGAGCCAGCAGTCCTTGTTCGGGACGAACCTTTGCCGCCGGGTCGTCCCATTTTGGCCCGCCTACGGCTCCCAACAGCACCGCATCGGCTTCCTGGCATGCCTTCAAGGCTTCATCCGTCAACGCGGTGCCATAACGGTCGATTGAACAGCCCCCGATCAGGTGAGATTCGAAATGGAACCGGTGGCCAAATTGTTCGCCCACGACCTCTAATACCCGTACGGCCTCCCCGGTCACTTCCGGGCCGATCCCATCACCTGCTAAAACCACAATGTTTGCTTCCAAGTTATTCTCCACGATTGACAACTAAACCCAAATATGAACCGAACAAGACGAATTTCACGAATTTTTCCAGGGCGTAAAGAACGGTCATAAAAACAGAAAATGTCGATGCAAATTCACTGGTCCCCTTTCCAGAGTGTCATCCGATAAAAACGATCAATCTGTCTTATCGTCAAGATTATTCTTCTATTCTTTTTCGCTTTTTTATTCGTTTTTTTTTATTTGCACCATTCGTCTTAATCAGATCTTCAATCGAGATGAGCCGCCTCATAATCTGCTATCTTCTGGCCGAACGAAAGTAAATATCCCAACTCGTCGACCCCTTGCAGCAAGCAGGTCTTCGAGAAACTGTCAATGGCAAAGGGAAAACGTTCGCCTGTCGGCAGGCTCACGACCTGGTCCTTCAGATCGATGCCAATTTCGACCTGCGCATCTTCACCCACCTCGTCAAACAACCGGTGGCACGCTGCTGGAGCAAGCGTCACCGGCAAGAGCCCATTTTTTAGCGCATTGTTCCTGAAGATATCCGCAAACGAGGTTGATACTACTGCTTTGATCCCGTATCCTGCCAGGGCCCAGGGTGCATGCTCGCGCGAAGATCCGCAGCCAAAATTATCCCCTGCCAGCAAAATTTGAGCGCCTTGATGGTCCGGCTTGTTCAATACAAAATCCGGGCGCGGGCTTCCATCCGCTTGATAGCGCCAATCGGCGAAGAGGGCTTCACCGAGGCCGGCCTTATCGGTCACTTTGAGAAACCGGGCCGGGATGATCTGGTCGGTGTCGATGTTGTTGGCCGGGAAAGGGATCGCCCGGGAGTTAAGTCGTGTGAATGGGTTCATAATAATGTCCTGACGTCGGTGATCTTCCCGGCTAAGGCAGCTGCCGCCGCCATCAACGGGCTCACCAAAAAGGTGCGGCCGCCGCTTCCCTGCCGCCCTTCGAAATTGCGGTTGCTCGTGCTGGCTGCAAACTGTCCCGGTTCGAGCTGGTCGCCGTTCATAGCGATGCACATGCTGCATCCCGGTTCGCGCCATTCTGCTCCTGCTTCCTTGAAAACCCGGTCCAAACCCTCAGCCACAGCCTGGGTCTTAACTTGCTGCGATCCGGGTACGACCAGCACCCTGATCCCGGGCGCCACTCGCCGCCCTCGCAGCAGGTTAGCCGCTAACCGTAAGTCCGTAAGCCTGCCATTGGTGCAGCTCCCAACAAACACCACATCAACCGGGTGCCCGGCTATAGCTTCGCCCGGCTGCAGGTCCATGTAACCCAGGGCTTTTTCGAACGCTTCACGCTGGGCAGTTTCCACCAGCCCGGAGAGAGTAGGGATTCTCCCCGTGATCGGGATCGCCATGCCCGGGTTGGTGCCGTAGGTCACCATTGGCGCCAGCTCCCCGGCATCCAGCTCGACCGAGTTGTCGTAGGCTGCCTCGTCGTCCGTTGGCAGGTGACGCCATTCAGCCACTGCCTTATTCCACGCCTCGCCGGCTGGAGCGAACCGCCGCCCTGCCAGGTATTCAAAGGTCGTGTCATCCGGAGCTACCATCCCGGCCCGCGCCCCCGCTTCGATCGACATATTGCAGACCGTCATGCGTTCTTCCATGCTCATCGCCTGGATAGCTTCCCCCGTATATTCCAGGACGTGCCCCTTGCCGCCTCCGACCCCGATTTTAGCGATCAATGCCAGGATGATATCCTTAGCCGTTACCCCCGGCGAGAGCTGCCCGCTGATCTTCACCTGGTAGGTCTTGGGCCGGTATTGAAGCAGACACTGCGCCGCCAGCACGTGCTCGACCTCGCTCGTTCCAATTCCGAAGGCCAGCGCGCCGAAGGCTCCGTGGGTCGCTGTATGGCTGTCGCCGCACACAATCGTCAATCCCGGACGGGTTAATCCCAGCTCCGGTCCGATCACGTGGACGATGCCCTGTTCGGGGCTGTCCAACCCGAAGAGCGGGATGCCGAAATCTCGGCAGTTCTCCTCAAGCTGGTGGACCTGCTTGCGGCCCAGCTCGTCGGCAAATGCCATCCTACCGGTTGCCGGTTGGCCCGGTGAAAGCAAGGTCGGTACAGAATGATCGATTGTGGCGACGGTCTTATCCGGCCGCTGCACCTTGAGGCCCCTCTGCCTCAGGCCAGTAAATGCCTGGGGTGAGGTAACCTCGTGTACCAGGTGAAGGTCGATATATAAAATGGCTGGTGAGTCTGGTTCCTGGGCAACGATATGCTGCTCCCAGATCTTTTCAAAAAGGGTTCGCGCTTGCCTCATGCCAGATCGTCTTCAACCGTCATTCTGGCGTCCAGCCGGATCTCGATGCCATCGTTCACCGGCGCCATTCCGGATGACTGCGGCGCCAATATTTCCGACAAGTCCCATCCCTTGGGCATGGTGGTCACGTCGGGAAAGGCCTCCGGATGGCCTTCGGTTTGAGGTACATTTGAGGGGTCGTTGTAGGTTTTCATCTTACATCTCCATGTAATCAGGTATAAGGCAAATGGTAAAAGGTTCAAGTTTGCGCAGCAGCGGCTAAAATCATCTCAAACCGGCTTTATCGTATTTTTTACGCCGGCAGATCTTTCTGAGATCCAACTGCCTGAATGGACCGGGTTTCGATCGGTGCATATTTCCCGGACGAGGCCAGCAGCTTGTTGAGCGCTGCCAGATAAGCTTTTGCACTCGCCACCACGATATCCGTATCCGCTCCGTAACCGCCGAAGGTATGGTCCTGGGCAAATTCTTTCTGAGCGTCCATAGTCTTCTTGCCCGACCCATCCGATATACGCACGGTTACCTCGCCCTGGGCATCGATGCCCTCGTTGACGGCATGGATCACGAACTCAAGCAATGTGTTGGGGGCCTGGATGATGGTATTCATGGCCTTATAGGTCGCGTCGACCGGCCCGGTGCCGACTTCCGCATGAATTCTGAGATTCCCTTCCGGATCACGCAGCCGCACAGTAGCAGTTGGCAGGCCCATCGTCCCGCAGGCTACCTGCAAGCCATCCAGCGAGAATATCTCTCTCGGCTGGTAGAGCTCATCCGAGACCAGCGCCTCTAAATCGGCGTCGGTGATCATCTTCTTTTTATCCGCCAGCATCTTAAAGCGTTCGAAGACCTTGTCCAATTCAGCTTCGGCAAAACTGTAGCCCAGGGTTTGTAAACGAGCCCGTAGAGCGTGCCGGCCTGAGTGTTTGCCCAGCACGAGCTGGCTCTGGCTGACGCCGACTTCCTCGGGGCGCATAATCTCGTAAGTCTGGTTATGCTTCAACATCCCATCCTGGTGGATGCCGGCCTCGTGGGCAAAAGCATTCCCACCCACAATAGCCTTGTTCGGCTGGACGGTGATGCTGGTGTAATTGCTCACCATTTTGCTCACCCGCATGATTTGGGTTGTGTCAATCCCAGTCACCAGGTTATAAACCGGGCGGCGGGTATGCAAAGCCATCACAACTTCTTCCAGGGCGGTGTTTCCAGCTCTTTCGCCGATCCCATTGATCGTCACTTCCGCCTGGCGTGCTCCAGCCTTGATCCCGGCCAGCGTGTTGGCTGTGGCCAGGCCCAGATCGTTGTGGCAGTGCACCGAAACGATGCAGCCCTCGATCCCAGGCGTATTGGCGATGATCCCGGAGATGAGCTTGCCGAACTCATCTGGCACGGTATATCCGACTGTGTCAGGGATGTTGAGGGTCGTAGCTCCGCAGCGAATCGCTTCACCCAACACCTCGTATAAGAACAGCGGATCGCTCCGTCCGGCGTCTTCCGGGCTGAATTCGACATCCGGGCATAGGCTTCGAGCGTAGCTCACCATCCTCCTGGTCCGGTCCATCACGTCCGCACGGGTCATTTTGAGTTTATACTGCAGGTGAATGTCAGAGGTCGCGATAAAGGTGTGTATCCTTGGAAAGGCAGCGTCTTTGACCGCTTCCCAGGCCTTATCGATATCATTTGAGGTCGTACGCGCCAGCCCGCAAATGATCGGGGGGCGTGTGCCATCTTTAGGATTACCCACTTCGTTGGCGATCCGCCGCACAGCTTCCAGGTCGTCCGGCGAGGCTGCCGGGAAGCCGGCTTCCATCACATCGACGCCCAGCCTTGCCAGCGCCCGGGCTACTTCCAGCTTTTCTGCCGATGTCAGCATGGCGCCGGGCGATTGTTCCCCATCGCGTAAGGTCGTATCGAAAATACGAACGTAATTTTCCATGGTTATTTGTTCCAATTTTCCGGCCGCAGGCTGCGTACTGCCGCTCCTGCCTGCCACATTTCTGAATCCCGCATTGTTTTCAGCTCCGCCTCCAGCTTCTCCCGGTAATCGACAGCGCTGTTGGATTCGAGCACGATGCGGGTTTCCTCTCCGGTAGCGACGCTCTCATATAACTTATCGAATACCGGTTCGACCGCCCAGCGGAATTCGTGGCGCCAGTCGAGTGCGCCTCTCTGGGCGGTGGTGCTGCAGTTGGCATACATCCAATCCATCCCGTTCTTGCTCACCAGGCGGATCAGGCTCTGGGTCAATTCCTCGACCGTTTCGTTGAAAGCTTCGCTTGGTGAATGGCCGTTCTCGCGCAGGATGGCATATTGCGCCTCCATGACACCCGCCAGAGCGCCCATCAGGATGCCGCGTTCACCGGTCAGGTCGCTGTAGACTTCGTGTTTGAAGGTGGTTGGGAAGAGGTATCCCGAGCCGATGGCGATCCCGGTTGCCAGGGTGCGCTCAGTCGCCCGCCCGGTAAAATCCTGCTCCACGGCATAGCTGCTGTTGATACCGCTGCCATCCAGGAAGTTGGCCCGCACACTCGTTCCCGAACCCTTCGGCGCTACCATGATCACATCGACGAACTCGGGTGGGATGACTCCTGTCTGATCCTTGTAGACAATCGAGAATCCATGAGAGAAATACAGGGCATCCCCTTCTTTGAGGCAGGCTTTGACCATCGGCCAGGTCATCTTCTGACCGGCATCCGAAACCAGGTCCTGGATGATCGTACCGCGCGCGGTGGCTTCGTCCAACGGGAAAAGCGTTTTCCCCGGCACCCAGCCATCCGCCACGGCTTTATCCCAGCTCTTGTGTCCTGGGGTCTGCCCGACGATCACCTTAATTCCGTTATCGCGCATGTTGAGCGATTGGGCCGGCCCTTGCACGCCGTACCCAAGGACGGCCACGACTTCATCCTTCAACACCTCAACCGCTTTCGCAAGCGGAAATTCATCCCGAGTGACTACATCTTCAACAACGCCGCCAAATGATATCTTTGCCATAGTGTTCTCCTAAAAAAAATGGGGTTAGGTTCAAGGCCTGAGAGATAAAGGGAAAAATTTTCCCTCATGTCCGGCCATAACTTTCATGTGAAAATGGACTTATCTGTATTCATCCGTAGTTTCAACTTCATTCGTAGTTTCAACTTCTTTCGTCGCTTCGACGGCTTTGACTGCCATCGCCGAGATTGGATCCGGTCCGCGTGCCATGGCTACCGCTCCGGTTCGCACCATCTCAATGATGCCCAACGGGCGCAAAATGTCGACGAAACTGTCGATCTTCTGTTCGTCGCCGGTAATTTCGATGATCAAAGAGTTATTGGTCACGTCGATAATGCGCGCCCGAAAAACATCGACCAACTGCATAATCTCCGCCCGGTTTTCGGGGCAGGCATTCACCTTGACCATAGCCAGGTCTCGTCTCACCGACGGTACCGTTGCCAGATCTTCCACCTGGATGACGTTAACCAGTTTATAAAGGTATGCCACCACTCGTTCGGCATCAGTCTGATCCGAATTGACCACGATTGTCATTCGAGAAACTCCGGAGTTCTCGGTATGGCCTACGGTGAGTGATTCGATGTTGAAGGCTCGCCGGCGGAACAGGGATGATACCCTGTTCAGAACCCCCGGCTTGTCCTCGACCAGGGCAATTAGCGTATGCTGCATCTCTCCTCCAGTGTTCCTTTGCTCAATGGGTCCTTCAATTTAAATGTTCGCGTTAGTCGTCCCATTCGCTCTTATTCGTGATTGCCATTTTTGATCAAATAATGAGATCGTCCTCATACACCTTACCGTCCGGCACTGGCCTGCGGATCATCGCATGCAAATCGGCGCCAGCCGGCACCATGGGATAAACATCGTCTTCTTTCTCAACCCGGAAATCGATCACCACCGTTCCTTCGCTGGTGCGTGCTTGCTCAACGGCTGCTTCGATCTGCTCGCGCCGGGTGACCCTCAAGCCGGTCAGGCCGTGAGCCTCTGCCAGCTTGACAAAATCAGGAGCCTTCATCGGCGTCGCCGTATAGCGCCGGTCATAGAAGAATTCCTGCCACTGCCTTACCATGCCCAGGTAACCGTTGTTGATGATGGCAATATTGATTTTTAAGCCTTCCTGAGCCGCAGTCGACAACTCAGCCTGTGTCATTTGGAAACCGCCGTCCCCGGCGATGACCCAAACGTCAGCCTCCGGTCGGGCCATCTTGGCCCCGATCGCCGCCGGCAAGGCAAAACCCATCGTCCCCAACCCGCCCGAATTGATGGCGGTGAAAGGCTGGTCATGGCGATAGTACTGAGCAGCCCACATCTGGTTCTGGCCCACATCGGAAACCACGATCAATTCGCCGCCGGTCAGGCGGGACAAATCGTGGATGACCCGAGCCGCGAATAATCGCCCGTTATCGGGCCGGTTCAAGATATCGCGGGCGGTGCTATCACCGCGCATCTCGTCAATGTGCTCGTTCCAGTCGTTGTGATCGTTGGCTGCCACGTTGGGGATAAGCTGCTGCAGGGTCTCACGCAGGTCACCGATCAACGCCAGGTCTGCAACCACATTCTTATTGATCTCCGAACGGTCGATATCGGCGTGGATCTTCATGGCGTTCTTGGCGAAGGTTTTCAAGTTACCGGTTACGCGGTCGTCAAAGCGCATCCCAAATGCCAGCACCAGGTCGGATTGCTGGATGGTATTGTTAACCCAGGCTTCACCGTGCATCCCCATCATACCTAAATTGAGTGGGTGGTTGGCCGGGAAGGACCCAAGACCCAACAGCGTCAATGCCACCGGAGTGCGAGTCTTTTCCGCAAATTCACGCAGCTCTCGCATCGCTCCGCTCAACAACACCCCCTGGCCCGCCAAAATCACCGGCCGCTGGGCCGAGTTGATCATTTCGGTCGCTTGCTGGATGCTATGCGGCATCGGGCTCAGGTCGGGCCGGTAACCCGGCAGCCGGACCGAGCTTAACTCATAGCTCCAGTCGCACACCGCCGTCTGCACGTCCTTAGCAACGTCTACCAGCACTGGGCCTGGTCGCCCTGTCCGGGCAATGTAAAAGGCTTCGCGCATCACATCGCCGAGCTCATTGATGTCCGTCACCAGGAAATTGTGCTTGGTGATCGGCAGGGTGATGCCGGTCACGTCGACTTCCTGGAAAGCATCATACCCGATCAGTTTGCTAGAGACCTGGCCAGTCAGGCAGACGATGGGCGAAGAGTCTAGCATCGCTGTGGCGATGCCGGTAACCAGGTTCGTTGCCCCTGGTCCAGAAGTTGCCAACGCAACCCCCACTCCTCCGGACGCCCGAGCATACCCATCGGCCATATGAGCCGCGCCCTGTTCATGGCGCACCAACACGTGGTGGATTGGATACTCCGGTAAGGCGTCGTACAGTGGCAGAATGGATCCACCCGGATAACCGAAAATGTGTCTGACCCCTTCCTGAAGTAATGATTCCCATATGATTTGTGCACCGGTCTTTTTCATCGTCTTATCCTCGCTTGAGTTTTTTAAAAAACCTACAACTCTCAGGTAATTGCCATCAGCAGAACTAATCACTGACGTCTGAAGTCTGATTCTGTTGCTTATACCTTTAATACTGCCCCGCTGTCCGCGCTGGTCACGAACCGGGCATATCGCCTTAGCCACTTGCTTTGTACTTTGGTTTCAAAAGGCGGGAGGGCTGCCAACCTCTGGCTGATTTCTTCAGTCGATAGCTTGACGTTTAATGTTCGCCCATCCAGATCGATGTCGATCATGTCGCCCTGCATCAGAGCTGCAATCGGCCCGCGCGCCGCGGCTTCTGGTGAAACATGCCCAATGCAGGCGCCGCGGGTGCCGCCTGAGAAGCGTCCATCGGTGATCAAAGCAACCCGGTCTCCCAGTCCCATGCCCATGATGGCGCTGGTTGGGCTGAGCATCTCTTGCATACCTGGCCCGCCCTGGGGCCCTTCGTAGCGGATCACCACCACATCGCCCGGATGCACCTGCCCATTCATCACACCGGTCTGGGCTTCTTCCTGTGATTCAAAGATGCGCGCCGGGCCAGAAAACTTGCGCATGGCCGCGCTCACCCCGCCCGATTTGACGACTGCCCCGCAGGGAGCCAGGTTGCCAAACAGGATCGCCAGCCCGCCTTTGGCTGAATGGGGGTTATGGTAAGGATGGATCACGTCTTCATCTTTGACGGTCGCTCCGGCAATCGATTGGCCCAGCGTCATGCCGCTGACCGTTAACCGATCCAGGTGTAAAGGCCCGTTTGCGGCTGCAATCTCGTTCAAAATAGCCGGCACGCCTCCCGCCCGATGGACGTCCTCGATGTGCCATTTACCTGCCGGGCTCACCTTGCACAGGTGCGGCACCCGATCAGCTACCGAGTTGATCCGTTCCAATGAATAGTCGAATCCGGCTTCGTTGGCAATTGCCAACCCGTGTAACACCGTGTTGGTCGAGCCGCCCATAGCCATATCCAAAGCAAAAGCGTCGTCGAGGGCTTCGGCTGTCACAATCTGCCGTGGTGTAATTTGACGCTCGACCAGTTCCAGGATCATTTGGCCCGCCTTTGCCGCCAGGGCTTCCCGCTCTGCTGATGTCGCTAAAGCTGTCCCGTTATATGGTAGCGCCAGGCCAAGAGCTTCCATCAAGCAGTTCATGCTGTTGGCCGTGAACATCCCTGAACAAGACCCGCACGCCGGGCAGGCTGTGTCTTCCAATAGTTTCAAACGAGCCGCATCGATCTTACCGGCCTGGAAAGCGCCTACCCCTTCGAAAACAGAGATCAGGTCAACTGCCTCTCCATCCGGTGTCCGGCCCGCCGGCATCGCTCCCCCGGATACAAAAATGGCGGGGACGTTGGTGCGGACTGCCGCCATCAACATCCCCGGAACGATTTTGTCGCAATTTGGAATACATACCATCCCGTCGAAACGGTGAGCTTCGATCATGGTTTCGACACAGTCAGCGATCAGCTCACGCGAAGGCAGGGAATACTTCATACCGATGTGTCCCATGGCGATCCCATCGTCGACGGCAATGGTGTTGAACTCAAAAGGCACACCCCCAGCCGCCCGGATTGCATCTTTCACCAGCCGGCCAAACGCCTGCAAATGGACGTGACCCGGCACGACATCTACATACGAATTCACAACTGCGATGAACGGTTTGTCCATATCGGCGTCGGTCAGGCCGACGGCTTTTAGCAACGCCCGGTGAGGCGCTCGTTCAATTCCTTTTTTTACCTGCGATGATCGCATCATTTCTTTTATCAACTCTCCACGAACTTTTTTCAATTTTCAATGATAAAAAAAGAACCGCCCTTTTGGTGGGCGGTTCCGGCTTGCTTTGGCTTATACCAGTGCTTTGGTCTTACACTTTCCTCCACGCTGCTCTCGCCGCCCAAAATAAAATTTGGCTCTCAATAACGATGAGAACCACAAGAATGGCAAGAGCGAGAATAGAGAGGTAAGAAATCATTTTTTAGTGACTTGTCCTAAATTGTTCCTACCAATATACCTCGCCGAAATATAAAAGTCAACCCCCCAATTTGCCCAATTATTCCCTCGGCGCATCGGCGTGTTTTTTTTGAGCAGCCGCCTGACCGCTTTTTAATCTCTGTTTAACTTGCATCACTAACACGAAACATCTATAATTGAACCGATATGGCAATGTCCCCGCCGGTGAAACCTGCAAAGCTCGAGTTCATCAAGTGGCTGGTCTTTCCGATAACTGCTGCCCTTATCATCGCCTGGCTTTTACTGACCCCGCCCGGCTTCCTCGGAAAAGCCGATGCCATTGCTTATGCTGTTTGCCACCGAATCAGCTCGCACTCATTCCAGGTGGATGGTGATCAGTTCCCCCTCTGTGCTCGCTGTACCGGTATGTACCTGGGTGCACTCCTGGGATTGGTTTACCAGTTTTCCCAACCCGGTGCAGACGGCAAAACCGGTGGGCGGCGTGGAAAAATGCCTTCTTTCAAAGTCTATTTCGCCATGGGTGTCCTCGTGGTCGCTTTTGGCCTGGACGGCGTCAATTCGTACATTCACTTTTTCCCAAACTTTCCCTCGCTGTATGAACCCCAGAACTGGCTCCGTCTCGTAACCGGTATGGGCATGGGTTTGGTCATCGCCGCCGGATTGTTCCCGGTCTTTCACCAGACTATGTGGAAACATTGGGAAGATCGTTCGGCCCTCGCATCGGGGAAGCAGGTGGCTGGCATCCTGGCCTTAGCCGTACTGATCGTAGCCGCTGTTCTCTCCGGTGTCGTCGTACTGCTTTACCCGCTTATGATCCTCGCTGTGGTTGGGGTGATGGCCCTGCTCACCATGGTATACAGCATGGTACTGGTTCTGCTCTTTAAGAAAGACAACCACTTCGAAACGTACGGCCAGCTCTGGCTGCCGTTACTGGGTGGGTTTTTTCTGGCGCTCCTCCAGATCGCCGTCCTGGACTTTGTACGTTTTTCGTTGACAGGGACCTGGTCCGGTTTTTCTTTATAGTTACACTTTGATAACAGAATAACTGCCTGCTCGAATCCGTTGTCTGCCGTGCTTTCCATCTTCCTAGGCAGACGGATTGGTGAAGTAAAGGCTTTCCCCTCTTGCTTTAGGAGAGGGGAGGATTAGGGCATTTTTATTTGCTTCTGTCAGTGCCAGTTGCACTAACTGGCCTGATTCCTGCACAACAACCTTGGGATGAAAATACCTGAAGAACAGATGATTGCACTGCAAAAACGATACGACCAAAATGGTCAAAATTAAATATAATAGTAGCAAATCCAAAACCGACAATAAAGGCTGAAGCATGTACAAAGCCAATCAGCGCCATACACAACCGCTCCTGATCAGTAATGTCAACGAACTGCCCGAGAAAAAGCGCCAGCAATTGACGAATTCTTGGGCGCAAGATTTTTATCGGGACTTTTTCTGCCGGATCAAAGAAGATGCCTTTTCCGTTTTGTATGCCAATTGTCCTTCGCGACCGAATGTGCCAGTCAATTGGTTGGTCGGACTGGAGACGCTCAAGAGTGGATTTGGGTGGAGCGATGAAGAACTGTACGATCATTTCAGCTTTGACCTGCAAGTGCGGTATGCCCTGGGGATCTGGGACCTGAATGACAGTGATTTTGACCTGCGGACGTTATATTACTTTCGCGAGCGTCTCAGCCAATATAATCTGAAGCACGGGGTCAATTTGCTCAATCAAGCTTTCGAAGCGATCACTGACCAGCAATTGGCGGTCTTGAAGCTCAAAACCGAACACCAACGGATGGACAGCACCCAAATCGCCAGCAATATCATGGATATGAGCCGCTTGCAGTTGTTGGTCGAAGCTCTCCAACGGGTGCAGCACATGCTCTCAGAGGCTGATCAACTGCGCTATGCTGAGCTTTTGAAACCATTTATCAGCGGGCCCTCCGGACAATATGTTTATCGGATCAAAGGTCAAGTAGCCAAGACTGAGCATCTGGAAAAGATTGGGAAGGTCATGCACCGTTTACTGGATGAACTGAACGTCAGCTACGCTCAGGAACCTATTTACCAGATGCTCCGGCGTTTCTTTGAGGACAATTACCGGATCGAACCGGAAACCTCAACTCCTACGGCCAAAACCAACCAGGAATTGGAGTCGGGTTGTCTGCAATCCTGTGATGATTTGGAAGCCACCTATCGCAAAAAAGGTCAGCGATCTTATAAAGGTTATGTGGGCAATGTGGCCGAAACCTGCAGTGCGGACAACAAGGTGCAATTGATCACGAAAGTACAGGTGGCGCCCAATAACGTCAACGATGAAGATTTACTGGTGGATGCATTGCCAAATTTGAAAGCGAGGACGAACTTGACCAATCTCCACACGGATGGTGCCTTCGCTGGTCCGAGTGCCGATCCGGTTTTACAAGAACAGCATGTGGCACAAATTCAAAGTGGCATCCATGGGCGAGTGCCAGATCCGCAAAAGCTCAACCTGGCCGATTTTGAGATCCAACCAGATGAAGCTGGAGTACCCCAGCAAATCACCTGTCCCCAAGGACAAAGCGTAGCCGTGGCACTCAGCAGCCATCAGCGTGGCTATCGGGCAGATTTTGATCCACAAGTTTGTCGGACTTGTCCGTTTTATACTCAAGGCTGCTGTCCAGCTCGGTCAGGTAAAAAAAGGTCTGCTTTGCGGATAACGTTTCTCCCATCTCAGCTATCTGTGGCTCAGCGTCGCCGAAGATTGCATCTCGGGAAAACCAGCGGCAAGAATCCGCGGGCCGCGATTGAAGGCACCATTCGGGAGATTAAGCATCCTTTCCCGGCCGGAAAGCTGCCGGTGAGAGGTCTTTTCCGGATAACTTGTCTGTGGATTACCTCGGCTGCCATGACCAATGTGCGGCGGATTTCCCATTACTGGGAAGCAAAAAGAAAGGCTGAAAGGCAACAAAAGGCTACTCAAGGGCTGAATTATACGGCCCAAAATCAGCAAGACCTTTCTTTTTTTGCTTTGTCGAAGGCGTTCTGGGTTGCCCTTAGTGTGTTTGTTCCGTTTTCGAAGCCTTGTTTCGGTTTTTAAAGTGCTGTTCTTGCAGTGCAATCACAGATGCATTTTATGAAAAAACGACACCTTCTTCAAGACAAACTTAGCAGTCACCATACTCGCACCGTAAATGTCGGTTCTCTTTCTTCGCCTTCCGAACTGCCAGGCGACCTAACCACCAATAACTTCAGGAGCACTTATGGACGATCCTAACTCTCAACAACCCCCGCCCTTATATTACACCCAGACCAGCAACTGGGCCATCATCAGCCTGATTGCAGGTATCCTCGGTTGGATCGGCTTTGTAGGTATTGGCCCCATCGTCGCTATCATTACCGGGTACATGGCGAAGAACGAGATCACCAGGAGTGATGGTCACGTTACTGGAGCCGGCATGGCGACCGCCGGACTTATCCTGGGTTACATCAACCTGGGGGTGAGCCTGATCGGATTGTGCCTGGTATTGCTTTTTTTCGTCCTCGGTATCGGTGCTCCCTTAATCTGCATACCTTTTATGAATGGAATTCAATGAAGAATTCCGCCGCTGTGAAAATGTCAAGCGGTTCTGTCAGCCAGAATCGAGTATGCCTAAACGACCCGCAACTATGGGTCGAGAATAACCCCTAAGTTATTTAGAATCATTATTTTGAACCAAGGAGAATGAAAATGTCACAAGATTATGGCGCCCCAGTAACCCCACCCCCACCCCCATCTCAGCCCCCAATGCCTGAAG
The DNA here is from genome assembly GCA_963781665.1 of uncultured Chloroflexia bacterium. GTDB lineage: Bacteria > Chloroflexota > Anaerolineae > Anaerolineales > Anaerolineaceae > JAJYIW01. The sequence goes on from CAWAGA010000002.1 coordinate 769,769, forward strand.
AAATCCCACCCATGCAGCCGCCGCCCGTCCTTCCCCAAAAAAGCAACCGTAACACCTGGATAATCGTAGCGATTGTCGTCGTTGTCCTTTGCTGCTGCTGTGCTCTCGTCGCCCTTGCCTATTTCTACGGCGACAATATCCTGAATGCCATTAATTACGGCGCTTTATCCATCCCAGGTATCATTTCCAGTTAACCGTTTCTTCCTGGGCTGTTCTATATTTTTTTGAATTCACTGGGTGCGTACTGCCTCTAAAAGAGACCGGTACAGCGCCTAATGCCCTACCGAATTCAAATAGTGACTCTTGTAAACAACCAGCGGGTCGTCCTTTGCCAAAGTGCTAAAAGGACGGCCTTTTTCAGTTTCCTAACGAATCTGTAAGGTAATATCGCAACGAAGTCGAAGTTTTATCGTTATTAACCATATACAATTCAGATGTGAATCTCAATCGCATGGCTCACATCGGTTTTGGGTATAGCCAGTTATTATTTGCTTTTATCTCAGTGTGCTGGTTTTTTTCCACTTACAGGCGAATGGAGCGTTGCACCAGGTTGCAAGTGTGTGACGATGGAGAGAATCTTGTTTCAATTTTGCTCGATTAAAACAGGAAGGCTTTAAGGCATTCTGAATGGCAAAAGATAACAATCCGGCATCGACGCCAGCCTTAACAAAAGCGCTTCGGTTTCTCAGACAGGGTCTGGACGCCATTCTCAGCCCTCATCCCTCGATCCAGGAGCCTGAACGCCGCCGGGTCTTTCTTCTTTCAGCTCTTTTATTGACCCTGATCCTGGCTGGAGTCGTAGGTTTTTTACTGGCCCTTACCCAAAATGGAGATGCGGTCATTCTGGCCGTTGGTTTGCTGGACATTCTGGTTCTCCTGATTGCCTTTATCCTCAACCATACTAAAGATTACCGCATGACGCCCATCATCACCATTGCCATCATCGGCGTCATGATTTTCCTGGGTGTTCTCACCCAGGAAGACCCGAACTATTTGTTCTTTTTGATCCTGGGGTTGTTTGTAAGCAGTCTCTATCCATCGCCCCGGATGACTTCTCTGGCCACCGTATATTTCATTGTCATCATCTTATTGCTGTCTTTGGTCAACCCATCCCTCCCATCCAGGGATATTATTGCCGGCTTGTTCCTTGTCACAATCGCTGGCGCGGTAGCGACCGTTGGCGCTTCCATCCAATCCCGTGACTTCAAACATATCGATGACCAATCCCGTGAATTGTCGTTCCAATTAAATGAGCTCGTCCAGAACCGCAAGGCTTTGCAGCAGAGTGAATCACTCCTGAAATTGCAGATCGAACGAATGCCAATCGGGTGCATTGTCATCGACCCCAATCTTGACATCAGCTCGTGGAATCCGGCGGCTGAGAAGATTTTTGGATTCAGCGCTAAGGAAGCCATCGGGCAGCATTTTGATTTTGACGTACCGCAAGAGTTTCGCGGTTCTCTTGACCTGCGGTTAAAGCGTTTTATTCGTGAAGATACGTCTGCTTCAAGCATAAATGAAAATATCACTAAAGATGGCCGTACCATCATCTGTGAATGGATGGATGTCCCCCTCAAGGACAGCGATGGCAAGATCGTAGGTTTGCTTTCCATGGTGCAAGATATCACCAAGCGCACCCAAGCCGAACAGGCCTTGAATGCCAGCGAGGATCGTTATCACACACTCTTCAATAGAATTCCGATAGCCCTCTACCGTACTTCAAATACCGGCAAGATTGTTGAATGTAATGATGCATTCGTCGACCTTTTTGGCTACCCCAATCGTGAATCCATGCTCAAGTTGAACGCCAGGCAATTAGATGTCGATCCTGAAAATTTTAATGAAGTACAAAAAATCTTAGGCAATCAAGACGAACTCCTCCACACGCCAATTCAGGTGATGCGTTACGACCAAACCCCAATCTGGGTAGAAGATTCGTTCCGGGTCGTGCGCGATTCCCAGGGAAATGTGCTTTACCACGAAGGCAGCCTGGAAGATATCACCGGTCGTGTTCGCGCTGAAGAACAGATCCGCAAGAATAATGCCCACCTGGCAGCCCTGGCAAAAATATCGCAACTTTACGCCGGAGCCAGCCGGAACAACCAGGATATCCTTGACATTTGTACCCACCAGGTGACTGCCTTGATCGGCAATGCCTGTGCCATAACCTTACTTTCCGCCTCCGATCAAAAACTTCACCTGACATCCGTGTATCATTCCAACCCGGAAGCTGCCGAGGGTCTGCGTACGATCATCTTGGCAGTTTATCAGGAAAAAGGTGAATGGTTCCCCGAGGTCGTGGCCCGCGATGGAAAACCCGTGAATGTCGCAAACCTCTCTCAGGATGAGATCAGGCAGTCGATCAAGCCCGATCTCTGGCCTTTACTTGAAAAAATTCCGATTCATAGTATTTTGATCGTTCCGATGCGCTCCCAGGATCGTTTGATCGGTACGCTAGGGGTCAGTCGAGATCAAGCCGGCCGTCCTTATGGAAACGATGACCAGGTCTTTTTACAAGAGATCGCCGATCGCACCGCCCTGGCGATTATCAATGCCCAGCTCTTTGAGAAAGTCCAGCACAGCTTCGATAAGCTCCAGGCTCTCCGCCAGATCGATATCGCTATTTCAGGCAGTCTCGACCTGCGTATCAGCCTGGGCACGATCATCGACCAGGCCCTCACCCAAACCGGCGTAGATGCGGCGAATGTGCTGGTCCTTAATCCCCAGACCCATGTATTAGACTACATGATCGGTAAGGGGTTCCGTACCAATATGCTGCAGCATACCCAGCTCCGCCTGGGCGAAGGTTATGCCGGACGGGCGGCGCTCGAAAGGAAAACAATTCACATTTCCGACATCCGCCGCCGCGGCACAGATTTCCTGCGCAGCCCCAGCTTCAGGGAAGAAGCCTTTATCTCCTATTTCGCCGTTCCTTTGATCGCCAAAGGCCAGGTCAAGGGGGTAGTCGAAATCTTCTCTCGCCAATTATTCACCCCCGACCTGGAGTGGGTTGACTTTATCGAAGCCCTGGCTGGCCAGGGCGCGATCGCCATCGATAACGCCAACCTTTTTACCGAACTGCAGCGTTCCAATCAAGAGCTGTCCCAATCCTACGATGCGACTATTGAAGGCTGGTCGCATGCGCTCGACCTGCGTGATAAAGATACCGAAGGCCATACCCAGCGTGTCACCCGAATGACCCTGCGCCTGGCCCAGATGTTGAGCGTAAACCAGGCTGAATGGGAGCACATTCGCCGCGGCGCTTTGTTGCACGACGTGGGCAAGATGGCCATCCCGGATAATATCCTCCTCAAGCCTGGCCCGCTCACCAGCGATGAATGGGAGGTCATGCATAAACATCCGCAGTATGCATACGAAATGATCGCATCAATCCCCTATCTGCGGCATGCCCTCGATATACCCCTCTCCCACCACGAAAAATGGGATGGCAACGGTTACCCGCGCGGGTTGTCCGGTGAACAGATTCCCTTATCGGCTCGCATTTTCGCCATCGTCGACGTCTGGGATGCGCTCTCATCCGATCGCCCTTACCGCCTCGCCTGGCCCTCCGAAAAAGTACGGCAGTACCTCGAAGAGCAGTCCGGCAAACAATTTGACCCCTACATTCTCAAAATCTTCTTCCAAGTTCTGGAAGAAGAAGAAAAAACCTGAACCAAACCTGATCTTTTCCTCAGCAGGTCAGATCGACGGCCTGGATTTTGATGCTATCCCCTACCCACAGTGGGAAGAGGGCTGGGGAGGCAGCTTCTTCTAATTAATTCTCGAAATTGTCTTGCATCCCCATTTTTTGGGACTATAATAATAAATAATCGGTGAATATAGATATTAATTGGGTTTTTTATCACCGTTTGCTGTTGTTTACCGGTTAATCGCATCATTATTGGTCCGGTTTAGAGGATTCAGAAAAGGATGACCAACATTACCCAAACATTTTTGGTTCTCGAATATCGCCGGAAGTCCGGATCCCGACACCATGTTTTCGACTCTCGAAGAAATAGAGGTAAAAATGTCTACCGAGTAGATACCAAAGAGATTTACTCGCCGTCAGGTGAGATTGTCGCTTCCGCCAATGTAACCGACCAGGCCGAGGTTGCTCGCCAGGCCGATCTCGACCTGGCGGGCTTTTGGGAGTAACGCGCTAAAGAATTCGTCTGGTTTGAGCCCTGGGAAAAAGTACTCGACGATTCCAACCCGCCGTTCTACCGCTGGTTTACCGGTGCTAAGACTAATATCGTCTATAACTGCCTGGATCGCCATGTCCAGACCTGGCGGCGCAACAAGCTGGCTTTGATTTGGGAGGGCGAGACCGGCGATCCCGCACTTACTCCTATCATGCGCTCAATCGCGAGGTTTGCATGTTTGCTAACGTCCTGCGCAGCATGGGCGTCATAAAGGCGACCGGGTGACTATCTACATGGGGCGCGTGCCCGAGTTGGCCATCGCCATGCTGGCCTGCGCCAAAGTCGGTGCCGTTCATTCGGTCGTTTATGGTGGCTTTTCGGTTGAGGCCCTCGCCTCCCGTATCGAAGATAGCCAATCGCGCCTGCTCATCACCTGCGATGGCGGCTTCATGAATGGTAAGGTCGTCGAGCTCAAGAAGATCGCGGACGAAGCCCTTAAGCGCTGCGCGACGGTCGAGCAGATGATCGTGGTAAAACGCACCGGGCACGATGTATCGTTGGAAGCTGGGCGGGATTTCTGGTACCAGGATCTGATGGGCCTTCCGGTGGCTCGCTCGCCGCCGGCAACAGCCGCTGCGAAACCGAATCGATGGACGCCGAAGACCCGCTCTATCTGCTTTATACCTCCGGCACCACCGGCAGGCCCAAGGCCATCGTCCACACCCACGGCGGTTACATGGTCGGCGTTGCCACCACCCTCAAGTATGGTCTTCGACGTCAAAGAAGAAGATCGCTACTGGTGCACCGCAGATCCGGGTTGGGTGACAGGCCACAGCTACATCGTTTACGGCCCTCTGCTCCTCGGCGCAACCAGCTTTATGTACGAAGGCGCCCCGGCCTACCCCTACCCCGACCGCTGGTGGAGCATGATCGAGCGGCATGGCATCAACATCCTCTATACCGCCCCCACTGCTATCCGCGGCCTGATGCGCTTTGGCGACGCCTGGCCTAACCGGCACGACCTTTCATCATTGCGCTTGCTCGGCTCGGTGGGCGAACCGATCAACCCGGAGGCCTGGCGCTGGTACTATCAATATCATCGGCAAAGGCCGCTGCCCGATCATGGATACCTGGTGGCAGACTGAGACTGGCATGTTCATGATCACGCCTCTCCCGGTCATGGACCTCAAGCCGGGCAGCGCCACCCGACCCTTCCCAGGCGTCGAGGCTGACGTCTACGACGAAGCAAGGCAAGCCGGTCGAGCCCGGCGAAGAAGGCTACCTGGTCCTCAAGACGCCCTGGCCGGCCATGCTCCGCACCATCTATAACGACCCCGAGCGTTACGTCAAGCAGTATTGGAGCCGTTTCCCGGGGGTATATTTCACCGGCGACAGCGCCCGCAAGGACAGCGACGGCTACTTCTGGATCATCGGCCGCGTCGACGACGTCCTCAAGGTATCCGGCTACCGCCTGGGCACGGCCGAGATCGAAAGCGCCCTCGTGAGCCACCCGGCGGTCGCCGAAGCAGCAGCGATCGGCCTGCCTCACGAGATCAAGGGCAATGCCATCCACGCTTACGTCATTCTGCGCGCCGGATACGAGCCCTCCGAAACCCTTGTCTCCGAGCTGAAAGACCACGTCGGCTCACGAAATGGGGCCAATCGCCAAACCAGAGAAGATCCAGATCGTCACCCAACTGCCAAAAACCCGCAGTGGAAAGATCATGCGCCGGGTGCTCAAAGCCCGCGCTCAGGGCCTCCCTGAAGGCGATCTTTCCACCATTGAGGAGTAGAACAGATTCGATGAAAGCGATTTTGAACCGGGGAATGAAAACGAACCTTTCGTCATTTCCGAGGTTTCCAATCCCACCGCTGGACCCGACCAGGCCCTCGTCCGTGTAGCCGCTTTTTCACTCAATCGAGGTGAAGTGAAGCGGGTGACCCAGGTCCAAAAATATATACATTCCAGGCTGGGATCTGTCAGGTGTGGTCGAAGAACCGGCAGCGAACGGCTCTGGCCCGAAAGCAGGCGCCCGGGTGGTCGGCTTACTACCGGTCGGCGCCTGGGCCGAGCTGGTCGCCGTTCCGACCCAGGCATTGGCCATCCTGCCGGATTCGGTCTCTTTCAGCCAGGCAGCCACCTTACCGATAGCCGGGTTGACTGCTTTATACGTCCTGCAGCGGTCCAGGAACCTGGTCGCCCAGCGCGTCCTCGTCACCGGTGCATCGGGCGGGGCAGGCAACTTCGTCGTCCAGTTGGCCCGCCTTTCCGGTGCTGAGGTGGTGGGCATCACCCACCACCCTGGTTTTATCGACTCGGTGCGTGAAGCCGGGGCGTGGCAGGTGGTTGTCGCCGACCCCGAAGCTGCCGGGCGGTTCGGACCTTATCACCTTATCGCCGATTTGGTCGGCGGCCCGGTCCTGAGCAGCATCTTCAGCTTCCTCGCTCCAGACGGAATCTGTGTTAATTATGGGACAACCGCCGGCGCTGAAATCACCCTGAACCTGCGCTCATTCTTCACTGCCCCTCACAGCAGCCTGACCGGTTTCTTCCTATTTCGACGAAATCAAAACCGTCGACGTGCTTCTATCGGCCTGGAACAGCTCGTCTCCCTGGTCGCCAAAGGTCAGCTCCGACCCCAAATAACCCTTGAAGCGCCCTGGGCCCAGATCTCCACTGTCTCTCGCCGCCTGATGGACCGCCAGTTCCCCGGCAAAGCCGTGTTGCTTATAGAATGATGGACTTCCCTGTTATTGCTATGATAAACATCCAAGAATTTATCCAACTTCTGATCCTCGAACATAACCTGGTTCATACCCAAACCGAAGGGCTCACCCTGGCCGATACCTTCATCCAGCCCCAGCCTTCCGGCAATTGCATGAATTGGGTCTTAGGCCACCTCCTGGATTACCAGATCACGATCTTATCGCTTCTTGGCGAAGAATCCCCCATCGAAGAAACTCGCCTGGAAAAATACCGCACCGGGTCCGAACCTATCACCGGGCCAGGCCCAGGTGTGCTCTCCCTCGAAGAGCTCCTTTCAGGCCACGACCGTCTCCATACCGTCATTGTTGCCCGCCTCGAGAAAATGGAAGACGCCGACTTTAGCCCGCGAGGTCGCCTGGGGTGACCGGACCACTACCCTGAGCTGGCGCTTATTTTTCAACAACTTCCACTTTGCTTACCATCTGGGCCAGCTCGAACTGTTGCGCCAGCTCTCCGGTCACACCGAAAAATTGATTTAGAAGAATTACCGGCGTTAGCGGCTTGGACAAATCAAGGCATGCTTACCGTATCTTCCCACACAGGATATCATCAGGTCTGATCCGGTCTTTTAAAGCAAACAAAGATCGTAAGGTATTAAATCGCCGGAAATCTCTGGGCCGAAAAGATTAGAAAATATCGCAGGAATAAACTATTGACCCTTTGCTAATCCCCCTGCTCAAAAAAATTTATCCGGAATAGCGGCTGTCATCCAGCTTATCAGATTTGACTTCGTCTTCGATTTTGACCGGTTTGATCGCTTCCAGAGGGATCGTCTCAACCGTTGGGGCCAGTTCATCGGGCTCTTGGGGAGGCTCAGGTTGGCGCAGTAGGAACAGGAGGGCAATGCTGACTATCGCCAGAACGCCGATCACACCTTCGATCGCGTAGTTCGCCCAGGGCTGTCCCGCCCAGGCAGACACCAGATAAACTGAAACCCCGTCAATGAAGGCATGCCACAAAATGGCTAACGACTACCCAGGCCGGCTGCCGTCGGGTGAAAGCCTGCAGCACGATGATCGAAAAGCAGATTTGGGTCGGGATGGTAAAGAGCCGTTCGACAGCTCCCAGTAAAGACGCCGGTACGGACGCACTCCAATAAGCGCTGACCTGCGACTGGGCTGCAGCCACCTGGGTTGGCGGGAAAATGGTCGTAAGGTCGACTGTCCGCAGCGCAGCCATCTGCAAGAAGGTATACAAAACCAGAGCGCCCAGGATGATAGCCTCGATACCGCCATGGCCGGCCCCCATCAGAACGCCTCTACGCCACGACCGCCCATCTTTGGCCCACCAGGCGTAGACCGCTGTTCGTGAAAGCTCTTCAAACAGGCCAGCGCTCAATCCCAACACGACCGGGTTGAAATACGGAATCCACGCCGCCGGTGGTTGGGGTAAGGCTCCCGATTGGAACAGGCTCGTCAACCATGAATTGAACGGGATGTGGCCGATCTGCGATATCACAAAGGTCGCTGCCCCGATCCACCACAGGCGCCAGCCAATGTGGAAGCGTCGGGTCAGGTAAATTCCCAACCCGATCGGCATGCCGACCATCAACAGGCCGTTTAACAGGTGCGCCAAGAAAAGTAGGTCCATTGCTTAACCTTAATTATACCTGCTCGGCACATAACCCTGCCCCAATTCATCCGGCAATCGGTCTGCCTTCACACCGGTCTTCAGCTTGTCTATAGTCGATATTTATAGTAATATTACGCCAGATTAGCGAGCCATCGCTTTCGTTGACAGAATCGAAAAAAATCGTTAACCCTAATAAGGGATTGGCCATGTCTATTTATACACTCAATCAAGAACAGATTGCATTTTTCCACGAGAACGGTTACCTGATCGGTCTTCCGCCCGTGTATTCCCCACAGGAGATGGAGCGCATCAACCAGGAGCTGCCCAGTCTGCTGGCGCTGCTCGAACCCGGTGAGACCGCCAAAGATATCCGCGAATGGCATGAAACCAGCACTTACCTGTATGAGATCGTCATGAATCCAAAAATTCACGACCTGGTCGAGAGCATTTTAGGTGCCAATTTCTATATTTGGGCCAGCAGCTTTTTCATCAAAGACCCTTTCAGCGTTTCCACGGTCGGCTGGCACCAGGATGCCTACTACTGGCCGATGCAGCCTTTTAACACCGTCACCGTTTGGTTGGCTTTCGACGACGTCGGTGCTGATAACGGCGCTATGCGAATCATCCCCGGATCGCATAAAGCCGGCCTCATGAAGCACCAGCGTTCAGGCAGCACTGGTTCAGTTTTGACTCTTGAGCTCGAGAAAGGTTCCTTTGATGAAAGCGGGGCAGTGCAGTTCCACCTTAAAGCTGGCGAGGTTTCGCTCCACGACGACCGTGCGGTCCACGGCTCCCCTGCTAACCCCTCGTCTCGCCGCCGTGCTGGCCTGACGATCCGTTACAGCGGCGTCAACGTCAAGAATGACCTCTCGGTCAATCCCAATTTCAAAGCCTACCTCTGCCGTGGGGTAGATCCGTACCACTCCAACCCGGTTGGCATCCCCCCTACTCAGCGCTTCGCCCGCCCGACGTTTAAGGCCATCAGTATCGAAGAAGCAGGGCCTGGCGCAGAATCATCCAGGTAACTGCCTTTTTGGACTGAGCTGTCAACCCATTTTCCAAAGGTTGGGTAGAATTAAACATCACGATCTGCTTGGATACATCGGCCTCTATGGTTCGTCATAACGGCATTGGGAGGGAGCTCATGATCCGTAATCAATGGTATGCAGTCCTGGAATCAAACCAGGTCAAACCTCGTAAAGTGATTGGCGTGACCCGCATGGCAGAGAAGCTCGTTCTCTGGCGGGATGCTGCCGGGAAGCTCGGTTGTCTGGTAGATCAATGCCCTCACCGGGGAGTTGCCCTCAGCCTGGGCAAAGTAAACGGCGAGTGCATGCAGTGTCCTTTCCACGGGTTCGAGTATGATTCCCAGGGAGCCTGTACGATGATACCGGCAAATGGACGCAGCGCCAGGCCTCCCAAAGCCATGAAAGCAGTCAGCTATCCGGTTCAGGAAGCTCATGGGTTCATCTATCTCTGGTGGGGCGAACCGCTGGATGACTATCCCCCCTTGCCTTTCTTCGAATCGATCGGGGCTGATCTCGTCTACACTACCCTGCGCGATCATTGGGCCACCCATTATTCTCGTGCGATCGAAAACCAGCTAGACGTCGTCCATCTGCCGTTTATCCACCGCACCACCATCGGCCGCGGCGACCGCACCCTTGTCAATGGTCCCTTGACCCGTGAAAGCTCAGCTTTCCCCGGCGACCACTTGCTGGATATATGGGTATATAACGAGGTCGATCAAGGCCAGGCGTCTAAAAAGCCATCACAACTGCCCGAGCCCACTCGCCATCCCTTCCTCCAGTTCCGCTTCCCAAATATATGGCAAAACTGGATCAGCGATAACCTGCGTATCCTGGTGGCGTTTGCACCAATCGACCACCAAAATACTATGATGTACCTCAGGTATTATCACAAATTCAAAGTCCCGGTTCTCCGCCAGATCAATGGTTGGGTAGGCAGCCTGGGCAATTTACTGATAGAACGCCAGGACAGGCGGGTTGTGGTCACTCACCAACCTCCACGGTCCGACCTGGGGATTGGCGAAGTCCTCATCTCAGGCGATGGGCCGGTGATCGTCTATCGCAAGATCCGCCGCCAGCTGATCAATTCAACACAACCTGAGGATGTTCCCATCTCGCTCGGCTAAATTGGTCACATCCCTCCCTGGCCACGCCCATCTGGTTAGATGATGAAGGCGCTGACAACATTTTCAACCCAGCCCACAGCCGGATCAAAGACTGGACAACGAAGAAAATCACGTCCAGGCAAATACCCTATGGCCCCAGGGCCAGTTCCGTGTGACATATAAGGTCCCTAACATTACGGGTTCAAAACTAAAATTGGGGGGTAAATTCCGTGCCTGGCTCTTACCTCGCAGCTTTCGTGTGCTCCGCCTCACGTGGATATAACCTTTGGTGCAGTTGGGCAGCCGCCAGGTGATGGTGGTCGCTCTCCTCGTAGGTAATATCCCGGTCGATGATCCGTCTTCCGTCAGAGGAGATCAATACGACATCCAATTCAATTGTGCGCGCCGGATAGATTAGCATCCCTGCGCCTATCCTACAGTTGTGGCCGACACATCCCCCAAGAACTGGGCGATTGGCATTCTTTAATGCGCCTTGACCGTCGCGTGCTTTTAATTGAATTGGCAGCAGGTTGTAATCGGTAAAGGTCGAGCCTGCCCCGATGAACGTGTTTCGTCCAATCACGCACATTTGCAGGCACGTGTTTTGAGCCACCATGCTGTTATCCATCACGGTCGTCATGAAGAGCGCCGCCCGGAATGGTAAGAAGGTCCCATCACCGACCACCGAGAGCATCAACTGGCACCCCTGCGAAATGTTGACATTATCTCCCACGATGCAGTTTTCAACCACCGCTCCTGCCCCGATGGTCACATTGTCTCCGATCGTCGTCGGTCCGTGGATCACAGCTGTGGGATCGATGACGCAGTTCTTCCCAACCTGAACCATCCCCGAGCTTTCGAGAAGCTGCTTCCCTTCGTAGAGCGCATTGCCTAATATCTTTAGTTTAAACAACAGGTCCTTTTTCAGCCGGTCTTCGAAGAGCGCCCCTCTGCCAAAAAGGCCGAAAACGGTATCGGCGATGAAGATGTGCACCCACGAATCGATAGCAATCAGGTACCTCAAAGGCACCTGGTAAACCAGATCGCCCTGCTGGTGGGCCATGTAGATTGGGATGTGATAGTAGCCGATTTCGCGCGCCTTCAAATCGATCACCAGGGGTTCTGCATCGACCTCTGGACCATGCGGGTAATACCACAGATCGGCCATATAAAACTCACCCGCAGGGAAATATGAAGTTGAAAGCGGTAAGATATGTTCGCGGAAGGCCGGGTCGTTAGCCTGGAAAGCTGCCCGAGACGGCCGCGAACGCATTTGAGCCTGGTGGATAAAAGCATCGATGTAGGCCTTGTCGAAATAGAGGTTGTCCTTGTAGATAAGGCAGTCTTCCTGTGTTTGCGGCAAAGGCGCTGTCTCCACCAGTTCGAGCTCGTGGGTCGCGTACTGCGCCAGATTATCGCGTTGGATCAACCACAGCGGTTTGTTCATAATCCGCAGGTCGCGAGCTCGTTCGTTGAACGGAGAAACCTGCCGGTTCGATTGAAGGATGATTTTTAACATGTAAGCTGATTCTTGCTGAATAAATGGGCGTCAACCCAGCCTCGCAAAGCGGGGTTACTTCGGCATCATTCCAGGGCTTCTTTGTTAATGTCAAATACGCACGCTTTGGCTCCCATGGCGATGCAGTCGGTTTCGGTTATGCTGTATACTTTTCCGCCGCTGGCCCAATAGGTAAACTCTTGGAGCAGGCCGGTCTGCATGCCGCAGATTGGCACGTCAGAATGGCGCTGCCAGCACAACGGGCAGTTCTCGACGATCCAATGGAATTGTTTGGGGTCTTCCTCCAGGTGCAAAATCGAAGCGCTGGCCAGGGTGATGTGCTTTGCCATCCGCTTCAATCCGGTTTGTAATTTCGCTTTGAGGGGTAAGAGCCGGAAATCCAGGTCAGTTAAGCCCAGTTGTTTCCCATACTGGCGGATGCTGAAGGTGAAATAATTCCGCCCGGCGATCAGCGCCAGTCCGCGCCCGCTGTGCTGCCCGTAGATCATCTCCAGATTCTTTTGAGCCAGGCTCAAATCGTCGTAATGTATCGCGGTATTTTGGTCTAAAACCTTACCTGCCTCTTTCAAACAAGCCAGGCCGGTCAGTTCAAGTACCTCGTTGAGTCCATCCGGACCAATTGCTTCCTCCATACCCTTTAGAATGACCCCCTTGAATGCTGGCGAACAGGTGAAAAATGGGTTTTTGGACATTCTATTGGATTCGATGATCATTCGTTTAGGTCCTTTTTCTTTTTGAGTGTCGAGAACAGAGGCTGGAGAATTAAGAGTTGGGGCCCTGGTTTCGGAAAGAAACTTCAGCCCCCCTGTGTACAATTCTCAATTCTGGCTTCTAGAATCTCGCTTCTACAAGTATTAATTCTCAGCCTGGATTGTCGTCCAAAAAGGCTTTCAGCCTGGACAGGCAGTCTTGGGGCTCATCGAGCATGATAAAATGTCCGGCTTTCGGATAGCGTTCGATCCGGGTTGCTGGCAAACACGCTTTCATCACCTGCCACTCGTGTGGATTCACGATGATATCACGATCGCCAAACATGCCCATGGTAGGAATCTTCAACCGGGGTAATTCTGTTCTCAAATCCGTGCGCCGCAAGGTCGCAATGCTGGTGAGGAAGGATTCGAGCGTGGTCTTGGTCAAATCTCGGTCCATCATGTCTGGGAAGCGCGGGTCGTGGCAGATCAACGGTGAGTAAAGCCGCATTCCCAGTCGAAAGGCAGCCATCATGTTGAAAAGCATAAAAGCCACAGGCCGGTAACCGGCTAACTTAAGCGGGATCGCCAGTGACTTTCCGTTGATCGGCGACCCGATCACTGCTACTTTAGTCACCCGCTCGGGGAATTGCATCGCTACCGAAAGGCTAACCGTTCCCCCCATGCTGTGCCCGATCAACGGGGCTCTGGCGATTCCCAATTGCTCCATGAACTGGTCGACCAGGCAGACAAAATCCTTGACTGCGTACGTGTTGCGCTTCTTCCCCGATTCGCCAAACCCCCAGAAATCCAAGGCATACGTCCGGTAGTATTGGCCCAGGTATGCCATCGTATCCTGCCAGAGAGCCCACGAGCCCAACCATCCATGCAGCAAGATCACCGGACGGCCTCGTCCGAAAACTTCGTAGTGAACGCTTCCTTGCTCAGTCGTTATCGAAGACATGAAGTTGGTTTTGGGTCGGCTTAAGCTGCCCCGCTTTCCATTTCTGCCAGGATGCTGTATAACAATTCCAGTAATACAGTTTTGACCAATTCTTTATCGATCGCGATGCAAGGTAGAATCTTGACCTTAGGGTCCAGCCGCAGGGCGTGGCGCATATCGTCGATGTCCCATGCATCCGGCTTGTCTTGCTTGTTGGCTGCGACCACAAAAGGGGTCGGGGCATAAGCTTTGAACGTTTCGAGGATGCTGCGAGCTTCGCGGAATGTCTCAGGCCGGTTGCTGTCGACCATCACAACGAAACCTAACATCCCTTCCGAGAGAATTTCCCACATGAAATCGAACCGTTTTTGACCGGGAGTTCCGAACAGGTAAAGTATCAAATCTTCGTCGATGGTAATCCGCCCAAAATCCATTGCGACTGTGGTGGATTCTTTGACTTTTTCAGCTTCGGAAGTAATTTTCCGTTCGGTTGAGACAACGTCAATCTCGCTGACCGAACGGATGAACTCCGTTTTTCCTGCACTGAAAGGGCCTGTGACTACCATTTTTACCGTTTGCATGAGCAAGCCTTTGAGATTAAGATTAAAGCGAGCGGATACGACTAATCAATCGATTGATCAATGACTTCTGTTCTTCCTTGTTCTGGACCGGTAGAGCCTGGCGAGGTGGAGGAGGTTCAGGCACGCCCGCAGGTCGAGTAATCTCGACAATTCCCGCCTGGAGCAGACCATAGATCACCCGGCGGACATCCAGGTCATTCATTTTGACCACCTTGGCTATCTGCCGGATCGTGTTCTTTGGATTGACGTAAGAAACAACCCGCCACTCTTCGACTGTCAGGTTGACGTTTCGCAGGTTGTTGCCTGGCCGGTCGGTAAACTTGAGAGCCATATCAAGACTCGGTATCTCTTCCGATAGATGTTCCCACTCCTTTATTTGACGTACACCTTCGATGATCAGATTTTCCAGGTCCATCCTGACCGTAATCCTACCGTCGGGAGGTAGCAAACCATTGTCAAAGCGGAAATCCCCTTCTTTCCACGAAAACACCCTACGCACAATGGCGATGAAGTTTTGCTGTAAACTGGAAATAATGTCTTCCTGGGTCAGGTATCCGGCGTTGATTAACAATAAGCCCAGTTCTTTATCATTCATTTTGCTGCTGCGTTCTTTAATGGTACGGAACTGTGATACGCTGATTTTCTTACTGCGACTTAGAACTGATGCCAGGCTCCCGTCCTGCTTATCCAGGCTGGCATATGCCAGTTTGCCATCCTTGAAAGTTAATTGAGCCAGGTCATCCAAACCGACAACGATCAAACTGCCCGTTTTGCGCGCTAGATTGATCAGGTTCAACAATTGTGTAATAGCAAAATCGCGGAGGTTACCCTTTAAAGCCATTGGTCATTTATCGTTAACGAATAATAATTCCGGATGAAGTAACCAGGACTTCGTGGTGGATCACCTGAACGATTAATCCCTGGCTGCCTGCTCAATTCCTGACTTTCTTTTAATCCTATTTCTGAAAATAACCTTAGAAGATTATACTTTCAAGCCGGGAGCACGTCAAACAAAATGTGTGTATAATTTGCCCACTAGAATAATCTGCGTGTGTACTGAGCTCCAAAACCTGATCAGCTTCGAAATCTCATTAAAAAGGTCATCCTATGCCAGGAAAAGTAAAACTGTTATTTAATCCGATCGCTAATTTAGGCCGCGCCCGGAATCTTTCATCCTCCTTACAATCGACTTTGGCCGAAGTAGATGGCGGCGATTGGGTCGAGACCGCTTATCCTAATCACGCCAAAGAACTGGCCCGTCAGGCAGCCAGCGAAGGTTACGATCTGGTGGTTGCTCTGGGCGGTGACGGCACCGTCCACGAGGTACTCAATGGTCTGATGGAAGCTCCGGTAGGCAGCCGCCCGGCATTGGGGGTTGTGCCAATCGGATCCGGAAATGATTTTTCTTTTGCCGTCGGCGTTCCCCCGGATCCTTTGGCTGCATTGAGGCGAGTCCTGAATGGAACACCTCATATGGTTGACATCGGTTTGATGCGCATGGATAACTCCATCCAGTTCTATTGGGCCAATGCGGTCGGTATTGGCTTCGATACGCTGGTGACCATCCATTCGCGCCATATTCCGATCCTTCAAGGTTTTGCACTCTATTTTGCAGCTGTGCTGCAAACCATCTTGTTGAATTATGTCCCCTTTCATGTAAAGACGAAGACTGATGGCAAGGAATGGGAAGACGATTTCCTGATGATGGTATTGTGCAATGGGCAGCGCGAGGGCGGCGGATTTTACGTCTCACCGGGCGGAAATCCTAATGATGGTGTTCTGGATTACGTCAGCGTCAGGCGCATATCTCGATTGAGAATGCTGCTCACGCTGCCTCATTTTATGAAGGGTACCCAGGCCAGCCTGAACTATATTGGCACCGGGAATTTCCGGAAATTGGAGCTCGAATCAGACCGCCCGCTCTATATCCACAGCGATGGTGAAGTCCTGGCCGGCTTCGGCTCGAAAGTTCATAAAATTTATGCCGAAATTATTCCGGATGCATTACAGATCATTCGCTGACCCCTGCCTGGTCAGCCATACTCTGCTGGTTTCTTCCCCTCCTCCCTCGGGAGAAGGTCAGGGTGAGGGCTTTGATCCTCCTGGGAGAGGGTAAGGCAAAGGCCTATGCCTGACCTGTTCCACAGTTTGCAGGGTCGTGATTTGGGTTATCTGCGGATCGTCGCTGGCCTCTGGGGGATTGAGTTAAACGCGCCCGACGTCCACGTCGCTCTTCCTGGGTTGGTAAACACCCTGCTGGACCAAAAATTATTAGCCGAAGTCATTGAAGCCCTCCCATCCGAAGCCCAATCCGCCTTTTCCGAGCTGCTGGAATCCGAGGGCCGCCTGCCCTGGTCACTTTTCACCCGCAAGTTTGGCAGCGTCCGCGAAATGGGTCCTGGCCGCCGAGACCGTGAACGCCCTTACCTATCGCCTGTGTCGATCGCCGAAATGCTCTGGTATCGAGGCTTGATCGCTCGAGCGTTTCTAAAGACCCCCGGTGAGCCGATCGAATTTGCCTATATTCCCGATGAATTCCAGGCCTGGATCCGCCCAACCACCGTAAAGACCTCAAATCCACCAGGCCGTCCCGCCACCCCTGCCGAATTCAACTGTACCCGTCCTGCCAACGATGCCATCCTCGACCATACCTGCGCCCTCTTAGCCTCGCTACGCATGGGTCGTGAAGCGCCCATTCCTGGGTCTGAAGGTTGGGGCATCCCCATGGATGTGGTCAAATCACTGCTCTTTTCCGCCGGCCTGATTGATAATGACGACAATCCCTTGCCGGAGCCTACCCGCTCTTTTCTCGAAGCTCCTCGCGGTGAGGCGCTCGCCTTGCTGGTCAGGTATTGGCTGATTACGAATTCCTTCAATGAGCTTTGGAATATTCCCGGCCTGGTTTGTGAAGGTAAATGGTTCAACGACGCTATCCAGGCTCGGCAGGCGGTCTTAGACCTGCTCAGCGAGATCCCACTCCAGGCCTGGTGGAACATCACCGCATTCGTCGCCGGGATCCGCGAACGCCATCCAGATTTCATGCGACCGGCAGGCGATTACGATTTCTGGTTCATCCGGGCCGAGGTCACCGGAGAATCGCTGCAGGGATTCGAGCATTGGAATGAAGTTGATGGCGCCTTTATACGTTTTCTGATTTGCGGACCCCTGCACTGGTTGGGCGTCCTCGACCTGGCTTCGCCGAGGCAAGAGGGTGAACCAATCGCTTTCCGATTCTCCACCTGGGCCGAAGCCCTGTTACAGCAAGATACACCCCCGCCAATCCTTCAAGAAGAAAAAGAAACCGTCCAGGTTTTAGGTGATGGGCGCTTGCGGCTCAAGCCGCTGACTCCCCGGGCTGCCCGCTACCAGGTTGCCCGTTTTTGTGATTGGGAAACCGGCGCGCCTCCAGAATTCTATTACCGCCTTACACCAAGCTCACTCGAAAAAGCTGCCAAGCAAGGGCTTCATTTGGCCCAATTGCTGGGTTTATTGCGGCGTTATACTGCCAGTCCAATTTCACCAACCCTGGTGCAGGCCCTCGAGCGTTGGGATGCCAACGGCACGCAAGCTCGCATGGAAGACATCAGCGTCCTGCGGGTCAGCTCTCCCGAGATATTGAATGCCCTCCGCCGCTCACCAGCTGCTCGTTTTCTAGGAGACCCGCTGGGGACGGTCGCGATCGTAGTCCAACCAGGAGCGGCGGAAAAAATACGGGCTGCTTTGATAGAATTAGGCTACCTGGCAGATCATACGGGGCTATAATAACCGGATGCATTTTTTTCGCCGCATCCGCGAAGCGCTGCGCACACCCTGGCAGCGCACCCTTTACCTCATGTTTCTGGCCCAGCTCGTAACGGCAATTGGCTTCTCCAGTATCTTTCCCTTTTTCCCTCTTTACGTCAAATCTTTAGGTTCCAGCTTCGGAATCGACTTGAATCTGCTTTCCGGCCTGGTGTTCTCTTCCCAGGCATTTACCATGATGATCGCCTCGCCCTTCTGGGGTGCACTCGCCGACCGCTATGGACGCAAGTTAATGGTCGAGCGCGCCATGTTTGGTGGCTCGGTGGTGCTTTTTTTGATGGGTTTCGTCGTCTCGGCTGAACAGCTCGTACTGTTGCGGGCCATCCAGGGTCTGGTAACGGGTACGGTTGCGGCGGCAAACGCTCTGGTCGCCTCATCGACGCCCCGCGAGCACGTTGGCTTTAGCATGGGATTGATCCAGGTCGGCCAGGGGGCCGGTGTGGCCTTGGGACCGATTATCGGCGGCATGCTGGCAGACCGCTTCGGCTACGCAGCCGCTTTCTGGTTACCCGGTCTTTTATTATTGCTGGCCGGTTTTCTGGTGTTGTTCGGCGTTAAAGAAAAATTCGAACCCAACCTGTCCCAAAAGCGAGTGATGGCAGGTTTTATTCAAGAATGGCGCAGCATCTTTGCCCTGGCTGGTGTCCCGATTACATATGTACTCCAATTCCTCAGCCAACTGGGCACGAACCTGTTATTGCCCATCCTCCCTCTTTTCATCCCGACCATCCTGGGGCCTTCCCAGGACCTGAATACCTTCACCGGCCTGGTCGTAGGTGCAACCGCGGCCACATCGACGGTAAGCAGCATCTACTTCGGCCGCCTGGGCGACCGCAAAGGCCAGCGCAAGATCCTGATTGGCAGCCTGGCTATCGGAGGGTTGTTTTATATCCCAGAAATTTTTGCCAACGCCGGTTGGCAGGTGCTTGTTTTACAGGCTTTAGTAGGGGTCGCTGCCGGAGGGATCGTCCCATCTATTAGCGCCTTGCAGGCCCGATTCACCCACCATGGCATGGAAGGCGCAGTCTATGGCCTGGACAACTCGATCGGGTCTGGAGCGCGCGCCCTCGCCCCGATGATCGGCTCGGGCATCGCCGTCGTTTCCAGCTTGCGCGCTCGTTTTCCCCGTTACCGGCATGATTCTTATTACAGCTGCGGTCATCTGCTCATTGTTTCTGCCCAAACCACCACCGGTGACCGGCAGTGTGATCAGACCGGAAAATGGGAAAATACCACCCCCGGTACCGCTAATTTCCCCTGTGTCCAACGGGATCAATCATTCCTGATTGGCATCAGCATAAGCGAGCCCAAGAATTTTGGGGGAGTATAATGAGGGAAACTGGAAATTGAGACTTGGAAAATGGGTTATCAGGTGATAGGTTCCAGGTTGTCAGCGACTTGAATCCCCACCTCTCTCTGAATGATCTCCTTACGGGAATGCCCTAATAATCATTGGCATGATAAATCGGATTGTCTAAAGTCTCAGTAATTAACACCCAAAAATAGAGGGACAAATGAACAAAATATCATGGATCGAAGAAGAGCTCCAAAATCTTAAACAGGCCGGTCTCTACAACCGCATTCGCACCCTCAGCTCGCCCCAGGGCGCCTGGCTGGTCGTCGATGGCAAACGTGTCCTTAATTTTTGTTCTAACAACTACCTGGGCCTGGCCAATCATCCCCACTTGGTCAAAGCCGCCCAGGCAGCCGTCGAGAAATATGGCGTTGGCCCGGCAGCAGTACGCACCATCGCCGGGACGATGGACCTGCATCTCGAGTTGGAACGACGCCTGGCCACCTTCAAAGGAGTTGACGCCGCCATCGTATTCCAATCCGGTTTCAATGCCAATATTGCTACCATCCCAGCCCTGGTTGGCAAAGAAGATGTCATTTTCTCTGATGAGCTCAACCATGCCAGCATCATCGATGGCAGCCGCCTCTCAGGCGGTCGCATCGTCCGTTTTGCCCACGCCAACCCGGCTGATCTCGAGCGCGTTATCACCGCAGAAGCGGGTAGTTATCGCCGCGCCTTGATCGTCACCGATGGCGTTTTTAGTATGGACGGTGACATTGCCCCCCTGGACAAAATTTGCCAGGTGGCCCTCGACCACGATATCCTCTTGATGGTCGACGATGCCCACGGTGAAGGTGTGCTTGGCAAGGGCGGTCGCGGCATTGTTGACCATTTCAACCTGCACGGCAAGGTCGACGTCGAGATCGGTACGCTTTCAAAGGCTTTCGGTGTCGTAGGTGGGGTGGTTGCCGGTAATTCCCGTATTGTCGAATGGCTCAAGCAGCGCGGCCGGCCTTTCCTGTTCTCTTCCGCCTCCACCGTACCGGATATAGCCGCCTGTCTGGCGGCAGTCGATTTGTTGGAAGAATCGACAGATTTAGTAGACCGGTTGTGGGAAAATACGCGCTACTTTAAAACGGAAATGAAGAACCTGGGCTTTGACACCGGTCAAAGTGTTACCCCCATTACACCGATCATGTTAGGCGAAGCTCCCCTGGCGCAGCAGTTCAGCCGGGAGCTGTTTGACGAAGGCATCTTCGCTATGGCTCTCGGATTCCCCACCGTGCCACGCGGCAAAGCTCGCATCCGGGTGATGATTTCTGCCTCCCACTCCCAGGACGATCTATCCAGGGGGCTTGAAGTATTTGCCAGGGTAGGGAAAAAATTGGGAGTGGTCCGTTAAACAAAACCTGTACTTAAATCGCGAAATCGAGAGTCGGGCAGGCCCGACTTTCGAATTCGCGATGCTTAATTCTTAATGATTTATTGGTCGACCTGAAACGGGTCGTAATCTGGGTTGGCGCCCGACCAGACGCAAACCCCTTTGCTGTCGATGGCGCAGGCATACCCGTGCGAGCAGCGGTGATGTAGCACTCGCGGTGCCAGGTCAGGTAAATTTTCAGCCGGGTAAGCTACTTCAGCCTGCAAGCTGACCTCTGTACCTGCATGTTCGCAGAACCTCACCCTTAATTCCTGCCATTCTTTGTGTGTCATCATAGCCTCCGGTAAGCAATCTCGAAGGTAGCGTACTGTAAGCAGATTCGAGACTTGATTGGTGTTAAATTTCTGTCCTTTAAAATATAAAACAATCTTAATCCATATGACAGTGACAGGCGTCACGTACATTTTGGACAAAATACATCTTCTTCAATTCATGCCTTGAAATCCTCTTTGCAAAGATGAACCTGGGAAAAGGAGCCCTTATTTCCGGTCAAAATATGGCAACGGGATCTCCCCGCGCATGATCTTGAACGCCACTGGCACTCGCAGTCCATGCCCACCGTGCATTTCAGGTAATTGTGTCTCGTCGAAGAAGTCCACCGCCAGGGTTTCAGTTAGCGGCGATAAAACGCCTTCGACCGCCGGCCTGACGAACGGAACGTCATCCGTTTCCATAAGGAATTGCATGATACACAACTGGTATGGGGCGGGGCTCGGCCAAAAACGCGAGTCGTAGACTCCCAACAGCTGAATTACCTTTCCATAAACACCCGCCTCTTCCCAAAGCTCGCGTTCAGCCGCTTGGGCAGGCGATTCGCCTACCTCAACCAGTCCCCCTGGCATGGCCCACCGCTGGTCGTCCCTGCGCTGCATCAACAAAATTTTTCCCTCTCTAAAAACCGCTGATTCGACGCATAAAAACGGGCTGATATGGTCCAGGTTGGCCGAATATTGAGCTGTAATTTGGGGCACAGAACGGTCTTCAATCGCTGCAACCAGCCGGGCGCTGATCTCGAGCAGGCGCTCGTAACGCTCCCGATCATAGCCATTTTCGCTAAATTTTAATCCAGTCGCTGCCATGGCGCGCAGTTCATCTGCAATCAGGTAAAGGTCTTGTGCTGTCATGGGATGATGGCCTGTCATCGAAGTTTTATCGACGGCTCCTCTTTATGGCCCATTCGATCATCTCAACCGATTTTGCCGCCTTGGTGCACAGTCTTTCCGGGTCGGGCCGGATGCCAACTCGCATAAGATCCAGCCGGTCTGCATCCCAACAAATCTGCACCGTAAGGTTCCCATCCATGAAACCCCAGGTATGATTTTTAACAGCGGTGACCAGGATAGATTTTTCTTCAGTATTCAGGTGGATATCATCCGAGAAATAGCCCTGGATCAACTCAGCCGCCCGCTCTCCATGGCGCGCATCCGTGCCATCGTCAAAACGAGCGCAGTCGTGCAAGACAGCAAAGTATTCGATCACCGGAATGATCGCCTGGCCCCCAATCTTATCCGCCAATGCCAATCCATTCGCGTGCACTCTCAGCCAATGTTCGATGCCATGGATGCCCAGTGGATTGAGCGAATACTGCCCGAAAATCTTAGCCAATAGATCTGATGTTATGACACTCATGATTTTGGTCTTTTTATGGGTATACGCAAAATATCTGGACAGGATAACTGCAGCTACCGGCTGGCATGCTTCTAGCTGTTTGTAGCTAATCTCTGAGAGCTAAGCGCCACCATCACAACCAATGCTGACCAGTGGCTGGCCGCAGCTACCACGTAAGGAATTAAAATCAGGTATGAAGTTCCTCCGGATGTGATCAAAAAACCCAATCCGAACTCAACTACCAGACTGATGCCCATCACCAGGGCTGCCAGGTATATCTCTCGCTGTTGCTGTAAAGATTGCCAGGCCTGGATGAAAACCACCAGCCCTAGAAAGGCAGCAATTCCAGCGATGACCCCGCGCGTGAGCTGAGCCCATTCGATGGTCGATGCTGTAAACGGAGTGACCTGAAACATAGGCCAACCCAGGCAGCGGATGATCGACCCAGCCGGGGCGACCAGGACGCTGCTGACCAGCACAGCAAAGGTTGCCACCAGGGTTACCAGCCCCAACCGGGTAAAGGGGTGAGCGAAAGAAATGCGGCCGCTGCTTCGCCCGGTAAATACCAGGCTTGTCATTGCCAGCACAAGGGCGAGCACGGTCAGGGCCGAGCCAACATCAACTGCCGCCACTCCCCGAGATAGGCCGGTCAAAACGGCAAAGGCGCCAAAAACCACGACAGCCAGCAGTAATACCACAGTGACAACCCAGACCCGCCGCACCCATTTAATTGTTTTAAACCTGGATTGACCAGCGATGGCTGCCGCTAGAATGGTCGCGCCTGCCAGGGCAGCCACAAACCGGTGAGAAAACTCGATAATTGCATTTACCTGTAGCGGCGGGACGATTTGTCCAAAACAGCCCGGCCAATCAGGGCAGCCCAGGGTTGAATCGGTCATGCACACCGTTCCACCCAGGATGATCAATAAAAAGGTTAATCCGCTGGCAGCCATCAGTAAATATCGATAACGCCCGAATTCCACAGGCTCATCCCCGGTCGGTTGGCTCGTCATTCTCTCCTCCTGTTTGGTTGAAATCAATCTTGCCTCAAAGCGAACGCCGTTCACTCCTGCGGCACATTCATCTTTCAATCAATGCATAACTGTTACAAATTGCTGGCGCATAAATTTCAGCAATCATAAATCAAAATTCTAAAATTTCCAATCCCTATGGGACCAATTGATATAACCCACCATGTTGGTCGGTCAGGAAAACCTCGCCCGACTCGTCGACGCCAAAGGAAGTGATTGCCAGCCCGGTCTGGTAGAGCAGCTGTCCATTCCAACCCTGACCACTCAGATTGGATACCCCCCACACATTTCCGCTGCAGTAGTCGCCGGTCAGGTAGACCCCATCTAATGCCGGCAGGTCTTTCCCCCGGTAAACGATTCCACCAATGATGGCGCACCCCTGGCTGTGGTCATATTCCCAGACCGGATCAGTGAAAGTGACTCCCGGGGTAGGAGAACAACCCTTGTAGGCGTGCAACCCTTCCCGGCAGGACCAGCCAAAGTTTAAAGCCGGCCCCTGGTATCCGCTGGAGACGACGTCCACTTCTTCCCAGTTATCCTGGCCAACATCTCCAATGAACAAATCGCCGCTGGCCTGGTCAAAGCTGAACCGCCACGGGTTCCGCAGTCCATAGGCCCAGATCTCTGCCATCCCGCCGCCACTGGCGAATGGATTGCTGGCCGGAATGGTATATGGGCTGCTTTGATGCACATCTATGCGCAATATTTTACCCAGGAAAGTGGTCAATGACTGGCCGTTATTACGGGGGTCGCCTTCTGACCCACCGTCACCAGCGCCGATGTAAAGATAACCATCCGGTCCAAATGCCAATTGGCCCCCGTTATGGTTCGAAAAAGGTTGGGCGAAGGTCAGGATCGTCTTTTCGCTGCTGGCATCAGCCTGGTCAGGATTGCCCGCAGCGGAGAACCGGGCTATGACCGTATTCCCGCGCAGGTCAGTGTAATCGACGTAGAAATATCCATTGTTTTGATAATCAGGGTCGAAGACCAACCCCAGTAAACCTTGCTCCGATCCAGAGCTGCGCACCTGGCTGCGAATATCCAGGAACGGCGTTGGTTGCAGCTGACCATTCTTGACAATTCGTACTGCACCTGCTTTTTCAAGCACAAACAGCCGCCCCGACCCATCAGCGGCATTGGCGATGCCGATCGGATCGTTCAGGCCGTTGGCGACGAGCGTCCAGGTAAAGGATGCCGGGTTTTGGGTAGGTGCGGCTGTGTCCGAAGGAGCCGGTGAAGGGATGGGAGTAGGCGTAGATGGGATGCTGGTTGCGGTTATGGTCACTGCGGTTGTGGCAGAAGGATTCGGAGGGAGCGGCGTGGCCGAATTGACCACCTGTAAAACCTGGGTTGCCATCTGTTTTTGAGTGGGATTAGCCAGGCTGGCATTACAGCCTGCCAATCCGGCCAGGATGATGACCAGCAAAATATTTACGAAAGTCCTTGCCTGCCTTTTCCCCAATTCAGACATGCCCCAATCATACCCTACTTCATTGGTAATCAGATGCTAATTTTTAGGACGGTAGTTTATCTTCATCGGCAGGTAAGCCATATTTTATTAAAATATTTAGCGATAACTAAAAAGGACAATTATTACCAAACCAAGATGACGATTTACCCTTGAAAAAAGGCAGCTAACGATCCTATTATTTATATAAATTGAATGATTTACACCCTTCCTTTGCTTGGATCTTCATAATTTTTGTGATTCATTGCTTGAAATACGCGTAAAAAAACCAGAGAATTTTCCTGGGTTCAGTTATCCATTTCAATAATTTAGCCAGGTGGGAGAGGAATATTACTATTTGTTGGGGATCCTAAAACCATTCCCACTTTGAGAATATTCACCACCTGCACCTCACCTAATAGATTTTTTATATTTATATTCAAAATCGCGTTTGAAAACTCTCCCCAGGCAATGTAAGAGCTGATGAGAGTTGTTTCATTTACGACCTCGAGCCAATATTCGTTTCAACAGAAAGGAGAAAAATGTTAACTAAAATGTTCAGGAAAAGGAAGGCTCTAAAAATAATCTATATCAGTATTGTCGCAGTGCTTTTTATATTTGTGGTGGGATCATTTGTTTTCTCCAAAGCATTTTACGATGGAAATTTCCAACGCTCGACCCAACCGAAATATACAGGACTGTTCCACTATAGTGATATTAGCGGCTATCCCCGAACAGTTGTCAAATTTAACTCAGGTAAGAACCTCCTGACTGGATATATCTACGGTGAAGAAAATCAGAAAGGACTGGTTGTAATTTCTCACGGATTGGGTTACGGTGCAGACGACTATTTAGCCCAAACGATGTATTTTGTTGATCATGGGTGGCGAGTTTTCGCTTTTGATAACACCGGGGTCTACCAAAGTCAGGGTCAAAGCGAAAAAGGCCTACCGCAATCCGCGTTAGATCTGGACGCAGCCTTAACCTATATTGAGGGCAACCCCGACTTGAATAACCTTCCTGTGATGCTTTTTGGGCATAGCTGGGGCGGTTACGCCGTTGCTGCAGTATTGAATTTTAACCATCGAGTCGATGCTGTGGTGAGCATTGCCGGATTTAATAGCCCCAACGAACTGCTTCGGGAACAAGCAAAAGCCCAAATGGGTTTATTGGGTTATATTGAGTATCATTTTTTAGTAAAATATCAATCCTGGCTTTTTGGGGACGATGCTGACCTCAGCGCGGTTAATGGAATAAATAAGACCGATACACCCGTGATGATTATTCATGGTACAGCCGATAAGTCAATATCGTATACTGGCGCAAGCATCATTTCGCACCGAAATGTCATCACCAATCCAAATGTTGTTTATGAAACCATCTCAGCAGAAAACCATAACGGTCATAAAACAATGTTTAGATCGGATGCTGCAATAGCTTACATAAATAACCTTAATAAAGAATTTCAAGAATTGCTTGATCAATATAACGGAAATATACCTGATGATGCATACGCCCAGTTCTATGAGAGACTCAATAAATTTCAAGTAAATGAGTTGGACGAGAATTTCATGAATGATATCAATGTCTTTTTTGAAACCAATCTCCACTGATAGGCTTTCCCCTCTGTGACCTTAATAGCGAGACAAATTCCCTTCCGAATTAAGTAGGGGCAGGTTTGTTTGGCAGGTAATATGTTTTCACCCGACACGGCATGGATTGGTCGATGGTCCTGCTGGTAATGCCAAACCTGTCCCTACCCACTCGGGTAGGAATTCCACGCCAGGACAGCGGTAGCCCAACGGCTAAGTACTGGTCGCGGTTTCCCGGCCCGATGCCACTTAATCGATCCCGTTGTATTCGTAGCAGGACTGCATGGCGGCGCCCACCGACACCTGCCATGACCCATCCTCCATGATCGTTACCGGATAAGCCTTGAGCACATTCTGATATTGGTCGACCAAGGTGCGCGCTCTGGATCGGGATACCACGAAGGATTGCCAGGCTGAAGCTTCAGGTCTCTGATTGATCGCTGCGGCCCGGCACGAAAGGATTGCCCCGACCTGGTCGTGCAAGGCTGCTGGCAAGGATTGATTATCGAAGCTCGCCACCAGCGCCGGGACGGCATCATCTGAGAGCGAGACCAGATAACCACTGTCAAGCTCGCTGCCCGATTGAGCTCGGTTGATATTCTGGCGAACGATGAAATCATCCACGTTGAGCAGGCTCAGGGTCACCCCGAAACCGAGGCAGACCACCAGGGCAGTCAGTGCAAAACGGCGTAAATTGCTTGCCAGGTCTAGCACGGCCACACCGGCCAGCAATATTCCCAGCCAGGCCATCAAGACGTGGGTGTAGATGCGGATGCGCGAGAACCCATAGGCAGCCTCATACAAAAGCAAGCGCTGGTAAGCCGAGACCAGGATGACGCCGACCAGCACAACCAACCCCACCTCCAGGACGGTAAAAACCCTCCGTTGGGTTTTGGTCTCTCGCCGGGTAACGCTGCTGAGGACCAGGATTAATACCAGGCTTATTACAGCTACAGCCACCAGCTCGTTGAATCCACGTCGGGCATACTCGGCGAAGGTATAGCCGCTTGAGGTAATGTTGGCCTGGCCGCCGAAAAAATAACGGGCCTGGATGGCAACGAAAAAAGCAAAGAGCAGGTCAACCGCCCCCAGCACAATCCCTGCCTCTGTCCAGCCCAGGAACGGTTTAAGCCAGCTGTTCCCCTGTCCCAGCACTTTCTCATCCTGGCTGGGACCGATTGCGTGCAGGTACAGGCCTGCTAACAGGTAGGCTCCCGCCAGGATGTAGATCCCTCTGAAAATATACTCTCCCAGGTTCTGGATGCGGAATATTTTCAAAAATACGTCCAGGTCCTTTGAGAAAATCGGATCGGCCGAAGCCAGTAATGCAGCCAGGACGGCAATCACCGGAATCGCCAGCAGCACACCTCGTAAGATAGAAACAGCCTGCCTCTTTCCCGCAGTGTGATTGTTTGGGAAAGAAGCTGTCATCTGACGCTGCTCTGCAGCTGCTGTCAAAATCTCTGGCGCCGCCTCTGCCACCCCTGCTGGTGATGTCTCAACCGAAGGCGAGTCTACCATGGTGACTGGCAGGCGTCTCTTGATAAACATCAATACTGGGCGAGATAAAGCGCTGCCGGCCAGCCGGAAAGTACCCATGAAATAATCGACCAGCCCATAATGCATCCATTTACCGCCCCGCCAGGTCATGGTCAGGATCGCCAGACATGAGAGCACCAATAAAAAACTGACAAAAAAAGTGAAGGGCTCTGACCGGATGAACGTGATCGCACCGAAGAAAAAAACCGGGACGAGCAAAACCAGGCTGGAAAGCGCTGGCTTAAACCCCTCCCACCAGGTAACCAGCGCCCCTGCCAGTAAGACCAGAATGACGAAAATAAAAAATGAGATCCCAGGGGCCTTACCCCAGAACAGTAGGTCGAACCCCCAGGCGACCGCTAATGAAATCAGGCTCAGACGCGTGACGTGTTTAATCAGACACCATATCGTATTCCTTCCCATCCAAGAATTGATCTACAGCTATTCTATCCATTTTCACGATACACTACAAAACCTCAAGGACCGCAGCGGACGCACTCAAGTGCTTGACATCCACGGCCTATTTGACCTATCATTAACAATCCGCAAAGAAAATATTTCTGATTGCTGAAAACTGATTTAGGCTTCCGGATGATCTCACTCACCTGCCTCATTGTAGAAGATAATGAACGCTTGCGCCATGCCCTGGTTTCTGGCCTGGAGGCTACCGGTTCAGTTAAAGCGAGCGCAGCGGTTGAGAGCGGCGAGGCGGCCCTGGCAGTCTGCCTGGAAGATACACCTCAGGTCATCCTGATGGACGTGCAGCTGGCGGGAGAGATGAACGGTGTTCAGGCGGCGATTGCCATCCGCCGTGAATTCCCCCGTATGCCGGTCGTGTTCTATTCGATCCAGGATGACGATGACTATTTCCGCGATTTTCGCCGCTCGGGTATTTTGAGCCATTACGCTTATGTGCGCAAATCCAATTACCTGCTGCCGGCGATGATCGTTCCTCTGCTGAAGGATGCAATTGCAGGCCGTAGCTTCATCGATCCCGAGATCGAAACCCGCGTTCAAGAAGTCCGTATAAAAGACGAGCAGTCTCCTATGGCGCTGCTCGAACCCAACGAGCAGGTCGTAGCGCGCCTCTTAGCTCAAGGTTTGACCAACGAGCAGATCGCTGAAAGGCTGGGATTCCGCGATAAACGGACCATCAGCCGGACCAATGGCCAGATTTATGCCGCCTGGGCCTTGGATGAGAACACGACCGACGAGAAAGTCGCCCGAACACGCGCCAGCCTGATCGTCCTGAGCGGCCGGTTGATAACCTGGGACGGCGCCGGGATTGCCCGGGTGATGGACGACCGGGGCGAGTGGGTCATCTGGGAGAACCCGTGAGCGGCAATTTCCTGCTCGATTTGGCCGCTCTGGCGCTTTCATTATCCAACACGATCCTACTAACCTGGCTCGGTCTGACCGTCCTGCTCAACGCGGAAAAGCGCACCCTGGGGGTCTGGCTCGCCGGCGACGGGTTATTAATCGGCGCAGCCTTCTTCATCAGTCATTCCGTTTTCTTAGGCGAAGGCGTTATCGCCGCGCCTCAAGGCTTAAATTTCTGGTGGTACGCCGGCTGGTGGCCGGTCGTAGCCTCTCCTTTCGCCTGGTACCTGCTCATCCTCTGGTTCACCGGCTTCTGGACCAGCCCGCAAACCGCGCTCTTCCGCCGCCAGCTGCCCTGGCTGGTCGCCTCTGTTCTTTTCACCCTGCTTCTGGCAGGTTTGATCGCCTACGCCAACCCCCTTCCAGTCTTCCGCCTGGATGCTGTCATCGATCTCGAGAAGATACCCTCGTTAGGTGGGATACCTCTGCTGGTGATCGGTTATCCCCTGTACATCCTCACCTGCATCAGCCTGGCACTGGATGCCCTTTTACGCCCGGCGCCATCCAGCCGTTTGATGGGCGACCAGGCTCGCCAGCACGCCCGGCCCTGGTTGATCGCCACGTCGCTGGTGCTCTTATCGGTCAGCTTATTGGTTGGCTGGGTCATGCTATGGGTTGTCCGCAGCATTGGTCAAAACCAGCTCCTGTATACATCCTACCTGCGCCTGGCCTATCCTTTGGCCTGGTACGACCTGGGATTGGAAATCTTGATCACGGGCGCGACCCTGATGCTCGGGCAGGCACTTATTAGCTACGAAGTATTTACCGGACAGACGCTTCCCCGACGAGGTTTTAAACGCCAATGGCGTAACGCCATCCTCTTTGCAGCTGGAATCAGCCTGGTGACGACCTTTAGCCTGAACAGCAACCTCAACCCGGTTTACACCATCCTGCTGGCATTGATGGTGATGACAATTTTCTTTGCCTTGACCAATTGGCGTGCTCATGTCGAACGCGAACAGAGCATCCGCCAGCTGCGACCCTTCCTCTCCAGCCAACGCCTCTACGAACAACTTCTGGCGCCGCAATCCACTGTAACGCCTGAAGTCGATCTTTCGGTTCCTTTTGCTGCCCTCTGCCGGGATGTGCTCGCCGCTCGCCGGGCTGTCTTAATACCCCTGGGACCGTTTGCTGTGCTGTCTGACACGCCGTTGATCTACCCGGCCGGGATACCATTTGCAAGACCCGAACTTGCGCGCCTGGCAGAACAGTTTTCCACGCCCAATCAAATCCTGCCCCTCGAAGGGGACGATCGGGTCGGGTTTAGTTGGGCAGTATCCCTCTGGAGCGAACGGGGATTGGTCGGGTTGCTGCTGGTAGGTCCGAAAATTGAAGGGGGCATTTACTCTGAGGAAGAAATTGAGATCGCGCGCGCCGGAAGCGAACGCCTTCTGGATATCAAGGCCAGCGCCGAAATCGCCCGCCGTCTATTAGAAATCCAACGCCAGCGCATGACCGAAAGCCAGTTGATGGACCGCCAGACCCGAAGGGTTCTACACGATGAAGTCTTACCCCAGGTGCACGCGGCCCTGTTAGCCTTGAGCGGCCAGGACAACACCGAAATAGTCTCAACCCAAGAGACCACCGACCTGCTCATCCGCGTTCATCATCAAATTGCTGACCTGCTGCATGCCATTCCTCCCGGCTCCGCGCCGGAGGTAGGCCGTCTTGGTCTCATAGGCGCCATGCACCAGGTTATTGAAAATGAGCTCGGATCAGCTTTTGATTCGGTGAGGTGGCAGGTTAGCCCTGAGGCGAGCGGCTGCATTTCCAATCTTTCTCCGCTCGCATCCGAAGTGGTGTATTACGCGGCTCGAGAAACCATGCGTAATTCAGCCCGCTACGCCCGGTCATTGACCACCGGCCGGCCGCTTAACCTCAAAATATCCGCCGGCTTACAGGCAAGTTTGGTGATTGAAATCGAAGATGATGGGATTGGGATCGCATCTGGCTCAGAAACCCTGGCGACTGCCGCTGAAAATAACCGGATCTCCAGCGGGCATGGCCTGGCCTTGCACAGCGCCTTGCTGGCCGTCGTTGGAGGCTCGTTAACCCTGGAAAGTATCCCCGACCAGTTTACCCGGGTGAGAATCCAGGTTCCACCTGGTCTTTCCAGCTGAACCCACCGTCTGCGCCGCAACTTTTACTCCTCAATACTCCTGATCGCTGATGCCTGGCAGGTCAATGCTTCGGTTGCGTCAAGTCATACAAGGTGAAATCCGCCGATTGTGCTGCAATGCCGTATTGATCCAAAATCGTCTTAAGCTGAGGTTGCTGTGTGAGCGCCCCGGTAACCAGAAAATACTCCTTGCCGCTGGTGATTGAATCAAAATAATTTTGGTAATCGAGCGGGCTGTTGCCGTGTACGGCCTGCATTTCAAGGGTATCCAGGCCGGGCCACATGGCGGTAGGCATCCGCCAGCCATAATACATCAAGCGGTAGCCAAAATCCCCGGTCAGAGCGACAAATGAGCTGTTGGCCGGGATTGCCTGGCCAATCTTATACCAGGCTTGAGGTTCGCTGCGGTAATCGGCCACGTAAAGGACCGAGCGGCTAACCCACAAAGAATAACCTGAGGCAAAAATGAACACCCCCACAGCCGCCAGGCGCCAAAACAGGTGCTGGTCATTGAGCGCTCTCAGGACGACATCCAGGACCGGGGTTAAGGACAATCCCACAATCCCGACCAGGGTAAGGTGGTAGTAATCATGAGTCGTGTATTGGAAAGGCCAGGCTAGGCCAAACAAAGCATATCCAACCCATAGACCGATCAGAAGAGGTTTGATCTCTTTCCTGGCCAAAAAGACCCCAAAGATGGCTACCATCACGACCGGCAGGGTCATCAGGCTGTTAACCATCCCCATCCAGCTCGAGTAGAATTTTGAGGTCAGCAGCATGTGGGCAAAAGAAACTGTCCAGAAGGTAAAATAAGTAGCCGAGTTAGCACCATGGGTAAAAATGTAATAGATCAGGGATGGCAGCAGCGATAAGAGAGCTACAATCCAGGGGGATGGGCTCTTGAACAAACGCCGCAGCTTAATTTTGCCCAGGACTACCCCGGCCAGCATGCCCATGATGAAAAAGCCCGCCATCACCTTTACCAGAATGGTGACCCCTCCGATGATTCCTGCGATCAAGCACCACCTCCAGGTCAATCGCGGCGGGCCATCGATGGATTCAGACCAGCGGAAGAATGCATAGGCCGATATCAAGATCCACATCACCATCCACGGGTCCGGTTGGAAAGACCGGCTGGCCACCACCCCAAAGGGCAGGAATACATAGAAAGCCAGACCCAGCAAAGCTGCTGGGAAAGACGCCACCCGCCTGGCCAGGGCAAACAGAGCGGCTCCGCCGATCAGCCAGAAAAGTGACGTGTAGATGCGGGAAATCCACAAGTCCTCGCTGCCGACCACCCAATAGGTGAAGCCGACGATATTCTCCAGGATCGACGGTTCATAGGGCTCGAGGCTGCCGATGGCGATCGCTTGCTGGCGGATGGCCGGATCGGCTGCCGTATCCAGGCGGTAATAGACGCCCCGGGCGATCATCGCCGAGCGCAGCTGCACGACAGCATTGAAATCGAGGGGAGGATCGGTCAGGTCGTAAAGCCGGATGGCCAGGCCGAGGACGAAAACCAGGATCAACGCGCCAATCCCGGCGTAATAAGAGATCTTAGCCATACAATTGAGGGTCCTTCTTACGGCGGATGAAATGGCGCAGGCGGAAATAGAGTGGTTTGAGCCGGTCCAGGCCCACCAGGCACAGCCCGGCATAGACGATCCGGTGCCACTCTTTCATGGCTGTCGCCGGATTTGATTTAAAGCTGCGCCAGTAAGACTTGAGCGCCGCTCCGGGCTGCCCGCCATCCAACAAATATCTGGCATTATAGCGGTGGACGCCTGCCCAAATCCTGGATGCGTTGTGGTTAAAGCGGCCGGCATACGCTGCCTGGTGCTGCATCCACTCCACGACCACGTAGGCTTCTTCGCCGAAACGGGCTGCCTGGGCGACATTCTTGGCATCGCTGTGGAAACGCCCGGCGGCCAGTAGCTCAGGGATATGGACCATCGGCGCATGCAAAGCCAACCGCAGCCAGAGCTGGTGGTCCAGCAGGTAATGGTAGCGCGTGTCAAGGTACAGGTCGCCATCCCGGGCATCTTCTAAGACCGCCCGGCGCATGAAGACACCCGGTTGGCCGATAATCGAAAAAGCCATCAGGTCTTCCAGGCCCCAATTCCCGTAGCGCATCGCATTGGTCGTCCGGCTCTGGCTGTCGATTGCCAGCACATCCCCGAATACCAATCCGGCTTCCGGGTGCTGTTGGAAAGTTGCAATGGCTCGCATGAACGAGCCAGGCAGGTAAAGGTCGTCCGAATTGACCCAGGCGATGTAATCACCGGTCGCCCGCTTGAAACCTTTATTGATCGCCTCTGCTTGGCCATGGTCAGGCTCCGAAACCCACCAGGCCAGCCTGTCTTCATACCTGCGGATAACCTCCTGGCTGCCGTCGGTCGACGCCCCATCTACGACGAGATACTCCAGGTTGGGATACCCCTGGTCCAGAACCGAGCGGATGGTTTCCTCCAGGTAGGCGGCCTGGTTATAGGAGGGCGTGATGATAGAAAGTCGTGGATAGTGGGTCATCGCTCTTATCACCGGTGGTTACCCATTCTCGATTCTCTACGCTCTTTTCTTCCTAAAATAAACTCTCATAATCTACCTTCGGAAAAACCTGCAGCTTCCCGCCAACCGTCGCGTCCATCACTTCTCGCCCGGCCTGCTCGTAAACCTGGCGCGCCAGCCGGTAGGCCTGTTCCGACGTTTCCAGGTCGGGCAGCTGCCAGCGAAAGCCTTTACCGAAGTATCCCGGATGGAAATGATTGGGGTCATCACCTTGCGAGACGATGGTCGTGTTCGGTTTACCTTTGGTGGCGAAGTTATGGTCGACCCCGATCAGGATCACCTGGCTGAAGCCGAGGTGGAAGGCAACCTGTAAGGCCGTGTAAGTCACGGTCGCTCCTTCCCACAGCCGCCCGGCAGCATTCTTAGCGAACTTGACGCCGGTGTAAGTGGTGTAGAGAAAATAAAGGTCGTCTGCCGGTTTCAACCAGCGCCGCGCCCGCCACGAAACGAACTTGGGCGCCGGCAGCGCTTGAATGTCGGCCGCACACTGTTCTACGACCAGGTCATTGATCGAAAGGTAATAACTGGTGCTGAATCCCAGCTCGGGAAAGGCCAGATAGATGCGGTTCATCCCCAGGGTATATTCGGAACGCAGCTTTTGTAGGTCTGTTTGTTTCAGGCTGGGGCCGTTTCCGATAATAAAACAGCGCTCGCCTTGATGTTTATTTCTGATCGCTGCAAGCCGCCGGATGCTGTCCTGACGGACCGGGTCAAATGTTGCTCCAGGCCATTGGACCAGGCGTCCAAATGCGTCACGCAGGTCGCGAGTAGCTGCTACGACCGGTTGAGGTAAGGCATTTTTGACTGTTTCGCGCAGGGCAGTCATTCGGTGCTCAACCTGGCAGTGGCGCCGCCATCCACGATCAAGGCCTGACCGGTCATAAACGATGATTGGGTGCCATCGGCCAGGAAATAGATGGCCCTGGCAATTTCCTCGGGCAGCCCGACCCGTCCATTGACCGTTTTGCGCGCCAGATTTTCAAGTTGGGCGTGAACGGTCACACCCCCCAGATGGCCCCGTCCCAGGCCGGCCCGCAGCATGGGTGTATCCACCGCCCCTGGTAAGATAGCATTTACCCGGATGTTGTCGTTAGCAAATTCGATCGCCATCGCCCGGGTTAGGGCCAGCAGCCCACCCTTGGATGCCGCGTAAGCAGCGATATTGGCCGATGTCGCCACCGCATGCACCGATGAGACGTTGACGATGGCCCCCCCACCGGCGGTCTTGAACAGAGGATATGCCAGTTTGGCACCCAGGAAAACCGAGCGCAGATTGGAAGCCATCACTGCATCCCATTCCTCAACGCTCGTTTCGAGCAGCGGCTTTGAGATTTGCACGGCGGCATTGTTGACCACTGCATCCAGTTTTGAACTGAACCGGAAGGCTTGCTCGTAGATCGCCTGGAGCTGTTCTGGGTCAGAAATATCGGCCCGGATGAACAGGCCGCTCTCCGGAAAAGGATTGAATTGGCCGCCGTCATCAAAATCGGCCCGGTCCACGCCGATGACCTTCCAACCGGCTTCGGCAAATACGCTGACGGTGCTGCGGCCAATCCCGCCGGCTGCACCGGTAATCAACAGGGTTCGAACCGAATCTCTGATTCATCTTGATCTCCTACTCGCCTGCAATCATCGTCCTGATCTTGTTCGTTTAAACCACGCTGGCTGCACCTGCGCCGAACCGGATCAAATCCTGGCAGGGAATCCCCAGACCGTCCAGCAGGTTCTTGATCGAATTCCAATGGACGCGTTCCCAGGCGGCGGGGCTTGAATTGGCGTTATGCGGAGCCAGCATGACGTTGTCCATCTTGAGCAATTCGTTGTTCGACATCATCGGTTCTGTCTCGTACACATCCAGCGCGGCTCCAGCCAATTTGCCGGATTTTAAAGCCGCTATTAATGCGGGTTCATCGATGATCCGTCCCCGTGCCGTGTTGATGAGCACGGCCTCTTTCTTAACCTGGGCCAGGCTGAATTGATTGATCATGTGCACACTGGTCACGTTCAGGTCGCAGTTAATGCTGATAAAGTCCGACCGTTTGAGCAATTCGGGAAGGGTGGTCATTTCCACCCCGTTTTCAATCAGAAAATCCGGTGCAATTTTTATCACGTCATTCCCCAGCAGCTTCATCCCAAATGCCCGCCCTCTCCTGAGAACAGCCTTACCAACATTGCCAACCCCGATTACTCCCAGGGTGCATTCGCTCAACGAACGGCCGGGAATTTTGCGCCAACGCCCGCTCTTCATGGCCTTATCCATCCAGGGCAGCTGCCGGGCAAACGCCAGGATATACCCCATGACGCTGTCGGCGACCGGCAGGGTGAAGGCGTTGGGTGTGTTATAGACCTTTATCTTCAGCTTTGCAGCTTCGTCCCGGTCAATCGAATCCAGGCCCGTGCCCCATTTCGAAATAACCTTCAACCGGGATGCCATTGCATCCAGCACACTCTTGGTATACTGGTCGTCGCCACAAATCGTGCCATCGAATTGGTTGACGTAAACGATCAGGTCGTTCGAGGTCAACCGCTCGTTGACCTGAGGGATAAGCAGCTCTAATCCATAATGCTCAAACACCGGCTTGAACTGATCGACATAAGGCAGCATGTAAGGTGCAGATAATAAAATAGTTGTAGCCATATAAAGTCCTGTTTCTACTCGTCAAAAAATTGAATATCCACTTAAATCATCCAAGGTCACTTCTTTGATTGGGCGTACAAAAAACTGGCGACGGCAAAATCCAACTCATTATCGATATCCCAGGCTTCGGTAGCATCGATCTCAAACATGAACGGCCGTTCGCCAATCCGGTTGCGGCGCACAGCCAGGTGATCCCGCCGAAAAATATACAGGCAGGAGTTTTCGGCAAAAACCGGAGGCAGGTCCTGGGTGCGTAATAAAATGGCAGGATTGTGATTGAGCGGCCTGGCAAGCTGGTCCCATAAGCGGGTCTGAACCCGTGTGACTGAAAAGAGCGAGTCGTAGGCCGGGTAATTCGCTTCCAGGGTACGGATTGCCTGTGAAATGGAATCCGGGCGCAGCAATGGGTTTGTGCTGTGGGTCTGCAGGTAGAAATCACCTGCAACCTGGGACGTATCGTGAAGCAGTACTTCATTCATTGGAACGGTATCTGCCTGCAGGTGAGCCGGGCGGTTAATCCTGATAACCTTGGGGTAATCCTTTTCCAGGCTTTCCATGATCGCCGGGCTGTCCGTGTCAACCGCTATCTGGTTGATCTCCGGGCAGGCCAACAATGTGTCCAGGATATGATGGAACAGGGGTTTCCCTGCCATCATGCGGTAGTTTTTCCCTGGGACCCGCACGGAATGATGCCGCATCGGGACCAACGCAACGACATTTTCCATAATTAATCCTTATTTTACTTTACAGACTCCTACCGATTGGTATTGGGGGTTCCACTCACCCCAGGGCATCCCGTTGTTTCCTGAACGGAAATAGAAACCGGCCAGGTTATCGCGTAATTCGCGGCAATCCTTTAAAGCTTCAAATAACTGGTCGTATTGATCTTCATTTGATGGCGTCGATTGTGGCAGGTCAAACAGCCGCCGCAGGCTGGCTGCCGTGTAACACCATCCTTGAGATGGGTTATGAAACCAATCCTCATCCCGCGCCGCTCCCAGCGTTGCCAGCAAGGCTCCACCAGGTTTGAGCACCCGCATCAGCTCACAGATGACCTGGGGCAGGCTCTCGGGGGGATTATGCTCCAGGGAAGAGACCGCTACGACCGCATCCATAGTGGAATCCCGGATGTCTGTTAGTGTATCGAGGCTCTGATTATAAATCATCACCTGGCCAAGCGGTTTTTTTGTGAAACCTCCTGCCAGCGTCCAGCCGCTGTCGCGCACCACCCCTTTCCCTTTGTCGATGAATGAGTCGGCACTGCTGATATGATTAGTAAGCACAGTCGCCGCCGGATGCAGGTCCTGCTCGCGCAGCCCCTTAACCCGAAAATGCGCTCGCAATCGCAGCGGCAAATCCCCTCTTTCCGACCGGTCCACGCTGAAAACATTGACCCCTTTTCCGGCCAGATACCACTGCATCAAGCCAATCCCAGCCCCAGCATCCATCACCTGCATGCCCAAAGCCGGCTGCAGGTGAGAGATGATCCAGGAGAGGTCTAACAGGTAATGCCAACCCAGGTCCAGTCCCAATCCGGTCGCCAGCTGCTTCAATTCTTCAACCAGCGGCCGGTGCCGGTCAAGGAGATCAACACCTAAAATTTCGATCTTCTGCTGTAGATCCAATGGTTGCCTTTCTCAACAGAGTTTAAAATCGAGCTTTGTGACTGCAACTCGAGTCTCAGATCTTATTCCAATAAGAACGGGTTCCCATCCAGAATGCCTTTCACCAGGGTGTTCATGGTTGCCGAATGGTCGGGATCTAAATCAGACCAGGGAAATCTTGCCAGGCTGACAAAACCGGGCACGCCATCAGCTTGTAAAAACCGATCGAAAGGCAGCGATGCAACAAAAACCTGGTAGAAAAGGAACCTGCGTGCGTTAGAGCTTAGAACCTTATCCGGCTGGATCTGATCAGCCGACAACCACATTTCTAACTGCGTGAAATAGTCCGGAATAGACCCGGGTAAAGTGACCGTCTGACATCCTTGGGTGTGGTAGCGCACCTTCCCGGCGCACAATACGGCCTTACCGAGGATGGATGCCTCCAGGCCAATGGATGAATTATAAACCAGGACAAACTTGGATTGTTCCACCAGTTCGTAAGAGCTGACAAAATCGTCTGGGTTGATAAAGACCACATTAGGTTCAGCTTCGATCCGAGCTGCTTTAACCCAGGCGGCTACCGGTTCACGACTGGCCTTTCCCTTACGGCCTTCATCCGGGTGGGCGCGCAGGATAAACAGCGCTTCGGGGTGCTTGCGGATAATCTCCACTAGCTGGTCCAGCCAGCTAAACATATCCGGGAAAATGGCGTTGGCATGCTCCTGGCTTGTATCAAAAATAACGTTGGTAAAGACCGGCACCATTTGCTTGAAGCGGCCGATCTTATCCTTCAGAGCCCCATCCAACCGTTTGATTTCTGGCCAGAAACGGATGCCTGCCATACTGAAATTCCCTTTGAACCGCTGGGCCAGGTACTCATCCAAACGAGCTTCCTGGGCAGCATCCAGTTGGAATTCTTCACCAGGGTCCAGCGGATAGGCTGTGGCGTTTCCAAAGGTAAAAAAGCCGGTAAAAGCCAGGAACCCGGTCTCGTGGGTTACGACACGAATGCCCTTCTGCCGGGCTGCCCAACCGGCCGCGGCCTCAGGAAAAAAAGTCCCGTTGAATACGACGACCGCTCGTGGGTGGCGTTTGTCGATCAGGGTCTTGAACTGGCCGGCAATATTCCAGGCTGCCAGGATGTATTGGGCACAAAGAAAGCGGGTTGGTTGGTCGTCTTCCAGGTGATATCGCCGCAGCACCCAACGCAGCGACGGTGCCACTATTTGGCCCAGAGGCATTCCCCGGTAACTGAATGCCAGCAGGTCATCCAGGCCAAGCCGTTTGAGCTGACCGGATAGGTCCGGGTCTGGGCGATAGTCAAGCCAGGCAACGTCCGCCTCCTGGTAGATAGCTTTGGATTGGGCCAGGCAAGTCCGGCAGGGCGGCCTGACCTCGGGATCATCGCGATCGGTGCCCTGGACACAGCGTCCCATCCCATGATTGCAGACAAAGTGAATTACAGGTACCCCTTGCAGGCGTAACCCCCAGGCTGCCAGCTGCTGGTAAGCTGCATTGTAGCTCAAACCGGATATGCGCGTCGATGCATTGAAAAAGATGACCGGGTCCTGGGTCTTATCTACATTTGCCAGCCGGGCGACCTGGTGAGCGGCCTGACGTTCAGTTTCCAGACTGCGCTCCAATGCCAGTTTCCGCTTGAGCCTGGCGGCCAGTTTATCCGGAAGGGATAGTGGCGTTTCACTCATTTATGGTATGCCCTGTCTGCCAGAAGATCACAAAGCTCGCGCACCGCTGCATGCCCGCCGGCCCGAGAGAGCACCAGGTCTGCCTGGCGCAGCACCGCTGGTTGGGCGTCTGCCACCGCCACAGCACAGCCCACCAAAGGGAAACAGGGCAAATCATTCACATCGTTTCCCACGTAAACGACCTGGCCTGGATCGATCGACTTTTCGGCCAGGTAATGCGCTAAGACGGGTGCTTTGTCGTTGATGCCCTGCAGCACCGGTACCTTCATTTTCCGGCAGCGCGTCTGCCACCACCGGGTTTGTCTCCATTGACAGCACCATCGGCTCGATCCCAGCCTTGCGCAAAATGCCCATTCCCAGGCTGTCGCTCCGGTTGGCCGCCACCATCTCATGGCCATCCTCGCTGACCCACACCCGGTTGTCAGTCAGCACGCCATCGAAATCCATCACCAGCAGGGCCACGCGCTCGGGCAGCGGCCTGGGTGTACAGCCCGGATAAGCCACATCCAACCGGCTGTACTGCAGCAACCAATCAGCCCGTTCCCAACCCTGGTTTGTGGATACGTTCACATTGTAATCAGGTTCGAGAATGAGCGGGACCGTCCCACTTGATTTATCGATATGTACCGGCGAGAATAACTCAAAATGGCCGGTTTGAGCGTAAAGCTGGCTCCCTTGCGGACCTGTCACCGCTGCGAGTATCTCTTTTCCAGGCAGAGCCCACCAGTGGCGAGCCGCCGGCTCTATAGCAACGCTGGCGATCTTCACATCTGGCTCGTGTTCTGCGAACACAGCTGCTGCTGTATCCAATGCTGTTTTAGGGTGGAGCGGCCAACGAGGGTCGAGCAAGGCGACCGTGTCATAGCGATCTCCCGCCAGGTCAAAGAGTTCGCGCTTACCTTCTGCAAAAAGAAAAGCTCTGGCTGCAGAAGCTGCCACCGAAGTTCCCGGTATGGTGAGGAAACTGACTTTATCTGCTGGGAGGTTAAGATCACGGCAAATTTGGTCGCCATTTTCGACCAGTCGCGGATCTCCGGTCACGATCACCTTCCCTACTGAATAAGATTGCAGGGCTGTGGCAAGACTGTAAGCCAACAATGGGTGGCCGGCCAAAGGGTTCATAAGATCCTCAACCGGTCCCGAGGTTAAGATTACAGCCAGGATGGTCCCCTTTCCAGCCTGATTTTTGGCCGTATTTGAAAAATTCACAGTCGGGTTTACCATGCCGTCCGTCCGCCCTCGATCACCAGATTGCTGCCGGTCATGTAAGATGAAGCATCTGAAACCAGGAAGAGCACGGCTCCTTTATATTCATCGACCTGGGCCATCCTGCCCATGGGGATCAGGTTGGTCAGCTTCTGGACAAATTCATCCGGTTGGCCGTTGTAGACCCCTCCCGGCGAAAGCGCATTTACCCGCACGCCTTGACCGGCCCAATAAGTCGCCAGATAACGTGTCAGGCCTACCAACCCGCTCTTCACCACTGAATAGGTCACCGGTTTGACCGGCTGCTGCTCTTCCGGCAGGCCTGCTTTGCGGTATATGCGCTGGTCCGGCGCGATCACCGCCAGGTCAGAAGCGATGTTCAAAATTACCCCGCCATTACGGTTCGCCATCTCTGACCCGATCACCTGGCTGCAGAGGAAGGCGCCTGTCAGGCCTACCTTCAGGTCCGCGTCCCAGGCCTCGAGCGAGAAAGATTCCAGGCGCGACCATTCGGTCATCTGGACGCCGCGGGCCTCTACCTTGGGGTTGTTAGCGGCGTTGTTGATCAAGATGTCCACCCGGCCGTAATGCTCCAGGATGGTCGCCAGCAGCGCTTCAATTGATTTCCGCGAGGTCACGTCTGTGGCACAACCGATGCTGTCGACCTCGAAGCGGTTCGACAGGTCGCGGGCCACCCGGTCTGCTGCCGCCTGGACGAGGTCCGCAATCACCGGATTGCCGCCTGCTTCGGCAATCGCCTCGGCATGTTTGCTGCCCAGCAGTCCCGCCCCGCCGGTGATGATTGCCACCCGGTTACTCAGGTTGAAAAGATTATTAATTTCCTTGTCCATAACATTCCTTCAATAAGTTATCTGGCCACAACCTGTTAGCTTACCTCACTTCAGAGGATTTGGCACTCTAATTTATTGTTATCCAGAAATGGCCCCCTTTCGCATGAGGCCAGCGACTTTCGACATCGGTTATTCAAGCGGCTGAAGTCGCTATTACCAAACCTAAATGAGTTGTTATCACAATTTCCATTGCTGCCAATTTTAATCCCGACCAGCCAGCTTCAGCAGGTTTCAAGGGCATGTAGTAGCGACTTCTGTCGCTCCCAGCAATTCAGCGCAAAGAGAAGGATTGTTAACCTAAAAGTTTAGATATCTTATTTAAGTGCATTCAATTCTAAGCCGCGTGCCGTTCTTCTAGTTTCTCAGGCCATTCACCTCTTGCAAGCTTGCGCAAAGCGTCTTCGACTTGCGGCAGGCTGTCGCCATAATCAATTTCAAGGATTGGCTCATGTGTTACGAAAGGCAGGATTGTGTCCCCTGCCATCCGCCCTTTTTCCAATATTGTAGCGGGGCGGATGATATCGACATATCCGTTTTGCCAGAAAACCTGGGGCAAGCTTTGGCGCGGCATGCAGTAAGGCTCATCCAACCCCTCCACGTGTAAAAGTGGTTCGAGATAACCGCCTGAAACCCGCCACATTTTATAAGGCGTGACCGGTGGGGTGCTGACCGAACGCAAGGCGTCTGCCTCGGGGTGAGCGACCATCAATTCAATCGCCGCATCGATCAGCTCAACTCGCCGCACCGGCCCAGTCGGTCTCAGGTGGACGACCAAATCCGGCAGGTAATCATCCTGGTCCCGCAGCCATTCAAGGGCGTGTTTGAACACTTCCAGGTCGAGCGACTGGTCGCGAGCAAATTCAT
The DNA here is from genome assembly GCA_963781665.1 of uncultured Chloroflexia bacterium. Lineage (GTDB taxonomy): Bacteria > Chloroflexota > Anaerolineae > Anaerolineales > Anaerolineaceae > JAJYIW01. The sequence goes on from CAWAGA010000002.1 coordinate 812,805, forward strand.
CTGGCCGCAAAAATGGCACTTCAGCCCCGTAACACCGGGAAATATCGGCGATTTCAGCATCATCTGTCGAAACGATTGTGCGCGTGATCAATTTCGAAGCCAAAGACTGTTCAATGGAATAGGCAATTAATGGCTTTCCTAATAATGGAATCAGGTTTTTCCTGGGAATGCCTTTTGAGCCTCCCCGGGCAGGGATCAATGCCAGAATTTCTGGGTGGACGGATTCGCTCATAACGTGATCACTTTACCCTTTTCCAGCGATTCTTTCACAGCCAGCGCCATCCGCAGGCTTTGCAGGCCATCATTCAAACTGACTGTGGGTTGGGCCTCTCCCCGAACGCATGCCAGGAAATGCGAAAGCTCATCGACAAACAGCTGGTTGCGTTGAAATGAGTTCAAAATGCGTGTTTTCGACCTGGCGTCCTTGAGAATCGTAAACGCTGACCGTGAGAGCATTTAAATCGAGCAGGATTTTTCCGGAATCGCCGATAATCTTGCAGGAGCGGCTGGGGGGGCGTTGGACGTAGTCCTGGTGGATGTGGACCGGGACATGCTTGCCTTCCAGCTCGTATTCCAGCAGGCTGCTGGCCACATCCTCAACGTCAATCTCCAGGCTGCTGAGATGCCCGCCCAGGGTAAATACCCGCTTGGGCATACCAAAGAACCAATAGAGGTAATCCAGCTCGTGGATCTGAGAGAGAACCACGCCACCTCCCAGGTCCTTTCGGGCAGCATACATCTGCCGGTAATCTTCGTAGGTGTGCCAGCCGGGGAGGTATTCGCCGACTTCAACTTCAACCGCCAGCACCTGCCCGATCGCTTTTTGGTCAAGTAAGGCTCGACCACGCACCAGGCAGGGATGAAAACGCAGTTGATACCCGACGTAACCGGCCAGCTTTTTCTCCTGGACAAGATTAATGAGCTTATCAACCCCAACGACGGAGTGGGAAAGCGGTTTTTCAATAAATAAGTGGCATCCGGCCTGGGCTACTTTCAAAGCAACCGGAATGTGCATGGCAGTCGGGTTGCAGATAAAAGCGATTTCTAGTTTTTGCGCTAAGGCCGCATCCAGGTCGTCAAAAGCCTGGACCTGGTACTTCGTTTCCAGATCTTCCCCGGGTGCCAGCTCCAATTTGTCTGTAAGCACCGCTGAAAGTTTCCTGCTGCGGTAGGCGATCACTTCCACCTGGTCTGCCAACATATTTTTCAGATTGCGCAAGTGGCGCTGGCCAATTCCTCCCAGGCCGATAAATAATGCTTTCATGCTATCTTTTCCTTGATAAATTGACGGTGTTTGCTGGCAATTTCGAGGTAATTCGATCCAAAAGCCGTCTGCAGGATAACCGGTCCGGAATATCCACTCTGCTTGACCTCCTGGAAAAAGCCATCGAAGTCTGCATCTCCCTGGCCCAGTAACACGCTCGGTCCACCACGTTTGCGATCCTTGACATGGATACCTACCAGGTGAGGACCCAAGATTTTGGCGTCGGCTTTGATATCGTGTCCTCGGGCAGCATTATTCCCTGTATCGTAATAAACACCCAGGAATGGATGCTTACCTTCCGCGACGACTTCCAGGTATTCCTCTGCCGGAAGCTCAGTCTCCAGACCCAGATAAATCCCCTTTTCTGCAGCCAGCTCAAGAGGGCCTTTCAACGATTTCAAGAGCTGTTCTCTTTCTTCCGGGGTGCGCATTTCAGAGATCTCCAGCACCGGAATGAGGATCAGTCGGATGCCGATCTGAGACCCGCTGAGGATCAAGCGGTTCAGGATAGCGACACTTTCCAACCGCTCGGAATCCGGGACGCGGAAGAAGGGGTGCGGCATGAAATAATCGGCACAGCAAGACCTGACCTGTACCCCGGTCTCTTCAATCTTATTCAAAATCGCGGCTCGCCCTGGTGCACTCCAGAGGGGATTTTCTTGAAACCCCTGGCCACGGCCATCATCAGCTTCGAACAGCCATTCAATAGAGTCAAAGCCGCAGGCTTTCGCAGCTTCAAACTCTGCCTGCCAGGTTGAGGTCGGAAAAGCCTGCAAGCGGAAAGACACCGGCGGTGATAACCGTCCTTGCATGATGCCGATTGGGTTGCCGTTCGCAGCCATCATCCCACCCTGCGCAGTTTGCTTAGGATGGGGCGTTCGCTTTCGTACACCCGTTTGACTCCATCCCCCATGGCGATCTCAACCGCCCGGATATCTTTTATCAAACGGATAAACCCTTGCGGCTCGACCGAAGCGGCCTGGTCGCTGCCCCACATCGCCCGGTCAAGAGTAATATGGCGTTCAATAAAGCATGCCCCCATCACCGCTGCGGCCAGCGAAGTGTACAGGCCGACTTCGTGACCGGAGTATCCAACTGGAACATCGTAGCGTTTTGCCAGGGCGGGGATGACTTTTAAATTCAGCTCCTCCAATTTTGCCGGGTAGGTGCTGGTGCAGTGTAGCAAGATCAGATCCTCGGTACCTAATACGTCGACAGCATGATCGATCTGCTCCAGGGTGCTCATCCCGGTAGAAAGGATGATCGGCTTACCAAAAGTGCGGTGATACTTCAAGAGTTGGTCATCGGTGAGGCTGGCGGAGGCAATTTTGAAGCAGGGAGGGTTAAACCCTGCAATAAAATCCAGGGAAGCTTCATCCCAGCAAGATGCGAACCAGGATATGCCGGCCTTGCGGCAGTCTGTGTCGATCTGGCGGTAATCTTCAAGGTTAAATTCCAGGGCGCGTTTGAGGTCGCCGTTAGTGCTGCCGAAGGGGCTTTCGCGCGGGCGAGCCAGTTCTTCGGGGGAATAGACAACATCGACTGTCCGTTTTTGAAATTTAACCGCATCGCAACCGGCCTCGGCCGCTGCTTCGATTAATTCTTTTGCCAGGGATACCTCGCCGTTGTGGTTGATCCCAACCTCAGCCACCATGTAAGTCGCGTGGCCTGGTCCAACCAGGCGATCGCCGATTTTAACTGGGTGCATAATTTGAATTCTCCTTAATCAAAAAAATCCACAGTTCTTATGGATTAGTTTTCTTAATGTGTAACAATAACGAACCAATTCTCTGGAACGCGTAATCTTGCATATTGTCTTTAACGATGCGATTATATCCAAACTCCAGCGGCTCGGTCACCATTTGAGGATCGAGCGACATTTTCAAGACGTCCATCATACCCCTGGTCGAGCCAGCCATTCGCAGTGCTTGAAACACAAGCCGGGTATAGTTATTGGGCGTAGCCAGAAAATGTTTCAGGCGGAAATTTTCAGGGATTACAGCATTAAATGTATCGAATAAAACTGCTTGCGAAATTTTTTTGAGGCCTTCATTGGATGGAAAAGACACATCGATGGCATTCAGCAGGGCTCCGCCGGGCTTGATCAACGCGCCCATATGTCGCCAAACCTTCAAAGTCAATTCCGATGGGACGTGCTCCAAGGCAGAAACACTATATACCACGTCGAAATATCCCAATGGCAATGAGGATTGATTTTCGTCTCCAACCCTTTCCAATACATACTTGACCTCCGGATGGGCAGCGATGTGCACCCGTGGATCTTGATTCCGTGTCCAAAAAGGGTCATTTGTAGAAATCCCAAAATCGTCTACCACCCAGGTCTCACAGCCATATGTTTTCTGGAGGTAAATCGGGAGATCGGAATATGCACCTCCTACATCCAAAACCTTCTCGCCAGGCTTCCACTCATGGTTCGAGAGCAGCCAACCGTAACCGAAGCTCTTCAAATTCAGATTGATCGGAAACTTGCAGGTAAGTTTATACTGGTATAGCCGGTGGGTATCAGCCAATGATGCTTCAACCAATTTAAACATACTCATCTCCTCCGTGCACCTTTTCGGATATGGAACGAAGCTTATTCATTGAGCAGCTCATACAAGCGGTTGTAAACCAGGTAAGCAGCTCGGCGAACACCGGGGACTTTCGACAGCCTGGAAAGCAGCCTGGATGAGCCCGAAAACCTGCTTTTGACCAATTCGAGGCCGAAAGAATGAGCTTTTTCTTTCATCTCCGGGCTCAGGCTGTTCCCCAATAAATGCACTGTTTGCTGGCGGGTAGAAAGCCGGAGATACCCCAGGTCATCTACCGCCTGCTCCAGGTCGATCATCTGGCCCATCAGGTTACCTGACCAATCTCTGGGTAAGGCCTGGAGCATCAGCTCTCTGGGGGCGACAAATTGGAAATGGTGGGCTGAGACAAATGCCTCCACACCGTTAAATGTTAAGACGATATCCTCAAGGCCAGCTATTTCTTCCTGATATCTTTCCCAGGTGCGGTTGCTGTTTTCAATGTATTCAATCTCCCATTCGCGCGGAATAAATTGGCCCCTGGCCACCTGCACTTCCGGATTCTGGCAAAAAGCCATTGTCGATCGGAGGGGAGAATCAACTCGTGAGCGAATATACATCCCGGTGATCATGCCTGCGCTGGGATAACTGTCCAAGATTGCGAGATGAGATTCCAACCATCCGGGCATGAAAAAGATGTCGTCATCGTTGTAAGCAATGATCTCACCTGGAGCTGCCTGGAAGATGAAACGCAAAGCTCCGATTTTACCAATATTCTTATCCGAAAGAATCAAATAATTCACCAGGTTACGCTCACGTAACCCGCGCAAGTGATCGACAAGCATGGCGCAGCTGCCATTATCGAATACCATCAGGTCAAATGGCTGGGGTGTATTGGCGATGATGCTTTCGAGGCAAAGTCAAGTCACGTCAAAACGCTCCCTGAAATATCCGGCAGCTTCCGGCAGATGGGTGAGCACGGCTACAGTGACCCGCGCCGGAATGTAACCGGTGCGGTGGCCACGGGCTGGATTCATTCCAATGCGAGGCATGGTTTCATTCCCATTTATGACCAGCGCAGTTTATTACCGTGGCGGAGTTCAAAATATGCCCGGTAAGGGTGAAAGATCCAAAAAAAGATTTGAGCCAGGAAGGTCGATCCAAATTTTGCCATCGGAAAAATCTCAACTTCACGCCAGAATCTTTCCCAGGTCAATTTAGGTCGCTTCAGCCGGCTTCCATCCAAAACCCAGGTGCCGTCATACGGGAAAAAGATAGCCCGGCTGCTGCCAGCCTGCTGCAGGTTTTCGCCAGCTTCTGGCCCGCCATAAGGCGGACGGTTCCCTGGCAGGTGGCTGTAATCGTGATCCTGGTGAATGATGGTCACCGTTTGAGAGGCGTCGATCAGGTCCCATCCATGGCGGCGAGCTGAATATATCGTCCAGTTATCCCAACCCGGGCGGCCGATCGCAAAATCAGGCATATCAGTAAAACAGCGTCTTGGGAAAATGAAATAATCGCTGCCGGTAGCGGCATGTAAACGCCCGGATTGGGCAATCTGTTGACGTAGGCGTCCTTCCCAGCCATCCGAAAAATCAATCGGTTGGCGGATATCCAGGTCCCAACGGCGGCCAACGATCAGGAATTCCTGCGACTGCTGCAGCACATCTTCACCAGCTTGTAAGAAATCAGGAAGAACGATCATATCCGCATTAATGCAGGCCAGCAAAGGACTTTGCGATTCGCGATGCGCCAGATCAAAAATCGAGCTAACCAAAGGAGTTCCCCTGGAATTGCGTTTGACATCGACCAGGTGCCTGACACCTGCCTGGCTGGCAAATTCACCGATCCCGGGTTCGTCGCCAATCAAGAAGACCTCGACATCCGGTCCAAGATCTACCCAAGATCGGATGGCATTACGCTGGATGAGAGCAATGTGCGGATTGGTGAATGGCTTAGGAGCTGAAAAGATGGTCAGTTGAGGCATTGGTTCTCATTTCCAGATGTCAATTCATTGCGTCCAGATAAATGCTTTTTAATTGTGTGGCAAATTTCTGGGGAGAATGATAATCTTTAATATATTGGATTGCAGCTTCACCTTTTTTACTGATGGAGGAAGGATCAGCAAAAATTTCGTGAATGATCTTTTCCAATCCCGAGCTGATGGCATTACTGAGTTTCTGGCGATCTTCCGCCGTTGTATAAATTGCTTCCCCAGATAAATCCTTGGGAACGTCAATAAGCCAACCCTTCTGGTCGTCATTAATTTCCGGAAGGGCCCTGATGTTGGTGCTAATTACCGGGCAGCCAGCACTTTGACACTCCAGAACCGAATACCCGTACGAATCTGCGTAGGTCGGCAGCAAACCAACGTGGGACCCTTTCATTAATTCAAGAACCTCGGCATTTGGCAAATGCCGAAAAAAAGTGATCCATTCGCTATTTTCGGCGATGAAATTCTCTACGGTTTGGACATCCTGGTAAGTTTCTCCGGAAGCATAATTTTCGATCCGTAACGAGCTGACAATGGTCAGTTCAAGATTATAGTTGCACTCGTCTCTTATTTTTTTGAAGACCTCGAGCATTTCCCGACCACCTTTTCGGAAAAACGAAAATCCCACGAATAAAAATTTTATCCCTCCGGTGAGGTCGACGTGCTTATCGGCATAGGTCGATACCAGTACCGATTGGGGCGGATGCAGCACGATTAACTTTTTGTTCACTTCCGGGCTGACCTTAAAATCGGCGAATAGATTGCGCTCGATCTCTGCTGTGCATTCGGATAAGGATATGAGCCGTTTACAGGCCGTACCAGCCATCGCCTCGAATGCCCGCCGGTCTTCGAACTGGCCAATCATTTTCGACAGGCCTTTCGTAGATGGGTCATTTCGATGAAGGATATTATTGAAGCGCGGTATGATCGTTTCAAATGAAGTCACCCAGGGAGTCTGCCCATAGCTGATTCCGTTGAAAAGATGGAGAACATCAATTTTATTGCGGTTGAAGTCGTAGAATTGGTTGCTGAGATCTCGGGGTGAGATCAATTCTCGATGTGCGATCTGGTTCAGCCGCCTGACCCCTAATTCTAACCTGCCGAACAGGTCTTTTACCCCCATGTACTCAACATCCGGTACTACCCCAATTAGATTGCGGGTGTATGAAAAGACTTTAAAGCGCGAATCGAGTATGCCAACTTTCATAGTTCCGCCATTTGCAACATGGTTATTGGAATGATATCAATCATCAATCTATCAATCTCCCTTTGCAGCTTCCACCCAGGCTGATCCTGGTAATAGCTTTTCCACCAGTTTGCGATTGAACATGCCCCAATGCCGCTTCAAGGCAACTGATGATTCCGGATTGACCTTCCAGGTTTCACCCGAATTGCTTCTTGAAGCCGGCCGCGCCAGCAGGGTGATGTAGAGAGGAAGCAGCTTTGACCGCGGCTTTCCATGGTGCCGTCTGGCATGGATCTCAAAACCGGCTTTATGCAGGACCTGCTCGAAAGTGTGCTGGCTAAATGAAGTCAGGTGGGCAACTTCAAAACTGTCATGGCAATACAGGTTGGGGACTTCGACCATCAGCCAGCCATCTGGATTTAGCCACTCGTTTCTAATCAGCTCGAGTGTTCCAACTGGATCTGGTAGATGCTCGAGCACGTGGATGATCGTAACCAGGTCGAAACCTGCCTCCACCTGATGGGATAAATCTTCAATATTTGAATAAACCTTCAAACCTGCCTGTTGTGCAATTGCCTGATAAGCAATACCAGGTTCGACACCTACCGCCTGTGTATGAAATGTATCACTGAATGCCTGCAAAAGCAGCCCTGCGGATGAACCGATATCCAAATGCCGGCCTAACTGCTTTATCCCGGCAGAAAGTCCAAATTGAACCAGGTCTGCTGCCCGCGCTTTTTGCACTGCAAGGTCTCTTTTCACCGGAGCAGCGTCTCCCTGGTACAACGTGCGGTATTCGCTGGCATAAAATCGGTCAAGCTCTTCTTGCGACATGCGTGGTGATTGGTAGACAAGGCCACATCCCTGGCATATACGATTGGTAACCCGTATTCCGCGGAAAACCCGCCGGTCGAATTCACGGGAATCAAGCGACCCGCAAAGGGGACAGCTGGCAACCTCGAGTGGATCGGGGTTCATATCACTCATTCTCAACAACCACTGCGGGTTTTGTAATCACGACCAGCGGATACTGCCCGTTTTCACCCATATGATGGGGAAAGCGTTCTTCCAACCAGTATATTACTCGCAGCCAAAGCCTCCCGCCTAAGATAGGATGGATGACAGCTCGTAAAAAATGAACGTTCACCGACCTCCACACCCTGATTTCAAAAGGCATCTGACCTTGTAACTGGTCTTTAAGTCCAGCTGCGTCCATTTTCTTGACATAGGTTCCAACAGGCGTCGTTGGTGGAATCTCATTCTGGCCTGCTCCAGCATTCGTGTTAACCTCTTGTGTCTTGTTCTTTCCCCTGATGCGGCTGTAAAATCGCCATGCCTTTTCCATGAAGGTGATCAACCACTCAGTGCGCGCCATCAATGGGGATCGCGACCACCCATTAACCACCACAGCCGATCGATCCGGCGCCAATGTACGATAAAGCTCAATATACGCTCGCGGTTGGTCTTCCAACGGCAGGTGATGCAGGGTATGCAGCGAAACCTCGCCATCAAAAATACCGTCGCTAAATGGCAAATGGGTTACATCGGCGACGACAAAAAGACCATGCACGCCTATTCGTTTACGTGCCTCTTTTAAAGCCTGAATCGAGACATCTACACAGACACGGTAATTATAGCCTTGAGAGTAACTCAAATACTCCTGATATTGGACTGGTCCAGAACCGGCATCGAGCAAATAACGGCCTCTGGGATTCAGGTTCCTGCCCACCCGTAAGTGGCAGCGGTGGATGTATTCACTCGAGACTGGCCGCAGGTCTTCGTACCGGGCGTTCTGGTAAAGCCCTTCGTCACCCAATTGCCAACCGATACGGTCGTAAAATTCTCTGACCTGCTGCTTCGTTTCTAATTCGTCGGTCATAACGTCGTCTTCCTAATTTTTTGGCGCCAATACTTCGATGTTTGCCTCGGGGAACTTCGCCACCGGCACATAATCATTTAGGATCGTTGTCGCTACATACGCTACCCATGCATTGTTTTCATCCTTAAAAGGATGGGTATCATCTTGAGTTATCGGGTATAGCGTTTCAGTAATGATTAACGAAAATCGATGGCTGGCCATGTCCTGGTAAAAACTCTTAAAGTAAGTCTCATTCTTAGACATCGCCATTTCCATCAAGAAATCCATCTCATATTGAGGATCCATCGTAACGCCCTTGAGGTAATGGAAGGCAAGCAGCTGGCGGTTATCGAGCATGAGAATTTGTCCGGGCTGGTCTTTGTATTCGTCGATCAATCCCTGTAATTGCTGGACGACCTGCATTCCTGCCTTCGTATCCGGCCAGGTCAGCTTGACCGGAGTCGTGACGGCCTGGATAAATGGTAAGACCAGCATAAAGGCCCAGACCAGGTCGGGCAGGTTGAATACCCTCATGTTCTGAGAGCGATCCGGTGTAAAGCGGTCGAAAAATAAGTAGCTGCCTGTTAATAACAACAGCAAAAGGAATGCATCCAGGTTATGCAGGTTATTACCCCCTCCGATTTTGACGCTAACCACCAGGCCGCCTGCTAGCAGCGCGGTCAGAATGGATCCTAACCCGGCCAGGCGCCAGCGGTTCCACGCATCCATGGAGCGGGCGGTTTTCACAAGGATTAACCAGGTGATCGGAAATGCAATCCAGATTAAACCAGGAAGCACACCCAATGGATTGGTCACCCCGGGAAATAACCGGTCCCATAATAGTGGCGACGAAAAACTGGAAGAGAACAATTCGGGAGCATTTCCCGAAATTAAGATGTAAACTGCTTGCGAGGCGATTGCGGTCGCGAGGCCGGCAATGACCCACCCAACCGCAGGAGCCAGGTACCTGGTTGTGGATTTATTACCCGCCGGCATCTCCAGGAAATATATGGCTGCAGCCAGAAACCCGGGCACTGGGAACCAGTTTACCCGGCTAATGCCCGCCCACGCCGAGGCTAACAGGACGACGACCAACGACTGCCAGAATCGTTTCCGGTTGTAGCCAAACAGTACGATCGCCGCGCAGACCATCAAATGGTAGTAAATCGGTCCCTGGAAAATGAATAGGAAAGCCCACAGGGTAAATATGATCCTGGTCAAACGCCCTTTGAGCGACAGGCGTTTGGCCAGGGCCACGGCTCCTACCAAAGTCAACCCCAGCCACAACAAGACCTGCCATAAACGGTGGAACCACAATGGCAAACTCGGGAGAAGGTAAGGTAATGATTGGAGCAGCGATCGTGATGGATGCAAGACCGGCAGCGGCGCACTGACCCCATAAATCTTTTTTGAAAAGAGCAACGATGCATTATAAAGGAAACTTCCTTCTGACCAATCCAGGGTAAAGGGGTAAGCGCTGATCAATGGGAAAAATGAAACTGCCTTGATTGCTACCCCCAGGATAACAGCCGCCAATCCCAGACTCTCCAGGTACTTGACTTTTTGAGCCAGGGCTTTCTGCAAGTAGAAGCCTACCATCAATACAAGCTGTGAAAGAACCCAGATATGCGGGATGACCGAATCGATAGCGGTCAGGATGGAGCTTAGAAAAAACAAATAGAAGATTGCCAGAGATAACCCTATCACCGCCAGCCAGTCCAGAACCAGCGCGCCCCTTGTGGGGAGGGAAGAAACCGCATTGCTTCTTGCGAAATGCTTTTTGCTTTCGGATGTTCCGGCCGACCTCGAAAGGCTAAATGCCCCCAGGCTGAAAACGAGAAAAATGGTGCAACGCAATAAGAGCGACCCGGAAAAATGGCCAAGTATCACTCCCTTGCCATAAGCTATCCATAGAAAACATCCGGCGGTTACCAATGAAGAAACGCTAGACAGCAGCAGCGCCTGTGACACCGGGCGTAGAGCAGCTAAAGATTTGGGTAGGATATGAATTATTCCGGAGGCTTTTCTTGAGAAATTCATTTTTGCCATCCGGACCGCTCGTCAATATGGTCGACCTTCTTGGCAGAGATCGACCGGTTAACATTCATGAGAGAAGGGTCTTGAGCATATAACGTCACCACATCTAACCAGGAGAAATCGTCAGTGTCATTAAAATGGCTGTAAATCCTTCTCACTGCTTCCAGATCTTCTGGCGTATCAACTGTCCAGCGATATTCGCCGTAATCGGGTTCATGATCGATGACGATTGTCTTGTATCGCCCAGGCTCATCGTACAGATATGGCATGACGTGTTCGCGTTCGAAAGGTAACCTGGACTTTTTCCAGGCCCGTTCGAGGGCGGAAAACGAACACACCTCGATATCAAGCCCGATCGGATAGGTCCGTTTCCAGGGTGGCGGTAAACGATTTGCGGCGAAATCGACACCCTGCCGGTAAAATTCTCCAACGATGTGATCGATTTCGACCGGGTCCATGATCGGGCAGTCTGCCGTCAAACGGACGATCGTCTCAGCCTGGTACAGGCTGGCAGCCTGGTAATAGCGGTCCAGTACATCGTAGGGATGGCCGCGGAAAACCGGGATGCCGTGCTGCATGCAGAAATCGTAAATCGCATCGTCCCCAGGTTCGCTGGTCGTGGCGACGATGGCTTGCGAAATCGAGCGCGCCCGGCGTGACCGGCGCACCACCCGTTCCAGCATCGTCCGCCCGCCAAGGTCGCTCAGCACCTTACCAGGAAGGCGGCTCGAATTCATCCTGGCCTGGATAATCGCAGTTGCATTATGCAATTGCACGTTTTGATTTCTCATAAGCCTGTAATAATACCTGAAAATTTTGTTTCCAATTAGCACGTTTTTCTGCCAGCTCCCGTGCTTGAGCGCCTATTTCCGCCAGGGATTGGCGTTGGGCGGCAGCCTGGACGATCCCTTCTGCCAGGGCTGCCGGATCATTATCCGGAAAAAGCCAGCCATCCTTTCCAGGGGTCACCCATTCCCGGTTCGATGGAATATCCGAAACGAGCGCCGCCTTTCCACAGGCCAGGGCTTCCATCAAGGAAACCGACGAGCCGTCGCTGTGCGATGCGCTTAAGTAAAGATCGGCGGCTCGATAATAGTGGGGTAACTCCACCTGGTTCACCTGCCCGCCGAAAAATACCCGGTCTTCCATCTGGCTGTCTTCAATCATGCGGTGCAGTCTGGTTGTCTGCGAACCACCGCCTAACAGCAACAATCTCAGCTCAGGCAGTCGCCGGGCAGCTTCGATGAATGCTTCTACGACCACGTCGACCCCATAGACCGGTTCCCAAGAGCGCAACGACAGTAGAACGAAGGCATCTTTCCATCCCAGCCTTTGGCGTAAATCCATTTCAAGCCGGGGTGAAAAATGCTCCAGGTCGACGCCCCAGGGAAATATGGTGATCTTTTCCTCTGGGAAGCCCAGCGCGATGGCTTTCTGGCGAACCGTCTGGCAGTCGCCCACCATCATATCCGAACGGTGTAGGGTGAAGCGGGTGGCCCAGCGCCACCAAAAATTGCGCTCCGCATCTCGCAAGATATCCGATCCCCACGACATGCTCACCAACGGGTGAAATCCGCACCATGCTGCCAGGAATGCTGAGGTTTGCAGCGGCCCGGCGTGGATTACATCCGGTTTGATTTGGCTGATCACCTGCTTCAAACCTGAGCGCAGCGCCCAGCCATCCTGCCAGCGAGCGGGTTTTCGTCCACCGCGCCAGATCACCTGCTCGACTTCCACCGGCACAGGTCTATCTTCGAGCTCAATTCCGCGCCGTTCCAGCCGTAAGTAGTAGACTTTGTGGCAGGTCGCTGCCAGGCTGGATAAAAAACGGTAATCGTGTGGAGAGTAGGCGCGGGTGAAATAAAGAATGCGCATTAATGACTTATGCCTGGAATTTCCAGATTCGCATCGGCTAATTCCGACCAGCGCAGTTCCTGGCCTTTGTCCAGGTCTCTCAAGGCGCGTTTACCCAGGACCTGGTCGATCTCGTAAGGCTGGATTGCCCCTGGCGTCGCCGGCCTCAGCACTGCGACCTTCTCGCGGGTGATAATTTCTCCGGCATGGATCGAACTAGCTGCTCGCAAGCAGCGGCGCTGTACCACAACCGTGTCCATTTCGTTGGCTGCCACGGATTTATCTGCTGAACCCAGGGCGCGTTCCAACTGGCGCGTATTTTGGACCATATCAGCCCATGTTTGCGGTGTCATCGAGAAGGGATGGTCAGGTCCTTCGCGTGAAGTATCGTCAGTGAAATGCTTTTCAATGGCATGCGCACCCAGAGCGACCGCGCCCAGCACGGTTGCATGACCGGGGGTGTGATCCGAAAGCCCCAGAAGGACGTCCGGATACATCGTCCGGTAGGTCTGCAGCACCCGCAGGTGGATGTTGCCAAAATTCTCCAGGCTGGCGGTGTAGTTGGTATTGCACTGCATGACCAGCAGCTGGGGGTTGATTGGGAGGATGGAATGGATGGCGCGCTGTACATCGCCGATATCCGAGGCGCCCGTGGAAAGGATCACCGGCTTGCCTTTGTGCGCAACCCGCTCTAAAGCTTCTAACCAGGTAATATCTCCGGAGCCGATCTTATACGCCGGAACGTAAGTATCGAGCATATCGATTGCGTCAAAATCATATGGGGCTGAAAAATAATCCAGGCCAACCTCATCACAGGTATCTTTCAACACCGGTGTCCATTCGAAAGGGATCGAAGCTCCCTCATAGATCTCCACCACTGACTTTTTCCAGCCAGCCTGGTGGGATACCTGCCTGCCCAGGCCGCGGAATCCATAATCCGAAACAATTTCGGGGGCGCGAAAATTCTGGAACTTGGCAGCATCCGCCCCGGCTTCTTTTGCCAGGCGGATGAGCATCCTGGCCCGTTCCAGACTTCCATCGTGGTTCGCAGAAATATCGGCTATGAAATAGGCAGGATGGTTGTTACCCAGGATATGGGAACCAATTTTGATCTCCATAGGTCCTCCACAGATTTACACCGCGAAATTCGAAATCATCTCCGGGAAACCTTCCCGGTAGAGGCGATAATATTGCTCAATACCAGAATGGATATCTGGTAAAGCAGCATTCAGGTCTCGAGCCAGTTTATTGGTACTTAATATCAACTTTAATGAGCGGCGCGCAGCCAGATCGGAGTCCTGGTAGGCGTCCGGCTGGATCAATTTTGAATCTAATCCAAATTGTTGGGCCAGTATCACTCCAAAATCATATTTACTGATGTTTTCCCGGCTGACGACATGGTAGAGCCCTGCCAGCGACCGGTCGATCATCTCGACCAACAAATTGGAAAGCTGGTTTACCAGCAAGGGGCAAAACAAAATATTGGTGAACCCCCGGATGACGTGTCCCGCTGAGAGGTTATTCAGGAACCATTCTGCCAGGCTGCGCGTGCGTGAAAGGCTCCACCCATAAAACACAACCCTGGCGACGATTGCCTGAGGGTTAGCCGTTAATACCGCCTCTTCCCCCGCCAGCTTCGTCCGCCCATACATATTAATGGGATTGGGAGCATCTTCTTCAGAATAATTCCCGCTTTGGCCGTCGAATACGGCGTCTGTAGAGATATGCACCAATTTAATGCTGCGGCTGGCGCATTCAGCCGCCAGGAATCCTGGTAGTTCTGCATTTAATCGCCAGGCTAGGCCCGGGTCGGATTCGACTACATCAAGATTGGTAATCGCCGCGCAATTGACGACCACATCTGGTTTGATTTCATCCAGAACCTGTGCTACCGGTGTGAATGCCGAAAGCTCAAGCGCTCTAGTTGCAAAGGGCGTCTTTCCGAGGGGGTGAGTATTCACCAGGCCGGTAACCTCGTACGACCGGCAAGTTTCCAAAGCCAGGTTCAGCCCTAGCAAGCCGCTGACTCCGGTGATCAGGAGCTTCTTCATGCCTATTGGCTTTCTCCGTAATCGATTTCGATCGGGGCGACGATTTCACCGATTTGCTCGACAGACAGCCACTCGGAGTTGGTATTGCTCGTGTAGCGGAAACCATCAGGCAGAAGCTTCCCCTGGCTTTCCCAATCTTCTAGCAGGGTATGCGACCAGAAAGACAATGCCGGAAGTACCACATACATATCCTGCAGCTCCACTGCCATGCGGGCTTCGTCTTCCGAGATTAATACCTCGTGCAGCTTCTCTCCTGGGCGGATCCCGATCACTTTGATTTGCGTTCCCGGTGCCACCGCTCTGGCCAGATCGACCACTTTCATGCTGGGGATCTTGGGCACGAAGACCTCGCCGCCGTGCATCTGCTCTGTGCAGCGGATGACGAACCGCACACCCTGGTCGAGCGAAATCCAAAAGCGGGTCATACGCTCGTCGGTGATCGTAATGGTTCCATTCTGGCGCTGCCGCATGAAAACCGGTACCACGCTGCCCCGGCTCCCCACCACATTGCCGTAGCGGACACAACTGAAATGCGTTGCTGACCCTCCGGCGTAGCTGTTACTCTGCACGATCAGCTTCTCAGCACAAAGCTTGCTGGCGCCATACAGGTTGACCGGGTTGACCGCTTTATCGGTGCTCAAGGCAATCACCTTCTTTACCCCGGCATCCAGGGCAGCCTCGATCACGTTGCTGCTCCCCAGGATGTTGGTCTTGATCGCTTCCATTGGATTGTATTCGCAAGCCGGTACCTGTTTGAGGGCTGCGGCATGGATGACATAATCGACACCATTGAAGGCCCGCTTCAGCCGCTGCAGATCACGCACATCGCCGATGAAATAGCGCAATGAAGGGTGATCGAATCCGTTTGCACGCATCTCGTGCTGTTTCAGCTCATCCCGGCTGTATACGATCAATCGAGCCGGATGGTATTCGCGCAGCATCACCTCAATGAACTTCTTGCCAAACGAGCCGGTTCCACCTGTTACCAGGATATTCTTATCGCTCCAATCCATTTTTTTTGCTCCACTCAGAGTGTTGAACGATCTGATTTCAATTCAAAACGGGATACTTGATTTTTTTTCTAGCCTGAAAATTCAGGCCTTATTGTAATACTTGCTCCAATTGATGGGTTCACCGGTGAGGTATTCGAAGGTATCCTTATACTTTTCGGCTCCTTCCTCTCCTAAAACATAGCTCATCGGGCGCGCTTTGTAATCGTCCCAGAAGCGGATAATGTGCCATGGGAATGGCAGCGGAAAATCAAAGAAAAAGCGGTATGCGTATTGCCAGGCCTGTTCTACCTTATCCTTCGTTAACCGGTGGGCAGGTGGATCTTTCAAAACCTGGCCAAGCTGGCTAAAATATTCATCCCAGGATATGGGATCGAAGGTGAAACCACGTTTGCGGTAATGGGTCTTCCCGGCCGTCACTACCGGGATTCCCTTCATTGCCATTTCCATCCCTACGGTCGTTGTATAAACAAGACCGACATCGCAGACCTCGACCAGGTCATAAGTATTGACCTTCTCAGATGGTCCAACCATGTGGATGTGAGCCGGCAGCCTGGGGAGCGTTTTTTGGACAACTTCTACCATCGAGGCTCCATTCGTCAGCGCTTCACCAGGGTGCACCCGGATAACAAGTTGAACCTCGTCGTGATCGGCAAAATATTTGACAGTGCGAACCACCCATTCTTCCATACTCTCGCTGAAGACCTGTCGTCCCAGTGTCAGGCTGTCGCCCAGCACGTTTGTGGCAAGTAGGACGACCGGTCTATTGTCGAGTCCCAAGTTTTCTTTTACCAGGTTGGCTCCCTGCGTGGGCGTGTCCTGCCATAAGCGCACGTATTTTTCAAAGGATGATGCCTGGGTTCGGGCAAAGATCAACCCATTCAATCGGTCAATCTCGTGCTCTTCCAATGGAATCCCCTGGCATGCTTCCCACAGGGCGTCGGTATCGTGACGCATGATTTCACCATTTTGAGCCAGCCAGATATGTTCGCGCTGGTCGCCAAATTCATAGGTCACTGCTGGGATGTCCAGATAACGGGCTACCTGATAAATGACTCCAAACTCCTGGATCGTACCATTGGGAACGATGACCACGTCTGGACGGTGAGCCTTCAGCCAGGTTAAAGCATTCTGGCCCGCCATCAGGTTGCGTTCCAGGCGTAGCTGGTAGGTGGGGTCATTGTGATCGATATGCTCCATCTGCAGCGTATATTGTGTGTCGTACTCTGCAACCCGGGAAATCAACTTACTCAAATCTTGAGGCAAGGAGTGGAAAAAAGGATGGACGTCGAGGAGAGATACCGGTTTGATCAATGGGGCCGCTTCCTGCAGCACGGTCCGAGCGTAAAGGTTATGGCGTCTAAGATCAAACTTGTCGATTGGTTTGTGCCACTCGGCGTATGGCAGATAAGCAAATGTAACCCGGTGGCCCTGTCCGGCCAGCGCCAGGGCCAGCATGGCTGCATGCTCGATCCAATAGTGCAAGGTCGCGAAAATGAAAACTTTCTTTCCAGCCTTGGATTTTTCGGCATAAGGTTTGACCTGGTTGATAGCCTCAGGTAAAGACATTTGCAAATTCTTGATTTGGAAATGACTCTTTAGCGATTGTTGGCGGTGCCTGAGCAGCCAATAAAGCTCCACTGTAAGCGGGATCTCTCCCAGGACTTTCTTGATAACTTTTTTTTCCATCCTGACACCTTTAAAAGATCACTACTGGCCTATATGTAAGGCCTTTTGGCTAATCGTTGGTGGCGTGTTTGCAGGTTCTATCTGCCAATCGAGATGCGGCCGCACCACACCTAACCGCGCTTCGGGCCATTGCATCCCGGGCGCTCCGCTTGCATCGACTGAGAAAGTTAAGGATTGATCTTCTTGAAAATAACGTTTGATCCGGTAACTGCTGGCATTAAGGCCTATGATGTACCGTCCTTCATTCAGGTAATTTGCGGGAATAACCACCCGGCTGAAATAATGTCCGGCAGGGCGTGAAGGATGACGTTCAAAAATCCCCGGATCGTCCGTGTCAAATGATGTAAATATCGGCTCGCTCCGTGCTGTGAAGAGATAGATGCCAACTCGCAAACCGCTGATAGGTGCTTTTAACACGTATTCAATTTCAATCGTAATTGGCTCCACCGAACGCAAGATATCGGCAATTTTTCCTGCTGAATTCTTAATCCGGACCGCTATCGGGGAGAATGGCATGGCACTCATCGGAACCTCATCATCATCCCAGGTCCGCTCACCTTGTTCAGTTATACCCTGGTTCAAATAATAGTCGACAGCTTTTGGCGTTTCAGCTCTCATTGCCAGACGCCCCTTTTCGATAACAATAACCTCCTGGGTCAGCCGTAGGATGGCTGACATGTTGTGACTGACAAACAGGATTGTCCGCCCTTGCTGAGCGACATCGCTCATTTTCCCCAGGCATTTCTTTTGAAATTCGGCATCGCCGACTGCCAGAACTTCATCTACAACCAGAATCTCCGGTTCCAGGTGAGCGGCGACAGCGAAAGCCAGGCGCAGGTACATACCGCTCGAATACCGTTTCACCGGGGTATCAATAAACCGCTCGATTTCGGCAAAATCGACAATCTCGTCAAATTTTCTTTGAATTTCAACCCGCTTCATTCCCAGGATAGCGCCGTTCAAGTAGATATTCTCGCGGCCGGTCAGTTCGGGGTGAAACCCGGTACCAACTTCAAGCAATGACCCAACCCGGCCATGAATTTCACCAAAACCTTCAGTCGGCTCGGTTACTCGCGATAAGATCTTGAGTAGCGTGCTCTTTCCGGCCCCATTCTTGCCGATGACACCCAATACCTGCCCTTTAAGCACATCAAAAGAAATATCTCGCAGGGCCCAAACGGTATTATCCAGCGAACGGCCGTGTCCAACCTGAGGATTATGCAGCCAATTCCGTACGCCAGTCGCTCGTTCAGATAGGGCGTCGCGCAGTGTTGGATATTGCTTAACCTGGCTGCCAATCCGGTATTTTTTACTTAAGTTCTCGACGCGTATCGCGATTTCAGACATCAGACCGTATCCGCAAAGCTTCGTTCCATTCGCTTGAAATAAAACAATCCAGAAATCAGGATAACCAGGACCACAGCCGTTGAAAGGAAAATCAGGTTACTGGGAGGGGTTCCGCCCAGGAGCGCCCAACGAAAACCTTGAATAACTCCTGCCATCGGGTTCAACCCATAAACGATCTGCCACTTACCGCTGGGTATCAACCCGGCTGAATAAGCAACAGGTGAGGCATACATCCAGGCCTGCACCAGGAATGGCACCATCTGCTGTACATCCCGGTACTGGACGTTCAGTGCTGACAACCAGACCCCAACCGATGTAGCCGTGACCAAAGCTAACAACGCAAAAGGGATCACCCAAAATATCGACCAGGTAAGTGCTACTTTGAAATAGATCATCAAGCCGCACATCACCAGGCAGGCCAGGAAGAAATCGACCAGGGCTGCGGCCACTGCTCCCAACGGGATGATTAACCTGGGAAAGTAAACCTTGGTAAGCAGGTTCGAATTGCTGACCAGGCTTGCACTGGCTCGCGAGAGTCCATTGGCGAATAATTGCCAGGGAAGCAAACCGGCATAACTGAACAAGGAATAGTTAATGCCATCTGAGGGCAGCTTTGCCAGGTTGCCGAAGATAATGCTGAAAATGACCATCGTCAACAACGGCTGCAAAATCGCCCACGAGACACCCAAGACCGCTTGCTTGTAGCGGACTTTAATATCCCGCCAGGTCATAAAAAAGATCAACTCGCGGTAGAGCCACAGGTCACGTAAATTAAGCGCCGACCAGCCCTTAGGTGGACGCAAGTAGACTACAGGAGCATCAACTTCAGACGTCATCCAGCTCTCCGAGATTGCTGATACCATTCAATCGTACGATATAGACCATCTTTGAAAGATGTCTTCGCTTTGAAGCCGAAATAGTGTTCTGCCCGGCTCGTATCCAGCGCCCGGCGGGGCTGCCCGTTCGGCTTGGTCGTATCCCAGACCAGCTTACCACCAAAACCGGTCAGGTCCGCGATCATTTCAGCCAGGCTCTTGATGCTGATCTCTTTACCGGATCCCAGGTTAACCGGTTCTGCCCCATCGTACTGCTCTGCTGCCAGAGCAATTCCTTCGGCTGCATCTTCTACGTAAAGGAACTCTCGGGTGGGAGAGCCATCTCCCCAACCGACGATCTCCTTGTCCCTTCTCTCATTTGCCTCGACACATTTACGGATCAAAGCCGGGATAACGTGCGAACTTTCCGGGTTAAAGTTGTCTCTCGGGCCGTATAGGTTGACCGGGAGCAGGTAAATTGCATTAAAGCCGTACTGCTGCCGGTAAGCCTGGGCCTGAACCAACAGCATCTTCTTTGCCAGGCCGTAAGGCGCATTGGTCTCTTCCGGATATCCATCCCACAAGGTTTCTTCTTTGAAGGGTACGGGAGTAAATTTCGGATAGGCGCAAACCGTTCCGATAGCAACAAACTTCTTTACCCCAGCTTTCCAGGCTGCATGCATGAGCTGCACGCCCATCATCAGGTTATCGTAAAAAAACTCGGCGGGATGTTCGCGGTTGGCTCCAATCCCACCGACATGGGCAGCCAGGTGAATAATGACGTCCGGATGAGCATCATCTAAAAGGCGGTTGACGGCCTCAGGATCGACCAGGTCGTAATCATGCATCTTTGGAATAAAAATATCCTCTGCCCCATGCTGGCGAAGATTTTCGACCAGGAATGAGCCGAGGAACCCCGCCCCACCGGTAACAACTACTTTGCGATCCTGCCAATAGCCATGTTGTGTCATTCATTCCTCCATGCAAGTAATTCCACCATTGTCTTCCATGCGTAAAATGACCTTGAGCCCCTGGATAACCAATTGGGGAACTTTTTCGTCTTCGACGATCCGCGTTCCCTGTTCGAGGCACGTCAGCCGGCAAACATCGGCGACATCTCCATCACCCATAAGCCGTACGGAATCATATCCTTCCTCCCTGACCTGGTCCAAAAGCTTGACAACTCGCTGGCGTGTCTGGTGATACAACCGAAAAGAGGTCTGAATATAATCGACGGTCAGATGCGCTCTCAACGCGATACCTTCGGGGGTGATAATGTAGCGAAGTTTACGCCGCTCTGCCCTGCGGACTTTTACATAACCCTTATTAATGAGCCTTTTGATGTGCCAGTTGATTGTGCCAACTGCAACACCCAGATGAGCTGCCAGAGACGCCTGGGTTGCATCCGGGTTCTGTTCTATTTGCTCTAAAATGATGAGATCTCGGGTTGTCTCTGGCTGATTATCCATAGTGAATCCAATATTCAGTCGTTGAATTATAACCGAGGTAATCCACAGGTCAAGGTCTAAGGCGCAGGATATGAGAACGGTAAAGTTGGCAGCTGGGTCATCACTTCTGGCAGAAATAGGAAATGGCTGTACACCGGAAGCTCGTCATAGAAACGGACAGTGATGGTACCGCTGTTCGTCCCCAGATTCAGATATTTGGGACTGTTGGATGAAATGCAAACCGGATCGATATACCCGAAATAGCTGCTGAGCTTGATAAGCTCCCAGCGAGATCCGCCCTTAGTGCTGCGGTAAAATCCCCCTGCTGTTCCCGCGTATTGAAATAAGGGCTGGGTGGGATCGACGATCACCGAATAGATGTGCAAATCACCCAACCCCAGGTTGTTTTGAAACCAATTATCGCCGCCATCATAGGTAGTGAAGATGCCCTGGGTGGCGGTACCGGCGTAAACGACTGCTTTATTAGTGGGATCAACAGCCACGCTGTAAACCATGATCCCTTTCAAGCCGATCTGGTCCCAGCTTTTTCCCCCGTTTATAGATAAATACACGCCGTCAACCGTGCCGGCATAAATCATGGATGAATTCTGCGGATCGATTGCGATAGCGAAGACGTTCTGGCTGTAAAATCCAGACCTTCTCCAACTACTGGCGCCATCGGTCGATTTTAAAACGCCAAGCCCTGTGCCTGCATAAATAATCGATGGATTGGTTGGATCAATTGCCAGGGATAAAACAGTCCTTCCGTCAACTGCCCCTGACACCGGCGTCTGGATAGAATTCTGCTCGATATTTTGCTCGCCCAGGAAATATGGATCGCTAACCTGTGGGTGAGGTATAAAAGGCGATGAATCCACTTCTTGGTTAAGTTCATTCACCTCAACCGGAAAACCTAAGCTGTACGATTTCCACGAAGCCCCGCCGTTATCTGACTTGTAAACCCCATTATTGCTGGTGCCAGCGTACATGATATCTGGATTAACCGGATCGACGGCGACAGCATATATCGGATAATAATAACCATCGCCTCCAAGCGGTAAGCCGTTGCGAGCTGCCTGCCAAGAAATTCCTCCATCGGCACTCTTTAATACCCCAAGACTGCCAGACCCGGCATAAAGTGTAGAGAAAGGTAATGGACCGTAGGACAGCGAATTGATGTCTACGTTGTTCATTCCATAATTAGAGGAACCCCAGGTGCTGCCGGAATCGAAACTGGCAAAAACACCCTGCATTTGCAGCCCAAAAAGTATATTTCTTGAATCAGAAGGATTGATCGCCATATCATAACCGTTGTAACCTTGCGCTCCTGTAGACGACCAGACTGTATTTCCCGCTGGTAAGCGAAAAAGACCTATGCCCCATAGTAATGCATATCGAGTGCCATTGCCATCAACACTGACCTCGACAACTCGCTGGTTCTGAATGCCTTTGTTGAGAGATGACCAATGATCTCCATAATCTTGCGAAACCGCAACGCCTTCAGTATGCCACGTGCTCACGTAAACAATATTCGGGCTGTTAGGGTCCACGGCAATTGAGCGGGTTGATTTGTCTCCTAACCACAGATTGGCGTAATTAAAGGTATCTCCACCATCAACGCTCTTTAAGATACCAACCTGGTGGGTTGCCACATAAATGATCACTCCACCTGATCCATTCGAGCCGATGGTCAGCCCGTAAACAAAGCCGCAGGCTATTCCCCCGTCCATCTTACTCCAGGTTTTCCCGCCGTCCTTGCTCCGGTAAACGCCGCCGCCATAATCATAGACAGGGAAGCCGCCGCTGTCATTCCCATAACAATATTTGGTGGTGGGTCCATGGTCTCCCCGGGTACCGGCAAAAATCACATTTGGGTTTAACGGATTAACCGCCAGGGCATATACAACAGCTCCAGTGTTCAACTGCCCGGTTTGAGTCCAGGTCGCTCCGCCATCAGTTGATTTAAACACTCCATCCCCAAAAGTACCGGCGTAAACGATGTTTGGATTGGTTGGATCGACAGCAACCGAATAAATCCGCCCATTGGTCAGTCCCTGGTTGGCATAATCCCAGGTCCTGCCGCTGTTGGTACTCTTGAATACACCGGCTCCCCAACTGGCAGCATAGACGACTCCTGGCTGGCTGTCAACAAATTTCACAGATGTGACTGTTCCACCGGTTGGCCCATTATGGCTGTCAATATAATATTCAGGAGGCATTGGCCCGGCATAATAATCTTGATAGACCGCAGGCAAAAAAATCTGGCTGCCGCCGTCTGCCATGACCGAAAATGAAGGTTTTCCATTTATGAATGAAATCAACAAAGCTGCTACAATAAAGAATCTGGTTATTTTGCCCACCGAGGCCATCCCTCACCTTTTATTTTTTATTTGCCGCGCTCAATTTGCGACTTCGGACCAAATCCCAGGCTAAGCCCCCTGCTAATATCAAAAAACTCAAGCTGCCGATTATAATCGCCATTTGCACGAAGGATGGTCGCGCAAAAATCCGATAATTACGGCTGAGATACCATTCACAGAAAACAAGAACGAAGACGAGCTCGACCGCTGCAATCCGCCACAACCAGGGATCATGGAATTTCTGCGCCTGTTCCCAGGCCAGGCCAACTAATAAGACAAACCACGGCAAGAAAATAGCCCGGTAGCGGGGATTATCCCACTGGTCCCCCCCCGCTCGTAAGGATGATATAACGGTCCATGCATAAACCACCAGAACCAGGAAGATCATCGCCCGGCGATCTTTTCCTGCTGGGGTTTTCCAGATCGCTACCAAACCGTAAATCAACAACGGCGCCATCAGGTACCATCCTGAAGCACGCAAGATACCAATGACCTGGTAAACCAGTTTAGACCCAGGGTCAATCAGCGCGGCCGGTAAGACCGGCTGGGCAATTCCATAGGCGACAACTATTACATGCAGCACCAGGCTTTGCCGGCCTCCGCTGAAAAACTTTGCCAGATAATCCCCGAGGACCCCAGAATTTAGAATGGTCGTATTAATCTCGAAACCAGCGCGGTAAGATGACCACACAAATTGGTAGGTAAATGCCATTAAACTCAAGAAGATCAGGGCCAGTCCTGCCCAGGTCAGCCCTTTGAAAGCCCGGGATTGCGTGCTCTGGACGTTGTCCAGGAGCAGCCAGGCCAGGCATAGACAGCCTACCGGAACCGCTATTGGGCTGGAAAACAACGCCAGACCAATTAGGCTGCCTGCAAAAACGACTGCTGTTTGGACTTTCCTGGTTGGCCAGGTGATCACTGCCCAAAATGCGATCGCGGCCAGTGAAATTAAAAAGGGTTCGCGCATTTGCGAGCTGCCCAGCAAGATGCTTTCAGGATACAGCACCAGCAACCAAGTTGCTAATCTGGCGACTTTTTCATTCCAACGTTTCTTAACGGCTGCCCAGAAGAACGGGACTCCGGCAGCTGCAGCCAACGCCGCCAGGATCTGGATCAGGTATGGGCGATGAACGTCTGGGCTGAGATAACGATAGACAGCCGCGCTCAAAGCCAGCAGTCCGCCATATTGGTCTGAAACAAAATCTTGCTGAAAGCTGGCTAAAATCGGCGTCGATGATTTTGCCAGGTCCCAGGCTGCCTGGTCGCGGCTCTGCGCATCCGAATAGATACTGCCGGCTTTCTCCTCCGGGGAATTATTACCATACACCGGGACGATCATGCTCAGCGTCAGCCCGCTTCCCAACCGCAAAATAAAAGCCAGTGCTACCATCCAGGCCAACAGCCGCCCGCTTCCAGCTTTTTCCCAGAGCCAATACAGCAGCACAGACCCGCCAAATAGCAAGCCTGTCGAAGATGCCCATCCAATCCAGAAGGATCCGCCCCTGACCAGCCAATAAGCCATCGCTGCGCCGGCTGCCAGGCTCAACCCCAATAACCAGAGAACAATTTTCTTCCCAGCCACGACTACATCCTCGACCTCTATTTCACTCCCGACCGGTCCTGTAAGATATGCTTCAGCTTGTCCTCAGCCTGGCCTTGGTATGTAAACCAATCCTCAGTTAATCCATCCTCGGATAAACACCAAAAACAGCCAGCAAAGTCCGCACGATATGTAATTCTTATAACTACATTAAAGAAAAACCCCTAAAAGTATATCCCTTAATCCAAAAATTGATCCAATGCCCGTGCAGCCCTGGCCTTCCAGGTATAACCACGGGCGTCCTCTAAAGCCTGATCGCCCAATCGCTTCCGCCTGGACGGATCAACCATCAAGGCGGATAAAACCTCCTGCCAGGCGCGGTAGATCGTCGGGTGGGCAAAAAACCGCATTTCCAGCGTTTAGTACCTCGTGAAGCACGGGCAAGTCGCTTGAAATAATGGCTCGACCACTGGCCAGATACTCGAAAGTCTTGATTGGGCTGCAAATATCGCTTGTGTTGCCGCCACCGCTGACGCTGACCGTCCGCTGATAAGGCATTAGCAGCACGTCTCCGGCAGCCTGATAGATCGGCAGGCGCTGGTTAGGGATAAAACCCGTCAGGGTAACGTTGTCGACCCGAGCTTCCTTTAACCTGGAACCCCAGATTTCGACGTCGTCGGACTTTCCACCGATCCACAAAAAATTTATCTGCGGAAAGCACTGTGCCAGGCTGAACAGCAGCTCCAAACCCCGTCCTGGATAAAAGCTCCCGGTATAGACAGCAGTGGTCATCTCCGGTAAATGGAGCACCATCCGAGCCGCAGCCGCGTCAGGTAAACCCTCGAAACGTTCCAAATCAACCCCACTCGGCGCAACCTGCAGCTGATGCGGCTGTAAGAAGGGATGGTAATCGCTTTCCAGAATGCGACCCAGGGCCTGGGTGATCACCAGCAACCGTTTCTTTCCCGGCCAGCGTAAAAAGAATTTGAACAGCCAGGGCGCCGTCCGGCCGGTAATCCGCAGATGCTGCTCGAGAATGACCGGCATGCCGCGTAAAAGCGCAGCATCGGCGATTTGAAGGGCTCGAGTATACACCAGGCGGGCCCCCCAGGCTTTCGCCTGGCCTGTGCTGCGCCAGGCAAAATCGTAATGGTGCCAGGTCGGGCTCTCAGGCAGCCAGCGTATCTCGAAAGGTGTAGAAAGGCCGTATTGCTCAGCCAACTCTATCCATGGAGTTGTTGTGCCACCCGGCAGCCACAGGCAAACCGGTCCATCCACTTGAGAAAGCGCCTGGGCCACCTTCATCACCTGGCCGCTGTTAGCCGTCAACGAAGGGACCTGCGAAGTATTGATGCAGGCGATCTTCATCCTCCCTGCTCCACAACGGGGATTAACCCAGCCTGACGAATCTGGCGCAGGCCTTTCCATGCGATCAGGCCAATAGCGATTATGAACCAGCCGGATAATAAGGCTGCTTCAGCCAGATAACCATACTTGGGCACGAGAATGAATGCCAGGCCGACCTTAGCCAAACCGGCCCAGAACATTACCTTGAAGGCGTATTGGGGCAAATTGAAGGACAGCAGCAAGGCCCGGTTCCAGAACAATACGTTTGCCAGGCCGTATCCAACCAGCAAAATCAGTAAAGCTGGATAAGCTGGCATATATTCGCTGCCATAGAATTGGATTAGAACCGGACCCAGGACAATCAACCCGATCGCAGTCACTCCAGTCCAACCCCCGGCCAGCAGCGTCACTCGCCGCAGCAATTGTTTCAGCTGGCTCCAAGATCGTTCGGCGACACTGCGGCTGAGCTCGGGATAAGTGGTACGGATGAACGGTGTTATCGGCATGCTGATCAGATTGATGATGGCCAAAGCCACTTTGTAGTAGCCTACGTCCACCGGGTTCAGAAAAAAGGCCACCCAAACCACCTCTGAATCACGTACCAGCAGGTTGACTGTGGCCGAAAAGTTCGTACTCAAAGCAAAATTTGCCAGTTCGCGTCTGGCTGGTAAGAGCGAAAAAGAAGCCCGCCACCATCTCGGACCGAGTATATCACCCAGGCTGCGCCAGGCAACCACCACCGGTCCGATCCCCAGGATAACTTTTCCGGCCAGGTATGCCTCCAGGACAATCATCAGGCTGCCGTTGGTCAAGAAAGCAGCTACGATGATTAATGCCGTCAGGATGCTTTGACCCAGGTTGATAAATGCCTGTATTCGGAACTGCCCGGTCACCTGGAGTACACCGGTTGAGGTTTCCATCACCAGGTTCCCGAGGATAGACACTCCATAGACCATAAACAAGGGGGCTGTACTTGCATCTTTTCCCAGATAAACTGCTGCAAGGGGAGAAAGCAAAACCAGGAGCAGGTAGGCAAAAACCGAGCTGGCGCCTTCTACCAGGGCCGCCGCCTTGATCAGGGCAGCTGCCCGATCCAGGCGCTTATCTGCCTGGAATTGGCTGAAATAACGCACGACTAGCTCACCCATGCGGAACGAAAACAGGTTGTTGACGCTAGAGGTAAACCCGGTAATCGTACCGAGCACCCCAAAGTTGGCCACCCCCAACAGGCGCGCTGCAAAGATACTTTGGATGGTACTTAAGGCCATCCCAGCGGTATTGCTGCTGAACAGGTAGCTGGTATTCAGGACAATCTTCTTTAACAGGCGATCGTCCCACCAGCTGCGCCAGTTCGCTCCCCATCGCCTCATGTTGTCAAAACCTGGCTGACCCAGGCGCGTTCACTTAGATACCATGCGACCAGCCGGTCGACCCCTTCCTCGATTGTAACCTGCGGCTCCCACCCTAACAGCGTCTTGGCTTTTTCTACGTCTGCCCAATTCGCCAGGGCATCGGCTTTATGGAGTTGGTGGTACTCGACCATGGCTTGCTTGCCCAGCCGTTTTTCCAGCATGTGGATCAGGTCATTAATCTTAATGACCTCATGCCCGCCCAGGTTGATGATTTCGTAACCCAATGGTTTTAAGCCCAGGATAGTCCCCCGGGCAATATCGTCAAGATAAGTGAAACCGCGGGATTGTTCTCCATCGCCATTAAGCCTGACCGGCCGGCCTTCATTGATCCACTGGGTAAAGCGGAACATTACCATGTCCGGTCTGCCGGCCGGACCGTATACTGTGAAATACCGAAAAATGGTGGTGTCGATTCCATACAGGTAGTGGTACGTGTAGCACAATGCTTCTGCACCCTTCTTGCTGGCCGCGTAGGGTTGCAACGGACGGTCTGTATCGGCATCTTCTCTAAATGGCATCGGGTTGTGAGCGCCATACAGGCTCGAGGTCGATGCCAGGATGAATTTGGAGATCTTCTGGCGACAACAGAATTCCAACATATTCAGGGTTCCGGTCGTGTTGGTCTCGATGAAGACCCACGGGTCGATGACGCTCGAACGAACTCCCGCCCGGGCAGCCAGGTTGATTACCGCATCGAACTTGGGAGTCTCTTCTTCCAGGGTTTCGACTTCTTCCCAGTGAGAGATATCCAGCCGCTTAAATGCAAAACCGGGTTTAGCCAGCAGTCTCTTCAAGCGGTAATCCTTGACCCTAACGTCATATGCGTTGTTCATATTATCCACGCCAAATACACTGTGGCCGGCATCCACCAGCATTTCAGAAACGCGGGCAGCGATAAATCCAGCAGCTCCGGTAACCAGATAATGCGCCATTACAGCCTCGTTACTTTCGGATGGTTTTTCCCTAATTTACCCAATGCGTTGCGGGTGTCGACAATCAATTTGGCTGCATCCAGGATAGCGGCGTAATCGTAAACCTTGTGGTTGGTCACGATAACCACGCAGTCGGCGGTTCTGACCTCGCCCATCAGATCCGTTATCGTGTCCATCTGGAAGCTGTCGTGGTCGATGTGTTTGATATAAGGATCGTGATAGGCCACATCAGCGCCTTTTTGCTGCATCAGGTGAATAACATCAAGTGCCGGCGATTCCCGCAGGTCGTCGATATCCGGTTTATAAGCCACACCTAACACCAGGATCCGGCTGCCCTTAAGAGCCAACCCTTGATCGTTTAACGTATCCTGTACCTTGCCTACGGCAAAGCGCGGCATGCTGGTATTAATTTCCGATGCAAGCTCGATGAACCGGGCCGTGTAATTCAGGGATCGCATCTTCCAGGACAGATACAACGGATCGATCGGGATGCAGTGCCCCCCAATCCCTGGCCCGGGAGTAAATTTCATGAAGCCAAAGGGTTTGGTTGCAGCCGCATCAATCACCTCCCAGACGTCGATTCCCAGCCGGTCGCATATGATCGCCAATTCATTGACCAATCCCAGGTTGATCATGCGGAAAGTATTCTCGAGCAGCTTGGCCATCTCGGCCACTTCAGCCGATGACACAACCACCACCTGTTCGAGCGCCTGGCTGTACCAGGTTGCCGCCACGTTACAGCAAGCCTCTGTTATCCCACCGACAACTTTGGGGGTGTTGATCGTCGTCCAATCCTTTCGGCCCGGGTCAACCCGTTCGGGAGAGAATGCCAGAAAGAAATCCTCCCCGACCTTCAAGTGGCTGGCATCCTCCAGGCGAGAAAGCACCAGCTCCCGGGTCGTCCCCGGGTAAGTGCTCGATTCGAGCACCACCACCATTCCCCGGTGCAGATACGGCGCTAACGCTTCTGCTGCTGAGATAATGTAAGACAGGTCGGGGTCGCCGGTCTTGCGCAATGGGGTCGGCACGCAGATCGAAACCGCATCGGCGTTTGCCAGCACGCTATAATCGGTCGTTGCAGACAACCGGCCGCTCTCGACCTGGCTGTGAATTTGCGCGCTGGTCACATCCATGATGTAGCTTTCCCCTTTTTTGACGCTGTCCACCTTTGCTTCAATAGGGTCAATGCCTGTCACCGTATAGCCGGCTTCAGCGAAAACAGTCGCTAATGGTAAGCCAACGTAACCAATTCCGATGATGGCTACTCGGGCGGTCTTATCTTTAAGCTTCTGAACCAAATTGAGTTCTATCTGATTTTCCATGTTTTCACCAGGTTAATAGGATCTAAATGTCTCAATCAAGGATATTAAACCTTAGAACAGGCTTAATTGAACCGGGGATTCGCCGTCGTCCGGGTCTTTCTTTTCAGGTTGGGAAGGTTGAGGATTTTCTGAATCAGGCATATCGAAGAGACTTCTGGCTGTAAACGCCGGTTTTTCTTGTTCGATTTCTTCAATATCATGCGGTGAGTTCAATCCTTTTACCAGAATTTTGGGTAGAGAAGCAAAATCCGCCAGGATGGCGTTCCGTAAAGCCGGTTGGTGAAGGGCCGCCGCCGGATGGTACATCGGAACCACCAACCTGCCGTTCACCCAGTTTGGCTTGCCGTGGATGGCGCTGATCTTCCGGTCGGGGAGGAAATGGGCCATCGAATACCGCCCCAAGGTAACGATCACTTTAGGATTGATGGTTTGGATCTGCCTTTCCAGGTAGACACGGCAAGCTTCCAGCTCTTCAGGTTGGGGATCACGGTTGCCAGGAGGGCGGCATTTGACCACGTTTCCGACGAACACCTCCGAACGGTTCAAACCGGCATTCGCCAGCAGCTCATCCAAAAATTTACCAGACGGGCCGACGAAAGGCCGGCCTTGTTCGTTTTCATAGAACCCAGGGCCTTCACCGATGAACATGATCCTGGCGTTTTCCGGTCCTTCCCCTGGAACAGCTTTTTTTCTGGAAAAATGGAGAACGCATTTTTCACAAACCGATACTTGCTGGGAAATCGCCCGCAAAACCTCAGCTGCATCCATTATCGTATTCGCCTTATTGGGAATTTTGTAATCTATTATACCAATGAAGGAAATTTAAGCCGCCTCGACTTGCCATCAACGACGGTCAGGCCATCTGCCTGGTTGAACGTATGCAAACCGCGGAAACGGCGGTCCTCCCCGAGCTCAAGGAGGCAACTGTCTCTTCCTGGTATTCGGATTCATTCAAAACCAGGATGCGGTTAAGGTTAAGCGCAGAACCATATCCCTGCGAGCTATCCTGTGAAGGTCGCATTAAAGCCCCATCCTGGCAAAAAACCCTGCCGGCCGGCCTGGATTTGCGCACATCTGAAACAACCGGGTTGCGCGGATGGGCATGCCAGGCATTGGTCAAGGGTTGGTCAGCCCAGAACAGGAAAAGCTCATCCCAGCTCGATGCCCCTTCATTTTCCTTGAGATTCACGAACATCCACCATCGATCCTGATGGTAGAAAAGGGTCGTATCCATCGCCACCACATTTTCCATCAGTGTCATCCAGAATTCCCACCTGCCGGGGAATTCCAGGCAGCGGTAGACTTCGATCGTACGGTTCCCAGCTGTTTCGGGAATCATATAAAAGGTCCCTTCCCATTCGAAAACGAACGGGTAGGACAGATGATAAGGCCTTTCCAAGACTACCTGCGGTTTTTCAACGGCTCCGTGGCTGTCCAGCTCCAGTACCGAAATATGTGCTTTCTTTTTTCTGTAAATAAATTCTTCGAAGAAAATGAAATGTCGCTCTTGGTGATTAACCACAAATGGGTCAGACCAGAATACCTCCCTGGGCGGAGTCAAGTCGGCATACTCGGCCAGGTCCTGGCCAAAATGGAAATTTCCTGCGGGAATTTGGGCGTTAGCGGGTTGGGCTGCGCCTGCAAATCGGAAAAGTAGATGCCACTGGGTATGAAAGCATATTTTTACCAGCCGGTTGGCTGCATACCGCCACAGGTACCCGCCCAGCAGCCTGGCAAAAAACTTATTCGTCAGTTCAAAGTCCCATTCCTGCCCGGCAGATTGCTCGAATTTTTCAGCTTCTTCCCCATAAAGGCGAATTTGCCTCATTTTTCGGGCCGCGAAAGATGCCCCCTTCCAATAAGCGCGGTTGATATTGCGGTTGACCGACAATGGATCGGTCGCAGAATACGAGCGGTAAAGGGTCTTCACAGGCAACCCGCCCTCTCCCGCCTGGACCAATGCGAGCCTGGTTACAGGTTGGTTTGTGAAAACTTCCCAGAAACCGGGTAAATTAAAGTCCTCGTTTTGGTGCTCTCCGCTTTGGATTTGCCAGACACCCAGCCTGGTCGAATGCAGGATTGCACCACACAGCTGGTCGCTGCCCGGATATAGGAATACGTCCAGGTTGGATGCCTCAATCTGGACGATATCCTCTGGAGGATACCAGACTGACCCGCTTGACACTCTTGGACTCAGGTGCACGATTTGTGCATCTTTAAAGATAGTTTCGACATCTCGTAATGCCTGGGCATCAGGATGTGGCTGCGAAAGCCTGTCTTCGACCTTTTTGTACAGTCGATAGAGGAACGGTAAGCGTTTATTTCCACCGGACGATCGACCCTTTTGAACTCCAAAATTTGTGCGACGCAGCGTTCTGGACGTTTCGATAGCCAACCTTTTGCGCGGCCGGCAATCTCCGTCCGTCATTTCCGGTTGTGAGGGATCCTTCACAGCAGCCAGGACCAGTTCACCATCGTCCCCAGACTGGATTTTCTCCAGCATCAGGTAAGCCCATGCAGGCGTTTTCAGCGAATCGAGTAGAACACCTACGCGCAGTTTTGGCCTCATGATGCCGGTTCCAGGTCGATCTGGCGGAGAAAATCAATTTTTATTGGATGCAGGTCCATCAGGAGCGCATCTTCATTATTATCCTGGTAATAATGAGGTCTCACGCCGACAACTTCAAACCCAAACGCCTGGTAAAGCGTTTGAGCGCCCAGATTGCCTCGCCTCACCTCCAGCATAGCAGTCCGGGCGCCTTTCGCCACGCTGTGGAGGATACCGTGTGCCAGCAGGCGGGCGCCAACGCCATGCCTGCGATAATCCGGGTGGACGGCGAGGGTGGCAATGTGGACTTCGTCGATGACAAACCAGGTTGCAATCATCCCAACGACCCGTTTATGATTGTCATCCCTTTTTGCTTCTGCCACCCACAAGGCCGCAGCGGGGTTTTGGGTCAATTCGAAACGATACGATTTGGCCGGCCATGGCATAGTGAAACTGGCTACGTCGATCGCACAAACCGCCTGGATATCCCCCAGGTTCATCGGACGTACGTAAATATTTTCTTTTACAGGTGTGGGTTCCATTATCCCGGGATAGCTTCGGCAATGTGGAGATAAACAGGTGAAAGAGTAACCGGGTCATCCGTCTGGCCGGCTTGCCAGCGGTCCCAGGCTAATTCCGCCAGGAAAGAAGGCCGCCTCAAGGATTGGGCCGGTGGGGCTAAAATCACATTCCTGCGTTTGCGCGCCAGCAAGCGCCTTTCATCAGCCGTCAACTCACCGCATACGAGCGTTGGCTTGTGGATATTCTGGCTTAATTCCTCTGCAGTCGTCACCCTGGCTTCGCCCTGGGCGCACCAATTTTTCCCCTGGGCCTGGTACCACCCCAGGGCAATTCTTCCCCGGCCTGCTTGTAACACAACGGCCAGAGGCATTTCCTGCACCGCTTGAGATACAGCCACAGCATCCATTGTCGGGATGCCGATGACTGGGATATGGAGAGCCAGTGCTAATCCCTTCACCAGCCCCAAACCAATTCGCAGGCCGGTGAAAGACCCCGGTCCGAGCGCAGCTGCCAACGCCTGGATGTCATTATAAGAAACCCCTGACTTTTGCATAATATTCTGGACGGCCGGAGCCAGCTCAATGGTGTGGTGATTTTGGCTTAGCCACACATCCTCAGCTACAACCTGGCTTTCATCGTAAAGAGCCAGTCCGATCCAGCGCGTTGATGTATCGATTGCCAGGAGCACTAATAACCTCCAAACGTATTCCGGCGTAAATTTGAAAGCAGCTCTTCGTAGCGCTGCCCTTCAGGGTTTAAGATCATGCCGCGCTTATTATCTGCCAACCAGCGCATCTCCACCCACAACCTTTCGCCTGGCACAGCTGCCGAAATCCGCTCCGGCCATTCGATCACCAGGGGTCCTTGCTCTAACATCGCATCGATTTCAAGTTCTTCAGCTTCCAGGTAGCTTTGCATCCGGTATGCATCCAGGTGGTGAAGCATCTGCTGGTCAGGCCGGCGATACAGGTTCACTAGCACAAAGGTCGGACTCGAAACCGGGTCCAGCGAGCCCCATCCATGGGCGATCCCTTGAACAAGGGTCGTTTTACCTGACCCAAGGTCGCCTGAAAGGCAGACCACGTCGCCGCTGCGCAGCAGCGCTCCCAGGCGCATTCCAACCCGCCGGGTTTGCACGGGGCTGTGGCTGAAAATCTCGACTGCGTTGACGTCCAAAATGGGCATTTAATTGCGTCTCCGCTCCCCAATTCCAAGCTTGCTTGCAATATGATGCGCAATTTCGCGCGAAGCGTTCGGTCGAGCCAGGCGATGGCAGGCTTCTGCGGCTTTATTGCGTTTCTCCGGGTTGTTCAACCAGTCGTATAGAGCAGCGACAACTTCTTCAGGCTGCGGGGCCCAGATTCCGGCGCCTTCATCAACCACGTAAGTTACATTTCCATCTTCTTGCCCTGGCATCCGGCTGTACATGATGGTCGGAAGTCCGGCAATAAAAGATTCACTCAGGGTGCCTGGGCCGGCTTTGGTCACCAGTACGTCAGATGCCTGCATGAAATCAGGCATTTCTTTGACAAATCCATAGATAAAAGTCGGCAACGGCCAGAAGTAATTCTCCAGGCGGCTTTTGAGCTTGCGGTTGCGGCCTGTTACTACAACCATGGCTGCGTGCACCCCGGCAGTAGCGATAGCATGAGCGGTTTTTTCCAGAGGCCCCATCCCTTCCCCACCCCCGACCAGCAGAACGATCGGCAGGTCTTGCGGCCAACCCAGCCGTTCACGGATTTCTCGCCGGTTTCCGGTCATGCTGCTGAAACGGTCTGCAACCGGCAGACCGACTACCTTCACCTGGTCATCTTGCAGACCATACATCAACCCTCGCTGGCGAGCTTTCTCAGTCGGCACCAACACCAGGTCGGCCAGGGGGTGGTACCAGAAGGCATGCGTGGATACCAGGTCGGTCACCACGGTGATGTATTGGGGATCATCCGGCCCTAAAGCGCGCAGGATCGGTGCATTAACCACCGGGTGGACCGATACATACAGGTCGCAAGGGTGCTCTTCAATTAAGCGGTAAGCGGCTTTGCGGACGTAAGGCCAAAACATTTCAACCAGGGCGTGTGTCCGCCTTCGGCCGTCGCTGATTTTGTAACCAAATCCCCACATTTCCGGCATGCTGGCCATAGGTGGATAGGTTGCCGGCGCCAGGTCGAATGGTGGGGGAGCGTAAGCCTTGAAGAAATCAACCATTTCGGTCGTTAAATAACCGGGATATTCGAGGTTAACCGCCTCGATAATTGCTTCTGCAGCGCTGCGATGCCCGCCTCCAGTATCGGAGAACAGAAACAGCAGATGAGGTTTCTCAGACTTCAGATAAGTCATCCTTCCCTCTCATAACCATGGTTTTCATGCGGTGGGACAAATCACGCCGAGTCAACAGGACTCGTCTTCCACAATTCGTACATTCAAGCCCAATATCTGCCCCTAGCCTTACAATTTTCCACTCAAATCCTCCGCAAGGGTGGGATTTGCGCAGTCGTACAATATCTCCCATTTTTAAATCAGGCAGCACAATGCGATTATACCTTGTTTCCAACCCAGTTGACTATTATAATCATTTTAGGAAAAATATATGTTAGGGCTTGATCCGCAAACAATCATTTCGCGCATTATCATACTTGTAATCGCATTCACCGTCCATGAGTTCGCTCACGCCTGGACTGCAAATTATTTTGGCGACGATACTCCTCGTCTCTACGGCCGGTTAACCTTGAACCCGCTGAGTCATTTAGACGTTATGGGCAGCCTGCTGCTGCTTGTCGCCGGTTTTGGTTGGGCCAAGCCGGTGCCAATAAACCCTTACGCACTCCAGCGGCGTTCTTCTGCGGCAGTAATGTGGGTGTCGCTGGCAGGACCTTTGTCAAACCTGGGGATGGCCATCCTGGCTGCAATCCCCCTGCGGTTTGGGTTGGTCCCACTCACGGTAAACGCCACCGGCATTCTGCCATCCCCGGCTACTTTCCTTTTCGATTTCATGACCATCAACCTGGCGCTTCTGCTTTTTAATCTGATCCCTATTGCTCCGCTTGATGGCGAGAAAATCGCCACGTATTTCTTCCCGCCTTCCTGGTCTCGGACTATGGATACGATCCGCCCCTACGGGCCGGTCATCCTGCTTTTGATCGTATTTGGCGGCCAAATGGTTGGACTCAATATCCTGGGCGCGATCATGGGTCCACCACTCAATGCATTATCCAGACTTTTAATAGGTTAGGAATTAACTTATGACAGTTCAAATAGCCATCCTTGGACTGGGCCAGATTGGCAGCTCGATTGGCCTGGCTCTTGGAGAACACAAAGACCTCGTGCAGCGGACTGGCAATGACGCCGACTCCGGCACTGCCCGCCGTGCGGAAAAATTAGGGGCGATCGACCACATTGTTTACAACCTGCCTTCAGCGGTTCGCCGGGCAGAATTGGTCATTCTGGCTATGCCAGTTGATGAAATCCGCGGGGTCCTCGAAGTCATCGCCCAGGACCTGAAAGAAGATGCCGTCGTTATCGACACGTCTCACTCCAAAGAAATGGTAGCCCAATGGGTTTCTGAATTGCTGCCTCCTGGGCGGCATTTTGTTTCCTGGACGCCATCGATCTCACCGGCCTATCTCAATGAAGGTGTGTTTGGCATCGATGGCGCTCATGCTGACCTCTTCCGCAACTCCTTGATTTTCATCACCTGCCCATCCGGGACGGATGCCGCCGCAATTAAACTTGCCACCGACCTGACCACCCTTGTCGGTGGAAAGCCCTTCTTCGCCGACCAGGCTGAGGTTGACGGCTTGCTGGCTGCCAACACCATTCTGCCCCAGTTATCCGCGGCTGCACTCGTAGTTGCGGTGATGGGCCAACCTGGTTGGAGCGAAGGTCGCAAATTGGCTGGTTCAGCCTTTGCCATGGGCACTTCTCCGGTCCTGAGTCTCGCAGGCGAAAAAAGCCTGGCCCAATCTGCCCTGGTCAATCGTGAGAATGTCATTCGCGTCATCAATAATTACATGGTCTCGCTCAATAAAATCCGCAGCGCCCTTCAAGAAAACGACTCCAGCACTTTGCATCAGCTATTATCCCAGGCCGTGACAGACCGCGATGAGTGGACCCAACAACGCCTGAAAAATGATTGGATGAGCATCGATAGTCCTCAAACGCCGCTTCCAACTGCCGGTGAAGTCCTGGGTCGTCTGGTGAGTTTTGGTAAGTCGCGATCGGCGCCGCCTAAGAAACGCAACAAATAGGGAATGTCTTATTTCTGTTATATTTTGGAATGCGCTGACGGCAGTTATTACACCGGCTGGAGTACCGACCCTGACCGGCGAGAAACGCAGCATAATGCTGGTAAGGGCGCCCGTTACACCCGGCTGCACCGTCCGGTACATCTGGTTTATGTAGAAGAACAACCTGATCTGTCGACTGCTTTACGCCGCGAGCGAGCCATCAAGACGATGCCGCACTCAAAAAAGAAATTGTTGGTGGATAAAAAGAAGAATGCCGGATAAACTGGTCGCCGTTGCTCCAGGTCGGGTAAACCTCCTGGGCGAGCATGTAGATTATAACGATGGCCCGGTTCTACCCGTGGCCATCGATCGCGCTGTGCGCCTCACGTTTATGCCGCTCGATAAACCTCAGGCACATCTCAAAGCCCTCGATCTCAACTCTAAAGTCACCCTGAATTTTGATTCTCTCGCTGCGAAAATAGACTCCAGCGGCCAACCGCTGCCGGGCTGGGCCCGCTATCCGGCCGGTGTGGCTCGTGTTCTCCAACAGCACGACCTGGCGCTGTGCGGCCTGGAAGGATCGTACACCTCCAATATCCCCATCGGCGCTGGTTTGAGCTCGTCTGCTGCAGTCGAGGTGGCATTTGCGACGGCCTGGCGGTCGCTGGGTAACTGGGAAGCCAGCCCCATGGATCTGGCGCGTTATTGCCAGCAAGCCGAAGTCAATTACGTTGGCGTCAACAGCGGCCTGATGGACCAGTTTGCCAGCGCTCATGGGGTTGCCGGCCATGCTCTCTATTTCGACACCCGCAGCCTGTTATGGGAAGCGATCCCATTACCCGAGAGCCTGGATATCGTGATCGCCGACAGCCGTATCCGCCGTTCGCTGGCTAATTCTGCATATAACGAACGCCATTCCACCTGCTTACAGGCTGTTGAGCTGCTCCGCCCGGCAATCCCAGGTATCAAAGCCTTACGGGATGTGTCGCCAGCCCAGCTCAATCGATATGCACATCGCTTGCCTGCAATCATCCTCAAGCGCGCCCGCCACGTAGTTGAAGAATGTGATCGGGTAGACCGAGCAACGACCCTGCTCAAATCGGGAGACGTAGAACAGTTCGGCCAGTTGATGTTCGCCGCCCACGCCAGCTTACGTGATTTATATGAAGTAAGCTGCCCCGAGCTCGATGATCTCGTTCAGATTGCAGCCTCGCTCCCGGGTATTATCGGAGCGCGCCTCACCGGCGCGGGTTTCGGGGGCTGCACAGTCAATCTGGTTCAGAAGGGCCAAACACCTGCCTTCGTCAGCGCTTTGAAAGATCGTTATCTAAAATCCACCGGGAAACATGCCCAGGTCTATATCTGTAAAGCCAGCCAAGGAGCGCATATTGAACACTGAACCTCTCATCCTCCTCGATCCCTTTCCTCGCCAACTCGATGTCATCTTTAGCCCTGAGGATAAGCTGCGCCTCGAGCGGTTGGGTCGCGTTCTCTGGCACGATGGACCGCTGCTCCAGGATGCGATTGTTGAGGAAAATTTAGCCAACCTGATAGCCATCATCGGGCAGACCCCTATGCCACTCTCCCGCCTTGACCAGGCCCCCAATCTGCGGGTGATCGCCAATGTTGAGGGCAACTTTCTGCCTAATATCGACTACCAGGAATGCCATCGCCGCGGCATTTACGTCCTGACCACATCGCCGGTTTTTTCTCAAAGCGTCGCCGAAATGGCGTTGGGGTTTGCTCTGAGCGCAATCCGCCGCATCGTCGACGCGGACACTGCTGTCCGGCATGGTAATGAATCACTATACGGCGACGAAGATAATTACAATTCATTCTTATTAAAAGGGAAGACGATTGGGTTATTGGGCTGCGGGAATATCGGTCGGGCCCTGCTCTCCCTGTTACGGCCCTTCTCACAGGACCTGCTGGTACACGATCCCTGGATTCATGCCAATGTACTGCGCGCTCTGGATGTCGAGCCGGTCGGTTTTGACGAGCTTTTCCAGCGTTCCCGGGTCGTGTTCATCCTGGCAGCGACTACCAGTGAGAACCAGGGTGCGGTCGGCATCAAACAGTTTGCTGAGATGCAAGCCGGGTCGGTGGTGGTCCTGGCTAGTCGGGCCGGAGTGGTCGACTTCGATGCTCTTCTGGATTCAGCCGCAAGCAATCACATTCGGGCCGCCATCGATGTCTTCCCGCTCGAGCCCATCCCCCCCGATCACCGCGCCCGCCGCACGCCAAACACTGTCCTTTCAGCTCACCGCGCCGGCAATGTTCCCGAGATCTTCACTGGAATGGGCCAGATGGTCGTCGATGATCTCGAGCTGATTATGAAAGGGCTTCCTCCTCAACGCTGCCAGCGCGCTAACATCGAAACCGTAGGCCGCTTGCGCAGCAAACCGGCTGGTATGTGAGGAACCATTGGCATCATAATTTTATAAAAAACCCGGTTTCTCGTAGAAGCCGGGTTTTTGATTACATATTTTCGAGCACGGGCGCCAACAGCTGATGGTAGATCCTTTCCCAGGTATATTCAGACCGTACCCGGGTACGCATCTGGTAGACCGGGTCGTCTTCCAGGCGTGCGGCAATCGCTCCTGCGATCCGTTCGCTGTCGTCATCCGGTGAAAAGAAGCTGGCCCATCCGTTCGCCAGGGCTCGGAAAGGAGGTAAGTCGGTACTGAAGATCGGCAAACGGCCCAGTCCTGCCTCGAGCAGTGGATTCCCAAAACCTTCTTCTCGACTGGTTAATAGCAAGACGTCCGCCAGACGGTAAAAATCGGCCACCATTGCATCTGTCAACCCTTCCGGTACGAATTCTGCTAAAAAATGAGCCGATTTTTGCAGGTCTAGTTTCTCGCGCAACGCCTTTATTTCTTTGAAATAAGCCGCGTTAGCCGAATTGTTATTTCTAACCGGTCCGGTGACGACCAATGCCGCCTGGGGCAGCATCTGGCGCAGGCTCCCAAGCACTTTTACTGCCAGTTCGAGGTTCTTACGACGGGTAATGCGGACCGGCACCAGTAGAATAGGCCCGGCATTTATCAATTGCAGCTTACTTACCAGCGCCATCGTCCGTGGTCCCAGATCCAGAAATTCAGGCAGGTCGATTCCACCCGGGACGATCGCAATTTGGTCTTCTGGCAGGCTCAGCAGCTTTGCCAGTTCTTCGCGACGAGCCTGTGAAAGGACCACGTGCTTAACTCCAGGCCAGGGAGTCCGTAATAGATCCCACGGCCAGCCGTCGTGAAGTTCAGGCTGGTACCGCCCTGTCGTCCAGGCCAGGTCGTGGTGCCATAATATGATTCGAGGTGACAGCGGGGATTGCGAAAGCCGGTAGAGGGCCGCCGTTAACGCCAGGTTTTTATTAAGCGAAGCCACATTATGAGCGATGATAAGGTCAATTCCAGCTGCAGCCCGGCGCAGATCACCCAGGATGCGTTCGACCAGCGGTTCGAATTCAATCGGGACCTCGCCTTTATCAAGGCACGATTTTGCTTTCAATATGTGGGGGTGGCGGATATCGATCAGTGCGACACGCTCTACCGGCAGATAAGGGTTCCAGGTCTCTCCCCGTCCTGCCAGAATGCGTACCTGGTGCCCGGCCCGGATAAGCTGGTGGCCTTGCTTGCCAACAAATTCTTCAACCCCACCAACCACTGGTGGTGCTGCATAATGCAATAGAATTATTTTCATTTAAATAAAAATGTCAAAGTCGTCAGTGTTCAAATCCGTTCCATAGCTTCTGCAGCAGCCAGGAAATCAGTATCAGAAATCATCCCGATCACGTCGCCAGCCTGGTTGACAACCGGCAAATGGTGGATTCTGTGGTCTTTCATAGTTGCAGCACACTGTTTTAAAGTCCAATCTGCAGGAATGGTGATCAGAGGTGACGTCATCACATTCCGGACCTTCGTTTCAGACGGTTTCCGGCCTTGGGCGATGATCGTATCAGAGATGTCGGTTGAGGTGATGATGCCTAGTTCAGGGTTATTTTGGGTCTTGCTAACAATCAAGCTGTGGATGTAGCGCCTGCGCATTAGTTCCAAAGCATGTAAGATGGAGGCATCCGGGTCTATGTAGACCACCAGGTCGACCATCCAGTCCCGAACGGTGAATTGCATGGTAAAAATCTCCTTTCGCACGGCAAGTTTGATTTCCACCATCCATCATACAGGAGATTCGGGCTGGCGTCCAGTTTTTGAATAAGGTTGCAAATACTAATTCGACCTGCTATGTTATAATTTACAGTGGGTGGAACTGTAGGGGTAACAATAGGCATCAGGAGGTGAAATATGCCCAGAGTCTTCACGAGGTTTGAAACAAGAAATGGCGACCCGATTACGACCGGCGCCGGAATAATCACTCCAATTTCGCGCGCATTAGTCATCCGGACCAATAAATCTGGTCCTTTTCAAGGTGGACTGGTTTGGAACCGTCCGGTTGGAGTTACTGTTCAAACCGGCGACGGCCAAAGGATTTTTGTTCCCCTGGTCGATGTAACCCGTGTGGCCCAAATTGCCATCTTACTAACCAGTTTTTTAGGTGTATTGTTAATCAGGCGAGTATATCGCCACCGCTGAATCAGGAGGAAATGAAATGAGCGAAGAACCCGGTACTACGATTAATCAGGCAAGCAACGGTGAAAACGCTTCTTATGTCGAGTTTGCCCAAAAAACCATGGATACTTTTTTAAGCAAGGCAGACGTAAAAGCTGTTTACGGCGCTCCAATCCAAAAAGACGATTCGGTGATCATCCCGGCTGCTGAAATTTTGGCCACAGCTGGTTTTGGCGGCGGTGAAGCAAAAGATGCGGATGAAAAAGGAGGCGGAGGCAGCGGCACCGGAGGAGGCGGTCGCGTCTTTTCCCGGCCGGTTGCGGTTATCATCGCCACCCCGAACGGTGTGCGCGTTGAGCCGGTTCTGGATGTGACAAAAATCGGATTAGCTGCTTTGACCGCGGCCGGTTTTATGTTGGCCACGCTGATGCGGATGAGATACCCCGGCCGGCGTTAGGGCCATGATACCTGGAATAGCGAACGGTATTCGCCCACCTCAAAATAGGATTATCTACCTGCGATGCAAAGCATTGTTGTGTTATCGACGAATTGATGCCCCATTGCCGTGTAAAGCGACTAATAGGATAGACATTTATCACGAAAGAAATGGGTCATTCCTCTTAACATGCATCTTCTAAAACGTGTATAATGACGTTTAATATCGCTTTGGTTCTATATCGGTCAAGGAGGCTGAATCATGAGTAGTGTAGCAAATCAAAAAGGCAATCGAGCTGTTGTTGTCATGGAAGATGGACCAGTCGCCCGTTTTCTCTTCGCTGATGTCCGTTTTTCCTGGTTCTGGTTGATCATCCGGTTGTATACAGGTTACGAATGGCTTACAGCCGGCTGGGAAAAGATCAACGACCCAACCTGGGTAGGCGGGCAAGCGGGTACAGCATTGACCGGATTCGTCAATGGTGCCCTCGCCAAGACGACCGGTGCCCATCCCAGCGTTCAATCCTGGTATGGCTCTTTCTTACAAAATGTCGTCCTACCGGCAGCGCCGACATTCAGCTACGTCGTCGCCATTGGTGAATTGCTGGTAGGCATTGCTTTGATCCTGGGCATCTTCACCGGGATTGCAGCCTTTTTCGGCGGCTTTATGAATGTGAACTACCTCCTTGCCGGAACAGTCAGCACCAATCCATTCCTCTTTGTGTTTGCTACCTGGCTGGTCCTGGCCTGGAAGACAGCCGGTTGGATTGGTCTTGATCATTGGATTTTGTCCAGCCTGGGTACACCCTGGCGGCCTGGAAAGGTTTTTTCCAGCAAGTCCAGCAGCGAGACAGTCGAAGCAAGTTAATTATACTTAAGTGACCAACTGAATAATAAAGACCCTGCGAGAAGTAAATTTGCGCCTCGCAGGGTTAGTCATTATTAATTCCCATGGTATCATCGCATTATCAAGAAAATCTGTCAACCAGTCCATGAAAGTCTTGGAACCTTCGAGGGCTGGAAACTGTCCCTAATGGATCGAAAAGGACTACCCATGAACCTCACCTGGAAAGATAACTGGGATGCAACCCGTCAGCACTTCATCGATTGGTGGGACCATAAAGGACTGGTGGTCAGTGCTTCCTCTGCCCCCATCAGCCGCACGCTTCGCAAAGATTATCCCCCTTACCACCCACCCCAGGATATCGCCAGATTCTATTCCGATCCGGTGTTTCGTTCAGAGTGCGAGCAC
This sequence comes from uncultured Chloroflexia bacterium, assembly GCA_963781665.1. Taxonomy (GTDB): domain Bacteria; phylum Chloroflexota; class Anaerolineae; order Anaerolineales; family Anaerolineaceae; genus JAJYIW01. The sequence continues at coordinate 856,340 of CAWAGA010000002.1, forward strand.
CTTCGCCTGGCGCAAAGTGTTTTTGGGTTGGATACCCTTCCGGTCGCAGAGACCGACATCGGCCCCGGTTCGCTGGCACTTTACCTGGGTTCTGAACCTGGCTTTTCCAGAGACACGGTTTGGTTTAATCCTTGCCTGGATTCCATCGAACAAGAGCTTGTTTTTGACCCCCAAAACCGGTGGTGGCAGGTGACCCGCGATACAATCCAGGCCTGCTGTGAAAAGGCCGGAGAGCAATATCTGGTGGGGTGTCCCGACCTGATCGAAAACGTGGATATTCTGGCTGCCATGCGCGGCCCAGAAAACCTGATGATGGACCTGCTGGATCACCCCGATCAGGTTATCCAGCGCGAATACGAGATTAATCAAGCCTGGTTTGAGGTGTATTCACGGGTGTATCAAATGATCCGCCGGGATGATGGCAGCTCGACCTTTGGAGCTTTTCGCCTGTGGGGGTCAGGAAAAACGGCCAAGCTCCAATGCGATGCCTCGGCTATGTTGTCGCCAGGCATGTTCAGGCAGTTTGTTTCTCCCTTTTTACAGGAGCAGTGCGACTGGTTAGATCATTCCATGTACCACCTGGATGGGCACCAGTGCATTTGTCACCTCGACGCCTTATTGGAAATCGACGGGCTCGATGCCATCGAGTGGACTGCCGATCCGGTCGTGCCGCCCGGCGGTAACCCGGTCTGGTATCCAATGTACCGCCGTATTTTAGCTGGGGGAAAATCTGTCCAGATCGTTGACCTTAAGCCCACTGATATTCTACCGCTCATCGATGCGGTCGGCTCGCAAGGGTTGTACTTATTCGTCAATGTAGCCAACCAGGATGAGCTCGAAGCTGTTGAAAAATCGCTCGGGTAATTTCTTAATAAATTTCCTCTAATTTATCTCATTTTAATTTCATATTTCGTTTTTATAATATTAATTGTCATTGCTTTTGGTATTGGTAGAAAAGTACTTTATGAGTGGATAGCGATCATTTTTACAAATGAATGGAGTTTATTGTCGCTCACGGGTGGTAATTTATGAACGAAAATAACTTATCACCCTCAAAAACCTGGCAGATGCGTTTCAAGCTTTTTTTCCACCTGGTGAAAAAAATAGCCCCCTTTGCTGCCGGGATGCTGGCAACCTTCCTGGGATTGATCCTCTATAACGCTGTTTTTCCCGCCCCTCCCCCGTTTACAACCCAGGATGCAAGCACGGTAGCAGCCCAGGTAATGGGATCGGCTACGCCGGCCCCGGCTTTTTCCGAGCAAGTCTATCAAATCATCGCCCCATCGCTCGTGATCATCCAGACTAAAGGGACGAGTCCGGCCGGCACGTCAGAAAATGGCATGGGAACCGGCGTCGTAATCGACGATCAAGGCGAAATCCTCACCTGTAATCACGTGATCGCCAACGCCACTTCGATCCAGGTTACATTTTCCAACGGAGTCCAGGTAAATGCCCAGGTGGTTTCAACCGAACCGCAGAATGATATTGCTGTGATCCAGGCCAGCCCGCTTCCGTCTCAGGTAGTACCTGCAACCCTTGGCAATCCAAATGCCATGCAAATCGGAGACGAAGCATACGTCGTTGGGAACCCGTTCGGCCTGTATGCATCCATGAGCGCCGGTATTATCTCCGGGTTCGACCGAGCTTTCCAACTTCCCGGCACCAACCAGGAGATATCCGGTTTGATCCAGGTAGACGCAGCTGTCAACCCGGGCAATTCAGGCGGTCCACTGTTGAATCGTTACGGCCAGGTCATTGGAATCGTTGAAGGCCTGGCCAATCCGACCGGCCAGAATGTGTTCATCGGCATCAGCTTTGCGGTGCCAATCACCACGGCTGGAGGCGCGCTTGGATCGCCTCCTGATTAATTAATCCCCAAGAAACCGTTTGAGCATATAGGGTTCGCCCACCTCTCAATATGGTCTGCAGAAAAATAGAAATTCAGGAGTTTCTAGATGGAAAAAAACCTAAACCTCGAAAACCAAAAGCCTATGGAGCGTGTTCTTTATGAGGTTAAGAAGATCATTGTCGGTCAGGACCACTTGTTGGAGAGGATGATCGTGGCACTATTGGCCGGCGGCCACATCCTGGTCGAAGGTGTGCCAGGCCTGGCGAAAACGATGGCTATTAAAACCCTGGCAGAGGCGATTGGTGGTGAATTCAAACGTATCCAATTCACTCCGGACCTGGTCCCGGCTGATTTAATCGGTACCCGCATCTACAACCAAAAATCGGGCGAGTTCAATACATCCTTGGGGCCGGTCTTTACCAATCTTCTCCTGGCAGACGAGATCAACCGGGCTCCTGCAAAGGTCCAATCCGCTTTACTCGAGGTGATGCAAGAGCACCAGGTGACTATCGGCCGAGAAAGCTATAAGGTGCCCGATCCGTTCCTCGTTCTGGCGACCCAGAACCCGATAGAAACCGAAGGAACCTATGCCCTGCCAGAGGCTCAGGTCGATCGCTTCATGCTCAAAGTCCTGGTGGATTATCCTAATTCAACCGAAGAATTTGTCATTGTCGAGCGAATGACCGGGCTGATCCAATCCGTCCAAAAAGTGCTTACCACAGACCAGATGCTTGAGCTCCAGAAAAAAGCAGCCAAAGTTTACGTCGACCCGGCCTTGATCGAATATGCCGTCCGGCTGGTAACTGCCACTCGCAACCCGGCCGAAGTAGGCGCCAAAGAACTCGCTCACTACATCTTATATGGAGCCAGCCCGCGCGCATCCATCAACCTGGTCCTAACCGGGCGCGCCCTGGCCTTCGTCCGTGGGCGCGATTACACCTTGCCCCAAGATATCCTCGATATGGCCCTGGACGTGATCCGCCACCGCCTGGTCTTATCCTATGAGGCCCTCTCAGACAACATTACCAGCGACAATCTGCTTAAAGACTTATTTGACCGTATTCCAATCCCGGTCGTCCCATTACACGAGCACGTCCATGCCGCCAACGCCTGAACATATCCTACAAAGGCTCGATTGGCAGGTAATCCGCCGTCTCGATGGCCTCCTTCAAGGAGATTATCGCAGCCTGTTTTACGGTTACGGCGTGGATTTCGCCGATCTGAGAGAATACCAGCCGGAAGATGATATCCGTTATATCGATTGGAATGTCACCGCCCGGATGAATACGCCCTACGTCAGGCAGTACATCGAGGATCGTGAAATCACCGCCTGGTTCCTGCTCGACCTCAGCCCGTCTGTCGATTTTGGATCCACCCAAAACCTCAAAAGGACGGTATTGATCGATTTCGTCACCACCATAGCCCGCCTTTTGACCCGTCACGGCAACCGGGTCGGGGCCATTTTTTACAGCAGCCGCCTCGACCGGACCATCCCGGCCAGGGGCGGGCGCAACCAGGTTCTGCGGATCATCGCTGACCTGCAAAAAGAGGCTCCGTTAAAACATGCCCCATTTACAGACCTTAAACCCCTGTTGGAAGGTGGTCTCCACGCCATAAAGAGGCGCTCGCTCATATTTGTTATTTCTGACTTTATCAGCACCCCAGGATGGCAGAAGTTCTTAAGCCTGCTCAATCAAAAACACGAAGTTATCGCCGTGCGCTTATATGACCGCCAGGAAATCGAGCTGCCTGACATTGGACCGGTCATCATTGAAGACGCCGAAACAGGTGAACAATTGTTCCTGGATACCCACGATCGAAAAATCCGTTCCAGGTTCGAAGCAGCTGCCCAGGCCCGCCAAACAGCTTTACATGATACCTTCAAACGTGCCGGGATCGATGTACTATCGCTTTCGACTGAGGATGACCTGGTCAGGTCAATCGTCAGGTTCGCAAAAATTCGACAGAAGCGTCGTTGAATTGAAAAAAGGTGTTGGATGACATTTATCTGGCCTGTAATGCTCTCAGGGCTGCTCCTTGTACCACTGGCAGTGGTTTTATATGTTATCTGGCAGCGTAAACGCAATCGAGTTTTGACTGCTTATGCTCATGCGGGCCTTCGCCAGCAAAATCAGGAAAAATTGCCGGGATTTCGCCGGCATGTCCCTCCGGCTATTTTTCTCCTGGGATCTATCGCCATGGTTTTTGCCATCGCCCGCCCACAAACCGTGGTTAGTATTCCCCAGGAAAAAGGGACGGTGATACTGGCATTCGATATTTCAGGCAGTATGGCTGCCGACGATTTAAAACCCGACCGGCTCAGTGCGGCCAAGGTTGCTGCGCTTGATTTCATCCAACGCCAACCTGCAACCGTCCAAATTGGGATTGTAGCCTTCAGCAACTCCGGGTTTACCGTACAAACCCCAACCAATGAGCAAACCGCCCTGAGCGCAGCCATAGATCGCCTGGAGCCCCAACATGGCACCTCACTCGCTAACGGGATAAATGCTTCTCTCAATACCATCAGGGCTGAAACATCCCAGGGGCCGCTCTTATATAGTAATCAAACCCCACAGGCAACCCCAGATTCCTACCGCGGTGCCAAAGGGGACTTACACTTCTTCAGTCATCATTTTGTTGACGGATGGTGAAAACAATGAAAACCCCAATCCAACAACTGCCGCCCAACAAGCTTCGAACCTAGGCGTTCGGATTTACACGGTGGGTATTGGCAGTCCTGCCGGCACAACGCTTCATATTAACGGATTTAACGTTTTCACCAAACTGGATGACACAACGCTTAAACAAATATCTCAGATCAGCGGTGGAGAGTATTTCAATGCCCAGAACGCCAGCGATTTGCGCTCGATTTACGACAACCTCGATCCACAGCTGGTGATCAAACCGCAAAAAATGGAGGTTACTTCTCTGTTTGCCGGGTTAAGCATCTTGATCCTTTTAGCCGGTGGGTTTTTCTCCCTGATCTGGTTCAATCGCCTACCGTGAGTGATCGAGTGCTGTTAAAAGGGGTTCGGAGGTAATTCATGGAACTTCTTTGGCCAGGTCTCCTTCTCCTGCTGGGATTGATTCCAATATTAATTCTGGCCTATATTTGGGTATTACGGAAACGGCAGCGCTTCTCAATCCGTTATTCCAGCCTTTCGTTGATCAGGGAAGCGCTCCCGCGCCAATCTAACCTGCGCCGCCACATCCCCTTTGCCTTGTTTTTAATTGCCCTGGCCAGCCTGATTGTCGCTTTTAGCCGCCCGGTTTCGATTGTAACCGTTCCGACCAACCAGACGACCATCATCCTCGCCATCGATGTTTCCGGCAGCATGCGCTCGGCAGATATTCCTCCAACTCGCTTGCAAGCAGCTGAAAACGCGGCCCTATCTTTCATCCAACGCCAGAAATCCACCACTCAAATCGGTCTGGTTGCCTTCTCTGATTTTGCTGAACTAATCCAGCCTCCCACAACGGATCAGGAAGCGCTTCAGTCTGCAGTAGAAAGTTTGATATTGGGAAGAAGGACCGCCATCGGCAGCGGGATCCTCGAATCAATCGATGCTATCGCCAGCATCGACAAATCAGTTGCTCCCAGCGTCAAAGATCCTGCGAGCGACCCACAACCGACACCGGTAGCCCCCGGAGCCTATTCACCGGATATCATCGTATTGCTGACTGACGGGGTCAGCAATACCGGCCCGCTACCCCTGGATGCAGCCCAGCAGGCAGCAGATCGCGGGGTGCGGGTTTATACCATCGGTTTCGGCACCCCCAATGGATTTGTCGACCCCGGCGGCGGCTTTGGCGGAGGAGGTGGTGGATTTGGGAACGGCGGCGGCTTTAGAGGCGGGTTCAGGACCGGGATTGATGAAGCCACACTGAAGCAAATCGCCACGATGACCGGCGGCGCCTATTACTCCGCTTCGAGCGCCAGTGAGCTCAATAACGTCTTTCAACGTTTGCCAACTTACCTGATCTCCAAACATGCCACCCTGGAAATCAGCGTACTGTTTACCGCAATCGGGGCGGTGCTTGCAGTGCTCGCAATCGTGCTTTCTTTGATCTGGCGCCCTCTGCCTTGATCCAGAATGTTTACAAAACATTAACACAAATAGTATTGTAATTAACCGAAGCCTGAGTATAATAATCCAGTAACAAAAAGAGAAACGCCGAATCTCATGATCGGGGGATCATCAATGGGGCGAATCAGCGTTGGCAGCGCTGTAGAGCAAGTCTTCTGTTCGAGCCCGGCAACTAACCTCGTAGGCGTTGAAGGATATGCGGAAGCACACTCGTAAAATGTGTGTGCAGTCTGTTGCTAATTCATAAACCTGGAGGTTTCTGCCGGAAGGTAGAAGGACAGGACTTGCTTATTCTTTTAAAGGAGTATTAAAACATGTTTGCTAAGATTTTTTTCAACGACGAATACCGCACGCAAAGTGCGCTGGAAATTGATTTACGGGTTCGCGATCGTGAAAAGCAATTAACGCTTTTGGCGATCGAAAACGAAGTTCCAAATTCGAAAATCAGCAAGAAGAAGGATGATCCATCCAAAGCCTTGGCCAAAGGATCCCTGCGATCTGCGCAAATCCTCCACCGCCGCCTTATTTCCGAAAAATAGCCAATCAATAGACTAATATCGCTATAAAAATCAACGCCCGGGTGAAATCCGCCCGGGCGTTGATTTTTATTATCATCGATAATGGCCAAATTCCTCTGCCGCCGCGAAAAAAGCCAGGATATTTTCCCAGGGGACATCCGGTTCCAATAAATGGCTGGGCGCCAGGATCAAACCGCCGCCCTTACCGACGGTTTCGATCCGCTGGCGGACCTCACGGCGTACATCTTCAGGAGAACCGAAAGGCATCGTCGTCTGGGTCCCGATCGTTCCAAAAAACGCCAGGCGATCACCGTATTTCAATTTTATTTGGTCCGGATGCATGCACTCGGGTTGGACCGGGTTAAGCACGTCCAAACCAATCTCGATCAGCTCTGGAATGAATGGCTCGATATAACCATCGGAATGGTACGAAATAATAATATCCTTTTTGATCCGTCTGGCTGGCTGCCAGACCTGCGCCAGGCGCGGTTTGATCCACTTGCGCCATAAGGCCACACTCATCAGAAGGTGATGCTGCATTCCCAGGTCATCGCCGGTATGCAAGATATCCACTCCAGCTTCGGCAAAGCGGGTCGCCATGAAAAGCCTGATCGCCAACATCCGGTCTAAAAGGGCATTTGCGAAATCGGGATTTTCGTAAAAATCGATGAAGAGCTGCTCCATTCCGCGCATGTGCCAGCTTCGCTCGAAAAACGTTCCCCACATGTCGCCGGTTACCGCTAAACCGCGTTGGTGGTGGGCTGCTACCTCATCTTCGAGGTGGGCATGGCACTGGTCCTGAAAAAAATCGGGGAATGGAAATTCTGCCAGATCGCCGGGGGTTTTCAAATTCCGCATCGGGTACAGGTAGTTAGTCGTCCGGTAATGCGGTCCACTGACGAAAATGTTCCCCCACTCATCAACGATCCCATCACCGGGTATTACAATATCTTTCAAATAATCGCTAAAGTCTGCCGGCGGCTGCGGCCTGCGGAAGGTGACGCTCCTCCGGTCCATGCCAAAATAGGTCTCATAATCCGCCGCTCCCGTCCGCAGGCGGAAGGATTCTTCAACAGGTAGGGTAAATACGGCTTCACGCGGCACCCGGTCAGGGATTTGCCGGCGCATGGCCCGCAGGATTCGCTGGCGAGGTTCCATTTCTGTCATAAGAGGTCTGATTACCTGACAATAGGCATGGCTATTGTATATAATGCCTTGTAAGACTGCAGTTCGTCGACTTTAATTCCAGCCTGAACCCCCCCCAGCGAAAAGATGTAGGTATCAGACCAGACCAGGGTCAGGTCTGAATCGACTTTAGCCGGGCTGGCCTCCAGCTCGCGCCACTCATCAGCCTGGGTCACATATTCGATAGGCATGGCATCGCCCATCCCGCCGATGATGTAAATGGTGTCCGCCAGGCTGGTAATTCCCATCCGGTAGCGTCCCTTGGGTAAGCGGGCCTCAGCTACCCATGGGATTTCACCGGGTTTATCGCGCTCTGGAAGGTATGCCTGATTTGCATCCAAGGCCTTGGTGCCATCGTAGCCTCCGATAACATAGATTTTTCCCCCGGCGACAGCGGCGCCGGCATAGGCCTTGGGTCCCGGCATTGGGGTGCGCGCTTCCCACAGGTCGGTCTCAGGTGAATAAACGTAAACCTCGGCTAAAGCTTCCTTGCCATCCCACCCACCAAATAGGTAGAGTTTGCCTTCGAAAACGGCTAATGCATAGCCGCTGACCGCAACCGGAAGAGGAGCTTTGGATACCCAGGTATTACCCTCCGGATCGAACACTTCCAAAACATCGGTCTCTGCCCCGGATTCCAACCGCCCACCAGGAACATAGATCAATCCACCTAAGACCACCGCGCTGGCGTCGGCTACCGGGGTCGGTTTACTGGCCAGGTTCGACCAGGTCTGCGTGGAAATATCATAAGAAGCCACCGCCCCAGTAACCCCGAGGCTGGTCTCGCCCCCGATGGTAAAGATTTGTCCATCATAAACGGCCGCAGCCAGGTTGCTCACGGCTTGTGGCAGTGTACCCAGGCTGGTCCAGCGCGACTGGGACGAAGCGGCAAGCGTACTGAACGGCGGTGTAATCGCCTGCGCCGGGAATAAGTTACCTATTCCGCGGGCGGCAAAGAAAGTCAGGAAAACGATCAGGAGACTGCCAACACCCAGGGTCAGATTGCGAAGTAAAGGCGAGGCAGGGAAAAGTCCGGTCAAAACCTGATAAATCGTCTGCCGGATGTCTGAGATCTTGGCTTCCCCGGTTGTATCATTGGTCTGGACAGCAGAATCCCCCTGACTGGCCGGATCAGACGGCGAAGAAACCAGTCCGATCCGAATGGCAAATAAGGTGGCTTCCGTTCTGGAAGTCACCTCTAATTTTGAGAAAATATTGCGCAAGTGGACTTTTACAGTATTGGTGCTGATGACCAGTTTTTGGGCGATTTCCTTGTTGCTGGCTCCAGTCGCAACCAGGCGCAAGATTTCACGCTCACGTTCGCTCAGTTCGTTTTCGTTGGGCATGTAACTAAAATTATATCACCGCTTAAATATCCTTGATTCTTACACTTTTGTAAGTGGAAACGGCTTAGCGCTGCCTCTCAAACACACACAGATTTTTTATTACTGGTACCGGATAAAAGTGTAATTCATCTCCTGGCCAGGGTGTTCTCCTGATTCATGAATGGCGCTTAACTGGAAAACCTGCCTGCTCTTTTTATATAAATAGATCCTCCAACCACCCTTCAGGCTGTATGCCTGAACATGAAACTTGCGGTTCACCGTAGAAAATTATGTCAAAATCCATGTTTTTTGACAAATAACGCTATGCTCTTGACATAACATTAACTTTCTTTTATTATTCTCATACTATTTTAATTGATTAAAAGTAAATTATTAAATGAAGCCTTGCGAAACCTGGAAATTCAATGGAAAAGGAGGGTAATTAACGCCTGCTGAAATAAAGAATTAACGGTTTAATTTTTGATTCCGGCGAGTAAAGTAAACTTTAAGAGTTCTCATTAGGTAACCCAATTATGGAGGAAAAATGGTAACCCGTATCGTTTCGAAGTTGTTTTCTGGGATTGTTCTGCTGGCAATGGCGTTTTCCTTGTGCCTTCCACCCAGCACTGCAATTGCCCAATCTCCCGCAAAGAAACCCGAAATCCCCGCCAACACCTTAATTGGCACTCCTGCATCCGACCAGGAGATTTCAGAAATTAAGGCTCGGGCCGATGGCACCGTCAATGTGATGCTCGAGCTGGTCGATCAACCTACCTCGCTAGTATATGCTCAATCCCTTAAGAGTGCTGGCATTCAGAGTGCGTCACTGAGTGCGATCGATGCATTCAACCAGATCCAGCAATCCCAGCAAACCCTGGTCAGTGCGCTTTCAGCTCAGAAAATCGACGCAACTGTCCTCTACCAGGTTCATGCCGCCTACAATGGTGTGGCAGTAAAGATTAACTTCGACCAATTGAAGCAGCTAAAAACCCTTCCAGGGTTGAAAGCCATCCACGCCATCATCTCCAAATCACCCGATAATTGGGAGAGCGTGCCCTTCATTGGCGCTCCTGCTGTCTGGCAGTTAGGGCTGACCGGTGTCACCGGCGCCGGAATTAAAATTGGCGTCATCGATACCGGAATTGATTATCTGCACACCGATTTTGGCGGTTCCGGAACCGGCTACGACACCTACGATTTCACCACAATTGGCGATCCTGGCGATCCCTATCCCACGACCAAGGTTGCCGGCGGTTGGGATTTTGCCGGTGATGCATATGACCCTGATCCACAATCCACTACTTACCAACCAATCCCGACTCCAGACCCCAACCCCATGGATTGTGCCGGGCATGGATCACATGTCTCCGGAACGATCGCCGGTTACGGCGTCAACGGTGATGGTTCAACTTACACCGGATCCTACGGTGAAGGGATGGACTTCTCCAGCTTCTTGATTGGCCCTGGGGTTGCCCCAGAGGCAACGCTTTACGCTTTGCGCGTCTTCGGTTGTGAAGGCCCTACGGATCTGGTAACCGAAGCCATCGATCGGGCTGTCGATCCCAACATGGACGGCGACCCTTCCGACCACCTCGACGTGATCAATATGTCGTTGGGGAGTCCTTTCGGTTCGACTTACGATCCGGATGCTGTCGCTTCTGACAATGCTGCCGAAGCTGGCGTCATCGTGGTTGCTTCCGCCGGCAATGCCTATGATACCCATTACATCACCGGTTCGCCTTCAGTTTCTACCCGGGCAATCAGCGTAGCATCGTCCATATCCAATGTTGCTTATTCGGGTTTTGAAGTCAATTCGAGCACCGATTCTGGACTGGTGGGCATTTACCCGGCAGCCCCCGGCTCGCCCTCGAATGTGACCGACCCGGGTGTTACCGCGGACCTCAAATCAGCCCCTGATGAGACCCGTACGGTTAACAGTGCGAGCTACACTGCGCCTTTCGGCTGCGCTGCGCCGGATGAAGATTATTACACCGGCAAAATCGCCATGGTTGCACGCGGCTATTGTTCATTCCATGATAAAGCCATGTATGCTGAAGCCGCTGGCGCGGTCGGGATCATCATCTACAACCATTCCTCATACATCGTGGCCGCCGGAGATCCTTCAATCAATATGGATATGTCCGGAACACCGCCGATTACCATCCCTAATATGTTTATGACCAATGCCAATGCACAGCCGATTGCGGATGAACTGGCAGCCGAAGGTACGATCAACGGCACAATAGCCTTCTCGACCCGCTACACTCCTGCTGTCTCCCCGGCTGATACCATCGACAGCTTCTCCTCGCGTGGAGGCCGCCGCTATGACAGCTTCTTAAAGCCCGATATTTCTGCTCCGGGCGATAACATCATTTCGGTCGCTGCCCTTACCGGGGATCAGGCTGAATACCTGAGCGGCACTTCAATGGCCTCCCCGCACATCGCCGGCGTGATGGCTCTCCTTCGAGCGCTTCACCCTTCGTGGAGCGTAGAAGAGCTTAAAGCTCTGGTGATGAATACTGCCACACATGACCTCACCACCCAACCAGAAGGCGCCGGCCTGACTTACACCCCGGCCCGGATTGGCGCCGGGCGGGTAGATGTCTTCCAGGCCAGCCAGAGTCTGGGGGTAGCCTATAATGCCGAGGACTCAGGAGCGGTCAGTCTTTCCTTTGGCGTGGCCGATGTGCCGGTCGAACAAACCGACTTCACCATGACTAAACAGTTCACGGTCGAGAACAAGGGCGGCAGCACGGCTGACCCAATCACATACGACCTTGCTTACCAATCCGCTGACAGCTGGACCGTTGAGGGTGTGGATTATGCCATCCTAGATAGTGCTGGCGATCCCATCTCGCAGATCACCCTCGACCCGGGCACCTCTGTCACGCTGACGCTCAAGATGACGGTTGATGGAACGATGTTGACGCGGGCCAAGGATTTAACCATGGCAGCTTCTCAGAATGGTGGATCGCGCTTCTTCATGACCGAATCGGGGGGATATATCACCCTTACTGTTCCATTTGCCATGACCGGAGTTGATCGTTTAAACCTCAATGAACTGCGGGTGCCGGTGTATGCTGTGGTTCGCCCGGTTGCCAGCATGACCGCCGATCAGACTTCATTCACTGCCGGCTCATCTGGAACGACCAATGTCAATCTGACCGGCACAGGGATTGGCACCGGGTTGTTAGCCAGCCAGAACAGCCTCAACGTCCCCGCCCCAACTCCCTACATTTCCATGGTGACCGCCCTCGAACTTAAATACGTCGGAGAGGATCAAGGCCTGTCACCTGAAGCAGCCTCAGCCAATATCCAGTATGTGGGTGTGATGAGCGACGTCCAGGGCGAGGAGGGAGTGATTGCCAATACTGAGGTGTTCTTCGGTATTTCAACCTTTGGCAAGTGGTCAACGGCATCTGCTGGCGATACGGAATTTGACATCTACATCGATTCGACCGGAGATGGGGTTCCCGATTACGTCGTTTGGAATTCCAGTGTAAGCGATAGCAACGGGAATGCCAGTGACGCCTTTTATTCTAAAGTGTATGATTATTCAACAGGATATGCTTATTATCAAGATTATATCAATGGGCTACCTGGCGGTTTTCTGGACACCAATGCTTATAACAACAATGTCATCGTGATTCCGGTACTTGCTGACTACATAGGCTTGACCGACGAAAACACATCGTTCAGCTTCTGGATCTACAGTTATACCCGCGAATCAGACCTGGTTGACATCGTTGGCGGCGATAACGGCATTTCTTATGATGCTAAATATCTACCCATCGACACCACCGATGGCTCCACCGGCGCGCCGATCTACTTCGACCTGCCCGACACCCAGATTCCGGTCAGTTACAACTACGCTTACGAAGGGTCTGACGGCATGATGTCTGTTTTATTGCTGCACCATCACAATGCCTTCCCCGATACAGCCCAGGTGGTAGATGTACGTGCCCGGGTCATCCTGCCCTTGATCATGAATAACGGCAGCATGGTTACACCCTAGTTAGTTCGCCATCTATCAAGCTGGTCAGCAATGACCAGACTCTAGACAAACAAATCGCCCCCTTCGTGCAAGGGGGCGATCCTTTTTTCTGCGGATCTCCAAGATTTATTCTCTTTGCGCTCTTATTTATATTTTAATTTTATTTTGCGTGGCGGGCGAACGCTGTTAGCCCCTACGCTTTTTATCTCCCAACCACCGGTAAATAAACCGGGTGGTTTTCGGTAACTTCGATCTGATAATTGACACTGCTCCCGGCTACCGCCGGGTCGATCGACTGAGTCTTGATCGTATAAATTCCACTGACAGGAGCCGTCCAGAGGATGGACGCCCTTTTACCCAGACCCACGGCTTCACCGTGTGCCAGCAAAGTGGTCCCACTGCTGTCGTACAGGCTGAGAGAGGGCCCGGCGGCACTGCTTGCGTCTGGTTGGGCAAAAATGATGTATTGTTTCCCGGCCTCGGCGTTGAAAGTTGTCCAATCGACATCGCTGGTGCCGCAGAAATTGTGCCCCTGGGGAACACCCATTACAAGCTGCGCCGCTTTACTTACGGCATTATCAGCGTTTTCGTACTGGTCAGGCTGGCAGGTCGCGCTGATGATGGTGCGAGTTTCAACTGTCTGGATCAGGTTCCCGGCGGAATCAAAGGCGTTCAATTGCAGGATATAGGCATGGCCAAACGCCCCTACGAACCAGGCCTGGCGCGCCGACGCTGGCAGCGTCTTCCAATCCTGTAAGCCCTCCCCATCGCGGTTGTACTGGATTGTAAAATGATCGAGATTGGTCAGGTCGCGGCCTACATTCCAGGTCAGGGATATCGCCGTATTATCGACCGGTGATGGCAGCATTTGTAAACTGACTGGCGGGTCAATGAAGACGTTCCAGTTGGCTGAATAAGCCGGGTTGCCAGCTCGATCGACGGCTTTAGCGTAGATGGCGATGATATCGCCGGTTTGGAGCGAGCTGGTATCAAACGGGGTTTGCCAGCCATCACCCCCATTGCTGTCCGAGCCGATCAGCGTCCAGTCCGAGCCAACCCAATCACTGGAATGCCAGTAGAATTCCACCCGGGCGATGCCGCTGCCGCCGTCGTTGTCGGCAGCTGTGGCCGATAAAACGGTCGTGGGCAAGGATAGGCCCATTCCAGGCGCAGGATCTTTGAGGGTAACGGTCGGTTCGGTGCTGTCTTTACTGACGCTCAGGTTGTAGCGATAATCCGGCCCGCCGGCTCCCGGTCCATTTTGGGCCTTGACTCGCACGTAATACGTCCCGGTTTGGGGTACCGTAAAGAGCAAGAATGAATCCTTGGTAGAGCCGCTTCCCGATTGGTTATCGTTAGCGGCGATGACCGTTCTCAGGTCTGGACTGAGGAAAATTGAGATCTGGCTGTCCAGCGGCGAGGATGGCGTCAGGCTGTTCGCATCGATGTCCAGGACCAACACATCGTTTTTCGTTCCCTGGAACTGGTAATAATCAACGTCTCCAGGCGGGCAGATCGAACCCGAAACAGTCTGGCCAATCGTGATTGCCGTTGCCGTTGCCGGGGTGTTGTTACTGGTCGTTTCTCCGCAGGTTGATGCGGACGGCGGTGGGGTAGAATTGATCGTTATGTTGTCGATAAACCAGCCAGACAGGCTGCTGTTTTTGATCAGGTCGATGGCATCGAAATGGAACCTGAGCCGGATGGTATGACCCCCGTAGCTCGCCAGCGAGATGAACTGGCTCTGGAGCCAGGTATTGGCGGCGTCATCCGAAAGCTGTACCAGGTTTTGGAAAGCACCGCCATCCGTTGAAACCTGCACCCAGCGCTGGTCCCAATAGGGCGTGCTGCCTTCGGTCTGGAAGTAGTACGCAAAGCGCAGGTACTGGGTGGTGTTAGCCGGGATGGATATCGGCGGCGAGGTCAGGTCTCCGGTTGCGGGGACACTGGCATTGTAATCCAGGCCATTATTGAAGGACCAGACATGGTTTCCGGCAACCAGTGGATCTCCAGCCACGTGCCACAAACCGGATCCTACCCAATTATTAGCGTCATTTTCAACCGTCTCAGACAATGGCAAGGATAGGGTGTTGGCTGCTTGCAGTGACCCCGATGCCACAGTAAAAGTAGAACTTACCCAGGTGTTTACCACCGTCGTGCTGCCGTAAGTAAATTTACCTTGCACGCACCAGGTGTAGGTTCCCGCTGGCAGGTTACCGACCGGCCAGGAAGTTGCATACTGCCAGGGTAAGGTTTTCAGGTAACTGGCGCTGTCGCAATCTGCGCTCCCCCCCTGGAAAAGCCGGGCTTGAAACGAATTCGAGCCCATGCCGTGATCCCAGGCCAGGACCAATGAATCAACCGCGGTAGGCGCGGCGCCTGCCGGGCCGTATTCCGGCATCAATATCGGGGGTTCGAGACCGCTATTGAGAAAACTGACCGCAGCCCAGGTCGCCATGTTATCGCCAACCAGGTTATCTGCCAGGTCACGGTCGCTGCCGGTAAAGGTTTCCTTGCGGCTGCCTCCCGATGTTCCTACTACGTAAAGCATTCCCTTGACGCCGCTGCCCACCTTCAGGGAGGATACCGATGGAATCAGATTGGTGAAATAATCCTGGAACCCGTTTTCGAGGGTCGTACAGCTACCGGTAAAGTTCGGCCCGCTGTAGATGACCATTTGGGTTGAGGTTGGATCGCTGCAAGCTGCCGGAGGTTGGGTCGTCTCAGGCGTCAAATTCGGGCAGCCAGGGATATTCTTGATCATATTGCGCACCCCGATCGGCTCGCTCTGGTTTCCAGAAACGTCCCAAACTCTGAGCGCCAGTTTAAACGGGCCATCAGGGATGCTGGTATTGCACAGGTCAAGGTCAAAGGCAAACGGTGTCGTCGTTTGCGACGGCCCGACATCATGCCAGGACCCGGCGTAATAGGCGATCATCCCCAGACGGGTAATTGCCAGTTTGGCCGTCCCCCATCCGCCTACTGTCAGGTTGGGTTGGGTCAGCAGCTGCTGGTCGGGAGGAATGACAAGCTCTCCGGTCGGTGGATCGTGGGTCACATTTCCGGAGGTATAGTTGTACCTGGCCTGGGTGCAGTATCCGTAGCCAATGTCATTAACGGTGCACGGTCGCCCCCCCTGGGTACCTGCATCCCA
This sequence comes from uncultured Chloroflexia bacterium, assembly GCA_963781665.1. Taxonomy (GTDB): domain Bacteria; phylum Chloroflexota; class Anaerolineae; order Anaerolineales; family Anaerolineaceae; genus JAJYIW01. Next base: position 872,453 of record CAWAGA010000002.1, read on the forward strand.
GTTGATATTTACGTCTTTGAAGGTAATATCGACGGATTTTCCCCAGGCGTACCCCGCCGGGGAAGTCCCGACATATATACTTGTTGCCACCATGAAATGCAGGTGCGAACCCCAACTAGCGCCGGTGTTATCGGCGTTGGCGATCCATTCCCCCTGTCCCACAGCAGCACCGATGTGCTGGAACTGGGCCGGAATGCTGTTCTGCGACAGGTGCAGATAAATCTGGTAAGTCGTCGGGCTGGTGCTTTGATCTTTCAAAGCCAGGTAATTCGTACAATTCAGATTTGGAGACTGACCTTCTGGTATGTCAGGGCAGGAATCATAATAAGCATAGACCGAGCCACCCTTAGCGGCGTGGATTGGAAACTTATCGTTCACACCGTTGATGTAAAAGTCAAAGGCGTAAGTGCAGTCATTCGGGCAGGTCACGTGATTGGCGCCCTGGCTCAGATACTGGGTGACTCCGTTCGCCCAGGGCAGGTAGTAACCGCCAAACGTCGTCGTTGCGTCGATTTGACCCGGCGACTGAGGGGTGGGCATGGTCGCAGGATTGGAAGTCGTGAGCTGAGCTGTCAACGACGGGTCGAGCAGCTCGGCAGGTAAGGCTTGCATGGCATCCAGGTAACCGTCCTGTCCGGGGAGCAAAATCCCCCAGACCGGCGGATTATCAGCTCCTTCACCCGGTTTGATCAATGTGGCGATGACGGTTGCCGGCTCGATGGGCAAGCGCTCGTTGTTGGTGGGATCCATCACTGACAGGGTAACGACTGCCTGGTTGCCATCTCTGGATATGGCAGTGCTCTCGACGACCCAGACGTTGTTATCTGCGCGGGTAAACCGGCTGTCACCTGCCATTGCTTGCTGAACAGCCTCAACGATGTATGGGTCTGGGGCTGTTTGCAGGCCTATCGCTAAAAGCCCCTTTTGGGTTAATGCCTGGGCTGTAGGTAAAACACTCTCGAAAACGCTGGCAACACTGTGCCTGATCGTCTTGATATACAAAATGGCGGATAATCCCAGACCAATAACGACCAAACCAGCAAGGATTAGCTTCCAAATCGGCGTAATACTTCTTCGTCTTCGCCTTCGTGTCCTGGGAGTGGAATTTTGGGGGATTTCTTGGCCTGTTTTCATAAATCCTCAGATTGATATCAGCTTTTAAATTCAAACCATGAAAAATAGCTCTTCTACCGGTCAAGTAGTTACAAGATTCGGGCCAGATGTCCGCTGGTCGTCATTGGTCATACACCAGAATGAAATCTACCCCGGAGGAACCAGGCTGCAGAGCAGGTGAAATTCTTGAATTATTGCGATAAATTCGAGAGAAAATGAGATGAAGCGTTACACAATAACAGATACTGGCAAAATAATATTATGGGCCCATCTGGCTGATATCGTCGACGTATTGGACCGACGACTGACAGCCTGGCTCGAGGTTATTCGCAACTGTATCCCAGGTTAATGGCAAGCCCTGGTCGAAAACGGACTGCATGGCTGTACCCAGACAGCCTGGGCCGGCGTTGTAATTAACCAGGGTAAATTTCCAAAGATCTTCATAAGAGCTGACGTTGCCAGCCAGGTCGTTGGTGGTGTTATAGATAATCTGGCCGACCTGGTTGCAGTTTGCCAGCAAACTTCGGGCAAAAATGCCGATGCTGAAATTCGCCTGGGACAGGTCGATCCCAACCGGACAGTCCGGGCAGGCCGCATTAACTTTGTTGACCATTGCCCCGCGCAGCACAGATTGCTGATCGGCCGACAGGTTGCCATAACCGCGCTCGCATATTCCGGCAGAAAACACCAGCGGGCAAAACTGGCTGAAGAAGCTGCTGTTCCACAATAAGGTCGTGTCCGATCCATTATCGGTAAGCTGACCCAGACCGACCTCGTTATATGATTGGAAGATTCCCGGCCAGAACTGGCTCTCACGGCTGAACACGTTTTTCAGCAGCTGCGCCGGAACGTTGGTTTGATTGGCGACTTCCAATATTTTGATATCGAACTGGTTTTGCCAGTCCACCACGCTCTGCCGGGCTTTGTCGAGCCCGCATTCATTGGCCGTATCGGACGATTGCAGGCCTTTGTTCGGGCAGTCGCTGGCATCAACCATACCTTGTTGGATCAATTCTCCGGCAAGATAATAGAACGAGACGAAAGAGTTCAACTGCGACGGGTCTGAGGGAGTGGTTAACCAATTCGGCAGGCCCCCTACCGGTGGAAAAGATGACCATGTTTCTGAGCAGCTTGCCAGAGGAGCCCCCTGCCACTGCGAGCTGATAACGTTGACGTACCATTTTGGCTGGTCGCCGGATGTCCCCTCAGGTGAGCTGAAATCGCCCCATGGGATGACCCGCGCCTGGGCAGTATAATGGTCGCTCGAGTTCGCCAAAGCTTGAATCAACCCAAAATTCGATTTGGACGCCATTCGCACCTGTAGGTGGGAGGGGCAGTGAACAGCTTGCTCCTGGGCAGCTGAAGGCTTGCCCATCAATCGTCCCCTGAATGCGGATAATCTCCTCTCCAGGAATCGGCTCCTGCCCGGTGATGAGCAGGCTGGGCAAGGTGTCGCACTGGTTGTTGGTGGCGGTAATATCACAACCTGATAGGGTGACAAAAGCCGTTGGAGGGGCCAACTTGACGTTAATCGTCCTCTCTCCAGGTGTGACATGCACCCGGTGGAAATAGAACCCCGGGCATTGCGAATAAGCGCCGATCGGACCACCCAAAGCGCAGGGTTTGGTCTGGAGCCATTGGTTGAGGATATTATCGCCGCAAAAGTATTGCACCTCAGCGCCATAAGGTAACCCGTCGTGTTCGACCCAGACCTGGCAGACTACCTGGTTTGTGCTCCACTGGATCAACCACCATTCGTATAATGTGTAGGATACCTTAATCGAAGCTACCCGCTCGGGCGCCGGCGTCTGGCCTTCGCCTGCCGCTGAGACGATTTCTGGCGCAAGTCCCGGAAGCACACCCAGCGGTTGGACAAAAACCAATCCGAGGATCAAGCTTCCAATGATTAGCGCCAGGTATTTTTTCATTTCATCGGCCTGGAGTCTACGGGGTAACCGTCGTGGTGGTGGTTTCAGTCTGTGTTAAAGTCATGGTTGGGGTCGGTGAGGGTCCATTGGTTTGGGTGATGGTTGGTGTTCCGGTCTGTGTCTGAGTCGGTGTTAATGTCAAGGTTGACGTAGGTCGGATGGTAGCGGTTGCCGTCGGTGTAGCCGTGCGTACCGGGGTCAGCGTGACGGTAGGTGAAATGGTCAGCTCGTAAACCAGGGTCGAAACCCGGTCGGTTAATGGCGCCGGCGCCATGGCGGCATCGATCGCCTGCTGCATCAGCGACCGGATAGCCTGTAGTTTAGGGAGTAAAACGGTCACCTGGCTGTTTTCGGAGACCTGCCAGGGAACGATCTCATCCCAGCCGATCTGGTAGTACGATACGCGCTGCGGATCGCCTAGTTTTAGGGCCAGGGGAATGTAGCCGGTCAAATCCATCAGGTTCAGGTCCGTTTCGACGGTCGATTGTAATACATTGTATAGGGTCGGCAAACGCACCAGGTTTCCGTTATCAACCACCCGCAAAAAGAGCAGGCGTAAGATCAGCTGCTGGCGCAGTTCAGCTTCAAAATCAGTGCTACCCTGGCGGTAACGAACAAAACACAGCGCCAGAGATCCTTCCATGTGGACGAGTCCACCGGAGATTCCACCGCACACATCCGGCAGTGGCGTCAAGATCGGTACGTCCAGCCCGCCGACCTCGTCAACCAACCTGGAAAAATCGCCTGGGTGGGCAATTACCCAATGGTCAGGTTTGACGCCGAAGTTATACGCGATCGTCTGCAAGAACATATCCAGCCCGCCTACCGGATATGCGACGTTGATCCGCTGGACGGTATACCCTGGAATGTAAACGTACAGATCACGCGGTATTGTCACCAGGCTGGCTTTCGCCAGGCGAGGGTTATAGAGCAGCAAAGATATTGCCATGGCTCGCCCAACATATGGCTTATCCTGGTCGAGCCCTAATAAAACCGCTACCTGAAGCTCATCCGGCACGTCGAGGCCGGTTAGCGGCGGAGGAACAGCCGTTGCAGGGGTAATGGTCGGTGGTGCAAAATTTTGCCAGACAGGTAATGTACCTGAGGTCAGGGTGATGGTCGGTAAGGGTTCGGTCGGAGTTTGCGTCGGAGTCAACGCTGTTGTAATTGAAGGCAAAAATTTTTGGGTAGGTACGGGATTATTTGGTTTACACCCCGCCAATCCCAAACAAATTAAAAAAATCCCTGAGGCTACCAACCAGCTCAACGGGAGGAGATGTCTTTGATGATCATTCCCAGGCCCATTGAGCATCCTTCCCTCGCAAGAGATTATAGCATGTTTTAAGGTTTCATTAATGGGAAGGAATTGGAATTAATTAGTGGGTTTGTTGTTTCAACCATACCTGGAGATCGTGGGTATGATCACGGTAATGATCATTCGTATTGCTGGCAATCACCTCCCAGGGAATCCATTCTGCCGGCATTCCCTGGATGCTGGCTGGATTCAACAAGTCTGCGGTTGTCAATTTTTTCAGGTTATCCAGAAGCGCCCGATGTACCTGGCGGCCTTCCTCGATCAATTCTTCCAGCGAGCGCTGATGGTATTGGTCGAAAATGGTTTTATTACGCTCATCCAAAGGTAAATCCCACAGGTGGGAGCCATTAAAATTCCGACTTTCCATGACTAGAACCATCTCATGCTCGTACCAGGTGATATGGGCGATGATGTCCTTGAGGGACATTTCTCCTGCAACCCCCGCCTGCTCCATCTTATCGTGGTCTACCTGGGCCAGTAAAGCGGTCCAATCTGCATAATCCGTATTTACCTGGAGGAGAAATGTGCTGGCATCCATAGTTACCTGGCTTCTGTAAATAATGTAGATGCAAAAGAAAATAAATCCTGCTTGTCACTCTGAACCGGACTAATTATACCTGATCCGTTGAAATTCATCTTAACCGTCATGCTGTCTGCTGTCGCCTGGTCGCTCTGGGTGATTTCAAAGGGTGTGAACTGGTCGAGCCAGGTGTACAGCTGCTCGAGCTGGTCACTGCTCAGGGTAAACTTTCCACCATTCGATAATTGGTCGCTCTTGCAGGACGAGGCAACTGCTTCGCCATCCAGGTACACATCCAAACTGTCGCAGAAACCGGCAATTCCACCCTGGCGGCTCCACGAAAAGGCTATACCCCAGGCTGCTCCACTGCCAGCAGATTGTTCTTCCATAAAAACCATCCTGACCCATTCAGCCACTGCCCTCTGTTCAGCTGGAGAGGCCAGGACCTGACCTGAACCTGTAAATGTCACCTTGCCGGCCTTTGTCTCGGCGTTGAATGACTGGTATTTTTCAACCAGGCTGGCTAACTGGCTCATCCGCTCGGTGTTGTTGAACTTTTCCAGGGTGAGCGTATCTTGGCAAGCGCCAGACGATATCCCCATCATGGTAATGAATGCTGTCTGGCACGGCTGATCAGGGCTTTGCCAGATGATCAGCGGGATTTGTGATTGCGGAATCTCCGGGGCCAGTACAACAGATTTGCCACTGGCGTCTGTCTGGACCACGTACTTTTTTGAGCCAGCTTCGAACGTGATCCGGTATCCGGGTGTCATCACCTGCAGACACATCTTGCCGGTATGAACTCCCAGGCATGAATCAGACCAGGTGACAGCCTCGACCTTCACGACTGTAATCGCAGCTGGGGCGATCTGCAGCTGGTTGGCTAATATTACCTTAGCGTTGTTGACCGCAGCTTGAGCTTCAGCCGAAATTAATATATCACCCGGATCCGGTGAAGGCACCTGTGTGGGGTTTTTAGGGCCAGGAGAAACGGCAACAGGAGGTTGAGTCGGAAACCCGCCTGCAGCCGGTGGCGTTGCAGGGGTTGTTGGAGCCTGGTTGGTTGAACCGGCCGCCTGGGTAAACTGCCCGGCACAGGCGCTCAGCAAAGCCATTACCACTAAAATTAAAGGAACAATTCTCAAGGGTTTCATTTTTCTAATCTCCATTCCTGGAAAATAGACGTCCTACCGATCAAGATTGTTCCTTTGGTCTAATCAAGGCCTAAATTGTTATTCTTCTTTCGGCGGCGCCGTAGGGCCATAATCCAAAATCGGGCGCACCTGGGTATTATTCTGCGAGGGGCCGATGATTCCCTTGCTTTCCATCGTATCGACCAGCCGGGCAGCACGTGAATAACCAATCCGCATCCTGCGCTGCAGCATCGAAATCGAAGCCCGCCCTTCGCGCCTGACCAGGTCGATGGCATCGTTGAGGATCGGGTCGCCCTCCTCGACCGGTGTCATATCCATATCCCCCCAGAGCGGGGCCTGTTTGAGCGGGACTCCCGATTGGGGAGCGTTGACATCCGGGCGGTCGATATCCGGTTGGACGCCTTCCGGCAGCGAGAAATAGCGCCAATACTCGACCAGCCTCTGGATTTCGGCTTCCGATACAAAGACGCCTTGCAAACGCACCGGGGCGGGCGCATCCGGGGCCTGGAACAACATATCTCCCCGTCCCAACAATCGCTCTGCGCCTGGCTGGTCGAGGATAACCCGGCTGTCTACGCCCGAAGCGACTGCAAATGCGATCCTTGCCGGGAAGTTGGCTTTGATCAGCCCGGTCAGCACGTCGACCGAAGGGCGTTGGGTCGCCAGGATCAGGTGTATTCCGGTGGCTCGGGCGAGCTGAGCCAGGCGAGTGATGGTTCGCTCGGTTTCGTCAGGTGCCAGCATCATTAAATCAGCCAACTCGTCGATCACAACCACCAGATACGGGATAGGGGTTTCACCTTTTGCCAGCAGCCGCTTGTTGAAATCATCAATGTTGCGTGCACCAATCTCCGCAAATTTATGGTAGCGGTTATCCATTTCACGCATCATCCACTGCAACGCCCCAATGACCTTCTCCGCGTCGACCACCACAGGCGCTAGCAGGTGGGGAATGCCGTTGTAACCGGTCAGCTCCACCCGTTTCGGGTCTACCAGGATCAACCGCAGGTCGTTGGGTGTATTATTCATCAAGAAACAGCTCAAAATCGCATTGACGCAGACCGACTTGCCCGAACCGGTCGTCCCGGCGATCAATAAGTGCGGCATTGCCGATAGATCATAGGAGACCGCTTTTCCGGCAACGTCTTTCCCCAACGCGAACCTGAGGGGCGACTTGATCTTCTTGAATACATCGCTTTCGATTACGTCCCTCAGCAGAACCCGGCTGATCTCGGCATTTGGCACTTCGATGCCAATGTAACCCTGCCCGGGCACCGGCGCCTGGATGCGGATGCGTTGAGCCGCCAAAGCCAATGCCAGGTCGTCAGCTAACGACACGATCTTGCTGACCCTTACCCGCGTGCGCCCTGTGCGACTCTCCACGAAGTCTGGCTCCACCCCAAATTGGGTAATGGTTGGGCCTGAGTGAATTTCGACGACGTGCGATGGAGCCCCAAACGAAGCCAGGGTTTCCTCGATCAGGTGAGCACGCTCCAAATTAATCGTATTATCGCCCGAGGCTGGGATTCCGGCTTCCAAAATATCGGGGATCAGCGGCAGTTTCCAGGGTGTGGGAGGTGCGGTCTGCAAAGGCGGGCCAATCGCTTCAGGACCAGCACTGCCTGCGGCCTGAGACTCAGGACCACCTTGCCTGCTCATGTTTTGTGCATCAGGGACAGTCTTCTCCCCTGTGGTTTGGAGGTGTGAAAATGGCTTAAAGCCAGATTGAAGTGAGGAACTGGCTTCTTCTTGCAAGGGATCAACCGGCGCTGGCTTCTGCCGCTTTTCTTGAAAGCTGCGCCAGGCAGTCTGAATTCGCAGGACTAACGGCGGGATCCAACGGAAGATTTCGGAAACCGAAAGATCTAAGGTCAATATCAAGGCGACCAGCAAAAGCGCGATTAACACGATAATGCTGCCGGCTAACCCGACCGTTTTTGCCAGCGCCTGTTCGATTATCCCTCCCAGGTAACCGCCGCCCTGGCCTTTTTGGGCCAGATCGAGGCCTCCCCCACCCAGGACGTGCATCCAGCTCACCAGGTCCAGGAACAGCAAGATGATGCCGACCACACGTTCAAGCGTGAGGGCTGGCAAGCGCTCGATATTCCGCAGCACCAACCACAAGCCAACGACCAGCAGGCCGGGAGGAATCAGGTAAATTCCCCAGCCAGAAAACAGGCTGACTTTTTCGACCCACCAGCCCGTGATCGTGCCATGGGTAGGTGAAATCAAGCTCAATGCAGTCAACAGCCCACCCAGAGCCAGCAAAATACCGAGCAAATCGATTTGTCGCTGGCGAGACAGCTTACCAAAAATGGGTTTCGAGGTTTTGGTCGTTCGCCGTGGTTTGACCGACTTTCGGGCGGTGCTCGTGGTGCGCGCAGCAGGCTTGCGGGGCGTTTTCGCGGCCGGTTTGCTCCTGGTAGTGCGCGAATTAGTTTTAGTTGGTTTCGTTTTTTTCGCAGGCATGAGCTTATTATTATCCGTCGCAGAGGTCTGCAAAAGGATTGCCGTTTTGAGCAGCCAGGGAAATCATATCATCGAATAGGGTTATCGCCAGCGGGTTAACCATGATGTTTGCACGTAACTTGAAAGTCGATGCCAGCACCAGACCCTGGCCATAATATCGGCGTCCGATCCAGGCTGAAGGTTTGTGAGCCCATCCCAGGAATTGGCCGCTGAAAATGGTTGTTCCAGCGCTGGTTGAATTCTGAAATTCAGATACACCAAATCCGGTCAGGTTGTAGCCAGGGATCACAGTCTCGAAGCTGTCATCGATTAATGGCCCGCCGGGGATATTGGAAAATGGTCCATCTCGCCGCAGCCAGCCGAATGGCGTTATCCAATCTCGCTCGCCCACATCTGCCGTGCCCAGGCCAAACAATCGGGTGGGTAGAGCCTTTTCATCTTCCGCCAGTAATAGCAGGTGGGCTCCTTCATTCACTAAAGCCAGCAGATCCAAATTGGCCTGGCTGGCCACCAGTACGTCTGCCTCACCGGCCGTAGCCGTTACGGAATAGCCAATTCGTTCGCAATCCTGGGCCAGGAGGTCCTCCTCACACCAGACCGTCCTGGATTTGAAAGCATCTTTTTGCCGGGGTGGATACAGGCTCAGCTCCAGGGTATTGCTGGCGATCTTTTGCCCATGGCTGTCCACCAGCTCGAGCAGCACCTGTTCGCGAGCAGATTGCAGGATGGCCGTCATTGGGACCACCGCCCGCTCCGCAACAACAACGTCACCCGGGCTGACTTCTGCGATTGGTAGGAACCCCTCTGCTCCCCAGGCTTTGGCTTTCCAGTGCAGGCGCAGGTCCTGGTAAGCTGCTCCAGTGCCATTTGCAACGGAAAATGTAACCGGTATGGGCTCGTTGGCCCACCATGCAGTTCGCTCCACCTCCGCGCTGACGATCGTATCGGCATTGACCGTCGCCAGCCGCGAGCCGAAAGCCTTGACCCTGCGGTTCATATCCATCAGGCCGTTACATTCCCAATGGACGTCGGTTAACTCGGTGATGACGTATCCCTGGATCTCTGGTCTTCGCCGGATCGTTTCGATTTCGAATTTCAATGCCTGGAACTCGTACCATTGGGTCGCTTCGATGAACTTTTCCCAGGATCCAAATATCCTGTCCAGGCCAATGTTATGGAAGCGCGCCTGCACTCCATGGGGATAAACCCACCCGGCTCCCCAATCGTTTCCGGTATCAAACCACCAGGGTTCCCTCCCCTGCTCGTCCCGCAGCAAGTTTGCATCCGGTAAACCCCAATTTCCAAACTCGGAAAGCACGAGAGGCTCTTCCCCGCTGCGGATAGCATCGCCATATGGACTGTAAGTCCAACCCGGGCGGCTGGCGAAATCGTCTACGAAATCCTTCCACTCCTGGCGGTGGTCCGGTATGGCCCGGTAATGATGGTAGTCATCCAGATCGCTATGGATATGAAAGTTAACCGCGCAGGCTGAATTGTCCACCACCAGCCGGCTGGGGTCTTCTCCCTTGAGCCAATCGTAGGTCAGGGCCAACCACTGGCGGTGAGCGGCGTCATCCGGAAGCTCCAGGCCCCAATTCTCATTGATGATCGTCCAGGCCACAATCGACGGGTGATGCCGGTCCCTGGCAAGCATGCCTTCCAGCGTCTCCCGCGCCAGTTTGGCGGAGTGGGAGGTCAGCATTGTAAAACTGGGAAGCTCGGTCCAAATCAGCATTCCGATCTCATCTGCCACGTCGTAATAAATTGGGTCGGGCACCTTAATATGGATACGCAGGCAGTTCAAGCCCAATTTCTTGGCCTTGCGCATCTCATCAACGACGAAGGCTCTGGATGGTGGCGTGCAGATCGTCCCAGGATAATAATCCTGGTCCAGGGCTCCGCGCAGATAGAATAACTCACCATTGAGATACAGCCGCCCTTGTCTGGCTTCGATGGTGCGGAAGCCAAATGATTTAGAAAAGAAGTCGCGAGTATTTTCCTGGCAAACCAATTTCGCGCCGATCCGGTAAAGGTCCGGTGCAGCCGGCGACCAAAGGCTGATGCCATCCAGCGAAAATTCCCAGGCAATCGACCGGGTTCCGTTTGGAACGGCGACATTCTCTAGCTCGATTTTCTGACCGGAAGGGGTTTCGAGTGTAAGCTCCAGATGGCTGGATTCAAGCGCAGGTCCCGATAGGTTGGCATGGCAGGCGACTGACTTGTTGGCGACCGATGGCCGGATGTCCAGGTTTTTCAGGAAGGTTTCCGGACGTCGTTCAATCCATACATCCTGCCAGATGCCGCTGAGCGGCCCGTACCAGGATTGCTTTCCATGGGGGATTTCGGCAAACCACTCCGGCGGGTCGGTCACGCGCACGGTCAGGGTGTTGCTGCCCTGGTGGATCGCATGGCTGGCTTCCATCTCGAAAGGCAGGTAGCCCCCACAGTGATCTCCCAATAAGGTGTCATTCACCCAGACCTCAGCCCGGTAATCGACCGCATCAAAACCGATGTAAACGCGGGCAGCTTCCCAATTACCGGAAATCTCGAATTCGCGGCGGTACCATACCGGCCCGGTGTAAAGATGCAAATCGTTCGCTTGTGCCTGGATGGGCGCTGGAACGGCAACAATGAAGTCGGGTGAAGATTCGAGTGAGGTAGGCGTATAGGCCCCCTCCGGATCGACCCATAATTGCCATTTACCGTTGAGTGATTGACGGGATCGTTGATTGTCCATAAACCTATTTTACGCTGTTATCACGCAGTTGTGGCTTTTCTTTGCCTCCAACAAGGCAGCATCGACGGCTTGTAGGATTTGTGAAGTTGTTTTTCCATGGTCTGGATAGCTGGCGACACCAACCGAGATGGTAACCTGGTGGTAGAACTGGTCCTCGCTGTGGACGACCAGCTTTTTCACCTGTTGGCAGAGTTTTTCCGCCCGGGTTGCTGTCGTTTCCAGTGAGGCCTCCGGCAAGATCAATAAAAATTCATCTCCCCCATAGCGGCAGGCGATATCCCCGGCCCGCACTGAAGTTTGCAGCATTTTGCCAAATTCGCCCAGCATCACATCGACGTTTGGGTGGCCAAAACGAGTATTCAATTCCTTGAAATGGTCCAGGTCTAGCATGATGACGCCTACCGGCTTTTGACTGCGAGCCGCCCGGCTGAGCTCCCGGTCGAGTGATTCTTCCATGTAGTAGCGGTTATAGAGGCCGGTGAGCGGGTCGCGGATAGCTTGTTCTCGCAGGTTTTCTCGCAGGCGCAGGTTCGAGAGCGCCAGACCGATCTGTTCGCTTGCTGCAGCTGCTAATTGTTGGTCAGAATCAGAGATAATTGTCAGCGTCGGGCCAGTTTCAATATACAAAAGTCCGATAGACATCCCCTGGGCGATAATCGGAGTACATAAATATGAGGAGGGGATGCGCGTGCCAATGTGGGCGCAGAGTGGACCTGGATGCGCATTCGAGAAAAGATATGGCCTGCCGCGGCGCAGCGCCCAACAATCGTCCCGGCTTGAAAAATGGTCCAGGTGTGAAGGATTGCCCCATCCGGCGCGAGGTTCGAGCGTGGATTGGGCCTGGTCCAGGATCAATAACTCACCGGATAGATCGTTGAATAAATTGTGCCCATGTTGGGCGATCACCGTATAGGCGTCGTCCTGGTTTGAACAGAGCTGGAGCATATTGACCATTTCGGTGAGCGTTTCGATCTCGGTTGCATGATGTTCCATCTCGACAATTTGCTGGGCAAGCTGCTCCTTGGTTGCCTGCAAGGCCTCTACTGTCTGGATGAGGGTCAGCTCGATCCGCTTTGCCTCAGAGATATCCTCGAGCAGCCCTTCATAGTGGACCCCGCCATCTGTAGCGACCTTGATCGCCCTGGCTGTATCTCTGACCCAGATTATGCGCTCATCGTAGCGCCGCATCTGGATCTCATATTGTTGAATCACCTCATTTTGGTCTAACAAGGAATGCTGGCGTTTCCGTTCTCCTTGGTCCAGGAAAATTTCAACAGTTTTAGCCCCCAGCAGAGTTTGCCGGTCAGGGTATCCCAGCATTTCGATCATAGCCGGATTAACGTCGTGAATTTTTCCGTCCGAAGATGTGCGATAAACGCCTATTGGGAGGTTCTCAAAGAGACCCCGGTAACGTTCTTCGCTTTCCCGCAGAGCTTCTTCGGTCCGTTTGCGGGTCAAAACGTTAACCAGGATATCACCCATAAAATGGACGAGGCGCATATCGTCTTCTGAACAAGACCAGCGGGTATGGCTCGAGCCAAATACTAAAATACCGGAGGGCAGGCTATGACTGATTAATGGTGTGCAAGCGAGAGATTTGATTCTTAAACTCAACCAGGTATTGTTTTCTTCAACGCCTTCAAATGCGCAGGTTTGGTTGGCCTCATGATTGGAAAACGTCGCGGTTTTTAACGCCGCTACCACCCAATGATATTGGTCATCCAAGAAATTCTGGTAGCTGTTGCGGATCGAAGCCAGGTTCTCAGCGAACCAATCGCATTGGAATATAACTGACTCCTGATCGTCTGCCAAAAGGAGAAAATAAAAACAATCAGACACCATTTTTTTTGCAACCATTTGGAGCGTTTCGGGGATATTCTCCTGAATGCTTCTCGGATCGCGGTTGATCAGGGTGGAAGATAGCGATGTTACCAGGTCTTCCATCGCCAGACGGCGTCTGATCCCTCTCCCGCGTTTATTCTTAGTTGTACTTCCGTCATCCTCCGCCATAATCAATCGCCTTTCAACTAAATCTCACATAATTATATATCGAGAAAAAAAATAGAAATGCGACGTATAATACCTGATAATGAATACAGCCCCACTATTAAGCTATATCATTGCCGGGCAGCTGCAACGAAATTACATCTTGTTAAAAGACCGCAAACCGCTCATTGACGTGCCCGGTGGCGGGTTGTTTTATGCAGCCGCTGGCCTGGCGATGTGGGATTCGGGAATCGGATTGGTCAGCCGGGTCGGTGAAGATTATCCGCAAGACTGGTTAGCGCAGGCAGCCCAAAAAGGGTTCGACACCCAGGGCATTCACATCCTGCCCGAATCGATTGATCTGCGCAATTTTGTTGCTTATACAGGATCTGAGATTCCCCAAACCGAAAACCCGGTAGCGCATTTTGCTCGTCTGGGTTTACCCTTCCCCAAGGCTCTCCTGGAATTTAACAACAATCCGGCCCAATTGGACAGCCGGATCCGCCTGACGTCATTGACTTTGCGTTTGAACGACCTTCCTCACTATTATTTAGACGCAAGCGCAGCGCATCTATGCCCCCTGGATTACGTTTCGCACTCACTTCTGCCGCCAACTTTACGCCAGGGGCACATCAACGCTATCACCCTTGACCCTTCTCCAGGATATATGAACCCGACTTTTTGGAATGATATCCCGGTCCTACTAAGCGGAATTACGGCTTTCCACGTTTCTGAGGAGAAAATAACCTCGCTCTTCCAGGGCCGGAGCACAGACTTGTGGGAGATGGCAGAGGCATTGGCCGGCTATGGGTGCGAAATTGTCACGATCTTGCGCGGCTCAAATGGCCAGTACCTGTACGACTGTGCATCCCACACTCGCTGGATCATCCCGGCATATCCGGCGACCGTTGTCGATCCAACCGGGAGCAGCGATGCATTTTGCGGAGGATTTCTCGCCGGTTACCACCAGACCTACGACCCGTTGCAATCTACCCTTTTCGGCAATGTGTCGGCCTCCTTCAAAGTTGAGGGCACCGATGTGTTCTATCCCATGGATGCCATGCCAGGCCTGGCAAAGGCGCGTACAATTGCATTGAAAGACCTGGTAAGGAAGGTATGAAATTGTGAATTTTATTGAACGTGTCGTCGATCTAGCGGTCAAGATTCAGCAAATCCCGGCGCCGACTTTCCACGAAAGCGAACGAGCCCAGTTCGTTCGCCAGGTGTTTACAGCCGAAGGCCTTTTAGATGTCGAAATCGACAAGGTTGGAAACGTCTACGGGCGCCTGGCTTCTGCTCATGGCGCCAGATCTTCAGCCCCGATTATCGTCAGCGCCCACCTCGATACCATCTTTCCGGGTGATCGAGATCTGCGTTTCATCCGCCAGGGTGACCGCCTTGCCGGGCCTGGGATCGGCGACAACTCCACCGGTGTCGCCGGCTTGATCGCATTGGTATGGCTGCTGCGCGAGCGCAGCGTTTACCTGAACCGGGATATCTGGTTTGTGGCCAACACCGGAGAGGAAGGGCTTGGAAACCTGGCTGGAATGAAAGCAGTTTGCGATCGCTTCAAAGACCAGGCTAAAGCTTTCATCATTCTTGAAGGCATTGGCCTGGGTGAAGTTTTCCACCGTGCGCTTGCCGTCTCCCGTTTTCGCATCAGCGTCAACACTCCTGGCGGTCATTCCTGGACCGATTATGGCAGCCCATCCGCCATCCATGAAATATCCAGGTTGGTGACCGCGTTATCCGGTCTGGACCTTCCCTTGAATCCGCGCACAACCTTGAACGTCGGGGTGATCACAGGCGGCACTTCTATAAATACGATCGCAGCCAATGCATCGTTCGAATTGGATATCCGCTCAGAACAATCCGAATGCCTGCAAGATGTGGTCGATCACGTCCACAATTTGGTTCTCGATGCTAACCGGAAAAAAGTACGGGTTTCGGCTGAAAAGATCGGCGAGCGTCCCTCTGGTTCGATCTCTGCCAACCATTGGTTGGTCCAATTAGCCAGCCGCTGCCTCATCGATCAAGCAGTTAAGCCAAACCTGCATATCGGCTCAACCGATGCCAATATCCCGCTCAGTCAGGACTTGCCAGCAATTTGCGTCGGCCTGACCACCGGCGGGCGAGCCCATACCATGGATGAATTCATCTATATCCCCCCTCTCGTGAAGGGAATCGAAAGTGTTTTTCAGATTATTTGTGGAGCCATGTGAATAAACGCTGCACAAACGCCCTGTACGCCATTCGCCGTATCTTCACACCGGCAACGGCGGCTCGCGCCAAATCGGCCGGATAGGGGCTGTATTCAGCCTGCTGGTATTCCACCAGCAGTGCCTGAGCCGGTTGGTTGGTTTCCGGTAAGGCCTCAACCAGAATTTCAACTCTCTCGGCCGGGGTTTGCGCTGGCAGAATCTCTTTCCCCAACAGTTTTAACGCCTGCCCAATGGAATTGAATATTTTCTCAAATGGGGTCAACGAAAGACGTCAACTCCACCGGTGCACCCACTTAGGCACCGGTAGATTGCGTTTCTTGAGCTCATTTTCCAACCGGATAGGGAATGGCACTTCCTCCAGCCGAGGACGCACGATTTTAACGAAGAAGAAAACCAATGCTGAAAATGCCAGTAATCCGCCGCCAACCACAGCAACCTGTTCAATCGCCGTATATTGTCCCCCAGACTGGACTGTGATCTGGTTGTTCCCATCCGGCTTAGAAGAAGGGTCACTGATTTGACCCTGAAAAGCTACGTTAGGAGTTGGGGTAAGGGAGTTACCTCCCAACCCAACTGTGCCCGAAGGAAGGTTGATTGGCGGTTGTGAGACAGTCGGTTCGAATATAACCCATCCCAATCCATTGAAATATACCTCAGGCCAGGCATGCGAGTCAGTCTGGTGAACGGTATACGAATTCGAGAATACGTCGTAGGTCCCTTCTGCATAACCACCTTCGACCCGGGCAGGGATCCCAATCGAGCGTAGTAACAGCGCTTCAGCAGATGCGTAATAATTGCAGAAACCTTCTTTGAGATCGAACAAGAACCATTCGATAGGATCCTGCCCAGTTGGTGGAATCGGGATAACCTCTTTGTAGGTGATGTTGTTGCGGAGCCAGAGGGTAATTGCCTGGGCTTTGTCGTAAGGTGTGTCAGCGCCTGCAGTGATCTGCAGAGCCAGTTGTTTAAATTCCGGGTCCAGGTTTGCCGGAATCTGTAAATAGGTATTGGTAATATAGGCAGGATAGTCGGTCGATGCAGCCCGTAGATCGGCCACAGTTGGCACACTGATCGTTGATCTTTCCCGGTATACCTGCCCGGTAGTCAACAGCGGATCGGGGATTAACCCGAGCGAATCCTGTGTACCGCCCGGTTCGTTCACCAGTTGAGCCTGAACGGGCAGGCTGATCCAAACCGGCATAGGCGCCGTGGGAACGTTTTGCTGGTTGATTTTAGAGGTGAAGGTGAATTCGATTGCCTGGCGGTCCTTGAAATCCGGGTATTTGACGTTGAAGGTGACCGAATTGAAACTCTTTGACGTGAAATTAGTAGCCGCCCAACTACCATCCTTATAAGTATCATAGGCTTGCACTTGCCAATAGTACCGCATCCCGGGCGGCGGTGGCGCAGCTGCGTTTACCGTAAATAAAATCGTATCGCTCAAGTAACTGCCAGAATTCAAAGGTAAATTTTTGCCAAAGTAATTCTGAACGATGATTACCCGCGTTTGCAATGATGAAAAGGCATCGCTGACCCTTGAGCTGATGCTGGTCCAGGGGCCAGAAACGATATTGGTCCAGAAGTCAGAAAACCCACCGGCGCTGGTCGAAAGCACCGGAACTGACCACGAAAAGATCAGCAAACCTGCCACCAGAACCAGGGTTACCCGGTTCAAGTCGCCGCTCGTCTCGGGTGCAAAGAATACCCCCTGCTGCTGCCATTCAGCCCGCCTGTGTGAAAGAACCATTCGACCTACAATTATCAGCGAAAGCAGCAAAAAAACGCCTACGTATTGCAGCCCACTATTAGCAAAACGATCGTAATGGTTCACCACCAGGAGCCCCAGGCCGCTCGGTAAAATTGCCAACCATGGATTCCCTTTACGCACCAGACTGTAGCCCGCAGAAATGGCTAATATGAAAAAGAGGATCGACATGAGCAGCAAAAAAAGAATCGGGTCGTAAACCGGCTTTCGCGCAAGAAAAAGGGTTGTTGCCGCCACCAGGCGTTCTGACATGGAGATGATCCGGGTTTGCCAATCGATACCAGGGCTGAGCGTCAATCCCAACATCCAGGGGATGCCGAAAATCCCATAGGCCAGCGATAACAATGTGGTAACCCACCCGGCGAAGCGGCTGATCCCCAGAGTAAACCCCAGGATCGTGGCCATGATCGTCAGGTAAGAAATTATCACAAGGTGTTGTGTCCAATTAGTTGCGGCCAGGCGGCTGGCAAATACGATCATAGCCGCCAGCAGAGCCAGGGCACTCCAGATATCCCACCATCGTTTTGGCACGGTTTTCATGTTCACAGTTTACAGTATAGGGAATTGCGAGTCAATCCCTCCGGTCCAGTTTTAGAGCAAAATGGTCTGATTCGGTTAAATCAGGATAAAGAAATCTTTCCGTTGAATCGATCTGACGTTATAATGAAACGAAAGTGAGATTCGAAATCGGAAAGGCGCACTCCGTCAGGCGAATTGACCAGACCAATCTCGATTCTCGATGAACTACTCTCGATAGCCGAATTTTTTACAGGAGAGGACATGAGCCGTTTTGTTAACTTAATGCTTGGTGCGATAGTGGGGGGATTGTGTGGATCGGTAGTGGCATTGCTTTTTGCCCCTTCTTCAGGGAAGAATCTGAGGAATCAGATGAGGGAAACGGTGGTCGAGATCCAAGATGAAATGCGCCAGGCAGCTACAGCCCGGCGCATCGAATTGGAAAAACAACTGACAACGCTTCGTGCCCCTCAAAAATAAGCGGGAGTCTATATACAGGCTCGCAAGTAGCCCCGTGATTCGGCGGCAATGATGCCGCATTGAACCAGGTTGTAGCTTTTCGCGCCGATGATCTCCAGATCGACCGGGCCGTTATAACCGTTTTCGACCAGCACTCGCATATAACCTGACAAATCAATATCGCCGCGCCCGTTGGCCTGGTCTTCAGGCTTACCTGGACCTTGCTGGCGCCCCTTGCAATCGCGAATGTGGATGTGCTTGACCCGCGCGATCACTGCCTTTAGCGCTTGCACCGGGTCTTCACCGGCCCGGTAGATGTGCGAAGGATCCATATCGATCCCAAACCCCCTGGATGGGATGGCTTCCATAGCTTTTAAGGTCGTCGGGGTATTATAAATGCAGGCGCCGACATGAGCCTTGGTGCAAAGGACCACACCAAACTTTTCTGCTCTTTCGGCCAGGCGTCCCAGGCTGTCAATGCTTTGCTGAAAGCTGACTTCATCTCCCATTTTTCCACCCGGCCCGCAGTTGATCACCGGGATGCCAAGGGATGCGGCTGCTTGAAAGGCCAACTCCATCCTGGCCGGGTCTTGAGAGGGCTGTTCCATCGCCAGCAGTGCCAGGCCGAAATCACGAGAAAGCTGCTTGATCTGGGGAGCAATCTCCTGCCAACGGTCCAGCACCAGGTGTTCGCTCATCCCATCGATCGCCGATACCTCGATTCCATCATAACCGGCCATGGCCGTCGTTTTGAATGCGGTTTCCAAATCGAATCCGCCAAACAAGACTGAATTAACACCGAGTTCCATCTATTCTCCACTTCAATAAATATCAAGATTTTACCTGGGCGACCTGCCCGCTTTCCAGCGATTCAATCGCGGCCGCCAATACTTTTTGGGCAGCCAGCCCTTCCACTCCGGAGCCATCGATCTCATCCGCAGCAACTCCGGCGTCAATCTGCGCCAGAAACATGTGTATGCGGTCCTTAAACGTGTCGTCAAAGCCCAACATCCCGCCAAAGATTGGGTTCGTGTAAACCGTTTTTTCTAGATTACCCGCTGGGAAAAAAGTCACCTGCTGAAACATATCTTCAATCACAAACCGCCCCCCCACACCTGCCACTTCACAACGTTCCATGGGGTGTCCGCGCTGGATGTCGTAGCTCCCAGTCAGAGTACCAACCGCCCCATTTTTGAAACGCATCAAGAATTGAGCCGTAGACCAGATTTTCCGTCCCGGCGCTTTGGTGGCAAAACACTGTACTGCCGTGATATCGCCGCAGAAATAGCGCATGACGTCAACAGTATGCGGATGAAGGGCCTTAATCTGGAAGTAAGGAGAGCTCTCAACCGGATTCATGATCCACATGCCCATATTGACAAACAGCAGATCACCCAGCCGGCCCTCATTGACCCAGCGCTTTGCCAGGCGATGGGCTGGGTTGAAACGGTGGTTCAGGTTCACCCCCAGGTAAAGGCCCTTCTGATGGGCATAAGCCACCATTTCCTCGGCCGGGGCGATTTCGTTGCTGATCGGTTTTTCGCAAAGCACGTGGCAGCCAGCCTGGAGGGCCTGCATGGCTGGCGTGTAATGGTCGCCTCCGTTTTCAATACCCGCCGTAGTGATGCTGCACAAATCGGGCTGCAAAGCCGCCAGCATTTCGGCGGCATTATAGAAAGCCGGCACGTCCAACCGAGCCGAGGCAGCATCGGCTCTTTGGGGCTGGATATCACACACACCTACTAATTCAGCCAGGGGATCGTCACGATAGATCCCGGCATGCCGGTTTCCGATCGGACCCATTCCAATTACAGCTACACGCAGCGTCATTTCATCCTCGTTCTGGGGTTCCTTTATCCGACCCCGGTCTGTTTGATGCCAGCCGTCTACGCTGGCTGGCTGTTTGCGATGTCTACGACCTGTCCTGTTTCCCAGGATTGGATGATAGCCTCGATGACCGTCTGAACTTTCAGCGCATCCGCTCCGGATGCGTCGATTGTATCAGGTGCAGCTTTTTCGATATTCTGCTCAACCCAGCGCCCCAGGCGCGCTCCGAAGGTTTCATTGAAGCTCATCATCCCGCCGATATAATCATACCGCTCGGATTCTCGAGAAAATCGCGGGGTAAATTCGAGGTGCTCGCAGGCATCCTGCAGCACGAAGCGACCGTCAGATCCAACGACCTCAAGGGTTTCCAACCCGTAGCTTCCGCCGGCATCGTAGCTTCCGGTCAGGTGCCCGATGATTCCATTTTCGAACAGCAGGTTCACCTGCACATTAGACCAAATTTTGCGGCCCTTTCCCTTCTTGAAGAAAGCCTGCACCCTGGCAATATCCCCTCCGAAAAAGCGCATCACGTCCAGGGAATGGGGATGGAGCGCTCGGATGTGGAACCAGGGAGATGTTTCGTTGGGATTATTGATCCACATCGTCATGTTGATGATATTGAGCTCCCCCAGGCGGCCGGAATTCACCCATTCCCTGGCCCGCAGGGCTGCCGGTGTGAAGCGATGGTTTAGATTGATTCCATAGCGCAAGTTGTTTTGTTTTGCCAGGGCGACCATCTCTTTAGCATTTCCGAGATTGTTTGAGATTGGTTTTTCGCCCAAAACGGGAATCCCGGCCGAGAGCAGTTCCATAGTAGGCCGGTAATGATCACCGCCATTTTCCACTCCAGCTGAGCACATGCTGGCAGCATCGATTTTTATTCCGCTGGACAGCATCTCTTTGACCGAGTAAAACCCCTGGCAGCGATAGCGCTCTGCCGCGATATCCGCTTTCTCAGGGATGATGTCGCAAACCGCCACAATCTCCACGTCCTTCCGTTCTTGATAGACTCTGGCATGGATGTTGCCGATATTTCCGACTCCGACAATTGCTACTTTGAGCGACATAAGTATTTTTCCTTTCCTACCTGGTTCCTGATTCGCCGTTTGACCGGTTCCTGCCAGCTATTCACTTTTTCCAGCCTGGATCCTGGCAGCCTGGGCCGGGTCGCCGATATGGAGTGTATCATAAGCCTGTTGGGATGTTTCGAAGGGCCCAATTCCCTCAAATCCATGCCAATCACCCTGGGTCAGGATGGGATTTGTCATTCCGGTCTCCTTTTCCCGCCTGGCGATCCATGCTTCCATTCGCTGGGTAAGCGAAGCGACGATTTCCGGCTCCTGGTCGACCAAGTTTTGGTTTTCGTGCGGGTCCGTGATCAGGTTGTAAAGCTCGACTGGTGGTTTAAAGTGGAAATCGGGTTCCAGAGCAACAATCAGCTTCCATTCAGGAGTGCGCCAACCGTGCTTGCGCATCCATGTACATTCGGTCAGGTAAAACTCACCTGGTTGAGACGGTATTTCACCGGTAACCATCGGCAGCAAGCTCTTGCCGTCGAATTTGATTCCCGGATTGAGGTCCATCAGCTCCATCAGCGTCGGCATCAGGTCCTGAAGCAGGTTGTATCCCTTGACCCGTTTACCGGCCGGCAGTTTGCCGGGATAGCGGATGATAAGCGGTACGAAGATCGTGGGATCGTATAAGCCGTGGTGGTCGAAATAGCATTCGTGATCGTAGAGGGTTTCCCCATGGTCTGAATTGATCACAACAATCGTTTCGTCCAGGATCCCTTTCGCCTCGAGAGCCGTAAAGATTGACTGGATACAGGCGTCCATGTACGCAATTTCACCATCATACTGGGCGATCACGTAATCCTTGTCGGTAATTCCTGGCGGCATCCAGGTCGCAAAGAAATCTCTGAACGGTTTGAAAGCCATCACCGGCTCCATGGAGTGGTTTTCTGGGTCCAACTCATTACCGTGGTAAAACATGCGTTCGTAAGGCTCAGGAGCCAGGTATGGGGCGTGCGGGTCCATATGCCGCAAGAAGAGGAAGAAGGGTTCTTCCTGGTCTGACAGGCGGTCAATCTCCGGGATGGTAACCGCATTCAAGTTCTGCCCTTTAGGGCTGCGGCCTTCGTTCCAGCTTCCCCAGCCTTCGAAGGTCAGGTAATTATCAAAGCCACGCGAGGCCGGGTTACCGGAGAAACCCACGCAAGTGGTTGCGTACCCGGCGTCTTTCAACACTTCAGGCAGGGTTTTGATACCGGGGGCGTACGTGCCTTTGTGCCTCAGCGCCACGATCTGGGTCGAAAATACATCCATCCCACTGAGCATGGATGCGTACCCGCTGGTCGTAGGGATATGCGGGCTGTAATTTTGCTCGAAAACCGTAGCTCCCTGGGCAAAACGGCTGATGTGAGGCGTCGTTTGGCGCGGGTAACCATAGCAGCTCATGTGATCAGCCCTTAACGAGTCAATCCCAATCAAAACCAGGTTAGGCCTGCGTTTCTTAACTGATATTGATGTCATTTAGTCTCCTTATTTATAACCCCTCTCCCTTTGAGAAAGGGCGGGGGTGCGGGATAGACCTTATGTTTACTCATCCTCGATATACCGTCACGGATTTTTGTCCAAAGCAGTGAGCCGCTCTTAATCTCGATCAGGGTATCCACTCGAAAACCAGGAACACCCCAGCGACAGATCGCCGGGTTCTGGTACCACCGTCCTGCTATAAGCTGCCATGCCTGCCAGAGATCAATTCACCCATAATAAAGCGAATGAGCTTTAAAAAGAATAACCCGAGATGAGAAGCGAAAGTCTGGCGATTTTCTGGTTGGATAGTTGGAAATCGTAAATTCCAGACGTCAACGGTGCAATCCTCCTGGGTCAGAGATATCATTTTTTTGAATCGAATAATCCGCATGATTATAACAAAAGACCGGTAGAAGCACGACAAAAAGCACCTCATAAATAGGATAATCTCATCCTGCATATATAAATATTCCTTGATAGAATGGTTAGAATTTATCCTTTCACCCGGCTGTGGAGCTGAAGATCGGAATTGCTCGCTTCCGGAGAAATATTAACCGCCAACTTCTGATAACTTGATATGAACGGAACTGTCTTCAACATACAACGTTTTTCAATCCACGACGGTCCAGGCATCCGCACCACCGTTTTCCTTAAAGGTTGTTCGCTGCACTGTTTCTGGTGCCATAATCCTGAAGGTATCGCCCTTAAACCTCAGATCCAGTTTTATCCGGAACGCTGTATTACCTGCGGTGAATGTGTGGTGGCCTGTCCTGAAGGTGCAAACCTGATTGAAGACGATAAGATCGTTTACCAGCGCGACCAATGTACGTCCTGCGGCAAATGCGTCGAAACCTGTTACGCAGAGGCTCGCATCCTGGTCGGGAAGGAAACTGACGCCGAAGAAGTTGTCCAGGAAGTCTTAAAAGACCGTCCCTTTTACGAAACGTCTGCGGGGGGGGTGACCCTTTCGGGCGGCGAACCGGCTCTCCAACCGGAGTTCTCGTACGAAATCCTGTCCCGCTGCAAATCAGAAGGTATCCACACTGCCATTGAAACCGCCGGCAACATTCCCTGGGAAAGCCTGGAAATGCTCATGCCGGTTACAGATATGGTGATGATGGACCTCAAGCAGATGGATTCTGAAAAGCACCGGAATGCGACCCGAGTCCCAAACGAACGTCTTCTGGCCAACGCCCGCCGCCTGGTGTCCGAAACGGACAAGCCAATCCTCTTCCGCATCCCGGTCATTCCGGGCGTCAATGACGCCACAGAAGATGTCGCTGCAATCGCCGGTTTCGTGCGCGAAATGGTCGATTTACGCGCTGCCAGAGCCGACGCCGGCAAAATTTCTCTCGAGCTGCTGCCATTCCACCGCCTGGCCGGCGATAAATATCGCAGTCTCGAGGTTGACAATCGCTCCAGAGACCTGATACCGCCTAGCAAAGAAAAAATGGCCGGGCTGGTCGAAACCGCCCGGTCCTATGGAATTGAAGCTCGAGGAAGATAAGCCAATTAAGGTAGGAAGCTGCGGTTTTTAAACTCAGCTTGGCTGCGCTAACGTAATCAGCACAAATCCAGCCATTGTCCGCTTTTCAGCCCTGATCTGCAAGCCTGCTTGTGAAAATAGCGCTTTTCTTCTGGCCGAGTCGGCCGGCCGGCCATGATGGATGACTCTTACCCAATCCTAACGGCATGACCTGGTCGGCCAACACGAAATATCCCCCGCACATCAGCAAATCAGCGATTTGTACAAGCGCCTGTTCCTGGTCAGCCCAATGGTGGAAAGACATGGTCGACATCACCAGGTCGAATGGATCAGATTGAAATGGAATCGCTTCTGCTGCACTGACCTTAAATTGCGCTCCGGGCGTAAACCGACGCGCTTCAGAAATCATCCCTTCGGATGGGTCTATTCCTGTTAATTTTGCTTTTGGCCAGCGGCTGGCTGCTTTGCGGATTAATCGACCTGTCCCGCAGCCAATATCGAGGATATTTCCTGGATGGATACCCTGCGGAATGAGACCGAGAGCTGCCTTATGGATCCGGTCGAAAACGAAAAATTGTTCGAGGGAACGCTCGTATCTTCCAGAGCGGCGCTCGAAACTCTGGACATCTTTGGTAGAATATTCAGCCACCATCGTCTTATACTTTTGTCTTTCCAGCGTAGTTTTTGTACCAATCCCTCCAGATCCATTTATATAATCCGATCCATTTTGGTAACTTGTTGATGATCGGTATGAAGGGAGTGAGAAGGGTCAGGAGATAGACGATGGCAATGATGATGACCACCTGCAAATCGCCGTTATCAGACGCGTTCATAGGCGGAACCTGGTAGAAGAACGTATAAGGCCATAACCACCAGGCCCCCGGGTAGTTACCAGTTTCGTGACTGATTCCCCATACGCCCCCTAACATATCGAGGCTGCCCGCCACGGCGTGGTCGACGTCATCCTGGAAGAAGAGCAGCGCGTTCGTGAAATTGAACTCGAATGGGGTTTGGGTGCTGGTGGAAAGGGAAGCCTCAAGTAATCCTGATTTCCCCAATGAAAGCATGGCATTCATCATGGGTTCTACCGGTCCATAATCTCCACTGGGGACGGATACCTGCCCGCTATTTTCAGTAGCCGAATCCAGAGCAGTCAAGTAATCGTTCAACCAGGTTTGCTGTTGGTCAGAAGATGCTGCCTGGTAAGTATTCAACGCAGCCGACAGATTCGGATCGATGACAGCCACCTTTTGAAGGGGTTTGATAATGAAATCCTCGGGCGGGTTGATTGGATCGGTCACTCCCAACCAGTTTGCCGGCGCAATTCCCAGGAAACTCTGAGCGTTGCTGTAATCATTGGTATAGGGCGGGCCATAACCTTGGAGGTCGCTGTTTCCTGCCAGTATATTAGCGCTGGTCTGCAAGAAAGCAATAGGCTGCAAATTAGCAACATCCTGGGCTTTCACGGTTGGATAATCCGGCGAGCTAAAAGCAATTGAAAGGACCACGACCAATACGAAGATCACACCGAATACAATCAATCCTTCCTTGATGAGGTCATAAGACTTCATCGGAACGTCGCGCAAGTTTTCGTCAGATCTCTCGCTCATTTTTCGTCCTTCGTTTTCTTTTCCGTCGAGATCGGTTTAACCGGGCTATCACGCCTGATCTGGTAGATGTGAATACCTACCAGGACGCCGACGACAAGGGGGAGGACCACGATATGCATCAACAGGATCTGGCCGGTATTCATAGTATTAAAGAATTGGCCAATTCCGGCTGCATTCATAGCATCCTTTGCCTGCACCGCAATCCATTGGGCGTCCCAATTTGACTGTGCCAAGAAACCGGTCAATGCAGTCAGCATACCGATCCCAAAAGCCACGGCGCCGATTAACCAGGTAACCCACCGACCCCCTCTCCAGGCAGCCATGAAAAATTTTGTGATCATATGCAGAATGATCCCCCCAAAGAATATTTGAACGCTCCAGAAGTGCATTGAGTTGACGAACAAGCCCGCTTTGCTGTAGTGGTACCAATCCGGCCCAAAGAGCGACAAGACCACCCCGGTCAAGATCAGCATGACCAACCCGCATAAGGACACCACTCCAAAAAGGTAGGCAACGGAATTGACATAAACCGGCATCTTAGTAGGAAGTGCGTCCTCGAGGGTGATATTTTTCTTGAGAAATTTTTGAAAAGACCGTGTCAGATTCATAAAAAGCACCTCTTCCTTTATTCTTCTTTTTCCTTCTCATTAGATTCAAATATTTTCGGTAAGCGTAAAACCGAAGCGACCAGGAATAAAACAATAATTGATCCCCAGGCAATAATATTGGGGATCGTGAAATTGAATATGCTGAAAGCAACAAAATGAGATGCAGGTAACAACTCTGGGGGTAATGGAGTCATTTTTTTACCGCCTTTAATTTTTTTTTGTGTGTGTTTTTTATAAAGGTAACCACTAAATATTAGCTTAATTAATATACTTATTTTACTAACCTTACCTTAATAATAGATTATAAAATGACATTACTTTCCAAATGTCAACTAAAGCTTGTCTTTAACTCTTTAAGATATAATTCTTCTCATGTCGTTTCAAGGATTGGACACAATCGAAAGATTGATGGACCGGATCGAGGCGGGCGCTCAGTCCCCAGAAGCCATTCGGCGCAAATCGATTCCCCATCCATCTGCACGGTTCAACCTCGAAAGCCCATTGGCCGAAGTAAAAATGTTCGGTTGGGATGTGACCCGCCTGTTCTCCGATCCTGTATATTACGTGGAATGCATTCTGCAGCGAAAATTGTGGCGCTGGGAGACCTTTGCCGACGACGACGAGCCCATCACCATGGAAATCGACGCCTGGCTTAGCCATTACCCCGAATATTCCTTTGTCGGGATGGATGTAACCTTCGACCGGCTCGGCATCCCGATCATCAATTCGGACACACCCCTCAAGACAGGTACAGACCTGACCCATCTCCATCCGGTCGATTTCCAAACTACCGGATGGATGCCGCGGATATTGCGCTGGTACGATGAAGTAAAGGCGATCACCCACGGGCGAATGCGGGTTAATTGGATGATGAACTGGTGGCGCGGCTGCCTCGACCTCGCCATCGAGCTGAGGGGTTTCGACCAGTTCGTTGCCGACTGCAGCGAGAGGTCTACCTTCATCGATGACCTGTTCAAATACCTGGTGGAACAGCGCTGCCGCTGGTGGGATGGCTATTATCGCTATTTCGACCAGCCCAAAAGGCCGACCGACATAGGCGATGATTGGATCAACGTCCCGTTTATCTCTCCGCGCATGTTCGCCCGATTCGTGCTTCCCCGCTATCTCGAGCTGGAAGCCTTCCATGGCGGCATCAACTCGATCCATTCGTGCGGCAACCAGACCCCCGTGCAAAAATATCTGCTCGAGTTGAAAACCCTTCAAAACTTCGAGGTCAGCCCGTGGACAAGCCTCGAAGGCACCCTGGACAACCTGCCTCCTGACAAACACCTGATGGTCGGACTGCATCCCAACGACGTGCTGGCAGCCTCGCCCCAAGAAATGAAAGCACGCATTGAAAAAATCGCCGCCGCCCTGTCCGGTTGGAATTACGATGTCAGCACGTCTGGCTTGACACCGATCACTCCCAACCTGGATGATATGGTAACCCGGATTAAATCCTGGACGTCTATCGCTCGCCAGGTCTTCAATCTGGTCCGGATGGGTTGATTGTTGGTTATTGATTTCAGAATTTGCGATTTCAATATGCCTGACCGCCCAATCATCTATTTGACCGTTTTCTAAATTGGAGCTGATCAAAATGTGGTACCAAAATGCTTTCCGCAGGATTGTCGTCGACATGCATATCCCAGATTGGGACGAACGCTTTTTATCCAAATTTGACTCGCACAATTTCGTCCGGCTGCTGAAAGCAGCCCGCGCCCAGTCTATCGTTCTATACGCTCAATCGCACGTAGGCGTTTTTAATTACCCCACCCAGGTGGGAGAAATGCACCGTGGTTTAAAGGGCAAAGATCTCTTCGGCGAGATGGTCGACTTATGCCATCAGAACGACATCGCCGTGGTAGCCTACACCAGCATCATTTTCGATTTGTGGGCCTCAAACCACGATCCCGATTGGCGCATCAAGCTGATGGACGGTCGCGATGCCGATGAGGCCATGCGCTTTGGATTGTGCTGTCCCAACTCTCCTTACCGGGATTATGCAGCATCCTGGGCTGAAGAGTTGCTCACTCACTACCAGGTAGAGGGCATCCGTTTTGATATGACCTTCTGGCCGGCAATCTGCTACTGTCATCACTGCCGTGAGCGCTTCCAGCGCGAGACCGGAAACGCCCTCCCCGAGACGATCGATTGGGATAACCCCCTATGGGTGGCCTTTCAGCGCAAACGCGAAGAGTGGCTGGCCGATTTTGCTTCACTCATGACCAATACTGCCCGCCGCGCCCGGCCCGGCGTCAGTGTTGAACACCAGGCCTCGACCTATAATTGGGACTGGAAGATGGGCGTAACCGACAAAATGGTCCCAAGCAATGACTTTTTACAAGGTGATTTTTACGGCGACGCACTCCAGGGATCTTTCGTCCGCAAACTCCTGTACAATCTATCCCCCAATCTGCCATACGGTTTCGAAACCAGCGCAGCTGTGACACTCAACTACCACTCAAACCTTAAACCTGTTGAACTGCTTTATGCCAAGGCCTGTGCAGCTGTCGCCGGGCAGGGCGCGATGATCTATATCTACGATATCGACCCCGTGGGAACGCTCAACGAACGCGTCTTCAACCGGGTCGGATCTGTCCTGGATAAAACCATGGTCTACGACCCCTATCGCGGCGGCGAGCTGGCTCAGGATGTGGCGGTCTACTTCAGCATGCATTCGAAATACAACCCTACCGATAACGGTAAGAGCCCCCTCGACCCCAACCTCGCTGGAAAATCACCCCACATTGAAGCCGCACTTAACGCCTGTTCGACCCTCATTACCCACCACATCCCCTTTGGCGTCGTCACCCACCGGGACCTTGACCGTCTCGACCGGCACAAGATCCTCGTCTTGCCAGATGTTATGATGATGGACTCGCAGGAAGTCGAAGCTGTACGCCGCTATGTGGCAAACGGTGGCAACCTGTACGTAAGTAAAGGGGCGTCATTGGTTTCAGAATTTGGAATCCGCCATCCAGACTTCCTCCTCGCCGATGTCTTCGGCGTGAATTACCAGCGTATGACCGTAGGGAATCACACCTACCTCGCTCCTGAAACCGGCTTTGAAAACCTCATGCCCGAATTCGACCAGATCTATCCACTGGAATTGGATCAGAGCCAGGCTATCGTCCAGGTGGATGGTGACGCCCAGGTTCTCGCCAAGATCGTCCTGCCGTACACCGATCCGGCTGATATCCACCACTTCTCCTCCATCCACTGCAATCCCCCCGGCATTCCCACGGATTACCCCGCCCTGGTCTGGCATTCCTATGGCAAGGGAAAAGTCCTCTATTCCTCATCCAGTTTGGAAGGCGAGCCCTTCCCCGGGCAGGTTTTCATCAATCTTCTCGCCCACTTCGAACAGCCCTTCACCTTCCAGGCCGACGCCCCGAGTTCGGTCGAAGTTACCCTTTTCGACCAACCGCTAAACCACCGCAAAATCATCAACCTGCTGAATTTCCAGAAAGATCTTCCCAACATTCCCATCGATGGCATCCGGGTGCGCGTCCGCCTGACAGACGCCACCCCCCTGGCTCTCACACTTTTACCTGGAAACACATCTATAGATTACAGCTTCCAGGAAGGTATCATCGAATTCACCGCCCCTCGCCTCGAAACTTTCGCCATGTTCAGCCTTCGCTATCAGGTATAGGATGTGGTACTCTGTTCAGGATGAGCTCCCCATCAATCTTCTGACCTATAATTTCCTCCCATCCTGGTGGCGGGGAAATTATGGTTTGGGTTTTGGCGAAAAATACGTGTTCGATCCGGATTTTCGGGTGGAGCAGTACCGGTTCATGGAACGCACCATTTGCGAGCGCTTGCCCGGTTTGCACATTGGATC
Source organism: uncultured Chloroflexia bacterium (assembly GCA_963781665.1). GTDB lineage: Bacteria > Chloroflexota > Anaerolineae > Anaerolineales > Anaerolineaceae > JAJYIW01. The sequence continues at coordinate 902,552 of CAWAGA010000002.1, forward strand.
GCCGCACCCGGAACCCCAGGTAGTATTGCCTGATTTTGGCAATGCGATCACCGCCATTGCAGCCGGCTGCGAGGTCGTTTACCCGCAGGACAATTATCCCTGGAACCGGCACATATCCATGGAACAAGCCCGGCTTCTGCAGGTGCCGCCTGACCTGCGCCAGATCTTCCCCTATTCCGAGGTGACCAGGCAGGTGACCTACCTCAACCAGAAACTGGGCAAGGACATTCCCGTGAACTGGAACCAGCGCGGTGTTCTCAACGATGCGACTTTGATCGGCGGGCCAGCTTTTATGGCTGAATTTGCTGAGAACACTGCAGATTCCAGACATTTACTTGAGTACAGCTTTGGAATGCTGAACGCAGTTATCACGGCAAATGGTGAATGGTTCCATGTAAAAGAGATGGTCATGCTGGCCAACTGCACCATTATGATGGTCAGCCCGGCGACTTATGCCCGGCGACTTATCCCCTATGATCTGGCCATCTCTGATCTGGTAGCTGACCAGGGTCGCAAACTGGCGGTCCATCACTGTGGAGATTTCGGAAAATACGCCCACGTCTATCGCCAGATCCCCGAGATCCATTGGTTAGAAATTGGTTGGGGTTCTGACCTGCGCCTGGCCCTCGACCTATTCCCTGAAGCCTACGTCCAGTATGTGATCAGCGCCGTATTCATATCCACCGCAACCCGCCAGGAGGTCAAAGAATTGATCGAAAGCATCCTTGAAAAATCTCGGGGCGATTGGAGCCGCTTGCGCCTCTCAATGCCTGACGTAGAATACGGCACCCCGGATGAGAATCTGGTCGAGATATATGAAACCTTAAAAGCAGCAGGGCCACGGCGATGAACAATCGCGAGCGCTTCCTGGCTGCCATGGCCTTCCAAAAAACCGACCGCCCCTGCCACATCGAGCATGGCTTCTGGAATGAAACCTACGATCGCTGGCTAAAAGAAGGTCTCCACCGCACCGTTCCTTTACCCGAACTTTTCTTCCGCTCGCCTGAGAACGACCTCTTTGCATATTTTGACGTCATTAAATTTGCTTATGTGATGGTTGAACAGTACTACATCCCGGCCTTTGAAGAAGAGACCCTGTCGCTGACCGACACCGTTCGCACCTTCCGCAGCAGCCGGGGTGTGCTGATGCGTGAAAAGAGAGGCAGCGTATCAATCCCCCAGTTCCTGGAATACCCGATTAAATCTCGTGACGATTATTTCGATTTGAGAAGTCGCCTGGTAGGGTCCCCTGAAAAAAGGTTCCGCCAGGATTGGGACGAACAAATAGCTTTTATCCGCAGCCAGGACCGGGAGGTTACTTCCACTCACATGGACGGGTTTTTCGGCTACCCGCGCGAGCTTCTCGGAGTCGAGCACCTCCTCACCATGTACCACGACGATCCCGGCTTGATGCATACCATCATCGACGACCATCTCCAACTGCTGATGTCGCTCTACGAGCAGGTCATCCGTGATCTCCGCCCGGACTTTGCTTTCATCTGGGAGGATATGTGCTACAAGAATGGTCCCTTGATCTCCCCACGAACCTTTAGAGAATTCATGCTTCCGGCCTATCAGAAACTGACCCATTTTCTCAAGCAACTGGGGGTCAAGAATATCATCGTCGACAGTGATGGAAATATCGAGAAGCTGATTCCGCTCTGGTTAGAGGGCGGTGTGACCGGCTTGCTTCCTTTTGAGGTCAAGAGCGGCATGGACGTCATCCGCATTCGCAAGCAGTATCCTCGGCTCCAGATTATCGGCGGAGTCGAAAAGCACTGCCTGGAACACGGCCGGGCTGAAATCGACGCAGAACTGGAACGGGTCTTGCCCGATATGCTCGCTCGCGGCGGCTATTGTGTTTCACTCGATCACTGGGTTCACGAGGACATCTCTCTCGAGAATTTCCGCTATTATGTGGATAGGGTTCATAATTTTGAGGGAGAATCAAAATTTACCGGTAGCCCGGGAGCAGGACTGGCGATTGAATGAAGTTTGACTCTGGTGGTATGGCCATTAACAGGACAAATTCTGACCAGCAAGACGTAAGGGAATCGATCTACTTTGCAGCCGACCTGGGCGCTTCAAGCGGCCGGGTGATGGTCGCTTATGTCACCCCCACATCTCTTAGAATAGAAGAAATCTACCGGTTCGAGAACCAGCCCATCAAGCTGCAGGGCGAGCTGTTTTGGGATATCCCCTCCCTGCTTGACCGTTTAAAATACGGCCTCCAGCTAGCATATCACACCGCACCTGGTGTCCGTTCACTGGCAATTGATACCTGGGGGACCGATTTTGGCCTGATAGACGAAAAAGGGCAGCTGGTCATATCCCCCTACTCATATCGCGAGTTTGTCGATAACGATATGGTCGATTTAGTTCGCCGCACTATCCCTGATGAAGAGCTGTATGCGCTGACTGGCATTCAATTCATCCAGGTCAATTCTCTCTACCAGCTGGTCGCCTTGAAAGCCAGGCACCCTACAGCGTTAGCATCCGCACGCTGGTTGTTGATGCTGCCAGACCTGCTCAATTATTGCCTGACCGGCGTCGTCCAGGCTGAATACACCGTTGCATCGACGACGCACTTTTTGAGCCCGGTGACCCGAACCTGGGAACGGCGCATCTTCGACCGCCTCAAACTTCCTACTGGATTGCTGCCAACCCTGGTCCAACCAGGTTCTAAGGCCGGTCACCTGCTCCCATCTGTGGCCAAAGCCCTGGCAATCCCTGAACTGGAAGTCAAATCCTGTGCGTCCCATGATACCGCCAGTGCGGTGGCTGCCGTGCCAGCTCTGGGAGCTAAACCCTGGGCGTTTATCAGCTGCGGCACCTGGCTGCTGGTAGGGGTCGAGACCCAACGCCCATATTTACATCGGGCTGCGCTCGCAGCCAACGTAACCAATGAAGCTGGGGTGGATGGCTCCATCCGCTTGCTGAAAAACCTGACCGGCTTATGGCTCGTCCAGCGCTTACGGAGAGACTTCCAGGCGCTTGGCCAGGAATACAGCTTTGAGGCACTTGAAGAGGCAGGCAGGTCTGCCCAGGCTTTCCGCAGCTTGATCTATCCCAATGCGGCATGCTTTCACAACCCGGAAAACATGCCGGAAGCCATCGCCGCTTTCTGCACCCAGACCGGCCAACCGGTCCCGCAAACGCCGGGAGAATTTGCCCGCTGTGCCTTCGAAAGCCTGGCCTGCGCCTGTGCAGAAGTTATCAGGACCCTGGCAGATCTGACCGGCCAAAAGATTGAGCAGGTACACGTCATCGGAGGCGGCGCTCAAAACCAGTTCTTGAACGAGTGCATCGCTAACGCCTGTAATTGTGATGTTTTAGCTGGCCCGGTGGAAGCGACTGCAATTGGTAATGCCGCCATTCAGGCTATTTCGGATGGAATTTATGGCCATCTGGCTGCAGCGCGGCGAACAATTGCGGTATCATTCTCCCCACAGGTGTACCATCCCAGCCACAACGACCAATGGCAGCAGCATTTAGAGTTCTATCGGAATCTCGAACAAATAAAAACGTAGTATTGTAGAGAAGGGCTTTTCGCGCATGTCTCCAGCGTTTAATGATGAATTCGTGGCTCTAGACCATTTCAATCGCAGTGTCCATTTTTGGTGGGTGATTTTCATGACTGCCATCCTGGGCGCCGTGATTGGTTTTTTCGTCCATCGAGCCATGCCGCCCGTTTTCGAAGCTCAAGCGGTGTTCACAGCCAATCTCGATTTCAACAAAGTCGATTTTATGCACCCGCCGACGCCCACCCCACCTCCATATGAATTGACCCAATATGACGAAGATATGTCGCTGGCTGTCGTCCAGGCGTCTCTCATCGCCGTCATCCCCCAGGTCGAAACATTTGCCCAGCAAAACGGGTTTTCACTAAGCAGCTTGCAGCTGCAGGACCAGGTTACGATCGAGCGCAACAACGCCCTCTGGTATATTCGCTTCCGCTCTGGGAATCCCCTGACTGCACAAAAAATTGTGAATTTCTGGGCCCAACAAGGGTATCAAGATCTGCTCGCCCGCCAGCAAGCCGGGCAGCTTCCGCCTTACATTTTTTTTGACCTGATCCATCTGGCGGACCTGCCAACCAGCCCGACCTACTATCAAACCAATGTATTCGTGCTTGCAGGATGCCTGATCGGCATCGTCCTGGGCATTTTCCTTGTCAATCTTCCGCTGAAGAGGTTCCAGGGTTAGGAAGATGATTGAACGGTTGATGTTGCGGTTAGAGGTACATTCCTGGTGGAAGTGGGGCCTGCTGGCAGTATGGGCTATCACCATGGTCGGGCTTCCCCTGACTAGTTTCCCATTATTGACCGGCCTGACCGGCGCAATGGTTGCTCCCTTCTCCGCCATTCCATTAGCCATCCTGGTCGTCGCCTGGTTTATTCCTTTTTTTCTAAGGCGCGGTCAGCTTCCCAAAGAGGTTGTTCCACTGGTCCTGTTTGTCCTCCTGGCGTTTGGCCTGGCAGGATATTCCATGTTCTTGAATGTAGACATCTTCAAGGATAAGACTGTGCTCGACCAGACCATCCGGGCATTTATCCCTCTGATAATTGGGGTTGCGTTCTATTTTGTGACGACATCGTGGCATAAAACGACGTTGGATCTGCGCCGTACTTTGCAGTTCATCACCATCGGAGGTATTCTCGTGTTGATCTGGTGCGTTGCCACCGAGATCATCCTTTACATTCTAAACCGCCCTTACCCGCCGATCATGACCTCTCTGCTGCATTTGTTGGCCACCCAGGGGAACGTCCTGGACAGCGGTCGCCTGGCAGGCCTCACACGTGAGCCGTCCTGGTTGGCGCACCAGTTGAACGTGCTCTATCTCCCGCTCTGGTTCGCGGCGACCTACCAGCGCACTTCGGTTTTTCCCCGGTTGTGGAAGATATCGCTCGAAAATGTCTTGCTGGCGATTGGCTGTGCGGTTTTCTTCCTGACTTCACCTCGCGTCAGTCTGGCAGGCTTCATGCTGGTGCTGGTTTATCTTTTCTTCTTGATCAATCGTGCCATTTACCGCAGGATCATTGCTTATCTGACCCACAGATACGACCCGCTCAGCCTCCATTCAACATTTTATAAAATTGGGATTGGCGTGCTGTTGGTGATCGTCTTCGTAGGCGTTTATGGCAGTTTCAGCCTGGGTGTTCTCAAGGTAGCCAGCGACCATGATTATCGCATGGCGTTTATCCTGCAATCTTCGTTTACCCCCGAACAGATCCAGCAGCTCAGCAAATTTGACGAGAACAGCCTCTTCCTGGTATCCAGAAGTTTTGCCTTCCTGGAACGTACGGTTTATTGGATGACCGGCTGGCATATCTTTAATAGCCAGCCTTTCTTAGGAGTCGGGCTGGGAAATGCCGGTTTATATTTCCCGACGCAGATGCCGGATATCGGTTGGGCAAGCCCCGAAGTCCGTGGCATTATGTATCTCGGCAGCGCTTTACCCAATATTAAAAGTCTGTGGTACCGGCTTTTAGCCGAGACCGGCGTTGCCGGTTTTTCGTTGTTCGTCATCTGGTTGCTGATCACCTGGATTTCAACGACTTTGACCCTTCGCAGCCGGGATGACACCCTCCGCACGATCGCCCTGGCCGGCCAATTGGCGCTGTTGGCATTCGTATTCGAAGGTCTCAGTATCAATTCATTTGGCCTCCCGTACCTCTGGATGATTACCGGGCTGGCTGCATCTGCCGGCTTTATTTACCGGCAGCAGATAACCGGACCAATCCAAAAACAATAATAAAGGATATCATTACGACATGGAAGCATTAGTCTTGTATGCGCCTGAGATGCTGGCGTTTGAACCTGAATGGTCCGTCCCCGATGCTCCCTCCGGTTGGCCGCTGGTCAAGGTGCATGCATCTGGCATTTGCGGCTCAGACCTGCCGCGCATCATGCAGACCGGAGCCTATCACCACCCGATGATCCCAGGGCACGAGTTCAGCGGAGAGATCCTCAACCCTGGCAGTTCAGGCATTCCCATTGGGACCCGCGTGGCCGTCCTCCCGATCATTCCTTGCGGAAACTGCGCCGGCTGCCAGGTAGGCCCGTTCCACTGCACCCATTACGATTTTATCGGCTCCCGTCGTGACGGAGGTTACGCGGCAGTGTGCCCTGTTCCAGGTGAGAACCTCTTCCGCCTGCCGCCCAACCTAACCTATCCAGAAGGCGCCTTTATCGAACCAATCGCGGTCACCCTCCACGTAGTCAGGCGCTCTGGGATGACGCCGGGTGCCAGGGTCCTGGTCTTCGGCGGCGGTGCCATTGGCATTCTCACCGCCCAATGGGCATCGATCCTGGGTGCGGCTGAGGTCGTCCTGGCTGATCTGCGGGATGAATCTCTTCAAATAGCTGCAAATTGCGGCATCTCCCTTACCATCAACCCGCTTTCGGAAGATTTCACCCGGCTAGGCAGTTTCGATTTCGTCTTCGAAGCTGCCGGCGCGACTGCCGCCTTGCTTTCCGCCATCGACCGAGCCGGTCCGCGCGCCACCCTGACGGTTGTCGGGCGGGAGACCAGGGACACCTTAATTCCCCTGCCTGTTTTCGAACGGATGATGCGCAAAGAATTGACGCTCAACGGCTGCTGGGGATACGATCTTAAGGGCGATACCGACCTGGTCTACCGCGTGCTGGAGAGTGGACAGCTCACCCTTGCTCCAATGATCACCCATCAACTCGATCTAAAAGATGGCCCTCAGTTCATCCAGGGCATGTGGAATAAATCGTTTTTCTACTGCAAAGCCCAATTTATAATTGAATAGACGATTTTTAAAAGAATGGTCTTTTTAAAAACTCGAATTGAACGAATAGATCGAGAAAAAAGTGAAGATAGCATCGATAATGTCAGCATTCTCCAATAGGACCTTGAAATGGTGTATTGGAGGAATTCGAATGATTCGTGATATTCGTGATATTTTTTTTTGAGGAGATATCATGTTAGCAGCTCAAGTTGAAGCCATCGGCAAATTTGGCTTTGTCGAAAAACCCGTCCCAGAACCCGGAAATGATTCGTTGTTGATAAAAGTCGAATCGTGCGCCATTTGCGGTTCGGACGTTCGCATCTACCGCAAAGGCGATTCCCGCGCGCATTACCCCATCGTCATCGGCCACGAGATCGCCGGTACGGTCGTCAAGGTTGGCAAAGACGTGCGCGGCTATGAAGAAGGGCAGCGGGTTTGTGTCGCTCCCGGACATGGCTGCGGCAAATGCAAATACTGTTTAACGGGTCACAGCAACGTCTGCATTGATCCGCGCCCATCGGTCGGCTATGCTTCGGATGGCGGTTTTGCCGAGTACATGACCCCTCCACCCAACGTCGTCCAGCTTGGTTTTGTCAACCCGATTCCGGCCGGCCTGTCTTTCGATCGCGCGTCGATGTCTGAATTGTTAGCTTGCAGTTTAAACGCCCAGGAGAACACCCCGGTTCATCCTGGCGACGTGGTCCTGGTGATGGGTGCCGGACCGGCCGGTTGTATGCAGATCGAGCTTTCCCAACTCAAAGGTGCAGCAAAAGTAATGGTCACCCAGCACAGCCGGGGCCGGCTCGAGCTTGCCCGCCGCTTCCATCCAGACCGGATCATAGCATCAAGCGAAGAAAGTCTCGAAGAAGCTGTTATGGAAGAGACCAACGGCCTGGGTGTGGACGTGATCTTCGTTTGCGCTCCTTCCAAAGATGCTCAGGAACAGGCTTTTAACCTGCTCGCTCCTCGTGGAAGGGTCAATTTCTTCGGCGGCTTGCCCAAAGACAACAGCTTCATTACGACCAACGCCAATACTATCCACTATAAAGAACTGTTCGTTGGCGGCGCGTCTTCTTCCCTGGCGCGCCAGAACCGCGAAGCCCTGGACTTGATCGCCGCAAATAAGGTCCATGCCGAGGAATACATCACCCACCGCTTCCCATTGAACGAGATCGTAGCCGGGTTTGATATGGTTGAGGCTCGCCAGGCGATAAAGGTGGTCATCCATCCAGGAGATGATAGTGAACGTTAGCCTCGGTTTCGACCTCAACTGCTTCACCAATCGCTATCCCGAACCCGAACGATGGACAGATTTTATCGCTGCCTGTGGCGTCAAGGTCGTCCAATTTAATTTCGACCAAATCGATTTTCTCCTCCCTTCCCATATCCAGGATAAATTGGTCTCCAGGACGCGCGAGTGCTGCCGCACCAGGGGTATCCGCATCAAGTGCGCTTTTGGTGGGCACAACCACCACCAGAACTATCTAGGGCACCCCGATGACGAAGTCGCCCGAGCCTACGAAGATTATTACCTGCGCATGGCCGACCTGACGTCTGCTCTGGGCGGTGAAGGCTTTGGCACCTGCTTTGCCATCACCAGTGTAGCCATTCAGAATGATCCCCAACTGCGCAACAACCTGCTTTCACGATCTTGCGATGCTTACATGCGCATCGCTGAATATGGTAAAAAAGCCGGCCTGAAATACCTGCTGTATGAGATCACCTCGGTGCCCCGTGAGACCTGTGCTACCTTTGCCGAAAATGATGAGGTGCTGCAAAAGCTGCAGGGCTCGGCACTCCCCATGTACCTGTGCCTGGACGTCGGTCACCGCAACCAGGAGCATCCTGGCAGCGAAGAGTCCGACCCTTATGCCTGGATTCGCCATTATGGCCAGGTCTCGCCGTTGATCCACATCCAGCAATGCAATGCATCCGGGAGCCACCATTGGCCGTTCACCCCCGAAAACAACGCCAAGGGGGATATCTTTCCCGAGAAAGTACTCAAGGCCATCGGTGAGTCAGGGGCGAACCATGAGATTTTGCTGGCCCTTGAAATCCGCCACCGGGCCTACTACCCGGACGAGTACCAGCTCGAATCCAACCTGTCCGAATCGGTCCGTTACTGGCGCCAATGGGTTTTTGATTGATGATTGCTCCTTAAATTGCTATTCTTAAACCGTTGAGTAAATGATATGAATGACCAAAAAACGATTACAAAACAAATCATCGCGGAAATCGAAACCGTCCTCGCCCAGGTCGATTCGGCAGAGGTTGACCGCCTGATTGCCGAGCTCATGACGGCAGAAAAAGTCTTTTTCTTTGCTGTCGGACGGGTGATGCTCTCATTGGAGTGCCTGGCCAAACGCCTGGCCCACCTGGGAATCGACTGCCAGGTGGTTGGCGCGATTACCGAGAAACCCATTACCCCGCGGGACCTGCTTTTGATCGCCAGTGGGTCCGGTGAAAGCAAACTCCCGGTCGAGATAGCCCGAATTGCAAAGGCAAAAGGAGCCCGGTTGGGGATTATCACTTCGGCTCGCAGCTCGACCATCAGGGGGTTAGCAGATTTCGCCGTTCACCTGCCCTGCCCCACCAAAAACGACCTGGCTGCCGGTGTAAAATCCATCCAGCCGCTGAGCACCCTTTTCGACCAGAGCTTGCACATTTTCGGCGATGTCCTCGCCATCCAGGTACAGCACCATAAAGGCTTGAAGACCGAAGACCTCTGGCAGTACCATGCCAACCTGGAATAAACTGTGAGGGTGAACCACATCCGTCTAACAAATAAAATGAGTTTCAACTATTAGAGTAAGGAAAAGACATGAAACTATCACAGATTGTGCGTGTAACTGCTGAAAACGAAATACGCAGCCTGATTGCCCGAGAGATCGAACGCACCGGTGGAATCTTCAGGTTGGCGCCCACCTGGGTCGGCCGGCCGGGGATTATCCAGCCGGGGCGCCGCATCAGGCTCTACGATGATTACCTGAGCCAGGATGTGGCCGTCAACGAGCGCTGGTTTGCATCGGTAACATATGCCGATAACGGTGTCTACAACAACATTTGTCCCGAAGACCACGGCCTGAGCTACCTGGTCATCGGCGATAAGAAGGTCCAACTGCGAGATGCGGTTAGCGCCGCCGGAGATATGCTCCTGAACGGCAAGACATGGGACGTGCTGCCCAAGTTCTTCGATAACTGGCACCGCATCCCCCATCACATGCACCCCTGTGACGATCACGTCCGTCCCGGATTGGTCGGCAAGCCCAAGTCGTATTACTTCCCGCTCGAGCTCAATATGGACAAGAACGCCAGTCCCGCTACCCCTATGGGGGTCGACGCACATTACACCGACGCCCAGGTCTTGAACTATTTCTCTCATTACTTCAAGGGGGATAACCGCCTGACCGACCTGGCCAACACCATCAACCTGCTGCCGGGCACCGGCTGGTTCATGCCTCCCTGCACCCTGCATGCCCCAGGCTCGCTGGTCACCTACGAGCTCCAGGTCGCATCAGACGTCTCTTGCATCCCGGAATCAAGGGTGAACGATATGGTCATGCCCCCCGACCTGATCGACCGCGATCTTCCGGTCACGATTGCCAAAGATGGGTTTGAAGCCGTATGCGAATATATGCTATCCATGATCCGCTGCCCCAATTCCGGCAATGGAGACAACCTCCGCCGGGAATATTTCCGGCCCCCCGTCAAAATCCGGGACGAAGATGCCGGCCTACAGAGCTTCATCATCTACCGCACCGGCAAAGGCAGCCAACCACAGAACCCTGACCTTTACAGCGCCAAGAAAACTACTGTCAATCCTGAATGTGTTTTCGATGTCCACGAAAATGCCGCTTTCGGTGGGATCGTTCTCGGCGGACATGGAAAAATCTGGGTGGATGGTAAGCAAGCCTTGCAGATCGAAGCCGTATCGCTTTACCCATCCCGGGATGACCTGGGTGGCGATGAATTCTTCGTTGCTGCCCCGGCGGCCGGAAAGGTACGTGTGAGCTGCGAGAGCATGGAAAAGCTCTCATTCCACCAGCATTTCGCCTCTAATTCGAACCCCGAAGCCACCAGTTTGCCTGTGCCAGAATATCTTGCTTTTCCAAAATAATTTATAATATATCTATCCCGTTCTATTAGAGGGTAGATGAGCAAGATCGCTGTGGTGACAGACAGCTGCGCCAGTATTCCTGAAGCGATGATCGAGGAATTGGACATCTCGATTGTCCCCTATTACATTCACCGCGGTGAAGAAATCCTGCGCGACCTGGTCACCATCCAACGGGGACCCTTCTTGGAATGGCTGACTACTGCAAAAAAGCTGCCAACCACTGCCAGTCCTGGTCCTGGCGATTACCTGGAAATTTATAAACGCTTATGGGATCAGGGTGAGCGTGAGATTATCAGCCTGCACATGACTTCGAAAGGCAGCGGCGCGTATCAAGCGGCAAGTATTGCCCAGTCGATTGCGCTCGAAACGCACCCGGAAATGAAGATCGAAATCGTCGACACCTTGAATGTCTCCCTCTGCCAGGGATGGATGGCGATCGAAGCCGCCCGGGAGGCTCTAAAGGGGATGAGCCTGGAAGGCATTAAGGCCAGGATTAAAGCCATGATCCCCATTACCCACATGCTCCAGACCGCCGATACCCTTAAGTACCTGTATATGGGCGGGCGGATTGGCAAAGCCCAAAATATGCTGGGGTCGCTCCTTAACATAAAGCCGCTGATTGGCATGGAAAACGGGGAAATTATGCCGCTCGGGATGGCACGCAGTACAAACCGGGTTCACCAGATGATGGTCGAGATGATCACCCGCACTGCCGGGAAAATGGGCAGGATCAAGGTGGCTTTCGTCCACGCCGGAGCGCCACGAGAAATCCTTAAGCTCAAAGAAATGGTCGAATCCCAATTGACCTGCGTTGAAAGCTTTATCGCTGAGCTATCGCCTGCCCTGGCAGTCCACAGCGGGCCGGGCACTACCGGTTTGTGTTACTATCCAGAAATCAAGTAGATCACAGCGCAATTTAAATCAAACAGTTTTAGAGACATCCTATCCACTTGTCCAGGTCAAAACTGGCCTGTAAGGTGAAGAAGGCAAGCCTGCTTTATGCTATATTCTTAACAGCCACCTATCATTCCCCAGGAGACTTTCATGACCTCCGTATCATTCCCTATCGCCACTTCGTCGGCGTCGCAGTCAAAAAACTATGCCTCCTGGCTGCTGCTTTTTGGGCGAACGGGCCTTTTTCTGTTATTCCAGCTATTATTCAGCCTGGGATTCTACGCCTTGGGCAAGTCTCAGGCCTGGGACCTGGGAGCAGCCTGGTGGCCTTTCGGTGTTTTCCTCGCCAACGTTATCTGCATCCTGGGAATGATCGCGCTCTTCAACGCTGAAGGTAAAAGCTATTGGGATATCTTTCGCATCCGGCGTGAAAACGTCAAGAGCGACTTAATTTCTCTGATCATCCCGCTGGTGATTACCGGCCCAATCGCCTTCTTACCAAATATCCTTCTGGCTGGTTGGCTTTTTGGGGATGCTCAGGTCGCTCTCAATCTGCTGGTCCGCCCGCTTCCCTTGTGGGCAGCCATTTCCGCCCTCGTTTTATTTCCAGTCACCCAGGGATTTGCTGAACTTCCGCTCTACTTTTTGGGCGTTATGCCCCGGCTAAAAGCTCAAGGGAAACCAGGCTGGCTTTCGGTCAGCCTGCCCGCTCTTATTCTTGGTTTGCAGCACATCGCCATCCCCTTCATTCCCGACCTGCGCTTTATCGCCTGGCGTGGGTTGATGTTTATCCCCTTTGCCTTCCTTGTGGGGATTGTTTTACATCGACGCCCCCGCTTATTACCTTACATTGCCATCCTCCATGTCTTGATGGATATCTCTTTTGCCGTGATGCTCTTGAATGCGGCTTATTAAACAGGAGCGAAAGCTGTTCGCCCCACACGTAAAATGGATAACAGCCAATATAGGAGTCCAAGATGGACAAGAAAGTTCTTGTAGCTTATGCAACTCGCTGCGGTTCGACTGCTGAGGTCGCTGCAGCAATTGCCAGCGAGTTGAAGAACCGGGAGTACCAGGCAGACATCCATCCACTCAAAGAAGTAAGCAATCTCTCGGGTTACAACGCCATCGTCGTCGGCAGTGCTATTCGCTTCAACCAATGGCTGCCAGATGCAGTCGCTTTCGTGCGTCGGTTCCAATCGGAAATAGCCGCCATGCCATCCGCTTTTTTTGCCGTCCATATCCTTAACACCGGCCAGGACCAGGCCAGCCAGAGCACCTGTCGGTCTTATCTTGACCCGGTACGGATCATTGTCCAACCTGCTGAGGAAGCTTTCTTTGCTGGAAAGGTCGATCTCCATAAGCTTACTTTTGTTGAACGGTGGATGGCTAAAGCATTTAAAAGCCCGACAGACGACCAGCGTAATTGGGCATCTATTCGCACGTGGGGACAAACAATTTTCTCATCGCTGAGGTAAATCAATGAAATACAAAGTGTATTTGAAATGGCTGATCCCATTGATCGGTATCCTGGCGCTGGGTGCCGCTGCAGCCGGTCTTTTCTGGCAAACACCGGGCCAACCATTCGCCTTCACGTCCGCTCGCGGTGAGCAGGTCACAATCAATGGCCAGGGTTTGTATTACTACGATACTGCCAACACGGCATCCCAGGAACAAGGTCAGGATATCGTCACCCTGGGATTGGCCTTGCCGGTCCTGGCAATATCCGCCTGGCTGGCTTTTCGCGGATCGCTCAGGGCCAGGTTCTTGCTGGCTGGAACCATCGCCTATTTCTTGTACACCTATATGAGTATGGCTTTCGAGACATCCTATAACCCCCTTTTCCTGGTATACGTGGCATTATTCAGCTTGAGCCTTTATGCTTTCATTTTGTGTCTCATGTCTTTTGACCTGGACAACATTCAACGCCATTTCTCACCCCATTTGCCGGTGCGTCTGATTGCCGGTATGCTGTTTACAGTTGGCGGCTTTCTCTTCCTGGCCTGGTTGGGCCGGATCGGACCCACTCTGATCAGTGCCCAGGTCCCTGTTTTAGAGAATTCCACGACCCTGGTCATCCAGGCTATGGATATGGGTTTGATCGTCCCGCTGGCAATCCTCTCCGGGGTGCTCTTACTCCGCCGCAGCCCGTGGGGATACCTTCTATCATCGGTCGCGATCATGAAGTTCCTGACTTATGGTGTGGCCGTCACCGCTATGGGAATCAACCAGGCATTGACAGGCGTTGGTGTCGAGCCGGTTTTAGTGGTCGTCTTCCTCGTCCTGACCCTGGTCAACCTGGGGATCGGCACGCTGGTTTTGCGTAACATTACGGCGTGACGCTGATTGAATAACTGGCTTCCTGGCGGGTGACGCGGGTGGTCCCGCTCACCACCAGGACAGCGTTGGTTACATCTCCACCCAAATCCAAGGGAATGCTGGCCGATTGATCGGGGTTTAGACTGATTTGCTCGACGTGGGTGACCTTACCGTTCAAGATCAGGCTGACCTGGAAGGTCTGCGGTAAGGTATTGTCGACCCGCACAAAGCCATCTGCTTGCCAGCCACCGGTATCTTGCTCGAAATTGCTGAAGTAGTTGATTTGGTCAATGCCGATGTCATCCAGAAGAAACCCGGTCCCGTTCAAAGCCGCATCGGTCAGGTACTCGAAACGCAGGTCGACTTTCTTACCGGCGTAGGCTGAAAGGTCAACCGATTGCGAAATCCATTTGCCGCTCGAACCGGTATAGCCACAGCCGTAGTTATTGCCCGAAGCGTTATCCAAGCTGCAGTTCGGGGTGTTGAGGACCTTCCAGTGGTTGCCATCGGTTGATGCTTCCAGGTAAACGAAATCATAGCCGTCCTCGATGTCGTACCATGTGTGATATTTCAAGACGAGTGAGCCGCTGACGCCGCTGAAGTCGAAGGAATGCGTCAGGGTCATATCCGATTGGTCTCCTCGGTTTGACCAGAGATCGTAGCTGCCGGAATAAGGCTGGGTCGGCACCAGGGCCACGGTGGTATCGCCGCTGAAATTCAGCGTGAACTGGCCCTGGCAGGTAATGTCAATATAGTCGACCCCGAATTGGTGGACCTGTCCGGTGAGGTCGGAAAACGGGCAGGTTTTGCGAGTGATCGTATCGTGGGCCTTGGGAGCCTTTGGGTAGTTTTGATAGGCATAGCGCCCATCGCCGACCTGCGGGTCTTGTAGATAGTTGGCGACTGCCCAATCCCCAAAGAGGCTGTCGGCAGTGACCACCTGCCCGGTAAGTGGGTCTGTGATTCCCTGTCCAGCCAGGACGGCATCAATGCTATCCAGGCCGTGCAATGGGCTGTTGACGATCGCATGGGTGACATCAGAGCCAAAACGGCTGAGTAAATAATCAAGGTAAAGGAAAGCTGCCCCGTAATGAGGCGCATTCGCTGTTTGATCCAGCGACCAATCGTTCAACTGGGTGTCCGGATTGGAGATGTAGCTGGTATCGAAACCGCCCACCGGGTAGTTGTTGATAAATTGGGCCAGGACTGAAAAACCCTCGTTAAGCCAGTTATCTTCGTTGCGGTCCAGGTTCCAATGGATCATATGTTGGAACTCGTGCGCCATCACACCATAAATATATGGGTCAGATAGAGTGGTCGTATCAGCGTTGAGTTCGAACATTTCGTGTTCGTTCGAATTGCTGAAGACCTGCTGGGGATACTCATCCTGCGATGAAAAATAACCCGCGACTACACTGCCAAGATGACGAGCGTAAAGAGCATATAGGTGCGGATCATCATCTACCCCAGGTGTCCACTCACTGCCGAAGAAAGTCCGGTCTGTCGGATAAATCTGGTTGTCGAAGGCATCCACCAGGGCTTTGACCGCAGCAGGATCGTAAGGCACGCCATTCTCGATCCAAAAATAGAGGTGCTGTCCGGCGTAGCGCAGGGTGGCATCGATCTGAAAGAAGGTGTTGGAATCCTGGTTTGAGACCCAAAATTTCTGCACATTGCCTACCTGTGGCTCTACAGCCGGAGCCGGGACGGTGCGAGCGATGTTCGACAACCCCTGCAGGCGCTCGGCCATAACGAGCGGGTCGTTGACGTTGACCTGGGTTTGATCCAGGTTGGTGAGAGTAAGATCTCCAGGGATATGGCCGCTGGTTCCGGTGCTTCCCACCGTAGCCGAAGGCAGGGGTGGAAGTGTGACGGTACCTTCCGGTGTGCCAGTTGGGATCGCCGGTTGGACAATGACCACCGGAGTCGGGGTCGCTGCCACTACCGCAACGGGCGCTTTGTGATTAAACATTAACAGGCCACCTCCAACCATCACAACCGCGCACAAACACACGATCAAGATGCCCAAGATGGCCAGGATTACCAGTAAAGCAACGTTTTTCCTCAATTGAAGTTAATTAATACCACATTCTGGCTGCAATCTGCTGAGGTATTAAAGGTTACTTTTTCCGAAAGGGGGTTGCCCTTCAGGTCGATAAGCTGGATCGAAAGTGTCCCATTGGATGCCAGAGGAGCGGCTCCTAGCTGGATCTCATAGCCACCCGGGCCATAGGCATCCGTCGAACCGGTCATGCCCAATAGTTCGAGCGGCTTATCATTAATCGTCCCGGTAACACTCACCACCAGGTTAGTCACCGGGTTTCCAGCATTGTCCATGACCTGCCCGGCGACTGAGAACCAGCTGCAGCCGGCATCGGCGTGGGCAAAATTCTGGATGAATACCGGGGTCCCTTCCTGGATGTGGTAGGGATAGGTGATGGCTTCCACGGTGATGGCAGGCTGTGAAGGGGTAACCGTACTGGTTGGGGGCACAGGACTGGCAGGCTCTACCACCTCAACGGTCGCAGTCGGCGGTACGGTGGAGGTGATCGAGGGATTTACCACAGGCGTCTCGGTTGGGCCAGCCGGGGTAATCGACGGCTCGTTGTCCACTTGCACCGTCACCTGCTCAATTACGGTTTCAGTAGGCGGCTGAGTGGTCGGCGGAACTGCTGCCAGCTCTACCCCTGTGGTTGGCGAAGCCGTTACCCATGAAAGCGAGACTCGCAGGTTACCCGGCAGGTTAGCGTAAGTCAGCATGGCAACCGGGACGGCGGCTACCACCAGCAGTATCACCACCACCCCTGTTATCAGCCTCATCAGAATTTTTGTCATGGAACTCATGTTGCACTCCTCCCGGTGAATTGTTGGACCGGCAAACAGAGAAGTTGCAACATATATGCCAGGCAGGGCAGTCGTTAAGACACAGGTTGGCGACTACATATCAGGGTAAGGAATAGGATTCTTTTCTGACAGCAGGCTTCGCAGATAATCCCCGTAATTATTCTTTAAAGGTGCTGCCAGCCTCAGAAGCTGCTCGGCATCAATATAACCATTATGGTAAGCGACCTCCTCCGGACAGGCGATCATCAACCCCTGGCGATCCTCAACCGTCTGTACGAAATTAGCCGCCTGCAGCAGCGACTCAGGCGTGCCGGCGTCCAACCAGGCAATCCCACGGCCCATCACCCGTACCTCAAGCTGGTTACGCTCCAGGTAAAGCTTGTTGAGGTCTGTGATTTCAAGCTCGTTCCGGCTTGAAGGCTTTAGGGTTTCGGCCATCTCCACCACCTGGGTGCCGTAGAAATAGATGCCCGGCACGGCAAAATTGGAGCGGGGATGGGCCGGCTTCTCGATGATGCTGAGGGCATGCCCATCCGCATCGAATTCCACCACCCCATAACGCTCTGGGTCGCGCACCAGGTAAGCAAAAACCACCGCCCCAAAATCAACCCGGGCGCAGTCTTGCAAGGTCTGCGAAAGCCCGGTACCGTAGAAAATATTGTCGCCCAAGATCAGGCAAACCGGATCGCCGGCGATGAACTTACGCCCTACCAGGAAAGCATCCGCCAGGCCGCGCGGCTCATTCTGCTCGGTGTAGGAGAAACGCAGGCCCCACTGCTCACCGGTCCCCAGCAGCCGACTGAAAAGCGGCAGGTCTTCGGGGGTACTGATCACCAGGATCTCACGAATGCCCGCCAGCATGAGCATTGAAAGCGGATAATAAACCATCGGCTTATCGTAGACCGGCAAAAGTTCTTTACTGATGCTGATCGTCAAAGGATATAAGCGCGTGCCCTTGCCTCCTGCCAGGATAATTCCCTTCATCATTTGTCACCCTCCGCGGCTCTCTGAGAACTAAAAGACGTATGCTGGGAGTCGATCGGATCGCCATTTTCTGCCGCAGCCGCTGGCTTTGTATCGATTTCTTGTTGGCCGCGATTCCCATAATTATGGTCCACCCAGCCCATGAAATCCGGCCGTTGTGAAACTTCGGCCACCCACGCGGGATGTTCCAGGTACCACGCCACAGTTTCGCGCAGCCCGCTGTGAAGTGAACAGCGCGGCTGCCAGCCCAACTCACGGCGTATCTTGGTAATATCGATATCGTAGCGGCGGTCATGCCCCGGGCGGTCTGCCACGTTCCGGATTAAGCGTTCGTGCCGGGACGGTCCTGGATGTAGCTCGTCTAGAATGGAGCAAATTTCCTGCACGATCTCGATATTGGGTGATTGGTTGTCCCCGCCCACGTTGTAAGTCTCACCCAGGCGTCCCTTCTTGATCACCAGGTGGATGGCCGCGCAGTGATCGCCCACATAGAGCCAATCGCGCATCTGGCGCCCGTCGCCATACACCGGCAGCGGCTGCCCGCTGAGGGCATTAAGGACCATCAGCGGGATGAGCTTTTCGGGGAACTGGTAGGGACCATAATTGTTGGAGCAGTTGGTAATCGTCACCGGCAAGCCATAGGTCTTGAAATACGCCCGTGCCAGGTGATCGCTGGCCGCTTTAGAGGCAGCGTAAGGCGAATTGGGGGCATAGGGTGTGGTCTCGTTGAAGGCTGGCTCCCCGGGCGCAAGCGTTCCGTATACCTCGTCGGTCGAAACGTGGTGAAAGCGGGTTTCGCCGGCGACCATCTTATCGATCAGCCATGCCTGGCGGGCTGCTTCGAGCAGCGTAAAAGTTCCGGTGACATTGGTGCGGATGAACTGCTCTGGCCCGCTAATCGAGCGGTCGACGTGGGTCTCGGCTGCAAAATGGACGACGGTGTCGATTGCATGCTCGTGCAGGAGGGCATCCACCAACGGACGGTCGCAAATGTCCCCATGGACGAAGGTGTACCGACCAGCATCCGCTAAATCCGCCAGATTCTTCAAGTTGCCGGCATAAGTCAGGGCGTCCAGGTTGACCAGGCGCGCTTCCGGCTCGCTTTCCAGCAGGTAGCGCACGAAGTTAGAGCCGATGAAGCCGGCCCCCCCGGTGACAAGTACATTGTGCATCGCCAGTTCCTTCCTTTACCAAATCCCTTAATACCTTGTTGCCTGCTCCCCAATGACTTCCTATAATTCCGCCTGTGCCAACAGCTTACCGCACGCATCCTTCTCGGAAACCAGCAGGGCCTCGCCAGGGATCAACGGCCAGGGAATGTTCAAAGCGGGGTCGTTCCATAACAGAGTCCGCTCCCAGGCAGGAGCGTAAAAATCACTGGCCTTGTACACCACTTCGGCCCATTCGCTCAACACGTAGAAGCCGTGGGCATCCATGGTGGCGCCCACATTTGCAGGTGGTTTTCTGCCGATAATATCTAACTCACGAATTGGCTAAAAGTGGGAGAGCCCAGACGCAGGTCGACCACCACGTCGTAGATCTCGCCTACTACCACCTGAACGAGCTTACCTTGCGTTTGGCGCAGCTGGTAATGCAGACCGCGCAATGTGCCCTTGACCGAGCCGCTGTGGTTGTCTTGCACGAATTCGACCGAGATACCAGCCTCGGCGAATTGCTGGCGCTGGTGGGTCTCCATGAAAAAACCGCGTGGGTCGCTAAAAACACGCGGCTCGAGCACCATTACACCATCGATTGAAGTTTGTTTGAATTCCATCAATAAGTCCGCAAAAGAGAGTAGAACGAATTACAGGTGAATTTGGAAGAAGGCAAATTCCCTTCTTAATCAGAAACACATCTGTATTCGTCTGCATTCACCTGTAGTTGGATTGAACCTGCATTCCGATTATATCAGCTAATAAGCCCCTTTGCCCCGCAGCACCACCCAGACCGTCTTCAACAGGATCTGCAGGTCAAGCCAGAGCGAATAATGCTGCACATAATACAAATCTTCTTCGGTGTGCAGGTGCATGGGTTTATCGCTGCGCCCGCTGATCTGCCACCAGCCGGTCATCCCCTGCGGTACGGCAAAGCGCTTACGCTGCCAAAGCTCGTATTTGTCCACCAGGTAAGGCATCTCAGGCCGCGGACCCACCAGGCTCATATCGCCCTTCAAAACGTTGAACAACTGGGGAAGCTCGTCCAGGCTGGTGCGGCGTAAGAAGGTTCCCACCCGGGTGGTGCGTGGGTCGTGCGGATGCTTGTGGTTTGCCAACCGCCCCTCCCGATCGACCTCTCCAACCTGCCTCTGCATCTGGTCGGCCCCCTCCACCATCGAGCGTAACTTGATGATTTCGAACGTGCGGCCGTTTTCGCCCACTCGGGATTGGCGGTAAAATACCGGCCCGCGGCTGTCGAGTTTAATCGCCAGGGCCACGAGGCCCATCAGCGGCAGGGCAAACGGCAGGCCCAAAACAGTTACCACCAGGTCGAAACCGCGCTTGAGCATGCGCTGATATTCGCTCAAGGCCGGAGCACGCAGATCCAGCATCGGAATGCCGGCAAACTCCTCAACCGAAGCCCGGTGCAGCGACAGTGAGAAATAGTCCGGAATGACCCAGACCCGCACCGGCAGGTCGTGCAGCTCAGATACCAGCTGGTTGAGGTGTTCATCCTCAGAGCGCGGCAGGGCAATCACCACGTCATCGATGTGCTCGCGTAGGACGACCTCACGCACCTGGTCCAGACGCCCCAACACCAACGCCCCGGTGTGCGGGCGTGGCAGGTCGTCCAGAAATCCGGCAACCTGCAAGCCCAGAAAGTCCTGGCTGCGGATCTGGCGTGAAAGCTTCTGGCCTCCCTCGCCGGCGCCGGCGATCAACACCAGGCGCTTCTGCATGGAGCCCAGCACGTCCCAGCGGAACATCAAGCGCGCCAGCGCTCGCCAACCCAACAGCTCGACATAAGCCAGGCCGATAAAGGTCACAAATAAAAAGCGGGACACCTCGCGGTATGAGAAGTACATCACCCCCGCCATCGACACCGCCGCCAGGAATGTCGCCAGCGTTACCGTGCCGAACTCATCTGCCACCCGCAGGTTACGACGGCCATCGTAAACCGACACCAGCAGCATCATGCCGACCCAGAGAAGCGGGAAGGCAAAATACAAAAACAAAGGGATATAGACCGGCTCGTCGATCGGTTGAACGAATGTCAAGACGCTGAAAGCCGGTCTGAGCACCTGCGCCACCAGCAGGGCCAGGGTGATCAGCAATCCGTCCAAGAAAATGGAGAAAATGGCAAAATTGGTCGAAAATCGTCGGAACATGAGCAGCTTTCAGCTTTCAGAACAAAGTCGTTCCTCTTTCCCATGCTTCGCGGGGGAAAGCACCTCTCACCCTATTTCCCACGCAGAGCGTGGAATGAGGAAAGAGCGTGGAATGAGAAAATATGGCCCATTTATTCATGCTTCACAAATACCTCCTGCAGCCACTGCATCACTGCAAGCACCACAAACCGAGGATACCCCAACACGTAGCGCTTCCACAAGCGCCTCGGTTCGCTGCCCAGGCGGAAGAGCCACTCCAGACCGCTGCGCTGCACCCAACGCGGCGCCTGAGGTTTGCGGCCCGAAAGAAAGTCAAACGCAGCCCCGACCCCCACCAGCACCGGCGCGCCTACCCTTCCCTTGTGAGCGCTCATCCACACCTCCTGGCGGGGAGCCCCTAGCCCAACCCAGACGATGTCGGCGCCACTGGCTGCAAGCCGCTGGCTGACGACCTCATCTTCTGCGGGAGTCAAAGGTCGAAAAGGCGGCGACTCGCACCCGGCGACCTGAAGCCCTGGATACTTGGATTGCAACTTCCGGGCCAGGTCCTCAGCCACCCCGGGCGCTCCGCCATAAAAGTAATGGCGTTACCCTTTAGCCAGGGAATGCTGGCAGGTCGCTTGCATTAAATCTGGCCCGTAAACCCGCTCCACCTGGCGCTGCTGGTGCAGCCGCAGCCACCACACCACTGCCATCCCATCGGGCGTGGTCATTCCGCTAGCGTTGAAGAGCGGGTAAAGGGTGTGATCGTCATAGCAATTCATCACCGCAGCCGCAGAGGTCACACACACGTATTCCGACTGGCGATGCTCAATCCAGGCATCGATAGCTGTCAGGGCCATCGTCATGTTGATGGCGCTGATCTTGACCCCCAGCAGGTCGATACGAGGAAATGCAACCTGCTTTTCCGCATCCCTTTTATCGAACGGTTCCGGGTGGGATTGAGCTATCATCCACCTGTGCCTCCAAATTTCATTGACCCAAAGCCTTGAGATTGCTTTGAGCACCTATGTTATCCGGAGCGACTTCGAGGATTTTTTGGTAAACCTGGACGGCAGAGGCGGTATCGCCTACCTGGAGATAATCATCAGCCAGGATAAGCATGCCCTCAACAACATCGTCAGTATAGAGGATGTAATCAACGCCAGGAAGCAGGTCTGTAAGGAAACCAACCCGGTCATAGATGCCGATCTCATAAGACATCTGCCCGGACTGCCCAATCCCGAAGGAGGTCGTCAAGCTCAACTTTCCCAGAGCGCGTTCAAAAGTTGCAATCGAGTCCTCATAATCACTTACCTGGTGGTATGCCTGGCCAAGTGCTAACAGAGATGAAACATTATTTACATTATCTGCAGTATCTGCATCAGCGATCACCTCCCAAAGGTCCACCTTATTGGAGGGCGCTCCCGTGGTTTTCGCAACAAGATGGCCGGTGGAGGTACGCCACTCAGCGACCAGCGCCAGGCGGAAGGGTGTTTCCCGGAAATAATACGAATCAGCCCAACTTGGAACTACATTCAACACGTGCAGGTAGGTAGTCCTGGCTTCGTCCAACCGGCCGGATTGCTCGAGCATACGGGCGTAGGTGAGGGTGAAGGCTGGCTGCCCCGAAGCCCTCTGAGCGGCCTTTTGCAGATATTGCAAGGCAACCACCTGATTCCCGGCTGCCCAATCGAGGATACCAACATTAACCCAATTGGTAGCGTAATTGCCTTCCAGGGCCAATCCGCGCTGATAATCGTCCAGCGCCAAAGCCAATTCATTTGAATCAACAAGATTACCCTCATTGTCCAACGCCAGGTGGCCATGAGCGTAGCCAGCCTGGAACCAGGATAAAGCCAGGAATGGGTCACGACCGGCAGCAATGTCAAGATCGGCAGCAGCTGTTTTCCAATCGCCCCAATCGCCAGCCGAAAGGCCCAGGTCAGCCACTTGAAAAGACCAGAGATTCCAACCCATTGCCGCGACCGATAAAAGCCAGATCCCCGGTAAGATTATTTTGCGAGCTCCGAACCTGGATTTTGCATGAGGCCAATCTCCTGGGAAAGGCGCAGAAGGTAAGGCCATAACCAATGCAACCAGGCTGACGAGTATCAATCCAAGGGACGGAATGAGCTCCGGTGTGTCGAACAGGCTGTGGATCGTTATACCGGCAAGGCTGGCCACCAGCCCGAAAAAAAGAAGCCTTTCCTGGCTGGACACGGAATTCCAACGGCGCCAAAGGGAGCGTAAGAAAGCAGCCATCAACCAGCCAAACCCGGCCAGGCCGATCAGCCCGGCCTCAGCTGCAACATTAAAAATGAAATTATGGGCATGGGCCAACAACATACTCGGCGGAACCGAATAATAGAGGATGTACTGAGTCCCGAAAGTAAAAGGGCCGTTCCCAAATAAAGCGTGGTTACGGAACATATCCCAGGCAACGGCCCAGATATACGAGCGGGAAAGAAAGCTCAGGCCGGTGCTGGAGTGGGTGGAAGCCGTCTGGCGCAATTCCCAATCAAGCAAGGCGAAAAGGACCAGTAAAACCACCACTCCAGTTACCACTAATCCACCCAGGAGCGATTTGTTTTTCAACAAACGATTAAACCGGGTTTTAATACGAACACGCTGCGCGAAAGCGGCCATTAGCAATAAAGCGCCTACCGCGCCCACAGTACCTAACCAGCCACCACGTGAAGACGTGAAGAAAATCAGAATGAGCGTCGCGACGCTCCATAAACCCCACCCAACCCGACCTATTTTCGAACCTGACCTGAAAACAGAAACGATCCCCAAAGGAAGCACCAGGTTGAGAAAAGCGGCCATGAGATTAGACGAACCAAAAAAACCGCTCACCCGAACCACCGAAGGTGGAATGGGATGGCTCCAACCGACCTGATTGATCCAATCGATGTACCCAGATAAGAGTTGATAATAACCAAAGAAGCCAACGATCAGGCTGGATAAAAGCAGAACGAAAACCAACACCTCCTTGCCGGCACTGCTCCGAAAATAAGTCTACCAGGCAGAAATAAACCAGCACATAGATGAAAACCTGGGTCAGAATTATGGCGCTGCGGCGAGGGTCTGATGATAGGATGGTAGCCAGAGACACTGCCACAACGACACCGGCGATAGGCAAATCCAGGGCGGTATGCGGAAATGGCCGGCGGCGAATCCAATGCCAGGCAAACCAGGCCGCCCCTAGCAGTACTACCAGGATAAGATTAACCTTGTTCAGCGCGAGATAAGACATTCCAATGAAGGTGCCGCCAAAGAGGACCAGATAGCTTAAGAGAATCAACAGACTGGATTCAGCCAGGAGGTAGTTCCAACGAATTGGGGTCATCTTTTCTTTTATTTTCAATAAGCCACCATGCATTAGGAACCCAGTAACCTATCAATAGACGATTAATTGAATCTAATCAATTATAGAAGATATCTTGATCAACAGGCTTATTATTCTAAACTAACCATTGCCGGGGTTCTCATAGACGATGTATTCGCCGTCGGTAAACACCGCCGGCCAATGCTCAACCTCGGCTATCAAGTCCTTGACCGCCGGCATCTGGATCGCACCCCAGTTAGTCCAGATGCGATCTATGACCACGAAGCGGGCCCCCTGCTCGTCGACTGGAAAAACGAAGCGGTCGGGCGGGATATCTCCCGGGAAATGGACGGTGGCGATCCCTTTGGCGGCCACCGCCTGCTGGAAATCAGTCACGTTGGCGTCGAACATCCAGGCAGTGGCCGGCGAAGCAATCACCAGGTCGCCCGGGTTGACCCTCTGGTTGACGAAAGCGGCCACCTGGCGCGCCCCACCTGGGTCGACCAGGGCCCAATCAATCGAGGTCTGCAGTCCCTGGTAGACCTGAGTGGTCATCTGGTAAACGGTGAACAGCAAAGGCGCCACCACCACCAGGAAGAGCGCCAAAGCAGAAACAAGCGCAACCAGGCCCACCCGCAAGCGCATGGCGAAAGCACGAGAAGTCTGCCACCTCCAGCGTTGGAAGAGGTCCTCCAGGCCAGAACGAACAACACGTAAAATGAAAGGGGTTCCAGCCAGGATCAGCCCGGCGATTCCGACTGCTGCGTAGGGGAACAAGGGGCTGGCGTAGTAGTAGCCGGTGCCCACCAAGCCTAACTTGCCACCGACCAGCAGGAAGGCCAGCAAATAAAACAGGAGTACCAGATAACGCAATCGCTGCGGCTTGAGCAAGAACATGCCCACCACCGCCGGCAGCACCCAGCCATCCCATTGCAGCACGTAAGCGAAATTGAGGAATGCCAGTGGAACCTGGGCGATGAAAGGAACGCTGCTTGTTCGGGTGAGGGTGAAGCCCAGGTCGAAGAGAAAAGCCTGGGGCACGCTCGCCAGCATCACCCCGGTGTAAACCGCAAACGGCAAAGCCACCAGGCCCAGGCTCCACAACAAAGCCCGCCATGAGCGAGTTGATACGACCAAAACGAAGATGGGGATAAAAGAGATCGCCAACAGGTCTGAAGCGCAGCCCAGCCCAAGCGCCAGCGCCGCCAACACCAGCCAGGCCGGGCGGCGGTTATCCAGGTACTTCAACAAACCCCAGAAAGAAAGCAGCAGGAGCGGGGTGAGCAGGTTGTAGCTGAACCCCAGGCGGTTGTAGAGGATCGCCTTGGGGTAGATCGCCAGCAAAAAAGCCGATAGGAGCGCCAGCGCTGTCCCCTTTTTTTGAGTCGTACGCAGCGCCAGGTAAAGGAGGAAAATCGAGAGCACCCCCAGCAAACCGGTGAAGGTGCGCAGGGTCTCGATGCCGGCGCCCCAGATATCGAAAACCCCCGCCAGGATCAGGGAAAAGGGCGGCAGTTTAGCCTCAAGCAGGGTCGATTGGCCGATCGCCAGGTACTGGACCTTGCCCTGCATCAGGTTCTGGGCGATATTGATCGCCGTGCCCTCGTCGCTGTAAAAGCCGGGGTTATCGCCCACATTTGCCAGGCGCAGGAAAGCCGCCAGCCCCAGGATGGCGGTAATCGCGATAATTTCTGCCAGAATCCAACTCTTCGATTTCATAGACTTAGATGACTTCACCAGAGATAAACGCAGATAACCAGCCTGTTTATTTTATTCGTTTTGCTTTACCTGGCGCATTACGTTTATACCAGTTTTGACGGGGAGGTACCAAACTCCGAAAGAGAACGGCGAAGACTATCACCATACGCCAGAATGGTGGGCGCCAGCACGCTCAGGATCGCCAGGGCGAGGACGGTGAACGGAAATAGCCGCCGGGCACAAGCAACCGCCAACCCAGCCAGGCTGCCCCCAGGACGAAAGCGACCGCAAAATTAGCCACATTCAGGCTGAAGAGCGACACCCCATTGAACGTTCCCCCGAAAAGCAAGGGTAGCTCAGCAGGAAGAACAGGCCAGCTTCGGCCAACAGGTAGCGCAAGGAAAGGGTTTTCATAGCAATTGGGTATCAATATGATACTGTATTTAAACTAATAATGTGTTTTCAGAATCGAAAGGAGAGAATGAAGAATAGGGTATTGTGATTGGATATGCATTATTAGGCAAATCGGCATCAAGATAATTCTTTTAGCCAGGTAATGGACCGGGGGCTGCATCCTAATTCACTAACTTTTTGTACACTTCCTCGGTTTTTTGGGCCAGCCTTTCCCAGGTAAAGCGCTCTATCACCTTTTGTTTGCCGGCTCGTCCCATTTTTTCAGCCAAAGAAGGATCCGCAATTAATTGGCAAATACGATCGGCGATCTCGTCCGGCCGCTGCTCGACCAAAAAACCATCGATGCCATCGCCGATGACCTCGGAGACCGCCGGGATATTGCAGCCGATCACCGGTTTGGCAAAGCTCCAGGCCTCGGTATAGACCCCGCCGAAGCTTTCCTGGCTGGATGGCACACACAGCAGCGTGCAGGCAGCCAGGGTATCGGTTTTTTCCTGCAGGGGAACAGTGTTTAATTCAAGGATGCGCCGGTCTGTAACGTCTCCAAATAGTTTTTTTGAATAAGATGTGCGCAGGCCGATAAAGGCAAAATGGACATCCGGGAAATGCTGCCACACCCGTTTTGAAGCGGCCAATCAGGCGTCAGGCCAGCCAGGCTGCGCCTAACCCGGTTACCAGGATGAGATTAGCCTGGTTGAACGTGTACAGGACCATACCATTGAACGTTCCCCCGAAGCTCAACAGCAAGAACAGACCGGATTCAGCCAGCAGGTAGCGCCAGGAGATGGTTTTCATTTCAATCGATGTATTTATAATACTTTATTTTTACAATCTAAGCCTTTGCAGAATCGCAAGGAATATGGGTAGGAATTAGAGAGGAAAGAATCAAGCAGGGTTATGCGAGAAACGGATCCAGCCGAGTTGGATTTGAAAAATTTAGCTGTAGGCCAAAATCAATCAAAATTGTAAAATTCCCATTTTTTGTTTGATGATCCGCCAAATAAACAATGGGTTACCGATCAAATATCGTTTCCATAACCGGCCAGGCTCGATGAGCAAGCGGCCCAACCATTCCAACCCATGATCTGTCATCCATCGCGGAGCACGAGGAACTACCCCAGCCATGTAATCGATGGCAGCGCCTACCGGCAGGGCCGCGATGGCTTTTACCTCATCCCAATTTTCTAACAACCAGCGCTCCTGGAGCGGCATGCCAAACCCGATCAACAAGATATGGGGATGGGTTTCATTAATATTCTGGACCACGGCTTTATTTTCGTCACACTCACAGGTTTTGTCAAAATAGCCGTGGTTGATCCCGGCAATCGTTAAGCCAGGATGCTGTTTCTTGATGTTTTCAGCAGCTTTTTGGGCTATACCGGGCTTTGCACCAAGTAAATAGATCGAATAACCGCTCCGGGTGCACATCGTGAATAGCCCTGGCAACCAATCGGGAGGGGTATAACGATAAAGCCGGTCAACACCCAAAATTTTTGCGCCTAATTTGACCCCAAACCCATCGCAAAAGACAACCTCACAGTTGTTCAGAAAGCCGCGAAACCAGGGCAGTTCATAAGCCAGGTTTAGGGCTGATGCATTTGCATTGGCGATTATTGATCGACTGTTTTTGTCAATCGTTTCTTGGATGAATTTTAAAAGATCAGGAAAAGAAATAGAATGAACCCTGACACCTAATAATGAAACCGATCCGGGTGGGGATTTGGGCTGCGCCAAATTGAGATCTACCATTTTCTACACACTACGAAATCCAGAATTAAATTGTTTAGTGGATTAATGCTTTGTATATTTTCTCTGTTTGATCGATCATCTTTTCAAAGGAAAAATTATCATTAACAAACCGTGATCCTTTGTCACCAAGCGATTGGCGTAATCCAGGATTCTTTAAAAGCATGATAACCGCTTCTTGAATTGCCAATGAATTTCCAGGCGGTATCAAAATACCAGTATGCATGTTTTGGACCACTTCTGGAATCCCACCAACATTTGTGGCAATCACAGCTTTTTTCTTTTCAAGCATTTCCAAAGCAACCAGCGATAAACCCTCAGATAGTGACGGTATGACCACCAAGTCTAATAGATCCGCTACCTTTCCAACATCATCGCGCCAACCAAGGAAGAAAACATTGTTGGTAATGTCAAGGTCTTCAGTTATCTTTTCTAGTGCATCTCTATCTGGACCATCGCCCATAAAAAGGAAACATGCTCCTTGAAATTCTTTGATAATTTTAGGAATTGCTTGCAAAAGATATATCTGGCCCTTTTCCAAGGAAAAACGACCAATACAACCAATAAAAGGCCCAGGGGTATTAATAGCAAGACTTTTTTTAATTTGCTCTACAGATATACCTTCATGCCGACATTGATTGTCTAATCCGATTTTTATGACAGAAATTTTCTCCGCTGGAACCTTATACGAAGAAATTAGATTTTGTTTTATGGCGTCACTAATTGAAATGACATGCTGACCAATTCCGAATCTAGTCATCCAGTGATGATCTTGTTTTATTTCATGGACCGTAGAGACAAGCGGGATACCAGTTCGAAAACAAACCAACTTTGCAGCTAATGATGCAAAACGATGGTGAGTATTGATAATATGGACATTTTCGCTAGAAATAATTCTTTTTAATTGCGTGATTGTCCGAATAAGGTTTGAGAAATTTGCTGGCGAAAGTGAAATGTTTTTATAAATTCTTAAATTATCATTAAATCGCTGGGAAATAAAACAATCATTACATGCAAATATGACTTGGTGTCCACAACTCGATAATCCTTCAGACAATTTGAAAGTATATTTCGAAACACCTCCTGGCTCAAAGTATGGTCTGACATGAAGAATATTCATAGGGAATTAGTTTTCAAAATGAGTTCCAACTCGGTTACGCAAGATCTTCCAAGAACCCTTAAATCCTTCGACCTTGGCTTCATTAATAAGATTCAATAAAAACCATAATTTACGAAAACCTGAAGCAAAAAAGGGAGAAATATTTAGTTGCTTTTGGACTGAATAAATTTCCTGGCGCATTGCAAAGAATCGAGTTTTTGAGGTTTGCTGATCATGAATCCGAATCATCGATAACTCTTTTTGAATTTTTCCAATTTTTAAATTCGACCTCATAATTCGAACCATCCAGTCATAATCTCCTACAAACTTCAAATTAGCGGAAAAAAACAAATCATTTTGAATCAGGCATTTTTTCCAGATATATAATGAGGCGTGTGAAATATGCAGGCTATACGGATATAAGCTGGTAGGTAATTTGAACATAGGCTGGAAAAGGTCTAATTTCTCCCCTTCTTTATCAATATGGCCAAAGCTTCCAAATACGCTCGAATCCTCCAAGTGGTTGGATAAATAGTTAACTGCTGTGGATATTGCACTCGGAGACATAATATCATCTGCACAGATGAAACCTACAATTTCACCCTGAGCGGCTAACAATCCCTCATTCATGGTAGCATATTGTCCTTTGTTTGGTCTGGTCCACCAACGCAAATGAGGAAATTTATTTAAAATTGAAACTGTAGCACCATTATCAGTAGAACCATCATCAATGACTATGTGTTCAATTCTTGAATAATCCTGGCCTTTTACGCTTAATATTAATGCTTCCAAAAAACTTGCCCCGTTATATGTTGGCGTAATAACTGAAACCAAAGGCAAATTATGTGTACTCATGACCTCATGTAACCTGTCATAATATTTATGACGGTTTGGCTGACATTATCTTTTAAATAACCTTCCGGTGGATTCCAATGCGGAGAGTTCTGAAAGCATCAAATCAAGACAACTCAGAATATCAGTTGTATAAGAACCGCTCAAAATGTTACTTCCGCATTCAATCGTTTCTGGGCGTTCGGTGACATCTCGAAGCGTGACAGTCGGTATCTCGAATATGGCACATTCTTCCTGAACCGTCCCGCTATCGGATAATACACACAGTGCATTTTTTTCCAAGGTAATGAAATCAAAAAAACCGAAAGGGGGCATGAAGCGTATACTTGGATTCGAAACATTTATCCCAAAAGATTCAAGTTTTTTACGGGTATGCGGGTGAGTGCTAATTATTATGGGGAAACCGTACTTTTTTTCAATGTCTTCAAAAGCCTTAGCATATTGTTTTAATCGGTTTTCATTGTCAACGTTCTCTGCACGATGTAAGGTAACCAAAAAATATTTACCATGCTCAATTGATAATTGTTCGATGATAGTAGAATTTTCAATCTGAGGTTGATAATGCTGGATCACTTCATAGATTGGATTTCCAGTCACAAATATCTTCTCTCCTGCAATTCCCTCCCTCAACAGATTTTGACGACTGCGTTCCGTATATGGCATGAAAACATCACTGGAATGATCGATAATTCTACGATTCACTTCTTCAGGCACGCGATCATCATAGCAACGGTTCCCAGCTTCCATATGGTATACAGGAATACCTATCCGTTTTGCCACAATCGCGGATAAAGCGCTATTCGTATCTCCTAGAAGAAGTAGTCGATCAGGTTTTTCAGAAAGAATTACTTGTTCGCTCGCAGAAATGATATTTCCTATTTGTTTTCCAAAGGTATCACCATGCACTCCCAAAAAATGATCGGCCTTACGAATACCAAGTTGCTCGAAAAAGATATTATTTAAATTGGGGTCAAAGTTTTGCCCGGTATGGACCAAAGTATGGTTACAGGCTCGATCAAGCTTGGAAATAATCAGGCTAAGGCGGATTATTTCTGGCCGAGTCCCCAAAATCGTCATAATCTTCATCGCAACAACTCTGCCTCACCAGCCACAACATCCTCCACCATTAATTTATTATCACGCAGAAGTTCATGTAATGCAGCCCGATCCATTATATTTAATGCAGAACTATATTCGTAATTTAAAGGGGTCTCTCCATGTTCGATCTGAATAATCTCGGGTAATAGCGGCTGAATTGCATAATAATTACCTCTATCAACTGTACGATAAATTTCCTCTTCTGAAACTAAAATTTCATGGGTTTTTTCGCCCGGTCGGATCCCAGTAATGACCTTATTGATTTTTCTATCCCCGATGAGAATATCGGCAATATCAACTACTCGCGCTGATGGTACCCGCGGAATATATGTCTCACCTTGACAGCCATTTTGCAAAGCAGCAAAAATGGTATCAACTGCTTGGTCCAGGCTCAACAAGAAACGGGTCATCTCTGTCGTGGTTATCGTCACCGGACCACCATTTCGTATTTGTTCGTGGAATAATGGTATGACCGAACCCCGTGATGCCAGGACATTCCCGTAACGCACGCAAATGAAACGAGTTTGAGGACAACGCAGATTGGCCTGAATGAATATTTTTTCTTGAATCGCCTTTGTCATCCCCATCACGTTAACCGGTTTACAAGCTTTATCCGTCGATACTCCAACCACGCTTTTTACCGGGAGATGATGTTCTGAAATTGCACGGACAATATTCTCCGGACCGGATATATTGGTCATAACAGCCTGGTAAGGAAAATATTCACAGGTTGGCACCTGTTTCAACGCCGCTGCATTGATAACAATATCGGCTTCTTGAAGGGCCTGAGCGATGCTATGATAATCACGCACATCACCAATTCGAAACTCAAGAATCTTAGAAAAATTATGATAAATCACTTCATCTGTAGCGGCTTTTTTATTTAGATAATCCATTCGCATGGCATGCTGCTTGGCTTCATCTCGTGAAAAAATTATTACTTTAGAAGGCTTTCCAAGTTCAGATGAAAGCAAACGTCTTACTAATACCTTCCCCAAAGATCCTGTTCCACCGGTTATCAAAACATTTTTATCTTCAAAATACATGTTAATCTCCCAACTGATGATATAAAGATGCATTATTAGCCATGGTGAAAATCATTTCTTTCCATGTAGGCGGTATATAACTTGTCGCCTTTCTGAAACGAGATGAATCCAGGCTGCGATCGAGAATGAAAGATTCATTTGGATTTATTGATACATCATGATGAAATGCATCTTTTGCTAACAATAGTAGATCATATTTCGATATCGGATAGCTCGATACATGGTAAACGCCGCTTAAATCAGGACGAGGAATAACATAATTCAGAATGATATTTGAAAGCTCATCGGTGGTAAACCCAGTGTATATAGCTTTTTTATAACCTTTGATCTCGCCTGTTTGGGCCAGAAACCATTCAATTAAGCCCAGACGGTTCTTGATTTCACGTCCTACGATCGAAGTGCGAAGCGTGATCGTATGCGGGTAGGATACTTCGCCTAAGAATTTGGTGCGCCCATACAAATCTTCAGCATCGGATGGATCGTCTTCGGTGTAATTTCCCTTTTTCCCGTTGAACACGCAATCGGTGCTGATATGAATCATACGAATCCGAGCTGTCC
The DNA here is from genome assembly GCA_963781665.1 of uncultured Chloroflexia bacterium. Lineage (GTDB taxonomy): Bacteria > Chloroflexota > Anaerolineae > Anaerolineales > Anaerolineaceae > JAJYIW01. The sequence goes on from CAWAGA010000002.1 coordinate 935,614, forward strand.
GACATATCAACGAAACTCGATGAGGCAATAGAGCATTCAATGAAATCGAGAAAATTGGGTCCCGGGCAATATGACCCATTTGTTTGATCAATCCGATACAATTGATCACCAGGTCAGGTTGAATGGAAGCTAAAGCCCTGGTCACCTGGTCAAAGTTCAAGGCATCAACGTCGCCACGAATATATTGGTGCGGAAATTCAGGCAGGTCGGGAAATTTCTCAGGCTCACCACGAATGGTGATCCAGGTTTCGTGGGTTTTACTTAAATTAATCCATAAGCGATGACCTAACATACCCGAACCGCCCAAGATTAATATTTTCATTTTGCCTCGATTTTAATAATAATGGGTATTAAATATCCTTCACGTAGAATGTAACCCAATTATTTACGACTTAGTGGATAACAATATCCTGATACATTTGCACTACTTGCGGTTTTATTTTTTTGTTGTCCAATCGATCCAAAGCGATTTCCCAGTTAATCATAGCAGCCTTATTCACCAATGCGTCATCCAATAATGCTTGTTTTATAGATATTGCAATTATATTTGGATCTTCAGGTGGAACAATGAAACCCGATTTACCATCCTGTATCCATTCATCAGCACAACTTGTGCAAGATTGGATTGGAAAAGACCCCATCACTAATGCTTCCAAAAATGAGGTGCTGATTGCATCGGAAATACTGAGGCCAATTGAGATTCTAGCCTTTCCATGATATTGCAACATCTCCTCATGCGAACAATTTGGTATAAATTCAACCGGGATACCTGTTCTTTGGGAAAAAAGTCGACCACTTAAAATCACATCATCGCTTGCCAAATAGATTGCTAATCGGAATCCCTTAAGATAATCCACACATAATTCTAAAGCATGTAACCCAACTAAAGCACGTCCAGCCCAAGTCTGATAGCCTTTTAATAAAATAAGTTTTCGATCGGCTGGTAAACCTGGTTGGCGTAATTTATAAACTATGTCTAAGTCAAACCCGCCAGAATTTGGCAAAACAGGTAAGACGTGACCTTTATAACCAAAAGTTTTGGCTAACTCAACATCGCGTTGGCATTCACACGAATAATAATCGCAAGATGAAAGGAGTTCCTTAACTTTCTCAGAATGACCTGGCAGTTTTCCAAACAAAAAAATATCACTTCCCCAATTCGTTGCGATCCATTTGGGGAAACTATCACCAACAATATTTTTTGCGTCCAGAGTTAAATAACCCCCATGCTGGAACTCAAGAGAATGAATCAGATCAGGTTTTAACTTTTTTATCAAATTTGCTAGACGTAAAGACCTTGGCTTTATTATTTTCCGGAAATACTGTGTATGTAATAATCTACTAATGAAATAATTTAATCTCGGCGGCAACAGACGAGGAGGGATAGGTATAGCATTAATTTGTCTAACACCTGGTCCAACTTGCCGCTGAAGCAAATAACTATCATATATTTTTATATTTCGTAATGCATCGTGGATTTCTGCATCAATGGATGGGAAAATATGCAAATTAAAATTTGAATTTGCTAGTTGGCCAATCCAACGTGCAGTATGAATACTATTAGGAATAGCGACAAACAATATTTTTCGCTTATAGTCTGTCATTGAATACCATCCACAACTTGAATAAATTTTTTTCGGGATGTCTCAAGCGAAAAATCCCGTTTTACACAATCAAGAGCATTAAGACAACGAATTTTTCGCAATATCGGGTCATTTATTATCTGCTCGATAGTGGTGCATAAAAGAATCGGATCAGGCTTGTCCACAACCCAACCTGCTCCATAGTTCTTAAAATACCAACTAATATACAAATCCTTCGGCGAGTGGACTAGGATAGGCCGGTTGCTGGCCAGGTATTCAGCCATTTTCCCTGGGGAAGATGTTCTTATAATTCTATGAATAGAAAATGTAAAACTCAACGGTAAAAAAAGAATATCAGCTAGCTGTTGAATTTTGTTAATTTCTGTGGTGTTAACAACAGGATATATACGATAATCACCAATAATATCATGCTGCTCTAACAAAGTTCTTGTTTGCGGTGTGTATATTTCAAAAATAATGTTCGGATTGTTTAAAGTATCTAAGGCGTATAATAAATTCTTCACTGCACTATAATGAGCATCATAAATAGATCCAGTGTATACAATTCGGATTTTAGGGAAGGTTAAAGGCCATGGTACCTTCGATATGCAACAATTTTGATTATAAGGATTATGAATAACAATTGAGTCGACATGATATTCCGTTTTGTATTGATTTAACAAATATTCATTTGTTAAAATAAGTTTTTCTGAATTGTTAAAAATAAAACGTGTGCCAATTCGTAAAAGAAATCGTAAAGGTAACAGTACCCGATCATAATTATAATCATCAAATATATAAGGAATAAACCTGATTCTTGCTATATTACTGACTAAATATCCAATGAGAATATCCATTGAACCACCAGTACAGGCAATTATCAATTGTAATTCTTCTTTTTCCACTAAATTCAGCAAAAAGAAAAACCTATAAAAAATATTGAATATTTTTTGGAAAGCAATATATATTAATCCTAGTTCAGAAAAATTGCCAACAAATAATTCCTTATAATAACGATAATAACGTGACTCTAATCGCATATTTAAATTATTTCCCAAACCCATTGACGAATAATCATCTTGAGACACAAGAATATATCTTTTTGGATCAATTCCAGATAGAATTCTAAAAAGAATAATTGCTTGTCCAGTTGACGACGGAGGTAATGAACGAGAAATAACGCAAAACTTAATGTTAAGTTTATCTATTTTGGTTATTGGCATATTATTTTAGAAAATAAGGGTAAATGATATGGTTTGTCCCTCATATAAATATTATTCTATATTTACTCTATCGAATAATAAATGTTTTGTTACACTCTTAATTAGTGTAAATGAACGAGATGGAGAAAGTCTCAAAGCTAACAGAATAGGCCACAAAGAATAAATGCTTTTTTTAGATTTTTTTACTAGATTAATTAACCTTAAAAAAGCGTCATTTACTATAAACGCCTTTTCTTTATCACTCACAATAATTTTCATTAGGTATTTTTGTGTAAGTTTATAGATTAGCGAAGCATTGCCTAATATCTCTTTATTAACTAATTTCTGTGGAAACCAAAATCCTTTCACAAGATTAATAGGAATTGGATTTTCGAGAATAGGAGTAATCATATTTTGCATAATCACAAATGATTTAGCGGTTTGGATTTCGATGTATTTTTGGCTCATGCTTAAATCATGAAGCCGATGTTGGAGTAGAATGTCATCAAGGTTTGCTAATTTAGTAATTTTACTTAATTCTACCCATAAACCATAATCCTCAGCATCAACCATATCATTCGAATAACCGTTTACTAAATCCAATAGATAATGTCGCATCATTACAGTCGGGTGAGCGATTGGGCAATAGAAATACATGCTCCAATAAATCAAGGAATGCGTTTTAACGAAAATATGTGAATCAATAATTTGATTTTTTTCATCAATTTCTTGAATACCACAACCTAAAACACCGATTTCGGGGTGTTCATCTAAATATTCCACTTGCTTTTCAAATCTATAAGGAAAGCTGACATCATCAGCATCCATTCGTGCAATATACTTCCCATGAGCTAGAGATAGTCCATTATTCAAAGCTGTGATCAATCCAAGGTTTTTAGGATGAGTCACAACTTGAATACGTGAATCTATATAATTAGCCAGAATGTTTGCTGTAGAATCTATTGAACCATCATTGATAATTAAGAATTCAAAATTGTTAAAAGATTGTGACAAAATACTTTCAATTGATTGCCTTAGGAAGCGTTCTCCATTGTAAACTGGCATTAGAACACTTATTTTTGGATTTGAATTCACAATTTTATCTCTTCTTTATGAAGTAAACCACGTACAATATTTCCCGCACCTTCATAATTTCAGGATATACATTAATAATATGAATTTTCATACAATTTCGTTTTCTAAAAACAAGAAATAAACAAAACGTTAATTCACATATTGATAATTACTTCTTTGAACAAAAAATAAAGGGATGATTATTTCTCGTAGTCTTTTACTCAGCCATATCAATCTATCAAATTATTAATTGAATAATCTATATTATCTCCCAACTTGGAAATAGATATATTAAACCAATTTTATTTATAGGATCCATTCCTTTTCTATAAATATTCCCCTCGGAAATCGAGAAATTTAAATACCCGAAAACTGCATCAATATCCACAAATTCATCACCCAACCATATATCGATATTATATTGACCTTGTAATAATGGGAGATTCGTTAGTTTACACCGAATAATTGCGTTATTATAGTGTGTACGAGGATAAGTAAATCCAGTCATACGCATGTTTACATTAACTATAGCTCCTTTTACAATGTCATTTATTACAATACCTAAAACCGGTTTGTATAAAAAAATATCTGTTGGTGCAGAAAATTTCACCTCAACAATGAGATTTGAACCTAAGGGAAAGATATTCTTTTCGATTCCCGTGTCGTCTAGAATTCTTGTATCTGTTATAAATGGTTTTGCCCAAGAGGTTCTATAACTATTAATACTTTTTTTCTCATTGACATTTTTGTGTGAACTGTAAAAATGAATTACAGATTTAGTGTCGCCAAATTCTATCACTCGCCCGAATTGAAGAAATATAGATTTTGGGCATAAATTCAATATTGCTGACATATTATGACTAACAAATATAACAGTTCTTCCTTGATTTGCAACTTCTCCCATTTTTCCCAAACACTTATTTTGGAATTCAGCATCACCCACCGCCAGGACTTCGTCCACCAGCAGGATCTCCGGTTCCAGGTGAGCTGCCACGGCAAACGCCAGGCGCATGTACATCCCACTGGAGTAGTGCTTGGCCGGGGTGTCGATAAATTTCTCGATCTCGGCAAAGTCGACGATCTCGTCGAACTTGCGCTGGATCTCTTTACGGCTCATGCCCAGGATGGCGCCGTTGAGGAAGATGTTCTCGCGCCCGGTCAGCTCGGAGTGAAAGCCGGTCCCAACCTCGAGCAGCGAGCCCACCCGCCCGCGCAGGTGCACTTCGCCTTCAGTCGGCTCGGTGATGCGCGCCAGGATCTTGAGCAGGGTGCTCTTGCCGGCCCCATTGCGCCCGATGATGCCCACCACCTCGCCCGGCTGGACTTCGAAGGAGACGTCCTTGAGGGCCCAGATGGTGGTCTGCTCGCTCCCTAAGGCGTTGCGGCTGAACAGGCGCTTGAAAGGTGCAGCAAAGGTGCTGGTGAGCGAGTCGCGCAGGCTCTTATAGCGGCCCTGGTACTGGCCAATCGTGTACTGCTTGCCCAGGTTTTCGACCCTGATAGCGTAGCTGCCCATGCCTAAACCTTATCCGCAAACGAGCGTTCCATCCGCCGGAAATAAGCCAGGCCGGAAAAGAACAACAGGATGGCGATGACTACTGATACTGCGGTCATCAGGCTGGGTCCTGAGCCGCTGCCTAACAGCGCCCAGCGGAAGCCCTCGACCACCCCGGCCATCGGGTTCAGGCCGTAGAACGGGCGCAAGGCCGCCGGCACCAGGCTGCTGGGGTAGGCGATCGGGGTGGCAAACATCCACAGCTGGATCAGGAAGGTGATGGTGTAACGCACGTCGCGATATTCGACGTTGAGGGCCGAGAGCCACAGGCCGGCTCCCAGGGCGGTGACGATGGCCAGGATGATGAAGAGCGGCAGGGTCCAGATGGCGCCGGTGGGGGTGATGTGGTAGAAGACCATCATGCCCACCAAAAAGATGAAGGCGATTACGAAGTCGAGCAGCCCGCCCAGGGTGGCGGCGATGGGGATGACCACCCGGGGGAAGTAGACTTTTGTGATCAGGTTCTGGTTGGCCACCAGGCTGTTGCCAGATTCGGCCAAAGAATAGGCGAAGAGCTGCCAGGGTAACAAGGCGCAGAAGCTCCACACCGGGTAGGGCAGGCCGTCTGAAGGCACCTTGGCCAAAGCGCCGAAGAAGATGCTGAAGACCACCATGGTGAAGAACGGCTGCAGCACCGCCCAGGCCGCCCCCAGCACGGTTTGCTTATAGCGCACCGAGATATCGCGCCAGGCCAAAAAGAAGACCAGCTCGCGGTAGCGCCACAGATCGCCCAGGTTGAGGTTGACCCAGCCTTTGGAGGGGCGGATCACCAGCTCAGGGAGCAGCTCAGGTTCGGGGGTCGCGGCAGGAGAGGACATAGGAAGGTATAAGAGATAAGGATAGCCGTTAGAGGTCAGAAATTGAATGAAGATTGTAACAAGGGGTGCAGGATGTGCGCCAATCACCAGACATCGATAAACGGCAATGCGGCTGGTGATCAAAGCAATCTGGTTGAGAGGTGGTTCATTAAGCGATTAAATTATACGCCATTTCGAGCCAGATTCAGTTTTCATTAATGTTAGCTGAGAGGCCGCGCCTGGTTGGGTTCTCGCCCGGGGTTGGCAGAAACTTATCAATGAGGCAGGACTGTCATCCGCCCCTCAATCACCCAAATAAGTAGATCAGACCCAGGCGAGTACGGGTCAAGGCTCGCCAAATCAGGTCTATAATTAACAGCAGTCTGCTCCATCCGCCGGTTATTTGAATCCCGGTCGCTGACATCCACCTGGGTGCTTACATCTTCTTCTAATGCCTGTTCTGATCCTTGCCGTCCTTGCCTTCGGCGCCTTTCTTCTGGGGCCCTGAAGTTTCCCATCTCAACCCTCACCCTCCCTACCCCCTTTTTCCACCGGAGGACCCAGCATGCCCAACTCATCCATTCCCCTGTCGCGAATCTATGACGGCTGGGATGGCTACCAGACCAGCATCGTCCATGCCATCCAACCCCTCAGCAGTGAACAGCTGGCCTGGCGGCCGCGTCCCGGGCTGCGTTCGGTTGGCGAAGTGGCCAGCCACATCGCTGTCGGGCGGGTAGATTGGTTCGCCCGCATGCCCGCCCCCGGCAGCCGCGAGCTCGAGGCCGAGATCAAACAGCTCGCATCCGAAACCGCCTTCGCCAACGACAAGGAGGAGATCGTCCACTGGCTGGAGAAACCCTGGAACATGATCGCCGTCACCCTGGCCCAGTGGACGGCTGCGGACCTGGAACGGTCATATCGCCACCCCTATTCGGGCCAGGTCTTTCAGGTCTCTTTCCAATGGACCATCTGGCGCATTTTGACCCACGACGTCCACCACGGCGGTGAGTTAGCGCTCATGCTGGGGATGCAGGGCATCGAAGTACCGGAGCTGGGCGACCTGTTCGGTCATCTCACCTGGCCGCCGCTGGCGGCGTGAGGACCCGGCCGAAAAGCATTATAATGAACCTGCTGACCTCTGAATTCTGATTCTTGACGGCATTCTATGAAACAACTCCTCCAATCGATGCGCAGCGGCGAAACAATCGTGGCCGAGGTGCCGGTGCCTACAGCCCGGGCCGGCATGGCTTTGGTTCGTACGGCGGCGTCTCTGGTCTCCTCCGGCACCGAGCGCATGCTGGTCGAATTCGCCGGGAAGAACCTGCTGGCCAAGGCCCAGGCTCGTCCTGATCTGGCTGCCCAGGTGATCGATAAAGCGCGCCGTGAAGGCCTCCTGACCACGCTCGAAGCGGCATTTAACCGCCTGGACCAACCCATGGCCCTGGGCTATTCTTCAGCCGGCACAATCGTCGAGACCGGGGAAGGGTTGGAGGGGTTCCAGGTTGGCGACCGGGTTGCTTGTGGCGGGGGCGGGTATGCGGTCCACGCCGAATATGCCCTGGTTCCGTCCAATCTGATGGCAAAACTACCAGACCAGGTCGATTTTGAGGCGGCAGCGTTCGCCACCCTCGGTTCAGTTGCCCTGCATGGCTTCCGCCTCTGCCAGGTGCAGGTGGGTGAACGGGTTGGCGTCATCGGCCTGGGTTTACTCGGCCAGCTGGCGGTTGAAATTGCCCGGGCAGCCGGGTGTGAAGTCTTCGGGGTCGATCTCGACCCCGGGCGGGTTGAATTAGCCCGCCAGTTCGGTGCTACCGCGGTGCTGCGCCCGCAGGCAGAAGAAAACGCCCTGGCTTTCAGCCGCGGTCGCGGCCTGGACGCAGTGCTCATCTGCGCCGATACTGCCAGCAGCGACCCGGTTGAATTGGCCGGCGCGCTGGCCCGTGACCGCGCCCGTGTGGTTGCCACCGGGGCAGTCGGGCTGTCGCTTCCCCGCAAGGTTTATTATGAGAAAGAGCTCGACCTGGTGGTCTCCCGCTCTTACGGACCCGGCCGCTACGACCCGTCTTACGAAGCCCAGGGGCGCGACTACCCGGTTGGCTACGTGCGTTGGACCGAAGGCCGCAACCTGGAGGCATTTATCGACCTGCTGGCTTCCGGGCGGATCGACGTCAAGCCCCTCATCACCCATCGTTTTCCAATTGACGCCGCTCCTCAGGCCTACGACCTGATCGCCGGCCGCCAGGAAGAGCCATCTTTGGGCGTGCTGCTGACTTACCCGGGCCAACCCCTGACCGACCTCGGGGTAGCCCGCACCGTGACCGTTCCGGCGGCGGTATCCAAACACAAACTGGTGGATGGGCAGCTAAAATTAGGCGTCCTGGGAGCCGGGAATTATGCCTCGGCGGTCTTCTTGCCGGCTGTTCGCCGGGCCGGTGGGATCACTCCACTTGGCATCGCCTCTGCATCTGGTCTCAGTGCTCAACACGCGGCCAGCCGCTTCGGTTTCGCTTACGCCGCCAGCGCGGAGTCTCAGGTGCTGGACGACCCGGCAGTCCAGGTAATTGCTATCCTCACCCGCCACCAGGACCACTCCCGCCAGTTGCTTGCCGCCTTGAAAAATGGGAAGCACGTTTACTGCGAGAAACCACTGGCGATCACCCCCGCCCAGCTGGCAGAGGTTGAAGCCTGGGTGGTGTCATCCCGGGCCGCAGAGAACCAGTCCACACCCCTGTTTACGGTTGGTTTCAACCGGCGCTTTGCGCCGTTAGCCCTAAAGTTGAAAACGTTCATCGATCAGCGCAGCGGTCCGCTGTATGCCAGCTACCGGGTGAATGCCGGTTACCTGCCCGCCAATCACTGGCTGCACGATCCCAACCAGGGCGGCGGGCGTATCATCGGCGAAGGCTGCCATTTCATCGATTTCCTGACGTTCTTGACTGGCGCTCTGCCGGTGTCAGTCGCAGCCGAAACGCTCCCTGACGTGGGACTCTACTGCCAGGATAACGTCTTGCTGACCTTCACCTACCCGGATGGATCGGTCGGCACGGTGAGCTACCTGGCCAATGGCGACAAGGCCTTCAGCAAGGAACGGCTGGAGGTTTTCAGCAGCGGGCGGGTAGCCGTGCTGGATGATTTCCGCTCGCTCGAGCTGGTTCATGGCGGTCGTAGACAGGTGCTCCATTCCCGGTTGCGCCAGGACAAAGGCCACCAGTCTGCCTGGAAAGCCTTCCTGGCAGCAGTCAAGTCTGGTGGGCCGGCGCCAATACCGTATGAAGAACTGATCGGGATTACGCGGATGACTTTCAAAGCCATAGAAGTCATCCAAGGCAGAAAATAAACTCGAAATGAATATTGCTGAGCACTGATGGAATACCGGTAATAAACAGTTGGGATTCCCTGGTGTGCATGACGCTCACCTCATAGGCTCAATACCAGGTTGCAAATCTTGGATGCCTTTCTGGAATGAATAAGATCTTCCTGACCCTGAAAGCCGTAAGGCAGCTTGGCCTGGCTCAGACCAGCCTGAACGCCCTGTACCGTTTTGGGCTGTGGAGCGGTCATTATCGCCGCAGTACACCATCCCCTACTCCCGAAAGCGTCTCCGTTGATGCACCCCTGGAAATTGCGCCTGCCTTCGTAGCGGCCCTCTGCGACCTGTATCCCCTGGCGCCCGGTGAAGCCGCCCATCTCCTTGACCAGGCTGCTGAGATTTGCACTGGAAAGGTCAGGTTGTTTGGTGGCGATCCTGTCCCACTCGAGCTCGCCCCTGGCAGCTCATCCGGCGCAGCCAGCCTGGCCCATTGGACAGAATACGAGCTGGGGCGGGTGCCATTGCAAAATGGAAAAGATGACACGGAAGATGTGAAGTTTACCTGGGAGCCGGCCCGGTTTTGCTGGGCCTACCCGCTTGCCAGGGCCTACACAATCGCCAGGAACGAAGACTATGCGCAGTTTTTTTGGCGATCTTACGAGCTTTTTCAATCCTCCAATCCCCCCTATTTCGGTCCCAACTGGCGCTCCGGGCAAGAAGTCGCCCTGCGACTGGCGGCTTTTATCTTTGCAGCCGGCGCTTTTTCACCTTCAGCCCACAGCACCCCAGAGCGGATGCGGTCCATCGCCCAGGCAGTCGCAGACCACGCAAGGCGCATCCCGCTGACGCTGGTCTATGCCCGCTCGCAGAACAACAACCATCTATTGAGCGAAGCAGCCGGTCTATACACTGCCGGGTTAATGCTGCCTACCCATCCGCAGTCAGCCCAGTGGCGCACGCTGGGTTGGAAATGGTTCAACCAGGGTCTGCAATCTCAGATCGCCGGCGATGGCGGCTACGTCCAACACAGCACCAATTACCATCGCCTGGCGCTCCAGCTCGCACTCTGGGTTGCCGCACTAGAAAAACAAACCGGCGGCCAGTCTTTTCCGGCGGCTACGCTTGCCCGGCTTGAGGCTGCTGCCTGCTGGCTGCAGCGATTGGTTGACCCGCAGTCAGGTCGCGCCCCTAACCTGGGCGCCAACGACGGCGCCCACATTATGCCGCTCACCCCGGCGCCATATTATGATTACCGGCCTGTGGTAAAGGCGGCGATAAAAATATGGGCGCCTGAATATGGAGAACCTGAAGTTGAGCAGCAAGAACCAGGGGAGTTGACCCCGAATCTGGCTTCCGAAACTCAAATCGAGATTAGAGGACCTCACAAATCTAAGTTCGACTACCGTTTCCCCGTTCTCGAATCCCAGGACCGGAATTCTCACCTCCGAGCCTTCTTCAATATCGCTTGTTACACCGCGCGGCCTTCGCACGCCGACCAGCTCCAGGTCGACATCTGGTGGAGCGGCATCAATCTGGCGCTAGACGCCGGCACATACCGCTATCACGCAGCCGCACCGTGGAATAATTCGCTGTCTACAACTGCGATCCACAACACTATGATGGTTGACAACCAGGAACAAATGACCCACGCCGGGCGCTTCCTCTGGCTAGATTGGGCGCAAGCCAGATTGGTCGGCAGGGAAGACGAGCCTCAACGCCTGGTTGCCAGCCACGACGGATACCTCCGCCTGGGCGTGACCCACCGGCGCAGCCTGGAATTGCTCTCTGCAGACAGCCTGGTCGTCCGGGACGACCTGCTGGCCGCTGGCTCGCCCGTGCCTTTCCGGCAGCACAGCGCCCGCCTTCACTGGCTGCTGCCCGACCTGCCCTGGTCGCTGGAAGGCAAGGTTCTGACAATATCGACGTCGCGTGGGAAAGTCAGCCTGGAAATCAATGGGTGCAAGAACCTCTCACTGGCGCGGGCCGGCGAACTGCTGACCGGACCAGGCCCGGTGCTGCCGGTCTCAGGTTGGCACTCACCCACTTACGGTCAAAAAGTGCCATCCCTGGCGTTGATCGCCACATCAGCCGGTGACCTGCCCTTAAGTATCAGCACTACCTGGCGTTTTGGTATTTGATGGAGCACCTCTCCTGCCCGGTTGCTGTCCGTACAATGTTCTAAGAACCTCGCTTCTCGATTTCCTGATGCCTGATTCCCCGGTTACGAAAATATAAATCCCCCGACTACAACCCAAATTGTGCAATTTACCAGAATCATCCTTGACTCTCGTTTATGATTAAGATATACTCATCTACAGTAGGATGCTGGCTCGCAGTTCTTGTTGGATGACGGTGAAACATTCAAAGACTCTCGGCACGGTCCGTAGAGTCTTTTTCGTTATGGCAATCCGATAGAACGCTGAGCTTCTCCGTATACCCAATTTTCTAGTTTGTAAGGTAAAGGATACAAAAAATGTCAGATCAACGTTTCGTCGGTACGGTCAAGTGGTTCAACGGAACCAAAGGCTATGGCTTCCTCTCTCGTGAGGGGGGCGAGGATGTATTCGTGCACTACACCGCTATCAAAGCCCAGGGTTTCCGCAATCTGGTCGAAGGCCAGAAAGTAGAATTCTCCATCGAGAAAGGCCCCAAAGGGCTTCAAGCGGTTGACGTAACCACACTATAAGTTGAAATCATAATAACAAAGAGCCCCGCCATCCGTCTGGCGGGGCTTTTTGGTTCTTAACCAGGTTTGATTCAGGGTAAAATCTCAGTATGCACATCCTGCTTGTACACCAGGCATTTGCGGCGCTCGACGAAGCCGGGGGAACACGCCACCACGAGCTGGCCCGCGGCCTGGTAGCACACGGGCACCAGGTCACCGTCATCACCAGCCCGGTCAGCTACCTGACCGGAGCTCGACGAGGCAAAAGTCGCTGGATCGAAAACGAGCAGCTTACGGAAGGGATCACCATCTTGAGGTCTTATACCTATCCCGCCCTTCACCGCAGCTTTTTCCACCGGGTAATCAGCTTCTTGAGTTTCATGCTTTCCTCCTTCTGGGCCGGGCTCACGGTCCGCAATGTCGATCTGGTGTGGGGCACATCTCCACCAATTTTTCAAGGGGTCACTGCCTGGGCGCTGGCGCGCTTGAAGCGAAAACCGTTCTTATTCGAGGTGCGCGATCTGTGGCCGGCGTTTGCCATCGCAGTCGGCGTGCTGCACAACCGGTTGTTGATCTCGGCATCTCTCTGGCTGGAGAAATTTCTTTACCGTCACGCCGATCGGGTCATGGTCAATTCGCCCGGCTACGTAGACCACGTCAAGGACCGCGGCGCAAGAAGGGTCGAGTTGATCCCCAATGGAGCTGACCCGGCCATGTTCGACCCGGACGGAGACGGTGCCGCTTTCCGCCACGAACACAACCTGGATGGTCTTTACCTGGCAGTCTATGCTGGAGCGCACGGCCTATCGAACGACCTGGGGGTCTTGCTCCAGGCTGCCGAACGGCTCAAATCCTATCCTGGAATTCGGCTCGTTTTGGTTGGAGATGGTAAAGAAAAACAAGCCCTCGTGGCGCAAGCCGCCCAGATGAGGCTCGAAAACGTTGTGTTTCTGCCCCCGGTCCCGAAGAACGGAATGGCGGCAGTATTGGCGGCGGCAGATGCTTGCATCGCCATCTTGAAACCCCTCGAGCTTTACAAAACAACCTACCCGAATAAAGTATTCGATTATATGGCCGCCGGGCGGCCGGTCGTTCTGGCTATAGATGGAGTCATCCGCCAGGTGATCGAAGCTGCCGGCGCAGGGATCCCGGTCTGTCCAGGTGATCCTGCGGAATTAGCCGATGCCATTTTACGTTTAGCCGAAGACCATGGCCGTCATGGCAGCCTGGGAACCCGGCTGGGACAAGCCGGGCGGGCTTACGTCGAGCTCAATTTCTCCCGGTCAGCTTCAGCTCAAAAACTGGGACAATTATTGGAAGACTTATCTCAGAAAAAGGCATAAAATGATGGCGTTGATGGTGGGGTCAAGTCACCCATACCTCAAGCAGTCCAAGGAGAATAGAAATGGCGGAGAAAATCCTGGTCGTTGAAGATGAAATCTCACTACAAGAAACACTGGCCTACAACCTGAAGAAGCAAGGTTACGAGGTAGAGACGGTAGGCGATGGTCCTGGTGCGCTTGATATTACCCGCAAGTCCAGGCCAGATCTGATCTTATTGGACGTCATGCTGCCGGGGATGGATGGGTTTGAAGTCTGCCGAGTATTACGCCAGGAAATGGCGACCCCGGTTTTAATGCTGACGGCGAGGGACGACGAAATAGATCGGGTGGTAGGGTTGGAAGTCGGCGCAGACGATTACATGACCAAACCGTTCAGCATGCGTGAGCTGATGGCACGGGTCAAGGCAATGCTGCGCCGGGTACGAATGATGCGCGAGGAGATGAATAAAAACATACCGGCTCAGATTGAAGTTGACGATCATCTGAAGGTCTTCGATAATTTGAGCATCGATCTGTCGCGCCGGGAAGTCTTCCTGGATGCTCAATTGTTAAAGATGAAACCTAAAGAATTTGAACTGTTAACCTTCCTGGCCGAGCATCGTGGCCAGGTACTTTCCCGTGAATTCATCCTCGAGCGTGTCTGGGGATGGGATTATATCGGGGACAGCCGCACTGTCGACGTTCACATCCGCTGGCTGCGTGAAAAGATTGAGGCAAACCCGGCCAACCCAACCCGTATCATGACCGTTAGAGGCGCAGGGTATCGCTTCGAAGGATAAAAGATCGTGAAAAACACCATCCGGTGGCGAATTGCTGTTCCGTACGTCATCCTGATCGTAGTTCTCATGGCAAGCCTGGGTATTTACGTATCTAACTACCTCCGTGCCACTTATGAAGTTAGCTGGCGCAGGGACCTGTTAGCCTCGGCCCGTCTGGTCTCCAACCAGGTGGCCTCCCAGATGGACGCCAATGCCGCCAAAGGCTCTTTGGATGCCCTGGCTAAATCATTCAGCCAACAGCTCGATGCCAGGGTCACCTTTGTACGTGCCGATGGCCTCGTGCTGGGAGAATCGGATGCCAACACAGCCCAGATGGAAAACCATTTAACTCGTCCGGAAATTATCCAGGCATTTTCAGGCCAGGAAGGCTACCAGATCCGTTTCAGCACCACCCTCCAGACCACCTTGCTCTACGTGGCGGTCCCGGTCAGCAGCGGCGGTCAGGTCATCGGCGTCACCCGGCTTTCCGTGCCGCTGGCCAGCCTGGAGGCTAATTTGAGCCAGATGGAGATGGTCATCGGTCTGGGGACGGTCGTCACTGCCATACTGGCCATCCTTCTATCGGTATTGTTGACAAATTCCACCATCCGCCCGCTCCAGCAGCTGACCAGGGCAGCCAGGCAGATGAGCACCGGTAATTTCAAGACGCCGGAGGTCATCATTCCCAGGTCCTCCGACGAATTCGGACAATTGAGCCAGGCACTGCAGCAGATGGCAGTGCAGTTAGACGCCCAGATTGATTCCCTGAAAGTAGAAAGAGGCAAACTGGCAGCCGTCCTCTCGCAAATGACCGATGGCGTCCTCATCGCCGATAGCGAAGGGATGATCCAATTGATTAACCCAGCGGCCGAGCGGCTCTTCGACGTGACCGAAGAAAATGCCCTGTACCATTCGGTGATCGAGATCGTTCGCCACCACCAACTGGTCGAGGTCTGGAAGAAAGCAATCGAAACCGGAGAGCAGCAGACCACGACACTGGGGATTAAAGCAGAAAACCAATACCTGCAGAGTGTCGTCATCCCGTTGGTTAACACTCTCCCAGGCAGCACTCTGATCCTTTGCCAGGACCTGACCCGCATCCGCCGCCTTGAGCTGGTCAGGCGAGATTTCGTCAGCAACGTATCGCACGAGCTGCGCACGCCCCTGGCATCACTGAAGGCATTGGTTGAAACTCTCCAGGAAGGCGCTTTGGAAGATCCACCGGCAGCTCAGCGGTTTCTAACCCGCATGGTAACCGAGATCGACACCCTCACCCAACTGGTCCAGGAGCTTTTAGAGCTGTCCCGAATCGAATCTGGGCGTGTCCCCCTCCATCTAAAACCGGTCACGCCTCACGCTTTGCTCACACCGGCCGTCGAACGGATGGGCTTACAGGCCGAAAGGGCTGGTCTCACCTTGCGGATGGATTGCCCGGAAGATTTACCGTCGGTCCTGGCTGACATGGATCGGATGGAGCAGGTAATCGTCAATCTACTGCACAACGCCATTAAATTTACATCTCCAGCCGGAGAGGTTAGCGTCTCAGCCCATCAAGATGGCGCAATGGTGATCTTTATGATCAAAGATACCGGGGTCGGAATCGCTTCTGCAGATCTCGGGCGCATCTTCGAACGTTTTTACAAGGCCGATCGAGCTCGATCGGGCGGTGGTACCGGGTTGGGTTTATCGATTGCCCGCCACATGGTAGAGGCTCATGGGGGCCACATCTGGGCCGAAAGCGAAGCAGGCAAGGGCAGCAGTTTCTTTTTCTCCCTTCCGGTAGCCTGAATGAGTAAAGATATGACCATTGGCTTCAATAGAACCCATTTGGATTTTGCCCACCTTTAATTTAGCCCATACAAGATTACAAGCTTAACCATCCATTAATCAATCATTAACGTGGCCTTATCTATCCCTTAAAGCAGTCTTGTTATGATCTATTCATAACATAAGAAAATGCAGAGGAGAAAATTAATGCTGCGAAAATCAAATTTCTTTATTGGAACGATATTAGCCTTGACCCTGATCTTGTCTGCGTGTGCTCCAAGCGGATCAGCAAACTCACCCATAACTGCCTCGAATGCGACAACCACTTCAGGCTCGGGTGATACCAATGCCATTCAAATGACGGGAGCAGGTGCTACATTCCCTTATCCATTATATTCACGTTGGTTCTATGATTATGCATTCGTCGATCCATCTGTAAAATTTAATTATCAATCCATCGGTTCAGGTGGTGGAATTCAGCAAATTACCGCTAAAACCGTCGATTTTGGGGCGTCTGATGCTATCTTGAGCGATCAGCAGCTCGGTGCAGCCCCTGGTCTTCAAATGTTCCCCACCGTTGCCGGGGCTGAAGCACTGGTAGTGAACCTCAAAGGCGTCACTCAGAAGATCAAATTTCCATACACATCGATTGCAGATATATTCCTGGGAAAAATCACGAAATGGAACGATCCAGTTTTGACGGCTGCTAACCCGGGATTGAATCTACCAGACGAAGATATTATCGTCGTTCACCGTTCGGACGGCTCTGGCACAACCTATATCTTCACCGATTACCTTTCTAGCGTCAGCAATGATTGGAAGACGACGGTTGGCAAAGGTACATCTGTTCAATGGCCAGTTGGATTGGGTGGTAAAGGAAACGAAGGTGTATATGGTACCGTTTCCCAAAACGAAGGCGCCATTGGATACGTCGAATTGGCCTACGCGGTGCAAAACAAGGCAATCATCAATTCCATCCAAAACAGTTCGGGTGCGTATGTTGATCCATCACCGGAGACCACTCAATCGGCAATGAATGATTTTGGAACAGAGATGGGGGATAAATTAGCCCTCTCGATCGTCAATGCCCCCAGCGCCACTTCATATCCAATTGCTGGATATACCTACATCCTGATGTACATGGACCAGCAAGATTGCGCCAAAGCCACAAAGGCGGTACAGTTTTTCAACTGGGCCTACAGCGCAGCCGGAGACAAAGATGCAACCGATTTACAGTATGTCCCACTGCCCAGCGCTATAAAAGATCAGGTGACCGCAAAATTAGCGCAGATAACATGCCAGGGTGCACCTCTTAAATAAAATTATCGATTGAAAAAAGCTCAACGCTCTGCCTTACTGGAGTTGAAAACCAGTAAGGCAGAAAACACTTTATTCACCGAGATTCGGCTTTTTATACAGGCAGCAGCAAGAAAAGATAATACATATGATTGAAGTAACCCAAAAGAAAGACCAACCACTTTCACCTTTTTTGCGACAATGGGCTTCTATCTGGCGCCATGGTGATCCTCTTTTTTGGGGGATTATTTTTCTGTCTGGATTATTAGTGATTCTGCTGGTCATCGCCATCGGGTATGAATTATGGCAGAATTCAGCCCTTTCCAGACAGGCGTTTGGCCTGGCTTTCCTGACGACTTCCCAATGGGATCCGACGTTAAAGCAAATATTTGGCGCTTTGCCCTTTATTCAGGGAACGTTGGTCACATCCTTTGTGGCTCTTATATTCGCGGTTCCGATCGGGGTAGGAACGGCCATCTTCCTGGCGGAGCTGGCTCCAGATTGGTTACGGAACCCATTAGGATTTTTAGTTGAGTTGCTGGCAGCGGTTCCCAGTGTCGTTTACGGTCTCTGGGGGTTATTCGTATTTATACCGATCATCGTACGCCCATTGAGCCAGGGTCTGGAAAGCTCACTCGGGTTCATCTCTCTCTTTCAAGGACCGGTTTATGGACCGAGCAGGCTGGCTGCTGCTCTGGTATTAGCCATCATGATCTTACCTACTATCACAGCCATCAGTCGCGACGTGCTCTTAGCGATTCCCGTTTCGCAAAGGGAGGCATCACTCGCTTTAGGCGGAACCCGTTGGGAGACAATCTCAAGGGTGCTGCTCCCAAATGGTTTTTCGGGAATATTTGGCGCCGTAATTCTTGGGCTTGGTAGGGCGTTAGGGGAGACCATGGCTGTAACGATGGTCATCGGCAACAACCTGGATATGTCAAGCTCACTGCTTCATCCAGGGTACACCATGGCATCGATCATTGCAAACGAGTTTACCGAAGCTACCTACAACCTTTATCTAAATGCATTGATTGAGATCGGATTGGTTCTGTTCGTTCTATCAATGTTGATCAATATCCTGGCAAGATTAATCATCTGGCGCCTTTCCAGACGGATGATGGCATGAGGTGAATGTATGGCTGATATAAGATTTCGCTCCAAGTCGGCGGCACGTATAAGAATGCGCAAAGGCATGAATATCATGATGCTGGCAATCACTGGACTGTGTACCTTAATTGCCATTACACCTTTGTTTTGGATTCTGGGTTACGTGTTTATCAAGGGCGCTCCATCCCTTTCGCTCAAATTCTTCACTGAATTACCCACCCCTGCGGGAGTACCTGGAGGCGGGTTAGCCAATGCCCTGGCTGGATCAGCGATCACTGTTGGCCTGGGTTTGTTGATCTCTGCCCCAATTGGAATCCTGACAGCCGTATTTATGGTAGCCAGGCCTAAATCTGCTTGGTCTCTTGGACTGCGCTTCGCCACAGACGTCATTTCGGGGGTTCCCTCCATTGTGATGGGTATTTTCGCTTATACATTAATCGTGCTACCACAACGTCATTTTTCGGCATTTTCTGGTGGTATCGTCCTTGCTTTTATCATGGTTCCAACCATTATCCGCACCACCGAAGAGATGCTCAGGCTCGTCCCATCCTCGCTCCGAGAAGGATCATTGGCTTTAGGGGCGCCTGAGTGGCGGACTTTTTTCGTCGTAATTCTCCCTGCAGCAATGAACGGCGTCGTTACTGGAATCCTTCTGGCGATTGCCCGAGCGGCAGGTGAAGCTGCTCCAATGTTGTTTACAGCATTCGGAAATTCATTTATGAGCACAGCTTTGGACCAACCCATTGCTACCTTACCTCAAACAATTTTCGTTTACGCAATTTCTCCATACCCTGATTGGCAGGCAAAAGCATGGGGAACGGCTCTCGTCCTGATTGGTCTGGTTCTTCTCTTGAATATTTTGGCGCGGCTTGTTGTATCAGCGCGCTCACGTTTTGTTTGGGCCAGGCAATAATCTGATGGCCAATATTCAACCTGAACCAAATTTAAGAATGAGTGGTATTATCACAATAACCTCTTCACCGAGCCGTTCAGCAAAACTGAGTAGACAGGTGTATGGTGGTAGGACAAATAAAAACCCCCAAACTTATAGTCAGGACCGGATCTATTTTCGTTTTTCCCGGCTACAAGGATGAAACATGGATAACAATCATGCTCAAAATACTACCGAAGAAATTCGCTTATCACCGATGATCGTCTCGGTTCCAGAAAAAGAATCCGCCGAGATGCGCATGGCCGAGACCAAAATGGAATTGGCCGATTTGAGTTTCTTTTATGACAAATTTAAAGCCTTAAATACCATAAATTTAGCCATTCCGACCTCAAAAATTACCGCAATCATCGGCCCTTCCGGTTGCGGTAAATCAACTTTACTGCGTTCGCTCAACCGGATGAATGATCTCACGCCGAAGACCCACGTCGAAGGACAAATCCGGTTGGATGGTCAGGATATCTACGAGCCGGGCGTCGATGTGGTCGACGTCCGCCGCCGGGTGGGGATGGTCTTCCAACGCCCAAATCCCTTCCCAATGAGCGTCTATGATAACATTGCTTACGGACCGCGCTTATACAACATCCGGCGGCGCAGCGAGCTCAACGAAATCATTGAACGCAGCTTGAAGCAGGCAGCGCTGTGGGATGAGGTCAAGGACAAGCTCAACCAGTCCGGGATGGCTCTCTCAGGCGGGCAGCAGCAGCGCCTGTGCATCGCCCGGGCTTTAGCAGTAGAACCTGAAGTGATCTTGATGGATGAACCCGCCTCCGCGTTGGACCCGGTTTCGACCTTAAAGATAGAAGAATTGATGCAATCGTTAAAACAGGACTATACTATTGTTATCGTTACCCATAACATGCAGCAAGCCGCTCGCGTCTCCGATTTCACGGCTTTTATGATGATTGATGAAAATCGAGCGGGCCGGATGGTCGAATTTGGCCAAACGCCGCAAATTTTCACCAACCCTAAGAATAAACAAACTGAAGATTACGTCACCGGACGGTTTGGTTAATCACTTCAAAGAGGTATGGCATGCCACGTGAGACTTTAGATCGCCAGATTCGCCAGCTCCAAGACGAGGTGCTATTGCTGGGCAGCATGATTGAACAGGCAATGTCCGATGCCGTCGATTCGTTGAACCGGCGCGACATCGTCAGCGCACGCCGTGTCTATGATGGCGACCAGAATGTAAATGAGAAACGTTTTGCGATCGAGAATGCAACCCTTATCTTGATGGCTACCCAGCAACCTATGGCCCACGACCTCCGGTTTTTAGCTGCCATCCTCGAAGTGATCACTGAGATGGAGCGGATGGGTGATTATGCCAAAGGGATTGCCCGAATTACGATCCGGTTGAACGATGACAACGTCTCCTTGCCTTCCAGAGAATTTACGCGGATGAGTGAACTTGGGGTTGGGATGCTTCACCGGGCATTAAGCGCCTTCATCAACGAAGATACTCAACTGGCAATTTCGATTGTCAAAGAAGACGAGGAAGTGGACGCCCTTTACAACAAAGTCTATCACCGCCTGGTAACCGACATGATCGCCAATCCCGAAACCATCGACCGCACCAATTTATTGATGTGGGTTTTACACGATTTAGAGCGAATGGCCGACCGGGTGATCAATATCTGCGAACGAACCGTATTCATATCGACCGGTGAGCTGCTCGAACTGGCGAGCTCGGACGAAGAGGATCGGGATATCATCTAGAGCCTTTACGAGACAGTAATCCCCATTAACTCTGAGTACTTGATACCACTGAAAAAAATATATGAGCGAGCTGCATGGGATGAGCAGCTCGTTTGTTACTTAGAAATAATCCTATAAATTAACTCTAAATTTGCTGGTTTAGTTTTGTTATATAATATATTCAGTTTGACGGATAATCGATTGTGTAAAGGATTGCTGTGTTACAGAAAAATGCTTATCAAGGAAAGTTAATTGTCGTCGAAGGCATCGACGGCAGCGGAAAATCGACTCAAATCGATCTTCTATATAAGTGGCTCGAAAGCCGGGGCAAGGCGGTCTATTTCAGCGAGTGGAATTCTTCCAAGTTGGTCAAAAGCACCACCCGCCTGGCGAAGAAAGAGCACATGTTTACCCCAACTACCTTCAGTTTATTGCAAGCCACAGATTTCGCTGAACGCTGGGAGAACCTGATCTTGCCTATGCTGAAGGCCGGGGTGATCGTCTTAGCTGACCGTTTTGCATTTACCGCTTTTGCTCGCGACGTAGCCCGTGGCGTTGATCCGTTGTGGGTGCGTAATCTCTATTCCTTCGCCCCCCAGCCGGATATCACCCTTTATTTCCGGGTGCCGCTGGACGTGGCCGTCGACCGCATCCTGTCCAGCCGCTCAAAAATTAAGTATTACGAGGCCGGGATGGACCTGGGCTTATCCGATAGCAGGGTAACGTCTTTTCGCCTCTTTCAGCAAAAGATTTTGGACGAATACGACAAAATGGTCGACGAATTTGGTTTTACAGTGATCGATGGCGATCTTCCGGTGCAGATGCAGCAGCGCCGGGTGCGCCAAATCGTCCGCAAACAACTCCAGACCTGGCAGGGACTGCCCAACCCGCGCTCCCGCTCTCGCACCAGAACGCCTCAGCGTAATCTCAAACCGGTTGCGGCTGCAGTCACATCCACAGGAGAGAGCCAATGAAACAGGTTGAATTTTACGGAGCTGGTTTCCCATACAACCCTGTCAAGGAATTACCGGGGAAGTTAATCGTGCTCGAAGGCACAGATGGCGTGGGGCGGTCGACCCAGATCCAGTTGCTGCGGCGCTGGTTAGAAGACGAAGGATTTGCCGTGTCGGATACCGGCCTACGCCGCTCTCCGATGACCCAACCAGGGCTCGAAGCTGCTAAATCGGGCCATACTCTCAGCCGGCTGACGATGAGCCTTTTTTATGCAACAGATTTCGCTGACCGCCTGGAAAACCAGATCATACCAGCGCTCAAGGCGGGTTTCTATGTCCTTTCAGATCGTTATCTGTTTTCGATCATCGCTCGCGATATTGTGCGGGGCGCTAATTACGAATGGGCGCGTAAGGTATATGGATTTGCCCCCAAACCCGATATCATCCTGTACTTGAAGACAGACGTCAATCACCTGGTGTCTCGGATGGTATATGGGCGAGGTTTCGACTATTGGGAATCCGGCATGGATTTTCATTTTGCAGAAAATTTGTACGACAGCTTCTGCAAATACCAGTCTCTGCTTATTAAAGAATTTGACCGGATGGCGGACGAATTCGGCTTCACCTGCATCGATGCCAACCGTTCGTCACAGGAGGTTTTCGAAGACCTGAAACAATCCATCAGGCCTTTGACGGCTGAATCAACCTGAGGGAGGTAAGGATGGGGACAAAAAAAGACGAAAGCATCCTCATTTACGGCGCGGGTGTGCTGGTAAAACAAGTTGATGCGCTCCGCCAGGAGATCGACGGCGTACGCAATGGGGAAGATATCGAATATGTCCATCGCATGCGGGTGGCTTCGCGCCGTCTACGCAATGCATTCGCATTATTCTCCCCAGCCTTACCCCAAAAAAGGCTCACCGCCTGGCAATCTCATATCAAGATGGTGACTAAAGCCTTAGGGGCCGCCCGTGATACTGACGTCCAGATCGACTTATTAAATAAGTTTTATAGCAAGCTGCCCAAGCCAGAGCTCAAAACAGGAATCCACCGTCTGATTGTCCGTCTCAACCAAAAGAGAACCCTGCTGCAGCAAAAAGTAGCGGTTGACCTCGACATCCTTGAAGCCAGCCAGATATTAAAAGAGATGGGACAGCGCCTGACGCTCATTGCCGCCCGCGACAATCAAGAAAGCGGATATTCCCCGGTTCTCTACCAACACAGCAGCCAGTCTATAACCTCCCGCCTGGACGATTTCTTATCCTACGAAAGCTTCGTTGAAAAGCCTGAGTGTCTTACTGAGCTGCACGCAATGCGGATCGCTGCCAAGCACCTGCGCTATACCCTGGAAACATTTGCCCCGTTATACCCAGAAAATATGAAGGATTTGATCCAAATTATGCGCCAGTTCCAGGATGAACTGGGTGAAATCCATGATTGTGACGTGTGGAATGACTATCTACCCAATTTTATCGAGAGAGAACGCCAGCGCACTTTGAAGTACTATGGAAACGCAAGGGCAATGAAGCACATCACTCCTGGCCTGAAATATTTTCTTCATGACAGGCAGGAAAGCCGCCAGCGTCACTACCTCAGTTTTGTCGAGCTTTGGAAAAAAAACGTAACCGCTAGCACCTGGAGTAAATTGAGGGGAACCATCCAGGAGCCATTGACGCCAAACTCCTCACCGCCTGTTGAGGAGATTACCATCCTGGAGTTATAGCATTCATGAGAGGAATCCTTGAGAATCGCGCTAATTGGTGACGTGCATGCTAACCTGCCAGCACTCGATGCAGTCATCAGTCATGCCAGCCACCAACATATTGAAGATATTTGGAACCTGGGTGATTTTGTTGGCTACGGGGCATATCCCGATGAAGTCGTGAAAGAGCTCCGGCGGATCGAAGCTACCAGCATCCTGGGCAATTACGACCGGAAAGTCCTCAGGGTGGAAACCAAGATTGGGGATTGGGCCAGTCATAAAATGCCCCATAAATTACTGGCATTTACATGGGCGTTTGACCATCTTTCGAAGACCAATCGAGC
Source organism: uncultured Chloroflexia bacterium (assembly GCA_963781665.1). Lineage (GTDB taxonomy): Bacteria > Chloroflexota > Anaerolineae > Anaerolineales > Anaerolineaceae > JAJYIW01. Next base: position 959,717 of record CAWAGA010000002.1, read on the forward strand.
TTATCTGCAAAGTCTGCCAGAAGAACGCCTGATCCCAGTAATGGGGTTTCTGGTCCTGATGACCCACGGAAGCCCAATTTCCAGGAATGAACATCTAAGTCCCGACACACCTGTCGAGCGGCTGCGAGGCCTGACTCATACCACCAACGCCAATATCATATTATGTGCTCACTCGCACCAGGCTTTCAAACGCCGGGTCGATGACGTCTGGTTTGTTAACCCCGGCAGCGTCGGGCGGCCTGACGACGGTGACCCGCGAGCCAGCTATGCCATCATCACGTTCGATGCGGGCGGATTCAAATGTGATCATTTCCGGGTGGCTTATGACGTTGAGAAAGCAGTCGCAGCCATCAATGCTGCCAATTTACCGATCGAATTTGCCCAGATGGCCCGCCAGGGCCGCAGCCTGGCCTGGGTGCTGGCACAAAATTAGAACAAAGAGAATTGCATGCTAACCAACTCCGAAAATGTACTCCTGGATTCTGAAGACCTGGCTTCGCCAGAAAGCGCGCCCGACGATCGTGAAGATATCCGCATTCATCCGATCCTCCAACTGGCGCAGTTGTGTGATTACGAAGCGGCACACAGCAACCATGTCTCCTTTCTGGCGCTGCGGTTGTTCGACGAGTTGTATCCGCTGCACCTGTTGGGCGTCAAAGAGCGTTTCTGGCTTAACGCGGGTGGTTTGCTCCACGATATCGGCTGGATCGAAGGCGGGCGGTCACATCACAAAACCAGCATGCGCATTATCCTGACGACGTCGATGCTCCCCTTCAGCAATAAAGAACGTCTGATCGTCGGATCGATCGCTCGCTATCACCGTAAGAGCCTACCCAAACAAAAACACGATAATTTTGCCGCTTTGACAACAGATGAACAGCGCCAAACGACTATCCTGGCAGCTTTTTTACGGCTTGCAGATGGCCTCGATCGCGATCATTATGGGCAGATCATCGATCTTAAGTGCCAGATCGATGCTGAAAGAATCCGGATTGCAGCCTGCGCTTCCCAACCGGTTGAAGCGCTCCTGCTGGTAGCAGCCCACAAGAGCGACCTATTAGCAAAGGTATTCAACCGTTCGATCCAATTGGTTTGGGAGCCAGTTTGAGCGTTATTACTTTGCTGACCGACTTTGGCGCCAATGATGGCTACGTGGGGGTGATGAAAGGAGTGATCTGGTCTATCGCTCCTCAAGCGCAAATCGCCGACCTGACCCACGAAATCCCCCCTCAAGATGTCCTGACCGGAGCCATAACACTGGAACGCTGCGTCCCTTTTTTTCCACCGGGGACAGTGCACGTTGCTGTCGTCGATCCGGGTGTTGGCACCCACCGCCGGTCGATAGCTGCCCTCATCGAACGCCAATACTTCGTCGGCCCGGACAACGGCCTTGCGACCCTGCTGATAGAATCAGCCGAACGGCAGGGAGCAGAAATCACGGTGGTCAACCTGGACAAACCGGCCTATTGGTTAAATAAAATCAGCACAACTTTTCACGGACGAGATATCTTTGCACCGGTAGGTGCCCACCTGGCTAATGGCGTGCCGGTCGGCTCAATCGGATCATTGATCCACGACCCGCACCGTATTTCTATACCAACCCCAGATGCGATAGAAGCGGGTTGGAGGGGGCAAATCGTGAGGATCGATCATTTTGGTAACTGCGCAACCAACCTGGAACGCCACCATATCGCTAAAACTGGCCGGATCCAGGTAAAGATAAAGGGGCGAATCATTACCGACATGGTAAAATCATTTGGAGAGCGCTCATCCGGTGAGCTGGCAGCGATGATCAACAGCGACGATCGCCTGGAAATTGCAGTCGTCAACGGCAGCGCTTCCCAACTCCTGAACGCTCGGGTGGGCGATCGAGTCGAAATTACTTCTTTAAACCAGGTTTAAAGAACTTTAAGCATTCTTCAGGGTTTAAACCAGCATGGATTCATCCACACTTTTATCTGTGGACAGTCTTGAGTTCCGATATCGCAGCCGGAGCGAGCCTTCGATCAGCGATATCAGTTTTGATGTTCACCCTGGAGAGCTTTTATTGATTGCTGGCGCCAGCGGTTGTGGAAAGACCACCCTGGTTCGTTGTATCAATGGCCTGATCCCGCGCAGTTACAAGGGGGAGATCAGCGGAAAAATACGGATCAATGGCAAGGAAACCAGCGCTTTATCACTGTCTCAAATATCTCAGAAGGTCGGCACTGTCCTCCAGGACCCGGAACGCCAGATATTAGGCACGCGGGTGATGAGCGAAGTCGCTTTTGGGTTGGAAAACCTGGGATGGAGCCGGGAAGATATTGTAGCCTCGGTCGACCAGGCCCTGGACCATCTTGGCATCAGCCGGCTGCGAGAGAGAGAAACTTTCAACCTTTCCGGAGGCGAAAAACAAAAAGTCGCCCTGGCTGGTGTCCTGGCGATGCGCCCCAGCATTTTACTGCTCGATGAACCCCTGGCAAGCCTGGACCCTGCCAGCGCTCAAGAAACCCTTGCTTTAGTTCGCCACCTGGCTGATGAGGGAATGGCTGTTTTAATGATAGAACACCGGGTCGAAGATGTGCTCAAGATCAAGCCCGATCAGGTGATGTTCATGATGGGCGGGCGGATTCATTACTTCGGGAAGGCAGAAGGATTGAAAAACGTCGTTGATTACCACGAAGTCAAGCTTCCTGCCCAAATGATCATCGAAATGGCTGCCGCCGACCCCGCGCCTGCTGAAATCCGGCGTTTAGTGGATTGGAAAACAAATAATAACAGCGAATCTGGCCAACCTCTGGTCCACTTTGAAGACGTTGGTTTTGGCTACGGAAACGACCCTGAGGTACTGCATGGCATTACCCTCGACATCAACCCGGGGGACGTCATTGCTGTGTTGGGAGCTAACGGTGCCGGGAAGACAACGCTGGTCAAGCACGCCATTGGTCTGCTGAAACCGGTAAAAGGTCAGGTGTTCGTTTCGGGGCGGAACACACGTGAAACCAGCGTCGCCCAAATTGCCAACACCCTCGGTTACGTTTTTCAAAGTCCCAGCCACATGCTGTTCGCCCCAACCGTGAATGAGGAGCTGGCATTTGGTCCGACCAACCTGGGACATACACCTGAGGATATAGAAAAGGAGGTGAACGAAGCGATTCAGATTGTGAATCTGGCCGGGATGGAGAAAGATCCACCCCTGGCCCTCTCCTTCGGGCAGCAGAAAAGGGTCAGCATTGCCGCGATACTCGCTATGCGTTCGCAAGTATTGGTGATGGACGAACCAACAGCAGGTCAGGATTATAAAAATTATATGAGCTTCATGGATTCCATCCTGCGCCTGCCCAGTTTTCAGGCCATCCTGTTCATCACCCACGACATCGACCTGGCGGTCGTTTACGCAAACCGGGTGCTCCTGGTCAATGATGGGCGAGTAGTCGCAGATGGCCGTCCGGTTGAGGTCTTGAGCGATTTCGAGCGGCTGCGCTCTTGCCGGCTCGTGCCCACTTCGCTCCTGCAAGCCAACCTGGATCACCTGGCAAAGACAAAACGATTTATGCGCGCTGAAGCCCTGGCCCACATCCAATAACCCAGGCATGATGACCCAAATACGAATCCCGTTTTTCTTTTTTCGCATCGATTATGGAGGATGAAATGACACGCAAAATGGTTTCAATTGTTGTCCCTTTGGTCGCAGTTCTGGTCTTCTTTTTAGGAATTGTATTAATTGGGGGGCTGATCAATCCAAACCTTCAGCTCGATCAAACCGGCTTGCTTCGTTTTCTTTTTGTAGCTTTGGGATTGGTGATCGTGTTTGCGGTCTATTCAGTTACGCGTGCGAGCAATATCTGGGTGGTGGGCACCCGCGAAGTCGTTTATATGGCCATCGGTGCTGCGCTCTATGCTGTTTTTTCGTATCTATTCAACGGCACCGTATTCGTCGTGCCTTCAGTCAGCCAGGTAGCACTCCGCCCGGCAATAGCCATCCCGATGTTTTTTGGGTTTGCCTTCGGCCCCACGGTAGGTCTGTTCACCGGGGCGGTCGGTAACATGTTCGGCGATGCCCTGACCGGCTTCGGCCTGTCGCCTCAATGGAGCGTTGGTAATGGCCTGGTTGGTATGATTGCCGGCATGGTCTTCCTCTTCAAAGACCGCAAGAAGAGCATCGATACCGTTCTGATCATCGGCGCCGTTCTGACCCTGCTGGTAACAGCCCTGTTCTTCCTCAATCGGGATATCACCAATGGAATGGTCTATCCCTTCGACCAGCCGGTTTCCATCCTGGCAGGTATCTCAATCGTGATCGGCTTTTTGCTGGTTGTGATTGTTCGCTTTGCCTTTGGCAAAAATGTTGACCTGGCGGCTGCGGTGACCTGGAGCATGTTGGGCAACTTGATCGGCCTGGGTTTTGCAGCTATCTCGGATATCTGGATCAACGGTTATTCTCCGACAGTTGCAATCGTGGGTGAATTCATCCCGGCAGCCGGCCCGAACCTGATCTTTGCCGCCATCCTCGTGCCGATCCTCGTCGTCGCCTACATGTCTTTGCAAAGGCAAACCGGGAGGTAATCACCTGACCCATGCTGGTTACCTGGCGCTACCGTAAGCGAAAATCACTCATCCAAAGCTTCGACCCGCGAGCCTGGCTCATCTTTTATGCCTGCTACCTGATGTCGACTCTATTCTTCTGGGACGTTCGTTTCCTGTCCTTTTTTCTGACAATCGCCCTGGTCGTGGTTTTCACTTCTGGTATCAAATGGAAGGAAATGTCGCGGGCCTGGATCTTCATCGGGGGCTTTATCCTCCTGTTTTCCTTTCTGACCTTCCTGACCGGGAGGGGTGGGATGGAACTCTACACCCAGGAGCACCTGATCAAAAGCCTCCAGGCCCCCTTCACCATTTTCGGCTGGCGCCCAAGCCTGGATATCACCATTGAGCGCTCGTTTTACGCCCTCAGCATGCTGGCAAGGGTATTCAGCATTGCCAGCATGACCATCCTGATCCCCTATTCGCTCAACCCGATCCATTACGGGATCGCCTTCCACGGCCTGGGATTACCAGACAAAATCGCCTATGCCATGGATCTGACCATGCGTTTCATCCCGACCTTCGGGCGCGATTTCAGCCTGACAATGGACGCCCAACGCGCGCGCGGGTACGAGATTGAGAAGCTGCGCGGCGGTTTGTTTGCCCAGGTACGCAAGCTGGCTCCGCTGATCGTGCCGGTTACCATTCATGCTATCGCCGGCAGCGAGGACATTATCGACGCCATGGACCTGCGCGCCTTTGGCATTGGGCCACGGACCTGGCTGGAGCAGCTTCATTACCGGCGGCGCGACCGCATCCTGATCGGCATCGGCATTATCATTATCACAATTTCGATCAGCCTATCGCTTTTCGGTCTTGGCAAGTTCTGGGCTCCGGTTTGATGAGATAGCGTTTCTGGCGTATGAATAACGAGCAAACCATCCCCCCGCCAGCCGCACATGAATTGATAGAAACTGTCCATACCTATCCGGAATGATTAAGGGAAGAAAACCGCTTCTTGCCGCAGTCGTTTCCTAATTGTCACGATGGGTAAGAAGAATTAGAAAGCGCCAATTTGTTGGTGAAGAAGGTTGCTCTTTGATCCAATCTGTGGGAGGTGGTGACTTTCGGGCAGACGTCTTCGCCGGGAAAATTGACCGGGTCCAGGCCATTCCGAACATTCCATTGCAGAAGTACGCCAATTAATTAAAATGATGCCGGATAATCTCAACCTTGAACAAAAGGTCAAGTACGGTAATATCGAACGCCCTGAACCGGACTCAACCTGTTGGAAATTGAGCATCGAGCCTGGTGGCAGCGGCCGATATCATTGGGCTCAGTTGGACGATTATACCCACCTGCCCAGGGGCAAGTTCAGGTGGCAGCCGCCGGTTTCCTTGAGCCTGCAAGCGCGTGTTTCTAAGCCTGATTTGCCAGGCACGTGGGGGTTTGGCTTCTGGAACGATCCGTTCAATGCCAGCCTTGGGATTGGAGGAACTGCCCGTCGCCTGCCAGCCTTGCCAAACACAGCCTGGTTTTTTAATGCCTCCCCACCCAACTTCCTATCTTTTCGAGACGATTTACCTGCCCAAGGCCTGCTGGCAGCAACCTTTCGCTCGCCTTTGATCCCCCTGGCAGTGATGGCGGCAGGTTTACCACTGCTCCCTTTCTTAAAATGGCCGTGGATGGCAAAAAAGCTGCGGAAACTTATCAGCCGGATCGTCCGGCAGGACTCGATCCTGGTTGACATCGACAGCACCCAATGGCATGCCTACAGCATCAACTGGCAGCCTCAAAAGGTCAAGCTCTCGGTAGACGACCGAATCGTATTGGAAACCTCGGTCTCGCCGTTGGGAAAAGGTGGTCTGGTGCTGTGGATCGACAACCAATATGCGACCTTCACCCCGGATGGTCGCCTGTCCTTTGGAACGCTGCCGCTCGACGGAACAGCCTGGCTGGAAATCAAGGATTTGTCGCTGCGTTAAATCACCTTGAGTAAATGCAAGGCCGTGTTCAAGACCAGACCCAGCAAGAAGAACATGCCAAAGCGCTTGTTGTGCAAGAAGGCAAACGCGACGAACCACAGCGGCCAGGCATCAGCCGGGTATTCATCCGGACGCTCAGCCGGTTTGGGCCGGCGATAAACTGCCCAGACCTGGGGGACAACCAGGAGCGCCAGGAAAACGACCAGCATCACCGGTGAAAAGAACCCGGTGATTATCAGGTAAACCACCAGAACGTATTGGAGCGCCATCATCACCAGGGTGGTAATGCGGGCCGCTTTTTCACCGATCAATACCGGCAGGGTGTGAATGCCCTTGGCCTGATCGCTCTGATACTTGTCGATATGCTTACCGAAAATGACCATGGTAACACCCAGGGCATAAGGAAGGCTGCCGATAACCACATTCCAGTCCCAGGCCCCGGTCACCACGAAATAACCTCCGCCAATCATAAGCGGGCCCCATACCAGGATCACGGCTACCTCGCCCAGACCGATGTACTTCAACGGCCAGGTATAGAACAGGACGAAGATGATCCCCAATCCCAGGATCAACCAGGCTAGGGGGCCGTTCACAACTACCAGGTACATACCGGCTGCCAGGGCGATTGCGCCGGTCACGGCGATATAAACCAGGATTTGGCGAGGAGATAATAAACCCTGTTCGACCGGTTGAGGGCCGTATTGGGTGCGGAAATAATTGTCCTTATCCACTCCTCGGCGGGAGTCGGTCAGGTCATTCACCAGGTTATTGGTAGCATGAGCGAAAATCAGGCCAATTGCCAGTAAGATCCACCGCCCTGGATTAAAAAGGCCATTCTGTATTGCGAAAATCCCGGCGATAGCGGCCGAGAAAAAAGTCATGATCAAGACGGCCGCCCTGGTCGATATCAACCATCTGGAAATGATATCCAGGCGGTCCCATTCCTGGCGGGTGATCCGCGGGATAACCTGTAATGCCTTGCCCCACATCGAAACGTTCATAGCTGCTCCCTTATAACTGGTAATCAGTAATCAGGTGAATTGTAGCACAATTAGTCTTAATTACAATTTTGATATTAACACTTGTTTTCGCTCCAATTAACTGCCTGTTTTACTTGCTTACTTATATAATTATTCTGCATTGTGAATTCAAAGCTTAACACCGGCGACCATCTGATTTCCAGAGCGGTTTTATACCCTGGGAAATTATTAAGCAGTTCCGACTCTCAATTCTCAACTCTCTTTCACAACAGGAGCAATCTATGACCGACAATACCCAGACCCCCGCCCAAAAATTGGCAGCAGACATCAACTCGATCCAAACCAATCTCAATTCATTGCAGGACGACGTGCGCCTGGCAAAAATGAGAGACGAGATGGCGACCATTGACAATTCGATCGACCGTCTGCCTCAGCAGCTGCTGGATTTACGCAGCCGTGGCTACGTTTTCGAAAACGATCTTGAAGCCCAGGCTGCCAATCTGAAGCAACGCTGGTCTACTCAACGGCTGCTGGTACTGCAGCAGATCACCCAGCAATCCAATATGCTGGATATGGATATCCGCCAGATCGAAATGACTGTTTCGCAGCTGGTCAGCCGGGCAAACAACCCTTATATGGCCCAACCTCTCGTAGCACAAGCCAGATCGGCATTGGACTCGCTGCAAAGCAAGATTAACGCCGCTGAAGGGACCATCCGGGGGATGTACCGGGCTTTCACCGACGATGCTGATAAGATGAACGCCCATCTGAAAGATATCGAATGGATGCTGCATCAGTTGGCGCAGGCCACGTTCCCCATGCTCCCAACTGAAACCGGCATCATGGCAGTAAAGGCCACCTGGATCAAAGGCGGGAAGGAGAACAAAGACGATCCCCAGGGTGTACTTTACCTGACCGACCAGCGCTTGATTTTCGAACAAAAGCAGGAAATTGCAACCAAAAAAGTGCTGTTTATCACTACAGCCAAGCAGATGGTGCAAAAATTGCAGATGGAAACGCCAATCCCCCTGCTGACAACCATCAAAGCATCCAACCAGGGCCTGTTTGGACATGAAGACCACATCGAGCTCACCTTCGCCAGCGGCGCGCCTTTTTATGCGATGCATTTCCATATCGATGGACAGGACGGCGATACCTGGCAAGGTCTACTCAATCGGGCTAAAGCGAAAGATTTCGACAAGGGCCGGGCGATCGCAGTCGATCAAGAAGCGGTCGAAAAAGTCAAAGCCGCTCCGACCAAGTGCCCGGTCTGCGGAGGAGCCATCACCACACCGGTGCTGCGTGGAATGGACTCGATTTCGTGCGAATACTGCGGCAGCGTGATCAGGCTCTAAAAAAGTCGATCAATTGACACTTATAAAATAATCGCGAATACCTCGGATTGGTCCAACGATACGAATTCGTTCCTTCGGATAAAGAGAAAGCATCCGTTGAATTGACCCGATCTGAGGTATTTGTGGTTAATAGTGTTCTTTAAATGATTTGACCGGAACGACGATTTGGCCTTCTTCAGCATCGCCCAGGAGCGTAATTTCATCCGGGCGATTTGCTGCCGCCCAGGCAGTATAGGCTCCGGCAAATGCATCCAATTCCCCCGGCGAAAAGATACCCTCAAGAGGGAGCACCCCGCGCAGCAACTTGAACGCAGTCACCTCCTCAAAAAACCGCATTGGATCTGCAACTTCGATCCCCTTCTGGTTCAGGATGAGCTGGCGCTGCAAACGACCTTCAAGGCTCTCGCGTCCGAAAGGAGCCTGCCCTAATAATGCGGAGAAAACGGTGAGCGGGTGTACCTCGAGCGTCTGGCGCAGCTCTTGATTTTCCGAGTAAACGCAAAAACCCAATTTTTCTAACTGGTTATAAAGTTCGAATCCGGATTGGACCCAGGGGGGGCAGCGATCTTTTTGGGCCGAGGTATTCAAGACCGGGATATGATGCTGGCGGAGGAGGTATTCGACCACACGGTAATCCTGCCAACTGGCCGCAGCCGGAGGGGGATCGAGTTTTTGCCGGTAAGCATCCTGGCGCATCAGCCCCAGGTTAGGCTGCCTGGGAGCGTTGATGGCCACAAAAGCTTCCGTTTGTCCCCCTGTGTACGCCAGAGTCTCGTCCAGGTCACCCGTGCCGATGGCAATCAGCTTCAAGTTACCATCCAGAGCGACGTAGCAGAACGAGCGCTGGCTCCTGCCGGCTTTTGCCAGCAGTTCAATTCCCAGGTAAGTTGTTCGTAGAGACACCACGGGCATGAGATAAGTTTAATGTGAATGTCATTGAAATGCAACCCCGTCTCGACTGGAACCTGGCCTCAAAAAAACCTGCCCCTCTCCAGCCGCGATCGGGATGTCAAATCAAAGAGATTTCAAGGTCCAACCGGCTCGCTCCAAACCTGACCTTAAGGTAGCTGCAATTTGAGGTGCAGAAGAATTATCGCCGTGAAGGCAAAGGGTGACAACCGGCACTTGCGTAATTCCATTTTCAAGAGCGACTGTCACCCCACTTTCTGCAAGCCGTACAGCCTGGGCCAGGGCTTCTACAGGGTCGGCAATCAAGGCACCGGACTGCCGGCGCGAGCGCAAGCTGCCATCTGGGTTATATGCCCGGTCGGCAAATGCTTCAGCAGCCACCCGCAGTCCGGCTTCCGCTCCGGCAGAGAGCATTACAGATCCTGCCAGACCGACCAGCACCAGGTCGCGGCTGAAGCGAGCCACCCCTCGGGCAACAGCGGCTGCCAGATCTCGGTTTGTTGACGCCTGGTTATAAAGGGAACCGTGAGGTTTGACGTGAACAAGCTCAACTCCGTTTGCCCGGGTAAAACCCGCCAGAGCGGCTATCTGGTAAAGCACCAACGCTTCAACCTCAACCGGGTTGATGTCCATCGGGCGCCGCCCGAAGCCTTGAAGGTCCGGATAACCCGGGTGAGCGCCAATTTGCACGCCGTGACTGGCAGCCAGGCGGACGGTTTTGTCCATCACCATGGGATCACCGGCGTGGTATCCGCAAGCCACGTTGGCCGAAGTAATAAATGGCATGATGGCAGCATCGTTGCCGATGGAATAGGCTCCAAAGCTTTCACCCATATCACAATTCAAGTCAATGGACGGCATTTCTTAACTCCTTGTCTTGATCTCGGTTCTCAAACTCAATCAACCTTCTTCGATCCGGTCCAGGCTATGCAGCATGGCGCGATAACGGGCCTGGGCGTTTGCGACGGTCGTAGGTCTGAAGCGGATACGTCCATTCCCGAAGGGGCACTGGGCCAGCAGGGGTAAGTCAGCCGATACCACCGTGGCTATCTTGGCATAACCGCCGGTCGTCTGGCAGTCGCTCATGGCGACTATAGGCAGACCACTGGGCGGCACCTGGATCGAACCAAAGACCATGCCATCGGAAAGAATATCCGCCCAGGATCTATGGGCGACTGCCGGTCCTTCCAGGCGATAACCCATACGATCCGAGTTGAAGCTGAGCTGGTATTCACTGCCAAGGAATGTGTCCAGGGCGTCCGGGCTAAAATAATCAGCCTGCGGACCAAGGATGACTTCAACAACCAGGGAATCCCGATAATCAGGGTAACAGCCCTGCGGATAGTAACGACCAGCCAGATCGTGAAGGTTAATACTGCTGTTGAACGTTGGCAGGACATCTCCTTCGACCAGTTTTCTCCCCAGCATACCGCCAAAACCCCCGCGCAGGTAAGTCGACCGTGAGCCCATCACCTGGGGTACCTCAATTCCACCCGAAACGGCCAGATAAGCCCAACCTAAACCGGTGGAGGACTCAAGGGAAAGGGCAGACCCTTTGGGAATGAAGGCTGCCATCCAGGATGGGCAGGTCCACGCGGTTAATCTACTTCCCAAACCTGCGGGTTGAACACTCATCGTAAAGCCTGTACCGGTCAATGCAACCAGGCAATCATCGCCAGCCTGCAGCACGGGACCCTTTAAAGCCATTTCCAGTCCGGCAGCATCTGGTGAGTTCGCTACAAGGCGGTTGGCTGCTTTGAAAGCGTATGAATCCATGGGGCCTGAGACAGGCACGCCAAACCGGCGGTATCCCAGGCGGCCTGGATCCTGGATGGTGGTCATGAAACCGGGTTCGATCACACTAAGCATCCGCCAGCTCCTGAGGAGAAATGGGGATGAAACGCACCCGGTCACCGGGCTGCAGCAGCGCCGGCGGCTCATTGTGATAATTGAAAAATTGGACGGGGGAATAGCCGATCAAGCGCCATCCGCCGGGAGAATCAATCGGGTAGACACCGGTCTGATTCCCGGCGATCCCGACCGAGCCGGCGCGCACCAGGGTCCGCGGGTTTTCCAGGCGGGGCGTCGCCAGCTCAGCAGGGAGGCCACCCAGGTACGGGAAACCGGGGGTAAACCCCATCATGTAAACCATATAGACCGCCTCGGAATGCAGCTGGATGACCTCATCTCGAGTACGATGGTGATAAGCAGCCACAAACTCCAGATCTGGTCCGAACTCACCCCCATAAACCGTGGGGATCTCGACCAGGCGGGGGTGCAGCGGCGTAATCGTCTCCAACACGGCAAGGTTGTCGCTGACCCATCGCGAAATTTGGGCAAAATCGACCTGCGCCGGGTCGTAATGCACGGTCAAAGAGGCATAGGCGGGGACAGGTTCGCCGCTGCCGGCAATGGGGTGTTGCGCTAAAAGGCCAGCCAGGCGATGCACCTTCTGATTTATGAGCGGGTCGATCTCTTCGCCAAAAAAAACCATCAGGGCAGCATCACCTGCCGGTACGATGCGGATGGCATCATCCATAAACTGTGTGTCCTTCAAGGATATTATAAATCTGCCGTTATAATAGGGGGGTGCTAAAGTCTATTTCCAAGCAGTGGTTTCTATTATTATTACTACTGGCTGGGATGCTCGCACCGGTAATAGCCGTACAGGCTCGCGCTCCCCAGGTCCCGGCTTTGCAATCGGGCGACGTATCCGCCTACGATTTGATCGCCGCAATGAACTCGCTGCGGGTCTCTTACGGGCATGGCGCCCTGGTCGAGGATGGCATCATCGACGCGGTCGCACAGGCTACCGCTCAAATCATGGCTGCCAACGAAATGTCCTGGCACATCGGAGACGTGCGCGGTCGGGTCGCCGCAGCCGGGTACGGTGGAGGCGGGACGGTGTGGGCAACAGAAAACTTTGCTGTAGGATACAACCTCACCCTCTCGGATATCCTCGGTTACTGGTCTGACGCAGCCCACATGCTGCCGGCCACGACCGCGGCCTACTGCAACGTCGGCGCCGGGGTAGCCAAAGCAGCCAACGGAATGACCTATTATGTCTTGCAGGCCGCTTACGTCTCCGGGAAATCCTGCGGCAGCTATACATCGGGAGGCGGCTCAACCTCAGGCGGGACCAGCGGCGGCAGTACGATTATCGTCCCCCAGATTATTTATCCGGTTGAAGTAGCAACTCCCGATGCAGATGGCCGTACTTATCATTTGGTTCGGGATGGCCAGTCATTATGGGCAATTGCTATTGCTTACCACGTCACCATCAAAGACCTCGAAACCTGGAACAATCTCACCAGCGATTCGATCCGGATTGGGCAGAAACTATTCATTCCGAACAGCAACACGGCCGGTTATTTCACACCCACCCCAGCGGGGATGGTCCAGGTGGCCACAGCGGATGCGACCGGTAAAATAGTTCACCAGGTCCAGGCGTACCAGACCCTTAGCACGATCGCCCTGGCTTATGGGATAAACGTCGAAACGCTCCTGGCGCTGAACGGCATCCAGCAAGATACCATCTTGCAAATCGGACAGAAGCTGTTGATAAAACCGGGTATACCCACTCCCACGGCGACCGCGACCGTTTTCAACCCCTTCGAGAAGCTGACCCCCATCAGCGATGGCCAATATTACTACATTGTAAAAAGTGGTGAAAACCTTTCGTATATCGCCAACTTGTTTGGGGTGACCCTGGCAGATTTAATGGCCTGGAATGGGATGAATGAAACCTCGATTCTGCGCCCGGGTGACAAACTATTGATGAAACTGGCAATAACGCCAACCTGGACGCCGGAGCCTGATACCGCCACTGCTACCGCTACTCGATTGCTAGCATCGGCGACGCCATCCCAGACGCCAAAGCCCCAACTGACCGCCACCATCAGCCCAACAACTTCAGCAGACCCCAAGCCTGCCCAAAACGGGAGCCTGGCGATCTGGATTATTTCGATCGGTCTGGTTGCCTGTGGGGTTTCTCTGGCAACGTGGTATTATCGTAACAAGAAAAGACTGTTGAAAAGCAAAAAAGATCTCTAATGCAACCAGGAGGTAAAAATGAGCTCTTTCAAGCTTACTTATGCAACCATGTTCAACCCCCCCGAAGAAATGCATATCCGTTTCGAAGAAGCGGTTGCTCACGTGAAGCGTAATTTAGGCAAAGAACACGCAATGATCGTCGGCGGTAAGGAACGCCTGTCCGACGGCAAATTCGAAGATCGTTCACCAGCAAACACCGAGGTGGTGTTAGGAATTTTCCAGAAAGGCAAACCTCAGGATGCAGCAGATGCCATCCAGGCTGCCCGCAAAGCTTTTCCCTTATGGAGCCACATGAAGTGGGAAGAGCGGGTCGCACTGGTACGCAAGGCAGCCGATCTGATCGATAAACGCATATATGAATTCGGCGCGGTAATCGCCATGGAAGTTGGGAAAAACCGCTCAGAAGCCCTGGGTGATGTCGCTGAGACAGCTGACCTTTTCCGCTATAACTGCGACCGGATGGAAGCCAATCACGGTTATGCTGTCGAAATGGGTCACGACCCGCTGGTAGGTTTCAAAGCGACTAATTTGTCAGTCCTGCGGCCATATGGGGTATGGGTAGTCGTCAGCCCGTTCAATTTTCCCTGCGCCCTCTCCGGCGGCCCGGCTTCGGCGGCGCTGGTAGCTGGTAACACCATCGTAATGAAACCTGCCAGCGACACCCCCTGGACGAGCCGCCTGATTGCTGAGTGCTTGCAAGATGCCGGCCTGCCTGACGGCGTGTTCAACTACGTCACCGGACCGGGCAGTACCATTGGTCAGGCGTTGATTGACCACCCCGGCGTCGACGGCATTACATTCACCGGGTCGTTCGACGTTGGTATGAATATCTATCGCAGTTTCAGCCAGGGACATTGGCCCCGGCCCACAATTCTGGAGATGGGCGGCAAGAATCCGGTGATTGTCACCCGCCATGCCGATCTCGAGGAAGCTGCAACCGGGATTCTACGCTCATCATTTGGTCTGCAAGGTCAAAAATGTTCGGCCAGCTCTCGGGTATACGTCGAAGGAGCGGTATATGATCAGTTAACGGCCCGCCTGGCCGATCTGGCTAATAACCTGGTCATTGGCGAACCGACCGAGAGAAGCACATATATGGGGCCGGTGGTCAACCAGAAAGCCTATCAGGACTACCAGCAGTTCGCCGAAGAACTCGACCAATCGGGGCGATTCCTGACCGGTGGGAAAGTGCTGCTCGATGGCGACCTGGGTAAAGGGTATTTTTGCGCTCCAACGTACGTGGTCGACCTTCCTAATAACCACCGCTTGTGGAAGACCGAAATGTTCCTACCCATTACGACCATCGCCAGGGTTAACAATCTGGAAGAAGCTCTGGTCCACGCCAACGACGTCACCTATGGCCTGACTGCCGGTTTTTATGGCAACCAGCAAGAGGTGGAAGTATTTTTCGACCAGATCGAAGCAGGGGTAACGTACGTTAACCGGCCGCAAGGGGCAACCACCGGTGCCTGGCCCGGGTTTCAGCCGTTTGGGGGCTGGAAAGGTTCGGGCTCCAGCGGCAAAAATGCTGGCGGCCCATATTACCTGCCTCTGTATATGCACGAACAGATCCACACGACAATCGAGCATGGTTAAATCGGGTTCAGCTTAGGATTCCAGACCAATGGCAGATACAATAGAAGTACTGATTACGATTCCTTTTAATGAGACATTATTAGCAACGCTGCGAGAAGTTTCACCTCGATTTCACATCACCTTACAAACAGGTCGCAAGGTAGAGGATATCCCACCCGAAATCTGGACTCGGACGGAGATCCTTTACACCGAAAGGCTTTTACCCGAACCAGGCGCTGTCCCCAACCTGAAATGGGTACAGTTCCATTATGCAGGGATCGACTTCGTCACCCAATCCCCGCTGCTGCAGAATTCCGACCTGATCATCACCAGCTTGAGTGGAGCCTCCGCAACCCAGGTGGCTGAGCACGTACTCATGATGATGCTGGCCCTGGGACGCCATTTGCCTGAACTTTTGGCTGTCCAGGCTAAAGTTGAATGGCCGCGCGACCGCTTCGAACGCTTCACGCCGTTCGAACTGTACGGCTCAACCATCGGTATCATCGGGTATGGCAGCATTGGCCGCCAGATCGCTCATTTGCTGCAGACGTTTGGTGTGACCATCCTGGCGACCAAACGGGACGTGATGCATCCCCAGGATACAGGGTACACCAAGAGCGGGCTGGGCGATCCCCAGGGCGATCTATTCCAGCGGCTCTATCCGATCCAGGCCCTGACTTCGATGCTGCACTCGTGCGATTTTATCGTCGTAACCATCCCTTTGACACCCAGTACACATCATCTTATCGGCAGCGAACAACTTGGCGCAGTCAAGCCAACGGCTTTCCTGGTGGATATCTCCCGGGGCGGGATCATCGATCATGCTGCTTTGATCCCGGCCTTGCAAGAACGGCGGTTGGCGGGCGCAGCACTGGACGTGTTCCCCGAAGAGCCACTACCGGCATCGAGCCCATTGTGGCACTTGCCAAACGTGATCATCTCTCCGCATATTTCCGGCATAAGCCTGCATTATAACGAACGGGCCGCCGCCTTGTTTGCTGAAAACCTCAACCGCTACCTGACCGGCCTGCCGCTATACAACCGCTACGACAACTCGGCAGGTTATTGATGGAAATCGTCCTCTTCGACCTGGGGAGAACCCTGCTGTATTTCGATGGTACCTGGCCGCAAGCCCTGGCGTTCGCAGGCCAGGCATTGGTAGGCCGCCTGAAACAAAGCGGATTACAACTTGACGAAGATGCATTCCTTGAAGGGTTTAACACCAGCCAGCAAGCCTATGCACAAGAGCGGGAAACTGAGTTCATCGAATTCACCTCTCTTTTCATCCTAAAAGAACAATTAAAGCTATCTGGGTATGAAAGTGTGGACAATTCGATCTTACAAGCCGCCCTGAATGATATGTATGCAGTCACCCAGGCGTTCTGGCGTCCAGAAGACGATGCTTTACCTACCATCCGCGAGCTTGTCCAACGAGGTTACCGCCTGGGTATCATTTCGAATGCATCCGACGATAACGACGTCCAGCAGCTGGTCGATAAAATAGGCGCTCGTCCGTATTTCGACATTATCATCTCCTCGGCAGCCGTGGGGATACGAAAACCCAATCCGGAAATTTTCTATTTGGCATTGCGGCACTGGAACGCCCAACCGGAACAGGCCGTAATGGTCGGAGATACATTAGGGGCAGATATCCTCGGGGCTCACAACAGCGGAATGCCCGGTATCTGGATTACGCGCAGGGCGGACACACCGGGTAACCGAGCCCATCTGGATACCATCCAACCCGATCTGACCATCGCTACCCTGGCAGAGCTACCAGATGTTTTAGAAAATATTGGAAATAACAAATAAGAGAATATGAAAGTTATACGAATTCACGAATTTGGCGGGCCTGAGAAGCTTCGCCTTGAAGACGCGCCCCGCCCAAAGCCCTTATCAGGGCAGGTGGTGATCCAGCAAATGGCAGCAGGTGTCAATCCTGTCGATTGGAAAACCAGAGCAGGAATTTATCCACCAGAAAGGACAGTACCCTTGCCATGGATTCCTGGCGTGGATGGAGCCGGGATTGTGGCAGAGACCGGCAGCGAGGCTGGCTCATTCCAGCCGGGGGATGCCGTCTTTGGCCCGATAACTGGAGGATATGCTGAATACGTACTGGCCCAGGCCGGCAGCCTGCAAAAGAAACCAGTGAACCTCACCTTTGAACAAGCTGGGGCGGTGCCGGTTTGTGCCTTGACGGCCTGGCAGTCAGTCATCGAAATCGCCAATGTAGGGCCAGGGCAGAAGGTGCTCGTTCAAGGCGCAGCCGGTGGGATTGGACATTTTGCCGTCCAGTTTGCGCATTGGAAAGGCGCATTTGTCATCGGGACCGCCTCTGCCAATAACACTGATTTCGTCCGTTCGCTGGGAGCAGACCAGGTCATCGATTACCATCAGACCCGGTTTGAATCGGTTGTTCACGACCTGGACGCAGTCATCGATACGGTCGGTGGCGACATTTTTACCCGGTCGATGCAGGTCATCCGCCGTGGCGGCGTGCTGGCAACGAATGGATCCTGGCCCAGCCCCGAAATGGGCAAGGAGCAAGGGATCAGGGTCGTACGCGGCAGCCGGGCACCAATTGACAGGTTTGGTCAAATTGCCCATCTGCTCGAAACCGGCCTGATAAAACCTTACGTCGGGGCAATCTTCTCTTTGGAAGAAGCCGGGAAGGCTCAAACGCTCAGCCAGAGCGGGCATCTGCGGGGCAAGATCGTCCTGCAGGTATCAGTTTTTCCCGACTAATTCTTTGAGACCCCTGGCGTAATAACAATAATTTTCCCAGGAGACATCATCTGGGACCAGATGGTCCAGGTCGGGGATATACCGCCCCTTTTCGACAGCCGGACGGACACGTTCCAATTCCCGGTCAATGGCCTTGGGACCATCAGCCAGGGCACGTTTGTCAATCCCACCCAGAAAAGCCAGGGTAGGGAAACGGTCACGCCAGACGTTCACGTCTACCCCAGCAGAAACTTCCATGGGGAAAAGCCAGTTCACCCCGGCCCGAATCATATTCGGGGCAATTTTCTCAGGGTTGCCGTCGGTGTCCACCGAAAAAGCGGGGATATGATAGCTGCCGGCGAAGGCCTTGATCTGGCGGTAATTCGGACCCAGGAACTCATCCCACATGCGCGGAGAGATCAACGGCCCGCCGCGATAGCACATATCCTCCCACATGTGGATCAGGTCCACCCTGACGACCTGGACAACCTGGGCGAAGACCGAAAGATAAATACTGGTGATGTGGTCCATAATGTCATGCACTAAATCCGGCATCGTGTGGAAAGCCACCAGGCCGTCCTCGTCACCCATCAACCAACGAAACGGGCCAAATACACCGCCATCCGGATAGCCACCTAACTGGATTGGATAGCCTTTGGCCATCCAATCTCGAGCAATTTCGCGCCAATTTCCATCCAGGCGGGCAGGATCGCCAGGGTCGAGGTAGCGCTCTTTGAAAGACTCCCAATCGCGACGATTTTTAACCGGAAACTCGAGGAATTCCGACATCAATTCGCCATGTTTGCGGTCCCGGCGCTTGATCCCCCAGGTATCCGTAAAGGTGACATAATCATCGTCTTCAGCCAGGATCCGCCGTTCGATGCGCGGGCACGGACCAATGTTAACCGGCACTTCCATGGGCATTTGATCTGGATCCATGAAGGACTTGTGATCTGTGATGGAAAGTGGCTTACCTTCCCGTTCCCAACGCTCCCAGGTAGTCCCCCAGGGTCCCCAAAGCAGGTAATATGGAGGGCGATCGAGCGGTTCTCCCAGAATGCAGGCGATGAAGCGTTCGCGATCGTTCATCTTATATCAATTTCCTTTTATCACCAGATAATCAGGCTTCAATCCAATTGAACGTGCGAGTGACGGCTTTCAGCCACTCTTTGTACAGTTTATGACGGGTGTTTACATCCATCTTCGGCGACCATTGGCGATCATAGCTCCAATACTGTCGCAAGTCGTCGATCTTATCCCAAAAATGGGTTGCCAATCCGGCCGCATAGGCTGCCCCGAGCGAAGTCGTTTCGGCGACCGCCGGTCTGATCACCGGAACTCCGAGGATATCGGCCTGGAACTGCATGAGCAGGTCGTTGAAAACCATTCCACCATCTACCTTGAGGGTTTTCAGCTCGACGCCGGAATCCTTGTTCATTGCATCCAGAATCTCGCGGGTCTGGAAAGCCGTCGCCTCCAGGGATGCGCGTGCCAGGTGACCACGGTTGACGTAGCGGGTCATGCCGACTATCGCCCCGCGCGCATCACTTTTCCAATAGGGTGCGTAAAGGCCAGAAAAGGCAGGGACAAAGTAAATACCGCCGTTGTCGTCAACGGTACGCGCCAATGTCTCAACTTCAGCAGATTTGGAAATTAACCCCAAATTGTCGCGCAGCCACTGGACCAGGGCGCCGGCAATGGCAATCGAGCCTTCCAGGCAGTAGACCGGCGGCTGGCTGCCGATCTGATAACCCAGGGTGGTCAACAACCCATTATGGGATTGGACGGCTGTGTTGCCTGTATTGAGCAGCATGAAACAGCCTGTGCCGTAAGTGTTTTTGGCTTCGCCCACGTTAAAACAGGTCTGGCCAAAAAGGGCCGCCTGCTGGTCCCCCAGGTCTCCGGCAATCGGGATGCCAGCCAGCTCGCCGGTCGCCTGTCCAAAAATGGCGCTGGATGGCATGATCTTTGGCAGCATGCCAGCCGGAATTCCCATGATTTCCAGAATGGTCGCGTCCCATTCGAGCGTTTGCAAATCCATCAACATGGTGCGAGAAGCATTCGAGACGTCGGTGGCGTGGACCCCACCATGCGGCCCGCCGGTCAGGTTCCAAATGATCCAGGTATCGATGTTTCCACAAAGCAGGTCCCCTTTTTCGGCTTTTTGGCGAGCGCCGGCCACATTCTCCAGGATCCAACTTATCTTTGGACCCGAGAAATACGTTGCCAGCGGCAGGCCCACTCTGGCTCTAAACCGGTCCTGGCCCCCATCTTCAGCCAGTGCCTGGCAGATCTGGTCGCTGCGAGTATCCTGCCAGACGATGGCATTATAGATCGGGCGCCCGGTGGTCTTGTCCCAAACGACTACTGTTTCACGCTGGTTGGTAATGCCAACCGCAGCAATCTCGCCCAGATCCAGTCCGGCTTTTGAAAGGCCGCCATGGATGACCTCTTGAACCCGCAGCCAAATCTCGAGCGGATTGTGTTCTACCCAACCTGGTTTAGGGAAGATTTGCTTGTGCTCGCGCTGGTCGATAGCCACAACGTTGCCGTTGTGATCGAAAACCATAAAACGGGTGCTGGTCGTACCCTGGTCGATAGCAGCTACGTATTTCATGGCTCCTCCTGATAATGGCAACTTGAAGTCAGAAGTGATTCTACCAGAACCGGGTATAAATCCGATCATGGTACGAACTGGAAATGACGGCCATGCAGGCTGCCATTTCGTTTATAATGATCCCTCATGCGCCACCCCCAAACAACGCTTTCTTATCTGGCTTTGGCAGCCGGCGTGGTCTGTCTGAGCCTTTCTTCTCTGTTCATCCGCTGGTCCGAAGCTCCGGGAGTGGTTACCTCGTTTTTTAGAATGGGGATCGCAACGACCGTTCTATCGCCGTTCTTCCTGCCCCAGGTGCGAAAAGTAAAACTCCCCAGAGGCTTGTGGCTGGCCCCGATATTAGGCGGCCTGTTCGCCGCGTTGGACCAGGCCACCTGGAGCACCTCGATCGGTTTTACCCGGGTCGCTAATGCGACCTTGCTCAATAATACCGCTCCGATCTGGGTTGCTCTGGTCGCCGCGTTTTTCTTTCGCGAACAGTTGAAAAGCATCTTCTGGCTGGGATTAGTGCTGGCGATGGGTGGAGCAGTGGTGGTCCTGGGCAATGATGCGCTTAACAATCCCGGTTTGAGTTGGGGAGACTTGCTGGCGCTAATTTCCAGTTTCTTCTATGCAGCCTATTACCTGGTCATGCAGCGCGGCCGCCAATATCTCAGTCCATTGGTATTTATGGGATTGGCCAACGCCGTATCCTGCCTGACCTTGCTGGTAATTTGTTTGATCTTCCAACAACCTATGACCGGTTTCCCGGCTCAGACCTACCTGGTTTTCTTTGGCGCGGCCTTGATATCTCAAATATCCGGCCATCTTTCCTTAAGTTTTGCCCTGGGACACCTACCAGCATCCCTGGTAGCACCCACCATGATTGCTCAACCGGTGATGACCGCCATCATGGCCATCCCACTTTTAGGAGAAACACTCCACCCAGGCCAGTGGATCGGTGGTATATCGGTCCTGGCTGGCATTATCCTGGTCCATAATGGACGTTATCTGGGGACAGGAAGTGCAGCCAGACTCATGACCAATCCACCGGTTGTCTAAATACGCTAACAATCTAATTTTCAACAAAAAACTCAGGATAGGGACCCGATCATGAGGAATTATTTTCTTGATGCCGTTCCACAGATGAACCTCGAATACAAACCCGATCTGGACCAGACGTTGCATTACTGGCTCCAGTTCTGGAGGGGAAGCAATTCGAGGCCAGCCTTTCTGGTAACCTTACCTCGCCCGCATACCCGGGCCGTGGAACCGCCCGCTTACCTGACAGCGTTTGATTGCGACTTCCACGACCTCGCCCACCAGCTGCTGGCCTGGGCCGATACCCACGAGTTCCTGGGCGACACCATTCCTAATTATTACCTCGAATTTGGCCCGGAAACCTTTGCGGCTTACCTGGGCTGCGACCTGCGTCTGGCCGACGACCGTTCGACCAGCTGGTCGGTGCCTTTCGTCGAAGATTGGGGCGAAGTCGAAATCCGCTTCAGAAAAGACAGCTATTGGTGGCAGCGTACCCTGGAAGCATTCGACGTGCTCCGCAGCCACCTCGACGGTAAAATGATGGTAGCTGCACCGGCGCTGCTGGGGAATCTGGATGCTTTAGCTTCGCTGCGCGGCCCACAGAACTTGCTGGTCGATTTGATCGACCGGCCCGAGCATGTAAAAAGAGCTCTCGAACAGGTCAACCGGGCCTATGCGGAAGTTCTGGCAGCCCTGGCTGCCGAGCTTGATATGGACCGCCTGGGCTCGATGAACGTCGAAGGGCTATATTTCCCCGGCCGCCACAGCCGCCCGCAGTGTGATTTTTCTGCCATGATCAGCCCCAAAATGTTCCGTGAATTCGTCATCCCATCGTTGATGAGCGAGGCCGAAGATGCCGGGGCATTTACTTACCACCTGGATGGGCCTAATGCCGTCTGCCACGTTCCAGCTTTATGTGCTCTGGAAAAAATGGATATTATTATTTACGCTATCGGCGCAGGCACTGAAGACTGGGATTGGAGCTTCCTCTACGACCAGATCGACAGGCTGGGAAAAGGTCAGATCCTTTATTACGATATGACCCCGGAAAAAATCAAGCGAATCTGGCAAAAATACCGTTCAAAAATGCTCGTTTTTGTTCCGAGGGTCGCATCTCGGAATGAATTGGAAGACCTGATGGGCGAAATAGAGGTTTTGGACAAGACAACTTAACTTCCAGATTATTGTAAAATTGATCTATGGCGATCATTTCTTCCATTCTGGCAGCTTGCATCGCTGTTTGGCTCGGAAGCCGCCGCCTTCTAACAACCAGGCGCCGGCTAGCCTGGATATTCCTGGGTATAGGCCTGCTGTTGTGGGCAGGTAGTAACCTGGATAGTTACGTCAACCTCACCCTGGCGCTGCCAACTTCTTCCTGGGTTACGATTTTGGATTCCTGTTACCTGGCTGGACAAAGCCTGGTCTTGCTCAGCCTGGTGCTTTTCCTGACCCAGGTCCGGCGAACTTCATCTCAAATTCGATTATATGGAGATGTATTCATCGCACTCGTCGCAGCTGCGACCTTGAGCTGGTTGGTGATCCTGCGACCATTTCAAGACATCGCCGGTCAGCTGGATATTTATAATGCCCGTCTTTTCCCGTTGACCGGATTGGTCCTTTTAATCGCCATCATGATTCTCTTCATGCTTGAAGATTTACAGCGCAGGTCACCGGGGCAGCGTTGGATTCACGTGGGATTGCTGCTGCTGGTGATGAGCGATCTGGTGCGGGATTACCTTTCCTTGGTCAGCGGGAATGTAATGGCAAATCCAAATAACCTGGTGTGGGCTTCGGGTTGTTTTTCAATCATCCTGGCTGCTGTCCGATCTTACCGGCAAATAACACCAGTCAAGAACCCAAAAGCAACGCCAGGTAAACCAGGCGCTACGGACCGATCTATTCTGGAAACAGGGAAACAAACTCTTGCTAAACTGGATAATTTCTTAACCAAAGGCTTCCAGGCTACAATCGTCTTCCTGGCCAACTTTCTCCTGGGTGGATATGCACTTTCCGGATGGTCGTTAATCGGGGGGACGGAAACCTTTGGGTTATGGATTACACTATTGCTAGGCTTGTTCTTGATTGCCCGCCAGGGTATGCTGGCAGGAGAGCGGGAATTCCGCCAATACACACTGCTGGTCGACAGTATTGCAGAACCCGCATTTATTTGTGATGGAAAGGGCCGGTTAAAGCTGGTGAACCCGGCTTTGTTATCGTCCATGGGTTACAAAGACAATCACGCGCTGCTCAATAAGTCTGTGCTCTGCATGATATCTGCAAGCTCGCTCCCTGATCACTTCCTCCAATCCGCAATCCCCCACGGCTGGTCCGGTGAAATCGTGTTTGAGCGCATGGATGGGTCAACGTACCCGGGTTACCTTTCTCTCCGGCCAATCAACCGGTCACCTTTCGAGCATTTGACCCTGGCCGGCACCGCTCACGACCTTTCAGTTCAGAATGCCCAACAAAAGGCGCTCCAAATTGCTTACGATCAAGCAGCCAGTGCGCACCATGAGCTCGAAATGATGAATGCCCAGCTCGAACAAAAAGTGGCTGAAAAGACCAGCAGCCTGAGCACCGCCTACCAAACTCTGGAACAGCAAAACCAGACCCTTCAGATGTTGGATGGGCTTAAATCGGATTTTGTTTCGTTGGTATCGCATGAGCTCCGGGCGCCTCTGACCAATATCAGCGGTGGGATCGAACTGGTATTGAGCAGCCCGCAAGCTATCCCTGACCACGTCCAGCTTTCTTTGACCCTGGTCCAGTCGGAGATTCTCCGCCTGACCCATTTTGTTGAAACAATCCTCGACTTATCGGCATTAGATGCCGGGCGGATGCCATTTTCAGCTGCTCCCTTAGCACTCATCGATATCGTTGATATGCTTGATTACCAGGTAAAGATGATGAGATCCGGCGAGCGGGTCAGATGGTCGATACCCGATGGATTGCCCCTCATAAACATCGACGAGCACGCCCTGGAAAGCATCCTTTTTCACCTGGTCGATAATGCCATTAAATATGCCCAGAAGGGCGAAATTTTGGTAACGGCATATACTGAGTCCAACCTGGTATACGTCCAGGTAATTGATGAGGGAGAGGGTATCTCACCTGAAGCCCTGCCAATGCTTTTCAAACGGTTCTCTCGGCTGCAACATGGTGACGCTCAGACTGTATACGGGCATGGTCTGGGCCTGTACATCGTACGGCGGCTGCTCCAGGCTATGGACGGTGACGTGCGCTACGAAAAAACACCCGATGGGCGCTCGTGTTTCACATTTTGGCTGCCTGCTATCGAGGATAAAGATGAAAGCGAAATTGCTGTTAGTTGACGATGATACAACCTTACTCGAGTTCCTGAGCGAGTATTTACAGAACGCGTCATTTACGACATTCCAGGCATCGAACGGCGCCGAAGCGCTCAGGATTGCTTACCGGGAGCATCCGGACCTGGTAATTCTGGATGTGATGATGCCGGGGATGGATGGATGGGAAGTTGCCGTTCGCTTGCGCGAAATGTCAGACGTGCCGATCGTCATCGTGACCGGAAAATCAACCGAAGCGGATAAACTGCGTGGTTTCCGCCTGGGCGTCGACGATTACGTTACCAAGCCATTCAGTTTCGCCGAATTATGCGCGCGCGTGCAGGCTGTGTTGGCCCGGGCCCAGGCCCGCATTCCTGCTGAAAGAAACCTGATCACCTTTGGTAACCTGTTGATCGACATCGATAAACGCCTGGCACGGCGCGGCGAAGAAGTGATTACCTTAACCCCAACCGAATTCCGCATGCTGGAATACCTGGCGCGCCAGCAGGGGCATGCCGTTCCCGAAGCAGAATTAGCCCACGCAGTTTGGGGCCATTACCGGACGGAAGATACCACCATGGTGCGCCGGTATATCTGGCTGCTACGCCAGAAAGTCGAATTCGATCCCTCTAACCCGCGCCTGATCCTGACCTTGCGCGGGTTCGGATACCGGCTCGGAACCGGCCCATTAGAGGAAATTGAAGGTAAGGAATCCTAATCATTTTATGGTATCATTCCAAACCAAGGAAATAGTGAATGGATAACAAGATCACAATTATTGAAGGCCCTCCACCCACATTTGAAGTCGTACAAGATGGTTGGGCTCTTGGTCTAAATGAAGGACCATATCTATATGACCTTGCGCTGACGCGGTTACGCACGTTCAACGGAAATACCCTGGTCGAACGCTGCCACCGGGCCTGGCGACACGGAACGACGATGTATCTGGAATATCGCAGCGATGTTGGCCTGACCAAAGAGTCACCGATTATGGCAGCCCGCATGCTTGAAACCCCTGAAGGCCACGTTTTGTACCTGTGGGTACGGCGTGATCCGCAAGAAACGAAAGCCGAATTAGGCGAGGGTGATGACGAAGATACAGACGGCACGATCTAACCTGGTACTGCCGTTAGATATACCGAACCGAGAACGGTTAGGAAACTGAATTATAATAAGGGGGTTTGAAGTCAGCCTTTAGCACACCATCGTCGAGAAGGTTATGCAAAACGGGATTGCTCCCCTGGTCATATGTGAAAATCTGGTAAAAATATATAAAGTTGCAAACCTGGAAGTTGTAGCACTCCAGGGATTGGACATTATTGTTGAACGCGGCGAAATGCTGGGCATTGTAGGCGCGTCTGGCTCGGGAAAATCGACCCTGATGAATATTTTGGGTGGATTGGACCGTCCATCAGCCGGCAAAGTGACCGTCGACGGGCTTAACTTGTTGGCCATGTCCGAGGCAGCGCTTACAGTTTATCAACTCGCTAAAGTCGGGTTTGTCTGGCAGCAAACCACGCGGAATTTGATCCCTTATCTCAATGCCCAGGAGAACATCGAATTTCCGATCAGTATGTCCTGGGCCAGCAGCGCCAATCAAAAGCGTGAATGGTCAGCGGAACTGCTCAATGCCATCGGATTATACGATCGCCGGAGCCACTACCCAACCCAATTATCAGGCGGAGAGCAGCAAAGGATCGCTATTGCCGTGGCCCTTGCCAATAAACCCGTTCTGCTCCTGGGCGACGAGCCCACCGGAGAAGTGGATTCGGCTACCGCCCAGATCATCATGGATACATTTCGCCGCCTTGGCAAGCTGATGGACCTGACCATTATCATCGTTACCCACGACCCGCGTGTCTCCGGACAGGTCGACCGGGTGGTTGCTATTCGCGATGGAAGGATCAGCACCGAGACCATTCGCCAGGTGAACCAACCAGGACCATTACCCCCAAACGAACCTGTAAACGATGTAAACCTGAACAAATTGGCGAATGAAGAAATCGCCTTCCACGAATATGTCGTGCTTGATTCGGCCGGAAGGTTGCAAATGCCCAAAGAGCTGCTGGATGAGCTCGGCATTGGCAAACATGCCCAATTGGAAGCCGGCGACAACTGCATCATCATCCGCCCGGCGAAGGATCGCCAGGATAGTACTATTAAGAAGCCGTTATCACTCGAAGAACAACTGGCTAATCTCTTCGAAGATCAATCTCCCCCTGAGGCGATCAAAACCAGGCGCCATC
Source organism: uncultured Chloroflexia bacterium (assembly GCA_963781665.1). Lineage (GTDB taxonomy): Bacteria > Chloroflexota > Anaerolineae > Anaerolineales > Anaerolineaceae > JAJYIW01. The sequence continues at coordinate 986,989 of CAWAGA010000002.1, forward strand.
TGTGGGACCGCATTCGTCTCCGTACTTCAAAGTAAATACTTTTCTTTGCTTTTCCTGAGAATCCAAAAGAATAACGCAAAAATATGGATATCATCGCTGGTTCAGCGCAAACTACTGATGGGAAAAGGCCGGATAAGGCCATGGATGCCATCGTCTCCGTCCAGAAAGTCAGCCGGGTGTACAAACTGGGATCTTCGGATGTCCATGCCCTGCGCGAAGTTACCTTCGACCTCCCCAAGGGCATAATGGGCGCCCTGATGGGGCGATCAGGTTCAGGAAAAACCACCCTGCTCAATTTGATCGGTGGATTGGACCAACCGACCTCCGGCGAAATCTCACTGTTCGGCTCGAGCCTCTCGCAGCTTTCAGGCGAACAGCTTATCGAAATGCGCCGCCACCGGATAGGTTTTGTGTTTCAATCATTTGCTATTATCCCCACTTTTTCGGCCATTGAAAACGTCGAGTTGATGCTGCGAATCGCCGGAATGCGGAAAAACCGGCGCCAACGCGCCATGCGCTGCCTGGAAATCGTCGGCCTGGGCAATTGGGCCGACCATCGCCCCTGGGAGTTATCGGGCGGTCAGCAGCAGCGGGTCGCTATAGCCAGAGCGTTGGCAACCCATCCCGACCTGATCCTGGCAGATGAGCCAACCGGTGAACTGGATAGCACTACCGGAAAGCAAATCCTGACTCTTTTCCGATACATTGTAGAAAATGAAGGGATCACGGCGATCATTGCTACCCACGATTCAACCATTGAAAATTACGCCCATATCGTCTACGAATTAGGTGATGGCCAGCTCAAGGCGGTTCGCCAATTGCAATAGGAGAAGAAATGAAGTCATTGAAGCGGGTTAATTTCTTAGTGCGCCTCGGTCTGTTTGCCTTCCTGGCGCCTTCATTAGTCCTGTCCTTGGCAGGATGTTCAGCCCTGGGCGGAAACAGCCCTACCCCAACCCCGCTGCCCCAGGTTGTTTCTACCGAACAAATCACTTTTCAGGTAAAAAAGGGACCGATCGTTGCGCTGCGCGACATCCAGGGCGAGGTCGTTCCAACTCGCCAGGATAAGCTCTATTTCCGTGCGTCAGGCTTTGTCGACCAGATTAACGTCAAGGATGGCGACATGTTTAAAAAGGGTGACATTCTGGCCGAGCTTCAGGTCAGCGACCTGCTCGATCAGCTCCAACAGGCCCAGATTGATTTGCAAGTTGCTCAGAACAATCTCAATTCAGACAACCTGCAAAGAGCTTACGATATCCAGCAGTCCGAATCGGATGCTGTCATCGCTCAAAAACAGGTAGACCTGGCAACCATAACCCTGAACAATTCAGCCGGCTCGCAGCGAGAAATCGCCCAGATCAACCTCGACATCGCCCAGGAAAAGCTAAAAACAGCTCAATCCTGGTTGGCCCTCGTACAAGGACGGGTTAATTCGGATTTAGAGCAGGTCGTTCAAAAGAATCAGCTTGCAGTGAGCCGTCTGGAAAAGCAGATTTCCGACCGCCGCTTGATCGCACCTTACGATGGGGTGGTGCTCCACATAGCTGTCATTCCAGGCATGTCGGTAACCGCCTACGACGAGACAGTTGCCATGGTGGGCGATCCGACCGACCTCGTCATCCAGAACTCCATTCGATACCCAATTGGCAAAAACGCTGGACGCCAATTCAGAAGCTTATCTCTACACAAACCCGGACAAGAATCCGATGTACCCGGTGAACTATATTCCCGATTTTATGCCAATATCGACCGGACAAGAAGGTCTGTCGACTTCGAGCACCGGAACCATCACGTTGAATTTCATGTATTTTTCGCTGCCAAAGGACCTCCCGTTAGATCAAACCCCCGTCGGCAGCCAGGCCAAGCTGGAGGTTGTACTGGGTCGTAAACAAGATGCCTTGCTGCTCCCGCCCCCTGCCATCCGCGGAAATGATACCTTCAAGTACGTGATCGTGCTGGAAGATGGCTATCACCGCAGGGTTGAAGTGGTCGCCATTGGCATTCAAACGACCACCGAATGGGAAGTCATCGCAGATAATCTCAAGGAGGGGGATGTAATCCTCGGTCCCAGTCAATGAGTCACTTTTTCGTTACCCTTGCCAACCGTACATCAAATGTTAAGTCGTTTTTGACGGTTGTTTATAAGCGTTTGGTCCATCACCGCGGTGTCAGCTTAAGCTCGACTGTCGGGATTATCAGCGTTATCAGTATGATCATCTGCGTTCCGGTGTTTACCAATGCCGTGCTGACCCAGGTATTACGGCAAACGCTGACAGATAAATCATTGACGAACGGTCGTGCACTTTTCAGCATCCATTCATACTATCGCGATGATACGATGTTCTCGCCGATCTCGGTAGAGAATATGCAGTACCTTGCCAAATGGATAAACGACCAGATTTCCAACTCGATGAATGCCAGGGTGGAGGATGTCTATACCGAAATGCTGACCCAGGCGGTGAGCTGGACTCCGGTAAAGTACCAATCCAAGGACCCCCCATTTCAAAATATATTCATGAGCCTGGCAACCGATAATTTTGCCCAGGCAAAAACGAAACTGGTTGAAGGCGCCTGGCCATCGCCCGATTTTGTCTCAAATCCATCAGGGCCAATACCGGTGGCAGTTGAAGAAGAATACGCCGACAACAATTTTCTGAATGTCGGCGATGTTTTGAAATCCACGAACCTCGAAAAACCACTTGCGGTGCAAATCGTCGGCATTTTCCGGGCAATCGATCCAGGCGATCTGAGCTGGTTCTACAGCCCAAAAACGACCTACGAAAAAGAAGCCTGGGTACCATTAGTTTATTTTGAATCATACCTTCCGACCGTCATCGCCCGTCCGGCTAACTATACCTCATGGTATGCGGTCGTTGATCCCCAGAGTTTACGCTACCATAATTCACTGCAGGTATCCAAAGAGATGACCCGCTTCGACGCCAACCTGCACCTGCTCTTGAATGGCGTCAGGATCGACTATTCACCGGCAGCCGAGCTCAAAAGCTACGAAGACCGGATGAATTCGATGATCCTGTTGTTCTACATCGTCTGCGCACCATTGATTCTGCTGGCGCTCATCTTCATCAGCTTGACGGCAACCGTAGCCTTGCAGCAAGAAGACCAGGAAATCGCGACCATGCGCGGGCGGGGGGTCAGTTTTGGGAACCTGGTTGGGTTAAACCTGCTCGAATCGCTGGTGTTGATTGTTATCTCGCTGCCTTTTTCCTTATTGCTGGGATGGCTGTTGGCAAATTTAATGGGGCAAACACAGTTGTTCCTGGTATTTACGCGCCAGTCGGACCTGGTTTTTTCCCCGGCAGACATAAACCTGGTCTGGATCGCTGCTATCGCCATCGTCATCATCATTGCCCGCTTGATCCCGGTTTGGGGTCTGCGCCATACCTCTGTGATTAACCTTAAGCAGCAAAAATCACGCAGCAGCAATAAACCCTTCTGGGAGCGCTTCTTCGTCGACTTCATCTTGCTGGCTCCGGCCGTTTACGCTTATCTCATCATGGAAGGTAAGGTTAACCCGGCAAAAATCATTTCTACCCTCAATTTATCCGGGGGCGGCAGCCAATCTGATCCATTGATGTTTCTGGCTTCATCCCTCTTTTCGATTTCGACCTGCATGATCGTTTTGCGCGCTTTTCCACTGGTGATGCGCCTGGTTTCGAGCATCTCCAACGGCTTCAAACATGTGGGAACCTATCTGGCCGTCCAGGAGATCGCCCGGCGGCCACGCGAGCATACCAGTGTAATGCTCCTGGTGATGATATCTTTGACGCTGGCCATCTTTTCTGCTTCGGTCGCCCGGACTTTGGACCAGTGGTTCCACGATTCTCAGTATTACCAATCCGGAGCCGACCTGGCAATCGCCGAATACGCGATACCTCTACCCAGCAGTTCGGGTGCAGGAAATGGCGGCGCCACAGAGGCCCCACCCCCAAGCAGCACGAACAACGTCCAGGCGTTGATCAGCCTCGAAAATCACCTGGCAATCCCTGGGATCCAATCGGCCACGTTCGTCGGTAAATATGGCGGGCAGTGTGTATACGCCGGTGTAAATCACACCTGCACATTAATGGGCATCGACCGGTTGACCTTCCCGACCACCGCTTACTACCGGAACGACTTTTCCACAGAATCCCTGGGCGCAATGATGAACGCACTTGCCGCCAATCCTAAAGGTATCCTGGTTTCTCAAAGCATGCTGGATCAATCGGGGCTTAAGGTGGGCGATCGCATGAATGTATCCGCCTCGGTTGGAATAATCGACCAGGGTTTCAGCGAGGATATGGTGATCGTCGGCACTTTCGACTATTTCCCTACGGTTTTCCCCACTGGTTCAAATGGAAATAAAACCATAGATACGGTGGTGGTCAACATGGGAACGTTATTTGGAGACCTGGAGGCAGCCACCGGTTACGATGTATGGTTGAACATCGCCGATAAATCTCAATCCCAATCCATCGTGGACCAGATCCAAAAACTGGCCTTCAAGGACCAGCTGGTGGTTAACGTCAAACAAAATGCCATCCAACAAATCCAATCCAAACTCGACCAACCCGAATGGGTCGGACTGTTCGGCATTTTGAGCGCTGGCTTCTTGTTGACCTGCCTGATGGCGTGTATTGGTTTCGTCCTGGACACGTTTGCTTCACTGCGCAAGCATTATATCCAGCTTGGGATCATGCAAGCCCTGGGATTATCAACCCGCCAATTAGTGGGATATCTGGTTTTGGAAAGAGTTGTATTAATGGCTGTCGCCCTGGGAAGTGGAACCGCAATCGGCCTGATTGCCAGCGCATTATTCGTCCCCATCTTGCAGTTCAACATTGGCGCAGGATCGCTCGTTCCCCCCTTCCAGGTCTTAATCGGCTGGCAGCAATCTGGCTGGCTGATCTTGCTGTTCGCCCTGGTGCTGCTGGTGACGATTATCGCCACGATCATGTACCTGGTACAGATCAAGATATTCCAGGCCGTTAAAATGGGTGAGACGATATAAAAAATGCCCCAGGAGAGACTCGAACTCTCAACCTAAGCGTTAGGAGTGCTTCGCTCTGTCCATTTGAGCTACTAGGGCGTTTGCGGCTATTATAGCATGCTTTATTTCTTCATCAATCCCTTATGCGATCTGGTGGATTGAAGCACTGCCGCTGACCCGCTGCTGGAGCTTTGGATTGCCAACATAACCCACATCCGCACTGCCGCTAATTTTCACGTTGAGCGATTCCTGAACCCTGAGAGTCGCATGGCACGACCCGCTTACTCGCACCGACGCAGTCTGGCAGTCCAGGTCTTTACCTTCATATCTGCCTGAACCACTGATATGTACGTCCTGGGAAGTCACCTTCCCAGCTAGCTTGAATTTCCCTGAGCCAGAGACCCCCATCTCAAGGTTTTCGGCCGACAGATCGCCAATTTGCATATCAGCTGACCCGCTCGCCTCTAACTTTAAATGGTCGGTGCTTATCCTGGCTGAATTCAGCGTTCCACTGCCTGAGACTTTTACCCCGCGCACGTTTCGCATCGTTACGTAGATTTTGAGGTTTTTGGGAATAATAAGCAAGTCAAGCCAGCTTTTTAAAGAAATAATCAATTCGCTGCCACTGACCTCAGTCTTAATCCGCTCCAGCAGATCGGGCTCGCCTTCCAGGATCAGTGATTCGTTCTCTCCCTGGGTTAAAAAGATATCGCCCATACCTTTGAGGGTAAGGGCATCGAAAGGTCCTACATCACGCGTTTCCTGGATCGCTTTAGCCATGGTCCCTCCATCACGATGAATAAACAAGGATCAAAAAACGAGAATCAGATATTGAATGTTAGGAACGTTTTACCTGGTTCAAGATTATTCTATTTTACCAGTATTGGTGGACCAGCGGTTTGATCATCGAAGTGTAAATGGCGTCGATCCGAGACATCGTTTCAGCCGGGAGCGCCTCCAGTTCAGCCGAGGCGGCATTCTCCTCTACCTGAGCGGGACGCTTTGCTCCGGGAATTGCGCAAGTTACGGCATCAAACATGAGAATCCAGCGCAATGCCATTTGCGCCATGGACACTCCGGCGGGGACGAGCGACCGCAGGGCTGCGACGGCTTCAAGGGCTACTTCAAAATCCACGCCGCCGAAAGTTTCGCCCCGGTCGAAAGATTCTCCATGACGGTTGAAATTGCGATGATCATCTGGCGCAAACTGCGAATCCGCCCGCATTTTCCCGGCTAACAATCCGGATGCCAGAGGCACCCTTGCCAGGATGCCGACCTGGCGGTGTTTAGCTGCTTCAAAAAAGCGATCGGCCGGCCTCTGGCGAAATATATTAAAGATGATCTGCACCGTCTGTACGGCGGGATATTCAATAGCCTTGAGCCCTTCTTCAACTTTTTCGACGCTGACGCCGTAGTATCGAACTTTTCCTTGCCTGACCAGGTCATCCAGGATCCCAAAAATTTCCGGCGTGTAATAAGCGTCCATCGGCGGACAATGCAACTGCAAAAGGTCCAGCGCTTCTGTTTGCAAGTTCTTGAGACTGCTTTCGACAAATCCAGTCAAGTTTTTACGGTTATACCCACTGGTCACATGCGGATCAAGCTTGCGGCCAGCCTTGGTGGCGATGATGATCGATTCCTTACGCTCCTTCTTCAAGCGCGCTAATAACCGTTCGCTGCGCCCGTCGCCATATACGTCAGCCGTGTCGAAAAAGTTCACACCTAAATCAACCGCCCGGTTGATAGCAGCCAGAGAATCACGGTCGTCTACTCCTCCCCAGGAACCACCAATGGCCCAGCTCCCGAAACTGATGGTGGATACTTTCCAGCCGGTCCTGCCCAGGTCACGATATTGCATCAAAATACCTCCCCAAAAAAGATCATACTGCTTTCGGTTCCGGCATCGCCGGAATGATATCCAGGGTTTTATCAAACACATCATTCAGAATCATCTTCCCCATCTCATCGCCATACGTCGAAAGCTGATCAGCTTTATTGGGATCGTCCATGGCAATAGACTCGGTCAAGTCGACCTGAAAGCGGCGGAAATCCAGGTCTGCAAAAAACGTATCGACCAGGTTGACTTGCTGGTCGTCGGCCGATTGGAGGAAGGCTCCCAGGATCGGACCCAGCCACTGCCAGGCCCAATAACGGCGGGCGTTTTCTTTCTCCCAATGGTATGGGTCCCTGCCGGTACCCAGGCTGATCAAGGTGGTCTCTGCCGGGTCCCAGCGCAGAATGTAGGCAGCTTCGTAGGCCGCCAGGTAGCAAGGATTGGCATAAGACCCAACACCACCATCAACATAACGCCCAGCTACCACCGGAAAATAAGTGGGCACCGTACACGAAGCGCGCACCGCCTTGACAACCGGCCAACTGGCGTATTCATCCTTCCATGGCTTTACGAAACGGGTCCGGTTGGTCATCAGGTCGAAGGTCGTTATCACCAAGTCGGTCGGCGGGTTCGCAGTCCAGAAATCTGCCAGCACCATCTTGCCGAAACGTTTTTCGAGCTCTATGCGCAGCGGCTCAGGCGAATAGCGATAACGGGTCAACGGCCACAGCATCGATCGCAAAGTGCGCGGGAAAATTTCAGAGCCCAACTGCATGTAGAACGCATACATGTCTTTAGCGCTGATGCCAGCGGCAATCCCGGCCGAGATGATCGATCCGGTCGAAGTGCCGGCTGCCAGGCGGAAGATATCGTGGCTGGTCTGGCCGAGGTTATCCTCGAGGATGGCAAGCGCTCGCGTGCAGATGATGCCTTTGATCCCCCCACCATCGACTGCAATGGCAACATTCTTCCTAAACGGTTTCAATTTTCACTCCCTGAAGATTTAGGTCCTCACAGTTTTCCGGTTACGATCGCATTCTTGACCTCGGCGATGGCCTTGGTGACCTCGATGCCACGTGGGCAGGCTTCGGTGCAATTGAAGATCGTCCTGCACGACCATACCCCAGATCGCTGGTTGAGGATGGTCAACCGCTCGGCTGCAGCCCGGTCACGGCTGTCGAATATAAAACGATGGGCATTAACAATCGCAGCCGGTCCGACATATTTGCCATCCGCCCAAAACGATGGGCAGGACGTCGTACAGGCTGCGCAGAGGATACACTTGGTCGTGTCGTCAATCCGCGCCCTTTCTCCCTGGGTCTGGATGCGTTCTTTTCCATCCTCCGGGAAAGGCTCATCATTGATCAAATAAGGCAAAATACTGCGGTAGTTTTCGTAAAACGGCTCCATATCGACAATCAGGTCTTTGACCACCTGCAGTCCAAGCAAGGGTTCGACGGTTATTTCCGACTTGTTTATGGTATTGAGCAGTGTTTTACACGCCAGAGAATTATGGCCATCTATGCGCATGGCATCTGAGCCGCAAACTCCGTGGGCGCACGAACGGCGGAAACTCAAGGTAGGGTCTTGATACCCTTTCACCTGTTCCAACAGATCGAGGATACGATCGGTTGGATCTGCTTCCAGATCAAAATGATCGTAATGAGGAGCGACATCCCTCTCCGGGTCATAGCGATATATTTTCAGGGTGCTTTGCATGGTCACCTCGTCTCCATTTGGGTTGTACTAATAAACGCGTTCTTTGGGTGTGTATTTGGTGATGACAACCGGTTTATATCCTAAAACGACATCGTCACCATTCATCCAGGCCAGGGTATGTTTCAACCAGTTGGCATCATCCCGACTGGGGAAATCTTCCCGAGCGTGAGCGCCCCGGCTTTCCGTGCGTGCCAGAGCCGATACGGTCGTGATTAAAGCCAGATCGAGCAGGTTTCCAAGCTCCCAGGCGTTGATCAATTCGGTATTGAATACTTTGCCGCGGTCCTGCACCCGAACGTGGTGGTAATCTTGCCTGAGCTCCTGGAGTTTATCGATGGCATCCTTGAGGCCCTCCTCGGTGCGGAAAACCCCGACCTGATCGAACATGAGCGCTTTCATGGCTTTGCTGATATCGGCCACATGTTTTGTGCCATCGCCGTTGCGCAGGCGGTCGATTTGCTGGTTAGAAAAATCAGCGGCATCATCCGGTAAAGGCTGGAAATCTGCACCCTTGACGTATTCAACCGCATTCAAGCCAGCATGCTTACCAAAGACGATCAGGTCCACCAGTGAATTCGTCCCCAGGCGGTTAGCGCCATGCACCGAAACACAGGCGCATTCACCGGCTGCATATAACCCCGGCATGATCGTATTTTTGTCATCAACGACTACCCGCCCATAAACGTCGGTCGGAATGCCGCCCATGGCATAATGGGCGGTTGGTTGGATCGGGATGGGCTGCTTAACCGGGTCAATTCCCAGGTAGGTCTGGCAGAAATCGGTAATATCCGGAATCTTTGCCAGGATTTCCTGGGCAGTCACTTTATATGGAGAGCCATCCGGACGGGTACGTTTGTCTTTTTCGGCGTAATAATTGATCGTTTCCGGGCGAGCATCCAGCAGCATGTAACGCTGGCCTTTGATTCCTCGGCCTTCACGGATTTCGAGATAAATTGCCCGGCTGACCACATCGCGGGAGGCAAGGTCTTTGACATGGGGGGCATAGCGTTCCATGAAACGCTCTCCCTTGTCGTTGATGAGCACACCACCTTCGCCGCGGACGGCTTCGGTGATCAAAATCCCCAGTTTGATGATGCCGGTGGGATGGAACTGGAACATTTCCATATCCTGGGCGGGAATGCCATGCCGGGAAGTCATGGCAACGCCATCCCCGGTAAACGCAAAGGCATTCGAGGTAATTTCCCAGATGCGCCCGTGACCGCCGGTAGCAAGGATCACTGCTTTTGCGTGGAAAATGTGCTGCTCGCCGGTTGCCAGCTCGACAGCAACGACGCCGGCCGCGGCTCCGTTCACAATGAGCAGGTCGATGACCTGGTACTCATCAAAGAACTTAATCTGGTTCTTGATACACTGCTGGTAAAGGGTCTGGAGAATCATGTGACCGGTGCGGTCGGCCGCATAGCATGAACGGCGGACCGGCTTTCCGGTGAGGTTATTAGTGTGGCCCCCAAACGGGCGCTGGGCAATCCGGCCTTCAGGGGTGCGCGAGAACGGAAAACCCATATGCTCCAGATCGTAGACGGCGTGAACCGCCTCCTGGCACATAAACTCGATGGCATCCTGGTCTCCAAGGAAATCGCTGCCCTTGACCGTATCGTAGGTATGCCATTCCGGATGATCTTCTTCCAGGTTGCCCAAAGCGGCTCCAATGCCGCCCTGGGCGGCACCGGTATGCGATCGCATTGGATGGAGCTTGCTGATCACAGCTGTATTAGCGCCTTTGGACGCATTCATAGCCGCCATTAACCCCGCGCCGCCGCCGCCAACGATGATAATTTCAAACTCGTGTATCTGTGCCATGTTTACCCCTTTACCCCGGCGATAATTGCATAAGCCCCAATGGCGCTGATGACCAGCCATCCGGCAAATAAAACCCAACTCAATATCTTACGGCCGCGCTCGGTATGAATGTAATCAAAAACCACCTGGCGAAACCCGTTGACGCCGTGCGCAAAGGCAAATGCCAGAAGGCTGACATCATAAATCCGCCAGCCAAGGATAGCCCAACGATCAGCGACGTAAGCAGTGGAAATATCGTGCACACCGACGACGGCGTCCTGTAATAGCAGGTGAATCCAAACCAGGGGGATCAGCAAAAAACCGCTGTAACGCATCCACTTCCAGGCATAGGACTCGTAATTCTGTTTGACCGTGACTTTTCTGATTTCTGAGGTGTTCGCGGGAATAGTTGCCATAGGTCCTCTCCGGTTACATGCCAAAATTGAAAATCAGTAAATTGCGGATCATTAAAAAGGCCGCAGGGAGGAAAAACAAAGCCGTTAATCCCAGCGTCCAATAAAGTGAAGCGCGTTCAGTCGGAATGTTCCAACTCTTGGGAGCAAACATGTCAAAGAAAGCCAGCCTGAGTCCATTGGCCCCATGGAACAAAACGCAGAAAACGAGAAATATTTCAAGGATGCCAAAAGCTGTACTTTGATAAACTTTTAGCACATCAGCATAGAGCGAAGGGTTGAAAGCAACAGTGGCAGTATCGAGGATGTGAACGGCCAGAAAAAGGAGAGTGCCCAAACCAGTAATGCGATGGAGAAGAAAACTTATATGACCGTGCTGTCCTTGATAGCGAGCGTAGCCAGCCAAAGCTGTCTTGAGAGATGACATATTAACCTCCATAAAAAAGGTAGAAGACATTCAAATTTTAGCACTTTTCTTGACAATATTATGATAATATCTATTTGGAAATATCATTACCTCCTAAATTTTAAGGAGTATTGTATATGCGGCACTGGTATATCTTTATTTTATTGGCTTTGGTGTTAGTCCTTCCAATAAAGTCGGTGAGCGCCGACACGCCCCTTCAATTAGATACCGTCGAAGTAGATCTTTGGCCTGAATATGACCAACCTAACATGCTGGTCATTTATCACATTACCATTGCCGCTGATGCTACGCTTCCTGCCGAGTTGAGTTTGCACATTCCCAGCCGGGTCGGCGACCCGGCCCACGTTGCAAATCGTGAAGCAGATGGCGTTCTATATAATACACCTTTCACTCGCACGGTTGTAGGCGACTGGTCAGTTGTCACCTTTACATCGACTTCCCGTGAGATCCAATTCGAATATTATGACCCGGCGCTGATCATTAACGGATCTGATCATTCTTTTACCTATGAATGGCAGGGCGAATACGACGTACATTCTCTTTCGTTCCAGGTGCAGCAGCCGATCAATGCGTCCAACATGCAGATCACACCGTCTTTCGGCCTGGGTGTTTCTGGAAATGGAGGAATCACCTATTACGAATACGTCGTGGGCCAGGTATCTACCGGGACAAAATTCTCAATATCTCTCAATTATAAAAAGGCAGATGACACGCTGACAGCTGCAGGTATGCCGGTGCAGCCTTCTGCGCCAATTTCTTCGCAAACGACCGGAAGAGCACCCAGCTTGAATATCGTAATTGCCTGGACGTTGGGCGGCCTGGGGATCATTCTCCTGGTCGGTGGTGGTCTTTGGTATTGGCGCGCCGGACGGACCGGACCTGATAAACCACGCCGGAAAAGGGTCGCGGCGTTAAGGCCTGGTATTTTCTTTTCTCAGAAAAAAGAGACATCTGCCAACATCGTGCCTGACGGAGCTTATTGTCACCAATGCGGAAACAGGGCCAGGGCAGGGGATATTTTTTGCAGGGTTTGTGGTACTCGTCTCAGGCGGGATGAAACATAAAGGACGAATTCTCTCAGGAACTATTAAATCTTAATATGGGAGAATATCAATAAATTCGTTGATTGCATTCTTTCAAGTAAATGGGATATGAAAGATGCACTCGATAATTGGAGCGACCCTACTATATGGATAGATCAATAGCTGTTCCTTCTAAGTCAACCGGCCGTTTGAAATTTATTATCGGTGGGTTGATGATCATCGCAGCCGCGGTATACCTGATAATCTCTTCCACATCAGCAAACGCCCAATATTTTTTGACCATCAATGAGCTCCAGAGTAAAGCATCGAGCCTGAAAGGGTCTGATGTCCGCATTTCTGGCGCTGTTATCGGTGATACGATCCAATACGACCCAAACACTTTAACCCTAAAATTTGAAATTGCAAACGTCCCTGGCGATAACAATGTAATCACTGCCGAAGGTGGACTTGCGGCTGTGCTCCATGCGGCCGTCATGGACCCTAACCGTACCAGGTTACAGGTGGTCTATTTAGGGGTCAAACCGGACCTCTTGAAAAACGAAGCCCAGGCCATCTTAACGGGCAAACTTGGCCAGGATGGCATTTTTTATGCCTCAGATCTGTTATTGAAATGTCCGACTAAATATCAAGATGCAGTCCCCAGCCAGATAGCATCGGGTCAGACTTCCCAATAACACAACTCACAAATCATTTTTCCCGGAGCACTAATGGTAGCTGAATTTGGTTTCGGTGTTTTAATCATTGCTTTTGTCATTGCATTATTCGGAGCCGGCGCCGCAATTTATGGCGCTCGGAGGAAGAAAAGCGTGTGGATCGACAGCGCCCGATTGGCAATGATGCTGATGTTCCCATTAATTACCATATCTGCCCTTAGTTTGATCTTATTATTGGTTACCAGACATTATGAGGTGCAGTTCGTCTATTCGGTCACCAGCAACAGCATGCCGCTTTACCTCAAAATCACCGCGCTGTGGGGCGGCCAGGCCGGTTCTCTGCTCTTTTGGTCATGGCTGATGTCTGCTTTTGCAACCGTGGCGACCTGGCGCAAATGGGACCGTGACCGGGAATTTTTACCCTGGGTAATTGCTTCCGCGTTAATCACCCTGGCTTTCTTCCTCTTTCTTACCATCTTCCTTGAAAATCCTTTTGCCCGCGCCTGGGCCACGCAGACCGGCAATACGGTGATCGCCATGTTCCAGCCATTTGGCACAACCCTGATCACCCCGGCGGATGGCAATGGGCTTAACCCTCTATTGCGCCACCCTGGCATGATCATCCACCCACCCATGCTCTACCTGGGATTTGTGTCGATGACCATCCCATTTTCGTTTGCAATTGCAGCCCTGGTTACTGGGCGCACGGATGACCGCTGGATCCGTCTGACCCGGCGCTGGGCCTTGGTAGCCTGGTTATTCCTGTCTTTGGGGCTTGTGTTAGGTATGCGGTGGGCCTACGACGTGCTTGGTTGGGGTGGTTTTTGGGGTTGGGACCCGGTCGAAATTGCTGCGTTGATGCCTTGGCTGACCGGAACCGCTTTTTTGCATTCCGTCATGATCCAGGAAAAACGGAACATGATGAAACGCTGGAATATGATCCTGATCATCCTGACCTATTCCCTGGTAATCTTTGGTACATTTTTGACCCGTTCAGGCGTGTTATCCTCGGTGCACGCTTTCGCCCAGAGCGCGATTGGACCTTTCTTCTTTGGTTTCATTGCCATCACATTCAGCATCTCGCTGGGTCTATTACTCTATCGCTGGAACGATCTTAAATCAGAGAACCAGATGACATCGGTACTTTCCCGCGAGGCGCTTTTCCTCTTGAATAATCTGCTCTTCATGGGGATCCTCATCTTCTGTTTCTGGGGCGTCATTTTCCCCCTGGTCTCAGAATTATTTACCAACCAACAGATCACGGTAGGACCGCCTTATTACGAGCAAACTACCGGTCCTTTTTTTGCCGGGCTGTTGTTGTTGATGGGAATTGCTCCGCTGGCGGCATGGCGCCATTCAACGGTTAGAACGCTCGGGAAAGCCATCTGGAAACCCTTACTGGTCTCTCTAGTAGCGCCAATCGCGGTCTATGCCGGCGGCGTGCACTTGTGGATTGCGCTGCTTGGTTTCTGGCTGGTCGCCTACGTGGTTTGTGTAACCCTCTACGAATTTGGGCGTGGAACCGTCGCCAGGCACCGGGCAACCAGGGAAGGGCTCCCGCTCGCATTACTCCACCTCGCCAGCCGCAACCGGAGGCGATACGGTGGATATGTGATCCACCTCGGGGTAGTAATGATGGCCCTTGGTATTATTGGCGTAGAAATGTTCCAGACCACCACGCAAGGCACCATTGAACAAGGCAAAAGCCTCGTCCTTGGGAATTATTCTGTGACATACCAATCGCTCAGCATCTGGGACACAAATGATGGGCGCAATATTGCTCGCGCAGTGGTTACGGTGAGTAAGGATGGAAAAGTTTTAGATACCCTCTATCCCCGCCGGGATTATTATTATGAATCACAGCAAGCCATGACCATTCCCGGTGTTCGCCGTACGATTGAAGATGACGTATACGTGCTGCTTGTCGATTGGCAGCCGATTACTTCACAAGGGGCAACTTTCAAGATATATCATAACCCGCTGATCAACTGGTTGTGGACAGGCGCTTTTGTATTCATATTCGGAACGTTAATTGCCGCATGGCCGGAGCGCGAAGCAGCCTTACGCAGAATGCCAGCCGCTGCCGTCCAGTCTCCTGCGCTGAAAGTGTGAAAGATGGTGCTCTGGCTTCATAACAAACAAATCGAAATTAAATGGCACCATCTCATTTTGATATTAATGGTTGGAATAGGTTTAGCTGCAATTTCTGCCAGCCAGGTTTCGGCCCAGTCTCCGACGACGACTGCTGGCGTTAGCGATGACCAGGTAAACGCGATCGCCCGGCAGCTTTATTGTCCTGTTTGCGAAAATATCCCCCTGGACGTATGTCCAACAACCGCTTGCGCTCAATGGCGAGAGTTGATCCGCCAGATGATCGCTCAAGGCAATTCAGTAGATTACATCAAGAACTATTTTGTCGTGCATTACGGCACCCGGGTTTTAGCTGAACCTCCCGGCAAGGGGATCAACTTGTTGATTTACATCCTGCCTCCTTTGATCTTTTTGGCAGGCGCATTTCTGGTTTATCGCATGCTGCGTAAAGTCCACAAGCCGGTTCTATCGAATGCTCCTCCGGTAAATGATTTACCGCAGCAGAATCTCTACATCGACCAGATTGAAAAAGAACTGCGCGAGAGAAACTAAGCGATTATTTGTTAGGAGTTTGCATGGACCGCACCCATCCTGATATCACTCTGGCTCCATCACAACACAGGCGTATGCCATTCTGGGCAATTATTCTGGCATTTCTGGTCTTGTTTGGATTTCTGGCATTACTTTTCTTTGCTCTCAGGCGCAACCAACAGGGACCGATCGCCATCGGCCAGAACGTTCCACCGATTGCGTTGGTAACATTTGACAACCAGAATATGGTGACAACCGAAATGCAGGGGAAGATCGTCGTCATCAATTTTTGGGCTTCCTGGTGCCAGCCTTGTGCAACCGAAGCCGTCGCATTGCAGCAAGCCTACGAACATTATCAATCCGGAGGACAGGTCGTATTCATGGGGGTTGATTGGGTCGATACAGAAACCAATGCCCAAACGTACCTCACCCAGTTTCACGTGACTTACCCGAACGGGCCAGACCTGGGAACACGCATCGCCCAGCTCTTCCACATCCAGGGTGTGCCTGAGACTTATATCATTGACCAAAACGGTAAACTGGCATATAAAGAAATCGGGCCATTCCCCTCGTTAACTGCCATTTATGCTGCAATCGACCCTCTTCTAAAATAAAATCTATTGAGAAATAAGTCGATTTGTGGAGAAGACAAGGAGCACAGATAATCAATAATGGATATCGGCGCAATCTTTTTAATTCTGGCTCTCATCCTGTTGGTCAGCTTGTTTATCAGCCGCCCTTTCTTCGAATTCAGGCCCGACCCGGCTGGCCTGGTCGAAGAGAATGAAACAGAACAAAAAAGATCCAGGTTGTTGGCAGAATACGACCAAACCCTGAATGCGATCCAGGAGTTGGAATTTGACCATTCCCTGGGGAAAATTCCCGAAGAAGAATTCCCATACCAAAGGACTCAGTTCCTTCAGGATGCGGCTGAGCTTCTGCGCGAGCTAGATTCAATGCAGGCTGCTTCATCCCAAACCGGAATGGAAGAACGGATAGAAGCTGCCATCAACAGCCGCCGTGCAACCTCTCCTGAAAACACCTCCAGGAATCGCAACTCTGAAAAAAAGCCCCAATTAACAAAAGAAGACCAGGCTATCGAAACAATGATCGCATTAAGAAGAGGAGAGCAGCAATCAAAAGCCAGCGGTTTTTGCCCCCAATGCGGGAAACCGGTTCAAAAGAGCGACAAGTTTTGCCCAAAATGCGGCGCATCACTCCTGATGGTTGAAAAAGGTTGATGGATTGAAATCGAATTATTGGTTAGCTTCACTGGTCGGGTTTTTTGTTCTGATCGGTCTCTCAGCTTGTGGAGTTGACCTGGCAGGTGATATCACTCCCCCTCCCGGGCTGCAGTCCACTGGCGGATTCCAACCTGTTGCCACCAGCAACAGCATCGAATATCCTCTGGTCCCACCTGATGTCGCCGACGGACAAATACTATACACCGAACATTGCGCTCCTTGCCATGGTACAAGCGGCCTTGGCAATGGTCCTCAAGCGGCGAATATTCCCAATCCGGTCGCACCGATTGGACAGCCAAGTATGGCCCTGGCCGCAGTCCCTGCCGATTGGTACGAGATTATCACCAACGGCAATCTTGCCAAATTCATGCCCGGCTTCATCGCCAGCCTGGACGACCGCCAGCGTTGGGACATTTTGGCTTACGTCTATTCGCTGAGCATGGGTTCCACCACGCTCTCGAATGGTCAAAAAGTTTACGAGGCCAACTGCGCCACGTGTCATGGACCAACCGGCAAGGGGAACGGTCCTCAAGCTGCTAACCTTTCGGCCGCGGTGCCAGATTTTACAACCCAGGACCGGTTGTCCCAGAAATCTGCTAACGACCTGGTGGCAGAAATTAAACAGGGCCTTCCACCTATGCCGGCATTCGAAGGCGTTTTGTCTGAGGCCGATATCCAGGCAGTAACGTCCTACGTGAGGGCGTTGACCTTCACCAACGTACCCGGGCTTGAACTCGCATCGTCTGCCAGCAGCACGCCAGGGACGCCTACCAACAATATCACCGTTATTGCCACCAGTCAGGCAACTGCAGCCAGTCCCAGTCCAATCGCCACTCAACAGCCTTCCGCTCCAAGCGGAACTGGCATTCCTCAGAGCGGAACGCCAGGGGGTGTAACTGCCGGTATGGTTCATGGCAAAATCATTATGCCGGCTGATTTTCCTCTACCGGGTGGGTTGAAGGTCGATTTAACCGGTTACGACAGCAGTTTGCAGCCCGTTTCTAGTGCCTCTACCCCTGTTCAGCCAGATGGTACTTACCTGTTTTCAAACGTTGAGATGCCTGCAGGCCAGGTTTTCATGACATCGGTTGTCATCAATAAAGTCACCTTCAATTCGAACGTTTCGAGCAGCACCAGCTCGACCGATATCGACCTGCCGATCACCGTTTACGATTTAAGCACTCGACTCCTCACCCTTGATAGTAGACCGTCTGCATGTTTTCATGGACTTCTCTACCCCGAACATCGTCCAGGTGATCGAGCTGTATGTCATCTCGAATCCGACCAATAAAGTGATCGTTTCGGACAGCGGAAAGCCAATATTATCATTCAAGCTTCCGGCGGATGCGACCAACCTCCAATTCGAAAGCGGCGCGCTGGGTCAGCGGTACACCCAGACTGCCAACGGGTTTGGGGATACCCAGGCTGTGCTCCCAGGCAGCGGACAAGACCAGGAAATATTCGCTTTTGATTTACCTTATAACCAGAAGTTAAATCTCGACCTGCCCATCACCCTACCGGTGAGCGCAGCGGTTGTCTTGCTGCCGGTCAACAGTGTCACGATTCAAAGCAGCCAGCTCGTAAATTCAGGCCAACAAAGCGTGCAAGGCCAAACTTTTGATGTGTATGCCAGCTCAAACCTCAATGCGGGCTCTACCCTGTCGATGGTCATTTCCGGTTCGCCCGGTGCAAGTGTGGCGGCCGGCGCAACTGGCTCGTTGGCGAATATCATCCTCGGCGGCGGCGTCTTTGTGGTCGCACTGGCCATCGCCGGTTTCGCCTTTTACCGCAGGCGCAGTAAACCAAAAGAAATCGTTGAAGGAGACCTCCCGGAAGCCGTAGAAGAAGACGCCGACAGCTTGATCGATGCCATTGCTGCTCTGGATGATCTGTACAAAGATGGCGAGCTCCCTGAGGCTGCCTATCAGCTAAGGCGTGAAGAGATGAAAGCCAGGCTTAAAAGGATTTTCCAGGAAACAGGCATTAACCCCAAATGATTGAAGTTCGTCACCTCGTAAAGCGTTTTGGGCCCAAGATGGTGCTTCGCAACCTGGACTTTCAAGCCGCGCCGGGTGAGTTCATTGCACTGTTGGGGCCTAATGGCTCCGGAAAAACGACTTTCCTACGCATCCTCTCTTCTCTGACGCGCCCCACCCTGGGACATGTTCAGGTCTCAGGCTACAGCCTTCCCGGCGAAGCTACCGCGGTGCGGCGCCAATTGGGGGTTGTTTCGCACCAACCACTGCTTTATGGGGACCTCTCTGCCGAGGAAAATTTACGCTTTTTTGGCCGCTTATACGGAGTTCCCCTCCTGGGTGAGCGAATCAAAGAAGTGCTTGCCCTGGTCGGCCTGGCTAACCGGCGCAGCGATCTGGTCAGGACCTTTTCGCGGGGTATGCAGCAGCGTCTGGCAATTGGACGGGCTGTAATGCACGATCCCGAAGTAATCCTTTTTGACGAGCCATATACAGGTCTCGATCAAGATGCATCCGACATGCTCGACGGCGTGCTCAAACAGATAGCCACCCGCGGCCGGACGATCCTCATGACATCGCACGACCTGCTGCACACCTCTGAACTGGCCTCACGATTCGACGTCCTTTCACGCGGCGCCATCAAGGCATCGATCACTGCTGCAGATCTGCCAGCCAACAGCTTGCTTTCCTTTTACAGGGAGGCGCTTCAGTGAAAACCAGCGGGCAAGCTGGCGAAGGAGCAGGGCAGATTGCCAATGACGTGGAGATCAAGGGAAAACGCCCTGCCACGGCTGGTTTGGCTGACCCATCACAGGTAAGGGTATATCTACGTACAGTCATGGCAGTCTTGTGGAAAGATATGGTGGCAGAATGGCGCAGCCGAGATATGCTGTCGGCTATGTTAGTGTTTGCATTATTGGTCATCATCATCTTCAATTTTGCACTCGAGCTCGATCCGACCACCCAGGTTGATGTGACTTCCGGAGTTTTATGGGTAACATTTGCTTTTGCCGGAACTTTGGGATTAAACCGGTCGATGGCAATCGAAAAAGACCATGGCTGCCTGGACGGTTTGCTCCTGGCTCCAGTAGACCGGTCGGCGGTTTATTTTGGCAAAATGATCGCCAATCTGGCAATCATCTGGGTGGTTGCTGCGATCGTCATTCCGATCTACAGCATCTTATACAACATTAACCTGTTCAACCCTGGCCTCGTTCTCGTCATCCTGCTCGGTTCTTTGGGTTACGCGGTCGTTGGAACACTGCTGGCTTCCATGTCGATTTAAACTCGCATGCGCGACATTCTGTTGCCGATACTGCTCTTCCCGGTGGTGCTGCCGGTGCTCATCGCCGCAGTTAAAGCCAGCAGCGGCTTTCTCCAGGGGCTGGAACTGGCAGACATCCAGGCGTGGCTTAATTTGCTTATTGTCTATGACGTCATATTTATAGCGGTTAGTTTTATGGTTTTCGACTACGTTGTCGAAGAATGAACCTGGGCCCCTCAGGCCAACGCAATTCAAAGTGGAAAGAACTCCTGATCTATTCGGAGGTTTATCGATGAATAAGCAACCCCGGAAGTTAACAATTTTAGACTTCGGCACAGCCGTGCTGATGCTTATCGCGACCGCCATGGTTTTCCTTTATGCCCCTGAAGAAGCTGTGATGGGCCAGGTGCAGCGAGTGTTTTACTTCCACGTTTCTTCTGCCTGGGTCGGCATGCTTGGCTTCATTGCTGCCGGGATCACCAGCATCCTTTTCTTGCGATCCGGTGATCATAAATGGGATCGAGTCAGCCTGGCAGCCATCGAAATTGGCATGATATTTTCGTTCATCACCATCGTCTCAGGCTCGATTTGGGCCCGTCCGATCTGGAACACCTGGTGGACGTGGGACCCACGCTTGACGACCGCGACCGTGATGGAGCTTATTTATATCGCCTATTTGATGCTGCGACAGGGGGTCGAAGACCCGGAACGCAGGGCACGTTTCGGCTCGGTTTATGCTATCATCGGTGTAGTCAGCGTACCTCTAACCTTCTTTTCGATCCGCATCTTCCGCACCATTCATCCGGTGGTCATCGGTGGATTTGACCCCAACGCAACCGGCAACTTTGATATGACCCCCAAAATGCTGCAAACATTTATGGTCAGCCTTTTGGCATTTTCTGTTTTCTTCGTCGACCTGCTCTGGCACCGCATCCGCCTGGGAAGACTGGCAGATGAGATTGAATCTTTAAGGATAAAATTGAGCGAGTAAAGAGGAATATGATGTTATTGCTCGATGCACCTGCCAATACACTTTCGTACATGATCGCCGGATATGCCGTCATCTTTGGGGTTATACTTATTTATCTGGTCAGCCTGGTAATCCGCCGCTACAACCTGCGCCGAGATATGGAAACCCTGGAAGAACTGGAAAACGAAAGAGAAAAGAAGGGGTAACAAGTATTATGCGTCGATTGACGATCCTGGTATTGTTTTTGTATGCCGGGTTAACCGTCTATACGGTTTTACGGATGGTTTTACAAGAGCCATCCCTTCCACTCCTTACCCCATTTTTAACACTATTAGCTTTTACATTTGCCGCCTTGCACGCTGCTCAACGAACCGGTTGGAAAAGGATGGTTTTGCTCCTGGCCTTATGTTTCGGGGTCAGCCTGTTATTCGAGAGTATCGGGGTTGCTACCGGTCTGGTTTACGGCCCTTACCATTATACCGACCGGCTGGGAGCTAAATTTCTCGGATTGGTTCCTTACCTGATTCCAGTCGCATGGTTCATGATGATGTACCCGTCTTTGGTGATTGCCGAAACCATCACCGCCGTTAACCAAACGCCTGGAAAGATCCATTTATCGTCTATCATCAAAGTCGCAGCCCTGGGTGGTATCATCATGACAGCCTGGGACCTGGCGCTTGATCCATTGATGGTAGGAGCCGGACATTGGATATGGGATGGCCCAATCAACACCCGTCCGTATTTTGGCGTTCCTTTGCAGAACTATTGGGGATGGTGGTTAACGACTTTCGTCACATTTTGCCTGTATTTCCTCATTTCACGGATCCAAAAAACCTGGTGGGACCCTTCTCATCCAGCTTCTGGCTCCAAGCCGCTCCAGGATATCTCAACCCAGCCTCGATCGAGTATGACCCAAGATACCCTGACCAATTGGGGATTAGCCTCGCCTAAAGCCTTCGACCGCCTGGCAGTATTGAGTTATGTTACAACTGCCCTGGGAAACACCTTGACTGCACTCTTGGTTGGGTTTGGCGGCCCAGCCCTGGTGGGGTTATTCGCCATGGGTCCTTGGATATTTATGGTCTGGCCCAGACTGCGAGAAAACGCCCAACCCGACACTTGAGAAAAAAGGATGATATTTATGGCCCATCTGTTGGTCAAACAACTTCATTTTGCACGCAGGGAATTTCTACGTGCATGGAATGGGGTATCAGCTGAAGATGCCCGCAAACGCCTCATGCCAATGAACTGTATCAGTTGGATTATTGGCCATTTAGCCAGCCAGGAAAACCAATATTGGGTTTACCTGGGTCAGGGAAAGGAGTTGGTCCCTGGGTTGCGCCAGCAAGTTGGCCATGGCCAACCTGCCACCACTCCCGACCTGGATGAGATGGTTTCGGCCTGGCAGACAATTACTAAAGAAGCCGATCTGTTCCTGGACGGGTTAACTTCGGAAAAGATGGAGACCCATTTCATCCGTAATGGAGCCCAAATTCCCGAAAACATTGGCACCTTGGTGATGCGGAATACATTCCATTACTGGTACCACATGGGAGAAATCTCCTCCATTCGCCAATTACTCGGTCATCAGGACTTACCTGAATTCGTCGGCGATATGACGACGCTCACCTTTCACCACGAGGAATAACCAGGCATCTCGATGAGGTTTACCGTTTCAAATACCTGGCGCGAAACCTTTCCTGATGCCGCCGTTGGCTTCCTGGTCGTTCGCAATGCCAACAATCCGGAAACCCATCCTGACCTGGATGCCCGCAAGACTGACCTTGAAGCCAGTTTACGGGCGCGGTTTTCCGGGATGGACCGAACTGCTCTCGAAACAATTCCCCCATTGCCGGTGTATTCAGCCTATTACAAACATTTCAAGAAAACCTACCACGTTTACCTACAGCTCGAATCAATCGTACTCAAGGGTAAATCGATCCCTGACGTTGCCGGGCTGGTCGAAGCGATGTTCATGGCTGAACTCAAAAACATGTTATTGACTGCCGGGCATGATCTGGATATGGTCCAGCCGCCCGTACGGCTGGATATTTCCACCGGTGAGGAGCATTACACAGGATTGAAGGGCCAGGATCAGGTCCTCAAACCCGGTGATATGTATATTGCAGATACAGAGGGGATTATTTCGAATATCATCTACGGGCCAGATCGACGCACCCAAATCAGTCCGGCAACAAGCAATGCCCTTTTTACAACTTATGGACCTCCAGGCATCAGTGCCCAGGCAATCGAGCTGCACCTACATGAGATTTACGAGAATATATTGACTTTTTCTCCAACGGCTGCGGTTGATTCTCTCACCGTTATTGCCGCTGTAAAATAAGAAATGAGGTAATGATGGAATATGTGACCGTTGGGGGAGACACCTGGTATAAGAACGCCATTTTCTATGAAGTCAATCTGAGAGCATTCTACGACAGCAACGATGACGGGCACGGTGACCTGAAGGGTCTGGTTAGCCGCCTCGATTACCTTCAAGAGCTTGGAGTTGATTGTATCTGGCTTCTGCCGATATACCCATCGCCCTTGAAAGATGATGGCTATGATATTGCCGATTACTACGGCATCCAATCTACCTTCGGTGACCTGGCAGATTTTAAGCACCTGCTCGAAATGGTGCACGCCCGTGGGATGCACTTGATAATGGACCTGGTACTGAACCATACTTCAGACCAGCACGCCTGGTTCCAGGAAGCCCGGAAAAGCCGCCAATCCCCTTACCGTGATTATTACGTTTGGAGCGATACCGATCAAAAGTACCCGGATGCACGTATCATTTTTCTCGATACCGAGGCATCGAATTGGACCTGGGATGACTCTGCTGGGCAATATTACTGGCACCGTTTTTACGCCTGCCAGCCCGATCTAAACTACGAAAACCCCAAAGTTCAAGCTGAAATGTTGAATGTGATGAAGTTTTGGCTGGACATTGGGATCGACGGTTTTCGAGTCGACGCCGCTCCTTATCTGTTCGAACGGGATGGGACCAACTGCGAAAACCTGCCTGAAACCCATGCATTTCTCAAGAAAATCCGCCAATTCGTCGATGAGAATTTTCCCGGCAAGCTTCTCCTGGCTGAGGCGAACCAATGGCCGGAAGACGTCCGGGCTTATTTTGGAGACAGCAATGAGTTTCAAATGGGTTTCCATTTCCCCCTTATGCCCAGGATCTTTATGGCGATCCGCAAGAACGACCGTTCATCAATTGTTGATATCCTGGACCGTACGCCGCCGATCCCTACCGATTGCCAATGGTGTGTCTTTTTGCGCAATCACGATGAACTGACCCTGGAAATGGTGACCGAAGAAGAACGCCAATGGATGTGGAAAGAATACGCCCCGGAGCCGCGTATGCGCTTGAACCTGGGTATCCGCCGCCGCCTGGCGCCGCTGCTGGATAACGACCTGCGTAAGATTTACCTGGTCTACTCTCTCCTCCTCACCTTGGGTGGAGCACCGATCATCTATTATGGGGATGAGATAGGCATGGGCGATAATATCTGGCTCGATGACCGGAATGGCGTGCGCACACCGATGCAGTGGACCTCCGGCTTAAATGGTGGGTTTTCCCAGGCAGACCCGCAAAAGCTGTACCTTCCGGTGATCGATTCCCCCG
The DNA here is from genome assembly GCA_963781665.1 of uncultured Chloroflexia bacterium. Taxonomy (GTDB): domain Bacteria; phylum Chloroflexota; class Anaerolineae; order Anaerolineales; family Anaerolineaceae; genus JAJYIW01. The sequence goes on from CAWAGA010000002.1 coordinate 1,011,578, forward strand.
ATTACAAGCCCGCGGTCATCAACGTGGCTGACCAGATAGCAGACCCGGATTCGCTGTTCCATAGAATTCAGCATATGATTTCTATTCGCCGGCACCATCCCACTTTAAGCTTAGGCCAGCGGGAATGGTTCCCGGTGACCTCGCAAGCAGTTCTAGCTTACCGGCGGATCTTGGATGGCGAGCAAATGATTATTTTGAATAATCTCTCTGGCGAAAACCGACAGCTTGAGATATCCCCAAACGAAATCGGGGTCAGCGAGGTAACCGATCTTCTAACGGGAGAGTTCCTACCGGTACCAGCAGATAAGGCTATGAATGTGTCACTTGCTCCTTACCAGTGCCGGTGGTGGCATTTATAGGATTTCAGCCTTTCAACGTCTGACGACAGCCCGGGTTACGTAACGGTCTACCGCACCGAAACGATACTTGTAGTCTTCGTCTCCCCGCATGAAATCAAATTCTTCCACGTGGTTTTCGTTAGCCTCTTTGAGCAAATTGGCCAGCAAAACCCATCCTGGAGAATATTCGTTGAACTGGCGGTTTAGACCCGAGTTGTAGACCCAGATCTGGTTCAGATAATTGAAATTCAGATAAGCGGCTGCTTTTTCGCCATTGATCTCAAGAAAAGTAAGCTGCAAGCAATCAGCCTCGAATGCACAGCTGACGACACCCCGCATGAATTCGCGCATGGGAGGTGTGAGGAAATTCGCCTTTTCATCATCTTGGGCCATCATGTCGATGAAAGCATTGCTTTCAGCTTCCAGAGTAGCAGGATCGGTGACAGTATAGATACGCACCGGTACGCCGGATTCATCCAAACGGCGCATTTTTCGCCTGATTTCGTGACGCTGCTTTTTATCGAGTCCGGCCAGGTAAGTATCCCAATCACCGGGTAGGGCAATCCGAGGCGAATGCTGCAAACGCTCGCAGGAATAATTCCAGCCTTTACGACGGGCGGCAGTCTCCATGGCTGCCAGCGTAGGTGAACTATCGAGAATATTACACCAGTCCAGCACCCGCCAGGGAGGGGCTTCAGAAGAATCGAGGAAATCGAACAATCCATCGATGAACCTCGGCAGGTTCTCGCCGCTGGCGATCACGTCCAGGTAATCCGAAACTTCAATACTGCCCAGTAAAAGCAAAGCCGGGGCGTTTTCTTTATTCCGACTGAAAAAAAGCGGTGCGATCCCGGCGACTTCTTGGCCTTGATAAGCAACAGCAACGGTTAGGTCGGCATTTTTCCATTCTCCCCCACCCAGAGTTTGCCACCAATTCTGCAGATACTCGTGGCGTAAAAACGGAACACGGATTGTACTGGTCTCCAATATTGAATTCCAGGAATCCGCCATGTTTTTCATCTCAGTATTTGTTGTAATAAGCTTAAATTCCATGGGGATGATTATACCGTAAGCGCTACTCTGCAAATGCCTGAAACTTTATGAGTGTTTTTTGGAAAAGCCCATTTTGACAGTATAATTTAGACTAACGGTATGTTCGATCTCAATATCATTCCCTTGAATTACCTGCAAGGCCAGGAACAGGCCGGTTATCCAGGTTTGTTTGCGACAGCCACTCCACGCCACCCGGCACGCGGCCGGGCCGGTGATCTTTTGGTTACCCTGATCACCTCACCCAGCGAAATCTCACCTCAACCGGGCGCTTTTCCAGACCAGCAGAAATTAACTGAGCTGCTCGAGCTTCTAGCAAAAACTTACTATCAAATTCCAGGGACGGTAACCACAGCCTTGCGCAGTGTTGTTGAAGTGCTGAACCAGAATTTGCTCGATTATAACTTGCACCAATCTGGTAATGGGAGACAGGCGTTAGCGCTCTTAAACCTGGCTGCCATCCACAGTAACCAGCTTTACCTGGCGCACTGCGGCCCGACTCACACATTTGTCCTCTCCCCCCGGTCGGTTGACCACTTCAATGACCAACAACTGGCGGGCCGGGGGTTGGGGCTGGGCCGGGGCGTGTCCATCCGTTATTACCAGGCGGCAATCGAATCTGGAAGCGCATTGATCTTTTGCCCAGAGCCGCCGGCAGTATGGAGTACTTCACTCCTCACAAGCAGCACCTCGCTGTCAGGGGATGCATTGAAACGGCGCCTGGTCGGGCAGCTGCGAACGAACCTTAATGCAGCCATCATCCAGTGCAGCGATGGGAATGGCAAGATCACCGTTAATGGGAAGGCATTTCAAAGTGAACCTTCAGCGCTACCCGAGAGACAAAGCAGTCAGGCGGCAATTACTGAAACGATGCAAGCAGCACCCTCCCAGATCGTCGTCGAAAGCCAGCCTGATTCATCTGCCCGGACGGCTCAACCAGCACCAAAACCTACCGATATTTCCCCGCAAAGACAAGAGCTCACAAACGCCACAGACCCTGGTTTCGCCCCAGCGCGCCCATCGTCCGTTCAAGATAAGCCAATCCCAGCGCAAACCTCGCAAACGACTCGCAGGCATTCCCTTTCAGAGCTGACCCGCCGGCCTGAAGCGCAACCAAGCCGGCCGCAGCGAGAGCCAGCTCCTCGTACGGTGAAACCGCCAAAACCCCGAATCTCAGCGTGGCAGCTGATTGCCCCATATTGGAAATGGTTCCGCAGCGCCCAACAGCGCCTTGGCCAGTTAAGCCGTGAAGCTGCCGCTCGTATTCTGCCCGGCGCCGCTGGCAACGAAAGCGGCCCTTCAGCACCAGTTCTGGCTTTTATCGCTATTGCAGTACCGGTTGTCATTGCCGCGGTAGGTCTGGCGGTTTATTTACAAAAAGGCCTCAACGACCAATATATGTATTATTTTACCCAAGCCCAGGCTGTTGCCCAGGATGCAAGCCTCCAATCCGATACTCAGGCCGCCCGCAATGATTGGCAGAGCGCATTGATCCTGCTTAATAAAGCTAAGAATTTCAAGATGACCAGCGAATCGAGTACGCTGCAAAGCACAATTCAGAATGCGCTCGATCAGATCGATTCGGTCGTCCGGTTGACGTTCCAGCCTGCCCTGGTGAACAACTTGCCCAAGACAGCCCAGATCGAGCAGATAGTAACCACCGGAAATGATTTATACCTGTTGGACGGCTCTCAGGGAGCGGTAATGCGGGCTTTATTGACAGGTCGTGGTTATGAAATCGACCTGGATTTCAAATGTGGTCCTGGTCTGGCAGGTAATTTGGTGATTTCACCGTTGGTCGAAATCGCCCCTATGCCGATCGGCAATCCATTGCAAGCCACGATCATCGCAATAGATCAAACAGGAAATTTGATCTATTGCCAACCGGGCAGCTCACCGACAGCTAACCACAGCGGTTTGGTGCCTCCTGGGGAAAATTGGGGAAAAATTACCGCTTTTGCGATGGATAATAACGAGCTTTATGTCCTGGATCCGCAGGTGAATATTGGGATGTATGCCAGCGACCAGGCTGGTGGTTTTGATAACCAGCCAAGCCTATTCTTCGACAGCCTTCCGGCATTACTAGGCGACGTGGTGGATATGGCCGTAAATGCCCAGGATCTCTACCTGTTACATAAAGATGGGCACATCACTTTGTGTACCTTCAGCCCATTTGGCGTCGAAGCCACGCGCTGCACAGAACCTACTCCCTATTCAGATCCGCGACCCGGTCACGTATCGTCTCCGGTGACATTCCCTGGAACACAGTTCAGCCACATTGAATATACCTCGCCGCCTGACCCTTCAGTATTCCTGTTAGATCCGAACACGGCGACGATCTATCATTTCAGCTTGCGGTTAAACCTGCAGCGACTGCTTCGCCCCCAACCCCTGACGGGATTTACCTTACCCGGTGGAGCGGCTACCGCGTTTTACATCAGCCAGAACCGGATGGTTTTCATGGCTTTTGGAAACCAGGTGCTATTATCCTATTTGCCTTAGGGAAATATCGAGCTTAAATATCCAGGCGGTAACCGACCCCGCGGACAGTCTTTAAGAAGCGGGGATTACGTGGATTGGCTTCCAGAGCGTGGCGCAGCCAGCTGATGTGAACGTCCAGTGTACGGGTATCCCCGGTATATTCGGTGTCCCATACCAGGCGAAAGAGCGACTCGCGTTCAATCACTTCTCCAGGCCGTTCCATCAATGCCTTGAGTAGAACGACTTGTCGAGGAGTCAAACGTGCGTGCCGTCCCAGGCAACGTACCTGTTTTTGCTTCAAGTTGAGGCGAATTGGGCCAACGTGGAGCAGATCTTTTTCGTCTCCCGGCATTAGCAGCTTCAAGCGGTTGGCCAGTTTTTGTACGGTAAACGGCAGCTTCAAAACAACATCTACTTCCACTTTACCAACTGGCATTTGTTGTTCGCTGACGATCAAGATAATTGCCAGGCTATCCACCTGCTGGCGCAGCGAATGGCAGATTCGCTTGGCGCTGGTGCGGAGAGAGGCGGCATCAACAACGACCAGGTCAGGATCGTAATCCCCCAAAAGCCCCTGGGCAGCGCTGCCATTCGGAACACTTTGCACCTGATAACCCTTCTTGACCAATGCTGGTCCAAAGGAAACGTGATCGTTACGTTTGCTTTCCAAAAGTAGGATTTTAGTAGTCATCAGGAAGTCATGGTAGATAAATAGTCCAATTTAACAGATTCACCTTCCCACGACTGTTTTTACTTTGTATCGAGATCCATTGAATGAGGTGGGAACCAGTTACACTTACTTTTCCCCTACGAGGAAAACATCATCAAGGAGTAGTTAAATTATACCTTAATATTTTTAGATATTCTATTCCATCTATAGATGATATTCAGTTGCATCCTGATTATCCCCGTGTTAGAATCATCATAATCTGGTCAGTTTTCAGGTAATCTGCCAGGTGAATTGGTGAGGAGGTTTTCATGGCGAGAATGATAGAAATGTTGATCGACAGCGTCCGTGTAAGCCTGACCAATCAGCAGCGCATCGTCGTGCTCCGAGAAGCGAACTCAGAGCGTTACTTGCCGATCTGGATTGGTCCGTACGAGGCTGAATCGATCACAATTGCATTGCAGGAAGTCGAAGTTGCCCGCCCACAAACTCACGATCTTTTAAAAAATGTGCTTCAAGCAGTCAATGCACGTTTATTACGGGTTGAGGTCATATCTTTACGCGAAGATGTATATTATGGCAACTTGATCATAGAGGTGAATGGGCACGTGATCGAGGTCGACAGCCGGCCATCGGATGCTCTGGCTTTAGCAGTCAGGGCGCATGTGCCGATTATGGTTACCCGGGACGTATTGGATTCGGCCGGAATAACCCCGGAACAAGAAGGCCAGGAACAGGAATTATCATCACTCAAACCATCAGCGAACGTCGCTGGGGGAGATCCTATCGAAGAACCCAGTGAAGAAAGACTATCGGTGTTTGAGGATTTTCTGGATAAACTCAACCTGGACGATCCTAATGCACCTTCCGAAGGAGGGAGTGAAGCGGACGAGGACGATGGTGAAGAGGATAAGCCGAAGCGGAAATAGCCGCAGCGCCTTTATCACTCCATTTTCATGACCGGGATTATCCTGGTCCTATGGCAATTTATCAGAGACTTATGAGCGAACTCCCTCCGATCCAGGAATCTACAACAATCGATACCCAGGTCGTACCGCATAGCCGAGAAGCCGAAGAAGCTGTTCTCGGCTCGGTGATGATTAACCCTGAATCATACTATGACGTAGCCCAATTCTTGCAGGGCGACGATTTTTACATCGTCCGCAATCGCTGGATCTGGGAAGCTTTTACCCGCCTGCACGAGAGACGCAATCCAATCGATATCCTCACCGTCTCTGAAGAACTCGACCGGGTCAATCAATTGGGTGACATTGGCGGTCCCGCTTACCTGACCGCTCTGGTGAACCAGGTACCAAGTTCGCTGCATGCAGAAGCTTATGGGCACATTATCGAGCACAGTGCTATCCGGCGGCGGATGCTCACAGCAGCCAACGAAATTGCCACCCTTGCTTACGACCAGTCCCAGACGGTCGATACGGTCATCGATGAAGCTGAAAAGGCTATCTTTGGCTTGAGCGACCGGCGGATGCGCCACGATTTGCAGCCGATCCAACAGGTCTTAAGTGATTATTACGACCACATCGATGAGATTTCTCAACGGACGGATGAAATCTTCGGTGTCCCAACGGGCCTGATCGACCTGGACCGGATCCTGGGTGGATTACAGAAATCGGACCTTTTGATTATTGCCGGGCGACCTGGAATGGGAAAATCTGGTTTTCTGCTGGGTGTGGCCAAAAACGCAGCCCAAAAACACAAAAAACACGTGGCCTACTTTTCGCTCGAAATGTCGAATGAACAACTCGTGCAGCGTTTGATCTCACAAGAAACCGGAATTGATTCACAGCGGCTGCGCAGCGGTAAACTCGAGGAAGACGAATGGCCGCTTTTCACCCAGGCCATCGAAGCGCTCAGCGGCACCCACATCTACCTGGACGATACTCCCGCCCTCACCCCTTTACAATTACGCACCAAATGCCGGCGGCTCCACATGGAATACCAGCTCGACCTGGTGCTTATTGACTACCTCCAATTAATGACCGGCGATTCGCGCATCGATAACCGGGTGCAGGAAGTTTCATATATTTCCCGCAATCTCAAGGTTCTGGCGCGCGAGCTGAATGTTCCAGTTGTAGCAGCAGCCCAGCTCTCCCGAGCGGTTGAGCAGCGTGCTGATAAAAGGCCGATCCTTTCAGACTTACGTGAATCCGGCTCGCTCGAACAAGATTCAGATATCGTCATGTTCATCCATCGCCCAGACGCGATGGAAAAAGACAGCCCGATGAAAAACATCGCCGAGTTAATCATCGCCAAACACCGCAACGGCCCCACTCACCCGGGGATTGAGCTGGTCTTTATGAATAACCAGGCCCGCTTCGAAAATGCTGCAACCAGAAGATCATGAGCAATCCTCCTTCATACAGCGCTCTTCCTGCTTTCAAAGGGTTTCCCGGTGGCAAAGTCCAATTTACCCGTATCCCCTCATTGTTTTTTAGCGAGCTGCTTCCACAAATTGAAAATATCTATGAATTGAAGGTTACCCTTTACGCCTTGTGGTACCTCGACCGAATGGAAAGCAGTTTCAGGTATCTGTGCTACGAGGATTTCACCCGAGACGAGAAATTTATGCAAGGATTGGGGGCGGATCCAGGCCCAGCGCTTGAAACCGGGATCCAATTGGCCGTGGAACGTGGTTCGCTATTAAAAACAGATTTAGCGCTTGAAAATGGTAATCAATCCTACTTTTTCCTGAATACCCCCCGGGGGCGGGCAGCCATCGAAGCCATCGCTCGCGGAGACTGGCGCCCATCCGGCGATCCCCAACAACCCATTGCCCTGGACCTAGAGCGTCCCAATATTTTTCGGCTATACGAAGATAATATTGGCCCGCTTACCCCCATGGTTGCAGATATGCTGAAAGAAGCCGAACAAACCTATTCTCCTGATTGGATTGAGGACGCCGTGCGTATCGCCGTCGAAAACAACGTCCGCCGCTGGCGTTACATTGAAGCTATCCTACAATCCTGGCAAAAGGAAGGACGCTATGAGCAAAATCGAGGAGACTCTGAGAAAGATCGCCGGAGGTACGTCGAAGGACCCTTCTCAGAGTTCGTCAGACATTAATGCCCGTGCTGAAACGATCGGCGACCCTGATTGCCCGATTTGCGGTGGGGTTGGTTTTGTCCGGCAAGACCTGCCGGTTGAACATCCTGACTTTGGCAAAGTGGAAATTTGCCAGTGCCGCACCAGCCAGGTCACCCAATCGATCCGCCAGCGTCTTTTCAGGCTTAGCAATCTGGAAGCCCTGCGGGATTTAACTTTCGAGACCTTCAAACCGCGCGGATGGTTAGGTTTAACCCCCAAACAGGCCACATCGCTCGAGTCTGCCTTCAACAATGCGCGCCAGTTTGCCTCAACCCTCCAGGGTTGGCTGCTGCTGACCGGTACTTATGGCTGTGGCAAGACCCATCTGGCAGCTTCGATCGCTAATTTTGCCGTCAGTATGGGCGTTCCCACCCTTTTTCTGACCGTACCCGACCTGCTGGATTGGCTGCGACTATCCTTTGACAACCAGGAAGCAACCTACCAGGAACGTTTCGATGAAATCCGCTCCATCCAGCTCCTCGTTCTGGATGACTTTGGCACCCAGAATGCCACTCCCTGGGCGCAGGAAAAATTATTCCAAATATTCAACTACCGCTATGTCAACCGCCTGCCGCTGGTCGTGACCACCAACCAGGACCTGAACGACATCGAAAAGAGGATCAGCTCACGCCTGCAGGACCCCGAACTGGTAACCTGGGCGCAAATCACAGCTCCGGATTACCGCAACCCCAAGAACGATACCGGCCACCAGGAGCTTTCGACCCTGTCTTTACTGTCTCAGAAGACATTCGAAAACTTCAGCCTGCGCCAGGGTGAGGGGATCCCAGCCGAGGAGCTTCAATCGCTCGAACGAGCCTATAAGTCTGCCATGCAGTTCAGCCAATATCCGACGGGCTGGATCGTATTCAGCGGGAGCTATGGCTGTGGAAAGACCCACCTGGCGGCAGCGATCGGCAATTACCAGGAAAAGGTTGGTTTTCATGCTGAATTTTTGGTCGTTCCAGACCTTCTCGACCATCTCCGGGCCACCTTCAGCCCTTCTTCCAGTATTTCCTACGACCGGCGGTTCGAAGAAATTAGAACAACCCCTCTGCTCATCCTGGATGACCTGGGCACTCAATCAGCAACCCCCTGGGCTCGGGAAAAGCTCTACCAGCTTTTTAATTACCGCTATAATGCCGAACTGGCGACTGTGATCACCACTTCTGATTCGATCAATACAATCGACCCGCGCATCCGCAGCCGGATGACCGACGTGCATTTGTGTGCATTTCATGGTATAACCGTGCCTGCATTTAAAGGTATCGTTTTACCGGAAGAAAAGCCGGTAAAACGAACCAAACGCAAGTATTAGTAGGAATAAGAATTATTCATGGATTTGATAAAAGAAGCTGCACCTTTCCTCGACTATTTATCAGGCTGGGCTGCTGGTTTACCAGGTCTCAGCCTGAATGAAGCCATCCCTGTTCCTGACCGCACTGCAATCGTTTCAGTGGACGTCATCAACGGATTTTGTTACGAAGGACCGCTATCAAGCCCGCGCGTCGCCAATATCGTCTATCCCATCGCAACCCTCTTCCAAAAGGCCTGGGATAAAGGTGTAACCGATATTGTCCTGGTTCAAGACACCCACGAACCGGATGCAGTTGAATTCGCCCAATGGCCAGCACACTGCGTGCGCGGAACGAGCGAAGCAGAAACCGTTGCGGCATTTAAGGAGCTGCCATTTTTCGACCAGGTGGTCACACTGCCCAAGAATTCAATCAATGCCAGCCTCAACACCGGTTTAAGAGAGTGGCAATCCGATCACCCAGATATCGAAACCTACATCATTACCGGAGATTGTACTGATCTATGTACTTACCAGCTTGCAATGCACCTGCGCTTACAAGCCAACGCCAAACAGGTTGAGAGGCAGGTGATTTTGCCCGCTAATTGCAGTGATACATACGATTTGCCGGTCGAAACTGCCCGTTCGCTGGGCGCTTTTCCCCACCCGGCTAACCTGATGCACCTGGTTTTCCTTTACCACATGGCATTGAATGGGGTCAAGGTCGTCCGTGGAATTGAGTGAGGATCGCAAGTCATGAGCATTTTTGACGGGAAACGATTGGACGACGATACCTTCAAGCTAGATATCGAGCGGATGCGCCGCGGCTGGTATACCGATAAGTATTTCAGCAACATTACGACCATGTTGACCAGCCTGGCTGCCCAGGATTACCGCTTTCACCCGAAAACGGGCACAACCGACCTGGCAGCGCCTGGCATTTCCGCTCTAATTTCAACAGAAGGGGTTCCCTCTGGCGACCTGGAAGTCGAGATGCAATGGTTCACCCGACGAGATGGCCCCACGGTTGTGGTTGGCATCGATAAGGCGCTTGCCATGCTGAAGCACTGCAGCGGTTACTGGGAGGGAGATCATTTTATCGAAACGGCAGACCGGCTGCAGGTTTGGGCTTTGAAAGATGGCGCTTTGATCCACGGCAGCGGCAATCCATTGCTGGTTGAACCGGTCCTGCGGGTGCGCGGCAGGTATCGAGATTTTGCCATTCTGGAAACACCGACTCTGGGTATCCTGACTAGATCCAGCCGGGTGGCGACGAATGTATACGAGGCTCTGATCGCTGCACGTGGGAAGCCGTTGCTCTTTTTCCCAGCTCGCTTCGATCTACACGAAGTCCAGGCAGCAGATGGATATGCCTATCGTCTGGCAGTCCAACGCTTCAATCAGGATTATTCCAGCACCCTGGGGCCGTTCATATCGACCGATGCTCAGGGGGACTGGTGGGGCGGGTCGGGAGGTGGGACCGTAGCTCACGCAGCTATCGCCTGCTTCTTGGGTGATACAGCTGAAGCCATGCTGGCATTCGCCAGAATCCTACCCCCTTCGATTTCACGGATTGCCCTGGTGGATTTTAACAACGACTGCATTACCGACTCGCTTGTTGTATGCAAAGCCATGTTTGACAGTTATCGCGAGCTGATCTCACAGGGGAATGAAACAGAAGCGGAACGCTTCAAGTTGTACGGCGTACGCCTGGATACCAGCGGCAGCCTGCGAGATCGCGGTATTCCACCCCTGGGTGACCCCAAACTAGATTTAGGGGTGACTCCCCGCTTGGTTTTTGCTGTCCGCCAGGCATTAGATAATGCCTGGAAAAGCTGGGACCTGCCTCTACCGTGGCAAAATCGGGCTCAATCGTTCTGCCAGGATGTCAAAATTGTGGTTTCTGGCGGTTTTAACCCCGAAAAAATTGGACGGTTCGAAAAACTGGAGGTCCCGGTCGACATTTACGCGGTCGGCTCAGCCCTATTCGATAATCACGGTAATTCTGTTACCGATTTTACGGCTGACGTTGTCCGAGTTAACATTAATGGAGAATGGCGCGATCTCGCAAAGGTTGGGCGAAAAGCTATCGATAACCCGGCCTTCGAACGCGTGTGGTAAATAGCCCATTTCAAAGCCATGTGGTAATATTGTCCAATGGAAAAAATACAAAAGGATATTCCCAATCATTTTAGCTTACCGAGGCGCTTGAGTCGATTGACCCAACTCACCTATAACCTTTGGTGGGTCTGGAATCCAGAAGCGCAGCGGCTTTTTTCCTTTATTAATAAAGATCTGTGGGAACATGTTTATCATAACCCGGTCTTATTTTTGCGTAAAGTTGAGCGCTCACGCCTGAATGCAGTTACCAACGATCGATATTATCTTGATTTTTTTAATCGTGTATTCCGAAATTTTGACCGCTACATGAGCTCGGATGATACCTGGTTCCATAAAAATTTTCCGAATGAGACTGATGCAACCATTGCATATTTTTCATTCGAGTTTGGCCTTCACGAATCGCTCCCAATTTATGCCGGCGGACTGGGAATCCTATCAGGTGATCACCTAAAGGAAGCCAGTGATCTTGGATTGCCTTTGGTAGGCGTCGGCATGCTTTACACTGAGGGTTATTTCTCACAACACATCACGGAAGATGGCTGGCAAGAAGCTCGCCCAACGCCGTTGAATTTCGATGACCTGCCTGTTATTCCGCTCTACACCCAAGACGGGAAATCACTGATGATCTCCGTTGATCTCCCGGGTAGAACAGTCAAGGCCCGTATCTGGAAAATTCAGATCGGGCGAAATCCGCTGTTCCTGCTCGACACGAATATCGAGGAGAACAACCCCGCAGATCGCCAGTTTACCGCCCGGTTGTACAGCAGTGACCTGGAGCTGCGGATCTCGCAGGAAATCTTGTTAGGCATGGGTGGTGTACGCGCCTTACGAGCGCTCGGATATCATCCATCTGCCTGGCACATGAATGAAGGCCATTCGGCCTTTATGACGCTTGAACGCATCCGCGAATTGGTGTCGCAAGGGGCCACACTGGAAGAGGCCAAGAAGAAAGTCAGCGCCACCAGTATTTTTACGACCCATACGCCGGTCCCGGCCGGTAATGATGAGTTCCCATTATGGATGGTCGAAAAGTATTTCTCGAATATCTGGCCGAAGATGAAAATGACCCGCGACCAACTGCTAGATATCGCCCGCCAGAGCCAAAATTGGGGTGGAGAGAGCTTCAGTATGTCCGTGCTGGCACTCCGCCTGGCCGACCAGCGCAATGCTGTTTCTGAGCTTCACGGTCAGGTTTCACGCAAAATGTGGTCGTTCATTTGGCCTGATCGCCGGGTTGATGATGTGCCGATTACTCATATCACCAATGGGGTCCACACCGGCTCGTGGCTGGCTCGCAGGATGCGAATGCTCTACGAACGCTATCTTGGCCCTGATTTCCTCGAGAATATCGACGATTCCGACCTCTGGGATCAGATAGAAAACATCCCGGACAGCGAATTGTGGGTCGTCAGGCGCCACCTAAAACGCAAGCTGGTGTCCTATGCAATCGAACGAGCCAGGACCCAGTGGCTATCAACAGTTATGCATCCGGTCCAGATCATTGCAGCCGGGGTGCTGATTGATCCATATGTGCTCACCATCGGTTTTGCTCGCCGGTTTGCCACCTATAAGCGCGCCAGCCTCATTTTGCGTGACCCTGAAAGGTTAATCAGGCTCCTCAACCAGCCCAATGCCCCAGTTCAGATCATTTTTGCAGGCAAGTCGCACCCGGCAGATGAACCTGGCAAGCTGTTGATCCAGGAAGTATACCGGCACGTGAAGAACGCCCGCAATGGGGGACGGCTGGTCTTCCTCGAAGATTATGATATTAATATCGCCCGCTACCTGGTTCAAGGCGTTGACGTCTGGTTGAACACGCCCCGCCGCCCGATGGAAGCCTCAGGAACTTCAGGGCAGAAAGCTGCCTTGAATGGCGTGCTGAATTTTTCGGTGATGGATGGCTGGTGGCGTGAAGGTTATAACGGCTATAATGGCTGGGCGATTGGCGATGATTCGGATTATGCAGATCCGAACCGTCAAGACGAAGCCGATGCCGAGAGCCTTTACGATACGCTCGAAAACGAAATCATCCCTCTCTATTACACCAACCGGTCGGCTGATGGCCTGCCAAGTGAATGGTTGGCCCGCGTGAAGGAATCGATCCGCACGCTTGCCCCCCAGTTCAGTATGCGCCGGATGATCAAGGATTACACCAACCTCTACAACCGGGCGATTACCTCCGGAACAACAATTGAAAAAGTAACCACCTCCGCCGGAGAAACCTCAGATGAAGGCGTTGCCCAGGTTGGCCAAGTAACCAAGTAATTCGTTCGTTAAACAAGATAACGACCTAATGAAGCTTGTTATTCAGATTCCTTGTTACGAAGAAGCTGAAACGCTGCCACGCACGCTCAAAACGCTCCCGCGCGAAATTCCAGGGATCGATACGATTGAGACTCTGGTTATTGATGATGGCAGCCAAGATGAAACTGCGTCCGTCGCCAGCGCAATCGGCGTTGATCACGTCCTCCGCCTTTCACACCATGCTGGGCTGGCAGGAGCGTTTGCAGCCGGCCTGGATGCCAGTGTCAGGCTGGGAGCTGATATCATCGTCAACACTGACGCGGATAACCAATACAACTCAGAGGATATCTGCCGCCTGGTCGAACCTATCCTGACTGGAAAAGCCGAGTTGGTAATCGGTGATCGCGGGGTCAAGACTCTGTCTTCATTTTCCCCAGGGAAACGAATGCTGCAAGCCTGGGGCAGCCGGATCGTTAGCCAGGCCTCCAACCTGGATATGCCGGATGCTACCAGCGGCTTTCGCGCCCTCAGCCGAGAAGCCGCATTACGGACCATTATTGTCAGTGAATATTCGTATACGCTCGAGACGCTGATCCAGGCCGGCGCTCATCATATGAAGGTCGTTTCGATCCCGGTGCGGACCAATCCAAAAATTCGACCCTCGCGATTGATGCGGAGTGTCAACGATTATCTTTTAAATTCGGGGGTTACGATCATGAGGGCCTTCACCATGTACCGGCCGTTGCGGGTGTTCACCACCTTCAGCCTGGTTTTCCTGGTGCTTGGAGCAAGCCTGGCGGTACGCTATCTATTCTTCTATTTCCGAAGTGAAGGCGGCGGTCACGTCCAATCTCTGATCGTGGCCGCGGTCTTATTGATCGTCGGTTTCCAAACGTTCTTGATCGGACTGGTTGCCGATCTCATCAGTTTTAACCGTAAAATTCTGGAAGATATCCTCTACCGGCTCAAGAAAAACGAATAACTCAGACGAGGCGTTTGACCTTTATGCGGAACCCCTTCATTTCGGTCACAATCACAGGGGTTCCTTCGGGGACTTCACTCTCGCCATCGACCAGTTCAGCCGTCCATAATTCACTGCCGATCTGGACGCTCCCGTTCGGGTTCAAAATGCTGGACGCCAGACCGGTCCTTCCGACCAGGGATACTCTTCCAGTTTGGACCGGTCGCTTTTGCGCCCGGATAGCTATCCCAATGATCGTAAAGAAGATGATTCCCATAACGATGCCGGTCAAGACGACCAGGGGGACCGATACCGGCTCCTGGTAGGGCGTGGTAGCCGTATTGAAAAGGACCAATCCGCCGATGATAAAAGTCGCCACCCCCGCAGCGGTCAAAGCGCCATGAGTAGGGGCTTTGATATCAACGATAAACAAAATAAATGCAATGAAGATAAAGGCGATCCCGAACCAGTTGACCGGTAAAATGCCCAGACCATACACCGCCAATGCCAGACAAATTGCGCCGACGAAACCGGCTACCCACCCGCCCGGGCTCGCCAGCTCAATCAGCAAAGCCTGGATGCCAACCACCAGCAGCAAGAAGACAATATTGGGGTCGATCAGGAAACCCAAGGTCTGCTCGATGAAGGAAAGTGAGTAAGGTTGGACGTTGAGGTTGACAGTTTGCAAGGTCTGGGGACCGGAAGGCATGGTTACCGTGTAACCGTTTAGCTGGAGCAGCAAATCGTTTAGGTCTGTGGCGATGAAATCTGCCAGCCCGACCTGTTTGGCGTCGTAAGCGGAGACAGCTTTCGCATTTTGGATGGTATCAGCCGCCAGGGTTTGGGCTGCCTGAGAGCGGTGGACGGTTAACGATTGGGCTAAAGCGACCATGGCGTTGGTCACCTTGGCCTGTTCGGTCGTCCCCAGGTCTTGTCCGGTGGAACTGACCGGGCTGGCAGCGCCGATGATCGTCCCTGGGGCCATAGCAACCACCTCACCTGCCAAAGTGATCAGGGTCCCGGCGCTCCCTGCCATAGCTCCATTGGGTGTTACATAAACCACAACCGGGACCGGACTGGCCTGGATGGCTTCGACCATGGCCTGCATCAGGTTAATCGCTCCTCCCGGCGTATCGATCTCAATGATGATCATCTCATCGTTGTTGTTTTTTGCGATCGAGAGCCCACGACTGAGATAATCGACCATCACCGGGGTCAACTCTCCGTTGAGGGTGATAACAAGGGCACTTTGCTTGCCGGACTGCGCAAAAACTGGCCGGGGAGAGAAAAAAACACTCCCCACCATCAAAAGGACGATGCTGAAGAGCAGAGATACCTTAAAAATCCTGTGTTTTCCCATACCATTATTATATCTGGTTCTAATATCTTTAACCTGAACAATTAATTCCGACCATTTTTGGTAATCGGAATATACATTGCTTTAATGTTCCATTAACAGGATTCTTGCATACGCAATGTATGCTATAGATTATAAACACGGGTATTAGATTAAATGGTGATTTGGATAATGAATAAACTAAATCCTAATTCGAGATTACTCAAGAATGCATAAATATTCTCGATCGAAAAGGAGTTTCAAATGAGCAAGATAGTTGGAATTGACTTAGGTACTACAAACAGCGTCGTAGCTGTTGTTGAAGGCGGAGATCCAGTGGTTATTACGACTGCTGAAGGGTCCCGATTACTACCCTCGGTCGTTGGCTTCAATAAGAACAACGAGCGGATCGTCGGTATCCCGGCAAAACGACAGGCTGTGATTAACCCTGAAAACACAATTTTTTCAATCAAACGCTTCATGGGACGCCACTATGAAGAGGTTAAATCAGAACGGAAGATGGTGCCCTATGCAGTGGTACAAGGCCCGGCGGGAGATGCCCGGGTAAAAATACCGGCCAATGGAAAAGAGTATTCACCTCAAGAAATTTCAGCAATGATTTTATCGAAGTTGAAAGCCGATGCCGAAGCCTATCTGGGTGAACCGGTTACCCAGGCCGTAATTACCGTCCCGGCTTATTTCAACGACAGCCAACGCCAGGCAACCAAAGACGCAGGCAAAATCGCTGGACTGGAAGTACTGCAAATCATCAACGAACCGACAGCTTCGGCCCTGGCCTATGGCCTGGACAAGAAAGAGAACGAGACCATCCTGGTCTTCGACCTGGGCGGCGGTACCTTTGACGTAAGCGTTCTGGAAGTCGGTGAAGGTGTGGTTGAAGTAAAAGCCACTAACGGCGATACCCACCTGGGCGGCGATGATTGGGATGAACGCATTGTCACCTGGATGGCTGACACCTTTATGACGGAAAATGGCATCGACCTGCGAAAAGACCGCCAGGCGCTGCAGCGGCTGCGTGAAGCAGCTGAAAAGGCCAAGATCGAGCTTTCGAGCATGATGGAGACCGATATCAACCTGCCTTATATCACCGCAGACGCCAATGGTCCCAAACATTTGCAGATGAAATTGAACCGGTCTCGTTTTGAGCAAATGACTGCTGACCTGGTGCAGCGCTGCCGTGGACCTTTCGAATCAGCATTGAAGGACGCCCACCTTGATACAGCCAAGATCGATGAAGTTGTGCTGGTCGGTGGCTCTACCCGCATGCCCATGGTTCAGAACCTGGTACAGTCCTTGATCCACAAAGAGCCCAATAAAGGCGTGAACCCGGACGAGGTTGTGGCAATCGGCGCAGCGATCCAGGCCGGCGTGCTGGGAGGGCAGGTGAAAGACGTCCTGCTGCTCGATGTCACCCCGCTCTCGCTCGGGGTGGAAACGATGGGCGGTGTGATGACTCCGCTTATCGAGCGTAATACCACCATCCCGATCCGCAAAACCGAGGTCTTCTCGACAGCTGAAGACAGCCAGACAGCAGTAGACGTGCACGTGTTACAGGGTGAGCGGCCTATGGCGGCTGATAACATGAGCCTGGGACGCTTCCGGTTGGATGGCATTGCACCGGCTCCGCGCGGCATGCCACAGGTTGAAGTGACCTTCGACATTGATGCAAACGGCATCCTCAATGTGACCGCCCGAGATAAGGCGACCAGCAAAGAGCAAAAGGTGACTATTACGGCATCGACTAACCTCAACAAGGACGAAATCGACCGGATGGTCAATGAAGCCCGCCAGAATCAGGCTGCCGATGCCAGGCGAAAAGAATTGGCTGAAGCTCGTAATACTGGTGATAACACTGTTTACCAGGCAGAAAAAACCTTGGGTGACCTGGGTGATAAAATCCAGGGTAACACCCGCAGCGATCTGGAAAGTAAAATCAAAGATTTGCGCCAGGCGATTCAGGGAGATGATATCAACAAGATCCGAAACCTGGCACAAGACCTGCAGAACATTCTGAACGCGGTGGGCCAACAGGCCTATTCAGCTGATCAGCAACCTGCAGGTAACAAAAATGGCGGCAATCACCAGGGCGCTAAGCCTGGAGATGGTGGCGAAGGTGAAGTCATCGAAGGTGAATTCACCGAAGCATAACAATAGAAAACCCTCGTTTTCCCCCCGAAAACGGGGGTTTTTTTATTTCACAGCTTATTTTTCCCACAGCGATCAGCCATAAACCAATCTATTGACACCTAGTATACCGAATGGTATACTAGGTGTCAATGAAACGAGTAATTGCCTTGATTAAATTGGAAAAATTTTTTGGATAACCGCCAAAAATCCTGGAGTGCGCTCTTACCTTGTTTGCCTCGCGTGGTTATGATGCCACCGGCATCCAGGAGATCGTTGACGCAGCCGGGATTACCAAACCCACACTTTATCATTACTTTGGCAGCAAGCGCGGTTTGCTGGATTGCCTGCTCGAAGAACGGTTTAATCAGCTCACCGCCGCCATCACCGTTGCCACAGTCTATCAATCGGACCTACCGAATACCCTGGACCGGGTTGCTGAGGCCTATTTCATCTTTGCAGCAGCGAACCAGGATTGGTACCGCATGCAGCTCTCCATGTGGTTTGCACCCACCGGAAGCGAACCATTTCAAGCCGTAGCACCATTAAATGTCAGGCATTACCAGATCCTCGAAGACCTGTTTACCACGGCGACACACGACCACGGAAACATGAATGGCCGGCAGAGGGCTTACGCCACGACCTTTCTGGGGATGGTCAATACATACATTGGCATGGCATTCAATGGATATGTACAGCTGAACGACGCCCTACGCCACCAGGGTGTTCACCAATTCATGCATGGGATTTTCTCCTAGGCTAGCATTTGCCAACTGCTTTCAACCACGATTTTCCGAATTAACCGAATGGTTGTGAGGAAAACTGAAATAAGCAAATTAATTCTCACGATATATACCTAACGGTAGGTAAACGCATTTCGAGATCTTTTAATTCTCGACGCGAATATTGATATCCCTTGATCTAAAATCAACCGGAGGAATTAATGACATCATCCTATTGGATCGACGAAGCTATTATCTATGCCCTTTACCCACTTGGATTTTGCGGCGCACCATCACACAATGACTTCAATGCTCCACCCCAGCCAAGAACTCTCGAAATTGCTCGAGTGGACCGGTCACCTATCTGATTTGGGGATCAATACCCTTTCCCTGGGGCCGGTCTTTAAATCGAGCCGGCATGGTTACGATACAGCAGATTACTTCCACATTGACCGCCGCCTGGGTACACGCGAGCAATTTTCGGAATTGTGCTCCGAGCTTCACCGGCGTGGGTTCAGGGTGATGCTGGATGGCGTATTCAACCATGTAGGACGAGACTTTTGGGCCTTCCGTGAGTTGCGCAGCCATCCCGAGTCTTCACCATATGCCGATTGGTTTGCCGGTTTTCAACCTGGAAAACGCAGCCCGTTCGGCGATCCCTTCTGGTATGAAGGCTGGAATAACCATTTCGAGTTGGTCAAGCTAAACCTGCGCCATCCTGCAGTACGCGACCACCTTTTCCAGGCAGTCAACCATTGGATGGATGACTATCAGATCGACGGGCTGCGGCTTGACGCCGCCGATGCATTAGACCTGGATTTTGTGCATGCTCTGGCGGACATGTGCCACCAAAAACGGCCTGATTTTTGGATGTGGGGTGAAATCATCCACGGCGATTACAACCGCTGGGCCGGCCCAGGTATGCTCAATTCAATCACCAACTATGAATGCTATAAAGGCCTTCACTCCAGCCTGAACGACCGCAATTACTTCGAGATAGCATACGCACTCAAGCGCCAATCAGGGTCTGATGGCATCTACAAGAATATAAGGCTTTATAATTTTGTCGATAATCACGACGTCAACCGGGTAGCCAGCGAATTGAGAATCCCGGCTCATCTTAACCCACTTTACACTTTGTTGTTGAGCATGCCCGGTGTCCCTGCTATTTACTATGGGAGTGAATGGGGGCTGCGCGGGAAACGCACACCCTACAGCGACCAGGCGCTTCGTCCCAGGCTTGACTTGCCCCAGACCCGCTCCGATATCCCTGAGCCAGATTTACCCAATACACTCAAAAACCTGATTTCCATCCGCAAAGGTTCTCCAGCCATTCGCCAGGGTGATTACCGCGAGCTGCTGGTGCAATCCGAACAACTCGCTTTCAGCCGTAGCTTCGCAGATGAGACGATCATCGTGGTATTGAATGCGGCTCAAGGTCCGATAGAAATCGATATTACCCTTCCAGACCCGGTCAACGGCAAAGCGATCGACCTGCTGAACCGGGGTGAAGCAGTTGAAATTAAGGATAAAACCTTTCACACCACCGTCCCTGCCTGTTGGGGAAGGATATTCAAAATTGGGCAGCCAAAAACCCGTACGTGATAATTTAGACCTAATATATTATAATTGAACCAAACGAGGAGGATATTGAATGTTTGAGAAAACGAAAGATGCAGTTGGCCCAGGTGTTTATCCACCAGTTTTATTCGGCCTGGTGTTGATGACGATTATCCTGCAGCGAGTTTTTCATGTGCCGTCGCCGTTACCCCGGTCGACTCGCATCAGCGGCATTCCACTAATGATCATGGGGCTATTATTAGGAGGGTCGGCAATCAAAGCTCAAGCTGAAGCAGGCACCCCGGTAGATCCTCATTTACCGACGACCGCCCTGGTGAAGAGCGGGCCTTACCGGTTCACCCGCAACCCGATTTACCTTTCATTCAGCTTCATGCTTACCGGTCTTGCTATTGTATTAAACACTTTTTGGTCGCTCCCATTTGTAGCCGGGATGTTGGCTATCCTCGACCGGGGTATGGTAAAACCCGAGGAAGATTACCTGGAACGCAAATTTGGAGAAAACTATAACGTTTACCGACGGAAAGTACGCAGGTGGTTATAAGCGGCACTCTTTTGCGACCCTCCTCTGACCGGGGAGGGTCGCAGTCAAAATAAAAAATCCTGATGTTATAATCAATGGATGCGTCCCCCATATCGTTGGATTTTAATACTGTTATTGGGCGTCGTTCTACTAACAGGGCTGGGGATAGTGGCCTACAATTTGCCGCCAATCCACGAGCGTGTGGCCTGGCGGGTCGACGATGCCCTTACCCGCATCCACAATTTCTTTAATCCACCCGAGCGAACCGTCTTCGTTCCGCAGGGACAGGAAGATGCGCAGATAGCGACGATTGTTGCTGCAACCATGCAGGCGCTGACACCTACGCCAACAACTCCCTGTATTGGAAGCACCTGTGCCACGCCAACGCCACCCTGCGCAGTCGATGGCTGCCAGACTCCAACGGTTGAAACCCCAGCGACCTCAACCCCAACCACCCTGCCTACCCTGACGCCGACCGCGATTCCGGCACAAGCCCTGCTCAAGGGCATTATCCACGAATATCAAAAGATGAACAACTGCGGCCCGACAAACCTGGCAATGGCCCTTTCTTTCTGGGGTTGGAAGGGAGACCAGATGGTGACGGCATCTTATCTGCGCCCAGGGTTTAATCCCGGGGCAGCAGACAATAAAGACGATAAGAACGTGATGCCCTATGAAATGGTCAATTTCGTCCAGGAAAAGACGGAATTCTCCATCGTTGAACGCACCGGAGGCGATTTAGCCTTACTGAAGAATTTCGTTGCAGCCGGATTCCCGGTCCTAATCGAGAAAGGCTTCGAAGGGATCCAGTTTGAAGGTTGGATGGGACATTACGAAGTTGTGAACGGCTACGATGACGGCCAAAGTGAGTTCACTGTCCAGGATTCGTATAACGGGCCTGACCAAAAAGTAACCTACGCCAGTATGGAAAGCAACTGGCGGGCTTTCAATTATGTTTATATGGTCATTTATCCACCCGATCACGAAGCTCAGGTTGTTTCGATCCTGGGCCCCCAGGCTGATCTGGCTTATAACCAGGCATATACTGCTCAAAAAGCTGCCGCTGAAATATCTCAACTAAGCGGTCGCGATCAATTTTTTGCGCTCTACAACCGGGGCAGCAGCCTGGTGGCACAACAAGACTATTCGGGAGCCGCGACGGCCTACGACCAGGCTTACCAGCTATATCCCTCCATCCCGGAGGCTAAGCGTCCCTGGCGGATGACCTGGTACCAGACCGGCCCTTATTTTGCCTATTACTACACCGCCCGTTACAACGATGTGATCAATCTGGCAACCCAAACGCTCGAGAGCACCACACTTCCGGGATTGGAAGAAAGCTGGGTATGGCGCGGCCGGGCCGAAAACGCGATCGGCGACACGACCGACGCCATCTCCGATTTTAGAAGCGCCTTACTCTGGCACCCCAATTTTCAACCTGCCCTCGACGACCTGGCCCAATTGGGAGTTTCCCCTTGATCAAGCTGCTTCATTTTGCCGACGCCCACATCGACATGGCCAATTATGGCCGACACGACACAGCCAGCGGATTGCCGCTGCGGGTGCTGGATTTCCTCAAATCGCTGGATACGATCGTCGACGCTGCTATCCAGGAAAAGGTCGACCTGGTGATCTTTGCCGGTGACGCTTATAAAGACCGCTCACCCGCCCCAACCTTTCAACGGGAATGGGGCCAGAGGATCATGCGCCTTTCCAAGGCCGGCATCCGCACCTTGCTGCTCATTGGCAATCATGACCTCTCGCCCTCGATTGGGCGGGCCAATGCGATGCAGGAATTTGATACCCTGGACGTACCTGGCGTACAGGTGCTGGCCAGACCCTGCTTCCTGACCCCGGATGACTTGGGCGGGCTTCCTCTGCAGGTTATGGCCTTACCCTGGATCTATCGCTCGGGGATGTTGGCGTCCAGTGGGATTAACCTCGGCGATACCCAACAGGTCGACGAGGCGATCGAGGAACGGATCATGGCGCTGGTGCAAACCTGGTTCGAATCAGCCGACCCCACCCTGCCGACCATCCTGACCGCCCACGCTTCGGTGCAGGGGGCTGTCTATGGGAACGAACGGTCGCTGTCGATCGGCGGCGATTTGATCTTATCCGGGTCGTTGGTAAAGGACCCACGCCTCGATTACGTCGCCCTGGGTCACATCCATAAACCACAAGATTTGAATAAGGGGCTGCATCCGCCGGTGATATATCCGGGTTCGATAGAACGCGTCGATTTTGGCGAGGTCGCTGACGACAAATTCTACATTATCGCTCGCATCAGCCGGGGAAAGACCGAGGTTACGTGGCATAAGCTGGATCAAATCCGCCCATTTGTTGACCGCTTTATAACCCTGGAAAACGATCAAAACGTCACCCAAATGCTGCTCGAAGCCCTACCCGCTAAAGAGCAGCTAGAAGACGCGATCGTACGGCTGACAATTACCTACCCGCGCCAGTGGGATTCGCTGATAGATGAAGCCACCTTCCGCGAGGCCGCCGAAGGAGCCTTCGAATTCCACCTGGTTAAACATCCTCAGGTCGACCCACGCACCCGTTTGCCTGAAGGGGAATTAGCCAGCAGTATGACCACGTTGGAATTGCTCGACCTGTATTGGAAGGTTAGAGAAGAAGACGTGCAGGAAAGCGAAGCGCTGCAGAAGTTAGCCGGAGACATCATCACGGGAACGACCAGCGAGTAGAACAGGAGAGGGACATGGTTTTAATTGCCATGGCAGGTCTTCCGGCCAGTGGGAAAAGCGTTTTAGCCGGCCTGCTTTCAAAGGCGCTGCCTGCCTTGATTTTAGATAAAGATAAGGTCCGGGCAGCATTATTCCCACCAATAGAAATTGAATATTCTATCACCCAGGACGACTTCTGTTTTGACACACTGCTGGAAGTAACCGGGTACCTGCTAGAAAAGGGACGCAATGTGATCCTCGACGGGCGCCCATTTGCCCACCGCTACCAGATGGACCGAGTCGTCGGGTTTGCCACCCTAACGAAAGTGCCATTGAAGGTGATTGAATGCACCTGCAGTGACGAAAGTTTTCGCCGGCGGTTGGAATCGGATGTTGTCCAGGGCCGTCACCTGGCTGCCAACCGCGGCTACGAAATGTTCCTAAAAATGCGGGCGAGCGCTGACCCGCTAATCATCCCCCGCCTGCTGATCGATACCGACCAACCATTAAATGAATGCCTGTCATTGTGCCTGGAATATATCCGCAAAAATCCAGAACGTGCAGCATGATTTATGTTGTTTCAGATATTTCAGGTTATCTGGCCATTGGTCGCCGTTACCTGATAATTCTAAAGGAGAATTGAAGTAATCATGTCTACCAAACTCAGTCCGAGTGCTCAACGTGTCCAGGATGCCCTGACAGCCCAAGGGCTATCCAACCCGGTAGTTGAGCACGAGCACACCACTCGCAGCGCTAAAGAAGCAGCCCAAGCTATCGGCTGCGACGTTGCTCAAATCGTCAAGTCACTCATCTTCCGGACGAAGGAGTCTCAACGCCCAATCCTGGTCCTTGCCAGCGGTCCTAACCGGGTTAACGAAGCCCGAATGGGCGAATTGGTTGGCGAAGCCATCGAAAGAGCTGATCCCGATTTTGTTCAGGCCGTGACCGGGTTTGTAATCGGTGGAATCCCTCCTCTTGGTCACAGCACCCACATCGCTGCATACATTGACGAAGATTTGCTGCGTTTTGGCGAAATCTGGGCAGCCGCCGGAACGCCTAATGCTGTTTTCAAATTGAGTCCTGCCGAGATGGAAATGATAACTCACGGACAGGTGGTCTCAATTAAGTGAGAAAAAAGTGTAAAATAATGGCAACCGATGTCACCGGATGTCATTGAATTCTTATTAATCTTCCTGCTGATCCTGGCGAACGGGCTCTTTTCGATGTCAGAAATCGCTATGGTTTCAGCCCGAAAAGCTCGCCTGCAGCAGCGCGCCGATGAAGGCGATCCCAGGGCTAAAACAGCCCTGGAGATGGCTAATGCGCCGAACCGTTTTTTATCAACCACTCAAATCGGCATCAGTCTGATCGCCATCCTGACAGGAGCGCTGGGCGGAGCAACGCTTTCCAGCCACCTGGCGGTGGTCATTCAACGGGTTGCCATACTCGCCCCTTACGCTTCTGTATTAGCCCTGGCTGTGGTTGTATTGGTCGTGACTTATTTTTCACTGGTGATTGGAGAATTGATCCCAAAACGACTGGGGCTTAATAACCCTGAAAGAATTGCTACCATGATCGCAAAACCGATGCATTTTATCTCACGAGTGGCATCACCCATCATTTCCATCCTCAGTTTTTCTACCGAATTAGGCTTGCGCCTGCTCGGCGCTCGCCCTTCCGACGACCCCCCGGTGACTGAGGAAGAGATCAAGGTGTTGATCGACAAAGGGACCCAGGTCGGCGTGTTCGAAGAAGTCGAGCAAGACCTGGTCGAGAGCGTCTTTAGATTAGGGGAACGCCGGGTGGATTCGATCATGACCCCTCGGACTGAAGTTACCTGGCTTGACCTTGACGAGCCAATTGATGTTCTCCTGCAAAAAGTACTCGAAAGCCAGTTCTCGTCGTTTCCGGTCGCCCACGACAACCTGGACAATGTGATCGGAATGCTGGAGGCAAAAGAGCTGCTTGCCCTACGTTTATCGAACGAACCGATGGACATCAAAGCCTTGCTGAAACCGCCGCTGTTCGTACCGGAAAGCACCCCTGCCCTCAAGACTCTGGAACTTTTACGGATATCGAGAACCAATGTGGCCCTGGTGATCGACGAATACGGTGGATCGCAAGGGATGGTAACCCTATTCGATGTGCTTGAAGCCATCGTCGGTGACGTACCAGGCGCATTTGACCTGACAGAACCGCAGGCGATCCAGCGCGAAGACGGCTCGTGGCTGTTCGATGGCATGCTCCAGATCGATGAATTTAAAGATATCCTTGAGTTGGATGATTTACCAGGTGAAGACCGGGCTGGTTTCCAGACCCTGGGCGGTTTCATTATGGCCCATCTGGGCAACATTCCCAGTTCAGGCCAGCATTTCGAATGGAACAATCTTCGATTCGAAATCCTCGATATGGATGGGCGCCGGATCGATAAGGTGCTGGTGGCTCCGGCCGGTCAGATGTAGTGTTTCGCCGGTGGGCGGCGGCCCAGGCTCCAACCGCGGCTTTCTAGAAAGATTAATTCAAATACTTCCCCACTTTTAATCTCACAAAGAATGTGAAAACCATCCTCGTCTGTCCAATTCCGCCCGGTAGACCGGATGGGAAAAGCTGCCCCCTGCCAGGTAAAGCGAGTGGGAAGAGGTTGGCCACTCGCGTCCCATTGCGCAACAACTTCAATCTTTTCCAAGCCAGCCATCTTGTAAATATTCGCCGATCAGTTTAAGCATTTCCTGGGCCGATGAAGTTTTGTTTTCCAGGCGGCTGCCGTTAAACACGTAACGATATGCACGATCCCCTCCTGGTGTGCTTAACCCTATCCAGACCAGACCGACAGGTTTGTGGGGCATTCCCCCTCCTGGACCGGCGATCCCGGTCACTGAAACACCCAGGTCGGCTTGCAATACCCTGCGAACACCTCTCGCCATTTCGAGCGCGGTCTGTTGGCTGACTGCGCCATGTTTAACCAGGGTTTCGTGGTTTACGCCCAGCAATAATTCCTTCGCTTGATAGGCATAGGCAGTAACCCCGCCTAAATAATAATCCGAAGAGCCGGGGACGTTGGTGATCAAATGGCTGACCAGGCCGCCGGTGCACGACTCGGCGAGTGCCAGTGTCAACCCTTGCTGCCGGAGCAGCTTTCCGATCTTGACTTCAATAGGTTCTCCCTGAATTTCCATGTCCGCAATTATACTCCGGGAATGGTTGTGATAAAATTGCAATGATGGAGCCTTCAGAACATTTACAAGGCATTCTGGAAACTTTACCTAACAAACCCGGCTGCTACATCATGAAAAATGCCAACAGCGAGATCATCTACGTTGGCAAAGCGATCAACTTACGCAACCGGGTACGGTCATACTTTCACAGCAGCGCCGAACAAGATGGAAAAACTCGCCAATTGGTGCGGCGGATAAACGATATTGAATGGATTGTAGTCGGGTCGGAGCTTGAGGCTCTCATCCTCGAGATGACTCTGATTAAGAAACACCATCCCCGCTACAATATCCGCCTTAAAGATGACAAACGTTATCCGTACATCAAGGTTCATTGGGCGAGCCCCTTCCCTAAGGTGACCGTTACCCGGCAGATGGTAGAAGATGGATCCCGCTATTTTGGCCCTTATACCAGCGTGTGGGCCGTCCATCAAACTCTGGACGTTTTGCGCCACATCTTCCCATACCTGACCTGCGACCGGGTTATCACGGGTAAGGACCCAAGACCTTGCCTCTATTTTGACATCAAGCTGTGTTCCGGTCCTTGTATCGGGGCGATCGACCAGAAGTATTACCGCCAGATGATCGACGATCTTTGCCAGTTCCTGAATGGGCGGATCGAGCCGATTGTGGACCGCTTGAAAATCGAAATGGAACAAGCGGCTGAAGACCTGCAATTTGAGAAAGCTGGCGCCCTGCGAGACCAAATTCAAGCTATCGATCGGGTCGCAGAACATCAAAAAGTGATCTCCTCTGAAAAGATCGACTCGGATGTCGTTGCGATGGCGCGGACTGACGGCGAAGCCTGCGTGCAAATTTTCTTCATCCGCAGCGGGAAACTGATTGGCCGCGAATATTTTGTGCTCGAAGGAACTGAGGATTCCGATGACGGCGAAGTTATCAGCCAGTTCATCAAGCAGTTTTATTCGGAAGCAGCCGTGATTCCGCCCCAGGTACTGCTCCCAAACGAAGTCGAAGAAGCCCAGATCATCCAGCAATGGCTGGGCAGCCGGCGCAACGGGCAGGCAGTTGAGATTACTGTACCACACCAAGGCCTGTCGAAAGAGTTGGTCGATATGGCAGCCGAAAATGCGGTCGAAACGTTAAGCGCACTACGAACGCAGTGGGAAGCCGACAAGAACCGCCAATCTGAATCGCTGGCTGAAATCCAACAGGCATTGAACTTGCCCCATCCGCCGAACCGAATCGAGTGTTATGATATATCAAATACTCAGGGGACGGCGGCAGTAGGCAGCATGGTCGTTTTCGAACAAGGTGTGCCTAATAAGAAGCATTATCGTCATTTCAACATTGAAACTGTCACCGGACCGGACGATTTTGCCAGTATGGAAGAGGTGCTGACCCGTCGCTTTCGGCGTTGGCAGGCTTCACAGGAACAAAAGACCACGCCAGGCGCCAGGGTAGATCTATCTTTTTCGATGCTGCCCGACCTTCTAATCGTAGATGGTGGCAAAGGACAGCTCAGTCGGGCGGTTGCCGTGCTCGAGCGGTTCAACCTGACAGATAAAGTCCCGGCAGTGGGCCTGGCCAAACAGCAAGAAGAGCTTTTCATGCCCCACCGTTCTGCTTCGCTCTTACTGCCCCGCCACTCACAGGGTTTATACCTGGTACAGCGTATTCGCGATGAAGCCCACCGGTTCGCAATCACCGCCCACCGCAAACAGCGTACCAAGATTGGACTGGCTTCACGCTTGCAAGAGGTGCCAGGCATCGGACCTGCCCGGCGAAAAGCGTTATTAATTCATTTTGGATCCATCGAAAAGATCCGAGATGCAGAACTCGATGAACTATCCACCGTTCCAGGGATCACCAAAAGTATTGCACAGGCATTGAAATCACACCTGGAATGACTCAGAACGATTGACTAGGGATTCTAAGATGAAACAAGTCTGGTTAGTGGACGACGATCAAGAAATGTGCCAGGCAATTTCGCTGATGTTAAGCTTGTTGGATTGCCGCACTCGGATCTTCAACGACCCGCGGCAGGCTGCGCGGACCCTGCTGGCAGGTGAATTGCCCAATCTGCTGCTGCTGGATATCAACATGCCGGTAGTAACCGGTCTGGATTTATTGGAATTCATCCGCCACCGCCCCAAATGGAAGACCTTACCGATCTTGATCATCTCAGCTGAGGCTACAGATGCAGACGTCGACCGGGCAATGGCGATGGGCGCAGATGGCTACCTGATCAAACCGGTCAGCTACGAAGAGCTGGAAAAGGCCTTTCGCCAGGTTACCCGAGTTCAACCTGAAAGTTGAGGAAATATAATGCCTAAGAAAATCAGCCAACCAGTAAAAAAGGCCAGGTTGAACCCTCAGAAACGAGCACAGCGCCTCCAACAGGTCCTTTTTCTAGGACTCGCAGTCATCGTGGTCCTATCGATGGTTCTTGCCCTGGTCGTTCACTAAAGGCGCCAAGAATTGGGGTTAGGCGAGGCTAAGGAATATTTGATGAAACATTTTGTAATTGAAATCAACTATCTGGTTCCCACCGACCAGCTGTTAGAAGTGACCGTTGAACACCGTGCATTCTTACAAACCGGCTATCAGGATGGGATATTGCTGTATTCTGGCCCCAAAGTTCCCAGAACCGGCGGAATGATCGTCGCCAGGGCCGAAACCGCGGAAGCACTCATCGATTTCTTTCATAACGATCCATACCAACGTAAAGGTGTGGCGAACTACCGCTTCATTGAATTCGAGCCGGTCTTCAAGCAAAAATTCATGGAAGATTGGATTTAAGGACGACCTCCATGGCAGACAGCATCGGTTCAGAGTTCATGAAAAGAACGCACTACCAATACTTGCCACAATCTCAGCAGCAGCAGGGGTTGCCGCAGCCACCTCTGGAGGTCCCACAGGTTGAGGGGCTCCCGATCCATAACTTACCACCACCCAGCAACCTGGAGCTGCCGCAGATAAACCTGCGCCAGGCGATCGAACAGCGCCGGTCAAACCGCCATTACACAACCCAACCGGTAACATTAGGCGAGTTGTCATTGCTGCTGTGGTTGAGCCAGGGGGTCAAGGAAGTGACGAACCGCCCGACAACCCTGCGCACGGTTCCGTCAGCGGGGTCTCGGCACGCCTTCGAAACTTATCTGGTTACCAGCCTGGTCGATGGATTGCTGCCTGGGCTATACCGTTTCCTTGCGATCGATCACCAGCTTCAAGAAATCGATCGGAGCCCAGATTTGCTTGCCAGGCTTGGTGAAACTTGCTGGAACCAGAAGCAAATCTTGACCAGCGCGGTCACCTTCATCTGGGTGGCAGTGCGCGCGCGCATGTATTGGCGCTACGGTGAACGAGGCTTCCGTTATCTCCACCTGGACGCGGGACACGTCTGTCAGAACCTCTACCTCGCCGCTCAAGCCATGGACTGCGGCGTTTGCGCCATCGGAGCTTTCGATGATGTGGCTATCAACGATTTTCTGGGGTTGGATGGGGAAAACCAATTCGTCATCTATGCGGCTTCCCTTGGAAAATCAAGTTAATGGCTGACGCCGGCTGCCGGGTAGTCGTCCTCATCTCAGCAGATGCTGAATGGAAGGCGCTGCTGGCAGCACTCGAAGGTCTCCAAGGCGAACCCGAGGCCTCCCCTTTACCAATCAACCGGTCACTCCTAGGAGAATGGGGCGAATATCCCGTTGCTGGAGAAGAAATTGTCTTTTTTCACGGTGGATGGGGAAAGATCGCGGCAGCCGCCTCTACCCAATTTGCTATCGACTTCTGGAAGCCTGATTTGCTGATCAATCTGGGAACATGCGGTGGTTTTCCGGGTTCGGTGGAACTGGGGACGATCGTGTTGGCGGAACGCACTCTGGTTTACGACATCGTCGAGCAAATGGGGGATTTCGACCAGGCGATCACCGCTTACACCACAACGCCAGATTTATCCTGGATCAAAGGCAGCCTGCCAGAAAATGTGAGAGCGGGCGTCTTAGCTTCAGCGGACCGCGATCTCATTTCGGAGGAAATCCAGCGGTTAAAAGATAACTACGGTGCCATCGCGGCAGATTGGGAATCGGGAGCAATTGCCTGGGTTGCGACTCGGAATAGACTGCCATGTCTGATCTTACGAGGAGTGACCGACCTGGTCAAGGCCGGCGGTAGTGACGTTTATGGAAATTACGATCTATTCGCTGAACGGACGGCGGTTATTATGAACAGGTTGGTGAAAGGGCTCCCCTTCTGGAAAACAGCTTTCGATCACGCCCGTCATTAATAGCTACGTTCCCAGGCGGGCGCGTTCCTCATCGACGATACTAACATCCAGCTTTTTGAACAGCGGCTGCGGGGCTTGAAGCTTTTCGCTGCCCTTCAAGCGGCTGGGTTCCCACTTACCGCTGGCCTTTTCTGGGTTGTAGCGTAAAACCTGGTGCTCACCCAACTCATCCTTGACAGGTTCAATACACTGCTCGCCAAAGATCGGCTTCTGGTACCCCAGGATGGTGTTTAATTTTTCGCTGGTGAAAGGCAAGAAAGGCGCAAAGAGGATCTTGAGTGAATCGATCGCTTTGATCGCCGTGAAAATCGATTTAGCTGCCTCGTCTTTATCAGACTTGATCTCGAACCATGGGGCGTGTACGTCGAGATACTTGTTGACCTCAGACGCCAGACTCATTACCGAATTCAACGCAGCCCGAAGATGAATCGCTTCGATTTGTTCGCCAACTTCGCTAAAACCGCTTTCAATGGTCGCCAGCAAGGACAAATCGTCCTGGCGCAGTTCGCCCGGATCCGGCACCTTACCGTCCCAATGACGATAAGCAAATGAAAGCACCCGGTTAGCCAGGTTGCCCCAGGTAGCCACCAACTCGTCGTTATTGCGGTGGAAGAACTCATCCCAGGACCAATCTGAATCGCGGGTTTCAGGCATGTTAACCGTCAAATAATAGCGCAATGGGTCCGGGTCATAACGAGAAAGGAAATCGCGGGCCCATACAGCCCAATTGCGGCTGCCCGATATTTTCTGCCCTTCCAGGTTCATGAACTGGTTCGCTGGAACGTCATAAGGCAAGTTGAGCGGCTGCCCGGTTTCTTCCGAGAATATCTCCAAAAATTGTTCGCCAGCGCCCATCAATTCGGCCGGCCACATGGCTGCATGGAAAAAGATGTTATCCTTGCCGATAAAGTAGTAAGTCCTGGACCTGGCAGTAGTCCACCAATTTTTCCAGGCTTCGGGCTGTCCACTAATTTTAGCCCACTCAATCGCAGCAGACAAATACCCAATCACTGCCTCGAACCAAACATATAACCGTTTACCTTCCCAACCTTCAACCGGGACCGGGATTCCCCAATCCAGATCACGGGTGATCGGACGGGCCTTTAACCCTTCAGATTGGATCTTGCGCAGCGATTCACCAATGACTGTTTCTCTCCAATATAGCTGCCGGGTTTTAAGGAATTCCTGAACCTCGGGTTCCATCTTAGAAAGATCGAGGAAATAATGTTCAGTGTCGCGCAACTCAAGGGCTCCTCCGACTTTCGAACGGGGGTCGATTAGCTTGTCTGGCTCAAGAACATTGCCACAGTTATCGCATTGATCTGAACGGGCGCCTTCATATCCACAGATATAGCAGGTTCCTTCCACATAGCGATCTGGTAAAAATTTATTCAACGAGGGAGAATACCATTGAGGGCGGGTTTCGGTATACAGGAAACCATTTTGATTCAAGGCCAGAAAAATAGCCTGGGAAACTTTGAAATGATTTTGGGTATGGGTCGTCGTGAATAGGTCGTAAAAGATACCTAATTTTTTAAAAATGTCCAGAAAGCCAGCGTGGTACTCCTTATAGACTTGTTCGACCGGCTTGTTCAGCGCATCAGCCTTGATCGTTACAGGTGTGCCATGTGAATCTGTTCCCGAAACCATCAAGACCCGGTTTCCCTTCATGCGGTGATAGCGAGCAACGATATCACCCGGCAGATGTGAACCGGTCAGGTTTCCAACGTGGATCTCGGCATTGGCATAAGGCCAGGCGATTGCAATCAAGATGGGATCAGACATTTGGCACCTCTCTACAAAAAATCAACAAAATTGTAGCATACATAACAAAGACGCTGGCTTAAGCCAGCGTCTTTGTTAGTCGTTTAAACAACTCAAAGCGGCTTATCTGGCATCAGCCGCTTTTGGGAGACAGGCATGGACATCAACAAAGGTTCCATAACCAAGATTTTACCACAATTGCGATCACAAATATTCCTTCAATTGGCGCGCCCGGCGGGGATGCCTCAAGCGACGTAAAGCTTTGCCTTCGATCTGACGGATGCGCTCGCGGGTCAGGCCGAATTTTTGACCAACTTCTTCCAGCGTATAAGCTCGTCCGTTGTCGAGGCCAAACCGCAAGCGGAGGATACGCGCTTCACGCGGGGCCAGGGTCGATAAAACTTCTTCAATCTTATCGCGCAGCATGTTGTGATAGGCTACCTGGATCGGAGCCGGAGTAATGTTATCCTCGACAAACATGCCTAACTCCGAATCCTCTTCATCCCCAACCGGGCTTTCTAATGAAAGTGGCAGCCAGGAAACCCGCATCATCCACTGGACTTTTCTATTGGTCAGCCCCAATTCGCTGGCGACCTCTTCGATTTTTGGAATCCGCCCTAATTTCTGCTCCATTTCGTGGGTAGTCTTGTAAAGCATACGGATACGGTCGATCATGTGCACCGGTACGCGGATTGTGCGGCCCTGATCGGCGATTGAACGGGTGATGGTCTGGCGGATCCACCAGGTTGCATATGTTGAAAAACGGAACCCGCGATGGTAATCATATTTTTCGACCGCCTTCATCAACCCCAGGTTACCTTCCTGGATCAGGTCGAGGAAAGGCACCCCCCGCCCCATGTACTTCTTGGCAATACTCACCACCAGGCGAGTGTTAGCCTTGATCAGGTGCTCACGCGCCTGGACTCCTTCCTGGAACTGCTGCTCCAGGGAACGGCGGCGCAAGCTCTGGCCGCGTCCACGTAATTTCTCAAGCTCTTTGCGTGATTGGCGTCCCTTCTCGATCAATTGAGCCAGGCAAAGCTCTTCATCGATTGAGAGCAAGGGAACTCGTGACATTTCCTTCAGATACAGACCAACGGTATCGTCCGATCCGATCCGCTCGAGGTCGAAGATAGCCTCAAATTCGTTTTGTGAGGAGGCTTCTTCCTCGACGATTTCGACTTCAAGCTCATTTTCTCTATCAATAATCTCAACCCCGTGCCGTCTTAAGGCCATAACGACTGCACCCAGATGTTCGGAATCATCCCCATCGGGATAAAATTCCATCAAGTCCTCAGTCGTCAAATACCCTTGAACATCCGCCTTTTCGAGCAAAATATTCAAAACTTCTGTTTTTTGCCTGTAACTTACGGGATATGCCATCCTGACCCTCCTGAGTGGTAGAGCGTCTACCAAAAATAGATGAGCACCGACAGTCTAATACAGTTAAAAAAGTGATTAAGAGTCGCTAGGCCTGGTGCTCACATATACCCTGGTTGAGGTCTTGCCCGCAGACCGGGCACAGTCCCTTACAATCAGGTTTGCAAAGTGGGCTTATAGGTATCTCGATAAGAAAATATTCTCTGAGGATCGGTTCGAGGTCAATAAACCCATCCTCAGGTAAGATCAAACCAGATTCTGATGCAGTGCGCGAACTAAAAGCGTATAATTCATCAAATTCGATTTTAAGGTCTTGATTAAATTCGATCAGGCATCTGGCACATTCGGTCGGTGAGATTGCATTAAATTTCCCCTGGACCAGTAGGCCCTGGGGAGTACGGCTAATACGGGCGATTCCAGTCAGCATTGCCAGATTAAAATCTGGCTGTAACAGGATATCCGAAAATTCAAAATGGAAATCGCGATTGTAACCTATCGGCTGATTAATAATAAAGCCGACGTTCAACCGTAAAAGATGTCGTGAATTTGCCACAGTGTACCGGATTAATAAACTCTTAATTTTGGATAGCGAGATTATAGCATATACGCATTTAAATGTCAAGTTTATTATATTATTATCATAATAATTATCGTAAAGTCAGCCGGCCGATACGATTTAGCGAGATCATTCTCTATGGAGCAAAAATGATGCCAACCTTACTCTTAGCAACCAACAATCCTGGAAAATTGAAAGAAATGCAGGCCATATTGGCCACTCTATTGGTAAACCTGACCGGTCCGCAAAGTCTGGGGATCAATATCGATGTGGTCGAAGATGGTAACACCTATGCCGAAAATGCCAGACGGAAAGCCCTGGCTTTCTCAATGGCCAGCGG
Source organism: uncultured Chloroflexia bacterium (assembly GCA_963781665.1). Taxonomy (GTDB): domain Bacteria; phylum Chloroflexota; class Anaerolineae; order Anaerolineales; family Anaerolineaceae; genus JAJYIW01. Next base: position 1,046,325 of record CAWAGA010000002.1, read on the forward strand.
GCTGACCACCCTGGCCGACGATTTTGGCCTGGAAGTGGACGTCCTTGACGGCCAACCAGGCTTGTTTTCGCATCGTTTCGCCCCCTGGCCCAACGCTAGCGATAGCGACCGGCGGCGCCTGTTATTAGAACGCCTCGAGGGAAAAGCGCGGCCATGGACGGCCCATTTCCACTGCACGGTAGCGATCGCCCTCCCGGATGGGAATGTTTGTTATACCGAAGGGGAATGCACTGGTGAAATCATCCCCGAGGAACGCGGTTCGAATGGTTTTGGTTACGATCCAGTTTTCTACATTTCAGAATATAAGGCAACCATGGCAGAGCTCGACCTGAACATCAAGAACCAGATCAGCCACCGGGCACGAGCGCTCCAGGCTGCCCTACCTGTACTACAGGAAATTCTTGAGATCAACCCCCACAAACCTGGTTGAGGAAACCAGCCAGGGTCTGTTTAACGACCTGGGGTTGTTCCAGAATGATCAAATGGCCGGCTGAAGGAACCATCACGAGGCGAGAAGGTTTACCTGCCTCATCTTTCCTGACGCGGCTGCCAAGGTTAACAGCAAGATATTGCGAATAATTGGGTGGGGTCATCCGGTCGTCACAACCGCACATAATGATTGCCGGTATGGCAATATCAGCGATACGGTCGACAATGTCAAAGGCGCGACACGCCAGAAAATCACCGAAAAGCACCCCCGGGCGAGTTTCGGCCAACTGCCGTAATCCGCGTTGAACCATAGCATGTTTTGTATATGGACTAAAGATCAGCGGTTTCATGGCTTCAATCGCCAGATGGAACGTGGCCGGGCTACTGGCGTAAGTGAAAACCTCTTCCGGAACGTCGATGTGTGCTCCAGACGAAATCAAGCCCAGTGCCATGACATTCCCGGTATGTTCCAGGGCTAACGCCAGCGCAATACACCCCCCGAGGGAATGCCCGATAAACACGGCTTGGTAAAGACCCAATTCGGCCAGGAACCTGACCAACTGATCGGCATAATTCCAGACAGACTGCTGGCCCGAGCCGCCCGACCTGCCGTGACCGGGCAAATCAGGGGCGATCACCCGGTAACCCGGGAGACGGCGCAGCTCTGGAGGCCAATACAGGTGGTTCGCACCGGCCCCGTGGATCAAGACGACAGATGGTTTTTCACGACTCCCTTCTTCGCTGATCGAATAATACATTCCGGCGGTAAAAGGCATAGATTGGACCTGTCAGTTCAGACTGTGCGCCTGAGCCTGTCAGCAGCTTCTTCAGTGAGCGGGATGTAAATCTGGACGCTTGTTCCCTGGCCGGAGGTCGAATGGATATTGAGCAGGCCATTGACCAATTCTGACCGTTCCTGTAAATTGACCATTCCCAGGCTGCCTCGCTGCTCGTAGGTGCGGTTGACAGCTTCCACATCAAACCCGACCCCATCGTCCTGGATCTCTAACAAAGCGACTTCTTGCTCGTCTGGAAGGAAGCCAAGTCTCACCCAGATATGGCTTGCCTGGGCGTGTTTACGAGCATTATTGACGGCTTCTTCAGCTAAGTAAAAGATCACGGTCTGTTTGCTGATCTCAAGCTGGTCGATAATCTGTTTATCAACATTAACCTCCACGTTCTGGTCAAAAGTCTCAACCATTTTATCGGCCATCGCCTTCAGAGCAGCAATCAACCCACTCGTTTCAAGCACCAAGGGGCGCAAGGTGAAAAGCATATGGCGAATTTCCTTGGTCGTTCGCCGGGCAAGGTCCTCAATTTTTACCAGCTCATCTTTGGAAGCATCCAAGTCCTTTTCGAGCAACCGCCTGACAAAATTAACCCGCATGGCAATGGCTGCAACCGATTGTGTGGGGCCATCGTGTAAATCCCGAGCCAGTTTACGGCGTGCTTCTTCCTGAGTTTCAACGATGCGCTGCTGTTCCAGCGCCAGGTTCTGGTAAAGGCGGGCGTTCTGGATGGCAACGGTCGCCTGGCGAGACATAATATCCAGGATTTCCAGACGATCGCTGTTGAAATAATTGGGGTCCGGATGGGCGAACAAGAATATGCCGTAAACATTCACCCCGCTGCGCAGCGCCAGGCAAACGCAAGAGTTACAATTATGGAGCGAGACAAAGCGTCTCAATTCGGGATCGAGTGAGGGATTGCGAACGACTTGTGGCTCTGCATTATTGATAGCCTGGCTCACCACACCCTGGTCGCCGGGCAAAACCACGTGCTGGTCGGTGGGCCCCATCCGCCTGGATGAACCCACTTTCAATTGGTTTTCTTCGAACAGTAAGAAAGCGCTGACCATCTTATCCGATGATTCGAGATTATCATCCATCGCCCTGGCCCCAAGGTCTAATGCCGTGGTAAGCACCGTCTGGTAATTCAATGTAGCGCTCAAAGTTGAGGTGAGCTCATAAAACGCCTGTAACCGGTCATGTTCTTGCTGTTTCGCATTGCGTTCGATATCTTCTTTCTGGCGCACCTGGGTCTTATACAATAACCGCAGCCTGGCAATCAGGTGGTGGCCACCAATACCGATGAAAAGACTGGTCAGGAGATTAAATGCAGAAACTAACAGGAGCACAGGGAACATGCTCCGGATTGGCAACATTACGACCATCATCAGAGCCTGGACCAGGGTAAGGATGATACCGGTAATCACGCTGGAAAAAGCCCCATAATAGACACTGACCGTAAAGAAAGGCAAAATACCAACCCAAGGCATCGATCCCGAGGACCCACCGGTCAGGAAAAACACCAGTATTGAGACGACCAGGTCAATGGTGGCATTGACGACCCGGTGTGTACGCAGACGCCGGTTTAATATCGTCAATAAAGATGCATAGATATTCCACAGCGCTGATAACAGGCAGAGAACGCCCAAAGTCACTTGCATCTGTCCGGCAAGTGTTGTAGCCAGGATCATTCCTAACAAAAACAACCAGCGGAAGGAAACAACAAACCAATCAGCAAGAAAAGGTGACTCGCTTGATCGCATAAATATAATCATAACCCAAATTGATATATCAACAAAGCATCTTGATCTTACAGTATTGCAAAGCCGATCAGTTAGCGAACCGAAAGAGATTGAAGCCCCCAATCAGCACGAAAAGCTATAAAATTGATAGGTTGGCTTATTTTCACAACAAGGAGAGTTTTCATGCCCCAAAAAGAGACAATGACTCCTCGCGAGCGCTGGAAGGCCGTCCTTTCACGCCAGACTCCAGACCGTGTCCCCATGGATTACTGGAGTACGGTTGAATTTACCAGGAAACTGATGAAGTATCTGGGCTGCCGGACCGGTCTGCAGATGCGAAAAAAACTGCATATTGATTTCATCTATAATGCAGGACCCGATTACTGTGGACCCAGGTTGGCGTCCGGGACCGACGTCTTTGGCTGCCGTTATACCAACATCAACTATGGCGAAGGGTCGTACGGGGAAGTCACATACCACCCCCTGGCAGGATACAGCTCCGTTGATGAAATCCAGAAGAAGTACACCTGGCCCGATCCAGATTGGTGGGATTACACTCAAATTCCCCGGAAAATTGAGTATTACCACGATTACCCCATCCAGGGAGGAGGCTCAGAGCCTTTCTTGAAATATAAAGACCTGCGGGGGCACGAACAAGCGATGGTGGACCTGGTCGAACACCCGGACATCGTCCAATATTGTATGGAAAAGTTGTTCGACCTGGCTTATGAAAACACCTTACGAATTTTCGAAGCCATTCCAGGGAAAGTATTTTGCACTTATGTAGCCGAGGATATGGGAAGTCAAAAAGGATTGATGTTCTCTCCAGTCCATATCCGCCGATTTATCCTGCCTGGGATGAAACGTATGATCGATCTCTCGCACCAAGGTGGAGCCTACGTCTTCCACCATAATGACGGAAACATTCAGCGCATCCTGCCTGAGATGATCGACCTGGGGATCGATATCCTCAATCCTATCCAATGGCGAGCCGATGGTATGGAGCGGGCATATTTAAAGAAAAGCTTCGGCGACCGGATCGTTTTTCATGGTGCCGTTGACAACCAGTACACTCTGCCATTCGGCAGTGTAGATGAAGTCCGGCAGGAGGTCTTGGATAATCTAAATATCCTGGGAAAAGGCGGCGGATACATTCTGGCGCCGTGCCATAATATCCAGCCGATCACACCTCCGGAAAACGTCGTCGCCATGTATGAAACCTGTCGTGAAGCCAGTTGGACCTATTAAGGAGAAAAATGGATCGAAACCTATTTCAAAACCCACCCAAATCTTTCCGGGAAATCCCTTTCTGGTCCTGGAACGACGATCTGGATCCCGAAGAACTCGTCCGGCAGATCGACTTGATGGACAAAGCTGGTTGGGGCGGTTTTTTTATGCATGCGCGCGTCGGCTTGAAGACCCCGTACATGGGCAAACGCTGGATGGAATGCATCCGTGCCAGCACGGAAGCCGCACGACAACGGGGAATGACCGCCTGGCTGTACGATGAAGATAAATGGCCGAGCGGGTATGCCGGCGGGCTTTCACTCGCCGCTCACCCCGAATACCGCTCGCAGTGCCTGATCTGTAAGGTCGATGACAAACCGGCATTGTTGGCCGAACGCGTGGCAACTTTTTACGCCCGTGAAATCGAGGGCCAATTGGTCGATTTCCGCCGGGACGACCACCCTGACCTCGTTGATGAACGAGATCGGGTTGTCCAATTCTTTCCGATGACCATGGCGCTCGGACAGGAAAAATTCAACTTTTTTTCCTACCTTGACCTGATGAACCCGGATGCAGTCCAGGCTTTCCTGGCTTCTACCCACCAGGCTTACGCCGAATTATTCTCTGACGAATTTGGGAAAACCATCCCTGGCATTTTTACAGACGAGCCTTGCTTTATCTTCCGCAACCTGAGCGAAAAACCAGGCTTCACCTTTTTGCCCTGGACAAACGGTTTTGGCGAATATTTCCAGGCTCAAAACGGTTACGACCTGCTGCCCCACCTGCCAGCATTGTTCTTCCCTGGAATTCAAGACAGCTCAGCCTACCGTTATGATTTTTTCCGAACCGCTTTGCGACGCTTCATAGACAGTTTTACCAGGCCGGTTTCCCAATGGTGCGCAAGGAATAACCTGGCTTACACTGGACATTATATGGCCGAAGATACCCTGCTCGAACAAATCCATTGGACCGGCGCATCGATGCCCCAATATCCTTACATGCAACTCCCGGGCATCGATAAATTATTCCGCCACGTCAATGGTTTCTGCAGTATGGTTTTGACTGTAAAACAACTGGACAGCGTTGTAAGTCAGATGGGTAAAACCCGCGCCCTGTGTGAAAATTATGGCGCGGCCGGGCAAGATTTCGCTCACACCGGGCGAAAATGGTTGGGCGATTGGTCCTATGTGTTAGGCATCACCCTGAATAACCCCCACCTCTCACTCTATTCGATGCGCGGTGATCGAAAACGGGATTGTCCCCAACACCTTTCCTACCAGCAGCCCTGGTGGCCCGAAAACAACCTGATAGCCGACTACTTCGCCCGCCTCAGCTACCTCCTCAGCCAGGGCCAGCGGGTGGTTGATATCGTGCTTATCCATCCCATCGGCAGTGCCTGGGCGGTATTCCAACCCGGTAGTACGACCGCAGTCGACGAATTGGATGAACGCCTGGACCAATTGAACATGGTTTTGGTCGAACACCAGCGAGACTTCCACTTCGCCGATGAAAACCTGGTGGCTCCAGATGGAGGAACACCCGCTAAAGTCGTAAAAAGTAGCGACGGCCCCCGCCTGCAGATCGGGAAGATGGCATACCGGTTGGTAATCGTTCCTTCAGGTGTGACCCTGGCGACGACCACTGTCAATTTATTAGCCGAGTTCGCAGCAGCCGGCGGACCGGTTTTGGCGTTGGACCCCGCTCCGACGCTCATCGATGGCAGGCCTCCCAAGCAGCCAGTGCTCCCACCCAGCTCACGCCTTTTTTGCCTCAAAGACCTCCCCGTGATTCTCGACGATTTACTGCCATTCGACCTGCGGATACCCGAACAACCGGAAATATGGGCGCATCACCGCCAGATTGATGGGATAGACTGCTATTTTCTGGCCAATATTAACCCGGATAAAGGGATCACGACCAGCGTCGACCTGCGCGCAAGCGGACGCCTGGAAGAGTGGGACCCGGCGACCGGCGCGGTTGTCAACTATCCATCTCAATCGATCGATGGAATCACCCGGGTTGTGCTCGAATTTGCCCCGGCTGGGTCACATCTCTTGATGCTGCACCCGGGCGAATCCCCCCAGACGGTGAGCCGGACGTCCCAGAAATTAGTTTTTGAAAAAAGGTTGGCCAGCGAATGGGAGTTTTCAACAGACGACTTAAACGCCTTGCCGTTGGATTCGGCCCGGCTTAAGGTTGGGAACGGCCCATGGAGCCGGCCACGGTACATCCTGGACATAGGTCAGACGATGGCGAGTAAAGGCGTGGGCACGCCTTTTGGGCTAAGCTACGACCTCAACCTCAACGCCAGCCTGCCCCAACCGATCTACCTGGTGCTTGAATCGCCCGAGCGGTTTAAGATTTCGATCAATGGCAAAGCCATCTCCTGCCAGGACTGCGGATGGTGGGTAGATATCGCCTTCCGGAAAATCGACATCAGCGCAGCCCTGCAGCCAGGTCGCAACGAAATCGGGTTGGAAAGCACCTACCAGATGGATACGGAGCTGGAAACCATTTACATTACGGGAAAATTTGGGGTAAGAAACCGCCGGATTGGATTCGAAAAAGAGCTCACCGGTCAGATTTTCGACCGCTATTCATCAAGAGCCAGCCTGGTTCCTCAGGTAACAAGAGTTGTGGCTGAAGAACGTCACGATGGGGTCGCCCTCGACCTCACCGCCGCGGGACTGCCCTTTTTTGCCGGGCGCGCCCGATTGGTGCAGACACTAACACTGCCGGCGGTCGAGGGAAAAGCCTTTCTGGAATTCACCAATCTGAGGACAGCTGTGGCGCCGGTGCGGGTTAATGGCGTCCAGGTCGGTACCTGCGCCTGGCAACCTCATCGGATTGACCTGGGTCGAAACCTGGCAGCGGGTGAAAACCATATTGAAATTGAGCTGGTGGGCACTCTGCGCAATTTGCTGGGACCTCACCACCAGACTGGCGGCGATTCGGAAGGCACCGGACCGGGTAATTTCAACAACAAATCTGTCTGGACTGATGACACCATCCTGGTCCCTCTGGGATTTGATGGCGTTATATTAAAGATATATTCCGAATAAAGCCTCTAAATAGAGCAACCCGATTTCGCGTCGAAATCGGGTTGCTCTATCGTCTGGCCTGATATTTGATCAGGATTGTTCCAGCGTAATCGCTTTAACGTACGTATCAAAAAAGTCCGGATGGGTTGTCAACTCAATATATTCAGCCTTTTTCAATATTTCCAGGGCCTGGTTTCGTTTTTCAACCGAGACCAGCATATCCTTCGCCCCTATCCCTGCAGCATTTCCAACCTGCTGATAGCGTTCGAGGGGCAGGTCTGGGAACATGCCAATGCGGACGGCGTTAGGCAGGTAAACGTATGTGCCAAACGCTCCGGCTACGATAAAATTATCGATTGCCGAAGCTGGCAAGCCTGCTTCAATCAAGAGGATGTCTACCCCGGCTCGCATGGCGGCTTTGGCAAGCTGGATTTCGTTCACGTCCTGGCGGGTGACGAGGATATCATCACCATTTGCCCCTGGAGAAGCTGGCGCCAGCACGAAAGACCCCCCCTGCCCGCTTGAAAGGACACGAGGTGCATTCTTATTCAAGATTCCCCGTGAGTTAATAACATCGGCTGAGAGCATTTCCGCAACCGCATCGAGAATTCCCGATCCGCAAATCCCAACCGGCGCAAGATCACCGATGGTCGAGATGCGCCATTCATCGTTGATACGTTGAACGCGTTCGATCGCCCCTGGTGCAGCCCGCATTCCGGCGTGAATGTGCGCGCCTTCAAATGCAGGGCCGGACGCGCAAGAACAGCTCAACAGGCGTTCGCCGGTCGACAGGCTGATCTCAGTGTTGGTGCCGATATCCAGGGCTACTGTTACACCAGGCATAAGCCAGGCCTGTGTCGCCAGGAGCATGGCGACATGGTCGGCGCCGACATAACCGGCTATGTTGGGCGGCAGGTGGACTTTGGCTCCCGGAGCCAGTTCCAGGCCAACCTGGCTGGCAAGGAAATCGAGTGGTTCGGTAGCGGCAGCCACGTATGGAGCCTGCCCCAACTGGCGTACTGATAACCCTGCAAAAATGTGGTGCATAGCAGTGTTGCCCACAACAACCGCATCCACGACCTGGTCCCGACTGACACCGGCATCCTGGCACAGTCCGGCCAGCATGCCGTTCAATGTTTCGACCAGACGTGTCTGAAGGACCTGACGCTGGGTTTCTCCCTGGTTAGAATATGCGATGCGGCTGACCACGTCTTCGCCATAGGCGATTTGAGGGTTCATCGCCCCGGCTTTACCAACGGTCTTGCCAGTCTCAAGGTTCACCAGGTACATGGCGAGCTTGGTCGAACCAACATCCACAGCCATCCCAAACAGGGCAGCTCCCGAAGGTAAAACACTGACCAGGCTGCCATCCCGATGGATTGCCAGGCGACCCTTCCAGTTTTCACGGCGCATGGTCTCGGAAAATTGCCGCATGACAGCCAGTGGAAGCTTAGGCGGATCACACCCCATCTCAGCCAGGGTCTCCCTCAGGCGGACGGTATCTGCGCGCAAATCCAGCAAGCTGGGCGGGGGTATTACGATCTCCAGCGGCTTTACAGCCGGTGCCAGCGCTACCTGGTTTTCCTGGCCTTCGACCTGCAGCCGCTGGCTGGCAGTCAAGGATTCGGGTGGAATCTCGATTTTAACGTCACTTAAAGGGGATGACTGGCAGGCCAGGCGATAGCCATCGGCCAGTTCTTTATCGCTGAAGATGCCCTCTTCTATCAGAGTCGGAGGCGTCAGAAGACCACTCTCCAAACGAACCCGGCACTCCTGGCACAGGCCTTCTCCCCCACAAATTGCGATCAAGGCAATGCCGGCATTTTGGGCAGCAGATAACAACGTTTCACCGGCCGGCACAGCAGCCCGCCGGCCGACCGGTTCGAAATCAACATGATATTCCGGCATGCTAATCGTGAATGTTATGCTTTCAACGATTTAGCTAAAGCAACCGCCCGGCTGGCATCTGGAGCATACCCATCGGCCCCGATCTGGCGAGCATAATTCTCGGTGACAGGAGCGCCACCGATCAAGACCTTCACCTGATCGCGCACACCAGCAGCTTTTAAAGCATCAATGGTCTGCTGCATATTCGGCATGGTGGTGGTCAATAGGGCAGACATGGCGATGTAGTCGGCGTGGCTTTCTCGGACCGATTCAACAAATTTTTCCGGAGTGACGTCGGTTCCCAGGTCAAGGATTTCGTATCCAGCGCCTTCCAGCATCATGCAGACTAGATTCTTGCCGATGTCGTGCAGATCTCCGCGGACAGTACCGGCTGCTACCTTACCTGCAGATTGAACCTTGGCTTCACGCAACTGGGGTTTTAAAATCGCCAAACCCTCTTTCATTGCCCGAGCGGCAATTAACATTTCGGGAACGTAATACTCACCCTCTTCAAAACGTTTCCCTACTTCGGCCATTGAAGCAACCATGGCATCATTCAAAATCACAGCGGGCGCAATTTTTGAATCGAGCGCCTTTTGTACGTTGGTACGTACCAACTCACGATCACCATCCAAAATGCCATTGTAGATATTCTGCAAAACTTCTTCCATGAGGCAATCCTTTCATTCTTATCGCGGGAAATTTGTCAATCTACAGGTGTAAACCAACAGCGTGTATTTTATCATGAGGGTTTCTCTGGGACAATAGAATTCAGCTTGTACTCTTGATTTTGCAAAATTGAGGTTGCAAATGAGCGCCACCTGTTATAGAATGGGATTATATAGATTTTAGACCGCAATAGGGTTTTTATTTACGGAAATTCAATGAGAAATAATTGGAGGTAGAAATGGCTGCGACAACTGTACGACAACTACTCGAAGTAAAGGGGCGCGATCCTGGTCGATTGGGCCTGAATCAACAGTTTACGACGCCTTAAGGATGATGGCAGATAAAGACATCGGGGCCCTAATGGTAATGGAAGACGAAAAACTGGTCGGCATCATTTCTGAAAGGGATTATGCACGCAAGGTCATTTTGAAGGGCAAGGCATCGATGGACACCCGAGTCAAAGAAATCATGACCAATGTTTTATTCACCATTCACCCGGACCAAACGATCCATGAATGTATGGAACTGATGACGAACAAACACATTCGCCACTTACCGGTCGTGTTTGAGAACAAAGTGACCGGGATCATCTCGATCGGCGATGTGGTCAAGGATATCATCTATCAGCAGCGCGAAACGATCAAAGATCTGGAACGGTTCGTAACTGGTAGATAACCAGTAAATTAAGGAATTATTATATGGAACCAACTCAGGAATTGCTCGAGGCTGTAAAAGCCGGGGAAACCAACACTGTCAGAGAAATTCTAGATAAACTTCCTGAGTTGGTTCAAGCTGTTGATGCCAACGGTATTTCAGCCGTGTTGTTAGCCCTATACTATGGGCACGAGCCTCTAGCCCAAATATTCCTGGAATATGGATTGAACCTGAACATTTTTGAAGCTGCGGCGCTCGGAAAAATGACCCGGGTTGTACAAATATTGAACCATGACCCTGAGATGGTTGATGCCTGCGCCAAGGATGGCTTCACCCCCCTTGGCCTGGCAGCTTACTTTGGACACCAGACGGTGGCCAAAATTTTGCTGGCGCGGGGTGCAAACGTCAATAAACCTTCCTGCAATGCCCTCCGGGCCAGCCCTATCAACTCGGCGGTTGCCAACCGCCACGTCGCCATTACCGAGCTGCTGCTCGAGGCCGGTGCAGACGTCAATGCTCGCGAAGAAGGCGGTTATACCCCGCTGCAAGAAGCCGCAGCTAATGGCCAGATGGAGATGGTTAAAACGCTGATCCACCGCGGGGCTGATCTTACCAGCAAGAACGACGCAGGTAAGACAGCCTTCGAATTGGCTCAAGAGAAAGGCCAATCCGCAATCACCGACCTGCTCGCACAAAAATGACGAGCCCCTCAGGCAGCGCGGCGCAAACCTCGCCACCAATCCTCAATAATTAAAATGCCGGCTTTAAGAAAGTTTATTCCGACCCCGTGTAATGGGACTTCTAGCTCGCGTTTATCGCAGACAGTACTGAGATTGGAATTGTCGACCCTTTGCTTGAGCGTAAACAGGCGCTTTCGGCGCTCTTCGCCGTCTGAACTGGCCATTATTTGATCGATCTCGCCGATCAATGATTGGGCGTGGGCAATGCGGCGGTCGGTGGCTTCGGCCGATTGGTTGTCGATGATCCCGAATTCGCCTTTGAGCTGGTTCATACGCCGGCCGGCTTCGTATGTCGCATCTACGATTCCATTCCGGTCTAACCACTGTGTTTCATAATTGAGAACGTATTTCCAACTGGGTGCCAGGAGTAATTGGCGGTGCTCTTCTAACGTGCGCGGCAAATAAATGATACCCGTGTTTTTCGGGTTCTTCGAAAGCCCGGCTGCCCGGGTCGAGGAATGGGGCCAGGGGCGAGATGAAGGGAAACACCCGCTTTTCACCATTGCGGGCATATCTTTTGATGATCTGGCGGGAATAAGTCACCGTATCCATTACCGATTGGTAAGTCTGCTTTTTAAGACCAACCATAAAGAACAGGTCCAGACGCTTACAACCCGTATCAAGGGCATCATCCATCGAGCGCTCGATCTGTGCATTGGTATATGGGCGGCCAAACTCGCGACGGACGACCTCGTCGTGAGATTCCATCGATATTTCCAGGGTCCAATTGGGCAAGGCCTGGGATACCTTTTCAAAGAAAGACCTTGGAGCGGCATCAAACAGCTCAATAATCAGTGGCTTAGGGAAACCGGCGATAGCATCCAGAAAACGATCAGCATAATCGTCGCCGGCCTGGCGGATATCTCCCAGAACAAAGACCGGGCCGTGGCTGTATTGGCCGATGCGGCGAATATCGGCTGCCAGGGCTTCAGGTTTCCGAAAAGCCGGCTTCTGGCGACCATTCAAATTACGGAAAGCGCAGGATGATCCGCCGCAGGTCAGGCAGTTATAGCGGCAGCCACGCACAGTCAATGCTGCGGTGATGGGATAGTTCATCCAATTGCGGAATGGCTTAACGCTCGCTAAATCGCGATAACGGACGACGGCCTTAAGCACATGCGTGTAATCGAGCAGGATGTGGTCCAGGTTCTCAGGACTATAAGTGAGCGGATTAACCTGCACTTCTCGATTGGCATCTTTCCATACGAGGTTTGGAATTTTGGAAAGGATTTGAGCGCTGGCAGTGCCTGGAGCGGGATGAGCTGCTCCCCCGGAGCGGATGTACTCCAGCAGCGCCAACATAGGTGCTTCGGTGGAATCACCACGAACTACAAAATCGACAGATGAATATCTGATCAGCTCTTGATGAAAATAGGTTGAGGAGAACCCGCCAAAAATGACCGGGCGATCCGGATGAAGCCGCTTGACGATCCTGGCGACCTCGATCGAGCCATGAGCATGGGGGAGCCAGTGCAGGTCAATCCCAAATGCAGCCGCGTCGATCTTTTTAATGTAGGCTTCTACGTCGAAACCGGGGTCGCCCAGCATGTGAACAGCCAGGTTGATGATGCGGGTAAACAAACCGTATCTTTCGAGATATTCTGCGATGGTGGTATAACCGATCGGGTACATCTCAAAGACCGGCGTTGATGGCACTAAATCACTGACCGGCCCATATAAGATTGATTCTCGCCGAAAATCATAAACACTGGGCGCGTGCAGTAAAACTAAATCAGGAATTGACATTTATATCCTTTGAAGGGATAGCGACAGTATACCATGAATGCTCCATATGACAGTCTGCCATCAATTTATTCAAATTAGAGTAGATATGTCCCCGTTTTTGACCTTGACGTATTATAATCCCCCCACGAGGTGCAATATGTCACGAAATAAGCAGGTTAAAAATAATCAAAAAAGTCCTTTTTCCTTCCTGGGCAGTGGAGTTGGAGCGTTGGCAGGAGTTAGTGCAGCGGCGGCAGGTGGGTGGATCCTGTATTCTAACCTGGTGATTAACCATAACTTACCGCTCCCATACGCTATGAACGCCGAACGGATAGAATTTGAAAGCAAGACGGCGGGGAAGATCAGCTATTACGTCGACCAGCAAAAACCCGGTCGCCCACTGGTCTTGATCCACAGCATCAATGCCGCCGCCAGCGCCCACGAAATGCGGCCGCTCTTCGAACAATTCCGTTTACAGCGACCGGTTTATGCCCTCGACCTGCCCGGCTATGGATTTTCAGACCGGCAGAGACAGCATTACGATCCCTTGTTATTCGAAGATGCCATCACTGACATGCTGGCATCCCAGGTAGGCGAACCTGCAGACGTGGTGGCGCTTTCACTGGGGTGTGAGTTTGCTGCCAGGTCAGCCTTGAGAAGACCCGAGCTGTACCATTCTTTGGCTTTTATCTCTCCCACCGGCTTCAACCTGCCGGTGAACAAGCGCACTGGTGGGAGCGACAGCCTTTACGGGCTTTTTACTCTACCCTTATGGCGGCGCCCCTTGTACGATCTGATTACAACCCGAGGAAGCATCCAATTTTTCCTGCAGAAAAGCTTCGTCGGCCCAGTGCCGCCATCCCTGGTCAATTACGCCTATGCCACATCGCACCGGCCCGGAGCCGAACATGCGCCGCTGGCTTTCATCAGCGGAAAATTATTCACCCCGGCTGTCCGAACAACGATTTACGAGCTTATCACTACCCCCAGCCTGGTTATTTTTGATCGAGATGGGTACACCCGTTTTGACACCCTCGCCAGCCTGATCAAAACTAACCCGCATTGGCGCGCAGTAAAACTGGCTCCTTCATTTGGGCTGCCTCAGTTTGAAAAACCCAAGGAAACAGCTCAGGAGCTGAGCGTATTTTGGAAAGAAATCGAACCCCAGGTATCAGAATGAAATTAAAGTGCATCGGTTGCGAAGTTCTGGCACGGCCCATCTATCTGGCCGCGGCCCAATCTCCACACGTTATCGATCTCGAATTGATCCAATATGGGCTGCACCAGCACCCCCAGGTGCTGCAAAAAAAGATCCAGGCAGCCGTAAATGCCAGCCAGGGACAGGGCTACGACGCCATCGTTTTGGCCTACGGGCTGTGTGGAAAATCGACCCACGGCATCCAGGCTCCGCGGTCTAAAGATGGTGCCCCGGGATTGCGCCTGGTTATCCCCAGGGCGCACGATTGTATAACCCTCTTCCTGGGTGGACGCCAACGCTACCAACAGCAGTTCGAGCAAATACCTGGGACTTATTGGTACGTCCAAGATTATCTCGAGCGAGATGACGGTTCTGGCGCAGGGTTATCGATCGGCGCCAATACATCAGCCGACGCCGAAGAATCCTACGCGGAGTACGTCGAGAAATTCGGCAAGGACAACGCTGATTACCTGATGGAAGTGATGGGGGCCTGGCAAAGCCACTACCAGCGTGCAGCTTTCATTGATCTGGGCATCGGGAACGGCAAGAGCGCCGAACAAAAAGCGCAGCGCGATGCCGCCCAGCGTGGTTGGGCGTTCGAACGTCTGGCAGGTGATATGGTGCTCATCCGCCAATTGCTCTTCGGCCAGTGGGATGATAATTTCTTAACGCTTGAACCCGGCCAGGCAATCACGATGACTTTTAATGAAAAAATCCTGGGCTGTGCACTGCTGTAAACATCAGCGTTATGTTTCTCTTTACTTATCCAAGGGAATTTCTTAATCCAGGTAAGCAGCAACCAAGGCGATGACGGCATCACGTTGAGCGCGCCACCCTCCCCAGACCGAACCGGCCCAATCCATGATGCACTGATCGCGCTGAGCTCCTTGTGGGGCCTGTATGACGTCAGCGACAGTCAGCTGCCAGTTGATGGATGGGGCGTCAAATCTGGGCCAGACCTTGTTCTTGCTCGCCAGCAGCATGTGAGCCTGCTGAACCTTCCGGCCGGTATAGCCGCGTTCCAGGGCCAGGTACAGCCCAATCAGGCCAAAAACGGCGGTGATGTTTTTCGTCTGCGAACCGACGTGCTGAGCTTCATAGGAATCAATAGCCGTCTGGTGGATAAAATCGCCATACCCTAACGAGAGCGTATAAAACGTGAGTTCGTTGAAAAGGTTGTAACACTCACCTGAAGCATTAAAACCTTTGGGAGGTTCTGCTTGAGGACCAGCCACTTCTATACCGCATCCTGGGCAAGTAATCAGGTCAGAGGGGGGCATTTGTGGTTATTACTCGATATTTCGTAAAGCTCCAGCAGCCACCTGCCAGGCGATCCAGGAGATACCCAATCCGGTAGCGAGGCCCAGGATGGCGCTCATTTCCACCAATAATCCCGCTCCCGACAGCCAGTACACCACACCGAAGGGGACGGCCATGGCCACGATAGCCAACAACGCGCCCCGCGAGCTGAATTCGCCGGTTGCACCGGTCATCAAGGTGCTTACCTGGCTCTGGCGGAGTACGTCGTGGGCTGCCAGCAAGGCTACACTGGCCGTCGCTGGCAATGCCAATGCCATTAAAACAATCCCCACACCGTCTGGTTGAGAGGTTGCTGGTAAAAATGCCAACCAGGTTAAAGCCAGGCCTGCTGCCGCTGGCGCGATCAGATCGGCCAGCAACAACCGGGCCGGCGATGCCGGAAGCTGGCGGAAGATGCTCCAACGCGCCAGGTCGTTCCGGAGACGAACCGTCACTGCCTGTCCCAGGGCGATGCACCACATTGCGGCAGCCATGGCTTTCGGTGCCCACCCAGGTAGAAGACTAATGCCCAGGGCGGTCGCCAGGATATATAACCAGGGAAAGATTGTTGTTATCCGGAACGTACGCAGCGATTGGGCAGTATCTTTCCAGACCAAAGCCCATTCATGTGGGCGCCCAGGCAGGTGTGACGGGGGATGGCCCATGCCCAGGCGTTCCTGCTGGGCCATGGTTTGGGCCAGTTCAAATGCTCCTCCCCGGGCAGCTTGCTGCTGAGCCTCGAGATGGCGGGATTCCTGGGCTGCCCGGCTGAGATTTAACCCCTTACTGGCGTACCAGAGCAACATCAGGCCGGCTAAGGCCCACGCAACCCCAGCGATCAGGCCTGTTTGCCAGCCAGCCAGTCCAAATGCCGCCATGATAGGATAATTGGCCGGCCAGAAGATGATCTGCCAAGCCGGCTGCAAGTTGCCGCCCAGGCCAATCGCGGCGATATTTGCCAGCAAGCCTCCCAGCAGCACAACAGCCACAATCAGCCCGGCCCAACGCACCCAGGCCGGTTCGGCGTCGCGCTGCAAACGGACTGCCCCGGCTGCCCACAGCAGGGCCAGGACCCCCATTTGTAACGGCAAAAATAAAAGCAAAGCTCGGATACCAAATAACACGTAAGATGGAATATCCATGATACTGGCCTGACCCTGCAGACCAAGCTCAGCCAGCGAGAAACCGAGTGTTACCGCTACAGCCCAGAAAGCCAGGGCAGATTCGAGCCAATCGGCCGGAAACCAGACCAGGGCAACCGCTCGCCGGTCGATAGGCGTCTGGCAGATCAGGTATGCATCGTCTTCCGAAAACATAAATGGGCTGCGGCGAGTGTACCGTACCAAAGAAATACTCGCCCAGGCAGATACGGCCAGGAATGCAATCCAGGATGCTGCCGCAGCGGGTTGGACCGGGTTCAGCAGCTTCAATAAACCGGCGCCTGTCCCAGCCAGTAAGGTAAATACAGCAAATATCCACACAGCCATGAAGCCCATGGCATAAACCAGGTAGATGCGGTGAGTGACCGACTTATCGTGCTTATCGTAGCCGATCAATGCCAGCCAGAAGGCAAACCTGCCTTCCATCTGGCGGATACGCACCATCCACGCCGCACGCATCTCAGGCTACCTCAAGCTGGGCGTGTTCCATGTGAAAACTTCGGTCTCCCAAGCGCTCGGCCAGTTCCAGGCTGTGGGTCGAAAAGAGGACGGCTGCCCCCTCATGGCACACATCGAGCAGTTTTTCAGCCAGGAAGTCCGTGCTCGAAGGATCGAGCGCAGAAGTGGGTTCATCCAGGAGCAGCACTTTAAATGGCCGGATTAGCGCTAGCAAGATACCCAGCTTCAATGACATGCCGCGTGAGTAATTGTGGGGGTAGAGGTCGCGTGCTTCCCACAAGTCAAATTCCCGCAAAAGATTTTCGGCCCGCCGGTCGAACCCCTTTTCAGCATTGTATGCCAGGGCCATAAAACGCAGGTGTTCCCAGGCGGTTAACTCCTGATAAAAACGGGGAACGTCAGGAACAAATGCCAGGCGCTGCTTCGCTTCGCGTTCGCTGCGATAAAGGTCGAACCCTTCGACCAGTACCTGACCGGTGGTTGGGCGTAATAGGCCGCTCAAGCAAAGCAGCAAGGTCGTTTTTCCGGCGCCGTTTGAGCCGGTCAGGGCAACGACTTCACCGGGATTCAGTGCCAGGTTCAACGGCGCTAAAGCCTGGAACTTACCGTACGTCCGGCTCAGCTCGTTTGCCTCAAGGATAGACTTAGCCAATAGAGTACTCCTGTAACCTCAATTATCACCGTATTTTATCCTAATTATGAGGCAGTGGTGAAAAGGGATCAGGTGATCGCGGGGTGCAACTTTTGGCCGGAAATTGCGTAAGTTATTTTGAAGGATAGAACTGAGAATGGGCAGGCCGGTGAATAGGCGACAAGATGAATAAGCTGAAGCTTATCCGAAAAAATTGGCCAGGCGGAAATGTGGCCTGTAGGACGTATAACGATTCTCGAATCTCAGTTCTCTATTCTCAGTTTTTAATTAGTGAAAGGAAATGAACAATGGAACAACGTAAGCTGTATCGTAGTCGTAATGAAAAGATGCTGGCAGGTGTATGCGGCGGTCTGGGCGAATTCACTGGTATTGATCCTACCCTGATCAGGTTGGGGTTCGTGCTGCTGACCATCCTGGGCGGGCAAGGTATTTTGCTTTACCTGATTATGTGTGTGATCGTTCCGCCTGAACCGGAGGCCTAACCAACCAATCGTAGTATAATCGGGCCTGGAGGAAAAAATGCCGGTAAATCCGACCAGAGATAGAATAAATCCAATCCTTGAAGAAACCGGTGAAACTGCCGGAACTACCCAAACTCTCAGGCGCCGCCCCAGTTGGATCAGGGTGCGCGCACCTTCAGGGGAGACTTACGAATGGCTGCAGAACCTGATGCGAAAGAAATCGCTTCATACCGTCTGCGAGGAAGCCGGCTGCCCCAATATGGGCGAATGCTGGGGCAGCGGCACAGCCACCTTCTTGATGCTGGGCGACGTCTGTACCCGCTCCTGCGGTTTCTGCGATATTAAACACGGCAAGCCAGAAGCTCTGGATTGGCTCGAACCTGAACGTGTCGCTCAGGCCGTAAAAGCGATGACGTTGAAACATGCGGTCATCACCAGTGTCAATCGGGACGATCGCAGAGATGGGGGAGCACCTATCTTTGCCATGGTTATCCGCCGCATTCGCCAGTTACAACCAGGCTGTTCGGTTGAGGTGCTCATCCCAGATTTTAAAGGCAGCCTCGAGGCACTGCGGATCGTTATGGACGCCCGGCCCGAAATCCTCAATCATAATATCGAGACCGTTCCAAGACTGTTCAAACAGGTGCAGCCCCAAGACCACCTGGAATGGTCTGAGACCATCCTGCGTCACGCCAGGCGGCTTGACCCGGACGTTCTGACCAAATCAGGTATCATGGTTGGACTGGGCGAGACCATGGATGAGCTCAAAGAGGTTATCAGCCTTTTGCGTGAGTGGAGCGTAGACATTTTAACCATCGGACAATACCTGCAGCCCAGCAAGCAGCATTTGCCTATCGAGCGCTATTACACCCCGGAAGAGTTTGCAGAGCTTAAAGATTTTGGGATGGGAATCGGTTTCAAATGGGTTGAGAGCGGACCACTGGTACGTTCTTCCTATCATGCTGCCGAACAGGTGAGGGCCTTGAGTGCGGTCCACCGGCAGCTTTACCAGCAAGAAGACTCAATAAAGTAAGCGGCGGGGATCAGGTCAAACCGGACTCCTCACTGGTTGAAAGCGTAAATTGAATAACGTGGTATAAGGGGTGAAATAAATGGAACAAAGTATCTGGGTATGGACCTGGGATCCAACCATCCTCATCGGCCTGGCGGCCTGGACGTTGGGATATATTTACCTGATTGGACCACTTCGCCGGCGTAAAGGTTGGGAACCGGCAATCGGCCCCAGCCGTCAGCTTGCTTTTCACCTGGGCACACTTGTAGCTTTTTTTGCCCTGGTCTCTCCGTTGGACCATCTTTCGGATGACTATTTATTAAGCGCCCATATGGTCCAGCACCTGCTTCTGATCATGGGGGCCCCGCCCTTATGGCTGCTGGGTTTTCCGGCCACCTGGCTGGATGCATTGATCCCCAAAGGTTTCATCCGGTCCGCAATCTATTTCCTGACCCGGCCGGTGACAACGTTCATTATCTTTTTCACCATCTTTTTGGGGTGGCACATACCGGCTCTATATGATGCTGCCCTCGAAAACGAGACGGTCCATGCCATCGAACACCTGTCTTTCATGGCCGCTGCCGTCTTCGGCTGGTGGCCGATCCTGGGTTTCTTACCCAAGGCTGGACCTCGACCCAGCTACCCGCTACAGATGGCATACAGTTTTTCTCTGGTGATTCCTTCGGTGATCCTGGCTGCAGTCATCAGCTTTGCGACCAGCCCAATTTACCCTGTATACCTGGATGCGCCTAATGTCATCGGGACTTCCGTTGCGACCTCTCTGTCCACCGGCGGCCGTTTATGGGGAATTTCGGTAATGGAAGACCAGCAAATCAGCGGGCTCATGATGTGGGTGCCGGCCAATATGATGTACTTTCTGGCATTTATGATCATTTTCAATAAATGGCTCAGCGAGAACGAGCGCCGCAGTCGGGAAAAATATACATTGGAAGACCAGGCCAGGGCCGCCGCCAGAGGGGAAAAGAAGCCTGCAAGTGATGCGGTTGAAACAGCCGCTCCGAAATGATTTTCGAGAAAGTCATTATTCGTATGTCCCACCATTTTCTACCTTATATAAAATTCCTCTTTCCGGGCACCCGCACTTATATCATTTTGGATATCACCTGGCTGGTGGTTATCCCTGTCGGGATCTGGGTGGTCGTCAGCAATTACGTTCCGATCATGAGCAATCTCTCCAGCGGCCCCGGTCCATGGTTGGTGGCTGCCCTGGTCGCCCTCATGGCAGCAATCTCGCTGGCCGCCCATTTAGCAGCCCACCTGGTGATGGCCCGAATGACCGCCAGCCCATTCCCAGAGGAGCTTTCACTGCAAATTTTCGGCGATGCCGCCCAAACCTGGCCCTCTACCGGGAAGACATGGAAAGAATTTTTCATCTCGTTTTCGAGCCCGCTGGTCAACCTGCTGTTGGCAGGCCTGGCCTACCTGGTTTGGAATGCCCAGTTTAATGAATATTTGAACCTCAGTGCGCTCTTTATCTGCTTTTTCAACATCTGGCTGGGTATTGTTAACCTGGCGCCGGTGTTTCCCCTGGATGGCGGCCGCCTGGCCAGAAGCTTGATCGCTAATTGGATTGGGAGACCGGATAAGGCGGCCTGGGCAGTGCGCTGGCTGGGGCTGCTGGTCATCGTCATCCAGTTCTGCTGGGGGATCTATCTGATCGTACCCCAGTACCAGTACAGCCTGGAAACGGGAATCATCACCTTCTTTTGCGCACTCATTTTCCTGGCCGGTTGGGCATTCCCCAAAACATGGGATTGGAAACAGGCAGGTGACACCTTGGATCGCTCTGCTCACACCGGCTGGCTCCGGTCCCTGGCCGTTGGATTGGTCATGATCGCATTTCTGGCGCTCCCTTCAGGTCTGCTCCTGACCAATGGTGGCATCGAGGCTCCTGGGGTGGCGCTTTCGGTCGAATCCATGGTCTCGGTACCTGCTCAATACCAGCATCCAATTTCCGGCACATTTATTTTAACTTCGGTGCTTTCGCAAGAGCCAATTCCAGCCGCTGGCTGGGCCGCGGCAAAACTGATCCCAACAATTGCCCTGATCCCTCCTCAAAAAAAGTCCCCTGACCAGGCCTCACCGCAGGAATTCGCCCAGCAAGGCTTCCAAATGTTGAATGAGAGCGAGATTACCGCTGAGGTGGTCGCTTTGAAGCTGGCAGGTTTTCCGGCTCAAATTGTTGGCGAAGGAGCCAGCGTGGTATCGGTCTTAGCAGACAGCCCATCCTATGGCAAAATATTACCCGGCGACGTAATCACGGCCGTCGCCGGGAAACCTGTCCAGACAGCTGCTGACTTAGCTAACCTGATCGAGGCTCAAGGAACGAACAGGAGTGTCAACCTGCAAATCGAACGGGGTGGGAAAGTGGTGCAAATCAGCACTGACCTCATCCCACCGTCAGCCCCCGGAGACACCCCAAAGTTGGGGATAACCATCCAAACCGCCGGTTTCAACTACAAGCTGCCGTTTTCGGTTCAGATCAACCCCCAAAAGATCGTAGGCGGTCCTTCGGCAGGGTTGATGTTCACCCTCACGCTCTATAATATGCTCACCCCCCAGGATCTGACCGGCGGATACAGGATCGCCGGTACAGGGACGATCAATCCTGATGGCTCAGTCGGTCCCATTGGCGGCGTGAAACAAAAAGTCGCAGCTGCCGAAGCAGCCGGAGCCGTATACTTTCTGGCACCGGTCAACGATTATCCCGATGCAGTCTCCGTCGCCCGGCATATCAAAGTCATTGAGATCGGCACCGCTGAACAAGCCATTCAATTCTTGCAAAGCCTGCCGCCAAAATAAACCTGCTCTCAGCAAGAGGCGATTGGAGCATTATTTAACCGTCAGCTGGCCAAGCATACCGGCGTCAAAGTGACCAGGCTGGGTACATACCACCTGGTAAGTTCCTGGCGTCGATGGAGCGGTAAAAGAGATGGTCGTCGACGATCCAGATGCGACCACAGGTGACGTATATAAGATATCGGTTTGATCGGCACTGGTATAGGACCCGCTGATCGGGGTTTTCATGATGGTCCAGGTATGGGGTAAAGTGCCGTTATTCGTTAGTTGAACCGTAACCGGTTGGCCGGCTGTGACCGTCCAGGCATCCGGCTGATAACTAAATTCGGTCATGGTAATAGTAAGCGTGGTCGAATCAGCACCACTGCTGCCTGTCCCTGCCCCACAAGCTGCCAGCACCAGGCTGACTAAAAACAACATGCTTGCAACCACCGTGAGTTTTTTCATTGATCCTCCAATAAAATAACTTCTCAATTTCATCTCTCATTACGTTTAAACATCCGGATTGGATTTATTAAACTATTGGGGTTTTTGGGCGGATTTGTCGATCAAATTAAGGATGGGTACGACGTAACTCAAGCGTTTATGGATTTCTGCCAGGCTGGCTTCGCGCTCTTTCTTCAACTCACTGGCCTTCCGGTCCAGAATAAAAGGATCCTCCCAGGACAACCAGTCCACTTCCTTCACCCGCACCTGGTCGCCAACTGCAATCAGGATTTCTGCAACCATGCTCAAGTCGTGGTTATGCACCGATTTAAGCGTAGTTTTTAATTGCCCGGCCGTAATCACCAGGTGGCACCACCCGAAATCGAGAGTCTTATGAAACACCATTTCACCGGCTCGGGTTGCCATCCCTTCGATTTCCTGATAGTTCTGAGGGTGTGTAGCCCAGGCCAGAGGTGAGCGCATGAAGAGCAGCGGAGTATCCCCTGTCGCGATGGCATTGACGTCGAGCATGAACTGCTCCTTGTATGAGGTACGCATTGCAAATGCTACCCGGTCCAGGTAACACAGATGGATCATCTGTTCAGGTGGGGTATTTGCTGCAGCCATGGTGTACAACCGGGTAAAATGATCGCCAATCAGAACCCCAGCAGGGATATCAATCACTTTGAAAAATGGGTCCTTTTTAACCCAGTCAATATGATCTGGTTGTCTGGCACGGGTTTCTTGCGGGATGCTGACGTAAACCCGCTCAAAAAGATCCTCCATCTGGACTTTGATTGCTCTCAAATGAGGGAAGAATAACCCGGTTGGGTCGTGCAAAGGTATGGCTGCAAAAGGACGCATCAGATCTGCCTGATCCCTTTTTCATCCAGCAGCTGACGGAGGCGAGGTAAGTCCTTTGGATCAACGCTGGCGGTCACTTCGGCTCTGGCGCTGCTGATGGGTTTGAGCAGCGGCCCGATTTCCGGATCGTCAAACAACTCTTTCAACCTGTCAGTGTTTTGCATTTGCACTAATATCGTTTCTTCGATTTGGACATCACCGAAATGGCCCGACCAGGCCAGAATGCGGTTCTCCAGTACGGGAGGGATTTCTGCTATCGTCACCTGTCCCAGGGCGGCGATAATGTCGTGAGCCGTCATCCCATTGCGGATAGCACGCTGGACAGAGGGAACTGATAGACGGTAGGTCTGACCGTCTACCGGGTCGGCAAAGCGCCGTAAGTGTCCGTGGAAATAAAGGTCAGGGTCCGGAATTGAAAACTTCAAGAATCCTTCGGCGTCTATTTCGACGACCTTGGGCAGCTGCTTATGCTGCCCTGTCGAGATCAAAGGCAGCCAGGCTTCATCCACTAATGATTGGACAACCCTGGGAACACTATCCCGTCCCTTGATCAACAAAACGGACGGGTCAGGGCGGCTGCCTATCCACTCCCTCAATTTGTGGTTGTGTTCGAGCGCATCCAGGTCAGCGGGGCTGGCAGCATGGAGCAGGGCTACCTTTGGGTAGACTGTGATACGTTCGTGCAGTGTCTGCCAGTCCTGTAACGTCCGTCTGATATTTTCCGGGACGGGTACGCCGGTCAATTCCTCCAGGTAGGCGGTGATTCGTTGATCGTCCCACCCCTGCAGCTGAGCATTGTAAACCGAGGATTGGGTCAGGCGTAGCTCTACTGCTCGATCGGTTGAAACCCGTTCAGCAAAACGTTCCAGATTGAGCAGCACGTCATCGCTGACCGGATCGAATGCCGTCACCTGGAAATTAGGCTGCAAGATTACCCGGCCTCCTGCCAGGTTGATCTCGGGAGGATGGCTACCGGCCAGGAGCCAGGCGCCGGCGCTGGTCAGGCGAAAGAGGTCAGGGCGAGCTTGGCCCGGCTGGCTGCTGCCCAAATCGATCAGGCCCATCCAATACAGCGGCCCTTCGAGGATGGTGTGGATGAAAAGTTTTTCAACTTTCTCCCAGCCATCGCTGTCACCGGTAACGCCATAGAAATCCCAACCCAACGGGTTGGTATATGCAGAATATGGATGAGATGACGAAGCATAGGCGTAATATGACCGGTAATCCTCCGTCATATAGGTCCGCTTAAACAGGAATTCATAGTTATCCTCGCGGATGTGCTGGCTCAATTGATCGAACTTGATCCAATGGGTGGCAGCTTTCAGGTAATTTAAAACGGTATTCCGGGCAGCGATCACCAGGTCGGGAGTTGGCAAAGCCGGCGCAGCTTCGGCTCGAATGGTTATACCTGGAACAGTTAAGAGCTCATTGACCAAATTGCCAGATCGGAAAATTTCGAGGCAGGCCTTGATCCGGTCGAGTGGCGGCTGAGAAAACAAATACGGATCGGCTTGCGCTTCCAAGGCAGAATTGGTCCTGGCCAACGCTTTTAACGCTACCAGCATTTGCCTGAGGAAGAATAAGCGGGGAAAGTCGGATTCACCTTGACCGGTAGCAATTGTTTCGCGGACGAGCAGGGTCTCATTAAGAGCCACCAGGTGACGCTTGAGGATCTGCCCTTTTCCAGTCAGCTGGACAGGTGAAGAATGGACATAGCTCCAATAAAAATAGAGATCACGCTGAAATGTCCGGGCTGAACCTTCCATTACCGGTCCTTCAAGCCCTACCTCGGGTGGAGCCCATTCAGCGACCGGCTGCGGAGCAGGCAGATAATTGCGGATGCTATCCGGGATGACGTATTCTTGCACCGGGTTAAAGTCTACATTTGTGTACTGGCCATACGGATTGCGTGCTTGAACGCCGAAGATTAACCCGTGAGCTTGAAGGCGAGCGATAATTTCACCGAAATTCCGAGAGTTTTCCAGGCGGAAATTGGGTTGGCTGGGTGATATTTGCGTGCGCCTGCCAGGTGATGTATCGACGAGCTGACAGGATTGAAGGTACCTGTACAATGAAAAAGTCGACGCCCTGCCCCCCTGCCGTAATATGGTTGCGACCACTTCGCGTTCTGCCCCTGAGAGTTTTGGATACACAGCTTGCACGTGGCTGCGGCTGTTAAAGTACTCAACCAGGGATTGGAGGTAAGCTTCTTTCCCCTTTTGCAACCGCACCGGCAGGTTATTAAAAGCAGCCATCGACGCGAGCGTGGCTGCTTTATATGCCGATAAAAGGTTTTGCAGCGTTTCAGCCATGGTGCTGTTCCATCACTCGTGGTGTGTAACCCTTTGAGCGGAGCTCATTGAGCAGATCATCCACAGTTTCAGCCCGGACTGCAATCAAGTGCGGGTTGAACTGGTAAAGCATAGATCGTCCAAGACGCGTGCCGGCCAATAATTCCGGCAGGCAGAAATCGTCACCGAATTGGATGAGCGCCAGGTCGGTATAGACGTGGAGGCGACCAAAGTGCTGCCAACAGGTCCGAATGCGATCTTCGACGGGGTGCGGCAGCGGAACCTGAGAAGCCTGGGTCAAGGCCTGGATCAAGGTTTCACCTGTCCATCCCGCTTCAAATATGCGGCTTAAGCCCCCTTTCTCGAGGCGGTAACCAATAAGTTGTAAGGGTGAGTGCGCCTCAAATTCTTTTACTGGATGGTATCCAGTGTCCAGCGTCCCCAACTGCATTATCAGACCGATCAACTCTGGGGTTGCCTCAGCCGGATTGAGCTGGATCAGATCATCTTTTCCGAAGGATATCGAAGCGGAAGTAGATGGAGCAGGTTCGAATGAATAATTAAGGCAGGAACCTAAGAGGAAATCCCCAAATGAGGTCTTCTTGAAGGCGATCAAATCCCGGCCTTGATAAGCTGTTTCGCAAATTCCCAGCCACTGCGCCGGCCCTTGAAGGATGGCCTGGTAGAATAGGCCGTAACTTTTCCTCCAGGCAGTGTAATTGGTAGGACGCGCCACCCCATCCTTTAGCGCCAGGGTCAGAGGATGCGAGGTGAAGGAATCCAAAGGGAACTCGGGCAGCAGGCCGTGAACCAACCCCAAGAATGATTCGGCGTCTATCCATTCATCGCCAGGGAGGAACTGCAAGATTTTGAAGAATATTTGGCGAGCTTTTGTCAGACTTTGGGTAAAGGACAGGTAGGTGAAATGGGTGAAGGAATCTCGGAAGATGTTGAATTCTCCCAACGCCTGAGCGAGGTCCATTTCGACCGCTGCCCCCAGGTCCTTAACCGCCTGCATCAATACCAGGTTCTGTCGTTCAAAACCCTCCTGTAACCAGCGTGAAAAGACTGGAGTCAATTTCTTGGGAGGCTTACCAGACAGAAAACCTGCCTGTTCCAAAATCCGGGCCGCATAGTCGATCTTTTCGGCCGGTTGGCCCATCACCGGGCCTAACCTTTTAAGCACCTCTGGCTTCAAGAATGAATCAATTGAGGCAACCAGGCGAAGGCGATCATCGTTACGAGCCAGGCGTTCAACGGTTTCATTGGTAGGCCAACCTCCGTAATCCATCTTGACGCTCATCACCGAGAAATCGAGGCTTTTAGCCTGGCATAACAGAGAAAGCCATAAAACCTGGTGTAAAAACTCCCCTGGCCGGGTCTTTTCGGTTTCAGCGACCACCTCAGGATAGAGCTTGACCAGGTCGGGGTTTTGTTCTCGAATTGCCATCACAGCTTTAGGCAAATCCATCTGAGGTCCATTAAGAAAAATCAGGCCGGAGAGGGCCAGTTCATCTAACAATTCTTCCATCTTCTGGGGCTTATTCCGCCCTGCCAGAGCCGAATTAAGCCAACCCGGTACAGTTTTCCTGGTATACTCCCGCTCCAGATTCTGGCCCATGATGAGAAGCATGTCAAGCACCAGGTGGGCTCCAGTAGATAAGCGTTGAACCGCTTCAGTCAGGTTTTCAGGATCAGCCAGGCCGGCTGCCAGGCTTTGAAGGATGCCACCCCGGCGTGAGCCGCTAACCTTGATCCTCCTGTGAGCGGCGAGCTCACGCATTTGGCCAACGGTCAGAGATTCTAATCTGGCGCGATAATCCGCCACAACCTCCTCAGCAGGAAGTTCGGTCAGCCCGCCACCGCTGCCGTCCAGGGCGATAGCTGGCATGGCAATGCTGGGCAGGTACTGTCCGGAGTTCCTCCACTTCTTCCATCAATATATCCCGGTCGCGAGCCATGATTACCAGCAAGGTCATGATGTGAGCACAAGGCTGGCCAGTCTTGACCCGGTTGCATTCGCACACCATCATAATGCGGCCACCTTCAAACTTGACCTGCGATTTATACTCGCGATGTTTTTCCTCCACCACCCCAAACAAAAGCTTCTCGTCCTTCTCGTATCCCAGGTCGATCACTGCACCGGATTCATAGAGAAACAGAACCTTGATCGAGAAGTTCTTTCCCGAAGGCTCGCTCCATCATTTCCAGGGATAAATTATCGAGGATAGAAGCCATTGCAAATATTACCGGTTTGGTTCAGGCAGGCTTACCCGGTGGATATCTCGCGCCGCAGCTGACAAGGTGGCAGGTTGGAAATCTTCAAGCTCATGTTCATAGAGAATATTATAACGATAGCCCTGTTCGGTCAGGAAAAGTTGGCGGTTGGCGGCAAAATCCTGGTCGCGGGTATCACGGGTCACGATCGAATAGAAGTGAGCCAGCAATCCGTTGCGTTTGGGCCGCAGGATGCGTCCAAGCCGTTGGGCCTCTTCCTGACGTGAGCCAAACGTCCCTGAAATCTGGATTGCGACGTTGGCGTCCGGCAAATCAATCGCGAAATTACCGACCTTGGAGATTACCAAAATATGGATATCACCGGCTCGGAATTTTGCAAAGAGCTTTTCGCGTTCGGCAACCGAAGTTTGACCCGTGATCAAAGGCGCACCGTATCGCGCCGCGACCTGTTCGAGCTGATTAATATACATTCCGATAATCAAGACATTGTCTTCGGTATGTTTCTGCAGGATCTGGTCGAGAAGCGGGAACTTAACCTGGTTCTCGGCCGCAAACCGGTATTTTTCTCCATCCGGTATCACGGCGTAGGTCATCCGCGATTCTTGAGAAAGCGCCACCCGGATTTCATAGCATTCTGCCTGGGCAATCCATCCCTGTCTCTCCAGCTCTTTCCAGGGGACATCGTATTTCTTCGGTCCGATCAGTGAAAAGACGTCTGTTTGGCGTCCATCTTCACGCACCAGGGTAGCAGTCAGGCCGAGGCGGCGGCGCGCTTGCAGGTCGGCTGTGATGCGGAAGACCGGTGCGGGCAGCAGATGGACTTCATCGTAGATAATCAGTCCCCAATCGGCCTGGTTGAACAAGGCGAAATGAGGAAATTCATCGCTGCGCCGCTTGCGATGGGTCATGATCTGGTAAGTAGCGATTGTCACCGGGCGGACTTGCTTTTGCAGGCCAGTGTATTCGCCAATCTGTTCTTCAGTTAGTGTGGTTTTGTCTAGCAGTTCGTCGATCCACTGGCGAGCAGCGACGGTTGAAGGGGTTAATATCAGGGTAGCCGTCTGCAAGGCGGCCATAACCCCCATCCCAACCATCGTTTTCCCGGCGCCGCAAGGTAATACAATGACGCCGCTGCCGCCGCGGGCATCGCCGCCGGCATGAAAGACCTGAATCGAATCCTTCTGGTAAGAACGCAGGTCAAACGTTTCCCCAGAGAGAGCCGGGTTGCGCAGTGAGAACTTTAGCTCGGCCCCAATCGTATAACCCGCCAGGTCTTCGGCCGGATAGCCAAAGATTATCAATGCCTGTTTCAGCCGGCCGCGGTTGGCAACGTCGATCAGCAGTTCTGTTAGCCCCTGGCGAGCTTTGACCAGGGTAGACAGTCCTTTATGCCGGACGATTTGTTCGATCAAAGACCGATCGTCCGAACTGAGCAGCAGATCTTCACCCTGGCGAGTGATCTTCAAACGCCCGTAGCGAGAAACCAGGTCGAGGATATCGATCCTGAGATTCGAAGGAACATCGTACTTGGAAAACCGGTCGAGGGCGGCCAGGATTTCTTCGGCTGTCAATCCGGCAGCGGCAGCATTCCATAAGGATAAAGGGGTAATCCGGTAGGTATGGAGATATTCCGGGCTCTTTTCAAGCTCGGCAAAGCGGGCCAATGCGTCCCGAGCATCCGGGTAGAGATCGTTTTGAACCTCCAGCAAAATGGTTTTGTCGGATTGAACGACCATCGGGTTCTCAGGATTAATACTCATTCATTAAGACCTTCATTGTCATGATACATTAAATATACCAATCCCACCCCAAGTTTACCAGGGTATGAGTATAATCCAATTAGTTCTTTTTGCAAGCAACCCTCAAAACGGTGTGGATGTTCAGCGAATTTGACACCGCATAACTGTTCAGCGAAAATGTCACCCTATGGAAACGAGAGTGACATTGAACATGAAAGAAATTAAGCGATTGCACTTAGTGCAACAAATCATAGAGCAAAAGATGACCGCCGGACAAGCTTCTGAATTGCTAGGCCTTTCACTTCGTCAAGTCCGTCGTTTGGTTGCCAAATATCGGGTAAAAGGAGCACCCGGGATGACCCATGGCAATCGAGGTAAGCGACCGAACAATCAAACCGAAGAAGAGGTACGCAACGAAGTTTTGAAATTAGCCAAGGGTCAGTATCAAGATTATAACGATTGTCATCTGACGGAAGAATTGGCTGAAAATCATAAGCTCAACCTATCCCGATCGACCGTTCGCCGGATTCGTCGTCAAGCTAACTTACCAAGCCCTCGCAAAAAGCGAGCTCCCTGCCATCGAAGCCGTCGGGAGCGTAAGGTACAAGCCGGGATGCTTCTCCAAACGGATGGTAGTCACCACGACTGGCTGGAAGGGCGAGGACCCTGGCTGACCTTGATTGCTTATATTGATGACGCCACGAATGAAGTCTCTGGAGCCGTATTCCGAGAGGAAGAAGACGCTGCTGGTTATTTCTTGGGGCTTCAACAAATCTGTTTGAACAAAGGGATACCGGCAGCCATCTATGCTGACCAACACACGATCTTTCAGAGTCCTATCAAAGTTACACTTCAACAAGAATTGGCCGGAGAGCAGCCGCGCAGTCAGTTTGGACGCCTTTTAGACGAACTTGGGATCGAGTTGATTGCTGCCAGAAGCCCACAAGCCAAAGGAAGGATTGAGCGGTTATGGGAAACCCTTCAGGATCGCCTGGTAAAAGCTTTACGAGAAGCCAATGCAACCAACCTGGATGAAGCTAATCAAGTCCTGAAGCATTTTTTACCTAAGTACAACCGTCGGTTTTCGAAAAAGCCCACCCTGGATAACACAGCTTTTATCCCTTGGCCAAAAGAATATCGGGTCCAGGATTTCTTTTGCTTCAAGCATACTCGCACAGTAACCAATGACAATACCATCCCCTTTGATGGTCATCGCTTGCAAATTCCGCCTGGCCCAAATCGTGCCAGTTATGCCAAAGCGAAAGTCGAAGTCCGCCAACATTTGGATGGCCGCCTTGAAGTTCACTATCATGGAAACAGTTTAGCCATCTTTGCACCCGTTGATGACCGGCCCGTTAGAGTGAATAAGTTTTCTCCCAGGCAAGAAGATCACCCAACGCCAGCCGAACCAAAGACCTTGGAAACAGCTAAAGAACGTAAATCCTATAAACCGGCTGCGAATCACCCATGGCATAAACCATTGTTTACCGGAAAGACGGAGGCAATGAAAGAATGAGGCATCTACTAATAAATCAAAAAGACGAGCAGACCTTTTGGAAAAGATCCGTCTCGCCTTCTGTTTTGGGTCAAGCCGATTATACTAGAACCCTAACCTTGGTCAAGGTGACATTTCTGTTGACCAGTTAGGGTGACATTATTGCTGAACAATGACAGCAACCCTCAAAACGGTAATGGTAAATAGGAGGAAACATGGAACTCGTAAATATCAAAATAGAAAAACCGGAAGAAACCAATTTTATACTTGGACAGTCTCACTTTATAAAATCGGTAGAAGATCTGCATGAAGCCCTGGTGAATACCGTTCCAGGCATCAAATTTGGCCTGGCTTTTTGTGAAGCTTCTGGCAAGTGCCTGGTGCGTTGGTCGGGCACCGATCCGGATATGATCGCTCTGGCTCAAAAGAATGCGATGGCCATCTCCGCAGGCCATTGTTTTATCATTTTCCTGGGAGACGGCTTTTTTCCGATCAACGTGCTGAACGCGGTTAAAATGGTGCCCGAAGTCTGCCGGATCTACTGCGCCACAGCCAACTCAACCGAAGTGATCGTAGCCGATAACGGCGAAGGCCGTGGTATTATGGGGATCATTGAAGGGTCCAAATCAACGGGTATCGAAGGTGAAGCAGACATTGCCTGGCGCAAGGACTTCTTAAGAAAAATCGGTTATAAATTTTAATGGCATTCAATCGAAAATGGTACATCATGGCTGCCGTTGCCATGGGCACGTTCCTGGCTACAATAGACGGCAGCATTGTTAATATTGCCCTCCCAACCCTACAAGCTGAATTACAAACCAGTTTCTCTATCGTCCAATGGGTCGTCCTCGCTTACCTCTTAACGGTAACCACATTAATGCTCAGCATTGGCCGGCTGGCAGATATGATCGGCAAGAAATACCTTTATCTGGCCGGCCTGGTGGTTTTCACAACCGGGTCGATCCTTTGCGGGTTATCGACGAGCATCTACGAACTGATCGGTTTCCGCGTGGTGCAAGGATTGGGAGCGGCGATGATCATGGCCCTGGGAACAGCCATTATTACGGAAGCCTTTCCACCAGCTGAACGCGGCCGGGCATTAGGGGTCAGCGGATTAACTGTCTCGCTGGGGATCATCGCCGGGCCGACATTCGGAGGCCTAATCCTTCAATCGCTCTCATGGCATTGGATATTCTTCGTGAATCTACCGGTGGGGATCATCGGCACGTTTATGGTGTTCCGGCTTGTTCCGGTAACCACGCCGCCAGGCGGACAAAATTTTGATTTCCCCGGCGCCGTCACCCTGTTTATCAGTGTATTTTCCTTCCTGGTAGCCCTGACCATCGGCCAAAACACCGGCTTTACCCAATTGCCAGTGCTGCTGCTTTTTTCAGCTTTCGTTATCTTTATGGGGCTCTTCATTTCCATCGAGAAGAGATCAAAGCAGCCCATGGTAGATTTACGCCTATTTCAAAACGATCTCTTCAGCATCAACCTGATCACCGGCTTTTTATCCTTCGTTTGCGCGGCTGGTCTGAGCCTGTTAATGCCGTTCTACCTCGAGGGGGTATTGTTGTTTGATCCACGCACAACCGGTTTGCTTCTGGGGGTGTTGCCCCTGGCAGTCGGTATCATTGCGCCGATTTCAGGCGCATTGTCAGACCGGTTCGGCTCTCGCCCTCTGGCAGCCATCGGATTAGCCATTGTATTCATCGGTTATCTTTCGATCAGCACGTTGAACGGTCAGACGACAGCCCTGGGATACGCGCTGCGCTATTTACCGATAGGCATTGGCATGGGATTCTTTCAGTCCCCCAATAACAGTGCGATCATGGGCGCAGCCCCCCGCGATCGCCTGGGTGTGGCATCAGGTTTGCTGGCTATCACTCGTACGATTGGGCAAACAACTGGGATAGCCATCCTGGGCGCTATTTGGGCCAGCCAGATCCTGAGGCAGGGTGGAACGGCGGCGGTTAATGGAACGATCATCGCTTCTCCTGCGGTGCAGGTCAATGCGTTGCAAACAACGATCGACGTCGCCCTGTTTGTGATCCTGGTTGCGGCGTTCCTGAGCGTATGGGCTCTTTGGCAAGAGCGTAAACGAAATCGCTTGAAAACTGTATCCTTTACGACCGGAACCGTTTTGGAAGATCCTAAGGACTCGTGAAATGCAGCACCGCTCCCGCGATGAGCGCAATTTGGCCCAGGTGGTAGGTCACCATGACGATCAACTGACCATTACGGATGGGGTGAACAAAGCGATCACGAGCCAGATAATTATCTGAGACAAAGAATAAGATTCCGCCCGCCGTCATCAGGATAGACGTCCAAACCGCCCAATCCGAACGGAACAAGGTGGCGATGGCAGAAAACATCATCAAGGACAGGATAAATCCATAGATCAACACCGGGATTTGCAGCCCGACTGTTGATGGCTTGTGGCGCAAGCCTTCTCTGATGCGAGGATAGATAAAGGCGTCCGTCAGTGCTGCCCCAATGACGATGCCAACCGTGACCGGACTCAAGATCGGGTCAGCCAGGTTGAATCCCAGCAGGTAAGCGATGTGAGCGATCAAGAAGGCTACCAACCCCGGTAGGAATAAATTCTTTGAAAGCAAAAATACATCCCCGGCCCAGGAGAAGATCAGAGCCAGGCCAAAATACAACAGCAAACCCTCCCAACCGGTCACCAGCCAGGACCATGCAACCAGTGCCAGCATAACCCCTTGCTTGGCGAAAGCATGCACGATGGTCCAGTTACGTGAGATTGCCACCCAATCTAATACAGCGATCGCAAGCGGAACAGCCAACCACCAGTATGGCATTTAATCCTCCTCTTTGGGGTGATATCCTAGCTGGCGCAGCATATCCAGGTTATTACGCCAGTTTTTCTGTACCTTGACGTGTAGATCAAGGAAAACCTTACGCCCACTCATCGTTTCGATTTCTTTTCTGGCAGAAGAGCCGATCTTCTTCAGCATGGCCCCACCCTGCCCGATTACGATCCCTTTTTGGGAATCGCGCTCGACGAAAACCGTCGCTGCAATATATGCGGTGGTATCGTTGCGCTCTGTAAACTCATCCACTCGGACGGTAATGGCGTGAGGTACTTCTTCTCGTAAAAAATTCATGGCAGCTTCACGAACCAACTCGGCTGCAATCTCACGCTCGTAATAATCGGTGACCTGTTCTTCGTCAAAAAAGGGTTGGCCAAAAGGCAGGCGAGCAGTCACTTCCGCCAATAACTGGTCTAGCTGCCTGCCGCTGATAGCCGAAAGTGGTTGGAGAAAAGCATTCGGGACCAGCTCCTGGTAAGCGATCCGGCGCGCGGCCAGATTGGGCCCACTCACCAGGTCAATTTTGTTATACGCCAGAATGACCGGGGAGGGTGGTTCGAGGTTGTTTAATAGATCTGCCAGAAGGCGGTCTTCATCGTGAGGCGCCTGGTTTGCATCGACGACAAAGACGATCACATCAGCGTCTTTAAGAGCTGACCGGGCTTCTTCGTTCATCCAGGCGCCCAATTTATGGCTGGGAACGTGCATCCCAGGCGTGTCGATAAAGATAATTTGGGCGTTTTCAAGGGTTAATATCCCCAGCTGGCGTTTGCGAGTCATCTGCGGATAGGCCGAAACCGCAGCAACTTTCTGCCCTAAGATTGCATTGAGCAGGGTCGACTTGCCTGTGTTGGGCCTGCCTACCACTGCAGCATAACCGGCTTTGAATGTACTTAAAGAATGTTCGGTCAGGATATCCCTCCTTAAAAATTATGCTTTGAATTGATTATTAACCGAGCCAATAACAAATTATATCCTTAATAGTTGGTGGTCATATCGATCAGGCCTAACTCGCGTGCCCGGTGGTCGCACCAGCGAAAAATAACACCGGCTCCCAGGGCAAAAACTGCGGTCAGGCCAAAAAGGATGGCCAGGATTTGAAGATTGCTCAACCCAGATAGGGTCGGGAAAGCCTCCGCAACCGAGCCCACCAGGGAGCGCCGCAGCAGCTCCAACCAATAAGTCACCGGCATCAAAAATCCAACCGGCCTGATTGCCGCAGGCAGTACTTCTAGGGGGAAGATTGCTCCGCTGAATAAGAACAGGCCTCCAGCAACCGCGTCTCCGATGAAGTCGGAATGCCTGGCGATCTGCAGGGTTATCCCCGCCAGGATTAACCCCATGAATGCCAGCATGACCACGCCAACCAGGAGAGCGACGATGAATAACGGCCAATCTACGGAAGCCAAATGGAGCGGGACCTTCAAAAATAAGACGCCGCAGGCGATCGTGATAACTACGGAAAACGACGCTGTAATAAAGCGCGCCACCCCGCGCCCGAAGAGATAGGTGGGAATATGGAGCGGGGCAATATAAATATACTTGAGGGTGCGGTAATGTTCCCGGTCGTCGATTACAGCCCACGAGATGCCGGTCATCACTGCGCCGACATAGATGTAAAAGGCATTTCCCAGGTAAATATATGGAAACACCGGCGAGGAAAAATCACCATTGTTAATCACGCTGTACATTACCACCAGGATGGCAGCGCCAGCCAGAGGCTTGACGATCGAGTAGATCGCAAACAGGAACGGGTCTGTCCAGTTAGACTCGATCTGCCATCCTAACCAGGCTGCCATGCGGAATGAGGTCCAGACGGATTTTAGAGTGAGGGTTTGAGATTGCCTGGTCACCTTTTACTCTCCGTTATCCTACCTTCCTGAATGGCGACCCGCTCGATGTGGGCCAGGAGGAAATGGGCGCCAAAAAGGAAAGCGAAACAAAGCAGGCCGAGGACGGCCAACTCGAGCGAGACCGAAAGGAAGCCCAGTGTGGCGCCAGGCGCAAATACGAGCTGGCGCATGGCGTCCAGGCCAAGGGTGAGGGGAATAATCGACGCTGCTGCCGCAATCCAAAAATTGAAGCTCTTGATCGGAAAATAGAACCCGGACACCAGATAAATGGGCTCCTGCGCCAGGCTTGAGAGATGCCAGGCTTCCCGCCCAAATAATAAGAATAGAGATGCCAGCATCATTCCCAAGCCATATAATCCTACCATCGAGAGGAAGAAGACCGCCACCAGGGAAACAAAACTTCCGATAACGTAATGCACGCTGAACACCAGGCTGCCGATGGTCACAATGATCACAGCTCGCAAGGTGGTGGAGACCAGCCCGCCAAAAGCCATCCCTAACAGGATGCCCATGAGCGGGGCCGGGGACATGATGTAAAGCCCCAGGTTGGCGGTTTCTTTCTCCCAATAGAGCTGGCTGGACATAGACCAAAGCACGTTCATCCAGAACGCGGTCATAGCACCGCCCATCACCGCGAACCCGATGTATTCCTCAGGCGCATGAATGGCGCGGTAAACGAAAACATAAGCAAAAACCGATAAGAGGGGCATGAAAATGTCAAAAAACAACCAGGATTTCTCGCGCTGTTGGCCGATCAGGCGCGGGTATGCCCGGCCCAGAACGGTCTGGATGAACAAGCGCCAACCCGTGTTTTTTTGATCAACCGGCAGGTACATTATTCTCCTCCACTTCGGTTATGCTGCGGCCGACCAGGGCGACGAAAACGTCTTCGAGGGTTGGTTCGCGTTTTTGCAAGTTTAAAATTTGGACGTGGTTCTCGCTTAAGCAGCTGAATACAGGTGCGAGCGCAGATTCTTCCTTAAGCATGAATTCGAGCACCACAAACCCATCTTCGTCATGCTGTACCACCTGATTGACGCCTGAGAGCGCCCGCAGGCTCTCCAGTTGCATTCCATTGAGCGGGCTGACCCGAACCCGGAAGATAGCCTCCTGCTGCAAATCGTGCTTCAAGCGCTCAGGGGTGTCGCAGGCCAGCACTCTGCCCTGGTTGATGATCGCCACCCGGTCGCATAATTCATCTGCTTCGACCATGTAATGAGTCGTTAACAACAGCGTCCGCACCGGGTTTTCATCCACCCAACCCCGAATAAATTTACGCACGTCGCGAGATGCGCCCACATCCAGGCCCAGGGTCGGCTCGTCCAGAAACAGGACCTGGGGGTCGGTAAGGAAGCCGCGGATGATATTCATCTTCTGGCGCAGCCCGGTCGAAAGATCAGCGGTTTTCGTGGTCGCCCGGTCTGCCAGACCCATGACCTTCAACAACTCGTCGATGCGTTGATAGGCCCGCTTCGAGGGAATACCGTAGAACTGGCTGAACATCCACAGGTTTTCACGAACATTCAACAGCCCATAGCCAGAAAACTCCCCACCTGAAACCATATTGATGCACCGCCGTACCTGGTCAGAATCCTTCAATACATCGAAACCGGCGACCCTGGCCCATCCACTGGATGGCGCCAGAAGAGTTGTGAGAATTTTGATCAGGGTTGTCTTTCCGGCACCATTCGGCCCCAGCAACCCGAACAACTCGCCCTGGCTTACGTTTAGAGTCACATTCTGTAAAGCAACGAGATCTTTCAACTCGTCTTTTTTAGTATTTCGGATCTTATATACCCGACCGAGTTGCCCGGTCTCAACAGAATAAACATCAGACATACAGTCTCCCAAAATTAACGCATTTAAATGGTCGAATTTACCCGGTAAACCGGCAAATCGTAGGGTAATCGTAGGGTAAGCGTCAAGCAAGCCACCCTTGACTCTGGTATTATATCTTCAAAGGGCGACTTCTCTTCTTCTCCTCCTTAAGAGAGCGCCGGGGTCGGCGTCCCCGGCGCTCACTGATTTAACCCACGGAGGAGTATTTATTTTAACCACAGATATGATAAACTAGGAATATTCTGGGAGCTGCGGTTTTTCCACCTTCTCCTTTTTTGGTTAAAAAATAATATGCACGGAAGGGGAATACCATTCGCCCCTGACGGTAAATAAACGATCTAGAGGAGCTTATTATGTCAGCCGAACGCCAATCATACCCGGTCGATATTGCCGGCATTCACCGTGAATTGCCTCTATTTGAGATCAAACCTGGATTAAAGATCGCCATCTTGAATATTCTTGGCGATACCGAGCTCGTCCAGGCTTGCGCCAAAGCCCTGGCGCAACGATTGAACCCGGATTCATACGACATCATCGTTACCGCTGAAACAAAAAGCATCCCTCTGGCTCACGCCCTTTCGGTAGAAACCACGAAACCATATTTGATCCTGCGAAAATCTTACAAACCTTATATGGGCGAAGCGCTTCAGGCTGAAACGCTATCTATCACCACCGGGGAACCTCAAACGCTTTTCCTCGATGAAAAAGACCGCAAGCTCGTCAAAGGCAAACAGGTACTGATCCTTGACGACGTGATCAGCACCGGATCGACCCTGCAAGGTATGCGCCTGATCATGGAACGAGCTGGAGCGAGCATCATCGCCGAAGCCGCAATATTTACTGAGGGCGAGCGCGCCAAGTGGCGGGATATTATATCCCTGGGGCATCTGCCGGTCTTTTCCGACTAAAGAGCCAAGATCCAAGAATAGATAAAGATATTGGGATTTCGTCGCTGCAGACTGCGATGAATAAACGGGTTTACAGGGGCTGACTCTCTACTATTGAGTTCAGCTCTTTTTTGTTCCTGTTTGTTTTTAGGACTGCCCCTTGTTATATTTTAAAGTGAGATCTTATACCGCATTAAAAATTCAACAATTTCAAGGTCTCGTCCAGGCAAACTGCAAAAAGCTCTTCCATGATAGCATCGCTTACCTGGTAATCTCCAGCGTAAACGCCATCGCCGTAGGCCTGGCGGGTTTGATTTGCATTCAACAACCCGTCCGTATCCGGCGGATCTTTCTTACCATCTGGTAGATCAGTCACCCGGGTGAATGAAAAAGCTTCCATCCATGAAGCGTGAGCCGGCAGCAGGCTGTAGCGGGCTGCCAGCGCCTTCACACCTTCAGATTGCCACCAAGAATACCACCCCAGTCTCAGATCAGGCAGCTCGTTTGCCAGCTCCACCAGACGAGACCGGGCGACATCGTTACCACCGTGGCCGTTCAGGAACAATAACTTGCGGAACCCCTGGCCATAGACAGACCGCACCAGGTCTTCGACCAGGTCGAGGAAAGTGCTGGCGCGCAGGCTGATCGTGCCGGGATAGGTGAGAAAGTAAGGAGAGACACCAAAATTGAGCGGTGGGGCTGCCAATACACCGGTTTCCTTGGAAGCTTTTTCAGCTAGAGCCAGCGGAATCTTGGCATCTGTTAGCAAGCTCAGGTAGCCATGCTGCTCGCAGGCTCCCAGGACCAGGATCAGGCGGTCTTCATGCAGCAGGTAATTCTCCACATCCATCCAGTTAAGATTTTCGATGGTCATTGGTTTCATTATTCCTTTATTCTTCAGGATATCAAGATTTAAGAGGCAGGAGCCGGAGGGCACACTACCCTGTCGTGCGAGTTGAACGGCTCTCGCGTTAATTCAGCATCAGTTGCGATGACTTGGTCTTATATGCAGGGCATTTAACCGATCAGGCATCACGGCTCTCTCGCACCTCATAATGCTACGAGCGGGAGTCAAAATGGGCCAGTACCTTGCAAGCTGAAGAGGAGCGACCGCAGCTTCATAATCCTCACCGGCAAACTGCCTGACCGCTTAAAGATCATCAAACCAAATGACAGTGATAAATTTGACCTCATCGTCCAGACTGCGATAAAAGAGTTGGATGGTGCGAAAACCGGGGATCTTACGGTCTTCAATCCCGGTGAATATTTCTTCCTTGAGCAAGGTTTCGTTCACATCGCCGTTCTCAGGTGTAGTATAGCCACGCCATATGCGGCTGATCATCTAGAGACCTCCAATATGCAAATAGGATTACGTTTGATGTACAATATATTTGATTTCCAGATGCGCATATTATAGGTTCATTTCGTATCACAGGTCACCAGTATTCTACTGCTATTTTCCAATATCGCTCGGAATTTGGCTCGGAGGGAATTCACATGTCAGATGAACCCTATCAAGATTTAGCGGATGCTCTCGACCGGCTGCCAAACCGCTACCCGAGGACAAAATCGGGGGTCGAGATTCGCATCCTCGAAAAGATTTTTTCGCCAGACGAAGCTACACTGGCAAGATATCTGACCAAAGAGATGGAAACCGCCGCGAATATCGCCGAAAAAGCCGGTATGCCGATCAAAGAGGCTACCCAATGCCTGGCGGGATTGGCCAAGCGCGCCCTGGTCTGGCCTGGTCGTCAGGATAACCGGGCAGTATTCCGCCTGGCACCATTTATCGTCGGGATTTACGAAGCGCAAATCGATGTCATCGATCATGAGCTGGCTCACCTGGTTGAGTCCTATCTTTCTTCTGAGGGTGCAGCAGCCATCATGGGGCTGAATCCAGCCCTGCACCGCGTCATACCTCACCAACATACGGTCAAGAAAGAATGGATCCTGCCCTACGAAGACGTGCGCAGCATCCTGCTTTCGGCGAAGACCTACCATGTGGAGACTTGTATTTGCAGGAAGGAGCAGTCGCTCCTTGGACACACGTGTGATTTTCCGATGGAAACCTGCCTGAGCTTCTCCGATCAGGAACGCCCACCTGTAAAGGGCGATCTCACGCAAGCTGAGGCCCTCCAATTCCTGGATTGGAGCGAAGAGATCGGGCTGGTGCATACCGCCAGCAATGTGATCAACGACCTGTGGTACGTGTGCAACTGCTGCGGCTGCTGCTGTGGCATCCTGCGGGGAATCAACGATTGGGGCATCGCTAATTCGGTAGCTGCAGCCAATTACTACGCGGTCATCGACCCGGATAGCTGCTCGGGGTGCGGCGTCTGCATCGACCGCTGCCAGGTGCATGCAATTTCAGACCTGAACGGAATCGCATTTGTCGACCTTGATCACTGCATCGGCTGCGGGTTGTGTGTGAGTGGGTGCACGAGCGGGGCAGCCAGATTGGAACGCAAACCAGAAGGTGAAAGAGTGATCCCACCGGTCGATTTTGCAGCCTGGGAACAAGAAAGAATAAGCCACCGCAAGTAGCCTTACGGTGGCCTTGAGAACTCTGGAAGCCCCCACCTGGCCTCTCTCATTGGGAGATAGTTCTATATAACGATATTCACCAGGCGGCCTTTGACGTAGATGACCTGGCGAGGCTTTTTATTCACCAGGAAACGCTGGACCGCCTCGCTGGCCATCGCTTTGGCTTTGGCTTCGTCCTCGCCGATATCGACGGCAACGTTGATCCGGTCGCGCAGTTTTCCGTTTACCTGGACGACCAGGGTGATTTCTTCTTCGGCTGCGGCTGCCTCGTCGACTGCTGGCCAGGGTTGGGTGTGAATCGAATAGGGCTTGCCCAGGTGCGCCCACAGCTCTTCGCTGATATGAGGGGCAATCGGGGCCAACATGTGCAGATAGATATCGATGGATTCATCCCAAGCGGGTGTATTCCAGGTGCCCTGCTGTTTGGCCTTACTCATTTCATTCAGCAATTCCATCAACCCGGATACGATCGTATTAAACTCCAGGCTCTCATAGTCGTGGGTGACCGAGCGCAGGGTCTGGTGAACTTTGCGCCGCATATTACGAACAACCTCCGGATCGACCTTGATGGTCTCTGCCGGTTCCAATACCATGCTCCACACCCGACGCAACCAGCGAGCTGTGCCATCGATGCCGCTGCTGTTCCAGGGAGCGCCTTGCTCCCAGCGGGCGAAGAACATCAGGTAGGCACGCACTGTATCAGCACCATAAGCATCGACCAGGCTGTCGGGTGCTACCACATTGCCGTGACTCTTGGACATTTTCTCCGAATCTTCACCCAATACGTTACCCTGGTTGCGAAGCATCATCATCGGCTCGGAGCCTTCGGTTATGCCCATATCGCGCAACGCCTTATGAAAGAAACGGGTGTAGATCAGGTGCATGGTGGCGTGCTCGATGCCACCTGTGTAGAGATCGACCGGCATCCAATAATCGTATTCTTTTTGCTCGAACGGCCCCAAGTCATATTTGGGGCTCAGATACCTCAGGTGATACCATGAGGAGCACATAAAAGTATCCATGGTATCTGTCTCGCGTTCGGCCGGTTTACCACAGATAGGGCAGGTGGTGAAACGCCAGGTCGGGTGCAGCTTGAGCGGGTTTTCACCGGTCGGGCGCCACTCGACGTCGTCTGGCAGCAAGATAGGCAGCTGATCTTCTGGCACAGGGACCGTGCCATGTTCAGGGCAGTAGACAATCGGGATGGGAGCACCCCAGTAGCGCTGGCGGGAGATCAACCAATCTCTCAGCTTATATTGGATGGTGCCCCGGCCAAAGCCCAGGCGGTCCAACCAGTCAATCACCATATGCCGGGCTTCTGTCCCTGGCGTATCGGTAAAGGGACCAGAATGGATCATCGTGCCGTAATCAGCATGGAAAAGCACGTCCTGATAAAAAGGCAGGTGATTGACCATTTCCATTGTGGTCCGGTTCTCGTTAACCGGGGGATAGAGAGCTTTGCAGCGTGCCAGGATTTCCCTGTCCGATTCGACCGAATCCAGCTCGATCACCTTATCATTGAAGATGAAAGTCCAGCCTGACCCGACCACCTCGTTCCAATTGCCGGGTAAAATCGATTGTCGCATGATGGCGACATAGCGGTCGATCTGCTCCTGGCCCTGAAGGGTGACGAACAGGCCTTCACCGATCGTTCCGACAGGCTCGTGATAGAAATTAATCTCCTCAGCCTTCAACTTCTCGTCGAAACCAGGCGCTACCGAGCCGGGGAAAACCAGGCTTTTAGCCACCCCATCGCCTCGGGCGATCACCGGGATGATTGCCAAGCCAAACTTGACGGCAAAAGCAAAATCACGTTCATCGTGAGCTGGAACGGCCATGATGGCGCCGGTGCCATAGGTCATCATGACGTAATCAGCGATCCAGACCGGAATCCGCTCGCCATTCACCGGGTTGATAGCATATCCGCCGGTAAAACAGCCGGTCTTCTCCTTGTCTGCGGCCTCACGCTGGATATCTGACTGGCGGCTGGTGTATTGGCGGTAAGCCTCAACTTCAGCAGCCTGGGCTTGCGTGGTGATTTTATCAACCAGCGGATGCTCAGGCGCCAGCACCATGAAAGTTGCGCCCCAAAGCGTATCTGGGCGGGTGGTAAAGACCTCCAAAGGGTCGCCCTGTTCGGTGTGGAAGACCACCTGGGCACCTTCAGAGCGTCCAATCCAGTTGGTTTGCAGCAGCTTGACGCGATCGGGCCAGTCGATTCCTTCGAAGTTGAGCAATTCCTCTGCGTAGCTTGTCTGGCGGAAGAACCACTGCACCAGGTCCTTCTTAATCACCGGCGTACCGCAGCGCTCGCAATGGCGGTCTTCGCCCCATACCTGCTCGCGAGCCAGGGTGGTGTTGCAATTCGGGCACCAATCCACCGGCGACTTTTTGCGGTAAGCCAGGTCGTGCTTCAACAACTGGATGAAAAACCATTGAGTCCAGCGATAATACTCTGGATCGGCCGAAACTGCTTCACGGCGCCAATCAAACATGGCGCCCATACTGCGCAACTGCTTGCGCATGCGATTGATGTTGGCATAGGTCCAGGTCTTGGGATGGATATTATGTTTGATCGCAGCATTTTCAGCTGGCAAACCAAACGCATCGAAGCCAATCGGGAAGAGCACGTTGTAACCCTGCATGCGCTTGAAACGCGCCCGGGCATCAGATGGAGTAATAGCGTACCAATGGCCGATGTGGAGGTCACCCGAAGGATATGGGAGCATGGTCAATGCATAGTACTTCGTTCGTTCTGGATCGATATCTGCATTGTAGAGACCATCCTGGTCCCATTTGGCCTGCCACCTGGGCTCGATCTCATTCGGGTTATAAATTGGAGTTGCCATTTTGACCTCCTGGTTAATCGAAAATAGAAAGTGGAAAGTCTAGATTAGCCCTTCACAATCCGATTCTCTACTCTCATTTCTCGTTTCTCGAATAATAAAAAATCCCTTCGCCTGTTCAGGGACGAAGGGTTGCTCCGCGGTACCACCCTGCTTGTCCGTTTGGACCGGACCGCTCTGGATCGCGCTAACGGGCGAAACCCGTCCCGGCTAGGCTGATCAGCGATCACCGGTGAGGCGTGCTCATGCATTTTATCCGACGATTGAACATGAGCTGCAGGCGAGTT
Organism: uncultured Chloroflexia bacterium; assembly: GCA_963781665.1. Lineage (GTDB taxonomy): Bacteria > Chloroflexota > Anaerolineae > Anaerolineales > Anaerolineaceae > JAJYIW01. The sequence goes on from CAWAGA010000002.1 coordinate 1,090,434, forward strand.
CGACCTGTGGTATTCCGCAATACCTGCCGGGCTCACACCTCGCTCTCCCAGCTCGCTGGCGGATAGCTTACTACTCCTGCATTTGCCGTTGTGGACCCAGAGAGATTCGAACTCTCGACCTTCTCAATGCCATTGAGACGCGCTCCCAACTGCGCTATGGGCCCAGATTATGACCCTATGGACCTGGAGGGATTCGAACCCTCGACCTCTTCAGTGCGATTGAAGCGCGCTCCCAACTGCGCTACAGGCCCTCTGCCTAAGGTGGAAAGATTTTACCCGAGAGAAGGAAAACTGTCAAGATGGCCTTGACAGGATTGTTAGTGCAAAGTAGTAGAGTCCCCTTTCTGCAAAGTTAAAATGTCCCCTTTGAAAGGGACACAAAGTGGACGAACTACTAACCATGAGCAACCAAGAAATAACCCGATTAGAAGCGATGCAGCGGTTAAAGGACAAACGCCTTACCCAGAAAGAGGTCGCTCGACTGCTGGGCATAAGTACTCGCCAGGTGAAGCGGCTGTGGCAGGCCTACCGTAGACAGGGAGCCAAAGGATTGGTCAGCGCCAGGCGCGGGAAACCGAGTAACAACCGGCTAGATGCCGGTGTGGCTCAACAAGCCCTGGATTTGATCAAAAAGAAGTACCCGGATTTTGGGCCGACCTTAGCGCACGAAAAGCTGACGGAGATCCACAAACTCGAACTCTCGCGCGAAAGTGTGCGCCGAATCATGATCGAAGAGGGGATCTGGAAACCCAAGCGAGCCAAGCAACCCTCCGTGCATCAGATGCGGGAGCGGCGGGCCTGTTTGGGTGAGTTGGTGCAAATTGATGGGTCAGACTATGCCTGGTTTGAGGGGCGCGGACCGAAGTGCACCCTCTTGGTCTTCATCGACGATGCCAGCGGGCAATTGCTGGAGCTGTGGTTTGTGCCCCATGAGAGCTTCTTTGGCTATGGTGAGGCTGCCCGGCACTATTTTGAGCGCTGTGGCAAGCCGGTGGCCTTCTACAGCGATAAACATGGCATTTTCCATGTCAACGCCGAGCAAACCACAGGCCTAGGCCCAGGTCTAACCCAGTTTGGCCGGGCGATGGGCGAACTGGGCATCCAAATCATGTGTGCCAATAGCCCCCAGGCTAAAGGACGGGTCGAACGGGCTAACCAAACCTTGCAGGATCGCCTGGTGAAAGAACTGCGCTTGCAGGGGATCTCGGACATGGCCGCCGGGAATGCTTTTTTACCCACCTTTCGTGAAGATTTTAACCGCCGCTTTGCCGTGGCGCCCCGCAGCACCCATGACGCCCATCGCCCGCTGCTCAAAACGGAGGACCTGGACCTCATCCTCAGCCATCAGAAAACCGGCATTTTGACCAAAAACCTGACCGTGCAAGCCAACAAGGTCATCTACCAAATCCAATCTGAGCGCCCCGATTATGCTTTACGCAAGGCGCAGGTCTTGATCTGTGAAAATGCCCAGGGAGACGTCACCATCCTCTATAAAAACCAACCCCTTAATTACATTATCTTCCACAAGCAAGAGCATCAGTCGGAAGTTGTGGATACCAAAACCCTCGATCAAGCGGTCCGCACCCCTCATTCCCCGGCTCCCGATCATCCCTGGCGACGTAACTTCGGTCGCCATCTCAATGGTAAACCCATCCAGCCACCCCCTCCCCCTGGATCGGATTGAAATAAGGTCAGCCATGAGTTTATCGCTTTTCGGCCAAAAACTGGGCAGAAAAAAAGGGCAGTACCTTACGGCATCTGCCCAGTCTTCGGGTTTGTGTCGGCGCTCAGGTCGCTCTCCAGCGTTGCCCTATCCTCCGCACAAACTTTACCTTTCTATCCTATTTTTTCCCCTCCCTCGGCAAAGGGGACATCTCTACTTTGCAGAAAAGGGGACATTTCTACTTTGCATTGACAGATGGCCTTGACAGGATGGCCTTGAAGCGGCCGATTTGAAATAATTGTGCCAACCCGATCTTGTTCCTGGCTTTCCATCATTATTATATGGATACCACCGAATACAGCGGTATAGATGCGAGGTAATTAAGGGGAATATCGTGATATAAAAGGCATTATCAAAGAAAGTTGGCGACCACTCATGCCACAACGGTCATCATCGCCCTGCTCAAGAAACTGTCCGGCGAAGCTGTTGTCGTAAATATTATTGAAATACGTGAGGAACCATTTGGAAAGTTTATTGGCGATCGATGCTGGAACGACCCACATCAAGGCCGGTTTATTTAACCGGGAGGGAAAAATCGTGCGAATCGCCAACAGAGATACCCCGGTTGAGACTGCCGGAGAGGGGTACCGCATCATCGACCCGGAACGGCTCTGGCAAGAGGTGCTGGCGGCGGTCAAGGCGTTGGAAGTGCAGGCTGTTCGAACCAGTATCGCCGGGATTGGCATCGCCAGCATGGCCGAATCAGGCCTATTTATCGATCGGTCTGACGGCCGCCCTCGTTCGGCCATCTTCCCCTGGTTTGATACGTCTGCTGAAAGCTGCGTCGCAGCCATCCGTAAAATTGCCGGGGAAAATGAACACTTCCTGGTCAGCGGCGTTTATCCGAGCTTTAAATGCAGCCTGGCAAAAATCATGTGGGCCAGGCAGTACCTGGATATAAATATCGGTAACTGTGTGTGGCTATCAGTGGCTGATTTTATCTCCTACAGGCTGTCCGGCTGTCTGGCCAGCGAGTATTCTCTGGCCGGCCGGACGGATGCATTTGATATCGTCCACAAGAAATGGGATGGTGATTGGTTGAAGGCTTTCGACCTATCGGTCGAGCAGTTCCCCTCGGCTTTTCCAGCCGGCCACCCAAGCGGAGGATTACAGCCGGAAGTCGCATCGACACTGGGACTCACAGCCGGCATTCCGGTTTGTATTGCCGGTCACGACCATATCTGTGCATCCCTGGCAGTAGGAGCCTTCCAGCCAGGAGTGGTGCTTGATTCGATGGGGACCGCTGAGGCGTTGGTAGGCAGTTTTCCGGAACGGGAGCTGACCGAAAGGGAGCTCCTTTCAGGTTTCTCAATTGGCTGCAGTGTTGTTCCGGACCGGTTCTATTGGATTGGAGGTCTTTCGACCTCAGGTGGAGCGATCGAATGGGTACGCAGCCTAGTATCTGCAGATCCTCTCGATTATTCAGACATCGATGCGATCCTGGCTGCTGGAAGCGAAGGACCGGGAGAAATCACGTTTTACCCATACCTGGCCGGGGCTGGGTCTCCTCACCGCGACCCCGACCGGCGCGGCGCCTTTACCGGCATCCGGTTCAACCACCAATTGGCAGATTTACTTAAAGCAATCCTGGAAGGCACCGCTTTCGAAGTAGAGCTCATGCGCCGCCAGGGAGAACAGTTGACTGGCCAGCCGATCGAACGCCTGATTGCCACAGGCGGGGGCACCCGCAACCGGCGCTGGATGCAGGTGAAGGCCGATGTCAGCGGCTGCCGCTACGAGCTGGCCCAAACTTCTGAATCCGTCCTCCTGGGCGCCGCCATGCTGGCGGGAATTGGTGCAGGACTGTATAGCGGACCAGATGATGCATTTACCGCGGTCGCAAAACCTTCAGCCGTGATTTATGGCCCCCGGCCTCAGCTGCACCGCTTATACCTCGAGAAATTCGAGGTAGAATTTCTCAATAACCAGGGCAAAATGAAAGAATTCAGCAGACAGAATTGATGTTATCCAGAGTTCGGACGGGCAGATGGCTTGCATTCGAAGCTGGTCTGGGTCGGGCCGCTGCCACAGGCTTAGTTGGAACCGGTGAAGATGAAAACGATCGAAATAGCTTTTTATAACTCCAAGGAAGGGTAATGGCATGAAATATATTCAAATATCCAATAGCAACATGAATGCATCAGAAATATCACTGGGCTGCATGCGGATTTCAAAGATGACAAATCCGCAAATTTCAACGTTGGTCCATACCGCTCTGGACGAAGGTATTAATTTTTTCGATCACGCTGACATTTATGGGGGTGGAAAATCAGAAGAAAAGTTTTCTGAGGCGCTGAATATGAACGCCAGCCTGCGGGATAAGCTGATTCTACAAACCAAATGCGGGATACGTCCTGGTTACTATGACTTCTCCAAAGAACATATTTTAGAAGCGGTCGATGGAAGCCTTAAACGCCTACGAACTGACCATGTGGACGTGCTGTTATTGCACCGCCCGGATGCCCTGGTCGAACCGGAAGAGGTCGCCGAAGCGTTTACCCTTCTTGAAACCAGCGGCAAAGTAAAACATTTCGGGGTCAGCAACCAGAACCCGATGCAGATCGAGCTGCTGCGTAAATACATCAAACAACCCCTTATCATTAACCAACTGCAGTTCAGCATCACCAACAGCGGCATGATCGACAAGGGAATAAACGTTAATATGGAAATCGATCCATCCCTCGACCGGGATGGAAGCATCCTGGACTACTGCCGCCTGCACGAAATAACCATCCAACCCTGGTCGCCATTCCAATATGGGTTTTTCGATGGCGTTTTCCTGGATAACGAAAAATTTCCCGAACTGAACCAGAAAATTAATGAGATTGCAGCCGCCAAAAATGTCACCAATTCAGCGATTGCAATTGCTTGGATTTTACGCCACCCGGCTCGCATGCAGCCCATCGTGGGCACAACAAACCCTGACCGGCTGAAGGATATTTGCAAAGCGTCTGACATTTTGCTGACCCGTCAAGAATGGTACGAGATCTATAAAGCAGCCGGGAATAGACTTCCTTAGCTGCAAAAGAAAGGGACCAACCAGGGGAATTGTGATCGCGCCTCTCTCTTTGAAGATCAGGCGCTGGTGGACTGGCCAGGAATTTGCGCTAAACGCCATTACACCTATGCTATAAATAAAATCTACACACTGGCTATATGATATTTAAATCATTTAGTGGTTAAATAACTATTAACAGAGTGATGTAATGATCTATACCTTCATATGTATAGCTTTCGTTTGCCTCAAATCATATGCCTGACACAATCCTAGTCGTCGACGATCAATCCAGTGTGCGCCAACTGCTGCAAGAATACCTGACCGAACAGGGCTTTCGGGTGATTACCGCTGTGGATGGTCAAAATGCCATTTATCAGGCCCGCCACGAACCCCCAGACCTGATTTTGCTGGATATCATGATGCCCAAAATGGATGGATACCAGTTCTTGCGCCAGTTCCGCCAGGAACGCCAGACCCCGGTCATTATCATTACTGCTCGGGAAGAAGAAACCGATGCCGTTCTGGGTCTCGACCTGGGCGCTGACGATTACATTGTCAAACCTTTCCGGATGCGCGAGCTGGTGGCTCGCATCCATGCCATTTTGCGGCGAGATGAAAGCTCGCCGCACGCCTTTGAGCTACTCCGTAGCGGAGCAATTTTGCTGGACGAAAAAGCCCACACGGTCAAAGTCAAGGACAATCCAATCGCCTTGACGCCAATTGAGTTCGACCTGTTGCATATCTTTATGCGATCACCCGGACGGGTCTTCACCCGCACCGACCTGGTCGATCATTTGGGGGAAAGCAATTTTACCGGCCTTGACAGCACCCTCAACGTTCACATTCGCAATTTGCGAATGAAAATTGAAGACGATCCCAAGAAACCGGGTTATATCGAGACGGTTTTTGGGATTGGTTATCGTTTTAATAAAACTGACTGATGTTTCGAAACTTATCCTGGAAATTGGCACTGGCATTCATGCTGATCGCCTTTACAACGGCAGCGTTGATCGCTATATCGATCCGCGTCACCAGCGTCAACCGGCTCAACCAGCTCATCCTCGACCAGCAACTCAGCAGCCTTGAAACCCAACTGAGCGATTATTACACGACGACCGGGTCGTGGAGCGGGGTGGCTGCCAATTGGGTTCAAATGCAGTCACGCACTTTCCCGACTCAAGCGCCCCAGACCGGGGGCTCAAATCCCCCTGATGAACACCAGGGTGGTAATCCCAATGGCGAACAACGCAGTTTCTTCGGCCTGGCCGACTCCCAGGGCGCGGTATTGGTCTCGACAGATCCTAATTATCCGGTTGGCTCTACGATCCCACAGGTCATCTTGAACAATGGGACGGCGCTTTCCGTTGGTGGGAAACGAGTCGGCACCATCCTGGTCCCGAGCCAACCTCCAGGATTCAACCAGCAAGAAGCCCTGTTTTTGCAGCGCTCGACCAGTGCCTTGATCTATGCTTCGTTGGGGGCGGTGGTGGTCTCGATCCTGCTGGGTATCTTGCTGGCGCGCACCCTGACCAACCCGCTCAAAGCGCTGACCCTGGCTGCCCAAAGCATTTCGCAAGGCAAGTTAGAACAACAGGTTAAGGTTAAATCAAGCGACGAAATCGGCCAATTAGCCTCAGCATTCAACCTGATGACCCACCAGGTGTCGCGAGAGAACCAGCTCCGCCGCCAGATGACCGCGGATATAGCCCACGACCTGCGCACACCCTTGACCGTCATTTCTGGCTACGTTGAATCCATGCGCGATGGTGTGCTCAAACCGACCACCCAACGGCTGGAATTGATCTACTCTGAGATTGAGCGACTGCAGAACATGGTGGGGGACCTGCGTATGCTTTCGCTGGCGGAAGCCGGGGAATTATCGCTCAATCCCCAGCAAATTGCGGTCAAGCCGCTTTTGGAGCGGGCCGCGACCCTTTTCAAACACCAGGCTGAACAACAAAACGTATCCATTTCTGTCGACGCCAGCGATGATCTACCCACAATTACAGTCGACGAAGCCCGGATGATGCAGGTTTTCGGCAACCTGATAACCAATGCCCTGCGATACACCCAGCAGGCCGGTCAGATCACGCTTTCCGCCCGCCCTGCCGCTGGGTACGTTGAAATATGCGTAAAGGATACCGGCAGCGGAATAGATCCTGATGTTCTGCCTTACATATTCGACCGTTTCCGCCAGGGAGATCGATCCCGCCATAACGAATCGGGCGAGAGCGGCCTGGGTTTGGCGATTGTCAAAGCGCTGATTGAATTGCATGGGGGCAAGGTTTCAGCTGCATCACTTGAAAGGCAGGGTACAACCATCCAGCTCTTAATTCCAATGAGCAAACTTTAATCCAAGAAAATCTCAACTAAAATACCACCCGATACAATAAGCTAAATATGCAGATAATTAGCTTATTTGTCGTTTAGGGGTTTTATCTAAACTGCCTTAGGGCAAGGAAGCGCTCATAACCGCCTGGATTCAGCTGGTGGAACATGCGTTTCCACTCAAAAACCTGGCCGATCACCTGCGCCAGGTTCTGATCAGCTCGGTACCGGCCTTCTCCCTTTCTGTGACGTTGGCGTCATTGCCGGCTGGCTGCTGGTTTGCAGCGTACGCGATCAGGTTGTTCAGGTGGGTTTCAGAATCCCACCTGAACCATCCAATCATCATCAATCACTATGGCGCCTGAAATCCCTCTAAATTTCCGTGAATAGCTGGCAGGAGATAGGCACTACAACTGTTCAATTGCAGCAGGACCTGGGTCTGCTCGGTGGTGTTCGCCTGCATCAGGCTTACGCCCAGCCATTCTGAAGATAACCAGGCAATCCCACTGACGCCTGCGTTGTCCATCACAAGGTGCATGTCGCTGCCGTCGGGATGAACCAGGTACAGGCTGCTGTTATCGCGGCCACGATAGGCGATCCACTGCCCATCTGGTGAAAGGTTGGGATTGAGAAATTTAGGAGTGCCGTTTTCGATGGTAAACAGCTCTATGGCTGTATCGCTGGCTAAATCATAAGAATAGACTTTCCAGGCAGCGCCTCCCGTAAAGGGTGCAGCAAAGTAGAGCTGCGCACCATCCGGCGACCAGCCAACGATCGTTTCATAACTCAATTTGGATACCTGGCGCACCATTGTACCATCGACCTTAGCGATAAATGCGCTATTGACGGCGCCATTACCCATGCTAATATAAGCGATTTGCGTTCCATCCGGCGACCATTGGATATTAAACCCGGAAGCATTTTGAATTACCTGTTCGGTCATGGTATTCACATCCACCAGATGTATTCCATTATCTGAAGCGGAATAAGCTACTTTGCTACCGTCCGGCGAAAGTGCACCCCAATTCCCATTGGTAACCACGACTTGCTTAAGACTGCCGTCCAGGGTGTAGAGCATCAGGCCCCACTTACCCGTATCGAGCTTTTCATATACTAAAACTTTCCCATTGGATAATGCGGGTGGGGCAGGTTGGAGTTTTGCCAGCGAATCCGCCGCCAGGCACAGCCCGGGGATAGGCGTTTGATTGGCAGGCAGATCGATCCTGGGTGTAGAAGGGGACCACTGTCCTTGCCAGGTCAGAGTTTCGCCGGCGATGGTCAAGTTGGAGAGGGTAACCCTAAGCAAACCGGATGGAAAACGAGCAAAGCTGAGACTGGTATCAAAGCTGCCAGCATTCAAGCCCCGGCCCCAACCGTGACCAGTGGGTGTATATCCGTCGATTTGAATGTCGGCGCTGATTACTTTTAGATCTCCTTGAAAACTGAAGTTGTAACCGTTGCGAGAATCCGCCCTGATTGTGGTCAGCTTAAGCGTGTGCCCGGCGATCTGGATATCCTGGTTGGCAGTCCATTCCTGGCCCGGCTGAGGGTTGGAACCGGCATCGAAGGTGAACTGTGCAGTGGCGTTTGGATCCGATTGCTGAATTGCAGCCCCAGAGTACTTGATGTCCAATGGATAGGCTAACCCGGTTGCCTTGAACTGCATGAACCAGTAAGGGCCATTCGGGTCAAGCCCGAGTGCATTCGGGTCAATATCCTGAGGATAGGTGAAAGCCACTATTTTCCCGCTAGCATCTCTGATTTCCGCCTCCCCGTTTGTCACCTGTTCTCGAGGCAAACCCTGAAATGGGAACTGCCCGACCAAAATGTATCCATCGCCAGTTTCGATCTCTTTTATGATTGTTATTCGGTTATTCGCCAGTGAAGTGGAAGTAGCGCCAACCACATCAGCCAGGGCTGTGGTTCCTGGAGTCAAGCTGGCCTGGGGCGAAGGTGAAAGATCGATCACTGGCATCACTGTCAGGTCGGGTGGGGCAGGCACAAAGCGTAGAGACATCTCCCAATTTTCCGGTGTTTTGCCAGGCAAGGTGTTGAAGATACATGGCATGACGAAGGAAGCCGCATTGATTCCGGCTGGAACAGGGCTGAAATCATTGTCGATGCGATTGAGCCGGGTTCCATCCGGCAGGCGCAGGTATTCCGGTGTGGTGCATCCAATCACGTCTTCCCGGTTTGGGTAGGCAGAACCGGGCACGCCGAAGATGCGATATTCAATATAAGTCTTCTCTCCGGTCAGAAACGCCGAAGTCACTGTGATGGTAATCCCGTCACGAGTGACGCTCACCGGTTCGGCCAGAACCCGGAATGGAGCGCTTTGATCAACAACCCCGTATCCGGGGATATAACCGAAGAGATGCTGGAAAGCCGCTATTACACGCTGCGGGCCAATGGCAATCAAGCCGGCAAGCAAGAAAAGTACGACCACCGCTACAGCCCAGGCCGGACGCTGGAAACTCGACCAGGACCAACCTTTTTTCGTGACCGGTTTTATAGTTTCAGCAGCCAGCCTGTCTTTCAGCCCTGCCAAAAACTCAGGGCGGGGCTGCGGCAGGCGAGTAGCCTGGTGTAATTTTTCTTCAATCGATTCGGGTAGATATTTGTCAGTCATGGATTTGCTCCAGCAGGGTTTGCAACCGGGCCTGCAGCCGGTATAACGATTTCTTGACAGCATCCTCCCGCTTGTGGAGGGCGACGGCCATATCAGCAAAGCTCAATTCGGCCACGTATCTCAAGCGGATCAATTCCTGTTCTTTTTGGGGTAAGGCCTGCACCAACCGCACCAGGGAAGTAACCTCTTCTATTCGAGTGACTTGTTCGGATGGATCGGAGCGCGAGATCAAGTTTAGCGCCTGATCGAGCGGGACTTCACGTCGATACTTGCGATAGTTCGCCTTGGCCAGGTTAGCGGCAATGGTGAAGAGCCAGGCCGGGAAATGCCCGCGGTGCTGGTAGCGCGGTAGCGCCTGGTAGACAGCCAGAAAAAGCTGAGAGGTCAGGTCTTCGGCAGCAGGTTCTTCTCCGCAGCGGTGGTAGAAATATTGGTAGACGGGAACTGCCCAACGCTCGTACAGCGCCTGGAATTCGGCTGGGTCTTCCTGGGCGGCCAATACCAGCTGTTCGTCATCAAACACGACCGGCCTGGATTGGAGCGCAATCATCGGTGGAGCTTGCAGCGATTCTCTTTGCATAGGATATCCTTGGTTAAAGGCATGCCGGAATGGGAAAATGCATTTCTATAAGTTTAAATAAGAAACGAGGAAAAAAGGGACAGATTTTGTATCTGGTTTGTAAAAAGAGTTTTTTAACTGCTGGCTCCGGAGTAATGGCGTACCCCGGCCTTCCAGATGCGAGTAGCAACCAGCACGGTGACCAGAGCCACCCCTGCATATAGGAGCACCTGCAAAAAACTCAGATCGCCGCGTAAAGCTTGAACTGGAATGGTGGTCGCGACCGCCACCGGAACGACAAACGTTACTACCAGGCGCAGCCAACCGGGATAGACCGTCGCCGGATAACGGCCGGTATCGACCATGGCCGCGAGGATGGTCACATTGTTATCGAATTTGACAAACCAGAAAGTAGCTGCCAGCATCATCACCCACAAACTGTAGAGGATGGCTGAGCCGGTGATAGCCAGCAATATGAAAGCCAGCAAATCCGGCAAATTTGTGCTGCCCCCGCTGACGTTGACGCCTACAATGATCAAGATCGCGCTCAACACCAGGTCCCACACGCGCCAGATAACCATGCGAGAGAAGGTCACCAGGAAAAGGCTGTTGACCGGTTTGAGCAAGGTGTAATCCAGGGTGCCGTCGCGCACGCTGGAATTAAACTGTTCGGTGTTGGGCCAGATCAATGCCGCCATCAATGCAGAAACCAGGCGAAATACTCCCAACAGCGTGATCAATTCGCCCAGCCCCCAACCACCCAGACTATTGGTGTTGCTGAAAATAATGTCCAGGCCTAACAATTCCCAACCCAGCCAGAAGATGTTGAGCAAGATGTTGACGATGGTATCCGTGCGGTAAGCCAGGGTCATCTGGACGTTGACTTTAAATAAAGCAGAGAGCAGGCGGAATGTATTCATGGCTCAAGCCCCTACTGCCGAAAAACGCTTGGTGCCCTCTTTCCAGGTCCAGCGGAATACGAGAATCATCACCAGGAGCCAGGCCAGGCTGACCCCGTAGTTCATCACTATCTCTGCCGGAGTCAGGCGGTTAAGGATGATCTCGATCGGCACATATTTGAAGAATTGAAAAGGCAGGAATTGGGCGATATGCTGGATCAGAGGCGGCATAAGCTGGAGTGGGACAAATTGACCTGAGAACAAGACGATCAAAGCCGAAAAAAACTCTGAAATAGCATAAACCCGAGTCGTCCAGAAGGCCAGGCAGGTTATGGTAGCCCCCAGAAGAAAATTGATGGTGAATCCGATAACGAGCGCAGGAACAGCTGCCAACAACGAGCCGCCGGTTACCATGCCATAGTCGGGAGCGAAAAGGAGCACCAAGATCGACCAGGCTGGAAGAAGCACAATAAACGATAGGGCTTTGAAAGCGATATTGTAGACGAGGGTATTGGTCAGGATGGGGTGCGCCGGACGCAGCAAGTCGCTTGCCAGGGTGCCATCCTGGATCTTATAGGCCAGGATGTGAATGGTGATGTCGCTGGTGATCTGGTCGACGATCAGCAAAGTGAGGTAATAAGTAATAAAGTAGTTGGCGGTCAACCCATTGACACTGCCCTGGCTGTTAGCTACCGTGGTCCACACTGCCAGGTAGACGACCGGTGAAACCAGCCAGTAAAGCGAATACATGAGCATATTAGCCCGATACTGCCACTGCTCGGCCCAGTTCACCTGCCACAAACGCTGGTAAATTCTTAACATAGCAGGTTCACTCCTGAAATGCCCGCTCGATCACCGACTCGATAGGTGGATCGGTGATGGTCAGGTCATGGATCGGCAAATCGGCCAGCATGCGCGCCGTAATGGCGGTGACATCACCCGCTGGAACCTGGACGTACTGTTTGCCATCATGATCCATGGCGGCGACCGGGGTGCCGTAGGGCCTCAGGTCGCAGGGACAGGGGCTGCCCAGGGCTACCCCCACCAGCTTGAATGGGGCGATGCGCCGAGACAGATCGTTGAGGCCGCCATCGTATTTGATCCGACCCAGGTGGATGATGATGATCCGTTCGCACAGGGCCGTGACGTCGGCCATGTAATGGCTGGTCAGCAAGATGGTCGCTCCGGTGCGGCGGTTATATTCCTGCAAGAATGAACGGATGTTTGCCTGGGCGGTTATATCCAGGCCGATGGTAGGCTCGTCGAGGAAGAGCACCTTAGGGCGATGGAGCAGCCCAGCAGCCAGCTCCACCTTCATTCTCTCCCCCAAAGACAGGTTGCGCACCGGTTTGCGCATGATTGGCGCCAGTTCAAGCAGATCGTCGAGTTCCTTCAATGTCTGCCGATAGGCAGCATCAGGGATGCGATAGATAGCCTGGTTGAGCATAAACGAGTCGGCGGCAGGGATATCCCAGGAAAGGCGGCTGCGCTGACCCATGACCAACGTCATGGACTGGAGAAAACCCGATTTGCGCTCCCAAGGGATGTAGTCCAGCACCCGGGCTTTGCCGTCGCTCGGATGCACCAACCCCGAAAGCATCTTCAGAGTCGTAGTTTTTCCAGCTCCATTTGGTCCCAGAAAGCCGACAACCTCGCCGGGTTGGATATCGAAGCTGACCTGCTGAACAGCCTGGACGGGACGGTATTTTCGGTGAAAAAAGCCCCGAATGGCTGCCCCCAATCCCCCTTCTCGTTCGGGTACCTGATAAGTTTTGCTAAGGAGTTCAACGTAGATCGTTTGAGCCATAAGAATATCCACCATCTCAGATTAGATCTGAATAATGCAGCCTACCCTTGTTCAGAAAAAGCTCATTGGAATTAATAGCACAGATATTCTACCCCTTTTATCCAAATTATTCAAGATGCAATCCCATTTCTTAATCTTAAATTCTCAGCCTCCAGTCTGAATAAAGATCAGACCCGGGAATGAAGTAAGAGCGCATGGGTAGCAATACAATCTCTATCGAGACCAATAAAAAAATCGCCAGGCGAGATCAACTATCCTGGCCGGCGCATCCGCCACATGGTAGAACGGGACCAAAACCTGCTGCAAACCTAACCCGAGCTGGCCATGATGTAAGAGCGCAACCGCCTGGCGCGCAAGCTGCACGACATGGTGAAACAACAATCCTTCGCGACGATGATGCAAGTTCGAGCTACTAAAAACCTGGTCGATCACGACCCAATGGCGGTGTTGGGCGGGCTGGTCACGATCAAGGCGTCGCTAGGAGGAACAACAGTCGCTGTGCTGATCGACACCTGAGGAGGATTGGACTACTCCGCTTTGGGTTTATGATCCGCCTGCGCGGCCTACAAACATACATCTTACCTCTTATTCCTTACACCTTTGATTTCGGAGTAAAATTACAGCATGCAAGACCCAATCACCGTTCTGCTGGGCGATGACCATGCCATGGTACGCATAGGACTAAATGCTTTTTTTGAAACGCTGCCCGACATACAGGTGAGCGGCGAAGCCGCCAATCAAGCTGCCCAGCTCGCCGCGGATGTGGTCCTGATGGACCTGATCCGGCCGGGAATGGATGGGGTGGAGACCACGCGTAACATAAAGAAAGCCAGCCCGCGCACCGAGGCTACTGACTACGCCTGGCAAGAAGGCGTTTTCCGCCGCAACGAGACGTAAGGAAAAAAATGTTTGTATTTCTATCCAAACTGCTGCCGCCATTCGTTTATCCCCTCGGGTTTGCGATTATCCTGCTGGTCTTAGGGCTGGTTCTGTACCGTTTCAAACGTCTGCAGCGAGGCGCGTTGATTGCCTCCCTGCTCATCTTGTTGATAGCTTCGAACCGCTGGGTAGCCTTCAGCCTGGCCCGCTCGCTCGAATGGCAGTACCTTCCCAATGGGGGGATCCCCAATGCAGAAGTGATTGTACTTTTAGGTGGCGGCACCGATCCGGCAGAGCCTCCCAGGCCGCTGGTGCAAATCAACGGCGCCGGTGAGCGCATAATCTATGCCGCTTATCTCTACCAGCAGGGTAAAGCCCCGATTATTTTGGCCAGCGGGGGTAATCTCGAATTCAGCGGGGCGCAACCTTCGACCCCGGCATCCGATATGGAATCGTTGTTGACCCTTATAGGCATCCCTGCAGACGCCATCTGGCTGGAAGATCAGTCGCAAAATACCCACGAAAACGCGGTCGACTGCGCCAAGATCCTGGCAGCCAAGAATATCGACCGGGTCATCCTGGTGACCTCGGCCATCCACATGCCGCGCTCGGTGGCGTTGTTCGAGAAACAGGGCATCCAGGTGATCCCTGCCCCTGCCGATTTCACCGTTACCCAGACCGGCTGGGATGAACTGACCCATGCGCCATTCGCATCCCAGCTCGTTAGCCTGTTACCATCGACCAGTAATCTGAGCCTGACCACTAACGTTCTCAAAGAATACCTGGGCATCCTGGTATATCGTTTTGAAGGTTGGATTTCGTAATACACCTGAGGGGATAAAAGGAAAAAGATGAAAAAAATTGTGGTTGGTGAACTTCCGAAGGTTCGCCCACCCAGCGCGTTGATTGCCGACGCCGGTGACAAGAAAGCTTACCTCGAGTGGAATCCAAATTTAGAAACGAATCTCCTTGGTTATCATGTCTACCGCAAGGAAGGCGAGGATTTCGTTCGAATCACCCCAAAACCGGTCCCTTCAACAAATTATATTGATCAAAATCTGATCAACGGGCAGATTTACCGTTACGTCGTATGCGCCATCGATGAGCAGGGTGAAGAAAGTCCTCCATCTAACGAAGTCGATCTATCCCCGTATGATGTGAAAGACCCGATCATCACTGAAGGAGAGGTGACCTTACGGCTCACAGGCCTCAGACCTATATTTGTGGAGGATGCACTGACGGTTACCTTTGCAAACGGCCAGCGCATCATATTCGACAAACTGCGGATGCGGGTCAGGGATTGGACGAATGAGGATGGCGTTCACCTGATTTACCCGCAAGTTTATGGAAACCCAATCGACATCACCCAGTTGAACAATTGGGGATACCACGATCCCAAACCACCCAGCCGCCACTATCCGGCAACACCTCCTCCAATCACCCCTGATTATCAGGATTTCAGCGTTAAACATCACTATCATCGGGGGATGGCCGATTGGGAAGGCTGTTCAATTCAGGACGGGAGAGTAACCTTCCATTACACTCTACCGATGGTCACCGGAATCGTCGACCGCCATACCCGTCTTCAAGTCTGGGAAACCTGGTATGCGGCTGAGAGAGATATTTCCGGCACAATTTACAAGGGCCTGTTCCGGAAAATCGAACTACAACTCCCCTCTTTTTTCCAGAATGGTTATTCAGTTTGTCTTAACGAGGCTTTTGGAATCAATGGATCTTGCCAGGGCGCAGTGACCTATGATCTGCAGTGGGACAACCCATACCTGGATGAGGTCCATTGGAGCAGCGCCGTTGATACCGTCGCCCACAAGCGCTACCCCATTCGAAAAACCCTGGAATACCGGCCCAGTCTTTATGCACTTCAGGTGCACCCATTCTTATTCCTCAACTTTGGGTCCGGTACCTTCCTTTTATCAGCCCGCCATTATTATTTCAGCACCACGTACCTGCAATCAAACTACGTCGATTGCGACCAGGATGGTATCTGGCCAAACTATATGGTGGACTGTGCGGTAAGCGGGCAGCGCTTTGCCCTGGAAACATTCGAATATCTATTCAACAGTGATAACAGGCTGCAGCCGCCGCAGCTTTATATGGACGCGGCCATGCATTATCGCCGCAAGCTGGCGAACCTATACCAATTGAATCCATATCTGACGACTTTCAATTATGGCTGGGCTTTTCTTGACAGCTGGAGCCGGGAGGCATTCCAGAATCAAAACTCAGATTACGAAGTCATGATGAAATCCCTGAAGACTTACCGGCACCCAGAGCCCCCAACTTACCAAACTCCCTTCGATCTCCCGGATTCATTGGAAGAGCTGAGAAGGTACGCGGCGATTAAGGCAGATGATGCGAGCCGCTTGAATATGGACCTCGTGGGCGGCGCGATTGGATTATGGTTTACCACGCCCTATGCAGTCGACCCAGACCTCAGGTTCGATGAAAATCATCCGATTAATCAGGCGATAAAGGATTACACAAGTGAGTTCCGTGAAAAAGGTATAGGCGTCGCTTATTGGCTGCGGCCTGATTTCGTTAAGACCGGGACTGCCAATACCTTGAGCGCTGGATTTATCGAACGGTATTTGATGTATGTCACCCTAAAATTTCCGGCTATCATGGAAAAGCTGGAAAAAGAAGGCCTCAAACTCATTCGTGACCATCCAGATTGGCTGAAACGCGGCCGGGATGGATCGCTTCCGAATTTTGAGGTCGATTTCTGCGAAAACTGGACCCCTGTATCCTTTGCCAGTGGATATTACGATGAAGTTCTTATTCCAACTTTGAAAATGATGCACAGGCTCGGATTTACAACCATTTTCCAGGATGGATTGTTTTCGGTCATGTCTGGCGTCGATTACCATGAAGGCCATGCCATTCCAAACATGCCGTATCTCTGGCGTTGGCTGCAGGATGCGACCCTGATTGGGTTGGATTTTGCCGGTGAATGTTTGTTAGGTTGGGGGAATAATACAGTTCCAACTCCAGCTGAGATCGATGCAGCCAATCCCTGGGCACTCATCCATTCCTGCTTCAGAGGTGACCTGGAAGCCTCCTGGGTAGGAGCTCGTTTTCGGCACATCGCCAATTCGCTGTATGCCAGCGCTTACATGGATATGGGTTCCACAGAAGACCAGGTACAGGTCGCCAAATTCTGTGAAGAATTTGTGCAAAGCAACGGGCATCCAGACCGGGTCTTTTTGGAAAACCTGAGATGGGATTACATTGATTCCAGCGGACACAGCGCCTTGAGAGGATGGGTTTGGGATGCCGTTTTTTGGGAATATGCCGATGGCCGCAGGGTGAAATATCCTTCTTATCCCGAATTCCTGGCAAATCAACAGCAGGAAACCACTCAAGTGGAAGGTCAGAAAACCGAAATGGACCGGGGAACAGGCAATATCCTACCTGGAAAAGCATAATTCACGAACAAAAACCATGAATGAAATAATCCCAAAACCTGTGTTTGTAAGACCTGAAAGCGGTAGTTTTCAGCTAACCCCTCAAACATATATTTATGTCGAGCCCGATTCTGACGCGGTTGTCGCAATTGGCCAATACCTGGCTGAAAAGCTCAGGCCATCAAGTGGAACCCCATTGCCAGTCAGACCAGCCTCCGGTCAGCCTGAAAGTGGGAATATTCTGCTCGCATTAGCTGGCACAGACCCCGAATTAGGAATGGAGGGGTATCAATTGGTTATCACTCCGGCTGAAATCCGGCTATCTGCTAACCAACCTTCCGGCTTGTTTCGCGGAATCCAGACACTCCGCCAGCTCTTACCGCCTGCGATTGGAAGCTCCAGCTGGCACTCAGGATCCTGGACCCTCCCGGCTGTCACCATCCGCGATTGGCCTCGTTTTGAATGGCGGGGCGTTATGCTGGATGTCGCCCGGCATTTCTTTGTACCGGAAGCCGTAAAAAAATTAATTGATCTACTGGCGTTCTACAAGATCAATATTTTCCACCTGCACCTTACTGACGACCAGGGTTGGCGCATCATGATCCATTCCTGGCCCAGGCTGGCCCAATACGGCGGCTCAACTCAGGTCGGAGGCGGTCCCGGCGGGTTTTATACCCAGGAAGAATATGCCAGTATTGTCGCCTATGCGCAATCCCGCTACGTCACCCTCGTGCCAGAAATCGAAATGCCGGGGCATTCAACCGCAGCTCTGGCGTCTTATCCCGAGCTGACCTGCGATGGGGTCGCTCCAGACCTCTATACAGAAGCCTCGGGTACATTCAGCTCACTATGTACGATAAATGAGCTGACCTATCGTTTCCTGGATGACGTCATAAGTGAAGTGGCAGCCCTCTCTCCAGGTCCTTTTTTCCATATTGGCGGTGATGAAGCCAGGGGCACTGACCCCGAGTTGTATAATGTGTTTATCAAAAAAGTCCAATCGATCGTCCATAAACATGGAAAGCATTTCGTCGGTTGGGATGAAACCGCCCAGGCACCTCTGGCCCCAGGCGCGATCGTCCAACATTGGCTGATCAATCCCGAGGAACGCATCCTTGCCAGAAAAGCAGTCGAACAAGGCGCCAGGATAATCATGTCGCCCGGTGAAAAGGCTTATTTTGACATGAAATACACTCGCGATACCCCCTTTGGTTTGACCTGGGGGGGATATGTCGACGTACGCCAGGCTTATGAATGGGACCCGGCTGCTGAAGAAGCGGGTGTGGATGAAAAAGATATCCTGGGGGTGGAAGCGCCGGTCTGGACAGAAACATTAGCCAGGATGGAAGACGTCGAGTTTATGACGTTCCCACGCCTGCCCGGTTTGGCAGAGATCGGCTGGTCCTCCATCTCGGACCGGGGCTGGAACGAATACCGCCGACGCCTGGCGGCCCATGGTGTACGTTTAAATGCCATGGGGGTAAATTTCTACCGCTCTGCGCAGGTGGAGTGGGTAGAAGAAAGTAATTCGTAAATAAGGAGCAACTTATGAAAGTATTGTTTATCGGAGGAACCGGAGTCATCAGTTCGGCCTGTTCTGAACTGGCGCTGAAACGCGGAATTGACCTCTACCTGCTTAAGCGAGGAAAGAGCCAGAGACCGACCCCCCCCGGAGCAGTTGTACTCACCGGAGATATCCGCGACTCAAAGTCAGCCAGGGAAGCGCTGGGCAATCTTGATTTTGACGCGGTCGTCGACTGGGTAGCCTTCACCACCGACCACGTCCGGAATGACCTCGACCTATTCCGCAATCGGACCGGGCAATATATCTTCATCAGCTCGGCCTCGGCCTACCAGACCCCGCCTAACTTTTTGCCGGTGACTGAAAGCACGCCCCTGCACAACCCCTTCTGGGAGTATTCCCGCAACAAAGCTGCCTGCGAAGCACTCTTGATGGATGCCTACCGCAAGGAGAGTTTTCCGGCTACCATCGTGCGCCCATCGCATACCTACGACCGCACCTTGCTGCCGTTCGACGGCGGTTATACCATCGTGGCGCGCATGCGAGCCGGCAAAAAGGTCATCGTCCATGGCGATGGCACGTCGTTGTGGACAATGACTCACCACGCCGACTTCGCCGTCGGCCTGGTTGGACTGCTTGGCAACCCGCATTCCCTGGGCGAGGCGTTCCACATAACATCAGATGAATGGTTAAGTTGGAACCAGATCTACGAGATCATCGCCAGGGCAGCCGGGATCAAGCCCCACCTGGTACACGTCCCTTCAGATCTCATTGCAGCTTTCAACCCCGATTGGGGCTCGTCGTTATTAGGCGACAAGGCCCACAGCATGGTTTTCGATAACAGTAAAATTCAGCCGCCTGGTGCCTGATTTCCACCCGACCATCCCCTTCTGGCAGGGCGCAAAAGAGATCATGGCCTGGTACGACGCAGACCCAGCCCGCCAGGTGGTCAAGCCGGAGGTGGACAGACTGCAAGACCGTATCATTTCAGCAGTCGAGAGCCTGTCCGCAGGGATTACCCATCCGGATTGAGAATTCATCCTTTTAAAACCAATTGCGGCGCTTGAACCACCAGATCATGCCAATCGAGACCAGAATGATCAGTCCCCACAGGTACAAATAGCCAAATCGCCAGCTGAGCTCTGGTAAGAATTTAAAATTGGTCCCGTAAACACCGGTCAAGAATGTCAATGGCAGGAAGATGGTCGAGACAATCGTGAGGGTCTTCATGACCTGGTTCAGCCGGTTGGAGGTAGACGTCAGGTATATATCCAGGGCGCCGCTGACGATATCACGGACGGACTCGATCAGGTCCTGGTAGCGCATCAAATGGTCGTAAATGTCGCGGAAATAGATCCGGGTCAGCCGGTCGATTTGGGGGAATTCATCCCGGCTGAGCCGGTTCATCACCTCCCTGAGCGGGGTAATCGTCCGGCGCAGGATGAGGATGTTGTGCTTGAGGGTCAGGATTTGTTCCAGGGTTTCTGGCTCAGGCTCAGCTAATACCCGGTCTTCGAGCTGGTCGATCTCATCATCCAGATCATCTAGTAAAGGTTGGTAACCATCTACGAGGATATCCAGGGTAGCATGGAACAGGAAGTCAATCCCATGGCTGGTCATACGCTCGTCGCGCTCCAGCCGCCGCCACAAGGCTTGGATCGGCGGCATGGCCTCCACCCCAAATGAGGTTACCAGGTAATTTTTTCCTAGGAAAATGTCGATCTCTGCCGTTCGAAATTCTTCGACACCATGGTCCGGCAAAAGGGCGTGGGCGACTACAAAGATTTGGTCGGTATAATCGTCCACCTTTGGGGTCTGATAATCTTCGCCCTGGCAATCCTCGATCGCCAATGGGTGAAAATGGAAGGTATCCCGCATGACAGCATTCTGCTCTTCGGGGTTGGTGTGTTCCAGGCTGACCCACAGCAGGCCGGTCAATTCTCGGATCACCTGGCTGATCTGGTCGAGAGACAGATCTCGTTTTGCAGGAGCGTTTTTAGTGAAAAAGATTGATCGGATCATTAGCCCATGACTTCCTTCATTTGAGATGTTAAGAACTAAACCGAAATCGACCCGCACGCAAGACCAACACTTCCACGCGTTAATGATCCTCTCGCGGAACCAGGAAGGTCAGGCGTCGCTATAGATTTGGGCGAATGCGAGTCTTCTAGAAAGCGCTGCAGCCGCCTCATGGGTGAGGCGTTTATGAAGGACAATTCGAAAGAGAGATTACCTGCAGTAAATCAAGCTTTCAGCAGGCTGGGCCGCTGATCAAACAGGGTATAAGGGAAGAGATGAGCATGGATCTGTTTGAATTTAGGCCGGTTCGAACTGTACTTCAGCCGGAGCATACGATGGTCGGGGGTAATTCCCGAACTATCGTCTGCATTCATGCAATCACCTCCTTCCCACATCCAGGTTTTTGAGATTTGACCTTTTCGACCGGTCATAACCTGGAGGAAAATAAATGCCTCCTTAATACAGGAGGCATTAACGCTCAATAAACCCAAAGAGTTATCGGGCAGCCTCCACTGGTTGAGCTTTGGCACTGCGTAGCGTATTGAGAACTATTGTGAAATTCCCCAGCCGCTTTGGATGAAGCCTTATTCCGGCCCGATCTGTCCTACCCTTTGGCATCTCTCGATATTTCAGGGCAGCGGCTTGTGTCGTACGCAGACGCCTCGCCTAACGAGGCTATTCATTTTCACCCTCAGTTTATTCCAATTTCTTTAAATGTCAATAGAAAATTTTTTTCGGAAAACGCGACATTTTTCCGGCAGCCATCAACCTTTTAGACCGGTTGCTACCAAGCCCTGAACAAAATAGCGCTGCAATAAAAAGAAGATCAAGGCGGGCGGCCAAACAGCCATCAGAACGCGCACCATCATCCCCGGGTATATACTTCCGCCACCGATGGTAATATCCTTCAGTGCAACAGCGATGGGATATAGATCGTTGCGGCTGATAACCGCCTGAGATGGCCAGAGATAATCGTTCCAGACGCTGATGGTGGTGATGATCATAAATGCAACGATGGATGGTTTTAATAAAGGACCATACACCCTAAAGATGATCGTGAATAAACCCGCCCCATCCATTTTGGCGGCTTCTTCATATTCTGTTGGCAGCATATCATAGCTCTGCTTCAACAGAAAAATTGCAAAGGGCGATACCCACCCAAAAAGGAAAAGTGCAAACCAGTTATTGAAGAACCCAGAACCGCCCTGTCCTAACAGGTTATTTCCCCCTGCCAGCGGGAAACGTACCATCAAGATGAAGTCAGGCAAGAGCATCAAGATGGATGGCGCCAGCATCCCTGATAGGAATAATAAGAACAACCGGTTCCGGCCTGGAAACCGCAGCTTGGAAAAAATGTAGCCGGCGATCAAGGCGGTCACCAGGTTGACCGTTACGTAGAAACCAATCCGCAGTAAAGTGATGAGATAAGGTCGCTGGACCGCTTCGAAAGCTGACTGAAACAGGTGCAAATTGAGTGTATTGGGGAGCGGTAAGAAAAGGGTATTTTGAAACTGTGCGTCTGTGGTGAACGACCCCAACAACATGAATAGAATTGGGTACACCATGATAAACGTTGAAATGGTGAGGAATGTGTATATGCCAATTTTCCGGATCAATAAACGTTTTTTCATTAAAGGAAGCTCGTAGCATCGAATGATAAAAAGGCGATAGAAAACAAAACGAGGTCATCGGATACAAATGGATGGCCTCGTTGTCAGAATAATCTCAAACAGGTAATTGAATTACCCTTTCAGACCGCTCATGGTCATCCCCTGCACAAAGTAACGCTGCAAGCTAAAATAGACCACTGCTGGCGGCCACGTGGCCATGAAAGTCTTCAACATTTGCTCGGGGTAATTGGTGACGTCCACTCCCAATCGACCCTGAGACAACACGACATACTGGATGCGGTAGGCAATTACCCACAACGAGTTGTCGCCTGAAGTCGTCAATGCCGGCCAAAGATAGTCATTCCACGTGCCGATGAAGGTGACGATGATCAAGGCCACAATCGGCGGTTTGAGCAGCGGCCCATATACTCGGAAGATGATGGTGAACAGCCCGGCGCCATCCATCTTGGCCGAGTCCTCGTATTCCGTCGGCAGCATATCGTAGCTCTGCTTCAATAGAAAGATAGCAAACACGGGTACCAGGCCGCCGATGAAAAGCACCGGCCAGGTCTGAATGAACCCATGACCACCCTGGCCAATGATATTGTTACCACCAGCCAGTGGGAACCAGGCCATCAATAAGTAGCTCGGAACAAGCATCAAGACTCCGGGCATGACCATACCCGATAGGAACAACAAGAATACCCTGTTCCGCCCCGGAAAGCGCAGCTTGGAGAAAATGTAACCGGCAATCATCCCCACACCGATTGTAACAAACATATACCATAGACAGCGCTTGAGGGTAAGCCAATACGAATCCCAGACCCCATACGTCAACGCTTTATAAAACAGATCGAGATTGAGCGTATTGGGTATGGGCAAGAAAGTAGCGTCCAGGAAGCGTGGGTTGGTTGTAAAAGTCCCCAGGATCATATAAAGGACGGGATACACCATCACAAAGCTGGACAGGCTCAGAAAAGTATAGATGAGGATGCGACTGATCGTTCTTGTTCTTCTCATGATTCACACTCCCGGCTCAGACACCGTAGATTTTACGGTAGTTGTTGAGCTGCCACCCGATCAGACCCAGTAACAGCAGGAATAATATGAGCGATTGGGCAGTACCCAGGCCCATCTGCAGGTTGTTGAAGGCATCATGCTGGATGCTCCAAACGAGGGTATAGGTCGTGAGGTTGGGACCACCGGCGGTCATAATCCGGGGAATCTCCCACATCTGCATGGCTCCGATCCCCGAGGTGACCGAAATAAATAGCAGGATGGGAACCATCTGAGGGATGGTAATATATCTGAGAAGCTGGCTGTTGTTCGCACCGTCGATTTTGGCTGCATCGTACAGGTTCTCATCGACCCCCTGGAGCCCTGCCAGGAAAAAGATGGTCACACCGCCAATCCCCTGCCAGACCGGGAATAATATGGCAATCAATGGCATCCAAAAAGTGCTGCTTTGCCAATCAATCGGTGTGGTCATGCCAAAATTATACAGGACCATATTGAGGATCCCCTGGGATGAATTCGCCAGGTAAATTTTTAATAACATAACCACAACTGCGCCGGAGAAAATCCCCGGCAGGTACCACAATGTACGGTAGAGGCCCTTCAGCTTAATCTGCTGGTTTAATAACAAGGCAATCCCAAAACCACCAACAACCAGGAGGAACAGAATGGCAATGGCATATAAAGTCGTTCTGACGAATACCTTCAAATAGAACCAGTTATCATAATTGGAAAAGATTTGAGCGATATTCTTGAATCCAATCCAATGGGGCGGCGAAATGAGATTCCATTCTGTAAAGCTGATACCAATCAGCAAAAGCAAGGGCACAAAGGTCATAAAAGCAAAATAAAGCACCATCGGAGTCAAGAAAGTCCAGGCAATAATTGTATCCCGGCGGTGCCTGTACCATCTCCCGAGGCGCACACTCCACGATAGCTTTTCAATATCTTCAGGAATACTTACAACTGTGTTGGCGCTCATAATCCACCAATCGAATGATCGTTGCTTATAAAATTGCTGGGCAAAAGCCCAGCATCATTATAAAACCTGGGGGAAAGGGCCGAGTGCTTGGCCCTTTCCCCACCCGTTTACCCACCACAAAAAATCGGATGGGTAAAATGCGGAATAAATAGACCCGTGGCTGTGATTAAGGCAGCCAATCCGGTTTAGGCGTTCAACCTGCCTGTAATATAAGCCTGCAGGGTATCGAGCTCAGCCTGGACCTCGTCCTTGGACTCTCCAGGGGCTTTATTACCCAGGATGCGGCCGTAGCTGGCATTCCAGGCGGTCCAGATATCGACACCATTCTTCTTCCATCCAGGTACACCAGAGGCGCCGGGATCCATGGCCTGGCTCATGGTGACACGAACCATTTTCTTGGCAATGTCGGTGCCATAACCATCGAGTTTGTCGTAGGTTGCGTACTGGCTCAGTTGAGAGGTCAGTGCAGGAATCCAGATGCCGCAGCCCTTGGTGCCTGCCAGGAAAGCCTGAGCGGTTTCGTCGGTGGTGCTTTCTTCGACAACTGCCTTGGCCAAATCCAGGTGTTTACTTGAAGCGAAGGCCGACTCCATGTCATTGCCGATAACGATTGTGGCAGGATGACCGCCAGGAGGCGTGGGGAATGGGACGGCAGCGGCGTTAACGTTACCGTTACCAACCGAGGTCGCATCATTGTTCCAACCTGGTTTGAGGGCGATGACGCCATCGTTGAACAATTGGCCAGAACCGCCTTCACTTTCAGCCTGGTTAATCAGGTTCAATGTCGAGGTCCACATCAACTGGTTATGGAACAGCCAGGTTTCAGTGGAAGCAGCAGTATTTGCATTGGGGCTCCCGTCCGGGTTGGATAAGGGGGCGTTATTCTGATTGAACCAATGGAGGATGCGCATGGCCTGACCATAGCTGGTTCCGCCTGGGCCATAGGTGTAATAGGCAGTGTTACCCCATTTGGCGTTGTAATTCACCTTGGAAATAGCCTGAGCCATTGTTATGAGTTCATCCCAGGTGGTGGGTAGTTTGGCTGGATCCATTCCGGCTGCGGTAACTTTATCCAGGTTGACGAATAGGACATCAGCTCCGGTAGATTTTGGAAGGGCATAGTGGGCGCCACCGACAGCACCATAGGCAAGTGGTCCAGCCGGGAATTTGGCAGCGGCATCTTCGCTCAATGGAGCATAAACACCCAATTGGACGAACTCGTTGACATAGGCTTCGCCATAGGTGGTATCAGGCGCTTGACCGGAAGCCAGGGCTAACAATTGGTTGGTACGCAGGTCCGCATCCCAGGAGTGGGTGGTGATATTCAGGGTTACACCAGGATGGTTGGCGACGAACGGGCGATATTTCAACCGGCCCAAGCCACCCCAATACCATTCAGCCTTGAATACCGGGTCATTGGCGTCGTTATTCCAATCTGCTGTCATTAAATCCGGCATGTTGGTGTTCCACCAGATATCGAGAACGGCAGGTTCAGGAGTATTGGTGGGAGCCGATGTCGCTGTAATAATTTGATTAACAAGTTCGGTCTGCATGACGACAGATGTTTCTTTGACCACAGAAGTTTGTTCAACGATCTGAGTCACAACCTGGGGAGCGCAGGCAGCCAACACGGAAGTGCCCAGCGTTGCTCCAGCTACTTTGATGAAATCCCGTCGATTAAGAGTCTTTTTGGCCATAATATACTTTCTCCTCACAAGGACAATTTTAATGAAATTAGGCGCAAACCAAAATTCCCGATCTACAGATCAGGAAAGTCACCAAAAGGCTCAATTCTGTTCCCCTCTCACCTCCTTCTTACAAATAAATCGATCAGCAAGTACAGCTTACCCGCTTCCTCAGTCTAAATTGTCGAGAAACAGATCTTTTACAATTTCATCTAATTTGGGTTGCCGGATAAGGCAATACTCTTGCTCATTTTTTAAAGCTTACCTTAAACGCACATTCATATTACAATAATAAACAAGGCTTGTCAAGTTTAAAGACACAACCTGTATCGACAGGTGAATAGGTAGATAACTGGTTCGTTTAATTCTACGACTGGCTTTCATCAACCATCATAAAGTACCAGGGTTCTATTACTTCCTATGGCAAATAATAAAAAATCATCTGAAGTGAATGTAGCACCTTCCCCAGGAGCCGAGGTCGCCATGGCTCTTCCCGAAAACAGGAAACCGTTGATCCTTCCTGTGCGAAAACCGGGTGTCGTCATTCAGCCGAAAACGTATCGCAACATTCTGCAAGGTGTCAATCTCATAGCCAGAGCGGTCAGGCCAACCCTGGGGCCCCTGCCCAGGCTGGTTGCCCTCGAGGGCCTAAAACGAACCGATGCCGTCGAATTTCTGGATGATGGCGCCACGATTGCCAGGCGCATTCGCAGAATTGAACCACGTGGACATGATGTTGGCGCCATGATGCTTCGCCACGCCATGTGGAAAATGCATGAAGAAGTCGGTGACGGCTCCACCTCCATGGCAGTCATCTATCAAGCCGCTTTGAGCGAGGGAATCCGCTACGTGACCGAATTCGGCTGCAATGCCATGCTGCTTCGCAACGGCCTGGAAAGAGGGTCAGCCGCGATAGTCAAATCGCTCAGAGAACACGCCATTCCGCTCCGCGGCAGAAAACTCATCGCCAATCTCTCCAAGGGGATGGTCCAGGGTGACCAGGAGATGGGAGAATTGCTGGCCGAGATTTTTGATATCGTCGGGCCAGATGGATTGATCGACGTTGAGGGGTGGAACCAACGTCACCTTGAAAGAGAATACGTCGAAGGCACATATTGGAAGCTGACCGGGTATTACTCGAGCGAATTTCTATCTAATCCACAAGAAAAGCGTGAAACCTTCGAAGATGCGGCCATCTTGATCACTGACCTCAGCTTTAATGAACCGGTACAACTGGTACCAGTTTTAGAGAAAAGTGTTAAAGCGGGCGTTAAAAAGCTGGTGATCGTCGCTTCAGGCTGCTCCGACCGGGTGATCGGTTTATTGGTAAGCAATAAAAAGGCGAAAACAATCGAAGTTATGGCAGTACGCACGCCACGCATCGAAGATATCGACCGGGCAGATGCAATGGAGGACCTATCAATCCTGACCGGCGGGCGCATATTCTTCAAAGCTGCCGGGAACACGCTCGACGACTTCACCGCAGCCGACCTGGGATACGCCCGGCGTATTTGGGCAGCTGACAGCATGTTCGGAATCTACGGCGGTAGAGGTAATCCACGCCTCATTCGCCAGCATATTGCAGACCTCCAAGAGAAACTTAAGAACATCGACTTAAAAGATGAATACAATATACGCGAAAACCGTACCCGCCTGGGACGGATTTCTGGCGGAACAGCCATCTTGCGAGTGGGTGGTACTTACGAAAATGAAATCAAAGCTCGTAAAGAGGTGGCAAACCGGGCGGTCAACAGCTTGAGGCATGCCCTACGAGACGGGGTCGTGTTAGGCGGGGGTGCAGCCTTATTGCAGGCCAGGGAGGCCCTGGACGCTTTACCGGTCGATCATGAAGACACCGGCATCGCTTATCGCATCCTGGCACGCGCCCTGGAAGAACCCATGCGCACTATCGCCAAAAACGCCGGGTTCAACCCGGATATCATCCTTGACCGGGTACAATCCGCTCCGGCAGGTTATGGGTTCGATGCCTTCTCGGGAAAAGTCGTCGACCTGAAAGAGAATCAAATCCTGGATGGTTTGACGGTAGTTGAAAGGGCAGTCCAGACTGCTATCAGTGGCGCAGCCATGGCTTTGACCACAGATATCATCGTGCACCACCGCCGCCCAAAAGAAGATCCAATGAATCCCTAGCCTTGAGGTTTATTACATATGCCAGCTAAATTTCACCAAGCCGATCATCCCTGGACAGTTCTTGGAGCTCCCCAGGGTGGAACGATCTCTGCTCTGGCAATCGTCCAGGATTCAGACGGATATAACCTCTACATCGCCAGCCCCACAGGCCTGTATCACTCGAGCGCTTTAAATGCCGGCCGGTTCCAGGAGTGGACCCGACTGGTGAACGCGCCTTTGGGAATTATGGCACTGGCAGTGTCTCCCAGCTTTTCCGAAGATCACACCATCCTGGCCGGAACCCACACCGGGGTGTACCTGTCACATAACGGCGGGGGCGATTGGCGCGCGGCCCAGATGCCCTCATCCACCTCGATGATCCTTACGTTGGGTTACTCACCAGATTACCAACAGGATGGGACCATTTTTGCCGGGACTCTTGAGGATGGCGTTTTCATTTCGAACGACCGGGGAGAACGCTGGTTCAGCCAAAGCTTCGGATTACTCGATCCAACCGTCTATTCCCTGGCGATTTCACCTCAATTTGCTCAAGACGGCCAAATTTTCGTCGGAACTGAAACCGCGATTTATTCCAGCTATAATGCTGGCCGGGCCTGGCGGGCGCTCACCTTTCCAAAAGATGATGCGTCAATCCTGAGCCTGGCGCTTCTAACCGGTGCAAACAGCGTTTTGGATTTGTTTGCCGGTACGGAAACACACGGTCTGTACCGCTCTCTTGACCTGGGAGAAAGTTGGCAGCCAATGGAGATCAGCGCGGAGACGATCAACGCCCTGACGGCAGTACCTGGCCTTGAAACCCTGGTGGCAGCAACCGAAATAGGGGTTATGCAATCTACAGACGAAGGCAATACCTGGCAATTTCTGCTTGAAATGGCTGACGCCATGACCGTCGCCACTGCCTCGGGTTTAATCGTAGCAGGCGTGGGTGACCAAGGTGCCTGGGGGACAGATGGTAAAAGCCAGTGGCAGCCTACCCAAAACCTGCCCATGCGCTCGTTGTTGGGGATGGCTCTTTCAGCACACTTCGAAAAGGATGGGACCGCATATCTATACGGCCCCGAAGAAGGCATCTGGAAGACCACTGATGGTGGTCGAACCTGGGCTGACCTGGGAGAATCGCTCCCGAGCCTCGAAATTAATGCATTACAACTTTCACCCTTCTTCGACGAGGATGGCCTGTTATGGTCTGCTTCGAATAATGGCCTTTTAATCAGCCATGACGCCGGTCAAACCTGGAACACTCAAACTGCAGACCCCTGCCGGCTGTTGGCGATCTCTCCCAATGGAAAGGTTTTGGCTTGCGCATTTCCTGGGCAGGGATTGCGTTTCTCGGAAGACCGGGGGCAATCCTGGCAGGACCTTCCTGGGCCTTGGGACAGCCTCGGTGGAAAATTTCTAGCCCTTGCCGTCACCAACCTTCGCCAATTTTTCGTTGCCCACCTCGAAGGCATAGGTGAAATACTGACCCTCTGGCAAGGTAAGGCAGGCGGGTTCGAAAAAGTTTTCAGCGAGCCAGCCGGCGACAACCCCCACGTCTGCTTTTGGTTACCTACGGGAGCTGCTAGCGAGCGGCCATGGTATGCCAGCCTGGGCAGCCAGGTCTGGAAGATCAGCGGCCGTACAGGTAGCGCCTATACGCAGATTAACCTCGAGCTCGAAAATGCGCCCACTGAGCCTATTCTGGCCTTAAGCGGCATGCAGGACCCGGAGGGGCGGGTCATTTTGTTCGCCTGCACCGGGCAAGCCGTGTATAGGACCGAAAACACAAAGTCATGGACCGCGGTCCATGACTTTGGCGATGCACGGGCGATTGCTTTTATACTCTCGCCCGATTATAAGAAAGACCAATCTGCTTACACTTTACTCCTGGGTGGAATGTTCTGTAAGCTCATGCTGTAGCCGGTAAGTTATTCGCTCTCCCCAGTTTCATCAGTATCACCGCTCGCAGGGCCATGGACAACAATGCCATTTGCGGTCAGTTGAGCTGTAGGCGTCGCCGGGTTGCGGGGAGCGATGATGGTAACCAGGTCACCTGGGTTGACTTCGGTTGTTCCCGTGGGCAAAATTTTCGTATCAACCGTCACGGTGAAGGTGAAAGTATCATCTGCCTGGTCCTGAATGGTGATGCTTCCATCACTGTCGCCACTTGCAGGGCTATAGTCGGTGACCATCCCAACCCGGTGAACGACAGGCGGTTTTCCCGGAACGAGGAGAATCTTGACGACAGTCACGACATCATCCGCGCTGGTTCTGGTCTGGACGATAACCTGTTCACCCACTGCCAGGGAATCGAGAGTTGCATCTTTCATGGTCGGCACCTTCACCTGGGTCTGGTCGTCAGCCGTGAATTCCATTAAACTCCCATCGACCAGTGTGATGGAAAAGGTCGGAGCGGCAAGGGACTCGATGGTCCCTTTATAAACCTGAACCGCACCCTTCTGCCCGTTGCCATTGTTGGTATTTTGCTCGTTTTTGTTTTGGCCGGTTTTATTGCCTTTATCGCTGCCGTTGTGATTACCGTTATTGGTTTTGTCGCCGTTTGCATTCGACTGCGCCGGCGGTACAAATGTGTCCTCGGTCAATGGAGGCGCGGTGATTTTAGGTGGCTTTGGACCATTTACATTTGGACTGTGGCTTGCCGCGGCTACACCTACCGGGAAAACTAGCATCCCCAACATAATCACCAGACTCCCCAAAAGTAATAATTTTTTGTTCATATCTATGCTCCTTAGATGACTCGGATTTGTTTGGGCCGTCCCAGATCTTCACTTTTTTGAGGATCTTCTGTTCAGGGACATCCAAGCTGTGTTATGCGATATAGGTTACGGTTATTAAAAAGCTGACTTCGTTTCCCGACCAATCACTGGCTAATACATTTATCAGGTTGGTACCATCGTCCAAAGGCACCTCAATAGAAAAAGTTAGGCTCTTATCGACGACAGCAATCTGGTCATTTGCCGATACAACGGTGCCAACCGGGGCATTCCCGGTGAGGGTATAACTGGCGGTCGTGACGACAACATCGGAATCGGAATATATTTCTACGACCAGGGAACCTTCCGTCTGGGTCATGACCGGCCCATTCACTATCGTGGGAGAAGGATTGCTTTCCAGGGTTGCTTTGGCTGGCGGGGTTGCGGAAGGCTGCGAACCATCTTTATTAGCAGATATCGGTGTGGTCAAAATATCCGGGGAAGAGGGTGTGGCAGACGCTGTGACAGAATTTCCGGGGTTTGATGTACATCCCGCCAATACAATGAGCAAAACAACCAAAACAAGATATCTGGTCCTGCGACCACATTCTTCCATAATAGTTAGAACGAAAGATGGGAGAAAACGAGTCGATTATCACCACAAGAGTGATCTCTGATTTGGACCTAATAAGGTTGAATCTTCTATGTTACCCAATTAGAAGAGGTCTGTCTACCAAAAGCTATTAGATCCCCAACTTTTCGTTAAAGATGCGTTCCAATGCAAAACCCAGCAGTGCGAAGCCCAATGCTATAACAACCAGCATAACGATAGGTTCAACCGATAAATAAATCGGTTGCCCATAAAGGCTGCCCTGTATGGTCGTCACCAAAAGCTTGCCCAGCGTAGGTAATAAAGGATCACTCACCCCCAGGAATGATAAGGTTGCCTCAAAGAAAATATAACTGGGCACCAAGATGATCAACTGCGGGATCAAGATACTCCGCACGCGGGGGATCATATATTGAAAAATGATGCGCCACCCAGAGGCCCCGTAAGCCCGGGCGCCTTCGATGTAAGAAAGCACCTTGATCTGCAGGAACAACGCCCGGTAAGTTTTAATTGAAACCCCAAAAATACTGAGCCCTACCGTGACTCCCAGGATGACCCAGAAGCTCTTAGAATACATGAAAAATATCATGATACTGATCGGCAAGACCGGAATTGCCATATTGATTTCAGAGATACGTTGGATCAAACCATCAAACCATCCGCCAAACCAGGCTCCCGCAGCAGCCAGGGTCACGCTGCTGAGCGTGGTGCCAATGGCTGCCAGGATTCCAAAAGAAAGGGCTACTACAGTTCCCCACAACAAGACCAAAGAAAGGTCGCGACGGTAACGGTCGGTGCCGGCCATACCATAAACCTGACCATATACAATCATATTGGCATTCAGATCATTGCCGTTTTCAAAAAGAATCCCGTTCGATCTTCAGCGTGTAAATGCCCTTCAATGCTTCACCAGGCCTACCACCTGGTTTATTAAATAAAGCGTCAACCGGATTAGTTTTTCCAAATTTTTTCTTAAGGATGGTATCCGAATCGAACAAATCAAACATCGACCGTGAAACCGCCATATTGCGTAAAAGAATTTCCCTGCCATCCGGCGTGATCCAGGTCATCGTAACAAAAGGTTGGGTCTTCTCGTATATTGGGTTAAAACGAACCATCACGTCCTGAGGTAATGTATCGTAGTTGTAATCGAAGGAGAAGGACATGGTCACATTGGTCTTGCCTGCTGTGCTGGCATCAACGACTTTAGGAACAGACCCATCCTGACTGTTGAGCTTGATCGTCTCCGGCAATTTATCTTTCCGGAAGAAGTTAATCCAGGCAGGCGGTGCATTCATCGGGTTATTGAGCCAAACCTGGTCGTCTCCACGCCACAAAGAAATCGCTCGATTGTAGGGTATTGCTATAACAGTTCCAA
This sequence comes from uncultured Chloroflexia bacterium, assembly GCA_963781665.1. Lineage (GTDB taxonomy): Bacteria > Chloroflexota > Anaerolineae > Anaerolineales > Anaerolineaceae > JAJYIW01. The sequence goes on from CAWAGA010000002.1 coordinate 1,123,342, forward strand.
TCGAGATAATCACCAGGATAAGTATCAGAGCGATCCCAAATAAGGCTGAAGGATAGCGCCGTAGTTCGCGATAAAATTCTGCTCCTGAATGTTTGGCACTGTTTACTCGTTGTTTAAAGATAGAAATCCGCTCTGAGAATGAAATTCTTTTTGGTGGCACTTCTTCCGGCGAATATGGTTGATTTAAAACGGCGCGATTCTTGTCGTTCAGATGGCTTACTCCTGAAAACACTAAACACGGACTTCAGCCAGGAGCCGGGCCGATAGGGAGTCTCACTCTCCTTTTCTCCCTGTACCCGGAGGCGTGGATCCACCAAAGCATAAACGATATCTAAAATGAATACTGTGATAGCCAGAAAATAAGCGAAAAGTGAAACAAGGGCAACGATAACTCCTACTTCGTTACCTTGCAGGGCCTGAACGAAAAACGATCCAATCCCGCCTACGTTGAAGAAGTATTCAACAGCAATACACTCCTGCCAAATCGAAATCATGATCAAAGCAAAACTGGTAATAATGCTGGGCAGCGCCGGGCGTAGCAAATAGCGCCTTTCGAGCATACCTGCCGGTAGGCCTTTGGCTTTTCCCAATTCGATGTAACTTTCGTTCGAAAATGTCAGAAAAAAAGCGCGCCACGAATAAATACTCTGAAAAAACTTGCTGAGAAAAATTGCCAGAAACGGTAATAACAAACCCTTCAACACGATGGGTACAAAATCCCAAGTGAACGTTGTCCTCCAGCTGGACACACCCAACCTGAGGGAATAAATTCCCAGAATCCGGTAAAAGATGATGATCAGCACCAGGCCAAACATCCAACTTGGGGCAGCCGAGATTGGCGCCATGGCAGTCAACACCCGGTCTATCCATCGACCGGGGTTGCGGGTCAGAGCAAGGGCGATAAAAATACTGATCAAAAATAAGCTCAGGTTGGAGACTCCTAACAACAGCAGCGTGCGTGGCAGATAACTCAGGATCAGGGTACGGATATTGGTAGAGGTGACATCCGTGGTGTGAGTCCCATCAACGTATGTGCTTGAAATGATATACGGGTGCCTCGTTTCCCCCCAGTTCAGCGTGATTCCCCGTTCGAACCAACTTATCACCCGCAGCGTGTAGGGTTCGTCAAGTCCAGCGGCTGATTCCATGGCTGCCCGCGTCTCTGCAATAGTTTGATCGCGCTGATCTGCCGGAACGCCCTTCAACCACCCCCCCCTCAACATCCCGGCGATGCTTACATTGATCTGGCCCTTCACGATCGTATCCAGATATCCCCCCAAATTGGCGATATAGATGATCACAAAGATGCTGACTGCGATCGTAGCGAGCAGCACAATGCTCCGAACCAGGGTAAACTTTGCTACCCTGGCAAAGGCGTTTGAACTGAGTCTCTCCAGAGAGTTGATTTCCAAATTACCTCTTCTATTTTTTTTCTGGCTTTGCGGCAAGAATGCCTTATTATAGCTAAAAATTTCCAAAATCGCACTTGTATTTCGCTCGAAGAGTAGGTAAAATGTCAGTACAAATGTTCTGTTTTACTCATCGTCTGAACGAAAGGCGCATTATGGAAAATCAAGCTTTAAATTCAATTCAAGCCGGTTTACTCGAAAAGCGCCGTAACTTAGTGGACTGGCTCACACAGACCCCAGAACCGACCAGAATGATCCAACTTGGTCCTGAAAAGGAACAATCGATGCAAGCCCAGGTCAAGACAATCGACAAAGCCTTAGCAAAGGTCGAGGATAAAAGTATTGGAAAGTGTGAAGTCTGCCATGAAGAGATGGAACCGGCTCTGCTCGAAATGGATTACACCTCCTGTATCTGTCTCGATCATTTTTCCGACGAGGAAAGGCAGAAGCTTGAATTAGAACTGGAATTTGTCCAGGTAATCCAAAAAGCCTTATTACCCCAACAAATCCCTACGATTCCAGGGCTGGACCTGGCAATTTTTAGCCGCCCAGCTCAAATAGTGAGCGGTGATTATTTCGACTTCTTTAGTTTTCAAGATGGGGCTCCTGGATTTGTGATCGCGGATGCGATGGGTCACGGGGTTTCTGCCAGCCTGATCATGAGCGGCTTGCAGTCTGCATTGAGGACTCTGATTCCGGAAAGTGATTCGTCCGTCGAAGTCTTAAAGCGCGGTCAACCGGTCTTTCCTCCACAATATCCGCTTCACGACCTTCGTAACCGCCATCCTTTGCCGGTACGACCCTCTACAACGGATCATATCGTTTGTCAATGCTGGCCACAACCCACCGGTTTCTTACCAGAAACAAGATGCACAAATTTCATGGCTCAACCCGACCGGCGCTGCGATTGGGTTAGCCGAAAGCTATAATCTTTCAGCCGAAAAAATTAATTTCAATGAAGGCGACATTCTATGCTTCTATACCGATGGGGTTACTGAGGCGACAAATCCTCAGTACGAAGCCTTTGGCCGGCAGCGGATCGCGCCAATTATCGGGCAAAATGCGGGACTCGACGCTCAAACCCTGTTGAGAGCCATTCGTAATGCTTTATATCAATTCATCGAAGACAAACCGCTCGAAGACGATATCACTTTATTGGTATGTAAAGCAACTAATTAGTTTAATCAATAAAAATTGGCCCTAATTGATCACTCACCTCCGGATTCGTGGTATAACCAAAAAAATGCAATTCGGAGGTAACTATGGCCGAAGAAATTCATTCAGGCGACTATGTCACCTTCGTCCGTGAGGGTGGTGTACCTGTAACCGTCGTTCGATACGGCGGAATATTTGTCCGGGTAATCAGTTACAACGGTAAGCCGGTTACGTACGTTAAATATGGCGGTCAGCCAATTGCCGTGTCGAATGAAATCGAACTTCCAGAAGATGTGAAGGAGGAAATGGGGTACTAGATAGTTGGTCAAACAAAATCCAAAAGCTGTAGGGGCGACCTATTGATAGGCCTGCGCATAAACAGGTTTTTATCGTAAAAGAGTGTATCGGACGGGATTCCGCTCCATACACTCTTTCTTTCAGAGTCAAGATTGGCAAGTAGAAATTCTCAGCAAGCTCAAGCAACCGCAGCCAGTATTTATGGATTTCGCATCGATAAAATATTACTCAGATTATTATTATCACAATTTGGACAGAACGATCAGTTCGGAAGACAAGTTTGCTTCCAGGTGGATGCGCAAACCCTGTCCTGCCAATGCCTGTCCAGAAAGGGCAAATGACCGCCGGCTGTTATCAAGCCAGACGTGGTAATCGGATTGCGGATTTAGTCCACGCGGGTAAAAAACAGTTTCGTCCGGACGATCGCCCTGCTGCAGGGCGCTTGTTCGGAAGACGACTGCAACCGCTTTGCTGCAATCTCTTTCGGCGTATTCCAACACAATCCAGGGATTGGATTGCGAATGGGGTAAAGGTGGGGTATGGTGAAAGACCAGACCGGCTTGCATGACAGGCCGGATGGAAGATTTATAGAGGTCAAGATAATGGGCAATGTGGTTTCGCAAGAAAGGCGTCAGTTCATCCAGCGAAGGTGCAATCCCGCGGAAAATGATGCGGCAAAAACACAGCCTGAGCTGGGCATCCAGGTCTCCATCCAGGCTGTGTTCGCCTACTTCTGTTCCAAAAGTACGTAGCAGCACCTCCGGGGGAAGCGATAGGGTGACACCATTTAAGATTTTCAAACCGCGTGGAAGTTCTCATCCAATCTGAAAGCTCGGAATTATGGAAACGACCCAGGGTGCCCCAGTCTAGTCTTCCCCCTCCGCCAGCGCAGTTTTGAAAAACCACCTGCGGAAATTTCCGGATCAATCGATCGAAAATTGCATACAGAGCTTCATAATAGCGCCAGGTAAGATCTTCCAGACGGCCCGCATAGTAGCGATTTCCAGATGGTTGGATGAGGTGGTTATGGTCGATGCGGAACATATCCAGATGGTAGCCGCTGATCAGGTGTTCAATCTCAGATTTAACCCAGGCTGACACCTCCGGTTGGGTGAGGTCGAGCGCCCGGCCTTTAGCCACCGGTTCGCCGTTCCGTCGCAGAAGCCATTCTGGATGCTCCTGACGCAGGGTGCTGTTCTCACCAGCAGCTTCGATCTCGGCCCACAAGCCAAATTTCAATCCAAGCTGATGGGCATGATTAACGACCATGCTCAGTCCCCCATCCCTCGCCAGCCAGGGGCCATCGCGCCAATCGCCGACGTTATTCCACCAATGATTGGGTTCGTTGCCATACCAACCGGCATCGACCACGTACATCTCAGCTCCAACTGAGGCCGCCACGTCGATATCAGCGATAATAGCCGGCACGCTTTCGCGATCGCACAGATAACCGCGGTGATTAGCTTCGATCTCAATTTCCCTGCCGGGTATCTGCCGTGGCATTACCACATGGCGAACGTGATCGTGGCAGGCCTGGACGATAGGATCGAGATTATCGTGGAACAATCCCAGGTGCACAGCTGGCGTAGCAATCGTCTCGCCGCTGTCTAATACCCGTAATGCCTGGTCGTATCCCGCCAGGCCAATGCTAAAATACAGCTCACCCAGGCGCTCTGCTGGTACCTGGCTGCCTTCATTACTCCTTTCAGCCAGGCGGCAATCCAGCTCGAATTTGTAATTACCACCCCAGGCCAATTCACAGACAAACATCTGTCCATTACATTGGTTTTTTACCCAAAAAGCTGGCCGGCCCCAACCACTGCGGCCCTTCTTTTCACCATCCACCAGCTTATGTCCGGCCGGGAGCGGTTCGAAGTAGAAATCGCCTTCGTGACCCCAGTCAAAGGAGTGATTGTAACCCACCTCGAATGGACTGCTGAAGGTTGGCGGCAGGTGTTCTTCATAGCGGTGTGACCAAAATAAGCCCGCTAAGGGTGATATGGCTGAGATGCCCACAGCCTGGGTATTCAGATTGGTAATCTCCAGCCAGCGGATCAGAAAACGGCTGCCGTCAAGGCGAGTATGCACCTTGATGCCAATTCCGGCATCAGGATGCCTGAGATCGATCACCCCATGAGAGACTGGGACCGGCCCTCCAGCTGCATCGACCCGCACCTGATAACGCGAAGTGTCCGGAGAAAGCCCGGCATTTTCCCAAACAAAGCCGCCAGCCAGGTCGTTCCCGTCAATGCTCAGGTGAAACGTATCCGCCGGTTGGTCGAGCGCCCATCCAAAATGCTCGTCCTGGTGGTCGCAATAGCCGTAATACATATCCGGTAAGACCTGGCCGTTGGTATTCCAATAGCGAGTCAGCAAGCGGCCGTTGGCAAACATCTCGTCGAAAACGAGCCCATCTGAGAAGTAACGGGCTCCGAGCATGGGTAGGTCGCGGAAAAGGATTGCTGAAAACGGGTTGTCCATCCGGTTTATTCGAGCACAACCACGGCCGAACGAGGCGGAATGACGATGCCAGGTGCAGCCGGCCTCCAGGTTGGATCGTCAACCAGGCGGTAGCGGGATAAGGCCTGCCCGTTTTCGAGCCTGGCCTCCAGGGTGACCGTCTCACGATCGTCGTAGTTAGCAATCGCCAGGGCATATTTACCGCTGGCACGGCTGACAAATACGCTGTAAGGGCGAAATGGCAAGCCGGCTCGCTTAACCTGCGCTCCAAGCTGGTCGCGATACTCGCCATCCCAGAAATATTCCCGCAGCTCGGCACGGAGAGCATCCATTTGCTTGCCGTAGGCTAGGGTCTCGGGGTAATCCTCCAGGTGACCCTTAAAATTGTACGGCTCGTAACTGATCACATAGCGATACAACAAACACTGGTTGACCATGCTGCGATCGTTGAACCCGGTCACAGCGGTCATGATCAAAGATTCTGGGAGAGCATATCGCGAAAGGGGAAGATGTTCTTTGTTTTCGGTGCGGATGTACGCCAGGTGGTAGGCGTCAAATTCCCAATCGTAAAGACCTTCACCAGCGAACATGAAAGCGACGCGGTGGTTTTTAGCCATGCGAGCGAAGCGTCGGATGAGCTCCCGATCGTTGGCATAGACCGGGGCGCCGTAGCGGTGACCATGGTTGGTGTCAAAGCATAGCAAGGCCGGGCTGTGGTGCTGGCATTCATCGAAAAGGATGCCGGCCGCCCCCAGGTCAAGAATTTTCTGGAACTCCTTCTCACAAATTTTCAAGTATTCTTCGCTCAAGAAACACATGGGGATCAAGCGTTTGGTGTTGATGTCCAGGAGCTGGGTGGCCGTCTGGTATTGGTAGCCGCCGTAATGGTAATAATCGCCATAGGGATCTTTGATCGCCTGGCGTACCAGCTCATTTCGGAACCATTCCGTCGCCCGGTCAGCCCAGGTGAATTTAGAAAAGAGAATAATATTAACACCCATTGCCTGGATCCGGGCTATCGCCTCTTTAAGCTCTGCGAAAGTGCCCAGACGCGGATCGGGATCGTGCGAAGGGTTGCCCTGGTCCTGGCCCCCATCGTTCCACCCAACAAGCTGGATCGCTTTAACCCCATGCCTGGCGCATTCTTCACCCACCTTTGGCAAATCTCGAAACTTGATGCGCAGCTCATCTTCAGGTGAATTGATGTGAAGCTGCTGCCAGGCGTGCGGCTGGCTGGCCCATTCTGGAATTGGGGCAGGTTTGAACCACGAACCTAACCATTTTTTATAGACGTCTACACCAGCCTGCCATCCGCCCTGATACGCTTCGAGCATGATCGGGGTCAGCGCTCGGGTTTCACCGGACTGGATGTATGGAAGATGGACAGCGGCAAAGCGGGTGACAACATCTTTTCCGGCGATAGAACGGTCCTCGGGGAGGCGCGCATCGATGGAGCTGCCGTACCCCGGGCGAAGCTCCGTATGCCAGGCGACCAGTTCGGTGCTGGAATCAACAGCTCCGGCGTAAAGTCCCTGGTCCGCGCTGCGCAACAAGATATAAGGCGTCATTGGAGTACCAACATTCGAACTCCAGGGAGCAAACTGAGTGGGGAAATCGACGCCGAAATAACCCCTGAGATTCTGATAGGTCGGCCAGAGCGAAAACTCCGATGCAGTGCCATAATTCGAAGAAAAGGTCTTGAGATATTCCGCCTTGAGCGGAGCTTGTAGGTCACCCAGGTAAGGGCAGTAGACATTCTCGACGATATAGCTTGACCTATTTTCAACCTTCATGGCAAAAATCGCCCGGCGCTGGTCAAGGCGGACTTCGAGGGTCAGCTTGATGTCCAGATGGCCACCTACCTCCGAGTCGACCCCATCCCAAACAAATGTCGCTTTCCGTTGGTCTTCCGCAACCTGGATGGAGGCAACCGTTTGTTTTTCTCCATAGACCGGGTTATTACGGTGCTCATCGGACAGTGGGACGAGCAGCCGGAAAGAGAGCCCCACCTGGGGGCGGTCGAGGATCCGCCAATCACTTTCAACCGCCGTCAGGCCTATCAGGCACCCGGTCTGGGGATCAAAAGAGAGGCGTAGATTGTCATTTTGAAGATTTATGATGTTATCCATGTCGTGTTCAGCTCCTCAAGATTCCGTTATCAAGAATTGATCGAAAATCTAGGGGGTAATCAGATATCAGTCAGCAATTAATTAAGATGATCTGATCACCTGATCGCCAAATTTCTTACTAGCTTGATCAGCCAACTGCCAGGTGCCGGGTTGCCAGGTTACCCAATTGGCCAATCACTTCAATGCCCAATTTAACACTGCCTCTAAATTGATAGCACTTTCCCAGGGACGGCAGCGGGTGCCCATGGGATGGTTATCGAGATAATATTCTACCCAGGCCCCGGTCTGGTCGCACACAGCCATCGTCTGCCGGTAAATTTCAACAGCCTGTGGATGTCTCAACGCTGTAAGAGCATTGAGCAAGAAACCAAAATCATATCCGACGGCATACGAGTAGGTCTCTCTATTGTGCCTGTCAAGCTGCGTTGAAAGCTGGTCGTTCGCTTGGGAACGCTTCAGAATAGCATCGACAGCTGGTGCCAGGTCAGCGCCAGTTAGAATATCTGTTTTTAAATAAAATGGAACCAGAGCGGTCGATTGCAGGTTGAAGGCAGTGGGCTCAGCTGCCGGAAAAGGTCCTTCAGCCAGACATTTCGGACATAGATAGCGCCCGCTGGCATTCCGCTCCGTCCAAACGATGAACCACCTGGCGGGGTCAGATTGGCATTTCTCACAAACGCCATGCCTGAAACGAGGAAGGGAAGCGCTGGCTGCCCTGGCAGGATTATTGGCGACCAGGCTTCCATTGATAAAGAAGTTATCCTTGAAAGCGGCACGGGTAGAGGCCAACACTCGTCTGGCATGAGCGACTGCATCTGCTGGCCAGCGCCGGTTCTTCTCCACCCATTCGACCAGTTTTTGACCACCGCTAAGAAGGAGCAAGGTAGCCTCTGAAGACCCATCGTTGATTGCCGAGCGTGGGAGCATGCCGCCGGCGATATATGTTTCATCGCCATTGAAAGGCAGCATGCCGTTCACCAGGTGTTTCAATTGTGATTGCCAGGCCCATTCCAGCATTGGGAAAATTTGGGCGATAAAATCATGATCGCCGGTATGTTCCAACAGGTCGAAAGCCTGCTGAATCAAGTAACCGGTCAGCTCGACTTCATCATTTTCGTGGATGTGGAAGAAGCCCTCCAGGCCTGCCCCCTGCCCATTATGGATAGCCCCATAACGCTGCCAGACTTGCCAATAAAACGCCAGGATTGCACGAGCTTCTGCCACTTGTCCAAGCGCCAACAGGCCGCGGGCAGTGCCGTACTGGTCGCGGACGTAAGCCATGTGATAGTTGTAACCAGCCAGAATACCGCCTTCGCGTGACTGCTGGGCCTTGATCATCACCGCTACATCGTCGCAAGTTTGCAGCAACTGCTGGCGGAGGGGTAAGGTCTGCGGCAAGATCGATCCAAAATCGCGGCCAGACCGTGAGAATTTCCGCCAACTATTGTGAGTTCGGTCTGAAAGCTCTTCGAAAGGTGCAGCCAGGGCTGCTTCGATGGTATTGATAGCCTGTGGATAATCCGGCCCACCGCTGATGAAAAGATCGGTCGTCCCAGGGTTAATGGTAAAAACGAGGTTGGTGTCGTCGAGTACCGCCGTCTGAAGCGGACCGCGCCAGGCAATTTGCTGGTAAACAACCGTGGGGAATGGATATACATGGTTGAAATACCGCCCGGCCGGCACCTCCAAAAGGACTGCTCCATCGCAGCCTGCAAGGTTGGCTTCATTCCACACAACCGTGACCGGTCCCTTTAGGGCCATCCGGAATTGCAGCGGATTGGTAAGCGAAAACCGGCGCACCAGGCAGGCCAGGTCGCAATCGACGAAGTCGATTACTTTTCCGGCTGGCTCGCTGGCAACGGATAGCTGGTGTGTCCAGATAGCTGTGCCGGGCAGGCGCTCTGAGACACGATTTAACGGTCTCATCCATCTCAAGCGAGAAACGGTAGAATGCCGGTGCACTGTAAGGTGGGCCAAATACCTGAACCAGGTCTGGCCCCTGGGCATAAACGCACAGCCGGCCGTTTCCAAGGCAGTGAACCGAACCATCATCTGGAGTGTGGTTCTGCCAAAGGCGCATATCAGCTTAACAGCTCTTCTTCTCGTTGTCGGAAATAAATTGCAGTCTGCTGGACCAGATTGTCTAAAGCAGCCTTGTCCGGCTTGCCGTACATGGCCTGGTATGGATTTCCGCCAGGACCTAAGGGTTCGGGAGTGACATAGCTACCTGGAACGTTGTAACCAATTAAATACAAGGCCATAATGATCGTATCAAGATCAAGCGAGCCAGCACCTAATGCCAGCCGGTTGCTATCGGCCATGTGCAGATTGGTGAGCATGCTCCCCGCTTCCAGGATGGCTTCGCCAATATGGCTTTCGCTGGTTTGCATGTGGTAGACATCGCCATTGATGTGAGCAACGCCTGGGTGGTTCAATGCTTTGATAAAGGCCTTTGCGTCGGCAACGGTGTGGCACAGGCTGACCTCTTCCGAACGGATCGGTTCGACCGCCCCTTTCACATTGAATTGGACGAACCAATCCGCAACCAGGGCGAGGGTCTCAATGCTGCGCTCGAATTCCATGGTGTCGTACGGGGTTGGCCGGCCGACCGCTCCTGGGATGACCAGCAAGTAGGTGCCGCCTACCTGAGAGGTAAATGCGATCTCGCGCTTCAAGTAGTCTAGGGCTGCCTGGCGGTGGATAGCGTGACTGCTCGCCAGCTCGCTGTCGGGGGAATACATCCCGCACACACCGGCAACCTTGATGTTGTTGTCGCCCAACACAGCAAGAGTCTCTTCGACCTTATAACCCAGGTCTGGGCCGTAGTGGTTGCCGTGCAGCTCTATAAAATTGATTCCAGCCCTCGCCAGGCGGGCAGCTGCATCTGCGAGGGGTTCCATCCCAAAACCCCAATTGCTCCATGAAAGGTTGAGCCGGGTCTTGAGTTTTTCAGGGTGATCGCGCTTGAGATCGGTAAAGGCATTTCGGATCTTTTCATTCTTTTGTTGGAAATTTTGAGGGGACATATTGGACTCCGAGAAACGAAAATCGAGATTAGGAGCTCAGTTAATCAGGCAAGGTGATAATCCTGAACGGCTGATTGCACGATTCCCGATGACTAAATGCCCGCATCACGGGGCATATCGGGATGATTGGGACCAAAGTGTTTGAGAATCACCATAGGCTCCCAGAGGTTGTGATTGGTGACCTTAATTCCCTGACGGGCTGCAGCCTCGCTAACAAAATACTCATCAGCACTCAGCTGCCCAAAACGCAGCATGATGGCAGCTTCAGCATCGTATGCGCCGAATTTCCCATGTCCCTGGACGATGATACAGCCATAGGCAGCGCCGTCCTTGACGATCACCGTCTCACCCGGCATGATGGTCAATTCTTTAGCAGCGATGTAGTCATTGGCATAGATCACCCACTTTTCGACGTGGCAGCCATCGGAATGGTCGCAGGTCAGCGGCGGGCGGAAATAATGCTTCTTATAATGCGGGTCGACATTCTTCTCCCAATCCATCAAGCTCAGGATGTAATCAATGTCCCGCTTCTTATCGGGAGGGCAGTTTTCAACCAGGAAATCGTACGGATAGATTTCGCTAGAGGCAATATTTTCGTGCACCGAGTTGACGTCGCTGTTCCATTGGGGTTCGTAGGTCAAGACGGATCCGGGGGCATGCACTACTCCGGTCGGGGTGAACCAGCCGGTGCCCAGTTCGATGCGGTAGGCCCGCGAAAGTTCGGTAATGCGGTTGTCCCCGCTCTCGTACCGCAAGAGGCGTTCCTTAACCATTTCCTGGGTCACGTCAGGGTCGTAGCCGAAATAAGTCACCGGGAAGGATCCCAGGTGGTTATTTAATTGGGGTGGGAAGTAATAAGCTTCCGGCTTGCCAAAGTATCCCACCCTACCGGCAGCAATGTCGTCCAGGTGCAGGTGGTGGAAAAGCGGTAACCCGTAATCGAAGAACTTAGAATACATCGGCCAGGTGCCGTATTTTCGGTACAGCACATCGCCGATGAGGCCGGCGCCCAGTTCTTCGACTGCATCCTTGAAAAGGAAGCGATCTTCCATACGGCTGCTGGAGTCAACGTAGCTCATGCCTTCGTCGGCAGGAGCGAGTTCGCCGTTCATGGCAGCAATCACGGATGAGAACCAGCGCTCTTTGATCGAACCGCGTTTGGTGCCTAAGGCATAATAATCGTCGGGATGCAGCCGAAGCCTCCTGCCGGCCTGGCTGAAGCGGCGCGGCACAAAATTAGGGGCCAGGCGGAAAACACCCTGGCCCTTATCGAAAGTATCATGAATGACAGAGGGTTTGGTTGACATGAAGAACTCCTTGCTTGAGCGGAAATAGAGAGTTCGAGTGGTGAGTATCAGAACCGTCGAAGGAACGTCAGAGACGGTCAGTTTTTAGATGGCATTACCCAAATATTATAACCAGAATGATCTTAACCGCGAAATCAATTCAGGATCAACCTGGGATCCAATCCATGACTGTCAAAGCGTCATTAACCTTTAAGATCTTCTTGCCACAACCTGTTGAAAACGAAATCGATGTTTGTGGTTGCCCGATCCACGAATTGATCCATTTCAGCGGCTGATAAATAGACCATAGGCCGGGCCATCTGCTTCTGGATGTCTTCGTCTGTGCGCTGGTAAAAGGTTTTGATGTAGCTAACCCGCTGGCTTAAGGCATCCAAAGGAAGGAAATCGAGACCAGCTGTGTCCGGCTCGCTTTTCAAGAATACTGACCAGAAAAGGGAATAAGGATGGCTGTGAACGTATATAAAATCCTGGCTGTACCAGTCTTTCTTTACTTCCCAAATGAACTCGCAATCAGATTCGAATTGTTCTTTATAACGGGCGAAAGTCAGCCTGCCGATATAGTCACTCCACAGGTTATCTGTTACCAGATGAAAGAAATAACCCAGGCGAAAAGAGAAGGTAGAAGGGTCTACTCGCTCATTTTTAAGCGACTGCAGGTACTCCTGGTAAAAAGTCAGGTCAGCAATCTGGAAAAGGAATCCCTGCGGTGCAGAAAAATGGGTTATCTTCGGGTCGGGCTTGAAATTTTTCCACTTTTCATCCGGAATGCCTGAAATCCGGCGCAATGTTGCCAATGGCAAAAGATGGGGCATTAAGTTTTTGGAAACGCTTCATGAATTCTTCAGCAACACGCAGGTGGGTTATCCAGGTCGCCATCGTTTAACCAACTCCTTAATTAACTCGATCCTACGGCAACTTCTTTCGTTTAAATACAGTCTCAGTGTTTTGCCCTATAGTAGATCCCAAGGGAAAATGTCACGCCTTGATCAATGCCAGATGCTGGATAGCATATGCTCTTTCCAACTTAAAAAAAGCGAGCTCCAGTTATGGGAGCTCGTTTTCAAAAATGCAAAAACTGCCTGTCCTAACGGGCCTCCAGAGGTTGGTCCATGACCATACCCTCAAGAATTATCTCCATTGCCATCGTATGGCTGCATCGCCCGCGGGAATGAAAGAAGTCACAGTCGCACTGCCACTCGCCACCTTCAAAATGTACGGTATGAGAGTTGTTCTCACCATCAAACCTGACGGATAAAGCCTCAATATGGATCCTGCTCCGCTCTTGCGAATAACGTTTGGCTTTATCAATTTTTCCAATCATCCCATAATCCATGGTTTGTCTCTCCTTTCAGGTTTTGGTTAATCTAAAAAAAATGGCACGCGTCTAAAAACGCGTGCCTTGGTGATTAAAGGACTTAAACTCGATTGAAACAAAAATTCGCATAGTGGGTTTTATGCTCCGCTAACTTCAGTATATAACAACTCATAAAGAAAGTCAACGGTCAACCATCCGCTGCTGCCTGGCGCGGCAGACGATGTTTTTCCAATACGAGGGCGTCTTCCCCGCCCATGTAGTAACGCGGCCATATGTCCGTCTGGCGGTAGCCGACGCCCAAATATAAGTCGATAGCTTGCAGATTCGATCGGCGGACACTCAATTTAATGACCGGCAGGTTTAGACCTTCTTCGCAAGCAGCTAAAAGCTCTCTGGCGATGCCCAGGCGTCGGTACGCCTGGGTTACGCCCAAGGTGGTAATCCAGCCAACCCCTTCAGAAACCTTGGGGTCGCCGGCGATAAAACCTACCATACGGTCATCAACCACAGACTTCAGGTGAACGATTCCCGGGAAGGTCAGTACGGCGATTAAATCCCAGAGAGGCCAGGCATCCGAACCGAAACACTCCTTCTCGAGCTGGCGCAATGGATTTAGGTCATGCCAGTTAGCAGGCTTGATCTCAAAGGAAATAGACACTCAGTCCTATCCGCGGCTCCTCATGAAATCGCCGATCAAACCGCTGAACTCCAACGGGAAGATAAACTTGGTTGCCGGACTCGTTCCCATGGTTTTCAACGTGTCGAAGTATTGCAAGGTGACGGTACGGCTATCGAGGATCAAAGCAGCCTGATTGATGCGTTCCAGGGCCATACCATAACCCTCTGCCCTCAATAGCTGCGATTGGCGTTCGCCTTCAGCCCGGAGAATGTTCGATTGCTTTTCACCTTCGGCTCGCAAGATAGCAGCCTGTTTTTCGCCCTCGGCTACATTGATGTTAGCTTGGCGAGCCCCTTCCGATTCAGTCACGACTGCCCGGCGGGTGCGTTCTGCTGTCAATTGGCGGTTCATTGCATCCTGCACATCACGAGGAGGGATGATCTCACGGATTTCGACGTTGGTTACTTTAACACCCCAACGCTCGGTTACCTCATCCAGGCGAGTACGGAGCATGTTGTTGATGTGTTCACGCTCAGAAAGCACACCATCCAGAAGAATGCCGCCGATCACTGATCTTAACGTGGTGGTGGCCATGCCTTGGGCAGCAGCTTCAAAGTTTCCTACCTGTACAACGCTATCTGTTGGACTCAGGATTTTGTAGTACCAGAGGAAGTCAATGGAAATCGGGGCGTTATCCTGGGTGATACAGGTTTGGTGAGGGATGTCGCGCACCTGCTCGCGCAATTCAACCCTGACCGGACGGTCGACAAAGGGGATTAACATAACCAGGCCAGGCCCGCGGTCACCAAGACAACGACCCAAACGGAAAACGACCAGGCGTTGATATTCTGGGACTACTTTAATCGCATTGCTCAGGAATACGATGACTACGATAATGATAAAACCTACAAGACAGAGAAGTGTAATTTCCTGTGTAGACATAAACTTCTTACCTCCAGATTAATAATGATTTTTAAGAGACGGTGCATCTACCGTCTCAGGATACCATAATGGAAATTGGTAAAGACGGATCAGGAAAGAATACTACTCGAAGTTATTTCATTGACAGGTTTTTCAGCTGACGACTGAAAAGTTTGGGGGATTTCGACAACTTCCAAAACAAACCCTTCTCGACCCAACACCTTCACCCGGGTGTGAGCAGGAATTTCCTTCGGACTTCTTGCGCTCCAGTTTTCACCTGCAACATAAACTGAACCACCGAGTAGATTGATCTCTGTCTGAGTTTCGCCAGTGGCGCCAACCAGCTCCTCAAGCTTATTCTGGGGCTTGATCGCGATTGCTTCCAATCCCTTGCGAGTTACGACCCACATAAATCCTCCAGCGAGGATTGATACCAACAGCGCAAGGACCGGATGGATTGCCGGCTGCCACCAGACATCCGAATTAAACAAGTACGTCGACCCTAACACCAGGGCAACGATCGAAACAATGAGATATATGATATTCCCTGATTTTCGAACTGCCAGAATAAAAGGGAAAACACCGATAACCAGGATGACCAGAGCCCACCAGTTAATGGATTGGCTGACAGCGCCATAACCACCTATCAAGAGGGCTACAATGGCTGTAATTTCAATTACTCCTGTGCCGGGTGCAAAAAGAGCCAGAATTGCCAGTAAAAACCCCCCTACGATAAACAAATAAGATATGTTTGGTACAAAAAGGACGTCCATCATCATTCTCCAAACGGAAGACCGACAGGAGGGCTCAAAGGAAATCAAACCTCACAGGATCACCCGTTTCTCTAACTTTATTATACTCGTAAACCATTTTCTTCCTCCTCAGATAATCAATGGTGAACCATGAATTGGCTTAGCAGAAAAGATTTGGGTGGTGGTAATCTTAAAATCATCCGTTTTCTCAAATTGCCGTTAAAATCAATACGTGTTCAGCATGTTTTCAATTATCCTTGGCTTGGGAGCTTCCCTGGGAATGGCCTGGGTTGCCTACTCTGCCCCCAAAAAGGAGAGAACCCATTGGTTGGATACCGGTCTATGGGTTTTACTGGGCCTGCTAATTGGCGCTCGGGCCGGATTTACAATTTTCAATTGGGACTATTTTCAAGCGCACCTGTCGGAATTACCTCAGGTCTGGTTGGGAGGCCTTTCTTGGCCAGGAGCTGTGGCAGGCGGGCTGATGACCCTGGCCGGGCTGGCTATCATGCGCAAAGAATCCCCAGGTGTGCTCGCCGACGAGATGGTAGCCCTGACCCTGCCTCTTACAGTGGCTGCCTGGCTGGCGGCCTGGGAAGCCGGTGTAGCTTACGGGCATCCGGTTGAAAACACCTGGTGGGCTGTGCCGACTTTGGACGAATGGGGCAACTGGATCCCCCGCTGGCCCCTGCAACCTGCCGGCGCGACCATCTGCCTGGCAATTTTTTGGTTGGTCGGCCTGCTGCGTCCCTATTTGAAGCAACCGGGGGAGGCCGCCAGTCTCGTACTCACCGGCATTTCGTTGACATTATTTGGCCTCTCATTTTACCGGGCAGACCCTGTCCAGACCTGGCAAGGATGGCGTCTGGATACCTGGGCAGGATTGTTTTTTGTAATTATTGCTTTGCTGGCCTGCCTGGTGACTTTTTGGCCCCGCAAATTTAAAGGAAAGAGCATCGTATGAAATTGACCCTGGCCCTCGCTCAAATTAATACCAAACTCGGCAATGTGCCGGCAAACCTCGAAAAGCACCTGGAACTGGCCCAAGAAGCCCACGAAAGGGGCGCTGACCTGGTGGTCTTTCCTGAACTCTCGCTGACCGGGTATGTCTTACAAGATCTGGCGCCATCCGTATCGCATAAGCCTGAGGAAGAAGACGAGATCTTTGGCCCGCTGTTGAAAGCCAGCCAGAAGATAGACATGGTGGTTGGGTTCGTTGACGAGGACACCCGTCACCGGTTTTTTATCTCAGCAGCTTACCTTTCACAAGGCAAAGTGCTCCATGTCCACCATAAAATATACCTCCCAACGTATGGCCTTTTCGATGAAGGTCGATTTTTCGCCTGGGGGGATTCAATTAAAGCTTTCGATACTCGCTTTGGCCGGGTAGGCATGCTGATCTGCGAGGATTTCTGGCATGCCTCACCCCCCTACCTCTTGTGGTTGGACGGCGCTGATTTATTCCTGTTTACCTCAGCCTCGCCCGGGCGCGGTTTGAACAATGAACCGCAGTTAGAATCGGCACGCTGGGTCGAACGCATCAACCGGGGCTACGCCAGCTTATTCACCTCATTTGTCGCCCATACCAACCGGGTTGGATTTGAAGATGGTTTGACCTTCTGGGGCGGTGGGACGATTTTTGATCCAAATGGTGATCTGGTCGCTCATGGTCCATATAATGAAGAAGCCTTGACGTTGGCTGAGATCGATCTCAACCAGCTGCACCGCACGAGAGCACGCCTACCGTTACTGCGCGATGAGCGCACATCCCTGGTGCTACATGAATTAAAACGGATAGCAGGAGAAGAACATGGTTGATCTCTCGATTAACACCGATCTGGCGCGCCAGATATTGACCGGATTTATCAAGACCGAAATCACCCGCATGGGCTTTAAACGGGCTGTGATTAATCTCTCTGGCGGCATCAATTCTGCTCTTTCTTGTTACCTTGCAGCCCAAGCATTAGGGCCTGAAAACGTGCTGGCTATTCGCTTGCCTTATAAAACTTCGTCGCAAGATTCGTTGGACCATGCGCAGATGGTGATCGACAAGACCGGTGTCAATGCGATCACCGTTCCGATCGCCGAGATGGTCGATCCTTTGTTCGCACGGTTCCCAGAAATGGACAGCGTCCGCCGCGGCAATATTATGGCACGCATGCGCATGATCGTGCTCTATGACCAATCAGCAGCAATCCAAGGATTGGCAGTTGGCACTGGAAATAAGACCGAAATACTGCTCGGATATACCACCCTCTACGGCGATTCGGCCTGCGCGATCAATCCAATTGGTGACCTGTATAAGACCCAGGTACGCCAGTTATCTCAGGCAATCGGCGTCCCGGATGCTATAATCCAAAAACCGCCAACCGCCGATCTATGGGTCGGGCAGACAGACGAAGGTGAACTAGGCTTTACTTACGCCGAAGTAGATAAACTGCTATATATGTTGGTCGACCAGCGCTATAACCCCGCAGACTGTGTCGAAGCCGGCTTTTCCGAGGCCTTCGTCCAGAAGGTGGTCGATCGGATCAGGCACAATCAATTCAAACGGGTCTTGCCTCCAATTGCTAAGCTGAGCAACCGCACCGTTGGCTACGATTTCCTATATTTGCGCGACTGGGGGACTTAATCTGCTTCATGTTTTTAAAAATACCGCCAGCTTTGAAACACAGCCGGTTTACCTGGCTGTGGGC
The DNA here is from genome assembly GCA_963781665.1 of uncultured Chloroflexia bacterium. Taxonomy (GTDB): domain Bacteria; phylum Chloroflexota; class Anaerolineae; order Anaerolineales; family Anaerolineaceae; genus JAJYIW01. Next base: position 1,141,428 of record CAWAGA010000002.1, read on the forward strand.
CGGTTTATTGATTTCGGTTGCCGGATCCCAGATGCAATTATGGGCGCTCCTATGGCACATCCGCAGCCTGACAGACCAACCCATCGCGGTTAGCGGCATTGGGGTAGTGCGGTTCCTACCCATTGTGATATTTTCACTGGTAGCCGGGTTGGTAGCGGACCTTTACAACCGCCGCACGATCATGTTCCTGACGCAATCGGCCATGACCCTCACTGCGGCCGCTCTGGCTTACCTGACCTGGACGGGACATATCCAGCTCTGGCACATTTATTCCTTGACCGCGCTTCAAACCGTCGCAGCGGCGTTCGATATGCCAGCCCGCCAATCGCTGGTTCCCAACCTGGTGCCTAAAGAAGACCTTCCGAGCGCATTTAGCATGATGTCGATCGCTCAAAACGTCGGGGCGATCGTCGGTCCTGCTTTAAGCGGGATCATCATCGCTAACCTGGGGCAATACACCACCTACCTGTTCAATGCACTTTCCTTCCTGGCAGTCATCCTGGCCTTGATCATTATGGGAAAAGTTGACCAGGAGGTCAACCAGGCCAACCGCCAGAAAGGCTTCCGCCTTTCCTCCATCCAGGAGGGCATCCAATTTATTCTTTCCCGGCCGATCATCCTGTCGAGCATGCTGCTGGACTTCTTCGCAACCTTCTTTTCTTCTGCCAACACCCTTCTGCCATTTATTGCCCGTGATGTTTTGAAAGTCGGCGTCATCCAATATGGCTGGCTTTCCGCAGCTCAATCCATCGGAGCAGTAACGACAGGTGTGATCATTTCACAGCAGCGCAACCTGCGCCGCCAGGGAGCGACCCTTCTGACAGCAGTTATCATATTTGGATTGGCAACAATCCTGTTTGGGATCTCAGCTGTATTTGGCCTGACCATAGCAGCATTAATCCTGGTGGGAGCATCCAATTCGGTCAGCACCATTTTACGCAACACCATCCGCCAGATTCGAACCCCCGACTATATCCGCGGCAGGATGACCAGTGTCAATCAGATTTTTTTTGCGGGTGGGCCACAACTAGGGGAAATTGAGGCTGGCGCGGTCGCGCAGGCATTTGGAACACCCCTGGCGATCGTCACCGGGGGGATTGGCTGCATCATCGCGGTTGTATTTATCGCTCGCCGCTGGCCCCAGCTCAGGCGCTATAATGGTGACGAGCCAGCCCCGAGCGCTCCCGCTGTCACGAGCTGAGTGCGGCCCACTCATCCAGGCGAGCTTCGAGCAAGCTCTGCAGGCGGACATATTCCTGTCCCAATCGCTGTACTTTTCCGGGCTCTGCAGGTGGATTTTCAAGCTGGCGGCTGATCAAGCCGACTTGAGTTTCCAAAGCTGTAATCTCGCCTTCGACTTGTTTCAATCTTTCACGGCGTTTGCGTTCCTGGTTAGTATTTCCCTGATTAGCTTTCGGGCGGGAGCGAGTATCTGTTCGATCGGAGGATCCATCCGCTCCGGAGGGATTCCGCCGGGCAGTCTCTGGCTGTTGGGTGGCTTTGTATTCACTGTAAGACCCCGGGAACACGTGCAGCTCACTCGTCTGGATGTCTACCTCCCAAATTTGGGACGCCAGGGCATCGATCAAATAACGATCGTGCGAAACCAGCAAGATCGTACCGCCGTAATCGCCAAGCACCGTTTGCAGAATCTCCTGCGAGGGCAGGTCGAGATGATTGGTAGGCTCGTCCAGCAGTAATAAGTTGGCGCCGCTTAAGGCCAGCTTGGCTAACGCCATACGACCGCGTTCACCACCAGAAAGGATGGCAACAGGCTTGAAGACATCGTCCCCGGTAAAAAGGAATTTCGCCAGATAACTGCGCACCTCGCCTGGCTGCATCTCCGGTTTCACCGACGTGATCTCATCCATCAAAGTGTTATCGTGTACCAGGCCTTCATGTGCCTGAGCAAAGTATCCGATTTTCAGACTGGCGCCCAGGAGGGTTTCGCCATCGTAAGGTGGTATTTGGCCCAAGATTGTCTTGAGGAAGGTTGTTTTTCCGGCGCCATTTGGCCCAATGATGGCGGCGCATTCTCCCCGGGTTAGTGTCAGGTCAGGCACGTCGAACAGTGGGTGACCCTCATCGGCATAGCCAACCTTCAACTCGAAGGTGCGCAGCACCAGGTCACCCGAACGGTTTGTGGGCTGTAGATTTAGATGAAGCCGGCGCGATTCCAATGGGGGCGCGAGGCGAGCTTCATCCAGAAGACGTTCCAGCCGCTTCCGCCGCCCCTGTGCCTGGCGGGTATTTTGGCCGGCGATGTTGCGGCGAATGTAGTCCTCTTCTTTCTCAATGAAGGCTGTTTGGGCCTGGTATTCTTCCAGCCGGCGGGTATACCGCTCAGTCCGCTGCCCCAGATAAGCGGTGTAATTACCATGATAGATTTCGATGGTGGGGGTCATTTCCCAAATAACCCGGGCGGCTTGATCGAGGAAATACCGGTCGTGCGAGACGATCAATACTGCCCCATCCCAGTCCCTCAGGTAAGTCTCCAACCACTCGACGGCAGCGATATCCAGGTGGTTAGTAGGCTCGTCGAGAAGCAGCAGGTCAGGCGAAGTGAGCAGAAGGCGGGCTAACAGCGCACGGGTTTGCTGCCCGCCTGAAAGCTGGGCGAGGGGCCGGTCATAATCCTCGGGGGTGAACCCCAGGCCGGTCAAGACCTGGCGTATGTTTTGCTCGTAGGTATATCCACCCCTGCGCTCAAATTGCAGCTGTTTGGGACCATAGAGTGACAAAGCCGTCTCAGCCTGATCTGGATCCGCCATCAATTTTTCAAGCCGTTCCAATTCGGCCTGCTGCTGGATCAAATCTGTAAATGCTGAGAGGCTTTCATCCCACAGGGTCTGGCCTGTGGTTGCGTATTGGGCTTCTTGTGGTAAGTATCCAATTTGCAGGCCCCTGGCGCGCTGCACCTGCCCTCTGGACAATTCTTCAATGCCCATGAGGATCCGCAGAAGCGTCGTTTTGCCAATCCCGTTAGGCCCAACCAAAGCAATCCGGGCCTGGTGGGGGATGCTGAGAGAGATACCAGAAAATATGTCTTCCGGTCCGAACGATTTAGCGACATCGATCGCCGTGATCAAAGGCATGCGAAAAAGTATACCATGGTAAAATTTGCCACATGAAACGATGGCTATTCTGGGTAGGAATTTTAATCAGCGCGGTTCTGCTTTATTTTTCGTTAGGTAAACTCCAATTAAAAGACGTTTGGACGACCATCAAAACAGCGAACTTCTTATGGATTATCCCAGGCGTAGTCGTCTATTTTCTGGCGGTGTATGCACGGGCCTGGCGCTGGCATTATCTCCTCCGCCCCATCAAAAAAATATCGACCAACAGCATGTTCCCGATCGTGACGATCGGCTACATGGGCAATAATATCTATGGCTACCGGATTGGGGAAGTTTTGCGGGCGATGGTTTTAAAGCGCCATCACGATGTAGCGATCTCAGCCTCTTTGGCAACAATTATCGTTGAGCGGATTTTTGATGGCGTGGTCATGCTCGCCTTCGTGTTTGTCAACTTGCCCGAATTGGCGAAGGCTACCGGTAACTCAGGTTACATCGGAAGCATCAGCATTCAGGACGTTACAATCTATGGTTCTGCCCTGTTCTTTGGTGCACTGCTCGTTTTCTTGATTGCGGCTATGTTCCCCAAGATGATGGGAAAGGTGATCGACTGGACCGTCAGCCATCTGGTGCCTGGGCGTTTTCGAGAGAAAGCGGGAGGATTGGCGCATAAGTTCATGGATGGCCTCGAGTCCCTGCGTTCACCTAAGGATGTGTTGATGGTTTTCCTGACCTCGGTGGTCATTTGGCTGCTCGAAACGGTCAAATACTGGTTTGTGATGCACGCATTTGCCGGGTTGAGTGTATCCTTCTTTACATTGATGTTATCGAATGGGATTTCCAACCTGACGACTACACTACCTTCAGCTCCTGGCAATCTGGGTACTTTTGATTTCCCAAGTATTGAAGTGTTAAAAGCTTACGGCGTCGCCGGAGACCTGGCAGCCGCCTATACCCTTGTTCTGCACGCGGCGCTGTGGCTGCCAATTACAGCCCTGGGTGCCTATTATTTCTTTATCCGCGAGGGAATGCAGTGGAATAAAGTTGTACCCCAGGAAGAAGGCGTGTAAAGCGATGACATCCAAGAAAATTGCAGTTATTGGAGCCGGGATTGCGGGAATGGCTGCCGCTTACGATCTGGCAAAAGCAGGCCATTCTGTGACCGTTTTCGAAAGCGCTGACTACGTTGGCGGTTTAGCCTCCGGCTTCAAAGAGCCAGATTGGGATTGGTCGGTCGAAAAATTCTACCACCACTGGTTTGCCAGCGATCGCCACATGCTCGGTTTCATCAAGGAACTGGGCTGGGAAGACCAGGTCATTTTCAAGCGGCCTTATACGGTCATTTACCACAACGGGAAATTCTTCCCCTTCAATTCGATGTACAGCAACATCCCGCTGTTCATGCTGCGCCATTTTCCCTTAACAGAAGTGGCCCGATTTGGCATAGTTGGCCTGTTCCTGCGCCTCACCAATAACTGGCAAATGTTGGAAAAATCGACGGTCGAAACCTGGATGCGCAAATGGGCCGGGAATCACATTTACGAGGCAATGTGGCAACCACTGGTGGTGGGTAAATTTGGCGAACGTTACTCGAAAGTCGTCAACATGGCGTGGATGTGGGCCCGCTTGAAGGCCCGCACGACTCGTTTGGGCACCTTCAAGGGTGGGTTCCAGGCGTTTTCTGATAAATTAGCCGATTGTATCCGCCTGTCAGGGGTAGAGATCCGCCTGTCCAGTCCCATCGACCGGATCACACCAACGAATGAGAATAGTCTCACCCTTGAGTCAGCCAGTTTTGGCGCTCTCCGCTTTGACCAGTGCCTGGTAACCACTTCACCAGGATTGATGGCCCGCCTGGCTCCGGATCTGCCGGGGCATTATTTGCAAGGCTTGCTGGACCTGAAACACATGGGCGCAGTGGTGATGATCCTGGCTTTACGCCACCAACTCTCTGAAGATGGATATTACTGGTTCAATATCCCGAAAACGGTTGGATTCCCGTTCTTATCGCTGGTGGAACACACCAATTTCCTTTCACCCGATAATTTTGGCGGGGATCACATCGTTTATATTGGCGACTATCTGGAGACTAACCATCCCTATTTCCAACTCAATAAGGAAGAGCTCCTGGAAAAGTTCATCCCCTGGCTCACTAAATTCAATCCAGATTTTCAACCGGACTGGATCCGCAAATCCTGGCTTTTCCGCACCCCTTACGCCCAACCAATTCCCATGGTCGACCACTCTCAGAACATTCCTGCAGTTCAAACCCCAATCCCCGGTTTGTTTTTTGCCAGTATGAGCCAGGTCTATCCTTGGGATCGCGGCACCAACTTTGCCGTCGAGATTGCGCGGAAGGCAGCCAGGCAAATGATGGAGATAAGAGAAAAAGCCGGGTCCGGTGATTCCAATTCTTGAGTTAGAGTATCCGATTCGAACTTGAATTCGCCTTGTTATTTGGTAGAACAAATTTGCCACCTCTATGTCAAGTGCCTTAAGAACCGCTGTTACCCCCCATATATGGGGGGGCGTTTTTTAAAACCCCCAGGAGTGGCGAATCGCCCAAGGATGATTTTCAATATTAAGAAATGACGTTTCCAATCAATTCTTTAATAATTAATTTTCTTAAAGAATCCCGAATTTTTAGGCAAGCGTAGGGTAGAATGCTTGTTTTACAGCCCAATTTCTGCTAGAATCCCAAATACTTCGGCAATTGGAACGGGAAAAAATCTATTGCTTGCAGTGATGCAAGCAAATATTAATTCCTGCTCTCACAGGCAGGTGTGTATTGTATTGCCTGCTGCAGCCCTTGGATACCCTGAAACACAATTATTCTGCAAAAATAAACCCTGTTCAATGGGTCTAAATAAATATATTTAAGGATCGCACATGAATGCTGAACAAGCCTGGCTAGCCACCCTCGGGCAGCTCCAAATGGAAATGTCAAAAGCTTCATTTGAGACCTGGGTCCGGAATGCAGATCTCCTCTCGTATGAGGATGGCCAGTTTACAATTGGTGTGCAGAACGCATTTGCCCGTGATTGGCTTGAAGATCGCCTATCGAGCACCCTTTGCCGAATGCTTTCAGGTAAGGTCGATCGCCCTGTAACCATCCGGTTTGTTATCTGGCAAAAAGAAGCGGGGCTAACTTATTCGGAAATTAAAAGAACCTGCGCCGGAACCGGAAACCGAATCGATCCCTTCAAACCCTTCAATCAATCCACGTTACACTTTCGAAACATTTGTTGTCGGAGCGAGCAACCGGCTGGCGCATGCCGCCTGCATGGCTGTGGCTGAGAACCCGGCACGGGCATACAATCCATTATTCCTGTATGGCGGTGTCGGCCTGGGCAAAACTCACCTTCTGCACGCTATCGGAAATAAAAGTAAGGTTCTGGGATTGACCGTTCTCTACGTCTCTTCAGAAGAATTCACCAACGACCTGATTAATGCGATCCGGATCCATACCACCCAGGCCTTCCGCGAAAAATACCGCAGGATCGATGTCTTGCTGGTCGATGATATTCAATTCATCGCCGGTAAAGAATCCACCCAGGAAGAATTTTTCCACACGTTCAATACCCTGCATGGGCAGGATAAACAAATCGTCATGACCTCGGATCGCCCACCGAAAGCAATGGTCACCCTGGAAGAGCGTTTACGCTCCCGGTTCGAATGGGGCTTATCGGCAGATGTCCAGCCCCCTGACCTGGAGACTCGCATCGCCATCTTACGAACAAAAGCCGAACGGGCTGGAAAAGTGGTGCCGGGAGAAATTCTGGAATTGATTGCGCGACAAGTACAATCTAACATTCGTGAACTAGAAGGCGCATTAACCCGGGTGCTGGCCTTATCGGAATTAAGTGGCATGTCCCTGACGCCTCAATTGGTTTTATCCTCATTAGCCGATTTATTGCCACAAACCAAAGAACTCGAACCGGCGCGGGTCGTCGACGCAGTCGCCAATGCCTTTGGGGTTACAACGGCTCAGCTCACCGGAAGAGACCGTTCCCGAGAGATTGCCTGGCCGCGCCAGATTGCCATGTATTTACTCAGAGAATTCGGCAACGTTTCCTTACCCCAAATCGGCACTGTGTTGGGTGGACGAGACCACACTACCGTGATGTATGCCTGCGAAAAAGTAGCTGACCTGGTTGAGAGAGACGACCGCCTGAGGCGGCAGCTCATCCAGATCAGAGAACAATTAGATGGGCGAAAGTTGATTAGCTATTAGTTAGCAATTTTTAATTGCAGCAATAATTTCTGGTACTCATCAGCATTGGGAGGATTGAGATTTAGGATAGCCTGAATGACATTGATCGCTCCCGTTTTGTTACCTGCGCTGATTAAAAGATCCCCCATTGTGTCCATCGTTTCAATTGCCTTGTCGATCCGGCCAGCTTTTTGGTAAAGCTCAGCGAGGCGGCGTTGGAGCTCTAACTTGGAAGAACGCTCGGCAACGATATCTTCGAGGAAATGGATCGCTTTCTCAACCTGCCCTTGACTGTCGAGGTAGTGGATGTAGCTATCCAATTCGGTAACCGCAGTATTCTCTTGACCGATGCGGAAATTGATGTCGATCAGATTCAAGCGAACCTTGCTGTCATCAGGCTGTAGAATCCTGATCTGTTCAAAAACACGCAATGCCTGGCGCCAATCCATTCGCTGCATATCAATATCTGCGATTTTTGCCAGGATCTTGGTGCTCCATTTCCGGTTCGAGCTCGACTGCTGCGCAAGGCGTAATGCATCCATGTAGGTCTTTCGAGCTGAATCCCATTCCGTTAGGCGATAATATGTATCGGCGAGATCAAGATCTTCCCTGATAGCCTCATCCACACTTCCTTGAAGCACGAGGGAGTCGATCAGCAGGCTGCGGACAGAAAGGTCCATTGGATTGAGCTGGATAATGCGGCGGAACAGCCGTACAGCTTGATCGGCTTTACCCCTCACGTTATAAACTTGTGCGACAATTGAAAACTTTTGGATAGCTTCTTGAAGGAAGCCCTCCTTTAATAACAGCTCACCAATCTCGACATGCAAGGGCAGATAACCTGGAGCAAACGAAAGTGTAAAAAAGGCAATTTCCATCGCCGTGCGGATTTGGTCTGCATCAACCATGCTATGAATCACAGCAAGTGATTCGACCACCTGGCTGCTGTGAGATTGAAGCATAATCTCGGCGAGAGGTAAGGGCGTGCTCCCTTTGGTCTGTTCTGGGAGCTGTTTACGGGCTTGAATGAGCTGGTTTCGCCAATCAGGTCGCTCTAACAGGGCTGCAATGTTTGCGCAAAGGTCTTCGCTGGTCTTCGGATCGATCTGCTGGCCTTGCGTATCGATCAAGGTCTCGTAAAGTTGGATCATCTCATTGGCATCCTGGGGGTCTACAGTTGCCGTCGAATCGGCTAACTTCAAAGCTTCCAGGTATTCCACAGCGGCTTCATTCAGTCGTTCAAGCTTTCTTAACGATCCGCCTAACAACAAACGGGAAGCCAGCGAATAATCAGGATGCCGCACGGATAGCCGCAGGCTAGCCAATGCCGGCTCGAATTTCTGGCAATTAAAAAGCAGCAGGCCAAGGTCAAAATGGGCCGCCGGTTGGATAAGTCCGGCATCAATTGCTTTTTGCAGTTCTTCAACTGCATCATCGTCGCGTTTCTGGGTTTGAGCGTCGATCGCCTGGCCGAGATGGACAGACATTCTTCCTGGCCCGAGATCATCAGGAGTGGAGGCTTGGGTTTCAGTCGTTCGGGTAATCGACATAAGCTCGTGGCGACTACCCTGGTCGAGCGCGTGCTTATCGCCATCGTCGAAGAGGATACCTGCCAGCAAAACCAGTGTCTTCTGGCGCGCATCGGTGATTGGGTCGAGGAGCGTTTTTTCATCGACCGTGGTTTTCTCAGATTCGAACTGGCGGACTTTTTCCATCAGCACCGGCCCGGTACCGCCATGCGGGCGTAATGGCTTGGGAAGGAGCTGGTTAGCTTTGATGATTGAAAGCGCCTGGCGGGCTTCACTGCTCTCCGGCATGATCTTGAAAGCATAATTGACCGCCTGCGACGCTTTTACCATGTCTCCGGCACGCTGCACCAAAGAGGCTACCACCAGGTATTCGCTGACCGCATCTTCCTTGCGTCCAAGCCGCTCATAGATCATTGCCAGGCGGGAATGGGCGGCCAAATTTTCGGGTTTGATGCGGGTGACCCGAATCCAATTCTCAATCGCCTTTTCGATCTCGTGGTCCTTGATGTACAGGTCTGCGGCTTGTAAGGCTGCCCGGGTAGCATCATCGAGCCGGCCTAAACGCTCGGATATCTGCCCCACTTTATCAATCGGTAGAGGATCCTGAGGGGTAATGACAGATGCGCGCCGGTAACAGGCCAGCGCTTCTTCGTACTGCTGCAGCTCGATCGCTGCCAACCCCAGGCTGGTCAGGGCCTTGGGATTATCCGGGAATTGTTCAAGCGCCTCCCTGTAACAAAAGGACGCCTGATCCCACATACCATCCCAGGCAGCGGAATGACCCTGGTTCATTGCTTTTTGGAATAATGCCTCGTTTCCTGCCATGATTTGCCCTCAATTACCTCGGAAAGGCGATCGTCAGCCTTTAAATGAATCTAGTGAAGCCATCTCACCCCAGTTTGTTCCCCAACGGCTGTCGGTAGAAAGGGGGATTGATAGTTGGTAGGCAGTCTCCATTACTTTCTGCACCAACTCGGCCGTCTCGCGCAGCTCGTTAACCGGGCATTCCAACACCAGTTCATCGTGAACCTGGAGCTCTAATTTAGCTTTGAGGCCGGCCCTTTTTAATTCAGGCGGCAGGTGCAGCATTGCCAGTTTCATGATATCAGCTGCAGTGCCCTGAATTGGGGCATTAATGGCTTCACGTTCTTCACGATTACGGATGTTCTGATTCGTTTGCGCCTTTAAACCCGGGAAGTAACGCCTCCGGCCAAGCAAAGTCTCCACGTACCCCTGATCGGCTGCTTGCTTACGCATGTTATCGAGATAGAACTTGACACTTGGGAATTGTTTGAAATAAGTATTGACAAACTCTTCGGATTCACCCAGTGTCAAATCGGTCGTACGACTAAGACCAAATGCGCTCATGCCGTAGATTAACCCAAAATTGATCGCCTTGGCATGGCGCCGTTGTTCGCGGGAAACCTCGTTTAGGGGTACACCGTAAATAGCGGCAGCCGTGGCGGCGTGGATATCCTGACCGGCATCAAAAGCAGCCAGCATAGCTTTATCCTTGGCCATATCAGCCACAATCCGCAGCTCGATCTGCGAGTAATCGACCGACAACAAAACTTTTCCTTGCCCGGCAATGAACCCCTGACGGACTTTTCGTCCCAGGTCGGTGCGAGAAGGAATATTTTGCAGGTTCGGATCGGAAGAAGCCAATCGACCGGTAACAGAGCCGGTCTGGTTATAAGAAGTATGGACTCTGCCGGTGAATGGATTGATCTGTTCGGGCAGAGAATCCAGATAGGTCGATTTCAGCTTGGCAAGCTCACGATATTCCAATAACCAATCGACCACCAGGTGCTGGCCGCGCAGCTCATCCAGGACGGCTGCGGAAGTGGAATAGTGCCCACTGGCTGTTCGTTTCCGGCGATCAGGGGGCTCCAATCCCAGCCTTTCAAAGAGAATGACGGATAACTGCTGGGTCGAATTTAGATTAAACGAAGAGCCTACTTCAGTATATACCAGGCGTTCAAGCTCCGCCAGGCGCTGACTTAGCTCAGCCGACATGGTCGTGAAGAACGATCTATCCAGGGCGATACCGGTCCGTTCCATTTCGGCCAGAACAGTCACCAATGGCATTTCGAGATCATTCAATAAACGTGAAGCATTCTGGCGTTCCAATTCAGGGGTTAACACTGGCACCAACCGCAGAGTGGTTTCGGCATCAGCAGCGGCATATCGTGACGCTGCATCGACAGGGACATCTGCCATATTGATTTGGTTTTTGCCTTTGCCAATCAGCTCTTCGATATGGGTCATCTCGACCCCAAGGCGCACCCACGCCAGATTCTTCAACCCCAGGTTGCGAGAAGAAGGGTCGACCAACCATTCGGCAATCATGGTATCGAAAGTCAATGGGGCAGTATCCAGCCCATTCCGGCTTAACATCAGGTAATCATACTTGAGATTATGGCCTACCTTGCCTATGGCGGGGTCGGTCAGCGGACCATGTAAGCTTTCGATTACAGATTCGAGAGATAGCTGCGAGTCGCCAGGTGAGTGGTGGCCAACCGGTATGTAAAAGCCTTCACCCGGCTTTACCGCAAGAGATATGCCAACCAGGTCGGCTTGCATGGGATCGGTGGATGTGGTCTCGGTATCAAATGAAATTACCGGGCTGTGACGCAATGCATCGAGGAGCTGATCCATACGCTCCTCGGTATTGACCAGGAAGACCTCTATCGGGCTGGGGCCCGGGCTGGAAACCATGACCGGTTTTTGTGCTTCAAATAAATCGAGCTGCTGGCTTGGAATCGGTTTAACTTTTTCCGCTCCGATCAAACCGTTGAGCCTGATCATCAAGGAGCGAAATTCCAGCTCGCGGAAGAGCGATTCGACCGACTGGGGATCAAAACGCTCCGAACGGGCCTGGTCCAGGTCCAGCGTTACCGGCAAGTCGGTGACGATTGTGGCTAATTTCTGGCTGAGGAAGGCTGCATCACGGTTGGCTTCCAACCGGATTTTAACCCGGTTAGGAATTTCATCCAGATGCTCGTAAATCGCCTCCAGAGTCTGGTAGGTACCCAGGAGCGATTGAGCGGTTTTCACACCGACCCCGCTCACTCCTGGAATGTTATCCGAGGTGTCTCCGACTAAGGCCTTGTAGTCGATGACCTGATCAGGTCGGACTCCCAAAGAAGCCACAACATCTTCAGGAAAATAATCCTTGGCCTCCGCAAGCTTGCTGCCCGCCAGGTTGATGATGATCCTTTCACTGACCAGCTGCAGCAGATCGCGATCGCCGGTGACGATCTTGACCCCCAGCCCCATCTCGACCGCTTTCTTCGATACGCTTCCTAGTACATCGTCAGCTTCGTATCCTTCAACTTCCAAGCGTGGGATATTAAAAGCATCCACCAACTGGCGGATGCGGTCCATCTGCGAGCGTAAGTCATCTGGCATCTTTGCACGGGTGCCCTTATAGGCAGGGAAGAGCTTGTCGCGGAATGTTTTCCCCGTGTCGAATGCTACAGCCAGGTAATCGGGATGCTCCTGGTCGAGCACACGCAACAGCACACTGGCGAACCCATAAACCCCGGCGGTTGGCTCACCCGATTTAGTTTGCCAGCGTTCACCGCCTGGTGAAGACGCGGTAAGGGCAAAATAAGTCCGGTAAGCCAGGGCATGACCGTCAATCAGATAAAGAATAGGTGGCATTTTCTCTTTTTATAAGAGTTTATCACGTGATGATACGCTAGGCAAGTGAAAATCAAGCCAGTTCTATTTGCGCAGGGTCGGCTGCTATGGTAAACTACCCATCAAGGAGTAATTGCCGTATATTGGTACGAATTTATCGATACTCCACCAGCAGGAGGGCTTTATATGGATCTTTCAAAAGAAATAAAAACCGAAATGTTCTGGACGATGCTGCTAGCCAGGCGGTTGGACGAGCGGGCCTGGATACTGCATCGCCAGGGCAAAATCACCTTTCACATTTCGGGTATCGGGCACGAAGCCGCCCAGGTTGGCGCAGCTTTTGCCTTGCGGAGAGGCTACGATTGGGTTGCACCTTACTACCGTGACCTTGCGCTGTTATTATCGCTCGGGATGACGCCAGCCGAATTTATGCTGGGTTTGATGGGAAAGAAAGCCGATCCAGAATCAGCCGGACGGCAAATGCCCAGCCATTGGAGTCTCAAACGAGCTAACGTGATCAGCACCTCGGCGACGGTTGCAACCCAATGTCCTCATGCAGCCGGTATTGGCCTGGCGATCAAGCTAAAAGGCGAGGACCGGGTGGTCCTGACCACCCTGGGAGAGGGGTCAACATCTCAAGGAGAGTGGTACGAAGCAGCCAACTGGTCGGCCATCCACCAGCTTCCGGTCATTATTATGGTTGAAAACAACCAGTATGCCATTTCCGAACGTGTTGATAAGCAGATGGCGGTTAATAGCGCCGCAGAGAAAGCCTGCGGCCTGGGACTACCCGGCATCGAAGTGGATGGGTCCAACGTTTTCTCTGTATACGAGAGCGTGCGGGAAGCAGTCCAGAATGCACGCATTGGAAATGGCCCATCATTGATTGAAGCCCGTATGTACCGCATGACTCCCCATTCATCGGACGATGACGATCGCACTTATCGTTCGCGTGAGGAGGTTGAAGAATTCAAGAAACGCGATCCATTACTCATCGCTCACCAAATCCTCGAAAATGAAGGCATCCTCTCGGAGAGCGGTTACAGCGAACTGGACGAAAAAGCCAAGGCAATGGTCGAAGAGGCAGTAACCCAGGCAACCCAGGCGCCCTACCCGACCCCTGAAGATGCCAAACGATCTGTCTACGCAGAGGAGGTGATCCATGCCTGAGATTACCTTGATTGAGGGCATTCGCCAGGCCATGGATGATGAACTGGCCCGGGATGAGAACGTTTTCATCGTCGGCGAAGATGTCGGGCTTCGGGGCGGTGTTTTCAGGGCTACCCAGGGATTATTCGAAAAATATGGTCCAGAGCGGGTGATCGATTTACCCCTGGCCGAATTATCAATCGTCGGTGTAGGGATCGGGGCGGCATTATATGGCATGCATCCCATCTGCGAAATCCAATTTGCCGATTTCATATTTCCAGCGTTCAACCAGATTGTCAGTGAAGCAGCAAAAATGTGCTATCGCTCGAACGGAGAGTGGACCGTCCCAATGGTTATCCGTGCTCCTTACGGGGGCGGCGTTGGCGGGGGACTGTACCATTCGCAGAGCGTCGAAGCCCTGTTCTCACACATCCCCGGATTAAAAGTTGTTATTCCGTCCTCTCCTTACGATGCCAAGGGACTGCTCAAATCGGCTGTACGCGACCCCAACCCGGTGCTCTTTTTCGAGCCCAAAAAAGGCTACCGCCTGATCAAAGGCCAGGTACCGGAAGGCGAATATACGGTCCCGATAGGGCCAGCTAACGTCTCCCGGACCGGCAGTGATTTGAGCGTGTTTACCTACGGCATGATGCACCATTATGCCCTCCAGGCCGCTCAGAAAGTGGCCGGCGAAGGGATCGACGTTGAGGTGGTCGACCTGCGCACCCTCTACCCGGTAGACCGGGACACCATCCTGGAATCGGTCCATAAAACCGGCAAAGCCTTAATCGTCCACGAAGACAACCTTACCGGCGGTTACGGTGCTGAGGTCGCTGCCACCATCGCCGAGCACGCCTTTACCGACCTGGATGCGCCCGTACGCCGCCTGGCCGGCCCGGATGTACCCGAAGTGCCTTTTAGCCATCCTCTCCAGGACTGGTTTATGGTTAACCCGGAAAAGATTGCCCAGGCTATCCGGGATTTGGCCGGTTGGTAAGGAGAGAAACGTATGAGCACAAAAGTCATTATGCCTCAATTGGGTGAATCAGTGGTTGAAGGGACGGTGACGAAATGGCTTTGCAGCGTCGGTGAAAATATCAAAGAATTAGACCCGCTGTTAGAAGTCAACACTGATAAAGTCGATACCGAGATCCCCAGCCCGGCCAGTGGGGTTCTATTGAAAATTGTGATCCCTGAAGGGACAACCGTTGATGCCGGCACCGTACTGGCCTGGATCGGGCAGCCCGAGGAAAAGGTGCCAGAAGAAGGGGCAGCTGCACCAAAAGAACCGGCGCAGACTGAACCGGTGCAATCACAAAAATCACAGGTAACCGTACCATCTCCCGGTCTAAACCAACTCTTGGGCTTTATTTCACCAGTCGTCGCCAGGCTTGCTAAAGAGCACGGCGTTGACCTGGCTGCGGTCACGGGTAGCGGCGATGGAGGACGGATCACCAAGCGCGACGTCCTGGCCTACCTGGATCACCAAGCGCATGCTTCGGCAGCTCCGAAGCAAGAAATCTGGGAAACGCCGGCCGATGGCGACCTGTTCCGGCCCACCGAGCTTTTTTCAAATGTCCAGCCTTCGTCTGGTTCAACGCTTCAGGAGGCCGCGCCTCAGGCCCCGGCAAACAAGCCGCAACCCTCACCTTTACCGGCTAATCGAGGCAGCGGTCCTTCCGCCGATGGGAATTTGGTGCCATTAACCACGTTGCGAAAAACCATTGCCGATCGTCTGACCTTTTCAAAGCACACGTCACCTCACGTGACGACCGTAATGGAAGCCGATCTAAGTAAAGTGGTCGCGCACCGAGAAAAGAATAAAACTGCTTTCGAACACGATGGGGTTGAATTGACCTTCACGGCTTACTTCATCTCGGCCATCGCGACCGCTTTGAAAGCCTACCCGCTGGTAAATTCATCCTGGACCGATGATGGCATCTTGATCCACCGCCAGATCAACATCGGGATGGCCGCGGCGTTGAAAAACGAAGGTTTGATCGTTCCGGTGATCAAAGGAGCCGATGAGCTGTCTCTGCTTGGCCTGGGACGCACCATTAACGACCTGGCAGCCCGGGCACGCTTACACCAGCTTCGTCCCGATGAGGTTAAAGATGGCACTTTCACCCTGACCAACCATGGCGTCAGCGGGTCACTGTTTGCCACGCCAATTATCAACCAGCCCCAATGTGCTATCCTGGGGGCTGGCGCAATCCAGAAGCGGGTGGTCGTAATCAATGATGCGATCGCCATCCGGCCGATGATGTACCTGACCTTGACCTTCGACCATCGCATCCTCGATGGCGCCAGCGCCGATAATTACCTGGCAAAAGTGGTCGAAACCCTTGAAACGTGGCAATGAGGGTTATACTTTAGTGTACTATTTTTATTACAAGAAAGGATCGTTGTATGAGTGATTATGATGTGGTCGTGGTCGGAGCCGGCCCAGGAGGTTACGTGTGCGCCATTCGCGCGGCACAATTAGGCTTGAAAACAGCTATCATTGATAAACAATGGTTGGGCGGTATCTGCCTGAATGTAGGCTGCATCCCATCCAAATCGCTCCTCAAGAATGCCGAAGTAGCCCATACCCTGCGCGAACGGGGTAAAGAGCTGGGGTTTTCGTTTGAAAATCTAAAGCTGGATTACAGCGTCGCGGTCAAACGCAGTCGCCAGGTCTCTGACAGGCTGGTGAAGGGGGTCGGTTACTTGATGAAGAAGAACAATATCGACGTCATCATGGGGACAGCCAAATTCGCCAACCGAAATGAAGTAACGGTGACCGACAAGGATGGAAAGAAACAAAGTGTCAAAGCCAAGAATTTCGTCGTGTCGACCGGTGCCCAGGCAGCCATGATCCCAGGGGTCAAAGCAGACGGGGAACAGGTGTTAACCTATCTAGAAGCTATTCTGCAGCCCAAACTACCCAAATCGGTCGTCATCATCGGCGCAGGAGCCATCGGGGTCGAATTCGCGACAGTCTGGAATTCATACGGCGTGGATGTGACCATCGTCGAAATGCTGCCCAGGATCGTTCCGCTCGAAGACGAGGAAATCAGCGCAGAATTGAATAAAGCATTCAACCGGCGAGGGATCAAAACCATGCCAGGAACGCGGGTGCTGGCGGTTGAACCCGGAGAAAATAGCGTGACGGTCAAGGTCAGCGGGCCAGATGGCGAACAATCCCTGGAAGCCGAACAGACCCTCGTGGCAATTGGATTTAAACCCAATACGCGCGATATAGGACTGGAGGATCTCGGTGTCGCCCTTTCTCAAAGAGGATTTATTGAGATCGACGACCGCATGGCGACCAATGTCAGCGGTATTTGGGCCATTGGTGATGTGACCGGGAAGCTCTTATTGGCTCACGTGGCATCGACCCAAGGCATCGTCTGCGCCGAAAACATTGCCGGTGTAGATACTACGACGGTCGATTATGTGATGGCGCCGCGCGCCATTTTCTGCCAGCCGCAGATTGCGTCCTTTGGCATGACTGAAGCTGAAGCAAGGGCCAAGGGCAAAGATGTCAAGGTCGGGCGGTTCCCATTTTCAGCCAGTGGAAAAGCGCTTGGACTGGGAGAATCGACCGGCTTTGCCAAACTCATCACCGATGCGAAATATGGAGAAATCCTGGGTGGGCACTTAATCGGACCGGAAGTTTCCGAGCTGCTGCCCGAACTGACAATATCGCAGCGGATGGAACTGACCACCACCGAGATCGCCCGCAATATCCACGTCCATCCCACCTTGAGCGAGGTTTTGATGGAAGCAGCCCACGTGGCAGAGGGACACGGGATCAACATATAACGGTCAGACTTCTGAGGTCTACCAGCGGCTGACCGATAGAGTAGGTGAAATTAAACTCATAGAGGTGGAATTCTTGGAAGAATTCCACCTCTATGAGTTTAATGGCGACCAATTACGATTGCACAAAAAAACGATAAAAGTCCTCGATTTTTTGAGCCGTGACCTGTTTGCTCGCCCTATCGGCGACCAGTTTTGCGTTGAGCATCCTGGCTTCACTGCGCAGTACAGGTGATTGCAATGCCTGAATAGTAGCACGCGCCAGCAGGCTTGGGTCGGTTGCATCGACCAGCAAACCAGTCACGCCGGGCGAAATCCATTCACGGAAACTTTCGATATCGCCTACGACCGGGAAACAACCACAGGCCAGGGCCTCCAGAAACGAGTTGGGGGTACCGTCGTGAATGCTGGGCGAGATATAGATTTGCGCCTGGTGGAACATCGCCCAAATATCTGGCTGGGGTAAGGTGGGCAGCAGGTACACGTGCTTTTCGATGCCCAATTGTTTAACCCAATGAATGGCTGCGTCCTGCCCGGCCATCCCCGGGCAAATAAACGCTGTATGAGGTTCTTGTTCCAGCACAAGTGGGATCGATTTGAAAAATACATCCGTTCGCAGGCTGCCTGGCCGGAGGCCGCGCGGGTTGATCACCCAACGGAGATCGCGTGGAAGTGCGGCAGCAATGGAAGCAGGATTCAGCTCTTTACAGCGTTCGATTTCTTCCAGGTCGATCCCCCCCGAACCTGGAACGACCAGGGTGGGCCGCTCAGACGGATAACCCCAGGAATGCGCCAGGCGCAAATCACGGGCAGCATCGGCGATCAGGCCATCGGTCCTGTGCAAACAGCGCCGGGTCTGAGAGGCCATCCAGGGCGAGCCGCGGGCGTGGAGGGTCAGGTCATTTCCCCAGATTGAAACGATGAGCGGCAGACCGTTAGGCAAGCGGCCGGCCAGCATCCCTTCGAAGGGTATCCGTAAGGCGTGCACCAGATCGGGCTGCCAGGATGACACCAATTGGTTGAAACGCCTGGCGGCTCCGGAGAGATCAAGGGAGGCCGGTCCAAGAAGGTAACGGCCGGTTAAGAAGAGAGGGCGAAAACGTCCAGCTATCCGCTTCAAGCTGCCTGAAGATCCCACTGGATGGCTGAGATTCCCAGTTACAGCCTGACGTTTGGCCAGGTTTCCAAAAGCGATGGGCAATACCCGGATTTCTACAGATGGTGAAGGCGGCTCGCAAGGGTAGCTCGAAACCAGAAAGACTTTATGGCCTTGCGCCAACAATCCCTCCAACCAGCGCCGGGTGGTGGGGCTGCGACCATCTGCGACCAACAGGATTTTCAAGTAGACCTCAATTCACCAGGTAGATTATGGGGTTTGATTGCCGTAACCGGAGAACAGGAGCAGGCTGCCACGCTCCTATTATTCTGCAGGTAACAGGGGTTCGTCTGATTCTGCGAGCTCGGTATCTTCCTCTTCCGAATCGAAATTATAACTCGTCAGGCTGGAGGCTCTCTCAGGCGAAACCACCACGCGCACCCTTCTGGACGTTACCTTGATCTTCGTGGGTGTATCCCCGATGATCTCACCATCACTCTGCACAAGCTGAGGTGTGTCAGTCTCGATGGAGATATTACGAGCCTGCCAATGGGGAAGCATAACCAGGTCTGGGCCACCGCCGGCCATCGTAGCTGCGACCGAAAAAATTGCCCTGAGATCAGCCCTTTGGGGAATGAAGATATCCAACAAACCATTCCGAGGACCGGGTTCCATGGCGGAGAGCGCAGGCAGAATGAGGTTATCAGCATTGACCACCATACAGGTAACCCCATCTGCCTCAACTTCCTTATTATCCAGGATCATCCGGTAATGAGCCACTTTGGGGTTTGTAAAGGATTGCAGGGCAGAAAATCCATAAGCGAGAACACCAAAGCGTTCTTTCCTGTCTCGTCCGGCGCCTTCAACCAGCCTGGCTTCCAGACCAATTCCGATCATTTGAATGAAGAATATTTTATTGACGAGACCAAGGCGCAGCGAATAGACGGAATGCTCGGGGTCGATAATTATTGAAAGCGCCTGAGATATGTCCCTGGGTATGCCAAATGAATTGGCGATCCAATTGGAAGTGCCTCCGGGGATGATCCCCAACACAACTTTACTCCCCCCCAGGCCGCTGGCTACTTCGGCTATCGTGCCATCACCGCCGTAGACGACCACGGTGTCAGCGCCGACTGCGACCGCATGCCGGGCCAGGCGGAAGCCATCGCCAGCCTGGCGTGTAATAACCAGGTTCCAATCGACCTTGGCAGCCTGCAGCATAGTATTTATTGTCTTCAGGATCGGGCGATCTTGCCCGGCAGCGGGATTGACAATCACAATTACCCGGCGTCCGTGCGAAGTTTGGCGGCGCCATGTGCCGATCAAATTGGTCGATAATTGATTCAGGGTATTATTTAGCGAGCGTGGGTTACGATATCGCCTCATCAGTCAACACCCATAACCTGGATGAAAATTTTTACCATCATCTCGACATTAATCTCATCATGCACGATCTGATACGAGATTTTTCCCATCTGGCGCAGGCGCCAAACGTCTTTCAGTGCTTGACGCAATGTTTGCGTCAATTCAGCCAGGTCGCCCGGAGTCACTTGCCACCCGTTGGATGGACGGACCAGGTCTTGCTGGGTGCCATCGGCTTCAGCCGTGATAACTGGAAGGCCGAAGGACATGGCCTGCTGGATTGCCAACCCCCCGGTTCCCGGCAAGACAAACAAGTCGGCCTTGAGAAAAAATGGCTCCAACTCGCTCTCGTGGCGAGCTCCAAGTATTTCAGCGTCAGGGTACACCGATTGAGCCAATTTTTCCAATCCGCTCCTGGCTGGGCCATCCCCAACGATCCACAATCCAGGTTGCATCTCAGGCGGGAGCGCCGCGCAAGCCTGGATGAGAAGGTCAACCCGTTTTCGGGTTTGTAATCTACCCACAAATAATACCATCGGTCGCCCCTGGTAATTTGGGGGGCGTTCAGGCATCGGAAATGCTTGACGGCAGGTCACAGCATTAGGGGCAACGAAGATCCGTTCACGTGGAAACCCGGCCGCATCGAATTCAGCTGCACCCTGGTGGCTGTAGGTTACCAACCCATCAAACTGGCGAATGTGCCGGCGCCAGTTTTCGTGTATGAGGCGGCCTGGAAGGCCAGTTTTGGCTGGCGCTCCCAATCCCCATCCCACTACACGCCGGTTGCGCTGGTGCATCCAACGAATTGCAGCAGGCAGGCTCAAATTGCGTGGATTGACCTCGGTTATCAGCACCTGGGGGTCCCATTTCTCAAGCCAATCGAGCAGGCCAACCTGGCGATACAAATACAGCCCTTTACTAAAATAATGGCGGTTGCTCCCCATCACCAGGTGAGCCACCTGAAGAGCGCTGCCGGTTTGGATGGCTTCAGAAGGACGAGGCTGCCCGGCAAAAATGCTCAAACCGCCTGCGCAAGCTGCAGCCAATCCATCGAAGAATTCGACCCTGTACCCAGGCAATACACGCTGCTGCAATCCAGCCCGTATTGGTGAAGTGACCCCGCCAGCAGTCATGGCAACAACACCTGAAGGTAGCTATCCACCATATAATCGACCCCGAAAACAGCCTCAGCCCTCGCCCTGGCTGCTTTTCTAAACGGACCGTTTTGAGCCAGGATCTCCGCTGCTGCCTGAGCCAATGGAGGGATCTGGGGCGGTTCCAGGTTCCAGTGATTGCTGCCATACGGCACCACCCTGCCGGCGCCTTCCAGCACCAATTCGTTCAGCGCGCCGGTATCAAATGCCACAACCGGCAAACCACATGCCATGGCCTCGATTACTGCATTGGGACATGCAGCATTCAGGTCGGCTGAAAACAGCAGGTGGGCTGATCGGTCGATTTGAGGAATCTGTTTCCTCGAGAGCACACCCCTAAAAACAACCTGGCCACCAGCCGCGGCGAGCGCCCTTGTCTGAAGCTCCTGAGCTACGTCCCCGGCGATGACCAATTCAACCGGCAAGTGGTGTTCGTCTCTCAACAAAGCAACCATACGTACCGCGCTGTCTAACCCCTGGGCGTTGTCTTTTCCCAGGTGTCCTTCAATTAAAAGGATGCGGAAATGGTCGCCGGGGCGTTTGTGAGGACCAAGCGGTGAATAAAAAACCAGGTCTACACCATTATAGATAACACCGGATGGCGCCCCTGGGTTACCATGGACCTTTTCCCACCACTGCTGGGAAAACCGGCTCTGATAGATTATGGCGTCAGCCAAATATCGCCGGATCACCGTAAGAATCTGGTTATTCGCTTCCGCTCGCAAATATTGGCGCACGCCCGTGGGCTGCTTGCGGTGCAGCCAGTTCATGCCATCCAGGCGCTGTACAATGTGGACGCCTCTGCGGTGAGCCTGCCACAAGGCTGCCAACTTACGGGTGCCCCCGATAACGAGAACAGCCGAGCAATCGTGATCGCTGAGATCGTAGCTCACCTGGATACCATGGTGGTTCAAACCGGCAACAAGCTTCGCTTGAAAGGAGACCATTCCCCCCAGACCTTTCAAGCGCGGGACAAGACAAACCCTGGTCAAGGTCTTATTGGTGTTCAACTCTCTAACCCATCATTTCGTTGGCTTATGCAACGAGCCGGGGCTCCGGCCCATATTTCGTTTACACCGGTTGATTGGAGCAAAACGGCGTTTGCGCCCACCACAGTCCCTCGCCCAATTCTTAGGAGACCCTGCTTACAAAGCACCTTGGCTCCTGGTGAAAGGATGACATCGTCTTCGACGATGATCCCCTCAAATTTCGATTGAGATGCCGGCCGGTAGACATCGGCCCTGCCCAGGGTAACGCCAGGATAGATGTGCACTCGAGCCCCGATTTCGCTGTGGCTATGGATGACTACGCCAAAACCACCATGTTCGAGCAAGAAATCCGGGCCGATCTTTACCGAACAAGGAATCTCAGCACCTAATAGTTTTAACAGGAAATAGGCTAGCTTGCCGAAGACGCGAGATTGGCGGGCATATACTAGACTTGTGTAGAAGTCAGAATGAGCCATCGATCCGATTATTTATTATATTCCAACAAGGCCGAAACAATTTTCTCGGCTGCATGCCCGTCTCCAAATGGATTGGCAGCGTGAGCCATGGCAGCATATGCTTGAGGATCGTCGAGCAGTTGGCGAGTTACCGCCACAATCCTTTGTGGGTCGGTGCCAACCAGGCGCAGGGTGCCGGCGTCAATACCCTCAGGGCGCTCGGTAGTCTCCCGTAAGACAAGGGTAGGCACTCCTAAACCGGTAGCTTCTTCTTGGATCCCGCCCGAGTCTGTCAATACCAGAGCAGTGTGCTGCATCAGGTGGACAAACGGCAAGTAATCGAACGGTTCGAGTAAGGCCAGATTGGGGATACCCGCCAGCTTGCGCCGCACAACCTCCTGCACGTTTGGGTTGAGATGGACTGAATAGACAAACTCGACAGTTCCACGGTAAACTTCAGCCAGGCTGGCAAGCGCTGTACAGATGTTTTCAAGCGGCTCGCCAAAGTTTTCCCGGCGGTGAGCTTCGATCAATACCAGGCGTTTACCGTCCTGGTGAATGCCCAGGCGCTTTACCAGTTCGGTCGTTTCGGCAGAGGCCGGGCGAGCTGAGATTGCCTGGAGGGCGTCGATGACCGGGTTGCCGGTTACCACGATCTGGCTATCCGGGATGCCTTCACGTAGAAGATTCTGGCGGTTGTGCTGGGTAGGTGCAAAGTGCAGATCGGCTACGACACCGGCAATTCTGCGGTTTATCTCTTCAGGGAAAGGCTGCCATTTATCGCCGGTCCGCAAACCAGCTTCGACATGGCCGATGCGAATGCGGTGATAATAAGCCAAAACCGAGGCGGCCATAACCGTGGTGGTGTCCCCCTGGATGAGGACCCAATCCGGCTTGACCTCATCCAAAACAGGTCCCAGGCGGGTAAATATCGCCGCAGTCAGGTCTGCCAGTCCCTGGTTAGGGCGCATGAGATCCAGATCGATATCCGGTTGAATGTTAAAAATGTTGAGGACCTGGTCAAGCATCTGGCGATGTTGGGCGGTGACGCATACCCGCGCGGTAACCCCCGATGTGGTCGCTAATCGCTTGACCACCGGAGCCATTTTAACAGCCTCTGGTCGGGTTCCAAAAATGGATAATACGCTGATCGGATGCATAGCCTATCCGGGAATAAGCACCAGCCCCAGGCATGAGCCCAGATCTGGCGACATTACGCATTAAGTTGACCGCAGGTTCACACCCCTGCTCCCAGCCGGTACAGCTCAAAACCAGAAGTTTCCCAGGCGCTGGTATCCCAACCATTCACTGCATCAATGGCCAGCCGGGTGGGCGTTAATCGACAGACAGCCTGGGGATCAAGCTGGCGAAACTGGCGGTGGGCTACTAAAAGCAGAAGGGCATCGGCTCCTGCTAGAGTATCGGCAAGGGTCGGAAAGATCGTGATTCCCGGTAAAATCGCTCCCGGTTTAAATGGCTCGTACGCCTGCACCAGCGCGCCAGCCTCCTGCAAGAGGTAAGCAATCTTAATTGCCGGGCTTTCGCGCAGGTCATCGACTTCAGGTTTAAATGCCAGCCCTAAGAGCGCCAGGCGTTTCCCAGCAAGATTGCCTATCTTCTTCTCAACCAGGTTAACCACAAATTGAGGTTGGGAATCGTTCACCTGGCGGGCGGTGCGGATTATGGGCGATAATTCGGGCGCTGCCTCGACCAGAAACCAGGGGTCGACGCTGATGCAGTGCCCACCAACGCCTGTTCCGGGTTGCAGGATCTTCACCCTGGGATGGTGATTGGCGATGGCGATCGCCTGCCAGATATCCACGCCAAAACGGGTCGCCAGCTTGAAAAACTCATTGGCTATAGCGATGTTGACATCCCGATAGGTGTTCTCCATCAGCTTGACCATCTCGGCCGTGGTGGCGTCGGTGAGGATAATTTCGCCTTTGACAAAAACACCGTAAAGGTCACGGGCCACCTCGGCCGACTGGGGCGTGACCCCACCAATCACACGCGCATTTTCAACCAGTTCGCGCAAGATTTGCCCAGGCAAAACACGCTCAGGTGAATATGCCAGGAAAAAATCTTCGCCGGCTCGTAGCCCTGACCGTTCTAAGATCGGAGCGACCAGGTTGATGGTCGTCAAAGGAGGTGATGTAGATTCGAGTACGACCAGATTGCCAGGTCGCAAATGAGGTACGATCAATTCTGCTGCCGAAGTTACCGCGCGCATGTCGGCGCTTTTATCATCAAAAAAAGGGGTTGGGACTGCAATGATAAAAGCATCGGCAGGCTTTACCTGTTGGTACACCCGCAAGCTGCCGCTGCTAAGCGCTTCTTCAACTAACTGGCCCAAACCCGGTTCCTGGATGTGGATCTGTCCCGCCTGGAGTGTTCTGACGATTGCGGGATTGATGTCCATTCCAAACACCTTCAAGCCATGCGTTGCCAGCGTGCTGGCGGTTGGCAACCCGATATAACCAAGCCCAAGAATGCAGACTGTACCGAAAATCACTTAACCTCCTGAACGGAAAACGAGCAAATCAGCGGACGCCAAATAGTAGATCAATGGTCAACTGATCCAGCCGCTCGTAATCCAATCCACGACGGCCAAGCGCCATCCGGTCGAAGGAGAATTCTCTCAGCCCATGTGCTTTCTGATGGGAATATTTTCCCTGGAATCCGGCGACGCTTTCATCCGCCGCATTTACCTTGGCCAACAAGGCCTGGATTTCCGAATCAGAATTGAATAGCCGGGCTTTTTCCTTGAGGATTAAATATGTTCGCATACAGCCTCTGGCAAAAGACTTGACGCCTTCGGTATCTTCGGTACGGTAAGCATGGGCATCGAAATGCCTGCTGCCGTTATAGCCAACGTCTTCCAGGAATTTCACCAGATAAAAAGCGGATTTCAAATTATACGATCCAAAACGAAGGTCTTGATCGTAGCGGCCAAAAGCCTGGTCGTTCAAGTCTATATGGAAGAGCTTACCGGTATCCCAGGCCTGGGCCACCGCGTGCAAGAAATTGAGACCAGCCATGTGCTCGTGCGCCATTTCAGGATTAACCCCCACCATTTCCGGGTTATCGAGGGTAGAGATAAATGCTAGCATGGCCCCGGTAGTCGAAAGATATATGTCACCGCGGGGCTCATTGGGTTTGGCTTCCAATGCAAATTTCAGGTCATAACCCTGGTCTTTCACGTAATCGCACAAGAAATTGAGAGCTTCACGGTTTCGTTTCAAGCTTAATTGGGGGTCCTTGCTTGAATCGGTTTCGACACCTTCGCGCCCGCCCCAGAAAACATATACTCTGGCTCCCAATTCGACCCCCAGGTCGATCGCGTTCATCGTTTTCTGGAGTGCATAGGCCCGGACTTTTGGATCGTTGGCAGTGAAAGCGCCATCTTTAAAGGCCGGGTCGCTAAATAGATTGGTGGTGGCCATTGGAACAACCAGTCCGGTATCATATAAAGAAGCTTTAAACTCACGAACAATGCGATCGCGTTCGACCGGAGTCGCATCGATAGGGACCAGATCGTTATCGTGGAAATTCACGCCGTAAGCGCCCACCTCGGCAAGTAAATGGACAATTTCTACCGGGGTCAGACGAGTACGGACAGGCTCACCAAAAGGATCACGACCGATATTGCCAACTGTCCATAATCCAAATGTAAACTTATGTTCAGGCAAGGGAGAATAAGAATTTGCCATGGATTTTCGCTTCCTCTCAATAATTGTTCAGCAAAAATAGCATGATAAGCCGGTTAAGTCAAGCTTTTACGTCGTTTCCCGAAATTCGTCCTTGACACAGAACGAATGTTCGTGTATTATTATATTAGCACAAATGAGCAGTAACTTTCAGGAGCAAACGGATGGCCAGAAAAAGTAATGGATTAAGCGAACGGCATGTCAAAATTTTAAAGTTTTTGGATGAATACCAGAAAAAATTCGGGTTCCCTCCATCGATTCGTGAGATAGGCGATAAAACCGGGATAAGCTCTACTTCCGTTGTGAATTACTACCTGGCACAACTGGAGACCCAGGGCTATATCGAGCGTGAGAAGAATATTTCACGCGGTATTCGCCTGATCAAAAGTCTGCCTGGGTTAAAACAGGCTGCCCAGAATGCGGTCAATATCATCGACGAATTGCTACACATACCGGTGATTGGCCGGATTGCTGCCGGTGTTCCCATGCCGATTCCATCCTCCGATTTCTCCTATTACGATCCTGAAACAGGTATTGATATTGCTCGCAGTCTGCTGCCCTCAAAGGAAAAAGTATCCGATCTGTTTGCCCTCGAGGTCAAAGGGGATTCAATGATCGACGCCATGGTGAACGATGGCGACATCGTGGTCATGAAACGGGTACAGGAAGCAAAAAATGGAGAAATGGTGGCGGTCTGGCTCCGAGACCGGGATGAAACCACGTTGAAATATTTTTTCCTTGAAAAGAACGGGCGCGTACGCCTACAGCCAGCTAACCCACAGATGCAGCCCATTTATATCGAAGATCCAAAAATCGTCCAAATCCAGGGCAAGGTTGTTCTGGTCATCCGCCGCCTGGTTCAAACTCCGGCCTAGATTTTCAGCAAGTTAGGATACAAAACGCCCTCAACCCCGGATAGACCGGGATTAAGGGCGTTATTTTTTTCTCGTGAACTAACCCAATTCGACCGTAGCGCCGGCAGCCTCTAGCTTGGCTTTGGCGTCATTGGCGACGTCCTTACCGACTGCAGAGAGAACCTTAGCGCCGACTGTCTCTGCCATTGTTTTGGCATCCACCAGGCCCAGGCTGGTCAGTTGGCGAACAACCTTAATGACTTCGATCTTCTTGGGACCAGCGTCCTTCAGAACGACGTCAAATTCGGTTTTCTCTTCAACCGGCGCGGCAGCGGCCGCGGCAGCCGGGAGTGCCGCAGCTGCTGCTACAGGTGCAGCCGCGGAGACGCCCCATTTTTCCTCTAGTTTTTAACTAAATCAGCAGCTTCAAGCACTGAAAGGGTGCTTAGTTCTGCAACGAGTTTTTCAAGATCAGCCATTGTATATACTCCTGATGTTTATTATAGAAATTAATTGATTAATAGTCGAGCCTAGGCCGCAACCGCGGTTTCTTGCTCTGAATAAGCTCTGAAGACGCTAGCCAATGAGCGTGCCGGTTCGGCCAGAGTCCGGACTAGTTGTGCGGAAGGGGCTTGCAACACTCCCAACAACGTAGCCCGCAGAACTGGTAATGGTGGCAGCTCAGCTAAAGCCTTGACATCTTCTACGCTAAGCGACTGCGATCCCAGGTATCCGCCTTTGACCTGGAAAATCTCCTGACCGCGAATGGTGTCATTGAGAAGTTTTGCCAAAGCTGGAGGATCCGAGAAAGCAAACGCAATGATATTGCTGCCTTCCATGAAATCTTTCGGGTAAGGCATGTCCTTATTATCAAGCACCCGCTTGAAAAGGGTGTTCTTGATCACATGGATTTCACCACCCATATCGCGAATTTTGGCCCGGACATTATCGACAGCTTTCATATTCATATTCTTATAAGTAAGGACATATACGGCTTCGCTCTTGTCGAACCAATTTGCATATTTTTTTACAATATCAGTCTTTTCTTCCTTAGTAAATGCCAATTTAGATTCACCTCCTTCCTGTTTAAAAATAAAAAGTCTTTACCTTGCATCCTGCCGGGTAAAGACTTTTCAGTGACCCAGGACCAGCCTGATGACCGGTTCAATCGGGTCTTGCAAACAATTGAAAAGCCTCACCTCGGCAGGAAAATTAAGCCATACGGCGCCTGCTGTCTGCGGTGAAAAATCTGTTCAGTGTTTATCTGGAGAAGACAAGCACCTCCCAGGTTATTCTACGGTGTCCATGCTCTGAGCCTGTAAGGGATCGATCTTGACCCCAGGGCTCATAGTAGAAGTTAATGTGATCCGTTTAATATACGTCCCCTTTGCTGCTGTGGGACGAGCCTTCTTGATGGCATCCATTAAGGCTGACATGTTTTCATAAAGCTTGTCGATGGGAAATGAGGTCTTCCCAAACTGGATGTGCAAATTGGCGGTTTTGTCGAGACGGAATTCGACCCGGCCGGCTTTAGCTTCATTAATGACCCGAGGCAAATCCTCAGCGGGAACAACGGTTCCTGCCTTGGGATTAGGCATCAAGCCACGCGGCCCCAGGACACGTCCCAGGCGACCAGCTTTGCCCATCATATCCGGGGTCGCAATCGCCACGTCAAAATCGGTCCAACCGCCCTGGATTTTAGCGATCATTTCGTCATTATCGGCGATAAAATCGGCACCGGATTCCTCGAGCGCGAGTAGCTGCTTCACCCTGGGCAAAAACGAGGACACGAACAGCCTTGCCCAGCCCATTGGGGAGCACGACGACATCGCGGACCATCTGATCAGCCTGGCGAGGATCGAGCCCCATGCGCAGGTGAACCTCAAGTGTGGAATCAAAATTCGTAAAAGAAATTTGTTTGATCAACTCCAACGCATCGCGGGGTGAATAATAGCGATCGTTTTCGATTTTGGCCGCAGCGGCCATATACTTTTTACCGTGTTTTGCCATTTTTACTCCTTCGTGGTCCTAACGGGCTTAAATGCCCTCCCACAGGGGTCAGTCGACGACCGTCAGTCCCATATTTCGGGCAGTGCCTTCGATCTGGCGCATTGCACCTTCGACATTGATTGCATTCATATCTTTCATCTTGATCTCAGCGATCTCTCGCAGCTGTGCCCGGGTGACCTTACCAACCTTATTACGGTTTGGCTGGTCAGACCCTTTATCTACTCCAGCAGCTTTTCGAAGCAAGACTGCCGCTGGAGGCGACTTCAAGATGAATGTAAAAGAGCCGTCTGTAAAAATACTAATTTCCGCGGGAATGATTTCCCCGGTCCGGCTGGACGTTCGCCCATTGTATTCTTTACAAAACGCCATGATATTTAACCCATGCCCCGCCAGGGCAGGGCCAATCGGCGGCGCCGGGTTGGCTTTTCCAGCCACAATCTGTAATCGGACAATTGTTTTCAGTTTCTTTGCCACAGTTTTTTCTCCTTTGTGGTTATAGCGGGTATTTCAGGGGATACCCTCCCACCAATTCGAGCCTGGCTGTTTGCCAGCTCGATTTTATGCTTTCTCTACCTGAAGAAAATCTAACTCGACCGGTGTTTCACGGCCAAAGAAATTAACCATTACCCGGACCTTAGAGCGTTCCATATCAATCTCAGCAACCGTTCCACGGAAATCGTTGAACGGGCCGTCGACAATTCGCACCCTCTCTCCGGATTTGAAGGTTACCTTGATGTGCGGAGCTTCAGCTTCCATCCGCTTGAGGATTTGTGAAACCTCTTCAGGGCGCAGAGCTGTAGGTGAATTGCCCATGCCCACGAATCCGGTTACACCCGGTGTGTTCCGCACCACGTACCAGGATTCTTCGGTGAGAACCATATTGACCAGAACGTACCCTGGGAATACGTGCCGCTCTACCGTACGCCGCTTTCCGTCTTTGACTTCAATCTCTTCCTGGGTCGGAATGACAACGTCAAAGATTTTGTCCTTCATCCCCATGGTCTCGATACGTTGTTCCAGGTTATGGCGAACCTTGTTTTCGTAGCCCGAGTAGCAATGAATGACGTACCAGGCCCGTTGTTCGCTACCCGGTTCACCGATTTCGACTTCATCCGACGGGGATACAGGCGCGCCAGAACCATCATCCAAATCAGGGAGCGCCGTCTCGGAGCTGTTGATCGGCTCTTCGTTGTCAAAATTATCATTCAATGAATTGTCCTGCGCGTCCATTAATTCTCCTAACACCGATTGCCTGGCCTTGATCTCAGGTTGCGAAGAAATGACCGATCACCCACGAAAAACCGGAGTCTAATAAACCCAAAAATGCAGCCATTGCGACAAGCACAATTAAAACGATCTTGGTCAGGTTATAGGCTTCTTGCGTGGTAGGCCAGGACACTTTTCGAAGCTCACCAACCGTTTCTCGCCAGAAACGTTGGATGGCATTGGGTTGGCTGACTTTCTTTTCAACTTTTTCTGCCATAACATTCTCCTAAACTTACGGCTAAAACGCCGCCTCAAAGGACGGCGTTGCCTTAGTTCAAACAGGCCAGGCAGGAATCGAACCCACAACATCCGCTTTTGGAGAGCGGCGCTCTACCAATTGAGCTACTGGCCTACGTCGATTGGCGGGCCGCTTGTCGTCATATCCGAGACAGCGGCCTGTCCAACCACACCATCTATTTATTTCGTCTCCCTGTGCAGCGTATGCTTGCGGCAACGCCCACAAAACTTCTGTAATTCCATACGGCCCGGGTCGTTCCGTCGGTTCTTCTCGGTCGTGTAATTACGCTCTTTACATTCAGTGCACGCCAGGGTCACCACCGGGCGAACATCTTTTTTCTTAGCTGGCATATGTGTCTCGTTGTCCGGCGGCAGCTATTGAATAAACTGCCACCGCTCCTTTTTCTGATTACTCGAGGATCTTAGTGATCGCGCCGGCGCCAACCGTCAGGCCACCTTCACGAATAGCAAACCGTGAGCCCTGTTCCAACGCGACCTTGACGATTAACTCCACTTCCATGTCCACGTTGTCACCTGGCATCACCATCTCCACACCTTCTGGCAGGGCGATGTTCCCCGTCACATCCATCGTGCGGATGTAGAACTGCGGACGGTATCCGGTAAAGAATGCCTTGTGCCGCCCACCTTCGTCCTTCTTCAATACGTACACCCTGGCTATAAAACGGGTGTGCGGGGTGATGCTCCCCGGTTTGGCGACCACCTGGCCGCGCTCCACATCAGTCCGCTCAATTCCTCGCAGCAGCAGCCCCAGGTTGTCCCCGGCGATGCCTTCATCCAGCGTCTTGTGGAACATCTCGACCCCGGTTACCACCGAGTTCATGTTCTTGTCGCGCAGACCCACGATCTCCACCGGCTCTCCGGTCTTAACCTTGCCCCGGTCTACACGTCCCGTTACCACCGTCCCACGACCCTTGATCGAGAATACGTCCTCAACCGGCATCATGAACGGCTTGTCCATCTCGCGCACCGGCTCCGGTATGTATTCGTCCACCACTCGCAGCAGCTCGCGGATGCACTCATATTCAGGCGCATTCGGGTCGGTCGAGGTGCTTTCCAGGGCCTTCAAGGCGCTCCCTCGCACGATCGGAATCGTGTCTCCAGGATAGCCATACCCGGTCAACATCTCGCGAAGCTCTAACTCCACCAGCTCTAACAGCTCGGGATCGTCCATCTGGTCGGTCTTGTTCAAAAACACCACGATGCTGGGTACTTCTACCTGGTGGGCTAACAACACGTGCTCTTTGGTCTGTGGCATCGGCCCATCCGGCGCAGCTACCACCAGAATTGCCCCATCGACCTGGGCCGCTCCGGTGATCATGTTCTTGATGTAGTCCCGATGTCCGGGCATGTCGACGTGGGCATAGTGCCGTTTGGCAGTTTCATATTCAACGTGCGCAATATTGATCGTGATGCCCCGGGCTTTCTCTTCCGGCGCATTGTCGATCTGATCGTACGCCTTGAACTGCGCCAATCCCATCATCTGGCTTACTTTGGTAATGGCCGCTGTCAGGGTCGTCTTGCCGTGGTCGATGTGTCCCATCGTCCCCACGTTCATGTGAGGTTTCGACCGATCAAATTTCTGCTTCGCCATAAAACTTCTCCTTATGTACTCAAAACATCAATCAATGCAAATTACCACATCTTTCGGCTCCAGAGCCCTCAATGGGATTCGAACCCATGACCCCGTTCTTACCAAGAACGTGCTCTACCGACTGAGCTATGAGGGCTTGCCGATCTTTGCCTTACAAATGATTACGGCATCCTTCATTCAACAGAGCCTGTGGACGGTGAAGGATTCGAACCTCCGAAGGCGTGTCGCCAACTGATTTACAGTCAGTCCCCGTTGGCCACTTGGGTAACCGTCCATATTATTTCTTTCAACCGCCAGAGCCGACGACGGGAATCGAACCCGTAACCTACCACTTACAAGGCGGTTGCTCTGCCGATTGAGCTACGTCGGCACGAACTTTTAAAGTAGATGCCCAATGCGTTAGATTATACCAAAAGCAATTCGTCATAGCAAGGTATCACTAACGTTTCGTCCCGCGGCAGGTGAGTTTATCAGAAGATGAATAAAGAGTCAAGTAAAATGCAAAATTATGTTAGTGCAAAGTAGTAGAGTCCCCTTTCTGCAAAGTTAAAATGTCCCCTTTGAAAGGGACACAAAGTGGACGAACTACTAACCATGAGCAACCAAGAAATAACCCGATTAGAAGCGATGCAGCGGTTAAAGGACAAACGCCTTACCCAGAAAGAGGTCGCTCGACTGCTGGGCATAAGTACTCGCCAGGTGAAGCGGCTGTGGCAGGCCTACCGTAGACAGGGAGCCAAAGGATTGGTCAGCGCCAGGCGCGGGAAACCGAGTAACAACCGGCTAGATGCCGGTGTGGCTCAACAAGCCCTGGATTTGATCAAAAAGAAGTACCCGGATTTTGGGCCGACCTTAGCGCACGAAAAGCTGACGGAGATCCACAAACTCGAACTCTCGCGCGAAAGTGTGCGCCGAATCATGATCGAAGAGGGGATCTGGAAACCCAAGCGAGCCAAGCAACCCTCCGTGCATCAGATGCGGGAGCGGCGGGCCTGTTTGGGTGAGTTGGTGCAAATTGATGGGTCAGACTATGCCTGGTTTGAGGGGCGCGGACCGAAGTGCACCCTCTTGGTCTTCATCGACGATGCCAGCGGGCAATTGCTGGAGCTGTGGTTTGTGCCCCATGAGAGCTTCTTTGGCTATGGTGAGGCTGCCCGGCACTATTTTGAGCGCTGTGGCAAGCCGGTGGCCTTCTACAGCGATAAACATGGCATTTTCCATGTCAACGCCGAGCAAACCACAGGCCTAGGCCCAGGTCTAACCCAGTTTGGCCGGGCGATGGGCGAACTGGGCATCCAAATCATGTGTGCCAATAGCCCCCAGGCTAAAGGACGGGTCGAACGGGCTAACCAAACCTTGCAGGATCGCCTGGTGAAAGAACTGCGCTTGCAGGGGATCTCGGACATGGCCGCCGGGAATGCTTTTTTACCCACCTTTCGTGAAGATTTTAACCGCCGCTTTGCCGTGGCGCCCCGCAGCACCCATGACGCCCATCGCCCGCTGCTCAAAACGGAGGACCTGGACCTCATCCTCAGCCATCAGAAAACCGGCATTTTGACCAAAAACCTGACCGTGCAAGCCAACAAGGTCATCTACCAAATCCAATCTGAGCGCCCCGATTATGCTTTACGCAAGGCGCAGGTCTTGATCTGTGAAAATGCCCAGGGAGACGTCACCATCCTCTATAAAAACCAACCCCTTAATTACATTATCTTCCACAAGCAAGAGCATCAGTCGGAAGTTGTGGATACCAAAACCCTCGATCAAGCGGTCCGCACCCCTCATTCCCCGGCTCCCGATCATCCCTGGCGACGTAACTTCGGTCGCCATCTCAATGGTAAACCCATCCAGCCACCCCCTCCCCCTGGATCGGATTGAAATAAGGTCAGCCATGAGTTTATCGCTTTTCGGCCAAAAACTGGGCAGAAAAAAAGGGCAGTACCTTACGGCATCTGCCCAGTCTTCGGGTTTGTGTCGGCGCTCAGGTCGCTCTCCAGCGTTGCCCTATCCTCCGCACAAACTTTACCTTTCTATCCTATTTTTTCCCCTCCCTCGGCAAAGGGGACATTTTAACTTTGCAGAAAGGGGACATTTCTACTTTGCATTGACAGTAAAATGCAAAATTATGGGGCACCAGCGAAAAAGTGTTGACCGGCTAATTCTGGCTTAATTCCTTCTTTTTGTCGCCAACAGGCAGCCAAACGCAAAAAGTTGTTCCCTTGCCAAGGGACGAGTCAACTTCAATCCGCCCCCCATGGTTGCGAACGATCCAATAGGCAATCGATAACCCCAGTCCAAAGCTGCTGCCATCCCGGCTTCTGGTGCGAGATTTTTCACCGCGGTAAAAACGCTCAAATATGTGCGGTAGATCTTCAGGAGGAATGCCCGGCCCGTTATCACTGACCACCACCCTGACCTGCTCGCCCGCCCGGTACAAGCCTAGCTGAATTTGACCGCCGGCTGGTGTGTATTTGATCGCGTTCCCACCCAAATTGAGAAGTACCTGCTTCAGCCTATCTCGATCGCCGATGACGGTAATCTGGTCGATATCGACCAGACGAACCTGCAAGCGGTCGCCCGCCAGAACCCGCATTTGTTGGAAAACTTCCAATACGATCGTGTCGATCTGAACCGGTTGTAAATCGAGGGGTATCTTGCCGGACTCAGCCTGGGCTAATAAGAGCAGATCGCCTACCATTCGGGTTAAGCGGTCAACTTCAGCTTCGATCCCGGTGAGCGATTCATCGTCGACCATCGACATATGGCGCATCAGGCCAACATTGCCCTTGATGACGGTCAGCGGGGTGCGCAGCTCGTGGCTGACGTCCGCCAGGAACCTGCGCTGGGCGGTAAATAAAAGCTCGAGCCGGCTCAAAGTTTGGTTAAAGGAACGGATAAGCTGACCAACCTCATCCTCTGGTGGTCCTGAATAGGGGATACGCCGGGAAAGATCGTCCGCCTTTGAAATCTGAGCAGCTGCCTCCGTAGCAACCACGAGCGGAGCTAACGCCCGGCCAAAGACAAACCAGCCGATTAAAGCAGCTATTCCCATCGCCAGGACAGCCGTAACAGCCAATACTGCCAATAAAGCCTTCTGGGTAGTCTCCAGAAGGCTCAAATTGACCCCAACCTGTAACCAGCCAACCTGCCGCCGGTTTACGGATGTGATCAATGGTGTTGTCAGCACCCGTAAAGGCGAAAGATCGAATTGGACGTAACGATAAATTGGAATGCTGTAACGCAATCCCTGGGGGTCGATCGATGTGGTCAACCGGGCAATATTTTGAGACGATGTGATTAATTTTCCGTCCAGGCTCCAGACCTGGATGAAAACATTATCAGTGAGATGTAAAGAAGAAAGATCGATTGACAGATTCCCCTGACTATCGAATCTTTAAGTTTCCGCTAATGTTTTGGACTGTGTGCTGAAGCGTAAGGTCAATCTGATCGACCAGCACCACGCTTACGATGCTATATACGACAATTCCTAAGATCAGGACAACTCCCCCCAGTAAATTTGTATACAGCAATGTCAGCCGCAGTCGCAGCGACATCAGGGCTGCTCTCTCAGCACATATCCTACGCCTCGAACGGTATGGAGCAAGCGAATTTCGCCGCTCTCTTCTAATTTTTGTCTGAGGTAGCGGATGTAAACATCCAGAACATTGCTCTCCCCGCCAAAATCATAACCCCAGACGCGGTCAAAAATCATCTCGCGGGTGAGTACCTGGCGCGGATGGCGCAGGAACAATTCTAACAACTCGTATTCTTTCGCCGTCAAAGAAATCACACGGCCTTTGCGGCTTGCCTGACGGGTGCTGATATCGAGGATCAGGTCGGCAAAAGTCAGCACTTGAGCCCGGTCAGTCTGGGTGCGCCGGAGCAAGGCGCGGATGCGCGCCAGCAGCTCATCAAGCTCAAACGGCTTCACCAGGTAATCGTCTGCTCCGGCATCTAGGCCTTGAACCCGGTCCTGGATAGTGTCTTTAGCGGTTAACATTAAAATGGGCACGCTGCCAGCAGCTCGTAATCGCCGGCAGACTTCCAAACCATCCATCCCAGGCAGCATCCAATCAAGAACGATCAAATCTGGTAAGATATCTCGCACCAAATTCAGGCCGCTTTGGCCGTCGAGAGCAGTATCAACCTGGTAGCCCTCGTAGGTCAAGACCCGTCGCAGGACTTTAAGAATAGCTTCATCATCTTCAATTATTAGGATTCTTTCTTTCATAGACCCTCCTTTAAACTAAATTAATATACCACAGAGTGTCCAGTTTTGTCCAAACAGATTCCCCTAATTTTGGTAAAATTCGTGTGTGCATTTTTCCTTGTTTACCAAAGGAATCCCCATTCGAAAAAGAATGATAGATCTGGCACTTGCGGTGCCGGGATCAATATTATTGCTGCCTCTCATTGGCTTGATTGCACTGGCAATTCGCGTGATCGATGGAAAACCGGTTATCTTTTGGCAGGAACGACCGGGCTATCAAGGAAAGACTTTCAAGCTGGTTAAATTCCGCACCATGAAAGACCTGCGCGACAAGCACAACGCCCTTTTATCTGATGAGGAACGTGTATCGCGTCTGGGGAGGTTCTTGCGGGCAACCAGCCTGGATGAATTACCTGAATTGATCAATGTTTTAGCTGGAGAAATGAGTTTAGTCGGGCCCCGCCCCCTACTGGTGCAGTACCTGAAGCGCTATTCTCCCGAGCAGGCCCGGCGGCATCTTGTCTTGCCAGGCATTACCGGCTGGGCCCAGATCAATGGCCGCAACGCCTTGAGCTGGGAAGAGAAATTTTCCCTGGACGTCTGGTACGTTGACCATTGGTCTGTGGCCCTCGATCTACGCATACTGCTGCTGACGGGATGGAAGGTTATTCGCAGGGAAGGGATCAATCCCCCAGAACAATATACAACAACTGAGTTTATGGGCAGTCAAAAACCACACTGAGCCGCATTGTTAAGGTTCTGCAATAGTACCGGCTTCAATGTAACCATTGACCAGGTCGTTCAGGGTAGCATCTACGAGCCTTTGGCGGGCTGGATTTAGCAGCGCTGAATCGATATTGGCCAACCGCAGCGGCATGGGTACAATGTCCCCACCCTTGCCTGCCATGAGATCCGGCCAAATCTGGCTCATCCCGCTGGATGGGTCCGGCATGATCGTCGCGATCCATTCCGAAAGAAGCGCATCGGGAGGAGTTTGTCCACCAATCAGGTTAGCGCCGGATTCGACCAGGTAGTTTAGCAATTCGGCAGAACTGCTCCCAGGAGTGATGTAGATCGTACTGACCGCATCCTGGAGTAAAGTGTCTGCTGCCGCTTGCCAACCCCCGTCCGTCGCTATTTCAGCTGCCTGAGGATAGACCACATAAGGGGGGAACGCCGGCCGGCACAGGCCGCAGAAGTAACGCACCCCATTGGTAAATGCATTCTGGATCGTACTGTTATCGACCCCGGCTTGGGTGATGATTCCCGTGCGAAAATCGTTTGTCAATATTGCCGCGATATAACCCGCCATGAAGGCCTGCTGGTCCGGACGGAATCCCTGAGGCCCAATCACGCTCAAATTGTTAGCAGGTTGGAGGTTCTCAAATCCAATTGCCACGAATTGGGTTTGAGGAGCAGCTTTTATCAGATCCGCCAGGCCTGGATCTGGCGGTAGCACGACAACCACCCGGGTTGAGGCATCAATATCAGCCGCGGTCATGGTTGCAGTTGTTTTGAAATCAAGGTCTGAATCCAAGGCTAACGAAGCGATGGCCGTTTTCAATAATTCGACCTGGTACTCATCTGCACCTTTGGGAGCCAGCAGCACAGCCTCCAGGCGAGCTGTGGTCGGCGAAGGTGATGGCGCCAGAGTCTCCGTTGCGGTTTCTTCTATCGCAGTAGTTTGGGTCGATGCGGGCACTGTTGTCGTAGGAGAAGCTGTTGAGCATGAAACCAGGAATAGAGTAGCGAGCATGACAGCCAGGAACTTGCTGGCTGCTACCCTGATTTTTTTATGGATTAACATATGCTGCATATTCCACCGCAAAAATTTTTATTGAGCTGTATTATAATAGAGAAGTGAGTTAGGTTAATACCTGCTTAATCCTGGACAAAAACCGAAAACAAAGGCATAAACACATCCATGAGCCTGCCCATCAGTGAGCCTGTGCCCAATGATGTTCCGCCACGATCTCCAGCCCATCGCCGGCGCGGGAGGCGGCCGGTCATCCCAGTTGAAAACGAAGAGAAAGCGGCATTTTTAGACAGATTCGCGCGTAAGACCGCGGTATCTTTCGATTTCTTTTTATTTTCATTACTTGCCGGTGCGATCATCGCCGGGAGTATCCTTCTCGATTCTCCCACGCTGTTTTTCCTCGGCGCCCTGGCGGCTCCATTTATGGGGCCTCTGGTCGGGCTTTCGTTATCCAGCGTGATTGGCTCCGGTTGGTTCTTCCTCCAAACTCTGGCCGGCACCCTGGTTGGCGCTGGTCTTGTTTTCCTCACCGGTGCGCTCGCCGGACTGGCATCCTCCCTTTTCCCGAATCTGACCTCGCAACAGACATCGATCCATTCCCAGATTACCTTGATCGATTTTATTGTGATATCCCTGGGTGTCATCATTTTTGTGGTGTCGCTATCGCGATCAGAAAATAAACCAATCCTACCCAGTCTGATCCTGGCTTACGAATTGTATCTACCAGCTGGTGTAGCCGGGTTCGGCTTATGCATCGACCTGACCGGGGGATCCAGCCCGTTTTGGCCTGCGGCAATGGTTGCCTTTATTTTCTACCTGACCTGGGCAGTATTCCTTGGAATTATCACCCTTTGGGTCACGGGAATTCGCCCGCTTAATTTTTTCGGATATATCTTTGCGATTTTAATTCTTGTCATTGCGGCTATTGTAGGAATTTATACATACGGCCAAAATTTCTTCGGGATTGATTTCCTTTTTAGTCAAAACCAAAGCCCTACTCTCGCAATCGCAGGTACCACAGACCTCCCGTTTTCCACGACCACTACAACCATCGCAATTACCACAACACCGCAGTTACCAACCATGACGTTGACCTCTACACTGGTCACAACGCCCACAATTACCTTCACCCCGACCAACACCCTGGTACCGTCCAGGACTCCAACCCAGAACTCTCACCCCTGACCCCACCCCAGTCTGGGCGATCGTCAGAGCAAATAATGGCGCATATGTGCGTGAAGAGCCCAATGCCGCCGCCAAGGTCATCGACGGCGTTTTGGGAGGCAGCCTGGTACAGGTTTTGCCCGATACAGCTCAGGAAGGGGGAGTGACCTGGGCGCATATCATAACAAATAATGGTATTACCGGATGGATCGTTCAAAGTATATTGGTGACAGCAACCCCTGCCCCTACCTGGTAGTCCGTCCATACGCCAAATATCCTAAGCAGGAGTATATTTTATGACAATACGTTTTGGTACTGATGGTTGGCGCGCCGTAATCTCCGATACGTTCACCTTCCACAACTTAAGGTTGTTAACTCAGGCAATTGCAGATGCTGTTGGCTCTGAAAAATGGAATAATGGTATGGTTTTAGAGCCTGCCCCCGACCCCAAGAAAATGATAGTCGGGTTTGATACCCGCTTTCTCTCAGATCGCTACGCTCAGGACGTGGCTCGGGTGCTGGCTGCGAACGGATTCAAAGTCCATTTGAGCCAGGCCGATGCGCCAACGCCAGCCATTTCATACGCCGTACGCAACCTCAATGCGATCGGGGGAATTATGATCACCGCCTCGCACAATGCACCACGGTACAACGGGGTGAAGCTTAAATCCGCATATGGCGGTTCGGCCTTACCTGAACAATGCCGGCGGGTTGAAGTCTATTTGAACGATAATGAAAACCAAGGCCGCGGTCCCAACCAGATGGATTACGAGCTGGCTCGCCAGCAAGGTCTGATCCAGCGTTTCAATCCCATCCCGGCCTATAACGAACATTTACACAAGCTGATCGATTTTGACACCATCGCCGAATCTCCGCAACGAGTCGTTGTCGATTCGATGTACGGAGCCGGAAGAGGGGTTATCCGCGGAATTCTTCAAGGAACCGGTTGTGAAGTCCAGGAAATCCGGGGAGAGATGAACCCGGGGTTTGGCGGGGTCCATCCCGAGCCGATTGCCTGCAACCTTGGGGCATTGGCTGGAGCGATCAGCATGGGAATGGGTAACTTTGGCCTGGCTACGGATGGGGATGCAGACCGCATCGGTGCCATGGATGAACGCGGCAACTTTGTCGATCCACACAAAATCATGGCCCTGGCGCTGCGCTACCTGGTTGAGAAACGTGGGTGGCGAGGAGCAGCCGTCCGCACGGTTTCGACAACCCGGATGATCGACCGGTTAGCGAAACGCTATGGAATACCGGTCTACGAGACCCCGGTCGGATTTAACTACATCGC
This sequence comes from uncultured Chloroflexia bacterium, assembly GCA_963781665.1. Taxonomy (GTDB): domain Bacteria; phylum Chloroflexota; class Anaerolineae; order Anaerolineales; family Anaerolineaceae; genus JAJYIW01. The sequence continues at coordinate 1,182,008 of CAWAGA010000002.1, forward strand.
TGATCGCATTTTGAGTGAAGACGTTTTGATTGGAGGCGAAGAATCCGGAGGGATTTCGTTCAAGGGCCACATACCCGAAGGAGACGGTATCCTTATGGGCTTATTAGTGATTGAAATGGTCTCGGCTGCAGGTACCAGCCTGCACGATCTGGTCGACGACCTGATGAATGAAGTCGGCCCGGTAGCTTATGCCCGTAAAGATATGCGCCTCAGCCACCCGGTTTCAAAAAAACAGATTACCGACTTACTGCAGAATGAAGCGCCCGCCCAAATTGGGGGTGAAACCATCGTCGAGATCAGCACGAACGATGGGGTGAAATATATCCTCGCCGACAATTCCTGGCTGCTCATCAGGCCTTCGGGGACGGAACCGGTGTTGAGAGTCTATGCAGAAGGACGTAACCAGGAGATGGTCAAAGCCTTATTGGCGTTTGGAGAACAGGTAGCTAACTGCGTCGTTTAATTTCCACCCTTGGAACAGAATAAATAGACGCTGGAGTAAGGCTCGTACCTATCCGTAAACGTACGAAGCTATACTCCAGCGGTTTGTTAGAGCGGCATCTTACGCAGCGGATGAAGCTCGCATGCGCCTGACCAAGAAAATAACGACCACCAAAAACGCTGCGACACCAAGCAGGGTGGGGATACCGGCATCTTCAATAAAACCAGTGGTGGGCAGAGCAGTCGACGAGGGGAATACTGTCGTCGTTATGGTCGTCTTTGCTTCAGCAGCCTGCGTCAAAAGGGCGGAAACGGTTGCAGTGCGCGGATCTACCCCCGCCAGTAGTGGATTAGTCGTGTTGGTCGCAACCGCCACGACTTTTGTAGCGCTAGGCTTAATCGTTGCCGTGCTGGTCAAGGTCGCCGTAGGCTGAAGTGGGGTCGAGGTAGCCGTTTTGACGCTCTTGGCTGCAATGTCTGTCAACGCAAATACCGTGGCGGTATTGTTATCGTTAATCAGGGCAACCCGAGTTGATTCTTGCGCCCTATTCCTGGGGATAATGACTACCCCAACCACAGCCATGGCAACCAGCGCCAGAAGGAAAATCCCTGCCAGGACACCGACAGCCAGAATAAACCCACGGTTATCGGAACTGTTTGATGGGGGAGCTTCATTCTCGTTCGAGTCAATATTATTGGGATCTTCTGACATATCTGCTTCTCCTAGTCTAAATACGATCTATTCGATAATTTCGAGGTTCACCAACGGCCAGGGCGCTCGGTCACCATTATCAAGGTGCACCATAGCCGCTGGGGAGTGAAGTCCGCTGGGGAAACTGGTTAATCCCGGCAATAGATGATCGATGACGCCCGTCTGCCCTTTCCTTGGGGATTGGATCACCCTGACGACCTGACCTGGGGCAAAAACGTCTGAATTGCGCGGCTCAGGAATGGCATTAACCGATGGCAAAGGGATGATAAGCTCGGGTCTGGTGCCGGCAAACCGGTCCCAAACTGCTGCATTGAGACAAACTTCTCGCTTATCATTGGTTGAAAGCACTTTATAACTGATAGCGTCGATCGGTAGGTTCCCAAAGCCTTCCAATACCATCACCGGGAAAGCAGCCTGGGAAGCTAACGGGATAAGTTGAGAAGCAATACTGGCCAAAATCAACCCGCGCAGCGGGAGTTCCCCGGCCGTTCGCAATGTTTCTGCATTGCCACAAAAGCCGCCGAAAACGATACCACTGCGCATACTTACATCCAACCGGGAAGGAGTTCAGCTCATCGGTTGGTGATTCGACTGCAACGGTCATGATTCCGGCATCAAAACGACCATTACCCCAAACTCCTTGAATTAATGCTCCATAATTTTCAATTACCGCTCCCCTTTCGGCAACGAGCTCGACCACAGTCCCTGGCATGCCGGCGCGCAGCTCGAAATCCTTACCCTCGAGCGACAGAGTTACCTTTCCAGCCCCAATTGCTAAGATCGCGCCGTTCTTTGGCGCACGCACGATCCGGGAAATAATTCCACCGACCGGCCCCGCAATGACGTCTCCTTCGGCAAGCTGCTCTCCAACTTTGCGGGCTACCAGTTGGTCTGCTTTATCAGGGGTGACGCCCAGGCCGCGGGCGACATCCACCGTCAGATGTCCCGGTTCCAATTTGGCTTCCGCAATCACATCGGCAGTGGCAACTTTTTGCCCGGCGCGTACCAGCACACGACCGGCAGCTGGAAGCAGCCGCTGGCGGCGGATACATATGAGTGGGAGAAGATGGGTTACACGCGCAAGCATGGTTAATCCTGAATTGATATGTACTGTGCAAGAATCATACCGTACATCCGCAACCTAACCGCCAAATGTCCATAACCACTTTTTCAACTGGTCGCGCCGGCGCGAGGGATCGGCTGGCAGGACCAATGGACGGCCGCGAGCATCAATGACCAACCCCAGCACCCCACCGACAATATTTAGACTGCTTCCGGCTCCTATACGTTTCAGGCCAATATCTGTATCATGGATAGGTTCAAAATGGACTCTGACCCTGCGGCCCGAGGGAACCGGTAGAACGGTTAAGGACCCTTGTTTTATTTCGTACTTATTCTCATCACCGTCCTGGGAAATCAGGCGTATTCGTAAAATGGACGTACCTGCTTTGGCTGAACTCACCGGAGAGATCACCGTTCCTAAATTGAGGAAGGCACCTGATTCGAGTACTTGAACCGGTAAGACCGGAGTTATGCTGCCGGCAGCCCCTAATGAAGCCACCAAATTGTTTTGATCGAGCACCAGGGTCGTGACACCGGTTGGTTGGATTCCATCCAAAACCATCAACAATGCTTGCCCGGCGGTTGGGGCCTGAGTTAGAATGGCGCCGCTGGCCAGGATCGGCTCGAAATAGCCGGTTAATCCCGTTGCCGGGTTGTATCCAATCGCGGGATAGCGATTGTTGATCGCCTCCATTGCCGTCTTGAGGATATACCGTGCGACAGCCTGCTCGATAGCCAGGTCTTCAGGCGTCATTGGAATCGTCCCGGGCGATAACGGTTTGTTATAGACGTAATCTCTCACAATGTCATCCGAAATGGACACCGGAAGCCAGCGCATAATCTCATCGATAGCGCCCTGGGTTTGGACACCAACCATACCTTCACCCATCCCTAATGTGGGTAGAACCAGGGTTGAAAGTACTCCCCCCTTGCCACTGGCAATCATCGTTGAAGAGGCACCAATATCTATACCCAGCACTCCTTTTTTTGAGTCGTAAGCCTGGCTCAAAAAACGGATGATCCTTCCAAAGTTATACGCAGTGAGAGATGGAGCGACAGGGCTAAAATCTTGCAATCCCTTGAACTGGCGTAACCTGAATTGTCCGATCGCCTCGGTCAATACCTGTTGGGCCTGTCCGAAATCTTCAAGTGAAATAGCGGGGCGGACGTTGGCAGCCGTATAGGTCTTCGTTATCGGTTCCAACTTTGATTTAACCTTATCAATCAAGGCCTGATTGCCCACATAGACAACCTGCGGGCGAGAGTCCGCGGGCAAGAGCTGGCAGGCGAGACCGACCACATCGAGCAGCTTCATGACAGAACGGCTCGCTCCGCCTTCTGTCCCCCCTGCGACGACGACCAGGTCGGGATTGGCACGAATGATGGTATCGATCTGCATTTCAGTGCTACGGCGGTCGGCTAATCCAATTGAATCTGTGACCTGAATGTAGGAAGAAGCTGCCAGTTTTTGCGCACTTTCGAGAGAGACGTCCGCCAGCAATCCGATCACGACCGTACGTATAGCTGGCCCAGCCGATAACGTTACGACAACTGCATCGATTCCCGATCCATCTGGTTGGGAGGGAACGCTCAGGTGACCTTCTTTTCCGATTAAGACCCGCCCGGTAATTTCCTGCAGGTTTTCGATCGCGTTGCTAATCCCGATTCCGATGTCATTATTGAATGATGCCCCTACCGTCGATGGCACCTGACCAATCGCCAGATAGCGATAAGTGCCATCTGCTATTCCAAATAAAAAGGCGCGGGTATTGACCGCCCCGACATCGATGGCTAAGAGAGTTTCGACATTAGCAGACGGAACCATCATGATTTAGTGTTATCCAAGCAGTGTATGTAAAAAATTCCAGACAAAAAAAACTCGATCGATTAAGGCACTGAAGGCAGAGGCGTAAACGCCGGCGAACAGCGATCCCAGGGTAATGCCAATAAATATCTGTCCTACCTGTGACAATTTTTCAACAAATTGGTTGCGAACAGGGGGCTGGTTAGGCTTTGACCTGGCGCCGAAGTAGAAATACATCAATGCTGTCAAAAAACCTATCACGATAAGGATACCGATGAAAAGCTGGTAACCTGCCCCATTCGGGTTGGCTGCAGCCACATTGAGATCAAACAGGTTGATCGTTCCGGTGATTTGCGGGAAAGCCGTTCCAAGAACGGCGCCACCTATCATTATAGCAGCTCCGGCGCCGACCAGATAAGCCATCGGAACATTTCCATAGCGGGCGACCGGTGGAAAAATCTTTAGCAATAAGAGAATAGACAGCGCCAATGGGATTAAGGCAATCAGGCGGTCACGCAGAGAACCGGTCAATAGCGGTAGGATCAGCTGCGGAATCAAAACCTGGTTGATAACTGTAACGAATACAAACCCTGCGGTGACTCCAATGAAGAGATAAGTTGCCAGCCTGAAGGCCGGATTATCTCCCAGCAGGTAACTAAAAATCATCAAAGTTAATAAGAAACCGATGATACCCCACACCAGATCAGTTTGTGACATCCCCTTATTCCTCTACCCGAATTTTGCGACGTGTGAATGCAATGCTGCCAAGTGCAATCAGGCCGCCGACTGCAATCAAAGCTATGGCAATCAAGATACCAGCCTGGTAAGCATCCCAATAAGCGCTGCTCTTCCCATCTACCGCCATAGCTTGTTCGTAGATCGCCCCACCGGTCAGGCCAGAAACGTAACCTTGTACCTGGCCAGCGGAGTAATAGGGCTGGATCAACGGTGCAGCTTGAGCGCTGGTAACCATGAATAGGGGCGTATTCCCCAGGGAAGGTCCGACTTGCTCGACCCAGGTACGGGCCGAATTGGCATTATCCGTGATTACAATCACACTGGCAAAGTCAGCCAGCGTCTGGACGTTCTGCAGGAGTGTCTCATCCCAGGCCCAGGTTTGATCGATTGTCAGTGGCGTGATCCGCCGCGGCTCGAGTGCGAAAGTGAAAAGACCCGACGAGCCACCTGCCAGATAACCCAGATTAATGGTATTACTCGCCAGGCTGTATGCCGGTTGGCTCATCTGAGCTTCCTTCAGAAGCTGCTCTCCCAATACAGGTCCGGTTGGATTGGTTGAAACCAATATCAGGTTAGTCGACCCAGCCATGAGCTGGGAAATCACGCTCGTTGCTACTGCGTTGATCTCTCCTGAGAAGGCAGGCTCAAAATCGACCGCCAGCAGTACGGTTGATCCCGGAGCTAGAGAAGCGATGGCACTCTGCATCCGATCGACTTCTACCGGCACCGCACCTGGTAAACTCAACAAACGACTGTTTTGCCATACCGGGATAAATGCAGCCAGGATCAAAATCAGTGCGATGACCAGTCGTATAACCTTTTGAGAAGATAGAGGACGCGCATGGGGGGGCGTCTGTGCCTGCCGTTCCGTAGAAAGTATCGTTTCGAATAATGCGGAATTAATGCGCTGCTTCTCTGAAACCTGCAAATTAATTGAATATACCGGCGGCTTGCGCATATCTGGCGCAAGCCGTTCAGGTTGGAGGACACCCCGCAGACCTGCCAGAGGACCCACCTTTTCTACTTTTTCATCAGACGTGATTACCGGTGGGGTTTCAGATGTAGCCGATTTAATTGGCCGCATGGCTTTAACCCAGCTGGGAAGCTCAGCCGGCGCCAGGGTGATCTCGTCGTTCCCTTCTTTGCCAGATGAAGAGTCCTGGCCTTCCTCCATGAGGTTTTCTTCGGGAGAGCTCATGCGAGCCAGCCAATCTGGGAGCGCCTCGGCCGAAAATGGCTGCACCTGATCATATTCGCTGACCGTCGACGTGTCTTCGGTAAAGACCGGAGGTTGGGTGTCTTTCAATGCCGGTTCAGGGCTCTCGTCTTCAGTATGGAGGCTGGCTAACCAATCGGGAAGCTTTTCTGCTTCCTCGGGCGCTTCAATTTCCTGGCTGGTATCTATATTTTCAGGTTCGACGCTGACCAAGGAGTCCCGGGATTCATTGACAGCTTGACCTTGATTATCCTGGGCTAATTCATGTTCATCCATGGATAACTCGGCCAACCAGTCCGGTTGGCTCTCCGGTTCAACCAAAGGATTAGCCGATTCGGTCAAATCTTCATTGGCAGAGGTGCCGGTAGCATCTTTCAACCAATCAGGTAATTCAGATTGGTCTTCAAGAGATTGGTTTTCACCTTCACCGGTCGAGAGACCATTATCTTGTGAAAAGGTGTTGAGACCCTGGCTCCATTCTTCAATATTGCTGTTTTCAACCGGGCCACCTGGCTGGTCATCATTGATCAACCAGGCAGGAAGATCGTCTAACGCATCCGGTTCGTTTTCTTTATCGAGCCGGCTCCGTTCCCTGATACGAGCCAACCAATCAGGTTCTTGATTGGCAGGATTTGGTTGAGCTTCTGATTCTTCCTGACCGGCATTAAAACCCTTGGTTGGCTCTGCTTGAGAAGATACCGAAGATGATTGAGCGGCGTCTTCTTTTTCATCACCCCAGGATAATAACCATTCAGGCAAATCAGTGTCCCCACCCTCGTCGTTCTGGCTGACTGGCGGTGTTCCGGCTTCCGAGGAATTAGGAGAAGCATCCTGTTGCAACGACGTTGAACAGTACTGGCAGGTTTTGGAGCCCTCGGGGTTCATGCGAAAACAATTAGGACAAAGAATATCTGTCATTTTTCATCCACTGTAAGGGCGGTCGCCGCCAACGATAATCCGCAAACCGGTAGCCAACGTCCCAAGCGCGATTCCGATCAATATCCCTCGTGTCCCTCCAACCGGTAATTGGTTAATGCCATCCAGCAAACCTCGAATAAAAGGAGAATCCAGTGAAGACAAAAATGACGTCACGAAACCAACATTGAGGATTAAAAAGACGAGGACACTGACAATAAATGATGCAGAGAGTAAGTTGAGCGATCGCTTACGAATCAGCCAAAAACTGGCGAAAGCCAAGGTGACCACAAGAAGCGCTAAAAGACTTCCTTCCACCGGTACCAGAATTGAAGTGACACCTAATTGAAATCGTTGGTCACCAGGGCCCATGATCAAACCAGCTGCGAATGTAACGACAAAGGCCAGAAGGGCTACCAGGCTGTAAAATGCTCCACTGGACCGCGCCCGCACTTTTTTCCAGTGCACCACCAGGAGGTTGACGATACCGACAATGGATGCCACCCCTGCCAGGACGACAGCCCATTGCATCAGGATAGTCAGAGTTGGATCGAGGACAGAACGCAAGAAATAGCCCGCCAATACAACCAGGCCAACTGCAATTGCAACTGCGGTAGCGATAGGTGCTTTCATATAAATTTCGTCAATTTTAGGATTACGCCCACCAACACACTAACGAAAACTAACCACCTCAAAACGTCTTGGGTTCTCAAGCTAGCCGGGTGCAGCCGGCTGGTCTGCAGGTAAGCCCCGCTGGCAAAGAGCTCCTCCCCGATCAAAGGTTCATCTGCAGTTGCATAGAGCACTGCCTGAGCCGGGAGCGAATCACTTCCAGCCAGTGTAAAAGAGTTTGTCCGCACTGCCTGGTCCAGCAGCAATCCAATCTCAGGGCCGTAATTCCCCAGGAGGACAGTCGCCGAAACGTTTTCATCGGAGAAGACCGGTAACACCCCGGCAACATAAGAAAAAGGTGTCGGGCCGGTAAGCCTTCCCTGGGCAGGGTCATACATTTCCACCGTATTGGCATCCCGGTACGTAGATCGTAAGGTATCCTGGCTCAAGATGGCCAGGCTGCCATTACCGCTCGTCGCAACCGGAGGGCGATCGCTGGTCGCGCTCAATTGGGTGATCCGCTCCAATACGCTCAAGCCAACCAGAGCAGAGGCTCCCTGCTGGCTGTAGGGGCTGGCATTTCCAAGTGTTACGTGCAATCGGGACCCGTCCTCGACCGCCAGCCCAATCGCCTGGCGTAAACGGGTAAATGCTGGAATAAGGCGCAAACCGCGAAATGGCTGGATGCGAAATGCGATCCGGAAGATGGCCATTAAAGCCGCGCTTAAGACAACTACAGCGAGGCCGGCTAGGTTTATCAGGTTGAAATTCACCGCGTCTTTCCCTCCCTTAGGAAAGCTGCAAAGGTCTGTCCTTCTTCCTGGTCCTCCAGTAAATTGACCAGTGCTTGTAAATGGCCATCGGGCATCGATTGGCGTAAAAACGGCTGACCAAAATACAAGGCTTGCGACGCCAGCACCAGTAATGGACCGCCAGCATCTAATAAATAGGCTGCTATTCCATCTACCCCCCAGCGTTGCAAGAATCCTGCCCAATTTTGCCACAAGGAGCGATCAGCCTGCATCATAAAAGTATAGCATAAGTTCAAAAGTACTATCCAATATCAGGAAGATCATCACATGCAAATCATGATTCTTCAATATAGTTCATTTAGAGTGGATATGCCATAATTATACACGCAAGAACAGGATATATTGGTGAATTCAATTATGGGTTATAAATCCAATTCCCGCCTTCGAGAAATCCGATCAAAGAGGAGTCATTATGTCAAAGAGCAATGAAGACCTAAAATCAGGGTTTGCAGGTGAATCTCAAGCTAACCGGCGTTATCTGGCTTTTGCCAAAAAAGCAGAAGATGAAGGTTACGCTCAAGCAGCCCGTTTATTTCGCGCCGTCGCAGCAGCCGAAACCGTGCACGCGCTGAACCATTTGCGCGCACTAGGTGAAATTCAAGATACTGCCGCTAACATCCAGTCTGCAATCAACGGAGAAAATTACGAACACGCCGTCATGTACCCCGATTTTATTGCAGACGCCGAAAATGAACAGGACCGTAAAGCGCTGGTCTCCTTCCGTTATGCCATGCAAGTTGAGAAAGCTCATGAAATTTTATATAAAAAGGCCCTTGCCGCTCTTTCCAAGGATGCACCAACGGTTGAATATTATGTTTGTCCTGTCTGTGGAAACACCGTCGAGGGCTCAGCCCCTGACCGCTGCCCGATCTGTAATGCATCTGGATCGCGCTTCGAGAAAATCGCCTAGATTTAAGGGTAGATGAAAAAATCGCCCATGTAAAACGGGCCCTATCGGTGGATGGTAGAAGAAGGTGTGTTTTGAACGCCCTTCTGAATGTCGAATAAAAAACAAGGCTGGCCTGGATATTGAAAATCGTCCAGGCCAGTCGTTTTTTTCTGGAGAAGGCTATCAAACCGGCTTTGTTTTAAATACAATATCCCACAACGGCGAGCTGACTCCAAAACGCTTATCGGGTGTCTTGTAGTGGTGCATCATATGATAGCGTTTCAAATACCTCAATCCCTTACCCCTCATTCTGAAATGGTGCGTGGCATAATGGGTCAGATCGTACGTCAGGTAGCCTAATAACAGCCCGGTAGTCAGAGGATTGACCAGATGAGGCAATTTGAGCAGTACGCCAAGGATCAGGAAAAGTAAGCCGTAAATAATTATCGCCATCGGCACACTGGCAGCTGGCGGCATGACCAGCCGGGTTTTGCATTGGGGTTGGGCATGGTGAATTCCGTGAAACAGGAAAATTATCCTTTCCTGGCGAGGAGATTTCGGTTGATAATGGAACACAAACCGGTGCAGAGTGTACTCAACCAGGGTCCACAGAAAAAGGCCGGCTACAACACAGGCGGGAATATAAAGTGGAGACCCCGCCATGTTACGGGTAGCAATCTCGCGCAGCAAAAAGAATAAGGCGACCGGCAGCCAGATGATGACAACCACAGCCGGGTGGATGTGGGTGAAGAATTCCAGGAAATCGGATTTGAATAAACGGATTGGTTCAGGATCGTGGTTGATGGGCAGGTGGGTCATAGTTTTTACTTTATCATAAAAAAACCGGATTAATTCTTAGGGTTAATTGGTATTACTCACCTTTATTGCTAATCATTACCGATTAACCAGTAATTGCGGGCTGACCCACGAATTAACTCCAAAGGGTTTATCATTTCTTCAACGAACCAATATGCTGGTGTAGGCATCGTGTCAATATCCGTCAGGGGAGACATCTTACTAAACGTCAAACCCATGATGCGAGAGCACATTTAACCAGCAAAACAGAAACATAGGTAACGAACAAAGCCATTGGTCAATGCAATTGGTTCCGTAAGAACCACCAACCTACCCCACCTCCTATCAGAACAATCCCAAAGAAGCCGATCATAAAGCCACCCCAATCCAGGTTAAAGCTTTGATCAGGAGGCAGGTCGGTCGAAATCGCGCCGGCGACTGTGGCAATCACCGGCGTTTCAGTTGGGGGGATTAAGGTTTCACTGGGCTGGTAAGTGGCCTGTGATTGCCCCATCTCCGCATTTTCGGTCAGAAAGATATCATTGGGGTTATCAGCTGTTCCCGCAGGTGATACTGTTCCCGTGCTGACAGTTTCACTTGGGCTTGGAATGACATCGGTCGAGCCAGTTTCCGGCGATGGATATGGCGCCGGTGTTTCGTTCAAAACCTCTGTAGCTGTAGGTTGATCGCCTGGATAACCGTAGTCGGGTGGAAGGGTAGGATTTACCGGGTAATCCGTTAATTGGAGGGCAGGCGCTGAATTCAGGCTAAAATTTCGTGCGGCGTGGGAGATTGGCCTGACAGGGAGCCCAATAGATGGAGCACCCATCAATACGTAATTCACCGAAAAAAATACCAACAGTATTAAACTGTACTGCTTTGAAGGATGGTGATTGGGCATAAATACCCTCACAGCTTAGAGGTAACCTTTGCCTAATTTTACCAGCGATTAGGCTGTATCTGGCTACCAAGAAACGCCTGATGGCAAACCCTCATTTTATGCCGAATATCTGGTGGACAAAAGGCCGGATCAGGCTCCAATCAGGCAGCAGCACGTCTGCCCCCTGATCGGTAATGTAACCCTGAACCATGTCTCTGGAAAGGACATGGTTGTCGATCCCGGATGGACCAGCTCGCAAGAAAGCCAGGACAAGCCGAGGCCACTGCCAGATAGGGATATTGGTATCCATCGATTTCAAAATAGTGCTGATCTCACCGGGTATTCGCAGCCAATTGGTGACTTTCAACATTTGCTTAATGACTGCCTTAAACATGAATTGGCCATCTGCCATCCTGAAGAAATCATCCGTACCTTTACGGTCACGAGCGAATGCCAAAGCCTGGGTCCCATCCAGGTGATGGTGGCCTGGATCAAGGCCTCCGGTTGTTTCGGTCAGGTCGATATCCACCCCACCCATGGCATCTACCACCTGAACGAAACCATCAAATGTAATCCGAATGGTGTAGGGGACAGTGATACCAAAATTGGTTTCGACAGTTTTTGCAGCTGCTTGCGGGCCAGACCCAGGATCGTTCGCTTCGGCAAAGAAATGAGCAGTGTTAATCCGGTTTTCACCAACGCCGGGGATCTGCACCCACAGGTCACGCGGGATCGAAACCATTCCGATATATGGCTGCAATGGGTCGACCGAGAACAACATCATCGTGTCTGTGCGGCTGGTATTCGTACCGGCCGGAGGGCGATCGATTCCCATCAACAAAATATTGATCCGTGAAGGCACCAACAGGTAGGCAGCTAACAGCAGGACGATTGGAAGTGCAATTAAGATCAGACAGCCTGGAGACAAACATCCCAACGACCGCCTTGGTTTAGGCGCCGGCACCCGGATGGGTTGGTAATAAGCAAGCGTGTCTTCTAGCCTCCCCGATCGCGATCCGCTTCGGGGAACATCATTGCGGCGATTCTCTTTCATGTATAAACCTGCAGACTTAAGGATACACGAATTTTACATCAATCGCCTGGTTCTGTCATCACCCCGAAATTTCAGTAAGCTTGGATGGATTCGTTATAAAACCGGTAAGCCATCCTCAACACTTCCAGGTCATGGTCGCGGAAAGCGGGGACGGTGGTCATACCGATCAATTTCTCCGCTTCTTCTTCATTCGCCCAACGCACCCGCAGCGTATCGATATCCTGCCAGTCTGTTTCTTTTTCAAAAGCCATCAAGAAATAGGAATTTAAAGTCGTTTCGGTTTCAAAGGTACCGGGCAAACGTTGGATGATCCGTCCCATGATGCCGGTCTCTTCTTCAACTTCGCGCATGACCGCCTTTTCGGGGATCTCTCCTGCGTGGCAGCTTCCGGTTGGAAACGTCCAGACATAACCGCCAAAATGATCTTTAGGCTCCTTCAGCAGAACTTTGTCCTGTTTATTAACGACTATTCCCCCATAAGAAAGCCGTTTCCAAATCCTGGTTTGGCCATCGCCGTTGGACGGATTATCATGCGGCTCGTGCTCGAGACGCATCAGCACCTTCCATACCTGTGAGTAAACCTGCTCGCGCTGGTTGCCCATAACCCTGGCAATTTCATCTCTGAAGTTGTCATAGCTGATGTCTTCGGCGATCTGAGATAAACCTCGTCCGAAGTTTTCGTGGTCGATGGTTGCCCGAAATGGATAATCTTTCCCTCCGCCGAGGATAACCGCCGAGAGCTCCGGCATGTATTTCTCTCGCAATTTCTCCAGATCCTCGGCTACTCGCGCTCTGACCGTCAAATACCTATCATTCGGTTTTTGGACCACACTGAAGAACCCAACGGTTGTGAAAAGCCACATCACACCCTCCAATTTTCGAAATTTCGGCTTATCGGTTGAATATAAACACTATTAAACCATCTCAACCTTAAAATGGTATTTGAAAACCTGTTAGACGTAGGTTAACAAAAACGATTCCAAGGCGTCTGCAAAGGGCCCCGAAAGATTATGCTCGTGAACCTCGGCGCGAAAATCCAGGCGGTCCTCGGCGTCATAAAGCCGGTAGATTTTGCGGGTGAGGGTCTCGACATCATCGAACCCGCTGATGGGCCACCATTGATCGGGCAGATTTGCGCGTACCAGCAACGGCCGAGGGGCGATGGCTGCGTGCAGATGGTCAATATCGCATACTTTCAATATGCCGAAAGGATAGGGTGATGAATCGGAGTTGGCGTGATAAGAAGCCATTTCAGCGCTGTGAACTGCAAAAGTACTTTCCGAGCAGAGGGGAGCCGCGGCGCAAAAACGTTCGTCCAGTGCTGCAGAAAGCCAGGTATCTTGCCCGCCCTGGCACAGACCGGCAACAGCTACCCGGTTAGGGTCTACGTCCGGCCGGGAGCGCAGATATTCCCCGGCTCGAATGGTTTCTGCGGCACGCAGAGCCAGCTGGCTCACCCCCAGAAGATTGCCCATCCCCATGACCAAGGTCATACCAGAGCGAAATTTCTCATCTAAAACAAAGGGTGTCGTTTCGCCAAATGGGGCGTGGTCGAGAATCAGGACGACAAACCCCTGGCGAGCCATCCGCACCGCGAATTCCTGGTATGATCGGGTCCATTTATCTTGCGGCCAGCCAGGGTTCCATAACAATGCAGGCATGTGATGGGGAGGCAATTCTAGCGGCGAAAAAACGAAAGCGGGGATACCATAATTTTCATCGACATAAATATCAATGCGCTCGCACCGGGTTTCTTCACCAACCTGGATGCTCGCCCGGAGAGTGCTCGCTCCTAAGGCAGGAAACTGGGGAATGCCGATCACTCCCGGTAGGTCGCGGCGGATACCATCGCGAAAGGCCTCCCATTGTGCGCGGGAGCTAAAATCCCTGGGCAGCCTGAGCGCTTCAGCCATGACCTTTTTTTGGAGCCAGCGAATGGCGTTGGTCTTTTCACCTGGGGGTTCATTCTGGAAAAATGCATGCAAATCCTTCGAAGCGTTCATGCTGGTCTCCTGATAGCATAGAGATATTGTGGTCCAGAATACGGTAGTGTCTAGCTGATCCGGCTGTTTTTTTGCGATTGGTAGTAATCCGGATTATCGCCTAATTGATCCCTGATGGGCCGGGTGATGGCATCCAGGCGAGCTTTGGCTTCTGCCGGCAAATTCAATTGAGCCCCGGCCACATTTTCCTCGAGCTGTCTCTTCGTGCGGATACCAGGCAGGACACAGGTGATTTCGTCCCGAGCCATGGTCCAGGCCAGCGCAACCTGGGCCATAGGCGCCCCCAATTCTGCAGCAATCTCCCCGATTTCTGCCAGCGCAGCAAACATTGCATGCTCCACCCCCGGTTCCCCATGGCGTGAACCGGGGCGATCGGGTTTGAAATGGCGAGTGCGAGTCCTGGATGGTGGCATTTCATCTGCCGAATGGAATTTGCCGGTCAAAACGCCCTGCAGCAGAGGTGAATAGGCCAGAATGCCTACCCCACCGTGCCGACAGGTTGCCATCAGTTCAAATTCGATGGCGCGGGACATAAGGTTATAACACAATTGGTTCACAGCGATACGAGCTCCCGTACTACGAGCTTCGGTTAGTTGGTTGACGCCAAAATTGCTCACACCTATATCTCTGATCTTCCCTTCGGCCTGGAGGGCAGCCATCGTAGCGAACACTTCATCTGCTGGCTGGTCGATCAACGGCCAATGGATCATATAGATGTCGATCGTATCCGTTTGAAGTCGCTTCAGGCTGGCTTCACAATGTTCCCGCAGAAGCGTGGCTTCGGTAAACTCCGGCGGCACCTTGGTACCGATAATGGCTTCGTGGCGTCGGCCTTTTAAGGCTTGCCCCAGAGCCTCTTCGCTGCGGCCTTCATTATAACCTTCAGCTGTATCAAAGTAATTGACCCCCAGATCGAGCGCCTGGGCAACTACTTCCTTCACATCGGTCTGATCTTGCGGTCCCCAATAATCTCCCCCGCCATAAGCCCAACAGCCTATCCCCAGAACAGGCAAAGATAAGCCCGAGTTTCCGTATTGTCGTCTGTTAATCATGAATGCCTTTCCAAAATGCTGAGAAGTGTTTAGCGAGAATTATCTACCAGGTGTGAAGCCAGTTCTGTCCATTGGGTGATCCGCCAGGGTTCTTTGTGAAAAGTGCTGGTATCTTTCATGACGATTACCAGGCAGCAACCCCTGGCGATATCCAGCGTCGTGCGAATTTCCTGTTCCATAGCGGCAAAATCCGGTTGAGGAGCACACAACAAAGAAGGGTTAGGCTTCCAAACATATACATATTGATCTCCAAGCTTTTCCGCTGCCAGCTTGCGATTACACCAGGGAGAGACGGCCACTGAATGCAAGTTTGGAATATTGGAGATCAGCAGATCGAAACGGTTATCGAGCGGTTCGCAGCAGCCATAATCGACCAGCCCGAAGCGATTCATCAACGGTAATTGGTATTGTAAAACGAATTCGTCGAATTGAGTGGGACTCACCCCAACCGTTTCCTGTGATTCACCCCAGCACCACATATCCGCCATGGTCACCTGGCCCTGGTACCTGCTCGTTGGCAGCAAGTGGGTTTGGCCCAGGCTGCCCGAGCCAAGCAGGCTGTCAGGTTGGTTATTGAGGGTCAGCACCCCTTCACGCTCGTATAGCATCCATTCATTCAGGAAATCGTCCCTCAAAAAAGCCATCAACGCGTGGAGTAAATCGGGATTATCGTACATGTCCAGCATCATCTGCTGCAGCCCACGCAGGTGCACGGCGACCCGGGTCAATTTTGCCCGGCAGGTGGCCTCACCAAACCGCCTGGTTGGAAGCAAATCCCCAAGAATATCCTCTGCCAGGGCCAGGTTCAAGGCTGTTTGGACGTGGTCGATTTTGATCGACCGGGGACGCAGTTTTTCCAGGTCAGAATAATTTTTAATGGGCGCAAGCCAGGTGTACGACCCTCTATCGTCGTGCCTGATCTGGGTTTCATGTATCCCGTAGTCGCTGGCTTCTATAGCCCAGTAAACATTAAACCAGGCAGTGATTGGCCAATCGTCGTGGATATATTTATGGCGGAATATCTTCTGGCGCAGCGCCAATTCCCAACTCCTCAGCAAGGTATGTTGGCACTGCAGCGATACCGGAGATACCAGCTCTTCCCATCCGTTCTGCGGGTCAGCCAGGACCAGGGGACGCTCCGGACGGAGCTCGTTCATCCCCAGCCATAACCGGGACCGCTCAGACTGCAGTGGAAGAGCAGCAATCTCTGCAACCTGGCTGGCTAAGTCGCGCAGAACCTGTCGTTCTCGCTTAGTGGGTTCCATAACGGACAAGGCGACCATCAAAATCTTGAGAACCCTCATCAGCCGGCAATGGGAATTTAACCGGATGGTGGTCACGTTGAGATCGATATATGGCCGACGAAATCTCAACGACTTTGCGTCCTTCTTCACCATTGACCGCCGGTTCTCGACCGCCAAGGATACTGCGGATAAAATCCTGGTCCTGGAGAAAATGATAGTAGGTAGCTGGGTCAATTTTGGTGAAAAACTCACGATCCTGCGCCTGCCAGGCAGCCAGTTCCTGCTCCTCACCAGGCACCGTCCAGAGATCGTTTACCGGTGGTTCCAGGACGGAGGTCATACCAGCGACGAACATTGAGCCCCCATCAGTCTGAACCCCAAGCGTAGCGCCATTTTCGCCATGGACGTGCACTTTAGCGTAAAGGCCCGGGTTCTGACTGTTGCTTACCACAATCGAGCCCAATCCACCGTTCTTAAAACGGATTGCGGCAATCGCCGTATCTTCAACCTCGATGTAAGGGTGGTTCAGATTTTCCCAGTAACCAAATAGCTCGTCGACCGGCCCCATGAACCATTGCAGCAGATCAAGTTGGTGAGGGGTCTGGTTGACCAACACGCCGCCACCTTCACTTGACCAGGTGCCTCGCCAGGGGTCAGAACGATAATAAGACTGGTCGCGCCAGCCTAAAACCACCGCGGTACCCAATAGTGGGCGGCCGATTTTCCCTTCCATAATGGCAGCCTTGACCCTTTGGACCGGCATGCATAAGCGCCGCTGGCTGACAATTCCCAGCTTGACCCCGGCCAAACGCGCTGCAGCGATCATTTCATCGCATTCCTTCAGCGTGATCGCCATCGGCTTTTCGACCAATACGTTCACTCCAGCTTTGGCAGCTTGTATGGCCAGTTGTGCATGAAGCGGGTGCGGGGTGCTGATGACAACCGCTTGCAAGTTTTGTGCTGCCAACATCTCTTCGACTCGAGTATACCCACGAACGTGGAACTGGCCTGAGAAAGCTTCGGTCCGGTCAGGGGATGGATCGCAAACAGCGGCAAATTCGCATTCAGGGATCGTGCTGAGCGCCATGCCATGGGTCATACCTATCTTCCCACAACCAATCAAGCCAGTTTTTATTTTTTCAATCATCAATTCTCCCTTTTCAAATGTTCTACGGTGTCAAAACCACCTTCATCAGGCCTGCTTCGCGGCGATAGAGGCGTTGGAACCAATCATTGCCTTCTCGCAGCGGAGCAACTGCGGTTATCAAAGGCTTGACGTCAATCTTTCCCCGCGTCAGCATATCAATGCAGGCCGGATATTCCCCGGCCGAAGCACAGCTGCCATACAGGGTAATCTGGCGAGTGACAACTGCCTGAAGAGGAAGATCGACCACTTGAGCGAGATTGCCAACCAACCCAAGCGAACCTCCTTTGCGCAAACTGGCGACAGCCAGGCTTACGGTCGCCGGGATTCCAACCACTTCGAACGCCAGGTCAGCCCCGCGCCCATGTGTCAGATTCACCACCTCAGCCGGAGCTTCCAGCAGGTCAGACCGAAGGCCCGAATCTGCCCCCAGCTTACACGCCAGGTCCAGCCGGGTTTGATCGATATCTACGGCGATGATCTGGCCACAACCTGCCAGGCGTAAGGCCTGAATCACTAACAAACCAACCATCCCGGCGCCAACCACGACCACCGAATCGTTAATCGCCCGCGGCACCCGGTTGACAGCATGAAATGCCACCGAAAGGGGTTCGACCAACACCGCCTGCTCGTACGCAAGCGACTCGGGAAGGAGGTAAAGGATGTGCTGGGGCACGACTACGGATTCGGCAAAAGCTCCATCCTGGCGATATTCAGAGCACGAGACGCCCATCACCCGGCGATTGTCGCACAGGTCGATTTCTCCCCGTCGGCAGAAAAAGCAATGACCGCAAGAAATGGTCGAGTCGAACGTCACCCGATCACCTTCTTGCCAACCGGAAACTTCTTTGCCCATCGACTTTACGACACCGGATGCTTCGTGACCCATGATGACCGGGGGAACTCGGCGACCCGAGCTACCGTCCATGCCATGGACATCGCTGCCACAGATACCACAGGCTTTTACCTGCACCAAAACTTCCCCAGGTCCAGGTTGTGGGTCAGGGACGTCCAAATAGGTGAATTGATTGTATCGTTCTAAGATTAATGCCTTCATCAAGATTTATCCCTTTTAAAGATGCCATAAGTCCGGCAGATATCATCGTAGGCGGCGAAATTCTCCAGAGGGATCTCCGGGCTGACTGAATGGGTGCCGATGATCAAGCCGCCATCCCGACCCAGGTCGATCAGCTGGTGGGCCTCTTTTTGGATCCGGGCGATTGGGCCGTTGACCAGGGTATCAGTATTGCACATCCCTCCGGTCAAGATCAGGTGCGGGTACTTCTTCCGCAGTTCGAGGGCGTCCATATTAGCGCGCCGTTCGAGCGGGTTAATCCCATCGATCCCGGCATCGACCAGCATATCGAGCAAAGGGCGAATATCACCATCCGAGTGGAAAAAGACGTAGTGGGCTCCGGCCGATTTAAACGCCTGCACCATCCGTCGATAAGCCGGCAAAAAGACCTTTTCAAAGGAAGCCGGGCTGAACATGGGACCGTTGTTGTAAGCCATGTCATCGTAGATCCAGATACCGGTTTCCTGCAAGGACCACCGCCGAATTTCTTCGATCCCAACCGCAATCAGGTGGTCTGCCATTTTATCGGCCAGGGCTTTGGCCAGGAGATAATCGTCGCCGATATCCATCAAGAACTGTGCTTCCCCACGGACGTAGGTCGTCCGCAAATAAGGCCCGCCGGTCTTCCCAAACACACAGTGCGCCTGTTTGGCCCTGGCTAACGCCGCCAGCATTTCAGCAGGGCTCGCGCAGCCCTGCAGGTAGCGAGCATCATAATGGGGTGAATCGAAAGCGATCGAGTCCGGGTCTACCCCTGCTCCGATCGGAACTTCCACCGTCTCGTCAAAATACACCCCTGGTTTATGGCGGATCGTTCGACCCCAACCATCGACCTCATAGATCCAACCCCCAGCCCGGTTCAATTGGCGGGCGCGGGCAGGAAAGGCTGTTTCGTCCGGATACCAGATGGCCACATCCGTAAGACCATCGAGCGGCCCCAAACGCTCACGCCAGGAATCCGGGTATTCCCAGAAACTATCGAAACGGGGAATGCGTTCGGGCTGGCGGAACTCACATGCTGTTAAACAAGCTGTTCGGAATTCATTATTTTGCATCCGTATCGGCCGCGGGTCTGCAGCAGGACCGGCGATGGACCAGCCTGGTTGGCAGCACGATCTGTTGGGGATCATCGACCACCACATCGGCGTCGATGCGCATCTGCAGCACCTCAGCCGCTTTGCAGCCCATTTCGTAGGCTGGCTGGTGGACTACCGTCAGGGGCGGATCCAATAAAGGCGCCCAGGGGGTATCGTCAAAACCGGCCAGGCCAATATCGGCCGGGATATTCAGGTCTTGCTCACGGGCGGCGTGCATTGCGCCAATGGCCATCAAATGGCTGCTGACCAGGAGTGCATCCGGACGTTTCGAGCGGGGTAGGTCAAACAGTTCCTGGGCGCGCTGGTAACCCTCGTCCTGCCCTCGCCCACCCGTCTTGATCAGGTCCGCTTCAATTGAGATACCGCCCTCGTTCAGGGCTTTGAAATACCCCTCGAGCCGGTTCCTACCGGTAGAAATAGCGGCCGGCAAATTAATCAGGCCTACCCGGCAGTGCCCGGTTTGGATAAAATGGCGAGTTGCCTGGTAAGCTCCATCCATATCATCCGAGACAATCGAATCAAGGGCCAGGCCTTTCAATGACCGGTCGATGAGCACGACCGGGGTCATAGCCCGCCCCAGGAAAGAGGAAAGCAGGGAAAGGCCGTCTCCACACGGCGCCAGGATAATACCGTCGACCCGTTTCTCCTGCAAGGTCCGCAAAGCAGCCTGCATGATCTCACTGCGTTCATCGGTATCGTACATGATCGTGCTGTATCCGGCCAAGCGGGCTACATCGGCTGCCCCGCGGGCGATGGTCGCCCAGATCGGGCTGAGGATGTTGGGCAGCACCAGGCCAATTGTCATCGTGCGGTTGGTCTTCATGCTGCGGGCGATGTTATCCGGCACATACTGCAGGTCTTCGATTGCCGCCAGAATCTTTTGCTTGAGCTCGGGGGTGACAAAACGCCTTCCACTGAGCACCGCCGACACGGTAGCGCGCGAGACTTCCCACGCGTTCGGCGATGTCCTGCTGAGTGACTCTGGCACGGGAAAAAAGATGGGGTTCTATGGTCATAGGGGGCCAGCTACACGAGTAGCTACTCGTGTATATTCTACTCGCTGCGAAAATTCGTGTCAAGCTTTATCCTATATATAGGCCTGGAATTTGCTGTATCGGTTGAAGTTTGCTATAATTTTCATTGCAATGTGATCAACCTTCCCGCCAGTGGGGATCGTTCCGAAGCGTCCATTCAAGGTCATGACAGATGAATACTTGGTCGATTTACCCCATACTAGCAAAGCTGCTGAACGCAGGCCTTGCCATATTGCTTTGCCTGCAGCCAATCTCCCTGGCGCCGCAGGTTCAAGATGCCGGTGTCCTTTTTGCCATCCCTTCTGGATTATCAGGTGATTGCAGCCGAGCCCAACCGTGTTTGTTCAGGGAAGCGCTGGCAAGGGCAGGTGAAGGTGACACGATCTATTTTGCGAAAGGTGATTATCACCTTTCTGAACAAGATCCAGAAGGTGGCGAAACCATACGCATCACTGCATCGATTTCACTTCTGGGCGGATGGGATGGGAACCCGGGTGAAGACGGATCACGTACCGTACGCGATCCGCGGGAAATAATCAGCTTGATTATCAGCCAGGGCTCCTGCAATGGGATAACCATCGCCGGAAGTGAAGGCACAAACCCAATCTCGCCCGTTATCGATGGGTTCACGATCACGTCCGGCACATCCAGCCCGGACTGCCAGCAGGAGATTAATTCACCAGGAGGTTATGCTATCCGCTCGGATCACGCTAACCCGACCATCAGCCATAATATTTTCCAGGACGGCCGGGGAGCGGCGATCATTTTCCTGGAAGACAGCAGTGCCACCATCGACAGCAACCTGTTTTTAAACGTCACGCCATCAGCAGAGAGCGGCAGCCTGGCAGCCATATCAGCTCAAGCCAATACTGCCATAACTGCGCCGCTGCTGATCGCCAATAATTTCCTGGTGGGAACCCTCAAGGCGATGATATTCTATCCGCATTCAAGGTGGATGTCATCGAACCAGGCTCGCTCACTGTCGAGATACTTTTCAATACGTTTGCTGGCTTTTCGTCCGGGATTGAGCTGGTAAATTCAGCGAAGGCTTCGGCCAGTTACAATATCTTTGCAGATATCGGGATTAGCACCTCCACAGCAGACCCGGACAACCTGTTGGGTGAACGCAACCTGTTTTTCAGCAATGCAAATCCCGATTCAACGCCATCCTATTTTGGGGTGGAGCCGGTCTTAGGCGACCCATTGTTTGCTGACCCGGCCGCGGATAATTACCACATCCTGCCTGGATCAGCAGCCAGAAAAAAGGGAATATGCCAGCTCGGGATCAGAACGGATTACGATGGCGAGCCTCGCCCAGCCCTGGCCGGCTGCGATATTGGCGCCGATCAGATTATTTCCACAAGTTTCTCGACCTACCTGCCGTCCGTGGTCAAATGAAAAAGATTGTCTCGACAGAAAGAATCCCCATCAAGCTTTGGCTCGACGATATCGAGCCGGGTGCAATGGAGCAGGCTCGTAATCTGGCAAACCTGCCGTTTGCCTTCCGCTGGGTAGCAATCATGCCAGACTGCCACCCGGGCTACGGCATGCCCATCGGGGGTGTCCTGGCGACCAAGGATGTTATCGTGCCCAACGCGGTCGGCGTCGACATCGGCTGCGGCATGAACGCGGCCCGGACTTCACTGACCGAAATTGACACACCGGCCCTGAAGGATATGATGGCGCTGATCAGGATGGCTATCCCGGTGGGTTTCGACCACCAGAAAGAAAACCAGCCCTGGAATGGTTTTGCTAAAGCCCCCGACATCCCCATCATCCAGCAGGAGCTGGGCTCAGCTCGCAAGCAATTGGGCACCCTGGGTGGAGGAAACCATTTCCTTGAAGTACAACAAGGGAGTGATGGGCACATCTGGCTCATGATCCACTCCGGCTCGCGCAATTTCGGGTTCAAAACCGCCCAAAATTACCACCAGATTGCTAAAAAGAGATGCGAAAGCCGCCATATTGACCTTACCGACAAAGACCTGGCCTACTTGCCCATGGATTCACGCGAGGGGGAGGAATACTTCCGGGCGATGATCTACTGCCTTGAGTTTGCCCGGGCGAACCGGGCATTGATGATGGCCCGCTTGAGCGATATCTTAACCAGGGTGACCGGGGGTATGGTCGAAGAAGAAGTTAATATCCATCATAATTACGCCGCCCTGGAATCTCATTATGGGAAAGAAGTGCTCGTCCATCGCAAAGGAGCCACCAAAGCAACCAAAGGCCTGACAGGGATTATCCCTGGGTCGATGGGCACTGCCAGCTACATCGTCAAAGGACTGGGAAATCCTGAAAGCTTTCAATCCTGCTCGCACGGCGCCGGCCGCCGCATGGGACGGAAGGAAGCCACCCGTTCACTCGACCTGGCTCAAGAACAAAAAAAGATGGAAGGCATCGTCCATGGTTTGCGTACCAGGCGAGAATTGGATGAAGCGCCAGGAGCCTATAAAGATATCGACCAGGTCATGGAAAATCAGAAGGACCTGGTTGAAATCGTGGTGCAGTTGAAGCCGCTGGCAGTGATCAAGGGTTAATTATCTGACCTGGCGGCTGCAAAATCCGAACGTTCAGTTCCCATAATTAAAAATCATATGACCAGTTCAGAATTTGTTCTTCCGCGGCTTTTATTTGGAGGGCAAGGGAACGGATGTGCCTTACTTGCTGAACCGCCAATTCTGGAAGCTCAGAAGCGGGCAGGCACAGATCACGGACCAGCATCGGAAGGCTCCATTGGGGGATCCCCACCTGAAGCGCAACCGTCCCCTTCCGAGGAGACATGCCTGGACAAGCGCAACAGGAACAGGTATTTCGGGCGAGAGACTACGAGCCTCGCTCCTAAATTTCTCTTCGAAAATAAACCGGTTACATAGGCAACGCCTGATCGGAGACATAGGTGACACTTCCGGTACAACCTGGGCAATTCGGCAACGGAAAAGTCATCGCCCGGTACCCGGCCCCAGTGCCATCCCGGAGATCTTGAGTCGAAATGATAAAGAACCGATGCGTGATCCATATGTCAGACCACCGGCTACCCTTGTCACGAGTTTATTCAGACTCCTCAGGATGGATGAAGCATTGGGCCAAATCAATTCCCCACTTGCGATCGAAAGCTGACAGAGGGTACAGGTTCAAAGCTCGTTCTTTTGATAAATCAGCTTAGAAAATGAACTTGATATCATCACCAGTATTAATCCCAATCCAAGACCGGTTATCATCAAGATCACCGTTTGATTGGGAGAAATAGTTAGAATCCCCTGGCTCAGTTGATGCAGAAAATTGGTCTTCTTAAAATAAATACGCAAGAGAAACAGCAACCAGATAAACGGGTAAATTCGAAAATATGTAGACCTTTGAAAAAGGGAAGCGAAAATAGAGCGGCAATTGAATTGAAATATACAGACAGACATAAAGGAAACCGGCAGCAAAGAAGGTTAAAAATTCCAGGTAACTGAATCCGGTGTTCAGGATTAGCGAAAGGATGTAAGCAAGTATTCCTGAAAAAAGTTCGTTTAGGATGCCGAACAGCAAGACGTAGGCATATCTGCCCATCACGACTTCAGATCTCCCCAGCGGCAAGATACCGTACAGCTTGCTGAGGTTGTTTCTTTCGTAGACCAAAAAATACACACTTACGAATGGCGCTGCAACAACCATGACAACTGGAATGGTGATTACCGGCACTTTGAAAACAATGGCGATGATCGTGGCAAGCACATACACCATCATAAAGATCCTATAGTACGCCTTTAGAACAGCGTGATCCAGCTTGATCGATTTTAAAATATTAGCCATGGTTGCTTTCTCTCCTACTGATCGCCACCAAGATTTCATCGATCGAGGGAGGGGCGGTGACAATCGCTTCGGGTAAATATTTCCCTTCCGATGCCTGGATAAGCCCGGAAAAGCCGGTTTTATTTTTTGTGAGACCGATGATCTTCTCCCTAAATCCATCGAGTAGATCGCCTGGGCCACCTTTGACGATCCGGTAGCTGTCAATTAAGTCATCTTTCGTTCCGGTGTAAAAAATATTCCCATTGTCGATCAAGGTGATGTAATCCGCAATCCGTTCTAGGTCGGTTGTGTTGTGGGTCGAAAAGAGAATGCTTTTTTCTTCGTCGATATAGTCGCTTAATATTTGCAGGAGCTCGTCACGGGCCACGGGATCCAGCCCGCTCGTCGGCTCGTCAAGGATCAGCAGCTTCGCTTCGTGCGACATCGCCACGGCAAGCATGAGCTTCATCCTTATCCCGCGGGAGAGGTCTTTGACTTTCTTATTCAAAGGCAGGCGAAATTGTTGCGCATACTGGCTATATAACGCGCTCTGCCAGTTGACATAGAAAGGTTTTAGAACTTGCTCGACTTCACGTACGGTCCAGTTACTGAAGAAATAAATTTCATCCAGGACCACGCCAACGTCCTGCTTGATTCTCTGCTCGTCCCGCATGTTGTCCTTGCCCAATAAGTTAACCTTACCGCCAGCCCGTTCGGTCATATTCAACATCAGCCGGATAGATGTGGTTTTGCCAGCGCCATTTTGACCCACCAGACCCATGATGTAACCGGTGGGTAAGGAAAAGGATATATCGTTCAGGGTAAAATCCTTGTATTCTTTGCGGAGATTTGAGACTTCAATGGCGTTATTCATCCCGATTTTCCCCTAAGATAAAGTCCAGAATCTTGATTAAATCCTCACGAGATAATTTTGCCACCCTGGCAGCGCTGACAGCCACCGAAAAACTATCTTCGATCTTGCGGAGGAGCTGTTCGCGCACGAACTCGCTGTTTTTCGGCAAGACAAAACAACCTCGGCCTTGTTGAACGGCAATATAACCCTCCTGCTCCAGCTCGGCATAGGCGCGGGTCGTCGTGATGACACTGATTTTCAAATCCCTGGCAAGGTTCCTGATCGAAGGAAGCAGGTCCCCCTCTTTCAATTCATCACAAAGGATCGCCTCCTTGATTTGTTCCTCAATCTGTTCATAGATGGGCACTTTTGAAGTGTTTTGGATAATGATGCGCATCGAATTCATTTCGAATAAGGGTTACTGGCCGGGTTTCCATTGGCTCAGCGGTGTAAGTTGGATCTGCTTCGAAAGATCGTAGGCTGTCGACAGGTCGCTGTCGCTCTCGACCAGAGTGCGTCCGATCACGAGAACTGAAATGCCCGGCGAGGATATCTGCTTGACGCCTGCCGGTACCGTTCCTTGCCACCCCGGATCGGTGATGAGGAAATCGCCGGCCTGCGTACCGGTAGTGCGCGTGCCAACATCCACGAACACGGTACCAGTCGTCGGACTACAAAACTCCACGCTGTAATACCGCCCCGCCATATCCGGCACGTGTAAAATTAAAGGCCCTTTGGAGAGATTGAGCCAGCCAACGGTGTAGAGGGTGTCGTGGTTCGCACCGGTTGTCAGAAGATTGGACCCCGAGGCGGCAAAAGGTGAAATGAAGTTTTTCGCGGTCACTGTATACAACGTGTTGATGGGGATCGGCCCGTCTCCTAAGCCATTCTTTGTTATTCCCGTATCATACAAGCCGTATATCGAGATCGGGAAGACATAGAGGTAGAGGGGAACGACGATGACCCACGCCACGAGCACGGCCAGGCCGAAGGTGCGCAGGTAGTGTGTCTTTTTTGCCTCTTTCTTTTCCATAGAAGGCCTCATTTCGTCATAGTGACGGGCGGCACCTGGTATGTGCCGTTCAAAATTGCCGCGCCGGGTAAATAAACGCGCAGCCAAAGTTTGAAGTTGCCGGTCGGTGCTGGTAGCCAGTTTTGCTCATGATCTGCCGGGGCGGTGTTTAGGAGATAGATATCCACTGAGCCATCAGCGTTTTGCGTGAGGCCAGACGTGCCACCGACGTTGTAGCGGTTGGCAGGGTTGTTCACGAATTTTAGTTGAGAGTCGGTCATGGTGAACGACCAGGAGGCGTCGTTCGGCGGGAGTCCTCCTGCCGGGAAGTGCAGTACGTAGGCATGCTGGCCGTTGAGTGTCTGGCCGGTGCTATCCACGGTCGTCGTCCAATACACTTCCTCTTGCGGCAAGTTGACTGCGGGGAGACCACTAGCGCACGCATCCCGTACAAAGATGTTGTTGCCCGGCACACCGCACTTCATGGTGGTGCTCCAGCCGTTGACGGTCGTTTGGATGGCCTTGAACTCAAATCGGTTGAGATACGTGACCATGATCAATGCCAACACCGTCCCAACAACTATCCCTAGGATCACTATAACGATCCTTATAATCGTTCTCTTCCAGCGCATGATGGTGTACCTCCTTTGTTTTTTAATAGGGCACTATTTCCATTTTGTGAGGATTTCTTCTCGCCGGAAGGTCGTTTTAACCAGGTAGAAGACGATCACATCGACGACGGCCAAAACCGCCGCTATGACAAACATGTTGTTCGTGGTCAACGAGAACACTCTTAATTCCGATAGCAGATACACAGCGCCCAAGGGAATAAGGATCAGCGCGCCGAGTTGTTGGGAGGTGCGGACGTCATTCACCCTTGAAGAAACCAGGATGTTATAGCCAACGCTAAGGATGCAGGCCAGCGGAGCCAGCAGGAATAGGATGATGGCAAAGTTCGAGTTGGGGAAATAATAATAATTTAGCGAGCTGTGAGTGAACAGGTCCATCAGGACGGTAAAGATCAGGGCGCCGATATAGGTAGCAGCCATCGCTGGCAAGAAGGCGGCGATGCTCTTCCCGGCCAGGATTTCCTCGTCGGTCGTCGGGGTGGCTAGAAGGGGTTCCAGGCTTTTTTGGACTTTCTCGCCGACCAGGCTGTAGGCAGCGATCCCCAGGGGTGCCAGTCCGGCGCCGATGACGTATAGGAAGGAGAAGGCATCGAGCAGGTTTGGAAGGTAGGATCCGACGGATACATTGTTGTTCCTGCTGGCAACGAAACGCATCAGGAATGGGAGACCGATCGAGACAAGCAGTTCGAAATAAATGATCGTATACAGGATGCTCTTCCTCTTCGTAAACGTTTTAAAATCCTTGGATGCAACGATCCACGCTTTGGATAGTCTCATTTTGTCTCCTGGATAACCTTGAGGTAAGTTTCTTCCAAACCAGGGTTGAGTTGGGTGACGTTTTGGATGCGACCGCCAGCCGAAACGATCGCCTGTACATAATCTGGAATTTCTTTACCTGGATCGGCCAGGACCAGGATGATTTTATTCTCTTCAATGCTAAGGTCTTTAGGGTTGAGTTTTCGGATCGCCGCCAGAATTTGATCGTTGATCTGTTCCACCTGGAACACCGTCCTGATGTTACCCCAGACGGTGTTCTCCAATTCTTCAGGAGTGTTGACTGCCAGCAATTTCGTCTTCAGGATCCCGATGCGGTCGCAAATCCGCTGCGCCTCGTCCAGGTTGTGCGTATTGATGAAAATCGTTTTCCCATCTTTCTTGAGCTTCAGGATGATATCTCTGACCACCATGGAAGCTTCCGGGTCCAGGTTGGCGGTCGGCTCGTCAAAGAACAGCAGTTTGGGGTCATGGATCAGCGCCCTGGAGATCGCGACCTTCTGCTTCATACCTTTTGAATAATCGCTGACGGGTTGATCGCGCTTCTCCCACAGCTCCATCATCTTCAGATAATACTCGATCTTCTCTTTTCTTTCCTCTTCAGGACATTCATAGAGCTTTCCGTAGTAGTCGAGGTTCTCATAAGCGGTCAGCTCCTCGTACAGGCCGACGTCGCCGGTCACCAGGCCGATCATTTTGCGGATGGCCAGCGAATCGGCGCCATTGCCAATTGAATAGCCCGCGATCTGCGCTTCTCCGCTGGTTTTGGAGATCAGGCAGCAGAGCATCCGGATGGTGGTGGTTTTCCCGGCTCCATTAGGCCCAAGCAAACCGAATATCTCACCTTTGGCCACGTGGAAGGTCACACCGTCGACCGCGGTCACCTCGCCGAAATGCTTCGTCAGACTCTTAACTTCTATCATGTTCATGAGCGTTTACTGATCCCTTTAAAACCCAACATGGACCAGATGGTGATCTCGATGAGGATCACGGACACAATAATCCAGAGAATGAAGGGAGTCATTGGAAGCGCCCCGGTCTGAGAATTTATTTTGGTGAAAACGACAATACCTATGAGGAGGTCTGCAATGGTCAGCCCCATGGGGATTCTTATAGATAATCTCATTAGTTTCATTTTGGTTTCCTGTGTATTGGATTGTTGGTTAAAATGGTGCGTTCGACCACAAGGTAGAAAGCCGTACTATATAACTCCGTTGCATAATCATTTTTATCATTCAAGCCGGACCAGAGGTTTATGGCCCCAACGGTGGTCAGCTCTAGTGCAATTCCCAGGTAAAGTATCATCGCATTGAACAGCAACTTAGTTTCCATTCCATAAAGCTGCCTTTCTCATAATAAACTAGAAGAGCACAATTGGATATAATGTAAATACTGTACATACCTTATATTATCACCTATTTGAGGGGATGTAAATAGGTGGATTACGCATGCAATGTCGGTGCAAATTTCAACAATTCCAGGGAGATAATTTACAAAACAGTCAACGGGGTTGTGCCAGATGGCTTACAAATGAAGATCCATGAGGGTGAGGGGTACAACCGGTTTTATTCCCAATTACAATTTATTAAAGGAACGATGAAACGACATGGACTGCTTGAGATCATTGACCAGCAATTGAAACGGAATAGACCGCAACAAGTTTTGAGTTGGGGCTGGATGTCAACCTTCTGGCCGGCGCATAATCTTGCCGAAAGCAATCATCACAAGCTGCCGGTGCGAACCTGGGTACGCAAGGCGGATGAACCGCTGTACATCCCGCCGTTGACACCCTTACTGATTCGTATCCTGGAACCAGTGGGGCTACCACCGGATGTTTACATACAACTGAAAGAAAATTTAGAAAAGTTATTTTCATTTCAGCGAATGGACAGACATATGCCAGGTATTAAAATATTCTCTCCTAATGGTTTAGGAAAGTTGGAAATATCCGTTATAATATTTTTAAACCTGACCTTTCATTAGATGTTCGTGCATCCAATTGTGAAGGATTCCTTATTTATTAGTTTAGAAAATTTTTACAGGTGCCAATATGCTTGACCAGTTTGCATGTCCAAATTGCGGGGCGGCTTTACCCGCCGATCTTGCGAAATCTGGTTTTGTAACGTGTCAATATTGCGGAACCTCTTTCCGGATTCCGCAATCTTTTACACCTCAACCAGACATGGGTGATCTGATCCTCGGTGCGGATTTTCGACAGCAGCCAATATCAGGATGGATTCTTCCAAACCTGGATAAAGTGAGTACCCTCGCTGGCAATCCACCAGAACTTAGAGCCAAATTTGGCGCGATTAATTTGTATTCTCATGTACTTGAAAGTTCCGGGGATTTCGATAATTTAGATGTAAGTGTCAGTCTCAAGTTCTATGAAGGCGATCTAAGTCAAATCTCCGCAGGGTTAATGCTCCGTTACCGCAAAGGAATTGGAAGCTACAATTTCTTTCTCTCCCCTCTTGGAACTTACATTGTAGCTTCTTATCAGCCGGGTGAGGGAGGTGGCCTGGATTGGAAGACGATCATGGATTGGGCAGAGAACAATGTGATCCGCAAAGGGCTGAATGAGACAAACCGACTGCGAGTGGTTGCTGACGGAATTCATTTAAAGGTTTATATTAACGGCGTACTGGCTACAACCATTCACGATGACAAATACGATGAGGGACAAGTTGTTTTGAGCGCCGGAGGGAGCGCAAAATCCTCCGTGGAAGTGGGGTTTGTTGATCTCCAATTGCGAGAAGTGATATCTGAAAGAAAGTGACATATCTCTGGCCGTGCTATAGTTTGATCCGCACCAGAATGAGCAGTGTCAAAATTTCACACGTTAAAATTCAGCTCTTTAGTCTTTTCAGGTACAGTTTCAATACTTCCTCCTGGTCCACCGGGATATGGTCCAGGCGAACGCCGACGGCATGATAGATTGCATTTGTGATGGCCGGAGCTGTGGGAATGGTGACGATCTCACCTACACCCTTACCACCATAGGGACCATCGGGAGTGGGATGCTCGACGACCAGGGGGATGATCTCGGGAGTCAGCATGATGGAAGGCATGCGGTAGCGCGCCAGCCGGTCGGTGACCACCAAACCATCCTTGACGATGAACTCTTCTGTCAGGGCATGACCCAGGCCCATCATAGCGCCGCCTTCGATCTGCCCGCGCAACCCCAGCGGGTTGATAACCGTGCCGACGTCGTTGGCCGTAATCAGGCGCAGCACGCTGACCTCGCCGGTGCGCGTGTTCACCTCCACCTCAGCAGCCTGGGCAGCAAAGGAGAAGGCGAAGTGCATGTCACCGTCCAGACCCAATGGGGTGGTGGTCGGAGCGGTGTAATGAGCCGAGGCGCGCGGCTGGCGTCCGTTGGCGATCATCTGCCGGGCCACCTCGTCCATCGCGATCACGTGGTCATCCACGTAGGCCAATCCTTCTTCGTAGCGGATCTGGTCCGGTGGTACGTCGTAGCGTTCGGCCAGCTCGCTGGTGAGCAACTGGACCAGATCATGGGCAGCGTGCCGTACTGCATTACCGGTGACAAAGGTCTGGCGTGAGGCGGTGGTCGGTCCACCATCGGGGGTAAGATCAGTGTCGGAGAGCAGTACACGCACGCTCTCAGGCGGGACGTGCAGCTCCTCGGCGGCGATAAGCTGCAAGACCGTGGGCAAGCCCTGCCCTAGCTCGGCAGAGGAGGAACGAACCTCGAAGATCCCTTCGGGGTAAAGCTCGACCTCAGCTCCGGCCGAATCGTCAGCTCCGCCGCCTAATCCGGTGTTCTTGTAGGCCACTGCGAAGCCCCACGAACGACGCAGGTGGGGCGCTTGCAGATCGGCCCGGCTGGCAAATGGATCGCCTTCAGATAGGCGGCGCATCTCGGCATCCACCTTGTCGATGCATTCGGCCAGGCCAACGCTGTGTTTTAGCAATTGGCCTGTGTTGGTAATACTGCCTTCGCGCAGGGCATTTGCCCGGCGCAGTTCCACCGGGTCCATGCCCAACTTCTCGGCCAGCATGTCCATGAGGCTCTCCATGGCAAAGGCCGATTGCACCACGCCGAAGCCGCGGAAAGCTCCTGCCGGCGGGTTATTGGTATACATGGCGTAGCAGTCGGCGCGCACGTTGGGCACTTCATAAGGACCGGAGCTGTGGGTGGTGGCACGTGTCATGACATGCTCACCTAACGAAGCATAAGCCCCGGTATCACCATATAGCTCCGTTTCAACCGCCGTCAGGCATCCATCACGCATCGCCCCCACCTTCACGCGAAATCTGTGTGGCGTGGCGCTTGGGGTGGGTCAGCAGGCTCTCGTGACGGTCATAGAGCAGCTTCACCGGCCGGCCAGTAACCTGGGCCAGCAGAGCGGCATCGATCTGCCCGGCAATATCTTCTTTGCCGCCAAACCCTCCACCGATAAGCTGACCGAGAATACGCACCTGTGTCTCGGGCACCCCCAGCGTGCGCGCCACCTGGATGCGGTCGGAATAGGGGATTTGGGAGCCAACATAGATTTCAATCCGGCCGTCCTCGGTCGGGCGAGCGATGCTGCATTCCGGCTCGATGAAGGCATGGTCGTGCATCGGTGTGTGGAAGGTATGCTCCAAAACCACTTCGGCCTGGGCAAAGCCCTGCTCCATATTGCCCTTGCGTACCTTGATGTGGTCGAGCAGGTTGCCGGTGGGATGGACTGCTGGGGCGTCCGGCTGATGTGCCTGGACAGGGTCACTGACCACCGGCAAAGCCTGGAGCTCTACGTCGATCAGGTCCAGGGCCTGGGTGGCGATTTCACGCGTCTCGGCGGCTACGATCGCTACGGCATCGCCCACTGTGTTCACCTTTTCGCCCACGCCAACCATCACAGGCCAGTCGTCGATCACCAGGCCATGGTTGTGTTTGCCGGGGATATCGTCAGCAGTCAGGACGGCCACTACGCCAGGAAGTGCCCTGGCTTTGGTGGTGTCGATCTTGAGCACGATGGCTGAGGGCACCATCGCACGCTTTACACGCGCCTGCAGCATACCCTCAAATTGGATATCGTCAGAATAGATGGCTTTCCCGGTGACCTTGGCCATGGCATCCAGGCGGGGAACGAGCGTGCCGACGGCCTTATGGGGGTGACTGGAAAGCGGGATCTCCGGCGGGCGGACCGGATTGCCGGTGCGCATGGCCTCGCCGGCAGCCTGAATGGCGTGGATGATGCTGGGGTAACCGGCGCAACGGCATAGGGTATCTTTGAGGGCTTCTTTGATGTCTGCTTCGCTGGGGTCCGGATTACGGGCGAGCAAAGCATAGGCAGTCATCAGCTGTCCAGGGATGCAAAAACCGCACTGCACCGCGCCATATTGGATGAAGGCCTGCTGAAGTGGATGCAGAACTGGCGCATTTTCCTTCAAGTCGGTCGCAGCGTGAAATGTTCTCGTCAGAACGCTTTTCTTGTCTTTCGCTTGTTCTTTTTCTAAAATCTCTGCGTCTCCATGGTGAAAACCGTTTTGTGATGCCAAACCCTCGACGGTCAGCACCAGTTTGCCATGGGCTTTTGCTGCCGGGTAGCTGCAAGAGAGGATCGGCTCTCCGTCGATCAACACAGTACAAGATCCACATTCATCCTCGTTACAACCGATCTTGGTACCCGTCAGCCCCAGCCGGTAACGCAGCAAATCCGATAACATTTCACCGGGAACTTCGGGCAGCGAAACATCCTGGCCATTTACAATTAATTTTATTTGCTTCATATCTTCACCATCGCTTCGGCTCTATTCCAAGCCGTATTAAGCACATCTTCCAATAAAACTTCGCCCAGCTGGTGGCGATACCCCGCACTGGCGCGGTAGGCGCTGGTACGGAAATGCAGGCTGGTGGAGATCAACCTGGCGGACCTTGCTACTGCATCCGGGGTGTATCTCTCACCTATCAAGGCTTTTTCCAGCTCAATAGCCCGCTGAGGCACCGGCCCGGAAGGCCCAATGACAATACGCACATCCCGAATGGTCTCATTCTCTCGCTCCAGCCAGATGGCAGTATTCAGGATTGGTAAAGCCACGCCCTGCGGGCGCATGATTCGATCGAAGGCCGAGGCCTGCATCTGCTGCCTCACAGGCAGGTAGAATCCTACCAGTATCTCCCGGTCCAGCTGTAGAGCCGATTTACCTGGGCCAAGGAACAGGCTGAGCACCGGTTCCAGGCGCCGACCCTGGGCGCTGGCGACCAATGCCTGGGCGTCCATTGCGCACAAGGCGATCATCCCATCCGCAGCAGGCAGAGCGTGGGCTACATTCCCGCCCAGGGTGGCGGTGTTACGCACCTGCGGCCCGCCGATCAGCTCGCAGGCTTCGCAGACGCACAAAGCGTGCTCCTTCACCAGAGGTGAGCGGACGATGCGGTCTACAGGCACCGCTGCACCGATAAATAGGGATTGTTCCCAGGCCCTGGGTGGGGACGAAATCTCACTGCCTGGTTTTAGGGCAGATCGTGGGAATTCCTCCAACTCCAACCGGTTCAGCTCAGGAATTTGGGTGATGTCGACCAGGGTGTGGATGGGAGAATGATGACCTTGCTGCAGCTCAAGCAGGAGATCGGTACCGCCCGCAACCGAGCAAGCCGGTCCCGAAGCTGATTCCAGGGCTTGCAAAGCTTCTTTAATTGAATACGCCAGGATATATTGTGACCAAATACTCATCGATCGGTGGACTCCTCTGGAGGGCTTTTTTGATCAGGTTGCGGCCCGTCGCTTGCGTGGGATGGCGGCACTTTTCGACGGGCTCCCAGGCCCGACGCCGGCAAGGATTGTCTCCTGCCGACCACCGATTATGAGATAATACCTATCTTATTATACCACTATCCAATTTGCCGGGTTTGCCGCTACTTTTCTGTGACTCCCGCCATCAACAAACCAAGCTCTTCCAACGAAGTCTTTGAATTATCCACAATGCCCATGATCATGCCTTCATAGATCACGGCGATCCGGTCGGAGAGCGCACGGATTTCGTCGAGGTCTTCCGAGATAAGCAGGGTAGCCGTACCGGCCTGCCGTTGTTCGAGCAAGCGCTGGTGGATATACTCGGTGGCGCCTATATCCACGCCGCGTGTGGGTTGGGCGGCGATCAAGACTTTTGGCTTGCGAGAGAGCTCGCGCGCCAGGATCAGTTTCTGGATATTACCGCCGGAGAGGTTCTTCAGGGGCGTATCCAGGCTGGGGGTTTTGACGTTATAAGCTTCGACCGCGCTGCGCGCGTGCGAGCGGATGGCACGAAGATTCAGGAACATGCCCCGCGCATAAGGGGGCTTCCCATGGTCTTCGAGCACGAAATTATCTGCCACGCTGAACTCTTTGATAGCGCCTTCACGCATACGCTCCTCAGGGATGTAAGATTGCCCGGCGGCAATGCGCCCACCCGGCGAAGCGCGGGTCACATCTTTGCCGTTCAGGAGGATCTTCCCCTGACGGATAGGGCGCAGCCCACCCAGGCACTCGGCCAGCTCGCGCTGGCCGTTGCCAGATACTCCGGCCAACCCCAAGATTTCGCACGCATGCACCTGAAGCGAGACCCCTTTAAGGGCATCGCCCCCACGATCACTTTTGGCATAGATATCCTGGAGATCCAGGCATACCTCGCCCATTTCCACCACAGGACGTTTGTACTGCAGAATGACCGTCCGGCCAACCATCATCTGCGCCAGGCCAGCCCGGGTGGCCCCTTCGGTGGGACGGGTGCCAACCACACGCCCATCGCGCAGGACGGTAATGCGGTTGCTGATCGAAAGAACCTCGTGGAGCTTGTGCGAAATAAAGATCAGGGCGTGGCCAACCTGTGCCATCTGTTTCAAGGTATTGAACAGGTCTTCCACTTCCTGTGGCGTCAGGACGGCCGTAGGTTCGTCGAGGATAAGCAGGTCAGCACCACGGTACAGGGCTTTGATAATCTCCACCCGCTGCTGCTCGCCGACGGCCAACTGCCAGACATAGGCCCGCGGGTCGACCTTCAGGCCATACTGCTTGCTCAGATCGATGATGCGTTTCTCCACAACATCGAGGTCGAGTAAAAAACCGCGGGATGATTTCAGGCCCAGAGCCACATTTTCCGTAACGGTCAAGGACGGCACGAGCATAAAATGCTGGTGGATCATACCAATCCCGGATTCGATAGCGTCTTGAGGGGAGTTAAACTGATGCTCCTGACCATTAATCAAGATCTTTCCATCGTCAGGATGATAGAGACCATAGAGTTGGCGCATCAACGTACTCTTACCGGCCCCGTTCTCACCCAGCAAGGCATGGATTTCCCCACCATGAACGTCAAAATCGACGTGGTCATTCGCCAGCACACCTGGGAAGCGCTTACAAATCCCAAGCATCTGGACGTCCCGGCACTTTTCTCGACCGTTAGTGTGGATGATTTCACTCATAAGAGCTCAATGAAATTCGATGATTTCAGGGGGTCCAGCCAGACCCTAGTGATCTGGCTGGACAAAATAGTTCTTATTCCTATGGCGTTACTGTGATCGTGCCATCGATAATCCCTTGAGTAGCCGCATCCGCAGCGGACTTCACGTCGGCTGGAACGGAGTAGCCAGGGTTGTATTGGATGACCAGCCCTTTGTTAGCGAAGGTCAGGTTATAAGCTTTGTTGCCTATCACACCTTTTTGGATGGAATCGATCATATCTGTCAAGGAAGGAACCCAGTCGTATACCTGGCTGGAAACGACGATAGTGGGCGCCAGGGAGGCCTGGTCCCACTGTTGGCCAAACCATAAGACATTCTTGTCTTTGCAGACACCAATTGCTCCGACCACCGACTGCGAAGAACCGGTCAGCACGTCGGCGCCATTTTGGATTTGCGTGGTAGCGGCGGCAGACATTAAAGACACGTCCGAAAATGACCCGGTATAGGTAATATTCGCCGTATCGTCCGGCTTGGTGGCCAGGACACCTTCCTTAAAGCCATCTACGTAGAGCTTGGCATCGCCAGCTTCAACCGGACCAGTGATCCCAACCACGCCAGATTTAGAGAGCATGGCGGCCATGACTCCTTGCACGTACCCGCCCTGCTCGGCCTCAGCCTGGTAAGCAAACACGTTAGTGATGCCGTCTTCCTGGAATGTATCCAGAGAGGTGCCCCAGGCAAAAGAGGTTTGGGGGAAATCAGGCGCAATCTGCTGAAGCGAGGTGCCGTATTGAGAGCCGTGGGCGATGACCAGGTTATAGCCCTTGGAGGCATAATCGCGAATGGCTGCGGCAGCATCCGGGACGTTGTACAGGTTTTCGGAGTAGGCGATCTCGACTTTGCTTGGCCCACCCATATTCGTTTGTACGGTCATAAGCGCTTCGTACATCGATTGGCTGAAGGCAGCGTCGTTGTGTGCGCTTGGGAAAACGACAGCGATTTTGAAAGGTGCAGCTGCCGATGTAGTAGATGTGGAAGCAACTTGCGTGGCTGCCGGGGCGCAAGCCCCTAGAAGCATGACGACAACTACGGCAAGCAAACTTATTCTAAAAGCTAAGGGTTTCATCTTTCACTCTCCTGGTTTTTGATCTAAACTCGGATTTTCACACGAAATATTACAAGTAAGGTAGCGTAAGGAATATTAGATTTTTGAATTTCCTCCTTTCGACGTTTTATATGTTTCATATCTAGCTCTCACCCCGTTCGAATGGCTTGTCCAGGGCGGCCGGCTGCCTGACCCGGTTGGCCGCAAAGGCCAATACCACGATGGTCAAGACATACGGCATCATCAGGGCAATGTTCGAAGGGATATGCACACCTTTGACCTGCAGCCAAAGCTGGAAAGCGTTGACGAAACTAAAAAGTAGCGAACCGCCCAGGACGCCCCATGGTCGCCATCCGCCAAAATACACCAGGGCGACAGCGATGTAGCCCATGCCGTTGGTCATATTCTCCT
This sequence comes from uncultured Chloroflexia bacterium, assembly GCA_963781665.1. GTDB lineage: Bacteria > Chloroflexota > Anaerolineae > Anaerolineales > Anaerolineaceae > JAJYIW01. Next base: position 1,219,537 of record CAWAGA010000002.1, read on the forward strand.
GGAACAGGTCGATCAACGACAGGCTAAGTGAAGCACCTGCAATCCCTGCCATAATGCCCCCAAACGCTACCGTCAGGTAACGGATTTTTGCGACGCTGATACCGAGAGTATCGGCCGGCTGCGGGTTTTGCCCAACCGCCCGGATCTTCAATCCAAGCGTGGTCCGGTTGAGCACAAACGCAGACAGTGGCACCAGTAAAAATGCGGCATAGACCAGGATGTTGTTATTAAATAATACATCACCAAGATAGGGGATATTCCCCAATAGGGGAATGCGGATCGGTTGGAACCCGCTTAACACCACCACAGAACCCATGGTCTTCTCGAAGAGCAGGCTGGAGAGCCCCAGGCCTAACAACGAGAGGCCAATACCACTGATGCCCTGCTCCGCCTGGAAGGTAACGCTGATCAAGGCCATCAACAGACCCATCAGCAGGCCGACCACAGCGGCTGTCAATAAGCCCATCCACAGGCTGCCCGTATTGGTCGCCACGTAAAAGCCGCTGAAGGCTCCCATCAACATGATGCCTTCCACGCCCAGGTTGAGCACGCCGGAAGTCTGAGCAAAGGTCTCGCCAATAGCGGCAAACAGGTAAGGGGTTGCCAGGCGAATCCCTGAAACAATAATCCCAAATATTACCGATAAATGAAACAGGTCAGACATTCGTATCTCTCCTGCGAGCGCGATAGCGCGACCAGATTACGCTGCTCACCACGAAAAGAACGATCATCCCCAGGAGAACATTTACGATTGCCGAGGGGACCTGGGTGGTACGCTGCATCTGGTTGGAGCCCACCAGCAGCCCGCCGAAGAGAATTGAGGCCGGAATAGCCCCTAAGGGATGCAGCTGCCCGAACAGGGCCACCACAATGCCGGTGAAACCGTAGCCTCCGGAAAGTCCATCCATCATGCGGCGCTGCACGCCCATCACCTGGACGGCCCCGGCGATGCCGGCGAATGACCCTCCCAATATCAGCGCCAAGGCCTGGTAAAGGGACACACGGATACCCGCATAGCGTGAAGCGTCAGGGTTGAGGCCTACGGCACGGATGCGGTAACCGAGCGTGGTGCGCCACATAAAGATATATACAGCCACCGCCAGGACGACCGCCAGAATCGCACCGGCACTCAAGAGCGTCTGCGGAACCAGGCGCGGCAGCCAGGCAGCTTTGGGCAGCAAAGCCGATTGGGCGATGCTCGTCCCAGCGGCAATTTCGCTTGGATCCAACATCGGGCCGGTGAGCAGGTACAGATTGAACTGCTGGGCAATTGAGTTCATCATGATCGTGGAGAGAATCTCGTTTACACCCAGGCGAGCTTTCAAAACCCCTGGAATACCGCCCCAAACAGCACCAGCCAGCGCCCCTGCGACGATGCAGGCCGGGATCAGCGCAATTGCAGGCCATTGATTGAGCGTCAGGGCTACCGCCGTCGCTGCCAGGGCACCCACGGTGATCTGGCCCTCCCCGCCGATATTGAGCACCCCCCCGCGGAAGGCAATCACCACTCCCAGGCCTACCAACAACAAGGGTGTCGCCAATACCAGCGTCTGGGTCAAGCTAAACGTGCTGCCTACGATACCCTCGATCAGGGCGCCGTACGCCGTAATCGGGTTGACCTTTAAGACCAGGAGCATTATTGCGCCGATAATCAAGGCCAGTGGAACCGAAGCCAGGGGTAATATGGCATCGATCGTTTGGTTGGCAGTGCGTTTAAGGCTGGGGCTCTTAAAAATACGGCTGAAAAGTTGACAATTCTTAAGCGAATGCATCCTTAGACCTGTATTAGTAATATGGTCGCTATTAAAGTGGCACCCAAAGGCATAGAAAACGTAGCAGAATTATAGCCCATAAAGATAAAAATTCCACAATTTTTTGGGGCCCCCACTTTGAAAAAGTCCATCGAACCGGGGGCGATAGGTCAGGTCTGTGCGTCCGCTCCGGCAATATGGTGGTTGCATTCTAAGGTTAAAAAGGTGCATTTTCAAAGTTAAAAAACACCCCAGATCGACCATGGCGACATCGGGCATGTGTATCCGGACCATTTGGAGCAACTGCGATCCCAGGTTGGATGTAGCTACCGGTTAACTGTCCGGATGGTCCTCTGCATCTCAATGGTTTATGGGATTTATGAGACAGGTCAAGGATCAACTCATAGGGATGCTTCTCTTAAACCATCTTCACCTGCTCCAAGCCATGGCTCAGCTCCCAGACGAGCTGGATTTCTGGATCGTTGTTGAGCTCATCCCGGATAGCCTTGAACTTAAATGGGTGGTGTTCAATTGCGATGACTCGGAGGGGCGTGGGTGAGATGCTTCTCTAAATGAATGGATAAAGATATTTTACATAGATTTCCTGTTTGCAGATAATCGAAGACCAACAATTGCTTTAGTTGGTCAGTGTTGCAGATTTTGGAATGATAAACTCTCTGTACAAACCTCTTTCGAACCAAGAACAATAGCGCACAAAGTAGTGTCAAAACAAAAGCATCGTTCTGAATAAATTTTTATTCCCAGTGGTATATGCTTTCATTTATATAAGGGTTTTTCTTTTGTCTATATTTAATCCAAATGCTATAATAATATCAACTTACTGTGAATTGCAATTTATCAGGGGAGGATCTCAAGGATTCCGAATTTCTGACCGCTGAGGAAGTGGCTGAGTATTTACGTCTCCCCCTATCTACGGTATATAAATCAGTTGAAGATAAAAGGCTGCCGGGATTTAAAGTAGGCAAACATCGGCGATTCAGGAAAGATACCTTTCATTAAAGGCTAAGAAAACAGGAAAGTAAAAATATAGATACCGGGAAATCTGAAAAATAACTCTTTAACTCACAACAAGGGGTTCTTCGAATAGGAGAAAAATGGCAGACAACAACGAACTTGAAAAAACGCTCTGGGCAGCCGCAGATAAAATGCGCTCGAACATGGACGCGGCTGAATACAAACACGTTGTATTGGGGTTAATATTTCTAAAATACATTTCGGATGCATTCAACGATTTGTACCAAAAGCTCGCAGAAAACGTAGGTGAATATGAAGGTTCAGACCCTGAAGATCCGGATGAGTACTTAGCGAATAATGTATTCTTCGTTCCTGAAAAGTCTCGCTGGCAATACCTGCAGGACCGCGCCAAACAGCCCGAAATCGGCAAATATCTCGACGATGCCATGGATGCCATCGAGCGAATAAACCCGCCGCTCAAGGGCGTGCTGCCCAAAATTTATGCAGATCCTGAGTTAAACAAACATCGTTTGGGGGAATTAATCGATTTAATTGGCACGATCGGTTTTCGTCAAGATGCGCACACGTCTCAGGACTTGCTTGGACGCGTCTACGAATATTTCCTAGGTCAATTTGCAGATGCCGAAGGGAAGAAAGGCGGGCAGTTTTATACGCCTGCTAGCATTGTCAAGCTGCTTGTTGAGATGATTGAACCATTTAATGGCCGCGTTTATGACGGCTGCTGCGGCAGCGGTGGCATGTTTGTTCAGAGTGAAAAGTTTGTGCGCAACCACCAGGGCAACATCAAGGACCTGTCGATCTTCGGGCAGGAATCCAACCCCACTACCTTGCGCCTGGCGCGCATGAACCTGGCTATTCGTGGGATCGACGCAAAACTGGAATTAGGCGACACCTTTCTGAATGATCGTCACTCCGACCTGAAAGCCGATTTTATTCTGGCCAATCCGCCTTTTAATATCAGCGATTGGAGCGGTGAGCAGCTGCGCGATGACATTCGCTGGAAGTATGGATTGCCACCGGTGGGAAATGCCAATTATGCCTGGCTGCAGCACTTTGTCCATAAACTAAGTCCAATCGGTACTGCCGGAATTGTGCTGGCAAACGGCAGTATGAACAGCAATACCGGCGGGGAAGGCGAGATTCGCAAGAACATGATCGAATCCAACATTGTGGATTGCATGGTAGCCCTACCTGCTCAGCTTTTCTACAATACGATGATCCCAGCCTGTCTATGGTTCCTGGCTAGAGACAGGACGAATCATAAATTTCGCAACCGTTCCAACGAAATTTTGTTCATCGATGTCCGTAAATTAGGCACAATGATCAACCGCCGCAATAAAGAATTTACTAATGAGGACATCGCCAAAATTGCCGGCACCTATCACGCCTGGCGTGGTGAGGGCGGTATTTATGAAGACGTGGCAGGCTTCTGCAAAGCAGCCACCATTGATGAAGTTCGCACCAACAATTACGTCTTGATGCCCGGGCGATATGTGGGTACCGAGGAAATTGAAGATGACGGTATCCCCTTTGAAGAAAAAATGAGCGCCCTGACCGCACAACTGGCCGAACAATTTGCCCGCGGGAACGAACTGCAAGAGCGGATTCGCGAGAATTTAAAGGGGATTGGTTATGATTTCTGATTTATACGCGTTTCCTCCCGAAAGAGTCGCTCTATCTGACGCTCTCACTGGTCAACTAATCATGGCGCATCGACGCTTGGCTGAACTTAAAGGCGTCGCGCCTTTGTTGCCAAATCAGGACATCTTGCTGAACACGCTGGCCCTGCAAGAGGCAAAAGACAGCTCGGCAATCGAGAACATCATTACCTCGCATGATGAATTGTTTAAGCAAGAATTGGACATTCCCCAGTTCAACAATGCTGCCGCAAAAGAAGTTGGCCGCTATTCTGAGGCGCTTAAGCTGGGTTTTAACCGGGTCATGTCCAAAGCAAAACTTACGCTAGATGATCTGGTCGCGATTCAAGCCATTTTAGTAATAGGGGAACCGGGACCTGGTATTCGAATCAAACCTGGTACGAAAGTTGTGAACCGCGCCACCGGTGAAGTAATTTACACACCACCCCAGGATCATGACCAGATCGTGGAGCTTCTTGAACGACTTCTGATTTTTTTCAATGAGGCTGTCGATGGAGGGCTTGATCCGTTGGTCCGAATGGCATTGATCCATTACCAGTTCGAGAAAATTCACCCATTTTATGATGGAAACGGGCGAACAGGGCGTATCCTAAATTTACTTTACCTGGTGCAGCACGGTCTGCTGGATCTTCCCATGCTTTACCTCAGCCGGTATATTGTTCGGGAAAAGAGTGCTTATTTAATTCATTTACGGACGGATCCGTTGGATGATAACTGGGAAGCCTGGCAGAATTTTATGCTGCACGGCATTGAATTAACTTCTACGGAAACCATCGAAACTATTCATAAGTTAAAGAGACCTGATGGCTGATACTCAGGAAAGGATTAAAACGCAACTTCCCAAAATTTATTCGCTTGATTTGTTGAACACCCTTTTTAAGCACCCCTATACCAAAATTGATTTTGTTATCCGGGATGTGGGCGTAAAGCGCGTCACAGCAGGCAACTACCTGGGTGCCCTAACTGAAAATGGTTTCCTCGAGAAACAAAAAATATGGCGCAGCAATTACTACGTTAACCCACCCTTATTCAAGCTCCTGCAAGGGAATCAAAATGATTGATCATGTTCATTTTTCAGCGAATTCTGTACATGAGGGGTTTATCATGTTCAAAAAAACAGATTTTTCGAGCATGACAAGCTTCTCATGTAAAGAAAAGGGAGAATTTTTGGCATGATGATAAAGTCAATAACTACTCAGCTTGCCGAACAATTCTCTCACAGGAATGAACTAAAACAGCATTTTCACGAGAACTTGAAGGAATTTGATTATGATGAATACTAATGGGTGGGGAAAATATAAATTAGAAGACTTTGCTAAACTGGTGAAAAATCAGTACAAACCTAATAAAGTTGAGGAACTCCTATATATAGGGCTTGAACATATCGAACAACAATCCTTAAGAATTAATGGAACTGGTAATTCAAAAAATGTAATCAGCCAAAAATATAAGTTTTCAAGTGGTGATATATTATTCGGAAAATTGCGTCCATATTTCCGAAAAGTATTTCGCCCGAAATTTGATGGTGTTTGTTCAACCGACATTTGGGTAATTAAAGCAAAAAAGGATTTTGATCAAGGATTCTTGTTTTACTTCCTTGCTAATCAGAGTTTTATTGATGCTTGTAATAGTGGCAGTTCTGGTACAAGAATGCCAAGGGCTGATTGGGATCATCTATCAGAAACAGAGTGGGATATTCCACCCTATCCCACCCAACGCCGTATCGCTGACATTCTCTCCGCATTGGATGATAAGATCGAGCTCAACCGTCAGACCAATGCCACTCTTGAAGCCATCGCCCAGACAATTTTCAAGGAGTGGTTTGTCGACTTCAACTTCCCCGGCGGTACCGGCGAGATGGTCGAGAGCGAACTGGGCATGATTCCAAAGGGGTGGCGGGTCAATTTATTTTAATGGTGGCAGAATTGCTTAGTGGAGGAACGCCTAGCACAAAAATCAATGAATACTGGAGCGGTGATATTAAATGGATCTCCGCAAAAGATGTAAGTAATGCGCAAGGTTCGTTTGTTCTAGATACAGAGCGAAAAATAACCAGATTAGGTGTAAAAAATAGTAGTACGAAAATACTACCAAAGCTCACTACCATTGTCACAGCACGTGGAACAGTTGGAAGTTATTGCATTCTGAGTGAGCCGATGGCAATGAACCAAACCAATTATGGATTGAAAGCCAAAGAACAGGAATCGGATTATTTTGTATTTTTCTCGCTAGCTAATCTTGTAGCACAGTTACAACAGGCTTCTTATGGAACGATTTTTGATACTGTAACAACGATAACTTTTGAAAAGTCAAAAATTATAATCCCACCTTATTTCATCATTCAGAAGTTTGACCAACTCTTAAGACCATTAATGGGGACAATTCTTGGTAATTTAGAACAATCCGATACCCTATCTAAAATTCGTGACTCAATATTGCCAAAACTGATGAATGGGGAAATCAATGTATGAGTGACGAGATAATTCTCAAGTATTCGGACAACCCAGATTTTAATGATTGGCTTGTAGAAAACTACCTGGTCGAAATCGAAGAATACGAATTTCCATCCAGTGAAGTCCTGTTTAGAATAAGTCATGAAAAATATACTGAGGCGCTGGCAAGATATACTGCTGATCCTAAGGTGCGCCTAAGCAGGATTGAAGATAAATTTCCCAATCCGATTGCATACTATTTCTATCAGGCGTCTAATAATTATCAAAATGACCATCACAGACTTGATTTGCTCAAATCATGCTGGGAGTCGATCTTGTTTTTTCTGTATGGATTAGTTGTTGGAGAAGCCCGACATCGAAAATTGGACCTAAAATCCTTGGGGATCAAGTGGGAAAAATATTGGAGTAACAAACTCTCCGATAAACTTACAATCATCGAAAACATTCTGGATTACACTTCAAAAAGTGGGATTACGTTTGGATGTTCAGACATTATTCCAATCTCAACATTAGGGTTGATAAAAAAGTTAAATCAGGAACGGAATGGATTTGAACACGCCTCTGCGAAAACCACCGCACAACAGCAAGCACTCTATGTTGAACTCTATCCGCAATTAGAGTTAGTTTTGCGGCAGTTGATAAAACTGGAGGATGTTGTGGTATTCCGATATCATGAAGCTGAAACCCCACTCTATCCTCGCTGTGAAATACTAAATGGGAATGATTTGAATGGCAAAAAAGAAATCATCCCTATTCGAAAAGATAATTACATTGAGATAGTTGACTATTTCAATTCAGGGTCTATTTACGCGCAAGTAAAAGGGGAAGTTTTTTGTTTGTCTCCCTTTATTCATTTTACGCAGGAAACACATGAAACAAACGCCATAATTTGTTTCTATAAACAAGATAAAGGCGGAAAATATCATTTTGAAGTGGTTAGTAAATCTCAGGACCAAGAATTCGAAAAAATCACATTTGAAATTATGGAAAATCAATTACGTAGTTTGGTGATTTGAGGGACCTATGAGTAATATACTTTATGAATCCGAAATTGAACAAATCTCCCTCGAGCTGCTGCGCGACGAGAACGGCTATTCCATTACGTACGGTCCTGACTTGTTGGAAGGTGCAACTCCTGAACGCACATTCACCGAAGTGATCCTAAACACCCGCCTGCGAGCAGCCATTGACCGCATCAACCCGCGCATCCCGGAAGAAGCGCGCGAAGAGGCTTTCAAAAAAGCGCTCCGCACCCAGGCATTAACCGTGATCGACAATAACGAAGCCTTTCACCACCTGCTGACCGAAGGCGTGGATGTGAAATTCAGTGTTGGCGATGGCAAAAGCCGTACCGATAAGGTCTGGCTGCTGGATTTTAAGCACCCAGAAAGCGGCAACAATGAATTCCTGGCTGTTAACCAGTTCACCGTGGTGGAAAATAACATAAACAAAAGGCCAGATATTGTACTTTTCATCAACGGCCTGCCGCTGGTCGTCATAGAATTGAAAAATGCCGCCGATGAAAAAGCGGATGTGCAGGCAGCCTTTAACCAATTGCAGACTTATCAGCAGGTGATTCCTTCGATGTTTACTTTTACCGCTTTCGAAGTGATCAGCGATGGTTGGTTTGCCAAGGCCGGCACCATCTCCAGCGACACTTCGCGATTCATGGAGTGGAAAAGCGTGGATGGCTTACAGGTGGTCGATTCAAAACACCAACCCGAATTGGAACCCTTGATCAGGGGTTTGTTAAACAAGACGACCCTGTTGGATATCATCCGCCACTTTATCGTTTTTGAAAAGACCAAAGAGAAAACTATTAAAAAGGTAGCTGCCTACCACCAGTATTTCGCGGTTAACAAAGCCATCCTTTCCACCTTGCGAGCCTCGGCAAACGAGAACGGGCATTTCACTGCCGAGCACCCAGCGGTTTATGGGCTACCCAGCGTGGAGCACCAACCTAAAGGTGATAAACGCGCCGGCGTGGTATGGCACTCGCAAGGCAGCGGAAAAAGTCTCTCGATGGTTTTCTATGCGGGGAAACTGGTTCTGGCTGAGGAGATGAACAACCCCTCCATCGTGGTTCTCACCGACCGCAACGATCTCGACCAACAGCTTTTTGAAACTTTCAGCAACTGCCAGCAACTCTTAAGCAAACTCCCGTCCAGGCTGCCAACCGTGAGGATTTGAAAAGGTTACTCTCAGTAGCTTCGGGCGGTATCATTTTTACTACCATTCAGAAGTTCTTGCCCGAAGATAAAGGCGGCGTCTACCCCACCCTGACCGAGCGCCGCAATATCGTAGTCATTGCGGATGAAGCCCATCGCAGTCAGTATGATTTTATTGATGGCTTTGCTCGTCATATGCGTGACGCCTTACCGAATGCTTCGTTTATTGGCTTCACGGGTACACCTATTGAATTAGAGGACCGCAATACGCAGGCCGTTTTTGGTAATTATGTAGATGTCTACGATATTCAGCAGGCGGTTGATGATGGCGTCACCGTGAAAATTTACTATGAAAACCGGCTGGCCAAAATCGAACTATCCGGAGAAGATCAAAAAATCCTGGATGAACGAGTTGAAGAAATCACCGAAGATGATGAGCTGACTGAAAAACAAAAACGCTTCGCGCGCTGGACAGGCAAAGAAGCCGTCGTGGGCAGCACTGACAGACTGAGGCAGGTGGCTGCGGATATTGTCAGTCACTTTGAGGAGCGCCTCTCAGCCGCAGATGGCAAGGGCATGATCGTTTGCATGAGCCGGCGCATCTGTGTAGCATTGCACAAAGAAATTATCAAATTACGTCCTCAATGGTACAGCCCTGAGGATGATAAAGGCGCAATCAAAATCGTGATGACCGGTTCAGCCAGCGATCCTCTGGATTGGCAGGAGCATATCCGCAATAAAGACCGCCGTAAAGCGATTGGCAATCGCTTGAAAGACCCCAAAGATCCGCTCAAGCTGCTTATCGTACGCGACATGTTTCTCACCGGGTTTGATGCACCCTGCTTAAATACGATGTATATCGACAAACCCATGAATGGGCATACCCTGATGCAGGCCATCGCCCGGGTCAATCGTGTCTTTGGAGACAAGGAAGGCGGGCTGATTGTAGATTACATTGGAATTGCCCAGGACTTGAAAAATGCATTACTGGTGTATGCTGCCAGCCAGGGGAAAGGACAAATCACCTTTGACCAAGAAGAAGCTGTCGCCAAGATGCTGGAATATTATGAAATTGTGGTGGATATGTTCGGTCATTTCGATTATCACCACTATTTCAAATTAGATCCGAAATCAAAGCTTGGTTTCATCCTGGATGCTGCCAATTACATTGCTGATTTAGCTGAAGAACAAGAAGGTTCAGTAGTTCGTAATGGGAAAGAAAGATTTATTGAGAATGTCATTAAATTGCAAAAAGCTTTTGGGTTAGCCGTTCCACACCCGAAGGCACTTGAAATCCGGGACGACCTTGCCTTCTTCCAGGCCATTAAAGCTCGTTTTGCCAAATTTGACGAAACCACCAAGACACGCACAAATGAAGAAATTGAGACAGCCATCCGGCAGATCATCAATGATGCCATCATTTCAAGCGAAGTAGTAGATGTTTTTGATGCCGCCGGCATTCGCAAACCAGATATCTCTATTCTGTCGGATGAATTTTTAGCTGAAATTCAAGGCATGGAACGCAGGAACCTGGCGCTTGAATTGCTCAAACGGCTGCTCAATGATGAGATCAAAACCCGCGGTCAGATGAACATGGTGCAAGGGCGCAAGTTCTCAGAAATGCTGGCAGAAGCCGTAAAACGTTATCAAAATGGACTGATCGATTCTGCTAAGATCATAGAAGAATTAATCCAATTGGCTAAGGACATCCGTGCAGCAGATGAACGCGGCAAAAAACTGAACCTTCGACAGGATGAACTGGCATTTTATGACGCCCTCGCAGATAACCCCAATGCTGAAAGCCTGCTTGGAGATCAAATCTTGAAGCAAATCGCCCACGAGCTCACGGAAAGCGTTAGGAATAACACCTCAATCGACTGGCAATATAAACAGAGTGTGCAAGCAAAATTACGCGTACTTGTTAAACGTATTTTGCGAAAATTCAAATATCCGCCGGATGACCCGAAGACTGGCGAATATACCGTTTCAGTCAATAAAGTTCTGGATCAGGCAAATTTTTTGGCAGATTATTGGACAAAAGCTAATTAATTGCCTCAGTAGAATGGGGAAATTGACATGGCACAAAAGAGCAATGGATATTTCGAAGAACAAGAAGATTGGTCAAAGCGCAAACTAGCCATTGTTCAAAAATATCTTGCGGGATTCGCCAACATTTTAGGGAGCAGTACTTCTCAGCCATGTGTTTATTATGTGTGACCTTCCCCCAGTTTTGTAGACATGGTTAAAGGGTGAGTTTCTCAAAATCGACAGGGCTAACATAGCCCAAAGTAGAGTGTAACCGTTGACGATTGTACCAAACCTCCAAGTACTCAAAGATGGTTGTGCGAGCCTGGACACAATTAAGAAATGGGCCGGTCACGCATTCAGTTTTCAGAGTACCGAAGAAACTCTCCATGACCGCATTATCGTAGCAGTTGCCTACTCCACTCATGCTTAGCTGGGCTAGGGCTTCGTTCAGGCAATTGCAGTAAGCCGCACTTGTGTATTGACTGCCCTGATCCGAGTGGTGAAGCAGCCCAGCGGGTGGTTTCCGTCCCGACAGGGCCATGCGCAAGGCGGTTTCGACCAGATCTGTATCCATTCTCTGGCTCATCGACCAACCAATCACTCTGCGGCTAAACAAGTCCAACACAACTGCCAGATACAGCCAGCCTTCGCCGGTCTCGATGTAAGTAAAATCGCTGACCCATTTCTGGTTGGCAGCAGCGGCGGAAAATTCCTGGTTCAGCCAATTAGGAGCTGGAACCATGCCCGACTGGCGTCGGGTGGTCACTGGACGGTAGCTGCGCCTTTTTTGAGGTGAAATCTGGTGTATTCGCATCAGGCGGGCCACTCGGTTACGCCCACACACCTCTCCCTGACGATGCAAGACCACGTGGATACGCGGACTACCGTAGGTCTTCCGACTGGCCTTATATTCTTTCTCGATCAATATCAACAAAGCCTGGTTGGCTTGTTCACGTGTGCTCGGCGTTCTGTGCCGCCAGGCATAATATCCACTGCGTGTCACCTCCAGAACCTTACACATACGCTTGACCTGGAATTGTGTCTCATGAGCAGCCATAAAAGTATACTTCATGCGCCTTTCCGGGAGAAAATGTTGACTACTTTTTTTAAGATCTCTCGCTCTTCGGCTACCTCCGTCAGTTCCCGCTGCAGACGCTGGATTTCACGTTTAGCCGTTTCTAAATCGCTCGGTTCCAGGCTAGATCCTTGGTTTTCATGCGTGACCACCTGGTATTTGTTTCGCCATTTCAACAACATCCCTGGTGTAATCCCTAATTCCCGTTCTAGCTGGCCAGCACGTTTCCCACTGCTTTTCAGTAGTTCTAGCGCCTCGCGCTTGAACTCGTCTGTGTATACTCGATATTTCTTATCGCTCATGCCCTTCCTCCGTTCGCTTTCACTGTACATCATTCTCCCTTTGTTTGTGTCCACTGATTCGGGGGAAGGTCAGTGGATGGTTTCGCTGGAAAGGGGATATACGATCTTTTTAACTTCGAAAATGAGCCCACCTCCTGAGATGATAAAATATAGGGGTTCGTGGGGAGGATAGGGCAACGCTGGCACTCTACGTGTGCAGGGGAGGGACCTGCCTGCCACCCTGTGCCTGTCTGTAAAGACAGGCCTGCCCTTGACCAAAGGTCAAGGGTGAATCCGGGCAGGCCACCTGTGCCTGCCTGTCCTGGCGGACAGTCCAGGGCGGCATTGGTGCAGGCAGGGAACCTACGACCTTTTCATCCCCCCTGCGGGGATAGGATGCGACTTACGGGAAAATGGGCGCGATAGGGCTCGAACCTACGACCTTTTCATTCCCCTTGCGGGGATAGGATGTGATTTACGGGAAGATGGGCGCGATAGGGCTCGAACCTACGACCTTACGGATGTGAACCGTACGCTCTAACCGACTGAGCTACGCGCCCTGGTAGAGTGGGATTATAGCAGAGCCAGGATTGTTTGACAAGCATGGCAAGCCATTAACCAAAACGACCCTCGATGTACTGCTGGGTGCGCTTGTCTTTTGGGAAGCTGAACATGCGGTCCCGGTCTCCGGCCTCGACCAGTTCACCCTGCAAGAAGAAGACTGCAAAATCTGCCACTCGGGCAGCCTGCTGAGTGCTGTGCGGCGCAATTACGATCGTGTAATTCTTTTTCAACTCCTGAAGCGATCCCTCGATTCTGGCAGTGGCAATCGGATCGAGGGCCGAGGTTGGTTCGTCGAGCAAGATGACCTCTGGCTGGAGCGCCAGTACACGTGCCAGGCACAAGCGCTGCTGCTGCCCGCCTGAAATAGCATTCGCCGGATCGTTCAGACGGTCTTTAACTTCATCCCACAACATGGCCTGCTGCAAAGCCTCTTCGACCGCTTCATCCAGCTGATGTTTACGACGCTCACCGGCCATTTCAAGGCCATAGCTCACGTTGCCATAGATGGTCAAAGGCAAAGGGATCGGCCGGGCAAAAACAATCCCCACCTTGCGGCGCAGTTTGATAACGTCTGTCTTCTCATCCAGGATGTTTTCGCCGTTGAAAAGCACCCGGCCTGAGAGAGACGTTACGTCCGTCAGGTCATTCAGCCGGTTGAGCACGCGCAGCAGCGTGGATTTACCGCCACCGGCAGGTCCGAATAGAACCGTTATGGCTTTCTCCGGGATGTTCAAGTTGACGTCACGCAAGCTTTCGGCCCCATCGGAATAGACCAGGCTGAGGTGTTCGATCACGAACTTGTCCATGCTTACCACTGCCTCCTTGCCCGAGCCCGGGAGCGGATCACCGTGGCAGCCAGGTTCATCCCTAAGACAAAAATCAACAGTACCAAGACGGTGCCATATTGAATCTGGATTGGCATGCCTGGGACCTGGGTCGAGATGACGAAAAGATGGTATGGTAGGGCCATGGTCGCATCCAGCGGCGAATGGGGCAAGGTAGGTAAATAGAAAGAAGCGCCGGTGAACAAAATCGGGGCGGTTTCTCCAGCCGCACGCTCCAGGCCCAGGATCACGCCGGTCAGGATGCCGGGAACCGCTTCTGGTAGGATCACTTTGCGAATGGTTTGCCAGGAGCTGGCCCCCAACGAGAGACTGACCACCCTGAACGGATACGGCACCGACCGGAGAGCTTCTTCAGTGGTGCTGATGATCACCGGTAAGGTCATGATCGAAAGTGTCAGGGATGCCGCCAATATGCTGGTGCCAAAGCGGAGAAAGATCACAAAAAGGCCCAGGCCAAAAAGTCCGTACACAACCGAAGGCACCCCCGCCAGGTTGATGATGGCGATCCGGATCATGCGTGTCCAGCGGTTATCCCTGGCGTATTCGGCCAGGTAGATCGCTGCGGCCACGCCTAACGGCACCGAAAAGATGGCGGTACCCACGGTGAGATAAGCCGTGCCGATAATCGCCGGCAGGATCCCGCCTGAGCGCATACCGTTGGTTGGCATCTGGGTTATAAAATTCCAAGAAATTGCCGGAAAGCCCTGGACGATAATGTAAATGACAACGACCAAAATGGGTAATATCGTCAAGAAAGATACGGCGGTCAAAACTCCGTACCCGATCTGCTGGCGACGACGCGGGCTCATCGCCGATTTCGTCCGCTGAGCCGCGTTCATGAAAGCACCTTCTCAGCTCGTTTACGATGGCGTGCGCCAATCAGCGAAGCGGCGATGTTGACCCCCAACGAGATCACGAAGAGGATAATCCCGATGAAAAACAAGACTTGATAATGTGGGCTTCCGTTGGCGACTTCCCCCATCTCGGAGGCAATGGTTGCCGTCATGGTGCGTACCGGGAGGAAGATCGCTCGTAAGCTGGTTGGGAGAACCGGAGCGTTTCCGGTCACCATCATCACCGTCATCGTTTCACCCATGGCTCGGCCAATGCCCAGCATTACAGCCGTCAGGACACCTGAACGGGCCGCAGGCAGGGTGACACCCCAGATGGTCTGCCAGGGGGTCGCTCCTAAGGCAAGAGATGCTTCCCGGTATGACCGCGGCACGGTGTTGAGAGCATCTTCAGAGATCGATACAATAGTAGGAATTGCGATCCCTCCCAACAGCAGCGAACCGGTGAAGGCCGTCAGACCGGTTGGCAAATCCAGAAAACGGCGCAGGAACGGCGCCAATACCAGAATTCCTAGAAACCCTAAAACGACCGAAGGCAGGCCTGCCAGAATTTCAACCAGTGGTTTCAAGACTTCTTTAGCCCAGCGAGGAGCAACTTCCGAAATATAGATAGCTGTTCCTACTCCAAATGGAACTGCCACCAGGGTAGCCCCGCCGGTGACGAGTACCGAGCCGGCTAATAAGGGCCAAAGCCCGTAATAGCTCTCGATGGGATACCAAATCTTCCCAAACAGGCTCATCAGCGAAACGTTCGCCAGGGCAGGCATCCCTTCTCGTAAGAGGAATAAAAGAATCAATATAATGAACAGAATCGCTGAAAAACCCGAAATTTGGATCAGGCGGGTGATCAGTTTTTCTGTCCAGGCTTTAGATTGGATCATGGGTTTTGGGAAGTTGGGGTGGTAGATAAAATCGGGACGAAACCCAATTGAGTGACGATTTGTTGGGCTTCAGGCGTCACAATCCAATCCAGGTAGGCTTTGACCTGACCCGCTGGCTCGTGGCCGGTATACATATAGAGGTCGCGGGCGATCGGATAAGCCCCGGAATTGACCGTCTCAGCCGATGGAATAACGTAGGCATCGTCTGCCGTAGGAGCGACTGCGATTACCTGAACATTGGGGGTAACGTATCCTAAACCATCGTAACCGATGGCGTTGGGGTTATCGGAAACCTCGGCGATAATACCTTCAGAAGATGGCAACAAGAGCGTATCCGCTGAAAAGATCGATTTATCCGTGCTGCTTCCCAGGCGGATAACCGTTTCAAGGAAGTAGACGTGGGTGCCGGAATTCAATTCCCGCGAGAGACGTACAATCGGCCGGTCCTCTCCACCGACTTCTTTCCAGTTGTTGATTTCACCTTTATAGATGGCCGAAATTTGCCCCATCGTTAACTGTTTGACCGGATTCGCAGGGTTCACGATGACTGCGATGGCATCTCGGGCAATCACAAATTCGACCGGATCCATGTTATTGTTCTGCGCCTGCTTGATTTCTTCGGGTGTGATCTTGCGAGATGCATTGGCGATGTCCAGAGTGCCATTGATCAATGAAGCAATGCCGGTGCCTGAACCACCGCCGGTGACCGAGATGCGGACTTCGGGGTGTTCCTTCTGGTAAGCTTCAGCCCAGGCCAGCGCCAGGTTGACGATGGTGTCCGATCCCTTATTCTGGATATAAGCCGCAGGCCCAGCTGAGGTTGTTTGCCCGGCTGGGGCGCAACCAGTAAGGCCCAATCCGAGTAAGATGAGCATCATTGAGAATATTTGCAGTGTACGACCGGGGAAACACCGTTCCATTCCAGGTGATTATAGCCGATTTTCAAAAGCTCATTCGATTTTGAAACTCTTAACACCTTCGATCTTCGAAAGCACGCTGATGAGGTGATCTTGCAAACCGGTTTCCAGGGCTCTGATCCTCAACTCAATTGTGATCCGGTTGTCATCCAGGTCTTTTGAGACCCGGACAATCGAAACGACGTGAGCCGGATCTTTCAGTTTTCGCCTGATATCCTCGATAACGCCTTGCCGGTCAGAAGCTTTGATGGTCAGGTTGAGGTTGATGTAAGAACGGATGAAACGATCTTCAATAACGTTCAGGATACCCAGGATGATGAGCAGCACCAGGGTCGCACCGATCGCCTCGATGTATCTCCCAGCGCCGACTGCCAGCCCGACGATAGCAATCGTCCACAGCGAAGACGCGGTAGTCAGGCCTTTGACATTGAGCCCGTAATGAAGGATGGCACCCGCTCCCAGAAAGCCAATACCGGAAACCACCTGGGCTGCCAGGCGGGCCGGATCGCCGGCCGGTTGGCCTGGGGTAAACATGAAAGCCATGTCGATTGACAGGATCATCGCCAGGGCCGATCCAACTGCCAGGATCATTAACGTGCGAAAACCGGCTGGTTGGCTCTGGCGTTCGCGCTCGTAACCGACCAACCCACCTAATACGGCCGCAAGGAAAATGCGCAGGATAAACTGGTCGACGGGAACAGTGATCATGAAAACACTCCTTAAATGAGTGGAAAAAATGGCTGGTAGAAACCTGTTTTGTCCTGGGGAACAGGCTAATTCTCGAATCCATATTTATTATATCAACTAAAGAATGGATCAATCCAGCCGGTAAGTGATCCCCTCGCCTTTTTTATCCTGGCTGAACAGGCTTGCTGGACTTTTTTGTCTACCTTACCCTTTTACCAGATTACCCTGGCCCACCGGAATTTCTCTTCTGCCGCGGCGACGGTGCCGATGCTCTGGTTACGGTATAATATATGAAGATTTGAACCAGGCTCTTCTCGGACCAAAAAAAATGCATGAGCTGATCGCACAATAAGTACACATGGGGTGCATGAAGTTAAACGGTTCGCAATCATAAAATGGTTCATATTTTGATCAACGGATAGAGAAAAGCAGTTGCAATCTGGCAAATTCCTGGCTCCGGTTCTCTATTCTCGACTCTCGTAAATTGAGGATTTTGACGATTATGGATATCGGTACGATCCGACCTGTTGACATCGACGAACAAATGCGCACGGCTTACCTGGATTACGCCATGAGCGTGATCGTGGCGCGGGCTTTGCCAGACGCCAGAGACGGTCTCAAACCCGTCCACCGGCGCATCCTTTACGCCATGCAAGACATGGGCATCCGCTCAAACACCGCCTTCAAAAAATCAGCCCGTATCGTCGGCGAAGTTCTGGGCAAATACCACCCCCACGGCGATATGGCCGTCTACGAAGCCATGGCGCGTATGGCTCAAGATTTTTCTTTGCGCTATATGCTGGTCGATGGCCAGGGCAACTTCGGTTCGGTCGACGGCGATGCCCCGGCGGCGATGCGTTATACCGAAGCCCGCCTGACGGCTATGGCTGAAGAAATGCTGAGCGACATCGAAAAAGACACGGTAGAGTTTACCGACAATTTCGACGGTTCGCTGCAAGAACCTTCGGTCCTACCGGCCCGCCTCCCCAACCTGCTTCTGAACGGCTCCTCCGGAATCGCAGTCGGCATGGCGACTAACATTCCACCCCATAATTTACGCGAACTGGCTGCGGCGATCAGCTACTTGATTGACCGTTACGACGAGATCGACGATATCACCGTAGAAGACCTGATGCAGTTTGTCCAGGGGCCCGATTTTCCAACCGGCGGAATTATCATCGGCAGTGACCCAATCCGCCAAGCCTACAGCACCGGGCGCGGCCGCCTGGTCGTGCGCGGCCAGGCCCATATCGAAGAGATAAAAGGTGGGCGTTTTGCCATTAATTTCACCGAAATCCCCTTCCAGGTCAATAAATCCGCATTGATCGAGCGTATCGCCGAGTTGGCCCGCGGAGGCCGCATCGATGCCATTTCAGACCTGCGTGATGAATCTGACCGGAGCGGCATGAGCATTGTCATAGAGCTCAAACGGGGCTCCCAACCCAAAATGGTGCTCAACCAGTTATACAAGTTCACTGCCTTACAATCGACTTTTGGCGTCCATCTCCTGGCACTGGTCAACGGCGAGCCGCGTGTGCTTTCACTCAAGCGCGCTTTGCAACAATTTATCGAGCATCGCCAGGACGTTATCACCCGCCGGTCCCGATATGAGCTGCAAAAAGCACGCAACCGGGCTCACATTCTGGATGGACTGCTGATCGCGCTAGCCAACCTGGACGATGTGATCCAGACAATCCGCCAGGCTGCCGATGCCGAAGAAGCCCGCCTGCACCTGATCGATCGTTTCAAACTAACCGAAATCCAGGCTCAGGCAATTCTGGATCTGCAGCTGCGCCGCCTGGCAGCGCTCGAAAGGCTGAAGATCGAAGATGAACAACGCCAGGTGATGGAGCGAATCGCCGAATTAGAAGACCTGCTATCCCATCCCAAGAAAATCCTCGAGGTCATTCAGACCGATTTGAGTGAGGTTGCCGAGAAATACGGAGACGAGCGCCGCACCAAAATCGCTCCGGATGCTGCCGAAGAATTCAGACAGGAAGACCTGGTAGAAGACGAGCCAGTGTTGATCACCCTGACCGAGCGTGGGTACATCAAACGCATGTCGACCAGCATCTTCCGCTCGCAGGGACGGGGCGGCCGGGGTGTGAGCGGCCAAACCATGCGAGGAGAGGATGAAATCATCATGTTGGTTTCGGCTCGGTCATTACAGACGATCCTCTTCTTCACGGACCGGGGCAAGGTGTATTCTGAAAAGGTCTACCAATTACCGGACGCCGGCCGGACCGAACGCGGCATTCCTCTGGTGAACGTGCTGGCAATGGGTGGCAACGAACACGTCACGGCTGCTTTAGCCGTACCTGATTTCAACGGGGACGAATACTGCATTATGGCGACGACCAGGGGTAAGGTCAAACGGGTGGCGATGTCCGAATTCGCCAGCGTACGGCCCTCAGGGTTGGTAGCGATTAACCTGGAAGAAGGGGACGAGCTGGGTTGGGCGCGCTTGACCCACGGGAAAGACGAGATAATCCTGGTGACAGCTAAAGGACTGGCCCTCCACTGCACCGAACCCGAATTCCGCACAATGGGACGCCAGGCGACCGGCGTTAGAGGGATCAAGCTGAAAAGCGGCGACCGGTTGACATCAATGGAAGTCGTCGAAAAAGGCGGATATCTCTTCATTGCAACCGAGCTGGGCTATGGAAAGCGCACTTCCCTCGAAGCATACCCGGCTAAGAGCAGGGCAACCAGCGGGGTGACCACCCTGAGCCAAAAAAGCCTTGATAAGACAGGCAAAATTTCAGTGGCCAGAGTCGTCCAGGAAGCGGATGAGGTGACGATGATATCTACCAGCGGTGGTGTTCTGCGGCTCAAAGTCAGCGACGTTTCTGCCACCGGTAGGGCCTCACGTGGTGTGCGTTTGATGAATCTGTCCAACGGTGATACCGTGGCATCTGTGGCGCGTATTGCAGCTGCGGATATAAAAAAGCCAGATGAACCGTAGCCATGTCACCTTTACAGGCTTGGTTCATTTGGCTTTGGGACAACCCCTCAGACCAAAACTCGAGTTTTGATCTGATTACAGCCAAATTTTCTCGGTGACCACCAAAATAAACGCCCCAAAGACGCATGCCATCATGAAAAACATCAGGGCAACCACGAAACGCTGCGCCGGCGTTATTCCAAGAAAATTGCCGGATGACGGTCGTTTGCGGCGCGAGCCCTGATCGCCTTCAGGAGGTGTCTGCTCTTCTTGAAAGAAGGGTGATTGGCTGGCCGATTCACGTAAGTTGTCGAGCATAATGCACCTCCAGAATATAGGTTAATTCTATTATATGCCGGCTGCTATTCGTTGTCTACTACTCTGAGATGCACGTCCCCGGCATCTACAGCGAAATCCTCGCCATCTTCGCCAGCCAGCCGCAGGCTCCCTTGCGGGTTGAGCCCGATCACCTGGCCGACCCGGTCGGCTCCACCTCCGGCTGAAATGCGGACCCATTCGCCTTTGAAAGCCAGGTGTTGATCCCAGCTCGAAATAAATTCGGGGGTACCAAGCTGCTTGCGCCAATTGACCAGGTTAATCGAGCACATCACGGAGGACAGCCCACCGGTCGACCGGTTTGCCCAAGACGGTCTCCAGACTGGTAGCCGGGAACATCACCTGGTCTGGGGGCGGAACCGCATGGGGCGATACGTTGATGCCGATGCCGGTCACCAGAGCCTGGAGCGTCTCACCGATCCAGGTGTTTTCGATCAAGATGCCGGCTACCTTGCGCCGTTCCACTAACACGTCATTCGGCCATTTAATCTGGGCGGGCAGACCAAGCCGATCAAGAGCTTCGACAATCGCCAGCGCTCCTAAACCAGCAAATTGATAGAACGATATCATTTCTTCTGCGGTGGGATGCATGACCAGGCTGAAAGCTAATGCTGCCCCAGCGACGGTGACCCAATGCCGCTGGAACCGCCCGCGACCGGAAAACTGGTTATCTGCCAATACCAGGGCCATATCTGGGGCATCGCTTTTTGCCCATTCCAGGGCAGTATCATTCGACGAACCCAGCGATTCGTAAAACCGCCACCCCCCCAATGGTAAATCATCCAGATACGGTCGGAGTACATCCGCGTCCATCAAAATAATTCTATCACCGAGTTCGGGCAGATAAAATATAGTAGACGTGACCTTTGAAGGGGTGAGCGCCTACCTGCTTTTTAGGGCAAAACGAAATGGGGATTGATGAAACCGCCCATATAGCGAACTTCAAAGTGCAGGTGAGGGCCGGTCGAATTGCCGGTGCTGCCCGATAAAGCAATCAAGTTGCCCTGTAAAACACCCTGCCCGCAGGACACTTCCAAGACGCTCAAATGGCCGTAGAGGGTCTGGTATCCGTTGCCATGGTCGATCATGATCATATTACCATAGCCCTGGTTCGACCAACCCGAGTAGACTACCATGCCGCTGTCGGATGCATAGACCGGTGAGCCCATCGCAGCGCCGATATCGATCCCCAAATGCCAGGAGGCATAATCATTGCCAGAAATGAAATGGGTGCCTGTCGGCCAGATAAACGTACCTGAACCGTAATAACCGCCTTCACTCGTATCGCAAGCTCCAGGGCCTAATACAGTTGCCGCCACACCAGCTTTACCGCGCGGGATGGTGGGGACCAGCCACTGCCTGAACTCTCGTGACCCCCCTGGAATCATGATGTAATCGCCGGGCTTGATCACCGGGTTGGTCATATCGAGCCCGTTCCCCGGATAACTGAGGATATCGTCGACGTTGGCTTTAAAGCGAGATGCCACACCTTGCAGCGTATCTCCATCTTGCCATTTATAATAAACACCATCGATTGGGGGGATAATCAGGTCCAACCCAATCGAGATCATGTCGGGGTTGTCGTTAAGGGCAGCGTAGTTGGACCAAAGAAGGGTTTCTGGTTTTATATTGAAATCTGTCGCGATACTGAAGACCGAATCGCCCGATTCAACCGTGTAATCTTCCCCTTTTTCACGCGGTCGGGTCGGTGAGGTCGTATGCGAATCGGCTGCCGGGACGATTCCATTCAGGATAAGAGCCGGATCGAAAGCCGGCATCATTACCGGAAGTTGGCGAGTGGGAATAGCCTGAACGAAACCGGGCGTACTTGAGACTGTAGCAGGTTGCTGATTGCCGATGGGCAGCCAGGCCATACCGTATACCCGGTAAACACCAAAGGCGATCAATAAGATCGCCAGGCAAATGGTTATCCCCCAGGAGAGGGCAGTAATTACGCCACCCCGGATGGATGATGGGCGGGTTTGTTCCAGCCTATCATCCTTCTGAGATTTATTTGAGGTCACATATCCTCGGTCAGGCTTTCCAGGAATTCCTGGTTGGAGCGGGTTCTGCTCATGCGCTGTAAAATTGCTTCGGTGGCGACAGCCGGGTCCATCCCTGCGCCTTGTGGAGGCGAGCCTATCATTTGCAGGTACATACGCCGCATCAGCCACACTCTTTGAAGGATATCCGGACCCAGTAATAATTCTTCACGCCGGGTTGAGGAACGTTCCATATCGATAGCGGGGAAGATGCGTCTTTCTTGCAAGCGCCGGGAGAGATGCAATTCCATGTTACCGGTGCCTTTAAACTCCTCATAGACCACGTCATCCAGTCGGGAGCCAGTATCGATCAAAGCAGTAGCAATGATGGTTAATGAGCCGCCTTCCTCGATATTGCGGGCCGCACCATAGAATCGTTTGGGCGGGTATAGGGCAGATGGATCCATACCACCAGACAGGGTACGTCCGGAGGGATTCACGACCAGGTTATAAGCCCGGGCCAGGCGGGTTAGCGAGTCCATCAAAATGACCACGTCTCGCCCGATCTCGACCAGGCGTTTGGCCCGGTCCAGGGCAATTTCAGCAGTACGAACGTGAGACGTGACCGGTTCGTCAAATGTTGAAGCGACGACTTCGGCCTCGACCGAACGATCCATATCGGTCACCTCTTCAGGTCGTTCACCGATCAGTGCCATGATGAGGTGTACGTCTGCGTTCTTAGTTGAAATTGAATTGGCAATCTCCTTGAGGATCGTCGTCTTACCGGCTTTCGGCGGGGATACGATCAAACCGCGCTGGCCGCGACCGATTGGGGCAATCAAATTGATCAAACGGCTCGACAGGATGGAACGATCGGTTTCGAGATCAAAGCGTTTGTCAGGGAAAATCGGCACCAGGCTTTCGAAAACAGGCCGTTTATGGACAACTTCAGGCGCGAGGCCATTAATCAATTCAACCTTGAGCAGACCATAATGCTTTTCTGATTCCCGTGGTGGGCGCACGTGCCCGATAACAAGGTCGCCTGAGCGCAGTTCATAGCGGCGTAATTGGGCTTGGGATACATACACATCTTCAGGTCCTACCTGATAATTGGTGCGAAGGAAGCCAACCCCTTCGCTCATGATCTCAAGCACTCCTCCTCTAACTTCGAGGCCTTCTTTTTCTGCCTCGATCTGGCGGATGCGCAAGATCAGATTTTCTTTTTTAAGACGTGCTGCATTTGGGACATTCAGCCCTTTGGCCGTTTCACGCAGCGCGGCCAGAGGCGCGTTTTCGAGTTCAAGTATTTTCATGGGATTCTTTGTTTTAAATCTTAATTCGTAATGATCTATTTTAATGCTTTTAATAGCTAAAGCGATACCACCCTCTTCGCTTTGCCAGCTTCAACACCTGTTTTGTAAATTGACGAGATATATTTCAGGGATGATTCCTACTACGCCGCCCGCACCATCAACACATGCTGGGTCTCCAGGCAGGATATTAATTACCTAACCACACCACGATAACGCTGACATTATAGCAGATAAAATTAAAACATGCAAGCAGAAAAACATTGTAAAATTAGGTTATTATAGAAAGTAAAATCAGACATTCCGGTTTCACCGAGGGAATAAATCTTAATGGCACAATTGCGGAACCTTTACCGCTACGTCGTTCCCTATTGGAAACACATGGTTGTAGCGGCTGTGGCCCTTACATTCTGGAGCCTGATAGGTTTGGCCTTACCGTACACGGTCCGCATCCTGGTCGATTCGGTTTTCGTTTCAAAAGATCTGTCCAAACTGAATCTGATCACTTTGGCACTGATGGGACTGTTTGTGGTTCAGGCTGTCATCGCATTCGGCCAAAATTATCTGCTCACATATGTCGCTCAACGCGTGATCGCCGACTTACGGCTGGCGATCCAGAAACATTTAATCGGTCTCCCTCTCCGGTTTTTCTCTGAAAGTAAGGTCGGAGAGATTGTTTCGCGGGTTACAAACGACGTTACCGTCATTCAGGGGGTTCTTACCGAAGCGCCTATTGCCTTGCTCCGCCAGGTCGTGACCATTATCGGCGGGGTGATTTTAATGTTCACAATGAACTGGCAAATGGCATTGATCATCTTCGTCTTGATCCCACCGATGGTGACGATTGCGATCTTTTTCGGAAAGCGAGTCGAACGTCTCTCTACCGCTATTCAGGATAGCATCGCCCTGGCTACTGCGGTGTTGGAAGAAGCCTTATCAGGCATCCGGGTAGTCAAATCCTTCACTCAGGAGCATTTTGAACAGGCCCGGTTCCAAAAACAGATCGAAACAGCCTTCAAGACCATCATGGACCGGTCACGATTGCGGGCCGCGTTTATGCCTTTGATGACCCTATTCGGGTTTACCACCCTGGCTGCCATCGTGTGGTATGGCGGGCGCAGCGTGATTGCCGGGACCCTGACGCCTGGCGAGTTGGTCGCCTTTCTTTTCTACATGATTATGGTCGCCAGCCCCCTGGGAGAGTTCGCTGGATTATATTCTCAACTCAGGGAGGGGATGGGGTCGGCAAAGCGTATTTTCGAGATCATGGAAGCCGTCCCGGAGCCGATACCAGACGTCGAAGCGGAAACGATACCACGCATGAAAGGCAGAGTGCAGTACCTGGACGTCAGTTTCGGTTACGAACCCGGCAGTGTGGTGATCGAAGATATCAACCTCGATATCGCCCCATCTCAGGTAGTAGCCCTGGTTGGGCCAAGTGGGGTTGGTAAAACCACATTGGTTAACCTGATCCCCCGTTTTTTCAATCCAACCATGGGAAAGATCCTCATCGACGGGTATGATATCACCAAAGTCGACCTGCACAGCCTGCGCGAACAAATCGGCCTGGTACCACAGGAAACGTTTTTGTTTGGCGGCACCATCCACGAAAACATTTCCTACGGCCGCCTTGATGCAACCCAGGCTCAAGTCGAAGCTGCAGCCAAGGCCGCTTACGCCGACCAGTTTATCGAGTCGCTGCCTGAAGGTTATGAGACTTTGGTCGGCGATCGGGGTGTCAGGTTATCGGCTGGGCAGAGACAGCGCCTGGCAATCGCCCGCGCCCTGCTCAAGGATCCGCGCATCCTGATCCTGGACGAAGCCACCTCAGCGCTCGACACCGAATCAGAACATTGGGTCCAGGCCGCTCTAGAAAGGCTGATGGAAGGCCGTACGACTTTTGTGATCGCTCACCGGCTTTCGACGATCCAGCGCGCCAACCGGATCCTGGTCCTTAAAGAGGGTAGGATTATCGAGGACGGGAGCCATTCAGAACTGCTCGCTAAAGGCGGCCTCTACCGGCGATTGTGGTTGCTGCAGTTCAAGGAATCGGACGATATGATCCAGGAATTGGCAAACGAAAAATGAGGCTATGAGGCCTTGAGAGTCGTCAGACAGGCAGCATAGATCTTTCCCAGGTCGTCTTTAAGCAGTTTCTCAGGTATCTTCAGCGGCAAATTCAATATTGCTGCCAATCTCAGATCTTCAAGATTTGAGATTGCTACCAAACCAGGATGGTCAAGACCAATGATATGAGCCTTGATAATCTCATCACCAGGCGTCGCGGCTTGGGGAAGATTGGTAAGGATTTCCTGAATTGTCTCAGATAAACCACTTCCGGTTGTAGCCTGGGCCTCCTCTACCAATACCGCCACAGGTAAAAATGTTGCAGGTTGGGCGGAACAAGCTCGTACCAGCCAATCCACTCCCCGCCGGATTTGCCGCCGGTAATGTCCGCTTTGAGTGGTAAAACCCGCTCGCAAAAAAGCCAGCAAAGCAGACGACGTTAATTCAACCTCATTTTTCCACGAACCATTGATCTCCTGAGTGCGCACCAACCAATGCAGCAGCTCGCCCACAACAGTAGGAGCTCCATCCGTTTCGATTTCAAGACGGCTTTCAGATAACATCATGGGTTTATTGGCTGGTGGAATGCGACTTTTTAACCTTCGCAAAAGTGAAGGCTTATTACCAGCTGCGGGCGGCGTCGAAAAAGCGCTCCCTTGAAGGGAATTCATTTGTTTGGAATACATCGCACCCTGAGATTGGGGAGCAGCTGAAGGCACGAAGGCTCGTAGTGGGCCTCCAATAAAGCCCTGCAGGTCCAGGCCTTTTGGAAGGGGTTGGGCAATTTGGATGGTGCGCGGCAATTTGCTGCCATCCTTCGTCACACGCAAATCATCGACAGCAACAAACGCGGTGAATGGAGTGACCAAACGCTGCTCAATTGCCAATCCAATCACTTCTTCTCGGGCCTGGTCGAGCGGTATCAATCTCACCGCACTTGATTCAAGGAGATCATCAATTCGCGCTCGAGCCCAGGCACGGTTAACGATCGGTTCCTGGCCGGTGGCCCCGCCAAAGGATATTGAAAAACTGACTTCTTGTTCACCGGCCTGGCCTGTAACCAGCAAGCTGGTGGGCTCTGACGTTTCTGGCTTGAGGCGCCCGACGATTTCTAAAGGCTGGCCGGCAAACAGGTCGGGCAAATTGGAAGGATAGACGTCCCAGGCGCACCCATTCTCCCAATGGAGTTTAATTCCGGTCAAAACCGGGAACGAAACCCGGTCCTGAAATTGAAGAATAGCATCTTCGATATCCTCATCTAGCTGGAGGAACTCAGCTTTACCTCGCCCCAGCTGCGCCAATTTTGACAAGAGCGCACGATTGACCGAGGGTCCAATCCCGAAAGTAAATATCCTGGCTTTCGCCGCATGGCGCCTGACTTGGTCGAAAGCGCCTTCTTCAGCCGAGACCGCACCATCTGTTAAGAATACAACATACCGCAGGTATTTTTCATCGACTGGCCTGGTAAGAGCCGCCTGCAAAGCAGCGACAATTTCCGTTCCGCCCCGACCTTCAACTTGGGCCAGGAATGTATCCGCCATGTCGATCTCAGCCTGGGTCACCCGACTTGGCTCGGGTTGGTACCATTCCAGGTTATCGTCGAACAATAGAATTTGGAAACGATCTTGAGGATTGAGCGTCCGCAGGCAAGCCCGCAGGGCATTCCGAGCTTGTTTGATCGCATCTCCGGTCATCGATCCGGAGCGGTCGAGTACAAAGATAAACTCGCGAGCAGGTGGCTCTGGAATTCCCTGGTCGAAAGCCGGCGGCAGGAGCGTTGCCAGGAAATACGCCCCCGTTTCACCTTGAGATAACCAGGCCGAGATTGTTGCTCGATCGGCTAAAAGCGGGTAGCGCAGTACAAAATCATGGTCGGGAACGGCCTGTTCTGCCAGGTGACAGTTGAACCGGCGTTCATCCAGCCGGGTAACTTTTATTTTATGCGAGGGACTCGATGGGTCGCCGCAAGGAATACCTGCATCAATTGCCAGGTTGATGGCGACCGACCCGATAGGCTCGCCCGGATGAGCTATGGGCGCGTCAAGTTCGTGGGTTTTTAGCGCATCAGAAGGGCTGTGGTATTTGGGGGTGATGCCCATTGGAAAGATAAATGAATAGCTGTTATTGTCGTAAGCGAGCCGTTCTTGATAACGCATCGTCGCTAATACGGTCTCGCCGGGCATCACATTGGCAATTTGGATCGAAAAGAGATTTGGGCGGCGTTCCTCGAACAATCCGGCGTGCTTGCCTTCATTCTGCGCCAACTCATAGGTTTTGCGGGCCTGCTCGATTTCCTGGAGGTCGCTTTTGATCCGGCGCTCGCCAATCAGCAGCTCGAAATCGATGACAGCAGCAGTTTGAGGTAAGGGAAAGAGATACTTTAACTCGACAGGACCGTCAAAGGGATTTGCAAATCGTTGGGTGACCGCTACAGACCCCAGTGGGCCAATAACCTGTACCGAAATTTCGGTGTGTTCTAATGGCAAAGGGCTGTCTTCGTCATTGACTGGGACCAAGATCCCCAGACCTGGTTTTTCAAGCGCCTGTGTGAGTTTCATAAGAGGCTCCTTATCGAGATTGGACGATCGAAATGCTTCAAGAAAACAGCCGGTGAGCCGTATCTATCAGCTCAGCCAGTTTTTTACGGTCGGCCAGGCTCATCACAGCTGGAACAACCAGCGTCATTCCAGATGGCAGTGCGTAATGAGTGTAGCCCTGACCGGTCATTTTGGCTGCAGCCGGCTGGGGAGGTTCTCTAACCTGATCATATAAAGCCTTTAAAGAATCCAGGTCCATTCCGGCCAGACGGGAGCGGATATCATCCAGACGTAAACCTTGTTTTCGGAGAGCCGGGATGAGCATTAATCGCACCAGATGGCCTTCATAATAATGCGCTCCTAACCCGACGCCATCCGGAGGAGGAAGGATACCTTGTTGGCTATAAAAATGGATCGTTCTCCTCGGCAGGCCTGTCTTATCGCATAATTCCTGGATTGAATATTCTTTCATCTTTATTGAGGCTTCCTTTTTACTTACCACCCTATTGTAACACTGTCACATTATACTGTCAAGTTATTGTTTGAGCAAAGGCGTGTAAACTGCTTAATTGAGCCAGGCGTCTTTGAATGTCAGGCTCAGGATGAGGCGACGGCCCCTGGGTGTCACGAAAATCATTACACGTCGACAGAGCTGATAACACCGCCGTGACGTTATCTTCCAATGCCTCCGGGTGATATCCCCCTTCCAATACGAATACGATCCGACCCTGACACAACTCGCCGGCTAAATCTAACAAGAAACGCGCCAGGTGGTAAAAGCCACCGGTCGAGAAGCCCAGGGAAGTCAACGGATCTGACCAATGACCGTCAAACCCGGCTGAAACGAAGATTACCTCTGGCTTGTATCTTTCCAGCCATGGGCGGATGGCCATTTGGGCAATCTGTTCCAGGGCCTGATCACCGCTGTCAGCCGGAAGGGGTAAATTCAAGATACGCCCGCGTGCGTGCGGGGCTTCACTCAATGCGCCGCTTCCTGGGTAAATCCTCTCCTGGTGGAAAGAGAAAAAACCGACTTCATCATAGTCCCAAAAGATGGCTTCAGTCCCGTTGCCGTGATGGGCGTCAAAATCAACAATCGCGGCTCGGTGAAATTTTCCGATACGATCATCAACCAGGCTATTGGAGAGTGCGATCGCCAGGTTATTGAGCAGGCAAAACCCTTGCGAATAATCGCGGCTGGCATGATGGCCTGGCGGCCGCACCAGGGCAAAGCCGGCCTGCATTTTATGGCTTAAGACTGCTCGCGTCACCGCCAGGGTGCTACCGGCTGCAAGTAAAGCTGCCAGCCACGAACCGGTAGTGACATAGGTGGGTGCCGGGTCAATCGTTGCGGATTGGTTTGGAAGGAGTTTTTTGCAGGTATCAGCCAGAAATTTGATCAATTCCGGAGAATGGACGGCTGCAACCGCTTCCAATGAGGCTTGCTCAGGTTCGATCCATTCAAGATAATCGGCCAGGGAACCTCGCTGCAGCTCATTGAACCGGCTAAACCGGGTATGATTCTCCGGGTGATCTGACAGAGTATGCTCGGGTGAATCAACAAAAGTATAGAATACCTTCGCCATGGTGCATATCTTAGCATAGAACGTATGGCCCCCGCAATCGACCGATCCATAATTTGTGCTTTGTAAACCGCAAAATGAATAAAAAACGACCACCTGGCATGGGGGGGGCATGCCAGGTGGTCTTCAGGGAGGGAATACCACCAGCTCCACTAAGCAGCACGGGGGGGACGGGCTGATCATGTTACCGGTGGCGACACCAGAGCTACCGATAATAGTTTTAGGTGTCTTAGACCCAATATTACACCTTGTTTATCCGATATGTATTAAAAAGAGATTAGAGTTGGGTTAGCCTGAATTTACCGCGAATCATTGGATCCCCCATTAAACATCTTTTCCCAATAAGCAATTTCATCCGGTGAATTGTGTGGGTCGTCCTCTTTGTTAATCGAAGTGTTGACCAGCGATTCAGCCAGTTCACGGGCAAAATCATCCGCAGAAATAATTGTGGCATGCGCGAAGCGGGCAGAAGCCTGCACCTGGTGGTCCGAGCTGACAACTGTCAGGTTACGGGCTGATTTCCCAACCCGTAATAACCGCGCCTGGATGGCATCGTCAGCCGTACCGCCCTGACGGATAAAATGAGCCGTGACCATCCCAAATTTGCGGGTTTGGGGGAATCCGGGTAGGGCTCCATCAAAATATACGTCTACTGTTTTGCGCTTCTTTTGACAAAAAACTTGCAGCCGGTTTACCAGCTTCAATTCGTCGTCAATTTCACTCAGGCTCAAACCCGGCAGCTTAGGGATCAGATTATGTCCATCAATCAGGTAAGGCATGGCCCCTATTTTATCCCTTTTTTGCTTGTCATTTAAAACAGGTGATTGTATATTATATATCGTTATGCAACCTCGGTCCGTTAAGATGTGAACCAGGTAGTATCATTCTTTACAATAATAATTTATGATCGGTTTCTAAAAAAAAGGAAAGCGCCATGTCATCCTCTCTCCCCAATATCCTGCAAACACTGGTCAACCTACTGCCGTTGATCATCCCGCTGTTACTGCTGCAGTTAATTTTGATGGTCGTGGCCCTGGTCGATTTGATAAGGCGAGAAAAAACGCGTGGACCCAAATGGCTCTGGGCGATTATTATCATCTTCGGGGAGCTGCTCGGCCCGATCATCTATCTAATTTTTGCGAGAGAAGAATGACAGCCATCCTTATTGAAAATCTTCAGAAAGTCTATGGCGCGGTGCGCGCCCTGGATGGCTTGAATTTACAGGTCGAAGAAGGCACCATTTTCGGTTTCCTTGGCCCGAATGGGGCCGGTAAGTCGACCACCATTCGTTTACTGACCGGCCTGGCCAGGCCGAGCGGCGGGAGAGCCTGGGTGGCCGGCGTGGAAACTGGCACCAGCCGCTCCCTGGCAGCCCGTATTGGTTATCTCCCCGAAGAACCGGCTTTTTATATTTGGATGACGCCGCTCGAGTTTCTTGACCACGTTGGGCGGTTGTTTGGATCGCGCGACAGCGATCGCAAGGCTCGTATCAAAGAGCTGCTCGAACAGGTTGGACTGAGCGATGTCCGCAAAAGACGTATTGGCGGTTTTTCGCACGGCATGCGCCAGCGTTTGGGTCTGGCCCAGGCCATGTACAACCACCCGGAAGTGCTGTTCCTCGATGAGCCGGTTAGCGCCCTCGACCCTGCCGGCCGGAAGGAGGTCCTTGATCTGATCGGGCAAATGCGGCAACAAGCTACGGTTTTTATGTCCACCCACATCCTGGCGGATGTTGAGCGGGTCTGTGATGCCGTCGGAATTATCGATCATGGTAAGCTGGTCGTCGAAGCTCGTCAGGATGACCTGGTGGCCCGCTATACCGTTCCTGCTTTCAACCTTGAATGCGAAACCGGTTCTGAGGAATCCTTCAAGACCTGGTGTGAATCCCTCCGACCGCTCGAATGGATCAGTTCGGTCGTTTTGAACAGATCGAATGCCCACATCGTGGTGAATGACCTGGTCTTTGCCCGCCAAAACCTTCTGGCTTTGGTAGCCGCATCAGGCGTGCCTATAAGACGTTACGAGATCGTGACCCCATCTCTGGAAGATATTTTCCTGAGATTAGTCGGCCAGGAAAGCAGGTCGCTATGACATTCTTTACTTCCTTACGCAAAGAGCTCTTCGAACAATGGCGCACGTATCGCTTTCTGGTGCTTGTAATCGTCCTGGCGTTCTTCGGGATGTCATCTCCTCTCCTGGCAAAATACACGCCGGAGATCCTCAAGATGGTTCCTGGCGGTGAAAGCTTTTCGCAGCTGGTACCTACACCTACCGTGGCAGACGCCATCGGCCAATATGTCAAGAATACCAGCCAGTTTGGTATTCTGCTGGCATTACTATTAAGCATGGGCGTCGTCGTTCAGGAAAAAGAAAAAGGAACCGCGGCACTTATGTTGGTCAAGCCCCTGCCCAGGGGGGTATTCCTCCTGGCAAAATTCGCCGGGCTTGGATTGGTTTTCCTGGCTGGATTGCTGATCGCGGCTGTTGGAGCCTATTATTACACCCTGGTCCTTTTCCAGCCGATCGATTTAGGCAGTTGGCTGGCCCTGAACAGCCTGCTTTGGATCTATATAATGGTGTACGTCTGTTTGACGGTCATGTTTAGCGCCCTGAGCCGGTCGCAAGCGGCAGCAGCCGGGTTGAGCTTCGGCATGCTGATCCTGCTTGGGTTGGCTGGATCATTTGGGAACCTGGGCCAATACCTGCCCTCGCAGCTCATCAACTGGGGTGCTTCCCTGACCATGGGATCCTCTGCCTCATATTGGACCGCCCTGGCGGTAAGCCTGGGTATGATCCTGGCCAGTGTGATCGTTGCCTGGGTTTCATTCAATCACCAGGAACTGTAAACTGGTCGCTAAAGGTTACGGTATAATCTCCCCATACTGTAGACGGATGGGGAGATTATTTTGGCGACTTCAACTTTTGAATTCACAACTTTTCCGATCGCAGACCCAGGTGCGGTTGTAACATGCCCTCACGTTCGGTTTACCATTCTCACATCCCGCCTTTTCCGCCTGGAATACGATCCCAAGGAAACGTTTGAAGACCGGCCCAGCCAGGCTTTTTGGTTCCGCCAGCAACCGGTACCATCCTTCAAACAGCACGTGACTCCAGCCAGCATCGTCATCGAAACTGATGATCTCAAGCTGAGATATTTGCCAACCGGGCATGGTTTTTCTGCCAGAACTCTATCGGTCGAAGTGAAGGCCCTGGGGACGATCTGGCATTACGGCGACTCACAGTGGAAGGGTAATTTAATGGGCACGGCTCGCACCCTGGATGGCGCCGATGGCCCCATCCCATTGGAGACCGGACTGGTTTCAAGGGATGGCTGGGCTGTGGTGGACGACTCGCATTCACTCGTTTTCAATTCCTTAGGCTGGTTAGAACACCGCTCCAACCGGGAGGCAATCGACCTATATTTCTTCGGTTACGGCCACGATTACACTACCTGCCTACGGGATTTCACCCGGGTCGCCGGACCTGTGCCGCTGATCCCGCGCTGGATATTGGGGAATTGGTGGAGCCGCTATTGGCCCTATTCACAGGATGAGCTGAAGGCTTTGATGGAAGATTTTCGCCGCCATCAAATTCCGCTTGCGGTGTGCATCGTCGACATGGATTGGCACATCACCGCCACCGGAAACAGCTCCTCTGGATGGACCGGCTACACCTGGAACCGCAACCTGTTCCCGGACCCGACTGCTTTTTTGAGCTGGCTCCACAACCAGGGTCTGCATACCGCTCTCAACCTGCACCCTGCCGAAGGGATTCACCCTCACGAAGAGCAATATCCGTTAATGGCTGCCACGATGGGTATTGATCCCGCCAGCCAGCAGCCGGTCACGTTTGATATCGCCGATTCCCATTTCATGCGGGCTTATTTTGACATCCTCCACCACCCAATGGAAGAACAGGGCGTCGATTTCTGGTGGCTCGATTGGCAGCAAGGCAGCGGCAGCAAGATGGCTAATCTCGACCCGCTTTGGCTGCTCAATCACCTTCACTTTAACGATGCTGGACGCAATAAAGACCGCCGGCCGTTCATTTTTTCGCGCTGGGGCGGCCTGGGCAACCACCGCTACCCGATCGGCTTCTCAGGTGACACATTTTCAACCTGGAATTCACTGGCATATCAACCATTCTTCACCGCCACAGCTGCTAACGTTGCCTATGGCTGGTGGAGTCATGACATCGGCGGTCACATGCATGGGTCGGAAGACCGGGAGCTGTATACCCGTTGGGTCCAGTTCGGCGTTTTCAGCCCCATTCTGCGTTTGCACAGTACTTTCAACGAATACCAGGAACGCCGCCCCTGGGGTTACGACAGCGAAGTGCTCGAAATCACCCGCACCGCGCTGCGGCTGCGCCATTCGTTGATCCCCTATCTATATACCATGGCCTGGCACAACGCTACCCAAAGCCTGCCCCTGGTAACCCCCATGTACTACAGCTGGCCAGAGGAACCGGAAGCTTATCGCTGTAGCGACCAGTACTGCTTCGGCAGCGAACTGGTGGTTGCACCTTTCCTCACGCCGGCCAATCAAGAGACTCACCTCAGCCGGGGCAGCCTTTGGCTGCCGACTGGGGATTGGTTCAATTTCTTCAGTGGTGAATATCTCGAAGGGGGAAAGTGGTACCCACTTTTCGGTGGGCTGGCCGACGTTCCGGTTTTTGGCAGGGCAGGCGGCATAGTTCCGCTTGGCCCGAACGTAGACTGGGGCGGCACTCAAAACCCGGACGAGCTGACACTGGTGATTTTCCCTGGCGCAAGCGGCCAATTCGAGCTCTATGAGGATGAAGGTATGTCGCAAGCCTACCTGGAAGGCCATGATTGTATCTCGCGCTTCACCCAGGATTGGGACGA
This sequence comes from uncultured Chloroflexia bacterium, assembly GCA_963781665.1. Lineage (GTDB taxonomy): Bacteria > Chloroflexota > Anaerolineae > Anaerolineales > Anaerolineaceae > JAJYIW01. The sequence goes on from CAWAGA010000002.1 coordinate 1,254,318, forward strand.
AGACCGGCTGCAGTTCACAGTCGCTCCTGCAGATGGCGACCGTTCTTTAATCCCGGCCGAAAGGACGTACAACCTTACCTGGCGGGGTCTGAGCCGGCCGGAAAAGGTCGAACTGGCTATCGATAACAACCTCATCGATCTCTCTGCTGTTTATAGCCAGCCAGATGAAATATTTGCACAGGTAAATACACAAACGCAAAATGAAAGCCTACTGGCTGCAAATTATGACGCGGACAGCGAAACCTTCGTTCTATCGGGTATCCATCTCAAGAGCAGCAGCCGTCTGGTTGTTAACCTGGCGGTTGTCAAAGGCCAATCCCTGCTATCAAAACGCAACCGAAAAAAAGAAAACATACGAAAAATATTGCGCCACTTCAGCTGCGACTCAGAATACAAGCGCCAGATCGATACCCGCCTGGACGAATTTCTAACTGACCCTAGTCTGCTGGGTAGTTATGGAAGATTGCTGACTGAAGCCCAAATGGGGTTGCTGTTACAGGTATTGAGCCAATAAGCCTGGTGCAGTCTGTTTAATCCCTAAAGGCTTCGGAAGTTTTTAGGGAAAGAGCAATTAAATCCGTGTGCTCTCAACACCAACAATCAAGCTGCCGCTTGACCGCCTTTTACCTGATTTCCTGATTGCTTTTTCTTTTCATCACGATCGCCACCCAATCAACCATCTGGCGTTGTTCGACAATTTCCAGGCCTTGGGCCAAACCGGCGGTGACCACCTCTGGTGCCTGGCTGTCCAGGATACCCGAGAGGATAATCGTCCCTCCGGGCGAGACCAGCTCTGCTAATCCCCCATCGAGCAATCGAATGATGACCGGCGCCAGGATGTTAGCCAGCACCAGCGGCGCCTGGTGAATGGAATAGGCCCCTGCAATAATCTCCGCCACCGACCCAATCCCTGTTTCCAGGCTTTCCAGAACGTGGTTCGCGCTTGCATTTTCACGAGACGAACGCACCGCCTGGCTGTCGATGTCCACGGCCAGGGCATGGCTCGCACCGATCTCGAGCGCGCCAATCGATAGGATGCCTGATCCACACCCGACATCGATGATGACCTCGCCTGGAATAACGTAATCTTCGAGGCATTCCAGGCATAGTTGGGTGGTGGGATGCGTCCCCGTGCCAAAAGCCATGCTTGGATCGATCCTGATCGGGGTTCTTTCCTGGCGGCCGCTGCCTTGGGCAGGTAAGTGTGGATTTTCGAGCCAGGCCGGCAAAACCAACAGCCCCTTCCCGATCGGGATGGGATGGTAATGTTTTTTCCATGCAGCCATCCAATCCTCATCGGCAATTGTCTTGAAATTTAGCGGGGGAAGGGCCTGGATCTGGCCCAAGTGCCAGAGGGCTTCTTCCAGCGACTGGCGTTTGGTCTCGAGGTTTGCGTCGACCGGGAGATATCCGTAAACTCGCACCGGTCCGGTGGCCGTTCCGGCGTCTTCAGCGTTGGTGAATACCACTCCACTTTCGATCACCACTCCATTGGATGTATAACGAGAGATCACATCTGCGACCGCTTCGGCCAGCTCGCCATCGACCACCAGCGATACTTCCAGCCAGTGGGCTTGATCACCCATCGATAAAATCCTTGAGTTTATCGAAAAAGCTCTTGTCCTGAAGATTTACTTCTGTCCCCATCGTTTTTGCCAGTTCTTCAAAGAGCTTGCGCTGTTCTGCGCTCAACTTGGTGGGTGTCTCCACGTTCACCACCACAAGTTGGTCGCCGCGTCCCGCGCTGCGCAGGTGCGGAACGCCCTTACCCTTTAAGGTAAATACTTTTCCGGCTTGCGTCCCGGTTGGAATCCGCAGCCGGGCCGGTCCATCTACCGTTGGGACTTCAACTTCCGCTCCCAGTGTCGCCTGGGCAATGTTAATACTCAGATCCAGCAGGACGTTATCCTGCCGGCGGCGGAAGTATTTATGCGGCAGAACCAGGACCTCCAGGTAAAAATTCCCATTAGGGCCACCGGCCGTTCCGGGCTGGCCTTCACCAGCCAGGCGGATCTGGGTGCCGTTATCCACCCCAGGTGGGATGGGAACAACTTTGTGGATGGTCTTGCGTTCCAACCCGCGCCCACGGCAGATATGGCAGGGGGTGGCATTGATCTGCCCGCTGCCGTTGCAGGTCGGGCAGGTCGTCACCTGGACCATCGAACCCAGGAAGGTCTGGCGCACCTGGCGGACTTCACCTCGCCCGCCGCAGGTCGAGCAGCGCGTCGGAGATGTACCAGGTTCAGCCCCAGTACCCCGGCAGGTGCCGCAGGTTTCATCCCGGGTGATATCGACCTCCTTTTCGACACCAAATATCGCCTCTTCGAAAGTCAATTGAACCCGGCTGTTGAGGTCGGTTCCCCGGCGCGGCGTGTTACGGCCCCGCCTGTTGCCCATCCCGCCAAAACCTCCAAAGAATTCCTCGAAAATATCCGAGAAATCGACGTTAGTGAAATCAGGTGCGCCGCCGGCACCCCCATTGACCCCGGCATGTCCAAAGCGGTCATAAGCGGCGCGCTTATCGTCATCTGAAAGTATGGCGTAAGCTTCGTTAATTTCCTTGAAGCGCTCTTCAGCATCCGTCGCCTTATTCACGTCCGGGTGATACTGGCGCGCCAATTTACGGAATGCCGCCTTCAATTCGTCCTTCGTGGCAGTCCGCTGCACCCCTAATATTTCGTAATAATCGCGTTGGGCCATGTTGTTATTTTATTTCCCCCCCTGCTGTAAGGCAGGGAGGGAAAGTCTTATTCAAGTTCAATATTAGACCTGTTTGAATTCCCCATCGACCACATCTTCGCCGCCGGGTTGGGATTGCGGTCCTTGACCACCATCGCCACCCTCGCCGCCCTGGGGTGCGTTAGGATCTGGCGCCTGACCGGGGGTTTGGTACATGTTGGCGCCAATCTTCTGAATGGCTTCTCCCAACTTCTCGGTAGCTTTACGGATCACTTCGGCGTCTGAATCGGTCATCACCTTGCGCACGTTCTCGATCTCTGCTTCGGTCTCCTTTCGAGCGTCAGCAGGCACCTTGTCGCCCAGGTCCTTGAGGGATTTTTCGGCGGCATAAACCGTGTTGTCGGCGTGGTTGCGGACTTCGATCAGCTCTTTGCGCATTTTGTCTTCATCGGCATGAAGCTCAGCTTCTTTACGCATGCGGTCGATCTCATTTTCGGACAACCCGGAGGAAGCTGTGATGGTAATGTGCTGGCTGCGGGAGGTTGCCTTATCCTGAGCGGTAACGTTGAGGATACCGTTCGCATCGATATCGAAAGTTACCTCAATCTGGGGAATTCCACGCGGGGACGGGGGGATGCCATCCAGGATGAACTTGCCCAGGCTTTTGTTATCAGTTGCCAGGGGCCGCTCACCTTGCAGCACGTGGATCTCAACCTGGGTCTGGCCATCGCTAGCGGTCGAGAATACCTGACCCTTGCGGCTTGGGATGGTCGTATTGCGCTCAATCAGCGGAGTGGCTACCCCGCCATAAGTTTCAACCGATAAGGTCAATGGGGTCACGTCGAGCAGGAGGATATCCTTGACTTCGCCGCCCAAAACGCCAGCCTGGATTGCCGCCCCTATGGCAACCACCTCGTCCGGGTTGACACCCCGGTGAGGATCCTTCCCAAACTCGCGCTTGACCGCTTCCTGGACTGCAGGCATGCGGGTCATTCCGCCGACCAGGACAACTTCACTGATGTCAGCAGGTTTGAGCCCGGCATCCGCCAGGGCTCGCCGGACAGGTTCAAGGCTTTTTGAGATCAAATCGCCGGTCAACTGCTCCAATTTGGCGCGGGTGAGGGTAAGCACCAGGTGTTTTGGCCCGCTGGCATCGGCAGTGATATAAGGCAGGTTAATTTCAGCTTGCATCGTGCTCGATAGCTCGATTTTGGCTTTTTCTGAGGCTTCTCGCAAGCGCTGTAAAGCCTGGCGGTCATTGCGCAGGTCGATTCCGTTCTCGCGTTTGAATTCGCTCGCCAGATATTCGATCACGCGCATGTCAAAATCGTCGCCGCCAAGGAAGGTGTCGCCGCTGGTCGATCGAACCTGGAAAACGCCTTCACCGACGTCGAGGACCGAGATATCGAAGGTGCCACCACCCAGGTCGTAGACCGCAATGGTTTCATTCTTCTTCTTATCGAGACCATAGGCCAGCGAAGATGCTGTCGGCTCGTTGATGATACGCAGTACTTCCAGACCGGCAATCTTACCGGCATCTTTGGTAGCATTACGCTGGGCATCGTTGAAATATGCCGGCACCGTGATCACTGCCTGGTTGACGGAATCGCTCAGATAAGCTTCCGCATCGGTCTTAAGCTTGGCCAGGATCATAGCTGAAACTTCTGGCGGCGAGTATTCCTTGCCATCCAGAATCACACGCACATCCCCATTAGGTGCTTTGGCCACTTTGTAGGGCACCCGGCTGACCGTGCGTTGGACCTCAGGGTCATCGAATTTGCGACCCATGAAGCGCTTGATAGAGAAAATGGTATTCTCCGCATTAATGATAGCCTGATTACGAGCAACTCTTCCGACCAGGCGTTCGTGGTTTTTGTTGACAGCCACAACTGAAGGCAGCAAATGTTCGCCTTCTGCGGTAGGGATGACCACCGGTTCCCCGCCCAACATGACAGCTGCGACAGAATTTGTTGTTCCTAAATCGATTCCAATAACTTTTCCCATGATTCCTCCTATTTTGCTACCCGCACCAGAGCGGGACGGATCACCCGGTCACCCAGAAGATAACCTTGTTGCACGACCTCGATGATTTGGCCACTCTTGTGGTCAGGGCTTTCTTCCCTGAAGTATCGCTTCGTGCCGGTTCGGGTCAAAATATTCTTTTTCAGCTTCCATCCGGCTGATACCTTCCTGTTCCAGCTGGTTGGCCAGCTTGCGATAAATCAATTCGATACCTTCGGCCCAGCCAGCGCCCTCTCCGCCGGTCGGTCTAACTTTCAAAGCTCGTTCGAGATCGTCCAGGATCACCAGGTATTTCTTTACGATGGTAACCAGAGCATTCTGTTTCGCCAGGCTGGCATCGCGTTCAACACGTTTCTTATAGTTCGAAAAATCGGCCCTTTCACGCTGCCAGCCATCGAAATAATCGTTGGATTTCGTCCGAGCTTTCTCTAACTCGGTCTGAAGCGCCTCAAATTCTTCCATTGAAAGAGCGATCATGGGCACCTGAGAAGTTTCGCCATCTTTCCCACCCTCTTCATTCTGGCCATTTTCGGCCTGGGATTGAGCTTTACTTCCCGGTCGCTGCTCATCTTCGGGTTTTTCGGCGCCGTTGGGCTTGGTTCCATGACCGTGTTTTGAAGGTGTTTTATTTTCTGGAGTAGGTCCTTTTTTTCGATCTTCCATATACCAATTCCTCTTTATACTTTTCAATCTCCCAGTGACCCCGTCACCAGGTCGCTTAGCAAACCCGCCACAAAACGGACGGTGGATATGGTATGACCGTAGGGCATACGCATCGGGCCTAATACCCCCAGGGTGCCGGTTGCCAATCCGGGCATACCGTAGCGAGCCAATACCATCGAGCTTTGACTTAATTCTGCCCAGGTACCTTCACCGCCGATCAGCACCTGGACTTCGCCAATCCCGCTGGTCATCACCGTGCGCGCCAGCAAATCGTCGAGGAGCGAGCGCTCTTCCAGCAGTTTCAAGGCGCGGCGGGCATCATCGGAACCAGAAAACTCCGGCTCAGCCAGAACATTGCTCAATCCATCCAGATAAACATCGCCTGCGACTAATGTGTCTGACCGGCTCATTTCCTGGATGGTCATCTCGAGCATTTCCTCATCGAGAGGGTTGCCGAGCTGACTCTTCATCGCCGCCATCGCATCCACATCTGCATTCTGGCAGAGGTGGGTAAGGCGACTGGCAGTGACGGAAAGCATTTCCTGAGTGACCGGTTCTTGCAGGGTCATAATTTGCTGGTGAATCTCACCCCCAACCAAAACCAGGACCATCAAGACCTGGCGGCTGCGGATGGAGATCAATTCCATGTGTTTGAATCTGGCCTGGTCGGAGTGCGGAGCTGTTACCAGTGAAGCGCCGCGCGATTGGTGGGCCAGAACCGACGCAGCCAGGCGCAGCCACTGTTCCACATCCTGGCGTGATTGGTAAAACTGGTGGCTGATTGTCCGGCGGGTATTGGCCGGCAGCTCGGTTTGCTGCAGTAAGCGCCCCACAAAATAGCGGTAGCCATCCTCACTAGGCACCCGGCCGGCAGATGTATGCGGCTGGCGCAGGTATCCCATTTCGGTCAAAGCAGCCATCTCGTTGCGAACGGTGGCCGAGCTCATATCCAATTTATAGTGTTCGACCAGGTGCTGCGAACCAACCGGTGATGCATTCCGGATGTAATCGTGGATCACCAGGGTTAATAATATCTTTTGTCGATCTGATAGTTCAATCATATTTTTTTCTAAAATTTTTAGCACTCGATGGGTGTGAGTGCTAAAATGATGGTATTCATAATACCATGTCTGCTAAATGGAGTCAAGCACTCCTGAAAACGTTGATGTGATTCATATACATTGTTAATATCGCCTTAAAAGCGTTTCGAAAACAGCGATTCGAATTCTCCATATTGAAAGTAAATATTTTCTAATCTGCTTCTCTCGATTTCCTTTTCTCTATTCTCGAATTAAGAACGAATATGTTATCATAAAAACATGAACCAATTTTCCAACAGGAGCATGGCATGACCCACAACCAACCGTTTGTATCGGCGAGGGCGCCATTTTTTGCAGATGTGCCCGCTGAAAAATGGAACGACTGGCGCTGGCAGCTCAGTCATCGTTTAAATTCAGCAGAAGATTTCGAAAATGTGTTAAAACTTACCGATAGTGAAAGGCGCGCCTTATCATCCAGCGGCCTTTTCCGGGTAGATATCACACCTTATTTTGTATCACTGATTAACCCTGACAATCCGGATGATCCCATCCGAAAACAGGTGATCCCTACTGATGCAGAAATTGTGCCATTCACTGGTATGATGGAGGATTCCCTGGCTGAAGATCGCCACTCCCCCGTCCCTGGTCTGGTCCACCGCTACCCAGACCGGGTATTGATGCTGGTGACGACCCAATGCGCTTCGTACTGCCGCTACTGCACCCGAGCGCGCATCGTCGGCGATCCATCGGCTACCTTTTCAAGAGCCGAGTTCGAGCTGCAGATCGAATATCTCAAACGCACCCCCCAGGTGAGAGATGTGCTCCTTTCCGGCGGGGACCCGCTCGTTCTGGCGCCAAAGATATTGGAAGAACTGTTGAGCCGGCTGCGCGAGATCCCTCACATCGAGATCATCCGCATCGGATCGCGCGTACCTGTCTTTTTGCCCATGCGCATCACCACCGAACTGACAGATATGCTCCAGAAGTATCATCCCCTATGGATGAACATCCACGTCAACCATCCCAACGAGATCAGCCAGGAACTGGCCGAGGCCTGCGACCGGCTCACCCGGGCCGGGATTCCGCTCGGCAACCAATCTGTGCTGCTGGCCGGGGTCAACGACTGCCCCCACATCCAGCGCCAGTTGGTCCACGACCTGCTGCGTATCCGCGTCCGGCCGTATTACCTCTATCAATGCGACCTGGTCGAGGGTGCCGGTCATTTCCGCACCCCGGTCGCTAAAGGGATTGAGATCATGGAGGGACTGCGCGGGCATACCACCGGCTTTTCCGTCCCGACTTACGTGATCGATGCCCCCGGCGGCGGCGGCAAGATTCCGGTAGCGCCGAATTATTTGTTGAGCATGTCCGATCATAAAGTGATCGTACGCAATTTTGAAGGGTTCATTACCACTTACGAAGAGCCCATCGAATACAAACCTCACGATTCGAAAACCTGCCTGTACTGCCAGCATAAGCAGCTGGAGCCTGGCCAGGAGGGCCTGACCGGCTTGCTCGAAGGCGAGGAGATGTCGATCAAGCCCGAAGGTTTCGACCAGCTTCATAACCGGGGTGGAGGACAACACCGGCTGCGCATCGATCCATCCAAATGGAAAGCTCTTGGAATAGGGAACGAATCATCATAGGGAGAGGATAAATTATGCATTACCGTCGTTTAGGACGCTCAGGCCTGAAAATTAGCGAAATTTCGCTGGGCGCCTGGGTCACCTTTGGGAGCCAGATCGATGAAAAAACGGCTGTAGACCTGGTTCATAGCGCCTACGAACAAGGGATCAATTATTTCGATAACGCTGACATGTACGCAAACGGCCAGGCGGAAGTCGTAATGGGCAAAGCCATCCAGGGATTACCGCGCGAAGCTCTGGTGATTACGAGCAAAGTCTTTTTCTCGACCATGCCCGGGCCCAATGGGCGGGGTTTATCGCGCAAGCACATTTTCGAATCGGTCAATGCTTCTCTGCGCCGCCTGGGCAGCGATTACCTTGACATCTATTACTGCCACCGCTACGATCCGGATACACCTCTCGAAGAGCTGGTCCGGGCGATGGACGATCTGGTCCATTCTGGCAAAATCCTGTATTGGGGGACCTCCGAATGGCCGGCGTCCTTCATCGCACAGGCATGGGGCGTAGCGCGCCAGTTCAACCTGGTGCCCCAGACTGTAGAGCAGCCCCAATATAACCTTTTCCACCGCCAGCGGGTCGAGCTTGAGCTGGAACCCCTTTGCAAGGACCATGGCATTGGCCTGGTCACGTTCAGCCCACTGTACAACGGCATCCTTTCAGGCAAATATAACGACGGCATCCCCTCCGGCAGCCGGGCTTCGCTGTCTGAAATGGGTTGGATCCGCGACCGGATCACTCCGGACAAAATCGTCAAGGTCCGCCGCCTGACCGAGCTGGCAGAAAGCCTGGACTTAACCACGGCGCAATTAGCCATCGCCTGGGTGCTGCGCCGTAAAGATATCAGCAGCGTGATCACCGGGGCGACCCGCCCGGAACAACTCGACGAGAACCTGTCTGCGGCGGAAGCTTCTGAAAAATTAAAAGAAGATGTCCTCGATCAGATCGAGGACATAATGGAAAACATCCCAGAATAACGGACTGCTCTAGACGCTGCGCAGCCTGGCACCAAAAACTTGTTCCAGCTTTTTTACAATCCGCTGGCGAATTTGGGTGGCGTCTTTGTCGGTCAAGGTCCGATCAGCTGCCTGGTAGGTGAGGTTATAGGCCAGGCTTTTCTTGCCTGCGCCAATTTGTTCACCTCGATAAATATCGAACAATTTAACATCCGCCAGCAGCGCTCCACCGGCCTGGCGGATGGCCGCTTCAAGGTCCCCGGCCGGGCAGGCCTCGTCGACGATGATTGCGATGTCTTCCAGAACCGGCGGGAATGCCGGGACCGGCTGCATGGTATAGCGTCCCTGGATAGCAGACAGAACCGCTTCCAGGTCAAGCTCCGCTGCCAGAACAGGCGGCCCGTCCAGCTCCAACTGGTCCCTGACCACCGGGTGCAGCTCACCAAAGCTGCCCAAAACCGTTTTGCCGTATGAGACCTGAGCGCATTTCCCCGGGTGAAAGGCCGCTGCCTCTCCCGGGCGGTAACTCACATCCTGGATGTGCAAGGCGGCAAACAGGACTTCCAAAACCCCTTTCAGATCGAAGAAATCGACCAGGCTGCTGTCTGAAGCCGTCCAATCGGGGCTCTGGCGCAGGCCAGTCAGAGCAATTGCCAGACGGCGGGGTTCCTGGGGAAGGATCTCTCCGGCAACCGGCAGGAACACCGGCCCTATCTCGAAAACAGCCAGGCGTTCGCTGAGATGGTAATTTCGTTGGACCACTTCCATGACCGAGGCCAGAAGGCTGTGGCGCATCACTACCCGGTCCGGGGTAATCGGGTTCTTCACCCGGATGTAAGGGCGTTCGTCCGCCGGTGCCCCAGGCGGGTGCAGCAAGGACTCGCGTTCCGGCGTCGTCAGGCGGTAAGTGATTACCTCCTGCAATCCCAGGTTCGTCAGCAAGTCACGCACCCTTTCTTCACCTTCCAGGCCGGGGTTATTGCGCTGGTGAGGCAGCTCGTCTCGCAGGCGGGTGGCGGGGATGCGGTCATAACTGTAGATGCGGCCAATCTCTTCCAGCAAATCAGCTTTGCCGGTTAGACCTTCACCGATATCGAGACGATAAGGAGGCGTTTTGGCGCGGACGCTTTGGCCTTCAATGGTGACGGCGAAGGCGAGCCTTTCGAGGATGCCGGCAATCTCTGCGACCGGCAGCGAAATTCCCAAACCGCGTTCGACGTCACCAGCCGTGATTGTGACCTCGGGGTCAACCGTCGGGAGCGGGTAGTTGTCAATCAACCCTCTGGAAACCTGGCCTCCCGCCCATCGGCGCATATATTCCAGGCATAGGGTCACGCCCCAGGGCGCCAGAGCGGGATGGATGCCCCGGCTGAAGCGGAAGGCAGCCTCAGATTGGAGCTTCTGGGCAGCCACAGTCTTGCGGATATTGATGAAATTCCATGAAGCCCCTTCGAGCAGGATATTGCGAGTCTGATCACTGACCTCGCTCTCCTCGCCGCCCATAACTCCGGCAATGGAAAGCGCCCCGGCAGTATCGCAGACCAGCATGGTGAATGGGTCCAGCGCCCGGTCAACGCCATCTAAAGTGGTCAGGTGTTCACCTTTTGCCGCCGTACGGGTCAGGATGGTGGGCGGTTTGCCTCCCGCCCTCTCTACAAGCACGTCATAGTCGAAGGCATGCAGCGGTTGGTTAATCTCGAGCATCACGTAGTTTGTGGCATCCACCAAGGCGTTGATCGGGCGCATGCCAGCCAGCCGCAAACGACGCTGCACCCAATACGGGCTTTGACGCGGCTCAATGCCCTCGATCAAGCCAAGGGCAAAACGGGGGTTCAGCTCAGGGTCCTTGATCTGAATGGCGGCTTTTCCGGCGATCGCTGGCCCATCTGCCTGAGCTGCTGAAGGGGGTTGCCTCAAAGGCAGGCCGGTGATAGCCGAAAGCTCACGGGCGATGCCCAGCATACAGGCATCCTGAATAATATTGGGTAGAATTTTAACCTCGAACACCGCATCGCCGATAGCGTCCACCAGGGGCTGTCCCGTCCGCTCGTCGGCGTCCAGGATGATGATGCCCTCGTGCTCTTCGGAGATACCCAGTTCCTTTTCCGAGCAGACCATCGAAGAGGACTCGACCCCGCGGATCTTGGTGCGTTTCAAAGTGGTCAGCACCAGGCCGGGTTGATGACCATCGTAGAGGCGGGCGCCTTCGCGGGCATAAGCAACTTTCAGCGGTGTGGGCAGCGGTCCCTGACCTTTATAGTCAAACAGGTTTGGCGCACCGGTCAGAACGATTTGCTCTTTGACGCCGTCATTCAAGCGGCACAGCACCAGGCGGTCAGCATTGGGGTGCGGCAACACCTCGTCAATTTTTGCCACCACGAAATGCTCCGGCGACCAGGGCAACCCGTCAATTTTGAACCCATGCCGGTCATTTTGCGGGAAAGGGAGGCCAACCAGTTGGATGCTTTCGACCTCCAGGCCAGCCATCGTCAGCAGCCGGGCGATTTCCTCGACCGGCAAATCAATATCGATAAAATCTTTAATCCAGGATAAAGGTATGTTCATAAGTTTTACTCGTTAGTAGAAAATTAGGCACTTAGGCACTTAGGTAAAAAGGTGTATACGTTTGTTTAATCGTTCTGATTATCCTCGTTGTCAATGAGATAAGTTTCGAACTCCTCACGAATGGAATTATTTCCCGGCTCATTTACACCTCGCTTGCTGCGTTTTAGATAGGCAATATAACCATTTATAAGCTTGCGTATCTCTTGAGTTCTTACTGCACATTCTCCAAACAATTCTGTAGACAAATAACCCATCTTTTGAGCGAATACGAGATGGCTGTAGGTTTCTTCGAGTGAGCCACGAGCGATATAACAAAAACGGATACCCTCTTGATAATAAAACCGGCCAAACCCTTCAGCAATGTTAGCAGGAATACTTTGGGTAGAACGTCGTAATTGAGCAGCCATAGCAAATTTTTCTGCGGAAGGTAATAACGGCAACACTCGCTCGTTGATCTGGAGCGCATAATCTATTGACTTTTTCCAGAGTAATAGACTATCTATTCCTTTTTCACTCTGGTCGCTCATCGATTCTCCCGTTTATTATTCATCTTTTTTGGCAATTTTTGGACTGCCATTCAGGATTGATTCCTGATAATCACACAATTGACACCTGTTCGATCAATTCCCAATTGCCTTAGCGCCTGATTGCCTGTTTACTGCTTCTCAAAACTGCTCCAAAAATCTTACATCGTTGATCCACAAATTTCTGATATCCGTAATCCGGTGACGCAGCATACCGATGCGACCGGTGCCCATACCAGCCGCAAAACCGGAAAATTCACGAGGGTCGTAGCCGCCGTTTTGCAGCACGATCGGGTGGATCATGCCGCTCCCGAGGATTTCGAGCCAGCCAGATTGCTTACAAACCGGACAGCCGGCTCCATTGCAGATGAAGCATTCAATGTCCAGTTCGGCGCTGGGCTCGGTAAAGGGGAAATAGGAGGGGCGGAAGCGCATCCGCACCCCATCGCCGTACATTCGCTGAGCAAATTGCGCCAGGGTGCCTTTGAGGTCGCCGAAGGTAATGTGGTGCCCAACCGCCAGAACTTCGACCTGGTAAAACTGGATGTCGGAGCGCACGGTCACCTGCTCGTAGCGGTAGCACATACCCGGCAAGATCACCCGCACCGGTTCAGGGGTATACTCTCGCATTGCCCGGATCTGCCCAGGGGAAGTATGGGTGCGCAGAACCACGCCTGGATCAGTGGTATAGAAGGTATCCCACATGTCCCTGGCTGGATGATATTCGGGAATATTGAGCAGGCTGAAATTATAGTCTTCAGTCTCGACATCCGGGGTGCGGTAGACCTGGAAGCCCATCTCGCCAAAGATGCGGTAAACCTCACGCAGGGTGCGAGTTTCCAGGTGGAGCCGCCCTGGAGTGGGTTTGCGCCCGGGTAGGGTCACATCCAGGCTTTCGGTCTTCAGCGCCTGGGCCAGAGCCGCTTCCTTAACGGCCTGGCTGCGAGTTTCAAACGCAGCTTCGAACGCCTGTTTGACCTGGTTGGCACGCTGTCCGATCTGGGGACGGTGCTCCTTGGGCGCCTGGGGCAGCTGGCTGAAGACCTGCATCACCGGGGCGCTGCGCCCCAGGTGCACCGTCTTCCAGGCATTCAAGCTGGCCTCATCCCTAACCGCGTCTAAAGCCTCCAACCCCCTGGCCTGGATTTGTTCGAGCTCAGTGAAAATATCCGGTAAATCTGTCATAAGAATCTCCATTTCAAGCGAGAATAGAGAATCGATAACCGAGATTCGTTGGTCGGCCATCCGTACAGACTATATTCGAAAGCAGTTTCTCTACTCTCGAATCTCGCTTCTCTATCCTCGGTTATTAAAAAAACAACCCCATCCTCATAAGGGACGGGGGAAAAGGCCCGCGGTACCACCCTGATTAGCCAAAGCGATCTCTGGCTCACTCGCTGCCAACTGCCTTTAACTGGCGATTGGCTCTCCTGCTAACGCTGGAGCTGCGGCCCAAACTACTCGTCCGCCGGGCGAACTTTCCCCTGGGCGGCTCGGGAGAGAACTTCGTTCGGATTTCACAGGGTGGGGGTTTCAGTCTATGCCCCGCACCTCCCTGGCGGCTTCCACCGGCCTACTTTTCTCCGTCATCGCCATTTCTGGTTGATATTAGTTCTAATTATCATCAAAAAAGACCGGGTGTCAAGGGGAAGGTCAAAATAACAGGTGAAATTTACGAAATAACTACTTGACATTGCATAGTAGTTGTTGTATAATCTTGATAATAACTACTATGTAATACATACAAGGTGGTGCGATGAGCAATGATACGCAAATCGTCAAAGGTATATTGGAAGGCTGCATTCTCAAGATCATATCAAATGAGAAATTGTATGGATATAAAGCCGTCGAGAAGCTGAATGACCTCGGATTCGAAGTGAACGAAGCGACTGTTTACCCAATCCTGGCCAGGCTTGAGAGCAAAGGCATCCTGCAAGTCGATAAACGGCCCTCCCCATTTGGGCCAATGCGAAAATATTTTATGTTAACACCTGCCGGCCAAAGCAGCTTGCAGGAGTTCCAAGAAACCTGGCAAAGGATCATGTGTATCGTTAATAAAGTAATGGAGGATGAAAACCATGACCAGAAGAAATGAAATCCTGATATTAAGTTCAATTTTGCTGGCGCTCCTGGTGATCGCAAGTGCAATCCTGTTGGTGATCAACAGTGCTGCCCAAAACAGCACGATTAAAGAACCTGTGCTCGTAACAGCCAGCGTCATCCTGGTCAGCGTCCTCTCAGTCGTTGTGGTTTATTTCACCAAAGTAAAAAAGAGGAAATACGAAAAGCTGCTAAATCAGGCATACTTCCAAAAATATGAAATCATCAAGGATGCGGTTGGGAATTCCCAGCTCTCAAATTCCAGAAAAGTAGAAATAAGAGAAGAAATCCTGGATATGCTGCTGTTGGCTCAAGAAGCTGGGAAACCGGTTGAGTCGGTGATTAGCAATCCAGATGAATTTTCGCAAGAGATGCTCCAGGCTTATGCGCGGCCCATACGCCTGACGATCTTGACCATCTTTGACAGCTTCATCGCATTGGTTTTGATCATCATCGGCACAAGCACATTTTTATGGCTTGAGCAAACAACCCGAAGCTTTTTTGATACCCGCCTGGAGATCAGCATGGTCGCATTGTTTATCCTGGTAGCTTTCGTCGTGCTGCCGGTCACAAGAAAGCAAACGTCGAAGCAGAATCCCTGGATGTATTTCATTCCATTGGCTTCAGGCGTCATCTTCGTGCTGCTGGCAGAGATGTTGAGAGCTTATTTATACGACCTGCCTGCAGTGCAGGTATTCCTGGATGGCACCCTGCAGATGGTGCCAAATGCAGGCATATTGATCATTTACCTGTTTTCTATTCCATTTTTGCTCTTGCTCAAACGAGTCACCAGAAGAATACATATCCGGAGTTAGCTCCCGATTTCTCAACGCTTCGATCCGCATCTGAACTCTGTGCGCCCAGATGCGGATCGCTTTTTCTATGTCTGTATCCCACCTCGCCTTCGCCGGCGAAGGCGAGGTGGGATACAGAAAGCTGCCGCTCTGCGGTGTTGGAGCCATGTTATTCGCCGCGGAGCGGCAAAAGGCCATTCCACGCAGAACATGGAATGAGGTTGTTTCGCATGAAATGAGTGCGCCACTGCAATCCATCTCTAAGTGCACAACAATCGGAGGTGGATTAGTTTTTTTTAGTTCATCCAGCTGTTAAGGTTTTGAATTGCGTTCAATATACCAACCCCCTAGAGATTGGCGCAGTTTTCTGCGAGCACGCGCCAGGCGGCTCTTCATCGTCCCAAGTGGGACGTGGAGCGCTTCCGTCACTTCATTGTAGTTTAATCCTTCTACATCTATCAGAACCAGAGGCAGGCGGTACGCAGGCTCTAGCTTCTGAATGGCCTGCATGATCCAGCGCCTGGTTTCCTCCTGCTCGACAAGCTGCTCAGGGCTATCGTGCGAATTTGCCAGCCAGAAAGGCTCGGGGTCGTCATCCTCACCTTTTGTGAGTTCAAGTGGGACAGTCGGGTGGCTCCGATTGAAGCGGATACGGTCCAGACAGTGATTGGTTGTAATTTTCAACAGCCAGGGCCTGAAAGAGTTCCCCGAAAAGTGTCGATCTTGCGGTAGGCCAGGATGAACGCTTCTTGAGCCGCATCCGCCGCGGCCTGATCGTCGTTCAGGATCCAGCAGGCCTGGCGGAAGACGACATCCTGATAAGCCAACACCAGTTCGTTGAATGCGTTCAGATCCCCGTGTTGGGCGCGGTTGATTTTTTCAACTTCCGGATTTAATTGGAAATTTGAAGCAATTCTAAAGTCCGTCTGTGCGCTTGACATTTTGGGCCAGGATCCGGTCATCTCGGTTGATAATGCTCCTTTTCCAATAAGAAAAGGCGATACTTACTTTCTTGAGTAAAAATGCGACGGTCATTCTTCATGGTTCAGTTATAAGCATGGTACCCTGTCCACCCCACCATTGACATCTGCCGGATGGTCAATATCAACCTATCCGAAAGTAGTGTTTTTTTTCATCGCCGCGATAGATCACCTGGGCCGGAGCTGCGGAGCGAGGCCAAATCGTTTTGATTGTATATATATAAAGGCGATGTATACCTCTATAAGATTAATGGTTAAATGCGGTAGAAAGGGACAAATCGAATTATTCAAAAATGGTAAATCGTTTGCAGGTATGGTACCGTAACCTTATCGATCCGCAAACTGAAATCGAAGACCGGCAATTCGATCTTCCTGCCAGGTATCGCCAGGGCGGGATCGAACGATAAAGGGAAGCCGTTGACCGCGGTTGTTGTGACTGGAGGGGTGTTCGGGTTCAATTTTATAGGCAGCAGCCTGAGCATTGCTGAAGGGGATGGTATAAGCCCAACTGGGGCGGAAGGGGTTACGGTAGGCGTGCTTTCAATCCCCGCAGCCTGAGAAGGCAGCGAGCTGCCAGGCCGTGTATTGGTCCCCTTGATTAACAGGTGTGTCCTCAAGAGGATGAGCACAACCGCCATAACCAGGATAACTCCAATCAAGACGGCCGAGCGAACATTTTTGGATTTGCGTTTGGTCATATTTTTCCGAACCCGTCAAGCTGGGCTTGTCGAATATTTAACTAGATTGCCGCCATTATGGCGTATATACCGGTCCGCGCATCACCTTCCATACGCCGTCGATCTTTTGCACCGGGTAGGCAAACTGCCAGACCGGAGGATAAGCCGCCGGGTCACCGCCGCAGCAAGTGCCCTGCTCGAAGCGGCTGCCATCCGGATTGACAAACACGGTGTAAAAAGTGTATTGGTTGCTCGAAGCTTGCTGCACGGCAGTGATCTCTGCCACCTGGAGGCAGCGAAATTGAACGCAGATGTTGCTCCAATAATCGTCCGGGGTCTCGCCAGAAGCCTGGGTGGGCATGATTCCCTCCTCTCCGCCAAAGAAACTGGCAACTTCGGCGTAATTCCCAGCGCTCAAATTGGAAAAGAAAGCTACCAGTGCATGCCGGGCCTGCTCTTCACCAGTCGTCGCCGGGCCAGATGGTGTCAGAGTGTTCAGCGGGGTGAGCGTAACCGTAGGGACGGTCGACAATGGGGCCAGGCTGGCACTAAAACCCAACCGTAAAATCTGCACCGAGTGGTCCGGGTTAGAGAGCAGTTGGTACACAGAGCCGTCCGGCCCAAAGGCCAGTTGGTGGTCCCATTGTTTGTAGATGTTCATCGGTTTTTGGCGGGTGAGCCCCAGCAACTTGCCGGAGACGTCGTAATAGCGCACCTCAGACTGCTGGTAGTCTGGCATGCCGCTGGCATCGACCAGGTAACCGCTAATGGCGAAGCTTCCGTCCGGGTTAAACCCCAGGAAGCTGCCGACCCGGAAATCCGCAAAGGGTGCTGACGATATGCCATCGATGATCACTGGGGCAGCATTCCAACTGCCATGATGGTATGTATGACCGTAACAGGAGAGCTCCTGAAGGATCTGCCTGGTCACTTCACCGGAGTCTGCGATCACTTCGGTATATCCATCTGAGCCAAGGGTCAGCAAATCGCTCCGGTCGCAGCTCATCAGGCCATAATAGAAACGCACACCCGAGGTATCCAAATCCACACTGGATTTATACTTGCCATCCAGGTTGAACTGGATCACTTTGGGCTGCTGAGAAGTGCTGTCGAGTACCCACAGGCTGTCGCGGGCAATCGCCAGGCTTTGAGCGTAAACGACGACGTCTGCCAGCGAAACCTGCTGGAGCAGCTCTCCTTGAGGGTTGTAGTGCAGCAGCCGGTTGGGAAAGATCGCCGTATCGGCCAACCAGAAACTGCCGTCGGAAGCCACTGCAAACAACTCCGTCCCCCAACCCAGCCAGTCCGGGCGTGGGTCGCCCTCCCTGCCGGAAAAAGGCTGCGGGTTCGTGATGGTCAGGACAACCTGGTCGCTGGCGGGAACCTGGACGGTAGGGACGGGAGTTGGTGTCGCCGGAATGGTCGTTGCCGAAGGGACCAGGCTCGCGATCTGCGAAGGAGTCTGTGTCAAAACCGGTTGGGAGGTCTCCGTCATCAGCGGCACTTGAGGTGCTGGCGCACAGGCGCCGATCAGCACAATGCTCAGGGTTAATGCCAAGAGCCTTAAGTGGTTGATCATCCGGTTTGTTCTCATCCGTCTTCTCCTGGTCTCGTGGACATCATGCATGATTTACCCATCGCAAAGATCATAAGAAGGATGCCAGTTAATTTTTGATCCAGAGTCCGTCCACCACGCCCTGGCCCTGCCGGTCACAGATCCTTGCGGAATATCTGGCGCGAGCTTATCTGCCAGGAATGCAGGTGTGATCACAATCTCATACTGGCTTGCGACCAGGTCCTCCCCGGTGATTTTTTCAAGTGCAATCGCAGCTGCCGAACGCAGGTAAGGATCGGAATCCCATAAAAGCGGTCCAATATGACCAACCGCGCAGGATGCCGGTTTGCCAGCGCTGGCTAACAAAATCGCTGAGTAAATCCGGGCTTCGGGTTTCTGGTCCTGCAGGTTGCCGATGAGAATGGGCAGGTCAATGGCTATCAGGTCAGGGCCGAGCGCCAGCAAGGCCTGGGCTGCCAGGTATAAATCCGGGCGCGGGAAGGTAATAGCGACAGCCAGATCATCCGCGCCATCAGCCGCGGCAGTGCCCATACTTCCCAGCTGTTTCACCACCTCAGGAAATTGGGCATACCCGTTCGAATTGGGATCGTACTGGGGTAGATCGGGGTCAGAAACATAAAGGGTGTCGACCAACGAGTTCACGACATCCGTTATGGAGGTGGGGATATACGGCGTGATATAAGGAAGTGTGGCTTGAGCTGGTGATGAAGGCGATCCCACGGTCGTATTCGATGATTCGGGCAGAGGTTTACATCCTGCAACCAGGAGAGAAAGTGAGACCAAAGTCAAGATGCAGGCCGAGGCTCTTTTTGAACATTTATCCACTATCATACATTCCCTGTGTGTTGTTCGTGATCTGGATTTACGGTTGAAATTCGGTCAATTGCCCGGTCTGGGCGTTCAGGTTCCATGTGCGATTTTGGCCGTCTTTAAGCTGGATAGTATCCGGACCAATCCACGCTTGAGTGACAAAACGCCGTCCGTCTTCTTTAATTATTTCGGTTATTTCTATTTTGGAAATATCTAAGACTGATATTGATGTCGATTGAGCATACACACCCGTTCCTGGATATGGTCCCGAACAGCTGCCATTCGCAAGCGTAAATGCCAGGCGGCGATCATCCAGGGACCAGATAGCGTAACCGGCGTCAATTTCAGAACCTGTATAAATCATAACACTTTGTTGTCCGCCTGTATCCAGGTCCAGAATGGTAAGGGACCCTCTACCCAGGTAAGCCAGGTAAGTCCCATCGTGTGAGAGCGCGCTCCAGGAAAGCTGATCGGCTATCACCGAGGTAACATTACCCGTTTCGACGTCCACACTTTGCAGATCGCCACTGTTGGGGGTGATCCCCGAGCAGCCATCCGGAGTGGGCTTGTTGGTGAAATAGAAGACCTTTCCATTGGGACTCCAGGCCACAGGTTGGGGAACCGTGTACCCCAACCCGGTTTCTCCCCAGCGATCGATCACCGTCCAGGTAGGAGAGCCATCCACGGCCCGGACGATAAGCTGCCTATATTCCAATCCCAAAGCTGAGCCGGGTTTCGGATCGGCGTTTAGACCACGGGCTACCCACTGCTCATCCGGAGAGGTCGACGTCCATGTGGTTATCACCATCTGAGCCGGGTCGGGCGTCCCGAGGTAAGGGACTGTGGAAGTTGGCGGGGCGTGGAGGTGGGTGAATTCGCTGCCGGCGCCTGGTTGGTCAGGGCTAATAACTGAGGCGGGATTATAGGAGTGGCAAGAACCGGAAGATCAAGCGTTTGGGTCCGGGCTGGAGTCACGGTTTGAACACGGGTTATGATGGAGGTCTGGCTGGCTGGCGTTGTAAGGGTTTTCTCCGGTTCTGGTGTTGGGGAAACCAATATCAGAACCAAATCAGGCCGGCAGGCCGCAAGGACGAGCAAAAAACCAAAAACCAGGCACTTCCACCTGTTATTCATATAATGTCCTTTCGTCAGGACCCACTTCTACGGGCGAATAATCCACGGCACCATCCCTTGGGCAGCATCACCCTGATCGACCAAAATCTCCTCGTCTCTGGTGGTGTCCACAATATAAATAGCCGTATGGCCGCTGAAGTCCGTGTTTGCATAAACCGTGACTAAAGCACGGGAGGAATCAACCCATGCTGCTGAGAAATTCCCAAACGGTTCAAGATCGAATTCTTTTGCCTTCTCACAGACTTCGCCGAGGAAAAGGACCCAGAGAGGAGCATTGGTACCCGCATCGCGTAACCCGCTGTCTTGTGCGAAAAGGAAATGGACCGAATCGGCGCTCCAGCCATCCCAAGGGATATAAGCTTTTTGAGCTACAGAGAATGAATTTCCGCTGGTTAATTGGGAGAGACCAACATTATACAGGTTCTCTGCCTGCTTATCAGCAATGCTAACCAGCTTGAAATCCGGTGAAAACTGGGCACCTGCAAAAATTCCGTAAAATGTATTGATCCTTCGAGCTTCGCCTGTATCGAGTCCAACCTTCCAAACGGTAAAGGTCGCCTGGCCCGATCTTTCGAGAGCAAATTCCTCGTCGGCGCTGCTGGCGTTTGGCAGTGCCGTATAAAAAGATTGATCCAGCGGCTGCCAAAAGACCGGAGGCAAGGGAAATTGGCCGGAATTGAAATAGCTCAAAGCTATCGTCTGGTGGGTTCCATCTTTGGTGTTGACGATTACAATGCCGGCTGCGGTATACACAACCAGCCAATGGCCGTCAGGCGAATACTGCAACTGTTGAAGGTTCCAGTCGATCAGCGAAAGAGGTATGGAATAACCAGTGCTTCCACTCCTGGCATCAATCAACTTGAGATCGCTGGCAGTCAGCACGGCTATCTGATTCCCGTCGGGTGAAAATTGGTAGAAATTGATATGTTCAGGCAGCGAAACAGTCTGTACCCATCCATCATCCACATTGATGTATGAGATTGAATAATATGGGGAATACCCTTCACCATAAAAAGCCGGACCCAGGCTATATTCAATAATATGGTCGCCGGCCCATTTAAAAGAGAAGCGGATCTCCGTCGTATCAGGGTTCTGCTTGAAAATCCTGGAGTCGGTTAAGTTGATGACGCGCCAGGTATTTCTACTGGACAGGTCTATCAACCAGACCTGGTAATAGTCCCCGTCGATCCTCTCAAAAGCCAAACGGCGACCGTCCGGCGAAGGATAAGGATTCTGAGCCCAGGCAGGGAGAGACAGGGACGATTTTTCCTGCGTATCTACATTTAAGATCCAAACCTGATTGTCCTTGATATAAGCCACCCGGTTGGCGGCACTAGTTTGTGGAGATGGCTGGGATTCTCCTGTGTACGGGCAAAGGGAAGTGGTGGCGGTTGGCAGACCCGCCTCTGTTGGGGGCCAGCTTATCCAGCTCAGCTCCCCTGACTGGCGGTCGTAGACGAACAGGTCGTAACAGGGATAAACCCCACCATAGAAAGGGGCAAAACACCGGCGTTTCTCGGTTCCTGCCGGAAGCAGGTTGGCGGCCTGCGAGGAAAAGGCCACGTAACGCCCATCGCCTGATATGCGCACATCATTGGAAAAGCCTTCCTGCTGCAGGAAAATGATCCCACTGTTGCCATCTCCCGGAATCCCCTCCGGATTGGCACTGACCAGGGTCAGTTTATTGGTCTGAAGATCCAACATGTAAACCTGGGCATAGGAGGTTGCCGGGCGATATCCGCTTGAATCTGTAGTCTGCCAGGTTGTAAATACCAACCAGTGTCCATCATTCGAGAGCGAGGGAGAATTTCCATTACAATCCGCCCCCTCATCCGCACAGACCGTCTCCATCCGGCCGTTCGCCCGGTCGTACAGGCGCACGATCATTCGTCCGGCTGGAGAAGACCAATCCACTTCAGTCCAGGCCAGCCAGCGGGCATCGCCTGATATGGTCAGATAGGGATAAGGAGCACCTACCGTAAAACGGATCTGGGCAGGAATGCGATCAATTTTTCCAGCAGTCATTTCATAGACGAACACGTCGCCGCAGTTGAGATTAGTTTCAGAACATGGCTCATCGCCAGGCGCCAGGTTGCTGGCACTGGAGGTAAAAGCCAGATATTGACCATCGGGGGAAAAGACCGGCTCGTAGCTATCGCCGGTTGTATTGTTTGGGTTGACGCTGACTGGGATGATCTTGCCGGTCGACCGCTCCAGCAGATAGATGCTCCAACGGTCTGCAATCACTTCGAGCGCCAGATAACGCCCATCCGGCGACAGGGCAACGGCGTAGGCGTGTGATCCTGGTAGTTGCTGTTCAACTGGCTGCAGATCGACGCGCTGGTCCTGCCCGGTAGCCAGGTCGCGCAGGTAGGTGTAGTTCGGTTCAGTTGCATTAACCAACCCTCCAAACAGCAGGAAACGCCCGTTGGCGCTCAGAGCAACGGCCTTCAAAGCGCCGTAGGTTTTGGTCAGGTCTTCGTTCGCAAGATCGACCACCGGTTGGATCACTCCGGTACCCGTCCGGTAGAGGAACGGCGCCATTGGCTGGAACAGGCCAGGTGAGATCAACTCCACCAGGTCGCTGTTGAAGGCCAGGGTCTGCCCGTCGGCAGAGAAAGCCACAGCGATGCTGTTCTGGGAGATCTCGGTGGGCGGCGTGGAGGTTGGCTTCGGGGTGGAGGTTGGAAGAGGAGAGGTAGGAGCAGCCAAAGTTTGAGAAGGTGTGATGGATGGAATGGGAGAGCGGGAAACTGATGGGGTGAAATTGGAAGTTTGGGTTAACGGAAAGGGCGTGACAGTACTCTGACAGGCTGTCAGCAAGAGAATGATGATGAAAAAGCCAATTATCTGCTGCTCGCGAGTATTCTTATCCATCCACCTGCCCGTCCTCAAGAGCCGAAAATCTTTTTCCCGGTTTTTTATGGGCCTAACCAGAGCCACACGCCCTGCGGACAATAATTGGTAAAAGCCTCGTCCAGATTATCCGTCTCCTGGAAAGCGGAAGGGTTCTCGATAATATACACCCCCAAGGCAATTCCGGTTTGGGCCAGGGGTTCCACGTCAACCCGGTAGAGGATCAATGGACTTTTCGTCATATCAGAGGAGCTGCGGGCAATCATTTTCGATTCTCCCAGCCAGCTAGAGGTCAGCATTTCCTTAGATTGAAAATATTGAACGAAAGCATCCTTTACGTTTTCCCACGGCTGCTCCACCGTGTAATCGAGAATCCCACTAGCATCCATTGAGCCGACACACCCGCGATATTCCTGGTAGGCAGGACCGGGTTGGGATGGATCCCAAAAGGGCAAGTCTACCAGATATGGCTGCAATGACTGGACGGCAGCCTGCTTTTGGGCCGCGTATTCGAAGGTTGGCGTAACGTACGGGGTACGGATATAGACCTGAGTAACGGCGATCGTGGGCGTGCCTTGCAGGGAGGAAGGCAAACCTTGAGAATTAACCAGCGGCCACAAACGGATGGAACCATCGACAGCTGTGGTGGCTAAAAAGCGCCCATCCGGCGACCATGAATAATCGGAGATGCTGCTACCCTGGAAGCCTTTGGCAAGCTCTGCCCCCGAATACCAGTCGCGTATGGTGAAGCCTGTTCCATCGCCATCAAACTGTGCAAAATACAACCCATTCGGAGCGTAATATTCTCCGTTGGAGACCCGACCGGTTGCAGCGGTTTGCTTCCCGCTGACCACATTCAGGCGCATCATACGCATATCGTATTCAGCTTCCCGCACCACCAGGATCTGGTCATCCACCCACTGTTCGAAATAAAAATCGGTCAGGTCCTGGACTACCGCGTGCCGTTTGAGGTCGTAAACCACGACCTCCTGCCTGGCGTTCTCCGTGGAAGGCTGCTTTTGCAGTGCTACCCGCGTGCCTGAAGGGTTGAAGACCGCCACCACCATGGCATTGGCATAGCTGGCAAACCCATCTTCTACTTGCAGCAATACTTTGAAATGCCCGCTCGCATCTTTTTGCCACAAGGTCACTTTCCCAAGGAATGCCCCCGCTGGATCACCATCTGCTACAACCAGAGACTGGCTATCTGGCGACCAGATCAGGTAGGTGACCTGGTAGGCTGGATTGGAGGTAAAGTCAGCGGATGGCTCGAGCACATGGATCTCTCCTGTGGCCAGATCCAAAATGGCCGCGTTTTGCCCCTGGCTGTACGCCAGGTATTTGCCATCCGGTGAGAATGCAGCGCCCCCGGGCAGGCTCTTCCCTGGCAGGCTGAAGAGAGTCTTTCCGGTGGCCAGTTCAATCACCTCTTGCCGGTCTTTTTGACGATCCACAGCCGCCAGCAATCTGCCATTGGCGCTGAGCGCCGGCGAATCGTACGCCCCCTGCATCTGGGTCACCAGGTTTCCTGCGTTGTCTCTGACCACCACCCCACCAGGTATAACAGCGTCATCGGGGTCGCTGACCGTAAAGGCGATGAGATTGCTATTTTTCGCCCAGCCCAAAGTATACAGTATCGCTGGCAGTGTGGAGGGGAAACCAGACGCCTGAAAAATCTGGCTTTCGGCAGAACCCTGCAAGAAATTCCAGCGGGTGACAGCGCCATCACTGTAAGCCATCAGCAGGCTGTCCCCAGCGAAGGTCGCAGTGAGACGCCGGGCCAGGCCATCCCCACCGAGAGAGTGGTTGTATTGAGCGATTAAGTTTCCGCTGGTCGTGCTCCAAACCGCGATGGCCTGGAAAGCCTGGCTACCAAAATAAGTCACATTGAAATAACCAACGATCCATTTTCCATCCGGGCTGAAGGAGACGATCCTTCCATTTGAACCGGGGACGTTCAAAAGGCCTGGTCCGCTGAACTTGCACAGGATGGCTCCATCCGGGAAGCTAAGCAACTCCAGGCTGCCATCCGGATCGAGAGCCGCGATCGCCGACCCATCCGGCGACCAGCCGGCAACCTCCTCACCTGCCAGACAGTTATTGGGCTTACCCAGTCTCATCCGCTCGGCGCCGCTGGCTACGTCCAGCAAGCGGGAACAAGAGCTTCCTACACTGGCGAGGGCAATTGTCTTGCCGTCCGGCGACCAGATCAAATCCGGCATGTTTGGCCAGATATTTTCCGTGCCTGGAACCTGAGATATTTGTCCGGTTGATACATCCAGCAGGAAGACTGGGTCGTTGCGGTGACTGCCTCTCAACTGGAATGCGATGGTCTTACCATCCGGCGACCAGGCCAGCGATCCCCAAATGCCGGATTCTTTTACATTTGGGTGGAAGGTTTTTACCAGTCCACTGGCCAAAGTGACGACCATGACGCTGCCATCCGTAAACACCGCCGCAGCCGATTGCCCCTGGGGATCGACGTCCACTTTGAGCAATGAGGCAGGCCCAGGCATGTACCAGGCTTCTTCGCCGCTATCCAACAATGTCAGGCTCATCCCACTGACCCAACCCACCAATAACGCCGAGCCGTCAGGTAAGAAAGCCGCATCGATCATCTTTCCTCGCCCCGCCCAAACTGCCGGTCCCAGGCTTAGCGGAGATGGCGTTGGCGTGGCCGTAGGTGACGGTAACGGGCTCGAGGAGATTGTGGGGTTAAGAATCCGAGTTGCCGTTGCCGGGATTTGGGTCGTCGTTGCATGCTCCGTTGCGGTTCGGGTGTCAGTTGGTTGTGCAGTTACCGATGTACACGCCGCCAGCCAGACGACCAGGAAAACCTGGATGGGTTTCAGCCATTTGGCAAACAATGATCGCTCCTTACATAATCCTTTACATTAATCCAGTTTTGTTTCCACCGGGCCAACCCGATAAAGGCTGCTGGCTTGTTGGAACCAGTCCCCAGACCGCGGCAACCTGCCCGGCTGAAATAAATGAATTGAGGATAGTTGCACCTGCAGCCAACCTATTTGAAGGCCTCCAACCCGGAAGCATAACTCGAGTAGAACACGGTCTCCGCAGAGACGGTCAAAACGCCGAACTGGCTGCTGGCAGGGATATCGACTGTATTTTCAGTCACCACTCCTTTTTGGGCCACGTCGCTCAGGTCGTAGGTGATCAGCTGGCCCGAGCCGCCTGCTACCGCCGCTACCAACAGCTGCCTGCCCTTGAAGGCTACCGCCGCCCGGCTGCCTGGCAGAGGCGTTTGAGACAGGATAACAGGCCGGGTGGGGTCAACCGCCGACAGAACCGTCAACCCTGACGATCCCGCAACCGCAACCAGGTCGTCCTGTACGGCCAGGCCGGTCGTGACCCGTGTCAGCTTCGTCCGGGATTGAACTGCAAGGGTGTCGTTTGCGAAACTAAGGATGGTGAGCCAGTCCTCAGGTTCGGCACCGCTAACCGTCGTGGTCAGGGCATACAACTGGCTGCCGTCCCAGACCAGGCGCACCAACTGCTGCCCAGCAAAGCTAATCCCGGTTTCCAACGCACCGGCGTGTTTGGGATCGGTGACATCGTAAATTTCAAGCCGGTTTGAGCCATTTGCCCCAAGGGTGGTAAAGGCAGCTACCAGGCTACGCCCGGCGACGGTCTGAGCCGCCCCGCCATCCAGCGCGTACGTTATCTCTGGCGGTTGGCCGATCAGGGAAGGGTGAGTGGGGCTGCTCACATCGAAGATCCAGGCGCCAAAGCGGCCAAACACAACCAGGCGGTTCCCGTCCAGTGCCATACCCCGGTACCAGTCCCACAGCGCCGAATGATCGGGCAGCTCGAAACGGTACACCCCGGCCACCGCCAGGTCGCTGGCCCGTAAGACGTTCAGGTATTGGTCCGCCCAACCCTGGTTGCTTTCTTCAATTACGTAAACATAATTTCCAGCGCTTACCTGGTCCACAACGTAAGCCCGGTAAGGATGGTATGCGCCCAGCGGTTTAAGGTTCTGGGGATCGCTATTATCGTAGATTTCTAAACCATCGCGAGCGACCAGTAGAAGGTTACTGGTCCCTACCACCGTAGATGCCACCACGTTTTCCGGATTGCTGTCCACCGGATTCGGTGGAGTGAAGCTGGCCTGCCAGGGAATGTAGCCGCCGGCCGAGGCCACGCCAGCCAGATCGATGTGCTGGCGGTAGAGGACAAAGCCCCAGATGGCCATCAAAGGCTTGCCACTACCATCCTCCGTAACCTGCCAGACCGGTTGGGGAGCGTCAGGAGTGGATATATCGTAAGCAGCCATCCCTCCCTGGTAGCTTACATACAACCGGCTGCCACTGACAGCCATATCCAACGGCATCGTACCGTTCGCATCAGGGGCGATGACGATCACGGGCTGGCCAAACTCT
This sequence comes from uncultured Chloroflexia bacterium, assembly GCA_963781665.1. Classification (GTDB taxonomy): domain Bacteria; phylum Chloroflexota; class Anaerolineae; order Anaerolineales; family Anaerolineaceae; genus JAJYIW01. Next base: position 1,281,737 of record CAWAGA010000002.1, read on the forward strand.
GTCTGGTCCTTCAGTTCAATTGCAGAGATGCCTTTATATCCCTGATTGGTATACAGGCCGATGTATAACGTCTCTCCCCCCAGGGCCAATCCACTCACGTTTGCCGCCAACCCTGTTTGCTGCCCGTAATACTGAGGAGCGCCAGATGGATCCAAGCCCACCACGGCAATATAGCCGGTCGAGACATCTCCAGAATTGGTGTCATAAGATTGGTAAATTGACCCGGCGGCGTAAAGCAGGTGATGGGTTGTATCCAGGACCATGGCTTTGACCTCGCCTGGCAGGGTTGCCATACCGATCACACTGAACTGGCCAGCTTCAGACCAGGCCAGGGTGACAATATAGCGCCCGGCGCTTACGACCAGCTCCCGGGGCGGGTAAGGCGAGAGCACCAGCACGCCGCTCACAGCCCCTGGCAGCACCGGAGATTGGGCCGACAATTGGGGTGAAGCCGGGTTGCTGATGTCGATGGCCGCCAGGCGCGGGCCACTCCCCACAAAAGCCAGGTCACCCAGCAGGGCCACACCCGAAACTGCGCCACCGGTCTGGGCCTGTACAGCCAGGCTGGTAACTGGTGTGGGAGACAGCACAGGGGATGGGGTCGAGCTTTCAGGTGCCAGCGAGCGGGCCGACGCCAGGATTTTTATAGCTTGATCCTGCACGTCCTGCGGAATACTGAGGTTCGGGTTGGTGGTGACATCCAGGCCAATCGTAAAGATCATCCTGTTGGCCAGGAACTCCATTCCCCCGGCATACATGACAGAGGTCACCTGCTCTTTACCCTGGTTCTGGTAGATCAGGCGGTCGATGGATAAACCTGTACCCAGGAAGTTGACCGTCCCACCGCTGACAAACTCACCAGCAGGCGTCCCACTGCGGGTGATGTAGCTATCCTGGTCAGGCAGCCGGAAGCTGAATACCAGTTGGTAAGCGGAATCAGGTGTATCAAGCTCCAGGTAATGAGGTTCATCCTGGCCGTTCGGGCAAACCAACCTATGCTCGACCACCTGCCAACCTACCGGCACGTCCAGGGCAAAGCCATCTTCAGATTGGGTGTAGGTTTTCCAATCTCCCATTGTCGCGCCGATCGCAACCGGTAGGTTATTTTGGGTCAACTTTTTAGCCTGGCAGTCCTGGTTCCCTCCAAAAGTAGGGATGACATAAGCCGAAGCAATCGACCCGGCTTTGCGTTGGGCAATACCCCACTCCAGTTTCTGGAGATCAACCTGGCGGCCCAGAACGATCGACTGCAGGTTGCGAATATCTTCAGGGAAGAGCTTCTGGACATCTTGCAGATATAATGATCCATCCTGCGGTACGGTTACCTGCATGTAGCGTCCCTGGTTACCTGTGGTAATAACAACCGGAACGGAGACTGCGGTGAATGGTGCTTTCTGCAGCTCGCATAATACCCAGGCATAGACCTTTTCCGGATCATAGCCCAGAACCTGCCAGCTGCAATAAGCCTGAGCCTCTGAATGCAAAACCGCTTGAGATAGGACCTGCTCGTTGGGAAGAGACACCGCAGCCGGGGTCGCTGTAAGTGTTGGAGCCGGTGTGGCGGATGCGGTTGGCGCAGTCAGCGCCGTCCTGGTCTGGGTCGGCGCCAGGCCGATCCAGCGAGCAGGCACCAGGTGCGGTACCAGGATGCCAAGGATCAGCACCAATCCCAGGATGGCGCCGGCCCAAGCAATAGAGCTCACATTTTGGAAAATGCGGCTTACTTTTTGGCGCTTCTCCAGTGTTGCTCTGGCTGCCTGTACCCTCTGGCGGATATGCTGATCTGAATGGCGAACGGAAGGGTAAACCTGCGGGACCTGGGTTGATAGTTCACGGTGGAACGCCGCAAAATCCCGGCATTCGGCACAGTTAGCAAGGTGCATTTCAATCCCTACCCGGTCACCCTCATCCAGGGGCCTTCCGGATTGGATAAATTCCTGTACGGATTGGTGGCTCATCGGTTTCACTCCACACCCCTGGGATCATTCAAACCATTATCCATTAACAATTCTCCCAGCTGGCTGCGCAGTTTGAGGTGAGCATAATGCAGCCTGGAGGACACCGTCCCTTCACTCAGCCCAAGCGCCCTGGCAATTTCAGGCACCGACAGGCCGTGGCGGTAGCGCAGTAACACCGGGATGCGGTGGCGCTCGTCTAGGGCGTCGACTGCCTTACGCAAGCTGCGCTGCCTTTCATTCTCAATGGTGGCATCTTCAGGGGTAGAAGCATCCTGGGTGAGATGTAAAGCGGCCATCTTTAATATTTCCACCAGCCTTTGCCCGACTTTCTTACGGCGATAGCGGTCACGACACAGGTTGATCGTGATTTTCGCCAGCCAGCTTTTCATGCTCGTCTCAGCCCGGTAGCGATCAATGTGGGTGGTAGCCCGGATGAACGTCTCCTGAGCCGCGTCTTCAGCCTCGTCCGTATCCTGTAAAAAAGAAGCTGCCAGGTTATAGACGAAGTCATAATAGGCGTTCATCAGCGTTTCGCACACACGCGGGTCGCCCGGTGAAACCTCCCGGACCAATTTATCAATATCAACCATGGATAATGACATTCTATAACATTTAACGCAATTGGTGTGACAAACCTTCAAATATTGGATTAGAGAATTGAGAGTAAGCGAGAGGCATAAGAGCGCTCCGGCGAGACACGCCCAATCAGGTTTCGATCTCCCAACACCTGATACCCTGACACCTGATCGCCTGACCAACCATCACTAATCTCTAGTGTCATTTGTCACAAATTGATTGCAATTGAGTCCAGTCGATGCTATACTCCATAGGAGTATCCAGTATAGTCAAACGCAAGGAGAAATTGAATGCCACTTTACGCCTACGTCTGCAAGGAATGCGGCCAGGAGTTTGAAGAGTTTGTCCGCTTTTCTCAATCTGAAGTTAAGCCGACCTGCCCGATATGCGGCAGCGAGGAAACCCAGAAGCGTATTACCACCTTCGCATCCGTGGGAAGCGGGGTCCACGGCAGCGCTTCCAGCAGCAGCTGCAGCTCGACCGGAAGGTTCACCTGAAGCTGATGACTGCCAGCCGTGTGCTGGAAAAATAGTAGATTGGTAATTAGGTAACCGGGCACTCAGGCGCCCAGGTAGCGGATAAAAGATTGACCTGTCAAATAGACATCAAGTTAACCCGATGCATGGTTTCTTATGAACCGATCTCGATTCCCTAATTTCGGCTCTCTCATCCCAAATTGCCTGAGCGCCCAAGTGACTATGTACCTTCGGAGACATGTATGAAGATCACCAACCCTGAGGTAAAAAGCGGATTGACTCGCCGCCTGCGCAAGATCGAAGGCCAGGTGCGCGGCGTGCAGAAGATGATCGACGAGGACCGCGATTGCCGTGATATCCTCCAGCAGCTGACCGCCATCCGCTCCGCTGTACAAGGTGTCAGCCTGGCTTTTATCAATGAGGTCGCCTCGGACTGCGTCCTCAACCTCGAAAAAACCGACCCGGCAGAACGGACCGTTTTGGTCAGTGGGCTGCTCGATTTATTCGGGAAAGCCTCAGGGTAAGAGCAGCAACAACAGGCAAATCCTTGGGATTGGGAAGACAACGTCTTCTCTGACCTGCCCTCCTAAGAGTGACGCCTGTCAACTCACCGGCAAATCGAGTATTTTACCAAAGTTGATTTGCAAAAAAAAGGAGATAACACATGGCAGAAACAACAGTCCGCTGGTTGACCTCAAAACAATTCGTCGGAATCGATTCGACCAAACATTCGGTCGTCCTGTCTACCCCAGATGAGGGCGTGGGCATGAAACCATCTGACCTGCTTCTGGTGGCCCTATCCGCCTGCACCGCCGTAGACGTGGTCGATATACTGCAAAAGAAACGCGCTCAGCTCACTTCTCTCGAGATTAAGGCCAGCGGCGAACAGGATCCCACCCCGCCCTGGACGTATCGCAAGATTCTCCTCACCTACCGCCTGAGCGGTAAGGGGCTGACCGAAAAGAACGTTGCCCAGGCCATCCAGCTTTCAGAAGAAAAATACTGTTCGGTCTCAGCCTCGTTGCGCGGCACCACCGAAATCACCACCTGCTTCGAAATCCTGGCAGATTCAGAGACCAACGAGGAATTGGCGGCAGCCGTCGGCGTGTCGTGATAATTGGGTAGCAATTCTCCCTCCCCCAATACCTTTCTTCCACCTTGCCTGAAATCCGCTAAAGCCCGAATTTCAGGCAAGGTGGCATTGATTTACCATTCTATTATTGGTTTACCTGGAACCCACCTGCCCTGGTATCTGATCTCATATTTCCAAATTGTCCAAACAACCAATTCTCTTTTTCTCGTTTGCCGGTTCGACCAACTTAATGTGACAAACGGCTGTAATAGATGGGGAGAGTGACAATTCGTTTTTACTACCGTCCGGAGTAAAATGATAGGGCAGAGAGGGGCCAGTAATACTTCTCTGGAAGCTCTATACAGGATTCAAATTTTCAGGAGTTCATTATGGCTTACACCGGGGTTATCGATCGCTACCGGTCGTTGTTGAACATCTCAGAGGGAATCAACCCTGTAACCCTATATGAAGGCGATACGCCTTTAATTCCCCTTCCGCGCCTGGCAGCCGAATTAGGAGGGGGATTCGAGCTGTTTCGTCAAATTTGAAGGTTTGAACCCTACCGGATCATTTAAAGACCGGGGCATGACCGTTGCTATCAGCGAGGCCGCCGGACAAGGTGCAAACTCTGTGATCTGTGCTTCGACCGGCAACACTGCCGCTTCGGCAGCCGCTTATGCTGCCCGAGCCGGGATGATTGCCTACGTTATCATTCCAAAGGGGAAAGTCGCCGCTGGAAAACTGGCGGGCGCCCTGGCTTATGGCGCCAGAGTAATCCAGATCGACGGCTCTTTTGATGATGCCCTCAGCCTGGTGCTGCAAATCAGCCAGCGCCACCCAATCGCCCTGGTGAATTCACTTAATCCCTACCGGCTCGAAGGCCAGAAGACGGCCGCATTTGAAATCTGCGACGTGCTCGAAAGCGCGCCCGATTGGCTGTGCCTTCCGGTCGGTAATGCCGGCAACATCACTGCCTATTGGATGGGCTTCCGGGCTTACCAGGATTTGAAGAGCAGCGGACTGCCGCATTTATTGGGCGTTCAGGCGGCTGGCTCCGCCCCTCTGGTCCTGGGCCATCCGGTCGAACACCCCGAGACCGTCGCTACGGCGATCCGCATTGGGCGACCGGCACGCGGCGAGCAGGCACTCACTGCTGCCGAAGAATCGAGACGGGCGGATCATCGCGGTCCGAGACGATGAAATTCTGGCAATGCAGCGCAGGCTGGCAGCCAACGGGCTGTGGGTCGAACCAGCTTCGGCTGCCGGATTAGCTGGCCTGGCCCACGAAATAACTGCTGGAATCCTGGACCTCAAAGGCCAACGTGTAGTTGCTGTCTGCACCGGTCATGGTTTGAAAGATCCACAGATTATCACAAAAAATATGCCGGATTTGCAGGCCCTTCCGGCGGAATATCGCGCTCTAGAAGATGCCATCCTGAAAGGTAAACCATGACAAATGTTATAACCATCCAGGCGCCTGCAACCACTGCCAATCTTGGGCCTGGTTTTGACTGCCTGGGATTGGCCCTAGAGCTTTGGAATAAAACGACTTTCACGATCGAAGGGTCCGGTCACAAGGTCAAGATCCGCGGCGAAGGGAACGAGCTTCTTCCGCAAGACAGCCGCAACCTGATCCTGCGCTCAGCTCTGCGCCTCTACCAGGTTGCCGGAGCGCCTTTGCCACAAGGCTTATCGATCCAATGCGAAAACAATATTCCCTTGGGGTCGGGGTTGGGTTCCAGCGCAGCTGCCATCGTCACCGGATTGGTTGGGGCTAATAGATTGCTCGACGAAGCCCTCAGTTCAGACGAAATCCTACGGTTAGCAGTCTCTATTGAAGGACACCCGGATAACGTCGCCAGCGCCCTCTCAGGTGGATTGACCCTGGTGGCAATGGCCGGTGAAGGGGTCATTGCCCGTCATTTCCAGGTGGCGCCATTGGTCCTGGCACTGGCAGTCCCGGCGATCCACCTGCCGACCTCGGTTTCCAGGGCGGCTCTCCCGCGCCAGGTACCATTGAGCGACGCCGTTTTCAACCTGGGACGGACAGCCTTCGTGATCGAAGCGCTGCGGACCGGCGACCTGACCCTGCTTTCCAAGGTGATGGACGACCGCCTGCACCAACCCTATCGCATGAAGCTGATTCCAGGGATCGAAGACACATTCAACGCCGCTCGTAAATCCGGAGCTGCGGCGGTGGCTCTCTCTGGCGCCGGCCCCAGCGTGATCGCATTTGCTCCTCCCGAAAATGGCATGAACACGGCTCAAAAGATAGGTGACGCCATGGTTGCAGCATTCACCAACGCCGGCGTCCAGGCTCGCAGTATGGTTCTAAAAATTTCGCAACGAGGTTGTTTTTAATCTGGTTCAAGGTTAAAATTAGGAGGGAAAAATGGAAAAAGGAGGTCATATGGCAGAGACATTTCGCCAGGAAAATAGCAAACTTTACTGGGAAAGTAACCACGAAATTGTGTCCATCGAACCTTGGGGGGAAAACACCCTGCGGGTGCGCTCCACCAAAGAGCCCGGATTCAACGACAACAATTGGGCATTACTACCACCGTTCGAAGTAAAACCTGAAATTCAAATTTCCGCCAGGAATGCCACCATTGACAATGGGCAGCTGCACGCTGAGATTCTTACTAATGGCCATATCCTGATTACGAATACCGCAACCGGCCTGAACCTGCTTGATGAAATGGCTCCAAGTATGATCCTCCCGCCCGCCAGGGATTATAAAGCCAATAAGGGAAGCCTGTGGCATATCGACGTTTGTTTCAAGGCTCAAGAAGGCGAACGCTTTTACGGCCTGGGCCAACATACAAACGGTTTCCTGGACCAAAAGGGCTGTGTCATCGAATTGATGCAGCGCAATACTCAGGTCAGCATCCCCTTCATGGTCTCCAACCGCGGCTACGGCTTCCTTTGGAACAACCCCGCCATCGGCAGGGCCGAGCTGGGGCGCGACGTCACCCGCTGGGTGGCGGAAGCCACCCGCCAGGTCGACTACGTGGTAACCACCGCTGGTTCTTATGATGCGATCATGGAAAATTATGCAAACCTGACCGGTCATCCTCTTCTCCTGCCCGAATTTGCAGCTGGTTTCTGGCAAAGCAAATCACGCTACCACAACCAGGAAGAGCTGTTATCGATCGTGCGCGGATATAAGGAGCGGGGGCTTCCGCTTTCGGTTATCGTCATCGATTTCTTCCATTGGACCATGCTAGGGGATTGGCAGTTCGATTCCCAGGCCTGGCCAGATCCGGCTGGTATGGTGAAAGAGCTGGATCAAATGGGAGTCAAGCTGATGGTTTCAATCTGGCCATCGGTCAATCCTAACAGCCGGAACTTTGGGGAGATGGCCCGCCAGGGATTGCTGGTCCGCGGGGAACGGGGCACGGCGATCCAGATGTCCTTCCTGGACACCTCACCAGCGGGTAAAGTCTACCCGCACATTTACGATGCCACCCATCCTGAGGCCCGGAAATTTATTTGGGAGCAGGTCCGCCAGGGCTATTACCAGCACGGCATTAAAGTCTGGTGGCTGGACGCCTGCGAGCCTGAGCTTTACCCGTCTGATAACGATAATCTCCATTATCACCTCGGAAACGGCCTCGAGATTGGCAATATCTACCCGTTCTTGCACGAGCAAGGTTTCTACGAAGGTATGCAGGCAGCCGGCGAAACCGACATAATCACCTTGTGCCGGTCGGCCTGGGCCGGCAGCCAGCGTTTTGGCGCCGCTGTCTGGTCCGGTGATATTTCATCTACCTTCGAGACGTTAAAGGTACAAGTACGAGCGGGTCTAAACGTCGCGATGAGCGGCATCCCATGGTGGACGACCGATATCGGCGGGTTTTTCGGTGGGGATATCAGCTCGCCTTATTTCCGTGAGTTGATCATCCGCTGGTTTCAATACGGTTTGTTCTGCCCCCTTTTCCGCCTGCATGGCATCCGCACCCCGGAACAAAGCGGCACCGGCGGCGGCGCAGAAAACGAGGTCTGGTCGTTCGGCGATGAGGCTTATGCTATCCTCAAAGATATCCTCTTCATGCGCGAGGTCATGCGTCCTTATATCATGACCCAGATGCATCTGGCGCACGAAAAAGGGACGCCGCCGATGAGGCCCCTCTTCTACGATTTTTCGGATGATCCCAAAAGTTATGATATCGAGGACCAGTTCATGTTCGGTCCCGATGTGATGGTTGCCCCGGTGCTCGATCAGGGTGCGGTTAAGCGCCAGGTATACCTGCCCTCAGGGACAGATTGGGACGACGCCTGGAACGGTCAAAAGGTCGCGGGGGGTCAATGGATTACGGCTAACGCACCACTGGATAAGATCCCCCTATATTTCCGCCACGGGATCAAGCCATTCTAGCCTGTTGCAATGAAAGTAGTCTCCCGGCCTGACGATCTCAGGCCGGTTTTATTTTTTCAAAGGACGAAAACCTTCACCTAAAGCTTCGTGGGCCTGTCCGATCACCATAAAAGCCTTGGGGTCAGCCTCACGGACGATGGCTTTCAACTGGTTTACCTCTGGCCGGGTGACCACACAGTAGAGCACCGGGCGGCTGGCTCCAGTATAAGCGCCTGTCCCGGGCAAAATGGTGACGCCCCGCTCCAACACTTTCATAATCGACCGGCTCACGGCATCAGACTGGCAGGTGACGATCAACGCCGTGCGGAAGACGTTCGTCCCTTCGGAGGAAACATCGGCAGCCAGGCCGCTGACGTAGATCATGATCAATCCATACAGCGCTTTTGTCCAGCCGAAAGTGAATCCGGCCAGTAATACCACCAGCGAATCAACCATCAAGTATGACAGCGAAAAGGACACTCCCATGCGGTTGTTGAGGATCCGCCCCAGGATATCGCTGCCGCCGCTGGTGCCTTGCCCGCGGTAAACCAGGCCCAGGCCAATCCCCAGCATCAACCCGCCATAGATGGTATTGAGCACCAGGTCGCCGGTGATGCCGTTTTTGGGGATGAAATAAACCAGGCTATCGGTGAAGAACGAGAAAGCAATCACAGCTACCGCCGTTCTGAGTGCAAAACGTGGTCCCCCGAGGTAACGCCAGCCGAGTACAAAAAGCGGCACATTCCCCAGGAAAATCATCAACCCGATCGGGAAATTTGAATAGCTGTTGATAATCTGGGCCACACCACTGATACCACCACTGACCAGTTCTGAGGGGACCAGGAATAGGCGCATCGCCAGAGCCTGGATGAAAGATCCTAACAGAATCAACCCATACGCCTGGGTGATCTTCCAGGTAAGCTCAATTTTTCCGATGCGCCATTTCCACAACCGGCGCGGGGTAATTGGAGTTGTGCTTTCAAGGTCATTTTTAATCGCCATACTTTGCCGCCCTCACCAGCGGAATCACACAGTCGCCTAAAAATTGTTGGGGAAGTTATGAGCTATGGTCTATGGTATGCAACTAGATTGCCAGGCAAGACAGGAATAATTTCGTACTGCGATCTGATCTGGACAAGATAAATGATGTCCTACAAGCAAAGATAGCAAAACTATCGTTCTGCCTGTGGACGAAATAAATCATGTCCTACAGGCAAAGACAGGAAAAATTTCGTGCTACGGTTTGGACAAGATTAAACTTGTCCTACAAACGTTTATCCTCTAACGAGATAAATTACAGCTACGACCACACCAATTACCACGACGATAGCCCGCAAAACCGTGGGTTTAATCCGCCCAGCCAGGCGCCCACCCAAAACGCCTCCGAGCAAAGCGCCGACCGCCATCACCAGGGCTGCCAGCCAGACTACCTGGCCCGAAAATACAAAGAAAATGGCTGCGGCGATGTTGACGCTAAAAGCAACAGCCTGCTTCAACGCATTCAGCCGGGTCAGTGAATCATCCATCACCATACCCAGCACAGCCAGGACGATGACGCTCAAACCTGCTCCAAAATAGCCACCGTAGATAGCCGCCAGACCAACCGGCAGCGCAGCTAACCTTTCTGAAAGACCTTTCGACCCGGTTGCCCCAGCCTGCTTCACCAACCATTTTTTAAGTATGTCCTGCATTGCCAGTAATGCCGAAGCCAGCAAGATCAACACCGGTACCAGCGACCGGAACAGCTTCTCACCGGTGTGAAGTAACAAGATTCCACCCAACACTCCGCCAACAATGCCGGCAGGGACAACAAACCAAAGGCGTTTTTCCTGACCGCGCAGGTCTTTTCTTTGGGCAAAGGTTGCACCAAGATACCCCGGACACAGCGCTACTGTGTTAGTAACGTTTGCAGCGACCGCCGGAATGCCAACCGCAGTCAACATAGGAAATGTAATCAACGTTCCTCCCCCGGCCAAAGCGTTGATCGCACCGGCAGCAATAGCAGCCAGGCCGACCAGAAGATAATCAAACCCACTCAACATCGACGATTTTCTCCCCTCCTTGAATTATATTTTGATAAGGTTGGTTTGGGCTGTGGGTGCCCTAAAAATATCTGTAATTCCATTCGTGTTTGATCAGGGGCTGCTGGTAGCATGGATAGAATGGTCCTTCCATACCAGGCGCGCCAATGCTATTCCGTTGATTCCCAGGGCAGCCGCAGTCGCCAAAAGGTAGACAGAAATCAGATCCATACGTGTTATTAGCAGCGCCACCACCAGGAAAAAAGCAGTATAACCAAACAAGCCGGTTAACAGACCGCGCATAAAGCGCCAGGCTGCGCCGGTTCCACCCTGGCTTTGAGAAAAAGTTGCCATAATGAAGGAAAAAACCGGAAATGGTGATAACAGGCCGCTCCATTTTGAACCAAGCCGGGAGGCCAACGTGGTAATCAGGATAAGCAGGGTGGCAGCAATTAACATTCGGGCAGGTAGATCCCACCAGGGGGCCGATATTCCCGCTGCTTTTTCCTTTGGCAGTCCAAGGATCAACAGCGCCAGGAGCAGTGCCAGAGGCACCAAAATAGCCGTTTCCGCAAGGCTAATAGAAAGCAGCGAAATGCCCCACACAGCCAGCAAGTAAGCAGCAATGCTGATCACTGCGGAAAAATACCAATGAAAACGTTTGGATGCCCCGACGTAACTCAAACAAAATACAGCTACCGGGATCATCCCCAGCAGAGATCCCAGGGCCGCATTTCCAGCAAATTCCTTGCCTTGCTCGATAGCAAAAAAGATTGAAACCGGCGCAGAAGTCAGCGGCAGGCCAATCATCAACCCACCAATCCGCTCCCCCCAACGCCGGGAAACGAGAGTAGCAGCCGCGATGATCAACGGCGCCAGGACAAGTTTGAGTATGAAATGGTTAGCAAACATAAGGCGAACTGCACAAGCAATTATACCCCGCCTGCTTGATCGGATTTTATTGCGATCATAGAATGACAGGGTCCACCCCTAATTTTAATTCTTGCCTAGGAAGGCGGGGGGAAAAGGGAACAGAAGATCGCAAAAACGAAGCTCAAGCACCTATACCAGACGGCTCCGCTTTCCCGTTCGATGACACCAATGGTTAATGAGATAGCTTAACAAGGTTTCAAGTGGTTGGGGTAGATCAAGTTAATCCTCAATTTTCATTCAATTTGCCCTAAGCACTTATGGGCTACCTGTTCTTTCCCCCAGATTGTTGTAGTCTGAAACATGATTAGACCTCCTGGTGAAGCTTTTGTGTCAACTCTAACTTTCACCAGGAGGTCTTTCCTTTTCAACGCCTGTTTTTTTAGTTAGGCTTTGATCATGTCTCAACAGCATTATTCAGCCATTCACATGGCAGTCGATGACAATTTCAGTAGCGTAAGATAGCGCCTATCTTTCCAACTTGTTCGAGCGCTGGGCCGTCATGAATAATTTCGATGATCCCCCCATTCCTCATGACATCCATTACACCATGTTCGACTGCATCCGGCAGCATCTCAAACTCTCCACCACAGGAAGGGCATTTGTTTAATTCGACTGTGGTCAGGTACCCACAGCCTTTGCAGTGGTAACCATTATCACTGTAACCTTCACTCACCAATAAAGTTTGCACTCGGCCATCATGGATGGCTTTGAGGGTGTCATCGATTCCGACGATCCCCATACCGCCTTTAGCAGCAGCCGTAATCACGTTTTCGATCAGGCGATTTTCACGGCGCTGTTCAGCCTCTGCCCCAATTGACATGGCTTTCGACAGTACCTCTGATTGGCTGGCAGTCATCCGCATTGGGAATGTGCCCACCACCAGGCTCTGCCAGGCTTTTGGTAACTGGCTGCGGAACAGAGCAATATTGTCATCCGTTCCTCCAATCAAAACCCGGCGAACACGATTCTCTTCGAAGAAACGAGCCGCAAAATCAACCGCTTCCCGCATATTACGGTCAATAATCTCATCGACATAGTGGGTCTGACCTGAAACACCCCCTTTCCGGCCCGGAAAGGCTGATGAACCCCCTTGTTTGGTGCGTTTTACAATTTCGCCCATCAGTCCTTCTTGTTCGCGCAATTCGCCCAGATGGAAAAAAAACAAGCGGGCTCCTTGCCTGTCAACCAGCACAACCCCATAGCCCCCAAATGCATCCAACAGGTCTGCCAGAGGTTTGACGGCAGGGCGATTATTTATGTATATCTGGTTTGGCACAGGAACTGCTAGGGCATATGATCTAAAGAAATTATTGGGGGCACAAGAAAATACCGCTACACTCCGCCCTGTTCGGTCATATTCGTGATCAAAAAAACGCTCTACGACGTTGACATCTTGACGTAATGGCACTTCTTTGAGCATCTGGCGCAAATGCAGCTTGTATGCATCTGTGACACTTTCGGTCGGGTCAATATTTAAATAGACACTGAGGATCGGTTGATCGGCGGAAAAATCGAGTAATTCCCGCAAGTCGCTTTCAGACAACATGTTAACCTCCTTTTTGAGTTAGCATCTGATCCGGAACTTGCTTATGGACGTTCACCTAATGTGACAGTCACCTCCTTTTGTTGATTATCACGAATAATCGTCAAGACGATTTTATCACCTGGACTCTTGTATTCGAGGATGTAACTCAGTAAATCGCCGAAAACCAGAACGGGCTGTTCATCAACTGCCACGATCAGGTCTCCGCCAGCATAAAAATCCGGATACGATGTCGGTATAGTTCCACCCCTCAAACCGGCCTGGTCGCAGGGACCATCTTGAACCACTTCGAGTATATATCCCCCGGTTGCTTGAGATAAACCAAGTAGTTCCTGCTCTGGAAGGTTGATCGATTCCAGGCTTCTGATTCCCAGATAAGGATAATCGTATGACCCGTTTTGTATCAAAGCGGGAACGACCCTTTTTACAATATTGACCGACACTGCAAAACCGATGCCTGAGCTGGTCGGCACGCCACCCAGGGCAGAAGAAGCTGACACAATTGCCCGGTTGACACCGATCACTTCGCCATACAAATTCAACAAAGGCCCGCCCGAGTTGCCAGGGTTGATAGCGGCATCGGTCTGGATCATATCGCCTGCAGTAAAGTAACTGCCATCCTGCGTCAGGTGTTCGGAATCCAGGGTTCTACCCTTGGCAGAAACAATCCCAACGGTCATCGTCCCACTGTAACCAAAGGGGTTTCCGATGGCTACGACTGTCTGCCCGACCTTGACCTGGTTCGAATCACCCAGCGGCAGAGGGAAGAATGTGCCGGTAGGGCCATCTACCTTTATAACAGCCAGATCGGAGTCCAGGTCCGTCCCTACAACCTGCCCGTAGGCTTTGTAACCCGATGGAAAATCAACTTCCAGCGCGGTTGCCCCTTCAACCACGTGGTAATTGGTGACGATGTGGCCTTCCGTGTCGTACACAAAGCCGGAGGCTTCAGCCCCACCCTGGTCGGTCGCCACCTGGATATAGACCACGCCAGGACTGACCTGCTCGTAAATATTAACCAGCACATCCTGGTTGGTGCCCGGAACTCTTGCCCGAGCCAACCAACGATGGATCGATGCTGGCAGCCGTCGATTGATGGTTCACCGCCATGGTGGGAGTAGATAACTGGGCGTTTCCGGATTTTGCCGTTGTGCTGCATGCCAAAATTACGACCCCAACTAAGAACAAGGGCAGCCAGCGCAGTGTCTTTTTCATCGTTAATAGCCTTTCATCTCCCTACCACTAGAATGGGATGTAGAGACTTATCCTTTATTTATGCGAAAGGGGCTAACTCAACTATCCCTTAGTTTTTCGAACAACGTTCGTTGTTGGGTTGTTAGCTGGCGCGGGACCTGGACCTTCACCTTTGCGAACAGGTCACCAGTTTCTTTGGAATTTTTTAGGTGGGGCATTCCACGTCCCGCCAATCTAAATGTCTGGCCAGGTTGGGTGCCAGGTGGTATTGTCAATAGTACATTTCCCGCCGGCGTTGAAACATTGACGCTGCCTCCCAGAACGGCGATATATAGATCGATGGTCACATCAGTAATGAGATCATCACCCTGTCGTTCGAAGCGGTTATCTGGCATTACTTCGATCTCCAGGTAAATATCTGCCGGTTGGCCATTAGATGCTGCCGGCCCGGCCCCTGGCACTCTTACCCGAGTGCCGGTCTTCGATCCGGCCGGGATCTTCACCTCAAGATGCCGGTCTCCCACCTGCAAAGCTCGTTCAGTACCGTTGAAAGCTTCCTGGAAACTGATCCTGACCGGTTGGCTGTAGCTGGGTGCAGGCTGCCGGCGTCCGCCGCGAGCGCCAGTGACGGGCTGCCCGCCCAGGCCGCCGAAAATTGAATTGAAGAACTCAGAGAAACCCCCAAAGCCACTCCCAAATGCCCCATCGAAATTGTTAACGTTCACCCTGCTGCGCTGGCCGCGCGGTTGGCTGGCAACCCAATCCTGCCAATTAAAACCGGTTCCTGCTCCACCGCTCTGCTGCCATGAGGAATACGAAGCACCCAACTGGTCGTAGCGTGTCCTTTTTTCCGAGTCACCTAAAACCTGGTATGCCTCATTGATATCCTTAAAGGTCTCTTCAGCCTGCTTGTTGCCAGGGTTGCGATCGGGATGGTACTTCATCGCCAGTTTGCGGTAGGCCTTTTTAATGTCCTGCTCGCTGGCTTTACGATCTACTCCGAGAATCTTGTAATAATCCTTATACTCCATACTCTCATTTTATTCGCACCCCATGGATAGAGTCAAGCACATTAATGATCATTTAACACAATTCTAACGTGGCATATACAGAAAACAGGTGGCAATGCAATTACCTGTTTTGGCATCAAAACTTCGATCGAAGGGCTGACCAGTTCTGATTGTGAGTAATACTGCATGATCGGCTTAGCCACATTCTCCACCCAGGCATCGTTCTCCTCGCCAAACCCGTGCGCAGATGTTTGCAGATTATCTGTGAGCGGCTCTGTAATGATCAAAGAAAAACGGTGCGTTTCCAGGTCATGGTAAAACGACTGGAGATAAGGCTAATTGTCTGCCATTGCCATTTCCATCAGGTCAACCTTTTCGTATTCGGGAATCAAATTTACGCCCGCAATCAGATGGAAAGTAATCAACTGGCGGTCATCGATAAATATAACCTCAAGTTTTCCCCTGCACGCTGTCGACCATTTGCTGCAGTCTGGCAACATCCCGGTATCCAGTTTGCGGGTTGGGGAATAAAACGATGCATTTCGCCGTAAAAGTGGAAACTGGTGATGACTTCCCGCCGATAGGCCTTGAGCGTGCACGCATAATCATGGAGGTGAACGCCAGTGACCCACGATAGCAAACCATTAGCCATTTGGGATG
This sequence comes from uncultured Chloroflexia bacterium, assembly GCA_963781665.1. Classification (GTDB taxonomy): domain Bacteria; phylum Chloroflexota; class Anaerolineae; order Anaerolineales; family Anaerolineaceae; genus JAJYIW01. Next base: position 1,297,537 of record CAWAGA010000002.1, read on the forward strand.
GCAAGGTGCGGGTTAAACCGGTAACCTGGCGGTGTGCCCGCCAGCCGCTGGCCAAGTCATAACCCTGGGCGATCTTCTCCAGCATCGCCGGGATATCCATGGGATCGTTCTGCAGATCAGCATCTAATCAAACAATCACATCATCATGAGCATGAAAAGATACATATTATTTACACGCCTTCACATCAAATAATTCCCGAAATGTGTCTGATTGATGCCAATCGCCGACCACTTTTACACAAGCTCCTTGCAGAGCTGCTTTCTGATCTGCGTTGAGCTTCGACCACCAGCGAGTATCCATGTAGATATAATCGATGCCGGCTTGAGCTGCCACAGCCGGATCTGGATTGGCGATTAACTGAGACCAGGACGGCAAGACCACATACATCGATGAATTGGAGATTACTTCACGGCCGAATACTGCGACGGAGAGGGAAGGATCGGAGCTGAGAACTTGAGCGCCAGGTTCGAGGCGGTTCCAGTATTGTTGAGCGACCACCGCATCGATAGATTGTATATAGTAAGAGAATTGCGGCGCCTGGATCGAGATCAATTGAACAGCAAAGACCACCAGCCCGCTAAATATGGTCACCAAATATCCCACACCCAACACGGTCTGTCTTAACCCACGCGCTTTATGTAACCAGTAAATCAAAGCCGGGATACCGAGAAATAACCATAACCAGGCAGCTGTAAATGGGAAGCGGACCATTGAAGGCTCGACCCCATATTGGATAAAAGCTGGAATCACCAGGCAGAAGAATGACGCCAATCCCAATCCGGCAGGTATCCAAATGCTCTTTTTAATCCAATGAGTGGTCAGGTAGATGATAATTGGGACCAGTAACACAACCGGTCCAAAATCGAGCAGCAAAAGAACGACCTGCCTGGGATCTAAAAGGCTCAAAGCACCTAATTTCTGCGAGACCAACGCTGGGGGCCATCTCAGACCGATGGTTTCCGTAAACGCAGAGCTAGCCGAGAGACCGAGAATGGATGCAAGCATTTTATGGAAAACGACCGATATATAACCTCCCTGGACCAGGCTGAGCACACCGCTCAACGCCAGAGCTGCCCACCACTTGTTGCGATCATTTCCCCACCAGCTTTTATATCGGATTGCAGTGACCGCCAGGGCCAGGGCAATGCCAATCCAGAGAAAGAAAAAGAGATGCTCAGCACTGAGGGCCATGCTTGCCAGAATCAGTCCAACGACCAATGCCGCAAACCAGGAAAGACGCGGGCCTGAAACTAATAACAACAAGATTAAAATGGTGACATAGATCATCGCCCCGGTGTTTGCGAATTGAGAAATGGCAGGGACGAAAATCCCGTTGATGAACGCAAAGGGGAACGGAAAAGGACCGCCTCCTGCCAATACCCAAGGGCTGGTTAACGCCTGGACAATCGTTGGGGCTGTATCTGCAGCCGAGTTAACTAATTGACTGCTGGCAGTAAGCATCTGGACAAGTCCTCCAGGCATCATCAAAATAAGCCAGAATGCGCCGCCGCCAAACCCTACCAACACCGCGCCGGCAGCCGCAACTAAGCCATTACGCGTCCAATGACGCGCCCAAAGCCAGCCGCAGACCACAGTCAACGCCAACGCAAAAGCCTTGGCCATGTCCCAGGCGAACCAGGGAGTCGCATTAGCCAGGCGTACCATCCCGGCAGCCCAGACCTGCAAACCATAATGATAGGCAAATTCCTGGGTTGGGTTGAGGGGGAAATGAAGCGGAAGATCGCCTGCAGCGATAGCTGAGACGATTGGTAGGTGCAAATAATCGTCAAAAATCGCCAGGCCACGCTGGATCATTTCAAACAGAACGGAAAGCCCGGCCAGCCAGGCTAGTTGGGGCCAGTATTGATAATCTTTCCAGGGGATTTTGGTTTTCTTGCTCGATCGCCAGGAGAGGAATGCCCCACCAAACAGGATCAAAATACTGGCTGCCCACGATCCACCTGCCAGGGTGAGCACTGGCGCGAGCAGGTTCGTCAGCGTGATGGATAAGATCCAACCGACAGCTAAACCAACTATCAAGCGCTCAACCGGCTTGAGGTTGAAAAGTTGGGCAACCAACAGCCAACCACCTACTACCCAGCATAAACTAAGCAGCAGATATTGAATGATGCTGAAAAAATTAACGAAAAGAAACCAATACACGGGTTAGCTCTACTTATCTGATTTTACTCTGAACATAACTTGAAGCAATAGGGATTGACTCCCTATTTTATTGTATCTATGCTATCATAATTAGCATGGCTCCACCCAAAGATCGCATCCTGGTCGTCGAAAACGACCCTCTCATCAGTGATCTTATCGGACGCCAGGCGCTCCAATCGATGGGTTACCTGGTTCAGGTCATTAGTGATGCCAGTTCAGCCATCCCCCAGGCGCAAAAATTTTCTCCTGACTTGATGATCGTCGATTTAAGCTTACCCGGTTTGAGCGGGAAAGATTTCCTGGTCGCTTTGAATTCACAAAGGATTACCATCCCAGTCATCGTCCTCGCCCGTAAGAATATGGAAGGGGATATTATCCAGGCTTTTCGCCTGGGTGCAACTGACTACTTGATCTGGCCAATTAAAGATGCTGAAGTTATTACGGTTGTCGAAAGAAACATGAAACAGGTGCATGAACGCAGAGACCACGACCGCCTCTCCCTGAAACTTCAGCAGACGACCAAAGAGCTTCAGACCCGCCTTCGAGAGCTCACGATCCTATTTACGGTAGGTAAAACGGTGACGTCGGTCACCGACCAGCGCATCTTATACGAGAAAATCGTCGAAGGCGCCATCCGCGTAACTCAATCAGACCTGGGGTGGTTTTTGCTGAACGACAAATCCGCTAAGACCTATCTGCTGGTCGCTCATCATAATCTCCCCGGCTCCATTGCAGGCAGGTTGAACCGGCCTTGGGATGATGGTATCAGCTCTTTCGTTGCCACCTCCGCAGAACCGCTGGCCATTTTCGGTGACCCGCTCAAACGATTCATGATATCCAGTCTCGGCCAGGCTGCTTTGATCGTTCCAATTAAAGCCCAGAACCGGGTGATCGGTCTGCTGGTGGTCATGCGAAAAATTGCCAAACCGTATACCCAAAGTGATCAAAATTTGCTCGAAGCCGTCGGCGATTATGCCACGATTTCATTAATGAACGCCCACCTGTTTCGAGCGCTCGAAGAACGGGTAAAAGCTGCACAAAGATCAACTGCGAATGCAGAATTAAATGAAAAAATGCAAAATGATCGTTTATTCGCTGTAAAAAAAGAGCTTCACCAACCGCTCGAATCAGCAATAAACGCCATCAGCCAGATATTGGAAGATCAGACGGAGAAAATGAGCGCAGACCAGCTCCAGGCGCTCACCTCAGCTCAGAAAGATTTGAAACACGGGTGTAAAATAGTAAAGTCAATAGAGATTATCGAGCAAGTCATTTCGGCAAAGACGTCCTCATCCTAGTGACATTGCCACTGCTTCCGTTCGAATTTGTATCTCCTATCTATTCTTGGTCTAACATAAAATAAAATGATCCCAAGCCAGAAAGAGCAGATTTATACTGTCTTTACCGACACCCAGATTTCGTACCTTCTTGAACGCGTCTTGCGCTCGAACGGCTTTGATGTGGTTACATTTTCAGAACGAAATGACACAGAAAAAGCTCTGGCTTCGCTCGATAAGAAAAATCTCCCAGCGCTCGTCATTATCGCGGATAAATTTAAAGACGGCACCGGTCTGGATTTTGCCCGATCCCTTTCTACCTCGATCCCTACGTTGCCAATCATATTATTCGTAAGTCAGGATTCACCCGAGCTTCTAAAAAGCGCCATGCGCCTTGGAATTACAGACTATCTCTGCCTACCGCTTCGTACAGAGGAAATCCTTGCGGCTGTGCAGAACAGCATCCGTATCGCTCATAGCCGCAGGGAATGGACCATCCGCAACGACCGGCATGTCACTGCCAGCCTGCAGCGCCAGGTTTCAGAGTTGGAGACGGTAGTGCGCCTGGGCCGTTCACTTACAGCCACTCTCGATCTTGATGCTCTCCTATCGGCAATCGTTGAAGCAGCAGTGGAGCTAACCGGCGCTGAAGAAGGCAGCCTCCTTCTGGTTGATGAGACCACTGGAGAGCTCTACATGCGCGCGTCCCGCAACTTTCAAGAGCAGTTTGCACGCACCTTCCGCTTACCGGTGCAGGACAGCCTGGCAGGCAAAGTGATCCAGACCGGTAAACCGGTTCTTCTGGATCAAAACACCCCGCAAAAAATTAAAACCTCCTACCTGGTGCAAAGACTGCTGTACGTTCCTTTACAGGTTCATGACCGGGTTTTTGGTGTCCTGGGTGTCGATAACCGCCAGAAAGCTTCGCCTTTTACCGACCGCCACGTCCAGGTCGTCTCCGCTCTGGCAGAATTTGCAGTAATCGCTATCGAAAATGCCCACCATTATAACAAAGCCTTGTTCGAGCGTAACAAACTTGAAACAATCCTGACCAGTATTCAAGATGGGGTCATCGTCCTGGATAATGATGGGCAGGTAATCCTGATCAATTCAGCCGCCAGCCAGGCCCTCAACCTGGATGGCAGTAGCCTGCTTGGGAAACCAGCTGGCGAAGCCTTCACCCAGCCAGAATTACTGGAATTGATCAGCAGTCAACGCCAGACATCCTACGACCGGGTAGAGATCAACCTCGACGATGACCGCATTTTCAATGCTCAATTGACGCCTATAGCGGAAGTCGGTTCGGCGATTACCCTGAACGATATCACTTCATTAAAGAAATTGGACCAGATAAAAACAGATTTCGTCAACACTGTATCGCACGACCTGCGCTCGCCCCTGACGGCTATCCTCGGATACGTGGAGTTGATCGACCGGGTCGGTCCGATAAACGATACTCAAGAAGAGTTCATTACTCGCATCCAGGCCAGTGTCCACAACATCACCAACCTGGTTGATGACCTGCTCAACCTTGGGCGGATTGAAGCGGGTTTCGACACCCGCAAGGAGATGGTCCAGGTGGATCAAATTATCCACCAAGCGCTGGAGGATTACTCAGGGCGGATAAAAGAGAAAAGCCAGAAACTATTAGTCAACCTGCCAGAACATTTCTCACCTTTGTTCGGCAATCCGATCCAGCTGCTCCAAATGGTAGAAAACTTGCTCGACAATGCAATAAAATACACACCGGTTGGCGGAGCAATCAAAGTATCCGCCAGAGCAGAAAGCAACCAGATCATCTTACAGGTGATCGATACCGGCATCGGCATTCCGGTATTGGACCTTCCGTACATTTTCGATAAATTCTTCCGGGCAAGCAACATCAGCCTGGACCAGGATGGCACGGGCCTGGGCCTTTCTATTATCAAATCAATCGTCGAAAACCATCAAGGGCGAATCTGGGTCGATTCGGTTATCAATCAGGGGACAAAATTTACCGTTATCCTCCCCCTGGAAGCAGATCAGCCTCAATAGAGGTTTGCGAAGAATTATTAAAAGCTTTCAAGAAATCCTGGACATCCTCGATAAGCTCCTCTACAGTGTGGTAAGAAATCACCTTGAACGCCGGGTTCGAATTCCCGGTGATCATCTTCGATACCCGCCGGCCTTCAAAGTAACAACAAATAACCGGCTTCCCGACAGCTTCGGCTAGAGCGATCTCATACCCTACGCCATGTGAAGGCGTGCTGACCTCCGCTACAACCACGTCACATTTTTTGATCCAGGCAACGTCACGCTCGTAAACCGATTGCGCTGAAACAATAGCCTCTTCTTCCATAACATTTGGATCGGAAAGGTGAGCGGTGGGTACCTCGTGACCGTCGCTCAATAAAGCGCTGACCAGGGCTGCATAGGCCGCCTGATCCGATCTGCCTCCGGTAATCGCACAAGAGAAGTAGATGTTCATGGCTATGATTTTATCACGGCTCCATTTGCCAGGTTTCTGGTACGAAATTTGCAACCTATTTCGTTTGGAGCTGATCTGCCGCGCTGCTGGCAGATAGGCAAATGGCAGCAAAAATATTCCTTGACGCCCATAGAGGGATATGCTACCATCATCTGGAACAATCATTTCTACCAGCAGGCTGTTTCAAAGACATAAAAAATACAAGTTTTTCCCTCTGGAAGGAGACTACTCAATGAAAAACCGGCCTTTATGCGTTCTATTGATTACAGTCATTCTTTTGTCACTGGTAACGGCCTGCCAAAAATCTGCATCTAAATCACCGGCTTCTGTCTCCACGCCTACCAGCATCTTCCCCACCCCGCTTCCGGGCAGCGCGATCGACAACGCCATGGCAGGCACCCAGACCGCCCAGGCTTTAGCTAACCCGACCAATCCGGCGTCTCCATTGGATACAGCGGTCCCACCAACAGAAGACACCTCAACCGCTAACACCAGCCAGCCTACCGTGGCCCCGACCTCGCCCCCGGTCGTAATCGCTCCGACTGCCACCAAGGCAGTGCCAACTGCCATTCCGGTTCCTTCCGCTACGCCAGGCCGCCCTGCTACCTACACCTTGCAATCAGGAGAGTTTCCGTTTTGCATCGCCCGGCGGTTTAACGTCAGTGCAGCCGACCTTCTTGCAGAGAATGGCCTGGACCTGAACTCTCACCCTGCAGCCGGAACCACATTGAACATTCCCCAGACAGGAGCCTGGGATTCGGGTCCACGGGCATTGATCGATCACCCCACGACTTACACGGTTTCCGCAGGCGAAACCATCTATTCGATCGCTTGCGCTTTTGGCGACGTCGATCCCAATTCCATTGCGATCGCCAATGGCTTGAGCAGCCCTTACACGCTAACACCCGGGCAGGTACTTAACATTCCGTAATGGTAAAATAATCAGACCCTGAAGATTTCAAAATCCCTTCAGGGTCTTCTTTTTTAAATAGCGCTTCACACTTCGAAAGTCTCGTTTTCTAGTCTCAATGGTTTTAGAAACTGTTGGGGCCTTCTTAAAAAACGATTACAATTTACCGATGAAGAATTTTGAACTGATTCAATCGGAAACAATTTACCAGGGTCACGTTTTTTCGGTCGAACAACGTCTGGTCCACTTACCTGATAGCCATCAAAAGACCTACGATTTAGTGCGCCATAATAATTCAGTGACTCTGGTTCCAGTTAATGGCTCTGAGGAGCTTTACTTTGTACGCCAATATCGGATCGGTGCAGGCCAATCTTTGCTCGAACTTCCTGCAGGCGTGCTGGAATCCGGAGAGGCCCCCAACGCCGGCGCCAACCGCGAAATGCGGGAAGAGATCGGCATGGCGGCCGGGAACCTGCACAAAATCGGGGAATTCTACCTGGCCCCAGGTTATTCAAGCGAGTTCATGCATGTTTTTTTGGCGACCGGGCTCTATTCCTCTCCGCTCGAAGCCGATCCAGATGAATTCCTCGATGTCGTAACTATTCCGATAAAGAAAGCTTACGAGTTGGTCACCAGCGGCTCTCTGATGGACTGCAAAACCATCGCTGCCCTGTTATTGGCCCGACCTTACCTCATTCCTTGAACCGCCAACCGGTCTTTAACCTTTGTTCGATAACCGATCCACGCCTTAATCAACCAGTCAATGGAGAACTACCATCCTTATTCTCAGTTATGACAGGTCACTGGCTTATTCATGATCTATATAACTACCTAAACCCCCTCTAAGAAGTTAAACTTAAATAGTTGAATGCTTGTCTTTATTAAAGGGTTCGACCTACCAGACATAAAAGCGGTGACGCTTTTTAACTATCGTTTTCAGGAGTAATTTTCCATGCCACGTCAAAAAGTTATGATTGATGGAAATGAAGCGGCAGCAGATGTCGCTTACCGCCTCAATGAGGTGGTCGCTATTTATCCTATTACACCGTCTTCGCCAATGGGTGAACATGCTGATGATTGGGCTGCAAAAAAAATACCCAATATTTGGGGCACTATTCCTTCAGTCACCGAAATGCAGGCCGAAGGCGGGGCAGCTGGAGCCGTTCACGGCGCTTTACAGACCGGAGCATTGACCACCACCTTCACAGCCTCTCAAGGCTTATTGCTAATGATTCCGAACATGTTCCGGATCGCCGGTGAACTGCTGCCCACAGTTTTTCACGTTTCTGCCCGCTCGCTGGCAGCATCCGCCCTCTCGATCTTTTGCGATCACTCAGATGTCATGGCGACCCGCTCGACCGGCTTCGCCATCCTGGCTTCTTGCTCGGTGCAGGAAGTCCACGACCTGGCATTGATTGCCCAGGCTGCCACACTCGAAACTCGCATCCCCTTCATTCATTTCTTTGATGGGTTTCGCACTTCGCACGAAATCAACAAGATCGAGCGTCTGGACGATGACGACCTGCGTGCTTTAATCGATGATAACCTGGTCACCAACCATAGGTTGCATGGCCTTTCACCCGAGCATCCAGTCGTACGGGGCACCGCTCAAAACCCGGACGTTTTCTTCCAGGCGCGTGAAACGGTCAATCCCTTCTACACTGTTTGCCCCGAGATTGTCCAAAAAACCATGGACAAATTCGCTGCCCAGGTTGGCCGCCAGTATCATTTATTCGACTACAGCGGCGCAGCAGACGCCGAATCTGTCATCATCGTGATGGGATCTGGTGCTGAAACTGCCGGGCAAACCGCCAAATACCTGGCCGAAAAAGGTGAAAAGGTAGGGGTGATCAGCGTGCATCTCTTCAGGCCTTTCGCCGGCAGTTATCTGCTCCAAGCTCTCCCGGCAAGCGTCAAAAAGATTGCCGTGCTCGACCGCACCAAGGAACCCGGATCCGCCGGCGAGCCTTTGTATCAAGACGTCATCACCGCTATTAATGAAGGCATGACTGAGGGAACCGCTCACTTCAAAGTCGCACCGATCATCACCGGTGGTAGGTTTGGCCTTGGTTCGAAGGAGTTTACTCCCGGGATGGTCAAAGGAATTTTTGCCGAATTAGAAAAAGATCACCCGAAGAACCACTTCTCCATCGGCATCAACGATGATATCAGCAATACCAGCCTTGATTACGATCCTGATTTCGAAATCCTCGACCCCAAAACGATCCAATGCCTGTTCTACGGCCTGGGCGCGGACGGAACCGTTGGCGCCAACCACAACTCGATTCGGATCATTGGCGAAGAGACAGAAAATTATGGTCAGGGATACTTCAACTACGATTCGAAAAAGTCGGGCACCATAACAACCTCGCATTTACGTTTTGGCCCCAAGGCAATTCGCGCCCCTTACCTGGTCACCAAGGCGAATTTCGTCGCCTGCCACCAATTTTCCTTCCTGGAGAGAGTAAACGTCACCCAATTTACCGTACCGGGTGGTGTCTTCTTATTGAACAGCATATACAACACGGATGAAGTCTGGGATCACCTGCCACATGAGCTTCAAAAAGATCTGATTCAAAAGAAACTGCACTTCTACATCATCGATGCTTACGAGGTGGCCCGAAAGACTGGCATGGGCGCTCGCATCAATACTATCATGCAGACCTGCTTTTTCGCCATCAGCGGCATCCTCCCCCGTGACCAAGCCATCGAAGAGATCAAGAAGAGCATCCGCAAGACGTACGGCAAACGCGGTGAAGCGGTTGTCAATCAGAACTTCGAAGCTGTCGACCAGACCCTGGAAAATTTGTTTGAGGTCAAAGTTCCCGGTGAGGTGACCAGCACACTCTCCCGGCGGCCTCCGGTGCCAGCGAATGCACCTGCATTCGTTCGCGATACCCTCGGCCCGATCATCGGCTCAGATGGCGATTCGCTTCCCGTCAGCGCATTCCCGGTCGATGGTACATTCCCGGCAGGAACTACCCAATGGGAAAAACGGAATATCGCCCTCGAAATCCCGGTGTGGGAACCTTCTTTGTGTATTCAATGCGGAAAATGCGCATTTGTCTGCCCACATGCCGTCATCCGTCAGAAGGTCTACACCCCAGATGCGCTGGCCGGCGCTCCCGATGGGTTCAAATCTCTGGATGCGAAATTCAGAGAGTTCCCCGGTATGAAATACACGCTCCAGGTCGCTCCTGAAGATTGCACCGGCTGCGCCTTGTGCATCGAAGCCTGTCCCGTCAAAGATAAGACCCAGGTCGGACGCAAAGCCATTAACATGGCCCCCCAGCCCCCTATCCGCGAGGCCGAACGCGCCAACTGGGAATTCTTCCTCTCCTTGCCAGAAGCCGATCGCACCCGCTTCAGCCCAACCCTGGTTAAGAACTCTCAGCTCATGCGGCCTCTGTTCGAATTTTCAGGTGCGTGCTCCGGCTGTGGTGAGACCCCTTACGTTAAATTGGTTTCACAGCTATTCGGCGATCGCACGGTTATTGCCAATGCTACCGGCTGCTCATCAATTTACGGTGGCAACCTGCCTACCACCCCGTGGGCGGTGAACGCCGAAGGGCGTGGGCCAGCCTGGCAAAACTCTCTCTTCGAGGATAATGCCGAGTTTGGCATGGGTATGCGCCTGACGCTGGACAAAGAATTCGAATTCGCCAGCGAAATGGTATCTCAAATGGCCGACAGTATCGGCGCTGAATTGGCTGAGAGCATCCTCAAGGCCGACCAGTCCGATGAAGCCGGGATACAGGCCCAACGCGAAAGGGTCGCTTTACTCAAAGAGCGGCTGGAAAAAATTGATGGCCCCCGAGTCCACATGCTCCGTCCTCTCGCTGATTCTCTGGTGAAGAAATCTGTCTGGATCATAGGCGGTGATGGCTGGGCTTACGATATTGGGTACGGTGGTCTCGACCACGTATTGGCGTCCGGAAAGAATGTGAAGGTCCTGGTTCTAGACACCGAAGTCTATTCCAACACCGGTGGACAATCCTCAAAAGCGACCCCACGGGCGGCTGTTGCCCGCTTCGCTGCCAAAGGAAAGGGTAACCCCAAGAAAGACCTGGGCATGATGGCCGTATCCTACGGCTATATTTACGTAGCACAGGTTGCCATGGGCGGCAGCGACCAACAAACCTTGCGGGCCTTCCTCGAAGCTGAAGCTTACGATGGCCCAGCGCTCATCATCGCTTACAGTCATTGTATCAACCATGGGATCGATATGCGCAAAGGCCTCGAGCAGCAGCGTTTGGCTGTCCAATCCGGCGTTTGGCCGCTTTATCGTTACAATCCGGCCCTGATCGAAGAAGGAAAGAACCCCTTCATCCTCGACTCCAAGGAACCCAGCATCCCGGTTGAAGACTATGCCTACAACGAGACCCGTTACCGTATGCTCCTACAGAGCGATGAGTCTCGGGCTGAATTCTTGATGAAAGAAGCTAAGGCCGACGCTGTCAGGAAATGGGAAAAATATAGCCAGTTAGCGGCTAATCAGCCAAAGACTGAAATGAATTAAGTAGTTTGATCAATACAGCGGCCAGGCTTTCTCTGGCCGCTGTTGGGTCTTTGTAGAACTATTCGCAAAGGAGAAAAAATGGTAGACCTCTCAACCGATTACCTGGGCTTACAGCTCAAAAACCCAATCGTGGCCTCTGCCTCGCCGTTGTCAAAGAAACTGGATTTTGTGCGCCGAATGGAAGACGCTGGTATCGCCGCGGTTGTCATGTATTCATTATTCGAAGAGCAAATCATACACGAGAGTTTGGCGTTAGACCACTACCTCAATCAGGGGACTTATACGTATGCCGAAGCTTTAACCTACTTCCCCGATCTCGACCATTATAATTTAGGTCCCGAACCCTACCTGGAGTTGATCCAACACATAAAAGAAGCTGTCAGTATTCCGGTCATTGGGAGCCTGAACGGGATCACCTCGGGAGGATGGATCGAGTACGCCCAGAAAATACAGGAAGCCGGCGCAGACGCCCTGGAATTGAATATGTATTCGGTGCCAACCAATTTTGATACGAGCGCCAGTGAATTTGAGAAGTCACGTCTTGAACTGCTTCAAGAAATTCGCAGCAAGATCCACATCCCGTTGGCTGTCAAGTTGGCCCCCTATTTCAGTTCCTTCCCCAACTTCGCCAAACATAGCGTCGAAGCCGGTGCCAATGGGCTGGTGCTTTTCAACCGCTTCATGCAGCCCGATCTCGATATCGAGACCCTGGATGTTGTGCCTAATCTCAAACTCAGCACCTCAGCCGAGCTGCGCCTGCCCCTACGCTGGGTCGCGATCCTTTATAACCGCATCCAGGCCGACCTGGCACTGACTTCTGGCGTGCATACGTCTAACGACGTCTTGAGGGCCATGATGGCTGGAGCGAACGTCGTGATGATCGCCTCGGAATTCATCGAAAACGGAGTTGGACGCGCCGCCCAAATTTTGGAAGAGATGCAGAGCTGGATGCAAGAATACGAATACGAATCCGTGCAACAGATGCGCGGCAGCATGAGTCAGAAAGCGGTTGCTGATCCTGCGGCCTTCGAACGGGCCAATTACATGAAAGCCCTGACCAGTTATGATAACCGGCTGAAGTCGTAAATAACAGAAAATAAAACGGAGATTATAGCGGTCTCATTTAGGCAGGATAATCAAATACCACAATCCGATTTCTAAAAAAAATACCCACTATGATGGATTGAACTTCGGTCAATCAAATCAGGTGGGTATTTTTTTAGTTCATAACATCTGTCTTAGGATAAAAAATGTCTCTAACAATCCTGCCCATTTAAGGTCTGGTAATTTTTCTTACAGAACTTGGACAATCTACTGGATAAATTGACATAAAAAGCAATCGGCAATTTGAAATAATAATATCAAGGTGGTAATACTATGATTTGGATTGACACATAAAAAAGGAAGTACCGAGAAAATTCCTGGTACTTCCTTTTTTTTATCCCCTGAATTGGAGGTTATTTCATTCTAAATAAAGATAAATCCGTGTGCTGGCGTGCTCATTCATCAGCAGAAGCAGGTTCGCTGGTCCTTCGCTGGCGATAGACGATACGGCCACGGGCTAGATCATAAGGGGACATTTCGACCCGGACATGGTCACCTAGCAGTATGCGGATATAATATTTCCGCATCCGCCCGGATAAATACGCCAATACCTCGTGCCCATTATCCAGTTTCACCCGAAATTGTGTCCCGGGCAGTGCTTCAATAATCGTCCCTTCTACCTGGATCTTGCCTTCTTCTTTGACCATATACAGCTCCTTGTCAACTGAGGACAGTTGCTACAACCGCCCCAACATTCCCAGCGGTCCACAGATCAACTCTCAAAATACCTACCAACCATCCGGCGGCGGAGACGGCGGATAGCCTTTTTCTTCTCGATGCGTCGCAGTTCGCTTTTCGAGATAAACCATCGCTTTCTGCGGACAGTGCTTAATACACCACTTTTAACAACCTTTTTCCGAAACCGCTTGAGCAGTTGATCTTGCGACTTATTGGGGCGTAAAACTACAGTAGCCAAACTTATCACCTCCTTTATGCACGGAATTTATCTGATTTGCAAATAAAACTCGGCTGAAGAATCAATACAGCCGAGTCTAATCAACCGATATGAAAACCACAATTACGCATCAACTTCAGCAAACGTCGCCTTTCTCAAAACACTCGGCAAACCAAATCAATATACATTACTTATACCCGAGGTACAAGCGTTAGCATTATACCTTAAAGCCAGACCATTTGTCAATTAAAAGAAAAAGCCTCTTGGCGGTGACCTACTCTCCCAGGGAGTCGCCCCCCAAGTACCATCAGCGCTGGCGAGCTTAACGACCGGGTTCGGGATGTTACCGGGTGTACCCTCGCCGCTCAAACCACCAAGAGACTTTATCTACGCTTTTAATGCTTACAAACTGTCGAGTGCAAGACATGCTTTATCTTGGCCATAAAAGACAAGATAAATATTATCTTACAACTTCCGTATTGGACAAAGTCAATTTTGTCCAATTTCAATAGTATGTAGTCCTCAAAGAAGTACCGAGTTCTCCGTACCACGCGGAGAAGTCCTCGATCATTAGTACGGCTTAGCTTAACGTATTGCTACGCTTACACCGGCCGCCTATCAAGCAGGTAGTCTACCTGCGATCTTACTCCCTTACGGGAACACAGGGATCTAATCTCGAGGCGAGTTTCCCACTTAGATGCTTTCAGCGGTTATCTCTGCCAGACGTTAGCTACCCAGCAATGCCGTTGGCACGACAACTGGCACACCAGAGGTCTGTCCACCCCGGTCCTCTCGTACTAGGGGCAGCTCCTCTCAAATCCCTTACGCCCACAGCGGATAGAGACCGACCTGTCTCACGACGGTCTGAACCCAGCTCGCGTGCCGCTTTAACGGGCGAACAGCCCGACCCTTGGGACCTTATACAGCCCCAGGATGCGACGAGCCGACATCGAGGTGCCGAGCGAAGTCGTCGATGTGAACTCTTGGACTTCACCAGCCTGTTATCCCCGGGGTAGCTTTTGTCCGGTAAGCCACGGCCCTTCCACTCAGTACCGTGGGATCACTAAGCCCGACTTTCGTCTCTGTTCGACGCGTTGGTCTTACAGTCAAGCTCCCTTGTGCCTTTACACTCTACGGCTGGTTTCCATTCAGCCTGAGGGAACCTTTGGGCGCCTCCGTTACCTTTTAGGAGGCGACCGCCCCAGTCAAACTGCCCACCTGGCACGGTCCCCCACCCGGATGACGGGTTGGGGTTAGGGTCTAAACATAGTCAGGGTGGTATTTCACCGTTGGCTCCACCGAAGCTAGCGCTCCAGCTTCACAGCCTCCCACCTATCCTACACAAACCATGCCCAAACGCAATGCCAAGATGCAGTAAAGCTCCACGGGGTCTTTTTGTCCTGCTGCGGGTAGGCCGCATCTTCACAGCCATTTCAATTTCGCCGGGTCCCTCGTTGAGACAGTGCTCTAGTTGTTACACCGTTCGTGCGGGTCGGAACTTACCCGACAAGGAATTTCGCTACCTTAGGACCGTTATAGTTACGGCCGCCGTTCACCGGGGCTTCAGTTCAGAGCTTCGCTTGCGCTAACCCCTCCCTTTAACCTTCCGGCACTGGGCAGGTGTCAGCCCCTATACATCGCCTTTCGGCTTTGCAGAGACCTGTGGTTTTGTTAACCAGTCACTAGAGCCTGTTCGCTGCGACTCTCCGGTGCTCGAGTTACCTTTTACACCAGAAAGCACCCCTTATCCCAAAGTTACGGGGCGAAGTTGCCTAATTCCTTAACGAAGGTTCTCCCGTTCGCCTGAGTATACTCTACTCGTCTACCAGTGTCGGATTGCGGTACGGGCGCTTAAAATTCAACGTTTAGAGACTTTTCTCGGCAGCAAGGCTTAACTCACTTCCACCTCAAGGGCACGCCACCAGGTCTCAGCTCAGTCTGCGGATTTTCCTACAGACCTCAACGCCTGACGCCTGGTGCACCTGTACAACCAATCACAGGCTGGTCTACCTCGCTGCGTCCTCTCATCACTCCTTTTAAGCGGTACCGGAATGTTGACCGGTTGTCCATCACCTACGCCTTTCGGCCTCGGCTAAGGGCCCGACTAACCCGACGCGGAATGACCTGGCGTCGGAAACCTTAGACATACGGCGAACACGGTTCTCACGTGTTTTGCGCTACTCATGCCTGCATTCTCACTTCTGTCCGCTCCAGCCGTCCTCACGGTCGACCTTCACTGCTGACAGAACGCTCCCCTACCGTCCCAGCTTAAAGCTGAGACCCATGGCTTCGGTACCAGGCTTAGCCCCGTTAAATTTTCCGCGCAGGATCACTAGACCAGTGAGCTATTACGCACTCTTTAAAGGATGGCTGCTTCTAAGCCAACCTCCTGGTTGTTTCAGTAACCCCACATCGTTTCCCACTTAGCCTGGATTTGGGGACCTTAGCCGATGGTCTGGGCTGTTTCCCTTTCGACCCCGAAACTCATCTCCCGGAGTCCGACTATCATGTTGTGAAGTAATGGCATTCGGAGTTTGATTGGGTTCGGTAAGCTATAAGCCCCCTAGCCCATTCAGTGCTCTACCTCCATTACTGAACGCATGACGCTAGCCCTAAAGCTATTTCGGGGAGAACAAGCTATCTCCAAGTTCGTTTGGCATATCACCTCTACCCACAGCTCATCCCCTAATTTTGTAACATTAGTAGGTTCGAGCCTCCACGAGCTTTTAGACTCGTTTCACTCTGGCCATGGGTAGCTCACCTGGTTTCGTGTCTAATCCTTGCGACTATGCGCCCTATTAAGACTCGCTTTCGCTACGGCTACGGGTGTATCTCCCTTAACCTCGCCACAAAGATTAACTCGCAGGCTCATTCTCCAAGAGGCACGCCGTCAGGCATAGCGGTGCGCAGTGACTTACGTCATAGCACCAACCCGCCATTAGCCCTTCGACTGCTTGTAAGCTTATGGTTTCAGGTTCTATTTCACTCCCCTAACAGGGGTACTTTTCACCTTTCCCTCACGGTACTTGTTCACTATCGGTCGCCAAGTGTATTTAGCCTTGGAGAGTGGACTCCCCAGCTTCCTGCCGGATTAGCGTGCCCGGCAGTACTCAGGTATCCAACGAGAGACTAACAGCTTTCGCTTACAGGACTGTAACCTTCTTTGGTTGGCTGTCCCACACCATTCTGCTAGCTGTTCGTTTTGTAACTCTCATATGCTGGACCCTACAACCCCGAACCAGCAAGCTGGCTCGGTTTGGGCTTTTCCCTTTTCGCTCGCCACTACTCAGGGAATAATCTCTTTTCCTCTGGGTACTTAGATGTTTCAGTTCCCCAGGTACCCCTCACCAATCTATGGATTCAACTGGTGATACCGTTGGTTTACAACGGTGGGTTTCCCCATTCGGAAATCTCCGGATCAAAGCCTGTTCACGGCTCCCCGAAGCTTATCGCAGTGACCCACGTCCTTCATCGGCACTTGGCGCCAAGGCATCCACCATAAGCCCTTAGTAGCTTCTCCACGTGATGCGGAGAAATCGATACTTCTTATGTTTGATGTTTGGCCTACATACTATTCAGTTTGTAAGGTACAGCTGGTCATTTTCTATTTCTTATACTGAAACAGAACTTTCCAGTTCACCGATTGACCGGCGATGGGCGACCCTCACACTCCAGGTTTTACCCCAGCTTAAGTCAGGAGCACCCATCCCCCGTCAATCTTGCTATTACGATGTTATCTGCATTGCTCGCTACCCCGATGCCGCCTCTACCATATCATCCCCCGGGTTTCGATACCCAGGTGGAGATGAGGGGACTCGAACCCCTGACCTCCGCCGTGCAAAGGCGGCGCTCTCCCAACTAAGCTACATCCCCAAAATAATGGGCCTTTCAGGGCTCGAACCTGAGACCTTGCCCTTATCAGAGGCACGCTCTAACCAACTGAGCTAAAGGCCCGTTCTTGGTGTACCTCAACAACTGAAAAGTGATAGGAAGCTCTTGCTTACGTTCACGCCTCACCACCGTGATGAGGCCAAGAAGGAGATAGAGCGCACGTCCTCAGACGATTGCTCAATGCTCCATTAGAAAGGAGGTGATCCAGGCGCACCTTCCGGTACACCTACCTTGTTACGACTTCGTCCCAGTCACCAACCCCACCCTCGACGGCTCCCTCCCTTGCGGGTTAGGATACCGGCTTCAGGTGTTGCCAGCTCCCATGACGTGACGGGCGGTGTGTACAAGGCCCGGGAACGTATTCACCGCAGTATAGCTGACCTGCGGTTACTAGCAACTCCATCTTCATGCAGGCGGGTTGCAGCCTGCAATCTGAACTGAGACCAGCTTTTAGGATTGGCTCCACCTCGCGGTTTAGCAACCTATTGTACTGGCCATTGTAGCGTGTGTGTAGCCCAGGACATAAAGGTCATGCTGACTTGACGTCGTCCCCACCTTCCTCCGGCTTAATACCGGCAGTCCCGTGTGACACATATAACACACAGCGAGGGTTGCGCTCGTTAGCGGACTTAACCGAACATCTCACGACACGAGCTGACGACAGCCATGCAACACCTGTGCAGGCTCCCCGAAGGGTCGGTCACCTTTCGGATCCCTACTACCTGCATGTCAAACCCTGGTAAGGTTCTTCGTGTAACATCGAATTAAACCACACGCTCCGCTGCTTGTGCGGGCCCCCGTCAATTCCTTTGAGGTTTAACCTTGCGGCCGTAGTCCCCAGGCGGTAGACTTATCGCGTTAGCTTCGACACCGATGGATTTAAACCCACCGACGCCAAGTCTACATCGTTTACGGCTAGGACTACCGGGGTCTCTAATCCCGTTTGCTACCCTAGCTTTCGCGTCTGAGCGTCAGAAATGGTCCAGGAGGCCGCCTTCGCCACTGGTGTTCCTCCGGATATCTACGCATTTCACCACTACACCCGGAATTCCACCTCCCTCTACCATCCTCAAGTCCGACAGTATTGAACGACCTCTCCTAGTTGAGCCAGGAGCTTTCACATCCAACTTACCGAACCGCCTGCACGCGCTTTACGCCCAGTAAATCCGGATAACGCTTGCCTCCTACGTTTTACCGCGGCTGCTGGCACGTAGTTAGCCGAGACTTATTCCGAGGGTACTGTCCTTCCTCATCCCCTCGAAAAGTGCTTTACAATCCGAAGACCTTCATCGCACACGCGGCGTTGCTGGTTCCCGCTTTCGCAGATTACCAATATTCCCTGCTGCTGCCACCCGTAGGTGTATGGACCGTGTTTCAGTTCCATTGTGGGGGGTCACCCTCTCAGGTCCCCTACCCGTCGAAGCCTTGGTAGGCCATTACCTTACCAACTAGCTGATGGGACGCAGGCCCCTCCCAAAGCGAATTACTCCTTTAGTCATCAGGCATCTAATCCCGAAGACCACATGGGGTATTAGCAGTCCTTTCGGACTGTTATCCCCCACTTTGGGGCAGGTCACCAACGCGTTACTCACCCGTTCGCCACTAAGAAAGTATTGCTACATTCTCCGTTCGACTTGCATGCATTAGGCACGCCGCCAGCGTTCATCCTGAGCCAGGATCAAACTCTCCGCAAAAATTTTTTCACCTCGTAAAGAGGTGTTCGTTTACGGAAATTGTTATGAACGACAGGGCATTTACTTCCTATCACTTTTCAATTGTTAAGGTTCTACCGAACTGCGAGGGCCAGATTCTAACTACTTCATCACTTTTCGTCAAGGTTTTTTGAGACAAAACTGCCGATGTCTTTTCAACACCGGCCGCCCGCTGCATCCACCTTGTCAGGGCCTGGTCCCTCGACCCAAAAAGGTCTTTAATTTTTTACCGATCTGCCCTTGGTGGGGCGAGATCTAGGTTTCTCAGTTCAAGGACTTTCATTCTACTCCTCTTGAGAACGTTTGTCAAGGGAATTTCGCGAGGTATTTTTTCCGATTTTCACCGGTATTCCTGCTGCCTTCCACTCAACTTTTTTTCTCTTGGAGAAGAAATCTCGAGCTCTGAAATTTACCTATTTGGTTTTGCTGGTCTGCAATTTGCGCAAGACTTTCGTTCTTCAAGCAACAGGCCGTGATTATACCCCACCTATCGATCCTGTCAAGGGATTCGACAAGATTGCATCGACCAGTTTTCTGCATTGGAACTTCTCTCTCCTTTTCTACGTCATCTTCATAAACAAACTGGCCTTTTTCTTGTACCGTAGTCATCGGTAGATTAAGCGATCCCATATTTATCTGTATTTCCGGCAATTGGAATCTGATACCTATCATCTGATTTCAGGCCGCCGAGGTGTATAATCCGAGTAAATAAAAATGAGCCCATTATGAGCACTATCCCCTACCCCAATACCACACTCCTCACCACTATAAAACGCGTGCTATGGATTGCGTTTACCGGTTTGATCATGTTTTTTGCAGCGGCGCTTCTTACCGTGATCGGTTTCCAGGTCTGGTTCTCCGGGCGTATCTATCCAGGTGTATCCGTATCGGGAATCGACCTTTCAGGTCTGAGACCCGCCGCCGCTTCCGAAAAGTTGAATCAGGCGTTGATTTACTCGCAGAATGGTCAAATCCTATTCAAAGACGGAAACCTGATCTGGCAGGCAACCCCTGCCCAACTGGGTTTTATGCTCGATGCTAACACTGAATCACAGACCGCCTATCAGGTTGGCCGTCAGGGAAACTGGACCGACATCTTAACTTCTCAATTGAATGCCTGGTTTTACGGGGTCGATTTACCGCCGACCGTGGTTTATGATCAGCGGATTTCCCAACAATACCTCATTGCGCTGGCCCGCCAAATCGATAAACCCGTCATTGAAGCTAAAGTCGGGATAGATGGCGTAGCCATCACCGTTAATTCCGGGCAAATTGGGCGCACCCTGGATATTCCCAAAACACTGGCCTTGATCGACGTCCAGCTTCGCACGCTGCAGGATGCAACCATTCCCCTGGTGATCCATGAGACTCCACCTTTGATCATGGACGCCAGCCAGCAGGCCAATGAGGCTCGCAGCATCCTTAGCGAGCCTCTGACCCTGACCATGCCTGATGGCGGGACCGATGCCGGCCCCTGGACACTCGACGTCCAATCCCTGGCCAATTTGCTGACAATCGAGACCGTTCCTTCAGCCTCTGGTTCAGGCTCGACCATCCAGGTCGGCTTGAATAACAATTTGATCCGCACCTACCTGGCCAACATCGCCCCATCTCTCTCCCGTGATCCTCAAAACGCACGCTATACATTCAATGACGACACCCACCAGCTTGATGTGATCCAACATGCCATTATCGGCCGGGTGCTCGATATCGACGCCAGTGTAAATGCGATTAACCAGAAGCTGGGGCAAGGTCTTCATACCGCCGCCCTGGTGTTCGATAACATTAACCCACCGGCGACCGATACGACCACAGGCGAACAACTTGGCATCACCCAACTGGTGTCTTCTACAACTACCTACTTTTATGGATCGGATGCGGCCCGGGTTCAAAATATCAAGGCAGCTGCCAGTCGCTTCCATGGACTGTTGGTCGCCCCCGGTGAAACTTTTTCCATGGCTACGGCCTTGGGCGATATCAGCCTCGACAACGGTTATGCTGAAGCTTTGATCATCCTGGGAGACCAGACCATTAAAGGGGTCGGTGGAGGGGTTTGCCAGGTGAGCACGACCCTCTTCCGTACGGTATTCTTTGGCGGATACCCGGTCGATGAGCGCCATCCCCACGCCTACCGGGTGGGTTACTACGAGCAAAAAAGCAATGGTTCCTCGAATCCGCAGTTGGCTGGCCTGGATGCCACCGTCTTCGTTCCTCTGGTCGATTTTAAGTTCACCAACGATACTCCTTACTGGCTCTTGATGGAAACTTACGTTAACGGTTATTCGCTGACCTGGAAGTTCTATTCCACCTCAGACGGTCGTTCAGTGACCTGGGATACAACCGGTCCGCAGAACATCGTCCCAGCCCCACCGCCGTTGTATACTTTCAATCCAGACCTGCCCGAAGGCACTAAAAAACAGGTCGATTGGTCGGCCGACGGTGCAGATATTACCATCACCCGTACCGTTTCAAAAGGCGGCAGCGTTTACTTCCAGGATAAATTTAGCACGCATTATGAAGCATGGCAGGCCAAATACCAATATGGGCCGGGATTTGATGTTCCCGCGGATGCGGTGACCCCCACGCCTAACTCCTGATGAAAAGCGTTGGCTCATTTCAGCAAGGATTGGCGCCTTTCATAATGAACCTTCCCGTTTTCAACAAAGACTGTTGCACTTACCCCCCCTTGAATCAGTCCTGGTTCCTGGGGATCAACACCCGGCGAATCCTTCAGGCGGGTTGTGGTAAAATTCAGGAACCGGTTAAACCGCATTTATCTTATACTTTAATCTTTTTACCTTAACGATTGTGGAGGCCTGATGGTCAGCCAAGACTTGCTCGACATATTGAGATGCCCGGCCTGTGTACGCGAGAAAGACGGTTTGCTTGAACTCGTCAAAGATACCTGGTTGGTATGCCAGGATTGCGGTCGAAAATATCCAATCAGCGATGATATTCCCGTCATGCTGATCGACGAGGGGGACAAGTGGGTCAATACTTCTGTCGAATCTTTGCCGGTACCTCCGCCAAAAATCGGCTGATCCTATGTCTTCACGCCCTTCACGTACCCGCCGTATCACCTTACCCCGCGACCGCCTGACAATTGGCCTGCTCATCGCATTTGGAGTCATCGCCATAGTTACCGCTTTTGTAGCGTACCATTACGTCAGCGGGTTTGTTGAGTCCTGGAAGCTGACCAACTTACCCGGCGTAAACCTACCTGATGGCTCGGGAAATACCTCGATTTCAACGACGCCGGGCGTCACTCCCCAGGTTACCGCACCCAGTGGAGCCTTGCAGCCGGCCGAAGGCCCTACCGCCGAACCCTGGGATGGAGTAACGAGGGTTAATATTTTGTTCCTTGGCCTGGATTACGATTGGGCTACCGGTGGAAGCAATGCCCAGCGCAGCGATACGATGATCCTCTTCACAGTCGATCCATTGAGCAAGACCGCCGGAATGCTTTCGATTCCGCGCGACATGTGGGTCAATATTCCCGGGTTCGGTTACGGCAAGATTAATACTGCCTATTCCTTGGGGCAATCCAACAATCTACCCGGAGGCGGCCCTGGTTTATCGATAAAAACAGTTGAGAATCTATTGGGTGTGCCGATAAATTATTACGCCCAGATCGATTTCCAATCCTTTACCAGCTTCATCGATGATATCAAAGGTGTCAAGATCACACCTTCGTACGATATGGTCATCGGTGAACAAGCGAAAGATGTAAAGGTATATCTCAAAGCTGGCGAGACCGTCGTGTTAGATGGCGCGGCAGCCCTGGCCTATGCCCGTGATCGCGAAGACAACCCCAACGGCGATTTTGGCCGCTCCTCGCAACAAATGGAAGTGATCATGGGTATCCGGGACCGCATCCTGGAATTCAACATGCTGCCAAGTCTGATTACCAACGCTCCATCCATTTACAACGATCTCTCATCCGGTATCCATACCAACCTGAATCTACAGCAGATCATCCAATTAGCCCTCCTGGGCTCGAAAATCCCGAAAGAAAATATCAAGCAGGCCGTGATCGGACCATCTGAGATTGAATTTGGCACTTCGCCCGATAATCTATCGATCCTGATCCCGATCCCCGATAAAATTCGAGTCCTGCGTGACGAGATCTTCACCACTGGCGGTCCAGTGAGCCCGGCTGCTGTCGCCGGTGATCCCAAAGACCTGATGGTTGCCGAGAATGCCACGGTTTCGGTTCAAAATGCATCGAACAGCCCTGGGTTAGCCGCCCGTACCGGTGATTATCTGAAATCAGAAGGTATGAATGTGGTCGACGAGTTTAACGCCACCATTACCCCCTATACGATTATCTACGACTATACCGGTAGACCCTACACGGTTGGCTACCTGGCGACCATGATGAATGTGCCAGAGATCCACATTTTCAGTAAGACTGATCCTAACGCCCCCGCCGACGTCGTCATCCAATTGGGATCGGATTGGGCCAACAATAACACCTTACCCTGATCGCTCAGGGTTGTTGTAATACCAGATACCACCCACCCCAGTAGGTGGTCCCTCCCGATGCCGTACATGCGACCGCGAACAGGTCGCTGACCGGCTGTCCGCCGTCTGCCAGGTGCAGCGTGTAGGTTATCCCTGGAGTCATCTGGAAATCGGCGAAACCCGGGTTGATATCCGGCATCAATCCAGTGAAAAACGTATCCTCTCCATCTTGCCAGCTTACATGGATCTCTACTCCCGCAACCGGGTTCCCGGATGCGTCATTGAGCTGTACCTGAAGCATGGGTTGATCTTTGGTTTGGTCGCAGACCCGGCTGCGTTCTTCGAGAGCAAAAGGACTTCCTGGCGTCGAAGATGGCGTCAATGTTGGCAGAGCCGTCCCCGTATGTTTGGTTGGAGTTATCAAGAATGTCGGCGATGGTGGTGGAAGTGTGGGTGAAGGGCTGTTTTCGTAAACCACGATGGTTAAAGCCGGGGTCGGCGTCAATATGCTGGTTACCTGCCGCGTAGCTGTTCTTTCACCCGAGAGCACCGTGGGGGTGTATAGGGTTGTCGCAGTGGTGATGGCGGTAGGTGTTGCAGTTGGCGGGATGACAGCAGAAGGTTGGCGGGCCAGTGCTGCCGCAAGCTGGGCCAGCGGTTCTGCATCGGATTGCAACCCTCCCCTGGCAATGACTTGCTGAGCCTGCCCGGCCAAAGTCTGAGCCGGATCAGCATCTCCCAGCAGCGCCAATCTCGATGCTGCTCGACCGATATCCCCATCAGCTGCATAAGCTGCGGCAATCATGCTGCGATAATTTTCCTTGAAATCCGATCTTAAGGAACTGGGTGCGGTCTCGACATAACGCACCGGGCTGATCAACCAGGCATAAATCAATCCAGCAGCTGCCCCCAGAATAAGTCCGGTTAAAAGATACCAGGGTCCGCGACGTGTTTCCATTATGGATTCCCTTGCGAGTTCACCGGCGTTCCCGGAATCCAGGTTTCCAGCACCTGGCTTAAGCGGATCATCAGGTCGACGTCTCCCGGAGAATAATCGGCCTGGTTGGCTATGACGATTGCCTGCTGCACCAGGTCGAGCGGAGCAGTATTGCCCAGGAAAGCCAGCCGTTGTGCAGCCAAAGCCAAATTGCCGTCACTGTGGTAAGCTTCTGCGACCATCAACACGTAATCAGTCTTGTAATCAACCCTCAAAGTGTCCGGACTTGTATCGACGTATTTGACCGGATTAATCATCCAGCCGTATCCCAGGCCTGCTGCAACTCCCAGGATTATCGCAAGAATAAACCAGACCCGGCGCGCCATGGTTAATCCTTTCGATCCTTCAACATCGGCATATTGATACCATGGCGGTGGGCGGCCGCGATGGCTTCAGGGTAGCCGGCATCCGCATGGCGGACAATACCCATTCCCGGATCAGTCGTCAAAACCCTTTCCAGGCGGCGCCCGGCTTCCGCGGTCCCATCGGCAACGATAACCTGCCCGGCATGTTGGCTGTAACCGATGCCAACCCCGCCGCCATGATGGAAAGAGACCCAAGTGGCCCCGTTGACTGCATTGATCAGGGCGTTCAAAATCGGCCAATCGCTGATAGCGTCGCTGCCATCGCGCATTCCTTCCGTTTCCCGGTTTGGAGATGCCACCGATCCGGCATCCAGATGGTCACGCCCGATCACAATCGGTGCGCTGACCTCTCCCTGGGCGACAAGCTCGTTAAACGCCAGCCCGGCTTTAGCTCTTTCACCGTAGCCCAGCCAGCAAATCCTGGCCGGCAGGCCCTGGAATGGAATTTTCTCGCGAGCCATATGAAGCCAGCGCTGTAGATGATCGTTTTCGGGGAAAAGGCGCATGATGGCTTCATCGGTACGGTAAATGTCCTCGGGGTCGCCCGAAAGCGCCACCCAGCGGAAGGGTCCCTTACCCTCACAGAATAAAGGCCGGATGTAGGCTGGAACAAAGCCGGGAAAATCAAAAGCATGCTTGACACCGGCATCATAGGCTCGCTGGCGTAAGTTATTGCCATAATCAAATACCTCGGAACCCAGACACTGAAAGGCAAGCATGGCATCAACATGCTGCCCCATCGATGATAACGCCGCCCGACCATATGCCACCGGGTCTGACCGGCGTAGCGATTCTGCCTCAGCCACGTTTAAACCCACCGGGATGTACATGGCAATATCGTGCGCCGGGGTCTGGTCTGTGACCACGTCTGGCCTGACACCTCGCTGCGCCAGCTCAGAATAGACTTCGGCCGCATTACCGATTAATCCGATGGATTTGGGCGTCCCCTGGCCAACAGCTTCTTCTACAAGTGTCATGGCCTCTTCCAGGTTATCGACCACTACGTCGACGTAGCCGATTTCCAGTCTCCGCCGGGCGCGCATTGGGTCAACTTCAACGATCAAGCCCACCCCTTTATTCATAGTGATGGCCAGGGGTTGGGCCCCACCCATCCCGCCCAGCCCTGCCGTCAAAACGAACTTCCCTCTTAAAGAAGGCCAACCGCGCTGCCTGGCCAGCGATCCCAAAGTTTCGTAGGTTCCTTGCAAGATGCCCTGGGTACCGATGTAAATCCATGAACCGGCTGTCATCTGTCCAAACATGATCAACCCTCGTTCGGCCAGATCGTCGAAATGCTGCTGGGTAGCCCAATGGGGTACCAGGTTCGAATTGGCAATCAGAACGCGGGGAGCATCCGGGTGGGTCTTAAAAACCGCTACCGGCTTTCCGGATTGCACCAATAAGGTTTCGTCGTCTTCTAAATCGCGCAGGGTGGAAAGGATGGCTTCGAAGGATTCCCAGTCTCTGGCAGCCTGCCCACGACCGCCGTAAACTACCAGGTCCTGCGGCCTTTCAGCCACCTCTGGGTCGAGATTATTCTGGATCATTCGATAAGCTGCTTCGGTCAACCAGGATTTACAGGATAATTGCGAGCCGCGCGGCGCCCGTATCACACGCGCTTCGGGCATGATGACCTCCATATTAAAACACCGGTGTAGAAAAAGAAATCTCTCCAGGTGATTATACGCCTGGAGAGACAGACGGGCAAATAGAATCGACTTACTGGAAACGATTAATAAACCAGTGAACCGGACTTTACCAGCTTATCGTAGGTCGTGGACTTCAACCGGTTGACCAGTTCCTCAGAGGCGTTCGACCAGAACTGGTGCAATACGCAATCATCGGTAAACGGGCAGGAATTGGGATCATTCACGCATTCGTTCAACGCCACCGGACCATCGATCGCCACTAGAACATCTAACAGCGAAACCTTCTCCGGAGAACGAGCCAGAGAGATACCACCATGTGCTCCACGTGATGTGTGGATTAATCCTGAAATGGAAAGTTGTGAGATGATTTTGGTTAAGAAAGATGAAGGAATACGATACTCATCGGCAATCTGGCTTGTGGATACCTTCTGGTTCGGGCTCAGACGAGCCAGGTAGTAGATGGTTCTAATTGCATAATCAGCCTGGTGGGTAATTTGCATGGTGACTCCTTATATTCTCGACCATATACGAGTTCGCAGTATCGGAACTACTGAATAGTATTACAGATATATTTTACCATAAAAGGTATATTTATTTACCTGTCTTTTTCAAGGATTCTGATAATCCATGTCATTACCCGAATAACCAATTGGCTAGATTTTCAAACGCCAATCACCCTCAAATGGATTACAATTTATGCCAGATCATTTGAACATGGAGGTAATTCCAGTGGATGCCATTCTCGAAGAGTTGGTGAAACTCTCACATGAGTTGGGCCGTGAAGACCGTCAGTTAGCAATCTTAGGCGAAGGCAATACCAGCGTAAACTGCGGTGATGGCACGTTTTGGGTCAAAGCATCCGGCAGCCAGTTAGGAACCATCGATGGAACCGGATTCAGCCGGGTCAGCCTTGACACAATTGGCGAATTGATGAAAGCAGACACCCTGGATGATGAACAGGTGGCTGCAGGGCTCCAGCAGGCACTGGTGGATAAGACCCACCGCAAGCCGTCGGTCGAAACCTTTTTGCATGCCCTCTGCTATCGTGAAACTGGCGTCAAATGGATCGGCCATACCCATCCCATCTCGATCAACCAGATCTTATGCAGCAAATTAGGGGCAGAGCCGTTCGTTCGTCCACTTTTCCCAGATGGCATTGTCGTTTGCGGCCTTCATCCGGTCATCATCCCTTATATCGATCCAGGAATCGCATTGGCCCACGTGGTTCAAGATGAACTACGCCGGTTCATGGACCAATATGGTCTGCCTCCCAAGATGATGTTGATGGAAAAACATGGGTTGGTCGCGCTTGGCCGGTCGTCGCGTGAAGTCCTGAATATCTTCCTGATGGCAGATAAATGGGCTCGGGTCATCCTGGGCACATTTGCCTTTGGCGGGCCAGATTACATGACCCCCGAGGATGCCGAGCGCATCGATTCGCGCCTCGATGAGCACTATCGCCAGCGCGAGTTGGGCCAGCGTTAGTCTATTAGCAGTAGAAGGGTTCAAAAATCGTTATGAAAACACTCCGTTTATTTGGCATCCACGACCTGCGGTTAGTGGATGAACCGGTCCCCACCCCGGCAACCGGTGAAGAGTTATTAAAGGTGACCTCAGTCGGTATTTGCGGTTCCGATGTCCATTGGTTCGCAGAGGGGGGCATTGGTGGCGTTCCTCTGGCACAACCTCTGGTATTGGGTCACGAATTTTCTGCCATTGTGATGAGCGGCTCATTAAAAGGAACGCGCGTGGCAGTCGATCCAGCCATTCCCTGCGGCACCTGTGAGTCATGTGAAGAAGGAAATCCCAACCTGTGCCCCTCGGTACGCTTCGCCGGCACCAGCCCGGTCGATGGGGCTTTGGCTGAATATATCACCTGGCCGGCCAAAAATCTTTTCCCCTTGCCTGATGCCGTTTCAAATAACGATGGCGCATTGCTTGAACCACTCGGGGTGGGCATTCATGCCCTTTCATTGGCTCCGGTGAAACCAGGGATGAGTGTGGGTGTTTATGGTTGTGGGCCAATCGGTTTATTAATCGTCCAGCTGGCACGACTATCAGGTGCCACTCATATTTTTGCCAGTGACCTCCGCCGCGAGCGCCTTCAGGCTGCCCTGGCAATGGGCGCCTCAGAAGCCTATCTGGCCGATGGCCATGAAAGCGCCAGCATCCTCGCCGCAACCCACCAGCGCGGGGTTGACGTGGCCTTCGAAGCCGCCGGAGAGGATGAAGCCGTCGAAACCGCCATGGTAACCGCCAAACACGGCGGGCGGGTGGTGATTGTTGGCATTCCTGCCGATGACCACACCACTTTCACCGCTTCGGTTGCTCGCCGCAAAGGGTTATCGATCATGATGTGCCGGCGGATGAAACACACCTATCCCCGGGCGATCGATCTGGTGGCATCTGGCCTTGTCAATTTAAAAAGCCTGGCGACCCATTGTTATTCACTTGATGAATTCGAACCGGCTTTCCTTTCTGCCGAAAAAAGAGAAGGCCTCAAAGCTATCATTGAAGTAAGTTAGGATTTCCATGGCCTTCTCACCCCAACAATTAACCGGGCTTGAAACCCGTTTGAATGACTTCGACCCTGCCATCCGGACTGCCGCTTTAGCCGAGCTGTGTTCCCGGGCTGCGGCAGGTGAGATTGCAACCGGACCAGAACGTGAGGTAGCCAATATGCACTGCCACACGTTCTTTTCCTTCAATGCTTATGGTTATTCACCTTCTGCATTGGCCTGGTTGGCCGCTCGGCGCGGTTACAAATTGATGGCCATCGTCGATTTCGACGTCCTGGATGGCGTGGATGAGTTTCTTTCAGCTTGCGATCAGGTAGGCGTTCGCGGCGCGGCTGAGATGGAGACCAGGGTTTTTTTCCCGGAATTTGCGACCAGGGAGATCAATTCGCCTGGAGAGCCAGGCGTTTATTACCACATGGGAATTGGGTTTACATCGAGTCAGGCTCCACCATCCGCGGCCGGCTTGTTGAAAGATATGCGCCAGCGAGCCTTGCAGCGTAACCTGGAAATGGTCCGGAAGCTGAATACATTTCTGGCCCCCATCGCTATCGATTACGAGCGTGATGTGCTGCCCTTAACCCCGGCCGAGAACGCAACTGAAAGGCACCTGCTGGTTGCTTACCTTCATGCTGCCGAACAGGCCGTCACAGATCTAGACGGCTTCTGGGCCAGCAAGCTCAAAACGACCCCCGAGCAAATCGCGCAGGTGCGAAAGGATGCCCCCGCCTTCCAAAACCTGGTACGCGCCAGGCTGATGAAACGGGGTGGGGTGGCCTACGCCGTGCCTGACCATACCTCCTTCCCCTCGGTCGAAGAATTCCACGCCATGGTTGAGGCTTGCCAGGCGATCGTATGCGCCACCTGGCTGGATGGCTTCTCAACCGGTGAGCAGAGCATGGCTGAGGAGCTGGAAATCCTGACCGCCAGGGGCGCAGCCGCTTTGAATATCGTTCCTGACCGCAACTGGAACATTGCCGATGCGGACCTGCGCCGGGTTAAAGTACAGAAGCTTTACGACGTGGTCAAATTGGCTGGCCAGCTCGATCTGCCGCTCAACGTTGGCACCGAAATGAATACCTACGGCAACAAGCTCATCGATGATTTTGACGTTCCCGAGCTCGAGCCGGTTAGGGAAGCGTTTCTCGATGGGGCGTATTTCGTTTATGGCCATACCGTGATGCAACGCGCCCTGGGTTATGGCTACCAGAGTGAATGGTCAAAAAAATACCTTCCTGCTCGCCGTGAGAAAAATGCCTTCTACACCCGCATCGGCAGGCTGATTCCACCCGGCGCGGCCAGCCTGGCTCGGTTGAAAACCCTGGACTCTTCGCTGAGCCCCGGGGATATCCTGAATAAACTTGGGACTACGTGACCCCGCAACGGTAATTTTTGCGGCCCATAGTGATTACGGGTCTGCAGTAAAACAGATTCTAGCTATATGTATATCTTAGCCGGTATGTGCACAAACTGGGATAGATTGAATGAGTTATGGAGATTACCATGTCCGATAAAATGACTGATTATCGTAGCAGTAAGAACCCGCTGCCTTCGAGTTACCGCTTATGGCCGCTTTACGGCGCTGGCCTGGAGAACATGGGCAGGAATGGCCAACCACTCGAGGTCCCGATGCCTTCCTACGGTCCGGATGAACTCTTGATTCGTCACGATGCCTGTGGGTTGTGCTTTTCAGATATCAAGGTCATCGCCCAGGGCCAAAGCCATCCCCGCATTTTCCGCGATATGAAGACTGAACCTATTGTCCTCGGCCACGAGGTGTCGATGACCATCGTCGGCGTCGGCAAAAACCTGCGAGACCAGTATAAAGTAGGAGACCGGCTGACACTGGAAACAGATATTTTGACAGAAGGCAAAACCCTGGCTTACGGTTACTGGTTCCAGGGTGGACTTTCCCAATATTCAGTGATCGACCAGCACATCATCGCTAGCGATTTAGGAAACAACCTGATCTCCCTTCAGTCTCACCTGGGCTATGCAGAAAGCGCACTGACTGAACCATGGGCCTGTGTAATTGCGGCCTATCGCCTGGAATACCGTAACGCCCTTAAACCAGGCGGTGTCCTCTGGGTTATTGGAGCAGGGGGCAACCAGCCCTACACCATTGGCGCTGGATTCGATGAGGATGCACGCCCTTCCCAATTATTATTGACCGATGTGCCGGAAGGCTTTGCTGCCTGGCTCAAGGCGCGCGCCCGCCAATTGGGAATCGAAGTCACCGACGTTCCCGACGTCGCATCGCCGCCGTTTGACTTAGTTGACGATATCGTCTTGCTGGGAGCTGATGCCGATTTGGTCGAGAAAGTAAGCCCGCACCTCGATATGTTTGGCGTTATGGCCGTCCTGGCTGACCAGCCCATGGCGCGTAAAGTAAACCTGGACGTTGGCCGTATCCATTATCACCGCTGGCTGTATGTGGGAAGCACTAACCCGGATGTGGCGGTTGCTTATAACAGCGTTCCTATCGAACCGACCCTTAAGCCCGGCGGCAGGTCCTGGTTTGTCGGCGCCGGCGGCCCAATGGGGCGCATGCACGTCCAACGGGCAATCAACTTCACCCAACCCCCGGCGACGATCGTCTGCTCCGACGTCAGTGACCTACGCCTCGACGACCTGTGTGTCTCATTTGCCAACGAAGCCCGCCAGAAAGGGATCGAGTTCATCTGCTTAAACCCGACCCGCAAAGAAGAATATGCCGCTGGTATGGCCCGCTTCGCCGAGACAGGTTTTGATAACATCGTCATGTTAGTTTCAGTCCCACCCGTCATCGCCAATTCTGCCCGCTACCTGGCCAAAAACGGCCTGATGAACGTGTTTGCAGGGGTCGCGCGTGGCACCCTCGTCAGCCTGGATTATAACAACCTGATCTACAAGAACAACCGGGTGATCGGCCATTCTGCCTCTGCCATGACAGACATGCAAACCACATTGAGCAAGACCTATTCCGGAGAGCTGTCTCCCAACCGGTCGGTCAGCGCCATCGGTTCGCTCAGTGCTGCTCGAGATGGGTTGCAAGCCGTAAAAGATACGACCTTCCCCGGCAAGGTCGTCATTTACCCTCACATCAAAGAACTGCCGCTCACACCGATAACCGAATTCAAGGAAAAATTTCCAAGCGTTTATGCCCTATTCAAAGATGGTCGTGAGTGGACCAACGAAGCTGAAGAAGAATTCTTGCGGATCATGCTCCCATAAAAATGCCGCAAAAACTTGAAAAATACCGCCAGGCTAAAGGCCCACTTCCCTCGACCCAGAGGCTCCTGCCTTTATACGGAGCTGGATTCGAGCGCTTGGGCCTGGATGGGGCGCCGGTTGAAGCCAAACTCCCTCAATTTGGCCCCGATGAGCTGCTGATCCGTCACGACGCCTGCAGCCTATGCTATTCTGACATCAAAGTCATCAGGGTTGGTGGCGATCACCCCCGCATTTCCGGCAGAGATTTGCAGAGCCAACCTGTGGTCCTGGGTCACGAGCTGGCAATCACCGTCATCGGGGTAGGCAAACAACTTAAAGGTGAATATCACATCGGGCAGCGCTTCACCATCCAACCCGATATTTTCTTCAAAGGACGAAACGTCGCTTACGGCTACGTTCTTCAGGGCGGCCTTTCTCAATATGCCGTCCTAGGTGATGAAGTGCTGAGAGGGGATGGGGGTTGTTATCTCCTGCCAATCCGCCCAGAAACAGGTTACGCTGAAGCCGCTCTGACCGAACCCTGGGCCTGCGTCAACGCCGCATATCACCTGGAATACCGCCAGGGGATCAAACCCGGTGGGATCACCTGGATCATCGGCGTACCGGGTGTTAAGGACCGTGAACACCACTTCAGCCGCGGCCTCGATCTAACAGGCCACCCATCCCGGGTCATCCTTAGCAATGTTCCTCCGTCCCTGGCAGCTTATCTATGGGCAAAATCGGCCGGGTTGGGGATCGAGCTGGTAACCAAAGATGGGTTGGATCCCCAGTTGGCCTTGCTGGCTGCGGCTGAGATCGCCCCCAAAGGCGTTGACGATGTGGTCCTGCTCGGCCCTGCTCGAGCAGATTGGATCGGCGCCGCCACCCACTTGCTCAGGCGCAAGGGCATTCTCAACCTGGTGACGGACGAGCCGCTGCCAGAGCTGGCTCCGGTGGATATTGGCCGGTTGCATTACGACTACATTACTTTCGTAGGTGGTCATGAGCCGGATATCTCCGCCTCCTATACCCCGGTACGAGCCTCGTTGAAACCCGGAGGAAACCTGTGGGTACTGGGCGCCAGCGGCCCGATGGGGCACATGCACGTCCAGCGCGCCATCGAGATTCCACCTCACCCGAGCAGCATCGTGGCCACCAACCTCAAATCCCCGCGCATCAGCGAAGTAGGCACCAGGTTTGCCGGGCCAGCAGCTGAGAAAAGCATCCATCTGGCGTGTCTCACCGAAGCTGCCATAGGACGCGCTGAATTCGGTAATCGCCTAAATGAGCTGACGGGCAAGCGCGGGTTTGACGATATTATCGTGCTCGCTCCCGACGTGGCTACCATCCAGTTCGCCGCCAGCCATCTTGCGCCTGGTGGCGTTATGAACCTGTTTGTAGGCCTGCCGCGCGGCACGACCACCGCAATCGACCTGAATGCGGTTATTGACCAACGCCAGGTCCGATTTATTGGCAACACCGGTTCCAGCATCGAAGATTTACGCCAGATGCTGGAGCTCACTGAAAATGGCCAACTTGCCACCAATACTTCGGTTGCCGCAGTTGCCGGCCTGGACGGCGCGGCCGAGGGTTTGCGCGCACTCCAGGCTGGACGTTTCCCCGGCAAGGTTGTTGTTTATCCCCATATTGCCGGTCTGGGATTGACCCCGTTGAGCGAGCTGGCGCAGCGCCTGCCTGGCGTTGCTTCCCGGTTAAAGAACAACCAGGTCTGGTCCAATGCAGCTGAAGAAGAGCTCTTGAATGAATTGCTATAGGACCGGTTGAAATGTCGAAATCAGCTATCATGTTTGGGGCAGGCAACGTCGGGCGTGGATTTCTTGGCCAGCTATTTTCAGAATCTGGTTACGAAGTCACCTTCGTCGACGTCGATACCCCACTGATCACCGCATTAAATACCCATAATTGTTACCACATTGAGATCGTCGACAATACCGGGTCTGAAGAGGTAACCATCGCCCCGGTCATGGCAATTCATTCCAATAATAAGGACGAAGTCGCCCAGGCTCTGGCCCAGGCAGATGTTGCTGCGACAGCCGTTGGAGCGCGTATTTTACCAGAAATTGCACCCCTGGTCGCAGCCGGGATCACCTTGCGCGCTCAGGCAGCCAACCCTGCTCCCTTGAATATCATCATCTGCGAAAACCTGAAAGGCGCAGCCGGGATATTCCATGACATGGTCGCCAGTCACCTCCCGGATGTCGCCCTACCCTATTTCCGCGATAACGTTGGGTTTGTTAACACCGTGATAGGACGCATGGTACCTCCGCCAACCATGGTCATGCGCGCCCTAGACCCTACCCTGATTGCGGTCGAACCTTATAAAGAGTTGCCTGTCGACCGGCTTGGCTTCGTCGCCCCCATCCCTTCCATTTCCAATATGGTCCTTTGTGATAATTTCGAAGCCTATACCGCTCGCAAGCTGTACATCCATAACTGCGGCCACGCTGTGCTGGCTTACCTGGGTTTTCTGCGCGGGCATCAATTCGGTTATCAGGCCTTAGAAGATGCCGCGATCCAAAGTGTGCTCAAAGAAGCCCTGTCCAAATCGACAGCTGGGATCGTTGCGGCGTATCACGTCCAACCAGATTGGCTGGCAAGTCACGCTTCTGAGCTCATCCACCGTTTTGCCAATCGATCACTTGGCGATACCATTTTCCGACTGGGGCGAGACCCTATCCGTAAGCTCGGTCCAGACGATCGCCTGGTTGGCGCAGCCCGACTGGCGGAACAAGCCGGGATCAAAACGCAAGCGCTCAGCTGGGGGATCGCAGCCGCACTAAGGTTCGACCCACCGGACGACAGGCTTGCCCGCGACCTGCAGCACAAGCTGGCTCAATTTGGCCTGGATACAACTCTTGAAGAGGTCTGCAATATCCAGCGGGATGAACCTCTGGCCGGTCTGATCCGGGAAAGATACGAACGCCTATCGACTCGAGCGTGGCCATGATCTTCACAGTTACTCTCAACCCACAGTCCTGGACCGGACTATGACAGTGCCATCGCTGCGCCTCAACGAAGTTCTCCGTGGCATCGAAATGGTCACCCTATCGGCCGGTGCAGACGGTCTCTGGCTTGCAGCCCGAGACCAGATCGTCCATACCAGCCCGCCCCGCGTAAACAGGCACAATCCGGTCGGGAATGGTGATGCCATGATGGCTGGCCTCATCTGGGTTGTCGAGAATAATTTTGCAATCTCAAATATTGCATGCTGGGCGACGGCTTGTGGAACGGCTTCGGCGATTGCTGATGGTGTTAATTTTGGCTCGCTCGCTGACTTCGAAGCGCTATCCAAAAAAATTTCGGTCGAAGCCATAAAAAAAAAACCGGCTGCATAAGGTTTCTCTATGATCCAGACCTCTGCTCAATACGAATCTGAAAACTATGCTTGATTTACCACTCCCTCCTCCCCTCATGACCTCAGAACCTGGCTCGTTTGCCCGAGAGACCATCCTCGAGCGCAAGCCACAAATTATTCAACAAGTAATCGCCGATAATCGTTTTCCCCCGGAAATTGTCGCCAGCTTGAACGAGTTTGCGGCTGAGATCGCTCGATCACCCATCCAACCGGTCAAAGAGCCTGCATCCGACGCGGCTTTCTGGAATAAAGCTCTGGCACAATATCAAGGCGCCACCTGGTTAGAAGTCCCCTGGTACTTTGCCGAAACCTTCTTTTACCGCAAGCTTTTGGAAGCTACGAGATATTTTCAATCAGGTGAGTGGGAAAGATACGATCCGTTTCAGGCCAAAAAACAACACCAGATAGCAGCCGATTTGGAAGGCTTCACAACCGAATGGGATAGTTTCACCAGGATCCACACGGACCAGGCCTTCGAGGCGCTCCTCCATTCCTGCCTGTGGGGCAACCGCGGCGATCTCAGCAATTTCACGGTCAAGGTGAAAGCCCTGGGCGGCCTGGCGGCGGCTTCAGAACGCCAGCATATCATTATCGATGATACTGAAAGGGTCAGGGGTTATCTTTCACAGGGCGTCACTCAGATCGATTGGGTGACGGATAACGTTGGTAAGGAGCTGCTCTTTGACCTGGCGCTGGCTTCATTTCTTATCGACCGCGGTTGGGCCCGGCATGTTACCTTCAGACTAAAAGACCGGCCATTCTTTGTTTCAGACGCGACCATCGCCGACCTGGAATACACGCTGAAAGGCTTACTAGCCTCGCCTCACCGGTCTGTGCGCTCATTAGGAGAACGCCTTTCTGGGTCGATTGCTTCAGACGCGATCACAATAAATGACCATTTTTTCTTCACCAGCTGCCTGAGTTACCCTGAGCTGCCGTCCGACCTGTGGGAAGACTTTTCTTCATCCGATCTGATCGTCCTCAAAGGAGACGTCAATTATCGCCGCATTTTGAGCGATCGCCATTGGCCTCATGATACTGCCATGGAAGAGGCTGCCCGTTACTTCCCAGCAAGCTTTCTTACCTTGCGGACGTTGAAAGGTGAAATAATGGTCGGCCTGCAGCCGGGACAGGCTGAGATACTGGCAGCCGAAGACCCAGCCTGGTTGATCGATGGCCAGAAAGGGTTAATACAGTTCATTTCAAAATAAAAAGGTTACCATGGATAAACTATTACAAGACCAAATCGCCATCATTACCGGCGGAGGCCAGGGATTGGGGCAGGCGATCTCTTTGCGGCTGGCGCAGGAGGGCTGCCACATCGTTGTTGCCGACCTGAATGAAGCTTCTGCCATCGAGACTGCTGCCAGCATCACCGACCGGAAAGCCATCGCTATCAAAACCGACGTAAGCGATGAGAACCAGGTCGCTGCCATGGTCGACCAGGCTGTGGCCGAATTTGGCCGCCTCGACCTGCTGGTTTCGAATGCCGGTATCCTGATCTCAGGCGAGATCAGTGAATTTCCCGCCGAACGCTGGCGGGCTGTGATGAACGTAAACCTCTTCGGCTATTTCCTGTGTGCGAAACACGCCGCCCGGGTGATGAAACCCCAGAACAAAGGGGCGATCATCCAAATTAATTCCAAATCGGGGAAAAAGGGCAGCTTCAAGAACTCTGCTTACGCAGCATCCAAATTCGGTGGGATCGGCCTGACCCAGAGCATCGCCCTCGACCTGGCCGAATATGGCATCCGCGTAAACGCGGTTTGCCCTGGCAACTTGCTCGACTCGCCATTATGGGTCGATTCGCTTTACAAACAATACGCTCTAAAATTGGGAATTAGCGAAGCAGAGGTCAAGCAGCGCTACATTGACCAGGTACCGATGAAGCGTGGCTGTACTTACGAGGATGTCTGCAACGTTGTTGTCTTTCTGGCTTCTGACCAATCCAGCTACATGACCGGCCAGGCTATCAACGTCACCGGTGGACAGGAAATGCATTAAAAGTTTCATTTAATGTTATAATGAAAGAAAACGAAAGTATTCTGATTAATTCGTAACCTTTTGATGACTTCCTGTAAGGATTTGTTCCCCGAAGAACGGCGCCTTGAGATTATGAGGCTCCTGAGCCGAGATGGTCGTGTGTCCGTAGCCGATCTCAGTCAACAGTTTTGCGTATCTGAGGTGACCGTCCGAGCCGATCTCCAGACACTTTCAGACCAATCCTTGATTGTCCGCACCCATGGGGGTGCGGTTCCGTTTAACCGCACGGCTGAGATCTTATTAACGCTTCGCCGCCAGCAGCAGGTTTCTGAAAAAGACCGCATCGGGATAGCTGGTGCCGAACTGGTCAAAGACGGCGATGCCATCTTTCTCGATACCAGCAGCACAGCCCTGGCGCTCGTTCAACATCTCAAAGGACATCGCGATATTACGGTCATAACCAACAGCCTCGCCATCGCTCAAGCCCTGCTGGATGTCACCGGAATTACTGTCGTGATGCCCGGGGGAATCATGCAGCGTGATACCGTTTCTCTGATCGGCACCGACGGTCTGGATTTCCTTTCCCGGTTCAACATCCGCAAAGGTTTTTTTGGGGCTCATGGCATCACTATCGCCGAAGGCCTGACCGATGTCAGCCCTACTGAAACCGAGGTCAAGCAGCACATTATCGCTATGTGCCATGAGGTGATCGCTATCTTGGATGGGACCAAATGGGGACGGGTCGGCCTGGCGTCGTTTGCCAGCATTTCTGACGTCCACCGCGTTATTACAGATACCAAAGCTCCCCTGGAGCTGGTCGAAAAAATGCGACAAATCAATATTGAAGTCACGATGGTTTAACCCATTCACTGAGGAGGAAATATCAATTTCATGCCAAACCAACCAACAACCGTAGTGAAAGAGCCATCCCTAATGGAGAAAGTCTCGGCGATGATCGAAGAACAGGCCTTGACCAAAGAAGACCTGATGAATTTTTTGCGCCAGGAGATGGAAATCCGGGCCCTGGAAAATAATATCGCCAACCTGCTAGGCAAGGCGGTTTTAAAAGGCGCCTCCCACCTCTATGCGGGGCAAGAGGCGGTTGCCGTTGGCGCAGTCGCTGCCCTGCGCGATGATGACCTGATTACCAGCACCCACCGTGGTCACGGGCATGCTCACGCGCACGGGGATAGCCACGCCAAGACCCCCGAAGCCAAACAAGAGCACTACAACAAGATGATGGCTGAAGTGATGGGCCGTTCTGGAGGTTATTGCAAAGGCAAAGGCGGATCGATGCACATTGCCGACGTGGCCCACGGCAACCTGGGCGCAACTGGCATCGTAGCCGGTAATATCCCGGTTGCAGTCGGCGCAGCCCTCGCTCAGAAGCTGAAGGGGACTGACCGGGTCGTGGTCTGCTTCTTCGGGGATGGCGCATCCAACACCGGTAATTTCCACGAATCCCTCAATATGGCCAGCCTGTGGGACCTGCCGGTTGTATTTGTGGTCGAGAATAATATGTACGCCATGTCTGTGCCCTGGGCGAAAGCCAGCAAGCTTCCCGACGTCGCCAGCCGGGCGTGCGCTTACGGCATCCCGGGCGAGGTCGTTGATGGCATGGACGTTTTAGCCGTGCGCGGCTCGGTTGCAAAAGCCGTCGAACGCGCCCGCAGCGGCCAGGGACCAACCCTGATCGAAGCCAAGACCTACCGGTATTACGGCCATTCCCATTCTGATCCACGCGCCTACCGCACCCGCGAAGAAGAGGCTGCCTGGAAAGGTCGCGATCCCATCACAGTGCTCAAAGATGGCATGGAAGCCGTTCACATGCTGGACGACTCCGAGTTTGACTCGCTCGAACAGACGGTAGATAAAAAGCTCGACAGTGCCATGGCATTTTCCGAAAACTCTCCCGAGCCTGCTGCGCAAGATGTGCTCACCGATGTATTTGCCCCACTAAAGACGACCGCTGCGGATGTCGCCGCCGAAGCTGCCCTGCGCCAGCAGGTCAGAAGCGACCCGTCCATCCGCCAGATTTCTTACGCCCAGGCCTTGATCGAAGCCATGAGCGAAGAAATGAAACGCAACTCAAGCGTCTTCATCATGGGTGAAGACGTTGGCCTGTATGGCGGCGCTTACGGGGCCACCCGCGGATTAATGGCCGAGTTCGGTGAGTGGCGTGTATTGGACACGCCTATTTCAGAAGCGACCATCGGTGGTGCAGCCGTTGGCGCTGCCATGGCCGGAATGCGGCCGGTGGCCGAGATTATGTATGTCGATTTCACGCCCCTGGCTATGGACCAGATCGCCAATCAAGGCGCTAAGAATCGCTACATGTTCGGCGGAAAGACAACCGTCCCGATGGTGCTGCGCACCGAAGGCGGCGCCGGCCGGGCAATAGCCGCCCACCATTCCCAAAGCCTGGAATCGCTCTGGACCCATTTTCCCGGCATTTATGTCGTCATGCCTTCAACCCCATATGATGCCAAAGGCCTCCTCAAAGCAGCCATACGGGATGATAATCCGGTCATGTTCATCGAGCATAAAATGCTCTATAAAGAAAAAGGGCCGGTTCCGGAGGAAGAGTATATCATCCCCTTAGGGGTCGCCGATATCAAACGCCCTGGCAAAGACGTGACCCTGGTGACTTATTCACGCATGGTGTATCGCGCCCTGGAAGCCGCTGAGACCCTGGCCGCAGAAGGGATCGATGTCGAAGTAATCGATTTACGCTCTCTGAAACCATTGGATATCGATACCATCATCACGTCAGTGAAAAAGACCGGGCGGTTGGTCGGGGTTACCGAAGCTTATGAAAACACCAGCTTTATCAACGAGGTCATGGTACAGGTTAACGAGCTGGCTTTCGATTGGCTCGATGCCCCTATGGAACGCGTGGCTGCGGCCAACGTGCCGGTACCCCGGGCTGAAATTCTCGAAGATAATGCCATTCCGAACGTGGGGAGGATTGTGGCAGCTTGCCGGAAGGTGGTTAGCTAATGACGACAGAGTTTTTTATCCCGCAGCTCGGGCAAACGGTTGAAGAGGTAACCATCGTTAAATGGCTGGTGCCGGATGGCACCAGGGTGAGCCGCGGCCAGGAGATCGTCGAAGTCGAAACTGACAAAGCGGTTTTCCCGGTCGAAGCTAATGGAAAAGGATACCTGCATATCGGCCCTTTTAAGGAAGGCGAAGTTGTGCCGGTATTGACGGTCGTTGCCCTCATTGGCAGCCAGGATGAGCAGTTCGGCGCTGGCAGCCCTGCTGCCGAGGCACAATTACCTCAATCCACCCAAAGCACTCCAGCGGTCGTAGAGACCTTCTCTGCTGAGTTTGAAATTCCCGGCCTCGATAAAACTTTCGTATCCCCCCGGGCACGCAAGTTAGCCGACGCGAAGGGGGTGGATCTATCCCAGGTCAGGCCGACCGGCGGCGGTGGAATCCGCGTGGCCGAACGGGACGTACTGGCTTATCTCAGCACAGAAACCCAGGTCCGACCTGCTCCCCGCCCCACACCGGTTGCCCAGAAAGTTGCTGCAGCCGCCGGATTGGATTTGAGCGCAGTTGCCGGCAGCGGCCCAGGCGGCCGAATTGTACGCGACGATGTTGAACGCGCCCTGGAACCGGCTGCGGCACCTACCCCAGCTGTCAAACCCGCCTCTATTGAGGCAGGTGCAGGCGTGCTAGAACGAATTCCCCTCAAAGGCGTCAGGGCTATCATCGCCGACCGGATGGGGACCAGTGTCCACACGACTGCTCGAGTGACCCTCTTGATGGAAGTCGATGCGACCCAGCTGGTGGATGCTCGCAGCCGCTTGAAAGCCCGGGTCGAAAAGGATTGGGGTTTCGCTCCGGGGTATAATGACCTGCTGGCTAAAATCGTTGCCCAGGCATTAAAAAAATACCCCTATATGAATGCCCGTTTGACAGCCGACGCCATCGAGCGGGTGGCCCAAATCAACTTAGGCATGGCGGTCGACACCGAACGCGGCTTGCTGGTTCCGGTTATCCGTGACGCAGACCGCACCAGCCTGCGTGAATTCGGCGATGACTTCCGCAAAAAGGTAGAAAGGGCTCGTATCGGGCGCTCTCTGCCTGATGACCTGAGCGGAGGCACCTTTACCATCACCAACCTGGGGATGTACGACGTCGACGGATTTACCCCGGTAATCAACCTGCCAGAAGCCGCTATTCTGGGCGTCGGCCGCATTGCCCCGAAGCCGGTTGTGATCGAGGGAGATAAAGTGGCCGTGCGCCAGATGCTGACTCTCAGCCTGGTATTCGACCACCGCTTGATCGACGGCGCTCCGGCTGCCCGTTTCTTACAAGCCATCAAGCAGGTCATCGAAGAACCATATCTGCTTTTAGCTTCGTAGAAAAACGGGAATTGTGAACCGGTAATCAGGTAAACGGGAGTACAGTTGGGTATAAAATGAGCGAAATGATGAATATAGAAACAGGCAAATCTGCAAAAAAGCAAACTAAAAATCAGCAATCAAAAACCAAGAGTTCCAGGAGGAGCAAGTTAATGAGCAACGGCAAGAAAGTTCGAGTAGCAATCATTGGGGTGGGAAATTGCGCGTCATCCTTCATCCAGGGTGTCCAGAAATATAAAGATACGCCGGAAACAGAGCGGGTCCCTGGCTTGATGCACGTCAACCTGGGCGGTTATCATATCAGCGACATCGAGTTTTCGGCTGCTTTCGATGTCGTCGATACGAAAGTGGGTAAAGATCTATCGGAAGCTATCTCCGCCTATCCCAACAACACATACAAGTTCATCGATGTCCCCAACCTGGGGATAAATGTCGACCGTGGAATGACCCACGATGGTCTTGGCAAATACCTCTCACAGATTCTGACCAAGGCCCCCGGCCCAACCGCCAATATCGTCCAGATCCTGCGCGATACCAAGACCGATGTGGTGGTTAATTACCTGCCCGTAGGGTCCGAGATGGCC
Organism: uncultured Chloroflexia bacterium; assembly: GCA_963781665.1. GTDB lineage: Bacteria > Chloroflexota > Anaerolineae > Anaerolineales > Anaerolineaceae > JAJYIW01. The sequence goes on from CAWAGA010000002.1 coordinate 1,339,978, forward strand.
ACCAAGTGGTACGTCGAACAAATCCTCGAAGCCGGCTGTGCCCTGGTTAACTGCATCCCGGTCTTCATCGCCAGCTCAGAATATTGGGGGGAGCGCTTCCGCGAGCGCAACCTGCCAATCATCGGCGACGACATCAAGAGCCAGGTCGGCGCCACTATCTTGCATCGCGTGCTCACCAGTTTGTTCGTTGATCGCGGCGTGCAGTTGGACCGCACCTACCAGTTAAACTTTGGTGGAAATACCGATTTTATGAACATGCTCGAACGGGAGCGCCTTGAATCCAAAAAGATCTCCAAGACCGGCGCTGTGACCAGTATGCTGCCATACGATCTCGGAAAAGAAAACATCCATGTTGGACCGAGCGATTACGTTCCCTGGCTAAGCGACCGCAAATTCTGCTACATCCGCATGGAAGGAACGACCTTCGGCAACGTGCCCCTCAACCTGGAAGCCAAGCTGGAAGTGTGGGATTCACCCAATTCAGCAGGCGTGGTGATCGATGCCGTCCGCTGTGCTAAACTCGGCTTGGACCGCGGCCTCTCTGGTCCGTTGGTTGCTCCATCCTCATACTTCATGAAGACCCCGGTCAAGCAGTTCAAGGACGAAATCGCCCACGAGATGACCGAAGCCTATATCAGCGGTAAAGAAGAAGCCTGATCGGAAAACAGCATGCCTATTGAAGCTCCATACCCCGAATTGGACGAATTGATGGTCGCGATCGGCGAAGCTGGCCTGCGGATGTCCGAGATAGAAGCCAGCGAAGGCGCAGCCGGTAATATCTCGGTTTACATCGGCTGGGACGTCGATCCCCGGCGCAAATTTCCGCGGGTCGAGACCATCGACCTGCCTGAACCCATTCCAGAGCTGGCTAACAAGTCATTCCTGGTGACCGGTTCGGGCCGCCGCCTGCGCGATATCATTCACGATCCGGCTGCCAATTTGGGGTTTGTGAGGGTCAATCCGGATGGGCGAACCGGTGCTTTATATACGGCCCACCAACGCCTGTTTGCCCATCTCACCAGTGAATTCAATTCTCACCTGGCTGTGCACAAGGATCAGGTGGTGCGGACTAACACCAACTTCCACGCCATTATACACGCCCAGCCTCCGTACCTTACCTACCTGAGCAGCATCCCAAAATACCAGGATGAGCCTTACCTTAACCGTCACTTGCTGCGCTGGCAGCCTGAGCTGATTGTCAACCTGCCCCGGGGGATTGGTTTTATACCTTTCAAAATCCCCGGCTCAAAAGAACTCATGGAAGCCAACATTGAATTGCTGCGCACCCACCGAGTAGTCATCTGGGGTAAGCATGGAGTTATGGCCAGGTCCGACATGTCGGTCAAACGCGCCTCCGACCGGATCGAATATGCCGAATCTGCCGGGCACTATGAATATTTGAACCTGGCGAATGGCGAATTGGCCGAAGGTTTGACACTCGATGAGATTCGAGCGATCTGCCAGGCCTTCAATATCGAACAAAATCTATTCTAAAAGCAAGCGTCCGCGGTTTTTAACGACCGCGGACGCTTATTTATCCCAATCCACTTAATTAATTTTCATAACCAGGCACGTTGCCGAGTGTGGTTCAAAAGCCATCCGGATGGTTTGTCCCTGGATCGGAAGCCCCGATTCCTGGGTGGTGACGACGTCAGGGGCTTCGAAGGTATTGCCTGCCTTGATATCCCTGCCGTTGACGACCAGGATCCTGGCATTGCCGCTGAACGACCCGGAAACCAGCCCGATCTCCGCTTCAACCGGGTGATCCTTTGCCCGATTGACCACAAACAGGCTGATCATTCCCTCCCGGCTGGCAAGTGAGGCTGAAACGTCGAGCGTCCGTACGCCACTGTAAGCTCCGCCGCTGAAAGTCTCACCTTCCCAGAAAACGTCTAATGAAGTATCGCCGCAGTTTTGGCTGTACATTTCAAACGGGTAGAAAATCGTTTGCAGCACCAACCCATCCGGGCGGGTTATGATCGGCGCAATCACATTGACAATTTGTGCCAGGTTGGCCATACGCACCATCCCAGCATGGCGGATGAAGGCATTCATTTGGATGGCGGTCATCAAGGCATCTTCAAGGTGATAACTTTCTTCCAACTGCTCGGATGGTCCGGTGCGGTACCACACATTCCACTCATCAACCGCGATCGAAATCTGATGGGTGATGCGGTGAGCCAGGCTCACAGCCCGAATTAATCCTTCGATCGCAGCCAGGCGTTCTTCCAGCAGCTCGGATTGAGCCATGAAGGCTTCAAAATCGTTTTCGCTGTTGTTCAGGTACCAGTGAATCGCAAGGTAATCAACCAGACCTCCGGCTTGCTCGAGGAGAAGCTTGCCCCGATCGACCAGATCGCTCGTCCAGGCTGACGTCAGCGAAGCCAGCAGCTGGATTTTGGGGTCGGCCCACTTCATGACCTTGCCGAACTCGGTAAATGCCCGAGCATATTCTTCAGGTGTCTTGGTTCCGATCTGCCACGGCCCGTCAACCTCGTTCCCGATCCCCCAATATTTAACCCGATGCGGCGCTTCATAGCCTTGAGCCTTCCTCATCTTGACCAGGGTGGTTTCCTCGGTTCCGTTGCAGTATTCCACCCAATCCCGTGCCTCACGCATATCGCCGTCACCGCAGTTAACCGCCAGGTAAGGTTCAGCCCCTATCTGGCGGCAGAAATGGACAAATTCATTGGTACCAAATTGATTTGATTCCACCCCCTGCCAGGCCAGGTCCAGGCGGGTGGGACGTTCCCGTCGGAGGCCAACCCCATCCATCCAGTGGTAGCCTGAGACGAAATTTCCTCCGGGGTAGCGAATCACTGGCATCCTCAGGCGTTTCAAAGCCGCCAGAACGTCGGTTCGCAGGCCGCTGGCGTCAGCCAGTGGGGACCCCGGATCGAAGATCCCACCGTAAATACAGCGCCCCAGGTGTTCGGCAAATCCACCAAAGATATTCCGGTCGATTTGTCCTGACGAGCGCAATGGATTAATGACGATTTTGTTTTTCATTTCATTGACCTGTGAATAATTAATTGAACCTATGGGTTTTTGTCAGCAGAAACCTCCAGATGACCATTATTATACGATATCGCCAATAATTGGGAAGCGGCAAGCTTTCCCCGCTTAAGTGTTCACCTTCTGAGAAAAGTCCGGCCTGATGCGCCCCTGAACCCCTAATTTTTCTATTGACGGGGACCTTTAATAGTGCTATGCTATAACTGACTGACCGGTCAGTATTGAAATCCGGCCAGCGGGCGAAAATGCAATGGTTTTTTCTGGTTCAGGTGATCATTACAAGATAGGCGGCAACCATGGCAACCGTTTTTATGAAATGGTTGGAACACAACCCTAAAGATTATGATCGAGGGATTCAGCTCATCACCCTGGGCCGCCTGCATGTTATCAAAGAACGCATCGCATCCGCATCCGGCCTGGATGGAAAGCGCGTTTTGGAGATAGGCTGCGGCACCGGCTCGTTGTCAATCATGCTGGCCAGGCAGGGAGCCATCGTCACCGGGGTCGATGCCGCGCCAGCCATGCTGGCTGTGGCCCAGCAGAAAATCGCCGCTGCCAATCTTGAAGACCAGATCTCTTTAATCTTCATGGATGCGACTTTGATTACCGAGCGCCTCCCGGCCGGCTCCTTCGATTTGATTGTCTCGACCCTGGTTTTTAGCGAGCTTCCACCAGAGGAACAGCGTTTTGTCCTGAATGCCTGCCACAAACTGCTTACACCCGGGGGCAGTCTCTTGATCGCAGACGAAGTGATCCCCCAAAAGCCATTGAAGCGTTTCCTTTTTACCCTGGTCCGCCTGCCCCTGGTCATCCTGACCTGGCTGCTGACCCGTACCACCACCCAGACACTGCAAAGATTTGATGAAACGCTGTCTGCAGCCGGATACTTGATTACGAACAAAACCGAATATTTAGGCGGCAGCCTGGTTCTTTTTGAGCTCAAGCCTGCGGGCCAAGAGCAGCCCGAGAATCTAGCGACCAGGGAAAACAAAGCCGCAGGCGGTTCAGCCATCCCAGAAAAGACCGTCACCAGCGCTGGGACGGACCTGGTTGTAAAACGATTATATCGTCACACCAATCTAAAGACTCTTCTAACCGATCTGTGGCTTTTATTCTTCAGGATCATCCCACCCTACCCGAAGGTCGCACCAGGTCTTTACCGGGTGGGATCTCCCACTCCCGATTCTCCGGTTTTAGTTACCGGTAATTTTGACCTGACTGTCCGGCGCCTGGTTGGTGCAATTGATGGCAAAGTCGACGTCTGGTTATTGATTGCCGACTCAGCCGGTATCAATGTTTGGTGCGCGGCCGGTGGTGGTTACTTTACTGCTGAAAAAGTGATCGCGGCGCTAAAATCCTCGCGAGTGAACGAAGTTTCCGCCCACCACGCCTTGATCTTACCCCAGTTATGCGCCAATGGCGTCGATGGCGGGCGCATTCGCTCAGAAACCGGTTGGGGCGTTCATTGGGGCCCGGCTCGGGCTGAAGATATCCCGGCTTACCTGGCAGCTAAACGCAAGAAAACCAATTCCATGCGCTGGGTCAGGTTCCCGATTAAAGCGCGCCTGGAAATGGTGACGGTGACCATGGGGTTTTATGCTTTGATGATCTTGCTGCCGGTCCTGATCTTCTGGCGGTCCTACTTTTGGGCAATCGCAGCCAGCTTGTTTTGCCTGTCATATTTCTATGCCATCATCCATCCCAGGCTTCCTGGCCGGGATGGGTTGTTCAAGAGCATCCCACTGGCGCTTATTACCCTGGCAGGCCTTTTCGTTTACACCGGTTTTATAAATCCACTGCCAACAGCCAGCCTGTTCCACTGGGCAGTAGGCCTGACCGGCTTATCGGTCTTCGTGGCGGCTGAGCTGCAAGGCATGTCGCCTCTGATGCGTGGGGAGCAGGCCAATTGGGGCTACGAGGCAGTTATCGCGGTCGTTTTAGGCCTGGTCTACTGGTTAGGGCCGCTGGCTTTTGGATGGGGTTAATGCGATGAAAAAGAATCCCAATATGTGGTCTTCGTTACTCGAAGAAGTTGAAATCATGCGTAAGCTGCGCTGGCTGAAGATCCGTTACGATCCTGAAAAATGCACCGGTGCCTGGCAGTGCTACGAAGTTTGCCCGGTGGGGTGTTGGACGCCCGATCGAGCCAGCCGTAAAGTCATCTTTCACGATCCTGAAAAGTGCATCGCCTGCGGCGCCTGTGTGCTGCAATGCCCATCCGCTGCAATTGAATTGAAATAACCGTCTTTTTAAGGAGAAGCATGCCGCAAAAAGTATCCGAACCAAAATTACCGCGTGGCCTGGCGCGTCTGGCTTTCCGTGCACCGATCTGGCTCTACCGCGTCGGGCTGGGTTGGGTGTTGGGTCACCGCTTCTTGCGCCTCACCCACATCGGTCGAAAATCTGGCCTGCCTCGCCAGACCGTACTGGAAATGGTCCGCTACAACCCGGATTCAGGGGAGTGTATCGTTGCGTCAGGATGGGGTAAAAAATCAGATTGGTATCAAAACGTCACCTCCAACCCCAGGATAAAAGTTCAGGTCGGCAACAAACACTTCACGGCCATAGCCCACCAGCTTGCTCCCGATCAGGCCGGCCACGAATTGTTGACCTACGCCAGAAGATACCGGACTGCGTTTCGAGAGCTGGTGAAATTCATGGGATATCGCTCGGATGGCTCAGATGAAGACATCCTGGCTATTGGAAAAATAATCCCAATGTTCGCATTTTCGCCGGTTCCAAAATCGATAGAATCAAACGAGTAGATATGACCAGTAAGATATTGTTGTTTGCCCCGGCGACATTTGACACGGCCGAAACCACTTGAATGATTGAAATTGCCAAAGGGATTAGCAGGAATCCTCATGCAAGCCAGGTGTTCGATATCCAATTCATTTCAAATGGCGGGGATCTCGAATATTTGATTGAGAATGAGGAATTTCCACTTACGAGATTAGAACCACGCCTCACGCCCTAAAAAATTGAATTCATCGGTAAAGTGGACAAGGGTGAAAAATTTGCGCCGGCTTTGTCAAAAGATGAATTGATCGCCTTGATTGATAACAAGGTGAAATACCTTAAAGAAATCAAGCCCGCAGCAGTCGTAACGGGTACTTAAATGACGATTCCCGTCACTTGCCGGATTCTGAAAATTCCCCTGGTCTGGACGATTCAATCGACCTGGCTGGAGGATTTCTTTACGAAGGGCGCAGGAATTACGGATGGCATAACATTCACACCTTTAAATAATAAGTGACTGGATGGCTTTTCTCTTCATCAATTTCTGGATAAGGTACGGCTTTCTGATCCCGCCCAACCAGACCGCAAGGCATTTTGTCGTCCAGGGGTACCGCTCCATTTTTGATTACTGGCGCGGAGATTTAACCCTGGTTGCAGAGCCAGCCGAATTTACCGGCGTTAAACTTCCGCCCAATGATTATTACACCGGTCCATGTCTTGCCCGGCAGGATTTCCCTGTGCCCCCGAGGTAGCGAATATTCCCCACGATCAGCCTGTCATCTTTTTTGCATTGGGCAGTTCCGGCACACCAGAAATCATTGCCAATTTAATCCGTAGTTTCGAAGGAAAGCCTTATCGAATGATCGCACCGGTAAAACAGCATCTCGATAAGGTGCCTGGCACAAAGATCCCGGCAAACTGCCTGGTCACCGACTGGCTTCCCGCCCATAAAGTCAACCAGCTTGCCGACCTTTCCCTTATTCATGGGGGTATCGGGACCGTGATGACTGCCGCATCCGCCGGAAAGCCGGTGGTTGGAGTTGGCATGCAGCCTGAACAAGTAGCAAACCTGGCCTGCCTGGTGCGAAAAGGATTTGCCATCCGGGTTCCAAAATCGAAAGATCCGTCCAGAAAGGTCCAAGAAGCCATTGCTTCTTTATTGTGCGATGAAGGAGCAAAAAAGAAAGCCAAAGCATTTTCAGAAGTCATCGCAAAATGGGATGGCCCTGAAATGGCCGCCAGGATTTTGGACGAAAAATTCGGCAATTAAGATAACCCGCAGATCAATTCTCCCAACTAATCTATTCAAATTATTCAAGTAAATAGACGTTATCAGCGTTTCAGGATAAAATCGTATTAAGTCCGCATGAATTCTTATGAAAGAACCCTCCACCGCCTGAAAGGCGAGCCGGTAGACCGGCCGCCAAATTTTGATATCCTCATGATTTATGCGGCCCATTTTATCCACCAGCCGCTATCGCATTACTATCTGGATTACCACGTCTTATGCGAAGCCAACCTGGCCGTCATGCAGGCTTTCAGACTGGATATCGTCCAGGCCATCTCAGACCCTTATCGTGAGGCTGCCGATTTCGGTTTGCAGGTCGAATTCGCCCCTGATTGGCTGCCGGTCTGTAAAGAGCCTTTGATCAAAGACCCCTCCGACCTGGCAAACTTGCCCCGGCCCGATCCTGCATTAGGGCGCCGCATGAGTGACCGCCTGGAAGCCGTCCGCTACTTTCGTGAACAGCTTGGCGGTGAGGTACCGATCATGGGTTGGGTCGAAGGCGCCCTGGCCGAAGCTGTCGACCTGCGCAGCCTGTCTGATATCTCGACCGATATGTATGACCGGCCTGCCTGGTTAGAGGAGCTTCTCGAACGCTGCGTTGAGGTTGAGATCGCTTTTGCCCGTTCCCAGGTAGCCGCTGGAGCCGATATTATCGGCCTGGGTGATGCCGCCGCCTCCCAGGTTTCGCCTAAAATGTACCGTCGTTTTGTGCTCCCCTACGAAAAACGCATTTTCGCCGCGGTGCATGAGATGGGCGCTCTGGCACGCTTGCACATCTGCGGTAACACCTCCCGCATCCTCAAGGATATGGTGGAAAGCGGCGCCGATATCATCGACGTCGATTGGATGGTCGATATGCGCCAGGCTGCTGAGGTTTTTGGCGACGGACCAGCGGTTTGTGGCAATTTTGACCCGGTAACCATCATGCTGCAAGGCACTCCCGACCAGGTCAGCCAGGCGACCCGCGCCTGCGTTGCCGCAGGTGGGCAGCGCTGCTTCAGCGCAGCTGGCTGTGAAATCCCCGACGGCACCCCCGTTGATAATTTGATGGCGCAAACTCAGGCACTCAGGGACTGGTCAATTGGGAAATAGCCAACCGATAAGGAGAAACCCGGACGTTTTTGAGAACCCAATAACTGTGTCTACCTTCCGAATTACTCTGACACCTGATTGCCGAAAATTGATGGCACCGGATCACCTATTTGTCTGAACCCAACCCTGCCAGGAGCCTACTATGTTTTCCAACCTTCCCCTGCAAAAACCCCACCCCAACGCCGATGAATTCATCGCCATCCTGATGGGTCGTAGCCAGTCCAAACGCGTCCCCTTGGTCGAATACCTGATAGATGAGGTCGTCATGCGTCCGATCACAGCCGATTTCCTGGGGAGGCCCTGGGTGGATTATGGCAGCGATCGCTCAACCCAGAAAGCTTACCTCGACAATTTCATCCAGTTCTGGTACCGCATGGGCTACGATTTCGTCCGCTACGAACAGGGTTTTGATCTGCCCACCCACAAGATCATCACCGCAGATACTGCCCTGGGCTCAAAAAAAGAGCGCGCCTGGGCTGACGAGCATCAGGGGGTCATTACCAACTGGGAAGATTTCGAGGCCTATCCCTGGCCCAAAATTGAAACTTTTGACTTCTTCCCTTTCGAATACATCAACTCTCATTTACCCGAAGGCATGGGGTTTATTTCCAGCCACGGCGGCGGAATCTTCGAACACTTAAGCTGGTTGATGTCGATCGAGGGGTTGGGATTGGCTCTTCACGAAACCCCCGACCTGGTTAAAGCAGTCGCTGACCGCCTGGGTGAGCTGATGGAGCAGTTCTACACCCAGATTCTCGATCTCGACCACCTCATCGCCATCTTTCCCGGCGACGATATGGGTTTCCGCACCAGCACCCTGGTGGCTCCTGCTCACCTCAGGCAGTTTACCCTGCCATGGCAGAAGCGTTTCGCCGCCATGGCGCACGCCCGCGGCCTGCCCTATTTCTTGCATTCCTGCGGCAATCTCAGCCGTATTATGGAAGATCTCATCGAAGACGTCGGCATTGATGCCAAGCATTCTTACGAAGACGCGATTATCCCAGTCGAAGACTTCCAGGCCCGCTACGGCGACCGGATTGCCATCCTGGGGGGTATCGACATCAATATCCTGGGGGGCGGTTCTCCAGACCAGGTGCGCCGGCGTGCTCGTTTCCTGATAGACACATGTGGCAGCCGCGGCCGCTACGCCATCGGTTCGGGCAACTCCATCCCCAGTTACATTCCGGTTGAAAATTACCTGGCGATGATCGATGAAGCTCTGCGCTGATTCGCCGTTCTTGCAGCTGCGGCTTTAGTCCCTCTTTCAGCGCCTGCTGATATTGTTTGCGCTATTACATGGCAGCTTTACTCACCACCAAACCCAGAACCCACAACGCAGCTGACAAACCAAAAAGCCCCATTGCACCGGTCACCAGTAATTGGTAGCCGGCTTTGGGATGTCTCAACTGCCAGTGTATCCGGATGATTTGCCAGGTGGCCAAAGGCAGGGCAATAAAAATGAAGCGTCCTGCTACGCCCATCATCTCAAATGGGTGAACTATGCCGCTCGATCCTAAAATGGCATAGATGGCGTAGAGGATGAATGCCAACCCGATCAGCCCATCGTGCAGCCAGGCGCTCTGCCGGACCCCCAACCTGACGACCAGGGTACGTTTCCCATAGGCTGAATCTGCGAAGCGGTCGGGGAACTCAAAGGCAATCAACATCCCTGTATGGATCAGAACCAAAGGCAGGCACAGGATCAAAAGCCTCAACGGCGCAGCGCCTGCGCCGGATTGAAGCAGCCAACCGAACAATGGTGTTAAGAGCGCCACAATCAAGGAGGCACTGAGTTCTCCCAGGCCGCGTCCCATCAGCCGCAGCGGAGGCGTCGAATAAGACCAGGAGACCAGGATCACCACGAGTCCTAATATTCCGGCCATCAGCGACTGGCTCGCCACAACCGCCAGACCGATCAGGCTGGCGACCCCACAAACCAATGAGGCTCGTAGGACAAAAGAAGCTTCAAAAAGGCCTAAAGCCAACGCACCACTCCCACCTGATAACCAGGTGCGGGCTTTTCCTGCTGCCGCGTCTACCTCCCGATCGTAATATTCATTTCCATATTGCACCATCAATTGGGTGGCAGTCACCAGAAACTGCCCTGCCAGGTAATGACCCGGGTTGAACGTTGTCCCTTCAAAGAAGGCGATCATAACCCCGAGCAGGTAGAGTAAAACACCTCCTAATAAGAAGAACGGGCGCGTCAGGCGGATAAACCCCCACAGCCTAGTGAAGACCATATCTACCCACCCGCATTTCGCAGGTCGAAAATGACGTACCCATCACCTTGATCAAAAATCTTATAATTATCGTACAGGATTTGTTTCAATTCCGGCTGGCGGTCAAACTCGCTCATATCGGTCACCAGGAAAAGCTGTTTTCCAATGGTTTTTGATTTAAATAAAGCCAGCTGGTCAATTTGCCCGCCCGATAATGCTGTCTTGGCAAAATCACCGGTCGTGGGCCAGTATTCTACATGGTCCCATCCCCAGTATTGCATGCGAAAGCCGTAGTCCTGGGTGATCCCGACCACACTGTAATCCCGCAGCTCGTTTCCGAGCTTTTCCCAGAAGGCAGCTTGAGGACGGTAATCGACCGACTTCAAGGTCGATCGCGAGCTGTAAGCCTGCTGCCCGGCTCCGAGGATGACCAGTCCAATTGCCAGAGCGTAGATCCAGGTCTTCTTCCATAAGGCCTTTAACCGGTCGAACAGCTCCTGAGCTGCCGCTCCCAATCCAATAGCGACAATCGGAATCAGCGGCAGATGATAATAAGTGTGAGATGAGGTAAAGTAGATGAATATGGCGCAAAACAGGAAGTATCCCCCCCATAGCCCCAACACGAGCGCCCGTTGTTTGCGGGCGGCCATCAAGAATGTCCCTAGCAATGCCACCAAAAAGGCCGGAAAGCCGGCTACTGTCTGAATCAGGGCAGCCACCTGGATATATGAGACCGGGTTCAACAGCAGGCTGGGATAAAGGCGCTGGTCATAATAATCGCTGCCCAGGAATTTTAGAATAAACGTCCCCAGGATGTGGTAGATTAATGCCGGCAGCAAAACCAGGAAACCCAATAACCACACTTTCGGGTCGCGCAGGGTCTGCTTGAGCCCTCGGTCGCCAAATAGTAACCCTGCCATCCCTCCCGCAATGAAGAAGATGGCGGGAGATTTTATGTAGATGGCCATGCCGCATAAAAGTCCAGCCGCTACGGTCCAGAACCAGGTAGGTGTATGGTACCAGCGGTAAAGCGCCCAGAGTCCCAGGATGATGAACATAACCATCAATGGGTCTGGTTGGAAGCTCCGGCTGGCGATCACCCCAAATGGGTCGAAAAGGTAGAACACAATCCCTGCGATGGCCCCTTCTGTGCCCACCATCCGGCGGATCAACGCAAACAAGGCAATACCGCCCACCAGCCAAAAGACAATCGAGTAAAGCCGCGGGATCCACAAGATCTCACTTCCGGCGATCTCGTAGGAATAGACCGCCAGATGCTCCATAACCTCAGGCTCCTGGATGGGTTGGGCGCGCCAATTGGCAATCGCCATTTGTTTTTGCCAGTCCGGAATATTTGTCAGGGTCTGGTAATACATCCCCCTGGCTTTGATGATCGATTGAAGCTGCCTGGTAGGGTGGAAATCCAAGGGCAGGTCGGTCAAATCCACCAACCGGACTGCCAGCGCGCCTGCAAAACAGGCCAGCAGCAGGACGCGCAGCAGCCAGCGGTGAGAGTCCAAAAACGAAATATCAGCCGTTTGTGCAGTCATACCAGCCGAATTTATAAATGATAAATCTCTCCGTATTTCGTTTTGAGGTAATTGATATATGGCTCAATCCGGATCGGGCCGCCGGTAAGGCGCTCCACCAACTCAGACGCTGTGAATTTGCTTCCATACTGGTAGATGTTTTCCTTCAGCCAGTGGTGAAGCGTTTCAAATTGCCCGGCCTCAATCTCTTCCGGGATACCCGGATTCGCCCGCAAAGCTGCCTGATAGAACAGGCCGCTCATGATGTTACCAAGAGTATAACCCTGGAATGCTCCCCCGATACCCCCACCATACCAATGCACATCCTGCAAAACCCCGTTGCGATCATCGCGGGAATAGACACCCAGGTCACTCAGATAGCGTTCGTTCCAGGCCTGGGGCAAGTCGCGCACTTCCAGGCGGCCTTCCAGCAGGTCAAGCTCAAGGTCGAAGCGCAGCATCACGTGCAGGTTATATGTAACCTCGTCGGCATCGGTGCGGATCAAGGAAGGCTCGACCTTATTGATAGCCCCGTAGTAATCTTCCAGGCTGACTGATCCAAGCTGCTCGGGGAAGGTGGACTGCAATCCGGGGTAAAAATACCGCCAGGCGCCATGGCTGCGTCCCACCACGTTTTCCCATAGGCGCGATTGGCTTTCGTGCACGCCCGATGAGGTACCCCTTCCCAAAGGCGAAGCCTCATATTCAGGGTTAATCCCCTGCTCATACATGGCATGGCCGGCTTCGTGGATAGTGCTAAAAAGTGAATCAGCCAGGTAATTTTCCTGGAAACGGGTCGTGATCCTGACATCGCCAATTGAGAACTTAGTTGTAAAGGGGTGGTGAGTCTTATCGATCCGTCCCCGTTTGAAATCATATCCCATCCGGGTGATGACCCGGTTGCCAAAATCTGCTTGCAGTGCTTCTGGAAAGGCTCTTCGCAAGCAGCTGTCATCAATTTCTTCCTGCTCTGAGATGGCCTTCACCAGTGGAACTAATTGGGCTCGCAGATCATCGAAAATTGCCTTGACAAGGCTGGCTTTCATCCCATAATCCGATTCCTCAATCAGGGGATCGATGATGCTTTCGTAACCAGAGAAGAAATCGGCCATTTTCCGGCTTAGGTCGAGTGTCTTTTCGAGGTAAGGCTGCACGCGCGCAAAATCATTGTCAGGGCGAGCTTCTGCCCATACCTGGTACGCATTGGCAACGTGCTCGTAAAATGCTGCCAGAAAAGCCGGTGGAATTTTTGTCGCATGCTGGAATTGGCGGCGGGTGACCCGGATTAAGCTGGCTTCATCCGAATCGTATGGCAAGCTTTCTTCATAAGGTTGCAAATCATCCAATAATCCGCCAATTTCGGGATCGGTGAACTTCTGTTGGGCCAACCCGGCCAGGGTAGCCATCTGGCGTCCCCGAGCCGCAGCGCCGCCCGGCGGCATGTAAGTTGACTGATCCCAGGAAAGTAAGGCAATGGCTGAATGGATATCGCCGACTTCCATCAGACGTGCTTTTAGCTCTTTAAACTTATTTTCCATGAATTTCTCCGCAAATTCGAGAGGTGTGATCGCCAGAACGGCTGACAGATATTGTACTATATTGCACCTGCTCCTTGATATCCATGCAATTTCAAGGGTTGTTTTGGTACTTGACAAAATGCTAGAACATATGTACTATTTTGTAATAAGGTAATCCCGAATGGGTCAATAAGGTATTTGGAGCCGCTCCCTAAGGAACCGAATTGACCTCTAACCGTCAAGGTGTTGCTTATTTACCTGTTTCTTACTTTCCATCTATCAAAGGAGTTACTCATGCCTCACCCCATCGTACATATTGAATTCTCAGCGAACGATTGTGTCACAGCGGCCAAATTCTACAGCGAACTATTTGGTTGGAAAACCGAGCAGATCCCCCAGATGAATTATGCTACTTTTGCTGCCGAAGGCGGCCCCGGCGGCGGGTTCAATCCGGTCGACGACAGTTATCCCGCCGGCACGGTTATGGTATACATTGACAGCGATGATATCGACGCCGACCTGGCGAGGGTAGTCGAACACGGCGGTAAAATCCTCACCACCAAGCATGAAATCCCCGGCACAGGCTGGTTCGGAGTTTTTTCAGACCCTACCGGAAACAGAGTCGCTCTTTTTACCAGCAGCAGTCAACGACGCTAGCCAGTCAACAAACCAGGCAATCTCAGGAACCCGGTAGCAATACGAAACCGGGTTCCTGGACAAATATCCCTAGGATTCAGCGTCCATCTCATCGCCCAGGTCCGGTAGACTGGCAATCCTGATCTTTTCCGAATAGTCCTTCCAAAGGTCGGCTGCGAGTGCTTCTGCCTGGCGTCCCACACCAATGCGAGTGAAATACTGGCTCAAGCTGGTAACGTCTCTTCTGAATAGGTCGTATGCATCCGGATTTTGGCGAGGATCGACCGCCTGTGGGAAATCGATGATGCGGTATTCCCCATTCCAATATAGGACATTATAAGCAGATAAATCAGCATGAACTCGGTTGCACCTCAGCATTAACCGGACGTCCTGGATAAGCCGCTCGTAGAGATCCCCAGCCTCATTGCGCTTCAGAGAAATCTGGTTAAGGGTTGGCGCTGCCATGTCTTCTTCGCCAATGTATTCCATCAAGATCGTGTTGTGTCCACAGGCGATGGGCTTGGGTACATTTACGCCGGATGCGTGCAGAAGCTGCAGTGTCTGGTATTCATGTTCCAACCAGGAGGTATGCAGAACTTCTTTCCCTATCCGTGTCCCTTTAGCGACCGACCGCATTTGGCGGCTGTCGAGCACCTGTTTGCCTTCTTCGTCGAGGATAGCCCGGCTCTGGCGATAACGGGCATCATTCCGCAGGTTACGGAACATCCGCGGCCGGTACACCTTGGCGGCAATCAGCTCAAGTCCAGTGTCGGGATGGGCTGTACAGCAGTAAACGTTAGCTTCCTTGCCTCCTTTGACCCTTTTGATCACATCGGTGATTAACTTCATATCGTAGAAAGATCCCAGGTAGCTAAAAATCCATTCACGCTCGTGCCGAGAAGCGCTGAAACTAGGGTTGAAATAAGATTCAACCACCACGTTTTCGCTGTTATCATGGCGGACTATTTCGTCAAGGACTGCGTGGGCGCTGCGCTTGACTCGTCTATCCCGCCGGAGTGTAACCCTGTGTTCGTGTTGTTGGCGGCGATTGGCGCTGTTCGCCTGACTGTCATCGAAATCGCCGTCCAGTAATTCATCTATAGCAATTTTTGCCATTATTTTTCCTGAATTAATTGGTGATGAATTGGTGTTCCATAGTTTGCATTTAAGTCAGGTATCCGGCAGGTTAATTTAAATCAAAAAGGCCACGGGGCAAAAGTGCGCCCGTGGCCTGTGGTTCCATTAATTTAAATACAACTACAGACGAGGCACACCCATGCGAGGAAATACTGGATTAACAGTGCCGGTAAGATGCAAGATTGAATTTTCCTTAGTCATGGTAACCAGTGCGCCTCCTTTCGTAGTATATTGAATTACAAACGTGATTGTAGCATGCTCCGCGACCTGCGTCAAGCCAGCTTCTCGAAGCTGTGGATGTTCAGCGAATTTGACACCGCATAACTGTTCAGCGAAAATGTCACCCTATGGAAACAAGAGCGACATTGAACATGAAAGAAATTAAGCGATTGCACTTAGTGCAACAAATCATAGAGCAAAAGATGACCGCCGGACAAGCTTCTGAATTGCTAGGCCTTTCACTTCGTCAAGTCCGTCGTTTGGTTGCCAAATATCGGGTAAAAGGAGCACCCGGGATGACCCATGGCAATCGAGGTAAGCGACCGAACAATCAAACCGAAGAAGAGGTACGCAACGAAGTTTTGAAATTAGCCAAGGGTCAGTATCAAGATTATAACGATTGTCATCTGACGGAAGAATTGGCTGAAAATCATAAGCTCAACCTATCCCGATCGACCGTTCGCCGGATTCGTCATCAAGCTAACTTACCAAGCCCTCGCAAAAGGCGAGCTCCCTGCCATCGAAGCCGTCGGGAGCGTAAGGTACAAGCCGGGATGCTTCTCCAAACGGATGGTAGTCACCACGACTGGCTGGAAGGGCGAGGACCCTGGCTGACCTTGATTGCTTATATTGATGACGCCACGAATGAAGTCTCTGGAGCCGTATTCCGAGAGGAAGAAGACGCTGCTGGTTATTTCTTGGGGCTTCAACAAATCTGTTTGAACAAAGGGATACCGGCAGCCATCTATGCTGACCAACACACGATCTTTCAGAGTCCTATCAAAGTTACACTTCAACAAGAATTGGCCGGAGAGCAGCCGCGCAGTCAGTTTGGACGCCTTTTAGACGAACTTGGGATCGAGTTGATTGCTGCCAGAAGCCCACAAGCCAAAGGAAGGATTGAGCGGTTATGGGAAACCCTTCAGGATCGCCTGGTAAAAGCTTTACGAGAAGCCAATGCAACCAACCTGGATGAAGCTAATCAAGTCCTGAAGCATTTTTTACCTAAGTACAACCGTCGGTTTTCGAAAAAGCCCACCCTGGATAACACAGCTTTTATCCCTTGGCCAAAAGAATATCGGGTCCAGGATTTCTTTTGCTTCAAGCATACTCGCACAGTAACCAATGACAATACCATCCCCTTTGATGGTCATCGCTTGCAAATTCCGCCTGGCCCAAATCGTGCCAGTTATGCCAAAGCGAAAGTCGAAGTCCGCCAACATTTGGATGGCCGCCTTGAAGTTCACTATCATGGAAACAGTTTAGCCATCTTTGCACCCGTTGATGACCGGCCCGTTAGAGTGAATAAGTTTTCTCCCAGGCAAGAAGATCACCCAACGCCAGCCGAACCAAAGACCTTGGTAACAGCTAAAGAACGTAAATCCTATAAACCGGCTGCGAATCACCCATGGCGTAAACCATTGTTTACCAGAAAGACGGAGGCAATGAAAGAATGAGGCATGTACTAATAAATCAAAAAGACGAGCAGACCTTTTGGAAAAGATCCGTCTCGCCTTCTGTTTTGGGTCAAGCCGATTATACTAGAACCCTAACCTTGGTCAAGGTGACATTTCTGTTGACCAGTTAGGGTGACATTATTGCTGAACAATGACAGCCAGCTTCTCGAAGCGATCGATGTCCTCACGGATCGTATCCAGGCTGGAAGTCCAAAAATCGATCGAGTGGATATCGATTCCCATGCCTTTTGCAAGCGTAGCCGGGTCTGCCAGGCCGGTAGAAGCCAATAAATTATCATAGCTCGATTTAAACTCGTCCGGATCATTCAAGTAACGGCCGTATAACCCCAATCCGAACAACAATCCGAAAGTATATGGGAAGTTGTAGAAGGAATTCCTGGAGCTGTAGTAATGGGATTTTGCGGCCCACATGAATGGGTGCAGCGTCTGAGAGTCTAAGCCATCCCCGTATGTGACCTGCTGCGCCGCAACCATCAGGTCACAAAGTTCATCGACGGATAGCTCGCGCCGGCTGCGCTTATCGAAAACGTGGCTCTCGAATATGAACCGGCTGGTAACATCCACCACAATCTGGCAGGCGTTCACCAGTGCCCCTTCGAGAATCTGCACCTGTTCCTGGGGACTGGCATTACGCAGCATAGCATTGCGGACAATGGTTTCACAAAAAATACTGGACGTTTCGGCCAATGTCATCGGCGTTTCCCGGTTCAACACAAGTTGGCGTGACAGATTGAGGTTGTGATAACCGTGTCCCAGCTCGTGAGCCAGGGTCAGCACACTTTTGAATCCCGGCTGGTAATTTGCCAATACCCTGGACTCATCCTTGCGCAGCGGCATACAAAATGCGCCGTCGTGCTTCCCGACCCGAGGTTCAGCATCGATCCAGTTTTCGCTGAAAGCGCGCCGGGCGAAATCACCCATGCGGGCGGAATAACTGCTGAACTGCTCGATCACCATGGCGCTGCCTTCCGCATAGGTCCAGGTGTGGTCTCCGTTCGGTCGTGATACAACCGTATTGACTGGAGCAAACAGGTCATACCATGGCAGCTTGTCCAATCCTAACATGCGGGCCTTGGCTTTCAAATAGCGGCGGAAGTCGGGGAACGAAGCCCATACGGCGGCATGCAAAGCTTCCAAGGTCTGGCGGTCGATGTTGTTATTGAACAAAGCTTCGTCGAGCGGGGCGGCATAGCCCCGGTGTTTGCACAGCGTGATCACTTCACCTTTGATGCTGTTTAGGGCTGCTGCTAACGGCAGGCTGCTCTGCTTCCAGCTCGCCAACTCGGCTTCAAATCCTATTCGCCGGATTTCACGATCGGCTTCGTACGCGAGGTTACGCACAGCCGACATAGGCAGTTTTTTAACCTGGTCTCTTTGATCCACTTCGACCACTATTTGTGAGCTCAGGTTGTCATAGAGCTGACCCCAGGCACTGCCGCTTGAAAGCTCAAGCTCGGATGCCAGCTCTTCTTCTGTTGGAGACATCAGGTGGCGCGATTCTTCGTTGGCCCTGCGGATCATATGCTGGTAATCACCGGCAATTTTTGACCGTTTGAGCAGTCCATCTACGTCGATCGAGCCTAACCAGGCTGTGAACCGGGTCCCTAATTGAGAGAGCTTAACTGCTGCAAGTTGAAACTCGCTCATTCTGGATTGAGCCAGGTTGCTGCGCGAATCGGTCGCGACAAAACTGTAAATGTATGCCCGCAAGGTATGAACAGTTTCCAACGTCTGGTTCAGGCTGGCGACCACTTTTTCGAAGGCGGTCACCACCTGGTCATCCACAACCAGGCCGGTGTGCGCATTGATGTCTAGCTGGTCAAATAGGCTGCTCACAGCCTTAATGGC
Organism: uncultured Chloroflexia bacterium; assembly: GCA_963781665.1. Classification (GTDB taxonomy): domain Bacteria; phylum Chloroflexota; class Anaerolineae; order Anaerolineales; family Anaerolineaceae; genus JAJYIW01. The sequence goes on from CAWAGA010000002.1 coordinate 1,358,698, forward strand.
TTGTTTGCTGCTTTCAAAGTCACGATTAAATTCGATTGAATCAAGGCCGGGATAGACAACGCTCATATCCCAATGGGGTAGTTGGTCGGTAGATTGGTCCATAGCCTCCTCTTTTCTTTCTGTTTACATAGAATAATACTCTTAACCAGCATTTTATCATTTTTATCCCTCTCTCGAAAATTGGGAATATGTGATAATATGGATATTATTTGGAGGTTATTTTATGACAACAGCCTTGCTACCTGATTATCTGCAGACTTACCTAGACCAGCTGGTCCCGCAGCGCCAGCCGGAGATGATCGCCATGGAGGGCTATGCTCGTGAGACGGGTTTCCCGATCATCGGCCCGGCGTCCGGTTATTTTTGTTACCTGATCACCCGCCTTGTCAACGCCAGATCGGTATTCGAGCTTGGTTCAGGTTACGGTTATTCGACCGCCTGGTTTGCCAGGGCTGTTCAGGAAAACGGCGGAGGAACTGTTTACCACGTCGTCTGGGATGCTGACCTCTCCCAAAGTGCGCGCGGCCATCTTTCCACCTTGGGATTTGATAGCATGATCCAATACCGGGTTGGTGAAGCTGTTCAGACGCTTCGTTCAACCGAAGGCCAGTTCGATGTGATTTTCAACGATATTGATAAACCGGGATACCCTGCAGCCCTTCCAGTTATTTATGAAAAACTACGGCCGGGTGGTTTGCTTATAACCGATAATCTACTTTACCATGGCAGCATCTTTGAACCCAATAACCAAACTGCTGCCACAGAAGCCATTCGGGAGTATACAGACCTCATCACCAAAGACCCGCGTTGGATTTCTTCGATCGTTCCGGTCCGCGATGGAGTTATGGTCGCCTACAAACAATAATGGATCCCCTGGGCTTACTTCTTGATTGCTGCCAGCTTGAAAGTTTTGTTGTGGTAGAGGATTGGGAAGTTGGTTGCTGTACTGGAATATAAGACGGCATACGAAAAGTGGTATTTGGCCTGGAGGGCAAGCAGGCGATCATCGCTGATTGCCGTGTAATTATCCCGCATCTGTGGCACGGCATCGAATCCTTCCAGGCTTGGCACGCCATAACAATCGAAAATCCGCTGCTGCCATTCCGCCATGGCCTGGTCTTCGAATGGAAAAGCGTCAAAATCGACTACAATTGCGCGATCGGCCGTAAAACGAAATTCTCCCAGGTTGGGCGGTGTCAAAAAGATCGCCCCGGTTGGTGTGTTGTCTCGGGCAAATGCTGCCACGTCGATGTTATCTCCGGAAAGTTGGGCAAGGGTGATGACCGGTTGATCGACAAAGCCCATCACCGTGGCAGGTAAGAAATGGCTGCCAGATATTGTCACAATAAATACGAGCGCTGCCAATCCCAGGTTAACAGAAAAAGCCAGCCAATGCTTTCCCCAATAGAAGAGGCAGAAAGCCATCAAAGCGAAAAAAGGGAAGAGGATATAGATGCGCGTTTCGGGGGGAAAGACCAATAGCAGTGGAACCATAAAAACCAGCACCAGCCCTTCCCTGAATATCGGGTTGAGCAGGGGTAAATGCGTTTCCGTCCAATCTTTCAACAAACGCGCAATGCTTGCCAGGAACAAGGTTAATTGGGAGATCAGGCTCGCCAGTAATACGAAAGCAGCTACTTCGTGTCTCCGGTTGGTTTCCAATTGGAACCCTACCCAACCGGCGATCAGTACCAGTCCCATCCATTTAATGATATACAGCAAACGCAAGGTTTGGGCGGTCGTCCAAAGGCGTGATGGAAATACTTCGACGAAAAGGTATCCTCCCAGGCTTAATAAGACCAGGGTGATGACGAGGGCAGCCGACCGGGAAAAAATCGACTGGAGTTTAATCGAATTTTGGACCCCATAATACGCAGCAATACCGGTGGGTAAGAGGAAGACAAATGCCTGTAAGAACTGCCAGACGCCAAAGGTGCTTGGGATGTAATGGTGCGGGTGGCGAAAAAATGCCAGGATCTGAATAAATTGACCGGCAGCAATGTGAGTACCAGCGACATAAGGTACCAGGATGGCCGCAGCCACTCCGGCGAAAACCAGCCCGCCAAGGCCAAACTGGGCCCAAAAATGTCGGGGTTGGTAGTTTCCATCACCGGTCATTGGCCTGAAGAAGCGCTGCCAGGCCGAATCCAGGAGGATGATTCCCAGCATCAATGCTCCGGTCTCCAACCCCATTAATGGATGGAACAAGGCTGCCACAGTCGCAGCCAGGGCACACCATAACGGCTGGCGACGTAAACCCGCCCAAACCGCTAAAAGGAGAAAAGGCATAGCCAGGTGAGCCGGCTCTAAGAAATAATCGTAAATTATGTTCGAGTATCCAACCCAAAACGTCTTCAAGGTCATCACGGCTGCCGCGGCGATCAAACCTGCCAGGTCAGAACCATCGAACAGATCGCGGGCAGCTCGGGACGTCACGAAGCTGATCCCAATATTACCCAGGATGGTCAATCCCAGGTAAACCGCCGGCAGCCCAACCTCGAAGGTGGCGGCGGTTGTGAGACCATGGTGGCTGGAGAATAGCCGGGTGATGGTAGCTACGAAAATGGCGAAGAACGACCGCGGCCCAAAACCCTGGGTGGCGTTTGTGAAAAAATCATTGACCAGGTAACTTGGATCGATAGCGCGCATCACGATCGGAAGCTGCTCGATCTGGTTACCGTCCCCATAGCGGTATCCCCAGATGGTCGCCATCGATCCGATCAGGACTGCATAGAACAAAACGATCCAGATTGATAAGGCAGGTTTACGTGAGATATTCAGGCTCATGATCCCAGGGAGCTTTGTTGGAATAGCATCATTATAGACGCCTCACCCAATTTATGGGAAGGGCTGCGCCGCTGTTTAAGTTTAACGTGAGTTGCGGAGAGAAGTTTAATTTTCCGAAAATAAGTCTAAATTAATGACACTTACGTTCAATATGTGTATATAATACATAATAATAGTCCTATTAACAGGCACCCAGGTATTCCTGTGAATCAAGCAGCAGGCAGGCAAAACCGCATTTCTCCAACCACTCATTAACATTATGAACGAAACAAGGAGTATAGACCATGGAACAATTTATGACTGCCCAGGCGGAAACCATCAGCGATGAGATGGTTGACAGCTACCGGCGCCAGGGGTTCATCCACATACCTCAGCTCTTATCACCTTTTGAAGTAGAGCGTTTCCGTGATGCGGCTCTCAAAATCGAGCGGACCAATGAAAATTTTAATACTGGAATGCCAATGATCTTTTCACAGTACGTCAACGTCTGGCCTAACGACGAGACTCTCCGCCAGTTGACCCTGAACCCCAGGGTCGCAGCCATCGCCAAACGGCTGGCAGGGGTGCCGCTGCGGATCTGGCATGACCAGATTTTGATCAAGCAGCCTAAGAAAAGCACTCCAACAGAATATCACCAGGATGGCCCCCTTTGGCCGCACATCAATCAGAAGAATTCATTATCGGCCTGGATTGCCCTGGTCGATGTACCTATCGAGCGCGGCTGCATGACCTTTGTTCCAGGGTCGAACCACTGGCCGGACATAAAGGCGCAAGACCTGGGTGATCCCAACAGCCTGCTCACGATCAAGCCAGATTTTGCCTGGGAACCGCGCGTAACCGTACCATTGCAAGCAGGAGATTGCACTTTCCACAACGCCTACACAGCTCATACAGCCAACAGCAACGTCACCGACCAGGCCCGGGTGGCTCATGTCATCATCTATATGGAAGCTGACACCCGTTTCAATGGCAACCCCCATCCGGTCACAGATCCGCTCAAACTTTCGGTCGGCCAACCCCTCAACGATGACTTGTTTCCCCTCGTTTAATCGTTCCAATCTTAAACAAAAACCAGGGGTAAGCCTGAGCGCTCATACATAACCCCCGCTGCATTGCCAGGGATATCCAGATGCTCATCTTTAATCGCTCTTCTTCAACCAAAGGCGCCGGTCGCAGCCTGGGGACTGATTTGTATGCTGCTGCTGGGAGAATGCTACCGGGGTACGGTTTCCTTTACCAGCTTTCCGGACGACGGCACGCTCTTCGAGATTTCTCTGCTGCTGACTGGCAATGCTGCCAACCTTTAGCTGTCAAAAGTCACGTCGGCGGGCATTCCGGGCTTCAACAACAGCTTATCATTCGATACCCGGATCTTTATCGCATAAACCGTTGCTTTGCGTCCCGACACCGTCTGCACATCGCGGGGTGTAAATTCTGCCACGTCCGAAATATAATCCACGCTGCCCATGAAAGTAACCCCAGGGAAAGAATCGACCTCGACCGAAGCCTGCTGGCCCAGCTTGACCTGCCCATAGCGGTCTTCGGGGATATAAACCGTCAGGGTGACCTGTTCTAATTGGCTGACGACCATTACCGTACCGCCCGCGGCTACCAACTCGCCGCTTTCCAGGTTGCGGGCTGTTATGACCCCGGCTACAGGAGCAGTAACCGCACATTTGTCTTTCTGCAGGGTGGTCAACTTGAGCCCCACATTGGCCTGGGTCACGTTATCCTGCGCCTGTGAGACGGCTGCTTGAGCTTGTTTTACCCCGGATAAAGCCGCCTGAAGCTGCAGCGATTGATCACCAGTCTGCAAGCTGGACAGACGGTCCTGGGCATTATCGAGACGCCCCTGGGCAGCTGCTACCCTGGCACGCGATTCCAAAACCGATTGAGCCGCAGAGGTGCTCAACATTCCATCATATGCAATTTGAGCAGCCTTCAGTTCATTCGTGGCCGAGTCGAGGATATCTTGAGAAGCTTGCTTGAGATTCGAATTATCGGTCGCAGTCTGAGCCTGGTCGGCCGTCGACGTGGCTACCTGAAACGCAATCTGAGCCTGATCGAGCCGTTTTTCGGCTGCGACAAAGTCTGAATTGCTGGCTTTTTGTAATTCGCTTTGCAGGCCGGCAATTTCGGTGGTCAATGCCTGCTGGGCTGCAGTTACCTCAGCTTGAGCAGCAGCGACCAATTCGTCCGGTTGAAAATACCAGTTAGGGATAGTGAAGGACTTATCTGCCGGCGCATTCCAGCTGCCGGTCCGGTTTACCGTGTTCTGCTGTTGAACGCTTTGCAAGGTCAAATTATATTGGTCCTGCGCATTTTCAAGCTGGGCATTGGCTGCGTCGAGCGACGAGTTAGCTAATTTTACGGAAGCCTGGGATTGGTCGGATTGGGCCTGCTGCACCTGGCAGTCAAGGCGGAAGAGCACGTCACCAGCCTTGACTGTGTCACCTTCTGCTACACTGATCTCGGTTACTTTTCCACTGATCTCGGACGCTACACTCACTTCAGTTGCTGCCACAGTTCCCGAGGCTGTCAGAATTGGTGATGGGTTGTTCACCTGAAAAACGCTGCAAGCGCTCAACACCAGTCCTAAAATTGAAATAAAAATGATACGAAAAGGTTTCATGGGAATCCTCCAGGGTTGTTTAGATGCGCTTACGGAAAACCAGAACACTGGCTGTAAAATAAGCAATGCTCAGAACGATCAATGGGAAAATTGATGGCCACCACAACATAGTGGCGCTTACCCCACGAACAATAATCGCCCGAGTGATATTCAAGTAATGGGTGACCGGCAGCAGTTCGCTGTATGCCAGGGTGAACCAGGGCATGTTATCGCGCGGGTAGAGTAGACCGGACAAGATGATCGCCGGAATCAGGATGATGAACACGGCCAGATAGATGGCCTGCATTTGAGATTGAGCCAGGTTAGAGATTAAGACACCCATCCCCAACGAGCCGACGATAAAAATGAGGCTCAGGCCCACCAGTTCCCAAAAATTACCTGCTATGGTCACACCGAAGAGCAGGTTGCCCAACACCAGCAAGGCAAATAGATTAAAAACGCTGACCAGTAAATAAGGGATGATCTTACCCAACATCAGCTCCCAGGATTTAATCGAGGTGACGATCAGCTGTTCCATCGTTCCCTGTTCGCGTTCTTTGACGATGGCTAAAGCGGATAGGAGTAAAGCCTGTACCTGCAGGATGATTGGGATCAATCCCGGTATCATGTAGAGCTTACGGTCGCCATTGGGGTTATAGAGTGTTTTGACGAATGTATCGACCGGTAGGCTCAATCCCCCACTGCTTGCAGACACGATAATCCGTTTAACCAGGATATTTTGAGCGGCCATTTGCCCTATCGCGCTTAACTTGAGTTGAATGGTCTGAACGTTGATCGGATCTCCCGACCCATTAACGTAGAATTGCACCTCGGCTGTTTCACCGGTATCCATGTTCCGGCCAAAATCCTCTGGGATAAGCAAGCCTACCTGAACCTGACCGCTGTCGATTAACGACAAGATATCGGCCTCGCTCAACGCATCGTAGGTGACTTTAAAATCTTGACTGGCGGTATAGTTCTGAATATAACTGCGGCTGGCGTCGGTCTTCGAAAGATCGGCGACCGCCATCGGCACCTCGGCGCTTTCACCAGAAATGCCATAGCCCAGCAGGATGAGCAGCAGTGCTGGCAGCAGCAAGATCAGCCCCAGAGTGCGCGGGTCACGCCAAATGTGATAAATTTCTTTGCGCATGATGGTCCATAAGCGTTCCATAGGTCACTCTCCTGAGGTGCGGCCGGCAGAAGTTTGGCGCTGCCTGACGAGAAAGAGGAAGATATCTTCCAGCGAAGGTTGGATAACGTCGACAAAACGGACGGCAATCCCTGCCTGCGAGAGTCTGGTTTTTAACCTTTCTTGCAAACCGGGATTTTCCAGAGAAACGTGCAGCTGTGCTCCGTGGATGTTAGCTTCAAATACACCGGGCATATCGCTCAAGACCTCTTGAGCCCGGTTCGGTTGATCGCAATCCACCTGCACCAGGTATCCGGGCAGTTGGGTACGCAATACGTCAGGACTGGCCAGGGCGATGAGCTCTCCTCCATACATCATCCCCACCGTATTGCAATATTCCGCTTCGTCCATGTAATGGGTCGTCGCCAGCACACCTGTCCCCTCCCCAGCCATCTGGTAGATCAGGTCCCAAAATTCCCGGCGAGAAACCGGGTCTACCCCGGCTGTAGCTTCATCCAGAAAAAGCATGGGCGGCCGGTGGACAATGGCGCAGGCCAGCGCCAAACGCTGGCGCCACGCTCCGGAGAGATTACGTGTCAATACTTTCTGGTGGGCACCCAGGCCGGCCATTTCCACCAAATCCGAGACCCGCCGCGTTCTCTCAGAGCGCGGCACAGCATAGATTGCCGCGTAGAAAGCCAGATTCTCGCCTGGTGTGAGGTCGCCGTAGAGTGAAAATTTTTGGGACATATAGCCGATGCGCTTCTTGATTTCCTCCGGTTGGCGAGCAACGTCGTAACCGAGAACGCTGGCCTGCCCGTTGGTCGGAAGCAAGATTCCGCAGAGCATGCGGATCGTGGTCGTCTTACCGGCTCCGTTGGGGCCTAACAAGCCAAAAATTTCACCGGGCGGGATGCTGAAATTGACCCGGTTTACAGCCACAAAATCCCCAAACTTGCGGCTCAATTCATGAGTTTCGACAGCGTTGACGGTTGTATTCATGCTACTGCCCGCCGGGCCATCACCAACTGGACGAAGACATCTTCCATTCCAGGACGTTCGCTGCGAATGAAAGTGACTTCCAGTTTCTCACGAGAAAAACGCCGGGTCAAAGCCTGGATCACTTGTTTGACCTGGCCGTTATCCTTGGGCACCGCCAGGCGCAGCCGGTCGCCAACCGGGCGCCAATGCGAGATCCCTTCGGTTTCGGCAACCACCCGGCGCATCTCTTTGCGTGGGGAAGCTTTTACTTCGATGATCGCAAATGGCAGTTCCGCTGCTATTTGCAGCGGAGAACCGCTGGTGAGAAGGCGCCCATCGTAAAGCATACCAACCTGATGGCAGCGTTCAGCCTCATCCATATAAGGTGTGCTCAAGATTACCGTAACACCTTGTTGAACGATTTCTGTGAGGATGTGCCACAGTTCGCGGCGCGAAACCGGATCAACCCCGGTGGAAGGTTCATCTAAAAGCAAGATCTCGGGTTCATGCACCAAAGCGCAGGCCAGGGCCAGTTTCTTTTTCATACCACCGGAAAGCTTGCCTGCTCGCCGGCCGCGGAAATCTGCCAGGCGGGTAAATTCCAACATCTCATGGATCCGGGCAGCTTTTTTGGCTGCCGGCATGCGATGGATGTCGGCAAAAAAAAGCAGGTTTTCATCTACGCTCAGATCGGGATAAAGGCTGAAATTCTGGGGCATATAACCGATCCGTTCTCGGATCGAACTCAGCCTGTTTCACGATGTCGTAACCGGCAACCCTGGCGCTGCCACTGCTGGGTTCCATCACCGATGCGAGCATGCGCAATACTGTGGTTTTGCCAGCTCCGTCTGGGCCGACCAGGCCGAAAAGCTGAGCGCGACCCACCACCAGATTGAGGTCCTGAATGGCAGGTTTCAGTGTCCTGGAATAGCGTTTCTGCAAATCCTTGACTTCGATCGCAATATCCATAAATAGGTCTCCATAGCCATTCTATGGGTTGATCTTCGCGATTGAAAGGTGCTGACCGGCATCATTCCAGGTGACGCGCGTCATCGATCAGGTTGATCCGCGTCACCAGCTGCGGAAAGATTGTTAACAATTTGAAGGGCTATGGTATGATGTTTTTATGTCCCGGGATATCGAACCAGGCTTGCTGCGCGCTTTCCGCTATTTTACAGGCATAGCGTTAGGTTATTTTTCAATCCTGATCCTTTATACAGTCATCCAGACCGGCAGAGGCTTTGCTTCGGTCCAGATCCAGTGGTATCTAAATTTTGCCAGTAATCTAGCGCTGTTTATCTATCTTTCCCTGCCCGGCTTGCACCACCGCTTGAAAAGCCTCTATCTCCCACTGGCATTGAGCATTGCTGCTGTAGTCCCTGTGCTCAGCAACCTCGTGTTCCTTGCGCCGCAAACCAAAGATGTGCAGACGATGGTCGAAATGGCCTGGCTCCTGGTCCCCAGCATGCTCGTGACGGTCGTGCTGATAGCCTGGCAATATTCGTTTCCATCCGTGTTGGCCTTTACCGTCAGCGCCGCCTTTGTTGAATTAAGCCTGGTATATCCTATGGTGGGCCGGCTCGATGCCCAGACGTTCCCTCTTCTAGGCCTGCCCCTGGTACGAGCGTTTGCCTTTGGCATCGTCGGTCATATCGTTTCACGCATGGTAGCAATCCAACGCGCCCAACGGCGTGAGCTGATTCGTGCCAACATGAGGCTCAGCCAACATGCCGCTACCCTCGAACAGCTCACATTAAGTCGTGAGCGCAACCGCCTGGCTCGCGAACTTCACGACACCCTCGCCCATACTCTAACTGGACAGGCGGTCAATCTTGAAGCTACCAAAATGATGCTGGCGCCGGACCAGGTTGAGGTTGAAACCATGTTAGACAAGGCTTTAAATGCCACCCGGGCTGGCCTGGCTGAAGTTCGGCGGGCATTAAAGGATTTGCGTTCTCAAAGCGTTGAAGACCTTGGGCTGTCACTTGCCATCCGCAATGTTGCCCTGGAAGCAGCCGCCCGTGCCGATTTCGTCCTTAATATGGACGTGGCCCCTACCCTTCCCCATTTAAATGCCGAAACCGAGCATGCCATATACCGAATTACCCAGGAAGCACTTGCCAACGTGGTCGATCACGCATCTGCCGCCCAGGTCACCTTAAGCCTGGGAATAGAAAATGGCAAGCTAAGCCTGGTTATCGCCGACGATGGTTGTGGTGTAAACCTGGACCAGGTCGATTTCGAAGGCAAACATGGGCTGAAAGGGATACAGGAACGGGCGGCGATGGTGGGGGGAAAATTTGAAATCGTAAGTCACTCCGAGGTAGGCACATCCTTGCGTTTTTCTGTGGAGGTAGGGGATGATTAAGGTCATGATCTGCGATGACCAGGCGATTGTTTGTGAAGGCCTGGCGAAAATCTTGAGCTCAGATACTGAAATCGAAGTAGTCGCAATTGCCCAGGACGGAGCCGAAGCAATGGCGCTGGTTGCCCAGACCCTCCCGGACCTGGTATTGATGGATTTGAAGATGCCGGTGGTCAACGGCATCGTCGCAACCCGTAAGATTCACGAACAGTTCCCGGAGATAGCTGTCTTGGTCTTAACCACTTACGACGATGACGAATGGGTTTTTGACGCTCTTCACAGCGGTGCATCCGGTTATCTATTGAAAGATACACCTCCAAAGAAATTGATTGAATCGATTAAAGGAACCCTGGCCGGCAAAACATTTCTCGATCCAGCAGTAGCCGGTAAGATTCTGGATGATTACCAGAATCGTCCATCGGCCAGGTTGACCCCCACCCACTTCAAGCTGAGTGACCGCGAGCAAGAACTGCTCAAATTATTGGCCTGCGGTCTGAGCAACGCAGAAATTGCCCAGCAACTTTACCTGACCGAAGGCACCGTCCGAAATTACACCAGCGAGCTGTTCAAGAAGTTAGGCGTTTCCGACCGCACCCAGGCGGTCGTTTCCGCCCTGCGTTATGGTCTGGTAGACTTCAAGGATTTATAGCGCACCTTTTTCGCGATCGAGAAGCGCATGCTTGCGCTCAATCCCCCAACGGTATCCCCCCAGCGAACCATCCCGGCGCAAAACGCGGTGGCAAGGATTGACCACAGCAACCGGATTGGCCGCGCAGGCATTGGCAACTGCCCGGACAGCTTTAGGTCTACCAATCGCATTAGCCACTTCGGTGTAGGTACGGGTTTCGCCGTAAGGTATCCGGCGCAGCTCTTCCCACACTCGCATCTGGAAGGCGCTGGCTTGCAAGTCTAGAGCCAGTTCCAGGTGAGGACGGTCTCCCTCGAGATAGCTCAAGAGGGTGTTCACCCAATCACTAAAAGCCCCATCACCACGCTGCAAACTTGCTTGCGGAAATTCCATTCTTAGCCACGCCTCCAGCTTTTTATCCTCATCGCCAAAGCTAACCGCACAGACCCCCTTTTTTGTAGCTGCCACCAGCATCCGCCCGATGAACGTATCGACAATCGTAAATCCAATCTCCATACTCTTACCTCCATTTTGATAAGAACCAGGCGTCATCCCCAGCCGGTCAGGGGCGTCTTCGTAAAGCCTGCTGCTCGATCCATAGCCGGCTTCATATATGGCTCCACTGAGGCTATCCCCTCGTCTGGCCAATGCCTTGAATTTTTCCAGTCGGCGACCAGCAGCGTATTGGTGGGGCGTTAGCCCGGTGACTCTCTTGAACAGGCGATGCAAATGGGATGGGCTGACCGCCAGAGCTCGGCTTAATTCTTCCAGGCCGGGAGGATTTTCAACCTGGGAGTCGAGGATCTGGCAAGCTCTTTCAACCAATCCAACCCCTGCAGTCTCCACCCGTCCGAGGCCTGGCTGGCAACGTTTACACGGTCGGTAACCAGCCTTCTCTGCTTCAGCGCAGGTAGAGAAATACTCGACCTGGGCTTTTCCCGGTTTGCGTGAAGGGCATCCCGGCCGGCAGTATACTCCGGTTGAGCGCACCCCGTAGAAAAACTGCCCAATATAACTTTCATCGCCCGTCAGGATGGCTTGCCATAATTTCTCGAGATCGCTGTTCGCTGGTGCTATCTTGAGAGGTACGTCCATGAGCTCTCCATACAGATTTGAGGCTCGAACCCAGGCCATGGCCCGGAATCGAACCCAATATTTTATACCGCATTCTTACCATATATTATCTGCCTTCGAGAGAAATTTCTATCCGGTTCTTGCTTTAATATTCCAGAACCGTCTGTCCCCCTGGCTTGCTCGAGTCAAAAGGATAACCGGGGATTTAATGGGAACAGATTTTTCTCCCAACATTCACCGGTCAACCGATTATAACTGTTGTGCTGCAGGTCTATTCTTTGGGCTGCCACACCTTGACCAATTCACATTGGGTATCCCCGTTAAGGTCAGACCAATGATCTATCGGCAAGGAGATGTTCACAATCGACGAGGTCGATAATGATTGAATTTTTCCGGTCAACTGCTGCAGCATGTATTCCATCCCTGGATTATGGCCGATCAAAAGTACTTTTTCTACCTCTTCTGGCAATGCATTCAAAGTGCTGAATATTTCTGGTGCTTCTGCCATGTAGAGTTTATCGATGACCAAGATATCTTTTTCGTAATGGCTTTTCTTTCCCACGGCTTCGGCCGTCAAGCGGGCCCGGACTGCCGGCGACGACAGAATGATATCCGGAACCATCTTTTTTTTACGTAAAAGCCGGCCCATAGCGGGTGCATCTTTTTCCCCACGCGAGTTTAGGGGACGTTCAATATCTGGTACATTTTTTTGTTTCCAACTGGACTTTGCGTGACGCATGAGTAATAGCGTTTTCATTTCAAGACCTTATACAATTGATACTATGGTGCCCCCGATTGTAGGTCACCGTCTCAATACTTCTCACATTTTACCCCTAATTCTTTCATTTTAGTCACAATAGTGGCAAATCATCTCTCACCTTCCTTAGGTTGTTTTGGAAGGGCCATTTTAGCGGTCAGCCCACCGTCGAAGGCAAGGACCTGTCCGGTCATAAACTCAGACGCATCGCTGAGCAAATATGCTGCCAGGTAGCCTACATCCTGAGGCAGCCCCACTCTTCCCCAGGGCACCATCTCAATTCCCGCCTGGCGGGTATAGTCCGGATCGATCGAATAATAGCTCGGAACTTCAATCGTCCCCGGTGCAATCACATTGACCCTGATATGAAGTGGGATGAGCTCAACCGCCAGCTCTCGGCTGAAAGCATTAATCGCGCCTTTGGTGGCAGCATAGGCTGAATGGCCCGCGCAGCCAACCAGGCCATGCACCGAAGAAATATTTACAATGCTGGCTCCTGCCCATTGACCGGCTGGATCTGCCCGGCGGAGTTCTGCCCCGCGCTCCAGCATGTGGCGCACAGCTTGTTGGGCGCAGAAATATTCGCCGCGAATGTTAAGATTGACCAACCGGTCGAATCTTTCCTCGGTCATCTCCAGAAACTTGACCGTCGCTGTAATACCGGCATTTGAAACCAGCCCGTCAAGCCCGCCCAGGAAGCCGGCAGCTTCATCGACCAATCGCAGGCATTCGTTCACCTGGCGCAGGTCCGCCTGGATGGCCAGAGCTCGCCTTCCCATAGATTGGATAGCCTCAACCGTCTCCAGGGCTCCCTGGCGGCTGCTGGAATAATGGAGGACGACATCTGCCCCCTGGCGGGCCAGCTCCAGCGCCACGCCTTGACCGATCCCGGTTCCGGCTCCGGTTACCAGCGCCAGTTTGCCGGTCAAATGATATGGATTATCCGTCATGGCTCCTCCTCCTTATTGGTTCCGGCGTCTTTGATTAACATCAGACCCTGAAAGTCTGAGTGACGTTCAGGGTCAGGTCGGGTGTCTTTTTAGAGGCTGGCAGTTGGTTCGGGCATTCCCGGATGAGAGCCGCCGGCATTCTTGGCCAGGTTGCCACCATCCATGGGCAAAAGGATGCCTGTGACCCAGGCAGATGCATCCGAAGCCAGGAATATGGCCGGTCCAACGATGTCTTCAGGCCGGCCCAGACGGCCTATTGGCAGGCCGCGCAAGAAATTACGCCGTAAAGCGGGGTCGCCTTTCATCCGGTTTTCCAGGTTATTGCCAGGGTTGGGCACCTGGGCCGGAAGGATGGCGTTTACCCGCACACCTCGCCCGCTCCATTCCGTGCTCAGCTCGCGGGTCATCTGGGCGACCGCGCCCATTCCCATGCTGTAAGCGATATGTCCCCGACCCATCGCCGTCACGCTGGCAATCGAGCCGATGTTGATGATGCTTCCCCTTCCCCGGCCCAACATGCGCTGTCCGGCTTGCTGGCAGCAGTAAAAGCGCGCCACCCCCAGGGCATTCATCGTTTTGCTGACGTCATCCAGGGAAATCGTTTCCGGGGTTGTGGTCCAGGCGGGGCCAGCGACGTTGACCAGCACGTCGATCTTCCCGAAGGCTTCGTCTAACTTTTCGTATAACGTCCTGATCTGCTCGGGAACGGTTACATCGCAAATCAACGTTTCGACTTTCCTGCCAATCGTTTCAACCTGGCGAGCCGAAGCCTGAAGCGTCTCCGGGTTGATATCCGCCAGCATCAGGTCTGCTCCTGATTCGGCGAAACCGACTGCAATTGCCCGACCAAAACCACCCCCGGCGCCAGTGACCAGCGCGACCCGTCCGGAGAGATCGAATAATGGATGAGACATCGTTTTTCCTTTCAAGCTGGTATGATGAGTTCTATGATTCAGGCCGGACATCGTCGAGCCTGACCTTTCCGGCGTCGATTGCCGGTGTTTTGCCGTCTGTCCCTGGTAAGGCATTCATGATTTCGATCACAAATCCAACCTGATCTTCGCTGCCGAAATTGACCCAGTGGGTGCCAGGCCGGAGCCCTGAGCCATTCTGAGCGGGTTCGATCCCCTGCCCGGAAAGGTAATCGATCACGGGGTGGACATTGTCGACGTTGAAACGGATATGATGGATGCCTTCTCCATGGTCACGCAAGAAATCTGCCCAGATGCTCTCGCCTTCCAGGGGTTGGATCAGCTCAAGCTCGGCGTTGCCCAGGTCCACGAAAGCCATCCGCGCCGTAAAATTTCCCGGCTGGCCATGATAGAATTTTTCCATGTCGGCCCGGTCCGCAGGCGGCCAATCGATTACCCGGAAAGGCCCGATGCCAAAAATCTCCTCGAGGGCTTTCATCGACCGGTCGATATCCTTAACCACCACGCCAATTTGCGTAAATCGTTTGAAAAAGGGAATGTCAACAGGTTCAGGCATAAGGAATATTTTGTGGGAAAACTGAGATTAGACAATCGAGATTTGCTATCTGAACTCAGTAGACTTATTTGAGCGAGTTATTTGGATGATAACCATTTATCCGGACTCACATATCTCGAATCTCTTCTCAACGATCATACTATGAACGTCGCGACCGGGCAAGCTTTTTGATTTATAATCCTTGCATTGTTCGTCTTCGGTTCACGATTTTCAACTCTCGCTAACCAAGGAGCAGCGCCATGCCAAGCGGCCTAGATGACATTCCCAGGGATCTTGCAATCGATTTATACCGCACTATGCTCAAGATCCGCCGGGTCGAAGAAGCCCTGGTCAAACTTTACCAGGCCGGCCTGATCTATGGAGCCTGTCATACATACATCGGTGAAGAGGCGGTCGCGGCGGGGGTTTGCGCGAACCTTAACACTGCTGACGCAGTTTTCAGCACCCACCGGGGCCATGGTCACGCCCTGGCAAAGGGAATCCAGCCGCGGGCCGTGATTGCCGAGCTATTAGGCCGTGTCGACGGCTGCTCTAACGGTCGTGGCGGCTCGATGCACCTCTTTGCTCCTGAGATCGGTTTCTACGGGTCGAGTGGGATCGTCGGTCCGGGCATCTTGCTGGCGGCAGGGGCGGCATATACCAGCCAGCTGCTCAAGAAAAAGTTGGTTGGCGTTTCGTTTTTCGGCGATGGCGGCTCGAACAATGGCGCATTTTTTGAAGGCTTAAACCTGGCGGCTGCTTACCGGCTCCCGGTGATCTTCGTTTGCGAAAACAACCTGTATGCCACCGAAATTGCTCTGAAAAATGTGACCAGGAACCCTGAAATTGCCAGCCGGGCTGCCGCCCTGGGCCTTCCTGGCGTGGCAGTTGATGGAAACGATGTCCTTGCCGTCTACCATGCTGCCTATGAAGCTGTCAACCGGGCCCGGCGCGGGGAGGGTCCGACCTTGATCGAATGTAAAACCTATCGCTTCCGTGCCCATTCTGAGGGCATGCGCGAGGCAGGTTATCGCACCCCGGAAGAAGTTGAAGCCTGGAAACTGCGCTGCCCGTTGAATTCCTGGAGAGGTCGACTTCTTGCAGAGCAGGTCGTTGGTGCCGACGAGCTTGATAAGATCGACAGCGAGATTGCAGCGATGGTTGAGGAGGCAGTAGCCTTTGCCAAAGCCAGCCCCATGCCCGACCCCAGCAGCCTGATGGGTCATGTTTACAGCGAATAAGAGAAACCAACCATGCCAACACTCACATTTTCTCAAGCCACCCTGGAAGCTCTGGACGAAGAAATGACCCGCGATGATACAATTTTTGTCGTCGGCGAAGGGATTGGGGCACGCGGCGGCAACTTCAACACCACCATTGGGCTTTACGACAAATATGGCCCGGAACGCCTGCGGGATACACCCATCTCCGAGCGCGGCTTTACCACTCTGTGTACTGGCGCGGCAGTCACCGGCGCTCGTCCGGTGGTCGATTTCATGTTTTCGGATTTCTTGCTCGATGCCCTGGGCGACCTGATAAACCAGACCGGAAAGCTGCAGTGGATGAGCAGCGGCCGCCTTAAGATGCCGATTGTGCTGCGGGGATGCTTTGGGGCCGGGGCTTCGGCTGCTGCCCACCATTCCGGTTATTACCACACCATTTTCATGCATGTTCCCGGGTTCAGAGTTGCACTGCCATCCAACCCTTACGATGCCAAAGGCCTGCTAAAAACCGCCATCCGGTCCGATGACCCGGTCCTTTTCCTGGAGCATAAGGGGATCCTGGCGACCCGTGGCGAGGTCCCTGAAACCGAATATCTGCTGCCCTTCGGTAAGGCTGCCATCCCTCTTCCGGGCAGCGATCTGACCATCGTTGGCCTTTCGATCACCGTCCTTAAAGCACTGCAAGCAGCCCAAACCCTGCAGAAGGAAGGCATCTCGATCGAGGTCATCGACCCGCGCACCACCAGCCCGTTGGATATGGAGACCATCCTCGATTCGGTCAAAAAGACCGGGCGGCTGCTGATCGTTGATGAAGATTACCCGATCTGCAACCTGGGCGCTGAAATTGCCGCTCAGGTAGCCGACCAGGGATTCGACGACCTGGATGCTCCTATCCGCCGCCTGAGCGGTAAGCCGGTCCCGGCGCCGTATTCCCAGGCGCTCGAAGCGCAGCTCCTGCCCACCCCGGCTGCCATCATTCAGGCAGCCCGTGATCTCTTAGCCGAATAGGCCTCATGTAAAATAATCACTTTGGATTGGATCGTCAACGCTTAACTCGAATAAAATCCCGAATGGACAGAATTTCTTCAATGAATTTTATGAGATTTCAAAAAGGAAATTTACTGAGATGCACCCCGCATGCTTGCGCATCCATTTCCCAGACACCTGGCTACTCATTGACCCAATTCGCCTCCGCCAATTCTCGATTCTCCAGCCACCCTTCTCGAACAAACGGATTTTCTTATGGCATTTGAAGTCGTTCTCCCCAGGTTAGGTTGGAGCATGGAAAGCGGCCGGCTGGTCGAATGGCTCAAACAGGATGGTGATCGTGTCCAGACCGGAGAAATGATTTTCAGCGTCGAAGGCGACAAAGCCATCCAGGAGGTCGAAGCCCTTGAAAGCGGCGTCCTCAGGATCGTGCCAGACGCTCCTGGTCCCGACATTGAAGTACCGGTGGGCACCTTACTGGCATATATTTGCCAGCCAGGAGAGGAACCACCCATTAACAAACAAAATTTGGCCATTCCTGCCCGGCCTGTGCCGGTTGAAACATCCGAACGCCAGTCCCAGACGCAAGGAGTAAAACTGGCAGCCGATATCCGCATCGCCAGACCCACCGGTGCAAGCCAGATAAAAATCAGCCCGCGGGCCCGCCGGGTGGCTCGTGAGCTGGGGATCGATTGGGCGGCAGTTCGAGGCAGCGGTATTTCCGGCCGCATTCGCGAGCAGGACATCCGGACCGCTGCCCAAATCGCGGCGGCCATTCAGCCTGCTGCCATAGAAATCCTGGATGAAGATATCGTCACACCCAGGAGCGCCAACCTGCAAACAGCTGCGCCTTTATCCTTGTTTAGCAGGGCAGACGCAACCCGGCTATACGAATTACGAAGGGGCTGGAAGCGTGATCCCACCCTGACAGGGCAGGTGATCCCGGGGTACACAGATATGCTGGTCAGGCTGGTCTCCCAGGCTCTGGCGGAATTCCCCCTCATGAATGCAATATTGGCAGGCGGTCAGATCGTCCTTCAAAACTCAATCAACGTTGGGATCGTCTTCGACGCAGGCGTAGCGCAGCTCGAACCGGTCCTCAAGGATGTCCAGGATAAAGGCGTCAGGCAAATCGCCCGAGAAAGAGCCGCCTTGTGTGAAAAAGCCCGCGCCGGGCAGTTGACCCTGGACCAGATTACCGGCAGCACGTTTGCCATCGTGAACCTGGGCCTGTTTGATGTCGACGGCTTCACTCCTGTCATCGCACCTGGCGGATGCGCCGCCCTGGGGCTCGGCCGGATTGCACCGCGGGTCGTGGTGATCGACGCAGATCACGAGCTGACCGCAATCTGCCGTATGCTAACACTGAGCCTGACGTTCGACCATCGCGTCGTCGACGGCGCCCCGGCAGCCAGGTTCTTAAAACGCATCAAAGAGATGGTCGAAAACCCTTTGTACTGGCTGTTATCCTGAATCGGCGATCAGGATTGCATCAAACCCGATTCTCATCGTTCCGTCAACCAGACCCGCATCCCACCCGGTTCCCGATTATCCCAGGCATAATAAGGGATAGCTAACAGCTTGCAGGGTCTCCCCGCTGGTTTTTGAGACCGGTACAGGTCTTTACCCCAATCTTGACTGTCGTAAGCCAGTGCCTCACCGCTGATCTTGACAACCCCATCGAGCAAATCTGGGTCGAATTCCGCCTCAAACCGGCTGTCTACCGGTATAGCCAGCCGGTTAACCAGGGCTTCCTGGTCGACTTGCTCCACACAGTAGACCAGCGGGCCGCGCTGCAGCGCTACTTTGCCCTGATCTTCTTCAACGTCGGGGTGGGCATGAACCCGCTCGACCGGCATCTCCATTTCAAACGTCACCAAGTCACCTGATTGCCAATAACGCTCCAGGCCGACCATACCATTTTCGACCATACCGCCCAGGGGCAGCACCTGACCGTTCATTTTGAGAACAGCCTGAGCACACCATCGGGGCCAGCGCAGCAGGAGTTTAAACGCCAGCGGGCGTTCCATCTCGAAAGCGAAAGTAACCTTCCCCTCCCAGGGGTAATTGGTATCCTGGCGGATGATCAATTCGCCACCTGGCAAATCCAGGTGAGCGCTGCACTGTACGTACAGGTTAACCATCACTTCCTGGTCGTTGTGGGCATACACGTAGCCACCCAATGAAGCCAACAGGCGCGCCAGGTTGGGCGGGCAGCAGGCGCAGTCAAACCAGGATTGGCGGTGGTGGCTGCCATCACTGGCAAGTGGGTTTTCGTAGAAAAAGAGATCCCCAGAAAGCGATACCCCGCTGAGTACCCCGTTATATAGGGCTCGCTCGAGCACATCTCCGTAACGGGATTCCCCGGCCAATTGCAGCAGTCGTTGGTTCCATAGAATGAGGCCAATCGCGGCGCAGGTTTCGGCGTAAGCGCTCTCATTGGGCAAGTCGTAATCCCGGGTAAAACCCTCGTTGTGGCGTGAAGGGCCGATACCGCCTGTCAGATACAGGTTGCGGGTGCAGAGATGATCCCACAGGCGTTCGCAAGTTTCGACCAGGCTTTGATCGCCAGTCTCTCCTGCCAGGTCTGCCATGGCTGAATACAGATACATGGCTCGCACAGCATGCCCTGTTACCCGGGTCTGTGAGCGCACGGGGATCAATGCCTGCATATAATCATAGGTCTTCGCCCAGAAATTCGCCGGGTCTTCGCCGCGAGCCTTCGCTTCCAGGTCATAATAATGAGGCTGGCGCCCGCGCTCGTTAACGAAGTAAAGACTCAGGTTGAGATAACGCCTGTCCTCCGTGACGTGATAAAGCTTCACCAGGGCCAGTTCAAGATCGGGATGACCGGGATACCCTCGTTTCTGTCCTTCGCCAACGCCAAACACCTGACCGATGTAATCGATGTATCTCTGGATGGTGTCCAGAAGTAGGCGCTTTCCGGTTGCCTGAAAATAAGCCACCCCCGCTTCGATCAAGTGTCCGGCGCAGTACAATTCGTGCCAATCCCGCAGGTTAGTCCAGCGTTTTTCGGGCTCGACCGCAGTAAAGTGGGAGTTCAGGTATCCATCAGGCTGCTGCGATGATGCGATCAGTACAATCACCTCATCTATCAGGGTTTCTAATTGGAGATCGGGATAGCTCGCCAGAGAATAGCTGGCGGCTTCGATCCACTTGGCGACGTCTGAATCCCAGAAAATGTGCGGCACCGGTTTTTGGCCGGGTTTCCAATCCAGCCTGAAGGCATCGATTCGTCCGGTGTCTTTATTCTGCCGGTATTCGATCGGCAGGGTGATTTTGCGGTTCGTTTCCAGGCGAGGCCCCCAGAAACCGCCATCTATGGAGACCTTCGAAAAAGGAAGAGGAGTAAAGCGGCGCATTGATCTTTCCTTTGGAGCATCAAGAATTGGAAATCGAGGGGTGAATAAGATACTTCGTTCTCAACTCTCGACCCGATTAATCGGTTTGGAAGCTTCTTCTCCAATTCTACATCTTTTTTTGAGGGTCTACCCACCTCGGTTTTTGCTCCAGAGATAATGCCATCCTGTTGAGTTTACGTGTTAAAATTGGAAAATTATCCTTTTCCCGATATCGAAACCTTCAATTCATGAATAATTTAAATCCTATCTACCAATCCTACATCGGTCGTGGCCCGCATAAAATTGCCCACTGGGAGCATTGGTCTTGCCCTGATGCCGAGACCTATCTAACCGGGATCGATTATTACGAGCATCCACGCCTTTGCCGGCTCAGGCTCAAAGAGCTTTATCCCCAATTGGATTTACCAATCCCCGAAGATGACCAACCTAAAATTCCACCGCGCTACAGCTCGCAGTACGCTTCTGATCCACAGGCTCACACCGTTCGTTGGGGTGATGGCGATTCGACCACCTTCCAACATGGCGAAGCCTACTTCCGCTCGCAGGAAGATGTGTTTGCTTTCAGCCCGCTGGCCAAGGGTGATTTCAGGGATTGGGTGCACGTGGTGGTCAATTGGGACTATTCCAGCGAAGAGGCAATCTACCAGTACCTGCGCAAAGATTACCCGCTCGAATGGGGCAACCAATCGCCCCAAGGCCTGCCCACGACTGTTGGTTTTTACAATACCACCTTCATGTGGCCCCTGCTGTGTTTTGGTTGGGAGCTTTTTTTGGCCTGTGCCCTTGATCCACGTTTCGAGCACGTTATGGACGAGTTCGCTGAGATCAACCGGCGCACCTTCCGCGCCTTTGCGCGCCTGCCAGTCAACTTTGCTATTTGTCACGACGATATCGTCATGTCGCGCGGGCCGGTCTGCAGCCCAAAATGGATGCATAAATATGTCTTCCCCCGATACGAGGAGTATTGGGAAATATTGAAGAATGCCGGCAAGCAGGTTATCTTCATGTCAGATGGTTGTATGGATGCCTTCGCCGACGATGTCATCGCTTGCGGCGCCCTGGGGATTATCAGCGAGCCGTACACAGATTACAAAGCTATCGCCCGCCGGCATAAGGACTGCTTCCTGGCAGGCGAAGGCGATAACCGGATTTTAATGCGTAACGATCCGGCTGAAATTAAGGAAATGGTCGTCAGCATGGCAGAAACCGGGCGCATGTCAGGCGGGTACATGATGTGCATCGGCAACCACATCCCCTGGAACGTCCCTCCCGAAGCCATCAAGCGCTACTTCGATCAATCCAACGAGCTGGCTTACCGCTAGCAAATTCCTGGTTGGCGGTTCATGCTCCTGAGCCTGCTCCCTTCTGCGAATCATTGCTGTCTTGTTGCCGTAGCTATTCCGCTCACCTCATTCGACACCAGCGGCTTGCACTTCCGGGTAAGAAGATTACCCTCAATGACGCTTGATACACAAATCCCTCAATATGCAACCGGGATGTGCGAGAAGGCGTGGAATAATGGCACCTCGCGATATTCGAGCTCATCCTTCTCAGTCGCCAGGTGCAATCCCGGCAGCCTGCGCAGCAGGGTATTCAAGGCGATCTCAGCTTCTAGACGCGCCAGCGGCGCTCCCAGGCAGTAATGTGCCCCACGCCCAAAAGCCAGGTGCGAGCGGTTATCGCGGTCGATTTCAAGCCGGTCCTCATTCTGGAACTGTTCATCGTCACGGTTAGCAGAGCCCAGTAAACCGATTACCAACTCACCCCTGTGAAATTGGTGTCCGCCAACTTCCACGTCTTCGGCTACAATGCGGGTAATCGCCCGATCCACTGGCGGGTCGAAACGCAAAAACTCTTCGACTGCCTTGGGCATTTCTTCGGGGTGTTCTCTCAGGCGCGCCATGACCCCTGGATGGGTCAATAAAGCCACTGTGGCATTTCCGATCAAGGTAACGGTCGTCTCGTGACCGGCAACGATCAACAGCACAATCATGCTGAACAATTCTTCCGTACTGAGCTTATCACCGGCTTCTTCGGCATGAAGCAATGCCGAGATCAGGTCATTTCTTGGGGTTTTACGCCGTTCCTCGAACAGCTCTTGTAGATATGAAACGAGCTCCATCGCCATCTGGATAAATTGGGTCTGTTCATCGGGCGTCATAGCCGGCTTGACGAAAATATCCGACCAGGTCCGGAACTGGTCGCGGTCCTCTGCCGGAATACCGAGTAATTCGGCAATCACAATAATCGGCAGCGGGAATGCATATTTTTCTACCAGATCCATCTGCCCATTTGCTTCGATCTTATCCAGCAATTCATCGGCTATTTGTTGGATGCGCGGCCGCATATCGCTAATGCGCCGGGGCGTGAACGCCATGGTGACGAGGGATCGCAGCCGGCGGTGGTCTTCGCCTTCCTTTGTAAGAAGGTGGCTATTGACCATGTCCATGACTCCTGCCATGCTGCCCCGATAACGTGCGAATTCCTCGGGATCGATGACCAGCCGGTAATCGAGAACGAAGTGTTGGTCATCTTTCAACATGGCCTCAATGTCTCGGAAACGAGATAGAAACCAGATAGGCGTTGCTCCATCCAGGCCGGTCTGTTGAAAAATCGGGTTTTCGTGGCGGATCCGCTTGAAGATGTCATAAGCATTCCGGGCAAATTGCTGGCTGTAAAGATCGTATTTGACTTGATCGGTCATCAAGGACTCCTGTTGTTTTAATTTATCCATATTCCAAACATTGAGATCATAACAGGTCAGGATGATAAATATATGAAAACCATATTATTTACCTTCATTCTCTTTAAAAAACATTTCATCTTACAGTCATTTAAAATGCATAAAATATATTGGGCATTAATTAGCTTAAGAGATGGTCAATGGATCGATTCGATCAATAAACGTAATTTACCAGCTGTCTGACAACCGATTACTACAATGAGAATTACTTTTCCGGGATCATTAATTTCAAAAGCCGGTAAAATAAATATCCGGCCCCTGTCTGCCATAGAGACCTTGCGCCGAGCTGCTCTCCTGGTGATCGTCGTGCTGGCAGCCGTGCTGCGTTTTGCCGATCTCGCCCAATTGGGATACGTCAACCATTATTACACTGCTGCAATCGTCAGCATGCTTAAATCATGGCATAATTTCTTTTTTGTGGCAGCCGAACCTGGAGGGTTAGTCAGTGTAGATAAACCCCCGCTGGGTCTCTGGATCCAGGCAGCTTCAGCAGGCATAATGGGGGTTAATACCCTGGGGATTCTCCTGCCTGAAATCGTAGCCGGCATCCTTTCGGTGATTCTGGTCTATCACCTCGTGCAGCGTTCATTCGGCCCTTTCCCCGGCCTGTTGGCCGCTCTGGCCATGGCGATTACGCCGGTGGTTGTTGCCACCGACCGCAACAATACTATGGACAGCTTGCTGATCCTCACTCTGCTCCTGGCAGCCTGGGCCTTCATCAAAGCAACCGAAACCGGCAGGCTGCGCTTCCTCTTGTTGGGAGGCGCGTTGGTGGGCATTGGTTTCAACATCAAGATGCTGGAAGCCTACCTCCCACTCCCTGCTTTTCTGGCGCTGTATTTTCTGGGTGCAAAAGATCGCTTCTGGCCAAAATTGGGCAAGCTGGCATTAGCTGTGATCCTGATGCTGGGCATCTCTTTTTCCTGGACAACGATCGTCGATCTGACGCCGGCCAGCCAGCGGCCTTTCGTCGGCAGCAGCGGTGACAATTCCGAGATGAGCCTTATCTTCGGCTATAACGGCCTGCAGCGCTTATTTGGCATGGGCAGGAGCTTATTCACCACGACCAGTGGGGGTGGAAACCGGGGAGCATTCCCTAACAACGGGTTCAGTCCTAATAGAAGTCAGCCGCCATCCTCCGGCTTCGGCTCTCGCTCAAATGGAGGTTTTCCGTCCAACCTGCCGGGCAGCCGGAGATTTGGCGGGCAACCCGTAGGTGGCAATTTTGGAGGTGGGTTTGGCGGCGGTGCAACCGGCACCGGGCAGGCAGGCCTACTGCGCCTGGTGTCCGCGCCATTAAGCAAAGAAGTGAGCTGGCTACTGCCTGTTGCTCTGTTTGGCATTGGTTTGCTATTCTTTCGCCAGAAGCTCCATTGGCCTCTAGCCCCAAAGCACCAGGCCCTGGTCCTTTGGGGTATCTGGTTCTTGACCGATGCCATCTTCTTCAGCGTTGCCGGGTTCTTTCACGAGTACTACCTGGCTCAGATGGCTGCCCCCCTGGTTATTCTGGCGGCGATTGCCATCATCGAACTGTGGGAAATGGGCGCGAACCAGCCCTGGCTGGCAGTCATCCTCCTGTTGAGTGTTACCGGTATAACGTTGAAGCTACAGATGGACACCGCTTCAGCATTTATCGGCACTCCCTGGTGGCAGCCACTTGTCATAGGTTTGTTCGTCGCCGGCGGCGCTTGGTTAATTCTGTCCGCAGCCCGCCACTCCAAGCGCAACACAGCAGCCAGTTTCAGCATCCTGATGCTCGCAGTGCTGGTAACCCCCGGAATCTGGTCGGGGCTGACCACCCTCCATCCAAGCTTAAACCAATCCCTTCCGGCGGCTTACGACGGCCAAACTTCCGGGCCAAATAACAACGGCCGCCTGGAAATTAATCAAGCATTGCTATCCTATTTAGAGGCGAATACCAAGGGAATCACCTACCTGATGGCCGTGCCCAGCTCGATGCAAGGCTCTGATTACGTTATCGCCACTGGCCGTCCCGTGCTCTACCTGGGTGGGTTCATGGGAGTCGACCAGGTCGTCGACAGCGCCCAACTGGCTGCCCTGGTAGCAACCCACCAGCTCCGCTTCATCTATTGGGACCTGCAAGGCAACGGTTTCGGGGGAAATCTAACCAATGGCGCCGATCTATCCTCCTGGATCACCGCCAATTGCAAAGTGGTAAATGGTTTCAATGCTGTAACCCAAAATTCTGGCGCACCCGGAGGAACCACATCCGGCCAATCAACCAACTCATTCCAGAACCAGGGTGGTTTTGGGAGAATGCAGATTTCTCTCTATGATTGTGGTGGGTAACGGCAGTAGAATTTTAAAGCTTTTGAATCCAACCAAACTATTCTATAATAATATCAGGCCCGATTAAGCCAAAATTGGGTATTTAAGGCATCTTAGCCATTGAGAATAACCAGGTCTTTTTGGTGACAATCATTTGAATCTCAAATCTCGATCCCCGAATAGAAAAGGGATTTCAAATGCCAGCGTCCGTCCTGAGAACGAAGCTCTTTGCCCCGCCGGTCCGGCCCGGGGTTGTCGTGCGCCCAAGACTTATAGAGCGATTGAATTCAGGCCGGGGCTGCAAACT
Organism: uncultured Chloroflexia bacterium; assembly: GCA_963781665.1. Classification (GTDB taxonomy): domain Bacteria; phylum Chloroflexota; class Anaerolineae; order Anaerolineales; family Anaerolineaceae; genus JAJYIW01. The sequence continues at coordinate 1,384,382 of CAWAGA010000002.1, forward strand.
CACATTGGTATCGGCGCCAGCCGGGTTCGGAAAGACCACTTTGTTGAGCACCTGGTTGGCTTCAATTCAGACCCCATTTGCCTGGCTGTCTCTTGACGATAGCGACAATGATCCCACTCGTTTTCTCATCTACTTCATCTACGCATTAAGACAGTTCAGCCCGGATATTGGCTCCGGTATCCTGGCTATGCTGCAATCATCCCAAATTGGAGCTGCTCATCTCCCCGGAGAAACCCTCCTGACCGAATTGGTCAACGAAATCGCTGGGATTCCCGGAAGTCTTATCGTGGTACTGGATGACTTTCACGTCATAACCGAGCCAACCATCCAGGCCATCTTCACATTTCTCCTCGAGCACCAACCGGCTGGCCTGCATCTGGTCGTAAGCGGGCGAGCCGACCCGCCCTGGCCATTGGCACGTTTGCGCGCCAGCGGAAGTGTTGCAGAGCTTCGTTCCAAAGACCTGCGTTTTTCCCCTGAGGAAGCTGCTTCTTTTCTCAATGACATCATGGGTCTGCACCTCTCGACCCACCAGGTGCAGGCGCTTGAAGCCTGCACCGAGGGATGGATCGCCGGCCTGCAGATGGCAGCCATTTCGATGCAGGGTCGCTCTGACGTTAATGGCTTTATCGAGGCATTCACTGGAAGTCACCGCTTTATCGCCGATTTCCTGCTCGAAGAAGTGCTCTTAGGGCAGCCTCCCTCCATCCAGGCGTTTCTGCTCAAAACCTCAATCCTCGAACGGTTCTGCGCTCCGCTGGCAGATGCGATCCTGGCTGCCAGGGAGGAATTGGACCCACCGGTTTCTGACCCACCGTCAAGTCAAAAAACGCTCGATTATCTCGAGCACACCAATCTATTTTTAATTCCTCTCGATGATGAACGCCATTGGTATCGCTACCATCATCTCTTCCGAGACCTCCTGCGCAGCAACCTGATGAGCTCCGAACCAGATCAAGTTCACCAACTCCATCTCAAAGCCAGCCATTGGCTCGCAACTGCCGGATTGTACGAAGATGCCATCAGCCATGCCTTCGCCAGTTCCAACTCGGCCTGGACCGCAGACCTGATCGAAAAAGCAGCCCGCCAGGTCGACATCCAGAATAAACTGGTCGTGGTCGCCGGCTGGATCGATGCCCTGCCGGAAACTGAGGTAGCCGCCCGACCCTGGTTGTGTGTTTACCGTGCCTGGGGCCAACATTGGACCGGCCACAGATCCCAGGTCGAGTCCAGCCTGGCCACGGCAGAAAAAGCCTTATCTACAAGCCAGGATTTATCTCCCGAAATGAAGAACCACATTAATGGGCATATCGCCGCGATCCGATCCCATTCTGCATTGGTTGCCGAAGATATCCCCCTGGTTTTAGAGGCAGGCGAAAAAGCTCTGGCGCTGCTCCCCAATGGAGATGAAATGCGCTGCGAAACCGGTGTGGCTCTCGGCGGAGCTTATTGGGCATTGGGCGATGTCCATCGCTCCGAAAAGGCATTCGCATCTGCCAGGGCAGATGCCTTATTGGGCGGCTTCGCCACCATGGCGGTCCCTTCCTCTTGCTACGTGGGAATGATGCAGACCAAGCAAGCCCGTCTCATAGACGCCATTCAGACTTACCAGGATGCTCTCACGCTGGCTACTAGCCCTGACGGGAAAGAGCTGCCGGTCGCAGGGTTTCCAAACACGAAACTGGGCGATTTATTTCGCGAACGAGATGAGCTTGACCAGGCGGAAACACTCCTGGTTCGGGGGGTAATCCAATGTCAGCAATTAGGCCAGGCCGACGTATTAACGGATGGATATGTGTGCCTGGCACGCTTGCAGATCGCCCGTGGAAACCTCGATGGCGCTCAGGCCAGCCTGGAGGAAGCCCTGCAGGTCGCCAACCGCACCAACATCGACCCATTCGTTCGCTGCTGGCTCGATGAGTGCCGCATCCGGCTGTGGTTGAAACGGGGTGATCTGGGTGAAGCCATGCTCTGGGAAAAAGCTTCCGGATTGACCTATAATGGCGAGCTTAGCTTTCATTACGATTTACACCACATCAACCTCGCCAGGGTGATGGTTGCGTCCGGGATCCCGGCTTCAAACCAGGAGAGACTCAATCAGGCGCTGAGCCTGTTGGAGCGGATAATGAAGGCTGCCGTCCAGTTCGACTGGACTCAGGAATTAATCAAATGCCAGGTGTTAATAGCCCTGGCGCTGCAGGGCTTGAACGCCTTCGACAAAGCGCTGCAGGCATTGACACAAGCCCTGCATTTAGCAATGCCGGCTGGCTATTTTCGCACCTTTCTGGATGAAGGTGCCCCGATGGACCCCCTCTTGGCTGGTGTGAGACAGCAAGCGGATATCGATCCGCAAATGGCCGTGTATATAGATAAACTGCTGTTGGGACTCAATGGCACCGCAAAGACGTCTGGTCGAAAACCAGCTGCTCCACCAACCTCCCATCCGGTCGGGCGCAATACAATCATCATTGAGCCCCTGACCGAACGCGAAATCGACGTACTACGCTTGCTAAAATCGGGGTTGACCAGTACAGAAATAGCCGTCGAACTGTATCTTTCAGTGCATACGGTGCGGACTCACATGAAAAATATCTATCGAAAACTCGCCGTCAACCGGCGGATCGAAGCTGTGCAGCGTGCTACAGAAGCCGGTTTGCTTAAATAATCGGTTTCAAAGGTTCGAGATAGGATGAGTCGAGCCGCAATTACAAATCTCGTCCTTGGAATCTCCACTCTCGAATAAACCGGGTTGCCTTAACCTGCTATAAAATAATCCCAATTCCCTATTAGCAATCCCTGATTACCTCCATATCTACATACCTCATTTGGGGGATGACGTATACCCCACTTATTTGATATTTTAATGGTGAGACATTAGAAAGGAGATGAATCATGAAATACAGGGTTCACCGATATAACTTGAGCATGACTCGCAATCAAAGAGAATTAGAACAATTTTTGAATAGCCTGGGAGGAGAAGTAGTTGCAGTCATCCCCAATGTTACCATGAGCTTCTTCTGGTTCCACCGGGTAGATTTCTTGCTGATAGTAGAAAAAGTGGGATAAGGCATACACAATGAATCTTAACAGGTGTAAGCTGATGACCCGCTTTAGTGGTACTCGAAAGGATATGAATATGTTTCCCCCTCAATTATATTTGTACGAGCAGGTCAAACAGCGCCAAATCGAAATGGAGAAGACCGCGCGCCAGAATCTGGAACTATCTCTTTCCCAACAAGATGTTTCGAACCATCAAACGGGCAATCGACATACCTTTTCCCGGCTAGGATCACTTTTACTGTATTGGGGCAGCGAGCTACTGTGCTGCACCAATGAAGCTACCGCTAAAGTTTCCCTTAGATTCGGCAAATTCTAGGCCCTCCTCATAGATCACACAATGATGAGCCAGAGATGTCAGCGAATGGATAATGCAATCGGGAGGTCCCGCCAGATGAATTCACCCTCAAGTTACCTAATCATTGTCGAGGGTTGCCTGGAGTCAAATTGGATGGATTGGTTTGAAGGTTTCACATTAAGTCAAAAAGGAGGATGTACGCGGTTGTTTGGCACGGTTCCCGACCAGTCTGCCTTATTTGGAGTGTTAGCCCGTATCCGCGACCTGGGCTTGCCCCTGCTATCACTTAACCGGATCGAAGAATTACAAGATGGGCAGGATCCATGTTAGAAAAAACAAACATACTGGGTGTGATCGTTGCAGACGTCTATTTCCTGACGTGTATCCTCATATTTACATCCAGATTGATGAATAAACCTGAATTTGGGCACAGCCTTGGCTATTTTCAGTTTTTGCTGGCTGCACCTCTGATTTACCTGCTCATTACCGCTCCTGGCTTGAACAGGCCGGTCCTTTACTACATCCAAGGCGGTTTACTGCTGTTATTCATGGTAGTGGAATTACTCCTGGATTATGTCCTGAGGATCGATTTTCGCCAGACCAGCTGGATGGTCATCAGCTACGTCGTTCTCTTCTTCGCTGCTACCGGAGGAATGCTTGGGGTTGCAGCGAACGCCGGGAGGGTGTGGACCATCTCGGCAGTCGCCCTCTTCTTGATCATGGCAGTATTAACATTTGTACAGCGGGCAGTCACTGGATTTTGATTAACAGGGAAAAGAAAATGTTGACTTCAAAAATTTCACGAATTGCAGGATTAATCCTGCTGATACTTATCTTGAGCGCATGCAGCCAAAGGATGGACCCCCAGGTCTCAATCTCGGTGGCTGATGCCGGTAAAACAATCACCCTCAACAAAGGTGATACCCTGATTGTGACTCTGGATGGAAATATTACCACCGGGTACAACTGGGAAATGCTGCCGCTGGATCCAGCCATCCTGGAGCAGGTCGGAGAGCCAGAGGTCACCCCCAATGGCAGTCAGCTTGGCGCTTCTGGCAAGATTGTCCTGAAATTCCGGGCTGTCCAAACCGGGCAGGCCAAACTGGATCTGGCTTACCAGCGTCCTTTTGAGAAGAATACGACTCCAGCGAATACTTATGAAGTGACGGTCGATGTCAATTAATCGATCCGGCGCAGCCTGAAAGATCAAAAAAAGCCTGCGATTGTTCGATCCTCAAATTTGCAGGCTTATTATTAGCGAGGACCACAATGCTAAACACTATTTCAAACGAGGTGTCTTCTACCAGGGATTACACGAAAATGTCCCCAACACCAACCGGTTTGTTGCAAAGAATTACCATATTCGGAGCGTTATTAATTTGCGCATTGGCGATATTTGTGTTGGGATCGAATTACTACCCGGCTTTTCCCACCAATGGCAACGCAGTTTACGCAGCAAGCCTCTCGGTTCTTTTTCTGATAGGTGCAAATCTGCTTAAGCGGAGTGACAGGTTTGCCAGATATTGGCAGATTTCGTATGCCTTCTTCGTCGCTTCCAGCGTGAACCTTGTCTCAGTTCTTTTTGCAGGTTACAACAGTACTATTCTCCAATACTTTGGCATCTCAATGGCATCGAACCAGGGATTAGCTTTCGCTAAAGTATACGACGCCCTGCTTGTTTCCATCCCTATCTTGCTGTTGGTCAGGATTTCCGGAGAAAATCTGAGCTCATTGTTCCTCAATACAGGCCGCGTCAAATGGTGGTTGGCCATCGGCTCTCTTGTACTGATAAATTTCTTTACTTCAGCGCTGATCTTCTTTTCATCAGAATACAAGAGCATGGCTAACCTGGGATCAGCCGTAGTATGGGGTGGGCTTTTCGCGGCTTCAAACGGCTTTCTGGAGGAATTATGGATGAGAGGGCTTTTCCTAAAAAAATTGATACCTCTCATCGGCGTGGTGGGGACAATTTTGCTGACATCGATCTGGTTTTCCGCACTTCATCTTCTAAGCGTGGCTTATCTGCCGATGACGGTGATCCCAATCTTCTTATTAAATACTTTTTCTTTGGGCCTGGCCTGCAGCTATTTGATCATCAAAACCAACAGTATCTGGGGCGCAGTCGCCCTTCATGCTGCTGCAGATTTGTTCCTGTTCATCGCTTTACTGGCAATCCGTTAGAATCTTGACGCCACCCGCCATAAATTGAGGGTGTTTGATTCAGAAAAGTAAATGGGAAATCATCAGGGACGTTTGAAGAGAGCTGCCATCCGACAGCTCTCTTCCGGGTTGATCCCAATAGCCGTTTCGTCGGAGAGCACCAGGCCCCGATAGCCCTTCATCAAAACCTGGTGAATGTAAGCAATCTCGGACCGGGTGGGAGTGGAATGCTCCGTCATGTGCTCCAATACCTGGCCTGCCATAACTACCGGTATCGAAAACTGCCCTATTGTTTCCGAGAATAAATAAACAGCTTCCGCCATTGATTTCAGTCCTAGCTCTGCTCCCAGGTCTCCCCGGCAGACCCACATCTCATTGCTTACCGCAGCGATCTTGAGCACATCGGTCAGGGCCGGCTCTCGCTCCAACTTGGCGATCAGGTAAGCTTCTCGTCCCAGCAATAGCCGGTATTTTGCCGCCTCCACGCCATCTTTGATATACGATACCGCAAACTTCAGCCCCTGGTATCCCCAGGTTTGAGCAACAATGGCCTGATCTTTCGGGCTCAAGCTCTCCTGACGATAATTTGATTGGGTAAATGTAATCCCTTTTCGCGGCGAAATTAACCCACCCAATTCCACCCGCGCCTCTACCCGGTCTGGGAACAGCGCTTCAACTCTCAGTCGAATCCTGGCATCATTCAGCACCACCTGCGGCGACGAGATCGGAGCCGCCATGAAGAAATCTGGGTGGGGCACCGGCAGGACAGCCAATTGATCGGAAGTCTGTGCCTGTATCAGCTCAACTTTTTCACCAGCGGTCAACTCGAAAGGGTTGAAATCACCCAAACGCCATTTGCTGCCTTGTAGATCGAGTACCAGGGAAGGGCGGGGTTCCAGTTTTGCCAGGAACGGCTCGAGCTGATCCAACCAGGCCAGCAGGTCATCCAGGGTCAGATGAGAGGTGTTCAGCCGGAAGGCCGTCGCCCCAGCTGAAACCATCCTGGCCCATAACCGTTCGTCACGGCTGGCCGGACCTAACGTCGCACAAATGGCGTAATCAAGCATCATTGAGCGTAGAGCTCGATGATATTCAATATGACCTGCACCGATTTTTCCATCGATGGGACCGGAATGTACTCGTAAGGGCCATGGGCGTTTTGCCCGCCGGTGAATAGGTTGGGGGTTGGCAGGCCCATGAAAGATAACCGCGATCCGTCTGTCCCGCCCCGTACAGGAGTTACAACTGGTGTCAGTCCAGCTGCCTCAATTGCTTTTTTTGCCGTCTCTACGATGTGCATTACCGGCTCGATCTTTTCACGCAGATTATAGTAGGTATCACTCAGCTCGAGAGACAAGCAACCTCCATAGCGCTCGTTCAAGAACGATACCGCCTGGGTGATCAATGTTTTGCGAGCCGCAAACTTCTGGCGGTCGTGATCCCGAATGATAAAGTTCAGCGAAGCTTCTTCAACCGTCCCATGAACTGCGGTCAGGTGGAAAAAGCCTTCGTAATCGCTGGTGTACTCCGGGCGCTCGTTAGCCGGCAATAAAGCATTTAATTCCATGGCGACCAGGCCGGCATTCACCATCTTGCCTTTAGCATAGCCTGGATGGACGCTCCTCCCCTGGATGGTTATCCGTGCTCGGGCAGCATTGAAGGTCTCGTATTCGATGCCTCCCACCCCACCCCCATCCACCGTATATGCAAATTCAGCCCCGAACTTCTTGACATCAAAGAAGTCCACTCCATGCCCGGTTTCTTCATCGGGGGTAAAACCGATGCAAATATCGCCATGCTGCACCTGCGGATGACTCTTCAGATACTCTAAAGCTGCCATAATCTCGGCAATCCCCGCTTTATCGTCCGCGCCCAATAACGTCGTCCCATCCGTGGTGATCAAGCGCTGCCCGGCGTACCGTTTCAGCTCAGGGAACACCGTGGGTGATAAAACGATCTGCCGTTCGGCGTTCAAGACAATATCTCCGCCGTCATAATTCGCTACGATTTGCGGGTTGACATTCTTACCGGAGGCATCCGGTGAGGTATCCATATGAGCCAGAAAGCCGAGCCTGGGAACCTGGTGGGTAATGTTTCCCGGCAAGGTCGCCATCACGTAACCATACTGGTCCATCGCCACATTTTCCAGACCGAGTTCCTTCAGTTCCTGAACCAGGATCCGTCCCAGGTCCATTTGTTTGGCGGTACTGGGATAAGAATTCGATTCGTGATCTGATTGGGTATCAACTTTAACATAGCGGATAAAGCGGTCGACCACAGAGGAATCCATCAGCATTTACTCCTTTGGTGAGATAAAGACAAGCGACTCGTCATGTAAAAATTATACTCCGGGTTGATTTATTTTCGAATTGGGCTAAAATGAATATGAGCCAGTTGCACAGATAAGGTCGGCAAACAAAATTTGCACCTGATAGCTGATTACTGACTGCTCGAGAAAGGAGATGTGGTATGAAGCCAATAATCGACAAGACGAATTTTGGCTGGATTACCATCCAGGGTGAGGTAATTAAGTACGACGTGATTATCCGTTTGAATGGGTTAGTTGAGCGACGTAGGAAAAAGCTCTCAAAAGAATTCTACGGCACTTCCCACATCATTTCCATTGCAGAAGCCAAATATTTATATGAAGATGGGGCAAAACACCTGATTATCGGTTCCGGGCAGGAAGGGATGGTCAAGTTATCCCAGGAAGCCAGTGCTTATTTTGAACAAAAAAGCTGCCAGACCGAGTTGATGCCTACCCCCCAGGCCATAACAGCCTGGAATGAAGCCGGCGCAGATACCATCGGTTTGTTCCACATCACATGTTAAGGGAAGTGACCGAAGAACGAGTAAATTCGGATATCGCAAATAAATTGCCACAACCGGTTTTCAGGTCATTCTCACCTTCGTTAATGCAGGCGTAAAACCTGGTCGCGCACGATGATCGCTTAAACGATAATACGAAGATCAGGTCCTCTGGAATGAAAGTGCCTGATCTTCCGAAGGGCCTGGTACAACCGCCTGCTCTTTTATCCCTTTCATTTTTCTGTTTTCTTACTTTCCACACCCAAAATCACTCAAAGGCAGATTGTGGATGGTCTGGTCTGCAAGCGAATACCACCATACCGTATTCCCCGAAGGCTGCAGCAGCGCTTGATCGCCCAGGTTGGAAGTGACCTTCGTCTGGCACCAATTCTGTGCGCCGGGCGCCAGAACGAACCAGGCGCCGCTGCTTTGCGTTGACAAATTCGACACAGCAACCAGACTGCCATCCGGCATCATCTGAAGACCCGCAAACTGGAAACCATTGCTCTGGCTGGCTCCCGGCAGGGAAGGCAGTGTGTACGTTTGCCAGTTCTTCCCTCCATCGAAGGTGACCAGAAGCGGGTATTGCGCATTCCCGGAGATCAACACAGCTACGCTACCAGACATAGCTGCCAGCTCATTTGGACCGCTGGCGTGCAGCTCCGCTTGCAGTCCGGTAGAAGCCCAGGTCTGGCCGCCGTCCGCTGATTTCAACACAAACTGTGGAAGAGAAGCGCCCATTCCCGAGATACTGCCAGGGGCTGCCCCCCACTGCAGGCAAGGTCCATTTGAAGGGCAAGCCAAAGAACCGGCGTTCCATGTGAGACCTCCATCCCCTGTCTGTTCGACGAGGGTAGGAGCGGCCGCGCCAGGGCTGCCAGCCGGGTTTCCCGAATATAAAGCCAGAACATGATCGCCATCGTTACGGAAGCCGCCAAACCGCTCAATCATAGGTGGGTTACCTTCATCTGCGGGCGAGGGGGCTAACTGCCAGGTCTGGCCGTGATCGGTCGTGTAAAGGCCCAGGTAGTAAGTCGGCGGGGCCCCGTACTGCTTGTTGGCAGCTGGGATGACTGCGTAAAAACTCTGCGGGTAAGCGGGATCTAAAACGACCGCATTGCAGGTCGGCGCGGGGTTCTGGCTGCCTGCACCCATCGAATAACCGGCGGCATCTGCCACAACGGCTGCTGGCCCGGTCGGGATCGATACCCAGCTCGCACCGCCGTTCTGGCTGAGCTCAATCTTCCCGTTGGCACAGTAAGCCATGCGAGCCGGGTTGGTCGGGTCAAAACCAATGGTTGGTTCGAACAGGCTGCTGCTGGGCTGGATCCATAACGGCGCGGAGAGATCTAGCTGGGTCCAATCAGGAGCGGTAGTGATCGCGAATGCCGTGCTGGCGACCAAAATTGGCTGGAGTCCGGTAGTTTTTGTGCTCTGGTTAATAGCCAGGCTGTCGGCATTCAACCCCAGGATATACGTCCCAGCTGTGACAGGCCCATTTTGCCCATTCAAAGGCACCTGAAAAGTGCCCAACAACTTCCCGTCCACGGATTGGGATATCTGGAAACCCGAGGAAAACAGGTTCTGTGCATTGGTTGCGTCAGCGGAGGGCAGGAGCTCCAGCGAGTACCCGGCATAGCTCATCTGGCTGCTGGTTCCGTAGAGCTGCAGCAGCGGGGCCCAACCGCTGACCTGGATGGTTGCTCCCGCCGCGCCCTGCGCCGGAGAAGCCGTAAGCGAGCCGCATACCAGGCTCTGACATGATTGGATTGAAGCAGATGTTTCCAGATGGAATGAGTTCGTGGATTGGATCTCGACCATACAACCCTTCTGGGTAGGATCGGCACAGTTGGATGCACCCATGTCCAGGTACTGGACATTGACCGGGTAATCGCCGGCGGTCAGATTATGGGGTCCGTCCGCGGCCAGCCAGGGCGCGGAAGGCACCAGGAACGAGAGCGAGAAGTGGCCTGGATCGGTCTGCGACCAGGTCGTCTCAATACCATTCTCCAGCAACCCGTCCTGACAACCATCCCAGCAAACATTGGTATAGGTCTGGTAGTTGCTGGTCTGCAAGTCGGTCTGGGAAGGGGGGGCAGGATTATAGCCTTCAATCTGCACGGTATCACCGGGTTTGCCGTTGGCGGGCGACAAACTCAACCAGGCGCCCGTAGGAGTGGCTGCAACCGTCGGCGCCTGAGTAGGCGCGCTGGTCGCAGTGGGTAGGGTCTGGGTGGCCGTCGCCGCCAAGGTAGGCGTGGCAGCCTGGGTGGGAATTTGGGTCGCCGGCCTGAGCTCATACCCGGTGCAGGCTGAAACCATTAAAGAAAAGATCAAAACCAGAAAGAAAAATTTTATTTGACGCATACCATTTTCCATGAAATAAATTTATGAAGCAACTATCTGGTTGGCATCCGTTACCAAATGCAAATCTCAACTTCCAATTATCAAATCTCGGCTCCCCAATCCCCGATTGCCTGGGCGCCCGATTATTTTCATTCCCATCATACTCCAAACCGGTCACCGTGGTGTTACCGGATTGTTACAGTTTGGAAACAGGAGCGAAGAAAGCGATAAATTTTCTCTGGCTGGTGAAAGCCCAAAACCACGGAAATAAATGGCGAGGTAACCGGGTGATCTCGTTAATTATTCTCTCTAAATCCATCCTATGAGCGTTTAAATAAAAAAAAACCGGCCCTTTTAGGTCGGGTTTCTACTTAACTCTGAGCCGGCGTGCCTGGATAACACCCCTGGAACGTGGGATGTCACCCAGGCTGAAAAACTATTTTACACCGGCAGTTCTTCGCTTCCAACTCCCATCGCGATAATTACGTTGAAAATGCTGCACATACGATAGTAATAACGATGGATTTAGCAAAAAGGTATGCGTTTTGATCCAAAATCGGTTCAAAGTTCTATAGCCTAAATGGGAATGATGACTCTCGTAGCAAAAAAGAGCGGGCAGTGGTTTATGGCCACCGCCCGCCTTTCCAACCATTATTTACCGCTATAACCTGCTGACCAATTTCCCCCATCAGCGTTCTCCTGGTTGGCTGATTACCGCTATCTGAACTCTGATAGCTATCTTCTCACGCCTGTCTAGTGGTGCCCTCCCATCCCGCTGCCTGGATCCTGGGTTGGCATCATGCCACCATTGTTCCCGCCGGGTGGGGTCACTTCAGGAGTATTCATCATGCCGCCGCCATCGCCCGGTCCTGGTCCATAGCTGCTGCCGGGAGTTGGCGTTCCAGTCGTATAGGGATTTCCGCCCATCCCACCGCCGGAGGGGGTGCAGCTTGTGCAGTCGCCAGTGCCCGGTCCAGGTCCGTAGCTGCTACCGGGGGTTGGTGTTCCAGTCGTCCAGGGGTTGCCGCTCTGTCCTGAAGGCGTGCAGTCTGTGCAATCACCTGTCCCTGGCCCTGGGCCATAACCACTGCCTGGGGTAGGCGTCTCATCCGTCCATGGATTACCATCGCCCATTCCAGGACCCATCACCTGGGTACCCTGGCCGTTGTTTTCACCATTATTCATGCCGCCCATCTGTTGGCCGCCCTGCTGCTGCCCGTTTTCCTGGTCGTTGTTCATACCTTCCTGCTGGCGGAACTGGCTGCGCAATTGGGCGGGGTCGCTCAAACCTTCATCGACCCATTGTAGTCTTTCCTGCACCATCTGGCGGCTGCGCATAACCGCTGCTTCAGCATTAAGTGAAATTCCAGTTTGCATCTGCAGGAAAAGTTGTTCCTGGTCTTGCAAGCGGGTTTTTACCTGGGCCAGAGCCTGTACAGCCTGTGCATCCGGAAGGTTGGCTGCGATGCGGATCGCCTGCTCTACCTGTTGTTGATACCGGGTCTGGATGGCTTCCGGAGGAACGTTGCCGGCCTGTACCATCGTTTGAATCTCTTCAGCCCGCCGGCTGGTATATTCGAGAGCAAGCTGATACTGCGACTGTGGATTTGAAGTTAGATCGAACCGAACATCTTCACTTAAAAGTTTGAGCCCATAAAGAGGTTGATCTGGCTGGCTGGATTGAGCCGCAGCGACAGTGACGCCACCGCCGCCAAACACGATCGAAACTACTAATAATACGGTTGCAAGTGTAGCTAACATGGGGGACTGTTCCTTTCTTCGATTTACAAATATCGTTTGGATTGGATGCATCCACCATTTATGACGCCGTTCTTCGGTATGAGATACGCCTGCTGCGACTTCTCTGGCTTGCGCCAGGAAAGCCGCTCTGCCTTCTCTGACATGCTCCGGTTTTCTGTCTGGCTCGGTTTTGAGATAGGATAATTGGTCGATAATTTCAAGCTCATTTTTCTGTTTCATAGGCGCCGTCCTCTTCCTCTCCTGGCAGTAAGCGCCGGAGTGCCTGCAGCGCTCGATGCTGCAAGGCTTTCACCGCACCGACCGGTTTCATGAGTGCCGCTGCCACTTCGTCGTTTTCCCAACCCTCGATAAATCGGAGGGTGATCACCTGGCGCTGGTCAGGGGTAAGCGCCCTGATCGCCAATCGCACCCGGCTCTCCTGCATCCGCGCGTCCACCTGACCTTCGGGATGAAGTCCATCATCGGCGCATAAGTTTTCATCCAGGTCTATGGGAAGCGGCGGCTGGCGGCGGTAGCTATCGGTGATCAAATTATGCGCTATCCGATAAAGGTAGGCTTGCAGGTGATCTCTTGGACCCTGACCGGCTCGCAAAGCTTTGAGGAAGCGCTGAAATGTCTCGCCGACGCAGTCCTCTGCCAGGCAGTCATCCCCCAACAGGCGCATGGCATAGCGGTATAGACCAGGGCTAAAACGGTCATAAATCACAGCCAGAGTATCCTGGTCGAAAAATTGGGCAGCCTTCAACAATTCCTTTTCGGTGGGTAAGCTCATGGATCATTTACTATTAAGACGGCAAATATGGTACATAGATACGCACATAACAAAAACTGCTGGAAATGGATATGGTTGAATACAGATTTTGTCCAAAATCCGTATTCAACTTATTTATCTGTAGTTCGATGATTCATTATTACAAATATGGAGTAATTTCGGCGTCGATCGAATCCTGGGTAAACATTCCAAAGTGAATGGCTATTATCTTTCCGTCTCGGCCCACCAGGATTGAGGTGGGGAAACTGTTGATCCCCAGACCACTCAAGAGCTGCAATCCGGGGTCGAGCAGCACCGGAAAAGGCAGGCCGTATTGGCCGGCGAATGAAGCCACGTCTGCCTGAGCATCACCTGCATCGATTGCCAGGATCACAAAACCTTGCTTCGTATGCGCCTGGTAATACGATTCTAATAAAGGCATTTCGGCTTTACACGGCGGGCACCAGGTGGCCCAGGCATTTACCAACACCACACTACCGCTGTAATCGCTTAAGCTCACTTCCGTTCCGTTGATATCCTTCAAGGTGAATTGGCTCAAGATTGATCCAACCCGGGCAGGCGTCACTGACTGGGCTGAGGGACGGGTAAATATCAGGAGCAGTACAGCTGAAAAAACCAGGGTGGCGCCCAGGATGATTACCAGATTGCGGATCCGCTCTTGCCTGCGTCGTTTCGCGGCTTTTAGTTGCCACGATCGCTTAGCCGGACTGGTCTTTGATTCCATTAGCGATTCCTTTAGAGCGAGGTAGATAACAAATAAACTGTTACTGTTTAGATGTCGTAATGTGGTTATAGTTACATCCGGTCGGCTTCCCCGATTAATTGACCTCCGATTACCAATACCACAAACCGCGCAGTTCGATAGCATATACCCGGTACGGTTTAGGGCCGATCAAGGGGGTTCCATTGATGAACACGGTCGGCGTCCCATAAAAGTTGGTCTTTGCAACCGTAGCAAGCTGCTGTTTGACAGTATCTTCAGTTGCCAGGCTGTTAACGCACTGGTTGATACTGCCGGCATCCAATCCGAGCGACGTCAGAGTATCCTGGATGAAACCCTGGTTATCAAGATTGGCTTTGTCCGTCGAGAATAAGACGTCATTCAACTTCCAATAAGCCGCCTGGTCTTTCTGGAAGACACAGTAACCTACCTTTGACAGCAGGTCAGAATTCTTCCTTGACCGGGTAGTCCAGGTAGGTAAAGCTCACATTGAATTTGTTTGCCAGGTCGCGGATCATAGGATAAGTCTGGCGCGTATAGTCACAGCCATACGATCCGATGAAGACAATCTGGCCTGTCGAGCCTGCATTTCTGATGGGAAAACCGCTCAAGTCCAGGCCAGCCAGGGATACATCTCTGGCAGTCACCTGGGTCACCGAGCATCCTTCGGTGACGGTCGATACCTGGTTGCTTTTCCCGGATGGATCGAAGACACAGAATGCTTCCTGGTTCAAGCCGTTACAGCTCCCCGAGACATAGAACAAGTATAGGCTGCGAGCCGAATAGACCGTCGATGCGATCATCAGGATGAAAAAGATCCACGACAGCAGCTCAAAGTTCTTGTTTAAGAAGCGAGCGGCACCTTCTGACCGGTTAATGACGCTCCCAAGGATTTTGGATTTGACCTTTTCGTCGAAACCCGTATTACAGGGGCGAAGAGTCACTCGCCTGAATACGCAATCCAGAGCTTCTTTGGCGAGTTGGCGGTTGGTAGCGCTGAATATTCCTAGAACTGAGAGAACCACGAAAGCGACGATACAGAACATGGTCTCAAAGTACCTTTCTGATCTTTTTTAAGCTGGCGACGAAGACTTCGGCTTCTTCCAGGGTGTTATAAAAATAGACTGAAGCGCGCACCGAATTGTGAATGTGGTGAGCATGGAACCACGAATGCACGCAGTGCTGCCCTGAACGCACCTGGATATTGGCCATTTGGTCCAACATCAAGGCGACCCGGTGGGAGTCAATCCCATCGAAATAAAACGAGATGATCCCCCCCCTTAGGGCCGGGTCCTCCGGGCCAATCAGGTTAATTCCAGGGATGTCTTTGATCCCGGCGCTGATGGTCTGGTTCAACAAGGCTTCCTGTTTGCGAATGGCTTCAAAGCCTACTTTTTGGAGGTAGTTCGCCGCGGCTTCGAGGCCCAAGATTCCGCCGTAATCTTGCAGACCGGCTTCAAATTTTTCTGGCGGTGGGAGAAACTCACAAGATGAATAGGTCGAAGCAGAAACCGTATCCCCTCCCACCAGGAAAGGCTCCATACGCTCGAGGTGAGCATATTTACCATAGAGAACCCCTGTTCCTGATGGTCCCAGAATCTTGTGTCCTGAGAAGGCCAAAAAATCTGCGTCCAGGGTTTTCATGTTGAGCTGGCGGTGAGGAGCGGTTTGAGCTGCATCTAAGAGCACCACTGCACCAGCCTGGTGAGCTTTTTTGACCACCTCCATAGCCGGGATTTCGACACCGTCCAGGTTAGAAGTGTAACCTAACGCGACCAGCCTGGTTCCCTCAGCCAACAACTTCTCGTAGGCTTGCATATCAAAGGTATTATCTTCACACGAAGGGATGATCTTGATAAGGACGCCTTCGCGACCGGCCTGTCTTTGCCAGGGGATCAGGTTCGAGTTGTGCTCCTTATCGCTTATTAACACGACGTCCCCTGCCTTGAGGCCTAGAGAGTTGGCCACCAGGTTGATCCCCTCGGTCGTGTTGCGAGTGAAAATGACCTCTTCTTTCCTGGCAGCCCCTATCATTTTGGCGATAGACGCCCGGGCCTGATCGACTCCCCGAGCAACCTCGGTTGCCAGATGGTGCATGCTCCTGCCGCTGCACGCCGACATTTTGGTGTAATATCCGGTGATAGCATCGATCACCTGCGTGGGCCGAAGGCTCTGACAGGCATTATCAAAATAAATGATGACCTTCCCCTTGCTGTTCTCGGCTAGCAGTGGAAAGTCTTGTCTATATTTTCGCAAATCCATTCGCTGAGAACTCCATATGTAGATTTACAAAAAGGAATTGGCTACCGCCATGTATTGAATACTGTTAAAATCGATAACCTTTGGGGTAAAAGGCAGCGGTAGAATTATAGTGTAAGATCAGGATATCAGGGTTGTCTTATGGTTTCTAATGATTTTTATCACTAATAATTTGTGACAGGGGCGCGACAGAAGACCCCCCTTTCAACGAGAAAACCGGGTCTTGCTAATTACTTTAGGGCTAATGGTAGATAAACGTAGTTCCTCGAATCCGGGTTCCACATTTGGAGGCTGGTCGGATTATAAACCAATTCCCAGGGCGAATTTCCCACGAGGGTGAAAGTGTCAAAACGAGTTGTCGGGATGATTGGATAAGTCATCAAGTCAAACTTCAGGTTTGCATTGGGGGTATAACTGACAAAACCAACCTTGAGTTCACCTGCGAGATTGACATTGGTGGCATGGATCTGGCCAAAGCCTGCTCCGGCAGTCCCCCCGGAAATTTCCTCGTTAATTACTCCACTGGTCTGGGCGAATGTCGTGATCGAAATCAGACCCGACTTCAGGTTAATCGTGCCGGCATTTGTCAGTGTGCCATCCCCGTAAAAAGCGTACGAGGAACCGGTGTCGATGTTCAGAATCGCGCCAGCAACATTGATGAATTCTGCGGCGTCCAACATCGAAAGCATGTTGTTGCCGCTCACCGTCGCTGTACCGTTGTTGGTCACCTTACGCTGCTTCAAAATGCTGGGGTTTGTCGACGATGAAGCATAATCGAATGTCACATTGATGGTGATTTCACCGCTGCCGGTTATGTTTCCACCGCTCCAATCCATGGTATCTAAACTCAAGGGATCTGTCCCGGCAAGCTCACCTCCCGATTGGTTAATGACCGGTAAGGAGATCGAATCACCGCTGTTAAGCGAGAGTTTTCCGTCACTGATCACAAGGGTCGATCCGAGATGCGTGATCTGTGATTGGGAGTCAAAAGTCACGGTACCGCCGCTAACCTGGGTCTGGCCCTGGATATCGTAAGTACCCGAAATAACAACCGGACCGGAGGCGAAATCAACCGAGCCTTCACCGCTTATCTGCGAACTGGCGTCCAACGGATAGGTCTCGGTGCCAGCGAACCTCAAGGTTGAATTTGCTGCCGCTGTATAACTGCCGGTATTGGCAGGCAGTCCTGGATCAAAAAAGCCAATCTCCAGTACGCCACTCTGTACATCGACTACGCCGTCATTCAAAAACGAAACGCCGTAGAAACTTGAGGTGCCGGAAACAGAATTGGTCAGGGTTCCATGGTTGGTAAACAATCCCGAACCCGATAGAATGCTGGACCCACCGGCCTGAATATCAAACGTAGCTCCGATATCATTGATGAAACTCGCTCCATTCATCAAATAGAGGAAGCTATCATTGCTCACCCGGTTCCATACAGCAGCACCTCGGTTGACCAGCAAACGCCCGTTAAGGACCAATGAAATGTTCTGGGTAAAGTTCAATTGACCACCGACATTCACAGTTGTCGTCGCCGCGCCCGACATGGTGCCATTGCTCCAGTTTAGTGTGGTAACCAACAAATTATCTGTCCCGGTTAGTTCCCCTCCGGATAACGAAAGCGTGACTACTTCCGGGGTTTCGCCGCTGGAGAGATTGACCTTTCCACCGGAAATTGATAACAAGCTTCCTAAGGCCCCCAGATAAGCATCCGGGTTGAAACTAACCATTCCACTGCTGACGTTGATCGTACCTCCGCTTGCTGTTAGGTTGAAGGCCGCGTTAATATTGATGACACCTGATAGACCAGCGTGAAAATTGATAGTCCCTGCATTTTCGATAGTCGCACCCGGGTTGAAGGTAAGGGGTCCCCCAAGGTCCAAAATGCCATTGGAGCTGATATTGTATGTTCCATCGCTGTTGGGGTTGGATGCATGCAGTTGCCCAAATGCCAGGGTGCCTTCATTTACGTTGATCGTTCCTGAATTGTAGTAAGTAATTGAGCTGAACGTGAAGGTCGTCCCGTTGCCTGTTTTTGTTAAGGTCCCGGTCTGGGCGAAGGTTCCATTACCGGACATAGAACCGTCCAGCGCGATCGTAACATCTGCCAGACTGGAAGTTACCAGGATGGAATCGGTGAGTGTAAGCGAACCGCTCAAATCCAGACTGGTATTAACCGTCCTTAATCCGAGACCGGAAAGCGTGCCCCCGCTCCAGGTAAAATCATCGACGCTTACAACAAAATTGCCGAAATTAACACTTCCGGCGCTGAGCTGCAAGGTAGATATTGGGGTAAGTGAAAGTGCACTGCTGAAATTAACATCTGCACCACTGACCGCGGTCGTGCCCGTCAAGTTGTAGTTGCTTTTGACGACCACTGTTCCTGACACAAAGGTGACTTTTCCTGCACCGCTGAAATCAGCGGGAAACACAAAAGTGTGACTGCCGCTGATATTCAACGTCCCTTGGGTGATTGTAAATTTACCGGTGCTGGTTGCTGGCGTTGAATAGGTGATGTTGACGACCAACCCGGAGCCGTTAAGAATCGTTTCGCCGGTAAGCAGGTATGCGCTGTTTACGTTGATCGTTCCAGACGTGAATGTCACCCTACCTGCGCCGCTGATATCTGCACCAGCAGCGAAGGTATGGTCGCCGCTGATGGTCAGAGTCCCCTGGTTAACGCTGAACTTGCCCGTGCTGCTGGCTGCCGATGGGTATTGGATGGAAACAGATGGACCGCCAGCGCCCAGGATCGTCTCCCCGGTCAAGGCGTAATTATTTTGAATGGTGAAAACTCCGGAGGTAAACGTTACTGTACCGCTTCCTGTGAAGGTTGCTGCGGATGTAAGGGTGTGTGCGCCAGAGAGCGAAAGAAAAGCGCCTGTTGCCACTGTGTAGGAACCAGAATTTGAGGTTCCCGTTTGCAGGCTGATCGCCAGACTGCCGCTATTTACAGCAATAGAGCCGGTGTTGTTAAAGTGAGCGGCGCTGAAGCTGAAACTGGTGCCAGCTCCAGACTTGGTCAGGTTGCCAGCCAGGGCAAATGTTCCGCTCCCTGCTAGCGAACCGTTTCCAGCAATTGTGACCCCTACCCCACTATCAATATTGAGTGTGTTGTTCAGTGTCAGGGCGTTACTTAACCCCAGATCTCCGCTGACTTCAAGCGAACCTGTGCCGGTGATCGACCCGCCGCTCCAGGTCATATGGCTTACCGCAATGGTGTGGCTACCAAGGATGAGCGCCGAGCCCGAGAAATTGAGTGTGTTGCCGAAATTGACTGTCCCGGCTGAAGACAGGTCCAGACTGGAATTTACAATCGTGGTAGAGCCGGTCAGGTTATAACTGCCAGCTATAGATACCGAACCTGATCCAAAGGTGATTGCTCCAGCTCCAGTGAGTTCGGCATTACTATCAAAGTCATGGCTCCCGGTGAAGATCATCGAACCCTGGGTAACGGTAAAATCGCCATGGCTGGTCGTAATGGCGGGATAATTGATCGTAACCGCCAGGCCGGTTCCATTAATCGTGGTGTTTCCTTCGATGTCATAACCGGCGTTGATTGTAAGGGTCCCCGAGGTGAAGGTCACTGCACCTGCGCCGCTGAAGGTTGCGCTTCCCGAAAATGTGTGCGTTCCAGATAAACTCAACCCGGCTCCGGACCCTACGGTGTAAGCACCGCTGGTCGAAGTCCCATCAGGCAGAGCAATTACTAACGTTCCTCCGGTGACAGACACTGTCCCAGTGTTATTAAAATTACCGATGTTGATGGTGAAAACACCGCTCAAGCTTTTTGTCAACGAGGATCCCAGATTGAAGCTCCCGGTCCCGGTCAACGAACCTGCTGCGGTTATCGAAACCGGAGGTGAACCTGAGGTCTCCAGGATGTAACCGTTGAGAGTCAGATTGTTTTGTAAGGCCAGGCTGGTGTTGACCGTGGCTTTCCCTGTACCTGCAATGACACCGCCGCTCCAATCCAGGGTAGACAATCCCACGTTGTTAGAACCCAGAGCCAGGCTGCCTGCAGATTCGGTCAGTGTAGATCCAAGGGTGATACCCGTAATCCCGCCAAGATTGACCGTCGCCCCGCTGACGATCGTCCGACTGGATGCCCCGCTCAGGGTATAAGTGCTGGCAATATTGATCGTTCCAGAGTGAAATTCAACTGTGTCGGCGCCGCTGATGTCGGCTCCAGAACTAAAAGTGTGATCGCCGTTGAATATCAATGCACCTTGCGTGACTGTAAATTTACCGGTGCTTGTCGAACTTGCAGAAAAATTAATCGTGAGCGAAAGTGCAGCTCCATTGAGGATAGTCTCTCCGGAGACGCCATAAATGCTGTTGATAATGATCGTTCCTGAGGTAAATGTGACCGTTCCGGCTCCGCTAATGGTTGAATTCGAACTGAAGGTGTGGTCTCCGGCCAGGAACAAGCTGGCGCCAGAGTCAACAGTAAAAGTTCCAGTCGTCGTTTCACCGGATTTCAAACCAACAAGTAGAGTACCCTCTACAACAGTCACCGTCCCCTGGTTATCAAATTCAATCCCTCCCAGGTCAAAGCTTCCAGCGCTGGTCTTGGTTAACGAGCCACTCACAGTGAACGTTCCACCCCCCGTCAGTGAGCCGGTCCCATCCAGGGTAATTGCGATATTGCTTGCCGGAGATAAATTAGTGCTATCAAGTGCCAGGTTGCCGCTCAACAGCAGGGTACTGGTGACGCTAACCGTACCTGAGCCAGACCCCGAGAGCGTCCCCCCGGTCCAGGATAAATCGGTCAAGGTCACGCTGTGACCTCCAAGATCGAGACTACCTCCAGAAATGCTCAATCGACTGCCGAGGTTGACCGTTGTTGCGCCGCTCAAATCGACCGTTGCAGCGGTTACAATGGTTTGCCCACTGGTTCCCGAGCCGCCACCGCTCAAATCGTAATCCCCGGTAATATCCAGCCTGCCCGTCGTAAATTCGACCGTCCCCGACCCAGCAATCGAACCTGCAATGGTTGCGACATCCGGGGCTGTCGCCGGTCCAGAAAGATACAAAGTGGTACTTTCTGCTAACGAATAGCTGCCATCACCGGCGCTTCCCTTTTGCAAGGCGATCGACAATGTACCCCCGGTTATATCGACCGACCCGGTATTGGTAAAAGCAATGCCGCTGATCGTAAAGTCGTTCCCCCCATTCTTCGCTAAACTTCCTGCAAGGTTAAGCGCGCCGGACCCTGTAAGACTCCCGCCATTTGTAATAGTGACTGTTACGGCGCTGCCTATGTTGAGTCCCAGATCTGTCAGGACAAGGGTCTGATCGAACGATGCAGAATTATTGACCGTCAGTGTCTTGGTGCCAGAAAGTGTGCCGCCATTCCAGGTTAATGAATTCACGCTGACCGTCTTTCCACCCAGGTTCAGGCTGCCAGCGGTGAGGTTCAGTGAATCACACAAGTTGGTGATGGTTGCCTGGCTGATATCTACGGATGAATTGCTGACAGAAAGCTCGCCGGTCAGGTTAATTGTGCTCTGGATGCTTACAGTCCCTGATGCAAATGCAACAACTCCGCCACCGGTGAAACCAGCCCCGCTCAAGAAAGTATGGTCGCCATAAAATGTTAACGTTCCGCTGCTGACATTGAAAGGACTATTACTTTGGGGCACTGATGCTGAGTAATTAATCGTGACATTTACACCACTGCTGTTCAATTCTGTTGACCCGCTGACAGTATAATCGCTGTTGATCACCAGGCTTCCAGAAGTAAATCCCACCGTTCCAGCCCCAGAGATCGATGCCCCTGCTGCGAAGGTGTAATCACCGCTGAAATTCAGGGTAGCCCCCGTAGAGGAGGTGTAAGTACCGAGGCCATTATCCAGGCTATCCAGGGCAATTTCCAGCGTTCCACCGGCGGCATTAACTGATATTGTATTAATAAAGGTAATCCCACTGATCGAGAATGTGCCGTTATTGGTTTTAGTCAAGCCGCCAATCTGGACCAATTTACCACTGCCTGTCAGAGATCCTTGAGTACTACCAGGTTGGTCAATCGCAGTAGCCTGGTTGACTTGCAGGGCGATATTGTTCAGGATCAACGTCCCGCTCAAGTTTGCGACTGTTCCTGTTCCGTTAACTGTTACCTGTCCCCCATTAACCCCGGTGACTGTACCGCCGCTCCAGTTGATATTTATCAAGGTCACCATCTGGCTTCCCAGGTTCAATGTACCGGCAGTCATGGTCAGCAGGTTGCCTAATACTGGGCCTGATATGCCACTCAAATCGACAGACGCGCCGTTGATCTCCGTGGAGCCCCCACTCATATCGTAACTGGAGGTAACTGCAAATATTCCTGCGGTAAATTTGACCGTCCCGCTTCCCCCAATAGATGTAATCTCCGTCAGCACGGTGGGGGCGGAAAGATCGAGAATTGCTCCGGTATCAACTGAATATGTCCCGGTATTGGTATTACCGGAAGGCAGATGGAGAATTAATGTACCCCCATTAACGCTGACCGAACCGGTATTATTAAAGGTCACCCCGGTGATGCTGAAGTCCCCGCTGCCGGTTTTCGATAGGGTACCCTGCAGGTCTAATGTTCCGTTTCCAGTCAGCGAGCCTGTCCCGTTTACCATCAGCTGGGAGGTTCCCGAGGTGGTCGTCAAGGTATTGCCATCCAATACCGGGTTTCCGTTCAAAGAGATCGTAGTGGCTACGGTGATAGCTCCGCTCCCGGACAGCGTACCATTGTTCCAATTCAAGGTGACCAGGGAAATGTCATTAGCCCCCAGAGCCAGACTGCCACCGGTCAGGGTGAGCGTGTCACCCAATGACACCGCTGTCAATGCGCTCATACTGACTGCTGCCCCATTCACCACGGTTATCCCGCCGCTTAAGTTGTAGCTGCTCCCGCTGCTAAAAATTATGGTTCCCGGATCAAAGGTAATATTGCCCGAACCGGAAAAGTTTCCGCTGAAGGATATATTACCGCTCAGGGTCAGGCTCGATGATGCATCGACGCTGAAACTTCCCGAACTACTGCCGGCAGGGCTGGCAGGATAATTGATCGTTACATCTGCTCCAACCAGGCTGGTGGTCCCGCTGAGGGTATATGCCCCGGTGATCGTTGAGGTTCCTGAGGTGAAGGTTATATTCCCTTCTCCGGTGATTGCCCCATTTGGGGTCTGGTCACCGTTGAAATCCAAAGTCGCCCCCAGCGCCACTGTGGTCGTTCCGCTTAATGAATAAGTCCCGTTGATCGTGAAACTGGCATTGTTGGGGCTTTCTGTTGTGAAAGTTATGTTGCCCGATCCACTGAAAGCCCCCGAAAAGTTCTCATCCCCGCCAATCATGGTCAGCTCAGACCCGGTACCCACACTGAACGCACCTGAGCTGACCCCGGCCGGATCAGCATTCGGATAGCGGATGGTCACGGTTGCACTGCTCAGGCTGGTCGTCCCACTAATGGAATAGGAACTGCTGTTCAGGGAAAACGTGCCCGAGCTAAATGTCACCCCACCCTGCCCGGTGATAGCTCCGGCCAGGGTCTTGTCGCCATTAAAGTTCAAGACCGCCCCTGACGCCACAGTAGTTGTCCCGCTTAGGGTGTAGTTACCATTGATAGTCGAGGTCCCGCCGGAAAAACTCACCGCTCCATTCCCACCAATGTTGCTGGTCAGGGTTTGGGCGCTGTTGAAGGCCACAGTTGCCGGTGAGCTGATGGTGGTCGCGCCGCTCAGGGTGTAGGCTGCGCTGATGGTTGAACTCCCGCCGGTAAAACTCACCGCTCCACTTCCGCCGATGGCGCTGGTCAGGGTCTGGGCACTGCTGAAGGCCACATTTGCCGGTGAGCTGATGGTGGTCGCGCCGCTCAAGGTGTAGGCTGCGCTGATGGTCGAGCTCCCGCCGGTAAAGCTCACCGCTCCACTCCCGTCGATGGCGCTGGTCAGAGTCTGGGCGCTGCTGAAGGCTACAATTGCTGGCGAGCTGATCGTGGTCGCGCCGCTCAGGGTGTAGGCTGCGCTGATGGTTGAGCTCCCGCCGGTAAAGCTCACCACTCCATTCCCGCCGATGGCGCTGGTCAGGGTCTGGTCGCTGCTGAAGGCCAAACTCGCCGGTGAGCTAATCGTGGTCGCGCCGCTCAAGGTGTAGGCTGCGCTGATGGTCGAGCTCCCGCCGTTAAAGCTCACCGCTCCACTCCCGTCGATGACGCTGGTCAGAGTCTGAGCGCTGCTGAAGGTCAACGTCGCACCTGAGGCCACTGTGGTCGTTCCACCGAATGTATATGCCCCACCGATCGCGAAATGGGCAGTGTTAGGATTTTCTGTGCTGAATGTTAAACCTCCAACTCCGCTGAAACTTCCCGTAAAAGTTTCGTCACCACCTAAAATAGTCAGGCCAGACTCGGAATCGACACTGAATGCGCCTGATGTGATCCCGGCTGGATCAGCATTTGGATAGCTGATGGTTAAATTGGCGTTGTTTAAGCTGGTCTGCCCGCTGATGGAATAAGAACCACTAACGATGAAGGTACCCGAACTGAAACTGGCCGCACCAGTCCCAGATATCGTGGTGGCCGCGGGGAAGGTGTGATCGCCACTGAACGCCAGCAAGGCGTCTGCTGAAATTGAATACACTCCACTACCAGGATCGGTGCTGGTTAAGGCGATGCCCAGGGTGCCTGCGCTGACGCTCACCGAGCCGCTGTTATTAAAACTGATGCCAGTGATGTTAAAAACGCCAGAACCAGTCTTGGTTAAAGCCCCTGACAGAGTAAATGTACCGGTTCCGGAAAGCGAGCCCGTTCCGGTGGCTGTCACAAGCGTCGAACTGCCTGTTGCCAGTTTAACCCCAGTCAGGGTCAGGTTGCCACTCAAAGCCAGGGTGCTGTTGACCGTTACCGTACCATCGCCAGTCAGCGTACCCCCGCTCCAGGTCATTCCGGTCAGGGTCACGCTATTTATGCCCAGATCCAGGCTTCCAGCGCTTAAGGTCAAGGGATCACCCAGGTTAATGGATGTGGCTGCACTCATATCAACAGCTGCCCCACTGACAACGGTAGCTCCACCGTTCAGGTTATAGCTGCTGGCCAGTGCCAGATTCCCGGCTGTAAAGTTCACAGTTCCCGTCCCGGTTACCGCCCCACCAATCGTGGCGACATCACCCACCGTGAGCGGCCCCGAAAGGTTCAAAGTCGTCGAACCAGAGACCGAATACGTTCCATCATTAGTGGATCCTACCGGCAACTCGACCACCAGAGTCCCAGCGGTGACACTGACCGAGCCGGTATTATTAAAGGTAATCCCGCTGATGACAAAGCTTCCCTCAGCGCTCTTAGTCATGACGCCGGACATATCGAAAGTGCCAGATCCGCTTAATGACCCGATGCCGCTGGCTGTAACCGTAGTTGTGATCGTCCCGGTCGTCAGAGTATTTCCGCTCAACACCAGGGCGTTGCTTAATGACACTGTGTCCTGAACCGTTACCGTTCCAGTACCCTTTATGGTTCCACCGCTCCAGTCCAAGCCGGTCAAGGTCACATCATTCGCGCCCAGATCCAATTCGCCGCCGGTCAGCGTCAGGCTGTCTCCCAGGTCGACCGCCGTTAAAGCGCTCATATCAACCGTCGCTGCACTGGCCGTGCTCGCTCCGGTCCCCAGGCTGTAGCTGCCGCTGATCGTCATCGCACCGGATGCAAATGTGACGGATCCACTCCCACTGAAATCAGCGCCGGATGCAAATGTATGGTCTCTGGCTAAAGTTAACGAACCGGCAGTCACGATAAAATCTCCGCTGCTTGCGGGGATGGGATCAACCACCGGGTAGGTGATGCTGACTGAAAGCCCAGACCCGCTATCGTTCAAGATGGTCGCTCCGCTCAGTTCGTAATCACCATTGATGGTTACATTGCCAGAGGTAAAGGTCACGCTTCCAGCACCGCTGAAATCAGACCCGGCGGCGAAAGTGTGCCCGCCGCTAAAAGTCAAAGCTCCCTGGGTAACCGTATACTTTCCGGAGCTTGTTCCAGTCGATGTCGGGTAGTTGATGGCTAACGTCAGGCTGTCGCCGTTCAGAATTGTCTCCCCAGAAAGCTCATAATCGCCATTGATCGTGAAAGTTCCGGAAGTGAAGGTTATCGTTCCGCTTCCACTGAAACTGGCTGCCGAACTGAACGTGTGGCTGCCATTGAAAGATAAGGACCCCTGTGCCACTGAAAAATCGCCGCTGCTTGTTTTCACCGGAAGTGGATACGTGATGTTGACGGCTGTACCGGTGCCTTCCAGAATAGTTGTGCCAGCCAGTTCATAATCATTGACAGCGATGACACCCGAAGTAAAGGTCACTGTTCCGGCGCCGCTGATCGTCGCATTGCCATAAAATTCGTAGGTATCGCCGCCCAGATTGAGAAAGGCGCCTGAATTTACCTGATAGGTTCCACTATTTGAGGAACCTCCCGAGGGCAAGGTGATATCCAGTGTCCCTGCAGCAACGGTAACTCCACCAGTGTTGTTGAAAGTGACCCCGCTCACCGTGAATGTAGTATCTGCGCTGTTTTTGGTTAACGCACCCGACATGTCAAAAGTGCCAGTCCCACCCAACGAACCAGCGCCCCCGATCGTAACAGTGGTGACGTCAGGCGAATTGCCGGTTTCCAGGCTGTATCCATCCAGAATGAGGTTTCCACCCAAGGATAGACTGGTATTAACAGTTGCGGTGCCAGCGCCCGTGATCGTTCCTTTACTCCAGGTTAAACTCTCCAGGGTGATGTTGTTTGCACCCAGGTCAAGGCTGGTTCCGCCCATTTCAAGGCTGCTGCCCAAATTAACCGTCGCCAATCCGCTCAATGAAACGCTTGAATTTCCACTGAGACTGGTCGCTCCAACCAGACCAGTCTCCCCACCGCTGAGGTCATAACCACTGGAGATGGTGAAACTGCCCCCTGTGAATTCTACTGTACCTGCACCCGCTGTTGTTCCTGAGATGGTTGCATCGGTGTCAAGTACGTGCGCCCCGGATAATGAAAGAGTAGCATTTGGAGCGACCGCATATGTTCCAGCGCTGGAGGTGCCACTGGTAAGCACGATTGCCAGTTTTCCCGCCTCGACGCTGACCGAGCCGGTGTTGTTGAAGGTGATACCACTGATTGAAAAGGTGGTAGCGCCGGTCTTTGTCAGACTGCCCGCCAGGTTGAAACTACCGGAGGTCCCCGAAAGCGAGCCGCTGGTACTCACTGAAACCGTTGTGCTGCTGCTGGCTGCCAGGGTAACGCCGGATAAGGTCAGACCGTTACTCAGACTGATAGACGAGTTAACGGTGGTAGTGCCTGTCCCTGAGAGTGTCCCCCCGCTCCAATCCATGCTGGTCAATGTAACGTTCTTGGGCCCCAGGTTGAGGGTGCCCCCCGATAGGGTGAGCGTTGTACCGAGGGCGACGGTCGATGCATGATTCAGGTTTACAGTAGCCCCGCTGACGACTGTTCCCCCGGTGATGTTGTAACTATTGGATACGGTGGCAGTTCCGCTGGCGAATTCAACAGTCCCCGCTCCACTAAAAGCGCTATTGTTACTGTAGGTTTGGGTGCCACTAAGTACCAGGCGTGCCCCAGCCGAAATACTATATTGAGCATTATTGGAAACCCCTGAACTGAAGGTGAGGTTTAACTCACCTGCACTCACCGTGATGTCAGCTGTATTGGTATATACCGTCGTATTTATGGAAAAGGAGCCGGTCCCTGTTTTTGATATTTTACCGGTCGTATTGACCGTTCCGTTTCCGGTCAGGGAGCCTGAACCAGTCTGGTCGATCGTCACGCTGTTACTGCTTAGAGTGAGAGTCAGATTATTCAGGACCAGGTCCCCGCTCAAATTTACAGATGAGCCTCCGCCTCCAACCGTGAGTGTAGATGCAATTCTGGAGATAGTTCCCCCGCTCCAATTCAAAGTTCCTAAATGGACAATATCACCTTTGCCGCTTAGCGTTCCCCCACTTATATTCAGGGCGGCAATGTCCAGATTGTAGGTTGCCGCAGACGTCAAAGTTCCAGCTGAGAGTGTCAGGGAAGCGAGGCCGTTTGTTGGTCCATCCTGATTGACAATTGCCGCCGGGTCATCAATGATCACCAAATCATTATTTTCCGGGATATGGGCACAATCCCAGTTGGTAGAGACCCCCCAATTACCGATGCCTCCTATCCAGGTACACGTGCTGGCAGCAGCCGCCGTTGTCTCTGGCACTGCCGAAAATATAATGATCAAGGACAGAAGGATGGCAATGAAAGACAACCTTTTTTGCATGATAACAACTCCAGATACGAAAACAAAAATAAATCAAAAAAAACCAGCTAACTCTGAGGATAAAGGGTTACGAAATTTCCTCCCTCAATTTTTATCAGGAGGGGCGATATCTGGTTCTGACCTGCAGCATTGAATTCAATCGGCCACAAGATACTTCCGAACTGGCAGCCCTGGATGGAAGGTAAAACTTCGGCCAGTGATTTTCGATAAGTTGGCAAATAATTGTCGGAGCGCAGCAGCGCTTGCCAATCAGTGATAGTCGTTTTGCCAACAGTCCAAGACTTCAATTGAGCCACTTTCTGAATAGCGCTGGCGACCAGGTTAAGGCTGGCTTCGGATTGGACTGCTTGCAGGCTTAATGGATTTCCCGATCCGAGCGGCGAATCTGGGGGTTGAACCTGGCTGCAGTTTCTGTTCGCCATTTGAGAACCATTCCCATCCCACGGTAGAGTCAAGATCAAGCCGTTCAGTTCCTTCTTCAGCGATCCACTGCTGTTATATAAGAAACCGTTGCTGGTAAAACCACTCCCATTGCCAATCACATAGTGAATACTCGATTGAGTCCCCTGGCTGGTTTGGATGCCTTTAATCATCTGATAAATTGCCAATGCCTGACTGGCTTGAGTGCTAACCATGATGACGATTGCAGGATTTTTGGCGGAGAGAGAGGTTTTGAGGTCGTTAAAATCCTGGAGAAAAGGAGAAAAACCCTGGTAAACGGCAACATTCAAGTTATTCAACAAAGCAGCATTAGCCAGGGCAACTGCCGCACTTTCACCGTAATCCGTACGTTCGAACAATATCGCCACGTCACCCGACTGGCTCGATCCGGCTGCAGCAATCATCGAAAAAATGGCAGAAGCGTAGCTGCTGAGTGTAGGCGTGATGCGGTATACCCATTGATTATTTTCAGGAGTAATTTCATCCCCAGCATCTGCCGGAACGATGACGGGAATATTGAAATAAACCGCCATATTGGCAACCAGTTGGGCTGCATCGTTAGCTGCCGGAGCAATAAGCGCGACGGCTCCCTGAGTTACCAGGTCTTGCACATCCTGTTGGGGATTATCTGTTTGAGGGTCTTTGCTTCCGGATGAATAAATCAACTCAACCTGGCATCCTTGCCCAATTCCACCAGAATTAATTTCCTTGATTGCCTGTTCGTATCCCTGGCTCTGTTCATTGTTTGCTGTTGTATCAGTCCCGTTCAAAATCACGCCAATTTTGATAGGCGGGCAGGTCAAGGTCTGGATCGGCGCACACGCGCTGATCATAATTACTAGCGCCAGGAAAATATGCCATTTTTTTGTTGCCACAGCACTAAGGAAGGTCATCATAGTCTTCACTTGAAAAGGATCCGTCTCTTCATATCAGTTCGGGGAAACGCTATAAGCTGGCGATTGGCTATTGGCGAAATAATCATTCCCTGAATAGCTGGCGATAACCTGGAATGGGGACCCAGGATCGCTTATCTGGCAATAGCCGCTGGCCACCCCAGTATTTTGGTTGTAAGTCAAGTTTGAAACCTTACATTGATTGTTTGGATTATTGACGACGTAGACTGTTACAGATCCGGTTAAGGCATCACTCAGGGTCACATTATTGACCAATTGCTTGGCAATTGAAAAATCGAATTGGACCAGATTGTTATTCTTCAGAGTTGAACCGGTAACAGTTGTTATCGTCGGATATTTGATGGTGATATGCTGAGCATTTAATGGCTGCGGGGTAGAGATCTGGTTGTAATTCTGATCGCCGGAATAAGTAAAATACAAGTCCCATGTATCAGCTGCATTGATCGTCATCGTACAGGAACCCTGTCCACTGCTAAGCTGAATTGGACTCTGGCATACAACCTGGTCTTGATCAGCATTTTGAGCGATGACGATCGCCGTCCCGCTTGGACTGACCCCAGTCATGGTTGCTGCTAAGGTGAACGTTATCGTATCGCGGATATAAGACGTGGAAGAGCTTTGAGACACTAATGCAAAATTAGCATTGACTTTATTGATGACAATCGGGTATGAGGCGGAAGTACTCGAACCATAAATCGATCCGTTGGTCGGTGTAAAGACCGCTGATAGATTATTATTCCCTGCTCTCAAACTCGAGATAGCACACGAGCCGATGCCGTCATAGCTGCTGACATTCGTCGTGCAGCTCGAATAGTTCGCTCCGCCTTGACTGGCTGTAATGGTCACCGTTCCAGCCGGCGCCGGCAGGCCAAAATTTGCCGGGGGGAAATTGGTAACGGCCAGTTGGAAGTAAACCGTAACGGGTCCTAAGACTTGGGGATTGGCAGACGTCGAAGTTATTGTCAAAGTCGTCATGTGCAAGACCGAATAGCCGTTAATGGTTGCCGTGAGAGGCGCGTAATCAACGTTATCCCCAAACTGTACGGAAATGCTTCGATTAGATAACAAAGGCGTGGGATTAAAGGTCAAAGTGCAGTGATCCAGCGCCGGCAAAGTAGCCGAACAGACTTCGCCAAAATTGGTAACCACCCTGAATAACCCTTCCGGGACCAAAGTCGTTGCCAAAACCGGCGCAACCCTAAACGTAACCGTAGCTTGCCCACCTTCAATCGCCTGACTGGGATCCAGCGTGAACGCTTGAACAGTTACAGTGGCAGCATTAGCCTGGAATGACCGGCTTTCTAGCGTCCCTGCCGTATAGTTCGCAGTTGCGGTATATTCGGTGCTAATCTGGTTGTCACCACCATGTTTCACCAGAACATTACACGTCAACGGTGTGCTGCTGGTGGCGAGATCGATGGTACACAAGGTTACCGGAGTGCTGTTTAGCCGGTCAGTTAGATTCAACTTGACCGTTCCCTCTTTTATGTCCGTGCCATTGATATCAGAATAAACTTTTAGCTGGACAACGATTGTTTGTCCGACTGTTGGGTTTTTATTCGACGGGCTTGCAGGCGTAAATTGGAATGCTGTAATTGCCACATCAGCTTTTGCTGTGGTTATTGCGTACTTGATCGTATCGGTGCTGTTCGCATCGCTGTAATTTTGACCATCACCTTTGTAGCTGATGGTCAAAGCCGCGGTGGTTTTAATAGGCACAAATGAGCACACGATTGATCCATTTTTATCCACAGTTGTCTGGCAATAAGTCGTGGTACCATCTTTGACGGTGATCGTACCAATACCTGGAACCGGAATTCCACCTTGAGCGGATACAGTCGCCTGTAAGGTGAGGGTAACCTGCTGGCCTACCTGGGCTGCTCTGGGCGGCACTTGCGCTAAAAGTTTCACCTGGGTCGTTGCCTTCACCACCGTAACCTTTAATGGCGACTGGTTAGTGTCGTTGTAATCCGAACTAAAAGCATCGTAAATCTCATTGCCTTTATAGTTAACCAGAAATGCTTTATTGCCGATGGTTCCAAACACAAACTTACAAATTCCTTTCCCAATGTTGTTCCCATCGGCATCTTTGGCAATGGCCAGTTCACCGTTCAGGCATACAGGTACTGGTTCAGCAGTGGGTACATCCAGGTCCTTAGCCAGTACATCAAAATTTCCCTGCACCGGAGTGGGCGAAGCTGCCGTGGGCGTCAGATCGAACACCAAATAACCCACCTGCCCAACCTCCGGACCACTTGCGGTAAGTTGAGAGCCAGCTCCGGCTGCCTGAAGTTGGTTGGTAGCGGTTAAGACAGGTTGGGTGTAAACAATATTGATGTTGGATATGCTCACAGTGGATCCGTAGACAGTGAGCTTCGAGTTGGGAGGATATGCCGCCGAAGTTGTCCGGCGGAAATTGCTGTCACCGCTGTAGGTGGCCGTAAGTTGTTTGTCAGTACCACTGCGATTGAACACAAACTCGCAGCTGGTGATTGGCATTTTAACCTCGCAGCTGTCGAATCCATCCGTAATCACGACAGTACCGCTTATTTCCGGTCCGGTTGGATCGGCCACTTTTGGCTTTAAAGAGAAATAAACAAAGACTGTATCCCCACGGCTAATGCCTAACTGGGGCACCATTGAGGTGATGGCTATGTTGACGTCCTTCAGTGAATTGACCTGCACTTCAACCACCGCTGCTGATGATTGCTTCCCTTTGGAGGCGGTGAGGACATATGTCCCGGTGGCGCCGACGGGGATATCCGCAAAACCTTCGGGATCCAATTTGTCCTTGACCACGCCGCTCTTATCACTGATGGTAATGCTATCGGTTGGACCTGAAACCGACCAGGAGAATTCCACTGGGCCGGCAGCCGTCAAATTTGGCGGGTTGGCTTTGAAGTAATTGATGGTCGGCTGTGCGTCTGCCGGTTGAACAGTGACGTACTTGGGTACACTGAGAACGTAATCGCGGACATTAACCTTGAGAACGAAATACATTGACTCGGTCGGAAAATATTGCAAAGAATACTTTGCCGGCAAAGGCTCATTGAACGGCGCCACGGTAACAGTGTCAACTGTGAAACCTGCACCGGACACGTCCCAACTTACCGTAACCGGATCGCCGGCAGTCACCTGCGCCGGGGTAACGGTGAAATTAACTTTAAGATCAGAAGGACTCCACACCCTTACAAAATCACTCTGGTACACCGAGCCGCTGGCATTCTTAGCTTCTAGAACGATCAATGAGTTGTTGTTCAGAACAATTGTTTTTTCGCCATTAAGTTCTTCTGGAGCCAGCGTTGTCGGCACGCCCTCTACCGTCAGCACCGCCTCTGTCGCATTCTGGATGGACCATTTAACGGTTACCTCCTGCCCTTGAATCACGTCGGTCTTATCAACACCAAACGTCGTGATCACCGGCATCGGTGGGATGGCCAATATCTGATTGGTCGACATGCTTACATCCGGTAGAGATAACAGAGTCGACAACCAGTTCCGGCCAACCATGGTGTAGGTGGTTAATGTTGTGGTCGGAGTGACACTGAGTTGATTTTGAGCGGGTTTAATCACATCGGGAAGGTTGGTGAACTGCAAGTTGGAGGTGAAAAGAGACGTCTTCCAGGAGAGCGTAACCGGAGAGCCCAGGGTCACAACGTCCGGCGTTGCAGTGAGTGAAAAAATGCGCGGTTGGAAAAGAAAAAAGATGCCAATTAATACCAAAATGACTGCGATTAAGACGCTGAAAGGCCCAAATAATGGGCGGCTGGTAAAAGTCCCAGCGACAGTGCGGATTGCGGTCGATTCGTTCAGCGATTGGGTCGTGACCGAATATTGATACTGCTTGGGCCGCAGCCGCACCAGGTCTCGCTTTAAGGGAGTTATCTTTATGGGAACGGTAAGGTCTTTGCCTGGGGCAACTTTGACTTCCACCTGCTTGAGCAGGCTGGCCTGGCCTTCGAGCGGGAACTCAAAACGGCATCCATTTTCCGCATCCTGAGCAATGATCTGGTAGCTGGAAGTATCATTGCCCTGGTTGACCACCGGGAACGAAATCATTGAAGCTTTTTTCTGCCAGGTAACACTTTGCTGGGCTGGTGAAAGATTGCCAACCGAAAACTCAAAATAGGGATCAACAATCAGAGTGGCCCCTAACCGGCTGACGTGGCCCGCGTAGTTGGGTGAGGTAACACTGAAGGCAATGTGATGCTCACCCGCCGCGCTGGTCGTCTGGCGGGGAGGGATGATCGAGATCAAAACGGAACCCTGAGCGCCCTCGTTCAGGTTCACCCGCTGCGGGTAAATCGTGACCCAATCGGTGTTGACCCCCTCGACCATAACGTCGAAGCTGGCAACTATCGGTCCACCGTTTGCAATCGTCAGTTCATACGAAGCAACCTGTTCGACCGGCACAGTTTTTTCGCGGGTGGATAAATCGACGACGATAAGCTCGTCTCTTTCGTCTGGCGGGCGCATCGAGATCAACGAAACCGGTAAAGCAGCTGTTGGGGAGGGCTGGGTTGCTACCTCCATCTTAACCGGCGCTTGAGCCAGGGGTTGTGGTCTTTCGTCGGTGATGGTCAGGCGAGGTCGTCCCTCTCCAGTTTCAGTCGCCATCCGGGCTGGAACATCCATATTTTCCAACAAGGTCAGGGTGAATCCATCCAAATCGACGGATTGCCAGTCGCGCAGTTCTTGAAATACGTTCGGTTCCAGCACCTGACCCCCCAGCCTGGCATTGCTGTCCTTGCTCAATACCATAATCCTGAAAGGTTTCCGCTGGTGGTCCAGGACTGCCTGGAAGGCTCCAATGGATGGGCTGTCTATGACAATATCATTGTCAGGATGCTGGCCTATATTGGTGATGCCTTTTTCAGGATCCAGATCGTGGAAAAAAATATTCCCATCCGGACAGATTATTTCCAGTTGATCAAGTTTTGGCATCTTTCTTCTTCCCTCTCAGCTTCCCGCTTACATTAATACCCCGATGCTGGCTAACCAGGCCACCAGGGCCAGAGCAGCGATCGTAATACCGGCAATTAAGAGTTTTGGATATAAATGATGGGACCAGAAACCACCCTGAATTTGAACGATGCCATCTTCAACCAGGGGAGACAGCTCCTGCCCTGTAGCCCGTGATTTTACCTGAAAGGGCCGGGCTTCGTCCTGCTTGATCCATCCTGAATGGATTTTCAGATCAACCACGGTCATTTTTCCAGGTTCGATGGCAGATGTTTCAGACCAGGAAACTGTCGGCCCAACTACTGCGGGTTGACTCCGAGCCACGACCGGAGTCGAAGCCGGGCTCACCCGTGTCTTGAGGGTGGAAGCCTGTCCGGCAACCTGTTGAACTCGGATGGCTTTCGATTCGGTTTGGGCGATCTGGGTACCCGTTCGCATAACCTTGCTTCCCGCGCTACCTGGAAGGAGCGAACCCACCGAAGTTAATAAACTCGAAAAGATCGATCCAACATTCAACGCCCCCTGGGCTTTTTGCGTTACCGGTGAAGGTTGGCCTTTTAGCGCTGACGCGGATGCCTGGGAAGGGTGATTGGTCGAAACCGGCTCTTGACCAGCGCCATTATCTTCAGCCCATTCGGACAAACGTGCACCATTCTGCATGAATTGGAAAGAAAGCCCCCCGGTCTGATCTTCCGCTCTTAATTGAAACCGGCAGTCCACATTTCCCTGGTTGGTGATCTCCAACTTCAGGCTCTTTTCCAGGCGTTTCCGCCGAAGCCTGATAACCCCAATCGTGGCAAATCCTGCCAGGCACAAAATAACGATAACGCACACAATTACCCAGAAATACATACCATCCTCCACCGAAACAGGCCTGAAGCATTCATTTGACTAAGACAGAATGCGCAGTGTGTGACTATAAAATGGCAATATTCGGATTTCCCGACTGATCGAAGCCTTCGCTCCCGGATAAGCATCAATCGCTTCAGCCCGGATGACAATCTTATGAACGCCTGCCGGGTATTCAGGTCGCCTTGGGTGACGGAGGCGGAATGGGATACCCTTTTCAGCTCCCGGGAACAAGATAGGAGCCGGGGCGATCTCATAACAGTCCGCAGGTAATCCTTCCAATTCCAGGCAGAATTGCACGCCGGTCTCATTTCCCTGATTGCAGACGTAAATCGTACCTTCCATCGGTGTTTCTGGAGATAAGGCGACCTGCGGCAGGGCAATGCGGACTCCAATTGGGGTGGATTTCGGGCCTTCATTACCTGGCTGAGGTGTCTTGCCAACCTGCTCGACAGGTAGTTTCATCCCCAGATCGGAAAGGTGAAATTCTAATATGTAATCACCCAGGTGGAATTCGTCGCCATCGGCAACATCGATAGCTGAATTTGGCTCGAGCATCCGGTTGCCTGATGCGCCGATCGGGATCGCAATCGCACTCAGGTTGATCGCGCTTAATAGGCCGGCATTACCAGGCGCCGTGATCAATTGCAAATGACGTGGCGCAACTCCGCTTCCCCGGACGGAGCTCAAAACAATGTCGTTCCTGGGATCGCTTCCGATGTATGTTAGGCGTTTTTGCAGGTCAAATTCCCTATGCCAGCCTTCTTTGTCACAAATCTCAATGTGATTTCCGCCGTCCATCCACTTCTTCTCCTAATCTTCCCGGGTCTGCAAATAACGAGGCGTACGCTAACCATTTAAGCCTTGATTCCAACTCAGACATCAAAGCACTACTTTGATCATTGATATCCACCAGCTTTCCTTCCTTTTCTAATCTCAGTTTTCCATCGGCGATTGGTCCATCCATCAAGATGGAAATTAGAGACTGGCGGTCGTGTTCGCCATCAAGGTAAGGTAATATAAACCGGTCGAATTCTTCCAGGGTAACCCGTTCGTGCCGCAGGTTTGTAATCGAATCGCCAGGAAACTGAATTTGAAGGCGTGCAACCTGGCTGGCAAATGGTTTTTCGGGTGGTTTGGCTACCAGGCCCGGATGGTAGGTGTGTAATTCCAACAGGGTTGAGCTGTAACCGAATGCCTTGAACAAATTGGTTGCCAAAACCTGTATTTCCATCTCGTCGTTATTTTGGCTTGATACCGAAGCCTGCCCATCCAGCCCCAGACGTTGGCGAGCAGCAGTCACCAGATCTTGGAACGATAAATATTGAGGCCATACATCTGCCAGGCAAAGCATTGCAGCTTTGGTCAAAGGATGGTTTGTCGTAAGCTCAGCACCAGACGTTACCCGGAATTTCGCTAGCGATATCGAATGGATATCACCATCTTCAGAGACCAGCTTACCTTGCGATGCCAGGTAATAATTCTCGATATCCTTGAGCGCCACTTTGCGCTTAAGGGTCGATTCTTTATGGCAGAGTAAGGTCTGCCGGAAAGTCCTATCTAACAAGAAATCCAGCGACTGCTCCAGCTCAATCAGCCCGCTTGCATTCTTTCTTAAAACTTCCAATACCTCAGGTTTGATATCGTCTGTAGTCATGCGTCTAAAATCTGCCAGGTACTGCAGGCCGTGGCGCTCTGCACGATCCATAAACTCGTAGAAATAAAGAGGTTGGTTAACATCCTCCAGCTCGTCGTGCAAAAGAGCCGAATCGTTCTTAGGAGATTTATCCTCCAGGCTACCTTCCAGGTAATTGTCATAGAGTTTCAGGAAACCGTAATACCCATCAGCTTCATTTTTATGGGCGTCTGCGAACAGATGAAGCACTGATTTAGCCTGAGCAACCCTTTCTTCTGGATCGGCAACCTGGCGAGTATGGAAACGCATGATATCGCGGGCGATATTGATCATGTACCATCCGGGGAAGGTGTTGTAACTGATAAAAGCCACCCCGTTCTCAGATAAATGATGGCAACAGACCTCCAACAATCCCTCTTGAACTGGCGCGGGCACCCAGGAAAATACACCGTGGGCAATAATGTAATCGAACTGGCCTAAATCCGCGGTGATGTCCAGTATATCGATTTTTTCGAGGACCACATTTTTCAACCCCAGGGTCTTTATTTTTTCCTGGCCTTCTGAAATCTGCTTGGCCGACAAATCGATCCCGACGAACTGGCTTCCCGGCAGGCCGTAAGCCATGGGGATCAGGTTTCCACCTCCTGCGCAGCCGAGTTCCAACACCCGGCATTTTTCAACTGGTGCAGGCTTCAACCCAGAAAGCTTGGCAAGCGTAGCCAGGCTGTCTGGATGGGTGCTGAAATGCGAGAGGTTTGGGTAAGGAACCTGGTCGTAGCTTACCCCGTTATTAAACGTCATTGATGGGGCTCCTCCTGCCGGCGTCTTTGAGCGTAGAGGATAAGATTTTCGCCCCATTCAAAGGCGGACCGAACTTCCTCCCGGGTGGCAACTCGCCCCCGGCGGGCGCCATCCCACAGGCAGCCATAATCGTTCCCTGAGATCACCAGGCCGTCTCCGACCAAAAGCGATGAATCTCCTTCAGTCTCGAAACCGGGAGGCGGCGCAGCAAAAAAGTATGGGTCTCTTAACAGCGGATGTCCACTCGGCGGCATTGAAACCTGGGTGCCAAATGACGTGAGCAAATCTGTAAAGGCCGCATCAACCGGAGAATGGTTATCCGCCAACTCACGATGGCAGCTTTCCATCAAGATCGTGCCTCCGCCCTGTAAATATGTATACAGGGCATTCATCTGGCTGCGGCTAAATTGAAAAGCCTCTTGAGCAACCAGGTAAACCAGGGTATATGTTTCCAATCCCTGGCCTATGGTTACCTTATCGTCAACGTACACCCGCTGGCCGCTGTTTCTAAGCTCCTGCGCAAGTGAGATGGCCCCATGTCCAGCCGGGATTTCGCCAATTTTTCCGGCGTAGCAGACACCAATCCGGACGATCGAAGTCGCGGCGCCGTTATTCGACCCAATTTCGGGACGAAAACGGAGGTCAATCTCATTCTGGCGGGGAAATTCAGGCGAGGTAGCCTGGGTAATCACCGCTTCTCCATTGCGGTGAAGGCGGGCGAGCTCAATGTTCGGATCTCCGGGATGGCTGGATAGCGCTTCTATTCCAAACTGGGCGCGGATGTAAAGCGGCCCGCCATCGACCTCCTGTTCTGGCCGGCTTTCGGAATATGACAACAATAAATAAAGCTGTCCTTTCGTCACGCCAAAATCAAAGGCTACCGGTTCGGGTAGAACGATCAATTCTCCGTTGGAATCCAGCGCCACCCCTGGAAGGATGTACACAGATGAATCCGCTGGATCGCTGGCAATAACCTCCAAGCCAGTGATGATTCCCGGGCCATGGCGGAACAAGTCGTGGTATTGGCGCTGCAACCGGTGGTATTCGTGAGATTCTTCCCAGATCGCAGCCGTTACCGCCAATCCATCTACTGGTTTGATGCGTTTCATTGGGTAATTTGCAAGCATTTTCTTATCGACCATAACCTTTTACCTCAATCCTGTATTCTCGATCAGGTTATTTATAGCGTAATTTGCAGATCGTACCCGGTGTGGGCTGGTTTTTCTGCTTCAATAATCGCTTCGATCTTACGTCTCAAAATCTGGCCTTGATCTGGATTTTGATCCTTTTCCACACCATCTATCTCAGGTTTGAGCTGGATGGCGACGTTGAAAGTATTGGGGATGTTTCGAGTTCCCAAAGCAACTCCCGGACCCAGGAAGGCTTCATTACCCAGCAAGAAATTGCGCGAATAATGTTCAGTGATCTCGACCGTGCCCCCGGTGAAGACTTCCAGGAAGCGCTGTAGTGCCCAGCGGGTCCCGCGCTTCTTATAAAGGGCTGACATCTGCTTTACCAGTTGCCTGCGCCTTTCAACCGGAAGCTGATAGTCCAATACAAGTCCAGTCCAGGATGCCAGCCAGGGCAAAAAATCGGGCGGCGCTAACAGAGGATCCAGGTATTTTTCCTGGTTTTGGATCTGGCCTTCGATCGGCGCCAGAAAACTTTCGAAAAGCATCAGGAAGCGCCCCATTAATTCATCATCCTGGTATATCGCCGGTAGATATCTAAGATAGCGTCCTTTGGCGAGAGCCGTGATTGTAACCCTCTCCGCCTGATGGACCTGTTCGCCTCCAGCCCTTAGAGCCGAAAACAATGCATTGCATTCGAAATGGCTGTCGGCATTGATGGGATTTACGATTGCTTCAACCTGGCATTCGTAGTGCCTTGATCCCGGCTCGAAATCCCAGATAACGTAAGTTTCTCCCTGGCTGGTGGCGATGCGTGGGACTTCGCTATCGAAACCACCGGTCAGGTGGCTGGTGGTGTAAGCCAGCTCACCAGGCAGGGTTACCTGTAACCGGGCCTGGGTCCAATCTTGAGCGACATAAACCCGGACGATCAGCGTAATTGCTTCGCCTGGGTAACGCAAATTGAAATCAGCTGCCAGGGATAGCCCGCTCAGATCGGTAAATTGCTCACTTACGCTCACGATTACAGCTCCAACACCTCGACCACATGGTCGAGAGAACATAACAGGGTGTCTTCCGGCACCTGGAGCACACGCTGAGAGACAGGCGTCAGGGCTGACGGGTCAGCCCCATTGCTGCCAGGTTCCTTCAGGGCACGGATAGCTTTGCCCAATTGGATCGATCTGAAGCTTGCCTTGACGTCGAGGACATGTTTCACACCTGGGACCTGCTGGATAAGAGCATAAAGCTCGGAAATATACAGGTCCCGCCCAAAAGGCCAACCTTCCCAACGAGATCCGAAAAGGTCTGAGGGTTGGTCATCATCGATCAGCGAAAGAGGGGCCAGGAATTCATTCAACCGCTCGACAACTCGGCCTTTTACAGCCTCGGGACGGCTGAATTCATTGATCGCAATCTCGGCCTCGACCTTGACCCCGAGGTAGTTTGGCTCGCGGATGTTCAAAACAGTCGCCAGCAAGCGGTATTGGTCCAAACTGGCCCGGATACTGGCCTGCAGCACCGGTTCCAGCAAGAGCTTGGTCAGGTCGCCGGCCTTGATCA
Source organism: uncultured Chloroflexia bacterium (assembly GCA_963781665.1). Taxonomy (GTDB): domain Bacteria; phylum Chloroflexota; class Anaerolineae; order Anaerolineales; family Anaerolineaceae; genus JAJYIW01. Next base: position 1,425,129 of record CAWAGA010000002.1, read on the forward strand.
AATCGAATGCCGCCGGTACGACCATGATCTCGATTACCCCAGGCACCTGGCCGCGTCCCCCTTGCCCGGCTCCCCGGCATTTAACCCGGGCAACTTCCCGGCTGACCATCTTTCCCAGAGTTTCGAAATCTTCAGCAGTCACCGCACGCTGTTGAGTGCGGAGTTTCGCGTTGGGTGCGCATCTTAATCTCTTCGATACTTTCCTGGTCGCGCCCCCCTTCGGCTCGAGTAAAATTCGTCACCCTGTCAACATATGCCACCGATGTGTGCATCATTTGGATCTTCTCGCCCGGTACGTTGCCGCTCACCCCGCCGCCATACCGGTACTGGCTGATGCGGATCCGGCGTCCTGCCTCTGGAATGCGCCCGTACTGGCAGATCGAACCATCTGTCTGGCGAACAGCCGGCCCAAAACTGATATCACCGGTAACCACATCCAGGGTGTAACAACGATCAAATCGGTCCAACTCCGAAAAATCTCCGACAAGGGTCCACGGGAAATAGCCAGTTTCTCCAGCGCGCACCTCTTCGACCTGTACTTCTTCGCCTTCTCTCAAGCCCAGGATGGGAGCGTGCCGCAGCCGGAAGACTTGTCCCGGTTCGCCGTTGCTGATACCCAGGTATTCATCCCGTACAATGGTAGCATGGGTCGCCCAGGCCTTACCCCCCAGCACCTGGGCCTCAAGACCGCTAATACGCGGCGAAACGGCATACATTCCCTGCTCTTCCCGGCGTAATTCAAGCCGGCAGCGAATCCAATATGCACTCTTTCCATGCACCAGATCGGGTTTGATCGCCAACGGTAAATGCAAGGTCATCGATCCGTGAGGGTTATTCAAGCCCCCGGTCGTATCTTTCTCACCCTTTCGGGTACTCATCGTGATCTCCTGCCAGCGTTCGTCGCCCAATGAGCATTCCCACACCAAAGGCGGGTCATCCCGGCGAACGCCCACAGCCTGGTTTTCCTCGCAATTAAAATTCAATCGCAAGATATAACCGCGGATATCTTGGGTCTCATCGAAACCGATGTAAAACGTGTCGCCTGCTTGCGGTTTGACATTATTAAAAGTAAAGAATGACTCAATGCCCAGGCGTGGCAAGTAATTCTTGTTGAAATCTGATTCGCGCCTGAGCTGGACCATCTGGGGCGGCGCCAGCAGCAAGCGATCGTCGACCGTGAAAACGATCTCTTCTTCTTCCTCTGAAGGCCGAGTGCTGACTTCCAATCCTTGGGGAATAGTCGTACGGATGTCCTCGCCCTGGGTAATGGGAAAAGGGACAGACAGATAGAAGGTCAACTCGGCTCGGGCGCTGCTGGCCGGTTTGGGGTTCATTCCCAGCATCTCCAAGAATTTGAGATGGTTCTTTTCCGGAACACGGTTCAACCGGTAGACTAACATCTCGGTCATATAAGCAAACAACTCGATCAACGTTATGCCGGGGTCGCTCAGGTTGTAATCGGTCCATTCCGGGCAATAACGGATGATCCGCCGCCGTGCTTCGTCGACGAGGTCTTTCTGAAACCTCAAATTATCCAGATTAGGTGCCAGTTGCGACATTCCAGGTAGCTCCTCACCAAAGGTTATAAAAACCGGACTGTGTTACGCATGGCTCGAGTTCGAAGCCTGGTCATTGCTCCTCTTCCTGCAAAAAGAACGGATAGACGATGCTGCGCTGATCGTAGGTATCCTTGATCCGGTAAGAAATTTCGATTAATATGCCGCCGTCACGGGCAGGGTCATTTATGGTATTGATGTCACGTACTTCGATCCGTGGTTCCCAACGATCCAAGGCTATTTGAACATAGTTGGCGATCATCCGGCGGGTACTGGCATTATTTGGGGCGAAGATTAATTCGTGGATGCGACAGCCGAACTCCGGGCGCATCATCCGCTCCCCGGGTGACGTGCCCAGAATGATGCGAATGGCTTGCTCGATATCGTGCGCTCCTCGGGCCAGCGCCAACCCACCTTGCTGGCTGATTTGCAGCGGGAAGGCCAGCCCTTGTCCGATGTATTCACGATCGGTAATGTGCTTGTCCATGTTTCACCTTCGATTATCTTATGTCCACTCTCCTCCAAGGAGAATGGGATGCGAGTCGATCAGGGGCCGATTAAAACCGTCGGAGCTCCCGGTCCGACCGCCGTCGTTACCGGTATCCCCGTGATAGGATTAGCCCCGGTAACCTGGCTGGTGGTGTAAGCTGCCGGGCGATTACCGATCAAAACTGTCGGGGAACCCAATGTAATCGCTCCGACACAAACAGTACCGGATACCAGGTCACCCAAAACCGAGGCGGGCATATTGCAAATCAAAACAGTAGGCATACCCGGGCCGGTAATCGCATCGCCGGTCAAGGTCATATCGCCTACCCTGGCTGCTGGAAATGGCATTTGCTCTCTCCTTCTCTCCCAACCCTGAATGCCCTTGTGACTTTCAGGGTTATAACAGTCGTCCTATCTAGTTGATCTTCACCAGGCTTCCCTGGACTTGTAGAATACCACTGCTCTTTAGTTCAGCTTGCCCGGTGCCATTGATGCTGACCTGAGCACCTTTCAATTCACTTTTGATTGAAGCCGACAACGCCAGGTTTTGTTTGGCTGCCAGGCTGATATTTTGGTTAGCGCTCATGTCGATCTTTTGCGTGGCACTGATCGTCACCGATCCGGTCGCGGTAACCTTGAAATCTTTGACGTTTACAGTCATGCTGTTGGCGCTCGAGTCGATGACCAATGAATTGTTGCCGGTCTTATCTTTGATAGTTACTTTCTCGCTGCCGCTCTTATCGTCCAGAATGATCTGGTGACCACTCTTTGATTTGATCAAAATCTGTTCCTCCCCGCTTTTATCGTTGAGCAAGATGGTATGTCCAACCCGGGTTTTAACAATCCGCTGGATGACCTTTCCATCGGCAATAGCATCCGCGTTCGTCAGGGGTGGGGCGTCCTGACCGTTCCACAGCATGCCGATGATGTAAGGTGAATTGAAATCGCCGTGTTCGAAAGCCACCAGAACTTCATCGTTGACTTCTGGAAGGAACATAATTCCCCTGCTGGACCCTGCCATTGGACTGGCAAAGCGGATCCAATTGCTTTCGAGCGTATCGTCCAGCCAGGGGTATTTCACTTTTACCCGACCCATAGCGCCATCGCCGGAATCGTTGATGTTCGTGACAATGCCGATGACCACACCTTCAGCTAAACCGCGTTTTTGCAGAAGGCTGCCGTTATCGCTTAAAAGGTGGCCAAGCGTATTTGGTTGGTGTCCAGACACGCTGAAGCGAGTCTCGTAGCCAGCGGCTGTCCAGATGTGGGTGGCCGAGGTGATGAAATAATTGCCGCTGAAGCGGGTGCCAATTTTGGTGATATTGACCGTGCATCCTGCCTTTATCGAAGGAGTGCCGACGCACGTCCCTTCCGCCTGGACAAATTCTCGGCTGATGGCATTACTGACCCCGTCTCCCACCGCCTTCGCATCGGCGGTCGAAATGACCGGCTGGTCAACGATCGTATATTTTTCGCTGGCGATAGCCATTGACAGGTAGCTTCCAGCGCCTTTGGTCATACCGCCCTGATTGAAGGTTGTTACCGGTGAAGATGTATTCGTTATAGCAGTCTTCTGTTTTGGGTCCCAGCCTTTTACGTCGGCAGTATCTACCTGTTGGCTGAGTGTCCAACGGGGCTCAAAGCTGGTCAAATTCTCGAGGAATACCAAATTGACCGAGCTGGCAGGGAAATTATCGCTCTTCTTGAAGTAGAGCTTACCATCCAGTCCATAGACCTGGTAGCCAATCCTTTCGGCCCGGGCTTTCAAGAATTCAATATCGGTCTGGTTATATTGGAAAACCTGGGGATATTGGACGGTGGTGGCGTCCGCCTCGACGGAGAGGCTAGCTCCGCTTGCGACTTGACTTGCGAGGTCGGAATCCTTGATATTCAGCCAGGTCTTGGTTTTCCTGGCCAGGTACAAACGATGGGTTTTATCGTAACCGCGGATAGCCATCGATACATGTCCATCACTCGAAAAACTGGGCTCCAGGGCGGTGATCTCACCGGTGATCAAAGTCACCGGCGTGCCCGAGCTGGATTGCTCCGCATCGACAATTGCGTCGATCTGCACGCTTTTTCCAAAGTCAAGCTGGGCATTATCCAACCACGTCAGGTCATCATCTATGATCCTGATCGAAAACATGCCCGGCATCCCAAGGCTGGTGTCGACGACGATTTCCTGAACAACTGTGTAGAAATCCTTCGACATAATCGTGCCGTCGATCTTGACTTGAAATTGGTTAAGATATTTTTGACTGCCCATTTAGATCTCGAATCTCATTTGGTTTAGGTTAATGGAACCAGTTTTAACACCTGGCCCGGATGCAGGTCCAGCGGATTATCCAGGTTGTTGGTTTCTGCAATAAAGCGCCATTGGTTGGGATCACCATATTCTTTATAGGCAATCCAGGAAAGCGTCTCACCTTCACGGACAACCCAAACTTTTCGATATTGTGTCCGGGTGGTCGGGTTTTGGCCCTGGGTAACCTGGGCGGTCTCTGAAAAGGTGACCTTCACCTTGGCTCTCAGGGGTGTCCCATCCCCTTTGAATAAAACGAAGTTCTGGGAGACTGACTTGATCACGCCTTTAAACGAAAGGTAGTTGCCCCATTGGAACTGGCACTCCGGAGGTTCGCCTTTGCCGGTAACGGTGTTGGCATTGGCAGAATCGATCTTGGCCATGGTGAGCAATTGTGAATATTTATCACGAACATCGTTGCCGGTATCGGTGGAATCGAAGATCAAATCAACAGTAAAATCTTGGGCTTCTCCACCGGCAAATTCCGGATCGGGCAAATCCTTCCCATCGGCAGATTTATAAATCCACTTCACGCCTTTGGTGATCGTATATTCTTTCGGGTTGAACTGGCAGTCAACTTTTTTGGTCGTGTCATCTACCTGAAATATGGTTGCTTTGGTATCACTCATGGTCGTACTCCTTGTCCAACCATCTTAGCGGCTGGCCCAACGCTCTCGCTCGATTGCAAGCATTCTCTTAATCAAAGGATAGACTTCTCTGGCCAGCACATCCAGATCTACCTCTTCCTCTTCACTCTCAGGTCCAACTTCTTCATCGTCCTCAACTCTCTGGAGGACCGCCATCGAGTTGGTATCGAGGGTCCGTTGGATTGCCAGGGGCAATCGCTCAGCAGAGGGGCTTACAGGGGTTGATTCCACCGGCCTGATCCCCGGCATAATATCCAAGTCCTCCTTGCGCCCTTCCGCTTGCCTGGCTAACGGAAGCTGGCCTGACCGGCTGGTAGGGTCGTAAGAGGACCTTCGCTGTAACTTTTCTCCACGGAAAGCAGGTCTTGGTGGAGGTTCGTGCCAGGCAGGCTCCCCTGCAGTTGAATTTTCTTCGCCGGCCTGGTCCGTGGCAGGCTGCGCCGGGTAGCGCGCTTGCGGCAATACTCCGGTTGGCTCGGTTGGTAGAATCTGATAGCGCATACTGGCCTGCAGGTCGCTCGTAATCATCTTACGGCTCAAACGATCGGAAATCTCAGTTGAAATATCTATCATTGGAGCGAGTTCTGCCTCACCCTTAACAATTTCCGGCACCATGGCAGATGAAGCTGCTCTACCTGGCAGACCTTCTTCCGGCCTGGCTGCCAAACCGCGGGCAGCCAACGGCAGCTTTTGAGGCTCAGATATCTGCGGTCGATCTGGTCTTACCAGCACGCGCATCGCATCAGGCTGCTCAACCTGGCGCCGGGCGATTTGGGAGAGCTGTCCTCCGGCTGGTAATTCGGCAGCCGCAGAGCTTGCAGGTGTCTTCTGACCGGGCTCTTCTAACGGCGCAGCCTGCGATTTGCGCGCCAGGACGAGATCGGAAGACGGACTTTCAACCGGCTCTTGCCGGTCAGCTAATATCTGCTCAGACCGGCTTATCTCTACCGAAATTGGCTCGTCGCCAACGGGAAGTGTGGTGCCTGAGGGCTCTACAGATTTCAAGCTGGATTCCATCTGCTCGGACTGGCGGTTGATCACGGTGGGCGTCTGGTCGCTTCCAGCCGGCTCATCCTGAAAAGCCACATCCATCCTTGTCGAACGCAATCCAGGTTGTTCTGGTGAGGTTGCCTGTATTTTTCGCGCCAGGATCAGGTCGGTATCTGCTGTGTCGACTACCGGACGGCTGGCAGCCTCGTTCGAGACCGGCTCCCTTCGAATTTGATGTGACTGCGCGTCCATTTCACCAGCAGGGGGAAGCTCCCCCGGTTGTGTGGCGCTTTCCAACCGGCCAGAAGCCTGGTCTGCCAATGCTTTCCTGGCAATCTCAGGGGAAGTGCTTTCTACTGGTAAACTTCTTCTGATTTGGGACTGATCCACCTTCGACTGGACTGTTTCTGGCTCCTGAGGTCCCTCGGGGCGGGCTTTGGGCGCCAGCACCAGGTCGGTTGGCTGTCCGCTCGCCTGCTCTTCACTCCTGGTTTCCGGGAGGCTGGGAACTTCAGACTGGTCGGACGTTTGGGTCGTTTGTCTGGTTTGCGGCAAGTCGTTTGCAGGTAGGTCAGCCATTTCTCTTGAGGCGGCAGATTCGACCCGCCTGGCGATCTCCTGAACTCCAGGGATCTCGCTCAGCCTCGGCGCATGAGCGGCTTCGAAGGCATGGGATTCCGTTGGAGCTGCCCCAGTTTCAGGCGGTCTGGACCTTGTCAGGTCAGGTACATCTTCTCTTGAGGCCGTATCAGGAACAACCGGTTGGTCCAACTGTAGTTTGCGAGCGAGCACCAGCTCTGGCCGGTTTTCAATCTCAGACCCGGCCAGCTCTTCTGGCCGAGTTTGGATCGTTTGCTCTTGTTGAGGCACGATCTCCGGCCTTGTTGCGCCGGGTCCTTTCAATCGCTCGGCCGGTGTGCCTTCACGAATTACGCTCGGCGATGATGGCGTCTCGGTGGATTGTTTCTTTTGGGCCACCATCGAACCTTCGCGCTCAACATCTGCCGCCTCGGGCGGGGAGGTTTGAACTTTGCGCGCCAGAACCAGTCCTGGTTGGCTTGATTGGTCAGCTGCTTCTGATAACGGTCGCTCCACATTCGAGGCTGGCTTGAAAGCCTCCCCGGCTGGCTGTACCTGCTGCTCACCTGGGGCTGTTTCGGTTGTGGTTTCATCCAGCAGTTTCGCATCGGTTGGCACAATTTCGGGTTTAGCCTCAACTTCTCTGGGTGCGATCAGCTCAGCCGGGGGTAGTTCAATATCGAGAGCCTCTTTGGAGGGGCGGTTGCCTTCCGGAGCAGGGCGATTCTCGGTAATATCGCTGGACGCTCGAGGCGGCAGCTCATCAGACTTCATTACCTGAGGTTTGGATGCGAGCACCAGATCTGGCGGCTGGCCGTTGGCAGGCTCAGCAAGCTTGGCTTGCAGGTCAGGTTGTTGCCTGGCCGTTGAAATTTGGGGCGGCTCTCCCGGTTCTGACCCAGACTCAGGGCTTCTTTTCGCTGCATGAATCAGGCTGGATTCAGGTTCAGCCTTGCTAGAGTCGACCTGCCGTGAAATCTCAGGAGGCGTTCCAGCAGCATTCTCCGATTGCACCATTTGTTCAGGTTGGGTCAGCTGTGATTTGGGGACAAGCACCAGGTCGTTTTGAGCCGAAACCAGGGGCTGCATTGGCTCTTCCTGGCTGCCTGGGACTGCCGGCGATTCCATCTGGACTGGTTCCGTTTCAGCCGGTTGAATAACCTGCGGTTTTGGTGACAGAACCAGGTCTGCCGGCCGGTCTGGCGTTAATGATAGGTCGCCAGGCTGCTTCGTACTCTCATCCGTTGGGGTTGATTCCGAGGGTCGCTCCGGATGCACTTCGACCTGGCGAGAAATTTTAGCCGGTGTTTCTGCGGCCGGTGGCTGCGCAGCCACAGAAATCTGTCCAGGTTTTTCCGGTTCCAATGGAGCGGCGGGCTGCACCTTGCGCGCCAGCACCAGGTCAGGCGCCTGGGAGGACTCGGTTGGCTCGCTCCCTGGTTTATGTTGGAGACGTGCAGATTCGGGAGCTGCCGGCAATTCTGGCCCGGTCTGCAGGGACTGTGCCGTGCCTGCCTGGGGCTCAATTTCTTCGATCGTATCTCGCTCAATTAATGGCAACCTGGGGGTAGACGGTTCCGGTAAACCAGCCACCTGCAAGCTGCCTGGATCGGGCCTGGCTGGTGTTAGCTGGTGCTCGCTGTCTTGCGATCTACTCACAGTCGAGGCAGGTCTGCTGTTTTCGGCCAATTCGGACTCGACGCCAGCCGGCGCTGGTCCCTCAGCAGACTCGGCCGGCCTGGCCGACTTACGCGCCAAGACGAGGTCCCCAGAACCGGTTACCGCTGGCGGTGGGGCAATGTTGTCAGTGGCCAGATACGCCGTGGTTGCAACCTCGGCGGGCTCATCTGGCGAAGCAAGTTGGATCTTCGCAGGCTTATCTTCCAGTCGGTCGTTGGAATCCGACACGCCGGCCCTCGCTTCTGAGATAGAAGCGGCAGCCGTATCCTGGTCTCTTTCAGCCGCCGCTGTCGTAATCGACGGCATATCTGGCGGGGAAGAAACCTGGCGCTGGATGCTGGCTGGGGATTCTGGAGGAGGAACTGGCCCGCGTGGTTTTGGTCTTTCCGCTGGAATGGAGGGTTTAGGGGGGGGACCGGTAAATTCTTCAACCTGTGACACCGGCCTGATCCCCGCTCTACGCACCACTGCCTGACGCCCCATAATCGTTTGAGTTGGGGCAGGTGGGTTCTGTTCAGAAGTATCAACCGAAGGCCGGTCGAAACCAGGAGGTAGAGATGGCAGCTGCGATGCTGACCCAGCCTGGCTGTCTCCTTCGACCCAATCGACCGGCATAAATTGGCCCGGAGGCGATAAAACCAGGCCCTCGCTCTCCTGTTCCTGGCTTTTCGCAGCTTCGACTGCGAACTTTGCCGCAATATCCGGGTGGCGCTGCATGATCATCCCCGAGAATCGCTCCACAAACTGAGTCGTCAGCGATCCAGCCAATTCCGCCGGTCGGAAAGGCATGCGGGAAATTCGTTCTACCATGGACTGGGTCTGGATGCCACTTAACGCGACAGAAAGGCCATTCCGATTTCGCAGCAAGCTCGCAAATCCGGTCAAGACCTGAATTCCGTCTTTTTTCTGTTTCGGCAAACCCGAATCCATCAAATAATTTCCAAATTAATTGCCTATCGTCAAGCCGTCGTGAGCGATTTCAATCGTCTCGACCGCGTATTGATTGCTATCGCTGGTCAGCTGTGGTCCCTCCCATTTCACCGGGAACCCACTGATCACATTCCAGCGCTTGGTGACATCGCCTTTGACGTCCCGGAGCAGGATCGAAAAATTTATCCGCTTCACTTTGGCGTCGTAAAGTCCTTCGGCATACCAGTTCCATAATTCATCGGAATAGATCATGCCATTCTTAAGTACGATATTCGAATACTTATTCCGACCAGGCAGGATATGAACGTGGTCGTTCACCCCACCTTCTTCGATCGGTTCAACATCACGTTCCATCCTCAGGCCACTGCATTCATGAAACTCAGCGACCACAATACTTTCGATCTCCACCCAAAATTTATAAATCGGTAAAGGATCGGGGTCAGTAGCTTGTTTGGTTGCAAATGGTGGCGACCAACTTGTACTCATAAGACACCTTACTTTTGAGACCTGTGGCGACCCTCACGCTCCACTTCAAGGCGGGCTTCTTCCTTCATGAGCTTGAGAATCCGATCAGCCAGGTCGCGTAAGTCGACCTGGGTTTTTTTTGGTGACCGTCGTTCAGCAGTCTGGGATTCACCCGTTCCACTGCCAGCCGAATTTGTGCGAGACAAAGTCATATCTATCTAGCGACCTTCACGGAGCCTGCTGTTGATATGTGCGATCTCTTCCACCCAGCGCTGCCGCTCGCCATGCTCGAGGTTCATGATCATATCTCGAGTCCAGTGGAAATGATACGCGATATAGGCTACTTCCTCGTGCAGGCGGTCAAGAGGGTAGCCTACGATCCCCCCAGGTTGGAAAGATCCACCTCTATCTGGTTCTTACAATCTGGGCAGGAAACTTTGATCGTCGTAACGCCTTCTTCGTTGATCTGGCGATAAAAAGCCTGGAGATACGCCAGATCTGCGGCAAACAGGTTCTCGATAACGCTGGTAGAAACCTGAGACAGAGTGCCTAGTTTAACAATCACCCGGGACAGCAAAATGATGACCAGATAAGCCTGGTTTGTGCGCACCCGCATATCCCGCAAAGGAGTGATTTCGTCCATCGCGGTTGCAAGTCGCATCAAACCGCGCCGGTGCAAATTTCCTTCCTGGTCCACATACCCTCGCGGTAAGGTGAACTCGAATTCAGTTTGCAGACTCATGCTCTTCTTTTTACATCCTTTTCTTATTCAAGATATTCTGAAGGGGTGAAACAAAATCACCCCTTCAGAATTTTCCGGGATGCCGGGGTTTACTTCTCGCGATACATGCCTTCGTGGACGATCGTCAGCTCTTCGACACCGATTTCATTGCTATCGGATTTGAGAGCAGGGCCGGTAACCTTGGAAGGCCAGGCGTTAGCAAAATGCCAGATGGCAATCGGCTGGTAATCGCGGCTCATCATAGTGATTGAACAGTTCTTGCGGGCATCTGCTACTTTACCCTGAACTGCCTGATCACGCCATTCCCAGATCGCCAGGTCTGAGGTGATACCACGCTTAAGCGAGATATCCGTGAATTTCAAGCGGCCTGGAATTTTTCGCACGATCTCATGTCCGTTTGCATCTACGACCTTATGCTCGATGACCTCATGCTCCGAACCAATCCCAGAGCACTCGGTAAAATAACCCGCTACCGCTCCCTCTAGCTCGAGCATAAAATTAAAACCAAGCAAGGGATCTTCGGTGAGCTTGTCTTTACGTTCAGATAAATATGGATTAGCAGGCATTTTTTACTCCTTTTAGCTTTTAATTGGATGTCAAGCGCGAAAGCCTATCCGCCGCCCGCCCACTGGCTGATGCGGAAGATGACAAATTCTGCCGGCTTGACCGGGGCCATGCCGATTTCGATGATCAAGCGGCCCAAATCTCGAGATTCAGGCGGGTTGAGTTCAGCATCGCACTTCACGAAGAAAGCCTGCGCTGGGCTCGCGCCAAAGAGGGCGCCATCGCTCCATACCGTCGAAAGGAACGCACCGACGTCACGCCGTACCCGCGCCCAGAGCATCATGTCGTTGGGCTCGAATACGACCCATTGTGTTCCACCCTCGATCGATTTCTCGACGAAGTTGAATAAGCGCCGGACGTTGATGTAACGCCAGGATGGGTTGCTGCTTAACGTGCGCGCGCCCCAAACCCTGATTCCCCGTCCCGGAAAACTGCGGATACAGTTGACGCCGTTCGGGTTCAATGTATCCTGTTCGCCCTTGGTCATGTTGTAAGCCAACCCGGTTGCGCTCAGAACGACCTCATTCGCGGGGGCTTTATGTACGCCGCGGGTGTTATCGCTCCTCGCCCAAATACCGGCCACGTGACCACTGGGGGGAATATAGACGGGTTGGTTCATAATCGGATCGTCAACCTGAATCCAGGGATAGTAAAGGGCGGCATAGCTCGAATCATAACCGGCGATATTCATGCGCCAGTCTTTGATTTCCATGGGAGTGGCATTAGGGGGCGCGTCAAGGATTGCCACGCGGTCGTGCATTCCTTCGCAGTGGGTGATCATTGCTGTCTGGACAGCCTTTACTTTATCCAGGTCCAGTTTCTCACCCGGCAAAGTAGCCATCAAGTCTGGGACGCAAAGCATGGTGATATCATCCAGCGCTTCCAGAGCACCAACGCCGGTGCGTTCAGCCACATCGCCCTTGAAAACAGACGAGGTTGCAGGAAGGAGTTGTTTTTGTTCCAGGTTCAGTGTTTGCTCCTGTGAAACAGGCATTACTTTCGCCAGGGGAGCAGTCACGTCTTCCACAATCAGATCGACGAAATCGGGCGCCCGGTTGTTTCTGAAGGCCACTGCGACTTTTTTGCTGCCGTTTGTGCCAACTTCGACCAGATTAATCTCGGTCACGACTTCTTTGACAGTCCATTTTCCAGCCGGAGTCTGGCGTTCGACAGTCAGGGTGAAGGGCCTGGGTTCGGCACCGGCAGCAGCAGCTGGGGCTTCTTCCTCTTTGGTATCCTTCGCTTTTGCCGGCTTGGGCGCCTTCAGTGCTGGGAGTTCAGGCACTTCGACCTTGACGCGCATGCGCATGCCATCAAAACCAGCCTGCTTGGATTTGACGAGTAGATAGGGCTTCCCATCTGTTCCTACGAGAGGAGCTCCCGCCCGGCCGATCGTCTTTACACTCAAGACGTAGCAGCGTGAGCCACCGTTATGGAAATATCCGTAAACTGCGTGAGGCAGGTAGGCCCCCTGAACAAAGCCACCAAACTTCTGGACATATTGAGTCCAGTTGGTGACAAGCTGAGGCTGGTTCAAAAGATCTTCGGTAATCCACTCACCATCGACCTCTCGCGTCCAATCAGCTTTCTCCGTGAAACCGACGAAGGCAGCCATGGCTGTACCTACACCTTCGATCGGCTTCGGGCCGCGATCTACTTCCTCTACGTAGACGCCGGGAGACAAATATTCTGGCATGTTGAACCTCCTAGTTTAGATTTAAATAAATATTTGAAAAGCATCTTACGAAATTTCCGGGCAGGGTTTTGATCTTATCCGCCTCCTTCTCTTCAACATGAAGCATGTCTATGACTACAATTCCAAAATGAAATCTGCGCTTGGAACGGTTATCTTACAACTTTGGGTCGGTTTTTTGCCGATGCCATAGTCAAGCGTATAGCTGCCGGCTTGTAAACCTCCAATAGTGAATCGACCGTCTGCATTAACGGGCACTTTTTGCGCCCGGTCTACCAGAGTTAATTGCACTTCAGTAAAATCGAGCGGCTTCTGGCTTTTCATCTGCCCCCCTATGGTCCAAAACTGGTCGGGAGAGACACCTCGATCCCATTGGAAAGACAAGGGTCTAGACGATGTGCCAATCCGGACTTCGCGCGTGCGCACTAGAGGAACGGTAATGGGTGTATAAGGATCCAGCGAGACGGTAACTTCCAGAACGGCAGCCGGGCGCATCTCATTGTCCAGCACCGTCCAGAAATCAATCGTATTGGTTAGCTCACTGTATTGGGCAACCGTCAATGGAATTTGCTTGTTCTGGCGCTGCAAGCTTTCTCCCAGCAGGTCTTCAGGAAGATTGGGAAAGCGGAAAAGAGCCATTAATGTACGCGTCAACAGGCGATGCTCATCTTCAGGGTCTATCGCCCAGGCAGTAACCAGGTAATGCAGGTCCAATCGTATAGGCTTTCGCCGCTGGTAAATACTTCCATCTGATTTCCGTTCTGTTTCCCACATTGGCTGGGTCTGGCGTAGCTTCTGGTTCTCACGGACATCGTAAAGGAAGATATTCAAGGTTGGACGACTGACATGAGCTGACCACTCACGCTTGGGTTGGTTGAATTGAATGTCGACTTCATCGTCCTCAATAGGAATCTCACGGACGAGCAAACGCCGTAAGGTTTCATCCAGGTCGGCTATCATTTTGAGTTAATCCTCAACCGACCCTAACGCATCCACCGGTGCCGCGCCATCCTTCAAAACTGACTGGATAGCGGGGAGATAACGGTCCATGAGGAAAAGATTGGCCTCAAAGAGTTGGGTAAGCAAAGCCAGGCTCAAGCGGTCATCCGTCACGTCCAGGCTGGTTTTGAAACGGATCTCGCCGTCATCCATATCCATTTCAAAATTACCGACCGGCATCCCATAGTTAATCCGGGTCAACAATTCAGCCATTGCCGCCCGCAGATCTTCATTTGACTTTGCCGGATAGACTGAATAAAAACTGGCCTGTTGGTTCTCTTCATTGACGTGGGCGAAACAATCCCATTCGCCATTTTCCCCGCTGTAGCCCATGTGAAGGGTCGTTTGGCCCTCTAGCTGGTCGTACGGCCACTCTCTGATTTTGAAAAAATCCAGTACCACGTCGAAGAGCGATTGCAAATTCTGGGTTTCATCGTTTTCAGTCATGTTCTCTCTCTCGCTCCAGATTGTGCTGTAGCCCGCAAACACATCCCCCGTTTCTGCCAATTCGGGAGGTAACGTAACAGCTTGTTTTACTGTTAAAGCGTACCAGTTCTGTGTCAAAAAAAAGGGGTGAACGTCTTGCTGACCGCTTAACTGTAACATATTATTCAGCAAAGTATCTACGGATTCGCCATTATTCTTGATGGCGAGGATCAATCCCTGACTTAATGCTGCTGTTATCCAAACTGGTTTTTCTGGGTCGAAAGGTTCGGCCAGGTTTGCACCGCGAGCCTCCGGATCCAGGTGAAATAAGGCTTCTTTATCGATTTGGGCATAAACTTCCGCAGAAAACTCCAGGGTAAGTTCGAATCCCACCAGGGCATCGTCTTCATAAATAGCGCTGGCTTCTGCGGCCCGGGCTTCGATGTCATCTCCGGCTGGAGTCCGGAAAACCAAGGTTACATCAACCTGGGTCGTCTGTTTGCTGCGACTGCTCATTTCTTCTGCCAATATCTTTTCCTTTAATCTGCGCGCCATGCCCAATTGGATCCATCCCATAATGCCGATTTCAAAACGTGGGACCGTTTAAGTTGGACGCCAACAATCAATGAATTTCCGCCACCGCTTATATCGAAACCATATTCAAGGTTCAGCTTTGGCGGCTTGCCTTCTTCCATCGTCAGCCGGAAAGTCGTGGGGGCATCCAGAACTTTACCGACTACGTTCGGAAGTTTTACGTTAGGGTCAGGCAGAGTGCCCACTTTCAGCAGTGCTTTGAGCCAACCAACGTGAGAGAAGTTCCGGGCGACCAAAGCATCATGAGCCCTTTTGCACAATTTACCGATCTCGGGCCCGAGCTTATCGTAAAGCCGGCCAGTGAACGGGATTACGGAGTGAGCGTAGATTTCCAGGCTTTTCTCGACCTCCTTTTGACCGGTACCACGGTCGGATGTTCCAATAGTCCTGTAGTTATAAGAAACACTCCCGGCCAAGGCTACCGCCCTCACGTCAAACTGGACAGAAGCGCTTTTAATACTCCGGGCTTTAACTGGTTGAGGTGCATAAAACTTGCCAACTGGCCGGCTGAATTGTTCGCCCAGCTGCCGTCCTCGGGAGGTCAGCGATTCCACGTCATAGCGCCTTCCGGTGCCGGCCTGACCGGTCACTCCAACCCCTGCCAGCCCAAAGTCATCGCCTACAGACCCTGAAAGGCCTCCTTTTATTCCAGATTCTCCATAGATATCTGGTGTAGCCCCGGTGAAAATATCTTTTTCAACCTTTCCTGCCCAACGCTCTGCCCGCCGGTAGCCGACGGAGCCTCTTGCTCCGCCCCAGATCAAGTCAGCCATCCCGCTCGGAACGATCTTAGATTCTCGCGCCCGGCGGTACAGGGTAAACGAGATCAATCGCATCACTTCATTGCTTGTCTTGGCCTGGGCTTCGATGTACCCATCGAGCTCTGCCTTCAACCCGGCGACGCCAGCCTGGTATCCTCCGGTGATACCCAGCAGACCACCAACCTTAACCAACCCTTGCAAGTTCCGTTCGGCACTGGCACTGATGTGAAAACCCAAGGTGCCTCCGGTTGCCCCAAGGGGAATATCGACCGTGATATCCATCGATCCAGATATTTCTTCGTAATTAGTTGAAGGCGGTGCTTTCTTGATTGCTGGTGCGATCTTGTCAATGATCGGAGCCAGTTTTTCGAGCCCCGACGATGCCGAGGTGGCTTCGAACCGGTCTTTAATAGCAATGTGCTTTCCGCTGGTAGCCAGAGTTGGGACCGTGGCAACCTTATAATGGTTCTTCATATAAAGCAGCTCGGATTTTGCCTGGCGCTGAAGCTCGGTGATCGCCGGCTTACGCTTGGAGCTGCGCGAGCTATCGGTGGCATGGTCGGCCAGCCACATCCGGCACAGGTCGTCAACTGCCAGCAATATCTGCATACCCTGTGCTACCAATGGGTTATTTGCTTTAAGATCAGGTTTAAGTTTGGGTTTGATCTCATCGAATGCAGCTACTTTTTCGTCAATCGCCCTCAGATTCTTGCCGCGCCGGGCCATACGGATCGAGGAATCTTCCTTAAATTTACCGAGTGACATCACCCTTTGGACCCTGCGAATGGATGGCGTGCGGAAGGATGAAACCCGATAGCCTGCGGACGGTTTGATTTTGCGTCCAATTCCACCAGACTGCTGCACCACGTGGGTCAATTCGTGCGCCAGCAGTCGTTTCCCGGATGTGGAATAAGGATCGTATTTTCCCGAACCCATGTATATATCGTGGCCCAGGGTAAAGGCCTGGGCCGAAATCGACCGGCTGAGTTCGCCATCGTGACTGCTGTGGTGAACGCGCACCCCGTCAAAGCCCATGCCAAAACGCGATTCCATATCTGAGCGGAACCGGTTTGGCAGTGGCTCCCCCTGGCCCCTGGTTGACTTTAACTTGCTTTCGAATGAATCATTCACCTGGAAGCCAGCCAATGATGACCCCGATGATGATTTGGTCTGGATTTCTTCTTCGTCTTCCTGGCGCCGGATAGCTCCAGACTCCAATTTAGTCTGGATTTCTTCTTCATCTTCCTGCCTGCGGATGGCTCCAGACTCCAATTTGGTCTGGATTTCTTCCTCGTCTTCCTGCCTGCGGATGGCCCCAGACCCCAATTTGGTTTGGATTTCTTCTTCGTCTTCCTGCCTGCGGATATCCCCAGACGCTGGTTTAGTCTGGATTTCTTCTTCATCTTCCTGCCTGTGGATGGCCTCAGGCTCTAATTTGGTCTGGACTTCTTCCTCATCCTCCTGGCGCTGGACGGCGCCAGGCTCAAGCTCCGTCTGGATCTCTTCTTCATCCTCCTGACGTTGCACGTCTTGACTTGCCGCGGCAGAAGGGCCGTTGATGATCTGTTCGGCAACCCGGTCGGCTTCCTGCTCGTATTCATCGCCTGCTCCGCCGACCATCAACTTGCTCTGGACCAGGTGGTTGGCAGCCTGGTTGCCGCCAGCCCGCCGCAAGGCGACAACATCTACCGGCCTGGCCTGGGCAGGATGCTCAATAACCCGTTGCAAAGGCACCGGGTGTGGGGCGTTTACCTGTTTTTCTGAGATCGGATCCTGTTGAGAGACATTCTCTCTAATCTTCTGCTGTTCTTTTGCAATCTGTTGGGTTCTAATCTTATCCATTCGGTACTTCTCCCAGAACTTTCATTTCCTTCTCATTGACGAGACGGCCCATTTTTTGAAGTTCACGGCGAATGCTGTGCTTCACATGATCCATATTAACCACCAGGCCATCTGCTGCTGCCAGGTAAGCCGCACCTACAATAATATTGCGGATGTTCCCACCTGCCAGTTTAAACTGCCGGGCCAAAAGGCCAAAATCCAGGTCCGCCTCACGCGGGACTGTAACCGGAAAGAGAGTTTGCCAGATGCGCAGACGGTGGATCTCATCGGGGAAGGGGAAATCGACGACAAACTGCAGCCGGCGGGTAAAGGCATCGTCCAGGTTGGCTCGCAGGTTGGTGGCCAGGATGACGATGCCGTTGTAACGTTCCATTCGCTGCAGGAGAAAACTGATCTCAATATTGGCATAACGGTCATGGGCGTCTTTGACCTCTGAGCGTTTGCCAAAAATCGCATCTGCCTCATCAAAAAACAGAATGGCATTGCTGCTCTCTGCTTCATTAAATATTGATTCGAGGTTCTTTTCCGTTTCACCGATATACTTGCTGACCACGGTCGATAAGTCGATCTTATACAGGTCGAGGTTCAACTCATTGGCAATCACCTCAGCTGCCATCGTTTTGCCGGTACCCGGCGGTCCAGAAAACAAGATGGGAATTCCAGCGCTGGATGTCAATTTTCGCCCCACTTCCCAGCCCTCAAGTACCAAAGGGCGGCTGCGGACTGTCGCCACAATTTCTCGCAGCAAGGCAAGCCTGTCGTCCGGAAGGATGATGTCCGTCCAGGCATAGCGCGGCTCGATTTTGTGAGCCAGGTTCCCGAGGGATGAATTCGAATGGACGCGCGCTGCCAGAAACAGGTCCTTTGAATTAAGAGCACGGTTGTGCTGGGCTGCCATATCCCTGGCCCAAGAAATTGCGTCTCGAATTTGCTCCCCCGTCAGGGTAAATTGCCCTGCCAGAGCAGCAAGGTCAAATTCACCTTCGTTATTCTCGTGCAGCGATGCTGTTAATAATTGTTTCCAGATCTCCTGTCGCTGGCGGTAATCAGGGAGAGGGAATTCCAGCCAATACAAAGCCTGGTGGGTTTCAAAACCAGAAATTTGCCAGAAAGACCGTCCTGAGATGATCATCAGGTCAGGATACGCAAACAATTCTTCCATCAGCCAGGGCGGTGCTGAATACTGTCCCGATAGCTCACCTCCTTCACCTTGATGGCTGCCAGGTGTGGAGCGAATTGGTAGCAGGCAGGCATCCCAACCGGTGAAATATGGCAGTGCTCCGGTCAAACGTGCATCTCGCAGCACATCGCGGATAGCATTACGGAGCGAGCCGCCTTTAGCGTTAATTGCCGCAATGTCGATTTGCAGCAAACCCCGGCCGAAGCGCGCCGCGCTCTGACGAGCTGCCGCGTTCTGGCTTGCCTGGTCTGGTCCATAGAATACGAGTATAGGCGGTCGGGAGCCGGAATTTGGCAGCTTATCCAGATTAATATGCGTGTCGAACGCAGCTGCCAATAAACGATCGGATTCGCAATCCTCCGGAAAAAGTAAATGGATATGCCCTTCAAGGTCAGGGCCAGGCTGGTATTGACCCAGCAGCCAGGCGACTACAGTTGGATGGATCTGCAGCGCCTGGCCCAACAGATTTTCTGTTTCAATATCTGTTTCCGAAGCCCAGTTTAAAAGACGGGAACGGAGCAAAACAGAATCGCTGCCAAAATGGGTCAACATTTGCAGCCTGGAAAGACCTGGCTCGGCCAGGAGGTTTAAAACCAGGTTTACAGTCGGTCGTTTGTGAGTTACGTCATCCTGCAAAAATCCATAAAGCCGCTCATACCTCAGATCTATTGCCGGAGCCAGGCAGGTGAGCAATGTGTTCAGGTCAAACTGGTCGAGCTTGAACTCGCGTTGTAATTTATCCAGACGTAAGGTAAATCCATGAGTTCGAGCAACCGCTATGATCTCTTCGGCATCTTCAGCAGAAATTTTGAAAGCCTGGTTAAAAACCTCTTCTTGCCCCGGTTGCAGCTCGACCAGGTGCCCCCAGTTGGTGCCAAATGGTTGTCCCGAAATCAGCAACGCCTCATCGATCGAGATGGTCAGGCCGCGAAAATTGTCTTCAGGATTTTGACCTGCGGCCTGCCATAGCCGCACCGCGCGCTGGACCAGCAGATCGATGGTTGTTAATCTGATCTGTAAATAAGCTAAATTAATCCCGGTTTCACTTACTTGAGACTGAAAATCAGCTCGTTCCATAGATGTCCTGGCAGGCAGTTTAAGCCAATCGCAGTTTGACAGCGTTCTGGCGAAAGCCCTCTCCCCCGTGCCTACCCCTACGCAAATCACCGGTACACCTTTTTACAGCCGCGTCTATAGGGTGACAGAAGCCTAAATTGCTGTCCAGTACGGACTGGAAAAGGCACAGGAGAGAGGGTATGTTAAGGATCATCTCACATATCCTGCATCCATACCAACGGTTATTTGACTTCATTGAGCGCTATTGCTATCGGCTTTGGATATCCGTAATTATCAAAGCGGTGAAATTAGCGCCTATCGCAAACCCCACACCAGTAATTTGGTTGTATTTACCATTAAAAAGGGAAAAAACCTCTAACTTTGCTAAATTTTAGCACCTTTAAAATCAAATATCAAGGAACGGAAACTTACAAATGATCGATAAATCACACTTGAATTAATCCAAACTTAATTTCCGAGGTTCGAATTTTTGCGAAAGCAGTTTAGAATGTGAGGCTTTTTTGCTCCATCAGGTCAATTTCGACTGAAAAGCCCTTTTATGCCTGCTATCTCTACCATAAGCCAGACAAAGGTAAAAATTAAAATCAAGGAATTACGTTTTTGACCCTGGCAAGGTAAAAAAGACCGTGACCCCCCGGTCAGGGTTATTCCGGATGCTGATCTGCCCACCATGAGCTTCAACAATCCCTTTGCAAATTGATAACCCTAATCCCGTTCCAACCACCTGCCCGGGATGTTGGCTGCGATAAAATTTATCGAAAACCCTGCCCAAATCCCCCTGGGGGATTCCATAGCCGTAATCTTTGATGAAAACGGTAAATGAAGCGTTGCCAGTTGAGCCTTGCTGTTTTGAGGACCTTGCGATAATTTCGATGGGAGTACCATCCGCGGAATATTTACTGGCGTTATCCAGTAAGTTGGTCAGGACCTGACTGATGAGCAGTTTATCGACTGCGACTGGTTCCAAATCTTCAGGAAAATCGAAGCGGATGGGATGGTTGTGCAACCGGTCTGACATCTGGTCAATTACTTTTCGAGTAAGGTCAAAAAAGTCTACCAATTCAGGGTGCACTCGTAGGGTTCCAGCTTCGACTCGGGTCATATCGAGTAAGTTTTCGACCAGGCGATTGAGTTGGCGGGCCCGGTCTGCAGCCAGATCGATCAGCTCTAATCCGGTCTGGGCGTCCAACTTTGCAGTTGGATAAGATGGACTGTTGGATTCTTGCAACCAGGTCAGGGCCCTGGTGATCTCTGCCAGGGGTGTGCGCAGCTCCTGCGAAATCGAATTAAGCAGAGCCGATTGCAGCTTTTCTGTCCTGCGCAGCATTTCACTGTGGGAAGCCTGTTCAGCGAAAGAGACTCGCTCAATTGCTAAAGCAGAAATATTTGCGAAACCTTCCAGCAGTGCTCGCTGCTCAAGGCTTAAATGGTCTGCGGGATCAAATGGTCTTAATCCTAAAACGCCAATCGTTCCCTGCACAGTTTTCAAAGGGATGAAATGAACCGGAGCAGCCGGTAATGTATCTGTCCCATGACCGGCAGCTTTGCCATTCTTGAAGCACCATTCGGCAACCGCGATATCATTTATTCCCATAACATAACCGGTAGATGAAGCCATCATGACCAATTTCTGAGCCTCTGGAAGAAAGATCACCACTTCGCGATCGAAAAACTGGCTTACATGGTGAACTACCGTCTTAAAAATTTCATTCGAACCTACCGCACTGTTCAATTCCCGGCTCAAGTTATTCACCGCCTGGGACTGACGGTTCCTGCTGCGGAGAGCCTCGAGTTGTTTTCCCATAACCGAAGCCAGGTTGCTGATGATCAAGCCTACCAACAGTAAGCCTATGAATGTTAAGATATATTGGGTATCTTTGACTGCCAGACTATAACGCGGCTCTGTCATAAAAAAATCGAACAGGACCACGCTCAGCAAAGAAGCCAGGATGGCCGGACCCCGGCCAAGGTAGACCGCTGAAATGACCACTGAAGCCAGGTAAAGCATGACCAGATTGGTCGGATCGAAAATATTTCGAAGAGGCAGGCTTATCAACGTCGCCAATGCAATTAAACCAACACTTAACAGGTAGCTACGGAAGCGATAGGTGGGCTTTACCGATTTTACGCTGATTTTCTGGGTTGTTTCAATTCCTTCACTAACCACGTATACGTCGATTTTGCCACTTTTGCGAATAATCTGGTCGATCATCGAGCCTTGGATAAAATCATACCAGCGCGAGCGCAAGGGCTTTCCAACAACAATTTTGGTGATATTGTGGTCATGGGCATATTCAAGCACAGAATCAGATACCAGCCGCCCTGGAAGATTAACCACTCTTGCACCTAATTCTGTTGCCAGGAGTAAATAGCGCTGAATGCGTAAGTGGTTTTCCTCAGGCATGTTAAGGTGACCAGGAGTCTCGACAAAAACCACATACCAATCAGCTTTTAAATCATCTGCCAACCGTCGTCCTGTGCGAATCAAGCGTTCTCCCAAAGGGTGCGAACTTATACAAACCATAATCCGCTCACGGGCCGGCCATGGACCAGGGATGGCACGGGTTTGCATGTAATCAACCATTTGATCGTCAACCCGGTTGGCTGCGCGCCGCAGTGATAATTCCCGCAAGGCAGTCAAATTGCCTTTACGGAAGAATTTCTCGAGGGCGCGAGCTGCCTGGTCGGGTACATAGACTTTACCGCTCCGCAACCGCTGCAGCAGCTCGTCGGTTGGCAAATCGACCAGTTCGATCTCATAAGCATCGTCGATCAGGCTGTCAGGTACAGTTTCGCTGACGGTCACACCGGTAATCTGGTGGACGACATCTATCAAGCTTTCGAGATGCTGAATATTTATCGTCGTATAAATATCGATCCCCGCATTGAGCAGTTCTTCAACATCCTGATATCGCTTGGGATGGCGCGATCCAGGCGCATTAGTGTGAGCCAACTCATCGACCAGGGCGAGTTGAGGATGGCGGGCCAGGACTGCATCCAGATTCATTTCTGGCAAAATCGTCCCATGGTATTCAACCTGCCGGCGTGGTATGACCTCCAGGCCTTCGAGCTGCGCTTCGGTTTCTTTACGATCATGGGTTTCAACATATGCTACGACGACGTCGAGCCCTTCGTCCTTCCGCTGGTGTGCGGTTTCGAGCATCGCATAGGTTTTCCCAACACCTGCTACATAGCCGAGGAATATTTTAAGCCGTCCGCGGTTTTCGTTTTGTTCCTCGGATTTGATCCTGGCCAGAAGCATATCGGGGTCTGGGCGTTTAATATCGTCGTTCATAATCTAATTTAACCACAAGCAGAGGATAGAAAACTGGTCAGAATAGACGTGCCTGCTGAATTCATTGTTGTCCTGCAAATTGATCAAGGGCGAGGTTAAGCTCCAGAACATTAACAACCGGTTCGCCAATAAACCCAAGGAAGCGACCGGTCGTGTAGCGGGCGATCAGGTCGTTCACCTGCGTTAAGCTGAGGCCACGAACTCTGGCAACGCGTGGCGCCTGGTAATAAGCAGCTGCGATGCTGATGTCCGGGTCAAGGCCACTGCCCGAGGAGGTCACCAAATCGACCGGAACCGCTTGAAGATTGCCCGGATCAGCAGCCTTGAGTTCATCCAGGCGTTTTTGCACTTCGGCCTTCAGGTCCGGGTTAAGGACAGAATAGTTGCTGCCGCCGGATGCCGAAGCATTATATGGGTACCCTTGAGTATCGGACAGCCGCCCCCAGAAGTATTTCGGATCATCGAACTGTTGCCCGATCAATTCAGAACCTACCAGCTGACCCCTCAGGAAGATTTGGCTTCCATTTGCCTGGTAAGGGAAAAAAACCTGTGCCAGGGCAGTTATGGTTCCTGGGTAAGCAATTCCGGTCAAAACGGTCATCAGACAAAAAATTATGATAGCGGGTTTGATTTGCTTGAGCATAGCCAATCCAATCAAGGTCTAAGCGATGTGTAACGCTACTAATAACAGGTCGATCAGCTTGATGCCAATGAAAGGGGCTACTAACCCCCCAATGCCATAGACCAATAAGTTGTTCCGCAGCAGGCGAGCTGCCCCCAGCGCCCGGTACGGCACCCCACGCAGTGCCAATGGTATCAACAGGGCGATGATCAGGGCATTGAAGATGACCGCTGATAAAATTGCGCTCAAAGGGGTTGCCAGGTGCATTATGTTCAGGATTTCGAGCTGGGGATAGGTGCTGGCGAAAGCTGCTGGAATAATTGCAAAGTACTTGGAAATGTCATTAGCAATGCTGAACGTGGTCAAGGCGCCGCGGGTCATCAAGAGCTGCTTTCCTATCTCGACAATCTCAATTAATTTTGTGGGGTTGCTTTCCAAATCAACCATATTGGCGGCTTCCCGGGCCGGCTGGGTGCCGGTATTCATGGCGACTGCCACGTCAGCCTGAGCCAGGGCTGGCGCATCATTCGTGCCGTCCCCGGTCATAGCGACCAGACGCCCCCCCTCCTGGTACTTGCGGATCAATTCAAGTTTGTTCTCTGGAGTTGCTTGAGCCAAAAAATCATCCACACCAGCCTCCGCCGCTATCGCAGCGGCTGTCAATGGATTGTCACCGGTGATCATAACCGTTTTAATGCCCATTCTGCGTAATTGAGCGAAGCGTTCTTTCAGCCCTCCCTTGACGATATCTTTCAGGTGGATGACGCCCAGAGTGTTATTGTTAGCTGTAACAACCAGAGGTGTACCCCCGCTGCTGGCGATCATTTCGATGACCTGAGAGAGAGCCGGCGGGATTGAACCACCTTCTCGCCGGATGGCCTCAATCATTGTATCTGGCGCGCCTTTGCGAATGTGCGTACCATCGAAATCGACCCCGCTCATCCTTGCTTGCGCTGAAAAAGGGATAAAGGTCATTCCCTGGGGAATTTCCTCTGTAGGACTGACTGCCCGGCCGCGCAGGCCGAATTTTTCTTTAGCGAGGACAACAATGGATCGCCCTTCGGGGGTCTCGTCAGCCAATGAAGCAAGTTGGGCAGCTTCAGCCAGGTGCTGAGGAGAGGTATCGCCAATAGGGACGAACTCGACTGCCTGGCGGTTTCCCAGAGTAATCGTTCCAGTTTTGTCAAGCAGCAGCACGTCCACATCACCTGCTGCTTCGATCGCTCGGCCCGAAAGGGCAATGACATTGCGCCGGATTAAACGGTCCATTCCAGCAATGCCGATTGCTGATAATAACCCACCAATCGTGGTCGGAATCAAACATACCAGGAGAGCTACCAGGACCGTGATCGTGATAGGTTCACCCTGTCCGGCAACTTTTACACTATAAAGTGAAAAGGGCAGCAAGGTGATGCAAACACCCAGAAAAATAATGGTAAATGCAGCCAGCAAGATATTGAGGGCAATCTCATTCGGCGTTTTCTGACGTTTTGCACCTTCAACCAGGGAGATCATCCGGTCAAGGAAACCCTCTCCAGGATTGACACTGACTTTAACGACCAGCCAATCCGACAATATGCGCGTGCCGCCGGTAACTGCACTGCGATCTCCTCCAGCCTCGCGGATAACTGGAGCTGATTCACCTGTCACTGCTGATTCGTCTACTGATGCAATACCGATAATGACCTCGCCATCTGCAGGAAGGATATCCCCGGTTTCGACCAGGAAGATATCATTCTGGTGCAATGCAGTCGATGGCACTCTGTCAAATTCTCGAGGAAGCTGGTTATCAGAAGGTAAATATTTAAGCTTTTTTGCAGCTGTTTCCTGGCGGGTACGTCTCAGAGCTTCTGCCTGGGCTTTTCCACGCCCCTCAGCCAGGGATTCTGAAAAATTAGCAAATATGACGGTGAACCAGAGCCAAACCGTAATCGAACCTATGAACCAGGTCGGCGCTTCCCCATGACCGCTTAGCGCCTGGGCAAATAACCCGGTCGTCAGCAGACTTCCGGCTTCAACGACAAACATAACCGGATTACGAACCATCCAGCGCGGGTTAAGTTTTGCAAACGAGTCGAAAAAAGCCCGCTGGAAAATAGCCGCATTCATACCTATTGAACTCCAATCATCTTTAAATATTCAATAATTGGTCCGAGCGATAAAGCAGGGACAAAATTCAAAGCGCCAACCAGAACAATTACTGCAATCAACCAGACGATAAACAAAGCTGAAGCAGTAGGCAATGTTCCCCCTCCTTGCGGGACGTGCTTCTTGCCAGCCAATGAACCAGCCAGGGCCAAAGTAGGAACTGCCAGCAAGAAACGCCCGATCAGCATCGCCAAACCGCCGGTCAGGTTGTAAAAGATAGTGTTCGCATCGAGACCGGCAAAGGCACTGCCGTTATTGTTGCCTTGAGAGGTAAATGCATACAAAATCTCGCTGAAACCGTGTGGCCCTGGATTGAGAACTGAGCTTTGACCCGCGCCTACTGAAACAGCGATAGCCGTCAGCCCCAGGACGGTCAAGGGCATGATCAGGATCAGGAGCGATGCCATCTTCATCTCGAAAGCTTCGATTTTTTTGCCCAGGTATTCCGGGGTGCGCCCAACCATCAACCCCGCAGCAAAAACAGCAATAATGACGAAAATCAATATACCGTAAAGGCCGGAGCCAACGCCACCAAAGACCACCTCACCGAACATCATCATCACCAGCAAAACCAGTCCCCCCAATGGGGTGTATGAATCGTGCATCGAATCGACTGACCCATTGGACGCAGCTGTCGTTAAAGTTGCCCACAAGGCAAAATCCACCGGGCCGAACCGTATTTCTTTTCCTTCCATATTTCCCCCAGGTTGAACGGCGCTTGCAGTTTGATCGACCCCCATGCTCGCCAAAATCGGGTTACCGCCTTGTTCTGCCCAGATCGTCACGCCAGCTAAAACCACCAATAAAACCATCATGACGATCAGAAGTGCCCATCCCTGGCGTGGATCACCCACCAATTTCCCAAAAGTATAGGTTAAGGCAGCCGGGATTAACAGGATTGCCAGCAATTCAATAAAATTAGAAAAAGGGGTTGGATTCTCGAAAGGATGGGCAGAGTTGGCGTTAAAGAATCCTCCACCATTGGTCCCCAGTTCTTTGATAGCAATTTGAGAAGCAGCCGGTCCTATGGCAATTGTTTGAGTATTATGGCTCGTGCCATAGCTTCCACCCTCAGGCTGGATTAAATGAGCTGGAAGGCTGGGTGAAAAGGTCTGGACCACACCCTGTGAGATGAGTACAAGAGCAATGATGAACGATAAAGGGAGGAGAATGTACAGTGTGCTGCGGGTCAAATCGACCCAAAAATTACCGAGTTGGTTTGTTTTATGGCGAGTGAACCCACGGATAAAGGCCAATAAAATTGCCATCCCTGCCCCGGCAGAGACAAAGTTTTGTACTGTCAACCCCACCATTTGGGTCAGGTAGCTCATGGTCATCTCTCCGCTGTAGCCCTGCCAGTTTGTGTTGGTTACAAAGCTAATCGTCGTGTTTATTGCAGAATCGGGAGAGACCGGGCCTAATCCCTGGGGGTTAAGTGGCAAGAAACCTTGTAAGCGTTGGAGCAAATAAAGACAAACAAAACCAATCAGGCTGAACAGCAGGACTGAAAAGGTATAGACTTTCCAATCCATTTCGTCAGTTTCATGGACCCCAGATATGCGATAAAACAACCGCTCCATCGGAGCCAGGACAGGGCTGAGAAGAGTACGCTCGCCCTGGTATACCTTAGCCATATATAATCCAAGCGGTTTTACCGTCAGGATTAAAACTACAAAGTAGGCAATTAGTTCCAGCCAGTTATCAATGGTCATTAAAATTTCTCGGGTTTGAGTAAGGCAAAAAATAAATAAACCAATAATCCCAGGGAAAATATGCCGCCAATCAGATATAAAATGTTCATATTGGATCTACCTCCCAGTATTACCGTAATAAATTCTTCGATTGCGAAGGTTGGAGAAAAATTGAGGTCAGATTTACAACCAATTTGCCTGGTTCTGAGGAATTATGCAATCTTGTTCTTTACGGCGAAATCAGGTGACCAGAAGCCAGGCAGACGTCTGCCAGAAAGGATGCAGGAGTCCTTTCTGGCCATGACCCGCCTTTACAAGGTTGCCCGATTCAAATTACCCAAATATTTTGTTCCACTCGTAGATTAAGCCAATCTCGAAGATGACAAGGATGACAAGCGTTATCTCCTGGCTAATTCCACCGATCAGGTTGTCAAGCCGAATTTCGATTAAAGAAAATCCAACGGCGATAACAAGAATTCCGCACCAAAATCCGAGTTCGCTAATCGTGCGCCTTATCGGGTTGAGATAAGATTTTGGTTGACCTGTAATCAGGTGGACTGGAATATTAATTTGTTTCTCAAGTAATTCGTACAAAGAAGTTGGCCTGAATGGATTGATGCGAATCATGTGGCTATCCAGGCAGGCAACCAGATCTCCTGGTTCATAAACCAGTTTTATAGCTTCTGCCCAATTGCTGGCTTTAATGATCTGGGAACTGGATTTCTGCAGATTGTCGCTGGTGATTGCAACCAAAGAAATCAATAAACGCCTGGCTGATTGGCGTTCATCCTCGTGCAAAACCAATGAGATATAGATGATTTCAGCCTGGTATTGAATAGCTAATAAGCGGATTCGATTGGCGAATTGGCCATGATCTGCTAAATCAAGTGGAACAATTGCTAATAAACGTTTGCTATCGGCAGTTGAGTCCAATCGATAGGAATCGTTAATAGACATTTTGACTCTCCCATCTTCATCGAAGCCAGGTATTGATCAATAAATCATTCTGGCTCCATCCCTATAAGGAAAAGTCTACGCTATTGGAATAAATTGGAAACAAAAAACCTATCGAAATGTATAAAGAAAAAATAAATGTTATTCCCCCGTCACCAGGCGGTAACCTATCCCCGGCTCAGTTAAAATCAACAAAGGCTGGTCCGGGTTGACCTCGAGCTTCTTTCTGAGTTGGCCAATAAAAACCCGCAAGTATTCAATGTGGTCTGCGTCAGCTTCTCCCCAAACATGCCTTAAGATCGATTGGTGAGTCAGCACCCTGTCTGCGTTCGCCGCCAGGTATGCTATCAATTTGAATTCAGTAGCTGTTAAATGGACTTCCTGACCATCCAGAGTCACAATGTGCCGCGCAAGGTCGATGGTGATCGGCCCGTTAACAATCAAGCTCTGAGTATTTCCTAAAGATTTTACTGAATGGCGAAGTGCTACTCGTATCCGCGCCAGCAGTTCTTCGATCCCAAAAGGTTTGGTCAAATAGTCGTCAGCGCCCTTATCCAGAGCAGCAACTTTATCACGTTCGCTTTCGCGGACGGATAGGATAATGATCGGCACCTGCGAATACTGCCTGATCTGATCACAGACTTCGATCCCATCCATATCCGGCAGACTGAGATCCAGGATGATGATGTCAGGCGACTGTGTGGCAGCTAAAACCAGGCCTTGTTCCCCGGTGCTGGCTAGGCTGACTTTAAAATGGCGAGCGGTAAGGATGGTCTTTAAAGCACGTAATATCTGTGGTTCATCATCGATGATCAGGATAAATGGGTCTCTATTCAACATCAGCCTCTACCGCTGGATGAGGGTTCTTGCCATCGACGGTCAATGGGAGCAGAAAATGAAAAGAAAAACAGCAAGGGGTATTCTCGACCCAAATTTTTCCACCGTGTGCCTCAATAATCCCCTTGCAAATCGAGAAGTCCCAGCCCAATTCCGGTTACCCGGCTGCCTACTTTTTGACGGTAAAATTTTTCAAAGATGTGGGGCAATTGATCTTCATGTACAGGTGGGCCTTGATTGGTCACCTGTACATGAACGTTGTATGGTTCAAGGCTTGCAAGGATTTCGATTTTTGTTCCTGGAGCCGCGAATTTAACCCCGTTATCAATGAGATTGGTAAAAACCTGCCCGATGAGGACGTAATCGGTTGAAATCAGGGGGATTTCAGGCGGGATAGAAACGTTGACCTGGTAGTTTTGCAGCTTTTTCCTCATCCGATTAACCACCCCATTCGAAATTTCATCTAATGAGTTCCAACTTCGCTGAAGCTTGAGCGCGCCGGCTTCAATGCGAGACATATCCAATAAATTACCGATAAGCTGGTCGAGGTGGTCGCTTTCTTCTTCGATAGTTGCTAAAAGCTCCTTCCGGGCTTCACTATCCCATTCAACCACATCACTGTTCAGGCTGGATATGGAAGCCTTAATCGAAGCCAGTGGAGAACGCAACTCATGGGATACTGAAGAAAGCAGGAGCGATTTAGCCCGGTCAGTTTCCTCAAGAATTTTTGCACGAGCCTCAGATCGTGAAAGTCTGATCCGCTCTATAGCCAGGGCTGCCTGAGTGGTGAAAGCATCCAAGAGCTGGGTCTCGTTTCTGCTTAAGCTCTCACCTGCCAGCCATAGATTAATGCTGCCTTCCGCGCCTCTGGCTGTCAGGATAGAAGAATGTATTATGGGTTCTGAAGTAATATTGCTGTTCTCAGGGGCTCTTGCCAGAAAAGTAAAGTCCTGGTCTCGCCCCGTGATGGTGGCTGTGACTTGCTGGCAATGGAACAATTCGAGTACGTATTGAGAGAGCGTATTGGCAATGCTCTGGATATCTGGCAAGCCAGATAAGGTCGAAATCAATTCATACATGCGGGTAGCTTCCCACTCCCGGTTTCGGGCGATCTGCATGCCCTGACGCGC
This sequence comes from uncultured Chloroflexia bacterium, assembly GCA_963781665.1. GTDB lineage: Bacteria > Chloroflexota > Anaerolineae > Anaerolineales > Anaerolineaceae > JAJYIW01. The sequence goes on from CAWAGA010000002.1 coordinate 1,455,322, forward strand.
CTGGCCAATAAGCTGATTGATTGCTACCGAAACGATCAAGAAGACAATCAGAGTAATCAGGTCTTTCGTTTGAATGACAGTAAATGTATGATATGGAGGTATAAAGAAGAAATTAAATGCAAGAAAACCAAAAAAGGAAGCAAGAATACCAGGAAAAAGCCCCCACAGAATCGTGACAGGGATAATTGGCAGGAGGTAGATCAACGCGATGACCTGCGGTCCCCATACCTCATTAATTGGAAGTAGTAATGCTGTTGCAATGCTCACAATTAAAATGGCTCCCAGGTACCGCAAGAGCGATTTTACATATCGGATACGAGTGAGCTGTGAAATATGCATATAAACAATTCTACATCTATCTCGGGAAAACCTCAGATGTAATTAAGGCCGGATTGGGATATTACGCATTCCAGACAACCAAAATGAATATTAAACCGGAAGAATGCATCTCCAATTCTCAATCATCCGGAGTGAAAACCCGCCCATGAGCGTTCTGGGGAAGTGAAAATGTAAAGCGACTGCCGTATCCGCTGCCGTCTGCCTGGCGGAAGACCGGGCTTTGGACTGTGGCTTTTCCCCCATGAGCTTCTACCAGTTGCTTGACAATCGCCAACCCCAGGCCTGATCCCCCACTGCTGCGTGAGCGTGATGGATCGATGCGGTAAAACCGTTCGAAAATAACATCCAATTCATCAGCAGGTATCCCAGGACCGCTGTCTGTCACCGATACTGATTGTGCCTCATTCCCCTTTTCTGCCCGAACTTCCAGAGTAATTTTTCCCCCTTGCGGAGTATAACGTAAAGCATTGCCTGCCAGGTTATTGACCACCTGGGAAATACGGTCCGGGTCAATCCAAAAATGAGGCAATTCATCTGCAACGATGGTTTCTAAATGCACCCCTTTTTGTTGGGCCTGTAATTGAAAGCGCTCACTCACCTGCCTTACCAGCTCCCCGAGGTTGGTCTGGGCGTATTCCAGCTTGAGCTCTCCTGCTTCAGCCAATGACAGCAGGCGCAAGTCACCTACCAACCGATTCAACAGCAGCGTCTCGTCGAGAATATCGCTGACCTGCTGGTTATCGAACGGCAAAACACCGTCGAGCAGCCCTTCCAGATTGGCCCGGATGGCTGCCAGGGGTGTGCGCAGTTCGTGAGCGATATCGGCAAACAGCTGGCGGCGTTGGGTTTCAGCCTTAGACAGGTTATCAGCCATCAGATTAAACGTCTGTCCCAGGTTCCCCAGCTCGTCGTTGGAGTGGATGTCAACTTTCTGATCTAGGTCTCCTTGGGCAATCGCCAGAGCAGCTTTATTCAATCGGCGTAGTGGAGATGTTATCTGGGAGAATAAGGCCCCTCCCAGAATAAGCGCAATGACACCGGAGATGAGGACCGCGATGAGGATCGATTGGTTGACAGAATTTATAAATTCACCTGCCGAGGTTCCCGCACTGATCAATCCTTCAGGCATGATGAGCAGTGTACCTACCAAGGAGCCATCGACCATAACCGGCGTTCCAATCGCGAGGTCGCTGCCTGGCAACTGTTTTCCAGATAGGTCGCCCTGGGTATCGATCAAAACTTTACCGGTCTGATCAGCCAGAATGATCCTCTGATTCGATAATCCCCCTGGGCCACCGGCGCTTGCCGGTGGCCCGCTTCGCCCGGTCCCTGATCTTTGCCCTTGCGAACTGCCGTTTCCGGAGGCAAGGTTGTTTCCTCCCAGTCCAAGGATGTCGAGCGTACCCAACCCTGAAGAAATATATTCTTCCACACCTTGCCAGCCGTTATTTTGGGTGTAATAATCTGCCAGTGTTGGGGCCAGATTATCGGCCAGAGCCTGCCCATTGCGGCTGGTATAAAGGTTGAAAGCATTAAGCGTGGCGCGCGAGGTAAAAAAGGAAAAAACCAATGCGCCAATGACAATAACAATTATAAATCCGCCCATTAACTTAACGAAAAGGCTATTACGCACCTGGAGTCCCTTCAAACTTATACCCGACCCCAAAAACCGTTTGGACGTAGACTGGTTTTTTGGGGTTTGGCTCGAGCTTCAGGCGAATATTTTTGATGTGAGCGTCTATCGTCCGCTCATAACCTTCAAAGGCGTCGCCTTGCGCCATCTCCATGATCTGTAAACGGGTGAATACCCGGCGCGGCTGGCGCGCCAGGGCTACCAGGATCTCGAACTCTGTCGGCGTCAATTCGATCAACCGGCCTGCCAGGGTCACATAGTGCTGGTCTTCATCGATGGTCAGGTCTCCAACATGAATCATCTTGGAATCAGAAGGTCCGGTTTCGACCCTGCGGAAGATCGTCTTGACCCGCGCCACAACTTCCCTCGGACTAAAAGGCTTGATTACGTAATCATCTGCCCCCAGTTCAAGCCCCACCAGCCTATCCGTCTCTTCTACCCGGGCGGTGAGCATCAAGATTGGGACGTTAGAATCGCGCCGGATAGCTTTGCACACATCCAGCCCGTCCATCCCCGGCAAGTTCAGGTCCAGGATGATGAAATCCGGCTTCTCGCGTTGAAAAGCAGCCAGTGCCGCTCTCCCGTCGGTTTCCGTAATGGCTTGATATCCCGCCTTTTCAAGGTAAGCTTTTAAAACCTTGATGATCTGCGGTTCGTCATCGACTACCAGAATTTTTTTCGCCATCTTATTGTTAATCCTATTTTACATGATGCTTGTGAAGTTCGTGTGAAGATTCAAAAAAAACAGCCTTGAAGGAATCCCACAAGGCTGCCGGTTGAAGGGTCTGCGTAAAACCGATCAGTTCAATAAACGTGCCAGCACATCGTTGCATTCCATGAGCAGGTAATCTTGCCCATCCAGCTTGAATTCGGTGCCGGTATATTTTGCAAATAAAACCCGGTCGTCGACTTTCAATTTAATATCTTCAAAATCCCCAATGGCCATCACCAGACCGGACTGTGGTTTTTCTTTGGCGGTTTCAGGAATATATAGTCCGGAAGATGTTTTCGATTCCTGTTCGAGCGGCTTGATGACCACTCTGGTTCCAAGAGGTTGGATTTTTAACTCGCTCATTAATCTCTCCTGTATATGTTTTATTTTATTCCTAAGTATCGGTCGATTTTCGGCCGGTCGAACCCAACGATAATTTTTCCACCAATATCGATCACCGGAACGCCCATTTGCCCGGAACGACGTACCATATCGCGAGCGGCAGCGCCATCTCGGCTGACGTCGACGTCTCGAAATTGGATTCCTTTTTCACGAAAATAACGCTTGGCTGAATTGCAATACGAACAGGTCGGCGTGCTGAAAACAATGACACGCGGCTGAATTTTTTGTATCTCTGCCATTAACAAGACCTCCAGATAATAAAATGGTGCAAACTATCCTCAATTTCTAATGAATTAGATGGAATCGCAACTAAAAAGTTACAATCTTTTCCTCGTTTTTAACTGATTTCCAAGATGATATGATGTAAAATTATCTATAAGGTCGAACCAAATCGTCTCATATATAAATATTTACTATTACCAGGGAGAAAACGTATGGTAGAAGCAAAAGACGGATGTGTCAAACCTTCCAAAGGGCCGATCGCGCCTATTGATCTTCAAGTTATCCAGGGTTCAGCAGAAGCAAAAACAAAGGAGGTATCCAAGATGCTTGCACGTGTGGGTAAGCAGGCGCCTGATTTTGAGTTAAGCGCCTTTTTCGAAGGTGGTTTCAAGAATATCAAGCTTTCAGATTACAAGGGGAAATGGATCGTCGTTTGTTTCTATCCGGGTGATTTCACCTTTGTCTGACCGACTGAATTGTCGGCAGTTGCCGTCAAATATGGTGAGCTACAATCCCTGGGGGTAGAAGTTTTAGCTATCAGCACCGACAGCCGTTTCACCCACAAAGTCTGGCAAGAGGAAGAGTTAATGAAGATGGTCCCAGGTGGGGTCCCCTATCCCATGCTCTCGGACGGGGGCGGCCGGGTAGGTACGATTTACGGCGTTTACGATGAAGATGCCGGCGTGGATATCCGCGGCCGGTTCATTATCGATCCCGAGTTCAATATCCGCGCCATGGAAGTGCTTACTCCGGAAGTTGGGCGAAACGTTCAGGAATTGATCCGCCAGGTCAAGGCCTTCCAACACGTTGTGGCGACCGGTGAAGTCACCCCCTCGGGCTGGCAGCCTGGAAAACCCACCCTCGTTCCCGGTCCGGCCCTGGTGGGCAAGGTATGGGAAAGCTGGAAACCAGAAATGGCTTTCCAGGAAGGATAGAAAGAAGATTTCGGAAACCATTCTGGATGTTTCCACAGTGTGAGTGAATGTTGAGAAAAAAAGAGGAACCCGGTTTCAGCCTGAAACCGGGTTCCTCTTAATTATTTTCTTCAAAAAAATCTTAGTTGATGTAGGGGCAATCCTGGTTCAGGTGAAGGCCCTGGCCACCGGTGCCCATCCCACGTCCTGCAGCTCCGCCCATGCTGATTCCTGCACCGCGCTGCGCTAACCAATCCGCCTGCGCCTGGGCCAAAATGCCATCGGCAACGGCCTGGTCGAGAGCCTGAACACGTGCATCTGCCAACAAGGTGGTGAACTCATCATAAGTCATACCCTGGTCATAGGCGATCTGCGAAAGCGTTTCGCCGCTGGTGATCAGGCTGTTCAATTCGTCGACTGATATTCCCAAGGCATCGGCATAAGATGCAATGAGCTCATCATGTAAGATGCCTGTCCCGGTACCGGATAAATTGATGGGCGACCCAGTCCCGGCATTAGCTCTACCATAGCCACTTCCACCTGACGCTTGCCCTGAAGTTCCCGGGCCTTTGGCGGAAACGAGACTGGTCATCCCCATGGCTGCTACCAATACGGCTACGACTACTAAACCTAATAAAGCTTTTTTCATTTTGTATTCTCCTTTTGATTTTGTACTGCGTTTTTTTATCTTGCTTGTTGATTACTATATTAACCAGAAGATTTGAAGAAGATATGAAGGAGTTCGGAATTCCGGATGAATGTGGCGGTTGGCCAATCAACCTGACTTGGGCATAAAATAACCTTTAAAGAAAATCTTTATTCTAGTAGTCAGTCATGCTGAAATGGATGGATAAAGGTGGAGCAATTTGATACGAGCGTCCTTGGTACGGAATTGCCAATTAATAATTGCATGGGTTTCGTTTCGATCATTGGTAATTGCTAGGACCTCTTTTTCAAGGATAGTTTGGTCAGGGATATGTTGTTTCAACATTCTGCTGAAGGCACTCAATTCAATTTCTGCCATGTCCAGCCAACTGCCGTGTTTGGGTGTGAAATGAAATTCTACTTTTTTGAGGATCCGGCGAGCTTCTTCTGGTGGAAACGCTTCGTACAATGCAGCCGGTTTATGCGTGCCGAGATTATCGAGAACAATGCGGATCAGGATTGCATCCGGATAAAGCACATCCACCAACCATTTCATGCATTCAGCAAAATCGATCATCGTGTGTCGTTCTGTGATCCGAACATGCCTTTTGCCTGCCAAGGGTTCATAAAGCATATTCAAATTGCGGACGCCATTGCGCTTGTACTCATAATCATAACGTTGCTTGCGCCCTGCTTTGCCTGGGTATCCCTTCCGAGTTTCTTCAATCAACTGTTTCTGCCCTTCATCAAAGCAAACCTGGGGATATTGGACATTGTAGGGACGCTCGTATTGATCGAGTACGTCTTCCATGCAAGCCACAAATTCCGCACCGGCCTCCGGAATACACCACATTTCCTTCTGCCAGGGCTTTATTTCGTTTTTTTAAGCGTCCGGCGCACGGTTTCATATGAAATCGCATCCACCACCGCTAACTCCACCATCTTTCCGGCCAATAAGCGTAAGGTCCAGTGTTCGTGTCCTTCTGGCACTTGGCTGCATGCTGTAGCAATTAAGGTGGCTTCGGCCCGACCGTCTAATTTACGCCGCTGCCCGGGCCGTGGATCTTCGTTTAAGGCTTTCTCCATACCGCCTAGCACAAACCGCTTGCGAATCCGTTCCACACAAGGACGGCTAACGTTCAGTGCCGCCATAATTTGTGGATCAGACATTCCTTCGTGGGCTTTCAGCAAGATCATTGCCCGTTTCATCTGCCGCGCCCTGATTTTGCCTTTCCGGGTCATTTCCAGTAGTGACTGGTGTTCTTCATCGTTTAGGTCAATACGATATAGTTTTTTCGGCATTTTGCATTTCTCCTTGCCTTCCTTGGTTGCAAGGAGTGTTCCATCTTATTCTCTATGACTGACTACTAGTAAAATCTTCTCCAATGGGTTTGATTTTTCTGGCATATATCGCTTTCATCTCCCTTGGTCTGCCTGATGGGCTTTTAGGCGTGGCCTGGCCTTCTATAAAATCAAGCTTTGGCCTGCCCTTAGACGCATTGGGATTACTCCTGTCCGCTGGGACGGCCGGATACCTGACATCGAGTTTTTTCAACGGAAAGCTCATCACCCGCCTGGGTGTAGGAGGCTTGCTGGCAGCATCCTGTGCATTAACCGGCGCCAGCCTGGCCGGTTACACCCTGGTGCCGTCCTGGTGGATGATGGTAGCACTGAGCGTTTTTTCCGGTTTCGGCGCGGGCGCCATCGATGCCGGCCTTAATACCTACGTAGCTGCCAATTTCGGCGAAGGGTTAATGCAGTGGCTGCACGCCAGTTATGGCATTGGTGTGACCCTTGGCCCGGTCATTATGACCGCCGGCCTGACGTTTTTCAGCTCATGGCACCTCGGCTATCGAATTGTGAGCGCGGCTCAATTGATCCTGGCGGCTTGTTTCATCGCCACGATAACCCTATGGCAGCGTAAACCTAAAGCCGGCGAGCCCCAGAAACAGATACTGACTGATTACAAAACCCCTTTCAGGGAAACGTTGCACCGTCCAAGAGTCTGGATGAGCATGGCCATGTTCTTCCTATACACCGGCGCCGAAGTCACCCTGGGAGCCTGGACCTATACCCTTTTGACCCAGGCACGTGGAATTGCTCCGGCGACTGCCGGACTGCTAGCGGGTGGTTATTGGGCTATGTTTACCTTGGGGCGCATCCTGGCCGGATTGTATATCCGTCACAACCGCGGCAGCCAGTTGATCCGCATCTGCATTATCGTGGCCCTGGCCGGTGTCGCCCTGCTGTGGTGGAATCCGAATGGTTTCATCAGCCTGCTCGGTGTGATCATTACCGGATTTGCAATCGCCCCCATCTTCCCAGGCCTGGTCTCGGCTACCGCTGCCCGCGTCGACCCCCAACACGCCGCCAACACGATTGGCATGCAAATCGGAGCAGCCGGCCTCTCGGGCGCCCTGGTCCCCGGCCTGGCTGGTATCCTCGCCGAGCGTGTCTCTCTCGAATTGATTCCCCCCTACCTGTTTGTTTTGTTTGTTCTACTGCTGGTTCTCTATCTGCTATCGCTTCACAAGCCAGCCGCAGCTAAACCAATCCAGCATTTTTCCTCAAACTGAAAAAAAAAGATATTGACGCCTTTGTACGATGGGGTAAAAGAAAAAATCGAGAATGGCGGCCTTCGCCACCTCACCATTCTCAACTCTCTTTTTTCGTTTTTTCAGTAATAATAATCAATCGGAAGATGTTCGCGGCAATCCGACCGCACTTGCCCGATAATATCTCCGTCCCAGCCACAGAGCGACGTTAACCAATCCAATCATGACCGGAACCTCAACCAACGGTCCAATCACGGCCGTGAAAGCTTCCCCCGAGTTGATCCCGAAGACTGCCACGGCAACCGCAATCGCCAGTTCGAAATTATTGCTGGCTGCGGTGAATGAAAGGGTCGTGGTCTTTTTATAATCGGCCCCAATCGCCTTCCCTAACCCAAAGCTTACCAGGAACATGATCACAAAATAGAACAGAAGCGGGACGGCAATCCTTATCACGTCAAGCGGGATGGTGACAATCAGGTTGCCTTTAAGGCTGAACATTACGATAATGGTGAAGAGAAGGGCAGCCAGGGTGATCGGGCTGATCTTGGGGATAAACTTCTGGTAATACCAATCCTTGCCCATGACCCGGGTCAAAATGAAGTTCGTGACGAATCCGGCAATGAACGGGATGCCCAAATAGATAAACACACTCCGGGCGATCTGCCCAATCGTGATGGCGACGATGCTGCCCTGCAACCCGAACCAGGTTGGGACGACGGTGATAAACACATAAGCGTAAATGGAATAAAACAGCACCTGGAAAATGCTATTAAAAGCAACCAGGCCGGCAGCATATTCGTTGTCGCCTTTAGCCAACTCATTCCAAACGATCACCATTGCAATGCAGCGCGCCAGCCCAATCATGATCAAGCCGACCATATACTGTGGGTATCCTCGCAGAAAGATAATCGCCAGCAAGAACATCAGGATCGGGCCGACGACCCAGTTCTGGAACAACGACAGGCCCAGTATCTTCCAGTTGCGAAAAACATCTCCCAGTTCATCGTAATGCACTTTAGCCAACGGCGGATACATCATCAAAATCAGGCCGATGGCGATCGGAATATTCGTGGTCCCGGCCGAAAACTGGTTGATAAAACCTTCGATTCCCGGCAGGAAGAAGCCAAGTCCAACCCCGATAGCCATTGCCAGAAAAATCCACAAGGTTAAATAACGATCGAGGAAAGAAAGTTTTTGGGTGACTGACTTTTCCATTTTTTAGTCTCCAAAAGAAATCAGTTTTTGAGAGCCGCTGTTGAGCTTCTGACAGGATAAGACCGGATCTTGATTGGGATTGCAGTACGGACAAGGGCATGCCATAACCGGTTTATGCGATAGCTCTGCCAGGACCACAGGGTCGACGCCCGTAAGGGCTGCGACCCTGGCTATCGTGTCGAATAATTCCGGAACTGCCAGCCTGTAAAATATATTGCGCCCGGTGCGTTCGGCGGAAACTACGCCGGTATCGCGCAAGATTTTTAGATGTTGGGAAATGGTCGCCTGGCGGATTCCCAGGACTGCCTCTATGTGGCAGACACAGGCATCACCTTGCCCGATGACCAACAGGATGCGCATCCGGTTCGGTTGTCCGAGGAGATGAAAAACTTCAGCTAAAGTGGAAATCCTGTCGTCTGTTATATTCGTATCCACGAATATATTATACTTTAGACCGCTTCTCGTACCAACCCGTTTTCGTGACCTGATGAATATCAAATTCAGGCAAATAGGGTTTGATATCCAAAAGAGGTGTGCCATCCAGCATATCAACCCCCTGGATTTCCAAATGGTTTTTATTTCTGGAGATTATCCTCACCACGGATAAACCCAAGGGGTTAGGCCGGTTCGGATATCTTGTAACAAACAAACCGTGCTCTTTATCGTCAAGGAAAGGTTTTACCTTGAGCTTTACAGCGCCCTGAAGGCGGTGGAACACGTAAATCAGAATGATATGAGATAAATCCTCGATCCCTTCTAATCCTTCAAGGTACTCAGGAAAAACTTCGACGGTTCCGCGCTCGTCTGAACGAATGGATTGGATCGGCATATCATCCGTTGTCTGAAAAGGTGTGTGTATGATGCCGATAGAGGTAAATGTGATCACCATTCTTAAGCGTAACCTTTAAGAACCAGGAACCTGATCAGGAGCCAACCCAGGGTTATCGCCACGGTAATCACCATCGCCGGCAGTCCTCGCCGCATAAATCTGGCATAGGTAATTGGATAACCAGCCCGTTTGGAAATCCCGGCAGTCACCATGTTTGCCGAAGCGCCAATCAACGAACCATTCCCGCCCATGGCAGCCCCAACCGCAAGGCAAAAGAATAACACTTTGCTGTTTGCGCCTGGCACCGTCACCGTAAGGTAACTGATGATCGGCAGCATGGCAGCTGCAAACGGGATGTTCGGAATAATCATCGACATCCCAGCGCTGAACCAGGTTACAACCAGCATGGTTACCAATATGTTTCCCCCTACCACGTTTCCAATGGCATCGGCGATAATACTGATCAATCCCACTTCCTGAATGGCGCCCACGACAATGAACAACCCGATAAAGAACAGCAAAGTGGTCCAGTCTACGGCTTCAATCATCTCTTCAATATCAGGTTTTATCCACACCAACAGGACGGTTGCGCCCATTAAGGCCGTTACAGCCGGTTGGATGTTCAGGGAACCTCCCAAAATAAACAGGGTAAACATCCCTACACCGACGACACCAGCTTTCACAAGGTGACCGGGTTGGGTAATCTTCGCTCTTTCTTCCAGCTTTTGAATCAATAAATCTGAGGAGACGCCTTCGCCGACCTCTTTGATCTCACGGCGGTAAATGATCTCTGAATAGACCACCAAACCGACATAAGCCAGCAGGACCCCCGGCGTCAGGTTAACCAAAAACGATGTAAACGTGATCCTGGCATAAGAACCAATCAAGATATTGGTGGGCGTTCCGACCAAGGTACTGATACCGATCACATTCGACGTGAGCACCTCGGGGATCAATAATCCCAATGGGTTGGCTCCCATCGCCAGGGCAATTTCGATCGAAATTGGGGTCATCAGCAGCATGGTGGTAACGTTATCCAAAAAAGCAGACGCGACCCCGGTCACCAGCATTAAGATGGGCAACAGCAGCCACAACCGGCCTCTGGATATTTTATAAGCCGTGAAAGCAACCCATTGAAATATGCCTGTCCCTTCGACCACGGCAATAAATGTCATCATACCCATGACAAGGAAGATGACATTCCAGTCAACATATTTCAGCGCGCTGGCGAAATTGAAGATATAGAGCCCTTTTATGAAGATACTGCCGATATAGGTCGATAAAAAAATCAAGGTAGCGCCCAGAAGGGCAGCCAGGGTATTATGAAGGATGCGTAACCCGATCGCCAGCAGCATACCCACAAAAATCACCATAGCGACCCAGAAGGAGATATTGATCTGGCGTTTTAAGGTCGTTTGCGGCAGGATTAATGCCTGCCCATTCTGCAAATGTTCGATCGTGCTCGAATCCAAATTGATGGTTACCGTTTTAAAATGCACTCGATCGATTGTGATTTCAATCCCTGTAGGTAAATTCTTCGGCACAGACAGGTCGAACCATCCATCGGTTTGGGTCAATGTTTGCGAAAGAGCCTGGCTGTCGTTGGCATTAATCGCGATCAGGCTGACCTGAGCGCCTTCAACGGCCTGACCTTGCGCATCGATAACCTCCCCGGTTATGACGTGAGACACCGGCGTTGTTTGCGCTTTACTTTGTTCCTGGGGAACAATCAGATTAAAGCCGGCAAAGAGTAATATGACCCCCAGGGCTACTAATCGCCAGATCCGGGTCATGATCCCTCGTCGGGGAAGACCACCTTAGCTCCAGTGTCTTTTTCTATTCGATCGATAAACTTGGCGAGTTTCGAGCCCGTAAAGATACTTGCTTCCATCTCCTTCATCGGCCGCCCCAGCACCAGGTAATCTGCGTTGATCTCGTGGCAGAGTCCAGCAATTTCGTGCTCAACATCCCCCTGGCGGATTCTGGCTTCAGCATTTACCCCTTTGCTGGTTGCATTCGATTGGGCTGTCAACAAGATGAACTCCCCCATCTTATGCATTTCTTCTGAAACGACGCTGTGGCGACTGCTGCTGGCCTGGCCCAAGAACTCCAGGTTGACCACGTAAAGGAAATACAGCTGTAACCCGGTTTCCTTTGAAAATGATATGGCTTTTTCTATCGTTGGTTGGCTGTCGGGTCCTCCACGGACCGCGCATGCGATTCCACTCATTTTTTCCTCCTTTTCTCTCCCCATCTCCCCAACTAGGGAAGGACAATTGGCCGGAAATGATAATAGGATGGCATTTATCCCATAAAATATTATAGTACATATCGTTCCGGGATTACCATTAAAAATACTAGGCAGGCTATGAATCAGCAAAAACCCACCATTTTCGTTGTGCCCCATTCCCATATTGATGTCGAGTGGTATTGGACGGTAACCACATCATTGGAGTGGTCAGGTGATATTTTTAGGCGAGTGTTGGCCCTTTTAAAGACTGATGCAGACTACTGCTTTACCCAAGACCAAATTTTTCTTCTCAAACACTTCTGGGATAGCCTGGATAAACCCGAGCAAACATTCTTCCACCGAATGGTTTCAACCGGTCGCCTGGAATTAGCAGGTGGCATGTACGTCCAACCCGAGCTGGCCGAGCCCGCCGGTGAATGTCTGATCCGCCAAATTCTGGTCGGGCAGGCCTGGCTGCAGACGACCTTTGGTCTGCTGAGCCGCTGTGGCTGGTTTATCGACTCCTTCGAACAAATTCCCCAGCTGCCGCAAATTCTGGCTAAGTCCGGTTTTAATTCCGTGGTGTTTTTTCGGGATATTCCCCCGCAAGGTCTGAATCAAAGCATGCCGGCCGATTTCATCTGGCAATCTCCCGACGGCACCCGCCTCCGCGCTCATTGGATGCCAGGTGGTTACAGCCACAATGCTGCCCAGACCCGATTATTGATGGAACATACCCGCAGTCGAAGCGTTTTTTTTCCCTTTGGCAGCGATGTCTATCGACCAGAGAAGGGCACCTCAGCGATCCGCCAGGAAGTCGGCAATTTGCTTGAAAGCCTGGATATCGAACATGGCGAGATCGACATCACGACCGCCAGCCGCTTCTTCAATGCGACTGCTGTAGAAGGAGGCAATTTCCCGGTGCTGGATTGGGACTTTAACCCACCCTACTTCGGGCAAGACCTGCGAGGCACGTACGATAACCGCATCGAACAGAAGAAACTTAACCGGTCGGCCGAACAAGCCCTGTTGAACGCCGAAAAGCTGGCTGCCCTAGCTTACCTTAACGACCGGTCATATCCAAAGCAAGCCCTGGACGCCCTTTGGGAAAAGCTTCTTTTTTCCCAAATTCACGACACGATGGGCGGCAGCTCATCTGATTCGGTCTTTCTGGCAGCAATGGAACGTCTCGCCACAGTCCTGGACCAATCAAACAGGTTGTCCGGAGAAAACCTGGCTTTGATCGCACCTGTCACAAGAGGTATGGGTGATAGCATCCTGGTCTTTAACACCCAATCCTTTACCCGCAGCGAGCTTTGCCGCCTGAGCCTGGGTGATTTACCTCATGGATGTGCCGCTATTAGCTATCCAGCAGGCCAGATAGTGCCAGCCCGGCTGGCGAACGACTCTCTCGGACCACAATTAGAGTTCGTCGCCGTGGACGTTCCCCCCCTCGGCTATCGCTGCTACCGGGTTTTACCGGGGCAGGCAGTGCCTGCTCAAACTAACCTGGTGTCAAGCGAAAATTCAATCCAAAACGAATTCTTCAAGGTGGAATGGGACCGGGTAACTGCCGATATCACCCATATTTGGGATAAGCGCAGCCAGCGCGAGTTATTATCGGGGTGCGGCAACGTGGTGGTTGCCATGAATGAAACTGACCCGGAGATGGAAGGCAGTATCCATCTATCTGGCCAACAAGCTAGTTCGGCCGGATTCCGGGCCGCGCAAATCGAAATTAGCAAAGATGCAATATCCCTGCGGGTGAAAGCGATTGGTCCCTTTCAAGATTGCACCCTTATTCGTGAAACCATCCTCTATAATTTCTTCGATCGCATTGACTTTATCACTACCATTGAAAACTTCCACGGAGGAGATGTTCTTATCAATGTTGTTTTCCCGTTGGAACTGGATTGGCAAAATGCAGAACGGGTATACGAAACCGCTTTTGCTGCAACCCCTCGCCCTGAAGGCCATTTTGCCGCCCAGACCTGGGTCGATTGCTCAGACGGTGTCCACGGCGTCGCGTTGTTCAATTATGGCACGCCTGGGTACTGGATCCGGAATGGCTGTATGGAATTGTCCCTATTAAGGTCCTTTGCCAACACCACCCATTACCAGAAATATGGCTTGCTCCAAGGTGTTCCCGGGTACGAAAGCTCAACCCAAACTGAACTGGCCCGTGAGCATGGCGATCACACTTACCGTTACACACTTTACCCTCACGACAAGGATTGGCAGGATGCCCACCTGTTCGAGATGGGCCTGAGTATGAATTGCCCGCTTGTTGTTGCCGCCCCTTTAGATTTACTGCCAGAGACTGGCGAAACCATGAGTTACCTGTCAGCCGGCCCGGGGTTTTTACTTTCGGCAATTAAGATGGCCGAAGATGGATTTGGCCTGGTCGTGCGGGATTCGAGACGACCGGTAAGCACCACCCGGTGATCTTGACCGTGCCACCGCAGGTTAAGAGGGTCTTCAAAACCAGCTTGCTTGAAGATAAGCCAGAGGCGCTGCAGTTAAAAGATGATAAATCTCTCTTTTTTGCCGCCCCACACGAAATCATTACCCTCTGGTTGGAATATTTTCCCGAGGAGGGATTTGGTTCTCAACCGGCACATTGAACAATTCGAAAGGGAGGATAACGGCTGCGGGCAATTTCCACCATCTGACACCTTTCCGATCTAATTCAGTAAAGATCATCACTGCCGAGATCGTTACTATGGCTGTACCCAACCAAAAGATGATCTCTTCCAACAGCAGTGAGCCGCCAAATAAGTAGATTCCGGACACGTATTCGGGATTGAAACCGCCCCAATGATGCGCCACTGCAAATGCATCTAATGGCAGCGCATAGGCCGACACCAGCGCGCTGCCCAAAAAAATTCGCCAGCGGCGCGCCCATAAAAAGCGGAAATGGAAAGCCCATAAGACGAAAAACACTCCACCGATAATGCAGGCCTCCATCACCAGGTAAGCCAGTTGGTGCACCAGTTTAACGGTCATGTCGTCTTCTTCTCTGAAAGCCATAACGCGATCGTGCCGACCAGAAGGCCATCGACCGCGTAGAAAGCCAACTCTTCGATCGGAATGTTGAGTATCCGCAATCCCAGGATTGCAGACGGGGAATAAAACCAGACCCGGCCAACGGATAGCACTTCCCAGGGGATGCTCACCATGACGATCAGGATGACGATCGCTGCCAGGCTGCCTTTGTAACGGCGAATGAGGCGCGGTTTAAAAATCCACAACAGCGATAATGGGACCAATCCAAAAACCAATAAAATCAGTGAATAGATCATATTTCCCGCCTATTCAAATATACCTGATTTTAGAGGAAATCAGCCGGTGTTCGTTTTGATTAACATTCGATTTATTTAATGCCGGAAGTGGCGTACTCCGGTCGCGACCATGGCGATCTGGTGAGCATTAGCAGCAGCGATCGACTCGCTATCCCGAACTGATCCTCCCGGTTGGATGATTGCCGTAATTCCGGCCGCGGCTGCCACCTCGACCGAATCGGGGAAGGGGAAGAAGGCATCCGAAGCCATCACTGCCCCGCGCGCCTTTTCACCGGCTCTTTCGGCCGCCATGCGCACGCAGTCAACCCGGTTAGGTTGCCCACCGCCGATGCCTACCGTGGCTCTTCCGTTCGCAAAGACGATGGCGTTCGATTTGACGTGCTGGCAAGCTTTCCAAGCGAACTTGAGCGCCTGCTCCTCGGCTTTATTTGGGGTTCGCTCCGAGACGACCTGCCAGGCCGTGCCAGTCGGGTCGCCATAATCGACGCTTTGTTTCAATATCCCGCGGGTGATCGAACGCAGCTCGTACTCGGGTTCGATCTTCAGATCCGGCATCTCAACCAGCCGGCAGTTCTTCTTCTTTGCCAGAATCTCACGTGCGCCAGGGTCGAATCCGGTAGCAATAATGCATTCGATGAACAGCCCTGCCATGGCTTCAGCGGCAGCGCGGTCGATTGGGCCGTTTGCGGCAACAACGCTTCCAAATGCAGAAATCGGATCGCTTGCCAGCGCAGCCCGGTAAGCCTCTTCCATATTCGCTGCCGAGGCAATCCCGCACGGAGAAAGATGCTTGGTAATGCAGATCGTCATTTCGTCGAAACTGGTCGCCGCCCGCCAGGCGGCATCCAGGTCAAGCAGGTTGTTGTACGAAAGCTCCTTGCCTTGCAGCACCTTGCCACCCAGCGGCCCTCCGCCAGGCGTATAACTGTAA
Source organism: uncultured Chloroflexia bacterium (assembly GCA_963781665.1). Taxonomy (GTDB): domain Bacteria; phylum Chloroflexota; class Anaerolineae; order Anaerolineales; family Anaerolineaceae; genus JAJYIW01. The sequence continues at coordinate 1,471,251 of CAWAGA010000002.1, forward strand.
AGGGCTGCCTTTTGGTGCGGGTTCTCTCCATAGCGGAGGGGTTGGGCCGCATAAATGGAATATGTCTCGACCTGGCTTCCAGAAAGGTAGGCCTGAATGGCGGCGTCGTAGTGAGTAGTCAACCCAAAGCCCTTGACCGCCAGCTCACGTCGGGTCTCCTCCGGCACGCCCCCGCTCTTCAAATCGGCAAGGATTGGCGCGTAGTCATGCGGGTCGCATGCCAGTGTCACGCGATTATAGTTCTTGGCCGCAGCCCGGATGAGCGCCACGCCGCCGATGTCGATGTTCTCAACGGCTTCATCCAACGTCACACCTGGCCTGGCCACGGTCGCTTCGAAAGGATAAAGGTTGACCGCTGCCAGGTCGATCGCGCTCCAACCAAATCGGGCAAGCTCATTCAGATCCGCTTCCCGAGCGTGGGCCAATAGTCCGGCATGGATCGCAGGGTGCAATGTCTTGACCCGTCCTTCCAGCACTTCAGGCGATCCGGTAATCTCCGCCACCTCGGACACTGCCAGACCATTGTCTCGCAGCAAGCGCGCTGTACCGCCTGAGGCGACCAGCTCCCAACCCAATTCCAGCAAACCTCGCCCAAAATCTACCAATCCAGTTTTATCGAATACCGAAAGAATCGCTCTAGGCATTGGAAATCCTCCTCATAAGCGTTACTCATATCCTTTCCCCTCCCGAAACCCGGATAAACTGGCATTCTACCCTCGATAGTTTGTCTGGTCAATATTTAGATCAACACTCGTCTGGACAAGGTCCGGCGAATTACCGCCCGTCGCATGGGGCAGGTCCTATGCCACAGCATGCTTTCGATTATTGCCTCATATCTGCGAAAATGTTATAATTTTCTACAGGGAGAATGTTATTTTCAGCTTTTCGAAATCGCAATGACGCGATTTTCAACTAATTAATCGTATTTATTTAAGGAGTCAATCATGGAATTTCGTAGTTTGGGACGGACCGGCTTACAGGTCAGCGTCCAGTGCCTGGGATGTATGATGTTTGGGGGGAAAACTGAAGAGCGTGAATCGATGGATATTATCGACCGGGCAATCGATAGCGGCATCAATTTTATCGACACAGCCAACGTGTACAACCGCGGACGCAGCGAAGAAGTGGTTGGAAAAGCTTTTCAGCGTAATGGCACACGCCAGCGGATAATCCTGGCAACAAAAGTCCACGGCGTTATGGATGATACTGACGTTAACGCCCGTGGCAACAGCCGGCGCCACATCATCGAACAGTGCAACGCTTCTCTCAAGCGACTTCAAACCGATTACATCGATTTATACCAGCTTCATCGCCCCAGCCCTGGGATTCCAATTGACGAATCTTTACGCGCCCTCGACGACCTCATCCGAGCCGGCAAAGTACGCTATATTGGCACCAGTACCTATGCCGCCTGGCAGGTAATGGAAGCTCTGGCGGTATCGAAAGAGTTAGGCTTGAACCGCTTCGTTACCGAACAACCTCCCTATCACTTGCTCGACCGGCGGATCGAGCGTGAGCTTCTTCCCCTGGCAATGACCTACGGCCTTGGCATCATTCCCTGGTCGCCTCTGGCGAGTGGTTTCTTGACCGGCAAATACAAACGCGGCCAACAGCGGAGCCAGGGAGCGCGACTGGAAAAAAATAGCGAATGGACCGACCGTCATTTTACCGATAGAGCCTTCGATGTTGTGGCTACCATCGAAAAAATTGCCAGCGAGAAGAACTGCACACCCAGCCAGGTAGCCCTGGCATGGTGCATCCAGCAGCCGGGAGTCACCAGCCCGATTATCGGCCCGCGCACCATGGCACAGTTAGAAGACAACCTGGGTGCGGTTGAAATACATATCACTGAAGAAGACCGCAAGCGCATCGACGTAGTTTCACCCCCTGGAAGAGAAATCGTCGAATACTATAATGCCGAATTCGGACCTCATCCTTTGCGTTAGGCAGGCTCACTCTTGATCGGTCGAGAAACCTACCCGGCAGAACGAAGGATATAGATCTACTACTGATTCGTAAAATCTTGTCTCTCTACTTTAGGAGTAAAAATGATCGCGAAATTGCCCTTTGGAAGGACCGGACACCAAAGCACGCGCACCCTTTTTGGAGCGGCAGCGCTTTCTGACGTGTCACAGGAAGACGCAGATCACACCATCGATGTGCTTTTAAAATACGGCGTCAATCACTTCGACGTTGCCGCCTCCTACGGCGATGCTGAGCTGCGCCTGGGGCCGTGGATCCAAACCCACCGCAAAGATATCTTCCTGGCATCCAAGACCGGCGAGCGGACTTACACCAGCGCCCGGGACCAAATTCACCACTCGCTGGAACGATTGCGCACCGATTACCTCGACCTGATCCAGCTCCACGCAGTGGTCGAAGACGCAGAGTTGAAAACGGCCACCGGGCCAGGGGGTGCATTGGAAGCAGCCATCGAAGCCCGCCAACAAGGCTTGGTGCGTTACATCGGCATAACCAGCCACACCCTCCATGCTCCGGTCATTCACCTGACTGCCCTGGAGAAGTTCGATTTTGATTCTGTTCTGCTTCCTTGTAATTATATGTTGATGCAAAATGTGGTTTACCGATCAAATTTCGAGGCGCTGCTGTCTGTCTGCAAAGAAAAGAACGTGGCCGTGCAGCTTATCAAAACCGCTCAACGGCGACCATGGGGTGATCAACCCCATTTCTCTGCAACCTGGTATGAACCTTTCAATGACCAACCTTCTCTGGACCTGGCTATTCATTGGGCATTATCCATACCGGAAATTTTCATCAATACTGCCGGCGACATCCACATCCTCCCAATGGTTCTGGACGCCGCCAATAGATATGAGGCCGCACCTTCAGATCAGGAAATGCAAGCTTTGATGCGCACTCAGGAAACCATTCCCCTGTGGAGCTGAAATCTCATAGGTTAATGCTTCTTGTAGGAGACGTAGATATCCAATTCAACCAACTGTCCATCTTTTAGATAATGGTGGACGAAGTAAATATTTCCGGCGGTGTCGATGGAAGGTTCACCTGCGAGCGGTGAAATGATCAGCTCCGGGGTCTGCCATTCGCCGCCGGTTTTCTTCGAACGCCAGATACCGTAATTCCGTGAAAACCATAACTCGTCTTCAGCCGGGTTGAGTGCCGGCCAGCCTTCATCTATATCTGAATTGACGGCCTCAATATTGACTGGTTCCTGCCAGACACTTTTCACTTTGGTCGACTGCCAGATATCCAGGCCGCCTTTGCCCCCAGCCCTGGCCGAATGAAAATAGAGTTCATTCCCATCATTGGAAATATATAATTCGCCTACCTCGTAAGCAGGATCGAAGTCAGCGTTCTGCCAGTTCTGCCAGGTGCCTGCAGCAAGTTGAGCTGTGAACCAGTGCATACCGGTATAGCCTTCACGGGCAGAACAAAACCAGATCACATTTCCCAGGACGAAATAACATCCATCCATCGATAACCGGCCACTATCTTGCAAGAAAATCCGTCGGGGATCTCCCCATGCCCCACCGGTCCAGGTGGAGACATATAATCCGGTCACTCCATCAAGCAGCTGCCTTTCAACGGGAATATTAATGTCTGGGGTATAGAAGAAATAGAGGGTATTACCGTCAGGGGTTACGAAATCCAAATCCTCACCACCGGCTGTATTGATGGCTCCAGGCACTGGCACTGGTTTTTCGTAACCATCTGAGTAAACCACTGGGGGATTGGCGTCGTTCTCCGGCCCCATCTTGACCGCACCGGTGGGGATCAGCATCTGTCGATCGATAACAGCTGTCTGCGTTAGCCTGCTTTCTGGCTGAGAAGCACAGCCGCAAAAAAACACCAGGCACAACCAGACCGCCAGGATTTTGGGAAACCGCTGCCGGGAAAACGAGTTTCCTCTGCGTAATTTCATGGGAGTTTCCCTTTCTCTTCTGCGCCGGGTCAATAACTTAAAAACCGGGATTACGTGTCAATAGCCAGAGGGCGGAGCAGCAGCTGTTTTTTGCTCAAGACGGACCTTTTCGATCCTGGATGGGTCATCGTCTGCCAGGATTCCATACAAATACAGGTTGACAAACTGGTCCAATGACTGCTGGTTAAAATCAAGACCAGGTTGGCCTGCCAGAAAAGTGCCGGTAATGTAAAAAGAGAAAAATAAGCCCAGGAATGCTCTCAATAAAATGACTGGAGGTATATTGCGAAGTTCACCACGCTTATGGCTCAGAATCCTATCAAAGTCCGAAACTTCCGGGGAAATCTTTTGAAACAGGGAGGCGAAATGCTTTCCGTTAAACTCGACGATCTCGATAAACATCAGGTTGAGCAAATCAGGTCGATGCTGCAGCTGCCCCACCAGGGTCGTGGCAGCCGATTGGACGATCTCGCTTAACGTCTCGCCTTCGGCAATCTTCATTAACGGGATAATCTCATGGGCAGGATGCCATTTGAAAATCACTGCTTTCCACAGGTCTTCTTTATTAGGAAAGTGATTGTAAATAGCGCTGACGGTTACTCCCGCTCCCTGGCTGACCGCGCGCATTGATGTGCCATGATAGCCTTTCTTTAGGAAGAGCTCATAGGCTGTCTCCAGTATCCTGCGATGTGTTTCTCCACTTTTTTCGCGAGAAGAGCGCGGCATCTTTCAACCCTAATGACGTCGTTTTGATCATTATATACTTGATTCAAGCCAAACGAACAGCCCTGCAGTGAATAAGGAAGCACCGATAGTCCCGTATATCCACGGAGCAGCTCATTCTATATTCTTCCGGTCCCAAACTGTGATATACTAGTAATATATCAGAGAAACGCAAACCCCTACTCAACCTATGAATGCGAACCAACCCCTAGCCAGGCAAGCTTACGAAATTATCAAAAAAGATATTTTGACCTGTGAGCTTACCCCAGGCAGTAGAATTGCCCAACCCGAGTTAGTCAAACATTACGTTTTTGGACTTACGCCCATCCGCGAGGCCTTGAAGCGGCTGGAACACGAAGGGCTGGTACAATCGATCCCTCGTTTCGGTTATTTAATCAGCCCAATCACCATCCGCGACGTCGAAGAGCTTTACGAATTTAAACTCGTCCTCGAAAAAGCGGTGGTCCAGATGGCCATTGAAAGGGCAACCGGCAAACAATTAGCCGATATTCGGAGCCACGCTAACTTTACCTATGTCTTCAAAGATCGCCAGACGTATCTAGATTTTCTGGAACAAAACATCAACTTTCATCGCTCACTCGCGGTAGCAGCCGGCAACCGCCGCCTGGCCGCATCCCTGGTCGCAGTCTTACGTGAGATGACCCGGTTGTTCAACCTTGGGCTGGACCTGCGTGATAGTGCTGAAGAGATGCGCCATGAACACATCGAAATTGCCTGTGCCCTTGAGGAAAGAGACTCTGCGCGTGCCGAACAAATTATTGCAGCCCAGATACTGCAATCGAGAGAGCGGGTGGTAGAAATGCTGAGCAAACATCTGAGCCAGGCTTCATTCGAGGAAGTCGAGCGTTGAATCAAACCAGGTTAACTATCCCGAACCATACTCCTACTGAAAGATGAGCCCCATGACACAATTTCCACCAACTCACACGGCATCAGCGCTTATCCTCAGAAAAGAGATCGTCGCCAGCGACCTGGAAGTTCCTTTGTTAGATGGCACACTGAAAAGCTATGTCAACCTCGATAATGCCGCCAGCACGCCGCCGTTTCAGCGGGTTAAAGATAAGGTCGACGAGGCTATGTCCTGGTACGCAAGTGTACATCGTGGTACTGGATTCAAATCCCAGCTTTCTACCCATCTTTACGATCAAGCCCGGGAGATCGTGCTCGACTTTGTAGGGGCTGATCCACTGAAAAGCTGCGTCATTTTCAGCAAGAATGCTACCGAGTCGCTCAATCACCTGGCCAACCTGTTCCCATTTCATCCAGACGACCTCGTCTTAACCACCGGGATGGAGCACCATTCCAACGACCTGCCGTGGCGCGCCAGGACCAGAGTCATTCATTCCAAGCTTACTGCCCGATGGCTCGCTCGATTTGGATGCATTCCGCCATCACCTTCAAAAAAACTCGGGGAAAATTAAACTGGTGACGGTCACCGGCGCGTCCAATGTGACTGGATATATGCCGCCAATCTATGATCTGGCAGAATTAGCCCACGAGCATGGCTCAAAAATCCTAGTTGACTGCGCACAACTTTTACCCCATCGTAAAATCGACGTCAAGCCGATAGGTTCACCCCAGCACCTGGATTTTATCGTCTTTTCTGCCCACAAAGTGTATGCGCCTTTCGGGTCCGGCGGTCTTGTCGGTGAAAAGGAGTTCTTCGACTCGGTAGAGCCCGACCAGCGCGGTGGCGGGACGGTTCAAATCGTGACCCTCGATGAGGTCATCTGGGCGGATGCACCTGAAAGGAACGAAGCGGGCAGCCCGAACGTGCTCGGGGCCATCGCCCTGGCTGCATCTCTCAAGTTCTTATCGCAGGTCGGAATGGACAACATTGCTGCCCATGAAGCTGAATTAACCCGTTATGCCCTCGAAAGGCTGTCCGCCTTACCGGGCATCACCCTTTACGGCTCAACTGCCCTCGCCGACGTCCACAACCGGGTTGGGGTGATCCCTTTCCAGGTTGATGGTATGCCGCATGCCAAAGCAGCTGCCATCTTGGGCTACGAAGGCGGTATCGGCGTCCGCAGCGGGTGTTTCTGTGCCCATCCTTACATTCTGCATTTACTCAAGGTTTCAAAGAGTAAATACCAGCAGTATCACCAGCGCGTTCTTCAAAATAATCGCAGCGCCCTCCCGGGGTTAATTCGCGCCAGTTTTGGCTGTTATAACAATACGGACGATCTCGACCGCCTGGTGGAGATGCTAAAACGGATTACCAGGGGTGAATATTTCCGCGACTACATTGAAGATCAACGTTCCGGTTCGTATTATCCCCGCGGTTACGATCCCAAGCCGGTCTACGCCCGCTATTTTGAGCTTTGACCGGGATAAACGCTTGAAGGAAAAAAAGTGATCGAAAAAATGACCAAATGGGAACGCTTACGGGCAGCCATCCACGGCCAGGAAACGGACCGGCCTTGCGTGGCCCTCTGGCGTCATTTTCCCGTCGATGACATGACCCCTGAAGGCCTGGCTTCGAGGTCGTTCGAGTTCCAGAAGAAGTACGATTGGGACCTGGTCAAGTTCACTCCAACCGGAACTTATGGGGTCATGGATTGGGGCGTCGAAACCAACTGGCAGCATGATCCGCGAGGCATCCGCACCGTTGAAAAATTCGGGATTACCTCTGCCGCCGGGTGGCATTCCCTTCCGCTGCTTGATACCACCCAAGGAGTTCTATGGACAGCAAAATGTAGCCCTTGCCCGGTTAGCCCTGGCAATCAAAGGCGATGCTCCGATCCTCCAGACTCTTTTCAGCCCGTTGACCACCGCCCGTAAACTCGCTGGAGACCGGATTTTCTCCGATTTACACACCGACCCTGATCTACTGAAAGAAGGCCTTGAAACGATAACCGCGGTTACAATCCAGTTCGCGCTCGAAGCGGTTCAATCAGGCACCAGCGGATTCTTCTTTGCCACCCAAAATGCCTCTTATCGCTGGCTTACAGAAATGGAATACCGTGAATTTGGAGAAACCTACGACCGCCGTATCCTGGATGCTGTCAAGGATAAGGTAGAATTCGTGATCGTCCATATCCACGGCGAAGATACCATGTTCGATCTGCTTGCAAAATACCCGGCTAACATCCTGAACTGGCATGACCGCTTCACATCCCCCACCCTGTACGATGCCCGCCGGCATTTTTTGGGACTGCTGGCAGGCGGTATTAATGAACGGGGCGCTTTATTAGTTGGCTCTCCCGCAGTCATCGAAGCTGAGATGCAAGACGCCATTCGCCAGGTGTCAGGACGCGGCCTCATGCTCGCGCCGGGATGCGTGGTCCCAATCCATGTTCCCGAAGAAAACCTGATGGTTGTTCGCCAAGCGGTCGAAATCCATTAATCGCGCACAGGAGAATCGAACCTTATGAAAAATCGGAAACTACTAATGATACCCGGGCCAATAGAATTCGAACCTGAAGTAATGGCTGCATTAGCTGCACCCACCACCAGCCACGTCGCCGCTGATTTTATCGAATGGTTCGGCCAGTCGCTCGAAGACCTGCGCCGGGTATTTTGTTCTGAAGATGGGCAGCCGTTTATCCTGGCGGGATCGGGTACCCTGGCGATGGACACCGCCGCGGCGAACCTGGTTGAACGAGGCGATCGCGCTCTGGTGGTCCAGACGGGGTATTTCAGTGAACGATTTGTGACCATTTTGGATCGTTATGGGGCAAAGGTCACAGCCATTAATGCGCCGCCTGGCAGCCGTCCATCCCTGGATGAGGTTGAACAGATCCTGAAAACAGGCGGTTATAAGCTGTTGGTTGTTACCCACGTCGACACTTCGACCGGCGTCCTCAACGACGTCAAGGGGTTGGCAGCATTGGCCCGGGTCTATGGCGCTCTATCAATCGTTGATGGGGTCTGCGCCATCGCCGGTGAAGAACTGCGCATGTCTGCTTGGGATGTTGATCTGGCATTAACCGCCTCACAGAAAGCGATTGGCGTGCCGCCGGGATTGGCGCTGCTGGTGGCCGGGCCGCGGGCGATGAAGGCTTTCAAAACACGAAAAACACCCGTTGCCAGTTATTACAGTGATTGGAACAACTGGCTACCTATCATGGAAGCCTATGAAGCCCGTAAAGCAGCTTATTTCGCTACCCCAGCCGTCAACCTGGTCTACGCCCTCCATGCCAGTCTCAAGCAGATCCTGGCGGAAGGCATGGAAGCTCGCTTTGCACGCCATACGGCCATCCAACGCGCCAGTCAGGCTGCCATCCAGGCCCTGGGACTTGCCCAAATACCCGTTTCTCCCGATTTCGCCGCTCATACCATGAGCGCCCCTAAATATCCCGCCGGGGTGGCAGCCGGCCAATTCTTGGCCGCAGTCGAACGGGCCGGTGTGATCCTGGCTGGCGGGCTGCACCCGGCGATTAAGAGCGAGTATTTTCGCATTGGCCACATGGGTTCGTGTACACCTGGCGATCTCCTGGCGACTTTTGGTGCCATCGAACGGGGATTGGCAGATTGCGACTACCGGCCTGAGGCCAGTGGGGTTGCCGCCGTCCTCAAATCATATCTCTAATACTGATCTCAATCTCTAGATGCCGGTCCCCGGTAAAAATCCGGGGACCGGCGCAGTCTCACAGTCATCGAATCAATCCCTTCTAATAACAGAAATTTGCCTCTTGACATCCAGAGGCACAATGTTGTATAATGCAACCGGTTGCAATAACATGAACGACAAACACACTCTTACTCTGGCTGATATCGCTCGCCTGGCAAACGTTTCCAAATCGACAGTCTCGCGCGCCTTGAATGACAACCCATTGATTAAAGCTGAGACCAGGGAACGCATCAAGGAAATCGCTCGCCAGAAAAATTTCAGCATTAACGCTCCTGCTCGGCGGTTGAGCCTAAAACAAAGCCGCACGGTTGCGTTTGTGACCCTCTGTTATCAGGATACTTCTTCTATCTCAGAATTGTTTGAGATGGAGATGATGGGCAGCGTCTCCAGGGCTCTGCATGACCATGGGTATGACATGCTGGTCGTTTATGTCAACCCGCGCGAATCCGATTGGGTGCATCAGTACCTTGATTCCGGAAGGGTCGACGGCTTCGTGATTATGCCCTTTGGGCTCAAAAACCTTCATATCCGCACTTTGCTTGAAAAGAAGGCCCCTTTCATCATCTGGGGTATGCCAAAGCCAGGTTGCAGTTGTTCTTCAGTCACCGGCAATAATATTCATGGCGGTAAGCTGGCTGCCGAATACCTGATTCGATCCGGAAAACGGAGGATTGCTTTTCTGGGAGGCCCAGCCAACGATTTAGAAGTCCAGCAGCGTTTTGCCGGCTACGAAGCAGCCCTATTTGAAGCCGGGCGGGAGATCGACTCCAGGCTGCAAATCTACGGGGATTACTCAATGGAGTCCGGAGCCGAGTTCGATGAAGACCCTGTTAGCCCAGGCTTCGGACCTGGACGCGGTCTTCGTCAACAGCGATCTAATGGCAATCGCAGCCATGGCTGCCCTGCGGGATTTAGGACGGCGCATCCCCGAAGACGTTGCCGTGGTCGGCTACGACGATCTGTCGATTGCTGCCCACAGCTATCCTTCTCTGACTACTATCCGCCAGAATGTCCCCCTTGCCGGGAAACTGCTGGCCGAAAATCTGATTCAATACCTGACCAATAAGGTAATAACCAATGTGACCATCCCGGTCGAGCTGGTCATCCGCAAATCTGCCTGACCTATTTTTTTTAGCAAGAAATGCAATCGGTTGCAAAAGGAGTAAAAATGAACCTCATGATTTCCACAGTTTTAGTTTGGGAAAAAGAATTGGAAGTCCGCCACCAGGTCGAACAGAACCGTAAAAATGGCGACAAGCCTATGGAAATACCCTCCACCGAATGGTTCCCCCTGACAGTTGCAGGGGATAAGAACGGTGCCAGATCAAATAAACTACCTGTAGTACCCGGTCCATCATGGATCAAGCGGGTCGTTTCCCGCACCGAAAATTCTCACAAAAAAGATTGTGAACCTGTTTCGACCTGGCCCGTCGACGTTTGCTGTTAAGCCTGGCGTTAATCATCCATTTCAGTTTACAGCATGACATTATCGAAGATGATAATGCCATGCTGTTTTATATAAATCCCTCTTCGTCACCCTTCATCGTTTTTCGTTTGATCCCGGTCGCGGCGAAAGCCGTGTGAGGTCAGCGACACCCGCTTGATTGTTTTTCTGGTTTATCTGATCATGGTCGAACTGGTTGACGCATGACTTTGTTCAATAACAATCCTGGAGAAGCTTACCTTCACAAATGATAGGTCCGGCGCGCCAGTCCAACCGCCAGTTCAACCGCCAGGGCACCTGCAGCTTCTTCATCGATCCTCCCGGTCAATACCTGCCCGGCAAGCCAATCGCAGGTTACCCGGCGCCATACATCGTGCCGGGTCGGAATCGAACAAAAAGCCCTGGTGTCGTCGTTGAACCCCGCCAGGTTGTAGATTCCGGCAGTTTCCACCACCGCATCCAGATAACGCCTGATCCCATTCGGGCTGTCGTTGAACCACCACGGCGGGCCCAGCCGGAGACAGGGGTAATGGCCTGCCAGCGGCGCCAGTTCACGTGCATATGCAGTTTCATCCAGAGTAAATAATACCAATGTCAAATGCGGGTCATTCCCGTGGCGGTTGAGCAGCGCTCGCAAATTGCGGGTAAATTCGGTCTGCACTGGAATGTCAGCACCTTTATCGCGGCTAAACCGCCGGTAAACCAGATCGTTATGGTCTCGCAGCGCCCCGGAATGGAGCTGCATAACCAATCCGTCTTCGGTACTCATCCGCGCCATTTCTATTAACATGTGACCCGTAAAGCGGACAGCGTCCTCCCCATTTGCCGTCCCTGATAAAGCACGTTGAAAAATGCTATCGGCATCTCCATCTGAGAGGACCTCGGTATAGGGCGCCACCACCGCATGGTCCGTTGCCACACCTCCCATCATTTTGAAATCTTCACGGCGCTTTTCAAGCGCTTGAATGAAAGAATGGTAATTCTTCACTTCGATCCCAGAGACCTGGCTGAGTCGTTCCCGACTGTCCTGCCAACCCGGCCGGTGCACATCGAGCAAATCATCCGGACGGAAGGTCGGCCTCACCTTATGCTCCCATCCATCCTGCTGCAGCGCTTTATGGTCCTCAAGCCTCGAACCGGCCGGATCAGTCGTACAGAGCACAGCAATGTTGAAGCGCTCGAACAGGCTGCGCGGAGAATATGCCGGGCTGTCAAGCCGCTCTATCAGCAAATCATAGATTTCCTGGGCATTCTGTCCGGTCAGCCTGGTTGAGATGCCAAAAACGTTTATCAGCTCGTCCGTCAGCCACAGTCCCGAGGGGGTGCCTTGAAACAGGTAAAAGTTTTCAGCAAAAGTCTGCCAGATGCGCCGGTGGTCTTTTTCGACCACAGTCCCATCCTGGGTAGGGATGCCCAACGACTCCATTGAAATTCCCTGGCTGTACAACATGCGGAACACGTAGTGATCTGGGATGATCAGCAAGTCTGCCGGCGAGCCAAAACGGGCATCGGCTTTTGCCAGCAGGGCTGGGTCCACGTGCCCGTGCGGGCTGACGATAGCCAGGTCTTTGACCAGGTCATAAAGCCGGCGGGCTAAAGTACGCTGGCCGGGTTCGGGTGAAAAACACCGATCGGGAGAGAGGCTCCAGGGTTGGGTTATTATTTCCATAATGAGTTAGATATTTGCCTGAACCAGGCGATTGGGGTTAGAGGGAGAAGAGTAACAGGTGGCGTGTGAAATGGCGCTCTAAGGTTTCAGTATAAGTTTCGGAATCTTCCAGGAGGGCACCTTTTAATTGAGGGCCTAACTTATCAAGGACCGATCCAAATGTGACGTGGAGAACCTGGCGCGCATCGAACTGATCCAGCAATCCCGCTAATTTCTCGTCTTTCATCGATTTGCCATCCGGGATTCGCTCCAACCTGGCCGAGACGTGGTAGCTGGCCCGGTCGTCCTCGTAACAATGACACGCCAGCTCGAGAATTTCTCGGAATAAAGCCGGGGCGACCACTGCGATCACCCGCAGTGCTTCCAGATAGCTGGTGCCGGCAGTTTTCATATGAGCGATACCCTGGGTCGCTTCGGCCAGCAGGGGGTAGGTGCTGAATTTATCCGACCCCGAATGCAAACTTAGTTTATAAGGTCCAAATTTCCGGGCAATTTCGGCATGGCCGGCAAAATCCGCCTTTAATTGGTACAGGTCCCCGATATATTCCACCCCCTTTTCGAATTTGCCGACAAAGCGAGGCGCCAGGCTTACCCATTTCACTCCCAGGCGATGCAATTCATTGGCGATCCAGATGTGTTCGGCATGGGTGGTAGGAGAATCCGTTTCATCGACTGATACCTCGAGCTCGAAGGGAATGCCTTTTGAGTGCAAGTAGCGGTACATATGGGCTACCTGAGCGATGGCATTTCCATATTTCACCATCCCCCGCCATAAAGCTTCCTCTTTCAGGGTCACCGTCAGATTCTTCAGTTTATATGACTTTCCTGAGTAACGTTTGAGCGTGTCTTGAAGCGAGCATTCCAGGCCTGACCAATTAATATTCGCAGCCTTCCTCTTGAGGGTATCGATGTCGTCTTCTTTAGCCTGGTTGTCGACATAATCCCCAGGGTCGATCGTGTAGAAGGTAAATCCTGCGGCGGCACAGGTATCGATATCTTCCACCGTTTTAAGGTGGTCGGCGTCTGCGCCAAATCCAATTTGCCATCCTTCTGCCAGGATACCCCACAAAGCATCGTCCATCACCTGCTGGGCGCTGCGCCCGCTCCGGTTCATTTCGCGGATCGATTGCTGGGCAAAGATTGGCGCCACACCGCCTATCTTGCGGACTGCGCGCACGTGGCCTGGTGTTGCTAATCCCAACCGGTCTCCCAGGCCGACCGAACGCTGCAAGCCGAGGAGGCGCGGCCGAAGCCAGGGAATGCGCTCCCGTAAGCCAGCCGCATTACGACTCGACAGCGGGCCCGTCAGGAACAAACGCCCATCACGTTCGGTTAAATCGCCTTCAAATTCGCCGATTTCAGCCCAACCGGGATGGGCTGAAAGCGCCATCAATCGTTCATTTCCGCTCCGCACCAATGCAACATCCAGGCCTGGTTGGATCGAATATACATCCGAGGTCAGATTTAAAGTAGTGAACAGTTCGTTCATCTAAACCCTTCTGGTTCGCGAGTCCGCTAATAACCAGTTGACAGACACAGCTTACCTTTCCCAATGGGTAATTTTACAACGATTACCCGCCTAAAACCGGGCAATTTTCATGAATTTATTCTGGTAAGCAAGCTAATTACTCCTTCTACGCTCTCATCGCCTCATCAGATCCTAAATTCACCTACAGTGATAGTGATATTTTCGCCAATTCAGAATATAAGAGTTAATACTCAGCATGGGTAATCCCTTCATACCTCGTCGAAGGTCAACTGAACAGTATCAACTGGAATAAGGTGGAGGGGTAAAACTTGGGAAAACTGGCCTTTCCCCATGCCAGCAGGTAATCCCCCAGGATAAGGGTAGGTTGTGGCAAAGGGAGCCAGGGCCAAACCTTAGGTTTAACCCTGGCTCTTTTTCTAATTTTGCTTACCCCAAGCAGGCAGAGGCTGCAGGGGCAACCACTATTTTATTTGAAATTGAAGGCGGCTGCATGGACGGTTCCGTCAGTCAACTTGACTGTTAACAAGCGACAGGTGCCGGACCAGGCTTTGTCCGTCTTCCAGACAAAGACATACTGCTGTTGGCCAGAATTCAAACCACTGGTGCCAGGGTTAATTATTGGCAGGCTGTCGCCAATGGGCTCAAGCGTGCTGCAGTCGATCTGGACCGATTTTGGAAAGCCAGCTGCAAAGATATCCTTTCCTTGATCACCACCCAGGCTGAACTGGATCGGTATCGAGGAACCGGCATTTGCCAAATTAAATATCGGCGGATTATTTACCGGTGCGAAAAATCCGGTCCAATTGAAGATTATATTGACCGTCGCCTCTGCGACTGCCGTCAGACCGCCGTTGTCGGTCACCTGGACTTTAACCGTATAACTGCTGGGTGCGGTCAGGGTTGAAGCATCGAAGGTGACGCTCTGGCCGGTTGTTTCAAATGTGCCATTGTTATCCAGGTCCCAGGCGTAGGTGAGTGGGCCGTTTTCAGGGTCGGTTCCACTCGCGGTGAACGTCACCGAACTTCCCTCGACGACCGCATAAGGTCCACCGGCATCCACCGTGGGAGCCTGGTTGATGTCAAACGCAGCCAAATTCGGATCGTGGTCACTCGTGCCTCTGGCCACATCGCCCGAGAAATCCGCGGGGAAATCGCTGTTGATGTGGGCGATGCGGAACTGCTGGAGATCGGTTGACAGGGGTTGGTTCACAAACATCTGATCGAGGGTTTGAGCCATCCCCAGGTAGACATAGCTGTAAGCAGCCTCGGGCGCCTGGCCCAACAGAACATTCCACAGGTTGGTCAAGCCCAGGTTGGGATCATAAAGCGATCCAAGCTGGTCGCTCGAACCTGGCTGGCCGATGGGTGCGAACGGGTCATCCGGCCGCGGGTAGACGTTCAGGTCGCCGCCCACAACGATCCGTGCTCCCGGTACATTTTGCTCGATATACTGGACCAATGCAGCATTGTACAGGGCTTCTTCGGTGCGCTGCCCGACGCAGCTATCCGGTCCGCTCTTGAAGTGATTGTCGATCAGGTAAACATCACCGAAGTTGCCCACACCGACGCTCGTACTGTAGATGCGGAAAAGGGCGACATCCGGGGCGCGCGGGAAGATCCAATTGGTTTCACAAGCCGTGATTCCAGCCGGAAGGACTGCATTGAAGGATTTGGGATTGGAGATGTCGCCGTCCTCGGGAACCGCCGTAAAACCGCTGATCGCTGGGTTGGTCCCCAGGAGCGGGTCGCCAGCCGCTGGTAAGAGTTCTACCCGGTCAGTGCGATACATGAAAGCGGGGGCTATTCCGCGCAGGTCTGAGCTGTTGCGGTCGAAGGCCGAGTCATAGACCGGGCCGCCCAAAGAGGCGATCTTGAGCGCCAGGTCCTGGAGCACATCCGGCTTCCCGTCGGCGTTATTCGTGTTGCCGCAAGTGAGAGCAGTACCGCTCACCGAACAGATATCCTGGTTTTCAACTTCCTGCACCATGAGGATATCCGGGCTGTGCAGGTCGTTGATGATCTGGGTGGCAATATCTGTGAGGCGCGCCTGGTAGGCGGCATCGCTGGCCGGGACGTAGTCAAAAGGTGAGGTAACACTCGATATAAATGGAGCAGCAGCCGGACAACCCGAATCGCCGGTAAAATCGCAGCCTGAGAAGGGATCATTGCGATAATCATACAGGTTTTCCAGGTTGTAATCCACAATACTGTATTGGGTGCTGCGGTCGATAGTTGTTGGGGGGTTATTTGCAGCAGGATCGGGGCCATCATTCAGGTTCACCTGGGTCGAGATCTCGATCCGGTACTTGCTGAAGGTATAGTTGAGGCCGCCGGCAGGAGCATTGGTCACGGTATCGAAGGTGCGAGCCGGGGCGATCAAAGCTTGAGCGTCACCTTCGGCCGCCTTGATTCCCAGGCTGCCCATCAAGATGCGGTAACCGTTGCCATCCCAGGTGGTTGGGTCATAATTATCGTCCAATGGGTGGGCGTCACGGAAAGCCCGGTTTGTATACGGCGCTGCCCTCTGCCCTACCACGCTATCTGGACTGGCTACCCAGACCTCTGCGTCGGCCGGGCTGAAGACGTTGCGACCGCCCAGGACGATGCTACCCTGCGGCACCTCAACCCGCATTCCCTGGAGCCGCTCCCAATAGCGGTTTGCTTCCGCCAGGCTGGCAGGTGGATTGGCTACGACCGGGGGTATTTCTGTGTCGATAACCACTCCGCTGCGTAGGACCTTGATCAGAGTCGGGTGAGACAACTCGGTCATGTTGTAATATTCGCTGATGTTCCCTGACAGGATGACCTCGTCGCCGACCTGCGGGGTATAAGCGCCGCTGGGACCGTCCATGGTGTTGGACGTGCTCATGAATACAAACAGGCCATCAGAAGTGTTTGGATCGCCGTCAGCAGTTGCGCTTGTATTCTGGATGTAAAATCCCTTGTAGCTGTTGGCTGAATTGCTGATGGCTTGCAGCGTATTTTCATAAATCACACCCTGCACTGTGACGGTCTGGCCGGCGCCATTGCCGCTGGGCGGCGCAAAGGGCGAGCGGTGTAATGTTCCATCATCGGAATTAAGAACAGGCCCATTGACCGTTCCAATGGGGAGGACAACCAGGATCTCAAGGTTAATCGTCGCAGTTGAACTGCGAGACTTCAGCGTCACTGACCGTGCAGTTCAGACTTTTCGATCCGCTGGTCGTATTTGCCCCAATTGCAGTTGCAAAAGAGAATGTATTATCTCCAGCAGTAACATCACCATTGCTGCCATCATCATAAAGGGCCTGGTCTGAAGCACCACCAATGGTGCTCAAGTCACAGGTCACCCCCAGACCGGTGCTCGTCGGGCTGCCGCCCGGCGTCACCGCCACGGTCAATAAAACCGCATCACCGGCAAAGAGCGAAGCAGGGTTTGCTGCTCCTACGCCGGTCGGATCGGTAGGACCGGTGCAGGAATGCAGAGGTGAAGCCGAATTGCGCGGATCAGGATCGCCGGTTGCAAAATCAGCCGCATTATCGTCTGTATCCGTACAACCCCCATTGGCTCTCAGCGCCGCAGTGGTATTATTCAAACCTGGGGCCGCTGCTGATCCTTCGAAACAGTTGGCCGAGCCAAAGCCAACGGAATCCACCACACCGGTGAGACATGACCCAGACAATGCTGTGCTGTTGCCAACCAGGGCCACCTTCCCACTGGATGCGCTCATAGCGATCGAGCCACTCGCATCCGGTGTGGGCAGGTTGACTGTTCCGCCGCTACCCGCCGCTTCCTGGACCAGATAATATTGACCGGGTTGGATGGTACCGCTTAATAAAGTTGCCTTCCAGGTTGTTCCCGTAGAACTGGCATATTGCACCGACCAGCCGCTGACGTCCACCGCGGCGGTTCCCCTGTTGAAAAGTTCGATGAAGTCATTTTTATAGGTTGCGCCAGAATTCCCACCCCCGCCATATACCTGGCTTATAACGATATTGGGCGAAACGGCCTGGACAGTCACTTGCGGTAAAGACAAGAAACTGAAGGTTAGCGCCAGGATCATCGCTGCCGAAAACATTTTAAACAAGGTACTCTTCATGTGGTTCTTCCTTTCTTTGTGAGTAATGAAGATAGTTGTTGCAGCCGCCGGAGACCGGCGGGTGAAGTAACGAATTTCTCCAAAACAGTGTCCTCTGAGTTGTACCCCACTAATCTTATCTTCATTATACAAATTTATCCGGGGCTTTACATTAATTCTGGTGCTTCTTTCGCGACCCTCACTGATGAAAAAGCAGCCCAAAACTTTAAACCTTCCAGCCTATACGGGTATAGAATTATGCCTGCGGCGGCGGTAATGAGAGGCATCCCAAAAATCAGAGCTAAGTATGGTGAGCGAACGCAACCCCTTCGGGTGCTCGAAGCTCGCCATGCGCCCTTACGATTTACTTCCGCTGGGGCAACCGCGGCCCCTCCCAGATTACCGTCTGGGTAAACACCTGAAAAGGAGGAATCATGCAAACCGAATTGACCCAACCTGGGCCCTTGCTTCAAGGTGACGGCCACCTGGCTCAAACTGGCTGGTCACGCCATCCTTTGCTTGATTGCAATCTCGAAGCTGCCCGCTTCTATGGCCTGCGTCCTTTGCAGCGTTTCCGCATTAAACGCTGGGATTATTACGCCGTTTTCAGCCCCAGGCGTTTTTTCTCTGCCACCATCGCCGACCTGGGTTATGCAGCCAACCTTTTTGTTTACACCATGGACTTCGAATCAGGCGATCTACACGAGGAAGGACTGGTCGTGCCGTTTGGGAGAGGGGTCGAGCTGCCCCGCAACAGTGATGCCGGCGACAGCCATTTCGAGAATAAGAATCTCAAACTGGACTTCAGCCTGCATCCCGGCTGCCGCCATCTATCGGTATCCTGGCCAAGTTTTCACGCGGGGCGCGGCATCAAGGCCGAGATTGACCTGGCAGTCTCGCCGCATTTTGAATCGATGAACATCACCATCCCTATCGGAGCCAAACGTTTTTACTACAACCGCAAGATCAACTGCCTGCCCGCCAGCGGGGTTATCCGCTATGGCGATGTGAACGAACCTCTCGATCCGGCTGCCAGCCTGGGCTCGTTGGATTGGGGCCGGGGCGTTTGGGAATACCGCTCCTATTGGAATTGGGCCAGCGCCTCGGGGTTTCTTCCCGATGGCCGTACCATCGGTCTCAACCTGGGCTGCGGCTTCGGGGACCTGTCGCAAGCAGGCGAAAATGCAATCATCCTCAATAACCGCATCCACAAACTGGAGCAGGTCAAATTCGACTATGTCTCCGGCGATTATATGCGCCCCTGGAAGTTTACCGATGCCGAAGATCGCCTCAACCTGACCTTCACCCCGTTCAAAGACCGCCTGGCAAAGACCAACCTGGTCGTCATCACCAGCCAGGTGCACCAGGTATTTGGCCGTTACAACGGCACATTCCTCACGGATAAAGGTGAGACCTTGCATATTGACAATCTGACCGGCTTCGCCGAGGAACACCATGCCCTGTGGTAGCACGCTGCGCACGCCCTGGACTCCGGCAATGCCCATTCCACTGCCGGAATATTTACGGCCCCCGATGACTCGCTCAAACTGGACCAACCTCAACGGCCTGGGGGAATATGCCATCCTGCCCAAGGACGATTCTGCTCCCCATAATTACAGCGGCAGCATCCTGGTGCCGTAAGCACTCGAGTCGCTGCTTTCCGGCGGTCAGAAATCGCTCTTGCCCGACCAACGATTGTGGTACCACCGCACGTTCACGATTCCCCAATCACATCCGCAAAAAGAGAGTGGGCCCGGTGAGAAGCGCGTATTGCTCCATTTTGGAACGGGCGATGACGAGTGCCAGGTCTGGGTCAATGGCGTTTGGATTGGCGACCACCGCGGCGGTTACCTGCCCTTCACTTTCGACTTCACGGCTGCCATTCATCCAGGAGAAAATGAATTGGTCGTCGCTGCCTGGGATGCAAGCGACGCCGGTTTGCAGCAGCGCGGCAAGCAAAGCCTCCAACCAAAAGGTATCTGGTACACGGCTGTCTCTGGGATCTGGTAGACCGATCTTTCTGTACGGCCCTTTGGACCAGGGATACTTCCCCGACGAGCTTTACATGCCCCCATCTGAAGAAGCCATACTCTTCGACATCGAATACACCCGCCGCATCGGCTGCAAACTGATTCGCAAACACGTGAAAGTCGAGCCGCTGCGCTGGTACTACCACTGCGACCGGCTTGGGCTGATCGTCTGGCAGGATATGGCTAACGGCGGCCTGATCGACCGTGAGATTGTGGCAACTCTGGCGTTGACGGTTGGTTTCCACCAGCCATCATCGATCTTACCTCCAAGCACAGGTTGTAGATGAACACATCCTGAGTTTCCTGGAGGAAAAACGCTAGCTGCTGCTGCAGCCTGAATCAGATACGATCAGTACCGTTTCTTTTTCATTGGATAAGCCTGAAAAGGGGTTCTGGGTTCCAGGCTGATCCACTCATCCCCACCGCCTGCTTCCAGCTTCTTCATGGATCTCAATATATCCACCGTAAGCCAGCGGTTGATTTGCGGCCGCTGGGGATATTCCCACAACCCATATGGTCCCTGTAATCCTCGCACAAAATCAATCATATCCGCCACACGCGATTCTGAGCCGGTCAGCCCCATGCGCCAGCACAAATCGAGCAGCAGCGCAAGGTCGAACCGGGCGTAAAACGTGAAAAACCCGCGGGATGGCTCAGCCCCGATCAGCCTGGCAACCTCAAATCCCAGGGTTAGAAGTCTCACGGGTTTCGCGACCCAGCAGCAAATCGAGCCCACGCCGAGCTTCCACGCCGGTCCGGCGAACCGGATGCAGCCCCAGGCACAACAGCGCTCCGGTGGTATTCGACCGGCAGCCCCAGCGCGAATGGGCAATCTTCCGGTACCCGGCGACGTATCCATTAACCCCGGAGGCACGCCCGGTGGGCCAGGCACCGTCGGGCAGGCGCTGTTCGAGCAGCCAATCGTAGCCGCGTTCTGCCCGCTGGTCCTGGGCATATCCGCAGGCAGCCAGGCCGCGCAGCGGCAGAGCGGTTTGGAGTGGGATCATGGTGTACTTTTCTCGCCCTTCGCCTTCTTCACCAGCTTGATTCAGTGGCCAGGAACCATCGCTGTTCTGGCGCGAGAATAAGAATTCCGCTCCTTTACGGATCGCCTGGTGCCCGGAATCCAGGCCAAGATATCCAAGGCGCATCAACGCCAGCGCGGTCGCCAGGACAGGCGTGGTGGCGGATGTATCCCCGCTCAAACCACGCGGCCACGAACCATCTGCCTGCTGGCCGCTGAGTAAACCCACCACCAGGGGATCTGTTTTGCCGATGGCAGCCAATTCCAATACTTCGGCATCGTCCTTTGCTCGCCCTAAAAGATCGCGCAGCACCCGCAGGCGCAGCCTTGGCGAAGGATCTGCCAACAGCAAGGGCAGCCAGGTCATTTCCGTCCTCCCAGAATCTCCTGCAGGTATGGTGCGGTTGGGGTATTGCCCCGAGCCAGCCTATCGGGCGTCCCTGAGGCGATGATCTGCCCGCCATGCGGCCCGCCTCCCGGTCCCAGCTCGATCAGCCAATCACAGGCGGCCAGCAGGCGGGGATGGTGCTCCACCACCAAAACGGTATGGCCGCCATCCACCAAGCGGTGCAGAACCCCGATCAGGCGGGCCACGTCCTCCAGGTGCTGGCCGATCGTCGGTTCGTCCAGGATATAGAGCGATTCCTCGGGGATCTTACGACAAAGCTCGGCTGCAATCTTCAATCGTTGTGCTTCTCCCCCAGAAAGAGAATATCCCGGCTGGCGCAGCACCAGGTAACCCAGGCCCACGGCAACTGCCGCAGCCAGCGGGCCGGCGAGTGCCGTTTCTTTCCCCAGCTTCTGGCTGACCTCTATGAGGGTCATTCCAAACAGGTCTGGCAGGGCGATCCCGGATAGGTGTACCTGCCAGGCTTCGGCCTGGAAGCCTGTCCCCTGGCAAACTTCGCAGGTTTCATAGACGTCTGCCAGGAAACCCATATCGATCCTCAGGGTTCCCCTTCCATTGCAGGCCGAGCAGCGCTGTTCAAGGTCCTTGGAATTCAGGCCTGATGCCCGGGCGTCCTCACTTCCAGCGTACAGGGCGATGACAGGCTTGACTAAACCCAGGTAGTCTGCCGGACTGCTGATGCTCGCCCGAGTCTGGTCGATTAGAACGGCTCGCCGCGGAGCACCTTCGAGCCCAGAATGTTCACCCGGATCGACCGGCTCGCGCGCCACGGAGGTAGTATATTTCTTGGGGACCAGCGCCCTACCCAGGGTATCGATCATCAGGGTGCTCTTGCCTGATCCTGACACCCCACAGATGCCTACCAGCATTCCCAGTGGAAAACGCACATCCATACCGGCCAGGTTGTTGGCCCTTGCTCCCCGCAGCACCATCCAACCTCGTACCTGGCGCGGTTTTCGACTGCGGATCCCTTCCACTATCATTTCCCGCTCGCCCCGCAGCCACTGTCCTGTGATGGTAGCAGCTTGCAGGATTTGTTCAGGTGATCCCTGCGCTACCACCTGCCCGCCTTCCGCCCCCGCCCCAGGCCCCATATCCACCAGGTGGTCCGCAGCGCGCATGAACAGCGGTTCGTGCTCCACCACGACCACGGTATTGCCCGCCCGTTTCAATTCTTGCAAGGCGGATAATAAGGCTTCCACTTCGGAAGGATGCAGTCCGCGTGTGGGTTCATCCAGTAAAACGGTCAAAGACGTGAGCTCGCTGCCCAATAAGGCTGCCAGGTGGATGCGTTGGGCCTCCCCGGCCGAAAGCGAGCTGGCAGTCCGGTTGAGCTGTAAGTAGCCAAGGCCTACCTTATTGAGAAAATGCAGCCGCTGAAGGATGGTTTCAAAGCTCCTTTCAGCCAGCTGGCCGGCCTTGGGACCGGATGCGTTTTCAAGGATCTTTTGAAGTGGGCTGAACATCTCAATCAGGGCTTCCAGCGGGGCTGTGCATACCTGCTGGAAAGTATGCCCGACCAGCCGAAACCGGGCATACTCAAGCCGCAAACCTCCCCCGCCGCAATCGGGGCATGGCCGAGTATCGGTGTAGGTGCCGCCCACGTCCCAATCGCGGATCCAACCGTAAAATCCAGGGAAAGGATGGACACCGGTATGGGTGCGGCCATTGCGGCTGTGAAAAGTCACCACCATCGGCTGAGGATCCCCAAAAAGGAATGCCTTCTGCGCTGCTTCAGTCATCTGCTGCCAGGGGGTCGTGAAAGGGTCAAATCCATATTTACCGGCCATTGCCTGGAGCAAGTCATAACCGCCGTTGAAAGGCTTTCCAAGGTAACCCTTGGGGAAGAAGCCTGGCGAGTACATGGCCCCATCGCAGAGTGGTTTCTCTGGATGGATGATGAGTTTATCCGGCCTGGGGACCTGCAAGGTGCCCACGCCGTGGCAGATCAGGCAGGCAGCGGCATAGTTGCTGGACAAGAAATGGCGCGGCTCAGCCACCAGGTCTTTCTGGCCGCAGGCCGGGCATTCCCATTGCTGTCCAGCAGCATCGCGCTGCAGTGCATGCCCGCATTGGAAGCAGTCACGCTCGCCGGCAAACGCGAAAAGAGCTGCCAGGTGGTGGATCAGTTCGGTTACTGAGCCGACCGTTGCCCGGCGCTCATAAATGCGGCGGTCCGTTCCCAGGCTGGCAGTGACTCCCAACCCGTGCGCCGAATCCACCTCGGCTTCAGGGCCTGACCGCACGCCCTGGCGTTCATACATTGAGAGGCTTTCCAAATATCGCCTCCGCGCCTCAGCTTCCAGTACATCGCCGATCAGGCTGGATTTTCCTGAACCCGAGACCCCGGTCACAACCGTCAAGGCGTTTTTGGGGATATCGACGTCAATTGATTTCAGGTTGTTTGCCCGTGCCCCGCGGATTTGGATGACTTCCGGGTGCCTTTCCGCCTTCCTTTTTGATCCCGCCTCCGGGAAAATGCGTTTTTCCGCCAGCAGCGCCTGCCCGGTCTGAGACTGTTTGACCTGGGTCAGACCATCCACAGGCCCGGCGTAAACCAGCTTTCCGCCCTCCGGCCCGGCTCCAGGTCCCAGGTCGATGACCCAATTTGCAGCCCGCAGGATATCGAGGTTATGCTCGACCACCACGATGGTCGCGCCGCTGGCGACCAGCCGGTGCATCACCGTTAACAGGCCGGCAATGTCCTGGGGATGCAATCCAGTCGAAGGCTCATCCAGCACCAGCAGTTCCCCTGCCAGCGAGCGCTGTCCCAGGCAGCGCGCCAGCTTCACCCGCTGCGATTCGCCTCCAGAAAGTGTCGGTGAAGCCTGTCCAAGCGGCAGGTATTCCAGGCCAACGTCTACCAGGGCATGCAAAACCTGCCCTGCCTGGCTGCGCTTCGCCTTTGACAGGCCAGGATGGTCCAACAGCAGCGGCAGCGCTGCACCGATAGCAATTCGGTAAAAATCGGCAATTGAAAAGGCCTGTCCATTGAACGTCGCCCGGGCTGAGAGCACTTGCTCCGAAAAGCGCTGGCCGCTGCACTCGGCACAGGGGATCCAGGTGGAAGGCAGGTAGCGTAGACGGACTTCGATAGCGCCCATGCCTTTGCACGTCGGGCAGGCCCCTTCCGGCCGGTTGAATGAAAAGTGGGAAGGTGTTAACCCCGTTTGGGCAGCAAACAGATCACGGATAATATCGGCTAACCCGGTATAGGTCGCCGGGTTCGAACGTGGGTTGACGCCGATGGGGCTCTGGTCCACCAGGTTCGGCCGCAGACTGAGGCCTGTAATCTCCCGGCAGCCTTCTGGCCGGCCGCTGGCCAGCGAAGCGACTAGGACATCTTCAACCAGAGTGCTCTTTCCCGAACCCGACACGCCACTGATCACCGTAAGCCGGCTGACTGGAATCGGCACATCGATATGCTGTAGATTGCGCAGGCTGGCTGCCCGCACAGTCAGGAACTCGCCGGGAGGTGCCAGAGGTGGAAATGTCGGGATACCGGAGCGCTGGCTGAAAAACCGCCCGGTAGGTGTATCTGCCTGCCATAAAAGTGAGGGCGTGCCTGTGAAAAGCAACCTCCCGCCCTGGCTGCCTGCTCCTGGTCCAAGATCGATGGCATGATCGGCCTCCGCTGCCGCGGCCCGATCATGTTCTACATAGATCACCGGTCCGGGTAACTGGCGGAAAGCTGGTAGCAGTCGTGAAACGTCCGCAGGATGTTGGCCGACGGTTGGCTCGTCGAGCAAGTGGAGCACATCTTCCAACTGGTTGGTCAACGAGACCGCTAACCGCACCCTTTGAGATTCGCCCCGAGAAAGGGTTGGTGAAGACCGGTCCAGGCTGATATATCCCAACCCAACCTTCGCTAACGCTTCCAGGCGGCGGATGATTTCCTGTTTCAAGTGATTGGCTGAGGAAGGGCCTTTTTCCTGGGTGAATAACGCCAGCGTGGACGTTACGCTCATTTCCAACAGGTCGGGCAGGCGTAACCCTTGCCAACGGGTCGCGGCTGCCTCGGGATGCAATCCCGTCCCGGCGCAGTCCGGGCAACCTTTGCCCTGGCAGTTGAGACAGGCTGAATGAAAGTGTACTGGCTCCAGCTCACCAAACCATCTTCCACAACCGGCACAGATCGGCGCCTGTGAAAAGGTCCATTCTCTTTCGAGCCGCCGCCCGATCAGAGCCCACGCGCCCAATCCTGCAGCCTGGTGGATCATTTCACGTACTTTGAGAACACCTGTATTTCCCCGAATCTGGCCCAGGTTGATTTCGATATCGTGCTCTATGCTGGGGTCGAGCGGCTGCATTTCCCACGGCACTCCGTCGATCCAAATGGCTTCCGGCACAAAGGCTCCACCCAGCATTTCGAGCAAGGTACGGTGGCTTCCGACTGTCCGCCGCGCTAACGGTATAAAGATTTGCAGGCTGCCCTCGCGTGCAAGCGCCTTCAATCGCTCCACCATCTCGTCTTCGCTCAAACGCTCGACCGGCAATCCGCAGCCTGGGCAGGTTCGTTCGCCAAAGCGAGCATAAAGCAGCCTGAAGAATGGCTGCAAGCCTGAAGCACTCGCCAGGGTAGAGGCCGGATTGCGGTTGAGCGCATGCTGCCCAACTGCCACCACCGGTCCTAATCCAGAGATCGATCGCACTCTGGCCGGAGATAACCGCAGCGAGGAAGCGCCGGCGGCAAAACTATCGAGGAAACGCCGGCGAGCTTCATGAAAAAGGGTATCGAAGACCAGCGAAGTCTTACCCGAGCCAGATACCCCGGTCACGACGGTCAGGCCATCCTCGAAGTCGACGTCAATGTCCTGTAAATTATTTTCACTTGCCCCACGGACTGATATACGCATATGCTGAATATGAAACTTTCTTCTTCCCGAATTTGGCTCGCCGTCTTAATTATATGTCAGAAGGTTTTTTTTCCTAAAAAGCGGGCGGGGGCCCCTCCTTTATTCATCTTCCGTTCATCTAAATCAAGTATATTAAGATGGCTTTCGAAAGTTAAATATTACCAGGAGTTTGTATGGAAAATCCATCAGAGAAGAAACGTTTCCCTTGGGGGTGGGTCGCAGCAGGATGCAGTTTGATCGCAGTTCTGGCGGTTGCCGCAGTCCTCGTGGTTATGTTTGTCGTCTTACCAGTTTTTCGGAACGCCACCGCTCAAAATAATCCCGTAACGATCCCACTTCCTGCCCCCCTGATCGGCGCGACGCCCGTGCCAACTCAAGGCTCAAGCAGTGGGACGACGATCAATGATCTGCCGTTCAGTTTCAATCAGGTCCAGGATCCGAGTGTGTTAACAAATCAAAGCCTGATGGACCAGATGGTCACTTCACTCAATTTAAACAACGATACCGACTTCATGGCCCCGAAGACATATCAGGGGTCGATCACCCTCGACCCCACGACCAGTTTTACCATCGGCAACGGTTGGTGCGCCAAAGATGCCACTACCTTGAGCCAGAATCTGGCCAAAATGCAGTTCCAATTAAGTATTAATGGGACCAACATCGATCTCAGCCAATATCCAACCATCAATTTCACCGACGGGCAGGGACATGCCTGCGCCATGACCGGGATTCAAATAACCCCCAGTGGAAATACAAGTGGGACATTTAAGATAGTGCTGACCCAGAAATTCTTGAGTTCCCTATCCGATGGAATTACCACCTCGCCTTATCCGGCGGGTGATGTCACCTTCGACTTCAACGTCAAATTCCAGGGCGGTCTTAACCCGGGCAACAACACGTAATCATCTTCGGTGATTCTCAACCTGACCCCCATCTCTCTATTCCCGGTAAGTATGAGCCGGGGTCTGGGGGTCAGGCAGTCCAATTTACCCTGATTTCCCCCAAACATTAACCATGTTAAATCAACCATACCTCCTCGATTTTCACGTTCCCACCGCCGTCAGGGATTCGAATCGTAATGGTGTTGTAGATCGCCGAGTACATTACATACCCGTTCTGCTCGAAAGGCAGCGACTCGAAAGAGCCCTCATTGAGGCTGATTTCAACCACGTTCGGCTGGTAGTCTGACCTCCAATCGCCAAAACTGCACCATAAATCCGTGGTCATATAGGTGACCGTGTCGCCGGGGGTCGAGCTCGAGATGGTAGTTCCATCATCAACCCAACCGGAGCCAGTGCGAGCAGTGTAACTTGTTCCTGTGATCCGTACCGGTCTGGCCTGAAAAAGTGAGCTTTGCTTGAAGACACGCTCCGGCAGCACCACCGGCTTCGCCGTTCCGCCGTCTGGTAAGAACTGCTCTACCAGTTTAGCCATTCCTGCATACCCGACCTTTGAAGGATGGATCGTATCCTCGGTCAATTCGTTTAAATGGTATTGGTGTTGGTTGATCGCGGCTATACACCAGGTCCAATAGTCCACCAGGGTGATGCCATAATGGGCAGCCAGCGCCATAACAGCTTGCACTACCGCCAGATTAGCAGGTGAATACACCTGGCTGTCGTCACCAGTATCCCGGGTGTACCAGGATGGGGAAGTGATCAGGATGATTTGAGTGGCCGGATTTTCGGTCCACAGTCTCAAGATCATGGCTTCAACAAACTCGGCTGTCTGGTCGTTGGCGTGATCAAGGATAAAAACGTCGCCGCCACTGTTCAGGCGTACCAGGTTGCTCCAGGTATTGTGCCTACCGGCGGCCAGCACCGGAAAGATGTACTCGTATTGGGGAAACTTACTCTTGCAAAATGCGTTTACGTCCAGCCGGTACCCATTGCTGGCGGTAAACGATGAACCTCCGTAGACCTGCACTCGCGGTATCAGCTTGTCTGCCAGGTACAAAGCCTTCAGGCGGTTATCTCCGGCCGAAAAGAGCCCATGGTAATTGTTCGGGCTAATTTCCACGTCCTCGCCGGTCAGGTCATTGCCAATTTTTACCTGGTTATACCAGATCGAAATCGCCTGGCCTTCCGCTCTGACTTCAAACCAGGCGTCGCTGACGCGCTCTCCCACCAGGGTATTGGTCACCAGGGATTTGTAACTGGATCCGTCGGCCTTGATGACGTTCAAGACACTTTCCGCAGGTCGCTCCTCCCGTACCGTCAGCAAGATCAAGAAATAACTCACCGGGTCGGCTGCTGCATTTGCCCGCAGCACGATCCCAATGGGCGTATTGTCAACCGGTTCATCCGGTTTGATTTTGATAACGATGTCTGCCTGGGTAGCAGGAAAAAGCCCATAGAGGCTGGCCCTGGTAATTTTCTTGAGCGAGCCATCATCGACGACGATCACCGTATTCGGATCGACCGGCTGGCCTTGTTTGACCGCGTAGGGGATCAGATCCAGGGCAGAGGTCGACAGCAAGCTGACTTTTCCCAGCTGGTAATCCGGGCTGGTAATTGCCCATTCCGCATGCGCGGCCGGGATTCCACCGGTTTGCGATAAGCTCATCCGGGCAGCATCGCCTTCTCCCGCAATCCGTTTGGCCCAGATAGATAACTGGTACCACTCCCCGCTCTCGCCGATCAGTGGAGTCCAATAGACTGCGCTGTCGATCACGGTCCCCTGGAACTGCTGGCTGCTTTTGCCACCATGCGAATCGTCTGATTGCTTCAAAACTGGATTTTCGACCGCAGTCAGCGAAATACACCTCGACTCGTTGGAATATCTTGCTTCCAGGCCTGGGTCGTTCAATAATTCAACCCCCAGGGTCGGCGTATTGACCAACAACCCTGCCGCGATCCGCCAGGTTGCGCCTGTGAACCAATCTGGGAGCGGTCCATCTGCTAACCCGGAAAAGTCAATCGAGTAGGGTAAATCGAAGCTGGTTGAAACCAGGCCAGCTTCAACTGTGCTTGCTCCCGTCGGCACCAGGGTCAGGTCTGGTGTGGGGAAATTTGTCGGAAGCGCGGTCCCCTCCGGTGGGATCCGGTCTATGGGCGCCAAACCTGTTTCGGATCCTGCCAGGCCGGTTGCGCCTAAGCCTGATCGAAGGGCAGGCAAATTGCATCCCGCCATCAGCGACCCAAGACCAGCAGCCCCCGTGAGTATCAAGAAACGACGGCGGTTGAACCGCCTTTTGTTAGATTGCATGCTCCTGTTATTATCTCCTCGTCTCTACACCGGTAAGATAAATAATCCCAATTCCTTTATCGCACGATTTTACCCCTGTAATCGAATTTTCACCTGTAATATTCTCCGACTGGCATTCCTATTCTCCTGGAGTTGTAAATTTATCACGCTTGGTGTTAACCTCCTGCGTTTCACTTCTTATTTTAGTGCATTCAACGATTCTCCATTCATTTCCCCCGTCGGGAGTAGCGATTGCATTAATCCAGATAGCCAGGATTTCACCCCTGGCTGATAAAAACCTCTCGAATCACTCGATGAATATTTGAATCCTTTTTCAATATATAATTATGAGATCACTCTAAGGTCGGAAAAAAATAGATGCAATCAGATTACCAATCAAAGTCCTGGTTAGATCGCGCCGTCTTTAAAGCCTTTCCCCAATTGACCGTGGAGACACTTTTGGTCGTCTTGATCCTGGTTTTTTCAGTCACCAGCCGTGTTTCTGACCTGGGCGCCAGGGTGATGAGCCACGATGAAACCAATCACGTCGTCCCCTCCTACGATCTCTTCCAGGGCAGAGGCTACGCCTACTCCCCGGTCACCCATGGCCCGCTTCAGTTCCATTTGATCGCCCTCTCCTATTTCGTTTTTGGGGACAGTGACTTCTCCTCCCGAATCCCGGCTGCTGCCTGCGGCGTTTTGACGGTCGCCTTCGCATTATTCGGCTTTCGCCGCCATTTAGGCCGGGTAGGGGCACTGATTGCCGGCTTCCTGTTCACGATCTCACCCAATATGCTTTTTTACAGCCGCTACGCCCGGGATGAAGCCATCTACATCCTGTTCACGGCAATCATGATCTGGGCTATTTTACGGTACCTGGAATCTGGCGAGAAGAAATTTCTCTACTGCCTAACCACTGCCATGGCACTCAATTTTGTGACCATGGAATCTGCTTACATTTACACTGCCCAGGCGCTGCTCTTCGTCGGGCTGTTATTTCTTGAACAAATCACCCGCCGCCAGTGGCGAACATCGAAATTACGATCCGATTTTATTACTGCGATAGGCGCAGCCATCCTGCTGGCCCTGGCAGGCCTGGCCGGCTGGATGACCGGCGCATCTGCCCCCGCTGCAGTAGTTGAAGCCGAGCCGGCAACCACAGCGGCCGCCGCCAGCTCCATTTTTAGCAGCCTGACGACTGAAGCCACGATCCTGGTGGTTGCGGCCTCTTTAGCTGCCGTCGCCTTTGGCATTGCCGCTATTTTTTTCCTGGTAAAAGGCGTCGGTCTGGCGTGCATCCGCCGCGAGCGTTCTTTCGACCTGCTCTTCGTGATGGGCTTCCTGGTCCTTCCGCTGCTTTCCGCTTTCCCAATTAAAGCTGCCGGCTTCGACCCCCTCGATTATTCCAGTGCCGGAATCGTCCATTCAGCCCTCTTCCTGGTTCCCATGGCAGCCATCGCCGTCTTCCTCGGTTGGTGGTGGAGCCCGCGCCTGTTTCTAAGAAATGCAACCATTTTCTACGGCATTTTCATCTTTTTTTACACCACCTGCTTTACGAACGGCGCTGGTTTTTTTGAAGGCCTCGTCGGCGCCCTGGGCTACTGGTTATCCCAGCAAGGCGTCAACCGGGGCACCCAGCCCTGGTATTATTACTGGCTGTTACAAATTCCATTCTATGAATTTTTACCGGCAGCCGGCGCTCTCCTGGCCTGCTATTTCGGCATCCGCCGTAAGCTGTGGGTGAGCGCTCCCGGAGAACCGTTCGAAAACGCCCTCCCTCAACCCGCTTACGATCCCTTTTCGATGCCTGACGTTGGCCAAAATCCCGAAGAAAATCCGGCCGGACAGCCAGTAACCATCATGACTGAAGAAAGGCCAACGTCAGGTGAGCCCGGCGGCAGCAGCCAGGAAGACGGCTCTCAGCTCTCGAATCCCGACTCTCGCTCTCCTATCCTGCTCCCTGTTCCCGTGCTGGCTCTCCTGCTTTTCTGGGGGTTGACCAGTGTGATCGCCTTCTCAATCGCCGGCGAAAAAATGCCCTGGCTGACGGTCAACCCAGGCCTGGCGCTGATCCTCTCCTCTGCCTGGGGGCTGGGATACCTGGTCGAATCAACCCGCTGGCAAAAGCTGTTGGCCAATCGACCACTGCTCATCCTGGGGTTGTTCGTCATGGTTCTGGCCAGCCTGGCTGGCGTGTTGGGCTCGCTGCTGGGCTCTCAACCACCCTTTCTGGGCACTGATCTTATCCAGCTTCAGAGTACCAGTACCTTCCTGCTTTCGGCCGCTGTTCTGGTTGTCAGCGGCTACTTCTTGCTAAAGCTGGCGGCCAATTGGAAGTGGTTCGAGATTTCACGGGCTTTAATGTTGACACTTTTCGCCTTCCTGGCTGTGGTCACCATCCGAACATCCTTTCGGGCCAGCTTCATC
This sequence comes from uncultured Chloroflexia bacterium, assembly GCA_963781665.1. GTDB lineage: Bacteria > Chloroflexota > Anaerolineae > Anaerolineales > Anaerolineaceae > JAJYIW01. The sequence continues at coordinate 1,503,064 of CAWAGA010000002.1, forward strand.
AATTACAACAACGCCATGGAGTTTCTCGTCTATGCCCACGGAGCGTCGGGCTCTAAAGATATCCTGAAACAGGTAGGGGAAATCTCTTTCCGCACCACCGGCGCCAAGGATATCGCTGTCGCCTATGATAATGAGGCGCTCTACCCATTCTGGTGGTATTTCCGCGATTATCCAAACAAGTTTTATTTCACCACCCCGACCAACAAGCTTAAAGATTCACCGGTCGTTATCGCCTGGTCGGGAAACTATGCTAAGGTCGAAGCGATTCTGGGAGACGCTTATTACAATTTTGAGTACACCCGCTTGTGGTGGCCGGTGGAGATCTACAAGAATTTGACCTGGAATAGAATTGCCGCTGCGCTTGATGACCCCCAAATGCGAACCGCTGTGTGGGATATCTGGTTCAACCGTGATTACAGCCTTTATGCTCAACTCACCAACCGGTCGGACCTGACGGTAGCTAATTGGTGGAACCCTGCCCGTTTCAGGATCTACATCCGCAAGGATATCATCGTCCAGATCTGGCAGTATGGCGTACCTGCCGCAGCTTTGCCAACTGTGACCGATCCTTACGCCCAGGGCCAGATCAACCTCCCTGCCAATTTCGCTATCGGCAGCCCAGGGTCAGAACCGGGTTTATTCGATGGCCCGCGCCAGATTGCTTTTGCTCCCGATGGCAGCCTCTACGTGGCAGATTCGCGCAACAACCGCATCCAGCACCTCAACCAGGATGGCAGCGTGATCCAGGTGTGGGGCAGCTATGCTGATGTTGCCAACGGCTCTGCACCGGGCGGCACCTTCAACGAGCTCTGGGGCGTGGCTATTGGCCCGGACGGATCGGTTTACGTGGCCGATACTTTCAACTACCGTATTCAAAAATTTACAGCCGCCGGACAGTTCTTGACCATGTGGGGCCAATCTGGTACCGGCGATACTCCTGACGCTTTCTGGGGTCCGCGCGGCCTGGCAGTTGATTCCGAAGGGAAAGTCTTCGTTACCGACACGGGCAATAAACGGGTAGTTGTTTTCGATAAAGATGGCAATTACATCACCCAGTTTGGCGGGGCAGGCACTGACCCCGGGCAATTCGACGAACCGGTCGGGATCGCTATCGATGGGCAAGGTAAAGTTTACGTGGCCGATACCTGGAACCAGCGCATTCAGGTATTTGCCCTCGATCCAACCACAGGCGCGTACACACCGGTTAACGAATGGAACATCTCTGGTTGGGCCGGCCAATCGCTGGACAATAAACCATTCATCGCGGTCGATTCTCAGGATAACGTCTTCGTGACCGACCCTGAGGTCGCACGAGTGCTCGAATTCGATAGTAAGGGCAGCTTTATCCACACCTGGGGTCAACCTGGCGCCAGTCCCGATGGCATTGGTCTGGCTTCAGGTATCGCTGTAGACCCAGATGGTTACATCTGGGTGAGTGATTCTGAAAACGACCAGCTGTTGAGCTATACGTTGCCATCTCCGTAGCGCACGACCGGATATATCGCCAGCAAGCCCTCAGCTGGTTTGGATCATCTGTTATACCACTTGAATTGTTAAAGCCTCTTGAACCCCGGCTCTTCGTAGAAACCGGAGGTCAGGAAATATACGCTGCAGCCCTTATTTTTTGCATTGACCGGTCTGGGGCCGAAGGCACATACCGGAAGCTACGGCAGCCAGGGAGAAAATTCCGTCGGGTTACCCCAGGATCACCTTGACCTGAAAGCTGCATTGCAGTACATCGAAAGCGATAATGGTCTGAACAAGTTACCTGTCATGCTCTACGGAAATAGCTGGGGCGGTTATGCAGTAACCGCTGTTTTAAATGATGGCTTCGCTATTTCTGCGGTTGCCAGCTTATCAGGCTTTAATTCCCCCTTGGGTTTGTTCAGCGAGCAAGCACAACGGATGTGGGGACCATTAGCTTGGGTAGAGTACCCATTCGAAAGTGCTTATCAATCTCTACGCTTTGGCAGCAGCGCCGGGCTGACAGCCGTAGCCGGAATCAACAGCACGGCTACCCCAGTGCTGGTTATCCATGGCAGCCAGGACCAGGCCATCTCCTACGACGGCGCCAGTATCATCGCCCAACGTGATCGAATAGCCAACCCGAACGTTGAATATACCACCCGCAACGTAGAAGGGCAAAACAATCACGACCGCCTAGCCAAGTCTCTTTCAGCCATTGTTTATATTGACCAGCTAAACTAGCTATATAAAATTATCTACGATCAATATAATGGAAATATCCCGGACAGCATCAAAGCTGATTATTATGCTGGCATTGACCGCTTTCAAACAAGCCAGCTAGACGTCGATTTCATGGATGAAATCAACAGCTTTTTCGAAAGCTCACTGCTGAATAATGCATCGGAAAACGGATGATTATTGGCTCAAGTCACTGCATCTTGATGTCCCAATTCCCGGTTGATCTTTTATTCATGCAGCTCAATATGGTCTACGGCGTTGAGGTGGGGCTCTCTGCTGCCCCCGGTTCGCTGGTAGCGGTATCGACAACAATCGGAGTCGGCGAAGCGACGACGTAAGGACTGGCTTCCCAAGGCATGAGATAGCCGTAATTGCTATTATCCGAGAAATACAGCGATACCACCCGGCGGAAGATAGGCGCGGCCATTTCTGAGCCTTCCCCCGCATTTTCGAGTAATACGGCAATGGCGATATCCAGTTTGTCCGGGTTATTATCCATGGTGTAGCCGGCAAACCAGGCATCCGGATCGCCTTCGGATGTGGTTGCCGTGCCGGTTTTGCCGGCAACCGGAATGTGGAGAGTCCGCATAACCGAATAAGCAGTCCCCCTGGGGTTGCTCACCACACTGACCATGGCAGCCTGGACGATCTTCAGGTTCTCAGCGGAGATGGGTAAGGTCCCGTTCACAACCGGAGTAAATTCCTGGGTCACGCTGCCATCCAGTGCGACGATCTTATCGATAAGCTGGGGTTTGAATAATGTTCCGCCATTGCCGACTGCGGAGATAAAATCGGCCACCTGCAGGGGCGTCACCAGAGTCGAACCCTGACCGATAGCAAGCTGAACGGCATCGCTGTCGCTGACCGGGTCAGGGATGTTGCCGGCAAGCTCGTCTTGTAGCTCGAAACCGGTCTTACTACCCAGTCCGAAAGCGCGTGCCATGTCGGATACCGCAGTCGTGTATCCCTGATCGTAGAGCGTCTGCCCAATGGACCAGAAGAAAGGATTACATGAGCGCATCAAGCCCTGGGGTAAGGTCAGCAGGCCGCTGGGTGGAACGTCGTGATCCAGGGTCCAGTCATGAAGCACTGTTCCCTGTGGATCGGTAAAATAATAACCACAGTTATAGGTGGTTTGGGCAGTGTAGACTCCGGTCTCCAGCGCAGCGGACATGGTAATAATCTTGAAGACCGAGCCCAACGGGTACTGTCCCATATCGGCCCGGTCATACAACGGGTGGTTGGGGTCCCCAATAACCTGACCCAGCAGCGCCAGATAGTATGAGTTGGACGCCAGGTCAAACAGGTTAGGGTCGAATCCCGGATTGGAGACCATTGCCAGAACGGCGCCAGTATCCCGCTCCATAACAACCACCGCTCCCCGATAGTCTCCCAGCGAATTCTGCAGGCGGGCCTGCAGGCCGGAATCAATGGTGGTGTAAATCGATTGCCCAGGTATGGGATCGATGCGGGCCAACGGTGAAAGCACATTACCGGCAGAGTCAACCACATATAATACCGCCCCATTACTGCCGGCCAGATATGGTTCAGCCCAATATTCCAACCCTGCCATGCCAACCTTCTGCCCAATGCTGTAGCCTTTGCGCTGGTAAGCCTCCAGCTCTTCTGCAGGGATGGCCTGGACGTATCCGATAGTTTGTGGGGCAATCCCGCCATCGGCATAATAGCGATCGCTGGAAGGAATTACCTGCAGGCCGCTCAACCCCGAAAGTGTCTTTATTTGGGACTGATATTCTTCAGCGGATGTTTCCCCAATGGCTACGTACGAATCAGGATAGGCCGATTCATACAGGTCCTGGATATAACTGCGAGTGAGGCCGGTCAGAAGCGATAACTCATAGAGCAGCGTGCTGTGCTGGTCGGGATCGAGCTGGCTGGGAATTACCCCCAGGGCGACGTAATCGGTTTGGGAAGCGATGGCATTCCCATCCCGATCGTAGATCGTCCCCCGCGACGGCGCAGTGATAACGATGTGCAGCTTGTTGCCATTTTTCAGCTGCGGCATAATCAGGCCGTCGTCCCACTGCACCCGCCAGGCCCCATCGACCAGGCTGAAATTCATTGCCATGCTTGCGGGTGTGATGTCTCCAAACAGGGTCGTATGGAAGGTCACCTGATAACCAACCGCTCCGGAGGAAGGGTTGACCGTCCACGAGTCCAACTGGTATTCCAGGGTCGTCAGCGTAAGGTTGACTGCCACATCCCGGTAGCGTTTTTCGAAATCTGCCTCTGAAATTGCGGTCTGGCTGTCGCCGGTGAGCAGACTGTACATACCGGCATAATCTTCATCCTTCCAGGCCTGCAAAAAAACCTGGGCCGCGTTTTGCGGGTCTGGCGCTCGGGTCACGGAATATATCGGGCTGGCCAACGTGGCAGTTGGCGACGGCGATGGCGTGAGGGTGGCTTGCGGTAAACCCGCATTACACCCGGCTAAGATAAGGATCAGGAGGAAAATTGTATATTTGAATTTCATAATGACCAATGATTTTGATAGGGACCATTATATCCTGATCGTCCACAAGAATCATGGATAAAATCAGTCCCACCAGCAGAACCTCCCTCCCCCGGTAGGGTTTCAGTTATTCCTTCTCAATTGTTTTAAGTAACCAGATTATCTCTATAGATGCATATGGAGTTGGATTAGTATTACCAGAGAGAGAAAGGAATTACAAATGCCTTCAGTGAAAAATATTGCCAACGCCTTCAAGCAAGCTGCGTCTGCGCTTGGACCTGGATCGTACGAAATCGATAGCAAAACGATCACCTGCCCCCATTGTGGGAATGACGTCTTTGCCAGGGGAGAAGCTCAACTCAACACGTCGCTCATGACCTTCTTCAAGCTCGATTGGCTGGACGCGTCTTCTACGGTGTTAATTTGCACCCGATGCTCCCAGATCCAATGGTTTGGGAAACAGCCCCTGCGCAATCCGGCTGCTGAATAGCTGTTTACCTATCACTTTAGCCTGGCACGAAAATGATGATATTAAAGGGGGGTAAGGATTATCCTGTCAATCCTCCATCGATCGATTTGCGGAAGACAATTGGCATGCCCACATGGTCGTATAATTCGCCTATCTTAATTCCACGCTGTCCACCGACAGCTCATTGGTGACAAAATAATGCCAACTAACATGCTAATCGAAAAACGCACACTCGGAAAAACGAACATCATGATTACACCAATCGGCCTGGGAATGATGGAGTTCGCAGGAGGCGGCGGATTGGTTGGGAAGGCTTTTCCTGTGATCGCTCAGGAAGAAAAGAACGCCACCGTTCAGGCTGCCCTCGACGGCGGCATCAACTGGTTCGATACCGCTGAACTTTATGGGAAAGGGGTTTCGGAAGCCTCATTGGCAACCGCCCTGAAAACGGCCGGCAAATCGGACAAGGATGTGGTCATCGCGACCAAATGGTGGCCTCTCTTCCGTACAGCCGGCAATATACCCCATTCGATCCGGGACCGCATCCGTTTCCTGGATGGATACCGCATTGGCCTCTATATGGTCCACCAACCATTTGGCTTTTCATCCCCGGAGGCCGAGATGAACGCCATGGCTGACCTGGTCGAAGCCGGCAAGATTTTATCGGTAGGCGTCAGCAACTTCAGCGCAGCTTTGATGCGCCGAGCCTACAAGGCCTTGCAAAAACGCGGCCAACCCCTGGCCGCCAACCAGGTCTACTACAATCTCCTCGACCGCTCCATCGAAAGGAATGGGATCCTTGCCACCGCTAAAGAGCTAGGCATCACCATTACCGCCTACTCACCCCTGGCTTCAGGGTTATTGACCGGTAAGTATCATAAAAACCCAGAGCTGCTGAAAAAGAAATCTGTATTCTGGCGAGCCAGGCTGCGGGCCGGGATTGAAAAAAGTCGCCCTCTGATCGCGGCTCTGGATGAGATTGGCGCCAGGTACGACGCCACCCCTGCCCAGGTGGCTCTGAATTGGGTCATCCATTCGCAGGGAGAAACGGTCGTCACCATTCCAGGCGCAACCAGGGTCAGCCAGGCCGAAGAAAGCGCCGGCACTATGAAGTTCAAGCTGTCGGACGAGGATATCGCCCGGTTGAATGAGCTATCAAATTAAGGTCTATCTATGCCAAAGGTCGATTTTAGTTATGCCTTCGCAACCCCTCATCGACTGACCGCCGCCCTTCCGGATAGCAGCCATAAAACGCTGCTCGATGTAAACCCAGATTCTGTACGTCTTTCCTGGACTTACGACAACCTTCTGAATAAACCGCTGGCGGCTTTTATGGTGCCAAAGACTGAGTGGGAGGTCGTCCTTAAACCGGAGATCGATGGCCGGCCTTTTACCACCAGCCAGTGGACCCGGTCAGAAGGTTGGCTGCCGGTATTAGTCGATTCCTACCAGGATAGCCAGGTAGCGCTGCGCCTGGAAGTGGACGGAGCCCAATCAGCAGCCATCGTTTGGGTCGAAGTAACGAATCGAGACAGGCAGCCCCACCATGTTCTCTTACGAATCGAAAAACCGGGCCATTGGAATGGATATAATCCGGCCTGGGTACAGCCTGAATGCGACCCTGACGTCTTGTTGGCCGGTTGGTCGGAACAGGCCGACCGGGTGATTGTCTTCGCCCTGGGCGGTGATGAGAAACCGGTGCTCGACCCAAATACGGTCTGTCTGGTGTGGAACCTCGCACCGGGAGAGAAACGCACCGGCTGGATTATCCGCCCTTACCGGGCGTACCAGCCGCAACTTCCAGCCTTAAGAGAGGTGGATTGGGGAGGTGAAGTAAAAGCCGCCAGGGAAGCCTGGCAGCGCTTGATCGCTCGCAGCGGGCAGGTCGCCATCCCTGACCGCGCTGTCCAAAATGCTTTTTACGCTGGCCTGGCCGACTGTTTTATTATGCGCGAGCCGGTGGCAGATGGAAGCACCGCTGCCTCCCCCGGCACAGAGATGTACCGGGCTCCAAGCTCCTTCGAGCCTTCGATCGTTTCGGTGTTCTTAGACCAGGTAGGCTTGAACGCCGAAGCAGCCGAGAATATCCTCATGTGTGCCAGCCAGCAAGGCGCTGATGGAAATTGGGCCGATCCCCTCGGATGGGCTCACCTTATGTGGGGCGCTTCAGGAATGAAGGCCTGGAGCATTATGGAGCACTACCGCCTCACTGGCAACAAATCGTTCCTGGCAGAGGTCTACCCCCACATGCTCGCCAGCGCGCGCTTTCAGGAAAGGCAGCGAGCCCGCACCCGGGTGCTGACAGGCGGGGAAAAGCCGTTGACCTATGGCCTGATGCCGCGCGGTATGGGGGATGGCGGATTGATGGGGGAAGATGGCAGCTACTACGGGGTGTTTTTACCGCATAACATCCTGGCAGTGTACGCCGATGCGCAGGCTCTCCAGGCAGCCGAAATTCTGGGGCAAACAGGTGACCTGGAGGAACTGCGCCAGATCTACCAACAGGGCCGGGACGATCTGTTCCAGGCCCTGGAACGTGGATCGATCGCGGAGGATGACTATCGCTGGATGCCGGGTATCCCCGGCCATACCGTCGGAAGCCGCTGGGGGACGCTTTATGTAGCCTTTCCCTGCCGGATCTTGCCGGCTGACCACATGCTGGTAACCGGCACCATCCGCAAGTTCGAATCGAACCTGAGCCCAGGTGGTATCCCGGTCAATACCGGCTGGATGAAAGATGGGATGTGGGTGGCGATCACGCTGGATAACCTGGCGGAGGTACTATTGCTGCGCGACGAAGGGGATAAAGCCGCCCGCTACCTGTACGCGACCCTCAACCATGCCACCCCGCTCTACTCGTGGTGTGAGGAGCGCGGGCAGGAGCCGGGCAGCCAGGATTGTACCGGAGACCGCCAGCACCTGTGGACCCCGCTGGCAGTGGGGCGCTTCATCCGAGACGCCCTGGTCATGGAAGATGGCGACACCCTGCATCTGGCACGCGGCGCTGACCGCCAGTGGCTTGCCAGCGACCAACCGCTGGGCGTGCATGGCATGAAAACCCACAGCGGTCGCCTGTCCTACGTATTACAGTACGACGCGGCCAAAGGCAAGGTGACCGGCTCGGTCGACCTCGAGAGAAATACCTTACCCCGGGTTGCTCTACACCTGCGTTTACCGGGGGGACTGCAGGTCAAATCGTTCTCCGGTCCAGATCAGGCCAGCCTGAGTGCAGACGGTTCAGTAATTGAGTGGCCAAACCTGGGTGGGTCTGTCCAGTTCGAAGCCACGGTTGGATAATCTTATTTAAGGCGAGCTAGATGGCAGCAAGTCACAGTAATAGAATCTGTCCTCCCTTAAGACGATCTCCCCTTTGGAGTAGGATATCTTTTCTTTGAAAATCGGCCCATCATAGACGAATGAATGGAACTCGCCATTCTCGCCGCATTGGTCGACATTGGGTGGAAGGTCAGCCAGGAAAGATGCGTCGATCTCTCTGCCGACAAATTCTCTGCCAAGCCGCGTGGTATCGACGCAAGTCGTGATCATCTTGAAACCCAGGGCGGTGAGCGAGTGGGCCAATTTGGCCGTATCCCTCTTCCAGAGCGGGAAAATGCAACCCAGACCCAGGTCTGCGAGGCTGTCTTCTCGATATTTCTTCAGGTCCTCGAGAAAGATATCGCCAAATACCACTGAGGAAACACCTCTATCTTTATATTTGGTAAGGGCCTGTCCCATGTTTTTCTCATATTCGGCATTGGTAGCATTTTTACTGATAAACACCTCTTCAAGGGGAAAACCCAATCCGGCAGCTTGCTGTTCGAGCAGGTCTCGGCGCACACCGTGAATGCTGATGCGGTCATAATCACTGGTCAGGGTAGTCACCAGAGCCGATACCTGGTAGTTTTTATCTTTGAGGATTTCGTAAAGCGCAAGGGCGCTGTCTTTCCCGCCACTCCACGAAACAAGTACATTTTCCATGATTAATTATCCCTGGTTGGTAATCAATCGAGAATAAACGGTAGCCGGTCTCCATGATGCCTACCATCATAACGCAATCCCGTTTGCTTTCAAGTATTGAGATACCACTTTAAAATCGTCCAGCTTCTCATCCAAAAATGCTTGGTAACCCAAAAGTACTTTCTACGATGCCTGGCAATAATGAATAAATCGATTCCCCAATGATCTCTTCAAATTCTTTTTTGATCTTCAAAAACGCACACCACTTATCAACTGTAAAGTCATTGACGCCGTATCTTAACGCCATATCTACCAACCTCTTCTCAATCAGGCAAAATCCGGTGGATGTGGCCAACGAATCGCAGAGCTGTATCAACCGGTCATACTCCGTATATTCGACTTTATCGATTCTAAATGCCTTCACCAGTTTCACTGAAGCTGCATGCTTACTTCGAATGAGCAAGAACTGCCATGCCGCGTTTAACCAAGAACAATGGCAGGCTTCCAACCAGGCTCAGAATGACCCTGGAGTAACCGCCGCGGCCACTAAGCAGGCCTGCAATGGCCTGTTTTACCGACGGATGGTGGGCGCATAAATCAAAACAAGCGCCCGGGTAGCGGAAAAGAACCTCAGCCATGATTTTTGCGTAGCGGTGGCTCGCCCCGATCTGGCGCTGGATGCGAGGTTCATACTGGTGAATTTCACCGGAAAGAATTGCTTCAGCAGCCAGCCTCCCGCTGGTAACAGCATAACGAATACCCTCGCCGCTGAGAGGATCGACCAAACCGGCGGCATCTCCCACCAGCAGTGTCCGCGCCGTCGAAATTTTTTCCCGCCCCGAATACAAGGGCACAGGATGGCCGTGCAGCGGCAGACCCTCGATCGAAATCCCGTAGCTTTCCATCACCCGGCGGAAAGTTGATTGCAGCTCTCCCGGTTTCGGGTGCAACGCCCCAATCCCAACTGAGAGATGCTCCGCCTTCGAAAAGATCCACAGATAACCCATCGAAATTTCACCGATGATAAACGTGGATGTGTCTTTGTACCTTGCCATAACCTCGGGTGGGGCCGGTACTTCTACCTCGATGGCGCCCAACAGCTTCTTGCCCCGGCGCAAGCCCAGCGAACGGGCCACCACCGACGAGGGTCCATCCGCACCGATCAGGTAGCGGCTCTCGAAGGTCCTCCCGTCCTTTGTCTGGACGATGACCCGGTCTGGCATTTCCTCGACTGACCGTACCGCAGCCCTCTGGCAAATCTCAGCCTGCGCCTGACTGAGTAGAAATTGATCGAACTCAGCCCGCATCACCATCAAGATTGGGCGATGCGGCAGCGGGAAAGTGAGATTTTCACCTTGATAGGCATAAGAAATTTCTTTGATGCGTGCTTCGATCACCGGATCGAAGCTAAATGGAAATTCTTCAAGCAGCTGAACCGAAATGGCTCCACCGCAAGCTTTGTAACGCGGTAGGGTCTCTTTTTCCAGAACCAGCACGCGCAGACCGGCTTCCCCGAGAAAATAGGCGGCAGCCGCACCTCCTGGACCGCCACCTGCAATAATCACGTCAAATTGATGGCCGGTTATATTTTCCATAATCCCCGATCTGATTCATCCATCTTTTTAGCTACGGATTTTGCAACACGTTCACCATGCATAATAGCCGGGCTGTGGGTATATGAGGATGGGTCACCCGGAAAGCCCTGCGCCTGGTACTGCTTGAATAAACTTCCCCACCGTGAATTTTCGTTCCCGCTGCGGCGACAAGTTGGAGCCACAACAGCCAGAAGGGAAAGTCTTGTTCGATATCGATATCACCGGTGAAGGTTGGGATTGCCACCAGTGGGCTGCAGTGGGCCTTGAAAAATTTTGTCGCCTTATTATCGCGCATTTACATGACAAGGATCCAATCCTTTGAAGAGAAGACGAGCAGGACCATTTCCGCATGATTATGTGGGTCGAATCCCGAAGCCGGTTTTGATTGGCGGACAATCGATAATTTACTTATAATTTTTTGTGTGAAAATGATAGATTGTTATACTTACATTCCATCAGATGTCCATGCAAACCAGGTGACGGCCTGACTGTCGAAACCGCTACATCATACCGGAAGCGCGGCTACGCCAAAACAGTCGTTTCGGCTGTTACGGAGCATATGACCTCGGTCGGTGGAGAAGCCGTATACTTCTGCAGCGCCAACCACATGATTCTATACAAGGCAATCATGAATTTCCAACTTTCCATTGCTACAGCTAATTTCTATTATTTCCCATTCCAGGGCACTTTACCTGGATGCCTTAAGCTTCGCCCTGGACTACCTTGTTTTACCACACCCGTCCTTTTCGGGGATGCATCGAGCGATTGGTGGAACCAGTTTGCACCGGCTGTCGTTAAAGAGCTGGCTCGCTACCGGAATACCAGCCGGGCGTTGGCGATCAAGAACTTGTCGCCTTGTGACGGCTATTCGGTTTCCCTATCCAACCCGAACGATCTGAGGTCTTTTGCAAACTCCAAAGGCTTGATTATCAATCTCGATGTGAGCCATTATGCCCAGCCAGGGGATGAAAAACTCGCCTTAGGGTTTGTGGGTAACATTGGCGATCTGGCAAGGGGGGATTGTCATCAAAAGCACCTGAACTGGAGAAAAGCTGACTTCTACACAAGCAAGGCCAGAAAAGAAAATGATCTTCTGATATAGATGATTTTCTATTCTTTTGACGCGCAACGATCGTTCTCATGGTCTTTTATGTGGCTCTTCCTTTGATTGACAATGAATCAACCGAGCATCTATAATTGAAGTCTAAAACAGTTTTCGGTTCGATCCATAATTGACGGTGGATATTCTCTTCCGTAATTTAAAAAACAAGAAGGATGTCACCATGAAGAAAGTTACTACCGTTGCAGTTTTCCTTTGCCTCGTCCTTTGTTCCTGCCAGACCCAGGCTACGATCCACCCGGCTACTCCCCTCCCAACTAAAACGTTACTGGCTGTGAGCCCATCACCAATCGCAGGCTTACCGTCAAAATCTCCTGTTACTTTGAGAGGTGGAATCATAGCATTTTATTCCGACCGGGATGGCAACCCCGAGATTTATCTTATGAACGCCGATGGTAGTAAGCTGAAGCGTTTGACTCACGATCCCGCCTTTGATGACAGCCCTGCACTATCCCCAGACGCTTCTCGAATCGTTTTTCTCTCAGCACGCAACGATCCTGATCCGCATTTTCCCGACTTACAATATGAAATATACCTCATGAATGTTGATGGGAGCGATCTGGTCCGGCTGACAAACACAGAGCAGGCTGAAGATCACCCTTCCTGGTCACCGGATGGAACCAAAATTTTATTCGACGCAGATTACGACGGTGACGGCTACGCTGAAATCTATTGTATGAATGTGGACGGGACTGAAGTTATCCGCCTGACGTCCAACGCCGCTAATGATCAATTCGCGGATTGGTCTCCAGATGGCAGCCAGATTGCTTTTTCTTCTGATCGGAATGGTAATTGGGACATATACCTGATGGGCGTCGATGGAAGCAACCAGAGAGCGCTTACCAGCAGCCCCGATTGGGAGCTTTTTCCCGCCTGGTCTCCGGATGGAGTTTTAATTGCTATTAACGGATTGAAACCGAACTCGCGCAATACGGATGTTTTTATCATGAACTGCGATGGTTCTAATCTACGCCAACTGACCTACACACCCAATTTCGATGAAAACCCAATCTGGTCGCCTGAAGGCGACCAGATTGCCTTTCAATCGCAAAGGGATGGGGAATTTGAGATCTATACGATGAATGCCGATGGGAGTGAGCAGCATCCCCTGGTAACGAACCCGGCGGATGATCTGTGGCCTTCATGGGTAGCCGGTGAGATTTCTTCAGTATCTAAGCCACCACGATCTTCACAAATCGGCATCGACAACATCGATCAGGTGTCCTTGCTACAAACGCTTGAAATCCCTGGTTATACCCGGGGGCAGATCAGCCAATGCAGTGTTGTCTTTAACCCCGATGGGACCTTGCTCGCCGGCGCCTGTGGGCTTAACCCGGTCCCAGTTTGGGACTTGCAAACAGGCAACTTGCGTTATTCACTATACAACAGCAACCAGCAGATTGTCGCTTGCGCCTTCAGCCCGGATGGAAAAACCCTAGCCTGCGGGGGATTCGACCACACCATAACCTTTTGGGATTTGAAGACCGGTAATAAAACAGGTGAAATCGACTTGAAAAATGCCACAATCTGGGATTTGGCCTTTAGTCCGGATGGGAATCAGCTGGTTTCTTGCAGCCCGCAGGATAGTATTCGCCTTTGGGATGTCGCCAGCCGGACGCAGATCTGGGAAAATCCTGTAGAAAAATCGTTCTTGAGCGTCTCCTTCAGTCCAGACGGGAAAAACATTGCATACGGTGGACGATGGGGCAAGGTCGGGATCATGGATGCGAAGACCGGGAAGATGGCGAGTGCGCTGGCATCGTTTGTCATGCCAGCCGGGGATGTCGCTTTCAATCCCTCCGGAGAATACCTGGCTGTTGGAACGGATGAAAAAGTGATCTACATGTGGCCAATGGATCAAGACCAGGTTTTCACAACCTTAGAAGACCATCAGGGCTATGTCAACGGGGTTGCATTCAGCCCGGACGGTAGCCTGCTTATATCGGGCAGCCATGACAAAAACGTGGGGATTTGGAGCGTTGCCAGCCAGCAAAACCTGCGGATGCTGAAAGGACATACTGCTGAGGTGTTGCGTGTGGCGATGAGTCCCGATGGAACCCAGATCTCCTCAGTCAGTTGGGATGGGACCATCCGTCTATGGGGCATTCCCGGGGAATAGTCACGGAGGATATCTTATAGAAACTATAGTTCCAACCATCCACACCGCTCACCTCAGCCTGATCCCCTTGAAGCCAGAGGATGCTGAAACACTGGCTCAGATCTACCAGACGGAGGGAGTATTGCGTTATTTTCCTAATCCAATCCCGCCATCTTTGGAAAATGTACGGCGGAACATTAACAACCAGCAGGCCCATTGGGAAAAATTTGGTTACGGCAATTGGGGTATTTTGACGGATGGCCAGACTGAAATCGGTGGTTGGGCTGGTTTACAATACCTGCCAGAACTGGGTGAGATTGAGGTGGGCTTTTTACTCAATCAGCCGTTTTGGGGCAAAGGCTATGCCACCGAAGCCGCTTTCGCCTCACTTCATTTTGGTTTCGAACAGCTCAAAATGGAACACATAATCGCCCTGGTTCATCCGGAGAACATCGCCTCGCGAAAAGTCATTGAAAAGTGTGGAATGCGTTACATGGAAACGGTTCATTTATGGAGCATTGATCTGCGACGGTATTGCCTTAAGAGACCGTAATTCGGAGGTGGTGCAGGGACATCTGTGTTGAGCAATATTCTCAAATCGGAAAACAAGCTGGCTCATGAGCTAACGGATTGCTTGTGGTGGGTCATCGTCCTGACCGAGAAATACAACATCGATCTACAAGGTTCTTTTTATCTTTCACGTCCCAACTTTACGATTGCCGGCGTGCTGTAAGCAATCATGTCCATTGCAACCCGGGAGCACGGCATGATAGAACCAGGGAATAACCGGTAACCGGTCCTGATATTAGCTGCAATTACCTCGACTCCGCTTATGTCTGTCCGGAAAGCAGCCTTTCCACTAGCGCATCAAGCCAGGCAGGGTCGGGTAAGGTGACCCCAATCAGAGCCTGCATCGCCGCTGCCAGCTGACCTGCCTGGATTTCCTCGGCATCGTGTCCCCGTCCGGCAGTCCCCACCTTCTTAAGCATGCGGTTAACCCGACCCCAACCAGCAATTTGACTTTCTTTTCATTGACCCCCATCACCTCACCGGCGTCCGCCTGGCTGAGACCGGCGAAGAAGGTTAATGTCAGCGCTTCTGCTTCATGTTTTGGAGACTGCGCCAGCTCTTCTGAGAGCCAGGCTAACCTGGCCAGGTCAGCTATAACCATCGAGCCATCTTCTTCCAGGCTTTCTTGACTGGTGGCTATCCCAGCACGGGTCGTTCGGCGGGCACGCTGCGCCATTCTTAGCAGCCATACCTGCAGAGATAGTCGCCCGGCTTTCAGGCGATCCAACCGTCGCAGACACAGATCGACCGTTTTCTCGGTCAGCGCTTGGGCCGGCGACACATCTCCGCACCAGGCCAGGTGATAGCTGAACACCTTCGCCAAATCACCGGCCATTTCATTAAGGCTTTTGTCGCTGACCGGATGGATCATACTTTGGACGTTAGCAAAGGCGGGATCATCATCTTTAACACCCGGTTCCTGGGCAGCTGAATCGGAAGAATAAGGCAGTAAAGCCTGGAATTGACCATCCCGCATCCACATCAAGGAATCATACTTACTGCCTGGTTCAGTCATAACGTTCTTTCACCTTTTGATTTGTTCCCGTGTTTTTATCGGGCGAACATATCATAGGGCCATATCTGCGAGTTATCCGCTGCTCCCGGCCAAGGCGGCGTCCACCGCAGCATTTAACTTATCCAGGGTTACCACCTCGCCATCAACCAGAAAACTCGGCGTTTGAGTAAAATTGTAATTTATGGCGGTGTTGTAATCGTCGATGATCTGCTGTTGATATTTTCCACTCGTATAACAATCATTGAATTGGCTCATATTCAGTCCTAATCCCTGGGCAAATGCAGTCAGGCGTTTATCCGTGAAGTCTCCTGCATTTTCCGAGGTTTGATTGGCATAGATTATGTCGCGATAATCCCAAAATCTACCCTGATCGTTGGCACAATAAGCTGCTTCAGCGGCAGCATGCGATTCCTTAAGCGAGGGTACCCTTCTATCATACTGATCAAGAAAGCTAAAAGGAAGGTACGTAAAGTAGACCTGGCCGGTATCGACGTACTGGCTGATAAAATCCACCTCATATTCTTCAGTAAATGTTTTGCACCAGGGACATTGAAAATCAGCTGCTTCAATTACCTTAACAGGCGCGTTGGGATCTCCAAACGATAATCCCTGCTCATTAGGTCTTACGACCGGTGTGATCATCACATAATTCACAGGCGTCAGCGATGGATAAATCAGTATCCCGGCAATGACGAGGGCAAGAACGGCAGCAATGCCAATATACAGGAGCCTTTTTTGTTTTTGGGCTCGCCGCCGTTTTTCTCTAAGTTGTTCGCGCTTGCTCAGGCCCATATTTTTATTCATTTAACTTAAACCTCCTCGTTCAAAATCTAACGATTGCCCACATCCTGCGATGTTGATTAATTGCCAATTTTCACGACAGCTGGTTCATTCATCCTGTCTGGCAAATGTTACTATCCAGATTCAATCTCAATCTTACAGGAAAAATCAATATCTGGGTTAATTATTTGGGTAACCTTCCGCGATTTAACTCATTTCGCATGTGCAGGTGCACTCGATGCTCTTTACGAAATAAATCATGATTGGAGGGGAAGCATCGAGTAACCGGAGGGGAACCGTATCGATTGCCACTTCCTTGCGAATTAATCCTCGAATCGCGGTTCGAAAATTCAGGAAAGTCATCCTACAAATTTGATGATGTTCGTCCATCACGAATACATTTCCGCCGACCTATGATCAATAACAAAGATACTGGTTTATTTATTAGCAGCCTTTAATTAATGGTGAAAAAATGAATAATGGCTCCAGACAGCGACGGTCTACGTTCCTATTTGTTTTCGCAATAGCCATCACAGCCTGGTTCGTTTTTCAGGATATGGACAACGCAGCAGGGCTTGGATCTTTCTTTATCTACCTGCCTGTTCTGGCAGCAGGTACCCACAGTCAGGCTGGTGCTATCCCCACCTTCAAGGCGACATCCAACCCCCCATCGTTTGGCTCACCTAGCCCGGTTATGACCGCCACGGATACCCTGGAAACGGCACCAGCAATCAGCCCAATACCTTCGGCAACCTTCCTCCCCACAGACACCCTCACAGCGACCACACAACCAACTGCCAGCGAAACCGCAACGGTCGTACGAACTCCCACTGTGTTTTTCACCGTTTCACCTTCGCCATCTGCTACATTGTCACCCACGCCTACCGAAACCGACACACTCAAGGCTACCCCATCCGCAACGGTGTCCAGTATGCCTGCTGTCACCGGAACAGCTTCACCCACGACATCCACTGACCCGACAGATACGCCTACTGAAACGGCAACGGCAACGCCTACTCCAACGCCCGATGCTACTTTGCCCGCGCCTTCCGAGACCCCAACGCTGATCCTCACGCCACCACCGGCCGAAACCCTCTCCCCCACGCCTGGCGATCCGGTGATCCTGGCTGCCGGGGATATCGCCAAGTGCGGCGGCGGGACGCCTTCTCCCACCAGCGGAGCATTCATTACCTCCGACATGCTTTTGAACGAAAACGGCTACATCTTCACCCTGGGCGACAATTCAAACGATTCTGGCAGCCTGTCTGATTACCAGAACTGCTTCGAGCCCAGTTGGGGGCGATTGATGGACCGGTTGCACATCACCATGGGCAACCACGACATTGGCAGTGCCGGCCAGGACTTCTTCACTTTCTTCAGCGGGATGACCGGCGATTGGGGACACTTCAGCCTGAACCTGGGAAGCTGGCACGTTATCGTGCTGAATGCCGAATGCAGTATCGGTGGCCAGGGCTGCGGAGCAGGTTCAATTCAGGAGACCTGGTTGCGCCAGGACCTGGCAGCTAACACCCAGGCATGCATACTGGCAATCTGGCACCAACCGCTCTTCACTTCGGGAACACAGAGCCCTTATTCAGGTGTTAAAACCTTCTGGCAAGATTTATACGATTATGGGGCGGATGTGATCCTTAACGGACATAACCACAACTTCGAACGCTTCGACCCCCAATCGCCTGACGCAGCAGCCGACCCGCTTGGCATCCGCGAGTTTGTCGTGGGCACCGGCGGTGCCAGCCTGGATAAAAGCAGCCTGCCCCTGGCTGCCAACGAGGTGGTACGCAGCGCCGCGGCTTACGGTTACCTCCGCCTGACCCTCCACCCGGATAGTTACGATTGGCAGTTCGTAGCCCAGCCGGGAAGCAGTTTCAGCGACAGCGGCAGCGGCACATGCCATTAGGCTCATCTACTGATTCTCTTTTAGTTTCACAAAGAAACCCAAATCTGCATTTCAGGCAGGCGCTAATCAACCGCACACATCAGGTAAATAGCTGGATGGTGCTCCAATTAATGTTATGATTCTTCAGATTCACCTACCATGGGACCGGCCTTTTTAACTGAGCCGGTCGTGCCGCTTTACCGGCTCAGTTCCATCAGAATATCGGAGAGAATACGTGGAGCGATTTCAATATGTACGTGCCGCAAGCATCACACAAGCTGTAGAACTCCTCAACGATCCTGAGATTTCCAGTTGTCCTCTGGCCGGTGGAACCGACCTGCTGCTGCTGGCTCGCCAGCAGAGAATTTGTGACCGGGTCGTGGATATTACCCACATCCCCGAACTTCACCAGATCAAGCGCACCGGCCAACAAGTTACCATCGGGGCCGGAGCGACCTTCAACGAGGTCATTGAAAGTGCCATCGTTCAGGAAACTGCCCCGGTATTGGTCCAGGCCTGCCGCCAGGTGGGGGCGATGCAGATCCGCAACATGGGCACCCTTGGGGGAAATGTGGTTAATGCGGCGGCATGCGCCGATTCGGTCCCCGCTTTGGTGTGCCTGGATGCTCTGGCGACCGCGCTCACACCGCAAGGAACGAGCCAATGGGCCGTTTCCGACTTGATCCTGCGCCCCAACCAGACCCGGCTCCCCAGGGCTGCCTTGCTCGTTTCGCTGAGCTATGATGCTTCGGCAGCGGCCAGCCGCAGTGTCTTTCTGAAGCTTGGCAGGCGCAACGCCCTGGCTATTTCTCGCCTCACCCTGGCAGCTTGGGGCCACCTGGACCGCGAGGGGAAAATTGGCGAAGTGCGCCTTGTTCCCGGTTCGGTTACATCACAAATCAAACGTCTTTCATCGGTTGAAACATTCCTGATCGGTAAAACACCTGGCGAACAAATCTACCGGGAAGCAGGAAAGCTGACGGTTGAGGAAGTTAAACGCCTGACCGGATCCCGCTGGTCCAGTGAATTCAAAGAGCCCGCCCTCCAGGTGATGGTCGAACGAGCCCTCGGGCAGATCTTTGGATCGAACAGCAAACATGACGGAGGATTCGAATGAGAAATCGAATTCACAGTGAACGGCAGCCCGATCAGCGTCGAAGCGCCGCAGGATATCACCCTGCTCGCCCTTTTGCGTGATTACCTGGGTCTGACCGGCGCTAAAGAAGGCTGTGGCATCGGCGAATGCGGCGCCTGCTCTATCATCCTGGATGGGCGCCTGGTAAACTCCTGCCTGGTTCTGGCGCCGCAGGCCAGCGGGTGCCAGATTGTCACCATCGAAGGTATCCGCGGACCGGATGGCGGCCTCACTGATCTACAGCAGGCTTTCATCGATTATGGCGCGGTGCAGTGCGGTTTCTGTACTCCAGGAATGGTTCTGGCAGGAGAGGCTCTCCTGGCGCATAATCCTGATCCTGACCGGCAAGAAATCCGGGCTGCCATCTCGGGCAACCTGTGCCGCTGTACGGGATACCAACAGATCGTCGACGCCATCCAGGCCACTGCAGAGCGCCGGAAAAGGGTCAAAGATCATGCCTGATTACCAATTCATCGGAAAGCCCGCCAGCCGGGTGGATGCGTTGGAGAAGGTCATGGGGATGGCAAAATATATTGCCGATTATCGAGCGCCGGGTATGATTTACGCCCGGGCATTGCGCAGCCCCCTGCCCCATGGCCTGATCTCCCGCCTGGATTTTACGCCTGCGCTGAAAATCGCAGGCGTCGTGGCAGCAATTACAGCGGAAGATTTCATCGACCACGGGCGATTTGGCTACCCTGTCGAAGATATGTACGTGCTGGCCCACCGGCGTGTTCGCTACGTGGGCGACGCGGTCGCCGCCATCGCCGCCGAGAACGAGGAAGCCCTCACAGCCGGTCTTGCCGCCATCTTGCTGGAGCTGGAACCCCTGGAAGGCGTTTTCGACCCCAAAACAGCGCTCCAGGCCGGTGCGCCGGTGGTCGGCGAGCGTCCTTGGGATGCACCGGAAACACCGCGGGGCAACCTGCTGAACCACTACATCGTCAGGAATGGCAATCTGCAAGACGCATTCGAAGATTGCGCCTTCACCCTGGACGAGGACTACAGCACCCCCCACCAGGAGCATGCTTACCTGGAGACAGAAGGCGCCCTGGCAGAACCCTGGCCGGATCGAGCCGGAGTAACCGTTTACTGCCCATCCCAAAGTCCCTTCATTACCCGCAATACCCTGTGCAAGGTGCTTGGACTGCCCCCGGAAAATGTGCGTGTCATCCAGCCTCCGGTTGGCGGCGCTTTCGGCGGTAAGGACGACCAGCTTTACCAGACTGCCTGCCAGGTGGCCCGCCTGGCCTTATTGACCGGACGGCCGGTACGAATGACTTTTTCCCGCGAGGAGTCGCTGATTTTTTCTTATAAGCGTAACCCGATGCAGGCAAAAATCCACCTGGGAGCTGACCTGGAAGGCAAGCTGCGCGCGGCTGAAGTGGATATCCTCGTAGACAGCGGCGCTTACGCCGCCATCACCCCTTTCGTGGCCTGGCGCGGGACGATCCACGCCATGGGTCCTTATCGCTACCAGGCCTGCCACGTCACCACCGATGTGGCTTATACCAACAACGGTTATGCTGGCGCTTTCCGCGGCTTTGGCAACACAGAAACAACCGCCTGCATCGAGCAGGCTATCGATGAGCTTGCCGAAAAAGCAGGTGTCGACCCGCTCGAATTCCGCTTGCGCAATTGCCTGCGGCCTTTCGACACCACGGCACACGGGCAGCCTTTGGGAGAGGACGTGCTGCTGGTCGAATGCCTGGAACAGGTGCGGAACCTTTCAGGCTGGGAGCACAAACGAGCCGAGATCGCTGCTACCCAGCCCAAGGACTACATTTCTGGAGATCTTCGGCGCGGCATCGGTGTGGCGGCTTTTTTCCACGGCATCTCGTTGGGTGCTGAGGGGGTTGATTCAGCTGGAAGCGCCATCACGGTAAATGACGATTATAGACTGACGCTGACTTCCGGCCTGACCGATTACGGCACCGGCTCGCGCACGGTCTTTACCTTAATCGCCGCAGAAACGCTCGGCCTCAACCCGCAGCGGATCAAAATGCCGCTGATAGACACTTCTTCCTTTCCCGAAAGCGGCCCTTCCGTGGCTTCACGCGCCACGGTGGTAGGCGGCAATGCTGTCCGTTTAGCCGCGATCCGCCTGAACAATCTGCTCACCCAGGCCGCGGCCGACCTGTTGGAATGCCAGGCAGCCCAGATCAGCCGCCAGGATGAACTGTATATCGGCCCCAGTGAAGAGCCGGTCCCGTTCGAACGGATCGTCGACCACGCGCGAGAGATGGGCCTGACCCTGGCTGCCGAAGAGCGATGGGACGTACCCGCGATCCACTGGTCTTTCGAAACCGGTCAGGGCAGGCCGTATTTCGCCTACCATTTTGGCGCTCAAGTGGCCGAAGTGCTCGTAGATACCGGGACCGGCAAGGTCGAAGTCAGCGGTGTGTGGGCTGCCCACAATACCGGAAAAGTCATCTTTCCCCAGGGTATCCAAGGCCAGCTTTACGGCGGAATCGCCCTGGGGTTAGGTTTTGCGTTAATGGAAAAGGTGGATTACGATCAGGGCTACATCCAACAGACGAACTTCGACGAATACCTTATCCCAACTGCCCTGGACGTGCCTGAGATCACCGGCATTTTTGTTGAAACGCCATTCAACCCAGGCCCTTACGGGGCGAAGAACATCGGCGAGCCGGCCATGGTGCCCGCCGCCCCGGCGATCTTGAACGCCATTGCTCACGCCACCGGCAAGCGCATCCGCCACCTGCCCGCCAACCTTGAACGGGTTTTGTTAGGCCACGACCTGCGCAAAGAAGGCACGAACATGGCCTGCAAACTCGGCCTGGGCATCCGCGAGTGACTAGACCAGGTGATTACGACAACTGTAATGCATCACTCGAAAACTTATTATTAAACGCTGCTGGCAGATGCATAAAAGGCAAGCTATTTTTCAACCGCGGCTGATTCCTCTGAGGCGGTCACAAAATAAGAAACCCGCAGAGCCGTGCAACCGTAAGGGACCAATTCCAGCATCGTTTCAGGACCGTCAGCCGGCATGGGGTTCAGGTAGGGATTGACCGTTTTGTCAGGGTAAGGCGGCGAGGCATACCTGGCCTTCAAGGCCGGAATGCGGATGACCACCGGCGGCTCTTCCCAGGGATAACCTGCTCCGTTTTTATATTCGATCTCAACCCGCGGGTCCTGACCCAGTTTAGGGCTGACCACATAATTCCAGGGCAGGTTCGCATACCGCCCGTACATGTCATAGGTAACGCTTTCCACCTGCGGATAAACGTTGTACCACGACCAGCCTTCTGGTAAGGGAGTCAACGGGGTTCCTTTTGTCTGTGACCAGGCTTCCTTGATGGGTAAGGAGAAGAGCAAGGGACCGCGCTCGACAGCCAGCAGCGCTGCAGTGGGCGAATCGTTGCATTCCACCTGGACGACATTTACCTCCATTTCAAGGTCGATATCAACGACGTCGCCATCCTGCCAGGTCCGGTCGAGGACGGCAAAATCACCAGAAGCTGTTTCTTGAGGCACAACCTGGCCGTTCACCCGGATCATAGCCTTAAGGCACCATCCAGGCAGCCGCAGGTGCAGGCGGCGCAGCTGCGGCATATCCATTTTCATAATCAGATGGATGGCCCCGTTAAATGGATAGCCGGTCTGCACGTCAATCTGCAGTCCACCGGCAGCGATGCGGCAGGGGCCGTAGCCCATGAAGTACAGGTCTCCACCGGCATCTGTCATGCATAAACCCCGCAGGAACTCCGGCATGACGCTTACCGATTTTGCCGGGCAGCAGGCCACGTAATAAACCGGCGCGTATGCCTGTGTATCTGGGCGGTTATAAATGCCTGATTTTTCGGTGGCAAATAACTGGTTGGGGGCAGACATGTAGGCAATTGCCCGCTCGTCTTTCTTGCGGGCGCCCTGTGCTCCGTTAAACACGATCTTTTCGACCAGGTCGCCGTAAGTTCCATCGCCGGTGATCATTGCCATCCAGCTATAGGCGTTGGCAAACGTTGGAAAGTTGCAGTATTCGGTTTCGTAGGTTGCCCCCGGCGGCGATATAAACTCATTGTTGGAGGATGGACCCCCCGTTCGTTGGGTTGCGTTTTTCAGGATTTTCTCCACCCCGTTCACACTGGCCTGCAAATAGTCCTCGCGGCCGTCCACAGCATACAGCAAAGCCGGGTACTTGATCATTTCACCGTAAGCGACGGCATGGTAAGCGTTGTAATCGAAACGGTCGCTGTCGAGGATAGAAGGGTAATTTGGCCAGGGAGAATTCTGTTCCAGCCAATCCATATATTTTTCGGCCCAATCCAGCAGGCGTTTGTCGCCGGTCAGTGTATATCCCACGACCATGCTTTCGATGAGCGTTGGCCCGGCATAGCTGGTGCGGTGGTCCTTCCAGTTATCCACGAACCACAGAAGCCCGCGGTAGCAGGCTTCCAGCACATCCGGGCGGCCGGTTGCTTCATAAAACGAGAGCAGAGCCCGCAGCGCCCAATTGGTACCCCAGGCGTTGTAATCTTCCATGCGGTCGTCCGTTGGTAGATATGAACCGATGTAGCCGTCCGCTTCCTGGTGAGCCAGCACGCCATCCACCCAATCTGTGACCTTGGCGATCAAAGCCGGGTCAGGCAGGGTGTAAGCCAGCTCTACCAGCCCCGTCCAATAAGTGCCTGAAATCTCGGCAAACCAGCCAGCGCGCACGGGGCCAATATCCAGAGGCGCGGTTTGGCGGTGGATCTCAATCCGGCGGTCAATTTCTTCTCGCGTCGTTTTTACAACGTAAGGATCGCGGATCATGTCCGGCTCGAGTTCGTCCAGATGGCCGCCCATTCCGGCGGCGCTGCGCTCTAACTGGCTCTTGATCCAGCCCCGAGCAGTGATGCTGCCCAGGGGAAGCCTGGCGAGCCGGGTATACAGGGGAACTTTACTGTTTTCAAAGGAGATATTCAAGGTGGAACCTCGTTGGGGGTTTTGTGAGCAATCACGCCAATCATAACATGGCGTAAAAGGAGGTTGATGAGGGCGAATTAGGGGATCAGGGAATCGGGTGGCATGATTCGCTGTCAATTGCTTATAGAAAGTGGATTATCAGGAATTAAAGCGGACTGGAAAATATCACCACATTCAAAAAGGATTGGGAGTAAAAGGTGAACATATTTGAACGAAAAGGGCTAAAATGCAAAGAGTTATTGGATTAAAAAACAAAATTCAATGGAGGAAGACTGATGTCTGTTAAAAATATCAATGAGATCATACCATCTGTAGTCAGCGGTGGAGAAGGTGTTACCAAACAAGTGCTAATTTCGTTGCAAGAAGCACCCAACTTTGCCATGCGTTGTTTCACAATTGACCCCGGGGGTAAAATGCCGAACCATACCAACCGGGTGGAACACGAGCAATATGTACTGAGGGGGCAGGCAAGGATTGGTATCGGGAATGAGATTTTCGATGTACAACAAGGAGATGTTGTTTTCATTCCCGCAGAGATTCCACATTGGTATACGAACACAGGTGATGAACCATTTAGCTTTCTCTGCATCATCCCAAACAAGTCGGATTCCACGACCATTCTGGAATAAACATGACACTTTACCAGGCCCTTCTAGAAGCGCTTCCTTAATAATCTGGTTTCTATCCACAATGTGGTCATTGGGGTTCATTGGACGTTGGTCTGCAGCCAATCGTGTGGGTTAGCATCGACGCTCGTTGGTAGTGAACCACACGGTCATTCGCAAATAAGAGGTTGGGATTTTTACATCGGAAAAGCGCGCAGAGTTGGGCCGAATGGCTTGTTTCAGCCCATTTAATGGAAGCACGTGTAGGGACGGCGGCATTGAATTCTCTAAAATTGGAGCCAACGAAAGCAGATTGAAGGATGTGAACACATCTAAGGTTCTTGCAAGCAAGGGTAAAAATAAAAATGTAGTTGCTGTGGGTCATTTCCCCAGCAGCAATACGACTATCGATTCTTCGTCGGCATAATAGCTCGGTTTACGGGTTCTATTGATGTCAAAAATTGTCGCAAGGTATAGGTTACCGTTTATAATAAATGAAATACCAAGCATATCGGTTGGAATCCAATCTCAGCAATCAGGGGATTATTAGAGGAGAAAAGAATGCAAACGGAGAGTGACAGGCATACAGGTAGACTGACGGATGAGGAGTTAGCCTTATATGATTTGGAAGGTTATTTAGTCTTGCCCAAATTACTCAACGATGAGGACATGGTTCCCGCTCGAGAGGCCATGCAACAGAAAGTTGATCTGATAGCCAATGAGCTTTTCAAGGATGGTCTTGTGACTGATCTGCTCACTTCTGAACCATTCGCTACCCGGTTGGCACGACTTTTCGAGAACCTGACGGAAAAGGATTTCTTGCGCTACGGTCGTTCATGGCGTGACCGGTTTCCAGGATACTTCCAGCTTATGTTGAATCCAAAAATTCTTGACGTGGTCGAGAGCCTGCTGGGACCTGAAATATTCGCTAACCCCGTATACAACGCACGCCCTAAGGTGCCAAAAGTTGCAGCCGGGATTGTCCCCTGGCATCAAGATAGGAGCTACTGGCCGGATGTTAAAGCCTCGCCTATCATTACGGTTTGGATTCCATTAGTCGATGCGACCTTTGAAAATGGCTGCTTACATGTGATCCCACGCACCCATCGCCGCCGCCTGCTGAGTCACCATAACGAGACCTATACCGGAACAGGCTACACCGAGTTGGACGACGAGCATGTTGAGCCATTTAAAGCTGAGGTGGTACCGCTTCCGCTAGATGCGGGGGGTGCAATTAATTCTTAATGATAAGTTTATTCACTCCTCAACCGCAAATAACGCAAACCATGTGCGCTGGAGCGTGGATTTGCGATACCAGGCCGTAGACCAGAATCCGATGGCCCAAATTGGCGCGGGTTTCCTGGCCCGCAGCTTACAGCGGCCAAATTGTGTCGCCACTCTGGAAGACTGGTTAGCTAACCGTCCAGAACACGCGTGTTAATATTATGGTTCTTAGATGGTGGTGACAAAGATTTCGATAAATCACGTTTTTACAATTCCAGCGTGGTAAGCGCTCATATGGAGAAGGTACTTCGCCTGGCTCCAAAAGATCATTATCCTCTCAAAAAATTGAATTCTTCTGGAATAAGTTTGGATTAAGGGATTCAAAACGATGCGTATCTCGAGAAGGAACCTATGTAAACTTCTCTTGACCACATGGATGGTGTGTTTTTTGTCCATCGCAACATTGGGAATGGGTCAAAACGCCACGATAGGTGCTCCACCTTCCACAGCCAGTGACGCCGTTAAATCCACCCAACCTGACATTCGCACCCAATTTGACGATCCATTTCCACCCGCTTCTTCTTGGGTCTATCTTCCGTTAATCAGGCGAGATCAAATCGGTCTCTCGGTTAATATACAGAACCGCGAGGACTCGTTAAATTTCTTCTTGAACCAATACCTGCTATCCGAAAATCCGGCGATTAACTGGACCGGCAATCGCAGCACCTGCGATCCGGGAACCACCGGCCAGGATTTTCGGGATGCAGTCTTGCGCCGGATTAATTATTTTCGGGCCATGGCAGGTGTGCCAGCCAATGTGACCTTTTCAAACGACTATAACCGACTGTCACAGGCCGCAGCATTGATGATGAGTGTGAATGGTCAGCTAAACCACTCACCACCCACCAGTTGGACCTGTTATTCAACCGACGGGGCACAGGGAGCGGGTAGTTCGAACCTGGCAATGGGGGCAAATTCCTGGAATGCTATTTCGTTGTATATGCGCGATCCCGGAGACGGTAATTATCCCGTGGGGCACCGGCGCTGGATTCTCTACCCGCAAACACAGGTCATGGGCACTGGAGACATCCCAGCTTCAGGCGGTTACAGCGCAACGAATTCCCTGCACGTATTTGATACCCATATGGGTGACCCAAGACCACAGACGCGGGACGAATTTGTCTCCTGGCCTCCGCCAGGGTATGTCCCTTACCAGGTCGTCTATGCCAGATGGTCCTTCTCACTTGCCAAAGCTGATTTCTCCAAGGCAACCATCTTTATGGAATCGAATGGCTCAAGCCTGTCTGTCGTACGGGAAAATAGCGTTAATGGATATGGAGAAAACACCCTGGTTTGGATCCCGATGGGCATGAATAATGGCGATAATTGGCCCAAGCCAGCTGTGGATGCAACCTACACCGTTCATATCCATAATGTTGTCGTCAACCAACAAAGTCGTGATTTTGCTTATGATGTGATCGTATTCAATCCCATCCCGTAAGACTCAGGCCGGAAGATATTG
The DNA here is from genome assembly GCA_963781665.1 of uncultured Chloroflexia bacterium. Lineage (GTDB taxonomy): Bacteria > Chloroflexota > Anaerolineae > Anaerolineales > Anaerolineaceae > JAJYIW01. The sequence continues at coordinate 1,530,661 of CAWAGA010000002.1, forward strand.
TCATACAAGGGAGATCAACCTCCCTTGCTCTTGTAAACATCAATTATTTTAAATATGAATATACCGGGCTGGTTCAAGGATATACACAGGAGGCGATCCTCAATCCCAAACCCATATTTTCACGGCGCCAGGATCCTGCGAGATCAAGCCGCAAAATTCTGCTGGCGGGCAGACCCAGCCATGGAACGATGCCGTCCATCGCGATGCCAGATTAACCGGTTGATGGCGTTATTGTCCAATACATCCCCGATTTTCAACGAATTGAAGTATTCATCAGGGAGGATGTTTTTCTGCCCGTTAAAGACGCTGCCGTCCGGCATGTATGCGCAGGTCATTGCCCGGCGCTGGTAGGCCGTCAGATTGACCCCAGCGGCATGCGCTATCAGTCCATTATGGAAAACAGCGCTGCCCGCTGAACAAGCGGCGGGGACAGCCTCGATTTTCTGCCATTGAGGGTAGGTTTTGAAAATGCCCCCCAGGTTTTCGGCGATCTCTACCGGTTGATAGGTGGCTTCATGGTGGGTGCCGGGCAGGTACCACAGGCAGCCATTGGCCAGCTTGGCATCATCCAGAGCGACCCAGATAGAGATGGCATCCCGAGAATAAAAGGACCAGAATGGGTTATCCAGATGGAAGGCAGTGTGGTTTCCGTACGGCGGCTTGATTAACGCCTGGTCGTGCCAGATACGGATGCCATCCACGCCAGCCAACGTCCCGGCCAGCCGGCCTAATCGCTCGTCAAACATCAGCTCCGCCATCCCAGGATGGATATCCGCCAGGCGGATACATTGGGTGAAGACCTGGGCATAAAAAGCGCCCATGTCTCCCTGGTTATTGAGCGTGGTTCCCTGCAGCCGCAGTTTGACGGCAGCGTCGGTGGTCTGGCGCCAGTGCTCCAGCTCATCAGGGGTAAGAAAATCCCGGATGACCAAGAATCCCTGCTGGCGATATGACTCAATCTCAGTGGTGGTCAGATCTGATCTCATTTTTACTCTCGCTATTCCTCTAGTGACCGGCTTTCATATGTTTGGTGCGGGTGCGCGCCAGGTCGATATAGCTGACCGTCGGGTCGCCGTATTCATTCCCGGCGCGGTCGACGCCGTGCGCCAGGAAGATCTTCTGGAAATTTCCTAATCTTTCGCGCACATAACTGTCTTTGAATTTGGTACGGGTGCTGATAAAGCGCATGTTGTATCCGCAGCGCCGCATGGGACTGGGATTGGCATCGCTGCCGTGCTGAATGTGGCAGTCATGTATGCTGGCCTGGTTGGGCTGCAGCTCAATCGGCACGGCTTTACTGGCATCGATCTGGTGGCCGACAATCTCGCGGTCGAAAACATTAATTTTTGAATCCACAGGCTCATAATCAGAGAAGCCATTGTCATGCGTGCGGGGGATGACTTTCATACAGCCGTTTTCACGGGTTGAAGGGTCAATTGCCAGCCAAACGGTCACCACTTCCATCGGCTCCATCCAGCCTTTCCAATAGGCCGAGTCTTCATGCCAGGGCACACGCTTCCCGGTGCCGCCCGGCTTGCTCAAAAAGTGGCTGGAGAAAAGGGCAATATCCGGTCCCAAAAAAGGCTCGACCAGCGAGAGGATCTCGTCGGAAAACAAAAATTCGTAGAGCTGGTTGAAGGTAAAATGGGGCACATCCATCATCTCTGGGCTGAACCCCTCGGGCAGGTCGGAGAGAATGTTTTCGAAGGTGTCCTTGAGCCGCTGGAACTTTTCGGAGGAAAATACCGGTTCCCGAGAAATCAGATAGCCTTCTGAGTGATAGAAATTGATTTGCTCGGGCGTGAGGCGGGTCGTCAGCTTTTCGGTTGTATTCATTTAAATCCCTCTTGTCTAAAACGATACCAATCCATGGAAGTCCTGGCTTGCTATTTTGTTTATGAACTACAAAAATTATACCAAAAAAGAGCCAGATTGTATTAATTGAAAAGACTTAAAATGCTCAATGCAAGCCCGTTTTCTGAATTTCACCCTTGCAAAAAGGAGTCCATCTGCCCGTCATAGGCGATAATGACCTTCCTCCGTCCCCTTTCACTGTACGTCATTCTCCCTTTATTTTGTCCACTGATTCGGGGGAAGGTCACTCGGTTCCTAACAACAAATGGGTTAATGATATTACTTACATCGATACAGCTGAAGGGTGGTTATACCTGGCTGCGGTAGTGGATCTCAATTCACATAAAGTAGTCGGCTGGTCCATGACTGGTCAGATTCACACTGCATTGGTGGCGGTGCCTTGAACATGGCCGTTGCCGGACGAAATTCCGATCCGGATAGCTTCAACATTCCGATCAGGGTTCGCAATATACCAGCAATTGATCTTGGTACAGGCGGATGGATGATTATTCATTTCGAAAGAGGAGATTCAGAACAAATATTACCTGTTAATGGTGAATGTATCGATGGTGCTGCCGTTGCTGGCGATGAACCAGCCAGTCAGCTTATTGCCATTAACGGAGAATTTTGCGTAGCCATATCCCTTGTACGTCTTTACGACGTCAGGCTGGCCACTCTGTGGGGTATACAAGGGGGCTCCACCCGTGCCGAGGGTAAGTTCCGGGATTCCATTTACCATGGCGCGTGCATAATAGTGGTTGTGCCCTGCAAGCACCAGAGCAACATTATATTGCTCAAATAGCGGTTCATACGTGTTCTGTATCGTCGTGTTGTCGGCATGCCCGCCACCAGCTGACCAACCCGGTTCATGTAGAACGATGATCTTCCATTTTTTGGTGGTGGTTGCCAGGTCGTTCTTGATCCAGTTGTATTCAGCTGAGCCAGAACCGTAGCTGGTATATTGATCCATCATGATGATATGCAGTGGACCGTAATCAAGCGACCAGTAACGAGCAGAAACGAAGGGCATGGGGAAATAGCGACTGAACAAGGTCCCGGAACCTTCATGGTTGCCCATCACAGACAGATCGGAAATGTTTGCAAGTTCTGTGCGGATGTTGGTGTATTTTGGGTTAAAGAATTCGTTGGTCCAGGCTGAATCGCTATCGCCATCTGAAACCAGGTCGCCTTCAGCGAGGTTGAGAGTTTGATAACTTGGGTCGGATTGGAACAAGCTATCTACCTGCCTGGCGACTGCATCGTGTGCGCTGGGGTTGGAGCGATCATCGCCATAGCTTACGAAATTAACGGTTGTAGCACTGGCTGATGGCGCGGCAAAGAACGTTCCCCCTGAATACTGACTGCCAACGACTACCCGGTAATAATACTTTGCTCCGGGGGTTAATCCCGTGATCGTGTAGGAAAATAAATGGTTTGTCTTGTCGTAAGCGCTGATTGAAGGGCTGCTTGACCCGTACGCAGAACCGGTTCCCCAATCCAGATGGAAGGAAGTGTTTGCGGTCCATTGCCAGAATATTTTCATCGTTGTGTTGTTGCCACTGAAGATCAAGTCAGGACCTTTGGTCAAGGTAACTGCCTGAGTTGGCGGAGGGCTGCTGGAGGCGGCTGCCTGGACGATGGGTAAGTAGATGAGGTGGGGGGTATTGATCTCAGGCGCCTGGCCGGATGGATTGGCGCTCACGTTTGGCCCCGGTATGGCATAAATAACCAGCACTGAAGTCATTAAAACAATTAGAAAAGCAGTTCCCAGTAAAGGAATATATTTCTTGAACATGAGATTGAAATCCTTGAAAGAAAGTTGAGACAGGCAACAATTGCATCGTCTCTCCCTGGCAGTTATTTGATTTCTGATTGTTGAATCGGGTCAGGTGGGAGAAAATTTCCTGTCGGATGGTTGGGAAAAATTAGGTTGATTGTGGTTAGATATTCATGTTATGGTTGATATCCCCTGTGGATTGGATGTGTCGAGTATACAAAGAATCAGGCGGAATAGAAACTGCTATATGTCAGATAAATCTTATTGTCTTTGTCATATTATATCAAGGTTGGTGCCCAATCCAAGGAAATGGCTTATAGCGTGGGTCACGAATTAATAGGAAGACTTCGTTCAGGGTGTATTCCTATCATCAGTAAGGATGGTTTGAAACGTTACTTTTACTCGTTAGCGGCACACTTTGGAATGCGGGAACCGTCTGCGGGCAGAAAGCCTATTTGGGTTATATTCAGCACCTTCATTTATGCCCTGGTTATTAAGCATCAGCGCAGACGTAAAACTGTGATTGTGGAAAGACGAAAATTATGCAGAGAAAAGGGAGTCAACAGCCCACCAGTTATCGGAAACAGACCCCAGCAACACTTGCACCTCACTGTGGTTGGAGCACTGCAGGTGTGGCCGCAGGTTTGGCATATCGACATTGGACGGTAAAGGGGTTGTTGAGTTATCCTTTGCCTTGATTTTGATAAAATGATGGGGGAGTAAAGTAACCGAATATTCGCGGCGATCCGATTCTCGGGTCATTTTAGCCACCCGGCGGTCTGGTAAATTATTATTTTGTGGTGTATTTCTCGATTTTTAGTTGTATACCGCGGATAATGGCGCTGTCAGTTAAACCACAAACCCTCTCTATAAATTGAGAGGGTTTGTCATGGGTTGTATTTCAGGCGAGGAGGGCGGGATTCGGATATCATCCCCTTTGGGGGACCCCGGCCGAGTGACAAAAAAAGACCCGCTTTTCAGCAAATCTTTTTCAGGCGGAAAGGACGGGCTTTACCTCGACAGTAATTTAAACCTGTTTTTTTTCAGGCGGGGAGGGCGGGATTCGGATATCATCCCTTTGGGGGACCCCGGCCGAGTGACAAAAAAAAGACCCGCTTTTCAGCAAATCTTTTTCAGGTGGAAAGAACGGGCTTTACCTCGATCGTAATTTGAACCTGTTTTACTTTCAGGCGGGGAGGGCGGGATTCGAACCCGCGGTCGAGGTTTAACGCCCCGACAACCACTTAGCAGGCGGCCCCATTCAACCACTCTGGCACCTCCCCTATTAATTGTTAAATTTCTCTGGCGGAGGGAGAGGGATTCGAACCCCCGGTGGGTTGCCCCACACCTGTTTTCAAGACAGGCGCCTTAGACCGCTCGGCCATCCCTCCCGAGCGCCCCAGATTCTATCATGGTTTTACCCTCCCCACAAGGAAGGTGTTCGGTTTAAGAGATAGGCTCTAAGACTCAAATATAAGGGTCAGTTCCCAAACAGGTTCACGCCGTCGCCAAAATCTTGTACCACGAACCGCGGCGGCTTTCCCAACAGCCACCCGGCTACCATCAAATCCCCTACGGCCCCGGCGGCATTCATCGAGACCAGCAGCAGCAGCGGCCCGACTAATACATCCGGAAGGGTTGCCAGCAGGACCAGTCCAGCTGCAGTGATCAAGACAAAAGGCGCTAGGCTGATCAGCAGGTACGGGTTGCGCGGGATGTACCACCCCGGTGCAGCTGCGAAGGCATAATAGCCCCTGAATCCAAATGTGGGCCGGTGGCGGGTAAAAAACCAGAAAAACACCCCGTGCAATCCCTCATGGGCCAGCACCATCACTGCCGTAACCCCCAACACCACGCCGATCGTGATGAGCAGGTCCCACAGGTTAGAAATGGACAGGTTGAAACCAGCCCCATACCCCGGGCGGATATAAGCCATCAAACTGCTAAAAAGCCAGCCAAATAATAGCAGCAAGACCGTTCCAGCAATATTGGTAATGACCGCCAGGCGCTTATTCTTTGACAGGTCGATGGTCCCTTTAAGCACATAAACTCGGGCGCCGTCAGGGTTGGTTTCATCGAACTCGCCCCAGTCTTGGGTTCTGGTTTTACCTCATTTAATCCGGCCAATTATGGTGCTCCTGTCGTCGGGCTGCTGCCCGGTAGGGCATTCGTCGGCCAGGGAGTCAATGTGGGGCCTTCATTAATAACAGCCGTAGGTAGGGGAGGTGTGCTCGCGGGGAGTGACGGCCGGGGGCTGCTTTCTGTGGTTGGCTGCGGGGTCTCAGTAAAATCAAGGTTTCCAGGCACCTGGCTGGTAATATCGATTACCGGGGAGGGCGTTACCTCCAGGGTAGGCTGCAAGCGCGATTGCCACCACGTCCACCCTAACAAAGCCAGACTTGCCAGTAAGGCTATCGTGATAAATGTGAGGCAGCCAGTCAGGACCAAACGCCAGGCCCTGGCCCAGCCGCTGCGTTTTGTTTCGGTCGCGGCTTTGTAGGGCACCTCCAAGGCAATGATGGTGATATTGTCGTGCCCGCCGCGTTGGTTTGCCAGATCGATCAGGCCTTGCACGACCGAGTCGATTGGCTTTCTGCCACCATTCGCCTGTCCATCGCTTTGCCTGGCCCTGGTCGTTTTCTTATCTTTGTCTGAAGCCAGACTTTCGAGCACCACCTTGATCTCGGCATCTTCAACCAGGTCGGTCAACCCGTCGCTGCAAAGCAAGATGTGGTCACCAGGCTGCAAGAGCAGGCCCTGGTTGGGTCCTGATCGTTCCCCTTTTTCATCCGGGTAGGCGCGCTTGCGCGTGTCTCCCTCGGGTGGCACGGCCGAACCCAGGTAACGCCGGATCACGTGAGCATTGGGGTGGTCCTTCATCTGGTCCGGGGTGATCTTCCCCATCTCAAGCAGTTCCTGGACGTAAGTGTGGTCGATTGAAAGCGGATAGATATTCCCCTTGCGCTGGAGATAAATACGCGAATCCCCCACGTAAATGGTGTAAAGCCGGTTCCCGATCACCCAGGCGCAGGCGCAGGTTGTGCCCATCCCCCACCGTTCGCTGTTGTCGCGAGCCTGCTCGAAGATCCTTTGGCTGGCCACCTGGATGGCATCCTGCAGGGTTTCCAGCGGCTGTTTGGCATCACTTTGCGCCACCAGTTGGGTGATCGTATTGGCAGCAATCTCAGCCGCCACCTCCCCTGCCCGGTGCCCCCCAATGCCATCGCATATCACCGCCAACAAAGATGCAGTGTTATTGTCCGGGCCAATCCGGTATGTAGTCACTACAAACCGGTCTTCGTTATTCTTTCCGGTCATACCGGGATGGCTTGACGCACTAACCAGCAGATGGGCGTTCTCAGAACGGATCATGGCCTTTTTTCAAGCGAACGATTTCAAGTTTGCGAATCCGAGCAGGGTTATCCAACTCGAAACGGAACAGAACCTTACCGGCATGCACCAGGTCGCCGTGCTCGAGCCGGGTACCCTCAGGCAAAACCGGTTCATAGTTTACCCATGTCCCGGCAGTCGATCCCTGGTCAAAGATAATAAAATTGCCATCTCTCTCCTGGCGAATTCGTGCATGTAAAGTTTCAACCGAAGCCTCATTTACAGGACAGTTTGCCAGAGATGGGTCTCTTCCCAGGCAGGTATCGCCCGCACCAATCCTGATCGGGTTACCGGCGAGTGGCTTCTGGTTATTCTCACCAAGTCTAACCAGCCTGGCCCTGCTGACGCCGGGTCTGGCAGGCATTTGCCCCGGCTGCATCCCGGGCTCTCCCGGTTTGTTGGACGCCAGGGCCGCTTCTTCTTCCTGAGAGCGAACCCGTCTTCCTGCGGGGCGGGTTTTCGGTGGGTGCCGTCGCCGCCAGAGCACCACCAGGAGGACCAACAATGCCGGCCCTGCAGTTACCAGACCCGCAATCGGCAGCAGATTCTCTACCTGCCCGATCGCATCGAACGTACCCGGTTTTTGTGGCAGCGTAACCACCACTTCCACCGGGGTACCGCTGCTCATGGTCGTTAAACCCAGGCTGTCTTGAACTTCGACGGTCAGAAGGTGGCGACCGCTCGCCGTGTAACCCGTCAGGTCCCAGGTAAATTTATCGAACGGCGCCGCGTCATTTTCAGCCTCCAACTCACCATCCACATACAGGCGTGTATATGCCAGGCCCCGCTTGTGTCCATCAGGAAATTCTACCATTATCTGCAGGGTTTGCCGTTCGGGTATTAAGCCGGCTGCAGGCGTGGCGGTCAAATCGAGGATTCTGCGATCGACTTGGGCTGGCGGCGACAGGAACATCGGGCTGGGTGGTTTGATGTCCAGGCTAAAGGGCTGCTCAGATGTGCTGGCTGCGAAGCTCTCGTGGTTAATTTTAACCATCAAGGTATGGCTGCCGCTGCTGTTCAGCGTCGATTTGTAGGTCAGTTCATAGCTGTACCCCAGGGGTTCGAAGTACGTAGCGATATCGGGGAGCGTCTCAATGCCCGAAAAGCCGAAGAACTGACCGCCCGAATCAGTGGCCAGCTGTGCCAGAGAGGCTGCGCCCTGCGAATTGAAATCGGCTGGCGAGCCCACCATCCAGATAAACAAATGCGCTCCGGTCTGTTTGACCTGCTCGCTCAACCCGGCTAGCCCGTTTAATACGGTTTCATCCGGAGGGGGAGTGATATAGAGGATCGCTTTGTTCATGCCGGGTTTGGGAGTTGGGTCGCCCGCCATCGCCAGCGCTTTGTTCAGGCTGTCGAGGCTGGGAGTGGCACTGCGCATGTCAGGCTGGTAGTTTTGAAAGGCGGAAAGCCAGGCAGCCGGATCGGTCTCATAATCTGCCAGAGTGCCTGAATTCCCAACCAGGCTGTAGACGTCTTTACCAGGGTTGTCTCGAGCTTCGATCCAGGCCTGCAAGGCAGCCGCCACAGCCTGGAAACGTGTCTTGCCCTGCAGGTCGCGAATTGCCAGGGGTAATCCGGCATTGATGGCTACAATCACGCAGACGCCGGGTTCGACTTCCTGAATCGTATCGACTTTCGCCGGTTGCCCATCCTCGATGACGGTAACCTCGCCGGGTACCAGCCCGTGAACGAACTGGCCCTGACCGTCGTATACGTCCAGGGTCGTTTTAATCTTTGGAAAGAGACTGGTATCTGGAGGTGCAATTGCCGCCTGGGTGTTGTCTTGAGCACTTACCAGGTCGGAAGCCACCGGTCCCGAAAAGCCCGGGTAAAAGAACAACGCCAGTAACAGCAGGCTGGCTGCTGTTCTGGCGATCGTTCTTCGATATTTTCTAACCTGGTTATGAAAGTCCATTAGTGCTGCGACCATGCCCAGGGCAGGGATCAAACTGGCCTATCCGTCAGTAGGAGAAGGCTCCATTGATACCGGCGGTTCCGGCATTTGGGCGGATATCATTTTTCCGGTCAGGCGCCGGTAAGTCAACGTCCACGATGCCCCGATATACGCTCTCAAGATACCCGCCAGCACCAACCAGATTGGCAGGTAAACCAGGAAAATCAAAGCTGAAATGATCAGACCGGTTCCAAGCGAGCCGGGAATAAAAATAATACTCATTATAGGCGGTACGAGGATGAAAGCCACCGGCAAGGACAGGATAAAGCCTACAATTCCTCCACCGATGAGCAAGATCAAGGCCATGACGATGATCGTTCCGATGTTGCGTTTGATCACGTCCCACCCACGAGAAATTCCTGCCATGATACCCAGGTCTTCCACCACGATTGCAATTGTGCTCTGTTCGACTACCAGGCTCACCAGCCATGAAGCCGGGATTAACAGGCAGGCCAGCGGAATCAGGCACAAGAGCGCAATCCCCAATGTGGCGATACCAGCGACGACGAAGAACAAGAAAAACACAATAATGAAAGCGAAGACCGCCAGTCCGACCAGAATGTTCATTAAGAACACCCGCCAGAAATAATGGAAACTGCCGGTAAATAATTCCGTGAATGGCAGGCTTGCTGCCCCATCGTCAGCCAGCGACGTTCCCTTGATCACCCCAATGCGCCCAACCGTTCCCAGCAGCACCACGATCACGATCACCAGCAGCAGAACGATGAACAAGAGGATCCACACCCAGAAGGGAATGTTTTGAATCACGTTCGTCATCTGGGTGATGAAATTTTGGATTCCCGGGGGTAAATTTTCGCCAGGAACGTTGTACCTGATCCCATTATTACCGCTGCTGCTGGATCCATTCCCCAAATTCCCCGAGCAGCTCGCCAGGATTCCAAAAATCCATAAGATCTTGAAACGCCAGATAATTTTCCACGCCTTACTCAGAACCTCACCGTAATTCATAGCATTCTCCTTACTTCACTGGATAGCCTTCCCTGGTACATCGACCAGAGACCCTGGATCGTCGCATGCACCAATCCCATCAGGACCGGTCACGCTTTATTTAAGTGTCATCTTTTATACGTCAGGGCGACCAAAAAGTTGCAGTACAACGGCAGCTGACTGTTGATCTCAAACGTCCATCCATTCGGCGGCTATCGACCTGAGGGTGGTCTATTAGCGGACAGCCAATCACGACACTCGTTGTTTGTCTCTTGCTTCTCGAATCTTCATTCCCATTCAATTGTAGCCGGAGGTTTACTGGTAATATCATACACTACCCGGTTGATTCCGTCCACATCGTTGACGATCCGGCTGGAGATGCGTGCCAGCAGGTCGTAGGGCAGCCGGGCCCAATCGGCGGTCATAAAGTCTTCAGTCGTCACCGCCCGCAGGGCAATCGCCTCCTGGTACGTGCGCTGGTCGCCCATCACCCCCACCGAACGCACCGGCAGGAGCACGGCAAAAGCCTGGGCGCTGCCGCTCTGGGCGTTTTCACTCAACGGGCGAGCAAGGCGAAGGGTCGCGTTGTTGGGGTCATCCACCGGCTTGAATTGTTTCAACAGTCCGGCTTCTCCCAACTCTTCGGTCAAGATCGCATCTGCTGCACGCAAGCGCTCAAGGCGTTCGGGGGTAATTTCACCCAGGCATCGTACTGCCAGACCCGGCCCAGGGAAAGGCTGGCGCCACACCAGCTCCGACGGCAGGCCTAAAGCCTCTCCCACGGCCCTGACCTCATCCTTGAATAAATAGCGCAGCGGTTCCACCAGCTCGAAAGCCATCTTCTCCGGCAGCCCACCCACGTTGTGGTGGGTCTTGATCCGGTCGCCACGCGCCCGGTCCGGCGCACTGGATTCGACCACATCCGGATAGATTGTGCCCTGAACCAGGAAATGGGGAGAGCCCATCTCACGAGCCTGGCTTTCAAAAATGCGGATGAACCCCTCGCCGATGATCTGCCGCTTTCGTTCCGGCTCAGACACACCTTTCAAGGCAGCCAGAACGTCACCGGAGGCATCCACGGTCTTCAGATTCATCCCCAGGTTCTGGCCAAAAGCCTTCTCCACCTGCTGGCGTTCACTCTGGCGCAGCAGGCCGGTATCCACGAAAACCGCCGCCAGCTGATCGCCGATTGCCTGGTAGACCAGGGCGGTCGCCACGCTCGAATCCACACCCCCGCTGACAGCCGAGATGACTTTCGCGTTGCCAACCTGTTCTCTGATCCGTTCGATGGATTGGGCGATGATCGATTCTGGGGTCCAATCCGGACGGGCACCGCAGATATCGACCACGAAACGCCTGATTATCTCGCTGCCCCCACTGGTATGGTGGACTTCGGGGTGAAACTGCAATCCGAACCGCCTGTCCTGCAGATTACCCATGGCCGCAATCGGGCTGTTCCCGCTTTGGGCCAGAGCTACAAAACCATCAGGCAAGGCGTCGATCCGGTCTCCGTGCGACATCCACACCGGGTATTGACCTACAGGCAGCAGAGGGTTCGATTGGGTGGTCTCGACAGCTGCCAGTCCGTATTCACGCTGCACGGCGGGCGCCACCTTGCCGCCTAACCGGTGAGCCAGGGCCTGCATCCCATAGCAGATGCCCAGCACAGGCAAGCCCGAAGCGAGCACGTAATCCGGGACTGCCGGAGCCTCAGCTGCATAAACCGAATTCGGGCCGCCGGACAGGATGAATCCCTTTGGTTTTAGCCCCAGCACCCGTTCGGGCCGTTCATCCCAGGGAAACAGCTCAGAATAAACCCGCGCTTCTCTCACCCGGCGGGCGATGAGCTGGGTATACTGCGAGCCAAAATCGAGGATAGCAATGGAATCAGGCATCATGGCTGAGATCAACAATTCCCGAACACGATCTCGCCGTTGTCCATCGAGGTGATGCACACCAGCGATTTAATCGGTACGTTCAGGTATTTGAGAATCGACCGCCCACCCTCGAAGGATTTCTCGATCAAAGCCCCAATTCCAACAATCTTCGCCCCGGCTGTCTGCGCCAGGCGTACCAGGCCGATGATCGTCGACCCTGAAGCCAGGAAATCATCGATGATCAGCACTTTTTCGCCGCCGGCCAGGTATTCTGGCGACACGATCAGCTCTACCAGGTGGCCTTTTGTGTGGGAAGGCGCTACCGTCAGGTAAACCTGGTCTGGCATGGTCACCGGCTTGGTTTTACGGGCATAGACCACCGGCAGCTTCATGTGAAAAGCCGTCATAATCGCCGGGGCAATCCCTGAGATTTCTGCGGTCAGGATCTTGGTGGCGCCAATCGACCCAAACCTTCGGGCAAACTCCACGCCGCAGGCATCCATTAACCCCGGATCGACCTGGTGGTTGATGAAACTATCGACCTTGAGAATCCCATTGCTCAGATTCTTCCCCTCTTCGAGAATTTTTTGCTGTAAAGCTTCCATCCCTGGGCCATTCCTTTCGAAAATGATTAGTGAGTAGACTTTAGTGGATAGAGATTTGAGACACGGCACACCGTAAGGTGTATTCATCGACATGCGAGATGGTGACGCGCCGCCTTTCTATTCTGATTTTAGATTGTTTAATATGGTAGATATTATAAACTGATCTAGACCATCGTCTTTTCTTAACGATTCACTCGGCCAGACTAAATCTTCACGCTCGCCTCTCGACTGGCTGCTACCACACTCTCATTCCCTTACCATCGGTTAACCATCCCTGATTTGCGATTCTGCATGGCTTCCGAATAGTCATGGGAGCATGTTACGAAATCAATAAAACCTAACCCTATGCGATTCTCACCCGGCCATTCTCGACTCGTACCGGAGTATGTTACAATCGATCAATATGCAAGCGCCCGTCATCCTGCTGGCTTCCAATTCTCCTCGCCGGCGCCAGTTGCTCGGCCTTGGGGAGTGGAAATTCACGGTCCATCCGGCTAACATCGATGAAATCCCCCAGCCAGCGGAAGAACCGGCGCATTATGTTCTCAGACTAGCAGAAACAAAAGCACGCGCGGTTGCCGCAAAGGCTCAGCCGGGATGGTTGGTCCTCGCGGCTGATACCATTGTCGTCGATTCTTCCCCGACCAGCCTCAGTATATTAGAAAAACCCTCCAGTCAGGCTGAGGCGTTCCAGATACTGGCCCAACTGCGCGGCCGGACTCACCAGGTTTTTACCGCCCTGGCAGTGTTTGATCCTCACAAGGATCAGCTCAAGATGGATTTATGCGTCACAGACGTTCCGATGCGCTCCTATACCGATGAAGAGATTTCTGCCTACATAGCCAGTGGGGACCCGCTCGACAAAGCCGGCGCTTATGCCATCCAGAATCAGAGCTTCCATCCCGTCGACCATCTCCAGGGTTGCTATGCCAGCGTGATGGGCCTGCCGCTGTGCCACCTCCAACGCACCCTGCGCCATTTTGGCGTCGTACCCAGCACCAACCTCTTCCAACCCTGCCAGGCGACCTTAAATTATGATTGTCCGGTTTATGCCGCGATCCTCGAGAATCGAGAATAGACAATAAGTTTCCGGCAGCATTTATCTCTGTAAACAGATCTCGAGTCTACACTCTCACATTACTATTAACCATGAAACCCCTCCCTTTACTCATATTTTCAACCATTCTGTTGGCAAGCTGCACTCTGGCTACCCCGGGACCCACCAACTCACCCGCCTTATCACCGACACCCACCCTGGGCCACCCTGGTTTAACTGTTACCCGCGCCCCTGATCCCCAGACCGCTGCCCAGGCCTTCCTCAAGGCCTGGCAGAGCGAAGATTACGCCAGCATGTACGCCATGCTCACGTCCATCACCCAGGATGCCATATCCGAAGCGGATTTCGAGCAGCGCTACCGGGATGCTGCCATCATGATGACCCTGAAAACCATCGATTACCAGGTGACTTCGTCACTGGTCAACCCGGCCTCCGCCCAGGTTTCTTACCAGGTCACCTTTCACACCACGCTGTTGAACGATATCACCACAGACCCCATGATTATGAATCTCAGCCTGAACGATGGAACCTGGCAGATCCAGTGGGATGACGGTTTAATCATGCCCGCCTTAAAAGGGCCGAACCTGGACGAGCCCAATAAGCTTTACCTTGATTACGAAGTCCCCGCCCGCGGCAATATTTACGACCGGGATGGACATGCGATCGTCGCCCAGGCTGATTCCGTTGCTTTGGGCGTTGTGCCTGGCGAGATTGATCCCGACCAGGAAGGCACTCTGCTCGATGAGCTTTCCATCCTGACCGGCCTGGACCGTAATTACATCCACGATCTGTACAAATACGCCGATCCAACCTGGTATATTCCTGTCGGCGAAACCTCGGCCGATGCTTACCAGGCCCAGGTCAGCGTCCTATCCGGGCTGAGCGGTTATCGGGCTACCCCCCTCAAGTCCCGTTATTATTATGAAGGCGGCATCGCTCCACAAACGATTGGATATGTCCAGTCGATTCCGGCTGAAGATGTCGAAACCTACGAGCGCGAAGGTTATCGCATCGACCAAAAGGTCGGCACTTCGGGCCTTGAATATTGGGGAGAGCCCTACCTGGCAGGGACGAACGGCGCGACACTCTACATTAAAAGCTTCAATGGCGACGTCATTACCCGCCTGGCTCACACCGACCCGGTCCCGTCCCAATCCATCTATACAACCATCGACCGTGATCTGCAAATCAAACTCCAAAAATCACTTGGCGATTTCCGGGGAGCTGTGGTCGTAATGGAACGCGATACCGGCGCCATCCTGGCAATGGTCTCTAATCCTACCTTCGACCCCAACCTGCTTGACGCCGCTAACCCCAACTCGGTGCTGCGAGACCAGATCCTGTCCGATCCCGCCCAGCCGATCTATGACCGGGCCGACCAGGGCCAGTATCCTCTCGGCTCGGTCTTCAAGATCGTTACCATGTCGGCTGCCTTGGAAACAGGCGTCTTTACCGCACAAAGCTCTTATTACTGCGGCTACGATTTTACCGAGCTGCAAGGTTGGGTCGGACATGACTGGACCCTGGACCACGGGGTCGGCCCCAGCGGCGAGCTGACCTTACCTCAAGGCTTGATGCGCTCTTGCAACCCGTGGTTTTGGCACATCGGGTACCAGCTTTACCAGCAGGGCTATACCACGGCTGTTTCAGATATGGCGCGCGCCTTCGGCCTGGGCAGAAAGACCGGCTTCGAACTTACCAACGAAGCTGCCGGCAACATCCCCGATCCTGCCGACGCCGGCGATGCCGTCCAATTGGCCATCGGCCAGGGATCGACCATGGTGACACCGCTCCAGGTCGCCGATTTCGTGGCTGCCGTCGGCAATGGCGGTACGGTTTACCAACCTCAAATTATCGATAAGATCGTTTCACCGGATGGTGAAGCCTCCCAATCCTTCAATCCAATCATCACCGGCACCTTACCGGTCTCAGCCGAAAACCTGAAAACCGTCCAGGACGCGATGATCAGCGTGGTAAATGATCGCAAAGGCACGGCTTATTTCGTTATGGCCAATATGAGCATCCCGGTTGCCGGTAAAACTGGCACAGCGACCACGTCCTATGGCGACCCGGATGCCTGGTTTGCCGGTTATACCATGGCAAACAACCCCAATAAACCGGATATTGCTATCGCCGTTCTGCTCGAGAATGCTGGAGAAGGGTCCGAGATGGCTGCTCCGATTTTCCGGCGAGCCGTTTCCCTGTATTTCTCGAACGATACCAATTACGGCATGATCATGCCCTGGGAAGCCAGCCCCTACGTCGTCGCTTCGCCAACACCTGAAGTGACCGATACTCCGACTAACGAGCCGGCTCCTACCGATACGACTGCACCTTGAAAAGAGAGTATGCCTTTGCTGCCAGGAACTATCATTCGCTCACAATCCGGTTTCTATGACGTCCAAACCGGATCTGGTCGCATCGTCTGCCGCTTACGCGGCCGCCTGAAACGCGGGCCGGTCCGTGGAGATATTGCTGCCGTCGGCGACCAGGTGCTGGTCTCACCCGGGCAAGATGGCGCCGGGTCAATCGAAAGCATCCTGCCGCGCCAGCGCGCCCTCGTGCGCATGGCGCCCAATCCCAAAGGCGAATACCAGCAGGTGCTTCTGGCAAACCCCGACCAGGTGATCCTGGTGTTTGCCTGCGCTCAACCGGAACCTCACCTGGGTCTTCTGGATCGTTTCCTGGTGATGGTTGAACAGCAGCATCTCCCTGCTTTAATTATTGTCAACAAACTGGATCTGGCTGGCGAATCAAACGCGCGCCAGTTATTTGGTCATTATGAACCTCTTGGATATCCCGTTCTGTACACCTCCGCCCACACCGGCCAGGGTGTCTCCGCCTTGCTTCAGCTCCTGCATGGGAAAATTTCGGCTTTTGCCGGTCCATCCGGAGTGGGTAAATCCAGCTTGCTCAATCTGCTTCAACCCGGCCTGGGTCTTGCAGTTCATGAGGTCTCGCAGGCCACCGGGAAAGGGAAGCACACTACCCAGGTACGCCAGCTGTTCGAGCTCGAATCCGGCGGTTACGTTGCCGACATGCCCGGGATCAAAGCCCTGGCATTGTGGGATACCTTACCCGAAGAAATGGATGGCTATTTCCCAGAATTGCGTCTTCTGGTTGAACACTGCCAGTTCAATGACTGCACCCATCGCGATGAACCCGGCTGTGCGGTCCGGCAGGCCGTTGCCGAAGGATCCATCCATCCTGAACGCTACCAATCTTACCTGCGCCTCAGGTATGGGGACCCAACATCCTTATGATCAATGACCTTCCTGTTAAATTCAGGTGACCTGATGAGAAAAAAAATTCTAACGCTTTCTTTGGCCCTTACCCTCATCCTCTCTGCCTGCCAGCGCACCCCTGCGCAACAGACCCCTACCTCGAACCCTGCTACCCAGACACCAAGTCCGGTCCCCTCCCCCACGCTAACGCCAATTCCGCCCACACCGGCCCCGCGTACTCTGGTCGTCTGCATCGGGCAAGAACCGCAGTCACTTTATCTTTACTCCCAACCCTCGGTCGCGGCCTGGAATATCCTCGAAGCCATCTATGATGGGCCGATCGACGAACAAAATTACACCGCCCAACCCGTGATTCTCCAAAAAATCCCCAGTCTCGCCGATGGAGACGCGGCCATAACCGGTGTTCCTGTCTCAGCTGGCGATGAAATCATCGATGCAAATGGCAACCTGGCCACACTGGCAAAAGATGTCCCGGTCCGTCCAGCTGGCTGCAATAGCACCGACTGCGCCATTCCATGGGATGGGTCCTCCGAGCTGCAAATGGACCAGCTCAGGGTTACATTCAAGCTGCTCCCCGGCCTGCTCTGGTCTGATGGCCAGCCCCTTACGGCTGCCGATTCGGTTTTTTCTTACAAATTAGCGGCCGACCCGACTACCCCTTCCTCAAAATATAACATCGATCGTACCGCAGCCTACACTGCCGTTGACGACCTGACGGTCCAATGGGTAGGCATTCCTGGCAATCTGAGTCCTGGTTCGTTAACCAACTTTTGGCTGCCTCTCCCCCAGCATCTATGGGGAAATATGAGCCCCTCTGAGCTGTTAACAGCTTCGGAATCTACCACCACACCCATTGGCTGGGGTCCTTACCAGATCGTTGATTGGGTGAAAGGTGACCACATCACCCTTCATAAGAATCCCAATTATTTCAAAGCAAAGGATGGTCTGCCCACCTTCGATAACCTGGTGTATCGTTTCATCGGAACCGATACCAATACCAGCCTGACGGCTCTCCTGGCCGGTGAATGCGATATCGTTGACCGCAGCGCCCAATTGGACAGCCAGATATCGACCTTACTTGAGCTGCAAGCCAACCATAAGATCCAGGCCTACTTTACTGCCGGTCCAGAAGTAGAACTGATCGATTTCGGAATCATGCCCGCATCATACGACAACGGCTATAACCCGGCTGCCGGCGACCGGCCCGATTATTTCGGCGACGTACGAACTCGCCAGGCATTCGCCTATTGTATGGACCGCCAGACCATCATCGACCAGGCCCTCCAGGGCCAATCCCAGGTGATCGACACCTATCTTCCCCCGCAGAACCCGTTATCCGCCGCGGATGTAGCCCATTACGGCTTCGACGTGGCCCAAGGTAGCCAGCTGCTAGATGAAGTTGGCTGGAAGGATAGCGACAATGACCCGTCAACACCCCGCCTGGCTCAAGGTGTGGCTGGCGTCCCGGATGGCACTCCCCTGGTCGTCGATTACTGGACCACGCAGGCTGCACTTCGCTCGCAGGTGGCCTCTATTCTCTCCCAATCCCTGGGCGAATGCGGCATTCAACTCAATGTGCACACCGAAACACCTGAAAACCTGTTTGCCCCTGGCCCTCAAGGTCCGGTTTTTGGTCGCAATTTTGACCTGGTCGATTTCAGCTGGCAGGGAAGCATCTATCCCCAATGCTTCCTGTATCTAAGCAGTAACGTTCCCAACGATGGCAACCATTGGCTGGGCGAAAACGTATCCGGATATGCCAACCCACAGTTCGACCAGGCCTGCACCACTGCTCTCCAGGGCCCGCCCGGTCAAACCAGCTACATCGATGCGAACAGAACTGCCCAGGACAATTTTCGCCAACGACCTTCCCGCCATTCCGCTCTATCTGCTCGTCAAAGCAGCGGCTGCTCGACCCGACCTTTGTGGTCTTACCCTCGACCCTTCAGCCCGCAGCGACCTCTGGGACCTCGAGGCCATCGACTACGGCCCGGGTTGTTCCAGATAATTTTTTCTTATCATCGTCGCTTGACTTTTTTTTGGACTCATGCTAAGATACCAGACAAGCCTATCACCAATGGGTAGTTGTTACGTATATGTTAATCATCTAAAACTGAATAGAAGCTAAATTTCGAGTGAAAAGGAGGTGGTATCTCCAGTTTGGAATTCCAGGTTCAGAAAGTTAGTTTATCCCGAGCATCATTGCGTATCCCCATTCACGTCATTAATTCAGGTATAAAAGATCAACAGGCCTTATGCCTGAAACCAGTCAAATCTCAATATGAGAAATCTCCCTTACGGGAGGGGAGTGACCTCAAAAAAGCCAGGATACCCGTAGAGGTATCCTCATCTTCTAAAAAACTCTTTGGAGGAGAATAGGATGAATAAAAAGATTAGTGTTATTTTTAGCCTGGTCATGGTTGCCAGCATGCTATTAGCAGCCTGCCAATCGGCCACGACAGCGCCAACGACAGTGACGCAGCCTACAACGCCCCCATCACAACCGACCAATACGGCATCTGCAGCTCAACCCACCAGCACCACCGCGGCTGCTGCACCCACTGAAACCGTAGCTCCGACCCCTGTTCCACACGTAGGCGCCTGGCTGGATTCGGTAGTCTTTACCGCTATTGCTGACCAACCATCAGCTATCGCCCAGCTCCAGGCCGGTGCTATTGACGTCTACCAATACACCAGCAGTGACCCCGACCTCTTCAACACGGTCAAGGGTGACTCGAACCTGAGCTACGCCAATACATATGGCAGCAACGATCAGATGATCTTCAACACCGGTGATTACACCGCTGACGGCATTTTAAACCCCTTCAGCGATCAGCAATTCCGCGAAGCCATGAACTGGGCTATCGATCGTAATTACCTCGCCCAGGAAATTAGCGGCGGCCTGGCAATTCCCAAGTTTACCGCCCTCACCGGGGCTTTCCCGGATGCGGCCCGCTATGCTGGTATCCTCGGTGCCATCGCCACCAAATACGCCTACAACTTTGACAAAGCGACCCAGGTCGTCGATGAGAGAATGACCGCTTTGGGCGCCACTAAAGATTCAACTGGAATGTGGCAATATAACAACAAGCCTGTCACCATTATTGCCATCATCCGCACCGAAGATGCTCGCAAGCAGATGGGCGAGTACTTCGCCAACCAGCTCACCAAACTGGGCTTCACAGTCGACCAGCAGGAAAAGACCAGCCGTGAAGCTTCACCAATTTGGACCGGTGATGTTTCCACCTATACCTTCGGTTACTACACCGCTGGTTGGATCAACAACTCCATCGTCCGCGATGAAGGCATTGATTTCGCTGAATTCAACTCCAGCCAGGTCTTTGGCGGTGGTATCCCGGTATTCACCAAGTACAAACCATCTGCCGAATTAGCCGCCGCTGAAGATAAACTGCTGACCAACAACTTCACCAGCATGGCTGAACGCGATCAACTGTTCGCGACTGCCCTTAACGATTCAATGACCGAAGGCTGGTGGGGTATCTGGCTGGTTGATAATATTTCCTTCACCCCCTACAGCTCCAAGGTTTCGGCCGCTTCTGACCTGGCCGCTGGCCTCAATAACCCCCTGATGCCCTTAACCCTGCGCTTCAACGGCCAGGAAGGTGGTTCGCTCCAGATGGCCATGCCCGGCATCTTCGTTCAGGCCTGGAACCCGGTCAACGGCTCGAACTGGGTCTATGACAGCACACCTCAGTTCATGACCGAAGATTGGGGCACGATGCAAGATCCTTACACCGGCCTCGCTCTGCCTAAGCTTGTCGTCAAGGCTGACGTAATCGCCAAGACCGGCTTGCCAATTACCAAGAACCTCGATTGGGTCAGTTTGACCACCCAGGATAGCATTGCTGTTCCGGATGACGCCTGGGCCGATTGGGACGCCAAGACCCAAACCTTTGTCACCGCCAAGGACCGCGCCGCTGCCGACAGCACTTACGCCCAGACAGCTAATGTCGAGGTAACCGTTACCTACACACCTGACCTGTTCAAGACTAAATGGCATGACGGCACTAACCTGTCGGTTGCAGACTTCGTCATGGCCATGATCATGGCTTTTGATCCCGGCAAAGAAGGCAGCCCGATTTACGACCCGGCCAGCGTCGACGTCGTTGACACATTCTTGAGCCACTTCAAGGGCGTCAAGATCGTCTCCACCGACCCGCTGACCATCACCACCTGGGATGACCAGTATGCGCTCGATGCCGAAAACAATGCTGCCGGTTATTTGACCTGGTACCCATCTGACAACAACGCCTACGCCTATGGCACCGGCTCCTGGTACAACCAGGCTCCCGCCATCCAGGCCGAAGCTGATGGCAAGATGTCCATGTCACAGGATAAAGCCACCACCGCCAAAGTTGACCAGACCAGCTTCATCTCTGGCCCGACCCTCGCCATCCAGGATGAGTACCTCACCCAGGACATCACCAGCGGCTATATCCCCTACGCCCCAACCCTGGGTCAATACGTAACCGCCGACCAGGCCAAGGCCGCCTATACCAACCTGCAGGCTTTCTACACTGCCCACAACAATATCTGGGTTGGCACCGGCCCTTACTTCATCGACAAAATTGACACCACAGCTGGCTCGATCACGGTCTCGAAGTTCACCGACTATATGTTCGCCGACGACCAGTACACCACTGCCTACTCGGTACCAAAGATCGCGGTTACTACGGTAGATGGCCCGACCCAGGTAGCTTCCGGTTCGGATGCACAGTTTACCGTCGAAATCAGCTTCGACAACCAACCCTATCCTTCAACCGATATCGAAAAGGTGTCCTACACCCTCTTCGGCTCGGATGGTAATGAAGTCGCCAGCGGTACAGCTACCATGACCGCTGAAGGCCAATACACTATCGACCTGACGACCGATGTGACAGGCAAGCTAGCGGCTGGCTCGGCTTCGTTGAGCGTGGCAGTTTCTTCGAAAGTAGTAGCGCTGCCCAGCTTCGCAACCTATCAATTTGTTGTCACTAAATAACCAAAATTACTAGTACTTACCCGATTAGGGCGGAAAGTTTCACCCTAATCGGGTATAATTTTTTAAATGTACTTTTAAAAACCATTCTAGAAGAAGAGAGAGAAGCCTATGGCTGAGGTAAGTACACCTTTCGATATTCCTGAGACCAGCAGCCCCCAAGAAGAAAAGAAAAAATCAGGAACCAGTACGTTGAGCCGGATTACCCGCTATACGGTCGTTCGCTTGTTGACGCTAGCTGTGACCGTGGTGATTGCTTTATACCTGACCATCCTGATCGCTAATATGGGCGGCTACGTCGACAAGATCCGCATGGGTGAAATCCGCCAGAGGATCACGATGTCCGCTGCCGCCAACCCCTCCTATCGCAACATGGCACCGGATGCCCGTTCACAATTAATCAACAACCAAATCACTGAAGAAGCCCATCGAGAAGGGTTGGACCAACCCTTCATCGTGCGCAGCTTTAACTTTCTCAAAGACGCATTGACGCTGAATCTGGGACGTGCAGTCAACATGACCTCGAACAGCGGATCGGGCTCAGTTCGATTGATCATCCTGGAACGACTTCCAGCCACGCTGGTACTTTTCGGTATTTCGGATATCTTTCTCTTTGTCATCGCCCTGGTGCTGGCCTTAATGCTTTCAAGAGCTTATGGAAGTATCTTTGATAAACTGTCCGTCAGCCTGACTCCCTTCTCATCCGCCCCAGGATGGTTTTATGGCATCTTTTTGATCCTGTTGTTTGCATCCGTTTTCCGCATATTACCGTTTGGAGGCATGGTGGCGGCACCACCCCCTGACAACAAATTAGCATACCTGTTAAGTATAGGCCAACATCTGATCTTACCTGTTTTTGCCCTCACGCTCAGCCAAATCTTCCTCAGTATTTTCACCTGGCGCACCTTCTTCCTCATTTACTCCAGTGAGGACTACGTCGATATGGCCAAGGCTAAGGGCCTGCCCGATCGCGATATCAACAGCAAATACATCTTGCGCCCGACCTTACCGACCATCATTACCAGCTTTGCCCTTCTAGTGATTGCTTCGTGGTTAGGAGCGCCGATTTTTGAAACCATTTTCTCCTGGCCCGGCCTGGGCCGCGCCCTTTACGAGGCGATCGGTTTGTTCGACACCCCGGTCATTGTTGGAGAGACGGTTATTTTCTCGTATATGTTGGCGATAACCGTTTTCCTGCTTGACATTGTATATGCTATTGTTGATCCACGGGTGAAAATTGGTGGAAGTGAAGGGAGCCAGATGTAATATGAATTTTAGAAATGGATTAAAAGAAATTTTGCGTTACCCCACCGCTTTGGCCGGTGGCATAATCATCTTCTTCTTAGTGCTTGTCTCAATCTATACAATCATTACGATCCCGTATTCCAAGGCCATTGAGCTCTGGCGCGGCATGGAAGCCGATTGGTATCAAAATCCCAAGCTGGCAGCGCCCATCTGGTTCAACTTCTTCCGCAGTGAAAAACTTCCGGTGACCATTGATATTAAGTCTACTGATCCGGGAGTAGTCAAAGAAGTCAAATCAGCCGGCTCAACTTCGACGACCATCAATTACACCTTCGATATTCCTTACAATTACGATAGCTACGAAGACGATTTCTCCATTTATTTCAATGCAACATATGACAAAAACCCACCTTTCGTCGGCCTGGTATGGATAACGCCGGACGGCCGCCAGATCCGCCTGAAAAATTTTGCTCTTAGTAACCAAATGACCTATCGTGTCAACCAGGACACCAAATTAACGGCCAAACTGAATGGCCAGTTGGCTACCGTCGGCTTATTTGGCGGGCCAGATTACAACAGCCCGACGCCTACGAAAGGGACCTACCAGCTGCAAATCCAGGGCACGACCTTCGAACCCAATTCCGACTACAGCGCTGAGGTCATTTTCTACGGCAAGCTGGCCGGCTGGGCCGGGACCGATAACCTGCGCCGGGATATTGGCATCGCTTTATTATGGGGAACGCCCATCGCCTTGTTATTCGGTTTGCTGGCGGCTGTTGGCACCTCGGTAGCTCAGCTGGTCATTGCCGGTATCAGCACCTGGTTCGGCGGTTGGGTCGATATGATCATCCAGCGGGTCACCGAGATTAACCTCGTCTTACCATTCTTACCTATCCTGATTATGGTGGGCACGTTTTATTCACGCAGTCTTTTCTTGATGCTGGGGGTCGTCATTCTGTTGAGCATCTTTGGCTCCGGGATAAAAACATTCCGGGCCGTCTTCATGCAGGTGAAGGAATCACCCTATATCGAGGCAGCCCGCTCATATGGCGCTGGCAATACTCGCATCATCTTCCAGTACATGATCCCTCGCCTGATCCCCATGCTCATCCCCCAATTCATTACTTTGATCCCTTCCTACGTCTTCCTCGAAGCCTCGTTGGCCGTTCTCGGGCTGGGCGACCCCACCCTTCCGACCTGGGGTAAGCTGATCGACGACTCCTATAACGCCGGCGCCATCTTCCAGGGCTGGTATTATTGGGTGCTCGAGCCTTCCGTTCTTCTGATGGTAACCGGGCTGGCATTTTCCGCCGTCGGTTATGCCCTGGATCGTGTTTTCAATCCCCGCCTGAGAGGTCAATAAATAATGCCTGAAAAAACCCTTTTAAGACTCGAAGATTTAGTTTTACATTTCCGCACCTCTAAAGGGCCGGTAAAGGCAGTGGATGGCGTAAATTTCTCACTGGGATTTAACGAAGCGGTAGTCGTGGTGGGAGAATCGGGTTGTGGCAAAAGTTCTCTGGCAAAAGCCATCTTGAGATTGCTGCCCAGGAATGTCGAAACTTATAGTGGTAAGGTCTTTCTCGACGGAACCGATATCATGGCTTACAACGACGAAGATTTCCGTAAGAATGTTCGTTGGAATATGATCTCAATGGTGCCACAAGCCGCCATGAATGCTCTCAACCCGGTCCTGCGCATCGGCGATCAGGTCATGGAACCGTTCATTATCCACACCGGTATGGCTAAGAAAGATGCAATGGTTCAGGCCAAACAGATGTTCCAGCATGTGGGCGTGCCCGAAGAATTCCTTTCCCGCTACGCTTTCGAGCTGAGCGGTGGCATGCGCCAGCGCTCGGCCATCGCCATGGCCCTGGTCACGTCTCCCCAATTGATCATCCTGGACGAGCCCACCTCTGCCCTGGACGTTCTCACCCAGGCCAATATCTTTAACGTCCTCAAACGCTTGAAAAAAGAGCTTGAAATCAGTTATATTTTGATCACCCACGATATCGCCACCTCGAGCGAATTGGCCGATAAAGTAGCTGTGATGTATGCTGGACAGATCGTGGAAGTCAGCAATGCTACCGAATTTTTTATCCAACCCTTGCATCCTTATTCGAAAATGCTCATGGACAGTGTGCCCCGGCTTAAAGGCACCAAGGAACCCGATTTTATTTCCGGACAACCCCCCAGTCTTTTCAATCCTCCCACGGGCTGCCGCTTCAAAGCACGCTGTCCACGGCAGTTTGACAAGTGCGATCAAGAACCACCTACGTACACCGTGAACGACCGCCTGGTTAAATGCTGGTTGTATCAATAAGCGCAAGGATAAGTAATGATGGAAAAAACCAATTCAGTTGAAATTAATCCCCAACCAATCGCATCCGATCTTACCGGTCAGGAGGTGCTTTTATCGATCCAGAATTTAAAGGTGTGGTTTGAGCTTCGCCGCTTTGGATTCGGGACAGTGGGCCATGTTCACGCCGTGGATGGCGTCAATTTTGATCTGCACACTAACGAAGCCATTGCCGTGGTAGGCGAAAGCGGCTGTGGAAAATCGAGCTTAATGAAGACCGTCCTGGGCCTTTACCGCCCTACCGATGGCAAAATCGTGTTCGAAGGCAACGATATTAGCGACAAGAAGGGCAGCAACCTTAAAGAATACCGGTCTTACGTCGGCTACATCCAGCAAGACCCCTACAGCGCCATGGCGCCTTTCATGTCTGTCCAGCGCATCCTCGAAGAACCAATGATCATCAATGGTATTACCGACCACGAAAAGCGCCACGAACGCATCACCCAGGCCCTCGAAGAGGTCAAGGTCTTTCCGGTCAATGATTTTCTACCGAAATATCCGCACCAGCTCAGCGGCGGACAGCAGCAGCGGATCGTTATCGCCCGCGCTATGCTTTTAAACCCGCGCATGATCGTCGCTGACGAGCCTGTCTCCATGCTGGATGCTTCCGTCCGGGTTGAGATTCTCAAGCTCCTGCGCAATCTGCAAGAGAAGCGCCGCCTGGCGGTTATGTACATCACCCACGACCTTTCGACGGTCCGTTATTTCTCCCGGCGGATCTTCGTCATGTATGCCGGTAACCTGGTTGAAAAAGCCCGGGTAAACGATCTGCTCAACAACCCGCTCCACCCCTACACTCACGCCCTGCTGGCTGCTACCTCCGATCCTGACGGGAACAACGCTCACTCCTACAAAGACGTCCCACCCGGTGAGCCGCCCAACCTGATCAATCCCCCGGCAGGCTGCCGGTTCCACCCACGCTGCCCGCGCAAGATCGATGGCCTGTGCGACAAAGAGGTACCCCCTGAGTTTCAACCCGAACCCGAGCACCTGGTTAAGTGTTGGCTCTATAAAGATTAATGGACTACAACCCAAAGATTCTCTTGCTGATAGGGGCTACCCTACTCCTGTTGGGGGTAGCGATTCCCATATTGATCATTTTGCAGTTCATCCCATCAACGCTTTTCTTGAATTTCTTTGCCTTCACGGCTCAATTCCTGGGATTGATCCTGGGTATGGTCGGCGCGTTTACCCTCGTCATTCATAAACGTCGCGGTGGTCGCGGACGCCGTGACCGTTAGCTACTCGGGCACCATTCTCTAATCGGCCTGGGTACATCAAAAATAAGGGGCTGACTTAAAAGCCAATGGAGTCAGCCCTTTTTTGTTTCTGGTTATCAAACGGCGACGCCAAAATAACTATGTGTAAAAAAACCGACAGAGGCTGCCTTTTTGTTAAATCAGCCATTGGATTCGGTGGGCAGGCTGAAGCTTGTCTTACATAAAGACAGCCCCTTTCGTTTGCGCAGCTGCGGGCAGCGAGATTCTTCTCCGATTTGTCGTATAATAATAAGACTATGCACTTATTTGAACAATTTCACGACTCTCATATCAAGGAGCACCTAGAATGAGCAATGGCGCCGCGGCTTCTACCAACGGCAATATCCTGGAAGTCCATGGACTTAAGACTTATTTTTATACCGAAGCCGGTGTCGTAAAGGCTGTAGATGGCGTCGATTTCTCAGTCAAACAAGGTGAAGTCCTCGGTCTGGTGGGAGAATCGGGTTGCGGCAAAAGCGTCACCTCATTCTCAATCTTACGCCTGGTAGGCGAGCCAGGAAAGATCGTCGATGGCCAGATTTTCTTCGACGGCCGCGACCTGCTCAAACTCTCAGAATCAGAAATGGTCGAGATGCGCGGCAACCGCATCTCCATGATCTTCCAGCAGCCTCAGACCAGCTTGAACCCGGTCTTCATGGCAGCCGACCAGGTCGCCGAAGTCCTTCAGATCCACCAGAATATGGAAAAGAAGAACGCCTGGGCTCGGGCCGTTGAGTTGCTAAAAATCGTCGGCATCCCCGACCCTGAACGTAAAGCCCGCGCCTTCCCCCACGAGATGTCAGGCGGTCAGGCCCAACGAGTAATGATCGCCATGGCGCTGGCACTGAACCCCCAGCTTTTGATCGCCGACGAGCCTACCACCGCCCTGGATGTGACCATCCAGGCCCAGATTCTCGACCTGATGCGCGATCTGCGCACTCACATGGGCACGTCTGTGATCTTGATCACCCACGACCTGGGGGTCATCGCCGAAATGGCCAACCGGGTAGCGGTAATGTACGCCGGGCGGATCGTCGAGCAGACCGACGTCATCTCACTTTTCGACTACCCCTTCCACCCCTACACCCAGGGCCTGATCGGCTCTATCCCCGTGCTGGGTAAGGTCACCGAAAAGTTGGACGTCATCCCAGGAAACGTACCAAACCTGGTCAATATGCCGCCTGGCTGCACCTTTGCTCCCCGCTGCCGGGCCAGGCTGCAGCACCAGCTCAAGATTTGCACTGAAGCCGAACCTCACCTGACTGAGGCCGTGCCCGGCCACACTGTCCGTTGTTGGTTATATGAGAACGCTGAAGGCCATCGCGCTCCGCTGCAGGTCTAATTTCTATCAATTTCTGTTGATATTTCGTTATTTTGGATGCATCGTCTGAACTAACCGGGATACCCTTGGGCAAGAGGTATATCAATGAGTGAAGCAGTAAAAGAAGGGGCCGTCAAGTCAAAAACAATTGGCAAGGAATTCATCCAGGTCAAGAACCTGAAGAAATATTTCCCGGTTAAAGGTGGTGTGCTCCAGCGAATCGTCGCCTGGGTGCAAGCGCTCGACGACGTCAGCTTTAATATCCGTGAAGGCGAAACCCTGGGCCTGGTGGGCGAATCGGGATGCGGGAAGACCACCGTCGGCCGCACCATGCTCCGCCTGGTAGAGCCCACTTCGGGTGAGGTTTATCTGGACGGCAAGAACGTTTTTGAGCTCAAGGGTAATGAGATGAAAGCTATGCGGCGTGACATGCAGATCATCTTCCAGGACCCCTACGCTTCACTGGACCCACGCATGCCCATCGGTGAATCCGTTATGGAAGGCCTCAACATCCACAACATCGGTAAGCCTAAAGAACGCTTCGACATTGCCATCCAGACCCTGCGCAAAGTCGGCCTGGAAGACTACCACGCTCGCCGCTATCCTCACGAGTTCTCCGGGGGACAGCGCCAGCGGATTGGCATAGCCCGCGCCCTGGCCCTGCGCCCACGGTTCATCGTCTGCGATGAACCGGTTTCCGCCCTGGATGTCTCCATCCAATCTCAGGTTCTCAACATCTTGAGAGACCTTCAAACCGAGTTCGGCCTGACCTACCTGTTCATCGCCCATAACCTCAGCGTCGTCGAGCACATCTCCGATCGGGTAGCCGTCATGTACCTGGGTAAAATGGTCGAGCTGACCAATCGCCAGGAGCTCTTCCGCAACCCCCTCCATCCTTACACCCAGGCCCTCATGTCCGCCATCCCCCTCCCGGACCCCAAGATAAAGCGAGATCGTATCATCCTCAAAGGCGATGTTCCCAGTCCCTTGAATCCTCCTTCAGGCTGCCGCTTCCATCCGCGCTGTCCCATTGCCATGGACGTGTGCGCTCGCATCGAGCCAAAATTTAAGAAGTCAGTCCCGATCATATGGTGGCCTGCTGGCGGATCGAATAACTCGCCCCCCTGCTCGCACTTTGAAGAGTGGCCACAAACCTGGTAACGTTCTCTGACTACGGTGTAGGAAAATCCTATGGCTGCCAAACGAGTTTTAATCGTCGATGATGCTCTTGAGTTGGGACGCCTGCTTCAAGCGGCAATTGTGACGTTAAACGCCGGATTACAGATCACGGTTGTGCCTTCAGCCGAAGAAGCCCAACTGGAAGCTAACCGCAATCCAGCCGAATTGATCGTCACCGATGTTCGCCTGCCGGGTATCTCAGGGGTGGAATTGACACGCCGTATTCGCGCCCGCGATAAACTGGTCAAGATTATCCTGATTACCGCCCTGCTCGACCCCAGCCTCCGCCAGCAAGCTATGGATGCCGGCGCTGATTATTTCTTCAAGAAGCCTATCTCGATGCCCGACTTCTTGAATGCTGTCGCCAAGCTGCTCGGCATCGCATCCGTCCCCCAACCTGTTCACATCCCTTCTCAATCCGCCAAAGAACTGGCCGGTCCGCAGCAAAACCTCGAAAAATCCCAGGCCGACCATCGCATCGCGGATTGCCTGGCTGCTTTGCGCCAGTCTCTGGCTGCCTCGACTGTCGCCCTCATGGACGAACGAGAACGTATTCTGCTTCAGGACGGCGAACCTGCAACCGAAAGCCTCGATCCGACCCTGCTTCAGGCTCTTTCTAGCGCCGTCAGTGCTGGTGAAAAGGTTTCCCGAATCCTGGGTAACAAGACCCCTGAGACTGCCTACGCTTTCAAGAGCCGCGGCCTCGATCTGGTTGTTTCACCCCTGGGTGGTGCGTTTACCATTCTGGCAATCATGAAATCCCCCCGCACGCCCGTCCGAACTGCTATCGCCGTCGATGAGATCATGGCCACTCGCAAAGAGCTCGAACGCATTCTGGCCGAGATGGGGGTGACCCTGCGCCCCTTGCAGCCCAAGCGCGTTACCGGCCCGCTCAACCCCGAGCGTCTGGCCCAATCTCCCCAGGTCAAGAAAACGCCTTCAACGCCTCTCCCAGTCCGCCCTTCTGGGACCATTTTGCTCGAACCGACCTCACCGCCGAAAAATGTTCCGGCAGCCGAACAACCAGCTTCTGATCCTAATCTGGAAACGCTCCTGAAGGACAAGGGCAAATTGCGCGAAGAAGACATCGAAGCTTTTTGGGAAGCCGCCCTCAAGGACGAAAACCAATCCCATCTTGGCCAATCTGACCGCCTCTCTTACGACCAGGCCCGCCGCATGGGGCTGGCCCCCGATACATCTAAACCATCTACCAAAACATGATCTTGTGTTACAATTGCCACTATCCACTGCAAAGTGAGAACTCTCTTCGCGGGGTCCGAGTGTCTATATTGGGGCATGGTGCAACGGCAGCACACCAGACTTTGGATCTGTGGATCTTGGTTCGAATCCAGGTGCCCCAGCTTGTTGGTTACAAGTGATCTTAGTACTAAACCGTACTTATCTCAACCCTTCCTGAGAGGAGGGTTTTTTGACTTAAGGAGTCCTATCGAATGAAAACAGTTGCTGTTATCCTGGCCGCCGGTCATGGTGTCAGGATGAATTCCTCCACTCCCAAAGTCCTCCACAAACTAGCTGGCAAGCCCCTGATCCGCTATGCCCTTCAAAACAGTACCGCCCTCAGCGACGACCTGCCGGTCATCGTGGTCGGTCACGGGGCAGATGCCGTTCGCAGTGAGGTCGCCGGGAACGCCCGCTTCGCCATCCAAGAGCAGCAGTTGGGCACCGCCCACGCCCTGGCTGCGGCCCGCCCCCTGCTCGAAGGCGCTGAAAGCCTCGTGCTGGTAACGACTGCCGACATGCCGCTCTTCCGCCCCGAAACCCTTCGCCGCCTGGTAGAAGCCCAGCGCTCGAATCCCGGGCCTATGTCGATGCTGACCGCCATCTCTGCCGAAGCGCGCGGTTTCGGACGGGTGCTGCGCGGTGCTCAGGGCGAGGTCAAAGCCGTCGTCGAAGAAGCTCAAGCCACTCCCGAGCAGCTTGCCATCACCGAGCTGAACGTCAGTGTCTACTGCTTCAGCTCCACCTGGCTGTGGCCGGCTATCGAGCGGATAGCTCTTTCCCCCAAAGGCGAATATTACCTCACCGACATCGTCGCCGTCGCCGCCTCTGATGGCCTCGCCATTCAGGCCATCACCCTGGAAGACGCCGAAGAGGCCATGGGGATCAACACCCGCCTCCACCTGGCCCAGGCTGAAGAGATCCTCCACCGCCGCACCAACGAAGCCTGGATGCTCGCCGGAGTTACCATGATCGACCCCAGCACCACTTACATCGACCCCGAGGTCACTATCGGTCGCGATACCACGATCTGGCCCAACACCTACCTACACGGCCAAACCGTCATCGGCGAAGGCTGCACCCTCGGGCCTAATACCATTATCCACGACAGCACTCTCGGCCGGGCCTGCACGGTACTCGCCTCGGTTCTCGAGAGCGATATCCTCGAAGATAACGTCGACATGGGTCCATTCTGCCACCTGCGTAAAGGCGCTCACCTGGCCACAGGCGTGCACATGGGCAACTTCGGCGAAGTTAAAGCCTCTTACCTTGGGCCCGGCACCAAGATGGGCCATTTTTCCTACATCGGCGATGCCACCATCGGCGCTGACGTCAACATCGGCGCTGGAACCATTACTTGTAATTTCGACGGCCAGAAGAAAAACCATACCGAGATCGGCGCTGGAGTCTTTATCGGCAGCGACACCATGCTGGTAGCCCCGGTCGAAATCGGCGAAGGCGCAAAAACCGGCGCTGGCGCTGTCGTTACCCATGACGTGCCCCCTCACACCCTGGTAGTCGGTGTGCCGGCTCGCCCACTCCGAAAGTTGGAGAACCGTGATTGAAATTTCCTGGATAATCCTTCTGCTCGCAATCGCACTCGACTTGATCGTGGTGAGCGTCCGGAGCAGTTTTGTAAACATCCACCTCTCCGATTTGAATAACCTTCGCAGCGAATTTGGGCAGGCGGTTGATCGCACCATTACCCTCATCGAAAAACCTCGCTTCCGCGCCAGCCTACGCCTCGCCGTGGGCATCACCCATTTCCTGGTCGCTGCGGCGGTCCTTGCCCTGCTCGAATCTTATTACTCCACCGGACTGACCCTGGCAGCTACTTTCGTCATCATCCTGTGTGCTGCCGCCATTTTTATGGTGCTCGAATACGCTTTCGAAGGGCGTTTCTTGATCCACTACGAAACGCTGGCCCTGCGCCTTACCCCGGTTGCCAGCTTCTTAAATGCCATCCTCGCCCCTTTTACTCTTTTAATGGTGGCCCTGGGCGGGCTCTTCAACCGTCCTCTTGATATCACCAGCCCGATCCTCGAAAATGCCTTGCGAACCTGGGCTCAGGATGGTCATAATGAAGGTGGCCTCGAGCAGGGAGAGCGCAAGATGATCTATTCCATCTTCCAGTTCGGCGACACCTTCGCCCGCGAGATCATGATCCCCCGGATCGACATAACCGCACTGGAGATTACGACGCCTCTCACCAAAGCTATCGACATCCTCATCAAGACCGGCCATTCCCGCGTCCCGGTTTACGACGAGGCGATCGACAACATCATCGGGATGCTGTATGCCAAAGACCTTTTGCAGGTTAAAGACCAGCCCAACACCCTGGCTTCCTTCCGCCAGCGCCTGCGCCCCACTTATTTCGTCCCTGAGACCAAGAAAGTCGACGAACTTTTGACCGAGATGCAGACCCGCCACATCCATGTCGCCATCGTGGTCGACGAATACGGTGGAGTGGCCGGCCTGGTTACCCTCGAAGACATCATGGAAGAGATCGTCGGCGACATCCAGGACGAGTACGACCAGGCAGAAGAACAGATCTATCAGCAGATCACACCCGACGAATACCTCTTCCAGGGCAAGATCAGCCTGGACGATTTCAACGACATCATGGATGCTCACCTCGAGAAAGACGACGCCGATACCCTCGCTGGCTTCATATTCAGCCACATCGGGCGCGTCCCCACCGGCGGCGAAAGCGTCGTAATGCCCGACCTGGTCTTGACTGTCGAGCAAGTCAGCGGCCGCCGCATTCGCAAGGTGCGCGCCCGCCGCATTCAAACCACTCAGGAACAGGAGGTCGAAAATTCCAATGCTGACCGATGAAGAACGCCAGCAGTTAATCGCAGTCGCCACCCAGGCGCGCCAATGGGCTTACGCTCCCTATTCCCACTACCCGGTTGGAGCAGCTCTGCTAACCGCTTCGGGTCGAGTTTACGACGGCGTCAACGTCGAGAACGCTTCTTACCCCAACGGTATCTGCGCCGAGCGCGTGGCCGTCTTCAAAGCTGTCTCCCAGGGTGAACGCAAGTTCCAAGCAATCGCTGTAGTCACCGATAACGCCGGAGCTCCCTGCGGCGCCTGCCGCCAGGTGCTTTCCGAATTCGGTCTCGAGACGATCGTGCTCCTGGCTGACTCCCAGGGCAACCTTAAAACCGAAACATCTCTTTCAGATCTACTCCCAGAGGCCTTTGGACCAGATAGTTTAGCAGGGTGAGACAATCAGGCAGCCGGTCCATCTCAATTCACAGACCACCCAAACCTGAGCACCTGATCGTTTGATCCGCATTCAGCCACCTATGCCCCGCCAGCTCCACTCCTTCCGCCTCGAATCTATCGTCCTGCGCCACAGCGACTGGGGCGAGGCCGATCGCATTCTAGTGATCTTCAGCCGTGAGCAGGGCAAGCTGCGCGTTATTGCGAAAGGCGCCCGCAAAATCCGGTCGCGCAAGGCAGGCCACCTTGAGCCCTTTACCCGGGTCGCTCTGATGCTCGCTCGCTCGCACGACATGCCCATCGTCACCCAGGCTGAAACCGTCGATGCCTATCTCCCCATCCGCGAAAATCTGTCTCTCACCGGCTATGCCGCTTACGTGATCGAGCTCCTCGACCGCTTCACTTACGAGGAGAGCGATAACCTGCCCCTCTACGATTTGCTGGCAGCCACCCTTTCCCGCATTGCCGCGGCGACGAGCGCTCCTGTCGACGACTCCTGGCTGCCCATCCGCTACTACGAAGTCCACCTCCTGGATGCCCTTGGATTTCGCCCTGAGCTGTTTAACTGCGCAAACTGCCGTGAAGAGATCCATCCCCAGGACCAGTATTTCTCAGTCGATGCCGGTGGCGTGCTCTGCCCCCGCTGTGGCGCCAACCGCCCGGGCGCTCGCCAGGTCAGCCAGGAAGCTCTCAAATACCTGCGCCACTTCCAGCGTAGCGCTTACTCCCAGGCTGCTCGCGCCAACCCCGGCCCGCCTATCCGCGCCGAAGTCGAAGCACTGCTCCAGCATTACCTCACCTACCTGCTCGAACGCGCCCTTAATACCCCCAATTTCATTCGGGAAGTCGTCAATAGAGAGTGGAAAGCCGAACCTCGAGACCCGAGACCAGAAGGCCGTGACCAGTGATTCGAATATTGGAAATCTGAATGCGGAATTGTAGAACTATTCTCTGACCTCCACTCTCGACCCGCTACGCGCTCTTCCTTTTCCTGACATACCGCCCAAAGTACCCAATCCCTATAAACCGTCCCACGCCAGACATCACGAACACCGGAATGTAGCCCCAGTGTGAGACCACCAGGCTGCCGATTAAAGTTCCGACTGCGCTCGAAAGCGCCACCGCCACCTGAAAAAGCGCCGAATAGCGCGCCCGCTTCTCCGAAGGCGCCAACGACAGCAAAAAATTGAACGAAGCCAGGTTGAACCCTGCCCATAAGATTCCACCCGGAATATTGATCAATGTCCCGTGCAGTGGGATGCGCACCAGCACCCAGGCCAGCGGTAGGAGCGGGATCAGCAGCCCGGTCGCCAGCTGCACCTTCCACTCTCCCCAGCGGTCCGCCAGGATACCAAACAGGTTCAAAGCCGGAAGAGCCGCCAGGCTGCTGGCGATGGTGAAGATGCCGATGTCGTTCGCATTCGCCTTCAACACCTCAACCATATAAAGCGTAAAATAAGGTGCGCTGAACCCGATCGCCAGGTTCCAGATCGAGCCAAAAATAGTATAGTTGCGAAACACCTGGTCACCGGCGATCGTCTGCAGCCACGACCGCAGGTGATAGACCTCCTCCTGGTGAGGAATAGTTGCCGGAGAGAGCGGTTCCTTGATCCTCCAGAAAAACCCACTCGACACCATCGATGCCGCAAAAGCGATCCCGAATGCAATCTCGTACCCCAGCACAGGTGTTTTTCCCCCGCTCAACCCCGAGATCATCACACCCACCAGGTAGGTGGTTACCATGCTGCTGATGGTCATAAACAGGGTGCGCGAGCCAAAATAGCGCCCCCGCCAGTGCATTGGGATCAGGTCGCCCACCAGCGAGGTCCACGCCGGCGTGCTGAAGCTGGCCACGCCATTTGAAAGAACCCTCAATAGGATGATCAAAAAGACCGCAGTCGCCGGAGGAGCCAGCAAGGGGATCAACGCGACCGGCAAGAACACCAGTCGTGAGAATCCCGCTCCACAGATCATGAAGATCAGCTTGCGCTTGCCCGACCGTTCGGCCACCATCGCACCAGGGATGAGCAGCAAGGTCGAAAGCAGCCCTGCCAGCGAAGCCATCAGCCCAATCTGCCCGCTCGTCGCTCCTAAAGCCAGCAGATACAAAGACAGGTAAGGCAATATGATCCCGCTCTGCACCGTAGCCGCCACCCCGGCAAACAGGAACGAGCGCATGTTCTGGCGAGTTCCCGCTGTCACCTGGTCGCCCCAGCCCCCACCGGTTGTTGGCCGCCGCAGCTTACCCCGCAGCCACCAGGCCATCGCTGCCGGCGCCCGCCTCCATCGTATTCGGTTGTGCCTACCAGCAAGAGGTTGTGATTCCTGGCCCCCTTTAAAAACATCGGCCAGCTTCTTCATCACCAAATATTCCCCCCGGCCAATATTTTCAAATCTCCCTTCCCATTCTCCTGAAAACTGCTCACAAACGTCTGATCCCGATTTCTCGATTCCCAGCGGAATGGAGAAAATATGATGGTATGCAGGCGTGCTTGCCTGCATACCATTTACATCATTTTATTCAGAACCGTTATATTCTACCTCAAAGTCAGGCTTCCCGACCCCAAGCTGTTGCAAATGATATCGATCTGGTTGGCGGCCGTATCGTAGCTGGGCGTCTGCCATACCCCCTGCTTGCTCTTAGCTGCACTCGAAACCTGTTCGAACCCTTCGGGCACATGCACGCTGCCCGAGCCGCTGTTGAGCACCTCGAACCGCACCGCCGCCCCCGCCGGCAGGCTGATATTAATGCTCCCGCTTCCACCGTCAATTTGCAGCGCCAGGCTGCCGTTTTCAGGCAGCACCAGGTTGAGGCTGCCCGAAGCACCCCGGAAATCGGCCGTATACCCGCCTGCCACAGCCGGGAGGGTTACCTCAGCACTGCCCGAGCCCTGGTCATAAGTAAACGAGGTCAGGTTCAAGCCTGCCAGGTCGAGCGTCGTCGACCCGGAAGCCCCATTGATGCGCAGCGCCGTCGCCACGCTCGGGTTGAGGCCGATATCCCAGATGGCATTATTATCCCACCCCAGGAAAAAGGTGACGTTAGAGCTGGGCGATAACGAAATCTGGCGGGTTGGGTTCCCATTGGAAGAATAGGAAAGGCCACCATAATATTCGATGTGCGCCTCCATCAGGTTTGCCGGGCTGCTGACCGTGTGCACGTCAACCGGTTGTGACGAAAAGTCCAGGTTAACGTTTGCCGCCGTGGCTCCCCCAACCGGCTCGCTGATATCTTTGGTCTGCAAGGTACCGCTCGCCGCGGCCGGCAGGTTCAATGCCGGGGCGAAGATCAAAATCCCCACCACCGAAGCGATCGCCAGCACCCCGATCGTCGCACCCACCACCGGCGAACGCCGTCCGAAAAGCACATCCAGGCCAATGAAAACCAGAATCAACGGCCAAAAAGACACCAGCGCCCCCACACTGGCCGGCCGCAGCGCCCCCAGGTTCGCCAACAGCCACACCACCCCCACACCGATCAGCACCATCGGCCAGAAAAGCGAACGATATTTACGTGAATTATTCATTACATTCCCTCCGAGGAAGATATAAGCTGTAGGGGTGATCACCTGCTCTCGCCATAGGGTTCTGGTCGCCCACCACACAAAACGGTTTTCAACAAAAAAAAGTAAGAAGAATAAAATAGAGCGAGAGGCTGAAGCTGTGAGCTACTTATGGACGGGTAACTACACTTGTTCTCGCATCCTAATTCTCTATATTTATACGCTAGAAATGAAAAATAGTTGCATTATTTTTGACCGATTTATAATTTCTGCCCGCTCAAACGCACTGCCTGATTCCCAATTCACCTATTAAGTGCTACCGCTGGTGCTCCTTCGTTTCTTAATCTTGACATCGCATCGATATTTCTGTATTCTATAGGCACAGGTCCCTCATTTACATTGCAGTGAGGTGTCATAGAAACAGCCAAACACCCCGTAAAGCCCTCCACAAACCTGCGTGAAGGGCTTTTGTTATTCTGTGCCAGCCACCCATTTGCGATCGATTGAAAGAAGGAGGTGTCCAATGTCAGAACCGGTTTACAAAGTCTGGTTTATGAAATACAAGGAACCCTGGTATCGCTTAACTGGTGAAGAGCAGAATCGACTTATGGCTAAGAATGCCGAATCGCTGCAACAGGTAGGCGGAGAGGTCATCATGACGCGCGTCTCGGTTTGGGCCGCTGAGGAATGGCTGGCCTGGGGCGTCGAAAAATACCCGAATCTCGAGGCAGTTCAACAGCACGCCAACAACCTCTTTAACATGAATTGGTTTTTGTATATTGAAAGCAGTACCAGCCTTGGAGTGGAAATGCCCCAGGCCTGAACCCTGGATTTTCACTCAGGTTCCACGGGCCGCGTTGGAACCTGCATCTAATTTACATTAAAATCTGGCGCCGGATTGACCGGTACGGTTGTTGTTTATATTTTTAAAATCTTGATTCCTGTTAACGATTAACCACCGGACCCTTTCAATCGGTTGCGATTTTCTCATTAACCGTCCCGGATTATGTTATGCAGAATTCGTTGTTGCACAAACGGATGCAATCAAGGGAAAGTGAATTGATAGGCCAGCAGGGACAAGATGACCACATTGCATGGGGCAGATCTTGTCCTACATGATGCTCATTCCAGCAGGGCGAGTGGATTGAAGCCCTCTCCGTCTCGGGGAGGGGTAAGGGGAGGGGTCAAAACCCTCCCCCCCACAGGAATCTTTGCCTGCTGGCTTCTTGCCCTTCTGCCCACCGATAGATAGCAGGCATTTTTGCCATTCTGGATAACCCCACTTAAAACGACATCCGGCGCCTCAGGGTTTGCCTGTTTGCGCCGGATATACCAAGTGATTTCCCCGTTATACCCTCAATTCTACATTTCTTCTCCCCTGGCACGTATCGTGAGGATATCTGATCTATTAAATGT
The DNA here is from genome assembly GCA_963781665.1 of uncultured Chloroflexia bacterium. Taxonomy (GTDB): domain Bacteria; phylum Chloroflexota; class Anaerolineae; order Anaerolineales; family Anaerolineaceae; genus JAJYIW01. The sequence goes on from CAWAGA010000002.1 coordinate 1,569,119, forward strand.
ATTATACTCTTATTTATCTATAATGCAAGTACTTTTCTGAAATTGATTGGCTAATTCGTAATCGCCATTTTCAGCCACCTGGCTTTCTCCTGCCTGACCTGCTTTACTTCACCATAATCGGCAGGTAAATCAGGCTGGTGTTAATGAAGTAAACCGGTCCGCTTCCCTCCTGCAGGTGCAGGGACGCATTACCATCCAGGTTTATGTCTGTTGTAACCGTCGCGGCTGCGCTCACCTTGACCGTCACCGCTCCCAAAAAATTGGTATTGGCTTTGATGTGGAAAATTGCATAACCTTCAGAGCTGGCTGTAATCGTCCCGACAGGTTTGTCATTGATGGCGATGGTAAGCGTTGCTCCGTCCGGGAACCCGCTTACGGCGACCCGGAAGGTGCTCCCGGGTTTGCCGCTGGCATAGTTGAGGCCGATTTCAGGGACACCGGCCAGGCCAAGCACTTTAACCGGGGTTGAGCGCTGGATGGGCAGGTTATCGCCCAACTGCCCGTATTCGTCGCCGCCCCAACACACCAACTTTCCGTCTGAGAGTATCGCACAGGTCTGTTCCTCATCGTAATTGATGCCGCCAGCTGCCACGGCAATCACCCCGCTCGCCAGCCCGGTTACCGCCGAAGGCACTTTGCTGAGGGTGGTCTGCCCATTACCCAATTGGCCGAAGCTGTTAAATCCCCAGCACTGCACGCCGCCGTTCACCAGGGCACAGGTGTGGAACCCACCTGCGGAAACCGATGTAACCCCACTCGTCAATCCGGTCACCTGGACCGGGGTAAACGAAGATATCTGGTTACCATTGCCCAACTGGCCCTGGCCGTTGTTCCCCCAACACTTTGCCGAGCCACCCTGCAGGATGGCACAGGCGCTGTCTTGCCCGGCGGCAATCGAAGTGGCGCTTGTCAGGCCGCTTACCTGTAAAGGCGTGCTGCTGGTCGTGAGACTTGTCGGGTCGCTCCCCAGCTGGCCGGCGCTGTTATCACCCCAACACCATACGGTATGATCCGTTTTCAACGCACAGGAGAACCACTGCCCGGTTGCGATTTGAGAGATTCCGCTGGTCAACCCCAAGACTGCCACCGCGCTGGTATAACTGGCGCCGTTCGTACCATCACCTAACTGGCCGTAGCTGTTATCTCCCCAACAGCGCGCCGCTCCGTTCGCCAGCGCACATCCATGCCGGTTCGTGAGCGATAATGACGTGGCTCCGCTCGTGAGCCCGGTAATGGGAGTGACTGCCTCAACATTATTCGTCGTCGGGTCCAGGTTGCCCCAGCAGTCTACAGCCCCGTTGGCGATGGCACAGGTCTCTCCGATCCCGCCGTCGATGGCGGTGATCGTCCCGCTCAAACCATTTACCATCACCGGAGCAGGTTGGTTGATCGTGTTGCCATTGCCTGATTGTCCATCCCGGTTATTACCCCAACAGTAAGCCTGGCCGCTCACCAAGGCACAGACTCCGCGATCTCCCATTCCAAGCTGAGAGACGCCGCCGGAAAATGCTTTTACATCTATGGCAGTGGTGGAGAACGAAACGACCCCATCGCCCAGCTGGCCGACACTGTCTAACCCCCAGCATTTGACGCTGTTATCATTTAACAAAGCGCAGGTGTGATTGACCCCGGTGACGATTTTATTGACGCCCGATGAAAGGCCGCTGACGGCTGCCGGGGCATTCCTGTCGGTATTGCTGCCGTCGCCGATCTGGCCGAATGCGTTGCTGCCCCAGCAGACCACGCCATGCGAGCTGGTGAGCGCGCAGGTATGCCCGCTGTCGGCGTTTCCACCGGCAGTGATTGCAGCTGCATCAGTTAAGTGGTACACCTGGCCCGGCGTCGGGTTCTGGGTCAGTTTCGGGCCGTTATTTCCCATTTGCCCTGATGAACCATCTCCCCAGCAATCGACGATCCCGCTGCTGAGCACGGCGCAGGTATGCTGCGCTCCGGCAGCAATGGCCAAAACAGTTTCCGATGGACCCAATGTTAATAGGACGTCGACCGGGGTAGTTTCAGGGTCGGCGCTGACGGCCCCGGTTCCCAACTGGCCGTACGAGTTCTTTCCCCAGCATTTGATCGTTAGGTCGTCGTTCATCAAGGCGCAGGTGTGATCCAGGCTGGCGCTGATCGCTTTGACGCCGGTCAGCCCGGTGACCGCGGCGGGCGTGGTCACGGGTGTATCAGTCGTAGTCCCATTGCCTAGCTGCCCGAAGGTGTCATTCCCCCAGCATTCTACGGTCCCGGTGGCGCCGCCATTAATCAGGGCGCAGGTATAGGCGTATCCGGCGGCAATTTGGGTGACTCCAGCCAACCCGCTGATCGTAACCGGGATTGAGCTGTTGATCGTGGTACCGTTGCCCAGCTGGCCCGAACTGTTCAACCCCCAACACTGAATGGTTCCACCGGTGATGATAGCGCAGGTATGGTAAGCCCCCGCATTTACGGCGCTCACCGATCCGGCCAGGTTCGTAACCGCCAACGCAAAAGGATGGAGGGTCAGCGAATTATTACCCATCTGGCCGTAGCGGTTCGAGCCCCAGCACATCACTGAGCCATCACTCATCAAGGTGCAGGTATGCTCGTAACCGGCGGTGATGTTCACTGCATAGGGTGTAGAAGCTGGAGCAATTGAATCTAGTCCGGTTGGACTGGCTTGAACAGAAACGATCGGATTGCTGAAACCGAGCGATAAACCAACCAATATGACTACCACCATCGAAATAAGTTTTCGTGGCATGGTCCCTCCCATCAAATAACGTTTGATTGTTAATAAAAAAACTGCAACCGAAAAAATTGCGTGTAATGAAGGTAGACCATCATTCGGTTTATAATATATTTACTAATCTGATCTTAATTATAGCTAATTGGATCTTCGTGTTCAAGGATGACGTCCGGGTGATTTTTCCTTGATCCCATTAGCTTCTTCCCTTCCTCATATATCCGCGCAAGTCACCCTCACCGATCGTCCCCAGAATTGCGCCAATCGTACCGCATCGGCCGCGTTTCCCTGCCTGATCGCTGCCGTAACGGGCTTGAACGGATTCACCGTCACCTCTGTCTCGGCCCGCCGGGTATCGTACTTCCACAGACCCTGTATCACCCCTTCCTCCAGCACCACCGCCGAAATCCAGCCCTGCGAACGGTATACTAAACGCTGGTACGCTTTCGTCAGCACCAGTTCTATCTCCCAGTCATGCCCGATTCCCATGACGCAGGCATCGAATAACAGCACCAGGTTCACCGTCCCGCTCGCATGCGCGGTTTGCATTCCCTCCAGGGTGGTCGCCAGGCCCAGCGCTTGCCAACCTTCCACATCCACCGCCACCAACTCGCCCTCCAGCGACTGGAACAGGTTTCTTACCGGTACAAGCCTCAACTCCCACCAGTGGGGCAAAATCCATAGGCGAGGCCGGCCCATAGGCGGGCAGGTAGCGCCGCGCCACCTCCTGCAGAGCCGGGTAAGGTTTCACCGGTTCCCATTCACCTATCCACTTCCGGGGGCTCACGAAGGTCACATTTTAGCCCCCGGCTGGGCCAGAAACACAGCTCGCCTCGCCCGGCAGACGGCTTTAAAGGCGTACCCCAACTTTTAACGGTTACGAGCCTACTCAGATCATCTCCCCCGGTCAGCTCAGCTATCCGGCTGGTAAGGATGGGGATCAGGCCGCCTCTCAGCATCTTCACGGCCTTTTATCGGAGTATAATCAACCATCAAGATGATTCTGTAGAATTCTTATATCTAATTACTTACCATTCACCGAAAATCTTCTTATGTCTTCTTCTTCCTTCCAATCCATGATTCTCGCCCTCCAAACCTTCTGGGCAGACCAGGGCTGCCTGATCTGGCAACCTTACTACACTCAGGTTGGCGCTGGTACAATGAATCCCGCCACCTATCTGCGCGTCCTCGGCCCTGAGCCCTGGAAAGTTGCTTATGTCGAGCCCTCCATCCGCCCCGACGATGGCCGTTACGGCGAAAACCCCAACCGGATGGTCCAGCATTACCAGTTCCAGGTCATCCTCAAGCCTGATCCCGGCAATCCGCAGGAGCTTTACCTGCGTTCACTCGAAGCCATTGGCATCGATCCCCGCCGCCATGATATCCGCTTCGTCGAGGACAATTGGGAGCAGCCGGCCCTGGGCGCCTGGGGTCTGGGTTGGGAGGTTTGGCTCGACGGCCAGGAGATCACTCAGTTTACCTACTTCCAACAGGCCGGCGGTATTTCCCTCGACCCGGTTTCAGTCGAGATCACCTACGGTCTCGAACGTATTGCCATGCCCCTCCAGCGCGTTAATAACTTCCGCGACATCCATTGGAACGATAGGCGCCGTTACGGAGATATGAACCTCCAGGGTGAACAGGAACACAGCAAATACTATTTTGAGGTCGCAGACGTTGACCGCTTGCGACAAATGTACGCACTTTTTGAAGCCGAAGCTGAAGCAGCTCTCGCCGAGGGACTGGTCCTCCCGGCCCACGACTACATCCTCAAATGTTCTCACACCTTCAACGTGCTCGATACCCGCGGCGCAGTCGGTGTCACCGAACGCCAGGCCATCTTTGGGCGAATGCGCGACCTGGCTCATCGAATCTCCGCCGCTTACGTCGAGCAGCGCCGTCTTCTCGAATTTCCATGGGTGGAATACGAAGAATCTCTGCCTGCGCCACAGACGCAGGTAGGGCAGGCGAGAATTGAGAATCAAGAATCGCCACAGACATCTGGTGTTACAACTCTCGATTCTCCTCAGCCCTTCCTCCTCGAAATAGGCACTGAAGAGCTTCCTGCCGCCGACCTGTCTTCCGCTCTCGAACAGCTTCGGCAGAAGGCGCCGGCTATGCTGGAAAACCTCCGGCTTGAGCACGGCGCGGTCCAGGTGATGGGTACTCCCCGGCGCCTGGTCGTCTCGGTAGATAACCTTGCTCCACGCCAGCCAGACCATATCGCCGTAGTTAAAGGCCCTCCAGCGTCCCGGGCTTTCGACGCCCTCGGCCAACCTACCCGCGCCGCAGAAGGCTTCGCCCGCAGTAAAGGCGTCAGCCCTGATGCGCTCAAGGTCCGCGAGATCGACGGCGGCAGTTATGTGGTTGCCCTGGTCGAAGAACTGGGCCGGCCGGCTGTCAAGGTTCTTTCAGAAGCCCTGCCCGAGCTCCTGGCTTCATTGCGTTTTGACAAATCCATGCGCTGGAACGCCAGTGGGGTCTCTTTCTCCCGACCCATCCGCTGGTTATTGGCGCTCTTTGGCTCGCAGCCAGTCCCATTCGAATATGCCGGCTGCCGTTCCGCCTCCCAGACTCGCGGCCTGCGCTTTCACGATCCCGAAGTCCTGCCTGCCGCCGATCCGCCTGCTTATTTCAGCACTCTGGCGGCTCAGGGCATAATCCTCGACCCCGCCGAGCGCCAGTCCCGCATCCGCCAGCAGGCTGCTGACCTGATGGTCGCGGCCGGAGGCGACCCCCAGGTGGACGAAGCCCTGCTCGAAGAGGTCAATAATCTGGTCGAAGCCCCCACCGCCCTGCGCGGCGCTTACGACCCAAACCATCTCAAGGTGCTCCCTCCCGACGTGATCATCTCGGTTATGAAGAAGCACCAGCGCTACTTCCCTGTCAGATCCTCCGGGCGACTCCTGCCGGTCTTCATAGCCGTCCGCAATGGCGACGACCGCTTTATCGACGTGGTTACCGATGGCAACGAGCAGGTCATTCGCGCCCGCTTTGCCGACGCCTCTTTCTTTGTCGCCGAAGACCTCAAGCATCCTCTTCCAGAATACCTCCCCCGGCTCGGCACGCTTACTTTCCAGAAGAAGCTGGGATCTATGCTCGCCAAGAGCCGCCGGGTCCACGACCTGGTCGCAGCCTTACTCCCCGCCTTTCATTTAGAAAACAGCGAATCGCAGGCCGCCTTGCGCGCCGCCGAACTTTGTAAAGCCGACCTGGTCACTCACATGGTGGTCGAAATGACCTCTCTCCAGGGCATTATGGGCCGGTATTATGCCCTGCACTCCGGCGAACCCGAACCCGTCGCCCAGGCTATCTTCGAGCATTATCTGCCTCGTTTCGCCGGGGAATCCGCCCCCTCGGCCCGGCCTGGTCTGGTCGTGGGCATTGCCGACCGCCTGGATACCCTGGCCAGCCTCTTTGCCGCCGGCCTCGCCCCCACCGGCACCAAAGACCCCTTCGCGCAGCGCCGCGCCGCCCTGGGCCTGGCTTTGAACCTCATTGCCTGGGACCTCGACTTCGATCTGTCTGCCGGATTGGATGCCGCTGCTCACCTCCAGCCCTTCCCGGCCACGCCTGAGAGCCAGGCCGCCTGCCTCGAGTTCATTGCCGGTCGCCTGCGCACTGCCTTGATTGACCAGGGTTTCCGCTACGACGTGGTCGATGCGGTTATGGCCGTACAGAAACAGAACCCGGCTGGAGCTGGTCGAGCTGTCAAGGAACTCTCCAAATGGGTCTCTCGACCCGATTGGAGCACCATCCTCCCGGCCTATTCCCGCTGCGTGCGCATCACCCGTGCCCCGGATGTTGAAGCCAGTTACAAGGTCGATTTGACGTTGTTGGCTCTCCCTGAAGAAAAAGCCCTGATGACTGCCCTCGAGACCGCTGAGATGGCATCCCACCGGCCCGGCTCAGTCGCCGACTTCTTCACTGCTTTTCTCCCGCTTATCCCCGAGATTAACCGCTTCTTCGACACCGTCCTGGTCATGGACGAAGATCCTGGATTGCGTGCCAACCGGCTTGGGCTTCTCCAGCGGATTGCCGCTCTCACTTCCGGCGTAGCCGACCTGTCTTTGCTTGAAGGATTTTAAGATAGGGAAACACATTTATTACGAATAATGACCAGATGCTTCGAACATTCAGAATAATTCCTTTGTTTATTTTCGCAACTCATTAAACAGTTCGTATTCTTGCTTTTCGTTTCATTTGGTTTTTTTTCACTCGTAATACCTCTTTTCTTATTATGACTGCTATAGACGAAATCAAGAACCGCATCGATATCGTCGATCTTGTATCCGAAACCGTCAAACTGCGCCATTCGGGCAAGAACTATACCGGATTCTGCCCTTTCCACACGAACACCCGCACCCCCGCCTTTGTCGTCTTCCCCGATTCTGGTACCTGGCGCTGTTTTGGCCAATGCAACGAAGGTGGCGACATCTTTAAGTTCGTGATGAAGAAAGAAGGCTGGGATTTTCCGGAGGCTCTGCGCCGCCTGGCTGAGCGGGCCGGGATTCAGCTCAAACCAGAAACACCGCAAGATCGGGTCGAGGTCGAAGCCAACGAGCGCTTGCGATCCTTGCTTGAAGAGGCAGCCACCTTCTACCGCCACCAGCTGTTTCACACCCCCGCCGGCCAATCAGCACTCGAGTACCTTCACCACCGCAGTTTGAAAGATGAAACTATCGAAGCCTTCGGCCTTGGCTATGCCCCTCTCTCGTGGGATTCCATTCTGAACTACATCACCGAGAAGGGCTATTCGCAACAGGAGCTGCTTGAGACCGGCATGGTCAGCGAACGCGACAATGGCGGGCTTTACGATCGTTTCCGCAACCGGGTCACTTTTCCCATCCGCGACCTTTCAGGACATATGGCCGGTTTCGGCGCTCGGATTCTCGACCCAAACGATGTGCCTAAGTTCCTCAACTCTCCCCAGACTGCCCTCTTCGACAAGAGCCGCTTGCTCTATGGCCTCGACCAGGCTCGCAAAGCCATTCGCGCTCAGGACCAGGCTGTTATCGTTGAGGGTTACTTCGACGTAATCGCCCTGCACCAGGGAGGTTTTGCGAACACCATCTCGCCAATGGGCACAGCTCTCACCGAAGACCAGTTCCATCTCCTCAAACGCTTCACTCGCCGCTTTGTCCTCGCCCTTGATCCCGACGCCGCGGGACAAAAAGCCACCCTGCGCGGCCTGGAACTTGCCCGCCAAACCCTCGACCGCGGCGATGAGCTGGCATTCGACGCCCGCGGCTTGCTTCGCCACGAGGCCCGCCTTAAAGCCGACCTGCGTGTTACCACCTTACCCGCGGATCTTGATCCCGACGAGATCGTTAACGCCGATCCGGCTGCCTGGGAACGCATCCTCGCCTCCGCTCAACCAGTCGTGATCCACGTCATGGAGACGCTGGCTGTTGGCGCTCACCTGGATGATCCCAAAGCCAAGAGCGCCATCGCCGCCCAGGTAATGCCGCTGATAGAAGACGTTCCTGACCCGATCGAGCGCGAAGATTACCGCCAACGCCTGGCGCGCCTGTTGCGGATCGACGAGCGCGCCTTCACGTCCAGCCGCCCTGCACCGGCCCGTACCCGCCGGACTCGCCGCCAGACGTCCCAGGGCCAACCAGCTTCTAATCCCGCTGAAGCATTTACCAGCCCTTCGCACGCCTCAGAAAACTTCGCCATGCAGCTTCTCCTGCACCGCCCAGATATGCTCTATCTGCTCGACCGTGCCCTGCAGAAAGCCGGCGTTGGCCGCCTCGACATCCAGGATTTCGACCACACGGATTACCAACTCCTCGTTGGTCTGGTGCAGCAGGCTCTCGAACAGGACCACCTCGATCCTCAAAAATTTATCCTCGCCAACACTCCCGAGCCTCTCACAGAGCTCGTTCAGGAGATGCTTGCACCCCAGCCGGCGGCGGAGGCTACCGGCCATCCATCTCCCGAGCCAACCGTCGATGCACAGCTCGAGGCCCTCTACCGGGCTGTCATCCGCATCCGCTTCCAGCATGTCTCGGAAAATCTCGCCCAGCTCAAATTCCTGCAGGAAGACCTCCAGCAGCAAGGCGACTTACACGCTTTACCATACCAGGACCTGGTCATGCAGCATATCCGCGTCCGAGAGCGCCTAGACCGAGCCCTGGCGCAACCCTTTACCTCCGATGCAGGTTAGAATTTGACGGCTGACCCTTCCCAACGCTTGACCATTTAACGAAAATTAGGTGTGAAATCAGGCCCAATTCGCGGCTCAAGTCTGGCTCAGACTAAAAAGCCAATCTCTAATACACGGCTTGGGTTAACCTGGACGCACAGTACGGGTTCTCATCCGCTGCACCCTGAGGGGTTTTTTAAATGATGTGCGTTTGGGGTTGACACATGAATAATCGATCTATGGTATATTTAATAACATGCCGCGAAAATCGAATCGCTCCACCCCTGTCGAAAAAAAGCCAGGTTCCAGGGCTGAAACCCCGCAGGATGAAGATAATATCAACTTCGATGAGCTCGAAGGTGAGACAACCACCAGTCCCACAGCTGAAGATGAGACCTCATCCAATGGGAGCGAGCCAGATTCATCCGATGCAGATGAGGAAATAATCGCTCAAGAAGAGCCAGACGAACAAACCCTCAACCAGGTAACTGAAGAATGGGGCGGCCTTGCCAACGAAGATACACTCGAGATCCTTGAAGACCCCTCCATTGCCGTCGAGCTTTCCGAAGACCCGGTCCGCCTCTACCTGAAAGAGATCGGTCAGATCCACCTGTTGGACGCCGATAGCGAGTTCCGCCTGGCAGCCCGGATCGAAGCCGATCGCCACCTCCAGCTCCTGCAGCACCAACCGCTTTATACCGAAGCCGAGAGCGAACCTATCCGCCAGCTGTTCCTTGGCCTGTGCGAAGAGGTTATTACGTCTTGGGGGCGAGTGACACAAGACGCAAAGCGCCTTGGCTATGAAAGCCCTGATCTCAGCCTCATGCTGGCTGAAGCTCAACTGCTGCGTAAGCAGTGGCAGAGCGATGAGCCTTCATATCTGCGGCATTACCTGGGGAATGACGGTCTTTGGGGCAAGGATTCATTGTGGGAAGGCCTGGTACGCAATGCTTTCGCCCTTTTCATGTGCCTTTACATCCTCCCAGTCGAAACCGCCAATCACCTGCTCAAATACCTGGAACGCCATGAAGACCACGATGTTCTTCCGCCTATGCGCGTCTTCGGCAAGTTTCTACCGGATGAATACCTGTTGAAGGACGAATTCGAAAGCACCGCTCGCCGGGCAGAAGAAGCCAATCAGACCCTTATCCGCGCCAACCTGCGCCTGGTCGTCAGCATCGCCAAGCGCTACCTGGGTAGGGGTATTTCTTTCCTCGACTTGATCCAGGAAGGCAATCTGGGCTTACTGCGAGCCGTCACCAAGTTTGACCCCACCCGCGGTTTCAAGTTCAGCACTTACGCCACCTGGTGGATCCGCCAGTCTATCAGCCGCTACATCGCCGAGCAGGCTCGCACCATCCGCATCCCGGTCCACCTGTTCGAATCGATCACCCGCTTGCTGCGGGTGCAGCGCTCGCTCGTTCAGCGCCTGGGTCGCGAGCCAACCAACGAAGAGCTGGCCCTAGAATCAGGCATGATGAATGACGCCGACGTCCAGGCGATCACCCGCGCCAGAGAGAACGCAGAAGTTCTCGATCACGAGCTCCAACGCCGTTGGACCTGGGCTGCCGCTAAAGTCCAGCGCATCCTGCAGTCGGCCGAAGAGCCGGTCTCGCTCGAACGCCCCGTCGGTGATGAAGACAGCAGCCAGCTGGGGGATTTTATTGAAGACGACGAAGCCCTCGAGCCTATGGACGCCGCCGCCCGAGAGATGCTGCGTGAGCAAGTCCAGAATGCCCTGGCAGCCCTGTCGGAGCGCGAGCGCCAGGTCCTAGAGCTCCGTTTCGGGTTGATCGACGGCAAAGACCACACCCTCGAAGAGGTGAGCCGGTATTTCAACGTCACCCGAGAGCGGATTCGCCAGATCGAAGCCAAGGCCCTGCGCAAGCTGCGTCACCCCACCCGCAGCCGCCACCTAAGAGAATACCTCGGTTAACCCCCCATCAAACCATCCTCGTAGCCTTATAATTCCGCGCTCGAATCCAGGTCGGCACGGTCTTCCATTCCTGCGGCCGAATTTGCGGAGCAGATTAGCGAAATTACATGAGCTAAAGAAGTTGTGGAAGACCTTCCTACTTTCTCACGCCAACCCCGCCAGGTAACCAATTCTCGCTTCTTAGATTTTAACGAGCAATGGAGACAGGCTCTGAGCCTGTCTCCATTTTATTACTTCAGATATGATTGAAACTTATTTTACGGTGACGGTCACCGGCAAATTGCAGAGCACACCATGTTCCCCGATCAAGACGAAGAGGGTAGAATAGGTCCCTGCTTTGTCAGGTGCCACCATGTCGGCAATCAAAGTTACCGTCTCACCCGGCTTGACCAGCTTGGGCAGGTCGTAAATGCCAGTGTATTTGTTCATCTTGGTACCACTCTGGTAGCGCAGGTCGATTTCATGGTTGTCCCAGTTGGCGCTGCCGGTATTCTTCACCTGCCAGACCAGATCGAAATCAGATTTCACGTTCAGGCTTTGGGTAGGTTTCACCAGCGTAACCTGGCAGCCATTCTGGGTAACCGGAGTCGATGTCGGTGTCGGTGTAGAAGTAGGCTGATCGGTGCTGATGGTTCCCATCGTTTTGTTGGTGAAGGCGTTGTAGGCTACCATGTGTTTGCCATTTGCATACCCATCCAGGCGGATTGTAACCAGCGATACATCCTTGACCATCGCCGGAAGATCAACGTTGAACAGGAAGGACCCGCCGTTGCCGCTGTTGATCGTCTTCATCACCTGTTGGTTGGAGCCGAACGTGTAGTACGGGCCAATCTTTACCGTGAAGTTGACGTTGGCCGGAAAACCGGTGACACTGGCTGTGATGCGGTTGTTCTTCTCGACAGCCACAACTGTCACGTATAGTTTTTCAAGTGAAGTAGTCGGCGTTCCGGTAGGTGTGGGCGTCGCGGTTGCGGTCGAGCCGGAGGTCTGATTGTAGAACCAGTTATAAGCATAATAACCCTGGGCGCTGTCGATGCGAATAGCAATCGATGCCACGCTCTTCAACCCTGAGGGGATAACGTAGGTGGCGTCAAAGGTCCCATCCGAATTGGAGTAGGTCTGGCCAACGATAGTTCCATTGTCAGCCGTCGTGGCTGATTTATCCATCTTGGCAGTGAACAGCTGCACAGCAGGCAGCCCGGTAGCATGGACGGTAACCCATTCACCAGCTTTGACACCGGTGATGGAAATAAATGGCGATGCTGCCATTACTTTTTGGGGTAACGCTGCCCCTACGAGGGCAACAAGCGCCAATGCGAAAACTATCCGCACGATTTTGGAAAAAATTGAGCCTTTCATTTTGTACTGTCTCCTCTTTATTACACATTCCGTGAATTCATTTGCATCTACGTTAACGTATTCGCTCTATAAAAGTTCCCGGATTCTTCGAACAACCTCAAGAATCCCCCAAACTTTAATTTACACAATTCTTGTCTTATTATTGTTATAATGGGCTATCTTGCTAAATGGCTTATCTGCGGGTGGTATGCAGGCCAAGGAGGCTAATGAATCATGATTGGTAATATCCAGGAAACAGTTACCTTTGAAGGAGATGCCGGAAACATCCGGGCGTATCTGACCCGCCCGCCAGGAGATGGACCATTTCCGGCAGTCATCCTCATTCACGAAATATTCGGGCTTACCGCCCACATCAAAGACGTCGCCGATCGCTTTGCAGACCAGGGTTATGCCGTGCTTGCCCCAGATCTCTTTTCAAGGCCTGCAATGGCTGAAGATATGACCCCAGAGAATATTGACCTGGCCCTCAAATTCCAGATGTCACTGCCCCGGGAAAAGTCAGGCGATCCTGACTATATCAACGAAACCATGATGCAGCAACCGGCTGATAAACGTAAAATCCTCGAAAAAGTCCTCCCACTTTACCGAAATATGCCAACCGCTTCATTTACTCAGGATTTGGTCAGGTCGGTTGATTTTTTGAGCGCACAGGATTTCGTTAACCCCGGCAAGATCGGCAGTCTTGGCTTTTGCTTTGGCGGAGGAATGTCGTTTACCCTGGCTTGCCACGTCAAACTTGCGGCCTGTGTGGTTTTCTACGGCTCTAACCCGAACCCGATCGAGAAGATCCAGGCGATCACTTGCCCGGTGCTTGGCCTCTATGGCGTTGATGACCTGCGCATCAACAACGACCTGGATAAGATGGTCAAGGCCATGGTCGATTATAAGAAAGAGTTCGAGATTAAGGTCTATCCAGGCGCAGCCCATGCCTTCTTCAATGACACCCGCCCGGCAGTTTACCGGCAAGCGCCTGCTCGAGATGCCTGGGAACGAGTATTGCGTTTCTACCTGCAATACCTGTGATGCGCACGTCTTTGGTATAATCCAGCCCATGCCCACCGATTCCCTGGTTGCCGTATTCATCTTTGCTTTCGTCGTTGGGTTCGGTGCGGTCATTTCCCCCGGACCGGTTTCGACAGCCATCGTCAGCCAATCGACCCGCAATGGTTGGAAAGTTGGCCCGCTGATCTCCACTGGCCACAGCCTGCTGGAGCTTGCCCTCACCCTGCTGATCGTCCTCGGGCTGGCGACGGTGCTTTCCCAACCGGTCATCCAGGCGATCATCGGTATGACCGGCGGAGGATTATTATTATGGATGGGCAGCAGCATGCTGGTCGGCGCTGTTAGGGGCAAAGTCCACGTCCCGGGGATTTCCACTGAGAGTAAATCGATGACCCGCCGGGAAATCGTCGTCCTAGGAATGGTAACCACGATCACCAACCCATTCTGGTACGCCTGGTGGGTCACTGTAGCTGCCGGCTACCTGGCGCAGGCTAAAGCGCTGGGCACAGGTTCAGTCGCCGCATTTTACCTGGGCCACATCAGCGCCGACTACAGCTGGAACACGGCCCTATCCACCATCGTCGGCAGCGGGCGCCGCTGGATTACCGAAACCGTCTACCGGGTCATCATCGGCTTTTGCGGGGCTTTTCTGGTCTATTTTGGGATTGTATTTCTATCGGGGGGAATCAGCCTGTTGAAATAAACGAAAAACGATGGTAACGGTGAAAATCTCTGCTTCACCGGGAACTGCAGATATCGAATGACTAACCAGAAACGAGAACGATAATCACCACCACCGCTACGATAGCGATCGCAATCCCCACGTATATCCAGTTTACCCCTATCGATTTTGACACCTCAGCCGGATGCTCCGGGCGAGCTTTGAGCTCGCGGGCACAGTAATAACAGAAATTGGCCTCCGTAGACGTCATCCGCCCGCAAAACGGGCATGGGATCAACTTGCTTTCATCATTTTCGTCAGGCATCGTCGTGATTGTACCATCACCCCACGGATTCGACTAAAAGTGAAGGTGGCTGCCGCCAAATAAGACACTTTTTCTGACTAGAAGGGTTTTATAATAATAGTCTCATAATCGGCTTCGTTCTATAGCGCGTCCGGTGATGAAGACAATCGTCGAATTTCGCATCTCCAGGAGTACCGGCAATGACAGACGGTTCTTACAAGGTTTACGGTTACAGGTGGGTTGTCCTGGCTGTGTTTATGCTGATAACGATCGCCATTGAGGTGATGTGGATTTGCTTTGCGCCCGTCACCAGCCTGGCAGCCAGCTTTTATGGCATCAGCGACCTCCAGGTGGGTTTTCTTGCCATGTCGTTCATGATCGTTTACGTGCCGCTGTCAATACCCATCGCCTGGATGATCGATACCATGGGTTATCGTAAGGCGGTTAGCATCGGCGCAGTGTTGATGGCGGTAGCGGGGGTTTTACGGGGGGTCTATGGAGCCAGCTACCTGGGCGTACTGTTGAGCACCCTGGCGCTAGGAGTTGCCCAACCCTTCATGCTCAATGCCATCAGCCCGATCGCGGCCAAATGGTTCCCAATTAATGAAAGGGCTACAGCATCTGGCCTGGCGATCGTCGCCAATTTCATTGGCATTGCCGTCGGTCAGGTTCTTTCTCCGGCCTTGGTGTTGAGCTATGGAATCCCCTCCATGCTGATGATCTACGGCGTCTTTGGAGCAATCGCCACCTTACTTTTCTTGATCTTCACCCGCGAAGCCCCGCCAACCCCACCTTGCGAGCCCGGGTTAGAATCACGCGCCCTCATGCTGGATGGACTTAAAAGCATGCTCAAAATGCGTGATATCTGGATCCTCCTGGCCATCTTCTTACTTTGCATGGGCATTTTCAATGGAATCTCGACCTGGATTGAGGGCATCGTCAGCCCCAGGGGTATGTCGGTTACCCAGGCTGGCGATCTGGGAGCAGCCTTGCTGGTTGGCGGCATTATCGGCGCGGTCGTGATCCCGGCCCTCTCCGACCGTTATCGCAAACGCAGAGCTTTCTTGCTGGCCGGGATGATCTGCGCGGTCCCGGGAATGATCGGGATCGCCCTGGCGCAAACCTACGGCTTGATGATGTTTTCGATGTTTATCCTGGGATTCTTTTTGGTCAGCCTGGCGCCTATCGGCTACCAGTATGGAGCAGAGATTACCTACCCGGCGCCTGAAGGGACGTCTAATGGTTTGTTGAATATGGCCGGGCAGGTGTCGGTGGTATTTATCTATGCCATGAATGCCATGAAAACCTCCGACGGTTCTTTCATTTATTCGTTGCTCTTCCTGGTCGGATTGATGATCTTGAGCGTCTTCCTGGTAGCGGCTCTGCACGAATCGAGGTTGATCGATGGAAGAATCATTGAGGATTTGGAACCTGCTTTAGCTGAAAGCGGGCAGGAATAAACAAGACGATGCGGAACAAGATTAACGAAATTAGTTTGCGGTTCCTGGCCGAACCTACCGATGCCAACGTATTCGGGAACGTGCACGGCGGATCGGTTATGAAATGGATCGACCAGGCTGCGTACGCTTGCGCCAGTGGGTGGAGCGGTTCGCCCTGTGTGACCGTGTATGTGGGTGGTATCCGCTTCTATAAACCCATCCACATCAACGAATTGGTTGAAGTACACGCCCGGTTAATTTTCACCCGGCTTTCCAGTATGCACCTCGCTGTAGACGTCAGCGCCGGCGACCCTAAAGAGGGGGTTTACAGCCAAACCACCCACTGTGTCACCATCTTTGTCGCCCTGGACGAAAACTGGCGCCCTATTCCGGTAGATCATTGGACTCCCAAAACGGAAGAGGAAATTGCCCTGGAAGCTTATGCAAAAAAGCTGATGAATTTACGCAAAGGGATCGAAGATGAGATGCGGCCTTACATTTTTAAGTAAGGTCTTCTTTGGTCTTCTTAACTTTTAACGTTTCTTCCCCCCACACTCTCACCTGGTTACGCCCGCGTTGTTTCACCATCAACAGAGCCTGATCTGCCCGGTCAATCAGCTTATCCAGCGTTAGATCATTCGACCCTTGAATGCTAGCAATGCCCAGGCTGATGGTGATCTCAGCTGGTCCGGCTTTGGTTGCAATCGGTGCTCCGGCGATCTTCGTTCGCAGGCGCTCGCCAGCCTGAAGTGCCTGGTGGACGTTTGTCTCGGGGAGCATGATGATGAACTCCTCGCCGCCATAGCGCGCCATCACGTCGTAGCTGCGCAAGGATTTCAGGCAGAGCTTCGTCAGGCTTTGGAGCACCTGGTCGCCAACCATATGACCATACGTATCGTTGACATTTTTGAAATGATCGATGTCAAAGATAATGATGGCAAGTGGATGAGCAGACCTGATTGAGCGTTCGAACTCGCGTTCGGCGATATCGAAGAAGTATCTGCGGTTGTAGATTTGGGTTAATGGATCGGTGACCGCCAGTTTCTGGAGCTTTTCCTCGGTAAGTTTGCGAGCGGTGATGTCTCGTAAAACGATCAGGTTGCCATCGACGAAACGGCGGTTATCGTAGATATATGAAACCCTGGTTTCGAAATGTCGTTGGACGCCGCTCACAAATAGAGTAAACTCTTGCTGATGGGTAGGGTCATCATGCAGGTCAGGAATGACGGTTTTGAAGAGCGGCAAGGTTTTGAAAAATAGTTCACCGAGCACCTTGTTAATCGGAAGATCAAAAAATCGTTGGGCTGCCGGGTTCATATCGACAATGCGGGTTTCTTTGTCCAGAAGGATGACTCCATCTTCCATGCTTTCAACCAGGGTATCATATGCCACCGGCACCACGTCGAACAGGTGGTGTCTGAATAAAGCCCAGGCTACCACAAAGTTGCTGACGACAAAGGTCAACGGAGTAATATCTTCAAGCTGCGCCGGGATTAAACTGAGCCAGGTCAGTAATGTTGCTATCCACGGGATCAAAATCCCAATCAGTACGGTGGCCACCTGCAAACGGTAAGCCCGGGGGGCATAGATATAATTGTTTACGAGCACATATGTACCAACAATGAGGAGCAGATATCCAAAGAATGGATACAGAATAAAAACCGGTCCATTGGCGAAAACAAGCAGAGAAAATGGCTTTCCAGGCACCAGGTGTGGATCAATTCTGAAGAGGTGATGCAGTCCATCTGTCCAAATCAGGAGCAAGATGGCGGCGGCTAAAGCAATAATGATGCGCCAGGTAGACGATTTAATGGACCGCCCGGTATATGCATAACCGAAGCGGAAATACATCAATGGAGCGCCTACCGCTCCCAGAAATTGGAAATTATTCCACAGCAGTTTACCACTCAGGTCAGGGCTGAGGTTTTGAATGATATATCCCGCCGTCCATATGACTTCAAAACCGGCTAAAAAGCCAAAGAATTTGGCCCCTGGTAAATCCCGGCGTTTTAAGGCATACAAGCTAATTGCCGCACTGATTACTGCTGAGAGGATATAGGGAGTTGAAATAATAAAACCGGACCAGTTCAAAAAGCTACCACCATGGGACTAACTAATTCAAGCTCTAGACTTCTAATAATTGCAGATATAATTATAACAGCTAGAGATAGACAGCCTTCGTTAATTATGGCATTTTTATTGTCATACGGACAGGAATGTTTCATACCCAGGGGAGAAAGAAATGAGTTTTTTCGACAGGCTACTTATAAAGACCCATCTCGTCGCTTATCAGCTTAGCGGCGGTTTTTTCGGCGGTCGTTTGGGAGGCCAGGAAGTTTTGCTCTTGTCGACAACCGGGCGCAAATCAGGCAAACACTATACCATCCCGGTGAACTATTACCATGATGGCTCCAATTACGTGCTGGTAGCTTCGAACTGGGGAAAAGACCATCACCCAGGCTGGTATCTAAACCTTAAAAGACAGCCAACTGTCGCCATTCAGGTGAAGAGCCGGAGGATGCAGGCAAATGCCCGCGAGGCATCCGGCGCAGATTATGAGCGGCTGTGGCAATTAGTAAGCAGCCAGAATGTTTTTTATGACCGCTACAAGAAAAAAACAGCCCGCAAAATTCCACTCGTTATCTTGACGCCTATCGTTTAATAATAGTAATTAATTTACAGGAGGGTAAGATGGCAAAAACCAGGTACATTCACAAAACGATAAAGAGCAAACCGACACTCGAAGGGGCCGGAGTACACCTGAAGCGAGCCTTCGGCTTTGGAGACGTGCGCATGTTCGACCCGTTTTTATTATTCGACGATTTTAGAGGCGATAACCCGGTCGATTACACCAGAGGGTTTCCCTGGCATCCGCATCGCGGCATCGAAACGATCACTTACGTCCTGACCGGCGAGGTCGAGCACGGAGACAGCATGGGTAACAAAGGCGTGATCACCAAAGGCGACGTGCAGTGGATGACGGCCGGAAGCGGTATTATCCACCAGGAAATGCCCAGGGGTGACCCCGATGGCCATATGTATGGTTTCCAACTGTGGGCCAACCTGCCAAAATCACAAAAAATGATGGATCCGCGTTACCGCGATATCAAAGACGCCCAGATTCCGGAAGTGACACTGCCTAATGGGGTCAAGATCCGGGTAATCTGCGGTGAAGTCAACGGTGAAAGCGGGCCTGCCAGGGATATTGTCATCGAGCCGGAATATATCGACATCAGCGTGCCGCCCCAGACTGAATTCATTCATCCAACCAAAACTGGCCATACCGCCTTCGCTTATATCATCGAAGGCCAGGCTCTTTTCTGCGACGAAGATGACCCTTATTCATACGAAGCTGAAGGGAACAACTACTTCGATCTTCAGCGCAAGGCCATGTTGGGAAACACCACCCTGGTGGTCTTTGAGGATGGCGACCAGGTCAAGGTTACGACCAGGGATTTCGGAGTCCGGTTCTTGCTCATCTCCGGAAAGCCCCTCAACGAACCGGTCGCCTGGTATGGCCCGATCGTGATGAATACCGCTGAAGAGCTGAAGACCGCTTTCGAAGAATACCAGAACGGGACGTTCATCAAGCATAAGCCGGCATGAGCCGGCAAAAACGCAGGCATAATGTCGTCCCCTTTTGAGCCTGATGGTCCTGGTCGGGCTCATTTACCTGATCCTGCTGACTTTTCAGTATCCCCTGGCAGGCACATTTACCACTGACTGCATTATCAGTGTGCTGTTGGGTTTGTACATTTGCTCCCACCCGGTCGCCAATATTCTTGACGTGCTTCTTTTCCGACGATATCTATCAAGGCAGAAGCTTTCCTCACGGAAAGAAGTGCTGTGGTGGGCATTGAACGGCGTAGCTCTATTCACCGGCTGGTATATCATCTTCGTTGGAATGCTGCGCTTCAGCGCTCCTAAAGGGTAAAGTCAATTGGGCCTGCACCTTGGAGAGCTGTGTTATATATCATCAGCGCACTGCCGGCAGTGTGTTTTAGAAGAATGGCGAAATCACTTCCTGGATAGAGAAGTCAAACTGGGTTAGCGGGCCAGCGTGGGCGGCAAAGAGAAGGCACCTGTGCAAGATAGGCTTGCCTCGAAAACCAGAGAACACGCAGCGTGGTTGAAAACCCAATCCTTTCAGGACATCGAAGCTGCATTCAACAAAAAAACGGCTGGCCTGGTTAAACGGCCAGCCGCATTACTGATCCACCACCACCATATTCCCCAACACGCCCCAGGATATAAGAAAGACGTCCACCGGGATGTCGTAGAATTTGCCGTTGTTCATATAGCGGATTTGGTCCTCGTTAAAGCCGGTGACGATGACCACGTGTTCGTAGGCCGCCACGATGGTCGTGCGCCCTTCCGAGTTGGTGTAATGGGAAGGCAGTCCTAAAACGACGTTGCCGATTACCCAGGCGATCACGGGGACGTCATCCGCGACTTTGGCCTTGAGCTGTTCGAGAGTATAGCCTTCATATGCTTTGGCCGGGATGCCATAGGCTTTCAGAAGATCGGCGATGGGCCTGGCATAGACCCCATAGGCATACGGCGGGACCTGTCCCCAGGGACCGTTAACGTCGCCGACAAAGCCGTAATTGGGGTTATCAGAGATGGGTAGACGGTATTGGAACTCAAACTCGTTGAAATCATAGCCGAAATAATTGGACCAATCCTTGGCCGCTGCGGCTTCACATCCTAAAGCGAAGAACTGGCGGTGTCCGCTGATCTCTTCGATGTAGCGGGCTGCCGGAAGATCTAGCAGGGTGGACAGAATATTCTGCGTGGGTTGGGCTGGCTGTGTGACAGCTTCGACAACCGTTGCTTCATCCACCTGACCTGGCGAGGGAATTCGGTTGAGGGTGGGTGTGGGGAGTGGAGGGATAGTCGTTGGCGAAGGGCTGCGAGTGAGAACGGGCGTAGGCAAAAAGGCACTCGGCGTCCTTTGATCTTGGGTCTGGGTCAGACCGGGAAAGCCTACCGCGCTGCAAGCCGCCAGTCCGAGCTGGGCAGTCCATAAGGCTGCGGTTTGCAGAAGCTTCACCAGGACCACCGGAGAAAAGAATAGCCAGGCATAGGATTGGCAAATTGTAACATATCGGGTTTGGCAGCTGCGCCTCAACCGCCGGGGGCCTTGCTCAGAAACGGCCTGCGTGATGCCTCAGATTAAAAAGTAACTTTAGGGGTAACGTTGCCTCAAATAGAAATGTTACCGAATGATTTTCCACAATTGGCCGACTTTCGCGTCGATGCTGGCCCGCAAGGTAACCGGGTTTAGTTGCACATATTGAGCCGTGAGTTTGGCTTTGACATCCAAAGCCAGAGAGTTGAGGGCCAGGACGCGGCGATAAGGTGTGGTAGCCCGATCATACGTCCGGACGGTTTTGCCGTCAATCCGCTCTTTACCAACCAGTTTGAGCACGGGCTGAAAGAAGTTGATATACAGCCGTAGGTCGGTGTAAATGGACCTCAACAAGGCCAATTCTTCAGGGGTCTCCAGACGATCATAACCAATGGTGTGGCGAACCACCGACCAGTTCTTTTGTTCGACGTGGGCCTGATCATTTTTCTGGTAGGGTCTCGAGCGGGTAAAGGTGATCTGCTCTGCCTGGCAATAGCGTAAGAGAGTGTCGTTGATAAACTCACTGCCATTGTCTGAATTGAGCCCCAACAGAGCAAAGGGTAGGAGTTGGCGCATGTTTTGGATGGCTTCTGAAACGGCCAACTGGGTCTTGTTGGCTACTGCCTGGCATTCAGTCCAGCCAGTGGCCAAATCAGTGGCGGTGAGGGTATTGAGATAGCTGCCTTCGGTGGTATTGCCACAATGCGCCACCAAGTCAATTTCCAGAAAACCTGGATGCTCGTCTTCCCATGGAGTGAATGTGCGGATCGGGATGGCCTGCTTGAGCAAAGTCCCTGGTTTGGTGGTAGAGAGCCCATGCTGGGGATGGGTAAAACGGGCTTTCTTCAGGCAGCGGTCGATGGTCGCCCGGCTCATCCCCAATAACAGCCCCTTGGTTTCCTCGGATAGGCTCAGTTCATGGCAGCGCTCTAAGACCGCAACCATCTCGGGTAGAAAAGGTTGAAGGCGTTTGGAGCAAATCCGCCCACAGATTTCCCAGATCTGCTCCAAGACCTGTACCACTTCACCCTGATAGATTTTCTGCCGCCCAGGCTTCTTCAGCCCTTTGGGTTTTGGACGGTGCTTCAACACTCGAATGGCATACTTGCGATGGTAGCCAGTGGTTGCAATCAGTTCGTCCAGGATTTGCTGTTTGCCAGGTTTGTTGGCTTTCAAATAACGTGGGCGGATGGCTTCGATCATCTCGCGTTTACTGCGTTGACTTATCATTGTCTCCCTCGGCGGATCCAAATTCCGCACTAGGGTAACATTTTTTGTGAGCCATCGTTAGCTCTGATAGTTACATTTTATTTGAGGCAATTCGCCTGCCCTGGTAATAGACGCAGGCGTGCTATAATTCCAACTCAGATCAGTACAGGAGTTCCCGACTGCAAACGCAGACAACACTACCCGAGACCCGCCCGGGCCTGTGGAATATCTTTTCCACCTTCTTTACATTAGGCATCCAATCCTTTGGAGGTGGTACGTCTACCTTCTTTCTCATCCACCAGGTGTGCATCAAACGCGGCTGGTTGGACGAGGAAGCCTTCTTGAAAGATTGGGCGCTGGCGCAGATCTCACCGGGCATCAATCTGCTCAAGCTGACCGTACTGCTGGGCAACCGGCTCAGGGGTTGGACGGGAATTGCCAGCGCAACCGCCGGGCTGCTGGTTCCGAGCGCGCTGGTGACCGCACTGATGACCGCTGGATTCGCAACCATCCGCAGCCAGCCGCTCGTCCAGGCGGCCTTGAAAGGCATCCTGCCGGCTGCAATCGGGTTAAGCCTCGCCATGGGCGTCCAGATGGGGCAGCCACTGCTGACCAAGGCCTATCGAGAAGGTTACCTGCGGTTGGGGCTGCAGGTGACCATTCTGGCCGGAGCGGCAGTCCTGTTTGCCCTGAACGCTGTCTCGCCGGTGATAGTCTTGCTGTTGGCCGGTGCCATCACCATATCGGTTATGGCATTGATTCCGGCCAAGCCAACCTCAATCCTGCCAGGACCACCCCCGGCGTGTGATTTGGAGACCACCGCATGAATCCGCTAGCGTTCTTCTGGGTGTTCCTGAAAGCTTCTTTGCTTTCGACCGGCGGCCTTGGAAACCTGCCCTTCCTGCACAAGGACCTGATCTCGCTGGGATGGGCCGGCGAGCAAGATTTTGTCACCGCCCTGGCCGTCGGAAACGTGAGCCCCGGCCCGACCGGATTGTGGAGCATCAGCCTGGGCTACCTGACATATGGTTGGTTCGGAGCCGGCCTGGCAATGGCAGCACTCAGCC
This sequence comes from uncultured Chloroflexia bacterium, assembly GCA_963781665.1. GTDB lineage: Bacteria > Chloroflexota > Anaerolineae > Anaerolineales > Anaerolineaceae > JAJYIW01. The sequence continues at coordinate 1,592,100 of CAWAGA010000002.1, forward strand.
TGCCGCCGCTGCTGGCCCTGGTGGTCGCTACCTTTTATAACCGCATCGAAAACCAACCGGCGGTCCAGGGGTTTACCCGCGGGCTCGGTCTGGGCGTTGTCGGGCTGACCCTGGCAGTTGCGCTAGGCCTGGCCAACTCGTCGATCAGCGACTGGCGCGGCATTTTGATCGCAATCGCAGCGCTGGGATTGGCTTTGAGCAAACGCATCCCGGTGGTCGTCATTTTGGGGCTGGCCGCATTGGCCGGATGCTTGATTTACGGATAAAACCCATGAAAACGAAGATAGACGTACGTTCGAATGTCGAGAGCCAATATCTGGGAATGAAATTCCGGACAAAGATTGCAGTGGTTGGGCTGGTGATGCTGGCCGGCCTGGCAGCTGCTTTCGCCCCGCAAAGGGCGGTACGGGCTCAGGCAGAAACTGCGACGGAAGTGGTCGGGGTGGTGGTCACCTCGTCGCCCAACAGCGACGGCTCGATCACCCACGTGATCCAATATGGCGAGACGCTGATCCAGATCGTCGAAGCTTACGGGATCACCTTGAACGACCTGTATGCCAACAACCCGGACCTCGACCCGGCTAACCCGGTCTACTATGCCGGCCAGACCCTGATCATCCGCCCGGCTTATACCCCCACAGTGGAGCTCAGCCCCACCGAAACTCCACCACCCCCGACCCATACCTTGCGCCCCACCCGTACGGCGACCGAGTTGAAGACAGCCACGCCGCTGCGCACTGTCACCCAGACGCCGTTGACGCCGACGCCTACACCAGCTGCCAGCGGACCCGACAACCGCATGATCGGCTTCGGGTTAATCATTGTCAGCTCGGTCGGGCTGGTGATCGTCCTCATTGCTGGATTCCTCAGACCGAAAAAGTAAACCTGATCCTGCGCAGGAAGAAGGACCGGCTTGATTATGCTTTAATTGAGGATTGGGAAGAGGAACCTGGCTTGAGATCGCTTTGGGAAGAAGCTGCAGAGGCCGGGTCGTAGCCGATCCACTCTATTCCTGCCGTGCCAGCAAAGCGTTTCACCATAACCTGCATGGCCTGGGGGTTGTCGTCGACCAGAATGAACCGCCGCCCGAGCTTGAGACAGCTTTCCCCCACCGTACCGCTACCTGCAAAAAAGTCCAATACCACCTCACCGGGACGGGAGGAGGCCCGCACGATGCGGTTGATCACACCCAGCGGCTTCTGGGTTGGATAACCGGTCTTTTCGCTACCGTTGGTGGGAACGATGGTGTGCCACCAGGTGTCGGTAGGCAGCTTGCCCCGCGCGGCTTTCTCGGGTCCAACCAGGCCGGGCGCCATATAGGGCTCGCGGTCGACGTCATCGGTGTTGAAGGTGTAATGCTCCGCGTCTTTAGCGTACCAAAGGATGTTATCGTGCTTGGGAGGCCATTTCTTGCGCGAGCGAGCGCCGTAATCGTAAGCCCAGATGATCTCATTCAGGAAAGAGTCGCGACCAAAGATCTGGTCGAGCAGAAGCTTGCAGTAATGCACCTCGCGGTAATCGATGTGGAAATAAAGACTGGCGTGTGGCTTGAGGATGCGGTAAGCCTCCACCAACCTCGGCTCGAGGAAGGCCAGGTAGTCGTCGAAAACGTCGGCATAAGCTTTCGAGCCGAGCTTGACCGTTTGGTAGCGCCGCCCCTGGAAGCCGGTGCGATCGCCGGATGCAGAATTGGCGAACGGGCCGACCTGGCGAGTGCTGATCTGAGTGCGGCCCTGGACCTTTCCGGTGTTGAACGGCGGGTCGATGTAAATAAGATCGACCGATTCAGATCGGAGCATTTGGAGGATGGGCAGGTTGTCGCCGAAATAGATCGTATGTTGGGGCATGGGACGGTACTTTAGCTGGAGTTGTGTAAAACCACAAATAATTTGATTGCCTTATAGCGATTTTAACATGAATAGCAGAGGAAGGTCATTTTGATGGTCTCATGCGAGAGATGCCCGCTACAATTTCCAATTTTATAAACCAATCACGTGAAAGGTGCTAAGGTATACCCCCTTGACAGATATGCTATAATATCTTTTAAGACTACTCAGATAATATTTATCTAATATTAACGGGTTTCTAATTCAGGAGGGTCAGTTGAATAATCGACGTTTCTTCCCCTATGCTCTGCTAATTCTCATATTGTTGTCTTCCTTCTTTTGGTCAAGCCCTGCTATGTCAGCTTCTGCGCGAAATAGTAGTGACGCGCAGCAGCCTGGACCAAGCCAGTTTTCTAATCGTGCCCGCCCAGAACCCATGGTGCCATCATTTAACCTCCATAGCGACGATTCAATCACTTCTCCAGTGGTCAACCCGGCGGGCATTTCGATGCCTGACCAGTTGAGCCAGCCTTCTGGGACGGACTCTGGTCAGACTTCTTCATCAGACCCCAATGTAGCTGCTTACCTCGACCAGGTCATGCAAACCTCAGGGGGTTCGTCCGGGACTGATGCGCAGACATGCTACACCTACGTTCAAAATGGGGGCTTTGAGAACAACGCCTACTGGTACGCCTCGCCAGTAAGCAATGTGAGTTATATCACCCAATATTATTCTCAAGGCGCCCGTTCCATGTATATGACCACGAAGAATTATCAAAACCCGTATTTATATCAGGCAGTCCAATACCCGTCTCAAGGCAGTTCTATTTTCGTCAGGTTCAAGTCTGTCGCCTTTTTAGACCCCGGAGATAACGCCTACGTCTCTATTTGGAATACCAATTGGACGCAGCGTCTCTGGTATGGAGCAATCCCAGCCACACAAAATGGTTGGACCGAGTTTTCCTGGTGGCTGCCACAGAATGTTGTGAATGCAGTTTTGGGTCAGACCGTCAACTACACTTTCGAAATGTACCAGGATGGAGACAATTATTATAGTGATTTGTATTTAGATGAGGTAGATCTGGGGGTTTGTGATACACCTGCAGTCATTGATCCAACTGCAGGCACGAGAACGATTGATCTAAACATATCGCTTTACAGGGCATCGGTCACGGCTGCCGATCTTGCGGCTTATCAGTCCATCATCCAATATGCTTCCGATGCAATTTATGAGATGAGTAATGGCAAACATTTTCTCGGGAATGTAACCTTCTACCTAAATGGAAGTAACTATAGTAGAGCAGTGACGCATGTGATTTGGGGGCAATCCGGTCACCCGCAATCTACTATTAATGGTTATTACGCTTCAAACAAAGGGGGGCACCTTTGGATGTACGATATCTTCCAAAACAATTACCTTGATCCGGCATATCAACAAATGGGGGGATACACCCTGGCTCACGAGCTCGGTCATTATTTCTATGGATTGTACGATGAATATAAAGGTTCAGCCACAGGCCAACCTCCTGTATGTCAAACGTATATTGGCATGCCGCAATGTAACGATGTTCCAGTGCAATACTCGGTCATGGATTCTCAATATAATGCACTACCAAATTATTTAAATGATCTTCGTTGGCTTAATTTCTCGATCCCAGAATACAACTATGCCAGCACCAATGCCCAATTCCGAGTTTATGGCGCCAGCGCCTGGGATACCCTGGTATCCTCCCAGGATGCTCCTAGCTCGTTAGCGATTCCAATTACTCCAAGGCGATATTATTCAGAATTAGCAAGCGTCGCTCCTAAGACAGGTTATTTTCCTACCATCGAGCTGTCGTCGGCAGGCGCCCAAACACAGGCGCGTTCCCGGCTGGTTTTCAGTTGGATAGGCCCACAATCCGGCCTGGCGCTTTCCGCCGCCCTTCCTTACCTGGCCCAGGTATATCAGGTTTCAGGCTCGACGGTTGACTACCCTCAACCCGCAATCCTGGTTGCCACTATCACGAATGGCGATCTCATCGCCCGCGCTGGTCTACAAGCCCAGGTGACTGCCCCCGATAATTCAACCAGCGCACTCGTGCTCAAGGATGACGGAGTCGCCCCTGATGAGTTTGCCGACGATGGGCTTTACTCAGGGATCATGCCATACAACCAGGACGGCGATTACCTGGTGAGCGTAACCTTCAATAATGACGCAAGTCAGGCCGTCTTCACAACCATTGGGATGGCTGACAGCCCCTGGGCGGTTGGCAGCCTGGTCGGTGAAAACTTCAGCGAAAATGCCACAACCACCCTGACTGTCCAAAATTTTGCATCAGACGACCACAGCGACCAAATCCAGGGCGCGACACCCATAGTGACGGATAACCTCCCCCATGCAGCCCGGATAGATCGTGCGGGCGACCACGATGTTTTCATAGGAACCCTGGTTGGAAGTGGTAAATTTGTCCTGAGATTGGCCAATTTTGCCAGCGGCATGCAGCCGCACATCCGCTTCCTGGATGCGGATGGCGTTACCCTGCTGGGTGATTTCACCTTCGTGCCAGAACCAGGTTACTATTACATATTCTACGTGACCGGTAATGCGGGAGCAAGTATCTATATCGATATTTCGCAAAAAGATCCGCTGGCGAATACGGGATCATATCAGATCAGTTTTGGGCGACCATTGCAAGGTGAATTATATTATTACGCGTTTTTACCGACACTGAATCGTTAAACTGACGGCCAATTGAGCTAATCACGAGTGATCCTCTGAGGAAATGAGATTGGCAGACCTTAAAATCCGATCCCTCCTGAGAGTGGGCCAGGCAAAATAATCCTGCATGACGCCAGCCCCCCTGTCCTCTTCGCGGTCTATACACTATTCACGTGAAAGGGGAAGAGTGGAAAAGGTTATGAAAAATAAGGCATTCAATTATTCCAACCAGGTAGTGGTAGAGTGCGCCACATTGCCGCGCACTCTACCACTACCTGGAATCCGGTGTGGTCGCTGGATGCGGAATCACCAGACATGCCAGCCTGCCGGGTGCTGGTCTGGGTGCGGTACCGCACCTTTTCGGTGTAGCGCGGTGGGGGGATAATGAAATCTAAAGATCACCATCTCTAAAAATTCTTACAAAATTCCTACAATAATTTGAGACAAATAATCTCCTATTAGTGTATAATAGCTCGATTAGGGAGGAAGCTGAGGCCATCCCATTTCCCACTTCTTTTGGTCTTTGCTGTTAACTTTGCTTCCACCCGAAAGGTGATAAATTGGAGAACACTAACGTCAACACACAAATCAAAAATGCTCTCAGCCGGACTGAAATCTGGCTGGTATTCAGCGGACTGCTGGTGGGCATGCTGCTGGCTGCCCTCGACCAAACCATCGTCGCCACCGCTCTGCCGACCATCGTCAGCGACCTGGGCGGTCTGAACCAGCTTTCGTGGGTGGTGACGGCATATCTGCTGGCATCCACCGCTTCGACCCCTTTGTGGGGAAAGATCGGCGACCTGTTCGGCCGCAAGCGCATCTTCCAAGCCGCCATCGTGATCTTCCTGATCGGTTCGGCAGCTTCCGGCTTGAGCGAAAACATGGCAGAGCTGATCGGTTTTCGGGCGTTGCAGGGCCTAGGCGCTGGTGGCCTGATGGTGACCGCCATGGCCATCGTAGGCGACATCGTCAGCTCGCGCGATCGCGGTCGCTACCAGGGAATTTTCGGGGCGGTCTTCGGCGTTTCTAGCATCGCCGGTCCGCTGCTGGGTGGTTATATCGTCCAAAACTTTTCCTGGCACTGGGTCTTCTACATCAACGTGCCGATCGGGCTGATTGCCCTGTTCGTAACCCAGGCGGTATTACCCAGAACACGGCCTAATACTCACCCAACCATCGATTATCTTGGTACGGCTTTGATCGCCGGCGCGGCGACAGCTATGGTTTTGATTGCCAGCCTGGGCGGTGTCACTTACGCCTGGGGTTCGCCCTTCATCATCTCCCTGGCTGTTGCAGCGGTCGTGCTCATCATCGCATTCATCTTTGTCGAACAGCACTCGAAAGAACCGGTGCTGCCGCTGCGCCTTTTCCGCAATTCGGTCTTTACCATGACCAGTGCGATCGGCTTCATCGTCGGTTTTGCCATGTTTGGCGCGATCACCTTCCTGCCCCTGTATTTGCAGGTGGTCCAACGCGTCACCCCGACCGACTCTGGCCTGCGGATGCTGCCCATGCTGGCAGGTATGCTGCTGACCTCGATCACCAGCGGCCAGCTGATCAGCCGCTGGGGCCGCTACAAGCTATTCCCGATCGGCGGTACGGCTGTGATGGGTGCAGGCCTGTACCTGCTCTCCCTGCTGGACGTGAACACAACATCCCTGTCGATGTCGATCTACATGTTCGTGATGGGATTGGGATTGGGCATGGTGATGCAGGTGTTGATCATTGCAGTGCAGAATGCGGTAGAGTTCCGCGACCTGGGCACAGCCACCTCAGGTGCCACCTTCTTCCGCTCCATCGGCGGCGCTTTCGGGGTAGCGGTCTTCGGCGAAATCTTTGCCAATTCCCTGAATACTAACCTGGCCACGCTCCTGGCATCCGGGACCCTGCCGGCGGGTTTCAACCCCCGGGCAGCCATGTCCAGCCCGCAACTCTTGCAATCACTGCCTTTGAGCGTGATCGGCGGCTACCTGCACGCATTTGCGCTTTCACTCCACAATGTTTTCATCTACGCCATCCCCTTCGCTGTGGTCGGTTTCGTCCTATCCTGGTTCCTCAAGGAAACTCCGCTGCGCATGACCATAAATATGGGCAATACGGAAGGGGCAGCCGTCAAAGCGGGACCTGGCCAGGCGGAAGGGAAGACTGCTTCCGCGGCGCCGGCCCAGCCTGAACCGTCAGCCCTCATCGTCCATTCGAATGGGAACGGCAGAGTTCCGGTTATTATCGAGTTCTCCCAGCCTGATGGAAGAGATCGAGGAAACCCTGGCGATGATAGCCAGCCATGAAAAACGGTTGAGCCTGTACGAGCAGATTGCCGCTTGGGCCGGGGTTTGCCTGGATCCCTGGTCGACCCGGCTGCTGATGCAAATCGGCAAGAATGAACCGGTATCGCTGGAGGTATTGGGCAAGAAACTGAACGTCCAACCGGCCTCAATGGAACTGGCCCTGGATACACTCAGCCGCGACGGACTGGTTGCGGTAGAGATGGATGGGCACGTCAAGTACCAGGACTCGATTCGCATTACCGAGGATGGACGGCGAAAGTACCAACGGCTGGTCGAAGCACGTCAGCACGGCCTGCAGCAAATTCTGGCAGAGTGGTCACCTGAGCAGCACGCCGACCTGGCTGCCATGCTCAACCGGTTGACGGCAACCTTGAACCACGACGGGATTTTACAGCCTGTTGCAGTCAAAACTGACTGCGGCTAATAATCAAAATGTTTTCTAAAAGATACCGCCAGGAGCTCCGGCGGTATCTTTTTATTTAAAATAGAAAAAGAGGTTATTTTGGGGTTGAACCCTTTTGTACAGCAGACTAACGTCGTTCGCGCCCGCAGTGGATCAAGCTTTTCATAGTAAAATTTATTTATCTTTCCTTAAAACACACAAAACGGGAGGGATTGAAATGATCGAGCTGCCAGAAGCGGCGGTGATTTCCCGCCAGATATCAGAGACTCTCCCTGGAAAACGCATCGTCCAGGTCGTGGCGAATGCCTCGCCGCACAAATTCGCCTGGTATACCGGTGACCCGGCTGGATATAACGACCGCCTGGCGGGGAAAGTAATCGGGCCAGGAACCAGTTCGGGTGGAAACATCGAGTTCGCCGCGGGAGATATGACCCTTTCGATCAGCGCGCCGGTCCACTACCATCTTAAAGGGGAAAAGCGCCCTGGCAAACACCAGCTCCTGATCGAGTTCGAGGATGGCACGGCGCTCAGTGCCTGCGCCCAAATGTGGGGTGGCTTCTTTTGCTTCGGGGCTGGCGAGCCAGCTGGATTCCCCGACGCCGATATCGCCCGCCAGAAGCCTTCGCCATTGACGGATGCCTTCGACCGGTCCTATTTCGAAACGCTCTTCAGCGCCGAAACGCCCAGACTTTCGGCCAAAGCTTTCCTGGCGACTGAGCAGCGCATCCCCGGATTGGGGAACGGCGTGCTGCAAGATATCCTTTGGACGGCGCGCATCCACCCCAGGCAAAAAATGGGCAGCCTGTCCGGGGAGGAAATCGAAGCCGTGTTTACCGCGGTCAGGAGCATCCTGGCTGCGATGACGAGCCATGGCGGGCGCGACACCGAAAACGACCTGTTTGGCTGCCCCGGCGGGTATAAGACGGTCTTGAGCAAGAATACGGTAAACACCCCTTGCCCGGCCTGTGGAACCACGATCACGAAAGAGCCATATATGGGTGGCAGCATCTATGTGTGCGCTGGCTGCCAGAAGCTGTAGAGCGACTATTTCGATAGATTCAAAAAAAGTTGTTGGGGCTAGCCGCGTCCGCCCCAACAACTTTTTTTTACCCAGGTTGACCTTCACCCGGAGGAGGTCAGTTTTCGATCATTCCAACGGTTTCGTGTTCCAGATCGAGACCGAGCAAAACGATTTCCGGCGAGCCGTCAGGAGAGGCGTAGAGGCAGCCGCCCTGCGGGGAAAATACAAATCCACCCCCGGGAAAATCCTCGTCGACCGTTCGCCCGGACTGGGTAGCCACAGCAATCCAAAGATTGTGACTGCGGGCATAACGGCTGAGGTATTTCCGACATTCGCCTCGCCACCAATCAAAACCAGCTTGCCAATTTCGGTTGGTCTGCTCGCCATACAAGCCAGGGGCAGCCAGCACGAATACGACCCGGGCTTCCCGGCTGGCGCAAGCTGCAAAAACCGCTTCATTATGGATATCGGCGCAGATAGCGAGGCCAAATTTAAAACCTTTAAGATCAAACGCAGCGGCTTCAGCGCCGGGCGAAAACCAGGCCGTTTCTTCATCAATGATCGTGATTTTGCGATAAAAACCCAGCAGCAGTCCCTGGCGGGCGACGACCTGGGTGATATACGGCTTCCCAGAAGGATTTGCCTCGATCAAACCAGCCAGAACGATGCCTGAGAAAGCCCTGGTAATCTCGAGGAAACGCTTAACCTCCGGGCCATCCAGGGACAGGACCGCCTGCGGGAATCTGTCTGGATCGGCGTAGCCGCTGATGCTCATCTTGGGGAAAGCGGTGATATCGAGGCAGCGGTCTTGGGCGACATGTAAATAACCTGCTATGGTCCGCAGGTTTTGGTTGATGGCGCCTTTTTCACTGCACATCTGCACCAGGCCAATCCGGAAGGGGGTCGAATCAGGTGGTTCCAAAAGCGCGAATACCTCCAAGAACGATTATAAACCGGCTTTAAACTCCCGCCTGGTGTTGTAACTCGAGCCCCTTTCACCAGGCTAAAATATACCGGCTTCCTGGTGATGCATATAGCAGGGTGCAGACAGTGATTCGGGTTCTATTCAGATATTTTAAGTTTTATTTGTCATAATATTGTGATACACTAAATTAACTTTATTGCTCCAAAATAACCGCAGGGCTGGTTTCTTCGCCATTGAAGGAACCACATATAAATTGATAACGAGGGATCAAGGAGAATTTAATGGACAATCATAAGAAGGTCATGGTTATGGTTGGAACCCGCAAAGGCGGTTTTATTTTCACCAGCGACCAGGATCGCAAACATTGGGAATCGAGCGAGATGCTATTCAAAGGCTGGAATATGATGCACATGCAGATGGACCAACGCGATGGACGCATGCATTCCGCCCTGAGCCATTTCGTTTACGGCCCAACGACCCATTATTCGGATGACCTGGGGAAGACCTGGACGCAAGCCGAAGTCGTTCCGGCGCTTACCAGGCCATCTAAATCGGGGCGACCCCACGGAACAGTGGAAGAGGCTTTTTCGAAAGTTCCCCTCCCGGAAAGACCGGAAGAGATCATCCAGGTGTGGAACATCACACCTGGGCGCGAGGACGAGGCAGGTGTGCTGTATGCGGGGGCTCAGCCGGCGACCCTGTTCAAATCGAGCGACCGCGGCAAAAGCTGGTCTCTGGTGGAAGGCCTGTACGACACCCCACAGCGCGGCCAGTGGAACCCCGGCGCTGGAGGGCTGTGCCTCCATACGATCGTGTTAGACCCGCGCAACAAGAACCGCATGTATGTCGCCGTCTCCGCAGCCGGGGTTTACCGCACCGACGACGGTGGAGAGACCTGGCAGCCCCGCAATAAAAACGTGCGGGTAGATTTCATGGGCGATATCCAATACCCCGAGTTCGGCCAATGCACCCACAAATTGGAGATGCACCCCGGCCGGCCGGATGTTCTCTTCCAGCAAAACCACTGTGGGGTATACCGTAGCGACAACAACGGCGACGATTGGATTGACATCGGCGAAGGGCGGCTTCCCAGCCGGTTTGGCTTCCCCATTGCGGTCCATCCCCACGACCCCAACACAATCTACATCATCCTGGAAGAGAGCGACCAGTACCGAATGAGCGTCGATGGGCAATTCTCCGTGTGGCGCAGTCGGGATAGGGGCGAAACCTGGCAGCGCAAGACAGAAGGCCTGCCCAGGAGTGCCCGCCTGGTGGTTCTGCGTGAGGCCCTGGCAACCGATACTCTCGATAAAGCCGGCATCTACGCCGGGACAGACACCGGGCAGCTCTTTTACAGCCGCAACGACGGCGAGTCGTGGGAATTGATGGCGGATTACCTGCCGCCCATCCTCTCGGTAGAGGCTGCAGTGGTTTGATCCGCCCCAAACCTCCTTAAAACATGGAAACCTTGTTTTGAGGAAGGAGATTTATCATCACCGGTTCAACAAAACCCAATGTCCTGGTTTCTTTAAAGCCAGGACATTGTTGTTGATGCTCAAAGTGGGATTGGCGTAAAGAGGAAGGAGAATATAATACCGGTCTGGACTCGCCTGGCAGGGTACTTGCGAACCTTAACAACGCAAAATACTTACTGTCGACAGCGTCAAGACCAGCAACGATACCATGAAAAAATATACCCGAAAAGGTAGTATTATAGTATAATATAGGTGACTAAGTCCAGGATGCGCCATATATTACCGCCAGGTCCTATATCTATCCCAGGGCTGGCGGTTATTTGTAAGTAACGTTGGCGGCTCTTTTCGTGTCAGTAATTGAAACGAGGGTAAGAATGGTTTTTCAGGTAGGCGATAAAGTTGTCCACCGGATGTATGGCCTGGGTGAAATCGTAGAAATCGACGAGAAAGAAATATCCGGCAAGAAAACCACCTATTACGTGGTAAAAATGAACGACTTCACCATGTGGGCTCCGGCAGATGAGTCGAAAAAGACCAGTTTGAGAAGGCCAATTGCGCCCAGCGAGTTCAGCCGGATCAAAGCAGTTTTCAAGGAACAGAGCCAACCCTTATCAGTTGACCGCTTCGAGCGAAAAACACAATTGACGACGTGGATGAAAGATGGCGCGCTCGAGTCGCTTTGCCGGGTGGTACGTGACCTGACAGTTTTTGGAAGGTCAAATAAACTAAATGACAACGATACTGTCGTGCTGAAACACGCCAGCGACCTGCTGCTGGATGAATGGCAGTTTGCCATGTCAATACCGATAGACGAGGCAGAGAAAGAGCTGAACGAGCTCTTACCTTCTGTCGAGGTATAAGTAGCAATGATTTTTTTCCTAAATGCAACCACCTAGCCTGTCAACGCGCCACAATCAGGAGTTAAAGGGGAAGTTAGCCTGATTTGGGTAATAATTTTTATTTTACAAGATGGGCAGATAGATGCAGGAGGAAAGCTCGGTCACCTGCTGAAAACCGGTGCGGAAATGTGGGGACTCTGGAGCGCCAGGACCGATATAAGTTGATTTGAAATCCGTTGGGAATTTCCAGCTACGACAATAGAACGAAATTTACCGCGCCTGACCCTACCATTCACTTTGAATTAATAGGATCAAAATCTAATTAACTGGACTTCATATGATCGTGAGGGAAACGGTAGACGATAGCCAGGCCACCTTCAGAGGTTTCGCGGTAGATAGAGGGCAAATTCCGGCCGGTCTCTTTCATCACCCGCACTACTTCATCGAAAGATATCCGGTGACTGCCGTCTGAATAGGTGGCGAAGGTGGCGCAATCGAGGGCGCGGGTGGCGGCGAAAATGTTGCGCTCAATGCAGGGGATTTGCACCAAACCATTGACCGGGTCGCAGGTGAGACCCAGGTGATGTTCTAATCCCATTTCAGCGGCATATTCGATCTGGCGGATCGATCCACCCATCAATTGGGCCGCGGCGGCAGCAGCCATAGCGCAAGCCGAGCCGATCTCTCCCTGACAACCTACCTCCGCACCTGAGATCGAAGCGTTGTGTTTGATCAGGTTGCCGACCAATCCGGCTGTGGCCAGAGCTCTTAAGATATGGTCCTGGGATGTCTCGATTGTGTCTTCGATGTGGTGAATGATGGCGGGGAGGACGCCGCTTGAGCCGCAGGTAGGGGCTGTGACAATCTCGGCCCCGATCGCATTCTCTTCGGCCACAGCCAGGGCATAAGCCGGCAAGAAACCATCCTTCTTGATCGCCCCTCCGCTCAGGCTGATTTTACGATAAAACGTCCAGGCCCGGCGAGCCAAACCCAGGCCCCCAGGGAGCACACCCTGGGCATTTAATCCTCGCTCAATTGCTGCATGCATCACCCGGTTGACATCCGCCAGGTACCCCCAGATGGCAGGGCCTTCACTTTCTTCCACGTATTCCCAAAACGTCTTGCCAGAGCGGGTGCAATAACGGAGGATGGCTTGCATCGAATCAAGGTCGTATACAGCGGGCTCGGTGACTGGCTCCCCTTCGATGCTGATCGCCCCACCCCCAGGGCTGTAAGCGCGCAGCATACCCAGCACATTCCCGCGATCGTCCAGGGCTTCGAAAGCCATCCCATTAGGATGGGATGGCAGCTCTTCGGCCGGACGCCAGATAAAATCAACCGGTGTTGGAGTGAGAGCATCGGCGACGACGACATCGGTCAGGTGTCCCTTGCCGGTCGCAGCCAGGCTGCCGAAGAGGGTCACCCGGTAGCGAGCCGCGGTAGGGAAACGCAGTTGGAACAGCTCGGCTACCCGCCTTGGTCCCATGGTATGGCTGCTGGAGGGACCATGGCCGATGCGATATAACTCACGGAGAGATGGCATGGACATAGAAAACGATTCTATCACGTCTGCGGGCGCTGGAGACCGCTACTCGCGGTAAGCCCACCAGGAGGTACCCGAGACGTTATCTTCCAACAGCATGGTAACAGCGTCAATGGGGGTGAGCCACGCCTGGCAACCAACGATAACTTTGCCATATTTTCACGGGCACGTGAGTGGTTGGCGATTATCCAATAGATACGGGCGATAATGCACAAAGGCAGCCAGATCCAACCCTGAAGCTCAGGAATGGAGGCAATGCGGATTGCTTCTTCGGCCGATGCAATGGAAAGGTCAAACTGGTCATGGGACATATATACCCCGGCCGAAAGGTTGTGCAAGCCGCGGAATAAACACCGGCGGTCGCCAAGCTGGCGGCTGATGGAGATAGCCTGGCGATAATATTCTTCCCCTTCATCCAGGTTGTCAGTTTCGCAAGCACAGATACCAAGCACCAGCAGGGCATCGACATACGCCGGGGAGCCGGCAGCAGCCAGGCTGAGGACTTCCTCTGCCAGAGAGCGGGCCTGGTCAAAATTACTGGTGCGGAATTGGAGATATGCTTCACAGGCCAATGCAGCCGAGATAGCTTCTGCGCCCCCATCCGCCTGAGCCTTTTCCAGCGCCTGGCGCGCTGAACGAAAAGTCTGACCCATATTCCCGGAACGCTCACAGGACAGGCTTTCTTCGATCAACCGGTCCACATCATGAGGAATAGAAGGCATTTCCTTAAAGAAATTATATGTCAATTCCTCTCAAAGCAATGGTCTTTACCAATAGGCAATCAAGGGAATAAATGATAAAATTAGCTTGTCTTATATCGAGGCCCGTGTGGAGATGCCGCCAGACCTGCTATCAGGCCGGCGGCGTCATTATTATATTCTGGTTGGAATACCAGAGATTCAAGGATAAAGGAATGGAAATAAAACTTTATGTTGGGAATCTTTCGTTCAATACGACGGAAGATCAACTGCGAACTCTGTTCGCAGAGTCAGGAACAGTGGTATCCGTTAATTTGATCAAAGATCGTTACACGGGCCAATCAAAGGGTTTTGCGTTCGTAGAAATGAGCACCCAGGCCGAAGCCGAGCAAGCAATCAAAACACTCAACGGTACATCCCTCGACAACCGTGAAATTAAAGTCAACGCCGCCCGGCCAAAAGAAGATACCGGGCGGGGTGGATTTGGTCCAAACCGCGGAGGCGGTGGTGGCGGTGGCTATGGCAACCGTGGAGGAGGATATGGCGGTGGCGGAGGTGCTGGTGGTGCCGGTAATCGTGATCGCCGGGGTGGTACCGGGGGCACTCGCCGTTACTAAATTAACTACGCCAGTTTCGTTCCACAATCGGGACAGAATTTTGCGCCCTTGGCTTCTGCGCCACAATTAGGGCAGACTGTTTTAGCCGGAGCCTGTTCGATTTTCGTTCCGCATTCTGGGCAGAACCTGGCCCCATTTGTCTCTGCTCCACAGTTGGGGCAGTGAGCAACGGTTGGTTGTACCATGGCTGTGCCGCATTCCGGGCAGAATTTTGTCCCGGCTGCAGCCAGGGTACCATCATTCGGGCAACGAGCTAACTGGGTGGCTGCTGTTTGAGCGGCCTTCGATGCATCGGCGACGTTCTTCATCACGCCACCCAGACCAAATGCATTTGCAAAACCTTTCAACGCCGAACCAACCTGTTCGCCGCGGGCTTCGTTGATCTCATTGGTCCGCGGGCTGTCTTCCTGGCAGAAACCGCTTTGGGTGTCAAAATCCGTGAGGCAAACGATGCGGCTGCAGGTCGGGCACTCTCTGAAATGCATTTGGACCTGTTTCCAGGCGTTTTCAATTTGAGCGGGGGTCATCTTATAGCTATAGCGCGGATCGTCTCCGGTGATATTGTTCGCGGCTGCGCTGCCAACCAGCGGGATCTTGCGTAAAAAACCACCGACAGCCTGGCGGCCGATATCCTGAGAGACCGTGTTAGCCAGGTCGGGATTGCTGCGGAATTCCCGGCTACACACATCACAATAAAAAATTGCATAGGGACCAGCCCCGTCGTTGCGGATATCATAGCGGGGCATACGAGAGAAGTTTGCCATTATTTGCTCCTTTTGCGGTTTTTAATACAATTTTACAATCTGCAATCAGGGGAAAACATTCTTTGTAATGAGTTTATAACCAATCGCGTTAGAATGTCAAGTTAATAAT
Organism: uncultured Chloroflexia bacterium; assembly: GCA_963781665.1. Classification (GTDB taxonomy): domain Bacteria; phylum Chloroflexota; class Anaerolineae; order Anaerolineales; family Anaerolineaceae; genus JAJYIW01. The sequence continues at coordinate 1,607,309 of CAWAGA010000002.1, forward strand.
TGATAGACAATTAGAACGAGCTTTTGTTTTTAAATGGGGTTAAAATAACATTAGAATGAATCACAAAGATCAACCTCTCCTTTTAATCATCGGCGCTGGGGTAGCCGGCCTCGCAGCAGGTATTTACGGGCAAATGAATGGCTACCACACCGAAATCTTTGAAAGGCATACCCTGCCAGGTGGCGTTTGCACCTCATGGAAGCGCAAAGGTTACACCTTCGATGGAGCAATTCACTGGCTAACAGGTACTCGCCCTGGGACTGCCATGCATAAAGTCCTGTGCAATTTAGGCGCCTTAGGAGAACAGGGGGTTATTAACCACGAAGTTTTCCGGCATATCGTCATCGGCGACCGCTATCTTGACGTATACACTCAACCTGATCGCCTCGAGCTCGAAATGCTGCGGGTCTCACCCCAGGATAAAGAAGCTATCCAAGAATTAATCACAGAAATAAAGCGCTTCGCCAAATTTGAAATCCCGCTCGACCGGACCCACCCAACCCCCAAAGAGCTGTTCAAGATGCTGCCATTCCTACCAGGAATAACCAGATACCAGAATATGTCGATCGGTGATTATGCCGCCCGTTTCAAAGATCCCTTTCTAAAAGAAGCTTTCCTTAATATTTTCCCAATGCCTGGCGCCACCATGATGATCGCTCTGCTAACTCTGGCGCTTTTTAGCTGCGGGGACAATGGTTACCCTCTCGGCGGCTCATTATATCTTGCGCGGTCGATGGAGCAGCGCTACCTGGCATTGGGAGGGAAAATCCACTATAACGCGCTGGTTGAAAGAATCCTGGTCGAAAACGGCTGTGCACTCGGTATCCGCCTGGCAAATGGGATCGAACACCAGGCCAGTTATATTATTTCAGCTGCCGACGGTCATTCTACTCTGTTCGAGATGCTTGGCGAAGAATACGTCGATGCACAAACACAAAAATACTACCAGGAATTACCGCTCTTCAAGCCGCTGGTTTACGTCTGCCTGGGGATCAACCGCGACCTGTCTGCTGAACCGCACATTGTTACCAACGTCCTGAAACCCCCCATTGAGTTTGCCGGTGAAAAGCACGAACGTTTAGGATGGTTCCATTACTGCTATGATCCATCCTCAGCCCCAAAAGGTAAAAGCGCTGTCATCTCGATGATCGAAACCGATTATAAATTCTGGTACGAAGCTTATCAAGCCCTGAACAGATACGACAAAGAAAAGCAGAAAGTGGCGCAGCTGGTGATTGGCATGCTGGAAGAACAATTTCCGGGCATCCGGTCGCAGGTCGAAGTCATCGACGTGGCCACACCCATGACCTGGGTGCGATATACCGGCAACTGGCAGGGAGCCTATGAAGGCTGGCTTCCGGGCGCCAAAGCAATGGCTGCCCATTTTAAAAAGCAATTATCAGGCTTGAAAAATTTCTACATGTGCGGGCAATGGGTCGAACCGGGCGGCGGTGTACCCGTCGCCATGATTTCCGGACGCAACGCCATCCGGATGATCTGCCGCCAGGACCGATTGCCATTTCGATCAAGCCCGAACTGACCCCAAATTACTAAAAATATCAGAGACCCAGCTTGTCCAACAAACCGGGTCTCTGAACGTTATACGTAGAAAGGTCTAGTCGAAGAAGTCTTCGTCGCCTGGAGACAGGTATTTTCGAGCGGCTTCGACGTTAAAATCGACGCCCAGGCCTGGCTTATCCCACACTTCGATAAAGCCATCTTTGACGATCGGGTCCGGCAGTCCGGTGATGATATCGTACCACCAACTGGGGGAGGCAACCGGGTATTCGAAGGCAATGTAATTGGAGGGCATGGCCGCTGCGGCGTGCACCAGGGCCGCGACCCCAATCAGGCCATCGATGATGCCGTGGGGGGCGATCATGATCCCGTGCAAGTCGGCGTATTCGCCAATCCATTTGAGCTCGGCAATCCCGCCCACGTCCGCCGGGTCAGGCCCGGCTACTCTGATCGCCTTCTTCTCGAACAGGTCCTTGAAATTCTGACGCAGGTAGACCTGCTCGCCGGTATGGACGGGAGTACTGGTGCTGGCGGTCAGCTCGCGATACACATCGGCGTTGGTATAGGGGTAATAGTCCCCGGTGAGGGTATCTTCAATCCACATCAGGTTGAACGGCTCAACCGCTTTGGCAAAGCGAATGGCATCTGACAGCATCCAACCAGGTCCGCAATCGAGCGCCAGGCCAACTTCGTCGCCGAGCACAGCTTTCATGGCTTCGACGCAGGCCACAATGTGGTCGAGACCGCGTTCGGTTAATGGTCCCCGGTTGGCATGCGGGAAGCCCGTGCGAGTTTCTTCCATGAACAATTCCGGCATTTTCATCGGCATCCCACTATGGAAGCTGATGGCCTCTTTGATGATGGTGAAGCCTTCTCGGGCCTCCTTTTGTTTGCGGACGTCTTCAGCCAGTCCTTCAGGGGTGTAACTGGTGAGAGGAAAGCGCACCCCGCCGTTATAGACGCGCACGCGGTCGCGCACCTTGCCGCCCAGCAGTTTATACACCGGGATGCCGGCAGCCTTACCGGCAATGTCCCACAAAGCCATCTCGATGGCACTGACAGCCGCGCCCCAGGGTTTGAAGCTACCCAGACGGCGGATACGCAGCATCACCCGCTCGACGTTGGTCGGGTCCTCGCCGACGATGAACTGTTTATAATACAAAATTTGGGGTTTAACGTAGGGCTTGGAATTCTCGACCTCTCCCAGCCCGTAGATGCCTTCATCAGTCGTAATCCGAACAATGGGGTTCTGGCCAATGACAGCACATTTTAGATCGGTAATTTTCATCAAGATTGCCTCCAGGTAAGAATCAGCAGAAACGCTGGTGACAATTATAGCTGATGGCGCCGGTTTCAGCGCCAGACATGGAAGCCTCTTTAGAATTTAGTGAACACTACCTGCGGGTAAAGGTCAAGCCGTGAATTCTTGACGATCAACCTGGCGTCTTCAACCACCACATCCAAGATCCGGTTTTCAGAAAAAAAACTGCCTGATGACCAGGTCCGGTTCGACTTCCGGGGTGTGAATATCCATGTGGATGCGGCGGTTTGAGTGATCAATTCAGGCTTTGTTGGCTATAGTTTATTTGAGATATTGGTCGAAGAATTGGATGGTGCGGGTCATTGCCAGGGAAAATGAATTGGCGATATTATGGTCGTCCCCCGGGTAGGAGTAGAGCTCAACCTGCTGCCCGGCAGCGCGGGCATTCACAGCCAGCGATTCTGAGAAGGCATAAGGCACTTCAGAATCTTCCAGATCGTGGTGGAGCTGCAGCGGTCCAGAGAGGTCCGCCAGGTAAGACGTTGCCGAAATTGATTCCCAGAACTGGGGGTTTTGTTCAGGTGTACCGTATTGCTGGATCCATCTGCGCCAGTTGCTGGATGACCCCGAGGGAGGCGTCGGGGTCGGGCCGGGATGGATGTGCCAGCAGCAGAGCAAATCGGGAAAAGAACCGACCACTCCGGCCCAGATCACCCCAACTTTGATATCCTTTGAAATGACCATGGCGCGCAGGGTCAAAAAGCCACCCATGGAATGGCCCCACATGCCAATCTTCTGAGGGTTCACCTGGGGGTAGCGCTCCAGCGAGGCCAGGGCGTTGAGGACATCGTCAGTATAGCCCGGATCGCCGTAGGCCCCGGTTGCCACGCCCTCAGAGCGGTCGTGGCCGCGATAATCGATCTTGTAAACGACGTAACCGTGGCTGGCCAGGCTGTCGACGTAAGCGATGTAGCGCTCGGTAGTGCGGTACTGCTGAGGCGGGATGTAGCCATGGTTGAACACAATCGCCGGCCAGCCGCCTTCCGGCATGGTCCCATCCGGAACGGTTAAAAGCCCATAAATCTTCAATCCATCGGAAAGGTACCAGGCATAGAAGCGGTGATAATTACTGCCGGGATCCAGCTCGCTGTCAATGACAATATCACTGCCGGGGTAGGAACGCTGGCGGGCAGCCTGAATGGACATTGGGTCCGGAGTCGGTGTCGCCGTGGGTGTAATGGTGGGGGTGAGGGTGAAGATTGGCGTTGGAGGAGGTAGGGTCGCAATGAAGGTCGGCTGCTGGGTAGCGGTCGGAGGATACGGCGTTTGGGACGGAACGACCGCAGCGGTGGCGGATGGTGGTAATCCGAAAACCGGGCTACATCCTGTAAGCAAAGCTACCAGTAAGGTCAAGGAAAAGAGATAAAGTGAATGGATTCGCATGGCGCGTTATTTTAGATATCGGTCGAAGAATTGGATCGTGCGAGTCATAGCCAATGTATATATGTTGGCCAGGTTGTGATCGCTGCCGGGGTAGGAATAGAACGCTACGGTTTTTCCGGCAGCCTGGATGCCGGCCGCCAACGATTCTGAAAAAGCGTAAGGCACCTCATAATCATACAGTTCGTGATGAAGCTGGAGCGGTCCCGAAAGGTCAGCCAGGTAAGATGTCGCTGAAATCGAATCCCAAAACTGGGGGTTTTGGTCGGGGGTGCCATGTTCCTGCACCCACGTCTGCCAGCCGGTGTGCGATCCGACCAGTGGAGTGGGAAACACCATAGGATGGGCATACCAACAGCAGATCATATCAGTGTAGGATCCGACCACGCCGGCCCAAATCACTCCAACCTTGATGCCCTTCGAAATGACCATGGCGCGCAGGGTTAAATAACCGCCCATCGAATGGCCCCACATACCGATTTTTTGGGGGTTCACCTGGGGAAAGCGTTCCAGCGAAGCCAGGGCATTGAGGACATCGTTTGTATATCCAGGCTCACCATAGACGTAGGTCTCAGGCCCTTCTGACCAGTTGTTACCGCGGTAATCGATTTTAAAAACCACATAACCCTGGCTGGCAAGGCTGTCGACGTGGGCAAAATAACTGGCAGTGGTCGAATACAGGTAGGGGGGAATGAAGCCGTGGTTGAAAAGGATTGCTGGCCAGCCTCCTTCGGGCATAGTTCCAAAAGGGACCGTGAGCAGGCCGTAGATCTTATGCCCGTCGGAGAGGTACCAGGCATAGTAGCAGTGGTAGTTGCTGCCAGGATTCAACTCACGATCGATGACGATGTCGCTGCCCGGGTAAGCGCGCTGGCGGCCTGCCTCGATGGACATCGGCTCCGGATTAAGTGTTGGGGTGATGGTAGGGGTCAGGGTAGTCGTTGGCGTGAAAGATGGGGTGAAGGTCGCTGACGGGACTAAGGCGGGGGTAAGCGATGATTGAATCCTGGCAACTGGGTCCAGGACAACTGTCGCCGGCAGATGGGTGGTCGTTGCCCTGGACATCTCGCTAGCGGACACGGTAGGCTGAGACGAAGAGACCGGTTTGCAGCCACCAGCCAGGGCTGCCAGCATCAAGAGAACAACAAAGAATGGGAGGTTGTGCCAGTTAATTCGTAAGGATTTAAGCCGCATCGGTTATCCAGGAGAACATAATAAGCCCAGGTCTAGATCGACCATCACATCCAGGTGGTCCACCAAAAATACTACCAGCGAGAAACAGCCGGGACTGCTTCCTTGGCTGGCACCATCTTCCTCTTGTATTAACGGATTGATCAGAAACGTTTTCTTAAGATCCAATCCACCAGCGGATGGGATAAGGATTCGAGCAAGGTATACAGGGCCATTTTACCACGGCGTTCAAACTCGGCCTCGACCGTGGCGACCACACCAGGTATATTCCCCAGCTCCGCCAGGTCCAGAGGACAGACCGTAACCAGGCCAGACAATTCAGGCCGCCGGATGTCATCGGCATCAACCTCCCTTGCTGACGGTCGCAAAAACGGTGAACCCACCTCTGGCCAGTTGGATGGCAATCGCCTGGCCGATCCCGGAAGAGCATCCGGTGATCAGAATCTCCTCACCATTGGCATTGATTTCGGTCTAAGTAGAACCCTTCGTCAATGTGGACCTTTCAAGCCGCTTGCAAGGTGCAGCTATCCTAAAACTGAACAGGGGTGAGGCAGGGAAACAAGCCCTGAGATCAGTCCAGGCTTTTTTAGACCTTTTTTAAGAGCAGGTGATTTGGGAATTGCCAGCTCAGTCCAGCAGGCGGCCGACCAGACGGTGTAAAAAGGCCCTGCGCGGTTCTCCCTGGCGTAGATCGAACCCAAAACTGCGTTCGAACAGGCGCGGGGCCAGGATCATCAGCAAGGCAGCCGCACTGATCTGCGCACAGGCCAGCCTGAGCTCGCCATCAGAGGGATTAGCCCCGTGGGCTCGTAGATCTATTTCCAGGCGCATTTCGAACTCGTTCAGTTTTTGCACCACCAGCGAATCGTATTTTCCTTCGGTGAGCAAATCATAAAAATGTGCTCGGGTAATGCCCGGATATTGGACACCGCCTTCTAAAAGGCGGCTGAACATGGTTTCCAGGCGCTCAGCAGCGGTTCCTTCCGGCAAATTGTCGAACTCGTGCTCGCCAAAAGCATTCTCAAGGGTCACATGCATGCAGCGCTGGACCAGAACCTCCTTGCTGCGGAAGTAGTAATTGATCGCCGCGCTGTTTACCCCCGCGATGCCGGCAATTCGCCGGTTTGTGGTCCCTTTGATGCCGTAACGTTCGATACATTCAATCGCGGCTGTTACGATCTTTTCTTCGACGCTTTCGGGGTCTGGATTCATGGTGCAACCTCCTGATTATCCTGGCTTATTCCACAAATTTGGAGCGATTTTTCCCAGAGTGCCCTGCCCATCCGCTCATCTCTTCCCCGCCGGCTGGGAAGCATCGGGCGGAGATCGCGCCAGTAAAAATCCCGGGTGTTTTGGATCGACGGTTCACCAGCCAGGTAAAGGATGGTTCTTGCGGGAACCTCAGGCGTGGAGCCAGCTGAACGGCGGGTATTCCACACCAGGCTGGAAATTCCTGGCGATCCTTTCGAAGCAATCCGGGTATTAACCAGGCCGGGATCGACGGCAAAGGCAACGACCTGCGTCCTGATCAGACGCCTATTGAGCTCCAGGGTGAATAAAACGTTGGCCAGCTTGGAAACCATGTAAGCCCATAACCCAATGTAGGGGAAAGGCGAATTCAACCGTTTCAGGTTGATCCAGGCGTTGAAATGCATATCCGAAGTAACAGTAATCACCCTCCCAGTTGGACCTGCACGCAAGAGCATGAGCAGCTCGTGAGTGAGCAAGAAAGGGGCGATATGGTTGACCGCCAGGGTCAGCTCGACGCCTTCGTCCGTGCGGACAAGTTTTTCAGAATACAGGCCGGCATCGTTGACCAGAATATCCAGGTGGGTGATCCCCAGGCCGGCCAGGTGGCCGCGGATATCTTGCGCCAACTGCCTCACCTGGCTTTGCAGCGAAAGGTCGGCCAGCAGGTAAGTGACATCCGCCTCCGGACAGGCTGACTTGACAGCAGACTCAGCAGCACGCGCAGCGCGACGCGTCCCGGCCGATCCCGATCACCCGGGCCCCTTTGCGAGCCAGGGCGATGATAGCTGCCAGGCCAATCCCCGCAGTGGACCCGGTGACGACTGCTGTTTTTCCTTCGAGGTCAATCGATTCGAGCATGATAATGATCCTCCATCTTTCAACTCACAAAGATTATAGACCTCAACCGATCGATCAGTCAAGCAAATTCAACCAATTGATTGAACCAATTGATTGACATATTGAAAAAGAAGATGTATATTAACCATGTGGTTGAACTCATTGATTGGAGAAAAGGAAATGACATCGTACCTGATGATCACCGGCGCTACCGGTGGCCTGGGAAGTGCTCTGGCTATCGAGTGCGCCCGGCGGGGTTTTGCGCTCTACCTTACTGACCTGCGCCCTGACGGGGCTGGCTTTGCCCGGCTCCTGACCGATAAATTCGGGGTTGAAGCGCGTTATCAGGCCTGCAACCTGACCGACATGCAGGCCCGCACCGATTTCTACGAGATGCTTAAATCCGAGAAAACCCAGTTCTGGGGCCTAATCAACGTGGCCGGGATCGATTACGAAGGGCCGCTGCTCGAGAAGACCCGCCATCAAATTTTGACCATTTTACGGTTGAATGTCGAAGCTACGGTCGACATGACCCAGGAGATCTTGAGACTGCGAGACATCGAGCGGCGCTTTATGCTGGTCAACATCAGCAGCCTGGCTAGCTATGCCCCCATGCCATACAAAGCCACCTACGCTGCCACCAAACGCTTCATTCTCGATTTTTCGCTGGCCATTCGTGAAGAAATCCGTTCATTCGGTACGGTCACTACCGTCTGTCCGGCCGGACTGCCAACCACCAACGAGACCATGCGGGCAATTTTCGCCCAGGGTTTTTGGGGACAGGTAACGACAGTGAGCACCCAAATGGTGGCACGCCAGGCAATCAGCCGGGCGCTGCGAGGGAGGCCGATCTTCATCCCAGGATTGATCAATCTTCTGGTGCACGTCACTGAAAGTTTAGTACCGGCAGGATTGGCGGTTAGATTTATTGCCAACCGCTGGCGCACCGCCCAGGAACTGCCGTTGATTTGGCCGGTGGCGCTGGAACCGGAAGCAGGAGTAGATACTGGAGAGTAGAGAGCGGGGAACAGGCAATCTGTTCATTTTAGAAAATCACACGACCATCGATCGCCATATTCAAAGGCGATTGAGGCAGCGTTTGATCGCGTGAATCCCGCTCATAGGGACAGGATCACGTCTTTATGGGGCAGACTTTGCCCTGCCCCCTTCCATGGGTTATGCTTTTGAAATTGGCTCCTGAACAAGCTTCAGGATACCTTTTTCATTGCGAACACGCTGCAAGCCAGCATTCTCAAGCTCGACGATTACGATCTCGGCCAGGTAGAGCACGCGGCAGCCCTTTTCGAGGTGACCGGCATAGGCCTTCTCGTGGTCCGAGACCGTCATGTGCAGGTGAGGCACCCCGGCAGCGATTATTCCGTCAATCGAAACGACTTCCAGGGGTGAATCCTCCCAGCGGGCATAGTGCTCTACCGGCGGGTAACCGGTTGTCATCACCATGTGCATGACGCATTTATCCAGCGTGCCGATTGCCGAAGCCACGTAGGCATCCTGGATGGCTTCTCTCTTGATAAATGCCGCAATCCCCTCAAGCAGGTCGTCGCCCTGGTCCATGCGTAAGGCAAAGACCCGCCCGGATGGTTTCAGTGAGAAATATTCCATTGGATAACTCCTTCTAAGAACTACGGATAAAGAACAACTTACTGGTTATAATCCCATAGAGAAATATGGAAGATCGAAATTACCTGAAAGAACGACTCGATCTGGCGATTGCAGCCCGCACCAATCTGATAGACGCAAATTATACCGCCGCATTGCGCCTGTTTTCAGGCTTCTACGAAGGCTATCCCGGTCTGGCAGCAGACATCTACGGCCGAACGCTGGTGCTGCATGCCTTCCGGGAAGTGCCAGAGAGCACTGACGGTATCATGGCGATTGCCCAGATGCACCTCCTGGAAAAATTGCCGTGGATTGAGTGCGTCTTGCAAAAACTCCATTCTTCGTCTGACGAAAACCTGCGCCGGGGAAAAATCACCTTCGGAGATGCACCTTCCAACCGGGTGCGAGAACACGGGGTCTGGTACGCCACCAACCTGCGCATCAACCAGGATGCCAGCTTTTACCTGGATACACGCGGCCTGCGGCAATGGTTGATATACACCGAAGAAGGCGGATCATCCCTGAACTTGTTCGCCTATACCGGCGCCCTCGGGGTGGCTTCGCTGGCAGGCGGGGCAAGGCGGGTAGTCCAGGTGGACCGCAGCCATAAATTCATGGCATTGGCGCTGCGTTCCTGCCAGCTTAACCAGCTCGAACTCGAGCAGGATGGAGCTGATCGACCGTGATTTCTTCAGCGCGGTGGCATATTATAAGAAAACGGGAGAGCTTTTCGACCGGGTGATCGTCGATCCACCTTACCAATCGACCACCGCCAAAGGCAGAGTCGACCTGGCGAACGCAGCTATCCGGGTAATCAACAAGGTGCGCCCGCTGGTTAACGACGGCGGCGCTCTCATTGCCATCAATAATGCCCTGTTCCTCAAAGGGAGCGATTATCTCTCCAGCCTGGAGCAGCTCTGCCGGGATGGCTACCTGGCAATAGAAAAGATCATTCCCGTGCCCGAAGATTTTACCGGTTTTCCGGACACGATCGTCACTCCCCCACCGGTGGACCCGGCTCCATTCAATCACCCTACCAAGATCGTGATCATGCGTGCCAGACGCAAGTAGATGCAAGTTGAGAAGTAGAAATTCGCAAGTCCGGAATGGTAGTATACTCGCCTTCAATTCTGAGCGAACATTCGGAGTGTATCTATTCGATCCATTGGGGGCAGAATGGCTAATAATATTCTTGAATCTCGACTTTCGATTCGCGTCTTCCTTTCGAAATCTCGAAATTCGGACAAAGGAAAATGAATGAACACTGAAAAAGTAGTCGTCATTACCGGTGCAAGCAGCGGAATTGGAGCTACTCTGGCTGGAAAGCTCGGTCGCCAGGGTTACCGCCTGGCGCTTGGAGCCCGGCGCGAGCCAGAGCTGCACCAGGTGGCCGAGCCCTTCGGGCAGGATGCACTGGTGGTTGTCACGGACGTAACCCATCGCCAGGAGGTCGAACTTTTACGCGATGCGGCTTTACAACAATTTGGACAGGTGGATGTATGGATCAACAACGCCGGAAGGGGAATCTATCGCAAAGTGCTCGACCTGAGCGACGATGACGTCGACGAAATGATCGCCGTCAACCTCAAGTCGGCTTTATACGGCATACAGGCCATCATCCCCTATTTCGAACAACGTGGCGAGGGCCACTTGATCAATATCAGCTCTTTCCTGGGGAGGATTCCTTTAGTAAGCTTCCGTTCGATCTACAGCGCCTCCAAGGCAGGTCTCAACTCGTTAACTGCCAACCTGCGTATGGATTTAAAGAAGGATTTCCCGGGAATCCACATCTCATTGGTCATGCCTGGGGTTGTGGCGACTGATTTTGGCAAGAATGCGCTCGGAGCGGACCCCAATTTTATCCAGCCGGCCGGTTTTCAAGGGGTGCAGTCAGCCGAAGAGGTAGCAGACGCCATTGCCGGGGTGATCGCCAATCCGGCAGCTGAAGTCTACACGAACCCCGATCAGGCTAAGGAGCGCGTCCAGCGCTATTTTCAGGACGTGGACACCTTCGAAGCCAGTTTTGGGCGCAGGTAACCATTGGGAAATCCTGATAAAAAAGTCATTGGTGAAATTTGGTTTTCGTGACATTCGTGATACATAAGGATTGATTATGCCAACAAACCCTAATCTCGCTCGGGTGCAATTTTATGGAAGCCCATCGGCCGGCCTGTTCTCACGGGAGATCGCCGAATCATTCGAAGGAGTGCTTACCCACAACATGGTCACCGACCTGGACGACCCCATGGTGGGGTTTGTCTCCGCCTCCATCGACGGGAGGCCCTGGACCGGCACGATGTGGACCCGCGACGCCGGCGTATTCCTGCGCGAGCTAGTGCACTGGGGAGCCATCGACCAGGCCCTGCTCCTGGCGGCAAACCTGGTCAAACTTGTCCGGCCCAATCCTGATGGCTTTGATACTTTCCCGGAATACTTCAACCTCGGCCAACCCAGCACGGGAAGTGAGCTGGATGGTACCGGGGCCATCATCATCGCCATGGCCCTCTTGTGGCACCGTCTTCCACCTCAACACCCAGGACGTAAAGAGCTTGCCGGTTTTTTGACCGGCCCGCGTTCTCCCATTAATTATATTTTGCGCAAACTGGAAAACCAGCCATTAATTGCCGGAAGCGGTGAGTTCGGCGGCGGGTGCGGCGTTCCGGGCGAGTTCTACAATGTGGTACAGAACAACCTGGTCCGGCTGGCGCTTCAGGCCGGGGCATCTTTAGCACAAGCTTCAGGCCGGGTTGACCTGAGCCAGGCCTACCGGGATGCAGCTGCACGAATCGCAGCTAATATGGCCCGGCATTTACTCGGGGAAGATGGCACCTGGATCTGGACCGTCGACCCCCAGACCTGCAAGCCGGACACTGCGATAAACGAAGCGGATATCAATGCTGGATTTGGCGGATTAAACGGGCTGCTAAGCATGACCGCCGATGTGAACGGCCTGGATCCGGCTGAATTTGACCCGCAGTTGGTCACAGCCAGCCGCAAAACTTTTGAAAAGCTTCTATCATTTCCCAAACGGCGGGCATTGTTTGAGAAATACGGCGTCTGGACTCAGTTCGACCGCCATTGGCGCGGTTACTTCACGGGAGCCTCCTACGGGCAGGGTTATGCCGTCCAGGTGATGCTCTTGCTGGACCGGCTCGAGATGGCCCAAAAAGGTGTTGATTTCCTGGCGGACCGCACATACGAGCCCTTCCCGGCCAACCACCTCGACCGGGAATCAAATTTCCACTTCTACGAACGCTTTTATTTGCCTGAGATGCTGGAATCGATCGATTCTATTAATGAGGAGGGAGACATTCTCTTCGATGGTAAGGTTTTCGACCAGGGTTGTGGGGCATTGAATCTGGTAAACGTTGCCGAACCGCTCAAGATCGCCCGCCTGATCGTGGGTCTAGATGACCACGACCCGTCCAGGCCAAGGATCATCCCGCGTTTACCGCCCGACTGGAGCGGATACGAGGCTGAAAACTGGCCGGTCCTGACCGCAGAAGGGTTGATCCGTGTCAGCATCAAGTGTACACGGGAAAACGGAAATCTCAAGATCGACCTGAAAGCAATCAGCGGAGAACTGCCTGCAAATTTCGACATCCGCTTACCTTAAAACGCTCATGTCGACCCAGCGTTTACTCCCAAAGGTGACTCGAATACCACTGCGCCCTTGAAAAATCAGGTTAGCATGGCGCCCTCCGCCCGGAAAGGCGAAAAGGCTTGACCTGATCTTTTCAAATTACCTGCAACCCTAATTGATTCCGTCGATAACGAAGTGAATGAAATCTACCGTTTCTGCCACGTCGTCGATCCCGTCGTCTTCCTCCCAAACCAGTGCCCGTCCGATCAAAGGGGACCAGCGGCGATCGATCGTCGCTAACGCCCAGCGGGCCGAAACCGGTTTTGAGGCGACCTCGCCATTCCGGAGGGTGTAAAGCGCCCGACACATGGTCAGGACGGCAAAGGCCTGGTACTCCCGAAGTCTTGAGAAGTGCGGGGTTTCGAAGCTGGTGCGACCACCACCCCTGCAAGGTTTCCCGGACTGCCCGAACAATCTCTTCGGCTGAAACTGGATCGATCAACTCCTTAGGCGATGGCCCAGTTAATACTACTCCCTGTTCGCGGATGATGTGGCGCTGGATGATCCAATCGCTGCCATGGGGATTGACTCCAAATTCCCAATCGACCCCTATCGTCGGGTGGCGAGAATTGGCGGGGTCGTAGCGGCGCAAGGCAGAGCGCGGAATGTACGAACCTTCCAGCTTCTTCGCCCATTTCGAGCTTTTCCCGGCGATCTGGCGATGCATGGCTGCGAGGTTGTCGATGGTTTCATCGGGTAGTTCGGCGCGGGTTACTACCAGAAAATCGATATCGCTGCGGCGCGGATCGAAATCGCCGCTGGAGAGCGACCCGTACAGGTACATGCCCACGAACTGGTCACCTAGCACCTTCTGGACCGCAGAAAGCAGTACAACCAGAATTTCATCGACGTCAGGATAATGGATAAAACCGTTCATTTATGTGCTGGTTTTCTCGTGACCTCATCCCAGTAGTGCAAAACCGTCAGAATGGGATGGTAGACGAGCATGCGCGGACCGGCATAACGCATCACCTGGCGGACTTTTTGGCGCCTGGCAGGCAAATAGCAGTGGATTTGGCATTTTGCACAGGTAGGTTTTTCAGCTTTGAATGGGCATTTTTCAACCCGCCGCATGGCATATTCCAGCAGCTCATTGCATTCATTACAGAGGGCAGAAGCATCCAAATCGCTTCCATTGGCCCTCACCTTCAGGTTCCCGATATGCGAGGTTGTCGTGGATGGCGTATGGCCTTGTCCCCGGCAATAAATTTCAATCATCGCCGCGATCGTCCGGCGTTCACGTTCCAGGCGATCGCGGTCGTCTCTATTCATCAAGAATTTCCTCTGTTTTCAGGTAAGAATTCGTTGTAGCGACCGTTTCCGGGTAGATTGGCGAGCACAGCAGCCTTTCACTCTCGTGTCATCTTGCCTTTATCGGCCGCGCCTGCGTTAGCTGAAGCGGCTTCTTTGTCGGCAGCCATCTCCGCTACAGTCTTGGTGTGCAGACGGGCGGCTCCCTGAGTCTGGACGAGCCTGACCCTCTTTCCCCTGCGTTCCGCTTCTGCCAGCCGCGACCGGGCCCCGGTAATCTCACCGGCATAATTAGGGAGCCAATCGGCCTGGGCCACCAGCATTTCGTCGGTCATCTGCCAGACCTCTTCAGGGTTGCAGACTGCTCCGGTCAAGGGGTCGTGCAGCATAGCCTGTTTGAGCAGGGTCACATCGCCGTGAACGGCAGCTTCCATCCCCATCTCTTGAACACGAGCCGAAGCCGAGCAGGTGGCAGCGCAAGCCATGGGAAGATCGCCGATCACCGGCATGTTGATCCCGGTCTTGTCTACATAACCGGGGATCTCGACAACGCATTCGTCGGGTAAATTGGTGATATTTCCTCGGTTCTGGACATTGAAATGGCCGCGATAAGTGCGCCCGGTCTCGAGGGCTTCGATGATGAACGAGCCATGCTCCTCGCTGCGCTGGTAAGTGTTCAGGTCGAGGGCCGGTTCGGCCAACCAGTTGGGAAAATCGGTCTCAAACCAGTTGCGCCCTTCAGTGCATACTCGCAGGTAACCACCGGTCTCGCCATTAATCCATTCGGACAGATCGATCCACTGCTCGATCTCCAGCGGGCGTTTGCGGTACCAGGGCACATATTCGCTGAGGTGGCCATTCGATTCGGTGCTGTAGTAGCCAAAACGGCGCAGTACATCGATCCGTACTTTCTCGGTCTGGGAGAACCTGGGATGGCTCTCGAACAGTTCTAACAGGTAGGGCAGCATATCGATCCCATTCCACTCGACCTTAATGAACCAGGTCTGGTGGTTCAAACCGGCTGCGATTACGTGCACGTCTCGGCGATGCAGCTTTGCATCCGCAGCCAGCATCCCCTGGCGTTTGGCCCACATCTCGACGCATTCGGTGATCTGCCAGTGTGCCCCCTGGACGCCGTGGCACAGGCCGACCGTACGCACCCCGCCATATTTATTGCAAGCCCAGGTGTTCATCGCCATCGGGTTGGAATAATTAATGAACAAAGCCCCCGGTTTAGCGACCTGGCGGATGTCTTTACAGATCGAGAGCAGCTCGGGAATGGTACGCTGAGCGTACATGATGCCCCCGGCGCAAAGGGTATCGCCGACGCACTGGTCAACTCCGTACTTAAGAGGGATGTCGATGTCAAGCTGGAAGGCCTCAAGGCCTCCCTGGCGAATGGTGCTGATGACGTAGTCGCTGCCGGACAAGGCTTCCCGCCGGTCGAGGGTGGCAGTGACCGTAGCAGGCACGCCACTGCTGAGCACGTCCTTCTGGCAAAGTTGGGTAACCATATCCAGGTTGCGTTCAGAGATGTCCATCAAGGCGAAGGTGGTGCCGGATAATTCAGGGACGGAGAGAACGTCACGCATCAGCCGGCGGGTGAAGCCGATCGAGCCAGCGCCGATCATGGCGATTTTTATGGTCATAAGGGGGGAATCCTTTCGTTGAAAGAAGGTAATCATAAATCAGCAATCAATTGTAACACCCCAACCCCCAGCATCACGTATCCTGGTCTGCTTCGCGGCCACAGCCGAACCGGAAAAAACGCAGAGTGGATCAAGAATTACTTGCACTATGCGTGGGAATCAGGATAGCTACACCTCTTCGACACTCCAAACGCCAGAGGTCCGCTGGCCCGATATCACCTTGCCATCCTGGGTCCACAGGCGGGTGAAGGATACGTCCCCCCAGGAGTTGGGGCAGGCTGCCCCGACGATGGTCTGGCCCCAATAATCCGAGAGGAGCGCTCCTGATATGGCCTGCATATACAGGCCCATGGACGTAATGTAATAGCTGCCGCGGCGGTTTTGGCCATCTTCGTATATCTGGATGTAAGCCGGATCGATGTTGAAGGCTTTCTCCATTTGCCCAAGCTCCCTGAGCAAGCCATCGGCGTCGCTCATGCGGGACGCAGCCAGCAGGTAGGCCGGCGCGGTCCAGCCCTGTGGCAAGCCTTCTTTAACGCCCACGCACAATTCATAGCGCAGATCGTATGCCCGGCGGTGCTCGGGAGTGATGCCGTCGGACAAGGGTAGAAAAATCAGGGGATTAAGCTGAACGGGATGCTTCTGCTGGTTCAGCCCTTCGCCAGGGGCCAGATGCTCGTGCGTGCAGTAAATTCCTACACCAGCATCGAACAAGCGGTCGTACGACAGGCCATCCCTAAGGATCTGTTCCCAGGTCTCGAACTCAGCACTAGGCGCCAATCCCAAACGTGCCACCAGCTTTAGAGCGGCCTCGAAACAATATTGGGCCGCAAACAAAGCACACAGAAAATTCTTGTCGTTTACCCCGCCCATTTCGTCCTGGCCCATCGAAGGGTTGACGAACAAACTCCACCTGCCGCTGTCGGGTTCTTTTTGAGCAATGGAAGCAAAAAAGCGGGTTGATTCGCGCACCACCGGCCAGCAGTTCTCGCGGACCCAGGCTTCATCCTGCACGTATAGCCCGGTTTCGTAGGCCATGCGGGCCGGGTATGCGGTGTTGTGGATCTCGAACTGGTACCAGTTGGGCGCTGAACCCTGGAACAGGCTAAAATCGGGGGAGATTGGGTGCTCCCAGGGCCACATTATTCCTTCAGCCCCAAAAATACGACGGGTGCCGCGGCGGGCAGCCGGAATGCATTGGCGCAAGAACTCTATCTTAGCCCTGGCGATGTCGATGAAGCCCAGGCGCAGCAGCATGGGAAAGACGTACGAAGAATCCTGGGGGCAAAACCCTGCCCATCCCCAGGCCGATGTGGTCAGACCACAGGCCGGGTTGAGACAGCTCACATCGGGCGCCAGGCTGGATAACATCGCAAAGACCGAGCGGTCGAACAAAGCCTGGACGCGGAGGTCGCCTACCTGGATTCCAGATAAGCCCCGCCGGCGCTCCCAGGCAGAAGCGCAATCCTGCAGCCAGGAACTGCCATTGATCCCGTGTAGAGTTGCTAACATGCTCTCCCCCCGGGACATGGCAGACACACCGACCAGCAAGGTGAAACTACCGACCGGCCCGGCCATCTGGATGGTTACACCGTTGTCTTGCGCACTTATCGTGAGTGTGCCTTTTTCACACACCAACCGTAAGGCAATGGCGGTATCGGCGTTGGCAACCTGCAAATTGCCCAACCAGGTGCCTTCCTCGGGGTCAAAAGCCACCGGCAGAAGTTTACCAGTAACGAGGCTACCGCAAAAAGCCAGGGTATCTGTAATGGCTTCAAGCTTGATCGCCGGTAGTTGGGCGTCACCGCTGCAGGTGAAATCGACCTGCAGGGCAAACACATCGCGCTCCTCAGGGTTGAAGGCAGTGGTTGTCAGCCAATCAACCCCTGAGAAGCGCATAAAAGTGCTTATTTGTCCGGTATAAACGTTGTGCTCCTGCCAATATTCACTTGGCTGGAGCGGGGGATCGAGCAAGAGCAAACGCGCAGGCGGCACCAGGCCCTGCAGGCCAAAGCGGCCTTCAACCCAGTGATCGGTATGCATAAATGCCGTGGCTGGAGGTGCTTTGGCATCTTCCCAGCACCCATCCGCCACCTGGACGGCTGAGCCGGTTTGGGGTTGGCGGGGTGCATTCATGAAACCATGGGGATCAAATGTAGCCCCGAAGCGTCCATTGCCCAGGTATAGATCGACGTAACCCGGCTCGGAACGGTCAGGAAAAGACTGCCGCAAGATATTGCCAGGTTTATTGCTCTGCATCCTGTCGGTCGACCTCAATCCCAATACGGCTCGCCGGGCATACGGTTTTCTTTGATGGCTTCTTCGACCGGCGTCACACCGATCCCAGGACCATCGGGTACTTTCAACATTCCATCCTTAATGACGAGCTTTTCTTTAATGAACTCTTCGTGCACCGGCCAGTTGCCAAAATTGGTCTCGGTCATGATGAAATTTCGAGTCGAGGCGGCGAATTGAGCGGTCATGGCGTTCTGCAAGACATTACCCACGTTGTGCATGGTCAGCGGGATGGCAAAGTGTTCACCCATATCGGCGATCCGCCAGCAGCCCGAATAGCCACCCGCAAAAACCAGGTCAGGCTGCATCATATCAATGGCGCTGTTAGCCATAAAATGGAAGAACTCCCAGGGGCCCTCCAATTTCTCGCCGGTATTCAACGGAATGCGGGAGACTTGTTTCAAGGTCTTCCAGCTCTCGTGGTAAACCGCAGGCAGGGGATCTTCAAGCCATAAGGGTTTGATGCTTTCCAGATCGCGGGCAAACTGGAGCATACTCGGCAGGTCAAATTCGTTATGGCAGTGAACGATGATGTCAATCGAGGGGTCCAACGCTTCCCTCAGGTTTTCGTAGCCCTGGATGACCACACGCATCTCCGCGGGCGGGATCAACCCATAGCGTTTCTCTGGAGAGGAATAGCTTTTATGCAACACGTTTTTAAAAACCGGCTCTTTGCACACTTTAATGGCTTTATAACCGTAGGGAGAAGCTTTTACTTTATCCGCCCAATCCCTGCAGGCAGCCTTGTCCAGCCAGTTGTCAGGGCCATTATTATTGACATACATGGGGATCCACTCGCGGAACTGGCCGCGATAGATCTGTGAAAGCGGCTTATTGTAATATTTGCCGGCGATATCCCACAGGGCAATATCTACCCCGCTGGTGGTGGGGATGTGCCCCCGGTTGGGGTGCTGGTAATTCATCAGGGTCTGGTAGAGCTTGTCGACTTCGAGCGGGTTTTTGCCCAGGAGGGCTTCTTCATAATATTTAAGGAAACCCCGCGTCATCGGTCCGGGGCCGCCAGCTTCACCATAGCCGGTGATGCCGCCATCGGTTTCGATCTTGACCAGGGTCTGACCGGTGTCACGCATCTGGCAGGCTTTTAAGGCTGTTATTTTGAGGTGATCCATTTGATTATACGTTCCTTTTCAGCGTGGATTGAGAAGCAAAAATAGGGCTTAGAATGTGAATAATACAAGGCTGGCAAGCCGGATTGAAATATCCGTTATGCACCAGGTTAATAACAACCCGGCAATTGTACACTCGGGGGATTATGGTGTGAAGGTCTGCGGTTGACCCATCTTTCGGCACCATCATCCCTGGAGAGCAGGTGGGGCAGGGGGTATTCTACCAGAGCAAAGGAATGAGCGCTTTACGCTGCGTGGGGTAATCCGGAAATTGCTGGCGATACCAGGCATGGTGCGTACGGGCACGCGGAGCCAAATTAGCGATGGTCCACACCGCAAACGCCAGGCCAGGCAGTGACCAGGTTGCGAGTGCCCATCCCGCCCATTCGATCATTTCACCCAGATAATTCGGGCAAGATATCCAGCGGTAGAGTCCCCCATTGGGGACGAGATAACCGGTCTCGCCGGGTTTACGCAGAGATCCCAAGGTGTGGTCTGCCCAGCGGTTGATAATGTAACCTGCAACAAACAGGGTAAAACCGAGGACAAAGCGAGGATCGACCAGCCAGGAATTTGGATAGCCACCGGAAAGGGTGAAAAGGTAGCGTCCGTTGATGTAGGTGTTGGCAACGTTGAAGAAAATCGCCATAAATGTGACCAGGAGCGGCATTTTCTTCTTTCCATCGGACAGGCTGAACGGGTAGATAAAGGCCCGATGGATATAATGAGCTTCCCACATCAGAAAGAAAGCGATTAATACCAGGGTTTTAGGAGAACTTCCTAAAAGAAAGTAAAGCGCAAAGAGCAACGCTGCTGGAGACTCCATGATCAACCAACCCAGGTAGCTGGGGATGGCAAGCCCCCATCCCTTACGGATATGGCGACCGTAGGGAGCGCTGATGAAAAATAAAGCGATGAATACAACCCCCGCCAGGGCAAAATCTAACAGGATCAGGAAGGTATAGACGGATTGCTCAGTGATGGGTTCGTTGAAAATAGCCATGGTCGCTGAACCAGTTAACCGTGTCGGTAATTGTCTCTTGAAATGAACGGGGGTTGTAGCCCAGATCCCGGCTGGCTTGGGAATGGTCGACCTGGGGGTTACTTTGCAGCCAGCGAAGGATGTTGCGGGTATAGATCGGCTGGCCGCTCCCGGGTTTACCGTTGGCGAGAGGGGTAAATCGGGCCAGCCACGGCATCAGCGGCGCTGCCGTCCAGGCCAGCTGCATCGGTACTGTCACACGCGGGGAGGTACCCCGGTCAGCGCTGAAACTGCCTCTGCCAGCTCGCGCAGCGATTGCCAATGGCCTGAGAGGATATAACGCTCGCCCGAAGGCGCTTTCATCCCCGCCTGGATGGCGGCATCGGCTACATCGCGTACGTCGACCCAATCGAAACCACCCCTGACCAGGGCGGGTAAACGGCCCTGGGCCAGCAAGATCAGACGCCTGGCCGAAATAAGATGGTTTGAAATCGTACGGGCCGATGATGGCGGTTGGGTTGAGGATCACAGCATCCAATCCACGGCGGATACCCACCTGCACCTCTTTTTCCGGCCAGCGCCTTGGAACGGTCGTAGGGGGGAAATTCGTCGAAACAGCCGGCGGTCGTTCTTCGTCGACTGGCTTATCATTAGGGGTAGATTGCAAGCGCCTGGATGGAGCTAAAATAGACCAGCCTGGAAACACCCTGAGACAGGCATGCCTTGACGACGTTACGAGTGCCGGTAATATTGACCGATTGAAGCAGCGGCCAATCTTCCTCGGCTGCAGTGAGATCAGGCCTGCCAGATGGTAAACGATGTCCGCTCCGGAGAATGCCCGGGATAACGAATCCGGATCGAGGAGGTCTGCCTCCACCTGATCAACGTCCAGTCCAGCAAGCGCCTGGCGGTCATGACGCACCATGGCGCGCACAGGAATATCCTGTGCCAGCAAGCCGCGCGCCAAGTTTGCCCCAACCAACCCAGAAGCTCCGCTTAGAACGACCAGCATCTCCCCTCGAGTGCTTCAGCGATATGGGCAAATTAGATACCCAGAATAATTAATCATAACAGATTGAATGTACAAATCTACCAAAATAAGTGTATATTTGATTGGAAATGAAGAAAACAACCGGCATGCGCAAGGTGCGTTGGCCTGTTCAAATTTCTATTATCCATATATCAACCGTCAGAAATCGTTAATCAATTATGAAAACTAATAATGAATGGACCCTAACCTGCTACAGTCGCCTGCTGATCGACAACCATATCACTGAGGACGACCCGGCTGAATATGGCCAGTTTGACCCGCAGCACTTCGTGACCATGGTTAAGACCGCCGGGGTCGAAGCTGCCATGGTCTATGCCTGCGACCATAACGGCAACTGTTATTATCCGAGCAAGGCGGGCCACCCTCATCAGAAACCTCAAGGGCCGCGATCTGTTCGGCGAGACCACATCCTCATTACGCCGCCAGGGCATCCACCCGGTGGCCTATTACACCACCGTCTTCCACAACCAATCGGCAAAAAATCATCCGACCTGGCGGATGCAGAACGCAGCCGGTCGCCAGCACAGCGGGCGCTATTGGTGGTCTTGCCCCAACAACGAAGAATATGTGGCCTTCACCAAAGCTCAGATCAGCGAAATTATCGCCTACGACGTCGATGGTATTTTCATTGATATGACCTTCTGGCCGCTGGTGTGCACCTGCGCTAACTGCCGAGAGGAATTCCTGCGCCAGAACGGGAAGGAAATTCCGGATGCGGTCGATTGGAACGACCCGGTCTGGGTCGCATTCCAGCGTTTCCGCGAACGTTCGATGGCCGTCTTCTGTCGGGTTCTGGCTGACTCTATCAAAGGGCAGAAAGACATCACGGTCACCTTCCAGAACAGCCCGATTATCTACGGCTGGTCGTGGGGCCAAACCCCGGCGGTTGCCGATAGCTGCGATTACACCTCGGGCGATTTCTACGGCGGCAAGCACCAGCACGTCCTGGGTGCCAAGATCCTTTCAGCTGCTTCTCAAAAACCAGCCGTTCGAATACATGACCTCGCGCTGCGTGGACTTGACCGACCACACTTCGATGAAATCTGAAGCAGAACTAACCTGCGAAGCCGCCACCACCCTGGCCAGCGGCGGAGCCTATTTCTTCATCGATGCCATCAATCCGGACGGCAGCCTGAACGCCGCGGTCTACGAGCGTTTAGGGAAGGTTTCGGCCCATTTGGCCCCGGTGACTCGCAAAATCAAGGAACACCGCCCAACGCTGGCTGGCGACACCGGCCTCTACTTTTCGATGTTGTCTTTCATCGACCCAGGGATGAATGGGACAGCCTTAACCCAGTTGGCCGATTCAGCTCAATACCAGGCTAACCCGGACTATGCTGAGATGCTGGGCACGTCGATCATCCTGGCTCACTCCCACCGGCCGTTCAAGGTCGTACGAGATGCCGAGGGCGATCTCAGCGCTGTACCAGACCCTGTTGATCAACAACGCTGCAGTCATGTCCACGGCAGAGGTCGAGAAGGTGCGGGCCTTCGTCTCCGGTGGAGGAACCCTGCTGGCGACCGGGTTGACCTCACTGATGCAGCCGGATGGTTCGAGCAGTGGTGATTTTGCCCTGGCAGACGTGTTCGGGGTTTCTTATACAGGCAAGCAAT
Organism: uncultured Chloroflexia bacterium; assembly: GCA_963781665.1. Taxonomy (GTDB): domain Bacteria; phylum Chloroflexota; class Anaerolineae; order Anaerolineales; family Anaerolineaceae; genus JAJYIW01. The sequence continues at coordinate 1,630,039 of CAWAGA010000002.1, forward strand.
CCAGGCGGGTCAACTACTTGAAACTGGACATTGACGAGAGCCTGGTATCTTGCAACCGGCCCGCCCCCCTGGTCAGTTTGGTTGGCGAGCAAACGCAGGCGCTGGGCGGGCTGCTCGAATCGCAGTTTGACCCCGACGACCCGGAGCATTACACTTCGATCCACAGCAACCCGCCGGGCCGCTCTACCGGCTGCCCAGGCCTGACGATCAATTCATATGGGAAAGGCCGCTGCATCTACCTGGCGCCGCCGTTGTTAGCTTTGCAGCAAGATGCCCAGGAGAAATTTGGCGCCTGGCTGTTCGAACAGTACGCCCCAGGCTCGCTGGTAGCCGCCGCCAATATCCCCCCGGCGGTCGAACTGACCCTGCTTCGCAGCACGACCTCACCGGCCTGGCTGGTCGGCCTGGTCAATTATCAGACCGAGCTGCCCAACATTCCCGTGCATGGACTACGATTAAGACTGCGATTGCCTGTCTCCAGACCCCAGGCGTGCACCTGCATTTCAGACGGAAAGGCGCTGCCATTCAGCTTCGAGGATGGCATATTAAGCTTTGAGATACCGCAGCTTGATACCATTGAAATGGTAGAGATCAACGAATGAAAGAGATAGCATCAATTCTGGAGGTTTTATGAAATGGGTTACCCGTTCTCACGTCCATGTCGACCGCGTCGCCTGTCCGTGGTTGATTGTCCGTATTGTTGATAGCGAAGCCGAATTTTTGTTCGTCCCAAAGAGCGAAATCGACCGGGTCGTCAAAGAAACCGGAGCTATACCTTTCGATGCTCCGGGTGTAGAGCTTGGACATCATGATAGGCGCTGCTCATTTAAATCGATTATGCTTAAGTATCATTTGAATGAACCTGGCCTGGTCCGGTTAGCGCAGATCGTCCACTCAGCCGACACTTCCGATGACGAATATAAAGACCCGATTGCTGCTGGCCTTGAAGCAATCGCGTCGGGATACAGCCTGCGCTATCCAGACGACCTCGAAAACCTGGATCATCAATTTGAGGTGTACGATGTCCTGTATGCCTGGTGCCGGTTGCAGGTAGCCAGGCTATAATCCGGATAAGCCAGGACCGTTTAGGATTGGATTCATTTGAAATTACAGCTATCGCTGGGTTTTAGCAAGATATAGGTCTTTGCGCTTTAAATGGGATGGCGCTGCCATCCAGTTCCGAGGATGGAATTTTAAGCTTCGAAATACCAGAGCTTGAGATAATTGAGATGATTGAAATTAAGAAATAAAAGTATTTTAGGATATCGATAAGAGAAAAATTTTTAAAATTCAGAAATAAAAGTGGTCTAAACAGGCATATTTTGTTTTATAATATTGCTGTCGTTACATGCAACCGCACCTCCTCTTAAGATAGTCTTCTAATCGAAAGGAGGTTTCAAAAAAGCAGATTACGAGATTACCAGCGAATACTCAACATTTGGTAGGAGGTGCAGGCAAAGAGAAAACTCTGCATTAGTTTCAGTTACTATTTCCAAAAAAATTAAGGAATAAATTTAGGAGGAAGGGCGAACATGGGAAAAAAAATCTTTAATTCCTTGGTAGTCATTGCAGTTATCGTGATGACGTTTAGTTCCGCTGGACCTGGTTTGGCCAGTTCGGGAGGAAAGGGTGGAAATTCTTCTGATGCTGCCAGTATTGGGCCACGGGTAGATACAAGTTCTGCCCTGGTGCAATTGAAAGGTGACCCACTCTCAACCTATGTCAAAACCAAACCTGTTCAAGGCAAAAAAATCGACTTTACCAACAATACCGTAAAATCCTACCGGGCGCAGCTATCAGCTGAGCGTAATGACTTCAAAAAGTGGCTGCAAGCCAATGCGCCTAAGGCGAAAATCACCGGCCAGTTCGACATTTCGTTGAATGCCGTTTCAGTCCAGTTAAACGGCACTGCTTTGAGCGTGATCGCCAGTGCACCGATGGTCCAGCAGGCTGAATACGAAGGGTTATACTATCCGACTCAAGACCCGGTCGTTTACCCGGCTGACCCCGATCTGTCGTTGATCTCAGCCTTCGATGCCTGGGATGTTGCCGGCGGGTCGGCAACCGCTGGTGAGGGAGTCAAGGTCGCCATAATCGATACCGGCATCGACATCACCAATCCGTGTTTTTCAGATACCAATTATCCAGTCCAAACCCAATTAGGCGACAAAACCTTTACCAATAACAAAGTTATCGTGGCAAAGGTTTTCGATAATAAGACACCCAGCCGCCATTACACCCCCGAAGCCCTGCAGGAGCATGGTACCCACGTAGCCGGCACAGTAGCCTGTAATTATGACACTCCGGCAAATGTGGATGGTGTTTCCATCCCTCACGGAATCTCCGGTGTGGCTCCGGCAGCTCTGCTGGGCAATTACAACATCTTCCCCGGAGACGTTCTTAACGCCCGCAGCGAAGACATTTTGAATGCGCTCGAAGCTGCTTATGCCGATGGCTTTGATGTCGCCAACCTGAGCCTGGGCGGCGGGGCAAGCGGCATTCAAGATTTGCTCACCATCGCAGTCGATAACCTCGACGAAGCCGACATGGTGGTCGCCGTGGCAGCCGGCAACAGCGGTCCTGGCGCCTATACTGTCGAATCACCGGGTTCAGCCGCGCGGGCGTTGACCGCCGGCGCCGCCTCTGTCGGCCATTTGATCGCTACCCCGATCACGGTCGACAGCAACACCGCCACTTATGCTGGAATTTCCGGAGACTTTGCAACAGTTACGAATGAAAACCTGATAGCTGAGCTTGGGGTCGTCACCGAAGCACCTGTCAATTCAGCAACCCAGCTTAGTGAGGCCTGCTCTACGCTTTCAACAAACCTGGCCCACAAAATTGCCCTGGTTTCACGCGGCACATGCTCGTTCTCGACCAAGATTCGTAATGCCCATAATGCCGGTGCAGTTGCAGTATTGGTCACCAATAACATTGCTGGCGATGGGATCGGCATGGCGTCAGATGGCACCCCGGACCAACCGACTGTTCCGGCTTATAACGTCTCTATGGTCGACGGTATGGCTCTGGCAGGCCTCAATGGAAAAATGACAACGATCTCAGCAACACCGGCTTACATCGTCACCGGTAACGACGACTTTATGGCAGACTTCAGCAGCCAGGGACCAACCGACGTTGACTTCCGGGTCAAACCGGATGTGGTCGCACCGGGCGTGAACGTGCTCAGCTCGATCCCGCATCAATTCTGCGAAACTGCACCTTGCTTTGCCTTCTTCCAGGGCACATCCATGGCCACCCCTCATCTAGCGGGGTCTGCGGCGGTCGTTATCGCCCAACATCCAGATTGGTCGGCGGAGCAGGTCCGTTCTGCTATCGTCAATACGGCCGACCAGGGTGTATTAAAGAAATCCACCAGTACCACTCTTGAGACAAACGTGAACATCATCGGGGCGGGGCGCGAGAATTTGCTTTCAGCGGTCAACGCAACGGTCGCCATCGATCCGGTCAGCCTCAGCTTTGGGGCGGTACCGGCCGGTTCAGGCCAAACCAAGACTTTTGATGTGACCCTCACCAACTTGTCTGACGGAGAAACAACCTTTGAGGTTGCTGTTGGTACAGGTGACAGCAGCGTGACTTACTCAGTCGACCCCGGCAGTCTGACGCTCGATGCAGGCGCTTCGGGAAGTGTAACCGTCACCATGGCAGCAATCAAAGGTGCCACTTTCGGTGGGCATCAGAGCCTGCTAATGGTGAGTGTCGCTGGCAATGAGGTTGCACACGCCGCGGTCTTTACCTTCATAAAGTAAGTTTTCAGGGGATTTTGGCTCGGGCTTTTTACTCGAACCTTTGCCCCACAACAAGTATCACGAATCCGCCGTAGAAAAACCTACGGCGGATTTTCTGTAACTAATCCGTTTCTGGATTCGTTCTGTTAAAAGAAAATTTGTCTAAAAGTGATCGGTTAGTTGCTACCCAGTATGGTTTGGATCGACTTTGATCTCATCTTTTACCGTAACGGGGGCTTGCTCGTAACCATCCTCGCTTTTAGGTTGGTCACCGCCTAATCCTTCCCGGAATGAGCGGATGCCGCTGCCCAACTCCTTGCCGAGCTTGCCGATGCGACCAGCACCAAACAGTACGACAACGATTGCCAGTATGATCAATAATTCGGGGGCGCCTAAATCCATTCTAATCTCCTTTTATAAAGTGATTATAGTACGCCAGTCTAAGAATCACCTAAAAATATTCTGGTATGATTCTTAATCATTCAATAACAGGAAAAAACATGAAGCCCGACCCCCGATCCATTTCCATCCACCCGGATAACCCTCATTGCTTCCAATTCCGCAACAAGCCCCTGGCCTTGATCACCGCCAGCGAGCATTACGGGGCCGTAATCAACCGGCCTTTCCACATCGAGCGCTACCTGGCAGACGCCGCCGCAAAGCACATGACCCTGACCCGTCTGTTCATGCTCTTCCGCGAGATGCAGTCTTCCTATAACCCTTATTCAACTTGCAAACCCGAATCGCCCGATTACATTGCCCCCTACGAGCGCAGCGGGCCTGGCCTGGCCCTGGACGGCGAGCCCAAATTTAATCTCGACCGGCCCAATCCGGAGTTCTTCGAGCGGCTGCACCGGTTTATCTCCCTGGCAGGCAGCTATGGCATCGTGGTCGAAGTGGTATTGTTGAGCAACACCTACAGTCCGGAGGTATGGGCCCTCAATCCCTTGAACGCCTCCAACAACGTCAACCAGGTCGAAACGATCGAATGGCCTGATTATTTATCACAGCGCCACCCGCAGCTTTGGGAACGCCAGATAGCCCACGTCCGCAAGATTGTGACCGAGCTGTACACTTACGATAATGTGATCTACGAGATCTGCAACGAGCCCGGCGGAGACGTCCCCGGCCACCCGGCAAGCGGCGGATCCTTTCCCACAATGGCTGAGGTGGATGATTGGCTGGTAGCCCTGATGGCAGTCGTCAGGGAAACCGAAGCCGGGCTGCCTACCCCTGACATACTACATGGGCAAGCCCGGCACCTGATCGCCGGGCAAGAAGCCTTTTCCTACGCAACCTGGGAGATGCCGGTCCGCAAGGCATTTGACGATCTGCCTTACGACATCGTCAATGTCCATCCCCTGCCCAACACGACCTATGCCGACCAAAGCTACGAACTGGGCCACTTCATGTCCAAAGAGCTCAACCTGCGCCAGGTACGTGATTTCTGTCGGGCGGTTTACAACGCGCCCAAACCGGTCAACCTGGACGAGGACAACACCGCCAGCCGCTGGAAAGACCCCACTGGCTGGACCATTCATCGCAAGCGGGCCTGGGTGAGCCTGCTGAATAGCGCCCACTACGACGTGATCGATTTCAGCATCCAGAATTACCTGGAGACAGGCACGCTTGAGTCTACAGCAGGGCCTGCGCGCCTGGATGGGTCATCTCTCGGAATTCATCCATTCGCTCGACCTGGTGCAAATCCGCCCGATCGACAACCTGCTCAAAACCCAACCGGAATACACTCTGGAGGTCGTCACCGGCATACCCGGTGAGACTTATGTGATCTACCTGGCAGACGAGCGCGAGCACGACCAGGGCGAAGGGCAGCCCATTCAGGGCGTGATTGGGTTAGACCTGCCGGCCGGAGAATATCGTGCCGGGTGTTTCGACCCGCAGACCGGGTTGTCGTCTCCGGCAGTCGCAATCCACGGCGGCCTCGATGTTGAGCTCACCCTCCCTACCTTCATCCATGACCTGGCTGTGTTCATCAGGAAAGCCTGACAGGCGCCTGAAGATATGATATTGTGTGCCCTTCAGAACCCTGGCTGCTCAGAAAGGCCTGGGGTCTGAAGGATGTCTGATGCCTTCCTCGTGATGCCTCAGATTAAAAAGTAACTTTAGGGGTAACGTTGCCTCAAATAGAAATGTTACCGAATGATTTTCCACAATTGGCCGACTTTCGCGTCGATGCTGGCCCGCAAGGTAACCGGGTTTAGTTGCACATATTGAGCCGTGAGTTTGGCTTTGACATCCAAAGCCAGAGAGTTGAGGGCCAGGACGCGGCGATAAGGTGTGGTAGCCCGATCATACGTCCGGACGGTTTTGCCGTCAATCCGCTCTTTACCAACCAGTTTGAGCACGGGCTGAAAGAAGTTGATATACAGCCGTAGGTCGGTGTAAATGGACCTCAACAAGGCCAATTCTTCAGGGGTCTCCAGACGATCATAACCAATGGTGTGGCGAACCACCGACCAGTTCTTTTGTTCGACGTGGGCCTGATCATTTTTCTGGTAGGGTCTCGAGCGGGTAAAGGTGATCTGCTCTGCCTGGCAATAGCGTAAGAGAGTGTCGTTGATAAACTCACTGCCATTGTCTGAATCGAGCCCCAACAGAGCAAAGGGTAGGAGTTGGCGCATGTTTTGGATGGCTTCTGAAACGGCCAACTGGGTCTTGTTGGCTACTGCCTGGCATTCAGTCCAGCCAGTGGCCAAATCAGTGGCGGTGAGGGTATTGAGATAGCTGCCTTCGGTGGTATTGCCACAATGCGCCACCAAGTCAATTTCCAGAAAACCTGGATGCTCGTCTTCCCATGGAGTGAATGTGCGGATCGGGATGGCCTGCTTGAGCAAAGTCCCTGGTTTGGTGGTAGAGAGCCCATGCTGGGGATGGGTAAAACGGGCTTTCTTCAGGCAGCGGTCGATGGTCGCCCGGCTCATCCCCAATAACAACCCCTTGGTTTCCTCGGATAGGCTCAGTTCATGGCAGCGCTCTAAGACCGCAACCATCTCGGGTAGAAAAGGTTGAAGGCGTTTGGAGCAAATCCGCCCACAGATTTCCCAGATCTGCTCCAAGACCTGTACCACTTCACCCTGATAGATTTTCTGCCGCCCAGGCTTCTTCAGCCCTTTGGGTTTTGGACGGTGCTTCAACACTCGAATGGCATACTTGCGATGGTAGCCAGTGGTTGCAATCAGTTCGTCCAGGATTTGCTGTTTGCCAGGTTTGTTGGCTTTCAAATAACGTGGGCGGATGGCTTCGATCATCTCGCGTTTACTGCGTTGACTTATCATTGTCTCCCTCGGCGGATCCAAATTCCGCACTAGGGTAACATTTTTTGTGAGCCATCGTTAGCTCTGATAGTTACATTTTATTTGAGGCAATTCGTCCTCCTTACACCTCACCCCTTTTGTCTTATAATTGGGTCGTTTGTCACCCCATCTAACAGGAACTTACAATGCTGCTTGAAAATCGGGTTGCGTTTATCACCGGGGCTGGGTCCGGTATCGGCAAAGGGGCGGCATTGCTGCTCGCCAAAGAAGGTGCAAAAATCGGCGCACTGGGACGCTCTGAAAGCTCGGTCAATGAGATCGTTGCCGCCATCCAGCAGATCGGGGGTGAAGCCATCCCCTTGATCGCCGACGTCTCAGATTCAAGCCAGGTAGAAGCGGCTGTCCGCAAAATAATCTCTACCTGGGGAAGGTTGGATATCGTGCTGGCGAACGCCGGGATCGACGGGACGATGGGTCCAATCGTTGACATCACCTCCGAAGATTACGACGAGATTATGGACATCAATCTCAAGGGGACATTCCTGGCGATCAAACACAGCGTGCCCTATCTGGGCGAGCAGGGCGGTTCGGTTATCATCACCTCATCAGTCAATGGCACCCGCATGTTCAGCAACACCCAGATGGCAGTTTATGGGGCATCGAAGGCTGGTCAGGCTGCCCTGGGAAAAATGCTGGCCTTACAGCTGGCCCAGGATCACATCCGGATCAACGTGATCTGCCCGGGATACGTAGAAAGCGGGATCGGGCGTTCGATCCATCTCAAACGCGTCCACAGCGTCCACCGCCACGCCAGGTTCTTCGACGGCACAATCCCCTTGCTGCACAATCCACGTGATGGCGGCAAACCAGAACAGGTGGCCCAGTTGGTGCTCTTTCTGGCCTCAGACCTCTCGAATTTTATTACCGGCAGCGAGATCTTTATCGACGGCGGCGAATCATTGATGGAAGGATAGAATTGCTCGATTTTGTTGGCTTAGGATTGACGACGGTTGATGTGCTGCTGCGACTTAGCCAGATGCCGACCTGGGAACAGGGATCTGCTTTGCAGGACCTGTGCATCGACGGCGGCGGGATGGTGGGGACAGCGATGGTCGCCGCGGCCCGCCTGGGAGCGCGCGCAGGCTATATCGGGACATGTGGTAACGACGAGATCGCCGCGCTCAAACTGCAGTACTTGACCCGCTACGGTGTCGATGCCAGCCACGTCATCGCCCGGACCCAACCGGAAAGCCAGGTGGTCATCGTCCACATCCAGAGCGAAACCGGCGAACGCGTCTTTACGACCAAACCCGACCCGGCAAGCTGGCTGAAAGCAGAAGAACTCGACCGGAGTTATATCACCTCGGCGTCGTTTCTCCTCCTGGACGGCTTCCATTACGAGGCTGCACTGCAGGCAGCCCGCTGGATGCAAGCTGCAGGAAAAACGGTGGTTCTCGACGCAGGCAAAACCAGCGGCCCAATTGACGTCCATATGGCCACCCTGGTCCAGATATGCGACGTGCTGATTTGCGGCTCCGGATTTGGCCCGACCCTGAGCGGGATAGCAGATCTCCAAGAAGCAGGTAACGCCCTTCTGGAGTTGGGACCTGACCTGGTCGTGCAGACCGAAGGCGAAGGTGGCTGTTTTACTACCACCCGCGGTGAACACTTCCACACTCCAGCCTACCCGGTCAACGTGGTCGATACGACCGGGGCTGGCGATGTGTTCCACGGCGCTTATCTCTACGGCATGCTGCAGGGATGGGACAACCAGCGGGTTGCCTGCTTCGCATCCGCGGCAGCCGCGCTCAAATGCGCCCACATCGGTGGGCGGGTCGGCATCCCGGCGTTGAAAGAGGTGGAGGCATTACTTGCACAACAATCGTGAGAGCAAAGCAATCAGGCAACCAGGTGATAGGTCAATTTGGATAATAACTCCTGACCGCCTAATCCCTAATTGCCTGATAGCCCAATTGCTCATTCCCTATTCACGATTCTCAAATCTCTAATCTCGATTCTCGATTCTCGATTCCCTATTCCCAATTCTCATCCGAAGGATAACCAATGACCGCAGTCTCAATCAAAGAAGAAGTCTTAAAAGCTCAAAAGGGTGGGTACGCCATCCCGCTGTTCGATGTTTTTGATATGTTTGGCGTCGAGGGGGTTATGGAAGCCCTGGCAGCGAAATGCGCCCCGACCATCATCGCAATCTACTCTCCTTTCGCCACACGCACGAACTCGAAAGCTTTCGCCGCTTATATCCTGGCGCGGGCCGCCGATACAAAGGTGCCGGTCACCTTGATGCTCGACCACGGCGTCAGCGTCGAAGCCTGCCTGCAAGCTCTCGAATACGGCTTTACCGATGTGATGTACGATGGATCGAGCCTGCCGGTCGAAGAGAATATCGCCAACACCCGCAAGGTGGTCGAAGCCGCCCATAGCTGCGGCGTCACCGTTGAAGCCGAGTTGGGCCACGTCGGCCTGGGAGCCGATTACGAAGCCGAAGGACAGGTACACTCCTGGTTTACCAATCCGGATACGGTCGAATATTTCATTAAGGAAACCGGGGTCGATTACCTGGCGATCGCCTTCGGCAACGCTCATGGTCTTTATAAGGGTAAGCCGAAATTGGATCTCGATCTGGTACGCGAGATCAGAAAGCGGGTCGACACCCCCCTGGTGATGCATGGTGGCACCGGCCTTTCCGATGAGCAGTTCCAGGGCGCAATCGCCGCCGGTATTTCCAAGATCAATTTCGCCACCAGCATTATCAACGCCTCCGTGGAAAATATGAAGCAGGCAGCAGCCGACGAAAAAGCGTCGTTGTTCTCGATAACGGATGGGATCAAGATTGCCTACAATACGTGGTGTTCACGCCTCTACGATGTATTCGGTACGACCGGCAAAGCCTAGAAAAATATAAAAAAAGAATCAAAGAGGCCGCCCAGCACTGATGCCGGATGGCCTCTTTTTCACTGGATTTGTCGAAATCTGCTATTCGATCCGTAACGCTTCGACCGGCTCCAGGTTAGCCGCCCGGCTGGATGGGTAAAATCCAAAGAAAATGCCGATGCCAGCCGAGAAGAGGGTTGCCAGAAGGATAATATCCCAGCCGATCACCGGGGTAAACGGCGTCCCCGATGATGTAGCTATCTGTGTGATGATCTGGGAAATCACCCAGGCGACCGCCACTCCGACAATTCCACCAATAACACTCAAGACCGCCAATTCCATCAGGAATTGGATCATGATGTCGATCTTGCGAGCGCCGAGAGCCTTGCGCAGGCCGATCTCACGGGTGCGCTCGGTGACGACCACGAACATGATGTTCATGATCCCGATCCCGCCTACCAATAACGAGATACCGCCAATTCCACCCAGGAATAGGGTGAGAATACCCGTTATCGACGAAGCTGCGTTCAAGATATCCTGCACGTTGAGGATCGTAAAATCAGCAGTCGACACGTGGTGCCGGTCCTCCAGGATCTGGGTAACCTCGGTGATGGCAGCATTGACCGTGCTGGTCTGGGTAGCCTGGACGATAATCTGGTCAACGCCGTTCGAGACCTCGCGGCGGGTCAGGCGTGCCTGGGCAGTCGTCAACGGGATGTAGATGTTGCTATCGCTTGAACCAAGAGCGCTGCCTCCTTTACTGGCAAGCACCCCGATAACCGTAAAGGGAACCCCCTGGATGATAATGGTGTCACCCACGATACCGGTCGCAGCGCCAAAGATATTGGTCGCAGCCGTTGATCCTAAAACGGCAACCGAAGAGCGTTGGGTCGATTGTACGTCCGTAAAGAAGTTGCCATCGGTCAATGTCAGGCTTTCGATGGACTGGTAAACCGAGGTCGTGCCGACAATTGCTGTATTGATGGAAGTGCCAGCGTAAGAAACGCTCGTCCGAGCCTGCAAGACCGGAGCCACAGCCAATACATCGGGCGCATTCAGCGGGTCGATCAAGGCCTGGGCATCAGCCAGGGTAAGAGGCTGAGGAGGGGTAAAGTTCTGTGCAGTGCCGGGAGTGGATTGCGCGCCGGCCGTGATGAACAACAGGTTCGTACCGATGCTCTGGATTGAACTGTTAATCAAATCTTGAGCACCTCTACCAACCGCCAGCATGGCGATGACCGAAGCGACCCCGATCACGATTCCCAAGATGGTCAGGCCTGAACGCAGCTTGCTGGACAGCAAACTGCGGATGGCCTCGGAGAAATACTGCCCAATTTTCATTGCTCCCCCTCCACGACCTGCCCATCCTGGATGTGAATGATCCGTTGGGTCTGGGCGGCGATATTGGGGTCATGGGTGACGATGACGACCGTCGTGCCGCGGGTCTTGTTCAAGTCAAGGATCAGATCCATAATTTCTTTACCTGCTTTTGAATCCAGGTTGCCGGTCGGTTCGTCTGCCAGCAAAATAGCAGGGTCGTTTACCAGCGCCCTGGCGATAGCTACCCGCTGCTGCTGCCCGCCCGAAAGTTCGGTTGGTTTGTGGTGGATGCGATCTGAAAGACCCACGCTCGCCAGGGCGGCTTTTGCCTTGTCCCGCCGTCCGTGGGTGTTACCTGAATAACTGAGCGGTAGCTCGACGTTGGCCAAAGCCAATTCACGGGGCAGCAAGTTAAAGCTCTGGAAGACAAAACCGACCTTGTGGTTGCGAACGCTGGCCAATTGGCTGTCACGCATGTGCGAGACGTTCTCCCCATCAAGGATATATTCGCCTCCCGTTGGCAAGTCCAGGCAGCCGATGATGTTCATGAGAGTCGATTTACCCGAGCCAGAAGGGCCCATGATAGCGATCAACTCACCCCGGTGGATCGAGATCGAAACACCACAGAGTGCATTGACTTCGACGTTACCCATGTGGTAGGTCTTCGTCAGGTCCTGAGTAGAGATAACCACACCATCCGGATCAGCCACCATTGCCTCCGTTGGCCCCACCGTTATTAGTACCACCGCCGGTCCCATCCCGGTTGAAGGTCCCGCCGCCACCTGAGAAGTTACCACCAGTGAAGTTGCCCCTACCACCAGTAAATGTTCCTCTACCGGAGAAATTGCCGCCGCCTCCGGTCGTCACACCCAGCCTGCGCATCAGGGTTTCTAAGATGCCGGTATTGGCGGTCGAGGCTGCGGTGGTTAAACTTAGTCGGGTTGGTCACGACCAGATCGCCTTCTTTAAGCTGGGGCGATGTAACTTCTGTCTGTGTATCCGAAGCCAGCCCTACAGTCACCCTTACCGGTGTCACCGCTCCGTTGCTCTCAATGTAAATGATCTTGTTGGTCCCCAGAGAGTCAATCGCCCGGTTTGGCACCAACATCACGTTGCTGGCCGAGTCGGTAACGATATTTGCAGTTGAGGTCATCCCGGGTTTGACAGAGCTATCGGCGCCGGTCAGGACTGCAGTCACGGAAAAGTTGGCAACCCCACCTGAAACAGTGCCTACCATGCTGATGTTCGATACCGTAGCCGTATACTGCTTGTCTGGAATCGCATCGAAGACCAGGTCGACTTGCTGCCCCACCTTAACGTTGTTGATATCGATTTCGGAAACCTGTAAACTGATGGTCAAGGTTGACAGGTCGTCAATTTGGAAGGCTGCAGTGCCGCTGTTAACCATGTCCCCAGTTTTTACGCTCATACTGGTGATAGTGCCATCAAAGGGAGCGCGGATATATTGTTCGTCGAGCGTTGCCTGAATCGAGTTGATGTTGGCCTGATCGGCTGCGATTTGAGCCTGGTTGGGGCCGTTCTTGACCGCATCATAGTTGGTCTGAGCCACGGTCAATTGAGCCTGAGCCAGAGCCAGGTTCGCCTGGTCTTGAGCAAGGGTTGCCGCGTCAGGTTTATAGTTTTGCAGATAGTCGAGGTAGGCCTTATCCTTGTTTTCCTGGTTGATAGCCTGGTCCAGGGTTGAAAGCGCCTGGGCGCGGGTCAGGTCGGTATCCGGAAGGCCGGAGACCTGGTTGAAGGCAGTTTGAGCTTTATTGACCGCCTGCTGGTCAGACAAGTAGGCTGCATTGGCAGCCGAGATTTGGGCCGCAGTCGGCACGACCTGCAAGTTATTGAGCGCAGTTTGGGCATTGTTTACCGCAGTCTGAGCGTTAATCAGGGCAACCTGGGCGTTAGCCTGGGCCACCGATACGTTCTGGTCGTTAGCTAAAGTCTGCTGGGCCGTTTGCAAGTTCGCCTGGGCTGAGATCAGTGTAGGTGACGAGCTCGGGTCGATCTGAGCCAGGATCTGGTTAGCCTTCACCTGGTCGCCCTGGTTGACCATCACTTTGGCGACCTGGCCGCTCGCCTTCCAGGCTAACTGCGCTTCTTGATTGGCGCTGACTGAACCGGTTGCCCCAATCCCGGTACTGACCGATCCGACCACAACCTTGGTCGTGGTCAATTGAGCCAGATCGATCGTTGGCGCTTTAGCCTGCACCGGGTGCGCTCTGAAATAAAATAAAGCTCCACCCAACGCTGCGATGACAGCAATGGGAATGATCCACCAAAACGAGCGTTTCTTCTTTTGCATAAACTGCGCTCTCCTTCCGAGAATAATCGTAATCCTGCTGTGATTTATAAGCGATAAAAGACCCTTTCGGTAGTCAATGCAGTCATGCCTTGACGTGACGCGGCTCACAACCTGACATGACGCGTGTCATAGCCCTTCGTGACGCCAGACAGGATGTCATATTTAATGAAGATGTTAGAATGCTGGAAATGACGAAGTCTTACCGGCGCGATTGCAAGTATATGAACAATCAACTACAGGAGACGATCCATGATCCGGGTCTTGATATGTGATGACCAGGCCGTGGTGTGTGAAGGCCTGAGAGCCATCCTCAGCACGGTCAACACGATCGATGTCGTTGGAATCGCAAATAATGGGAAGCAGGCGATCGAGTCGGTCAAGACCCTCCATCCAGACGTCGTCTTGATGGATTTAAAAATGCCTGTGATGAATGGTATCCAGGCTACCCGGGCAATCCACGCCCAATTCCCCGCAGTTCAAATCCTGGTGTTGACAACTTACGATTTCGACGAATGGATTTTTGATGCCATCCACAATGGGGCCGCGGGGTACCTGCTCAAAGATACCCCGCGGGAATACCTGGTCTCAGCAATCCAGGGAACTGCAGATGGCAATAACTAAGCCGGCTTCCTCTTTCAGCTTTGTGTCGTAACCCCCAAGACCTGCAATAAATTAGCCAGGACCGGCCCGATCCCACCATAGGACTGCCGGGCCATCAGAGCCGCCGGATTCACCACGATGATGTCCCCAGCATGTATATCGGGGGAAGTGATCTGCGTCTGAGTGTCTGATGTCAGGCCGGCCGTCACGCTAACCGGTGTCGCCTTTCCATCCGTGATCAGGTAGATCACCCCGGCCCCGTCAAGCGTTGCCAAGGACAGGTTCGGGACCAGCAAGATGTCGTTGACTTCCTGGGTGATTATCTCAGCAGACGCCGTCATTCCAGGCATAACGGATGGACCGGGGTCGATGATGCGGACGGTTACCGTGTAGTTAGAGGTTCCACCGGAGACGATCCCAACCGAGCTGATCGAGCTGATTTGGGCCTCAAAATGGCTCCCGGAGACTGCGTCGAAAGCCAGGGTGACTGGTTGGCCCATGGCAAGACCGGTGACGTCAACTTCCGATACGGGCAAATCGATGTACAGGCCTGATTCATCGTCTATGCGGAAAGCATACGTCCCGGCTGAAACCAGGTCATTTTCCTGAACAGCTACAGCGCTAATTGTGCCGTCAAAGGGCGCCACAATCGTCTGCTGATCCAATGAGGATTCAATTGTATCGATTTTCGCCTGGGCGACGCTGATATCAGCCGCGCTTGGGCCATCTTTTACGGCATCATAATCCGCTTGAGCCACGGCCAGCTTTGCTTGTGCCAGAAACAGGCTGGTGTTGGCCTCAGCCTGCGCAGTCGAGTCAGGCTGGTTATTTTTCAAGGAATTGAGGTAGGCAAAATCCCGATTTTCCTTCAGCACCGCCGCATTGAGCGATTCCAGGGCCCGCGCCAGGGTGAGGGCATCTTGTTCACTGGCCACAGCCACGTTATAGATAACCTGAAGTCTTTCGACATTTTTTTGGTCCTGTAAATAAGTCGCATTGGCGGCATCAATTTGTGCCTGGGTAGCTGGGATGTCGAGGTCATCGAGTGTCTTCTGAGCGCTGTCGACCGCTGCCTGGGCATTAAGCAGGGCTATCCGGGCTGTGGCAATCGCCACCGTGTCATCCTGCAGGGCAGCCAGGGCTTCTTGAGCCATAAGCAGGTTGGCGTGAGCGGTTGTCCAGGCCTGGTTCGACTCCGGATCGAGCTGTGCCAGCACCTGTCCTTTCTGCACCTGGTCGCCAACTTTGACCAGCACCTGGGCTACCTGGCCAGATGCACCCCAGGATAGGCTGGCACTCTGGTTGCTGCGCACTGCACCGGTGGTGCTGATGCCCTGGGTGATCGAACCCGTGACGATATTCGTCGTAGCCACGCCGATTAGGTCTAATACCTGAGCTTTAACCGGAACCGGGTTGGCCTTGAAATAAAGCCATGCACCAACACAAATGCCCAGAAACAGAATGGGTATCAGCCATCCTGGGATTTTTTTGTTTTTTCGGCGAGAAACAAGATGCGGATTGCGACTTTCAATCATTTCAGAGTCCATGCTATTGATTTGTGAGGATAGATGCTCCTGCGGTCATCCCAGGCTTAAAGGCGCTGTCGAAATCACTGAGAACAGCCGTTACGGTAAAAGTTGATACCCCAACCGATACCGTACCGATCGGATTGATATTGGCAACCACGGCGCTGTAGGTCCTATCAGGAACGGCATCGAACATCAATTCGACTGCCTGCCCCAAGGAAACCAGGTTGATATCGACTTCAGAAACCTGCATATCGATGAAGAGGGAGGTCATATTGTCGGTTCGTACGGCGTAAGCCCCGGCGCCGACCTGATCGCCTGTTATCATGGCGAGGTCGGTTACTGTGCCGGCGAAAGGCGCCCGCAGGTAGCGCTGATCGAGTTCGGCTTGAATGGAAGCAATCGCGGCCTGGGCGCTGGCAACTTTGGCCGGGTCGGGGCCATCTTTAACATCGTCGTATTTAGCCTGGGCTACGACCAGCTGCTGCTGCGCCACAGCCAGATCTGTCTCAGCCTGAGCTAACAGGGTAGGGTCGGGCTGGTAGTTTTGCAGGTAGGTGAGGTAAGCCAGGTCGTGTTTTTCGGTCTGCTGAGCCGTTGAAAGGGCGCTCAAGGCGTTCGCCTGTTGGATGCGCAGATCAGCCTCGCTCAATGAATTGCACAAAGCTTCACCTGAACCGCCAGGTGCATCTCCCGGACGCCCGCCAGGTAACTGAGCCGCCTGGCAGTGAGGAAGGTATTCGTAAGCCACCCAATAATCATAATTTTCCTGGGCCTGGGTGACCTTTAGTTGGTCTTTCAGATAGACTGTCTTCCAGGCGTCGATGGCAGCTTGGGTAGGCAGCGCATAGAGCGCATTGAGGGATGCCTGAGCATCAGCAGCCGCGATCTGAGCCTTGACCAGGGCGGCATAAGTTGTAGCCTGCTCTAAAGCGAGGTCTTGCAAACTTACCAGGTTTTCTTGAGCTGCCAGCAGGTCGGCTTGCAGGCTGGCCCAGGTAAGATTTGAAGTGGGATCGAGCTCCGCCAGAATCTGGTTTTTCTCAACCGTTTCGCCTTTGCTCACCAGCACCGAAGATATCACCCCAGGCGCATTCCAGGTAAGGCTGGCGGTCTGGCTCGTTCGTAAGGTGCCGGTTGCGCTGATGTCTGCAGTGACCAGTTCTGCCGCAGCGACTGAAGTGGTCGCAGATGGAGTGCCGGTTGCGGCAGCCTGAGTCCGGGCCGGGGATGCTGTGGATCCGAGCAGGGCCCCGGCCAAAACCGCTATTATCAAGATGATCCACCAGATGTGTTTTGCCTTTCGTTTCATTTTTTCGACGACTCCTTGCATCTCCCGCTTTTCCAGCAATTTCTTCATTCCGTCCTCAAGGCCTCTACCGGCTCCAGGCTGGCAGCCCGGCTGGACGGGTACAGGCCGAAGAAGATGCCGATAGCAGCCGAGAACAAGGTAGCCAGCAGGACAATGTCCCAACCGATGACCGGCGTAAAGGCGGTCCCGGAAGATGCCGCCACTTTGGCAACGATCTGCGATATCACCCAGGCCAGGCCCAGGCCGACGACCCCACCAATCAGGCTCAAAACGGCCAATTCCATCAGAAACTGGATCATGATATCGATCTTACGAGCCCCCAACGCCTTACGCAGGCCGATCTCACGGGTCCGCTCCGATACCACCACGAACATGATGTTCATGATCCCAATCCCACCGACCAGCAGGGAGATGCCGCCAATACCACCCAGGAAGAGGGTCAGTATATTGGTGATTGAAGAAGCCGTATCCAGAATATCTTTCTGGTTGGTGATGGTGAAATCTGCGGTGGTCACCTCGTGACGGGTCATCAGGATCTGGGAAATCTCCGAGACAGCCGCATCGACCGTATCGGATTGTGTCGCCTGGACGTAGATCTGGTCCACCCCGGTTGAAAGCCCGCGGCGGGTGAGGCGGCTCTGGGCAGTGGTGACCGGAATGAAGATATTGCTATCTTGGGACCCCAGGGCGTTGCCGCCTTTACTGGCCAGCACGCCGATGACCTTAAAAGGCAAGCCCTGGATGCGGATCGTCTTTCCGGTGATGCCGGTAGTGGTGCCAAATATCGTCGTGGCCGCATCCGACCCGAGCACCACGACCGACGACCTGGTGGTGATTTGAGCCTCGCTGAAAAAATCTCCTTCGGTAAGCGTCAGAGTCTGAAGGGTCTGGTATGAAGGAGTCGTACCGACCACGGATGTGGTTGTGGTTGTCCCGCTGTAAGATACCGTCGTCCGGGTCTGGATCACCGGAGCAACCGCGGCCACATCGGGTGCATTAAGCGGGTCGACGAGCGCATTGGCATCGGCCAGAGTCAATAATTGGGCCCGGGTAACCCCCTCCGCTCCTGAGCTGACGAACAACAGGTTGGTGCCAATACTTTCGATCGAGCTGTTGATCGAAGCCTTGGCCCCGCGCCCCACTGCCAGCATGGCAATCACAGAAGCTACACCGATGACGATCCCCAGAATGGTCAGCCCTGAGCGCAGCTTGCTGGAGAGCAAGCTAGAAAAAGCCTCAACAAAATACTGTCCGAATTTCATCTTTGTTCCTCCACCACCTGGCCATCCTGGAGCGATATTACCCTTTGGGTTTCGGCTGCAATCCTGGGATCGTGAGTCACGATGATCACGGTTGTTCCCCTTGTCTGGTTCAGATCAAGGATCAGGTCCATGATCTCTTTGCCAGCTTTCGAATCCAGGTTACCAGTCGGCTCATCCGCCAATAGGACAGCCGGGCTGTTGACCAGCGCCCGGGCAATAGCCACCCGCTGCTGCTGTCCGCCGGACAGCTCGGTCGGCTTATGGTGGACCCGGTCAGCCAGGCCAACCTTTTCCAGGGCTTGAAGCGCTTTCTCACGCCGGCTGTGGGTCGTGCCGGAGTAGCTCATGGGCAATTCGACGTTGGAGAGCGCAGAGGCGCGCGGCAACAGGTTGAAACTTTGGAAGACAAATCCTACTTTCTGGTTGCGCACCTTCGCCAGGTCGTTATCGCGCATGTGGGAAATTGGCTCGCCATCCAGGATGTATTCCCCGTCTGTAGGCAGGTCCAGGCAGCCAAGGATGTTCATTAATGTAGACTTACCGGAACCAGAAGGTCCCATGATGGCGATCAGTTCCCCCTTCTTGATTTGGATGGATACGCCGCTGAGAGCGTGCACTTCAACATTTCCCATCCGGTAGGTCTTGGTCAGATTTTGGGTCGAAATAACGGTCTCGTCCATATCAACCTCCTGCTCCGGATGGCCCTCCAGATGGCGGAAAACCCGAGGGAGGATTTCCACCATTAAAATCCGGTGGGGTGCCACCTGCACCGAACCCGCCGGTGCCACCGCCACCACTCGAGGTGACCCCCAGCATCTGGAACAAATTGGAAAAGACCGAGCTTACCCCATTGGTTGTGGTTGCAATACTCAGGCTGGAAGGATTTGTCACGACCAGATCGCCAGCAGCCAGGCTGTCGGACGATACCTCTGCCTGAGTATCTGACGACAAACCGGTTGTAACCCGCACCAAATTGAGCTGGCCATTAGATAAGATATAGACAGCCTTGCCGCCTCCCAGGGTTGTAACGGCATTGTTGGGCACCAACAAGACACTGCTGGCCTGCTCAGTAATAATTGTGGCAGATGCCGTCATCCCTGGACGCACCAGGTCATCTGGGTCAGTCATGACTGCTGTCACGGTGAAATTAGCCACTCCGCCCGACACCGTACCGATCATGCCGATATCGGTCACCTGCCCGCGGTATTGGTTGTCTGCTATGGCGTCAAAGGTCAGGTCAACCGGTTGATCTTGCGCCACGCTGTTGATATCCACTTCAGACACCTGCAAATCAAGGTATAGTTTCGACAGGTCGTTGATGGTGAAGGCAGTGACGCCATTGCTGACCACATCGCCCTGCGCCACCGAAACGGAAGTGATCGTGCCGGCGAACGGTGCCCGGATGTACTGCTGGTCCAAGGTCGCTTCGATTTCCTGGATATTTGCCTGTGCCGCGGCTATTTTTGTTTCATCGGGACCATTCTTAACGGCATCATTATCCGCCTGAGCTACCGTTAGCTGGGCCTTGGCCAGTTCGAGGTTGGCTTCAGCCTGGGTGACGCTGGAGGCATCCGGCTGATAATTTTCGAGATAGTTGTAAGTGGCTTCGTCCTTATTTTTGGTCTGGAGAGCTGCTTCGAGATCGCTCAAAGCCTGGGCCCGGCGCAAGTCATCCTCGGTCAGGGCAGATACTTTATCGAAAGCTGCCTTTAATTTCGCTACTGTCTGCTGGTCGGCCAGGTAGGTTGCGTAAGCACTGTCGATCTGCGATTGGGTCGGCAAGACTTTCAAGTTTGCCAGGGCCGTCTGGGCATCATCGACTGCAGATTGGGCGTTGATCAGAGAAATGCTGGCATTCGCCTGTGAAACAGACACGTCCTACAGGTCAGCCAGGCTCTGCTGAGCGCTCGAAAGATTAGCCTGGGCCGTGCCCAAGGCCGGAGAGGACGCCGGATCGATTTGAGCCAGGATATCGCCGGCCTTCACCTGGTCGCCTTTAGCCACCAGGACTTGAGATACTTTACCGGAGGCGCTCCACGAGACGGTGGCGTTCTGGTTCGAGCGCACCGTGCCACTGGCGCCGATTCCACTACTGATTGAACCCTCGATAACCTTGGTCGTCGCAATATTGGTCAAATCGATGGTTGGGGTCTGAGCCTGGACTGGGTGAGCCCTGAACCAAAACAATGCCCCGGCTCCAGCCGCAACGACGACCACCGGTACGAGCCACCAAAGAAACCTTCTTCTTTTCTTCATCTTATTCAATTTCTCCCAAAAATAAAAATCCCAATGACCCGATCCAGATTGGATCTGATTATAAGGATAGCGAGCATTTATTTAAAAAGCATTCAGAACTAATTTGGAATAAATATGGATTTTTACGGTGACCTTTCCAGAAGGCAACGGTTATTTCCGATCTCATTACCCCAAATATAAATTCGATCTATATCATTTCTAAATATGTCCCTGTTAAGATCATATTTGTCAATAACAATTTTGGGAAATAAAGGAAACCAATCCTATGAAAAAGAAATCTGCAATTATTGGTGCTTTAGTCATCGGCATGTTATTTACCTTCGCAATAGGAGCTGTTGGGGTCAGCGCAATGACTAACACCAACGGGGTTGCTATCAACAATGCACCTGCCAGCCTGGCATCAGCTCTCACCACCACTCAGGGAGGAGCACAATCATCTTCATCCGGGCAAAGCGCTCAAGTCATCTCCCGCCACCACCACCAGGATAATGACTTCAATGAATTCGGGGTGAACCAATGAAGAAAATTAAGGTTCTCCTCCGCTACTGGATCGCAGCTGCAACTGTCGCCGGCTTTCTCTTTGGCTGGATCACGTTTGCCCATTCGGCAAAAACGGTTTCCATCAGCGGCCAAACAAGCCAATCTACCAGCAGCTCGACCACCTCTCTGACGGCGGCGAATGCTCAAACCATCGTATCTTTACCACAGTCTCAATCCGCCTTCCAACCTCGCTTGCGGACAGGTGGCTCGTGAAACGACGATAGCTCAATTATTTACTGGAAAATGACCATGATGAATTTAAATGTAATTAGTAATTTCAAACAAAACCACCCCACTCTATGGAATGGCGCTTTGGCCCTGGGCGCCAGCCTGCTAAGCTTTGGCGGCACGGTGTCCGTTCTTTCAATAGCCAGCTCGTCTTTTGGATCAGGCGTACGGGCTTTTCTAAATTCATTGTTTGCGCTGAATACCGTCCAGACCATGTGGTATGTGACCCGCTCGGCCGGGTTCGCTGCTTACCTGTTGTTGTGGTTTTCAGTCGTGCTGGGGCTGGCCATTCCAACCCGGCTCTTTGACCGCCTGATACCCCGGGCGGCTACCTACGATTTTCACCAGTTCATCTCCCTGCTGGCGCTGGGTTTTGTCGGCTTGCACATCGGTGTACTTCTGGCCGACAGCTACCTGCCATTCTCGCTGGCCCAAATCCTCATCCCCTTTATCTCGCCATACCGCCAGTTGTGGGTAGGCATCGGCGTGTTCGCTTTTTACCTGGCTCTGCTGGTTACCATCACCACCTATCTTAAAAGTAAAATCGGCTTAAAGGCTTTCAAAGCCATCCACACCTTCAGCCTGGTCTCGTATCTGGGGGTGGTCTTCCACAGTTACTTTTCGGGCACAGACAGCTCATTACCAGCCGTCCAATGGTTGTACGGTCTGACCTTCCTGACCGTAGCCGGGTTCAGTGCTTACTGGATACTCAAAGGCGCAGGGTTAATCGCCGCCAAACGGCCTTTGGCTCGCAGAACAGATTGATGTAAATAATGGAGGCATTTTCTTGTCCAAGACTGTGATATACTCACCCGGTGAGTATATCACAGCCCAAATCACCTCCCCACAGCAGCGACCTATCCCCCCAATATGCTATCATGGGCTTCCTCAACTTGCAGCCGATGCATGGCTACGACCTCCACCGCCAATTGGAGGAGAACCTGGGTGAAGTCTGGCGGATCAGCCTGAGCCAGGTCTATAACATACTGAAACGGCTGGAAAAAGAAGGCCAGGTCGCTTCCACTTCTCTTCCTCAGGAAAAACACCCTGCCAGAGCCTGTTTTTCGCTGACCGCGGAAGGTATGGCCTGTTACGAAACCTGGCTGTTGGCGCCTACACCGGGCAGCGCCCACGCTCTGCGGGTTGAGTTCCTGACCCGTCTTTTTTTTGCCGGCCGGGTCAGCGCCAACCTTGGAGAGCGGTTGGTGCAAGAACAGGTCGAAAAGACCAGGGCAGACATCCTTCGCCTCCAAAAACATTATGATGAAATTTCAAGCGAACAGGGCTTCAACCGCCTGGGTGTCGATCTCCGGATCCGCCAGATGAAGGCTATCCTGGATTGGATCCAGGCCTGCCACGCCACTCTGGTCGAAGGAGGCAGCTGATGGCGAAAGAAATGCCACAAGAAACCTTGGGCCAGGGCTTAGCGCTCAGTAGAGCGTCATCCCGGCGCAGCCACCTGAAGTTCGACCGGCCCTGGCGCTTGCTGGCGTTGCCTTATCTTTTGTTCTTGCTGATTCCCTTGCTGGCTTTGATCTTCTACACCTCGCCGGCCAGCTTGTGGGCCACCCTGCAGCAAAGCCAGGCCATCCAGGCGATTAATATCAGCCTGGTGACTTCGCTGACCAGCGTGCTGCTTACCATTTTATTTGGCACCCCCGTAGCTTATTACCTTTCTCACCGCCATTACCGCTTGTTCCGCCTGTTCGACACCCTGGTCGAACTGCCGACTGTCCTGCCGCCAGCTGTCGCCGGGGTGGCCCTGCTGATAGCATTTGGGCGTACCAGCCTGGTAGGTGGGGCTCTCAACGTCCTGGGAATCACCCTTCCTTTCACCCAGGCAGCGGTGATCATGGCCCAAACCTTCGTCGCCGCTCCCTTTTATATTAAATCGGCGGCCCTCGGGTTTTCGGCGGTCGACTGCGAGCTCAGGAAAGCCGCTGCCCTGGACGGCGCTAACCGCTGGCAGACTTTCCGCTACATCGTCGTGCCCATCTCCTGGATGGCGCTGGTCAGCGGCGGGGCAATGACCTGGGCCCGAGCCCTGGGCGAATTTGGGGCGACGATCATCTTTGCCGGAAACTTTCCCGGGCGCACTCAGACCATGCCGTTGGCAATCTACATAGGCTTCCAGATCGACCTGAACATCGCCCTGACCCTCTCGGTCATCCTGATCGGATTTTCTTTCCTGATCCTGATTCTATTGAAGGGACTGCTCTACCAGAAGGTAGAATTCAGACCTGATGAAGCATTTGATTAAGCATTATAGAATACCGGCCGGCGCTTGCAGCGAGTCAGGAGCAGCAAATTGGACATGATCGTGGAAAGTATCGCTCTCAGCCAGCTAACCCAATTATTTCCAAAAAATATCTCTTCTTTGACCCGGATGCATAACCGGCTCAACCAGGAAGACCCCGCCATCTCGGCCTGGTCAAATGATTCTTTTCTCTCTAATTACCGGGATAAATTAATCCGGGACGAAATCCTGGTGCTGGTTGGTAGGGAAGACGATAGGGAAGCCGGCTATGCCTGGTTCCAGGATGCCCATGGGAAAATCAGCCTGAAGGAAATTTTCCTCCTGCCTCCATTGCGGACAAAAGGGCGATATGCAGGCCTGATCAAGTCTGGGTTGGAATGGATGCAGGCGAAAAATGCCTCTGTTTGCCACTGCTCCGGCCTGAAGCGAGACCTCATTCTGGGAGAGGCCCTGCTGTCGTGCGGTTTCATCCTCGTAGAGGAACACATCTTGATGCAAACCGGCCTGGAAGATGTCCTCGCTGAGCCCGCTAATATTGAAATCCGTTCATTTTCCGAAGTTGGCGACCCGGGCTGGCTGTTGAGCTTCATCCAGGAATGCCTGGAATGCCGCCCGGTCTACGACCGCCAGGATGTACTCGATGTGATCAAGCGCCGCGACAACTTGAGTTTCGTTGCATTCGAAGCGGACATTCCGACTGGCTTCTTGATCGGTGAGACTCATCCCAGGCGCAGTGCTGCCGCGCGCCAGCCGGTTTTTTACGTTGAAGAAATCGGTGTTCACCCGGCATACCGCCGTCGGGGAACCGCCAGCAGTATGCTGGCGATAGGCTTCACCCGCGCCCGGCAAGCCGGCTTGCAGGTAGCCCACCTGCACGTGGTCAGCAGCAACCTGCCTGGTCTCAGGCTCTACCAGAAGTTGGGGTTCAAAGAAATCGAGCGTACCGGCTGGTGGGAATACAACCGCCAGCGATCAGACATCAGCGACCGGCAAAAATAACCTTCGCGATGTGGTTAATGAAAGTAACGTTAAACCTGGACTAAGACGAGGGTTATGGCAAAGTTCGCGCCAGTATGGCTGCCAACCAAAATTTAAACATTTACGCGGGCTGCACAGGTGTCTCAACCGAACAAAAATACTCCCTGAAAGCAGCCGTCTCCTCCAGGATGGCTGTCAACCGGGCTGCCAGCACCGGGTCCGGATCTGAGCGCTGCCCGCCGGAGGTCAAACGGACCTGACCGGCTTCACCCTCCGAGACCGTCAAAAATCCGCCCTCTGCCAACCAATCCAACCCTAACCTGACGGCGACCTCCCTCTGCCCGGTAGCCGACGCCAGGCGAACGAGCTCGACCTGCTCCTGGCCGGTGGTCAGGGCATATTTTGCCAGCCCTGCCAAACGCTTCAAAAAATCCTCCTGGCTCGTATCCTGGGGATCGACTCCAAACAGGTAAACCACGTCAGGCGCTACCTGTGTGATGGCGGCCCGCAGTTCACTTGGCCCGGGAGGTGTCGTCCAAATCGCCAGAGTGCGCCCTTGGGTTAATCCCTCTCGCCGGCAGGCATGGATGCCGATCTCAGCCAGGCGGGTGAAGGCCTCGGCCTCGCACCAGACCTGGACGTCCTGCTCAGCGGCCAGTTTCTTGAGAACGGCCAATGGGTATGCCTGGCTGCGGAAATCGCCGATATCGATTTTCTTTGATTGGATGGACGGCAGACGAGGACCTCCGATGAGACGCGCATCGATCCATTCAACCTGCACGTCACGCCCTCCACGGAAATCACTGGCCTGAACCGTAAAAGCCAGGTCAAAGCGTCCCTGAGGCAGCTCCCACCCGGCTCCCTGCCACCATAAAACCTTGTGAGCGTGGCCCTGCCTGTCCTGTACGGTCAGCTGGAGGTGCTCTTCGTTACGCCCGATGGGCGAAAAGCTGGCCAATCCCAGGTCCCTGGCAGCCAGGACAAGAGGCGGGTTGCCGGAGCCAAAGGGAGCCAGGCGTTGGAAATCATCCACCAGATCTAGAGACAGGTCTGCCAGGGAAAGGTAACCATCGATCTGGAGGGTCGCTTCGATTTGGAGGTCTGGAAACAGCGTCGCTACCGCCCGAGAAAGGCCGCGGCGAAAATCGGTGATACGCTCGGAGTCGAGTGCCAGCCCGGCCGCCATCGGGTGCCCGCCAAAACTGGACAGGAGCGTTCTTTGGGTCGCTATGGCAGTTGTGATGTCGCAGCCGGAAATAGAGCGAGCCGAGCCGTGCGCCAGTTCGCCCGGCGGGTTGGACAACAGCACCACCGGGCGGGTAAAGAGCTCAACCAGCCGGCTGGCGACGATGCCAATCACACCTGCCGGCCAGGCCGGGTGTGCCAGCACAAGCACCCTGGTTTCCAACAAAGATGGGTCCTTTTCGACCTGCAGTAGGGCAGCCTGGTAGACCTGGTTGGTGAGCAGTTGGCGCCGGGCGTTCAACCCTTCCAGGGTGGCAGCGATCACCTTCGCCCTGGCCAGGTCCTGGGTCGTCAAAAACTCCACGCTGACCGAGGCGTCGGAAAGGCGTCCCAGGGCGTTGAGTTGGGGGGCCAGCTCAAAGCCGATGTGAGTCTCCCCCAACCAGGTGGGGTTGAGCCCGGCCGAGGCCATCATGACTTTGAGCCCCAGGCGAGTTGTCTTACGCAGGGCCTGGATGCCCCTCTGAACCAGGTAGCGCGTATCACCTTGCAGGGCAGCCAGGTCGGCCACGAGGCCCAGAGCAGCCAGGTCGACCAGATTCTCGGCTTCCCCGGCGCGCCCGAAACGGGCAAAAAGTTCCTCAGCCAGCTTGTAGGCAACTCCGGCACCCGACAGCGTGCCGAGCGGATGGGTTTCTGGCAGCAAGCGCGGATTGACGATCGCCGTTGCCTCAGGCAGGGAAGGCGGCAAAGCATGGTGGTCGGTGATGACAAATTCCACACCCTGTAAACGGGCATAATCGACCGCCTCGTGAGCGGTGATGCCGGTATCGCAGGTCAGCACCAGACGTGCCCCTCCGGCAATGACCGCTTTGAGCGCTTCCAGATTGACCCCGTGCGATTCTCGCTCTCGCACTGGAATGTGAAAGCTGACGTCGGCTTCAAGGTCGGTGAGGGTCGAGACCAGGATGGTGGTGGAGGTTTGGCCATCGACGTCGAAATCGCCCCAGACGCAGATGGGTTCTTTTTCCCGGATGGCTCTTTCTAGCCGGTTGGCGGCCGCCGCCATACCGGGCAGCTCGGTTGGTGAAGCCGGCTGGTAGCAGTCCGGGTCGAGGAATGCGGCAGCCGCGGCTGTGGTCAACACCTGGCGCCGGGCCAGCACCTGGGTTACCAATGGATGCCCGCCCACCGCCTCGTTCAGCGCTTCAGGGGTCTCGATCTCCTGCGGCTCAAGCCATTTCTTCAACTGACGATCTTTCATTCCATCCGTGGCTAAAAGGCGATCTCCGCGATTTGCTCAAAATCGAAGCTCTCGACCTGCTGGGGTGCTTCTTCGACCCAGCCATCCAAATCGCTCAAGCTGCCGGCCTGCGAACCACGCTCGCATAATGAGCGGTAGGTGCAAAAGCGGCAGCGCTCCTCATGCTCGGTCTTGAAAAAATCCGCCTCACTCAGGCTGTTGATCTCTCCGACGAGCCCTTCCAGGTAGCCTCCATCTTGCTGGCATTGTTCGGTGCTGTAGCCAAACTTCACCGGTTCTTGCGGCACCCCGGCAAACCAGTAAACCATCTCGACCTGCTCTGGAACGACCGGGCGGCCCTGGTTGAGAAAAGCCCCCGCCTGCACCAGCAAATAGGGATAGATGCGGGTCTGCAAACGACCTTGCAAACGCTGGCGCTTCATCTTCTTTCCGGAAGTCTTCCAGTCGTAGATCATCAGACGGCCTCCTGGCGCTGCGAGGAGCAGGTCGTATTTGGCAAGCAGCCGCCGCTGCAGCATGGGCATCGAAAGCGAAATTTCGGCATAGCGGACACCTTTCAGTTCACCGGCAATTCCATCCAGATAGGCCTGCCACCAGCGATACAACTCCTCTTCTTGCGCCAGCCTGGTGAGGCGGTCCGCTGGAATACCCAGGATGTGCTGGCGGACCAGGTCGTGAAACTGCGAGCCGCGCTGCATAGCCTGTTCATTTTCGAGCGCCGGTTCCGCTTCAACAGCCGGCCAGCGCAGTCGATACAGATGGCGCAGCAAAAAGCGCTGGCGGCAGTCCACGTAATCCTGCAAACTGCTCTGGCTGAACTGAAATTCAAGTGGCAGCAGCATGATTTGCCTCCCAATAAGCCTGTAATTCAACCAATGGAATCGCCGGCTGCTGGTTGCCATAGCGACCGGTGTTCCATGTGATGATCAAATCTTTTTTAGCCCGGGTGATGCCAACGTAGAGCAAGCGCAGACGCTCGGCAGCATAATCCAGGCGGGCCTGGCGTGACGGTTTGCCTTCTTCGTACCAGGTGTATTCATCGAACGAAATGGAAGCCTCGAGCTGGGCCAGCGCCTCTGCTTCCAGGTTAAGGTTATCGCGGAAGAATTCTTTCTCGGAGATAAACGAATCGTATTCCATCCCGGATGGGAAATCGTAATTATTGACCGACATCAGGTAAACCCGGTCCCATTCCAGGCCTTTAGCTTTGTGGATGGTAGAGATCACCACCCGGCCGCGATAGTTTTCAGGGTTAAAGCCGGTATCGTCGCCGCTGAATCCAAGGAAACGGCGCTGGTTGCGAGCGATCAAGGCAATTTCTTCGCTCATCTGGGGCAAGCGCCAGTCAAGGTGGGCTTCACTCGCCTGGCGCAGCATCACTGCCAGCTTGTGAGAAATGGCCAGGTCTGAAGGATCGCTAAATAAATCCTGGGCCAGGGTCAACACGATCTGGTCGACCGGCAACAGCGCGGTCCCCAGCCAGCGCTGGGCTAACTGGCGAAACTGGCTCAAACCGCTAAAGATTCCGCCTTCCTCATGGGCGAGGCCCAATCCATCCAGCCAATCGTTTCCCGGCTGCGGCCAAAGGTAGTCCTCGAGCCAGGCGCATTTGCCGATCAGCCCGGCCACCTTTTCAGTCTGGGATTTATAGGCGCTGCGTACCTCCTCGTCGACATCATCCCGCTGCGTTCGCCGCCAGACCCGGTAAACAGCCGCCAACTTGCGAGGCGAGCCAGGCTCAGCCAGGTACGCCAGCAGCGTAGCCAGCGTATCGGCTGCCAGGCGGGTCGCATTCGAGCTGCGCAGCATCTCGACGTAATCGATTTTGCGCCGTTTGAGCTCCTCGCCCAGTTCATAACCCCGTGTGTTGCGCGGCACCAGCACAGCTACTGTCTGGTCGCGGTGGTCCTCCACCCAGCGGCCCAGGGAAATAGCCACCGCCAGGATTTCCTTCTCGGGGCTGTATTTATCACCCACAAGATAGATCTGAGCCGGGTCATCCACTGGGTTAGGTTGGGGGTCGTCTGCCGCTGTCGGCTCAATCAAAGGCCTGTCCAAGGCAGTGCGCAAATTTGAGATCGGGTGAGAAAGCCTGGTCCAATCGATCAAATGGTTGGCCAGGTTGATGATCGACAGGGTCGAACGACCCGAATTGGGCAGGATCTTGGGAACGACATCCGCCTGGGTGAGGAAATTTCGCAGGTATTTCGGACTGGCAGTAGTAAATGTCTCATAGATTGCCTGGTTAGGATCGCCCACCCGCACCCAATTGCCCTTGGGTCCGGTTAGCAGCTTGAGGATCTCTTCCTGCAAGCGGCTGCTGTCCTGGGCTTCATCCTCCAGAACGTAAGGCCATTGGTGCCGCAGCCTCTCGACCAGCTTTTCGTCTGTTTGCAGCGCCTGCAGCGCCAGGCGGATCAGGTCGTCGAAGTCGACCGCGCCGCGATAGAGCAGAGCCCGCTCGTAGTCGGCGTAAATAGCGCTGCCCATTTCAGCCAACGGAAGCGGCAGCGGCAGGCTCACCAGGCGTTGGTGAACCTTTTCCGGGCTGAGCTGTTCGTTCTTGGCCAGGCGGATGAAATTTCCCGCCAGGCTGTTCACCAGGTCAGGTAGTTTCTTGCGCCTGACCCATTCACGATAGCTCTCATCCCGTTCGGGCTTAAAAAATTCATCAAAGGCTGCCGGTTTGCCCCGCAGCCAGGCCTGAGCGGCGTCTTCCAGAATGCGCTCAGCGGCCCGCTCGTCAACAATCTGAAAATCCTCCGATAAGCCAACCAGAGCCGGACGCTCGCGCACGATGTCGTGCGCCAGGCCGTGCAGCGTCCGCACCCGGTACCCCAGGTGCGGGAGCAGTTTCTTTTCGGCGATCATGGCGGCGATGCGCTGCGAAAAATTATCGACGGCTGAATTGACCAGGGTCACCACCAGTACTTCCTGGTCGTCTTCCAACCCCCCACTGGCGATCAGGTTGGCAGCCAGGCTGGAGAGGGTCTGGGTCTTGCCGCTGCCTGGCACAGCCGACACCCCCATTTTGCCGGAGCGGTATGCCAGCACTTCTCTTTGCTTGGGGCGAGGTTTATAGACCATTGGGAAGGGCCCTCAAAGTTTGCTGGATTGCCCTGAGCAGAGGGCCTTTTTGCTCAGTACCTTGCTCGTTGAGCTCGCTCAACCCAAGGTAAATTTGTCGGCGGCAGCGCCGAACCAGGCCCAAGGCCAGATGGAAGAGCGAGTCCTGGTTGGTCATGAACTCGTCCTCATCGGTCCAGACCTTGCCCACCGGCCAATCCTGGCTTAAAACGTAGGGCTGGGTCAGCGGTTGGTAAAGGCGCTGAGACCACCCACGGCTGCCAACGTCCAACCAAAACTGGTAATCGACCGGCCGGTTGTTGAGAAGAAAGGTATACGCTGGGGCCAGCAGCACCGCATTTTCCGGCTGGTTCTGCCATGAGCGAATGTATTGGGCCGCTACCACACCGTCCTGAACCATTTCCAGGTATTCCTTACCGAGTGGTTTGCCACTCTCAGCGAACCCCAGCCCGATCGCCCAGCGGAATTTGCGGGCCAACTCGATCAGGTTGGCGGCTGTCTCGCCCCCACTGTAGCTGCGATGAAAGCCAAAACCTGATTGGGATAATACCTCTCCAAAGAGACGGCTGAGGAAAAGATCGAAAGTATCCTCAGGACCCTGCAGGTAGTTTTCCAACCAGGTGCGCAGGGTTTCGTAGCGCTTGCCCAGAGTAAAGGTGATCCGCTCTTGAATCTCAGGTTTGATCTGGTCGAAGGTCCCTAACGATGGTATCCCGTTCTTGGTGCGGTAGACAATGTCGGCCAACAGCTGGGCGCGTACCAGATCCATGCCCTCGATCCCCTGCACCAGGGCGTAGGCCACGTCGAATCGGGACGGGCTCAACCCCCAACCTGGATGGGCCAGCGCAGCCAGGTTGAGCAGGCATTGGGTAGCCGGCTCAGCGCGCAGCGGCCGCGACGGGCGGTGGGAGCGGGTGGGAATACCATGCTGCTCCAGGCGGTTGGTAAGGGAGAAACGCAGTGCATCCGGCAAAAACGGTGCCAAAATGACAATTTCGGACGGGGTGACGTTTTCTGCGGATACCAGCCTGACTACCTCACCGGCGACCCAATCGAGCATCTGGGGAAAGTAGCGATGATACTCGAATAAAAGCGGGCTTTCTTCAGGCGCGGGTGGGGCTGCGCCGACAGTCTGGCCCAGCGCTCTGCCCAAACGCCAACCAAAGTACTGCAGATCGGGTGGGGTAACGAACGACTGCTCGAAAGCGACCTGGGTGCCGCAAAGCTGCCCCAGGGCATAACCCGATTGAGGATCGGCTCCCAAAAAGCTGCGGTAACCCGCTTCGCTGTCATAAATGAGCAGCGCCGATTGGAAGTCCGGCAGCCACTCCCCCAGTATACGGTGAGCTACAGGCGTATCTTCTTCGATGTTATCGACGATCAGGTGCTGGTAGCTCTGGCGCAGATAATCCCTACATAAGGGCTCATTCCACAGATATTTGACGAAAACCTCCACCTGCAGGGAAAAATCGAGCAGGTTGTGTTCGAAACAGTACGAGCGGAAGCGGTTGGCGCAATCCTGGGCATCATCGTAGACGCGGGCCTGGCTGGTCTCGCCTACCCAGGCAGTTTTCAGGCGCTGCCCGATCTCTTCGTAGGGGAAACCGACCACAGCCGCCTTATTCAGGTTATCCAATATCTGGCTGTAGAGGCGGTTAGGCGCGATGGTGACCGATTCGAAATACCCCTGGTCAAGCAGCGGCCGCACCAGGTAGGCCATGTAGTATTGGGCTGTCTCGAGGGTTAGAAACACCGGTGGTTGGTCGGGGTTCTTAAAACCGGCAAGCCCGGCTGCTACCGGCCAGAACAACTGCACCATGCGCTGGGCCAATCCACCCAGGGTGATCTGGCCCGGGATCCCTCCGGCGGCCATCTCGGCCGAATTCACCACCATCCCATAGGGCTCTGCCAGGGTACGTTGCGGTGCTACCAAAAGGATTGACCCGGCTGGCACCCCCTGGTCGACCAGATAGTTCAGCCGGCCGGTACCGGTTACCGTCTTCCCCGCCCCGGCCGGTCCGGACAAAAAAATCTTGCTGGAGAGGGGTGTAGTGATGACTTCGGATTGGGAGGGGTTATAGTTGATCATATCTATGGGTTGAGTATAAGAGATAACCAAATAAGCGTCAAACTTTCGACCCGGTCATACTGAAGGCAAATTTAAATCCCCCTCCAGTACAATCCCAATTCCCCCTCCAGGTTGATGACAGACCTTCAGTTGCTTGCTATCATCACACCAGTATAATTAATCTAGTGGAGGTTTCACATGACTACAAACGATCAACAAGTAACTTATCGTACCCCTCAGACCCACATCCTGGCTATCGTCAGCCTGGTCCTGTCACTGCTGGGTTTGGTGCCCGTCTTACCGGTGGTGGGGGGTATAGGCGGGATCATTACCGGTGTCATCGCTCGCAAAGAAATCCGCGCCAATCCGAGCCAATACAGCGGTGAAGGCGTGGCCCGAGCCGGTATTATCCTTGGCTGGATCTGCGTTGGGCTGGCCGCATTAGCCTGTATCGGGTTCATCGCCTTCTTCACGTTAACGATGATTAACCCGAGCACCATCAGCTCAGGCCCACAGATCATCACCACAGTCATGCCGCCCATCCAGATCCAACCATGAAGGCAGTAACAAAGTGGGGGGCGTTAACCGCCCCCTTCAGACGCTTCCGCTGGCGGCTGATCCTCTCTTACAACCTGGTCACCCTGGCAGCGCTCTTCCTCCTGGGTTGGTGGGGACTGGTCGCCGGCACGATCTATCTCTTGCAGTTCAACCCGGATGAAACCTGGGTAACTCTGGTCGGCGAGCAGATCATGCCGGCCCTGGTGGTCATCCTGCCGAGCGCTGCTATTTTGATCATTCCGGCCGTTCTGGTCAGCGCCTATTTCGGTTTTTTGAACGCCCGCTGGCTGGATATTCGCCTGGCAAACCTGCGTAAAGCACTGAAGGCCTGGCAGCAAGGCGATTTCTCGGAAAAGGTACAGGATAATGTGGCCGACGAAATCGGGTCTTTTGGTAGCGACCTGAATGAAATGGCCGCCCGGATGCAAGGCCTGCTGCACAGCCACGAAGATCTGGCTGCCCTCGAAGAACGCAACCGCCTGGCACGTGACCTGCACGACGCCGTCAAGCAGCAGATCACGGCGGCCTCTTTCCAGATCGGGGCGGCCAAGGCGCTGCTCGATTCAAATCGAGACGCAGCCTATCAATGCCTGGGTGAGGCCGAAAAACTGGCCCACACCGCTCACCAGGAGCTCAATTCGATCATCTTCGAGCTCAGGGCGATCGACAATACCCCTGGCGACCTGGTAAAAGCGATCTCTGCGTACGTGGAAGGATGGGCCAGGCAGAACCCGATCGCCGCCAGGACTCAGCTGGCAGGCGGCTGGAACCCGGGAACGGCAATGCAGCAAGATATCATGCGTTTCTTGCAGGAGGCGCTTTCAAACGTCGCCCGTCACAGCCGGGCCAGCCAGGTCGATGTCTGCCTTTCGCTCGAAGGTGATAGCATCAAGCTTTCAATACAGGATAATGGCCAGGGTTTCGAGCCTGACGATCCCAACCCTGAAGGGTTTGGCTTCAAGACCATGGAAGCCCGCATCAAGGCCATCGGCGGCGAATTGAACATCGACAGCCATCCTGGCCTGGGAACCCAAGTCGAAGCGACCATTATGATCAAAAAAAAGCAGCAGGAGTGAATCCCATTCACCCTTCATGTAAAATTGTATCAACCGGAATAATCACTGGCCCCTACAACTCACGATTGATAATCAAATCAGGTAACAAATGGAAGCATCCCCAAAAATCACAGTAATTATCGTCGACGACCATGCCGTCGTAAGGCAAGGCATGCGCGCCTTTCTAAATACAGCCGCCGATCTTGATGTGGTGGGAGAGGCTGAAAACGGGGCCCAGGCGATCCAACTGGTTTCAAACCTGGCTCCCGATGTAGCCCTGGTCGATATGCTGATGCCGGGAATGGATGGGGTCGAAATCACCCGAGCGATCCGCAGCCAGAGTCCGCACACCCAGGTCATCATTTTCACGTCGTTTCACGAAGACGACCACATCTTTCCGGCCATCCAGGCCGGGGCATTATCGTACCTCTTGAAAGACGCTCTCCCCGACGAGGTTGCCGATGCGGTGAGAAAAGCCGCCAGGGGCGAGGCCATCCTTGATTTCGCGGGTAGCTGCCCGTATCGTTGAGGATATCCGCCAGGGAGGCGACAAAGACCTGGTTAACCCATTCCTGGTCCTGAGTGAGCGCGAGTTAGAGGTACTGCGTTTGATCGCCAGTGGAGCCAACAACCAGGAAATTGCGGCAAAACTGGTGATCGGCGAGTCGACGGTTAAAAGCCACGTCGGCAATATCTTGAGCAAGCTGCACCTGGCCGATCGCACCCAGGCTGCCATTTTTGCCTGGGCCAACGGCCTGGTCAGAAAATAACTGCCAGCCCGAATCGCCGAATTCTGACCACTGCCATATGTCAGCTATTTAGGGGTATGATTAAATAAAGAAAGTTTAGCTGATTACTGACTGTTAGCGATTCATATCTGAAAGGTGAGTGAAAAATGGCCAGCTTCCGTGATGGACCCACCTCCTCAAATTTCAAACCGCTGCAGTACCAGGGGAACACCGACTCGGTGATACTATCCCGGCAAGGCGCCTCACCGGAAATGGTTGAGGCTCGTAATTTTTCGCCTCGCGAAAGCTGCGTGGGCTGGGGCATCCCTTTCGACGCCTCCAATCCACTGACCATCGCCAGCCAGCCTATCTCAATAAGCATCGAACCCAGCTCAGCCCGCTGGTTCATCTTCATGCATGCCGCCGATCTGAAACCGCTTCCCAGAAATGGCGATGGGTTTATCTCACACACCGCAGGAAATGGGCGCCTGGGGGAGGTGTTTGCCACGTATGTCATGTGTTACTCCGATGGGAGTGAAGAGAAAGCCCAGATGCGCGGCCGATACCAGCTTGGCTCCTTTAGCCGCAACTGGGGTGAGAACTGCTTCCAGGCAGTACCTTTCCAGAAACCATACCCGATAGCCGCCCTGCACGAACAAAGCCAACCGGTCTGGTGGGGCTTTACCCAAACCAGGGCCATCCAACCGGATAACGGCCCATGGACTAGCTGGCTGTGGGCCTGGGAAAACCCCCACCCTGAAAAACCTGTCACCGGGTTCCGCTTTGAGCCAGGCAGCAACCTGGTGCTCCTATCGGCCATATCGGCCGGCAACGCTACCTCTTTGCCTTTGCGCTGGGAGCCGCGTAAAAAAGCCTGCCTGAAGCTCCCCAAAAAAGAAACCTTCGCACCAGAGCTGGATGCCCAGGGTTTGTTAAGTCAGATCCAGCTCGACCTGGGCCAGGTGATTTCCGCCCGCCCCCGCCTGCTTTATCCAAACGCAACCTGGGACACCACGTACGATATACAAAACCCACTGGTATCGACTGACGAAATTCTCATCGAATACAGCGCTCATCCCGAAGCTTGTTTTCACCTGGCAAATGAGCAAGTCATTCCAGTCTCACAGGTCGAGACCATGGGAGAGGGTCTTCCGCTCCAACCCATCTCGCCGGCCCGCATTCCGGTGAAACTGCGAGTGGTCGAAGCCGGCGGCGCAAAAAAGAACCTGCCTGCCAGGCTGCACGTACACGGCGAATGGGGAGAATACCTGGCCCCGGTCGACCGCCACCGCATCCTCAACCCCGCCTGGTTCGAAGACTACGGCCCGGATTTCGCGCATGTCGATGCGACTACCATGGGCAGAGCCCATGCCACGACCTACATCAACGGAGAAACGCTGTTAAAGCTCCCAGGTGGAAGAGTCTACATCGAAATATCCAGAGGTTTTGAGATGCGCCCGGTGCGTCAGGTCGTCGAAGTGACGCCAGAGACCAGGGAGATTGTGATCGAAATAGAAAAAGTGCTGCACTGGCGCGAGCAGGGCTGGGTTAGCGCCGACACGCACGTCCATTTCCTTTCTCCCATCACCGCCATGCTGGAAGGATCGGCGGAAGGCGTGAACGTTATTAACCTGCTGGCTTCCCAGTGGGGTGAGTTGATGACTAACGTCGGCGACTTCGACGGCCAAAACACCTGGGGATCGCGCCAGGCGGGTGGAGACGGAGAATACCTGGTGCGGGTTGGCACTGAAAACCGCCAACACATCCTCGGGCACATTTCTCTCCTCGGGTACAACGGATCGATGATCGCCCCAATGACCACCGGCGGACCCGACGAATCTGCCATCGGCGACCCGGTCGAATCACTTCTCATCGAATGGGCCCGGCAGTGCAAAAAACAAGGCGGCCTGGTGGTGCTGCCGCATTTCCCCAACCCGCGCGCTGAACATGCCGCTGGCATCGTCAGTGGAGAGGTCGACGCGCTCGAGATGACCTCGTGGGAAAACCACTACCTGGGAATCGATCCCTACTCGCTTTCCGATTGGTATCGCTACCTTAACTGCGGCTACCTGGTCCCGGTTGTCGGCGGCACCGATAAGATGGCAGCCTCCACCGCCGTCGGAACGGTGCGTACTTACGCTAAACTGCCATCCGGCGTTGAGTTCACCTACGACGCCTGGATGAACGCCGTCCGCCGGGGTGAGACTTTCGTCACCTACGGCCCACTGCTCGAGTTCTCTGTGGCCGGTAAACCGGTAGGAAGCCATATTGACCTCCCATCCGGAGGAGGCACCCTGGACGTGTCCTGGGAAACGGCCAGCGTCACCGCCCCCATGTCGCGAGTCGAGCTGATCGTTAACGGCCAGGTACGCGATAGCGTCGCGGTCGACCCCGCCTCAGGCAAGGGACATTGGTCGATCAAGGTCGAGCAGAGCTGCTGGCTGGCCCTGTTGGTGCGGGGGCATTACCCAGACAAACCCGAGATCATCGCCGCCCATTCCTCGCCGGTGATGGTTCTGGTAGCTGGCCGCCCGCTCCTGGTGGAAGCTGATTCCGTCACCATCCTGGAGC
Organism: uncultured Chloroflexia bacterium; assembly: GCA_963781665.1. Classification (GTDB taxonomy): domain Bacteria; phylum Chloroflexota; class Anaerolineae; order Anaerolineales; family Anaerolineaceae; genus JAJYIW01. Next base: position 1,667,061 of record CAWAGA010000002.1, read on the forward strand.
AGATCGAAGGGGCTTTGGCCTATCTCGATACCGTCGGCACAAGGGCTGAAGACCGGGTCTACCGGCGTATGCGCCTGGAGCTGCAGTCCGCTTATCGTTTGCTGCATAACCGCATGCACCAGCAAGGAAATTTTCACCACCATTCGCCGGTTCTAGACCATTCAGAACACCAAAATCATTAATGATAGAGAGGCATTGCAATGTTCGAACCTGAAAACGATCTTGAAAAATCGCTCACTAAAGCCTATAAGGAACCGGCCCACCGCTCTCAGTTCTACCAGGATCTGCTGGTTGCGGATATTTACGCGCTTACCAGCAGCCCGCCGGACCTCGATGAAAACGGCATTCTAAAATCAGGGACAAAGATAAACTTCAAACACTTCGAGCACGAAGGGACACCGTTTTTACCTATTTTTTCGTCGCTCAAGCGGCTGCAAGAATCGATCGCAGTCGAAGCTAGCTACTCAAAATTGAACGCCCGACGCTTCTTTATCCTTACCCGGGGAGAGACAGTGATCTTGAATCCCGAACTCGAGCTTGGCAAGCTGTTTACCCCTACGGAAATTGGCGACCTGCTCAATGGAACGATTTTCAAACCCCGGCAGCGCAACCAGGTCGATGAAAACACGCTGGCTACGGTCGGCAAACCCTCAGAATATCCAACCCTCCTGGTTGATGCTTTATCCAAATTGTTCGAATCCCACCAGGAAGTAAAGACCGCTTATGTGACGATGGTGCTTACCGGGACCGAAACGGAAAAACCAGAGCTTATGATCGGAATTGATACCAGCGGTGAATGGGAAAACCTGGCCAGCCTGGCCCACGCTACTGCGGACGGTCTGGTCGAGCCTGGCGAGCCGGTTCACTTTATCCGTATAGACGACTCACCCATCTGCCGTCACATGGTCGAGCACGTCGAGCCGTTTTACCAGCGAGGATAACCATGTGAGGTAGGGATTTCAAATTATTAAAAAGTGGCTGTTACACGTAAGCAGGAAGCGAAAAGTGAGGGTAATCAAAGCAACCAGCGTGGAACCATAAACTGGCAATTGAACCAGTGAATTATCTAAAACCCATCAAGACGGCATAGACGAAATTGACAAAGACAATGGTGAGGGTATCCAGGATCATGATCTCACCTTGCATTCTTTTAAAATTTATCTTATAGTATAGGCTATTATCTAAAGTTTGAGGTCGTTATGCCTTTTAAAGAAGTTCAGCCCAAAGTTGATTTCTCTGCCCAGGAACTCGAGACGCTTAAGTTCTGGCGGGAAACGAAAGCATTTCAGAAAATGGTCGCCCTGCACAAAGGCCAGCCGCGCTGGTCGTTTATCGACGGCCCGATCACTGCCAATAATCCCATGGCTGTCCACCATGGGTGGGGTCGCACCTACAAAGACCTGATTCTTCGTTTCCAGACCATGCGCGGCCACGAGCTGCGCTATCAGAACGGCTTCGACTGCCAGGGCCTATGGGTCGAGGTAAATGTCGAACGCGACCTGGGGTTCAAATCCAAGAAAGACATCGAAGCCTATGGATTGGCCCAGTTCGTCCTCAAGTGCAAGGAGCGGGTTCTACGCTATGCATCCATCCAGACCGACCAGTCTATCCGCCTGGGCTACTGGATGGATTGGAACGACACCGATCTACTGCGCGAGTTGGGAGACCGCTTGATCGCTGACCCAACCCAGACCATTACCGTAGAAGGCCCCCAGGGTCCGGTCAGCGGCACCATCGAGCAGGTCACCGGTCAGCTTGGTTTGCCCCAAATGGGCGGGAGCTATTTCACCTTCTCGACTGAAAACAATTACATGATCTGGACCTTCTTGAAAAAATGCTGGGAGAAAGGCTGGGTCTACCGAGGAGCCGATGTGATGCCCTGGTGCCCACGCTGCGCCACCGGCATCAGCCAGCACGAGATTGTCACCGATGGTTACAAAGATCTGACCCACGACAGCGTTACCGTGCGCTTCCCGCTGCGCGGCCGCCCGGGTGAATCTCTGCTGGTATGGACGACCACCCCCTGGACCCTGTCCAGCAACGTAGCCGCGGCAGTCGGCAAGAACCTGACATACGTCAAGGTCAAGAACGGCGAAAACATCCTTTACCTCTCCAAAGGCACCCTTCACATGGTGAAAGGTGAAAAACAGATATTAGCTGAGCTGAAAGGCTCTGATATGGTCGGCTGGACCTACGACGGACCCTTTGACGAGCTTGAAGCCGAAAAACAACCCGGCGGAGCTACCAACCTGATCGAGTTGATCAAAGGCATCAAACTAAGCGCCGCCGAAGCTCACCAGGTGATCATGTGGGACGAGGTTGGTGAGGAAGAAGGCACCGGCATCGTCCATATCGCCCCGGGCTGCGGGGCTGAAGACTTTGGCTTGGGCCGCCAATATCACCTGCCTGTGGTCGCGCCCCTGGATGAAGAGGGGTACTTCGTTGAAAAATTCGGTTTCCTGACCGGTATGCACGTCTCTGAGGTCGCCGGACCGATTTTCTCGAACCTGGAAGAAAAAGGCATTCTCTACCGGGTTGAGCCTTACACCCACCGCTACCCGGTCTGCTGGCGCTGCGGCACCGAGCTGGTCTTCCGCCTGGTCGCAGAATGGTTCATCAACATGGGCCAGGTATACGACAAGCCCCGCCAGGAGCTAACTGCTGACGAAAAAGCTAACAGCCTGCGATACCAGATCATGGATGTGGTCGAACGGATCCGCTGGATCCCTGAGTTCGGCCAGGCGCGTGAGATGGATTGGCTGCACAACATGCACGATTGGATGATCAGCAAGAAACGTTACTGGGGCCTGGCTCTGCCGATCTGGGAGTGTGATGCCTGCCACCATTTTGAAGTCATCGGCGACGAAAAAGAGCTGCAAGCGCGCGCCGCCAGCGGCTGGGAAAAGTTTGCCGGGCACACCCCTCATCGTCCCTACATCGACGCGGTTAAGATCACCTGCCAGGCTTGCGGCGGGACGATGAGCCGCATCCCTGACGTGGGTAACCCCTGGTTGGACGCCGGAATCGTCCCATTCAGCACCCTGCAGTACCGCAGCAACCCCGATTTCTGGAAACAGTGGTATCCGGCCAACTGGATCAGCAAATCCTTCCCCGGGCAGTTCCGCAACTGGTTCTACAGCCTGCTGGTGATGGGCACCGTCCTGACCGGACAGCCCCCGTTTCTGCAGAACTTCGGTTATGCCACCTTACTGGCTGAAGATGGGCACCCCATGCACAAAAGCTGGGGCAATGCCATCGAGTTCAACGAGGCCGCCGATAAAATGGGCGTAGATGTGATGCGCTGGCTCTACAGCGCCCACCGCCCGGAGAACGACCTGATCTTCAGCTACACCCGGGGCGACGAAGTCCGCCGCCAGTTCCTGATCCCGCTCTGGAATGCTTACAGCTTCCTGGCGACGTACGCCCGCCTGGACAACTGGTCCCCTGAGACGTCACGCTCTACGACGGCTCAAAGGGGAGATCAGGATGCCCCGATGGGTGATGGGCCAGCCGGATTCGATCCGGCTTATCCCGAAGGGCCTACTCCACAGAGCGATAACCTGCTCGATCGTTGGGTGCTGGCCCGTCTCAACCAGGTGACCGCCGGGATCGGTCAGGAGTTAGAAGATTTGGACGTGTATTCAGCCACCCAGGTGATCGAAGCTTTTTTGGACGATCTGACCAACTGGTACATCCGCCGCAGCCGGCGCCGCTTCTGGAAGAGTGAACACGATGCCGACAAAAACACGGCCTATGCCACCCTTTATCACGTCATCGTCAAGCTGGCGCGCCTGCTGGCGCCTTTCACACCCTTTGTAACCGAAACCATGTACCAGAACCTGGTTCGCTCGGTCCAGCCCCAGGCATACGAAAGCATCCACCACACTTCCTGGCCAGTGAACGACTCAGCAGTGATCGATCTGAAATTGATCGAGGGGATGGCCCTTTCCCGCCGGATCGCCAGCCTGGGATTAGGCGCCAGGGCCGGCGCCAACCTCAAGGTGCGCCAACCGTTAGGGAAAGCCCTGGTTCACACCACCGGCAGCGTACAGCTCGACAAACGCCTGTCTGAGATCGTGATCGACGAGCTCAACGTCAAGGCGCTGGAATTTGTCGAACAAGAAAGTGATCTGGTTACGTACAAAATCATGCCCGAAAACAAACTGCTCGGACCCCGCCTGGGCGCGCGCTTCCCCAAGCTGCGAGCTGCCCTGGCCCTGGTCGACCAGGCTGAAATGGCTACCAGGGTGCGAGCTGGCGAGCCAGTAACCTTGGATCTTGACGGTGAGCCGGTCGAGCTTGCCGCCACTGAATTGATCGTCCAGACCCAACCCGTGCCTGGATTGGTGGTGGCGGCCGATCGCGGCCTGACGGTAGCCATCGATACCTCCCTCACACCTGAGCTGCGTGCTGAAGGCCTGGCGCGTGAGGTGGTACGGCGCATTCAAGACATGCGTAAGAACGCCGGATTTAACATCGAAGACCGCATAACAACCTGCTACCAGGCTGGCGATGAGCTGGCTGCAGTCATGCAAACCTGGGAGAATTACTTGAAAGCCGAAACCCTGACTACGTCACTGTATGCCGCGCCGTCCCCACCCAATGCTTATGTCGAAAGCCACACCATCGACGGCATTCCCATCACCATCGGAGTGGTGCAGAACGGCTGATAGATAAAGCCATTATCCAAGACCCTTCTGACCCCAAAGGAATCGACCCCTTTGGGGTCTAATTTTGTAGTCTGTTGGGTCTAGACCATAGATTAACCTATTAATCCCCCTTGCTTTTAAAGCCAATTCGGTTTATCTTATTGTATAGAACACAAGTTCTATACAATAAGATAAAAAGATGACAAGAATAATCTTTTACACCGACCTGGGAAAGACCAAACCAGAACCTGGAATCTTCGGGTCCTCGATCCGCTATACCACCCTGATCTGGGAGGATGTACTTCCGGCTTCTTTACTGGTGGCTGCCATCAACCTGGGGACGTACCGATTTCCACTGGTCACGCCCAGCGGGCCGGTGGTTGCAGCCCAATACGGCGAAGTCGTCCTGATCACCCGTCCCGACCCGGACCGTTTCATGGTGAAATTAACGCCGCGTGAGATCCAGGTCTTGACGATGTTGGCGGAAGGCTGTTCCCTGCAGCAAATCGCTTTGCAGCTCGGGGTCAAACCCAGAACGATCACCATTTATCTGACCCATCTGAAAGTATGCTTTAATGCAGCTACGCGGGAACAGGTTGTCGCCCGGGCAGTCGCCTTGGGCCTCTTCAAGCCATCATTACCCAAGGCGGGGTAAATCATCGCAGCAGGAAATAGAGCAGGCCCGCTACGATCAGCACAAACAGCAGCCCCAACAAAATATAGGCCAACAAGCCGGGCTTTTCTTCCTGGATCACAGGGTGGGTAGGCCGGGTCTGGCGCACTGGCGCCGGAAAAGACGGTTCAAACCTGTCGTCCGCGGCAGATCCGGATTGAGAAAAGGAATTCTCTTCTGCTTCGCCATCAGCCAGGTCACCATCTTCTTCCTCATCTGCATCCTCCTCATCCCATTCATCTACCCCATCATCCTCAAATTCATCTTCGTCTTCGTAATCTTCTTCCCCGTCATCTTCATCTTCTTCTTCAGGCAGCGCAGCATCCAGCGCACTTTGGCGGTAGCTTTTCAATATTTCGTCCAGGTCGTCCCCATAAACGTCGGCTAATGCCTGGCGGGCAGCGTGCTTTAGCCAGGATTCATCACTCCAGGTTGCAATCGAGGCCAGGGCGTCGATGGCCCGGGTATTTTCAATCTGGCTCAGAGCCTGGAGGGCCTTGATCCGCTTCTGGCGATCATGGTCTTCCCGCACCACGGCAATCAGTCCCTGAATGTCGCTTTCATTCCAATCGACTTCACTTTCTTCTAATTCAGCTTCCATAAGCAGAGATTCGTCGATCCACTCTTCGTCCGGCGGGACGAAGGCAGAAATCGCCCTTTCAGCTTCGGTGCCAAGCACCTGGTGCAGGGCAGTATGTGCAGCCGATCTGACCGTAATCTCCGGATCTTGAAAATGGGAGCGAAGCAGGCTCTCAACAGCTCTGAGGCTGCCAATCTCACCCAGAGAGCGAGCAGCCTGCATCCTTATGGTTGGATCACGTGGAAAGCGCAAAGCTGATAATAGGCCCGGCAGGTCACGGTCTGCATATAAACGGTTAATATCGGGTGTGCGTGGCATCGGAGGATTCCTGGTTTTTGCTCCAGCTGGCTTGTTATTGTTTTGATGGATCAATCAAGGCAATTATACCCAGCAAACCAAAATTGGCATACAGCATCGGCGCTAACAGAGGAGCTCCACGAAGAAATCGTTCAGGAATGATGGTTAATTTTCCCGCCAGGTCAGCCTGGATGTGCAGGTATGAGCCCACTACACCTACCAGCACCAATAAACCCATTGTAATGGCAAAGGTCAATATATCTTGCCGGCTCGGAAGCTCCGTAAACCCTATTATGATTGGTATTACCGCTCCAAAAACACCGGCAACAAGGGGTATTAAAAACCAGGGGCTGGTAAAACCTGTCCGGGCATGGTCGAGGGTGCTGCTGATCAAGGAAATCAGTACTCCCAGACCTACCATCAGATAGTATGCCTGCGTCTTGCGGTAGGGCAGATTCAATTTTAATCTGAAAGGAAGCAGCAGAACGCCGCTATCAACAGGTTGTTCTTCCCACACCGCGCTGAGACCCATCAAACCCACCAGACAAAACGCCATCGGGCCTAGGCTCGGAGGAGTCCAGACGAAAAGGGCAAGGGTAATTTGCTCACCTGTAGGTGCAGCGGGTAACAACGCCCATCTAAGATGAAAGTACGTTCCCAAGATGCCAACCATTAAACTTGCCAGGAAAACGAGAGAAGCGATCTCGGCTGCCACCTGCCGCTTTCGCAGAGCGATCAAGCCACAAATCACCAAAATAACCCCACCTGATGGTCCAAAAATGATTGGAATCCATTCAAAAGAGTGCACGGTCCCGCTGGTGCTGTGCGCCAGAAACGTATCGATCCCCAGGAAGACCAGGTTTACTGCCATCAATAACAACATGGCCTGATCTCGCGAAAGAGGTATTTGCCGGGTTCTTCGCAAAACGGGGAAAAGCTCTTCCAGGAGCGCCATAATTACCTCGACGAGTTTAATATCTGGTCGACCTCGTCTTGCAACTCGACCAGTTGTTTTTCGATCTCGTAAGCGCCGTGCCACTGGGTATAATCAGCCCCCTGCATCCAGACGCCAAATTTCGCCGTCCGGCCGTAATGATGCCAGAGCTCAAAATATGTAAAATCAATGGTCTGGTCAAAGGGCTGGCTGGTCAGTTCATTTTGCTGCTTAAGTGGCTGTATGATCAAGTCGCTTTTTTGGACCAGGGTATTGACGGCCGTTACTGCCTGGTCTGCCCGAGAATAAAAGTCCACTATGAAGTTTTGATTGTGGCATTCCTGGCAGACCGACTGCATGTTCACCATATTATCCTGCCAGGCAGGACGGCGGGCGCTGACCTGGTCAAAAAGATACCAGGTGAGGCGGGCGCCAACATCATGGGTGGTACCAGTAGTTCCAAATCCGCTGAAATGACAGGTGGCGCAAGTTGGGGCGGGGAAGTCTTGGACGGTCAATGTTCCGGGTTCTGCCCCCCAATTCCAGGTTTGGCCCATTGTTGCATACTGTATTCCATGGGGAGATTCCTGGTATATCTCCCACTGAGGATGATCTGGCCCAATGTGACAGGCGCTGCACGTTTCAGGTTTCCGAACCTGCTCCAGGGAAAATGAATGTCTGAGGTGGCAAGTGGTGCAATCACCCACCGAGCCATCCGCCTGCGGTTCGCCGATCGAATGGCATACCTCACAGGCAAAACCGGTGATATCAGCACCTTCCATCGTAAAAATAGCATTGCGCGCCTTATCCGGTGAAGCCTGAGCTTCGGGGATCGCTTGATATTCAGCCAACATTGCTGCAGACAGACCTTGAGAACCGGCGTAGGCGACATAAGCAGGTAGTGAGTGGCGGCTTTGGTTAAATTGGGCTGTTTCCTGACTATGGCATTGGGCGCATTTTGCCGGAGTAGGTTCTGCCAGGATTGTAGCGCCTTCATGCACAATCGATCCTGGATATCCGGCCGCAACAACGTGGCAATCCTCGCAAGATACTTTAGCAACTGCCATGACACTTAAGCCAAATTGTTCAATTATTCCGGGAGTAGCATTCCGGTGACAGGCAACACAGACGTCATTCGAATTTGCAAGGGCATTCACGTGCTGCGGGGAGACTAGCTGCCCGGATTGGCGGATAATCAAGACGACCAGAGTAAACCCCAAAACCAAAATCACCGCAACCAACCCGACGATCAACCCGCGCCAGGTTTGGCGCCTTTCAAGATTAGAATTCCCACCGCTCATGAATCCCTCCCACCCTGTGAAACAGTCAAAAACAGGCGAATCCGTTAGCTTCACCTGTTATTTTATATCAAAAGGTGAGCAAGTAGTAGCTAATCGGCTGGTTTTTCTCTGTCTTATTTTTAATCCCGCCGGTGTTATTATATTGAGAGACCGCACCCGGTAAACAGACAGTTTTGGTGCGAAAAAGCAACCATGACAATGATGGCGAAAAAAAACCAGCGAGCAATCCCCCAGGCCTGGAGAAATAACCAGCAAGCAGAAGAAATTCCGGGTCAATTCGAGGCTATCTTCCTAGAACATTGGCCGCATGTTTTTGGCTTCTTGCTCCGCCTGGTCGGCGACCACGCCGAAGCTGAAGACCTGGCGCTCGAAACCTTTATGCGCCTGTATCTCCGACCGCCAGGAAATGATCCTGAGCTCAAAATCGGGGGGTGGCTGCACCGGGTCGCCTCCAACCTGGGGTTAAACGCCATCAGGGGTTGGAAGCGCCGCCAGCAGCACGAGATCGAAGCCGGCCGGACTGAAATATCTGATCACGTTCAAGCCAGCCCGGTTGAAATTTTGATCGCCAGAGAAGAGCAAAAACACGTACGCCAGGTCTTGAGCGAGATGAACGATAAACAAGCTCAAATTTTAATCATGCGCCATTCCGGCATGGCTTACCGTGAAATTGCGGCTGCCCTGGGTCTCTCACAAATGTCGATCGGCCCGCTTTTATACCGGGCTGAAGGCGAATTCGAAAAGCGCTACCGCGCGACCCAGCTGGAAGAGGAGGATCAAGATGCACTTAAATAATGGTCAGCTCCGCGCTTATCTCGACGGAGAAGCCGGACAGGGCACAGACCGGCATCTCGCCGAATGCTCGCAGTGCCGGGCCCAACTCGAAATCGCCAGACAACACGCCGGGTACGCCCAGCGCCAGCTTTCATTCCTGGCCGCTCAACCCGGTGAATCTTTACAGTCTTCTCGTGAAGCCTTAGAGCGTTTCAAAACTCGCAACCGCCAACAAAAGGAGATTCCTTTAATGAAAAAGATGCTTAACTTTCGCTCACCCTGGGCTGCCAGGCGATTGTTTGTCAGCCTGGCCATGGTCGCACTTCTGGCCCTGGTCCTGGGTGTGCCTCAGATGCGCGCCTGGGCAGGCCAATTCCTCGGTCTCTTCAGAGTCCAGCAGGTAACCGTCCTGCCAATCGATACATCAGGTCTGAGCCAGCTTTCAGGCAATTCAGCCCTGGGCAGTCAGATCGCCAATTTGCTATCCTCTTCACTTACGGTGACCAAACAGCCAGGCCAACCACAGGTCGCGGCTGACGCCAGCGAAGCCAGCCAGCTGGCCGGTTTTAGCCTGCGGCTGCCTTCCAGCCAGACCACTACCCCGGTTCTGACCGTTCAAGATGGCATGGCCTTCCAGTTCCTGGTTGACGGGCAGCGAGTTCAGGATCTGCTCAATGCTGCCGGCCGCAGCGACCTGGTTCTGCCGTCTTCGATAAATGGTGCCACGGTCAAGGTTACCATCCCGGCCGGAGTCAGCGCGTCCTACGGCGACTGCCCGGCGATCAGCACTGAAGTTACCGGTCTGGGACTCAATAACAGCCGGGGCGGCGCGAGCGGCCGTGCGTATCTTAACTGTGTGGTCCTGGCCGAGATTCCCAGCCCCACCGTACTCACGCCACCGGATGTAGACCTGACCCAATTAGCCGAGTTAGGTATGCAGTTCACCGGAATGACGGCTTCACAGGCCAAAGTGTTTGCCCAATCGGTCAACTGGACCTCGACCCTGGTTATTCCGGTTCCAATCAATGCTGCAACCTACCAGCAGGTTCAGGTCGATGGTGTGACCGGTACCCTGATCCAGCGCCCGCCCGATGATGCACCCCAATACGTGCTGATTTGGGTCAAGAATGGCATCATTTACGCCATCGGCGGCCTGGGTTCCGACACCACCACTGCAATTAATATGGCCAATTCTCTAAAGTAGGTATAATCAACCCCAGATACCTGGGCCACCAACCCCTGCACAAGAATACAAGGGAGGTGGCCCAGGCACAGGTGAACCAGATCAAACCAGTTTTCTTATACTATAATCCTATCTGTGTTTATCTGAATTATCTGTGGTCGGTGAAATAAATGACTGATTTTGCAATAGAAACACACGATCTGCGAAAAGAATTTGGCGACAATGTCGCCGTAAAAGGCCTCACCCTGCAAGTAAGTAAGGGTGAGGTCTTTGGCTTCCTTGGGCCGAACGGGGCCGGTAAAACCACATCGATCAAGATGCTGCTCAGCCTGATCGCACCTACTGCTGGTAGCGCCACCTTGTTAGGTGCTGCCCTCGGCGATAACCGGGTGCGTGCCCGCATCGGGTTTCTGCCGGAGCATTTCCGCTTCCACGATTGGCTCTCAGCCGATGAGTTCCTTACCTTGCACGGTCAGCTTTACGGAATGGCTGCAGCATCACTCAACCGGCGAATTTCAGAGCTGCTCGACCTGGTGGGGCTGACGCCTTTCCGTAAGAAACAGCTCAAAACCTATTCCAAAGGCATGCTGCAGCGCATCGGCCTGGCCCAGGCCCTGCTTAACAACCCCGACCTGGTCTTTTTGGACGAACCCACCTCGGGCCTCGATCCGGTCGGCCGGCGGCTGGTCCGCGATATCATCCACAGCCTGCGAGAAAACGGCACCTGCGTATTTCTCAACTCTCACCTTCTCAGCGAAATAGAGGTCACCTGCGACCGGGTAGCTTTCATCAAGCATGGCGAGGTCATCCGCGCCATCGCCTTAAAAGAGCTCGAAGGTATTCAGGCCAGTGTGACCATCCGGGCCAACGGGATGACGCACGACACGGTCGCCGGTTTAGGCCAATGGGGTAAGAACATCCAGACCGATGGAGATCACCTGATGCTCTCTATCCCCGATGAAACTTTTTTGCCAGACATCACCCGTTACCTGGTGGCCCAAGGGGCGGAAGTGTTCGCGATTACACCCGAACGTATCTCGCTGGAAGATATGTTCATCCAAACTATCGGCACGGACAGCAGCTTATGAACCCGACCCTGATCATTGCCCGCCTCACCTTTCGCGAAGCCACCCGGCGCAAGATCGTTCTGACGGCCCTGCTGCTTGGCATCGGCTTCCTCATCCTGTATTCAATCGGGTTTCACCTTCTCTCGGCCCAAATCACCCATGCCGCACCAGCCAGCGTGACCAGCATGGCCAGCTCCGAGGGGCACAACCTGATCTTCCTGGCCGGGCTTTATGCCGTCACCTTTTTGTCGATCGCCATGGCTGCGCTCATCTCAGCCGACACCCTGGCCGGAGAAATCAATTCGGGGACGATCCAGACTGTCGTTACCAAGCCTATCCGCCGTTCGCACGTCGTCATGGGAAAATGGTTGGGCTTTGCCGCCCTGCTTGGTCTCTACCTGTTCCTGATGGCAGGTGGGATTATCCTCACCATCTGGCTCCAGTCCGGATACCTGGCTCCTCACCTGTGGGCCGGTATCCCTTTGATCTACCTGGAAGACCTGCTGGTCATGTCGATCGCGTTGATGTGCAGCAGCCGTTTATCCGCCCTGGCCACCGGGGCGGTTGTCTTCGGGTTATATGGCCTGGCCTTCATTGGGGGATGGGTCGAGCAATTTGGATCGCTTTTCCAGAGCCAAACCGCCATCAATATTGGGATCATCTCCAGCCTGATCATCCCCAGCAAATCGCTCTGGCGGCGGGCAGCCTACGAGATGCAATCCCCTCTTTCGGGCATTCTAGGCCTGTCGCCTTTTGGAACAATCTCCGTCCCCAGCCTGCTGATGATCGCCTACGCTGTCATTTATGCCGTGGTGGCGCTGATCATTGGCTTGAGGATCTTCAATCACAGGGATTTGTAATATATCAATGTTCAAGAATTGGGAGTAGAGAATCGGAAGTCAGCCCTCTTCTCTCGATTTTCCATTCTCGATTCTCAGCCCTCTATATTACCAATGGTACTGGCTCATATACGAATGCCCGGTAATATTCTGACCGTTGTCTTCGACCGGTTCGAATGCCGATTGCACTGCCACCCGTCCTGGCCCCTGCAGCAGCAGCCACAGGTAGCGCTCGCCCCATACACCCCACGAGCGCCAGGTAACCGCCGGCTGTTCGATATGCAGCTGCATGCGCACCGTAGGGTCCTTGAACAACAGCGACGTTGGCTTGATCAGAATCTGCTGGTTGGGTGCAAGGTGGCGGGAGAATACGTTACCGGATGCGTGCATGATCAACAAACCCGGGGTTCTGGGCGAGGAAAAACGGTCCATATACATTCCCAGGGGGTAATGGGTCTCTTTCTCATCACCACTGCCGGTGCTGAACCAGACCCCGGTCTGGAACCAATCGTAGGTTACCGAAGTCGTCGCCACCAGCATGACGTGTTCGCGCACATCCACCGCGCTGCCAGGTTGGATGGGCAGCGCCACGATCTCACCGGAAATGTCTCGAGAAAATGCGACATGTCCCGGTCCTTTGGCCTGGGTCATGATCACCGGCATACCGGCTAATACTCGCTTCCAGGCCCCTTTAAGCGACATGGCGCCAATTTGAACCTGGGGATCCTGCCAGAGCAAAACGTGATGGGCAAAATAGACGCTGTCTTCCGCGGCCAGGTTAAAATCGGCCACCGGCACATAAGCCCCTTCGATCTGGCAGGTCGATTTACCCAATTGGATCCGGGCCATATCCCGCCGGCCGGGGGCCTTAACCCAACCTGAATGGGTCGAGATGGTACGCACGTCGACGTTAGCCCCGCATCCCGGGCAGCTCAACGAACTCCCATCCGATACAGTTCCGCACCAGGAACAGGTATACGTTCTTCCCTGGACAGTTTGAGATGGACTTACCATACTAGTGAACTCCTGTTTACCTCATAAAGAACCTTTTCCACACATGAACTCAAAAAAACACAGATAAGGTTTCTAAAAGCCTGTTTCACCTTGTTCACCTGTGGTGTTATTAAGTGCTACTCAGTATTGTGATGGACATACATGGATTGGATGCCTACCCGGCCAGGGCCGGTCATCTTGGCCAGGTTGATGGCCGTACCGCCGAACAACCCGGTTGACAGCTTTTGAGTTTGCACGTCCATAGTGACGGACGAATCCTTGTAAAGGAACGCCCCTGGCTCAACCAGGATGGTTTCGCCCGGCTTCAGGGTGCGCTCAAAGACGTTGCCGTAACCGTGCAGGATTAATAGCCCCGGAGTGTTGGTGGTGACGAAACGGTCCATAAACATCCCCTGCCCGCCGAACAAGATATTGCGCAGCCCTTTGATGCGAATGTAGGAATAATTAATGTGATGCGAAGCGACGAGGAAGGCGTGCTCGCGCACGTCCAGCTCCATGCCGGGATGGAGCGGCAGTACGACCAGCTCACCGGTTGCATCCCTTGAAAAAGCAATCCGGCCCGGGCCGTTGGCAATACTCACGACGAAAGGCATGCCGGCCAAAGCCCGTTTCATCCCACCGGGCAGCGACATGACCGTCATCGCCACACTCGTATCCTTCCAAAGCATCACATGATGTTCAAAATAGACCGAATCGCCCTGCCCCAGGGTCACTTCCGCCACCGGAACGATCTCACCTTCCACCTGGCTGGTGCTGCTGCCAAAATGGATCTCGGTCATATCCCGGATACGGGGTGCTTCCCGCCAGCCGGAATTGCTCACCAGGTTTCGGACGTCCAGCGGTGCGCCACAGAAGTGGCAGCTCAGCGCCCCTTTCTCGTTCATCCCCTGGCACCACTGGCATTGAATCCGTTCTAATGGGCCGGCTGCTTCAGCCGCATTCCCGCCCATACTTCTATCTGGCTGTCCCAAATCAGTCATTATCCTTGCCTTTCACTAATAATCATCAGAAGTAAGCTCTACCAGTCAAGTTCTATTGTGATTATAGGAAGGATAAACGCCATTCGCATTAAAGGAAGGTGAGATATCGAGAATTGGTGATTTCAGGTGATTCACTTTTTTTCAAGCCAATCTCAATTACTTCTCCTGCAATCGAAAAGCTATGTTCATCCCATTCAACATAACAACCAGGTTTTACGGATCAAGCCAACAATCCAATTTCTTTCTTTCTACCTCATTCTTTAACAAATGCCTAAGCAGCTCCCTAAAGCGTCAATTTCTTCAAAAATTGCCAATCAAAACAATTAGGATTATAATCACCATTATGCTCTTATTTATCAGCAAGGGTTTTCTGCGGGTTTTCACCTCCTTCAGTCTATTGGGGATTTTATTTAATTCTATCCCGTACACGACTGTTCAGGCCGACTGGCTCCAGTTTGGTTATGACGCCCAGCACAGCGGAAATAATCCTCTGGAAAGTACCCTGACCTCCCTCAATATCGCCAGCTTGAAACGTGCGCTCCAGGTATCTTTACCGGGAGTCGCCGACGGAGCTCCGGCGTACCTGAGCGGCGTGACCACGGCGCGAGGTGTGCGCAACCTGCTCTTTGTAAACACCCGTAATGGCTACATCCTGGCATTGGATGCCTCCACCGGCTCGCAAATCTGGAGCCACCAGGTACCTGCTGGAAGCTGCCGGATCAATAACGGGTCGAGCGTCTGCTATACCACCTCGTCTCCGGCGGTCGATCCTGACCGCCAGTATGTGTACGCTTACGGGTTAGATGGTTTCGTCCACAAATACCAGGTAGGAGATGGCATTGAAATCAAGACCGGGGGTTGGCCTGAGCGGGCCACTTTGAAACCCAACCAGGAAAAAGGCTCATCAGATTTGAGCATTGCCACCGCTTCCAACAGTGTCACTTACCTTTACGTTGCCAATGGCGGTTACCCCGGCGACCGAGGGGATTACCAGGGCCACGTGACCGCGATCAACCTGGCAAACGGCTCGCAGAAGGTTTTCAACGCGGTCTGCAGCGACCAGGTAGACCATTTTGCCGAAACCCGGGCCTTACCGGATTGTTCCGAGGTGCAAACCGCCATTTGGGCCCGGCCCGGGGTTGTTTATAACCCTGAAAATAACCGCATCTACATGGCGACCGGTAACGGCACCTTTAACCCTGGTGCCTATGATTGGGGTGATTCGGTCTTTGCGCTCAACCCGGACGGCAGCGGTTCGGGGAGCAGCCCACTCGATAGCTACACTCCATCCAACTACGCTTCGCTCCAGGCGTCAGATGCCGACCTGGGAAGCACGGCTCCGGCTATTCTCCCCACCCCGATGAACAGCAATGTCGCTCACCTGGCTGTGCAGGGGGGCAAGGACAGCAAGCTGCGCCTGATCAACCTGGATGATTTGAGCGGGCAGGCGGGACCAGGCCATACGGGGGGTGAAATTGGCACGCCCATCGCCGTGCCGCAAGGTGGGGTGGTGCTGACGCAACCGGCCGTATGGGTCGACTTGGCCAATAACCAGACCTGGGTGTTCGTTGCCACATCCAGCGGCCTGTCAGGGCTTAAGCTGGTGGTTGATGGCAGCGGCAACCCCAGCCTGAGCTTCGGCTGGAAGACGACCCAGGGCGGGACCTCTCCGGTGGTCGCCAACGGCGTCCTGTATTACGCTGGCAGCGGTCTGATCCAGGCTCTCAATCCGCTGGATGGCTCGACCCTGTGGAGCAACAACACCATTAGCGCCATCCACTGGGAGAGCCCGATCGTGGTCAACGGCATGCTGTATATCAGCGACGAATCCGGTCACCTGACTTTCTTCTCGCTCAACGGCCAAATCCCCGGCTTCAACAACCACGTTTTTTTCCCCCTGATTGATAAGTGAAAAAGGCTGGCAATTATCCCTAACGTGCCGGGCAACAGACATTAACCGTCAAAAATCAACACCCGGCTTTTGCCAGCTTTCTCCAGCCAGTCTGGGTCAAACGAGGAACGCCTGAATGGCGAACCTACCATACAACTCCACGAAAGAACCCGTCTTCTACACCTCATGCTGCTTCAGCCAACCTGAGCCTGCCCAGTGGGCAGGCTCATAGGGGTATCCGGTGCGGAAAAACGGCCTATGACGGGTCAGGTCTCGGTACCTGGGGGGTCATTTTGCAGATTGGGGGATGAAAGGAGTGCTAAAATCATTGTTGGAAACGCTCCAGACAAATTTATAAACGAACAGCAACAAGAGCATGGTCGGAGGCGAAATCAGCTCAAACTGGAGGCTGTATTAAAATGGACGTCATCCATCTTACATCTGCACAGAAACACCAGGCAGCCGGGGTTTGCGCCCGAGCCTTTTTCGATTACCCCATGATGGTGCACTACCTGCCGGATGAACGAAACCGCATGCCCGTGCTGCAGTGGTACCTGGGCTGCATGCTTAACTACACTTTGCGCTACGGGGTGGTGCAGGCAACCTCAGATATTTCAGGATTGGCTTGCTGGCTGCCCCCTGGCAAAACCAGGCTGACTACCTGGGGACTGCTCCGGTCAGGATTTTTCGCGATGCCCCGCCAGTTTGGTCAAAAACAGTACAAAATCGCTGAAAAATGCGACGACTATGTCAATCAGGTCCATAAAGCCTTGCTGCCTGGGCCGCACTGGTACCTGTGGAGCCTGACGGTCGATCCCCCCTGCCAGGGCAAAGGCACCGGCAGCCTGCTCACCCGAGCCGGGCTGGAACGCATCGACCACGACGGTCTGCCATGTTACCTGGAGACTCACCTCGAAAAAAACGTGGGCTATTATCAACGCTTCGGATTTGATTTGGAAAGGGTTGATAAAGTTCCCGGAGAGAACCTGCCTTTTTGGGCCATGGTCCGCCCGGGAAAAAGTAAGAATTTGTAAGCGGACCTGCCTCAGGCTACACGCTATTGCCAAACACCCGGTGATACATTACCAGACTGCCGGCAACCGATACATTATATGAAGCTCGGTTGACCGCCTCGATTGTAATGATTGCGTTGCAGCGCGCAATAACTTTCGGCGGTAAGCCGTTGGCCTCCGATCCTAACAAGTAAATCGCCTGTTCCGGATGCTGGAACCGGGTAAGGGGAATGCCACCAAATTCAATTCCGAGGAGCAAAGCGCCAACCGGCCGGGCAGCTTCGAAAGCCTCAAAATCGACGAAATGGCGCAAGGGAAGCTGGTATTCCACCCCGATCACATCTGAGGTCTGGCGCTTATACGGCCGGCCGATGGTGAAGATCCCGGCTGCACCTAACTGGTAGGCCGAACGCCACAAGGTGCCGATGTTTTCATCGTTGCGGGGGTGGAATATGCCGATTTCAAAGTAAGGCACTGGAAAAATCCTATTTTTTGGCTTTCTTCTTTTTAACTTTAGGTGGAAGAGAGATGGCATAAGCCAGCGATTTCTGCAGCCAGAATTCCAGCTCACTGGCATTTTTAAGGATTCTCTCCGGGATCACGCAGTACTCTCGCATCGGCCTACCTGGCATCGGTTCCAGGGCCTGGACGCCTTCGATGGCCTGAAAAATTGCCCGGTCCTCTTCAGATAATCGTACAAACATCTTATCTTGAAAGAGGCCGGTGAACATCTGCCCATTGGCAAAGGAACACGGATATCCAAACATTTTGCGAGTTTCTGCTCCAGGCATTTTCCTGGCAACATCGAGGAAGAAGGTTACTAATTCTTCTGGAGCGTGTTTCCACTGCGGTTTTACATTGGATTGGGTTTCATCTGACATTTGCGAACTCCTGGATTATAACCGAGAGAAATTGACTGCTGGTTCGATCCAAAACGGGCAGCGAGCATGCGCAAATTGCTCATCCTCCCCTCCATATTATCTTCAACTTCAAGCGATAGGATTGCTTGCGGAGCAGACTGCCCGATCGCGGCACAGAAAGGATCGAAGTCGAAAGTTCCCCGGCCCAGGGCCCAATGGAGGTCGGCGTGGCGGTCGACTGCCTCGCGGATCAGGTGGTCGATGTGAGCGTATTCAATTCCAATGAAAGGGCCATGGAGCGCGATTTCACCCTGAAATTGAGCGCGTACCGCCCGATGGATGCGAAAACGATTTGACCAATCTGCCTCTGACCGGATCCCGATCTTGCCGTAGCTGCCAAGCTCGATCCCGGCGCCCAGGCTGGCAATCTCTGGCAGGTAAGGTAGCTAATCCGGTTCTCCCAACATGGATACCATCAGTTTCATCTTGGGTCCTTTCGTGATACGCTTCAGGTTTCTGGATCCAGGTTCAAAATCTGAATGGATCGAAAAAAGGGGGCGTGTCAATCCAGGCGGCCGGCCTGGTCTTGAATAGCATGCAACCGGGGTTTTTGGTCATTTGTCTGTTGGTAAATACCTGGCCTGCCTTCACATGCTCTCAGAATTATAATGTAAACCCTCCAGTTCTCACGAATTCCTCTTGACAACGAGATTTAACTACTGTAGAATACTCTGTAGTATAGAGTACTCTAGTTGGAGGTGAAAAGAAATGAACGTCTCACCCAATGAAGCAGAAGAATCCCTGGCAGCCATCCAGAAAGTAACCGAAAAAACCCGCCAATCGGTCGCCAGCAGCGGTGCATACGTTTTCTGGATCATCACCGGAATCGTCTGGATGATCGGATTTGTATCGACCCAGTTCCTGTCTGGCCCAACCCTCATAACAATCTGGATTTCGACGAGCGTCGTCGGCAGCCTGGTGTCGATCGTCCTGGGCACCCGGGCAGCCAGGCGCGTCCGTAGACCTTCGGTCAACATCACTGCCAGGCGAGCCGGCCTTTTTTGGCTGTTCCTGGCATTCTACTGTATTGCTGCCATTGCGATCACCCGGCCAACAGACGGGAAGCAGATTACCATGCTCATCATCCTGTTCACCATGATCGGCCAGTTGAGCATGGGCATGCTCCTGTCGTATTCTTCGGTCTGGTGGGCCATCCCGATTTCCGTTTTGGCGTTGGTGGGCTACTTCTTGCTACCCGAGTATTACTATCTCTGGATGGGCATCCTGGTCGGCGGCGGGATGGTTGCCCTCGGCGTGTACATCCGGTTGAGGTGGTAGGCGATGGCTGAACTGAATGAGATTATCCACCAGCCGGTGCGCCTGCGCATCATGGCCGCCCTGGTCGCCCTGGAACCCGGCAACGAAGTCGATTTCAGCTACCTGCGCGACCTGCTCGATGTCACTGACGGCAACCTGGGAGCTCACCTGCGCAAATTAGAAGATGCCGGTTACATCGCGGTCAACAAGACCTTCGTCGAACGCAAGCCGCGCACTTATATCGCCGCTACCGCTGAAGGTCGCAAAATTTTTCAGGACCACGTAAACGCATTAGAAACTATTTTAAGAGCCACTCCTCCAAACACTGAAAGGTTTGGCGATCGAAAAAAGAATCAGTAAATGAGAAAGTGAGAAAGTAATGGACGCCGTTGTTCAGGTCGATAACCTGCGTAAGGTCTACGGCACCACCGTCGCCGTGGACGACGTATCATTCGCTGTCGGCGAAGGCGAGATATTTGGGATGGTCGGGCCAAATGGGGCCGGGAAGACCACCACGATCGAATGCCTGGAAGGCCTGCGCAAACCAGACGGCGGCAAGGTGCGCGTCCTCGGCCTGGACCCGCAGAACGCCGGCCAAACCCTGCGCCAGCGCACCGGCATGCAGCTGCAGCAGTCCAACCTGCCCGACCGCATGCGCGTTTGGGAGGCGTTGGACCTGTATGCCTCGTTTTACTCCAGGTCAGTCGATTGGCGGGGATTGCTGGCGCCTCTGGGCCTGGAAGAGAAGCGTAACACGCCTTTCGCCAAACTCTCCGGCGGCCAAAAGCAGCGCCTCTTCATTGCTTTGGCGCTCCTCCCTGACCCCCAGCTGATCCTTTTAGACGAACTGACTACCGGCCTGGACCCGCAGGCCCGCCACGCGATCTGGGATCAGGTGAGAGATGTGCGCGCCAGGGGTAAGACGGTCCTCTTGACCACCCACTTCATGGAAGAGGCTGAGCGCCTGTGCGACCGGGTAGCCATCCTTGATCACGGTCGCATTGTGGCGCAGGATACTCCGTCCAGACTGATCCAAAGCCTGGGGCAGGAAGAGCGGGTCACATTCTCCCCCCTGGGGTCGCTGCCGGCGAATTTCGAAAAAGCGCTATCCGGGTCAGCCCGCCTTGAAATGCAAGGGGCGCAAGTGATCGTCCACGCCCAGAATGGCAGCCAGGTCTCCCTGGTGAGCGAGGTAGTGAATCTGTTGACCGCCCAGGGGACTCCTTACCGCGACCTGCATACCGAACAGGCGACATTGGAAGATGTTTTTCTGAGCCTGACCGGCCGCGCCATGAGAGAATGAGGCGTGAGATGAAAAGCCTTTTAAAAATGACCCTGATGGAAGGTAAATTGTTCCTGCGTGAACCCGTCGGCGCCTTTTTTACACTGGTCTTTCCGGTGATGATGCTGTTTCTGTTCGGCAGTATTTACGGCAATACGCCTCCGCCAGGGACCAGCACCCAGGGGGCGGTCGATGCCCTTATCCCGGCCTTCGGCTCCATGGTCATCGGAATCGCTGGATTGATGTCCGTCACCATCACCCTGGCTACATACCGTGAGAACGGCATCCTGCGCCGCCTGCGTACCACTCCGGTCAGTCCCCTGGTCGTGATGGCCGCCCAGGTTGCGGTCGTCTTCAGCATGACTAGCCTGGGCATGCTCCTGCTCGTCGCCGCCGGCAAGCTGGTTTATCACGTCACTTTCGCTGGCAACATCATCAGCCTTTTGGGTGGGTTTGTCCTGTGCAGCCTGAGCTTTTTTGGGATCGGATTCATTCTGGCCGGGGTTCTGCCTACCGCCCGCACCGCCCAGATCGTTGCCATGGTGCTGTTGTACCCGATGCTGATCCTCTCCGGAGCCGGCTGGCCGCGCGAGCTGATGCCTGCAACCGTCCTGAAGATCTCGGCTTTCCTGCCGCTGACTTACGTCGTCAACCTGCTGCGTGGGCTGTGGGCCGGTGAAGCCTGGGGAGCCCACCTGCTGGACGTCAGCGTGCTGCTGGTCTTGCTCGTGCTGGGTATCTTCATTTCGTCAAAAACGTTTCGCTGGGAATAATCGCCCAACCGTATATCCGGCAAAAAAAGAGCGAGGTAAAGGACTGCGACTAAAATCATCCAGATTCCTTTATCCTCGCCCACCTAACAGGCGTCAACTGGCATAATCCATGTCAGGCGCCCGGGTCACTGCTTCATCTCAGGCGCTATCTCTTTGACTGGCGATCCATGATATAAGCGAGTTGCAAACAATGGCGTGACCAGATGCAGCAAGATATCGGCGCTGAAGTGACATATCATGGCAACTTCCAGGCCGTACTGCCAGTACAGCCAGCCGGTGGCAATCCCGACGATCCCGTTAAGGACTATGGCGCGCAAGACAATCATTCGGGTCAAGGGAGTGATCGTGCGGGTGGCCGGCAGGTGGCCCAAGCCGAACAGTACGGAAGCCAGCAGGATCGCCGTCCAAAAAGCGCCATCAGCCGGTAGACCGCTGCTATTTTGCCAGAAACGGCCTAAAATCCACACGAATCCCGAAACCAGGAACAGGCGCATGAGGATTTCCTCGTCCATGCCGCCGTAGAACGACGCCAGTAAACGTTTCCAGGCGCTGGTCTTGACATCGCTGCTGCGCAGTGACTCGGGGACGTAAGGGGCAAATACAAAGCGCTCAAACACTACCAGTAAGACGACCGAGAGCGCCCCCAGGCCAACTGCAAGCGGTAGTGGACCCAGGATTGCATTCCATTTAGGCTGGCCCGCCAGGGCAGCCTGGATGTATGGGGCACCCAATCCCACCGGGCCAGCGGCCAGCAAACCAACTCCGGCCGCCAGGGCGATCAATATACCGGTCTGCACAAAACTGATCAACGCCAGGACGGGCCGCGAAAGTTTAGCCTGAGACAGCTTATCGCTGCTGAGGCTGAAAGAATAAGGCAGGACTGCGACAGCTCCAAACAGGCCTAAACCTAACAATATAAAAAATTCGGAAAGGGGAAACCCAGACATGATCAAACTCCTTAAAAATGCTTATTTTCCGGTCTCGTTGGTGTCGGGCATGACAATCGTCGAGAAAATGCGCCGGCGCCGGTTTTGACCGGGCTGGTTATCAAGATAAGGCGACAGGACAGCGTTCATCTTGGCGGCAAGTTCCCTGAACTCTTCATCGCTTAATTCCAGGGGCAACTTGTTGAAGCCAACGCCGTCGACGGCCAGGTCGGTCGTCTCACCGCGATGGATGTAGCGCGAAAAATCATCCAGCAGGGATGCAATGAATGAAATGAAATAGCGCATGTGATCGTCTTTGCTAAAATGAGCAGCGTCTTCAGCGGTCAGCGTCGTCTTTTGCGCTTCAAGCGCATATACCTTTTCGACCCCGCCGCGCGCCTGGCGTTCTTCGACCACATGGAGGATCCCGGCTTTCGCCAGGCGATTAATGTGGCGGTAAAGCGTGGCCTGGGGGATGTCTCGCAGGTCATCGGCCAGCTGTTGGGAAGTCTTCTGTCTCCCAGCCAGCGCCATGAGAATCCGGATGCGAATGGGGTGTAAAATCAAATCAGCTTTTGTTTCATTTGCCATCATTTACTCTTTCTTTATTTATCAGTTATGATTATCATTTTTGATTATCATAACTGATTATATACATTATTTTTGTTTTGTCAATAGCCTTCAGGTTATTGTTAGCCGGGCATCCGCCAATGGCAGCTATCCTGAAACGCGACCGGAGTAATCATTGCGGCTGCCGCCCAGGGTAAACCATCTCCAATAGAACTTGTCCAGGCCTGCCAAGAAGGCAGCGTGGAAAGCATCGACCCCTACGGCCTTTTCGGCTGGTACATGGTTGCCCGTGAAGCTGCAGTTGCCGGCGATGACCATAAGGCCTTCGATGCCTTGCAGCGTTCACTGGCTTACTGGAGTAACCCACCTTACGTCTGCCTGGATGTGTGGGAGCAAGACACTCGTTGGGGTAGTCTACGCGACCGCCCGGAATTCAAAAAGCTTTTTATGGAAAAACGCCATAGGATTGGTCCGGTACACGGCATCCTGCACTATTTCCCGGACTGGTAAAATTGAAGTGCAATCATATCGATTAAAAAGCATACTGCAAACTTTTCCAATGATGATCTCACCTCAACAACCTCTGCAGCTGCTCTTGCTGGCGGACTTTGGACGTTAGTCCTAAAGGGAAAGGCAGAGGACCAGGCAGACGAGATCGTCCGCCTGGTTGATTGGTGGATAGCGATAATCGTGATCAAATCATGGCTGCCTTCACTCTAATCTCCCGCCAACCCGGAGCGACTTTCGATAACATCTCCGCTACCGGGTTTAAAATGGACCAGGTATGAAAACCACTTTTTCGGTGGGTTATCCCGACCTGTCAATCTCGAAGTGCGACTCTCGGTTCTCGAATAAGTATAGGATGCAGGCAGGTAGGATCCATGGCATGCAATCTTGAGCCTCCTTTTTACTGGGGTATCGGCATCGAGAACACCTGGATGGGTGGAGACTACACCCCAGGCCATCCTCCCAAGCGCCTTTTGGACGAATTCCTCCAGATGCAGCACTATGACCATTGGAAGGAGGATCTCGACCGGGCTGCTGACCTGGGTGTCAATACCATTCGCTACAGCGTCCCCTGGTATAAAGCCAACCCAAACCCGGGCGTCTACGACTGGCAGTGGATTGACGGACTGCTGGACTACCTGGTAAACAAGCTCGAGGTCATCCCCACCATCGACCTGGTGCATTATGGCACGCCTTTGTGGATGGATAATGCCGAGCTCAACCAGGCTTACCCCCAGAGGCTGGCCGAATTTTGCGCAGCCTTTGCTCGCCGGTTCAAAGGCCTGGTGAACCACTATACACCCCACAACGAGCCCCAGCTCAGCGCTTTGCTGTGCGGCTACCACGGATACTGGCCTCCTTACCTGAGCGGGGTCGAGGGTTGGCTCAAGGTTGGCACTAACATCGCCCGCGGGATGGTGCTGGCGTCCCAGGCCTTGCGATCTGAGCTGCCAGATGTCACCCTGATTTCGGCAGACTGCTTCGCCAGCCCATCTCCCCAAGAAGTTGCCGAGGCTCTTGCAGTTGAAGTCTCCGCTGATGCCCAGGGTGATTTTGACTACCTCACCCACACCTTCCCCGCCTGCCTGGCGTATGGCAAAGTTGCCCCCGGCTCGCCCTTTGGGCAGATTCTTCTCAAGGCTGGGATGATCTTTGCAGATCTGGAATGGTTCAGCGCCGACCCCCAAGCGCCTACCATCCTGGGTGTGAACTTCTACCCAGACTGCTTCCGGCGCAGCCTGGACCCTGCCGATGGATTGCGGCAGGGGTCCGAGGAACTGCGCCATCATCTGCTCCAGGCTCACGAATTCTTTAACCTCCCGGTCTATCTTTCTGAAACAAGCGATGGCCTGACCGACGAGCACAAGACTGCCTGGATGCAGGCTGCAACCACTGTGATCGCCGTATTGAGAGGCGCTGGCGTACCGGTCGTCGGGATAAACTGGTGGCCCCTGTACGATGCCGTTATGTGGGATTTCCGCGACTCGCTCAAGACCGTTGCCGAGGCCATCCTTCCCGGCGGTTGGGGCTGGAACAATGGGCTGTACAAAATTGCAGAACTGCCTGATGGGGAGTTAAAGCGGGTAAAGACAAGCGCAGTCGATGCTTACCGCAACCTTATCCGACTTTCTTCTTTTTAAATAAACTCTCTTCAGCCCTCATCCACATGTTACAACTTCCCCCTGTCATTGTTCAGCAATAATGTCACCCTAACTGGTCAACAGAAATGTCACCTTGACCAAGGTTAGGGTTCTAGTATAATCGGCTTGACCCAAAACAGAAGGCGAGACGGATCTTTTCCAAAAGGTCTGCTCGTCTTTTTGATTTATTAGTACATGCCTCATTCTTTCATTGCCTCCGTCTTTCTGGTAAACAATGGTTTACGCCATGGGTGATTCGCAGCCGGTTTATAGGATTTACGTTCTTTAGCTGTTTCCAAGGTCTTTGGTTCGGCTGGCGTTGGGTGATCTTCTTGCCTGGGAGAAAACTTATTCACTCTAACGGGCCGGTCATCAACGGGTGCAAAGATGGCTAAACTGTTTCCATGATAGTGAACTTCAAGGCGGCCATCCAAATGTTGGCGGACTTCGACTTTCGCTTTGGCATAACTGGCACGATTTGGGCCAGGCGGAATTTGCAGGCGATGACCATCAAAGGGGATGGTATTGTCATTGGTTACTGTGCGAGTATGCTTGAAGCAAAAGAAATCCTGGACCCGATATTCTTTTGGCCAAGGGATAAAAGCTGTGTTATCCAGGGTGGGCTTTTTCGAAAACCGACGGTTGTACTTAGGTAAAAAATGCTTCAGGACTTGATTAGCTTCATCCAGGTCGGTTGCATTGGCTTCTCGTAAAGCTTTTACCAGGCGATCCTGAAGGGTTTCCCATAACCGCTCAATCCTTCCTTTGGCTTGTGGGCTTCTGGCAGCAATCAACTCGATCCCAAGTTCGTCTAAAAGGCGTCCAAACTGACTGCGCGGCTGCTCTCCGGCCAATTCTTGTTGAAGTGTAACTTTGATAGGACTCTGAAAGATCGTGTGTTGGTCAGCATAGATGGCTGCCGGTATCCCTTTGTTCAAACAGATTTGTTGAAGCCCCAAGAAATAACCAGCAGCGTCTTCTTCCTCTCGGAATATGGCTCCAGAGACTTCATTCGTGGCGTCATCAATATAAGCAATCAAGGTCAGCCAGGGTCCTCGCCCTTCCAGCCAGTCGTGGTGACTACCATCCGTTTGGAGAAGCATCCCGGCTTGTACCTTACGCTCCCGACGGCTTCGATGGCAGGGAGCTCGCCTTTTGCGAGGGCTTGGTAAGTTAGCTTGACGACGAATCCGGCGAACGGTCGATCGGGATAGGTTGAGCTTATGATTTTCAGCCAATTCTTCCGTCAGATGACAATCGTTATAATCTTGATACTGACCCTTGGCTAATTTCAAAACTTCGTTGCGTACCTCTTCTTCGGTTTGATTGTTCGGTCGCTTACCTCGATTGCCATGGGTCATCCCGGGTGCTCCTTTTACCCGATATTTGGCAACCAAACGACGGACTTGACGAAGTGAAAGGCCTAGCAATTCAGAAGCTTGTCCGGCGGTCATCTTTTGCTCTATGATTTGTTGCACTAAGTGCAATCGCTTAATTTCTTTCATGTTCAATGTCACTCTTGTTTCCATAGGGTGACATTTTCGCTGAACAGTTATGCGGTGTCAAATTCGCTGAACATCTACAATGTTACAACTTCCCCCTTGACAGATTCCCCGTCTTGCTTAAAATCAGACAAGCATGTTTGGTAATTTACAGATAACCAGAAAATTCAAGGGTTTTGTCCGAATTCTTAATTGAAAAAGTGTTTTTATTCAGAGAGAGCCTCACCAGGCTCTCTTTTTTTACCTGTTTCCAGAATGTGAAATCCTAATGAATATCAGACTCCCTGGACTGATTGATCCCCACGTCCACGTCCGTGAGCCCGGCGCGACCCACAAAGAAGATTGGGACAGCGCCACCCAAGCTGCCCTGGCAGGCGGGTTCACCCTTATCCTGGCGATGCCCAACACCCAACCCCCAGTCGTCGACGCGAACTCACTGGCAGAAACACTGTCCCTGGCCAAAACCAAGGCCCGCTGTGATTACGCCCAGTTCCTGGGTGGTGGCCCCAATAACAGCGCCTGGACGCCCGGGTTGGCCAGGCAGGCTGCCGGCCTCAAGCTCTACCTCGACCAGACCTACGGCCCTTTGCGCCTGGACGACATGTCGCTGTGGATGGCCCACATGGCCAGCTGGCCGGCGACCAGGCCTGTATCGGTGCACGCCGAAGGACGCACTCTGGCTGCTGCCATCCTGATTGCTGCGCTCTACGATCGCCCCCTGCATCTATGCCACGTCTCGACCCGTGAAGAGATCTTCCTGATCCGGGCAGCCAAAGAGCGCGGCCTGAAGGTTACCTGCGAGGTCACACCGCACCACCTGTTCTTGAGCGATGACGACATCCCCCAGATCGGAACCGGGGAGAGCGAAGTGCGCCCACGCCTGTCAACCAAAGCTGACCAACAGGCGCTGTGGGATAACCTGGACGTGGTCGACTGTTTTGCCAGCGACCATGCTCCGCATACACTGGCCGAAAAGAGCAGCCAATCGCCACCCCCTGGATTTCCAGGGCTGGAAACATCGCTTCCGCTCTTTTTGACCGCCGTTCACCAGGGCCGCTTATCTCTGGACGGCATGGTTGCTCGTCTGGTCACCAACCCGCGCCGCATCTATCACCTGCCCGAACAGCCCGATACCTGGATCGAAGTCGACTTGGATCCAGCCAGTCGCATCCAGGCCAGCCAATCTTTTACCCGCTGTGGCTGGACGCCTTTTGAAGGCTACCCGGTCCGCGGCCGCCTGGAGCGGGTCAGCTTGCGCGGCCAGGTCGTCTTCGACCAAGGGCAAATCCTCGCCCAACCCGGCTACGGCCAAAACGTCCGCTCAATTCCTGAAACCCAATCAACGAATACCTGAGTGCCTGAACTCTATTCTCCATTATCGAAGGAATTTCAATGACCAATAACCTCCCCTATCCCTACAGCACCAACCCCCACCTGCCATTTGGCGACCAGCAGCAAGCGCCTTTTTATGGCAAGGATATCATCTCAGTCAAACAATTTTCTCGCCCCGACCTGGCCTATATCTTCGATGTAGCCCACGAGATGCAAGAAATGGTCATGCGGGTTGGTTCATTCGACCTGCTGAAAGGTAAGATCCTGGCCAACCTGTTCTACGAACCCTCCACCCGCACCTCGTCATCCTTCACTTCCGCCATGGAGCGCCTCGGTGGCAGCGTCATCCCGATCAATGAAGTGCGTTACTCTTCTGTCTCCAAGGGTGAATCGCTCCCGGATACCGTTCGCACCCTGGAAGCCTACGCTGACGTGATCGTCCTGCGCCACCCAGAGATCGGATCGGCTGCCCTGGCTGCCAAATATGCGCGCAAGCCGGTCATCAATGCCGGCGATGGCACCGGCGAACACCCGACCCAGGCCTTACTCGACCTGTTTACCATCAAAGCAGAGCTCGCCAAAGTCGATGGGCTGACCGTAACCATGCTGGGCGATCTCAAATACGGCCGCACGGTCCACTCCCTGGCCCGCTTGCTGACCCTTTACAACGCTCGTCTGAATTACGTTTCGCCTGAGATCCTGCGTATGCCGGCCGAGATCGTTGCCGAGATCGGCGAAAAAGGGATTGCCCAAAAAGAATTCAGGACCCTCGACGAAATCCTGCCCGAAACGGATGTGCTTTACGTCACCCGGGTGCAGAAGGAACGATTCACCGACCCCGAAGTCTACGATTCCGTCAGAAATGCTTACGTATTGACCCCTGACGTGCTCGTGAAAGCCAAATCCAAAATGATCGTGATGCACCCGCTGCCCCGGGTTGGCGAGATCAGCATGGATGTCGACGATGATCCCCGCGCTGCCTATTTCCGCCAGATGGAATACGGACTTTACGTCCGCATGGCCCTCCTGGCAATGGTATTGGGCAAGGCATAATAGGAGAATAGAGATTCGAGAGTCGAGAGTCGTTTACCGGTAGGTCTGTTGACGATTATCCACGTACGATTCTCGAATCTCGGTTCTCGATACTCGACCCAAGAAAGGACCTGAGAATGGGTTTCTTCACTGCTTTAGAAAATCGCGCCGGCGCGATCAATTCTCTGCTGTGTGTGGGTCTCGACCCCCATCCAGGCGAATTGACGGCGCCTACTGCGGAAGCTGCCCGAGATTTTTGCATGCGCCTGGTCGACGCCACCTGGCGGATGGCCCTGGCTTACAAGCCTAACGCGGCCTTCTTCGAAGCCCTGGGTCCAGCCGGCTGGCAGGCCCTCGTGGACGTGATTGCCGCCATACCGGCCGGCATCCCGGTCGTGCTCGACGCCAAACGCGGCGACATCGCTTCCACCGCCGAAGCTTATGCCCGGTCGGCTTTCCAAACTCTGAAGGCCCACGCCATCACCTTGAGCCCTTACCTGGGTAAAGACAGCCTGGCGCCCTTCAGCTCCGACCCGGCTCACGGCGTATTCCTCTTATGCAAGACCTCGAACCCGGGCTCTGCCGACCTGCAGGACCTGGTCGTTCAGGGAGATTTGACCGTCTACGAACAGGTCGCCCTGCTGGCCCAGACGTGGAACGAAGGCGATAACCTGGGATTGGTGGTCGGCGCTACCTATCCCGCAGCCCTGCAACGGGTGCGCTCCATCGCCCCAGACTTGTGGATTTTGGCCCCCGGCCTGGGCGCCCAGGGGGGGGATCTCGAAAGCGCTCTCCAGGCCGGCCTGCGCTCTGACCGGATGGGCCTGCTCCTTCCGGTGTCGCGCGCCATCTCGCGGTCGTCCAATCCAGGCCAGGCAGCAGAAGATCTGCGCGCTGCTATAAATCGCAGCAGGCAGGCCTTCCATTCATCTCCGCCGCAGGTACTATCACCACGTGTGCCTTCTGCAGATGTGGCGGCTGAACAAGGTGAGGAAAGTCTTCCCGCCGCCCTCCTGCAGGCCGGCTGCGTCCAGTTTGGCGATTTCACGCTCAAATCTGGCAAGCATTCGCCCATCTACATCGACCTGCGCCGCCTGGTTGCTTACCCCAAGCTGCTCTCACAGGTCGCCACCGCCTATTCTGCCATTTTAAAAAAGCTCCATTTCGACCGGCTGGCCGCTTTACCTTATGCCGCGCTGCCGATTGGTACCGCCATCAGCCTGGAGGGAGGTTGGCCGCTTATCTACCCGCGTAAAGAAGCCAAAGATTATGGCACCCGGGCCGAGATCGAAGGTATATTCAACCCTCGCGAGCAGGTAGCTATCATCGATGACCTGGCAACCACCGGCAGGAGCAAGTTTGAAGCGATTGCCAGGCTAACCGCATCGGGTTTAGAAGTAAGGGACGTGGTCGTGCTGATCGACCGCCAATCCGGCGCTCGCCAGGCTCTTTCCCAGGCTGGCTTGACTCTCCACGCCGTCTTCACCCTCTCCGCCCTCCTGGATGCCTGGGAATCTTCTGGACGGATCACGCCAGACCAAATTTCCGCAGCTAGAAGGGAGGTATTGGGCAATTAGGAATGGATCGATCGGTAATCAGGATGCCGCCCATGTTACCCAAATACCAATTGCCTGATTACCTGATACCGGATTACCCAATTACCCCAACCTCATGTACACTCACCTCTTCCGGCCCCTCTTCTTCCGGCTCGATCCCGAAGCCGCCCACCAGCTAACCATCACGCTGCTGCGGCTGGCAGGCAGGCTGCCTCCCGTGGCAGCTTTGCTCAAGCTGGCTTTCCGCCCGGCCCGACCCGCCGCACCTGTCCATGCCTTTGGCCTGACCTTTCCTAACCCGGTGGGATTGGCTGCCGGCTACGATAAAGAAGGCGAAGCCTTGAGAGGTCTTGCCTGCCTGGGTTTCGGCCACCTCGAGATCGGCACCGTCACGCCGCTGGGACAGCCCGGCAACCCCGCCCCGCGGATTTTCCGCATCCCTTCTGAAATGGCGGTCATCAACCGCATGGGTTTTCCCAACCGGGGAGCCGCAGCGATGGCAGCCCGGCTCAAATCCAGGCCAGGTCGTGGTTTGATTCTGGGGATCAACCTTGGGAAGAACAAAGCTACCCAGCTGGAAGATGCAGTCCAGGATTACTGCACCCTGCTGCATACCTTTGCGTCTCTGGGCGATTATCTGGCAATCAACGTCAGCTCGCCCAATACGCCCGGCCTGCGCCAGCTGCAATCCCAGGGAACGCTTTCTAACCTGCTGGTGGAGATCGCCGTCCAGCGCGCCCGCGCTGTGGTGTCCCTGGGCCATCCACTCCCCATTCTGGTCAAGTTGGCTCCTGATCTCTCCTGGCCCGAGATCAACTCCGCCCTAGGTGCTATCCAGGACAGCGGAATGGACGGGGTCATCGCCTGCAACACCACCATCGCCCGGGATCACCTGGCTTCCCCACTCGGCAAAGAGGCCGGCGGCCTGAGCGGCCTGCCGCTCAAAGAGCACAGCACCGCAGTGATACACTATATCTATGAACACACCCAGGGGAAACTGCCAATCATCGGTGTGGGCGGGATCATGTCGCCCCAGGATGCCTGCCAAAAATTGGAAGCTGGAGCCTCGCTCATCCAGATCTACACCGGAATGATATACGCCGGCCCGGGCCTGGTTCAAGCAGTCCTCGACGGAATTCACTAGCTTTCGCCCAACCGCGCTTTTCAGGTTTTTGGCTTTATAATGGGGTTCCAGAACGTAATTTGATTACCGGTACCCGTGAATAGCCATCAATGGTTGGAGGTCAATCAATTGGATCAAGCTGCTCCTAAAACAGGAATTCACCTACGCCTGGCAACGTTCAGCCATGCGCTCTTATTCGTGCTCGGCTTTACCATTGTTTTCGTGATCGGCTGGGGAGGAGCCGCCACCGCCCTGGGCCAGCTTTTCGGCGCTTATAAATATTACATCGGCAAAATCGGCGGGGTGGTGGTCATCTTCTTCGGCTTAATTACCCTGGGGGTCATCAATATCCCGTTCCTTAATTATGACACCCGCCCGCAGTGGGCGCCGGGCAGTGGGCATGGTTGGTTTTCATCAGTGCTGATGGGCTTGTTTTTTGCTGCCGGCTGGACGCCCTGCATTGGCCCCACCCTGGGCGCCATCCTCACCCTGGGCATGAGCCAGCAGGCTTCTACTCAAGCCATGGTCCTTTCCAGCGGCTACGCCCTCGGAATGGGCATTCCCTTTTTGCTTATCGGCCTGGGAATGGAGCGGGCTACCCGCATCCTCACCCGCTTCAAGCGCTACATCCACTGGATCGAGATCGTGAGCGGGCTGCTGCTGATCCTGGTCGGTGTCCTCATGCTGACCGACCGCATGACTTTGATTTCCATCTGGGCTTTGCAGCAAGGCTATTTCATTGACCTGCCTCTCGGCAGCGCTGCCAGTCCTACCTACCTGATCGCCATCGCCGGCGGGATGTTATCGTTCCTCTCCCCTTGCGTGCTGCCCCTTGTTCCGGCTTACATCGGCTTCCTCAGCGGGCGCATGGTCAGCGAGGCGCGCATAGCAGATCACAGTTAAAAAGCCACTCTTTATTACGTCATCCAGATTCCCTTCTAATCATTTTTGACCACCATGAGCACCAGACGACAGATGCTCCTGGTGCTGGTTGGACCAGGAAGGGGAAAATCTAATGATTAATTTTTCGATATACCTCTTGTTCGATGGGGATTGCGCCGGTGGCATGTCTTTTTACAAAACGTGTTTCGGGGGAGAATTGACTCTCATGAGGGTGCGAGAATCACCGGTGAAAGACCATATGCCCCAGGAGATGCAGTCTAAGGTAATCAATTCCCGCCCGAAAATACCACCCGTAAACAGGCGATCAGCGTTGATAGCGCAGCAGCCTGAGTGCATTAAGTACCACCACGATCGTGCTGCCCTCATGGACAGCGATTGCCACTCCAATGCTCACGATCCCGGTCAACGCTGCGACGATCAACACGCTGATCACTCCCAGGGCGATCGCCAGGTTTTGGGCTATGATCGCCCGGGTGGCCCCGCCCAACCCAATTGCGAACGGCAGGCGGTTCAGGTTGTCGCTCATCAAGGCCACATCCGCTGTTTCCAGGGCCACGTCCGTGCTGGCGCCGCCCATAGCGATCCCCAGGGTGGCATTGGCCAAAGCTGGGGCGTCATTGACCCCATCGCCTACCATGGCTACCATCCCATAAACCGCCAGCATTCCCTGGATAGCAGTCACCTTATCCTCAGGCATCAACCCGGCGTGGTATTCGTTGAACCCCGCCTGTCCGGCGATCCAGGCTGCCACCTGCGGGTTGTCACCGGTCAAAATCGCCGTCTTTTCGATCCCCATCTCCTGCAGGGCAACCAGCGTCGCCTTGATCTCTGGGCGCAGCCTGTCGGCCAGAGCAACGAGGCCAATAACCGCTTCGTCTAAAACCACCAGGGCTAAGGTCTTACCGGTCCTGATCAGCTCGTCTACTTCAATCCGGATATCCGGACTCAGCAGAATTCCGCTCTCCTCGATAAACTTGACACTGCCTACCAGCACCGGTTTACCATCCAGGCGACTGCGCAGTCCAAGACCGGTAACCAATTCCACCTCACTCACCTGGGCCAGGGGTATACCGCTCTCCTCGGCCGAACGCCCAATTGCCTGCGCCAGGGGATGGGCCGACCGGCTCTCCACTGCTCCCGCCAAGCCCAGCACCTGTGCTTCCGAAAAGCGCTCCGGCCAAAACGTCTTGACACTCTCGACCTCAGGCCGCCCAATGGTCACTGTCCCGGTCTTATCGAAGGCAATCGCCTTGAGCCTGCCCAGGTTCTCCAGGTGACGCCCGCCTTTGACCAGCACCCCCCCTTGCGCCGCTCGGGCTACTCCGGCCATGATCGCCGCCGGCGCGCCCAGAGCCAGGGCGCAGGGCGATGCCCCCACCAGCAGAGTCATGGCCCGCAGGAAAGCCACACTCAAGGGAATGCCAAATAAAAGTGGGACAAAGATCGCCAGCACAGTCAGACCCAGGACGGCCGGAACAAATTTGCGCTCGAAGCGTTCCATCAACTGCTGGGTGGGCGATTTTTCCGCCTGGGCATTTTCGACCAGTTTGATCACGCGTGCTAATGTGCTATCTACCGCCAGGCGACTGACCCGTACTTCCAGCGCTCCTTGCCCGTTAATCGTCCCGGCATAGACATCTGCCCCCACTGTCTTGTCGACCGGGATAAACTCACCCGTCACCGGCGACTGGTCGATGCTAGAGCTCCCCGCCAGGATGGTACCATCTACCGGCAGGCGCGTCCCCGGCGGCACGATCACCACATCACCCAGCGCGACCCGGTCGACCGGCAGCGGTTGGGTTTTGCCTTCCTTTCTCACCAGGGCGGTTTTTGGGGCCAGATCGGCCAGTCCCTCGATCGCCGCCCGGGCCTGGTCCAGGGCACGCTCTTCTAATGAATGACCCAGACTGAAAAGGAAGATCAACAATCCACCTTCGATGAAATCCCCCAAAGCGGCAGCCCCCAGGGCTGCCACAATCATCAGCAGATCGGTATCGAAGCGCCGTTCGCGTAAAGCGGGGATCGCATGGCGAATGATGCCGAACCCACCAATCAGGTACACCAGAAGGGGGAAGACCAGGCTCAGGAGTCCCGGAAAGCCGGGAACAAGGCTGCTCGCCCACCCGGCCAGCACCAGCAAGCCGCACAAAAGGCTCGTCAGCAGCTCGCTGTTCTTCTGCAGCCACCGGCGTCCCCCCACCAGGGGCACGTCGTAGCCCAAAGAACCGATGCGCCGTTCGATGGCGTGGTGGTTGGTCTGGTGAATGTCATATTCAACCCACACCTTGCGGGCTACGTAATTCACCTGGGCCGACTGCACCCCGTC
Organism: uncultured Chloroflexia bacterium; assembly: GCA_963781665.1. Lineage (GTDB taxonomy): Bacteria > Chloroflexota > Anaerolineae > Anaerolineales > Anaerolineaceae > JAJYIW01. The sequence goes on from CAWAGA010000002.1 coordinate 1,701,905, forward strand.
CATCCGTCCCAGGCTGTGCTCGACCACCAGGGCGCAATCCGAACAGTCCATCCCATGGATCGGGATGACCTCGTGATGGAAGCGGCTGGCGATCGAAATACCGGCACGGCGAGCCAGGCGTTCAACCTCGGCCTGGCTGATCGTCGCCGGGTCGTAATGCAGGCACAGGCGCAGGCCGTTTTCGCTGGTCGCCAGATGCACCCGCTGCATGCGACTCTGGCTCTGGAGCGCTTTCTCCAGTCGCCTGACACAATGATCTTCGTCGGTTTCGATCCCCGGCAGTAGGGGGCGGATATCCAGTTCTACTTTTCGTTCCATAATGGCGTCAACGATGTCCTTTAGCGATGTTGGATATGGCTCCTACCAAGCTGGTACAGCTCCCGGATGTGGTCGTCGTCCAGAGTATAAAACATTTCCCGGCCCAGGCGCCGAGATTTCACCAGGCGCATGTCCCGCAGGCTACGCAGCTGGTGGGAGATTGCGCTCTGGGTCAGGCCGAGCAGCGCTGCCAGGTCGTAAACACACAGTTCGCTTTTCAGTAAGCTCGAGATCAGGCGCACCCGGGTCGGGTCTGCCAGGGCCTGGAAGGTGCGGGCCAGCTCGTAAGCCTCATCGTCGTCCAGCAGGTCCTTGCCTGCCGCCAGGGCCTCATCGCGATGGATGAAGGCAGCGGATTCTTCTTGAATTTCTCGAGATAAATCAGACATTTCGAATCCCTATTGAATATATGAGCATATATTCATATATTAGCACAAGAAATATCGACTGTCAAGACAATCAAGTCAACACGTCCAAATTCCCTGCGGGAAGATCCGCTGCGTACCGCCTGACCTGATCATCTGTCATCGAGCGGCCTGTTTCCCAGGCTGCAAAAAAGGCCTCTTCGCCTAATGCAGCCCGAGACGCATCCAGCGCAAATTCGTATTCGCGGCGCTCCTGCGGGCACAGGAGGATTGGCAGCCAGTAATTTATCCAGCCAATCCAATCCTTCCAGCCAGAGATCATGAATCCACCAGAACCAATGCAAAGCCGTCACCAGGCTCAGACCTTTCTCGATAGATCCGTAGAGGGACCATTTCAGGGCCAGGCGCTGGTTATCCAGATCGCGTTCGAGATCATCCAGCCAGCGCCGGACTTCTCGAGTGCGCAGCCTGTGCTCCGCTCGCAAGGATAGGTTGAGGAAAAAATCCAGGTGGCGCTCACGCAGAGCTTCCACCCCACCTCTTTCCGCCAACCGTTCATGGGCATACGACCTAACGGTCTCCAGCATACGGTAGCGTGGGTCCTCCGCCGGATTCCGTTCGATCTGGATCAGAGATTTATCAATCAACTGTCCCAGTAAATTCAGGACCCGCTTGAGTGGAGCATGCTAACTGCCCTGGGCATCAAACCGCCCGGGACGACGGCTGGGGCTACAGCCGGGGATGAAAGCCTGATCCCGCCAGTGGAATCTTGATCCTAGCCTGGTAAAGGTTGAGGCGAGTCAGGTAATCTTGTGGCAGAATGAATTCCCTTACTAAGATAGGACGATTAACCAGGGTCTCAATCCAATGAGATTCCCCGGTCATTGTTTACTTTCGCCCGGGTTATTCTTAAGCTACAATAGGCACAGGTCAAGAAAGTGGTTGGATCGTTCTTTTGGGAAAGGTGGTCTCATGCCAGTCGAGAAATTAAATTGCCCGAATTGTGGCGCTCCGCTTGAGGTTATTTCGGGGATCACCCGCTGTCCTTATTGCAGCTCAGCCATTCATTTCCATCTGGATGAAACTAACCAGGCTCCCATGATCTCTTTGTTCACGAGCCATCTCTCCGAAGATCGGGCCGGAGATATCGATCCTGCGTCGAAACCACTTTCAGAAGTGGAAGCCAGGAAAATGGCCGGCCAGATTGGAAGCCTTTGCCTTGAAGGCCAGAGAACCGCAGCCATAAAAATGTACCGGGAGCGGACAGGAGAAGGTTTTCTTAGCTCCAAACAAGCTGTCGAACAGCTCGCTGCAGATCCATCATCCCCGGACCTGGTCGAAAAACTTCGCCTTGGCAAGCCGCTGGAGGAATCAAAGAAACAACTGACTGCCGAGTACATTACGGAGTATGTGCGCGGCCTGGTGGAAGAGGGCTACAAATTTGATGCCGTGCGCTGGTATGGTGATATCATGGGTGTCACCCCAATCGAGGCAAAAAGAGCGGTCGAAGCCATCATGGGAAAAGAAAGTTTCCGCTAAACCCGTGAGCGTTCGTCAATCAGCCTTCTAAAATCTCCTGTCTATAATGCCTGCCAAAATTCTCCGTATCCTTCTCACCATCTTCCTGCTGGTCGCTGGCGCCGCTCTCCTGGTGCTCTTCACCCTGCCCTACCCCACAGCCAGAAGCCTCGCCAACCTGCTCTCGCCTGACGGCAACCTGCAGTCTTTCACGCCGGCGCTTTTCGCCCGTTCGAAATCTCCTCCTGCGCATTCCTGGCGTTGTCTTGTTCGCGGCCGGCCTGATTGCCTTGTTCAAAAGGGATTGGCTCCAGAGCGCCATCGCCGCCGGCTTTTTATGGCTGCGTGGGTATACCATTGGGCTGCGGGCCGATGCCACCTTCCTGCTGCGGGCCATCGCGCCTGCCAGGATTGGGCGCGCCAACCTCTACGTCTTGCTTGCCCTGGTGGCCCTCGCCATCGCCGTCCGCACGGGTCCGCTGTTCTACGGCGCGGTCTACCACGACGAGGCTTACACCTTCATCGATTACGCCTCCCACCCGGTGGCGACCATCGTCAGCGACTATTCCCTGCCCAACAACCACGTCTTTCACAGCCTGCTGGTTCATGCTGCATATCTCATTTTCGGCGGCGCCCCCTGGACGATCCGCCTGCCAGCTTTTCTGGCCGGACTGCTCCTCATCCCCCTGGTCTACCTGCTCGCCCGTTTGCTCTACAACAATGGCATCGCCCTGGTCAGCGCTGCTTTGCTCGTCCCCGTCCCCTATCTGGTCGAGTACTCAACCACCGCCCGCGGTTATACCCTCGTGACCCTCTTCAGCCTGCTGACCTTCATCCTGGGGGTTACCCTCACCCGCAAGAACAACCGGGCTGCCTGGCTCCTGCTGGTCGTCTTTTCCGCCCTTGGGTTCTACACCATCCCCACCATGCTCTACCCCTTCGGCATCCTCTTCACCTGGCTCTTCCTGACCGCTTTCGGCCGCCAGATAGCCTCCGTTTACGGGTCGTCCCCGGCCTTTGTCAAGCGCCTGGCGGCTGCCGGGTTGGCTTCCGTCTTGCTGGCGCTGGCCTTCTATACACCGATCTTCATCTATTCGGGCCCGGGCTCGTTTTTCGCCAATCACGTTATCGCTCCTAATACATTCGATCATTTTCTGCGAAACGACTTGCCATCGACTATTGTCGGAGTCTGGCAGTCCTGGAATGCAGGGCTGTTGGGCGCGGGAATCTGGCTCCTGGCCGGGCTGGTTTTATCCATCGGCTTCCACTGGCGGGTCTCCCGGGTGCGTATACCGCTCCAACTGGCGGCCGTCCTTTTCCCAGCCGTCGATCTACTGCTCCAACGCCCCGATCCGGTTGCCCGGGCCTGGCTGTTCCTGCTGCCGCTCTTCCTCATGTGGGTCGCTGCCGGCTTTCTGGCGCCGGTCATGCTCGCCGGAAAGTATCTTCTCAAGCAATTCGATCTTACCAGGGCAGTCGTGGCCATTGCGATCGTGTCAATCGCCGTTATTTCGTTTTCGAGCGCTATCATTGCCTGGCCCCAGGTAAAAAATACTCCCATCCCCACCGAACAGGCCTCCATATTTCTGCAAAGCAGGTTGCAGGACGGAGATGTGGTTGCTGTGACCGCCCCCTACGACATGTCGATCATCTATTATCTGGTTTACCACGGGGTTTCGAAGGATACCGTCAAGGATCTGGGCCAAAAGGCGTTCGAACATGCTTATATTGTCGTCTACCCCGGTTCGGACCAGACCCTTCAGATGGTGGTCCAGGCCGCCGGACTCGACCGCCAGATCCCAGACCCCGCTTCGGCTCAATTTCTAACCAATATTGGCGATGCTTATATCTATGCCTATCCCCCTGCGCCTTAAATTCTGGTGCTGCGCCAAACCTTGTTTTGAGGTTTCCCGTTTGAAACAGCACTAATCCAGGCTGAGCAGCCGGTCCAGCAGGCGCGCCCGCCACACCCAGCGCAGCAAAAAGGCCCACCCCACGACCATCACTCCGATAAAAGCGTAATCCAGCGCACCCAGGGGAGTAATGTCGAACATGCTGCGCAAGCCGGGCACCCCCAGGATGACCATGAATGCCGCACACAACCCGCCGGCTAACACCGCTGGACGCCAATCGTGGGTCAGGCCGGCTCCGCCGGTCCAGGCTGGCGTCGGCGGCTCGACAAAAACGATCAAGAGCAGGCCGCACAGCACGGTGAAAATCGTCAGGCTGGTCTGAGCCATCGCCAGGATAAGCTGGTTGGCGTTAGCGTCGATCTCGCCCGGCGGGGGCACCAGGGCCGGATGGAAAATCGAGAGGATGTTGACAGCATAAACGATCAGGGCGAACAGGCTCAAGCTGAACGCAGCCGGTAGTACGAAGTGAACCATGCGCCGCACCAGCCTTTTAGGCGACACCAGTGCAGGCCGGGCCCAGGCCGCCAGGGCCAGTGAAGGAATACCCACCGTGAAGAAGGTTAGAATCGCATTTTGCTTGGGCGTCAGCGGGAAACCGCCGATGAAGCCGGTCGAAAGGATTAAAAGGGCCGAATAGAACACCCGTGACATAAACAGCTTCAAGATATCTTGCATCCCGGTCAGGATGCGTTGGCCCTCCCGCACCGTTGCCGGTAGCGCCGTGAAAGAATCTTCGACCAGGACGATATCGGCCACGCTGCGGGCTGCCTGGCTGCCGTTCTGGATGGCGATCGCCAGGTTAGCCTGTTTCAACGCCAGCACGTCGTTCACCCCATCGCCGATCATGGCAACATAATGGCCCAACTGGCGTAGTTTGCGTACGATGGCGTCTTTTTGTTGCGGTGTGATCCGGCCGAAGACCGTCGTGGACTCAACCGCCTCGGCCATTTGGGATTCATCCATCTGGGCCAGGTCGTCCCCCGACAGGCAGCCCCCTTCCAAATCCAGGCCAGCTTGGCGTGCCAGGGCTTCTACTGTGGCCGCGTTGTCGCCCGAGATCAGCTTTAAGGCCACACCGGCTTGCTTGAAGGATGCCAGCGTCTGGCGTGCATCCGGGCGCAGCTCGTCCTGCAGCACCACCCAACCCAGGGGCGCCAATCCGCCAGGGAGGTCCGGCTTCCCACCGTCAATTTCCAGGCCGCTCGGTTCGGGTCGTCCCGCCATCAGCAGCACCCGTTTGCCCTGCGCCGTCCAGCCGTCCATTCTGGCTTCAAAGCTTTCATCCCGGCCCAGGGCCGGCCTGATCACCTCAGGCGCTCCGAGGACATACGTTCCCGTGCGGCTGCTGCCCGAAAACGACAGGGCCGACCATTTATAGTCCGATGAAAAAGGCACTTCCCCGATGACGGTCTGGGCATCCCCGGAGACTGCCGCCGCAATCGCCGCGCTCGTCCGGTTGTGTTCGGGCAGGCTGGCGGTGTAATCGCCCAAAACAGCCTTGAATTCATCAGCCGAGATGCCAGACGGTTCGAGCGCATCGACCACCATGCGGTTGGTGGTCAGCGTCCCGGTCTTATCCAGGCAAAGCACATCGACGTTGCTGAGCGATTCGATCGCGTTGGACTGCTGCACCAGCACGCCTTTTCTAGCAATCCGGATCGCACCGAGAGCATACGCTGTCGCTATCGCAAGGAAGAGACCGTTGGGCACCAGCCCCAGGATGACCACCGACATGGTGATGGTCTGCACGAAAGGCAGCCGCTCGAAGGCCGAATCCAATGCCATCAGCAGCTCGAAATAAATCGCCAGCAAGAGCAGAACCCTTACCACCAGGTTGACCTGGCGCTGCAAGGGCGTCAGCACCCGCCGGTAAGCCCGGGCGCTGGCGGTGAGCTGGTTGGCCAGGCTGTCGGTGCCGACCTTTTTGGCATCGTAGGCCCCGCTGCCGCTGACGCAGAAACTACCCGAATAGACCGGGTCGCCCGGCCATTTTGTCACCGGATTTGATTCCCCCGTCAGCAGCGACTCGTCCACCTCCAGGTGCCTGGCGGAGACCACTTCTCCGTCGACTACAAACTGGTCGCCGGGCCGAACCGACAATAAGTCGCCAACCACTATTTCGGCCGGGTCGACCATGCGTTCCTGCCCGGCGCGGATCACCCTGGCCTCCGGGCGGGTCAGCAGGGCAATATGATCGAGGATGCGCTTGGCTCGTATCTCCTGCACCACGCTGGCGATGACGTTGACCGTGATCACTCCTACCGAAACGAGCGCGTCGCCGGTGCGTCCCAGGATCACCAGCACCGTTCCCAGACCAAACAGGACGATGTTGATGAAGGTAAAGACGTTCTCTTTGAGGATCTGGCGGTACGAACGGCTGGTAGGGACGCTGGCCTGGTTGCCCATCCCCTGCGCCCGCCGCTCCCTGGCTTCAGCCTCCGTCAGTCCAATTAGTTCTGCCATACCTTAATCTTACCGCAAACCTTTATTAGAAATCCAAAATTATGGAATGACAGATAAATCCAGGTGGATGCAGAAAAGCCGTAGGGGCGAACGACATGCGTCTGCCATTTAAAATAGGGCTCAAATAAATGAAGAATCTGCAATCATTCGTGTCTATATGACCTGCCCATGCCTGCCCTGACGGGTATGCCAGGAATGGGTTTATTGGGTTGATCTGCGGTTCTGCCAATCTACAAAATCTGGACCGGCCGGCAGTCCCGGTCCGATTCGATGCAGGCATCCAGCATCTGCTGCACCCGCGCTCCGGTGGTGAAATTGGGCTGGTCATTCTTGCCACTACGGATGCTGGTAATGAAGCGGTGGTAAATATCCGGCGTGTGCCCGCAGCGCAGTGTCTGCCAGTGGAATTTGTCGACGTCCTCACCCCTGCAGATCTTCAGCGACACCCACGACTGGTCCAGGTTAACGATGATCGAGCCCTGGTCGCCGTAGACCCGCAGCAGCAGTGAATTAGCCTGACCCACAGCCCAACGGCTGGTATGGATGGTGCCGATCGCCCCGCCTGCCATTTCGACCGTGATGACAGCTGAATCATTGGCATCCAGAATGTATTCGCCGATATGGTTCCCCTCGGCCTTCGGGAAGGTCTTCAAGCGGCAGTTGAGCGATGTGATGTCGCCGGCCGCGAAGGTGACGAAATCGAGGATGTGCACGCCAATGTCGCCCAGCACGCCCGCGCTGCCGTGGCGGGTCGAGAGCCGCCAGAGCATGCTCGGGTTGGTACGCCAGTCTCCCCAACCCTGGCTGACCAGCCAGCTTTGCAGGTAGCTGGCTTCGACGTGCATGATCCGTCCCAACCCGCCTTGCGCCACGATTTCATGGGCTTTTTGGATGGCGGATGAATTGCGGTAGGAGAAATTGACCATATTGATCACACCGGCCTGTTCGGCTGCGCAGGCCATCTCTTTGGCATCCTGGTAGTTGGTCGCCAGGGGTTTTTCACACAGCACATGCTTGCCCCTGGAGACAGCTTCCAGCGCAACCGCGGCATGGGCACTGTCGGGGGTCACAACGGTCACCGCGTCGATGTCCGCGTGGGCCAACAGATCGCCGAAATCGGTGTAAGTGTGCGGAATGCCGTAGGTTTCGGCAAATAAAGCCACTCTTTCAGGGATGATGTCGCAGGCGGCAACCAGCCTGACGCCATCGATCGCCGAAAATGCCTTGGCATGGCTGTTGGCCATACCACCGGTGCCAATGATTGCGAGCTTGATCACTTTGCATTCTCCTGGGAGGGGATACGAGAGTTCGAGAATCGGAAGTCGAAGGTCGAAATTCGTTCATAAGATATTATATTCTGATGGAGGATTTGGGAGTAGGGGCGGGTTTGTTTATTATGTTCAAGTCTTCCTACCAGGGCTGGTTTAAGAAGGCCAACGAACTTGCCTGCCCAGAAAACCCGCCCTTCCCAGCAATCATCAGCTATAATTTCACCTATGCTAGATACTCTCACCCCTTTCTTTAATCCGCTCGGTGTGGTGGTGATCGGCGTGTCGCATGACCCGGCTAAGCTGGGTTATGGCATGGCTCGCAACCTGGTGCTAAGCGGTTATCAAGGAGCAATCCACTTCGTCAATCCCAAGGGCGGTGTGTTATTGGGCCTGCCGGTGTACACTTCGGTCGCATCTGTCCCCGACCCGGTCGACCTGGCCGTCCTGTTGGTCCCTCCGGCGGCGGTGCCGTCTGCCCTGAGCGATTGCGGGGAGCGCGGCATCCGGGCCGCAATTATCTCAACCGGCGGTTTCCGCGAAACCGGCCCGGAAGGAGCAGCGCTTGAAAGCCTCTGCCTTGAAATTGCACAGCACCATCACATTCGCCTGGTCGGGCCTAACTGCATCGGCCTGATGAACACCCACCTGCCGCTGGATACCACCTTTTTGCAGCCGCCCATGCCACCGGCCGGCAGCCTGGCCTTCATCTCCCATTCAGGCGCCATCTGCGCCGGGGTTGGCGATTGGATCAAGGGCCAGGGAATCGGTTTCTCTCACCTGGTCAGTCTGGGGAACCAGGTTGACGTAAACGAGACCGACGTTCTGGCTTACGTCGCCAATGACCCCTTCACCCGGGTGCTCACCCTCTACCTGGAAGGGATCAGCGATGGGCAAAAATTTATCGAACAAGCCCGCCAGGTGGCGCGCCACCTGCCAGTGGTCGCTCTGAAATCTGGCCGCTTCGAGAGCGGCCGGCGGGCGGCAGCCTCGCATACCGGAGCGCTGGCAGGGCAAGAAGCGGCCTTCGACGCTGCATTTCGCAAAGCCGGCGTGCTGCGCGCCGCAACCACCGGAGAAATGTTCGAATGGGCCCGGGCCCTGGCCTGGTGCCCGCTGCCCAGGGGCAACCGGGTCGCCATCCTGACCAACGCCGGCGGGCCAGGGGTAACCGCCTCAGATGCGATCGAGCTCTACGGACTGCGCCTGGCAGACTTGCAGGAGAGTACCCGGCTTGAGCTGAAGGCGTTTCTTCCGGCAGCTGCCAGCCTGCACAATCCGGTCGACATGTTGGCCACAGCAACCGCAGATACCTACGCCTCTGCCCTTCAGGTTCTATTAGCTGATCCCGGGGTCGACAGCATCCTGGTAATCTTCCCGCCCCCGCCGGCCTCGACCGCCGGAATGATCGCCCGGAAGATCATCCCGGTCATCCAGGTAAACGACAAGCCTGTCGTCGTGACCGCCATGGGCGACCGCCTGATCCAGGAAGGTGTCGAGCTGTTCCGGGCATCCCAGGTGCCTGATTACCGCTTCCCCGAAGAGGCGGTCTCGGCTTTAGCTGCCCTCTACCGGCGCGCCCAGAGCCTGGCCGCCCTGGATGAACAACCTGAAGACCTGCCCGGGATCGATAAAGCCGGCGCCGCCCTGCTGTTAAAGAACAAACCATCCGGCGGCTTCCTGGCTCAAGATATTGTCGATCGCCTGATGAAGGCTTACGGTATCGCATCGGTCAGCATGGTGCTGGCCGCCAGCCGCGATCAGGCAGTCGCAGCCGCCGCCCAGACCGGCTTCCCGGTCGTTTTAAAGATCGCCTCCCCTGATATCCCCCATAAATCGGACGTCGGCGGGGTTCTGGTCGATCTAAAAGACGCGGTCGAAGTCGCCCAGGGATACGAGGCTGCCATGCAAAGGACCAGGGCCGCCCGCCCGCAAGCTCGTATCGAAGGCGCTTATCTGCAGCGCATGCTGCCGCCCGGCCAGGAAGTGATCACCGGCGTGGTCCGCGACCCCCAGTTCGGACCCCTGGTCATGTTCGGCTCGGGCGGGATTGAGGTTGAAGGTTTGAAAGACGTTGTCTTCAGTCTGGCACCATTGACCCGCAGCGAAGCGGAGCAGATGCTCGAAACCACCTGGGCGGGGCGCAAATTGAAAGGCTTCCGCAGCCTGCCGCCGGCTGACCGGACTGCAGTTATTGAGACGCTCATGCGCCTGGCGCAGCTTGCCAGCGACTTCCCTCAAATCTCCGAGATCGAGATTAACCCGCTGCTCGTCCTTTCCGCAGGGAATGGGGCTTTTGCTATCGACGCTCGCATCCGGCTTTGAGTTAATGAAGGAACCTTCAATCACGAACAGGTGCCATATCCTGGTACCATTCGTTTCATTCGTCCTTTTCATGATTAGAAGATGAGCCCACCAGAAGTCCAACCCTACCAACCTCCTGCCAACGGCTTTCGCACCTTCCTGATCGTCTGGATCACCCAATCCGTGTCGGTGTTCGGCAGCGCCCTGACGTTCTTCGCCATCAATATCTGGCTGACCCAGACCCTCTACCCCAACCCAGACCAGAAACCTCTCCTGGCAGCCTCGCTCTCTGCAATCGGCCTGGTGTGGACCCTGGCGAACGTTATCTTCGCCCCCATCGCCGGTGCCTGGGCCGACCGCCACGACCGCAAGCGTACCATGATGGCCATGGATTTCATCAACGGCTGCTTGAGTGTGGTCCTGGCCGTGTTGATCTTTACCCATGCGCTCCAGTTATGGATACTTCTGATCGGGATGACCGTGGGAGCGATCGCTTCGGCCTTCCACTATTCTTCCTTCGATACATCCTACGTGATGATCGTCCCCGAAAACCGGCTGCCGCGCGCCAATGGCATGATGCAAACAATGTATTCTCTCTCCAACATCCTCTCACCCGCCCTGGCTGCCACACTGATCGCCATCCCGGCCCTGGTGCGCCAGGGATCCGGCAGCGGGCCCATCAGTGCTTTCATCGGCGGATTGAGCGATGGCACCACGTTAGCCATCTCGGTCGATGCGGTCACCTTCTTTCTTGCTTCCGCTACCTTGCTGTTCCTGACCATTCCCTCACCCAAACGGCAAGACCTTAATATCAGGCAGTCGGGTAAAAAGACGAGCCTATGGGCTGATGTCAAAGAGGGGGCATTATACATCTGGCAGCGCCGCCCGCTGCTCTGGCTGCTGGGCACCTTTACCGTCGCCAACCTGGCAAGCTCCATGCTGATCCTGCAGCCTATGCTGATCAAGTTTAACCTGGCGGCTGACTGGTCTGGGCGCGGCTTCACTCTGGAGAGCGCTCTGGCTTTATTGACCTCCATCGGCGGGATCGGCGGGGTAGCCGGAGGCATCTTGATCAGCAGCTGGGGCGGGTTGAAAAAGAGGCGGGTTTATGGGGTAATCGTTCCGCTGATCGTTTCTGGCCTGGCGATGACCATTTTTGGGTTTTCCCCCTGGCTGTATCTGACCGCCGTATCCGCCGCCATCTTCGAAAGTATGATCCCCTTTATGAACGCCCACTCACAAACGATCTGGCAAATCCAGACCCCGCGCGAGCTGCAGGGGCGCGTCTTCGCCGTCCGCCGGCTGATCGCCCAATGCAGCGCCCCGCTGGGAACGGTCCTGGCAGGGGTGTTCGGCGGGTTGTTTAATCCCGGCCTGGTCATTGCCATTATGGGCATCATCCTGGCAGTTTTCTGTCTGGCACAAATGGCCAATCCCTACCTGCTGCGAGTGGAAGATAAGGTGTATTTGGATGGGCTGGCGGTTAAGGCGGGGGATTAGAAACCAGAGAGAAGAAAATCGAAAATCGGAATTAGTTGACCGAGCCCGATTCTTCCCTCTCGATTCTCGACTTCTTTCACCTTTGAAACAACCCTACCCAATCCGCATCTGCCAGCACGTGTCCATTGATGCGGCTTTTCAATTGGGCCGCTGTCAAGCCGGCGGGAAGGTTTGGGGCGAGGTCAAGCGCGTAAGCCCGGAAATGGTAGTGGTGCGGGGTCCCGGGCGGCGGGCAGGGTCCACCATAGCCATTGCTGCCAAAGCCAGACTTGCCCTGGGTGCCGATGCCGCTGACCTGGGCGCCAGCTTGGATGCCTTCCGGCAGCGCCTCCAGGTCGGGCGCCAGGTTGTACAACAGCCAGTGGATGAACAGGCCACCTGGCGCATCCGGGTCTTCGACGATTACTGCCAGGGTGACCGTCCCCTGAGGTGGTTTACCGAACTGGACGATGGGGGAAACATTGGCTCCCGAACAGGTGTAACGGGTCGGGATGTTTGCCCCATTGGGAAAAGCAGGGATCGTTATCGTAAACGAGCTTTTACCTGAAGTTTGGGGATTAGTTGACATTTCAGAACTCCCATTGGTCGATGTAGTAGAAGAAGCTGGACTGCATGACGCCAGGCCGGCTGTACCCATTGCCGCCATGACCATAATGGTCAAAATGATGAAGGGTTGAGATTTCATTGCATCACTACCTTTACTATACAACAATTAAAAGCTTTGGGATGGACTGCATGATGGGTTTCAAAAAAAGTACCCGTTGTAACCAGGTTACATAAAATGATACAATGAATTTAACGATGTCCAGATGTGGGCTGGTTACGTTGGAAATTTCCCAACCTGGCAATTAAAATAGTTGCACTGGCAATAAGGAGGAAAAGGGTGCCAGACCTCCTGCTGACCTCCAAGTTTCGCATACCAACCCTGCATCGCAACCTGGTCAACCGGCCGCAGTTGATCCGGCGGCTGGATGAAGGTATTGTCCATCATTCACGCCTGATACTCGTCACTGCTCCTCCTGGTTACGGGAAAAGCACCCTTTTGACTGAGTGGGTTTCGCAGGTCGATTACCCGGTTTCCTGGCTAACTATAGAAAAAGGGGCGAATAACCCGGCTCGATTTTGGGGCTACTTCGTCAATGCGCTGCGCACAATCCCTTCTTTGCACCAGGCAAATTTGGGCGAGGCGCTGGTCCAGGCCCTGCAAACCCGGCTCACTTCTCCTATGGCCGAGGTGCTCACCGACTTTGCGAACGAACTCTCCGAGATTGAGGGAAAAATCATCCTGGTGGTGGACGATCTTCACGACCTGACAGAAAGCAGAATCCATAAGGATTTGGTCTTTTTGATCGAGCGGCTGCCTTTGACTGTCAACGGCCTGCACCTGGTTGTGTCAAGCCGGATAGATCCTCCCTGGCCGCTGGCGCGCTGGCGGGCGTTCAATGAGTTAACCGAGCTGCGTGCATCAGACCTGCGTTTTTCCATTGAAGAAGTCTCGCGGTTATTAAACCAGACCCTACAACTTGGGCTTTCCTCCCGGGATATCGCTACTCTCCAGCTGCGGACAGAGGGTTGGATTGCTGGTTTACAAATGGCTGCCCTGACCATACAAGGACGGTTGAAGGAGCAGGGCTCTGTTGGGGTGGCTCACTTTGTAAAGACCTTTTCCGGAACGAACCGGTTCATCCTGGATTACTTGATGGAAGAGGTGATCGACCAGCAAACCACCGAAATGCGAGATTTCCTGTTAGCGACTTCCATCCTGGAGCAATTCAACGCACCATTATGTGACGCCCTCCTAAACCGGCATGATAGCCAATCCATATTGGTTCAGGCAGAACAGGCCAACCTTTTCCTGGTCCCCCTGGATGATGAGCGCCGCTGGTTCCGATACCACCAGCTTTTTGTCAGCCTTTTGGTCACGAATTTTAAGCAAATTCATCCTGAGCAGGTCGCCGGGCTGCACCAGCGCGCCAGCAAATGGTATGCCGAGAATGATTTCCTGTCTGAAGCCATCTGCCACGCCATCGACGCGGGAGATATCATGCTGGTGAATGAATATGTTTCTGGAAATGCTCTGGGGATGATTGAATATGGCGAATTGCTGGATGTACAAAAGCATTTTGAAGATATACCCGAACAGCAATTCCATTCCAAACCATGGCTTTGTGTGGCATACGCATGGGTAAAGGCTTATACCGATCCGTCCGGAGGATTAAATCAGAATTCTCCAACGAGCAAAGCAAACGATGGCGGACACCATAAAAATAAGAGCGGAAAGCCAGCAGCTGGCTTGCCAGCTGGATGCAATTCGGGCATATGCGGCCTGGGTCACCGGCGAAGCGGGGCAGGCTCTCAAATTTGTCGATTCGGCGATGAAAAACTTACCCGAGCACGATTGGAAAACCAGGGCTCACCTGCTCAATACCAGAGGCCTGGCATGGCAATATCTTAGCAATTTACCGGCTGCAATTCAATCCTTTGAAGCGGCAGCAGTCGCCGGGCAAAAATCCAGTAAATTCTCCGAAATATACGCCTATACCAATTGGGCTTTTGCAAACCTGCTCCAGGGTCACCTGCACCAGGCTTTCGCCTTATGCCAGCAGGTTTTAGATGCAATGGATAAATCAGCCCCCGCTTCAGTCCACCTTCCCGTGGTAGCCTATGCGTATGCTACCATGAGCTGTGTGCAGCTAGAATGGAACCAGGTCGAACTCGCTCTTTCAAATGCCCGCCAGGGAGTTGTAGAGGCCGAACAGTGGAACCAGGCCGATACCCTGCATTACACCCTGATTTGCCTGTCGCACGCCTTAGCCGCCGCTGGCAATCTGGAGGAAGCATTATCTATCAATCACCGTTCCATGCAGTTAGCTGTTACAGTTTCGTCCTGGTTTTACCATATTTCATGCTGTGATGAAATCGGGTTCAACCTGAGAAAAGGAGATATAGCCTCAGCCGCCCACAAATTCCAGGAGATTAATCTATTGTTGGAAGAATCCAATTCCAACAGCGGCTTCCTTATGGCGAAAGTAAACCTTCTTTATGCTCAGGAACGTTACTCAGATGTTCTCCTGGCTTTAGAAAAACCAATCAGCCAATTCGAACTGGCAGGGGATTCCTGGTATCTTATCCATCTACTTCCTTTTCAGGCGCTTGCCTTAGAAGCCCTTGGCAAACAGGAAAAAGCGCTTGGCATTCTCGGCCACTGCCTGGCTCTAGCCAAACCTGAGGGTTTTGTGCGAGCCTTTGTCCAACGAGGTGCTCCAATGGCCAGGCTTTTGCAGGCAGCATTGAACCTTGGCATCGAATCTGACACCATAAACAAGCTTTTACCGGCTTTCAATATATCGGTTGCTGATCACAAAGCTGAACCGTCTGGTTTACCTAAAATCCAGCCTGTATTACAAAGTAATGACCTCGTCGAACCGCTAAGTAAGCGTGAAATCCAGATACTGCACCTGTTGGCCACTCCGCTGACCACCCCGGAGATCGCCCGTGAACTACACCTCTCCAGTCATACGATTCGCACTCATGTCCGCAACATCTATGGCAAACTGGGTGTAAACCGGCGTTTAGGCGCCGTCCAGCGGGCCGAGGAATTGAAGATATTATAAATAGGATCCTGCAAGCCAGTCTCGGAACCGCTATATAATAATAGCATCCTCCTCCCCCTGAAGATCACCAACCATATTTCACCTAAAACCCTATGACAGCACTTGCCCCCACCAAAACCCTGCACTGGTACGAATACCTCAATATCAACCTGTTCTGGCTCGGCCTGAACATCCGCAATAACGCCGTCGGCACGGTATTCATGCCCTACCTGGTGGCGATTTTCGTGCCGGAAGCCATCCGCAACACCGCCCTGGGTGAAATGCGCACGATTGGGTTGGTGATCGCCATGCTGATCCAGCCGGCAGCCGGGCTGCTGAGCGACCGGTCGACCTCACGCTTCGGCCGGCGGCGTCCGTTCATTTTTATCGGCGCTCTACTGGACCTGGTCTTCCTGACTGCGATTGGCCTGTCGTGGAATTATTGGACTTTACTGGTAGCGGTGCTCTTAATCCAATTCTCTGGCAACATCTCCCACGGAGCTTTGCAGGCATTGATCCCCGACATGGTGCCGGAAGGCCAGCGCGGTATGGCGTCGGGCGTAAAAGCCATCATGGAGTTATTGCCCTTGATCCTGGTATCCCTGGTGATCGCCAGCATGGTGGGGAATGGGTTATTTGGCCTGTCGGTGGTCGTCACCGGGATTGGCCTGCTGGCCACGATGCTGCTCACCATGGTTTTGGTACACGAAGAACCGCTCAAAGTAAAGCCGGTTGAGCCAATCGGCCCGCCCATGCGCCGGGTCCTCGGGGTGCTTCTGGGAATCCTCGCCGGGGGTGTCGCCGGGCTGGCTGTTGGAGGAATTGTCGGTGGCCTGGCCGGGTTGATCGCCTGGCCGCTGGCCGGGGCAAGCCTTGCTCAACAGATTGGGGTCGGCCTGGGTGGGCTGGTCGCCATGATTGTCGGAGTCGGCGTAGGCGTATGGGCCGGAGCCCTGGCGACCCTGGGAAAAGACGCTCGCCAGAACTCGTCCTTCACCTGGTGGGTGGTCAACCGCCTGTTCTATCTGGCCGCAGTCACATCGATCCAGGGGTTCGCACCTTTCTTTTTAATGTTTACCTTTAAAATCTCGATTGAAACCGCCACTGCAATGACCGGCCGCCTGATCCTGGTGGTTGGTCTGTTTACCCTGGCCAGCGTCGTACCCAGCGGTTTGCTATCAGACCGCCTGGGACACAAGCGCCTGGTGGCCATCAGCGGCGTCCTGGCTGCTGTTGGGACATTCCTGCTGATGTCGACTATCTTTTCGCCCAACCTGACCCTGATTTACATCGCCGGCTCAATCCTGGGCATCGCGACCGGGTTGTTTACCACCACCAATTGGGCCATGGGAACCGACCTGGCGCCTAAAGCTGAAGCGGGGCGCTACCTGGGCATTTCAAATTTAGCTGGCGCCGGCGCCGGTATGATCGGCGCCGGGATTGGCGGCCCGATGGCCGACTACCTGGACCGGTTTTTGCCCGGCCTGGGTTATTTCATCGTCTTTGGCTGTTATGGGGTGCTGTTCATTTTCAGCATCATCAGCTTAAAGAAGATCAGGTAGTCGATGCTATCTTTGAAAGGTTCCATGGAACTGGCGGGCCAGAATTTGATTGCGATCCTGGCCAGTCCCAGCCCTCATCTACCCTATTGGGCTGTCCGTTTCGATCATCAAAAAAAGGCCGAATGCCAGACTTTCTGGCCTTCGCACAATACCGGCAGGTGGTGGGATGCACTCTTGCGATTGGAAGCCGCAACCGGGTTCGCTATCCCAGCAGAAGCCAGCCAGGCTATGCTCGCAAACCTCAATGCCTGCCTGGATAACCCATATGGAATGGGCGGATATCTCATCCCGCGGGTGGGCATCCCCCCTGGTCCGGACCCGGCCGGCTGGTTCGACAACCATTCCCAACGAGAAATCCTGTTGGCCCTGGCAGCCCTGGTACGCTACCGCAACCTGGATTTGGCCCGTGACCTAGGGATCAAGATGGTCAGGGCGCTCGACCGCTTCATCCTCCCGGATGGCGATTGGGATTACGACAGGATGGAGTCGCTGTGCCAACAGGCCGGAATTGTCGTCACCCCGGCCATCCTCGAGTTTTACAAAGAAATGGGCGGTTTCCGCCATATCGAAAGTCACGGGCGCCTGATCGAAGCGCTGCTCGAATTCCACCTGGCAATCGGCGACGATGTCGCTTTGGTCCTGGCTGGCCGTCTGGCCCACTTCCACCTCGACGTATCCACCCGGGCGGATGGCAGCTTACCCACCGGCGAACACACCCACACCCATTCCTATCTGGGTACACTGAGAGGCTTGCTGATGTTCGGCCAGCTGACCCGCCAGCACCAATACGTCGAGCGGGTCGCACTGACTTACCGGGAAACGGTGAGGAAAACAATCAAGCTCTCGGGCTTTATCTCCCACGACTTTGGTAAAGAAACGGACGGAGAGGTTGCATCCGCCGGGGATGTGGCCCAGCTCGCAATGCGCCTGGCAACCAGCGGTTATCCAGAATTCCTCGACGACGCCGAGCGGATCGTGCGAGCCCGGCTCTTGCCTTCCCAAATAACCGAGACGATTGGCCTGCAGCCAGCCAATGCAGATGGCCTGGACGAGCACGCCAACCTGGACCGGCGTGCCCTGGGCGCTTTCGCCGGACTGCACCTCCACACCCACGGCGGCAAGCTGCCAATCACCGATATCACCGCGGCGACGCTGCACACCATGTGTGACATCTACACCCACATCGCCGAAGAGACGCCGCTCGGCCTGCAGGTTAATTTCCATTTCGATTACGATAGTCCCCGGCTCACAATCCGGTCCATCCGCGGCCAGACAGCCAGCCTGGAGATTCAGCACAAAGATCCCCGACCGCTGCTTGTCCGTATCCCTGGTTGGGTGGTGGAAGGCTCGATCCGACTCGGTGTGAATGAAAAACCCGTGCCGATCCAATGGGCTGGCCCATTCCTTTATGTCCCCAGGCAGGAAGGAGCAGCCCACATCCGGGTCGAGTATGGCCTGCCCGAGACGGAAAGCCAGGAAACGACTGATGGGGTGACCTACCGCATCAAATGGCGGGGGGACGAGATCGTTGGAATTTCCCCCAACACAGATTGGCTGCCATTCTACCCGGATTCCTGAGTGATGCCAGGATCAAAGACTGGTGCCTATACCAGGGGGATCCCGGACATTCATCCTTTCCCATCTAAATAGCCTGGCTGAGTTAAATTCTACCTCTCGCATTTAGCAGGTCCACAATATATATTGGCTATTGACAAATCACAAAAATAGTTATATAGTTAGTTACTGAACTAATCAACTGATTAACTATTTTGCTGTTAACCTTCAGTCTGGTTCACAAAGGAGCTGACGCAATGCAGGTCGATCCAGCCAATGAGAAGCCGATCTTTCTCCAACTGGCCGAAGCGATAGAAGATAACATCCTCAAGGGCATTTACGCCGAGGAAACCCAGATCCCTTCGACGACAGAGCTGGCGGTAGTGCTGAAAATCAACCCAGCTACAGCTAATAAGGGGGTGAACCTGCTTGTGGATGAAGGTGTCGTCTATAAGAAACGCGGGATGGGTATGTTCGTCTGCCCGGGAGCCCGCAAAAAAGTCGTCCAAAAACGGAAGCATGCATTCTTCCAGGATTTTGTGCTTCCGCTTTTAAAAGAAGCCGAAAAATTAGGGTTTACTCCGGAAGATGTCGTTGGATGGTTAAACCAATCGACTGCCAAACCGGCCGGGGAAAGGACGAATCCAGATGAGCGTGGTTGAAATCAAAAATGTATCCAAATCTTATGGGAAAACCGTGGCGTTGAAGGATGTCTCGGTCACATTTTGCGATGGTAAAATCTCCGGTTTCCTGGGCCGAAATGGAGCGGGTAAAACCACCCTGCTGAATATCCTCACCAACCGCATCTTCGCCGACCAGGGTCAGGTTTGGGTGGATGGGGAGCCCGCCTTCGAAAACGACCGGGCCCAGGCCAAGATTTTCTACATGACCGAACAGACTCTCTATCCCAGGGATATGAAAGTCAGAGATGTGTTTCGATTGACCCACACCTTTTATCCGCAGTTCGATGGGGAATACGCTGATCGGTTATCCGCCAGTTTCAAATTGGAGACAGGTAAGAAAATTGGAGCTCTTTCCACCGGCTATCTCGCGATTTTCAAAGACATCCTTACCCTGGCAAGCAATGCGCCGGTCGTCATCTACGACGAGCCGGTCATGGGGATGGATGCCAACCATCGCGACCTGTTTTATCGCGAACTGGTTGCCCATTATAATGCCACCCCCAGCACGGTGATTCTCTCGACCCACCTGATCGATGAGGCTGCCGGGCTGCTGGAAGAAGTCATCATCCTCAATAAGGGCCAGGTCTTGCTAGCCCAGCCGGTCGAAGGGATTTTGAGCCTGGCCTATACGGTTTCCGGCAGCCAGGAGAACGTGGATTGCTATATGACCGGGAAGAAAGTTATCCGAGAGGAAACCCTGGGGCGCTATAAAGCTGCCACGATCTACCAGAAGCGGAACGATTTTGAGCAAGAAGAGCTGGACCAATTAGGATTGGATGTAACCCCGGCCAGGCTGCAAGAGCTGTTCATCAGCCTGACCAATTGAGTGGAAAGGATCATGAAGAAAATGAAAAAGACAGGCCAAACCTTGTGGATTTTGATAAAGCGGTCCTATGGATTGATCCTCATCGGGTTCCTGAGTATACTCGTGACCGTAGCATTGACCGATTTGGTCTTCCACCTGACTGACCGTGTCAATCCTGTTCGTCGAGTTCGTATCGTTGACCGTACCCTTTGAAAATGTGTCCGGTCTTTTTGCGATGCTGTTCGGAATGACCCTTTTGATTGCCAATTTCAAGATCGCCCTGGCCAACGGTGTCTCGCGCAAGACGTTCATGCTGGCCAATCTCCTCACTGCGCTGACAGCTGCGGCAGCCCTGTCAATTTTCAACCTGAGCGTTGCTCTGATCCATAATATATTTTGGCCGGTCAATTTTGTCAGCAACCTGTTTTTTCTCTTCCCGTTAACTTGGGGAGTGCTTTTAGCTCTGCAATTTGTTCTCTACCTTTTTGCGATTGCCGCCGGTTGGTTTATCACGTTAGCCTACTACCGCAGCGCCGTCCCGGTCAAGTGGGCGATCTCTTTGGCGCCATTTGGATTGTACGCCTTGCTAAGAGTAACCAATGCATTTTCGAACGGTGCAATTTTCGCTGAAATCAAGACTTACATAGCCTTAAGTACGCGGACCGCGTTCACCACTACGATGTCATTCCTGGCCTATGCGGTTATTGTATGCGGGCTGGTATACCTGCTGCTGCGACGAGCCTCGCTCAAGGCATAATTCACCCTTTTCATGGAAATTCCCTCTTGACAGGTTCGATTTCTCGTGCTATTATTTTGATATCAAACTATTTGATGTAAAGGTAATTATGCCAACCCACTATGCTGGAACTCCCGAAGAAACCCTGGCCCTCGATACGTTCATCAAACTGACGCGGGCGACCAATGCCTTTGAATCCCGGCTGTACCAGCAGGGGGCGATTGGCGACCTGACGCCCTCGCAGTTTGGAATCCTCGAAACCCTGTTTCACCTCGGGCCGCTGTGCCAGGGAGAGCTGAGCGAGAAGCTACTCAAATCGACCGGGAATGTGACCCTGGTGTTGGATAACCTCGAAAAGCGCGACCTGGTCAAACGGGTGCGCGAAGTCGTAGACCGCCGGATGGTGCGGGTACACCTGACTCCAACTGGCGAAGTGTTGATCCGCCGCGTTTTTCCGTTAATGGTCAAAGCGATCGTAGCCGAATTAGCGATTCTCACACCGCAAGAACAGGTAACCCTGGGGGATATTTTGCGGAAATTGGGAAAGTTCAACAGCACAGCGGAAGCCTTACGGCCAGCAGATTAATTTTTTTAAGAAAATAGTTTGATATCAAGAATTTTGATATAAAATTAAAGGAGTATTAATATGTCCTGGACAATCGATTATGCCCATTCTGAAATACAATTCATAGCCCGCCATATGATGATCACCAAAGTACATGGTGAGTTCGAAAAGTTCACTGGATCCATCACCCTCGATGAGAATAAACCCGCCAACACCACAGTTGCCGTTCAAGTCGAAACTGCAAGTATCAATACCCGCGACCCTAAGCGCGATGGTCACTTGCGCTCGCCGGATTTCTTTAGTTCTGAAAAGTATCCGTTGATGACATTCAAAAGCAAGCGGGTCGACGTTCTCGACAAATCACATGCTCGCCTGACCGGTGACCTGACCATCCGTGAAATAACTCGCGAACTAACCCTGGATGTCGAGTATCTGGGCCTGGTGAAGAACCTCATTGGCTCGCTGACGGCAGGCTTTACAGCCACAGGGAAAATAAACCGGAAAAATTGGGACCTGAATTGGAATATAGCGCTTGAAACCGGCGGTTTGCTGGTTGGCGACGAAATCGATATCAACATCGAGCTTGAGCTGATTCAACAGACCGAAAAAGAATCAGTCGCTCAAAAATGAAGTAAATCCAGCAGCAATCTGGTCTCCGTCGATGGTTCGACGTTGAGCTCATTTTTCAACGTTTCGACGCACCGATTATATACAGCTTGAGCCTGGGGATGGTTCCCCTGGCCGATGTAAGCCTGGATAAGCTGGCGGTAAGCCGGTTCCCAGCAAGGATCATGGGCTAGAGCCGATTGGCACGTCTCAATGGCTCTGGCCCACTCCTGTTCAGACAGCCAATGGTCAGCCAACCGGCCTGAAACTTTCAGAAATAACTCATCCAGCCGCTCCCTGTAATGGGCAGCCCAATCATCATAAAGGCAATCCGGCAGGAATTGATCCTGGTAGAGCGCAATGGCCTCTTTGAGAGCTTCTATACCTTCACCCTCGGCCTGGTCCTCGAAGCGATAAGCATCGACGATCACGGCCGCTTTGGGATTAATGCCATATGCATTCCCATGGCGCGTGATGAAGAAAGGTTGGACATCCCTGGGGCGAGCTGGCTCAAGGGCATGATTGGCAGAATTTAAGGCCACTTTGAAATCACGCAAAGCGGCATCGACCGGCCGGTCAGGCCAGAGCATCTCGATGATCTGATCGCGCTGGATGAACTGGCCGCGATGAGCGATAAACAGCTGCAGGAGTTGGCGAGCTTTTTCTCGCTGCCATTCCTGAGAAGTAATGGCGACGTTACCGCGCCAGACACTGAACTCACCGAATGTTCTAACCCACAGCGTATATCCTGGATGATCCTGGAGGGTATCCAGCTCGAGCGTCTTTAATAGCGATTGGACGTAACCGCCTTCAATATCCATCCGGCCAGCCTCAATGAGCAGCGGCAAAAAAGCCTGGTCGTCATCCAATCCAAGGTAGGTACGGTGAATCAGGAGCTCGTCCAGGTGATGCTCGCGGGCGACCGGTAGGATTTGGCGGAGATACTCGACAGCCGTAACTGTGTCGCCTTGCCACCAGGCATTCAACGTCAGCCAGATCAGGGCAGCCACTTGTTCGAATGAGTCTTTGACCTGTTCAAAACCGCCCACGGCCAGGTCGAGCCATTCGCGTGCCAGCCGGGGTTGGCTGGCTTTGACGTAGCTGGAACCTAAAGACACCCGCACCAGGTTGCCGATCCACACATCGCCAGCCTGTTCGGCTACCTCAATAGCCTTGAGCGCGTTTTCGTGTGCCAATTGCAAATCTTGGCGATAACCAAAAGCGTGGCATAGACCCCAAAATGGCTCGACCAATACCCGGGTTACCTTGAAAGGCTGCACCAGCTCGATCGATTTACGGTAGCAGGCAATGGCTTCATCGCTGTTCTGAGACTGCCAGGGAGGTGAAATACGCGCTTCCAGGGCATGCCCGAGGCGCATATAACCGACAGCCTGGACAAAATCGGAGTGCAATGCCTGGCCGATTTCAATCCCGTCTCGCGCCAGGCGCTCGGCTGCAACCTGTTCCCCGCGTAAGATGCACACCAGCGAAAGCAGCAGCACGGTCTCTCGGTGGAACCTGGGAGGCCGGTCGGCGCCAGACTGCCGCTCTTCACGCTCGCGGATTTCAAGCAGCCGTTGGGCTTCTTCCAGGTTGCCGGTGCGCAAGAGAGCCCGAGCTTCCAGGTAGAGATCGCCCGGGTCGGCCTCGGCTCGCAGCAACTGCGCTTCCATATGCAGGGCCTGGGCTTGCTGTGGATACCCCAAATTGAGCTTATTTTCTGCAATCTGGTCAAACAAAGCCGCGGTTTCCTGGCGATGCTCCTGCGGCTCGAGCAAACTGGAGGCTTCTTCAAGCAGCGAATCGGCTTTTAGAGGTCTGAGAGTATCCAGATATACTTGCGCTTGCCCGCGCAAAGCCTGGCTGCGACCTAAATTGTCACCTTGGATTGCGTACGTCTTCTCAGCTGCCAGGTAGCGCACCAGGGCACCTTCGAAATCTGCTCGCAACCGCAGCACGTCACCGGCCAGCAGGTTGAGAGCCGGGCGCCCGGCCTGAATCTCAGCGGGCAGCTGCTCCATCCAGCCCAGCAGCCGGTCTAATCGCCCTAACCTTACCAGGTCGGGACCGGTCGCTTCGATCATAGCGGCTGCCTGCCCGTAAAGACCTGCCTTTAGCAGGTGATAGATGGCTTCTTCTGGTTGGCTATTTTTTTCATAGTGGCTGGCAGCGCAGCGATGGAGGCTGTACAGCCTTTCAGGTTCGTTTTTTAACCTGGACAGCAAGAAACTCTGGAACATATGCTGGTAACGGTAAGTCCCTTCGCCGATTGCATTGACGAACAGGCCAAACTCATACAAACGCCGCAGGAGGACCGCCGAGCCTATTTCTGGGGGGTGCAAGCATATCGCCAGCAGGGCATCGCATGCAGCTGCATCCATCTGGTCGAGGACCGCCGTATTTACCAGGAAATCCTGCACCGCTTGCGATTGGTGCGTCAGTACTTCAGGGGCAAGGTAATCGAACAAAGCCTCTAACGAATCGGGCAGGCGTTCGAGGACATCGTCCAGCGTTGGCGCAGTCTCGCTTTGCAAGCTCTGCCAGATGAGCTGCAGAGCAATGATCCAACCTTCGGTCTCAACCGAGAGCGCGGTAACCTGCTGCGGTAAAAGCTGCAAACCGTAATACTGGCTAAAAAGGGCTTCAATTTCCTCAGCGGTAAAAGCCAACTCATTTCTTCCCAGGTTAAAGACCTGGCCCTTGGCGCGCCAGCGGGTGAGGTTTTCAAACGGCGGGGTCTGGCGAGACGAAATGACGATGTGAAGCTTGGGCGGATGGTATTCGATCAATGTACAAACAATTCGATCGATCTCGGCGATATCCTGAACAACGTGAAAGTCATCCAGCACCAGGATGGCTTCACTGGTCAGGTTGGTCGTCAGGTCATTCAGCAGAGGGGTGAGCACCGGGGAATCAACCCTACCGTTATAGGCTTCAAGAGCCTCAAAGGTCCGGCGGCTCCAGTTTTTGTCTTTTTGGTCGAAGGCCGCAACGAGATGAGCCAGAAATAAGAGCGGATCGCGGTCCAGGTCGGTGATGGTATACCAGAAAAGATTTTCGACGATGGCTCCCAGAGATGCCAAAGCGGAGGTTTTACCATACCCGGTATTGGCCTGGACAATGGTCAGGGGATAATCGAGGACTGCCCGCAAGCGTTTTTCCAGACGCGCCCGCCGTAGACCACCTCTGCGCTGGCGAGGTGGGATCAGTTTTGAACGGATGACCAGGTTAGAAAGAGACATATCTAATAATATTTGCCGATAAGATTCTATTCATAGTATATCCGAGAATTATCTGCGGCTATTCCTGACCCGACTCGCTTTCACACCGAAACAAATGTTATAATTAATTCACCATTGAGTAGACAAATAAATTGGCAATCGGCTGCCTTACCGATTTTGGCGCTGTGTGGGGTGGCATTGGTCATCGTCAACACCCATTGGGGGCCATACCTGGGTGACGATTCCTATTATTACATTTATCCGGCCCAGGATGTACTGGCAGGAAAAGGCTTTAACCCGTCCTACATTTTTGGGCCGATGTTTCCATTGGTATTGACCGGCTTGAGCCTGACCGGTCTCAATATTTTCACTGCGGTTCGCTGGCTGAATGCAATCTTGTTCGGGGTGAATATTTTCCTGGTCGGGTCAATCACCCGCCGCTTTAACGTGCCAGCCGGATTTTCGCTAGTGGCTGCCGCGTTGGTGCTGCTTTCAGACGTGACTGCTGAGGCGCATGGCGCCGCAATGAGTGAAGCGCTCGCCTTTACTTTTATGCTGCTGAGTCTGGCATTTTGCCTGGATTTCCTTACGGGTCACAAGAGACGTTATTGGTGGGGGGCAGCAATTGCAGCTGGCCTGGCAGTGTTGACCCGCTACGCATCTATACCTTTGATCGGGGCAATAGGATTAGCCCTGTTTATTTTTCCACCCGGCAAGCGGTTCATCCAACGCATCAAAGATGCAGTGCTGTTTGGCTTGCTTGGCCTGGCGCCGGTAGCATTGTATTGGTTACGCAATGAAATCACTGCCGGACACCCGGTCCGCTATCTGAGCTTTTCCCTCGTCTCTTTCGGCCAGGAACAGTTGGCCCGGCTCATGTATGACTGGTTCAGCCTCTTTATTCCGGGGCGGTTTTTGCGCGGGAGAGAGATCCCGGCAGGTGTGGTTTTGATCATCGCCGGTCTGATGATTGTCGCTGTCCTTGCCAGGCTCTATCGAAAAAAGCTGGCCCAGACGAGCGATCCAACATCAAGGGCAGGCCTGTTCTTGCTGACAGGCGTCGTCGTTCTCAACTTTGCCATGTTATACATTGCACATGGCCTGACAGAATTGGACGTCCTCAATCCTCGGTATCTCGTCCCAATACTAATTGCCTTCATTATTTTACTCGCCGGAAGTCTTGGCCTGTTATGGAAAGCAAGCAGCAATCTCTGGATGCGCGCTGCAATTATCGGTTTTTTTGCCGTGTTCGTGGTTTACTACGGATTTCGTACGGTGGATTTTTCGCGCCAGGTATTCCGAACCGGATCAGGATATTTGAACATTGGTTGGCGCAATTCTGAAACCATCGCTTATATCGAAGCGCATCCAGACCTGACTAAAATGGTCAGCACGGGGGAAATGGGCATCTATTTCTGGACTCAACGCATGCCGATCACCCTGGCCGCCTACCCCACCCCGGAAGCCTTGAGAGATTATCTCTGCCAGACCGGTGCGCCTTTGTTTATTATGAATCAGATGCCTACCGAGTTATATGGATTGAGTCACGACCAGGTAGTCGACGCCCTGAAGTTGGTCAAGACTTTTAACGACGGGCAGATGTATGGCTGTCCGACAAAATGAATGGGCAAAAGGGTGCGGCAACTCAACAGCCCTGCATTCAGGCAGGGTCGCGCCTCTAGTTAAAAGCTGCTGCTCTCACCATTGGCCTTGTTTCGGCAAAATTACCGATGGATTTCTCGCCAATAATCTATTTTCTCAGCCCGATCAGCTTCAAGAGGCGTTTCCGGCCTGCTTTGACATCGAAACGGTGCATCTGCCAGGTGCCAACAATGCCATATGGCAGGAAAAGGACGATAGCTACGTAGATCGCTCCGAAAAGGAAGCTGGAAGCCCCTCCGAAGTAGCGCGCCAGGCCAAAGGAAAGCATTCGAAAGATCGCTGCGCCGATCAAAGCGCCGTTGAGGGTGCCGACCCCACCAATCAAGATCATCAAGAGGGCTGAAACGGTGAAGTTCAAGCTGGCGACGTCTGGCGTGACGATCGGCTGGTGGATGGTGTACATTAATCCGGCCAGGGCAGCGGTGATAGATGCCAGGGTGAGAGCGGCTAGTTTGAAATAGAAAGTGTTGTAACCCAACATCAAGACGCGGTCTTCATTCTCACGGATGGCGATACACACCCGCCCGGTTGGGGAATTGACAAAACGGCGAAAAACCAGGTAAATTAAAAATGTAATGACCAGAACGATGAAATACAAACGCAGGTGCTGCGAGACCGGGTCGAGAAAGGGTGGAGAAACGACCCCCTGAAGACCGACATCGGCGCCGGTATACTTCCCCAACTCGCTGGTCTGAATGACGATGTAGAAGACTTCAGCCAGGCCCAGGGTTACCAGCGCAAAAGTAATCCCTTTGACCCGTGGCAGGACCACGCTGAAGAGCAAGGCCTGTAGAATACCGGCTGCGATCACCAGCAGCAGGGTAACCCCCAACGACAGATCGAAACTCTTGAGGGCGATCCCGGTAACATAGGCCCCTACCGCAAAAAACATGGCGTGCCCGAACGATAATAGCCCGGTAATCCCAAAAATCAAATCGTAGCTCAGAGCATAAATACCGTAGATCAAGATCTCAACCACGAAACCCTGGATAAATACAGAAGCGCCTGGTTCATTAGCCAGTACACTGCTGAACGACTTACCCGCGAACAAGGCAACTGCGAAAGGCAGGATCGCCATGAGCAGGAAAGATACCAGCAGCCCGAGATTGCGGCGGAAAAGCATCGAACCAGGTAAGCGATTTTCAGTGACAGATGTGGTAGCAGCCATGGCTTACTCCTTCCGCCCGAACACGCCTTGGGGCAGCACCAGCAAGATGATGACCATCAGCAGCACGGTCGATGCCGGCACCAACGGCGGGGTCGGTTTGAATGGCGCAGCCAGGAATGGCAGGTGGATACCGATCTGGCCGTACTTGATGATGAACTGTTCCACCATCCCAACCAGGAACGAGCCAAACGCTGCGCCTGGGAAACTGGTCAGGCCGCCTATCGCCAGGGCGATCAGGGCTTTGACCATGAAAGTTTCGCCCATACTGTTTGATAGGCCAATTGAAGGCGCAGCCAGCACGCCCCCCAGAGCCGCCAGGCCAACCCCCAACCCAAATACGAGGGTGAATACCCGCCGTACGTTGATCCCAAGCGCTTCTACCATCTCACGATCCTGGACTCCTGCCCGAATGATCATTCCCAGGCGTGAGCGCTGAAGCAGCAGGCCCACCGCCCCCAGGACGACCAGGCCGGTGAGTGGGAGTAATATTTCGTTGTAAACCCTGATACGCCCATCCAGGAAGCTGATCGTCGAACAGTGATAGGTAAGCCAATCTGCCAGGCTGGTAGCCGGGCATCCCGGGCCGCTGCCGTTAAACAACGCAGGCTTGGGCATTACAAACTCAGGGCGACCCCAGATGGCGCGCACGACTTCGATGCCGATGAAGCTCAAACCCAGGCTGAGCATCAATTGATAGATCGGGCGCGAATATAACCTTTGCACCAGAGTGCTTTCAAGCAGCACCCCCAGCCCAAACCCGGAAAGGGTAGCAAATACGACGGCGATCAAGAAAAGCCAGGTCGTGTCCAAACCGGTCAAAAAGGCCGTGATAGGATCGTTAAAGGCAAATACCAACCCGCTGGCAGCGATCAGGAAGACGAAAATCAATAAAGGCTGGGCTTGCGATCTAAGCAGGTTAGCAAATGAAGGCTTTTGGACCTGAGGTTGCCGGCCCAGGCCTGTCAGGCTTAAGGTGGCTAGCAAGCAGCCAATCACGAGGCTGCCAACGAGCAAAATTGGGGAAACCAAGCTCAAAACCGGGCTGGGGATCAGCCGCTGTCCCTGATCGGCCAGGAAACCGTATGTCACCGGGCTGTTCTGATACACGCTGGGGTTCCATCCGGTCACCGGGTAGTTCGAAACGCCCCACCTGAGGATGGCCAGTGAAATCGCCAGGGTCACCCAGGGCCACAACCGCAGCCACTTTTTGGTGAGCAAACGCCCTGGGAGCAGCCATTGCCACAATGGGCCTAAAAGCAGGCTCCCCAGGACCAGCAAAACTAATGGCAAGATGTCGACGAATGTATCCGGCCGGATATATATTGCCCAACCGATGTAAGCGCCGATCATGAAGAGCGTACCGTGCGCCAGATTAAGAACACCCAGCAAGCCAAAAATGATCGAAAATCCGGATGCAACCAGAAAAGTAGCTGCCCCCACCGATAACCCTCGCAGCAAGGTAATCACCCAATCTGAGGGCGGCATACCACTGATAGCCAGGAGAAAGAGCAAACCCAGGACTGAAAATGTAATCCAGAGGGAGTAATTCTTACGAAGACCTGAGAGCAAAGCAGTCATAGAGTGTCCTCTTCTCAAGCAGCTTCCAGATAACGATGGATAACCGCCTGATCGCCCACCAAATCGACCATACGGCCCTCTTTAACCGAACGACCTTCCTCGATAATGGCATAATACTCCGCCAATTGGCTGGCAACAATGAAATTCTGTTCGACCAGGAGGATGGTGATTTCGGCTGCAAGCTGGCGGATGACAGCCATCATCGCTTCGATAATGACTGGCGCCAGGCCTTCGGTTGGCTCGTCGATCAACAAAAGCTGGTTATCAGCTACCAGCGCTCTGGCAATCGCCAGCATTTGCTGCTGGCCTCCTGAAAGGTGGTTACCAGAAAGCTGGATCAGGCGTTTCAGGTCGGGAAAAAGGGTAAAAATCAAGTCCTGACGGCGTGCCAGATCTCCCTTACAGCGTTCGGCAATCTTTAGGTTTTCAGCAACGCTCAGGTCTCGGAAAATAGCCCGGTTTTCGGGGACGTAACCGATCCCCAGGGAGGCAATTTCGTAGCTGCGCATGCCAACGATATTTTGCCCAGCAAAAAGCACCTTACCCTCCCGGGGAGGGGTCAAACCGAGGATAGATTTCAGTGTGGTAGTCTTCCCGGCTCCATTACGGCCTAACAACGCGGTAATGCTGCCAGCTGGAATCTTCACGCTCACACCCTGCAGGATGTGGAATTGGCCGATGAAGGTATGGATCTGTTCGATCTCAAGCAGATTGGTCGTCATTCCCTTATTATTTTCCAATGATGGTCCTATTGAAGCTGCTGCAGGTTATATAAACCGCCCAGGTAAGCGCTCTGAACAGCCTGGCTGGCTGCGATCTCTGCCGGTGCGCCTTCAGCCAGTATCTGCCCCTGGTGCATCACGGTGATCCGGTCAGAAACATTCATGACAACAGTCATGTTATGTTCGACCAGAATAACGGTCTTATTACCTGCCTTGCGGATTGATTGGATCAGGGTTATCAACTCGGGGACCTGTTCGGCAGCCATACCGGCAGTAGGCTCGTCCAACAGGAGCACTTCGGGGTCTGGCGCTAAGATCATACCCAGTTCGAGCTTGCGCTGGTCGCCATGGGGGAGCGTCCGGGCCAAATCTGGGCCGCGTTCTGATAGACCGACTTGCGCCATAACTTCTACAGTACGCTGGTGATACTCTTTAAAACTTTTCGCATCCTGCCAGAAGCGGAAATTATGGTGCCCCATGGCCTGGCAGGCCAGACGGATATTTTCATAAACTGAAAGGTTTGAAAAAATGTTGGTGATCTGGAACGAACGCCCGATCCCTCGATGGATTGTACGGTATACCGGTTGGTGGGTAATATCCTGCCCTTTGAAGAAAATGCGCCCGTGGGTCGGTTGGAGATTACCACTCAGCAAATTGAACAGGGTCGTCTTTCCAGCACCATTTGGCCCGATGATTGAATGGAAAGACCTGGGTATTACCTTCAGACTGACATCGTCCACGGCAACCAGAGCGCCAAAGGCTTTCGAGAGGTGATCGGTTTCAAGGATAGGTTTGACTGTCATGTTTTGCTTATCAGTTTTCGGTTTTTTTATTGCAGACAACTGATGTATCTACTAATTACGATGCTGGACAGGATTCGTCCTGTCGATGTTCCAGTAGGTACCAGCGGCAAGATGAACCCTGGCTAACAAAAATCAAGATTCATCTTGCCAACACTGAACGTGGAAAAATCTTACTTTCCGGTCAGGCTGCCGTAGGGCAGCGTGCCGCAGCGGTCCTTCATCGCTTCGGGGAGCAAGCAAGGTGGTTCAGGACGGGTTGTGGTTACATAGTCGTAGAATTTGTAGGCCGGATCGGTCACATTGGTCAGGGTCAGAATGTACATATCTTGAATTGCAACGTGATCTTCGGGGCGGATTGAAACCAGGCCTTTCGGCCCCTGGAATTCCAAACCTTCCATCGCTTTGACCAGGGCATCACTGCTGGTATCGCCATTGGTCTTGCGGAGAGCTTCCACTGCCATAATCGCGGCGTTCATACCATCTGCATCGAACAGGTCTGGCGGGGTGCCGTAGTTGGTGGTGTCTTTTTCCACCAAGAAGTCATTGATGGGATTCTTGGGAGCAGTGTACTGGTAGAGGATGCCGCTGGTAACGCCTACTGCATTGCCGAAGAAGGTCGGCATCAAGGTGTTATCGATGAAGGTCGAGCCCAGTTTCATCTTGTCAAGCACACCCTGGTCTTTGGCGGCTTGCATCATAGCGACGAACCCAGCGCCGGCCCAGGTCACAATCCAGGACTCGGCCCCGGACTTCAAAATAGTGTCCATGTAAGGGGTGAAATCGGTGGTGGTAACCGGGGCGAAGATATCATCAGCCACGAAGGTGCCGCCGTTCAACGTGCACGAGTCACGGAAAGCATCGGCGCTGCCATGTCCGAAGGCATAGTCCGGTGCAATCTGGACGAAGGTTTTATACACGGTCGGCAGGTAAGAGCACAGGTTCATGGCGTCCTGGTAATTGTTGCGGCTGGTGCGGAAGGTATATTCGTTGAAATTAACACCGGTGATGTCATTGGCGGCAGCCGGCGCAACGATTAACGGGATCTTATTTTCGAGGGCGATCCCTTGCAGAGTCGCGGCCGCGGCCGAAGAAACCGTCCCTACCAGGATGTCGACCTTATCGACGTTGATTAATTCTTTTGCCAGGGTAGCGGTGGTGTCTGGGGTGCTCATATCATCCATGACGATGACTTTAATCTCGCAGTTATCAACCTTGAAGGTGTTCTCCTTGTCATCGATCTTGAATACGGGGCCTACGCTGCCAGGGGCTCCGGCTTCGTATTCCATGCCGATCATGAAACTGCGGATGATCATGGTCCCATAACTGGCGAGAACCCCCGAGGCATCGGTGATCAGGCCGATGGTGATGGGTTGGTCACAGGTCAGGCCAACCGGTGCAGTGGTAGGGGCTACGGTTGGAACTTCGGTCGGCGCTGGCTGGGTCGCCGTCGGGGGGACGGCTGTAGCCTGTGCACAGGCGCCCAAGAGCATCGATACCATCACCAATATAGTGATCAAAGTGGAAATTTTTTTCATCGTTCTTCTCCTATTTTATCCGAGAGTCAAGAGTAAAGATTCAATCTCATTGCATAACTTGATTTCACAGAAGTATTTGACGCTGTTCATGGATTTCAAGACATTCGTTCTCTCCTTTCACTGCCCCCTTTCTGATCCGTCCGGGTGGATCATCAAAACTGCCTGGCCGGTCATTAATTGAACGCCATCCTGGTTGAAACACTCCGTCTTCAAGGTGACAATCCGTTTTTCAGGCTGCCAGGCGGTGACGCTTACGATCGCTGTGACAGTATCCCCAATGAAGACCGGAGCCAGAAATTCCATCTGCTGGCTGAGGTAGCCTGCAGATTGACCTGGTAATTTACTGCTGAGGACGGCCGAGACCAACCCTCCAGCCAGCATTTCGTGGACCGTCCGCCGTCCAAACCTGCTGCGGCGGGCAAACTCTGCGTCGACGTGATATGGGTTGAAGTCGCCGGTTAAACCGGCAAAAGCGCTCACGTCTGCTTCGGTTACGGTCTTGCTGAAACTGGCCCGTTGGCCTGCCTGATAATCTGGCCGGAGGGATGAACTGGCATCCATCATGAGGATATCCTGAAAGCCAGTCGGGTCTTATTACCTGCCGCGATGAATTCTGTAGATCCCGGCAGCCCGACTGCATTCTGATCAAGCTGGCTTGAATCAATTCCCAGGATCTGGGCGCTGATAGACGGCCCTTCGTCGAGGCGTACAATTCCAGCACAAAATGGATTGGTACGGCCGAATCCTTCTGCGCTCAACGCTGACGAAACAATGAAGATTTGGGTATATGCGAGCAGCCGCCCATGCCCGCCAAACTCGAGCCATTCCATATCAGAATGCTGGCAGGCCGGGCAAATTGGGCGAGGAGGCAAATAGAGGGCACCACAACCTTTACAGCGCGTTCCTA
This sequence comes from uncultured Chloroflexia bacterium, assembly GCA_963781665.1. Taxonomy (GTDB): domain Bacteria; phylum Chloroflexota; class Anaerolineae; order Anaerolineales; family Anaerolineaceae; genus JAJYIW01. The sequence goes on from CAWAGA010000002.1 coordinate 1,735,254, forward strand.
CCAGCTTGTTTTCGGCAAGCGCTTGATTGAAAGCCGAACCTGTAAATTGATTTTCCGGCATATGCTACCTCCGTTCGAAGATGTGAACCGTGCAGGTCTGTCCGGTCCCGCCTACGTTATGAGTCAGGCCGATATGCGGGTCTCCTGAGAGCTGGCGCTGCCCGGCTTCGCCGCGCAGCTGCTCCCAAATTTCGACGACCTGGGCTGCTCCGGAAGCCCCAACCGGATGGCCTTTTGATTTCAGCCCGCCCGAAGAATTGATCGGTCGTGCCCCGCTGCGAGCGGTTACCCCATCTTCTGCCGCTTTCCAACCTTCACCAGTCTCAAAAAAACCCAGATCTTCACTGGCAATGATCTCAGCGATGGTAAAACAGTCGTGAACTTCTACCACCTGGATATCTGCAGGGCCTACACCTGCCATCTGGTATGCTTCACGGGCTGCGATTTGGGCGGATGGGATGCTCGTCAGGCTGTCCCGATCGTGCAAAGCCCGGTCGCTGGCCTGTCCGGCTCCGAGGACGAAGAGAGGTGTGTCGCTAAACTGGTAAGCCAAATCTTCACTGACCAACAAAAGCGCGGATGCGCCATCCGAGATCGGCGAGCAGTCAAACAGACGCAAAGGCCAGGAAATCATCGGATTTGCACGGTTATCGTGCAAGAATTCCATCTCGTCAGCCCATTGTGGAACCGGCTGGCCCTTGCGCACAGCGCTGGCCTTGCGGGCTTGCATGATATCGGCAATGCGTTGGCCAAATTGGGCTTTTTCGTTCAAAGCGCCATTCTCGTGGTTCTTCAATCCGACCGAAAGAAAGGAATTGACTGGCGCTCCAAATCTGTCCATATAAGCAGTTGCCATGGCAGCGTAAAAACCAGGAAAGGTAAAGCCCGCAGAGACCTCATAGACGATATCGGCGGCGGTTGCCAGGCTGTCCGTCACCCGCTCGGTAGGCAGGTTGGTCATCTTCTCGACCCCGCTGGCCAGGACCATATCGAGCATACCCGAGGCCACAGCGATGATAGCCTGACGCAAGGCCACGCCACCGCTGGCGCAAGCGTCTTCGATTCGAGTAGCCGGCCTTGGCGTCAACCCGATCCAATCTGCCATTATTGGAGCGATATGCCCCTGGCCTTCGAATAGGTCGCTGCTGTAATTGCCAACATAAATCGCTTCGATATCCCTGGGATCGAACCCCTTATCGACTGAAACACACAGGTCTTGATAAGCCTCGACAAAAATATCCCGGCTGTTTTTACCCGGAAAACAGCCGAACTTGCTCATCCCCGCCCCAACCAGGGCCACTCCCCTTCCCAATTTTTTATCCCTCATGAAAATCCTCCATCAAGGCTTGCAAAACTCATTTTGTTTGTTTCGAAAGATCGAATGCAACGACTAATCCTTTAAACGGTTGAAACAGCATAAGGTTAAGGTGTATTACGAAGTATTTTCTGATCGAAATTCGTTATACCTGTCCAATGGCGTTATTCGTAGTAAAAGGAATTAATCTTTCAGTTGTTCAAGAAAGCCTAACAGGGCTGCATTCCAGGCAAAGGGCTTTTCGATGTTGCAGGCATGCCCGGCACCGGCGACCAACATCAGGCTGGCATTGGGTATCTGGCCGGCGATCAAACGCGAATAGGGATCAAGCGGTTTTAACGTGTCCAACTCCCCGCAGACCACCATCACAGGCACTGTGATCGCTGCCAGGTCAGCCGTGCAGTCCATCCCCAGGAAGGCTTCACATAACGCATCTACTGCCTCGAAATCCATTTGGTGGTAACGTGGGATGGACTGCTCAGCAAAGTGCGGGTGAGCGGCCAGCCAGAACTCTGAGAAATTATCGGTTACCGAACAACGGTAGAGCAGCTCGCCATCGTGGCATTTGGTCGCCGCAATCCAGCTTGCAACAATCCCGGCCAACATAGGTCTGACTTCGGAAACCGCCGAAGAGACGAACAAAGAGCGCACCAATTGAGGCGTATGGATCCCCATGAGTAAAGCGATTTCACCGCCGTAAGAGATGCCGGCAATGTGGGCCTGGGGGATCGCCAGCGCCGCAAGCAGCCCAACCAGGTCTGCAGCGTGCTGCTCCATTGAATAAGGGCCAGTTGGGTGGTCTGATTGGCCCTGGCCACGGCAATCATAGAGCAGCACGCGATAACCTTTCGAAAGAGCGCCGACCTGAAAACTCCAACTGGCAGTGTTCATCAAAACGCCATTGACGAGCACCAACACCGGGGCATCCTGCGGACCGTGCCATTCGTAATACAGTTGGACGCGATTGACCTCTATGCGCGGCATTAAACTATCCTTTTATAACCCTGCCAAAAAATCGTGGAACAAGCTGTTGAACTCGGCCGGTTTCTCAATGTGAGGTCCGTGAGCCGCGGCGGCAATAAAGGTTTCGGTGTAGACCCCACCCCTGCGGGCATATTCCTGGAAAACTGCCCGGGTTTGTGAGACCATCGGCTGGGGTGGATAAATCTCCTCACCGGGCCAGCCAGGCACATACCCCAGTTTACCCAGCGTCCCCAGGTCGAACATCGAGTTATCGGACACGATCATGTCGGAATCACCACGGATCCACAGGATCGGCGGCTTAGGAGCCAACGCCAAAAAGTCATCCACATCGTTGGGCAGGTATTTAGGCGACCAGCAGTTGACTACGCCCTTTACTCCGGGAGCGACGTTCGGCCAGTTTGGAGAAGGAACAAAATCACCGGGGTACTTTTCTGGACCGGTCTTTTCCATGAGCGCCGCGCTAAGGAAATCTTCCTCGCGTTCGGCCTGGAAAGGTGGTTTGTAGTAAAAAGCATTAATGACTGTTCGCGGCGAGTTGGGATCGTCAGCACTCCGGTCGCCCATCTGGATGCGTTGAATGAAGGTTGGGTTGACCACACCCCCACCAGAGCCGGCAAAGTCGGCATAGCAGGGCGTTCCGATTAAAGTCTTTCGTCCCACCGAAGCCATAAGGCGACACCGGTGAGATCAGGGTAGCCGAGATGACCTTTTCAGGGTGGTCGGTCATGAAGCGGTAAATGACCCCGCAGCCCATCGACCAACCCACCAGATGCGCCCTGCCAATCTCCAGGGTATCCATCAAAGCCAACAGGTCGTCGCTCCAATCGCGCATACCGCGGGTAGAATTGATCAGTTTATCTTCACTCCAGCCATAACCGCGCAGGTCAGGTGCGACACCGTGATAAGCGTCGGGCAAGTCTAGCATGGTCTGCTCCCAATAGAGCGCAGCCGAGAAATTACCATGTAAGAAGATGACCGGGATGCCCCCCTCTTGCCCGGAAAAGTAAACGTGCTGCTCCAGGCGAGGCGTTGAAACCATCGAGTGAGTTATACCGGGTAAAGTATCAGGGATTTGCATGTTTTACCTCCTGAATAATTCGAGAATAGAAAATCGAAAAAAAGTCATTCATCGCCGGTGGCTCTGCGATTCATTTTCAGCAGCCCGTCCCAGGATAAATCGTACGGGGGACAATCCCTAAGCGGGAAGCTTCTTCACACAGCCATTCACGGAAATCAGGATGAGCGATGCGCTGCAGTGCTTCCAGCCGGTCACGTAAGCACAGGCCGCGCAGCGCGGCGACCCCATACTCGGTCACAATCGTATCCACATCCTGGCTGGGGACGGTGACTTCTGCTCCGGCATCCAGCAGCGGGACAATGGTCGAGATAGTATTGTTCTTGGCGGTCGAACGCAGGGCAATGATGCCGCGCCCGCCGGGCGAAAGCTGGGCGCCGCGGTGGGTATCGAGCTGGCCACCTGTTCCGCTGAAATGGCGGTAGCCCAGGCTTTGCGAGCATACCTGGCCAAGAATATCCACCTGCAGGGCGGTGTTGACGCTGACCATCTTCCAATTCTGGCCGATCACAACCGGATCGTTGGTGACCTTGCCCTGCTGGAACTCGACCCCGATGTTATTATCCAAAAAGTCGTACAGCTTCTGGGTGCCAAGGGCAAAAGCGCCAACCATCTTACCTTTCCAAAGCGTTTTGCAGCGGTTGGTGACCACACCGGCCTCGTACAGGTCGACCATACCGTCGGTAAACATTTCAGTATGGATTCCCAGGTCGTGGCGGTCCAACAGGAAAGCGGTGATGGCGTTAGGGATGCCGCCAATGCCCAATTGCAAGGTCGAACCATCCTCGATCAGGTCGGCAATGTAACCGCCAATGGCCTGCTCGGCCTCGCTGCTTGGGCCAGGCGGGAATTGAAAGAGTGGGACGTGGTTCTCGACCAGGTAATCCACCTCGGAAATATGAACCTGAGTGTCTCCCAGGGTCCAGGGCAGGTTTTCGTTGATCTCCAAAACGACCAGGTCAGCGGCAGCCAGGAGCTGTTTCTCAATCACCAACCCCAACGACAGGGACATATAACCACGGCGGTCGGGCGGTGTGGCCGAACCCCAAAAGACGTTCAACTTCCCTTTAGCGGCAGCCAGCTTGACGGTCGCAGCCTGGTGCAGGTTATTGGGAATGTAAGACGTCCGTCCTTCAGGATGGATTTTGCGGTCTGGGGCACCATAAAACCAGTTCTCGACGAAGAAATGCCCCGCCATCTCAGGCTTCTGGATGAAATCATACAGGCGCAGGGGCAGGCAGACCCAGATGGTCACGTCTTTCAGGCGATCTTTGTGGCGGCCGAGTTCCTCCAGCAATCCGGGGGGCTCAGAAGCTGCCATTGCCACCCCGATGGTCTGGTGAGATTGGACCAACGCCACCGCTTCTGGAATGGAAATCAGCTTAGATTGGTATTGCACAATAGGGTCCATAGGGTTTAAAGAGACGAGAATAGAAAGTCGAGAATTGGAATGGATGGGCAGTTTTTAGCAGAAGGGATGGCCACGATTTGATCGCCTTATGGCATGATGAAAGCTGAGCCGGCCTGGTTGTAGCCTACTCCAGAACCGACAAATGTCACCAGGTCACCAGATTTAACCTTGCCCTGTTTGCGAGCGTCGTCGAAGCACATCGGGATGCAAGCTGAGCCGGTGTAACCCCAGCGGTCCATGATCCAGTGAGACTTTTCAAGGGGCAAGCCCAGCGCTTCCATGACGATCTTGATGCTGTTAAGGCGTACCTGGGTAAAGATGGCCATATCGACCGTGTTAAGATCAAACTCGCCATTTTGAGCCAGTTCTTTCATCCGTAATACCCAACCTTCATTGTTGACCGAAGCCGGGAAAGGCGTCAGCAGGCGCACCTGGGTGCGGCCGGCCTGGATACTGTCAACTGTAGCCGGCTCGTAGGTGCCGCCCGAGTAGATGCCCCAATGCTTGTGATAAGAGCCATCGGCAAAGAAGGTGGAGGTCACAAATCCCGGTTTAGAATCAGCCGTCAAGATGGCAGCCCCGGCACCGTCCCCATAGAAGAAGGACATGACGTCTTTCTGCCAATCCGACAGTTTGTGCATCAGGTAAGCTCCGATCACCATGACATATTTGATGTGTGGGTTGGTGCTGATCAAGCCGGCTGCCAGGTTGAGCCCGGTCGGGAAGGACGCACAGGCGCAGCCGATGTCGAATGTGCCGGCTTTGGTTGCTCCCAATTTATGCTGCACCACCACCGAAGTCGCCGGAGTGACATAATCCGGGCTGTCGGTGCCTAACAGGATCATGTCCATGTCCTCAGCCTTTAGACCGGCTTCCTTGAGAGCGTCTTTAGCCGCTTCCACCGCCAGGTCGGAGGTTGCCCAATCTTCGGGGGCGTAAAACCGGCGCCGGATGGCAGAGCTTTTCTCGAATTTATCGATCACATCTCCAAACACCGGACGCATCTCGGCGTTTGACCGCTCAATGGGCGGCAAGTAACGCCCGGTGGCGATTATCGTGGCGTATCTTGGCATAAGGTCCTCCTTCTTTAAGTCCCGATCACAATTCCACCGTCCACGCTGATGATTGCGCCGTGGACGAAGCTGGCTTCATCCGATGCCAGCCACAGGTAGGTATTAGCGATGTCGCGGGGGGTGCCCAGGCGGCCCAGGGGTGTGTGAGCGCGCATATCTGCCAGCACATTTTCAGGCATTTTCTGAACCATTTCGGTCAGGATAAAACCTGGCGCAACCGCATTGACCCGGATGTGATAGCGGCCCAATTCTCGTGCCCAGACCTTGGTCATGCCGATCACTCCAGTCTTGGTCGCCACGTAGTTGGTTTGGCCGAAATTGCCGTAAAGTCCAACCACCGATGAAGCATTGACGATGACGCCCCCGCCCTGGCGGATCATGTATGGGGTCACAGCCTGGGTGCAGTTATATACGCCTTTTAAGTTGACGGCAATGACCGCGTCGAAGGCGGCTTCTTCCATCTGTTTGGTCAGGACGCCGTCCTTCATCTTAACCAACTGTGCATCCCGGGTGATACCGGCGTTGTTGATTAACACGTCGACCCGCCCATATTTTGCCACCACGGCGTCGATCCATTCCTGCACATCCTGGCGGCTGGCTACGTTGACCTTATAAAATGCCGACTGCGGGCCAAGAGAGGCGAGCAATGCGTTTCCGGCTTCTTCATTGACATCACAAATGACGACGACTGCACCTTCTTCGGCAAACCTTAAAGCGGTCTCCTGTCCAATCCCCGAGGCGCCACCGGTCACCAGGCAAACTTTATCTTTCAAACGCATGCAGAACCTCCTGTAAAAGATATTAGGTGTAGGGTTTAGTGTGTAAGGCCGAAAGCAGTAGCTGCCTTGAAATAAATAAGTCGCTCCCGGTTATACTAACACAGGCGTGTTGCAGGCCAGTTACAAATGGGTTACAACCTACCATCAGCTTTTGGTATAAGGGTGCCAGTTATAATCCTTCCAGCCAATGATTCGTGGACAGCAATTGAATTGTGCGAATTTAATACAATCCGCTGGTACACTATAATTAATCCAAGACAATCGAGAATGAATCCTTTTGAAAAATAGCCTCCATTCTTCTCCCTGGCGGACAATCCTGCCGGTCGGCCTGGCTCTGGCGCTCTCCCTTTCCGGCGACCTGACGCTCTATGCCATTCTGCCAGCCAATACCAGCGCGCTCTCAATCGACCTATATGCTGTGGGCATCCTGTTGAGCGCCAACCGCCTGGTCCGCTTTCTGACCAACCCATTGGTGGGGATGCTGGTCGACCGTTGGGGCCAGCGCAGGCTGCTGCTGACCGGCCTCGCCCTGGGGACCGTGTCAACCCTGATCTATGCCCTGGCGCCTGGTTTTTGGTTATTCTTGCTGGGGCGCCTGCTGTGGGGTTGCTCCTGGTCGCTGATCTATATCGGTGCGCTATCGGCCGGATTGGACGTGGTCGCCGAGAAAGAACGCGGCTGGGGCTCAGGCGTCTTGCAGACTTTCTACTACGCCGGCCTGTTCGTCAACCCGCTGGTCGGAGGATTGTTGAGCGACCGGTTAGGTTTTTCCACCACCTTCGCAGTCTGTGCAGCCATCTCAGGTCTCGGTTTGCTGGAAGCTGCTTTGTTCTTGCCGAAGAATATGCCCGCGGCCAGCCGTTTGATCCCCGCACTTTCCCCCTCCCTGGTGATGCATACTTCGCTGGCAGCTATCAACCGGCTGAGAGGGTCGATGGCAGGTTGGACCAGGAAAAATTCGGAAGTCATCGGCGCCTATGCCATTAACCTGCTGACGCTGTTTGTGAGCGAAGGGGTCATCACCGCCACCATCACGCTTTATTTAGTCCAGAACTACGGGGAAAAACTCACAATCGGCGGATTGATCCTGACCGCGGCCGCCGCCGGAGGTGGCATGCTGGCCTTGCGAGCGTTGGTCTCGGCAGCAGTGGCTCCCCTGGCGGGAAAACTGTCAGACCTGGGCGGCCGGAGATGGCTGGTGGTGGGCTGTGGGCTTACGTTTGGAATTGGCGGATGCATGCTGCTTGGGTTGGGAAGCCGTTTTTGGCTGGTAGCCTTGGGTGTAGCCCTGGCTGCAGTCAGCAATGGGATGATCATGGCAGTGCTGCCGGCTATCGCTACGGGAACAGGAAACGGTCTGGGAAAGGGCGCTTCGCTGGGACTGCTGGCTACCTCTGGAGACATAGGCTGTGCGATTGCGCCTCTAGCGGTCTATGCCATGGTGGAGAGGGTTGATCTGAAGGTGATTTACCTGGCGACGGCCGGCCCGCTCGTATTTGGGCTGGTGGCGACAGTAATTAGCGCCAAATGGATGAATCTGGTTTCTCTGCTGCCAACCCGCCAGGTTATAAAATGAGCTCTTTGTTCGGTGAGCTGTGCTGCTTAACAGACGATGCCGAATCCGCTGACGGTCAGCGGAAATTCGGCATCGAATGAAGATTCTACCGGTGCCGCGGAAGGGACCGGCATGACTATCGCAGGGCAGGTAGTGGCGGCTGGCGTATGCCATTTCGCCCTACGGCTTTTCTCTAATCCTGTCCCTTCATATCACGAATAGATCAACAAACTCGCGCACCGGGGTCTGTTCTAACTTTTCCTGGTCAAGACACAGCTCAAGAATGGCGCTGACCTGCTTGGCTGGGAAGCGATGGCCGAGGTGGTTTGTGAATTTTTGCTCCAACTGGGGTAAACCTTCTTCCCGGCGGCGTTTGTGGCCGATGGGATATTCCACCACCACGTTCTCGGAGTGCGAACCGTCCTTGAAAAAGACCTGCACGGCGTTAGCAATCGAGCGCTTTTCAGGGTCGAGGTAATCCTTGCTGAATTGATTATTTTCAACGCATTCCATTTTGGCGCGCAGGGCGTCGATGCGCGGGTCGGAGGCTACTTCATCTTCATAATCGGCAGCAGTCAGTTTGCCAAAGATCAGGCCAATGGCAGTCATGTACTGGATGCAGTGGTCACGGTCGGCCGGGTTATAAAGCGGGCCATCTTTGGCGATTATCCGCATGGCTGATTCCTGGGTGGTAATGATTACTTTCTCAATCTGGTCCAGGCGGTCTTTCACCTGGGGATGCAGGGCCAGGGCTGCTTCGACTGCGGTTTGAGCATGGAACTCAGCCGGGAACGAGATTTTGAACAGGGTATTTTCCATCACATATGAGCCAAACGGCCGTTGGAACTTGAAGGCGTTCCCTTTGAACACGGCATCGTAAAAGCCCCAGGTTTTGACACTCAATGCCGAGGGGTAGCCCATCTCTCCCTTGAGGGCCATCAAAGCCAGGCGCAGGCCGCGGCTGGTGGCGTCGCCGGCCGCCCAAGATTTGCGCGAGCCGGTGTTGGGAGCATGCCGGTAGGTGCGCAGGGTCGGCCCATCGATCCAGGCATTCGACAATACCGCTACGATTTCGTCCCGCGAGCAACCCAACAATTGGGCTGTGACCGCTGCCGAGGCTATCCTGACCAGGATAACATGGTCGAACCCTAAGCGATTGAAGCTGTTCTCCAGTGAAATACCGCCCTGAATCTCGTGGGCTTTGATCATCGCAGTCAAAACATCCTTCATAACCGGTGGGCGGATCACCCGGTCCAGGTAGGGAGAGCCACCCCTGGCTGCCAGGCGGGATATCCAATCGGCGGCAGCTAAAATGGCTCCCAGGTTGTCAGAAGGATGGCCCCACTCGGCTGCTAGAAAGGCGTCGTTGAAATCCAGCCAGCGGATCATAGCGCCGATGTTGAAAGCGGCAGTTACCGGGTCCAACTGGAACTGCGTCCCTGGGACTCTTGCCCCGTCCGGGACAATCGTTCCCGGGACGATCGGGCCGAGAAGCTTGGTGCAGGCCGGGAAGGAGAGCGCTTCCAGGCCGCATCCCAGAGTATCCATCAGGCACAACCGGGCGGTCCGGTAAGCCTCTCCACTGCTGATCTGGCCATTGGCCACATAATCGGCTATATCGAGCAATGCCTGGTCGGGTTCAGGTCGAACGTTGGATTTTTTAGCGCTCATTTCTTATCTGCAATTATCTGTCCTCATCTAAGGTTGAAGCTCATCTTATTTCCTCTCCGCTAGCGGGGCATAAGAGAGGTTTTCAGGGCCGACGTAGTTGGCACTGGGGCGGATGATCTTCTTGTCGATGCGCTGCTCGATAATGTGGGCGGTCCAGCCCGCGGTGCGGGCCATCACGAACAGTGGGGTGAACATGCGGGTGGGGATACCCATCATGTGGTAGCAGGTGGCGCTGTGCCAATCAAGATTGGGGAAGAGGCGCTTGGTATCCCACATGGTCGACTCGATCTGCTCGGCTATATCGCACAAAGTTTCATCGTGAGAATCTTTGCATAGGCTGCAGGCGATTTCCTTGATGATCAGGGCGCGCGGATCGGAGATGGTATAGACCGGATGGCCAAAACCAAGCAAGATCTCCCCGGCTTCCAGGCGCTGGCGGATGCCTTTGTCAGCTTCTGCCGGGTTGCGGTAGCGTTCGATCACTTCCATGGCACCTTCGTTAGCGCCGCCGTGCTTGAAGCCGCGCAGAGCGCCAATTGCCCCGGTGATAGCCGAATAGATATCCGATCCGGTGCCGGCGATCACCCGGGAAGTGAAAGTCGAAGCGTTGAATTCGTGTTCGGCGTAGAGGATCAGGGACATATCCAGGGCGCGCTCATGCAGCTCGCTGGGCTTCTGACCCTTGAGCAGGTGCAGGAAATGGCCAGCAATCAACTCGTCATCGGTTTCGGTCTCAATCCGACGGCCATTGCGGGCATAGTGATACCAATACATGAGAATCGAAGGCAGGCAGGCCAGAAGCCGGTCCGCAATATAGCGGGCGGCTTCCGGAGAATGGTCGTCTTTCTCCGGCCATACTGTCCCGAGGATCGAGCAGCCTGTGCGCAAGACGTCCATCGGGTGAGCGGCGACGGGGATCTGTTCAAGCACCGTCTTGACCTGGGCCGGGATACCCCGCATGAGCTTGAGCCGGGTATGATAGCGCTTCAACTCAGATTGGGTGGGAAGATCGCCATAAATCAGCAGATAGGCCACTTCTTCGAATGTAGCCTGTTCGGCGAGGTCGTGGATATCATAGCCGCGGTAATGTAACTCCTGGCCGGCATAACCAACCGTGCAGATGGCAGTGTTACCGGCCGGCACGCCCGAAAGAGCAACCGACTTCTTGCGATGAGTCTCCGGGACTGCAACTTGTGAACTCATTCCTGTTTCTCCTTTTCAAACAATTGATCCAATTTTTGTTCGTATGAATAATAATCAAGGAAATCATATAACTCCGCCCTGGTCTGCATCGTTGGAAGTGTATTTTTCTGGGTGCCTTCCTGCCGGATGGTTTGGAACACCTTGAGGGCGGCGGCGCTCATTGCCCTGAAGGCAGACAGCGGATAAAGCACCAGGCTGACACCGGCGCTGGCCAGATCTTCCAGGGTGAAAAGGGGAGTCATGCCGAACTCGGTCAGGTTCGCCAGGACCGGCACCTTTACGGCGTCTACGATCAGGCGGTACATGGATAAATCGGTGACGGCTTCGGCAAAAATCATATCCGCCCCGGCCTGTACGTAAGCGCTGGCCCGGTCGATAGTAGCTTGCAGGCCTTCAAGCGCAAGGGCGTCGGTTCGAGCCATTATTACGAATTCGGGATCGGTGCGGGCATCCACCGCAGCCTTGACCCGGTCAACCATTTCTGCCTGCGAGACCAGCGTCTTTCCCGGCCGGTGGCCGCAGCGTTTCGCCTGGACCTGATCCTCCATGTGCATGGCCGCTGCGCCTACCTTGACCAATGAACGGGTGGTGCGAGCAATGTTGAAAGCTGCCCCAAAGCCGGTATCGACATCTACCAGCAGTGGTAGGGTGGTGACGTCCGTAATGCGGCGCGCATCGATCAATACGTCTTCGAGGGTGGTGATGCCCAGGTCGGGTACACCTAACGAGCTGGCAGCCACTCCTCCCCCTGATAGATAAATGGCACGGAAACCGCTGCGTGCGGCCAGCCGAGCGGCATAAGCATTGATCACCCCTACGACCTGCAATGGTTTTTCTTCTGTCACAGCTGAGCGGAATCGACCGCCGGGGGTATTTTGACCGATCATCATCACCTCACTACCGCATAAATCGCCTGCCCCTGCCATCGGGTCAGGCCGTCACAATCATTAAAAGCCTTGTTAATGATATCAAGGGTTTAGATGAGAGTCAAATTCATGGAACTTTTATTAGCTGAATTTAATCAACTGGTCGAATTGTAACCACACCTTAATAAGATATATATTATCATAATGGTATAATAGCCTTAGGGTAGGTTTGCCCATTAACAGCACGGCCTGAATAGCCTCTAATAAACTCTATTGGTTTTTCGTGATCTGGAGGAATGTTGATGGATTTGCGCGACAATCCCCAAGGGCCGCTGATCATCGCGATCCAGGGATATATCGAACCTATTTACCGGTATCACCTTTCACGAAGTGAGGATTATTTTGAAGCTCAAACTCTGACAATCTACACACTCAGGGGTGCCGTCAAATGGCTGGAAGTCCATAAACCGGTCAGTCAGAGCGATTTAAATATCCGCATCTTGGAGATTGCCAGCTTCCAACAGGCTTTCGGGCGCCGCCACAGCATCCCTGTTGGTTTTAAAGCAAAAAGAGCACCCAATAATGACCTGGATGAAGAAGATGACTCAACGGTGGGATCCTATCACCAATCCAACCAGGATGATAACTTCGGAATCGACCTGGCGGAGATATCCCTGCACAACCAGATTTCGCAGTTATCCCGGTCATGGAAGCAATTGCCCCGCCAGCAAGCAGACGCACTGGCACTGTACTATTTCGCCGGTCTGACCCTGGCAGACGTTGGCAAGGTCCTCAAGAAAAGTGATAGTGACATCAAGCGCTTGATCACCAGCCAGGCCGTTTTTGAAACGGAAATCATCAGCCTGGCCGGAAGCTCGCACCCAGATTGGAAATTTGTCGAGCTACTGCAAGCCGATTTAAGAAATATAAGTGCGCAGCGCCCCTCTGCCTTGTGGGAAAAAATCGATCTTACCGCCTCTCAATCCTATGCTGTTTTGCGAAAAATCGGCCGGTCGGGATTGCGCCTGGTCCAATTAGGATCATTGGTGGGGATCCTGGCCTTAGGCCTGGTGGTCATATTGAACCAATCGGCGACGGGCAGCCCAGAGATTACGCCAACGCCAGCTGCTGTGACAAGCCTGCCCATTCTAAATTCTACGATTGATTACCGGGGAAACCTGGTCCCGCCAGCTATGGCGGTGTGCCAGCAATGGCAGGCTGCCCTGGCTAAGACAACCGGCCTGGATATGACATTTACCTGGTCGGCATTCAGCGACCCAGTTGAAGCTGGCCCAAATGCCAACGGCACAGGCTGCTTGTTGGAAGCAACGGTCAGCCAAGGGGATAACCGTGGAGCCTGGCCGGTTTTCAACAGTGTTTCTCAGCTATTAACGTCCAATTTCTTCATCCAACAGAATGCGCTCAGCAGGTACTATAGTCTTTCCGGGCCCAACTATTATGGACTAGGCTGTGTTGAGATGGGAAAGACCCTGGCTAATAATAATGTCCGGGCAATCTTGTCCATCACCTGGTGTCCCCCTGATACCACCAGCAAAAACCCGGCACCGGCAGCACCATCCTCCAATGGTCAAAAAAGCGCCAATATTGGGTGGATGGCGCGCAATTTAAGTCCTTTTACGATAAAGGTTTTCCTGGCATCTAATACAGTGGAACCTGTCCTTGATAATATCTTCAATGATTGGTCGAACGGCAGCGTTCAGGTAATCAGCTATTTTTCGCCTGCGCTGTTGAAACGGTTCCCCACACTGGCAGCCCTTGACAACATGGCAGGGATCGACCGGCTAAACGCTGCAAAAATAATATTTGTTTGGAACGTGATCGATAACTCTGGGACAGCGCTGAGGTTGGACGTGATAGCCAGCGACGTTACCAGTGATGGGACAATTAAAGCAGTCCTCAACCAATTCCAGGTTTCATTGGTCCTGGATAACGGGACCTGGGTGGTCCAGGGAATGGGTCAAAAAGTCCCATTTTCTTGAATTACGGAGCAGTGCGTTGGCCAATCATCCGACCTGGCATTTCTTTCAAACCCAGTGGTCCAACCTGCTAACAACAATTCTCAATAATCGATGAACTTGAACGGACAAGAACCCAAAACGAATTTTGATCAAAGTAGGTTGCTAATCGAACCCGTCTACCGCTATCATCTGGTTCGCAGCGAAAATTATCTCGAAGCGCAAGCCTTTACCATCTACACTTTTCGCCAGGCAATGAAATGGCGGCAACCTGACCCCGATAAAGAACGGGTCCGGGTTATGACCATCGCCCGATACCAGCAAGCACACGGTAAACGCCAACACCTCTTAATCCCTGCAGACCAGACGCCGCCAGAGCAAGAAGAGGTCCAGTTGAGAGAGCAAGTCGGTCGCCTGGCCGATGCCTGGAGAAAAATCCCTCGCAATCAAGCCGATGCAATGGCCTTGCATTACTTTGGCAGCTTATCATTAGCCGAAACCGGCGAAGTGCTGGGTAAAAATGCCGAAGAAATCCAGGATTTGATCTCCCAGGGAGCTGGTTTGGAAGACGAGCTGTATCACCTGGCTAACGACATCCACCCACCCGATGACCTGGATGCAAGCCTGTTTAATGGAATAGAAAGATCACCGGACAATGCGCCTCCACCTGTAGTCAGCGAATGGGGAAGCGCGTGGTTCTGGAGAACTGTGTTCCGGCTGCGCGGCGCATTCTCTTCAGGACTGAAAGCTGGCCAGACAGGCCTGCTGGTGATCTTGCTGGTAGTTGGACTTTACATCGTCATTCACCAGCCAACCCGTTTACAAAGCCCGGCGCCTACAACGGCTGCCATGCCAACCCCAACCCCAATCCCGCAGACCTACACCCTCCTCGAAATTCCCAATGCGCTGGTTCCACCGGCTTCATCAGTCTGCCAGACCTGGAAGACGAACCTTGAAGATCTGATGGCGAACGATTTCAGCGAGTCGAGCCCCCAGACGTTTTCAGACCCAACCGGCGAGAACCCGGGCATCAGCGGAACGGGATGCGAGCTTACAGCCGAAATCAGTGGGCCCGGACAAGATAATGCCCCAAAGACACTACGCAACATTAACTGGCTGTTCAAGGTTAACGAATTTGGCCAGGGCGCCGGGTTCGGTAATTTACCCGGTAAACCGGCCACCGCATTCTTCCTTCAAGACTGCCCAGGCTTTGGGCGTGTCTTTCAGAAAAGCAATTTATATGCATTTCTCTCGATCAGCTACTGCACCAGCAGCTCCAACCTGGCTACCGCAATCGCACCCAGCCAGAACATTGTCCGGGGTTACAAGATCCGCATGTTCCTGGCAACCGGTACGATCCAAACCGACCTGAGCCAGTTCTTTGATCTTTGGGCGGCCGGCAACGACCAGGCAATCTCGTACTTATCACCAGACCTTCTCAAAGACTTCCGGAGTGTCCATGGGTTAGATCGCCAGGTCGGAATTTCACGCACAATATCTTCAACGATTGAATTTAACTGGCAGCCAGTGAAAAACCTGGGCACGAGTATGCAAATCGTAGTCTGGATCAATGAATTGGGGAGTCCAAGCCAGTTATGGAGCATCGTGCCTTCTTTCCAGATGGACCTGGTCCAAAAAGGTGGGGCATGGCAGGTAACGAATGTTTCGAATACCATCCAATTTTCGTCCGTATCGAGATCGACGCCGCCAGCCAATCCTGGCAGCCCAAAATGAATCCCTTCGTTAATGCATTAAAAGTGGCAAAATAAACAGCTGAGATAATGTGAATGATGGCCAGGGCAAAAAGGGCCACGCCCAGGGGCACGTGAATGATATGCCAGACAGCGATCATCCCTCGGGTGAAATTCAAGGAATTAATCTGACGGCGGATGCGATCCCTTTCTCTTTTCAGATAAGTGAGCTGGGCTGCCTTAGCTCGCGCTGGTCCTTTTAGGTTGCGCAGCACTTGCCATTGATCGAATGATGCTCTGAATTCGTACCAGAAACGCCCCAGGATGAGCCAAGTCGCCCCTTTAGGCTGGGTTTCAGGAGGGGAATGAAATTCAGGGAACAAAGCGGTGAGTTGAGAATTGATCCGGACAGCCTTATATTCCAGCTCTTCCAGGGTTATCTCTACGCCGTCGGCGTTCCGCGGAACGGCGGTGTAAATGTATCGACCGACAAAACCGCTGGCTACGACGACAATCGTCATCAGGGTCAGCAGACCGGCAAGTCCTTTAAAATCCCAGGCTGCATGTAAAACGACCATATAGGGACCGACCAACCCGGTGAAGATGTGGAATGACAGCCAATCGGACATCCGCCCCCAGCGTGCACTTTGCCTTTTCTTGCGCCACGAATAAAGCACCTCTGTCATAACCATCAATAGAAAGCCAAAAATACCCAGTGTGTGTCCAAAAAAGCTGCCGGGATCAGGGTTGCTTCGAAATATAAAGCTGACAAGGAGATAGGCGACCGTAATAAATACAATCGCGATCAAGGCTAAGGCCAATTCAGACGATCTTCGCGGCATGTGTACCTGGATGTTCTTCCCAGAATCGAGTAATCAGGTCGACGACATCCGCACCCGGCTCGAGCAGGCGCGGGCGCAACGGGAGAATGTTAACCGCATTGCGGATCAAAAATTGTAGAGCCATGGCAACCCGTTGGTCGCCCATAATCACCGACCCAACCAGACGGTCTGCGTTGACGTGCACTCGCAAACGGTTCTCGCCTGCGTAGTTTTGGGCTAAGACCGCCTGAAGCTGCTTGCTCCAGGTCTCGCTGTCACCCCGGTTAATGTAATCAGGATAACGAGGAGCACCCTCTGCCGTCAGGCGCGGCGGCTCATTGCTCACCGAACCAATGATGGTTGTTACCAGGCCGGCGAGGCGGGTGTGGTTGAGCGGAGCCGGTTTCTGATAGCTGATCGAATCCCCCGCCATGTTCTTTCCGGCAACCTCTCCCTGGTCGAGAGCCGGTTTAATCAAGCTGTCCAGGGTATATTCTCTGGTCAAAGGATCAAACACCTGGGCCACATCGCCGGCTGCAAAAATATCCGGGTGGCTGGTTCGCAAATGGTCGTCGACCAGAATACCGCGGTCGATCTTCAGGTTAGCTGTCTCGGCCAATCCTTTACGTGGACGGATACCGATCGCAGTTCCCAGCAGGCTGCACTGTAGGTTGAATACCCTGTTTCCACTTTGAGCCCGAACGCCGATCACCTTACCCGATTTGCCGAGAACCTCGACAAGATTGGTGTTGTAGAACAAATCCACCCCTTCTGCCTTCAATCGTTCTTCCACCAGGCGGGACTCGGCTTCATCTAAGACGTTTCCCCAAAAACGATCACCTCGTAAGAAATAGGCTACATGCAAACCGCGTTTGTGGAAGGCCTCAACCAGCTCAAGAGCAGTGATGCCACCGCCGACCACGATTGCAGTGCGGCCGCGATGAGCGAGTTTCAGGATAAGATCGGCGTCGTCCAGGTTATCCAACTTGACCACGCCTTTAAGGGTTATACCGGGGGTATCAGGTTGGACTGCGCCTGCACCGGTTGCGATTAACAAGCGATCGAAAGGAAGCGTGGTACCATTGGCAAGCTCAACCTGGTGATTAGCGGCATCCACATTGACAACCGGACCCATTTTGATCATCAAACCCATATCCTTGAAATAAGCCTGCGAATAGGGGAAAAGCTGGCTTTTGGGGATTTCGCCGGTCAAATAATATGCCAGGCCTGGTCGAGAATAATACCCGTAGGGTTCATTTCCGATCAATGTGACCTGAGCAGTCGGTTCTCGTTCACGGATAGCCTGCGCGGCTGAAACACCAGCTGCGCCGGTTCCGACGATAAGAAAACGGCTCATTTTGTGTAACCTTGAGCTGGATTATCGACCAAACCATTCAATTCAAAATGAAGTGCCCCACGCGGGCAGCGCCTGACGCACTCGCCGCAGGTGATACAACGGCTGTCGGTGACCGCCCTGTCGTGGATCGAATGCTGGCGGATATCGATTCCAACCGGACAATTGTAAGAACAGATACCACATTGAACGCAGCGAGTTCCTATCCGGAACGACTACCCCCACGGCTAATATTTGTTGTTTTTTATGAGTTTGTTTAAATATTTGATTAAGCATAACTTTTCCTTTTAATCACCTGAAGTTCTCCCGGTCGGATGGCACTCCATACAGCGCGTGGTGTAGTTCGGTATGCTTGAATGGTGGCTATCGAGCTGAGCTTTGCTATGACATCCGAAACAGGTCCAGGTATCGGTGCCCGAAGGATGGCAGGTCGAGCATTGGCCATTGGCGCCGCCATGATTGATCGGGAAGGTGTGGTCGAAGCTGGCTCCTGCCCATGAGCTGGTATTATGGCACTGCGAGCATTGACCGCTGTAGTGATTGGCAGGGGCGTCTTTTGAATGGCAGCTGGTGCAATCAGTCGCGTTTTGAGCGGAGTGGTTAAAGGTAGCCGGCTTCCAGGCGTTGACGCTGTGACACTGCGAGCATTGACCGCTGTAATGGTTGGCCGGGGTGTCTTTGGTATGGCAGCTGGTGCAGTTGGTGGCATTTTGAGCCGCGTGGTTGAAAGAAGCTGGCTTCCAGGCGTTGACGCTGTGACACTGCGAGCATTGGCCGCTGTAGTGGTTGGCCGGGGTATCTTTGGTGTGGCAGCTGGTACAGTTGGTAGCGTTCTGGGCCGCGTGGTTGAAAGAAGCTGGCTTCCAGGCGTTGACGCTATGACACTGCGAGCATTGGCCGCTGTAGTGGCTGGCCGGGGCATCTTTGGTGTGGCAGCTGGTGCAGTTGGTGGCGTTCTGAGCGGTATGGTTAAAGGTTGCTGGCTGCCAGGCACTGGTGCTGTGGCATTGCGAGCATTGACCGTTGTAATGGTTGGCCGGGGTATCTTTGGTGTGGCAGCTGGTACAGTTGGCAGCATCAATGGCCAAATGACTGAACGAGGCCGGCAGCCATGCTGCGCTGGAATGACAAGCCGAACATTGGGCCGCGTAGTGGCCAGCGGGTTCATCTTTGGTATGGCAGCTCGTACAATTAGCAGCCGCCGAGCTTGAATGGTCGAATGAGGCCTTCTGCCAGTTTTCGGTAACATGGCAGACCGAGCACTGGCCTGGGTAATGCCCTACTGGTTCGTCCTTGGTATGGCAAGAAGCGCAATCGCTGGTATCGACTGCCTGGTGGTCGAATGTCGCGGGAAGCCAGGCATCGGTTGTATGGCATAACTTGCATTCCGCCTGGTAATGGTTTTGAGGGGTAACGTTTTCGTGGCATGTCGTGCAGCTGGTCGGCACGGTGGTATAGATACCAGTAGCGTGGCAAGCACTGCAATCGATCAATGCGTGCTTTCCGGTCAATGGGAAGAAGTCGTGCACTGCTCCGGGACTGCCGGGCGGGAACTGCACCAACTGCGGATTGATGGCAATCTCGGTTGGGGCAGGGCTGGGCGCGAATGTTGCCGTAGGTGCAGAACTGCCTCCACCAACCAGGCCTGCAATCTTTTTTACACCGGCGAGAATGTCACTCAATGGCCGGGTCGGATCGTTTGCGACCAACAATGACACGGTAACCAGCTCCTGGAGCATTTCGAAATGCTGACGATCTTGAGCTGGCGCAATGGAAAGGCTGGCCATGGCATACTGGATATTGCCTAACAAGGCTACCAGGCGGTTGCGCAAACCGGCGGTTGCCTGATTGGGGTTTGAGGCCAATACCGGCATGTCTTGCTGCAACTCAGCATAGAGGGCGTCCAGGGCAACCACCTCGTCGGGGTTACCTTGCGCCTGGCGTAAATCTTCCAGGCGCCTGTCAACCAGGTCCATGACGTAATTCGCCTGTGCATTTCGATCCAAAGTCAGGGGAAGCAGCGAGCGTTCGGCAAATTTTTGGATGTAAAAGAAGTTCTGCCCTGGGTGAAGAGGCGCGTACCTGGCGAGTCCGATATCACCGGTTGCGACCAACAGCACCATTAGGAGAAACCCTATAATGATTGCAAGGAAAGAATTTCGCATGGCAGACATTACAAATAATTGCCCAACTAACGTTAAGGCGTTTTTGCCTGGTGAACCTGGCCATCAAGGTGGCAGGTATCGCAAGCAGTTAATGCATCGCCGCTGATCCCGACCTGAGCATGACTCTGTTTGATCTCATCGACCTGGTGGTCGTGACAACTGTAACAGGTATAATCTGCATAAGTTGTCGGGTGGCAGGTCTGGCAGGTGACCTGGCCGGTGGTCACACCGTGGTTAAGGGGGAAACTATGAGCTTGCAGCATGGCTGGCTCCCAGGCCTGGGTGGTGTGGCAGGCTGCACACTGCAGCCCAAAGATACCGGCATGGGTAGCAGGTTCCTGGTGGCAAGCTGAACAAGCCGTGGCAGTATACCTGTATTGGTAATTTGCATGACACTGCGTACATTGGAGCGCAGCATGAGCGCCATCCAACGTGAAAAAGGCATCATGGCTGAAATTGTGCATGCGGTCAACACCGTCATGACATGTCGTGCAGTCCGGCCCGTATTGGACCAGGTGAGCCTGCATGAAAGTTGGATCATGCTGGTTATGGCAACTTGCGCAGGGCGATTGGTCAAAATGGCTCATATCCGTTGAAGTATGGCAGGCAGTGCAGGCGAGCGGCTGCCCATCATACCCTTTGGTATGCAGCGCCAGGCTGAAACCGGTGGTCTCATGGTTGTATCCGGCACCATTCACGGTTGCCGGAGTCCAGGCGTTGCTGTTATGGCAGTTAGCGCAATCCAGACCGAACATTCCGGCATGCTGGACAGGTTCGCTGTGACAGGAAACGCATGAAGTTTGAGCCTGGTTGTAGATGTTATTGGCATGGCAATCTGCACATGGAATCGTTCCGTGTTTACCAGATAAGGGAAAACTGGTTAAATTATGGTCGAAAGCCAGCAAGGCATTCTGGATCGGGTTAAAATCACGGCCCTGGTGTTCTTGATGGCAAGACGAGCACACCTGGTTTGAGACCAGACCGGCATGAAGTCCCTGCCCACCCTTTATCTCAGCGGCAATCTCGGTGTGACATTGGATGCATAATGTGTTTTGATTACCTTGCAAAGGATTGTGGCAGAGGCTGCATTGATTTTCGAAGGCAGCGTGCGATGAAAAACCGCCGTAAGTGACCCCGGCTTTTGAAATTGCGGTAACTTGACCGGGATTGAAAAGAGACCATCCGCGCAGGAGGAAGGCGATGCCAAAGCCGGCCAAAAACAAGACGGCAACACCAATACCAAGCCTTGAGTATGAAGACGCACTCCTGAGTTCCGGGGACCCCAAATTGATTTCATCTCCTGTTAATTCCCAGGATAAATTTTTAAATGTGAAAAAACTAATAACCTATTAATACATAAGTCCTGATATCGCTGAAAAGGTTACGATTTTCTCAGATTCAAAAATGAGAGATTTTAGCGATTGGCGCCAAATCTCGATAAGCACTTTATAATTAATCAACAACCCGTAATTGGATCACACAACTCGCATATTGACTGGATAGAGTATGCAACGACGCGAACCAATCCCAGCCTGGCTGTATGACGCCTTGCTTATCGCAATACTTCTGGTGGGAGCCTACCTGCGCTTCACCGGCATCAATTGGGATGACGAAAGTTATAACCATCCGGATGAACGTTTTCTGGTGATGACCACCCAGAACTTGCAACCGGTAAGCAGCCTGGCCGATTATTTCAATACCGATCATTCGACTTTGAACCCAAACAATACTGGGTCCGGCTTTTACGTTTATGGCACCTTCCCTTTGATCCTGGTCCGCTATATCGTGGGATGGACCGGACCGGTGGATATGAATGCAATTAAGATCGTCGGCAGGTTCCTATCTGGTTCACTCGACTTGCTGACCGTTTTTCTGGCCTATTTGATCGCAGCCCGCCTGTACAAACGCCGGACAGCCCTGCTTGCAGCCGGGTTTTCCGCCCTGGCCGTTTTGCAAATCCAACAGTCCCATTTCTTCACGGTTGACACCTTCGTAAATTTCTTCATCTTTCTGGCGATCTATTTTGCCGTGCGCCTCGGTACGACCCCACCCGCCCTGGAAATTGATGCAGCTATCGACCCACTGGAAAAACAAAGCTGGTTCAATCGTCAGGTCAAGCATCCTTGGGTCTGGCCTTCAATCCTGTTTGGCTTGAGCCTGGGAGCAGCCATGGCTTGCAAAATCAATGCAGCCCCGGTTACCTTGATGCTGCCGGGAGCAATGCTGCTGCAACTTTTCCAGCATCCAGCCCATGAGCGGCGCAAATTACTGCCCCAGGCGATCGTATTCCTGGCGCTGGCAGCACTGCTCAGCTTGCTGGTCTTTCGCATCCTCCAGCCTTATTCGTTTAGCGGACCGGGTTTTTTCGGGGTGAACATTAACCCCAAATGGGTGTCCGCGATCCAATCTTTATCCACCTTTTCATCCCGTGACGTCGATTACTACCCGCCCGCTTACCAATGGGCCCGAAGGCCAGTCTGGTTCTCCTTCCAAAACATCACGCTTTGGGGCCTGGGCCTGCCGTTGGGTTTGCTGGCCTGGGCCGGATTCTTGTGGGCCGGTTGGCGCATGCTGAAAGGCGAGGCCCGCCGGCACATCCTGCTCTGGAGCTGGACCGGGGCTTACTTCGCCTGGCAATCATTGGCCTTCAACGCTACCATGCGCTACCAGCTTCCGATCTACCCCAGCCTGGCCATCTTCGCTGCCTGGGCAGTTTCCACCGGCTGGGATGCCAGCCTCCCGGTCCGAGGAGTTTTCACCGGCTTTAAATCCCGGCTGCTTAAATACTGGAGACGGGTTGCGGTGGTATTCATTGGAGCAGGCGTCTTGCTGGCAACCGGCGTCTGGGCATTTGCATTCCTTCACATTTACCAACAGCCGTTAACCCGGGTAGAAGCATCGCGCTGGATATATCAGAACCTGCCAGGGCCGGTCAATATCCACCTTCAAACCGGAGAGGGCTCATACAACCAGCCCTTGCCTTTCCCCTATGGTCAAACTATCCAACCAGAGTTCCCGTACCAGAATGTTTTTACGTCTAATCAAAGCGGAAACCTGAGCGAGATTTACCTGGCACATGTCCTGAGTCAGGGTGGGACACCCGCAGACGGCAGAATACATGCGAGCATCTCCAGCTTACCCCTTGGCCCGGCCCAGGTGCTAGAAGAAACGAGCCTGGCGGTCGATTTAAGTTCCCCTCGAGAAATCAGGTTCGACCTGGTAAATCCAGTTTCCGTTACGCAGCAAGCGACCCTCTTCCTGAATTTCATCTCTCCGGACAGCAGCAGCCAGCTCGATCTGTGCCAGCCGGTTACCATGAAGATCGTAACGACCAATGGGGTTTACTCCCAACCGCTAATCGTACCGGCCAATTGCACCCTGGCTGGCGGAGACTCCCTCTCTATTCCTTTCCAGGCCGGGGCAGATGGCCTGCTCCAAAGCGTAGAATTGAGCCAGGTTAGCGCAAGCCAGACTGGAGGTGGAGCTCAAACCATGCTACTGATCGTCTCGACCTCGCCCTGGCAGGAGCACGTCTTAACAACCCAGGTGATGATCGCAGACCTATCAAAGGCTGGACCGGCCAGTTCGGATGGGGTCTCTTTTCAAATCGGCCAACCGGTAACTCTGCAGCAAGGCGCCTTCTACATGGTCCGCCTGTGGCTGGACCAGACGCTTATGCCGGTGACGCTCCAGGGGACAGCCCTGGCAAACGAAGGCGAGTGGGACGATGGCCTTCCTTTCCGCATCGATGGGTATGATGGTTATGGCGGCATCTACGTCCCTAACTTGAACTTCAACATGTATGATGACGACAGCCAGACAAAATTGGCCCGCTTCGAAACGATCCTGGACCAGGCTGAATACCTCGCGATCTCATCCAACCGCCAGTGGGGCAGTCTTACCCGCTTACCTGAACGTTTCCCGCTTACCACGCTTTACTATCGTGATCTGCTCGGCTGTCCACAGGAAAAAGAAATCACCTGGTGCTATGCCGTGGCTCAGCCGGGGATGTTCAGCGGCAGCCTGGGATACGAACTGGTCAAGGTGGTCGAATCTGATCCAACCCTTGGTCCGTTGTCGATTAATGACCAGTCTGCCGAAGAGGCCTTTACGGTCTATGACCACCCCAAGGTGCTCATTTTCAAGAAAACGAGCGCATATAACTCCTCCCAGACCAGGGCTTTGCTTTCCTCAGTGGATCTGACCAAGATCGTCCCAGTTAAGCCCGGGCAAGCAGGTAGTTTTCCGGCCAACCTGATGCTTCCTATCGGCCGCTGGCTGCAGCAAACCACCGGCGGAACCTGGTCGGCTATCTTTAACAGCAATAACCTGCTTAACCAATATCCCGCCCTCGGCGCCCTGGCCTGGTACCTGGCGATCACCATCTTGGGACTCCTGGTTTATCCCATTGTACGGCTGGCCTTCCCAGGGCTGTCGGACCGGGGTTACCCTTTCGCGCGAACCGCCGGCTTGCTGCTTCTGGCATTGATCGTCTGGTTAGCCGGCTCGTCCGGAATTGCCTTTTCAAGGTTAACCATCAGCCTGGTCCTGCTCTTGCTGGCAGCGGCAGGTATATTCCTAGCCTTCCGGCAGCGGGCTGAGCTCCAGCGAGAATGGAAAACGAAAAAGAGCTTCTTCCCTGACGGTCGAAATGATCGCGCTGGTTTTCTTTGCCATCGACCTGGCCATCCGCCTGGGAAACCCCGACCTGTGGCACCCTGCCTATGGGGGTGAGAAACCCATGGATTTTGCCTTCTTCAATGCGGTATTGAAGAGCACCACTTTCCCCCCTACGATCCCTGGTTCTCGGGCGGCTATATTAATTATTACTATTACGGTTATGTCATCGTGGGAGTGCTGGTCAAATGGCTTGGCATCGTCCCTGCGGTGGCATACAACCTGATCCTGCCGACCTTTTTCAGCCTGCTGGCTTTAGGGGCGTTTTCGATCGGTTGGAACCTCAGCGGGAAAGAGAAAACAGCAAATAGTGCGTCAGGAACGCACCCTATTACGGATCCTCAACTCTCGATCCTCAACTCTCCCCCAATCGTGAAGAACCCCCAGCTCTGGATCGGGCTGGCGGCGGCTATCGCCCTGGTGGTACTGGGCAACCTGGGCACGGTGCGCATGGTCTGGCAAGGCTTTCAACTCCTGGTTGCACCCGCAGACGTGGCCAACCATGCCAATATTTTTACCCGAATGTGGCTGTCGATTGAAGGCTTCGTAAGATGGTTGGGTGGGGCTCACCTGCCCTACGCGACCGGGCAATGGTATTGGATTCCCAGCCGGGCGATCCAGCCGGAGTTAGGCAATGAGATTACCGAGTTCCCCTTCTTCTCGTTCATCTACGCCGATCTGCATGCATCAACCATGGCGCTGCCGGTTGCCACCCTGGTGATCGGATGGGCGCTGTCGGTCTTCCTGGGCAAAGGCCGGTGGGGAGAAGCGCATGGAAGGTTCAAATGGACCAGCCACGGATTGGGGCTGCTGGTCGGAGCGGTGGCGATTGGCGCCTTACGACCTACCAACACCTGGGACATCTACACTTACCTGCCATTAGCAGCCATCTCCTTGGGTTATTCCACGTGGCGGTATGCAAATACGATGAACCAGCCGGTTCACCAGCGAGTAATCAAGGTGCTCATCGATCTTGGGCTGCTGGCCGGCCTGGCTATCTTGCTCTACCAACCGTTTTCTGCCTGGTTTGGCCAGGCCTATAGCCAAATCCTCCCATGGCACGGCAACCACACGGTCATCTGGTCTTACCTGGTGCATTGGGGCCTGTTCCTGTTCGTGATTTTCTCCTGGCTGGTATGGGAGAGCCTGGATTGGATGGCAGCGACCCCGCTTTCGCGCCTGGCAAAACTGCGGCCCTATTTTGGAACGATTTGGCTGGGCCTGGGCGTGCTCCTGGCTGCTATCGTTGTCTTAATGGCATTAGACGGCGTCAGCATCGCCTGGCTACCGCTCCTGTTAGGCGCATGGGCCGGCTTATTAATCTTTCGCCCTGGAATGCCAGACGCCAAGCGGGCCGTGCTTTTCATGATGGGGACCGGCCTGGCGTTGACCCTGGTCGTCGAGGTAATCGTACTGAGGGGCGATATAAACCGTCAGAATACGGTCTTCAAGCTCTATCTCCAAGCCTGGACTTTGTTTGCGGTCAGTTCAGCCGCTGCCCTTGGCTGGCTGTGGCAAGCCCTACCGCGCTGGCAGACTAACTGGCGCCGGGCCTGGAAGGTCGGCCTCGGAGCCCTGGTCAGCGGCGCTGTGCTGTGTACTGTGACGATGGCGGTCAACAAGATCGCCGACCGCATGACTCCCTCCGCTCCCATAACCCTGGATGGGATGGCCTTCATGAAGGACGCTGTTTACTTCGACGGTATTCCCTATTCGAATACAGGCCTTAACATGGACCTGGACCAGGATTATGAAGCCATCCGCTGGATGCAAGAAAACGTGGTTGGCACTCCGGTGATCGTCGAAGCTGATATCAATGATTACCATTGGGGCGGCCGTTTCTCGATATACACAGGATTGCCAGGAGTGACCGATTGGGATGGGCATGAAGTCCAGCAACGCGCCTTGCTCCCTTCCTCCTGGGTGCTCGACCGCCAGGTTGACATCCAGCAGTTCTACCAGACGATCGATCCGGGCCAGGCCGAAAGCTTCTTGCGGAAATATGGCGTGGCATATATCATCGTCGGCCAATACGAGCGCCTGTGGTATCCCGGCCCAGGGATAGACAAGTTCGAGTCCTTAAACGGCAGCTTATGGCAAAGAGTCTTCCAGTACAAAGATACGGCGATTTACGCCGTCATCGATCCATGAGGAGGCTTAAAAAGGCCTTCAACGTCTGGTTTGGGGGTTCCCCCCTGCTTCCCGGACCAAAACCAACTCATCCATCATGATTTCACTCCCTGATATTAAAGACGGAAGATTGTGGGAAAAGGTTGACGCGTCCGGGACCAGTTACCGGATGCCTGTATCGATATTGATATCCAATTTTAAAATTCCCCCACTGATAATGGTGATACCGGCCGGTATTTCCTTTGAGCGGTCGATGCCAGAAGGGATGAGCTTGACCAAATACTTCCCGGGTTGGAGCTCGACCTGATAGGTGCCATCCGGGTTGAAATGCAGGCTTTTCACCAAGGTAGCGCCGTTTTCGCTATAGATGGCGATTCCCCGGGATGTATAGACCTCGGCAGGCGGGGGTGGCGGGGTCACCCCGGCGCGTTCTACCGGCTGCAACGGTCCCACGGATACTTTTCCTTGCAAAATACCCGCTGCCTGAGAAGGCCTCCCAGGTAGGATCGAACAGGCTCCTAAGATCATCACTACTATTGAAACCACAAACCATTTAATCATGTCTGCTTACCTGGCTTTAAGACGGTTATTCGATGCTTTTTGTTCCGCCTGGGGAGGGACAGCCCAAGACCAACATCGAAAACCTCCCAAGAACATATTGACAATTCTCTATTTTGGTGTAATAATATGGGTGACTGCCCACCCATATTATAAAAGCAAATGACTATGGCTCGCATTCCGAAAATCAAACAGGTCCAGACCCAGGCCGCTACCCGCCAACGCTTGTTAAAAGCGGCCGTGGTCGAATTTGCTTATAAGGGCTACTCCGAGGCAAATATCAATGCGATTTCGACGGCCGCAGGGTTTGCCAAGGGAACAATCTATAACTACTTCCCCAGCAAGCAGGCCCTGGTGCTGGCGTTGATCGCAGAGACCGGTGGATCGCACATGCAATATGTCGCCGAACAGGTCCGCCAGGAAAGCGACCCGGTCCAGCGCCTGGTTCGCTTTTTTGAATCCGGTTTTCGCTTCGTCGAGGATCACCCGGATCAGGCCCGTTTTTTGATCACGACCCTTTACAGCGCGGACCGCGAGCTGCAGGAGGCCATGGCCCAGGCCTACCAACCCATGTTCCGCCTGGTAGCCCAGGAGATCCTGGAACCAGGGATCAAACACAGCATCTTCCGCCCAATGGACCTGATGCCAACAGCCAACCTGGTGATGACCATTTACCTGGGGACCGGATCGCACGTTGACCGGCAGGGTAAGGTTTATATGGACCCCCATCAGGTTTCGGATTTCGTCTTGCGATCCCTGCTGGTTGAAGGCAGCAATACTGCAAATTGAGGGAATCATGAAGATACTCGTCATCACCGGCAGCTACCGGCGCAACGGTAATACCGATCAGATCGTCGGACTGATTAAAGAGCATTTAGAGAAAGAAGCTCAGCGGCGGCTGGCGCAGCTGGAAATCGAAACGGTCTATCTGGGCCAGCAAAACCTGCAATTTTGCCGCGGCTGCCGGGCCTGTTACGACCGCGGAGAGAACAACTGCCCGGCGAAAGACGGCTTGTTGGCGATCAAGACTAAAATGCTGGAGGGAGACGGGATTTTAATGGCCAGCCCGGTTTATGTGGACGATGTCAGCGGGCTCATCAAGAACTTCATCGATCGCCTATGCCACGTTTGTCACCGGCCACAGTTTGCCGGCAAAATAGCCTACCTGGTCGCGACGACCGGCAGCACACGGACCGGAAGGACGTTGGATACGATGAAACTGGCGCTGCGCACCTGGGGCTTCCATGTGGTAGGGCAGTCAGGTTATAAGATGGGCGCTTTAATGAAGCGGGAAGACACGCGAGCGCGCTTCGATGCGCAGGCAGCCAAAGCGGCTTATCAACTATTCCAGGCCATCTCCCGGCAGAGTGCCCTCCATCCGGCCTTCTTTTCGTTGATGATGTTCAAGATCCAGCAAAATGCCTGGCAGACCAAAGGCCAGCCGGGTACGCTGGACTACCAATACTGGCAGCAGCGAGGCTGGTTTAACCCGCAGCGGACTTTCTATATTCCCCACGGGGCCAACCCGTTGAAAGTTGTCCTGGCCCGCCTGGCAGGGACCGTGATCGGTTGGTTTGTGGCCTGAGCCGTTCGCTCGGATAGCCTCGCAATCATCGTCTATTAAAGAATAAATTCACTCGCAAATTTACTTATCCGGAAAGCATCCCCGGTTCCGGTCGGGTTTCCATTGCCCGGTGTTTCCTGTTCGAATAACGGGCTGCCAGGAAGACCAAAACCCCGCCGATGGCATATAAGCAGATGTTCAAGACAAACGGAAAGACTCGGTTCATCTCGGACAGGATTCCCCCGATCCAGCCAAATGGGGAGGTAAACAAGATCACCACGACGTAGATCAAAGCCATAATCCGCGCCCGTTCCTTCTCGTCTACGGTCAATACCAGCATGCGGTCGACCTGGGGATTGATCGCCGCCATGCTGAGCGCTTCTAGGAAAGTGCTGGCCAGGAGCAGCAGGTAACTCTTCTGAGGAACCAGTACCAGGATCACCTGGCTGAGCAGGAAACCGCTGAACCCAACCAACATTGGGTTGCGGAAAGGTAAATTACGGATGCGCGGGACGATCACGAAAAAGAATACCAACATGAGCGCTGAACGGATGAAAGTATAGACAACAATATCCTGGGCCGGGATCATGATCTTGCGAGTAACCAGGATCGCCCAAAAAGTGTTAGTGATGGTCGAGCAGGTGCTGATGATTAACATGATGCCGATGGTATAAAGGGTTTGGGGTGTCCGCACAAGCTGTCCCAAAACACCTCGATATTCACCCACCAACGCGAAAAGGCTTTGGTTGACTGATTCTTTCATGCGGATCAACCCACGCTGGGTCTCGGTGGAAAAGCGGTAAAGGATGATGAATTTAATGGTCATCAAAACAAATGCCACAAGGAATAAAGCGCGCATCGTCGGGACCAGCGAGAAGACGCCGATTAAAACCCCGGCCACAGGAGCGAAAAAGGCAGAGATCAGGCCGGAAATGTAAATCCAGGAGTAAATATCGACCAGGAAGGCCGGGTCTGCATCTTCGACTAACAGGCAGGTCCACGAAGTCATGGTCATGCGCCACAGGCTGTTGACTACCGCGGCAATGAGGAAATAGGTGAAATTTTGGGCGAAGGCCCAGATCAGGCAGGGGATGCTCCAGGAGATGGTATCGAATATGAAAGTGGTCTTGCGCCGGCCCAGTTTATCGGTGACCACTCCTCCGATCAACGACGAACCGATTTGCAGGACCAGGCCAACGGTAACGATCAATCCGATCTGAACGTCATTCAGGCCTAAGGCCAGCATATAGATTGATACATAAGGGGTGTACAGGTTGTAGGGTATGCCCCACAACGGCTCAGTAAAGACGCATGCCCGTACATTGCCACGTAGACTGCGTAAGGTTTTAACTAATGGATGAGAAAACAATCGTGATGTCCTGGATGCTTAATATTGACCAGCCTGAAAGGGTGTCCTCGGATTGTATCATTTCCCCTGAAAATCAGGATACAATTTAAACACGAATGATTTGTATGGGACGAATTGGCATGAACTGTTATATTAAACACGATTCAGCTAAAAAAGTGGTTGTCGAAAAAAACTAATGACATGGGTTTATACGATTGATTCTGTAATCAGAAAAACCTCAAATCTCAGGAGTCTTTGCAATGTCAATAATTGAACCCGGATTAACCGGTGAAAAGACATTAACCGTCCTGGAAAGCGATACCGCCCGGGCTTCGGCTGATGAAAGCCTGCCTGCGGTGCTGAGCACGCCGCGCATCGTCAGCCTGTTAGAGAATACAGCTCATAATGTCGTGCTGCCCCACCTGAAGGAAGGTCAAACAACCGTCGGCATTCTGGTCAATATCCACCATATGGCAGCCACCCCGGTTGGAATGCAGGTCAAGACCCGGGCAGAATTGCTGGAAGTCGACCGGCGCCGCCTGCGGTTTAAAGTCGAGGCCTGGGATGAGGTCGAAAAAATTGCCGAGGGTGAGCATGAACGTTTTATTATCGACAAGGATCGATTCGAAGAGCGGCTGGTGGAGAAGAGAAAGGTGATGGGGAAGTCTGGTAATCTGGCTAACAATCACCCAGGCAAGTAGAGATTCGGGTACGAAGCAGCGGAAAACAAGTGGGCTCCGGTGATCCTATTCCTGTCTACCAGCCCCGAACAACGCAATCACAAATTACTACTGTAGGAGCGAAACGGTGTTCCAGAAATCGCAAAATCCGGGTAAAACCAGGCACCAGGCCGTCGTAAATTACACCCTCTGCCTTTACTGTGGGGCCTGCGCCGGCGCTTGCACTGAGAATTCCATTTTTCTTCACGGCGCCCATCTCACCATCGACGAAGACTGTTCGGGTTGTGGACGCTGCACCAACGCCTGCCCGGTCCAGGCCCTCTCTCTGGGTCCCAACCAGGAGATTGCAATCGCATGAAACCGTCATACGACGTGATCGTGGTCGGAGCCGGCCCGGCTGGT
This sequence comes from uncultured Chloroflexia bacterium, assembly GCA_963781665.1. Taxonomy (GTDB): domain Bacteria; phylum Chloroflexota; class Anaerolineae; order Anaerolineales; family Anaerolineaceae; genus JAJYIW01. The sequence continues at coordinate 1,766,552 of CAWAGA010000002.1, forward strand.
TCTGTTGCCGCCCGGCGAGCAGCAGAGGGCGGGTTGAAGACCTTGTTGATCGAAAAACGCCAGGAGATCGGCTCACCGGTGCGCTGCGCTGAAGCCGTTGGCATCGAGGCTACCCGTCCCTATCTGGCTCCCGACCCGGGTTGGATCGATGCAACCATCACGGCATTCAAGGTGGTCAACTCCCTGGGCGTGGGCGTCAAAGTGCCGCCTACCGAAACGACGCTGGTTGTCAACCGCAAGGTTTTCGATTTCCAACTGGCGCTGCAGGCAGCCCGCTGCGGAGCTGATGTCAAGGCGAAGACGACCGCGGTTGACCTGGTATTTGATGGAATTGCAGTCAGGGGGGTCAAACTTGAATCGATGGGCAGGACCGAGACCATTTCGGCCGCGCTGGTGGTAGCCGCCGATGGGACCGAATCGCAGGTCGCCCGCTGGGCCGGGTTGAAAACCGTCATACCGCCAGCAGATTACTACCTGGGTGCAGAGTTCCTATTGGCTGGCTTGAAAGACCAGATCGATCCCCAGATGTGTGAATACCATCTGGACCAGTCGCTGGCACCCGGCGGTTACCTGTGGGTCTTCCCCAAAGGCCCCGATCTGGCTAACGTTGGTCTGGTGGTGCCCTCCAACAACCACAGGCAGTCGCAGAGTGCATTCAACTATCTGGAGCAGTTTGTCGAACGCCATTTTCCCGGGACAAGCGTGATGGCAGTGATCGCCGGAGGCATTCCAGCCGGGGGGGCATTGAAAACCCTGGTGTGCGATGGGCTGCTGGTCGTCGGCGATGCAGCCCACCAGGCCGATCCATTGACTGCCGGCGGGATCAACCTGGGAATGTTTGCTGCCGACATGGCCATGCAGGTCGCCATCCCGGCAGTCAAAGCCGGCGATACCACCCGAGCCAGGCTGCAAGAATATGAGACCCGTTGGCACAAACGATTTGGAAAAGAGCACGCAACCCTGTACAAGCTCCGCCAGATCATGACTCGTATGAGCCAGGAACGCATCGACGCGCTGGTCGCAAGGGCTTCCGACCTACCGTTGGGCGAGATGAACCTCAGCCAGATCCTGCTGGCTTTACTCAAAAATGACCCTTTGTTGTTGTTTGAAGCTCGAGCGCTGATTGCAACAGGCCTTCTGGGCAAATAATACACCCATGATCCAGTGGATGTAATGGACCGGATTAATGGGTTTTACCCTGGTATATACCTTCAATACTGCGATTGGCCGGATGTTCTTGACCATGCCTTCGGCCTATAGTTCACGCTACATGACCCTGGTTATTTCTGGGTTGTTGGCCATTTGCCTGGAGTTACTAGGCCTGCAAACAAAAGGGGTCAAGAGAAAAAACCATACTTAATTTACAGATCTAGGGCTTTTCCTGCAGCTTTATTTACGCCACTAATTTTTGTCCGAGATCGTGAGCCCATCTCTTGATAAATGGCCAGTTGCGGTAGTCTCCCGGTTGGGCCTGGACGATGAGCAATACAAAAACCATCTGCCATAATTTCAAGCGGCGGATCTCCAGCTTACCGCCAAAAAAACCAATGCTGACCGGTTTAACCGCCGGGCCAGCTTTCATCACCGGGTTGAGATAGTTGCTGACACTGGTATAACGCTCCTTCAGACTCAGCCGTTTGCCCTTAGGCGCTTTCGCCAGATCAGGATCAAGGCAAATTGGCTGGTCCGCTTTATCCCCTCCCGAATTGGACGTTAAAGACAAGGCGGTCATGAAATAAGCCACCGGCACCTGGCTTAAGGCCTGGCAATGCCGCTTCACAAAGCGGACTGCTGAGCGGTGCCATCCCAGGATCATGGGAGCGCCGATGACAACTGCAGTATAGCTCTCAAGGCTGCTGACCTCCTCCAGGCGATGCACTTCGACCTCCAGCCCCTGGCCAGACAACTCCCTGGCAATCGTCTCCGCCACCTTCTGCGTCGACCCGGCATTGGTCGAATAAGCAACCAATACATTTCCCATTTAACCCTCCCACCATTCCGCGGATCGAATTCAGAGATTCGAGAGCCGTTGAATTCGATCCGCCATTAAAACACATATCCCAATCCCCGACTCTCGATTTTTCGATAAATTTCTAAGCTGTCTATTTTCTATGTTCGTCTCCCAATCTGCTTCATTGGGATCGGTACAAACCCCAATCCCAGGGCCGGAGAACCGGCTTGAAGACGGTAGTCTTCCTGGCCCGGGTCGAGCATCTGTGGATCGGCGAAAATCGAATGGCGGTCGAAGCCTATCGCCTGCCATTCAGCCAGGCTTGAGCGTTCCAGGTTGAGGGGATGCAGTTCCCACTGGACCCGCAAATCCTCGGCAGCCGGAGCAAAGATGACGTTCTCATCGCAGCGTTCCAGGGTGGCGTCAGTCCAGGCATGCCACCAATACAGAAAGGCATCTTTACGTCCGGTGGTAAATATATTTCGCACGAAGTGGTTGCCGCGGAACATTCCTTTCGTATGCTCGTTTCCCGCTCGCAGCGGCGGAAAATCGCAGCCCCAGACTGCCAGCTTGCAATCCTGGAAGATATTGTTTTCAATCAGGTTGTGCTGACCGGCGTGGATCTGGACCCCAATCCCTGCCCTGACAACCACATTGCCATAAACCAGGCAGTTGCTGGTGTAATCGTCCAGGTAAATGCCGCGGGTCGTCCAATCGTCGACCACCTGGCCGTGCTCTACCCGGCAGCCGGGGACATCAACGATCAGGTTGTAGCGGATGACATGACCCGAGCGCTGGTCATGGACCTCCACCCACGGGCTGGGGGTATCCATCCAGGAATTGATCGCCCCGGTATCGTGGATAGCCAGGCATACCCGGCGGATTTCGTTGTATTCAACGTAATTGCGGCCCAACCCATTGCTGCCCAGGTTGACAGCATGGTGGGGCAGGTCGTGAAAATCATTGTGAGCCACCCGGCAGCCATCGCTGGTCCCCAGGAAAACCCCGGCAACCAGGTTGACCAGGGTGCCGACGTGATGGATTTCATTGCCGGTCACCTCACAAAACAGTGGGTGGAAAGGCCGGTCGCCCGCCAGGACGATCCCGTTGACTCCAGCATAAGCGATCTCATTATTGCAAACGGCAGTCCTGTAGTTGGCCCGTTCAAGATAAATACCATTACCTCCCACCTGGTCGAAGGTGCATCCCTCAATAGCACAATTACGGGTGCCCCTCAAGTGAAGAGCCTCGCCTGCATATATCCACCCTTGCTGAGGGATCATTGCGCCAATGCCCTGGACACCCTGGCGATGGTAATCGTCGCCGGTTGTCGTGCAGGTGAAGGTCAGGCCGCGGATGGACACCCATTGGATGTCTCGCAGGCTGACCAGGCAGTCCAGCGCCGGGACCTCGACTCCACGCGGATCCCAACCTTCCTCAGGCGGTTTGAAATACAGGGTTCGCTCTTCGGTATCCAGGCACCAATCCCCCGGCTCGGTTACCTCTTCAAGCACGTTCTCGACAAAGAAACGGTTAGTTTCACCGAAACTCAGGTCCATATACCAGGGCTGCCAGTCCAGCTGGATTGGTTCGCGAGCCAGGCGCAAGGTATTTGCCTTGAGATCGATATTGGCTATCGGTATGATGTTATTACACCAACCCCAACCGCCGTATATGTTGGCTTCTGCCTGCCAGGGCTTTTGCCAGCGGCGAGGAAAACTATCCACCGGGAATCGTAAAGCGATATACTCCAGCTCATCAACCGGACCTTCCGGAATGATCCAACCGCCGGCAATGGGGTTGGCCGGGTCGAACTTGGGCCAGCGCGAGCGGCGCATCCGGCAGCCTTCGTAAAACAGCTGGCGCGGCCTGCCATGCCAGAAGAGCCGCTCCGGTGCCGGGGCCTTCAAGATTCCATCTTGGAAAGGCTGCCAACTCTGGACCACTACTCCACCTGTCAGCACCGGTTTCTCTCCTGGATAAGCCTCCCAGATGATTGGAGCCTGTTCACTCCCGCTGTCCTCAGCCCGCAGTTGGAAGGTTTCGTCCAGGCGGTAAGTGCCGCCGCGCAATTGGACGGTAATGGGATCAGGCAGAGAACCAAGTGGCGAAAGGTGAGTATCGCGGGCATTTTCAGATTGGGTTGATGGGGTCTGTGGCTGTAAATTTTTCAACACACGGATGGCATTACGCGCCTGGTTGAGGGTACGGAAAGGCCCATCTGTTCGATCCGCGTTGGGATCAGGGAGGGTCCCGGACCAGGCATCATCTCCCAGCGGAGAGACATAATAAGTTGGCATTTTGGAACGTTCCTTGTTAATGCGAGAATTGTGATTCTTTAAAGAATTTAAATCTATTATATTCGGAATGGTTCAATTTGCGTCTCGGCGGCGGTGCGAGGCAAGATAGATCTACAAGACCGGGTGAACTTCTTTTACCTTGCCCATAGCACACGACCTTACACCTGTGGGGCGGCTGCCGGCCTGGGTATTTTTGACTTGTCCGCCATCCGCCCGGTTTGGGGAATCAGCACGACCAGTGCGTTTAAAATTTCTCCGGCTGCACTGGCAATGCACAACCATTTTCGCCGCTGTAATCGTTCCGACAGCCACCCTGCCAGGATTCCCGCCACGGCCAGCCCCAGGTAAAGAGCTGAAAAAAACAACCCGACTTGCGAGGAGTCTGCGCCGCGCTGGCTTAAGTAAACAGGCAGCATGGTCGCCATACCGCCGCCATTCCCTACGATCAAAATTAAGACCAGGCTGAATACTGATAGCTGTTTTTTCGACATCGACGGTTAATTTAACAGTTTACCAACCTTTTTCCAGGTGGTAATAGACTTCGTTCCAGCGCAGCTCTTTTTTGAAATCAGAAACTTGGGTATTGCTGTCAATTTTGAGGAACTCGATACCCGCCATCTCAGCGAAATCTTCGAGGTACCCAGCGGTGACAGCCTGGCTGTAAACAGTATGGTGCGCCCCACCTGCCAGGATCCAGGCTGCGGCTGCTGTCTTCAAACTGGGTCGTGGGATCCATAAAGCCCGGGCGACCGGCAGCCGGGGGAGGGGTTGGGCAGGTTCAACGACGTCGACCTCATTGACGACCAGGCGGAAGCGGTTGCCCATATCGATCAGCGAAGCATTTATCGCCGGACCGCTGCGAGCCGTAAACACCAAGCGGGCCGGATCGGCTTTACCCCCGATTGACAGTGGGTGGACTTCAAGGGAGGGCCGGCTTGCTGCGATAGATGGGCACACCTCGAGCATATGGGCGCCCAAAACCTGCATCCGGTCTCCACCGAAGTGGTAGGTGTAATCCTCCATGAAGGAGGTGCCGCCCTCCATACCGGCAGCCATCACCTTCATCGCCCGAACAAGAGCAGCCGTCTTCCAATCGCCTTCGGCTCCAAAGCCGTATCCGGCAGCCATCAGGCGCTGCACCGCCAGGCCGGGGAGCTGCGCCAGAGTCCCCAGGTCTTCAAAGGTGGTAGTAAATGCCTTGAAATGGCCTTCCTCCAGAAATGTGCGTAGACCCAGTTCGATCCGGGCGGCTGAACGCAGAGCCTGGTATCTGTTGCCGTCCGACTGCAGCTCTTCCGCAACCATGTAAACATCAAAATATTCGGACACGAGCCGGTCGATCTCCACCTCAGACGTGGCGATAATCACCTTTTCCAGCTCATCGATTCCATATCCATTGACCCCATATCCCAGGCGGATTTGGGCCTCAACTTTATCGCCCTCAGTTACGGCCACCTCGCGCATATTGTCGCCGAAACGGGCGACCCGCAGACCCTGGGTATCGTGCCAGGCGCAGGCAGTCCTTGCCCATTGGCCGATCTCGGCCTGCACGCTGCCATCCTGCCAATAGCCAACGACCACCTTACGTTCCAGTCGCATGCGTGATCCAATGAATCCAAACTCACGGTCACCATGGGCTGATTGGTTAAGGTTCATGAAGTCCATGTCGATTTCGTTCCAGGGGATATCGCGGTTGAACTGGGTATGCAGGTGCAGGAAAGGTTTCTGGAGCGCCTTCAATCCGGCAATCCACATCTTGGCCGGCGAAAAAGTGTGCATCCAGGTGATCAATCCAACACAATCTGCAGCCTGGTTAGCTTCCCGGCAGAGTGTGTAGATCGCCTGCGAGTTGGTCAACACCGGTTTGACAACCACCTTGACCGGGATAAGGATAGACTGCGAAAAGGCCTGGCTGATTATTCGGGCATGTTCGCCGACCTTTTCAAGCACTTCGCTGCCGTAAAGGTGCTGGCTTCCAGTGACAAACCAGACTTCGAGCTGTTTTAGTTCAATCATGGGTTTTTCTCCTTGTACAAACGATGGCAGAGAGTCGCTATAGGAATATGATTTTCAGGTAATCAGGAGGCAGTCAATCAAGAAAACTCACTGCATCCTTGAGCGTGGTAAGCAATGATTCGAATGCACGGCCTGAGAACGCCCCGCCAGTGGAGTCAACCTCGATCGCGGTTGGATTCCATTCTGCCAACAATCGCTCGATTTCTGGCAAATCTCGCAAGGAGACGATATCGAGCGGACGTTTACGCTGCGTCAGCCTTTGCTGCAAAACCGGCAGCGGTGCAACCAACCTGATGGTCAGGTTGGGAGGCGGAAGCGCCTGGCGCAAAAAGCGGTAGAGACGTTCGCAGAGCTGGAATTCTTGATCGGAGAGATATCCTCTGTAATGGAACAGGCGAGAAAAAATATGGAAATCCTGGTCCAGACCCCCATCGACGATACCCGGCTCAGCCCTATTTCGCAGGGTTTGCTCCTGCTCGGCCCGCAGCAGCAGATAGTCAACCTGGTTTTGCAATCCGAGCCGGTTGTGGTCGTGCATAAAAGCGCCCTGAAAGGGACGTTCTTCATGCCCTTCTAACAGCAGGGAATAACCTAACCTGGGGCCCAACAGGTGTGCCAGGGTGGTTTTGCCTGAACCGCAGTTACCGACGATCGCAATGAGTTTTCCCATCCTATCCGTGATCCAAATAGATTTTAGCACAACCACCGGTGAAGTATGAAGTCGACCGGGAAAGACGATCTGAACCACAGACTGATTTGGGGATAAAATTATAACTGTGCATAAGAATATATTAGTCATCAACTGTGGCAGTTCTTCATTAACCTACAAAGTATACCGGGCTGAAATTCCCGGACGGCTGGAGCTGCTCACTGCTGGCAAGGCCGTCCACGTGGCCGTGGAAAGTAAGGAACCGGCTTACCTCCTATATGAATTAAATGGAAAGCTCGAACGCGAAAACCGGCCGATGCCGACCCATCGCCTGGCCGCCCAGGCTGTGCTCGACCATCTCGAGCGAGCCGCGGTGCCTCTCCAGGTCGTTGGACATCGTTTCGTCCACGGAGGCACCCGGTTCTATGCGCCGGTGATTATCACCACTGAGACACTTGCCGACCTGGAGCGCTGCAGCCCTCTTGCTCCCATCCACAACCCCAATTCTCTCAGCGTGATCCATTTGTGCCAGGAACGCCTGCCCGACGCCGTCGAGTATGCCTCCTTCGACACGGCCTTCCACGCCAGGCTGCCGGAAAAAGCTTACCGCTACCCGCTACCCCTCGACCTGGCGGACCGATATGGCTTTCGCAAGTATGGCTTTCACGGGCTTTCTTACCAATACGTCAGTCTGGAGGCCAGCCACTTTCTAGGCAGACCGCTGGAAGAGCTCAAAATCGTCGCCTGCCACCTGGGCACTGGCGGATCGAGCATAGCAGCTATCCGCGGCGGCGCCAGTCTGGACACTTCGATGGGCTATTCCCCGCTGCCGGGATTGATGATGAGCACTCGCAGTGGCGACCTGGACCCTACCATCGTCCTGGAGCTGATCGGGGCGTATGGCTGGACGATCGAACAGGTCACCCGCCTGCTCAACAAAGACAGCGGTTTGATCGGCATCTCGGGCTATTCCAGCGACCTTTTTGAGCTAATCGAAAAGGCCGGTCTATCCGAAATCCCCGAAAAGATCAACCAGGCGGAACACGATCTTTCCATAAACGAGGCTGAAAACCAACCTATAAATCACCGAGCTCTCCTGGCTGTTGATATGTACGTCCACCGTCTCAAGGGGTATATCGGCCAGTCGTTGGCAACCCTGGAAGGGGCTGACGCCCTGGTCTTTACCGACGACATCGGTGTACGCAGTTGGCAGCTCCGCCAGTTAGCCTGCCATGGCATGGGCTGGTGCGGCCTGCAAATCGACCCCCTGGCCAACCGCCTGGCACCAATCGATGAGACCACCCTGGTCAGCGCCCCTGATTCGACTATTAAAGTGCTTTCAATCCCAACGGATGAGGAATACGTCATTGCCATGGAAGGGCTAAACCTGCTGCAAGCCCAAACAGGCTCTATGATAAAACCAAGCACCCGGGTTTGAAAAGCCTGAAGCCGTGTAACCATACCAACCTCGATGATCGTGTCTGGACTCTGGATAAAAAACCTATGATCGCTAAAGATTTGTTCGTTGATCGTATCCTGGAAACCGAAAACCTTACCGACGAGCTGGTCGATGCCGATGCCCAGTGGTTGCTCGATTGGGGCATTGCTCAATTAGACCTTGCCTTGCAGGGGATTGACAATGAAGAATCAGCCAACAAGCAGGTCTCGGCTTTGATGGCCTGTATGCGCAAGATCAATCGCATCAGCGGCCAGATGAAGCATAAAAATCCCGAGGACCTGGCATCCGATCTTGGTGAACTAGCAGGGTTGAAAGCTGAAGTATTTGGCACCAGAGTCGACCTGGAATCCGCCGGCTTCGCTAAACTCGCAAGTGAACTACAAAGGATGCCTACCCGCCAGGCGCTTGAATTCCTGACCAGTTGGGGATCAACCTGGATACCAGGGCTCGCCCAAAACCAGAGCTACTGAGTCTCAGCAATGATCGACCAGGATAATGAGATGATGAGTTCGCGTCCATCAAAAACCAGTCATCAAATCACACTCTGTCACCTATGTCGTACTGGTTGCCGTCTTACTGTTCTCGATCCTGGGATGCGACCTGACGGTTTCGATGGGATTTGACACACCGCCTGCGCCAGCAATCCCCACTGTCACGAGCCCAGCCCCTGCTGCTTCCTTACCAGCCTGGCTGAAAGTCTATTTTACCGACCCCAACCCACCGGATAACCTGGGACAAGGCATCGACCAGTACGTCGTTCTGATTTTGGATAATGCCACAACTTCAATCGACGCAGCTTCACTCGACCTGAACCTTCCGAGTGTGGTTAATGCCCTGGCCCAGGCCAGCCAGCGGGGCGTCAAGGTGCGGGTGGTCTACGACAGCGAAAATGGGAACCTGGAGCTCGACAACGCCTCCACCAATGGCAAGACCTGTGACGCCATCAAAATCTTGAAAGCAACGAATGTGTCCCTGGTTGATGGTGGGCGCTCGAACGGCCTGATGCACGATAAGATGATCATTGTCGACAGCCAGGTGCTGTTCATGGGGTCGTGGAACCTATCCTATAACGATACCTATCGCAACAATAACAACCTGCTGGAAATCACCGATCCTCACCTGATCGCGAACTACCAGGCCAAGTTAGATGAAATGTTCATCGACAAACGTTTCGGCACTAAAGCTGAGGCCCAGGCGCCGTGCCCTTCACTGACCATCGCCGGCGTCCAGGTCGAAAATTACTTCGCACCCGAAGATGAAGTCATGGCGAAATTGGTATCCTATGTCCAATCCGCTTCCAGTTCGATCCACTTCATGGCTTTTACCTACACTCACGAATACCTGGCCGCAGCTATGATCGAACGGTCCAGGGCTGGGGTTGAAGTCCAGGGCGTCATCGAGAACCGGGGAGCCTCACAGGGAGCATTGAGCGACCTCTTTTGCAGCGGCCTTCCTGTCAAGACCGATGGCAACCCCTATACCATGCACCATAAAGTGATTATCATCGATGGAGAGACCGTCATCACCGGATCGTTTAACTTCACCAAAAGCGCCGACACGATCAACGACGAAAATGTACTGGTTATCCACAGCCCGGCTGTAGCGGCTCTTTACGAACAGGAATTCCAACGCGTCTACGGTGGTGAGGCACCTGTCGCCGCCGACATATGCCATTAATCATCAGCTGAAGGTCGTGCTTCAGCCTGACCTCAAGGGCCGCTCCAGCCAAATTGTAGGTCATGCTTTAGCTTGACCTCAGAAACGAACCTTTCAAGGAGATAACTAATGGAAACCAATCGCATGCCCGTCTTGTTTATCGGCCATGGTAGTCCTATGAATGCCATTGAGGAAAACGAGTTCAGCCAGGCCTGGAAAGCCGCCGGCCAGGAGCTGCCACGCCCAAAGGCAATTCTGTGCGTATCGGCCCATTGGGAGACCCGGACGCCCCAGGTGACAGCGATGTCAAAACCACGCACCATCCACGATTTCGGCGGTTTCCCGGCCGAGTTATTCGCCATGCAGTACCCTGCGCCCGGCAGTCCAGAACTGGCCAGGCGGGTCATCGACATGGCCCCACAGGCCAGCATCCGACTCGACCAGGGTTGGGGATTGGACCACGGGACCTGGTCAGTTCTATGCCGCATGTTCCCCGAAGCGGACATACCGGTCGTCCAGTTAAGCCTGGATCGCAGCCAGGACGCTACATTCCACTACGGATTGGGCCAGGCGCTGCGAGGTTTAAGCGACGAAGGCGTGCTCATCCTGGGCAGCGGCAACGTCGTCCATAACTTGCAAATGATGGTGTGGGAAGATAAAGCCTTCGATTGGGCCAAGTCATTTGATGACCAGGTCAAGCAGTGGATCCTGGACGGCGACCACGATACCCTCATCCACTATGAAAAGCAAGGCAAAGCGGCCGCTCTGGCGATCAACTCGGCCGAGCATTACCTGCCCCTGCTCTACATTCTGGGAGCGATGCAACCGGGGGAACCGATCAAGTTTTTCAACGAAAAGGTTTGGGGCGGCTCGCTTTCGATGCGCTGCCTGCAGGTTGGCTGAGATTATGAGGTTGAAGACGGCGAACTCTTAATAACTTAAATCATCCGCTGGATTTCGGTCAGCCACCCCATTGGATTAGTTGCCTCCTTGAGGTACCGAATGATGCCTGCCCGATCGACGACAATGGAGGCCGTTCGTTGGATCACAAAAAGGACCCTATCCAGGCCATACCGGTGGTATACAACCTGGTCTGGGTCGGCCAGCACCGGGAAAGGCAGCTTTAACAAAGCGGTATAACTCCCTGCTCTATCGGTTGATTCCCCCAGGATGACCAGCACTTCATAACCAGCGGCTTGAATTTCAGCGTAATGGCGACCCAACTGGGCCGCGTATGACCGGCATTGCATTCATATATATTCACGAACGAAGAACAAGATCACGTTAGATTTTCCCCCGTAATCGGCCAGGCTTATCTCACCGCCGGTCGAAGAAGGCAGTCGAAAACCTGGAGCAGGCAAACCGACTGCGAGATTATTGCTTTGTTCGACCATTCAATCCCTCCTGACGTGCTTCGGGGCCAGTTATTCCAAGGCTGCAGCAGACATTACTGTGCGACTACACCAATCCCTGTTAGCCAAAAACACGCATCCAGGAGTTTATCATCATCGGTGTAAATGATCAATATCTGGTTCTTCGATCTGATTTCTCGAATAAAAAATTAACGAACATCTAACCTGCGTGTCATGAGGGGGTCATATAATTCTTTAAGGATTGAGAGAAAAGCACAGAAATGATCCTCTCATTTTACGCAACCGCTTTCTCAGTTTTTTGATTTTGAGGTATTTGGTAATGAACATTGGCATTTTAATCTTAAGATTGGTTTTGGGGGGAATATTTATTGGCCACGGCAGCCAGAAACTCTTCGGTTGGTTTGGCGGCCGCGGGATGACTGGCACCATTGCTATGATTGAAAGAATGGGGGCGCGCCCGGTTTTATGGTGGGCGATTCTGGCTGCATTATCCGAATTTGGAGGCGGGGTGCTGGTGCTGCTGGGGCTGCTCAATCCGCTGGGTTCCCTGGGTATCATGGCTGCTATGCTTATCGCCATCTTTCAGGTACATTGGTCGAAAGGTTTTTGGAACAGCAAGGGAGGAATCGAGTTCCCCCTCATTAACCTGGCGTCTGCCCTGGCAATTGCCCTGGTCGGGCCTGGATCCTATTCACTTGACGCCGTCCTCAGAATCTCGCTTCCAGAACCGGCGAGCTTATTGACCGGCCTGGCTCTGGTCTTGCTGGGAGGCATAGCCGAGCAGGCGAGCCATACTCGCCATGAAATCCAACCAAGAGATGCCAACCAAAGGCGATGATGCTGTAGCTGAAGTTAAGCTTTCAACTAAAATGGATGGTTACACCGCAGCATTGTATGCATCCCATAAACAATCTCCTAACGAAAAATGGGAAAAAACAGCTCGGAACGAAGATTCCAATGGGCTGCAGGCATACACCCCGATATTGGCCGGGCCGATCGCCTGGTGCATATGAAAGATGCGCATCTGGTTGAACTGCTTCCCATTATAGGAATTCTCGATCAAAAAATCCTGTCCCCGGCGGCTCAAACGGTAGGTCATCTCAGTCAGGGTCGAATCGACATCGGTGGTCGCCCAATCCGAAAATCCCAGGTTCGTCACGACACTTCCCAGGCGTGAGAATTTCTCATTATCGTATTCGACCGATGCTTTGAACCAGTTCGCCGGGTCTTGATACAGGATAACTCCACACTGGTCGAACAACGCCTCCGGCTTCCAGGCCGCCTTAACGGTAAAAGAAAATGCTTCTTCAGCCGCAGCCATGATAAAAGCATGGGCATTATCGTGTTCAAAACCATAATAGGTCCGTTTCCAGAAATCCGTCAACGGTTCGGTCGTAAACGATAGGACTCCATTTTCAAATGTAAACAAGGATGGCTCGTTTACCCATCTGAACTGCGAAAAATCCTTTTTATTTACCATTGTTAAATCTTCCTTACATTTATCAATTCTGCCGCATTTTCGAGTTTGTAGAAATGGTCAATTACGCAATAGTCAGGCTCACGCGTTAAGCCCTTGCTTGCCCAGCATACCAAGGATCAAAGAAAGCTCTCCCCGGTGATGGACCTCGTGTTCGATCATGTGGCTGATCATTTCAACCAGTCGAAAACGAGTCCCCCAAGGAGCGACGATTTCAATTCCCAAATCGGCCTGATCCAGCCCCACAAGATAGCGCTTGACCGGGCTATGAACAGTCGCTAAGACGCTCTTGATCGACTCCCGGTCAGGATATCGTTCAGGGGGATACTCCGGGGGAAAATCATTCAATGTCTGGGCAATTCCAAAATTGAATTCCCCATCCTCTTCTTGAGCTATGTGCAGCATAATTTGCCTGGCTGACCAGGAGGTTGGAAATGGCCTGTAATCTAACTCGCTGTCCTCGAACTCGTCGATGGTTGCAATCAAGCCGGCGCGAACATTTTCCCAAAGCAAGCTAAGATACTTTAGATCCATAGCTGCTACTCCTGGCGAGGAAAAAAATCGGTGGAAGCGTATTTCAAATATGATTATATTTTATGTCCAAATTTATTATCGATGGCGAAATTTGAATTCGCAATACTTTAAAAAATGATTTCTTTCCCTTACAAGGTTGGTACAGTTCCTCTCTGCCATAGTTGACAAACCGAAGGCAGGCCTTTCAGCAGGCTGACGAACCCATGGTCATCAAAGATCCATTGCACTCTTGACCGCGGTGAAAATCCCCGGCGTGGTCTGGGCGAGGCACAGCAGAAAGCGGCTGCTTTCCAGGCTTATTGGGCAATTGCGATCCCTCTAAATCCATTACGGCAGAGATTAAGGAGAAGGTAGAGTCTTGCTGGTTTCGAGTCGGTCCAACCAGTTTCTAACGAGTCTTATCCAGGGTACCAACCATACCATTTCAATTTTTATGGCATAATCAAGAGGGTTACTATTCTCAAATGGACAATAATGAAATAACCGCTGCTGTCGAGACGATCATCGCCGAGATGCGAGCCATGGCCAACACGGTTAACCTGGCCGGGATGATCCGCTTCGGCATTAACGGAGAAAATGCCCTGGGGATTTCGATGCCCGCGATCCGCAGAATGGCCCGCGGCCGGCGCAGCCACGACCTGGCTTTGGCGCTCTGGGAAAGTCGCATCCATGAGGCCCGCATCCTGGCAGGTCTGGTTGACCGGCCCGCACAGGTCAGCGATGAGCAGATGGAAAATTGGGCGGGCGATTTCAACTCCTGGGACTTGTGCGACCAGGTCTGCAGCAACCTGTTCGTCTACACCCCCTTCGCAGTAGAGAAAGCCCATGCCTGGAGCCAGCGATCTGAAGAATTTGTCAAGCGCGCCGGGTTCGTTCTCATGGCTGCTATGGCGGTGCACGCAAAGAAAGCTGATGACCGCGTGTTCTTGGACTTCTTGCCAGCCATCCTCAGAGAAGCTGCGGACGGGCGCAATTTTGTCAAGAAAGCGGTCAATTGGGCATTACGCCAGATCGGCAAACGCAACCCAGAACTAAGGAATGCAGCAATTGAAACCTGCTACCAGGTTCTGCAGATCGATTCCGCCGCATCCCGCTGGATAGCAAAAGATGCCTTGAGAGAACTCCAGAGCCGCCAGGAAAAAGAATTCTCTCAAAAGCAAACAGCAAGATATGATGAATGGATAACGATGAGCGATTATCCCATCCTTGAATTCGATCCTGACCCTGAAGCCATCCTTGAGCCGGGACGTCTGAACCAGGCTATGCATGTGCCCGAACACTGCGTGGTGTGCTTCTTTGCAGATGTGATCCAAGCCCTGGTCGAATCAGGCCAGGCCAGGAAAATTGCGTCATCCAAATCGGAGATCGGCGAACACCCGCTTTACGAGCTCGCGTTCAACGGCCAGCGGTTGGCATTCTTCCATCCCGGTGTTGGCGCGCCTCTGGCAGCCGGCCTGCTTGAGGAAATGATCCCACGCGGCTGTCGTAAGTTCATCGCCTGCGGCGGCTGTGGTGTATTGGCACCGGAGATCGCCGTCGGGCACCTGATCGTCCCTACCGCGGCTATCAGGGACGAAGGCACATCTTACCATTACCTGCCTCCTGGTCTGGAGGTTCAACCCAGCCTGCAAGGAGTTGCGGCGATCCAGAAAATCCTGCAGAAATACCAGATCGAATACCTTTTGAGCAAAACCTGGACTACCGATGCCATTTATCGCGAGACGGCTGCCCGGGCTGATCGCCGCCGCCAGCAAGGCTGCCTGGCGGTCGAAATGGAAGCAGCCGCTTTTTTTGCGGTCGCTCAATTTCGCGGTGTCGAATTCGCCCAGATCCTTTACGGCGGCGATGCCGTCATCCCGGGAGCCTGGGACAGCCGGGAATGGGATAAACGCGATTCGATCCGGGAGCGCCTGTTCTGGCTGGCAGCCGAAGCCTGCCTGGAGTTATAAAAATGGGAGATCAGCGCAATGGCTCATAATACGATCAAGGGCAGCTACACACAGCTTGTTAACCGGCTGAACCGATTTCCCCAGGGAGCCCCTCCATCAAACGTGCTTTTCGATATCCTAAAACTTCTCTTCAGCGAAAAAGAAGCCGGTTTGGTGGCGCTGCTGCCGATTAAGCCTTTCACTGCAACCAAGGCAAGCCAGATTTGGAAATTAAACCTGAGCGAGTCCCGAAAAATCCTGGATGAACTTGCCAGCCGGGCCATCTTACTCGATACCGTGATCGAGGATGGAGAAACAACCTACATCCTCCCCCCACCCATGGCAGGTTTTTTTGAATTCTCGATGATGCGTATCAGAGATGATGTTGACCAAAAGGTTCTGGCTGAATTGTTTTACCTATACCTTAATGTCGAAGAAGATTTCATCAAAGCGCTCTTCGTTGGGGGTGAGACTCAGTTAGGACGGATTTTCGTTCAAGAGCCGGCGCTTTCTGAAGAAAACGCCTTGCATGTATTGGATTATGAACGGGCCAGTGAAGTGGTAAACACGGCTACACACATCGGGGTGGGCACCTGTTATTGCCGCCATAAAATGGACCACCTTGGGCGGGCCTGTGCAGCGCCCATGGAAATTTGCATGACATTTAACAGCACAGCTGCTTCACTTATTCGTCACGGCATCGCCCGCCAGGTAGACCCGATTGAAGGTATCGATCTACTACAGCAAGCTTACGATCATAACCTGGTCCAGTTTGGTGAAAATGTAAGCCGCCTGGTAAACTTCATCTGCAATTGCTGCGGCTGTTGTTGCGAAGCCATGATCGCCGCCCGACGCTTCGGAATTTTGCAGCCGATCCATACCACCAACTTCATGGTTGAAGTTGACCAGTCTCTATGCAATGGGTGTGGCAAGTGCATCGCTGCCTGTCCAGTAGAAGCTATGGGGATGATATCTGCCCATGATCCGCACAAAACCAAACTGCAAAAAGCTCGGGTCGCCGAGGAAATTTGCCTGGGGTGCGGTGTGTGCGTGCGCGCCTGCCCGCGCCAGGCACTTAAGCTCAAGGCGCGTGCAAAAAGGATCATTACCCCGGTTAATTCAACTCACCGGGCAGTAGAAATGGCCATTGAAAGGGGAATGCTCCAAAATTTAATCTTCGATAACCAGGCACTTTTAAGCCACCGGGCTATGGCAGCTATCCTTGGGGTGATCCTCAGGTTGCCGCCTTTAAAACAGGCCATGGCCAGCCAGCAAATGAAATCCCGTTACCTGGCAACCCTGATAGATTGGGGTGAAAAGCACATCATCCCATAAGAATTTATAACCAACCGGATTGACTCGAGCTTGATTTGAAACGCCTTGATCTGACGCTTAAGATAGTCGAATATCTGCTGATTGCGGTTTCAGCTGCCTATGCTATCGTTTTTATCATTATTGTCGCGGCGCGCATCCGTTTCTGATTTGACCTATTGACCGCTGGATGGTACGGATTTTACATTTTTGCCTTGCCCTCCAGGCATGCATTTTCTTTGGGCTTTGCACTCTACTTTATACTGGTCGATATGCTTCCCACTTTTTTTTTCACCTGGGGAATAGCACTCCTGTATCTGGTGAGGCACACAAGGTCGACCACAGCAAAAAAAATCCTGTCAAAATCGACCTTGCAGAACCCGATTTCCTTCACTCTTTTATTCGCATTGGTGCTCACCGGTGGGGTATGGGCTGCCAGAGCCAATATCGGCGGCGATGTCAACACCTTGCTGCCAGCCTACGCCGCGGTTGGCTTGGTGTTTGGTCTGCTGGCCGGCAAACAAACCTACGCCCACAGCGTGCCAATCGAAGAGCTGGCCGGATTCTTCGGCAACCAGCCTGACTCGACCGGGGACCCGGGCATCCTCAACGACCTGCAGCAGGCCATAACCGATAAGCAGTTTGCAGCCATCATCCTGGATAACCCGGACGAAAAACTCTTGTCCCAACCGGTTGGCTATCAGGATTCGGGGAAATACGCTGCCCTGGAAGCAGCCGATGTGTTCTTCTCGGTTTCGCCTTACAAACCTAAGACGAGGCTCAAGATCTGGACAGTCTTGCCGTAATCCAAAGTTTCATGTCAAGGGGTCGGAGTGATGATGGGAACCAACCCGTCGGCCGGACCGCATTGGATCGCCTGGACCGGTAAAGAAAGGGGAGATGGCGAAACCTGCTGACCGCTCGCCGCGCAGCCGGCCGGGTCTTCGAATGGTAACAGCCATTGGGTCACGATTTGAAACTCAAGCTGCCCATCACTAAAAACGGGGACATATCCTACGGATAGCATCTGGTTGATATAGTCTGAAACCCGGTTGGCTTCATCCCCCTGCAGGATGACAAGCTGGCCCTGGTCGCTGCCTGGGCAGCGTGAGCGGGCATATAATTCACTCAATGAAGGTGCATCCAGCGACCAGGGAGCAGTTTTACCTTCTACCCATGGAGGGGAAAGCCACACGGCCAGTTTTTGAGGGAAGTAGGTTTCCAGATCCTGGGGACGGTAATACTTGAGCAGAAAATAAGTGTTGGCCAAGGACGGCGGGATGACCGGGGATTGGACACAAGTTGCGCAGTTGAGCTGGCTATTCAACCAATCAGGGTTGAGCAGCCATTGGTCCAGCTGGTCGACCTCCACTGACAACCTGCGCCAGGCGTTCACCTGGATAAAAACCTTGTGTGCACTTTGCTGTGGGGGATGGAACGAAGAAGTATCATAATCAAAGAAACCGGACTGGTCAATGGTGTTGAGGAGCGAACAAACCTGGCTGCGGTCCAATTGGCCGGTCTGGTAGGTACAGGCATTCTGGTTGCAATTGCGTACGATCAACTTGCCGTCCGCCAGAAGCATAAAATCGATGTCGCTGCTAAAGGGGGTGTGGGAATTTGTGTCACGAGTCCCGGCCAGGATGAGCACCCCTTGCGGCTGCCACTCATGAGAGGTCAACCCCGGTTGGGGAGTACTGGTAGGGCTGGGACCGGGTGTGATGCTGGCCGTTGGAGCCAATGTCGGCGTATATGAGGGGATGCTGGTAGGGATGGGATGCAGGGTTGCAGTAGGGGTGAACGTAGTCGTCGCTGTTTGCATGGACGTAAGGACTGGAGTGGGCTGGCAGGCGCCCAAACCGAGAAGGAGGAGGACCGCTAGATATAAGAAACTCTTAATCACGAATAGAACCGAATGTAAAAATTAACAAATTTTGGTAAACAGGGGAACTAACTGAGCCTGACGCCTGATTATCTTATCATAAATGGACCAATGCGTGGATCGATATCTCTGTAATCATACCCGAGATGGTTGCCCTTGATTTTCCTGATCTCCATTCTCAAATCTCCATTTGGTAGTAACATATTCGTATTATGACCTTTTTAGGAGCAATTAATGCCTGACTTGACCGAAAAATTCTTAACTCGTCTGAAAGCGGACCACTTACCCGGGCTCGACCTGGGAGCGGGGATGGTTTACCCGAATTATGATGGGCGATCCTTGTTGAACCTGCCGGCAAGTATCTGCCGCTTGCTGGGCATCCCAGATTTCGGCGCCAGCCCCCTGGAAGATGAGCTGCTGCATCCTTTTCTGGACCATTACCAGCACGTCATTCTGCTCGTCTTGGATGGCCTGGGCCTTTTTCGCTTTCAGAACTTCATCCGCCAGGGATTGGGGAAAGTATGGGAAGAGAAAATGCCCCAGGCCAGTCTCGTCCCAATCACCAGCATCTGCCCCAGTACCACAGCCGCAGCTTTGACGACACTTTGGACCGGAGCCAGCGCGCTGGCTCACGGGATCGCCGGATATGAGCTGTGGCTGAAGGAGTTTGGTGTGGTAGCCAACATGATCACGCACGCACCAATGACCTTTGCGGGCGATACCGGTGGCCTCAAGCGGGCCGGGTTCAAGCCTGAGACTTTTCTGCCCGTGCCGGTTTTCGGCCCACATCTGGAGCGGTACGGCGTTCAGCCCTATGCCTTCATGCATCATGCCATCGCCCGCTCAGGTTTATCGGCCATGCACCTGCAGCAGACCAGTGTATATCCTTTTCATAACCCAGGGGATATGCTTGTCAGCCTGCGCAATCTTCTAAATGAGAAATCCGGTCAGAAGCTCTACACTTACGTCTATTGGGGGGACCTTGACGAGCTCTCGCACCGCTTCGGACCAGATGACGAACGGATAAGCGCAGAATTCGAGGCTTTCAGCCGGCTGTTCGCACGCTACTTCCTGGAGCGATTAACCTCCGAAGCTCGCCACAAGACTTTGTTGTTGGTAACTGCCGACCATGGCCAGGTTTTTACATCCAAAGACCCCAGATACGATCTCCAGAAACATCCAGCTTTTCTCCGGGCCCTCCATATGCTTCCAACCGGTGAGAACCGGCTGAGCTTCCTGCATCTACGCCCCGGGCAAACCGAATTTGTGCGGAACTATATCGAGATGACCTGGCCGGGTGAGTTTATGCTGGTTCCCTCAGAACAGTTCATTAGTGCTGGTCTCCTCGGACCAGGCCAGCCCCATCCCCGGTTGGAAGAACGCCTGGGCGATCTGGTAGCTATCTCGCTTGGCAAAGCTTATTGGTGGTGGGCTGATAAAGAAAACCCCCTGCTGGGCAGGCACGGCGGCTTGAGTGAGGAGGAAATGGTTATTCCTCTTTATGCTTTGCCCCTCAGCTAATGAGATCATTCATCTCGTTCCGACGCTTCTGAAGGAAAGTCCGCTCGGAAGGATTGCTGCCAAGACCTGCGCTGACTGGGGGTTGATGACCATAGCTACGACCCGGTTGACCTGACGCATATCGACGACCTTCAGTTACGCTACCACCACCCAGTGTTCCAGCGCCTTAACCATTAATCAATTTGCCCTGAAGCAGTGATCAGCCAGTTCAAAATCCCAAAGCCGGCCGATCACCACTGTCAGGACAAGCCCAAATTCTTCGCTATATGTCTGCTCAATCTGTTCCGGCACAGACATTCCTTACCTGTCAAGGCAGGGTTACTGCTGGGTCTATAGAGCCCGCACTTCGACCGAAACATACTGCGCAGTTGGGATTCTGGCTGTCCACTTGATCGCCTCGTCGATGTCCTCGCAGTCGAGTAGTAAGTATCCGGCTAATTGCTCGTTCGCCTCGGCGAATGGTCCATCAGCAATCAGTGTCTGCGCATCACGCACCCGTACTGTTGTCGCGTTGGCTGCCGGTAAAAGACAGTTGTTGGAAATCAGTACACCTGCAGACTTGATCTCTTCGAGTAAGAGAAACCAGAACTTTGGTCGCAGCTTGCTGCTCTTCCGGCGTGAAATCCGGTTTTTCAGCTTCGTTTCCGTACATCAGGAGCATGTATTTAATGTTCGTTTCGACTTTTCATAGATAGTATAGGCTTTTTTTGCCTTTCTATTAATGCTGTCGAATGGAGAATTCTCAAAATGACAGGTCTGATCAGGGACAGGTTATCCAACCCTGGAGCAAGGACCAACGCACTCTGCAGCTTGGTGTTACAGACCAATCGGGACAAACCCTGGTGATGATTTCGTTTGAATAAGGGTTCAGCAATCCTAATTGACGAATTACAGATTCCTTGATACACTCTTTTTGTATTTCTATTAAATTTAGACTTTTTGTGAGCGCAGCATTGACACGGTAAGCTAACCTTCATAACTCCTTTATCCTGTTTCACAGGATACGACGCTTTTTTTACAAGGCGCTGGCAGCTTTTGGTTATTTTTCTCAAGGAGTGGTTATGCTTACCGTTCACAAATTAAAAAAGTCTTACGACCTCCAGGTATTATTCGAAAATGTAAATTTCTCCCTCAACCCGAGTGAACGCATCGGGTTGGTTGGCCCCAACGGCTGCGGCAAAACAACCTTGCTGCGCATTCTGGCAGGAGAAGAATCCCCTTCACAAGGGCATATTAGCTACCCCCCAGACTTGCGCATAGGTTATCTCAGGCAGCAGCCTCTTTTTTTTGCAGAAAGAACTTCCGGTCAACAACATGGGGAAGAAGACCTATCCAATACGATCGGCGCGGTGATCGGGCAGGTTTCAGGCAGCCCCGAAACCCTGGAAAATGAGCTGGCCGAGGCAGCCATGGCATTAACGCAGCCCGGCATCGACCCAGGCCTGAAAGCACAACTAGAAGAAAGGTATGACCACCTGCTGCAGCGCATGGAAACATCGGAAAGCGGGCGAGCAGCATCCATTCTGGCGGGCCTGGGGTTAGATGACATTGATCCTGACCTGCCGGTAGCCTGGTTAAGTGGTGGACAAAAAACTCGTCTCGCCCTGGCGCTGGTTTTGCTCGATGACCCCCATCTGCTTTTATTGGATGAACCGACAAACCATCTGGATATCGCCATGCTCGAATGGTTGGAAGACTGGCTGGCAACCTACCGGGGAGGGGCGCTGATCGTTTCGCATGACCGCACATTCCTTGACCATACCGTTACCCAGATCCTCGAAATGGACCCGTTGAAGCTCAAGGTGTGCGGTTTCACCGGAAATTACAGCGCCTACCTCGAACAACGCCAGAACGAAATTGATAAGCAGATGGCGGCTTATAAAGACCAACTGCTAGAGATCCGCCAGATGAAGCAAGATATCCTGAAGGCCAAAAACCAGGCCGCGTATACCGAACGGCAGTCAAGCTCGATCCGTATCGGCGGGCCAGAAATGAAGATAAAGGGGTTTAAAGACTACCAACGAAGTATCGCCAAGAAAGTAGCAAAGAAGGCCAAGTCGCGCGAGAAGAAGCTGGAGCGCTACCTGGATGACGAAAATCGGGTGGAGAAACCCCAGGCCTCCTGGAAGCTGAAAGTTGAGTTCGAGGAAACCTCCCACCTGGGGCAAACGGCCATCCACATCGAAGGATTAGCCGCCGGGTACGATCCCTCGGCACCGCTCCTCGAAAATTTAACGCTGGATGCACGTGCTGGCAGGCGGATTGTGATGACCGGGCCTAATGGAAGTGGCAAGACTACTTTATTGCGTACCATCACCGGCGAGATTCCAGCGTTAGCCGGGCAGGTCAGGCTGGGCAGCACCGTCCAACTGGGTTACCTCACTCAGGACCAATCCGGCCTGGATCTCAATCTCACGGCAGTAGACGTGATCCAGGATGCCTTTGCGAACCAGACCGAAGCTCGCAGCTTTTTAGCTTACTATTTATTCACCGGAGACGAGCCCCTCAAACCGGTAGGGCTGCTCAGCCAGGGCCAAAGGGTACGTTTAATGTTGGCGAAACTGGTGGCGCATAAGTGCAACTGCCTGCTGCTCGACGAACCAGTCAATCACCTGGATATTCCCAGCCGGGCTCAGTTCGAGCAAGCCCTGGCTCATTTCGAAGGCGCGGTTCTGGCGGTCGTTCACGACCGCTATTTTATCGAACGCTTCGCAGACGAGATTTGGTGGGTCGAACAGGGGAAGATCAGGGTAGAAATTATCAAAATTATATGATCAGGAATTATAGATAATAAATAAGGTCGAATAGATCCAATATTTGGATTTGTGCGTTATTTATAGAAAATGTCATTCAAATTGAATGACGAAAACTATGATCCAGTGGAGGAATAGGAATGAACGCACAGAAACACAAATTATTTTCGATAACTGGGATTTTGATGATGCTGGCATTGGTGCTGGCGGCCTGCTCGCCAAGCGCCAGCGCAACTCAACCCACCGCGACAACCATGCCAGCAACCACATCCAGCGCTTCGAGCGCCGCGGTAACACTCATGGTTTCGAAAAACGATACCCTCGGCAGTTTCCTGACTGACCAGAACGGGATGACTCTTTACCTGTTCAAGAAAGATACTGCCATGGTCTCCAGTTGTTCCGGCACCTGCTCACAGAACTGGCCAGCGGTTCTGTCCACCGGTTCCCCAGTCGCCGGAGATTCGACCATTACCGGTAAGGTGAGCACGATTACCCGCTCGGATGGTGGGCAGCAGGTTACCTATAATGATATGCCCCTGTATTATTACGCCAAGGACAGCCAGCCAGGCGATACCAACGGGCAGGGAGTCGGAGGCGTATGGTATATCGTTGCTCCCAATACGGCCTTTGTAACCGGCCCGGCCAGCTTGAAAGTTGGCCAAAACAGCACCCTGGGTAGTTTTCTGGTCGACGAAAACGGAATGACCCTTTACCTGTATCAGAAGGATACTAACGGTGCCAGCGTATGTTTCGGCGGCTGCCTGGCTCTCTGGCCCCCCCTGCTGACAAACGGTGATCCAATAGCCAGCGACCCTGTCATCACCGGGATGCTTGGCGTTACCACCCGCCCAGACGGCAGCCAACAGGTCACATATAACGGCTCTCCTCTGTACTACTTCACCAAGGACAAGAGCGCCGGGGATACCACCGGGCAGGCTGTGGGCAGTGTCTGGTACGTCGTTCCTCCTGCGCCCGCGGCTTCCAGCTCGCCAACCAGTGTCCCTACTTCTGAAGCCATGGCAACCTCCAGCACCCCCGCGACCTTGAACATCTCCCAAAATTATACCCTGGGCAGCTTCCTGGTCGATCAAAACGGGATGACCCTTTACATATTCACCAAAGATAGCCCCGGAGTAAGTACCTGCACTGGCAGCTGCCAGGCAAACTGGCCGCCACTCCTGACCAATGGCACGCCTATCGCCGGGGATGCCGCCATCACCGCTAAACTGGGTGTCATTACCCGGTCAGATGGTACACAGCAGGTGACTGTGAACGATTTGCCTGTCTATTATTTTGCCAAAGATAAGGCAGCCGGGGATGTCAACGGGCAAGGGGTCGGCAGCGTCTGGTTTGTGGTCGAACCATCAGGCTCGCCTATGCAATAATGCAAATTCCCTCTTGACAACAAGAATATTTGTTCTATAATTGAGTTGATAGAACAAATATTCTTTTATTTAGGTTGGCAGGTAATAATGAACGACAACAATATGATATCTCCGGCTGTTGATACTTACCAGCGCCTCTTCCCCGAGTTAAAGCAGCGGGTGGCGGGTCGGACTGCTCCCGTTCAGGTCCAGATCCAGGATGAAGTGGCGTCGGTTGTTACCGAGTTGATTGAAATGATCCAACCCTTACCGCCTCAATCCACCCTGCTCGGGGTATGCGAAGATGGTGCCCCATTTTTGCTTGACCTAGCGGGGCAGGAAACCGGCGCGTTATTAATCACCGGTGATTCTGGATGTGGAATAACTCGTCATCTGCAGGCAACTGTCGCGGCCACAATCCTCCTGAACGCTCCTCACGAAGTCCAAATCGCTGTCTTAACTCGAGACCCAGAAAAATGGAAACCATTGGCCAATATGCCTGGGGGCAGGCGTCATTTCAGTGGGATTTATGCCTGGTACGAACAAGGAGCGATCGACCTGATCGACCAATTGATTAACCTGGCAGACGATCGTAGCAGCGACCGTAGGACGGGCGCGACCGTTTTGCTAGTTATCGACGATCTTTCAGGCGTGTTCAACGCCGGGTTCGAGGCCCAGAACGGTCTCCACCGGCTGCTTGTCGACGGCCCATTTTCCCATATCCGCCCAATTGCCAGCCTTGACGCTCAGCTATGCACCCCCAATCCATTTTGGGTCGATGCCTTCCGTACTTTCCTGATCGGTAAGGTTGCATCGGGTGACACCTTCAAGGATTTAGGATTTTCGCTCGATCCTGGTGCACTTGACCTGGTCGATGGTCTTGAGTTTAGCGCTTTCACAGGACAGGAGTGGATGAAATATCGCGTTCCCACATTGGATTTCTAATTTCTTTTCGAGGTGAAAGATGAACGTTGGAATGTTGTGGTTTGACAATGACCCTAAAGCTAACCTGGAAGCTAAGATCGCCCGGGCTGCCGGTTACTATGAGAAAAAATACGGCCTGGCACCAGACTTATGCTTCGTCCATCCCAGTATGCTAAATAAAGGTGCCATGAGAACCAAAGCGGGCAGGGTTGAAGTCCGGGCGAACCGGTCTGTACTTCCCAATCACCTTTGGATTGGTATTCACGTCCCCGCTATTTCCCAGGGCGTCAGTTAGGACCAGCCCGACCGAAATTTCGCAGGACCCAATCCTTCATCATATATTTGTATCTTTTATCAATCATTCTGGGGGTTTAAGGTCGGGCGCTTCCGGCCTTTCATCATTTGGGGACGGTTCTGAATCCAGTGGGTCGAGAGTCGAATTCCACCCCACTGGTTACCGCCCGGGCCGCCTTTTTAAGGAAATTGAAGACCCGCCTGACCGGTTTTTGTGAATATTTTTTGCGGTAGTTCAAAGCGGCATCTTCCATACTGACCTCATCGTGACCGATCCCTGCCAGGAACCAATGGTGTTCGATGATCCACAAATATAGATCGGTCTCTGTCCTGCCGGGAAAATCCTTGAGGATATTTTTTTTTCGAATAATATCTACCAGGGGCAGGTAGACCGCATCAATCCACGAATTAAGCGCCTCTGCATACGAGATGTCTTGTTTTTGTTGTTCTCCCTGATACCAACGGTGCACGTCGATATGGTCCGCCAGCTTGGTATATTGGCCGATCAAGGTCAATTCAAGCTTCACATCCGGGCGGATTTCCGCCAGGCGGGTATGCTCGTAAAAAGCTGCCTTCTCGAGGTCAAGGATCAGCTGGTTCAAATCGGTCTTGGCCGTAACCGGCACATCAGCATCCATTTCGATTACGTCAGCGTCGATGAAAGCTTGATTCTTCTGGCGAGCAACTGAGACCCGGTGGTTCCCGTCTTTGACAAAATAGATGTCGCCAATCTTATATAGCTCGACCGGCGGAAGGTTAATATCGCTTAAGTGGGCAACATCCACCCTCATCCAGCGGCCACGCGTCCGGGTCTGGCGCGGCTCAAATGCTGCATCGAAATCCCGGTATCGCCCGACACTCCCGACAATCTCATCCAATGGAACCTGGCGAATGCCGATCCACCGCTGCCCTTTGACCGGTAGAACCCGGCAAATTTGGTCATAAGCCATCAAGGTGTTTTGACGCTGTCTGAACCAGCTCCAAACCTCACGCCAGAAGGCTTTCATTAGAGCATTGTCAAAATCATCGCGGGCAGTATTTAAATAATTTGTGTTTCGATTCCCATTCATTTCCCAATCAGGCATATATCCACTCCTGCCCCCATAGATTATGCGTTGATGACGGTTTCGTGAAATCCATAGGTATTGATCACCGTAGTAGTCCCCACTCGGGTGACCGTTGACGTATCCGTTCGATAGACATGGATGTGACCGTGAAGAAAGATTGATGGTTTGAAGGTTGTAATCAACCACCGAAACGCATCGATCCCCTGGTGCGGTAAATCATCCATATCATGGGTCCCCTTTGGGGGAGCATGACTGACAAATACATCGAGAAAACGACCATAACGCATCCGGTTTAACAACAAGGCGGGCACCATTGAGAAGACCTTAAGCCACATATCGCCTTGCGTATACTGGTATGGGCCGTTATTATACATCAAACAACCTTCTATCCCGGCAAGCAACAGATTAGAATGGTTAATCACCTTGCCATGCAGATCTACCGCGCCCCAAGGTGCGTGGCGTTCACCGGCAGTCCCATATTCGATGTCGTGGGCATGGTTTCCGCGAACGAAATACATGGGCTTGTTCAACATACTGACAATATATTCAAGATAAAAATAAGATAAGTCACCGCAGCTGATGACCAGGTCAACGTCCTGAAATCGTTTCAATACAAGCGGACTGTAGATAAATCCCAATTCAATGTCGCTTAAAGAAAGAATTTTCACGTTGCAACTGCCACGGCGACTGCGTATTCCTTGCTGTGACTGATGCTGATCGACCAGGATGTTATTTCCATTGATCTAGCCAGGTCGAACGCATTTCCTTTCAATTCCAACCTTGGTTCCCCGCTAGAACCACGCTGGATTTCTATCTCCTGCCAGCTCACCGGCCCGATCCCGCATCCCAGTGCTTTCGCAACGGCTTCTTTGGCTGCAAAACGGCCCGCCAGGCATCCTGGATTTCCCTGGCAATCGTTTAGCTCCAGAGGGGTAAAGACCCGCTGTAAGAAGCGGGTCTTTATACCAGGTTGGATGCTTTCCAGCCGCTCAATCTCGATCAAATCAATGCCGGTGCGCAGGGTCACCTCAGCTTCCCTCAGGACCAGCGCTGGCGACTGCCAGCTTCTCGGGGTCAAGATAAAGGCGGGAAGCTTCAAGGATCGCTTCGGGCGTAACACTGCGGATCACGCCAGCATAATTACGATAATAATCTAACCCCAAATCGTAGCGCTCCAGGTTAAGTAATGCGCCCGCCACGCCGTGGTTTGAACTCGAGTGAAAGCGGCAAGCGCCCGATATAATTGGCCTTGGTATCGCTCAGTTCTTCAGCAGTTACCGGCTCACTGATATAACGAGCAATTTCCTGGCGGACCAGGTCAACCGTCCGGTTGATATTAGCTGGATTAACCCCGGCAGATACCTCCCATGAACCAGGACCGACCCCTGCGCTGAGAGAGGAGTATGCGTAGTAAGCCAAGCCTGATTTCTCCCTGACCACATCTCCAATGCGCCCATACATCCCGAACTGCCCTAACACGTTGTTCCCTAAAGAAGCTGGAATGTAATCCGGTGATTTTCGTCCTGGCCCGGAAGACCCCATAGTAATATCGGCCTGACTTTTGCCTGGGATGAATACATGTTTCTGGACGGGTCCCTTCAGCGGTTGGAGCTGCGGCAGCTCTAGCGGGCCAGGTTGGCCCGGATTTTGCCAGGAACCGAAATGGCGAGCAACCAGTTCGGCCGCCTGATTCGGGTCTACTGCGCCGACCACCACAAAAACCATGCGCTTGGGACCATAATGCCTTCGGTGAAAGTCAACCAGGTCGTTCAAACCGATGGCCTGAATGGTCTCGGGATAGCCATCTTCCGGCCTCCGATAAGGATGGCCCTCAAAGACGATCTGCTCGAATGTCAAGGAAGCCATCTCCTGGGTATCTTGAGCGCGGATTGCCAGGCCGGTCAGTAGTTGGGCGCGCAGCCTTTCTATCTGCTCGGCTGGAAAAGACGGGTGCAGCAGGGAATCGGCCAGCAGTTCCAATAACAAGGGCAAATCCTCGGCCAATGCATGGCCGCTGAAACCGGTTGAATGGACACCGGCAGAGAAGCCCAGACTGGCACCGACCAATTCGAGCGAATTATAGATCTGTTGGAAAGAGCGGTTGGTCGTGCCGCGCATCAGTGAGATGGCTGTGAATTGAGCTAATCCTAATTTATCATCAGGATCCAGCAAACCACCGGCCAGGAGATAACCATTGACCACTACCGATAAGCTGCTGAAGTTAGGCCGGGCCAAAACTACGATCCCATTGGGTAATTCAACCCGGGTGATATCATCGCCTCCAGGGAGTGCATTACGGTTCGTCTTGAGTTGAGCGCTCATCGATCCTCCCTTCCGTTTTCAGGCAGGTAAATTCCAATCACCCGGTTCGCTGGTAAGAGATAATCCTGGGCGATCTGCTGGACGTCTCCCGGCATGACAGCCGACAGGTGGTCGATAAAATGGGTAAACCAATCATAAGTGGCGAACATTTCAGCGTAACCGAGCCAGAAAGCCTGGTTGGTGATATTTTCGCTGCCATAAGCAAACATCGCTTTGGCCTGCTTGATTGCCCGGGCAATCTCATCTGGCGAAACCAGGTGGTCTTGCAGATGTTTGATCGCTTCATCTAAAGCCTCGATAACCTTTGCAGGTGTTTGGCGTGGATGAACGGTGGCAGTGATCTCATAAAGGTAGGGATCGATGGTTGCTGCCATACCCCCATGCACATTGATCGCCAGTTCTTTTTCGACCAGGGCCTGATAAAGGCGGCTGGTCTTATTGGAGATGCCGCCTCCGCCAAACATGTTCAGGCCGCTTGGACCCGAAAGCAAGCTGTCCAGGACGGTAAGCGCAAAAAAGTCGGTATTGGCAGCCTGGGGAGCGTGATAAGCAACCTGAACGTAAGTGGTCTCTCCTGAGCCTTTGACCGTCAACTGCTGTTCGTTGGCTGCAATTGGCTCGATAGCTGCCGGTGAATAGGGCGGCTTCCCGGCCGGGATGTCATCATAAAGTTCTTTGACCCGTGCAAGCATCTCTTGTGCATCGAAATCGCCGGCAACCGCCAGAACGGCATTGTTGGGGCGGTAATAACTCTGATAGTGGTGGTAAAGATCGTCACGCTGAATCGACTTGAGATCATCCAGATAACCGATAACTTCATGGCGATAAGAATGGACCTGAAAAGCAGCTTCTCTTATGGCCTCACCTAGGCGAAAGAGCGGTTCATTCTCATTGCCCTCGCGCTCTGAAATAATAACCGTCCGCTCGGATGCAACTTCATCAGGCTCGTATACGGCATTCACCATGCGATCGGCTTCGAGGCGCAAACCCAAATCGATCTTATCGGCTGGGAGGGTCTCGAAGAAGGTGGTCCAATCCAGGTAAGTCATGGCGTTCCAGATACCCCCTTCGCGTGAAATCGCTTTATCAAGCACCTTAGACGGAAATTGGGGTGTACCCTTGAACTGCATGTGTTCTACCCAGTGAGAAATTCCGGTCTGGCCTGCCCTTTCGTTACGTGATCCTACCCGGTACCAGAGCCAATGGCTGATGATTGGAGCCGTGTGGATCTCTTTTAGCTTTACCGATAACCCATTCGAAAGGGTTGTCATAAGCAATTCATCTGGCATAGTTTCCTCTTTTTTGATCAAAAATTAATATTCGAGAATTGAGAACGGGCATCATTACGATAATCTTTGTGGAAGTCAAAATCAGTTTAAAGGTTCTATACAACTTAGGCAGGCTTTCGTCTCATAAGAAATATAAAATAAATCGTAATAAGGACCAATTCGCAATAATTTATGGTAATTATACTGAATTGGCTGTTGAAATACAAAAAATATCATGCTATACTTGCTCGAGTTTATCGGATTATTCCTCGACCCGTGAATGAAAGATCGGTGGGGTCTTGAACTCTTGCAGGATACACGGAGGTCTGGTTGGATCAAGGTAATCACTCAAAATATCTTGTAGCAGTTGTTGGCGCTGGCCCCGCTGGATTGTATGCAGCCAAGCAATTGGTGAACGATGGCGCTCACGTAATGCTCTTCAATCGAGATATCAAACCGGGGGGGTTAGCAGAATACGGCATTTATCCCGACAAATATAAAATGAAAGAAGGACTGCGGGCTCAATTCCACCAGATATTAACCTCCCAAAACCTGGATTATTTCGGCAACGTTCAGATCAACCAAAACGGCGACATGACCCTCGCTGAGCTGCGCCGCATGGGTTTTCAAGCCGTATTGGTCACGGTCGGCGCCCAGGGAACGAAATGGCTCAAACTTCCCGGAGAAAACCTGCTTGGAGTATACCATGCCAAAGACATCGTATACCACTACAATCGCCTGCCACCGTTCAGTTATGGCGACTTTTCTATCGGAAAGCGAGTGGCAATCATCGGGGCGGGCAACGTGATGCTCGACATTGTCCATTGGCTCTCTGACATTGTCAAAGTTGAACGGGTGACTACGCTGGCACGGCGTGGCCCGGCCGAGGTAAAATTCGGACGCTCAGAGCTGGGTTACGTGATCGGGCAATTGGATATGACGGCTTTAAAAGCCGAGCTCGAGCGGGTTACCCCACTGATGACATCGCTTGGCCAGGACCCAATGGAATTCTGGGCGATGGTCCGTATGGTATTGTTTAAATCCGACCCGCCGCATTCACCAACCCGCTTCGATATGCAGTTCCTGGCTTCCCCCTTACGCATTCTGGGGGACGATCTTGGACGAGTCAGCGGACTCGAAATTGAACAAAACACCCTGGTCAAGAGCGGGGATGAGATCAAACCCAGTGGATCAGGAAAATACCGGCAGATGCCGGTCGATACGGTGATCTTTGCAATCGGCGACAAGGTCGATACTGAATTGGGCCTCCCAAGCGATGGCCATGAATTCATAAAAAACCCCAACCCCCATTTCCCAATCGAAGGTACCTCTTACGAAGCATACGATCCTCAATCTGGCCAGCCACTGGAAGGGATGTTCCTGGCCGGTTGGTCGCGCAAGGCCAGCACCGGCCTGGTAGGTATCGCCCGCCGAGACGGCATCAATGGGGCTAAAGCGGTCCTACAGTATCTTGAAACCCTCCCTCCCCTTGAAACAACCCCTGAGGAAACCGCCCAGGCGATCTGTGAACGTATCCGCTGCAAGGAAAAACCGGCCGTTGGCCTTTCGGACCTGGCAGTTTTGGAAGAAGTGGAACGAAAAGAAGCCCAGGCGCGTGGTCTGGTAGAGTTCAAGTATGATAATAATGAAGAAATGCTGGATGCTATGAGGCTGAATACGAATGTCGAATCGCTAATATCGACTGTTGAGTAAATTAGTTTATTTGTGATGGTTATAGGGTATCAATAACAAGAAACCAGCGGCGATGATGATCTCACCAATCTCGACCCCACGCGCTTGCCAGGGCCCAAAATAGGGTACGACAGGAGGCACGTGGCTGCCGAAGCCAAACACATCTGCCATACCCGAGAAGACGCTGATGAGATAACCTGTCGCCACCAAACGCAAACCGATGTCAGCAGCAATACTATGGGTCCCGGGCCTCCAGAGCGCCGCCAGGCTCATAAATCCCCCCAGACAAATGATTGCCAACCCGATCAGGAAGACGGCAATCTGCACGAACCCCACCACCGGGCTGCGATCCAGGCCAAATAGAGACGGGCGAGCCCCTAGCAAGAAAACCAGGAACCCTATCAGGGTGGCAGAAAGGCCAAAGCGAACCCGCCATTTGGGGAAAACCATCCCTTCCTGAGGTTCGGGGACAGCTTCAACCGGTTGGGCTTCAGTCTCTACCTGAATTTCGGTCGGTTTTTCGCTCATTTCTACGGCAATGTCTCTTCCAGCAATGACAGCCAGTTTTGGCCAAAGATGGCAGCAATATCAACCTGTGAATACCCTCTTTGTTGCAACAAAGGAGCCAGTTTCTGCAGATCGGCTATGGTATTGATCTCGGCAGGTGTGGTTTGATAGCCAAAACCGCCATCGAAATCGCTGCCCAAGGCCGTATGGCGGGAATCTCCGGCAAGCTGGCAAATAAAATCGATCTGATCAACCACCTTTTCAATAGAAACGGACTGTTTACCTTCATTAGCCTGCCAGCCAGCTACCAGGAAGGGGTTGTGAGGGATGACACCCATCACGCCGCCACGCTCCACTAGCTTTTCGATCACCTGGTTGGATAGATGGCGGTTAGAATCAATGCCCTTCAGCAGAGCTTTAGCATTGGCGTGGCTGGCTATGATCCGGCCCGGGTAACGGTCCAGAGCCTGGAGAGCCGCTTTTTCGTCCATGTGACTGATATCAAGCACGAAGCCGGTATCTTGCATGGCGTCGAGCAATGCCCAACCCTCGCTGGTCATCGGTCCCGGCTCGTGGGTTCCGCCGCAGAAACGTGTCCCGGTCCAGGCAGGGCCGATGATCCGCACCCCGGCCTCCCACCAGTCATCCAACTCGCCCGGAGATCGCACCCCTTCAGCGCCTTCCATGAGGATCAAAAGGCCGACCGGGTTTTCTTTGTCTGTTTTCTCCGAGTGCTGCTCAGCCGGCAGGGGTTGACGCCAATAGGCCAACACCTGCTGCAAGCTGGCCTGGTCTGCCACCAGGCGGAATTGATCGGGGTGCCGGTCGATGAAACGATGATATTGTTCGACCTGGGCCCAGTACAGGCGGTGAGCGCTTTCGGCGTCTTCATAACAATAAGCATCCCAATTTTCAGGTGAAGCGCGCTTGGGAGCGGCGAAGAGGGTGCCAAAAACGATGGCAACATGGCCGGCCTGGTAATCCGCCCAACCCAGCAGCGTATCTCCGTTGTGGGCGGGAGTATCGCTATCTTGCTCGAGACGACGTGTCTCAGCGGCAGGCCGGCTGTAATCGCGGCCAAAGGTGAGCATATTCCAGGCTAAATCTTCGTGTGCGTCAACGATGATAGCTTCGGGCATGATAAAACCTATTGGGGGGGAAACAAATAAAGAGCGCACCACCCTGGGTGCGCTCTATCCTATTCAGTCCTGCTTTTCACCGGCAGCCGGTTCTTTACTGGCTTGCTTTTCAGCAGCCGGCTCCTCGGCGATAGGCTCTTGCTCTTCAGCAGCCGCCTCCTCAGCGGTAGGCTCCTGCTCCTCAGCAGCCGGCTCTTCGGCGGTAGGCTCTTGCTCTTCAGCAGGCAGTTCCGCGGCAGAAACCTCTTCTTCAGCAGCCGGCTCCTCAGCGGTAGGCTCTTCTTCCTCAGGATTGGCGCCGAAATCTCCGGCCAGGCTCTGCCAGTCCATATCGGCATAAGCAGGTGAATCCACCCGGCGAATGCTGAGGCCGATACGATGGTTATCCGGGTCGATCTTTATGATACGCAGGGTAACGACATCGCCTTCGTGCAGAACTTCCTTGGGATGCTCAATGCGTTTGTCGCTGATCTCGGAGATGTGGATCAAGCCTTCGATCTCATCCTCAAGGCGGGCAAAGGCGCCGAACTTCGTCAATCGGGTTATCTTACCTTCCACCAACTGGCCTTCCAGCAGGTGGGCAACCTGTTCAGACCAGGGGTCATCGAGCAATTGGCGGATAGACAGGCCGATGCGTTTCTTTTCACGGTCAATCGCGATCACTTTGACCTTGACTTCCTGGCCGACCTTGAGGACTTCACCAGGATGCTGGATGCGGTCCCATGAAATTTCAGAAAGATGCACTAACCCATCGGCACCGCTGATATTAACAAAAGCGCCGAAATCGGCCAGGCTGGTCACCCGCCCTATGCGGACTTCTCCCTCGCTGAGTTCTTCGATGACACGCTCCTTGAGGGTTTCGCGGGTCTCACTGCTAGCAGCGCGTTCTGAAAGGATAAGCCGTCGTCGGTCGCGATCTACTTCGATCACCCGTACTTCGATGGGTTCCCCTACCATTTTGCTCCATCGCTGTTCGGGTGTTTCACCGCTCAACGATGCCCGCCGTGAGAGGCTGATCTGCGAGGCTGGAACAAAACCGCGCAAACTGCCGAAAGGCACAATCAAGCCACCTTTGTTGAAACCAATGATCGATCCTTTAAATGGCTCACTGGAATTTAGCAATTTTTCAGCATCCAACCAACTTACTTCTTCACGCGCCCGCACATACGAGAGAACCAGGTTGCCACCCTGATCTTCAGGGTTGACTACATAGACGGGGATCTCTTTTCCTACTTCGAAGGTTGCCATATCTTCTTCGTCAATGGCTTCCAACTCTTTCCCGGTGATAATACCTTCCGATTTGGTGCCTACACTGACCAGTATCTGACCAGGGCTGATACTGGCAATGACGCCTTCGCGGATTTCGCCTTGTGAAGGAAAATCGATTCCGATGCCCTCCTGATCTAACAGAGTTTGCATATTGTGGTTCTCGGTCGTTTGATTATTCTCGGACTTAGCCCCCTGCCCGAGATGGGCGTTATTTTGATCCATAAGCTTATGTACTCCGGATATGATAGATTACCAATCATTATAAGTGTGAATCAAGAAGATTGCAACCCTTAAAATAATATGTGAATCACATTAATAGTGTTGATTGCTTTTAATACTGGTGGTACACTAATCGAATGCCTTCTATCTATCCCTTTACAGCCATAGTCGGACAGGAACGGATGCGCCGGGCGCTCATCCTGAACGCAGTAGATGCACGCATCGGGGGCGTTTTAATTCGTGGTGAGCGCGGAACCGCAAAATCGACTGCAGCGCGCGCCCTGGCCGCCCTTTTACCACAGGTTCGGGTCGTCAGCAACTGCCGTTTTGGTTGTGACCCAGAATCCCCGGCGACCTGGTGTACAGAATGCCGCGAACGGTCAGCTATTGACCCCCATCTCCCGGTAACCACCCGCCCGACATCCTTCATTAACTTGCCTGTCTCGGCCACCGAAGACCGGGTTGTAGGTACCCTGGATATCGAGAAGGCCATCCAGAAAGGTGAACGCCACTTTGAACCGGGCGTCCTGGCCGCGGCGAATCGCGGTTTACTCTACATCGATGAAGTCAACCTGCTCGACGACCACGTGGTCGACGTCCTCCTCGATTCGGCTGCAATGGGTATGAATATTGTCGAGCGTGAAGGCATCTCTTTCTCCCATCCGGCGCGTTTCATCCTGGTCGGCACCATGAACCCGGAAGAAGGCGACCTGCGCCCGCAGTTATTGGACCGTTTTGCCTTATCGGTCGAGATTCGCGGCATCCAGGATGCCCGCCAGAGAGTGCTGATCATGGAACGCAACCTGGCGTTCGAAAACAATCAGGAATTTTTCCGCCAGGAATGGCTGCCAAAAGAAGAAGAGCTTTCGCGCCAGATCGAACAAGCTCGCGTCCTGGTCGACCAGGTTACTCACAGTCGGCGTAATTTACTCTCTATAGCTGAATTGAGCTCCTCTCTTAACGTCGATGGTCATCGCGCTGACCTGGTAATTTTGAAAGCAGCCCGCGCTCAAGCTGCATTTGACGGACGCCTGGCAATCACCGACCGGGATATCGCCCTGGCGGCTGAATTGGCCCTGCCTCACCGGATCAAACGCGGTCCATTCCAGCAGGCTGAAGTCACCATGGAAGATCTGCAGGAACGCATCAGCCAGTTACAAAACCAGGATTCGGTTTCCAGCCAACGCCAGCAGGAAGCCTCAACTGAGGAAGAATCCGCTTCTCAAAAAAAAAAGAACCCTCTAATGCAGAGTTGAGCGACGAGAATCCTCAGAGCGGCGAAATTAATGCCAGCCCGCAGAACATCTTCAACGACCAGAATGCAAATTGGTGGGACGGCGGGCAGAAAGTTAAAAGTGGGGAAATCATTCACACCCCGGCGGCTCGATACGCCATTAGATAAAATCATGCGCCACAATTCCGGACGGCGCTCTCATACCCACACCGACCGTAAGCGCGGTCGCTATATCCAGGCCAGGCCTGCTAACGGCAAAGCGGATGACCTGGCCTTTGACGCCACCCTGAGAGCGGCAGCGCCTTTCCAACGCGAACGCACTATTTACCGCCAGCGGGTCGCTTTCTCCATCCGCCCGACCGATTTCCAGCGTAAAGTGCGTGTGCGCCGTTCGGCTAACATGGTCCTGTTCCTGGTAGACGCATCCTGGTCTATGGCTGTTTCCGAGCGAATGACAGCTACCAAAGGAGCGATACTGTCGCTGCTGACCGACGCATACCAGCGTCGTGACCGGGTGGGTTTGATCGTCTTTCAGAAGGATCGCGCCACCCTGGTGCTCCCGCCGACCAATTCGGTTTACCTGGCCCAAAAAGCTCTGGCTGACATCCCGGTTGGTGGAAAAACGCCGCTTTCGGCCGGTTTGATGATGGCCCACCTGGTTTTAGGGCGCGAGCATCTGATGCATCCGGACGTGATGCCCCTGTTGATCGTATTGACCGATGGGGCGGGTAACGTCTCCCTGGGCAAGGTCCCACCCCAGCAAGAAGCCCATATGCTTGCCGATACGATCGCAGGTGACGACATCCGCAGCGTGGTCGTCAATATGGAGCACGCCGCTTTCGACCAGGGGCTCGCTCAAGCCCTGGCCGAACACCTCAAAGCTCCTTGTTATACTTTAAATGAATTGAAAGCCGAAAGCCTTTACCGCACAGTTCGCAATGAAATCAACCAGGTTTCAAGTCCTGGCATAGCGGTGTAAGGGCGAGGTAAGTTAAAATGTCTATGATCAGCAAATGTATATTGCCTCGCCCGTGCAGGTCAGGGCAAATATCAAGGAGAGCATAAATGGCAACACCCGAAGAACGGATGCGGATTCTGAAAATGATCCAGGATGGAAAAATCACAGCCGAAGAAGGGACGCGCCTGATCCAGGCCCTGGACTTACAGAAACCTTCAACGCCTGCCGGATCACCCGCGGCAACATCCAAGGCCGCGCGTTGGTTCCACGTGCGCGTGACCGATACGAACACCGGCAAGACCCGAGTGAACGTGCGCTTACCGGTCAGCCTGTTGAACGCCGGAATGAAAATGGGGGCCCGTTTTTCGCCCGAAGTCGAAGGGTTGGATATGAAACAATTGAACGAGTTCATTAATTCGGGTGAGGTCGGGAAGGTGGTAGACGTCGTCGACGAAAAAGACGGCGAGCACGTCGAAGTCTTCATCGAATAAACATTGTTAAGTTTAGAACGAGAACAACTGCTCTTGAGATGCCTACTTTTCTTTTAAATAAGCATCTATCGCCCTCGCAGCCCTGCGCCCGGCTCCCATGGCCTGGATGACAGTGGCTGCCCCACTGACGACATCTCCCCCGGCCCAAATTCTATCTCGCGACGTTTTCCCACTGGCTTCATCAGCCACGATATTGCCGCGCTTCCCCATCTCCAGGCCGGGTGTCGTTGCGGGGATCAATGGGTTAGGGCTGTTTCCAACCGCGCAAATCACAGCATCTACCGGGATGGTAAACTCCGATCCCGCCAGCGGAACCGGTTGGCGTCTTCCGGATGGGTCCGGCTCTCCTAATTCCATGCGGATACATTCGATCGCCTTGACCCAACCATTCTGGTTGCCAACATAACCCAGCGGCGCCGATAGGAACTGGAATTCAACCCCTTCCTCTTCGGCATTTTCAACTTCTTCTAACCGGGCAGGCAGCTCCGCGCGGGAACGCCGGTAAACTACTTGAACGTCTGCTCCCAGGCGCAGCGCGGTGCGGGCGCAGTCCATGGCCACGTTGCCGCCACCGATGACCGCCACCCGGTGGTGTTGTTTAACCGGTGTCTGATTGCGGGGAAAACGATACCCTTTCATCAGGTTTATGCGGGTCAGGTATTCATTGGCCGAATAAACCCCGTTCAGGTTTTCTCCGGGAATATCCATAAACCAGGGCAACCCGGCACCGGTGCCAACGAAGATCGCATCGTATTCTTCCAGCAGGCTGTCGATGGTGCGGGTCCTGCCGGCCACAAAATCGGTGACCATCTTGACCCCAAGCTGCTGCAAATAGGCAACCTCGCGCCTGACGATGGC
Organism: uncultured Chloroflexia bacterium; assembly: GCA_963781665.1. Classification (GTDB taxonomy): domain Bacteria; phylum Chloroflexota; class Anaerolineae; order Anaerolineales; family Anaerolineaceae; genus JAJYIW01. The sequence goes on from CAWAGA010000002.1 coordinate 1,804,968, forward strand.
TTTGGGCAGGCGAAACTCGGGAATACCATAAACCAGCACGCCGCCGATCTCATGCAGGGCCTCATACACCGTGACAGCATGCCCCAATCGAATCAGGTCACCAGCGACAGTCAGGCCGGCCGGGCCACCACCCACAACGGCTACTTTTTTTCCGGACGGGCTGGCAATATCCGGCAGCATCATGCCGGCTTCCTGGCTGGCCTCCCAATCCGCTAAAAACCGTTCGAGACGGCCAATCGCCAATTGGCCGCCTTTTTTTGCTAGCAAGCACGAGCCTTCGCATTGGGTCTCCTGTGGGCAAACCCGACCGCTGACTGCCGGTAAGCAATTTTTCTCTTTGAGCAGACGCACACCTGTCTTGTAATCCCCGACAACGATGCAGTTGATGATGGCAGGAATATCGATTTCGACCGGGCAGCCAGTCACGCAGCGTGGTTTCTTGCAGCTCAGGCAGCGGCTGGCTTCTGCGACTGCTGCTTCACTTGAATAGCCCAGGGCTACTTCAAAGAAATTATGGCGGCGCACCTCAGGAGCCTGGCGCGGCATTTCATGCCGGTCAAGGTCCAGTTTCTTTGGCCCCGAAGTGGAAGGCGTCATCATTGACTTTCTCGGGCTCCTTGGGGTTGGCGTGGTTCAGCCCGGCTCGACCGCATGGGAACCAGTTCTTCGGGCAAATAAGACTTACGCCGCTGCGCCAGCTCATCCCAATCTACCAGGTGACCGTCAAAATAGGGGCCGTCTACGCAGGCAAACCGCATCTTACCTTCGATTGAAACCCGGCAAACGCCGCACATACCGGTCCCATCGATCATCAAGGTATTCAGACTGACCAGGGTTTTGATGCCGGCCGGGCGGGTGGCAACAGAGCCGCGCCACATCAGGAAATTACAGCCATTGATGATCACCTGGTCGACCGGCTGGCCGGTCGCAGCGATGATCTTCGTCAGGTTCCTGGCTGCATGGCCCTGGTACCCCAGGGTGCCGTCGCGGGTAATAAAATAGAGCTGGTCTGCCACGCTCTCGAGCTTTTCTTTCCAGAAAAAGAGATTGGCGCTGCGCGCCTCGACGGCGATGATCACCGTATTGCCTTTTTCCTTGAGCGCTCGAGCCGTGGGGAACAGGCTGGCAATCCCATAACAGCCTCCCAGGCACAAAACCGTGCTCGCCTCCGGTAACGTTAGAGGATTCCCCAAAGGGCCGACCAGGGTTGGGATAGCATCGCCAACTTTCAGCGTGGCCAGCTGTTGGGTGGTGCTGCCGACGACCATGAAAACCACCGAGACCGTACCGCGGGCGGGATCCCAATCGGCAGCCGTCAAAGGGATGCGCTCGCCGTCTGCATTTGCCCGCAGAATGACGAACTGCCCAGGAACGAGAGCCTGGGCCACTTCCGCAGCCTGGAAGGTCAGGAGGTGGATATTGGGGACGAGAGTTTGGCTTTCAAGAATGGTGTAAGGCATTTGATTAAGGTGTAAGGACCAAGATATCAGGTAGTAGAGACCATTTTTAAGCGATCAATGAGCAAATCGATTCGCCCATCGACCATCTGCAATCTCCAAATAATTTCCAATCAAAAATCATCAATACTCAATCCAGAGAACGCAGGCCATCAACCCAGGTCGTGAGCGGAAAGCCGCGATAACTGTCCTGATTCAGATGCCCACCGCTTGCGGCAGAAGGCAGGAGAGCATCAGGTTTACGCTTTCCACCGGAAAGAGAGGGTAGGGTAGAGGAAGGATGAACCGAGGAGTTAATTCTACCCGCGGCTTGCATCGCTTCAATCTCCTGACGGATAGCGGTTACATCCGGGTAATCGAAGCCTGGAAATCCCATTTTTTGAGCGATGCGGCCCAGGATAACCCAATCCGGAAGCGCCTCGCCGGGTGGATCGACCGCTTTATGGACCAGGCGGTCGTAACCTTCCAGGTTAGTAATTGCGCCATCCACCTCCGAAAAAGCAGCGGCAGGCAGCGATAAATCGGGGTAAGGTTTCCCATCAAAGGCTGCAAAGTTCTGGTAGATCACAAAATCTGCATGCGGGTCTTCAGGCGCAGGTGTTTCTCCGATCAGGTAAAGTACCTGCAAAGCCTCTGCTCCATGTGTATTTTCCCGGGAGAAAAGTCCTTCATCCCTTCTCTCTATTTCGGTAGAAATGGGGAAGGGCTGAGACTCAAACAACCTCTCAATCTGCATCGCCCCAAACAGGTTTGCCTGGGGCGCCAACCACAATACCCTGGCTCCCATCCGGCTGGCCAATGCGCCAATCGCCTCATAAACCTGGCGGCCATCGGGATCTTGCAGATATTCCGGACCGGCAATGATAACCACAGACGCTGCGGCTGAGAGCGCTTCAGCCAAACGATCGAGATCTGGGTTGGCAATTTGGGTTCTTACCGCTTCAGGTTGGGCCAGCGTCTCCAGGGCTGCCGCAACAGCATCCCCATCCAGAGCAAGCCAGGCTTCGGCGTATGGCGAAAGATGCGGCTCGCGCGCCAGGACTGTAAATAACCTGGCGCCGCGTTTGACTGCTTGCTTGATCTCGAGCCCAACCACCGACCAGCCAAAGCGCCCATCCAGGCCAATCGAAAGGATGGTCGCAGCGTCTCTCAGGTCTTCAAGCCGGCCGGAGACCCGCGCAATATTGGAGTTAGCGCCATCCTCTGTCGCGTAAAAGGTGGTTGGGCGGCGATAAACCCGGTTTGAGCCCATCACCTGGCGAGCAAATTTATGGGCGATGTACAGGTCCTCGTTGGTACAGTCCGGCGAGACCAGCATGCCAAACTGCTCCGGCTGGCAGGTAGAAAGTTTTTCTGCAGCCAGCTCGATCGCTTTGTCCCAACTTACCGGCTGGTTCTTATCGCTGGGGTACCTCAAACGGTCCGGGTTATTCAACAGTTCATAAGCTGAAAAGCGGCCTTTTACACACAATTCGCCCTGCCTGGCAGGCAAGCTGCCCATGACCTCATCTCCTTGCACCAACAACCGCAGCGAGCACCCCAGAGAACACAACATACAGGTGGTATCAACCTCTTTTTCCCAACGTCCGGCCCATTTCAACGTTTTTTCAGAGAGAGCCCCGGTCGGGCAGGCTGCCACGCAATCTCCGCAAAACTCGCACCCGGCTTCCAGGTGGCTGCGCTCAAAACTTGGGCCGATCACAGTCGACGGGCCGCGCTGCTTGAAAGTCAGCACATCCGCCAGGCGCACATCCTGGCAAGCACGCACACAGCGCCCGCACAGGATGCACAGGTTATAATCCCGGTCGTAGAAAGGATCGAATTTTTCGACCGGCAAATTGCGGTAATGGACTGGAAGGCCAACCTGCTCGAGTCCGGTCTGCTTGACCACTTCCTGCAGCTCGCACTGCCCATCTTTCGGGCAAGAGCGGCAGCCGGTCACAGCTTCCGATTTGCGCGTGGTTGCCATATAAGCGCCGCAGGCCAGGGCTTCTTCGCAGAAGAGGCAGTTTGAAGGGTGTTCGCTCAACATGAGCTGCAGCGTTTCACGGCGAAGCGATTGCACCCCGGGGGTCTGGGTGCGTACGACCATGCCCTCCATGACCGGGGTCGAACAGGCGGGGGGATAACCACGCATTCCTTCCACTTCGACGACACACATGCGGCAGGCTCCGAAAGGCGCCAGACCGGGATAATCGCAGAGGTGCGGGATGGCAACCAGGTTGCGGCCCGCGGCTTCGAGGATGGTCAGGCCTTTCTCTGCCGTGACGGGTTTACCATCGATGCTCAGATTGATCGTTGCACTCATACCCGTACCTCTTGAGCGACAATGGCATCGAACCGGCATGCCAGGTAGCAGGAACGGCAGCTGGTACAGGCTTCCACATCAAGGGTATGCACCTGTTTCTTTTCACCCTTAATCGCTCCAACCGGACAGACCTGAAGGCAGCGTCCACAGCCATTACATTTGTCGGGGTCGATCCAGAACTCAAACAAATCCGGGCAGACTGCTGCCTCGCAGAAGTGGTCTTCGACGTGAGCCAGGTACTCGGCTTGAAAATAACGCAGGGTTGTCAGCACCGGGTTGGGTGCATTCTGACCAAGCCCACAAAGCGACCCATTTTGAATGGTATGGCTAAGGCTTTTCAGCCTGTCCAGATCATCGAGGCTGCCAGCGCCTGTGGTGATCTTCTCCAGCAATGCCACCATGTGCCCTGTGCCAATCCGGCAGGGAACACATTTACCACATGATTCATTTTGGGTGAATTCCAGAAAATATCGAGCCAGGTCGACCACACAACTGTCCTCGTCCAGGATAATGAGGCCGCCCGAGCCCATAATCGAACCGGCCTGGCGCAGCAATTCGTAACCAACCGGTAAATCGAGGAAATCTGCCGAAAGACACCCGCCTGAAGGCCCTCCTGTTTGGACGGCCTTGAACGGACTGGTCGTTCCGCCGCCAATATCGAAAATGATCTCCCGCAGGGTAGTCCCCAAAGGGACTTCGATCAGGCCGGTGCGCCGCACCTTGCCGACCAAAGAGAAAGTCTTGGTGCCGACCTGGCCGCCTTTTCCGTATCTGCGGTACCAGGCGCCGCCATGACGCAAAATGTTAGGGAGAGTGCCCAAAGTCTCGACATTATTAATCACCGTAGGCTTCCCAAATAGTCCAACCACAGCCGGGAAGGGGGGACGAGAGCGGGGCATACCTCGCCGGCCTTCAATCGATGCCATCAAAGCCGTCTCCTCACCGCATACGTACGCACCAGCCCCTTCCTTGATAGTGACATCGAAGCTGAATCCTGACCCCAGTATGTCTTCCCCCAAAAGTCCGACCTGGCGCATCTGTTCCAGGGCCAGTTTCAACCGGGCGATCGCCAGCGGGTATTCTGCCCGGATGTAAACGTAACCGTGGGTAGCACCAATGGCATAAGCCGCAATGAGCAGCCCTTCCAGCACGGCGTGCGGATCACCTTCAATCAGCGACCGGTTCATAAATGCCCCTGGATCGCCTTCGTCGGCGTTGCAGATCAGGTATTTTTCAATTCCAGGCGAGGCCCGGCAAATTTCCCATTTTTTAAAGGTTGGAAAACCAGCCCCACCCCGACCGCGCAGACCAGAACTTTCAACTTCAGCGATGACTTTTTCCGGGGTCATCTCCAGAGACCGTTCAAATCCCTGATATCCATCTCGGGCGAGGTAATGGTCGATCTCTTCGGGGTCGATCAGGCCGCAGTTCCTCAGCACGACCCTGGCTTGAGGCTTTAGCATCGGATGGTCGAATAAAGGAGGGATGTTTTCAGGTCTATCGTCTCCTTCTCCCAGGTATCCTACAGCCAGCCTGGGCAGGTGATGCCCATCAATGAGAGCCGCTTCGAGGATGGTGCAGGCCTTTTGAGGCGTTACGTTGGCGTAACTGACGCGAGGTTGGCCGGGTAAGGCCACGTCCATCAATGGCTCGAGGTAACACGGCCCAATGCAGCCAACCTCAACCACGCGGGCCTGGATTTGTTTCTCCTCCAGGGTCTGGCGGATCGCAGCGAGCACCTCCATGGCGCCTGAAGCCCGGCCGCAAGATGCGGTGCCTAAATAAATGACCGGTACCTGGCTGTGGGCCAGCTCCAGCCATTTCATCTTTGCTGTTTGGCGGGCTTCATTCAATTTTGGCATTTATTTGTACCGCTCGAGGATATCACCAAGCCGGCTGGGAGTCACCTTGCCGTGGATATCTCCGTTGACCTGGAGCACCGGAGCGAGTGCGCAGCAGCCCAGGCAGGCCACCTGCTGCAGTCCAAAACGGCCATCCGGTGTAATTTGCCCGGGGGAGATGCCGATCTCGCTTGCCAGCAAGTCACGCAGCACCGGTCCTCCTAAAACGTGGCAGGCGGTTCCCTGGCATATTTTTATGGTATTTCGCCCTGGGGGAATAAAACGGAACTGGGCGTAAAATGAAGCAACCCCAAAGACCCGATTTTCGCTGATTCTCAGAAAACGGGAAATCGACGTAATGCTCTCAGGCGAGATATAACCCAGCTCAACCTGTACTTTCTGGAGGAGGGGGATCAAGTCCTCTTCCTTCCCGGTGAACTGTGTGTAAAAATCCTGGCTGTCAAAGGTTTTGCTGCTCAAAGGGTCTCACCTGTAATCCGGTCAATTTGGATAGGTTTAGTTTAGCATAACCCTGATAAGGAAAAACCTGCATTTGTACCTGAAGTTAGGGTGACAAATGTACATGATTAATCCCCCCTTCATTTCAAAATGTAAGAGGAAAGAGGCCTTAACCCCGGGAATCCATTGGCCTTGCAGGTCCGAATTAGACCGCTTCTACCCGTTCTACTTCAGGGAAAAACTGCTTGACGGTGCCTTCCACCCAACCGTGTACCGTGTTGGGGGATAAGGGGCAGCCCAGGCAAGCCCCTCCGAGGTGGATGGTCACGCTCTTGCCATCAAAAGCTACCAGCTCCACCGAACCGCCGTGGTAGTGGGTGATATAAGCGTCCAACTGCTCGATTAAAGCTCTAAGGCGTTCTTCGATTGGATAAGTCGTCGTCTGGTCATTCGTTGTCATACTTAAGATTGTACCATTCTTTATGAAGGCGGCTATCTGACGCCTTTTGGATTGTTTTGGCCAAGTCAAGCACATATACTCCAATTTACATGACGTTCATCCTTTGAAATCTTCTACGAAAGCGTCTAAAATCATTAACGGCGACCAACCCTCATAGAGATTGCCTTGCGTATTAGACAATCCCGACACACTACAGCCAACATCCTACTAACAACCCAGCTTTTCTTTACGATGAGCATCTCTGTCTGAGGGTGGGTCGCTATTTCAAAAAAAGGGGATCTGTCTTATAAATGCACCAACCAAGATGGTGCAACTTTTCACTAATTCATTCATCTAAATTACTGAAAGATAGTTATCACATTCCAATCAGGAGCATAGCAATGGAAATGACAATCGACTTCCCAGGCGGCGCCCGGGTAGATGCACACTTCAATAACCTTACAGTTCCAACCGATCAACCCCCAATGGGTGGCGGCACTGGTTCTGCCCCCACACCTTTCGACACCTTTCTGGCATCGATTGGAACCTGCGCCGGGATTTATGTCCTGGGATTTTGTCGCCAGCGCGATCTTCCAACCGATGGCGTTCGCCTCGTACAGCGCATTCATCGCAGTCCATTAACCCACATGGTCGAGCGCATCGAGCTCGAGATTCAGGTGCCAGAATCATTCCCCGAAAAATATCGCTCTTCTCTGGTCCGTTCTGCCGAACTGTGCGCAGTCAAAAAACATCTTGAGAACCCTCCAAAGTTTGAGGTCTTTACCCAGGCCGTGGGGTGAAATGCCTTCTGAAAATGAGGTATTAAACGCTTTACAGCGGGTGATCGATCCGGAGTTAAGGCGGAATATCGTCGAATTAGGGATGGTTCGTAACCTTACGGTTCAGAAGACCGGCCAGGTTAAATTTACCCTGGCATTTACCATCCGGGGCTGCCCCTTGAAAGATAAGATTACCCACGAGGCCCGATCAGCGGTGGCAGCATTGCCTGGCGTGACCGGGGTCGATATTATCGAAGGTGAGATGACCCCTGGAGAACGCCGGGCGTTATTCGAAAAAACGCCCATGCAGCTGCCCAAATTGGCGCAGTTCAACCAGATCAATCATGTTTTCGCGGTGATGAGCGGCAAGGGTGGCGTTGGAAAATCATCGGTTACCGCCTTATTAGCGGTAAACCTGGCCCGTCAGGGGTTGCGCATCGGCATCCTGGATGCAGACATCACCGGGCCAAGCATTCCAAAATTATTTGGATTGCCCGCTGGGGGCATCGAAGGCACCGAACTGGGTATCTTGCCCCCCATAACCCCGGGAAAAATCAAGGTCATGTCTTCGAATTTGTTGGTCAAATCCGAAGACGATCCCATCATCTGGCGCGGGCCGATGATCTCGGGGACCATCAAACAATTCTGGGAGGATGTCATCTGGGGCCGGTTAGATGTGCTTCTGGTCGACCTCCCACCGGGCACCTCAGATGCAACCCTGACAGTGATGCAGTCCCTGCCGGTAAACGGGGTAATCCTGGTTACGACCCCCCAGGAATTGTCAGCCATGGTGGTCCGTAAGGCGGTCAACATGCTCGACCACCTGAACATCCCCATCGTTGGGCTGGTCGAAAACATGAGCTACTTCCCCTGCCCGGATACAGGTGCCCACCACGAAATTTTTGGACCCAGCCACGCCGCAGAAATTGCGGAGAAAGTGGGCATTCCCAGCTGGACGACCCTTCCGATCGACCCGCAGATTTCTCAGGCAGGGGATAAAGGCGAGATCGAACGAATCCAACTGGCAGAGATTGAAGATCTGGCAACCAACCTGGTACAGGTGCTGGTGATCTCCGACCAAACTGAACCGGTTCATCAGCCCAAACTATAAATAGATCCATTCAGTTTAAAAAGAACTTCCCCTAAGACCTTCCGGTTATTAAGAAGGTCTTTTTCAATCTACTGTGACTCCTTTCAAAAGTGTTAATAAAGAATTCTTCCAATCAGTCTATAATATTAACGGAAGAACAAGCCCTTTCAATGCAAAATACCTGAAATCAGGTAACTACAGCGATAAGATACTCAATTCATACGATGTAATTAGGGCTTTCTAGCTGTATAAATAAGCTGGGAAAACGGAGAAGGGCAACAGATAACTGGGAGAGTCTACAACCAGTATCTTTTCGACCAGGAAAAGTAAAAAATGATAAAAATACCTGCGGTCAAACGTCTCAAACGCGGCCAGGGGATGGTCGAATTCGCCCTGGCGTTCCCCATCCTCTTGATCCTTGTGCTTGGGATCATCGAAGGTGGCAGAATGTTGTTTCTCTTCAGTGAAGTCTATGCATCCAGCCGGGAGGCAGCCCGGTATGGCGCTGGGATTGGAATGACAACATTAGGCCTGGGAGGCGTTCCCGTCTATCGAGATTGTGATGGGATTTTAAGCGCAGCCGAGCGGATTGGCGTGTTCGCGGGCGTACAAGATAGCAATATCACAGTAGATTACGATGCGTGACCCGGTAGCATTAATAAGGGTACCGCAGTTTGTCCGGATAAAAGTTCAACGCCCTCAAACACCCTGACATTAGGTGATCGGATTGTGGTTACCGTGGATGTATTGTATTCACCGATCATACCCTTGCTCCCCATCCCAAGTTTTCAAATCCGTTCGCAAAATGCCCATACAATTCTCGGCAATGTTGATATTGTTGGCACGCCTGGAACAGTCATTCCCGGGCCAACCAGGACATTTACGCCAACGCCAACTGCAACGAATACTCCCACCAGTACACTGACAGGAACACTAGAATCGACGCCAACTCAAACAAACACGCCTATTTTCTCTCCTACTCCGACGATAACACCCACCCCAATCCTAACATCTACCGGCGGTCCTTGTGATACCAGTCAACTTATACTGAGTGTATCCATCATCAAAACTGAAATTGATGCGACCATTAATAATAAATTCGCCGAATTTACTTTTAACCAAAATCACGGTTAACTGGAGTGGTAATGCGAAATTGAATACGATTCATCTGAATTATGGAAGTAATTCCATTTCGGTTTATAGTGATACTAATGGCACACCTGATACGTTAACAATTTATCCATCAAACCTAAAATTACCGGTTGGAACAAGTAGCCTAATCTTTAGCTTTGACAAGAATAATGTAAAGGAACCAGCCTCCGGTTCAACGGTTCAAATTATGGTTGATAATAATTTGTGCACAATGGAAAAATAAAAGGATATGGAAAAAAGACTTACTAAGCACAATTTTGAACGCGGACAGAGTCTTGTTGAGCTATCAGTGAGCCTGGTATTTTTATTGCTGCTGCTTGGAGGGGCGATTGATTTTGGGAGAGCGTTTTTCACTTATATCGCCCTGCGTGATGCTGCCCAAGAAGGTGCCATCTTTGGCTCTTACTGCCCGGCTCAAACAGCCAATATCATTCAACGGGTTCAAAACTCCGCGTCAGGAACCTCAATCAATACTACCGTTATCCAGATTGGCAGTGGGGATATCACGTATACGGATCCCTTCGGCAATCCGTCGGATGATTCTCCTGGAAATCTGATCCACGTTCATGCCACGATCAATTTTGATATCACCATGCCCTTTATGGGTACGGTTGTCGGCAGGCAGTCATTCCCGATCAGTACGACCATCATCAATACAATCTTGAAAAATGATGGTGTAGGTTGTGAAAGTTAACTCTCGATGGGATTAACGTCCCCGAGACTTATCCAAAACGGAAGGGCATATGAAGAAGCAATTTGCTGAAAGTGGCCAGGTTCTCATTATTTTGGTTTTTGCTGTTATTGGCCTTCTGGGGTTCACAGCGCTGGCAATCGATGGCGGTATGACTTACTCGGACAGGCGCAATGCACAAAACGCAGCGGATGCTGCGGCCCTGGCAGCCGCTTATGCGGCTGCGCATGACCCCACGACACTTACGAAACCACAAAACGACAACAATAGCATTTGGGGCTACGCCATGGCTGTTGCCAATGACAATGGTTATGATAACGCCAATGCACCCGCACAAACTGTAGATGTTTATTATCCGCCGGCTGATGGAACCTACCAGAATAACCCAGCCTATATCCAGGTGAAGATCAGCTCATTGGTCAAAACCTCTCTGATCCATTTTGTTTATGGAGGTCAGGTCATTAATCGCGTCGAATCGATCGCCCATTTCACCTTTGCCAAGGAAGGCCCTCTCTATGGGGGAAATGGCCTGGTATCCCTCGCTCCACACAAGTGCCCCGCTTTATGGGCAAACGGAAATTTCGCTATCAACCTGGATGTTGGCGGAATTTGGGTTAATTCAGATGGTCAAGATTGCTCATATGGGGATGTTGTGGAAGGAAACAGCAATGCAAAGACAATCATTGCGCCCTCGCTGTTTTCCGTTGGACAGATTTCCGATTCCTTTCTCAATAAAGGTGATGTGCATATTGGCACGGTTCAAACGGGGGTAGAAGCTTACCCCTATCCTCCGGGAATTACGCTGGTCCCACCACCGGATTGCGTTCACGCGCCAGCAGCCAATTTTGATTCGGCGACGAATACGTATTCGGTTCCAGATCCTGCAAAACCAGCTTCTATTGCAGGTGGTCTTCCCCATAATTTCAAGGGAAAACTGACCGCAGGTGTCTACTGTATTCCAGCGAGCGGCTTTTCTTTTAATGCTCAAGCTGAAATTGTGGGAGATGGGGTTACGCTGGTGATTACCGGCAGTCATCCTTGTGATTGGTCGTGGAATGGTGGATCTACCTTTGAAGTTTATGGCCCCGGAACCGAACACGCTTCGACGCCTTGTACCGGCCTGGCCTGTGATTACGAAGGTATTGTGATCTATGTAGATCCAAATAGTTTCACAACCTGGCCTGATAGTGGAACTATGACTTTAAATGGGGGTAATGACTCGATATTCGAAGGAACGATTTATGCACCAACATGTCCGGCTCAATACAACGGGACTAGCGACCAGTTGAGTTTCAAAGGTCAGATTATTGCATATGATTTTTCGCTGATCGGTACAGCCTCGCTGAAAATTACTTTTAATGATCAGGATGCAGGAAAAGCAACAATTCCGGCATCTGTTAGTATGGCAAAATAACTAAACCTCTCTGGTTTTCCTAGGATCGTTTCGAGCAAGTTTTTTATTTGCCCTGCACCCTTCAGCTTTACAAGGAAAAATCCGGCTTGTTGAGTGTTAGCCCGAGGAGGAAGATACCTCCCCGGGTTTTTCATTGAATAATGCCCTCAAATATGATAATTAATAAACTTAAAAATCGGTGTCTATAGTGGATATTTAAGGTGAAATTAATCTTTTAATGTTACCTTTAATCAGTCTACGGGGAAATTAACCCTGCCAGGTTTCGGTTCAAAACATCTGCTGGTTTAAAAATCAATCCACTCAGTCAGGTCTTCAATTGCCAGAAGACCAAAAATTAAAAGGAGTTTTATTAGTAATGAAAAAAATACTGGTATCTGTATTGGTACTGGCCTTGCTTAGCGGTTTTTCGGGACCCATCCCAGCAGCGCTTCAACAAACGTTCAATTCACAATCAGCTTCTGCGCAGAACTATACGGTCCTGGTCGGGGCTGAAAATGCCTCTCGGGGCGTGGATGTCATGGGGTATTACCCTGCCGTCCTGCATATCCACCCCGGTGATACGGTCACCTGGAAGCGCAACAGCAACGAGATCCACACCGTTACTTTTCTACAAACCGGGCAGGCTCTTCCTGACATTTTTCTTGGACCAACATTGGTGCTCAATCCCCTGGCTTACGAGGTGGTTCCAGCATCCGGAAGCACCTTTACCGCCGACCAATATATCAATTCGGGTATCATCGGCCCTGATCCCGGCCAGGTTTCCAGCTATTCTCTGAAATTTAATGACCAGGGCACATTTACTTATTATTGTATTGTCCACGGAACGATGATGACTGGGAAAATTGTGGTGGACCCTCCTGATGTACGTGAGCCTTCCCCTGCCCAGGTGACACGCAGCGCCAAAAACGACGTTGCCAAACAGCTGGCGCATGGTTACGGCCTGTTTGCAGAAGCTTACCGCAACGAAAAACCCCCGGTCACCAATTCGGACGGTAGCAAGACTTACTACGTGCAGTTGGGTTACATGAAGGGGAATATCGACCTGATGAACTTCTTCCCCAATAAACTGGTGGTGAAACCAGGGGATACCGTGGTCTGGGAGCTTTCGAGCACCAATGAAGCCCCACACACCATCACATTTTTGAACGGCAACCCTGAACCTCCCCTTATTGTTCCCAGCGGACAGAGTCTGGTCATCAACCCGGCCGTTGCAGCGCCTCAGAACCTGGGGCAACCGCTGACCCGGTCGGGTATCTATAACTCGGGCTTGCTGATCCCGGGTGTTCCTGGTGCCAACTCCTATTCATTAAAGATTGGCAATATCCAGGGGAACATCGCATACTTGTGCCTGCTGCATGATGCCAGCGGGATGGTCGGATCGCTCTTCGTCGCCAACCGAGCAAATCCGTGATCTGATGAACCCCAATCACCCATAGGATAGCCATCTTTGGGTGGTTAAACCTTGACCTGGCACTACCCGGATTTGAACCTTCGTTCAAATCCGGGTTTTTCTACCCCTTTTCGCCTACCGCATCCAGATCAAACTCCACACCGATCCCATGTCCGGCTTCTTTCAATGATTTCACCACTTCTTCGATCAACGGGACGCCGTCTATTTCGTATTTCTCAGCCAGCTCGAATTCTTTTTCGCCATGGATGTAAATGCGGTCCTGACCGGTTGCTTTGGGAGCGTCTTTCATCAGGCGGATCAAAGCATCCAGATCGGTTTTAAACTCGGCTGCAGGACGGAAAGCATCGATCTTGATTGCGGCAAAAAAGTGGCCCACATCAGCTCCCTTCGCCTGGCCTGGCCGCCCGACATTATTCCCAAAGGCAGCGCCAGACAGCACGCCGGAAAAAATGTCGACTAAAAGTGCCAATCCATAGCCTTTATACCCCTTCATCAGGTCGGTGCCCCCCAGCGGCAGTAGCGCTCCGCCCTTGATGATCGCCGATGGATCGCTCGTGACCTGGCCCGAGCTGTCTACCCCCCATCCCGAGGGGACCTGCTTGCCTTCTTTTTCGTAGACGGCAACCCGCCCGATCGGCACGATGCTGGTGGCCATATCAAGCACGAAGGGACGCTCGCTGGCAGCCGGGGCCGCGACGGCAATCGGGTTGGTCCCCAGCATGGCCGTACGCCCGTAGGTCGGCGCGACTAATGCCCGGGCATTGGTAAAGCTGATGCCGATCATATCGTGCGGCAGCGCCATCATGGCGTAATTACCGGCAATGCCGTAATGGTTGCTGTTGCGGACGGTGACCATCGCCAGGCCGGTTTGCTCGGCCTTTTCGATGCAGCGGGTCATGGCGCCATGGGCCACAACCATTCCCAGGCCGGCTCCACCATCCAGCGCCAGGGTGGTGGCGGTCTCATTAAGGATCTTTACCGGCGAAAGGGGGTTGACGGTCCCTTTCTGGATTCCAATACCATAATATGAGTTCAGCCGGATGATCCCGTGGGAATCCACACCTCTCAAATCAGCCAGGACCAGCACTTTGGCTGCAATTTCTGCATCATTCCGCGGCACGCCGAGTTTTGTAAAAAAACGAATTACAAAATTTCGTAGGTCGTCAGCCTTATATAGAATTGATTTACTCATGAAATTTAGCTCTCCTTCCATAAATTTCCACCTGATGGACCAATATTATCACAAAACAGGAAGGGTCGTAAATGATAGAAAAGGTATGGGAAACCTGAGATAAAATCAATGAATGACGAACCGCGCTTTTCCAATCGCTCGTAACCCCTGGCGGATGTGGGTTGTTTGGTTGTCGTATCTCTTCCAGTTTGCTGCCGTTGGGATTTACTATACATTCATCAACGTTTATCTTCGCAGCACCGGTCTGAGCGGGACACAAATTGGGGTGCTCAACATGCTCGCCGCCATCGCGGGGATGGCCGGCTCTCTGGCGTGGGGTTACCTGGGGGACCGCACCGGAAAGCCGCGCTTTATTATCTCGGGTGGCGCAGCCGGAGCGCTTCTGGTCGTTCAGTTCTTCCCTTCCGCCAATGGTTTTTGGCCTTTGCTCGTGATCATCTGCCTGGCCAGCTTGATGAACTCGGCTCCGATGACGCTGGTTGACAGCACCACCCTGGCATTGTTGGGTCCCCATCGCGACGATTACGGGCGCTACCGGCTGGGAGGAAGCATAGGTTATGTCGTCATGATTTTTGCTTCAGGGTTTATCTTCCAGGCAACCGGGCTGCAGGTCATGTTTCCACTCTATGGGGCCGTCATGGTCCTTTTTTCATTGACAGCCCTCTGGCTGCCCCAGGCCACAATTCACCTGGAGCTTCCCCACCTCAAACAAATCGCCGACATGGCCCACCAATCGAGTTGGCTAATCTTCATCAGCTGCTTTTTCCTGGCCTGGATCAGTTATAACGCAGCCATCATGTTTTTAAGTGTATCGCTGGATGCCTTGGGCGCCAGCAAAAGCCTGATTGGCGTGGCCACTATCATTCCCGCCATCGTCGAAATACCCTTCATGTTTTTCAGCGGTGCCTTCCTCCGGCGTTTTGGCCCGGTTCGCCTGATGGCTGTCGCCATGGGGTTGATGGCCGTGCGCTATTTTTTGCTCAGCCAGATGCCCTCTCCTATTTGGGCAGTCGCGATCAATGTGCTCAATGGTCCAGCTTACGTTCTCTTCTGGAACAGTGCAGTCACCTATACCAACAAAATGGCTCCGGCTCATATGGCTGGTACTGCCCAGGGGCTGCTCACTGCTGCCACCGGCCTGGCCAGTGTGGTCGGCTCGTTGTTGGTCGGTTGGCTATTTGACGTCCTTGGGCCAAAGGGCATCTTTCTGGTGCTCTGTGCTTTGGTTCTGGCCGCTCTGCTCCTCTTTTCTACCGGCAGTTTACTTCGTAAGCCACCCTCTCAGCCGGCTTTGCCTGTAAGCTGAACTGGATGATTTAAGCTGCTTAGGACTGGATCCCAGCTCATTTGTCCATATTTCACGATCTTGTACAATTCCTCTGGTGGGCTTTATAATCTAGATAACCCCTATAAAGGATCCTCAATGCATCGTCCGTTTTTGAATGCAACCGTTATATCCATCCTGTTTTTGGGCTTGTTAGCCGGTTGTACCACCTCACAGAATGGCGCAGCCCAGGCAGTCGAGAGCTACCTGCAAGCCATGGTTGCCAAGGATAACATCCAGATCTCTAATTATGCCTGCACCGACTATGAAGCTCAGGCCCAAATAGATGCCGATTCTTTCGCTGGAGTCAGTGCTCAGATTCAGAACCTGGCCTGTAAAGTCTCCGGGCAAGACGGTAGCGCCTCCCTGGTATCCTGCAACGGCCAGATTGTGATGAGCTATAACGGTGAAAACACCGAGCTCGACCTGTCCGCCAGGACGTATAAAGCCGTTCAAGAAGGTGGGGAATGGCGCATGTGCGGTTACAAATGAGTGGAAACCACTTGAGCGACAAGGGTGAAAGCACCCAGCCAGCTACCAGCGAACCCACCCCCAGGCTGCTTGGCCGCCTCAACACCCGCGAAAACCGCTGGGCTCTGATCCTCTTCCTGATCATCATCCTGCTGGTCATTTTAACGGCCGGACAATCCCCCGCCTGGATCTACCAGGGCTTTTAAATGACCCTGACCTACATCCTGATATTCAGCCTGTTTGCCCTGGTTGTCGGGCTTCTGTCCAGTCGCTATTGGCGCAACTGGCTGATCTTCACCGGAAGCCTGTTAGCCGTCTTTGCCCTCCAGCCGGCCACCCCCATTTGGCACCTGGATTTCTGGCTGCCAACATTCTCGCTGGCTTTGTGCGCTCTTGGTTGGGTGGTTACCTTCCCCAGGGCTAATGGCAGCCGGCTCGAACTGACCGGCGTGTCACTGGCCAGTGCCATCCTTATGGCAGCCGTTGTCCTGGGTGTCGGGCTGACCCGCTACTTGCAGCCGCTGTGCTGCCTGATTCCTACCCGGCCCCCGGAACTGGTCCAGGTGGTCATTGGCCTGGCAGCTACAGGTCTGCTGGCGCTTGCTCTGGCGCACTTCACCACCGGGCTACGCTTCTGGCTGGCGTTATCCATCGTTTTCATCACTGGCTTGTTCGTCGTGCTTAAAACAGATGCCCTGGCCCAGGCTGCCAGCGCCGGGTTGCGCTTGCTCAATGGCCAGCCGGCCAGCCTGGCATTAGGTGCCGATCTGCGCTGGTTGGGTTTTTCGTACATCGCCTTCCGCCTGCTTCAAACCCTGCGCGACCGGCAGACCGGGCGACTGCCGGCGCTTTCCCTACAGGAATATGTCAGTTTCGTAGTTTTCTTCCCTGCCCTGACCGCCGGGCCAATCGACCGGGCCGAACGCTTTGCCAAAGATCTTGAGCGGCAAAACGACGAGCGCCTGGCTGGCCTGGTTGAAGGCGGCAAAAGGATCGTGATTGGCCTTTTTAAGAAATTTGTCCTGGCAGATACCCTTGCCCTGGTAGCAATGAGCAATACCAACTTTTCCCAGGTATCCTCGACCCCCTGGATGTGGGGTTTGCTCTACGCCTACGCCCTGCGCATCTATTTCGATTTTTCCGGATATACAGACATTGCCATCGGCATCGGTCGGCTGATGGGCATCACCCTTCCGGAGAATTTCAACCAGCCCTACCTGAAACCAAACCTGACTGCGTTCTGGAACAGCTGGCATATCACCCTGGCGCAGTGGTTCCGCTCGTATATCTTCAACCCGCTCACCCGGGCCATGCGCACTGCCAGGAACCCAATCCCGCCTTACCTGATGATTCTTAGCGGGCAGCTAATCGTCATGATCCTGATCGGCTTGTGGCATGGCGTCACCTGGAACTTCCTCATTTGGGGCGCCTGGCATGGCATTGGCCTGTTCGTCCACAACCGCTGGTTGGATTTTTCTCGCAGCAAATTCGGGGCCCATCCTCTTCCGGCCCGTTTGCAGCAGGTTGTCACCATCCTGGGTACCTTTCTGACCTTCAATTACGTCGCATTAAGCTGGGTCTGGTTCGCCTTACCCCTGCCATCCCAATCCTGGGCTGTAATGCTCAAACTGTTTGGTCTATAAGCATATGCCAGGCCCTGAACCCAAATACACCCTTCGTTTTATCCTGAACGTCCTGTTCAAGACAGCCCTGCTGCTTTTGGCAGCAAATTTATTATTTGCGGCCATTAATCCCATGGCGTTCCTGGGAAAAATCAGCCTGTACAACGGGCTGTTCCCCGGGCGGGAGCGCCTGCCTTTCGGTGAAAATCCATCCCAGGCTTACAATCTGAGCCTTTACTCGCTGGATGCCATGTTTGCCTCGCACCAGGTGAGCCAGGCTAAAGCCCCCAATGAATTCCGCGTCCTGGTCGTAGGCGACTCATCCGTTTGGGGAATCTTGCTGAAACCAGACCAGACCCTGGCAGCCCAGATCAACGCCGCCGGCTTGAAGACCCTCGATGGCCGCCAGGTGCGGGCCTATAACCTGGGATACCCCACCTTATCCTTAACCAAGGACCTCCTGGTATTGGATTGGGCCAGGCGCTATCAGCCAGACATGATCATCTGGCCGGTCACTCTCGAAGCGTTTCCGCTCGACCAGCAGCTCAGCTCACCCATCTTACAGCACAACCCGGATCAAGTCCGCAGCCTGATCCAGATGTACCACCTGAATCTGAGCCCGGCCGACCCCAACCTGGTAGACCCTTCCTTCTGGCAGCTTACCCTGTTTGGCCAACGCCGCAACCTGGCCGATATCATCCGCCTGCAAGTCTATGGGGCATTGTGGGGCGCCACCGGGATCGACCAGTATTATCCCGACACGTACGATCTGCGAGCCAATGACCTGGCAGATGACCTGACTTTTGCCGGGTTGAACCCGCCAACCCTAAACAAGGGTAGCCTGGCATTCGACGTCCTGGAGGCCGGTATGTCGATTTATCCGAACATTCCGGTTTTGCTGGTCAATGAGCCCATGTTTATCAGCGACGGCAGCAATAGTGATATCCGGTATAATTTCTACTACCCACGCTGGGCTTACGACGATTATCGCCAACTTTTGAATGCTGAAGCCCAGCAAAATGAGTGGCGTTACCTGGATTTATGGAATACAGTCCCGCCGGCGGAATTTACCAACAGCGCCATCCACATGACCCCTGCCGGCGAAGCCATGCTGGCAGCCCAGATAGATGCCGTTTTGACCAGCATTCTTTCCGAAAAATGATAGCTCTTAGGGAATTTTTTTCTGGTATTTCGGGCTTATTTATTCAATTCGAAATATTCGAACCCTCCGCACTTTACAGGAGTACTTAAATTTGGAAAACAACATCGCAAACAGCCTGGCCGGCTACATTGCCGGCGACATCCTAAAACAACCCAACCGCCCCATCAGCAGAGAAACGGCCCTGATTTCCAGCGGTCTGATCAATTCATTCCACCTGGTCGACCTGGCAATTTACGTCGAAGACCATTTTGGCGTCAGGATCGACAACTCGGAGCTAAACAAGGATACATTCGACACCCTGGACCAGTTGGTTGAGCTGATCCAACAGCGCCAGGGTTAATTCCTGCCAACCATCCTATGGCCAATACCCTCACCCAGGCTCTTCTAGACCACGCCGGCAGCCATCCCGATCGTGCCGCTGTTACCCTGCTGGACCCACAACGTCCCGATGAGGTCATCACCTACGCCGGACTGGTTAAAGGAGCTTCGGGTTATGCCCACGCCCTCGAACAGCAAGGCATCCAACCGGGCGAAGTCGTGGTTTTGGTGCTGCAGCATGGCAGCGACCTGGTCTACAGTTTTTATGGCGCCATCCTTCACGGCGCCATCCCTGCCATCATGCCGTTTCTGACCGAAAAATTGTCCCCTGAACGTTACCAGGAGGACATGAAGGCCTTGATCGCTATCACCCGGCCGGCTGCAATTGTTACCTACCCCGAATTTTTAAGGATGGTTGAAGGTACGCTCAGCGCCGGCAATTCAGTGCGCTGCGTGCTGGTAACCGGTGATAAAGATATTCAGCCCTTGGCCGGGCAGCCGCTGCGAGGATTGGAACGGTCACCGGACGAAACCGTCTTGCTGCAGCACTCTTCGGGGACAACCGGCCTGCAGAAAGGTGTAGCGCTCTCTCACCGGGCAGTGCTTAACCAGCTTGCCAGTTATGCCGAAGCCATTCACCTCACCAGCGATGACATTATCGTAAGCTGGCTGCCGCTTTATCATGATATGGGGCTGATCGCCGGTTTTATCATGCCCATCCTCAACCGGGTACCCCTGGTATTGATGTCGCCTTTCGATTGGGTGCGCGCTCCTGCCAGGCTGATCCGGGCAGTGTCCGACCGCCACGGTACCCTCTCCTGGCTGCCCAACTTTGCCTATAACTTCTGCGCTCAAAAAATACGCTCTCGGGATCTGGAAGGGATCGACCTGTCATCCTGGCGAGCGGTGATCAACTGTTCCGAACCGATGCGTTGGGAAAGCCAGCGTTTATTTCTGGAGCGTTTCCAACCTTATGGCCTGCGCCCCGAGGCACTGGCGACCTGCTATGCCATGGCGGAGAACGTATTTGCCGTCAGCCAGGGCGGGATCGACACAACGCTCACGGTCGACGAAATCGCAGCCCACCCTTTCATCACCCAACGATTGGCGCTCCCGGCCCCGGCGGCCCCAGGAAGGGCCCAGGTCGAGACGATCAAGATGCTTTCGGCAGGGAAGCCCCTCAGCAACACCCGTGTGCGCGTCCTGGACGAAAAACATCGACCCCTGCCTGACCGCCAGGTCGGCGAAATTGCCCTTTTATCCGATTGTATGTTAACCGGGTATTATCGCCGCGCCGACCTGACAAATAAAGCCTTTCACGATGGCTGGTATCTGACAGGCGACCTGGGCTACATGCTTTCCGGTGAAGTCTTCGTCGTCGGGCGCAAGAAGGACCTGATCATCGTGGGGGGTAAGAATATTTATCCGCAGGACCTCGAGACCCTGGCCTATCAGGTTCCCGGAGTCCATCCTGGGCGAGCGGTGGCTTTCGGCGTTTTCAATACAGAGATCGGCACCGAAGAAGTGGTACTGGTTGCAGAGAGCGACCTGCAGGGCCCTGATGAGCAGCAAGCCCTGGCGGACGAGATCCGCCAGAGGGTGACGCGCGGCTCCGACGTGGCCCTCCGCAACGTGCACGTGGTCGGACCAAAATGGATTATTAAAACCAGCAGCGGTAAAACCGCCCGGCTGGCGTGCCGGGATAAATATTTGAAGGAAATCGAGAATGGAGAGTCGTGATCCGTTGAATAGGCCTTCTTCTCAATTCTCTACTCTCAAATCTCATTACTCGTTCAAACCAGGAGGACTATCATGAACGTTCTTGTAACCGGTGGGGCTGGGTTTATCGGCTCTCATGTTGTGGATGCCTTTATTGCGGCCGGACATTCGGTCGCCATCATCGATAACCTCTCATCCGGCCGGCAGAGCAACCTCAATCCTAAAGCCCGGCTTTACCAGGTCGATATTCGCGATCCCAAATTGATCGAGATCTTCGAAAAGGAAAAACCGGAGATCGTCGACCACCACGCCGCCCAGATCGACGTGCGCAAATCGGTCTCCGACCCGGTATACGACGCCGAGATCAATATCCTCGGCTCGCTCAATCTTTTGGAGGCAGCTCGCAAGACCGGGGTGCGCAAGGTTGTCTATATCTCATCGGGTGGGGCCGCCTACGGCGAGCCGGTTTACCTGCCTTGTGATGAGAAACATCCCATCGACCCGCTCAGTCCGTATGGCGTCACTAAACACACCATCGAGCATTACCTATTCCTCTACAAACAGATCTACGGCCTGGACTATACCGTGCTGCGCTACCCGAACGTTTTCGGCCCCCGCCAGGATCCTTTCGGCGAGGCCGGAGTCGTAGCCATCTTCAGCGGCCGCATGCTGGCTGGAAAGCCGGTTACCATCTACGGCAGCGGCAAACAGGAGCGTGATTTCTTGTTCGTCAAAGACTGCGCCCGGGCTAACGTCATGGTTACCGGGGCGACCCCCAGCCCCATTTATAACCTGGCCAGCGGGGTGGGTACCAACATCAACCAGATCTTTGCCGCCTTGAAGCGCATCACAGCCTATCCCTACGACGCCCAATACAGCCCGGCCAAAGCTGGAGAAACCTTTAAAATATACCTCGACAGCCAGCTGGCTGGAGCCGAGCTCGGCTGGGAAGCCAGCGTCAACCTGGAAGACGGCCTGCGCCAGACTGTGGCCTATTTCCGGGAGAATGAAGCCGCTTAGCTCGCACAGATGCCGCTCATCTGGCTGTCGCTGGCCTTTCTGGGTGGGCTGATCCTGGGGGATTGGCTGGAGGCAAGCTGGCCTGTCTGGCTGGCAGCCAGCATGGCTGCCGCTACCCTGGCGTTTGTCTTACGCCGCCTGGATCGCTTCCGCATCAGTCCCGCTCCGCTGTTCGTTTTCCTGCTCCCCGCTGCATTCTTTGGCGGGGCGCTGCGCTTCCAGCTCTCTCAACCAGCACTGACGCCGCAGTCCCTGGCATGGTATAACGATCGGGGCGCGCTGGCGATCACGGGCGTCATCGCCGCCCCACCCGACCGCAGAGATTCCTACACCTATTTACGCATCCAGGTCCAGGAGATTGCTCCCCTGGCAGGTGTATCCACAACCATCCAGACCGGCCAAAAGGTGAGCGGCATGCTGCTTGCCATGGCCCTTCCCGGTGAGGATTGGCGCTATGGCGACCAGGTCAGGCTGGTTGGGAATCCAGTCAGTCCACCTGAGGCCAGCGATTTCTCCTTCCGCGAATACCTGGCCCGCCAGGGGATCTACACCTACGTAGCTTATCCCCAGATCACTCGCCTGGCGAGCGGCCAGGGCAGTCCTTTCTGGGCCTGGCTCTACGCTCTCAAGGACCAGGCGCTGCAGGAGCTTTTCCGCATTTTCCCCCAACCGGAATCGGCCTTACTTGCCGGCATCCTCCTGGGCGACGACAGCCGCCTTTCACCTGGCCTGGAGCGTGCGTTCCAGGTGACCGGTACAGCCCATATCATCGCCATATCCGGATTTAATATCGCCATTCTCGCCGGCTTGTTCTCGACCCTGTTCAGCCGCTTATTGGGGGCGCGCTGGGGCGCGCTGGCGGCCGCTTTGGGGATCGGCTTTTACACCTTACTGGTAGGCGCCAACCCGGCTGTCGTCCGCGCAGCCATTATGGGCTTTCTGGGTCTGTTTGCTGCCCAGGTCGGACGGCGCCAAATGGGTCTCAACAGCCTGGCCTTTACCGCCTTAGTCATGTGCCTGGTCGATCCCAACCTGCCCTGGGACGTCAGCTTCCAGCTTTCCTTTATGGCTACCCTCGGCCTGATCATTTATGCCCAACCGATGCAGGATGCTTTCATTCACCTGGCCGAGCGCCGCTTGCCCTCCAACCTGGCTCGCAAGCTGGCCGGCCCGGTCGGGGAATACATCCTGTTTACCCTGGCAGCCCAATTGGTAACCTTCCCGGTGATGGCCTTCAATTTTCACAACTTTTCACTGGTTTCCCTGCTGGCCAACCCCCTGGTGCTCCCGCCCCAGCCGTTGGTAATGGTCCTGGGCGGCGTTGCCCTCCTGGGCAGTCTGGTCCACCCCCTCCTTGGACAGGGATTGGCCTACCTGGCCTGGCCCTTAACAGCTTATACCATCCGGGTGGTCGAGTGGTTGGCCACCATTCCAAACGGCCTGATCAGCCTGGGAAAAACCAGCCTAGTGGTGTGGGTGCTTTTTTACGCCATCCTGTTTGGCCTGACCTTCTTCGGCAAATCGCTACTGGCCAACTGGCGCCAGGTACTGCGTAAAACCCTCACCCCCCAGGCCGGCCTGGTCGCCGGGGCGATCCTGGTCATTCTGGTCTGGAGCGCCGTCGGTTCGACCCCTGACGGGCTGCTGCATCTGACCCTCTTCAACAGCGGCTCGCCTGGCTCCTTATTGATCGAAACACCCGGCGGTCGCTGGGTGCTGGTTTCTGGCGGCCCCACTTCCAGCCAACTCAGCCAGGAGATCGGCCAACGCCTGCCGCTCTTTGGCCGCCAGATCGACGCCCTGATCATTGCAATGCCCAAAGATAAGGATTTGCCCGGCCTGGCGTTCAACCTGGACAGCTTTCCGGTCGGGCAGGCCCTATGGGTCAGGCCAACCGATGCCGGCCTTCAGCAAACCCTGGACCGGTCTGGGGTTTCAACTACGGCTGCCCTGACCGGGCAAACCCTCGACCTGGGCGGAGGAGCCAGCTTGAAAGTAATCGACCAAACTACATCAGGCGCTGTGCTGCTCCTTTCCTGGGATTCCTTCCGGGCTTTGCTGCCGGTCGGGACGGTCGACGACCTGGGAGAGATTCTCAGTTCCGCAGCCAGGGCGACCGGCCCGGTCAGCGCCCTCATGCTGGTAGGCAGCGGCAGCCCTGAGGCCAACCCAGCGGAGGTGATAACTTTCCTCCATCCCCAGGTGATGATCGTCGATCCGGATACATCTGGGTGTTATACGGTAGAGTGTCCGATTGTCCTCTCACTGCCAGGCTACACGGTTCTGAGGACGGACCAGAATGGATGGATTGAGATATCAACCGATGGGAAGCAGATGTGGGTGGAGGTGGAAAATTAGTGATTTGTCATTAGCTTTTATGTGGATTCACCTAAAATTATAATTTAAATTTTTCGTTGGAATAACCATGGACCATTTAAACTAGGGAGAATCGATATGGTATTTCCGGCTGTTTTCGCGATCGTAGTTGGTGTTGGGATGATCGGACAATGGATCATGTCCTATGCCGCCAAAAAGATACCCGAGTTACAAACTGAGCCATACCGCATTTTGTTTCATATCACAGGAGAAATGGCAACTGCAGCCTTATTGATCGTCGCAGGTATGAGTTTACTCCTGATGCTGCCCTGGGCGCCGGTAGTGTTCCTGGTCGCCGTGGGAATGCTGTTTTACACAGCAATTGTTAGCCCAGGGTATTTTGCTAAAAAGGGTCAGTGGGTCTGGGTTCTGATCTTTGGCATCCTGATCATCCTGGCAATCGTTTGCGTCGTTCTGGTTGGTCATGACTTGCCACTCTAACCTGGATTTTCAAAATATTGGGTCTGTCCTTATTGCTGCCGGGCTACCCTCTACAGAGGACAAACAAGTAGGGATAATAAAATTAATACATCTCCTGCGCATCCCGGGGCAGGTATCGGACATGACTCAAGTGAGCACTTACCCGCTTATCATCTTCCAGGGGATAGGTGAAACCAAAGTGATTTGCCAGAGGTACCGCGATCTTCCGGAATAACTGCCCCATGGCGAATAACGCTTCCCAGGTGCGGTCGGAATCGGCATCCGCATAGGTTTCCTTTAGCAGATCCCACCGTTCGGGTTCGAGGTAACGCTGGAAGTATTTACCAAACTTACCGGGGTTGCAGGAAAACCCGGTGCGCACTCCGATATGCCAGACCAGCATTTTCATGAGCTCAGGCCGCACATGTTGGTCCAGCATGTATCTGGCGTAAATAATTTCCTCACGCCATAACCCTTTTGCCACATAGGGACACACCCACCAGAACTCATTGCAGCAGTCCGTAAAAGCTTTTTCAAAGGGTGGTTTGGGGAAATAGTCGCTTTCACTTGCCTGTGGGAGCGACCCGATCAAACCATCCTTATCCAGGAGCAGCAGGCTCAGGCTGTCTTTGGTAAGGTCATCGATCTTTTCGAGCGGTTCAATTCCCAGATCGATGCGGTTGCCGTCCATGAGCTGCATGAGATAGGTATAACCGCTGCTGTCCTTTGGCGGTGGATCCACCATATCATCGGGCAATTGCAGGATCATGAGCTCACCAAGGTCCTCAATCCACTCAAGGTTGTTCCTGAAAGGAGCAACATCGGTGACGATGTAGACCACATCAAAATCCTGGAAAAAATCCTTTGGGGCATTCGGATTGGCGCGCGATCCGTTCATGACCACGGCCCGTATTCGTTCGTCTTTCCTCGCCTTATTCAGGATGAGCTCAAGCATCTCAGCTTCGCTGCGCATAATTCTCCTTCGGATGTTTGGGAAGTTGGAATCGATAGCAAAACTTTTCCCTGTTTGATTTTACGACATAAAATTCGGTGATCAGCCAGGTTGCCAAACGCGCGCTTAAGCTGAAAAATAACAACGCCTGAGTTTTTACGTCCGTTCTAATGAGTGACTCAATCTCGTGCGATAAATTAATGCAATTTTCATCATCTTTATATAAAATACTAAGAACCACCATAACCTTTACAACTGGAAGGGGGCGCCACGGCAGCGATAGAATTCTAAAAGCAATCCCGCGGCCAGCAATGTTGGTGAAGTAATGGGTCAAGTGAAGGGCATGACAAACCACAACGTCCAGGAATATATTGAAATCCGCGGTGCCCGCGAGAATAACCTCAAGAACGTGTCGCTGCGCATCCCCAAACGTAAAATCACGATTTTTACCGGGGTGTCAGGTTCCGGCAAATCGTCAATTGTCTTTGATACGATTGCCAACGAATCGCAGCGCTTGCTGAGCGAAAACTTCAGCATGTTCCTGCGCAGCTTTATGCCCCGCTATCCGCAGCCTGACGCTGATGCGCTTGAGAATTTGAGTATGGCGGTGGTCGTCGACCAGAAGCGCCTGGGTGGAGGATCGCACTCGACCGTAGGTACCGTCACCGATATTGCGACCATCCTCAGGCTCCTTTTCTCCCGGGTCGGCGAGCCGCATATCGGCCACGCGCGCATGTTCTCTTTCAATGATCCCGCCGGAATGTGCCCTGAGTGCGAAGGCCTGGGGCGTAAGGTCGGCCCGGCGATCGATAAAATGCTGGATATGTCCAAATCGCTCAATGAAGGGGCGATCCGCATCCCGATGTTCGGAAACCAGAACTACCAGGCCTCCGGCTTTTTCGACAACGATAAAAAGCTCTGCGACTACACCCCAGAAGAAATGGATCTGCTGTTGTATGGCAAGGATCTCAAATTCAAAATGCACGGCACCAACACAAATTTGACCTACCTGGGAATCATGGAACAGTTTGAAAAGTCCTACGGCGGGCAGCGCTTTGAAAACCGTCCTGAACGCACCCGCAAAGCGGTTGAACCCTTCCTCGCCATGGGGCCGTGTCTGCTCTGTCATGGTACCCGCCTGAGCCAGGCGGCTCTCAGCTGCAAGATCGGCGGCTATAACATTGCCGAGCTTTCTACCATGGAAATCAGTGAGCTCATTAATGTCATCAAGGCCATCAAGAAGGATTCGGTTGCGGCGGGTATTCTCACAACAGTGATTGCCCGACTGCAAAATCTTACCGATATCGGTCTGGGGTATCTCAGCCTGGAGCGCAAGACCGATACCCTCTCTGGGGGTAAATCGGCGCGCCTGAAACTGGTGAAACACCTCAATGGAAGTTTGGTCGATGTAACCTACATCTTCGATGAACCAAGCGTAGGTTTGCATCCACACGACATTCACCTCTTAAACGAGCTGCTACTAAAACTGCGCGACAAAGGCAACACCATCCTGGTGGTGGAACATGACCCTGACGTAATCAAAATTGGCGACCATATTGTGGATATCGGCCCTCATGCCGGCACGCACGGGGGCGAGATCGTCTTCGAGGGAAGCTTCGCCGACCTGCTCCACGCTGATACCCTGACCGGAAGGTATCTTACGCGCAGATTGCCGATTAAAGAAAGCTTCCGATCGCCGACCGGTCAAATTCCGATCGAACATGCCAGAGTGAACAATCTTCAGGATGTCACTGTTAATATTCCGATCGGGATTCTGACTGTAGTAACTGGTGTTGCCGGGTCGGGTAAGAGCTCGCTCATTAACGAAGCTTTTTTGGCTGCCCATCCCGATGCCATCCTCGTCGACCAGTCTGCTGTGGGTGTTTCGACCCGATCCAATCCGGCCACGTATACTGGCATCATGGACGACGTTCGGAAGGCTTTCGCAGCCATCAACAAGGTCAATGCAGGTCTGTTCAGTTTCAACTCCAAAGGTGCCTGCGAAAACTGCCAGGGACTTGGGGTGATTTACGTCGATCTGACCTTTCTGGAAAGCGTCAAACTCCCCTGCGAAGTCTGCGAGGGCAGGCGCTTCAAGGATGAGGTGTTGGCATACAAGCTTAATGGAAAATCCATCAGCGATGTACTCGAAATGACTGTGGATGAGGCCCTCGAGTTCTTCAACAATATGGATGTCCGGCCGAAGCTGCAAGCCATGAGCGACGTGGGCCTGGGCTACATCAGGCTCGGTCAGCCACTCAGCACGCTTTCGGGCGGTGAGTGCCAGCGCATTAAGCTTGCGAGCGAGCTTCACAAAAAAGGCAGCTTCTATGTGATGGACGAACCCACCACCAGCCTGCACATGTCGGACATTGAACATCTGCTAACGATCTTCAACCGCCTTGTCAACTCGGGGAATACCGTGGTTGTCATCGAGCATAATCAAGACGTCATTCGCAATGCTGATTGGGTGATTGATATGGGTCCCGAGGGCGGCAGCAAGGGCGGAACCGTCGTGTTTGAAGGCACACCAAAGCAACTCTTCACGGCGAAGAACTCTCTAACCGGCAAGTACCTGCGAGCGATGGGATAATGGCCAACCTGGGTTATGAACCTTTTAGCCAGGCCCTTCTGTGCCATTTTTGTCCCCAGCTTGCCTGTACCAGGCCTATCGGGGTCTGCCTTTTCCCTGCTGAGGACCACTCAGAATGGCTATATGACTGATTTCCCGCTCCCAGGCTACATTACAGTCTCGTCGTAGCACACAAACTCCAGCAGATTTCCCTCTGGGTCGGAGAAGTACAACGAACGAACGTGCAGCCAGGCGTGATCGGTCGCCAACACATTGAGCCCCAATCCTTCGAGGCGGCTCCTCTCGGATTCGTAATCCTTGAGCGAGATATTGAGGGCAATGTGGTGCAGTGTCGTCTGTTCCGGGCTGAGCAGTAAAGATTTGGCCTCGAGAAAGTCGCGGTTGGTTACGTCAAAGAGGGCCAGGTTCTGCGAGTGCCCGCCGTATCCGGCGGCGATTCTGAAGAAAGCAAAACTCTCATCTCGCCTGAGCAGTTCAAGGCCAATTACTCCTTCGTAAAACTTCAGCATGGCGTCCAGGTCCTTGACCCGGATGGACACCTCACCCAGTCCCTTGATCCGCTGATTGAGTTTTGTCATAACTCCTCCATTGCGCTGGGCACGTCGATCGTATTTGATGATTGTGAAACTGATTTTGTTACCTGTTTCTTCCTGATCCCCAAAAGAACCAGGCAAACCGCCAAAATGATCCAGGCCCAGGCTTGTATTGCCCGGAATTGGCCGGCGATCAGGGTTGCATCTGCTCGGAACGCCCCCAGGAATAGATGAAGCGCTGCACTCCAGGCTGCAAAATCGAGAAAGAAAACCCCAGGCAGCTTTGGCTGCTCTTTCTGATGACTCCGGTAAAGCGGGAGAATAACCTTGAGGAGGAAGATAAGCCCTGCCCCGAGGGTCTCGTAAACCTGGACAGGATGCCGCCATTCACCCCACAGATAAATCGACCAGGGTAATTGCGCCGGTTCTCCATAAGCGTTCCCAGAAGCCAGGTTTGCCAGACCCAAGGCGATCATCACCACAGCCAACCCGGGGGTAAGCGCATCAAGAACGCTCCAAAATAAGACCTTGTGTCGAAACCCGTACCAGCTGCTGATCACCAATCCAATGACAATCCCACCTGCCGAATCCCATAGAGAGGGATTTAAGGAAACAAGGCTGGCTGGGGATATAACAAAAGCTGAGAGGTGTTCAACCGCGTAAACAATTCTTCCGCCAATGACCATTGAAACCAGTCCAACCAGCGCCAGGTTACCGGCAACCGCTGGATTGACGCCAAATTTTGGTGATTTACGTTCCACCAGGGATAACCCCAACCAGATCCCAACCAGCAAAACTAACCCTGACGCCTGAATGGCTAATGGACCGATATTCAAAATTGGCAGCATGACTAATTTCCCTTCAACATCGATTCGATTTGGGTGCGGATAAGAGCCTCTGGCATCGGCCCGCCGATCACCACCTGTGAAATTTTCCCTTGCCGGTCGATGAAAAAGGATGTGGGCATGGCTCTCACCTGGTACAACCGGTCAATACTGCCATCTCGATCGGACAATAAGGAAAAAGTGAGCCCTTCAGATTGAGCAAATTGGGCTGCATTATTGATATCATCCTGGTAACTGGCATTGATCGCAAGGACGACTACCCCCTGATCCTGGTAATCCGCATAAACATTTTGAATTGCCGCCATTTCAGCTCGGCAGGGTAGACACCAGCTCGCCCAAAAATTAATCAAAACCACCTTACCTTTGAAATCGGAAAGATGGACAGGCTCTCCCGAAAAAGTGTTCAAAGTGAAACCTGGGGCGATGAAGCCTTGTTGTGGAGCCGATGTCACTTCTGAAGTCTGAAGCGTAACTGGCCTGCTGGCCCAGATCCATCCTGCTGTAAGAAGTAATACGGCTGTGGAATACAGGAACCAGTGCCGACTTAGCCAACGATCGAGCATCCTAATGCCTCGGAGAAAAAGGATTAACGTCTACTTGAACAGATGCATGGATCGGATTAAAGTTTCACAATTCAAATAGAAGAATGAATTGCAACCTCCAGGTTTCGTGGGGTTTATTTAACTTCACGAAATAACCTTGTGAGTTCGCAGTATCTCCGGCAGCTCCGGCAGGAAGGACCTGGGTAAACCCGGGGATAGACTGACTGATCCTTCGAACAGCTCTTTGTAATCTTTTATATTGCCCATGCGCCACGTCTTAAATCTTAACAATGCCAGGCTGATTGCCATTGCCCAGGGCATCACTTTGAACTCATTGGCAAATAATGCCGCCTGGACCTTAGCTCGGGTCAGGAACAGCAGCTCCTGCTCTTCGAGATCATCTGAAAAGACCTGGCTGGCCCACCGGGCTCCTTGCGCAAGGCAGGCCAGGTGAGTATGTAATGCGGCGATCTCATCCTCCAGGGTACACATATCTGGCGGAGGCGTCGATGCCTCCGTATGATTTAAGTAAGTTTTGTGTACCGCCTGGTCTGCAGCTTCTATCCAGGTCGAGGCTTCATCCAGCAACCCAATCTGGTTGACCGACCAGGCATTCCAGACGCTCAACCAGGGATGGCTTTTAACCAAATCGATGGGAAGAGCTTTTATCCATTCTATAAGCCTGGAATATTCGGCTCTCAACCAAACCGCTTCAGCCTGATCTTCGATTAATTGAGCTGCAAGGGAGAAATCTTTTGCTTCCAGAGCATGATAGATGGCATCTTCTGGAAAACCATTTTTCTCGAGCCAATCCGCGGCCCGCAAATGTAGAGTTTTTACTCCGTAAATGGTCGAGCGTTGTAACCTGGAGCGAAGCAGGCTGGCAAAAAGGGGGTGGTAGCTGTACCAATTTCGCTCTTCATCCAGGGGAATCAGAAATAGATTACTGCGATCGAGATATTCCAATATATCCTGGTTCGGCATTCCTCCTTCAAGCGGCATAGACAGGTTGCTGCAAACAGCCCGGCACAAAGGATCGCTTAACCGTTTCAGGATGCTGGTCTGTAAAAGGAACGCCTGCTCTGGCTCAGGTTGATTGTCCAGAACTTCCTCTACCAGGTAGTCCATGATAAAGAGGTTAGTCCCTGAGAAAGCCTGGATGAAAGCTTTAATATCCGGACTGTTTTTCAAGGACAGCCCCGCCATCTGAAGGCCAGCGAGCGATCCATCCATCCGTACGTTCTTCAAGTGAAGCGACCGAATCAACATTCAGCCCGAGGCCTATGACCTCATTCAAAAATTGAGTTGCCTCGCTCAATGTGAACCGAAGTTCAGCTCCTCGGATCTCAACCACCAGGCCGCGGGCTCGCAAGCGGGATAATGGAATAGGAGGATCCGAGCGGGTCGCAATCACCAGATGAAAAGTGTTTGGGCAGTGTTCGAGCAAAAAATTTACTGCCTTATGGATTTCCTGGTTGCTGATAAACTGATAATCATCCAGCACGAGGGTAATTTCCGCCGTTGAGTTATCCAGGTCATTGAGAAGAATGGTCAGTACCGCTTCAGATGAGGTTTGCTGTAATTCCCCGATTAGATGGGCGGCATCGCTGCCGATTGAATGGTCAACCTCTTGGAGGGCTGCAATGAGATAGGTCAGGAAACGTCCGGTTTGATTGTCGTCCTTATCCAGAGAAAGCCAGCCTGCGGATATGTGGCAGCCATCCAGGCTGGTTGCAACCAGAGTGGTCTTGCCAAAGCCAGCAGGTGCGATAACAACCGTAAGCGGACCCTGCAGTCCTCTCGCTATCTTATCCTGTAGATGCGGTCTTGAAACCAGCCCCGACCGGATGAATGGCAGGCGCAGCTTCGTACGGACGAGGAGATCGGACCTTTGCATGCTGTGATCTCGGAATTAATTCATGAAAAACCGGTGTGTTTAAATTATAGTACAAACCAGGCAGCAGTAAAATTCAGAACCCCCAAAAATGAAGCGATCAGAATCAGGCTGCCAACTATCAACCAAATTCTACTTCTCCCATGATTTGCCATGCGCGAACTCTGTTAAACTCATTTCTGTTGGTTTTTCTTATACGATCGATTTCCGCAGGACTTTCAGCATGATTGCCGGATTAAAAAAACTGCTGGCGGGATTAAGCAAATGAATGACCGAGAAGAAGGTTTCGAAGACCTGCCGGTCGTCGTTCGCAAGGTGTAAGACTCGGTCCATATAACCTTGGGTGAGACGTGTCAGCCAATCTGTACGGCGGCCTTCAGTTTCAGGGTAGCGGTAATCATCACCGATAGCCAGCAGCCAAGCGCCTGAAACAGCGCGAGCAAACCTGGCCTGGATTTGTTTGGTCCAACCGGTCGGGATACTGCCATTCCGCAGCGAACCCAGGCTCCTGGACAGTTCCTCCGCATACAGGGCAGCAGCGGTCATCCCCTGCCCATAGACCGGGTTAAATCCGCAGGCTGCGTCGCCTAACACAATGAAATTATCCGGCCAGCGCGCCATTCCTTCGTAATGCCGCCAACGGTTTTCGGTTTTACGATAACCAGAAATTGTAGAAAGTGGTTCAGCATCTTTGATGGCATGATATAAATCGGGAACTGGCAGGCTTTGGGCATATGCCAGGAAGCCGGCCTCATCTGTCGGGGGGTAATCCTTACCGGCTCCTGCCAGGGTCACCATCCAGCGTCCATTTTCGATCGGATTAATCACCCCGCCGCGCTTATTTTCAGGTGGCGTTCCCCGAACCAGGAGGCTTTTCCATCCATTTTTATGGTCAGGCTGGCGATATACCCGGCTCGCATATCCCAGGAAGGAATTAACGATCGTTTCTTCAGGCCCTTCAAAACCATTCGCTTCCAACCATTGGGGGGTGTTAGAGTCCCGCCCACTGGCATCCACCACCAGGTCAGCAGCCAGGATCTGCTCTTCCTGGTCCGGCAAGCCACGCTGGCGGATGCGAACCCCAGTTACCCTTTGACCATCGGAGTTAACCAATAACCCAATCACTTCATTTTCGGTACAGAACTGCACCTGAGACAGCTCGGCGACGCGCTGGCGGACCTGCCATTCCAGCAGGTCACGGCTGCAGGGATGCGAGATATATTTCGATTGGAAGCGCGGCGCCCATTTCCCGAAAGTAAACCAGCCTGCATCGTTGATCCAATCTACACTGGGAGCACCTCCCTGGCTCAGATCGTTTTGAAAGCCCGGGAAAAGACCTTCGAGCACCTGCTGCCCCCGCCAAAGCAGCACGTGCACGTGGCGAGCCTGCGGGAGGCCTTTGCGTTGTTGCGGTCCATCCGGAAAGATATCTCTTTCTACCAGTGTCACCCTGGAAAAACGATTGGCCAGGACTCTGGCTGCCAACAATCCAGCCATACTGCCGCCTACGATCAGTGCGTGTTGGGTGTTCATCATAATCTGGCCGGCCGGCTTTGCATCCAAAGATACAATCCAATCAGGAAAACCAGGAGCGCGCTCAACCCACCGGCAAAGAGGTATGTACCAATATTGGCCAAATCGAAATCCCCCCAGGCCCGCGCTGCGCTGATCAGAATCAAAACTAACGAAAAAACCTGGGATTCAATTGCCACCCTGGCGCTGCTCCAGCGGCGATCCAAGGCCATGCCGATCTGGGCGACACCTGGGAGGATCACCATTGCTCCCACAACCCGCGCGGTCAGCAGCGATAAGGTCCACGGCCAGATTGAGATCATCCAGGTGGGCACAAAAAACAGGAGCAAACCAACCAGCACCTCGACCACGCCGGCGATGCCTAATAACCAGCGCAGATTAGCAGGAATCAGCTTGTCCCCAGGATCGAGCTGCTGCGGATCGGCTGGCCGGTTGAACCACCATGCCGCAAACACCAGAAACGGCGTCAGGAAATAAATCCCGGCCCAGGTAATAAATGAAATATGGCCTGGAGTAAACTTATCCCAATGCAGCACGGTAGCGATGCCCATTAATCCTGCAAAAGACGTCACCGGTAAAAAGCCCATCTTGACCGTGTGCCACTGCCGGGCGAACACTACCCTTACAAAAAAATAGAGGCCACCCATGTAAGCTGAGCCTAACATCATGGCAGTCATCAGAGGTTTGATCGGCCATGCAAACAGCCTGCCAGTATCCGCTGGCCAAATTAGAAGGATGGCCGATGCGGTCGCCAGGAAGGGAATAATAAAAATTGCCAGCCAACGGGTCGCCCGAAATACCTGATCCATTCGAAGCGGAGGAGTGACAGTCGTTTCCATTTCCATCCCTACTCTTCTGCAATCTCTTAATACATATAAGTTGGATGTTATTTATCTAATTATACAAAATTTTTGCTCCCTTTCAACCCCCTTCATCTTGCTGAATCTATACCTTTAACAATGCCAGGCTGATTGCCATTGCCCAGGGCATCACTTTGAACTCATTGGCAAATAATGCCGCCTGGACCTCAGCTCGGGTCAGGAACAGCAGCTCCTGCTCTTCGAGATCATCTGAAAAGACCTGGCTGGCCCACCGGGCTCCTTGCGCAAGGAAGAAATGACCACGGCCTCCCCCACGGTTGGCGTCGATGATATATTCACCCAGTCCTGTCCAGGATGTCGCCTCATAACCGGTCTCTTCGTGCAGCTCTCGCCTGGCAGCGGCGTCTGGCTCTTCCCCCGGCTCGATATACCCACCTACTGGCGCCAGTGAGATTCCCTGAACGCTGTACTTAGTCTGGCGGAAGCAAAGAAAGCGTTCCTCCTCGGTCACTGCCACCACATTGACATAATCAGGCATGATCAGCCAGGGCCAATCATCAATGATGCGCCCGTTCGGCAGCTCAATGGTATGATCTTCGACCAACAGGTATTTCCCGCGTTTTAAAACGGCCTTTTTCGAAAGTGTTTTCCAGGGTTGCATGGTGATTGTCCTTTGTCCGCAGCTTAACATGACAATGTTCATCCATTATCATTGACATTTTACTTTGACTTCGCGCCCTTGTTTATGTTATCCTTCACAACAGGATTTAGAATACCAATCGAAAGGATTGTTTCATGGCGACCAAATACGTAATCGATGCCGATAAATGCATAATGTGTGGTGCGTGCGAGCCCGAGTGCCCAAACAGCGCAATTTCTGAAGGAGCTGTTACTTTTGAGATCGATCAATCGAAATGCGATGGCTGCGGTACCTGCCTCGAAAGCTGCACAGTTGAAGCACCTTATCCTGTTGAGGCCTAGAGCTCGATCGAAACGGCATCTCTCATTTTTCCTAAAGAAATAAACCTCTTTTTAATAAAGGGTACAGCTCAGGATGGGTTGGTTGTACCCTTTATTATTTAAAAGATCTGTGAGGTAAGATCAGGGATTGAGGATTAAAATATTGCCGGCATGTTTTCACATAAATCCGTTTTTATCCCATTTCCCTGGAATTGGTTATGAATTTCAGTGGTTTAAAGCTCATACGATGGATGGCGCTAGGGCCGTGGATTAGCAAGGCGGCTTGATGTCTGGCGGTGCCGTAACCTTTATGAGCGGCAAAGCCGTAGCCCGGAAAGAGTGCATCCTGTGCCACCATCCAGGCGTCTCGGGCTGTTTTAGCCAGCACCGAAGCACAGGCAATACTCAAAACCCGGTTATCACCCTTGATTAATGCAACTTGCTGCACCTTTAACCTGTGGCAGCGCCAGCCAATCCAACACTAAGACGTCTGGCGGATAAGATAATCCCTGCAGCGCTCGCCTGGCAGCTAACCGGGTTGCCGGTAAAATCCCGATTGTATCGATTTCCTGGTGAGATGACATGCCCACGGCCCATCCAGCTGCCGTTGATTTAATCTCCTCGGCCCAAAAAGCGCGCTGGGAGGGAAGCATTTGTTTAGAATCACGCACTCCGCGAAGAATGCTGGAAATGCCAGGATCCAGGGGGAGCACGACGACAGCGGCTGCCACTGGCCCCGCCCAAGCACCCCGCCCGGCTTCATCCATCCCACCGATTTTTTGTAATCCAATCTGCCAGAAGGCTTGCTCCAGGCTGGTATCCGGAGCTGCCGGGACGCAATCAAGCCAGGCGGTCATATAAACCACGCCGGGCATTGGAGCGGATGGTAAGCATATCGAGAACCATGCGCCATGAATCGCTTAACATTCGCACCCGGGATTGGGGTTCGAAATACCAGGGTACAGGCACCTCAACGACCCTGTAACCCCAACGCTGGGCCATAAATAACACTTCTACATCAAACGACCAGCCCATCAAAGTCTGGCGTCTAAAAATTTCTTCGGCAACAGGACCCTGAAAACATTTAAATCCGCACTGGGTGTCTTGCAGGTGGGGGAGGGCGATCAACCGTACCAGGGTATTGAAGATGCGGCCTGCCAGATGACGGTAAGGTGGTTCGCCATAACGGATGGCTCCAGGGGCTTCTCGCGAGGCAATCGCCACTTGCACTTCTTTCATTTGGGGAGGAATGAAGCGGTTGATCTCGGTCACCGGCATCGAGAAGTCAACGTCGCAGAAAAAGCGATAATCCCCTTTGGCTTCCAGCATTCCCCGGCGAACAGCCCGTCCCTTACCGCTCAGGTCTTCGTGAACGACCCTCAGGTAAGGCAGACGGCTTTCATACGATCTGGCGATTTCGAGGGTGTGGTCTTTGCTTCCATTCTCGACGATGACCACCTCGCTTGAATACGCCTGGTTGGCCAAGAAATGCTCGACTTTTTCCAGCATTTCAGGAAGGCGGCTCTCTTCATCGTGAGCCGGGACAACGATAGAAAGAAAAGGGAACGGCAATTCTTAACTCGCAACTCAAAAGATAAATTCACATACCCAGTGATTTTATCGTAAGAATGATGACAATGACCAAAGCAGTTACTTCAAAGAGGGCGATAACACCCAAAATTATCCACTGGCTGCGGTTCATTCGGCCCCTAAGGCCCTTCGTGATCGATTTCTGGGATGATGTATCCCCATTTTTCATGTCCTGGGGGCCGTCAGAATCATCCGGGCCAGGCGATGAAGGCGGTTCAGATGAAATCATACCGCTCAGGATCTTTTTCAGGTGCTCCTGGCCAAATATCGCTGGTTCCTTCGTCAGGTTCTCTGCATATAGCTCGATGGTATCGCTCATCACCACCTCTACCGGCGAACGGACGCAATCGACAAACATGTGCGGGTTTGTGCAAAATAGGATTGGCCGGGAGCGCGGCGCCGGGATGTCGTTCTTGGCCAGGTGGACGTCAACCGCTTGAGCCAGCAGCCTGGCTCGCAGCGTCAGATTTGGCAGAACCGGTTTAGGTTTATGTGGGCTTTCCAGGCTTAACCAATCCTCTTCGGTCGCTCTGAACGACCCAATCAAAGTAGTCACGTAAATGACAAACAGGCCTGGAGGTCCTACCAGCACCATCGGAATCTGAATTTCGAGATTATTGAGAGAAATATTGCGGAACAAGGTAAATTTATCCCCCAAGGCTTTACTCAAGAGATCGATGCAGGTCCGTTGAGCTTCGAACTCATTCGGCCAGGAGAGGCCATTTTTTACCGTGCCGCGGATCCGATCCATAAACGTCAATGGGCCGGTTGCAACCACGAAGGATGAACGGTCAATTACATCCATTCTTTCTCCTCTCCTGTAGAATCCCAGAGAAAGCCAAGACCGCCACGCACTCGTGACCAGTCCTTTTCCAGGTCTCATTGTTTTGTAATTGGCTTAATTTCCAGAAGAAAAAAGTCGGGGTGGGCGGACTCGAACCGCCGACCCCTGCGTCCCAAACGCAGTGCGCTACCAACTGCGCTACACCCCGGCGAATTAGAGTATAATCCGAATCGCCTTAAACCGTCAAGGAAGAGGCAAATTCCGGTTACCAGCCTGCCTGTTATCCTTCAATGTAATCGCCGGGACCAGCAGGAAGGCCGGGGTTTTGATAAATGTACCGTTTTTCAAACGGTCATTATTTGTGAAATGCACCCAACCTTTTTACGGCATCACCGGATTATAAATATCCTCCTACTGGCTGCTCTCGGGGCTGGCTACCTTCTTTTACCATCGCCTGTTCAGGTAAAAGCCAGCACTCTGGCTGGCCCTCAGAATTCCCCGGCAAATAATCCAATCATCAGCCTTGACGGGTCCAGCCAGGGCCAGGTTCTCGACGTCCATCTGCCCGATGGGTTTGTGAAGCAGTCGCTCGCTGCCTTGAAGATTTACCTGCCGCCAGGCTACAACACCCAGACCCAGCGCCGTTATCCGGTGCTCTACCTGTTGCACGGACAGGACGACAGCGACGAACAATGGGTCCGGCTGGGGGTCAACACAGTCGCGGACCGGCTGATCGCCTCGGGAGAAATCAAGCCGATGATTATCGTCATGCCGGGTGAGGCAGGCTCGCCTGCCCCCGAAAATACCGGCTTCGGTGCTGCTCTGGCTACCTCCCTGGTTCCGTGGATCGATGCCAATTACCGCACCTTGCCAGACCGGAACGATCGGGCGATCGGTGGGCTCTCAAGAGGCGCAGCCTGGGCAGTCCGCCTGGGCTTGATCTACTGGCAAACCTTTGGCGCAATCGGTGCAAACAGCTTTCCCATGTTTTACGGCGACAATTATTTGATCCCAGGCTGGTTAGATGCCATTCCAATCGATTCTTATCCCCACATTTACCTGGATATTGGCAATTCGGACCCTGAATTGCAGCTTGTCAAGATGTTCGAAGATTATCTAACCAGGCGGGGTATTCCCCATGAATACCACTTGAACGTAGGCTACCATGAAGACAAATACTGGCAGGCTCACCTCGAAGATTATTTGCTTTGGTATAATTCGACCTGGTAGCCGCCAAAATCAAAAAATTCCTACTAGTATTTTTAATCTAATCGGTGTACAATTGTTCTAATAATCAGGATGTCATGGAGCCTATCCATGTGGCAGCACATACTTGCCTCATGTAACCATTAGCTTAGCCCGTCCTGATAACCAGTAATCTTGGAGGTATGTATTGACCGTTTACACCATAATTTCCTTGAATATGTATATATCGTAATCCGAGAATAAAGAGTCGAGGTTCAGCTTTTTAACCGAGCTTACACCACCTGAAAGCGATTCTCTATTCCCCAATCTCTGTTTGCAATCAATCCAAAACGAAAGGAAAATATCATGTGGCATACGATCATCATCGTCGGCAATCTGGGTAATGACCCGGAAATGCGCTATACCCCGAATGGACAGGCTGTAACCTCTTTCAGCGTTGCCAGCAATCGCCAATATACGTCCAATAACGGCCAACCCGTCAAGGAAACGTGCTGGTTCAGGGTGTCTGCCTGGGGAAAACAGGCCGAGACCTGCAACCAATTTTTGCATAAGGGCAGCAAAGTACTTATCGAAGGTCGTTTGACTCCCGACCAAGCCAGCGGAAGTCCAAGAACCTATACCAGGAAAGATGGATCCGTAGCCGCTTCATATGAAGTGACGGCCAATCTCATTCGCTTCCTGTCCAGCCGGGGAGAGAGTGAAGGAATGAGCGGACAAACGGACGAAACGGCCACAACCAACGAAGACGAGATCCCCTTCTAGGTTATGGCAAACGCCACGTCTCATCTACCGGTCAATATCCCCCCAGACCTGGAAGCCATTTACGCAAACGTTGTCCGTATTTCGCATACCCCGGCTGAGTTGGTGCTTGATTTTGCCCGGCTCATGCCGGGGGATAATGCCATGAGCATCTGTTCCCGTATGATCATGTCGCCGGTGGGCGCCAAGCTTTTCTATCGTGCCCTTGGTGAAAACTTAGCCCGCTACGAATCCGCTTTTGGGGAAATCGCTATCCCTAGCAGCGGGTCCCTGGCCAATGAACTATTCCGGCCGACTCATCCGACCGGAGAGCCCCCAGCGGAGTGAATTATGGAAAACCTCGAATCGATCGCTGAAAAGATCCGCCAGGAGTTTGAAGCCCGTAATAAAGCCCGCGACCAGGCCCTGATTGCCGCCCGGGCATTGACCCGCCATGCCGCTCACGCTATCCGCGCCATCCATCGCGGGGAGGATGCCCTCGCTCACGAGAAGCTCGAGGCTGCAAAGGAATTGGCCATCGCTTTCAAAAATGACCTGACCGGGTATCCTGAGTTGTACTATGCCGGTTATACCCAGGATGCTTTGAAGGAATACTGCGAAGCCAGCATGACAGTGGCTCTGATCGAAAACCAACCCCTTCCGGACCCGGAAAGTCTGGGACAGGAATATGCCACCTATATGAACGGCATGGCAGAAACAACCGGCGAACTTCGCCGTCGTTGCATGGACATCTTACGCCAGGGATACTCGCAAGAAGCTGAACGCCTGCTTGGCTGCATGGACGAGATATACGCCGTCCTGGTTACCCTCGATTTCCCGGATGCGATCACCTCCGGCTTGCGCCGCCAGACCGATCTCGTGCGCGGGATCGTCGAACGAACCCGGGCTGACCTGACCATCAGCCTGCGAGGACACCACCTGGAACTGGCCCTCGAAAAGATGTCAGCCCGGCTCCAGGGCGATAAGAAAGCCGATGCGGACGATAAAAGCGTCTGAAATTGGCGCTTTTATCTACTGTCAACGCGCCTGGTGGTACCGACTGCAAGGGATTGAGCCTGGCAATCAGGCTGAACTTGCAGCCGGTACCGAGCTTCACCAGCATCATGGCCGCCAGGTGATGGTTGGGGGCTTGCTGCGCGGCCTGGCGTGGCTTTTGCTGCTGGCGGCGTTGGCTTTGATCGCTGTCTATCTGACCGGCCGGTTGTTGCTATGATTCCCGCCCTGGCTTTGCTCTTGGCTTTACTGGCCGTAGGTCTTCTTTGGCTGGCAGCCCGGCAAAGGAGAAGAAGCGGCTTGCCAGGAGGCAGGGTCATATACACTGACACGCGCAGCTGGGGAACTGTAGAAAAACCACTTTTCGATCGTGATTTGAATTTGGCCGGAAAGCCTGATTACCTGGTCGAAAAAGGGAAAAATATCATCCCGGTTGAAGTTAAATCGAGCCGGCGGGCTACCGGCCCATACGACTCGCACATCTTCCAATTGGCTGCATATTGCCTGCTGGTTGAACGTACGTTCGGCCAGCGCCCGCCTTATGGCTTACTGCATTATCCAGATCGCACCTATGCGATCGACTATACTCCCACCCTGGAGGGGGCCTTATTGGACACTCTAGCAGAGATGCGTCGCTGTGAAAGAAGGAGAGACCCTGACCGGTCTCACGAACAACCTGAACGCTGCTCTCACTGCGGTTTTCGGGGGACCTGCGACCAACGACTGTCTTGAAACTGCCCATAAATTACCTTGCAGAGCATATCCGTCACGGCTTATAATTTAACCCATTATGTTACGTGAACGTCCACTCGAAAGCATTGCGATCGTCGCGCCGCAATCCCTGCCCGAAGCCATTGCTCAGGCCAGTGAGGTTTCAGCTTTTCTTGAAGAGCGCAGTGTGCATGTCGCTTCCGGCGAAATAATTGATGCAAGCCTGCACCAGCGCATCCAGCGCGGCGAATTCCAACTTGTAATCGTGCTGGGGGGTGATGGCACCATGCTGCGTGCGGGGCATTTGTGTGCTCCCGTAAACATACCAATCCTGGGCATCAATATGGGCCGTTTTGGCTTTCTCTACGAAATTCAAAGGGAAGATTGGCGTCAAGCGCTTCCCAAGCTGCTTGATGGTAATTATCGCCTCGAAACTCGCATGATGCTGCAGGCTTCTTTAGTACATGACGGACAGCCTGGCGGCCAATGGGAAGTGGTCAACGACGTCGTAGTGGCGCGCGGCCTGGTCGTTCGCCCGGTTCAGCTGACCGCCTACGTCGATGGCTACCTTTTGGCCAGTTACGTCGCCGACGGGATGATTGCAGCCACTGCCACCGGATCTACAGCTTATGCGCTCGCCGCTGGTGGCCCGATACTGCCTCCGGAGGTTCGTAATATTTTGATCCTTCCAGTCGCCCCGCACCTATCGATTGACCGGGCCATCGTTCTGGCCGAAGGCGCTTCGGTGACAATCGTCGTCAACACCCAACATGAAGCTGTACTCAGCGTCGATGGCCAACAAACTGTACCGATTACCAGTGGAGATAAGGTGCAGGTCGCTGCCGGCGACCACAGCTTATCCTTAGTCCGCTTTCAAGACCCCGGTTATTTTTATCGTAACCTCGTTTCATATATGGAAAGAAACCCTTTAACGGATATTAAAATATGAGTGATTCACCTGCGCCGACCATGTATTGTGCCAACCATCCCGACCGTGAAACCAGCTTGCGCTGCAATCGCTGCGAAAAGCCAATTTGTATCCATTGTGCTGTGTTGACTCCGACCGGATATCGCTGCAAGGAATGCGTTCGCGGCCAACAAAAGACTTTCGAGAACGCTCAATGGATCGATTTTCCGCTCGCTTTTGTGATTGCCGCCGTGCTGGCTTACGTGGGCAGCTTGATCGTTTCATTCCTGGGCTTTTTCACTATTTTTCTGGCTCCAATTGCCGGGGTGATCATTGCCGAAGCTGTCCGTCTGGTGACCCGCCGGCGGCGAAGCAAACGACTTTATCAGGCTGCCGCAGCCGGCGTTATCATCGGAGCCCTGCCGCGCCTGGTGCTGCCGCTGCTTGTAGTCCTCCTGGGAGGCCTTGGTGGAGGCGCCGGACTTGGAGTTTTGTTGCCCCTGGTCTGGCAGGGATTGTACGTTTTTATGACCGTCCCATCGTTCTATTACCGCTTATCCGGTATAAAACTCTGAAAGAAACCTGAATGTTAACCGATCTGCGGATCGATAACTTTGCAATCATCCACAACCTGGAACTGAAACTCAGCCCGGGGTTGGTCATATTTACCGGTGAGACTGGAGCAGGTAAGTCCATTATCCTGGATGCCGTCGAAACCGTGCTGGGGGGGCGTTCCGATCCTACTTTCATCCGCTCGGGGACCGAACGAGCTAACATTGAAGCCGTCTTCATGGTTCCGGAAGAGATCAAAGGACCGGTCCATGCCATCCTGGCCCGCGAAGATTTGCTTGATGAAGAGACTTCTTTCCTGACGTTAGGCCGCGAACTGCGCCGCGAAGGCCGCAATAATGCTCGCGTCAATGGCCGGTTGGTCAACGTTGGGCTGCTGCGCGAGCTGGGCGCTTTCTTGGTTGACATCCACGGGCAGTCTGAACACCTTTCCCTGCTTGACGTTCGCCATCACCTGGAGCTGCTCGACCGGTTCGCAGGGACAGAAGAACTGGCAAAGTCTTTTTCCACCAGCTACCATCAGAACCAGGTCATCAAGCGCAAGCTTTATGATGCTCGCATGGCAGAGCAAGACGCCACCCGCCGGGTAGATCTGCTGTCTTACCAGGTCCAGGAGATCGAAGCGGCTCAGCTCAAGCAAGGGGAGGTAGAAGAGCTGCGCCAGGAACGCAGCCGGCTGGCCAACTCCGAGAATCTCGCTTCCCTGGCTCATGAGACCATCCAGCTCCTGGACGAAGGCACGCCTGAGGCACACCTTTCGGTCACGGATACGCTCGGCCAGGTGATTCGTAATTTGGGCAGCCTGGCGCGCATCGATTCGTCGATGAGTGAGTTGTATGACCAGACTGAAGCAGCCATGGAGACGCTGAGCGATCTGGCGCGTGAGCTGCGCGATTACCTCGAGCAGCTTGAGTTTAATCCCAAGCGGCTCGACCAGATCGAAGAACGCCTCGACCTGATCCATAATCTGGAGCGGAAATACGGAGACGGCATCGAAAAAGTGCTGGCGTTCGCCGCTCAATCCAGAGAGGATCTGGAGTCGATCTCTCATTCCGGCGAGCGCATCACCGAACTGGAGAAGCAGGAGACCAATCTGCTCTCTGAGCTTCTCCAAATGGGTAATGAATTAAAAGATAAACGGCATGCAGCCGCTGAAAAGTTGAGCAAAGCCATCGAAATTGAACTGAGCGATCTGCGTATGAGCGGGGCAAAATTCGCGGTCGATTTCCAGATAAAAGCTGATCCGAAGGGGATAGTATTGCCAGATGGCCGGCGAGTGGCATACGATGCCACCGGCTTCGAGCGGGTTGAGTTCCTAATTGCGCCTAATCCAGGTGAGGGTCTCAAACCGCTGGCGAAGATTGCCTCGGGGGGTGAGACTTCACGCTTGATGCTCGCCCTGAAGAACGTTCTGGTCCAGGCTGATACCATTCCTACCCTGGTTTTCGACGAGATCGATCAAGGCATCGGGGGGCGGGTCGGAATGGTTATCGGTGAAAAGCTGTGGCGTTTGGGCCGCCAGCATCAGGTGCTTTGCATTACCCACCTGCCCCAACTGGCTGCTTATGGAAATAGCCATTACCGGGTAGCCAAGTTGATCCGCGATGGACGCACCTCGACCGCGGTCGAGCCATTGGAAGGCGATGAGCGCAAGCGGGAGCTGGCCCAGATGCTGGGTGCCGTCAGTGATGGCACGCTCAAATCGGCCGAGGAAATGCTGGCAGCAGTAAGGGACCAGACTGGATAATCACAAAATATTTCCCGTGATCCATTTCGTCTAAAATAGAATCCTAATAATTACACTTTCCCCAATTAAAACGAAAATACCATCCGGCGCTTCTCAAGCCAGCAGGCAATCGCCGAAAGAACCGCTAATAACCCGATCGCTTGCAAGGCAACCA
This sequence comes from uncultured Chloroflexia bacterium, assembly GCA_963781665.1. Taxonomy (GTDB): domain Bacteria; phylum Chloroflexota; class Anaerolineae; order Anaerolineales; family Anaerolineaceae; genus JAJYIW01. The sequence continues at coordinate 1,849,727 of CAWAGA010000002.1, forward strand.
GCCAGGCCGGGGCTGTGGCATACCAGCCTGTAATTTCTGGCAGGACAAAAATTCCCAGAAATACCTGGTGCAACACGTAAAGAAGGAAAGGATTCTTGCCCCAGGCTGACAATAGCGGAAAATTTAAGTGCAGCCGATCCACCAGCAGCGAAAAAGCCGCGAAGAGCAGCCCACTTACCGCCAGGCTGATCAGGATATAGGTGGGCGAGACCCGGTTCTTGCTCACAGGCGACCAGATCGAAAGAGTCAGGCCGGCTGCCAACGCCAGTATCGAACCTGCCAGGAACCACTTCTTTTTGTCGTTGTGGTCGTGGAAGAGATCGGCCAGCACCGTTGCCAGGATCAACATGGCAGCCCAATCGAGCGACCCCTCGATTCCGCCGTGCGGGGAACCCAGCACAATGGGCAGCCAGCCAGCCTGGTAGAGCAGTCCTTGGAAAATCGCCAGCAGCGCCAGGCCGATCACGGTTCGCACCCATTTCGGAAGTAGGATGGTAGGCAAGGTGAGCAGCCCGGCAACCCCAATGGCCTGCAGGACACCCCAGTTGATCCCACTCGAATCCTGGCCGAAAATGATCTCACCCGCCACCAGAATTGTTCCTACGCCGATGATCCCCAGGTACCGGGTGGTGGTATGCCAGGCTGCCTTTGCCTGGCCTTGTGCTGCTAATCTCCTTCGGTAGGAAAGACCGTAGGTCAATCCAATGGAAAAGATGAAAAAGGGAGCGATCAGGTCAATTACCGTCAGCCCAACGTCGGGAGCGTGTTTCAACCAGGCCGGTATCCACACTACGCCAGCCAGGTAGTTGGCCAGCACCATCAAGACAATAGCCAGCCCCCGGTATTGGTCGATCAATTCGAGCCGCTGATAAGAGCTCGCCATTTGATGGTCTTTAATCGTTTTCTATGCGAGCTACCGTCACACCATCTCCCCCTTCTTTTTCCTGGCCGCTTTCCCAATTTTTGACGTTCGGTGAGCTTTGCAGCAGTTCGCGCACCACCTGGCGTAAACGCCCGGTGCCCTTGCCGTGGATAATGCGCACAAAAGGCAGGCCAGCCAGGTAGGCCGATTCGAGGTAGCGCTCCAACGCGTCAATCGCATCCTCGGCCCGCTGGCCGCGTAGGTCAATCTCCATCCCCGGTGAAGGGCGGAAAATGCTGCTGCCCACCGATTGGGAAACTGCATGTTTCTCCGACTGCGCAATCTGATGGATTTGAGCCTGTTGAGGAGCCGGTTCGAGATCCTCTTCGCCCGCCCGCTGGAGATCGCCTAACCGGGCCCGAACCCGCAGTGTTCCAACCTGGACTTCGACATCGTTTTCACCCAGGGAAGAGACCACGCCCTCCATCTTAAGCGAGCGCAGGCGGACCTTTTCACCCAGCCGCAGTGGTCCACGTGACACAGCCCGGGATGCGAGCTGTGGCTTGCGCTCCACCGGTCGCTCAACCTGTTCTTCCAGGTCTGCAACCTGGTCCTCTACCGACTCCAGAGCAGACAAAGGCTGGCGCGCCCGGTTCAAACTGCGGCGAACCTCTTCGAGCTCAGTCCGCAGACGATACACTTCACTTTCGGCCTCGGACCGGGCTTGTTCCAGCACCTTACGGCGCTCATCCTCGATATTTTCCAGGCGAACCGCCAGGTCACGGCGAATTATATCTGCATCCCGAGCAGCTTTATCGGCGAAGGCGCGCGCCTGGCGCGCCTGGTCGCGCTGACGGTGGATCTCATCCAACAGGTCCTCGGCGTGAAGGTCGTCCGGGTTCAGACTGCCCCGAGCGGCTGTCACGATCTCACCCGGTAAGCCCAATCGTTCGGCAATCGCGAGGGCGTTCGACCGGCCGGGCAGGCCGATCGTCAGGTGATAAGTAGGTCGCAGCGTCTCCAGGTTAAACTCGACGCTGGCATTGGTCACACCTGGGGTGGAATGGGCATAAGCCTTCAATTCAGGATAGTGGGTTGCCACCAAGCTGGTAATGTTACGCTCGAGCAAATAGCTCATAACAGCCTGCGCCAGGGCAGAGCCCTCCTGGGGATCGGTTCCGGCGCCCAGCTCGTCCAAGAGCACCAGCGAAAAACGACCAGCTTCTGCCAGGATGTGAACCAGGTTGGTCACGTGGCCCGAAAAAGTCGACAGCGACTGCTCGATGGACTGCTCATCCCCAATATCGGCATATACCGAATCGAAAAAACTCAACTCTGACCCGGATTGGGCCGGGATGTGCAGCCCGGTCTGGGCCATCAAGACCAGCAGGCCAACCGTCTTTAAGGTGACCGTCTTGCCGCCGGTATTGGGTCCGGTAATCACCAGGGCATAAACCTCACCTTCCAGGTACACGTCGATAGGGACCACCTTTTCTGGGTGGAGGAGCGGGTGGCGCGCTTCGTACAGGCGAATGGTGCTGCCAGGGTGCCCTTTAGTCGACTGCGGGCGGAAAGGGACCAGCACCGGTTCGGTAGCGTGCAAGTCTTCAGCATATTTGGCCCGCATGAATGCCAGGTCGATCTCGGCCATTATCTCGACCAGCTCAACCAACAGGGAGGCGTACATGCCAACCTGGTGGCTTAGCTCGGTCAGAATGCGCCTTTCTTCGTCGCGTTCGGCCAGCTGCAGCTCGCGATACTGGTTGTTAAGCTCGACGACAGCAAGCGGCTCAACGAAGAGGGTCGCCCCCGATTGGGATTGGTCGTGGATGATCGAGTGCAGACGCCCTTTAAACTCGGCTCGCAACGGCACGACATAGCGCCCGTTGCGTTGGGTGATCAGCGCTTCCTGCAGCATGGGAGCCGTTCGGCTGTCGTTAATGATCCGTCCCAGCTTCGACATCAGCCGCTCGTGGGCTATCTTCAAATCCCGCCGGATTCTCCCCAGGGCGTCCGAGGCTGAGTTGAGAATATCGCCACGCTCGGAAATAGCCTTCGAAATGGTATCGACCAGGCCGGGCGGAGCCGGCAGGGCTTTAGCCAGGCTGCTCATAATGGGGAATTGTGCTTCCAGGCGATCGAAGGTGCGAGCGATCGTACGGGCGGAAATCAAGGTGCTTTTTATCGCCAGAAGATCGGCCGGCTCGAGGATTGCTCCATGGTTGGCCAGATCGACCTGTGGCCGGATATCGTGCACCCCACCGACACTGACGTCAGCGTCGACTGCCAACAGGCGGCGTGCCTCGCTCGTTTGCGCCAGGCGCGAGCGAGCCTCTTCCAGGCTGGTTGCCGTCTGCAGGGCACGCGCCAGCTCTCCCGATGCGCTGAAAGAGGCGTATCCGGCCAGCCGGTCGAGAATTTTAGGGAATTCCAGGGTCGCCAGGGTTTTTACATCCATTGCAGGAGCAAGTTTATCATAAATTCAAATAGCCCACTATTTAGACTATAATTTTCATATCGGGATAAATCTGTTATTTTTAGAAGGAGGCTTTAATTATGACCGGTTACGTAGGTCCTATCGAACAGCAAACCATGAAGAACGACTACTTCCGCCAGGTATTATTTACTGGAAAACACGCCCAGCTTGTGGTGATGTGCCTGCAGCCCGGTGAAGAGATCGGGAACGAAGTCCATGGTAATGTGGACCAGTTCTTCCGAATCGAAGCCGGTGAGGCTAAATTCGTTTTCAACGGGACAGAAGAGCACGTTGTCCACGATGGCGACGCAGTCCTAGTGCCGGCCGGCACCTTCCACAATGTGATCAATACCTCACAGACTGAAAAGCTCAAGCTGTATACCGTTTATTCTCCCCCCAATCATCCGGACGGCACCATTCACAAGAATAAGGCCGAAGCCGAAGAAGCGGAAAAGCGCGAACACCACTAGAGATATTGATCGATATTTCAGGGTCCATCCGGCGATGGACCGCCAATGCTGCAGGTATACGATCCCTGGTAGAGACCATTTCAGACGAGCAGGCTTAGTGGAAACCTGACCTGCAGAGCTGGTGCCTGAAAGAGGTTATGGAGAACGTTTATAACGAGGAACGGATTGCGTTTCAGCCAGGTCATTTTGCTGCAGCATACTTTCTTCCAGCCCCTTACCCGGTGAAATGACTGCATTCGCCTGTATTTAATGGTTTCTTCTGCCTTATTTATACGTTTAAAAAAACAGGCTCACCCTCGTGTTTTATCCGCAATGGAAGCCGTGCATCTTATCTTTATAAATATGAAAACCTGTGAGTGATGGGGGAAAACCCTATCCCAAATTATCGGTAATTCCCCATTGCTTTGCGTCTAGAATTTGTCTATAGTGGGTTTGAAAACGGAAAAGGGGGCATAAACTCTCTGCCAAGAGAATAGTTATCAATCATTTGGAGGAATTATCATGTCTTTGCTTGGATTTATCTTACTTCTTGCCGTCGCGGCTATTGTCGGTACGATTGGACAGGCTCTGGCCGGTTATTCGGTCGGTGGCTGTATCGCTTCGATTATCCTGGGTTTTGTAGGAGCCTATATCGGTTTCTGGCTTGCCGGGGTCCTCAGCTTACCCATCTTTTTTGCCGTACAGGTTGACGGGCGTAGTTTCCCAATCATCTGGTCCATCATTGGAGCCGCGCTCCTCACCGCTGCCATTGGCCTGGTCACCAGACGCAGGAGGACTTTATTATGATTACCCACGAAATTGAAAACAAATCCACAGACCGACGAGAAAGAGTATCAATCGAACGGTCCGGTGATTACGAACACCAGGAGCGAATTGTAGAGGACCTGGAGGCCGAAAGAAGGCTTTTATCCTTCCGCATCACCCGGGTCATCTACATCCTCTTTGGTACCCTGGAAGCATTATTGGGCTTGCGCTTCATCTTCAAACTGATCGGTGCTAATGCTGGTAACCCCTTTGCCCAGGGGGTTTACCAGTTCACCGACCTGTTTTTATCTCCTTTCTCATCGTTGGTTGCAAACCCGTCATTGGGAATTTCAGCCCTGGAGCTTACGACCTTGATTAGCATGATAATCTACCTGCTTGCAGCCTGGCTGCTCGTGCAAATGGTCTGGTTGTTTTTCTACCGGATGCGCACTCGTTCAGTGACCACAATTGATCGCCAGGGAGATTATATCGATAAAGATTAACATCTTCTACCGGGAATGCGTTCAAAGCATCTACTGCAGGCCAGTTCAGCAGCCTGGGACTCTCAACCCCCGACTTTCATATTTGGTATAATGAACCCAAGTAAAGGTTACCAATTATGTCCACAATGGCTGATGTCTTAGATCGACTGACTGCACCGGGCAAGCTGGTTGAACCATTCCCGGAAGAAGGAACTATCCGCTGCCTGGCCTGCGGCCATCGCTGCGTCATCCGCAGCGGGAAGCGCGGCATCTGCCAGGTACGGTTTAACCAGGACGGCGAACTGCGCGTCCCCTCGGGTTACGTAGCTGCTTTGCAAGCCGATCCAATCGAAAAAAAGCCCTTTTCACACTTCCTTCCAGGCAGCACCGCCCTGACATTTGGTATGTTGGGCTGCGACTTTCATTGCGGTTACTGTCAAAACTGGTTCACCAGCCAGGCATTGCGGGACCCGGAATCCGAAGGTGCCCTGAGACTGGTTCAAAAGGTCACTCCTGAGCAGATGGTGTCTTATGCCCACCGGGTAGGCGCTAACGTGATCGCCTCCTCGTACAACGAACCACTCATCACCACCGAATGGGCGGTAGACATCTTCAAAGTCGCTAAAGCCGCCGGCCTACAGTGCGTCTACATTTCCAATGGCAATGCCACCCCCGAAGCACTTGATATGCTCAGTCCTTATATTTCCGGCTATAAGATCGATCTGAAGACGATGCAGGATCGCCAATATCGCAAGCTGGGAGGTGTGCTGGCGCACGTTCTAGATACCATAAAGATGGCCCACGAGCGCGGGCTGTGGGTCGAGGTGGTCACCCTGGTGGTTCCGGGCCTAAACGACAGCCCGGAAGAGCTGTGGAATGCCGCACGCTATATTGCTTCAATTTCAATGGATATACCCTGGCATGTCACTGCTTACCATCCCGATTACAAGATGGATTCGGCCGGGCCAACGCCAACGGCCACCCTCCAGCAGGCAGCCGAGATCGGACAAGAGGCAGGTCTGCATTACGTTTATGCCGGCAACATCCCCGGGCGGGTCGGTTCCCTGGAAGACACATTCTGCCCCTCCTGCAGCACCCGCCTGATACATCGTTACGCCTACACCATCCTGGATTACCGCATCACCCCCCAAGGCACCTGCCCGAAGTGCGGCATTCATATCGCCGGAGTATGGACCGGCCAGCCTGAAACCGTTGAGCTTAACGGCCCGGGTATGCCGCGCAGGGTCAGATAGCTTTCTAATAAATTAGAAAATACACCAGGTCAACACAGATAAACACTACTAAAACCGCAAGAAGAAATCTATTTTATTTGCGGTTGAGTAAAGTATTAAGCTGCCAGTTCTGCAATCAGGGTATCCAAAGCAACATCGGCCGGCGCCTGGCTGGTCTTCGCCGCCACGTCGATCTCGAGAAGGCGGTGGTAGATGGCTATCAATTTCGCCAGGGTGTAATATTGAGCCTGGCCGGCCAGTTTGCGTGCAATGAACGGATGTACCTTCCCCCCATTCCTTTCCTTAACTTCGCTCGCGACAATATCTGCACTTCCACCTTCGTCTAACACCTCACGTGCTTGAAGCAGCAGGCGGAACTGGCGGATGATCATGCCAAACAATTCGAACGGATCATTTTCTTCTTCCAACTGATGGAGCGTCTTCAACGCCGTCTGCCCGTTGCGCTCGCCGATAGCGTCTACCAGGGTAAAAATGCTGGCTTGATTAGTTCGCGCCGTCAGCAGGGTCACGTCGTCCTCATCGACCGGCCGGCTGTAGTCGACGTACGTCAGCAGTTTGATAATTTCCTGATCAGCAACCCGGGTATCCTGCCCGATGTGGTCTGCCAGGACTCTGGCAGCCTGTGGCGTGAACTGTCCGTGCTGCGCCTCGGCCTGCCGCCGAATCCAACCCGGCATATCTTCGACAGTTGGTAGGGGACATTCCTGCCTCCAGGCGCGTGCGCCAGCTCGCTCGCTCCAGCGCCTCAACCAGTGGTTGGCGGTCAATGTTTCCCACTGCCACTCTCCTCTACGCCTCACTCGGGTATCCTCCACCACCAGCACCAGAGCGGTGGAAGCAGGGATTTCGTCCAGCAGAGCCAGAAATTTTTCTCTGGCAGCCCGCTGAGCCGCATTCAACCGGCTGGTGCCTCTTTCTTCTTCAGGGTTCTCTCCCCTGGGCCCTCGGTTCGTAAACCGCGACAGCGGGTTGGTCAGCACAACCAGACGCCTCTCAGCCAGGAAGGGCATTGAACAGGCAGCCGAGCGGATGTCGTCGTTGCTGGCCTGGCGCCCATCGAGGTGAGAGATATTAAGGTCGGCAATCGACGGATCGCCCAGGCGCGATTCGAGTGAGGCGACATATTTTTGGATAGCAAAAGCATCGTCACCATAAAGGACGATTATTGAGGGTTTCACCTCCTCTTCAGGCGAAGTCCTCCCCTCCGCAAGAGACTGGTCGTCATCCATTGGTCAGGATGCGATGTGCAGGAAAACGTCCCTGGTTGGTGGCCAAGACTTGAGTAACATTGAGATTCCCCGGCTCTCCCGAGGTGGTCACTCGGGCTTGCAGCATCATGCCCACCGGTTGGGCAAAAAACAAGGCAATTGTAGTGAGCGAGATGACGATCGGAATGCGTTCCAGCTTGCTGCGCATACCTTTATCGCCCCCCAGCATACCCAACCAGGCTGCCACCCCGGCAATGAAACCAGAGGTGACGAAATTCGTGCCGCAGTTGGGGTGGACCGCCAGTTCTTTCTCGCCGGATCTAAGCCGGTGTAAAGCCGTGTTTACCGCGTCTTCGAGCGCTTCGGTCGAGATATTACCGACAATCCAAAATCCGTCAATGTCTGAATGTCCTGCCAGGCTGGCGCGCGGATGGTACTCAGATAAAACGTGCAGGGTAGCATGCTCCAGGCCATGGTTTCGCCGGATGCGCGAAACCGCCTGGCCGTTCATCAGTGCTTCCATTGTGGACATGATTACTCCTTAACCCCGAGCGTTGGAAATAGATAATCGAGAATGGTCACAACTCTCGATTTTCAACCCTCGATTCACGATTTTCCATCAACGCCATCCCAACCGCCTCGCGCAGCGATCGGATTTCAACCACGTTGATGCCTTGAGGCCAGGGTTCAACCTGGCGCAGCCGGCGCGGGACGATGGCGGTCTTGAACCCAAGCCTGGTAGCCTCTCGCAGGCGCTGGTTGATCTGCCCAACCATACGCAGTTCTCCCGAAAGCCCCACCTCCCCGATCAATACCAGGTCGGCCCGTAAGGGGACATCGCGCATGGATGAGGCGATTGCCGCGGCAAGCGCCAGGTCTGCAGCCGGTTCGTCGATCCGCAGCCCGCCAACAACGTTCGCAAAAACATCCTGGTCCGACAGGTTGATCCCCAGGCGGCGGGAGAGCACGGCTACAATCAACAGCAGCCGGTTGATGTCGATTCCATTGGGTGTGCGCCGCGGGTTGCCAAAATTAGTCCGGCTGGTCAGGCCTTGAAGTTCGACCAGGAGAGGGCGAGTGCCTTCCATCGTCACAGCGATGGCCGAACCAGGGGCGTTGACCATGCGCTCGGCTAAAAAGGCTTCAGATGGGTTAGTTACCTCTACCATCCCAAATTCTCGCATCTCGAATACGCCCACTTCTGAAGTGGCTCCAAACCGGTTCTTGACCGAGCGCAGCAGGCGATAGGATTGGAAGCGGTCACCTTCCAGGTAAATGACGGTATCGACGATGTGTTCCAGGACGCGCGGCCCGGCAATCATCCCCTCTTTAGTTACGTGGCCGATTAAAAAGATGGCCATATCTGAACTCTTTGCCAGCTCTCGCAGGCGAGAAGCGCATTCACGCACCTGCGAGATTGAGCCGGCACTTGATTCTAGATCACTCAAATAAACCGTTTGGATCGAATCGACCACTACCAGGGTAGGTTCGACCGCGCGAATATGCTCCAGAATCATCTCCAGGTTGGTTTCTGTAACCAGGTAAAGGTTATCCGGCATCGGTCCTGAAGGCCCGCCCTTATCATTTTGGCTCAGGCGCAGTGCCCGCATTTTGATCTGGCGCTCAAACTCTTCTCCAGAAACGTAAAGAACCTTCTGGCTGGCAGCCATTTCAATCGCCATTTGCAGCAGCAGGGTCGATTTGCCAATGCCCGGATCGCCTCCTATCAGGACGATTGATCCGGGTACGACTCCACCGCCCAACACCCTGGAAAACTCGGCGATTGGTAGGGCCAGGCGGGTTTCTTGATCTCCACCAATTTCAGCCAGGCGTTGGGGTACAGAACGACCGCTCAGGCCGCGTCCGGGGATATTTCCCCGGGATACTACCGCGGCCTGAGCGGTGATTACCTCTTCTACCATACTCCCCCATGTGCCACATTGTGGGCATTTTCCCAGGAGTTGAGGTGATGTGCGCCCGCATTGCTGGCAAACGTATTGAGTTTGGGTCTTTACCACCAGCCTCTTTATACCATCTCAGGTTGAGATGGCTCTTCCTCATCGACTTGTAACTTGACCTCTTTCTTTTCGTTGACGTCCACCAGGATGACTTTACCATCCTCGAAATCGCCAGAGAGCAGTGCATCTGAAAGTGGGTCTTCCACTTTTTGCTGGATCACACGCCGCAGCGGGCGAGCTCCCATATCAGGATCGTAACCTTCCTCAGCCAATTGGTCGAGTGCATCCCGGGTGGCGTGCAGAACGATCTCATGGTCTTTCAGGCGAGCCGCAACTTTGTCCAGCTCGAGAGATACGATCTTGCGAATATCTTCCTTGTTCAAAGAACGGAAAACGATCACACCATCCAGGCGGTTGATGAACTCCGGCCGGAAGACCCTCTTGAGTGAATCGAGCAGCTTCTTGCGCATATCGTCGTAAGCCAGTTGTTCGGTCTCGTTCTCATCACGCTGCAGGTTGAAACCGAGTGAGGTCTGCCGTTTGATCATGTCCGCCCCGATATTCGAGGTCATGACGATGATCGCATTGCGGAAATCGACCTTACGACCGCGTGCATCCGAGAGGTGGCCCTCCTCCATGATCTGGAGAAGCATGTTATGGGCTTCAGGATGGGCCTTTTCCACTTCGTCAAAGACGACGATCGAATATGGCCTCCGGCGCAGGGCTTCGGTCAGCTGGCCGGCTTCTTCATAGCCTACATATCCGGGTGGCGCGCCAACCAGGCGGCTGACGGTGTGTCTTTCCATAAATTCAGACATATCCAACTGCACCAGGGCGTCTTCGCTTCCGAACAAGAAACGCGCCAGCGCCTTGGTTAATTCGGTTTTTCCGACCCCGGTTGGCCCCAGGAAGATGAACGATCCGATCGGGCGGCGCGGGTCTTTTAGCCCGGCTCGCGCCCTGCGGACAGCTTTAGATATGGCTACAATAGCATCCCCCTGGCCAATAATTGATCTTCTGAGTTCTTCCTCCATCTGGAGCAAACGCTGCGATTCCTCGGTGGCGATCTGCATGACCGGGACGCCCGTCCACATGGAAACCACTTCGGCGATATCGTCTGCTGTCACAATCGGGCTGGATGTCCGGTCCCAACCGGTGCGCATGCCCTCTAGCTGGCTTTCCATTCCTGATTCGCTGTCGGCCAGCTCCTGAGCGTCATCGAAACGACCGTCTTCAACGGCTACGGCGTGGTTGTGGCGGGTCTCTCGCAGTTGACTCATCAATTCTTTGACTGTCTTGGCGGCTTCGCTCTTATACATCCTCACCCGTGATGAGGTTTCATCAATCAGATCGATGGCTTTATCCGGTAAGAAGCGTTCGGTAACATAGCGAGCCGAAAGATGGACAGCAGCTTCGAGGGCCTCATCCGAAATTGTCAGGCGGTGATGCTCCTCATAGGCATTACGGATGCCCCGCAGGATGTCGATCGTCTCTTCGACGGTCGGTTCATTGACCATAATCGGTTGGAAACGCCGTTCGAGAGCAGCATCACTCTCGATGTGTTTGCGGTATTCGTCCACGGTCGTCGCCCCGATAACCTGGAGTTCGCCGCGGGACAATGCCGGTTTGAGAATATTGGCCGCGTCCACCGATGACCCGGCTGCTCCGGCTCCCACGAGCATGTGCACCTCGTCGATGAACAAGATAGCGCCGGAGGACTTTAGCTCGTCGATTACCCGCTTGAGGCGTTCCTCGAACTGCCCGCGGTACATCGTACCTGCGACCAGCGAGCCTACGTCGAGCTGCAAGACCCGCTTATCCAGCAAGGGAACGGGGACGTCTCCTTCGAGGATGCGCTGCGCCAACCCTTCGACAATTGCGGTCTTGCCGACCCCAGGTTCGCCGATCAAGGCCGGGTTATTTTTAGTGCGCCGCGCCAGGATCTGGATCACCCGCTCGATTTCCATCTGGCGTCCGATCACCGGGTCCAGCTTTCCTTCTTCCGCCAGACCGGTCAGGTCGACGGCGAGTTGATCGACCAGGGGGGTTTTGGGCCGGCTGGCAGATTCCTGTTTCGCTTGAGAGCGAGGCGTGCTGGGGGTTGCCGTAGCTGACTGAGTAGCCGAGTTGGTGCTGGTGGTCTCTTGAAGGACTCGCCGTGTCTGGCGCCTGATCTGTTCAGGCGTAACTCCCAGTTTACGGAGAATATCCATGGCAATACCTTCATTGAGGCGTACCAAACCTAATAATAAATGTTCCGCGCCGATATAATGATGTCCCATCCGACGCGCTTCTTCAATAGCGTATGCCAGAACCTGTTGAGTCCCAGGTGAAAGATCGATCTTGCCACCATGGTACTGCCCAGCCGGACTAAATCGTTCGACCATTTCCTTGACACGATCTACCTCTAACCCCAGGTCCCGTAAGACCCGTCCGGCAACACTTCCTTCTTCTTCAATCAAACCCAATAACAGGTGCTCGGTGCCAATTGTATTTTGGTGCATCTCCTCTGCTTCTTGAGAAGCCAGGCTCAACACATGACGCGCCCTTTGGGTAAAACGTTCCATGCCAGACAAAGCAAAACCTCCTCTGTGTAGATGCCAATCTGAGCAAAATATGGGTCTGACATTCAGACGGGCAACAAAATCAACAGGGAAAAACTCACTCCCCGCAGACCAACTACCATTATATAGAAAAGATCTTCATCTATCTAAAACTTCTGTGGCCTTTTCAATCCACCGGTCTTTTCTTAGATATATATTGAGTTGATTCTACCAAAGATTGTCAAGTTTAGGGTCATCCTTTCGGGGGAGATTCTGGACCAATTAGGGCGAATTTAGCATCATTCCGCCAACAGGTATGCCAGAATCCACTGCGTGGTCGCAACCAATGCATCCAAATGAGTGCGCTCGTAGTTGTGAGAAGCATCGACGCCCGGGCCGATCAGGGCCAAGGCCACGTCTCCCCCAGCCCGCCAATATGCTTCACCATCTGAACCATAATACGGATAGATATCTACCCGATATGCAATGTTGGCGGATTCGGCCAAATTGCGTAGGCTCTGGCTCAATTCATAGTGGTAAGGGCCGCCCAAATCTTTGACGCATAAGGTGGAATGAAACTCATCTGAGGTCTGGCCTTCGCCAATCGCGGCCATATCGACCGAGACCAGTTCCGCCAGATTAGGGGGGAAGCCTGAAGCACCACCGTGGCCAACCTCTTCGTAATTGCTAAACAGGAAAGAGGTCTCTTGGGCCGGCTGCAAACCACCATCCTCGAGTGCCTTTATGGCCGCAACGAGGCAGGCAACCCCGGCTTTATCATCCAGGTGGCGAGACCGGATGAAGTTATCGTTCACTTCGACCCGTGGATCAAAGGCGATAAAATCTCCGACCTGAATCCCCAGGGAGCGCGTTTCGCCGGGGGTGGAGGTACGAGCATCGAGCCGTACTTCGATAGTTTCGCCGTCCCTTTTGGATTCGCCAACCTGAGAGCCATAAACATGGGAAGAAGCTTTGCTGAGCAGGATAGAACCGCGTACAGGTTTTCCGGCAGCAGTGAACACCTGGCAGCCCTCGCCTTCAATCGTGTTCCAGGGATAGCCCCCGATCTGGGTTAATTTCAATCGCCCATTGGGCTTAATCTCTTTCACCATGGCTCCAAGTGTGTCGACGTGGGCGGTCAACGCTCGCGGCCGGTCATCGCTCTTTCCCGGCCAGGTCGCCAGGAGCGCTCCTTTCCGAGTCCGAGTGCATTTCAAGCTAGCAAACGGCGCAAGTGTTTCTTCAACACAGGCCATCCCAGCCGCGGTAAAACCTGTTGGGCTGGGCGTATTCAGAAGTTTGACCAAGAAGTCGATCAAGTAGGGGGTATTAATTTGGGGTAGGGTATTCATAAGGTATCTGGGACCAGTCAATCAGGCAATTTGGAATTGGTTGATAAAGAATGGGTGATCAAGAATAGTAATTATGCCATCTCCTCGAAAGCAGTAATCTTTTCTCTCCACCGCGGTGGTATTGGGATCGAATTATTCGTGTGGTAATCGTAAGCAACCATCACCGTCTCACAACTGGCAGCAACCTTACCGGATTGTTGGTCCTCAATCTGGTAGGCAAAATCCAGGCTTTTATTTCCAAGGCGAGAGACGCGAATGCCAACCCGAATTTCTTGACCCAGGTAGAGCGGGGCATGGTAGGTAACGTGTACATCGGCGACGATCAAGCCCAGATCAAGGAATGCTTTCCCATCCCACAGGCCAAGCTCGACCAGGTATTGCATGCGCGCCTGTTCGAAATAGCTTAAGAAACGGACGTTATTGACGTGCGCCTGGGCGTCGACGTCACTATAGCGGATTTGAATAGGACAGTACAGGTGAAATTCGCTCATAAGACGAACTGCTTGAGGAACTTAATTCCCCGGCGAAGGCCCTCTTCACCGGCATAGGTGGGATCTTCGTGTTCGATAATGATATCTCCATCGTAATGGATATCCGACAGTGCCGTGAAGATGCCCTTCCAATCCGCGTCGCCATAACCCGGCATACGGAAGCGCCACCAGCTTTGATCAAGCCATTGATCTCCATAAATTCCTACCCGGTTGAGCTTGTCGTACAGTATTTGAGTATCCTTGGCGTGAAATGCATAAATGCGCTCGCCAAACTCCCAAATCGCCGGTAAATAATCCATAAATTGGAAGATAAAATGAGACGGGTCGAATTCCAGGCCAATCGCCGGCGATGGTACCAGTTCAAACATGCGTCGAAAGGCATCCGGGCTGAATCCCAGGTTCGCACCGCCATGAGGGCAGTTCTCGATGGCAATGCGCATGCCGTTATCTTCCGCCATTTTGGCAAATTCACTCCAAACCTTCCGGTAATAATCGAACTTTTCCTGCGGTTTGAGCCCTTTGGGAATCCAGGTGTTGGTGGTAACCAGGTTAGTCCCCACCTGCCGGGCAACGTCTATCGTCAGTTTCATCCGCTCTGCAGGATTTGGATCTTCGGCGAAATTCTCAGCTAACTGGACGGTTAGCGCTTTCATTTCGTATTGTTCGAGCAAATTCTTTGCCCGGTTGCCATTTTCGCGGGTCACATCGTAGTCCTTGATCCACCGACCCATGAGCACTTCGATCCCGTTAAAACCCGCATCGCGTGCAAATTTTATCTGCGACTCGCTTGGTTGTGAAACAAATCCTAATTTCATGGTTATTCTCTCCTGATCTAATTGATTATAACCTTGGCCGAAAATTATTTTGGATTTCTTCCCACCGAATTCCGATTGACAGGTTGTATTTTTCGATTTTCGACTTTCGGTGGTTCTATCCCGCTTTAATGTGGCAATTAATAATACTTAATTTATGCGAAAGGTCATCCTTCAAGGATGATGTCTGTCACTTGCTCAATCATTCACAAACGAATAAACTATACTAAAGCGACAAATCTTACCTAATTTACAAAATCGAGGGATTAATATGCAAATCACGCGACAGGCCGATTATGCATTGCGCGCCATGCAATATTTGGCCCAATTAGAGCCAGCTCAGCGCGCAGCAACCAGCCAAATTGCCGAAAAGCAACGGATACCACCATCGTTCCTGGCAAAAATTATTTCACAGCTTTCGATTGCCGGTCTCATTCACACATCACGCGGCGCACGCGGTGGGGTAACCCTGGCGCGGGAGCCAAAAGAAATTTCTTTACTTGAGGTTGTTGAAGCAATTGATGGCCCCATCATGCTCAACGAATGCACCGGTGATTCTGCGGATTGCGCCTTTGGCGAAGATTGCTCGATCCGCGACGTCTGGTGCGTCGCCCAGGATGAGTTAGTAAAGCGCTTGCAAAGTACATCGTTCGCCCAATTCGTTTCGCCTGAACCTGCAGCCCAACCAGCCTGATCGTTATGGTCTGGCTTAATTTCCACCTGAGAGGTATGATATGACGATGGCAGGTGGAACCCCTATAAACCGGCATTGGATCGTCATCCTACAGGATGGAACGACTGCTATCGATTGGGGTGATGGTTTATTCCAAGACATCTTATCCGGCGAATTTTTCCACGCACTTGAAGCAGATGTCAGTCACACCATCCTTGACGATGAGCTCGAGTTGCTCAAGCTAACCAATGGAATTTATCGGTACGATGCCAATGTCGTTTATATTCATCCTTTACCAGAATCTCCACGCCGGACAATCGATTGAGACCGGTGACCTTTTTATCTAGATAAAGAGGCTCGGCCGTGTTGATTCATTCCGCCTCCCAACTTTTGACCCTGGCAGGTGGGCCTCAACGCGGGCCAGCTATGGGCGATCTGGGTATCATCCCTGACGGAGCTGTTTTAATTAGAGATGAAACCATTCTGGCGGTCGGCAGCTCACCCGAGTTATTAACTGCCTTTCCTGCCGAACCCCGCCTGAATGCAGCCAGGAAAGTCGTTATGCCTGGCTTTGTTGATCCCCATACCCACCTGGTATGGGCTGGCGACCGGGCCAGCGAGTTCGAGCAGCGGCTGCAAGGTAAAACTTATCTCGAAATCCTGGCCGCAGGCGGAGGGATTAATTCCACCGTCCGGTCAACCCGCCTGGCCTCCCAGGCACAGCTTGCCAGTGAAACCCGCCAGCGGGCAGCCAGCCTTTTTCTTCATGGCACTACTACAGCAGAAGCCAAATCTGGCTACGGCCTCGAGCTGGCTTCAGAGCTTCGCCAGCTCGACGTATTGCTCGCCCTGGACCATGAAGGCCCGCTTGAAATTGCGCCGACCTTCCTTGGAGCGCATGCCGTTCCACCTGAATTCCAGGACGACCCGGATGGGTATGTCACCATGTTTTGCGATACGCAGATTCCAGGGGTAGCTGCCTGGTGGAAGGACCGATCACCGGCTCGACCTCTGCCTTTCCTGGACGTTTTCTGCGACGAGGGCGCTTTCAACCTGGACCAGGCCAGACGCATCCTCAGTTGCGGCCAGGGCCTGGGCTTTCCGATAAAAATCCATGCTGATGAGTTTTCATCCCTGGGAGGTACCAGATTGGCAGTTGAGCTGGGCGCCGTTTCAGCCGACCACCTGGTGAAGACCCCAACTCCAGATATCACCTTGCTGGCCAGAAGCGAAACGGTTGCCGTAAGCCTTCCTTGCACGCCTTTCGGCCTGGCCGAGCCGGTTTATACCCCGGCCCGGGCAATCCTGGAAGCAGGGGGAGTACTGGCAGTCGCCAGCGATATCAACCCCGGCACCGCCTGGTGCGAATCCATGCAGTTCGTGATTGCCCTGGCATGCCGTTACCTGCGTTTGACCCCCGCCCAGGCGATCGTAGCCGCTACGATCAACGCCGCGGCTGCCATTCAACGCCAGGAGCGAATCGGCTCGCTTGAACCTGGCAAACAGGCCGACCTGATCATTTTATCGGTGGACGATTACCGCCAGGTAGGTTATCGCTTTGGGACCAACCTCGTCACCCAGGTCATCAAAAAGGGGAAAATTTACCGGAATTAAACCCGTTCATTTTACGGTGACGCGGTAGATCGTCACCCAATCATGCTCGTAGACAAACTTAAATAATGCATTATCTAATTTAGAGCGAGTTAAGAAACCTGAGAAAAGCCCCAACAATAACATTAATCCCTTAAAGGACTTGTGAAATTCCAATTTCGGGGTAAACTGGTTAAAAACCTATCCTTACAGGCAGGTAAAGATGACGATTGGTTCATTCTTATTGGCGCCTGGCACCGTGTTCATTGGGGTCGTCGTGGCTGCGATCCTCGTTATTGGCCTGTTTCGCTTCCTCTTGCGATTGGCCTGGCGCTTGATTGGCACCGTCTTGACCCTCGTAATTTTCGGCGGCGCGATCCTCTTATTATTGAATGCTCTCCATATCCAATGGTAGATATCGACCAGGCCCGTTCATGGTACTGGCAAGCTGATCCTGTACACGATTTCGACCACGTCCTGCGGGTTTACCGGATGGCGGAAAGCCTCGCCAGGGCTGAAGGTGCTGACCTGGAAATCGTACGTACCGCAGCTCTGCTGCACGACGCTCAAGGCAGTGCTCCAGGCGGCGACGCGGCCGAACGCGCCAACCACCATCAAGCCTCGGCGGATTTTGCCCGCCGGGTCCTTCTAAACGAAAACTGGCCCGAGGACCGGATTGATGCTGTTTTGCACTGCATTCGCGCCCACCGGTTCCGCGACCACTCGGAACCGCCCCAAACCCTGGAAGCCCAGATTCTCTTTGACGCCGACAAGCTCGACGTGATTGGAGCAATCGGCGCGGTTCGCACCATCATCTATGCCGTTCTGGACGGGAAGCCGGTCTACAGCGAACCGTCGGACCAATTCCGACTGACCGGCAAAGAAGAACCCGGCGAGCTGCACAGCTCGTATCACGAGTATGTATTTAAAATTGAGCAAGATTAAAGACCGGCTTTTCACTCCCAGCGCCAGGGCGCTGGCGGAAGCCCGTCACGCTTACCTGGTCGATTTCTATGAAGAGCTTCGATCAGAATGGAACGGAACGAGGTAAACATGAACATCCCTTATGGCCCAATCCTGGTCGTCGAAGATATTCCTAATGTCCTGGAATTGATCGAAGTGACCCTCCGTTTCAAGGGGTACCCGGTGATCACCGCTCATAACGGCCAGGATGCCTTGGAAATCATCGAAAAATCACCGCCTACCCTGGTGATTACCGATATTCTCATGCCCAAGCTGGATGGCTTTTCGCTGGCCCAGAAAATGCGGACCGACCCTGGAACCAGGCAAATCCCGATCATTTTCCTGTCGGCGACTTACGTCACCCCGGAGGACAAAAACTTTGCGCTTTCTTTGGGAGCCATCCGCTTCATTGAAAAACCAATCGATACCGAAGAGTTCCTCCTGACTGTTGCCGAAATCCTGACCCAAGGAGCCCCTTCCTCAGCCAGCCCGCTCAGCGACCACGAATTCTATACAGGCTACCGCCAGCGCCTCGAAATGAAGCTGCACCATAAGAACAACCAGATCAGCCGGACCGAACGCCTGCTTCAAACTCTTCCCAACGATCAAAAACCTGCCTTCGAGGCATTATTGGAGCAGGCAATCAGCGATCGGGTCGAGATAGAGAAGGAGCTCAACCAGCTTTATACGCATCTGGCCAGCGATAAGGGTGAGAAAGGAATGTCATAAAGCGTCATATAATTGAGCCTATGCAACCTACACTATCAGATGTCATTTCCATGACCCGCCAGGCAGGGAATATTCTTCAGGCGGGCTATGGCAAAAAACACGAAATCCAACATAAAGGCACTATCGACCTGGTGACCGACAGCGACCACCGCTCCGAAGAGTTGATCATTGCCGCCATCCACGACAAATTCCCAACCCACCGAATTGTGACAGAAGAATCCGGAACGTTGAAAGGCGATATAGACCATTGTTGGTTCGTTGATCCTCTGGATGGCACCATCAATTTCGCCCACGACGTTCCTTTCTTCTCGGTCTCGGTAGCGTACACGGCTTTTCAGCAGCTCCAGATTGGCGTGGTTTACGAACCGATCCGAGACGAATGTTTCAGTGCTGAGCGTGGCCGCGGCGCCTGGTTGAACGAAAAGCCGGTCAGGGTATCAAGCGCCCAAACCTTGCAGGAGAGCCTGCTGGTTACCGGTTTCCCTTACGACCTCTGGCAAAACTCAGAGCAGCACCTCAAATACTTTGGGCGTTTCTCTACCTGTTCTCAAGGCGTACGTCGGCTGGGATCAGCCGCGCTCGACCTGTGCTACGTGGCTGCCGGTCGCCTGGATGGATATTGGGAATTGAGCATCAAGTCCTACGACATTGCTGCCGGGGCTTTGATTGCCATGGAAGCCGGGGCGGTGGCCACCCGGATAGACGGATCCGACGGTTTATTGGTCTCACCTTGCAATATTCTGGCAGCTAACCCCACCATCCATCCCTTGATGTTGGCTGCCCTCCAAGAGCCTTGAAAAGTGTGATTTCACATCGAAACGTTGGGTATTGGGTACACTAAGCTTTGCCCCAACTGCCGCCCTATCACAGGCCATTAACAATGACTTTCAAGTAAAAGACAACACATGACTTTAGAGACGACCGAGTCCACCACACCCCTTACCCTCGATCAGGTGATCCAGGGAGATTGCCGCGAAGTCTTGCCGGCTCTGCCGGCCGGATCGGTCGACATGGTTTTTGCAGATCCACCTTACAACCTGCAGCTGAAGCAAGAGCTGTGGCGGCCGAATCTCACCAAGGTCGATGCCGTCGATGACGATTGGGACCAGTTCGACAGTTTTGCCGATTATGATCGGTTTACGCGGGAATGGCTGCAGGCCTGCCGGCGAGTTTTGAAACCCAACGGCACCCTTTGGGTCATTGGAACCTACCATAACATCTACCGGGTAGGCACCATCCTTCAAGACCTGGGTTTCTGGATATTAAATAACGTGGTTTGGATCAAATCCAATCCCATGCCAAATTTCCGCGGTGTGCGTTTTACCAACGCCCACGAAACGCTCATTTGGGCCCAAAAAGAGCGCGGCGCCCCTTATACCTTCAATTACCACGCCATGAAATCGCTTAACGAAGAGCTGCAGATGCGCAGCGATTGGCTGCTGCCGATCTGTTCAGGCAAAGAGCGCCTGCGAGAGAACGGCGAGAAAGCTCACCCCACCCAAAAGCCCGAATCCCTCCTGTATCGAGTGATCTCTGCCAGTTCTAATCCAGGTGATCTTATCCTCGATCCTTTTTTTGGGACTGGCACCACCGGCTCGGTCGCCAAACGTCTCCATCGCCATTGGATTGGGATCGAACGAAACACGCACTACGTAGATCTCGCCCGCGAACGGATTGGTAAGCTGCTCCAGACGGAATTCAATCCGCCCCTATTCGTCGCCCCCAACCCGCGCCGCGAGGCACGCATCCCTTTTGGTTCTCTGTTGGAAAATGGACTGTTAGCGCCCGGTCAAGCCCTCTTTTTTGGACCGCAACAGGGTATCCAGGCCTGTATACAGGCTGATGGCTCTCTGGAGTATGATGGTCAACGCGGCTCAATCCACCAGATTGCTCGCTTGATCCGCCAAGGGCCTTGCAATGGATGGGAAGTCTGGTATTATTTAGATCCTGAAACGCATAAGTTCCGGGTTATCAACGGGCTACGGCAAAAGTTTCGTGAAGCGGGAAAATGATCGTTGATAATTGTGTTGAGAGGGAATGCTAAACCTATTTTTCTGACGATTGAAAACTGAAACTGAACAAGGAGTAAAATGACCAGCCAAACAAATACATTTAACCAGACTCGTTGGAGCCTGGATGATCTCTATCCTTCCCCAAATGGCCCGGAGATAGAAGCATCTTTTAGATCCTTGAAGAATGCTGTATCTGATTTCGAAAAAACCCGCCCGCAGTTGACGGCAGATATCTCCGCGGACGATTTCTTGAAAATCGTCCGCCAGCTTGAAGCCATTTATCGTCTGGATGTCACCCTGAATGGCTTTGCTGGACTGTGGTTCAACGAAGACACCCAAAACCAACAAGCTCAAACGTTAATGGCGCGAGTCGACCAGCTCAATGCGGAGATGTCGAATAAAATCCTGTTCTTCAGCCTATGGTGGAAGGATTTACCAGGAAACCAGGCCGATCGCCTGATGCAGGCTGCGGGAGATTATCGCTATTGGCTGGAAGAAATGCGCCACTTCAAACCCTTCACCCTTACAGAAGCGGAAGAGAAAATTGTCAATCTCAAGAACGTTACCGGCTCTAACGCTTTCAACCTGCTTTACGATTTAATTACCAATCGTTATACGTTCAAACTGGAAGTCGCCGGTAAAAAGTTAGAGTTGACTCGTGACGCTTTGATGGTCTATGCCCGCAATGCTAACCCTGACTTGAGAGAGCAAGCTTACAAAGAACTCTACCGGGTATACGGTGAAGATGGCCCAATCCTTGGCCAGATTTACCAGAACCTGGTGCGCGACTGGCGCATTGAGAATGTCGACCTGCGCCATTTCGCCAGCCCTATCTCTGCCCGCAACCTGGCGAATGACATTCCGGACGAAGTCATCGACACGCTTTTAGACGTATCTCGCCAGAACGTGTCTGTTTTTCAGCGCTTCTTTGCCTTGAAAGCCCGGTTATTAGGGGTGAACAAGCTGCGGCGCTATGACATTTATGCTCCGGTGGTCAGCTCCGATAAACAATACGAGTTTGCGACTGCCGTTGACATGGTGTTGGATTCATACCATACCTTCGAACCGCAAATAGCAAATCTTGCCCGGAAAGTCTTCGCTGAAAACCATCTGGATAGCGAGTTGCGCAAGGGTAAATCCGGCGGAGCCTTCTGCTACACCGTCAGGCCTGATATCACCCCCTGGGTTCTGGTCAATTTTGCCGGTCGCGCCAGGGATATCGAGACGTTAGCGCATGAGCTCGGCCATGGCGTGCACTCGATGCTGGCATCAGAGCATAGCATCTTCACCCAGCATGCCTGCCTTCCGCTGGCCGAGACAGCCTCAACCTTCGGCGAGATGATCCTTCTGGACCGCCTGCTGAGCCAGGAAACTGACGAGACCGTCCGGCGCGATTTACTCTTCAGGCAGATCGACGAAGCCTATGGCACCATCACCCGCCAGGTGTTTTTTGCCTTATTCGAGCGTCAGGCGCACCAGATGATCCACGAAGGGGCGTCGGTCGACGAGCTTTCAACCGCTTACCTCGAGAATTTGCACTCCCAGTTTGGCGAAACGGTTGATATCTCAGATGAATTCCGTTGGGAATGGGTCTCAATCCCGCACATTTACAACGTGCCGTTCTATGTTTATGCCTATGCTTTTGGACAACTGCTGGTTTTAGCACTTTACCAACAATACAAGAACGAAGGCGACTCGTTCAAACCCCGCTATCTAAACATCCTCCGGGCCGGCGGCTCGGTTGCCCCGATCGAACTCCTCGATAAGGCCGGTATCGATGTCCGCAAAGCCGAATTCTGGCAAGGTGGCTACGACATCCTCCGCGATCTGGTAAAACGGTTGGAGGAAATGGGTTAACGCAAATCGAGAATTGAGGATCGTGAGTAGAGTACTGGAACTCACGATCCTCAATTCTCAAATATTTACTCAGGCAGATCATCCTCGGGGTCCGCCAGCGCTGGCTCCTCTTCCTCCGGTTTCTTCTCGAGCATCTGCATTTGGCGGGCAATTACCTTCGTGATAAATCGGGTTTCGCCATCATGCTCATAGCGGTCAGTTTGCAATCGTCCCTCGAGGTAGACCAGACGGCCTTTGTGCAAATATTGTTGCACCACTTCCCCCAGCCGTCCCCAGGCATCGACGGTAAACCAATCGGTAGTTGATTTCATCTCTCCGTCGACATTTTTCCAGCGACGGTCAACTGCCAGGCTAAAACTGCACACTTTCTTCCCGCTGGGGGTAAAACGAGTTTCGGGATCTTTCCCCAGTCGGCCGATCAATTCAACCCGGTTAAGTGATGGCATAATCCATTCCTTCTGTAGAGGGGTTATTTCAAATGTGGTATATTTACTTTTAGTTTAGATCAGAAATCACACCTGTCAAGTTTAATCAAGGGATAAAAGGATTGAGCTTTCATGTATCTGGCTATCGAAGGCGTCATAGGGGTCGGTAAAACCACGCTCGCTCGCCTCCTTCAATTAGCATTCAAAGCTGAACTGCTCCTGGAAGTATTTGAAGAAAATCCTTTCTTAAGCAGCTTTTATTCAGACCGGGAACGGTATGCCTTCCAAACACAGATATTTTTCCTCCTAAGCCGCTACCATCAGCAGCGCCGCTTTGTCCCGCAGGTCATCTCTGCTGGTAAATCCATGCTCTCCGACTATACATTTCAGAAAGATGCCCTATTTGCCCGGATCAACCTGTCTGGCGATGAACTGGAAATGTATTACCGGGTCCATGAAGCCCTGGCAGAGAAGATCCCTTCACCAGACCTGATCGTTTATCTCAAAGCAGACACGGATACCCTCATGGAGCGCATTGCTATGCGCGACCGCCCTTACGAACGCCAGATGGAGCGCGGCTATATCGATCAGTTGAACCAGTCATATGACCAGTTCTTCTCCGTCTCGCACCCGAACACCGCCACATTATCGATCGATACGAATAGAATGAATTTTGTGAGTAATCCAGAAGACCTGAAGGCGATCGAGATCCGCATTCACCAGGCACTTAAAAATGGCACCCTTCCAGGCAGAATTGCCCTATATTCATAACTGAAAGGACTGAGGAGGTAGTTCATGCGAATTACCCGCGAAGCACTCCTGAAAGCAGCCCGAGATGTCGTCTCGCAAAGAGCGCGCACGGACCGGGACCTGGTTTCCGTTTACCTGGTCGGATCGCTGCTAACTGAAGAACCCCTTCTTGGCGGAACTGTCGATATCGATCTAATTTTTGTCCAGAATCACGATCCCTACCAACCGCGCGAGGTGGTGCGCCTTACAAATGAAATCACCCTGGATATTGCTTATTATGGCGAAACTGAATACCGCCACCCGCGCCATTTGCGTTTAAATCCATGGGTCGGATCTTCTCTTTGTGATACCCGGACAGTATTTTATGACACCCAACACTGGTTTGAGTTCACCCAATCCAGCGTCGGCTCCCAGTTTTACATCCCAGAAAATGTTTTGGCCCGCTCCCGGTCTCAGGCAGAAAAAGCCCGCTCGCTGTGGATGGAGCTGCAATCCGCTTCAGCGCCGCACACCCAGAATCTTCTGACCTACTTGAAATCCTTGAAATGTGCGGCCAATGCGATTGCCTGCTTGAACGGGTCCCCGCTCACCGAACGACGTTTCTTGCTGAAGTTTCGGGAAAGAACTGAAGAGATCGACCAAATGGGATTAAATGCCGGCCTCTTAGGCCTGTTGGGGGCTGGACTGGTAGATGATGACCTGGTAAAGAACTGGATCCCAGCCTGGCACGCATCACTGGTTGCATTAAAGGATATAGGCGACGCTCCAATCCGGCTCCACCCGGCGCGGTTGCCTTATTACGAACGCTCTTTGGACGCCCTGCTGAATGGGGAGCAGCCAGATGCCGCTATCTGGCCGATGATACGCACCTGGACCCTGGCCTGTCGTTACCTTCCGGTCGAATCTCCCCATTTTTCTGCTTGGGAAGAGGCCTGCCAACACCTTAACCTGGGACCTGACCAATTCGAAGAGAAGCTCTCCGCCCTGGATGCATACCTTGATAACATCGAAGAAACCCTGGACGAATGGGGGATAGAAAACGGTGTTTAAAAGTTTTCCCCAACACCCTGTGGATAACCAGGGGAAAACTGTGGATAACTTATGCGAAATGTGGAGAACTCTGGTATTTATCCACATTTTCTGCTGATAACTAACTAATAACTCAAGCTAATAAGGTAATGTTTTCAAGATTCCGCTAAAGAGCGTTTTCGATCGAAAGCTATCCACCTTTTTTCACCGGTGATTGTGGATAAAAAAAGGGGTCCGGACACTACCGCTGGCCCGTAATTGAGATAAAAGACCTATATCTGGGGGGTAAGAATTATTTATCCACATATCCCCAGCCTCTACGACTACTACGATTCCATATATATTACAAAATATAAGAATAATGCTAGTATCTTCTGGTAAGATCGCTATAAAGGTCTGGAATCGTCAAGAATAATTGGTGATCAACCTGTTTCGTCACTAAATAGACTTGTTTTTTAAGACACATCGCTGTAAAATGATCTATGGGCTACCAAATTATTATTCTACAAAATATTCAAGGGGTAGCATACTCGCGGGAGTAAGATCCATCATTCATCTTGGTTGTAAGGAAAGATTGACGGGGAAATATTAAGAATTAACACCGTTACTCTGCCGATTGGATAAGAAGGGAGATATTCAATGGACATCATAAAAGTATCTGCAAACTCCCGCACTGCGGCGGTAGCAGGGGCGATTGCTGGTGTTATTCGGGAACATAAACATGCAGAAGTTCAGGCAATAGGAGCAGGTGCAGTAAACCAGGCGGTCAAAGCTCTCGTCCTGGCGACCGGATATCTAGCTGCAGACAATATTCCGGTCGCTTGTATTCCTCAGTTTGTCGACGTTGAAATAGATGGTAAAGTTCGAACTGCCATCAAGCTGGTCGTTGACCCCCTGAGCTAATTACATTTCGCCAGTATTTGCGTTGGCGACTTCATCAGGCGCAAAGATAACCTCTTCTTTGCCTGACAGTTTTTCGTTTATTTTTCTGATGATGAGTTCAAGGTGTCGTGGGTGGGCAACGTAGTCCAGGTCGTCAGCGGGGACAACCAGTACCGGACAAAGTGTAAAATGGTTAATCCAATCTTCGTATATTTTATTGAGTTGCTCCAGATAAACAGGAGCGATCGTCCGTTCATAATCTCGATTTCTTAGGGCGATCCTTTGCAAAAGTGTATTGACCGAGGATCGTAAATAAATGACCAGATCTGGAGGGGGAAGGAATTCGGTCAGAATGTGGTAAAGATCGAGATAGGTATCGTAGTCCCTGGCCGTGATGGATCCCTGGATAAAAAGGTTTTGGGCAAAAATTTCCGCGTCTTCGTAGACGCTGCGGTCCTGAATCACTGACCCTGGGAAATTCAAGAGCTGACGGTGGATGCGCAAGCGGTGTGTCAGGAAAAAAATTTGAGATTGGAAGGCCCAACTCTGCATGTCCTGGTAGAAATCGGCCAGGTAGGGGTTTTCGGTTACCGGCTCGTAAAAGGGTTCCCATCCCATTTGTTCGCAAAGAAGCCTGACCAGGGTTGATTTCCCCACGCCGATATTCCCGGCAAGTGCAATAAACCGTTTCATGACAGATCTTGTCTCAGATGATTTTATTGATTAAGAATTAAGGAATTTCCCCGGCCAATTCCTGGTCGATCACCTGTTTGAACACTGCATAGGGTTGGGCTCCGACGACCGCCAGCCCGTTGATGAAGAATGTCGGTGTCGATTGGATGCCCAGATTCGCCGCGAACTGGTAATTATCCTCAACTGCGGATTGGTATTTGTTTGTGTCGACGCAGTCGTTAAATTGGGTGATGTCTAAACCAAGATCGGTGGCATATTGGGTATAGGTAGTGGCGTTCAAGGTGTAACCACCGCTAAACAATTTATCGTGGAAAGGCCAATACTTGCCTTGTTCGCCGGCGCAATAAGCTGCTTCGGCTGCCGGGGATGCATTGGCATGCATGCCAATTAATGGGAAGTCGCGATAAACGAAGCGCACCATTCCCTGGTACTCATCCATGATCTGCGGAAATGTTTCTTCGTACCACTTACGGCAGTAGGGGCATTCGTAATCGCTGAACTCGATTATCGTGATGGGGGCATTCTCCGGCCCAATATAAGGGCTGTTTCCCACCGGGATGTCGTATCGGACCGGAGCCTTTGTGGTAGGAAAGGTTGTGGTCTGGGCCGCGCCGGTCGATTGCTGTGCCACCGCAGTTGGTGCTCCTCCATTGGGGGTCACGGCTGTCCGGCCCCAAAAAATGTAGCCAAAGGCCAATCCGGCTAAAAATGCTAGCGGTGCCAAAGCCATGTAAAAGTGAGACCTTTTGAATGTCAAAGTTTCCTCATCTTCCGGGCTATTACTGGTTGGATATTTAATTGGTCCTAAGGGCATACAAAAATTATAACATGTAAGCTGATGATCTTTTTCCTCGTTTAAGGGGACAAATCAGTAAAATTGCTGTACACTTTTACAAATGATTTTTGTTCCCAAATATTACCTTGGAGACCGTTAATGAGACTTAATAACTTACCTTGGGGAAACGGTACGATCGACCTGCATACGCCGGATGATTGGAATATTGCCGGATATATGGAGCCCGCACCTCTTCCCCCGGTTGCCGACATTTCTGTTGAAGTGATGCGCAGCCTGAACCATCCGATTGGATCGCCCGGGCTGGGCGAACTTTATACAGCCGCCTGCCAGGATGGTAGATCGGCCAGGGTTGTCCTGGTGATCGATGACAGCAGCCGCCCGACGCCGGTAGCAAAAATCCTTCCCGGAGTGCTGAATGTCTTGACAGAATCCGGAATGAAGCCGGAAAACCTTACCATAATCCCTGCATTGGGGTTGCACCGTAAAATGGAGGCTAAAGAGATTTCTCAACGCACCGGCTTGCACGAAATGGGCAACTGGCATTGGGAAAATCCTGCCTGCGACGACCTGCAGCGGCTGGTTTTCCTGGGAACAACTTCGCGTGGAACCCCGGTCTGGATCAATAAAACAGTCGCGGAGGTGGACCTGGTTGTTTCTATTGGCTGTATAGAGCCTCATATTATTGCCAGTTTTGGCGGAGGGTATAAGAACCTGATTCCAGGGGTGGCAGGGAGGACTACCACAGCTCATAACCATAGCTTGAATTGCACGGTCGATACGTTCAATATGGTCGGGCAGCCCATAGCTAGCAATCCG
This sequence comes from uncultured Chloroflexia bacterium, assembly GCA_963781665.1. Taxonomy (GTDB): domain Bacteria; phylum Chloroflexota; class Anaerolineae; order Anaerolineales; family Anaerolineaceae; genus JAJYIW01. The sequence continues at coordinate 1,877,593 of CAWAGA010000002.1, forward strand.
ATGAGGCTCGACCTTGAAGAGGGTGGTCGCATGCTAAAACCACCAGTCTTCATCGTCAATGCCGTGCTCAATAGTTCGATTGAATTGGTCCAGGTGGTAGCAGGCGACCCGGTAGCAGCTCACCGGCAAGGATGTGCCCTCAGCGCAAAGATGTATGGCGTGAGTGTTTCACGTCCGGCAGATATCGTCATCACCGATTCGCATCCAATGGATCAAGACCTCCGCCAGGGAGTCAAGGCATTGGCCAATACCATTCGGGCGGTGCGTCGCGGTGGAATCATGGTGACGCTGGTAAAAGCCGAAGAAGGGGTCGGCGTTTTTGGCCTGGCCAATCAAAAATTACCCCTTGGCCGCAAAGCCATAAAAGTTCTGGCGCCGCTTCTGGTGCGGGTGGTCCCCCGGCTGAAATTAAAAGGAATGGGAGAGGAGGATCGCTTCTTCCTCTATTTTGCTTTACAAGCCATGCTCCACGCTCAACTTCTAATGGTTGCCCCCACCATTCCTGTGGAAACGAAGGAAAATTTGCCCTTCGTCTCCTTTGTTAATAACCTTGAGACGGCGGTTGATTTAGCCCGCCGCCGTTTCCCTTCCCAGGCCGACGTCCTTATCTTCCCTTATGGAGGTACGACCTATCCTGCTTTAAAATGAATTCACTTTCACCTGTTTTTCCATTTGGCGGCTCTTCACCAGTTTGGTCAATTCGGCTGCCAGCGATGGGATCAACATTAATGGCAGAATGACTTCCCATTGCGCCCAGCCTAAGGGCTCGGTATTGAAGACGGTCTGCAAGAAGGGGATGTAAACGACTGCCATGATCAGCGCCAGCGAAGAAAGCACGGCGTAATTCATATATTTATTTGAGAAAAGTCCAATCCTCAGGAGGGGATAATATTCCGAACGGGCCGTGTATGCGCGCAGAAGTTCGGAGCAGCTCAACGTGACGAATGCCATGGTTTCTGCATACTCGATATGTTGGGGATAGACTTCTCGACCCAGGTAATACGCTAACAGGGTTGCTGAAGTGATGGCCAGTGTCTGGATGAGGATGCCAACTTGCATGAACCGGTTGATTATCGGCTCCTTGGGCGGGCGGGGATGCTGCTGCATGATATCCGGGTCGCCTTTTTCTGTCCCCAGGGCGAGAGCCGGGGCGCCATCGGTGACTAGGTTGAGCCACAATAGTTGTATGGCAGTCAATGGCGAAGGCCAGCCGACCAGGGTTGCCAGAAAAATGATCAGGATTTCTCCCAAATTGCAAGAGAGCAGGTAATAAACAAACTTGCGGATGTTGCTGTAGATAATCCGACCCTGTTCGACGGCTGCCACGATGCTGGCATAATTATCATCGGTCAGCACCATATCAGCAGTTTCTTTAGCCACGTCGGTACCGGTGATACCCATCGCTACCCCGATGTCTGCTTTCTTGATTGCAGGCGCATCGTTGACCCCATCGCCGGTCATTGCAACCACCTCATCCGAGGCTCGTAAGGCATCCACGATACGCATTTTGTGCTCGGGACTCACCCTTGCGAAAACGTCGGTTTCCTGAACTTCCATTTTCAGATCGGCATCGTTCAGGTGGTTAATATCGTTTCCAGTCAAAACCTTCCGCCCGGGTTTAAGCAATCCGATAGCCTCCGCGATAGCCCGAGCAGTATTGGGAAAATCGCCGGTAATCATGATGGTTCGGATGCCTGCCTGGCGGGCTTTCTCCAGGGCAGGACTTACCTCCTGGCGCGGCGGGTCGATCATACCGACCAGGCCGGCGAAGACCAGGTTTTTCTCGAGGTCCTGTCCGTCCAATTCTGAAGGCATGGTAGGGGTGAGACGGTAGGCCATCCCCAAAACCCGGAGCGCGTCACGGGTCATTGTATCGTTGGCGTCCAATATTCTATTGCGCTGGGCTTCGTCTAATGGGCAAATTTCGTCAGTAATCGTCTGGTACGAATCGCACAGATTGACGACGACGTCGGCAGCGCCTTTGAGCGTGATGGCATACCATTGGCGCTTCTCGGTTCCAACTAACGGCGAGATATCCTCATCGTGTGGGTCTTCAATGGTATGGATTGTGAGCATCCGCTTGCGGAAAGAATCAAAGGGAATCTCGTTCGCCCGCGGATAGGCCTGGTTGAGGTCGTTCAATAAGGCCCCGGCTTTCGCAGCCGCCACCAGCAGAGCGCCTTCAGTTGGATCGCCGACGATGCGGAAGGCCACCTGCGAATCTTCGTGTGGAAGCTCTTCTAATTTGGCGTCATTGTTGAGTGCTCCGACCCATAAGGCAGTGGTGGCCCCGGGTAATTTCTCCAGGTCAACTTTTTCCCCGCCTGAGAGGATGTCTCCCTGCGGTACGTAGCCACTGCCTGAGATATCGAATTGATGGTCGTCGACCCACAACCGGGTAACGGTCATCTCGTTCTGGGTGAGGGTTCCAGTCTTGTCTGAGCAGATTACGGTAGCTGAGCCGAGCGTCTCCACCGAAGAAAGCCGGCGGATCAGGGCGTGGCGCTTGATCATCTCCCGCATTCCCAATGCCAGACTGATCGTCACCACCGCCGGCAGTCCTTCGGGGACGGCGGCAATCGCCAGACTGACGGCGATCATAAACAGACCGACGATCCCCTGATACACAGCCGGATCGGCCAGGTTGAAATCGTTCAGGTTTATCGCCAACCGGATCACACCCATGACGAAGACGATCCCACAGATGCTCAGAGCACCCCAGCCGAGGATTTTGCCCAGCTGGTCGAGGCGGCGCTGCAGCGGTGTTTCTTCTTCTTCTACCGCTTGGAGCATGGTAGCGATCATTCCCAGCTGTGTTTTCATCCCGGTGTTGACTACCACGCCGTGCCCCCGGCCATAGGAAGCCAGCGTCCCCATAAAGACGGTATTCTTGCGGTCTCCCAGGGGAATATCTTTTTCCAAAACGACCGAGGCGTTCTTTTGGACCGCCTCTGATTCCCCTGTCAATGCCGCTTCTTCAACCTTCAGATTGGCTGCTTCTAATAAGCGAATATCAGCCGGTACGAAATTACCGGCTTCCAAAAAGACCATGTCTCCCGGCACCAGTTCTTCCGCAGGGATCGAGATCCGGTGTCCATCTCTCAAAACTTGTGCTTCTGGAGCGGCAAGCTTTTTCAAAGCAGCCAGGGCCTCTTCGGCCCTTTGTTCCTGGACGACCCCCAGCACCGCATTCAAGACAACGATCGCCATGATGGCAGCTGCCTCGATGAAATCCCCCAGGATAGCCGAGACGATAGCAGCAACAATCAACAAGATCACGACGAAGTTTTTCAACTGGTCGAGAACCATTTTCAAGAAGGTCGTTCGGGCGGCTTCAGTCAGGCGGTTTAGCCCATATTTTTCCTGCCGGGCGTGGACTTCTTCTTTGGTCAGCCCAGTCTGCTGAGGTGTTTCGAGGTTTTTGAGAACGTCTTCTGGACTAATTGCGTGCCAGGTTATCTGAATATCTGGCGATAGTTTCCCGGTGTCGATCTTTACGGAGTCATCCATACAATTCTCCCATTGAAGGAATTTTTACATCAGGAATCGAGGCCTGGGGTATTCTCATAGAGGATTAGAGGCTACTATCTTGACCGATTATAGCCTCCAGATGCAGCGCCATGCATGTTAAAACCACAGATTATCTGCGGAGTTGCTCGCTATGAAGATACTTCGCTTCCATACATTGGGTGACGCCCGAAAGGGCTCCGGAAGCGATCGATTGAGTGCACGACAGGACGTTAATCGTCGGAACCGGGAGAGATGATTGTTCCCGGCAACAGGGTAGTACCCTTGGGTATGACCACGATCCCGTCCCTAACTGACCAGTCATCGGTATCGATTTCGACCCCACGTGGGAAGGGACGGATGGTCACGTTCGCTCCCAGGCGAGAATTCTTGTCGATAATGGCACCTTCGATGTTGCAGCCAGGTCCGATTCCAAGCGGGATGACCGTTTCGCTGTCATCGCCGCCAGGGGTACTGTAATAGTCCAATCCCATGATGATCGTATCCTTGATTTTTGAGCCGGCGCCGATCTGGCTGCGCAGGCCGATAATCGAGTGGGATATCTCTGCCTGGTGAAGCCAACATCCTTCTGCGACCAGAACGTCGCGCAGGTTGCTATCATCGATGCGGGTGCCAGGTAAGAAGCGGGGGTGAGAATAAACAGGCCGGACCGGGTCGAAAAGGTCAAATGGAGCATTTTTAGTTGCCAGTGCCAGGTTAGTCTCGTAAAACGAGCGGATCGTCCCAATATCTTCCCAATAACCTTCAAAATCATAGCCATACACTGAGTGGGTATTGATCGCGCTGGGAATAACGTGATTGCCAAAATCATCGAATGCGTTCCTGGTCAACAGATCGATTAAAACTTTAGTCTTGAACAGATAAATGCCCATCGATGCCAGGTAAGGCCGATCCAGGTCATCCCGGCTGACAAATTCAGCTAAGCGATCTGGATCTTTGGGTTTTTCCACAAAATCGGTGATCTTCAGGTCAGCATTCCGTTTGAGCAGGCCGAAACGAGAAGCGTCTTGAATGGCAACCGGTTGTACGGCGACGGTGATGTCGGCCCCGGTGTTCCAATGGCTCTCGGCGATGCCGGCGTAATCCATACGGTAAAGATGGTCGCCTGCCAGAATCAGGGTATAAGGCGCATTGGTCGAACGGATTTGAAAGATCTGCTTGCGGACTGCATCAGCCGTCCCTTGATACCAGTCGGCGCTCTGCATGGTTTGTTCGGCTGCCCAAACCTGCACCCAACCGGTATGGAAGACGTCAAAATTGTAGGTATTGGCGATATGGCGGTGCAAGGAGACAGAGTTGAATTGGGTCAGGACAGCGATGCGAAAAATTCCGGAGTTAATGCAGTTGCTGATGGGAACGTCGATCAACCGGTATTTGCCTGCCATAGGAACTGCAGGTTTCGAGCGGGTCTTGGTGAGGGGGTATAATCGACTGCCTCTTCCGCCGCCTAAGATAATTGCCAGGATATCGTTAAGGTTCGGCATGATTTCCTCCTTGGAAGGTCGGATTTTAGAGTAGGGACCTGCTGATTCACCATCAGCCATTTGGATGCAACCCCGTTGATTTCAGGGTACCAGTCCATTAATGTGGATTGGCTGCTCTGTTGTCAGGTTGGCGCTGCACCGGGATGCCGGGCAGGACCACTATAACTATATTATTGTACCGTTAAAAAAGGAGCCCCACCGGTTCGCGACGGAGGGCCATGTTATAATTTCAGTGCCGAAGGTGGGAATCGAACCCACATTCCCGAAGGAACACGATTTTGAGTCGTGCGCGTCTGCCAATTCCGCCACTCCGGCATTGAGTAACAAATATTATACACGATTCTTGATATACCAGAAAGAAAATGCTTTATGCGACTTGGAATTATTGGCCTGCCCCAATCCGGTAAAACGACCCTTTATAACGCCTTGACCCGCCTGACCCAGCCTACCGGCATCGCAACCGGGAAGATAGAAGTTCACACCGCCGTTGTCGAAGTCCCCGATCCTCGCGTGGACCTATTGTCGGGTATGTTCAAACCCAAGAAGACGATTTATGCCAAGGTGACTTATGCCGATATAGCGGGATTGGACGGCAGCGCCGCAAAAACCGGGATTTCGGGCACGCTGTTGAACCAGCTTACACAAATGGACGGCTTTATTCACATCGTCCGCTGCTTTGAAAATGAAGTGGTTGCGCACCCCTCCGGTAGTGTCGATCCCCTGCGCGACATCCAGGCGATGGATGGCGAGTTCATTCTGAACGATCTGATTGCGGTTGAGCGCAAGCTCGAGCGCCTGGGAGAGGAGAAACACAAAGGTGGCGGGCGCGATAAGGCTCTGATCGACAGAGAAATCGCCTTGTTCGAACGCTTCCACGCTGCCCTTTCGGAAGAAAAACCTTTGCGCGATGAAACGATTTCCGCAGAGGAGGACAAACTCCTTTCTGGGTACGGCTTATTAACCCGCAAACCAGTATTAATTGTTATGAATCTCTCCGAAGGGCAGGCCCAACCTTCTATCGATTACCGCCATCAATTCAGTAATATTGTTGCATTGCAGGGCGAGTTGGAGATGGAAATAGCCCAGCTCCCACCCGAAGAAGCCAGGGAATTTCTCGAAGAGTACGGCATCGAAGAGCCTAGCCTGAACCGCATGATCCGGCTATCTTACGACCTGTTAGGGCTGCAATCCTTCTTCACCGTCGGCCCGGACGAGGTCCGTGCCTGGACTGTGCGCAGGGGGGCGCTGGCGCCCGAAGCCGCCGGCGAAATCCACACCGACCTGCAAAAAGGATTCATCCGGGCCGAGGTCGTCGCCTACAATGACCTGATCTCTCTGGGTGGCCTGACTGAAGCGCGCGGCAAAGGCAAGCTGCGCCAGGAAGGCAAAGAGTACGTCGTCCAGGATGGGGACGTCCTCAATATAAAATTCAACCTGTAATTTTCTTGATTTTCCTTACGATGGATTGGCCGGCAATCCTACAATCAACCGGCTCTCAATATCGACCAATGGATCAACAGTGTTATCGGCCGCGGCCCGGGCGAACACCGTACCCGGTCTACGGGCCCGGCGGGCACGTCCTAACACGTGCAGGTTCTCAGGGTCGCCTGCTTTAACCCCATCCTGCTCGAGCTTTACCAGCCGTTCTGCTAACTGGGCCAATCCACGACGGGCACCGGCGACGCAGGCAACCATCTCCTCAGGCAACAATCCATCGCTGTAACCATGGCGGACGATGTATGCCTCTCCGGCTGCATCTGTAACTACACCTCGCAGTCCAATAATCGCTGGCAAGGAGCGCCGGTTCCAGTTGCGGATCTTGGCATCCAATAGCTGCGGTCCCATTTCCAGGTCGCCATAATCTGCCAACGAGAAGATTTTTTCCGCCAATTCTTCGCTGTAATCTTCCCAACGCCTGGGGTCGCTGCTTTCTGGGAAGGAAGGGTGTCTAAAACTCGCACCAATGAAGGGACTTGAATGACGTGCCGGATTGGCGGGCAGCGGCATAACCGGCCTGGGTTAACCTTTCAAGTGCCTGCAGAGCAGGCTCGATGCCATCACGGGCGAGCAACTCCGTCGTTAAAAGGGTCAATCCGTTTTGGGTCAATGGCTCACTGCCAGGGCAGGAACTGGACGCCGGCGATCCAGGCGATTTTTGAGCGCCCAGCCGATGATAAGGAAAGGTATCCCAGGCCCCATATGGCTTCAGCCGCCGGCAGCAGACTCTTGACCAGCGAAGGGCTGCGCTTCAAATGCCCTGCAGCCGAGAGCAGTTCACCGGCCTCGGCCTGTGCTTCAGGTGTCACCGGTAGATAGACAGCTACCTGGTCGCCATCAAAATCGGTGTTCAACCAGCGGCATACCAGAGGATTGAGGCGGATTACCCGTCCCGCTTGTGGCACAGGGTGGAAGGCCATCAGCCCTGTGGATGTTGAACCGGGAGCGCGATGGATGATGACCCAGCTTTGGGCCATGATCTGTTTGAGAGCCTCGACAGCCTGCGGATTGCCTGGTGCAGCCGGGGAATTACCTTTCAATTCACGTTCCACAAATGGTCCGAAAAGAGCCCAACTTATCTCTTCCGGCAGCCCAACCTGGTTAATGTGCAGCCCAATACCAGGGGCTGTCACCGCTCGACCGCTGAAAAGCTGCCCTTCGGCGATCTGCAAAGATTCAGGTGGGAGGAGCGCGTCGAAGAAGGCCCTCAATTGGGTTTCCAGCTGCATTACTGTCTCTTTCATCAGCCGCGCAGGCGCCTTATTTTCCAGCATTCGCTTTACCCGCGCGTTGGCTTCAACCAGGCTTTCGAACTCAGCTTCCAGCGAATCTCTTTGCCCTGAATTTGTTTGCCAGACTGGGTAAGCTTCTCCTGCTGCGATCACCGGCAGCCTCAGGCCATCCGGCCTGCCCACAGCCTCGATCAGGCGTTCGTGCAGCCATGGGTGTGCCATGGGGCGCGCCAGGACCAGCGTTTCGCCTTCAGGATAAGCAAACCTAAAAGTTAAGCGTCCGGCAGTAAGCTCAACCCGAACGCCGGCAATCTTCAACCGCTCAACCACACCCTCGAACAGAGGCGTTGGCGGTCCAAATGACCCGATCGTACCCTGGGCTATCAGGCCGGGCACGTCTCCCGCCTCCTTCCGGCGGTTAGAACGCGTACTTACAACCTCTTGAAGGTTATGCAAAGCTCCAGCTTCGTTGAGGATGGCGCATTCCATCTCTCCGACCACCTGACCCTCCCCGGACGCAGTCGAGACCCGTAGTTTATCTTTAGCTAACTGGGCCCGACGGCTCCAATATACCCAACCTACCGTGCTGGGTCGCTCCAGCTGTGGACCATTTTTGCTGTCGGTCAGGAATTCCATTCCGGAATCAGGCAGGCCGGCCTGGGTCAAACGCCGGTTGAGCTCTTCCGTTGAAGGTGCATGGAACGGGGGTACAATCGCTGGCTGTCCATTATGCCGGGCGATCCGTCCCAACAGGGCTTCACGCGCCTGGCCGATGTGCATTCGCGTCCGCAGGCCGATGAAATTGTAGACCAACTCGACCGGGCTGCCGTCTGGCAGGTGGGGCATCTGGTCGTCTGGCAAGATATCGCTCACCACGCCTTTCGTGCCGTGCCGGTTGCTGAGCAGATCGCCAGCTTCGACCGGGAATGGGTCATTTAACCTGCGGGCGGCTGATTCGCTCAAGATGATGCCGTCTTCAGAGGTGCTTTCCCCCCAGGAAACAAAGGCTGTCAGCAGGTTGTAGCCGTACCAGAAGCCTTCCTCGTCCGGTTCATTTCCGGTTTGCACCCAGGCTGGATCGGCATTGTGGGGTTGGATAGTCTGGCGCATCATATTTGCAGCCATCAGCAGGCGGTTAGGGTCGTTGTTTTCGAGGAATGGAAGCATTGAAGCGGAAATACCCAGGCTGGCTTCCTGGCGTGGATCGATGACCACCAGCCGCCCATTCCGGATGGCGGCTCCCAGGGCAATGGTAAAGACTCGCCCGATATTTGGACCTTCGGGCGTCTCGAAGGGGCACACTCGCCCTGTTTGGCCTGGATGGATGACCTGGTCGCGTTTCAGCAAGTACAGCCGTCGCAGGTGGGTATGGCGGCTGACCCAGTTGGTCGTGTCCAGAAGCTGGGCTTTTTCGTGGAAGAACTCATTTACCCACCGGTCCAGGGGGAACCAGGCCCGGGCCAGTGTTTCATCCCACGCCAGGCTGTCTGGCGCCTGGCCTAGTCGTTCCTGGAAATATTCATAGAGTTGGTCTCCCACACAGGCAATCTCAGTGCTGTCCAGGGTTTCATTTGCGGCGGTCGGAACCACAACCCTTAGCTGCCCATCGATAGTGAACAAGCCATCCATATCAGGCTGTGGGATGCCACGATAATCCAGTTGCATATCCCCTGAAGGTGAAGAGAGCATCACCACAACCAGCAAGGATTGTTCGTTTTCAGCCTGAGCCTGGTAACTAACAAGAGGGAGCCGTTTAGCTAGGAGTTGAGGCAGGCGTTCCTGCCAAAACCGGTCGTAAGAATCACGATGCCAGGGGGTTAAAATTTGCAAAGACATTTTTCACTCCTATTCTGATTCGAGCTTGCGCCATTCCTGGCTCAGCCAGGTTTTGGCATAATGCAGGCGTGACTTGACCGTGCCTTCTGGAATGCCCAGTTCGTCAGCGGTGTCTTTGATGCTCATCTCCATAAGATGTACCAGTCTGAAGGCGTCTCGTTTTTCGCCGGGAAGAGATGCAATCAACTGCTGCAGCAGATCGCTTTGCTCCTCCCGTTCCAACGCCATATCTGGGCCCAAAGACGAATTGTCGACTAACCAACGCGGGAAAGAAAACCCTTCTTCGGAATCATCCCAATCATCGGGCGTATCGAGTGGCTGCTCGGGACGCCGCCGCCGGGAGCGGATGGCGTTGAACGCCTGGTTGACTGCGATTCGATACAACCAAGCCTTAACCGGTCCCTGCCCATTCCATTGGCCAGCATAACGCCACACCCGCAGGAAGACCTCCTGAACAAGGTCTTGGGCGCTGGTTTCGTCAGGCAAGATGGCCAGCAGGTAACGGCGTAGATCGCTTTCGTATCGCTCGAAAAGCACCTCGAATGCCTGGTCGCTGCCCTGGATGATTTGTGCGATCAGTTCCTGATCAGATATCATAGGCTGTCAGGTCTCAATTGGATGGATTGGTTATTGGCTTTGCCTCATTCTGTGAGGAGGTATTCACCTGCATCTACTACAATAGACACCGGAGATGGCGAAAAGGTTCACGGGTTTTCAATCTCAATCGCCTTTCAACATCTTTTCCAATTCCTCCAACCCGACTCGCGAAGTCAGGTCGATGCTGAGAGGAGTGACCGAGACCATGTGGCTGACCATCACGGCATAAACATCGCTATCTTCTTTTACCTGGTCGATGTCCAACTTCATTTCATAGCCTACGACCCCTGGTTCTTCCCAATTTTGGCGTTGGGGACGAATGGGGTGGTAATAACGTACCCTGGATTGGCGGGTGGTCCGCCAGGGCGTTTCGGAAGTGGCTTCAGCTGGCACGTCAACCTTGAGAACGTCCACATCCTGCGGGAGGTGGTTTGCCAACAATAAGCGGCCAAAGTATCCCGCGAAATAAGCCGCAGCTGAAAAATCGATCTGGCGTGAATAGGAAAGCTGGTCGCTGGTAGGCACCTGCAGCGAGATGGCCAGGGCGGGGATGCCCATGGTAGCAGCTTCAAGGGCAGCGCCAACAGTTCCGGACACGGTAACCCCCGTGCCCAGATTTTCGCCGTAATTGATGCCCGAAACCACCAGGGCTGGTTTTGTACCGATGACTTCCAACACACCATGCAGCACTGCTTGTGCAGGAGTTCCCCCCACCGCATAGACCGTCCAGTCTTTTTCGTGGACCCGCAGTGTTTGGGAGGTAATTTTACCATCCGAGCTGTTTGGAAGGCTGCGGCTGGCACCTGAGGATTGCAGCCGAGGGGCGACTACGTTCACAAAACCGAGTTCCGACAGGGCTTCAGCTGCCGCCCACAATCCTGGGGATTCGATTCCATCATCATTGGTCAATAAAATTTGGGTTTTTTCAGACATGTTCATCCATTCTTATGTAAAGAGCAGCCCGTATTATAAATGGATTTGGGTAGACCCACGAATCGAAAGTGACGGATTGTAGTCCGGATAAGTCCAAAATTCCAAACAGAGATAAAAGGATATAAAAGGCAAAATTTCACCCGGGCCAATTTAAACAAATTTGAGTAGTTCAAGCTGTCTAAACAAATTAAGATAGGATGCATATTTTGTTTTTTACGTGGATGGTCACAGGATCGATTGCCAACAGCCTCAAATTTATGGTATTATCTGACCGCGGTGGAGGACAGCGTTCAGCATTTTCGAATTCTTGAACCATTCCCATCCGGTTTTGATTCACGATTTTCGGTTCTTGCAGAGGGAGAAGGAGCATGAAAAACACCGTTACAGTTATCCAGATGTTGATCCGCCTTGTGGGGACAATACTGCTCATTCTGGGGATCATATTCTGGATAGGCCAGAATGGTTACCTGATAATTTTCCATATCTTGTTTGGAGTGGTCCTGGTCCTCTTACTTTGGGCTCTGGCATGGATAGCTGCACGGCGGAAAGTGTCCGGCTTGATGGTCGCGATTACCGCAGTTTGGGGCCTCATCCTGCCGGTCCTGGGGCTTACCCAGGCGCAAATATTGCCTGGCCCCGCTCATTGGGTTATCCATGTTGTCCACCTTCTGGTAGGCATCGGCGCCATAGGTTTCGCAGAATTCCTGGGTCGTGAGCTCAAGGGCTCCTTTAAGGAGACTATTCAGCGACCTCGCAGTCGGGCTCGCACCGTCAAACACGCCAAATAATCATCGTCCAAAATAACCCGGAAAACGGATTCACCTGGGATAGCGGCTATTGTGCCAGGTGAACGATTTCCACATTCCCCAAAGCTTCAAGCAAGTCAAAGGTCTTCAAAATAACCGCCAGGTTGCGTTCTCCTGACCCAATCGATACCTCTTCGTATGTCATGACGCTCTCGTCAACCAGGATCAGCATGGGGGCCGGTAATCCGAATGGGGAAACAGCACCCAGGCGGTAACCGGTCACCATTAGAACCTCTTCCTCCGTTGCCATGGTCAGGCGCGACTGGTTGAGATATTTCCGTAAAAGGGGCCAGGACACCTGTTGGGTACCGGCTACCAAAACCATCACGAAATAATCGCCGGTCACCCGGAAAACGATGCTGCGTACGACCTGGCCGACGGCCATCCCCCGTTCTTGGGCGGCTTGCTCCACCGAGTGGACTTGGCCAGGATGGCCGAACAAGTGATAAGTGATCCCGGCTGCATCAAGGGCTTGGGTTACTGGAGTAATATCCATCTTTCACATCCTGACACAGGTATTACAATAGGTTCGCCTGTTGAGAATACACATCATTCCCGAATTTTGATCTTTGCTTTCGTAAATTTTTCCTTTCGTAAAAATCGAAAATATCATTTCCCTCATCTCAGGCCATGGTTTTCCTCCATAACAGCCAGTCTTGTTGATTATACTTTGATAAAGAACCGCCAATCACCACCCGAAAAAGTTGGGTTTTAAAGAATTAATGCTGGATTAATCAAAGAATTATGCTATAAATTAACTTGTAATTAATCTTTGATTCTCAGAGGTGGAAAATGGATCAGAAATTCATGGGACTGAATACACGGTCTTTGTTGATGTCCGGCGCAATAGCCGGGGTAGCGATGGGCATATTATCCAACCTTCCCCTCATCGCCTGCCTCAACTGCCTGCTGTTTGGTTGGGTTTGGGGCGGTGGCATAGGGGCGGTGTACCTGTATCGCCATTACGAAAAACTGCCACCGGTCTCTAATAGTCAAGGTCTGGTTTTAGGAGCGGCGGCAGGGATTGTTGGTGCAATTGTCGGCGGGATTGCCGCAGCGATATTTGGGGGGTTATCTGCAGCTTTTGGTGCGTTGATAGCGAACGCGATTGGCGATGTCGGGAATACTTTTTCTAACATTCTGATATCAACAGGGTTTCACTTCTTCGATATCATCAGGAACATCTTTATTTATGGGATCATCGGTGCCATCGGTGGATTGATCGCCACCGCATTGATCTGGAAAGCGCCTGCAACTCCGACCCCGCCTTATAACCCTCCGCCGACTGGACCGAATATGTGATAAGGACTTTGCCATAACAGCAGCAAAGTCCTCGTGGGGCTTCCCGCCTGCTCTGGCAGTTGCGGGATCGCCTATCTGCAGGTCGCAAGCTGGTAATCTGTCTCGGTAGGTCACAAAAGTCAGAACCGCCATATGCGGCGGTGCTGAAGAAGGCAACCCCCACCTGTACGGGATTTTATTTAATCAGGATAGGTTTTTTATCCGGCAAGTGATTTATGGCGTATCGATATTCTTTTGCTTTCATCGATTGATCCGGCATGGTCGCAGCCGTGGTGATGGATTGGAGTGGCCTGCCGATACTGGCGCTTGAGGACTTTTGCCCGGCATTCGTTTACAAACAATTCGTGGTCGAACTTTACAGGTTAGGGAGTACCAGCTGATGCATCATCCCAGGCATACCTGCCTAAAAAATTTGCCAGGGTGAGCTTACGGACGACTCCATCGCCATTCAGCAGCTTCATCATCTCATCGCCACAAACTCTCATAATTACGGTCTTATTGGTCGGTAAATTGTTTTGCTTCTTGGATCATACTAAATCAAATACGTGCAAGGTGTAGAAAAAGCCGGCCTCTAGTTCGTTTATAACAACGCGATATGCCGTGCCTATTCGAATTTGGCCTGGGTACTCCTTCCCACGCATAGGTTTTGTGTATCTGACCCATCACTGATTACCGGTTCGCCCTCGTTTTTATATGCCGTGATAGAGATATTGTTATCATGCTGTTTGTTAAGTAAAAAACCCAATAAATCCATGGTGTGGTCATCCCACTCTAAGCTCAGACGGTAACATCCTGACAATAACTGTTTCCGCCTTGGTATTCGAAAGCATTATTCGGTCGCGAGAAATCCAAGTAAAGGGTTGTTTGCCCTGGCGTCAGAGTGCAGAACATCTCACCCACCGTTTATCCCCATTCATTATTTCTCACGTAAAGAGATTCATTCGCCAGGACAGAAACAAGATGGTGATTGCCAGATCCAAACTCGCAAGGGCTGACCAATATGAGATAACCGAAATTCCTTTGCCTCTAGTGAAATATTAGATATTTTGTGCCGCCGAGGTGCCGTTGTTCGCAAAGAGGACCTGTAAACAGGTATAGAGCGAGCGTGTTCACAAAACAATGAAAGATACTACAAAAACGATTCAGAACCCCACCACAAATCTTTATTTGGCGGGTGATTTTTTACCTGCCAGGGATGGAAGAAAAAGGTAAATTTATCAATGATCTTTGACAGTAATGGGGTCTGCACGTGGGTAGGCAAAAAAATAGCTCCTTTCGACCCGAACCGGTGGGTGAAAAGAGCTAAAACCGTGTATTTACCTATCTGTGCCCCCGAGGCGACTCGAACGCCTAACCTATTGCTCCGCAAGCAAGCGCTCTGTCCAATTGAGCTACGAGGGCTGGAACCTAAGCGTCTATGATTTTAATCCATAACCCTGACTCGGTCAAGGTATCTTGAACATCCACAGGTATCTTGACCAGCCTCAGTCCGCTGGAAACAGGTCAATCAGGTATAGGTTTGAGTATTCTGCCTATTTACCTGGATTGCTTCACCTCCTGGATACCGGATCAACGTCCTTCCCCGACACCCCAATTTCTAAGGCGTAATCCACCGATTTACCCGGCTTCAACACCTTCAATTCACCTCGCCGGCGCAGCTCGCGGCGCGGAGCTTCAGCGTTGGTGGCTGGCTCAAGGCCGCACAAGTAATCACCCGCCCCGGTCATCTTCCATTGGGTCAATACCGGCAATTCGGCTGCCCGGTAGCGCACGTAAGCGCCAAAATTCATTGCCCGGTTGTTGAGGGAAGCAATAACGAAGCCGGTAGCATCGGGTCGAGGACTGTGGAAGAAGACCTGTTCTCTAAATGCTGCATCTGAAGGTCCAAATTGGTTGTGATCGGACAATCCGGGGCGGGCGAGATCATCGCGCGGTCGCACAGCTTCGTCATCCACGAGCAGTTCTGTATCAGGACTGATGACCGGAAAGCCGAAGTTGCAGTGGTAAAGCTGCATGTGCGTGGTTTCCCTAAAGCCAAGGTTGGTGACCCGGTCTTCGATTTGCAGTGCGGTCGCGCCCAGGTAGGTACTGATCCGCCGGGTTAGCACCAGGTTTTCGCCATAAAGGACAGCCTGGCGAACCTGCCCGCTGATTTCGAGCCTGTAAATGTCGCCATCCCAATCACAGTGGACCGCGATAGCTTCAGCCGGAATGTGCGATACCCGCCCATGCTGGGGGTAAAACACGCCATCATCCTCTTCTGCCGGGCCGAAATGAGTCATTCCACAGGTGACCAGCAATCCTCCGCCGAATGTGCGCCCAAACCCGCCTCCGACCGGTTCATAGAAGGCCGGCGTCGCCATGGCCGGATGGACCCAGGCTAAGGGGCGACCGCAAAATTCAGCCGGGCCGATGTCCATTCCCCGATCGAGCAGAACTGTAAATCGCAGCCCGCTTCCAGTCCACACGTCGGCGGCTCGCATTCCGCGCATGCGTCCATCCGCATACTCAAAAAGCCGGATTCCAGCAATCTGGGCCAGGCTTCCGGTCATCTGTTTCAGCTCTTCTACGCTGTATACGTGATTAAAAAGGGTAGGCATGAAGTGCTTTCTCCACGGTTGAGGATTGCGTTTCTTCTGCAGCAGTTTAAAAATGTTTCACGTGAAACATTGAATCGTTTGTTTTCTTTTACGGCATTGCTGTAACATGTCTATTCACCACCCGCTCCGGTTTTTATTCCCGATGGGAATCCACTTGACAGAATAGAACATATGTTCTATTCTGTCAAGTGGATTGTCTCGTCTCCATAGGCTTGGACACTTTTTGCAGCCGGCTTCTTCTTTCCACCGACCAGATAGGCAATGGCCTTCCCCTTCTCGTCGTTCATCGTCAGGGTCAGCGTGCTTCCAGCCCGATAAGAATCCACTTTGATCAGCCGCAGGAATTCCTCGGTTTTCTCCTCGACGTGGATCCATTCTTTCAATACATTAGGCGTGTCGTAGAAGAACTCCCGATTGAGGATTGCGTTGCTGTCGTCCATCGAAATGGCCAGCGGGTAAATTTCAGCTTCGATCAAATCCTGAAAGAAATGGGTCCCCAGCGACGGCTCAGGAGCAACTCCTACACCCATCCCCGAGATCTCGACCAATGCTTTGCTGTTGTAAATGTCGGCGTAATCTATGTGGATTCCCAGGTCGGGGTTAGTCGTTCCCCAACGCCCAGGACCCAGGCATATGAAGGTTTCGCCGGTTAGAGCTGCATTCAATTTTCCGATCGTTCTTTCCAGAACAAAGCGGTCGTTTTGGGTGGGAATAGTAAAATAAAACTCGGGCGGGACGAATACCACATAGCGGATGTCTAAAACGTTGCCACGCGGGACCATGAAAGAGGTCGAAAAAACAACGTCTTCGGGTGGCAGGCTAGGTGGCAGTATTACTTCGGCTGTTTCCTGTAAATGGCTCTGGGGCCGGCATTGTACCAGGGTGATCTGGATGTTCGGATGCAGGTCTTCTGGTGTGCTGATCCTGGCCGTAAATTCAACATCTACAGGTGAATGGTAATGTTTTTCCAGCAGGCACAGCAGGTTTCGCATCCGTTCGGCAAAGGGCGTCCGCCTTAAAAGCTCTTCGAAGGTCAAGATCAGGTTGCTAGTGTCTCCATCGATCAATGTGGTTCGCAGAGAACTGAAAAAACCGTCCTGGTCCAGTTGCGCCAGATAGCGCAGCGGCGGGTAACGCGGGGTCAAAACGTCCTGCACCGGCAGGGTCCTGAAGGCATTCCTTTCGAGATCGATCAAGTCGATGTACTGCTGCGAATAACGCCGGATGGTTTTGGCAGCGCTCGAAGGTCGCAGCAAGGGATGGCTCAACGCGATCAGGCGGGGGTAGTCATTTCCTACCCGCTCGACTGCGCGGGTGCCAAGTCCCCATACCAGGCGCACGAACCCGTCCTCACGCCGGATCTGGGGCGTCCAGCGGTACTGGTTCTGGCTGAAAGCTACACCGGCGAGTTGGGGAAAGTAAAAACCACCCATTTCTTCGCCTTCGACAACCTGGACCAATATAGCCATACGCTCATCATAATCGAGCAGCCCTTTTTGCCGCCGGTAAAGCAAGGCGGTCGGGTTGAGGGTCGTGGCGATGACCAGAGAAATCGCCCGGATTAGTTGCTTGAGGTTTTCCTTGAGTGTTCCCTGATTGGGGCAAAAAATGGAATCATATTTCCCGGCAAATGAAGCCCCAAAATTATCTTCTAGCAGGCTCGACGAGCGTACGATGATTGGTTTTTGGCCGATGCTCACCAACATGGTCTGAAGCCGGTCCAGTACATCAGGGGGGAAATCACCCTGCTCGAAGTCTCTCAAAATCAGCGGATATTCCGCCCGCATGTGGTCTTCGTCTTTGTACTTCTGGTCGTTCCAATGCACCAGGTTGTTGATCGACATAAAGGTGTACATCACATCCGAGCCAATAAAGAAGGATTCCGGGGTATTCAAGTTATTCCGCAAGTCATCGTCGCCCATTTCCTTTAAAATGCGCTCGGCTAACAGCATACCGGCGGCTTTGCCGCCGATCCGCCCCGAGCCGATCTTACGGCGCCGGATATTAACCAGGTCAGAAATGGTGAACCACTCCTTGGCGATGTCGATGTAACGCAACTGGTCACTGATCATACTGCGGATCAGCACGACTTTGAGCTCCCGAAGGCGCGCCTCCAGGCGGGTGCGCTCAGATGCCGGCATCCGCTCAATGGTCATGGCCTGTTCGAAGACCATATCTTGAGGGGCGATTTCCGGGTTGATCGAAAGCATCAGGTTCTGATGAGATATTCCCCGTTCGCTTAAAAGCTCGGTCAGTAGTTTTTCGAAGACGTCGAATAGTAAAAAATTACTGAAGTAAAAATCGGTCAGCTGATCGCGAACGGCTGCCAGGCGTTTATCCCAGGTCTCGGCTGGTTCTTCAGTGTAAGGGTTTCGCAAGCCTTCCCGTTCCTGGGATAAGATGGCTTTCTCCAGGACCTCACTCTCAAAGGCGGCCGGTTTAATGATGGCGCGCTCGAACAGCTCTCGGCGCATCCGCAGGCGGATGCGGCTGGCCAGAATTGGGTACTGGCTCAATGCCAGATAGATATTCATCAGGCGGTCGGATGGCGTGGGCGGCATGGTCATGGCGCTACCTCAAATGCTGGTTAGCATAGATACGACAAAGGGGTTTCGACAGGTAAGCATCTGTCAAAACCCCGCAAGATATGGACCGGGTTTTTGAGTGGTTACCCGAGGTGCATCGGCATGATGATGTGCGAATAATGGTCGTCTCCGACCGGGCGGATCATGCCTGGGGTAGTGGCGGTGTTGGTTTCCAAAGATACGTTCGGTGTCTTGATCACTTCTAACACCTCTCGCAGGAATTTAACGTTGAAAGCGATCAATAAAGCGTTACCTTCGATGGTGGCGTCGAGCTCGTTCTCACTGGAGCCAGTCTCTTCAGAGGTGGCCGAGATTTCGACCTTCCCCGGTTTCATATCGCCACCCGGGGTGAGGTTCAAGCGAGCCACATTCGTGCCCTCCCGGGCGATCACCTCGACCAGCTTGCAGGCTTTGAGCAGGGTGTTGGTCGAGATGATGGTGCGGGTCTTGAACGAGCGTGGGAAGATTGCTTTGTAATCCGGAAAATTACCCTCGATGAGCTGGGAGACCAGTTCGATGTCTTTGATGTGAAAGATGACCTGTCCCCTGCCGGCCGGGATGACCATTCTGATGGTCTGGTCGCCGTCGGAAGCGATCCTTGCCAGTTCGTTCAGCGTGCGAGCCGGGACGATCGCAGATACTGGCTTGGATACGGCTTCGGTCAATTCGGCTTTACGTACCGAAATCCTGAAGCCGTCTGTTGCAGCCATGACCATTTCATTGCCGCTGATATTGACCATCACACCGGTCAGCACCGGGCGAGCTTCATCCGTCGAAGCGGCAAAAGTGACTTGCTGGATCATCTCTTTAAACTCAGCCACGTTGAGCTGGATGCCCTCTGCCAGATCTGGAACGGGAATCGGGGGAAATTCCTGAGCGTCGATGCCTTTAATGGCTGTTTCCGAGCTTCCACATTTAACGCCGAGGGTCTGAGTGCGGGAATCGAGGGTCAAGGCGACCTGGTCGCCAGAAAGCGAGCTTACCAGGTCGGTGAAAGTGCGCGCTGGCACCGTCGTCGAGCCTTCGTCTTCAACCCGCGCCCCAATCCAACAGGTTATCCCAAGTTCAAGGTTGGTGGCCGACAGGCGTAACCGGCCTTCATCGGTTGCCACCAGGATATTGGATAACACCGGGAGCGTCGAGCGGGGCGATACAGCTCGCGACACGATGCTCAATCCATGCGCCAGTTGAGGTTGTGAGACAGAAGCTTTCATTAACGGTAGCCCTTCAAGCGAATTTTATTAGTATCAAAAAGTATACAACGATAGTAAAAAAAATGCCAGTTGAACACGGTTATTTGATGCCGATTGTGGCTCTCTAGTGGAACAGCGATATACCGAAAATCAGCACAATCGATAATACTTCCAGGCCGAAAAACCCTCCCAGGATATAACCGACGATGACCCAGGGAGAAGGAGCTGGTGAAAAGCGGACAGGTTGGTCTTCAGCCATCTGGCGCACCGCGTTGGCCGCCTGGCGGGCCTGAACCTGGCTGTTCTCATCCAGCATCCCGATCCACTGCCAGTTGGGCTGAGCTACCGGAACGACCAGCAGCTGTCCTTGAAAATGGTGCAGCCAGTCTTGTAACGGTCCGGAGGAGGTTGTCGCCAGGACCGAAGGTAAGATTACCGCTTTAGGAGCTTGCTGGTCGATCCGCGGTAATCCTTGGGCCTGGGTTTGGATCGTAAACGGGATGTGAGGCGCGAACTGTTTCAGCGCCTCGCCGATTTCATCGGCAAAGCTGCTGCTCTCGGGAGTGATGATTAAAACCGGAAACTGGTGCTGCAATGATGCCAGCGATTGACCTGTCAGGCGTCCATCCAGGCGCAGGGCTGAGATGTGGTAGACCAATACGGCTGCAAATAAGGCCATAAAGAGCAGCAGGTCGAAAATTGATTGGCTGAAATTGAGCATTGGGTTTCCCAGCAGCCGGCTGGTGACCTGGTAAATCGCCTCGCCTGCGGTTGCCATCACTCCGATAACGCCTGCAAATACCGCCAGGTACAGATAAGCCTTGCGGATCACAGAACGGCGGGCCAGGTCGCCGGGATCATCGCGCTGACCGGCTTCGAGCTGCAATGGACGCCAGGCTGACCACCACAGGGGAACGCCGAGAGCAATGAATGCGAGTGCGGATGCAAGCTGGCTCCGCAATGTCAGGGTGCCGATGGCCTGGCTGACCGCAGCGCTAACAATCACCGCTAGAAGCTGATGCAGGCCGAAGATTGCCGCTCCCAACCCAAACCCGGCCAGGAGTGTGGTATAGATTTGATTAACAGGGTGGTAAATTGCTTTTGTGAGAGGCAACTCGGTTCCGGTTGGAATTAAAGGCCCCAACCGGGATGCATCTTTGCGGCGATAGAATCGGGAATACAACCAGGTTCCCCCCAACGGGATGGCCACCGAAACCGGCGGGCTGGCGCCCTGCAGAAAGGCCTGGAAGGTTAATGATGCTCCCAGGGCCCAATTGAGCAGATCATATAGGATGATGCCAGCAGCCACCAGGAAAGCCATCACTCCGGCCAGGCTTAATCCATGTAAGACTACCTGGCGAAGTATCGACTCGCGCTCTTCTCGCCGGTCGATCGTGGCCTGAATGGACTGGGAGTTGATCACCCATACAGGCGTTCCCACAATCAGCAAGGCGATTCCGTCTGCCAGCATGAAGCTTACGTTGCTGCTGAGTCCGCTGGAGGCGAACATAATATAGCGAATGACCTGCTGAATGCCAAACACCGTAATGCCCAGGCTGTATACCAACCAGATGTAACGGTACAGGCGCTGTGACTCGGACAAGGAATTGCCGGGTGGGTCGACTTTCCAATCTTCCCTCAGGATATGAATGAAGTACGCCGCCGCGCCGAGGTTGATGGCGATGGCTATCAGGTTATCGGCCCATGTCTGCCCCTTGCCTACCAGTGGAGACCACTGCAATCCCATCAGTATCAAGACCAGGCGGTTGGATAGCGCCAGCGCGTTTTGGACGACCGGGATCAACACTCCGATGATGATGCCGTAAAGGAAAATTGAACGGACCCTGGTGGCTCTTTCTTCAGGATCTTTGAGGGCATTGCTTTGAATGGCCCACCAGTGGATCAAGAAAACAGGCAGACCGACAAACACCAGCGCCAGCGAGCCTGCAAAAAGGTTGGTTTGTCCCCCGATGGCGGTTTTCACTATCGTCCGCACCAGGCCGATGACGCCCCAGATCACCACTTCCAGGGATATCACGCCCATGGCGTAAAAATAGAGGCGTCTAACGGTCCGCATCAGATTCCGCGCTATCCGCTGGGGGTGATAACCGGGACGACTGGGATTGGCGGCTTGAGGTTCGATCCGGTTGGTTGGTACCAATCGTAGCCCCAGTACGGATATGGGGCTGTGGTGATCCTCCAGGTCCCCTTTTGGCGCACTAACCCTGCCGGTTGGGAATTTTGATAAGGTTGGCTGAAAAGGCCGCTGGATCCTTGGGTCAGGATCACACTGACCGAAGCCTGGTCACCTGCGATTTGTTCACTTCCTACCTGGACTTCAGACGTAGAAATGCTGTATTGGTCGTTGGTAAGCATTTGCTTGAAGGATAAAATGTCTGGCTTATTCTCAGCTTCGACCAGGAAGGAATAAGCTTGCTGGTAATCCCCCCTTTGCAGAGCCAGGATGTAATCGTGGACCACGCCGGTGGGGGTATCCTGGTTTAGATAGGTTTCCTGACCCTGGCGAATGATGAAAATCGCCAGGGCTGCTATTACCAGGAGCGTAATCACGCCGAGGATGGAAACCAGAAACCGGTCTTGTGCCAATTTGACCTTCATTTATTTTTTTACAGTATTTATTATAGCCAGCCGCGCAGCTCCATGGCTTTAACCACCCGAGCGATGGCGACCATATAAGCCGCGTCGCGCATGTAGACTTTTTCGCTTTGAGCCATCTCCAGCACGTCTTTGAAAGCCAGCGTCATTTTGGTATCGAGCCGGTCCAACACTTCTTCTTTTGTCCAGTAATAGTTCATATCGTTCTGGACGCTCTCGAAATACGATACGGACACACCGCCAGAATTGCATAGAAAATCCGGGATGACGAAGATTCCCCGGTCCTTAAAAACTTCGTCAGCCTCGGGTGTCGTCGGTCCATTGGCGCCTTCAGCTACCAGCTTGACCCGCTTGCTGATCATCTGCACAGTTTCGGAGTTAATCTGGCCTTCCAGGGCAGCCGGGATGAGCACATCTACGTCCTTGCTGATCCAGGCATTAGCGTCTTCGATCAGGTAACCGGCTGCTTTGGCCTTAGCCTTCGAAATGGACCCGTATTGGTCGGTGATGGTCATCAAGAAACGAGGGTCGATCCCTTCAGGATGGCTGACGGTATATGCTGTGCGGTCCTCCCGGTCCCAGAAAGACACGCAGGCAACTTTTCCTTTCAATATTTCTATGAACCCGATCGCCGCATATTGGGCCACATTCCCGAAGCCCTGGATGGCGACTTCGCTGGCTGCTGGATCGATCCCCAGGTGGTTCATGGCTTCACGCACGTTATGGATCACGCCGTAGCCAGTCGCTTCTGTCCTGCCCAAAGAACCGCCTCCGCCTAACGGTTTGCCCGTTATCACGCCAGGAGTGTATTCACCCACCAGTTTCGAATATTCGTCCATCATCCAGCCCATCATCTGGGGGGTGGTGCCAACATCCGGAGCCGGGACATCCTGGCGCGGGCCGATGTTACGCCACAGCATGTCGATGAAGCCGCGGCACAGGCGCTCTTTCTCGCCGATCGACAGCGTTGCCGGGTCGACTACCACACCGCCCTTGCCCCCACCCAGGGGGATATCCGCTACGGCGCATTTCCAGGTCATCCAGGTTGCCAGAGCGCGGATGGTATCGAGTGTTTCAGCCGGGTGGAAGCGAATGCCGCCTTTGTTTGGCCCGCGGGCATCGTTATGTTGGACGCGGTAGCCATCGAAGAGGCGGATGGTGCCATCGTCCATCCTGACCGGGATGCGCACATGGTACTCTCGCATGGGCCAGCGAAGGATTGCCGCCACTTGCGGATCGAGCTTAAGCAGACTGGCGACGTGATCAAATTGGCTTTGGGCCATTTCAAATGCATTCGTCATTACGGGCATCATACATCTCCTGTGCTTTACTTTCGTTTATACAAAAAAATAAGCGGACACTACGGTTCTGTGCCCGCCATCTTTCTATCTGATGCTGCATACGCAACCACATTGGCTTTAAGTGCTTTCCTGACGGCTGCACTTGTAACCAGTTTGGTCGCTTCAGCAACCAAACTGAGGGTGCATTCAACGTGCCGTCACCAGGCCCTCCAAATGCAACGAGATCTTTCTAATATTAATTTACACGCGTAAATTCAATCCGTCAAGGTGATTCAATACCATGTTTCTGGGTGATTTTAATCTTGACGTTAACCCTTGTAGGAGGGATAGTTCTCTTTCAAGACTGCGAGCTGCCGGGCCAGCTCAGTTTGTACAAGCCTGGGATTGGCCTGTCTATTCGCCTGGCGCATAACCTGACCGAAAAACCACTGGGCAATGGTCTCCTTCCCTGCCAGGTAGGTTGACACTTCTCCCGGGTACTGCTCTAAAACCTGCGAAACCAGTTGAATGATCTGGCTCTCATCCGAGATTTGTTCCAGCCCGCGTTCAGAGACGACGCTGGCGGCAGGCCGGCCGCTGGCATATATTTCGGCCAGCACGAGTTTTGCACCGGTATGGTTGAGCTTGCCCTCGGCGACCAATTGGAGTAGGCGGGCAAAATTCTGGGGGCTGACCTTGACCTGGCTGATTTGATCTCCGTGCTGGTTCATCAAGCTGAACAGGTCTCCGTTGATCCAGTTCGCTGTTGCTTTGGGAGCCAGCTCAGGTACCGCGGCTAAAACGGCTTCAAAATAATTGGCGATAGATTGGTCCTCGACCAGCAGCCGGGTATCGTAGAGGCTCAGCTCATATTGTTCTCGGAAACGACGGGCTTTTGCCTGGGGAAGCTCAGGCTGGGCGGCAGCAACCTTTTCAATCCATTCTTTTTCGATGACCAGGGGCGGTAAATCCGGCTCGGGGAAATAACGGTAATCGTGCGCTTCTTCTTTTCCGCGCTGTGAAAATGTCGTCGAGGTGGAGTCGTCCCAACCCAGGGTTTCCTGGTGGACGGCGATTCCCTGCTGCGCCAGTTCTGCTTGCCGGTCGATTTCGAAGGCGACAGCTTTTTCCATGGCTTTGAAGCTGTTCAGGTTCTTGATCTCAACCCTGGTGCCAAGCGCCGTCGTTCCGACTGGCCGGATAGAAACGTTAGCTTCGAAGCGGATCGCTCCCTTCTCCATATCGCCTGAATTGACCCCCAGGTAACGCAGAAGGGCTCGCAAGCTGGTTGCATATTCGCGGGCCGCCTCGACGCTGTGCATGTCTGGCTCCGAGACGATCTCGAGCAGCGGCACGCCTGCCCGGTTCAGATCGACCAGCGAATAACTCTCTTCGCCATCGTTGATGTGGGTGAGCTTGCCGGTGTCTTCTTCCAAATGCACCCGCCGGATGCGGATTTCTTGCTCCTGGCCGGAACCCGGAATCAATAGCCGGCCGTTTTCGGCTAGAGGGAATTCGTATTGAGAAATCTGGTAGCCCTTGGGCAGGTCAGGGTAGAAGTAATTCTTACGGGCAAACATGCTCCGGGGAGGAATGGTGCATTCGAGCGCCAGCGCTACTCGCAAGCCATATTCCACCGCCTGCTGGTTGACTACCGGAAGCACTCCAGGCATTCCCGAGCACACAGGGCAGACAGCCATATTGGGGGTCGCCTGGGTCGGGTCGATCACCGCGCAGCCGCAGAACATCTTCGAGCGGGTCTGCAGCTCGGCATGGACTTCCAACCCTATAACTGGCTCGTATTTTTTATCCTTGACCTGATGCATTAGTTTTGATTACACCGGGACCCGCGCTTCTCCAGTTTATCCGTAGCGCTGCATGAATCGTTCGATCCGTAAAAGGGCTTCTTCGATCTTTTCGTATTTGGTCGCATACGAGGCGCGCACGAAACCTTCCCCTCCCGGGCCAAAAGATGATCCCGGGATGACCGCAACGTGTTCTTCTTCGAGCAGCCGTTGAGCAAAGACCTCATCATCCATACCCGAAACTGAAACCTTGGCGAAGGCGTAAAAAGCACCGTGCGGCTCGGCGGTCTCCAACCCAAGGTGATTCAAGCCCGCGACAATTAGCCTGCGGCGCCGGTCGTATTCTGCCACCATTTGCTGGACGAAGGGTTCGGCCAGCTTAAGCCCGGCCAGAGCAGCCACCTGGGAAGTGGTCGGCGCAGACATAATTGTGTATTGGTGCACCTTGAGCAGGCCTTTAAGCATCTCTGCCGGCCCGGCAACGTAGCCGATACGCCATCCGGTCATGGCATAATCTTTCGAGAAGCCTCCCAGGGTAAGCGTGCGTGGTTTCATCCCGGGCAAGCCAGCAAAACAGATATGCTTCACACCATAGACCAGCCGATCGTAAATCTCATCTGAAATAACCACCAAATCGTGTTCTTCAGCCATGCGGGCAATTTCAAGCAGCGATTCCCGAGATGCGACTGCCCCGGTGGGGTTATTCGGGAAAGCGATAAGGATGGCTTTGGTGCGGGGCGTGATGGCTGCTTCCACCTCGGTCGGGTCAACGTCGAAGTTGTTTTCCATTCGGCAGGGTATCTCCACTGGCACGCCGCCGGCCAATATAACTTCCGATTGGTAGGCTACAAAACAAGGGGTGGGGATGATGACCTCATCGCCCGGGTCCAACAAAGCCGTCATAGCCATATAGAGGGCTTCGGAAACGCCGACGGTCATAATTATTTCCGAATTCGGGTCGTATTCGACATCATATAACCGTATGAGGTGCTCTGACAATGCCTGGCGTAATTCGATGATACCGGCATTGGTCGTATAATGCGTATCGCCAGCCTTGAGCGACCGGATCCCGGCTTCGACGATACAATCAGGCGTGTTAAAATCCGGTTCTCCGATCCCTAGCGAAATCACTTCTTTCATGGTTGCAGCAATATCGAAAAATTTTCGGATTCCCGAAGGTCGTAATCCGGCCACACGCTCAGACAGGTAGGTTTGGCGCATTAATGTACCTCGATTGATAGGGTTATATTGGGTTGATCCGCCACTCATCGTATAGCTCTCCATAAAAAAGTTCGAATTTTCGCTCATCCCTGGTTTTCACCCGGAAGCAATGCCCGCCAGGGATGCGCCATTCGGCTTCGATCGCTGTAATTTCCAACCTTTCCCCTTCCCAGTGCAGTGCCACCGGCCGTTCGGCGTATTCATACCCCGAATGGCACTCGACCGGGTCGCTCATCGCATCGCCCATGATTGGTCTCCCAGGTTCAGGTGCAGAGCCTGCCCGGCAACGTGTACGTTTCGGCCTAATA
Organism: uncultured Chloroflexia bacterium; assembly: GCA_963781665.1. GTDB lineage: Bacteria > Chloroflexota > Anaerolineae > Anaerolineales > Anaerolineaceae > JAJYIW01. Next base: position 1,904,416 of record CAWAGA010000002.1, read on the forward strand.
ATGAGCCTTCCAGCAGGCTGTTGGTTAAGTGAGCCCCTTCTTCCACGATCGAATTGCTCAGGATGCTGCCGGTTACCTGGCAGTCACAGCTCAACGAAACGTATGGCCCGATCACCGAGCCATTAATCTCGACCGTTGGATGGATGTTGACCGGCGGAATGATCACGGTATTCTTGAACGCCGGCAAATCGGCGCTGTTATCGCGGCCATGGTCGAGCAGGTACCGGTTGGTTTCCAGAACTGATTCCGGCGTTCCGGCATCCAACCAGATGTCGACTTCGTGGGTGCTCATCTTCAAGCCATTTTCCAGCATGATGTTGATGGCATCGGCCAGGAAGTATTCCCCTTTGATGGTGACGCCCCGCTGCATCTGGGTTTCAATAGCGGTCATCAAATCTTTGCCCTGCTTAAAATAGTAGAAGCCGACCACAGCCAGATTATTAGTCATATCTTGCGGTTTCTCGACCACTCGCTTGACTTTTCCATTGTCATTGACGTCGGCAACTCCAAAACGGCGTGGGTCGGGAACGGCCTTCACCCAGGCGACCGCATCCCCATTCTCCTCGGCCAGCACGGAGAAATTTGTCTCGATCAGGGTGTCGGCAAAAGCCACGATGGTTGGACCATCCAGGTAATTGTTCGCCAGGTAAACCGCATCAGACTGGCCGCGCATCTCCGGTTGGACGACGTAATGAACCTTCAAGTGGGGATAAAACTCATCCATATGCTCGCGAATCTGGTCGCCCATGATACCGGTGATGAATACAAATTCAACTCGATCCGGATCAGGTACGGTTTTGAAAATATCCAGGATGTAATCCAATACCGTTCTGCCTGCCAATGCCACTAATGGCTTTGGTTTGCTCCAGGTCTGAGGCCGAAGCCTGGTACCCAGACCAGCCATTGGGATTGCAATTTTTAACGCATCTTTCACTTGTAATATCTCCTAAAAAACTCTCACGATTATAATCCAGGCTGGAGATGGTGCCAGTCGGTTACCTGTTGGTAGGCAAAAGCTACCTTGAATAACAGGTCTTCTCGGAAGGCAGGCCCTATCACCTGCATTCCGATTGGCAGGCCATCAGCGTCGAAGCCAGCCGGAAAAGCCAGGCCAGGCACTCCTGCCAGGCTGGCAGGCAGGGTAAAAACGTCCTCCAGGTACATGGCCAGCGGGTCGCTGGTGTGTTCGCCCAGGCGGAATGCTGTCGTCGGCGCGGCCGGCGCGATAATCGCATCGACTTGCTGAAAAGCTTCGTCGAAATCCCGTTTTATGAGGGTTCGTACTTTTTGGGCCTGGCCATAATAAGCATCGTAATAACCGGCAGAAAGGGCATAGGTCCCGAGCATGATGCGTCTTTTTACCTCGGGTCCGAAGCCCTCTCCTCGGGTTTGGCGCAGCATTTCGGCGACACTATTTTCATTGGCTCGCAAGCCGAACCGCACCCCGTCGTACCGGGCCAGGTTAGCTGAGGCTTCCGCCGGTGAGATCAGGTAATAAACCGGCAAGGCGTCCGCGGTGTGAGCAAGGCTGATTTCAATAATATCCGCTCCTAATGACGCCAGAGTCTGGATAGCCTGGTTAGCAGCATTTCCAACTTCAAATTGGACATTGGCGGTGAAATACTCCTTGGGGACGCCGATGCGCACGCCTTTCACGCTTACCCCTGGGTCCAGATAGATGGCAGGCACTGGCAGGTCCATGCTGGTCGCATCCCGCCGGTCAAAGCCGGCGATGACCGCGAATAGAGCCGCTACCTCGACAGCACTTTGTGCTATAGCGCCGACGCAATCTAGCGATGAGGCGAAGGCTACCAGGCCATAGCGTGAAACTCGTCCATAAGTTGGCTTGATCCCCGTCACCCCACAGAAAGAAGCGGGTTGGCGGATGCTTCCGCCGGTGTCTGAGCCCAATGCGGCCGGGAAAAGGCGGGCCGCCACACCAGCGGCGCTGCCCCCGCTCGACCCCCCCGGGACGCGTTCGGTATCCCACGGGTTGAGGGTCGGGCCATAAGCCGAGTTTTCGGTCGACGAGCCCATGGCGAACTCGTCCATGTTGGTTTTACCCAGGATGACTGCCCCAGCCTGACGCAGGCGTTCGACTGCCGTAGCCGAATAGGGTGGGATAAAATTTTCAAGGATGCGTGAGCCACACGTACAACGCGTATCCGCGACGCACAGCACATCTTTAATGGCAATGGGGAGACCCAGCAAGGATGGCAGCGGGTTTTTGGGAGATTTTTTCCACTCAGCAAAGGTGCGGTCAGCACGGTCGGCTTCTCTGAGAGCTTTTTCGGGCAGCAGGGTGATGAATGTGTGCAGGCGTGGTTCGAAGCGTTCGATCCGTTCCAGATAGGCAGTGGTCAGTTCGCGGCTTGAAATTTGCCCCGTCTGAACCAGCCGACCGGCTTCTAACAAATCCAGGTCAATCAGGTTTGTCACGGGTCACTCCAGGACCGGCGGGACGCGGAACTGGTCCCGGTCTGCCCTGGGAGCGTTGCGCATCAGATTTTCGATACTCAACCCGGGGGTGGCCCGGTCCACCCGCAGGTTGCTGTGGGCCGGTAAGACGCTCGATGTAGGGGGGATATCAGCCGTATCGATTGCTTGCAGGCTTTTAGCGTAGTCCAGGATGGCCGAGAGCTGCTCCCGGTAGCGTTCCTTTTCTTCTGCAGACAGCTCGAGATGGGCCAGGTCGGCAATGTGTTCCACTTCTTCCAGGCTGATGATCATGAGAATTATTATATCAGAGGCAGGAGGATACGGTATGAAGTATAAAATGTAAGGTGTAAGGCATGAAGGGTAAGGTGTGATTAACCCAGCATCCTGAAATTCTTGCTTTGTGAATATACACACCCCTGCCTGTTCCCTGTCCTTGTGGCGCCGGTGCATGCGTCAAGAATTATTTTTAGCAATCAGTGCTAGAATCTGCAACAAGATATGTCTTTGCTTCTATTTGATACCTACACCCGAACCCTGCGTGAGTTCCAACCTCTCGATCCTCCAAAGGTTGATTTATATGCCTGCGGTTTAACGGTTTACAATTTTGCCCACATCGGTAACCTGCGGACGTATATTTTCGAGGATATCTTGCGCCGGGTGCTGGCTTATAACGGCTGCCAGGTGAGGCACGTCGTGAATATTACCGATGTGGGTCACCTGGTTTCGGACGGCGACAGCGGCGAAGATAAAATGGAGGTCGGGTATCGCCAGACCGGGAAGACGGCATACGAAATCGCTGAGTTTTATACCCGGGCATTTCGCCAGGATCTGCAGCAGCTGAATATCCTGGAACCTCATGTCTGGTGCCGGGCAACAGAACACATCTCGGAACAAATCGACTTCATCCGCTGTATTGAGTCCCAGGGATATACCTATCGCACTTCGGATGGCATTTATTTTGACACTTCCCGCCTGCCAGATTATGGCTACCTGGCGTGTCTCGACATCGAAGGCCTTCAAGTTAGCGCCCGCATCGACCTGGGAGAAAAGCGCCGCCCGACGGATTTCGCCTTGTGGAAGTTCAGCCCATCAGACCATAAACGCCAGATGGAATGGGACAGTCCCTGGGGGGCGGGTTTCCCCGGTTGGCACATAGAGTGCTCTGCTCTGTCGATAAAATATCTTGGCCCCTTCTTCGACATCCACTGTGGTGGCGAAGATCACATCCCCGTCCATCACACCAACGAGATCGCCCAGGCTCCGGCCTGGCAATAACAGTCCGTTTCCTGAGGCAAACCTTGCCTATCAATTCATGCAAGCTGCATTGCGAACATAACGGTGAAAATTAATGGGTCGCCGGTCGCATCTTCCATTTTCCCTGTGGTTGGCTCTCCTCCTGATCATTGCTGCAGTCTTCCTGACAATCCTGGAGCTGAACGCCTATACCCACCTTCAAACCGGTTTACCGCATGGTTCATCCATAGCTGAAATACCGGTTGGTAGTTTGAATTGGGATCAGGTTACCAACCGCCTGGAACAGGTCTATCTTCAACCCGTCGAGGTCCATTATGGAAGCGCCATCTTCCAGATCGATCCCATCGAGGTTGGTTTCGACCTGGACGTTGACGCTATGGTTGCCGCCGCAGATCGTCAACGCCCCCACCCATCTTTTTGGCCAGGATTTTGGGGATACCTGATGGGTGAGACAGAATCGTCGTTTTCGGTCCCTCTGGTAGCGACCGTCCCGGAGAGCCGCCTGCGCAGCTACCTCCAGAATCGGATTGAGACCCGTTATGACCGGCCATCCCAACCGGCTGCGCCGATCCCTGGTACACCCTACTTCCAACCGGGTCGTCCTGGGACAGAATTGGACCTTGACCAGGCCGTCGAGCGCATTTCAACAGCGCTTCTGTCGCCCACGAACAGAGTCGTTGACCTTTCTTTTCACCAGACCGATCCTCCTCGCCCCGGCATTACCGGCTTGAAGGTTCTGATGCAGCAGATCATCCATGTTTCCGGTTTCGAAGGTATCGCCGAAGTTTACCTGACGGACCTGCACACCGGCCAAAATATCCACTTCGTGTACCAGGCCGGTGCGGCCCTGCCCCTGAACGTGGCTTTCTCAGGTTGGAGCACGATCAAGATTCCGATCATGGTTTCAGCCTTTCGCCGCTTGCCCGATCCAGCTCCTGCTACGGCCATGCAGCTCATGTCTCAGATGATTACGCTTTCGGATAATGCCGCAACGGACCGGCTGGCGCAGTTGGTCATCGATCTAAACCTGGCCCCAATACTGGTTACTCAGGATATGCAAGCGCTGGGATTAGCCGATACCTTTTGGGGAGGTTTTTTCTATCCTGGAGCGCCGCTTCTGCAGCGCTATAGCACTGGCGCTAACCAGCGCAAGGATGTCAATACCGGTCCGGACGTGTATGAACAGACGACCCCTGCCGATTTGGGGATGCTGCTCGAGGACATTTATCAATGTTCACAGAACGGCGGTGGGGCACTGGTGGCGGCTTTTCCGGATGAAATATCCCAGCACGAATGCCAGGAGATGATCGCTCTGCTTTCCGGTGACGATATCCAGCAGCTGATCCAGGCCGGCCTGCCATACGGCACCCAATGGGCCCACAAACACGGTTGGGCCAACGAATATCAGGATGGATTGATCCACACCATGGGAGACGCCGGCATCGCCTTCACACCCGGCGGCGATTTCGTGATCGTCGTTTTCGTTAACGACCCGGTACAAATCCGCTGGGATGAGGTCAACACCATGATCGCCTACCTGGGTAAAGCTGCCTACAACTATTTTAACGTGACCGTTGAGCCGTGGTAGAATCGTCAAAATCTCTAAATGCTTGATTTCTTTCCCTTCCCATTCATCATTTGCCTTGCTACCCTCGCCCTCCTCCTGTTCCTCCTCTGGCACAGGAAGTCAAGCGTTGCATATCTTACCTTCGTCTTCGTGTTTGGCTTATATCTGATCGATGCTGTCCGCCTGACGATCTTTCCCCTCCCCCTTCCGGCAGCCCTGGGTGGGATAATCACCTCACCCAGTCCGGCGGCCCATATCCTCTCCCAAATCAATCTCACCCCTTTCGATTTTGGTGGCTTGTTTTCAGCATCATCCGGTGTTATCTTCGCGAACCTGGTCGGTAACCTGCTCCTCACACTACCATTTGGTTTTGGAATTCATTTCATCCTTAAATCAAAGACGCCAATCGAGCCCAGGCGCTTCCTCTGGATGGCTTTCTTGCCCGGCCTGGCGGTTGAGCTGGCCCAGCTTGGGATCTCACTGGCTGTAGGAGCGGCTTACCGGGGTGTTGACATTAACGATGTCATCTTAAATGCCATTGGAACCTGGATGGGCTATGGCCTCTTCAGGCTATCTGCCTGGGGATACCGGATGGTCGCCGCAAATTTACGGAAGGCTTAATGAGAGGTTCTTTCTTGTATAATGAATTAAGAAAATGATATTCGATTCTCAGTTCTCCCTTCTCGAATTTCGATTCTCGCCCACCAGGAGGTAGTCATGTCTGCAACGCTCACGGCAATTATCAATGTCGTTATCTACCTGGCGATTATTCCCGGTCTTTGGCTGGCTGGCATCATGCAGCCCTCAGTCACAGGGTGGCTCAAACACACCCGTTTCTCCGGGATATTTTCCCGTCCGGTTGTGCGTTTCATCCTCTGGCTGGCATTAGGTTACTTCTTTACCCTGCCATTGATCGACCTGCTCTATTGGCTGGAAAGCTGGATTGGCTTATTCACCACCCAGGGACAGGCGTTGACCTTTTCTGGGGTCCTGCTTTCCTCCTATTTCCTGGGAATTGTCATGCTGGGGGTTGTCTATGGAATTATTTTATCTATAACCCGGTCATTCTGGAAACCAGGCGGCCAGTCAATCAATGTTGGGCGTTTGTTCGCCACCGGAGGCGTTTCCAGCCTGGTAGCTGATATCGTCCGTGGCGCTACCCTACCCTTCAGCTTCCTTCAAAGTGTGATGGGTGTGACCGGCTTCTTTGTGGGATGGTTTCTGGCGCTGGTGGTGCTGGTGCTCATAATCGCCTTGATGAACTCGGAATTCCAGCATTTTTGGAATAATAAGGACTGAGAACCTGGCGGATGGCAATGCCATCGCCTTCACCTCCTTCTCACCTCGGTAAGGAGGACGAGGGCCAGGTCAAACCCCGAACATTTTTCTTACTCTCTCAACAAGAGGTGCAACCGGGAAGAGCAGGTCCAATGGTAGGCGGTCTTCAATCGGATGTGCCCGCCTCCAGCGGCGGATTTCTCCCAATGAGAGGTAACCTAGTAAGGTAAGCTGAATACCGGGCTGCCAGACTAAAGCCCATTGGTGGGGTTGAACATTAAGGGTCTGTACCTCGCGGCTGGCCTGGAGAGTGATCTTGCGGTCAGGTCGTTTACCCGCCCGAAGGGTTGCCAGCGAGTAAAACCCAGTCCTGGAAATCTGTGCTGATCTGGGGAGAAGCTGCATGGTTTCAACCACCATCCGGCGCTGCCCGTCCTGCCCGTCCAGGTGGACCTCTAGCGGCCATGGCGATCCGCTGAACACCGCCAGTTCTCCCAGGCTGGCCCAACGCTCGGGTTGCGCCCAACCTCTTGGCAGAGGATGCACCCATATTTCTTCGGCGGTCGAGCCTGCAGGCGAAGCCGGCACCCCCAACCCGGTGAAAAAAACGAGTTCATCGTCTTCGTGCGCATCTGGCAGACCTCGGTCTACGGGCAGCTCGACCCCCTCAATTTCAAGCCTTTCAAACCAGAGCGCTTCGCCAGACCGTACCTGGCATCTGCAAGCTGTGACCGTCACCTGGCAAATACGCCGGCCCAAAACCAGACTGGCATAGTGGGGAGCGCTAAACGGTGCCAGTACTTCCCGGCTGAAGGGGACTTTCTCCCGCTCGAGGAAGCGCTGCAAAGCCAATTCCACCACTACCTGGCGCGAGCTCTGACGAATGGATGCATAACGGGAGGCCGATTCGAAACTGCCTGAATTCAAAAGCCCCTGACAGGCGAAAAGACAGCCTGCTGCCGGCAGATCAGTGCTAAAGGGGAGTGGAATCAAATCGGTCGTGGTGACCATCGCATATCTTTTTTACGAATCTGCCACAGGTCGGGTTAGGATCTCATGGCGGCGCGGTAGGGCCTGTCGCAGCGGTCGGAAGCAGTGTGCTCCCCGGTTGGTATACGTCCAGGTCTGCAAAGGTAACCGTGACCGGGTTATCACCCATGGAGCGGGCAAACACAGCCAGGCCGCCCGATTCCAGGCTGCTATCTTTCACACTGAATTGAAGCACGTCGTCGATATAAAAACGTAAATCGCTGCCGTTGGCCCAGATCCCTAACCGGTAGGTCCCTCCAGGTGCGGGCAGAGCCTGAGCGCTGAGGCTCCAATCATGTAGGACCACTCCGGAGCCTTGTTTCAAGCGTTCCAGACGAATTTGCCCGGTGCAAGTCTGTGAAAAGCGGTAAAAATCGTAGGGCGATGCCATACGGAACATGACGCCAAAATAATCGCTGTTCAGGCACAGGCTGGGGGTCACGCTGATTTGCAGGTAGAAATTGGTCAGGACAGGGTCTGGTCTCTGGCTGGTGAGGATCCCGTGTGCCTGGGAGATAGCCAGGTTTAGTTCGTTTTGCCCGTAGGCGATAGTTCCGGCGGCGAATTCGCCGCTTACCCATAACGTCTGGTTACTGAAATCGTCCTTGAAGATTAATTCACCGATCGGGGGAGGTGTCGCCAGCGGTGCGGCCGTTGCCGGTAAGGGAGTCGGCGGTAATGTGGCTGTAGCTGTGGCAGGGAACCAATCGATTGTCGCCGTGGAGCTGGCGCTGGCATTGATCACCATTGTTGGGCTGGCTTTCGTCGTTGCTGTCACTGCCTGCGCGGGAGTCTCGCTGCAGGCGGCGCTCCCGGCGAGAATTAATATCGCAGCAAAAAGTAATTTCAGGTGAACACGGATAAAGGAAAACAGAGAAATTCCTGTTTTTCCCTGGCCTTCACCTGTTTTGATTCTATTCATCCATTGTTTCTATCGGTTTTCAACCACCTGGGAGCGTTCTGCGCCGACGGTAACCAGGCTGATGGGGATGCCGGCCAGGTTTTCAATCCGTTCCAGGTAAGATCGTGCTGCGGATGGCAAGTTCTTGCGCAGGCGGATCCCGCTCAGGTCTTCTTCCCAGCCGGGGAGATCTTCGTAAACCGGCTCGAAGGGTGAAAGATCGGCCGGTCCCATAGGAAGGTCGGTATAAGATCTGCCATCCCGCCGGTAGCCCGTGCATACCCGCAGGGTTTTCAGGCCCGAGAGCACGTCCAGCTTGGTCAGCACCAGTTCTGTCAACCCATTAATCCGCACCGCATAGCGCAGCAGCACGCCATCCAACCAGCCGACCCGCCGGGGGCGCCCGGTGGTTGTGCCAAATTCATCCCAGGGATTGGCACCTGTACCGCGCAGTTTAACCGCTTCCGACCCGCTGATCTCTGTTGGGAATGGCCCCTCGCCAACCCTGGTCTGGAAAGCTTTGGTTGCCCCAATGACGTGCGCCACCGGAATGATCCCAACCCCCAGGCCCACCAGAGCGCCCGGAGCAGTTGGCGACGAACTGGTTACGAAAGGATAGGTGCCATGGTCCAGGTCGAGCAAGGTGCCTTGGGCGCCTTCGGCCAGGACTTCTTTCCCTTCTGAAAGGGCATGGTAAACGAAAGCCGATACGTCTGTGATATAGGGCAATAATTTTCTGGCATAACTGCTGTATTCACTGGCCAGCTCAGCGGTATTCAATGGTGTTTGGCCATAACGGTAGTGCAAGAGGAGGTTAGCTTCTTCAATGTGATGGCTAAACTTCTGTTCAAACATCAGCGGATCGAGCATATCTTCCAGTCGCAGACCCTGGCGTGAAGTCTTGTCAGTATAGGCCGGGCCGATCCCCCGCCCGGTGGTGCCGATCTTACCTTCGCTGCGAGCTTTTTCCTGGGCCAGATCCAATGCCTGGTGAGCGGGGGTAATCAGGTGGGCCGCATGTGAAATGAGCAATCGCCGCGGGGAAACGTCGATGCCGGCCGCTTCCAGGATTGCCATTTCGTCGAGCAGCGTGCGCGGGTTGATGACCATGCCATTGCCCAACACACCTATCGGGTCAGGATGGATCAACCCGGAGGGAATCAGGTGCAGCTTGAAGGTTTGTTGGCCGGTGGTTACGGTGTGGCCGGCGTTATCTCCGCCATTGTACCGGGCGACGACGTCTGCTGAAGCCGAGAGCCAATCGACGATGCGGCCTTTACCTTCATCCCCCCATTGAGCGCCTACAAGGATAGTGAGTGCCATAGTTTTCTTTCGATTTCAGACGGTAGATTTTGAATATTGTTGATACAGATCTATTATACCCAAGTACACTTGAGAAAAGAGAGTCGCGAATTGAGATGTATCTTTGCCCTGTTCAATGACCTCCTCCTACTGATGTTATAATCTACGGGCTGAGAGCATTGGGATAATTAATAGTACAATCAATAAACATTGCATCTCCAATCAAAAATCCCGAAATACGAATCTTTACTTTTTACACTCGAATGAACCGGACATGAAAAATAAACGGATATGGTTTCTTACGGGCCTGGTCCTGGTTGGGGTCATGATCCTGGCCCTGCCTGGACAGGTGTTTGCCGGGAACCCGAACCAGGTGGTTTACCAGACCCCTACAGCCCTGCCGGATGGCAGAATTTTCTATACAATCAAGCCGGGCGATACCTGTTTGAGCATCTCATTGCTTACCGGCGTCTCCCTTGACCAGTTGCGTAAATTAAATAACCTGGATCTGGCTTGTGTCATCCCAGGTCCAGGAGAGAAGTTGTTGATTGCTGTAACCACCCCGGCCACCGCAACCGCCACAGCCGGCCCGTCGCCCACACCTGCCGGAACCCAGCTCCCCACTGCTACGCCCTTCCACGGCAATGGTGAAGTCTGCGTCGCAGTTTTTGAGGATATTAATGGGGACGCGGTTCGCCAGGACAGCGAAGTCCTTATTCCCAATGCAGCGGTAAGCCTTACCAGCACGCTGGGAAATGTATCAAAAACCGGAACTACAGCCAACACTACCGATGCCCTGTGTTTCGCAGATATCCCCGAAGGACAATACAACATCAGTGTGGCCATCCCTGAAGGTTATAACCCTACCACCGTTATGAACTATGCCCTGCAGTTAGCTGCCGGCGACCTGGCCAACCTCGACTTTGGCGCTCAATTAAGCACCAAAGCCCAACCGCTCCCCCCGGCTGAGGGAGGTCATTCGCCCTTGCTTGGTTTGATCGGTGGAGCGCTGCTGGTTATCGGCGCTGGTATGGGGATTTACCTGCTCCGTATGCGTAAATAACCTCAGGTCTACCCAAACCGCTCTTCTTTCCATACGTCGGCGTCATTATGATAACCGGCGCGTTCCCAGAAGCCAGGTACGTCTTGCGCCAGGAACTCAAGACCGCGCAACCATTTTGCCCCTTTCCAGAAATAAGGCACCTTCAAATCCGGTTGACCAAGGATGTTGCCGACCACACCCCTCAGAGGAAAACCATGATCGGGGGTAATTGGCTCACCGTTGAAATGAGTGGCCAGCAGGAAATTATCTGCCAGGACTACATCCAGCGGGATATTGGTGGTAAATCCGTATTCGGCATGCTGGAGGACGTAGCGAGCCTGCGGCCGCGGCTTGATAAACCCTTCCTTGACCAACGTACCGACCGAGACGCCTTCCCAGGTAGTATCGAATTTGCTCCAGCGGGTCACGCAGTGGATGTCCATGACGAGCTGCGTGCGCGGGAGGCGGTTAAACTCATCCCAAGTCCAGCTGACATCATTTACGACTTCACCCCACACGCGGAAATCCCAGGTAGCCGGCTTGAACTTTGGCACCGGCCCATAATGCAGTACCGGGAATTTATTCGTGAGGGACTGCCCGGGAGGCAGCCGTCCTTCATCTCGCTTTTTCTGCTCGTCTTCCTTGCGCTTGAAATAACTGGCCAGCATCGTTACTCCAGGAAATAGCTTTCTCCGGGTTTGAGGACGTGCACCCGGGCTTTGGTTTGAGATTCTACCTCAGATCGCCAGGCCTGGGCGTCCTGGGCGATCAGGTCGAAGGTGTTGAAGTGGATTGGAATGACATGTTGTGGTTTGAGCAGTTTGACGGCACGTAAAGCGTCGTCTGGCCCCATTGTGTAGTTGTCGCCAATCGGGATGACCGCCAAAGCAATGCCTTCTTCACCGATCAGGCTCATATCGCCAAACAGGCCGGTATCGCCTGCCAGGTAAATCTTCTTGTTATCTCGGGTGGTCAGCAAAAAACCGGCCGGGTTGCCGCCATTCGATCCGTCTGGAAGGGCGGAACCGTGTAAAGCCAGGGTCAGTTTGAGATAGCCGAACGGATATTTAAAGCCGCCTTCCAGGTGCTGCCCATGAGTGCTCTTCACGCCTTGTTTGTCCAGCCAACTGGCTATTTCGAAATTTGAGATCACCGTGGCTCCGGTGCGTTTGGCGATGGCCACCGTATCGCCCACATGGTCGTTGTGTCCGTGGGTGACGAGGATGAAATCCGCTGGGATGGAATCAGCCCGCGTGCTGGCAGCCGGGTTACCAGTTAGAAAGGGATCAACCAGAATTTGCAATCCGCCAGTTTCCAATCCCAGGGCTGCATGGCCGTACCAGGTTACATTTGTACCCATTAAAACCTCCAATAAATTTTAGAATTGAGAAGAGATTTTCGAGAGCTCTTGAGTTTTCATACAGCCCCCGTATCTCTCCTGCGAGTTATATCAGATAAACACTTTCGTATTTTACTCCGATTCAGAGAGGTAATCATTGTATACTGGTGTAATCGCTGAAGAAATCCCCCTCCAGATCCTTATTCCGGGCTTTGAAGTTCGTTTCTTGAATATTGAAGATGTTACCCGGCTTCAAGCACTTTATGATAAATGTGCGGATTTTGCCTTATTGGTAGAAGGTAAACCTTATTCGCCCGGTGCTGCTCAAGAAGAATTCAATTCTTTGCCTCCAGGCAAAACCCCGGCCGATAAATTGATGATAGGGGTTTGGCATCCTGTGGGACAACTTGTCGCTGTTTTGGATGCAGTCCGAGATTACCCGGATGCGGCAACCTGGTGGATCGGCCTGCTGATGCTGGCGCCTGAAGTGCGTGGTAAAGGCCTCGGCCGCCAAATCGTGCAGGGTTTCCACGCTTATGCTCAGGCCCATAGATGCAATAGCATTATGCTGGGGGTGGTTGAAGAGAATGCGTATGCCTATCGGTTTTGGCAGAAGATGGGTTACGAGCTGGTTAACAAAACTGAACCTCAGCAGTTTGGCCAGAAACTCCAGGCCGTTTTCGTGCTGCGCCAATCTTTTATTTAAGATCAATGATCTTTAATCAAGGGACCCACACCAGGCCAGGCGCTACTCCCGGCCTGATATCTTCGTCCAGGATTCGTGGCTGCAGGCTGGGAAAGGTTGCCAGGTCCAGGTGGCTACCGCTGATAAAAAAGAACCCCTTCGAATCGGGCTGCCAGGATAATCCCTGCACCGGATCGGTCGTCACCTGCTGGAGGATTTCACCGCTCGCCCGATACAGCCGCAGCCCAACCTGGCCGTCTGATGCGCCATCTCCCCAGCACGCCAACCAGTTCCCATCGGGAGAAGGCACTGCATGGGATTCATTTGCGACCAGAGTCTCGGCGCCTTCCGGATTAACGACCAGGCTTCCCTGGGTGCCGCTCGCCAGGAAGACACCTCCACCTGGCAGCCATCTCAGGCCTTGCCAATCTCCAGCTTCGATCAGGTCGGGCTGGAAAGCTCCCGGTGCTAATAAGTACAGACCATCTTCCAGACCTCCGCTCCCTGGCGCGTGCCCGCGGATGGTTAGCGCGATCGTTTTACTGGTCGGATCGAGCGCAATTTGGTCAAATGCGCTATTATAAAGAACGGTAACCTTACCGTACGTGGTGTCGATCGTCCGTAGTGAATCTCCCCCGCTTGCATTCAGTGAATACGAAATAAAGGATGTATCATTTGCCCACCCCAGGAAGACCTCGCCGGCGCTGGCAGCTGGGGAAGTGTATATCTTGTAAATCAGGTCGGTTTGGGCGTCAATGGACCAAACATCGCCCGGTTTCCATCCGCTGTCGTTGTCATATGAAAGCACTTCCTGGACGTATATCCAGCGGCTGTTGGGAGACCACAAGGGAGTCGCATACATGTTGGCACCGAAGGTCATCCGGGTGATCTTTTCGGACTGGGTATCATAAATGTAAAGGTCGGTTGCGTTGCGCTCTATCGCTGCAATAAAAGCCAGATAACGCCCATCGGGCGACCAGGCCAATGCATCTCGTTGAATCACGCCCTGGGCGGCTTCTCTGGCGCGTGAATCCTGCTTGCTCGTTACGAGGGCTTTCTCGGTTGGCGATAGCAGCCCGGTCAAAAGCTGCAGGCGACCCGATGGCAAATAGAGCAGGTAAAGCGAGCTGTCTTCAGGGTTGGCGCGTAACCCGGTGCGAAAGGCAACCACACTGCCCTGCGGGGAGAGGCCATTGGTGAGGTCAGAGATGTCCAGCAAGGGTGGAATCGCGGTTGTGGTGGTCCCGCCGCCATCCGGGTTACGCGCGATCAGAGCCTGTCCGGCGTGGCTGGGATATAAGAGCCACGGGCCATTTTGCTGCAGTTCGGTTGTCGGAGGGGTAGGAGTAGGTGCAACGAAGGTAGGCGTGCTGGTATAGGTCGGTAAAGGTTGATAGTTGGCTACCTGAGTGCTGGCAAATGCTGTCGATAAGCTGGAATGGGCCTGTGCAGTTAAGGTCACAGACCACACTACCGGTGTCGGGTTTGATAGGCTGCAAGCCAGTCCAACCAGAGCGACGAAGACCAGCGGGTAGAGTACGACGACTCCAATCCTCTTCCTATGGGGGAGAGCAGGAGAAGGTCTCTTCTTATACCTCTCCCTGTAGAAAGGGCCAGGTGAGGGTTTCATCTCTACTTCAAACCCTTCAGATATTTGCATTCACTCAGGATCGCACAGCTTATTTAACAATCGTAAGGTTAGCCAGAGACGCCAATAGACGCTTGAAACCAACGCTGTCGAAGGAAACGTCGACCGTTTCGTCGCCGTCTTCTATCCGGCTTTCGAGCACCCATCCCTCTCCCCAGATGGCATGGCTGACGCGCATATTGGAGGTATAACGCGGCTTGCACCGGAGCTGGAACCTGTCGAGAGGGAGGATATGAAGACGATCGATCTTGTCGGCCTCCATTTTTTCCCTGCCAGGTATGTCCTTCGCTCTTCCACGAGCTCTCATCCCGCCGGCTGCGATATCCTGAAAAGCGGTGCCGCTCGCTGAGCAGGTCGTCCGGGAGGTCGTCCAGGAAGCTGGAAGGTTCGGTGTTTTCGTAGACACCCCGCGCCCCACGCCTTTCTGCTCGGATCAGGTAAAGGCAGTCTTTAGCGCGGGTCAGACCTACGTAGAAGAGGCGCCGTTCTTCTGCCATCTCTTCAGCATCATCCCTGGCGCGGCTGTGGGGCAGCAGGCCTTCGTCCAGGCCGGTGATCATTACCTGGGAGAATTCAAGTCCTTTGGCAGCGTGGAGAGTTAACAGAGTAGGAGCGCTGGTCGTTTCGGGTAAAGTGTCCTGGTCAGACACGAGCGCCAGATTTTCCAGAAAATCGACCAGGCCGCGCTCGTCGTATTCGACAGCGATCCGGCGCAGCTCCTGCACGTTTCCCCAGCGATCAGCCGCCCCATCGGACGCCCGTAGCGGGCGGCTTTCCTCGCTCTGGTCGGAGATATATTGCTGGTAACCGATGTCGTCCATGATGCGATCAAACAAGGCGGGGAGGGTTAAGGTATCTTTGATCGTTTGCCACTCGGTCAGTTGGCTGCCAAAGTCGGCCAGTACGGCTGCCCCACGCCCTGAAAAGGCCTGCCATTGGGTTGAATCAGAGCCCTGGACTGCATGTTCTAGCAACACCTGGCCGGCGCTCTGGCGGGTCTGGCGAGCGGCCAACCGAAGTGCGACCATGGTCTTGTCGCCAATACCGCGCGGCGGCACGTTGATGATCCTTCCCAGGCTGGCTTCGTCGTCTGGGTTATGCACCAGTCGCAGGTAGGCGATCGCATCTTTAACCTCACGGCGTCCATAAAACCGCTGCGCTCCGACCAGGCGGTAAGCCAACCCGGCTCTCAGGAACGCCTCTTCAAGCAGGCGGGATTGGGCATTGGTGCGGTACATGATGGCGAAATCTCCGGGCTGAGCCTTGCCTGCTCCGATGGATTGGGCGATCGTGTCGACCACGAAAGTCGCTTCAGCGTAGTCGTCCGATGCTTCGTAAAGCACAATCTTGTCCCCGGCGCCACGCTTTGAGAACAGGTCTTTGGGGGTGCGGTTGGTGTTCTGATCGATCACCGCTCTGGCCGCGTTGAGGACGTTCTGGGTTGAGCGATAGTTCTGCTCCAGCAGAATTTTGGTGCAATTGGGGTAATCTTCTTCGAAGCGCAGCACATTGCGATAATCCGCTCCTCGCCAGCGGTAGATCGATTGGTCTTCGTCGCCGACGACGAACAGGTTGTGGTATACCGAGGCCAGGTGCCGCAGCAGCAGATATTGGGCCTGGTTGGTATCCTGGAACTCGTCGACCAGGATTTGCTCGAAGCGCCGGGCGTATTTTTCTCGCACCGATGGGAATTCTTCCAGCAGATTGGCGGTGTAGAGCAGCAGGTCGTCGAAATCGACCGCGTTGCTGGCGACCAGCAGTTCCTGGTAACGGGCATAGACTTTTTTAACCACTTCGTCCCGGTAGTTGAGGGTTGGGTAATTCTCCGGGACGAACAGGTCGTTCTTGGCTTTTGAGATCGAACCGTGTATGCTGGTAGGCCGGTAAAGCTTTTCGTTCAGATTGAGATCACGGATGGCACGCTTGACCAGTCCTACCTGGTCGTCGTCGTCGAAAATGACGAAGTTTGGCTTGATAGGCAAGTAGGCGGTTTCACGGCGCAAGATCCGGGCGCAAATTGAATGAAAAGTGCCCAGCCAGATACCCTGCATCTTTCCACCGAGGAGTTTTTCGACCCGGTTTTGCATCTCTCGGGCGGCTTTGTTGGTGAAGGTCACTGCCAGGATGCTGTATGGCTGGATGCCCAGGTGCCCCACCAGATAGGCGATGCGATGAGTCAAAACCCGGGTTTTGCCAGAACCTGGTCCTGCCAGTACCAGAACGGGTCCCAGCGAGGTTGAAACGGCTTTTTTTTGTTGTGGGTTGAGATCGGCGAGTAAATCCATAGAAAGATTGTACCAAAAAAAAGTGGCTGCGATTTTTTCCTCCCCGATTCATTTCTTAAAAATGGGGGCGGTAAGAGAGGGCGCAAACGCAACCATTTCTCAAAACCAGTGTTGTATAAACAACACTTTATAAATGGGTAACCTTTTGCTTATTGGAGGAAAAAAAATGATCATCCGCCTTTTCCATGCTAAAGTCCGTTCGGGAAAACAAGCCGAGTTCCGCAAGACGCTCGAGCTTCTGTCGATCCCAAACATTCAATCGAAACAAGGGATGGTCGCTTTTTATCCGGGCCAACCGGTTGGCCCGGATGGAGACGAGTTTGTACTGGTGACGATTTGGAAAGACCAGGCAGCCCACGATAACGACCAGAAGGGGAATTGGGCCAAGGCTATAATCCCTGCGGAAGCTCTGGAGCTGCTCGATGAATGGCACGTTTCGGGTTATAAATCCTTCGGCGTACTTGAACAGCCGCTCAAGCCGCTTTTCCGGGCGATATGACCGGGAGTGAGTGTTGTTTTGTCTTCTCGCTGCATCATAGATCGTCACCGTTATTCATACCCCGAACAAACGTTTGTAATAAGACAATCTATGATATAATTATATAAACTTGATATTAGGCTCGTAGAAATAGCTGCCAGACCTATTATGAGGCTGGCAGCCTTACTTTTCCCTGGCTGAAACCTCAACGGACAAAATATAGCGCAGTTTGTCTTTTACTTGATCATTTTCAGGTTGTTTTAGGATGGATGGGGGGGCCTTCCTGGCTGTATCCGGCGTGAAGTTGGAGTGAATGGAGAATTCATGGACAACAATGAACTAGACTCATTATTGAACAAGTATCGACTTACATTTAATTGGGGAGATCCGGGGTTAAGGTGGTGGCTGGTCGGGCAGAATAAGGGCAGTAATGCGCTTTGCCGGACT
Source organism: uncultured Chloroflexia bacterium (assembly GCA_963781665.1). GTDB lineage: Bacteria > Chloroflexota > Anaerolineae > Anaerolineales > Anaerolineaceae > JAJYIW01. The sequence goes on from CAWAGA010000002.1 coordinate 1,922,110, forward strand.
GTACCGCGCCCGGCTAAAGACATCGATACAGCCAAGGCTGATGCGGTGAAATATATTCTGGAAAATTATCCACTTTCCATGGATGACGGCAAACGTTGAATGGCGGACCCTCAAAATGCTCTTCAGCTCTTGAAGAGACATGGTTTTTCGTTCTATTGGAACGAGGCGGACAAGCATTGGTGGGTCACTCAAACCAGGAAAAATGGGACGGTCACGCGAACCGAACCTGAATTGGCGGAAAGCCGAGAAATTGCCATAGATGCTGCGGTGAACAGGCACATTAAAAAGAAACCATAAGTGGCTAATACTACAACTCTTAATAATGGGTTGACACGCAAAAAGTGTGGTATAATTATTAGGAACTGAATATTGGGTTTGTACAAAGTAACTGCCAGACCTATAACAGGCTGGCAGTTATTATTTTTCCGACTTGAAATAGCCGGGACAAGGAAATGAATATAGATGGAAGTAAAGTTATTTGTTGGAAACCTCTCATTCACTACCAAAGAGGACGATCTGCGGACGCTGTTGGCGCAAGCCGGCACAGTGACTTCTGCTGACCTGATCAAAGATCGCCTCACGGGTGAGTTCGAAAGGTTTTGCCTTTATTGTCATGAGCTCTCAAGCTGATGCAGCAAAGGCTACTCAAATGTTCAATGGTTATAGCCTCGATGGGCGCGAAATTAAAGTGAGCCCCGCTCGCGCTCGTGAAGAAACCAGCCGGGGGAATGATCGCGGGGGTGGCAGACCATCCATGCACAAAAGTCGCGGCGGTTCGCGACGGTATTAGAAAAAAATTGTATTTCAAAAATTAATCGGAGAATAAAAAATGTCTGAACGTGTCACCGGAACTGTAAAATGGTTCAATAATAGCAAAGGTTATGGTTTTCTGTCACAGGATAATGGCCCGGATGTCTTCGTCCATCACTCTGCAATCCAGGGTGAGGGCTACCATTCGCTCGAAGAAGGTCAAAAGGTCGAATTCAACATTGAGCAGGGTCCCAAAGGGCTGCAAGCTGCTTATGTAGCCGTCAAATAACCTGATATTTCTAGAAACATAATATTGCCCCGGTCAAAATGTGACCGGGGCAATTTTTTTACCTTGTTTCAGCTTTCTACCACCTCAAACCGGGATCGTTTGGATTACGGCTTCCCCATCTTCAAGTCCTTCTGCGCGGGCGGTCAAGCGCAGCTCACCGGGCGCCCGGCTGGATATTATTACCGCCAGGCCGCGCCCATGGAAGACTTTATGATGGCTGCCGGTGTACCTTTCGGTGTTAGCCGGGTCCGCGCTTCCGACCGCGAGTATCTTCCCGGCGCCATGGACTGTGAAATCGATGGACTGCATGGACTGCTGGCACAGGCGCCCCTGGGAATCAACCACTTCAATGGTTATGTAGCTCAAGTCTGTTCCACCAGCCTGGATAACGTTCCGATCTGGGGTTAATCGAATCCGGGCGGGTGTTCCGATCGTCTCGAGCGCGGCTGTCTCCACCGGCTGGCCGTCTTTATAGCCAGCAGCTTTCAGCTCGCCTGGTTGGTAAGGCACCTGGAAGGCAGTGCTGTACTTTTTTGATTTTCCGGCCGGTTTGATCCCCAACGAGCGGCCGTTCAAGAATAATTCGACTTCATCGCTGGCCGAATAGACATCTACAGTGAAGGTCTTGCCCTCATACCCGGGCCAGGTCCAGTTTGGGCTCACGTCTGGCCAACCCCAGCGTGTGATCGTCTGGGTCATCCCCACGGGGATAGGCGCATGCACGGCGATAGCGAGCCTGGCGGAGTCATTCCAAAGTACATCCCTATAGAAAGATTGTGGCCGCTTGAAGCCGCAAAGGTCCAGATCGCCGCAGTTAGCCTGGTGCCAGGGATATTGAGCTAATCCCTGTTCTTGGTCCCCTGCGAAATGGACTCGACCGATTCCCGATTCTCCCAGGTAATCTAATGCCGTCCATACGAAATCTCCGATGACCCAATCGTTTTCGATCACACTCACCCAGTTTTCGTAAGCTTCTATCGGGAATGACTCGGTTCCCAGCATGATCCGCTCTGGGTATAGACGCGTGGTCCGGGCCGTATTGGGCCCATTGGTAGTTGTACCCCCCCGCATCCAGGATGGCGAAGAAATCCTTGGTTTGCGGCCAATCCCATTCTTGCTGCCAGGCTTCGCAAACCGCCGATGTTACCGGGCGGGAGGGATCCAGAGCCCTGATGTGACCGGTCAATCTGCGCCCCAGCTCGACTCCTTCGGGCCAGCCGCGCTCAGGGATTTCGTTGCCGATGCTCCACATGATGATGCTCGCGTGGTTGCGGTCTCGCCGGACCATGCTGTCGATATCTCGCTGCCACCAATCGTCGAAAGCAGTGTGGTAATCACCCGGATTTTTGGGATATTGCCAGCAATCAAAGGCTTCGTCGATCACCAGCATGCCCAGCCGGTCACAGGCATCCAGGAAGGCCGGCGCAGGTGGGTTATGAGCGCAGCGCAGGGCATTAAAACCACTGGCTTTGAGCAGTTCTACCTTGCGCTCCTCGGCCCGGTCGTATGAAGCGGCTCCCAATATGCCGTTGTCGTGATGCAGGCAGGCACCCTTCAGCTTCGTGGGTCGGCCGTTCAACCGGAAGCCCTGCCGGGCGTCAAAATCCAATCTGCGAATGCCGAATGTTGTGCTGGACGAGTCAACAACCTGTCCGGTTACCAGTACTTCGGTCTCCAGCTGGTAAAGAGATGGTTCATCCGGTGACCAAAGCCGTGGATGAGGTACTTCGATCGATTGGCGAAAATCATCGCTCGACTCGCCATTTACGTTCACTGTCGTCTGAGCACTGGCAATGACGGAGCCATCGTCTGACAGGATACGCCAGCGAACTGTCATTTGGTGATCGCGATTCGTTTCGTTTTCGATCCGAGTATGGATAGCGACTGACGATTTCGCCGCACTCACTTCAGGCGTGGCAATTGAAATCCCCCACAGGGGAATGTGGATTGGATTTCCGACGCGCAGCCACACGTGGCGGTAAATGCCCGAACCGGAATACCAGCGGCTGTTCGGCTGGCAGGAATTATCCACGAAGACCCGCACCAGGTTGGCAGCGCCAATGTTGAGATAAGGGGTCAGGTCATAATAGAAGCTGGTATAGCCATAAGGCTGCCGGCCAACGAAGTGCCCGTTTAGCCAGACTTCCGAGTTCATGTAGACGCCTTCGAATTCGATCCAAATTTCCTTACCGCGCCACTCTTCTGGCACATCCAGTGATTTCCGGTACCAGCCGCGCCCGGTAGGGAAATATCCCCCTGCCGCCCCGCTGGCCTGCTGGGGATCGCGATCCAGACCGATGCTCCAATCATGGGGCAGGTCGACCTGTTCCCAGCCGGCGTCATCGCCGGTTATTCCTTGATTTTGGGGATTCTCCCCCAGGTAAAAGCGCCAATCGCGATCGAAATTGAGTTTGTCCATTTTTGTTTTATGATCCTTGGCTTTTTTGTATAATCTCCGGAGAAGCACTGAATAAATTCAGTGACCTGAAACTCCATTATAATTTGAATAATCTGCTGCCATTTCCAAAAAAGGCTTACAATCTGGATGACACCTGCGTGAAACAGGCGCTGTTCCATTTGCTTTTCCAAATGAATGAAGTATTTTGGTCGATATTAAAGATGATTTTGACCGAGGCTTTATGGATAACCAACCTGTAAAAATCGGGCTGATTGGTTGTGGATCGATTACCCATTTCATCCACATACCAGGGTTTCAAATTATCCCAGGGGTTGTTCTGGCGAGTGCTTGTGATTCTTCGATCGAAGCAGTCAAATCAACTGCTAACCGTTTTGGAATTTCCAGGGTCAGCGATGATTATCGTGAAGTCGTTCAGGACCCGAATATCGATGCGGTGGTTATTGCCACACCCAATGATTTCCATAAAGAAGTCAGTATCGCTGCACTCGCAGCAGGGAAACACGTGCTTTGCGAAAAGCCACTCGGGTTGGATTCAGGTGAATGCCTTGAAATGGCAGCCACATCAAAAAAGGCGGGCAAAGTGAATCTCGTTTCATTCGTTTACCGCTTTGTACCTGCCATGCGTTACATGAAACACCTGGTTGACAGCGGTTTGGTAGGTGAGATTCGGCATTATCGTGCTTTCTATTTACAAAGGGTGCCTGAGGTCTGGTTGGGCTGGAGGTCGAACAAGAAACAGTCAGGTTCTGGGGCTTTAGGCGATATCGGCACCCATTTAATCGATTTTGCGCTTCATCTGGTTGGCGATATTACATCAGTCTCTGGCTGGGCGAAGACGTTCCTTCCCAAACGGCAGGTGGGGGGTACTGGCAAATTGATGGTTGCCGACGTAGATGACGCGGTCGGTTTTCTGGTCGAATTTGCGACCGGCGCTACCGGTGTCATCGAAGCATCCCGAATGGTTCCTGGGCGAGGGGTCGGGCAGAATGAGTACCAGTCTGTAGAGATCAATGGATCGTAGGGTAGTCTGGTCTATCGTTTACAGGATCCTTTTCACCTGCAAATATGTGAAGATGATCGTTCGGATCCTGCAAGATCATTGACCAGAATTCCGGTCCCTTCCGAGTTTTTAAAGTGGCAGGATACACCCCGGTCGGTTGCTGATAACGAACCGAACCTTGGATTCCGTTATGATCAGGCGTATGCCTTTGTGGAGGCAATTCGCGGCAGGCAGCCAGTGCGGTTACCTGATTTTGAGGCAGGCCTGCGCTGCCAGGTAGTTCTGGACACTGTCTTAGAAGCTGTTCGCCAACGCGGCTGGATCGATATAAAGGGATGATGGTCGTTAGCTGCTTTTCGCTCTCGACGCTACCATCACTCTGGGCTAAAATCTATTCATGACCTGGGATGTGGTTGGACACGATTGGGCAGTTACCTTCCTTAAGGGCCACCTTGCTAACGGCGAGATGCGCCAGGCTTATCTTTTTTCGGGGCCGCCTGGGGTGGGGCGGCGCACACTGGCTCTGCGTTTTGCCCAGGCGATCGCCTGCCGCCAACCTTCTGGCCCAGGTGAGCCCTGCCGGACCTGCCGCACCTGCCAGCAGATTGCCCGCCAGCAGCATTCCGATCTTTCCATCGTCCAGGCCGAGGGAGGCAGCCGGGAAATCAAGATCGACCAGGTGCGTTTACGATGGTAACGAACCTGTCATTTGTCGAAAGTCAGATCAGAATTGTGATCAATTACCAAGAGAGGGGGTACCGGTATCGGTAACCAGCCTGTGGGCCTCCCGGGTAAACATCACTAACGCAACAGGTTTTGTCATTTTTGGTTGACGTACGAAATTCGGTTTGTTATAATCGGAACACATTCTCAATGCTGAACAAGTGATCAATTATATTTTTGTTGTACAGATAAATCGTTATTCATAGCTTCACGGAGATGCTTTTCATGACTGATAAAACGACCATGGTTGATGGCAATGAAGCCACAGCCTACATTGCATATCGCACAAATGAAGTCATTGCGATTTACCCAATCACGCCATCATCTTTGATGGGAGAATTATCCGATACCTGGTCGGCTTCAGGAATACCCAATATATGGGGGACGGTCCCATTGGTAATGGAAATGCAGGCGGAAGGAGGCGCAGCAGGAGCAGTTCATGGAGCCTTACAAACTGGATCCTTGACCACGACCTTTACGGCTTCACAGGGATTATTGTTAATGATCCCTAACATGTTCAAGATTGCCGGAGAATTGTCACCGACTGTATTCCATGTGTCTTCTCGGGCGCTTTCTTACCAGGCAATTACGATCTATGGGGACCATTCCGACGTGATGGCAACCCGCCCTACCGGTTTTGCATTTCTAGCTTCAAGCTCAGTACAGGAAGCGCACGATATTGCATTAATCTCTCAAGCAGCCACCTTGAAAACGCGTGTTCCATTTCTTCATTTCTTCGATGGATTCAGGACATCTCACGAAGTCAATAAGATCTCATTGATCGAAGATGATGTTATCCGCAAAATGATAGACGATGATCTTGTATTTGCTCACAGAGATCGGGGACTATCTCCGGAAAACCCCTTTATTCGCGGGACTCTTCAAAACCAGGACGTGTATTTTCAAGCGCGTGAAACCGTAAACCCCTATTATTTAGCCTGTCCGGATGAGGTTCAATCTGCAATGGACCGGTTCTCCGACCTGACCGGACGAACTTACCATCTTTTTGATTATTCAGGATCGCCTGATGCTGAGCGGGTGATTATCATTTTGGGATCCGGGGCTGAAACCTCTGCCGAAACCGTAAGATACCTGGCGCAAAAAGGGGAAAAGGTTGGGTCGGTTAATGTTCACCTTTTCCGTCCTTTTTCAACAAAACACCTGGTCGACGTGCTGCCTGCTACCGTCAAAAGAATTGCTGTTCTAGATCGGACAAAAGAGGCCGGGTCTTCTGGCGAACCATTATACCTTGATGTTTGCGCCTCAATTATGGAAGAGGCAAAAAGCTCATCCTCAAAGTTCGAGCGTCCCCCACTCGTTTTTGGAGGTCGGTATGGTCTGGCTGGCAAAGAATTTACACCGGCCATGGTAAAAGGGGTACTTGAAGAGCTCAAAAAAGGAATATCCAAAGATCATTTCACAATAGGCATACGCGATGATGTAGGCCATACCAGTCTGGACTATGATGACAGCTTTTCAATCGAATTAGATACTACGATCCGATGTGTATTTTTCGGGTTGGGTGCTGATGGGACCGTAGGTGCTAACAAGAATTCGATCAAAATCATTGGTGAGGATACCGATAACTATTCTCAAGGTTATTTTGTTTACGACTCGAAGAAATCAGGTTCTGTTACGGTTTCTCATCTTCGTTTTGGTCCTGAACCAATTCGCGCCCCTTATCTGATCGAACAAAACAATGCTAATTTTGTCGCCTGTCATCAATTTTCATTTATGGAGCGCTTTGATATCTTGAAATATGCCAGACCCGGTGGCGTCTTTTTGTTAAACAGCTTCTATGCCTCTGATGAAGTTTGGGACCACTTACCTATCGAGGTGCAATCTACCATCCTTCAGAAGAACCTCCGCTTTTATGTGATCGATGCTTATGAAGTTGCGCGACTTACCGGTATGGGAGGACGGATTAACACGATAATGCAGACTTGCTTCTTTGCAATCAGTGGTGTTTTACCTTCCGATAAGGCAATTCATCAGATCAAAAAGAGTATCAAGAAAACATACGGGAAACGTGGTGAAGAAGTAGTGCAGAAAAATTACGAGGCTGTTGATTTGGCGCTCGAGCATCTATTTGCAGTTAAAACGCCTGCAAAAGCTACAGGAATGAACCATATGCACTCAACTGTATCGGCTAATGCACCGCAATACGTTAAAGATGTATTGGGGAAAATTATGATTTACGAAGGGGACTCTCTGCCGGTCAGCGCACTTTCACCTGATGGAACGTATCCTTCGGCGACAGCTCAATGGGAAAAGCGCAACATTGCTTTGGAAATCCCGGTTTGGGAACCTGATATTTGTATTCAATGTGGTAAATGCGCTTTGGTTTGCCCTCATGCTGCTATCCGTCAAAAAGTATATGATCCGTCTATGTTGGATCAGGCTCCCGAGACCTTCAAATCGAGTGCGGCACGATTTAAAGAATTCCCCGGATACTTATATACCCTTCAGGTATCGCCCGAAGATTGCACCGGGTGTAGCTTGTGTGTGGAAGTTTGTCCAGTAAAGGATAAAGTTGAATCCGGCAAGAAGGCGCTCAACATTGCTTCTCAAATTCCGCTACGGGAAACTGAAAACATAAATTGGGACTTTTTCATGGGTTTGGCGGATGTTGATAGGAACAAAATCTCCATGACGACGGTGAAGAACTCGCAACTTCTCAGACCGTTATTTGAATTTTCAGGCGCTTGTTCCGGCTGCGGGGAAACGCCTTACGTCAAGCTTCTTTCACAGCTGTTCGGAGATCGGGCGATTATCGCCAATGCCACTGGTTGTTCTTCGGTATACGGCGGCAGCTTGCCGACCACCCCCTGGGCAGTTAATAACGAGGGCAGAGGGCCGGCCTGGTCAAATTCTTTATTCGAAGACAATGCTGAATTTGGCCTGGGAATGCGTCTTACGGCGGATAAAAGCAGGCAATATGCTAACGAGCTCGTCAACGAATGTTCAGCCATGATCGGCTCGCAATTAGCCGATGCCCTGTTGATTACTGACCAATCAACAGAAATTGGGTTGAGCAACCAACGAGCTAATGTTGCAAAACTAAAAATGCAGCTGGCCTCCAATGACGATCCATTAGCCAGACAACTGCTTAGCGTGGCGAATTGGCTAATTTCCAAGAGCGTCTGGATTGTTGGTGGAGATGGCTGGGCTTACGATATCGGCTATGGCGGACTGGATCATGTGCTTGCGTCTGGAAAAAATATCAATGCATTGGTTCTCGATACTGAAGTTTATTCAAACACAGGTGGACAAGCTTCAAAAGCGACTCCAAGAGCAGCTGTCGCAAAATTCGCGGCCAATGGAAAAGGTCTGGCCAAGAAAGATCTCGGTATGATTGCGATGAGCTATGGCAATATTTACGTGGCGCGGGTAGCCATGGGTGCCAATGATAACCAGACTCTCAAAGCATTCCGCGAAGCAGAGGCTTATCCCGGGCCATCATTGATTATTGCCTATTCCCACTGTATTTCTCAAGGGATCGATATGAGCAAAGGCATGAACCAGCAGAAATTAGCTGTTCAATCCGGCGCTTGGCCACTGTACAGGTTTGATCCTTTGCTTTCTGAAGAAGGCAAGAATCCACTCGTTATAGATTCGAAGGCGCCCTCAAATTCCATGAAAGAATACGCCTATAACGAAACAAGATATAGAATGCTGGCATTAAGCGATGAAGACCGGGCCGAAACTTTGATGAAGCTTGCAGATGCAGATGCCAGTAGCCGATGGAACTATCTTTGTTACCTGGCAGCCAGGCCGGCAGACCAGAAGGATACGATGAATTGATGGGATTAGAATAGTTAGCCCTTCTGGACGATTGGAGCGAGGTTTTTTTGACGCCGTTGAAGCCCACATAAAAAAAACTCCTCAACTCTCAATTTATGGACTGCGACCTGAGGATTTATTAAACCCTTCGTGTTCCCTGGGATATTTAGGAAAAAGTGTATTGACAAGGTGGTTTTCGCCGGGTATAATTGTTACAGTTTCTCAGCGATGAACATTTGATCAGAATATCTTTTCAATCAAATCACCCGATTTCTGGAGTGTAACTTGGACGAAAATATTCGAATTTTGTTAAAAGTTGCCCAACTTTATTATCAGGACAACTATACACAACAAGAGATTGCTGAAAAACTCTGTCTCTCACGCCCCAAGGTGTCCCGATTGCTACAACAAGCACGTGAACAAAATATCGTGCAGATCAGCATTTTCCCTCCTTCTGAGGATTTCACAGAATTGGAGATATGCCTAGAAAGAAAGTTTCGGTTTAAAAGAAGTCGTAATTGCCCACGTAGACGATTACGATTCCAAAACTTCAATTATGCGTGAATTAGGTGTTGCTGCTGCAAAATACTTGCACCGGGTCGTCCAGGATAATGACCTGATCGGATTTACCTGGGGAGGGTCTCTTGCTGCGTTATCCGATTCGATTATTCCTGAAAACAAGAACAATTTACAAGTTATTCAAATGGTGGGCGGACTTGGGGAACCGGACACAGACATCCATGCGATCGAGATTGTAAAGAGTGCGGCGATTGAACTGAATGCAACCCTGATATTGCTACCTGCTCCCGGAATTGTCGAGACGATTGAAGCCCACAGAATCCTGCTGGCGGATAAATCAATAAAACATGCGTTAGACCTGGCTCCCAAAGCCGATGTTGCTTTTGTCGGTATTGGCGCACCAGGCCCTGATTCGATGATCGTCCATGGGAATATCATGACCCAGGCCGAAATGAAACAGCTTATTGATCTCGGCGCCGTGGGTGATATCGGATTGAGGTTCTTTGATATTCAAGGGAATCCAATATTATCCGAGGTAGCAAACCGGGTCATTGGTGCTAACCTGACGGCTTTCCGCAAGATCCCTCACACGATTGGATTAGCCGGAGGTGCGGAAAAGGTGAATGCAATTTTAGGAGCAATTCGCGGCAATTACATAAATACACTGGTTACAGATCAACACACCGCGCAGAAACTTCTACTATAACCTTCTTTCTGCAAGTTCATACAGACCTTCTGATATTCACTGCCCATAAGGAGGTGAAGATACGTCGAATATTTAAATTTTCCGGAATTGTCCCCGAATGTGTGTTTAAATTTCGTGATCGAACAAAAAAACCAGGAGATGAAGAAATGAAAAAGTTTGTATTTGTCATGTTCGTAATTGCTATGTTTAGTGTTGGATTGGTAGGTTGTTCGCCTGCCGCTACTGCGACGACAGCACCTACTAACGAACCAGCTGCAACTTCTGCTTCTGCGGCGACTGCCACAGTTGATATTTCAAAAACCGACCCAATCAAAATTGGATACATCGGTGATTTATCTGGTTCTACGGCTGTTTGGGGGCAGGCTGGATTGAATGGCGCGCTCCTTACGGCTGAAGAAATAAACGCCAATGGGGGCATTTTGGGTCGTCAGGTACAAATTGTGAGCGCTGATGGTCGTGGTCAAGCTGCTGACTCGGTCAATGCCCTCAATAAATTGATCGATCAAGATAACGTGTTGGCCGTCATCGGCACAAACTTCTCAAGTTGTAATATTGCTATGGCCCCGATAGCCGATTCGAAACACGTTCCTTTGCTTGCCACGGCTGCTTCAAACCCGAAGGTGACTGTTGATAAAGATGGAAATTTGCTGCCATACTCTTTCCGCATCGGTTTCATTGATCCCTTCCAGGGAGAGGTTTTAGCAAATTTTGCTTACAACGAATTGAATGCCAAAACTGCTGCAGTTATCACCAATATGGCTGACGATTATTCTGTGGGCCTTTCAACATATTTCGAAAATCAATTTACATCTCTTGGCGGATCTATTGTCAGCAAAGTTGAAGGTCAATCTGGCGATAACGATTATCGAGCCCAGCTCAGCCAGGTTGCTGCTACAAACCCCGACATCCTCATGATCCCATGGACCTATAAGGATGTAGCGATGATTGCCAATCAAGCTCGTGAACTCGGTATCACAGCTACATTCATTGGCGGCGATGGTTGGGATTCAACCGATTTGCTGACGATGGCTGGAGCTGCGCTTGAAGGTGGTTATTATACTTCACAGGCTTCATATGCGAATGAAGTGACCAAGCCATTTGCAGAGGCTTACACGGCAAAATTTGGCATCACCCCTGAGACGGAAGCACTCTTTACCCACGATGGCTTATATTGGATCAAAGATGCTTTCGAACGTGCTGGACAAATCGACAGCGTTGCCCTGCGTGACGCTCTTGAAAACACGACCAGCTTCACCGGCCTTATGGGTGAGATGGCAATTGACCCCAAAACTCATAACCCGGTCAAACCCGCTGTCATAAACACGATCAAAGATGGTGCGTTTGTTTATGAAGGAAGTTTCAAATAGCAAGAAAGATCGAATGGGGAGAACCTGAAGGACCAGGTTCTCCCCTTTGAATTTAACAATTGCGAGGTTGAATATGTTCTTGCAGCAACTGGTCAATGGTATTTCGGTCGGAGGCATTTATGCCATGATCTCTATCGGTTACGCCCTCATTTACAGCCTGCTTGGCTTTTCGAACTGGGCGCATGGAGACGTTGGCATGATCGGGGCCTATATTGGGCTTCTGGCATTTGGCACAATGGCCCTTCCCTTCCCAATCGCATTGATTATTGCGGTTGCAGGCGCTGGTTTGTTGAGTCTTCTTAATGAAAGAATTGCATATAGAAGAATACGCAAGAACAATTCCCCAACCATGTTCCTGATGATTGCCGCTATGGGGGTTTCAATTACGCTGCAAAACTTCATCACCGTAACTGTCGGACCTAAGTTTTTGACATATCCTTCTGTTGTTGCGGTGAATACGTTGAAAATTGGGAATATTCACATCGGTGTTTTAGATGCCCTCAGTCTGGCAGTCGTATTGATCTCTATCATCATTCTCGTATTTTTATTGAATAGAACTAAATTCGGTCTCGCGTTGAAGGCATGTGCAAGCAATATCGCCGTGGCCTCAATATTAGGAATTAACGTTGATTTTTATGTCATGATGGTATTTTTCCTGGCTGGTAGTTATGCCGGATTAGCTGGTGTACTTTTGGGAATGAAATATACGGTGTACCCACAATTGGGAAACGTCTCTCTAAAAGCCTTTATAGCCTCAGTTTTTGGTGGATTGGGGAGTGTTCCCGGTGCAATCCTTGGCGGACTCTTCATCGGTGTGATGGAGGGAATGATAACTGCTTTTGTCAGCCCTGGTCTGCGGGACGTATTCACTTTTACATTGCTGATCATCATCCTTCTCATCCGTCCGTCTGGGCTTTTCGGTAAAAACATTAGTCAGAAAGCATAAAGAAAACTATGATTTCAAGATTTTTAGTAGAGTAAAGGTCGCCCTATGTCTGGATATATTCAGGGTATGCTAATTCTGGTCGGTATCAATATCATAGCTGTCTTAGGTATTTCAATCTTGACGGGGTTTACCCGGTTATTTTCTTTTGGAAATGCCGGATTTATGGCTATTGGCGCTTATACAGCAGCCATTTTGAGCGATCAGTTTAATGTTCCATTCCTTTTCTCAATCCTCGCCGGGGCAATTCTGGCCGCATTTATTGCTTTCTTACTCGGAAAATTGACGCTGAACCTTCAAGGTGACTACTTCTTAATTGCAACATTGGGGTTTGGAGAGAGCGTTCGGGTTTTATTCAATTATATGATCCCTGTGACCGGTGGCGCTCAAGGATATTCAGGCATTCCCTCGATACCCGGCAACCAGTTATTAATGGTTACCTTGATCACAATCCTTTGTATCGTTATTGCTCGCAATATTATCTACTCCAAGTTTGGTCGGAATATCATGGCTATCCGCGAAGATGAAATGGCTGCACGTGCAGTAGGGATTGATACCGCACTGTACAAAAACTTTGCATTTACGATGAGCGGATTCTTTGCAGGGGCTTCTGGAGCGTTGTGGGCCCATTATTTCACCTTTATTTCACCGGTGATGTTTAACCTTGATAAATCGGCAGAATTAACCATCGTGGTCGTCATTGGTGGGTTGGGATCACTTTCCGGATCGATCATTGCGTCAATATTAATCACGATATTACCTGAGGTTCTAAGGGCGGCTTCGGAATTTCGTATGTTGGCGTACGGCATCGCAGTGGTTGTGATTATAAATCTTTGGCCAACGGGCATAATGGGCTACAAAGAGTTTTCATTATTATTTTTCAAAAACCTGTGGATTTCAGTGAAGAATTTTGCCAGAAAGGGAGTAACCAATTGACCCCAACCCTTGAAATTGACAGCCTTTCGAAACATTTTGGTGGTGTAAAAGCAATCGACAATTTCACTGCAAGCGTTGAGAAGAATCAAATTTACGGATTGATTGGTCCTAATGGCGCTGGTAAAACGACGATATTTAACACAATTACCGGAATCTATAAACCGACGAATGGAACCATTAAATTCGAGGCTACGGAAATCTCAAGCAAATTGCCCCACCAAATTGCACAAATGGGAATTGGCAGGACGTTTCAAAACATCCGGCTGTTTACCAAGCTTTCGGTAGTGGAAAACGTGTTCATCGCCAGTCAAGGTTACGCCAGGTATGGATTATTCGGGGCAATAACCCGGTTGGGTAATTTTCATAAAGCAGAAAAGCAGCTGAAAGAAAATGCCTATAACTTGCTTACGATCTTGGGTCTGGCGAGCATTGCTGATAAACAAGCTGGCAGCTTACCTTATGCACACCAACGCCGGTTAGAAATCGCACGCTGTCTGGCTTTGAATCCCAGTCTGGTTCTTCTCGATGAACCGGCGGCAGGGACAAATCCAGATGAATCAAAAGAACTTGTTGATTTTATAACCGAAATTCACGAGAAATTCAGCTTGACTATTTTGATGATCGAGCATCATATGGATGTGGTTATGAGCCTATGCGATTACATCACGGTTCTTAATTTTGGCGAGGCAATCTGCCATGGCACCCCCGAAGAGGTTAGTCAAGACCCATGTGTGATCGACGCATACTTAGGTAAGGAAGATTAGCGCACATGTTGCATATAGAAAATCTCCACGCAAGTTATGGCGGCATAAAAGCCCTACAGGGTGTCAGTATTGATGTCGCAGCAAAGGAAATTGTTGCCGTATTAGGACCCAATGGCGCGGGAAAATCCACGTTACTCAAAACCATCTCAAATGTAGTTCGTAAAACCGAAGGTGTTATCACTTTTGAAGATTCACCGTTACCAAATGAGCCTTATCAGGTAGCCGGAAGAGGGATTGTTCACGTACCAGAAGGACGCCAAATCTTCGCCGACCTAACTGTTCATCAAAATTTGATGATCGGAGGTTTTTTGTGCAAAGATAAAAAGGCCAACAAGGAAGACCTCGAAAAGGTTTATACCCTTTTCCCTAGATTGAAGGAACGCGAAAATCAATATGGCGGATTATTAAGCGGCGGCGAGCAACAAATGCTTGCCATCAGCCGGGGTCTGATGGCGCGGCCCAAATTGATGATGCTAGATGAACCGTCTCTGGGTTTAGCCCCAATTATTGTGAACCAGATCTTCACGATCTTACAAGAAATTAACCGTGATGGGACCGCTATTCTAATTGTCGAACAAAATGCTCGGAAAGCGCTGTCAATATCGCAACGTGCTTATTTAATGATTACCGGACGAATTCAAAAATCAGGTACCAGCGTAGAGCTCATGGAAAAAGAAGATATTTCTAAACTTTATTTAAGCGGTGCATTGTAATCGAGAATCAAGGAATAAATTATGGAGAGAATTAGTATAGGCATTTGGTCTTTTGGAATGGGGACTGACCGGTACGTCGGAAAGGGATACAAACCTTACATCAATTTTTCTGAACGATTGGCGAGAATTTCCCGGGTAGAAGGCGTCAACGGGATTGAGCTTACCTATCCCAATGACGTCAATTTTAAATCTCTGGAGAAGATCAAGAAAGAGATTACAGGTCGCGGATTAAAAGTTGCGGCTGTAGGTGTCGAACATGTCTGTGACGCAGAATGGCAATTTGGTTCTTTTTCGGCAGACGATCAGGAGCGAAGAAACAAAACAATTGCATTGACGAAAGAAGGCATGGATCTGGCTCACGAGATGGGGGCAGGCGTTGTCAACCTCTGGCTGGGCCAAGATGGGTTCGATTACGTCTTTCAATCCGATTATAAAGCCGCATGGGGGCGGTTAATCGAAGGTTTGCAGCAATGCGCCGAGCACCGGTCAGAGATAAAACTTGGCCTTGAATACAAAACAAGCGAGCCTAAGCTGAATTGCCTGATCAACAGCGGTGGAAAAGCACTGGCCCTGGCAATGGCAACTGGAAAAGCTAACGTCGGCATCACTCTGGACGTAGGCCATGCTTTCAATGCTCGTGAAAATCCTGCTGAAATAGCCAGCGTTTTAATGGGAGAAAACCGCTTATTTCATCTCCATCTGAATGATAACTACGGGTGGTCGGATGACGATATGCCGGTGGGAACTGTTCATTGGCCACAATATATTGAACTACTCTACTGGTTGAATAAGCTTAACTACCCGGGCTGGTACTCACTCGATCTTTATCCGTACAGAGATGACGCCGGGGAAGCCTGTAGCGCTTCCGTTGAATTTATTCGGAAAGCAATGGCCTTAGTTCAGGATCCATCTTTTGAAGAAGAAATGTTGACGAACCAATCGGGAGCCCCAAGTTCACTAGTACGCTGGTTAACGCACCGTATATTTCAATAGAATCAAAAGTGATATGGATTTTTCTTTCAAGAAGAACTGGTAAAGTAATTTCAACTGGACAATAAATCTGATATTTCGGGAAGAAAAAATGAAGGCTGCATTTTGGTATGGACATCGCGATATTCGAGTATTGGAAACCAAGGAACCTGAAGTTGGCCCGGGCTCCGTGAAGGTCAAAGTTGCCTGGGCTGGTATTTGTGGAACAGATCGACACGAATATAATGGCCCAATTTTTATACCGGTTAACAAACCAAATCGCTTAACCGGTCGGGTTGCCCCAATAATTCTTGGGCACGAATTCACCGGAAAGATCGTTGAACTGGGTGAAGGCGTTATGGATTGGAAGGTCGGCGATCGGGTAACTGCTTCGGGGAACCTGGTGTGTGGCAAGTGCGAATGGTGTCAGAGCGGTCGCCTGAACCTGTGCGAGCGGTTAGCCTTCAACGGCATTGGTCAGGATGGATGTTTTGCCGAATATATCACTGTACCTGCGTATCAATTGTTCAAAGTACCCGATAATGTGTCGCTCGAAAAAGCCGTGCTGACTGAGCCCTTGGCCTGCGGCGCACATTCAACAAGATTAATCGGTGATATCGCAGGAAAAGACGTCGTCGTAATTGGTCCAGGGATTATCGGGATTAGTTGTGTGATCGCCGCCAGGCATAGCGGGGTTGGCCGGATTCTGGTTGCTGGCGTAGGTAGTGCCAACGAAGCAATTGTTCGCCAGTTTGGGGCAGACGATTACGTGGATGTGGTTAAGGCCGACCTGTTTGATTTCGTTCGCAACTGGACGAGGGGCAGAATGGCTGAAGTGGTGTATGAATGCGTTGGGTTTGAGCAGACGTTGGTAAATGCCATCAATGTTTCACGTAACGCAGCCCGGATAATGATTATGGGTGTATACGAGAAGCCCCCCCAAATTCCGATCAATTTGTTTCAAGAGGGTGAACGAATTCTGTTGAGCTCGCAGGCTTACGTCGATGAATTAGCCACCGTACTGGATTGGATGGCAAAAGAAGACGATGCGTATTTAAACTTGATCACCAGGCGGATCACCTTGGACCGGATTGTCGAAGATGGCTTTGAAGAGTTGATGGCTCATAATGATCGTCATGTGAAAATAGCAATCAAGATTTCAGATCTTAAATCATCCTAAGAATTGGTGAAAAAATGAATTCTAAAGAACACAAATTTGCTTCAAAAGCAGTCCACGCAGGTCAGCATCCTGAACACGAAACGGGGGCATTGGTTTCTCCCATGTTCCTGACAAGTACGTATGTTTTCACTCCGGAAAAGATGGAACGATATCTGAGCGGTGATAAAGAAGGCATATTTACTTATGGGCGTTCACGAAATCCAACCCAGAACAGTTTTCAGGAAAAAATTGCCGTATTGGAGGGGGGAGAAGCCGCGTTAGCTACTGGATCTGGTATGGCGGCTATTTCCCTTGCAATTCTAAGCTTCGTGCACAGCGGTGACCACATCATCAGTTGTAAGACGGTTTACGGTGGAACGTATGCCCTTTTTAACAAGATATTTCAAGAGCTGAAAATAGAGGTCACTTTTTTACCAGAGATGACCGAAGAAGCTCTTGAAAAGGCTTATCGACCTAACACGAAAATGGTTTACATGGAATCCATTTTGAACCCATCGATTGAAATATTAGATGTCCCGTTGATTATCAAATGGGCAAAGCGCAAGGGAATCGTCAGCATGATTGACAACACATTCACTTCCCCTTACATTTTCCGGCCCATCGAATGGGGTGCAGATGTCGTGGTGCATAGCACGACCAAATACATTAACGGCCATGGAGATCATATCGGTGGTGTTGTCATCGGCAAAGCAGATTATATCGAGAATATACGCAGCAGCGTTTATCAGGAATTGGGCCCTGTTCCAAGTCCTTTTGCCTGCTGGTTGGGATTACGCGGTCTAAAAACACTGCACTTACGGATGCGTGCTCACAGCGAAAATGCGATGATGCTCGCCCAATGGCTGGAAAAACATCCAAAAGTAGTCGATGTGAAATATCCCGGATTGGAAAGCCATCCCCAACATCAATTGGCAGAAACCCTCTTTGGCGGCGTTTACAGTGGAATGCTCAATTTTAGCGTGTCCGGCGGCCTGAAAGAAGCTCAAAAAGTGATCAACAATATGAAAATGGCTTACTACGCAGTCAGCCTTGGCGACCTTGATACTTTAATCGAGCACCCGGCCACGATAACTCATGGGAAGATCTCCCCCGAAGAACGGATCCACATGGGTGTGCCGGATAACATGATCCGAGTTTCTGTGGGCATTGAAGATATTGATGACATTATTACAGATTTTGATCAGGCGTTTAGGAGCATTTAGGTGGAACCCAGGACTTGCTTTTTAGCAATTGACTCAGGCACGAGCCGGATGAAGGTTGCCTTGATCGACAAAAAAAACACGATCGTCGATTTGGTTGCTGCTAATCTACAAGTCTTGTATCCATTTGACGGGGCAAGCGAAGCAGACATGGCGGAAACCTGGAAAACTTTATGCTTGCTTCTGCATCAATTAGCTGAAAAAAATCCGGTTGCATGGGGCAGAATTGTCGGGGTAGGTATTACCGGACAGGGTGATGGCGCCTGGATGATCGATCGTCAAGGAAACCCGGCCCGAAATGCAATCCTATGGAATGACACGCGAACGAGATTGACAAAAATCGACCGGAAAACCGAACTCGAAGAGTACTGTCAGCAAAATTCCATTACCCCTATTTTTCAAGGGGCAAATTATTTTATTCTAAAGTGGGTCAAAGAAAACGAGCCAGTTGTTTTCAATCGCATTGCAAAAGTAATCCATTGCAAAGATTGGTTGAACTACAAACTGACTGGGAATCTGGCTACAGATTATTCTGACACCTCGACGTCCCTGTTAAGCTCAGCAACGATGGATTATGATTTCGAGGTTTTAAATTATCTTGGGCTGAGCGAGTCTGAAGATATGTTTGCGCCAATTCGTTATTCCGATGAAATAACCGGTGAAATCAGTGCGGAAGCTGCCTTGGAAACCGGGTTAAAACAGGGGATTCCGGTGATCGTTGGCTCAATTGACATCACCGGAGTTGCTGCCGGAGCGGGAGCACACGATCCTGGCGATACCGTCATCATCGCTGGGACGACATGCTGTGTCACCATGGTTCTACAAAGATCCCAGCTTGATTATAGCGACAGGCGGGGCAGCATCCTTTGCCATCAATCGCGGAATCGCTATTTACGCTTGATTGCGATGTCAAATGGTACGGCCAGTCTGGATTGGGTTTGGAAAACATTGTTACCCAAAGTGCCCTTATCTGAAATTGAAGAAGGTATCGACACAATTGCGATTGGGAGTGAGGGCCTCGTTTTTCAGCCATATTTATACGGTGAACGAGCGCCCTTCCGCGATCCGAATGCCTGTGGTGCATTCTTAGGCCTGACAGCCAGGCATACTCCGCTTCATTTGGTTCGAGCTTCGTATGAGGGGCTAACTTTAGCCCTTACTCAGTGTTATGAAGCCCTCCCGGAATCTACCTCGGCCATTCGAATTTCGGGGGGAGGTGCCGCTAATGATGTATTTTGCCAGATGATCAGCGATTGTTTGGGAAGGGATTTGCTACGATCTCACATTGCGGAACTCGGCCTGAATGGGATTGTAAAGGCAATTCGAAAAGGGATCGGAATGACCGAGGGAGTGCCGGAATTCCAAGCTGCTGAAGATGCCTTTCACCCTGATGTAGACCGCCATGCGAAATATAAGGGATTATCCCAATTATTTAAACTGTCTTTGCCGGCGATGGAAACGTGGTGGCAAGCCCGGGACAGTTTTATGAAGTCGAACAAGGATTGACAAAGATGATTTTGAATTGGAGGATATATGAGCGCAATTCATCATTTCATAGGTGAAAACAACAATTTTAACTGGGAAAATGTCGATTTGACCGTCTTCGATGGCTCAGACAGTTCCAAGAACGCCTCGCGCAGACTTTTAATCAGTGAGGAAGGCGAAGGAGCAAGAAATTTTGTCTTCCGTTATTTCCGGGTACTGCCAGGCGGAAATTCGACGATGTTTGACAAACATGCTCACGATCACGGGGTCTTAATTCTGCATGGGCACTGCCGGGTGAAATTGAACGACCAGGAATTTAAAGCCGGCCCCATGGATGTGATATACGTTTCTCCTCAAGATGTACACCATTTCATTGTTGAAGGAAATGAACCTTTAGGCTTTTTGTGTGTGATACCGAACAAGAAGCGACTTGTCGCCGAGTAATGGAATAATCCAATTTAGAAACAAGGAATTAGCATCAACTATTTACCATAGATAAAGTTATAAGGAGTTGGAATGTCGTCGATTCAAAAAACAATGGCTTGTGCGGTATATTATAGAAATAGTCAGGTTTGTTTACAAGAGATGCCTGTTCCCGAGATAGGGCCGGGAGAATTATTAGTAAAGACCAAAGCCTGTGGATTATGTGGGGGTGAGACAATGGAATGGTATCTCATGCCGCGCGCTCCCAGAGTCTTAGGCCATGAACCGACCGGCGTAATTGCCAAAGTTGGACAGGGGATAAAAAAGTTTAAAGAAGGTGATAGAGTTTTTGTTCACCATCACGTGAGTTGTATGTCCTGTCACTTTTGCAATCGAGGTTATTATTCGATGTGCGAGCAATATTCCAAGTCACGGTTAGATCCCGGTGGTTTCGCAGAGTATTTTAGGGTGCCGGCTGAGAATGCCCAATTTGACACCCAGATTTTGCCGGACAACGTGACATTCGAGCAGGGAACGTTACTTGAGCCCATGGGTTGTACCTTAAGTGGCATTAAAGCTTGCAATATCCGTTACGGCGATACGGTTGCGATCGTTGGTTTGGGTTTCATGGGGATGAGTTATCTGGAACAGGTCAAAATATCGCCTGCCGGAAAAATTATCGGCTTGGATTTCAGTGATTGGCGGCTCGAAAAAGCTCGCTCATTAGGCGCAACGGTAACCATCAACCCCAAAACAGAAGATGCTCCTTCCAGGATTAGGGAGATAAATGACGGTCGTTTGGCTGACATCGTGATTGTGACGGCGCCTTTTATAAGCGCCTGGGATTCTGGTTTGCAGTTGTGCGAAAAAGGTGCAACGCTCCACTTAGGCGCTCCTGTTGCCCCTGATGCTACCTGGACAATCAATGCCAACCCCTTGTACTTCAAAGAAATTAAAATCGTCCCAACCTATTCATCAAGTCAATTAGAGTCTGAGGAATTGATCGATCTTATTTCTTCTGGAAGGTTGGACGTGAATCCTTTGATTACCCATCATTTTGGCCTGGACGGTGTGCAAAATGCTATTCAACTAATGCTGCAGGCCAGCAATTCTCTCAAGCCGATGATCGTTCCATCGATGACCCAATTCAAATAGCGAGCGACTATTTTTAATTTCGAAGAAGGCCAAAATGTTAAGCGCTTTACGTGAATATGTTTGTGAATGTAATTTGGAACTCCCTAAAAACAATCTGGTAGTGATGACCAGTGGAAACGTCAGCGGTCGTGATCCACAGACCGGATTGATCGTGATCAAACCGAGTGGGTACAAATATGAAAAATTAACGCCCGAAAGAATGGTTGTGGTGGATCTAAATGGGAAGGTAGTTGAAGGTGATCTAGACCCATCGATTGATACCCGCACTCATCTTTATATCTATAACCATCGGCCGGATGTATTTGGAATTTGTCACACACACAGTACCTACGCTTCAGTGTTTGCAGCCCTTGGTAGACCGATTCCAATGGTGATGACAGCCAGCGCAATGTTTGGCGGTGAAGTACCCTTAGGTGATTTTTGTTATATCGGCAGTGAAGAAATTGGGGTGGAAATTGTCCGTAAAATCGGGGATAAACGTGCCGTCATCATGTCTAATCATGGTGTTTTTACAGTTGGCAAGGATGCTTTCCAGGCTCTCAAAATGGCCGTTGAAGTTGAAGAGGTGGCAAAAATAACTTACCTCGCTTTGGCAGTTGGCGAACCGGTCTATTTATCGGAGGAGCAAGTGAAGAAGACAATCGCAATGTACACCGATGATTACGGGCAAAAATGAATTCTGGATGGTAGCAAGTATTTTTGATGTTGAGGAGGAATAATACTCGATATCGTTGAGCGAGATTCGATTGGCGACGTGTTCACCGTCGACCAGGCGCTCGTGCTGCTTAGAAAAATGTTGCTAACGCAGGCCTTCGAGGAAAATGCTGAAGAGCTTTATATTCTCCCAAAAGTGCATGGTACGATGCACCTCTCTATTGGGCAAGAGGCTGTCGCTGCCGGAGCCAGCTGGCCTTGGAGAAGACCGTTTATTTATAGAACGTACACCGTGGGCATGGCCATTTTATCTGCTGGAGCGGTGATATCGATCATATGATGGCTGAATTTATGGGCAAGGAAGCCGGTTACTGCTGGGGACAGGGTGGATCGATGCACATCGCTGACCCGAGTGCTAACAACCTGGGGGTAAACGGGATCGTCGCCGGCAACCTGCCAATTGCCGAGGGGGTTGGTTTGCGCATTAAGCTACGTAAATCTGGCCAGGTGGCCCTGACCCTGTTTGGTGATGGCGCTATAAATGAAGGCGCTTTCCATGAATCGGCCAACATGGCATCCATCTGGAATTTGCTGGTCGTTTACCTTTGTGAAAACAACCAGTATGCAATGTCGATGGCGATCAGCAAGTCAACCCGCATTTCCCGCTTGAGTGATCGAGCTCTGGCTTATAACCTACCGGGCGTAACCATCGACGGAAATGATCTGGCCGCAGTTCATCAAGTTGTAACCAAGGTAGCACAGCGCGCTCGCAAAGGAAATGGTCCCAGTCTAATCGAGGTGGTTACTTAACGCTGGAAGGGGCATTCAAAAAGCGATCGTCAGGCTTACCGCAGCAGGGAAGAAGTCAAAAAGTGGATGGAGAAGGACCCGATAGTCCGGTTTGCAAAACTCACCTTAGTCGACGATACCCGGCTCGAAGCTCTGCGCCAGGAAGCCTTGGAAACGATTAAAGCAGCTGTAGTCTTTGCTGAAAGCATCCCTGAGCCGGATGTCAATACGATTTTGGAGGACGTCTATGCGTCAGATCAGCTATGCTGAGGCGTTGCGTGAAGGTATGCGCCAATCCATGCAGCAGGATGATCGGGTGTTCCTGATCGGTGAAGATATTGGCGTTTATGGTGGGGCGTTTGGCGTTACTGCCGGTTTGATCGATGAGTTTGAGCCCGACCGGGTCATCGATACGCCCATTTCTGAGGCCGGAATAGCTGTCGCTTGCACCGAAGCAGCAGCCCAACATTCTGAAAGCCTGGAAAGTTGGTTCGTGAATGTCCCCGGACTGAAGGTGGTGATGTCTGCTACGCCTTACGATGCTAAAGGATTGCTGGTGGCGGCTATCGAGGACAAAACCCGGTGCTTTTCTTCGAGCATAAGCTCTTGTACAAAACCAAGGGCCCGGTACCGGAAGAGATGTACCAGGTGCCGCTCGGCCAGAGTAAGATCGCCCGCAGCGGCAGGGATCTGACTCTCGTTGCTGTATCGATCATGCTGCCGCGGGCCATGGAAGCGGCTCAGGCGCTTTCTGTTGAAGGGATCGAGATCGAGGTGATCGACCCGAGGACGCTGCGTCCAATGGATAGCGCGACGATCATCGAATCGGCTAAGAAAACTCATCGCGCCATGGTCGTGTACGAGGTGGTTAAAACCGGCGGGTGGGGTGGGGAGGTCGTTTCGTGTATCGTCGAGACCGAGGCTTTCGATTTTCTCGACGCGCCTGTGCGCACGCTTGGTGGTCTGGATATGCCCATCCCTTATAACCGCAACTTGGAATACCACGCTGTTCCGCAGGTTGAGAATATTATCGAAGAGGCGCGCCGGTTTGACAGAGGAGATTGCTAATGGCTAAAGAGATCATTATGCCGAAGTTCGGTTTCACTCAGGAGAGCGCTACAATCGTGCGTTGGCTGGTGGCTGAAGGCGATCACGTCGATCAGGGTGACCCTCACCGATTCTAACCCTGCTGCTCCTCTTGCGCCCACATCGTTGGCAACCCGCGTCGCCAACGATAAGGGAATAGGTTTCGAGCAGGTAGCAGGAAGCGGCCGGCGGGGACCGATCACCCGAATGGACGTTGAGAAATTTTTACAGGTCGACGAAGGAGGAGGCGTTCGAGCAACGCCTGCAGCACACCGGATCTGGCGCTAGCTGGGGATTGACCTGGTGAAAGTCAGTGGCAGCGGGCCACGCGGCCGTATCCAGGAGAGTGATGTGCGCGCCTGGCAGGTTGACGCAACACCTGAGGTTTATGTTGCCAACGGACGGCATTAACAGAACACCCTGGTTACCATGATGTAGGACTCACCAGTATGCGCCGCACCATCGGTGCCCGGCTGCAGAAAAGTGCCCAGGAGGCACCGCACATCTATCTGGAGGCGCGGGTCGATGCAGGAGCAATACTTACTCTCCAGAAGCAAGCCAACGCTATGCTGACGGACAACTCCAAGGTGAACCTGACTGCCGTGCTGGCGCGAGTCACAGCCTGGACACTGGGGCGTCATCCGGCATTGAACGCCCATTTCCTGGGAGATAGTGTACGTTTATTCGACGAGCCCCATCTGGGAATTGCGGTGGCCCTGGACGATGGGTTGATTGTTCCGGTGGTCCACGCCGCCGGGTGAAAAGAGATCTTCGAGATATCAGCTGAGATCAACGCACTTGCAAACCGAGCTCGAAAAGGCACTCTGCGATTAGAGGAGTTGGAAGGCGGTTCTTTCACGATCTCGAACTTGGGGATGTTTGGGCTCGATCGTTTCACCGCGATCATCAACCCACCAAAGGTAGCCATCCTGGCGGTAGGTGCAGCCCATAAGGAGATTGCGCCAGACACCAGTGGTCAACCTATCCTGCGAACCGAACTTGACCTTGTATTAGGCGTCGATCATCGCGCTGTCGATGGGGCGACTGCTGCCCGGTTCATGGCTGACTTGAAGCGTGCAATGGAAAACCCGGATCTTGTTTTATTGTAGATGCAAGTAGGGTACATCGTTCTTTTTGCCACTCTGAAAAAGATCGTTAATTGCCTGCTTTTCGCTCTCGACGCTACCATCACTCTGGGCTAAAATCTATTCATGACCTGGGATGTGGTTGGACACGATTGGGCAGTTACCTTCCTTAAGGGCCACCTTGCTAACGGCGAGATGCGCCAGGCTTATCTTTTTTCGGGGCCGCCTGGGGTGGGGCGGCGCACGCTGGCTCTGCGTTTTGCCCAGGCGATCGCCTGCCGCCAGCCTTCTGGCCCAGGTGAGCCCTGCCGGACCTGCCGCACCTGCCAGCAGATTGCCCGCCAGCAGCATTCCGATCTTTCCATCGTCCAGGCCGAGGGAGGCAGCCGGGAAATCAAGATCGACCAGGTGCGTTCTTTGCAGCACTGGCTTTCGCTAGCTCCGTATGAATCACCCTTTCGGGTTGCGTTATTGTTGGATTTTCAGAATGCAGGGCCTAACGCACAGAACGCGTTGTTGAAGACTCTCGAAGAAGCCCCGGACCGGGCTATCCTCCTGCTAACTGCCGTTTCGCCGGAAGAACTCCTTCCCACCATCGCCTCACGCTGCGAGATCGTCCGCTTGCATCCATGTGCGGTCGATGCCGCCGCTCGCTTTCTGCAGTCTTTGGATGGCCTCGACAATTCCCGGGCCAGAATCCTGGCGCACCTGTCCGGGGGCCGGATTGGAACTGCTCGTCGCTTGCAGGCTACCCCCGGAGAGATCGAACGTTGGACAGACGCAGTCGAGCTGTTGTTGGGCTTTCTGAAGTCCAACTATCGCCAACGCCTTCAATTCACCGAGAAATTACCCCGCGAATTACCAAAAGCTCGGGAAGATCTTCAGCATTCTTTGCAGGTCTGGTTGTCGGTTTGGCGAGATGTGCTGCTATGTGCCAGTGGAACCCAATCCCCCCTGGCGAACCTGACCTTTGAAGCGGAACTGCGCAGACTGGCTTCTCAGGTAGACCTGCAGTCGGCCAGGCAGGTAGTTGCTGGGATCGAATCCAGCTTGAAAAAGCTGGATGGCAACGCCAACCCGGCTCTCCTCGCCGAAGTGACCCTGCTTGACATGCTAAAGATCAATTAGCTGATGGCCTGGCGCAGTTTGTGCGCCAGTTCGCCGAAATGGGATGTGTAACGCATTTCGTCTGTGCGCGGGCGTGGCAGGTCTACGTTCATATCGAGGCAAATCCGTCCGGGGCGAGGGGTGAATACCAGCACCCGGTCGGAAAGCAGCAGCGCTTCCGAGATCGAATGAGTGACCATCAAGACCGTCTTGCGGCGGATATGCCAGATACGCAGCAGCTCAATCTCCATTCTCTCCCGAGTCAGGGCATCTAACGATCCGAATGGCTCGTCGAGCAGCAGCAGGTCGGGGTCTTGGATCAACGAACGGGCAATCGCCACACGTTGGGCCATCCCACCAGAGAGGTCTCGTGGCCAGTTATCCTCGAAACCCTGCAGGCCGACCAGCTCTACCAGCTCTCTGGCTCGACTTTGAGCCATTTCAGGCTTAACATTTTGCAGCTCGAGTGGCAGGATGATGTTGTCCAGCACGCTGCGCCAGGGCATCAGGTTGGCTTGTTGGAAGACCAGTCCGATGCGCGGGCTGCGCCCGGCCTGTCCATGGTGGGCATAGACGACTTCCCCATCCGTCGGAGCCACCAGCCCGGATATTACTCGCAGCAAGGTGCTCTTCCCACTTCCTGAAGGGCCCAGCACACTCAAAAACTCCTGGGGATGCAGGTCGAAGGTGACCCCGCCCAGGGCGCGTAGGCCTCCGTTCCCGTTTGGGAAGGTTACCTGCAGGTTGTGGACCTGCAAAACGGGGGTCGATTCAGGGGACGAACTCATTGGTATAGGCTTGAGACAGGTCGATAGATTGGGTCAGGATGCCCATATTGAGTAGCACGTCTTGCATGTTCTTCCAGCCCTGGGGGTCGCTGTAGCCCGGGCGGCTGGCTTGCCAGAATGGCAGCGTGGCGGTCAGAACGTCCTTTTGCACCTGGTCGTTGGCGGTCAGGTTGGGGACATATTTCATGCTGATCTGGTAGGCTTCGGCCGGGTTAGCGAGAGTATCCTGAATGCCGTGCAGGATGGCAGCCACCATGTGCTTCACCAGGTCCGGGTTATTGGCGATGGTGGTTTCATTGGTGATCAGACCGTTGGAGATCAGCTTGATGTAATCGGCTGCCCGCAGCACGTTGATGGAATATCCCTCGGATTTGAGAATGGTCGGTTCGTTGGGCACGTAAACCACGATGGCTTGTTCGCGGTCCGTTGCCAGGGCTTCTACCTGGTTGAAACCGATGACGTCCAGGGTCACATCTTGTTCGGTCAGGCCTCCGGCGGAGAGCAAGGCGCGCAGCCCGATGTAGCTGGCCCCAGAGAGCATGGGTATGCCGATCTTTTTGCCTTTTAAATCAGCCGGTTTGAGGATTTTTTCGGCGCTTTTAAAGGCGATCCCTACCGGGTATTCCTGATACCAGGCCATCACGTACACTACCGGCAGCCCCTGGGCCCGCGCCGGCAAAACCTGGTCGCCTGAGGCAATCGCGAATTGGAGCTGGTTGGCTCCTACCAGCGAAACCCCATTGATTTCGGTGCTGTAATCGAGGGAGAGGTCGATCCCATTTTGGGTGAAGTAGCCTTTGTCTATCGCCACGTAAAGAGGCGCAAACTGGACGTTGGGGATGTAACCGACCGGCAGGCGCACCTGCACTAATGTAGTAGCAGTTGGGGCCTCGGTCGAGCTTGCGGCCGGCACATCCAGGGGCGCGCAGGCTGCCAGTACCAGGATGATCAGGATGAAGGCGGTTTTTGACAAAATATGACCCATTCAAAACTCCATTATTCGTGTTTCTGGCGCCAGGTTTGCCAGGCAAGCAGGCGCGACTCGAGCCAGGTCACCACACCGTAAAGTCCAATGGCCATCACCACCAGAGCAAAAATGGCCACGAATACCATGGCTGTATCGTATTGACCCCGGGAGACGTTGATCAGGAACCCCAATCCATGGTCGGCGCCAACAAACTCGCCAACCACGGCCCCGATTACCGAAAGGGTAGCGCCGATGCGCAGCCCGCCCAGGAACACCGGTAAAGCGGCCGGCACTTCCAGGTAACGCAAGGTCTGCCAGCGGCTTGCGCGCAGCGATTGCATCAGATCCCTCAGGTTTTCGGGTACGGCCCGTACCCCCACCATGGTATTGACCAACACCGGGAAAAAGACGATCAAGGCGCAGATCAAGACCTTGGAAAACATGCCCGGCCCAAACCAGATGACCAGGAGCGGGGCGATGGCAACGGTTGGGATTGCCTGGCTGGCGACCAGGTACGGCGCCAGGATGCGCTCGGCCAGGTGTGATTTGGACAGCAGGTATCCCAGGATGGTTGCGAGAGCGCTGCCGAAAAACAAACCCAGCAAGACCTCCTCAAGAGTTACCCAGGCATTGCTGAGCAGGCTGCCATCTGCCAGGGACCGCAGGAAGCGTAGCCAGACCTGGACCGGCCCGGGCAGGATGAAGGCTGGCAATGCCAGCCAGACGGTCAAGCCCTGCCATAATCCCAGGCCGACCAGGATAGAAAGCGGTACCAGCC
This sequence comes from uncultured Chloroflexia bacterium, assembly GCA_963781665.1. Taxonomy (GTDB): domain Bacteria; phylum Chloroflexota; class Anaerolineae; order Anaerolineales; family Anaerolineaceae; genus JAJYIW01. The sequence continues at coordinate 1,950,687 of CAWAGA010000002.1, forward strand.
ATTGTCCTCGGGTAAGGATTGTGCGTGTCCGGTATTTTGAGTGGTTGAAATCAGAAATCGTATCCATATGTGAATTAAATTACAAAACCCTGAAGCAATATGCTTCAGGGTAGGGTAGATCAGCCTAAGAAAATCACTGGTCTTACATCCTTCTTTCATTCGGACTATACCGCCGGCCCCGGATTCACACCGGATCATGCGTCTTTGTTGGACGCTCGTGGGCTTCTCCTTTCCAGGAGTTACCACCGATCGGGAATTGGGACGAGGTCCCGCACCCTGCCCTGAAGGTAAATATTTTATTTGTAATAAGTATATGCTTTCTCCCGATGCCTGTCAATGCTTAATCTAGAGTCGAGATTTGAGATTCGTCCGCAGATGTTCAATCCTTCAGGTGGTCTGTTCTGAACGGGAAGCCGGCTATTCCAGCGCCTGGTCCAGGTCGGCGATGATGTCCTCGACGTTCTCGATGCCTACCGAAAGCCGCACCAGGCCATCCGTAATTCCCATCTTCAGCCGGATTTCGGGGGCGACAGAGGCATGGCTCATGCTGGCCGGGTGCTGCACCAGGGTGTCGACCGTCCCCAGGTTAGGGGCCATGGTGATCAGCTGCAACCGGTCCATCATTTCAATGCCGGCTTCCAATCCGCCCTTCAGTTCGAACGCTAACATCCCGCCGAAGTGCAGCATCTGCTGCCGGGCGATGGCGTGGTCCGGCCGGCTTTCCAGGCCGGGATAGAAGACGGTATCGATTTTGGGGTGGGTGCTCAGATGGGCGGCGATCAGGCCCGCATTTTCGCAGTGGCGCTGCATGCGCAGTTCGAAGGTCTTCAGGCCGGTGTTTGCCAGCCAGGCATCGAAGGGGCTGGCCGAACCGCCCAGTATTTTCAGCAAGGTGAACAGGTCCTGGCGCACGTATTCGAGGCGGGGGCTGACGACAGCTCCGCCGATTACCAGGCCGTGCCCCGACAGGTATTTGGTGGTGGAGTGGACGACCACGTCTGTGCCCAGGGTGAGGGGACGTTGGCAGTATGGGCTGGCAAAGGTGTTGTCGACCATCAGCCAGGCTTTGTGCTGGTGAGCAATGGCTGCGATCGCTTGCAGGTCGACCACAGCCATGGTCGGGTTGGCCGGCGATTCGGCAAATGCCAGAGTTGCCTGTGGGTTAGCTTTGAAAGCCTTTTCCCATTTTTCCGGAGAGGGGTCGGGTAAAAAGACGGTCTGGATGCCGTACTGGGGGGCGATGTCGTGCAGGAAATTGTACGTTCCACCGTAGAGGGCTTCCTGAGAAATGATAGCGCCGCCGCCCTTTACCCGGGCCAGGATAGCCGCCGTAACGGCAGCCATGCCGGATGAGAAAACCATCCCCTCGACGACTTCCTGGACTGCCAGCCCAGGGTGGTCGCGCAGCAAGTCCAGGCCTTCGAGAATGGCGATCTTCTCGGCTAATTGGGCGAGGTTCGGGTTATCGTAGCGGGTATAAATGTAGCCGGGCTGCTCGCCTTTGAAAATTGCTGCGCCGGTGGCTACGTCTGGGAATGTGAAAGTCGAAGCCTGATAAATCGGGGTGACGTGTACGTTTAATGGGTTATTGCCTTCATTTGCATGGATCACCTGGGTGCCCATGCCGTGAGCTGAGTTGAATTGGGACATAGGGGTCTCCCTTGGAAATGACTGTGGATAAACGCATTATACGCCCGTTGCTTTCTATTTCTTCGGGCGAGATTCGATGGTGATATGCACCGTTTCTCCCGGGGCAAGGTCTAACTCGATCTGGATGTGACTGGCCTGGCCTGTGATTGTTTCTGGCGGGCAGGTGTTTGTTTCTGAAGTGACTCGTACCTGGGAGGATATTTCTGTTGACTCATCTGCTGATCCGATCGAGGGCTTGATGGCTGCCAGTTTGGTCAACCAACCCTTGCCAATATTTTTGATCCGTGCAGCCCACAAGGATGGGTCAATCTGGATGGACTTGAAGGCTCTGCCGTTCAAACCCGGTACGGAGCTGTTAGAAGAAGGCACATCCGTTTCACCTTTGCCCGAGAATAACCACTTTGGGAGCAGCAAGACATCGCCAATGATCGCGGCGATGATGATAAAAGCCCAGACGACGAGATTGCTGATTGGCATGCCAGATCTCCGCACTATCGATTAATTAGGGTTGCCTGGAACCAGGTAAGAAAAATACAGGTCCTGGTCCGGGTAGGTTTTGCGCTTTACGACCTGCCAGCTCCCGCCGGGCAAGGCCTGCATAATTTGAACGAGGCTGCCGCGCTGCTCGGGAACGGAGATGAAAAGAGCGGGTGTATCGGGCTGATAATTGGCCAAAAGCTCCTCAATGGATGATTCCAGCTCGTATTTCTGGGTATCGGGCAGCAGGTAGGCGTAGTTGGCAAACTCAAGGTGGATACGCCCTCCTCCCAGGAGGAAGTAGCTCGTTCCGGACCCCGTTGATTTGAGCTGTTCGATCGATTCGATGATGACCTCATTGCTTGCATCCGAAAGGTAATTGCCGCCGCGATAAGCGCCGAAATAGAACCCGGTTGCCTGGATGCCGTAAACCAGGGGAACGGCCAGGCAAATAACCAGCCCAAACCGGGCGCCGACCAGCCTGGCCCTTTCAAACGCCTGAACCGCCAGGTGAAGGCCCATCCCTGCAAATAGGGCCGCAGCCGGGAGGCTCATTACCAGGCGCTGGCTGGCAGGTGCATTGACGGTCAGCACCCCGGCAGAAATGATGACCGCCCAAAACCAGGCTATCACGGCCATGTGGGCAGGATTCCGCATATGGAAGATGAAATATCCCAACCCGAGCACGAAAAATACCACAATCATGGCTGAGAAATAGGGTTGGGGTGAATTGAAGAATCCCATCGGCGCAGGTTGGCTGGTGAACACTAAAAAGCATTTTCCCAACTGGCTTAATAAGACCTGGATCAAGTTTTTGCCCGTCAGGCTCATTTCAGTCGCCAGCCAGTTGTTGGCGAAGATCGATTCCCTGTTCATCCTTGCCATGAAATGGGCGGGGTTCAGGCTAAATGTGACGATTGCCGGCGCCATCACGATTACAGCCGCTCCGGCGAAGACCAGCAAACCTTTGAGGTGGTATTTGAGGTATCCTCGGAAGGAGATGGCTGTGTAGACCAGCAGTCCAATTGCCAGCACAATTGCTGCCCGGCTTCCCAGGTAGCTGTAAAGTGCAAACCCAGATGCAAGTCCGGCCCATAAATATGAGGACAGCCTGCCGCTGTGGATTGCCCTGAGGGTCAGCCAAAGCACCAGACTGGCAAATAATCCGGGGATAATATTGTTGAAACCCGTCCGGCTGAACTGAAGATGGACAGGTAAGGCGCTTAAAATTCCGGCTGCCAGGAAGGCCGGCTTGACCCCGAACTCTTGCCTTGCCAGCAAGTAGAGGAATAACACGGTCAATGTCCCTTCAACCGCACTGACCAGGCGCACGGCGAAGATCGTATTCTGGAATAACCAGATGGCAGGAATTCCTGGCATGAAGGAGAGATTTGGCTGCGAAGACCAGCCGATCCCAAAGAAATCGGTCGTAGTTCCGCCCAAGAAATTTAAGGCTTCGACGCCCACCCATCCTTCGTCGTTGTAGGGCGGATAGGGAAACCAGGAGAGGTCGTAGATGCGCAGGATGAGAGCCGCCAGAATGACCAGGGATATCCCGGCGACCTCCAGCCAATGGCTCTTGATCCAGAACCAGATGCTTACAAGGCGTGGCGGCCGCCAGGAAGAGCTGGCCAGGATGGTTGCACTGAACACAAGGATGTCGGCGATCCAGGCCGCCAGGGTGATCCAATGCGTGGTTGGGCTTTCATCCCGAGAGTGCACTGCAGCAGTGACAAAAGCCACAAAGGCCAGGGATGTCAATCCTAAAATGGGCGGTTTGAGCCGGGCAGCGATCCGAGGAACGAAGAATGCCGGATCGGACCATCCCGGTCGGATGACCAGAAACTCGAAGGATACGATCGCCAACAAATAACAAACCAGACCGGCGGCGACGCGCTGTTGGCTCAGATACCATTGCCCCCCGATCGCCAGGCTGCTGACCAGGGCGAGGGCCATGATTTTTCGATTGACGCGTGGTCTGGATGGTTTCTCTGTGTTCAACATGTGATCCGGTATATTAATTTTACAACAGAACAGCCGGATGAGGCCAGGACCGAGAGCAAGGCGGGCGCAAAAAGCACGAGTTGGTATTTTGTTGACAGTCGTGCTGACCTGGGGTATCCTTAACCCGCTGTCCGGGTGGGACCGGCGCGGCAGAAACCCCCGAACCCCGCCAGGTCTGAGAGGAAGCAACGGTAAGGAGGCCCTTCTGGGTGCCGCCGGGAAACCTGCCCGGACGCTTCTTTCTAAACCCGAGAATAGAGAAAAGAGAATTGAGATTAGGCTTGGGCAATTGGGCGCTTAGGCAACCTGCCCTCTGTTCGGTGGTACGGGAGACATGTATCAGATTGGAAGCGAATGAGCAAAACTCCCCCAGTGTGTAATTACGAAGGCTCGGACTACCAGACCTCTTTTTGGGAGAAGGGCGGGAGGGCGTATGAGGATGCGGTTGAAGCCATTGCTTTGAAACGCTTACTCCCTAAAAAGGGGCGCCTGCTGCTGGAGCTGGGAGCTGGGGCCGGGCGGAACACACCCCGCTACCAGGGTTTTGAGCGGGTGGTGCTGCTCGATTATTCTCGAACCCAGCTCGAGCAGGCCCAAAAGAGACTGGGTACGGGCAACCATTATTTATATGTGGCAGCGAATGTTTACCGCCTGCCGTTTGCGCCCGGGTTGTTTGACGCCGCGACCATGATCCGCACCTTGCATCACATGGTAGAACCTGAGTTGGCCCTGGCGCAGGTGCGCGCAGCGCTGTCACCCGGCGCAGCTTTCATCCTGGAATTTGCAAACAAACAAAACCTCAAGGCCATCTTCCGTTTTTTGCTCCGTCGCCAGGACTGGAGTCCCTTTTCATACGACCCGGTCGAATTTACCGCTCTTAATTTCGATTTTCACCCCGCTGCGGTCCGGAAATGGCTGCGTTCAGCGGGTTTCGATATCCGCCGCCAGTTGACCGTCTCTCATTACCGCATGGGTTTCTTTAAACGTTGGGTACCACTGTCCTTGCTGGTACGGATGGATGCCGCGGCCCAATTGACCGGCAACTGGTGGCAGCTCAGCCCGAGCGTTTTTGTTCATTCTCAGGCTTCCGGCCAATCAGTGCTGCCAACCCCGGGCAATTTTTTCCGCTGTCCAGCCTGCAATACCTGCCTGCCGGAGTTAGAGCAAGACCTGGTCTGCCCGTCTTGTGGCCAGTGCTGGCCCTATGAAAATGGAATTTACGATTTCAGGGGAGAATAAATTTGTCAACACCTCGCAACCGGTTCCTGGATTACGTCATGCAGGTCCCAGGGACGCCACCCATCGTTTCACCCTTCCTGCCTAAACCCGAATTATTGGAGAAGACATTACGCTACCTGGGCCTGCCGGTCAAATCAGATCCGGTTGAGGACGAGATCAGCCTATCTCGAGCTTTGAATTATGAGCCCATGTTCATGACTGACCTGGGCGGCTTGATCTTCCCGGCCGAGGCAAATCTTTCAAATGGCCCGGTGCTGGAAGAAAGCGGCCTGTTAAACCTGATCGCCATCTGCGCGAGAGTGGGGGAGCACGAAGACGATATCAGGCGATATTACCGTGATTGGCGTGAACGGGTTGGCGATGATGGCGTTATCGTTATCGGACATCCCCTGGTGCCGTGGTTATCAGGTCAGGTAAGCCAACAGGATATGGTTTACGCAGCGGCAGACTACCCGGAGACATACCGGGGCTGTATGGATGCAATCCTGCGAGCTGCGTTGACAATCTTTGGGATTGCTATGCAGGAAGGCATCGACTTCATGAGCGAAGGTGGCTATGGCCTGGAGATGGTCTCGCCCGCCTGGTATGAGAAATACGATCTGCACTATATCCAGCAGTTGTCTGGCTGGACCCATACTCACGACGGCCTGTTCTGGCAGCATAACTGCGGCAGGACCCGCAAGCTCATCGAAAGCGGTATTTTCAACCGGCTAGGAGCCGACGTGCTCGAAACAATTTCACCTCCTCCGGAGGGAAACAACGATCTGGCGACGGCACGGCAGATGCTCGACCCGAAAATCTGTACCAAGGGCAACCTCAGCCTGATCCTGCTGCGGGACGGCTGCGTCGAAGATATCGAGAAGGCTACCCGAAAAATGGTCCAGGATGTTAAAGGTTATGCTCACATACACTCCACCGCGGATGCGGTCTTTGCCGAGACGCCGGCCGAAAACTTTGTGACTTTTTTGAGGACGGCGAGGGAAGAAGCCGAAAACTTGTTGTGAAAATCACCGGTATTCTGGGCATTTCATACGACAAGGGTTTTAGATTTCCACATCCCACGACCAGGCAGCAACCTGCTCCAGGTTTTCCATGTGGTTTATCTGGGGGAAAGCTCGAGCTGCCCACTCCAAAATATCGAATGGATACAGCAGCGTCATCGCCATGGCCGGCTTGACCATGGCTGATATCTCCTGGTGAGATAGTCCGTAAGCATCCAGGAATACCCGCAGCAGGCGTTTATCGCAGTTGAAAAGGTCCAGGTGCAGGGCGACCAACTCATAAGCCAGATTCCCTACCATTGCATCGCCGAAATCGATTAATCCCAGCGTGTGCCAGCTGCCATCCTCTATTCGGCCAAGGACATGGTCACGAGTCAGGTCGGCGTGGATCAGATGAGGCACAACAGACACGTTCACCAGTTCTTCCACCGGGGGCAGGTAAGCATCGATCTGGTTGACCAGGTGAGTTGAGAGGACGCCGCGGGCGCGGTGGATCTGACTGCACGTTTTGGACTGCCTGGCGGCGAAGCCGCTAAACCCCTGCCAGTCCGGTTTGAAAACCGGGCTGCCGGAAAGCGGGAGCGAGTGGATTCGCCGGATTATTTCTGCAAATTGAGTCGCAAATGTTATCTTGTTCGCCAGCGAAATGTGGCCATATACTTCGCCGATGCTGGACCCAGGGATAAATTCAAAGACCAGGTATGGCCAGGACCAGATGGAAGCGCCATCAAAAAGCTGTCCGTGAGCGACGATAGCGGCAGAAGGGATCGATGGCTCAGCCTGGAGCAGACTGGCGGCTTCGAGCTCTGTTATGTAAGTGGTCGCACCATCGAACAATCGGCCGAATAACTTGACCGCCCAGCGCTCGGCGACAATGAACGTGGGAAAGGTGCCGGCTAACCCCGGGTGGATTTCCGACCCCACTAACCCACACTGCCGGCAGGCATATTCGATGTATAGGCCCCATAACACCGGGTCCATAAACGATTTGCGATAGACTTCCAGTGAATCCAGGGGTCTTAAGGGAGTGTCAGGCGGTCTTTTCAATGACCCAGAAATGCGACAGGCCGAATATTTGCAAGGGAGAATGCTCCATCTCTTGCAAAATGGCGCGCAGGATTCTCCCCAGCGCTGGACGGCGATAGATGATATTGTCGTAAGCCCCAAAAATGATTTGCCGCTCCAGGATGCGTACCGGTAAGCCGGCGAACAATCGTTCCAGGCTCCTCCGGGTATAGACGTTGACGTGCGGCGCCAGGCGGTCTCGCCAGCGGCGCGGCAGGTAATTAACCAGGGGGATGTTGCCGAAATGGTACTTACCCTTCCAATAAATCCCGTGGGTTTCGAATGGGTAACCCCGATTAGGACAGAAGAGAGCCAGACGCCCACCAGGCTTTAAGGTACGGACGATCTCTCGCACGGCCTGGCGGTCATCCTGAACATGCTCGAGCACTTCGTGGCTGAGCACCAGGTCGAAGCTGTTGGCTGGGAATGGCAAATTTTCGCAGGCAGAACGTAGTACCTGGTCCGAGTTGCGGTGGGCTTCCACGGCGCGATCGTGCTCGAAATCCAGGCCGACGACCTGGCCGGCGAAAGGCGCCAGGTGGTCGAGGTACATACCAACCCCGCAGCCGTCGTCCAGCAGGCGGCCCGGGAAGCACCCTTGGGCGTGCTCGAGGATCATCTGCAGGCGGCGTTCCTGCCCGGCCCGCCAGACGTAAGATGGCTCTCCGCGAAGGGCAGCCTTAGAGGAAGGTATCAATTCGACGCTCTCAAATACATATTATTTTGACATTCGCAGGCGCGCCACCATCACCGGCGGTATCTCGCTATATTTCCCGCTCCAATGGATGGGGTTGCGCCCCACCGGGTGATCGGGGGGAAAAGCTGGCTCTTCCAGGCCATCCAGCACCAAGCCGGAATTAAAGCAGCTCCCTAACAGTACCTGCAGTGGTCTGAAGAAGTAGAGCTGTTGGTGGGGTTGTTCGCTCAACGCCATCCCGTGTTCGATGGAAGGGGTCAGATAGTGCGAGACGCTGACGGAATAGGTGGTAACCCCATAACCATCCTGATCGACCATTTCGGCGACGTGTTTCATGCGGGCGCCGTTGAAGCAGGGATGCATGATCGAAAATACGAAGCGTCCTCCCGGGCGGAGCAGCTTTGCCAGAGCACGCATCAGCGGCTGAATATCGGCTATATCCATCAGGGCCATATTGCATAGGGCTGCGTCGAAACGACCTGCTCCCAGGGCCAGCAGGGCAGCTTCATCGGTCGCATCCAAAACTGCATATTGGATAAGTTCGCTGCTCGCACTCAATCGCTGGCGGGCAGCCGCGATCATTTCTTCGGCGAAATCGAATGCCACCACCCTGGCTCCTTTCGCGGCCATGCGGCGAGAGGTCAGGCCGTTGCCGCAAGCCACGTCGAGCACGGTTTCACCTGGCTCCAAAGCCAGCAAGCGTTCGATAGCCGGCCATTCCAGGATGTTAACGAAATCATTGCCTTCACCCATGTGCTCGTCCCAATATTCCGCGTTGCGGTTCCAGGCCTGGCACGTTTCTTCATTGGCTTTCTCGAAATCATTCACATCCATAGAGTGGTCCTCATTAGTCATCAGTCGATTGGGGATCAGGTAAGAAGGGTTTTGTTAGATCGATCTTTGAGCATTCGAAGTTCCAATATTCAGGTTCCAGGATTGATTCCATGGTTGACCAAATGCCTGATTACCCAGTTAGACGTTTTCCCGACTGCCTATCCTATGCCTTTCCATTCCTCATAGCCTTCATTTTCAATTCCCAGGCGCGCCAGGATGCGCCCAACCAGGTTGGTAACGATTTCGTCCATGGATTGTGGGTGGGTGTAAAAAGCCGGAACTGGAGGGAAGATCACCGCTCCTGATGCGGCAGCCTGATCCATGAGGCGCAGGTGCCCGCGATGGAGGGGTGTCTCACGCACGACCAGGATCAGGGGGCGGCCCTCTTTCAGGGTTACATCGGCGGCCCGGGTCAACAAATCTGCCGAGTAGCTGTTGGCGATGGCCGACAGCGACTTGATCGAGCAGGGAACGACAACCATTCCCAGGGTAGCGAAAGACCCCGAAGCAATCGCCGCGCCTACATCGTGGATGGAATAGTAAACATCTGCCAGGGCTTTTACCTGGTCGACCTCATAGTTGGTTTCGGCGCGGATGGTCAGCCGGCCGGCCGGGGTGATCACCAGGTGGGTCTCGATTGCGGTTTGCCGGAGCATTTCCAGCAGGCGGATGCCCAGGATGGACCCCGAGCTGCCTGTGATGCCCACGACCAGGCGATTGGTTTTTATCATGGTTTTTGCCCCCAATGGATGGCGATCGTTCCAAAATTGTGGCGGAGAAAGCCTGTCTGGCGGAAACCAGCGGCATCCAGGTGGGATTGGAGCGCTTCAGCCGGTAGAAATTTCTCGGTCGAGTCGGGCAAATAGGTATAGGCTTCAATCTGGCCTGCCAGAAATTCACCCAGGAATGGGATGATGTTATGCATGTAGAAATGAATTAAAGGTGATAGCCAGTTACGCCTGGGCCGGGTTGTATCCAGCGCAGCCCACCAACCACCTGGTTTGAGCACTCGCTGCTGCTCGGCCAGGGCCCGGGGTAGATCGACCACGTTGCGCAATAAGAAACCCGAAACGACCGCGTCGAAGCTGTTAGCGGCATAGGGCAGCTCGAGGGCGTCGGCTGCCGCCCAATCCGGAGGAGCGCAAGGGCGCTTTTGCCCGATCCGCATCATTGCCAGGGTGAAATCGGAGGCCAGAGGATGGCAATCAGGGTGCTGGCGCAGCGCTTCGCGGGCCAGGTCGCCGGTACCCGCCCCAAGATCGAGCAGCCTGCCGCCCGACGGCAGATGCACCAGGCGTATGACTTCTGTCCGCCAGCGACGGTCCTGCCCTCCGGTCATCAGGCGGTTCATCATGTCGTAGCAGGGAGCGATCCGCGTGAAAAGCTGGCGGACATCTTCACTGGAAGCAGGGCCTTTTTCAGAATACCTGGTCACATTTATTTGAGCTTATTCTTGGTATAAGGCACCCAGGCCAGGATGGTGGCTCCTTTGCCTGGCTCTGAGGTGATTTCAACGTCACCCCCCACGTTGTGAGCCCGGGTCTGCATATTTGAGATTCCATGCCCCGAGCGTGGTGTTCATTTTATGCAGGTCGAAACCCAGGCCGTCGTCGTGGATTTCGAGCATCACCCGCTCGTCGGTATGCCACAAGAAGATTTCTACCCGGCGGGCATGGGAGTGCTTGGCGACGTTTGCCAGAGCCTCCTGGCAGATGTGGAACAGGGCTATGGCGTCAGCATCTGGCAGTTTGTCCAGTCCCTCTGAAGAACCTTTCAGGTTGACCTCCAGCAGCGTATTGACGCGCAGTTCGGTTGCCAGGCGCTGCAAACCCTCGATCAGGTTTTCCTCTTTGAGCTGCCTGGGGCGTAAGTCGAGGATGTAGGTGCGGATATCGCGGATCGTGCTGTTGAGGTCGTCGATGGCCTGGTTGATTCGTTTATGGGCCTGGTCTTTGTTTTCTCCCATTAACAAACGGGCGTGTTCGAGGGTCAAACCAACCGCATAGATCGATTGAATGATGCCGTCGTGCAGGTCCATGCCGATCCGTTCACGCTCTTCGAGGATCGCCAGGCGTCGTCCCTGGACATTTAATTTAACGTTTTCGACGGCCGTTCCAGTCCATGAAGCAATCGAGGCCATCATCTGCATCTCCAGCTCGTCGTAAGGGAGCGGCTGGCAGGTGGCAATGCACAAAACACCCAGGACCCCTTTCCGCCCGGTGAGTGGGAACGTGACGATCTGGCGGATGCACGCCTGGTGGATCGCCTTGCGCAGGAAACGACCATTTTTACCAGAGATTACTTTCATGCGCGGTTGCCCACTGCTAGCGGTCAGGCCGATCAGGCCTTCACCTACCACGAAGGTGTCTTTGGTAAAAAGCCCATCGATGGTGGCGCCGCGGTGGAGGATCAACCGCAGTCGTTTACCGTCTTCCTCGCGCAGGAATATTTCGCCAACTTCTATCCCCATATTATCGACGACGCCTTTCAAAGCGGTCTCGAGAATTTCGTCGATTTCGGGCGAGGATGCCAGGGTAGAAGCCAGGTTATTAAGTAAAGCCAGGTTGTCGTTGCGATGGGTGAGGGCCCGGTCGCGCTCGCGCAGCTCTTTATAGAGCCGTGCATTTGAAATTGCCACTGCCGCATAAGCTGCCAGGGTTTCGATGACCTGTTCGTCGTCCTGGCTGAATTCTGGGGCGTCAATTTTGGAGGTCAAATAGATCTGGCCAAGCTGGCGTTCCCCCAGGCGGATGGGCACGCCCAGAAAAGAGTCCATGGCGGGGTGGTTGGCGGGAAAACCAACGCTGCGCGGATCGTCTCCAATTACCGGGATGCGGATAGCGTGCTGGGTGTGCATCAATTCGCCGATCAGGCCTTTCCCAATTGGGGGGTGTTCGACTAGCTTTATCTCTTGGGGGGTCATCCCGATCGGGATGAATTGCTCGAGTCCGCCGTGTTCGTTTAATACTCCCACCGCAGCATAACGGGCACTCACCTGTTCACAGGCCACTATGGCAATCCGTTCCAGGAGCGATTCCAGCGAGATATCTTGAACCAGTTCAAGGCTGGCGCGATGCAAAGCTGCTAATCGCTCTTCGAGTTGTTCGCGAGTTAATATCGACATGCTTTTCCTTTAACTAATCCGGTGGGGTATCGGTGTTTGCTTCTTAGTTATCCTTAATTTTACTCCAAATTGTCCACAATAGCCAAAAATTGCAAGTTGATAGGTTTTGCCAGTGCCCGGCTATTATAAACGAGAGTCGAGCTTCGAGAGTCGGAAAGAAAGAAACGAAAATCGCAATGCGCAATTTGGAAGTGTGAAGGCGATTCTCAACTCGTGAATCTCTGCTCTCGAAAGATGAGGTGCTATGACTGATACTGAACCGGGTCGTTCCCAGGCAAAATTTTACAACTTGCCGGTGTCTGAGCGCCAGGCAATTATTGCTGCAAAAACCGGATTGCCGGTTAGTGATATTCGTGCATTAAACTCATCTGCAGGATTGACGGTCGAACAGGCCGACCATATGATTGAGAATGTGGTCGGTTTATATGCTTTGCCTTTAGGGATCGCCCAAAATTTCATTGTTAATGGGCGCGAAGTGCTGGTGCCTATGGTTATCGAAGAGGCATCGGTAGTCGCCGGGGCTTCATTCATGGCCCGCCTGGCGCAATCTGGAGGCGGCTTTCAGGCTCAGGCTACAGCGCCGGAGATGATCGGCCAGATGCAGGTGCTGGATGTCCCCGACCTGGAAGTGGCGCGTGCCGCGCTTCTGGCAAACAAGGAAAGCCTTCTGGCGCAAGCCGCCGAAATCGACCCGGTTTTAAAGCGCCTGGGTGGCGGGCCGCGCGATCTGGAGATTCGCACGGTAGAGGGCTGGCCTTTAGGCGCTTTCCTTGTTCTGCATCTGATCTACGACGTGCGCGATGCCATGGGAGCCAATGCGGTCAACACTGCCGTCGAAAGATTGGCCCCGCGGGTTGAGACCATCACCGGCGGGCGAGTGCACCTGCGTATTATTTCGAACCTGGCAGACCGCCGCCTGGTGCGGGCAAGCTGTACTATATTAAAATCAGAGTTGGCTTTTGGCGACTTCTCCGCCGAGAAAGTTCGCGATGGAATTATTGAAGCCTGGGCTTTCGCGGCCGCCGACCCCTACCGGGCTGCCACTCACAATAAAGGCATTATGAACGGGGTCGATGCGGTGGTGGTCGCCACCGGCAACGATTGGCGCGCTATCGAAGCCGGAGCTCATGCCTTTGCTGCACGCGGCGGACAATACACCAGCTTGAGCACCTGGGGAAAAGACGACAATGGCAACCTGGTGGGGTCGTTGGAAATGCCCATGGCGGTGGGCACGGTGGGCGGCGCAACCAGGGTCCATCCGGCGGCTCAAGCCTCCCTCAAAATCATGGGCGTGAAGAGCGCGGCCAAACTGGCTGAAATCATCGCCTCGGTCGGTCTGGCCCAGAACCTGGCTGCCTTGCGAGCCCTGGCAACCGAAGGAATCCAGCAAGGGCACATGACCCTGCATGCCCGCCAGGTGGCGATTGCCGCTGGGGCCCAGGGCGCCGCGATCGATCGTCTGGCTGAACAACTGGTCATTGAAAAAACAGTCCGCCTGGATAGGGCAGAAGAAATTATTCGTGAATGGAGTAAATCATAATGGAACCTGAAGTCTTGCACGAACATGCCCCAACGCTGCTCAAGACGAACCGTCCGGTTGGGATCATCGGCTACGGCGCTTACGTGCCGCGCTACCGCCTGCCGGCCAGCGAGGTATCCCGCATCTGGGCAGACGGCAAAGGTGGTGGGCCGATCAAGGAAAAAGCAGTGCCAGGTCTGGATGAAGACGTAGCGACCATGTCGATCGAGGCTGCTCGCAATGCCATGGCACGCGCCGGCATTTTGCCGACCGGTTTGAGGGCGGTATGGGTTGGTTCGGAATCGCACCCCTACGCGGTCAAACCTACATCGACCATCGTTGCCGAGGCAATTGGGGCGATTCCGCACATACAGGCTGCCGATTGGGAGTTTGCCTGTAAAGCCGGCACGGAAGCATTTGTGGCTGCCACCGCCATGGTTGGCTCAGGCATGGGCCAATACGCCATGGCCATTGGGATGGACACCGCCCAGGGGAAACCGGGCGATTCACTCGAGTACACCGCCGGAGCCGGCGGGGCAGCTTTCGTCCTGGGGCCCGGAGAAGAAGCCATGGTGGTCATCGACTCTTCCTATTCTTACGTGACCGATACACCCGACTTCTGGCGGCGGGCCGAGCAGAAATACCCGGAGCACGGACAGCGTTTTACCGGCGACCCGGCGTATTTCAAGCACATCACCACCGCAGCCCAGACGCTCATGGACCTGACCGGCACTACTCCGGCGGATTTTCAATATGTAATCTTCCACCAGCCGAACACCAAATTTCCGAAGCGGGCCGGGGCCATGTTAGGCTTCAAACCCGAGCAGATCGAGGCGGGGCTTTTAGTCCCGGTTATCGGAAATACCTATGCCGGAGCAGCTCTGATCGGTTTGACCGCCGTGCTCGACATTGCCAGCCCGGGTGACCGCATCCTGATGGTCTCTTACGGTTCTGGCGCGGGATCAGACGCTTTCGATCTACGAGTGACTGACGCCCTTCTAGCCCGGCGTGACCTGGCTCCTAAGACCGCGGAATACATTGCCCGCCGCACCCAGATCGATTATGCCACCTACGTGCGCTTCCGCGGCAAACTGGCGATGAAATAATCATGGCGAGGGATACAATGTCAGACGTAGTCATTGCAGGTGTCGGCCAAACCCCGGTGGGCGAGCACTGGGATGAATCACTGCGCGAGCTGGCGGTCCAGGCGATCCAGGCCGCCCTGCTCGAGGCTGGGGGACTGGAACCGCAGGCCATGTTTATCGGCAATATGCTGGCCTCAACCTTATCTCACCAGGCTAACCTGGGGGCTTTGCTCACGGATAACAGCGGTTTGCGCGGCATCGAAGGATCCACCGTCGAAGCTGCCGGCGCTTCTGGCGGCGCGGCCTTGCGCATGGGCTACCTGGCAGTAGCTTCCGGAATGGTGGACGTGGCCCTGGTGGTCGGGGTCGAAAAGTTCACCGATGTGGTTGGCCCGCAGGTCGATTCGGCCCTGGCCCAAACACTCGACAGCGATTACGAAGCGGTGCATGGGATCACCCCTGTTACCCAGGCAGCTCTGCTGATGAACCGTTACCTGTGCGATTTTGCAGCACCCAGGGCAGCCTTTGCCGGTTTTCCACTCACGGCCCACGCCAACGCAGTAAACAATAAAAACGCCATGTATCGCAAGGCGATCAGCGCCGAGAAGTATACCAAAGCTGAGATCACCTGCGACCCTCTCAACCTGTTCGACGTTGCGCCTTACGCGGATGGCGCCGCCGCTTTGCTGCTGACCACTCCCGAGCGAGTGCCGGTCGGATTCGAACATCCCCTGGTGCGCATTAGTGGATCGAGCGTCGTTACCGATACACTGGCCATGCACGACCGCCAGGACCCACTGGCCTGGTTGGCAGCCGGTTTTTCGGTGGAGCGGGCTTGCCGCCAGGCAGGGATCATTCCGGATGACGTCGACCTGTTTGAATATTACGACGCCTTTACGATTTTTGCGGTGCTTTCATTGGAAGCTGCTGGCTTTGCCCGGCGAGGCGAAGGTTGGAAATTGGGGTTGGATGGAACCATCGGCTTACACGGGAAGATACCGGTTGCTACCCTGGGCGGCTTGAAAGGCCGAGGAAACGCGGGCGGGGCAGCCGGAGTCTACCAGGCGGTGGAAGCGGTGCTGCAGCTGCGTGGTGAAGCCGGAAAGAACCAGGTTGAAGGCGCCCGGCGTGCGCTGATCCAATGCCTGGGAGGGCCGGCCTCCACTGCCGTGACTCACGTGCTGGAGAGGTTAGGAGACTAGGCAAAATTGTTCTCAGGAAGAGAACCTGCTCTTGAGCAGCCCGATCACTGATTATTTGAGTACTCTACACCTTTTGATAGCATTTTGATAGGTCTTGAGAGTCTCTTCTCGTTAGACTCCATCCTAGACTTAATTGGCAAAATATTTGCAACTGCTGATAGGTAAGGTCTGACCACTTTCTGAAGGAGCTTTACTATGGAAATACCCCGCCACTGGCGATTGAAGCAACAACGATATGCACTGGTTGGAGAAGTGTGCCCTCACTGCGATGCCAAGCTGTTCCCGCCTCGCGACGTTTGCCCGCACTGCGGGGGAGAAGCTAAAAACCAATATGCGTTCAGCGGGAAGGGTGAAGTTTATTCTTACACCCGCATGACAGATGCGCCTACTGGATTCGACGAAAGTGCGCCATACACAGTGGCATTGATTAAACTGCAAGAAGGCCCATTAGTCACCGCTCAACTGACCGACCTGGGCGACAAACCAGTGGAAATCGGCATGCCGGTGGAGATGGTTACCCGCAAGCTGCGGTCCGATGGCGACGAACGGGGGATGCTGGTGTACGGGTATAAGTTCCGACCTGCCAGACCTTGGCCGCAGGCCGGTTAGCTCGCTCAGCAAGAAGCTTCAGTGGGTCGAGCTGAAGATTAACTGAAATCTGCCGGTCTTTCCCAATCTCGACCTTTTCCACAAGCAGTTTTACTAACCGACGTTTTAGAAGAAATTTTTGATGCCGTTCCTCATTATTTTGGGGAGCGGCATTTAGCCATTTTAGGCCAGATGCAAGATCAGACAGATACTCCCTGGTCGTCTCCTCCCAATCCTCTAAGGCTGCAATATCGTCGGCTTCAATTTGACGAGCCAGACGCCGTTTAAGGTCAAGCTCCTGGATGCTTAGACCCGTGAGCTGAGTATCCATATCATCTTCGCTGATTCGCTTCTTTCGTGCCTGTGTAATGACCCACTGGCGTTCCATCGACAGTTCATCCAACTGCTTTTGGATATCTTCCTTTTCGTCTTGAGTGGTATTTGCCTTCTGGCGAAGATTATTGACAAATGATCTGGTGGCATCCATCAGCACTTTGGGATCGCGAAGATTCTCATCCACTTTCCCCCAAACATAATCATCAAGCTTCAGATGGCCAATTGTTTTTGGACAATCCGGGTGGCGCAATTCAGCATGACGCTCCGGGCAATAATAATTGCCCTGCTGAGGTGTCTTTCGAGGGATAATCTCTCCTTTACGATTCTTTCGTGTGGGATGGGTATAGGTTGTGCCCTGCCATTTCTTTTCACAAGGACAATATACCAGCCCGCTACACAAGTAATCATGTTGTACATTTCGTGCCCGATGAGTTTTGTGGGATTGGCGAAGTTCGATGAACCTTGAATAAGTAGCTGGGTCAATAATGGCTGGCACCGGGATTTCATAAATTTCTCCATCTCTGGTGAAGATTTTGATCCCCGATGCATAATCCTTAGCAGCTTTTAGAATTGACTGGATACTACTTCGTGCCCAACGAACTTTGCGGGGGATACTGGAACCCTTCTGGGGTGCACCCGCTTCAATCAAACGACGCCTGATTTCCTGCAATTTGACATCGTGGATGTACCATTCGAAAATCTGGCGTACCCATTTCGCTTCTTCTTCAACGATCTCAATAACCTCGCCATTTCGTTGATAGCCGTAGCGATCTTGCCCCGTGTTAGCTTTTCCGGCTTTCAAACGAGCCTGAACCCCCATGGTCATGCGCTCGTGCATCCCATCCAACTCCATCTGGCCGACCCAGGCTTTGACTGGAGCCATACGCTGGTCAAAGTTTTCACGAGCGAGAAAGACGTTCAAATGGTATTGTTGGATTTCATCGATCACCAGAATCATCGCTTTCAGCCCACGGTAAAGACGATCTTCTCGCCAGGCAAGAATAGTATCAAAACCGCCTGATGCTGCATCTCTCAGCATCTCACGCAGACCTGGTCGATCCGCCCGGGTCCCGGAAGGTTCTACCAGTCGCTTGCCAATCCGATATTTTTGGATATCTCTATACACTACTACGACGGTTAGCCCAATTTCCTTGGCAAGTTGCCTGCATTCAAGCTCTTGCTCGTCTGGACTGGCTTTTTCCGCCTGATGTTCAGAGGAAACCCGGACATAGATCGCAGCCAATTTAGGTTGTTGATTTTTGGTGATCATTTCAGCACCTCCACACCATGACCGTTCCGGCGAATCTGCCCTTGCTTTTCAAGGTACTCAAGATAGGTATAGACTGTCTGGCGAGAAAAACCTAAGGATTGGGCTGCTTCTGTTATTGTTAGATCAGGATGATCGTTGAATATATTCAACAGAGCTGACTGTCGGGATTGTTGCTTTTTCCTTCGTGCTTCTTGCAATCGTTCTCGGATCGTGTCCATTGTCTCAGATTTAGACTCGGATTTGGACGTTGATGTTTCTCTGGTTGCCAGAGAAGGTTTGAGCACCTGCCGCTTTGCCTTTCGTTCCTGGCGTTCCGCTTGAATCTCCGCGACCTGTCTTCTAAGATTGCTTCTTAGAGCAATGACTGTTACTCCGACCAGGCTCAGAACTGGGAAGATACCTGGGGCATAAACCGTAAGGTTAGGAGCAATATCTAAAAAGACAGTTAGTCCGATGGCGACCATAAAGTACATGCCGACCAGAGATATTGCTAGCCCAAATGGTGTCCTTGGATCAACTTTTCTCTTCGAGCGGTTATATTGGTACAGATCTAATGCCGTGGCAGTTGTGACCAATCCTAAGGATTCGATTACGCTAGCGGCAGAAATTCCGATCACAACAGGCCAGTGAAGGTGTTGTATGGTGGCTCGTCCGACCAGATAAGCGGTTGGCAGCGGTGCGCACCAGGGAGCGATTTTAGCGACCATATCGATTAGAACGCCTTCAAAGTCATTTAGAAAATCAAACTTGTTTTTCATGGTTCCTCCAGTCTTTGCTCACTCAGAATCCGAGTGGGCGGTTAGTCAGAGGATGCTCATGTATAATCAAGTCATCCCTTTTCGCCGCTCACTCGGTGATTGGGGTAGGTTCGTGCTGGTGCTCGTAACACCAGCACGAACTGCGTTACAGCGCAATTTCACTCGATCATTATCTGGAATTGCTTGGCGATAGTGCTATTTCATCTCCTTTCTTATTTGTCCTCCAACGTTGGAGAAGGTAGATATTGATTTGCGGGTGATGCGGGTAAGATAAGAGCGCAACAGCTTTTCATTGCATTTACAGCTCTCTCAGCATAAATTCGTTACCCGCATCTTCCGCATCACCCGCGGACGAATCGCCATGTAGCGGATTTAGCATGGGTATCTTTTGGGCCTCTCTCAACATGAACTTGGCTTTCACCGAACCTTCTTCCAGCCCGTTCCCTAAAAGCCTTCCCTAATCTGACACCCAGTTTGTCCGGTAATCCATTTTGAAAATCTCCAGCGAGCAAAGCAGACGGAAGGCATTCCATTAGTGAGGGAACCTCTTTTAGTGAAGCGATTACCTCTTTTACTGAGGCGGAAGAATTAGAAAAATGATCGTTCATTGCAAGTAAAAATGGTTCCCAATCAGGTGTCTCAGCGTCCATCACGGCGTACAGGCTCTCAGTATTAGAGAGGAATCCTGAGGTACCTAAGAAATCTAGAATGCCTCCAATAACTTCGCACCACTCTTCAAAACTTCCTAGCTTTGGGCAATTTGAAGCTGGTTGCTTTGCTGAAAACCACGCCTTGATAATCGTAAGTGATGCCTCAATTAGGGATCTCCTATTCTCTTTGACCCAAATTCGTAGGTGAGGATATTTGAATTGCTTCACGTCCCTAAGCCATGGCTCAGATACTTTAGCATCTATTCGGATCCAGAAGCACCGCCTAGGTATGTCGCCACCAAGTTGAATATTGTTACCAGTAGCTATCCATGTCATTCTTTGTAATAAGGAGGTGATTTGATTCGTCCCTAATAACCGATCTCCCCAAGAATATGAAGTCAGTGCAGCCGCCAGGAGCCCCGAGTCTAGCTTTCGATTGATGTTGTCAAACACAATGAATTGCGAACTGGCGTCTAATTTGCTTGTGATCAGCTTACGAAGTTCTTGATCATCAGTAGGTTCGGTAGAGATTGGGGTTGCTTCACCGGTTGCGATTATCGTAATAACATCAGCCAACAGCCCTTTTCCTGTCCCTTTCTGCGGGGCATCGATCAAACACATAGGAATAGGACCATTTATCATTTGTCGGACAAAACATGTGAGAAACAATCCTAGCGCATTTGCCTTAGAAGCAGCGTCCTCAAAAGGGAAATCAGCAAGCGGATCCTGAATAACTTGGAGTGCATTTACTACTTGGGTTTTTGAAGGATTATTTGGGATGTTTAGATCAAGAAGCTCTGTGGGGGGGTCATAATATAAACCAGTTATCCAATCGTAGCCTGGCGCGGTAATAATGGATCCATCGGATCGAAAACAGGGACAATGAACAAGCCCTTCTATAGGAGGAAGCGCCCAACTATCCTTCACCAGTAGATCTCTGATGATCATTCGTGATGGGGAAGAAGGCTCGTAAAAATACCGCCGACCAGATCCGCACTTCTTTACGAGGTCTGCCGATCTTGAAAGAATACGGGTAAGAATGTCTTCGTTGACTTTTTCGATAAAAAACCTTCCATGACCATTTCTGTGCACTCGGACCAGTGTTGAATCTCGAACGAATAGTTGTGGCGGTTCGTTTGCTGACACAATTACTGACGCGCACTCATCGCTTAGCTCGCGAAAAATCCTGCCATTTGTGATAACCGTTGGTAATCTTTTTGACGGTTTCCTGGTTTTCACATTTGTTGATGAAACATCATCTTGGATTGGATCATATGCAGTGTCTACTTCCCTAGTCATAATGAAATCTCCTTAGAGGGATTTGTCGGTTTCATGTAAGCAGTGATGAGAATTGCCATGGCAATCGATTGCGTCTGGATCTTTGGTGGTCGCCTTTTCCCCATTAGGCGAACTGTTCCTCAAGCACCGCCCAATTTCTATAAGGACTTCGAACAATTCTAGAAGCTCATCTGCTTTAGTATTTAGAAGAAGTGCATTGTCCGATGGTACCGCAAGACGGTTCATTGAAACTCAATTACAGTTATGTTAGAATAAAATTAGACAAGCAAACGGATTTTCATCGAGTGACAATTCAGAATACCTTGTCTCCGATACCCGCCACTGCCATGGCGGGTTTTCCTTTGACGATTTTGAATGCACTTTACTTTTCTTCAGAAAAAGTTTTTTTCTCCTGAGTGGTTTGAATTTTCACTCTCAGTATCTCATTTCGGATGAGACGACGGATGATCACAGAAATTGACTCTCCTTCATTGAGGGCAATTTTCCGCAATTCTTCCTTCTCCACACGGTGGATTTTCAAACTCAAGCGTTCTAGGTTAGGCATACCTTTTTCTCCTTCAGAATCAAAAAGCGGTATCCTGTATGCATAGGATACCGCCTCCGTGATCAGGTAATCGATAATCTACGGGTAAAGATAATCTTTACCTGATCCTATCCGATCTCTCCCACTTCCAACCCATGGCGTTGTAATCATTTTTTACTGTATTCTCATTCACAAATTTATTATCCTCCAGTCTTTTTCCCCCTTTTTCTATTTCTGTTTCCATAATTCTGTTATATTCTTCAGCAACCCTTATTTTGCTCCATTCAGGATGTGAATCTTTTATTCGTTTTATATCCATTGCTCTATCTTGGATCCTTTTTGTTGGCCCTCTAACAATTCTGGCAGGGTAGTCGCCTTTAGAAGATCGCGGATTTACTAATTTATAACCAAGACCGGATAATCTATTTCGCATGTTGACGATAATTGGTTCAATATTATTGCGAAAACTATCATCGTATTCAAAAAACACTACAAGTCCTATGGGGTATTCAGCAAATGTAATATCCGCCAATTTGGAAGAAGCATCATTTTCTCTTTCAGATATCTGGGCGATTCTCCACTCGTATAGCGCATTCTCCATAGGGTCGGTAAGTGTTGCATGATCAACCACGCTGCATAATATGCACAATGGATTGAATAATGACTTTCCTTCCGAATAATAATCTATGAAAAAAACCATGATCTGCTTTCGTGTTGCATTCTTGATAATTATTTGAGATTGTGATTTAGGCATATTACCTCAACAAAACACCGCCCGATACCGGGCGGTGCTAGATGATAAAATCAATTGTCAGCCGCTCGTATCGTGCTGATCGTTGCCTCTGGTACACTGAATACCAGAGGCAATATCATTGTAACATTGGATCAAATTTTTCAATAAATGTTATCGTCTTGAGCTTGAACCACAGAAATAATCATGGCGGCTGTATTTCTGATCCTTTCCAGGTGTTCTAAGACTAGATTGGAATTAGCACCATGCAATGCAACATAATTAGGAGAACTAAGTCCGTCTAAACCGAAATGTTTAGCCACAACATAAGCAACAAATTCGGCTTCCAATTCTCGGATTGCCGGATCGTTTGGGCGATTCTCGTCTCTATGAAGCATCTCATGGGCGATCTCATGAAATCAAAGTCTTTGTACCTGCAGAAAGATCAATCTCAATCGCACCGCCCTTAGAAACACCCTGGATGTCACTGGAGAGTTGTTTGATCGTTACAGTAATCCCTTTAGTTTGAGCAGAACTTGTCAAATTTTGCAGAAAGCACAGCATTTTGCTCCGGGCTTTTCCAATCTGGCGGTTCAGGTAAAGGTTCTCCATCTGTCTGGCTGACATCGAAAACATAAACAACTTTGAAGCCCTTGAGTTGCTGCTTGGAATTTGGATCATCCGGATCCTCTGGTATGATGATTGGAGCCAGTATTGGGATGCCCTTTTCCCCTTTCCGAACATAACGGTTGAGACTGTGCCATTTCTGAAAACCAGCAACAACGGTAGCAGAAGGGCAAGTCATTATGATGCACCAAACATTGAAAGGTGAGTAGTGATGAAACTTTGAACAAGTTTCCAGATATCTTGTCATCTCCTTGCCCAACCTGGCTGTATCAGTTGCTTGTGCTAACTCTTTGATTCGCTCAACAATACTAGCTGATAGATCGTTTCCGGTAAAGCGTGGTTTATAGGTTGTTTCTGTCGGGATAGCCATGGCAATCTCCTTTCCTCAAAATAAGTTGATAAAACGCTGAACAGCATTTGTGGCTTCTTCAGCCCGTTCCCAATCCCAAAACTTCCCCAGGAGGATCAGTTCGGAATGGTCACCGGCATCATCGTTCCACCGGTTTTCAACGTGGACGTAATAACCCTCGTTACCTCCCACCACCCAGAAAACGGCAATCCAACACTGCTTATCCCAGATGGGCTGGTCGATCATGTCCCGTTTGGGCAGAAAGATGTGAAAGTACTCGTCCTGGTCAAACCCCATTTCCTGAATGAAGTTCAGGACACTCCGCCAGGTGGGTGGCTTGTTTGCCTGGCGGTATTTGGCAATCATTTGTGCCATTGCATTCATTGGCTTTCTCCTTTAGTAAAAAGAAAGAGCCGGTCTTCAACATTGGAAACCGGCTCTACAGTTGGATGGGCATCTTAGCTGAAACCCATCCCCTTCTCTTTGAGAGAGGTATAGCGACCATGCGAAACAATGACATGGTCGATCACCTCAATATCCATCAGCTTTCCAGCCTGGTATATAGCCCTGGTCACAGTGACATCTTCCGGACTGGGCGTGGTATCACCGCTTGGATGGTTGTGGGCAATGAGGATTGATGGAGCATTATCAAGAATCGCCTGGCGGAAAACCTCGGACACCCTGACCTGAGATGAATTGACATTACCTTTGTACAGAGCAACCAGGCTCATCACCCGATTACGGGTATCCAGGTTCAAGACCCACAGTTCTTCGTGGTCGAGTGACCCAATGAAGCAATCCAGAATTTTTGAAGCATCGGTTGGGCTATGCATGGCTGGGCGTTCGGTTGGATTGGCATAGAGTTGAGTGTTGAGTTCATCATGCAACTGGCGGATTTTGGCAAAGGTCTCTTCGACTTTTTTCTTCCGCCTGGATATGTGTTTGGTTGTAGAGTTGGGATTCAATTCAATCAGCGGCAATTGAGCATATTCCGGTGGAACAGGATAATCGCTCATGATGCACCTCTAAAGCGAATGGCTATCTTGGTCTGCCCAGCTACATTCATTCGCTTGGGATAGATCACGATGGGTTTACCCTTCAAGGTGATGATACTCACCGGGCCAAAGATATTGAGCAAGTCATGCTCACCAGCCGCTCCGAACAGAACTCCATTGGGCATTCCTTCCGGCAAGCCGCTTACCCACAGGCACCACTTTTCTTCAGCAGGCTGAGAAGGATGAGGCATCACCTTTTCCCTGGTGATATCCTGGATGGTGACCTTGATCCCTTGCTGGTTGAGATCGGCCCCATGCAGGAAGCGTCGGTAGAGCATACCTAACCGGAATCCGGTGGGCTGGTCATCTTTAGGTGACTTGGGATTAGGTTCAAAGCCCAGTTCCTTCAGGATTTGATCTTCCCTGCTGGTTGGTTTGGGTTGTTCTGGTTGAACTGGTTTGGCCTGCCTGACCTGGTCAAAATAGTAAGCTGCAATGCGGTGCTTGCACGTATGCCCTTTCTGGCTATCCTGGCAATCGCAGGTTTTGGCATCCAGATCCACGATATAGGTGTTCGTCCCATCTGATGAACGCACTTTGAAGCGCCGGGGGTGGGTGGAGGAATCATCGAAGGATGTTACTGCGCCATTCTTGGCAAGCTCCAGGCCGCGTTCAAGCCGGCCGTTGAAACCTTTCAGGACTTCAGGGGTCAGGCTGGAAACGAATTTGCTGGCAATCTGGCTGATGAGCTCGGTAATCGGTTGTACCGGAGATGGAGGAGCAATGACCTCACGGATCGAATCAAAATGGATGATCGGATCCAGGTATACAAATGGGTTGAGTTTCTCAAAGTGAGACATGACATATTCCTTTCTTGGCTCGAATTGAGGGATAGAAACAAAAAAGCCCGCCAATCCAAAGAAGGCGGGCAAAGAACGCGATATATTTCTGTTACTTGGGTTGGTTGATGTCAGTCAATCCCCTCTAATGCTGGTGAATCAAACTTCAATCAGTAGACGCCTCCTTTTGGACAAATTCGATATCCAGTGGTTGAGCCACGATATCAAACCGGTTGCGGATTTCTTCAGCCAGATCTACCCTGTTCATATCTGGTAAATATCCCTGGATCAGATTTTTCATCAAGTTAGGGTTGACACTGATTGAGGACAAAGAGTTGATGAGATCATTTTTTGCGTTGCGATCACCTGATGCCAGCCACTGGACAGCATCCATCACCGGCTCAGTTTGATGAAGCTGGATTTCCTGCAGAAAACGAGAAGGAATGGAGGAAGTACCAACCAGCACACCTTTCCTCGCCCTTGTGATGGCAACATAGAACAAGCGGCGCTCGTTCTCCAAAGAGGTAGACATGCTGGTTTCCTGCCTACTGTGAAGCGTGTCGTAGACATCCAGCGGTTGTCCTCGGAGATATGGCAGTAAATTTTCATCGCAATCCGGTATCAGGATGTAATCAAACTCCAACCCCTTCGTTCTGAAGATCGTCGTAAAGAGGATTTGCTCTTCTTCAGGCTTGCCCTGAGTTGTGTCCAGGTGTTCAAGCTGGTCTAGCAATCCTAACGGCGTCGTTTTAAGCAGTTTGACATGCTCGATGAAATGGGTTACGGCATTGGCTTTTTCATCAGCGGTTTCGCCATTGCCGTAATATTCCTGGAAATATGCCAGGTAATCCAGACGATCCACCAGCCATGAGAGAAACTCACTGGCTTCAGGGTTGTTGATTCTGGATTGAAGTTCAGACAAGACAGCTGCCAATTGGAAGAAAGGCCTTGCCTGCCAGCTTGCAAGCTTGAAAGTTGAATCATCAGCTGCGCCTTCCAGTATCCCTCTGATGGAGATCCTGCGCCATTTGCCAGAATTGACCATTCTTTCCAGAACCGCTCTTGAGATCATCCTGGAAGGCTTGTTGGTAATGTTGATCAGCCATTTGGCGCTTTGGTCATCTGCTGGAGAATCAAGCCGATTAGCCAGGCGGATATAGTCCAGAAGGGCATTGATTTCTTTTCGTTTGAAGAATGGCTCCTGGCCATCTACCCGATAAGGAATCTGCCGAAAAAGAAATTCGGATTCCAGGGAATCCATCTGAGCATACATCCGGGCAAGAACCACGATTTCAGGGGGTGGGATTTTGTCATTGTTGACCATAGACTGCACCTGGTCAGCCAATTCTTTACTGGAATCCAGCAAGCCACTGTAGACCTGGATGAAACCCGGCTTACCTGATTGAAAAGCAATGAGCGGTTTCTCAATCCGGTCGACATTACAGGCAATGACGTTGGCTGCACATTGGGCAATCACCGGTCCAAAGCGGAAGCTGCGGCTCAAGCGGTAATCCTTGACGTCTTTCCCATTGAAGACAATTGAGAAGTCTTTAAGGATGTAGTTAGGCCTTGCCCCTCTCCATTCGTAGATCGTCTGGTCGTCATCTCCGACGACCATGACGTCGGCCTGCTCTCCTGCCAAAAGCTCGATCAGGGTTTGTTGCCCCAGGTTGATATCCTGGTATTCATCAACGATCAGGTGATGGATATTACTGCCAAAACGCCTAAAGAAAACAGGATTGTTTTCCAGAATGTTAATGGCTGTTGGAATGAAGTCATCATAGGTCAAGGCATTTTGGGATTGGCGGAATGCTTCGAAGCCCTTATAGACCTCTGAAAAATAGGGCTGCATGAATGAACCTGCTCGGTCAGGTGGGATGAGAGAACCCTTCCACAGGCTGATCGCCTGCATCGCTTGATCCGGATCGACCGTATCGGGTGAGAAGCGTTTGGCTTTTTCCAGATCGGTAATCACCCGCTTAAGGCAGACCCAGACATATTCAGCTTTATCAGATAACCAGAATTGTGTCCGTGATGGTAGCAGGTTGGCTTTGATGGCTTCGTTGATCACCCGATAGCTAAAGCTGTGGAAAGTGTGTACGGAGGGTTGCAGATTGGATGGCAAGCCTACCTTATCCAGATGCCCAATGAATTGTTTTCGAGCCAGTGCATTGAACATCAGCACCAGCATCGTGTTCGCTGGTGACTGGTGGGATTCAATCAAGTAGTAGATGCGATGGGCGAGAGTCGTGCTTTTACCTGACCCGGCTACAGCCAGGACTCTGGCATGGCAGCCTAAAGGATGATGCACGACTTCTTCTTGTTCTTGAGTTAGTTTTCGCATATTGGTTTCTCCTAGAATAGGATTTGTGCTTCTTCAGCTTCAGTTAGCGGCTCAATTTGATTGGGCAGGTCATCCAGGTTGGCTCCACAGTCATCGCAGAGCTCGTGGATGTCATCCCAGGGCTCGCCTTCACTGAAATGCCATCTTCCCCAGGAAGTAGTATGCAGATGAGGACAAATGGCTTGAAGCCGTTGAATACAGGGGTTACAGAAAAATGGGATATCAGGCTTGAACATAAACCCTCCTTAAAACAAAAAAGGGCAGTCCAGCCGGAGCCAGACTGCCCATTATGAGGATAGAAACATATCGTTATTTACTCTTGCCGGTACACCAGCCGCCATCTACCTTGTGGCTGTACCAGATGCGACCATCCTTTTCCCACTTCTTCATCTCACATTGGTGGATCGGACAGAATTCAGCTGGATGATCTCTGTTATTGCCATTTCCATTGTTGGAATGGCCATTGTTATTTGCGGGGGAATCAGTTTTGGGTTTTGACCCGCTGTTGCGAGGGCGAAAGCTGTTGTTCTCGCAAGGCAGAT
This sequence comes from uncultured Chloroflexia bacterium, assembly GCA_963781665.1. Classification (GTDB taxonomy): domain Bacteria; phylum Chloroflexota; class Anaerolineae; order Anaerolineales; family Anaerolineaceae; genus JAJYIW01. The sequence goes on from CAWAGA010000002.1 coordinate 1,978,434, forward strand.
AGCCATTCTCTTTGAGCCAGGTCAAGGCGACATTAGCTTTCTCCAACAGGTCCTTTCCGCTATCGCCGCGTAAAGTAATCTGGCAGACAAAGCCGTCTGGTGTAACATACCGGGTATTCCAGGAAGCCGGAGCTTCGGTTACGACAGAATTGGTTTTGACAGACGCATTTTCAGACATTTCGATTTCTCCTTGGGAAATTGAAGCCGGATGCCATCGAGCATCCGGTTGGGGTTGAACAACGCTTTGAATACAAGGTTGAGTATTGGTTCTTTTCACCTCCTGGTTGGAAAAACAAAAAGCCCGACCAGAATGAAGACTGGCCGGGCTGGATATAAACGCCGTGTAGAAGATGCTGTCAGGCTAGATGACACGGGATCATCACCTGCTCCCGGATACATCAATGACCGCCGTGAGCGACCTGCATCCGGGATCAGCTATTCAATTGTGGGAAATAACCCCCTAGGTTCACTTTTGAGATTTCTGAACCCCTCTTATTATGGCGTGCAACTTGAACAGTCGTTTAATTTGAACCGAAAGGGCTTTCGGATATTTAGGACCCTTTTTCTCCAACGGTTGGAGACCCCTTTTTGTAGCATGGATCTGCCCTCACAAATTGATTTTCTGGAGTCGTGGGCTTTAGAAGAAGTCCTATCGGAATAAATCCGTAATCTCTTTTCTCTCAAAATACAAAATACTTGCACCCTTCCCCTCGCCTATTAGCCGCTTGCCATCAATAATTGGGTATAAAAGGCAAATAAGCGGACCGAATCTTCTCGTGATAAAATGAGTTTATGGCTTCCGTTGCAAAAACTCTCCGAAAAAATAAAGCCCTTAGAGTCCTAGAAAAGACCAATGAAGGTTTACCAGTGGTTCAAGCTTGCAAAGAAGTGGGTATGAAGCGCTCCACTTTTTATAATCTGATTGATAGAGACCCCCAGATACTCATCGATTTTCAAGAAAAGTTAGACGAAGTGCGATTACAGAACTTGTTTCTAATTACAATAAGCCAAACAAAACTTCTTGAGAGAGCCATTGAAAAAGGGTTTTCAGACAATGCCAAGCTACCCGATTTGATAAAGCTTATTCAAATGCTTGAAGACGTGGGGGATAAATTAGCTGCCGGTTTGAGAATCAACACCCAGGGCGATGATGCTATAGCAAAAGAAATCCTCTCGGGTCCCGTACTCCGACCTAGTAAATCCCGATTATCCGTTAGTGAATAAACAATTAAGTGAAGTAGATACGCCAATCAGATACACCAAGCAATTCATCAAAAGGAATGTGAAAGCTGGACAAAATTGGACAGTTTTTAGTTAAAAATGCTGAAATGCAGTGTTTAGGCTTTCACGGAGGTATTACATCGACTATCAATTCCCTCAATTGATTTTTACAACCAGTAGTCAATCACTTTGATGTCTTTAGATAAGCAGTTTTGGCTCGATGTGAAATTCGCAGTCCGGAATTATCTATTGATAATCGCAGGTATATTATTACGCAGTTGCGGTTTCACTCAAAAAAATTTCGGCAATGATTACAGAAATACTTCCCAGGCCGTGGCCCATTTGGGACCAATTTAAATTTTGTTGTTGCGCTTGCTAATGCGATTGTGCGACCAATAACACCAACCTGTACATTAGCTGTATTTTCTGAACCGCAATGGGAACACACAGGCAAAATGGCGTTATCAAATCTTGTTTTTTAACTTGAAAAAGGAGCCCATTTTTAACTTCAAAAATGCACCCACCTTTGCCAATTGTACCAAAAAATTTAACTTTAGAAATGCGCCCTTTTTAACTTTAGAAATGAACCCACCTCCTGGGATGATAAAATAGGGATGCTCGTGCGGAGGATAGGGCAACGCTGGGGAGCGACCTGAGCGCCGACACGAGCGACTATACGGCAGGGCAGAGAAGCAGTTCTCTGCCCTCTTCTTTTCTGCCCTGCCGGTAGTCCCCAAAAGCGATAAACCCATATTACTCTTTCTCTTGCATACGCTGGCGGAAGCGGAAAGACTCGCCGGTGAGTTCAACGATATGAGCGTGGTGCGTCAAACGATCAAGTAGGGCCGCGGTCAGGCGTTCATCGCCGAAGAGTTGAATCCAATTGGCAAACTGAAGATTGGTGGTCACGATCATGGCGTTACGTTCATACAGCTCTGAGCAGAAAGTGAACAAAGCATGTGCGCCGTTTGGGGTAAAGGGGATAAACCCCAGCTCGTCCAGCACGATCAAGTCTTGCTTGTGGGCCAGAGCGATCATCCGGTGAAGGCGGTTTTCTTCCTGAGCCGCCAGCAGCTCATTCACCAGTCCGGCTGCGGTCCAAAAACGCACCCGGCGCCCCTGTCGGCAGGCAGCCAAAGCAAGTGAGATAGAAAGGTGTGTTTTCCCCAGTCCCGGGTTTCCAATGAAAATCAGGGTTTCGTGTTTGGTAATGTATTCTCCCCGCGCCAGGTCCAGGATGCGAGCCTTGTTGAGGCTGGGTAATGCCGAGAAGTCAAAGTCTGCCAGCTCTTTGAGAACCGGGAAATGAGCCGCCTTTATGCGACGCTCGATGCGGTTTTGCTCGCGGGTGTGGATTTCCTGCTCGGCCAGGGCTAACAGGTAACGCGGATAATCCAGATTTTTCTGGGCCGCATCGGCGGCAAACGGCAGGTACTGCTGGACGAAAGCGGGCAGATGAAGTTGGCGCAGGTAAGTTTCCAGCAAGGGATTGCGTTCCATTACCTCACCCCCAATAATTGGTTATATACCTGTAAATTCACCGGCTGGCAGCCAATATCTGCCAGTTGTGGAAGATGGCGGTTAACGACAATTAGAATTACCCCCTGACGACAATTAGAAATACCCACCAAGAGGTGGTCGATAGCCGGAGTAAACTACTCCAAAAACATGGAGTAGTGCATGACAGCTAACGACGCCCAGGTGAGGATTATCATGAGAGAACGAAACCAAGGGCATACCCAAGAACAAGCGGCTGCGAAGGCAAACCTGAGCAGCTCAAAGACTGTCAGGAAATATGAACAGTTGGGAAAACTACCGAGTGAACTGAAACAACCACGGAGCTACCGCACTCGGACCGACCCATTTGAAGCGGAATGGAACGAACTGGAAAAGATGTTGAAGGATGCGCCTGAATTGGAAGCCAAGACGCTGTTTGAATGGTTGTGCGAACGGCAGCCGGAGAAATACCAGGAAGGGCAGTTGCGCACCTTGCAACGTCGGGTAAACGAGTGGCGGGTATTGAATGGCAGCCCCACCCTCACCCTGGATCAGGTGCACCAGCCGGGTGAAGTACTGCAAACAGATGGGACCTGGATGAATAATCTGGGGATTAGTTTGCAGGGAGAAGCGTTTGAACACCTGGTTATCCATAGCGTACTGCCTTATTCAAATTGGGAATGGGGACGCGTGGTGCAATCAGAATCACTGCTGGCAATCCGGTTGGGACTGCAAAGCGCCTTGGTGAAACTGGGACATGTGCCCAAGATCCACCAGACCGATAATACAACGGCCGCCACCCACAACTTGGGACCCAACCAACGTGACCGGAGCCCGGAAGAGCGTGGATTCAACGCCGAATATTTGCAGTTGCTGACGCATTTTGGGATGGAGCCGCGCACGATCCATGTCAACAGCCCCAATGAGAACGGCGACATCGAATCATCGAACGGCGGGTTCAAACGCACTGTCGTACAGCATTTGCTGTTGCGGGGCAGCCGGGATTTTGAGAGTTTGGAAACCTACGAAGCGTTTTTGTGGGGGATCATGGAGCAACGTAATGCCCGGCGTCGGGTAAAGCTAGCCGAAGAGCTGGCCGTGATGCAACCCCTGACGGTAGCTCCCTGGCCTGAGGTGCGGGAGTTGAATGTTCGAGTCGGCTCGAATGGCATCTTGCGGGTCGGTTCGAACGGCTACACCGTACCGAGCGGCTTGAAGAGCAAACGAGTGACCGTGAAGGTGTTCGAATGGCAGATTGAGGTGTGGTATGCCAACCAACGGGTGGAGACCTTGCCCCGCCAGACGGGAGTGCAACATTACAGCATTAACTACCACCACGTGATCGACAGCTTGCTGCGCAAGCCGGGCGGATTTCGCAATTACCGCTATCGCGACGATCTTTTCCCGCGAGCGGTCTTCCGCCAGGCCTGGGAGGCGCTCCAAGGGCGTTGTTCGGCACGCAAAGCAGATCTGACTTATCTACGCATCCTCAAACTGGCGGCAGGCGGGTTGGAGACGGATGTGGCTGCGGCGCTGGAGATGCTTTTGACATCCGGTCAGAACTGGGATGACCAAACCGTGGCCGAATTAGTTCAGCCAACCCCAGCAGCCATCCCTGACTTACCAGCCAACCCTGTCAACCTGACCCTCTATGACCAATTCTTGAGCCCGGAGGCACGCCATGTCTCCGCTTGAGACCATTCGAGAGCACTTGCGCACCTTACACATGCCCACCGCTGTACAGGTGGTTGAAGAACTCCTGGCTAGCGCTACCAACGAAAACTGGTCGCCGGAAAAATTCTTGGGCGAACTACTCGAACAGGAGATGGAAGGTCGTCGTCAACGGCGCATCGAACGCCTACAGGATGCAGCCCATCTGCCGGTCGAAAAGACCCTGGCGACCTTTGACCAGGGGTATCTTCCCTTGCGACTTCGCCGCCTGCTGCCCCAATTATGCACCGGCGAGTTCGTGGACCGCGCCGACAACCTGTTGGTCTTCGGTTTACCCGGCCGTGGGAAAACCCACTTTGTGGCCGCCGTTGGCCACGAACTGGTCAACATCGGCCGCAGTGTCTTCTTCACCCCGACCTACCGCCTGGTGGATAGCCTGCTGCGCGCCAAACGCGACCTGCTCCTCGAACATGAGCTACGCCGCCTCGACCGCTTCGAAGTGCTCATCCTGGATGATATCGGTTATGTTCAGCAATCCCCCGAAGAAATGGAAGTCCTCTTCACATTGCTGGCCGAGCGGTATGAACGCCGCAGTGTGATCATTACTTCCAACCTGGTTTTCTCCCAATGGGATCAAATCTTCAAAAACCCCATGACCACCGCTGCTGCCATCGACCGCGTCGTCCACCACAGTATCATCGTCGAATTCGGAAAGGAGATGTCCAGCCACAGAGCCGATGAAGCTGCCAAACGTCTTCAGGAGACCCCCTGAAATGTCCCCTGCTAACTGGTCACAGGACTCACCAGCAAAAGCAGGCCGCCTGCTGTCCGCCTCCACCGTCCCGCTTTGCGCAGTATGCCGCTCCGACTGCGCTCCGTCAAGGGGAAAAACCCAAACTGCCCCCCTTGACGGTGCTCGTCTCCGCGGCCTTTTCTGCGCAGCGGGACGGCTCCGGCGGAAGCAGGCTATCGAAAAAGGCATACGTTTATATGCCTTCTGTTATGGGCATTTCTAATTGTCGCTGATGGGAATATCTAATTGTCGTTGACAGAGATGGCTCAAATCGAGCGGATTGGTCGAAGGCGAGGGAATGGAAAGCCGTTGTAGATGATACATAACCCCATCCAGGTTCAGCATGCCCGTGTGAACCGCCGCTTCCACGGCACGTTCAACCAGGTCGGTAGAATGAGCCTGATGCAGTTTCAGGATAGCGACGAACTCTCGGATACCCTGTCCTTCTGGTTTGCTTTGCTGTAACCCGGTCAGCAGTTGTTCGTAGGTGGCTGGCCATTTCTTGCGCCATTGGCGCAGGGGTAAAGTGTGTTCAAATGCTCCTGGTCGCTGTTCCAGCAGTGTGAGGTAGTGTAACGGGTCAAAAACGTCCTGCTCTCGTCCAAAACAGCGCCGGTGAATGGCAATTACGTTTTCTAGAGACAGCACCTCAATCTTGAAAGGGAACGCGCGGAAGACCAACTGTTTTCCCGCAAAGGTGTGAGGCACAGAGTAGCGGTTGGTCTCAAAGACTACCTGGCTGTATGAGTTGGCTTTCACCGGCCGGGTTTCACAAGCCGGATAATCTTGCTTGGGAAACGGCAGCAAATGCACCTTGTCCACTTCCCACAGCTCGGACACCGGAGCTTCGTGCCCACGGATGTGTCGGTCCACATCCTGCTTGCAGCGTTCCAGCAGGAGTTGGTTCAGCTCGTCATAGTCCTTGACCCTGGGAAGCGGTGAGAAAAAGTTGCGCTGGGCGTAGCCCACATCGCTCTCCACTCCTCCTTTTTCATGCCCCTGGGCTGGAGTGCAGTAGTGGCTGTCGAATAGATAATAGCTGCGAAAGGCTTTGAAGGCTTCTTGTTCCTGACGGTTATGCCCTTCAAGAATGCGAAAAACGGCCGTTTTCAGATTGTCATACGTAATCCGGTGGGGAATACCCCCAATGAAGTGAAATCCGGCTTCATGCGCGTCCAGAAAGGCTTCCTGTTTCTGAAACGGATACGCCTTCACAAACCGCACCCGTGAATAGTTCAGCCGCATTACAAAAAACTGAACCTTGACCTCAGCCCCTGCCAGGATCACCACTGCCTCACCCCAATCGGCCTGGCCATCCTTCCCCGCATCATACTCCAGCGGCAGGTAAGCTTTGCCTGCTTCTAACTTCTTCTTAGTTCGGCAGATGAAATTGTGAATATTGCCTTCGCAGCCGGTATAGCCTTCCTTTTCCACCATCTCGTAAATCTTGTGGGCGGTGTACCGTTGTTTGCGAGGCAGTTTTTCGCTTTCGTCCAGCAGATCCAGAATGCGGTGCTGATATTGCCCTAAAACTTTCGCCTTCTTCTCTTGCCCAAGGTGATACTTCTCAGGTATGGGATGTTCCAGTGCTTTGCGAATTAACCGGCGACTGTGCTTATACCGTCGGCTAATCTCTCGTATGCTGAGTCCCTCGATGTGATACGCTTTGCGTATCCTTTCGTAGTCGTCCACCGTTCTCATCTCCTTGCCTCCGGTAATGAATTACCGGAGATTGTAATGTCCAGGTGGGCTCATTTCTAAAGTTAATTTTCCCCCAAGGTGGGCTCCAATATAAAGTTAAAAAACATCAAATCTCAATATCTGTTCTTTTATACCAGGATACTTCTCCTCTAATTTCTCTACCATTTCTTGCCCAATTTGTATCATTTCACTTCTCCATTATTTGTAAATGGTCATGCTAAAAATATGCAACTTTGAAATTTCCCACTTTTAAAAAGGATAGAACCATGAAGGCTGTGGATGCTTCTTAGGTTTTAGATTATGTTCTAGTCTTTCAGGTTTAGCCAGATGCCATTCGTAATCACCGGGTTCACCCGTGCAATCTGTAATCTCAACGGTGCCAACCAAAACGCCTGTCGGCAAATCGCCAGGTTGCATTTTCATTTCTTCCCAATCATCAGGATGGCCTGGAGTTAGACTGGAGTAGATATAAACTCGTTCTCGAATACGGGTAAGAAAACTGCGATATTCGACTTTCTTTGTCCCCCGTAGAATTTTCTCGGCATAAGGTTGACGAATACTTAATGCTCGCATGTTATTCATTCGGATTCCCTCCAATACTCAAAGATACGAAGCCGTCTAAAATTTTTTAGTTTGAATAGATGCCACGACCTATGTCAAGACAAGAGTTAATGTACCACCCATCAATTACTCGAATTGACCTATATCTTCTACATTAATTTTATGTCTGAAATTTCCCCATACAGATTGAAATACATCTTTCCTATCCATAGAATTGTCTCGAAACTTTAATCCGGGTTTGTTTTATTGACGTAAGTACGTTATTTCGAACCCCTTACAAGCGCGGAATTGTTGCAAACGATTGGTTATAGCTAACCCATCACCCATATCATACCTTTGGAAGATATCCAACCCTCGATCCATGGTTATTTTCCAGCCATTGTCAGTTTTGATGTGCCGAGCATGAAGAGACTTCGCGTCTACGAACTCGTACGAAAATTCAATCCCCACGGGTGGACAATTCTCTTCGACTTTTTGCAAAAGTTCTATTTGGCTTCCTGGATCCATTTCATCTGCCACAGTTATTAGATGAATACTTACTTCTTCATCCTCTGCTTTTTGACGAACAACTGTTTCGATAAACTCCATCAAATTTCGAACTTGGTAGTAGAGGCGAATATATGGATCTGTTACGACCAACTCTTTGGCTCCCTTTAGGTAGGCTCCGAAAAGACCATCAAAAGTTACTCCGCGTTGATTTTCTTGATAAACGAAATTTCCTTCTCGAAGAAGAATTGGCTGATCGACCTTTTTTACAGAATCCTGATTTTCAGATTTTACATCACCATTTCCCACTGAGACCCCGGATGAAGTTGACCGGTAATGCTGGGGATATTGTTCTTCCTCTAACGTCTTTACATACTTCTCTGTTTTTGTTTCAAGATCCACATAACAAAATCGGACTGGTGAATAAGTATTATCAATCCGCATCAATTGATCTTTAACTCTTTTCCTCCCCTCAATGGCAAATCTCAACACCATCTCGATTTCCTCTTTTGTTGCTTGATCATTTGGAAACAGAATTTTAAATAACCCCGAGAAGGTTTTATTGATTCCATCACGATCTCGTGTAGAGATATCGGTCACCAGAGTAAAGAATCGGGTATATCTTTGTGAACAATCCTGATCACGGAATGTTCGTAAAACTTCAGCAAGGTAATCAACTACAAATCCATAACCATTCGTAAACATTTCTCCCCGGATGATATCCACTTCCCAACCAGGGATGTAAAAATGCAGACGATCCAAAAATGCAGAATCGTAATATTGCTCCGGCAATTCATCAAAGAGATTGCTATGTTTCAACATGTATGGCAGGGTGTGCTGGGTATTTCCGACAAACGCCAATGAGGCTTCAGCTCCAAGAGTTTCAATGCCTCTTGAAAATGATTTGTTTGCCATATAGTTTTTCATGATATCGACCAACGCCTTATCCGCTTTTTTCTTTTTACCTGCAAATTCATCAAAGCCGACCAAATCCCAATAGCCAACAAGACCAATTCGACCGTTGGAATTATTGACAAACAATTTTGGAACGCTCACTTCACCTCCCGAAATCAATATTCCGTGAGGAGAAAATTCCGAATAGATATGAGACTTGCCAGTACCTTTAGGACCGAGTTCAATCAGATTATAGTTACGTTCACAATATGGGATGAGCCGTACCAATTGTAGCAACTTTGAACGTTTGCCAAATTGATCGGGATTAAAGCCAATACTCTGAATTAATAGGTCGATCCACTCTTCGGTGCTGAATTGCTTCCTTATTTCCAGGTATTTTTCCAGATCAAAATTCGACAACTGAATCGGCTTTAACTTATTGAGTATCCAGGGGGAAACAGAAACATCTTCTGAATATTGGTATTGTAAATCTGCAATGCACCAAATGCCGCTGATCAGCAATTTCGGATTTCTTTTTACTGTATCTGTGTCCACTAAAACTTTTTTTATTCCAAGATTTGAAAATTCTGCCTCATAGACATCCGCTTTTTCATTCAATGACACACTGATCTTGTCGATGATTTGATGGCGACCTTGCTCGCGAATGATGGATTTCACCAACCCGGCTTCGCTTCGATGGACATAGTGTTCTTTGAGAATTTCTTTTACGGTTTCAATTCCCGATTGGATACTTGCCTCATCGGAGGTAGCGCAATATTGTCCCAACAAATACTCTAAAACATAGGTAGGTACGATTGCATTCCCTTTTACCGTTTTGACCAGATCTTTGCGTACTACAACACCCGAGAATAAATCGCAGATCTTTTCATCCAATGGTTTCATGGTTCTCCTTCACTAAAAATCAAAGTCTGGTGTGAATGTTCTACGTATCGTATAAGTGATCTTTTGATATTCCCGGTAGCTTTCGGTGTTTGGTATTTTCTCTTCGAGCTTCAAGAAAACATCCTGGTTTTCCACGCGATCCGCTTCTCTGGTCAGCAGGAGGCGGATTTTGTGTTCACGATCGTGACTGTTCTCTGAATTGCTATCAAACCGTATTTCATGCTGATCGGAAATACAACGGTTCTCACGGTCATAAACTGCTACCCGAATTTGGCGGGGCTGAAGCTTGTCGTTGATCGGTTCAACTTGGTATAGCGTCACAGAAAATTGGCTGGTGGTGATGATTTTCGTGGCATTTTGAATTACATTCACTTCAACAATTGCCAGGTTACTCTCGCGTTTTTTGTTCACACGAATGACTGGAATGATAACCTCCTGTAATGTTGCCCCGCCATGGATGAACCGGCTGCCTGAACCACTCAAGCGTAGCCGGCTGGTCGTTTTGGGGATTTGGACGTCCACCTCTCCACTCAGCCCCAATTCTTGAGTAGTAAATTTGCGCAAGCTTTCCGACGCAGCTAATCCCTTCCCAATCACAAACCGACGGTTCAAATAAAGTATTTCGTCCCCCATTGGCGTAATTGTTGAAAAATCGCTCTCATCAATTGCCGTATTCTGATAGATAAAACCATGATCGGAGGTGATAATCATATTGGTTGCATTTCCGGCATTGAGTTTCTTGACGATCTGGACAATTTCTTTAATTGTCTCTTCAGCAGCTTCGAAAACGCGTTCTTCAGTATCTTTCTTGTCCCCGGTGGCGTCGATCCGATTATGGTAGATGTAAGCCACACTGTTTTCTTTGATAAAACTGCGGGTGCTTTCCGCGGATAACGACAGGAAATCTTCTGCTTGAATTGCAGAAGTATCGATTTTATATTTTTGGAGAATTTTCCCTCGGTTAACCGTCCCGGATGAATTTAATTGGTCAACAAGGACCATCCCTCCCGAATCCTCGGTGAGAGACAGGCTTTGGTGCGGGAGCAAAGCTGCCATTCCGAGTTGAGTGTAGCTGGGCAGCATGGCGCAATTTGCTACCGTGGAAGCGTCATAGCGATCTTCATGATTGATCGTAGAAGCCAATTCTTCGCCAATTTCGTAACGCAGGGCATCCGAAATGACGACATATACTTTCTTTCCATCATCCAGAAATGGTTTTACATACCTTTCATAAAACGAAGCCTGCATAGGAATTGGAGATGAGTCCCAAACATCGACCCGATCCACCTGTTCCTGCCAGAGATTATTGACCGAGGTTAAGAATTGATTGGAATACAGGTTCTCAACCAGAGTGACAAGTCCATCAATAACTGGATGAACCCCAGCCTTTCTAGCGTGGTACATTACTTTCCGATAATACTGGTCAACTTTATACCAGGTTGAAGAATATTTTTGTAGACCATCCTGAAAGTTATTGACTGAGATCTGGATATTTTGTAGGCTTTCCAGGAACCAGGCAACATTTTCCAATACAGCATAAAACGGTTCATATTTAGCATACCAGTGGCTGGTTTTGCGCCGGTTAATGATTTCATGACAAGAAGCAGGCAAGATCGATTTTTGAGCCAAACCATGAGCTATTTCGCGGATGATTTTCCCGTCGTATTTTCGAAATATATCCGTATTGATAAGAGTTTTGAAATCGCGATCTTTAATTTTTTCATCAATATTCAAGAATTCAGCATATTTTTCAGATAATTTCTCAAAATCTTCCCGCGTGGTTACATTATCTTTCCAACGCTTGAGCAGAATATAAGCATCATTGGTCATTTTGGGCTTATCACCCAGGCCCACCAAAAAGCCGTCCTCAAATAACTTCAAGGCAAAATCGTCGGGGCTCTCTACCGCAGATTTATATCCATATTTCCGCTGCGCCTCATTCCAGAGGAAATCCTCCAGGGCGCATGATTTAAACAGTTCATAGAGATCCTGTTTATTGTGAGCCAGCCCTGCCAGCAACCGGTAAATGATCTCATCCAGGTCCGTGTCACATTGCGCCAGGATCGCCAGCATCCTGAGCAAGACCACTGGCTGCGTATCCACATTCGTTAGCGATGATTTGAGTCGAGATCGATAAGTCTCATTGTCAAAGAATTTGTGGTGGGTGGCAATCATTGAGAGGAAACTGGGATCGAGTCTCAACTCTGCCAGCCAGAGGGAGGTTAAGTCAGCGTTAAAAACCGTTTCTGCTAATTGGATATCCAGTAGCCAATTTTCAAGATCTCTCGGTTGCGGTCCTTCATGATATAGTAAAAACTTCTGACCAGACTTTTCACGGGTTATTTTATATTTGAGACCAAATTGATTATTGGAAATCTCTTCTTTCTCGATCCCTGGCAAGTAAATTTCATTATAAGTTTGTCTGAATTCTTTTTTTGTGTCGTACCAAAAAACGATTCGATGCCTATTAAAGAGGCTTAAAAGTGCGTTTTCGATTTGAGCCATCACTCAGCCCCCAGGAATAAATTTCTGACCTCATTCCTACCCAGCATGTTTTCGTAGAGTGAATAATTTTCTGCCTCGTGACGAATTCTGCCTGCGATGATTGCCGGGCAAATACTCAATGACTTAGCTAAGTGGATGATTAAACCGCTCGCAGTTCCTAGCATTAATTGTTCCCGGAACTGCGCCCAAATTTTAGGCGGTATTAATTGATCCGCACAAAAATCGTTGGCTTCTCGTTCTTTCCCGTCGCAACTTGATTCAATGTGCTCAGTGTTATCCGCAAAAACGGAATGATCCCCTTTCATGAGGTGAAGGTAAACATGAGCTAATTCATGTATCAGAGTGAACCAGAAATTATCCTGGCGGTCATGACGCAGAGTCATACCGATCACTGGCCGACCTTCAGGGCTTAAGAAACATGCACCATCCAGGTAAGTATGGGGAAGATGTTTAAGAATAACCAGAGGAATTCCAAGACCAGCCAGATACTCCCTGGCTTTGAGAGGACCTGTTGTGTAAGCGCTCAGATGCACAACATTATCGATTTGTGCGGTTCCAAAATGCGCGGAAGAGAAATCCGGAATGCTCAGCTGATTCGCCTTGGTGAGAACCTGAGCCTGCCAGGCTAATAGAGCATTTTGATCTACTTCCCCTTCAGAATTCTTACATAAAGCTAAAGTTTGTTGTTTCCCCTGAAATACTGAAAATAATTTCTCCAGGCATTCTTCTGCCTGTTGTTTTGCGAATGCCAGCGAAACGGTAACGAATGGGAAATATCCCTGATTGAACATTTCATTGAAAGGGAAATCTTCACGGCGATAATGCACTTCGGGAATTTCTGAACCTGCCTTTTGGATGAGCACTTCGGCCGGAATTTCCAGCCCTATATGTAACTTGCGGATCATTTCCAGGCTGAGGGGACGCTTGTGATTGAGAATCTCGGAGACTTTGCTCTGGCTGCCAATAAACGGAATCAGATCCTTTTGAGTCAATCCTTGCTGCTCCATCCGGAATTTAATCGCCTCAACTGGATTGGGCAATGAAATAGGAAAGTGTTCTTCCCTCATAATTGCTGATTAAGTAAGTCAGCAATTCCAGTTCATCCCCTTCCGGAGTTCCGCCCTCTGCATCCATCAGCGATGATAAACGATCTAACGCGTTTCTATATTCTTCTTCTGTCTTAATTATTTTATATTCCATCATACCGTCTCCGCATCAATTCGATCATATTCTTTATGCGTATTTACAAAACGAACTTCAACCACTTGATAGGGGTAATTAATCTTCACTACGAGACGATACTTGTTACGCTGAATATTAAAAACCACTCGATTATTCTTTATGGGATCTGCAGTTCTGTAACTTTGTGTCACTTCGTAAGGAGTTTTCCACTCCATCGATTTAACATGTGAAACCCAAGATTTTAACGAAGCTCTCGAATCAGGATAGGCATCAATGAACGCGGAAATTTTCTCCAGACCTATGATTTTCAAACTAAATTTATCCCATTTATTGAATTCTGTCAAGTATGAAATATCCCTGAATGGGATATTTCAATAATATGGCTAAAATTCAGAATCGATCTCATATGCGCCCAAAAGAACAACGTCGGCTAGAACGCATGGTTTCAGCAAAGTCTTGACAGGAGTTATTTGTCCATGTAATGTATTTTGTTAATTTCGGCAAAAAATACGCAGCCCATAAAATCCTTGCTGATAAATCAGAATTCGTTTGCAAGAAAGGTAACCTTAAGAATGATTGTTTGCACCCATTTTCAGAGTTTGGTATCCCTCCAAATCTCCCACGATCGAGGGCATCTGCATCTTTAACGATCTTCCAAATAACCTCATCCAAAAGTGGATCTTCCTTTTTCGAATGTACTTCAATCGCATAGATACATCGATCGGAATAAGGATAATGAATTTCTTTTCGAATAAACGTTTTATACCTTTCCGAAGCTGCTTTACCATGTTTTTCATCTTCTTCGTTGTTTTCTCGACATAAATCATGTAAAAATCCTGCATACATCATGGCTTTTATTTCATTTTCTGATAGTTGTTTTTTTGTTATGGAATAAATCTCAGCAAGTACATGAATCCAAAACATAACCCGTACAACATGGACTATCCCATGTCGATAATCGGTGGCTATTTCCTGGTTTATAAAACTATTCCGCAGATTTAGCCCAATCTGCCTTTCCGTTCGAGCCACCGCATCCAGGGACCTGGTGAACAATCCGCTAAGGTCTCGATGAAAAATGTTATTTGAATAAGTAATAATTCTTCGTAACTGCTCAGGCATTTGAGTCAAAAATCTAGAAAAAACACGATGAAAGATTCTTGCATTGGTTCCATGGATAATGCACAATGGATTGCATGGAGCCTATCAAAAAACTTAGTGAAGCTGAAATACGATCCATCTACCGGCAAGGTGAAGATGCGGTTGTGAACCTCATTCAGGCGATGAACCAAAATTTGCACCTCCTCACCCAAAGAATCCAAGTCTTGGAAGACCGGTTGGCGAAGAATAGTCGGAATAGTGGGAAACCACCATCCAGTGATGGATTGAATAAACCTGCGCCCAAGAGCCTGCGCAAGCGCCATGGCAAGAAAAGCGGTGGTCAGCCAGGACATCCAGGGACGACTTTGCAGGCGGTGAGCCATCCGAACAAGGTGGAAGTGCATAAGGTGAAGCGTTGTCAACACTGCCAGACTCCCTTAGAAGAGATTGTAGTAGAAGCCATAGAAAAACGCCAGGTATTCGATCTGCCTCCCATCCAGATTGAAGTAACTGAGCACCAAGTTGAGATCAAGCGCTGCCCTCACTGTGGCCAAGTGACCCGAGCCGACTTTCCAAAAGGGATCACTCAGCCTGTCCAGTATGGACCCCAGATCAAAGCCCAGATGGTGTATTTGAACCAATACCAGATGATTCCTTTGGAGCGAGTCAGTGAGACCCTATCCGAATTCTATGGGCAGAGCGTGGCCGAAGGCACGATTGTCGAAGCCTGCCAGGAAGTTGCCCAAAAGGTCCACTCGGTAAATACAGCTATCAAGACCCACCTGACTGAAAAGGAAGCGGTGGTGCACTTCGATGAGACCGGTGCCCAGATCGCTGGCAAACTCAACTGGTTGCATTCGGCCAGCACTCAAGATTTGACTTCCTATGCGGTGCATGCCAAGCGAGGTCAGTCAGCCATGGATGCGATTGGCATTCTGCCCAATCTGCACGGGCGAGCCATCCATGATGGCTGGAAGAGCTATTTCGCCTATCTCTGTGCCCATGCTTTGTGCAATGGCCATCATTTACGCGAGTTGAAATTCCTCCAGGAGCGTTACCCACAAGAGTGGGAGAATGGGCTGGCGGATTTGTTGCTCGAAATCAAGAAGGCCGTAGAAACCGCCAAGCTCACTCAGACTTCCAGCTTGACATTGGTTCAGATCAAGGCCTTCGAAGAACGATACGATACCCTCCTGCTCCAAGGTTTTCAAGCTAATCCAACTCCTGAGCCAGGGGAAGAACAACCCAAGAAACGAGGACGTCCCAAACAGAGTCCACCTCTCAACTTGCTGGATCGCTTTCGGGAACACAAACCAGCGGTATTGGCTTTTATGTATGATTTTAAGGTGCCATTTGATAATAATCAGGCCGAACGAGATATTCGGATGATGAAGGTCAAGCAAAAGATCTCTGGCTGTTTCCGCTCAACCCAAGGTGCTGAGGCCTTCTGCCAGGTTCGGGGTTATTTGTCGACCGCTCGTAAGAACGGCCAAAAGGTATTGAAAGCCTTACACCTGGTATTTGCTGGAAAACCTTATTGTCCTTCTTTCGTCTCTTTACCTGCCTGAGCAGTTACAATTCTTCTTTCATTATCCCAAAACTGCCGGTCATCATGCATCTCGTCTCTAAACGCAAATACCGCTTGATCGTTAACAATTTCTGAGATTTCAAAATCAATATGGTGGTTAGGATCAATCCTTGCCAGGTCTTGCGGTAAAACCAAAACTCTGTTTACACAATTGTAGGCTAAACCACCTATCCCATCGGTATATACTAAGAATTCAGATGACCTAAAGTCATCGTAGCTATCTTTATCGTAATGAAGGCTTAATATCTGTTGCCACGGATAATCGTGATAATCAATTCCCTCAAATACATTTCCAGCCAGATTCCCCATCGAAACATGCCAAGAAATATTTTCAATATTCAAGATTGTAGATAAATCCAATTCGATAATACCAACGACAGAACTCAACGGATTAGTAAGATCCTCCCGAATCCTGGCATTCCTCCGAAAAGCAAATAACGTGCTGTTGACCGGGTTTATAAAAGTGTTTACACAATCATGAATCAATACCTCTATCTTATCTCCGTCACGCTGCACGCGGACAACTTTTTCGCGATTTTCTTGAATAGATTGATCAGACAGATCATGAAAATTTTCTACTCGATTTCGAGGCAGGATTATGCCAAAATCTCGCATTCCTAGAATATTTGATAGTGGAGCAAGAAAATAAACAAACACCCGTTCAGGATCAGCACGTAGATGATGATTTAGATCGGTCCGAAATCTACGAATCGAACACATAAAGTCGATAAACTGCTGCGATGAAGCGTCCATGATTAAAATAGTGGGTATTGTCCCCCATCCTCCTCTTTTGACTTATTAGGAATAATTGGATTGTTTTGTTTATACTGGGACAAGAAAAGATACAAATTGTCCATAGATGTTTTGCCTAAAAGCTTCTGTTCGCTCAGACTCGCGAACTTCTTGATCGATCCTTTCTTCACTAACCTCTCGATCTCTTCATATTTTTCGTTTTTCATTCTCACCTGAGCACGCAAATAGGATGAATTCCCGGTGATAATCAAATCTCGAAGAGTTGTGAATAACCTATCCGGTGCCTCCGGATCAAAGGTGTAGACTTCCACATCAATGTCAGATAACTCCATCAGGTAACGTCGCATGGTGGATTGGATCAGGTCGAAAGGCAATCCTCCGTTCATTGCCCCCATCCATGGGAAGGCAACCGATCGGATGCCCTTTTTCTGGTACCCGGCCACAAATTGCTTCAGGGTGGATTCAATCCATTCAATTCTGGAGGGATATTTCCAGTCATTCTTAATGGCGAAATTCAGGATCAACACCTGCAGTTGAGGATAGGAATAAATTCTTCCGGGAAGCAGTTTCTTTTCAGCGCAATCTTTCTTGTATTGTTCGAACATCGCCGGATAACGTCGGCGAAACTCGAGCGCAATTCCCTTCCCCATGGCTCCAACACAGTTCACCGTGTTAACATACGCTTGCGCTTTTGAGTTAAAAAGATTGCCTTTGATTTCCTGGTAACTCATCTTTACTCTGTTTTATCCGCCAATCCTTTGATCAGCACCAGCGCCTCGCCAAACTTCGGATAATTGGCTTTGACGCCATCATCCAGGTCGATCTCAATCTGTTGGGTCGCCAGGGGGAAGATCACTTTGTTCTCATAGGTAGTGATCTCGTCCAGCTGCTTCTTCAGGGTCTCCAGCTCCTTGACCGCAGCGGTGCGCTCGCGCTGAGAGATGGAGGCATTGATGCTGAATTTTTCGACGTAACCTTTGCGCGCCTCGAGCTTGACGCGAAACTGGCGCAAATAGTAGTTGAGCAGGATAGAGACGGTATCCTTGTTATAGCGGTGCATGTAGATGAGTGCTTTGAAAGTACCCTTCTGGCTGGAGAACATCCAGTAGATGGGGCGTTTCTTGTACATCTTGATGTGGTATTCGTAGAAATCTTTGAGGAAATAGGATTCGATATCGCGCCCGATGGCTTCTTCGATGAATTGCATGTTTTCGGAATAATGCTCTTCGCTAAATGTGACTTTAAGGAATTTCTTGAAGCGTTCAGTGATATCGTCCTGAAACCAGTCTCCACCAATGACCGGTATCACATTGTCTTCATCGGGAACAAAACATGGTTCTGGCACTTGACTCAGATAATGCTGCAAGCTTTCGCCCTGGTTGGCCACTACTAGGCCGGGCTTGTCGAGGGAATATCGACCGAACATGCATCCAACCGCATAGGAGATGAATTCTTTCATGGTGTCGGCGCGCTGCAGGCTTTCCAATTCCTCGTCTGATTTACCAGAGCCGTATCGATAATAGGGATTACAGGTCAAGGTAATTTCTTCTAGCGGAACTTCAGAAAGAAATCCATTATCTAATCCATAAGCAAAATTACAAATCCGGTTATTTTCTATTTCTAATCGTCTTGTGTCATCGACTATTCCTTTGTATTCGAGATTAGCATTGTAATAAATTTCACGGAGTGACTTTCCTTCAAGTAATTTGTTATATTTAATTAATTCCGATGACGAGAAATCCATCGATGTTTCATAAGCATCCCAATCAATTTTAGATAAAACGATACACTTTTCTGCCGCAGTACTATCAAACCCCAAATCTTTTGGTAAAGGAATTCTAGCTATGTCACCACTTTGAAATGCCATTGTTGGATTAATCAATTCTAATGAATATGCAGCAAAAGGCGAATTTAGCAATGCCGTCAGTTTTTTTGATGAATATTCTTGTTTACCAAATAATGACATTCCATTGATATCGAAAAGACATCCCATTGGTCGCCAACGAGCGCTAAACGCAATGCTAGAATTTGATGTCAAACTCCATGTAGCTGCTTCAAGAAATTGAAATTCTAAGTTTTGGGGTCTACTTAATAACTTGCCATTATCACGATTATTCTTAATTTCCTTACCATCATCCATCCAATTAATTACAAGTTCGAGATTCCCATACCATTTTCGAGCGGGTCCTCCTTTACAATAAGGGAACCACTTTTTTTTACTGCTCAATGCCATATTATTACTGCTAGAGTTTTGTAAGACTTTCTCATTTGATACTTCATACCAAAACCTCAAAAACCTTTCGTTATCTCCTGTTGCTATTCCCTGTTTTGCTTGAAACTTATATCCAATTTTTACATGGCCAGAAAAAATCTCGACAATTTTATCATCTACCCAATATGCAATAGGCGAGCCCGGAATTTTATTAAAATCTGTAATTTAATATCCGTAACCGATCATTCTTTATTGGAAATTTATTTGGATAATTAAATTCATTAAGATCGTCATAATCTACATATGAGAATTGACTTTTATATTCAGAATCATAAGTATTTTTCCAAACAGTGGCAGTGGTTCCAAATGCAATACCCATTACCATATTTGCCATATGAACCATGCATTCGATAGTCGATTTGGAAAGCAGTTTTTTTCGAAAATCCTCGTAAGATGATAGAAACATCCAACTTTGCATTGTAACCATTGCTACATAGCAATTTTGTTTTATTAGGTTGAACCCTCTCTCGATAAACATAGCAAAACAATCATTTTTACTATTCGGATATAAACAAGAAGCAAATTCCCGTAAAAACCCATTCATTCCTTTTCGGCCCATATAAGGCGGATTCGCCAATACTATCTGGTATCTGGGTGACAGGTACTCACTCTGTTTGAGCACTTTCATCACTTTTTCATGAATTCTAAACAGGAACAGATTCTCTGCAAGGTTCTTTTCTTCTAACACCTGGTGGATGTAAGACGGATTGGTTAACTTCGGCCGGATCAGTGAACCGAAGTTTTTGGCTTGGTCAAACTGCCTGAGTGTCTGCAGGAGCGGCTCGGTGAATAAATCTCGCCCCAGCGCATTCATATACTCTTCAAGTTCCTGGTCAGCAAAGATCACGTTCTCCAAAACACATACATTGGGTTGGATACCCCGGGTGAAGAAGCGCTTGTCTTTGCCACGCGCTTTCATGCTCAGCGCAAAAGCTGCTAACGCGCCTGCCCTCTCATCAATCTCGATGCCGTACAGGTTCTTCTGCAAGACCAGTGCTGGGATTTGAATGGGATCGTAGCCCTGCTCTTCGTAGATGGCGTAAAGCAGGTCGAAGCCGTAGGTAAGCATGTGCCCTGAGCCGCACGCCGGGTCGCAGATCTTCAACTCTTCCGGACTGGTGACCCTGAGAAAGTTTGTCTCTTCATCCACCGGTTGAATGTAATATTCCATCTTCTGGCGGATCTTTAAATCCGGGTGGTTCAGTAGCCATAACCTACCCAGAGAGTTCTCCACCAGGTAGCGCACAATCCAATGCGGGGTGAACAACTGCGTCACCGCCGGGATGTCCTCCGCTTCGATCTTGCTGCCCTTCTTCACCTGCTCAAAAACCTCATCCTTTCGCTCGGAGATGTAATACTGGTACAGCCAGCCGATCACCTCTACATCCTGGCAGGCTTCGTCGCTCAAGGCTTCCCGGGTTTGAACCAGCACAGAATTTTCAGAGAGCAAATCCAGAGGCATGAGCAGCTCAGTGTAATCTTCGATCTCCTCAAACATGAAGGGCATGATCCTGGAATACGCGTTGCATACCCCCACCAGCAGCCTGCGGTAAGCTTCCTGCTGTCCGTTCTCCGAGCGGATCGAGCCGTTCAGCAGACCAAAGACCTTCTCCGCCTCCACCAACCTCTTCCAATCCTCCGGCAAGTAACCTGCTTTGGCTTCCTGCAAGAGCTCCGGCTGCACGTTGCCCGGCGCCGGCGAGACCACTCTCACCGGGTTGTACAGGTTGGCATCCATGTAACGCAGCGCGCAAAAGCGGTTGAACCAGGTGTAAGCCACCCGGTCGATCACTTCCGCTTTACCGTTCTCGGCAATCTGCTTTTTCAGCTCACCCACCGCGTGTTTCTTTTCGCGCACTTCTACACTGTCCACACCCAACACCTGCTCCAGCCGCCCGGCTACTTGCTCTCGTAACTGCCGGCGCGCTGACTGAGCAAATCTTTTCAGCTCTGAATTTGTCGCCATGGATTCCACCTTGTATGAAAGTAATAATAAATCAATCTAGATCTGGATCCGCTTGCCTTTTTTTATCTCGCCGATTAAAGCGTTGCGAATCTTTTCGGTATACTGATTAATTTCGTCCTCTGAGGCAAGCACTGCCTGGTCCATCAATACTCCGGCAATGATCGCGCTCCCGGAGATGTATTCGGTGACCACATACTCCCCCGGATGGTCCTTGCAGGGCTGTTCTCTGGTGGGCTTTAGCATCACCTGCATCTTCGTCAAAAGTGCCAGAAATTGCATTTCTTCGAAATAATGCATGTCATCGCGAATTTTGGCGATCAGTGCCTGAGTATTGATCTTCTCTATAAGTCGATGGATTTCTCCCAGCAGCTCATTTTGCTGTTGGGAGGTCAATGCGGCAAACTCACTCATCGCCTTTAGCAGATTTTCTTTTTTGACAATGGCTGCCACTGAAGAGCTGCGTTCCTCCACCAGTTTGGTGTCAATTTCTCTTTTTAGCCTTTCTGTCGCTGTTTTTAATTGCTAGGTCTTTGCGCTGCGGAAGATATCCGCATCTCCTAATAGCTCGATAAACTCCTGAACTTTGACCCGTTCCACGTAATCGAAATTTGCAGATTGTTCATTCATGAAGCGCCTGGCATCGTCGTAGATTCCCTTCAGTGCCCCATTCCAGAAAGCGGCAATCGGTGACAGAAGACTTTCTTTGCAGTCTAGCAATTGGTTCTGCTGTGCCTGGAACTCAACCAGGTAATACGAGAAGGGTTTGCCCACCACGTTGGTCAATGTGCTGATCGGCTCACCCAGTTTTTCGAGAAAAGGATACAGCGTTTTGTTGGCATAGAGCTGCTTCAATTCCTGCAGCTTGTTCCCCAGGGCAGCCGCGGTTTCCTTGCCTACTTCGCGGGCTTCGTTCGCTTCGGTCGGCTGGTCGAAGAAGTCACCGTAGAAATCCTTCAATTGACGGATTTGCGCCGCCGAATAATCAACGATCGGATCGATCACCAAATTTGGAAAGAGCTGTGTATTCCGCAATGCCCGCACCAAATTCGCCCCCTCCTAAATCGTGCCATTCGAGCGAACTTCAACCTTGCTGTGCGCATGCAGCAAGGCAAAGTTGCATTGAGTGGCTGCCAGTGACCAACCATAAGGCTTCTTTGCAAACCGTTCAGTAAGCAGCTTGAAAGTGGTGCGAATACCGGTCGAATAATTCATTTTAATGGTCGAGAGCATCTCAAGCTCCGGCTCTGTCTGTTGACTCGCTTCCAGACCAGGTAATAATCCATCAGTAGAGCTGAGATAATGCTCGATATCATTCTCGCTGTAGCTGATATTACGCAGCATCCCCAGGTTCGGGTACGTGATGGGAATCAACTTCCAAAAGGCTTGCTTGATCCTGGTTTCAGCATCCTGGGTGGCAAAGAATATTTCATTGCCTGAAGCAAATAATTTAGCGTTTCCCAATAAAGCTTTCATGCGGGCTTCAATATTTTGCGCTCGGGTGCGGTTTTGGCTGCTTTTACCTTCCAGAATGCTGCGTTTTGATTCCGGCAACCCCTGTACCGTATTCTGGCGGATGTATTTATCAGTCCGCTTAAAAAGATATAGATCCTTGACCAATCGATCATCCGCCGGGCAGAGGATCAGCAACTCATCCCGCCCCATGGAATGCATGCGAAGAATCTCATCATTGCCAATTTGCGGATTAAACGGCGAGATCACATGAATACACAACTCATACTCGCGCCCCACCAAATGATCATCGACCTTCCTGCTAAAGCGAAAATCCTGACCGTTTTCATCATAGCGAATACGCGGATCGCGCAGAATTTTGTCAAACACGACCTCCGCGAGATATTCGATGATCGTATCGTTTTCGACTTCAACGTTTTTGATTTCAGTTTCAATATCTTTCTCTTCATTGGTCAAGAAATCATAAAGGTCGCCGTTGCGCTCGATATAAGACTGCGATTCTAGTTGGTTCAGCGCCTGTTCGACCTTTTGCTGATGACCGGTTATATCCAGGTTGAAATGATCAATCATCAGGATTGAGATATTATGCAGGGTAGGTTTGAACTCTTTGACGTACTTTACCAGAAACAGCGCCTTGAGCACTTGAACAGCAAACTTGTTTTCCAGGTTGTTCTCGGAGTCCAAAATGGACTGCTGAATCGTTCCCTTGATAACCAGCTTTAAGCCTTCAAACATCAAATCAAAAGAAGCCAGCTCACCGATCTCTTTATTTTTGATGGTTTGAGCTACCTGTTGAAAGACCGCCAGCATGGAGCGTTCACCAATCGAGCTGTGCCGTCCGGTAAAAGCACTGTGAGCTGAGAGATTGATGATAGCTTTTTGGAACAAATCATACTGATAATAAGGGAAGGGATAACTGGTCACAAATTGGTTCTGTTCGCGAAAGTTTCGGAAGACGAAGGATCCATCCGTGAAATCGAAAAGCGTGCCAAAATTATTCACCTGCTGGGTGTAAACATCAGCAATCAGTAATTTTCCTTGATCATTCTTCTCGAGAAGACGTCTCTGGATCACTTCGGTGACATTCTTGCTGGTCAACTTGATTTTGGTTTTGAAGCGCGCCTGGATCTTTGAAAAATCGTTCTCCTCCCGGCTGTTCATCTCTCCCAGGATTGAATCCAGCTCTTCCTGAGCGGTGACAATAATCCAGGACTGGCCTTTGCATTTGGTTGCCAGGCTCTCTGCCAGGGTTTGCAAGTTCGTCATCAGGCGGATGCGGTCCGCAATATACTGCCCCATTTCATCCACCAGAAAAACCAGGTGGAAATCTTTGCCTTTGGTATTGATATATTCTCTTACCGTTAGCGCAAAATCCTCGATCGATACCCGATAATCCTGCTTGTATTTCTGCAAAATATTGGTAATCGTTTCACCATGCTGGTCAGAAACCTGGGCGTATGCCTTAGAGATATTGATCTCTTGCAAGATGTAGGAGTCTCTTCCAACTTCCCAGGATTTGCCGGATACTTTCTGAAAGACTTGCTTAAATTGTGCGAACTTGCCAGCCTTGTCCAGGTCGCGCTCAAATTTTCCTATGAAACCCTGCTTGCCAAAATAGCCACAATGCTCATCAAACACCTTTACGAAGACGCGCAAAAGAGCATCCTCCTGGTCAGGCGCGATCAGGTCTGCTTTTTGATCAATGTTGAAAAGAATCGTTTCCGTTGGATAGGACGCTGCCTTTTTTATCTTGGCACTTAGGAACGAATTGCCTTCACATTTGGGTAGGAATACGTCCAGTGTTCGTCTTTCTTGAATTTCGCGATTCTCCAACAAAAGAGCCATTATTTTCAGCAGGTGAGATTTACCAGATCCAAAGAAGCCTGAAATCCAGGCTCCATTGGCACCTACGTAGTCGGTATATTCATCAAAAAATGTCTCCACCAGGCTGGCAACTTCATTTGTAAGAACGTATTCTTCCACTTCAGTTAACAGGCTGTCCGTATCATCCGCTTTAATCACCCCTTCGATGTTGCGAGTGATATCTTTTAAGAAAAGTTGTTCAAGTTTCATCATTCCCCTTCCTAGATTTCGCTGGTATAGATATTGAAAGCGCGATAATACTTATTATCTTGTAACCGATTGAACAAGGTTAAAGAAGATCCCCCATCTTTGGTTTGTGAATACCCACCCGGGAAGAACAATACCGTGGGAATATTTTTCACTTTGCTTTGCAGGTTGCTCAACACGATATGAGATCGAATATATGGGAATACCTCGCCTGCCCCCGTGATGAACAGCACATCCACTTCTTTCCCTTCAATCTTACGAACAATTTCTGGAACCAGGTAACGCTCTGGATCACAAACATTTTGTAACATTTCCAGGAGATCTGTTTTGGCGATTTCCGATTCATTTTCCAGGATTGTTTCGAACTCTCCACGCTTTTTCAAAAGGTCAATAGTTAGATCGTAAAGATTTGCTTGGAGGATGGTAATCCCGTTTGATTGGAGGCGATTGACTAATTGATTTATCAATCGACGCATTTCATTTTCTTGTTCAGGTAAATAAGGGCAAATAAAAAAAGGGACTTCATTCCCAATCCCCTGCATTTTTAAGAAACGAGGGCTGGAAATCAACCGAAACAAATGATCAACGCGTTCACTCACAGAGCTATGTTCATTTACCATTCATCCATCCCTCAGAACCTTTCCAATGTTGGATAAATTGTAAGTAGATCCTTATTATCAAACTGAATGACATTCACCACCCGAGGTGATAAAACTGTGGACTGGATCGCATTTTCGGGAGTGAGAATATCTGCTTCACGAAGCATTCGAAAGACGACCTGGCGCAATTTTGCTTTGGTTAAGGCAGTTAAGTGATCCAGTTCGTCATTCCACTCAGCTTTTGAGTTGAAAAAGGTATCCCAATCTATCAAATCCAGTTGGTTATTCAAATGGAACACTTTTTCGCGGATCACCTGGGTGGCAAATTCCTAAATCAATGGGTAATGCTTGCAAACAGCTAGCCATAGAATTTGCTTCTGATCAGCTAGATTGCCTTCGACAAGCAAAGCCAACTGATCTTCAGACAAAGTCTGTACTCTTTGAATTACCTCTCGTGAAGTTCGGACCGCTGAATTTCCGGTGCGTGCCTGGAGAACATTTTCTTTTATAGATTTCTCAGTTACTTCGGACCAATCACGGCATTGCAAATACAAAGAAGCAATCTTTATTGCTTCCTGGAAATACAAGCCGCCGGTAGTGAACGAAACTTTAAATTCATTTTCTTTCATGGTGGACTTTTTCAGACCAATGAGTGTATTATGGATTTTAGCATCAAAATCATTAAAGCATAAATGAATAAGAAATTCCAAAAAACGAAAGGATCTACCATTTTGTTGAATGTGCAGGAATTGCACCAACCACTTTTGTAAATACAAAATCCTCAATTCTTGTTCACAATATTTGGGAGTAATTATTTATTTTGGATGCCACTATTACTCCTGCACGAGAATTATCCCCCCTCTCTCGTGCCTGCTCCATCCATTATGTGTTCTAATCTCCACAGGTTGGAGAATAGAGCTTAGTAAGATGGAGCAAATACCCCCTATTTTCAATTTTCGGAAATAATTTATACAGTTACTCTAACCTTCTCCGCGCGGTCAAGGTCTGGTATATGGGTATAAGTTTAGGCCTGCGGGACTTGCGCCCACCAAATAGAGATTGAATTAGCATAATAACTATAATGACCCCAATATATAGGGGGTAACTTACAAAATCCGTTATTGTATACAAGCATGCCGCGTTCCCTTCATTGACGATGAGGGGAACGTTTTTGTATCTACCAGAACATGCATGAGAAAAACATATGTTTATATGGATTGATAGAAATGATAAAATCCATCGACTATGATTTCTGGAGAAAGAATAGATGCAAAATCAAAAGCGGCAAAAAAATATCCAACCAGTATCCTTTAAAATTGGCGATTCGGTTGTTGTAAAACCTGAGGTGAATGATCCGGAATATGGCGGAGATATCAGCGGTTGGCGAGGAAGAATCACAGAGCTTATGACGGATGAAGAGGGGTCGCCAACTGTCATGATTGCATGGGACAGCCTGACATTGAGAAAAATTCCCGAATCGTTTATCAAGGAGTGTGAAAGAGAAGGGCTGAGTTGGGACAGCATGGGAGTGTTTGCTCACGAAGTAGAATTAGCCCAACCTCGCGATACCCTGGCTGGTGTGGAAAGAGCGATTAAAGAAATTTCTGCTCTCTATCAATGGGCTCATCTCGGTGAAGAGGGGGACCGTATTCAACAAGTATTGAGCGGAGTACATAAAAAAGGCGAGATGGCTGCCTTTAATGCCTGGAAAAAGTATCTCAATAGAGTGCTGGAGTTTCCGTTTGAGGCTGTTGTTTCCGAGTGGCAGGACCATGGGCCGTTACGAGCCGGAGACCAGGTTGCTGTGTTGAGTTTCGAGAGTGTGGAAGACCTGTATGGAATTCTCGTAAATCTTGAGACCAGGCGCGGAGAATTCGTTTTCCCCCTCTGTGATTTGAAGGCTCTTAACAAGAATTCTTCGAATCATCAACCCTTGAACGATTACGATGTCTGGTTTGCCAATCGATAATCCAGGGGACTGACCAGTTTGATGAGGCTGTTGTAGCTCCAACCAAAAAGAGAATGGCTAAATGATGGAAAGCATTGATAACCTCAATAACTTCTCGCCTTCAGAACAGGAGCTTGCTGCAAACTTACCTTTGCGCCGTGATTTGGTTACGCTACTTATTTACCTGCGAGATCATCGTGCCATGACCCGCCAACAAATCCTAGCGTTCAGCCCAGGTGGGCGGTTTTAGCGATTGCGCATTTCGGTAACCAGCCGTAGCCAAAGAAATGTATGGGCAACCAGCCGCTTCTTCACGGAAGTGCCATTGGCCAAAAGGACGTTAGCATGAAAAAAGAAATCGAAGACCTGGCAAGCTTACTTGAAAAGCGCAGTAAGTCAGAACTTATTACTCTCATCCAGAAAATGATCGAGCGCCAGCCGGATTTGAAAATACTTCTGGAATTGCCACTTCCAGGCATCGATACCGGCGAAAAACCGCTTGATGTGCAAGTCATCCGGCGACAGGTAGAACATGCGTTCCGCAGCCCGCGTGGAAAATGGGAAATGGGTTGGGGCGACCCTTACGATATTGCCGAGGAGTTGCGATCCTTGTTTGACCTGGCCGGACAGTACCAGGCACAGGATAGTCCTCGCAATGCTGCAACAATCTACTGTGTGATTGCCGAGACGGTTCTGCATTACGAAGACGCCGTAACACAGGATGAGGATGACTGGTTGGGTGGCGTGATCGACGATTGCGCCGAAGGCCTGGATGAATGTCTGGAATCCAGCCCGGATGCAGTCCAGCGCGAAAATATTCTAAAAGTATTGTTTGGAATCTACGCCTGGGATATGAAGGCCGGCGGGATTGGTATTGGGGAAAGCGTCCCCGCTATCTTGCTGGAGAAAGTGACCCCTCAAGAACAGCAGATGATATCTGAATGGATCGAGACAGCCCTTCCTGGTATGGGGGATTGGTCTCGCCAGGCTATGGGCGGGCTGTTGTTGGATTTGCGGAGGGGATTCGATGGATGACGAATCTTTCCTGAAAGCCTGCCGCCAGACCGGGCGGCTGAAAGACCTTGTAGATCGCCTGCTTACCTTGAGCCGGATAGACGAAGCCATCAGGGAGGCCAGACAGGCCAAGGATTACGATCTTCTCAGCCTCGCCGATCTGTTCGTCCAATATGGCCACGAGCTCTTGGCCGAAACGCTGATCCTTGACCGGACAAAGGTCAGCCAGGACACTCGCCTGGTCGAATGGCTAAAAGAAAATGCCAAAAAACAAGGCGATCTGATCCAGGCATTGGCTTTTGCCGAAAAATTGTTTTGGCTCCGCCCCACGGTGGCTATCTATGTTGAGATGCGCCAGTTGGCGCAGCCCCAAAACCAATGGCCAAACTTGCGTACCAAAACCCTGGAAGGACTGGCTCAAAAAAGGGAGCACGATCTCCTTACCAGGATCTTCCTGGAAGAAAGCAATGTCGATCAGGCAATAGAGTCGCTGGAACGTGTAAAAGAGTCCAACCGCTATTGGGGAGATTTCACGCTCCAGGTAGAAGTGGCGCGAGCTGCCAGCGAACAAAGGCCCCGGGAATCGATCCGGCTCTACCTGCAGTTTGTTGAAAACCTGATCCAACGCCATGGGAGGGATAACTATGTTCAAGCTGCCAGTTTCTTACAACTGGTCCGTGCGATCTACCTTCGTCTTGGCGAACCACAGACCTGGCAGCCGTTGATTTCTTCCCTTCGCGAGCAGAACCGCAACCTGCCTGCGCTGCGGGATGAACTCAATCGAGCAGGAATGTGACGGATGATAAGAAGCGTCTTTTTAAAATAGTGGTGCTTATCGTTTCTATTTCGAGTAAAATCAAATCATCAGATCACAGCCGAAAGGTACTGGCGTACTGGTTGTCTCAATGGCCTGGCTGAAGAAGAACTTGCCGCCATGGAAGGGATAAAAACAGATGACTGCCTTATTTCCCGACACCCACCCCAAAATGGAAGCCCTGCAAATTCAACTGTGGCGGACGGCCAATCCCACCCGTAAAATGCAAATGCTGGCGCAGCTCAACCAATCAGCCAGGTTGCTTGCTCTGGCAGGGTTACGTATGCAGTATCCCCAGGCCAACGAAGTCGAATTGTGGCGCAGGCTGGCGGGCTTGCTGCTCGGAGAAGAAATTGCATGTAAGGTCTATGGAGCGCTGCCTCATGCAAAATGAGCCGATTGAAGTTACGATCAAAGTCACCCATGTTCTCGAAAGCCTCGGCATCCCTTATCTCATTGGCGGTTCGCTTGCCAGCACCCTTTACGGCATGGTACGCACCACTCAGGATTCAGATATCGTAGCCGAAATTCGGATTGAACATTTGCAGCCTTTTGTTTCGGCCTTGCAAGATGAATTTTATATGGACGACGAAATGATCGCCGAATCTATCCAGCGCCATTCCAGTTTTAACATTATCCATCGCGAAACCATGTTCAAAGTGGATGTGTTCATCCCCCGCCCACGTCCCTTTCTACAATCACAACTTGATCGTGCCCAAAACCAGACCTTTCTCTTTGAATCGGAAGTTAGCGCAAAATTTGCCAGCCCCGAAGATACCATCCTGGCCAAACTCGAATGGTATCGTCTGGGCGGCGAGGTGTCAGAGCGTCAATGGCGCGACATTCTTGGCGTGATGAAAACACGCGCCGACGAACTCGACCTGGATTATTTGAGAAAATGGGCAAACGAACTCAAAGTCAGTGACTTATTGGAACGCGTCTTGAAAGATATGGAATAGGACGGGATAGATCTGGCCTTGGAAATTGTTCACGTCCCGATCATATATGGGTTAAGCCGGGCGTTAGAAAATGACCTTGACCTCTGCCGTGCGGACCGAGTCGTATATACGGGTATAAGTTTCGGCCGGTTTTGAGTCATTGATATCATAAAAATATTAAAAATAAAATGCCTTCCAAGAATGGAAGGCATTTTATTATCCCAGTATAGATATTCAAGCTATCCCTGCCTGAGGATAAATTCATTAGGGAAATAGGGAACGCCATCCCGATAATCGAGCTATGATCGTTTTAGCCTATCCAATAAATTTTCGGCCTTATCCCAATCAATTCGTTCCGTGTCTCTTAAAAATACGATGAAACGCTTGAGACCCAGGCTTGCCGTCTTTTGGTCTTTATCGGGCATGGATTGAAGGTAATTTTGGATGATGTTTGGTTCTAATTCACGAAGCGAGGTCGGCTCAGCTTGCTGGGAAAGTTGAGATTGCACAAAAGACTGAACGGTCATGAAATCTCGCTCGACTGTCTTGGGGCTTAAGCCGGATTTGTACTGGTGCTTTTGAAAGGCATCCAGGATCTTCGTGTTGATTGCTTCTACCTTCGCGGCCTGGCTTTCTCTAGAGGGCGGTTCACGATCGGGCAAAAGCGTCGTAATGATTTCCCAAAGTTCCTTGGCATTTTCATATACGGTCTTAAACTGGCTCCGAATCCCAGGCCCGAAGGACACGTTATATGATTCAAACAATCCGTCCGCGATGATGACATCATTGAAAGGCAGTAATACAGTTTTGACCATGACGGGTAGGTAAGGCCCAAAGATATCATCAAAGGGACTGTAAAGTCCTTTGACAGCGAAAACATCGTCTGTTTTGTCCTGGCTGAAAAAAATGGAATGTTTCTTTAAAACCTTGTAGATGATGAAATCCCCTTGACGGCGGTATCTCCAGGTCCGAAGGATAGCAAGATCTTCTGAAGGGAGTTGAGCCGGGTTTTTCTCAATAAATCGATCCAGAATCTCGGGTTTCTCCCAGAGCGTATCACGTACCTTGACCGCAAGATTGACGTCAACGTCGTTTTTAGCCCCTGCGCCTGATAAGCTGGGAAAGATCTGCAACTCCGCGTTGACAAAGTTTAGCAGTGGCCGCCACATCCTGTAGAATTGATCGACTTGAGGGGTTGGAAGCACCATTTAAATTCTCTCCTAAGGCCTATTCAATAATATACCCGATCGCTTTATACACATTCTTGTTTTTTCCGAACATCACGGTCAATAACACCACAAAATCATCGACAAGTCGTAGATGAACATTTTTTAAGTTTTCAAACTTGTTTTGAAAAACGTCTTCACGCCTTTTGAATAATACGCAGAAGAAGTGTATTTTCTCCTCTTTATAAAAAGAATGGCACCTATCCAAGCAGTATCGCGAACTATCCCGAAGAATCCCGAACTATCCCGAAATGCTATTGCTTTTTATATAGCGCGTGCTGCGGGCACGACCGGTACGCTTGATTACCCCTTTTTCCACTAATTCATTCAAGTCATTCTGAGCTGTTTTCTCAGAGATGGGCGGCGTGGAAAGAAACTCATACTGCTTGGATGTAATAAATCCTTTTTCCTCGATCCACTTAATGGCCATTTCCTGGCGAGGGTTAAGATTGAGATCATCAAGGTGGATAAACGATTGCTGCTCAATAGTCTGTTGCGCTATCAACCGATATACAGCCCATCGCCGAGTGCCTGACATTTCAACCAAACCACTATCTACCAATCCCTTTAGCTCCCTGGTTGCAGTGACCGAATCCACGCTATTTAACCGGCAGTATTCCGAGTTGCCCATTTGTTCATGCTTGTGCAGGTAAGCCAGACCAATTCGCTGACGTGAATTGAGAGGGAAGCCAGCGAACTGGTTCAACCATTCCAGGCCTTCCTGGTCCAAGAGCGCCTGGTTGGAAAAAATTACCTTGAAATAATCACGATGATCTTCGAAATTTGGTGGTTCCAGGTGAGCCTCACGCATCGCCGAAACCATTGCCCGGATTCCAGAACCGCGGTTTTCGTCCAACCCCACCTCTCCCAATAACCGGATTAGAAGCTGGTTACGGGACGCCTGAGCAGTTTCCAGGTTAGATAGACTGACCGGTCCAAATAACCCTCTGGGGCTGATGATCTCCAACCGGTCGGTATACATTTCAATCCGCACCTGGCTGCCAAGAACGTATGGGCTGTAATCGCGATGGGCGGCGGCGTTGACCAGGGCCTCTCGTAAAGCTTCCTCCGGGTATTCAGGGATCATTCGATGTAGGACGCCTTCGATCAAAGTGGATTGCTTCATGTTAGCAATGCAGCGCGTTACAGCTTGCTCAATGACTTCAGGCAGCGGCCCTTCGAATTGGGCGTTGTCTTGAAAACGCTCTCCGCGTGGCCCTTTTGTCTCCGAATCGATCCCGTAATATTTGACAAAGCTGATCATCAGCGAAGGAAAATATTTCTGAGGCCAATTCCCAAACACCAGCAGTCCAGCTAAAGTCGGATGAACTGTTTCTTTGTCTCTCTCCAAAACGCCCAATGCGACGAGTTGATTGACCAGGTCTTTATCACCCAGTCGCAGCCGGTTCCAGATATTGCTGCGAGTGTGTTGAATTCTTTCCAGGTAAGTCTGGACCTGCTTTTCATCCAGGTCTGAAATGGAGGCGGCTTTTGCCAGTTCGCGGTCGAAGGTTGGTTGGTCGTGTCCAATGATGAAGGTGAAAACCTCATAAGGGGTCATGTGCCGGTTCTGGTTTCCAACCCGCAGATAAGAACCAGCCTGTATACCCGATGGTCTGTAGAAACATGGCTTATATCGAAAGTCGCATTCTGGTATTTCAGCCACGATAATCGATTTATGATCTACGTCGACCACCTGAATATCCAGTGATATAGGTGGCTCCATTTTGCTGGCTAAATCAGTCAGCTCGGTGAGCACGCTCTGAACGTTTTCAACACCTGTCAGAGCGAATTGTTGGGATTCATCAACACCCAAAACAATGACCCCGCCTTCGGGGTGGTTAGCAAAGGCCGAAATCGTTTCGTACAGATGTTGGGGTAAACCCTTTTGACCGCGTTTGACTTCCAATTGAGCATCTTCAAATTCACCCATTTGGATAGCATGAACCGAATCAAGTGCATCTTGAGCGTTCATCATTGAAAAGTATAGCCGATTTCCGAATACCTGCGAATTGCCTCAAATAAAATGTAACTATCAGAGCTAACGATGGCTCACAAAAAATGTTACCCTAGTGCGGAATTTGGATCCGCCGAGGGAGACAATGATGAGTCAACGCAGTAAACGCGAGATGATCGAAGCCATCCGCCCACGTTATTTGAAAGCCAACAAACCTGGCAAACAGCAAATCCTGGACGAACTGATTGCAACCACTGGCTACCATCGCAAGTATGCCATTCGAGTGTTGAAGCACCGTCCAAAAACCAAAGGGCTGAAGAAGCCTGGGCGGCAGAAAATCTATCAGGGTGAAGTGGTACAGGTCTTGGAGCAGATCTGGGAAATCTGTGGGCGGATTTGCTCCAAACGCCTGCAACCTTTTCTACCCGAGATGGTTGCGGTCTTAGAGCGCTGCCATGAACTGAGCCTATCCGAGGAAACCAAGGGGCTGTTATTGGGGATGAGCCGGGCGACCATCGACCGCTGCCTGAAGAAAGCCCGTTTTACCCATCCCCAGCATGGGCTCTCTACCACCAAACCAGGGACTTTGCTCAAGCAGGCCATCCCGATCCGCACATTCACTCCATGGGAAGACGAGCATCCAGGTTTTCTGGAAATTGGCTTGGTGGCGCATTGTGGCAATACCACCGAAGGCAGCTATCTCAATACCCTCACCGCCACTGATTTGGCCACTGGCTGGACTGAATGCCAGGCAGTAGCCAACAAGACCCAGTTGGCCGTTTCAGAAGCCATCCAAAACATGCGCCAACTCCTACCCTTTGCTCTGTTGGGGCTCGATTCAGACAATGGCAGTGAGTTTATCAACGACACTCTCTTACGCTATTGCCAGGCAGAGCAGATCACCTTTACCCGCTCGAGACCCTACCAGAAAAATGATCAGGCCCACGTCGAACAAAAGAACTGGTCGGTGGTTCGCCACACCATTGGTTATGATCGTCTGGAGACCCCTGAAGAATTGGCCTTGTTGAGGTCCATTTACACCGACCTACGGCTGTATATCAACTTCTTTCAGCCCGTGCTCAAACTGGTTGGTAAAGAGCGGATTGACGGCAAAACCGTCCGGACGTATGATCGGGCTACCACACCTTATCGCCGCGTCCTGGCCCTCAACTCTCTGTCTTTGGATGTCAAAGCCAGACTCACGGCTCAATATGTGCAACTAAACCCGGTTACCTTGCGGGCCAGCATCGACGCGAAAGTCGGCCAATTGTGGAAAATCATTCGGTAACATTTCTATTTGAGGCAACGTTACCCCTAAAGTTACTTTTTAATCTGAGGCATCACGCCGCCATGAAGCCGAAGGAAGGAATTTCTAAATGATTCGTAATCCGTCACTTTTACTCAAATTGAGACGGGTTACGAACATATTCCGGGTTATAAAAAAATCAAATGACCAGCTTTATTTCCCCCGCGCGGACCGAGTCGGATATACCCTAAAAAACCAGGGCTGGCGGGTATAAGTTTAGGCCGGTGCTTGCCGGTCCGCGGTAAATAGCCAATTGCAATAAATCATATCAGCGCTCTCCAGAGATGGGGGCGCTTTTTGTGTTGCATAAATATGGGTAATTTGTATAATTGAAATGTGGGGCGGGAATTCTGCAACAGCAATTACTTTATTTAAAATTTAACCGGTTCCCAAGCAAAGTCCATATCCACCCCTGCGCAGGTAACGCAAACTGTTAGGCAGTGACTGAATCTATTCACACCCGAAAGGAAATTTTCTACATTGGATATTCCACGAATCTTCAACATCACTGAGAGTGCTCACCGCATCCACAACCCGATCACACCCGAAAAGCTCGCTACTCTCGGCGCGGCGCTGCGTCTGGAGTCGGGGGCCCGAGTGCTCGACCTCGGCAGCGGTTCGGGGGAGATGCTGTGCACCTGGGCACACGATCACGGCGTCATCGGCACCGGCATCGACATGAGCCAGTTGTTCACCGAGCAAGCGAAACTCCGGGCTGAAGAACTCGGCGTTGCCGGTCAAGTCAAGTTCATCCATGGCGATGCTGCCGGCTATGTTTCTGAGGAGAAGGTCAGTGTGGCAGCCTGTGTCGGTGCCACTTGGATCGGAGGGGGAGTCGCCGGCACTATCGAGCTTCTGGCGCGGAGCCTGCGCACCGGAGGGATCATCCTCATCGGCGAGCCCTACTGGCGTCAGTTACCGCCGACGGAAGAAATTGCCAAGGGGTGTCATGCCAATTCGATCTCCGATTTTCTCGTGCTTCCAGAACTTCTCGCGTCTTTCGGCCACCTTGGCTACGACGTTGTCGAAATGATTCTGGCTGACCAAGACAACTGGGATAGATACGAGGCAGCCAAATGGCTCACCATGCGCCGATGGCTTGACGCCAATCCCGACGACGAGCTAGCGAAAGATGTTCGAGCCAAACTGACATCGGAACCCGAGCACTACGCCGCTTACACGCGAGAATACCTGGGCTGGGGTGTGTTCGCTCTGATGCAGCGGTGATGAGGGGATTACCGGGCGACTCAGAAAGTCGGTAAAATCCAATCGTGCAAAATAACCCATTCAAGCAGACGCCGCTTCGCGGTGCGGCTTAATTTGGACGTTAAATCGATACTCTCACATCTGTTGTGTGGACTGAGTCGAATCTTAGGGGTATAAATTCCGACCGGTGATGCAGCTGCAACAAAAAGGCACCGGGTAACGGGTAAGAAAGAAGTATTTTCCGGCTGGAAAACACTTCTTTTAATTATGTCATAATTATCGCGTATCAAGAGTCCGTATAATTAATAGTTTGGTGGCCAATGATCACGAAGCTGTGTTGGATTTTGGCACATTATTTACGATTGGTCCCTTCCTGCATCGGGAGGCGAATAGCATAGGCCTGCTAAGTACAGCTATAGATTGGTCATATGGCTACTGGCAAACATTCGCAACTTTACTTTCTACCAGGTCTGCCAAAGTATCGGGCTGTGCTGTTCAGATAGTCGCGATAGGAGTTGCCGTACTTATTAAGTAGAAACGCTTCCTCTAGCGTCACCGTCCAGTGGAAATAGACGAGCGTCACTAGGAAGTAGATCACGAACACGATGCTCCACGCCGCCGTGGACCAGCCCATTACCGCCATGCCCAGGATCGCCAGCGCCCAGCCTACATACAATGGATTCCGCGAGTAGCGGTGAATGCCCCGTATTACCAAGTCTTTGTTCTGCGCGAACGAGTACAACCCTATGACTCCCACGAATATCCCGCCAATGTAAAAGATTAAACCCACATAAAATACTGGTCCGAAATCAACTGGCACAAACAGGCTGATGACCAGCCCGCCGAAAAGCCAGATCATCGCCAGTGTGACGATCCATGGACCGTTGAATAAAAACTCCGGGTCATCGAAGGGTTTACCGCGCTTGTGGTTGGCCCATTCCTGCATCGGGAGGGCGATGGCATAAGCTAATACATAGAATATCCACAGATTGGTCAAATGAATTCCGGAAAGCATTTGCATACTCACTTTCTGTCCGATGCGCTAAAGTAGCGCGCCGTACGCCGTAAATAATCTCGGTAGGAATTGCCATATTTCTCTGACAGGTACGCTTCCTCTGTCAGGATTGTCCAGTGGAAATAAGGGATTGTCAGTAAGAAGTATATGGTGAATAGAATACTCCCCAGAGAGGTGGACCACCCCATCAGCATTAAGCCGAAGATGACGAAGACCATGCCAACGTAATTGGGGTT
Organism: uncultured Chloroflexia bacterium; assembly: GCA_963781665.1. Taxonomy (GTDB): domain Bacteria; phylum Chloroflexota; class Anaerolineae; order Anaerolineales; family Anaerolineaceae; genus JAJYIW01. The sequence continues at coordinate 2,015,324 of CAWAGA010000002.1, forward strand.
TCTTGAATAGCGATACACACTGCCGCGCACCAGCCCTGGGTCCCCCAAGGCAATCAATGAGCTGGCGACAATGATCATACCGACGATGTAGAACACCAGACCGATATAGAACAAGATACCGGAACTCAACGGGACGAACAGGCTGATTGCCAATCCACCGAACAGCCAGAGGAAGGTAACGGCAGAGAGCAGCTTATGTTGCTTAAGCATTTCAGGGTCTTCGATGGGTTCACCCCGTCTTTTATTGGCCAGTTGTCGCAGCGGGAAAGCTATGACATAGACCAACACATAGAACACCCACAGGTTGGTGAGATGGATACTTGATAACATAATATTTTTGCCCTTTCTGACTGCGGAGAGCAGTCTGGTTTTTAGTTGATTCGGCTTGGTTAAAAGCCGAATCGCTCCCTCATCTGCGTGAGGATTTGCTCCTGATTGAACAGCTTTGCCCCCGCAAGGCTTTGTAGCATCGCTCCATCCAGGATTGCGAGATATAGAGATGCCGCAGCCTGTGGCTGCGGGTCACCCAACGATTTAAACAAAGGAGCCAGGGCGATTATAAATTTGTCGTAGTATGTTTTGAAGTCGTGCTCAAGTAGCTTGCCCACTTCCGGTGTGCTGATTGCTTGCATCATCAAGTACAGGAAGTTCGCTTCTGCCGCCATTGCTGCCAGTGATTGATGGGCAATGGCGAACAATTTGTCACCAGGCGACTTATCTGGATCGACCGCGACTTCAGCCAGGGGGGTAGTCATGGCATCGAACATACGGAGGAATACAGCCTCAAACAGCGCCTCCTTAGACTCGAAGTAAAGGTAGATCGTTCCTTTGGCGATGCCCACCGCATTTGCAATATCACCGATCCGCGTATCGCCATAACCTTTTTGTGCAAATACAGCCAGGGCGGCATCGAGGATTTGCTGTTCTCGCTCATCACGGATAACTTTATTTTGCTGTGTAGTACGAGGTGACATAAGTCCTCTTTGGTTTTATGACTGAACGTTTGGTCATAAACTAATGATAGTACTTATTAATAATTTTGTCAAGTTGAGATATTTCCGATAATTAGTTCAATGATCTATCCCCGATCAAAAGCGTTGAAATATAATGACAGGGATTTTCATATACAGAATGCACAGCGGACATTCAACCTTGCATCAGATGCGTAATGCGAGCACAGAACGCAGCCTAACAAGCGCGTGCAGTCCCAGCCCGCTCCGCGCCTTGTATCGATGTGAAATTAGGTTTTGTGTGATATCCTGAATTGAAGCGCATTTCGCAAAATCTCGGTGCGGCTGACACACTGCCCGTTAGAGTGACATCCTCACATTTGCTTCGTGGACCGAGCCGCATATACCCTAAAAAACCACGGCTGGCGGTATAAGTTCCGGCCGGTATTTCGAGCCTAGAATAAAGTAGATTTGAATTTTCAAGCGCCCCCATTTTTGGAAGGCGTTTTTGATTCACGCCAATGTGACTTTTCAATTTGCCAGTTTGTGCACCCTTTATCCCGTACTTGAGGCTTGGTGTAGAAATGCTCAGACGGACTGCACCTTGGATTTGATCGAACAGCTTTCTGGGTTTTAGGGCTGGTTTGCATCATAAATTCTTGAATGATAATTATTTTTAAGATGGAATCAAATTTACATGGTTTGGATAACTCTGTATTCTCGCGCCATATTATTCCTAATGAGTTTAGTTATTCGGAATGATTGCAGCGTATTACAATATTTCGTATAATTAATTGCTGGGTTGCACTTCTGAATAATATTTCGAAGGTTTTTGCCATATGTGGAAAGAATATATCAAAAGTATTACCGATGACTTTGAATTTACTCAAGCGGCTACAGAACAGGCTCTTGCAAAAACAGAGTCTGCTCTTGGAGTCAAATTACCGACAAAGTTGCGTGAATTGCTCAAAGAAACGAATGGTGTTGAACAACCTGGCGCCTACCTTTTATTCCTTTTACCTGTGGAACGCATTGAAAAAGACAATTTCGAAAATGCGTCACGCAAATGAACTAAATTTTTATATGCCATTTGATAGTTTTCTCTTTTTTGCGGATGCCGGTAATGGTGACAAATTTGGGTTTCCAATTTCACGGGACGGCAACATTAGAAACGATGTTTTTGCATGGAATCACGAGGATGATAGTCGTTCCTGGTGTGCTCCATCTTTAATGAATTTTCTCAAATGGTGGTATGAAGGCAAAATAAAGTATTAGTCGCAAAATTAATTACCCGCACAGAGCCGCCCAACACCGCGTGAACCGGATAAGTACAAGCGCTGCCCACACTTGTGAGGAGTCTGTCTCAACGGAGGATTCAACTCAACCGGTTCACTTCATCTCGCAACCGTTAAATCTCGACTTGAGCGTCTCGCAAGTCCGCAGAAAATTTCTATACCAGGTTCAATAACTGCCTGATTGCATAATCCGGGGCAAGCCGCACAGTAAAACGGCGTAAGGCGCACACCTAAACGGGCCATGGCGCACACCGATACGGGGTCATGCCGCACACTTTTCAGGGGAGATTAACTGCGTTGGTAATCCAAAATTATGGCATGCTTTTCTCCAAATCAAGGAGGAAGGCATGGTCCAGGAGCGATTATCAATGCGTAAAATTCGTGAAGTTCTCCGGCTGAAAGAAGAAGCCGGACTGTCGAACCGGGCAATTTCCCGGGCTTGTAAAATTTCCAATAGCACCGTGGGGGAATATCTACAGCGCGCCCAACAGGCGGGGTTGAGCTGGCCCTTGCCCGAAGGGCTGGACGAAGACGAACTGTACCAAAAACTCTTTCCTGAAGACACCTCAGCAAAAGAACCGGATCGCCCCCTTCCGGACTGGAAGGAAATGCAGCAGGAGCTCAAGAAAAAAGGGGTCACTCTCAAACTGCTGTGGATTGAATACAAAGAGAAGCATGCGGATGGCTATAAATATTCGCAGTTTTGTGAGCTTTTTCGCCGCTGGGCGAAAGTTCAATCTCCCACCGGACGATTTCCCCACCATGGTGGGGAGGTGATGGAAGTTGATTATGCTGGAATGACGGTGACTATCGTCAATCCGGAGACAGGTGAAACGCACCAGGCGCCGGTTTTTGTGGCCACTTTGCCAGCCAGCAATTATATCTATGCTGAGGTGCAGCCTAGCCAAGAGTTAGTTCATTGGATCAATGGCCACGTCCGCGCAGTAGCCTTCTTTGGGGGTGTCACTAAAATTTTTCGACCAGACAACACCAGGACGGGCATAAAAAGCCCCAACTATTATGAGCCTGATCTCAACCCAACCTACCAAGAGATGGCTGAATATTATCAGGTGGCTGTGCTGCCTGCCAGAGTCCGTCGCCCAAAAGACAAACCGGCTGTCGAAAATGGGGTCCAAAATGTTGAACGCTGGGTGCTGGCGCCATTGCGGAAGCAGACTTTTTTTAGCGAGGGAGCTGCCAACCGAGCCATACGCCCCCTTCTGGAAGCTCTGAACCAGCGAGTCATGGCCCATCTCGGCAAATCACGCCGCCAACTGTTCGAGGAAGTTGACCAACCGGAGCTACGTCCCATCCCCGCTCAAGCCTTTACTTTTGCTACCTGGAAAAAGGCGACGGTGAACATTGACTATCATGTCCCCTTCGATCAACACCTTTACAGCGTCCCCCACATTTTGGTCCACCAGGAAGTGGATATCAAAGCGACCGAGCGCATGATCCAGATCTTTCATAAAGGCAAGGAAATAGCGCTTCACGCCCGTATTTATACCGGTGAACGTTTCTCCACGCATGCCGAACACATGCCTTCCAATCACCGATTTGTCCTCGAAGTTGATGCAGATTGGCTGCTCAAGCAGGCTCAGGCCATCGGCCCGCAGACCACCCAATACCTGACCGCCCTGCTGCGATCTCGCCCTTTTCCTGAACAGGCTTACCGTTCCTGCCTGGGGGTGTTGAGTTTGGCGCGCAAATATCCCGCACGACAGGTAGAAAAAGCCTGCCAAGGGCTCCAGGAAAGCCATTTACTCTCTTACAAAGATCTGAAAAGCGAGCTGGAAGTCCAAACGGCTCACGCCTCAAACGATAAAAATGATCATCCCATCACCCCATCCCCGGCTCATGAAAACATCCGGGGTAAAACCTATTACCACTAAAGGAGATTCTAATGACTGACACTGTACTCTTCGACAAGCTCTTACAACTCCGCTTACCCGCCTTTCGAGCGGGGTTGCAAGAGCAACAAGCCAATCCCAAATACCTGGACCTATCTTTTGAAGAACGCCTGGCCCTGTTGGTAGACCAGGAATGCATCCGTCGCCAAAATAATCGCATCCAACGTGGTTTACACCTGGCAGGTTTCCCGATGCAAGCTACCTTGGAAGACCTGGACTTCTCTTCGGAACGCGGCCTGGATCGCCGCCAGGTCCTGGAATTAGGACAATGTACCTGGATCAGTAATTCGTTGAACATTCTGGTGCTGGGAGCCACCGGATCTGGGAAAACTTTTGCGGCCTGTTCGTTTGGGACATCAGCCATCCGACTTGGCTATTCAGTGCGTTATTTCCGGACCTCTCGTTTACTGCACGCTCTGGGGCAAGCCCATCAGGACTCTTCTTTCTCGAACCTTCTCCGTTCGCTTGCCCGAATTGAACTACTGATCCTGGATGATTGGATGCGTGATGCTCTGACTGTGACCAATGCACAGGATATCTTAGAAGTACTGGATGATCGCTATGGACATGCGGCTACCATCCTGGTTTCCCAAATGCCAGTTGCCGATTGGTTTACCCAAATCCCTAATCCCACTCTGGCCGATGCGATCCTCGATCGTACCATTCATTCCGCTTACCGCCTCCAACTGTGCGGAGGCTCACAAAGGAAGTTACGGTCACCAATCCGGAGTATGCCGAACACTTGATGTATACTTACCTTACCAACGCGATCTCCCCCATAAGTGTGCGGCATGCCACGTTTAACTGTGCGATTTCATCGGAATACGCAGCCTGATCAATTCCCGCGAGTTTTCGTCTTGTAAAGTGTTTAGATCAAGGTTGTCTAACAAGCTAAAGATATTTTAACAGCCTATGACAAAAAAATAATAGGCTTCAGTTCTTTTTTGTCTTTCCCTATTTATTGCGATGATACAATTTTTTTTAGGAAATGTTATTTAAGATTTTTGTTTTTGCCTTTCTTTTTAGTGTCTTTCGTGAATTAGTATGTTTATAGAGTAATCAAAATCCGATATTTTTCAAAAAAGAGCTCTTATTCGCGCCCTTTGCGCCTTTGCGAGGGATAAGGTTTTTTTAAAAGCTTAAAAATCAATCCTTATCGTAGTCTTTCTTGAGCATGGCGATGATCTCTTCGAGAGAAATGCCGAGGGTTTTGTAATACTCCATGTCTTTGGCTAGTTTTTCACCGGCCAGTTGGCTGCGCTTGGTGTCCAGGGCGTTTGGCTGAAGAGGAGAGACGAAACAACCTTTGCCGGCCATGGTGTAAATCAGGCCGGTATGTTCCAATTCTTCCCAGGCGCGTTTGACTGTGATCACGCTGATGCGCAATTCTTTGGCAACTGTGCGGATGGGCGGCAGGCAGGTGTCACTGGGCAGCAGGCCCTTGATGATCTGCGCGCTTATCTGTTCAAAGATCTGCTGATAGATCGGATCACCGGAGGTATTGGAAATAACAATATCCATGCGGGTTTACAAGTCCACTTTTTCGAAGTTGGCCGCTGATTTGCGATAGATCAGCCACAGCGACAGGGCGAAGATAAGCATGCCTGCGATCAAGATGGGGAATTGATACATCGCCATCGCCGGATCGGTGGTATCCAAATGTGTTTTGAGGAAAGGAATCATCTGCACAGCTAACTCAACCGCGAATACATAAATGGTCATGGCGATGCCGGCGAAAACCAGGGGGATACCCACATTGACGGCAGTCTTGTAGAAAAGCGGAAGAAAGATGGTGTTGAAGAGAGCAAACATGATCAAGACCAGGCCGAAGAAGGCCATGTTGGCTTCAATCCCGGCCATGTTACCGGCGGTGTTGGGGTTGATGCGGATGCCGATGATGGCAAAGGGGATGCCGATCGTGAGCTGCAACAGTTCGACGATGGCAACGGTGAAGACACGAGATTTTAACCACATCGCTTTTTCTAACTGGAAGGGAGACAGTGAAAAAGATATCCTTGTTTTCTCTGGCGGACAGGAAAATGAAGAAGATACCCAGGCAGGTGTAGATAAATGCCACGTAATAGGGATAAGAGGGGATCATCAGCATTGCGCCAATCGCCATAAACAGGTAGGTGGTCGGGTGAATCGCAAGTTTGATTTCTTTAAAAAGCAGTGCTTTCATAATTCTTTAATCCTTCTCGATGTGGATCATGATGGATTCGAGGTCCGAAGGGGCGACCTCCAACCCGTCCGCGGCGGGCAGGTCATCTGTGCGCAAGAGAGCGGTGAAACTAAAGTTATTCTTCTTGCAGCCGATCAGTTGGGGCAGCAGGGTTTCGGTGAGCTGTGCCCTGGTGCCTTTGACGATCTTATAAGAATTTACCAGGTCGTCTTTGGAGGTGCTGGCGATGATCTCTCCCTTTTTGATGTAGGTAATGAAATCAGCGCACTTTTCGAGATCGGAGGTGATCTGTGTGGAGAAGAGGATACTGCGTTCGCTGTTCTCGATCAGTTCCTGGAAAAGTTCAAGCAAATCGTCCCGCGAGACAGGGTCCAGGCCGCTGGTGGGCTCGTCGAGGATCAAGAGGCGTGCGTTGTGTGAGAGGGCCAGGGCAAGAGCGAACTTGACGCGCATGCCGTCAGAAAGTTCCTTGATGGTCTTGTCGGGGTCGAGGTCAAAACGTTTGAGGTAGCCGACGAAGGCATTGGTATCCCACTCGGGGTAAAAACGGCGGGTGACGTCGGCGATGACCGTAATTTTTTTCGTTGGATAATAGGACACCTGGCCAAGCACTAGCCCGATCTGCTGTTTGCATGAAAATTCTTCGGCAGCGAAATCCTTGCCCAGCACGGCGACCGTCCCTGAATCGGGGTGGACAAGATGCAGGATGGATTTGATGGTGGTGGTCTTGCCCGCGCCGTTGCGTCCGATGAAGCCCATGATATAGCCCTGTTCGAGACTGAAAGAGACGTTTTTGAGGTCGAACTTGGGGTAATGCTTGTTCAGGTTCTGAACGGATAGAATTTCCATTGCCCTTAATACTCCTTCCAAACTGTGCATATCGTGTATACACGATATAACGCTGAATGAAGGAGTTGTCAAGGGGGGAATGGGGAAAGTCTTACTTTAATCACGCAGCAATTGTGTTTTTTATTAAGCAGTTGCACATTGCACAAATTTTTATAGGTAATAATTGTTGTTGATGCGTGATTCAAATTCGCACCATTTTTCCGCTCGCATAAAATGCTCGAGGGTTTATTAATCATGTTACTAAATAAATGTATTGCTGGGAATGTGGAAAATGTAAATCAAACCTATTCGTAGCGAAGCCGACTAACACCCACATTGAAGGAACTCGAGAAACTGAAAGAAATTCAGCCCGGCACCCCCGAAGGAGACTGGATTGATGTGTTTGTGATTCTGGTTGACGCCTTTGAGGTAAAACACTTTCCGATCCTTGAGCCAGATGATCCAGCGACTTCATACTGGTCTTGGCATCCCGGCGAATCTCTTAGTTGAAAACAGGCTCATAAACCTACGTCTATCGTCAAATCGCGGACCAAGTCGCCTGTACCCTCTATCGACCCTCATTCGTTGGCAGGTGGCAGGCAGGTATAAATTTAGACCGGTACTCAGAGCCTAAAGAATCAAATTTCCTGAAAGATAAGGCGCCTTCCAGAAATGGAGGGTGCTTTGTTATTCTGTGGCATAATTTCTGCGTATTAATATTCTGTATAATTAATAATTAGGGGCAAGAATAAAGGACCATAAGGAGGTGAAATATGTCTGAATCAGCGATCGAAATTGGTGACAAGCTACACATTATCACCAGGCGGCGATTCGAGAACGATGTTCGACGCCACTTTGTGGGTGAAGTGACTGGGATTTCAGGCGAGCTTCACAGAATACAAGGTTTCGCATTTGTGTTCACCATGGGAGCCAATGAGTTCATAAAGCATCCGGAGCTTCGGACGCGACTATTTTCGCTTGGCGAGGAGGGTTTCATCGTCAACAAAATCCCTAGCGAGATAGCCATTACTTCACTAAATTATCGCTTAGTAAAAAAACACCTTGTAATCACCGACGGTGCGAATTTTAGTCTCGATATTAACGAATTCGGAGGTTCGCGTTAGCCTGATGCCCAACACCAGCTCCTGTCGGACGGCGGCTTCGTCGCTCGCGCATAGGTGCGTTTTGCCAGAAATGGTGCATAATTGAGAAGGAGTCTCCGCCAGTCCCGCCGCTGCCGCTGAGCCAAGCTGTAAAATTGATACTCTCATATTAGCCCGCTCTGATCGAGTCGTATATTCCTTCTATCGACCCTCTATCGAGGGTAGGTGGCAGGCGGGTACGCTCTTCAGCGCACCCGAACCCGCTGCGGGTGCCCGCAGGGGTAGGTGGGTGTAAGTGCAGGCTGGTATTGAAATAAGTTTAGATGATGTCAATGGACCGCACTCTTGATGATGGCGGTTTTTTTGTTGAGCCCGAAAAAGAGAATGGCTACAATTAACGGGAGTGGAAAAGAAGATGACAGAAAATGATGCGGGAAACGAAAAGCCCTTTGTGTCAGACGGCTTGGTTTTTGGTAAAATGTAGATACATTTTGTCGGAAAATATAAAGAGGGATGTAAATGTCGTATATCGTTGATTTTAACAAAGTGTCGATGGTTGGTTTAGAGTCTTCGCCTGTCGCCGAAGCGCTTGCTGGTTTACGCGCTAATGAAGCCCGTTACTTTATGAACAAATACAAGCATGAATTTACGGTTGTACCAGCTAGCGAAAGCCAGGAGACCCTTGATTATGTAAACCGAATTTTGAAAGAAGAACGTGATATTGAGTTTGTCGCCAAACCTTTAGAAACGTCGCGTTTTCAAGTGGAAAATATCAAATTTGCCTATGTCTTTTATGAGGATGGCCTTGGGCTCAACGTCATGTATACGGTAGATGACCCTAAGAAGCGAGCCGTTGGTTTTAAGCTTTCTGAGGGGATGGAGGTACCAAAGGAGTTAGAAGGAAAGTTTAAGTTTGCTAGACAGAAGTCTAAACTAGCTGGAACAATTCGGGGCTCGTTTTTTGTAATTAAACGAGAATATTAGAGTAATAAGGGCCGAAATTCCACGCTGGCAAGGATACACCACGGTCGATTTTTCAAAAAAAATGACCGTAAAGTAATCAAGCATTGAGTTATAGTCTGATATAACCGTGCCTGACAAAACGTGCTATTAACTGGTGGGACTCTGTGCGTTTTAAGCATTCTTGAGTTGGTTCAGTCAAACTGGCGTTGTCTCGTCCCGCCCACCGTTAGAAAATTACCATTACCTCTGCATCGCGGACCGAGTTCACCTGTACCTTCTATCGGGGGCAAGTGGGTGTAAATTTATGCCGATGCTTAGAGCAAAGGTCAAGAAAAAAGGGCTGTCCCAAAAGAAAGGACAGCCCCAAGCTTCATTTGTGTGGTCCGTTATAGCGCGAGCAGCTTTCTCCCGTTATAGACTTAATCGGGTTCAATCACCTGGTAATGATCGACCAATGGCCCAGACTCGGCCAGGCTGACCAGCCGCGCATACCAGGCAGAGTAGCTGGCAGACTCAGCCGCTCTCCAGGCGATATCTTCGTCTGAAAATCGGGCCAGCATCATCATCTGGACAGGATCTTGCGGGTTGGAGAACAGTTCGGTCGAAACCGGACCCCAATGCATTAAGATCTGCTGCCAATCCCGGTACAGACCGCGCACCGCTTCTGTTTTTCCAGCCCGCGTTCGGTAAGAATAGAGGGTGACGATCATCTTTACTTGTCCTGCTGCCATCGATCCCGGACACCTATTTCCGTACGACGGGGATAAAAACGAACCTGGTCAGCACGTTGAGAGATACCGGTGGGTGGGTTGTGGATGGATGAGGCGCGCTCCCGCCAGTGGCGGATATCGTGAACCACACCAGCCCTGGTGGAGTAGATGCGGGCGGGGTCACTTTCACGGTAACGATCTTCTCCTCGTAGGAATTCAATGTGACCGGGTTTTGCGCCCACTGCAGCCAGGAACCCGACAGGCTGGAACTCAGGGTGAATGTATCCGGTGACGGACCGGTATTTACCAGCCGGATCTGGTATGTGCCGCCGTATCCGGCCCCTGCACTCATTTCTTCCGGCAAGACGTCGACCAGGATCCCGGGACCGGGGACATCCAGGTAAACCAGCATGCTGTTGGAAGAGGGTGAGATCGCCCAGACCCCCATCTTGCTGTCGGTCCCGTTAACCCAGCGCGAATTCGAGCCGGTCGACCCCCACCAGAAGTCCAGACCCCATGGACTGCCGGTACCGTCATAAAGGTATTGACTCCACTGGAGCGGGTTGGTCGGTCCACAGGCGGGCTCGATCATGACCCCATCGCGGAACACGTCGGCTGTATTCTCGTTGATGTGCCAGATCGCCAATCCCGCGTCGGGCAGCCCGGCGTCATAACCGATTTTTTGACGGTTCTCGATCAGGAAATACTCGCCCGGGTGGCCCGGGTCGGCCAGTTTATAAATATACGGGTGCTGTTCCACGGCACCGATGATCACATAGCTATCCTGGGTTTCCTCGATCGAGTCAAACCAGCTAACGGCGTGCAGCTTGTGCCAGGGGTCCAGGTGAGGGTGGGCAGAGTGCTGGTCCATCAGGCTGTAAGGACCGGGAGCGGTGGGATCCCAGGAGGTTTCATACATGTCTCCGGCGTTAACCAACACGTGGGCAAACTCATGTGCGATCAAGCCGGTCTGCAGCGCAGTTTGGAGGTCGGGCAGGTAGACGTGTGGGAAGTTGCTGTTATCTAACATCACCCCATCATTGGTGGTGTAGTTGGGGATCGAGCGCACAAAGCCGGCTGTCGTGTCCTGGTACAGCGCCACCAGGGTCACCAGCTCTTTCGAGGTAATGATTCCATTGCCGTCGCGGTCGTAAAGAGAAAAATCGAAATTGTCCTGATCTACCTTCTGTAAGGCTTCCAGCAGCATGGTGTTGAAGGGATCGGGAACGTTGTTGCGGTAGTAATATTCGTCGTACTGTTTCAGATAAGGACCACGTACCCCGGCATCGACCAGGTAGTAATTGCCATAAGAGTTTTCCAGAAAATAGCCCGCCACGCTGGGTGCGCCGCCAAACAGCCGTTCGCGGACATACGGCTTGAAGGTCCGCACGCCGCCTACATCATCGACGACGCTGCTCGCAAACAGGCCGCCGTATTCGTATCCGACCAGACCGCGGTCCAATTCCATGGCTACCAGCAGGATGGGATGCTGGCTGGCAAAGCCCCAGGCGGTGGTGGTGTGGTCGCCGACAGAACCGGTGCCGCTGTCAACCGCCCACTGCATCTGCAGATTATGATTTCCACGAGCCAGGTTATGCACCACAAAAGTAAAGGCATGGCTGCCGGTCCACCCACCGCTCTCAAACTGTACATCCGAAGGGTTGGTGGCCTGTCCATCGATCAGCGCACGCACAAAAATGCGCCCCGGGTTATCCAGCCAAATTGAAGCGGTGAGCTGGATCGCCAGGTCGGCTTCCGAAGGGCTGAAAAAAGAACTGTAGGTATCCGGCATATTTGCCCAACCTGTGCTGGTTGTGGTTTGCCAGGGCCCGCTGGGGGCCGGGTTGAAGGCAGACACTACCTGGCGGGGGAACCCCGGGCTGGTTGCTATAACGGTCAGCGTGCGATCTCCGATATGGCACAGGTCATTCGTGTCACATCTGAACTGCAGTTTGACGATATGAGCTCCGGGCGAAACCCCTTTCTGGACAAATGTGTACGCCCGGGTTCCGATATACTCTCCTTTAGCCACAACCGCATCGCTGGGCAAGGTTTGCTGGTTATCGACCAGCGCCCGCAGAAACAAACGGTCGCCGCTATCGGTATAACCTTCCCCGCTGAAGGTGATCGCCAGGTCCCCGTCGTACGGCAGAACCAGCGAACCGCTTAATCCAGGGATATCCACCCAACTGTCAGAGGGGTTCACATTTGACCCACTGGGAGCGGCGACTGCCAGCAGTTGTAGTTCTTCAGCGGCGCTGCTGGAGAAGGTGATGGTCATTGTGCGGTCGCCCATCGATCCGGTGGTTGTGGGGGAGCCAGCGTTCCATTCGGCGCGGATCACGTGAAATCCGGCCGGCGCGTTGTTCTTCACAAAGGTGAAACAGTGACTGGCGCCGTTGGTACCTGAAGAAAAGACCACGTCGCTGGGGGTCAGCGATACGTTGTTATCGGTGATCCTCAGCCAGAGATTGCCACCTATGGCATCGGCTTCCGCACAAAACGTCACGATGAGATCGCCAGCCAGTGGGGTGGCAATGCGGGTTTTCATTTTTGGGATCTGATTCCAGGTATTACCCGTCGTGGTTACATCTGGCCCGCTGGGCGGAGAGACCACCACGACTCCCGCAGGCTGCAGGTCGGTGGGAGCTGCCTCTTCACCCGGCGCGGCGCTTATGGCAGGGGTGATCTGTCCTACCATGGAAACAATCAGGATAATAACCAACAAAGCCTGTTTCATCTATCCCTCCCATCTGGTTGTCAGGCGAAAATGTTGCTTTATGTAAAACTCTCGTTTATTATTATATTAATTCACTTTAATATAAGCACGTTTATCGTCGTTGGGTGCCATACAAACAGCCGTACAATTTCTTAACTGATGTTAACTTTTGGTCAATGGGTAAGACAACGCCGGAAAGAACTGGATCTGACCCAGGAAGAACTGTCCCTGAGGGTCGGTTGTTCGCTGGTGTTGATTCAGAAGATCGAGGGAGGTCAGCGCCGCCCATCCAAGCAGATCGCCGAACTGCTGGCGCTGCACCTGAGCGTACCACCCAACGATCATAAGGATTTTGTGCGTTTTGCCCGGGCCCAACCTGTTGAGCCCCCCGCGACTGCAGGTACCCCCTGGCGGGTGCTCCGCAGCCAGTTCACCAATTTGCCGGTCCAACCAAACCCTTTGATTGGGAGGCAGGGAGCAGTAGCAGCCATCCGCCAACGGCTGCTGAGCGAGCCAGTTCGCCTGCTGACCCTGGTCGGCCCGCCCGGAATCGGAAAGACCCGTCTGGCGATCGAGATTGCCAGTCAACTGGTGGATGACTACGAACATGGAGTATTTTACATCCCCCTGGCGGCGGTCACCGATCCCGCCCAGGTTGTGACCAGCCTTGCCCAACATTTTGCAATCAAGGAAACCGGCAGAAAAGCATTGTTCGAGCAGGTGAAAAAAGCATTGGCGGATAAGCGTATGCTGCTGCTGCTGGATAACCTCGAGCAGGTAGTGACGGCAGCGCCCCTGGTGGCCGAACTATTGGCAGCCTGTCCCTGGCTCCAGATTCTGGCGACCAGCCGCGTCCCGCTGCACATCCGCGCCGAACGCCAATTTCACGTCCCCCTGTTGAAACTGCCCCCCCTGACCTCCTTGTCTGACCCACAGGCTCTGTTAGACTACCCCGCGAGTGCACTCTTTGTCGACCGAGCCCAGGCGGCCCGGCCAGATTTCGCGGTAACCGGTGAGAATGCCGACGCGATCGCCCAGATCTGTGCCCGCCTGGATGGTCTACCGCTGGCGATCGAATTGGTCGCGGTGAGAGTGAGTCAGATACCACCAGCAGCTTTATTACCCCAATTGGCCGACCGCCTGGGACTGTTGACTGGCGGGCCGCGTGATCTACCGCTCCGTCAGCAGACTTTGCGCGGTGCGATTGACTGGAGCTACGACCTGCTCCTTCCTAAGGAGCGACTTTTGTTCGCCCGTCTGGCGGTCTTTGTGGGTGGTTGCACCCCGGAAATGGCCGAATTCGTATGCGGGTGCGGTGCTTCTGCATCCATACTCGAGACGCTGGAGCGGTTGGTGGATCAGAGCCTGGTGCTGCGCAGAGAACAAGAGCCGGGTGGACAGCGCTTCATCATGCTGGAGACAATCCGTGCCTACGCGTTGGAACGATTGGAAGAGATCGGAGAGGCGGGGGTTGTCCAGCAACGCTATTCTGCCTGTTTGCTCGACCTGGCGGAACGGGCAGAGGTGCCTCAACCAGCCTGGCTGGACCGGCTGGACGAGGAACACGACAACCTGCAGGCGGCCTTCCAGCGGGCATTGGCTGCTGGTGACGCGGCAATGGCCCTTCACCTGTCGTCGCGCCTGTGGCGCTTTTGGCTGCTGCGCGGCTATCTCAGCGAGGGGTTGGCCGTGTTGAAAGCTGCCCTGAATTTGGAAAATGCGCGTTCCGATCCTGAACTGGCCTCCATTCGAGCCGAAACGCTTTTGGGAGCTGGCTGGTTACTGCGCGACATGGGCGACTTTGTTCAGGCGCGATCATTTTTTGAAGAAAGCCTGGCTGCCTACGAGGAATCGGATGACCGGTCCGGGCTGGCCTACGCCCTGTATTCCGTGGGTTACATCCAATTTCTGATCGGAGATTCTGCGCATGGCATCCGGATCATCGAAGAAAGCCTGGCACTTTACCGGGCCCTTAACGATGAAAAAGGACAGGCCTTGACCCTGTTCATGTTGGGACGGATTGCGGTGGCACGGGGTGAATACCGCAAAGCCAGGGAGTGCCTGGGAGATTGTCTGGCAGTGGAGCGGGGCCGAAGGGAATCCTACGGCCTGGGCAGGGTTCTTGCCAGCCTGGGAGAATTGGCTATTTACCAGGGCGAACATGCAAGCGCGGAGGAATTGCTTGCAGAAAGCCAGGCTTTGTTGGACACCCTCGGGGAACGGCTGTTATACGCCTGGTTGTTGACCAAACGCGGTGAACTGGCGTGGCGCCTGGGCTGCCCGGCAGAAGCGCGTGCCTATCTGGAACGTGGCATTAACCTGGCTCAGGAAATGGGTTACCGCTGGAATGAAGCCTATGCGCTGACCTACCTGGGACTGGTCTGCCTTTCGGAAAGCAATTTCGACCAGGCGCAATCGCTGTGTGAAGACAGCCTGGCCCTGTTCCGCGAGTTGGAAAGCGAGGCTGATGTTGCCCAAACCCGCAAAGACCTGGCCAGGGTTGCCCTGGCTCGCGGCGAGATCATCCGCGCGGCTGAGTACTACCGGGAATGTCTGGTTACTTTCACCGAGCGCGGCTACCTGCCCGATATCGTCGAGTGCCTGGAGGGGTTAGCTGCGGTCGCGATTGCCCAGGGCGATCCCGGTGGGGCAGCCCACATGTTAGCCGCAGCCGCGGCCCAACGCGAACAGCTCGGTATGCCGCTGGCCCCTGTACTCCAGCTGGCATACCAACGTGACGTCGCCCTGCTCCGCGCAGCACTTGGAAATGATCACTTTGTTAAACCTGGTCCCAAGGCCGCGCTCAGTCTATCGAGCAGGCCGTGCAGGCTGCCCGGTCGTAACGCGGTCATTTTTACGGCCTGACCGACTCCGGAGATGGAGAGCGTTTTTTAAGAATTTACGCAACTGTTCAACCAGCATTGGAAAGTGCCTGAATTGTAGGTGTAACATTCTTTCTGTAATTTCTTGAACCTTAACAAAAGTGATGAGTCAGAAGTATCCTAAATAGGTTACCACACCAAAACAGGAGACTGAAATGACTCACCAAGGTGATTATAATCCTTCCGAAAAAGTAACTGATCTACTGGCTAAGAATGGCTGGGGAGCCATTCCCGACCTGATCCGCATTTTGAATCAACCAGGCCATGCAAGAAGAACGAGCTCGCTATTTGCAAGCCGAGGAGTACGAGCGTACTCAAGACCGGAAAGGCTATGCCAACGGTTACAAACCCAAAACGGTCAAAACACGAGTCGGGGAAATCACCTTTTCCATACCCCAGGTGCGGGAAGGTGGATTTTTCCCCTCGGTTCTGGAAAAGGGTCTGCGGAGCGAACGAGCTTTGACCATGACTTTAGCCGGGATGTACGTCTGCACCGTGCCGCAGGCGCAGGCGTTCAAGGCGTTTCCACTCGCCGGGTGAAGGAGATCACCGAACAGCTCTGCGGGTTTGAGATCTCCGCCGAACAGTTCAGCCGGGCCACCGCCGGGGTGGATACCGTTTTGCAAGAGCGGCGGGAGCGACCTTTGGGTGAAATCCGTTATCTTTACCTGGATGCTCGCTACGAGAAGGTGCAAGATGCAGCGGTGTTGGTGGTCACCGGGATCGATCCAGACGGAGAGCGCCAGGTTCTAGGTGTTTCCGTGTCCCTCAGCGAGCACGAAACCCATCCCTAAAGGGTGCTTCGCGATGGAAAGGCTTTTTGAAGGGCATGAAGGATCGTGGTTTGCGTGGCGGTCATGTCGGGGATCAGTGTGAGCACCTTGCGGAATTGAGAACAGGGCCGGCGTGTTCCCGAAGGCCCGGCTCTGGTATTATTACGAGTAGCGGATAAACAACCAGAAGCTGTCTTGGATGCAATCAGAAATTAATATTGTTGAGATTTTCTGATTTAGTAATGATATCTTGCCTGTAAGAAATCAATCCGGTCATCACGAACAAGATAGACGATTCGATGTTCCTGGGTTATTCTCCTTGACCATGCTCCAGGGGTCAGGTATTTAAGCGGCTCGGGTTTCCCAATTCCTTCAAAAGGATCTCTTAGGATCGCCTCAATCAGATCGAAAGTCCGTAATGCCAGCTTGCGGTCAGTTTCTACCCAAAAACGCAGGTCTTCGATAAATTCTGGCTGGAAAACGGCTTTTCGTTCTTTCTTATTCAAGACCGACCTCACGATGCAAATCCTCGATTGTGAGGGGCTCGGACTCGTTTTTCAAGGCTCGACCAAGGGCTGTTAATAAGCGTTCAGCATTTGCCGGCGAGCGCAACAGATAAGCAGTTTCCATGAGGCTCTCCAATTCAGAAGCCGCAATCATAGCAACTTCTTCCTCGCCGCGGCGCTGGATCACAACGATCTCGCGATTATGGGTTACCTGGTCAAGCAATTTTGCCAGCCCATCTCGAGCTTGGGTATAGGTTGTTTGAATGGTCATATTCTCTCCAAGTTGTACAGGATTACTGTACAACATTTTGGATTGTTTGTCAAGGGTGTATGAAAATCACGATAAAGCAAAATGAATAATTGCCGCGTGGACCGAGTCGTCTGTACCCTCTAGCGACCCTCTTACGAGGGCTGGTGGCAGGCAGGTATGAGCTCAGACCCGTTTTGAGTTATTGAAACACAGAAGAACTCAGAAAAGCTCTCCACATGGAAGGCGCAATTTTTAATATATGGCATAATTCACTGGAATAAGAATGCCTATTTAAACTTGGCCCACAGTTTAGAATAAGGGAACGGAATGCCAGACTTGACGATTCCATTCATAGTTTTAATTTTCATTGCTGGAACCGCAGCAGGCGCTTTTCGTGCTTATCGCCAGATCAAAGCTTTTCGTAAAGACAGTCAAAGCTCTGCCGCCTTACGAAAGTGGTCTGCAATGCCGCTTCCTCCCTCCGTCCATGAGCCCAAAGCCACAGCTGCAATGTACATTCATATTCTAGCACTCCTGATTCTTGCCATCATTGCTTTCCGTACGGCATTCAGTCCTGGATTTTTTAACAATTCATTCGGAGTAAATGAAGCGACGATGCGTGCGTTGGTCTGGTTTATCCAATGGGGTAGTCTCACCATTATTGCTTATTTGCTTGGATCGCATCTGACCGCCTGTATACAAACGGTTTTCAGGAGTGATCTGGTTACCATTAGAATTACGGAGAATGGCTTGTTTTATGGACGGAGTTTCTTGTCTTGGAATCAGTTCAGTCATTGTACGGTTGAAAAGAAAGCAAGCTTACTCAAACTTTATTCTCCGTTTTCACCCGAATTACCATCATTATTATTGAAGCCAAATGCATCTGAGAATTTGACGGAATTAGGCGACATGATTTATCGGTTTCTTCCGTCATCTCCATCGCAGGAAAATCGTGCCTGGTATCAAAAGGGGTATCTGTTGGTACCAACAATGCTCCTGGCGTGTCTGCCAGTCGTTATAGCAGCCTGGCTGACTTCAGTATTTCTTCACGAGTTGTCTCTTTACGTCATCGCCCTACTCATGGTTATTTTGGTTTACCTGGGCGGGGCAGTCACAAACCTGTTCGCTTTTGGCAGTTTAGGAGCCAGAAAATAATCCGATCAGCATTTTATCGGATGGAGGAAGTTGAAAATTCCAGACCGAATTGCACTCGTGTCAGCCAGCTGGAGCGCGAAACTATCAGTGGTAACATTGTCCAGATATGACCATCCAAAAATTCAGATAATAGGATTTACCGGTATATGTTCAAGCTGATTTTAAGATGAACTGTCCTTACCGATCTCTTCGTATTTTCTCCCGTTCCTGGTCCCATAGTTGTGTAAATCGTTCAAAGACATCAGCAATGATTTCCAGTTCTTTTTCTGAGTAACTTGAAATCAACTCGCCTTGTGCTTTTCTTGCCGATTTAAACCATGACGCAGCTTTTTCAGCGCTTGATTTCGTAGGGACGATTAGAGTCCCGCGACGATCATCAGGATTAGGACAGCGCTCTATTAAGCCAGCCTTTTCGAGCCGATCCAGCATGGCAGTCGTCGCACCTGAAGTAAGACCCGTATGCCTGGCAAGTTCGGTAGGTGTGGAAATGCTCTTGAGGAATAAAAGCCTGAGACATTCCATATCGGTTACATTGAGGCCCACCCACTCGTTCATCGCGTTTCGAAACAGCGTCAAATGAATGCCATAATCCCTGACCGCATTCAAAGCCCGCTTCTTTAAGTCTGTTTTAGTAGAGTTCGTCATAATCACCCTTGACTTTATCTTTATAATGAAGTATCTTTATTATATAACTAAATACTTGCGAATGCAAGGGCTGCTTCCTTGAGACCAAGGTGTCGAAGCCATGATTTACCTCATCAAGGATTTGGCCGGAGCAAAGTCAGAATTTCCATTCTAATTCAATATGAGGAGTTTTTTATGAGTACAAAAAAGGAAACGCAAAAAAACGCCGAGAGCACCGTTGCAAACAATAAGACGTCCCAAGGATTCACTGACGCGGAAAAAGCTGCGATGAAGGAGCGTGCCAAAGAGCTAAAGGCAGAAGCGCGGGCCAGCAAGAACAAGGCGGAAGGGGAGAATGCTGTCCTCGCCGCGATCGCTGCCATGCAGGAACCGGATCGCAGCCTGGCGGCCCGGATACATGAGATCATCAAAGCCAACGCACCGAACCTCTCGCCGAAAACCTGGTACGGCATGCCCGCCTATGCCGACAAGGACGGCAATGTCATCTGCTTCTTCCAAAACGCGTCGAAATTCAACGCAAGGTATGCAACACTTGGCTTCAATGATCGGGCGAAGCTCGACGAGGGCGTCATGTGGCCGACCGCCTTTGCGCTGAAGGAGTTGACTGCCGCCGAAGAGGCAAGGATTGCCGCGCTCGTGAAGAAAGCGGTGAGTTGAAGACTGATCACAATCGAGTCAGATCTCCGCGCTAAATCTAAGATGCCGTAATTGTGTTTCGTGATGTAGGAGACTATTCTGGATGAGCTGGAAAGACCTGGAAAACGCAGCCCCCGAATTAGCAACTTTTGGCCTCAAGCGATTTGAGATTGGCGTGGCTTATCTCGCCACGGTGCGTCAAGACGGGTCACCCCGCGTCCATCCAGTAACCCCTATTATTGGGCAGGGTCATCTCTTTCTTTTCATGGAGCCGACCTCCCCGAAAGGACATGACTTGCGTTGCGATGGACGATATGCACTTCACTCCGCCGTGAGCGACTCGAATGGAACAAGCGGTGAGTTTATCATCACGGGAAGCGCCAGATTTATCGTTGACCCGGCGGAACGGTCCCAAGCATCTCAACTTGCCAGTTACATGCCTGAGAACCGCTACATTCTGTTCGAATTAAGCATTGAAAGCGCTGCATCCACCATTTATAAAGATGGTATGCCAGTTCGGCAAAACTGGAGACTCGACGAAGGCAGTAATTTGGAGCATTCAGCACCTACGCAGGCGGAAGCAGGTGGCAGGCAGGTACCCTCTTAAGGGTACCCGAACCCGCTGCGGGTGCCCGCAGGGGCAGGTGGGTGAAGGGTCGGGCGTGCAATCTGCACTATCTGAGCTGATGGCAGTGACCACCTTAGTGAACTTCGGTCCTGTTTACCGAGAGCATGTCGGATTGTATGTAAGTGCGGGCAGCTGCTTTCTCCTGCGTTTGTCAGGTAGTAAACTTGATGAGCGGGCGAATCTTGTGGATACCGGGTTTGGTATCCAGCAGGATCACCAACCAGGCAGGGGGTTTGAGCGACAATGGTTAAGAGAATTCAAAAAATCTGAGCCGATCGACAATTTTCATTGCTGGAGGCATCCAGCTCTCAGGCAATCAGGTACGCAGTCTGGTAAAATGTTTCGTGCCGTCGAGCTTGCATCAAGAAGCATTAGCCTTTTATCACCAACCACCGGTGAAAGATTACTGAATATATGATGACGCAGCAGCCTGCTCAAATTTCTCGTCAGAAATACCTGGGTTCCCGGGGACTGATCGTTTTGCTTGCACTGTTATCTGCATTTGTTCCGCTTTCTACCGATCTTTACCTGCCAGCATTGCCTACCATGAGCAAGAGTTTGCAGGCCCCGACTGAGCAGATTAATTTCACCTTGAGCGCATTCTTTGTCATGTTTAGCATTGGAATACTGGTGTGGGGCCCGCTCAGTGACCGTTATGGCCGCAAGCCCATCCTGATAGTAGGTCTGGCGGTATATGTGCTCGCCAGTGGCTTATGCTCCGTTACCACCAGCGTCTATGCGTTGATCGCCTTCCGTGCCCTCCAGGCGTTTGGTGGCAGTGCTGCCGGGGCGGTCGCTTCAGCGGTTGTCAAAGACACTTTCAGCGGCCGCAAACGTGAGTCAGTTCTGGCGGCCGTTCAATCGATGACGATGCTCTCCCCGGCTGTGGCCCCGATGTTTGGGGCAATGCTGTTGAGTATTACCACCTGGCGGGGTGTTTTCTGGACACTGACGGGGATTGGTGTGATCGCCCTGTTGGGCAGCTTGCTGCTGCAAGAAACCCTTCAAGAGCGCAATAGCGGCGCGCTGCTATACAGCTTTACTCGGCTGGGCAAGACATTGCAAAACCGAGGTTTCACCATGCTGATGCTCCTTTTTTCACTTGGCGGCATTTCCAGCATGGCCTTCGTCTCTGGGTCCACCTTTATCTACCAGGACGGCTTTCACCTGAGCAGCCAGACCTACAGCTACTACTTCGCTGTGAACGCGATATGTCTGATCGCCGGGCCGATGATCTACATGCGTATCTCGCGCCGCTTCCATTCTGAAATGATCATCCGCATCAGTTTCGTGATCTCAATGGCCAGCGGCATATTAATAGTCCTGTTTGGCAACCTGGCTCCTTATATCTTTGCGCTATGCATCCTGCCTTCGTCGATCGCCGGGAGCATCATTCGACCACCTTCGGCCAATCTGATGCTCGAACAGCAGCAGGGTGATACCGGATCGTTGGTCTCAGTGATGGGCAGCACCAACCTGCTGATGGGCTCTCTGGGAATGACCCTGATCTCGCTCCACTGGGGTAACACCATCATTGCCCTTGGCGTAATGACTTTACTGACCGCAGCAACCAGCACGCTGGTCTGGCCGCTGGTTATCAAACACGCCGTTCGCCTGCCGCATCCCAGGCATCTGACCGGTGATTTTGAAGTCACGAAGCCATAAAACCGGCCAGGTTTCTCTGGAAAAAGGCCGGAGCGATCCGATAGCCCGGTATTTGTATTGCTAAGAACAGCGGTTAAGCATACTGAAGCAGTGCGACTTGTTGAAGCGAATTGAATTAGAGGGTCTACACCTATTAGGAGGTCTTTTATGGCCAATTTGATCTACTCGGCGATTTTGTCCCTCGACGGTTACATCGAAGACTTGGATGGCAGGTTTGATTGGGCCATGCCAGACGAGGAAGTGCACAGTTTCATCAACAACCTTGAACGTCCTGCCGGCACTTATCTCTACGGGCGCCGGATGTATGAGACCTTGAGGGTTTGGGAGACTGATCCCAACCTGGCTTCTAGTTCTCCAATTATGCGCGACTTTGCAGAAATGTGGCAGGCTGCCGACAAAATCGTGTATTCCAGGACATTGGAGACGGTAACTACTCACAAGACACAGATTGAGCGAAACTTTGATCCAGAAGCAATTCGACAACTGAAAGAGTCCACTGGGCGTGATATCCTCATCGGGGGTCCTGATATCGCCGCCCACGCCTTCAGGTCACATTTGATAGACGAGTGCCACCTGTTTTTCACGCCTGTCGTTGTGGGAGGAGGAAAAAAATCCCTCCCAAATAATGTCAGGTTAGAGCTAGAGCTTCTAGAGGAACGTCGTTTTGCCAACGGCGTGGTTTTTCTCCGTTACCGGATAAGGCAGGGGGAGCCACCTGAAACAGCAAGCGCCATGCGGTCGGGAATCGGTGCATTTTGAGGCTTTTCGCTTAGGCAGGGTCCAGGGCAATGCTTGAGATAATTAGGGGTAAACTTCCCGTAGCATTTTCAATTGCTTAAGAAATAGTACTGGCTGACCTCTAATCAAAATGCTACCACCGGTGATAGTATCCCTCTCAGGATATGCATTTGCCTTGCCCGATTCAAGTTCGTTCTAAAATGGCGATTCTTTCCAATTCTAATAAGCGCAAACTCCCTGCCGGCAGGTTTGGTTTGACCAATGTCCTTCTGGGCTAAGCCAACTCGATCCTGGCTTCCAGCATGACTGGTTTCGCCATGTCTATCTGGGTCTTTCAGGAAACCAATAGTGCGACCTCGCTGGGTATCATGCAGACTGCTTTTACCCTGCCTTATCTGCTCATCATTCCGCTTGCCGACGTGATGGTGAATCGCTACAACCGCAAGCTGATGATGATGGTAAGTGATTTAGCGGCAGGGCTGGCCACAATCGTCATTTTCATTCTATTGGCCACCGGTCACCTCTAAATATATCATTTCTACATATTGAACGGCGTTATCGGGTTGGGGAATGCTTTCCAATGGCCTGCCTATTCAGCTGCAATTACCACCATGGTGCCCAAAGAACAGTATGGCCGCGCCAAAGGAATGGTATCCTTTGTTCAAGCCGGTCCGGGAGTTATCGCCCCGATATTGGCTGGAGCCTTGATCCCGTTCATCGGATTGAATGGCATCATAATCATCGACGTTGTTACCTTTGTTTTTGCTATCGCAGCTTTGCTGCTCGTTTATGTGCCCCCACCGACAAAAACAGTCGAAGCGCAGCAAGGGAAAGGCAGCTTTTTGGTTCAAGTATATTTTTGCACGCCCCAGTTTGTTGAGCTATGTGGTATTGCTTTTTTTGCCAACCTTTTCCTTGGAATTCCAAACAGCGTTACCCATGGTGCTCTCCAGAACAGGGAACGACAGCCTGATCCTGGGTTCGGTGGAAACTGCGAGTGCGATTTCCTGGACAGTGGGATCGGTCTTGATGGGGGTTTGGGGAGGGCCCAAACGGCGCATGAAAGGAGCTATTTTTAGTTGGATCTGATACTGCATATTTGGCAATATCCTCTTTGGTCTGGGCAGAGGCCTGGAAGTCTGGATTCCTTCAATCCAAGGTCGCCCCAGATGTTCAGGGGCGAGTCTTTTCTGCGCGGCGGATGCTGACCTGGTTCCCTGATACTTTTACTCCCATCCTGGGAGGACTGCTTGCAGATCACATCATGGAACCTGCAATGAAAACGCAGAACGGATTGTCAACGCTCTTTGGCTGGATGGTGGGAGATGGTGCTGGATCTGGAATGGCCTTGATCATGGTTATCTTTGGTTCGCTCACTATCCTGGTACTTTTCGCAGCGTACCTCATTAGAAAGATACGCTACCTAGAAGACATTCTACCCGATCATGACCAGCTTCAGAGAGTTGAAGAATTTATAGCCAGTTGAAAATAATCATCAGGTGATTGGGCTGGCTGGTCTTTTACCATCACATTTCTCTTTGATTCGACTATCAATACCTGCTCTTTGGGCGCAGTCTTTAGCATTCTCGAGAGGCAGTCTTGAAATAATACAGCAAGTTGGGTGGTTGAAGTGTCTGTTATAAGTTTATAATCAAGAACCAACCGAAATTATGGAAACAATCCAATCTGTGATCCAGCGTACAAAAGGGAACTCCGATCAGTTCGCCGAGACTCTTCGGCACGAACAGATTCCCCATCTAAGTTTCAGCCAGATTACCACGGTTGAGTTTTGCCAATACCGCTATTACCTCCAATACATCAAGCTTGTAGATCCCACTCCAATTCCGGATTATTTTACAAAAGGCAAACTGCTCCATTGGATCATTGCTTCCTATTATGAAAAGGGAGCCCAGAACCAGGCATTCCTCGTTGATGAATACTTGCAGACCATCGACCGGCAGTACCTGGGAGAGAATCAGCGCCACCTGCATAATGCATTGATGGTTCATTTAAACCACTGTTGGCAAGGCTATCAAATCATAGGTGTCGAAGAGCCCTTCGCAATCTCCATCAATCCTGCGCTCTCTCCCTGCGTGGGAGTGATCGACTTAATCCTTGAGAAAGATGGTTGCTTTATTATTGTTGACCATAAGACGGGCAGAGATTTTTATCCTCAGGATGAGCTCCAGATGGCTATTTACGTCAAATACATCCAACAGCAGTATGGGGATGTTCCCTGCGAGTTTTATTACGACCACTACCGCTGGGTCAATAACCTGAGCCGGATCCGCAAACCCGCCTTTCGCCGGACAAAAATAATTGCCTCTAGCCTGCCCTGGCAGGCCGCGTTCAAAAGGATTAAAGCTGGTTCGCAGCAGATCGAACGGATCAGGACAAAGAAGGCAGCTATCCGGAATGGTGAATGCTTTCGCTGCCCTTACCATAGTATCTGTTATGAATGACAGGTTGATGCTTTGCGAACTGACGCGCAATTCCCACCGCTTCTGGGGATTTTACGAAATAAATTAATGAAGCTGAAAGGGAAATACCGGTACACCCCCCGCCGGGGACAGGCTGGTGCGGTTCATCCTTGCGGAAGCTAATTCAAATTATGCAAATAAGGACAAGAGTTCCCACGATCCGATCGAGTTTTTTCCTCGATTGAATAATGGATTCCTCGAGATTTGCGCTATTATACTCAACAAGATAATTTATATCTTATTATTGCAGACGGATAAGTACTTTAGGAGAATTCAATGGTTAAGCTCGATCGCCAAAAAGATAATCCCTGGGTCCTTAAAACCCCTCCTGGTACGTCAGAATATACAATGCATGTCGCAGAAAAAGAGGGTATTCAAGTTCTGGTATGCACTGTAGGAAAAACTGTACTTCTTTATGATGCCCGCTGCATCGAGGATCTCTACACTATGTTAAAGGAAGCTGGCGACTTTGTCGAACTTGGTGGTGCTGACGAGCAAAAGCCTGCGAAAGAAGGGACAGTTGAAGCCTGGGGAAGGTCGCCGGATAATCCAGTTAAAGGCTGGTATGGATTAAAAAAGGGGCTTCGTGGTCGGTTTGGAGTTTATATACCACCTCTGATGGAAGCTCTCGGTCTTTGTGAACTCGAGCACAATCCGAAAAACAACCGGATGCGTGCAAAATAAGCCTGTCACTTCCTTAGCTGGGCGCGAATTTCAGCGTTAATCGATAGTGAAAGTCGATGCATAATAGGATTCCTAATGCGAGGAACGCCGGGAAAGTAATTATTAGAATTTACTGGAAAAAACCTCGGGATGGCCTTGAGGTCATGAAACAGGGGATCGAAGCCAGCACTCAACAAGTGATTAATGGTAAATCGTAATTTTCTCTGGCGCAAACAGGCTAACGCTTCCAACAATTGCTTACGGCAATGATCCATGACTGCCTATCCCGTCACAATCTCAAAAATATTTTTGCTTGATACCAGACAGCCAGAAACCTTGCGCTGGCAGGACTGCGCTTGCGTTTCCCGAATGATTTCCCGGAAATGCTTTGCCGTCTCCTGGCAGATTTAGTATTCAATCCTGCGCATGCACGTTTGGTTTATGGTCAGCCAGCTGAGAAGCGATAAGATGCTTCCCGAAACTCTTCAAGTAACCCTCAAAGTTACAACTGTTTTTCGATTCTTCGTGGTGGATGGCGCTAGACCTGAAGTTTGCATATTACGCTTTCATCCATCGGAAAAATTGCCCAATTGTCTTCCTGAAGTCTTCCGCAGCTTTTTTTCCCCAGGTGAAGCACAGTTGTTGCCACTGAAGAGATTTACAGAATGTTACGAAATGTGAATCAGCTTTAATGTGTGAGATGGATGTTGCTCCATCCATTAATGTGTTCTCCAGGTAGATGTAAGCTTTTTCGAAATTTCCAATCCTGGCATTCGCCGCCGCGGCCAGATAATAATAGTGAGTGGGAGCATTATGCAGGGAAAAAGCTTCCTCGAAGAATTCGATGGCTTCCTGCCAGCTTTTTCGAAACACACTATACGCCCCATTTGCGCACAAATTTCGGAATCGATCCGGTATTACCTCAAAAATGGGATACGTACGCTGTTTCACAAATCCAACTTTTTCAGCGGTCTTTATGGAGCCTATATTGTTGTTGGCGCAATGCCAGCCAATCGACTTCATGCCATGGCTCTGACATAATTCAACAGTTGCTGCTACTGTGATTACAGCAAAGCCTTGCTGCCGGTAACGTGGATCTGTTGAAATACCAATTTCACACCGTGTTCCGCTCACGCAATCGGCAAGGCATTCGGAAACAATCACCTGCTGGTGAAGTAAACAGCACCCAACTCCTTGCTCCAAAAAATTACTGCAGCTTCCCCAATTCTTTTCGATTTTATTCAATACATTTCCCAAATTTTCTAAATTCTGCCGATTGAGAAATGAGCGGTCGATAGCATTTAAAGAATATTCTGGGGGAAGGTGTGAACGCCAGGAAAATTCCGATTCACGGAAGCGAAAATAACTGGCATTGAAAATTAAGGGATGTTCAATTTTAAAAAGCGAGGCAACACGATCCGTCCAAAAATCGTGGGTGAATTGTATTTCTATGGAACTGCTCGAGGATAAATATTCGGCAAGAAATGTTCTAAGCCATGAATTAAATGCAATGTTCTGATGCTCACCAGCGAGAAAATTCCCTTCAGGAGATATTAATAGCGCTGCTGTGGGGGCGTAGACATCGTCTACATAGATTTTTCCCGGACAGATACCCTCCAATACAGCATCGATGATCAACTGATAGTCCAACGCACAAAACAATTCCCTGGCACGATAAAAATCTTGTTTCGGCAGGATATG
This sequence comes from uncultured Chloroflexia bacterium, assembly GCA_963781665.1. GTDB lineage: Bacteria > Chloroflexota > Anaerolineae > Anaerolineales > Anaerolineaceae > JAJYIW01. The sequence continues at coordinate 2,042,706 of CAWAGA010000002.1, forward strand.
CATGGCTCACTCTCCATAATCTATCCTCACCAAAGCCAAACCGGCAAGTGAGTATTAAGATCTGTGTTAAGTTTATCCCATGTCGAAGGTGCGATGTATTCACTCATCAATCCGGCAGAAAAGATCGGTGGTTTTTAAAATACACTTGTGAAAAAAAACCTTTAGCTTGAGGCTGAGGTGACCCGTACAATTAACGCTATCGGGTTTTCTGCAAAAGATTTGAGGATCATTGAAATATTAACCAATATTACAAATAGTTGAAACCACAATGAGTGCTGCAAGGGTGCCGATCAGTGGAATATTTGTATAAAGAGAAGAACAGCTACGACCTTTTTGAAAAATGCAACCCAAAACTATCTTTTACCAGGTATAGATCCTGGCAGGTTTGAGCTTGATGATTGAGTTTTCGGGATCGACGATCCAGGATTGTGGCTCCGGTGTCAGGACACCATCTTCACCCATATAATGGGTATAGATTTTAAGGCTCAAATCCTGGACAATTTCGGCTTCCTGGATCCATTCACAGCGGCCTTCCATTAACACAGCGCTGACCCCATCGATGGCTTTCTCCACATCAACCAATACAGCAACATAAGGATTTTGGCGGACTTCTTTGACTTTTCGGGTACTGGTAAAGGCGGAAATGTACAGGCTGTTTCCATCCCAGTGGAACCAGACCGGGGTGTTGTGCGGCTGAAACAGGCTGGGGTTTTCTTTGGATGGAACGGCGGTAGCCAGGCGAGCCAGGATCGGGCGGCTAAGAAAGTCATTCAGCTGGGTTTGAGTCAATTTACCATAGCGGATTTCGTCGGTCATAATTTGCCTCGTAGGATGTGATTATTTACACGGAAGAATTATAAGATTCATACCATAATCGGGAATATTGGGCGATCCGATACAAAGAATGAGGAATGTGCCACCACTTATGGAGGCATTAATTTTCGTCACCGAAGGCAGGTAGCAGCGGTTCGGGCCGGAGATGAGCGAGGAGGGCGGTGCTTCTGGGTAGAGCGCCGGCGCGGGAAGGCCTCCGACAGGAAAACAATTGAAATATAATGAGGGTAGGCGCTCGGTATAAATGGAGAGTGCTTAATACAAAATTTTTCCGGGAAGTGCACTTTGAATTCACGCCAGCGCGTTTTGCGCACTTTTTCTTTCGCGACAACCGACCGGGCGCCATTTGATTTGATGGAAGGTTGTATCTGGTCTGAGCTTTTAGATTATTTCCGCCAATCTCATGGGCTGGTCAACGATATGCAGGTTATCGATTACCTGGGACCGGATTTCCGCTGGGTGTTCCCGGCTTACCTTGGTCCTCAAGATGATTCAACTCCTGAACCGCCACCCGACGCGGGGCGATCCCGCTCAAAGGCAGTCAAACATGGGCCGCTGTCAGGAGCCGCCACCATCGCAGAAGTGGAAGCTTACCCCTGGCCTGATTCAACTCAATGGGGTCCAGGTGACCTGGCAGCAGCTCGGCGCCAATGGCCTGACCATGCTCTGGTGTTCTGTCCAGGTTGGTCGCCGTTATTCTGGGGTGCCTGTGAGGCATTTGGGATGGAAGAAGCACTGATAAATTTACTCGAGGCACCACACCTGATCGAGGCATTCATCCGCTACCAGCATGCCTTTTACCTCGACCTGCTTGAGCGCTGCCTGCCCACCGCCGGAAAATATTGCGATATTTGTTGGCTAGGAGATGATTATGCCAGCCAGACGGCCATGTTAATAAAGCCCGACCTGTGGCGACGGTATGTGAAGCCCTACCTGGCGGAAGAGGTGCAACTGGCGCGCCAACATGGCCTGTCAGTGCTGTTCCATTCGTGTGGGGCGGTCAGGCCAATCTTGCCTGACTTAATCGAGATCGGGGTTAATGCACTCGAGGTCTTCCAAACCTCAGCGCGTGGGATGGACCCTACATTGATCGCACGTGATTTCGGAGGAAAAATGGTTTTCTATGGGGGGATCGACGTGCAAAAAGTGCTTTCCTTCGGTTCCATCGCCGAGGTTGAGGTAGCAGTCGCAGCCAACCTCGACGCGTTTAGAAACTGCGGGGGTTATGTGGTAGCCAACTCACATCACAGTATCCCAAGCATCAAAGGAGAAAATATTGAGGCCATGTGCAAGGCCGGATCTCGCCTCATGGGATAGATGATTGGTTCGTATTGCCTGGTAATTACTGGTTGTCTATATTTTCTAATCAGTATTATGGATAGACACCAAGACTGGGCAGTAATAATTTGCCTTGTTGGTGGTGGACAAGAGATAAATACTGGTGAGGCAGGTCTTCTTGGTGGTTTGAGGCATTGCGAGTAAATTATCCAAATTGGCATGTTTATCATGCACCCAACTTAACTGATGATGAATATACACAAGGCCATCAATTATGTGATTATTTTGATCCAAGCAAGGTTCAGGTTGATTCCCGCCTTCATTTAGCCGTATCAATCCGATCATTTCGGGCGGAAAATTTATCTAACTTGGTAAAAGCAGTACTTGACAATGAAAAACAAGAAGCTAAAGAACTATTCTCGATTGTTGAACCGCAATATCCGATTGTAATAACGCGTGACATCGAGAAAGCGAAAACCTGGCTGAGGACAAAGGCTCGTGGGACAGAAAGGTTTGGACTATTGGCTAGCTCCGGGGGGATTCGGCTACGTCCAATTGGTATAAATGTTCGAGTGGGGATTGATGTTGAAAATTGGTTTCTCAACAGAAAAGATGATATTCGGTCATCATATTTCCTTGAAGAAGTAGCAACCGAATTCGATGTGCAAGGTTTAGAGCTGGATTGGAGTTGTATCGTATGGGATGCTGATCTGCGTTACGGATTCGATGACTGGGAGTTCAAATCATTTCGGGGTACCTGTTGGCAGAATATCAACGACGATTCGCGAAAACGGTATCTCAAAAATGCTTATCGGGTGTTATTGACTCGAGCGAGACAGGGTATGGTCATCGTTATTCCATATGGTAATGAAGATGACAAAACAAGAAAACAATCATTCTATGACCATACCTTCAACTATTTACAAGAGATCGGCTTTCATGTGTTGTAATTTCCATTTTGCTCAAGCGAAGACCAATATCGGATCCTTGATCCAATTTCACCAGTTAAATTTCCTTAACTATTCTACAAATCTCATCCGTAAGGCGTATAATTCAGGATATAGGCAATCTATATTGCCATAATAACCGGTTCGGGCGTGGAACCATGCTATCTAGCCGGTAACAAATGAGACCGCTTCCTGCGCCAGGTCGTAGGGTTATCTTACGTCTGTTGTGAGCACTTTAGCGGTAATCTAGCGCCAAACCCAATAGCCAGTTGGGGAGTCAAACACTATTAGACGGAGAAATACTTTTCAATAAGTTACACAACGAAAGGGGTAAATATAATGAAAGACGATAGAAAAAGCCCGGAAACGGGCGAACCTCACAATTACATAGCCGGCAGCGGCACATCGAATCGGGACTGGTGGCCCAACCAGTTGAACCTTAAGATCCTTCACCAGCACTCTTCCCTGTCCAATCCCATGGGCGAGGGGTTCAGCTATGCAAAGGAATTCAAGAAGCTCGACCTGGCAGCTCTGAAGAATGATCTCTACGCCCTCATGAAGGACTCGCAGGACTGGTGGCCGGCCGACTTCGGTCACTACGGCCCGCTTTTCATCCGCATGGCGTGGCACAGTGCTGGCACCTACCGCATCGGTGATGGGCGTGGGGGCGCGGGCGCCGGCAATCAGCGCTTTGCGCCTCTCAACAGCTGGCCCGATAATGTGAACCTTGACAAGGCTCGCCGGCTGCTCTGGCCGATCAAGCAGAAATACGGTAACAAGATCTCGTGGGCCGATTTGATGATCCTGGCCGGCAACTGCGCCCTGGAGTCGATGGGTTTCAAGACCTTCGGCTTCGGCGGCGGGCGCGAGGACATCTGGGAGCCGCAAGAGGACGTTTATTGGGGGGCAGAGAGCGAATGGCTTGGGGACAAACGCTACAGCGGCGACCGTAATCTGGAGAATCCTCTTGCCGCAGTTCAGATGGGCCTGATCTATGTCAACCCGGAAGGGCCTAACGGCAAACCAGATCCGCTCGCCGCTGCCAAGGATATCCGCGAGACCTTCGCACGTATGGCGATGAACGATGAAGAAACAGTTGCGTTGATCGCCGGCGGCCATACCTTTGGCAAAACCCACGGGGCTGGCGATGCGGCGCTGGTAGGCCCAGAGCCCGAGGCTGCCAGCATTGTTGAACAAGGTCTTGGCTGGAAGAGTAAATTTGGGACGGGCAAGGGAGATGACACAATAGGCAGCGGTCTGGAAGTTATCTGGACTCAAACACCTACGAAGTGGAGTAACAACTTCTTCCAAAACCTGTTCAGCTACGAATGGGAGCTGACCAAGAGTCCCGCCGGTGCGTACCAGTGGACACCGAAGCAAGGTGCAGGGGCAGGTACAGTGCCAGACGCGCACGACCCGTCAAAGCATCACGCGCCATCCATGCTGACCACTGACCTTGCCTTGCGGTTCGACCCTGTTTACGAAAAGATTTCCAGGCGCTTCTACGAACATCCCGAGCAGTTTGCAGACGCTTTCGCCCGGGCGTGGTTTAAACTGACGCACCGCGACATGGGCCCTCGCTCGCGCTATCTCGGCCCTGAGGTCCCGGCCGAAGAGCTGATCTGGCAGGATCCTGTTCCCGCGGTCGACCACGAATTGATCGACGCGGCTGATATCGCCGCGCTCAAAGCCAAAATCCTTGCCTCCGGGTTGTCGATCTCGAAACTCGTCTCGACCGCCTGGGCATCGGCCTCAACCTTCCGCGGCTCTGACAAGCGCGGCGGCGCCAACGGCGCACGCATTCGCCTTGCGCCACAAAAGGACTGGGAAGTTAACCAGCCGGCCCAATTGAAAACGGTGTTGCAGACCCTTGAGGGAATCCAAAAGGAGTTCAACCGCTCGCAGTCAGGAGGAAAGAGGGTTTCTCTTGCCGACTTAATTGTCCTGGGTGGGTGCGCTGGGGTTGAGCTGGCAGCGAAAAAGGCCGGTTATGAAGTTACCGTGCCCTTCACTCCTGGCCGAACGGATGCGTCACAGGAGCAAACCGATGCAGCGTCATTCGCCGTCCTCGAACCGACTGCAGATGGGTTCCGCAACTATCTAAAAGCAAAATATGCGGTAAAGGCAGAGAAACTGCTGGTCGATCGAGCGCAGTTGCTGACGCTGACCGCTCCTGAGATGACGGTTCTCATTGGCGGCTTGCGTGTCTTGAATGCCAATTACGGGCAGTCACAGCACGGCGTATTCACCAGTCGACCAGAGACACTCACCAATGACTTTTTCGTAAATCTGCTCGATATGAGCATGATGTGGAAGGAAACTGGCGACGATGACGTGTTTGAGATTAGGGATCGGGAAACGGGTGAACTCAAGTGGACCGCAACCCGGGTCGACCTGGTTTTCGGTTCTAACTCCCAACTCCGCGCCCTGGCAGAAGTCTACGGTAGCATAAACTCCCAACAAAAGTTCCTGCACGACTTTGTCGCCGTGTGGAATAAAGTCATGAACCTAGATCGGTTCGACCTCGCCCGAGCGTAACACAGACATTCTCGCGGCCTTCTGACGGGACAACCCCAAGAAAACCAATGACCGGTTCCAGCGGGAGCGATTAACCGCCCGTTGGAACCGGAACGTCAGGCCTTCGATGCAAGTAAGACTGGCTTCTCTTCCACGAGAGAAACTACAGCTCAGAAGGCGGCCTGGCCCAACGGGTAGGACGTTCGGTGAAGATATTAGAGACGGACAGGCTCATCTTGAGGCATCAGGCGCCAGAAGACCTCGATGACTTGTTTGCCCTCTACTGCGACCACGATGTGAGCCGTTACATTTCAGATGCTCCTCGCAATTATGAAGAAGCACGAAAAGAATTAGAGTGGCACATGAACGGGCATCCGGAGCAGCCTGAATTAGGACTCTGGGCAACCATCCACAAAGAAACGAACAGGTTTATTGGCCGCTGCGGGCTACTTCCCTGGTCAATTGATGGAAAAAAAGAAATAGAAGTAGCCTATTTAATCAAAAAGGCATATTGGGGACAAGGATTAGGAACGGAAGCAGCGCAAGCCGTCCTTGATTATGGTTTTGAAAGACTGAACCTGTCACGTTTGATTTGTCTCATTGATGAAGAGAATCTGGCTTCAATCAGGGTCGCTGAGAAAATTGGGATGACGTTTGAAAAAGAAGGCCGAGATGAAATCGGGCCATTTTTACTTTACTCAATCAATAAACAAACAAAATCCACGATCGCTTCGCGGCCAGAATCGAAAACGGTCAGGCAATGAATTTGACCTCACAATCGCACTTGAATCGGACTCCCGGCAGCAAACGAGCTGTAGCTCCCGGTAGAGGCCAGCCCGGTAGTTATTTGAATCTTTCCCTATCCGCCTTAAATATTATCGTCCAGAATCCAACTTACGTCATAGCGAGGAAGCGCTGTCAAGGCTTTCTCTGAGTGAAAGCCTCTCTCTTCAGCTGAAAGTACTGAAAAATGGCCATGGATTCCCAGCGCTGCACATCCCATCTCCCAATCGGCACACCAGATACCGAGCGCCACAGCCGCATAGTACCGCGATTCGGTGGTTGCATAAAAGTCTAGCCTTGCGAAGCACTCATCACTTTGACCTCTATTTCCATTTTTTCGTTCAGTTGCCGCCACGCAGCGGGTCGTCTGCCCGTTATAGGACGATGGTGACCACTGGCAAACTTCGTAACAGCGGCCAAATCGTTTAAAGGGATAGGCTGCGACATTCAGCGGTTGCTTGAACTGCTGGTCGGCAAAGAAAAGTGAGGAAATCGGCAGGCGCCGGCGCTGCAATGCCTGCATGAACCGCAAGAACAAAGGTTTATACCGTGACTTGTATCCAACCGCGCATACGCAGATGATGTGGTCCTCCTGAGGATTGAAGCGGTCGCCCAGGTGTTTTGCAATGCTGGATTGTTTGGCGCCTGGTCCAATCCAGCAGGTTGCTATCCCCATCTGGGTCGCATCGATGACGATCTTCTGCAAATTACGGCCCACGTCGATGATGGCGAGGCGGTCGTATTCAATTGGAGCAATCGCAACCAGGAATTCGGTCGCGCCGACGACTGGCCAAACGGTGAGCGGCGCAGCGACGTATTCAAATCGGATCGGAGATTTTCCAATCGGGCCGCCTTCAGCCTGGTTGCTGTGATTTTGGACGTGCTCCATGAGCTGGTTATAGTCGACTGGGGTCAGCCGGCGGGCCTGGAAAGAACGGCATGAGCGCCTGGCGCGCAGCAAGTCAAACATCCCTAAGTTATCATTTCGGTTTGGAAGGCGTTCCTGGGGGTGCAGGTGTAATTTGACCGTGAGAAGATCAAATACAAGCACCAGCAGCACCAGCGTTCCCACAACAACCAATGGATATGCTGCCGGTAAAATGCCGGAAAGATTGGCAAGCGCGGCGGCCACGAGGCAAACAACCGCCAGGACCGCAGTTGGAATGTACTGCAGCCAGCCGGTAAATTGGAGACGATGCTTCTGACGTTTAACAAAGGAAACTAACATTGCACCTCGTTTTCTGAGAGATGACGGCGAAGGAAACTGTTCAAAAGACCTTTTGAGCGAAACATCCGCCATTGAGAAGGTTACCTTCACCTGGTTGGGTTGGTGCCATGAGCTTTTTTGTTTGAGATGATAAACCCTTCATTTTATTGCGACCTTACACTCGCAATAATAACACTGGTTTTATTGCGAGTCAATACTCGCTTATGATAGAATTGGATCTGAAGGAGAACGAAATGCCCAAAGTCATCAAGGAAAGTGAGGTTTTCAAGGCGGTGCTGGAGGTATTGGCGAGGCGAGGCTATGAAAGCGCTACAACCAGCGAAATGGCAGCCGCGGCGAAAGTTCATGAAGCAACTCTTTTCCGCAAGTATGGCAGTAAATTAAGACTGATTGAGCAAGCCATCCAGCATCAGCTTTCGACCGCTCCATTAAGCAAGGTTACCTACACCGGTGACCTCCAATCCGATCTATTTGCCATTGTTGACGCCTATATGATTACATATGAAGAGTATGGAGTGATTATTCCGGTGATCTTTCTGGAAATACCCCGGCATCCCGAATTGAAGAATATCCTGCGTACACCCATGGCGAACATTCAAGGTCTGGTGGACATCATTGCCCGGTACCAGAGTGAGGGTCTCTTGAAAAAGGAACCGCCATTCACCAGCGTCAACACACTGTTGGCCCCGATTCTATTGAATCAGATGTTCCGCCGGGCCGACCTGGATATGCCTGCGGCTACTATCGATCTTCATGAACATGTAGAGACTTTTTTATACGGGCGGAAACCACGAGAGGGTGGCGGTGTCTAGATTTTATTTCCGAGTTTTGTGTAACACGCAATCTTGACCGGCCTGGGGGATATTCAGGCGGTTGTTCGCAGCAGTAGTTACGCGGCTTACCATGCAGTCGGATCCAACTTCAAGGTAAATCAGTGCAGGTTGGAGGCTGCCGCCATTGATTATGATCGACAGGTATTTTTTGATTAGTCGAGATCCCCTATCCAAATCCTATATACTTTGCCAATAAAAAGAGATATACTATCTAAATAGCAGGGATTGTTCTAAAAATGATGTTAAGGGTTTCGGCGACCAAAACAAACACTCTTTTCAGGTAAGCTCAATAATCCCTCATCGCAATGCTAAGTTTTTCGAATGGGGAGGTGGACGCAATGGTTGAACAGGCAGCTGCTTTTCAATCATTGCCAGATGAATACCAGCAGGTCATTCGCCTGGCGCAAGAAAGCCACAATATAACAATCGCCCCGCTCCAGCTCCTGGTTGGGGGCTGGTCAGGCGCGGTCGTATATCTGGTCAGTGTTTCGGCAAATGATTCCGGGCGCGTTGAGCATTGCATTCTCAAACTGGACCGCAAAGGAAAATCATCGAAGTCCGATGAGGTTACCCGGCATGCCAGCATGTTGAAAAAGTCAACACCTGATTTTGCCCACGATCACATTGCCGAATTAGTCTTTGAAGGTGTCGAGCAGGATGGCGCACTGGCTATCTTTTACCGAATTGCGGGACAATCTTTACTGAATTACCGGCCGTTATCCAGCTACGAACACGAGAGCCAGCTCAAAACCATCTTTACCACGACCAATACCGTTTTGCTGGCAGAGTGGAATGGCAGCATACAGTTTGAGCAGGCAGTTCACCCACAAAAACTGCTAAAAAAATGGTTGGGGTTTCGCCTTGAACCGAATGGAAACATCGAGCAATTTTTACGGGGCGTCTGCCGGGTCGATCCAGATATCCCGGGCTTCCTGGTGAATGGAAATATTTACCCCAATCCTTTGCTTTACGCCCGCAGGGCGGATTGCTGGAATAAAACCCGCCTGATGGATGTCGCTCTTGGGCTTATCCATGGCGACCTGAACACCAATAATATCCTGGTCAAATTCCTCGAAAAAACTGAAACGCTTGAAGGATATTATCTGATCGACTTTGCGCTCTTCAAAGAGCAGATGCCGCTGTTATATGATCAGCGCTATCTGGAGATGTCTTACCTGATCCATTCGATGTCGCAGGTATCTTTCGCTAAATGTATCGATCTGATCACGCGCATGGCCGATGTCGATGTCCTTGACCCGCATCATGTACCGATCGAGACGTCTGGAGTGAGTGCAGTTATTGCATCGGCCCGAAATGCCTTTGCTGCCTGGGTTGATGAGAACTACCCGAGCTTGCATGACGACCTGTGGGGTCAATACTGGCTGGCTGGCCTGGCAGCCGGACTGAGCTACTGCCACAAAGCAGGCCAGGCAGTCGAACAACGATTAGCGGGGCTGATTTTTGCTGCTGCTAATCTCAGGCGGTATGCCTCTGTTTTTGCGCTACCGCTGCCAACGGAGGTTGTGTTTTTATATAACGAGGGCCAATTCGGTGCTGAGGCACCCATTAAATCCAAGTCCAGGAATCCACAGCATAACCTTCCCGTCCAACCGACTCCGTTCATCGGGCGCAAGAGGCAAATTTCAGCGCTTAAAAAGTTGATTCAAAACCCGGATATAAGATTGATTACTCTGCTTGGGCCGGGTGGGACTGGAAAAACGCGCCTGAGCTTGCAAGTTGCCCAAGAAATACGGGATCAATTTACCGATGGTGCGTTTTTCGTGCCACTATCAGAAGACACCGACTTGAATCAGCTCATCTCAAGAGTCGCCCAACAGCTCGAAGTCCGCGAAGGTGGGCAGCCCTTGCTCGAGACTGTGAAAGATTACCTGCACGATAAATCCCTGTTGCTGATATTGGATAACTTCGAGCAGCTGGTCTCTGAGGCGCCGGTGGTTTCTGATTTACTTGCCTCCGCTCCGCAATTGAAAGTCATTACCAGCAGCCGGATTGCCTTAAAACTGCAGGGGGAACATGAGTACCCGGTCCCGCCACTGGATTTACCCAATATGGCAAACGGGTTGACGATTGACAGTCTGGGTGAGAACGAATCTGCTAGCTTGTTTGTCGAGCGTGCGCGAGCTGTCCAACCTGGCTTCACCTTAGAGGTCGAAAATGCTTCTGCAGTCGCCGATATTTGCTGCCGTCTCGATGGATTGCCTCTGGCGCTCGAGCTGGCTGCCGCGCGCGTCAAACTTCTACCACCCAAAGCCATCCTATCACGCCTCGACGATCGGTTAAAGCTGCTCACTGGCGGGTCACGTGATCTCCCATCCCGTCAGCAGACTCTCCGCAATACCCTGGAATGGAGCTACAGCTTGTTGAACCTGGAAGAGAAAAACTTGTATGCCCGGCTTGGTGTGTTCGCTGGTGGTTTCTCGCTGGAGGCTGCTGAAGAGGTCTGCAATCCACAAGGCAACCTGGACATCCTGGAAGGGATCACCTCGATGGTGAACAACAGCCTGTTACGCCAGGATGAGGAAGCCGATAGCATAACAGCGTCTGGCGAGCCGCGCTTCCGAATGCTCGAGACGATCCGGGCCTTCGCGTTGGAAAAGCTCGCCGAAAGTGGGGAAATGACCGTGCTGCAGGAAAGGCATGCGAACTACTTTGGTGGAATGATCCTGGATCAGGCCGGGGACCAATTATACTCAGCGAACGCCCTTTATTGGTTGAATTGGCTTGAACAAGAGATTGACAACGTTCGAGCGACCTTAAGCTGGAGTCTGACTGCCATCGATAAACCGGAATTCGGGGTAGGGCTTGTCTGGGCACTTCTCTGGTTTTGTTACCGCCGTGGCTACGTAAATGAGGGCCGGATGTGGACAGAGCGACTGTTGGCTATGCCAGAAATCCAGAGATCTTTACTACTGCGTGGCCTGGTTTTAGGCACCGGTGGGATTCTGGCGACATGGCAGGGAGAACCTGGAGCTGGCCTGGTGCAATTGAAAGAAGGCCTGGAGATTGAGCTGAGGATCGAAAACGAACAAATCGTGCCAACGATGCTTTTGGGCAATGGTGTAGCTTTAATCAATATGGGCCGGGATAACGACGCGCAGCCCTTTTTAGGTGAGGCCCAGTCCTTGTTCAAACAAAATAATTCCCCTTATTTTCACGTATTTACGGTTATTCATCTTGGAAATGTAGAGCTTGGGCTGGGCAATCCTGAGCGAGCGCGCGCCTTTCATGAACAGGCTTATCTTGAGGCGCAGACGATTAATGATAACTGGCTTAAATCTTTTGCGCTGAACAACCTGGGTGAAGTGGCTCGCACACAGGGCCAATACGATCGAGCTCGGACGTATTATGAAGAGTGCGAGACGTTACTGCGTGATACCGGTGACAGGGGTGATCTGGCCCGATTTGCCCACAGCCTGGGGTATATCGCCCTAAATGAAGGAAATTACTCACAAGCTGAATCTCAATTCCAGAAAAGCCTGATGATGTTCCGGAGGTTAGGCAACCGGCGCGGATTGGCCGAATGCATGGCCGGGCTGGCAGGTTTGAAAGCCAGGCAGGGACAATCCGAATGGGGGGCTGTCATGCTCAGCGCGGCGGAGTCGGTATTGAAGAGCACGGGCGGCGTTTGGTGGCCTGCCGACCGGGTCGAAGTGGAAAGGAATTACGAGATAATCCGTTCCACTTTGAATGAGACTGAACTAAATACAGCCCAGGCAAAAGGTAAAAGGATGACACTGGATCAGGCGCTGGCGTATGCTTCGCAAGTCGGGTGAAATAAAACCGGCATCATGTTGAGGAGCGCCGGTAAGGCCGATGATTTCAAATTGAGGGTGAGCGTGGCCACGCTCGACCGGGTCATTTTCACGAATCCTCAAAACGGCACGCTCATGTTGGCGATGGAGCGCAAGGCTACTGTGGTAGGAGCTGAGCGGAACAAAGTCCACCTACGTGCTCAGCTCTTCGGCGGGGGAGTTCATATCCTCGATCTAAATAGCTTACAGGCGATCATCGGTCCTGTTCAATTCGATAGCGATCGTTCACGAATGGAACAGGATTTTCGAATCCTGATCCGGCCTTCTGATTGGGAGTCCGTTAAGCGGTTCTGCTTTGAGCATCTTGATAACCCCAATGATACGCACCTCGAATCGGTTCCACATCGCGAGCTGTTTGAGGAGTTTGGGGATGCTCTTAATATCCACTTGCAACCAGATCAATATACGGTTCAACCAACCGGATTTGTCGTCGAAAACGATCCTACGCCCACAGATAATCCGTATGCACGCGGGCAGCCAACTGTCCGGCTCTATCGAATCTTTGACGTATGCATTATTGACGATACCCTTTGCACAGGTATGCTGGCTGCCAGCCAGCACGATTCGGATCGCGCTGTCGAGCTGCGGGCTTTGGAAGATTTTCAAAGTGGTGGCAAGGGCCGCGCGAATTCGATCCTGGCCCTCCCGCTGCAATTGGTCACCCAATCCTATCTCGCTATCCCGCCTGAATTGCGTTACCGGGCAATCAGGATCCAAAACCATGTACTGGACGAAAGCGTGCTGGCTGTCCTTGAAGGGATTGAGGTTCCTCAATATCAACGGTTTTGATAAAAAGAAGGTTACAGACCACGGGATAGTTATCCGCATTCCTGGCAGGTGCAAACGAGGGGAGAGAGATGGCTGCCATAGACAGGTTATCTATCCCATCATCTTCTATGACATCTGAAAATGACCTGCGCTGATTACACGGCAACCATGATATATTAATCTCATCAAGATCGTAAAAAGAATTTTACAAAGGAGACGAGAATGAGACCGGATTGGGACACGTATTTCATGCGGATTGCACAAGTAGTAGGCGAACGCAGCACCTGCGACCGCGCCCATGTGGGCTGTGTCCTGGTCGTGGAGAAGCGGATCCTCACTGCCGGATATAACGGGTCTCCTGCCGGGCAGCAGCACTGTGATGATGTCGGGCATTTGCTTGTGGATGGGCACTGCATACGTACGATCCATGCGGAAACCAATGCAATCATCCAGGCAGCGCTGCATGGTGTCTCAACCAAAGGCGCCACCTGTTATGTCACGCATTATCCTTGTATCAACTGCACAAAAGTATTGATTAATGCCGGTATTACCCGTTTGGTCTACGAATCCGCTTACAACATTGACCCTATCGCCCAGGGCTTTCTTGAAGCGGCTGGGGTTGAAGAAGTGCAGGTGCGCATCCTCGAAAACGACCGGTTTTGATAGTCATAAAAAACTCCGGTTTTCAAGAACCGGAGTTTTTTGTCCTAATCGAATCTACATTTTCAAAGTGGTAATCGGCCGGCATTGCAGCAAATACAATATTCCTGCTGCAAAAGCGCCCTCGATATCAACAGGACGTTCCATCGTTGTTTCCAAGGTCATGGCAAGCTTTGCCATCTCGACCACCTGTTCATCCGTCAATGAAGCTTCCTTGCGCAAGAAGAGCGGTACATCTACCTCATGCGTGCCGTGTAAGGCAGAGACGGTCATTCGCTGCTTGTCGGCAATGACGTGTTGGATGACCTCCAAGTCCGATTTGCGTACGATAAACGTATCGGGTGTCACGGTGCCACCCACGATGCTCTCGCCCAGACCCCAACTGGAATTGATCATGATTTCAGCGCGATTGCCGGTGATCGGGTTGGCGCTGAATGCCACCGCAGCAACATCGGCGAGGACCAATTGTTGAACGAATATCGCAAGATTTAGATGCTCCAGTGAAAGACCTTGCCTGCGACGATAATCCAGAGCGCGCTCATTGCGAGCTGATTCCCAGCAGAGAGTCACTGCCTGAATAATCGCATCTGCGCCGTGGATGTTGAGATAGGTCTCGTGTTGGCCGGCGAAGGATGCAAAAGCCCCATCTTCGTCCACAGCGGAAGAACGCACTGCTACAACAAGCTCGGGCAGCCTTTGGCAAGCCATCAGGTCTGAGATGGCATGATTGATTTCATCGCGCAGGTCAAGCGGATGTGCCTCGTCCATCACGGTTGCCGGAATCGAAAAGCCGTCGGGTACACGGTGATTGAGCCTGGCAAGGCGGCTGAGATTGGCCGCCTTGCCTCCGACTAAACCCGGATCAAAGGATCGAGGATCACCCAGCCACAGAAGGTTCATGCGTATTTTCCTCTGTTACAACCCGTACCGTACCGGCGTTTCCATCGACCTCCAGCAGCTCTCCGTCGTTGAAGGTGGAAGTTGCATTGCCAGTACCGACCACGGCTGGAATGCGGTATTCACGGGCGACGACTGCACTGTGGCATAACACCCCACCGGTGTCGGTGACCACAGCCACCGCGGTGGCAAACAATGGTGTCCACGGCGGAAGTGTAGACTTGGCTACCAGCACATCTCCTGATTGTAGTTTATCTGCTTCCGCCAGCGAGTCGATCAGCCTGGCAGTGCCGCGTGCTACCCCGGCTGAACCGGCTAACCCCTTAACCGCGTGTGCCTCGGGCTTGTTGGTGTTTGCCGGGTTCATTTCGCCCTTGAATAATGCCCGCACCAAAGGGCCACCGTCGCCCATATCAAAGGCTGGAGGTGTCCCCAGCATTTGCGGCGGTGTCACCTGGCCGAAGCGTTCTATCTCAGTCTTGCGTTCATTTACCAGGTTTTTCAAAGAAGCATCTCGCCCGGTCTCCAGCTCATCCGGCGAAAGAAAGAACACATCGCTTGCCGAATCTATCGACCTGATCTGGGCCAGGTGCTGTCCATATTCCATAATTACCCTCCGGATACGGTAGAACAGGCGCTGGTCAATCCAGTAGTTGTGGTCTTCGAGGGCGACAGTAGCTAATTGGGCTGCTTTCAATAAAGTCTCAAAGCGACTGGTGACGGGTTGAGGATAGCCGCTCAGTCTGGCACGGGCTTCGGCGACCGCTTGCTCACGTTCGGTTATGAGTTTAGCGGGATCCATTTCAGGCCGGGGTTCGGACTGCTCCAGGTAGGCTTGCAAATATTCGATAGCGGGGGTTGGATCTTCGATCCAATCGGGTTCGTCGAGGGCAAAGGCATGGTTGAGGCGCTGGCCATATTGTGCGAGCCAGTCACGCAGGCTGGTCAGGAACGGCTGGCAGGCTGCCGATTTTTCCAACGCTGACATGACCTCACCGGTCGGTTTTCCTGAAATTATGGAAGCGACTTCCGGTGTAGAAAGGGCAATGCGGCTCAAGCGCCATAGGGCACGGTCGCCTTCCATTATTTTATTCTCAAAACCCTGGGTCAGGCGCAAAGCGTCCAGCGTTGTTGCTTCTGCGAAAAGTTCACGATAAAGCTCCTCAAACTGGCTTATGGCAAACAGGCTGGGCAGTAAAACAAACCCATGTAGAGCGCCCATGCGGTCTACTCGTTTGAGGGCCTCAAGCATAAGGGTGTGTAACTGATCGAGGCTCATACCGCGTATATCGATGCTATCGAAGTAAGCCAGATGCTCCTTGATCTCTGGCAGGATTTCGCCATTCCAATAAGTTTCGAATCTTTCGATGATCGGGTTGAGGACATCCAGCTGTTTTTTCGACATCCCGTCCGTCATCTTGCCCATCATTAGTTTAAACGCGCCCGGGGCAGCCCGGTTGAGCAACCCCATCGCTTTTATGACGACCTCGGGTGGTGCGGCTGTCGGTACCATTCCAATGTATTGAAAGGTATTGATTCGGGCTAAGCTAATAGTAAAGGGCAAGCCCCATTGATCGAAGGCAACTCCACCGCCCACTAAGAAGGCTTCAAGAACTTTGTGGATCAACAGCGGTACCGGTACTCTATATTTGTCGTTGAACATCCAGGTAAGTTTGGCATCGCGGGGATCATCCCAGGCAACGTTGAAAATGGCGGGTGCAGTAACAGGTTGATCGGAGATGGAAGTTTGTGTATTCAAATTAGACATTTAAAGCTCCTTTACTCTAAATAATTTCTTACACTATACAGGGAAAGGACGCTGCCTGCATCGGTAACTTGCCTAATCCACTTGCCTAATTGAGTTACCTGTTTAAAAACCCCTGCTCGCTGGCCACCCGGATCGCAGCGTCACGTGATTTGACGTCGAGCTTGTCATAAATCGATCGCAGGTGTGCATCAACCGTCCGGCGGCTGACCACAAGCTGCTCGGCAATTTGGGGGTTACTCAGTTCCTGCCCAAGCAGACGTAAAACCTCAAGTTCACGCGCCGTCAATGGAGCGCTGGAGGAGGAGGTTGGCGCAGCGTGAGCAAGTTGATCGGGTTGGGGGATCCTCCGAAGGTCTTCCAGCTTCAGCTGGTGTCCCGCTTTGAACTCGCTGGCGAACCTTTCGGCGCCTAATTTAGAACAAAGCTCAGCCAGGATGTCACCCACGTGGAAGCGCTCCTGGTACGCTTCCAATGCTGCAAGTAATTTGCGGTCTCCGGGTATATGATCAGCCAAACCCCAAACTCGTGCTGCCCACAAATCCTGCCCTTGCTTATGCAGCACCGCTGCCAACATCAAGATGTTGTAATGTAATTGAAAGTCCCCCATGCTAAAGTACTGTTGAATGGAAGTTTCCAAACGGCGACGCGCAGCCGGGTAATCACCTTCACGCAGATTAATCAATGCAAGACCGGCAGACATCCGGCTTAGAAGGCGAATATCGCCCAGTTCCATTGCCAGGAGCTCGGCTTCGTTATATTTCGATGCAGCCAGGGTGAAGTCGCCTTCAAATGACGCCCGAACAGCGCGATGGAGAGAAGCCAGCGCCAGGCCGGAAAGGTTGTTGAGCCCACGATGGATGCGTTCACTCTCAGCCAGGTAGCGGATGCCTTCTGGCTGGAACTTGAGCTTGGTGAGATCCACCATGGAAAGGGCCATGTCTGTGTAAGCTTCCCCTTTAATCAGGCTGTCAGGTAAGGTTTCGATCAGGGAAGCAGCCTCCGTTATAAATGTTTTTAAGGCTTCTTGATCCCCTTGAAAGCGGGTGATGCGGCATAGTTGCACCAGCGTTTTGAGTACCCCTGTTTGGTCGTCGAGGATGCGAAAAATATTTAAACTCTGCTCGCAGAGCATCCGCGCCCGGGGGAAGTCACCCTGAAAACGAGCCATGGTACCCGCCGCGCATAATGCTTTGGCCCAAACAGCTTCGTCCGGTTTGGTGCCGGGGCTTATTGCCAGTGCCGCTTCCAACCAACGGCGGCCTTCGCTCCAGTAGCCGCGCCTGAACCAGAACGGCTGCAGCGCGCTTGCCAGACGCTGGACAAATTCCTCCTCGTGATGGTCTATTGCCCATTGAAGCGCTGCCCGCAGGTTATCGCGCTCCTCGTCCAGCCGCAGAAGCCAGCTCTTCTGGTTCGCACCCGTCAGCTCAGATTCGGTCGCCTCGGTTAACGCCAGAAAGTAACCGGCATGAGCGAGCCGGGCAGCATCGAGTTCACCTGCCTGGGAAAGCTGTTCCCATCCGAACTCGCGAACAGTCTGGAGCATCACCAGACGAACCGAACCGTTGGTTTCGATCGAACGCAGGAGATTTTTGTTCACCAGCGAATCGAAAAGATCCACTGAGGCGGCTGGCTTCATCAGGGCGAGAGCAGCCTCCAGCGTGCCGCCGCCGGCAAACACCGTAAACCAGCGAAACGCTTTCTGTTCCTCATCGTTCAACAGGTCATAACTCCATTGAACTGTGCTGCGCAATGTCCGCTGGCGGGCGGGCAGGTCACGAGCGCCAGTCGTAAGCAGTTTCAACGGCGAATCGCGCAACTGGGTTAACAAAGCTTGTGGTGGGAGCAGTTTAATCCGCGCCGCAGCCAGCTCGAGGGCCAGCGGCAGTCCATCCAGAAGTGAACAGATTTCCGCCACAGCTGCGGCATCCTCCGCTGTAAGGCGAAATTCGTTTTGGGTTGTCTGAGCGCGCTCGACAAACAGTGCGATGCCTGGGTATTGCAGCAATCTCTCGACCTCTGGTTCGCCAGGCAGCGTCAGTGGCGACAGTAAAAATTCTTGTTCGCCGCGCACCCGCAGCGCCTCGCGGCTGGTGACCAGTAATTGCAGGTAGGGGCAAGCTGACAACAGTTCGGTCAGCAGCGGCGCTGCCGGAATAATCTGCTCAAAGTTGTCAAGCACCAGCAGAGCTTGCCTGGCCCCCAGGTAATCTTTAAGGCTGTCAAACAATAACCGATTGTGTGATTCGAACAGTCCAAGCGCCTGAGCAATGGTCGAGATGATGAAGGTAGGGTCGCTAATGGCGGAGAGAGGGATAAAGAATACGCCATCTGGAAAATTGTCCTGAACTGCGTGGGCAACGTGTAAAGCCAGGCTGGTCTTGCCTACACCTCCCGGCCCCGTAATCGTGACCAGACGCACCGCCCGAGTCAAGAACTGGCGCAATCCTTCTGTCTCTTGTTCGCGCCCGAGAAACGACGTTAGCGGTGCAGGGAGCATATTCGACATAATGATTATTATACGCTAATTGGTTAAATATGATGATAATAGTAAGAAATACAATTATTCAGTGCTTATCCCAGTCTTGTCATTTAATGAGATAATTTCAGTGTATAAATAAAATGAAGATGGCTTATCAAATCTCGACTGTGTTTATGCAACTGCATCTAAAAAACTTGCGATATATAGGAGGATATAACCATGAATCAAAATCCAACCGATATTTCTGAAGGAAGTCCCTGGCCCAAAAGTATTTTTGCGATTACTTTGTTTGTAGACGACCTGGAGACTACCAGTATGTTTTATCAGCGAGTCTTTAGCTTGCCTGTGGATTATAAGGATGACAACTCGGTTGTGTTCAAGTTTGGGGATACACTGATTAACTTGTTGAAGACAACTGAAGCCAAAAAGCTGATTGACCCGGCCCAGGTAGCGAGCAGGGGAACAGGAGCTTGTTTCGTTTTCACAGTGCATGTAGATGATGTCGATGCTATGTGCACTGAGCTGGTCGCACGAGGCGTAGAACTGCTTAATGGTCCCATAGACCGGCCCTGGGGTGTGCGAACTGCCAGCTTCATTGATCCAGCGGGTTATATCTGGGAGATTGCCAGGTAACAGTTATTGGATGGGCACATCCGGTCATGATCATAATAAAAATGAGGGAATTGAAAATGGAGGCTTTCCACCAGTTCATTGATGAATATAGAACACAAATTGGGAAGGGGGTCATTCCAAAAGCATATAAAGGATTGATGGAATACATCATGGATTTAAGGACGCAATTTAAAAACAAAATATCCTGATTTTATTGTATCTGGAAGTATTTATTATGGATATTTGGATATGACTTATTTTTCCTTTTCTCCGAAATCATTAAAGGATCGCAATTTAAAAATTGCAATCGTATTGATCCATGAGAATTTAAGATTTGAAGTTTGGCTGGCAGGCTACAATAAAAAGGTTCAGGCAAAATTTTGGAGAATATTTAAAGAAAGCAAGTGGAATAAATATCACGTCGTACCGACGACCCAAGGAGTTGACTCTATCGTGGAGTACGTTTTGGTTGACAACCCTGATTTTAGTGATTTAGACACATTATCACAACAAATAGAATATGGGACTTTGAAATTTATCAACGACGTCGAGAACTTTTTGGTAGAGGTTGCACCATGAATGCTCAGGCCTTTCGTTATTTCTACGATTATCACTTCGCTGAAAACCGCAAGATTTGGGAGAATTACATCGCTCCCCTATCTTTTGAACAGTTCACCCAGGATGTAGATTACTCACATGGATCGGTTCGCGACCAGATCGTCCATCTCATGAACGTCGATGATGTCTGGTTCAGCGAGATCCGCGGGATTGAGTTTTCAGGACCGTATGAAACTGCGGCTCATGACGATAGGGATAGCATTCGGGCTCACTGGGAAGGCGTCGAACAAAATATGCGCGATTACCTCGCTAGGCTGAGGGACGAGATGTTATTCGAAAAACCGATCGCCCAAGAAGAAGACAAAGATCTCATTTTGTGGCAGGTGCTGCTCCACGTCGTCAATCACGGAACAGACCATCGCGCCCAGCTTCTCAGAGTGCTGCACGATATGGGAGTCGCGACAACCTCTCAAGATTTCATCTTCTACGTCTATGACCACCTGTAAAAGTCTATTCTTGAATTTGAAGAACAAAGAACCTGGATATGCCCGAGAGATCAATGGCGGTTGGCTTTCCATCCTGTGTCGTATCCCAATGGATCGCTCTTGGTTGAGGCAGGTCGGGGCTGAACACTTTTAAAGATGCCGGCGAATGTTCGGGCTGGATGATCAGCGAATTAGCGTCCAGAATTGTAAATTGAATCCGCTCGACGATGGGTTCATCCAGAAAAGCATTTGAGATACGCTCATGGGGAATTGACGTGACTTTTTTCGGAAGCCCAACCAGGTAGATGTATTGGCTGTCCTTGAAGCGACGCAAGGCCCAATCGAGCGGTGCTTTCAGAATTCTTGGGGATTTCTCGGGCAGGATGCTGGCAACCCTGGCTGCCAGGTTGAGCTCGACGGCGTTCAATTGAGGCCGGCCTGGCGACCAGAACAGGCGACCTGGCCCAACCTTTACCTCAACCCACTCACCCGTTCTGACAGGTATGCCCTCAAGAAAACCGGCGCAAACCGCGGGTATATTTGCCTGCTGGCTGTAAGGCGGAAAAGAAGGGATGCGCTCCGGTTCTTCAACCTGCAAGCGGATTCCATATTGTTCTAACCACGGAGAGGACCTCAGAGAGGCGCGGCGGTCGCGCAAGCCTGTAGGGCCAAATGCAAGCACAATTCCACCATCCCGCAGATAAGCCTCCAGACTTGAGATTTCGTCTCCGCTCAAGCAGATGGCGCAGCCCAAGACCAGAACCGGCATATTGCCGGCTTTGGGTATGGTAGTAACCACTTCGAAGTCGATCGAGCCATCGACCAGCTCACTGCAGGTCAACCTGTAATCGAGAGCGTAGTCCTCGTCGGTTTGACCATAATAATCACGAGTTGAACGGGAGAAAAAAACGGCCACATCTGCATCCGCCTGCGTGCCAAACAGGAATGAATATGTTTTTTCCCAGCGAAAGCCCTCTGTAACAAGTTCTGGATCATCAGCCAGGCTGGCAATCTCACCTACAGGACCTGCCAGTCGACCTGGCAGGGTGCTGAACCAGGTGTCTGCTCCCAGGAACTTATTAAGGGCCCAGACAAAGAAGCCGGTGTCCGGGAAAAAGCCGTAACCGAGTCCCAGGCATGGGCTTTCGTTATCTCTGGCGATGGCCAGGTGCAGCAGTTGGCTCGCCATTTGCTCATTCCAGGTTCCCTTGAGATTGGGGGTATTGCCGCCCATCTCTAACATTACAATATTGGTGTGTTTGATGAACTCCTGGTAGGTGACCCCAGACGAAGGCGCGGCAGCGTAATCGCTGGTGGAGCAGCAGGACAGCATGGGAAAACCTTCATGAAGTGCATCTTGTACGATTCCGAGGAAATTACCGCTGTCCTGAAATCGCATCTCGATCCAATCTCTGAATGCCTCTGATTCCCGGTTGCCCCAAAAGCTTTTATCACTGACTTCAGGCAGCACGTGCCCGAAATCCCTCGAGAAGCGCTCCTTGCACCAGCGGCAGGCACAGGTCCGCCATCCGGCGTAGTGGACATTGTCATCGCTCATCAGACCATCAATGCCGGTCTCTCGGACCAGTTTGCGCACGTAAGTCTGGTAGGCATGACGGAAATTCGGGTTGTTCATACAGAACTGCTCGGCCGTATATTTTGGCAAATAAGCAGCCTGGCCTGTTTCAACGTCAATCATGCGCCATTCGTTGATCGGTTGGCCTTCGAACGTCCACGTCGCGGCGGTTTCAATCGATGGATAAAAAGGAACGTGGTGGCGGTTGCGGCGGTAAATGTCCCAGGCATCGGCGCGGTTGCGCGGGCGGTGCACCAGGACGGAAGAATGATGGTCGAACACGACTATTTTCCGGGAATGGAGTTCTTCGACGGTATAGGCCAGCAGGTCATGCAGCCGGTCCCACAGCGGCATGTGGTCCCAGCGAAAGTGCATCCCGAATATCATGGCGCAGTTCACATCCGCAGCGGCAGCCTGATCGGCTCTGCGGCGAATCTTATCGACAATGGCCTGGTCCGGCCACATCATATCATTCCAATTAAGCCACCAACTGATCGCTCGATAGCGTTCGTTCATTAAAAACTCGCGAATGCCTCCTTCCCGGTGCTTTCTGCTCCTGAAATCCCCCCCCTCAAAACAACTGAACCCGAAGTTGCAAATACTACGGCTTAATTGTACTACGCCGGGGCGGATATCAACAAAAGGGACAAAAAATCACAGAAGCAAACAGTAGTCCTGAGGGAGTGAATCCGAGGCTGGATCACCGTCCCAGGTTTGTGATTGTTTCCACAGCCCTGGACCCACCTGGACCATACACATGACCGGTTGTATTCTAATCCGGTAGGATACGCCAGTTTTGCGTTCCTGAATTGTATAATATGGGCGATAGAGGCTGGTTTAACCCGTTGGGCAACTTTATAACCAATCAAAGGCCGCAGAATGAACGATATAGAAATTCAACATCTGAAAACAGCCATTTCGGTCGCCTGGAGCGCCCGTAAAAATGGCAACCATCCTTTTGGGGCAGTGCTGGTGGATGAAAATAATCGAGTCGTATTGCAAGCTGAAAATACTGTTATGACCGGGCGAGATGCAACCGGTCACGCAGAAACTAATCTGGTTCGCCTTGCCACGCAACATTTTTCGCCGGAACAGCTTGAACACTTCACACTTTACTCAAGCACCGAACCGTGTGCCATGTGCGCCGGAGCAATTTATTGGAGTCAAATCGGCCAGGTTGTGTATGCCCTGAGTGAAGTTGATCTTTATGACATCACCGGTCCGTCACCTGATAACTTAGTGCTCCCTTGCCGGGAAGTATTTGCTCATAGTAAACGTCAGGTAGAAGTATTCGGCCCGATTGGGGAATTGCAGTTAGAAGCTAGGGCTGTTCATGAAGGCTTTTGGGCGAAATAAGGCCGGAAAAACCATAGATCCTTGACGTAAAGTAAAAATGTTGTTATGGTTCTCTTATAAGAGTCAGTAAAATGCGGCCTTAGGCCACATTTTACTGAACAGGAAGTTTCAAATCACTTGCTTTCAGGGAAGGGCTCGAAAGACAGTATTGATGAAAAGCCTTCGACCGGCTTCGGTCATTTTTTCCGGCCCGTCTCCAAAACCCCACAGCATAAACCGGTTATCCTCAAACAAGAGTTCGGCGTACCGCGAATCGTACTGGTTGATTCCAAATATATCTACTCCAGGCGGAGCAGGTGAAACAAGAATGTCGATGCTGGGGCTGAGTTTAAGATACATCTGCAATGGATCTTTGGTCAGAGTCATGTTGTAAGGCGTATCCCAGATTGAGTCGCGGGGCAAGGCCCAATAGATCGAATCAGCGTCTCCGTGAGCATCATTGCCATAACCGATGGCGAGGTTGGCTTTACCAAAGAAGGAATAGCCGCCTTCGCCCAGGCCCAGCACCGGTCGGCTCTTTTCCATGATCGCATTGAATGCTGCCGTGGTTCCCCAGTTGGATGTGTACCCGGTATCTGGCCCGATGATGATCAGCTCGTCTGGTTGGAGCCTGGTGAAAGTCACTTCGGAGACAGGGATCAGATCGACCAACCAGTTATTTGCTTCCAGCAAGGCCACATATTCGAGGGCTATGTCCAGTGAATTCCTCCATATATAAGCCAGGCGCGGCTTCACGTTAAAGCCTGTGCTGGCAAAGAGAGTGAAGGGTTCACCGGTGTTGTTCGTACCGGTTGCAGCCAGTTTGACCGAATATCCTCCAGTCGTCTTCAGGCTGGTGAGATAGTTGGCATACAGGCCATCGCCGGATTTGCCATCGCCATGTTTACCGTCATCATAAAGTGTAAGTTGATAGGAACCGCCCTGACCGGTTACCAGGGCGCTCACACTTGCGCCGGCGATCGGTTTGGTATCCGTCAGAATACCGAAGATAGGTACAGGTACATCAAGCCCCATGCTCGCCGGGTCACCGCCGACACCTGCGATAAGGGTCGTTTCGCTCTTCCCGGACAGGGTAAAGAACAACTCCAAGCCATCTACCGGTTTGGGGACTCTGAGATTCACCTGCCAGGTCCCGCCTAAGGGATCAGCGACATGCAAATGCTGGTGGGTCTGATTGGCATAAATTGCGTCAGGTTTTACCAGATTACCATCGGGATCGCGCAGGTTTGTTATCTCCGCCTGACCGGCAGGATCGCTCCAGTTTAACCCAAAGACTGCTTCCGGCAGACCCTTAGGCACCTCGACTTGAATACTCTCGACACCTATGGAGAGGGCCCGTTCAGAAAGGCGCTGCCAACCGCGTTCGAGCTCACCGATTGCCAGGTACACGTCTGCCAGACGGTTAGGTAACTCAACTGGTGTAGAAAACGTGGCAGCCAGCGACTCAGCATCGGACGCCAGGCTGGCGGGTGGTGTAACGTCCACATAAAAGTATGTCCCATTATTCGCAGCAGCAATCTGTTGCAGTAGAATGGTGTCAGCGTCCCGGCCCAAAGCTACCGTGTTCACCACACTTTTAGTGATCGACGGTGCGACCGTGGCCCAATAGGGTGGGACGTTTTCCCAACCATCCGACAGCAGCACGAGCGACCAATCGTGGTCGAGGTGTCCGGCAGAAGTGAGTAAGCTTTGGCCTTGCTGCATGCCCTGACCCAGGGCCGTGGAGCCGGTAGCAGTCAGGCCCATAATTGCCGTAATAGCATCATCACGGATGCTGGAACCGAAGGTAATCTCGTGCAAGGTGTAATCGGTGGTGGCAGAGGTAGCAAAACTGGTCACACCGGTCCAATCTCCATCGCTGAGAAAATCGACAAAGGCGCTGGCGGCATTCTGAGCCGCGTCGATCTTGTTGCTGGAGGTCATGCTACCCGAGCGGTCCAGCACGATCACTTCATCGTTGGGAGCCTTGGGGTCGTAAAAAACAGCCCCGGTTTCTGAATCGGTTCCTACCCCACTCATGGAGATGCTTAAGTCATAATAGCCGGTTGCGGTTTGGGTGGGTGGAAGAATTACAAGATAAGTGGTGTCAGCAGAGGTGTAAACGGCAAGGACGCTTGCTGTCTTTATTCCGACCTTAGCAGAGAAACTTCCTGGCGTCAGGCTTAACGACCAGCCTTCGGGTACAGCCGTGCTGACCTGGGCGAGGATTTTCTGAGGAGCGGTTTTCTCACCGGCGTTAATCGGCGTTGATTTGCTAGGATAAAGAATGTTAAAGATTGGTACACAAGCTTTGGCCGCGCTGTTATCGAAATTGTCACTTTCAGCCGGGCCGGCCTCATATTTGCCATTGTAATTGGTGTCCTCACAGCCATCCGGTGAGCCGTCATTATCATTATCTGGGTCTAGTTCTTTACGCAGACCGTCGCTATCAGTGTCGCTGCTGCGGAAGGAATACGCACCTGCGTTGTTGAAAACGTACTCGCGCATGTCTTTCTTATCGGGTACCCAATCTCCGTCGCTGTCAGCATTGTTGGGATCCAGATTGAATCGCAGCACTTCATCGAAATCCATGATACCGTCGCCATCACTGTCGGTCCATACGCTGTTCTCGTCAATCCGCGACTGGCCGCTGGCCGGGCCGCCGGTAGGCCCAATCCAGTAACCATCGATGGTCTGGGTGCTGTAATCCTGCCAGCGTTCAAAATCCGGTGGTTGGTCAGGGTCGAGCACGTGCAGGAACTGCCCGCCGCCGGAGGTTTCACGATAACCGTCGATCACCATCATGTGGCCGGGCCGGCGGAACATGATCGGTTGGTCGGCATCAATGGCGTTTTTAATAATAGTGAAGGATGGCTTTCCACCGGGGGTGGTATAGGTGAAATTAAGGGCCCAGGAGAAAATTTCATCCTCCTCGTCCGGGTAGTACATCCCGCGGTTATAACCCAAATCGTTGTCAGGTGTGGAGTCGTTTGTCCCAGGATGTGTATTTCCGGTCCATTGCTGCAAGATGTAATAGCTGAGACGGTCCATGGAAAGTTTATCGGTGGCGTTGACATTGTAATAGCTGGCGACCATGCGGGTGGAGGCGCGCACGCAGTACATATTGCCGTGCATGTACTTGGTGGTGTCGGTGCAGGGCGGCTCGGTGCAGGGGGCGGCTGCATCCCAGGCGTTTTCCAGGAGATCAGTGGTCGGGTCGCCTTCCGGTGCTCCATCCAGACCCAGCAGCTTGCTGTCTTTGTTCTGGCGAACGCGGGCAATTCCCAGCACTACCTCGCTGGTAATCCCACCCGGCGAGTTTATATCCGGGTTCTGGCTGACGGAAGTCAGGTTGACCACCTCGATCGTGAAGCCGGCCGTCCAACCTCCTGGCTGGCTGTTACGCAACGGATTAATTCGCCAGTGATAGACCCCTGGAGCCAGAGCCGGGTTGGGCTTAAAAAAGGTATAGGGATTGGTCTGGTCAATGAGGGGACTGGAAAAGTTGGCGTCATTGTCCAGCTGGAAGCGGTATGCGGTAGCACCTGAAGATCGTCGCCAGCTTAGCGACAATGTGGCAGAATCAACCCGGCCCCCATCTGCGGGGGTGATGAACAATACGGGTTGGATAGGGTTGGCGGCGCCTGGCGATAGGCTGGCCTCAGGGTAATTGGCCCAATTAAGCGCCCCTTCGCTGTTTGAGCCGGGAAATCGACCGATCAACTCGTCAGGTGTCATGATGTCTTCCAGGCTGATATCGCCAAAGCCATTTTCGAAGCTGACCGCTTCTCCCATGCCCCATAGCCCGGCGGCAACTGCAGCGGCCCCGCCGTCGATGGAATAGCCACCCCAGGCAACAAAGTCGACGATCGTGGCCTCTCCCGGTGTTCCGGGGCGATGGAGGGCCACCTGCCCGGCCTCATCCGCAAAGATGTCTTCCAATCCGGGTGGTGTATGTAAGATAATTTTCCCGTCTGAAAAATCGTAATCATTTCCGCCAGGCCCGCTGCCGTCAAAATAAATTAACATGTAGGTGTTCTTTGGTAAGGGCGGCAGTTCGGTAGGGATAGTATATACCTGCCCGGCTTCGTTGCTGACCTGCCAACCTTTGAGGTCCTGGGTGGCTGCCTGGGCAGCAAATACAGGTAAAACACCTGGAGTGGGTAAGACCTGGAGCAGGGAAGTTCCGCCGCTCTGATTATTAATTGCCGGAAGAAAGATAAACTGCTGGTACTGCCCAACATAAAGCTCCACCCAGGCAGGCTCTCCTACGGCAGGCTTAGGCATAACTTCGTTTAATACGGCGTACATGCTGCTGACGGCTGAGGTTGTTTGAGATTGGGGAATGGCCGCGGCGTTATAACTGACCAGTGCAAGACCGGCTGCCAGGAAAAGAATCAGGAGCCAGGGGACAATCCGATTATGAAACATTGCCTTTCTCCTTTTTAGACATTTCAAACTTATGGTTGATTTCGGTTATTTCTGGACAGCCGGAAGGTAAACCTTTCGACTGAGGTCCCATATACGGACCAACGCGTAATCTGCAAAACCATCTTCAGGCCGGCGATAGACCACGATATTTTGCCCGGTCAGGCTGCGCCAATAGGCGCCGACCCGGTCGTTTTCAGCGTAACCGGTTGGGGGTAGATTGCCAAAATCTGCGCCGCCATAATGGCGCTGGTTGAGTGTATTGTCCACATCGGTATCCCACTGGTACATTTGCACAAGGTAGGCATCGGGCACGCCGCCCAGGTTGTGCGCCAGAGCTTTAGCCTGGCTCTGACTGAGCATAAACCAACCGCTGTTGTAATCCGGTGGCTGCACGCGCCAGATGCGCAGGCGCACATCGCTCGCGAAGACGTCCTCCGGACGGCGATACACCACCACCGAATCCTTGTCCAGACTGCGCCAGTAAGCTCCAGCGCGGGTGTTATTTGACCCACCATAGGATGGCAATGCGCCAAAATCCGCGCCACCGTAATAACGCTGATTAATGCTATCGAGGCTATTACGATAATCGAAACTGATAAGGTAATCATTCACGTAATCACCCATCAAATTATGGTTGAGTAAAGTCGTAGTATTGGTTGCCAGCGTAACCCAGCCGCTATCGTAATCTGGCTTGGGGGCGCGCCAGATACGCACGCGGACTTGCGGCGCATAGGTATCCTCAGACCGACGATAAACGATGATGCTGGTGGAGGTCAAGTTACGCCAGTAGGCCCCAACCCGGTTATTTGGGGCACCAATGTCAACCGTATCGCCAAAATCCGCGCCCCCTAAATAGCGTTGGTTGATGCCATCTACCGTCTGGCTTTTATACTGGAAGTCAACCATGTAGGTATTGGCATCGCCGCCCAGGTTGTGAGTTAGAGTTGTTGCGGCGTTGGTTGCCAGCGATAACCAGCCGCTGTCGTAATCCGGTGATGGAACTTCCCAGAAACGGAAAATGCGGATGCGGACTTGAGGGGCATAAGTGTCTTCTGGCCGGCGATAGATGACGATTGAGGAGGAAGTCAAAGTGCGCCAATAAGCGCCGACCCGGTCGTTTTCAGCCTGCCCGACCGACGGGTGTGCCCCGATATCCATCCCGCCGTAGGCGCGGTTATTGATTCCATCACCATCAACGGCCTTGAAATCCATAACCACGAGGTAATCATCCACATCTCCACCCACGTTATGGATGAAAGTAGCGACGCCGTTCTGGTTGATAGAAACCCAGCCGCTATTATAGGTGGGTTTCGGGCGCACCCAGATGCGGATGCGCATTTGTTCGGCGTAGGTGTCTTCTGGTCTTCGATAAATCGTAATTTCATTACTGGTCAATGTACGCCAGTAAGCGCCGATGCGGTCATCGACATCACCGAGGGTGTTCTTGGTGCCCAGGTCACACCCACCATAGTAACGCTGGTTGACCCCTGAGTTGGCCGATTTAAACTGCATATCCACCACGTAATCATTGGCGTTGCCACCCAGATTATGAGCGAATGTGTGGATCGTATTGACATTAATGGTATACCAACTACTGTCATAATTGGGAGTTGGGTCGATCCAGATGCGGATGCGCACCTGCTCGGCATAAATGTCTTCCGGGCGCCGGTAGACGACGATGCTGCTGGCGGTCAGGCTGCGCCAGTATGCACCGGTGCGGTCGTTAGAAACCAGTCCGACAGAAGGGTGGGTGCCCAGGTCGACGCCGCCGTAATTACGCTGATTGATGATTTCAGCGCCGCTGTTGCGGTACTGCATATCAACGACATATGAGTTTGGCGAGCCGCCCAGATTATGAAAAAGCGTTTTAGCCGCATCCGGTTGCAGACCGACCCAACCGCTGTCAAAAGCTGGTCCCCCGGAAAATGCTGTGGATAAGGTCGCCTCCACGATCGGAAATTGTTGGACAATTGATGTAGAGCCTTGTTCATCAGGGCCGGGGGCTTGAGCCTCAGTTGCAGTGGGGGGAACGATGATTCCAGGTAGAACCAGGAAAAGGAGAAATAAACAAGTTAGAAAACGGAGCCGGTTTTTCATATCCCTCCAAGTAAAAAAACAGCTCATCTTTTCAGATGAGCTAAATGATCCCATTGGTCCGCCTGCTGGGAATCGACTATGTAGCGACGCATTGCTCATACGTTCGCCACTTACCCCCAAGGAGTCCATTCCCGGAGAAGAGGGACTCATGGAGTCTCTCCTTCTATTACACGAACTAACGGTTGTCAAACACGATTGGGCTCCCCGCGGTCGCCCATAAAAATGTAACCTCGGATTATATTATTATACAGGAATATCCTGTAAATTATCAATATATACTTCACGAATTGTGAAGTATTGTTGTACAGCGAGTCGCCGCTGGAGATGCTTTCCTCTACCGGGAGGCTGCCTGACCTCCTGGGAGCGCCAGTTGACCCTGTTTTTATGGCATAATATTATAGGTGATGTGTCTGAAGGATGTAAAAACTCAATTGTTTGCAGGTTGGGGATGCAATTGATCCATGCCTTTAATGAAATTCAGGCATAACATCTTAGATGAAGGCGGTTAAAACTGAATGAGACATAATTTTCCGGTCATATCCTCAATACTTTCTCCTGCCGCTCTGATCAATGAAGTGCTGCCAGGTTTTGGGGTGGAGGCGGTCTGTGAGTGTAAATTCTACTCGGGTGGATTTAACCACACCTATCGGATAAAAACTGAGGACGGGCGCACATATTATCTGCGGGTTTACCGCAAACAATGGCGTACCAGCGATGATATCCAGTACGAGCTGGATGTACTCAACCATTTAAAGCGCAAGGGATTTCATGCAGCACAGCCAATTTTGTACATGGATGGGAATTATTTCTGTACAGTACCTGCCCCAGAAGGGGAACGATACCTGGCATTCTTTACCGAGGCGCCAGGTCACAAAGTTTCATACGATAGCAACCCCGAACAAATGGCTCTCCAATACGGGCAGGCAGAGGGTCAGATGCATAATGCCCTGGACGATTTTTCCAGCCAGTACTTGCGTTTCCATCTGGATATCCCCCATTTTATCGATCAGCCGCTGGATAACATCAGGCCATTCCTGGCTGACCGGCCTGACGATTGGGCTTACGTTAAGAAGTTTGCCGAGGTCCTCCGCAATCGACTTCTGTTGCTGCCTGCCGCTGAACTTGAGCAGGCCTTCTGCCACGGCGATCTTCAGGGCTACCACGCCAATGTAGACCTTGATGGCACCTTAACTTTCTTTGACTTTGACTGCGGCGGATATGGCTACCGTGCCTATGACCTGGCTGTTTTCCTGTGGTGCTGCCGGCTTCAGGATGCGGTTTCCGCTCGCTGGAGATCATTCCTGGCTGCCTACCGGGAAACACGTTCCTTCAGTGATTTAGATGTGCAGGCGGTTCCTCTATTCGTGTGTGCTCGTTATCTTTGGCATATGGGTGTACACACGCAGAATTCTCCAGATTGGGGAATTGACTTCCTCGATGATGAATACTTTGACACGCATTTAAAGCGGTTGCGAGAAGCCGAAACCGATTATTTAATTTGATTGCGGCTAATTGCCTCAGGGGGTAAACACATTGAATTGGATGATTCATTGCATGATAACATCATGAATATGGGGAAGAAAATTGAGAACCATTTCCTGATTATGCCACCGCCGTCTTCCAACCAGACTTACAACGCGACGACCGGCTGTATCACCGTCACGGTTAACCATTCCACCTCACCCAGCCTGAGTGACCTGGGTGGTACACCTTCCGCGGCCGGATTCAACGGCAAGTATGTCTACTTGCCAATGGTTATCCACTAGAAAAGGCAGAAACAGGAAAAAAACTCAAGTGCACAACCGAAGGAGAGAGTTTCAGGCCTCTGACGCCATATATAAAGTTGATAAGATAAGCAGCTTCGATTTGAAAGGTGCTTATCTTATGACACCGGCGACAGAAAAATGAAGTAGAGCGGGTAAGGTTGGTGACTCTGGGTCTTTTAAAGGAGCCGTGCTGTTATGCGCTGACCCCGACATAGAATCCAGGTTACAATAATTGAAAGGTTAACTTCATTTTTCAACACCAAAATAATGGTTTTTAAAGAGGAGGCAAGTGTGCCAATTCGACGCTTTGTACATTTCCTTCGATTCCCCTTTCTGTTGATCCTGCTTACGATTTTGCCAGCTTGTTCGAGCACCTATCAAGGCGATGAGTTTTCATTTTCAGCTCCAATTGGGTTTAAAACGAAGCAATATGCAGCAGCAGAGACCGGCCAAACCGACGGTCCCAAATTATTACTATTTACTCAAAAAGGTTCATTGTATTTCCAGGTATTGCGTCAAAAGATCCCCCTGGAGAGCGACCTGGGTACGGTTTTTGCGCAACATCTGGAACAGCCGAAAGAAAAAGCCACTCATTACCAATTCATTTCACAAGGAATTATCGAGATAAAAAATCAATCAGCTA
Source organism: uncultured Chloroflexia bacterium (assembly GCA_963781665.1). GTDB lineage: Bacteria > Chloroflexota > Anaerolineae > Anaerolineales > Anaerolineaceae > JAJYIW01. The sequence goes on from CAWAGA010000002.1 coordinate 2,075,037, forward strand.
TCGAGTATATTTACCGGGAATTCCGCGGTGAGCCATATGTGCAAACGAGGGAGATTTGGCTTAAAAAAAATGGCTGGGCGTATTCACTGATTTGTACCGATCCGGTTGATTCCACAACCGGCCTGGTTATTCCTGTTTCAGAGCAGTGCATCCGCCTGGTTGAAGGCTTCCAATTCAAGTAAGTGTGGGGTCCGGGCAGTTTCCAACCCCGGTCTACTGCTGCTGGCGCAATCTATTCAATTTCACACCCAAATACGATCATGAATTTAGTGAAGGCATTAAGTATGGAATCATTTCATCATTACACAGATGAATATAAAAATAACTGGGGAATGGAGTGATTGCAAAAGCAGAAATTGCGGCCTGTGGGAATGAGATGCAATCCTTGCTTCGGGTAAATAGAAAGAATCAGGACGGAAACGATTAGTGTTGGACCAGGGCAGGAATGAAAACACTGCCATTATAGTCTCATTTCACTCCCCACGCTGATAATTGGGGGCTTCGCGTGTGATGGTAATGCTGTGAGGATGGCTTTCAACCAGCCCGGCACCGGTGATGCGCGTCAGGCGGGTGTGATTCCGCAGGTCATCCAGACATTTAGCCCCTGCATACCCCATTCCAGAGCGTAGGCCACCGATCAGTTGGAAAACAAAATCGGCGAGTAAGCCTTTGAATGGAACCATTCCTTCTACGCCTTCTGGCACGAGTTTCCCTGGACCGGATTGCCCCGAACCGTAGCGATCCCGGCCGTACCCTTGCATCGCGTTCTGGCTGCCCATGCCGCGGTAAGTCTTGTACTGCCGGCCCTCATGGAGGATCAGCTCGCCGGGTGATTCTTCCAGCCCGGCTAAAAGGCTGCCAAGCATGATAGTTTCCGCTCCTGCTGCAATTGCTTTGACAATATCCCCCGAATATTTAATCCCACCGTCGGCAATAACCGGGATTCCAAGCGGTTTCGCTGCACGCGCGCAGGTGTAAATCGCGCTCATCTGCGGCATACCCGAGCCGGAAATGACCCGTGTGGTGCAGATTGAACCGGCTCCCATCCCGACCTTTACGGCATCCGCCCCGGCTTCGATTAGTGCAATTGTTCCCTCTTCTGTAACCACATTACCTGCAATGACTGGAAGATCAGGGGCAATCGCCTTGATGCGTTGGATTGCCTTAATAACGCCTGACGTATGTCCATGGGCAGAGTCTACAACCGCTACATCCAGGCCGCGGTCGACCATGAGACTGATACGAGATTCCAGATCGTTTCCAACGCCAACAGCTGCGCCGACCAGCAGTCGACCGCGGCCATCTTTTGCAGCATTCGGGTATTCTTCTCTCTTCTTGATGTCTTTGACGGTAATCAGCCCTTTTAGGCAGCCTTGCTCATCCACCAATGGGAGTTTTTCGATGCGGTGCTGCTGCAAGATTTGGCGAGCCTGATCGAGGGTCGTTTCAACCGATGCAGTGATCAAATTTTCACGCGTCATAAATTCGTTGACCGGCCGCCAATTATCAGAAGGTTCGCAAAAACGAATGTCCCGGTTGGTGAGGATTCCAATTAATCTCTGGCCTGGCATGTTAACAATCGGGATGCCGCTGATATGGTAATGCTCCATGAGCTGCTTTGCTTCTTGTAGCGTTGCAGTTTCCGGCAGGCATATTGGGTTAGAAATCATACCCGCTTCAGACCGCTTGACCTTATCCACTTCTACAGCCTGGTCTTCCGGGGACATGTTTCGGTGAATGATACCGATGCCACCGGCCCGGGCAAGGGCAATCGCCAACCGGGCTTCGGTGACGGTATCCATTGCCGCCGATAAAACCGGTGCATTAAGCTGGATTCCCTGAACCAGGGCTGCCCGGATATCCACTTGAGCCGGGAGCACCTCACTATATCCGGGGATGATAAGCAGATCGTCGAAAGTAAGCAATTCATAGGTTTGAAAAAGTTCTTCGTTCATCAGAACCTCCGGTTTTAGTGACCAATATGGTAGGTTGCTACGAACACAATGGTTGTTCCGGCCGTTTTTTGGGGCAGCCAGCCATAACTGGTAAAGGAAGGAGCATTCAGGATGCTTGCCGCAGTATCAAGGTCGCCCAGGTTGTTAAAGAAAAATTGCATCAGCGGGCAGAGATCAATTCCTGCAAAACTCTCAGCAAAAGTCGATGTTCGGACTCGTGGATCCGGGTTTCGAGCGTCAGCAGGTCGTCATCCGGGAATATCGGCACAACCTCCTGTCCGAGCACAGGTCCGCAGTCCACTCCCTCATCGAGTACCTGATAAATCATCACCCCGGTCTTCTGGCATTCTCCCATTTGATAAGCCTCATAGGCACGTTCGATGGCATGCGTCCCGGCAAAAGTTCCGGGCAAGGCAGGATGGATATTGATGACCCTGCCTGGGAACCTGTCGAGAAAAGCGGTGCTGAGCAGGCGCATCCAGCCCAGCAGCAGAACCCAATCGGGTTTGTAAGCAGCCACACGCTCGCCAAGCCGACCATCATACTGGCGCCGGGTCAGGTCTTCAGTCTTTGGAATGCAGATGGCTAGCACATTTGCCTGCGCAGCCCGTTGCAAGCCAAAGGCTTCGGGCACGTTTGAGAATACCGCCGCCACATACGCAGCCAGGTTTCCCCCGACGCACGCGTCCAATACAGTCTGAAGATTGCTCCCATTCCCTGAGATAAGTACCACCAGCCGGGCCGGTTGGTCCTGTCCGTAAACAGGCTTGAAGGTCATATGATAGAAGCCTTTCGATTTCCGTCAATGAGCTCGCCGATGACCCAAACCTCTTCCGGGAGAGCCTGCTGGACTTCGGAGAGGCTCTCGGGAGCGATTACTGCTACCATACCAATTCCCAGGTTGAAATATGCTCGCCATTTCAGCGTCAGAAACATTTCCCATCTGTTGAACGATCGGGTACAGAGCCGGTATAGGCCATGAACCCCGGTGGATGCTGGCGTCCAGGTTCGGAGGAAGGATGCGGGGAATGTTTTCTACCATACCGCCGCCGGTGATGTGCGCTAACGCCTTGACCGGTTTGGATAGGTCGGCAAGGAGGGGCAGCAATATGGGTAAATACGACCGGTGCGGCTCCAGCAGCACATCGACCAATGGCCGGTCTAATCCTGGCAGGACAGTATCCATCGATGTTTTTTCGAAGACGCGCCGTAGAAGCGAAAAGCCATTCGTGTGCGGCCCAAAGGAACGCAGGCCCACCAGCAGGTCCCCAATCTGCAGGTCAGGCCTGGGCAGAGTCTGATCGAATTCCACGATGCCAAAGATGGTGCCCGCCACGTCAAATTCATCCGGCCGGTATACCCCCGGCATCTCTGCTGTTTCTCCGCCGATCAAGACGCAACCTGCCGTTCGGCAGGCCTCGGCCATTCCACTGACGATTTCAGCAACCATCTCTGGCTGCAGTTTGGACGACGCAAAATAATCGAGAAATAAAAGCGGGCGGGCTCCCTGAACCAAAATATCATTAATGCAGTGGTTGACAATATCCTGACCGAGCGGCGCAAAACGCCTGGCCTGGGCAGCCAGCATGACCTTTGTACCGATCCCATCGGTAGAGGCAACCAACACAGGGCGTTTCATCTGTTTAAGTTCTGATGCATCGTACAACCCACCGAAGGCGCCAATCCCTGCCAGGACATGATCGTTGTATGTCGTGCGCACCGCAGAACTCATCAGCTCGACGGCGCGATTCCCGTCACTTATACTGACGCCAGCGTCCCCATAAGCAGATTGAACAGCTTCTAACCGGCGGAGACCTCGAGCGCCAATATCTTTGCGAAATTGTTTTCCTTCAAACTGGATTTCACCTGCCGCAGCCTGGGCATGCTCGAGGGCAGTTGGCAAATCGCCAGCCCAGGCAGAAACTCCCAAAACCCTCCCTCCAGCAGTGACGATCCTCTTACCTTCCCGGCGCGTAGCTCCCTGAAAAATTGCGACGTTTTCTTTCCCGGCGTCCGGTCCCTGGATCGTCAGTCCAATAGAAGAGGAGGTCGGATATCCCGATGAAGCCAGCACCACGCAGGCGCAGGCGCTGGAATCCCAGCGCACGTCTATCTGGGCGAGGGTTTTATTAACGCAAGCGCTGGTGATTTCGACCAGGTCGCTCTGCAGTAAAGGTAGCAGCACCTGGGTTTCAGGATCGCCAAAACGGCAGTTGAATTCGAGCACTTTGGGGCCGCTGGTGGTTAGCATCAGTCCGGCGTAAAGCACGCCCTGGTAGAGGATGCCTTCTGAACGCAATCCATCGACCGCGGTCTGGAGCACTGTGCGGGTCAGCTCATTTGCCAGGGTCGGCGAACAGGCTGGAGCTGGTGCGTAAGCGCCCATCCCCCCCGTATTCGGTCCCAGGTCGCCATCCAGCAGGCGTTTATGGTCCTGGGCGGGAGGCATCGTACATACGTGGACGCCGTCGGTGAAAGCTAACAACGAAACTTCTTCGCCTTCGAGCCGCTCTTCGATGACTACTTCTTGCCCGGCGCTACCCATTGACTTTTTCACCATCAAATCGTATATGGCTTGGGAGGTTTCCTCACGCGTTTCGGGCAGCAGCACCCCTTTTCCACCGGCCAGGCCGGAAGCTTTTATGACCACCGGGAAATCAATGCTTTCTAAATAACGGGTCGCGTCTTTGTAGCCAGTAAAAGCTGCGTATTGTGCGGTAGGGATCCCATGGCGCCGCATGAATCCCTTCGCAAATATCTTGGAGGTTTCGAGCTGCGCCGCGGCGCGGGTTGGGCCAAAAACCGGGATTCCAACGGCCATCAGCTCGTCAGTAAGGCCATTGGCCAGGGGCGCTTCAGGTCCAATAATGACCAATTCAATCGCCTTTTCTTGAGCAAAATGAACCAGACCGGGGATATCCTCAACCGTAATGGGAACATTGGTTCCAAGCTCAGCCGTTCCAGGGTTTCCGGGTGCGATGTAAAGATTTAAAAGCAGCGGTGATTGGGTGAGCTTCCAGGCAATGGCGTGTTCTCGCCCACCGGAGCCTACCAGCAGGATGTTCTTTCCAGGTAACCTGTGTTGGTCAGTCTTCATCTTCAGGCCCTTGAGCTTCAAATCCGTTTTTTGATAAACCTGGGTGAACGTGGAACGGGTACCGCCCGGTGAAGCAGGCATTGCAGTATCCCCTTGCCGTACCGATGGCGCTCATCATGCCGTCCAGCGATAGATAGTGGAGTGAATCGGCTCCAACGTGTTGTCGAATCTCCTCTACGGTCAGGCGGGCCGCGATCAGCTCCTCATAAGTACCCATATCCACTCCCATGAAGCAGGGATGGGCGATGGGAGGCGAGGTGATGCGCATGTGAACTTCTTTGGCGCCGGCCTCCTTGAGCAACCGGATAAGCGGCCCGGTTGTATTGCCGCGCACGATGCTGTCGTCGATGACGATCACCCGCCGGCCATCCACGTTGCAGGGCAGCACGTTAAACTTGAGGGCTACCCCTTTTTTGCGCAGCGATTCGGTGGGTTGGATAAATGTACGGCCGATGTAACGATTTTTTACGAGTCCATCGTTATACGGGATTCCGCTTTCGGCAGAATAACCGATTGCGGCTGGGATGGCCGAATCAGGGATCGGAATGACGACGTCTGCTGCAGCTGGGGCCTCTTTAGCCAGCTGGCGGCCAAGGCGCTGGCGCACGTCATGGACGTTCTTGCCATTCCAGATGGTGTCCGGGCGCGAGAAATATACGAATTCAAATGTGCAGGCAGCCTGGTGTGATTTGGGAGGGAGCGCTTGTTGGACGATTAATGCTGCATTACTGAGGGCGATGATTTCACCCGGTTTGACTTCTCGGGTGGCAAGGCAGCCCAGGGTTTGTAGAGCGCAGCTCTCCGAGGCAGCTGCATGCCCGCCGCTGGGCAGAAGGCCGATGTTGAGCGGGCGAAAACCCCATGGATCGCGTACCGCGTAAACACCATCGCGGGTCAGGATGACCAATGAATAAGCGCCAACCCATTTTTTCATGACACTCTTGATCCGTTCGTTCCACGAGCTGCCTCGGGCACCTGCCAGCATCATCGTTATGATTTCACTATCTGAACTGGACGAGAGACCTACGCCCCGTTCCAACAACTCCTGGCGCAGAGCGGGCGCATTTACCAGGTTACCGTTGTGGGCTACCGCAATTGGACCGTGTTGGGTTTCGATCAGGAATGGCTGGGCATTATGGCCGTTGGATGAACCCATGGTGGAATAGCGGGTGTGACCAATGGCATAACTTCCTTGCAGTGGTTGCAGATTGTCTTGATTAAAGACCTGTGATACCAATCCGACGTCTTTGTACACATTGATTGTGAAACCGTTGGCCACGGCAATGCCGGCTGCTTCTTGCCCACGGTGCTGCAACGCGTACAAGGCAAAAAAAGTCATGCTTGCGACCTGTTCATTAGGCGCGAAGACGCCGACCACTCCGCATTCCTCATGCGGCCGGTCTTCATCAAAATTCGAGTTCTGGTAGGGTTTCATGATTTGAGTTCGGTGTGATCAGTTAGAACCTTTTCGGCCTGGGTCTGTTGAAAGGAGCTGACAGCAGCCTTGATTCTCTCATTTTGCATTCCCAGTATCTTTGCCGCCAGCAGGGCGGCATTGGCGGGCTCGAGCACCACAGCAGGAGCGATGCCGGAGGGCATGCGCAGCGAAGAAAATATATCCACCTCGCCGTAACCCGAGGATGGCGGCGGGCAGGCAATTACAGGAGCCGAAACAGCGCCATCCACAAATCCGGAGAGCGCATTGGACCGCCCAGCCACGGTAATGTAAACCTTGGGACGAGGATCCTGTTCGTATTGGCTGAGAAGTGCGAGCACATGCCGGGGTGTTTTATGGGCGGAACCGATATTCAACACCACTTCAAGGCCAAAGGCTCGTGCCGCCTCGGCGATCTTCTGGCAGTGGGGTTCATCCGCGCTCGAGCCCATGAGGATTACAACAAGTTCTTTTGTCATACGATCACCTTAATACCCAATAGGGCTTCGTGCAGTCTGGGCTCAACCGGATATGATCCTGGGATAAAGGTCTGACCGGTAATCCCTTCGTAGATTGATTGGTAAAGCAGGCTGGTGTCAACCCAGGTATCTGATGGAAGCTTGGGAGGTTCGCCATCACCGCGATACCCAAGTCCGGCATAGGCTAACCGGACGAATTCTTTATCGAATAACTCGGGTTCCTGCCCGGCGGATAGGCGCTGTGGGTAGCTATCCAGCTTCCAAAAACGCGATGAATCAGGTGTGTGAACCTCATCGATCAGTAATATCGAGCCATCCGGTGCGCGGCCGAACTCGTACTTGGTATCAACCAGGATCAGACCAGCCCGTGAAGCCACTTCTTGCCCCCGGTTAAAAAGATCCAAAGCGGTCGATTGTATTTGTTCCCAGGTGTGGGGATCCAGCAGTTCTTTTTCTACCACCTCGGTACAGGTCAGGCGTTCATCGTGACCGGTCGGCCCACCTTTGGTCGTTGGAGTAATGATCGGGTAACGCAGTCTCTCATTCTTGGTCAATCCTTCGGGGAAACGGTAACCGTAGATATCACGTTCGCCTAGGGAGTACCGGTACCATAACGCCGTATGGGTAACACCGGTGATAAAGCCCCTTACGATCACTTCGATCGGAAAAGGTTGGGCTTCGTGACAGATCATAGCATTGGGATCTGGAACGGACAGCAAATGGTGAGCTACCAGATCTGATGTATGCTCGAACCACCAGGCTGAGAGCTGGTTAAGCACCTGTCCCTTAAATGGCACCGCCGCCAGAATGCGGTCAAAGGCTGAAAGGCGGTCGGTGGTAACCATCAATCGGTTTCCATCCGGTAAAGGATACCAATCGCGGACTTTTCCGGATTGCCTGCCTGGGAGCGGTAGATCGCTATCCTGGAAAGCCTGGTAAATGAGGGGTTGTATCTGTTTTTTTGTGAGCATTATCAAAACCTTTTAAAGCTGGCTGGCATATGCGACTCCATTCGTAAACAATGTCAGGCCATTGTTTTCTGTAGGTTTGAACTTGTTGGGATTCTGGTATGGGAAGATATGATTTTCCGGATGAGGCATCAGCCCGAGGACAGTTCCTTTAGGATTACAGATGCCTGCAATGTCGCCTGCGGAGCCATTTGGGTTGAAAGGGTATTGACCTCCAGCGCGGTTACCATCCGGCCCGGTGTAAACGAGTGCCACCTGGTCGTTCGAATGAAGTTCCTGCAGAATTTCCGGGGCAGCTGCGAAGAAGCGCCCTTCCCCGTGGGCCACGGGACAGGTGAACGCCTGGTTCATTCCCCGCGTCCAGATACAGACCTGCGACACCGGCTCCAAAATAACCCAACGGCACTCGAAATGCCCGCTGGAGTTGAATATCAGGGTTACCCGGCGCGGTAGGCCCTTTTCCATGGGATTGGGTAAGATGCCTGATTTCACCAATGCCTGGAAGCCGTTGCAAATGCCGATGATTGGCCAGCCACGTTCGACAAAAGCCTGCATTTCCTGTTCGAAGTACGTGGTCAGGTCGAGAGCAAGCAATGTCCCTGCCCCCAGAGCGTCAGCGTAAGAAAAACCGCCGGGAAGGACCAGCATCTGATATTCGCGCCACCGACGCTCGCCCTTCCGCAGCTGATTAAGGTGGACAATTTCGGCGCTTCCGCCTGCCAGCTCAATTGCCTGGACGGCATCGTGATCGCGGTTGGTTCCGGTGGCGTGTAGAATAAGTGCTTTGGGTTTCATGAGATCCTTGTCAGGCCAGGCGAGTTTGCCATGCATCTGCCAGGTCTTTGACCGGCAGAGAAAGCAGCAGCTGCCCCGCTTGAAATACGGTGAAATTCGGCTCGGCTTTTACCTGTCCAAGCATGGTGAACGGCAGGTCGCCCATCTCGCCCTCGAATTCAGCTTCTTTACTGGCAGCGACTTCCACCAAGTGGCAGCCGCCAGTCTCCCCGAACAACCAGGTGTAAGGATCGAGGCCTGCGGTAAGATCGATGGACAAGCCTAAGCGGCTGGCAATACACATTTCCGCAGCGGCGACTCCCAGCCCGCCTTCACTCAGATCATGGCAAGCGCTGACCAGGCCGGTCGTCTTGATTATTCTGTGAAGGGCGCGATAAACTTTGGACGATAGCTTGCCGGGCATGGGCGCATGATCAGCTGCGCTGCGAGGAAGGCCAAAACACAGGGAAAAGTGGCTTCCGCCAAATGCAGGTTCGAATTGGCCGACCCTATAGAGTGAGGAACCGGGCTGTTTGAATTCCATGGTGACGGCGTGGCGAACATCCGGGATCGTAGAAATAGCTGAGATCAGCAAGGATGAAGGGATAGCCTGGGATGAACCGTCGCGTCCCAGATACTCATTGTTAAATGAGTCTTTTCCGGAGATAAATGGCGCACGGTGCTCCACTGCAGCTTCGTAACAACCTCGGGCGGATTCAAGCAGGGACCACATGAGTTCTGGGCGGAGCGGATTTCCCCAACAAAAATTATCCAGTAACGCCAGGTGGTCGGGATCGGCGCCTACTGCGATCGCGTTACGGATAGCTTCGTCTACCACACATAAAGCCATCCGGTATGGGTCTATTTTGCCATATTCGGGGTTGAATCCATTGGAAAGGACCACTCCTTCAAAACCAGGTACATCAAAAGGTTTGAGCACACAGGCATCTGATGGTCCATTGCCTGGCCCGATCAAGGGCCTGACGCAGGTACCCCCTTGAACTTCGTGGTCGTAAATGCGGATAATCTCTTCCTTGGATGCGATATTGGGGTGACCTAGCAGAGCGAGCAGGGCGCTGGAGAAGTCCGGCAAGGATGCAGCTGGTGGGGTCTGTGGAATTTGGGCAGGAGGGTAAGCTTTCAAACGCTTCTGGGGGATTCCATGAAACAGGAATTCTGTGTCCAGCTCCACAACGATTTTCCGGGCATAACGAACGATCAAACGTCCATTATCGGAAAAAGATCCCAGATCTGTCAGCTCTACATCGAACAAATCACAGAGATTTTTTAGTTCAACCAGGTTTTCGGGTGGTACTGCTATCACCATCCGTTCCTGAGCTTCAGAAAGCCAGATTTCCCAGGGGGCTAACCCGGAATATTTCAACTTCACTCGCTCGAGGTCAATATCGGCACCGGTTTTGGATGCCAGCTCGCCTACCGCCGAAGAAAGACCACCCGCCCCACAGTCGGTAATGGCATGGTAAAGGCTGCGGTCGCGAGCACGCAGAAGAACTTCCATGACTATTTTTTCGGTAATGGGCGCTCCAATCTGCACGGAAGCGCCAGATACCTCGCCAGTATGTGCGTCCATCGCCATGGACGAGAAAGTTGCTCCCCGGATCCCGTCGCGACCGGTTCGGCCGCCCAGCACAATGACGCGATCGCCAGGCAGGGGTGTATTCCGGTGCAAGCCGCGGGGTGCCATCCCTACACACCCGCAGTAAACCAATGGGTTGGCGATGTAGCCAGGGTCAAACCACAGGGCGCCATTGACGGTTGGTATGCCCATCTTATTTCCATAATCCTGCACTCCCGCAACGACCCCGGAGAGGATGCGGCCCGGGTGCAGGACGCCAGGTGGCAGGGCATACTGGGATAAGTTTTGAGGCCCGAAACAGAGAATGTCGGTTGCAGCGATCGGCCTGGCCGAAACGCCAAGGATATCGCGGATGACGCCTCCCACCCCTGTATTTGCACCGCCAAATGGCTCGATTGCAGAAGGATGGTTATGGGTTTCAACTTTGATCGAAATCTCGTGATCTCGGCCAAATTCAATAATTCCGGCATTATCATTGAAAGCTGAAATCACCCAGGGTGCCGCAATCTCCTGGGTTGCGCGGCGGATATACGTATCCAGGATGCTGTTGACTTTCTCCGGGTAGGGAGATGGTTGAGGGGTTTCAACCTCAACCGAGGCTTTGAACGTCTTGTGAACACAGTGCTCGCTCCAGGTTTGGGCGATCGTTTCAAACTCCACGTCAGTGCAGCTGCGGCCTTGAACGACGAAGTATGCTCGAACTGCCCGCATCTCGGCCAGGTCCAGGGCTGCCCGCCGCTCGAGCGAGCAGGACATCAAGCCCGAATCATCCAGGTCCAGGATGGAGATCGTTTCCACCTGGCTGGAAGCCCGCGCCTGGGCAGGGAATATTGGCTCGATTTGACCCAGGGCGTATCGCTGGATGACCGGATTAGACAGCAGGTGAGAAGCCAGAAAGTGAAGGTCATCTGGGCTTAATGATCCGGTAATTATGAACTGCTGTCCAGCGGAAGCATTGAGGAGGGTAGTGATACCGATTTCATGGGCTGCCCGTACGATTTGCTCGGCAACGGGATCTGTTACCCCGGAAAGCAATGCTACCTCAATCAACCAGGTATTGGGTGGCAGATCGGCGGAAAGTTCAGAAGTTGGCTGCCACTCGATTCTCTGGGTAACCGGATCACTCAAAAGGGTGCCAGCTAACCGGTCCAACTGGGTTTCAGTTAATTTACCTTGAACGAAATAGAGGTCGTGGCAGTCGATCTGCTCGATACCTTGAAGGCTCAGGGTGCGAGCGTTGGCGAGGAAACCGGTTGAGCGCGGGTCATCTGCTCTATTTTGATAGGCTACAAAACGGAAAACGGGTTCTTTGATTTGCATAGAAGGTTGTATAGACAAAGATAGCACATTGTACTCCATGTAATCATCTCGCGTAAATAATGATTAATGACATGTAACCAGCATGTCATATGTCATAATTTACTTGTGATTCCGATCTGTTTTTGGGTTTTCCCATCCTCTTCGATCACAGGTAGGGAGGATCTTTGACCCCCGGTCATAGAAGATTTGATATTTGACATTTAGGGTGTAAAAAGTTATATTATCAACGATAGCATAACACCCAAGAGGGTCAGAGCAATCAAAAATCGTCCGGAGGGATTGGATTTCACACCTTCGACCCTAAAGAAAAGGCAATCAGCATATGAATATAGACACACAATCGTCTTCAAAGACCGAATTTACGATCCATCCCGCCACTCAGCTTGGCCGAGTTGTGTTAACTATTGGGAATCTGGATAGCCAGATTGCCTTTTACCAGCAGACGCTTGGCTTCCGACTGCACTGGCGGGAGGGGACCCGGGCCGGGCTTGGGGCAGGTGGCGAAGATCTGCTGCAGCTGGTGGAACAACCGGGTGTTAAGCGATATCCGCGCACCACCGGGATGTACCACTTCGCCATCGTTTTCCCCTGCCGGCGGGAGCTGGCGAAGGCAGTGGCGCGCTTGTTCGAGCTCAATATCCGCAATTACCCGACCGATCACATCATGACCAAATCCGACTACCTGGATGATCCCGAGGGAAATGGAATTGAGCTGTATGCAGAATCACCCGAGGACGGCTGGTTTGGGGTTGAGAATGGTAATTTTGTTGCCCGCCGGGCAGATGGCAGCCCGAGTGATGGGCGCGAGTCCCTGGATTTGAAGGCTCTGTTCAGTTTATTGCAGGCAGATGACCGTAAGGACAGCCAGCTTCCTGACAGGACTCGCCTTGGGCACATGCATCTCCACGTCCGTGACATCCAGGAAGCCGTGGACTTTTACCACGGTCTGCTGGGTTTCGGCGTGATGGGCCAATCGAGCACTTTCCAGGCCGCCTTTGTCAGTGCCGGTGGTTACCACCATCATATTGGATTGAATACCTGGCAGGGCGCTGGCGCGCCACCACCCCCGCCAGATGCGCTGGGTTTGCGCTATTTCAGCATGAAGCTGCCTGATATACACTCCCTGGCCCAGGTCAGTGACCGGCTGGCTGCAGCAGAAATGCCGTTGAACCAGACGGAAGAAGGGCTGCTGCTGCAGGACCCATCCTCAAACGGTATTTTGCTGACGGTTGAGCGCTAAATCGTGAGTTACTTTCAAACCACATTCTCCAGGAGTTCGACCCGGGCGCATCCTGGGACAGTACGTGCAATGCGCCCCAGGAGCGTAGCACTTTTGCCACATGAAGCGGCTGCCCGGCATTCCAGGCTCCAGGCCGTTTCTCCAAGCGCCTGGTTGGTGTTGGTCAAATCATCCGGCCCATCGCGCTATTATGGGATGGGTACACAAAGCAGTTTTCCATTCAGGAGAATTAAGATGACAGCGCTAATGAAGGCAGTTAACAACAATGACATTCATGGGGTAAAAGACCTGATCCAAAAAGGCGTTGATGTAAATGAGCTGGATGCTCATCAGGACGCGCCTTTGGTGATTGCGGCCTATAAAGGTTATACGGAGATCGTCAAGGAACTTCTGGCAGCAGGGGCAGATGTCACCGCGGTTGATCCGGGGATGAAAGCGACGGCGCTGCATGCTGCAGCTTATGCCGGCAGGAACTCAAGCCGCGCAGGTATTGATTGCACATAAAATCGATATTGATAAACAAGGCCCTTACAATGGATATACGGCATTACATGACGCCGTCTGGCAGAATAACATTGAAACGACGAAGGTTATCATAGATGCAGGTGCAAACCTGGAAATCAAGTCAAATGATGGCCAGACTGCACTTGACCTGGCAAAGTCAAAGGGCCGGAAACAGATCGTGGCTTTGATTGAGGAAAAACAAGTTCGGCAAAATAAATAAACATGCCAGGCGCCGAACCGAACAGCCCGACAGAGCTGAGTAAATCTCGCTGGCGGTAAAGACACAGAAACAAGGGATGAATAAAAGTGCTTTCCAGAAATGGAGGGCACTTTGCGATTAAATCAAACTGGCCAATTCCCTGGTTAAAATTGGACGGGCCCAGTTTTCCTGGTCAGGGGTGGGAAAATGGCGATAGGTGCATTCGATCACCATGATCAGGTGCAGGTATATATTGTAGAGCAGGCGCCTCATCTGGCTGGCCGGACTTGAGAGGATCTTACTACCAAAGCCCAGAACAGCCTGGCTATTCGGGTCAAGATTTGCAAATATTCCTTCGATCAGCGGGTCAGCCCACATCACCCGTTCGAAATCGATCAATCCGGTGATCTGCCCGCTGGTGGGGTCGACGAAGATATTTCCGTCCCACAAATCCCAATGCACCAGACGGGGGATTTCGATCTCATCCAGGCACGCGTAATGGGCTGACATCCGTCGCTCGATTTCAGCGTAATCTATTTTCAAATCGACCCCGGCATCCAACCCATCCTGCAAGACCCATTTGACCATATTGGAAAATGTATCTCGCCAGGAGGTACCAACCGGAGCGGGCTGTGACCAATACCCGAAGACGTTATTGGTTAGCGCGCTGATCTCGCACGTCAGCCGCCCCATTTCACGGTCGACTGCAGCTTGAGCATCGGACGAAAAAGTCCTGCGCACCTTGTTAAACGGAATCCCTGGCAAGAAGGTCATAATAAAGAAATCGCTTGCCAGCAGGCTGCGGGTCGTGTCGTGGGCCAGTATCTCAGGGACTGGCACGGAGGTCTCTGCCCGTACTCGCCGCATCGATTCCACTTCGGCCCGCAGGATGTCTCGCTCGTAACGCAGTACCCGCACTTCGTCTGGAGGGGCGGCTTTAAGCACCATTTTTGTTCCATCGCGTAGCTCGAGCAGGGCCGCGGCGTTGAAAAACCCATCCTTGAGCTCCTCGAACAAGTCCAGCCGGGCCGCCGAGCCAAAATGACAGGTCACGATCGCAGCGGCCAGGTCGGTATTCAACTCAATCTTTGACAAACTATCCATTCCGCCTCCTCCAGAGAAGATTTACCCTTTAATCCATCCAGCGCAGGTTTCATAGTATTATAATTAATGACGGGCATCTTCACACCTACCCAGACCTGGCCAGGCCAGAATGTTTCAGATAATATTACTACCTACAATATTGCCTGGACCATCGCTGGGACCCCAATTGAGTAGTTAATAAAAATGGAATATACCGTCAATGATATACCGATCTACTATGAAATAGCCGGATCCGGGACTCCGGTTCTGATGATCCATGGTTGGAGCGTGGACCACCGGCTGATGAAAGGCTGTATGGAGCCAGTCTTTCAATCCCTGGATACACCCTGGCAGCGCATTTATTTTGATCTGCCGGGAATGGGGAAAACCAAAGCCCAGCCCTGGATTACCGGCACGGACCGAATGCTCGCTGTGATCCTGAGTTTTATCGATGGCGTCCTTCCCAATCAGCATTTTTTGATCGCAGGTGAATCATATGGCGGCTACCTGGCGCGAGGCGTCCTAAAAGCGCGTGAGCCGCTGGTTGATGGACTTCTGTTGATCTGCCCTACAGCCATCCAGGAAACACTGCAGGACAATTTACCAGCTTTTCAAGTCCTGGAAAAGGATGAACCATTTGTCAACAGCCTCTCTGAAGAAGAGCGGAAATATTTCACGGGTATCAATGTAGTACAGAATAAAAGAGTCTGGCAGCGGTTTGCGGAAGAGGTTCTGCCGGGATTGAAGGCCGCCGATTATGCTTTCCTGGAGAACAGTCTGGCGCAGAATGTACCCTACCGGATCAACGTCGACCAGATTGAGAAGCCTTACCGCCAGCCAGCTTTATTGGTGATGGGTAGACAGGACAACGTGGTTGGTTATCGCGACCATTGGAAGCTGATCGAGAATTTTCCCAGGGCATCTTTTGTGATACTTGACAAGGCGGGGCATAATCTGCAAATCGAACAGGATGTCCTGTTCAATGCCATGGTGAAAGACTGGCTGGATAGAGTCCAGGCGGAACGGCGCTAGCGATTTTACGATCGAGGTAGTTTCCGTAAAAATCAATCACCGGGAGAGAGTGCCGATATGATCGGTTCATTTTTTCGTAATGAATTGCATGATATAAAACTGACAGAAAGGGTTATAATGGGATTATCTCGTAATTTGGACAACTATTACCGGTTTACTCTTTAAAAGGAATGGGTGGTATGTTAAATCTAAACTCTATCATGATCGGAACCAAACAATTCGATGCCATGTCAGCCTTCTACGAAAAGGTCATTGGGAAACCAGCAGATATGGTTGACCAGGAAAATGGCTTCGTCGGTTGGAAAGTTGGAAGTGGCTATTTAGGAGTCCTCAAGCATTCTGAAATGGGTGGAAATACGAAAGATCCCGGACGAGTTATGCTTAATTTTGAGACGACCCAGGTCCAGCAGGAGTTTGAAAGGGTTAAGGCATTGGGTGCGAAGGTCATCCGCGCGCCATACAAAATGGGCGACGAGTGGATTGCCACCCTGGCAGACCTGGATGGCAACTACTTTCAGCTCATGAACCCAATGGAAATGTGAGGTCCTCAAGCAGGTCGATTTTTACCGGCCTTTGTGTGAGCCGTAAATTTTACAGCTCTGAATTTACTGTTGAATTTACAACCCCTGTCTGACAAGATCTCAACTAAAATGCTGCCTGTAAACTGATCAGGAAGTTTTCTTGATTGCGATTACGACTGATTACGTCCAAAGCGAAGGCGATCCCCGGCCTTACCTGAAGCGGATTGCCGAGGCCGGCTTCTCCCACATCCACTGGTGCCATCATTGGGACACGGATTTCCTTTACTCCCAGGCTGAAATCGATGAAATTGGCCTTTGGCTCAAGGAATACGGCCTCCGCTTATTGAATCTGCATGCCAGCCAGGGGAAAGAAAAATATTGGATCTCTCAACTTGAATACCAACGCCTGGCAGGGATCGAGCTGGTACAAAATCGGATCGAGATGACTGCGAGATTAGGTGGAGACGTTGTTATCATCCACATCCCCACGACCGAGCCGTTCGAGACTCGCCCCTTATGGTTAATGCAGATCCGCAAATCCCTGGACCAGCTGCAACCTTTTGCCGCGAGCCGGACCGTTCGCCTCGCCCTGGAAAACATGCCCGGTGATGATTTTGATATGTTAGAGTCGTTACTGTCTGAGTACGAAGCGCAGTTCCTGGGCCTTTGCTTTGATTCTGGTCATGCCAATCTGGGCGGAATTGGCCTCCATCATCTAGAGCGAGTAAGAGACCGCTTGATCGCTGTTCATTTGCACGATAACGATGGCAAGTACGACCAGCACAAAATCCCATTTACCGGTACGGTAGATTGGGCTAGCCTTGCTGATATTTTTGCTGCTTCAACCTATGAGCAGGGTGTCAATCTTGAAGTTGTGATCAAAGAATCCGGTTATTCAGATGAAGATCTTTTTCTACAGCACGCTTACGATGCGGGCGAGAAATTGACAAGGATGATTAGATCCAGGTCCTGATCCAGACCACTCCCGGTATATTAATACTCGAGGCTGGCTGCCTGGTATTAGATCACCCGTTAGGTAAAGTTTTCATTTTCCTTGCGCGGTGATGCTTTCCACCCTGCCAAAGAGGTTTCTAAGTTGAGAGACCGTTTCAGGCGGCAGCGGTCCACGACTAACCGCGGCGAGATTTTCTTTCAGATGGTCTGGGCTGCCGCTGCCAGCCAGCACGCAGTCCATCCCTGGTTCGTAGGCGGCAAAGCGGTAAGCCGCTTCCGACAGGCTCTGGCACACGCCTTGTAAGCCGAGGGCCTGCATCAAATCCGGAGTCGCGGCCAGAGCAGAGTCTATCTCCCCACTTTCGGCCAATTTTAAAAGCAAAGGGCGTAGCGTAGATTCATTGATCAACCCGCGCCGCACGGCAAACATACCCAGCGTGCCGATCCCTTTCTGCCGGGTAACCGCCAGGACACGCTCACGAGCGGTTTGGTTGATCAGGTTGAAACCGACCATGACCACATCCCAATTGTCCTGTACGGCGCGCTGGAGCATTTCATGGCGGGTATCGCTTTCGAAGGCTTCGGTTACTCCGGTAAAACGGACTTTTCCATCCCGGCAGGCGCGTTCCAGTACGGGCAAGAACCGCTCGCGACATGCCTCATAAAATGGAAGGCGCAACCCGTGGATGAAATAGATGTCAATCGTCTCCAACCCCAATTCGCTCAGCGACTTTTCGATGTTTTTCTCAAAGGCCTGAACAGAAAGTAATTTACGCTCTTCGTCCAGATAAGGGCTCTTACTGGAGACGACGACCTGTTTACGGTCGCGGCCGGCAATGGCTCTGCCTGTGGGGCCTTCGGTTCCGTATCCTCGGGCTGTATCGACCAGATTGATGCCGAGGTCGAGGGCTGTCTTTACCACGGCGGTGGCGTGATCATCATTCATTCCGCTTGAGAGGCCCAGGCGGCTGTTTCCGCCCCCTCCCAGGCCGAGGATGGTTGCTTCAATAGAAGTGCGTCCTAAAATCCGTCGTTCAATTTTCATGTTTACCTCTCTGGTATCGTACCACCGCACACGAACTGATGCAAACCCTATTTGAAGACCTTGCCAGAAACGAGACCACGGCATCTACACATCATTCGGGTGGCAGAAGTTCGAGTTTTTCCGTAAGAGGAGAGAAATAACTCGGGTTGGTATTACATTTGCACCTAAGATTGGAAAACGATAGTGACCATGAAAAGTCGCTTTGATTGATATTTCGTTTTCCTCTATAATCGTAGTGAACAGAAGACCCATACTGAAATCATCCTGACATCAGAAAAATGGAGAAAAATGGATTTAACTTCGGACAATAGCTCTCGAAGGAATTCTCAAAACGGTTTTAACAGGTCTCGATTGCCAGGATGCTGTGCAGGTCAGGCGTTAGGCTGTGGAATTTCCTTCATCATCGGTTGGGTCATTGCACTTGTAATATCTGCCGTGCTGACACCACTTTTCGGCAGTACTGGAGGGGGAAATACGACCGTGGGCTTTTTGTTAGCCGCACTGACCTTCGTGTGCAGCTTGATCATCGGTATTGGGCTCTCATTTCTAACCGGGCGATTGTTCCCGATCTTTAAGAAAAAGGCGGGGTGAGCTGATGAAGCTAAAGGTTTACCCCTTACTTTTCGCCTTCGGATTTGCCATTGGTTTGTGGTGGATAACCGGCCTGGTTGCTCCACCAGTTCAAGCTGAGAACACAAAGCAGGAAGCCAGTTGTGATGAATTGCTAACAAAAATCCTCGCTCGCGCCGGTTGGGACTCTATCAATCAACCATTTGGTGGTTGTGAATACCTGGGGGTCAGCAGCAACTTTTATATCACGGCAGGCCTGAGTATTGATCCGGGCGATGGTTCGCCTTATGTCATTAACTCCTGCCAGCCCGGATCCAATCTGCCGTGTGCCGAGACCAGCATTCAAGGATATCCGGCAATCACGGCTATCTCCAATGGAGTTGGAAGCATCGGTTGGACGATGCCACGGGGAGATACCGAATACAGGTTCTTTATTTTTGTCGGCGAAGGTTATGACGCGCTGGGATTCGCTGAAGAAATTATTAACGCTGCAGAATTGGAACTTCCATCTGTCGACCAATTTAATCCGGGACCAGTAGATACACCCATCGGATCCAATGAATCGGATTCTTCCTGTGCTGGGTTGACACCAGGTGATTTACGCAATGGCGGTTTAGCGGTTTTTAAGTGCAGATCGCTCTGCGACCCAGATTATTTGTCTGACGCTGAGCTATGGCAGTGCATTGATCAATTCGGGGGTCAAACAGTGATTCCCGAGGACAATTCCCAAAATCCGGGCGATCTATTGCCACCTGATTTCCCACCTGGTGGGGAAGAGCTCATTCTTCCAGAAGACCCGACCATCAGTACCCTTCCGATTAGCCTGGGCCCATTGGCGACGACGCCGTTGATTCCGCTGGCTGGTGGAGCGATGGGAATCATCATTGGTTGGCTGGTTTCGGTAGCGGTAAATTCAGGGACCCAGACAAAATCTGTGGTTGCCAGGCCCAGACCGGTGACTCAAAATCCGACCAGGCCTCCTGCCACAGTATCAAGGCAGCCACCCCGGGTCCAGACGAAACTACCGGCAGAAGCGCCTATTCTACCCAATGAACCTGCATCACCTCCCCAAAGTGATACTCCCCTATCTCCCGTTGAACATCTCTGGAATTTAGCAACGAATATGGTGGGCAACGGTTCGACAGTGGTGGGAACATTGAGCGAGTTCTTCGATTTCGAGGATAATGCTGAAACTGTAAAGCAAATAGGGGATGCTGTCCGCGCCTGGCATAATAATCCCACCCAAAAAGCTGCTGAGAACTATGTCAGGCATGTCGGAAAAACCCTTAATGTGCGTGTCAAGAATTTTTCGGACAAACTCGGAAACATCTCATTGGTTATGGATGGCGTCGATGCTGTGTCGGCTGGTCTGAACAATGCGGCAGAGCGGGGATATTCAGGGGATGACAAAATTCTGGCAGTTGGTGCAGAATTATCTAAGAAGGTTCTAAACTTTGCCCTGACCAAGAATCCGGTCGTTGGACTGGTAAATGCAGCCGTTGGCAGTGCGACCCAATTGACCCTGGGCGAAAATGGCCGAGTGGATATCGGATCCATCATCGATAAGGGATCGGAAATGTGGGATACAACCACACAGGAATACGCGACCTTCACCGAAGGATCGTATCTGCCGGGAGATTACGCCGAAGAGATTGCTAATGATGCGACGATCCAAAGAAAAGATCAATATTTGCACGGCATCCGCCGAATTAAACAATTGATCGAGACAGGCAAGATTACCCGGGAAGAGGGTTGCGCCCAAGTCCGTAACCTGCAAAAAATACAGGGGGGTGAATGATGGCGCCTTATTCTCTGACCCGATCCGAAGTATGGGCACTTTCTACGTTATTGTACCTTCCCATCCAACCCAATTCTGTGGTTTGTGATTGGCTGGCGATAGAAGACGCGCCGCAGGGAGCTGCCTTGCCAGTGGAGATTATGGCTTCACTCAGTGAGAAGGGGATTTATTTTCCGGAAAATACTATGCAACCGATCTTGCCCGACCTGGTACGTTGTCTGACCCTGGTAACCGTGAATACCGCAGAGATTGATTTGATTATCCGGCGCGGGGGTCAGGCCGCCCTGACACGATTTGCCCAGGTTGGAAAAGGGCTGGTACAGTTTGGTATGGATGGCAGCCATCTATGGCTTAACCCGATCGAGGATTTGGCAGCCATAACCGGTAACCTCATTCCAAAATGGTTTGAGGTGAGCCAATTTGACCGGCAACAGAGCGAGATGCCTTTAAATTCATTCCTCCTTTTCAAGCAGGCCTGCATCGAAGCAGACCTGGGAGCCGGGGAGACTGGTTTTGGTTCGGAAGTGTTTGAAAAACAAAAACTCTTTGAGCATTTTAATCCACTGCAAGAGACTTTTATTTCCTTGAGTTCCGAAAGGGCCAGCCGGGTAGATAGAACCGGGAAAGAACAAGTGGACGAACATTTACAGATATTGCTGGGCAACGGATTCTTGAAGGAAGGTATGGCAGCGACGCTTGAGATTGGGGCTGTGGGTAAAGGTCTTGCTGAGGTTCTTTCGGACCCGGATCTTTGTTCGCTAACCATTTCGTTAGTAATTCCAGGGAGCACATTCCCTGAAACGGGAGTTTTCCTGTATGGCAATGGGCGATTGTATTTTATAGAAATAAAAGCAGGTAAAATCTTTTTGCGGCAGCTCGCTGACCGCATGGATGGATTCCCATGGTTAAATGATTTATTGGTAAAGGGAAGCCAGGCCTACTATACCGATTACATCATCCCGCCAATACAGTAAGCAGAAAACCAATTTCTTACAAATTCATACCAGAGCAAAGCGAACTCCACAAAAAAACCATGTAAAAATTTTGCGAGAAAATGCTTGAAAGCTCATCTTGATTATGGAAATAGATAATCTAGAATGCCGGAAAGTTCGATGGCAGTATATACAAGCAGGAGGGAAAGAACGAGGTTTACGGATCTCCTGACCCAGGAATGGT
Source organism: uncultured Chloroflexia bacterium (assembly GCA_963781665.1). GTDB lineage: Bacteria > Chloroflexota > Anaerolineae > Anaerolineales > Anaerolineaceae > JAJYIW01. Next base: position 2,096,784 of record CAWAGA010000002.1, read on the forward strand.
TCAAATAAGTTCGGATCGTTGCCCCGAAAAGAACCCAGGAAGAAGTCGCACAGAATGCGATGGTGGCTATCGTTACCGCCGAAATAAACAAGAAGACTGGATTGGTGACGGTGTTCTTTAAAAAAGTGGAGTAAAGTGTCATCCCAAATATCAGCGCCTTAGGATTGAGTATTTGCAGGAAAAAACCATGCGAGAACCCTAATCGCAAACTGTTGCCTTCATCAAACGAATAACTTGCTTTTAAAGTGTGATATGCGAGCCACAAAATGTATACGGCTCCAATGACCCGTAATATGGCTTCAAAAGATGGAAATACCAGGAGTAATTTTGAGGAGATCCACCCCAGCAGCAGCATAACCAGGAAAAATCCAGAAACAATTCCGGACAAATATCTCAAGGATTGTTTATAGCCATACAGTACGCCCATGGAGGCGCTGGTTATGTTGTTTGGGCCAGGAGTGAAGATCGTTATTACGACGAAAAGTGCTAATGCCAGGAAGTCGGAATTCATGCGAGGGTCCTCATTAGCGGGAGGGGTTAAGAATGAAAGGATAACAACCAGGGGCCGTTATAGCGGGTTATTTTTTTTCTCGGTATTGAAAAAAGAACCTTTCCACGATATCACGCTTAAGTCATTCGGGCAAGATTCTCAGCCTGAATGTGTTTCGGGTTGGCTTGATTACCTGCATCCTATAATTAGCCTGGACGTCCATTTGAATCGTACAATGTAAATATGAAAGCATCGGAGCCTATCAAGAAACATCCTAAAGCATAACTAAATACGGGGAATATGAGGCGATTGTTATTGGCGGCTGGGCTGGTTTTCTGGCGGGAGTCCCCGCTGCCCGCTGGCGATATGCGAATGAAATGAGGTGGACAGTATCCACCTATACTTATTACATTCGATCTATTCCCCTGTGGTGGGTTGCCTGTGAACAAAACATTTATCGATCGAGTTCGTTCCGCTCAAAAAGAATGGCAAGACGCGCCCAATAATGATATCGCTTTGCAAGTTATCGCGAATGAATCCTTAAAAGGTGCGCCGAGGCAGTCCAGATTTTATGTGAAAATTTACAGGGATGGGGGTATGAATATGCACAAACCAAACAACTACCCGAGTTGACCATCGAGAGAAATGTTTCCTTAATTGAAAGTGCAATCCAGGCATCTGTTCCTCAAATCCTTGTCAGTTTCTGGCAAATCGTCGGGGGAATATCATTCGTGGATCTGGAAAACTATCGGCACGTAGAATTTTGGAAAGAACAAAAGTTGGTTTCTCCAAATGGCTGCTGCGACGGGCTATACGTGGACATTTGCAGTGATGGTTGGACAGATTCCATCTGCTCGGATTTCAATGATTGGCGAGAGGATCGCGCCATCCGAGGAACCGATCCATTCCTCGTGGCTCTTTCTCCGGACGGATATCATAAAGACGGTATCAGCGGCGGCGCACCTTATGGGGTTTTCCCTGGGGCGACCTGGAGGCCTATCTGGCAATACTTTGACTGGTCAGGGTTGCAATATCCACTGACTGCAGGAAATGGTCCAACGGACTTTCTTTCATACCTCCGAATCACAATCCTTGAATGTGCAGGATTTCCAGCTTTTTTAGGTTTACCCGGATTCGAACAAATCCGTATGCACCTGCTCCACAATGTCCCCATTTTTTAATAGGATCAATTTTTTCCTTTGCCATAAAGGATTTATCCATTTCACGAGGAGGCAACTTACGAGGCTGGATGAGCAAATGCCGGTTTCTACAAATCGGATCACCATTTGGGAAGAGTTGAGGCGGTGTACCCTATCACTCGATTTTGCATTTGTCTTCTCTCGCCCTGAAGAATCCATCGTTTTCCAACTATTGGAACCCCCGCGATACCACGATGAAAATGGATTGTAATTCATCTGATCAGGGGTGCAAAATTGGCCAGGGGATCGTTGAAAAATGATATCGAGGTGAGTTAGAATTAACCAATGGAACACGCCCTCATCTGCCCTCAATGTAATGCTCCTCTCACACCGCACCGGTTCGCCCACGCGGTTGTATGTTCTTATTGCGGAACTACCGTCCAACTGGATGAATTGTCCGTCTATGCGGCATTGTTTCGCGAGGCTTTCCGCGTCTGGAACGCCCCTCAATCCTATCAGGTTTCATCCTGGCTTTCGATCGGCGATCGTTATTGGGCGATAGATGGTTTGATTGCCCACGGCGATATCTCGGATGTCTATAGCGGCCGGCTTGCACGCTGGCCTACCGAGCTGGTGATCTTGAAATTGTTACGCGACCCCCAGGATGCTGGATTATTTGACAATGAATGGAAAACCTTGCAAATCCTTCAAAAAAGTGAAAGTCGCGGCGCAGACACATTCACCAGGTTGATCCCTCAACCGGTAGCCCACGGCAGCATTACAGCCGGGTCGTTTGCCGGCCGGCGTGTGAGTATTTTCCGGTGGGCGAGTGGATTCTTGCATACATTTGAGGAGGTCCTGCAGGTTTACCCGCAGGGAATTCCTCCCCAGGCCTCCATCTGGGTCTGGCGGCGGATTCTGGAAGTCCTGGCTTTTATCCACAACTCAGGAATGGTTCACGGGGCGGTCTTGCCGGCTCACCTGCTGGTCCAGGAAAACGAGCATGGCGTACGCCTGGTGGGTTACAGCCAGGCCGGCCCTCAGAATAGCGGTTTACATGCGATCGCCTCTGAGGACAAAATTTTCTACCCGCAGCCAATCCAATCCTGGGTGAACTTAACCCCTGAGTTGGACCTTGCCATGAGCGCACGCTGTATCGCCGCCATTCTGGGCGGAAACGCCGAGACTGCCTCATTACCCCAGGCGGTTCCAGCTCCACTGGCGGAGATTATCAAGCGCTTTGCCCTTTCCAGGCCAGGCGATAATAGCGGAGTAGATGCCTGGGATGTCCGGGAAGAACTCGGGCGGATTGCCAATCAAGTCTTCGGTCCACCTCGCTTCATACCAATTGTGATGCCGGCCTGATTTTCTGTCAATCGACAATCCAAATATCGTAGTTGAGATCTTTTAGAGGAGACTAAAAAATGGGAAATGGAAATTACAGCCTGGCTGCCCATGAAACCCTTATCCGCGGGCGGACGAATATACCCGGACAGCAGGTTTTCAAACAGAGTCAATGCCACCCACTCATGAACCCGAAAGGTGTCCGCCTACGAGAAAGCCGCGACGGCTTAGACCACCCCGCGTCGCTTGGGATCGTTTTTGCACTGGATGTCACCGGCTCGATGGGAGAAATTCCAAAACTCATGGCCATCCAGCAGCTTCCTAACTTCATGAAGATTTTGCTGGATTGCCAGGTTCGCGATCCTCAAATCCTTTTTATGGCAGTTGGTGACGCAATCAGTGACAAGGCCCCGCTTCAGGTGGGCCAGTACGAATTGACGGCTGAATTAATGGACCAATGGTTGACCTGGTCTTACCTGGAAGGTGGCGGAGGTGGTTCCAGGCAAGAGTCATACGAATTGGGGTTATATTTCCTTGCCACGCATACCGAAATGGACTGCATGGTGAAACGAAAGAAGCGCGGCTATTTATTCATGACCGGCGACGAAGTCCCTTATCCTACCCTTTCGAAACACATCGTGGAGGCAATTATCGGCGACCATTTAGATGACGATCTCTCCTGCGAGGAGATTGTCGCCGAAGTTCAAAAATCCTTCGTCCCATTTTTTATCATCCCCGATCGATCCAGGGCAAGGCGCTGCGAGCGCCGCTGGCGTGACCTGCTGGGTGATAATGTCATATGCCTGGATGCGCCTGGCGATGTCTGCTATGTAACCGCCGGCGCCATGCTGCTCAACGAAAGGCGGGCGTCCAGTATGGCAGAACTGGTGTCTCTTCTGAGCAGCGCGGGCATGCCGACCGACCGCAAGAGCCAGGTAGCGCAAGCGCTGACGCCTTTTGCCGAGGTAGTTTTGAATTCCTGATCCTGGTTTTCCTTGCTGGCATACGTCGTCGTAGATCTTGGTTTTGGCGATTTAGGAAAAGGCCTTCTGACCGATTTCCTCACCCGGCATTTCAATGCTGGTGTCGTGGTCCGCTATAATGGCGGCGCCCAGGCCGGGCATAACGTCATTGCGCCTGACGGGCGGCACCATACCTTTTCACAGTTTGGGTCTGGGACGTTCATTCCCGGAGTAAAGACGTTCCTTTCGAAGCATGTAGTTATCCATCCTTCGGCATTATTGGTCGAGGGAGAACTGCTGGTAAGGAAGGGGGTCCGTGATGCTTTTTCGCGGATCAGGGTCAGCGATGAGGCCCTGGTCATCACGCCTTTCCACCAGGCTGCCAACCACATCCGTGAAATAGGGCGGGGGGAAAACCGGCACGGCAGCTGCGGGGTTGGGGTGGGCGAAGCGGTCGAAGATGCGCGGTTAAGTGTCGAGGACAGCATCCTGGTTGGCGAACTATCCAATCCTTCAAGGCTTCGCCGGAAGCTGTGGTCAATCCGTGAGCGCAAGCGTGCTCAGCTTGCGGGTCTGCATCTGGATAACCTTCGGGGGGAAGCGTTCGCCAGGGAATGGGGGGTTTTCGAAAGGGACGAAGTCATTGATACCTGGATTGACACGATCGCGCCGTTTGGTGCGCTTGGCTTGGCGGCGTCAGACTCGGTGCTGCGGCGTTGGCTTGAGCAGTCTGAAACGGTGATTTTTGAGGGCGCTCAGGGAGTCCTATTGGACGCAGACGCAGGCTTCCACCCATTTACCACCTGGTCATGCTGTACGGCTGAAAACGCTCACGATCTCATCAACGAGATGGCGCCAGGGTCGGACATCTATCAAATCGGCGTCATGCGGTCCTATGCCGTCCGGCACGGCCCCGGTCCACTGCCGACCGAGACGAGCGAAATTGCACCACTTATTTCGGAACACAACATATACAACGAATGGCAGGGTAGTTTGCGTTATGGATGGTTCGACTCCGTTCTGGCTCGGTACGCCCTGGCTGTGTCCCCTGGAGTTGATTGTCTGGCAGTGACTCATATGGACGCCCTTTCACGCTTGAGAGCCTGGAAATATTGTATTGGTTATCGTGATGGGCCTGGCACAGGCAGGATTCCTGGCGTCTCTGAGGTTTCTGGCGACTGGCTGGTAAATTTCCAACTTTCCCGGTTTCTTTCCCTTGAACGACGAGAAAAATTCACCCAATCACTTTTTAAAGTAACACCGGTGCTTGAAATATGTGAATCAGATGTCATAGAAGTGCTTCAAAAGATAGAATCCCTCCTCGGCCATCCAGTGGGACTGTATTCAAGCGGCCCCAGTGCAGAGAACGTCACCCTGTTGAACGAATTGTCTCGCAGTTAAAAATAACCTGTCTTAATTTTTGCTCAATATTCCGAAGGGTATGAGTATTTAGCGGGGAGTGAGAGAATTTACTTTTTTCCATATTGCAATTGGGACAAATTTTATCTATAATAGATATATCGGGAATTAGCAACGCGTGGAGATTCAAACCTGCATCGCCTGACAACAGTTATATGAGTTTATAACGGCAGGTGTGCAAAACCAAACAAGGATTCCTGTTTCTTTTTTGCTAACTTTAAAAATATTACTTATTGGAAGACAGCGATCAAGAATAACATCCTTGAGCGAATTTTTTCTTGACCAAGTGTGACCAATAAGGTTGCCTGATGATAGCTGAGTTGGGAAGATATTATTCCTAGTAAACAGACAAATTTATTAATAGAAAGGTAAATAAATGAACCCCTCTGACATGCCCAAACCTAATATTTCTCGAGATTTGATGCTGATCCATCGGATAATTTCGCGGGGAATGTCAGTAGCTGTTGAAAAAGGTCAGCAGTATTTACAAAATGGCTTCCCGGATGAGTTGACCCGGCGCGGGTACTCTGATTACGTCAGCTGCTTGGTTTCGATCATCGAAGCCCACCACCTTACAGAAGATGAAGTGGCTTTTCCGCAATTTGGATTCAAGATTCCAGCAGCTCCCTACCTGCTTTTATCTGCCGATCATCAGAAGATGGCCGCGATTTTAGAGGATATCAGAGAATCACTCGATCAATTCCTCGCAGGTGACAGCATCTATCCTTTAAACTCGATTATTGCAGGATTGAAACGACTGTTGGAAATGTGGTTCCCCCATATAGGGATTGAAGAAAGTCACTTCACCGAGGAGAATATTGATCGGGCATTGCCAATAAACGATCAGGTAGAGTTAGCCGGACAATTTGCCAGGCACAGCCAGGAACACGCTCATCCGGATTATTTAGTTATCCCGTTTATGCTATTCAATCTATCCCTGCCTGAAAGGAAAGTGTTTTCAAGGGCGATGCCACCAGTCGTAACTGAACAACTTGTTCCCCAGGTTTGGAAAGAAAAATGGCAGCCCATGGAGCCGTTCTTATTGGTATAGAACCCCCTTGAGCGCGGCATGGAGCATGATCCAAATCGATCGCTCCGGATTTACTGGTAAACCCTATGGGAGGATGTATTGTGAAACAGAATCAGGCGATTTCTTCTACCGGCGAAGACAAGGACACATTAGGCCCCTCTATCAACGATTGGGCCAATTTCGTGTCCTTTCAACCCCAGCTTTACTTCAGGCCGCAAGATATAGCCGGCCTCAAAGGCTTTCTGGCTGCAATGCAGCAGGGGGTATTCCCACAAAAAAACGTGCGCGTGTTGGGCGGCTTACACTCGTGTTCGGAAATCTGTGTTTCGGAGGCCATTATTGATACGAGCGATTTACCCAGGACGATCGAGTTTGACGCAACGTGCTCGACGGTCACCGTAACGGCAAACTGGCACCTGCATGATTTCCTGAATGCGTTAAGTGAAAAAGGAAAATCCATCAGCGCCACGGGCGGCACTGATGAACAAACCTTAGCGGGGTTGATATCGACCAACACGGCTCCGGCTACGCCTCAAACCGGATTATACGATCTGGTCAACTGGGTCGAATACCTGACGATTGACGAAGATCAGAAATCGGTGGTTGAGAAACAGGTCTCAAGAACTGCCCCGGAATTTCCGGCTGTTATTGGCTCGTTGGGTGTCGTGGGAATATTAACCAGAGTGCAGTTCAAGCTGGTCGACGAAATCTTCTTCGAAACCATCCAGAAATTCGTAAAATTGAAGGATGTATTGACCGATCTTGACCGGACCTCCCGAAAGTATGATTTCTGGCGAGTCGATTGGATTCCCGATACAGATGATGGGCTGCTATGGGCTGCCAATAAGGTCTCTACAGCCAGCCCGGAGGGCGATTACCCCATCGACCAATCGGAAAATATCCTGGAATTTATTTTTAAGGTGCTGGACAAATTGGAATCAGCAGGCCCCAAATTAGATCGGGCCATGCGGTTGGTTTACGAAGGCTTGAAAATTACCTATCAAGAGATAAAAGTCAGCGGACCACTGCGCAATATGCTGCCGGTCGACCGGCGCGCCCCGCTGCACGTTGCGATGGCAGAATGGGGTTTTAATCCCAAGGATTTGGATCATCTCCTTGATTGCTGCAAAGACTACTTTAAAGAAAATGGATGGCCTAACTTGCCGATTGAAATCGAGCTGACCAAAACCGACAATTATTTCATGTCAGCCTGGAATTGGCCGGGTCTGGACTACATCATCAAATTTAATTTTATGTATCTGACCGATATCAGTGGATTGGAACCAGAAAAGAAAGAAATAGTGGACCATCTTCACGGACTTTGGGATTACCTCATAAAGAACGGGATTGCGTTCAAGGCTCACTGGGGAAAAATAAACTTTATGGATTATGATTTTGTGAATGCTCATTTTGAGTTTAACCGGTTCAAGCCCCTCATCCGCTTGCTGTTTGTCAACCCCTACCTGGCGGCGAGGTTGTTGCCAGAGACAGCAGCCTGAAATCTGTGCCGAGGTAGCTCCATAGCCCAATTTGATCATTCCGGATGTCATCCAAGTGTGGTATACTCTTCGTCCTGGCCCATTGCGGGCCTCCGTTGTAGGGAATTGTTTTGATGTTTTTGGATGATTGCCCGACGAAGCGTCGGGTTTTTTTTATGGCACTGTCCTATCGCTCCGTGAGGAACTGTAGGATTTCATCAGGATGCCAGCCTGGGGTCTTCTGAAGTCATCGAAACATTCTTATCTTATTTTTGTTCAGGAGAATTGATGATTTCGGAATTTACCCAATTAAACCTGCACCCGCAGTTAGTGCAGGCTGTTACTGATTACGGCTTTTTAACCCCCACACCTATACAGGCAGATGTTATTCCGCTCATGCTGGCCGGAGAAGATATTATTGGCCAGGCCCAGACCGGCACTGGAAAGACGGCAGCTTTCGCTCTTCCCATGATCCATGCCCTTGAGCCCGGCTGCCAGCAGGTCCAGGGGTTGGTGCTGGTTCCCACCCGTGAGCTTGCATTACAGGTAGCCGGTGCATTTGCGGCTTACGGCAAAAACAACAGCCTGCGTGTGCTGGCAGTCTATGGCGGACAGGCCTATGGCCCGCAAATTGGCCAGCTGCGCCGAGGGGTCGACATTGTTGTCGGAACACCTGGCCGTTTGATCGACTTAATCGAGCGGGATGTGCTGGAAATAAGTGCGGTTCGTACGGTTGTCCTCGACGAAGCCGATGAAATGCTCAGCATGGGTTTCATCGAAGACATCGAAACCATTTTGTCCAAAACACCGGCAGAGCGCCAGACGGCGCTCTTTTCGGCGACACTCCCGACCGCAATCCGGCGTCTGGCTGAACGATACATGCATCATCCTCAAGCGGTGACAATCCAGCGCGAGCAAGTTACGCTGGATGCGATCGAACAGCGTTATTACCTGGTCAACTCTGGGGATAAAACTGCGGCGCTTACTCGCCTTTTTGAGGTCGAAGATGTTAGCAGCGCCTTGATTTTTGTCCGTACCCGGGTGGAAACCGCCGATCTGGCTGGCGAGCTGGCGGCACGAAGTTTTCCGGCGGAAGCCCTGAGCGGAGATTTGACCCAGGATGCGCGCGAACGGACGTTGAACCGTTTCCGCCAACACCAGATCAAGGTAGTTGTGGCGACCGACGTCGCCGCTCGCGGGCTAGACATCGATGATATCTCCCACGTGTTTAATTTCCAACTTCCTGACGATCCCGAAATCTACGTCCACCGCATTGGGCGCACCGGAAGGGCCGGGAAGACGGGGATAGCCATCTCTTTAATTTCTCCTGGAGAACGCCGTTTATTGGGTCAGGTAGAAGCTTTTACTCATAAGAAGATCCAGCGAGCCACACTTCCCAGCGAAGATGATATCCGCACGATCCGGGAGGAAAATTTGGTGCGTAAGGTAGGCGTCTGGCTGCAGCGCGGACGCTGCCAGCGCGAGCACGCCCTGGCGGAAAAAATGGTTACCGAAGGATACGATCCATTGGATATCGTCGCCGCCGCACTTAAAGTGGCCCGCGGAGAAGAGAAACAGCGCCCCATTTACCCGGTTGGCGAGGTGATCGAAAGAGCTGCACGAACGTCCAGCCGCAGACCTGACCGTCAGAATTCCCGTACGCAGTCCAGAGAGACGTCGCATGAACCGGGGATGGTACGTTTGCAGCTCAATATCGGCCGGGAGCATGGATTGAGCCCCAATGAGGTTGTTGGGATCATCGCTTCACATGCTGAAATCCCAGGCCGCGTCATCGGGAAGATCAAAATTCAATCCAACCGCTCGTTCGTGGACGTTCCGGAAGAGATGGTTCCCCAGGTATTGGCGAAGACCCGCGATGTACATATCCACCGCCAGCCAATGCAGCTGCAGGTGGCCTGACTGCAGCAATAAACAGCCTACCCTGATACGATTGGTTACATGAGTTCGTATTAGGGTTTGATGAATAGAAGAACGATTTGCTCTCCAGCGATGGAGAGCATTTTTTACTGGTAAGCCGTAGCTAATACATAATTCATCGCATCCGCAGGTAGGACCACGAATGATCTGGGATTACCTTTAATCCATCACGGTTGAACCATCTTTTGGGGGTCGATCGCTGGTTGGCGGGGAGCAACCGGCTGCAGTATTTTCCGCCTTTCGGGGGTTAACCTTTCCAACAGCTGGGAGGAGTAAGTGTAGCCGTAGCGAGTATTGCCCCAGACCGGACCGTAACGATATATGACCACCCGCCTCTCGCCAGGATTGGTGCGGGTCGAAGCACCATGGGACATAGCATCTACGAACAGGAGCGCATCTCCTTTATTGAGATGAACTTCGATGGCTCCCTCGACGCTGTCGATTTTCTGGCCTTCATCCCAACCTCGTTTCACACCGGGATGAATAAAGTTTGACTTATGGCTGCCTGGGATAACCATCGTCCCACCATCTCCCGGTCCAATATCAGTCAGCGCCAGGAGCAGGTTAACCTGTCCACAGCGGAAATGATTGTTGACGAAGCGGTATTGGCCGCGGATGACACCATCTTCGCTGCCGGTATGGAAGGGGAAGTACCCGCCTGTCCGGCGGACTGAAGCGAAGCATTCGTCGATGAACAAGCCTTCAACGTAAGAGTCTTTTTCACCACAATAGCGCAGCATACGATCGTGCCAGGACGGATGGTCGATCAGTTCTTCAAAGGGCTGACCCCCTTCGACAATATTCTGGAGCTCGATTCCAGCGTTGCCGTTGTTATCGAAGCGCTGAACGTTGCCGCGCCATTCCAGGTATTGCAAGTCCAGATACGAGTCGATGGCATGGTTGAGCTTATCGATCAGGTCTGGAGAGATGGCTTTTTTAATAATGATGAACCCGCGTAGGTCAAACAGGTAATCTTGAGTGTCGAATTCGCTGTCCATGGTATCCATTCCTTTGATAAAAGATCGGGAGCATTTTTTCCACCCATAATATACACCATAATATATCATAATAGTCTAAATAACAACCTGCAATTTTTGCTGAGATCCCAGTTTCTTCCCGCTTCACAAGAATTTCCTGGGATTAATAGACTAATTATACCTAATATATCTACATTCTATAGTATAATTAATATGTCTGTTGATTGTATTATTTGAAACGAGCTTTCTAAACAATTATATTTTGGTACATTGACTGCTTTATGGTTTGTAGCAAAAAGGGAAAGGGGCTATGTTTACTATTCGTTCGTCCTGGCGGACCAAATCCAAGTCACCATCAAAATTCATGATTGCATCGATCCTCGTGCTTACTTTAACTTCAGCTTGCAATGCCCCTTCTTTCCTGGCGGCAGACAACCCAACCGCAGTCTCTGTAGGCAGTAATCAAGTCGATGCATTTGTCGACAGCCTCCCTTCCTGGACCAGTGTTTCACCTGAAAAAATCGAAAATAACGGGGTCCAGACTGGAGCAACGCCGGCAATATCCGAGGAGAGCAGCCCAGCAGGGGAGCTTTTCACCTGCACCTCGACTCAATACAGTATCACTAAAAACCCCAGTGAGATTGCCATGTATAACCCTGATGCTTCGGTCTTATGGCCTGGAGCCTTGATTCGCGGCAGCTCGCATTTGCAAGATGGTTCTCTCGAGTTGCTCGCTGTGAGTCGGGAGAAACGAGCTCCATTAGGTATCTCAATTCAGGGTGGTGGCGTGCTGGGAATTCAAAGCGGAGTCAGCACCATCGTCGATCAACCCGTCGGCAGTACGATCCGCGAAGGCATCAACCAGCTCGTTGCTAACGCGCTTGGGAGCCAATGTTGCCGTAGGCGCAGGTTTTAGCTCCTTCACTTCGGTTGAAAGCTACAGCAGCACCCAAACCCTGCTCAAACTTGGCCTGGACGCCCGTTACCTGAGCAGCGCCGTATCCGCAAACCTCAACTTCAATAAAGACGTTGACCAGCACACGTTTACGGCCTACTTCATCCAACGCCTTTTCACCGTTTCCATCGACTTACCCGAGAAGCCTTCATCGCTGTTTACCAGCAGCATGACGGCAGACGAACTGCAGAGCCTGGGCGTCAGCCCCGATAATCTACCCCTTTACATTGACAGTGTGTCCTACGGGCGCATTTTGATGTTTTCATTTACTTCCAGCGAAAGCCGCCAAAAGATCGCGGCCGCCCTGGAGTATTCTTATAACTCGCCTCTCGGTGGAGTCGATATCTATTCTGCTGCCGAATTGCAAAAAACACTCAGCAACGCCCGTATTGAGGTTTTCGCGCTTGGCGGGCCTAACGCCGGCGTGCAGAACTTGATTCGGGAAGGCAATCTGGTTTCTTACTTTGAAGCGCCTCTTGCAATCAACCAGGTTGAACCGATTTCTTTTACGCTGCGCAATCTGGGAGACAACCGGCTTGCCAGCGTCGCAAACACAACCGATTACAACGTCAAAGAATGCAAACCGGCTGTTAGCGCTTTACCCCAACCGGATCATTGGTGGCCTGCCAATGGCACTGGTAAAGATGTCGTGGGTGAGGTGGATCTGGGTGGTTTTAGCGGTTCGTATGGCGCTGGTTGGAACGGACAGGACGCATCCAATAAAGCATTTGTCCTCGACGGCACTGGTCAATATCTGAACACTTATCCTATTCTGGAGGTGGTTCCAACCGATGGCGCTTTCACGGTCAGCGCCTGGATCAATCCGCGGGCGGTCAAAGACGTTTACACCATCATTAGCCAGATCGGTGGGCAGATGTCAGCCGGTGATTTTGCCTTCAGGGTCCATGCCGGCAGGCTACAGCTCTTCCGGCGCCCAAGCGATAACAGCCAGTCGGTAGACGTCGTTGAGACCACAAAAGCTGTGATCCCTGTCAACCAATGGTCCCAGGTCATTGCTGTATACGGGAGCAGCGGTGGTGGGAGCAATATGAGCCTTTACGTCAATGGCAAACTCGTTGCAGATACTGTAACGCAGAGTAGTTATTCTGTCTCCCAACCGCGCCCTGATACGGACTTGACTATGACCAGAATTGGTTCGTCTGAATTGAATGGGGATGCGGCCGCAAACCGCAGGGATCCATTCAACGGCTCGATCGACGAAGTATTGGTCTTCAACCGGGCTCTCTCCAGTGCTGAAGTGCAGGTTATGTACCAGAATTTCACCCAATATAAGCCTTAATGATTGCAGTAAAATGTGTTAACGATAAGGAGTGAAATGACAACCGGCAAACATACACCTGACACTATCGATGAGTATATTGCCAATTTTCCACCAGGTATTCAAGAGATTTTGGAAAAGATCAGGGCCACAGTTCATCTGGCAGCGCCGGAAGCAGAAGAGACAATTAAATATGATATGCCGACCTTTACCTACACAGGGAATTTAGTGCATTTTGCTGCGTTTAAGAAGCATATTGGATTTTTTCCTCCGCCTACTGGATTGCTTAAATTCAAAGATGAGCTATTGGCTTACCAGGGGCCTAAAGGGTCATTAAAATTTCCATTGGATCAGCCCATACCATACGACTTAATCAGCGCAATCGTAACCTTCAGGGTTAAGGAAAATTTGGAGAAAGAAGAAGCCAAAAGGGCAAAAAAGAAAGCATCTACAAATCAGTGAGTTGGATAAGAGTTTGAATAAAGGTCAGACAAACAAGCTGCTGGGATTTCCGGATGACGCCCGCTTATTAATCATCAACGCCGATGATTTTGGGATGTGTAATGCCGTCAACGAGGCCATTATCCCGGTGCTGAAAGCAGGTGTGGTCCGTTCTACGACCTTGATGACGCCCTGTTCCTGGGCTTTTCACGCCATCCATTTCCTCAAAGCTCACCCCGAGGTTCCCTTTGGGGTACACCTAACGGTTATCTCAGACCCCGAATTTTACCGCTGGGGGCCAATTTCATCCTCTAAAAAAGTGCCATTTCTGGTCGACGAAACCGGTTATTTTTACCGCTTTGACCGCATGCCTGAATTATTGGTTCACATTAAATTGAACGAGCTCGAAGCGGAATTTAGAGCGCAGATTGAAACCGTACTGGCTGCTGGACTCTCACCCACTCACCTGGATTGGCATGCATTACGGATTGGGTCCAGAGTCGATCTGATGGATTTGATGCTTATGCTGGCCAGGGAATATGGCCTGGCCCTGCGGGTAATCGGGCGAGCATTTATCGAAAAGGTCCACAATCTGGGTTTGCCTGCCAATGACTTTGACTTCCTCGATAGCTACCTCATTTTTCCGGAGGATAAACCAGCCCGCTATGCTCAACTCCTGCACGACTTACCCGCGGGATTGAATGAGTGGGCAGTCCATCCTGGGCTTGATACTCCAGAGCTGCTGGCGATCGAACCCGAAGGCAACCACGTGCGCCAGGCAGATTTTGATTTCTTTACTTCCCAAAAGGTAAAAGAAATTATAGACGCAGAAGGCATCATCCTCCTGGATTACCGCTCCTTGCAGAGGGTTTGGATTGACATTTAGATTATGCCCGGGCATTAAATATGCTCTCATATCGTTTTGAGCTGACCTTCTTTAAACAACCTGATAACAAAGGGCTTGATTAACACCGGGGAGCCTTGATTTTGCCAGGCTGCTTAATTAACGCAAATCTTCCCGATTGAATTAAAATCTTTGAAAATAGAAAAAGGTTTCCCTCTACCCGTCAGTCATTCAAAAATTCTTCTGCAGGGTAGATCACCCATGCGTATGGTTGTTAGATTTTCAGAGTAGACCTTTTTTTCGCCGGATGTCGATGAAGTTTGTCGTCACGCTCAGGAATTAGGGGCTGTGATACCGGAGCCGCAAGCAAACCTACCGTGGGGCGGTCTTGCTTTTGTTTTAAACGACCCGGATGGGAATCGAGTCGATATTGCCGGTAAGATTCAAGTTGGTGAGCCAGCGCAAAGACTATAAAAGACATTGATAAGAGTTAAATGACAGGCATAAATGCAAAAATGAAGGCTTGAAGAACGAGTTTTATGATACGTTTTTTCTGTATCCATGCCATAATTTATCAAGGAATGCGAAAGAAAATCGATCATAATTTTGTTAAATACACAAGAAGAGCTATCAAATGAGGCAGTCAATGAACTCCACAACCAAGTCCTACTCCCCTTTTTCCTGATCACCTTTATTTTTTCCTGGTTTTTCTGGGCGATCGATGTACTGACATCCAAGAACGTATTTACACTACCTTTTTCTTATATGGTTTTCTTCGTAATTGGTGCTCACGGGCCATTGGTCGCTTCGCTGGTTATGAGTTACAAATCGGATGGTTGGAAGGCGGTCAAAGCATTGATCTGGTCAGGAATTAATCTGCGCATGAAGCCAATCTGGTGGTTTGGGGCGCTATTCTTTCATACAGCCATTAATACGTCGCTCTCACTTTTCCCTCCAATTGTAAAGTTCAGCGGTGAAAATCAGATCGGTATGACTTATCTGATGATTGCCTACGTCCTTTGCGCAGGAGCTATTGTCTTCGTAAAGTGGCGCACATTTTTTCCAGGACGATTTATGGCTGGCGATCATGATCTGCAGGTAAAGCCATCCTCACCCAATTTGGGCGGTTAATAGTTCGATTTTAGAAAAATAAAAAAACTGGAATCTCACAGGTGATCGCATGGACCAGGTATATTTGCTGACAGCGTTTCAATTGGCAGCCGCAATCCGTAATCGAGAGATTTCGTCGCAGGATGTCGTTGAAGCATTCATCGGTCAAATTACAAAATACAATCCAAAAATAAATGCCGTCGTTACCTTGGATCAAAAAGGGGCAATCCAGAAGGCGCGGATGGCGGATGAAGCGTTGGCTGATGGCGAATTATGGGGACCGCTGCATGGCGTTCCGATAACCATCAAAGATGTTTTCGAAACCGCAGGTTTGCGTACTACAAGCGGCTTCAGATCTTTGTCCGATTATGTACCCAAGCAAGACGCGGCAGTTGTTGCCCGCCTGCGATCGGCCGGGGCGATCATTTTAGGCAAAACCAATACCCCTGAATTGGCTAACGATGAACAAACCAATAACCCTCTCTTTGGGAGAACCAATAACCCGTGGAATCTTGACCGAACGACTGGTGGAAGCAGCGGGGGTAGTGCGGCTGCGGTCGCAGCAGGATTTACGGCATTAGACGTTGGCAGTGATATCGGTGGATCCGTCCGAAACCCCGCTGCTTTCTGCGGAACCTTCAGTTTAAAACCGACAGATACGCTGGTTCCGTTTAAGGGCCATATCCCCCCTCCTCCTGGCGTAACCGGAAGAGGGCTACTCCGACAGTTCCTATCGCCAGGACCGATCGCTCGCTCCGTATCAGACCTGAGACTGGCGCTGAGCATTATCGCTGGTCCACTCGATGATCAGTGGGAAATACCGCCCATCGTTCTCGACCCACCCCCTATGGTGCCAATCAGCCACCTGAGAATTGCCTGGAGTGATGATTTCGGTCTGATTGTCTCATCAGAAATTCGCTCGGCGCTAGCTGGATTGGCACAGCAGTTATCTCAGGCCGGATGTATCGTTGAAAAATGTAATCCGCCTGATTTCGATTTCAACCGGGCAATTCAAATTTATGGTTTGCTCAAAGAAGCTGCTTTTACGATTCGATCGTCTCCCCTTAACCTCCCCCGTTTCCTATGGCGCATGGTTTCGGGATTCATCCCCAGTTCGAATCCAATCACGCGTGGACTGATAAAGGGGGCTGGGGCAAATATCAAGGATTATGCTCTGGCCTTATCCGAACGCGACATTCTAATCGCCAGGATGGAAAAATTCATAATGAATTGGGATGCATGGATATGTCCAGTAGCCACGTGCGTCGCTTATCCCCACATAGACAGCAGTAATCTACTAAAACAACTTTCTGCCAGGATCATGGTTAATGGTCAATCAATCCCATATATCCTGGCGACCAGTTTTTATACCAGTCCATTCAATCTCACCGGGAATCCGGTCGTTGTTTTACCATTTGCGAAATCAAACGAAGGAATGCCAATAGGCTTACAGCTGGTGGGTAGACGTTGGCAGGATATGAAATTGTTGAATGCCGCTGAAGCACTGACAGAAGTTACCGGTCCGTTTAAACCACCACCTGGATATTGAGGTATTCGTCGAGGATAAAAAAATATCATGGACTCTAAAAACCAGGTCTTTTCGGATATTGATCAGTACATATCCGCATTCCCGGCGGACGTTCAAGAAAAACTGCAAAAAATAAGAGAGACGATCCGAACTGCGGCTCCGGCAGCGCAAGAGGCGATCAGCTATGGTATGCCGGCTTTTCAATTACAGGGGATCCTGGTGTATTTCGCAGCTTTCAAAAACCACATCGGTTTTTTCCCTACCCCTTCGGGGATCGAGCAATTTAGAGATGAGCTTTCAGCCTACGAGCCGTCAAAAGGTACGGTCAGATTTGCCCTGGACAAGCCTGTTCCGTACGACTTAATCAGCAGGATCGTCACATTTAGAGTTACTGAAAATCAAGAAAAAGCGGCAGCCAGAAAGAAGAAAAAATAAGCTGCTTTTGAACATGCCGAAGCGCACCCAGCGCAACATCCTACCGGAAAATATCTCCATTCCGATTGACCCGCCGTCCGCGGGTGCGTTCCGCCCGCGCCGTTTTACGAAAGTCGGGGAAATTTGTGCAGCGGAAAACCCACCTATCTCTATTATCGACCGGCAGAAAGTGGCGTGCTGGCTTTACCAATGAGAGCTGATTTATTCACTTCCCTTTGGCTTTGGTTTGCTGGTATTTGGCTTCCTGGTCTGCGGTCGACGGGTTGGTGGTTCAGTCTCGGCAAGTAATGAAAGTTGTTCGGAATCGGGTTTGGCTTTGGTCCGGCCCCTGGGTTTGCGTGACGGCGGCGATTCTGTTTGAGAAGGTTGACCGGCTCGCTTGCGGGGCGGCTTCTGTGTTGGTGGGGTTTCTAACAACTTAGGGCTGGACGATGCTGTGGTTTTCTTTGCTTCAACCTTAGATTTCCGCTGACGGCTTGATGCAGGTTTTGCAGCAGCAGCTGCAGCTTTTTCTACAGCTGGCTTGGCGGTCTTTGTCCGGATGGTGGAGGTTGACCTCTTTCCCTTGGCTGCTTTGTCCGGTTTGGAAAGTGTTTCTATCTTTTTAGCGGTTCTCTTTCCCCTGGCCGGTTTTGGCTCGCTTTCGCCCGGGATGTTCTTTTCACCGGCATTCACAGCTATGGCGGCAATGGTTTCGTCCCCGAACAGCCCGTCAAACCTGGCAATGATGCTTTCGCCGCGGCCGGCCCGAGCAGCACCAGGCAGGTCCGTGACAGCCAGGCGCAGGCGTTTGCCCTTTTGAGAGATCAAGTCGACCCAATCACTTCCAGTCGCTACGGTGCAAGCGCCTGGCAGGCCGGAGGCCGGGTTAGGTTTCATCGCCTGGACACCCTGGCCTGCTCTCCCTTGAAGCGGGTATTCAGATAGGTTAACCCTCTTAGCGAAGCCTTTATCCGTCACCAGGACGACGTAGGCATCATCCAGGTCCTTCGCTTCGAAGGCGGCTGCGGATAGGATTCGATCTCCTGCAGCCAGTTTGATCGCCGCTACCCCTCGGGCACTGGGTGTGGCCTGTGGGTTCACAGTGTTGGCTTCGAACCGCAGCGCCCGGGGATCAACCTTCTTCGCCAGGTTACCAGCGGTGAAGATCATCACCTGAGCCTGGTCGGTCAAGGCGCTGGCCAGTACGAGCCGGTCTTCGCTGTTTTCCAGGCCAATCGCAGCGCCCCAAGCCCCCCCAGAATGGGCTGTAATCACGTCTGCAACCCTGGTACGCTTAATGCTGCCAGACTGGGTGACCATCACCAGGATCTTTTTTTCGTCTACCCGGCTGATACCCACCAATTCTTCATCTCGATCCAGCCCGATATCTGTAAAGCTGCCCCTCATGGGCAGTCTACCTACATTGTCGATCCATAACCGCCCCCGGGTGGATACCAACAGGACGTTATCTTGAGGCGCTGCTTCAATTTTGGCCAGCGGTGTTTCGACTGCCCGAATCGAGGCTTTTCCCGGTTGGATAGTATCTTTGTAGCTGTCGGCATTGGAGCGGACCACACCTGAAGTGGTGAACAAGACCACCTGGGGTTTTTCGGGGACCAGTAAATCGGCCACGGTGACAGTCTCTTTGTGGCCAGATTCATTTTCTACGATGATTGTTCGCCGTGGGGTCGGGTATTTTTCGTTGATCTCATTCATGTCGGCGATGATCAAGGCCAGGCGTTTGGGTTCGGATTTCAATAACTCGATCAAGGCTTTGATGCGTGTATCGAGATCTTTTTTCTCGTCCTGCAGTTTACGCACTTCCAGATTAGCCAGACGGCGCAGCTGCATATCCAGGATTGCCTGGGCCTGGATGTCGTCGATTTTGAGAAGTTTTTTCAGGTTGGTTTTGGCGGTATCGACGTCCCTGGATTTCTTGATGATGGCAATGACCTCTTCGATCGCGGCCAGGGCTGCCAGCAGACCGTTGACGATATGTACCCGGGCCTCAGCCTTTTTCTTTTCGTATTCCGATCGGCGGACGATGACGTTCAGGCGGTGTTTGATAAATGCGATCAAGATTCGCTGCAGCGACATGATTTCCGGGTACATATTGCCATCGTCGTCGATATTGAGCACCAGGTGGTTGCAAGATAAGGTTGTCCGCAAGTAAGTGTAAGAAAGGAGGGCTTCGAGAGCTTCCTGGGGGTCGCAGCCCCGGGCAACCTCGAAGACGATCCGTAAGCCGTCTTGGTCCGATTCGTCCACCACGTCGCTGATCTTGCCAGCTAACCGGTCTTTTTGTTTGGCAATTCTTTCCAGGATGGTAGTTTTTGAGACCTGGAATGGGATTTCGGAGATGATAATCTGGGTCTTGCCATTCCGTTCGATGTCCGCCTTAGCCTGGCAAATCAGCGGGGAGTAGCCGGTCTCGTACGCCGTGCGGATCATATCCGTCACGCTGTCGTCCTTGGCGTCCTTGCGATAACGGAAGAGCAGGCCTCCGGTGGGCAGGTCTGGTCCAGGGATGAACTTCATCAGCTCGTCAACTGTGATGGTGTCGCGCTTGGCCCACTTCTCAGCGATGTGGGCAACTGCCTGGCAGATCTCATTCAAATTATGGGGCAAGATGTCGGTCGACATGCCAACGGCAATGCCAGTGGTGCCGTTGATTAGCAGGTTGGGGATTCGCGAAGGGAGCACGGTTGGTTCTTTGAGCGTTCCATCGAAGTTCTCAGCGAAGTCGACCGTGTCATTATCGATGTCAGCCAGCATCAGCTCGCCGGCCGCAGAAAGTTTTGCCTCAGTATAGCGCATTGCAGCTGGGGAATCGCCGTCAATCGAGCCGAAATTGCCCTGGCCTTTGACCAGGGGGACGCGCATGGCAAAATCTTGCGCCAGGCGGGTCAGAGCGCCATATACACTCGAATCGCCGTGAGGATGATATTTACCCAATACCTCACCCACGATACGAGCGCACTTTAAAGTTTTACCTGAAAACCACAGGTTCAACTCTCCCATGGCGAAGAGGATACGGCGCTGCACCGGTTTCAGGCCATCGCGCACGTCGGGGATGGCCCGGTCGAGGATGGTCTGTTCGGCGTAATCCACCATTGAAGATTCAACGACTTCCCCGATGTCTTTACGCGTCAGGGAGCGCGGGTTTTCCGTCGTTAGGATTGTGTTTTCAGTCATAGTTCACTTTGATTTGTCATTAATCGGTCTTAATTTCCCACGAATGGTTCATCAGCCATTCGTTGCGGTCTTTAGGGCGGTCCCCCATCCAAAGGCTGATCATCTCGTTGGCTTTCTTCACGTCGTCGATGGTGAGCTGGATATCACGGTATGCAAAATCGGCGACCGAATACACCTGGCCATCTTTCGCCTCTGAGCTCTTGCGGCTTTTTTTGTCTTGCCCCTTGGCATAGCCGGGCGGCACCACCAGGACAGTTTCCGAAAGCTGGCTGGCATCCATTTCGCCCAACCCTTTATAGCGGGTGATCTCGATATTGTTATTACCACCAAATTTCTTGACAACTTCATCCCGTTCGGCCTCAGAATATGCATATTCACGGCCGTTCCCTTTTTTCTGAGAAACCAGAAAGAGCGGGGGTCGGGCGGCATACAGGTTGCCCTTTTCGACCAAAGGGCGCATAAAACGCCAAAAGAAGGTGATGAGCAGGGCGCGGATATGGCTGCCATCAACATCCGCATCCGACATAATTACCACACGTCCATAGCGCATGTTCTCGGAGTCAAAGTCGGCTCCGATTCCTGCGCCGATCGCAGTCACCAGCGACTTGATCTCGTCGTTTTCCAGCACCTTAGACAGGTTGCGAACCTTTTCGACGTTTTCAGGCTTGCCGCGCAGCGGTAAAATGGCGTGGAAGCGCCGGTCGCGGCCCTGTTTGGCCGAGCCGCCAGCCGAATCACCCTCGACGATGTACAGGGCGGTATATTCTTTGGGGACGATCGGCTCGCCGTTGGTTCGGGTAATATCGGCAGTCTTGCCGATGAAATTCAACCCGGCATCCAGGCCAGAGCGTTTGATCATGGTCTGGCGCACCTTTTGAGCCGCCTCGCGCGATTCTTTAGCAGTGATGGCCTGGCGTACGATGATTTTCCCGATGTCGGCGTTGCTGCTCTTATTGAAGAACTCGGTCATCGAGTTATAGGTTGCTGACATGATCGGACCCTTGACCTCGGGCGAATTCAAGGCCTCTTTAGTCTGGGAGAGGAATTGGGGGGTGTTGGTCATGGAGACGGTAATGATGGCGGTCATACCGGCAAAAACATCCTCGTTCTTGAAGTCATCAGCTGATTTGATCCATTTTTTGGCCTGGGCAACCGTATTGATCGCACGGCTGAACCCGGATCTGAAAGCCGTGACGTGCACCCCTCCCAACGGGTTGGGGATCGAGTTGGTAAAAGCTACCAGGTTGGTTTCCATATCTTCGCCAACACAGTACTGCAGCGCCACACGGGTCTTGATCGAATGCTGTTTTCCGTTGATGTCGATTTTTTCTTCCCCGTCGAAGATGATGGGCTTGTGAAGGGGGTTTAACCCCTCATTCAGGTATGCCAGATAGTCTTCCAGACCCTTCTTAGAATAGAAAGTTTTTTTCTGCTGTTCAGCTTTAGGCTGGCGTTTATCGAGGAATTCAATTTTTACTCCAGGATGGAGATACGAAATCTGGGCAAACCGGGTTTCGAGACGGGCTACGTTCCAGGGGACATTCTTTGTCGGGTTTTCCCATTCCAGGTTGTGTGAAAACCAGGCCCGGTTGGGACGGAAGGTTATTTCGGTTCCGGTACCTTCTTGCGGATTAGCCGACACAGGTACTTTTTGACCGTTGATCTTGAGCGCTACACAGATATTGGCTTTGTTCAGCACTAATTCGGTGGCTGCATCCACCTCGCCTATCTTTTTACGGGAAGAATCGAATATCTCGACCGGAGTCTGGACCGCTCCGCCGTTTTCGAATTCCTGGACAAACAGCAGCCCGTGGCGTTTCACGTTGACACACACCTGGGTGGACATGGCAGTGACGCACTTCAAGCCGATGCCATGCAGGCCCCCAGAAGCCGAGTAAGCTGATTCCTCGCCGTTTTTGGCAAACTTCCCGCCTGCGTGCGGTTTGGTCATGACCAGGGTCAATGAGCTACAGCCCACATCTGGCTTGTATTCAACCGGGATACCGCGACCGTCGTCGATAACTGTAAAGGCGCCATCTTTTTCAATGATGATGGTAATTATCGTGGCATTCCCTGCCATACATTCGTCGATTGAGTTGTCTATAACCTCTTGAGGCAGGTGGTGCAGGCCGTGTTCTTCGGTGTCGCCAATATACATTCCGGGGAGCTTGCGAATGGCTTCCAGGAACTCCATCTGGGTGATATCGGCAGCACTATAATTGGATTTTGTCATAGACACCCTTCGCTAATTTTTATTTTTAAGACCACATATTTGATCCACCTGATATCAGGCGTGTTGGTTTTATCAATACTAATTGAATGTATTAAATCAAGAACGTCTGTTCTATTGTATCACATGGTGAACCAGGGAGCAACCCTGCTTCCATTTTACCCCGACCCGGCAGAAAATGCATCCCCGGACATTCTCTCCCAACGATCGTGCGCCCGCAAAATTAAAATTTGGAACACCAGCATCCCTTACAACGTACCATCTCAGCACGATTTATCGGAATGGCTTGGGTTTTCCTGCGTACCAACACATTACAGCAACGCCTTTTGAAATTTGCTCGATTGGGAAACTTTTGCTATAATCATTGCAGGCTTGGTTTCATCAGCACCGCAGGTTTGCCTTTTTTTCAGTAATATCTAGATTTGTTAGCCGGATTTTTCAAAACACAACAATTCATCCCCCTTTTCGGGAATGATCTTGCTTGAGATTTTTGAAATCCAGCTTCTTTCTTCCAACGGTTTGGGAAATAATTGCCATTATTAAATTTTAGAGTATGGGAGTGTATTTATGTGTGGAATTCTCGGAAGCTATCCAACTGTCAAGGCATCCTGGGTTAAAGAAGGCCTTAATTGCCTTCAGCACCGTGGTCCGGATGAACAGGGCTGGACGAAGACGTCCTCAGGCAGCCTGGGACACACCCGCCTGGCTATTCTCGACGTTGCCGAAGGCCACCAGCCCATGGGTGATGGCCAGCGTTGGATCGTCTTCAATGGTGAAATCTATAATTACCGGGTACTCCGTAAGCGGTTAAAAAAGCCTTTCCAGACGAACAGCGACACTGAAGTTGTTTTAAAGCTGTATGCTGAAAAAGGGTTGGCCTGTCCGTCTTACCTGGATGGCATGTTCGCTTTTGCTATTGTGGATGGCGAGGATCTTTTTCTGGCGCGAGACTCGATAGGTATCAAGCCGCTTTATTATGCCGAAGTAGCTGGAGTCATCTATTTTGCTTCGGAAATTAAAGCACTGTTGTCGTTTTCGGATGTTATCAAAGAATTTCCACCCGGCCAATTCTGGCACTCTAAGACAGGGTTTCAGACCTATTTTACCTTCCAGGATTTTCAGGCGCCTCCGGTAGGTTCAAAAGCTAAAGAATTCCACCAGGAAGACCTGGACCGGCTTCAGAAACAGCTATTCCGGGCTGTCCGAAAACGCCTGATTGCGGACAAAGGGGTTCCGGTGGGTATCAGTTTGAGCGGTGGATTGGACAGCAGCATCGTGGCGGCTGCTGCCAGAGGGGCTAAAGACCAGGTCGATACCTTTGCGGTTGGCATGGCTGGCAGCGAGGATATCGAGGCTTCGCACCACGTGGCGAAATATTTACGCACCCGCCATCATACCTACACCTATTCATTTGGCGAAATGCTTTCAGTTTTACCAGAGGTTATTTACCACCTGGAGTCGTTTGATGCCGCCCTGGTCCGCAGCGCGATCCCAAATTATTTCCTGGCAAAACTGGCCGCCGATTACGTCAAAGTCATTTTGACAGGGGAAGGTGCTGATGAGCTCTTTGCCGGTTATGCATATCTCAGGCCGATCACCGATTCCCAGGCGTTGCATCGCGAGTTATGGGAAGTGACCAATAATTTACATAATACCAATTTACAACGGACCGACCGTATGACGATGGCGCATGGAATCGAAGGAAGGGTGCCTTTTCTGGACCGGAATTTGATCAAAAGCGTTTTCCGGTTGCCAGTGCGCTGGAAAGCGCCAAAACCCGGCGGGCCCGAGAAATACTTGCTGCGCCGTGCCTTTGATGCCTTTTTGCCGGATGATATTACCTGGCGGCCCAAGCAAAAATTCTCAAAAGGCGCAGGTTCGGCTGACCTGCTGGCAGAATATGCGAATGACAAGATTTCAGACGCAGAATGGTTGGCAGAGCGAAAAGCTGCAAACGGAGCTCGCCTGCGGTCAAAAGAAGAATTACTCTATTACCGTATTTTTACCGGTTTCTTCGGCGAGCGAATTCCAATGACGGTAATTGGGCGGACGCGTTCGGTGACCCGTAAGGAACTATTTTAATCATCCAGGATGAAAAAGACACATTGTAATCAATTGTGAAAGGAAGGTGAGCGATTAAAACAGTCGTTGCAGCAGCCCTGGGTGAATGCGTGCACGTGGCAGGTATTACCAGATTTTTGCGTTTGGCGAAAATGGCCGGCTGGAGGACGGTCTTCCTGGGTCCGGCTGTTCCTATTGATCTGGTTATCGAAACAGCCCGCCGTGAAGGAGCGGATCTTGTAGGTGTTTCCTACCGGCTTACCCCCGAGACCGGCGAGCGTTTATTAGCAGCTTTTGCTGAAGCGGCCGACGACCTGCACTCCAGGGGAGTGCGGTTTGCCTTTGGCGGTACCCCACCGGTGGCCAACCGCGCCCGGGCCATGGGATTTTTCGAACGAGTCTTTGAAGGTGGAGAATCAGCGGATACCGTTTTATCCTACCTGCACGGCCAGGCCGAAGAGGCACAAGGGATTCAAGATTATCCTCAAAGCATGGTCGAGCGGATTGCCTGGAAAGCACCTTATCCCTTACTGCGCCACCATTTTGGCCTGTCGACGATGGAAGCGACCCGCCAGGGTATTGCTCGGATCGCCAGCGCCGAGGTGGTGGACGTAATTTCCCTGGGAATCGATCAGGATGCCCAGGAAAATTTCTTCCATCCCGAACGCCAGGACCGCCGCCGCACAGGAGCAGGTGGTGTCCCTGTGCGCACCCCGGAAGATTACCGAACTCTTTATGAAGCCAGCCGGTGCGGAAACTATCCCCTCCTGCGAACGTACTCGGGAACGGATGATTTTCTCCGCCTGGCAGAATTGTACCGGAACACGATCGACATTGCCTGGTGCGCAATACCTTTATTCTGGTTTAACCAGATGGATGGGCGTGGGCCCTGGGATCTGGAAGGGTCGATCGGCGAGCACCAACGCGTCATGGCCTGGTATGGCGAACGTGATATCCCGGTTGAATTGAATGAACCCCATCATTGGGGCATGCGGGATGCGCCTGACGCGGTCTTCGTGGCGGCTGCCTATCTTTCAGCCTATAACGCCCGTGCTTTTGGCGTAAAAGATTATATTGCCCAATTGATGTTCAATAGCCCGCCAGGGCACAGCGATGCTATGGATCTGGCCAAAATGTTGGCTGTACTTGATTTAATTGCACCGTTATCCGGGCCTGATTTCCGTATTTATCGCCAGACGCGTACCGGCCTGCTTAGCTATCCATTGGAGCCGGACCATGCCCGGGCTCACCTGGCTGCCAGTGTTTATGTGCAAATGGCGCTCAAACCGCACATCGTTCACGTGGTCGGATATACCGAGGCTCACCATGCAGCGACGGCTGAGGATGTGATTGCCTCCTGCCATTTAGCCCGGCGGGCGATTGAAAATGCACTCAACGGTCAGCCGGATATGACTGCTGACCCTCAAGTCGTATCCCGGCGAGCTGAGCTGGTCATGGAAGCGAAGGGTTTATTAACAGCAATTCGCAGCCTGGCGCCGGCTGGCGTGCCGGACCCATTGGTCCACCCGGCTACCCTGGCCAGGGCTGTAATGACGGGCCTGTTGGATGCACCCCAGTTGCTGAATAATCCTTTCGGTCGGGGTGATATTGTCACCTGGATCGATGAGCGCGGGGCTTGTGTAACTCTTGACCCGCAGACCGGCCGGACACTGCCGGAATCAGAACGACAAGGTCGCCTCCTCGATGCAGCGAAGTAGGCAAAAAAAGCAGTAGGGGCGAATGCCATTCGCTAACCATACCAATTGATCTTTAACCTATAGAGAAAGAATAATTCACGAAGACGTTAAAACTATTAACAGGCACCCGTTGGCAGGCCTGACGATCATTATGACCAGGGAGAATGATATGACAAAAACGACTCGATTCACTGTAGTAGGCGCCGGCCACGGCGGTAAGACAATGGCGGCTCATCTGGCATTGATGGGGTTTCCAGTCAACCTGTATAACCGGACAGAAGACCACATTACGGTGATCAAAGCCCTGGGCGGGATTGAACTCATCAGCAGCGAGGGAGGCCCCAGCGGATTCGGGAAGTTGGAGGTGATCACTGCCAACCTGGAGGAAGCAATCAGCGGTGCGGATATCATCATGGTCGTATTACCCTCGACTGCCCATGGCCCAATAGCCAAAGTCATGGCTCCCTATCTTAAAGATGGTCAGATCGTCATCCTAAACCCGGGGCGCACCTGCGGCGCTATTGAATTTCGCCAGACCATTCATAAGGCTGGCTGCAAAGCCAACGTCATCATAGCTGAAGCTGAGACGTTGATTTATGCCAGTCGATCTGAAGGGCCTGCCCTGGCTCGCATTTTTCGGATCAAGGAATCGGTCCCTGTGGCTGCTTTACCCGCCACCTGCACGTCCCACGTGCTTTCGATTGTCAGGCAGGCCTATCCCCAATTCTTTGATGGCACGAGTGTCCTGCATACCGGCCTGAACAATATGGGCGCAATCTTCCATCCGGCCTTAACATTGCTCAATGCTGGCTGGATCGAAGCTACCAGGGGTGAATACCAGTTCTATATTGACGGCGTCACCCCATCGGTCGCACGTGTGCTGGAAGCGCTCGACCGCGAGCGGGTGACGGTTGCTGCTGCGTTGGGCATCCGTGCCCGAACCGCCCAGGAGTGGCTGGTGCTGGCCTACGATGCCAGCGGAGACACCCTTTATGATGCCATTCACAACCAGCCCGGTTATTATGGAATTCAAGGCCCGCCCAGCCTCAACCACCGTTATATCACCGAAGATGTCCCCATGAGCCTGGTACCTCTGGCATCGCTTGGGCAGAAGTTCGGCGTGTCGGTCCGGGCGATGGACAGCATCATCCGGTTGGCCTGTGTCGTGCACCAGACCGACTATTGGCGCCGAGGGAGGACGACCCGGTCGCTGAGCATCGACGACTGGAGCGTCGACGAGCTGACCAGCTTTGTTATGGAAGGGATCGACGATCGCGATTAAAGCGAATTTGAGTTTCCTGGCCAGGCATCGATCGAATGAATGTCAGGGTCAGGTTAGCAGTAGACTCAGAGTTCCTGGTCAAATGAAAGGGCAGCCGAATTGATACAGTAGCGCTGCCCGGTCGTTTCGCGGGGGCCATCTTCGAAGAGGTGCCCCAGGTGAGCCTCGCAGCGGCTGCAAACCACCTCCGTGCGGTGCATCCCGTGGCTGTTGTCTGCTCGTAGTTCCACAGTCCCGGTCTGAATTACGTCCCAAAAACTTGGCCAGCCACATCCGGAATCAAATTTGGTGGCAGATGAGAACAACGATTGGCCGCAAGCCACGCAAGCGTAAGTCCCATCGGCTTTGTTATAAACATATTTACCAGTAAAGGGAGGTTCGGTCGCCCGTTCGCGCGTTACCGCGAATTGCTCGGGGGTCAGTTCATGGCGCCATTCCTCATCGCTCTTGATAATTTTTTCTTTTTCTGCCATATTGATTAGCTCCTATATTTTGTATTATATCGGT
Organism: uncultured Chloroflexia bacterium; assembly: GCA_963781665.1. Classification (GTDB taxonomy): domain Bacteria; phylum Chloroflexota; class Anaerolineae; order Anaerolineales; family Anaerolineaceae; genus JAJYIW01. Next base: position 2,125,107 of record CAWAGA010000002.1, read on the forward strand.
AAAGTATATCTAATATATTGCGGATTGATAAGGAAATCTTAACCGGGATGGTAGGGCCATCAATGCCCTCCGCTTTCTGGTCTTTTCGTGTTCTGAAGCAATGGAATAATCCATATCATATTTAAGTATTGACTTAATTAAGAGTCCGATGTATTATGACGATATGGACAAATTTAGTGCATTGGCAGAAACGACCCGGCGCAAGATGCTCGAGCTTTTAGCTGAAGGTGGGCCGCTTTCAGCCCGGGATATTTCCGCTCAATTCACCATCAGCCCGCCGGCTGTTTCTCAGCATCTGAAAATCCTGCGCGAAGCCGGACTTGTCCACATGGAAAAGAAGGCTCAACAGCGAATTTATCACATTAACCCTGAAGCGCTCCATGAGGTTGAAGCCTGGACCGTTCAAGTGACCCATTTGTGGAACCGGCGTTTTGACACGCTCGATCGCGTTTTAGCGGTAGAAAAACAAAAGCTCAAGATGGAGCAGCATGAGAAAATTAATGGTATGGAGGACAAAATGAATAGAGAATTGACCCTGACGCGCACGTTTGACGCACCCAGGGAGCTTGTTTTCAGAGCCTGGACTGATCCTCACCTTGTTTCGCAATGGTGGGGTCCGGATGATTTCACCAACCCGACCTGCCAGATTGATGCTCGTCCAGGCGGAACGATCTACATCGTCATGCGCGGTCCAGATGGGGCCGAATATCCAATGAGAGGGGTTTTTCGCGAAGTCGTTCCTTTTGTACGTCTGGTCTTTTTTTCCGTTGCCGTGGAAGATGAAAAGGGAAACTCCCAGTTCGAAGTGCTCACGACCGTAACCTTTGCAGAGATGGACAACCAGACAATACTCACCCTCCGTCTTGAAACACTTAAGATCCTACCTGCAGCTGAATGGGCATTTTCAGGTATGGAAGCTGGATGGACCCAAAGCCTCGCAAAGCTCGCAAATTACCTGGATGAAATGAGAGGCGAGAATGGATAAAGTTCATTCAAAAGACGGAACATCAATTGCCTATGACCGTTTTGGGCAGGGGCCGGCGTTAATCATGGTAAATGGAGCACTGGCATCTCGCTCAGCGGTGACCTCATCATTTTCGAGCAGCAGCGACGCTGGCCTTTCCCAGAATTTTACTGTATTCGCTTTTGACCGGCGGGGACGCGGTGAGAGCGGCGATACACCTCCCTATGCGGTAGAACGCGAGGTTGAAGATATCGATGCCATCATTTCAGAATCAGGCGGGCCTGCGTATGTCTATGGCCATTCTTCTGGAGCGATCCTGGCCCTTGAAGCAGCCCGCCAGCTGCCGGGCAGGATCACCAGGTTGGCTTTATATGAGCCGCCGTTCATTATCGATGACAGCCGGCCCCCGGTCCCTGCGGATTATATTCAGCACCTGCTCGAATTGGCTCGTCAGGACCACCGGAACGAAATCCTGACGTATTTCATGACCCAGGCATTAAGGGTATCCCCGGAAGAGCTGGTCCATATGCAAAATTCACCGATGTGGGCGGCATTCAAAAAAATGGCGCATACCGTCGTCTATGATAGCATCATCAGTGCCGATGTCATGCAGGGTCGTCCTGAGCCACTCGATCGTTGGGCTTCGGTTAAGATTCCCACTCTGGTTATGGATGGGGGAGATAGCCCGGCATTCATGCACCATGGCGCAGAAACCCTGACGGGCATCCTCCCTAACGCAAAGCATCGCCGTTTTCCTGGCCAGAGCTACGGAGCCGCCAAGGAAGTTCTGGTTCCCGAATTGATAAAATTTTTCAGGAGCGATTAACCATGGGAAAAGTCAGCGCAGAATTCTCGATGTCGCTGGATGGGTTTGTCGCTGGGCAAAATGACAGTCCAGAAAATTCGTTGGGAGACGGTGGAGAACAACTCTTCAGGTGGTACTTCAGCGGCGAGTTAGAGGATGAAGTGCCATCTGGCGCCGGTTCGATCAAGATAAACCGCTCTGGGGCTGAGCTTGTCCGCGCAGCCGGCCAAACACATGGCGCATTGGTAACCGGGCGGAGGACGTTCGATATCGCCCACGCCTGGGGGGGCAAACACCCTCTGGACATACCGGTCGTCGTTGTTACCCATCGGGTAGCACAGGAATGGGTCAAGCCAGGTTCAATCTTCACCTTCGTGACCGATGGAATCGAAAGCGCAATCGAAAAAGCAAGGAAGATTGCTGGCGGTAAGGATGTCGCCGTCGGTGGGCCAAGTATTGCAAAGCAGTGCCTCAAAACTGGCCTTATGGACGAAATCCGCATCGATTTGGCGCCGGTCTTGCTCGGTAAGGGTATCCGCATGTTCGATTACCTGGGGATCGAACCGGTTGACCTGGAGCTGGTAGAAGTGACCACAGCCCCGGACGTGGTTCATTTGACTTACCGGGTGATCAAGTAATTCATAACCAGCCATTGAGAGCTAAGTTAAATCTCGAACGGGAGGTACAAAGTGGATCAAGGTCATTATTTCCAGGTAAATGATCTCGCTCTTTTTTATGAAATCCACACGAACGGCCCATTCAGTTGAAATTTTTGGCCTGTTGGGCGGCGGTAAAACCGAACTGGCTGAGATGAGGCACACATGCTCCCCGCTCGCCTCGTCCTCTTGGCGGCAACGACCCATTACAATATCATTTCATCGCTTATACTGGCAGCAGCTATCCTTCCATTCATGGAAACGCCAGAGTTGTAAGCAATTTCAATTAACAAGCCTATAAACAACCTGCTCTTTGGATACAATAATCGATATATTGGAGGTAACAAGCGAGAATCAGCGGTATGACCGAGAGCAATGATTTTTGGGATTTGTATTGGGAGATGCGCTTGCAACCCATGGAGAACCTGGGCAAACGCGCGGCCATCCTGGCCGCCTCTGACCTGATTCGCAGCATTGCACGGCAGGACATTCGCCCTCTGCGCTTGCTTGAATTGGGCTGCGGCGAAGGCCAGATTATTGGGACGCTGCTCAACGCCCATTCCCAGGTATGCTCCTCCGGGGATTCGGTCGGCGTCGATTATAACGCCCGGTCTCTGGTACGCTGCCAGCAGGATTTTCCTGGTTTCCGCCGGATTGAAGGTGATTTCACCGATCCGGACTTGTTAGCACAATTAGGCAGGTTTGATGTTGTGCTGCTGGTCAATGCTCTCCACGAAGTATATTCTGATACTTTTTCTCCTGAGCTGGACGAAATTGACATTCCGCTCGCCAAACAGCGAGTGAAGCAGGCTTTAGCCGCTGCGACTGGCTGCCTGGGGCCGGCCGGCTGGCTGGTCTTATTCGATGGTTTGGAGCCACCGGGAGATCCATTCCAGGTGGTGCGCATTCGTTTTCAGGACAGCCAGGCATTTCAGGAGTTTAAAACCTTCGTTCAGGAGTATCAGCCCTTCCATATCAATTATCACCAGGCTTCAAACCCATTGCAGGTTGAGCTTTCACGGCGTGATTTTACCCGTTACATCACCAAATCGATTTTTCTTGCCAAGCCGCTGTGGAAAACGGAAAGGTTACAAAGCTACCAGTATTTTACGGAAGCAGAATTTAGGTCAACCTGCGCTGCGCTTGGCTTGAAAATATCAGAGCTGCGGCTGTTGACCGTAAATGAAGATAAATGGCGTCGAAAAGTAGAGATAATAACAGATGGAGAAATTTTCCCCGACGAGCATGTCCTGATCCTGGCCCAGCAGGATGGCTGCTCTTAGTCTATTCTCCATCTGACTGAAAAAACGCATTGACCGTTTAGTTCATCTCTTACCAATCATTCTAGAAAATTGCCTGGTGATTTTTTACCGGGTTCGACATTGCAATCACGGGAGAATTTCCCTGATTTCCAGCGCCACCGGCTTGTTTGAATTTAGTGACCGGTTGTGGTTGTTCATGGGTATCGACACAAACACCCATTTCGGCTAATTGTTTGCTCGAGAAAAAAGTCTCGATAGTCGCGGTGAAAAAAACCAGCGGCAGAAGTAAAATGAGAAGAATGATACAGGCGAACATGACGACCTCCTTTGATGCTCCTTTACGATCATATAATACCCATAAGTGAAATAATGCACACTCACCAGTAGAATGGTTTTGATACTGTCCTGTTGGACAGGCTTTTGCGGTTTGCCTGGCAGCTGGAAATCCTCTTTCCTTACCGTATGCTAAAATTTGTAAACAAAAGGTCAGATTTGGATTGGCCGGGGAGGTTTATCTGTGCAGGCTATTTTTCGCCCTTACCAGAGGGAAGATGATTTCTGGCGAATGCGCGCTTTTCTTCGCCAGGTTTTTTTCCTGAACCAGCGCCTCGAGCGCAGTTGGCATGTAGCCCGGTTAGATTATGCCCGTTGGCATTCCTGTTTGAACTGCGCCGGGGTGCGCCTTGAAGATGTAGCTTTCCTTTGGGAGCAAGAAGGTCAGTTGGTATCCTTCCTGATGCCTGATGGTGGACCCGGTGAAGCGCATCTTCTGGTGCATCCTGAATTGCGCACACCTGAACTCGAAGAAGAAATGCTGGCTGTGGCGGAGGAGCGGTTGGCTAAGGTCTTGCCTGATAGCTCGAGAAAATTATGTGTGTGGGCCGCGGAACAGGACATCCAGCGTCAGGAGTTATTGCAGCGGAGGGGATATAACAAGGGGAATTGGCCTGAGCACCAGTGGCATCGTGATTTGGATGAACTCATTCCTGCCCAACCAGTCCCACCGGGTTACACCATCCGACCCCTGGGAGACGGGCTCGAGCTGCTCGAACGCTGTTACGCTTCGGGCCTGGGGTTCCACGAAGGAGATATCAAAGTTGCCGTCGAAAACAGGGCTGACCCCACCTGGTACCGTAATATCCAGTTGGCTCCCCTCTACCGCCGGGATTTAGATCTGGTTGCTATTGCGCCGGATGGAGCGGTTGCTTCTTTTTGCACCATCTGGTTTGATGATGTAACCCGCAGTGCCTATTTTGAGCCGGTCGCCACGGTACCCGCCTACCAGAAAAAAGGACTGGGGAAAGCCGTGATGATCGAGGGCTTGCGTCGTTTGCAGCGTATGGGGGCGACGCGAGCTTTCGTCGGCGGTTACAGCGCCGCTGCTAACGCCTTATATCGGTCAGTGATGGGTCCGGCCCATGAGCTGGATGAACCCTGGGTGAAGGAATGGCATGCATCCCTATTATGAGCAGGCTGGCGCAGGGAATTCACTGGTATTTGTTCACGGTGCTTTTGCTGATGGGCGCATCTGGGACCCTCAGTGGAAATATTTTTCACCGAACTACCGGCTGCTGCGTTACGATCTGCGCGGCCACGGGAGAACGGGACCAACCCAACTGGATCGCTACTCCATTTTCACCTTTGCTGATGATTTGAAATTATTGTTAGATTCACTTGAAATTGTGTCGCCAATTGTTTGTGGTTTGTCGTGGGGCGGGAGCATCGCCCAGGCGTTTGCTGTGAAGTACCCGGGCAGACTTAAAGGATTGGTCCTGGCGGGAAGTGCGGTTGCGATCGACTTGACGCTGGTCGATAAGTTTCTATGTAAAGTCCTCTTTCCCAAATGGCTGATGATGCTGACGATCAAGACCATGAGTGTGAAGAAGTTTACATATTTTTCACTTTGGCTGGCACGGCTAACTCGGGGAAGGCACTGGCTTGGCCGCGATGAAGCAACGACCACATATCTCCAACAGTGCATGCTTCAGATGGATGGCAGCGAATATTTAAAGGTCTGGGAAGCAATCTACAGCTTTTCCTTACTTCCGCTAGAGCGAATCACCTGCCCAACCCTGGTTATCAATGGTGAGCATGAACCAAAAGGGACCTATAAGCATACGGAAGTGCTCATTAAACGGGTACACCGGGCTGAAGCCGAGATTATTCCAGGCTCAAACCATGGCATGAACCTGGAAAATCCGCAAGAATTTAATGAACACCTGGAAAGGTTCATTATGGCTGTATTTTGAGAGTGGAGCAAAAACCATAAGCAATGAAAATTAATAGTGAACTATTAAATAATCCTGGCAATTACTCCAATCCAATCCGTTTCGGTTTCATAAGGCCTTCCGGTCAGGTCTCCCCATAGGCTTTCAACGACAAATCCATGGGCTTCCAGTTCGCTCTGGATGGTTTCGGCGGTGAAATCCTGGAACCAGTTGCGATAGTTGCTGATTTCCCCGTTTTCTTCGATAACAGTGTATTGGTCAAGGTAAATATTTCCTTCATATGAGAACCCCTGCTCCAGTACCAGATGCGGGCCAGGTTTCCAGAAACCGCTCTGAGCGGCATACCAGCCATTTTTCAATCCTGCATGCTGGCGGAGAAAAGGGGTTGTAACATCCAGGACAAAATATCCACCGGGTTTCAGCGCCCGGTGCACATTGGCAAGCAGGTGAGATCGTTGTTCAGGGGAAAGGGGACAGAAGTCGCCATAGATCAGTAAGGCGGCGTCATACCGGCATTCATCTTCCAGAAGGAGATAGTCCTGACAGCGATAGGTGATTTCCAAACCTTCGTTTTGAGCAGCTACAATTGCATGATTGATGGAATTAACCGAGAAATCCACCCCGGTGACCTTCAAACCGCAACGCGCCAGCCTTAATGTATACAATCCCGGCCCACAGCCCAGGTCGAGCAGGCTGTCGCCCGCTTTCAAATCCAGGCTCTTTACGATCCATTCTACTGTTCGCTGAATGGTCAGCGGGCGGCGACTGGCAGCGTCCGTGTTTGGATCCAAATGGGCAGCCAGCATCTGTTGGGCGATATGGGCGTCTGTCCAGAATTCTGGCTCGCCCGGCGAAAAGGGTTCAGGTTTATCCTGCAAATGACGAATCAGATTGATCGAGAACCGAGAAGATTGATTATCAGCGTTCACAGCTTCCTCCGAAACGCGATTTTTGATATGATTATAGTTTTATCCGCTGCTTCTCTGCTACAATTATTCCTCTTTCGTTTATCCGCCGGCAATCTAAAGATCGAATCGAAATTCTATATACTCTTGGCCACGAATGATAGGAGAAAGAATGACCGAAAATCCACAAATAACCTGCGAATTGGTCAGCACTGCCATTCTATCTGTAATTCCGGACCGGAAGGTGTTATTCGTGGAGGATAAAGGGGTGTGGGTTCGCCATCTCTTCAAGGTCGGTCTGGATAACGGTGAAGTCGTTTTTCTCAAGGAAGATATTAATCCTTCCGATCAGCTGTCAGAAAAAGAAGCCTATATCACTGAGCTACTTCATAAGCATGGATTACCGGCTCCCCACCTGCTGGCGTGCGGCTCTTCTTGCACTTTGCTGCCTGTACCATTTATCGTTCAAGAGTTCGTTAGAGGTCAGAGACTCGGAGATTTGTTGAAGATTACAGATGATAAAGACCGGCGAAAAATTTATCGGGCCTTGGGGCAGTTCTATAAAAAACTGCATGCGATCACAAACGACCATGCTGGTTGGATCCAAGGAAGCGGAAAAGTGCTGCCATTCTCACCCACCAGGCACCAATACGAAGAAGTTATCTTAAAGATCGGCGGACTGGCCGTAAGACAGGGCTTGTTAGGGCTTGAAAACTATGATCGCCTAAAACGTCTGTGGTCAGAGAACCTTGATTGGCTCCAGGATTACCCAGTATCCCTCGTGGTTACGGCTTTTCACTGGACTATTTCACTTGAGAAAAGCCCTGAATGGCATGTGACCAGGCTGACCGATTTGCACGATGCGCTTTTTTGGGATGCAGCCTGGGACCTGTCCTATATCAAATACCCGGTGTTTCAAGAACCGCTTGATCCGGTTATGTGGGCTGAGTTTGTCTCTGAATACGGACAGGAACCAGTTGACAAACGGTTGCGGTTGTATCGCACCATGCAGTGGCTGGACGCGGCCATGGGAAACTATATGGAGCCGCAAAACTCAGCCCACGAGCGTTGGAGAGAGAACGTGTGGGACACTTTTCAGCATTTATTGGATATTTGAAACCGGGCTGAAACTCTGTTTATACCAGGTGATAAATCAGGATCAGCACGCCTGATCCGACCGGTTTTGCTTCTACCAGCCGCATCGCATGGGTATCGCTGCCTTCGGCGAAAAGCCGCCTGCCCATGCCCAGCACGACTGGGAACATCATTAACCGGAGTTCATCGACGAGTCTGCGTTGCATCAGGGTGTTCACAAGGCGAACGCTGCCAGCAACCAGCATATCACCGCCCGTTTGGTTTTTCAACTTTTTTACCTCGTCAACGATATCTTTCTTGATGATGGTGGTATTACTCCAATTGGCCTTCTCCATTGTGGTCGATACGACGAACTTGGGCATACCGTTCATCTTCTCTGCAAATTCACCTGTTCTGGATGGCCAGGCTTCTGCAAATCCCTGGTAAGTGACCCGACCAAGGAGGAGTGCGCTGCTTCCCATGACTTCATCGAGCTTGAACTTATCCCCCTCGGGGCCGCGTTCAAATTGAAAAGCCCACCCGCCGCGTTCGAATTTCTCGGCTCCGCCGGGGTCTTCTACGACTCCATCAAGTGTAATAAACTCGGATACGATTAATTTACGCATCTTGGTTTCTCCTTAAAGGTAATGAAATTATACGTTAGCGCATCGAAAAAGTCTACTTTAAATCTAGTGGGTGATGCAAGGGGATCGATTGGCTAGCGGTTGTCCTGACAAACCAATGCGCGATTGCGCACCTTGTTTCTAAAATCATCAGGCTGTTGATTTTTTCTGGACATAAAGGCTATAATTCCAGATATAAATACCGGCAGGTGCGTTCGTTCCGTCCAAGATAGCCATACAGACATTCACTCACGCGATGGACATCCGTATTATCGCCAGACTTATCGTTTATACCGTGGTGACGGCCATCATACTTCTCGTTTCGCGGCCATCATTGCGGAAGTTCGAATCGCACGGCTTCTTCCGGTTTTTTGCCTGGGAGGGTATTCTCATTCTCGTTTTGATGAATATCGATCGTTGGTTTGAAAATCCCTTCAGCTTGCTTCAGATCATCTCGTGGCTTCTGTTGTTATTTTTGTTGTTTCTGGTTATTCAGGGTCAGAGAATGCTGCATTTTTCCGGAAAACCGGAACCTTCTCGTACGGATCCTGCCTTGTTTGAGCTCGAGAAAATGACCCATTTGATCCAGATCGGGGTATACCGCTATATCCGCCACCCACTTTACAGCTCGCTTTTATTCCTTGCCTGGGGCGTTTGGCTGAAATCAATTTCGCTGACACGTGCCTGCCTGGTGTTGGTAATCACGACCTTTCTGGCTCTGACGGCAAAAAGCGAAGAGGGTGAGAATATCGCCTTTTTCGGTGAGGTATACCGGCAATATATGAAACAATCGAAGATTTTCATACCCTTTTTGCTTTGAATGTATCCCGCATTCTTGCAGGGATAAGAATGGGATTCTCTGAGATGTTCAACAATTTGATTCAAGGATTAAGATGGCGATCCGTATCTTGAACTGCGCCAGCATGTCGCCCTGGTGGCCGCGTTGGCATGTAGGTGCGACCTGTCTCCTGGTCGATACCAATCATGGCCCCGTCCTGGTCGATACCGGCCTGGGATTGCACGACCATTTAGACCCTTCTCGCCTCGTTCGCTTTTTTAAGCGCGGTTTTGGAATCGTATATGCTCCGGATGAATGCGCCTTCCGTCAGGTGAACCGGATGGGGATACGCCCAGAAGATATTCACCACATCGTGCTTACCCATGCTCATTTTGATCATGCCGGGGGGCTGCCCGATTTCCCCTGGACGAAGGTACATATCCACAAGAGGGAGTATGAAGCCATACAACATCCCACCAGGTTGATTGAGCGATTCGCTTTTGACGCTTTGGATTTTAAACACCATCCGGACTGGGTTTGCTATGAGGACCCGGTTGAAAAATGGTTTGAATTTGATGCGATCCCCCTGCCTTTCTCACCGCGGATGTACCTGGTCCCATTATTTGGCCATACGTCAGGGCACTGCGGTGTGGTTGTAGAAGATGGATCTGGCTGGTTGTTTCAAGCTGGAGACGCTTTGCCTCTCAACGCGCAATTTGGGATTACTCCGGGTTGGCTGAACCGCCTGGTTCTCGGCAGGCATGAACCGCACTTGCATGAATTTAACACAGCTCATCCTGAAGTGCGTTTACTGGCAGGACATTCATGGAAATCTTTTTTCGATGATGGCAATGAATGAAATCGAATGGTTGCTTACCGGTGATCCAGCTGTCCGCTGGCAGGTGATGTGTGATCTTTGCGGAGCGGATGAGCCCACCTGGCGCCGCGAAAGGAGCAAAATTGCCACTGAAGGCTGGGGAGCCAGGTTACTTTCCTTTCAGGATGCTTCTGGCCTTTAGGCTGGGCAGCTTTATAACCACAAATGGTTATCTACCACCTACACCATGCTCCTTCTGCGCCGCTTTGGATTGGAACAGAACAATTCTCAGGCACAAAGAGCCTGCCAGGTTTTGCTGTCGGGTGGATACCAGAATGGGGGCAGGATTAGTTTCGCCGGGAACAGCGAGCGGATTGATCTTGGTGTAACCGGTATGGTCTTATCCATCCTGGCATATTTTGGTTGTGCCGACGACCGTATTCATACGATCGCCGAGACCCTCGTAAGCCAACAAAAGCCGGATGGCAGGTGGGAGCCCTGGCCCGGCAACGACCGGATGAAATACACATTTGGCGGTACCCTGCTGATCTTGGAAGGCCTGCATGAATACGAAAAGCAGTATCCACAGCGAGCAGGATTGGTAATCGCAGCCCAAAGGAGTGGGCGTGAATTTTTGCTCAGGCACCGGCTCTTTATGATCGGGGTGGCAGATGAAAAACCTATCGATGCCAGCATACTGCTCTTTTCTTTCCCACCCCGCTGGCATTATGACATCCTGGTGGCATTGGATTATTTCCGCGACTGCCAGGCAGAAAGAGACGAGCGCCTGGGGGATGCGATCGGTTTGCTCAAAAAGAAACGTAATACCGAAGGGAGTTGGAACCTGCAGAACAGGCATGCCGGAAAGACATTTTTCGAGATGGAAGAAATCGGCAAACCCAGCCGTTGGAATACCTTGCGTGGGTTGCAGGTCCTTAAATGGTGGCAGGACTATACCTGATGAAAGGCCTCAAATTTGAACCCAATTGACTTTACCCAACATAATGAGGAAGTTGCCCAGGTTTGGGAGTCTTATCGCGCCGGGCATCCAATCCGGGTGCCGTTTGGACCCCTGGGGATTAATCCCCGCATCTGGGTTCTGGACCCGCGCCTGAACACGGAAGGCATTACCTGGGAGCAGTTCAGCAACGACCCCGAGCTCATGTTCCAGACCTGCCTGAAATACAGTTATTACGTCACCCATACCATACCCCAGGATTGCGAGATGGGCGTACCGCGCGCCTGTTGGGAAATCCATAACGATTTCGGCAATGTTTGGGAAGAAGCCTGGTTTGGCTGCCAGATCATCTATCCCCAGGGACAGGTCAGTGCCACGCTGCCTCGCTATACCGGCAGCCGCAAGGAAGGGGTTTTCGAGAGGGGAATGCCCGGGCCGTTCGATGGATTCGCCGGTCAAATTCGTGATTACTATGAATATTTCGTTGATCGGGCAAGCAGCTATGCGTTCTACGACCGTCCGGTAAGGGTGTTGGCGCCGTATCCGCTGGGTACTGACGGGCCATTTACGGTTGCTTTCGGGCTGCGTGGGCCCGAGCTGCTTGAAGATATGCTCCTGGATGAAGATTATTACCACCGCCTGATGGATTTCATCGTTACGGCGATCGTCGAAAGAGTGCAGGCCTGGCGGGTTTACCTCGGTGAAGAACTGCGGCCGGTGCGGATCAATTTCGCTGACGACGCCATTCAATACCTGTCGCTGCGCCATTATCGTGACCTGATTCTGCCATATCATAAACGTTTGTTTAGCGCGCTTTATGGTGAAGGCCCGCATGCCATGCACCTGTGTGGTAACGTCCAGCGTCATCTGGGGACCATTGCAAGGGAGTTGAATGTGAATTCATTCGATACCGGATTCCCGATCGACTTTTCAACTCTTCGCGAGGAAGTGGGCGATAAGGTTGAGATTCAGGGTGGGGTGCAGGTTGGCGACCTGCTGCAGCGCACGGCGGCTGAGGTCTTTTCCTTATCTGAAAAAATTTTAAAGAGCGGAATCTTCCGCGGGAAGCGTTTTATCTTTAAGGAGGCCAATAACCTGCCTCCGCAAACACCAATCGCAAACATCGAAGCCATGTACGCCGCCGCTCGAACGTTCGGCCGGTATGAGGATTAAAGAATCCGGGTTTGGATTGATTGAGAGGGAGAATTATGAAAAAACAGGTTTCCTGGTTTGGCGTCATCCTTTTTACGGCCCTCGCCTGCCGGTTTTAATCCCGGGAGTGAGAGCTACAGAAACACCTGGTGTGTTTACCGATCCAGTCAATTACAGCAAGCATGGAATTGGTTTTACCATTCCAGCAGGCTGGCGGATCATTCTTGAAACTGCGGATCTCACGGCCCAACCGGACAATGATTACTATGGATTAGGCGTAAAACCCTATATCGTGATTGAACAATCTTCTCAGACCGGACCGGGTTCCCTTTATTTCACGATAGCCATTTCTCCATTAGCAGAAGGAGAAACGCTTGAATCTCGTTATAACCAGGCTTATGAGGGTGCAATCCCTGAACCCGAGAAAATTACTGAACAGGTTATCGACTTAAACAATACAAGCGGCTATGAGATTAAATATGAACGCCCGTGGGGCGAACCCTGGTGGAAATTTGACGATGTCTGGATGGAAAAAGAAGGCTTGATCTACGTGCTTTCATTCAGAGGCTCTCCGAGTTCCTTTAACTCAACTATGGAAACCCGAAACTTGCTCATCGCCAGTTTCCATTTTGAGGAGTAACCCCATATACATCCTGCCTGATCATCTCTTTTCAATAATCCGGGAAAAAGCCTGGAGGTAGCTTGAATCCCCTCCTTGTTTTCTGAGCAACCAATACTCGGCGCCCCAGAAGAGATAAGCGTAAAGCTCGCCGGCCTTCATCCAGGCGTTGTAGTTTGTGATGATGTGTTCCGGCAAACACGAAGCCATCCGCTGACCCGAGGGGTTGGGGGGCGTGGTTACCGCCTCCCAGGGTTCTGCCTGGCCTTCGGTGACCATGAGTTTGCGCTCATGAGTTTGAGCCCAGTCGAACAACTGTTTTCGTTTCCGCTCTTGCCAGGTGCCCTCGCTGCCTTCAAGGTAGAGGGTTTTGTTCCCCAATGCGATGAGGGCATGCCGCGGGTAGTAATCAATCCCGACGATATTGGCATTTTTTCGAGCGACGGCAAGCGAATCCCCCTGGTCGCGGGTGCGCCACCACTGTGAAAGACGCACCGGTAAAGAAGTCGGTAAAAAGGCGTTCATCATCAATGGCCGGGTTGGGTCAGCCTGCCTGAGCGCTTCAGCTTCATGTTCGACGAAGGCCGCATCCAGGCGCCAGGTATGCTCCACACCGAGGGGATCGACAGCATCGTGTTCGAGCTGCCAGGTGATTATACTTTTTCGATCTTGATAGCGTTCCACCAGGCGGTTGATTTGTTCGATGGCTGCCTCCAGGAGGGAAGGGTGCGAGGCAGGTGTCACTCGTTTGCCCTCTGGGAAGGGGATTTCCAGGTGGTGTTGAGGGGCAAAAAACTCGGGATAGCCAAACGTTTTCAGCGGACCGAGGCACAGGATAATTTTCTTTCCATGCGATTCGGCTACATCGATTTGCCAATCAAGCTCGTCGAATGAAAATCGTCCCGGCGTGGGTTCTATCTGGTTCCAATAAGCGCCCAAGCGGATCACCTGGAATGGATAGCCCAGGAGCTGTTCCAGGGTGGTGCGCCGATCCAGTCCGAAAGTAGTAGCTTGCAAAGGTCTGTAACTGATGCCTAAGAGCGTCGGGCCGGGCGAGGCGACCTCGATTCGCTGCCAACTGGTGGTCAAGGGCTGCCCGGCTGTCCTCAAGCGGAATTCCAACAACTTCATGCTGTACCTGAGTCTTTCGGTGCTGTGCCTGTTTCCTAGAAAAGCAAGGGAATGAATCGCCGGGTGCGCTGCATGTAATCAATATATGTCTGTCCAAAGGCCTGGACCAATGCTTTCTCTTCAACCTTTACCCGATAAAGGTGCCCGGCAAACACACAGGTCAATAATACGAGCGTGCTTGCCCAGTTGGTGACTGCCAGGCCAACCCCAAGCATGGTTAAAAAGGTGCCGCTGTATGCCGGGTGCCGGATGCGGCGATAAGGACCATGCTTCACGATGGTCTGGTCGGGAGTTACTGCTACATCGCGGGTAAAGAATCTCCCCAAGGTGCGGATAGCGTACCAGCGCAGTCCGGTGCCGGATACGATCGCCATGATACCAACCACAAAAATGGCGTTTCTCTGCCAGATGATCCCTGCTGCCGGAATGAGCCAGGCTAGGAGAAAATTTAAAGCCAGGCCGGTCCATTGCAACCCGATCAATACCCACATGGAGCTGCGATCCTGAACGAATACCGCCTTGCGAGAGGTTTTTGCCATTTGCGTGGCCATTCCGATCCCTTCTGGAACTAACCATATCAGGCATGCTGCCAGAAAGACTATGGTGGCTGTCAGGTTCGCATAAATAAGGGGCAGCACATCCTTCTCCTTGTGTCGCTGATTGGTTTCGGGTAATCCATACTTAAATTTTGCATAATAAGTTATGTCTTACACCTGATGGTTTTTATCGTCCTCAAACACTCGCCGGTAGAGGTCCGACTGAAGAAGCGTTTCCGGGTCATAATTGTGTTTTAGATCCAGGAAGGTGTCGACGGCTGCATTTCCCATACTCTGGCGATATTGGATGCGGGTCAAAAAGTGATCTTTGGCAAGGTAAAATTTTCCACCGGCTTCAACCACGATAGCAATCATTTCCTTCAAAGTCTTTTGCAGTGCTGGTGCATTCCGGCGCGGATTTTGGTAATTAAGCTCGAGCGAAAATCCATCGACCTGGTAGCTCAGCAAGGAATTATCGTGTTGGTGACGCTTGATTATGCACCACAACGGCATGCATCCCTGCTGTTGGGAATAACGCAGCACGCTGGAAAAGATTTGTTCGGAGTGGGCAGTGGGAACAAAAGCCTGGAATGTCTCGACCCCTCTGGTGAAGGTGGCGTGGTAAGCGGAAAAAGCCAGCGGGGGCCAAAAGGTAAAGGTAAACAGATCTTGCTTTTTAGCCTTCGAGTTCTGGCCAAGACGCCCCCACCAATCATTGGCAAGGTTCAGAGCGTGGATGCCTGGCTGTATAACCGGGCGCCACAGGGCAGCCGCTGCAGTCAGCGCCCGAGTTTCCACCTGGTTGATTTCGCTGGAGATGGATAATGGCGAAAACGGTTCTTTGTTATCCCTCGCAAGAGCGGTGAAGGTAACATTGCCTCGTCCAAGTTGTTTTCCGGTCGCGAAGCCATCCAACCAGGCTTCCAGGAAATCACAATCCAGGTCATCTCTGGCAATCAAGCCGAGGATTTCTGGCAGAGATGCACCCCTCTGCCGCCTCACCGTAACATACCTCGATGCAATGGGTTGCAGCTGGAGAGTGACCGCGGTGATGATGCCCAATAATCCTAACCCGCCTACAATTGCATTGAAGAGCTGGCAGTCGCGATCCGGTTTAAGGGTACAGGTTTCACCGGTTACAAATATCACGTCCAGCGAAAGGACATGTACCCCAAATGGACCGGCCTTCCACTCGTTGCGACCATTCACGTTCATCGCAACACAGCCGCCAATAGTAACGTCGGGTGTGGATGGAGCCACGGGTGGCCACCAGCCATCCTTCCAGGCCCTCTGGATCATTTCCCTCAGGGTTACCCCTGGTTCCACCCGTATGATTCCTCGGACAGGGTCCCAGGAGAGAATCTGGCGCATTTGGGAAAGATCGATAACGACGCCGCCGCTGTTTAAGCCTGCATCGGTATAGCTGTGACCAGAGCCGCGCGGGATCACCGCCATGTGTTGGCTTCGTGCAGCTGCCAGAGCGTCAGCGATTCCATCTACGTCTCGAACCTGGACGACGTAACATAGCGAGTGGGAGGATTTGCTCCAGTTAACGATCTCAGTCTGCATCCCCAGAAGAGACATAATCAATTTCCCTTGAAATCTACCTCGCAGGAGGTTTCTTTCTACCGACCACAGTATAGTCGAAAACGGTGAAATAAATATGAATGTTATCTGCCAGTTTTGATCACGACCGGCCATTGGCCATAAAAACCAATATTTCGTAGAAGGCTAAAACCCCAAGGTTCTAATCGTAAGTATAATTATTAAGAGTCCACATATATAACTATTCTTCTGCATCAAAAACCGGAGAATGATGATGATGTCCCTGCTGGCTTCATCCGTCCCGGAAATTATCGATTTTCTCCTTCCGGCGTTAGACTTTCGACTCGGGAGTGATGCCAGCATGATCGTACGCGACCATGCAACAGACGCGCTCGGGGCCTATGGCGCTACAAGAAGACCGGCAGCGGAAAAAGCTTACCCCCTGCTCAAGACGCTCGAATTCGTGAGCGCATCCTGACCAACCGAATTTTAATGTGGGTAACGATCTATCTGTTGAAGGAGGGTTCCATGCAAGATTCTGAGCTGATAAGCTGGTTGGTCAATGCCGGCACTCCTTCGATCCGTTATCTGACCCAGGTCAACCTTGCTGGCTGCCTGGAGAATGATCCAAAAGTCATCGCAGCCCGCCAGGCCATCATGACTGAGGGACCGGCTCCGGCTGTCCTTTCCCTTCAAAGTGAAAAGGGGAACTGGCAGGGCGAACGCAGCTATTACACGCCGAAATACGTCAGCACCCACTGGAACCTGATGCTGCTTACCGAATTATGCGTCGATAGCGCTGATGATCGTTTCCAAAAGGGAGTTGAATATATGCTGGATGCGACCAAGGCCGAGTTAGGCGAACAGCTAGGAGCCCATTTATTCAAGTGGTCGTGCTTCTGGGGGAATCTGCTTCGCTACAGTCTGCGTGGTGGAACATTGGACGACGCCCGCATCGAAAAGATTGTCGATTATCTGGCAGCAGACCTTCAGGATGGGCCTTGTCGCTGCCCAGCCAATGGTGGTTATGCCTGCGCCTGGGGAGTGGTGCGCTCGTTGTGGGGGCTGGCTGCCATTCCGCTGGGGCAGCGCTCGCCTGGGTTCAACCGGGCGATTAATCTGGGTGTGAAATTCCTTTTAGAAACGTTCCAATTGGCAGAGGCCACTTACCCCACGTCGCCGGTGCGTCGCGGGGTAAGCCCGCTGTGGTTCAGGCTTAATTTTCCTTTGTTTTACCAGGTAGATATCCTGTTTACTTTGCGGGTAATGGATGAATTGAACCAGCTTGAACACCCGCGGGCTCGACGGGCTTTGAGTTGGCTGGCGCAGCGCCGAGGCAGCGATGGCCGCTGGTCAGGAAGCAGCCCCTTTCGCCGGCGAACCTGGTCAGAATTAGGTGACCGCCAGGAGACCGACCGCAGGGTGTCGCTCCATGCGAGCCAGATTTTGAAGCGCGCCGGGGGCAGTGAATAAACTCCCTGGAAGCCTTTCGAATTACGCCTGTTGGATTCAGCCCCAGGATAAGTATCTTACCCATCAGCCCAGAGGCTTTGATCGATTTACTGCAAGCAGGTTCTGCCAATATCTCTTGAATATCAATGAATTACAAGGAAAATGTCTATGCAAAATTCACCGGGCGGATCGATTTTCCCTTATTTTTATAAAGATGGCGAGCTTTTCGGCGTTCACTTTGGCAGTTTTTTCTCCGATGAGGATAGGCTGATCAAATTGATTCAAGCTGAAAAAGCCTTTTTCTTAAAACAAAACCGTACGATTCCTGTCTGGATCGACTTCTATGAAACCAGGCTGACCGATATAGTGCTTGGGGAATTCATCGACTACCTCAAAAGCTCTGCCCCCCGGATTCCTAAACTTGGGATCGTTGGTTGTTCATTGAGGGATAAGGGAAGAATAAACAAGCTCATCAAGAATACTGCAGAGCTGTCCTCTTTAATAATCAAGTATTATAACGATCCCGAAGAGGCTAAAACCTGGCTGGTCAGCGAACGCGAATGATGATCAACCTGCCGCTGGTCGATTCTCATCTCGACCTGGCTGAGAACGCCACCATTTTCGGGCGTGACCTGACCTTGAGCGCCGCAGAAATCCGCGCCTTGGAAAAACGTACTTCACGTCAGGCGACGGTTTCACTGCCAGAGCTTTGCCAGGGTGGAATTGCTGTGGTCATTGCGACCGTAACCCCTGGTTTCCTGGACGCTGACGTAGGCGAGGATTTTACCCCCCAATCTGGGATCTACCACACTCCGGAAGAGGCTGAAGCCCAGGCGCTAAAGCAGATTGCGCTTTATGAGCGCTGGGAAAAAGAAGACCTAATCCGGCTGGTCAAATCCAGAAACGATTTAGACGATCACCTGCGGTTATGGCAAAATGATCGCCTGCCAGGCCTCGTTTTGCTAATGGAAAGTGCAGATCCAATCCTGCAGGTCGGCGATCTGCCTGGCTGGTGGAAGCTTGGCCTGCGCATGGTCGGGTTGACTTTTGGGGACACACGATTTGGGGCAGGTGTCGCCGGCGGCAGCATGGATTTCGAGAAAGGGGGATTAACCCCGGACGGGTTAGCGTTGCTGGACAAGATGGGCGAGCTGGGGATGATCTGGGATATTTCACATCTTTCCGATGCAGGAATCTGGCAAGGGCTGGATGCAGGCTTTTACTCTGTGTGCGCATCACATGCCAACGCCCGCCGACTGACGTTGACCAATCGTCACCTGAGTGATGACGTTATTGCTGCTGTCGGAAAAAAAGGCGGCGTTATCGGCCTGGTCTTATACAATGGATTTCTGGATCAAGGGTGGAGCCACGATCATTCGCTGCCGGTTACATTGGAGCAACATCTGCGCCGTCAGGTAGAATACGTGGCAGCTGTTGCCGGTTGGGACCATGTCGGGATTGGATCGGATCTGGATGGCGGCTTCGGGTTGGAAGAATGCCCCCAGGAGATCGACACCGTGGCTGATCTGCACCGGATTGGAGCCGTGCTTCCGCCAGAACGCCGGGCTGCTGTTCTCAGTGAGAATTGGTTGAGTTTCCTGACGAGATCATTGCCTTGATCGCTGCCTTATTTACCAATAATTGATTGGTCCCTATTCCCAGTTTGCTTATTGACTCCACCCGGTTTATTTGTTATAACCATACATAACATAATAAAGGCTTTGATCAGAAAAAGTAAGCGCACAGGTCAGGTTACAGAGAGCAGGGATGGTGAGAATCCTGCACAGAAGCCAGCGCCGAATGGTTCTAGGAGCTGCAGGGTGAAAGCATGGTCGAGTAGCCTGCGCCGGAGATACCACCGTTATCAGGGTAAAGGATATAATCAGTTGATCTGACGTATCCGACAGAGTGAGGCTGGCTTTTATATCCACCGTTTCATCGGTGGATTTTTCGTTAAAGAGGACTAACCAGCCTAAGTTGGGTGGCACCACGGGAAGCCCTTTCCCGTCCCAGGCGGACGAGAAAGGGCTTTTGCGTTAATTTTTGGAACTGGACTTTATAACGACTGCTTGCTGATTACAGCATCCTGGGAGAAACCATGATCACTCAACTGGAAACCCTCATTGCCGATCAAAAAATTGCTGTGGCTCCACCGGTTGTACGGGAATTGCCGGCCGACCTGGAAACCCCTGTTTCGGTCTATCTTAAATTATCCGGTTCGTCGCCTTCTTTTTTATTGGAATCGGTCACAGGTGGCGAGGCCCTTGCCCGTTTTTCGTTTATTGGTATCAATCCGCGCAAGACGTATGTGCTGCGAGGCCACGAGCTTGAAATCCGCTCTGGTGACTGCACCCGGGTCGAAAGTTTGGCAGGTCAAGACCCGTTTGACCTCTTTCGCCGGGAATTATCCACCTGTGCCTGCCAAACTTTGCCTGGTTTACCCCGCTTTAGCGGAGGCCTGGTGGGTTATCTGGGTTATGAAATGATGCGCTTTTTCGAACCTAGCGCCCAACTCACTCCGCACGCAAGCCTTCCGGATACTATGCTCCTTTTTACGGATACCCTGGTGGCTTTCGACCATGCGTTCAGCCGCTTGCTGTTGATCGCCCGACCCAGGCCGGCAGAAAACGACGAGGCGGCGCAGGTGGAAGCCGAAGCTCGCCTGGATGCGATCCAACGGCGCCTGGACCAGCCATTAGCGCAGATCGCCTATGGTCATGATCCCTCACCAAATGCGACGATGCTATCTAATACCCCTCCCGAGGCGTTCATGACAGCTGTTTCCAAAGCTAAGGACCATATCGTGACCGGTGATGTATTCCAGGTGGTGCTGTCCCAGGTCCTTAGCCGCCAGACTACTGCCAGTCCTTTTAGCATTTACCGGGCGCTGAGGTCTCTGAATCCGTCACCCTACATGTTCTATTTCGACTTTTCAAGCTTGACCACTCCCGCTTTGCAATTGATCGGCGCCTCCCCTGAGATGCACGTCCGTCTCGAAGGACGGCGGGCTGCCATCCGCCCGATTGCCGGTACCCGTCCACGCAGCGCTGTCACGGAAATTGACTTGGGACTCGAGCAAGAGCTGCTCGCCGATCCCAAGGAGCGCGCCGAACATATCATGCTGGTCGATCTGGCTCGCAATGACCTTGGCCGGGTGTGCGATTTCGGCAGTGTGCAGGTGCCTGAACGGATGGTGATCGAGCGTTATTCGCACGTGATGCACATCGTTTCGCACGTCGAAGGTAATCTGCGAGCCGGATTGGACGCTTTTGACCTGATGAAGGCCACCTTCCCGGCTGGCACGGTGAGCGGCGCGCCAAAAATCCGGGCCATGCAGATTATCAACGAGCTCGAGAAGGCCCAAAGGGGAGTATACGCAGGCGCAGTGGGCTACTTCACGCCGGAAGGTTCTATGGATACCTGTATTGCCATCCGCACCCTGCTGATGCAAGGGAACAAGGTCAGCGTGCAGGCCGGTTGTGGGGTGGTGGCTGACTCCGACCCGCTTAATGAATATCACGAATCGCTTAATAAAGCCCGTGCGCTGGGGGTAGCGGTTGAAATGGCTGAAAAACGGCCTGAATATACCTGTCCGGCCCCAAATTCTGCAATTGAGGGAGGTGTGCTTTGATTGTAGTGATCGATAATTATGACTCGTTTACCTATAACCTGGTGCAGTACCTGGGCGAATTGGGCTGCCAGGTGAAAGTGTTTCGCAATGATGTGGTTTCTCCGGCTGAAATTGAAGCTTTTGACCCCAGCCATATCGTCATTTCGCCTGGTCCCGGTTATCCCTCCGCGTCCGGGGTTTCGCTGGAGACTATCCGCATCCTCGGCCCGCACAGGCCGCTTTTAGGCGTATGCCTGGGACATCAATGTATTGGCGAAGTATTTGGCGGCCGGGTAATCCCTGCTCCCAGGTTAATGCATGGCAAGACTTCTCCCATTTATCACGATGGGACCGGCCTTTTCGCCGGGCTTCCCAATCCCTTTGACGCTGCCCGCTACCATTCCCTGGTTGTAGCTGATCCACTGCCAGATACATTGCGGGCAAGCGCTCATACCGGCAGCGGTGAATTGATGGCGTTGCGCCACTGCGATTATCCTATCTTTGGGGTCCAATTTCATCCCGAGTCCATCCTGACCGAATGCGGAAAACAGCTTCTACAAAATTTTTTGGCCCAGGATTGTGGCTCGCCTGTCTTGCCGGCCCTTAGCAACCGGTAATTATTATTGACCGTATAAAGTTCTCAATTATGCCTCTCTAATGAACAAGGAGCAACATGCTAAAACCATTTATCGCTAAAGTTATGTCCTATCAAGACCTTAAACCGGAGGAAGCTGAAGCTGCCATGGAGATCATCATGACCGGGCTGGCCACGCCAGCCCAGATTGGCGGCTACCTGGCCGCGCTGCACATGAAAGGCGAGACAGTGGATGAAATCCTGGGGTCGGCCAGAGCCATGCGCGCTCACGCCAGCCAGGTATGTCCTAACCTGAATGGCGCCAGCCTGCTGGATACAGCTGGCACAGGGGGTGATGGATCGCACTCATTTAACATCTCTACCGCCGCGGCCCTGGTAATTGCTGGGGCGGGGCGCAAAGTGGCTAAGCATGGGAACGGCGCGGCAACCTCAAACTGCGGCAGCGCCGATGTGTTGGCAGCCCTGGGGGTCAACATCCAGTTAACCCCGGAGCAAGTAGCCGCTTGCATCGAACAGGTTGGGATCGGCTTCATCTTTGCGCCGGCTTTTCACCCGGCCATGAAGCACGCCGGTGGACCTCGACGTGAGCTCGGACAGCGCACAATTTTCAATTTGCTGGGTCCCCTCACCAATCCAGCCGGAGCAACCCACCAGTTGATGGGCGTATACGACCCCCACTTGACGGAGACCCTGGCGCGAGTGTTGGGCTCGTTGGGAACCCGGGCAGCCTTCGTTGTCCATGGATTTGGGGGCCTGGATGAATTAACGACCAGCGGCCAGAATGTGGTCAGCCATCTTAATGAAGGTAAGGTGCGAACTTATAAACTCGATCCGCAAACTCTGGGTTTGCGCCAGGCCCGTCCCGAGCACATTCATGGTGGAGATCCGGTCGAGAATGCGGCCATTTTGCGAAATGTGCTGAGCGGAGAAGATAGCAGTCCCCGGCGCGATGTGGTGCTGTTGAATGCGGCTGCGGCCCTGGCTGCCGAAAGCGGCGACTTGAAGATCGGCCTGATTGAAGCGGAAGAATCAATCCTGAGCGGGGCAGCTCTATCCAAATTGGATGGATTGATCGCGGTTTCACACCAGGTGGCCCAGGTATGACCATCCTGGATACCATTTTTGCCACCAAACGGCTGGAGGTCGCGCAGCACCGCCGTTTAGTTCCACTGGCTGAGATACGCAGCCGGGCGGAGAAGGCTGCGCTGCCGCACGGATTTGCTGCTGCGCTGCGCCGGCCTGATGGGCGTGCGGCTTTGCGGTTGATTGCTGAAATTAAGCGCGCTTCGCCTTCGGTTGGCCTTATGGTAGAAAATTTAGATCCAATTCGCCTGGCGGTGGCTTACAGGGACAGCGGTGCGGCTGCTATCAGCGTTTTAACCGATGAAAGCTATTTTCAGGGCTCTCTGGCTGACCTGGAAGTGATCGCAGCTATGCCGGATCGTCCTGCACTGCTCAGGAAAGACTTTATTTATGACCTGTATCAGATCTATGAAGCCCGGGCGGCAGGGGCAGATGCGGTCCTTTTAATCGCTGCCAGCCTTGAACAAAGCCAGCTCCATGATCTTCAGGCCTTGGCCCACGAATTAAGCATGGCAGCGCTGGTCGAAGTGCATCAGGAATCTGATTTAGACATTGCCCTTTCTTGCAATCCAGCTGTGATCGGTATCAACAACCGTGATTTGCGCACCTTTACGGTTGACCTGGTCACCTGCTTGAAACTTCGACCGTTAATTCCGACCGGAATCGTGACTGTTGCCGAAAGTGGAATCCATACTCACCAGGATGTTGAATTCCTGGCACAGGCTGGTTTTGATGCTGTCCTGGTGGGCGAAAAGCTGGTCAAAGCACCCGATGCAAACGCGGCTATCCGGGAGCTGATGGGATGAAGGTTAAAATATGCGGAATTACCACCCTGGAGGATGCCCTGGCTGCAGTTGAAGCAGGGGCCGACCTGCTCGGGTTTAATTTCTTTCCGCGGAGTCCTCGGTTCATCGAGGAATTTGCCTGTGCCCAAATAACTCGTGAGCTTCGGCTGCGCGCCATTTCTGTAGGCCTGGTTGGGGTGTTCGTAAATCCAGCTGCTGAAAAGGTCGTCCGGATCATGCAGAGCTGCAATCTTGACCTGGCGCAACTATCAGGTGATGAGCCTCCAGCATTGGCGCAGGCACTGGGTATAAGAGCATTTAAGGCCTTACGCCCTTCCAATCGACAGCAGTTTAACCAGGCTTTGGAAACTTACCCGCAGCGCACCTCTCCACCGGCAGTGCTGATCGACGCCAACCAGCCAGGAAAATATGGCGGAACGGGTCAAGCGGCCGATTGGTCCCTGGCGGCTGAATTTTCGAGCCAGATCCCTCTGCTCCTTGCTGGAGGCTTAAACCCGGCAAATGTTGCGGCTGCGGTTCACCAGGTTCATCCCTGGGGTGTAGACGTGGCTTCCGGGGTCGAGTTTATCCCCGGTCGCAAGGATGTGCGCAAGATGGCCGCTTTCATCCAGGCAGCTCGATCGGTTAATGAGGAAATTTAATCATGGTAACCAAACAATCTCCGCTTCTACAATCGAAATTTGGGGTTTACGGCGGCCGCTTTGTCCCCGAAGTGTTAGTTCCGGCGCTGGATGAGCTTGAAGCGACGTATGTTTCTCTCCGGGATGATCCCACATTCCAGGTGGAGCTGCGTCACCTGCTGGCGACATATGTTGGGCGTCCAACACCCTTGACTCACGCTGTGCGTCTCACTCAAAGCCTGGGAGGTGCCCAAGTTTTTCTCAAGCGGGAAGACCTGGCCCACAGCGGCGCACATAAGATTAATAATGCCTTGGGCCAGGCTCTGGTCGCCCGTTCAATGGGGAAAAAGCGGATCATTGCCGAGACCGGAGCTGGGCAGCATGGGGTAGCGACTGCTACAGTTTGTGCTTTACTCGGCCTGGACTGTGTTGTCTATATGGGTTCGGTGGATATCGCCCGCCAGCAGCCCAACGTGTTGCGCATGCGCTTGTTGGGCGCTGAGGTGCGAGCTGTGGACAGTGGCTCGCGCACCTTGAAAGATGCGGTCAACGAGGCCATCCGTGATTGGGTGAGTCACGTCGACGACACCTATTACCTGCTTGGCTCGGCCCTGGGCCCGCATCCATACCCGACCATGGTGCGGGATTTTCAGGCGGTGATCGGCCTGGAAGCTCGCCTTCAGATTCTCGATGCTGCTGGCCGCCTGCCGGACGCCTGTATCGCCTGTGTAGGCGGCGGCTCGAATGCCATTGGATTGTTCCATGCCTTCGTCGATGATCCTGAGGTAGCGTTGATCGGGGTTGAAGCAGGTGGAGAGGGGATTGCCAGCGGACGCCACGCTTCCCGCTTTAACGATCCTCGTCTGGGACGGCCGGGAGTTCTGCATGGCACCTTTTCGTATGTCCTTCAGACTGCGGATGGCCAAATTGCTGAACTCATTCCATCTCAGCCGGGTTGGATTACGCGGCGGTCGGCCCGGCGCACGCTTTTCTGCGTGAGCTTGGCCGAGCCAGTTATACCTCAGCTACAGACGGAGAAGCCATAGCTGCTTTCCAGCGTCTGTCGCTGGAAGAAGGGATCATCCCGGCGCTCGAGTCGGCTCACGCGATCGCCGAGGTCATTCGCCTGGCGCCAAAACGCCCCAAGGACCAGATTCTGTTGGTCAACCTCTCTGGTCGCGGCGATAAAGACCTGGACACCGTGACTCAGGCTCTACGGTAATTGCATTTGACGAGGAACAAATGCCGCAGAAAAATAGGATGGAAACTGCCGGTGGAAATAAAAACAAGAAAAATCTGGTTTGATCCAGTTTATCTGTGGTGCCTTTTTTCATTTCTGGTGGAGGAATAAAAACTTTGGACGGAATTACTCGAATTTCGAATGCATTTCAGGTTGCACGCCAGGCAGGGCGGGCAGCCTTGATGCCTTACCTGACTCTGGGCTTCCCAAATCCTGATCTTTCGCTTTCGCTGGTAGAGGCTGTTGCGCATTCCGGAGCTGATTTAATCGAACTTGGTGTTCCATTTTCTGATCCTCTGGCCGATGGACCGACCATCCAGCATTCCACCCAGGTGGCGCTGCAGCAAGGGATGTCGGTTGTACGCTGTTTGGAAATGGTGAGCCAATTACGCCGCCGCGGCCTGGTTCTACCCTTGATGTTGATGGGCTATCTTAATCCCTTGCTGGCTTATGGCATCGACCGTTTCGTTGCAGATGCTGTCCGGGCTGGTGCAGATGGCCTGATCGTCCCAGATCTGCCGTTGGAAGAATCGCAGGAGCTGGCGGCTGCTTGCCACGATGGCGACCTTGGATTGGTGTTCCTGGCCCCGCCTAATGCCAGCCCGCAGCGCCTGGCCAGCCTTGCCAGGATTACGAGCGGCTTCTTTTATCTGGTTTCGGTCAAGGGGGTCACCGGGGCGCGGTCGGGTCTGCCAGACCTGGATGATTTCATCCTACGCGCCCGGGCAGCAGCTCACACCCCGGTTGCGGTTGGGTTTGGGATTGCCACCCCTGCTCAAGCCGCTGCCGTCGGGCGAATCGCCGATGGGGTCATTGTCGGTTCGGCTGTGATTGACACGATCGCCGCTCATCCGAAAGACCCGATCGCGGGGTTGAGTAGCTACATCAAATCACTCGCCGAGGCAGTCGCCCATGCCTCTTCCTGATCACCCGCCACGATATTTGAAAGGGGGGAGACGGGAAGGAAAAAACCATCCCAGGCTGCACCCTGTCAAACGTTCGCTTTATTTCCAAAGTCTATTCCATGTCTGCCGGTTTTTTCGTCCCAATAACCCCCGCTTAATTTTTTTTACTGCCGGATCGGCAGCCAGGTAAACATAAGTTTCAGCCTGTCGTTCGGGGGCGATCGACATATTTCGCTTGAGCTGATAAATCTTGCCAAGCAAGGTGGGGAGGTGAACCAATCGATCATCGTGGATGGCGACGTTGGTCACCCTCACACGGTTGACTGTGACCCCAACGCTTTGGAGCCGTTCTGCCAGACCATCTTTGTCATCCCAGATTTGGACTTGATTGTCGTCACGACTGCCTAAATAGAAAATCACGACCCGATTTTCCAATTAATCGAGGAATATATTGGCCCATCTCAGTCAACAATAGGAATTTGACATTGCCAATGAAATACTTTTATATTATGATTCCTTTATAAGAGTTCACCAGGAGACCGCTCAGGTCAATTGATCAACTCAACCCTCTGGGTTTCACCGTTGGATTGTAGAATTAAAATGGAACCAGGTCGTTTAGAAGTTATCGGCGCAGGATTGTTCTTTTTCTTGATCTACCTTACCGGCTTTGGTCTGCGGCGTTCAGGAAAGCCGTATGGAGTCATCCTTTTTAACATCCATAAGCTGCTCGGACTGGCAGCGGTCGTGTTTTTGGCGATCATTGCTTACCATTTTCAGCAAGTAGCGCCATTGGACTCCCTCGAAATTATTGCCAGCGCAGTCACCTTTTTTCTGTTTGCTGTAACCATCACTTCAGGGGGGTTGTTGAACATCGAACGACCTATGCCCGCGTTGGTTCTGGCGATCCATAAACTGCTGCCGTATTTAACAACTCTTTCGACAGCCATTACCTTATACCTGATTTTGAGTGTGCCCTAGCACCTTGGCAACAGTTTTAGCCTTAAACCTAATAAGCCATCTGAATTTTACGTCCCGCCAAAGACAACAAGATAAGGATTAAAAGGAACCCAGCAAATTCCAGGGGAATTGTATTGGTTGGAGCTGCACTGTGGATTCCAAGATAATCGAGCATGGTCAGCTCATTTTGGGCATTAAACGGTCCAAGGTACCACAAGATGGGGTAAATAACTTCGAAAAGCTTGCTGCTGCAACTCCAGACGCCCAGGGTTAATGCCAGCGTAGGTATGAAAACAACCGACAATAACCATGGAATCAGGTTGATTGTTTCTGCAGAGATGAGGCGGCCAATCAGAATCCCACTTTCCATTGCGGCGGTCATCAGCACGCCTGCCAACCAGGAGGACAGCACGATCCGGGTGAGTGGATGGGCTGAATGGAATATCAATTCCTCGACCTGGTAGCGGGTTTCTCTTTCGCCCATCTTCGACCAGACCAACACCGGCCAAATTCCCGCCAGCATAAACCAGTATTTGCGGATACTCTCTGAGGGGGAAGCAATGCAGCCAATCCATAAAAAAGCCATCCCCACGATCCAATACCATTTCAATCCTTTCACTAAGAGAAGGCACTCCAACCACGTAAGCCGTAGGAAATTAAAATTTAAAGCGCTTGTTTGCCAATGGGGTTAAGACAATTTGTTTTTGATGTTCCCTCGGAATTGGGGGTTCCGTATTACTGACCAATACACTGGCGGCTGGTTGGGCGTTTTTCGATTGCCTGGAGAATGTGCTCCTCGCCGGGTCGAAGCGTTTGAAAAAAACCGAGCCTGCTAGAGCAATGCCTGCGGCTGCCCCGATCCAAGCCAACCGTTCGAGAACCAGGCCTGGGGTCCAATTAAGCCCTTGCCAAACGAAGGTTTCGAGCTGCTGCTCTGAGACCATTCCCAACACAAAACCATTGTTGTATGCCGGAAAAACTGCTTTGGCTGCGGCTTTCATGCTGTTCCCTACCAGGCTGATCCCGGAAACATCCAGCCAGGGCATATTTGTCAGGAAAACTCCGCTAATCGTCATGGCAATGAACACGAAAAAATAGACCAGGTTGCCAAAACCGCCTTTCAACCAACTGACTGTTTCGAAGAAAACTGCCAGGGCAGCAACCAGGGCCATCATCGGTAGGGCGATAAACAGAAATGGAGCGATCAAAGCCCAAATTTGTATCTGGGCGTCTTCGCGTTGGATCATTTGCATGAGGATGGCTGCCGCAGCCAGCACCGCCACCATTGATCCCAGAACCGCAAAATTGCTCAGCCATTTGCCGAGTAAATAAAGAGGTCGGGTGAGTGGGGTCGTAGCGATAATCTGTCCAACGCCGGTGGATTCATCTCGGGAGATGCTGTTTTTTACCAGGTAGAAACCGGAAATTCCCAGGAAGAAGGTGATTACCAGGGCCATCAGGCTGCCCACCCAGGCTGAGTTGTAAATGCCGCGATATGATTCCAGCCGGATGAGTATTTGCCCGGTATTGACTGCATATCCCAGGTAGATGATCAAACACAGGGTGATCAGAAAACTGTAGCGGCGGGTGCGTTCCAAAAAATCAGCCTTGAGAATTGCTAACAATACTAACCATCTGCTCATCGACCTGCCTCCTCGACCATAAACAGGTAGGCATCTTCGAGGCATGGAGCAATCAATTGGGCTTCCGGAGCAGGCTGCATTTCCTGGACGATCCGCAGACGAGTTCCATCAGAACGGCGAGCCATGCTGCTGACCAGGTGTTTTTGGCGGATGTCGTTTAAATCGCTTGATGGCACGATCCATTCCCATACTTTGCCTTCCACAAGGCTGAGCAGCGCCTCAGGTGTTGCCTTTCGTAAAAGCCTGCCCTGGTCCATAATAGCGATTTCGGTCGCAGCAGCTTCAACATCCGAAACGATGTGGGTTGAAAGGATCACAATCCGGTTGCCAGACAGGTCAGAAAGCAAATTGCGGAACCGGACCCTTTCTTCTGGGTCGAGACCGACGGTGGGTTCGTCGACGATCAGCAAGAGCGGGTCATTCAGCAAGGCTTGAGCAATCCCGATGCGCTGCTTCATCCCCCCTGAAAAGCTGCCCAGGGGTCGTTTTCGGGCTTCTACCAGGTTCACAACCTGCAGCAGCTCCTCAATCCTCTGGTCAGCGGCCCTGCGTTCGAGTCCCTTGATGGCCGCTATGTACTGCAGGAATTCAACTGCATTCAAATTAGGGTAGATGCCAAAGTCCTGGGGCAAATAGCCCAATACCGAGCGTAATTGGTCGGGAGATGAGGTAATGTCTTCACCGTTCCAGGATACTTTGCCTTCAGTTGGTTTTGTAATGGTTGCCAGGATGCGCATGAGAGTGCTTTTCCCGGCGCCGTTGGGACCGAGTAATCCCCATATCCCGGGGTTTAAGGTTAACGTAAAGTCACGCAGCCCCCATTTTTCCCTCCCGTACTTTTTACCGACATGGTCTATAACCAGTTCCATGTTATCCCTCCGATGCATGCTGATTCTTAAAAGTAAAATGCCAACATTATGATATACGTTCTTCTGTCAAAATGGTTTCAGGAATCCCACCCTTCAATATTTGATGCCAAAACGACTTTTCCCTGCCATTGATCTGCCTGGTATGAGTGATATCGCTTTATGCGATTTCAGGTTTTTGCGCGGAATATAAAACCTTACCTGACCTACCTGGCTGGCGAGTCCAACGAAGGCTTCTTCCTGGGCAATAAGCAACCATTTTACGCACTCCCTTGTCTTTTTTATCTGGGGGTCCAAAGTTAGTGGAATAGCCCCGGAATGAATAAGGCAGGTTCCACCGTAGAACCTGGTCGATGTCATTCTTTTTTTCCGATGATTGGGTTGAAATCTGGATTAAAATATCGATTAAATGACCGTTGTGAAATCAATTGTTGAATGCCAACACCAGGTAAATTTGCATTGATTGGACATCTATATTCAAGTGGATCTCAGGCAAAGGTGCAGCATGGCAGCGATAGATTCTGACCAATTTTGTGTCATCACGACTACAACCACCAGCCAGGAGGAAGCCAACCGGTTGGCTGAAATGTTGGTTTCACGCAGGTTAGCCGCTTGCGTTCAGATCTCCAACATCGCAAGTTTCTATTTGTGGAAAGGTGAGGTAACCAAGGAAGCTGAGTACCTTCTACTGATCAAGACGAGGGCTCGGTTATACTCCCAGGTAGAAACCGCCATCCTCGAAAACCACAGCTACGAGATCCCTGAAATCATCCAGATCCCTGTAACGCAGGGGCTGGACCGCTACCTAAACTGGATAACCGCCAGCGTGGGTTAGAAAAACACCGATACAGGAACCAGCGAGTTAATGACGACTTTCCTCTCCCTCCATTCGAAACTCGATCCTTTGTTTTCCCAGGAGTAATAAATCATGTCCCATCTCCCTTTTTTCATCGTCGACGTCTTTGCCGAGAAAAAATATGCAGGCAACCAGCTGGCCGTTTTTTATAACGTTGGTGAACTATCTGGTGCAGAAATGCAGCAGATCGCTCGCGAAACTCACTTTTCAGAGACCACCTTTATCCTTTCTGGCGTGCCAAGGAATGGCGGATTTGATGTGCGTATCTTCACCCCGGGAGAAGAAGTTCCCTTTGCCGGTCACCCCACCCTGGGGACGGCCCACATTATCAACCATATATTTCTCCAGGATAAGGCCGAAAAAGTGGTTTTGAATTTGAAGGCTGGCCAGATCCCGGTTACTTTTAGCCCAGATGGCTATAGCTGGATGAAGCAGATCGAGCCGGTCTTTGGCCGCAAACACCCATCGGAAACTTTAGCTTCTGTGCTGAGCCTGAAACCGGAAGAAATTGACAATCGTTTCCCTATCGAAGAAGTTTCGACCGGCCTGCCATTCTTTATTGTTCCATTGAAGACGATTGCTTCATTGAAAAAAGCCAAAATCGACGATGGAAGGTATATTGACCTGGTTACCGGTACAGAAGCCAAGGGGATTTTAGTTTTTTGCCCCGAGACACACGAACCGCAAAACGATATCAGCGTTCGTGTTTTTGTCGATTATTTTGGTGTTCCTGAAGATCCTGCAACCGGCAGCGGAAACGGATGCCTGGCCGGATATCTGGCCAGGCATCGATACTTTGGTCAGGAACATATCGACGTCCGCAGCGAACAAGGCTACGAAATTGGGCGGCCATCTCTCCTGCTTTTAAAATCGAAGCAAGAAGGTTCTCATATTGAGGTTGTTGTTGGAGGAAAGAGCATCGTCATTGCCGAGGGCAGCTTTGTATAGATCCTCATCGAAGCAGGATTGTATGACAACCGCTCCGGCGTCGTTGTATCAGGGTTGCAGCTTTGATATAATGAATTTGTTTCCGTAATTCTACAAACTTGTAATTTGAATCGTCATAAAAAGCAACTTAAGATCCTATTGGACGCCGTTATCTTCTGGTAAAAAGGGGTTGTAATGATATTTGCGATCACCAATAATTTCGCGTATCTCCTTGATATTTATTGGGCTTGCATCCAGAACCGCCAGCAGCTTTGATAAAAGGTACGGCACAAAGAGCAAGCAATTGATCACCGTCAATAGAACAAAGGAAATGCTCAATGATTCCTCATTATGATTTGATCATTCGAGAAGCTAGTATAAGAACCTCTCCTGGCAAATTACTGGATATCGCCATCCAGAACGGGAAAATCAGTGCTATCGGCGAAAAACTTATAGGTGATTTCAGGGATGAAATATATGCTAAGAGGTGTCTGGTCACCGAATCGTTTATAAACCCCCATTTGCACCTCTGCAAAGTTTATACGCTTCAAATGCTTGGGGATGATGCTATAAAAGATTACCACGGCGCCGATATGGGCAAAGCCATGAACGCGATCGAATTGGCGGCTGTTGTCAAGGCCCGCTACGACGAGAGTTGGATCATCAAAAACGTGCGCCGGGTACTGCTGGACGCCGCCAGATATGGCTGCACCCACGTCCGTGCCTTTGCGGACGTGGATCGACAGGCCCGTCTCGAAGGGGTCAAGGCTCTGTTGCGGGCCAAAGAAGAATTTAAGGGGATCGTGGAGTTACAAGTCGTGGCTTTTGCCCAGGATGGGATTGTAAGGGAGCCTGAAGCTATTCCGTTAATGGAAAAGGCCATGCAGTTGGGAGCTGACGTGGCCGGGGGTATTCCCTGGATTGAATACACCGACGCCGATATCGCCGAGCACATCCGGGTGATTTTTGACCTGGCCGAAAAATATAACAAAGATGTCTCCATGCTGGTTGACGACGCCGGCGACCCTGGTCTGCGATCGCTCGAGCTATTGGCTGTGGAAACGATCAAACGTAATTGGACCGGCCGTTCCCTGGCCCACCACGCCAGAGCCATGGCGCTTTATCCTACCCCCTATTTTCAGAAGGTTGTGGCCTTACTCAAGAAGGCTCAGGTGGGAGTGGTAAGTGATCCCCACACCGGCCCTCTCCATGCCCGGGTCAACGATCTCCTGGCGGAAAACGCCCTGGTCATGCTCGGGCAGGATGATATATCGGATGCCTATTATCCCTTTGGTCGTAACAATATGTTGGAAGTTGCCTTTCTGGCTGCACATATACTGTGGATGACCACAGCTCCAGACCTGGAAACACTGTACGATATGGTGACAACCCGGCCGGCGAAAGGGATGAACGTTAAGGACTATGGATTGGAGGTCGGAAAAACGGCAAATTTGGTGGTGATGAATGAGACTTCGGTCCTCGAGGCGCTCCGCTATCACGGCGAGCCCGCGGTGGTTATCAGTCATGGCAAGCTGGTTGATCAAAATGCCCTGCAATCACGAATTGCAAGCCTGGAATAGATATAAATCTTCTAATGCGGTAAAAGAACGCTTTTATCCGCCTAATTCAATAGAATTTGGTCAAGAAAATCAATGACATACCATCAGCGATGACAGAAGTCATTTGACGAGATGAACAATATTTATTTGAGTACCATGTATAAGGCAGATGCCCACAACCTGTAGGAGGGATTAACCATAACCACACTTAGCGATCTTTACTCTGAAGCTTTGGTTTATTGTGCACAGCTCCACGCCGGTCAAAAACGTAAGGGGAACTCGGTTCCGTACCTGGCTCATTTGTTGAGCGTGTCGGCCCTGGTGCTTGAAGATGGGGGAGATGAAGCCGAGGCTATTGCAGCCCTCCTTCACGATTCGTTGGAAGATCAACCAGAAAGAACCAGCCGAGAAGAAATCCGGCAGCGTTTTGGTGAGCGCGTTCTCCAACTGGTTGTGGCCTGCACCGATACACCCCCTGATTATCACGGTGGGGCCAAGCCTGCCTGGCGCAGACGCAAAGAAACGTATCTGAATCATTTATATGGTGGCGCGGATGGCGCCCTACGAATAGCTCTGGCGGACAAACTCCACAATGCCAGAGCGATGGTGGCAGATTATCGCCGGGATGGTGAATCTTTATGGAGTAAGTTTAATGCCGGAAAGGCAGACCAATTCTGGTATTACCATTCGTTAATCGCGGCATTTGAGCAAGCTGGCGCTCACGGCATACTATTTGATGAGTTTATAAAGACCGTTGCGGAGCTGGAGCAGCTGGCTGGCACATAGGCTCGATTGTTAGTAAATACCTAAATCATGAGAATGAGCAAACTGAATTGACCGACAAGGCTGAATTTCCGGTTCAAGGCATGGTAGCACCTGGTTTCGAGCCTGTTAGAGATAGATTCAATGCCAATTTCGAGCATAGAGGTGAGATTGGGGCGGCGATCCACGTAACACTGGATGGAAACCCTGTCGTTGACCTCTGGGGTGGAGCAGCAGATGCTGCCCGGACACAGCCCTGGGCAGCTGATACAGTGGTCAATGTCTGGTCGACCACCAAGGGCTGGCTTTCACTTGCCATGCACATACTGGCCGACAGAGGACTGCTTGATTTTGACGACCCGGTGGCAAAATATTGGCCCGAATTTGTTCAATATCAAAAAGGTTCCGTCCTGGTGCGCCATTTCCTCACCCACACAGCCGGCCTACCGGCTCCCAGCATGAAGGTGCCTCACGAAGCTATTTATGATTGGGCTTACATGGTCCACAGCCTGGAGCAATCACATCTTTTTTGGGAACCTGGGACCAAATATCTTTATCACGCGGCCACATTCGGCTGGCTGAATGGGGAGGTGCTGCGGCGTATCACTGGTTCAAAAGTAGGTGAGTTTCTTCAAACGGAGATAGCCGGTCCGTTAAGCGCGGATGCATTTATTGGTTTACCTGAAAGTATGGATAACCGTGCTGCAGACACAATTCCGCCTGATAGGTTCGGGAAATGGTTATTTAAAGTTATGACTGCTTTAGGTGGTCGGGCGAAATCTCTTTCGTTTTCCAACCCGCCGCGGCCTTATGCCGCGGTCAATACTCGCCGATGGCGGGCCGCAGAAATACCATCATCGAATGGACATGCCAGCGCTCGCGGCCTGGCAAACCTGTATACACCTCTTGCACTGGGTGGAGAATGGGGCCGCATCCATTTTTTGTCCCCAAACCAACTGGAAATTGCTGCCGCAGAGCAAGTCCCGGCAAAAGAAGTGGGTCTGGGACCATCCATCAGGCAAGGATTGGGCTTCATGCTCGTTGATCCGGCCCAATTGAAAGGCCGTCCAACCCTGGCTTTAGGCCATGCTGGAATGGGTGGGTCGCTTGGTTTTGCCGATCCCCATAATCGCCTGGCTTTAGGTTACGTGATGAATAAGATGGTCATAGGGTTCGATACTCGTTCTTTGGAGCTGTGCCGGGCGCTGTATCGCTGTCTTGAATAACAGGAACAAACATGTTTGATAAAGAGGGCTTTGCCCTATTCTTGAAGCGAACTGGCAAAAAGCAAAATATTATCTCTGGGTTGGTCATGATCACGAGGATTTCGGCGATTACCTGGAACGCGCGTGATGGATTTATGAACGCGGAATTTGTAATCGCAAATCATTTTCAGTCTCTTCTGGCAGTCGATCCGCGTACGATCAGCCTGGTGGGTAGGATGATCTGGTTATTTTCCGGTTGCTGACCTTTTAAGGAATCGATCAGCAATCTCATTGCCTGTTCGACAATTTCGTTGTAGGGGGTATGGACGCTGGTTAATCCTGGCCAGACCTGTTTGGTAATCGTCAGGTCGTCATATCCGGCAATCGATATGTCCTCCGGCACCTGCCTGCCGGATTCCTGCGCAGCGTAGATCGCTCCCAGGGCAGCTTCATCCGAACCGGCAAAAATCGCCGTTGGCAAAATCCTTCCATCCAGAACCAGCCGGGTAGCCGTATATCCCCCATCGAAATTAAACTCCGAATTTCTGACCAATTCCGGATGAAACGGCAGATTATGGCTCTCGAGTGCAGCCCGGTATCCGCGGTAACGGTCGCCACTCATGCGGTGGTTGCGTGGGCCTCTAAAAAAGGCGATCCTTTCGTGTCCCAGGCTGATCAGGTGGTCTACGATTGAAATGGATCCCTGGTAGTCGTCCGAAGCAACGTAAGGTAAATTGATCATACGGTCAAACGGATTGATCCGTACCAGCGGAATCCTGGACTGCCAGACCAGCTCGGCGATGTAGGCATCCATGTCGCACGGGGGGGTGGTTACCAGGCCATCGATGCGGTGTTCTTGCAAGAGGCTGAGAAGCTTTTCTTTTGAACGCGGAGAGGCCGGAAAGTAGGTTTGGACGAGGATGTCATAGTTATATTCATAGCCGCTTTCCATGATGCGGTTGAGCAGTTCAACCTGGCCATAGCCGCCAGAATGGAGCAGAATGCAAATGACGTAAGATCGTTTTTGCACCAGGCGGCGGGCTGAGATATTGGGGGCGAAGTTAAGTTCCCGGATTGCGGTTAAGACTCGCTGGCGCATTTCTTCGGTCACATAGGGTTCGGCGTTGATCACCCTTGAGACAGTCTTGATCGAGCACCCGGCTAAACGGGCGACATCTTTGATGGTGCTTGTCAATCTGGCCTTCCTAAGCGGCTGGTATTTCAGCCATTTCAGACTCTGATTAATTATATACCGATAATCAACAGTCGGAATCAGTTATTGACAACGTTGTCATATCGTGTTATCATATCTCTAAGTTCAAAATTTCACAAGACTTTTAATTGACAGGTCCAAACTATGATCCCACCCTTTTCGACTCGTGCCGGTCTCTCCGGAAAACAACTGCTCTTCAAAGCACTACGCCACGAACCAACGCCTGCCGTTCCTTGGGTCCCTTTTGCTGGGGTCCACGCTGGACAGCTTAAGGGCTATTCAGCTAGAGCGGTTCTCACCGATCCGGATAAACTCCTGGCCGCTTTATTAGAAACAAACCGGCTTTACACTCCCGATGGACAACCAGTTCTCTTCGATTTGCAGGTCGAAGCCGAAATACTGGGATGTAAACTGGTCTGGGCCGAGGACTTCACCCCCTTCCGTAGCCACCCACCCACTCGAAGCGACCACCGAATTACCCACGCATATCCCTGGCAAAGACGAAGGCCGGTTGCCAATGATTCTTGCGACCATGCAAAGATTGAAGGCCGAAGTTGGCGAGCATACTGCTCTTTACGGCTTGATTACCGGGCCTTTCACCCTGGCATCCCACCTGCGTGGGACCGAGGTTTTCATGGATTTGGTCGAGCAGCCCGAATTCGTTTCTGGCTTATTGGCATATACCACCCAGGTCGCGAAACAAGTTGCTGCTTATTTTATCGAGGCAGGCATGGACATTATTGCTGTGGTGGATCCGGTCATTTCTCAAATATCACCGCGCCATTTCAACCGGTTCATGAAGGCGCCTTTTACGGAATTATTCGCCTACATCCGTTCCCAGGGAGCTTTTTCGTCCTTCTTCGTCTGTGGAGATGCGACCAAGAATATCGAGCCCATGTGCCAGACCGGGCCAGATTGTATTGCCGTCGATGAGAACGTCGATATGGTTGCCGCTCAAGCACTTACTGCTCGCTATAATATCACCTTGGAAGGGAATATCCCTCTCACTTCCTGCCTGCTCTTGGGCAGCCAGGCTGACAATATGCAATACGTTCTAAACCTTTTGGATACGCTTGACCATCACAACCTGATCATCTCCCCCGGCTGTGATATGCCCTATGCAACCCCGGTAGATAATGTGATCAGCGCGGTTGAAGCCATCCGCGACCCTGAGCATGCCCATTTGATAGTCGCCAATTATCAGGCAGCCGAAATGGACCTTTCGAGCGTGGAAATCCCCGATTATGTCCATCTCGATCGCCCTCTCATAGAAGTCTTCACCCTCGATTCGGCCTCATGCGCAGCTTGCAGCTACATGCTTGCAGCCGCTGTCAGAGCCCAACAGGCATTAAACGGCGCGGTGGACTTGGTTGAATACAAGATCACCCGCAAAGAAAATATCGCACGGCTGCTTAAAATGAATATCAAGAACCTACCGGCGATCTTGATCAACGGAGAATTGAGGTTCAGTTCATTGATTCCAAGCCACCACGATCTCCTGGCCGCAATCGAACCCTACCTGATCAAGAGCCGCGTGTGATCTAGCAGCATGAGAATCGATTTTCTTTAAACTTTTGCAAGTGATCGCCGATAATTGAGCCATGCAAATTCACATCGTTGGAGGTTTTCTGGGGAGCGGTAAGACGACTGCCATCATCGCGGCCAGCCGTGCATTGATGGCAGCCGGTAAGAAAGTTGGGATTATTACCAACGACCAGGGTAAGTACCTGGTGGATAGCTCGTTTATCCGCCAGGCCAACCTGCCGGGGGTGGAGGTCACCGGCGGCTGCTTCTGCTGCAATTACGACAACCTGGACCAACGCCTCGACCAGCTTATCGTTGCCGAACACCCGGACATCGTATTTGCCGAATCGGTAGGCTCATGCGCCGATCTGGTAGCAACAGTGATCAAGCCAATGCTGCAGCTTCGCCAGGTTTCTCAAACTCCCACCAGCTTCACGGTGTTCACCGATTGCCGCCTGCTGCGGCTTTACATGTCGGGAGAGCCAATGCCTTTCAGCGACGAGGTGAGCTATATTTTTGGCAAACAAATTGAAGAATCTCAGCTGACCGTTCTCAATAAGAGCGATTTGTTACCCCGCGACCGCCAGGTGATGCTCCTCGAACGTTTTCACGAAAAATACCCCGATAAGACCGCGCTGCTACAATGTTCGCTGGCGGATTTAAGCATCAGTGATTGGCTCGAACATATCAGCTCAGGAAATGCCCGCTTACCCGAGGCATCGCTCGATATTGATTACCAACGTTACGGCGCCGGTGAAGCCAGGCTTGCCTGGGTGGACGTGGAGTATTTTATGACCATCCCTGGCGGCGCTGGTCGTCAGGCCGCTCAGGATATCGTCGAGTCGGTTTTTTCCCGCCTCGATGCGGCAAGAGTCCCGGTCGGCCACGTCAAATTCTACTTCGATGATGGCTTAACCCCATGTAAAATCAGTCTAACATCCCTGCAGCAGGTAAACTGGCAAGATGCAATTACAGCATTAGAAGGAACAAAAATCCGCTTACTGGTCAATGCCCGGGCGGAGATGAAGGCCGAAAATCTGCGAAATTTGCTTGAAGAAGCCATCGGTTCAACTGGCTGGCAGCTGCAGCCGGGGGTTAGCGATGCCTTTCATCCTCGCCAGCCAAAACCGACCCATCGCATCTTTTAATTTAGAATACCTGAACGGAATTTGGTTGGGGACGTCGAACTCAATTGTGTCCGAAGCACCCAAATATCATTTTTTACGCGCCAGTATTGAAAAGGTCAGGGGAATTTTGCCCCTCAGGTCATCCCTGAGGTTTGGTAAGTTATTCCAGTATGGCTCCGGGTGTTCTCCCAGGTATTCGATGGTCAATCCATTATGGATGAGTGCGTTGGTGATGTCCATCAATGTCCAGCTTTTCTCATACTTGACTGCCTGTTTTTCAAGGGGGATGCCCAAGGAATCGCCGATGTAGGTGCTGGGCCAGCCAACTGATTCTTCAATATCTCCAAAATAACTGACTCCTCGAAACATATAAGTATCAGTATCAAATTCCAAAAGGCTCATGATCGGGTGATCGTCCAGCACGTGATAGACCCCTCCCGGTTTGAGCAGTCGAGCCACAACCCGGGCGTAAGCCTCAATGTTGTGCAGCCAGCACAAAGCGCCGCGCCCGGTATAGACCAGGTCGGCCCATCCATCCAACTCGTGAGGGGCGGCGAGCACGTCACTGCGAATCCACCTGGCCCTGGCTGGAATGCCTGATTCTTCCAATGCGGCGGTAGTCTTCCGCGCATTGTCGATGTGCACGTCAGAAATGTCTATTCCAACGACCTGCTCCACCCCTTCGTTTAGCAGCGAGAGGGTGTCTCTCCCCGAGGCGCACTGCAGGTGGATGGCCGTCTTGCACCAGGATCTCAGGTCGCCCAGGTTGCGTCGTTCGACCGGGTGCAGGTTCGATTTCCCTGCGGCAATAAAGGCCATCGTACCGGCGATTTCTGCCGTGTAATGGACGGCTCCTTCATTCCAGGCTTTCCGGTTGGCTTCGTGCCTGCTCCGCACTTCCAGATTCGGAAGGAAAATCTTCTTTAGAATTTGTGGGTGACCTGGGATCATTCATTATCAAAGTAAATGGGGTTCGAAATTAAGGCTGGCAGCAGCGGTAAACCGGGTAAAAATCCTCTCAAGACCTCAACCCGTGCGAATCCGGGAGCTTCCATTACAAATGTCCCGGCGAAATTGCCGGCAGACGGCGCTTGCAAGACCGGCGCGGCTCCTTGCCCGGTCACCACCCTGACAACGTCTCCGGGCAGCAGACCTTCGACTTTGAAGTGAAGCTCTTTGACCAGCGACCAGGGAACGCTGTCCCCGAGTATCGACTTGGCGGCGGTCAGCTCCAGAGTAGGGCCGTTAGGGGCAAAAGAGATAAAGGAGTGTCCCTGTTTGAGCGCCGCCAGGATGTCGCTGGGGTTATTGGATAAGGCGTATACACACGTAGTCGGCCCTCCCAAAAAGATGAAAGGTGTATCCCGGTGGTAATCGCTGCCCCCGCAGGCAGGTACCTTTTTACCGGAAGCCAGCAGGCTGTGCCACAACCCGACTGCTTTTAGATTTGATTCGCGCATTGGCCCGTTCCAAATTTCCAGGCAGTCGAAGGGCAGGCTGGTCAGGTCAAATTTGAACTCGCAGCCCTCCTCGAAAGGGTGGTCGACAGAGATGAGCGCTCCACGATTGCGTGCGGATTGAAAGCGTAATTGGGCTTCAGCCGGGGTGTTGCTTGCGAAAGGAAGGTCGTAAGGTCGTTCGACCCCCAGGAAGCTGGCGTGTCCCTGGTAATGGGTCCATTCAACGCCCGGAATCAGGGTTACGCCATCTATTTGCGGCAGTGCATCTCGGGAAACCATCTGATTGTGATCGGTAATGGCCAGGAAATCAAGGCCATGGCGCCTGGCTCGCCAGCCAAGCTCTGTGGCTGTGAGAACGCCATCTGAGGCTACCGTGTGGGTATGCAGGTCGCCTTTGAGCAGGCGCAGGTGCTTGCCGGTAAATGTAAGCTCATAGGTAACCATTACGCCTTCTGGCGCTATCTTATAAGCTCCCACCAGGATTCGCCATTCCCCCGGGATCAATTGGCAAGGACGATAACCAGGGGTGGCCCGGGTTTCATCGATATAGATTTCGTTTTTGTCGGAACCGGAAGCGCCAATTTCAACCTCACCTGGGGCGATCAAACCCAGGTCGACGATATTGATCTCCTGCCTGGCGGTGAAAGCACCTCCAGGTGATTGGGTTTTGTTTTCCTGATAGCGCTCGTAGCGATAGGCCAGGCTGAATGCGGACGTATCGGGTGGCATGTTGAACGGAATTGTAAAATAGCTGCCCTGTCGGGAAGGGTCGATAAGGAAATTTATGGTTGTCGTCTCAGGCATGGTCATATCTTTTTTCTAAGGTGCTTTGTAGGGGACTGCTGCCTTGGGGGCAGGGGCAAAATCGATGAAGAACGAGAAGCCGAAGCTGATGACCATCAGGATCATTGGGAAGAGCGCCAGCAAGAAACGGGCTGCATTTTGGGGCTCAGGTCCGGGGTTCAAGCCGCTCTCGAAGCCAAAGATAACGAAAACCAGGTAAAATGCTGCGCTGGTAAACAGGCCATTGAGCCGGTTCATAAATCCCATGGCATTCGAGATAATGCCTTCTCGCCGTAAGTTGTTCTTGCGAGTGTCCTCGTCCATGATCTTGGCGCCGATTAAATCCATGGTGGTGATCACGCCGGCAAAACCAAACCCAACCAAAGCGCTGCTTGCCAGGGCAGTTGACAATGAATTGGCAAAGTAAAGCGGAA
This sequence comes from uncultured Chloroflexia bacterium, assembly GCA_963781665.1. GTDB lineage: Bacteria > Chloroflexota > Anaerolineae > Anaerolineales > Anaerolineaceae > JAJYIW01. The sequence goes on from CAWAGA010000002.1 coordinate 2,166,787, forward strand.
TAAACGCGATGGCCAGGATCGCCAGTGCTCCTCGCCAGACGGGCATCAGCGAATACCTGCGGACCAGCCTGGCCCAGATCGTAACGCAGCCGATAGCGATCAATAAGACGGCCGCAAACAGGTAGGTCGATTGGCTCTCAGAAAGCTTGAGGGTGTATTTGACGTAGAAGGTCATGGTCGCCAGAACCAACGACATGGCAGCGCTGTAGAAAGCATTGGCGAAACCCGCCACCCAGAATTTGCGGTTGGTGACCAGAAATTTGATACTGTTCCAAAGCTCAGGTTTCTTCTCGTGTTCCTCTACCTTGGTCTCCTTGCTGGTAAAGGCCATGTACAAAATCACCGATCCGCCCAGAACGCCATAAACGATGGACGTCAGGCTGTAGCCGATTGCATGGGTCACGACTGGCGTCAGGGCGATACTGATGATCATGGCTACCAGCTGGAAAGCCTGGCGTAAGGCATTGGTGGTTGCCCGTTTGGTGTCGTCGCGGAACAACTCGGGGAATAGGGCTCCATAGTTGGCGTTGATGACCGAATCCAGGGTTCCGGTAAGGATATAGAATAAAGCGCAGTAGACAAAGACAGAACTATTGCTGGTAAACGCCGGAGGGCTGTAAAACGCGATGAAACCCAGGATCAAGAGCGGCGTGCCGATGACCAGCCAGGGACGCCGGCGGCCCCAGCGCGTGCGGGTACGGTCTGACAAGAAGCCGTAAATCGGATTGTCGAGGGCATCGATGAAGGCGTAGATGAAGAGCATCAATGACAATTGCACCGTTGTCAGTCCCAGAGAGTCTACGTAGAAAATGGCTGCGTAGGTCTTTAACATATTGATCGGGATCGACGTGCCAAACATCCCAACGGCGTAATTAAAGGATTTGAGTTTGGACTCGGACATGGAAGCGTAACCTCCTTCGATAGCTAGATAATCTGATTCGGGTTCTTCGAAAAAAGAACTGGGATTTCTTAATAATACTATTATCTTCGTTTTTGATCGAGATGATAGCGAATTGAATGACCTTTTTACCTCGATCCAGAATCTTAGCAGGTATAATTCAATACCATCAGATCCACGCCTATATAATTTCATTCAGGAGGGTTTCTTATATGGCGAATTACGGCATTGCTTTGCCCTACGTCTCTGCCCCGGTGGTCGTCAGCTTAGCCCACCAGGCGGAGGAGGCCGGCTGGGACGGGATTTTCCTGGGCGATGCGATTTACTGCTACGACCCGATGATATCCCTGGCGGCAGCCGCGATGGTTACCCGGCGCATTCGCCTGGGCACGATGGTTATTCCTGTACCGCTGCGCCGCCCGTGGAAAATCGCCAGCGAAGCAGTTAACCTGGACCACCTCTCAGAAGGACGGGCAATCCTGGGCCTTGGAACAGGTGCGGTCTGGATGGGCTGGCAAGATTTCCCCGACGCGGTAACGGATATTCGCCAGCGGGCAGAGATGCTAGACGAAAGCATCGACCTCTTGACGAAATTATTCCTGCGCGAGCCGTTTGAATTCGAAGGTAAGCATTTCCATGTTAAGATACCTGATGTGCGTCATTACCCGCCCAGGCTGGTCCAACAGCCGCGCATCCCCTTGTGGTGTGTTGGAGCCTGGCCGCGCTTGAAGTCGATGAAGCGCGTTTTGAAATGTGATGGTCTGTTGTGTTTGAAGATGGAAGCTGACGGCAAGTTTGCTGATGTCCAGCCGGAGGATATTCGCCAGATGAAAGCGTACGTCGCCGCCAACCGGACCCTCGAGACGCCTTTTGATATCGTCGTCGAAGGCCAGACCGCTGGCCTGGAAGAGGGAGAGGCCCGTGAGAAAGTCTCTCATTGGACTGAGGCCGGCGCTACCTGGTGGATCGAAGCCATGTGGGATAAGACCGAAGAGCAGGCCAGCGGTCGGATCCAACAGGGGCCGCCGTCTTGAGCGATCGATCGGAAATTTGATCTGATCGCCTCCTTTAACCAATACCTGAAGCACAGCTAGTCTCCTTTGTTGAGCGAGCTATCATCCATTATCCGGAAGTCCAGCTTTACAAGCGCTGAAATTAAACGCGGAAACAGGTCAGAAGTCAAACGTGCAGGTATGTTGATCGTTAGGATTGGGCAGTGAATGCTACGATAGGAGCAATCGTATGAAGAAGCTACTTGTTTACGCTATAATGGAAAAATGATGGGGAGCATTTTCCTTAGCTGGTTTCCTTATTTGAGACAACGCGGCGTGTGAGCTGAGATGCCTGAACTGCCAGAACTCGAGGTGGTAACGGAGGTTCTGCAAAGGCGGGTTGTGGGACAGGTGATTACCGGCGTCCAGGTGATCCCACCCGGCGCGCCGGTGGTCGTTAGAGACCTCACAGGCCAGGGATTGACTGCCGTCTTGGTCAACCGCACGATTACGGGCGTAGCTCGTCGGGGAAAATTCCTGATATTCACGGTTCTAAACCAACTCATGGCGCCAGTTTACCTGGTCCTCAACCCCAAGCTGGCGGGACGGCTGCAGTTAGCCGGATCAACAGACAGACACGTGAAGAAGACCTGGGTGGTTTTCACACTCGGGGATGAATCCCAGCTGCGCTATCTCGATCCAAAGCAAATGGGGCAGCTTTACCTGGTGGGCAGCCTGGACCAGGTGCCTGATTACGGGCGGATGGGGCCAGAGCCGTTGGTGATCGCGCTGGATGATTTTTACAAACGACTGAGGCGCTACCACGGCGAGATCAAGGGTGTACTGACCCGGGGAGAGTTTGTGGCCGGGATTGGCAATGCTTATGCCGACGAGATCCTGTGGGAGGCGCGCCTGCACCCCTACCGAAAATCCAGCCAGCTTGAAAACGATGAAATCGAGCGCCTGTACTCTGCTATGCGCGGCACTTTGCTGGCTTCCATCGAAAAGGTCCGGGCTGAGATGGGGGAGCAGATCGAGCGTGAGCCGCGCAATTTCATGGCGGTCCACATGAAAACCGGCCAGCCTTGCCCCCGCTGCGGCACGCCCATTTCAATGGTTGGCGCGAATCAGCGCATCACCAATTTTTGCCGCACATGCCAGCCGGGGGGATTGATCAGGGGGATGTGAGCTGGACGTCACCACATAATGGAAGACTAGATTCAGTCGATTACTGAGCGTGGCCCTCAAATGGATGGCTTGATTCGTGCTTACGTCGTGCAGCCATACTTGACTCGGATCAAAACAATTATATAATAAATACACCTAATTTAGTCTGATTATTAGTCTTTTGGAGAGAATAAAGGTAAAAAAATGCTATCCCAGGCCCAGATCAACTTTTTCAACGAGAATGGTTACCTCCGGCTCGAACAGGTTTACTCACCTGCCGAGATCAGCCAAATGAGTGACGAGATGAATCAAGTTATGCAAACCTTTGCCAACTGGGATGCGGGTTGGCGTGGAGCATGGCGCAAGGATTACATTGAGGATAAAGAAGAGCAAAAGTCGGTGCTGGTGTCGATTCATGAGATCCAGCATTATTCGGCCGCCTGGACGCATGCTTTGACCAAGCCGAATTTGGCCGACGCGATCGGCGACCTGCTCGACAGCGAGTGTGTGGAGATCCATCACAGCACCCTGCACGCCAAAGCGCCTGGATCAGGAGCGCCTTTCCCGATGCACCAGGACGTGCCGTTTTACCCGCATGCCGATGGACGCTACATCGATGCCCTGGTGCACATCGACAACGCTGACGAGCAGAGCGGCAACATCAAGTTTCTGGCAGGCAGCCATAAACTGGGAAAGCTGGAGCACATCATCGTGCCGGATTCCGAACCTTACCTGCCTACCGACAAATACCGCCTGGAAGATGCAGTCTCCGTTCCAGCCAACGCCGGTGACGTGGTCGTCTTCCACCTCTATACGGTGCACGGATCGGCTGTGAACCAGAGCGGGCGCTGGCGGCGCCTGGTACGGATCGGTTTCCGCGACCCACGCAACCTCCAGGAAGGCGGCCAGGCCTTCGGACGCCCGGGGTTGATCGTGAAAGGCGTGCGGCCCAAGATAGAGGGAGTCGACGTCAATGTATACGGCAACTGGACGCCAGAAGCCGTGAAGTAGAAGAGGGTGTATTGAAGTAAGGAACGAGAGACGAGAACCAGAAAGTCGTCATTCATATCGCGCCACTAGCTCTGCAGGATGGGGTTTTTTGAGATTCTCTTTTTCGCCTCCCTATGCAAACCGGTCGTAGGTAGTTTGTTGGGGTCCGGGCAGACAGGCGAACCAACAGAGGATACCTGCCGATCGAAGCGGGGTGTGAATGCATAAGACCAGGCTGGAAGCGTTCAGCGATGGGGTGATGGCGATAATCATCACCATTATGGTTCTAGAATTGGTGGCGCCGGCGGGTGACAGGCTGGCGGACTTGCAGCCGCTCCTGCCGGTCTTCTTGAGTTACCTTTTAAGCTTTGTTTTCCTGGCGATCTATTGGAACAACCACCACCATCTGCTCCAGGCAATCGAATACGTCGATGGGCGGGTGCTGTGGGCCAACATGCACCTTCTGTTCTGGTTGACGCTTTTCCCTTTCGGAGCTGCCTGGATGGGGGAGAACCATTTCAGCTCGTTGCCGGTGGCACTTTACGGAACGCTGCTGCTGTTTGCTGCCATTGCTTATTACATCTTAACCCGGGTGTTAATTGCCCTACACGGTGATGAATTTACCCTGGCGACGGCTGTTGGCCGGGATTTCAAGGGGAAAATTTCGGTGGTGATTTACCTGGCAGCGATTCCGCTGGCTTTCCTGGCGGCTTGGGCGGCCTGCCTGTTTTACGTTCTGGTGGCAATCATGTGGCTCATCCCCGATCAACGGATCGAACGCAGGTTCAATTCATAAAATGGGAGGGAAGGAAAGGGTGGTTTGTTGGAATGGGATGGTTAAGGCACCAAACGAGTAGAATGGCTGATGCGAGGAATTACTGAACTGGAAAAACCCACCCCTACGAGTTTTGACCTTTCCCCATTTGGCCTGTGGAGCGAGAAACCAAATGGGGGAATGAGGATGAGGGTCAGGACGCTTTTCCGGCGGCGATGATGCGGGCGATGAAGCTGCCGGGGGCGCTCGAGGATTTCAGGTTTTCTCCCATGATGGCAGCAGGGAGAGCCCAGAGCATCGAGTTTTGGTAGTAATCGGTGCCAAAGACGCGTTCGCCAGTGTCGCCGCGCACCATGTTGGGCAGGTCCCAGGCGTGACCCTGCTTGAGGCAGACGTTCTCCCAATGCTTGCGGGCGATCTCGAGGCCAAAATCGCGCTCGCCGGCGTAGATGTAGGTCATGGATAGAAGCACCATTTCAGGGACGAACATAGTGAAGCGGCCGTAATGGCCCACCTTCGAGCCGGTGGCCAAGGGGGTGCCGTCTGGCCGGGCAAAGTTAACCGCCCCAACCTCGGGAGCCAGGGAAATATTGCAGCGGCGGATGGTCTCAAGGGTGGCGTGCACCCTGTCAGAGCGGAAGACCCCGGGTAGGTCGTGGTAGCGGGCGGTCCATTCGCCGTCGAGCTGGTAACCCATCACGTCGTCGGAGCGTTTGCCGGTTTCCTTCTCGTAGAAGTTGAGGTAGTATTCGCCGGCCCACATTTCTTCTTCCATGGCACGCGAGCCATCGGCGTACCATGCTCGGCATTGCTTGGCGTAATTTGTGTCGCCCATGGCCTCGGCCATGCGTTCGACCATGCGCAGCTCAGCCAGGCGCAGGCCGCCCAGGTGAGCAGCCATGCCGGCCCATTCTCCGAACTCAAACCACTCCATCCCACCGACCTCGGGCATGCTGATGGGTCCACCCGGACCTTTGCGCAGGTCCATAGTGAAGGTGTTGGCGCGCTTGACCGAATCGTAGAAATGGCGCAGGATGGCATCGTCACTGCTGCGCTGCCAGAGACGGTCGACCATATCGATGTAGCACATGCCGTTGAGAGATACCTGCCAGTAATATTCGGGGGTAGCCATGTCGGGCAGCTCAGCGATTTTACCGGTTGCGAAGGGCACCTCGCCGGTTTCGAGCTGGTACTGCTTGAACATCTCAAGCGAGATCTGGGCCAGCTCGGGGAAGAAGTAGACATAGGGCAGGTTGCCGTACCAGTCGCACGGGATGCAAGAGATATGGGGGCAGCCGCGCGAGCTTTCGTTGAGCCCGAAACCACCCATGGGGAAGGCCCAGTCTCCGAGGGGAGCGCGGGGTTGGAACCAGTAGCTGTCTTCGGTGACCAGGGCGAGGTTGTTGATCAGCAAGTCCTTCAGCCAGGCCGGGAGAGCGTCTTCAGCATAGATGGTCTCCTGCCAGGCGAGGATACGCCCGAGCAGCTCGGAGTGGTTGGCGACCATGTAACGGGCCACCTCAAAGGCGCTGGCAAAGCGGGTGGCGTACATGTGGGTGTAGAAATGGACGGGGCCGGCAGCCTCGGGACCGATCCAGCGGGTCTTCATGTGGCCGTCGCCGGCAGTCTCGATCCCTTCCCAGAATTTCGTGGCACCTTTGACCACCGGGGCGTACCAGGCGAGGACGAAGCGAACGACCCGAGAGCCGCCGGGGGCCAGGTCAAAATCGCAGGCGGCCGAACAGCTCCCGTCCTGGTAGAAGGATTGGCCAGCTTCCTGGCGGGAGGCTGGCAATGGAAGTGCTTTAGCGATGCGCGCCCAGGACTGGGGATCTTTGGCCAGGCCGCTGCCAAAGCGGACGCCCTCACCCTGCCCTCTCCCCCGTGCCAGACCTGCATCCGGCATGCCGCCGTTAGAGGATAAAAGAACGCCCAGCAGGTACTGGACGCCGGCACGGGAGGAGATCAACATGCCAGAAAAGTCTTCCTGGACGAAGGTGCGAGTAAACTCGGGGCTGCCGGCTTCTTGCAAATTCGGGCCGGGGAAGTTGAAAGCCAGCGTGCCGGCCTGGCGCTGGCGTCCAGGATTGGTTAAATGCACTTCGAAGACAGCGGCGGGGACGTTCGAGGCAGCGGCATCGCCGGGGACAAATGGCGCCCAACAGCGCAGCTCGACCGAAACTGGGGCATCGCTGGTATAGGCCAGGTCTGCCAAGGGGTAGTGGCCCCAATATTCAATCTGGCTGACGAATAAGACGCCCTCCACCGGCAGGGTCGGGAGCTGAGCGGGCGGGGTAAAGTGCATGCCGTCTTCTTTGTACTGCACCTGGGGCTCGGTGCACCACTCGAGTGATTGGCCGGAAGCCATGCTGGAGTCAGCCAGCAGCCAGGTGCGGTCGCCAACCGACAGGCCGAGGAAGGGCTGCAGATCGGGCCAGCGGCGGGGGTAGCGCCATTCCTTCCAAACGTCATGGTTGGAGGCGGCGTTGAAGATGGAACTATAACCAAAGACGCCGCGGGGGTCAACGTCGAGGCAGCCGGTGCCGACCCCGCCAAGGGGCACACCGCAGCAAGGGGGCTGGTCAGCGGTGAATATGGCACCGCTGACGGTCGCAGCATAACCCTGAGCGCCAAAGTCGAGCCAGCGGCGAGTGGGCAGGCCGGTGGGGAAGAGTCGTCCCATAAATTCTTTTTTTACAGCCATGATGGCCTCCTGAGGAAATAGGTGAGGAATTGCTTCGAAAAAATTCCGATTTTAGAAAATCAGCCACACACGAACCGGATGAAAGCAGATAAAAAATAAGATATCAGCTACAGGTGTATACAGATAAGCACTTTTCATTCTTTTAATTTTCTGCGGTCAGCCTATTTATCCGCGGTTATATCCAGTGTATTTTGATGGTAAGGTGCTGGATCAAGGTTAACCCAAAGGGAGAGAAAAGACAAGTGTCAAATGCGGACCTTGTGGATGTTCAGTGAATTTGGTAACCTTGCATGTTCAGACAACTATCCTATATAATGGTAAAAAACCGGAAAAAGAACCACTTAACTTGTTGATTTGGGACGATAATCGCCAAAATCAGCATCATTGCCAGCTTTCTGTAACAAATTGATATCCATTGGGGAAAAGACGGCCTCTTTTTGAGGTCACAATTTGCTGGACAGCTGTAAATCGACCGAGATAAAAAGCAGGAGGTGAAATGAAAACACACAAAGATCGCCAGGCAACCCTGGTATTCCTGTGCGGGTTAGCACTGTTTGTTCTTGCATGCAGTTTGACCAGCCCATCAGGCACGGCCACGCCAACAGCGACGCTAACGTCAACGCCGACCCTGGTAAGAGCGGTTGATGCGACGAAAACTTCCACCCCGACAGTCACCATCCTGGATTCCACCGCAACAAGCCCACCTGAGGGCCACTGCCAGGGATTAAGCGGGACTGTCGAAATTCAGATCCTGGTGGGACCAGCAGCAGCAACGGGCATGGAACCGATGTCGGTCGGCGAGATCCCCTTTGCAGTTTCAGCGCAGGACCAAAGCATCGACGGCAATACCCACCTTGCTTATGCTAACACCACTCCTTACGATTGGGGTTCCTATGCGGTCAACCTGGATCTGGATGCCTCCCTGACGGGGAAATGCGCGGACAACCTGCTTAACATGAGCGTGGAATTATCCGGGGACCAAAACGTCATCGTCGTTTATGACCAGATCACGCAGACGTATCCCTGGAATGGCTCGGCTTCCGTCGATGCGAGCTTCCCCTTGGAAGAAGGCGCAACTGCCCAGGGTGGAGGTTGGTTGATGGTGCTGCATCTGGACGAGAATTGAACCCCGGGCCAATGGGTAGGAAAGCCTAACCCCCCGGCCCCGTTCCCGCAACACCCATATGGGCGGCCGAAGCGTCCGGGAAGGGGGAAAATTAGCTGCCTGGCAATAAACCGGGGTGTGGGAATAGGTCTTTACGGACTCTCAACCAGCGCTTGATCGTAATCCTGGGCGATTCAACCTGGAGTTGTTTGCTTTTCATTTTTCAGCGTGTTACAGTATGGCGAGACAGGCAGGTGCATCCAGTGGGCTGCGGACCACGCTAAGGATCGCGCAGGCTGGCGGGTTACTCGCCTGGGCGGGCTGCAAGGGTAGGCTGAAGGTGAAATGTAGATAGCGAAAGGCGATAGCCGATTCTCAACTTTTGATCAAAAGGATGGCATAACATGATTGATTCTCATAAAACCGGCGCGCTGATCGCAAAACTCAGGCGCGAGAAAGATTGGACCCAATTGGAACTGGCAGAACAGCTCCACGTGACGCCCCAGGCTGTGTCGCGGTCGGGAGACGGGCGACTCCTTCCCTGATTTAATCCTGCTGGTCGAGATCGGGCGCCTGTTCCATGTGTCTGTAGACAGCCTGCTGCACGGCGACCCACAAAAAACCGGCCGCAGCACAGTGCTGGCCGACCTGGCTGCCGGGCGACCGGAGGAGGTGGCTAAAAAGGTAATGGATCAGGAGGCGGATTTGGAACCGGTGCTGGAGGCAGCGCCACTGACCCGACCAAGTACGATGGAAAGCGTGATTAAAAATATGAAGGGCTATGAGTTTAACAGCGAGCAGATCATGGCATTGGCGCCTTTCGTCGGCGCAGACGTGCTGGATGGGTTGGTTGTCGATTTACTGGAAACCGAGATGGGCCACGAGACAATCATGGGTCTGGCGCCGTTCTTGAAACAGGAGACGCTGGATCGGCTGGTCGAGCGGTCGCTGAAGGAGCCGGTGGAGAGCGATTTTATCGCCGGATTAGCGCCGTTTCTGTCGCGGGAAACGCTCGACCGGTTGATTGGCCTGATCAAGGAAGGCGCCCTGACCAAGACACAACTGGAAGACCTGGCGCCGTTCCTCAGCCGCGAGGCGTTGGATAGGCTGGTGTTCCAGGTCGGCGATGGCACGGTGGACTTCGAGATGGTGGAAAAGCTGGCCCCCTTCTTGAGCAAAGAGACTCTCGGCCGCCTGGTGGATATGGTGGAAAGCGGCTCAATCAACGCCAGCCGGATCGTGGAACTGGCGCCGTTCCTCGACAAGCAAACGCTCACCCGGTTGATCCGTGGACAGAGCAGAGGCGTTGAACCCCAGAGGAATCCAGAAATAACCAGATAAAAAAACAGGCTGCGGTCCGCTGGCATGATTGTGTATGCACCTTGGCTGGAGTCATCTATAATAACTCTATCCATGAATAGAGAAATAAAGGAACAGCGGAGAAACCGGGATGAACTCTAAACAAAATGCCTTTCAAGATGCATTCCAAAATGCCAGCGAGCTGCAAAGTTTTACCTATAACGAGATCGGCAACCAGACGTCCATCTGGCTGGTACTGGTGCTGGCGCTGATCATGCTGTTCGCCCTGCTGCGCTCCGAGGCCCGTGCCCGGACGCTGTTAGAACGGCTGGCGAAAATCTCGCAGGATGGCGGAGCGGAAGGGGAATCGTAGCCTGACCGGATGAGCCTTTTCCCTGATGGCCAGCGCCATGAATTGGTGAAATCATGAACACTGTAGATCTGGATGATTTCATCCAGCAGCACAACGGCTATGGAAACCCGGGATGGCTTTTTTTAGTTTCCGGAGGTAGAGGAGGGCGGGGGTGGGAATAAGGCGGGACGTATTTCGACATGGAGCGTCGAACTAGAAAGCCCCCAAACCTCATTCCCGCTGCTGGAATGGGGTTTGAGGTTAGGTTCATTAAGGCTCGAAGCTGTGGAGGTGGGTACTGCCGAAGGTCCTTATAAAGGAGCAGTTGAGGGCCAGTCTGCAGCAGATGGAACCGAGGTAAGTGATAAGTTGAACCCTGTTTTTCACCTCTTGTGAATTTACCCCGATTTGATCTTGACAGAATAGAACATATGTTTTATAAGAGAAGGGTAACCGGTGATTGGGGAGAAAGCGTGACAAGATCGCGCTGCTCTCCATTTTTCAAGACCTGATACCTGATATCCGATACCCGGCTATCATTTTTACTTCAATTGGAGGTTGTGATGAAATCAAATCTAGGGCACGCCCAGATCAACGTTAACCCCGAGAATTTGGGGTTTTATAAGGACCTGATGAGTTTTTTGGGGTGGAAGGTGCTGTACGAAGACCCAACCATGATCGGCATGGGCGACGAACACAATACGAGCCTGTGGTTTTGCAGCCCGTTGAAGGAGGCTGCTCATAACGATTACGACGGGAAGGGGATGAACCACGTCGGGATCAGCGTGACCAGCCAGGCTGACGTGGACCAGACGGTGGCGTACCTGAAGGAGCAAGGCGTGGCCGCGCTGTTCGAAACACCCCGGCACCGGCCTGAGTTTTGCGCCAGCCCCGACCAGACGTATTACCAGGTGATGTTCGAGTCACCGGACCGGGTCCTGTACGAGGTGGTATACACCGGGCCTAAGGCGTAAAGATCTTAAGTCATGGGGCCGGTTTAGTTCTGCGTTTTTATTCCGGCATCGAGCAGTAATTGGTGGATGGCGTCGGGGTCGGGCATCAGGATCCACATGCCGTTCCACGACCAGGTGGGGTAAGCCTGGTCTTCGCTGATGGCGAAGCGGTGGATGCGGTCGGGGGAGGTGAGGATGCTGGTAGCGAGGGGCAGGAATGAGAGGGCCTGGTCGACGCTGATGTTGGTTTCAACGTTCTGGTCGAACTGAGCTTTTAGCTCGGGTATTTTGGCAATGGTGCCGACGTTGAGCATCTTTTTGAAGAGGGCGTAGACCACTTCCTGGGCGCGGCGCAGGCGGTCGAAATCACTGCTGGTATAACGCGAGCGCACATACCACAGGGCGGTGGGGCCATCCATGTGGACGACACCCGGCGTGACCGTGCAGTTGCCGTTGACGGCCTGGGGCAGGTCGCAGGCATCGGTCAGTTCCTGGGCCACGTCGACGTCGACGCCGCCCTGGCTGTCGATCACCTGGGTGAATCCGGCAAAATTGGTAAGGACGTAATAATCGGGTTTGACCTCAAAGTTGGCTGCGAACATCTCGGCCATGGCATCGAAGCCGCCCAGTTCAAAGACCTGGTTGATTTTCATTTCGTACATGCTGGGGACATTAACCCACAGGTCGCGGGGGAAGGAAACCGCGCTGACGGTCTTTTGGTCGGTGTCAATGGTCAGAAGGATGATGACATCGGTGCGGTAACCGGGATCATCGGGGCGCTGGTCCGAACCGAGGAGCAGGATGTTGGTCTGGCCGGCCGGCATGGCCACAGCGGGTGCGGTTGGTTGGCTGGCCTGGGCTGCGAGGGAGGCGTTCCCCTGACCGCCGGCCGGGGAGCCGCTCTGCCACAGGGTGAAGTGGGGCTTGACGATAAAGAGCAGAGCGATGATGGCGATGAGGAAGGCGACAGCTGCGAGCTGAAGGAAGGTCTTGTTAAATTTGCGGGGTTGGCGGGGGCGCTGCGAGTAATTGGTGACCGTAGGCGCAGGGCGGGCGGTGTGGGTGTTCGTTTCGTAGGTGCGGGATGCAGGCCGGGCCATGGGGGTGATGGTATAGCCATTTCTGGGTGGGGTGCGCCGGGAGTTGGAGGGTTGATTTCTCATAGTGTCTGGTCGTAGAGTGCAGAATGTTGTGACAGGATAATTATAAGTTGAGATACTGGTTGCGGGAATCGTGCCAGGTTTGGAAATCAGGGGGTATGCTATAATGAGTCGTTGTGATCGAGAGGCGCTTGAGCCTGTTGATGACAGACACCCGGCACAAAATCAATCGTCAATCAATAAAATCCAGAGATCCATATAGTTTATCAGATTTCAGCGTGAAATGGATGGGACGCGAATACATGCATACCCGGGATGACCGGCTCGTCGATTGGCTTTTCGAGAATGGCGGGCCAATCATCCGCTACCGGACCGCGACTCAACTGATGGATTCTCCGGCCGGCCTGGACTGCGACCGCCTTTTTCGAGACGTCCTGGAAACGCCTGAGGTCTGCGGTTGGCTGCAAAACCTGGCGAACTCGCGCCATATCCACGGCAGCCAGGATACTGACGCCGAGAATTCCCTGGGCAAGCTGCTCGAATTTGGTTTACGGCGCGGGGTCCCGCAGCTCGATGAAGCCGTCCGGTTGCTTCTCAAGGATTTTCAGCTTGCATTCAATCCCCATGTCCTGACGCCTTTCTTGCTGCGTGGCGGGTACAGCGCCGAGCCACTGGTAGCGGATTGGTTTGCTGCCCGCCTGGAAAAACTCTTTGCTACAGCCCGTAGAGGTCGTTTCGATTTTTACCTGGACGAATCAGAAACAGCCAGGGTGCCCACGGCCTGGCGTGGTAAGCCGGTCTACAAAGATGAATATGGCGATGCCTCTGATTACGCTTTGCCCACCTGCTTCGATTTCTATTCGCTGGCGTATCATACGCCTCCATCCGGCAAAAAAGATGTCACCGAAAAGCTGGAAACGATCGTCGCTTTCTTGAGCGACCCGCGTTTCCAGTCGACGCCGGGCGGCTACGGTTGGAACCATGCCAAAATGCGCTGTTATGCAGCCGGGCGAGTCTTTTTGGCCTGTACCGAACCCTCTCGCCTGGTCTTGTTCTTTGAACCAGGCGCTCGTTTCGCTTCAGCCCGCAGTTCACCCTGGTTCCGCCAGGGTCTCGATCAACTAGAGAGCTTTCGCACAGCGCAGGGAACGTACCGCTTTCCGCAGGATTTGCTCAGGGAAAAAAGAAATAGCTACTACTTATACGGTGGCGCTCATATGGGACTCGGTGAAGACCGCCGCCGGCCGGATGCATTGGAGCTAGAATTGACGTTCAGGATGCTTAAGATCAAGAAGCTGGAGGCAGTTCATGAGCCTGGTTGAAATCCGGCCGGTACGTACAAGGTACGAGCGTGAGCTCTTTCTGACCTTTCCCTGGAAGATTTACCGCCATGATCCGCTGTGGGTGCCGCCCCTGCTGTCAGACCTGAGAGAGCGGATCGACCCCAGACGGGGTGTCTTTTTCCAGCGGGGGGAGGCTGAGTTCTTCATCGCCTGGCAGGATGGCAAACCGGTCGGCACAATCTCGGCCGCTCTGGACCGGCAGGCTAATGCCGAACGCAGCTCGAAAGAATGCGTGTTTGGCTTTTTCAATTTCTTTAACGATTACAGGGTGATGGAAGCACTGCTGGGGCGCGCCAGCGAGTGGGCCTGTGAGCGTGGGTTGGATACACTGATCGGACCGTTCAACCTGGATTACGAAGACGGTTACGGCATCCTGGTGGAGGGGCGCGACCGCCCGCCGACCTTGATGTGCGGGCACACGCCAGCTTATTACCTGGGCTTTGTCGAGCGCTATGGGTTCGAGCCCCTGCGGGGAGATAACATCGCCTATGCTTTCGACATCACAAGCGAATCGTTGGAGATTCAACAGTTGGGAAGTATGGCCGAGCGGGTCAGGGCCCGGAAGAGTTTTGTTATCAGGTCAGCAGACCTGGCACACTGGGAGGATGAGCTGGAGCGCATCTACGTGCTGCTTAACACGGCCATAACCCATTTGCCGGACTACCGTTCGTGGCCGCGCGAGGTGGTGTTCAACAGCCTGGCGCCGTTCAAGGAAATTGCCGACCCCGAGTTGATCCTTTTTGCCCAGGACGGTGACAAAACGGTCGGATGGTTGCCCGGCCTGCCCAATTTGAATGAGGCGCTTATCCACGCCAACGGCCTGCGTTGGCCATGGGATTACCCCAGGTTGTTGCTGCATATGCGCCGCCAACCGGCCTGCCTGACGGTCAAGAGCGTATTGGTGCCGCCGGAATATTGGGGCAGCGGTTTGGTGATTTTGATGTTTGCCGAGATGGTCGGGCGAGCCAGGGCAAAAGGCTATCGCTGGGTCGATGCATCGTTGACCTCTGAAGATAACCCGCGCACGCCGGCTCTTGCCAGGCGATTCAATGCCCAATTGTATAAGCGCTACCGGGTGTACCAGAAGAAGATCGGATAGGAGTACAAGGGCTGCCAGGTGATAGGAATTTGATCGTCAGGGAAAAGGCGATCGGGGAAACTCAGCTCGAACTTACGATAAAATAAAGAAGGTCGAATTCAATCGGGAGGTGAGTGGTATGGCGATTAGCATTGGGTTGGCGCGCATGCATCAAGAAGCAGAGGAGCGGCGGGACTTCCTACCGGCTTTCGTAGGCGACCTGGACCGGTTTGGGGCAAAGGTGGTTTTGGAGCACGGTTATGGGTCGGGAATGGGCCTGACAGAAGAGGATTACCGGCAGGCTGCTGCAAATGTGTCGTTTGCATCTCTGGAGGAGGTTTACCGGCAGGATATCGTGCTGGTGCTGCGCTATCCTGGCGACGACAAAGTGCGTTGGATGCAGGCCGGGGCCTGCCTGGTGTCGATGCTGCATTACCCTACCCGGCCGCACCGGGTCGATTTTCTCCGTAGTCGGGGTATAGAAGCTTTTTCCCTGGATTCGATCAAAGATGACCTGGGACGGCGGATCGTCGAGAACCTGCGCTCGGTCGGTTGGAACGGGGTGGAAACGGCCTTCAATTTACTGGCGAAAATTTACCCGCCGCCCGGGGTCGAGGATCCTGCCCGCAACCCGATCAAGGTGACGGTGATGGGCGCCGGTGCGGTAGGGATGTATGCCATCCAGGCGGCGGTACGCTACGGCAACGAGGCCACCTGGCACAGGATGGCAGCCAACGGCACAACCGGGGTGCAGGTGACGGCAGTCGAGTTCGACCTGACCAACCACCCACCGATCATGACCCAGATCCTGAAATATACCGATATCCTCATTGATGCAACCCAACGTCCCCATCCGGATAAGCCAGTGATTCCTAATGTACTAATTGGAGTGATGCGGCCATATGCCATCCTGCTCGATCTGTCAGTTGACCCGTACGACTGCGCCGAAGATGGCACCCGCATCGTCAAGGGCATCGAGGGCGTGCCGCAGGGAAATCTGGACCAGTATGTGTTCTCGCCAGACGACCCGGCTTACGACGCCATTCCGGATTGCATCGACCGACGCAACCGCCGGTGGTCTATCTCGTGCTATTCGTGGCCGGGAATTTATCCCAAAGAGTGCATGCAGGTCTACGGGAAGCAGATCGAGCCATTATTCCAGGCGATCCTGGAAGCAGGCGGCGTTTCCAACATCCGCCCGGATGGGCCTTTCTTCCAACGGGCATTATCAGGCGCGATGTTGTCGAGATGGACAGGGTAAAACATCATTATTTGTCAGGGAGCTTGGCCCGGGCGAGGGCGCGTTCGAAGTAGCTGCCTTCCAGCGTGATCGAAGCGTAGGAGCGGGTGAGAAGCACTTCCAGGAGCGGCTCCAACTGGCGCCCGTAATGCTCCATGCAGGCTGTCGGGTGAATCCCGGGCCAGGAATAGCAAGAAACGACTGTCCGCCGGTGGGATGAGGGAACTGAAGCGGGGACGGTCTTGTCCCACTCGGGATCATCCGGAGGAAAGATATATTTGTCGAGGTTACCATGGGGGATGCCCTCAATGCCGCGCACGGTGGGCGGATTGTGGTCCAACAGGTAGGGATCAACCGCCAGGTCGACGACGACAGCGTGAGGCGGCAGCCAGGCGAGCCAGTCGTTAGGAACGACCGGAGCACTGGGATCGCGCCGGTAGGTGGCATCGACCAGGACATCTGCCCGGCGGAAGAGCGGTTCCATCTGGTCGAGTTGTTGGGTCAGGTTGCGGCCGATGCTGATGGCGATCGAACCAGGGCCGCCGAGGCCAATGTGAAAATTGTTGCGCTCAATATTCCCGAGCTTGGTGGCGGCTTCGATGGCATGCTTGCCCACCATGCCGGTGCCGAGGATGAGAACCAGGTAAGGTTTGCCGGCCCGCACCAGGCCAGGGCAATCATGTTCAAGCACATCGAAGGCGACCTCGATCCCGTTCCAGGCTACAGAACGCATGTTTTCGACCAGGCGAATGTTGTTGTCGTCCATAATCGAATCGAGCGAGATCGATTTTATTTTATGCGCGTGCAGCATTTTGACCCGGTGAGGACGAGTCGGGTAGTGCAGCATGGATACCAGGCAGGCGCCGGGTTTGAATAACTTGAACTCTTCCTCGTTGGGAGAGCGTAAGACGATGACATAATCCTGGCCGAATGCGCCCTGGCGGTCGGCCTCGTAGACCCTGGCGTTTCCCTGGCGGAAATCGTCAAAGGTGAACCCCAGGCGGCTGCCGTAGCCTTCTTCGAGATAAATGTCTGCGTAGCGGGTCAGGAATTGGATGAACGCAGGTAAGAATACACGCTTTTCGCTGGATTCTTTGTTCATCCTGGGAAAACCTATACTAATATGTCTGGTCATAGGCCCTTCCTTAATTATTCGAGATTTGTAGGGCGCATTGCCCTGTTCCGATGCTTTTCGGAGTTGAACGTACCATCTTTTTCGACCTTTTGCATGGTCCACTATCAGGTGCGAGCGGCTATTTTAATAAAAAGTAGAGTTTAGAACCTCGAAATGCGTCGGGTCTTGGGTGGGGTTGAACGCATCGCGTTATTTCTGAGGTGGAAATCTATATGTAACTGGTAACCTGATACTTCAGCGTAGTTTGAGCTGACCTGGGCGTAAAAACCCCTGAGTGATTACTTGCAATATTCGCCCTTAGGAATTATCCTATTATACTCCTGGAAAAATGGCAAACTGTCTTCCCTTACATCCCTGATTTATTACATATATGAGAGGAGAAGGTCTGCCCTCCTGTGGTTTTAGCAAAATTATGGGGTGAGGAGAAGGCCTGGTACCATTGGGCTTCAGGCAAAGATGTGAAATTCACCCTTGACAAATAGTAAACACAACTATATAGTTAAGCGAATTTACATATTAAGAAAGGTTAATCTATGCAAGCTGTTGATCCGTTCGTTGCGACGCTTCAAAAGGGACTTGAGGTCATCATGCGGCGTACAATGCAGGACTTTATCCGCCATGCCAGGGATAATGATTTATCCATGTCGCAAATTGGCGCCTTATTCCACATGGTCCGAGGCAGCAGCGATGTGTCTGGCATCGGCGATCATTTGGGGGTTTCAAAGGCGGCTGCCAGCCAGATGTTGGAGCGCCTGGTTCAGCAGGATTTTATCACCCGCACTGAAGATCCGCACGATCGCCGCGTCAAGAAGATCGTTTTAACTGAAAAGGGACGCTGTATCCTCGATGATGCGATCCAGGCGCGTACGCATTGGTTGGTTGTGTTGTCCCAGCAGTTATCCCCTGTCGAAAAAGAACAAATATCGATCGCCTTTAATATTCTCATTGATAAAACCAGCCAGATTGAGAATTAACGTCTTCGACTTAATTGGCTGATAATATCTCACGCTAGAGGAGCATTTGTTGTTATGCTGCGATTACTTAAAATGCTTAAAACCTTATTGGCTGTTGATACTGGTTGCAATCGCCCTGTTATACGTTCAAGCTGATACCAGTCTCGCTCTGCCCGATTACATGTCGAATATCGTAAACATCGGTATCCAACAAGGCGGGATCCAGAATGCAGTCCCTCAGGCCATCCGCCAGAGCGAGATGACCCGGCTGACCTTGTTCATGAGCGACGCTGATAAAACTCAGGTCCTCAACGATTACACCCTGGTGGACCAGAGTTCGGCCGATTACAGCTCTAACCTGCAGAAGTACCCGGGTCTGGCCAACGGGCCTATCTACGTGCTGAAATCCATCGACCAGACCGAGATCGACCAGATCAACCCGGTGATGGGGAAGGCCTTCCTGGCAACGGCTACAATCGAACAGCTGATGGCTGACCCATCAAAGGCGGCGGCATTGGGTCAAAGCCTGGGATTTGATCTTTCAAAACTGCCAGCCGGAACCGACCTGTTCGCACTGTTGGGGCAACTGCCGGCTTCCCAACGGACACAGATCACCACAGCGATGAACCAGAAGTTCTCAGCGATGGATAACAGCTTGATCAACCAATCAGCGGTTGGAGCGGTCAAGACTGAATACACTGCCCTGGGGATGGATACGGGTAAGATGCAGACCGATTACATGGTGAATACCGGCCTGATCATGCTGTTGATTTCATTGATTTCAATGGTGGCGACGGTCGGAGCCGGTTTCCTGGCAGCCCGGACGGGGTCTGGAGCTGCCCGGGATATCCGCAAGGACTTATTTACCCGGGTGGAAAATTTCTCTAACACCGAATTCGATAAGTTCTCGACCGCTTCTCTGATCACCCGCTCGACCAACGACATTACTCAGGTGCAGATGGTCATCATCATGTTCATGCGCATGGTGCTGTTTGCGCCAATCATGGGCGTTGGTGGGGTTATCCGGGCCTTGGGCAAGAGCACCTCGATGTGGTGGATCATCGCCCTGGCAGTCATTGTGCTGCTGGGCCTAATCTTGCTTGTATTCTCAATTGCACTGCCAAAATTCCGGATCATGCAAAGCTTGATCGACCGGCTCAACCTGGTGATGCGCGAAAACCTGTCGGGTATGATGGTCATCCGCTCTTTCAATAAACAGGCGTTTGAAGAAGACCGTTTTGACAAAGCCAATGTCGACCTGACCAAGACCAGCCTGTTCGTCAACCGGGTGATGGTGGTCATGTTCCCGATGATGATGCTGATCATGAACGGTTTGACGTTGGCAATCATCTGGGTAGGCGCCCACCAGGTGGCTGAATCGGCGATGCAGGTTGGCGACATGATGGCGTTTATGCAGTATGCCATTATGATTGTGTTTTCCTTCCTGATGCTGTCGATCATGTTCATCATGCTGCCTCGAGCTTCAGTATCTGGTGGTCGGATTGCCGACGTGTTGGACACCAAACCACTCATCGTCGATCCGAAGAATCCCAAGCTATTCAACAAACCATTCAACGGCTCGGTTGAATTCCGCAACGTATCTTTCCGCTATCCTGGTGCGCTCGAAGACGTGCTTCACGATATTACCTTCACCGCCAAACCGGGTCAGACCACTGCTTTTATCGGACCAACCGGCTCGGGGAAAACGACCATTATCAACTTGATCCCCCGTTTCTACGAGGTGACAGATGGCGCCATCTATGTGGACGGCACCGATATTCGCCAGGTTGGCCAGCACGAACTGCGTGATAAGATCGGCCTTGTCCCTCAAAAAAGTACATTGTTCTCCGGGACAATCGAGGGCAACCTGCTCTATGCCGACGAAAATGCGAGCAACGAAACCTTGAAAGAATCGGTCGAGATTGCCCAGGCGAATGAGTTTGTGTACGGTACGCCTGAAGGTATTGAAGCGGAGATTTCTCAAGGTGGGTCGAATGTTTCCGGCGGGCAGAGACAGCGCCTATCGATTGCACGAGCCCTGGTTAAGAAACCGCCGATCTTCATTTTCGACGACAGCTTTTCAGCCCTGGATTTCAAAACCGATTCTGCTTTGCGCAGAGCGCTCAAAGATAAGACAAGTTCGAGCACGCTGTTCATCGTGACCCAGCGTGTCTCAACCATCAAAAACGCCGAACAGATCATCGTTCTCGAAGATGGTAAGGTCGTTGGCAAAGGAACCCATAACGAGCTAATGAAAGATTGCTCGACGTATCGTGAGATTGCATTATCGCAGCTCAGCAAGGAGGAGCTGTTATGAACGGACATAGCAGCAGCACACAAACACCAAAAAATTCTAATGCCGGCAGTAGCGCTGTGCGGCCGCGAGGCGGCTCAATGCGCAGAGGCGGTTTTATGGGCGGCGGCCATGGGGGGCCAATGGGCATGATGGGCGGCGAAAAGGCGCGTGATTTTAAAGGTACCATGGTCAAACTCATCCGTTACCTGGGCCAGTACAAGGTAGCCTTGGTAGTCGTTTTTGTTTTTGCAATTGCCTCCACGGTCTTTTCCATCATTGGCCCCAAGATTTTAGGCAATGCCACCACCAAGCTGTTTGAAGGCGTTATCGCCCAAATAGCCGGAACCGGCTCGATCGATTTCGGTTACATCGGCAATATTATCCTGCTTATGGTCGGTCTTTACCTACTTTCTTCTCTGTTTAGTTTTATCCAGGGATGGGTCATGACCGGGGTATCGATGGATATCACTTACCGCTTGCGGCAGAACATATCCACTAAAATCAACCGGCTACCACTCAAATACTTTGACAGTACCGATCGCGGCGAGGTCCTCTCCCGGATAACAAATGACGTCGACGCTATCAACCAGACCCTCAGCCAGAGTCTGACCCAGATTATTACGTCCATCATAACGTTGATTGGCGTACTGGCCATGATGCTTTCGATCAACTTAATGATGACCGTTGCTGCCGTCATCGTCGTTCCAATATCCGTGTTGATTATCAGCCTGGTCATCAAGCAGTCCCAGAAATACTTCAAGCAGCAGCAAGATTACCTGGGCCATGTCAATGGGCACATCGAGGAAATGTACGGCGGCCATGTCGTTATGAAAGCTTTCAACGGTGAGGAAAAAAGCATTAAACAATTCACCGTTTACAACGATACCCTGTTTGATTCGGCCTGGAAGTCGCAGTTCCTCTCGGGAATGATGATGCCGATCATGAACTTCGTGGGTAATTTAGGATACGTGGCGGTCAGCATTCTGGGCGGGTGGCTGGCCATCCAGAAAGCCATCACTGTCGGCGATATCCAGGCGTTCATCCAATACGTTCGATCGTTTACCCAACCGATTGCCCAGATTGCCAATGTATCCAACGTGCTCCAACAGACAGCGGCAGCGGCAGAACGGGTTTTCCAGTTTTTGGAGGAGCCCGAAGAAATTGCTGAAGTGGGCGACCCGATCCAGCTTACTTCTGTGGCAGGAAAAGTTGAATTCCGCAATGTGAAGTTTGGATATGACCCGGAGAAAGTCATCATCAAAGACTTTTCGGCATCGGTTGCACCAGGCCAGAAGATCGCCATCGTCGGCCCTACCGGGGCCGGGAAGACTACCATGGTCAAGCTGCTGATGCGCTTTTACGATGTCAACAGCGGGTCGATCCTGGTAGATGGGCATGACATTCGTGAGTTCAGCCGCCATGACCTGCGCCGGATATTTGCCATGGTATTGCAGGAAACCTGGCTGTACAACGACACGATTATGGAAAATATCCGTTATGGGCGTTCGGAGGCTACGGATGACGAGGTCATCGCAGCAGCCAAAGCTGCCTACGTCGATCATTTCGTACGAACCTTGCCAGATGGCTATAACCTGGTGCTAAACGAAGAAGCGTCGAACGTTTCGCAAGGCCAGATGCAGCTTTTAACTATTGCCCGGGCGATCCTGGCTGATCCCAAAATTCTCATCCTCGACGAAGCCACCAGTTCGGTCGATACCCGGACCGAGGTGTTGATCCAAAATGCCATGGACAACCTGATGAACGCCAAACAACGGACCAGCTTCATCATCGCCCACCGCCTGTCGACCATCCGGGACGCTGACCTGATCCTGGTCATGAATGAAGGCGATATCGTCGAGCAAGGCAAGCATGAAGAACTACTGGCAAAAGGCGGCTTCTATGCCGATCTTTACAACAGTCAATTCGAGTATGCCATAGCGAGTTAACCAAACATTTACCTGAACTCATGCTTTCTAAGAAACCTGGCCGTTTCCACCTCTCGTCGAGGAAAGAAGGGCCAGGTTTTTTAAAATCTGCTAAAATGAATATAAGAATTAATCTGGGAGGGAGATAAACCATGAGCGCAGAGAACAGGACGCATCAGCAGTATGCAATTACCATCAGCCACCAGTTGGGGAGCGGCGGGGCTTACCTGGGAGAGCAGTTATCGGAGCGCCTGGGGATACCTTTCGTTGACCGTCAAATCCTCAAAGAGATTTCTCAGCAGCTCAACCTGGCCGAAAACGACCTGGCGTCGCGGGAGGAGCGGTTGCGCTCATTTTGGGAATCGTTCACTCACATGGTAACGATGGTGGACCCGGTCAGGAGCCTGTCTCTCTCCAGTTACGTGCCGACCGACCAGGAGCTCTTTGCACTTGAGTCCCAGACCATCGGACGGATCGCTGAAAAGAATTCGGCCATCTTCATCGGGCGGTGCGGCCGCTATATCCTACGAAACCATCTTAACCACATTGGCATCCTCGTCTATGCCGATATGCCCAACCGGATCGAACGACTCTGCAGCATATACCATCTCAAACCCGAGGCAGCTAAAAAGTTGATTAAGACCAACGACCGTGAACGGAGGGCTTACATCCGAAATTTCGCCAAAGAAGAACTATTCGATGCACGTTTGTATGATCTGTGTGTCAATACCTCGCGGATCGGATTAGATAACGCCGTTGGACACATCGTCGCCTGCGTGCAGGCAAGAATTCAGGAGTATCAATATGGCCCGGTTCATTCCAGCATCTGAGCGCGTTTCCAAAGCGCGTATTTTGGTAACAGAAGCACGCGACTTCCCCAAGCCAGCCGATGCTACCTTTCTGGATTTATCCTACGTAGCGAACGTCAAAGACTTGTTACAAAAAGCCCGTGATTTTATCAAGTTCATCCCTTATCGGCCTGGCGCCACCCCCGAATTGAAGGAGGAGGTTGCCCGGTTGTTTGATGAAATCGATCAGACGGAAAAAGAACTCTTGCATCGCCATTGATCCCTCATATGCAAATGGGTTTTTGACCAATGAATTGTTCCTGTCATTGATCAGGCAACTCTACATCCAACTCCTTATTTCCACTTGAATAAGAGGCGATTGGCTGGTTAAACTTATTTAAAATGGCTCAAATCAGGACCTTCATGTCAGATTCAACCAATCACAGCGATGGATTGCACAGATTATTAAAATTCGTCTGGAAAAAATCGCCATTCTATCGAGACCTGTATTTCCGCCATGGCATTCGGGAGAATGATCTTGTGGGCGTCACGATTGGCGATTTACCGTTCGTCACGAAAGATGACATCTGCGAGAATTTTGACCGGGTGGTTACAGATCCACGCCTCAAGAGAAAAGAGATACTGGATTGGTTGGAAGACGACCATAATCCACGGCATAAGTACCTGGATGAGTTCATTGTCGTCCGTACTTCTGATGTAGTTCAGACTTATTAAATTCGTAAAGGCTGGATAGAAGGATTTGATCAGCAGCGAATTGGAAATTCGAGCGATGCGGAGAGAACATACCAATCTGATCAAGAAACCATCAGCCAGCGAGCTCGCTCGCCAGTTGAATGATTGTTTGGACAGGATGGACGGTTACACCAAGAATTAGTGGGGGAGGAGTCGGTTCACCAGCCACGGCACCCAGACCGGTGAGAGGAGCAGGGCGATCATGTAGATCCAGAAGACCGCCACTCCGATCAAGTTGAGGAGGTGGTTGAGCGTGAATCGGATTACATCGAAGATCAGCTCTTGCCGGGATTCCTTATCCTGAAGCTCTCCCTGGTGGATAATCCCATAATTGTTCATAGCGCTCCCTCCTGTTGGAAATCGAACACAGTTATTCCTCTTCTTCCCTCAATCTACCCCACTGCTCCTTCCTGCGCCCGATCATCCTTGGTTGGCAGGGCGGGTCTCCAGCAGGGAGAGGATTTTCAAAAACACCGGCTCTGAATGGCAGAGGATTTCAGGCATTGGGTGCAAGAACTGCGCCAACTTGTTTATTGCAATGAATTTCAGGAAATACGACCAGAAAACAGATCAAATCGAGACAATCAATGCGCGCCTGATAATTCATGCAAGACACGCCGGGCTGATGCAACTGTCATGTCGATTTGCTCGTCTTCGTGTGCGGTTGACAGAAAACCCGCCTCGAATTGCGAAGGCGCCGTGTAAATGCCTTCCTCCAGCATTCCCCTGAAGTATTCAGCATATCGGACTGTATTGGCCAGTTTGGCATCCCCCCAGTTTTTGACCGGCCGGTCGCTAAAAAACGCAGTGAACATGGTTCCAACCCGCTGGAATTTCAAGGGTATTCCGGCGTCTTCAGCGGCTGCGCTGATTCCAGCCGCCAAAGCGCCAGCCTTACGGTCCATTCCAGTCCAGACGCCTGGCATTCGCAGTTCGCCTAACGTGGCTATCCCGGCTGCCATGGTCAGAGGATTCCCGGAGAGCGTGCCGGCCTGACACATCGGTCCGGCTGGCGCCACCCATTGCATGATTTCCGCCCTGCCACCATAAGCTCCAACCGGCAGCCCACCGCCGATGACCTTGCCCAGGGTGGTCAAATCGGGATGGATTCCGTACAGCCCCTGGGCACCCGAAGGATGGACCCGGAAGCCGGTCATCACTTCATCGAATATCAACAAAATGCTATTATCACCGGTGAGGGCTCGCAAACCCTCCAAGAAGCCAGGCTCGGGCGGGACCACGCCCATATTCCCGGCCACGGGCTCGACAATCACGGCCGCGATCTGGTCGGGGAAGCGTTCGAAGAGCCGGCGGCAGGCAGCTAAATCGTTAATGGAGCTACCAGAGCATCGGCAGTGCTGCCAGATGGCACTCCTGGGGAATCTGGCAGGCCAAGGGTCGCCACGCCCGAGCCGGCCTTGACCAGAAGCATGTCAGCGTGGCCGTAGGCCAGGAGGAGGATTGCTTGCTTCATTCGATTGCGCCCTTCGACCCAAAAATAGCAGCTAAAGTCTCAGGTGAGCGCCAGATTGCGGAATATACCGGGGTATCACGTTCGGTATATTCGTGCACATCGCTGCTGCGCAGCTCGTTGACCAGCTCGGAAAATCGATAGAGGTCTTCAGTTTCATAGACCACAATAAATTCCTGGTCTTGCACTCCAAAGGAATAGAGCAGGAGCTGCTTGATCTCCGGGTATTGGCGGCCAATCCGGATGTGCTCATTCATCATCCCCTGGCGAGTATCCTTTCCCAGCAGGTACCATTGGATCGTTTTTACAAAGGGGTAAAGCACCAGGTAGGTCTGGCGGGTGGTGGCAAAGGGGTCGACCTCTTGGGGGTTAGACCCACGGGCATATACGGATGGGTGGGTATATCCCCAAAGGGCAGCCGCAGGCTGTAGCAACTGACGGCGAGCCATCAGAATGCGGCCGACCCGATCGAAGAAGCGCTGTTCATCCTGGTTGTTTTCCAGCGAAGCGGCGTTCCATATCAGGAAATCTGCATCGACCTTCATGGGTGAGACCTGGTAAAAATTGGCGCAGTTCAGGCCTTTGTCATGAGATACGGCTGAAAGATCTTTTTGAAGGTCTTCAGCTAACTGGATAAAAAACTGCGAGCGTTTTTCGTCTGGTAGTTTCCAGAAATCATCGCTGAATTTAAGATACAGGAAATGATTGATCGTTTTATCAGTCATAATCCATTTATATAGAAATTTCGACGACCCTTACCGGTCCGATTGAATGAAAGACAGCGAACCTGGCTCGCAGAGAATCCGAGTTATCGTCTAATATTCGTCTGGTACTGCCAGCTTATTACAAAGCATCCGAAGGTCTCCTCGAATATGCTAATTTCTACCCTAGCTATCTTATTTAGCCCATTTTATTGCAGAAGAAAGCGGGTGATGCGTCAAGAATTCGGCCGGTTTCTAATTGAACTCTTAACCATGCAAAAAATGATTTGCCCACGAATAAAGATCGAATTAGATGAATTTGTTTATTGAATCGTTATATACTTAATCCGAATTCATCAAATCTGGACTTTTATATTTTCTGATTTTTATCAAGGAGGGCAAATGCGGCCACTCCGGATTATTCTCATCTCGAGTGTTTTGATTGCCATGGTGGGTGTGGGCCTGGCCGGTTATTTCATGTTATTCGGCCCAGACCACATCGAATTCGGCGGGAAGAGCCTGACCGAATTAATCCAGGGAGGTGAGTTGTTGGGGGTAATTGCCACCATCGCCGTTTTAATTGTCACTGTTTTTATGATGCTCCCGGTATTTCGGATCGTGTTCCCAGGCGAGATCAAGAATGGCGTGACCGCATCTGCCACTGTGCTCAAGGTTTGGGATACCGGGATGTCGATCAACGATAACCCCCAGGTAGGTCTGCTGTTGGAAGTTGACTCCCCCGAGGGCCGCCAGCTGCGGATTGAAACTAAAAAGATCGTCTCGCGTCTCAATGCCGCCCTGGTCCAACCGGGTGTTGTGGCGCAGATCCGTTACGACCCCAAGAATTTGAAACGCGTGCAGGTAATCTCGATCGAGACAACTCGACCGGAAGGAAATAGCGCGACTGCGCGTTTGGAAGAGCTGGAAAGGATGCGCGATAAAGGCCTGATCTCTCACGATGAATATGAGAAAAAGCGGGAAGAGATATTAAAGGCATTGTGAGGTGCAGGGACTGAATAATGAGGTGATGGGAAATTGGGGTCAGTGAATGATGTTACAATTCAGGCCAATCTCAATTCCAGGAAGAGGCTATGCCCAAGAAAAAGCATCCGAATAAGGCGAAACGCCCTGAGAATAGAAGTACCACGGCAATCAAAGATAAGCCGGTGAACAAGAACAGACCGGAAACCAGGACCCCAGCGTTAGATAAAAAAAGGCTGGATAGCAAAAATAAACCGGTCCAAAAAATTAAACCGTCTGCCTGGAACGCGCCAAAGGGTGACCGCAATAAATATATTGTCATCGCCGGCGTTGGTATCATTGTCGTTGTCCTGGCAGTCGTCGTTTACCTGGCTTTTTTCGCAAACAAGCCCACTGCATCTACCCAACCTACACTGGCTGCAGGCCAGCCGACCCCTCACCTGGTGGGTACGAAGCAGTATTCATCCGCCCCGCCCATGTTGATCGATCCGTCTAAGCAATATTTCGCCACGGTCAAGATGGCCAAGGGCGGCGAGTTCGTCATCCAACTGTTTCCGGATAAAGCGCCTGTTGCGGTTAACAGCTTTGTCTTCCTGGCGCGCCAGGGCTACTTCGACGGGATTACTTTTCACCGGGTGCTGTCCGGTTTCATGGCCCAGGGCGGCGACCCGACTGGCACCGGCTACGGCGGGCCTGGCTACAACTTTGGCAATGAGACCAACAACCTGACCTTCGACAAGGCCGGGGTGGTTGCTATGGCCAATACCGGCCAGCCGGACTCGAATGGCAGCCAATTCTTCATCACTTTTAGCGCCCAACCCAGTTTGAATGGGGGGTACACCATCTTTGGCCAGGTAACCAGCGGCATGGACGTGGTCAACGGCCTGCGCCTGCGCAACCCGGACGATAACCCAACCTACCAGGGTGATGCCATACAGAGTGTGACGATTACGGAAAAGTAACAGAATTCGAGAAGAGGGAATTGAGAGAAGTGAGCCAGCCATTATGCTTTTATAATATCCTCGATTTTTGACACTCCAATCTCGATCATTGAGGGAATCGTATGCCTTCTCGTGCTGAAGTTACCCAAATCCTCGACCGCACCCAAGCTTACCTCGAACACACCTTGCTCCGTTTCTGGATCGAGAATTCGCCTGACCCCAACTTCGGTGGGTTCCTGTCCTATTTCGATCGCAACGGCCGGCCAACCGGCGAGACGACCAAAACCTTCCTCATGCAAATCCGCATGCTTTACACCATGGCCAGCGCCCATCGCTATGGCTATGGCGGCGGTCGCTGCGCCGAGCTGGCTCAAATGGGAGCGGGTTTTATCGTCGACCATTATTGGGATGCACAGCATGATGGCTGGTTCTGGATTGCCGACAGCTCAGGCAGCCCGACCGTACTGGATAAGATCGGTTACGGCCAATGCTTTGCGATTTACGCTTTCAGTGAATATTTTCTGGCGACCGGCGATCCCCTCGGGAAAGAGCAGGCCCTGCGTTCCTACGATGCAGTCTGCCGCCACATGGCGGACACCCGTTACGGTGGATACCTCGAGCTGCTGACCCGGGATTGGCAGCCCCATCCGGGTGGGGCTTACGGTGGTGACCGGAAATCGCTGGATGTGCACATGCACATGATGGAGGCTCTGACCTCGTTATATGCCATGACCGGGCTTCCTACACACCGCCGCCGCCTGTTAGAGATAATCGACCTGATCCTTACCCGCATGCTGCACCCGGAGAACGGCCTGGGTTACATCCACTTTACCTATGATTTTCAGCCCCTGGGGCGGATCATCTTCGCCACCGAATGGGGGCGGGACGCCCATCCACCCGAGGGCAAAGCCGCTCCTCTCGACCAGACCTCACCGGGCCATAACGTCGAACTGGCCTGGCTGCTGCTGCACGCTCTCGACGTCCTGGGCATTCCCCGCCAGGATTACGCCGGGGTCGTCAAACCGCTCTTCGACCACTGCGTGACTTACGGTATCGACCAGGAGTACGGTGGCGTCTATGCCGACACCCCCATGGCGCGCCCGACGACCTTGACCACCAAACAGTTCTGGCAGCAGGCCGAGGTGCTGGTCGCTATGCTGGATGCCTATGCACTTTTTCACGACGAGCAGTACTGGCGGGCGTTCCGAAATGTATACGATTTTGTTTTCGAAAAATTGGTGGTGATGGCAGCCGGCGGCGAGTGGTACGAACGGGTCGACCGGGAGGGGAATCCCATCGACGCTGCCCTGGGCCATGCCTGGAAGATCAGCTACCACACCGTGCGCTCGATGGTGCAGTCCGTGGAGCGACTGCGGGGGATCAGCGGACTGCTGTCAGAAATCGGCTAACACACATAGAATGATTGCGACAGAATATATAGTGCCCAGAGAAAATTTCTTCAATTTCTCTGGGCATTATAATAAAGGGCTATAGAAATTTTTTTCGCGATAATATTACTGGCTTAAATCGATATTTGTAGGTTGCTGTCCTTTGTAATTCATGTTTTCATCATAGTTCATGAAAAAAGTATTGTTGCCGGATATGACGATGTTATATGCCGCTACCTGGCCCTGGTACATATTCCCGTTGGTCCCATTAAGTTGTGCCGAACACGTCGGAGCGAAAATTGTGCCCTGAATAAACGAATCGGCAGTCCCATTGAAAACCATCTGTCCTTCTATATACGAGCCACTATATTTTTGGTAACCTAACGGATCCACGTAAAGGAGAATTCCGGCATGGGGATCACCAGAGCCCATCTTATAACCTTGGAATTTAATGACCGTATTGGAGTTCCAGGAAAAATTACAAGGATCAGTACCTGTCATCGCGAATAAAACATCATTTCCACCGACGTGCCCGCCATTAAGATTAAAATTGGTATTACCGGTCTTCGCGGTTTCGAAACAATAAATTCCCGGTTCGAACCAGACATCTTTTCCAAAAGGGAATGATTTGAGTTTAGCTGCTGAGAAAAAGCCAGGCGTGGCATCATACGCATAGGTATAAGTAGTCGTATCGGCCGCAGTTTTGGTCACCGATGTCTTGGTGACGTCACCTGCGGAGCCGCAGGTCGGCAAGCCTCCCATATCAAATGTAGGGGGGTAGGTCAGGGCCGACGTGGTTTTATTTTCTTCTAATGGTCCTGGATCAACGATGAAATTGGCTCCTGGAGTGGGATTGACGATAATAGCAGGATCAACTCCACCAACATCCGTCAGCGATGGTGTATACACAAAAAAACCGCCGCTATTCCCGGCTACCGAACATGATGCATTGGAATTTACGAACATCCCACCCCCGATCAGGTTGGTCCAACCATTGCCATTGAATCTGATCCCACCGCCTGTCCCGCTTGAATTTGCACATTCAGTAGGTGCCAATGAAACTAATGCGCTGCCTCCAAATAAGGGACCGGATGGTTGAGGTAGGACGTGAGCAACAGCCGTGACAGTGTTGTTGACTGCTCCGGAATAGATAAAGTGCAGGAATGATGTATTTACGGTTGAGGTAATTGTTACCTGGATATAAAAATCAGGTTCGGTATTATCGCTTCCCGATCTGGAAACCAGGTGAATGTTTGAAGGCGGTGTTGGGTAAGCGAATGGAGTGGCTTTCGAGCTGTATATTGCTATGTCAATCGTTTTTCCGTCTAGAATGTCATAATGGTTATCGTGGGCACGCGTATGCACTGCAGTTTCAATGCTGTTGGTTAACGCAGTAATATTTGCGGGGGTTTGGCTGCTGTCAAGGTAGAAATTCCAGGACAGCGTATAGGCTCCAGCCAGCGCGGCTGCATCTGCGGCATTCTGAGCGCTGCGCCGGTCGTATAAGACCATCCCCCCATCAATCGCTAATGCAGTGAAAGCCAATAAACCAATAAGGGCTCCTACAATGAGGATTAATGCCTGCCCTTTCTCGCTTCGGTTTGCTAATATTTTCATTGGGACACCTGATGTGATCAAAAACTCTTTGCGCTTATAGTTGGATTACAAACAAAATAATGTATTTAGTTAAGGAGAAGGGCAGGTTTTATTCTGCGTCTTTAAATCGGCAATTGTGGCATCCGAGTTCAGAATGGTATCCGTAACGGTCGCAT
Source organism: uncultured Chloroflexia bacterium (assembly GCA_963781665.1). Lineage (GTDB taxonomy): Bacteria > Chloroflexota > Anaerolineae > Anaerolineales > Anaerolineaceae > JAJYIW01. Next base: position 2,197,887 of record CAWAGA010000002.1, read on the forward strand.
TCAAAGAAAATGGTCCACCCCCGGTGATCGTACTCAGCATTGGTAAGAGCGGTTGGTAATTATACAGAACCTTGACGGTTATAGCATTGCCCGGGCAGGAATTTATATTGCTTACCAGACATGCATTGCCTTCACCATTACAATAAATTGAGATATTAGTGATTTTGGATGCATCGATCGGCCAACCTGACGACGCCTGGATCCGAGCTTTTATTTCGGATTTATTGGTGGGATCATATGACCCATAAATAGCACCTTCCTGGGCAGTGTCGCGCAGTGATAGATAAGTATAAAACATCATTCCCAGGTCGACGATCCCTCCCAAGATGACTAATAGAAACGTAAAGCTGATGGCAAGCTCAACCAGACTCTGTCCTTTTTCTTGAGAAGTTCTATTTTGATTCATATTCTCCTATTTTCCAAAGGAACATTCTTTTATTTCACCATCCGATGCTGTGATCTTATAGGATAAACGGATAATCACGTTGTGTTTTAGAGCACCTGAAAATACAATTTTAAATTCGAGAGGATCGCTAGGAATGTTTGTCGGAAGAAGCCAGTTAATTGCATGCGAATACACAGGCCCTTCCACATTAATATCTGAGGCGAACATTGGTGTAGTCGGTGGCTTGTATATGTTTATTAATAATGGATTGGTTTGAGTGTCCCAGACAATTACCAGGGAATCTAATGTAATTGGGCTCCCCGTATTAACGATTTTCACATTTATAGCTGGCCCAGTTGGCGTATCTTCGGTAATGGTAAACGCCGTTATGGGGCAGGTAAAGATATTTGGCAAACTCTGGGGAGTGGCAGCGATGACTTCAACCCCGGCTAATATCGTGTGCGAACTCTGTGAGTGCAAGGACAAAATTGGGACGCGAAAAAGGGGTTCCAATGGAATGTAATTGGTGTCGATTTTTATACTGATGCGGTCGCCTTCAGAAATTGTACCTATAGTGGGGTTGGCAGATGTACAGTATTCAGTAGATGTTGTTCCCGGGCCGTTATCGTGAAAAATGTGAATGTTACCTGCGGATATTCCGGCAATAGAACCCATTCTGACCGCCGCAGCGCGAATGCCGTTGCAATCGTTGTATAGCGCCGTGGAACCTGTCTGCCCTATCCCCGCTCCAAAGCGGGCTGCCTCCCTGCCAGCAGCAGCAATTGAGCTGTATACGAAGAGCAACCGCCCGCCTTCGAAAATGGCAAAAATGATGAGCAGCAATACTGGGAATACTAGCGCAAATTCCGTCATTGCCTGGGCAGGCTTCCCTTTCCTTCTCAGGCGAGCTGTTCGTACGGACGAGTTGGCATCTCCCACCATATGCACCATAAAATTCCTGTATTAGCTAATCCTTTTAAAAAAATACCCGATAAAGACTAATAACAATAAACAATAGGCCACCTTTGAGTAATTGGGTGACATTTTCTACTTATTATAACGATTATTACCGGGTAAAGAGTCGGTTGCTTTTTGACCTTGCGTAATCGGAAGGTGTTTGCTTTTCCTATCTCCTGTTTCCGCTGCTCTGCGCCTGCCCCGGCGAGGCGAGGTGGGAACCAGGGTCAAACCGTTCCCCGGCCTATTCGACCGGGGGGACGCTGTAGACGACTGTGGAGCTGACGTTTGTCTTGCTTGAGCGGTTCCATGCACCGGCCTGGATGATCTTGTCGATAAACCCACCTGGGCCGCTCAGGCCGGCCAGATCTGTGTTCAATAATGTAGCCGGCACAGCCCACAGCATCATATCGTGGATGTAGTCAGTACCGCTCTGGCGCTCGCCGGTATCGCCGCGGATCAGGCAGGGCAGATCCCACATGTGGCCTTGTGCCAGGCTGTTGTTGTACTGGAACTTGCGCAGGAACTCCAGTCCGTAATCCCACTGCCCGCCGATCATGAAGACCATCCCCAGCATCATGGCTTCGGCGCTGAATGCAGCCGTACCGCCGTAAAATCCAATCTTGCTCTCGGGATCGAGTGGTTTGGCTTCAGGTCGCGCAAAGTTGGCAGCACCGCCAGCTGGTGCCAGGGCGATATTGACCTTCTTGACCGTTTCGAGGGCGATCTTTACCCTTTCGGGGTCAAACACGCCTTCGAAGCCGTGGAAGATGCTGATCCATTGGCCTATGTTCTGGTAAGCCATCACCTCGTCTGAGACCCTACCGGCCTGCCCATCGGTCTCTTTGACCAGGAAGTTGAGATAATAACTGCCGGTCCATAGGTCGTTTTCGATGGCCTGACTGCCCTGATCGAACCAGTCCTGGCAGCGGCTGGCGTAATCCTGGTCGCCTACTTTCAAGGCCAGGCGGCGCATGATCTGGAGCTGTGCCAGGCGCACGCCGCCCAGGTGGGCGCAGATTCCGTCCCATTCGCCAAACTCGAACCACTCGACCTTGGGTCCTTCGGTGGGCATCGAGACCGGCCCGCCGTAGCCGGTGTTCAATCCCATCACATAATCGTTACAGGCCTTGAGCGAAGGGTAGAACTCGTCGAGGAGGTGGTCGTCATGCATGCGCAGCCATAGACGGTCGAACAGGGCGATGTAGCAGCTCCCATTGAGAGCCTGCTGCCATTCGTAGGTAGGTGTGGCAAAATCAGGCAGGTTCAAGACGGCACCGAGTTCGAAGGGGATATTGCCGTCGTCACGCTGGTATTCTTTGAAGAGGCGCAGCGAGGTCAGGCTGAGATCGGGGAAGAAGTAGACCAGCGGCAGGTTGCCGTAGAACGACGAGGGGATGTTTTCGGTATGAGGGCAGTCGCGCGGGCTCTCGTTCAGGCCCAAGACTCCTTCCGGGAAGATCCTGCCGTCCAAGGGGGGCCTGGCCTGTACCCAGTAGCTGTCTTCGGCGATCAAGGCCAGGGTGTTTACCAGCTGGTCGCGCATCCAGCCGGGGAAGCGCTTCTCGGCATATATCACCTGCTGCCAGGCCAATATCCGGGAATACAGCTCTTCCCGGTCTTCGGCAATCCGCCGGGCAGCTTCCAGGGCCGAGTTGTAGCGGGTTGCGTACATGCTGTAATAGCTGTTCAGCTCGCCGCCCGGCGTGTCTTTTAACCGGTCGAGCTGCGATGCAGACTTGGGCGATCCCAGCATGAAGGGCGCGTACCAGGCTAATACGAAGCGCACCACCTTTTCGCCGCCGGCCGGCAGGTCGAAATCGACGGCCAGCGAGGCATCGCTGTTCAAGCTCATTACCCCGCCGCCCTCTCGGTTGACTGATTCGGGAAAGGGCAGGCGCTCGGCGATGGCGGACCAGTGATGGGGGTGGCGGTTCAAACCGGCCCCATGGCGGGCGGTCTCGTCCAGGGCGATCAGGCAGTAGCTCACGCTGCTCCCCAGGGCGCTGACCAACAAACCGTTGTCCTTACCGGCGATCGGGGTGCGCAGGAACTGCCCACTCATGGCTTCGGCTGCTGAAGGCCCGGGAAAATTAAAAACCAGCGTTCCTTTTCGAGCCTGGTCTGCACGATTGCGCAGGTGAACTTCGAAGACCGCCGCCGGCAGGTTAGACGCCAGGGCGTCCCCCGGGATTAGCGGTGCCCAGGCGCGCAGACCAACCGAGATGGGCGCATCCGTGACATATTCGAGCTCGGCGACCGGGAAATGGCCAAAATAGATGATATCTTCAACCGCCTTGACGTTCTTGATCTCCTGGCAGAAGGTCTTCCTGGCGGCGCGGGGTTTATCCTTGAAGTTGAGCACCATGGGTTCGGTGCAGTAGGGTACGAAGCCACCCTGGACGATCTCTTCGGTCGCCAGTACCCAGACCTGCCCCTCGGTTGCCAGGCCGAGCATCGGCCACAAAGTGGGGGCGACGCGCGGCATACGCACCCCATCAGGATTGAATGTATAGCCGTTGAAGGTCGAGTTGTAGCCCCACACCCCGGCCGGGTCAATGTCGATGCAGCCGGTGCCCAGGCCGCCCAACGGCAGGCCGCAGCAGGGCCGGTTGGAGGCATGGAAGAGGACGCCCGGAATAGGGAAGTCGAATCCGGCGGCGTTAATGGACGACCAGGTGCGGTCAGGTAAGGAGGTGTCGAAGAGAGTTTTCATGAATCATCCTTAGGAGAAAAGAGAATTGAGAGGAGAGAGTTGATAATCGTTGAAGTTTGGAGACCCTTGATTAATCCTGTAAATTTACCACAACCCGCCCGGCCTGCCCACCGTGCAAAATGCGCTCAATTTCCGGCTCGAGCTCCTCCAGCCGGACTTCTCGAGCAGACGCTTCGAGCTGGGGAACTTTCCAGCGAGTCGCGATGCGGCTCCACAGCTCGCGGCGCAAGGCTGCATCAACGTCGATGATGTCGATTCCGAGCAGGGCAACCCCGCGCAGGATAAAGGGATAAACGGTCGTATTCAGATCGGCAGAAGCCGCATTTCCACAACAGGCAACCACGCCACCGGGTCGGGTTGATTTGAGGATCGTTGCCAGGTAATTCCCACCGACCGTGTCGTAGGCTCCAGCCCAACGCCCGCTTAACAACCCTTTTCCGCTGCGATCATCAAGTAACTGGCGTTGGATGATTTCCTTAGCGCCCAGGCTCTCAAGCAGCGCATGCTGATCGGTTTTTCCAGTAGCGGCCACGACGGTATAGCCAGTGCGGGCCAACATGCCCACCGCAAAACTGCCTACGCCCCCAGTAGCACCGGTCACCACGACTTCGCCCTGGCCGGCAGTGAGGCCATAAGCTTCCAGGCGATAAACCCCATAAGCAGCGGTTAACCCAGCGGTGCCGTAAGCCATGCTTTCTCTTAAGCTCAACCCTGAGGGCAACGGCTGTATCAGGGCAGAAGGCAGGCGGACATACTGCCCAAAGCCGCCGGAAATGGAAACACCCATCACATTAGCCACGCTGACGACAGCATCCCCGGGTTTATAGGATGGGTTTTGGCTTTCTACGACGACCCCGGCGGCGTCTATGCCCGGAGTATGAGGATAATGACGGGTCACCCCGCGGTTGCCTGTCGCAGACAGGGCATCTTTGTAATTCAATGAAGAATAATGCACTCTCACCAGGATATCGCCTGGGGGAAGGTCGCCGATTTCCCGCCTGGCAATCCGGCGAGTATACTTGCCATCCGCAGTTTCTTCAACCCAGAGCGCATCAAATTTTGTTGAGCTGTCCATTCGTTCATCCTTTTAGAAACCAGCGCTTTTGCCTGATCTACAGACCTTAAAGGGTCAGGAGAGTCCAGTCAATCACTGCTTCGATTCTAATCTATTCTTCTCGTTCTATTCGGAAGATCGAACACGCATTTCTGTGAATTGAGATATTTGCCTTCCCAATGGAGGCCTTGAGTAGCAGAAAATAGGATGTGCTGGGTAGAAAAATGTTTTACAGCTCTATTCACCCCTGAACTGTTTTTTATCAACTGGCTCTTAATAGCTTTTTCCAAATGATATGTCCGAATCCCAGCTCTCAACTTTCGACTCTCGTACTACAATAGATAATGCAGTTCAGCCTGTCATTTTATGATGGCTGAACCACTGATTTCTGAAAACTGAAAAGAGACTCCTTATGACAAAACCACTGATACCCATCCAACCCGGGGCCAAGATCGCGGCCCAGATCACCCCGGAACCAACTCAAGATGACCTGAATTTCATCCGCCAAATGGGGGTGGAATATGTCGTGCTGTGGACTGGAGCCGACAAGGCCAGCTACGAGTATTACGCAAGCCGCCGCAAACTATTCGAGGCTGCCGGGCTGAATGTCTACGGATTCGGTGATTTCGATGTCCACAACCAGGATGCGATCGTCCTAAACCTTCCCAACCGGGATGCAAAGATCGAGGAGTACAAGGCCCACCTGCGCAACCTGGGAAAAGCCGGCATTCCCTACACCACCTACGCTCACATGGCCAACGGCATCTGGAGCACGGAAAGGGAGCTCACCCGTGGCATGGCGCCTACCCGGGCTTTCAATTTGTCCACTGCCGACGCCGGGAACTGGAACGGGGTGGCTTATAACCTGCCCCTGACCCACGAACGCACCTATACTGAAGAAGAAATTTGGGACAACTTTGCTTATTTCATCCGGCAGGTGGCTCCGGTCGCCGAGGAAGCCGGGGTGCGGATCGGCATCCACCCGGACGACCCGCCAGTGCCCGAGTTGGGCGGCATCCCTCGCTGCATCTTCAGTAACTTCGAAGGCTACCGGCGCGCCCTTGAGCTGGCCGACAGCCCCAATGTGGGCATGTGCCTGTGCGTGGGCTGCTGGCTCGAAGGTGGACCGTTGATGGGGAAAGACGTTATAGAGACCATCCATTATTTTGGCGAGCGCAAGAAATTGTTCAAGGTGCATTTACGCAACGTGACCCAACCGTTGCCCTATTTTGTCGAAACTTTCATCGACGATGGCTATATGGACATATATAAGGTAATGAAAGCCTTGAAGGAAGTCGATTTCGATGGCGTGGTCATCGCTGACCACATCCCTCAGATGACGGACGACCGGCGGGTAGGCACGGCCTTCACGATTGGTTACATGAAAGCCCTTCTCGACCGGGTGAATCACGAGATCGAGTAGACGCCTGTTTTTTTATGAGGGTGTCCCTGACCTGCCCACCGGGCGGGCCTGGAATGATAGAAATAAAAAAAGACAGGAAGATAATTCCTTCCGGTCTTTTTTGTTGCGAATTAATCCCGGCTTTCCGGGTTTTATAAGGTTTTCAATAATCGATGTGATCGCTGGGGAGGAAGCGAGTGACGTCGAGCCAGCGCGGCTCTGATTGGCGGTAATACGCGCGCTGGTACAGGGGGCCGATGCTGCCTTGGGGAAAGATATCTACCACCGTGTCGCCCTTCAAGGTAAGGACGTAATGTTTCTGGCTCATGACGGCCTGTTCCTGACGCTCAGCGATTGGGAAGGTCAGCTTCAGGGTCTGGTCGGCAGCAGCGCTGGCAACTTCGATGAAGCGCCCAGCCCAATGGAACGCGACCTGCTGCCCGTCAACTTCGACGGATATGTCCGGGCTTTCAGCGGGCACCCAGGCGGGAGCAAGCAGGCGGACGGCGGCCGCGTCCTGCTTGAGCCTGACGACAACCTCGCCCCGATAGGGTATAAAGCTGTACACGTCTGCCCAGGCCGAAGCGTGGTTGAGCAGTAAATTAACCTCCAGAACACCTTCATTGTATTGGACCGCATCTCGCCACAGGTAGTAGAGCGTACGAGTGCCGTTACCGGTGCAGCAGTGGACGATGCCATCCGAACCTTTCACCCAGAACTCGTTGCCGCCGGACCCCTGGGCGAAACCGCCCACGTTGCGGGAGGCGGTATGGTCGGCGGTTTCATTGGCCCTGATGGGTCGCGCCGGGCGGTGCTGGGCCTGGTCGTCCACCCAGGTGGAATCGCATAATTGCGCCTCAGCAAAGTGGTTGCGGGTCCAGCGCTCCGCGTCGTTGTAATAGTCGCCGGCGCCGGATGCAGTCAGGCGTAAGGCCAGGGCAATCATGTCAGCGATCGAACATGATTCGGCGCTAGGCCAGTGGTCATCAGCCACCTCGGGGAAATAACCGGTCAGGTCGCAGGCTCCTGATGCGGGGGATCTGGCCCATTCGTAGCCCCGGCGCACGAATTCGATGGTATCCCTGTCACCGGTGGCTATGGCGAACTCAAGCAGGCTTAAGAGATAGATGGCGTGGGCGTGGAAGTGCTTCTCGGCCAGGAACTCGCCGTTGGGTCCATAATAATCCAGGTGTTCTTTGACGTAATGTACGACCTTTTCACCTAATATCCAGGCGGGCTCGTATCCCAGCAGGCGATAGACCTTGCCCAGACTCTCGGGCAGTCTGGCGCAGATCTCACCTCCCAGCAGATGGACCGGCATGGCGGCTTGCGGCGATTCTTTGTCGTAGACTGCGCCCGGTTCGTAGACAAACGCCGGATAATAGGCGTAATTATCGCGGTAAATCGCCAACTCGGCTAGCCGGTCGACCATTTTGCGGATCGCATCCACCCAGAGCGGATTATGGTCGCGCTGCCAATAGATCAGCAGTGTGCCCAACATACGCCCGCAAACATACGGGTTGGTGACCTGAGTGACCGCTGCATCCTGGAGCGAAGCCAGGCTGCCGTCTGCTCGGGCAATTCCTTCCGTCCAGCAGGGCGATTCCCAGGCCCATGGCCGGCCCTGAATTGGGATATAAAAAAGGCCATCCGGGCCAAGAGATTTAAGGGTTACATCCTGCCAGACCTGGTCGACCTGCGCCTCCTGCAGGCTGCCGGAGGCCAGGCGCAGCAATGGCAGAGCCTCCATGAATTTAATCTGGCACCAGTCATTCCAATCATGGTTCATTACCACTGGATTGGAGGCAAACAGCACTTTCCAGTACAGTTCGTGGTTGGCCAGGGGGTTGGTTGCCCCGGTGAGAACGTTGACACCCAGTGCAGCCCGGCTGTGGATATCGTAAGTATCGGGGACACGATCGAGATATCGCTGACCGGGGTAGGGCTGGAGGGGAAGAGAAGGGGCTGTGGGATTGGCGTAGACAATGGAACCTGGACTTGCTTCGCCAGAGACCGGGCTGCCGGTCGCGAATTGTGTGTTGGTTGCCATGGAAATCTGCTCCGCCGGCAGGTGATAAGAAAACAAGCGTCCGGCCATTGAATTATAGCATTTGCGTGTTCTTGTCCGGAAAAATATTTGGTTATATAATAAAAAAAACCCAGATGCCTTCACTATCGGAAAATACACGACCAATACGGCAAGCCAGGAGAAAACCAGCATGCCATTTTTCCCCCGTGTAACCCTAAGAAGCGTCAGTCAATCCCTGTTTATGCTGCTTGTGCTGGTTCTGATTGCCTTTCCCATAAAAACAGCTGCCGCAGATGATGATTTTAGCGCTGTCGATCGATATGTAACAAATTTTATGCAGCAGAACCGGGTTCCAGGATTGGCGCTGGCTATCGTCAAGGGTGATCAGATCGTCCACCTGCAGGGGTTTAGCGTGGCAGATCCATCCGGCCGGCCGGTAACCGCACAGACGCCGTTCATCCTGGGCTCTACCAGCAAATCATTCACAGCCCTGGCTGTGATGCAGATGGTCGAGGCGGGCAAGGTCGACCTGGATGCGCCGGTGACTACCTATCTGCCCTGGTTCCATCTAGGAAATGACGGCATTTCAGGTGAAATTACCGTGCGCCAGCTGCTCAACCAGACTAGCGGTATTCCAACGATGGCAGGCCAGGCCACCCTTTATCTCACCGATTCCTCCCCGGATGCGCTCGAGCGCCAGGTGCGTAGCCTGAGTCAGTGGACTCTGGCTCATCCCCCGGGGAGCGCATTCCTCTACGCTAATGCCAACTATCAGACAGCGGGATTGATCGTGCAAACCGTTGCCGGAATTCCTTTCGAGAGCTATGTCCAGGAACACATCTTCAACCCTTTAGATATGCAACACAGCTACACAGATAAACTCTCCGCCATGGCAAACGGGCTTGCCAGCGGCTACCATTATTGGTTTGGATTCCCATTTCCAACCGGCGAGACAGCTTTTCCGCGCGAGCATTTTCCTTCAGGCTTTTACGTCAGTACTGCGGAAGACCTGGCGCATGCCTTAATCGCTCACCTGAACAACGGGTTATATCAGGGGACGCAAGTGATCTCACCGGTAGGAATGGCCGAGCTTCACATGCCAGTTTTGGCTAACTATGCGATGGGTTGGGTGGTGAATAACGGTGTGCTTTCGCACAATGGGTCAGTAGGAGATTTCGGGAGCTATTTATTGGTTGATCGGGCGAATCAGGTGGGGGTTGCGGTGTTATTCAACATTAATAACGCAATTGGCGCTTCTCATATTTACATCGTCGGTGATAATGTGGCAGCGCTGCTTACGGGAGGTAGCCTAGCGCCAACTCCGGGAGAGACTGGCTACATCCTTATGGCGGTCGGATTACTTGCTTTGCTGGCGGGAGCCATGATATGGATCACTTGGTCCTACAGGCGCTTGCGGACCGAAAGCAAGGCGATCAACCAAGGCCCGCTTTCCAGACGAACAGCGCTGTTATTCGGCCTAGCGCTGGTTGCCGAGGTGGCGATTGCGATCATTCTTTGGCAGCAGATGACCACTGGCTTGTTCAATGCCTGGGTTTACCAGCCAGATTTCACTCTGTTCATCGTGGCCGATTCGGTTTTGCTCGTAGGCTGGGGGATCGTTAGAAGTGCGATCGTCGTTCGCAGAGTTTTCTTCTATAGATCCTGAAGGTCTCCGTAACCTTCAGGATCTAATTCCATTTTCATGATGTAATCAGTCTGCCGGTCTGTCCCCATGATGAAATCGTGGGTACCGATCTGGATGAAACCCATCCGTTGGTAGAAAGCGATGGCCGCGGAGTTGTGTTCCCAGACACCGAGCCAGACGTAGGTCTTGCCCTGGCGGCGGGCGATCTCAATCCCCTTAGCAATCATGGCTTTTCCCAGTCCCTGGTGTTGGAATTGCTGGCGCACATAAATCCTCTCGATTTCCAACCCGAATGGTTCGCGTAAATCCGTCTGAGCCAGGCCGGTGTTGGTCTTGAGATAGCCAGCTAATTGTTCGCCAAGGAATATGAAGAGAAACAAAGAATCCGGATTTAATAACTCAGCTTCAATTCTTTCGTGGTTGAAGGCAGCTTCGAGGTAATCTGCCATGATTTCAGGCTGGTTCATGGCAGCAAAGGTTTCGAAGTAAGTCTCGGTCCCGATTGAAATGAGTTGGTCGATGTCGTTCGGGGTGCAGGGCAGGAAGGTCAGGTCTTTCACAGAGGCTATTATACGAGGATTTTCATTCCCACAGGATGAAACCTCATCATGGGATTTGATCAAAGGATCTCAACCTGGACTTCTCAAATCAATATATTAATTAAATTATTAAACCTTAGTTGAAATTGCACCAGGCAATGATCGTGATGGCAGGAAGCTTCTCGCACTCTATGCGCAAGGCTTTTTGCATTGAGTGGGGAGTTTCGTCATGCATTTTCCGGGATTGTTTGCAGGTATCAGGGACCGCCAGCCGTCATATAATCCTGTAGTGAAGGTGGGCCACAGACCTTCTCGCTCAAGGGAGACTAAAGGATTTCAAAGCTTCAGGCTGATGGCTGACCTCTAAGAGTTTATTATAGGAGCTACCGATGATTAAAATTACCCCGGAAGACGTCCTGGCATACCACCGGATGGGCGGGCGTCCCGGAAAAACGAGTGTGACCCCCACCAAACCATTGGAAACCCAGCGCGACCTGAGCCTGGCTTATACCCCAGGGGTAGCCGTGCCCGTGCTTGAGATCGAGAAAGACCCGAACTGCGCTTATGAGTACACTAACAAGGGCAACCTGGTAGCGGTTATCTCGAACGGTACCGCGATCCTGGGACTGGGCAACCGGGGACCGCTGGCATCCAAGCCGGTGATGGAAGGTAAGGCCGTCTTGTTTAAAAAGTTTGCCGATATCGACGTATTCGATATCGAGATAAACGCACGTGAATGCGAAGACCTGGTGCGGGTGATCGCTGCCCTGGCGCCGACCTTCGGAGGGATCAACCTGGAGGACATTCGCTCGCCGGAGTGTTTTGAGGTCGAGCAGACCTTACAGGAGATGCTCGATATCCCGGTTTTCCACGACGACCAGCACGGTACTGCAATCATCCTGGCCGCTGCCCTGCTCAACGCCCTGGAAATTACCGGGAAGAAGATCGAAGACGTAAAAGTGGTTTTCTCGGGGGCGGGGGCAGCCGGGATCGCCTGCGCCAACCAACTGCGCTCACTGGGTGCGCCTTGTGACCACATCTGGCTGACGGATATAGCCGGTCTTGTATATGAAGGCCGCTGTGAGGAAATGTTCGCCGAAAAGCTGGCTTATGCCAAAGGTGACCACCCGGCAACTCTGGCCCAGGTGCTGGTAGACGCAGACGTGTTCATTGGCCTCTCGGCTGCCAACCTGGTGTCGCCTGAGATGCTCAAGACCATGGCCGCCAACCCGATTGTCTTCGCTATGGCCAATCCCGACCCTGAGATCGGTTACGATGCCGCCAGGGCTGCCCGACCGGATGCCATTGTTGCTACCGGACGGTCGGACTTCCCCAACCAGGTCAACAATGTACTGGGTTTTCCGTTCATTTTTCGGGGGGCGCTGGACGTGCGCGCTCGTAAGATCAACGCCCAGATGAAGCAGGCCGCCTCGCGGGCCTTAGCAGCCCTGGCGAAAGAACCGGTCCCAGCTGAGGTTTGCCGGGCTTATGGGGTCGACCACCTCGAATTTGGACGGAATTACATCCTGCCCAAGCCGCTCGATCACCGGGTGGTGGTCTGGGAAGCGCCCGCCGTGGCTGAAGCTGCTATTCAATCCGGGGTCGCACGCTTGAGATTGGATGTGGAGGATTATCGCCGGAAGTTAGAAGAAAAATTTCCTTCCTCAATCCCATGCTCTGCATGGGATTGAGGAGAATAAGCATATTTTCATAATTTCTATATACGGAGCTGGCAACCTGTCCAGCTTCGTCAGGATCTCTTCAATCAGAAGGGGGAAATTGTGCTAATTGGTGCCTGCCAGGGTGCGACAAGAACATCTCAAGTTATTATCTAAATCCTCTTATCGGGCTAAAGTCGCCCGCTGACCGGGCTGTTTCTGCAACGATTCACACATCATTATTGAATTCCATGGCCATCAATAACCCCTGAGATGGTCGAATAGCTACACTCCCCACAAAGATACCATTAAATATATCTGCATATACATGTCAGCCCTGGCCTAAGGGAGTATATTGATCTCCTTGTTAGTTGGTTGGATGTTGATCTTTAATTTAGGACAGATTTCGTTTTCGATGGAGGGCAAGAGTTTCTGGATGATCAAAGCATCTCGGGTAAGCGCCGGCAAGCAGCTGGCGGCTAAATTCCTGGTTGCATACCTGCCTTCGCTGGGCCTGGGATAGCTTTTCTTATTCGTGATCGTGTTCCTCCAGAGAGTTCCAATCTCTACCCTTCTTTATAGCATTCCTTTCACTGCCTTGTTCTTGGCGGGGCTGGATGGAATCTACTTCGCACTAGGCGTGCGTGGGGCTAATTTTATCTGGACCGATCCACGGCATGTGGTAGATGAAATAGCTGGCTACCTGGGCTATATCGTTGACATTGCTTATCTCTTGGTCAGCTTGTTATTATTCATCGCGCCTGTTTTTCTACTTCCCCGTCTTGGCATTTCGGAAGAGAGCGGGCGGCTGGTCGGATTGCTGGTTGGGAGCACTTTTACCCTGCTGTGTATGATTTTGCCTTTGATGAAGGTGGAAAACCAGGTCTACCGGATGGGCGAAGGTTAAAAAAACCGCTCGCACCTTAGGGTGATCTACCCAAAGGGATACAGCCTATTGAGCGGCTCTGTCCCTTACCAATATTAACTGGATATTTACTAACGCGTTAGTCGCTAAGAGCCAGGAGCAGTCTGGAGTGGCCATTCGATCTCCCAGCTGCCGGTTAAGCTGACGCTTCCATTCGAAAAGTACAAAGTCAGCGGCCGGTCTGGGATTCCAGGTAGGCCGATCGTTAGCAAGAACCGGTGGTCCGGTAATATTTCGCAGGATGAGCTGACCCGGTGATCAGGGACATTGCTCAGGGCCAGGTCACCGATCTCTTCGTCATTCGTTGGTAGGGCTTCAACCAGAATGTTGATAGGGTAGACAATTTCTTGGGAATCTGGTCCTTGGGCTTGAGGCTCGCCAATCGTCGCACTCAATATGTGGACTGGCAAACCGGCGACGTCGATGGTTGACCCTGGTGTCTGAGAAAGGTCCCAGGTTTGGCCCGGCTGGGCATCATTCCCAGGATTGAAAGTGAAGTGCTCACCGCCTATGAAATCAAAAGTGAGTTTGTTGAAGGTCAGGATTCCGGTTTGAGCTTGCGAATCGAATGGATCAAACCGGAGGGTTTCCTCACCGCCGGTAGTTTTAGCGCCCTGGTTCCCGATCTCGAAGGCATTTCCAAGAGCTGGCTGGCGGGTTGCATATTGGCGGCCATACTCGTCTTCAAGGACGGGCTGCGCACCGGTGAGCCAGGTCCAGGCCGGATCATCCCAGCGATACTCGACCTGCAAGCCGGTTTCCTCAGCACTTTGGCCAACTTGAAGCAGGCTGATCGTAACGCCGTTCGAGGAAGTGCTAGCACCGGCCGGCGAGTAAGATTTAGCGAGTGGGATGCCGGGTGTCGATGACGACCCGGTGCTCACAGCGGTTTCCAGTTTTAGTGGCACAGACCAATTCTCTGGGGCAAACCCGGCAGGTAAAGATGGCAGGCGTGGGAGGACCAGGGTTATCTGGGAGACCTCCTCTGGCAGAGCTGGGAAAGTCAGGAAGGCTTGCAAGACCTTTCCAATGCCGGAAAAGGCCTGGTTTGACACCAGACGGGTGTTATCAGGGAGCAGTAGATAGGCTTTAGCCTCATCAGGAGAAGCTATCTGGTCAGTCCCAAACTTTTCCTGTGGAAGCCCGCTGACAGTCAGGATAATCTGCGTTCCCGAAGAGTTTGCAACGACACTATCAATCCGAAGGATCACGTCGCCCTGGCTTTGCTCGATGGGTGAAGGTAAAATGCGCGTTTTACCGACCTCGACAAAGCCTGACGAAGGGTCATAACCGAGCAAGCGTTGAACCTGGGCCAAGACTGCTTTGGGTCCAGCAATTGCGACAATGATGACAAGCAGCAGCGCTGCTCCAAGGGCGATCGCCTGGGCAGGGCGATTTCTGAAATGGCGGAACAGTCCACCGGGTAGGTGAGATTCAGTCAAAGCCTGAGGCTGCATCCTACGGCTTTTTTCCGCCAGGCGCATCTCAAGCCTCAGCGCAAAATCGGGATCGGGGGTCTGCGCATTGTAGATTGCGTCCAGCTTTTTTTCAAATTCACTCGAATACTGTTTCGATGCGGGCTCAGTCATGGGTCACCTCCAGCCGGTTTTCCAACCGGTCCAATAAACGATAAAAGGCCATTTTCACTGCCGACGTCTTGTGGTTCGTTACAATTGCTATCTCGTCGAAGCTCAAGCGGGCTGCGAAGCGCAGCCGGAGCAGTTCTTGTTCATTTTCAGGTAGCTCGGATATCATCCGGACTAATCTCTGCAGATCCTCTTTTTGGATGACCTGGGACAGGTGGTCAGCTTCGAAAGATGGCAGGTTTTCTTCGGAATCCAGGGGAACGCTTTTCGTTTTTTCCCGAAAGTAGTCAGCCACCTTCCGCTGGGCAATCGAGAACAACCAGGCTGCAAAAGAGCCTCGCTCCTTATAGCCTGGAAGCGCCTCGAGGGCTGCCAAAAAAACCTGAGAAGTCAGGTCTTCTGCGTCGGGGGGATTACTGACCCGGATAAGGATGTAACGATAAACCCGGTCGAGATAGGCCCGGTAAATCGTGTCAAATTTAGCGGGATCGCGATGTAAATCCGCAACCTGAAATTTTGGTGGTGTGGTCATTTGGAGTGATTCTAATGGCATTAAGTCGGATGGTTGAGGCATGATTCTCCTGATTTTCCAAACATACTGATTTTCTTTCCTCGCGATCGTGAGGGATTGCTTTTTCTTTTCTTGTTATTAATTCGGAGAGTTTGATAAAAAGTCACAAATTGGTTTGGTAATTGCGATTAGGTTTTTTGATTAAAAGATTACTGAGGAACGTGAAGTCTCTTCGATGTCGAATGACAATTGACACAGATGTGTGTAAGTGTATATTTAGATTAAGAGGCATAAAATATGACTGAAAGAATATACCGCGCCCAGGTCTTATTAGAACCGGAACAGCGCCGTAGACTTGAGGCGTTGGCTCGCCAAGTGGGCAAGAGTATCTCTGCTGTTACCCGCCAGGTAATCGATGCCGGTCTGGATGCATTAGATAGTCGGGCTGAGATTTGGAAAAAACGCGCACGTATTCTCGAAGGATTTAGAATTTTAAAAGAAAAACAACCCTTTGATTATCCTGGTGATCTGGTTAAAGAGGCCCGGCAAGAACAAGAAGAGGAGGTGGACCGGATTTGGCGTGGCGAATCGTAATCGATTCTAACTTGTCATTAGGATTGTTCATTAAGCTGCCTTATTCAGACGGTATGGATCGTAGGATGGCTGAATGGCGTACCCAGGAAGCTGAATTATTCGTCCCCGCCTTATGGGAATATGAATACTTGACCGGCTTAACCCGCGTCATCGTCCAGAAAATGATCGTGTTTCAAGAAGCAGATCGGATCGTTGAGGAGTTACTGGTATTTATTTTTCGGCGCGTAATTCCTTCACCGGAATTGCACCATACAGCTTTGCTATGGGCTGAACGGATTGGCCAATCGAGCACTACGAACCCCAATAGCTTGCCCTGGTAGAAAGTCTGTCTGTTGAGTTTTGGACTGCTGACAGGCGATTGCAAAACTCCCTCAGCCTATTGGAGGTTGATTGGGTTCATACCCAATAAGCCCACCTCTTCAAAATCCATAGTTTTGAAACCCCCGTTTGAAGTGTTTTACACAAAATTTACATCGCCATTAATTCCTTCGTACATTATGATCGTAGAATCGGAGTAACTACAACGAAGGAGTACGAACCATGAAAAAGATCTTATTTTCAAAATGGGTTAAACGAGCAGCCTTAGGCCTATTGGCTGTTGTGGTCGTCGTAGCTGCGGCGGCGGCAGGGACGGGGCTGGTCTTCGCTCAAAGCAGCAGTCCAACCCCCAACCCACCCCAGCAAAGCAGCCCTTCTGGCTTGCGCATAGCCGTTCTGGAAAAAGCATTTGCAGCCGAAAATACGGCGTTGAGCACCCAGGCCAGTAACCTGGATAAGGCCAACCAGCTGATCGCTAAAGCCCAGGCGCGGATTGACCAGGCCAGGGCCAATGGGAAAAATGTGGGCGGGCTGCTGCTTGCCTTGAACGCATTCAAAGCCCAGATCGCTAATGCCCAATCGCTGCATGATACCGCCGGCCTCATCCTGGCGGACCAGGTTGGCTTTGATGCCAATGGTAAGGTCACTACCCCGGCCGCGGCGGCTCAAACTGTACGCGATGCCCACCAATCGTTGAAGGACGCGCGCCAGGTGATGCGCCAGGCGGTTTTCGACCTGCGGAGCGTTATTCGCCTGTGCCGGAGGGCCAATTCAAGCCCGAATTCTTCTGCAACCCCCGCTCCAACCTCATCCGGATCGCTCAACTGATATTTTTGTTTCCTTTTACTATGAAAGATCTGGATCACTAAAAAGGGTTTCTTGCCAGGACTCAGGCTTTGTATGCAGGCAAGTCCTACCCGAACCGCTGCAGTTAACTCATCCAGGTAGTCTCTTTTACGCTAAGGTCCCAAAACCAACAGGTTTTGGGACCTTAGCGATTAATAGAAGCTGTTAACTGGCAAACGCCACCAGCGCCTTGAAAAAAGGAACACTTTGTTTGATACAGAATGAGGACTGCCGTGCAGACGGACAGGATAACACCATTTCATGATGGACCTTCTGTCCTACAGAATGGATGAAGATGCGGAATCGGCGATTTTGCGCTTCACTAAACCGCTTACCCACCTTTCGGTCTCATCAGGGATTTTCAAGTAGACGACTTCCAGATGACTGTATTCAGGTTGGGCGAGCTCGCCAGGGAGGCTTTGCCTCAGGCGACCGTAAGATTGGAACAGGTAGAGTAGGATCGAATTGTGGCTCAAGAAAGAGTGATGGAAGGTCTCATAGTTGCCGTTGAAAAGCTCTTCGTGGTTCATGATGCGTGCCAGTGTACGCCGCAGCAGGCGGGCGAAGACTACTATCAGGGGGTAATCCAACCACAGCAGGGTATCAGCTCGAGCCCAGACCAGGTCTCTTACCATGTGGTAGTTGCCGGACACGACCCAGGCACCCTGTGGACCGGGTGGGAGAGACTGATCTACCCTGCCGCGAAAGACTTCCTGGGGCACCTGCGTCCAACCCGGGTCCCAGAATAATGCGTCCAGGTCGACCAGGGTGAGGTGCAACCTCTCTGCCAGGCGCCGGGCCAGCGTGGTTTTGCCGCTTCCGGTAGCGCCAACAATGACGATCCGATTTCTTTGTTGATCACAGGCGTCAGTCATCATGCTGCAATTATCCAAACCTGTCCGGATGTGGTCATCCAATTTCATCGTCTGGAAAAAGCATTGCACTTTCCTCTGGATTGCGCCCAATAGCGATCTTAATTTGGGTGTGGGAACGACTGCCAACATTTCATTATAGGCGGCCTGAATTTTCCTCAAAACCTTGGTAAGGAAGCAATTTAAACAAATTACAGATATATGCAGATGGATACGGATCCCTCTATCCCGTTCAAAAAACCCTTCCGGTCTATCTGTAGTTACCTGTGGTTGTCTTTTATTTCGCGATTGCTGCCCGCTCGCGCAGCTGCTGGTGCAGGTGATTGATATCGCGGGGAACCAGGTAGATGGCGCCCAGGAAGATCAGCAGGCAGACCGCCCAGGTGACCATGCAGATGACCAGGATCGAGAATTTCAACGAGGTGGCGTCGGCGATGATCCCGGTGATCAATGGCGCCGATGCAGCCCCGATGTTCTCAATGAAGCTTTCAATGGCGTTAGCGGTCGAGCGCACTTCAGGAAGGGTCACGTCGTAGATGGTCGAGAGTACATTGGGTGAGGGGAGCGGCAAGAAGATGGCGGTGATCATCAGCAGGATGCTGAATAAAACCGGCTGGTCGTTAGGAGTGGTCATGGTAAAGTAGAAAAAGACAGCCCCTAAAACGCCGCCAATCTCGGCAACGATCAGGCGACCGCGTTTCGTTTTCTTGAACAGCCAGTCGCCCAACCAACCACCCAGGGGGTAGCCTAATGCCAGGATGATCACAGCCGGCGCCATGGTGAGGATCATGGTATTGGCATCATAGCCGCGTTCTGTTTCCAGGTAGCCGAAAAAGAAATAGGTGATCACGTTCCATGGGAAAACGCCAAAGAAACCCTGCCCGTAGACCATCAGCATCGATTTTATCTTGAAGAGGTCACGGGCGACCTTCCAGCTAAACTTGTACTGCTCTTTGTCCACATCTTTGAGCTCTTCTTCACCTGAACCGCGCGGAACGTCCTTCACGCCAAAGAATAAAGCCACAGCGAGTACAAGCCCCAGCGACCCGGTGATATAGAACACCGCCCGCCAGCCGATCACCCCGCTCAGCATAAGCGCCAGAAGCATCCCCATCAGGTAGCCGAGGGGTTGGGCGAGCTGGAGAAAGCCGTAGATTTTACCGCGAGTTTTAGGCTCGAAGTAATCCGCCACCAGGCTGTAAAGGCCGGGATAAGAGGAATCGTCGATGCCGGTGGAGGAGCGGGTGACCAGAAATACGTTGAAGTTGGGAGCGATGGCGCTCAGCCAGGTGGTCGAGCCCCAGATGAGGGCCGCCAGTGAGAGCAGGCGAGCTCGGTTGTACTTATCGCTCAGCCAACCCCACAGCGGATAAAGCAGCGAGCCGACGACCAATGCCCCGGTATTGATCAGCCCCCATTGGGTGTAATCGATGTGGAACGTATCCATGATCGGCTGCTGCATCGGGCCGATTAACAGCTTGTCGGTCTGGTGAAGCAAGAGGAAGATGAAAAAGATCGTTATGGCGCTCCAACGGCGGTTACGCTTGGCTGCGGCAGGTGGATGTGTTGCTACGGCTGTCATGAAATGCCTCCAGAGTGTGTGGATTTGGAACAACCGGTAGATTAGATTGGGGTAAAGACAAGTATATCAGCAAACCATTTTTCCGGAATCGGTTCACTATTTTGAACGGATTAATCCGCTGACTCAGGGTATGAAAGCAAAAGTTGTTGGGCGTAATCGACCACGCTGCGGCGCAGCGCAAGCGGCGCGATCACCTGGGCACCGTCGCCAAAGCTCAGGACGCGGTCGCGAGCCTGCTCGAGGCTGTCGAAAGCCAAACGCACCTGGTGCCAACCTCGTGAGTTGACCGGGCCAGCACCTGCCTGAATGTTACCGGCCTGGTCGCCCAGGCGGAATGGTAGCTCTTTCAGCGCCAGGGCGAGAGGTACAGCTCAGTCCAAAACATACCACGCTCGGATTCCAAACTGCGGCAGTGCGCCTCCCAGAAGGCAGCCAGGTCGAAATCGACTGGACGGATAAAACCAGATTCAAGACAGGTGGCTTCGACCAGCCTGGAGATGCGGTAAACGCGCCGCCCACCGCTAGTATGAGCGACCAGGTACCATTCGCCGGCTTTTGCCACCAGACCCAATGGCTCGACCACCTGTTCGATTGTGGCTCCGAATACAGTGCGAGTGACAATAATCAGTTGTTGATCCTGCCAGAGCGCCTGTTTGACGCTTCCCAGGTAAGGTCCGGCTTTCCTCGATTGGCCCCACCAGCGGGCATCCAGGTGAATGCGCTGGCGGGTAGCCTGTTGCTCGTCAAGCTGGGTCCTGGGTAAGGCGGCGCTGAGCTTGAGCAAAGCCGACTTCAGCTCCTGAGCGACGCCCAGTTGATGGAGCGGATCGGGAACGTTGAGCATGAACTGCGCCCGCACCTCGTCGCTGGTCATGCTGGTCAGGTTGGTGAGCTGAGTTGAAAAATTGTGGGATCGACAATCACATCCCCATACCCAAAAACTCCGCCGATGCGGATGGTATCTCCTATGAGGATGTCATACTCTAACCGCTCACCGGTTACCAACCCCTATGTCAGGAAAACCACCTCTACCTCTTGATCCCAGGGTCAGCATGTGCTTTACCTGGGCGCGCCCGCGCGCCAATCGGCTCTTAATTGTTCCCACCGGCCTGCCAAGCATCTGAGCAGCTTCAGAATAGTCCAAACCCTGGATGTCAACCAGAACCATGGCCTTGCGGTAGTCTGCCGGGAGTTGGTCGACGCAGCGGCAGATAGCTGCTACAGTTTCGCGTTGTTCGACCCACTGCTCAGGCGACAGACCTTTCTCCTCTCGGAAGGAGCTCAATTCAAGAACATCTTCGTTTTCGCAGGTATTATAATTATAATCCAGTGAGGTGGTTACATATTTCCCGTGACGCCTGAGGGCATCGTAACAACGATTGCGGACGATCGTCAGGAACCAGGAACGGAATGAAATTCCGCGAAAAGAGGAATACTTCAGGTAGGCATTGATCGATGCATCCTGAATGGCGTCTTCGGAATCAGCTTCATTGTGAAGGATCGAATACGCCAACCGGAAAGCAGAGTTCTGGTTAGCCAGGATCGAATGACACAGTTCAATTGTCGTGCCGGAAATCATGTGAGTTACGCCTTTCAAATGCTGTTAACGATTGCCTACCTTACCCAATATACACAATCCAAGTTACAAAGGTATGTCAGACCTGTTACCGTTCTGAAACAAGACCTGAGTAATCTTAAATATGGAGAAATGGCTGCCGTCACCGGTACTCATCTCCCTTGGTCCTGCAGCGGGGGCAGGCTGTAGGAAAAGAAAATAAAGCGCCCTTGCCTTGCGATAATTAAAGGAGAAGTCGGATGGTAAACGAAGGGAACGGCTCGAAAGAAATTGGCGTGTTGATCGTCGACGACCATCCCATATTCAGGGGTGGGCTGAAAACGCTGCTGCTGAACGCCAGCGGTTTTTGCTTTCTGGGTGAAGCAGCTAATGGCCGAGAAGCGATCGAAAAGGCCAGGGAGCTTCATCCAGACGTGATGGTGATGGACCTGTTGATGCCTGAGGTGGAAGGCATCCAGGTTACCCGCTCCATCCTGGCAGAGAGGCCCGGGACCCACATCCTGGTATTTTCCAACCTGGGGGAAGACGACCGGATCATACAGGCGATCAAGAACGGCGCGAGCGGGTATATATTGAAGATGTCGCCTCCCGAGGAACTACTCCAGGCCATCCGCACGGTCTTTGAAGGCCGGCCTTACTTCCAGCCGGAGGTGATTAGCCATCTTATGCGCTTGTTAAGCCAGGATGGTCCGTCTCGATCCGAGGTCGAGTCGCTGACCGAGCGTGAGCTGGATGTGTTGAAGCTGGTTTCCCGTGGCAGCAGCAACCTGGAAATCGGTGGGCAGTTGAACATCAACGAAAGTGCCGTCATCAAGCACATCAGCAGTATCCTGGGAAAGCTCGGTCTCGATAACCGCACCCAGGCTGCATTGTATGCCATTCGTGAAGGATTTGCCCCGCTTTATCCAGAATAAGCTATACCAGGAAACTGGTGGAGCACAGGTAATGGTCAAGGCGGGTAAGAACAGGTAAATTGAAGCTGCATTTACCTGTTCCAGGAGATTTGTCATGAATAAAATAAAACTTGCTACTTTTGGGCTGATACTCAGCCTGACTTTGCTGGTACTCAATGCCTGCGCCCTTGTAGGCCAGTCCACGCCGGTTTCTGGCCTGCCAACACCTAATACAAGCAGCCAGAATGGGGACCTCACGGTAGTTGCCCCAACTGCCACGACCGTTTCACCAGCAGTCGTTAATACGGATGTGGTGCCAACCTCGGCATTTACTGCGACGCTGCCGCCTGCTGCATCCCTGACCGTTGCCGATTTGAAAAATGCCACGTACCGGGTGAAAGATTTAGCTGATCTTAGCAGTGGAACAGACAGCTTTACTCTGACGGACGGCCAATATGCTTTGAATGACCCAGCTCTTTCGACCGATCAGCCGGTCCTCACGGTGCAGTATCAGCAAAGTGCCATTGGTGATCTCAATGGAGACGGTATCGCTGATGCTGCCGTCATCCTGGTGGCCAATACGGGAGGCTCGGGGTCCTTTGAATTCCTGGCGGCGATGGTCCAGGGAAAAGGGGTCCTGGAGAATGTCGATACTATCTCATTGGGGGACCGTGTCATCATCGAGTCCCTGGCGATCCAGGATGGCTCAATAAATCTCCAGATGGTCACCCATGGGCCACAGGATCCGATGTGCTGCCCGAGCCTAAAAACAAGCGCGACTTACCTGCTTGTCAACGGCCGGTTGTTCACCCAGGCCGAGATGATCGCTACGCCTTTGGCTAACGGCGTCATCCAGGCTTTGCAGGCAAAAGATATGGCCATGCTGGACACATACATCGACCCATCCGTTGGGGTGCGTTTCAGTCCCTACACAAATGTTAAAGAAAAGGACCTGGTCTTCACTCCGGCCCAGCTCACCGATGCGTTCACCAATTCGACCGTGTACATCTGGGGCAATTTCGATGGCTCATGTGCGCCAATACAATTGACGTTCAGCGATTACTACGCTCGCTTTGTTTATAACCAGGATTTTGCTTCATCTACGCAGATCGGCTATAACCAGACCTTCAGCAGTGGAAATCTGATCGACAACAGCCGCGATTTCTATCCCAATGCAATCATCGTCGAATTCTACCTGCCAGGCACCAACCCTGATTATGGTGGAATGGATTGGCAGAGCTTGAAACTGGTCTTCCAACAAATCGCACCGGTCGGCTCGAATGCGGCCGGCCAGTGGGTTCTGGTTGGGATTATACACAACCAATGGACTATTTGATTTCAATCGACTGCATCATCACGTCTAACTTGCTCAGGTCTGGCGAGTAAGCCGCGGCGGGGTTCTGATCGAGCAGGTTGATTGTACTGGACAGGTAATTCGTGTAATCGTTTGGAAAATCCGAAGGCAGCCCGGTTGTATCGGTCGTATTGGCAGGCAGACCCTGTAGGCTGACCGGAAGCACAGCAGCTACGTAATACTTGCCGTCGCTGGACAGGGCCTGGTAAGTGTAGAACAAGGTCTGGTTGTTGATGGGCGCAATGCCATTTGAGAACTGGGTCAGGTAGCGCACTCCCGTACCATTCTTAAAATCCACGTACTGGACCTGCGCATGCATTATCTGGGTATCTGCGGATAATGGCAGGAAGGGAAGGTCCTTGCCCGCTTGTTGGTCTTGCAGCAGGGTCTGCAGGCTGGCAGCGATCTTCGCTGCGGTGTCATTCACGCCCAGACCATTGACCGGGAAGACAAGAATTTGCGGGGTCTTAGTGCTGTTGCCAGTCTGATAACCTTTCAATGTCAGGCGGGTGTATTCGGGCATCGCCATCCACCACGGCCCGTCGGTGCTTGTAACCGCGGCAATGATCTCTGCCGTGATGCCCTGGTCGGCAGAGCTGAAATCCATAAATATTGAATTTTGACCAATCGTGCCGACCGGCGTTTGCGTCGGTATAGAAGTGGGCGTAGGTGCAGCTTCAGTAGGTAGGCTGGTGGCGGTTGGTTTGGCTGCAGGCTCGACAGGATCCAGCTGGGTCGCCGTCGGAACCTGGGTAGGTACAATTGTGGCGGCATTACAGGCTGAGAGGAGCAGCATCAGCGCCAGCAGCGCGCCAGATATTTTCAAGATAAAAGAGCGATTTGTCATTTGTACCATGGTTTTCATAATCTCCAATCAGATAAGTAAAGCCAAACGATGGCTTCTTTAAGTCAAGACGGATAAAGGTCTTAAAAGTGACAATAAAACCTTATTTGACCTCTGATCCGATTTCATTTTGAGTTTACTCGGCTGGGAAATATTTGTTACCAACTACAAGATGGGTTTCGGGCTGTGCATCTGTTCAGTTCTAAACCTGTTTGATTGGATAGGTTACAATTCTCGCGGCAGTTAATTCCGGTTTAGGTGGTTTGAAGATTTGATGCCATTTCCGGAAAGGATTTTCTGGATTGATCGAAGGATTTTTTTCCTGCCCGCCTTTGAGCGGCCGGCTGGTCGATGATGTCAGCGCTTTTCTGGGGCTGCATGGCTGCCCAGGCACCCTGGACCACTCCCTCAGGGTGAGTGTTGAAGCCGAGCGGCTGGTGCAGCGGTTCGGGGTGGACGCAGAGGCGGCTGCCAGCGCCGGGCTGTTGCATGATGTCAGCGCGGTAATTCCAACCCAGCTGCGCCTGCAGGCTGCCATAGACCTGGAAATTGATGTATTGGAAGAAGAGCGAGCCTGCCCGATGATCCTGCATCAAAAACTTTCCAGGATGATGGCCGAGCGTATTTTCAATGTCAATGACCTGCTTATCCTGGATGCCATCGGCTGCAACACCACCTTGCGCTCCTGCGCCAGCCAGCTTGACCGGATCTTGTTCCTGGCTGATAAACTGGAATGGGACAAACCGGGGGAGCATCCGCTGAAAGTGCAATTGCTGGCTGCATTGAATATTTCTCTTGATGCTTCAACCTGGGTCTACCTGGATTTTCTCTGGCAGCAGCGAGATTCGCTGCCGACCGTCCATCCCTGGCTCGCAGCCGCATGGAATGAAGCCCGCACGCATTACGTCTAAATCATTTCTACATATCTATCGATTAAAATAGTGGAATTCCGTTTTTATTTACTTTTCCCCAGACCTGGGGATAATCGTCAGGTTTAGGTCGCTTGTCATGAATGCTGCAATAAAACTCGCCAGGTACATTAAACCTTACTGGCGCTGGGCTGCCCTGGCGCCGGTTTTGATGGTATTGGAAGTCGCTATGGACCTGCTGCAGCCGCGCATGGTACAGCGTATCGTGGACCAGGGTATTGCCAACCTGGATCTGACCCTGGTGATCCACACCGGGCTATTGATGTGCGGCTTGGCGGTGATCGGCGCTTTCGGCGGGATGAGTAACGGCATCTTTACCGAAATGGTCGTGCAAGGGTTCGGTGCCGACCTGCGCGAGCTGCTGTTTAAAAAGGTTCAGACCTTCTCATTCGGCAACCTGGACGAGCTGGAAACCGGCCAGTTGATCACCCGCCTGACCAACGATGTGACCCAGGTCCAGGAGGCGCTCATGATGATTTTGCGCCTGCTTGTGCGCGCTCCCTTGCTGTTGGTTGGCAGCCTGGTGATGGCGATCATCACCAGTCCGCAGCTGGCATTCCTTCCGCTGGTATTAATGCCGGTGGAATTGATCGCTGTTTTCTGGATCGTCAGTAAGGCCACACCGATGTATACAGTGGTGCAAACGCGCCTGGATGGGTTGAACCAGGTGATGGAAGAAAATCTTTCCGGTGTCAGGGTGGTCAAAGCTTTTGTGCGTAAAGCCCACGAAGAAAAACGCTTCAAAGACGCCAACGAGAATTTGACCGATCAGTCGATCCGGGCTGCGCGTACTGTGGCGGTGATGCCATCCTTCATGATGCTCACAATGAACCTGGGGATCGTCAGCGTCTTGTGGTTTGGAGGCATCCAGATCACCCAGGGCCATATGGAATTGGGGCAGATCATCGCCTTTGTCAATTATTTGATGACCACCCTGTTTTCCCTCATCATGGTCAGCCAGATGGTCATCCAATTAGCAAGAGCGGAAGCCTCAGCCCGGCGCATCCAGGAGGTGCTGGAAAAAGAACCCTGCGTGATGGACCAACCGGATGCTTACCAGGACCTGAGGCTGCACGGGCGGGTGGCTTTCGAAAACGTAACTTTTAGCTATGACGGTGAAGAAAGCGATCCGGTGCTGAAGGGCATCAGCTTTGTGGCCGAGCCGGGGCAGACGGTTGCTCTGCTGGGAACGACTGGGGCGGGAAAATCCAGCCTGGTTCATCTCATCCCGCGTTTCTATGACCCACGCAGCGGGCGCATCACCATTGACGGGATCGATATCCGCACCATGGCCCAGGACAGCCTGCGTCGGATGATCGGAATTGCCCTGCAAGAGACCGTGCTGTTCAGCGGCACTATCCGGGACAACATCCGTTATGGTTGTCCTAAAGCCGATGAAGGCGAGGTTATCGCGGCAGCTAAGGCTACCCAAGCTCACGATTTTATCCGAAGTTTTCCGGAAGGTTACGATACTATCTTGGGCCAGCGGGGGGTGAACTTATCCGGTGGGCAGAAACAGCGCATCGCCATCGCCAGGGCGCTTTTGCTCAAACCGGTGATATTGATCCTGGATGACAGCACCAGTGCTGTCGACGTGGAGACCGAGGTCAAAATTCAAGATGCCTTGCAAAAGATCATGGAGGGGCGCACCAGCTTCATCATTGCCCAACGCATCAGCACGGTGCTGAAAGCGGATAAGATCCTGGTGCTCGAAGATGGCCAGGTGGCTGCCGCCGGACGCCATTTTGAGCTGTTGGAAACGAGCCCGATCTACCGGGAAATTTACGAATCGCAGTTAGGGCAGGAATGAAAGCGAAATGAACGAGTCTAAGCAGACCAGGAGAGATGCGCCTCAGCCGGTTGCGATCGGGTTCCGTCCCGGAGGTGGTGGCCCGCGCAGTTTTTTTGCCGAAGGTGAGAAATCGCACAACACTCAAGCGACGCTTCTGCGCCTTTGGGCCTACCTGAAACGCCAACGCTGGGTGCTGGTTGGTACAGGTGTGCTGGTGGTCGTGTCTACCGGGATCGATCTCCTGGGACCTTACCTGATGGGCATGGCGATCGATCAATTTATAAGTAAGGGAGATTTAACCGGCCTGGCCCGCCTGGCTGTTCTAATGGTGCTCACCTACCTGGTTGCTGCGGGCGGTAACTGGCTGCAGACCTACTTGATGGCAGGCGTAGCCCAACACGTTGTGCGCGACCTGCGGGAAGACCTGTTTACCCGCATGCAGTCGCTGCCTTTGAAATTTTTCGACCAGCGCGCCCACGGTGACCTGATGAGCCGCCTGACCAACGACGTCGAGAATATCAGCAATATCCTGGCTTCCAGCTTCAGCCAGCTGCTCTCCAGCATCTTTGGGTTGATCGGGGTGATTATTTTTATGTTCGTGCTCAACTATCGCCTGGCTCTTATCAGCCTGGCGGTGATGCCATTGACCTTCGTTCTGACGCGAATCATTTCCAGGCGCACCAGGCAAGGGTTCCGTGAGACCCAACAGACCCTGGGGGCACTCAACGGCATTATCGAAGAAAATATCACCGGTCTGAGGGTAGTCAAAGCCTTTGTCCGTTCCGAAACCACTTTATCTCAGTTTTCAGGAGTCAACCGCCGGCTGCAGAAAGTTGCTTTCAAGGCCCGGGTCTATGCCGGCTTCATGGGGCCGATCATGAATATGGTCAATAACCTGGGATTGGCGATTGTGGCTTGCTCGGGAGGTTGGCTGGCTGTAGTTGGGATGGCAACCGTCGGGGAGGTAGCAGCCTTCATCAACTATGCCGGCCGCTTAGGGCGTCCGCTGAACCAGATCGCCCAACTCTTCAGCTCGATCCAATCGGCTCTGGCAGGGGCAGAACGGGTTTTCGAGCTGATGGACGAGCCGCCTGAAGTAGATGCGCAAGATGCTCGCCTAATGGGACGGGTGAAAGGCGAGGTGACGTTCGATTCGGTCCATTTCGGCTACGAGGCAAACGTACCGGTGCTCAAAGGTGTCAGTTTGCACGCCCAGCCTGGGCAAATGATTGCCCTGGTCGGCCCGACCGGCGCCGGTAAAACGACCATTGCAAACCTGCTCACCCGTTTTTACGACGTCGACCACGGCTCGATTTGCATCGATCAGACCGACGTACGCCGCTTAAAAAAAGACGATCTGCGCCGTAAATTGGGCCTGGTGCTGCAGGATAATTTCCTTTTTGCAGCCACGGTCATGGAGAATATCCGCTACGGATGCCTGGAAGCCAGCGATGCCGACGTTGTGTCAGCCGCCCACCTGGCGAATGCCGACCTGTTCATTCACCGCCTTCCCCAGGGATACCATACTATTCTGGCCGAACGTGGCTCGAACCTCAGCCAGGGACAGCGCCAGCTGCTGGCCATCGCCCGGGCCATCCTGGCTAACCCGGATATCCTCATTCTGGATGAGGCCACCAGCAACGTCGACACCCGCACCGAAAAGAACTTGCAAGAGGCCTTGCTGCGGTTGATGAAAGGCCGGACGAGTTTCGTCATCGCCCACCGGCTTTCGACCATCCGGGATGCCGATCAGGTGCTGGTCGTCGACGGCGGCGAAATCGTCGAACGCGGCACGCACCAGAGCCTGCTGGATCAAAAAGGGTTTTACCACCGCCTGTACGTGAGCCAGTTCAAAGGTCAATACACAGGTTCAGGGTAATTATCCTTACAACTTCATAAAAATACTTGACTTGGAGTTGACTCCAGGTGATAAACTCTTGTTAAGAGGTAAATATATGAAGATCGCAGAAGTAAGTGAACGATACAGTATTTCGTCCGATACACTGCGTTATTACGAACGCATTGGACTTATCCCACCAGTCAATCGAAATGAAAGCGGCATCCGGATTTACAACGAGATTGATTTGACGCGGGTTGAATTTATTAAATGCATGCGGAGCGCAGGGCTTCCAATTGATGTCCTGATTGAGTATATCGGACTGGTTCAACAGGGAGATAGCACCATTGAAACCAGGAAGGGAATATTGAAAGAACAGAGGAAGCTTCTCGCAGGCCGGATGGGGGAAATGCAAAAAACACTGGAGTTATTAGACTATAAAATTAGTGTATATGAAGATGCTGTTTTCAAAAAAGAGAAAGAAATTATTTAAGGTGAAGTACCGATGAAGAAAATTATATCCCGACGTGAAACATTGCGCTGGTTGGTAATGATAGCTACATCCTCCCTGGTCGCCTGTCAAACCTCAGAGCGTTCAACCCAGGAAGTCGACCAGCCTGCAGACAGGACCCAACCTGGCGTAGCCTACCCGGTGGTGAGCCCCTCGCCAACCACTGCACGCGCGGCAGATTTCGCAGCAACCTCAACCCGGCCTGAGAAACAAGAGACGCTCCAGGCTACGGCCACCTCACAGCTGACTGCTGCTCCATCCTCTAGTCAGGCTTACCTATCCGTTGCGCATGGCCAGGACCCAGCAGCTATTACGGAAGCTGCGCTGCGGGGGTTGGGTGGGATTGAGCGTTTTGTCAAGAATGGTTTTGATGTGATTATCAAACCCAACATTTGTGTGGATTACTATACTTTCGAGTATGGCGCAACCACCAACCCTGTTGTGGTTGCCACACTTGTCCACCTGGCCTTAGGTGCCGGCGCTAAACGCGTGCGGGTGATGGATTATCCTTTTGGTGGAACAGCCGCAAGTGCGTATGCTAAGAGCGGGATAGCAGATGCTGTGAAAGCAGCCGGTGGGGAAATGGAGGTGATGAATCCCAACAAATACCGCAAGACCCCCATTCCCGAGGGCAAATCACTTACTGAAACCATGATTTATCAAGATGTATTGGACTGCGACCTGCTGATCGATGTGCCAACGGCCAAACACCATTCGATGGCCAGAATTACAGTCGGCTGCAAGAACCTGTTGGGGGTTATCCAGAACCGGGGTGCAATTCATTCCGATATGGCGCAACGCATCCCGGATCTTGTTAGCATCATCCAGCCTAAGCTGACAGTTGTCGATGCGGTACGTACCCTCATGACGCATGGTCCAAGCGGCGGAAACCTGGGTGACGTCAAGATCAATAACATTGTAATCGCCAGTCATGATGTTGTAGCTGCAGATGCGTATGCCACCAGGTTGTTCAACCTGACCGGCGCAGACATCCCCTATATCGCAAACGCGGCTCAACGCGGCCTGGGAAAAATGGACTTGACCGATTTGAAGATTGAGGAAGTCAATCTTTAGGAGGTGAACCTTGTCGGCTAAAACCGTTCGCTTGCTTCGCCGTACGGTTCAGATCCTGGCATTGCTGTTTTTTATCTATGTGTTCGTCTTTGCCACATTTATGAACCCACTTCCTGGCCTGGCAGAAATCTTTTACCGCTTCGATCCGCTGGTGGCGTTGACAGCGATGCTCGCTGGGCGGGTGGTGCTGGCTGGGTTGGCACTGTCAGGGATCACGGTGGTCGCTACCCTGTTGTTCGGGCGAGTGTGGTGCGGCTGGATCTGCCCAATGGGTACTACCCTGGATATTCTGAAGCCCATGCGCCGCTCGCAAAAGAATGTACCCAAACCGCCATCCGAGAAATGGCGGGGAATCAAGTATCTGCTGCTGGTCTTCATGGTGGTTGCAGCCTTGTTCGGCAATCAGAGCCTGCTGTTCCTGGACCCGATCACCATCCTGACCCGAACTTTGGCAAATTCAATCTGGCCTGAGGTGGCGGCCGGCGTATACGCAGCGGAAAAGTTTTTATACCAGTTTGACGCGCTGTGGAAACCGCTGGATGCCATACACCAGGCGGTGATCTATCCAATATTCAACGACACTCTTTCAGTCTATCCATTGGCGGTACCTTTGTTGCTCTTCTTGGCGGGGATCGTGGCTTTGAATTGGTGGGCCGAGCGCTTCTGGTGTCGCTACCTTTGCCCGTTGGGAGGCTTGCTGGGATTGCTCTCTCGCTTCTCCTTCTTCCGCCGCGTGGTGGGTGAAGAGTGCACTTCCTGCGCTATGTGCAGTCGCAGCTGCCCAACCGGCACGATAGATCCGGAGCGGGGTTTCGCCAGTGACCCGGCGGAATGCACGGTTTGTTATGACTGTGTGAGTGCCTGTCCGAAGGGCGGCACCGATTTCCAATGGCAGCTGCCGCACTGGAAACCCGCTGCTCACCAATCCTATGATCTCTCGCGGCGGGAAGTGTTGGTAACAATGGGTCTGTCGGCGGCCTGGGTGGCTTTATCTCAGGTTGAACCGATTGAAAAACGAGCCCCAACTGACCTGATCCGCCCGCCAGGGACCAGCCTGGTCGATTTTGAGGGATTGTGTATTCGCTGTAATGAGTGCGTGCGAGTGTGCCCGACCCAGGGCTTGCAGGCCAGTTTCCTGGAAGCGGGCTGGCGGAATATGCTCACGCCCCGCCTGAATCCACGAATTGGCTACTGCAACTACGGTTGTACGGCTTGTAGTCAGGTTTGTCCCACCGGCGCCATTCCAAAACTGACGTTGGAAGAAAAACGGCATGTCCCGATCGGACTTGCCCGGGTAGACCGTAATCGCTGTTTGCCCTGGGCTTACAACGTTGACTGCATCGTTTGCGAAGAGGCTTGCCCGATCAGCAACAAGGCGATCAAACTGGAAGTCGCTGAGGTGGTGAATGGGCGTGGTGAAAATGTCTCCATTAAGCGCCCCTACGTGGTGAAAGAGCTATGTATTGGCTGTGGAATGTGCGAATACCAGTGTCCAATGGGTGGCGATGCTGCTATTCACGTATTCACCTATACTGAAGCGGGTGGTTATTTTGGAAATGACCCGACCTTTGGAGCAGCTGAAAAGGAGAGTTAATCGATTATGGTCCGGCCTGATTTTCTCTGACCAGACCGAAAGACGAGGAATATTGGCGAGATCGAAACGCGAGGATAGCAGAGTTGATTTTTGAGAAAGTGAATGAAAATATTGGCATCAGTGAATTTGCAATAAAAAACCATGAGGAATTGTTCCCAAATCGCCAATCAACATTAATGGATACCGATCCGGAGCTGATTGAAATATTCGATAATTTCGCCTTTGATGAAGTGCTACTCAGTGTTGTTACTCAGTTATTGCCATATGTGGGATATCCGAGAGCATTAAATGCAATCAGATGCCTGAATGAAGTATTACCAGAATAGTTGTATTCGTAACTTGTCTGTAAAGAAAGGAATTTAAAAAAATGCAAAAGCGTAAACTTGGAAATAGTAACCTGGAAGTTTCCGCTCTTGGGCTGGGCTGTATGCGAATGAGCACAGCTTACGGCCCGCCAGCTGATAAGTGGAAGATGATTGCTCTCATCCGCTCGGCTGTGGATCTTGGTGTCACGTTCTTTGATACGGCTGAGGCTTACGGACCGTTAGCCAATGAAGAGCTTGTGGGGAAGGCGCTCGAGCCTGTCCGCTGCCAGGATTCTGGTACAAGGCGCCCGGCTCCCTGAATCTGTGCTGAAAATGACCTTTCGCTAAACAAGTGAAGTGTGAAAGGAATTCAAAAAACGGACATCATCAAGGGGAAAAATATTAACAAAATCTGGTTTTTCACAGGCGCAGGCCATGGAATAAGCGCAAATAAAGCTAAGGCTGGTTTTTCTGTCGAGAACGCGGTCATCACAAATAGGATCACGAAAAGGTTACGTTGATGGCGGCGTGGACCAGCGCAGAGCTCACCCAGATCGGAAATGCAGAAGAACTGAAGATCGCCTCACGTAGACACGACGGCATGCTGCGAAAACCGGTGACGATTTGAGTCGTCCGCCACGGCGACGACCTCTACGTCCGATCCGTTAACGGGCGCACCTCCGCCTGGTTTCGAGGCGTCCAGGTGCGGCATGAAGGTCAGATTCAGGCGGGCGGCGTCGACAAAGACGTCACCTTCGTAAACGCCGCCCCAGACATCAATGACCAGATCGACGCCACCTACTGCACAAAGTACAGCCGCTACGCCGCAAGCATCATCAACCACATCGTTAGCCCTGCGGCACGATCCGCGACAATTAAACTGGTGCCGCTCTCAACGAATTTGTAGTTCAACAACTACAGCCCACTTGGGACTGAAATCCAGGTAATCCATAAATGACCAAAGCGAATCTGGAATTTAGCAATTGCCACCTCACATTAGAGCGTGAGTGCTGATTATGCTGTAAACTATTCTTGACTTCTCTTTTCGCGTAATCGAGGAGCAATATCACAGCTAAAATCCTGATCCTGGGCGGGTATGGTTTACGGGTAAGCTGTTAGGACGGCATCTGCTGGCGGAAACCGGCCTGGAAGTCCTGATCGCAGGACGTCATGTAGAAAAGCCAGGGCTTATGCCGGCCTATTGAACGCTATATTTCCGGGCGAGCGGGCCGCGGCCGAATACGTAGATGCAGCCAACAGCCAGAGCCTGTGTGCGGCACAAAAGGAAAGAAAATTAAAAGGATACATACCATGCATAATGTTCCCATTCCCAATACCGATCTTAACCCCTCCGTCCTATGCCTGGGCACCGGCAACATGGGCGCCACCATCGACCGGGAGACATCTTTCGCCATGCTGGATGCGTTCATCGAGAACGACGGAAATTTCCTGGACACAGCCAGGGTCTACAGCGACTGGATCCCTGGCGAAACCAGCCGCAGCGAAAAGTTGCTCGGCGCCTGGATGAAAAAGCGTAAAAATCGCAGGCGGGCCATCGTGGCGACCAAAGGCGCCCACCCCGACCTGCGCACGATGAACGTCCAACAACTCTCCCCGCAAGAAATCGAATCCGATGTGAATGCCAGCCTGGAGAACTTACAGATCGACACCATCGATCTCTATTGGCTGCATCGCGACGATCCTACCCGCCCGGTCGCCGAGATTATGGAGACGCTCGCCGCTCAAGCCAAATCCGGTAAGATCCGCTATTATGGCTGTTCCAACTGGCGGTTGGACCGCATCCAGGCAGCCCAGGCCTGCGCCGCCGGTCAGCGGTACCCCGGTTTCGCCGGCGTGCAGAACCTATGGAACCTGGCAAAGGTCAATCGGGAGTCATTGACCGAGGCAAGCCTGGCAGCCATGGATCAATCCCTGTGGGACTATCACAAGGCCACCCGGCTCGCCGCCATCCCCTACTCGAGCCAGGCCAACGGGCTCTTCCAGAAGCTGGAAAGCGGCCAGGCTGAACGCATCGCACCCTCCCAGCGAGAGATGTTCATGAACTCCGAGACACAAGCCCGCTTCAGGCGGGTCTTGGAACTCAAGGCCCAGACCGGCTTCACCATCAGCCAGATCGTGCTGGGCTACCTGACTGGCCAGCCATTCCCCACCATCCCGGTTATCGGCCCGAAGAATATGGACCAGCTCGAAGACAGCCTGTCGGGGGCAGACGTGGCGCTAACCGTGGCGCAAATTGGGTATCTCGAAGGGACAGGATCGTAGCTCATAGGAATGAGGGAACTGGGGGTACCCCCTTTTTTTCTTTCGGAGCGAAACCAGCCCGGTTTAAGGGCAGAATCTCGCACGCCGATGGCTACGAGTTGACCGCCGTTCAGGGGTTGCTTGACTGCTGCAGTACCTGGATGGGACCGCCCGCCGGCCCCTTCTTTGGTTGATGGGTCACCTGGCCGAGCCCGACTGGCTGTTCGGAGACATGCAGCGCATGGGGTTGAGTGTGTCCGTTTCTGCTCTTTAAGCTGCCTTGACCTCTCTCCACGAATAGATAAAAGCAGGGATGGCGATCAAGACCATGAACAAGCCGATCAAAAAGTAACCGGCGTCGATCGGGAGAAAACGGTCCAGCCCCAGGAGTATTGCGCCGCCAAAGGCAACGAAAAGAAAACCGCCGAACAGCAGCGTCCGCCCGCCGGTCTGAGCGCCAACCCGCTTGATCTGGTCCTCCGACAAGGCATGCGATCGGCGTAACGAGGCCCCGAATACAAAGCCGACGACTGCCAGGACGATCATGGTGCCAATCCCGAAGAGCAGCCCGGGCAGGAAGCCCATCCAGGCTGTTGGCATGGCTGGGGCAGCAACGGTGTTGATGAAGAGCGAGAAACCTCCAAAACCAAACCCAGCGATGAAGCCGTGGATCAACGTCCAACCGACAGGCGGGGGGGCTGGATCGAGGGTTTCGGCCGGGTGATGGGTCCTGGTCAGGACCGAGACGGACCGGCCCATTTCACGGGCGGCATCGTGATGATGGCCCAGGATGTGGAAATGGACGTAGCGGTTTTTTTTCAAAACGATTCCACCGGCAATGGTCATTGCCAGGCCGACGATAAAATACACGATGGCATTGATCGCCGGAGTGATCAGGAACGGAGCCAGAGCCAGGTAAGATACTTCAGACAGCAGCGCTCTTTGGATCGTAAATGCCGCCGAAAAGTAAAGCCCGGCTTTGAGGCCTGCTTTGCCGCTGGCGCTGCCGATCGCATAGCTGAAGGTGATCGGCCAGGTGTGTTCGTCAGGCAGGATGCCGTGGAGCAGGCCGAAAAGGAGCGAGTAAACAAGTGCAGTAAGTGCAGTCATAAGATTATTTAACGCCATTCAAGAGGACCTGTAAAGGTCCAGTGTTTTCTCCTAATTAGATGCGCTCATTCGTCAAAAGATACCCCTTACCAATTGGATAACCTTATCTGGACAGAATACCTTTCATGCCATAGAATTACAACCAGGATGGCATCTTCGACAAAAATGGTTCAATCCCTTTGAAGCGTACTTTCAACCTCCTGGCTGGTCTGGTGGTGCTGGCGATCCTGGCTGCAGGCTGCAGCGGGTTCAACCCGCCCGTCGGCACGCAGGCCGCGCCAGCGACAGTTTCTGCAACGAACGTCCCATCTGCGACGCCTACCCTCCCCCCGCAGGCTTCCGCTACAGTCGCAGCGGTCGAAGCCGCTTCTCCCAGCCCGGAACCTGGGCTGCAGAACCCCCATTACCAAATCCAGGCCAGTTTCGATTATTACCAGCATACCCTGACCGTTATCCAGCAGCTCAGCTTCACCAACCCCGGGCCTGACGCATTCAACGATCTGGTGTTTGCGGTGGAAGCTGATAACCAGCAAGGGGTGTTCAACCTGAAGTCGGTTTCCCTGGGTGAGGACCAGGCCATCAGTGGTTATACCTTGGCAAAGAACCGGCTGGAAATCGCCCTGGGCCAGCCGCTGTTTCCCGGAGAGAGCAGCACAGTATCTTTCGCTTATGACCTTACCCTGCCGGTGATCCCACCCCCATCGGACACAGCTAAGCCGGTCATTTTTGGCTATACCGAACGCCAGACCAACCTGGTCGATTGGTTCCCTTACTTAACCCCGTATCTTGCGGGCACAGGTTGGATTCTGCACTCCCCAGGATATTATGGCGAGAACCAGGTCTACCCGATCGCCGACTTTGATGTCGAAATTACCCTCATCAACCCGCCTGCCGGCTTGAAGCTTGCCGCCCCCGGGCAGGATGCGCAAGACAGTACCCATTTTATTTTAGATAACGCCCGCACCTTTGCCTGGTCTGCCAGCCCGAGCTATACCATCATGTCTCAGACGGTGGGTGATGTGACTGTTTTCAGCTACAGCTTCCCGCTGGATGATGGCGCGGCTAGAATGGTGCTGCAGAATACGGCGGATGCGGTGGGTTTATACAGCCGGCTCTTCAGCCCATACCAGCATAAGACTTTGACCGTCGTCGAAGCCGATTTCTTTGATGGAATGGAATTCGATGGGCTGTATTTTTTGAGCAAAGGTTTCTACAATCTTTACGATGGCACGCCTAAAGGTTACCTGACCGCTATCGCCGTTCACGAAACTGCCCACCAGTGGTGGTTCGCCCAGGTCGCCAACGACCAGGCGCTCGAACCCTGGTTAGATGAAGCCCTCGCCACCTATTCCGAAAGAATTTTTTATGAAAATGTTTACCCGGACCTGGTCGACTGGTGGTGGAGTTTCAGGGTCAATTTCTACCAGCCGGGCGGGTTCATCGACCAGTCGATCTACGACTACGGCGGGTTTACGCCCTATCGCAATGCCGTTTATTTGCGCGGAGCGCTTTTCCTAGAAAAAATACGGGGACTGGCCGGAGACGACGCTTTCTTTGCATTTTTGCAGGATTATGCCAAGACCGAAAAATATAAAATAGCTACCGCCTCCGATTTCTTTTCAATCCTGGCCCGTGACACCGGGCTGGATATTAACCAAGTAAAGAATGGGTTCTTCAAATAGACTTTATGGCAAAACCAATTACGATAAAAGACGTTCAGACGATCCTGACCCAACCGGCCGGTTCACGCCTGGTGGTACTAAAAATCATAACCTCGGAACCGGGCCTTTACGGGTTGGGTTGTGCAACCTTCACCCAGCGTTTCCACGCCGTCCAAGCGGCCATCGAAAACCATCTCAAACCATTTTTGATCGGCCGGGATGTCTCGTTGATCGAAGAAACCTGGCAGATGGCAATGGTGCACAGTTACTGGCGCAACGGCCCGGTGCTCAATAACGCCATTTCCGGGGCGGATATGGCCCTATGGGATATCCAGGGTAAGCTGGCGAATATGCCAGTCTACCAGCTTCTGGGTGGCAAATGCCGCCAGGGCGTAGCCGTCTACACCCACGCCGATGGGCGCGACCCGCACGAGGTGGAGGATAACGTCCGCAAATTCATGGCTCAGGGTTATCGCTACGTGCGGGTGCAAATGGGCGGCTATGGGGGAAAGGAGAACAGCCTGGTGAAACCGCAGGGCGCTCCCAGCGGGGCATATTTTGACCCGCGGGCTTACACCCGCAACATGCTGGGGATGCTCGATCACGTCCGTTCGGCCCTGGGCGAAGAAGTTGAACTGCTGCACGACATCCACGAACGCCTCAGCCCGATCGACACGCTCCAGTTTGCGAAGGACGTCGAGCAGTATAAACTCTTTTTCCTGGAAGATGCCCTGGCTCCGGAAGACATCCAATGGTTCCGCCACGTCCGCCAGCAGTGCGCCACGCCCCTGGCGATGGGCGAACTTTTCAATAATCCCCATGAATGGCGGCTGTTAATTGAGGAGCGCTTGATCGACTTTGTGCGGATGCACATCAGCCAGATGGGGGGGATTACCCCGGCCCGCAACGCTGCCATCCATGCCGGAATTTATGGCATCCGCACGGCCTGGCACGGCCCGGGCGACGTCTCGCCGGTGGGGCATGCCGCCAACCTGCACCTTGACCTATGGGAGCCGAACTTTGGCATCCAGGAATGGTGTCGATTTCCCGAGCTCGTCTATGAGATTTTCCCCGGCACCCCCGAGGTGCGAGATGGTTATATGTACCCCAACGACCGGCCGGGCCTGGGGATCGACATCGACGAAAAGCTGGCTGCCCGCTACCCTTGCAAGGACGAGATCGAGCAGTGGACTCAAACTCGCCTGCCGGACGGCAGCCCTACCAGACCTTGATTTATTGTGGAGGAAAAGATGAACGAAGTTGAGCACGTCGTTTCGGTTAATAATGAACTGGGAGAAGGCGCTCTCTGGAATGTTGAAGAGCAAAGCCTGTATTGGGTGAACATTACCAAAGGCGCTTTTTACCGCTTACAAGTTGCCAGTGGCCGGCAAGAACGCTTTGAGGTGGGGATTCACCTTGGGGTGTTAGGTTTCAGGACCAGCGGCGGGTTGGTGATGGCGACTGGGCGCGGTCTGGCCTTTTGGGATTTTGAAACTCAACAGCTGCAATACGTGGCGGAGCCGGAGGCAGGCAACCCCGATTCGCGTTTCAACGACGGGGCGGTCGACCGCCAGGGACGTTTCTGGGCTGGAACCATGGTCGGTGGTGCATCTGGAAATCTCTACCGGTTGGATCAGGACCTTACCTATCACAAGATGGAAACCGGAATATTGTGCTCCAACGGAATCGGTTGGAGCCCGGACAACCGTACCATGTATTACACCAACTCGACCATTCGTGCCATTTATGCTTACGATTTCGATCCGGCTAGCGGTCAAATTGCTAACCGGCGAGTGTGCGTGCACACGCCTGAGGATGAGGGAGTTCCCGACGGGCTGACCATCGACAGCGAGGGTTTCATCTGGAGCGCACGGTGGGATGGATGGAAGGTGTGCCGCTACGACCCGGATGGCAAGCTGGAGCGGGAGATCAAGGTGCCAGCGTCGCTGGTAACCAGCTGTACCTTCGGTGGAGAGAACCTGGACGAGCTGTACATCACGACCGCTGCGACCCAAGAAAACAAAGCTGAGATGATGCGCACCCAACCCTGGGCCGGAGACGTGTTTAGAGCTTATCCGGGCGTCAAGGGGCTGCCGGCGCCGAAATTCGGCGGATAAATTTAGTCATCTGTCGATAATAGTAGCAGCGGATTTATGCGCCTCGGAGGTTGTGAAGCTAGTAAATCTGCTGCTCTGTTTTTAACCCCATTTATCTGGAAATTAAAGGCAGATATACCTTCACTGGCGGTGTGCTGGTGCCGCATGATGGTAATTTGAACGACGCAATGTGCGTTTTCCACGAGGCGACTCCGTTAGCAGGTACGTATTCTGTCGTATACCAGAACGTGCAGTTATCAACGGGGTCGAGCACCAGGTTGGAATAATCTCCCCAACGCGATGCTGGGCCGTTTTGATAGCCGCTGCCTGCAATGATCGTCGTCTCGCCAAGGCTGAGCAGTCCGAGGGGGTCAGAAGCCTGCCGCCCGATGAAACGGATGCCAGGATAGGCCGTGCTGCTGGCGACACTGTATGCCAGCGCGATATTTCCTACCTTGTCCATCGCAATGGAGCCCATCCAGCGTCCATTGGTATCTGGGGCAAACGTACCTTGCTGATAGATGAGCGGGCTGCCGTTTGGATCGCGGATCTCGTACCAGCGCACACCCGCCAGAACCTCACTTCCGGCGCTGGCAGCATCGACGTTGTGGCTGACGACCAGGGCTTCGTAGCTGCCAAAATTGCGGTAATTGAGGCGCTGCATTAAGCGGTCGCCGACCCCGTCCAGTCCGATCGTCGTCCCCGGTTGGGAGATGCAGTTACGGGTGGCCGGGCATAGCTGGTTGAATGGGGCGGTAACCAAACCGACCGGCCCGGTGAAGGTCGACTTAGCCGGGGTACCCCAAGCAACGTGGAACTTCCAGAGGTCAAGCTGGTTAGTACCGAGATCGGCGAAGAAGGCCGGTTCCCCGGCCGGTGGTGAGGTGCTACCATCGAGATTCACCGGCAGCAAGGTCCCATAACTGTTGGGAATTTGAAATTCCTGGAATGACGCTACCGCACCGTTGAGCATGGCGGTGCGGTCGAGCGCAATTGCCGAGGGGCCCTGGTAGGTTTCATTTGAGGTCGTGAAACGATTGGCGGTCAGATAATATCCGTCAGGCCATAAGCCGAGCTTGGGATAATCGTAAAAGACCGTCGTACTGAATTGAAAGAAATAGCGATAGTAGGCACCGGTGGGATCAGGGCCGGTCGAGACGGCGATGCACTCGCCGTAGGGGGGCGAGAATGTGCTCAAAACCATCCCGGTGAATTGTGCCATGACCCAGCGGTCTGCCAGCGAATCATACAGCACCTGCACATCGCCTATATTCTCGGACTCGCACGGGGCCCCAAATCCGGCCCAAAGTCTGCTGCCGGGGTAGGGACCGAGGAGTGATTTTCCGGTCTTATCGAAAATCTGGAAGTGCAGGTTGACCCACTGGACGTAATTGTTCGGACCTACGTCACCAGTTGCGTCGGGTGGGTATACGTTGTCCAGGTTGCCAATTCCTTCAAAATTCAATGCCGGGGTCAAAGGCGCTGTTACTGAGAGCAGGGATCCAAAGCTTGATTGCAGAACCGGATCGCTAATTTGGGGCAGCACAGGGCCAGGTAATTGGTTCTGGTCCAAATCCTCGCCTTCACCCATTTCATGGACAGCCGCAGGCGGCGTTTCAGGCTGGGCGGGCATATCGCTTAAGCGAGGAGACCGGTCGTGTTTCATCTCTTTACCGGCTGCGATCCCATTCATAAGGGGGGAATCCTGGCCTGGAGTGGGCGAGACCATGAAATTGGTGGATGCACCTGGCGGCTGTAAAGATGCTGTTACAGGCGCGCGCGGCTCGGCCGGACCTGCCAACCGCTGGCTGGCAGGGGTCTGATTTTGGGTTCTTACATTGTCGAAGTGGAATGACTGCGAAAACAGGATAACCAAAGAGATGGTCGCCAGACTTGCGACGGTTACAATAACGATAACCCTTCGACCCATGTAGCTTTCCTCACCACTAAAATGATGATCATTATGAATAACTTGATTATAGCAATAAATCGAGAAGGTTGTCAGGCTAACGGCAGGATGATCGTAAAGGTGGCCCCATGCCCGACCTGGCTTTCGACCGTGATTCCCCCGTTGAAGCGCTTGACGATATCATAGCAGATGGGTAACCCCAGGCCGGTGCCGGTTTCCTTGGTAGTGAAGAAAGGATCGAAAATTTTATTGAGGTTTTCTTCAGTAATACCCGGCCCGTTGTCCTTGAAGGAGATCGTGACGTCGCCGGTCGCTTTTACGGGTTGGTCCTTGCTTCCGGGAAGTGGGCCCTCAGCCAGGAGGATTGTCACGTCCAGCGAACCGCCGGCAGGTCGCATGGCTTCGATCGCATTGAGGGCGACGTTCAAGAAGACCTGCTTGATTTGGTCAGGAACCACATTGATCGCCAGGTCTCTTGCCGGTTTTTTCAATGACCAGGTGACCTGGTTGTACTGCAGGTGTGGCAACAGCAGGGCGTGCACTTCGTCCAACACTTTCCCCAAGGATAAACGCCGGGGTGGTTCGATCTTATTCGGCCGGTAAATATCTCTGAGTTGAGAAACCAGGTTAGAAATTCGGCGAGTTTCAGCAGTGGCCATGTTGAGAAATTCGACCGCCGGTCCTTCGCGAACTTCTTGCTCCGTCAGATAGAGGCAGTTCTTGATAGTTTGAAGGGGGTTATTGATCTCGTGGGCCACCGAAGCTACCATCCGGCTGAGAGCATTGTGCTTTTCAGCATCGACCAGCTGGCGGCGCATGGCCTGCTCTTTCGAAAGGGCACGTTCGAGGTCGCTGTACAGGCGCGCGTTGGTGATTGCCAGGGCGGCCTGGTCAGCCAGCCCTTGCAGCAATGAAAGTTCATGCTGGTCAAATTTGCGCACCACAGCCTGGCTGAGAATATTCAGCGCTCCGACGATCTTTCCTTCGGGATGCATCACTGCTGTAACCAAAGACCGTGCATTAATCTTGAGGTAAAAATCAGCATAGGTAAGGTCTTCCTTCGCCTGAACATCTTCAATGACAATTATTGATCCATCAGGTTGAGATAGCCTGTCAAATGATTGCCTTGGCACGACCGGGAGGTTTTCGAGGAATCTGGATGGGAACCCGGTTCCCCAGGCAATATAAAAACATTCCTTGCTGAAATCAAAAAGCGATACGGTGGCAAAGGGCACTTTTAACGAACTGGTTGTCTCTTCACAGATGACCTGCATTACCGAATTGAGATCGAGCTGGGCATTCAAGCGCGCCGCAACCCGCGCCAGCGTTTCAGCTCGAGCTGCGTGCCGATTTATTAATTCAAGGTTTCTTTTCCGTTCGGTAATATCTTGTTTAATCGAAATGAAATGGGTAATTTCGCCTTGTTCGTCCAGGACAGGGGTTATCGAGCCTTCGATGGTATACAGGCTGCCATCCTTGCGCCGGTTAATGGTTTCGCCGTGCCACACTTTACCGGAGAGTATGGTGTGCCACATGTTTTGATAATACGGCCGGTCGTGTAGGCCAGATCGCAGTATTCGTGGGTTCTGTCCAATCAATTCGTCCCAACTATACTGGGTGATTCGCAAAAATGCCGGGTTGCACCAGACGATATTGGCATGGCGGTCGGTGATGACGATTCCGCTGGCGGCAGCCTCAAGGGCAGCTAACTGCAAGTGGACCTGGCTTTCAGCTTGCCGGCGGTTTGCAATTTGCTGCGACAGCTCCTGGTTAGCCAGTTGTAGGTCCCGGGTACGTTCTTCGACCCGGATTTCCAGCTCGTCGTAGGCTTTGCGAAGTGCATTTTCTGCCAGCCGCTGTCCGGTGATGTCACGTCCAACAGCCACCGCACCCAGGATGTGTCCAACTTTATCGTGCAGCGGGGCGGCATTGAATACCACATAGCGCTCATCGCCATCGGGGAGGCGATGAACCAGTTCAGTCTCCGCTACCTCCTCGTCATTTAAGGCTGCTCTTTGTAAAGGAAGGTCTTTGCTGTCGAATGGAGAGCCATCCGGGTGATAAATGCGGTAATAAGCCTGGTGGTCTTTCAGGTTGAGGGTTGGATCAATGCTCAGCTTTGCCAGGCGGGAATAGATCGGGTTCATGTAGGTGGCAATCCCCTGGGGATCGCACACAGTCACCGGGTCAGGCATGCTTTCGACGGTCGTCTTCCAGAGGGTTCGTTCGTCTTCTAACTGCCTGAGAAGGCGCTCCCTTTCATTTTCTACGCTGAGATTGTGCAATGCCATGGCGGCCAGGCTGGCGAAGGTTTCGATGATTTGAACATTAGCCGGCAATTGGGATTCGCGGGTGATAATGGTCACGACACCTTGGAAGCGGGTCCTGGCTGCCAGGGGAATGGCGAAGATAGCACAAATTCCCAACTGGCGTTCGACCTCTTCGCAGAGAGCCCTGGGAACTCCCCCGGCCATCAGGTCGATCAGGCCGCCCTCGACCCTGGCTAGCTTTCCAGGGGTCATCTGGGAGTGGATACTTTCAAAAAAACTTAGCTCCAGGGGATACTCGACCAGCAGCTGCATGGCTTCATCACGCCATTCGGCCGGGCCGGTAAGGGCGCGCAAAAAGATCGCATGACCGTCCAGGTCGAACTCGTTGATGATGACCAACGATTCACCAGCTAATTCACTCAGGCGTTCGGCAATGAACTGGTAGATATTTTCGTTGATTTCGTGGCTCAGGAACCTGGCAGCCGCATCTGATAACATCTCCAGATCGGTAATCGATTGATTGGGAACCATTTCCAACTCAATTTTGACATGTTTTTATGCAGGAGTCTATGTGATTTATAACATGAAACGGATCGAGAATCGAAAAGGAGAGTGGTCTGTCGTGCCCATTCTCCACTCTCCTTTTTCGGCTCATTCAGGCTACTTCCTCGAGCTCAAGAATGCCACCAGTGCATCCATTTCGGAGGGCGTCAAGATGTTAGCAAAGGCCGGCATATTCACTCCCCCATTGAGGATACGCAGTGTAATATTGTAGTCAGTAAGCTGGGTGCCGATTGTCGTCAGGTCTGGACCGCGTTTGCCGCCATAACCGGAGATCGAATGGCAGTATTCACAGCCTTTATCATGAAAGAGCGTGGCTCCGTCTGCGATTTGACCGGTCGTTGCGCCGACCACACTCGCCGGTAAGGGTTGGGCGGCGAAATCAGGCGACCAGTTCGAATTTATCCCGGCGATGGTCAACGCAGCGATCATCACCACCACTCCGCCTGCGATCGCAATCCCCCAGGGTCGGCGCAGCGGGCTGCGCTCGCCCTTGTTACCAATAAATGGAACCAGGAATAAGACGACCGCGATCACTGCCGGCGCTATGAAAATAAAATAGTTTTCAGTCGCTGGTGGT
This sequence comes from uncultured Chloroflexia bacterium, assembly GCA_963781665.1. GTDB lineage: Bacteria > Chloroflexota > Anaerolineae > Anaerolineales > Anaerolineaceae > JAJYIW01. The sequence continues at coordinate 2,242,664 of CAWAGA010000002.1, forward strand.
ATCAGCGCCATGACCGCAAATAACCACAGCAGGTACCAATCCGGGCGAGGAACGACATCGATGGAGCTTGGATCAGGTGGGCCGACCAGTTTGGGAGCCCCAACGACAATGGCCAGGATAACGATGACGACGATCATCGCTACTGCGAACACCACATCCTTCCAGGCTGCATCCGGGAAAAAGGGCACACCTTTCTCTTTTAATAGGTTTTCATACCAGGCCCGGTAAGTCTTGGGATCGACCGGCCGGCCGGCTTCAGGCGGTTCCGAAATACCATGGTGGAGGACCAGGTAAAGGTGCAGCCCGACAACGCCAAAGATCAGGGCGGGAATGAAGAAAACATGGTAGGCAAACATATGGGTGAGGGTTTGCCCATTAATCGTAGTTCCGGACATGAGGAAATTAGCGAGAAAACCTCCTACGACGGGGAGGCGGGCCGCCTGATCGGCGCCTACAATCGTCGTCCACACCGCATTCTGGTCCCAACGCAAGATTTGACCGGTGAAACCCATGGTGATGGTCAACAGCAGTAATAATAGGCCGGCTAGCCAGTTCAGCTCACGTGGAAACTTGTAAGCGCCGGTAATGAAGGTGCGCAGCATGTGCATCCCGACCATCAAGATCATGGCGGAGGCGCCAAAAAAGTGGATGCCGCGCAGAGTGGCTCCCAGGGTTGCCTGGTTGGTGATGTATTGCAGGCTGTTGTATGCCTCGCCAGAAGAAGGGACGTACAACAGAGCCAGGGCGATCCCGGTCACTACTTGAAGGATAAATGCAAAAAGGGTGGCGCTACCAAACACATACCACCAGCCGGTGTTTGGCGGAGCCGGGTGGCTGAATATCGGGCCAAAAAGCTTGGTAAGGCCAGCTCGGTCGTCGAAGGTCTGCCAAATACGGGTCAGAATTTTCAGCATATCTCCTCCAGCAGCGAAAAACTCAATTATGAATTCTTAATAATGAAAAACCGGAATAGGACTGGTTTGGATCTCTACCTGGCCATTATTGACCCGGACGGGATACTGAGGCAGTGGATAGGGAGGTGGTCCGGCGACAACATCTCCACCGCTATTATATACACCGCCGTGACAGGGGCAAAGGAATAGTTCCGAGTCTGGCACCCAGCGCACCGGGCAGCCCAGGTGGGTGCAGTTGACCGAAAAGGCGATGAATTTGGTTTCGCTATCCCGCCGCAGCCAGGCAGCAGTGTTGGCGGTCACACCGGCCCAGGGTTCAGGCGACGCATCTTGAAATGTGACCGAGACGGTCGTGCCGACTTTAAACTGCAATTCGGGGCCAACGCTGCGCCAGACTTCCTGGTTTTTTTGGATAAAGGGGCTTAACAAAGCGCCAACGACCGGGACGCCAACCAGGGCGGCAGCAAAAGCCCCTAAAGCAATGCTGATGCGGGTTAAAAATTTGCGCCGGTTGACCATCTCTGGGCTATTTTGGGGAGTCTCAGGCGGTGGTTCAGTGCTCATCATGGATGCCTCCTATCCAGAAGTACATTGAAATGATGATGAGGAGAAGACCAACCAGTGACAGGAGATAGGTTGAGGTAAGACCCCAGAACAAGACCGTGACCCCAAGGGCTAATGCAATTGGCATGTAGGTGGGGAGAGGAATTTTTTCCGGGAGGGGAATGCTCCACTCCTCAGAAGCAGCAACATCTGGTGTTTCCTGGCTGCCCGCATTTGGAATTGGCTGGTGCTGTAATTCACTATTCATAGTTTGCTCTCGGAGTGTATCTAGAGTGCGCCGGCGAGGTACACAATGCCAAAAATAAATACCCAAACCAGGTCGACGAAATGCCAGTAAAGTGAAATAACATCGACGGATGGCGAAGGGGCAGTTTTATACCCACCTCGCAGAGATAAAACTAGCATGACTGCCAGCATGATCAGGCCGATCAAAACGTGCATACCATGGAAACCGGTCAAGGTGAAGAAGGTCGTCCCGAACAGGCCGTTGCTGATGGTTGCTCCCTGGCCAAAAAGACCGGTCCATTCAATGGCCTGGCCTGACAGGAAGACCAATCCAAACAGGATGGTGATGAACAGCCAGACGCTTTGGCGGGTGTGCTGCCCGCGTTCGTGGGCTACCCCGGCTCGCCAGACGGTAAAACTGCTGGAAAACAGGAAGAGCGAGAAGATTCCGGTCCTGAGCGGGTCCAGCAGGGCGGCCGTGTTAAGGCCGCGGGTGACCTGCCCGTGAAAATAGACGTATGCCAGGATCAGCATGGTGAAGAAGACCGCTTCTGAGAAAATGAACATGATCATTGCAAGCTTGTTTTTTTCCATCATGGTTCACTCACTCGCTTTCCAATCCGGGCTTTCAGGATGTTTCATATCCCACAATGGGCGAGCACTACGCACCGGCGGGACTTTATCGAAGTTAAGCACCGGCGGCGGTGATGTCGTGGCCCATTCTAGAGTCCAGGCGTCCCAAGGATTATCGCCGGCGATGGCGCCGCTGCGCAAGCTGACGATGATATTCCACAGTAAAACCAGCATGGCAATCGCGATCAGGAAGGCGCCGCCGCTCGAAATCTGGTTCAAAAGGGTGTATCCGGGCAAGTCCGGGTAGGTGTAGACCCGGCGCACCATCCCCATCAAACCCAGGATGTGCTGCGGGAAGAAGGCTACGTTGAAGCCGATGAACGTCAACCAAAATCCCCATTTGCCGATCTTCTCAGAAAGCATTCGCCCGGTCATTTTGGGGAACCAGTAAAACAACCCGCCCAGCACGGCAAACAAAGTACCACCGAACAAGACGTAATGGAAATGAGCTACCACGTAGTAGGTGTCTTCCATCTGCCAGTCGATCGGCACGACCGCAAAGGTAACCCCGCTGATGCCGCCGATGGTGAAAAGGACCAGGAAGGAGACCGCGTACAGCATGGAGGTGGTGAAACGGATCCTGCCGCCCCACATGGTGCCCATCCAATTGAAGATTTTAATTCCGGTAGGGACCGCAATCGTAAAGCTGGCAATCGAAAAGGTCAGGTCTACGAGATGACCCAGCCCGACAGCGAACATGTGGTGGGCAAAAACCGCAAAGCTCAAGAAGGCGATGGCGACAGATGAGCTGGCCACAAAACGGTAACCAAAAATCGGCTTGCGCGAGAAGACCGGGATGATCTCTGAGATCATCCCCCAGGCTGGTAAGATCATGATGTAGACTTCGGGATGGCCGAAGATCCAGAAGTACTGTTCCCAAAGGATGGCCGAGCCTCCCGTTCCCGGCGTGAAGAAATGGGCGAAGAGCTGGCGGTCGGCCAAGAGCATCACCAGAGAGGCATTCAATGGGGGGATGGCAAACAGGATGATGAAGGCATTTATGAAAACCATCCAGACGAAGAGCGGCACGTTGCGCAGGGTCATCCCAGGGGTGCGCAGGGTTAAGACGGTGACGATCAGGTTGATGGCGGTCGTTAGCGTGCCCATACCGACTACCAATAAACCAATCGCCCAATAGCTCATCCCAGGAGTGGCTGAATAGGCATTTTCGCTCAAAGGTGCATAACTGAACCAACCGGCTGCCGGCGCGCCACCCGCCACAAAGCTAAAGTACAGTAAAAACCCTCCGAAGAGGACGACCCAAAAGCTGAAAGCGTTCAAACGAGGGAAAGCGACGTCGCGCGCCCCGATCATCAAGGGTACGATGTAGATCGAGAAACCAATTAAAACCGGGACGACCACCAGGAAGATCATGGTGGTACCGTGCAAGGTAAATATCTGGTTATAGGCGTCTGGGGAGAGGAAATTATTTTCGGGCCGGTCGAGTTGGATACGGATAAGCTCGGCTTCAATCCCACCCACCAGGAAGAAGAAGGCGCTCAGGACCAAATACATGATCCCAATTTGCTTGTGGTCAACCGAGGAAATCCAGGCCAGAAGGCCGTGGTATTCTGTTTCGCTTCCATGTTGGGCTGGTGGAGCGGCGGTTTCGATCTCTGTCATTTATTTGCCTCCAGGTAAGCGACAATTGCATTGATCTGGTCGGTGGTCAGGTTCAAATTCGGCATCAGGCTTCCGGGTTTGATGGCCTGGGGATTAGCAATCCAGCTGGCCAGATAAGCTGGAGAATTCGGGATAACACCTGCCGCAAGCGTGGTGCGTGAGGCCACGTGGGTCAGGTCGGGGGCAACAGTACCTTGAGCAGATGTGCCTGCAATCATATGACAGGTGCTGCAGGTCAGTTGTGTGAATAACTGGTAGCCGGTGGCAACTTCGCCGCTGGTAGGCACAGCCGGTACCACCAGCTGCTGCTTGACCCAGGTATCGTAATCAGATTGGGATTGGGCAATCACCAGGAAGCGCATGTTGGCATGCTGTGTTCCGCAGTATTCAGCGCAGGACCCCTGGTAAGTACCAGGTTGGTTTGCCTGGAGCCAGATGTGGGTCGGATAACCGGGGGTGGCGTCGATCTTCCGGCCGAGTTGGGGCACCCAAAAAGAATGGATCACATCGGCGGATTGGACTTCGACCAGCATCTGAACCCCAGCCGGTATGTGCAGCTCGTTGGCAGTGGTGATCCCCAGCTTGGGGTATTGAAATTCCCACCACCACTGGTGACCGGTTATGATCACGTCTGGAGTTTGACCAGTCGGTACGGCGGGATCAGCAGTCGTCATGGTTCGGGCCGTGTAAATTCCCAGGGTAAGGAGGATTAACGCCGGGATTACCGTCCAGGTGATCTCCAATTTCCGAACACCGTAGATAAGCTGGCCTTCTTCACCGGGGGTCTTCTGGCGGAAACGGATGGACGTATAAAGGACACCGCCAACGACGATCAGCAATATTACCGCCGCAACGCCTAACGTGACGAGAAATATTGTCGCAATGTCCTGCGCCTGTGGAGATTGAGGAACAAATGGTAACAACATTTATTATTCCCTACAATTTTAAATTGGAAATGCATTTTCGCCGGATCATTAACCCACACCAAGCGAAGTATGCTCAAAACGCCTAAATCATTATAGAAGGCGTAGATTATAAATAGATTAAAATTATTAGTTAATTATTAATAACTGGCTGGGAATAGCTCAGATGTGTTATTGCCTTTTGCTCACTCTTTGCAAAGCTCAGAAAGGTAATCCCCGCATTTTTGGAAGGTCAGGCGCAGCGGGCTCAACGGGATGGGGAAATGAGGTATCATTGGAGCCGAGAGGCGTTAATAATGGTGGAAAAGATGCTCTTGGATACTGACATCGGCAGCGACATTGATGGTGCCGCGTGCCTGGCGTACTTGTTGGCAAACCAAGAGTGCGATTTGCTGGGAATTACCACGGTGACCGGCCAGGCCGAACTCAGATCCCAGCTGGCAAGTGCCTTGTGCCGGGCAGCCGGTAAGGATATCCCCATTTATTCCGGTGTTGAGCAGCCTTTGTTGATCGAGCAGCGCCAGAAAACCGCTCCTCAGGCGGCTGCCTTGCTGCGTTGGCCGCATGGAGAGAATTTTCCAACGGGTGAAGCGTTGGAATTCATGCGGCGCACAATCCACGCCTACCCTGGAGAGGTAACTCTGCTGGCGATTGGCCCCCAAACCAACGTCGGCCTGTTATTGGCTGCTGATCCCCAGATCCCGGCCCTGCTAAAACGGTTGGTCATGATGGGAGGAGTTTTCACCGAGTATGCAGGACAAAATTTATCTTGCCTTCCCGCAAGCCAAGATTTATCTCATCCCCCAGCCAGACAGGACTTGCCAGATGCAATCGCTACTCCTGGGACAAGCAAAATCGAGCGGCTGGAATGGAACATCATGCTCGATCCTCACGCTGCAGCCATCGTTTACCACAGCCTGATCGGCGTTCACCGTTCGGTAGGGCTGGACGTGACGCTGCAGGTAACCTTGCCGGCTGATGAAGTAAGGCGCCGTTTCGAATCTCCACTGCTGCGGCCTGTGCTCGATTTCGCTGAAGTCTGGTTCCGGGATCAGGATAAAATTACCTTTCACGACCCGCTGGCCGCTGCCACGATTTTTGCTGAAAATATCTGCGTCTTTGAACGAGGGCGGATTGAGGTTGACTTGAATCCGGGCCAATCCCTTGGGAAAACCTGCTTCACACCCGACCCTGCTGGCCGACACCAGGTGGCCCTGGAAGTTGACCCGCACGCGTTCTTCGCAGAATATTTTGGAAAACTGGGCGTAAATAATTGATCTTTTTATATGAGGACTAAATGATGAACAAACGCGATAATCTTATTAAACCTACTGGACTCCAAACAAAAGCTGCCCTATACTCCGGCAGCATTTTTTCTGCACTTTGGTGAAGGTTACCAGCGCGGACAGGCTGCTATCGATCGCCACCTGGAATATTTCCACCATACTGGCATGGATATGGTTAAGATCCAATACGAACATCCCTTTCCTCCAGCGCCGGAGATCGACCACCCTGAGGACTGGGCCAAGATGCCATTCCACAAACTAGATTTCTATGCCGAACCACTCCAGGTGGTCAAAGGACTGGTCGCGGCAGCTAAATCCGAGGCTTTGGTGATCTTGACCTTGTATTCACCCTTCATGTTTGCCCGCCAGGCGGTCGAAGCCGTTGCCCACCAACCGGATGCTAACGGCAAAGTGGTCGAGCACATCCGCCAGGACCCTGAACAGGTCAAACGAGGCATGGAGATTGTCACTGAAAGCCTGCGCCTGTTCGTTAAAGAATGTATCCGGCTGGGCGTTGACGGCTTCTACACCTCAACTCAGGGAGGCGAAGAAGGGCGTCTGGACGATGCCCGCCTCTTCGACGCTTGCATCCGGCCGTATGATCTGGCTTTGATGACTGAAGCCAACCAGGGCACACTCCTAAACATCCTGCACGTGTGCGATTACCACCTGCCATATGCCAGCCTGGAACCTTTCAAGGACTATCCCGGACAGGTGGTCAGCGCCGGGTTGCAGCTGGCCCACAGCCGGACCACTCCCAAGGAGATTTCAAAATTATTCGGACGGCCTTTCATGGGAGGGATGGAGCGTCTGGGGACCATCGCTAATGGCAGTGATGCCGAAGTAAGGCAAGCAGCCAGAGAAGTCCTGCAAAATGCGCCAGAGCGCTTTATCCTGGGTGCCGATTGCACTGTCCCCGCCGATACGAGCTGGGATAATCTGAGAACCGCGATCGCGGAAGCGCACAGTTTGTAACCCTCTTTTGTAGGGCAAGCTTCAGCTTGTCCAAGGCAAACCTGGCAACACATCGTCCGCTTTGTAGGATAAGCTTTAGCTTGTCCAGACAGTTCCCTCCGGATATTGCACATTCTTTAGCCTGTCCGGTCACTGTTAGCCGACTATTGCGCAATCTCTAGCTTGTCCAGACACTGCCCGCTGTATCTCGCGCCATCTTCAGCCTGTTCCGATTCAACCTGCTCGCCATTCTTGTTGACTGCCCCACATTCTGCCGGGATAGAATCCTACGTTTGGTTTTCCCGGTCTTTTTGTGCTAAAATTTCTGACTTCAATCAAAACCTCTTCGTAACTGGCTTTTGGCCCGGTGGTACGGAGCAGCTTCTCTTAACCTGATGGCTTACAATTCCTTTCTTCGCGGTTCCTCACGCGCCATCCCCATCGCTCTGGGTTATGTGCCTATCGGCTTCGCTTTCGGAGTCCTGGCGCAGAAGACCGGCATCTCAGCTGCCAATACCTTGCTGCTTTCGCTGGCGGTCTACGCCGGCTCGGCCCAATTGATTGCGGTCGGTTTAGTCGCTGCCGGAGCTTCCGGTTGGTCAATCGTTCTGACCACGCTGGTAGTGAACCTGCGCCACATTCTGTTTTCGGCGGCGCTTTCGCCTTACTTGAAAGGGTGGCGAAAGGGCGAGATCGCTGCATTTGCCTTCGAGCTGACCGACGAATTGTTTGCGCTCCACGCCGGTCATTTTCCCCAAGGCCCGCCAGATAAAATCGAAACCTTTGCCTTGAATTTTTCAGCCCAGCTCTCCTGGGTGCTGGGAACCTGGCTGGGTTTTGCTGCCGGCCAAATCATCAACGATGTGCGCCCCTATGCCCTGGATTACGCCTTGCCGGTCATGTTCGTCGCTTTGCTGGTGGTGCAGATCAAGGACAAAGTGCAGGTAGGTGTGGCCTTGCTGGCTGGAGGGCTTTCGGTGCTGCTTTTTCTTTCGGGTATGGACCAGTGGAATGTGATTGCTGCGACCCTGGTCGCAGCGACGTTGGGTGTGGTGGTGGAAACGTGGACCAAAAAACCCTCTTCATCGTAATTACAGGTATGGCCCTGGTGACGTACGGGCCGCGCTTGCTGCCGGCCTGGTTCCTTTCCTCACGGGCCCTACCCGACCTGGCCGAACGCTGGCTGCGTCTGGTGCCTGTCGCCGTATTGGCGGCCCTGCTTTTACCAGAGCTGCTGGTACAAAACGGCCAGCTCAATTCCCGCCCAGACAATCTCTTCTTACTGGCTTCTATTCCAGCCGCCCTGGTCGCCTGGCGCACCCGTTCGTTAGTCGGCGCTGTTCTTACCGGCATGATCCTGGTGGCTGCTGGCAGGTATCTTCTTGGGTTATGACTGATAGGTAACTGGCGGCTCAAAGCAGATAAGATATTACATAAAAACACTGGTCCCCTTGCAACATTAAATGCAAGGGGACCATTCGATTTTAGCTTAGAGCTATGATCTTAGGCGCGATCGGCGTCTTACTGACCCGCGATTGCCTGGTTAGCTTTGTCAGCGGCGGTTGTCAGTGCCTCCTGTGGGGTGGAGGTGTTGTTAGCGACTGCGGTCAAAGCGTCGGCAATGAAGCCGCGGATCGGGTTCCAGGCTGCGATGGTGGGCTCGGTCATACCGTACTGCAGCCAATCAAAGGCCTCGCCATAGAGCGGGTTCGATTGGATGAAAGTGGCGAGGGCGGCCTTGGTCGACTGGCGTGCCGGGAAGTAGTTGGTAGCCTGAGCCCATTGGGCGTTGGCATCGGTACCCATCAACCACTTGACGAAGGTGAAGGCGGCCTGTTCTTTAGTAGTGTCGGTCTTGAAGATCGCCACGCTCGGGCCATAAAGGTCTACAACCGGGTTAGCGGTTGAATGCGGTCCGGGAGCAATACCCCATTTCTTGACCGCACCGGCCTGGTCGATGGCGGTCTTGTAGTAAGGCAGACCAGCGGTCGATCCGAAGGCGAAGGCGATCTTGCCCAGGGAGAAGTCGGTTTGATCCTGGTAAGCTTTGGCTATGACGATGGCGTAATTCTTCTGGAAGAGTTCCTGCAGAAAGGTCAGGGTATCCAGGCCGGCCTGTGAATCGAAGGCGACCTTGGTACCATCCGAGTTGAGCAGTTGGCCGCCGCGGCTCCAGATCCAGTTGGCGAAGCGCGAGGCGTCGGTGTTCATCTCGTAGCAGTAGGTGTCAGGCGGTTTGCTGACGGCTGCACAGACGTTCATGAAATCATCCCAGGTGGCTGGTGGCTGGTCGAAACCGGCAGCTTTGAGCATGTCAGCGTTATAGTACATCACTTCCATACTGCGCATAAATGCCAGGCTGTAGACCTGGTTGTTGGCCTGGGGGTAGTGGTCGATGAATGATGGGTAGATATCCTGCATGTCAGCCGATGAGAAGCCAATCGTTGGATCACTCATCATGCTGTCCAGCGGAACGACAGCATCGTTGGCGATATAGTTCGAGACGTCATTCTGGTAGGCGATGGTTAGATCGGGAGGAGTGCCCGCTGCGATGGCCGCGGTGACTTTGTTGTATAGGTCAGAATAGGTACCCTGATAGGTGGCGGTCACGAAGATATCGGGATGAGTCGAATTGAATTCATTGACCAGGGTATTCAGTAATGCACCCTGGAAACCACTTTGTCCATGCCAGAACTGAATCATGGTGGCATTCGCCGCCGGTGTGATGGTTGGCTCGGGTGTGTCGGTCGGAGCCAGGGTAGCCGTTGCGTTGGTTACTGCTGCACTGGTTGCCGTGGGCGCCATCACCGTTTCAGTTGGGGCGGTAGTGGCGGCTGGCGCACAGGCCGTAAGGGTCAGCGCCAAAACAAATAACAGGGTAAAGAACGTTCTTTTCATCATGTAAATCCTCCTATATAGTAAAAGGTAAAATGGGTATCAGGCAATCAGGAATTGGGTGACCAGAGAACCAGAAATGCCGTTTCCTGTCGACCTTTTTGACTGGTTGCCTAATTACCAATTTCCTGATACCCAATAGACAAATTCCCGATCTAATATAATTTTCTACCTTCCATTACCCGCGAATTCCCACCCTGGCAATGCCTTCAACAAACCAGCGTTGCAAGAGCAGGTAAACCAGAATGACCGGTATGATGCTGATTGTAACGGCTGCTAGCAGGTACTGCACCTGAGTACCGGCGTCTGTGATAAATGAAGTGATCCCTACCTGGAGTGGGCGCATCAAGGGGTTGTTGGTGACCAGCAGCGGCCACATCAATGAGTTCCAGCTTCCCAGGAAGCTGAACAGTGCACTTGTGACCAGTGCCGGCTGCGAAAGCGGGATGACAATGGTCCACAAGAAGCGCAAGTGATTGCAGCCGTCGATGACCGCGGCATCATGCAGCTCGTCTGGGATGGCCTTGAAAAACTGGCGCAGCAGGAAGATGCTGAAAGCGCTGGCGCTCCATGGAATGATCAGAGCCTCGTATTTGTTGATCCAGTGCAAGTCGCGCATCATGATGAAGTTGGGGATAAGGATCACTTCAAAAGGGACCATCATGGTCGAGAGCAAGATGAAGAAAAGCACATCTCGCCCAGGAAAGCGCATACGTGCGAAGGCATATCCGGCCAGGGTAGACGTGATCAACACGCCCAGGACTGTGGCAGTGGCCATGAAGAGGGTATTGGCAAAATAACGCGGGAATATCCCCACCTCATTCCAGGCAGCAATGTAGTTGGAGAAGAGCCATTGGGTCGGGAAAAAGTTCAGCGCAGCTGAGGCTTCGATGTAGCTTTTCAACGATGTCATGACCATCCAAACGAACGGGAAGAGGGCGAAGATGGCTCCTGCCAGCAGCACCACGTGCAGCCCGATCCGTTTCAAGGTGTTTGGCAGTCTTTCCAAATGGAGTGTATTCATCCGGTCCATGCTCTCACCAACTTTCCGTCCGCCGCCCGACGAAGCGGAAGTTTACCAGGGTTAGGACCAGAATGATTATCGAGAGTAAAACCGCAATTGTGGAAGCATAGCCAAAATTTGAGAAGCTGTAGAGCTGTTTGAACATAAAAACTGTGAGGGTATTGGTGGTGCCTAGAGGTCCCCCCAGGGTTTGAGCTGCAGCCGTGTTCATAGCGAAGATCTGGTTGAAGGATTGGAGCGAACCAATGATCGAAATGACCAGGACGAAGAAAGTGGTGGGGGCCAGTAATGGCAGTGTGACAAAGCGGAATAACTGGATAGCGTTAGCGCCATCTATGCGGGCTGCTTCGTAGAGCTCGCCGGGAATGTTGGTAAGGCCGGCCAGGAAGATGACCACGTCGTAGCCAATCGACTGCCAGATGGTAAAGATGGCGATAGCAACCAATGCGATGCTCGGGCCAGGCAGCCAGGAAGGCACGGCGATATGGTACTGCTTGCCGAGTGTTTGGAAAATACCGCCCGGTTCGATCAACCAGCGCAGGGGCTGGATTCCTAATGTCTTCAGCAGCAGGTTTGCCAGGCCGCTGCTTGGGTCGAAAACCCAGGCCCAAACGATGGATGAGCCTACCGTAGAAATAACGTAAGGTAAGAAGTAAATCACCCGGTAAACAGATTGGCCGCGCACCCGCTGGTAGAGTAAATAGGCGAGGGCCAATCCCAGGATCATCGTCACCGAAATGGTCATAAACGAAAATGTGAAGGTTGTCCCCAACGAGGACCAGAACTCATTGCTCGACAGGGCCCGGGCATAATTTTGCAGCCCAACGAAAGTGAATTTGGTGATTGGGCCTTTGTTCAGGCTGATATCGATGGCATAAAAGACCGGGAAGATGTGGAAAGCCCCCAGGATGATAAAAGCCGGAAGGATAAAGAGATAAGCCGTCCAATCGATTCGTCGCCAGGAGAAAGGACGCCTGGTGGAAACCGACATTGATTGGGAATCATTCAGCGGACCAACTGTCTCTGCCATGAGTTATTGCTATCCATTATACCCACTTGAATAGACCATTACTTTATCATTATATTAATTGAGGGTTAAGAGACGTTAATTTTTTAAAAGATCACCAGCGTTCGTAACGGACCAATTCAGCAAGTGGTTTGCGCACCTTGGGGCAAGGGGTGTCGGCCGGGTAGCCAAGCGGTGTCAGGGCGATCGGGTCCACTTCGACAGGCAGTTCCAATACCTTGCGGGCGTTAACCGCGTTGAAGGCTCCGATCCAGCAAGTACCCAGGTCAAGGCTGGCAGCGGCAAGGGTAAGGTGGTCGAAAGCGATTGCTGCGTCGACGATCGTGTAATTGACCCCGTCGGAGCTGCGGGTCCAACCTTGAGTGGGGGCTGCACAGATGCAGATAATGAGCGGAGCCTGGACGAACCAGGGGCGGTGGTAGATTGTGGCTAATTCGGCTTCCCGCCCGGCTGTATGGACGATCAACAATTGGAAAGGCTGGCGATTGGCTGCGGTTGGGGCAAGCCGGGCGGCTTCGAGTACCTGTTCGAGTTTGTCATCTTCGACTGGGTCTGGCCGGTATGCGCGAACACTGTATCGCTGCCGGGCAAGTTGTAAGAAATCCATGGTGTGCCTCCTGGGTTATGGCGGGTATTGGCCATTCAGATTCCAGGTAACCGGGAGCCGGTTTACTTGTGGCCCATCCGCCCCACTTCTTGATAGAAGAAAGCTGATACATAGTATCATACCAGGAATAAAGGATCGAAATCTGAAATTTAAAAATAAAGTTAGGAAAATCGCATTTAACCAAAGGAATCCCAATAAGTCCAAACGGCATTCACTGTAAAAGTGTATAGAATAATATCAGATAACGGTAGACGGACAACAGGGAGGGTGCTCTATAAAAGGGCGGTGCGATCCCTAAAAGTTACAGGTAATTTTCGAAGATTTACAGGAGGCGGGCACTTATGGGGTTTATAGTGGGGCCAGGCCTTCTAAGGACCAGTAAGGGACTGGTTGTTTGGAGCACCCTCCCCGCTCCAAAAAATGTGAGATAGGTTGGCAAAATAGGAATTGGGAAACGTCAACCGCAAAACGAGACCCCCGGCAGGTCGCAAGCGCCTTATGAAGGTGGGAAGTTGGCTGCTTGACCCTTACGCCAGGGGGTCTGGTATTTAATTCGAAAATCCAGGCATCAAGAATTGAAGTTTGTAGGATTGAATGGGGCTCAGAGGACCAGATTCTCTGAGCCCCATTATTTTACCTGCCATCGCCTTGCCCCAAACCCACCATCTCACTCTACCCGTATCGATGTCGAAGTGCCTCCTGGTAGTTCTATTATGTATTTCTGGCCTTCCCGACGATGGCTGGCGGCAGTACCTGAGATAGCGATAGCCTCATCTTTACCTACCGGCAGGCGAATTTCTGCCTGGACGCCTTGCGGCAAGCTAACGTTCAGGACCGTGATCCCGTCCTGGCGATCACTGCGCAGGTCGATGGTTCCAAGAGGGGTAGGCATCTTGCCTTCGACCCAGGCCAGGTCGCCCATCTGCGGTTCGATCAAGGCTTTGCGATAGCCCGGTTCCATTGGCGATATACCCATGACATAGCGCGACAGCAGGTAAGCCGGCGACGCCGACCAGGCGTGGCACCACGAGCGCGTCCACATGCCGTACATACGCGTATCCGTGTACCCCTGGAAGGTTTCCCAGGTGGTGGTGGCGCCTCGGTCGAGCATATCGCTCCATTTGTCTCGGATCAGGCCTAATAATTCACTGAAACGTCTCTGTGCGGCCAGGACTTCTCCGGTGAAATAGAGCATGAAGGGACTGCCTACCGGCACCCACCCTGGTCCTGGTTCGACCACGAAACGAGAAATTTCACCGGCGTGCTCTGGCCCAGCCACCCCGGAAAAGAGCAGGCATACGTTTGTCGGTTGAGAAATGACCTGGCTGAGCTGACCATCGCTGTGGATACTGTCGACATAAGCCCCTTTTTCTTGCGACCAAAAACTGCGATCGATCGCTTCCGTGATCTCGGCGGCTGCTTTACGCCAGCGACCAGCCTCAGTAGATTTACCGGCTGCCTCTGCCATCTCGGCCGTAGCTTGAAGCGCCGTCACTGCCAGGCAGTTTTCGCTGGCGACGATCGCATCGGATGGTGTGTCCATATCGGTCCAATCGATCAGGTGCCACGAGCCGGGCATGTGGAACAGCCCCAGCCGGTTGGTCTGGCGGTTCTGGTCAAGGTACTCAGCCTGGCGGGCCAGGTATGGGTAAATATTGCGCACAAACTCCAAGCTGCCGCTAAATTTATATGAGGGCAGGCACGACATGGCCCACAGCCACGACCAGTTGGGTAGAATATCGGATTCCCAGCCGGAGGGAACCTGGCAGTTGGTCAGCGGCAAGCGCTCGAGGGAATCGGCGACCAGAAAGAGGTTGCGTTCGACGAATTCCATCTGATCGTAAATCACCTGGTGCACCATCACATCTACCGCCGCATCCCCGACCCACATGGTCTGTTCGTAGGTGGGACAGTCCATATAAGCGTCCTGGCTGCACAGGCGCAGCGTATTGGCTGATATTTCCCAGATTTCATTCAGGCGCGGGTCCGAGCAGCGGAAGAAACCCTTAGGCTGGGCAGCGTAGGTTGCCAGGTGCGTGACCAGCCTATGGAGGGTTACCGGTCCAACTGCACCATGGATCGCCACGATCAGGTAGCGCAGGCCGCGCCACACAGTCGAGGTATACGCCTGTTTGCCGTTGCGACAGGTGTAGCGTAAAGTGTTATTCATTGAATGGGAGACCATCATTTTGTCGTATTGGAAGGCTTCGAAACCCAGCAGGTCAAGGTTTGTCCCAGCCGGAGCGTCGATCTCAAATTCGATCCAGCCGGCGATCTCCCGGCCAAAATCGATCAGGTACTGCTGTTCGAAACCGCTTTCGGCGGCAGAGACAATCAGAGGCAGGTGCTCTGCCCGGCTCTGGGGTTCGACCAGGATACTGGCGGTCATATCCATGAATATATCCGTTTCAGGGGTGTCGATCGGCGCAACCGCAAGCCAATCCAACGGCAAGGCTACCAGAGCGGAAAGGATGGCTGCACCCAGGGCTGCCTGGCGGGCTTCAGCGGCCGGGTGGACTGTAATGGCCCACACGCCTTGATCATCACCCAGGGGCGAGGTCGCGGTGAGGTCGGGGATGCCGTTGGCGGTGATGGTATAGTCTTTATCGTGTGCGGTCCCTTGCAGATCAACCAATAAGAGATGGTCTCCGGCAGACAACGATTGAGGTAGGAAAGCGCCGGTGTGGTCTGACTGCCACTCCAGATGGCGCCCATCCAGGTAAACTTCGAAGGGGGCGTAATTGGGCAAGTTCTTACGCAGCTCGACCTTGCCAGTGGTGGGAACGTGCAGCACTGTTGCCAGGATGGCATCCAATTCGTGTTTGTTGGCGCTCAAATCTCCGGGGGCCACGTAAGGGGTGATGTGGCACACAGCCTGAAAATCAGGGCGGCGGGCCTTACCCAACGAGGTGATCCGCACCGGTGTGATGGGCTCGTCCGAGAGAAACGGGATCGTGCGCGGACTTAATTTCGTCCAGGGGGAGACGCCATCTGGCCCAACTTCGACCGCCTTGTCCCAACCGTGATCGTCGAAACCGGGTTGTGTCCAACCCAAATCGTCCAACCGAGCATCGTACTGTTCTTCCCAGGCGAGCTGGCAGCAAATCCGCACCACATTTTCCTTGTAGGCGGTTGACCGCTTCACCTTCCAGGTCGAATCTGACAGCAGGGCCTGACCAACAGCACCTGTGCGCACACCGTCTAATTGGACAATCAGCCCCCCCCGGGCTGAAAGGTGTTGAAATGTGCCCTCACCCCAATATTGGACGCAGGCCGCGACCACGTTTTCACCCGGTGCGAGGAAAGCGGCGACATCGTAAGAGTCGTATTGGTAGTTATATTGGTAATTACGGACCGGGCCAAAGCCCAGGCGGTGCCCATTGACGTAAAGAATGTAGCGGCTGTCGGCACTAATCAGCAAATGAGCTGCACCGGGTACGTCATCCAATTCGAAAGTGCGCCGGAAGTACATGACGGCATTACGTGGAGCCGGGTCGCCCGGCGCCCAAATCCAGCTGGCTTGTAAGGTCATGGTAATTCCTCCTGAAGGCAAGAAGAGAATGGGGATTCGAGCGAAGAAACGAGAGCCGTGAGGTAACTTCCAATCCCGACGTTCGCTTCTCGACTCTCGTTTCTCTTCATTCAATTGTAATTTGAGAGCCTGAACATTACAATGGATAGATATGTTGAATAGTGTTTCACCTAATTTGATCTTTAACCTCACTGCTCGAGATTACGATTCGGTTCGACCAGGCTACCCCGACGCGCTCATTGAAGATATTATCCAAATATCTGGTTTAACCGCAGGCGCAAAAGCTCTCGAGATTGGGTGTGGATCGGGCCAGGCAACCCTGCCCTTTGCCAGAAATGGATATGAAATTCTCTGTCTCGATCCTGGCAATGCCTTGCTTGCCATCGCCGCGGGGAAAATGCAAGAATTTCCCAATGTCCATTTCCTTCAAACCATCTTTGAAGATTGGCCGGTTCGGCCAGGCCATTTCGACCTGGTTTATTCAGCCACGGCTTTCCATAGGCTTCCACCCGGTGTAGATTTGTCTAAAGCGGCCCAGACTTTGAAAGCAGGAGGATCGCTGGCGATATTCTCAAACCAGCATCCGGGTCCGTACCGCGGTTTTTTCAGCGAAGTCGAAGAGGTTTACAAGCAGTATTGGCCTGATTGGAAAGATCCCCGGTTTCGACCTGGGGTTGAAAACAAAATCGAGGTGCAGACCAGCCAAATCCGGTCCAGCGGGTTTTTTAATGAAATTGAAGTCCGCACTTATCCTTGGCAAAAGGATACACTACTACGGAATACCTGCGTCTTTTGAATACCTATTCAGACCATCTGATGCTAAAAGGAAACCAGCGAGATGGTTTATACCGTGGAATTGCCGATTTGATCGAGCAACGTTATGGTGGAAGCATTAGCAGGCCTTACCTCTCGGTTCTACACCTGGCTCGAAAGGGTTCTTGATGGCATGAGCGCTTCGAATCGCATGACGCCTGATACCCCATCGACTTCCTCCTGGTGGGATAATCTCACCCCCGGTCCTAAAGCTGCCATCAGTGTAGGAATCGTGGTTGTCTTTCTGGAATTTTTGAGTGATGCCCTCCCGATTGTTGGTTTTATCATAACAATCCCGATCGCTATCGTTCTCTATTACTTCCAGGGGATGCTCGCCGGTCGATTTCTACGCCACGACCGGCGTTTTCCTGGGGCCGGTCCCGGACATTACATACGCAGCGGCGCTATTTCAGCCTTTTGGACTGCTGTGGTGATCTCAACCGCGATGACTTTAATCGACACAGCTATTCTGGCGCCACTTACAGTGGGCGTTATCCTGGCTGCACTCCCGTTGACACTTGCCAGCGGCCTGGTGGATGCCTTCCTCAATTTCGCATTTACCATTCTGGGTGCCTGGCTATACAGCCGTTTTTCCGGGAGCAGGTTGGTCGGGGTCTCATGCGGCGTCATGGCTGGAGCGATAGCCGCTATGGTTCTGGTTACGATCCTTGCAACCGGCTGGTTGGTTGTCAACGTCATCCATCTCCTTCACAATTTATAGCGACGCAACTTTCTGATTTTCGCAACGTATATTAAGTAGAATGGTTATAATAATTCCATCAGCAAGAAATGGTGCCAATTATTATATTTTGATTTTTCGCGATCATTTGTAAATTA
The DNA here is from genome assembly GCA_963781665.1 of uncultured Chloroflexia bacterium. Taxonomy (GTDB): domain Bacteria; phylum Chloroflexota; class Anaerolineae; order Anaerolineales; family Anaerolineaceae; genus JAJYIW01. The sequence goes on from CAWAGA010000002.1 coordinate 2,260,521, forward strand.
AGGAGCTCAAAATGTCTGAAAATCAACAAAACGAAGCAGGTTTGGGTGATGAACTGCGCGACCTGGGCAAAAACCTGAGCGATTTCTTGCGAGCTGCCTGGGCCAGCGAGGAGCGCAAGCGCTTCCAGCAAGATGTCGAATCAAGTCTGAATGATTTGGGCACGACCATCAATAAAGCTGCCAACGATTTTTCGACCAGTGACACTGGTCAGCGCCTGAAATCCGATATCAGCGGTATCCGCCAGAAGGTCGAGAGCGGCGAAGTTCCAAACAGGGCACGCAAGGAGCTGTTGGAAGCCCTCAAGCGGGTCAATATTGAGCTGACCAGGGCCGTCGACAAATGGGGGCCTTCTTCCTCGGAGAAGGATTCGCAATCCGGTCCAGACGACTCGCCCGCGGGGAAGGACGCCTGACAAACCGGGTATTGGGTGGGGTGAGTGTGGAGGGATTTATGATGAAAACGCGTTCGAATATTGCCTGGGGGATCATCTTGATTTTAGCCGGGGCCTGGTTCCTGGCGATTAATTTCTATCCGGCTTTGCGGGAATTTGCATTTGGCATCGCCACCTGGCCGCTTTCCATCATCGGTCTGGGGGCTGTCCTGGCGCTGCTGGCTGTGGTGCTCTGGGTTCCGGCATTTTGGATCCCTGCCTGTATCGTCGCCGGGGTGGGCGGCCTGCTCTATTGGCAGAACCTGACCGGCAATTGGGCCAGTTGGGCTTATGCCTGGGCCCTGATCCCCGGTTTCGTCGGCATCGGCATGCTGGTCGCTGGGTTCTTGAGCCGCAGGCGTCGTATGATCGCAGGAGCAGGGTGGAATATTTTTTCCAGCCTGGTGCTGTTTGCGATCTTTGGCTCGATATTCGGCCACGATATTCCCTTTATTCAATACTGGCCGGTTCTCCTTATCCTGTTTGGATTGGTAATACTCGGCCAGGGAATATTCCGCCATCGCTGACCTATCTGGAGTGACATTCAGAGCTATTTTATTGGTGAGCCTGTATTTCGATATATATCCAAACACCCTCGGAAGAGGGTCATTTTTGATTCTCTATTCTTGGTTTCCGTATGAGTGAGGAGTATTTATGCCTGAAATGAGCACCTGGGAAAGGTATACCCGGACCTTCGCCCACCAGCAACCGGATCGCATCCCGATAATCGATTCGCCCTGGGAGGCCACCATCGAGCGCTGGCGCCGAGAAGGCATGCCTGACGGCGAAAATTTTGTCGACTTCTTCGCCCTCGATCGAATCGCTGATATCGGCATCGATAATTCTCCCCGTTTTGAGGAACGGGTTATCGAAGAAACGCCAGATTATAAGATCTACACCAGCAGCTATGGCGTCACCATGAAGCAGTGGAAGCATGCCGCCTCAACTCCCCAGTTTTTAGATTTCACAATCGTCGACCCCCAGAGTTGGAAAAAAGCCAAAGCATGTATCTCACCGGTCAGAGACCGGATCGACTGGAGATACCTCGAAAAAAACTTTCCAATCTGGCGCAAGCAGGGGCACTGGATTCAGGCCGGATTATTTTTTGGCTTCGATGCCACCCATTCCTGGATCGTGGGTACGGAGCGTGTCCTCCTGGCTTTGATCGAGGAACCAGCCTGGTTGATGGATATGTTTGAATGCGAGCTAGAGACCGACCTGGCTTTGTTGGACATGGTCTGGGATGCGGGTTACCATTTTGACAGCATCTTCTGGTGCGATGATATGGGTTATAAACACAACCAGTTCTTCTCACTCAAAACTTATCGCAAAATTCTCAAGCCTTTCCACCAGCGCGCCATCGATTGGTCCCATACCAAAGGTATCAAAGCTCACCTGCATTCGTGTGGAGACGTGCATCCATTTGTCCCTGAGCTGGTCAGCATGGGGTTGGATGCGTTAAACCCGCTCGAGGTAAAGGCGGGGATGGACCCGGTGGCGCTCAAGCGAGAGTTTGGCAAGGACCTGGTCTTCCACGGCGGGATTAACGCAGTCTTATGGGACCAGCCAGAGAAGATCGAAGAAGAGATGCGCCGGGTTATCCCGGTGATGATAGAATTTGGTGGGTATATCTTCTCTTCAGACCATTCCGTCCCTTCCAGCGTCAGCCTGGAGGATTTTCGCCGGATAGTCGAGCTGGCAAAAGAGTTGGGTTCTTATTCGTAATGCTCCAGGTCACTTTCCGATTTTATGCAGAGCTCAACGATTTCCTGCCGCCTGGTCGGCGCCAGGTTCCTTTTACCTGTAGTCTCAACGGACATCCTTCAATAAAAGATGCAGTCGAATCATTGGGAGTGCCTCACACCGAGGTTGACCTGATCTTGATCAACGGCGTTTCCGTTGATTTCACTCACCCGGTCCAGGATAGTGATCAGGTGAGTGTGTATCCGGTCTTTGAAGGGTTGGACATCAGCCCTTTGGTCAGGCTGCGTCCCCAACCGCTGCGGGAGCCGGCCTTTGTTCTGGACGCTCATCTGGGCCGCCTGTCTGCCTACCTGCGCCTGTTGGGTTTCGATACCCTTTACCGCAACGATTATGGAGACGAGGAACTGGCCGAAATCTCCGCCGCCCAACAGCGTATTCTATTGACCCGCGACCGTGGTTTGCTCAAGCGCAGCCTGGTGACCCATGGCTATTGCATTCGTTCGAGTGATCCGCTGCAGCAGGTCCGAGAAGTGATGGTCAGATTCGATCTAACTGGGGCAGTATTGCCATTCAAACGTTGTTTGCGCTGCAACGGTCTGCTCGAGCCGGTGGAGAAGCGTGAGATCGAGGAGCGACTGCAGGCGGAAACTGCCCGGTATTTTAACGAATTTTTCCGATGCGCATCCTGCAGCCAGCTTTACTGGCACGGCTCTCATTTTGAGGCGTTGCAGAAAAAGATTGTCGAATTCTTGGGGGACCATCACAATCAAGAGTTAAATCACGAATGCGAGGTCGAGTGCGGTGAATAGCGCAAAATAAGACTTTTCGCGACCGAAAAGCTGGATGGTTTGATTAGAACGAACAAAAAAAGACGATAAAATGAATAAATAACCGTATGGTTTTCGGGATTAAGGGTTTGTAGATTTGTCGTTTGCATTTCAAAGGCTTAGAATTGGTAAAGTCAACATCTTCTTCACCAGAATTACCCCTCCAGGAGCTGGAGGGAACCCTCGAAAGGCTGACTTACCAGAACGAGGTTAACGGTTATACTGTGGCGCGCCTGATCCCCAGAGGAAAGACCTATGAAGTAACGGTCGTCGGCCCACTGACGGGGGTTAACGTTGGTTCCACCCTGCACCTCAAAGGGCAGTGGACCACCCATACACAATATGGCAAGCAGTTCGAGATCAGCTCTTACACCATTCAGCTGCCGGCGACAATCGAAGGCATTCGCAAATACCTCGGAAGCGGACTGATCAGAGGTATTGGCCCGGTAACAGCCGGCCGGATTGTCGCCGCCTTCGGGATAGATACACTGGCGGTCATCGAGAATGACATCCATCGCCTCAGTGAAGTACCGGGTATCGGCGAGAAACGCACCGGTTGGATCGCTACAGCCTGGGAAGCCCAAAAGCAGATCAAAGAGATTATGCTTTTCTTGCAGAGCAACGGAGTCAGTACGGGCCTGGCAGTCAAGATCTATAAACAGTACGGGGAGGCTTCGATCGGAGTGGTCAAGAACGATCCTTACCGCCTGAGCAAGGATATCTTTGGGATTGGGTTTAAGACCGCGGATAAGATCGCATTGCAGCTAGGACTGACCCTGGATTCACCGGCTCGCCTGCAGGCCGGCTTGACCTATACTTTGAGCAAGCTCAGCGACGAAGGCCATTGTTTCGCCAACCGCAGCCAGCTCATTGACGCTGCGGGTGAAATCCTTGAGGTTAAACCCGAGTTATGCCAGGCTCAACTGGATGTCCTTACCCGCCAAAATGACCTTGTGAATGAAGACGACGCCATTTATCTGCCAGCTTTTTACCATGCCGAACGGGGAGTTGCCAACCGTATCCGCCGCATGCAAGCTGCCGGTCGCGATCGTTTAAGCATATTCCGCGATGTTGATTGGGACAAAGCCTTTGCCTGGTTGGATGAGAAGAATAACCTGGGTGGCAGTCCCATTCACCTGACAGACCAGCAAAAAACTGCCATCCGTATGGCACTGAGTGAGAAAGTCAGCGTGTTAACCGGAGGACCGGGGACTGGCAAAAGCACCATTACCGGAAGTTTGATCCACCTCTTAGTGGCTAAGAACTGTTCCGTTCTGCTGGCTGCCCCGACCGGACGAGCGGCCCGCCGGCTGAGCGAAGCCACCGGCTTGGAAGCGAAGACCATCCACCGCTTGCTGGAATTTAGCCCTTCAGGCAGGAACCCTTTCCAGCGCGACCAGGAAAATCCCCTTGATGCCGATCTGATTATCATTGACGAAACTTCGATGGTCGATATCTTGTTAATGTACCATCTGCTCAACGCGGTCGAAATCGGTGCCCACCTGCTGCTGGTTGGAGACGTCGATCAACTTCCCTCGGTCGGTCCTGGTAATGTCTTGCGCGATATTATCGACAGCGCGGTAACGCCGGTAACCCGCCTGGAAACAATTTTCCGCCAGGCTGAAGACAGCTTCATCATCGTGAACGCGCACCGGATAAACCAGGGCCAGATGCCGCTTTTTCCTAAGAATTCGAGCGACTTTTTCTTTTTTGCCGAGTCTGATCCGCACAAAGCTGCTGATTGGGTGTTGGATCTGATCGCCAACCGTATCCCTGCTAAATTTGGGTATCGTGCGGACGGCGACATTCAGGTGCTCAGCCCCATGCACCGGGGAGCGGTTGGGGTAGCGGACCTGAATGAGCACCTGCAACAAGCTCTGAACCCGCCCGGATCCGGCCGGGCCGAAATCCGTCACGGACAGCATATTTTCCGCGAGGGCGACCGGGTCATGCAGATCCGCAATAATTATGACCTGCAAGTATTCAATGGAGACCTTGGCCAGATAACCAGAATCGATCTGGAAGACCAGGCCATCCAGGTATATTATGAAGAGAGAGCAGTTGCTTATGACTTTACCCAATTAGACGAACTGGTACATGCCTACGCCATCAGCATCCACAAATCACAAGGGTCGGAATTCCCGGTCGTCATCATCCCGCTCCTCACCCAACACTATATGATGCTGCAGCGCAATTTGCTTTATACCGGGGTGACCCGCGCCCGCAAAATTGTCGTCCTGGTGGGCAGCCGCCAGGCGATTGGAATTGCTATCAAAAATAACCGGATTGGTCAGCGTAACACCCGCCTGGCGCAGCGTTTGAAGGACTATATTTCAGTAGAACCAGCGGACCGCGGGTATAAGATCGAGTAGATAAAGTTCACTATTAACCATTCCCGGATGCTCAATGCCGCAGGATGATGATCGGGATAATTCCGCAGGAGCGCTGACCAGGCCTGATTCACCCATTTAGAATCTCAGATTTTATGAAATTGCAACGAAATTGCAACGTTTTGCCTATTGCATCTTTTTAAAATAGATGTTATATTAACAGGGTCGAACGCCCGGGTGCCCCCCTCACCCGGGCGTTCGGCGCGTTAAATGCAAAACTCCGGGGAGATTTAATTGGCAGAAAAGGATGGGGGTTTGTCGTCCACAACCATGGGGAGAGAAACGAGCTGCTTGAGCGATAGGATTTCACGCTTAAGCAAAGCGATGCAGTGATCGATCAACTCCTCCTGTCCTGGCTCAGACAATAATCTTTGTTTTTCATGGTTCGATACCTGTAAAGCAATCGCAGCCAGGTAAGCTAAAAGGAGCGGTTCACCGGGCATGTTTTCAAGGTCGATCTCGATCTTTGATATTTTTGCCAACGCTTTAAGATAGCGGGTCAGAAGCTCTTTCAGCGCAATAGACCTGGGTAAAATATCTTCCGCCTCGAGCGGGTGCCAGGGCCAGATATCGATGTGGGCGGTAAGATAGGGAAAATTGTGGTTCAAAGCCAGGATCTTGAAACGAGCTTCTCCCAGGCAGATCAGGTTGAATTTGCCCTCTTCGGTTTTATCGATGCGTTTGATGCGGGCAATTGTCCCAATTTCAAACGGGGTAGCGGATTGGCCAACTTCTGAACCTTCGCGGATGAGCACCACGCCGAAGACCGCTTCTTTTCGCATGCATTCGTTGATCATGATCTTATAGCGGTCTTCAAAGATGTGCAGTGGAAGGAGTTGGCCGGGGAACAGGACTGTATTGAGTGGAAATAATGGGAGTAGGTCTTGAATAATCATGCTAGAATTATTGTGTTTTGGGCAAGCTGTTTTTTATGACCAAAATCACTTCCAAATGGACGAATATTAAACAAAGTATACCACCCCTTTTTATCCGATTATCGCATGCCCCAGTTTCAGATCGTTCAATGCACCAATCATGTTTGCCGGTTCCGTTTCCCGGTCGTACTGGACTCGGCTGCCGGGTTGTGTCCCAGGTGTGGAGCGGCAACCCAAATTGTTGAGCCTTCGTATGCGAACGAAAAGCAAAAGGTCGTTGATCCAACACTTCCCAAAACGGAGGTGGAAGGGCTGCTCGATAATATTCGCTCGACATATAATGTGGGCTCGATGTTCAGGACGGCTGATGGAGCGGGGCTGCGCCTCCTCCACCTGTGTGGTATGACCCCCACCCCCGCCAATCTGAAAATCGTCAAGACCGCCCTGGGCGCTGAAGGAACGGTAGCCTGGAATTACCACCGAAACGGCCTGGAAATTGCCACTACTTTGAAGGAAAGCGGGATGCGCTTATGGGCCTTGGAAAGCTGTTCCCGCTCTGAACCGCTTTTTTACAGCGGCTACGATCTGCCTGGGCCGCCCATTTTGTTGGTGGTAGGAAATGAGCTCTCGGGAGTTGATCCTGGAATCATGGATATCTGTGAAAAAATTGTGGCAATACCGATGCAGGGACGCAAACAATCATTGAACGTCGCCATCGCGTTTGGAATTGCCGCATATTATTTGCGGTTTGGGCAAACTGATCCAGATTATAATAAGCTGATGACGAGGAAATCAGAAAAAATCTATGATCCAAACTGAGAAACTGACCAAAAAATTCCCGATAGGAAAAAACAAGCCTCTCTTGACAGCTGTCGAGGGCCTCAACCTGGATATTCCTGAAGGGGAGGTGTTTGGTTTTTTGGGTCCGAACGGGGCCGGAAAAACGACCACCGTGCGCATGCTCACCAGCTTGATTGGACCGACCTCCGGACGCGCGATTATCAATGGGCTGGAAATTGGCAAACGCGACCAGGAAATTCGCCAGTGCGTCGGCATCCTGACCGAAACGCCGGGCATGTACGAACGCCTGAGCGCAGAGAAAAACCTGACCATTTTCGCCCGCCTCTATGGGGTTAAAGACGTAAAAGGCCAGGTCGAAAAGTATCTGCGTATGCTCGGCCTTTGGGAAAGGCGCTTCGACGAAGTTGGCAGTTTTTCGAAAGGGATGCGTCAAAAACTGGCGATTGCGCGCGCCCTGCTGCACGAACCCAAGGTGCTTTACCTGGACGAACCGACCAGCGGCCTGGATCCGGAAGCTGCTAAACTGGTGCGTGATTTCATCGAAGAGTTGAAGAAGGAAGGCACGACAATTTTCCTTTGCACCCACAACCTCGATGAGGCCGACCGGCTTTGCCAACGTATTGCCATCTTCAAGACTCGATTGATCACCGTCGATACACCTGAAAACCTGCGGAAACAGCTTTACGGCCGCAAGGTAGTCTTCCATCTCAAACAGCTTGATCCGGATTGGCTTTCCCTGGTGAAGAATTTCTCCTTTGTCAAGGAAGCTCAGGCGGTCGATGACCGCCTGGTGATTGGGCTTGATGATCCCGAAGAGCAGAACCCCACCATCATCACCAACCTGGTAAATGCCGGTGCTCAGATCCAGTTTGTAGGCGAGCTGAGGCATTCACTCGAAGATGTTTACTTGCAGATGATTTACGAAGGCGATCAGGGCAGATAGATATGAACCGAATCCAGACTATCCTTGATAAAGAGTGGGCCGAGGTATTCAAGAACCGGCTGGTTATCTTAACGGTGGCTTTATTACCGATCATCTTCACCGTATTGCCACTGGTAGTCTTGAACATCACTGGCTCAGCATCCGGTGGGACTAATACCGATTTACCGCCTTCATTTTCTGCTAGCTGCGGTGATTTGGGTACAAACGATTGCATGCAGCGTTTCATTATCAACGAGTTCCTGTTGTTCTACATGATGATGCCGGTTATCATCCCCATCACGATTGCAGCGTACAGTATCGTCGGGGAAAAGACCACCCGCAGCCTGGAGCCGCTCCTGGCTACTCCAATTACGACGACAGAACTGTTGATCGGTAAGAGTTTGGCTGCGGTCATCCCGGCAATCATAGCGACTTGGGCCAGTTTCTTCATTTTTGTAATCCTTTCACCGATTGCCGGCGCAGCACCCGCGTTGATTGATTATGTTCTCAGCCCTACCTGGTTGCTGGCTGTATTGGCTGCCGGACCATTGATGGCGATCTTATCGGTAAATTTTGCCTTGTTCGTTTCCTCGCGGGTGAACGATCCCCGTGTGGCCGAACAGATTTCGGCTGTCCTCATTGTCCCGATCCTGCTGGTATTGTTTGGCCAGATCGCTGGTTTTATCGTCTTGAACGTTACCACCATGCTGGTCTTTATCGTGATCCTTGCATTAATTGACGTAGGCCTGGTCTTTCTGGGCGTGAAGCTATTTCAGCGAGAGACAATTATCACCCGCTGGAGGTGACTGCTAATTGGGTACATTGGCTATAGATCAACGATAATTAGCGGTTGTTGAACGCATATAGCCAGATTACGGAAGGTAAATTTAATGGGTTTTCATCTTTTGTCACTGACTACGAGTGATAAGCTGCTGATACTGGGGTTAATCGTGCTTGTTTATGTTGGCATCCGTTTTATTTCTTATATGTCCACCCGTGGAAAATCCGGGACCGAAATACCACCGGGGACTCCTCGTAACTATAGTCTGACGGGAGGCGCAATTTGCCCAAAGTGCCACCGCCCATTCAGGCTTGATTTTCTGGCATTCAAACTTGGTTTCGGCACTAAATTTGCCCGCTGCGAATTTTGCGGTAAATGGAGCCTCGTCAAGCGCTTGAGCACGGACGAGCTGCGCGCTGCCGAACAGGCTGAGCTGGCTGGTTCACTTTCAGGCCAGGCGGCGATTGCAAGGGGCGAAACAGATAAATTGGATAACTTGTTAGATGAATCTCGCTTCACGGATAGAACCTAAAGATATGAAAAGTAGACAAATATTCATCGCCATATTTGGTTTCTTGCTTCTGAGCCTCATAACCTATTCTCCTGCCCTGGCCCAGACCGATTATCGCCTCAATATTCAAAGGACTAACGGATATGGCAACGGCGCTCAGATTTCGTGGCAATTTCCGCTCAAGTATCACCGGGCCGGCTGATATTGCTTCAGTGACCTATTTGATCGATGGACAGGTTATGGCGGAGGTCAACACCCAACCTTTTGCGTTCGATTTCAATACAACTCAATACCCTGATGGCATGCACGATTTGAGCGCAAAGGTCCAGACCACCAGCGGGCAGTCGTTCACTACCCCCTCGCGACAGTTCGAGTTTGCCAGCGCCGCTCAAGAATCAGCTTTCCTGCGCAGTATTCTAGTACCTGTTTTCGGCGGTATTGGCTTGATATTGGTGCTCGTTATAGGCTCACAGCTCTTGTTCTTCAAGAAGAAAACCAGGGAAGACGTCCCCTTGGGCTCGCCCCGGAATTATGGTGTTTCAGGGGGAGCGGTTTGTCCTAAATGTCACCGTCCATTTGCCCTGAATTTTCTGGCTTTCAATGTCGGGATCGGTAAATTTACCCGCTGCCCGTTTTGCGGCAAATGGAGCATCGTCAGACGTTCAAACCCGAATCAGCTGCGCGATGCAGAAGCCGCCGAATTAGCAGATGCTCAACCGGAAAAACCTCTGCGCGAGAAGACCGAGGCCGAAAAAATGGATGACCTTCTCGACGAATCCCGTTTCACCGATAAAACCTGATCGTTAGCCTGTCTCACCTGTATATTCTTACCATCTCTGACCACGAGTTGTCGGCTAGGTTAGGGCGTGGTAGAATCAACCCGATTGACTAATGACAATCTGGAGGTATGTTGACTATGGAACAGCAGGTTGCAACTTTTGCTGTTAAAAAAGGGCTGGCGCAGATGCTAAAAGGTGGGGTGATCATGGATGTCGTGACTGCCGAACACGCCCGCATCGCCGAAGAAGCCGGCGCGGTAGCAGTGATGGCGCTCGAACGTGTCCCCGCGGACATTCGCGCTACTGGTGGGGTTGCGCGCATGAGCGATCCCGAATTGATTTTAAAGATCATGGATACGGTTTCCATCCCGGTGATGGCCAAGTGCCGCATCGGTCATTTTGTCGAAGCGCAGATATTGGAAGCAATTGGTATCGACTACATCGATGAATCCGAGGTTCTAACTCCGGCGGATGAGGCGCATCATATCAACAAGCATGACTTCAAAGTTCCCTTCGTGTGTGGCTGCCGTAATCTAGGCGAAGCATTACGACGGATCGGTGAAGGGGCTGCGATGATCAGAACGAAAGGCGAAGCCGGAACCGGAGATGTGGTCGAGGCTGTCCGCCACGCCAGGGCAGTTTTTGGCGATATTCGCAGGGTGCAGGGTATGCCAGAAGAAGAGCTGATGGCTTTTGCAAAAGACATTGGAGCTCCCTACGATCTTGTGGTCGAGGTGCACAAGCAAGGCCACCTGCCTGTTGTCAATTTTGCTGCTGGTGGGATCGCCACCCCGGCGGATGCAGCCCTGATGATGCAGTTAGGTGTCGACGGTGTTTTCGTCGGATCTGGGATTTTTAATCCGGAGACCCGGCAAAACGGGCAGCAGCGATCGTTAAAGCCACTACTCATTTCAACGACCCCTCGATTCTGGCTGAAGTCAGCCGCAATTTGGGCGAGCCCATGGTCGGCAGGCAAATATCAGCAATCCCGTCTGAAGAATTGATAGCTGGGCGAGGTTGGTGATTAGAACGATTAATAATATGGAAATCGGCGTTCTGGCTTTACAGGGAGATTTTGCTGAGCATACCGCTTCCCTGCAGCGAATTGGCGTTAAAACACGGGAGGTACGTTTACCCGAGCACCTGGATGGCATTCAGGGACTAATCATCCCAGGCGGCGAATTGACTACGATCGGCAAACTTGCTAATGATTTCAAGTTAATGGAGCCGTTGTATCAGTTTGGTCAGCATCATGCAATCTGGGGTACTTGTGCGGGTGCGATCCTTATCTCAAAAGATGCTCGCCGCCAGCAGCCACTGCTCAACTTAATGGATATCACTGTCGAACGCAATGCATTTGGCCGCCAAATTGCCAGTTTTGAGACTGATCTGAATGTGCCCTTCTTGGACCAGGTGGATCATGGCGATTGTCCCTTCCATGCTGTGTTTATTCGGGCTCCATTGATCACGTCAGTGTATGGAGCAGCCCAGGTATTGGTGTCGCTGCCTGATGGAAGGATTGTGGCAGCCCGCCAGGGATGCTTGCTGGCGACTTCTTTTCACCCCGAATTGACTGGAGACGACCGCTTCCACCGATATTTTGTGGAGATGGCAAAATAGGCATTCGACATTTTAGTTGGCAGGACATCATCGGCCTTAACAATTACCGCGATCAGGTCCTATTTCTGGATAGTTCCCTGGCGATGACTCGCGGAAATCCGCTAAAGCCGTTTAATTTTCTATCCTATCTCACCTATCTCAACCCATCTTATGGTCATTACATCGGGGTATATGCCTCACACGGCGGACAATCCCTGATGGCCCAGATTCGTTATCCTAAGGGTGCCCATTCGGCTCACCTTACTTTCCTCGTTCCAGGTGAGACTTGCAATATCATTGCATTGCCGCGCCTCCTGGAGCACCTGGCATACCAGGCCGGCTCCTGGGGTGCTTTAAACCTGATCGGCGAAGTAGATGAGCACACCCTGGTTTTTGAGGCCTTCAGACGATCTGGCTTTTCGATTTATGCCTGGCAGCGAATCTGGCTTTTTAACGAGATACCCGCCCGGCGCCCTTCCCAGAATGGGGATGGGTTCGGTGAAAGCGATGGAGCCACCGGATGGATGGTGCCAAATTCAAGCGATGTGTTCGCCATCCATAACCTATATCATTCTGTCGTGCCCGCCTTACTTTTACCGGTTGAACCGGCGGTTGACAACCATCTACATGGGATGGTTTATCGCAAGAATGGGGAAATTACCGCGTATGCTGATATAATCTATGGCCCCAAAGGGATATGGGTACAGCCGTTCATCCTGCCCGAAACTGAAAATGTACTCGATGTCCTTTCTGATTTATTGTTGAATTTGCCACGCCGTTTTGGACGGCCGGTCCACCTATGTGTTCGTTCCTACCAGGCCTGGTTGGAATCTGCTCTGGAAGATATCAGCGCTCAAATTGGTCCCAGGCAAGCAGTGATGGTAAAACATATGGCTGTTACCCGTAAGTCTTTGGCAACCTTACGGCAGGCAGTCCTTGAAAATGGGGTGGCAGAAGCTTCTGTGCAGGTCTCACGCGCTGAACCTGTAATTCGCTACGAAAATTAATATAAATGATAACACAACGTCGCATAACTGATGATTTACATGCATTATTAAACGTATTACCACCTCAAGTTGCCGAGGCGGTGACGCACTTTAACAACAGTGATAACTTGTTGGAAATTATCCTGGATCTAGGAAGATTCCCAACCGCACGGTTTACAGATTCGGAAAAGGTGCTCATTCAAACTGAAGCGAGCCACGACGAAATTAATTACATTGTGGAACGCATTGGCGATTTTGACGCCGATAACCGGGCTGGCCTGGAAAGGACTCTGCACCGGATTTCTGCCATTCGCAACCGGCGTGGTCATATCGTCGGTTTGACCTGCCGGGTAGGCCGGGCTGTTTACGGTACGATCGATATCATTCAGGACTTGATCGAATCAGGCAAGAGCATCTTGATCCTGGGGAAACCTGGGGTTGGAAAAACGACCATGCTGCGTGAGGCCGCTCGTATCCTGGCCGAATCAACCCGGGTTGTGATCGTCGATACGTCTAATGAGATTGGTGGCGATGGGGACGTCCCTCATCCGGCAGTCGGAAAAGCTCGCCGGATGCAGGTGGCTCGACCTTCGCTGCAGCATGAAGTGATGATCGAAGCGGTCGAAAACCACAACCCTGAGGTCATCGTGATCGATGAGATCGGTCGCGAGCTTGAAGCAGCCGCAGCCCGTACCATCGCTGAGCGAGGCGTGCAATTGATCGGTACCGCTCACGGCCGCACGCTGGAGAACTTGCTGCTAAATCCAACTTTATCTGACCTGGTAGGCGGTATCGAATTGGTCACGCTGTCGGATGAGGAAGCTCGCCGGCGTGGGACGCAGAAAACAGTGCTGGAGCGCCGTGCGCCACCTACTTTTGACGTCTTAGTCGAGCTGATCGAGCGTGATCGCCTGGCTTTACATGCCGATGTGGCCGCTTCGGTCGACGCCCTGGTGCGCGGTTTTCCCCTCAGGCCCGAGATCCGTTACAGAGACGATCATAACGAGATCCATATCGAGAAAGCACCTGCACCGAGTGTCGTTCGCAATGGCGCCCAGGGGAACCGGCGACCGGGGCCGCCTGGATTGGAAACCAACCCGTTCCAGCGCACTCAGGTCTCGAACGGGAACCGGTCTGGCGCTGGTGGTGAATATACAGCGTCTGAAATGGTTGCCCCTGCTCCTTCGGCCGCGGAAATGAACCTGACCCCGGTCCATATTTTCCCTTATGGGGTGGCTCGGAACCGCCTGATGCAGGCTTCTAAACGCCTGGGAGTACCGGCTCTGGTCGTCCGGGAATTGAGCGAGGCCCAGGCCCTGGTCACATTGAAAGCATATTATCGCGACCACCAGCAGACGATCCTGGATGCAGAGCAGCGTGGCATTCCCATTTACGTCCTACGCTCGAATACTATCAACCAGATGGAGCAGTTCCTGGCCGGCCTGTTCAACCTGCCAGGGGATGTGACCTTTCCTGGTTCGGCCGAAGAGTACCAGAACCAGACCCAAATTGCGATCCAGGCGGTGCTAAACGGAGAGCGTTGGGTCGATCTCCCGCCCGCAACCGCGGCCGTCCGGCGCTTGCAGCATGATATGGCCCGGCAGGCTCAATTGGTGTCTCATTCCTACGGCAAAGAACCTAACCGCCGGGTACGAATTTTTAGGGACTAAATGTTTATTACGTTGGAGGGACCTGAAGGTAGTGGGAAAACTTCCCAAATGGCTCCCCTGGCAGAATATTTGCGCCAGGGAGGTTGGGAGGTCGTGGTCACTCGCGAGCCAGGCGGTACATCGATCTCCGATCAAATCCGCGCCGTGTTGATGACCATGGATAACACCGCCATGCATCCTCGCACGGAGATCTTGCTTTTCCTCGCGGCGCGAGCTCAGTTGGTCGCCCAGGTAATCCGGCCGGCATTGGAAGCCGGTAAGGTCGTGTTATGCGACCGTTACGCCGATTCGACCCTGGCCTACCAGGGATACGGTCACGGATTTGATCTCGATCAACTGCGCAGCCTGCTCTTATTTGCTACCGGCGGTCTGAAACCGGACCTCACGTTTCTACTCGATATCGATATCGAAGATGGAATTCGCCGCAAGCAGTCTGGCGGCAGCGAATGGAACCGGATGGATGCTTATACTCGCTCTTTCCACCAGAGGGTCAGGCAAGGATACCTGGCATTAGCGGACATTGAGCCTGAGCGCTGGACGATTGTCAATGCCGGACAACCTGCAGCCGGTGTCCAGAATGATCTGCGCCAGGTGATCAGCCAGCGATTAGTTCCGCATGGTAAGAATTAATAATACGAAACTGAACGGGAGTGTTGATGCTTCGAAAATTAATCTTTACCTTATTGCTGCTAAGCCTGGGATTGGCTGGTTGCAGCCCGGCTGCTAATCCGGTAAATTCGATAGCTACAGCTACCCTTCCTCTTCCCTCCCAAGCGAATATCCAATCCCCCACCGTCGTTGTTTCCAGTTGTACGGTGGTGACCGGCATCATGCCGACCCCCGATCCGACTGAAGCAGCGTCGTTATCTGTCTTTAAACCGGTCAGCGCGGCCGATTGGGCCAGAGGCCCGCAAGATGCGGCGGTAACATTCATTGAATACAGCGATTTTCAGTGCCCTTATTGCTCTGAATTCAATACGGTAATGGACCAGGTCTTGCAGGACTTTCCCGGTGACGTCAGGGTGGTGTTTCGCCCATTTCCCAATCCCGGCCACGATAAAGCCATGTTGTCGGCCCAGGCGTCTGAGGCTGCCGGGTCCCAGGGAAAATTCTGGGAGATGGCGGACCTGCTCTTCAACGAGCAGCAAACCTGGTATCTGATGAGCAGCACTGAATTTGAATCCTGGGTCGGACAGCAAGCCTCCAGTTTAGGGTTGGATGTTGAAAAGTTTCAATCTGACCTACACAGCGATATCATTACTGCCAAGCTCAACGATGCCCTGGCTGAAGATATGGCAATTAGCATCCCCGGAACGCCTTTTATTTTAATCAACGGGAAAATCTGGCAAGGTCCTCGCGATATCGGCAGCATCGAGACAGTGATCAAGCTGACGCTGCTGGAAAGCAAGCAAGTGACCGGATGCCCGCCAGCTGTAATCGACGTGAATAAACAATACCTCGCCCATTTGGTTACCGAAAAAGGTGATATTGTCATTCAACTCTTTCCGGATGCTGCCCCGATTGCAGTCAACAGCTTCGTGTTCTTGGCGAAGCAAGGCTGGTTCAACGGCATAACGTTCCATCGGGTCATTCCAGGCTCATATGTCCAATCCGGTGACCCCAGTGGTACCGGATACGGCACACCCGGTTATGCGTTTATTAACGAAATAAACCCAGATCTGAATTTCGATAAAGCTGGAGTAGTGGGGATGGCCAATGCCGGCACCGATTCAAATGGCAGCCAGTTTTTTATCACGCTGACCCCACAACCTGACCTGGATGGGAAATATACAGTCTTTGGACAGGTGGTACAGGGGATGGATGTACTGGAAAACCTGACACCGCGTGATCCATCGCAACCCGGACCGCTACCTCAAGGCGACAAGATCCTTGAAGTGAAGATAGAGGAAAAATGAACGTAAAGAATCCTGGTCAACCCGGGCAGCGGCAGAAGACCGAATGGGGGTCAATTGCCCAGATCGTCTTCAGCGGCCTGGGTTTTTTGGGTTTCATTAGCCTGGCTGTTCTGCTGGGCGTGTTGGGGATCAGTGATCAGATCAACCAGGGAAACATAAGCGGCCAGGTGACATCGTCGCTGACCCTGGCATGGAGCTACCTGCTCGTTTCCGGGCTGCTGGTTCTCTCTGTTGGCGCGGGTTTTATGTGTATTTTTCGAGGGAAAGAACCAGCCCAAGTTAACCGCACCCTTAACTCTGTGGATAAGGGCTTATCGTGGATTATCCTTGCCTGGCCGGTCGTCTTGTTTGCCGGTTATCTGGTGGCTAACAGCCAAACCTTGAACTGGATACTGCTCCCACCGATCCATTTGCTGGCCGTTGGAATCCCGATCATCTGGCTGGTGCACATCGGACGGCGCGGCCTGCCGGCAGGCAGCCTCCAACGCAAACTGGCCACATTGAGCCTGGGGATGGTAGGAAGTTTCCTGCTTGCTTTTATCGCCGAGATCATTGTCCTGATTCTCATTGGGATTGTTGGTATCATGCTGATTGCCAGCAATCCCAATGCGGTTCTTGATCTGAACCGTCTGGCCCAACGCATAAGCAGCTCACAGATGGATCCTGAGGTCATTGCCCGAGCCTTACGCCCTTATCTTTCGAACCCACGGGTGATTTTTATAGGCCTGGCGACGATCTCCGGGTTTGTCCCCCTCATCGAAGAATTATTTAAACCGTTGGCGGTCTGGGTTCTAGGCCGCAGGCTGCAAACACCTGCCGAAGGGTTTGCGGTTGGGCTGCTCGCAGGGAGTGGGTTTGCCCTGGTAGAGAGCCTGGGCCAGGTGGGCAGCCTTAACGGGGTTGACTGGATGGTGGTGGAAATCGGCCGAGGTGGGACAGACCTGCTGCATATTACCACCACCGGTATCATGGGCTGGGCATTAGTCAGCGCCTGGCGAGGCGGAAAAACCTGGCTGCCGGGGGTCGCCTATCTGGTGGCAATCTCAATTCATGGATTATGGAATGCTTTGATCCTGGGGATTGGCCTGGCACCTTATTTAAATTTTTCACCTGCAAGTCTACCTTATTACCAGGAACTCGGCAGCTTTGCTCCGGTGGGTCTGGGACTTATGGTCATCGTATTGATGGCAATCTTATTATCGGCTAATCGCAATCTTCGAGCAAAGGCTGTTGAAAGGACACAGAATGCAGATCATCTTAGCATTGATTGACTTTGTACTTCATATAAATGATCACCTGGCGGAAATAATCTCTCAGGTTGGGATCTGGACTTATGTCCCATTATTTGTTGTTATATTCCTGGAAACCGGTTTCGTGATTACTCCTTTTCTACCCGGTGATTCTCTATTGTTTGCCGCCGGAGCCATCACCGCTCTGCATGATTCACCTTTAAATATTTTCGTTCTTTATTTAATTGTGGCTGCGGCTGCAATTTTGGGAGATACCGCCAATTATTGGATCGGGCATTTTGTGGGTCCTAAGGTTTTCACTGAAAAAGTCCGCTTTCTAAAACGTGAGTACCTGATCCAGGCGCATGAATTCTACGAGAAGCACGGCAATATCACCATTTTCCTGGCCCGGTTCATCCCGATCATCCGCACATTTGCTCCCTTCGTGGCGGGGATCGGCAGCATGTCTTATGGCCATTTTGTTGCTTATAATATCATCGGCGGTCTCGTCTGGTCGGCTTTATTCACCTTTGGAGGGTATTTCTTTGGCGGGCTACCATTCATCAGGGATAATTTCTCCCTGGTCGTGGTTGTCATTATTGTTCTTTCGGTTATTCCGGCTGTGACCGAGGTTCTACGCAGCCGTCGTAAAACAGTTGAGAAAAGCATTCCATAGCCAGTATAGCGGTCCGAGGTTAAATTACATGAAGGTTGAGACTCTACATTCCGTTCTCGGTTTTCTGGTCCGGTCTCTCATGCGAGTTGAATATTTTGGCAGCGAACATATCCCTCCCACCGGTGGATGTATTATCGCCACAAACCACCTGAGTCGCCTTGACATCCCGATTTTGTTTGTGGCCCCGGGGCGGATGGATTTGACTGCTCTGGCTGCTGATAAATATAAATATTATCCCTTCTTCCGCTGGATATTGAACGTGGCTAAAGTCATTTGGATCGATCGTGAGAACGCAGATTTTGGCGCGGTGAGAGCATCTGTCGAATATTTACAGCGGGGCGTCGCGCTGGGGATTGCGCCAGAAGGTACCCGCAGCAGGGGTGAGCTGATCGAGGGGAAAGCTGGAACGGCTTTGATCGCCGAAAAAGCAGGTGTGCCAATTGTTCCAGTCGGTATTGCCGGTTCGGAATCAGCAGTACGGAAAATGCTGAGGTTGCAAAGAGCGCGGGTGACCGTCAGATTTGGACCTTCTTTCAAATTAAAGGCGATCGATCGCGACGATCGAGCCGGTTGGCTGCAGCGCAGCACCGATGAAATTATGTGCCGGATTGCAGCACTGCTGCCTCCAGCTTATCGAGGTGTTTATGCCTATCACCCCAGGCTGCTCGAGCTAGTCGCCAGCACTAGCGTATAATAAGGTTATCAAAAACCCGGATCCTACCAGGAACCGGGTTTTTAAGTGATTACCTTTATATTTTTCCGCAAAGAGGCGTCTCAAGATTCTGGGGGGGTCTCATCCTTTAGTTCGTTGGCAGGCATCCAGGGAGAAAATTGTTCCCCGCCAGCCAACGTTTTTTGCAGCAACGTCAACACCTGGCTGCTATTCAGGGGGATAGATACAAGGAACCCCTGCCCGTATTCACAGCCCAGCTCTTGAAGCTGTGCCAGTTGTTTTTCGGTCTCGACGCCTTCAGCGATAACACCCATCCCCAACCCATGAGTTAACATGACGATCGCATTGACGATCTTGAGGTAATTATTATCGCCGGAAAGCCCGCTAACATAGGATTGGTCGATTTTGAGGGCATTGATCGGGAAATGTGACAGGTAGCTCAAAGAGGTATAGCCGATCCCAAAGTCGTCGATCTGGATCTGGACCCCAATTTCCTGCAACTTGTTGAACATGTGAGTCGTCAGATCGTTGTTTTCCATGAAAGCGCTCTCGGTAATCTCTATTTTCAAGAAGCGCGCTTCAAGATTAGTTTCGTTTAATATGTTTATAATATGATCGATCAGGTCGGGCTGCCCAATTTGCTTACCTGACATATTTACATTCATAGTAAATTCCGGCAGGCTTGGGAACTGCAGCCGCCATTCTCGCAGCTGACGGCAGGCTTCGCGCATGACCCAGCGGTCGATGGGAATGATCAATCCGGTTTCTTCAGCCAGGTGGATGAATTCGGCCGGATTCAAGAGCCCATGCACCGGATGATGCCAACGGATTAGGGCTTCGAAACCGATCATATGCCCATTTACCAGGGACACTATCGGTTGGTAATAGACCTCAAGCTGGTGATTATCCAAGGCTTTACGTAGCTCGTTTTCCAACGCCAGGCGTTCGAGGATGATATCGCGCATGGTTGGGTCGAAGATCTCGTACCGGGCTTTACCATTCGCTTTAGCCCGGTACATGGCTATATCCGCATCCCGCAGCACTTCTTCAGGCCGGTTATAGCCGGTCAAGCTCAACACGATCCCGACGCTGGCAGACGCAAATTCAACCCGGTCGTTCAGGACAATCTCGGCCCCCAGGGCATGCTGGATACGATCGGCGATCAGGGTGGCATCGTTGATCCCATTGATTTCTTCCAGCAGAATGACAAATTCGTCTCCCCCCAGGCGTGCAACCGTATCCGTCGGTCTCAGGTCAGCTTTCAGGAGGTTAGCGGTTGCAATCAACATCTGGTCGCCCATCATATGTCCCAGGCTGTCGTTGACGTCTTTGAAGCGGTCCAAATCCATAAACAAGACTGCGAAGAGGGATTGTTCCCGCCGTTTGGCGCGTTCGACTGCGATTCCCAGACGGTCCATAAATAATGCCCGGTTAGGCAAACCGGTCAACGTGTCGTGAAAGGCGTCGTGGAGGAGGCGTTGTTCGGCGATCTTGCGGTCGGTGATATCGCTCTGCGAACCGGCCATGCGGTATGCATACCCATCTTTATCGCGGACGGCAATTCCACGGGTGTTCATCCAACGGTAGGTGCCATCTTTATGCTGGATACGGTGCTCGCTCTCTAGGTGGGACGTAATCCCCTTCAGATGGTGGGAAATATCGATCTTGGTCCGCTCGATGTCTTCAGGATGGATCCGGTTGAACCATTCATTGGGATTATTTTCAATTTCCTCGTCCTTGTAACCGAGCATTGCTTTCCAACGGGGCGAATAATAGATCTGGCTAGACCCCAGGTCCCAATCCCACAATCCGTCATTGGCCCCTTCGACGGCCAGGGCATAACGCTCTTCGCTTTTGCGCAAAGCCTGCTCAACCCGCCTTCTCTCGTTGATTTCCTGTTGGGCTTGATGATAAAGATTGGCATTTTCAATGGCGACCGAGGCGTAATCAGCCAGAGAAATTAACATCGACTCGTCAATTTCAGAGAAAGTTTTTTTGGTCCTGCGGTTATCGACCGAAAGAACACCAACACTTTTGCCTTTAGATAAAATTGGAACGTGTAAGAAACTGTTGACCAGGAAACCCGTGCTGACCTTGAGTTGAGGCCCATCACTCGGTTGGCCCATTCTCAAAGGTTTGCCGGTGCGGACGACCGTACCAACCAGTGAATCGCTGACCGGCAGATGTAAGAGCTTGCTCTTGTCCTGGTCGATGTTCTTGACTGCCCGCAAATAGAGTTGGCCGCTCTGGTCGTCTAATAGTGAGAGGAAACCTTCTTCGGCATGGGTTAAATAAACCCCGGCCTCAACAATCCGGCGCAAAACATCGTCCAATTCCAGGGTGGAGGTGACACTTTGTCCAATTTTGGATAAAACTGTCAACCAGGAGACCTGTTCGTTCAGTTGAGCGGTCAGCCGCAATTTTTCCTTCTGCAGCCGGGATATAGAAAGTGCGCGCGCAATTGCCACTTCCAGGCTGTCGGCGTCGACCGGTTTAGTCAGATAATCTTGAACTCCCAGGTGGAACGCTTCGACTACAACCTGTTCGGATCCATGGGCTGTTACCAGGATGGTGGGAATATTGTACCCTTTACTGACCATCTCCCTGACCAGTTCCAGCCCGGTGGTATCGGTAAGCTGGTAGTCTAATAATATAAGGGCGATCTCCTGGCGTTTGATGATCTCGAGCGCGGTCTTTCCGTCGTAAGCGATCAGAGTTTCAAAACCCAGGCTGGGCAAAATTTTTCCAGCCAGGTAATTGGCAATCTGGCGATTATCGTCGACGACGAGAATGATCTCATTATTCATAGCAGCATTTCTTTGGTTATCCATAACAGGAGTTCCTGAAAATGACATCCATTGACATCAATACCATATAGCCCCTCTGTCTCTTTTATGCCTGGATTTCCCACAGAAAGTAAGGTAATCTATAATGATGGGAAAAGTGCGACTATGGAAAAAGACTGTAATTTTTTGTGGGATATCTTTTTCTAATGATAATCTATATTTCAGGAGAATGCAATCAGTAAACAGAAGGAAAAACCGGTAAAATACAGGGTTGTAGAACCGTTCCGGCAAGAAGAATTCGTAGGGACATCCTACGAATTTTGTATCAAAAATCATTGACCACAAGGTTATTAGATGGAAATCGATAGAATTCGAATATTATTGGAAGATGTCAGCGCCGGTCGTTTGGACATTGATGCGGCTATGGACCACTTGAAAACACTGCCTTTTGAAAATGTTGCCGATTTCGCCGTTTTGGACAACCATCGCGCGTTAAGACGAGGTTTTCCGGAGGTTATCCTGGCTCAGGGTAAAACATCTGACCAGGTCCTTAATATCTTTCAACACCTGGCTGCCCGAAACGACCGGGTGTTGGCAACCCGAGTCAGCCAGGAGATGTACCAGGCTATCGCCAGCCAGATACCTGAAGCCGTTTACCAGCCGGTCAGCCGGATGTTAATCCTTGATCGTACACATGAGGAAAAAAAGCCAGGCGTTCTGGTAGCGACCGGTGGCACTTCTGATATCCCGGTCGCTGAAGAAGCTGCCATGACGGCCGAATTGATGGGTAATCAGGTGGAACGCATCTATGATGTCGGCGTTTCCGGTTTACATCGCCTGTTATCGCGCCAGGAACAGATCCAGAAAGCGCGGGTTATCGTCGTCGTCGCCGGGATGGAAGGCGCCTTGCCGAGTGTCATATCCGGATTGGTATCCGTCCCGGTCATTGCCGTCCCGACCAGCGTGGGGTATGGGGCTAGTTTTAATGGCCTGGCAGCCCTGCTGGCCATGTTGAATAGCTGCGCCACTGGGATCGCGGTGGTCAATATTGACAATGGTTTTGGGGCAGGTTACATGGCTGCCATCATCAACCACCTGGAATAATTACCCGGCCGCCAATTTGGAAATAACAGGGAAAATGATATGAAAATTTTGTATTGCGATTGTTTTTCAGGGATCAGCGGGGATATGTTCCTATCGGCTTTAATCGATGCGGGAATGCCTCTGGATTACCTGCAAGACCAGCTCCAGAAGCTTAATTTACCGGAGCCTTTCAGTTTGAGCATTGAACGCGTTCACAAAGGTGCACTGGCTGCCAGCCAGATGACGATTTCCTTCGACCAGGGCCACCACAGCCACGGCAGGCATCTGGCAGATATCCAAAAGATCATCAAGGCCGCTTCAATTTCGCAGAGAGTCAAGAATGACAGCCTGGCAATCTTCCAAAAGCTGGCAGAGGCAGAGGCCAGCGTCCATGGAGCGGCACTGGAGACGGTCCACTTCCACGAGGTGGGAGCGCTCGACGCGATTATCGATATCACCGGGGCTGCGATTGGACTGGAGTACCTTGGGATCGAGCAGCTCCTGGTATCTGCATTACCGTGGGCAAGCGGCCAGGTCCAATCGCAGCATGGGATTTTGCCCTTACCTGCCCCTGCCACCCTGGAATTGCTTCGCCGAGCTCAAGCGCTAGTCGTACCGTCTACGGCTCAGGTCGAGCTGGTTACCCCGACCGGAGCTGCTATCGTGACCACCCTCGGTGCATTCAAACAGCCCTCACTGAAAATCACCGGTCTTGGGATCGGAGCCGGTCGTCTGGATTTGCCCTGGCCGAATGTGCTCCGCCTGGTGATCGGCGAGAGCGAAGATCAAGAGTCTTTCCCGATGGTCCAGATCGAAACGAATATCGACGATATGAACCCGCAGTTTTTTGGGCATGTTTTGGGGCGGCTTTTTGATGCCGGGGCGATGGACGTGTTCTTTACGCCGATTTATATGAAGAAGAACCGGCCGGCGACCATGTTGAGCATCATCGCCAAACGTCCGGACGAAGCTGCTCTGGCGCAGATAATCCTCGAAGAGACCACCACGATGGGAATGCGCGTTATCCCTGTCTATCGTTATGAGGCTGCCCGTAAGATTGTGGTGGTTGAGACTGAATATGGAGAAATCCCGTTGAAGCTCAAAATGCTTAACGGGGTGGTCGCACAGGCCTCGCCGGAATATGACGTGTGCACTCGCCTGGCGGCCGAAAAGGACGTGCCGTTAATTCGGGTGTACCAGGCAGCGCTGCAAGCAGGTTTGACGCTGGTGGAATCAAGATCCCAAGAAGCAGGATCATTGGAGAACGAATAACCTTGACTAATATGATAAATAATGGTGTAATATTCTTATGAAACCAGGGTGACCTGTTGGTATTAAAATAAGGTAACCTAGATTTTGGAGGAATCATGACCGAATCGAACGAAGCATTACATGTTTGCAGTTGTGGGGGAAATTGTGGTTGCCAGGAAGAAGAAAGTGATGTCCAGCACATCAGCCGTGACGAATATATCAGCCGGCTCGAAGATTATCTCACGCGGCTTCGAGAAGAAATTGTATTGGTAGAAGATGAGCTGGCCGATTTACGCCAGACTGCTTGAAGATGCAAGCTGGATATATCAAAAAACATCCCGGGCCACTCCCGGGATGTTTTTTTTACTGCCAGATTACACTTTCCTGACGGTGATGCGTTTACCCCTAATTTGGGCTGGATTCACCTTTGGCAGCGTGATGGTTAACACGCCATTCTTGAAGATTGCCTCCGTCTGCTCCTCGTCTACTTCGGCCGGTAAAGGAATATCCCGGTGAAATGACCCGGATGATCGTTCGATCCGGTGCATGTGTTTCCCTTTTTCTTCCTTTTCGGTCTCTTTATAACCACTCAGGCTCAGGACGTTATCACTCAACGCTACCTGAATGTCTTTCTCATCCATCCCAGGGATCTCTGCGGTAACTTTTACCTCTTTTTCATTTTCGCTGACGTCTACCTGGGGATAAAATCCCTCCAGGGAAGATCCCATCGACGGGAATAAAGATGGACTGAAAGGATTTTCCATGATTTCATCCATCATCCGGTACATCTGGTCAAACGGTTCAGCAGGCAGGTTTTTACTGTCAGAGCCCCTCACCGGTAATCTTGATCCCCGGCTCCAGGGCAACAAATCTGTTATAGCCATAATTTATACCTCCTGGAGGTTATGAAGGTTTGACGGAAATTTTGTGGGTCCTCGCCGGACCGGCCTTAGGCAGGACCAATTTGAGAACGCCATCTTTAACCGTAGCTTCGATTTTCTCCCGGTCAATTTCGTCTGATAAGGTAAAGACCCGCTGATAATCTCCACTATTGTATTCGTGAAATGAAAGGGAATATCCATTGAACGACTGGGGTTCGACGAAGGCATTGATCGTCAATACGTTCTTTTCCAGCGTAATATCGATGGATTTTTCATCGCTGCCGGCGATATCAGCAAGCAGGGTAATTTCTTCGTTGGTCTCGTAGATATCTGCCCGTGGCACGTATACTCTACGGTCACGTATTCGTTCGTTTGTTTCGGTTTCCGTTAATTCTCTTTTCTGGACATTTAAGGACTTTGCAATATCAGCCATGGTACACCTCCGTATCTAAATCTCTTACTAA
Organism: uncultured Chloroflexia bacterium; assembly: GCA_963781665.1. Classification (GTDB taxonomy): domain Bacteria; phylum Chloroflexota; class Anaerolineae; order Anaerolineales; family Anaerolineaceae; genus JAJYIW01. Next base: position 2,285,756 of record CAWAGA010000002.1, read on the forward strand.
CCAGATGTCAAGATGTTTTTACAAGGATTTTCTTCGGTTTTTCGGCTTCAGTGCGCGGCAGTGTGATCTTTAAGATGCCTCTATCGAATGTGGCTTTCACACCTTCAGCGTCGATAGCGAAGGGAAGCTCGAGCGAGCGGGCGAATTCACCCTGCAGCCTTTCCTGTCGGTGATAATGGGCGTTTTCACCCACTGCTTCTGGCTGGCGCTTGCCGACAATCGTTATTGTTTGACCGATAACGCTGATATCGATCTCATCTGGATTGATGCCAGGAATCTCGGCGGTCAAGACTGCGCCTTCGTCGTTGCTCCAAACATTGATCGCCGGGAAATCAGGCGACCCAGTGGGCCGGTTTGAAAGACTGACATTGAAGAATTGATTCATTTCTCGCTGGAGACGTTCCATTTCGTCCCAAGCAGTTGGATATGAAGATCTGCGGTATAACATGTGTTCCTCCTTCTCTTTTGATAAATGATAGTTGACTGAAAATTTTCCTTTACGGCCAATCACCAATATCAACCGTTATGCTTTCATCACTTATTTTCCTCTTATCATTCTGCCCAAATGGTAATTCGCAACTATAAGAAAAATACATAATGGATGTTAGAAAAATGTTAAATAGCCTTATACTTAATCGGCTTTCAACTGCTTACTAAATCCTACGAATGGAGAATTCCTATGACATCCGGGTTGCAGAACACAGTAATGGAATGGTCGTTCTTTGCTGCCAGGCAACATCATGATCCTTTCAATGAAATTGAGCTGAATGCTGTTATCACCGGGCCAGATGGCACCCAACAGGTGATTCCTGGGTTTTGGGCCGGCGAGAATGAATGGTGCATCCGTTTTTCATCCCAAAAAATTGGGATTTTTCATTTTAAAACGGAGTGTTCAGACCCAACTGATGATGGCCTGCATGGCAAGAGCGGCCAGTTTGAGGTTGCGCCATATGAGGGGAAGAACCCTTTATTCTTTCACGGACCGATCGAAGTTGCCCCCGACCACCACCATTTCCAACATCAGGATGGGACGCCATTCTTCTGGCTGGCCGATACCTGGTGGATGGGTTTGTGCAAGCGCCTGTCCTGGCCAGAAGATTTTCAAGTCCTGTTAACCGACCGGGTTGACAAAGGTTTTACCGTCATTCAAATCGTGGCCGGGCTTTATCCCGATATGGACCAATTCGATGAAAGAGGCGCAAATGAAGCTGGTTTCCCATGGGAAAAGGATTTTACCCGTATCAATCCGGATTACTTTGCCCTGGCAGACATGCGTATCGCCCGCTTGGTCAAGAACGGGCTGGTGCCCTGCATTTTTGGCAGCTGGGGGTATTATCTAAAATATATGGGCCTGGATAAGATGAAAAAGCATTGGCGTTACCTCGTCGCCCGCTATAGTGCTTACCCGGTGGTCTGGGGGTTGGCTGGCGAGGCAACCATGCCTTATTATTTGTCGCCCAGCAAGGACACCGATGGCGAGGAACAGCGCCAGGGTTGGACCGAAATGGCTAAATATGTGCATTCGATCGACAGCTACCACCGCCTGATGACCGCCCATCCCGGCGACCCGCCTTACGGTCGTTACCAGGTTACCGACCCGGCCCTGGTTGATTTCGATATGATGCAAACCGGGCATAGCAGCCACCTCTCCTTCCCTAATACGATCAAATGTTTGCAGACCTCACGTGCCATCACTCCGTCCATGCCAACCCTGATTGGTGAAGCCTGTTATGAGGGAATCATCGAAGTAAACCGCGAGGAAATCCAGCGCCTGGTTTTCTGGAGTTGTATGCTTGCTGGGGCTGCCGGGCATACTTATGGCGCTAATGGCATTTGGCAGGTTAATACCAGAGAGAAGCCTTACGGTCCATCACCGCATGGCACTGCCTGGGGCGACACCTCGTGGGAAGACGCCGCCCATTTGCCCGGGTCGGCGCAGATTGGGGTGGGAAAACAAATCCTGGAGCGCTATCCCTGGTGGCAGTTTGAGCCGCACCAGGAATGGGTCCAGCCGCTGGTCGAATATCCCGAATATTTTGTCCCTTATGCTGCCGGTATCCCGGGCAAAATTCGGGTCATTTATTCGCAAGACCAATCTCGTAATTATAAGGTGACCGGGTTGGAAAAAGATGTAAATTACAAGGCTGCGTTCGTCAACCCTTCAACCGGCGCGGTAACCTCGATTGGCGCCGTCAACCCAGACGTACACGGCGATTGGTATCTGCCTACACTTCCGGTGTTCCGGGATTGGGTCGTGGTACTGGAGGCCTGACGTAATCCTCCAGGTTATCCATATTCATAAATTTTTCCGAGACTGCCCTGCCCCGGATGGATATCCCCAGGCGGTGGACCAATTCTGGGTCGCCGGAAACCAGGGGATGCCACCAGGGCAGGTCTTTGCCTTCGCTAAGCAAGCGGTAAGCGCAAGTCTGCGGCAGCCACGGCAGTGACCCTACCTTTTCTGGGGTGAGTTTCAGGCAGGTTGGCATCAATTTCAAGCGTTCATCGTAGGCTTTACAGCGGCACTTTTTGAGGTTAAGCAAGCGGCAGGCTACGTTGGTGTAATACACTTCACCACTGTCATCATCTTGTAATTTGTGCAAGCAACAATTAGCGCAACCGTCACATAATGATTCCCATTCTTCCTGGGTCATTTCAGCCAGTTGCTTTGATTTCCAAAAGGGTCTTCCTGAATATTTTTCCTTTTTTTTGCCCATTTTATGCTATCATATACTATGAATAAAAGAATTTTCCAAAAAAGTAACTCCAATTAAGTGACATCGGTTGTAGCTGGTCTGACAACAAGGGGATTTTTAGACCAGATGGTTCTTTGTGAATTGGTGCTATTTATTTTAAAACGCTTAGGTCAGCGTATTTTATAACGCCGCCAATCGGCGACAAAAAATCTAACTTTCCGGGGGCACCAGTAACATTATGATCGTAAATACTTCCTCCATTATTTCCTTGGTCGCTTTGTTATTCTACGGCAGCCTGGTGTGGATTGTATTATCACGCGACGTTAAAAACCGGGTTATCCGCTCGTTCAGCCTGTACCTGGCAGCGATGATTCTCTGGTGCTTCGGTGCATTCATGGTATTTGGGGGATTCGCATGGGCAGATCTTGTCTTCTGGGACAGGTTTAGGCTGGTGGGATGGATGGCGATGCCGGTTGCCTTTTTTAGCTTCGTGCAGGCATTCTTGATGCACGAAAAGCGCAATTGGGAGGTTTTTGGCGTCGTATGCTATCTGCTCATCCTGGCTGCGGATATCTTTGGATACCTCGTGTCTGGCACCCAGGTTGCGAACGGACAGATCGTCCATAACTATGGGCCGGCATTTTTACCGGCCAGCATCGTTTGGATATTCTTTGTTGGTTTCTCCATGATAAACCTGATTCAGGATTTCAGGAAGACCAGGGTGGCAATTTTTCGCAACCAGATCAAGTACCTGGTGGTTACGGTGATCTTAACCCTCGCCGGCATCCTCTTCAATTTCTCAAACCAGATAACCTTTCCGATCGATATTGCTTTCAACATCGCCGCGGCTGCGTTTATAGCTTATGCAATTTTCAAGCACCAACTGCTTGATCTCACCATCGTTGTACGCAAGTGGCTTCTATATTTAATCCCGACCGTTATCATCGCCGCCATTTATTTCGGGATCGTGTATTTGCTCATGGCAGTTTACCATGCTGTCAGCGGCTTTGGAATTATCATTCTGGCACTGACAGTGGCTATCCTGGTGGCGTTAATCGGCCAACCTTTGCATCGCCAGGTTCAGAATTGGATCGACCGCTTTTTCTACCGCGAGAAGTACAACGCTTCCCAGATGTTACGGCGGTTGAGCCTGGCAGCAGTCTCCGTTCTGGACCTCGACACCATCACCAACCGCATCCTGACCGAAGTGACGACGACCATGCACATCCGCCAGGCTGGTTTATTTCTGAAGAAAGACCAGAGCGGCGAATTTTTCTTGATGGCCCAGGTGGGAATGAAGCCAGGGGAGGTCAAGTTTATGCCCAAACACCCCCTGGTGGTTTACTTCCAGGGGAACGACCAGGCTCTGACCGAATACGACCTCGAAATCTTGCCGGTTTTCCTGGCTTTGTGGAAGCAGGAACGCCTGGATTTGGGGCGAATGGGCGCTAAATTGTATATCCCCCTCAAAGCAAAAGGCGACCTGGTCGGAATTTTTGCGGTGGGGTCCAAGATGTCAGGAGAGGCCTACTCTCAGGACGACCAGCTTACACTGGACACACTGGCCAACCAGATCGCAGCGGCTATCGAAAATGCGCTACTCTTCACCGCAGAAACCCGGCGCCGCCGTGAGGCTGAAACCATGCAAAAAGCGCTTATGGGTTTAACCTCTGATCTTGATTTGCAGAGAGTTCTCGATAACATTCTCGCCCAACTGGAAAAGGCGATTCCCTATGACAGCGCTTGTGTTTTCTTACAGGAAAACGACCAATTGAAAGCTGTCGCGGCCAGGGGATTTACCAGGCCTGAAGAGATTATTAACCGAATTTTTCCCCTTGAGAGCGACCGGCTTTTCCAGGAAATGCGTAGCTCCCGCCGGCCATTGATCCTTTCGGACGCCCAGGCGGATTCACGGTTGAAAGGCTACGGTGAAACTAAGAATGTACGCAGCTGGATGGGAATCCCTCTCATCTTGCGCGGGGTTGTGACCGGATGCCTGACTCTCGATAGTTACACCCAGGATTCCTATAGTGAATTGGAGCTGGCTGACCTGGCACTGGAATTTGCCAACCACGCTGCCGTTGCGGTCGAGAACGCACGCCTGTTCAACGTCGAGCGCGATCAGCGCCGGAACGCCGATTCTTTACGAGAAGTAGGCACCATGCTTAGCTCGACCCTCGATTTTGACCGCACCCTCGACCTGCTGCTCGATCAAATCGGTCGGATTTTGCCCTACGACATAGTAAATATCTTGCTTTCCGATGGCGATCATCATTTTCGTGTGGCTCGCACCCGGGTTGCAGATTCGGTAGATCCTTCTCTGGCGCTTCATGTCGATGACGCTATTGCTGAATTAACCGAGATGCCTAACCTTAATCCGATGATCTCCACCCAGCGTGCGATGGTCATCCCGGACCTGAGCAAAGACCCTGCTTGGATCCAAAAAACGTCGCTCCCGGTCCGGTCTTGGGTAGGAGTCCCGGTGATTATCGACGATAAGGTGGTAGCTTGTTTCTCGTTGGTCAAATATCAAGCCAATTTCTACACTGAGCGCCATTCCAGTTTGCTGTCTGTCCTGGCAGGCCAGGCAGCCCTGGCATTACAAAATGCTCGTCTGTTTACCGAGGTGCAGCAGCTTGCCATCATCGACGATCTGACCTCCATTTTCAACCGCCGCCATCTCATTGACCTCGGCACCCGCGAATTCAATCGCGCTCAGCGCTTCAAGCGTTCGCTAGCTGTGATCATGCTCGATCTGGACTACTTCAGGAACGTCAACGATACCTATGGGCATGCTGTTGGCGATGAGGTCCTCAGGTTAGTAGCAGACCGCTGCAAGAAATCGATCCGCGAAGTCGACGTGATCGGGCGTTACGGCGGTGAAGAGTTCACCGTCATTTGCCCGGAATCGGGATTGGAAGAAGCCCAAACCGTATCTGAGCGTCTTCGCAAGCAAATTGGCGGTGCCCCCTTCATCACTTCTGCCGGACCGGTCACACTGACTGCCAGCCTGGGAATCGGGGTCAAAACCGATGATATGCAAGATATACTCAGCCTGGTCGGCCATGCCGACAAGGCTATGTACGTTGCCAAACATAATGGCCGCGATCACGTGGGCCAGCCTGGCGAGACCGATTTGAAAAAATAGGCGATTTTCGTCATGATTTTGTGAAGCGAGGAGAATATTGGTGAAAGAGAAGCGCATAATCCTTGAGGCTTTTACATCATTAGCGCCACGTTACGAAGGAGTGGTCGACAAAGAACTCAAACGGTTCTGGGGTTGGGGGTATGATGATTTTGTTGACAATATGATCGCAATGACTCCCCTGCATGATGGGGATTCAATCCTGGATGTGGCGACCGGCACCGCTGTCATCCCACTTAAACTCATCCATCAGGGAATATCCGGTGGACAGATTGTTGGCCTGGACATCACCCTGGCGATGTTGGTAAAAGGAAAGCGCAAAATCGAATCCGGAAATGGCAGACTTGAAGTGAGTACAAATGGTGAGGCGGGCCCACCCCCGATTCGCTTGAGCTGCGCCTCGGCGATGGCCATGCCATACCGGGAGGGCCATTTTGACGTCATCTTTTGCGCCCTGGCGACCCACCACCTCGACGTCCCGGTGGTATTGGACGAGATGAGCCGGGTGCTGAAGTCCGGGGGGCGGGTGATCATCGCTGACGCCATGGGGTCTACGTCATGGCGCCTGCCGGGGGTTAGCGCTCTGATCAGGGCCGCCACCTTCGTTTATTTCTTACCCCAGGAAGGGTATGCCAGGGCCAGGGCTGAGGCCTCGGCTCTGTCGAACGTCTATAATGGAGACGAATGGACCCAAAACCTGGCCAGAGCCGGCTTCGGCGAAATTAAAATTACCAACTTGCCAACAAGCCATTCCTGGCTGCCGTCTCCGCTGGTGATTCAGGCTCAAAAGATCAATTTGGAGGGATAAAGTGACTACAGCCGCCGAGCTCCTCAGGCAGGGGCGCAAAAGCCAGATGTGGAAAAAATATTGTGGTTTCCTGGACCTGGATATCGATGAGTTCATGCAAATCCAGGAACGCCTGTTGTTAGAAGAAATTAACCTTGTGGCAGGCACGAAAATCGGGAAGCACTTCTTTGGGGATTGGCCACCAACCAGCATCGCCGAATTCCGCCGGAGAATGCCTATCACCACTTACGATAATTATGCGCCTTTCTTGGTAGGAAAACAAGATCAATATCCCGATGCATATGAATGGGCCCATACTTCGGGACGTTCGGGCCAGGTTAAATGGGTTCCATATACTAAAGAATCCTATGTTCGGCTGGGAGAAGATGTATTAGCCCAGGTAATTCTAGGTGCAGCCAGAGAAAAAGGGGATGTCCGCATTGAAGAGGGCGACAAGCTGGTTTACAATACCCCGCCCAGGCCGTATATCAGCGGGATAACCCTGAGAGCCATCGCCGAGCAGTTCAATTTCCATTTTATTCCTGACTTCGAAAAGACTGAATCGATGGATTTTCAGGAACGGATTGCCAAGAGCTTTGATGAAGCGCTGGATACTGGCATCGATGTCCTCGGATCGATTGGGTCTGTGCTGGTAAAAATGGGAGAGCGATTTTCCCAAAGCGCCCAATCCGTCAAATTGAATAAAAGTATGCTCAAACCCAGGGTGATCTACCGGCTTCTCAAGGGATTCTTACACAGCAGGATCGAGCGTCGCCCCATGCTTCCCCGTGATCTCTGGAATATAAAAACCATTAATTCGGGTGGATCGGATACCGAACTCTACAAGGATAAAATATCTTATTATTGGGGGGTTTATCCTTTCAGCGGATATGCCTGCACCGAAGGTGGTATTCTGGCGACCCAGGCCTGGAACCGAAAATATATGACGTTCTACCCGGGGGCGGCTTTCTTCGAGTTTATCCCCATGGATGAGTGGGGAAAATGGCGCAAAGATCCATCTTATCTACCCCAGACCGTCTTGTTCAATGAAGTAAGTGCCGGTGAACGTTATGAAGTCGTGTTGACCAATTATTATGGAAAGCCGCTGATGCGATACCGTACTCACGATATTGTCCAATTCCCAGTTCTGGAAGATGTCGAGGCAGGCATCCACTTACCCCAGATGGTTTTCGTCAGCCGGGCTCCGGATTTTATTGATTTGGGCGGATTTATAGGCCTGCTCGATGAAAAATTGGTCTGGCAAGCGATCATCAACGCTGGAGTGGAGTTTGTCGATTGGGTCGTACGCAAGGAATCGATCAAAGGTGAGCCGGTCATCCACCTTTACATCGAGACTGCCACCGAGATAGATGCCGATTCGGTCCGGAAAAAAGTACATGAAGCCCTGAAAGAACTCAACCATGATTTTGCTGATTATGAAGTCATGATCGAGAAGCGCGCTTTGGAAGTGACGATCATGCCAGCTGGCTCATTTCGGGCTTACGCAGCTGCAAAAGTTGCAGCTGGCGCAGATCTTGCACATTTAAAACCGCCACACATGAATCCTTCGGACGAGATGATGAAAATCTTGTTGGGGACCAACGAAAAAGTCGATGAATATTTAGCTTTAGGTGAGAATTAATCGCCATTTTTGGCGACAAGGATATCAAGCTAAAGAGAAGCTGTTCAATGTCCATCTATGCGACCACCATCATTACATTTATAGCGCTGATCTACTACACGGTGCTCTTCTTGTTTATATTAAGACAGAATATCCGCAGTAGAGTGCGAGTATTCTTCAGCCTGTACCTTTTGGCGATGATGGTTTGGAGCTTTGCCGGATTTATGATCTTCAGTGGGATAAAAATCACATCCTGGATGGATACGCTTTTCTGGAATCGTGTCCTGGTCTATGCCGTGTTCATGATTCCCGTTTCATTTTTTGGTTTTGTTAATTCATTCTTGATGCTCGATCGTAATTTTTGGCTAATCTTTTCGGGCATATGTTTTGTAATTGGCCAGGCAGTCAATATCATGGGCCTGGTGGTCGTAAGCGCCACAATGTCGGGTGGACTTTTGTTCAACAACATACCCCCGTTTGGCGAAGCTGTTTCAGGGAGTGTATGGGCATTTTTCCTGGTCTTTTCGGTTTACGAGCTGATCAAAGCTTATCGTAAATCCAAAGATTACCTGTTTCGCAACCGCCTGAAGTACCTGTTGCTGGTCGCCATGGTCATCATAGGCGGCAGCCTGACCAATCTCGGTGAATTAAAGCATTATCCCGGTGATGTGGTTTTCAATATCTTAGCAGCCTTCCTCATCACGTTTGCCATTCTTCGCCATCACCTGCTTGATTTTTCATTGGTATTACGCAAAGGACTGCTATATTCCGTCCCGACCATCATCATTGGTGCCAGCTATTACCTTGTGATCCATTTCGCCTTAACGACCCTTGGCAAGACTCAGGGGCCGGAACTGCTGATCCTATCTTTATTGGTAGCAATTGCCACTGCCGTCATTGTACAACCGTTGCGTGACATGGCCCAGGCCCTGGTCGACCGGGTCTTCTTCCGTGAAAAACACGACGCCAGCTTGATGCTCCAGCGTATCAGCCGCACGGCTGCCTACGTGCTTGATCTGGATGAGATCACCCAAATGATTCTGGATGAGATCGACCATACGCTCCATGTCCAACAAGCGGCTTTCTTTTTGAAGCGACCAGAAAATGGCGAATTTTACCTGGCATCCTTCAGAGGCCTGGAGGAGCGGATCGATATCCAATGGAACAGCGAGCATCCCATTGTCAAATCTCTGGCCAGTTTTGACCATGCTTTGACCCGCCACGACCTGAGCGTGATGCCCCAATTCCGCAGCCTGGAAGATGAGGACCGGGAAGCATTGACGAAGGTCTGGGCGGAGTTGCTCATTCCACTGAAGGTCAAGGGAGAGTTGGTGGGTATTTTTAGCGTCGGGCCTAAAAAGTCGAAAGAGGTTTACACTGATGACGATCAACTGGCGTTAATGACTTTGGCGAACCAGATGGCAGTGGCCATTGAAAACGCCCATCTCTATTCGGCTGAACAATCTCGCCGGTCCGAGTTGGACACCCTCTATCACCTTTCACGCCAGCTCGTTGCCATCGACCAGGTTGAAGATGTACTCCAAACCACCATCCGCTACTTAGTTAGAAGCGTTCACGTAACATTTGCCAGGGCTTTGCTCATCAGCGAAAATGGAGACTTCATCTGTCGGGCTGCGTTTCCAATCCGCTCGTTGAGCCACGATCTCGGTGAGGGCAGGGTCGAACCGGATGTCGCCAAACCATATTACCTGAAAGCGATCGCACAACAAGACCAAATCCTGATCAACCGCAGCAACACGCTCTTGAACGATACTGAACGCCATGCATTAATGTTGGACCAGGTGGCTTCGTTGTGCCTGTCGCCTTTGCGGGTTGGCGATCAGGCAGTAGGGTTGTTTGTCCTGGGAGAACGGCGTGAAGCTCTGCGGGATTATTTCGACCGGGATAAGCTGAGGTTGATCGAATCGATTGCCGACCAGGCCGCCAGTGCTTTGCGCCGGGCGAATTTACACGAACAGATGGAAGACAACTTCCTGGAAACGGTGCTGGCGCTGGCCAATGCCATGGATGCCCGCGACACCTATACGATTAACCACAGCCAACGCCTGGCGCAGATGTCCGATGCTATGGCAACCGCTTTGAACTGCAGCCAGGAGGAAGCCAAAGCGATCCATTGGGCTGCGCTGTTACACGACCTGGGGAAGATCGGTGTGCCTGATGAAATCCTGCGGAAGCCAGGCCCGTTGACCGATCAAGAATGGGTCTTAATGAAAAAACACCCCGAAATGGGAGCTCGGATAGTGGAACCGGTCAAAAAGCTGGAAAATGTAGCCCCGATTATTCGAGCTCACCAGGAACGTTACGATGGCAGCGGATACCCCGATGGCTTGAAGGGAGAAAATATTCCATTAGGAGCGCGTCTCTTGGGCATCGTTGATGCATTTGGGGCCATGACTGATGATCGGGTCTATCGCAAGACCCGCAGTAGAGAAGATGCTATTTTTGAACTGAAACGTTGTAAGGGGACGTATTTCGATCCAGCCCTGGTAGATTTGTTTGTCAAGCTTCTGGCGGAAGATTTGATTAAAGACACGCCGTTTAAAACACCAAGACCTGAACCGGTTGAACCTACCCAAATAGAATAATCCCCGCCAGCAGATCGATGACCGGATGGGCTTTCTAAACGTTATTTTCTGAATAATTTAAAATTGCATCGATCGCCTAAGGCTTACCTGGTGGATGGGTTCAATACCGATGCAGGCAGAACCTCGTTCAAACTGCCCTGGCGATACCCTTCCAGATCGAGCAATACATATTTGAATCCCAGGTTCTTGAAAAAATTGACGACGGCTTCGCGATAGACAAGCAGCCCTTCAATTTCCTGAGGGGCAACTTCAATACGGGTGCTGGCGCCTCCATAACGAACTCGTACTACCTTGAAACCCATTTTGTAGAGAAATTCTTCTCCGGCTGCAACTTTTTGCAGGCCTTCTAGAGTAATCTTGGTGCCGTAGGGAAAGCGAGAGGCCAGGCATGGTGAGCTGGGACGGTCCCAATTTGCCATTCCTAAGGCGTATGCCAGCTCACGGATCTGAGGTTTTGTCAGGCCAGCTTCAAGCAGCGGGCTCAAAACCTCCAATTCAAGAGCTGCTTTCCTCCCCGGACGGTAATCCCCGAGGTCGTCTGCATTGGAACCGTCCAGGACGTGCTTGTAATTTCCCTGGCGGGCGATCTTCCAGATAATGCCGAAATCCATCCGCTTGCAATGGTAACAGCGGTCAGGTGAATTGGCCACGAACGTCTGATCGTTCAGATCGTCAAATTCGACAATCTGGTGGGGAAAATGGAATTGGCTGGCGAGATTTTTAGCGATTTCGATGGTCCCGGATGTTTCGACCGGGGTTTGGATGGTAATGGCCAGCATCCGCTCTCCCAAAGCCTGGTGAGCTGCAATGCTGAGAAGGCTGCTGTCGACGCCGCCTGAAAAGCCAACCACGGCTGATTCCAGTTTGGCAAGATGGTCCAACAGGTTTTTCCAGCGTTCCAGGGCGGGTGCAGATACTGCCAATTTCGATGTTGATATCATAGTTCTCCCAATTTTTTTACCTGGACGAATTGGGTTTATTGCCCAAAAACAATCCAGTTTCTCTATATTATAACCACTCCTGGGCCATTTCTAACGGTAACCGGATGGTTTGCATGGCTGGGAAAGCGAAGACTTTGAATCCTGATCAGAATATAGCTTCAATCCTTCTTGGACTGCAGCCTGATCAGAATATAGCTGCTATCCTTCTTGGACTGCAGCTATAATAGCATCATGCATCATCGTTATATCCTGGCTCACGATCTGGGGACGACCGGCGATAAGGCCACTTTGTTTGACGAAGATGGCCGCGCTCAAGCCAGTGCATTTTCGGGATACAAAACCGTTTACCTCCACCCCAATTGGGCCGAGCAGGATGTACAAGATTGGTGGCAGGCGGTGTGTCTGGCGACTCGCCAGCTTCTGGCAGAGACTGGCATTGAAAGAAGCCAGGTTGCCGGTATTGCCTTCAGCGGTCAGATGCAGGGATGTGTTATCGTCGATAAAGCAGGCCAGCCTTTGCGCAGCGCCATCATCTGGGCGGATACCCGGGCGGTGGAGGAAGCCCAGTCGGTGATCGATAAAATCGGCTTGCGCCAGGCTTACCTCATTTTAGGGCATCGTTTCAGTTCTGCGTACACAGCCGCAAAGGTGATGTGGATCCGCCGTCACCAGCCGGAGCTTTTTGGTAAGGTCCATAAGATTCTTCAGGCCAAAGATTATATCATCGCCTGCCTGACCGGCCGCTATGTGACCGACCATTCAGACGCTTCGGCCACCAACCTTTACGACTTACAGGCCAGGACCTGGTCAGCGGAGATATCGGCAGCAGCCGGGCTGGAACAGCGCTTGCTGCCGGAGATATTGGCATCGACCGATGTGGCCGGAAAGCTGACTGCGGCAGCCGCCGATGCGCTTGGGTTAGCGCCGGGCACGCCAGTTGTGACCGGCGGGGGTGACGGCGCTTGCGCTACCCTGGGCGCGGGCGTGATAGACGAAAGCAGCGCCTATAATTACCTTGGGTCATCAGCCTGGATTGGTGTGACGACAGCCCAGCCGGTTTTTGATCCCGAAATGCGCACTTTGAACCTGGCTTCCCTGCAGCCGGGAAAATACTACCCTTTAGGTGTGATGCAGGCTGCCGGCGGCTCTTACCAGTGGCTGCGAGATACATTTTGCCTGCCGGAGAGAGACCTGGCTTTACGTAAGGGGATCAGTCCGTATGAATTGATGGACAAACTGGCGATGCAATCTAAACCGGGTGCGGGTAATTTACTTTTCTTGCCGTATCTATTGGGAGAACGTAGTCCCTACTGGAGTGAAAAGGCGCGCGGTGTTTTTGTCGGCTTTTCGATGGCCCATGGCCGGCCAGAGATCGTCAGGGCTGTATTGGAAGGGGTCACCTTCAACTTGCGGACGATCCTGGAAGCATTTCGCAGCCAGGGTATTGCACCGGGCGCTATGCGCGTCATCGGGGGGGAGCTAAAAGCGCTTTTTGGCGCCAGTTAATGGCAGATATTTATGGCCTGCCGGTGCAGCGTCTTGAGCTGTTGGCTGAAGCCACTTCTTTTGGGGCTGCTCTCGCTGGCGGAATCGGCCTGGGCCTTTATCCAGGTTTTGAATTGGCCCAAAAACTAACTCCGGTGATTGAAACCACTTTGCCTGATCTGATTCTCGCTCCCAACTATGAGCGTCTTTACGATCTTTTTACCCGCGCTTACAGATTGCTTATCCCCCTTTATGAAGAATTAAATCCGGTGTCTGATTGAAGTATAATCTCTACTGGGTAAAATTTTCAATTAAAAAGGACCGGAATACCATATGAAGAATGGCTGTCTGATCGCGATCGGCGCAGGGTTAGCCTTCTTGGTTATTTTTATTACGGCCTCTTTTCTCATCCTTAACCCGGAAAAGAAAGTGCTGGACGATCAAACCCGAGCAAACCTGCCGGGCGAGTTCATCACTTTGAGCCAGGGAGTAACCCATTACGAACTGAGCGGGCCAGAGAATGGGCCAGTGGTGTTATTAGTGCATGGTTTTTCGGTACCGGGTTTTGCATGGGAGCGGAATGTACCAGCCCTGGTTTCGGCTGGCTTCCGTGTCTTGACCCTCGACCTGTATGGCCGGGGCTATTCTGATCGTCCCAACCTGACGTACGATCTGGATGTGTATGTGAAGCAGATTGACGAGCTCTTGACAGCCTTGAAGATCGACCAACCAGTCGATATTGCCGGCATATCTTTGGGGGGATATATCGTTGCCGGTTTTGCCAACCAGCATCCTGACCGTGTCCACCGGGTGGTGCTGATTTCGCCGGAGAACACTTCTTTGGGAAATGACCCGAGGATGGCTATCGTGACACTTCCCTGGATTGGCGAATACCTTTTTACTGTTTACATCGCTCCATTCCAGGTAGTTGACAGCCAGGATGCCTTTGCTGCATATATGCCATCGAGTGATTGGCACGAGCGTGAGCTGGATGCTATGTCATATAAAGGCGAAAGGAATGCACTCATTTCGACTTTGCGGAATATGACTGGCGACCCGATGGTTGAATACCGGAAATTAGGGCAATCGCAGATACCAGTTGAATTATTATGGGGAGATAAGGATACGACCGCAGATTATAGTAATGCGCCTTTAATTCAAGGGGCGATCCCGCAGGCAGAGTTCCACCCAATTCCCGGGGCCAGGCACATGTCTATCTACGAAGAACCAGAAATTGTCAATCCCTTGATGATCCAATTTCTGCAAGGTAACTGATCCGCTGATGTACACAGTCGTCTGTTGTGGAGATAGTATCACCCGGGGGCAGGTGAGCGCTAATTACGTGGAGATTCTTGAAAAAAACCTGGGGCAGGGTGGGTTTGCCTTTATCAATTCTGGCGTCAACAACGACTTTTCCCATAATTTGCTTCAGAGGTTGGATGCGGTCGTTGCCCATCAACCGGATTTCGTCACTATCCTGATTGGCACAAACGACGTAATCGCCACAATCGACCCGCTGGGCTTGGAGGTAGGCCTTTTGATCAAAGGTCTGCCAAGCCGTCCCGATCTGGCCATGTATCGGGGAAATATCCAGCAGATTGTCCAGCGCTTGAAGAATGAAACCAAGGCACAAATTGGGTTGATCTCAATTCCCATCCTGGGAGAAGACATCGAATCACTTCCAGTCCAGAGAGTATTGTTATATAATGAAGTACTCAAGGAGATTGCTGCGCAAGAACAGATAAGTTACCTGCCACTTTTCGAGAGGCAGGTTGATTACATTACCGCAAATTTGGTAAAAAAGGGTCGCCCATTCGAGGGGGAATTGCTTTCGTCGATAGAATTGCTAGCGAAACGGATTTTGCTGAAAGAAGAGTACAACTCGATCTCCCAGGAAGAAGGTTTTGTGTTGCTGGTTGAAGGTGTGCACTTAAATGAGATCGCAGCCGCGATGGTTGCTGATACGATCGAAGGCTTCATCGAAAGGAAATTACACCATATTTGAATATTAAACCATTCCTTGCGAAAGTGCCATTTTCCGACCTTTCTACGGACCCCAAGATGGCTTTCGAGCGGTCGTGGTTTGAACTCGGCCGAACGATAGCCAGAATTTACAGTTGGTCGATGTTCAAGCTGGACGTACGCTACCAGGCGCAAATCCCTTCCGGACCAAAGATCCTGGCGGCTAACCATCCCAGCACGATTGATCCGGTGATCATGACTTTGCTGGTGCCTGAACCGGTAAGCATCTTGATCCTGGACACGCTTTTCAAAGTTCCCTTATTTGGTGCTTCGCTTCGGGCATCGGGCCACATCAGAGTGGATGAAGGTAATGGTAGGACCGCAGTCTTGAATGGCTTGCGCAGCCTGGCTGCAGGTCGCACGATAGGCATCTTCCCCGAAGGGGTGATCACTCCGGAAAGCAGGGCAAAATTGCATGGACATACCGGTGTGGCGCGCCTGGCGATTGCCAGTGGCGTGCCGGTAATACCGGTTGGCATCTACCTGGATCCGGGATATGTTTACCACACGAAAAGCAAAGTAAAGGGTGAAATCAAAGACGCCACCTGGTATGTCCATGGTCCATATACGGTTACGGTAGGTGAACCCCTGGTGTACCGGGGTTCCGTCGATGATAAGCAAACTGTTCGAGAAGTGACCGACCAAATCATGATCCAGGTGGGGATGCTGGCCAACGAAAGCGCCCGGCGGATGTGGGCCGCTCAGAAAAGGGCTATGAGCAGCCAGTTGATCGAGGGAGTCCAGTTCTTGTGGGCATTGACCCGAGGCGCTTTTAGAACAGCGTGAAATTCACCCTTCAGTGGAAATTTGGCTCGCACTGCCAAAACAATTAACTCCCCCTGAACGACAATCAAACGATTATTTGACCATTACCCTGACGCCCAGGCGGATATCTTCCGATGAGCTGCCGATCCACACGTCGAAAGCCCCGCGTTCGACGTGGTATTTGCCATCTCGAGTGTAATAACCAAGGTTACTTACTGGCAGCTCGAAATAAACAGGGGTCTTCTCGCCGGCAGCCAGATGGACGCGTTGGAAGGCTTTTAGCTCTTTGACCGGTCGGGTATACGTGGATATGACATCATGCACGTATAGCTGGACGACTTCATCGCCATCGTGCGAACCGGCGTTGGTTAACTCGAACCGGAACCTGAACTGCTGGTCGTTGGAGGGAGTCACCTCGAGGTCCTTATATTCGAATCGGGTGTAGCTCAGGCCATGGCCGAAGGGGAAGAGAGCGTCCCCGCCCTCGTCGGCGTAACCCATATCCCGGCCTGAAGGTTTGGTATTGTAATACAGCGGAATCTGGCCGATGGTGCGCGGGAATGTGATCGGTAACCTGCCGGAGGGATTTACGTCGCCAAATAAAACCTCTGCAATAGCCTGCCCGCCGCGTTCGCCCGGATACCAGGCTTCGATGACCGCAGGAACGGCATCCAGCCAGCCCTTCATGATTACCGGTCCACCGTTGATGAGCACAACAATGGTCGGGATGCCTGTAGCTGCGATGGCTCGGACGAGGTCGGCCTGTATGCCAGGTAACGCCAGGTCAGAGCGATCTCGCCCTTCACCTTCTGTCTCAACGCCATTGCCGACAAATACGACGGCAGCATTGCATCCGCGTGCGACCGCTACAGCTGTTTCGATCCCATTGGGAATTGCTCCGGTAAGGGCGCAGCCTTCAGCATAATGCACCCGGGCTTCACCTGCCAGGGCACGCAGCCCGTCTAAAGGTGTGACGACCCGCTCGCGAGGCATCTGGTCCCAGGCGTAGCCGCCCAGCGACACCTGATCGGCCAGTGGGCCGATAACAGCCAGTACGATCGCAGACTTGGCCAGGGGAAGGACAGCGGCCTGGTTCTTGAGCAAGGTAATACTCTCTCGGGCAGCGCGCAAGGCAGTCTCTCGGGCTACCTGGGAATGGTTGAGCTTAATAGCGTCATCTACATTCGAATATGGATGATCGAAAAGGCCAATCCGGAATTTTACTTCGAGCACGCGGCGTACTGCTTCATCGAGGGCCCCCATGGAGATCTGGCCGTTCTTCAGCCCTTCTACGAACCCATCACCGAAACCGGATATGTAGGGGAACTCAACGTCCAGACCAGCTTCGAGAGCGCGCCGGCCGGCATCGGCAAAGCTGCTTGCAGCGTTATGCTTTGAGTAGATATGCTCAACCGAGAAATAATCAGATACGACGTACCCCTTGAACCCCCATTCTTTTTTGAGGATTTCAGTCAGCAGCCAGGGGTCGGCGGAACAAGGCAGGCCGTTGATGGCGTTATAGGCAGCCATAATCGACAAAGCGCCGCCGTCTTTTACTGCGGCTTCGAAAGCCGGGAAATAGATTTCGCGCAAGAGCTGGACTGAAAAATGGATCGGATGGCTGTCGCGCCCGCCATCGCCGACGAAATTGGCTGCGAAATGCTTAGGCGTGGCCACAACTCCCTGGCTTTGCAGGCCGCGCACATAAGCCACAGCCAGGCGTGAAGCCAGGTACGGGTCTTCGCCATAGGTCTCCTCAGTGCGCCCGGCGCGAGCGTCTCGCGCAATGTTTATGGTTGGGCTGAGCGCCTGGCGGATGCCGCGCGTACGCGCCTCTCGGCCGATCAAGGTCGCAATTTTCTCGTGCAGCGATGGGTCCCAGGTGGCAGCCAGGCCGATAGCCTGGGGAAAGCTGGTAGCGTCATTGGAGCAGAGACCATGCAGGGCTTCGTCGTGGATCATGACCGGGATGCCCAGACGAGTTTGATCCATTGCGATGTGTTGGATATAGTTGGCCAGGTTGGCCGCAGCTTTTGGCTCCAGGTCGCGCAAGGTTACGGTCAGGTGACCAATGCCAGCTTTTACTGGTATTGAGAAGTCGATGGTTGAGATGAAATGAGCACGTTCTGCCAGGTTAAGAGCGTTGTAGGCGGACACGCCTTCCCAGGGAGTGTGAGACCCCGGCATCTCTCCCATAAACAGGTAAGAGCGAAGCTGGCCAACTTTTTCTTCGAGGGTCATTTGCGCCAGCAGGACGGCTGCTCGCGCTTCTGGAGATAAGAATTTATCTTTGTAGGTAGCATCAGCCGCGAGCGAATCCATATATCCCCTTCCTATTCCCCCAGGTTTATCACGATCACACCCAGGTGTTTAAATAATGCCAGCGGTTGGAAGCTGAGGGTAAACCCAGATGCTTTTTCACGAACTTCGAAGGTAATGTGCCCTTGGACGGTTTTGCCCGGGCCAAGGTCTCCGCTGGAAAGGTTAGGCTGGAGGGCAATCAGGGCAGTTGTGTATTCAAAGCCTTCGGAATCTTTAAGAATGAAATCGAGAGGATTATACGATAGATTGCCCTCCGTGCCAATGTTCTCGACCATTACCTCGACATCCAGAAATATTCTGCCTTGTGCAGGCTGGTAGATGCCAATTGTCTGAGGGAAAGAGACATTAGTGACCATCAGGGCCATGTCGTTCGAGATGATTCGTTGATTCGCATTTCCTTCGTTTGGAAGCGGCTGAGGCGTTGGTGCGGTGATCGTCTGGGCGCTCTTCTGGTTCAGATTGATGCGCACTGGTTGATAACCAGCGATGAATATATTAGGTTCAAATGACAAAACCAGGCGGGCAGCGCTGGACCGTACTTCGAAATCGATGTGGCCGCGCACCATTTCTCCCCTGGCCAGGTCGCCGGTCTTCAAACTGACGTCGATGGATGACAGAGCTGCATTGGAAATATTGCCGTTTTCATCTACTACTTTGAAATAATATGGATTGTATGGCAAAGCACCGTCGAAATCCGCATTCTCGACGATAATTTCGACGTCAATGTAGGTGCTTTCCTGGCCTGTGAGGAAAAAGCTGGCCCGGGGCACCTGAGTAACGTCCAGGACAGTGATGGCGACGCCGGCCGATAGAACTCTTTCTCCGACCTTGCCAATCTGTGGTCCTCCGGCTGAGGGCGCAGGCGTGAGCGTGAGATGGTTATTAAGCGTTGGTATTCCAGAGGGGGACTTTGTCGCCGTGGTGGCAATTAAACCGGAAGATAGGGTAACGGCTAATGTAGAGTTATCAATCTGGCAGGAACTGGCCAACAATGGTAAAAATAAACTGAGGGCGAAGGCAGCCAGCCGGGTGTTCCAATCGGACCTGGGTTTCATAGAGGATCCATTCTGACCTTTATTATACCCAATAATAATTTACGGAGCAGCTCGCCTGTACCAGCCGGATGGGTTTCCAATGCCAGAACAGGCAGCTGCTTCCTACAACCGGCCAGCAGATTACAGGAATAAATCCCTGCGGCTGGCTATTGCTTTTTGTGAAAACCCTTGCGAAGGGCTAGAGCAAACCCTTCGCAAGAGAGTAAGCGTTACACAAAGCTGGTTGTTTGCCCCCTAACCGCTTGTTCTCAGGTAAATCTCCCCACTTCATTAATAACCTTCGAACCTTTCCCTCGCAAGCAGGAGGGTGACTGGGCTATTTCCCCCTGATGTCCTGATTGATTACGTCAAGGCCAATTTTGTGATTGGCTTGCTACCTGGTCCTCCTTTCATTTTCATTTGTTTTTCTTGCTCTTTGCAAGTATGTCTAGTTTCTTTGAGCCGATGACTGAGAGACTGCGCCATCGATTTTGAGACCTAACCTGGCAAAAATCTTTCGCTTGACTTGCATGTCGAAAACTTGCCATTTTAAGGTCGGTAAAGTTTTCGGAATGGCTTCCAGAGAGAAATCCAACCGGGATGCTGAAGCTTCCTGCCATGTGTTTCCCGCCACCAAAGTAGCGGCCATCCGGTCCGGCGCCAAAAACGGTTTTCAGAAACTCATCAGGATCGAGGGTCAATTTTGAAGTCCTCATCGAGCCGGTGAGTACTTCGTCTTGATCGTCGTTACGGATAATTCCGTAAACAATGGCGGTATGCACATTTTCTTCCTTTTTGAGAAATTCGGCAGCTTGCGGAATGGCGTCCCGGTCTTCAGATCTGAGGTAACCGATGCCTGCAATGGAGAGGTTTTCCACAACGGTATGGTTACCAAGTGCCCGGCGGATGACATCCATGACCTGTTTTGACCAGGATTGATTCATGATGTGCTCGAGCAGCTCCACATCTCTGAACTGGCTCAAGTAGGCAGCCGAGTTCAAGTCCTCCACTTCACCATTGATGAACCCTTCGGTGTCGACTAATATACCGTGCATCAGAGCGGTAGCAACTGCAACGTGTTCTTTTCGCCCCCTTTCCAGGTGCAGGAGCCCTTCCTCGATGTATTGGGTAAAAATGGTGGCGGTGGAGCCGGTCCTGCGAATATCAATGAACTCCGAAGGCAGTTCTTCCTGGGCTTCGTGATGGTCCACTATAATGACAATGGGAATACCGGCTGATTCTATTGCGCTGGAAATAGCATTATTAGCTGCCCCCTGGTTATCCACATAGACAACGCAATTATAACGGCTCAGGTCCATCCTCTCATCGTAAGGAATAAGCTCGATTTCCAATAGTTTGACGAGGGCTACATTCTGGCTATGACTGATCTTACCGGAATAAACAATATCGACATCGATATCGTATTCGGCGGCAATCAGCCGGTAAGCCAAAGCAGATGATATTGCATCTGGATCAGGATAATCGTGCAAGACGACCAGGTGCTTCTCACCCCGATGCTTTTCCAGGACGTCTGCCAGCATCTGGATCTTATCCGTGACGCTATCATTAAGTGCAGAAGGCGCTGTCATGATAGTCGTTTCACTGAAGTTGAGCATGGAATCATTCCTTAATGCCAAGCAGTTGGGACCCGATCTGATTACCGAGCCGAACGACAGACAGACCTGCGCGCTGGCGTGTAGTGATGACTGCTTGTTTTACCTGGTTGCTGGTCCGTTGCAGGCTGTTCGTAGACTTGTCGATCACTTCACCCCCTTTGGCCTGGATCATTTTCCGTGTCTGGATGCCTGATTGCGGTGCGGCGAATAATGCTGCCAGTCCACCGGCAACACAGCCAAGCGCCAGGCCGATCAACATGTTTTTCACTGAAGAATTATTTTTATGCATTCGCTAGTCCTCCATCGATATAAATTATCGAAATAGACAATGACACTATAAGCAGATCTGGGATAAGACTCAATGGGGATATATCCTCTAATATTAGTAGGGATTACCCTATGGTGAGCCGTCTCGATACGATATAATAGGATATAAATTGTCCAAATTGTGATGAGGCATTGATTTTCGGTTTCTTCGGACACTGGCAGGTCGTTTTGGGCTTGGTTTTAATCTCTTGCAAGAGGAGGCAATTGTGGAAGAGGAAGACAGGCGTTGGCTCGAAAAATTCTTTAAATCGATGTACACCGAATCCGGAATTGGTATCGTCATCAAAGGAATCGATGGACGGATGCTCGATTGCAACCCGGCTTTTAGAACAATGCTTGGTTATAGCTCTGAAGAGATTCAAACCCATACATATCTCGACATAACTCACCCTCTGGACCGCCCTTATGCCAGGCAGCTATTCAACGAACTGGTATCGGGTAAGCGTAAGAACTACATCCTCGAAAAACGATACCTGGCCAGCGATGGACAAACGGTCTGGGTGCGAATCAATGTATCTGCAGTGTACAATACAGCCGGTGCCATCCAATTCATCATCGCCATGGTCGAAAACATCACAACCAAAAAGCAGATCGAAGAAGAGCTGAACGAGATGCGCCGGCGTCTGATGCAAGGCAGAGAATTAGAACGCCTGAAGCTGGCTCAAGACCTGCACGATGGGCCATTGCAGGAGATCATCGGTGTCATCTTTCAAGTCGAATCGCTCGAAAATTCTAATCTCCAGGAGAATGATAAAACCTCGCTCCAGGCTATCCAGGCGTCATTACACCAGCTTTCTGATTCGATCCGCAATATTTGTGGGGAATTACGCCCACCGACATTAATTCCATTTGGATTGGAAAAAGCTATCCGCTCGCATATCGATGGTTTCCGCAGCGCTCACCCTGAAATTAACGTCAATCTTGACCTTGCCCAAGATGGGCGCACACTGGCAGAGAACCCTCGAATTGTCTTGTTCCGCATATTCCAGGAGACGCTCAATAATGTGGTCCGCCACTCGCAGGCCAGCGAGGTCAACATCCGGTTTGCGCTCGATCAGGACGAAGCTTCACTGGAGATCAAAGATAATGGCATCGGATTTGAACTACCAACGCGCTGGATCAGACTGGCACGCCAAGGTCACCTGGGATTGGTAGGATCTCTGGAACGTATCGAGGAAATTGGCGGGAATTTGGTTGTGACTACAGCTCCTGCTCAAGGAACCACTATTCTGGCAAGCATCCCGCTGGATGAAGAAAACCTTGAGAAAGTGCCGCCCAGGCAGAAAGAAGAGATATGAAAGATAAGATCCGAGTCGTATTAACAGATGATCACCCTGTAGTTCGCCAGGGCATCCGCAGCCTGTTGGAAAAGGGAGAAGATATCGCTATCGTTGGCGAAGCTTCGACTGGAGAAGAGACGATTCAGATGGTTAAAGAATTGCGTCCGGATGTCCTCCTGCTCGATGTCGAGCTTCCAGATATTCCCGGGCCACATCTGGCTCAACAGCTCCAGCAACTCAACCCGGATATGAAGATTTTGGCATTGAGCGCTCACGATGATGCAGTCTATATCCAGGGCCTGCTTGAAATTGGCGCATCTGGTTATTTGATGAAGGAGGAAGTTCCCGAAGTGATCCTGGAGGCAGTGCGGGGTGTAGCCCAGGGACAGAAGGGGTGGCTCAGCCGGCGAATTTCCGCCAGGATTGCCTCGTGGATGGAAGAGGGCGTTTCGGAAAAACCCGATTTGTCGTTAAGGGAGCTCGAGGTGTTACACCTGATTGTTAATGGAAAGACAAACCAGGCAATCGCCAACGACCTGGCCATCAGTGAGAAAACAGTCGAGAAATATATTCGCGGTATTTTCACCAAATTAAATGTTACTTCAAGGGTGGAAGCAGCCGTATACGCCGTCCGTGAACGGTTAGTTTGAGGCGATAGGTAGGATTAACCCTACCGTGATGATAGGGTAATCCGGGCTTGAGAACCAATGGGGGCAACCATATAATCAATAAGTATTTCTGTACATATACATAACAGCGCGGCTTGCGCAGGATAATTCGTAATTTGCAGCGAAGATTTGGAGAAAAAATGGTAAATAGCAGGTGGAATATCTTTGGTCTCATTGCCGGGTGGTCGCCAGACCAATTCACTTACGGTCCAAAGCGTGGGTTAATTGGAATACCGATCACAGGCGTTTTTGACGCCATTACTTCGTTCGAAGCGTTTCATATGCGGAACGCGAATTGTAATTAAACTATGATTGATGGATACCACACGGGTGGTGCTGGCAGAAGATAACGAAAGCGTTCGAAAAGGTATCCGGAAGCTTTTAAACCGGGCGCACGACATCGAGGTTGTTGGTGAAGCTCGCGATGGGGTGGAAGCTCTACGACTGGTAAATGAGCTGACCCCAGATGTTTTACTCTTAGACGTCGAGATGCCGCTGTTGAATGGCATCGAAGTGGCTCATCGCCTTCAATCTCGGAGAAAATCCATTCGCATCCTGATCTTAAGTGCCTACGACGATGAAGAATACATCCAGGCAATGTTCACCAATGGCGTGTCCGGATACCTGGCAAAGGATGAGGCCCCCCGGCGTATCCTGGAAGCGGTCCGGGGGGTAGCACGAGGGGAAAAAAGTTGGTTAAGTCCCAAAATTGAAGAACGTTTGCGGGGAAAAAATATTGGTGGACGCTCGACCTAGCTGCAAAGTAATAGCATCTTCACATTCTGGCTGATTATTTTTTCACCAATGCCATTGGGGTATCGTGAAGGATGGTTCTGGCGACAGACAGGGCGTCGTCCAGCGAATATTGGCTGCGCTCGATCCGGTCGAATAAAACCTGAGCCAGTTCTTTTCTTACGATGAAGGCCTTGGCGTAGCTCCATTCAACGCAGTAGGCGTCTGAGAAGAATCCGATCTGGCGGTTCAGAGGGAGCATATCGAGGCGCTCGTCCATCACCTGGCGCATGACGCCGGGGAAGAAATTGTGCCACCAGTAGCCGACCAGGGTCAGGTTTGGCAGCTCGCGCCCCAGGGTGCACATCGACTGGTTGGCTGCCAGGTTGGAAAGGAAGCATTGAAAACGCAGCCGAGGATGGCGGGCAATCATCTCGGCCACCTGCTTGATCGTCTTCTGAGATAAGCGGCTGGCGGTTTCGAAAGGCAGCGGTTCGGCCCCAAAGCTGAACTGGAAAATAATCTCACTGGCGTGGGTTTCCAGGGCCGTCAGAAAGACCTCGTTGACGTAGGACGCATAGATATCCCGTTCAGCCTGTCCGGCCTGGCTGCGGCGTTTCAAGGCAGCCGCCATTTCACCATTCGTTACCGGTTGAAAGTCAATGTCAGTGGAGATGTGGGTGGCCATTGAGATAACTCTGTCGTAAGGGATGTGGGCGACATAATACTGCACGGCTTCCTGCACATCTTCTACGCTGCGAATTTCGCGCTCGACTGGTGGGCGACCCCCGCCGCCTATCGGTGTAGGGCTTTCTTCAGGCTGGTGTTCCCAGCAGCGTTCCAGCTCATAAAGGGCAGTATCGAACTCCCCCCATTGGGTGCGAGTAAAGAACCCCCATTCGAGCGAATAATTCAAGCGGTCACGATTCGTTGCTGCCCCGCGCCGGGCGTATTCGGCGCAGCTTCGCACAATTTTCGCCCGGTCAAGAATACCGTAGGCATAGGCTTGGTCTTCAGACCGCTCGCGGATCATGCCATCCAGCTTTCGCCAGTTATCTGCGGACAAGGGCTCATGCCAATTGTAAAGGTCTGCCAGCAATTGGCGCAGCAGCCAGGTCATGCTGGTATTGCGGGCGAAGGGCAGATATGGCAGGGCTTCTTCGATCCGCTGGTGGGCTTCTTTTTGCGAGGGCCGGCCGGGAAAAGGGGTCAGGCGGGCACCAGATGGGCATCCCGCTGCGTATAATTCCGAAATGATCATGTGGTAAAGCATGATGTCGTGCAGACCTTTGGCAGCCAGATGGCCGTCGATCAGATGGGTGTGCACGTCAAAAAGGGGGATTTCAGCCAGGGCTTGTTCGATATCTGTAATGGTGATATGGGCGTCCATATGTGTCCTTTGTATTAGCGAATAGAGCCAAATTATAATCACGAATAGACGGTAAAAAAGAGGAATAAGCTGGTGCAATATCACAAATTGGATTTGTGAATAAAGGTATGCGGCATCAAACCGGCTTCTGAGGCATTATAATTCCGTGAAGGTCAAATAGCTTGATTACCCGGGTACCACCTGGGTTTATCCGTGGGCTGACCAATAATTTCAGATGCGTCACATTTGAAAACTGATATCAGATGGAAAATAAATTGTTCCCTCAAATCAACATTACTTTTTCACCTGCCTGGTGGCGCCACCATTACGGCATCGATTTCAGCGAGCCACTTTGGAAGGACGTGGTGTACTCGACCGAGAGCGCCTGCGAGCGCAGCCGCCTGCTCTTCGAGCGGTTTGGTGACCTGGGCCTGGGCGAAGCCGAGCCGCAGCCGCAGCCGCAGGCAGCCTATACCTATGGCGACCGCTTCATGGCTGCATTCTGGGGCTGCCCCATCCGCTACCTGCCAGACCAGCCGCCAGCCGCCATTCCACTGGAAAATCCCCGCCAACACATGGAGGGCATTTTTGTGCCGGAAATTGCCAGCTCAGCGGTGGTTGCAAAAGCTTTCTCCGACGCGGCCCGATTGAAAGATGCATTCGGTGCAGTAACTGCGGGCATCAATTTTGGCGCTCCACTCAATAATGCCGTTTCGATCTATGGCGAAGAAATTCTGGCGGCTTGTGTTGGTGATCCCGAATTGGCTACCTGGGTTCTGCGCCAGATGGCCGAAGCCATTATGCTGGTTTTCGATCAGGTGAGCAGTGTGATCGACGAGACCCCTGGCAACCCTCGTGAAGGCTATTTCTCATTGGGAAATTGCCCGGTATGCATGCTCCGCCCTAAAACCTATGCCCAGGTTGTCCTGCCGGTTGACCTGTGGATGCGTGAGCAGTTCAAGGGACGTTTTTTGCTTCATCACTGCGGTATCTTCCACCCTTACGTTGAGGTCTACAAACCACTCAAACCGACCGAGTTGGATATCGGCTGGGGGACCGACCTGAAGTTGGCTAGAGCTGCTTTTCCGGACCTGCCCATGTCAACTTATATTGACGTATCCGCCTTGCGAGGGATTACCCGGGAAGGTGTCGATGCCATCATCGGGAAAATTGTCCGGGATGCCGGGCCGCGCGAGCTGCTGACCGCGATTGCGGTGGCCGAGATCGGCCCAGATGTGCCCGACGAAACCGTCCGCGACCTGATGACGGCTAGTGAACGTTTAACTGTCTGAATGATGACATTCGTCACTTGCTGCACCAGTTATATTAATGTATTTTTAATGCTGTACTTCATCTTTCTTAATCCAAATTGGGCCCGGCGCATGTACCTCAGGGAGACGCCGGGCCAGGTTTTTTAACTTAGCAAGTCTGGCAAGCTGTGGTTGCAGCCAGAACTTAAATACGATTGTAAGGATAGAAATAAAGAATGGTATCTACATTTGGGAAAAAAGAACGCCTGGTGCGCCAGGCACGCGGATTGGAAATCGACCGGGTACCGGCTCTGGGCGGCTGGATCGCGGGCGTACGCAATCTGTCGGTGATTGCAGGTATCAGCCCGGCGCAATACCTGGCAGACCCTATGGGTGCAGTCATCCGGGCCAACCTTGCTCTGGACGTCGATGGGATGATCAACCCGGTGGTGCCCAAGAGCCTGGACGAGATCCGCACCGATTCGGTATTGGACGCGACCTTCGCCGGCATCCAGCCAGAAGCCCTGGTCGAGCGCGCAAATTCGCTCCCAGACTGCGAGCGGGAAATCCTGTCAGGGTTCGATTCCGCGGCTGAAGAGCGCCGTTACCGGGATTATTTCGAAACTGCTTTCACAGACTGGGAAGGCATCCAACCCATACCCAACTTCTGGGAAATCGGCGGACATTTTCCCCTCTATACCGAGTTTGGCTATTCGGCTTTTCTCATGGCTTGCGCTCTTTACCCCGAGTCGGTCGGCAAGATCTATTGGGCCAAGAGCGTGTGTTCGCGCCAGCGGGCTAAAATCCTGGTGAAGCTTTACGAGGAATACGACCTGGTGCCGTTGATGTTCTGCGGCGAAGATCTGGCAAACAATAAGGGACCAATGGTCTCACCGGATTTCCTGCACCGGTATTACCTGCCAACGGTGAAGATGATCATCGAACCGCTGGTCGATGCAGGAGTGCGTTTCATTCATCACTGTGACGGGGATATTCGCCCCTTGATCGACGATTATATCGAAATCGGGTTCAGCGGCTTCCAGGGTTTTCAATATGAATTGGGGGTCGATCCTTACCAGATCCGCCAGAAACGCAGCAAATTAGGAGAAGAAATCCTCTTCTTTACCGGCCTGAGCGTCTCTCGTACCTTGCCGTTTGGCACGGAGGAGGACATTCGCGATGAGGTCGATTATTTCCTGGATTTCACCGATGGGGGCAGAGGCATGTTCCTCATCACCAGCAACGTCAGTGGGGTAGAGGTGCCCCCTGAAAACCTTCAATCCGCTTATCGCTATGTGAAAGAGTGGGATCCAAGCCAGCGGCGCGCACCTCACTGGCACCGTTGGCCCTGGGGTATCACCCACCCGGATCGTTGAGGTACCTCTTTATTCGATGACGACAATGGTGTGGATTCCCACCGGCGGCAGGTCGATATAGGCGTAATCGCCTTCGATCGAAAATTCAAGCTCGATCCGCTCTGGGGCCAGGTAAACCCTTTGGGGACGGTTCCCATCGAGGCGCAGCTTGAATGACAAGCCCGAGGTGGTCCAACCCTGGTCGACATGGGGGATGGGCTGCGATGAGCGCCGGGAATGGAATGCCACCACGTGGACGATCTGGCGGGCTGGGCGTTCAGCGCTTGCGGGTTGGCTATGGTGAGTAAATTCGACCCAACCTGGCGCATGCGGAACCAGCAAAGGTGGGGGAAGGAATTGGTGCAGGGCTGCGATGGCAATGGCTCGGTAAACCCAATAATCGTAATTGCGGTAGCCAGAAAACAGCGGAGCGGCAAAATATAGGACATTTTCGGAGCGGACGACCAGCGGCGACTGGAGGGATGTGCCTACCGGAGCGTGCTGGTGACCGCTGAAGTGGTTCCAGGTCCGGTTGAACAATGCCTGGCGTAAATCTCCTGAAGCTTGCGCTCCCGTTTTAGGCCTGACCTGGAGTGCCTGGCCATAGAACACGTAATCGTAATCGCTTGCCAGTCCGCCGGTATTTGCCAGGCCAGAGTCGAGGCGCATGTATGAAGGCACAGTAGGCGCATCACCGATATATTCGACCGGCACCTGCTCGAGCAAGAACTTTCCTGAAGTGCTGTCGAGGGCAGCTTTGCCGCTTAGAATCAAGTGCCCACCGCTTGCCAGGTAACTGGCCAGCTTACGCTCCCAGCTTTCGTCCAGGGTTGCTTGTTCCGGTAAAATAAGAGCCGGATAGTGCTCCAAATCTGCCCATTCGTCCACCAGGTCGAACTGGATGCCTGCTTCGAGCAGCATCTGGGCTGCGCCTTCAACATCTTGGTTAGGATAAGCCAGGCCAGGCAAGCGAGCATTACCGCTTCCTAGCGCCAGGATGGCAATCTCTGCGCTGGGAACAGCGCCATACAGCCAGGGTTCGAGCTTTTCGACCCGGGCATATGATGAGCCGATCGTACGGTAGACCGCAGGGTCAAGCGTTCCGGAGGGATGCAGCTGATCGCCAACGCAAATACGTCCACCGGCAGCCAGAATAGTTCCGCATTCGTAATCGAGTTGGTCGCTGGTCTTCAACCCGCCGAAATCTGACCAGCTGCCGTGAAAGCGTCCGGTCATGCCGATCATTTCGCGCCCATAGTTGCGCGCCTGGCGGCCAACGATCGGGTAATGCATGTAACCCCATTGGCCATCTGAGGTGGGTAGGCTTTCCACCTCGAAATGGGTCTGGTAGGGCAGCATTTCACCCATGTCGTTGGTTGTGGTCCCATTGTAGAAGATAGTCGCATCCGGCTTCTTGCTCTGCACCAGGTGAGTGATGCGGTCGAAAAATCCCAGGTCCTGCTGTCTGGCGTACTGCCAGACAGCCTGGTCGCTTTCCAAATCGACGCCCGCTTTCAACATCTGGGCCTGCCCCCAGGGGGAATAATTTGGCTGTGGAAAGCATATATCGAACCAGAAACCATCGATATCTTTGCCGTAGCGTTGAAATAGCTCCTCCACCTGAGCGGCTACAAAATCTGCATAGCCGGTCGACACGTCCAGGGTCGTCCAGGTGAAAGGCGGGGCTGTAAGCGGATGGCGCGAGGCCAATGAGCCGTCTTTGTTGACACAGATCCATTCGGGATGCTGGATAGCGATCTGTTCGTCCCACTTAATCGACATATAGATCGGGCAGCGTATGTCGGCCGCGTGCAGGGCTTCGATCTGGCTGCCCAGCAGGTCGATCTTTAGATTGGGATGGATGGTTCCCACCCTGGTCGGATAATATGAGAATCCGTGATGGCAGCGGCAAAAGATGTTGACGGTGTCGACATGGCCGAGTTTGAGTGTGTCAACGAAGACCCTGGGGTCAAATTGGGCGGCAACGTCCTGGCATTGGGCGCTGGTATGAAAATCAAGATGGACCTGGCGAAAGCGATGTTGGGTGGGCATGGCTATGTTATATCATATCCAAAACGATTTACAATTAAATTTTAAGGTAAAATCAATCTGTCTAATTCCAATCAGGAGGAAAAATTCATGACGCTCGATGGATATATCGAATATCAACGACGCGAATTCTGTAAAGACCTGCCTTGCCCGGTGCAGGTGCTGTTGGACGCAGAACAAGAAGGCACGCCAAAATACGAGCACATCCGTAATATCTGCAAGAACAGCTGCATCCATACTACCTACGAGTTCCACCACTGGCTGATCCAGAAAGGCTATCTCTTGGTAAGGGCTGCCGAGTGACGGTTTTGAAGTGAATTTTTGCAGACTATTGACAACTGATAACTGAATACTTAACTTAAGGAGAAATCAACCATGGAATGGGGTTTAGAAAACCGCCTCGCTAGGACGATCAAACCGGATGGACATTGTTTTTATATGGCCATGGATCACGGCTATTTTCAGGGACCTACCCACCGCCTGGAAAAACCTGGTAAGACAGCCGAACCCTTGTTGAAATATGTAGATGCAGTCTTTATGACCCGCGGGGTCGTGCGGGCCGCGCTGCCGCCGCAGACGTCCACCCCGCTTATTTTGCGGGTGTCGGGGGGCAACAGTATGGTCGGCAAGGACCTGGCAAACGAAGAAGTGACCACCTCGATTGAGGACATCATTCGCATCAATGCCTCCGCAGTTGGCATTTCAGTTTACATTGGCAGCGATTACGAACACCAGACGCTGATGGAATTGACCAGATTGGTCAACGATTGTTCGCGCTACGGCATCCCGGTCATGGCTGTTACGGCGGTTGGCCGTGAAGAGGAAAAGAAAACCTCACGCTACCTGGCTCTGGCCTGCCGCATCTGCGCTGAGTTAGGCGCTGACGTGGTCAAGACTTATTATTGTCCGGATTTCGAAAAGGTAACTGTTGGCTGCCCGGTGCCGGTGGTGATCGCCGGTGGTCCACGCACCGAAAACGATCTCGAAGTGCTTGAATTCGTTTACGATGGGATGCAGCAGGGCGCTATTGGGGTGAACCTGGGCCGCAATATCTGGCAAAATGAATATCCTGAAGCGATGGCGCGCGCTTTGCAGGCGGTGATCCATGAAGGAGCCACCCCCAAAGAGGCGTTCGAAATCTTCCAGACGATGAAGAATTAACCCTTGAAATTCTTGGAAGACTTCTGAAATCTGCATGGTGGGGGGAGTCTTCCCTATAATGACGTTCGGAAAGTTGATGGGTGGAGGTCGGCTGGCAATGGCGGGTACATCATCGAATGAAATTGGCGCGGTTATCAATGAGAAACAGCAGTTGGTCGAGGTCATGCATGAGCTGGCGCAAGTTCAAGGATTGAGCTTACGCGGGGCTGCATTTTCCTCGCTCAAATCCAGGCGGCGCAACATTTTTGGCGAAGATGAAGACGTAATTTATTTCAGCCGGGATGCTCAAAAGTACGTTGAGGTAGGCCCGCTGGATTTGATCGGCCTGCGCCTTGCGGACCTGGTCAAGCTGGCCGCGTTGACGGGCTTGACTGAGTGGCAGCTGAAAAATGAGCTGGCTGCCTGCCGTCTGGACGCGAGCCAACCGGTTCCAGGTGACGAAGCTTTACTCCACGCCGTCATACCTGATGGATGTATCCTTACCGCAAGGCTGGACGCGCTTTTGGCAATTGCCCTGGCTGGCGATAGCCAGGACCGGCTTCAGCAAGCTTTTGGGGACACGCTCGCGATTTTCCCGAAACCAGAAAATGGGCTCTCCCTGGCACAGGCCTGGCAGGAGCTTGAGGCTCGTCCCACGGGATCGATAAAAGCTGTTCTATTACCCGGATACGACCTGGCGGTGCTGGGCCGCTCTCCACGGGAGGCTTACCAGGCCCTCGGCGAGCTGACCGCAGCTGCCAACGATTATCTCAAAGCCAAAAACGCCTGGATGATCGAACTCGATGAAACGCTGACGAACGAAGTACCCCGACGGGTTGAGATTGCCGAATGGCGTAAAACACTTTCGACTGCAGCCGGACGGCCATTGATTCTCAGCGTCGATAGCGGCCCGGAAAGTCTGCATTTCGCCGGTCGAAGTGACCTGGCTGCAGAAGCAGAAACCGTTGATGCTGCCTCCAATGGTGGCTTATTCAAGCCTTGGCCACAAATCGGCCGGGACCTTACGGACTATCAACAGCGCCACGGAATAACCAATCCAGCCGCACCCCGGCTCACGCTTGACAGCAGCCTGGGGATGCTCGTCGCCGGGCGGACAGCCGCCGAAGCAGCCGCAGCCAAAGAACTCTACCTGCAGGCTTTCACCGCCGGGCTGCGTGCCGAAAAGCTGCAAAATATGCATTCCCCATTTCTACCAAGTGGCGGACAGCAGGGTTCTCCCGTTCCAAGCCGCGGGGAAAGTTGGGGAGAGACCTTGCGTACGGCCCTTATTAATATCATCCCGGCAACCTATTTCGAACGCTGTTATTCAGATGCCGCCCTTCAATCCGGGCCGGTCGCGAAACAAACCTCATTCACCGGCGAGGTAGCCCTGGTAACCGGCGGGGCTTCAGGAATCGGAAAAAGCTGCGTCGAAGCATTATTGCAGCGCGGGGCAGCTGTGGTGACGATGGACCTCAACCCCCGGGTTGTGGACCAGTTTGACAGTGATGCCTACCTGGGTCTGGTTTGCGACCTGACCGACGAAGCTGCCATCCTTAAGAGCTATGAAATCTTAACAATGCGCTTCGGTGGTCTGGACATGCTGGTGCTGAACGCCGGCATCTTCCCGGCAGGAATACGCATCGAAGCCCTGCAAACAGTTGCCTGGCAAAAGGTCATGCGAATTAACCTGGATTCGAATCTGGTGGTGATGCGTGAGACCCAACCCTTGTTGAAAGCCGCCCCGCGCTATGGCCGGGTGCTGGTCAATGCTTCAAAGAACGTTCTGGCACCAGGCGCCGGAGCAGCCGCTTATTCGGCCTCCAAAGCCGCCGTCACCCAGCTGGCACGGGTGGCTGCCCTGGAGTGGGGCAAGGACGGCATTCGGGTGAATATGGTCCACCCCGATGCCATTTTCGATACCGGCATCTGGACGGAAGAGGTACTCAAAGCCCGGGCCGCTCATTATGGAATGACCGTCCAGCAGTACAAGACCCGGAACGTCCTCGGGGTGGAATTGAACAGCCACTACGTGGGCGAGCTGGTAGCTGAAATGCTTGGGCCGCTGTTCGAGAAGATCACCGGTGCGCAAATCCCTGTCGATGGGGGCAGCGACCGGGTGATCTAGACCGAATTTTGCGGCTTGATGTAAATATCCCTTAATGCCAGGGCAGCTGGTTTGGGCTGCCCTTCAAAATCTATGATAGCAGTATTGGTCGGGCAGGGGAACGTATCGTGGCCCATCCACAGTAACGCCCCGCCGCAGCGGGGGAAGCGCTGCTTGCAGGCATTGACCGCAATTACCAGGGCCCGCGCCTGCCTGTCCTGACTCCAGGCGGCATATTCTTCCAGGCTGGCAGGGGCATGGCCAAGCTCGGCCTCGAATTGTGCGGCTTGCAGCCACCAGGCAATCGGGTTGTTCCATAAGGGATTGCTGGATGCGATCGGCAGTTCCTGGCAGTCGCCTTTATACTTGCGAATCAACTCGACCGGTCCACAACCAGGCGCCCCAATCTCGGAGCGGAAAAGGGCATCGTCAGCCTGCCAGTAGGCTTCCCATTCATCCAGGGTACCTTCGGGTTTCCATTCGCCGTGCACGTCCCAGTTCAGTCCCAAACCAAACTCGGCCGCAGCGCCGCCAAAGCGCGGCCCGCTGGGTGAGGTCGGGATAAATCGCCGCGAGGGATCTAACTTATGCGCCACGCTCTCCAAGCGTTTGAGCATGGGATGGCCATTATCGAGGGGATGCAGGTTGAGATCGACCAGCTCGTTTCCTCCACTCCACAGCAGCAAAGACGGGTGATGCTGGCGCCGGCTGATATAGGAAGCTGCAATTTGCGCTACAGCTTCGATCGACTCGGGGTCATTCGGAGGCATATTTTCGACGCCGGAAGATGTCAGGGGGAACTCTTGCCAGACCAGGAATCCCATCTCGTCACACAGGTTGTAGAAGATTTCGGTTTCCAGGAAACCGCAGGCGTTGAGGCGAAAGGTGTTCATTCCCAGCTCTTTATAAAGCTCCAACCGCTGGCGATAGTCTTCTGGGGTGACGTCGGCAAAGTTAGGCCGGACCGGGGGAAAGTTGACACCTTGCAGAAAGACCGGACGCCCGTTGACCAGGCAGATCCAGGGATCGGCGCCGGGCGGGGCGTCCTGGCAGGGCTGCCAGGCGATGTGGCGGAATCCCACCCGCCGCATGGTGTGGTCAATCTCTGCGCCATCCCTGCCCTGCAGCTTGATTTCAAAATTGTAGAGCGGCTGAGTGCCTTCCCGGTTGGGCCACCAAAGCTCGACCTCCAGGCCTTCCCAATCGAGTCCACCAGCTGTGGTCAAGGCAGCTGCCGAGAGTTTTTCCTGGTGAAGGATGGCTCCCTGCCGCTCAAGCGTTACCACAACCGTTGCCCCAGGTGGGGCGACCAGCTTCACCCTGGCATGCAGGCTGCCTTTGCCCGCCGCGGGGTCGGCGTCACTGGTGCAGGTCAGAGAAGAGATTTCCAAACCATCCGTGGCGACCATGCGAATGGAGTCCCAGATGCCAATCTGGACCAGGCGCGGCTGCCAATCCCAGGTGTAATTGAAGCGAGTTTTCCATTGGCGCATGTGCGAGGTGTAACCGAACTGCCCGAGCCAGCGTGGGGGCAGGTCAAAAGCAATCCTCAGAATGTTATTTTGTGCCACCAGATGGCTGGTCAAATCAAACAGATGAGGGACGTGGGTACCGCAGAATTCGCCCACCAGTGCGCCATTTAAATAAACCCAGCCGCTGTAATCCAATCCCTGGCATTCCAGGCGGTAATTTTTTCCGGGTTCGACCCAGGCATCGGGTAGGGTCGTTTCGAACAGCCATTGGCGGTTTTCCACCCATTCGCAGGCGCGCGCATTCAGCCCGACGTTCCAATCCGGCAGCAGGCCAGCATCCAGAAGCGCTTTCTGCACCGAGCCGGGCACCTTGGCCGGCACAGAGACCAGCGCATCAGGTGAAGCGCTCGATTCCAGGCTGGGCTGGAACTGCCAGAGAAAAGGGGTCCAGCCAGATAAAGTCCAATCTACTTGTGAGAGGTCGTAAATCGTTTTCATTGGATTCTTCCATAGTTTTCGGGCAGTCCATATTCCTGGGCGGCTTCGGTGAGAACAGCCAGGTTTTCCAGGGGAGTACCAGGGCAGACATTGGCGCCATCGCCCAACATAAATCCTCCCTGGGGCGCCATGGCCGCGAGGCATTCCAGCGCAGCCTGTTTGACCTCGGCTTTGGTGCCTTTGAGCATTAACATCGGATTGATATTCCCCCAAAGATAGGTTCCCTTAAGATTCCTGGCAGCAACCTGGGGCGGTACAGGAAAGCCAAAAATATTAAAACTGGATATCTTGAGGTCTTCCATCAATACCTGATGGAGGTGGGTGCTGTCGCCGCACATGTGCATCCCGCGGCCATCTGCCATTCCTTGGCCAAATTCTTCATACAAGGTCCGGTCGTACGGGACGGTAAAGCGCTTAAACATCCCGGCTGACATAATTTGGGAGGAATCTTCGGCCACTCCATAGGATGTCCACGGGCGAGGATCGATGGTTTTGAATAAATGGTTGGCTTGAATGATCCCCCACGTAATTTTGTTAAGGAAACGGTGGCAGGCTTGCGGATATTCAAGCATCCACCAATAAAAATCCTGCCCAACCAGATCGATGGCGATCATATGAGGCCCTTCTCCGCCAGCCATCAAGCTGCCCATCTCAACCCTGCCTTTAACGCCATTGAAAGTCACAACAGTTGAGCTAGCCAGTTCCTTCATTTCGAGCCACCATTTTGCCAGTTTTCCCCACAGTCCAGAGGTGGGCGCTGGAATCTCGACCCGCTCCATCTGATCTACGGATTTAATTACCGGGCAAGCCTGAAGGGTTTCGTTATCCGGGTATTCGATCCTGGCGCCAAAAGCGCTGGCATTGGTCACGTTATCAAAAAAGGGATTGACATAGATGGTCGGTGAAGTGGCTATGGTGTCATCAGGAATATTTTCGATGTGGTATTTTGCAAATTGCAGCTGCCAGTAGAAATGGGTCTCGACGTCTTAAAGAATTCTTGATAATTAATCCCAAAGATGGGTGTGAAAAAGCGAGCAACCAGGCAAAATCCTACCGGTGTACGGTCGATTGTGTCAAATCGGAGCCTGGCATCCAGCCGATTTTGGCGGCGTTCCATCTCGTCAATCGGAAAGTCGATCTGAATGGAATGCTTCATTTGATTGACCGGTACATGGCAATAATTTTATCGGGAGAGATCTCAGCCAGCAAGTTGTGGATGTTACAGAACACAAATCCGCTGTCTTCGCTCAGACAGGCAGTCACTGCCGCGACCTCGCGTTCGACATCTTGAACGCTGCCGAGGGGTAATGTCTCTTGTGAATTGATTCCACCACCCCATAGCGTGATCCGCCCGCGCGCTTTGTCTTTCCATTCCAGGTAGGAATGCCCGCCAGCGGGCCACTGCACCGGGTTGAGGATATCGAAGCCGCTCTCGACAACCAGATCGATCAAGTTGTATACCGCGCCGCAAGAATGCAAGAATGTTTTCATCTGGGGAGCCAGGTGATGGACTGCATCGTTCAGCCTGCGCCGGTAAGGAAGAAACAATTTTTGATAAACCTTGGGAGAGGCGATAGTTGTACGCTGTGTGCCCCAATCATCGGCAGCCATCATAATGATATCGATGTCTGATTTGATCTCGGGCAAAAGAAGATCAATGTTCTTCAAGGCCTGCTCGCTGAGGATTTCGTGCAGCTCGATCACGTAATCCGGTTCGGTCAGGCAGAGGATTGGAAAAACCGCCAGCCCCCCATGAGCGTGGATCGAGATTTCAGGGTTGAAGTAAGGATGGTTAAAAAAGACGGCCCGGTCAGAAACCTGGCGGACCCGCCGGCAGGTATCGGCAATTTTGCGCATGTCTGCATCCTTGAAAGTCTGAGCGCTGATCTTCTGGTGGTATGCCTTGAGGTCGTATTTTGGCAGGTCATCGCTCAGGATCAGCGGTTGGCCACCGTGGTCTTCGTCGAAGACGTATGAACTGGGCGGCATTTTCGACCTGGCGCTGGCCTGGGTGATGACGCCATCGGGTTGAATTTGAAAGTCCTGCGGAAAGCGCACCTGGGCTGCCAGCCGGCTGTTGAAATCGAAATCATGCCATTCATCCGGCTGATCGTAAGCATTGGTGATTAACCCTTCATGGATCGTAACCACGTCGCATTCAAACGCATCCAACACATCAAGGTCGGGCAAGGCCAGCATCTGGCCGGTATCGTGGACCCGCGGAAGCCGGGGAGGCAGCCCGAGGGCAGCCACCAGTCTGGGGTAGGCAAAGGCGCTGATGCCGGTCGACAGCATCCCGCCCAGATCTCTTGGCGTCCGGTCGACCGGTTGAAAATTCAAGGCTTTCAGCACGCGCTCTCGTGAAGTGGTCATTTTTCCTCCTGGTCCGGTCGAAAGAAAATCATCAATTACCCGAATATTCGAATACCTCTAATTTTTACCAAGAGCATATTCGTGTACGTTCGTCTATTCGAGTCATTCGCGATTAGATAGTGTTTATTTGAAGGTGATTCTGTTCAAGGAAGGTATCTGCTTCAGCCCGGGTGAAGACGCCGGCGGTCGTTCCCAGGCGGGTGCAGGCCGAAGCCCCAATGGCTGAAGCGAATTCGAGCCTGCGCGCCAGGTCCCAGCCAGCCAGCATCCCGCTGATGTAACCGGCATCGAATGCATCGCCGCCGCCGGAGGCATCAACAAAATCAATCGGAAAAGCTGGGGCCTGATAATAGCGCCCCTGTGACCGTGCCACCACCCCATTCCCACCCAGGGTGATGATGGTGGTCTCAGCTCCGCAATCGCTGAAGGTGCGAGCCTGCTCAAAAGGATCCGTTTCACCTGTGATCGCATAAGCTTCGTCATTGTTGGGTAGAAAAACATCGGTGAAGGGCAGCACCTGGCTGAACGGTTCGAGACCTCGTTGGGGAGCACCGGCCACATCCAGCACGGTTTTGATGTCGTGCTGGCGGGCGAACTGGAACAGCTCGACCAGGGCTTCCTGTTTGAACCCGGGGATCAGCAGGTAACCGCCCACATACAGAACTCTGGACCTGGCGACCTGGCCCAGGTCGATATCTTTCACCGTCAGGCTGGCATTGGCTCCCAGGGTGTGGATGTAGCGTCGGTCGGAGCCGATAATGGGCAGGATCACCGTCCGTGAGGTTGGGGCTACAGGATCAGAGCGAAGACCGGAGATATCCACGCCGTAGGATTGCAGGTCCCTGGAAAGGAATTCGGCAAAGATGTCTTTACCGGTCTTCCCGACGACCGCGACTTTTACTCCCAATTTCGCCAGGTCGATGGCGGCATTGGAAGCACAGCCGCCGGTCGATAACAGGATGTTGTCAACCAGGATAAGCTCTCCGGAAGCGGGGATCCGTTCCAGGGGAGGGACCACAATGTCAGCGACCAGGATGCCGATGCATAGTACGTCGTGTGAGGTGTCTGCCATATTCCTTTTCCTGTGTAAATTTTACCAATTGAGGGCTTTACCGGAACTGCCATAAAGGCGGATCATTTTGCGGATGTCCTCTTTCATCAGAGCCTTTCCGCTGGTCATCACATCGCGTTCGTTGCGTGAGCCGACATAATCGTGGACGATAAAGGTTTCGGGGATCGGTTCGACGGCCGTCCGTATGCCCTCCAGGAAAAGCTGCTTCAAGCGGGTGCCGTAGTTGAACTTGGCAACCCCTCTTTCGATCACAGCCTGGATGGATTTATGCGGGAATCCACTTCCACCATGAATGACCAGAGGGACAGGCGTACAGGCGTGGATGCGGTCGAGCAGCTCGAGGTCAATAGGCGCTTCACCGTCGGAAAGAGAGTGGATGTTGCCGATCGAGATCGCCAGGGCGTCTACACCGGTTGCGGTGACGAAGGCAGCTGCTTGATCGGGGTCGGTGGTCAAGCTGGAATGGCTATCCATGCAGGTTGCGTCTGGCAGGTGACCCAGCTCGGCTTCAACCCAGGCGCCCTGGGCGTGGGCGGCGTCGACCACCTTGCGGGTAACGTGCACGTTTTCTTCATAAGGATAATACGAACTATCCAGCATGACCGAGTTGCACCCCGCTTTCATCCCCCTGGTAAGCTGGTCCATGGTTTCAGCTTCATTAAACAAGACTGCTGCAGGTACCCTGGCACGTTCGGCCAGGATATAAGCCAGGGCAGTCAGTTCTTCAATCCCCCCGCCTTCCAACCATTCGGAGTTGGTTACCGCCCCACCGAAGCCAAGAATTGCCGGGGAAAGCGATTCCTCCGCAGCCTCCATCGCACCTTCAAGTGAGTATTGGTCCCAACATTCGAAATATCCGACCGCATAGCCAGATTTCAACGCCCGCTCTACGATTTCATCCATTTTAACAATCGACATATATCACCATTTCGAATTTAATTTAATTTTCAGATGCGTAATTATAGCTGGTTCTGGCGGTGTTCTGCCATTGAAGCCGTTTTGAATCAGGTTGATGCTATTCCAATCCTTCCCTGGGGGAAGATTTTTCCTGATGAAAGATCTACATCGAAATGCCGTTGGATGCAGAAAGTAATCGAACCGGAATGATCAACCGGGTGGGCCGGCCTTGGGAGCGGATGTCTAAAAACAGGTCAATCTGCGGTTGGATTACCTCTCCCGGGGTGATTGTGAACTCTACTCGAGCCTGACCGATCAATCCAAAAGTAGCCTGGGGGAGCATCAAACTGGTGCAAACTGAAGGGGCAATCTGCCACCCAGGTGGAAAATGCCAGGTTAACTCGAGCCACTGTGGATTGGGGATAATATTATCGAAAACCAATTTCAACTTAACTGGCTGATCTGAGCTCACCAGTGGTTCTTTTCCGTAATCCATCCAGGCTGTATAAATCGGAGTGTCATAGCGAACCATGAATGGCTGGCGTACGATGAGCTCCTCAACAAACGAACGTTCAATTTCCGGAGAAAGGCGCTTTGGTTGGCATTTCAATGCTTCGCCTTCGTTCGATTGAATGGCATATCCTTGCTTGCCGTTGACAACGTCCACAAATTCCAGGTCCAGAAAGCGGGGTGTCAGGCGCAGGATGCGGTCGCTAAGCTCAATGATCGTTCGGGGAAACATTCCACCCGAATCGCCCAGGTTGAGTGAAATGGTGTTAATTTTCGATCCAATGGGTTGTTTCCATTTTTCCGGAATGCCGTCGATGCCGTGGATGATTCCCAGAGTGGCACCCAGGGTCGCGCCGGTGCAGTCGGTGTCTGCCCCACAACCAACCGATGTGCACAGGCTGCGCCCAAAGTCGTCATCTCCATACAGCCATCCCAGGACGAAGAAATTCACGTTGGCAGGCGCATCATAGCCGACCTGTCCAAACGGCAAATCACTTTCAGGCTCACCTATGTAGTGGCTGAAAAAGTGTTCCGGAACTTCGAGCATCACTTTTTTACAGGCCTGTTTCCAGTCCAGGCCTTGCTTCCAACTTTCCAGAACGGTGTGTATGCCCCGCGGAATACCGCAGGCCGGGGGTATCCAGGACAGGCCGATGTCGATCAATTTTAGCTTGTCATTTTCGGCGAATGCTGCGCTTTGAACGGCAGCACAAAAGATTTCGCCGTACACGCCTTCCTCGCTGTGGTCCACGATTGCATCTTCGTATGCATACTGGACAGCGATCTCCGGGTGACCAGGCGCCAGGCAAGCCCAAATTTCTGAACGAATAAATGCTCCGCAGCTGTTGCGGTATGGGTTATTTACAAAACCTGACAGTGGTGGCGGCAGGCCAATCCGCATGTTATTCTTCCCCAATCCATACTCGCTCCAGCTCGGGGTTATATAAGTGTGCCAGTATTCACCCAGGATAGACGCATTCACACCTCGGCCATATTTTTCGACCGCATTGAGCCAGACTAATTGCAGGTCGAGGTCATCATTGGGCAAGGGTTCTCCGCCCAGGTCCTGGGTGTAGAAATCGATGTCAAACGCGCCGCGTCCGCCTTCGAATGGGGCGCCCAATGTGCCGCCGATATTCTTTCCCATCCAACAGCCAATGACCTTCTTCTGGTAATCTCGTAATTGTAGCCACATATTATTTATCCTATTACTGATAGGGGTTAAATTTTTCATTTTCTTCAAAGTGTATATGTCTGCGAGACCTTGTGGACACATGATGTGCCTTAATGATTTGGCCAGACACCTTCTTTTCAAAAAATAATTATCACAAACCGTGCCTGTAGGTCATCTCAAGAACGGATGCATTCTTTTTGCACCGGTCTAATACTACGGGAAATCCTGTAAACTTTGATGCCGTGATTATTGGTATAGATGACAAGCAACCTCAGTGTTACAAACAATTTCTTGGTTTATAGGCGTTTCTAGCGATGGCCTTGATTTCCAACATATATCCATTACCTTGGGACAGCGTTCTGCAAAAAGGCAACGATCACGATTTGGTGAACGGTAGGTCGAGATCTCGCCCGAATCGGTAAGTATCTCATTCCAACGCTGCTTAGGGTCGGGCACAGGTATACATTGGACTAATAACTGGGTATATGGGTGAAGGGGGCTGTTAGTGACGCGGAGAGTATCACCCCTCTCGACAATCCGACCTTTGTATAAGACGATTATGTCTCCCCCCAGGTATTTGGCTGTCGAGAGATCGTGGGTGATGTACAGGGTAGAAATATTCAGGCGATCCCGGAAATCGATCAGAATATTGAGGAAGCTGACCCGTCCGGCGGCGTCGATCATCGAGATGGCTTCATCTGCAATAATCAATTGGGCCGAAATCAGGTGAAGGCGGGCGAGCATAACCCGCTGTCGTTGACCTCCGCTGAGTTGGTGGGGAAACTTGCCCAGAACGTCCTCTGGGCGCAGGTCAACTGCTTTGAGCGAATCTAAAATTCTTGTGTTGGCTTCCTCTTTGGAATTCGCAAGCTTGAACTTTTGGATGGGCTTTAATAAGGCCCGGTCCACTTTATAGATTGGGTTGTAAACACTGTATGGATTTTGAAAAACTACCTGGACCTCGCGCCTGAATTGCTTTTGCCAGGAGCGATCCCTGGAAAAAATATCCATCCCTTTATAGAGCACAGTACCTTGAGTTGGCCGCAGCAGGCCCAGGATGATACGTGCGATGGTCGATTTTCCACTGCCGCTTTCCCCCACCAGGTTGAAGATGGTGGGTTTTGCCGGCATGGTCAAGGACACCCCATCCAATGCATAGGTTGGATTACGTGTTCCAAAAGTCTGTTTTAGTGAAATCACTGAGAGTAGATTTTCCATGTGTCAGCTTTCTTGTTGGCAGCAGTTATGGCAGGCCACGAATTGCCCGGTGATAATCTCACGAAGCTGTGGGTTTACTTCCAGACACACACTCGATACTAAGGAGCAGCGGGGATTGAACCGGCAGCCCGGTGGATACTTCCATAAGTTGGGCGCTTCCCCTGGCAACCCTTCCAGATGCTGACCGGTCGCTTTGGGAATTGAGCCAATTAACTTTTGGGTGTAAGGATGGCGAGGGGCCTCGAAAACGTTGACCACCGATCCCAATTCGGCGATCCTGCCGGCATACATTACTGCCATGCGGTCAACCACTTGGGCCATCACGCCCATATCGTGGCTGATGACGATGATGGTTGTGCCAAATTGCTTTCTAATATTGACCAATTCCTGCAGGATAGATCGTTGGGTGACCACATCCAGGGCTGTGGTGGATTCATCAGCAATCAGGACATCTGGCTGCATCGTAATCGCAGTAGCAATTGCCACGCGCTGGTTCATACCACCGCTCAGCTCATGTGGGAACCTCTCAAGAATGGATGCATCCAGACTGACGAGA
This sequence comes from uncultured Chloroflexia bacterium, assembly GCA_963781665.1. Classification (GTDB taxonomy): domain Bacteria; phylum Chloroflexota; class Anaerolineae; order Anaerolineales; family Anaerolineaceae; genus JAJYIW01. The sequence goes on from CAWAGA010000002.1 coordinate 2,328,843, forward strand.
TTCAGCGCCCACCGGGCCCGTTCGACAGCTTCCGCTTTGTTCATACCATGTTGAAGGAGAGTGTCGGTCATTTGCTGCTTCACCTTCAGAACTGGGTTCAATGCGCTCATCGAGCTTTGGGGAATATAGGCTATATTCTTCCATCGAATTTGCCTTAGAGCTGACGGTTTGAGTTTGAGGAGATCGATCGCCCCGCGCTTGCCCAGGTTGAGCAACACGGATCCGGATTGGATCACACCCGGTGGTTCAATCAGGCACAGCAGAGCTACTGCCATGGTGGTCTTGCCACACCCCGATTTACCGACCAATCCCAGGATCTCACCTTTTTCCACATCGAGATCTACATTAGAAACTGCCAGGCCAACGGAGTGTCTTGAGGCATAACCTACGGATAGATTCTGTATCTTTATTATCGGGGCCATGTTTTGCAATCTCCTTTGACGGTTTCAGCGTTCTTCAGCAAATAGGCGAAGACGGGGGTTGAACCGTTCTTCGAGGCCCAGATCCATTAAATTTAACGCCAGGAACATGGTCACCAAAATACCCGCCGGGACCAGAATCTGCCCTGAAAGCCCCATACTAATAGCGCCTGCCGAATAGGCGTGTCCCATTATGCTTCCCAGGGTTGGAGGAAGACTCGCTCCAATTCCAATTAACTGCAGGCCTGCTTCCACCAACATATTTCCCACGGTAGCTCCCGCCAGGCTTAAGAAGATATAGGGCATCAAGCTGGGTAGCAGTTCCTGGAAAATAATTTCCAGGGTGTTTTCGTTGTTCAACCGGGCCAGGTCAACGTAGGAACGCTCACGCAGGCTCAATACCTGGGCGCGGATTGTGCGAGCAACAAAGGCCCAACCGAATATTCCCAATAAGAAGCCCATGAGCACCACACTCCATTTTTGGATATAGATACTCAACAGTAATAAAAGAGGAAGGACCGGGATAACCAGAACCATATCGATAAAAACTCGCAGAACGGTATCGGTGGTTTTTCCGATGTAACCTGAAACGAACCCGATGACCACACCAATCAGCGTGGAGATAAAGCCCGCGACTACTCCGATAATCAGTGAAAGCTGGATCCCATTGATGATGAGTACCACCGCGTCACGTCCCATTTGGTCGGTTCCCAGGGGATGCGTTGCTGTAGGAGACTCAAGGCTGGGAAAGCTGCCTATGCTGGTCGGGTCTTCGCCCGGATACAATAAAGGCGTTATAAAAGGCCCGATGACAGCGGTCAGGAAGATGATTGCCAGTAACACTATTCCCATTAGCAGCTTCCAGTTAATCATTGGTCCTCCTTATGCGCGGATCCAGAAAGGGTAGTATCAGGTCGACGATCAGGCTGAGAGTCAGCACCGCTACGGTCGCTAATAAGACGATCCCTTGCATGACATTAAAATCGTGGATGGCCATGGCTCGTACGAAGAGCCCGCCTACTCCCGGGATAACAAAGATTGCTTCCAGAATGAGCACTCCGTTAATGGTACTTCCCAGGGCAATCCCCAGGGCGGTAACCTGTGGCAACAGTGCGTTCCGAAATGCGTAATCCCTTAGGATCATCATAGGAGATAACCCCTTCGCTTTGGCATAGGTGAGATAATCCTCGCCGAAAACCGATATCATCAATGATCGCATTCCTAAAGTAAATGAGGCACCCCAGACCAGTACCATAGAAGTAATAGGCAAAATTGCATGCCGGAGTACATTCTTGATGAACTCGAAATCGCTCCAGTTAGGGGTTAAACCAGGATCATAAGGTTGGCCCGTTGGGAGTAATTTGAGCTGATATCCTAATAAGATAATTGCTGCGATAGCCAGGATGTAAACCGGGGTGATATTCAAAAGGGTTGCAATTCCCACTGCAATCGAAGTAAGGCCACTGCGGCGCAGCCAGCCCAGGCCAGCTCCGATTGCAGTACCGATGATCCAGGCAATCAACATCGCGGTGGTGAAATAACCGATGGTCCAGGGAAGTTGACGGAAAATGATTTCCCGCGTGCTGGTTGGAAAAGCTACAAATGAAGGTCCCAGGTCAAACCCGCGCAGCAGTACATTGCGTAAGAAAAGGAAATATTGGACAATCAAAGGTTGATCGAGTCCGAGTAGTTTTTTGTAAGCCAATGCAACTTCTGGCCCAGCTGTGACCCTGCCCAGGTTTTCCTTCTGAAGCTGGCTGAAAACGATCGAAAGTGGATCGCCTGGCATGAGGCGAAAAAAGATAAAAGCGATCGTCACTGCCCCAAAAATGGTCAGGAGGTAAATCCCAAACCGTTTCCAGACATATCTGGCAATGGGAGCATAAGGCTGCCATTTAGACTTGATAATCGCGAAAGAATGGGCTATACTATTTTTTCTCTTCAATTCTAGGCTTTCCATGGGCTCTCTTTCTAGAAATTGCCCCGCCGAACCCCAAAAAGTGAAGGGCGGGGCAATTTCTTTTTGAAATCTATACAAACCCAGCGACGACGATCATTCGACTTTAGTAATATACTTCATCATTCCACGGAATTGGTACATCCAATACCATGGTTCGACCTGGTTTGAGGGTCCGGTGAAGTATTCATTGTTCCACGGGAAGCCCTGGTACAGGGCGAATAGAGGAACGTAAAGCCACTGAGAAGTTACAGTGTGGAAAAGCTCTTTGTAAACTGTTTCCAGCGCCGGATCGGCAGGGTTGCCCTGCTCTACTTGTTCGATCAAAGCATCGGTAGCAGGATCTTGATAACCGAGGTGTTGGCCGAAGCCGGTAGCCGTGCCGATAGGTTGGTAATAGCGCGAGTGCAGGAATTGGTAGGCGGCAAGCGGATCAGTCGGAGCTCCACAAACCCATTGGTACATCATATCAAAGTTCCCTTTTTGGGCGTTGTCGAAGAAGACGCCAACTTCGACCACCTTAGGGAGCAATTCGAGCCCGATTTTGGCTGCTTCATCGGCCATCATCTGTGGGAAACCGTTTACGGCTGCACCGTGGATGGATGGATCGAACGTCATAATGGTCAGCGAAATGGGTTTACCGTCCTTGTCCACACGTTTGCCATTCACCAGCTTGTATCCGGCATCGTCAAGCACCTGAGCTGCTTTTGCCGGGTCATAAACGCCTACATCGTAGTTAGTCAGGTCTGCCGGATCTACAAATGGCGAAGTAGGATCACCCTGATAGGGCCAGGGCAGTACGATTGGCTTGGAGACAGGATTGTCTAATTGGCCAGCTTTTTGGCGGTTGATCAACAGGCTCATTGCGTGCCGGAACGCGGGGTCATTAAGTGGCGCAACCTCCATGTTGAACATCATGTGGCGTGGGCAGGGGTCTGGCCATTCTACCATGCTGATGTATTTGTTTTGTGGCATGACCACGCTCATAGCCAATTTGGGATTAAGCTGCGAAATATCGAAGTTACCAGCGATCATATCCTGAGTCAGTAGGTCTGCTTCGGGCTGGCGAGTGAAGACGATATACTTGAAGGCCAGATTCTCGTCTGTCTTCCAATAATCATCTCGACGCTGCCAGATGCAGGTTTTTGTATCGGCATTGCAGTTAACCAGGGTATACGGACCAGCCTCGACCGGTGGGTTATTCTTGAACGTCAAGGGATCTTGACCTTCCCAGATATGTTTCGCGAGCGGAACGAAGCCAGCTATCGTTTGGTTGAAGCGCCAGTTAGAAACCGGTTTGGTGGGGTCTTTCGCGTCGAAGAAGGAGAAGATAATCTTATCGGCCCCATCAGTTTTGTAGCTGGACGAATCCAGGAGAGTCCCGAAGGGAACTCCCTTGTCTTTATTCGCGGATAAGTAATCGAGGGTAAAGGTCCAATCATCGATAGTGACCGGCTTACCGTCATTCCAGGTCGCGTTTGTGGTCAGGTAAAGGGTCATCTGGGTCCCATCTGAGTTGTACTCCCATTTTTGGGCCAGGTAAGGATAGTAAGTTCCAGCCGCAAATAGGAAGGCTTGCTCGATTCCCACTTGTTGATACCCGCTGTAGGCATTGGTCAATGGGCCTGACATCATGGTGAAGGTATCCCAGACATCATTGCTGGCAGTACCGGCGACGATTAACGTGTCATCGCGGGGTAGATCACCGTATACCAGCTTGACTATCTTGGTCTCCTGTATGATCTGGGTTTCCTTAACAATTTGGGTTTCTTTTACGACCTGGGTTTCTTTTACGACCTGGGTCTCCTTGACAACCCGCGTCACTTCCATAGGTGTGGCGGCAGCGCCGCAACTGGACAAGAGAAGTGATGCGATAACGATCACAAATGTAAGAACAATAGGGACGCGCCGTAGTTTGGAACTTGGTGTGAACATACATTCTCCTTTATCTATCTCGGTCTGGTTCTTGTGGTTTCGTTCGGGTTACTTGAGATTAACAGGAAATTCGCTTTTTCAGAAATTGTTTCATAACTCCTCCTTTTCTTTGCAAAAACAATCCTCCATTTTTTCAATCAGGTTTCATTCAATTGGGTAGTCTGTTCTCCCCCAGGCCATACTCTTCGGCCGCCTCCATAATGGCATGAAAACTTTCCAGCGGCGTCCCGGGGCATACATTGGCGCCATCTCCTAGCATAAAGCCGCCTCCCGGACCCATTGCCTCGATGCAATTCAATGCTTCCTGTTTCACTTCTTGGGGAGACCCTTCTAACATGAGCATCGGATTGATATTTCCCCACAGAAGGGTATTGCCACCCAGGTTGGTAGCTGCCACGGCAGGCGGGACCAGATAGCCAAAGATATCGAACTGGGTCATCTTCATATCTTCTTTAAGCGCCTGGTGCAGATGGATGCTGTTGCCACACATGTGGACCGCCCGCCCTCCAGGCCCGAAGCGTTCAAAAAGCAGGTTCGAATATGGAACACAAAATTCCTTGAATAATTTGGCCGACATGGCCTGGGCTGAATCTTCAGCCAGGCCGAAAACACTGCCACGCGGCCGGGGATCAACCTTGCGAGATAGTTCTTCGGCCTCGATTTCACCTTGGGTGATTTTGTCGAGGAAGCGGTGGCACTGCTCAGGATATTCTAGCATCCACCAATAAAAATCCTCTCCTACCAGGTCGATTGCCAGCATGTGTGGGCTGAGACCTCCCATCGCCAGGGGACTGACGTCTACCTTTCCTTCTTGATGGTTGAAAGTGACGCGAGTTTCGGCAGCCAATTCCTTCATTTTCTGCCACCATACAATGGTCGTTCCCCGTAAGCCGGCATTAGGCTGGGCCACTTCAAAACGCTCCATTTCTTCAATTGTATGAATCACCGGGATGGCCCGAATCGGATTATCATCCGTCCAACCGACTTCAGCACCTTGCCCGCTGGGTGGAATGGCGTTGTCGAAATATGGATGGACGTAGATGACCGGTTCTGTGCAGAAGTCTGACGGGATGTTTTCGAGTTGGTACCTGGCAAACTTCAGTAGCCAATCATATTGGGTTTCGGCGTCCTTGAAAAAGTCGATGTAGCGCACCCCAAACAATGGAGTAAAAAAGCGTGGTACGATGCAGTAATTAATCGGGACGCGATCGACGTACCGGAAGTGGCTCCTGGCTTCCATCCGTTTGCGGCTCAACCCCATTTTTTCAAATGGATAATCGATATTGATTTCAAATCGCATAGATTTTAAGTGTTCACTTTCTTTTTATTACTTGCTGGGATATGCCAGGCCTGTGCAACGGCATGGGCAGCTGGTTTTAGATTGCCATCGAAGTCGATGAGGGACGTATTGATGGTCAACGGAAACGTATCATGGCCTGACCAAAGCAGAACCCCACCGCACCTGGGGAATCTATCTTTGCAGGCTTTTATCTCCAGTCCGAGCATTTTGGCTTGCTGGGCCTGGCTCCACTCAACGTACTCGTCAAGGTCACGCGGTTCGCGGCCCCAAATTGCGATCAAGCGTTTCCAATCGAGCCACCAGGTCGTCAAACGCGACCAATACAAATTTTCGGCTGTTGGAGGAAAAACGGGGAAATCGCCGGAATATTTTTTAATCAAAGCAACCGGGCTTGCGCCGCTGCAATAGATTTCCGAACGAAACAGGGCATCATCTCCCGTCCAATACCGCTTGGCGTCTTCCAGAGGAGCCTGGGCCGTTCCTCCATGCACGTCCCAATGCAATCCCTTCCCAAAATCGACCTGGCTCGCACCTGCTCGAGGGCCGGAGGGCGAAGTTGGGATGAACCTCCTGGTTGGGTCTAAATGCTGTGCCACTTCCTGCAATCGTTTCAGCATGGGATGATCTAATCCGCAGGGCTTACCCATCCCGTACTTGTGACCTTCTAGATCTCCCATCAGTTCGTTACCACCACTCCAAAGGAGTAGCGAAACGTGGTGGCGGCGGCGTTCGATATATGAACTGGCAATTTCTGCCAGCTCGTCGATGCTCGTTTGATCCTCAGGAGGCCAGTTATCGATTCCAGAGGAGGTCAGCGGAAATTCTTGCCACACCATCAAACCCAGCTCGTCGCACAGGTCATAGAACCATTGGCGCTCGAGAAACTGGCAGGCATTGATCCGGAAGAGATTGCAGCCCAATTCCTGGTAAAGTTCTAGCCTGCGAGCGTAATCATCACGTTTGAGGTCGGCAAAATTAACGCCAAGTGGGGCAAAATTTACCCCTTGCAAAAATACCGGTCGCCCGTTAATGATGCAAATCCAGGGATCGGCTTCCGGAGGCGCGCCTTCACAGGCAACCCAATCGACATGCTTGAAACCGACCCGGCGCTCTATGCGGTCATGTTCATTGCCCTGCGCATCCAATAACTGGCAGGCGACTTGATATAAGGGCTGATTCCCTTCCAGATTAGGCCACCATAAATTGACAGGCAGGTCACGCCATTCGAGGCCATTTTGAAACCTTTCGGTTGTTACCGTTTCATGGTGAATTAATCCACCACCCTGTTCAAGCGAAATCTTGACTGAAAGACCTGCGCCCGAGCTGATCTCTCCCTTTACTTTCATGATCCCTTTTCCAGTCAGCAGGTCGACATCTGTTTCGCAGGCTAGGTCCTGGATTTCAGTGTTATTGATTGCCGACATGAAGATTGAATCCCAGATACCAATTTGAACTATCCGGGGAGCCCAATCCCAGGTGTAATTAAAGCGGGTTTTCCATTCCCGCATTTGCGAGGTGTAACCGAATTGTCCTAACCAACGCGGCGGTTGGTCGAAAATGATTTCAAGTACATTGTCGGAATCCTTGAGAAAGGATGTGATAGTGAAGTAATGGGGAATGTGGGTTCCCTTGAAAGCTGCTACTTCGTGGCCATTGACGTACACCCATCCCGAATAATCCAGGCCCAGGCATTCCAGGCGGAAAGCTGCATCCTTATCTATCCAGGTGTCCGGGATGAGCGCCTTATAAATCCAATGACGATGCTCAATCCATTCACATTGGCGATAATTGACGCCTGAATTCCAATCGGGTATTAATCCCACCGCCCGTAGTGCCCCTTGAACGGATCCGGGTACCTGGACAGACACGGGAGGTACGTCTATGCAGCGGTCATTCCCCATTCCCCCATACAGTCTTTCAAACAGCCATAGAAAGGGAGTATACCCTTCCAACGACCATTTCAGCTCAGATAAATCATATCGATATTTCACCGGTTATTATCTCCTGTCACTTTTTGATCGTTGAGTTAATGATTGGAGATACTAATAAAAACCACCCAAAATACCGATAATTGAATCGCTCTGGTAAGTTGCTAAATCAAGTGATTAATATTGGCCAAAAAACTGAACGGCATCTATCATCGCCTGGATATTTTCATCTGGGGTATCCCGGCCGCACTGGTCTCCGGTCGACAATATAAAACCACCTTCTTTACCGGCTGCATCGATAGCATCCCGCGAGGCAGCAACAACGTCGTCGTAGGAGCCTAAAAGCATCACACTGGTTGTATGCAAGTTACCCATCATTGCCAGTTTTTTTCCATACATTTGCTTGATCTCCCCCAGATCACAATCGCCCTGGGGTGGAACTTCCAGGGGATTGATACAAGTCAAGTCAGTTTCCTCAGCGCACATTTTGACCAATGCTTTTTCTTTCCCGCAGGAATGCAGCATGGTTGGAACTCCGGCCTCCTTAGCCATCCTGGTAAGGATTTTGATGGTTGGCAGAGTTAATTCACGGGCGATCGCTGGGGATTGCAGGGTTATCGTCCCCGATCCGCCCAGGAGAATGAAATCAGGCTTCTGGTCGAGGACCATTTCCATTTCTTTCATGCTCCGTTTTTCATGAACGGCGCGTAATTCCATGATCAGATCGTGCTTATCGTAATAATCGTAGGTGATTTTTTCAATTCCCCCATCAAAATCGGCAGAATACCAATAATGAAGCCCAGGATATACCACGGTGATACCGAAAGCGCCTTTTTCTCCAAGAGCTTTTCGCTGTTCGTTCCATATAGAGAGATCGTATCCAACCGGAGGCGCGTAAGATTTCTTGATCAGCTTCCAGTCTTTTTCTAAATCTTTGAAAATCTTATGAGTGGTGGTGGGGGAATCGGCAATGTAATTGGTGACTTCATAGCGATATGGATCTCCTCCGATTTCACCTTTATAACCGATAACCCAACGATCAGGCGTCTTCCGAGAGTATTCCACCGAGCTCGATGAAGAATATGATGATTTGAAACCCATGTCTCCGTAAATAAACCAGCCATCGATGCCAAAGTGGTCCACTGCATCAATGTAGGCTTTCCAGAGAGGCGGGTTGTTGTCGACGAAGATTTTAAACCAGGGCTTGCCCGTCAATCGAGCCGGTATCATAGTCGAGATATCCGGAGCCACTGGCACCCGATCGGGTTTCTGGTTCTTTATTGCGGCGACCATGCGCTCACGCGGCGTCATCGTCTCCATCTGTTTATTTCCTCTCGTTCTTCCATGGCTGAGTTTTACTCCAGAGTGAGGGGACTTATTTAATTATTGGTATTGGTTTGCAGATTTTTAACTATGACTAGTATACTCTGGTACCGTATGAATGTCAATAAGTATATACATATTGATATATTGACGTCTTTGGTTTAGTATTGTATACTCAATCAAATGTTAAAACAGGATGGCATTCCCCTATATCACCAACTGAAAGAAATATTTATTGAGAAGATTGAAAATGGCGAATGGCGGTCAGGGGAAACGATCCCGGCTGAGAACCAACTGTGCGAACAATATTTAGTCAGCCGCGGTCCGCTCCGCCAGGCACTTGATATCCTGGTTCGAGATGGCCGCTTGAGTCGTAAGCAAGGCAAGGGCACGATTGTTTTACCTCCGAAGATTGAGCGCGGCCTGAGCGGATTCTACAGTTACACTACTCTGATTGAACAAAAAGGTTTAAGGGCTTCCTCTCATTTGCTGTCCTTTGAAACTGCTGAAGCGAAGGGTAGCGTGACCCGCTATTTGGAAATACCTGAAGATGAATGCGTTTACCGAATCCGGCGGCTGCGTCTTGCAAACGGTGAGCCTTTGATCCTCGAATTAATTTACATTCCAACCGCGATCTGCAGCTCTTTGACTGCCGAAAAGATGCTAACCGCCCCGCTATATACCCTCCTCTCGACCTGTTACAATGTTATTCTAGCGCGGGCCAAGCAGTTCTTTGAGCCGGTTGTTACAGATCAGTACGAGGCGCACGAATTAGGCATCCCGGATGGCGCTCCTGCGCTTTTGATCCAAAATATCACTTATAATTCGGATAATCGGCCGGTCGTCTTGAGCAAAGCCATCATGCGCGGTGATCGTGTCCGTTATTTCGTCGAGCTGAGTGCTCAAATAAACGCACCCTGATTTGAAGTAAGATGCCTTTATAATATGTGGGAAACAATCGATCTGGTTCCGATCGTATATTGAAAGGCGGCAATTTTTCGGTCTCCGTCCCACCCGATTTGGATGGTTTACCTGTAAATTGATCAATTCTCGGGTAGACCGGAAGGCGACCGATTAATTTTCCAAAAATAATGGAGAAAAGATGACAATGAATGTCGAAAATACCAGGGAGATAGCCGGTAACAAAAAACTCGACCCAAGCTTGCTGGCAGGAATGTACAAAACAATGGTATTGATCCGGCGGTTTGAAGAGACCGTCAACGAGCTGTACATGCAGGGACGCATCCCTTCGACCCTGCACCTTTACATTGGGCAGGAGGCGGTCGCTACCGGCGTCTGCAGCGTTTTGAACCAGGATGATTATGTCCTCACCACCCACCGGCCTCATGGCCATTCGCTGGCCAAAGGGGTCAACCCCCGCGCCATCATGGCCGAGTTGTTTGGCAAGGCCACCGGGTCGTGTAAAGGCAAAGGCGGCTCGATGCATGTGGGCGACATCAGTGTGGGGGTCTTCCCTGCCATCGCCATTGTCGGGGCTAATGCTCCCATCGCTGCTGGAGCAGCCCTGGCAGCCAAAATGATGAAGAACCGTCGCGTTTCGGTCAGCTTCTTCGGCGATGGCGCTACGAACGAAGGTGACTGGCACGAGGCCATGAATGCGGCCGCTATCTGGGACCTGCCGGTGTTGTTCGTCTGCGAAAATAACCTGTATGCCGCCTCGACCCCTTTCAAGACGGCTTTTAAAGTCGAGCATATCGCCGACCGGGCCTGCGCATACGGCATGCCAGGGGTGGTGGTGGACGGCAACGATGTATTGGCAGTCCGCCGGGCTGCTCTCGCAGCGACCGAGCGGGCTCGTAATGGAGAAGGCCCAACCCTGATCGAATGCGTCACCTACCGCCAGTGCGGCCATTCCCGTTCCGATCCCCGCACCTATCGCACCCGTGAGGAAGAAGCCGAGTGGATGGAGCGCGATCCCATCACGACATTCCGCAGTTACCTGCTGGCAGAAGCCGGCATCGATGCAGCCAGCCTGGCTCAGATCGATGCGGAGGTCGAAAATAAGATCAAGGATGCCATCGATTTTGCTGATGCGAGCCCGCTGCCCGAACCAGAAAGCATTTACGAAGATGTCTTCACTAATTGAACGAGGAGCAAACCATGCCTAAGATGAGCATTGCAGAAGCAATCCGCCAGGCCATCCGCGAGGAAATGCGGCGGGATGAGCGTGTATTTTGCCTGGGAGAAGACATCGGTGTTGAAGGCGGTTTCGGCGGCGCCTTCACCGTCACCCTGGGGCTTTCCGAGGAATTCGGCCACGAAGAAATTCTGGACACCCCTATCTCGGAGGCTGCTATCGCCGGGATGGCCGTTGGGGCTGCGATTGCCGGGATGCGCCCGATTGCGGACGTGCAGTACGGCGACTTTCTATTTGAGATGATGGACCAGCTTGCCAACCAGGCCGCCAAGATGCGTTATATGTCCGGCGGCACCCTCTCAGTGCCGATGGTCATGCGTGCCCCGGTCGGCGCTACCGGGCGTGGCTCGCAGCACGCCCAAAGTCTGGAAGCCTTTTTCACCCACGTGCCGGGGCTGAAGGTGGTGTCGCCAGCCACGGCTTACGATGCCAAGGGGTTAATCAAAGCTGCGGTGCGCGACGATAATCCGGTGCTGGTCTTCGAGCACAAGCTGCTTTATGGTTCAAAAGGCGCCCGCAGCGAAAAAGGAGCCCTCAGCCCGATTGGCGAAGTGCCTGAAGAAGATTTCATCGTGCCGATCGGCCAGGGCATCGTTCGCCGGCCGGGCAAGGATGTGACCATTGTGGCTAACCTGTTGATGCTCTACCGGGCTCTGGCTGCCGCCGATACATTGGCAGAAAGGGGCATTGAAGCTGAGGTGATCGATCCCCGCACCCTGGTTCCATTGGATAAGGACCTGATCCTCGAGTCGGTGCAAAAAACCGGCCGGCTGGTGATCGTCGAGGAGGATAACTTCACCAACGGTTGGGGTGCTGAAATTGCGGCCTTGATGGCCGACGAAGGCTTTGCCTGGCTGGATGCGCCGATTAAACGGGTTGCCGCTCCAGACGTGCCGCCGCCTTTCGCCCCGGTGCTCGAAAGAGCTTACGTTCCCAGCGAACAGCGCGTCGTCGACGCCGTCCTGGCGACGATGTAGATAGGAGCTATGATGGCTATCGATATCATCGTCCCTCCCCTCAGCCAGACCATGGACAGCCTGGTGCTGGTTGCCTGGGTAAAAAAGATCGGCGATCCGGTCGTCAAAGGTGAAACCCTTTACCAGGTCGAGACCGATAAAGCCACTTTGGAAGTCGAATCGCCTGGCTCCGGGATCCTCCAGGAAATCCTGGCTGAACCGGGCAGCGAGGTTCTGGTGCGCTCGAAGATTGGCTCGATTGCCATCCCGACCGCTGCAACCTCGAATGAAACGGATAAGAAAACAGCCGTCGCAAATGGTGTGAACTTTGGAATGAAGACGAATGAGAACGGGGAAGCAGCCGCCCCTCAAACCTTCGAACCGGCAGCACCGGCAAACCGCACGGAAGCCGCGCCAGAAAATGCAATTTCGAGGGACAGGCGTATATTTGCCAGTCCCCGTGCTCGCAACCTGGCCAGGGTTGAAGGCGTGGCCCTCGAAACACTGAAGGCTACCGGACCCCAGGGGATGATCGTCGAGCGAGACGTGCGGGCTTACTTGGCCTTACCACAAACTGCCCGAACGCCGGCCGCCACCCCATTAGCCAGGCGCATGGCCGCCGCCGAAGGGATCGACCTGGAATCGATGACCCAGGCTCTACCTGGTTCGGTCATTCGCAGGGCGGATGTTGCCGCAGTTGTACAGGCAAATCTACCTGAGGAGGTTACTTCCCAGCCGGTGGCTTACGTGACAACAACTGCCCTACCGGGAAAGGGAAAGCCGGTAGCCCTGAGCAGTCTGCGCAAGACCATTGCCCGCCGCTTGCATGCCAGCCATATAACCACCGCCCCGGTAACCATCACCCGCGAGGTCGATGCCACCCGCCTGGTAGATCTGCATAACGATATCCTTAAAGAACTGGAAGAGGGAGCCGAGCGGCCCACTTATACAGATTTTCTTGTCGCAATTGTGACCCGGGTCCTGGCACACCACCCCAACCTGAATGCGCTCTTCGACGGCGAAACCCTCGAGCTTTACGACGAGGTCCACATGGGGTTGGCGATCGACACCGAACGCGGCCTGTTGGCGCCGGTCATCCACGCCACCAACCATAAGGGGTTGGGCCAGCTTGCTGCCGAGCGCCGGCACCTGGCTGACCTGGCAGTCGAAGGCACCCTGTCTCAGGAGGATTTGAGCAGCGGGACGTTTACGATCACCAACCTGGGTGCGCTGGGCATCGATGGTTTCACCCCGGTCATTAACCTGCCGCAGGTCGCCATCCTGGGCATCGGGCGCATTCGACCGGTGCCGGCTGTGTTCGAAGGACAGGTTGCCATCCGCCAGACGATGGTACTGTCGTTGACTTTCGACCACCGCGCTATCGACGGGGCTCCCGCAGCCCGCTTCCTGCAGGATGTGGCCCAGCTGGTGGAGAAACCGCAAATGGTCTGGCTCTAAAGAATTAACAGATTGTTGCCTTTTTGATAATTGGCCGTGAATCAATATAGATTAAGCCCAAAGGTTATGGAAACCTCTGGGCTTTTATTTTCCATTCGAGTTCTCATGCCTTCGTAGATGCGTCATGTCTGCACTCGTAGAGTGAACGCACCAGGTTTAATTGTTGCGTTCGGAAACGCAACCTACGCTATGATTTATCTCATACCTTCGGAGGGTGCATTCCGACTGCTCTCGTAGAGTGAATGGATCAGGTTTTATTCTGCCAGGCCTGGTATATGATCGGGTTTTTGCGTAAGTAAGCCCCAACGATTTGCTTCGGCACGTTATTTAAAGGGCAGGAGAAATTCACGCAGCGGCTGCAGATGTTCCGGTGGAGGAGGTATCCGAAACTGGCGGAAGAAGCCAGTCCAATTGCCGCCAGCAAGTACTCATGGCCGATCATCAGGAAAACCAGAGGGTAGACGATGAACAGCAATGCCCCCAGTAAAAACTGGGCTTGTTCTGCCCGGTTCATCGGTCCTGGCCGGTAGCGCCACAGTTTGATCACACCATAATTAGCGTGGCAGCGCAGCATCCGGCCTTGCTCAGCCCAATAGGGGCAATGACTGCACAACACGCGGCCTTCCCAAACAAAGAAAAAGAAAAGCATATAAGCCAGCCAGCCAAACAACCACCAACCATAACCACTGGCGATGACTCCGCCGATGGCAGTTACGAAGAATGGGAAGATGATCATAAAAAAGTGGGTCGTATCGCGCCCATCATAGCGGCACATCAACGAGCTGTTGAGCGTACAGTCTTCGCAGGTTTTTTTCGGTTGAACGCTGCAAATTTCCTGGTTCAATCCTCTTTCTTTCCTTTCAAAACAAGGCGGTCATTGGTCGATCAAAAACATAGCGCCTGGGCAGCTTTCTGCAATTGGCTCTGACTGGACAGGTGTAAATATGTCTGGATAAATGACTGACCATTTAGTTATTATTATATCGAGTTTTCGCGTCTCATAAGTCGATCCAATCGACCGGTTTTTACCGTGATGTAGCGCTGAACAAGCCCTTTGAGACCGTCGAAGGCGCCTCTGTGAAATATTCTGCCAGGAATGCAACCGGGTCCTGCTCCAGGGTTCGTAAGGCTGCTTCGGCCTCGGTCCAGGGGGGCAGCGGAAGCTGCTTACCCAGCAGGGCCATCCCCAGCCGGGCGGCATCCTGCTCGGCCCGGCATTCTGCTTCGTAATTCGCCAGATCGTTCTGCAGACAGGCGCGTAGCTCCAGGAGAATATGGGCAGGCGCCTGGGGATAAGCCCGCAGCATTCCTGCCAGGTTGGTCTCTCGCAGGTGATATGCGTAAGCTCGGGCTCTGCGCTGCATCCGTCCCAGGTCGATCAGGTTTTTCTTGAAGCTGACCTGCAAACCGGCCGGGATCGCCGCCAGAGCCTGCTCGCCCAATTCAAGCGCTGTCTGCCAGGCGTCGGCTGCCATTCGGCAGCGCTGCTCGACGTCTTCACGCAGCCAGGGGTCCTCTTCTAATTGATATTCGAACGATTTTAGGAAATGCGATTGGCGGGTCGAGCACCAACTCGGCGTGCGGCAGACTATGCCGCGGATGCGGGCGCCGCTCAAGGCGTGGTCCACCCGGCTGCGCCCAATCTGGCGGATATACCAGGTGGCTTCCCAGGGAAAGAGCTCCATGCCGCGGCTGGTCAGCTGCCAGAACTGCTGCACGCTGGTGGCCGCGTCCTGGTAAGGTTGGGCTAATATTTCCAAGGCCTTCCCTTCTGTGAGCTCAGAATCGGACAGAAAGAGTGCTGTTGTTCGCAGGTTGGGATCTTCCCGGTCTGGGTCGAGACCGTAGTACTCTTTGATGCCGGTCACACCGGGCACGGCGGAAATCGCCTGCAGGCCGCGCAGCGTCACCAGCGGGTGCGAGAGGTGCAGCAGCGGCTCGAATTCTTCGCAAGGCCCTCCCAGCCAGTATTCGACCGTCACCGGGATGCCCCGCTCAGCAGCCAAAGCTGCAGTGTTCTTCACCCAGCGGTCGGCTGGTAAAGTCGCCTGGACTTCAGCGATGTTGGCGTGCAGCGTCAGTCCGAATCCCATGGCAGGCAGGTTGGCGATACAGCGGTATACCTGCCCGGCCGAGAGCTCCCAGGGCTCCCACCACAGGCGGGCTGAAGGATGTAAGGCTTGCCAGGCTGCTGAAAGCCGTCCTAAGAAAGCGGGCAGGCGTTCGTGCAAGGGTTTGCCCAGGCAGCGGGAGCAAGGCCCGAACTCGCTGCACAGCCAGGCATCCTGGTCGTAGGTATAAATCAGCAGATCGTCGACGTCCGGGAAATCGCGGGCGAAAATTTCCAACAAAAGCTCGTAGCGCCGAATTGTCTTTTCATCGGAGATGCAGTTCGGCGGCCCATCGCCGTAACGCATGTGGGCGTTGTAAGGCGCGCCGAAGTGGAAGAGGGTCTTCAAGCCCAGGCGGCGGCAGGCAGCCGACCTCTCCTGAACGGTTTTCCGGCGTTGCTCTCGCCTCTCGGGAGAGGGGTCGCAGTTCAAAGGCACCGGCTGGGGATAAGCCCTGGCAAGCTCTGCCGGCAGCTCGATAATGTCTTCCAGGTTGAGCGGCTCGTCTCCCGGGCGAGGTCCCCAGGCCACGTTGACCTGAATGGTATCGAAACCCATTTCTTTCAATCGCATCAGGTTTTCGTCATTCCAGGGGACTTCTTTCCAGAACCTGAATGGGGTGGAAGAATCAGGGTTGCCTAGAAAGCCGGTCCGCATTTGGAAGGGATGGTCGATTGTGTCCATTGGGATACCTCACCGCAAGAATGAGAATAGTATAACTGCAAAAAGTGTGTCATTTACAAGATCTTCTTAGCCAAAAACTCAAAAAACACGACGATCTCGTGACCTGCCCTTGATTTTGGTAAACTTAACTTTACTTGCTGGAGTGGCATCAAGATGAATGGTTTTGATATTAACGTGGAATGCATGGTGAACAATTTATATGGCTGCTGACAAAATAGGGCAGGCTAATTTCGGGCTGCCCGGGATATAATCATCATGAAGAGTAGGGTGAGGAAATAAGTCAGGCCCTTAATGAGTAACGCTTAAGAGGGGACATAGACAGGAGAAAACCTTTATGACCATTCGCAATCAAATCAGCAAGAAGCTCGTATCCATTCTGATGTCCGGCTGGTCGGAAGGCACGATCGAGGCGCAGCGTGTCCGCCAGGACAACGTGATCCGGTTTGCCCGGCTTCCCGCCGGTATCCACTGCCAGCCGGTCAGCGTTGGTGGGGTGCCCGCGGAGTGGATTGAACCGGCTGGCGCAGGACAGGGGGTGATCCTCTACCTTCACGGTGGCTGCTTTGCCCTGGGATCGGTCAAAGGTCACCGTGAATTTATCTCCCGGCTGGCATACGCCGCCCAACATCGCGTTTTAGGGATCAATTACCGTCTTGCCCCAGAACATCCTTTTCCCGCGGCGATGGAAGACATCGCCACAGCTTACCATTGGCTGCAGGCCGCGGGAGTTGATCCCTCCCAAATCATTCTCGCCGGAGATTCCGCGGGCGGTGGTTTGGCATTGAGCACCATGCTCAGCCTGCGGGATGGCGCCGAACCGCTCCCCGCCGGGGCCGTCTGCATCTCCCCCTGGACCGACCTGGCACTGACCGGTAAATCGATGCAGAGCAAAGCGAAAGTCGATCCGATCATGTCGCCTGGTGTTCTTCAGAAGTACGCCCGGAGTTATGCTGGCGACCATGAACTATCCAGCCCATTGATCTCACCTCATTACGCCAACTTGCAAGGACTGCCGCCGCTGCTCATCCAGGTGGGCACAGACGAAATCCTGTTAGAGGATGCCACCCGCCTGGCCGAAAAAGCCCGCGCAACCGGAGTGGACGTCATCCTGCAAATATGGGACGAAATGTTCCACGTCTTTCCAATCGTATCGTTTTTACCTGAAACAAAAAAAGCAGTCCGGCAAATGGCCGAGTTTATCGCGCGCCAGCTCGAACCGCATTCCGAAAAGATGGCTTGACCCTTCACCAGGGCGTATTTCAGTATTGGTGAAATATACCCTGGTGCGTCTATTGAGCGCCATCACCGGTGGGAGGGGAATGTAGTTTCCACCACCGGTTACGATCCCTATGGAAAGGTCCTCTTCCAAACCGGCATCTCTTCACTGACAGGACCTTCACCGGCCAAAAATCAATCGATTTTGGGCTCAGGAACCACAACGCCCGGATCTATGATCCTAGTTCAATTCCGGTTTTTCATCTATATCAAATTTCAGTACCGTTTTCACCCCCAGGAACTCACCCAGCCGCGGGACTTCATCTTCCAGGAGCGGGATTAAATCGAAGGCCAGCTCTTCGAACATTTCAACCAGAATCTCCATCCCACCCCGGATCATCCTTGTGTGCCACACCCCCTGAACCTGCCCGTCAACAGCCACTGTCGCCGCAATCATCCCCCCACCGGCGTTGACCTTGGGGGCATCCTGCGGCCCGAGAGCCATCTCACGGCCGGCATATCCCAACAGGTAATTGTCGAACCTGGGCAGTAGATTGACGACCGGCGCTTGGCTTTCTAATAAATCCAACCCGGTCAGGGAGGATGGAAGCAGCCAGGCTGCCTGGCCATCGATCTCGACCGGGATAAACGAGCCTGCCAGCGCCTGCCAGATTGGGCGCAGTTCTTTCGTTTTCAACCCCGACCAGTTTGCCATATCCTCCGGGGCGGCCGGCCCATAAGCCTCCAGGTAACGCCGGGTCAGCCGAGCCAGGGCTTCTTCCCTGGGCAGGGCCAGGGGCTGACCCACCCAGGATTCAAACGCGGTGTAAGCCGGCTTCTTTTCCAGGTCCGGCCCCTGTACCAACATGCCTTCCCAGGCCGCCCGGTAGATCAGGTGGACCGGCGCCTGGCCTGCGGAAGGCAGACCGTGATCGGCGAGCAGGCTGGAGATCTGCGGGCGGGTCAGTTTTCCGTTTTCAGCCAGGGCTGCTTCTAACAGTTGGAGTCCCCTGGCCGTGCGTTCCTCGTCCCACCCCAGCTCCGCCATCCGCCTTCGGTTTCCAGCGATGATAGTTGCGGCAAAAAGGGGCAGCATCCAGCGGACATCTTCGACTGCCAGTAAGTGCAGCGTGCCGCGCATGGCCCAGGTATGGACGACGCGGCCCGGTTCCTGGCGTGCCAGGTCGATGTCTGCCGGGCTCAGGCTCCGGTTGCGCAGATGAATGGCCCAGGGGGAGGCCGCCATATCCTGCGCCTGCACCCCAACCACTGCCTGCAGGGTCTCCACGATCCCGGCCGGGCTACTGCCTTCCCCAAATGGCGTCAGATGTTGGGCCTTCATTCGCAGCAGCCTGGCCTGTTTTCTGGTCAGCGAGAGTACCACCGCTAAGTTACCCTTTCAAGATATCAGACCCTGAAGAGCTGCAGGAGATTCAGGGTCTGGATGAGCGTTTCAAAACACCCCCATTCGTTTTTTTTCGTGATTAACTGTTACACCTGCAACAAATTTGCCTTGCCGGTGAAATAAAGCGAGGTTGATGCCGGCTTTAACTCCACCTCGAACTGGCTCACGCTGCGGGCGATCACCTGCTTATTGTAAAGATCGTATACAACCTCGACTTCCCGGGAAAGCTTGAAGGTGCGTTTTCCACCTGAAACGCTGTGCACGCTCAGAAGCTCGCGGGCTGCGTACAAAACATCCCCGCCTTCGTTGTACAGGTTAACGCCGGCAAAGCGAGCCAGGCCGCGCAACACAGGCACCGGGACGTTCGGAGTCGCCACGTAAACCGAGCTCCAGGCAGCTTTGGGATCCTGGGCTTCGAACGTCTTCACCCCAAAACCAGGCCGGCAGCGCCCCAGCGAATACACCACATCGCCCAGCATGGTTGCCTGGGGGTCTTCCAGGTGGAAAATTGGGCCGATCGAGCTGGTCGCATTCCAGAACAGATCTTGGGAAATGTCCCGGGTGATCGGGTGATCGAAGCGCGTGACGTGCATGAAGGGGCACCAGGGACTGTCCCCCCTCCCGAATTGAAAGCCGGTCAGATCAGCCATGTTAGCAGTGTGCAAGACGCTGTCTTCTTCTTCCCAGGTGTGCGGATTGAGCCCTTTTTTGGGGGAGTCCGGATTGATATAGCCAGCCCCGTAAAGCCACACGGAGACCTTGCCATCCCGGCGCAGGATGGGTTTCAGCGCCTGCCTCTGGCGATTGTCCAGTTTGAAGGGGTTGAGAAAAACGTACAGCTTGTAATCCGGCAAATTGCCTTCCAGTAGGTCATCCAGCAGGTAAACGTCGTGCGGCGCTCCAAACCGGTTGAGATTGACCACCCGCTGCTGCCAGATGAGGGGAATATCGAGCGTGTTGAACACCGACTCATACAGGTACGACTCGTCGTCGAGGATCACCGCGACCTCAGCCTGTGGGGTTAAATCGAGCTGCAATCCCCAATCGCCCAGTTCTTTAAAGCGCTGGATCCAACGCCGCCTTTCGGGCACGAGCTCCGGTTTTTCAACGAAGGTGTTGCTCTCCCACCAGGTGATGCCCTGGCCGTGGGTCAGAGCCTCGGCGAACAGGCGCTGGTAGACTGCGATTGAGTTCTCCATGACCTGCATGCGCCCTTCAGGGTCGAAGTTGTTGTGCATCAAGGTATCTTCTTCCATGAAGTAGATCTTGCCGTGGGCTCGCAGCGATTCGTTCGGCTGCATCGCCAGGCCGTCGCCGCCCAGGCCGCGGAAGGCATAGCCGTATGGGCTGACGAAGAAATCGATGTCGCCTGATTGCAGCACCTTCTTCAGGCCCAGGTGACCGCTGCGCTGGATGGTCGAAATGTCGCACGAGTCAGCCAGACCGTGGGTGCTGAAGAAGTTGTCATTCCAGGCCAGCTCCATTTCGTAGCCGTAAAAAGATCCGGCCAGTTTATCCCCATTGGTCTCCTGCTTGACCACCCGGCACATCTCGAGCAGCACATCGGCGCACAGCTCGGCATAACAGGCGTAGAAATCGATAGTCTTCTGCTCCTTGAGCGGGTCGCGAAACTGGATGTGGCGGGTGGTAAGCTGTTCTTGCTCACTGGGTACCTCGGCAATGTCGAATGACACCGCTGGATCGTTCCAGGCTGCTTGCAGAACACTTATGTTGCCCTGGTATTTCTGACGCAACCAGGAGCGGAAGTGGCGGCGCATCGGCTCGCTGAAGTCGCCGCAGGGCCGTTCCATCGAGGACCAGGGTTTGACCCATTCTGTGGTCAGGCCGGTGCCCAACTGGTAGGCGATTACCCGCTCGAAAAGGCCTATCTGGCGCAGGTGGTCGATGTAGGCTTTTAGATAATCTCTGACCTGGTCCATCCAGATGGTCGAGGCGTAAGATTGGGAGATACGCCTGCCATCAGACAGGACTTCCAGCTCTTCAGGGTAAAGCTGGTTCCACCAGTTTCCCGGCAGGTTGCGAGTTTCGAAGCCCATGCGAAAGAGGAACAGGGCCTGGGGGTCGACGTCCAGTATCTTCTGCAGACGCGGCGCAACCGGCGAAAAATCGTACGGGCTATCTATTCCCGGTTTTGGCCCGCACCATTCGGTGGTGGTCGCGTCGATCGAATAGATGTGGATGCCAACCTGGGCATATTCCTTTATCACTGGGCTGGTCAGGTCCAGGTCCTCCTGGCTCATATGGCCCATCAGGTGGCATCCAAAGAATGCAGGACGGTCGTCCAGAAAGACAGTCGGGGTTCCGTTGTGATATTTAACTTGCGCTTTCATAGGTCACCAGCGCTATTTCCCAGGGCAGCAGATTGGTAATCGTGTAGCGCCCGTAGGGCCCGTCGGTTCCAGATGCCGGTAGCGGTTCTTCCTTGCCGTTCATCCGTACCAAGACCAGGTCTTCACCTTCGGTCAGCGCCAGCAGGTCGATGGATTTTGCCGGGTCGAGGGATGTGTTCAAAACCATTGCCGCCAGCCGCCCTTTTCCGTCGGTGCGGCACCATACTGCGGCGCTGGAATGGCTTTCAACATAAGCCGGGAGACGATCTTTCGATAGCCAGCGGAAGAGGGTTTTTACCTGGGCAGCTTTGGCCAGTGATTGAATCTCGCTCCAGGCAAAATAACCCATCACAGCCACTCTTCCCCCCAGGCTGTTTTCATAAACACCCGAGCCTTTCCCCAGGTTCTCGTTTTCAAAATTGATGATCTCTGAAAGCGGCCGGGCTCCTTCCATTGGATCTAAAAGGTAAGTCATGTTGGGATTGAAGGCCGGGCGGCAGTCGCGCATATATCCGCGGTAGCGCCCATTCAGCGGGTCAGCGGTGAGCACTTCTATCGTGTTGAGCTTTTGGGTCCCCTGCACTTTGAACCCACAATATTCTCCCAGTCCCTTTGCTTCCAATTCTGTCAGAGCCGGGCCATCCACCATCACCCCATTCGAGAGCACCTGTATCAGGACTTCGTTCGACAGGCTGAGGACCGAGGTGGCGTTCAGAACGGTCATACTTGAGTCGCCTTGTGAATAAGCCATGGGCAAACCCGTCTCCGTCAGCTCGTTGAACATGGCAAAATCGGCGTTATAGATGGCAGATTTGAACCAGTCCTCTCTTGGATTGATAGCCGCGGCCTGGTCGCGGGTGAAGCCCGTCCAGAAGCCGGTGTTCTGGCTGCGGCCAAAAACAGCTGCGGCGCGGTCGAAGAAGGGCCGGCAGGCCAGCTGGCCTTCCAGGTAGGGATGGTATTCGTCCAATGGATTGTTCGAGATGAAATCGATGTTGTAGAGCGTGCCGGTGCAGCCGATGGCAATCGCCATGCCGATTTCGGCCAGGAACATGGCGTTGCTTTTCTTAAGGGCCTGGTAGGGAAAATTTTCGTGCTCGTATTGGATATCGTTGATCCATTCGGGCAGAAAGGTCACCTGGCGCCCGGTCCAATTGGCCTTCCCCAGGGCATCCAGGGGAATGCGGTCGGTATAATAGCCGCCACCAGGTCGGCACATCGCAGCGGCGCCCTGGTCGTTGGTCAGCGCCGACGCCCATTCTTCCATCCCATAACCGCTGTAAGCCCCTTCAACCGTCTGAAAACCCAGGGTCAGGTTGGGGTTGACCGTATCGACAGCTGAACGCGCCACCGCCAGCATATCGGCAACCCATTTGCGGTTATGTTCCAGCCACTGACGCCGCAAGGCCAGGCGATCTTCCAGTGGTCCGCTGGCGAAAGCACCCCGGAGGGCTTCTCTCGTCCAGGTCTTTCCGGTCTCAGCCGAGAAACGCGCCAGGCACCCGTCACAAAAGCAGGGATACATGATCGGCATATGTGAATCCAGGCGTGCATCGTCGTCGAACCAGATAAAATCTGGTTTGGTCTCTGCCAGGGCGATATAGGACTGGCGGATGTAGTCTTCCACCCTGGGGTCGGTGAAGCAGTAGCAGCCTTTCGAGGGTGTGCCGTCGATGTCTGTCAGGCGCTGTCCAGGGCTTGTTTAGCGACTGGTCCAGGTTTTCGTCCAGGTGACCAATGGTGGTAATGTGGTTGATCCCCGTGGACAGGCCTAGAGCTTTGAACTGCGGAATCACCTTAGCCATCACCCGGCAGCGTTCTTTGATCAGTTCCAGGGGAAAAGCCGCATGAGTATGACCGCTGAAGAGCGTGATTTCATCGACGATGCCAGGATGTTTCTGGAGGTAATCGACCAGTTCCTGAATCCTTGTTGGGTTCGTCCACTGGGGCAAACCCACCCGTAAGGCTACTTTTGCATTGTTGATTGGATTGTTTTGATTTCCCATGACAGTACCTTTGAATAGATTGAATAGAAAGTCTAGAATAGAGATTCGTGTGGCTCGTTTACCTCATTTTGAAAGTCAGATTCGGATCAAGTCACTAAATTGCCTCAAGTCATTTATTTGTTGTAGATGCTGGAAGACAAGCATCTAAATTAGCCGTCAAGTATTCGTGAGCCAGAATATTTCGAAAACCTGCCAATGGCGCCAGATGGCGTGAGAAATTGGGGTGAATCACTCCCATCTCTGCCAGAATCAAGATTGCCTCATAATAATCGCCTGGCCTACGCCTCTTTTGCATTGAAATTTTTCTATAGACTGATATCGAAGCAGCATTGGATAGCAATTTCAAGGTTTCGCTCGACGATATCGCGAAGATAAGGATCTTGATCGAAATCAGCCCGGGGCTTACTCTGGATGGCTTGTAATCTCGCTAAGCGTTCGTTCAGTTCGCTTAAACGCTTCTCGATACCGTTGAATTCGTTGTCCATCGTTTTCTCCTCGCAGCATTTCTTCTTTATGAGCTCGAAGGATGGGGAGGTAATCGCTGTAGCGGTTCATGATGCCAACTTCGTATTCCACCCGGGTTGAGACATCATTTTCATACAGGCATACGCCCTTTGAAATGACCGCGTGTTAATTCAATCGATGCAAATATCAATGGAACGACGTCAAAGGATTGGTCCGGTAAGGCTGCCTTCAATTGGTGCGCCAGGCGAGAGGCTGTGGCAATCTCATCATTTAGAGGATCGATCACGATACCCAGGTTGATATCGCTCTTCGGACCAGCATGACCTTCCGCCTGTGAACCAAAGAGGTAGATCAGGGATATTTCGGGAAATTGAACGATCTTTCCCTGTAGAAGTTCTGAGAATCTTCGGAAATCCACAATTGAATTATAATCCACGCAAATCAACCCTTTATCACCAATCCCCACCATTGGGCTGTAAAACAGGCATAAAATGATGGCAGCAGAGCTAAAATTTATTTTCATCGGGGTAACTACCCACGCGTCGACGATCCAGAAAGTGTTTCCGCTGTGGGTAGAAGCTCTCGGTCACCCTGAGGTGCGGCTGGAAGGGATCGATCTCAAGCTTCACGACCAGCGAGAGGCCTATGAAAGCGCCGTAGCCCGCATTCGCTACGATCCGTTGGTCATCGGCGGGCTGGTGACAGCTCATAAGATGGACCTTTACCGGGCCGCTTCCGGCCTGTTCGACTTCCTCGATCCATATGCCCGTTTGAGTGGTGAGATTTCCAACATCGTCAAGCAGGATCGGGTGCTCATGGGCTACGCCATGGACCCGGTTTACGCGGGTCTCAGCCTGGGTGAGATTGTGGACGAGGGCTACTTTACCCGCACCGGCGCTGAAGTGTTGTGTTTTGGGGCCGGTGGCACGGCCCGGGCCATTCTCCTGCACCTGGCCGGATTGACTGGTCCCGCCGCCTGCCCTGCCCAGACTCATCCTGGTCGAGCGCTCGGCAGATCGTTTGGAAGAGATGGAAACCCTGCTGGATCGCCTGGACGCGCGTTTTGAGATCGACCTGGTAGCCAATGACGATCCCCAGGCCAACGACCGCTTGATGGCGTCTCTGCCGGACCACAGCCTGGTGATCAACGCCACCGGCATGGGTAAAGATATCACTGGCTCACCGCTCACGGCCGCGGGGCAGTTCCCCAACCACGGCATTGCCTGGGAGATCAATTACCGCGGGGCTTTGGATTTCAAGAGCCAGGCCCTCTCCCAGGTGCAGGCCCGTAACCTGCGGGTCGAAGACGGCTGGCGCTACTTCCTCCATGGTTGGAGCCTGACCATTGCCCAGGCCCTCCACATCGAGCTTACCTCCGATTTATTCACACAAATGGCCCTCCTTGCCGAAACGGTCCGCTGATCCCTCTTTCCGTCTCCCTCACGCTTCGTGACACCCGAAGAGGTGCTGGGAGATCCGCCCTGCCCATAAATCACCTGCCCTCGATTAGGCCTGCCCTCGTAGAGGGTCAACAAGCCTCACCAAACAAGCTGACCTTCACCAGCTCGCTCTCGCCATCGCCAAGCAGATTGACGCTGCTGCGTTCAAGATAAACTCCGCCGTTCACCGACCTCCTGAAAACCTCCAAGATCCGTTGGGGATCGTCGTCGGCTGCGATCCTGTTGACAGAAATTACGCTGCAATCCTCACAGCAGTGCACGACCATCAGTTCTCCGCCCCACCTGGACGTGTACTTTTTCCAGGTGTGCTTCAGAGTCAGGCCCACCGGCGCCATCCCAGATTTGCAGGCTGATAGCCGGTCCCCTGGCTGGTACAGGTCAAGGTGTTTCGACCACAGGCAATACGGGCAGTGATTGCGGTTCCTGACGCCAGAAACAACCGTGGCGATGCTGACGTAACGGCGGCAGTGAAGGCAGGTGAAATCAGTCGTCCAGTTAATATCCCTGGTCATAAAAATACCCTTCTGCAATCAGGTGCTGGTAGCTGCGGTAGCGGCGGGGGCTCACCTGACCGGTTGAGACCGCCTTGCGGATGGCGCATCCCGGTTCTTCATCGTGGCTGCAGCCCAGACCGAACTTGCACTTTCCGATAAATGGCCGCATCTCCGGGAAGAAAAAGGCCAGGTCGTCCACGTCCAGGTCCCACAGGCCGAATTCGCGCACTCCAGGCGTGTCGATGATGGCGCCGCCCTCTTCCAGTAAGAACATTTCTACATACGAGGTGGTATGGCGTCCCTTGCCAGTCGTTTGGCTGACTTCACGGACCCGTAATCCCAGCCCCGGCTGGATGGCGTTGAGCAGCGAGGTCTTTCCGACCCCGGATTTCCCCACCAGTACCGAGACCCGGCCCACCAGCGCTTCTTTAAGTTCTTGCAGACCAGCGCCGGCAACGATACTTGTGAAGACCGACCGGTAGCCGATATGTTGGTACTCAGCGGTGATCGCTTCTAGCCCTGCAACCTCGCCGTTTGCCAGGTCGAGCTTGGTCAGGCAGATCAAAGCTGGCAGTTCGAGCGATTCGGCTGACACCAGGTAGCGGTCCAGCAGGTTCCATTTGGGTGAGGGTTGGGCCGCGGCGAACACCGGCACAACCTGGTCAACGTTGGCTGCGATCACCTGCTCGAATGGATGGGCGCTGGGCATGGGCACTGCGGTGCGCCGCGTCAGGCAGTTGGCGCGGGGCAAGACCGCCTGAATTAGCCCGCTGCCATCCCCATTGGTGGTGATCTCCACCTGGTCTCCGACCGCCGCCAGGTCGCTGTGTTCGACGCCCTTCACAGCTTTGACCCGCCGGGCTGTCTTGGGATTATCGGCCGAATACACCAGCTCCTTGCGCAGGCGCGCCGCCAGGGTGCATTCGATGACCTGTCCGTTGGTATACACCATGTAATTTGAAATATTTCTCTTTAAAACGACACCATTGCCGTTCGCGTTGTTCAGTTTCATTGTTCTAATTCCTGCTAACAAAAAAAGCCAGCCAGGAGAATTCCCGTGGCTGGCTGTAAAAGTCAAGATTCTGCCAGTTAAACACCGGCATTGCTCGACATCGACCTCTGTCTGGAGGCGCTGTGTTAAAACAAAACCACGGGGCATGAGTGCTCCCGTGGTAGAAAAATCCAATCAAAAAACCAATCAGAACGGTAATAGCCTAACTGACAGCTTTCCTATCCAGGCGCGCCCATGCGGCTTGATATCGAACAAGCACAGTGACTACTTGATGCATGAACTCGCCTCCTTTCAAAAGATTCAAGAACTCACAAAGTTCTCTCTAAGACCAACCCGCAGAGTTTATCATCAAAATTCCATTTTTGTCAAGAGAAAAGGACAGACAAAAGCCGCGCACACCTGCTGATGGGCTACACAAAAGTATCTTGAACTATACCTGACCCCCTCTGTCCCCAGTCTAAACACCGCTGCGGGAAGGAGGACAGGGGGTCAGTTTATGATAAATAAGGACGCACTTTGAGGGTCCCTTTATTTCAACAAGACTGCCGTCAACCCGACAATTCAAAAACACCGGAGTCTTTCGAAATATAGAGCTTGCCGTCGTTTCTTTTCAACTCTTGGGCTACAAATCTGGCCAAATCCAGCTTCTCGTAAGCCGACAGCTCCAGACGACCCGACAAAATGTAATCCGTCAACAAATCAGCATCGGTAACAATCAGCGCATCCGTATAGCGCAAGACAGCAGTTCTTGAAAAATAGCTGCTGAGTATGGCTGAGCCATTTTCAAGATTGAAGGAATCTGAATACAGGTTTACCCTGGATGTTAAACGGTTATCGAACCTGCTTATCAGGTCGCTTAATTCCTTTAGATGATTGCTGCCTCCTGTCGCCGCGTAGAAATATCCGCCCGGTTTCAGGATTCGTTTTATTTCCATCAATGCCTTGTCCACGTCCGGCACATGATACAGCATATTGTTGGCGATAACAATGTCAAAACTATGGCTGGCACTTGGGATGGATTGGGCATCAATTACTTCTAACCGGAATGATGAAGGGCTATGACTGAGGTTCTGCCGTGCCTGTTTTAGCATTCCGATGGATAGGTCCGATACACTAATTTCCAAGCCTTCCGGTACCCGGTCTGAATTTTCGTACCAGAGGTATCCAGGGCCGGCGCCTAACTCCAAAACACGGCTGTGAATGTGTAATTTGATTTTATCGAAAAGCCAATGCTGCCAGCCGTAGGGATTGGTGCTGAATTCCTGGTGCAGGCGAACACGAGCGTTTAGATTTGACGCATTTTGGTATTGATTAATGACGTAGTTTGGATCTGCAATCACCTGTACTTTTGGCATTTTTCACCTGGATTCTTATGGGAGCAGATATCAATTATCCCGCTTCAGAAAAATGGTAATCTTATTTTACACCGCGAAAAATATGTAGGTTTTTCCCCAAGAATGACGCATTTGATTTACCGGCCTTGTCCAAGAAACGAAATTTATACCAATTTCTACGTCCAGAATTGTCTATTTCATTTCTGGGCTAAATCGTTGACAGTCCTGCGCAAGGATAGTATCCTAATGAAGATGATCCGTCCGTTCATGTTCCAGCCTACCAGCATCTCCGTCGCCGAGCTCAATAACTATTTGCGCCAGCTCCTCGAAAGCGACGAGATTGTTAACGATTTGTGGGTATTGGGCGAGATCTCGAACTTGAGCCGGCCTGCTTCGGGCCACATCTATTTCACTCTTAAAGACAGCACCGCAGCTATCCGCTGCGTCATGTGGCGCACTTCGGTTCAGCGGCTCAAGCTTGCCCTGCGGGATGGCATGGCAGTCGAGGTGCACGGCGCCGTCAATATCTACGAGGTCAGCGGCCAGCTTCAAGTCTACGTCGACTTGATCCGCCCGGCGGGTGAGGGGGCCCTCTACCAGGAGTTTCTACGGCTGAAGGCCATGCTGGAAGCCGAAGGTTTGTTTGATCCGGAACGCAAGCGCCCTATCCCGGTTTTTCCCCACCGCATCGGCATCGTCACCTCGCCCAGCGGCGCAGCCTTGCAAGACATGCTCAATACCATCCGGCGTCGCTTCCCCCTGGCTGAGGTGGTCGTCTCACCCACTCCCGTCCAGGGTGAAGAAGCTCCCCCGGCTATCGTGGCTGCCCTGGACCGCTTGAACCGCCTGGCCCATCCAGACGTCATCCTGGTGGCGCGCGGCGGCGGTTCGATCGAAGATCTGTGGGCCTTCAACGACGAAGGTGTTGCCCGGGCAATCGCCTCATCTGAGGCGCCGGTTATCAGCGGTGTTGGGCACGAGACCGATTTTACTATTGCCGATTTCGCTGCCGACCTACGGGCCCCCACACCGACCGCGGCCGCCGAGTTGGCCACCCCCGACCAGGCCGACCTGCGAGCGGACCTGGCGGAAAAAGCCATCGCACTGGCGCGGACCACGGAAGGGATTATCTCCGACTACCGCTGGCAGCTAACCGAGCAGTCGGCCCGATTGCGACACCTTTCACCCCTCAACCAGATCCGCAATGACCGCCAGCGTCTGGACGATCTTTCAAGGCGCAGCTCACTGGCGGTCGACCATTCCCTGCACCTGCAGCAAATCCTGGTTGCCGGGCTGAAGACCCGCCTGACTGGCCTGAGCCCGCAGTCGATCCTCAACCGTGGGTATGCCGTGGTTTCTTTTAAGAAGGAGGCGGGGTGGTCAGCAGCACCGGACAGGTCAGCCCGGGCGACGGGTTGAACGTGAGGGTCAAGGATGGCGATTTTGGGGTCACGGTGTCTTAGTTTAACCAACCTTAATGAGTTTGAAAATGTGGGTCTGAAAGAGATTCCATCAGGAGGAGCCTATGTCTGAGCAAGCCGATATTGCCACAAAAACCTACGAAGAGGCTTTTAGCGAGCTGGAATCAATCGTCACCATCCTTGAGACCAACCAGCGCTCGCTGGAAGAGGCAATGGACCTCTTCGAAAAGGGCCAGGCTCTGGCTCAGCATTGTGCTGACCTGCTAGACAAGGCTGAACTGCGTGTCCGCCAGTTGGGAACCGAAGAATTTGCAGGGGATGAAGAATTGGATGAATAGCAACCTTTTTATCAGCCCGGTCTTGATCGCCGGACTCATTTCGTGGGGTATTGGGCAAACGGTCAAAGTGCCGGTAGAATATCTACGCACGCACGCCTGGAACTGGGCCCTGCTTTTCAGCGCCGGGGGTATGCCCAGCACCCACTCGGCCTTGATGACGGCCATAACGCTTTCTATTGGCTTATTCGACGGCTTCAACACCCCCCTCTTCGCCCTGGCTTTTGCGCTTTCGATGATCGTTATGTACGATGCAACCGGAATCCGTCGTCAGGCCGGCATGCACGCTCAGAAGATTAATGTGATGATCAACGAGCTTTTCAACGGCCAGCCCATCTCAGACCAGCTGCTCAAAGAGGTATTGGGCCATTCTCCCTTGCAGGTCACCATGGGGATCCTCCTTGGCACGGTCGTCTCATTCATCATCTGGGCTATCTTCCGTTAATTTTGGCGGATAAGACTTGCCACATGTAATGGGATCAGCTTGGCCTACAACCCGATCCGTTTCTTGACAGCCCCCATCAGACTGTACAATTCTGGTACGCGCAGCACCGCCCCCATCACCGCATAGATCACCCCTCCTAACGCTACGCCGCCTAAGGCTACCAGCAGATCGCGTTGGCCTGTGGTTGCCGCCAGCCAGCCGCTGATCGCCAGCCCCATCACCAGCGTTGCCACGGCTGCCTGGCCCAGCCCGGCCCACACCCGTCGCTCGTGAAGACCATTCAATCTGCGCCGCATCAGCACCACCAGCCCGGCCATCTCCAGGAAGGTGGCAATCGTATTCGCCAGGGCCAACCCACCGTGAGGCATCCAGCCCAGTTGGGCGAAGACCCATGAAAGCAGGAAGCTCAGGCCTACGTTAAGCGACATGGCGAATACCCCTACCATCACCGGCGTGCGCGTGTCGTGCAAGGCATAGAATGCCCGGCTGACGATCTCGACCACCGAGTGGGCCACCAACCCAGCTGCGTAGAACAACAAGGCCCAGGCGACCATCTGGGTCGAGCGAGCATCGAAGGTGCCTCGTTGGTACAGAAACGCCACCAGCGGCTGGCGCAGCAAGATCAGCCCGAGCGAGGCCGGCAGCGCTAAGAAAAGCACCGAACGCAGCGTCGTCGCCAACGACGAGCGCATCTCGTCACGCCGGCCGCGGGCCACCTGCTCGGAAAACGTCGGCAGCGATGCGATCGCGATCGATTGGGCGATGGCCATCTCGGGCATCATCAAGAGCGCGAAAGCGTAGGTAATCGCCGAGACACTCCCATCCAGCTGTCCGTTGGCGATGATCGTGTTGATGATGAAGTTGATCTGCACGATGGCCACCCCCAGCAGGCGCGGCGCCATCAGGCGCAGCACTTCTTTGACCGCCGGATTGCCCCGCCCGAAGGAGAGGAAATAACGCCGGCCTTTCAACCGCCAGAGCGAAGGCGCTTGCACCAATAAATGCAGCCCGGCACCGAGCACCGTTCCCAACGCCAGCCCCTGGGTGCCGAGGGCCGGTGCCAGCAGCCACGTCCCCAGCATGATCCCCAACGAATACATCGATGGAGCGATGGCAGGTACCAGGAAGACCTGGTTGGCATTCAAGACGCCCATCAACAGGCCGCTTACCCCGAAGATGGCCACTGAGGGCAGCATCGTCCGCAGCAGAGTCGCCGTCAGCCTGACTTCGGCGACCTTGACGGTAGGGTCGAGGATGAACATGACCTGCACCACCTGCTCGGCGAAGATCGCGGCCAGAATGCTTACAGCCACCAGAACCACCAGCACCAGGTTGACCACAGACGAAGCCAGGCGCCAGGCGCTTTTAGAGTCCTCGTTGGTGAGGAAGCCGGTGAACGTGGGAATGAAAGCCGAGGCCAGGGCCCCGCCGGCGACCAGGTTGAACAGCAGCTCGGTGATCCGGTTGGCCGAGTAGAAGGCGTCTAATTGGGTCGACGTGCCGAATGCGTTGGCGATCACGATGCCGCGCAGCAGCCCGACCAGGCTCGAGACCACAAATGCAGCCATAACGGTCAGCGCGGCCCGGGCGATCTTGCGGTTGGCTGATTGAACTGGAACTGGGGATTCCATGTGAGTGGGATTATAACATTGGAGAAAGGGGCGAGAAGAGAGGGATAAGGACATGAGCCAGGCGTCATGCTGCAGCAGGGAGGAAAGGACTGCGGCTTAATTTTACTATTTCAGAATCAAAAAGCTTAAGATATAATGGGGATCACCAATGCGGGCGTCGCCAAGTGGTAAGGCATCAGCCTTCCAAGCTGATATTCGCCGGTTCGAATCCGGTCGCCCGCTCTATAGAGGGAATAACCTTTACCTAAGGCAGGGTTGGTACTCTTCGGTGAACAAAAAGTTCCGAAAAGGAGGGTATCAACCTTGTTGTTGTATCATTCCATCAATGGTTTCTTATTGGACCGAGATGGGGAATTAGACAACGATCTATCCTCAAAAACAATCAAGTTGTACCGCAACTGTTTGACCATCTTTTCCGATTACCTCGGTAATCCTGAGATCGAAGCGGTGACAGCAGCCAACTCGAACAAGTTCATGGAATATCTTGACCGGGGATTGTCAACCGTATCGCAAAGGCACGTTCAAACTATCAGGTTACTACCGGGATAACTTCTGGAAGGCGATTCGCTCTTTTTGGCATTGGACAGCAGATGAGTTGGAAGTGCCTAGAATAGACACCGATCTTGCCAGGCCCGCCTTCGCAGAAGAAGAGATCATTCCGTTCACAAAAGATGAGGTCAAGAAAGTTCTCAACGCCTGCGAATATACAAAAATAGCTGAGACGAAAATGCGTAAGGCGTTCAAAATGCACCAGCCCTCGGCTGTAAGAGATCGGGCGCTGGTGCTGCTTCTCCTGGAGACGGGCATCCGCATAGAGGAGTTATCCAGGTTGAAGATCGAAGACATCAATTTGGACGCCGGTGAAATTCATATCCACCCTTATAGGACGGGGAAGAAATCTAAGCCACGAACGATACCTTTTTAGAAAGGCTGTAAGAAGGCGCTCTGGCAATATCGAACGAGCGCGCGCCTGGATGCCTTGCCATCCGAGCTATTCTTTCCAATGGCAGTCAAGACGGTATAAACACTTTTCCAGCAGATCGAAGTCAGGGCAAAGGTTTCTGGGGTTCATGCCCATCGCTTTCGGCATACCTTCGCAATCCAATATCTGCGTAATGGCGGATTTGTTTTTACACTACAGCGGATCCTGGAACATTCCTCAATGGAGATGGTAAGGCGTTATCTGGCCATCGCTCAAAGCGATATTAAGGATGCCCACTGGTGAGCCAGCCCGGCGGATCGATGGAGATTGTAAGAACAGAAGAATGAACAAAATAACTTGACGACCTTAACGTGCGGTCTATAATTAGATTATCGTTACCGGTACCAACTGAATATTGATTGCTGTCGCCAAGCAAGCGTAGGCGAAGTGCCGAGTGAGATAGGGTTGAGGACATATAAATATTAGCGCGCTTGTTCTAAAATAGCAATGACCCGACTGGGTTAATCTTTGGATTGGAGGGGATTATGAAAAAGCTTTCAAGAAAAACATGCTTGATAATCGCCGGTGGTACCGTTGGGTTGTGTATTATCTGTGGAGTAATTGGTCTGATTTATAGCGCCACTCCAGCAGGGAAAGCGGTGAATGCTGCCTCAACACAGCAAGCCTTAGCGATGGCAATGACAGAAACAGCAAAGCCGACTAACACACCTCAACCATCAAACACTCCAATTCCTAGTTCGACAGTAACCAATACACCGCTTCCGACGGCAACACCACTACCTACAAAAACAAATGTGCCGACAGCCACCGAAACCCCATTGCCTACCCCATTGACATTTTCAGGAACCGGAGATGATGTAGTTGATTTCGACAAATCGAGCGGTCCAGCTATTATGGATGTGAAATATTCAGGTGCTCATAATTTCATAATTCAAGCGGATGATGCTAACGGTAACATGATCGATTTACCTGTAAATACTATTGGTTCCTACGCCGGAAAGCTTCCATTAGATTTTGCAGGTGGAGAGAACAACGCAAGACTTGAAATTACTGCAAGTGGAAAATGGGAAATTACCGTCTCTCCGCTAAGCGTAGATGTGATAAATACGCTCAATGTTCCTGGAAAGTATGATGGAAATGGAGATGATGTTGTTCGATTGATGGGTAGTTTGCCAAGTAAAGTCACTTTTGATTGCCCTGGTCAACATAATTTTATTGTTTGGACTTACTCCAATTCATCTGGAGAAGATTTGACGATCAACGCAATCGCTCCATATCACGGTGTAAAAGCGATACCAGGCGATGCGTTTCTGATAGTTATAAATGCAACTGGGGCATGGTCCGTAGATATGCAATGACCATGTGATCTCGGTAAATCGCTCTTCTAATAGATTTGTATTATTGATAGTAAATCCTTTGAACAAGACATATACGGGTTAATCTTTTGCGCTGGAGGGAATAATGAAAGATTGTCCAAATTGCGGCAAGGAACTTCCAGATTATGTGACGAAATGCAAATATTGCGATACAGCTTTTGAATTACCTGGAAATGAGAACACACCGATCGATTTGATTGTAAAACCTGAAAAGAAACATTCTGCAATTGTGGAATGGGCGAACCGACAAGTGGAAAGAAGAACACTGAGCAGCGAGAATTGAAGGAACGCCTCCACCAATATGACCGAGAAAGAGTTGCTTATTGCCCAAAATGTTATTCGATTTCTCTATCTGCAAATAAGAAAGGGTTTGGTGTTAGTTAGGCAATCGTTGGTGCAGCTCTGATTGGTCCATTAGGTTTGGTTGCCGGAGGTCTTGGTTCTCAAAAGATCAAAGTAACTTGTTTGAAATGCGGTCATCAATTTATGGCAGGAAAGAAATAATGAGTGAAATAGATAAGATTAATGACGAACAAATAATTGAATTAGCAAGGCGCCTTGCAGTTGCATTCATTTCTTATCAAATGGGGAATTCGCTAACATACACCTATAACCCAACTTTTAAAAAACCATGATGTTGGCGAATTTTGGGTTGATCTTGCCAAGAGATTGATCGACCTTCAATCACAACATACTTTGTAAGCATCTGATAATAAACAATTTTCATATAACCAAAGGAGATTGATGAAACTTGATCCAGACCTGGTCCGGTCAATCCTGATTGAATACGAGAAATTGCCGTATGGTGGCAGTGGCGAGAATGTCAAAATAGAAGGTTATTCCGAAGAACAGATTTGTTATCATACGGAAATTCTGAGTGAAGCGAATTTCTTGATGGCGAAGATTGAACATTACATCGGAGGGGATTTACCAGATATTTTTCCTGAGCGATTAACTTATGCGGGCCATGAGTTTTTAGAGGCATCGCGTAATGATCAGGCGTGGAAACGAGCTAAGCAAATACTTGCTCCAACCGGGACCTTTATTTTGGAGATTGCGAAAAGCATTCTCGTTGATTACATTCGAACTCAAATAACATGATGCATATTACAATTTGTCTAATTCCCGATATGGTGAAGCAAAACCTGGTATGACCAACCAGAAGGTCAATTGAGAGACCATGCAGAGAACCGGATTTACCGATAAAAACCATTCGAGGTAATAGAGCTTTCAAAGTATGGATTTAATGCACTCTCAACTCCCTAACCAGTTATTTTCCGTTCGATGTAGATTTGTGGGCATATAAACATTTGACCGCATGTTCTAAATTAGCAATAACCCAGGTGGGTTAATCTTGCTTTCAATAGGAGGAATCGATGCCAGAAGTAACAATCAATCCAATTCAAGTTGACATTCATTTACCAAAAGATGAGTTCTGTTATGTGTGGGTAGGTGCAAATCTTTTTGAAGAGCACAAAGTTGTCAAGAATGTCAAATGGCATGGTCCAACGTTGCGATTGAAGATAATTCCAGGCATTTACTACCGGGCTGGGAATTTCAAGGTTAATACAAAAAGTGAAAATGAGTTTCGCCAAGTTGATTCAGGGTATTTATATGTCACAAATAAGCGGATTATCTTCATAGGATCAAAAGAAAATCAATCTATTTATTATAAAAAAATGCTGGATATGAAAATTCATAAAAATGGGGTAGAAGTTGTCAGAGATTCAGGTAGCAACCGATATTTTGAGGGACTGAAAAACCCGCAACTGATTGGTGATATTGTTGAGCATTTTATAAAGGATCAGCCTTAAATAACTTGTTCATCTCGGACTATCAACCTGAACCATTAAACTCAAACACCGGAGCGCAAGTAACCTCTAAATTGGAATAGGTTGACCCTCGGCGTCGCCAAGTGGTAAGGTATCAGCCTTCCAAGCTGATATTCGCCGGTTCGAATCCGGTCGCCCGCTCTTTTCTTTTAACGAAGCAGAATATTCTCGGGTCCCCACAGGGGGGATGCTATCCAAATCCCGTCGCCCGCTCTTTTCTTTTAACGAAGCGGAATATTCCCGGGTCCCCACAGGGGGGATGCTATTCGAATCCCGTCGCCCGCTCTTTTCTTTTAACTGGATTAGTCCGGTTCATAACCAATTATTCAAGCCAGGGGGATATAATTCGTTTCACCAGACGTATCTGCCACACCTGAATTTACCCGAAAGGATTCCAGCTCCCCTTGCCCAATCATCTCAAATTCGCCATTCTCCGTGATGGAGCCAAGCTGCCTTCCCGCAAGCACCCGACCGACGCCGGTGTTGACGTTTACTCCAACGAGCCCGGTTCCGTCAGTATTTCTCCCCACGCTTGCGCTATCATCCGCACCGGCCTGACCTTTGAGATCCCCGAGGGTCTCAAGCTGCAGGCCTGGCCCAAGAGCAAAAACAACCACCTGCTGGGGGCCGGCATCCTCGATCCTTTTTACCAGGGCGAAGTTCTCATAAAAATTGTCAATTACTCAGACACCTCCTTGCAGATCGATGCAGGTGACGCGATCGCCCAATTGGTTCTTGTTCCGGTGCTGTGCCTTCCCCTTCAAGAGTTGAGCAAGGACAGAATCCACCAGCAGGCGTCGGATCGAGCGGGGACGGGTGGCATCGTTTCTCAGAAGAACACCTAAACCACCGTCTTGCAGACATGATACTGTGGGACCTATGCGGGTCCCCGCAGGGGCATGGGTAGGGTGAGGGCCCTCTATTCCCCAGCCCCAACGCCTAATTGGCTTAATAACCAGCTAACTGGTAGAATTCTATTTATCAATGGATACCACCCCGCCTTGCGAAATTACCACCACGTTGCCTGTTATAGTTCTCTGCCGGCCCTGCCAGTCTCAGGGAAGGATGGTCGCACCCAGCGTCGATTGGCGTGAGTTCGATCACGGTCCCGGTGTTATCCGCTTGCCGGAAAGGGAAGAAGCCATCTTGCGGATTAAGAACATCGATGATGACCTGCTGCAGCAGTTAGTCAGTGAAATTGTTGGCTGCGACGCCATCATTGGCCTGAACCTTTCCGAGAACCGCGGCGTCACCAATGCCGGATTGGCCCACCTTGTCCAACTCCCGCAGCTGAGTTACCTGAGCCTGAGCTCATGCAGCCTCACCAATCAAGGGTTCGTTTTTCTTCTGGCGCTCACTTCTCTCGAATACCTGGATCTGAGCTACTGCAACCGCATCACCAACGATGGACTGCTGAAACTCAGAGATCTGCACCGTCTAAAGTACCTGGATCTGCAAGGATGCGTCAAGGTGAAC
This sequence comes from uncultured Chloroflexia bacterium, assembly GCA_963781665.1. Taxonomy (GTDB): domain Bacteria; phylum Chloroflexota; class Anaerolineae; order Anaerolineales; family Anaerolineaceae; genus JAJYIW01. The sequence goes on from CAWAGA010000002.1 coordinate 2,366,273, forward strand.
AATGGCAGCCTCTCCAAGCTCAGGCGTAAAGACCTGACCATCCACCACAGGACCACCCTTTGATTTGGGGGAAAACGATCCACCAGGTAGGCAACGCCACCAGCCGGGAATGAAAGCTTAAAATCCGGAAGATAATCTTTGTTTTGCTTTCAGCTGGCCAATAAGCCAATGATCGCTGGTATGCTTGTATTTGGCGCTTTCCTTTATCCTGGCTTATCTGTCGCGATACCAGGTATAGGGCTTGAACTCGGCGTGCAGCGCTGCCTTCCTCTCATTGAGCTTTACACGGAATTTTGCCAGTGTCACTGAATGCGCCGGGTCGGCGACCAAAGTATGGCCGAAGTTGATCAAGAAACCTGGCAGTATTTTGTCGAAAGGTACAGGTGGGTCGTTGACTGAGAAAATCTCGTTACGGATTTCGGAGAGCCTGGCTGATGAATGATCTTCTTCCATTTTTGGTACCTGTTGCGTTCATACTCATTATTGTTTTAATCGCCGCAGTTTCCATCCTGGCGTACCTCTATTTTTCTTCGAGGGGGCAGATGACCCGCCTGGCCCAAGAACAATATCGCACGTGGCGCGAGAAAGATCTTGACATCATGCGGAAAGAGGAACGAGAAGCGGCTTCACAAGCGGCGCTGATGCAGCTTAACCAGTGGCGCGAAAAAGAGCTAGATATAGTTCGAAGCCAACAATTTGAATTGGCTCGTGGTGAAACAAACATACAATTTGAAAAATGGAAAGATGAATACACGCTTGCCATCCGGCAGGATGCCGTTCAGAAAAGCCAGTCGGTAACAATGGGCAAAGTGACAGAACACTTTATTCCATATCTGCCTGATTTTACCTACAATCCAAAAGACGCCAAATTCTTAGGCAGCCCAATCGATTTTGTGGTTTTTGATGGGTTAAACGATGGCGAGGTAAAAAAAGTTGTATTTATAGAATTCAAGACTGGCGAATCCAGGTTGAGCTCCCGCGAGAGAAGGATTCGCGATGCGGTCCAATCGGGCAAAGTAGCGTGGGAAGAGCTTCGTTACGTTCCTGGTAAAGGAAGTGATGAAGCCGAAGTCAAACCAGACCTTATTAATATCAATGAGTGATCTAAAATTCTGGCCCTGTTACACCTGAAATCCTGCTTCAGCGTAAGACCGTAAGGTTAGCAGCGCGTTGGATGATTAGATCGACATCCAACGCTTTACAGGCATCGGCATACGCCCGCTGATAGCTCATTTTTCACTCCCCAATGGCTGCGTTTTCTGCCGGCCATAGGCTACCAACTCATCAAAAAGCGCTTCCAGACTGTCCAAGGTGCAGTCACCATTAATCCCATTGCCGGAGGAAAAAACCATCCGGCCTTCACCTTGACGCCAGAAAGCATCCATCAATGTCCGCACTTCACGGCGTACCTCCTGCGGCGTTCCCCAGGGGATGACCTGTTGGACATCCAAACCGACCCAAAACGTAATCTTCCCGCTGAATTTTCTCGCCGTCTGAACCTGGTCCATGGCAAATTTTTGGATGGGATGGATAACATCCAGGCCAATATCGATAAACTCAGGTAAAAATGGTTCGATATTTCCGCAGGTATGCAGCCAAAAATGCATATCAAGACGATGAGCTTTTTCCACCAGCTCTCGATAATAAGGTTTATAAAATTCTCTAAAAATTTTCATAGAGAAGAAAGTGTTTCTTTGCGTGCCAATATCATCGCTGGTGATGATCCCATTTGCATCCAGCTCGTTCTTAGAACGCTCCATAAGTACCATGTAAAAATCGGTTAAGGCCCTGAATAAACGGTGAACCTGTTTGGGATGATCGTAATAATCTACCAGCGCGTTGGTCATCCCGCGTAAATCCCAATGACGTTCAAACAGGCAGTACCACCAATGGCATGCTCGATAACGACCGTTGAGTGGATTGTCCTGTTTTAGATTTAGTGTCAAACCCGGATAATAAGGATCAGGAAAATGAGTCAATATCTCATCGAGCTCGCTCCAATCCTGGATCGCAATGCGTTCGTCGAGCGGCACATTCTTCCCGGCATATGGATCGGGCCGGTTTACCCAACGATAATCCGGATGATCCAATGGGGCGTCGAACACACCTGGCATGTTCAGGCTCAGCACCTGGATATCTTCAGGATATTTACTTAGTATCTGTTCGACTTGCGGCTGGCGTTCGTGGAATTCTTCTGGATGGACCCACATTTTTAGCAGCACTGGCACCCTTGACGATTTGCCTTCGCCTGCGATAACGGAATTCACTTCATCCCGCGTGAGTGAATTGACTGATAATGACATAATTTTTCCTCAAGATTCCCTGAATATAGGATGACTGGCTAAACGAATATCGTTTATTGTATTTGAACATTACCCCAGGTGCAATGCATAATGAGAGGCCACTTCGGGGGTTCACCGGCGGATTGACAATATTGCCTTGTTTCTGCGGCACTAAAACCGATATGTCAAAGCAATTGGATTGCAAGACCTGTACTCATATTTTCTATTCACAAGAATAGCGCGATACTAAATAAGCGAGATCGATTACCTGCTTTAAACGATTGGAGTTGAAATCATGATCGATATGAAACAAGCCGTCCAGATTGCCCAGGACTTTTGCCGGAATTTATACGGTCCAGAACAGTTGGCCGACTTCCTCGTAGAAGAAGTCGAGCTTACCGAAGATGAAAAATTCTGGTTGGTGACTGTCGGATTCAATATCAAGCCGGGAGAAACGAGTCGCCCAGCTTCGCCTGGCGGTACGTCTGCATATTCTAAAGGTCCCGATCACGTCTACAAGACGATGAAGGTCGATGCCACCAACGGGCGGGCATTATCCTTAAAGATCAAGAAGCTGTAGCTCATAAAACGCGGTAAGAGCGTCTAGATTGCATTAGCCAGGTTTGCCTCTCCCCGCAGCACGTCCTCGTGCAAAATATTGAGCATGGGTTCCGGTTCTTCAATAAGGGGGCTGTGAGCTGAATGCTCGAAGGTGTAAAACCCTTTCAATAGCGCCTGTAACTGCGCGAAAAAATAATATGCTTGCCGGTATGACGTGGTGTAGTCGAATATGCCCTGGCAGAAATAGACCGGAAGGTCAGGACCGCACACCTGCGAGAATGAGTACTCCTGCCAACAGGATGGCTGCTCCGGCCCACATCAAAGAAGTATTTACGGGGGACTACCGCAGCACGTTTGAATTCCACACCCACCACATTCAGAAAATCCCCGACTTCCTGGCCCTGTTTACTGAATTTTACCCGGGTAAAAAAACACCTCTCAATAAAGCTGTCTTTTCAAAAGTCATTGTTTTGAGGTCGCAGCCTTTCCCCCCCTATTCATTACCTTTTAACTCTCTCATCCAGGCCATAGAATGCAACTGGCCTGCATGATTAATTAATCCAAAATCGCTTTTCGATTCTCGAATCTCTTCCTTATCCTGCCTGCTTCTTGGCTGCGTTATACCCAGGGGGGCTTTCGATGGTTTCAACCTCATGGAGCGATTCGGAATAGGTCATTGGAATCCTAAAAAACGTGATTGCTTGTGTATTTCCAGTTCCAGAACCTGGCAAATTACCTGGTTCTGGAATGCCCTGTTTTTTTACCTGGCTAAACTATTGGATTGTCCCATGGACCCATTTCTGGATATAGGGCAGCTTCACACTTTCAGCTATCAAAATACTCAGTGTTACTGCTCCGGCAATGAGCACCACTTCCCAGCGGTGGATCGGTGCAAACTGGAAGAGGTTGCGCAAGAAGGGTACCGCTAGAATTAGCGCGAGAAAACCGACTGCAAAACCCGAAATCCACCATAATGCTTTGTTGGGGATGCGCAGGGTTCTGATGATGGATTGGCTCCAGGAACGGTTGGTGAAGATCAACCCCAGGTTTCCCAACACCATACATACGAAGGCAAGCATACGCGCTTCAGTTTCTCCAAAATTGAGAGACAGACTGATGGCATATACTGCAAATACTACTGCCAGCATTCCAACGCCTTGAATCAAACCCGTCAGGATCATTGAACGGCCAAAGAGAGGTTCGTTGAGGTTGCGCGGCGGACGTTTCATCACATCTTTTTCGTCGGCTTCCATCTCGAAAACCACGGAACACGCCGGGTCAATGATCAACTCAAGGAAGAGAATATGCACAGGCAACAGAGCGAGCGGCCAATTCAATAAAACTGGCAGCAACGACATGCCTGCGATCGGCAAATGCACCGAGAAGATGAATCCCATGGCTTTCTTGAGGTTGTCGTAGATACGCCTGCCCATGCGGACAGCTTTCACGATTGAAGCGAAGTTGTCATCCAGCAGTACAATTGCCGCGGATTCACGCGCCACATCTGTACCGCGTCCACCCATGGCAATACCTATGTGCGCGGCTTTGAGCGCTGGAGCGTCATTGACACCGTCGCCGGTCATGGCAACCACTTCGCCATTGGCCTTAAGTGCGGTAACGATACGCAGCTTCTGCTCAGGCACGGCTCTGGCAAAAATGCAGACCGTATTGATGCGCTCCTGCAGTTCGGCATCGTTCATCCGATCAAGTTCGGGACCGGTAATAATTTGATCACCGCCATTCAAGCCAATTTGGTTGGCGATATTTTTTGCTGTGCCGGGGTAATCTCCGGTAATCATAATCACGCGGATGCCGGCCGTGTAGCATTCGCGAACAGCCTCTGCCACTTCAGATCTCACCGGATCGGATAATCCCATCAAGCCGACGAATTCAAAATTGTAATCATGTTGTTCAGAAGGAAGATTGGTTCGATCAAAATGGGCTTTGGCCACACCAATCACGCGCAGTCCATAATTCGCCATTTGGTTGATCTGGCCACTCAGGTGCTTCATCTGGGTTTCATCGTAGTGACAAAGATCAGCAATTGCTTCTGGAGCACCTTTGGCGGCAATTACAAATTCTCTTCCGTCTTGAGAACTCCAAACATGCGACATGGCCAGCAATTTTTCAGAGAGCGGGTATTCTTTGACCAGGACCCAGTCTTTGTGAAGGTGACCGGTATGAGACAGAGTCCGCCCGCCAAGCTCCTTCATGGCTTTTTCCATTGGATCAAAGGGATCGGCGGGGCTGGCCAGAATACTATACTCAACAACCTCGTGGAGATTTTCAGGCAGGGCGAGTTGTTCTCGATCCACCGATTCGAACTGTCCATTCACGCCTATTTTGGTCACGGACATCCGGTTTTGGGTTAGTGTGCCGGTTTTATCTACACATAGAACCGTTGCGGCGCCAAGCATTTCGACTGCAGCTACCCGCCGGGTAAGAACTTTATACTGTGAAATCCGCCACGCTCCAAGCGCCAGGAAGATGGTCAAGACAACTGGGAACTCTTCCGGTAGGGTTGCCATGGCCAGGGTCAAACCAGCCAGAAATCCGTTCAGCCAGTCACCCCGGGTAAGTCCAAACACAACCACGACCAAAATGCACAGTCCAATTCCGACCATTGCAAAATTGCGAACAATTTTTCCCGTCTGCTGCTGCAAGTTAGTGTCTTCGGGTTCCAGGATTTGGAGCGCTTTACCGATCTTGCCAATCTCGGTGCGCGGACCTGTGGATCGCACTTGAGTGATACCTTGGCCTTTCACGATCAATGTTCCAGAGTAAACAAAAGGCAGGTCTTCACCGCCTGGGCGTCCCATCTCAAGCCGGCCATCCCAGACCTTTTTACGCACAGGCATTGATTCACCGGTTAAGAGAAATTCATCCACACTGATGTTGCTGCCAGATAAGAGCACAGCATCAGCAGGCACACGGTCTCCTTCGGCGATCAACACGATGTCATCGCGCACAACTTCGCGGCCTGCAATTCGTTGTTGTTTGCCGTCACGGATCACCAAGGCCCGCGGACTTGAGAGATCGCGTAAAGCTTCCAGGGCTCGTTCAGTTTTTTGCTCCTGAAAAAAGGTGATCCCAATGATGACAAACACAAAGCCTAAAAGCATTATGGCTTCAGCGTGATCTCCGAGGAGCAAGTAAAGCATTCCGCAGGCGATCAGCATGAGGAACATCGGTTCGCGAATAACCCCAAACAACATGTGGAAGAAGGTCCGTTTCTGTGTGGATGGTAGTTCGTTAAATCCATCCTGAGCCAGCCGTTCCAAAGTTTCCTGTTCGGTCAAGCCTTGTAAATTGTGTTCATCAAATTCTGTACTCATGGTCATACCTTATTACGATGATTTTTCTAAAATCCAAGTAACTTTCTTGGAGTTCCTTAGAATCAGGATACGCGCTTAGAAGTATCCAGATTTATTTCAAAATTGAAATATGAAGGGTAGTAAGCCGTGATTTTTGCTATAATTTTGGAGGATAAAAATTTGGGGACAATAAATCGACTTGTATAGTCAAAAACACAGGTGTTATTTGGATAACTGGATTATAAGAAACCAGGGGTTCCAATGCTGTGAAGTGGACGATATCATCCTGATGAGTCACTTCGCTTTGGCTTGGATAGGCAGCCGACATCTGTTTCTCCGAGGATGAAAATGAAAGGTCCTCAACAAAATAATGAACACTTAAGACAAAGATCAAAAAAACCAATAAAACCATTGTCCAGGCAGGAAAAACAGCGGTATTTGGAATTCTACCCGTTTTTAACATGATTGATACCTTGTTGAAAAAGGGCGATGATATGTTCATCTTCAATGCGATAATACACTTCTTTTCCTTCGCGGCGTGATTGAACAATCTGCATCTGACGCAATCCACGCATATGGTGCGAGATAGCGGATTCGCTGATACCCACAATTTCTGCCAGTGCACCTATATTTAATTCCCGAACGACCAGGGCTGAAAGAATTCTTACCCGGCTGGTATCACTGAAAGAACGAAACAACTCCGCTACCTGTGAGGCCAGGTGTTCGTTTAATATTTGGGAGGGGTTGTCAATCAATTTGATTTAAGTAAACTATGAACAACTATTCAGATGTTCATAGTTTACTATAGATTCTATCAACTAGCAATGTATTCATGAAAAATACCCCTAATAGTTGGCCCACCAGGATAAATCCTCAAAACGAATACAATAAGAATTGAAGTGAAAATTTATTATTATCGTTAGTCGCTCAATCCGCTAAATCCCACCTTCCGGGCACCGCCACGCAGGTTCTCGCCACCACCTGGATTTCTGGGCTGGCGTCCGTCAGATAAATGCAGGTCTTGCCTTCCACGCTGCTGAACCCGGCGGGGTTGCCGTCCCGGTCCATGGCGATGATGTTCATTTCCGAGATGAACCTGCCCCCCAGGTCGCGCAGGTCCTGCATCGCCTGGATGCCTGCCGCTTCGAGCGAATAACCCTGCTTGAGATACAGCACCACGCTGCGGGCGGTCGAAGCCCGGATCGCCATCTCGCCCATCCCGGTGCAGGCCGCTGCCCCATAACGGTTATCGGCATAGTTGCCCGCCCCGATCACCGGCGAATCGCCCAACCGCCCGGGGTATTTGCCGTAGAACCCGCTCGTGCTCACCCCCGTGGCCAGGTTCCCCTGGTCGTCTCGGGCGATAAAATTAACCGTTCCGTGCGTCCGCTGTGGATTGCTGAAGCGGCTGACCAGGTCGACCAGGCTGTTGGCATCCACCCGCTCCGGGTCGACGCCGAGTGACGCCAGGTCCTTGCGCCAGGCCTCCCGGCTGTCTGCGGTCAACAGCTCGGCTCTGGCGAACCCCATCTCAGCCGCGAAGCGCTCAGCCCCAGCCCCCACCAACAACACATGCGGCAGCCTTTCCATCACTTTGCGGGCAATCGAGATCGGGTTTGGGTAGCCCTTCACGCAGCCCACCGCCCCGGCGGTCAGGTCGCGGCCGTCCATCATGCTGGCGTCCAGCTCCACCTCCCCCAGGATCGAAGGTCTGCCTCCCGTCCCCACCCAAAACTCACCCAGGTTATCTTCCACCGGCCGGATGCCGGCCTCCAACGCGTCCAGCACGCTGCCCCCCGCCTTCAGCGCATCCAGCGCCTGGTGGATACCCACATCCCCGTTCTGACTGGCAAGAATAATCATGATTCATTCCTTGACTTAAGATACAGGAATTATAAATCCAGGTGGGCGAGTTTTGGCCTCTCGTCCTGTTTTCCATCGTTTCCTCGTCCCACGCTCCGCGGGGCAGGCAAATTCTGGAAATACTTCCCGTTTGATAAGCCCGCCGGATCCCCTCGTTCCATGCTCTGCGTGGAACGCTTCTTTCAGCCGCTCCCGCGGGGCAGGCATGTGCTGGAAATACTACCCGTTTGAGAAACCCATTGGATAATGCTGCCTCAGGAATTGCTCCAAGACCCTTGACAACTCCATTTAGTTGTAATATCCTGTACATTAATGTACAGGATAAGAGAACTAATTCAATCGGACCGAAAAATTTTCCATACCAATGACCTGGCCATTCTTTGGGGTATTTCCAATAAGAACACGCTCTACACGACCATCAAACGCTATATCCAAAAGGGGGTGCTGGTCCCCATCTTTAAAGGCCTCTATTCAACCGTTCCCCTATCCCATCTGGACCCAGTCGAGATCGGGAAAGCCATTATTCACCGCTATACCTATTTGTCTACCGAATCGGTCTTAGCTCAAGCCGGCGTCATTTCCCAGGCGATCTACCGCTATACCTTTGTCTGCGACCTGCACAAAGAGGTCACTGTGGGCGCAATGTCCTTTCTTTTTAGAAAACTCAAATTGGAATACCTCTATAACCCTGCCGGCATCAGCCACCAAAATGGCCTTTTCGCGGCTTCACCCGAAAGAGCCGCCGCCGATATGCTCTATTTCAATCCTGCGTTTCATTTTGACATTCCGCAAAGCATCGACTTTGAAAAAGTAAAATTTATTCAAAAAGAAGTTGGCTACCCATGCTAGATCTCAGGTCTGAAGACGCACTGCATAAATCTTATCCGAACCGGTTGTTGATCGAAGTGATCGACCGGCCACTGCTGGCCCACAGCCTGGCTTTCAAGGGCGGCACCTGCGCTTCCATGGCAGGTTACCTGGACCGGTTTTCGATAGATTTGGATTTTGATCTCCCCCTAAAAGTGGATGAAGCCACGATCCGAGACGAGTTTCACAAAGTCTTTGATTTTCTGAGCTTAAAGGTTACCGGAGAATTAAATAAAGTTCTATTCTTTCAGCTCCGCTATCCGAACGATCCTGGCAAGCGGAGCACGCTGAAAGTAAGTGTCAACAATATTCCCGTTCAATCCAACCAATATAAAGCCCAATACTTTTCTGAAATAGACCGATTTATGAACAGCCAGACCATCGAAACCATGTTTGCCAATAAACTGGTTACGGTCACCGAGCGGTATGAATTGCATAAAACCATCACCGGCAGGGATATCTACGACATACATCATTTCTTCGTGCACGGCTATGCTTATCATGCTCCCGTTATTCAGGAAAGGACCGGGCTTGCGCCCGGGGATTATCTGGAAAAATTGATCGCTTTTATCAAAGAACGCGTCACCCAAACCGTGATCAATGAGGATTTGAACGCCTTATTACCCACCAACCGGTTTCAACAAATTCGCAAAGTCCTCATTCCAGAGACGTTATCTCTGCTTTCCCAGGAACAACTGCGACTGGCAACCCTCAGGTAGGGGGGATGCAAAGGAGGGGCAAAAGAAGATATGCGCGGCCTGTCTATGACACTGGCGGTTTTTATTATTCGATTTATCGAAAAGAGAATAAAATTTAAATAAGGCTCTATAAAAACCTAACTTAATATTTGCAGAGGGTTCAATTCCTCATACCAGGAAACAACTCCGAACTTGAAAAACGGCTGTGGTCCGCTGCCGATGAGCTGCGCGCCAATTCTAATTTAACTGCCTCACAATATTCCGCTCCGGTATTAGGATTGATTTTCCTGCGCTATGCCGATGCCCGCTTCAGCCATGCCCAGGATGAAATAGGGGGCAGAGCCACCCCAGGGAGGCGTATCGCGGCAGGCAGGCGTAAAATTTCCAGGATCGATTATCAGGCCAGGGGCATTTTATACTTGCCAGAAGAAGCCCGGTTCTCGACCCTGCGTCATGTACCCCGGTTTCAGATTACTTTTTAAACTATAAACAGTTCGCTTTTCAACTTTGGTTGACACTCGATAGAGAGACTGTTGACAAACGATTCTATTTGTTATAGAATATATATCACCCATTGATATATCATCTTATGAGTTTTGAGGGAGCCGGAATGGCCTCAGTCACAAACAAACCCGAAATCATCGTCAATGAGCCGACCTTCTTCATCCTTGTCAGCCTGGCATCCGGTCCCAAGCACGGGTATGCCGTATTGAAGGATACGGAAGAGCTCAGCCGCGGAAAAGTCAGTCTGAGCACCAGCACGCTTTATACGGCCTTGAACCGCCTGCTCAACCAGGGTCTCATCGAGCGGAGCGATGCCGGACAAAATGGGTCGAGGCCCGGGCTGCCCCGCAAAGTCTACCGCCTGAATGAGCGCGGCCGCCGGATTTTAAATGCGGAAGCGAAGCGCATGCAGGATATGCTGGCATCCTACCAACAGCGTTTGTTTGAGGAGCACGCATGAAAGCACCCCGGTCGGATCAGCGCCTGCCGGCCCTGGTGTGGCTGTACAGCCTGGCGTTAGGGCTTTATCCTGCCTCCTTCCGCTCTGAGTTTGCTGAGGAGATGCAGGCGATCTTCTGTCTGCGCCTCGAAGATGCCGTCAGTAGAGGCAGGGGCGCTTTGCTTGACTTTGCCTGCAAAGAAGCTTTGACCTTCCCTTCCGGAGCGGTCGCAGCTCACGCTCAGGCAAAAAAAAACCCAAATTTCATAACTTTCGCCCTGGATCTGTTCAACTTGCTGTTAGAAAAGGGATCGAAAATGTCCATTCGTCAGCATTTCCCTCAATCGGCTGAACAAACACCCTGGTTTATCGCCATCCTCAGCCTGGTGCCCTTCCTCTTGCCTGGTCCATTAGCCGCGCTGCTCACCTACCATCCCTGGTGGAATCCGAATGCGCTGCCCCTGATTGCGGCTGCCCGGGTGCCCCTCACCGTGGGCCTGCTCATTCTGGGTTTCCTCATCGGCATTCTGAGGCGATTTCCACGCTGGTCTTATCTTTATAGTCTCTATTTCCTCTTTGTTTTGCCATTAGGGGTCATCTACCTGGTCGACAGCCTGCTCTTCAAAATCAACCCCAACCTCCAAGGCTATATCTTTATGCTGGTGGTTTTGCTCATGGTCGCCCTGGCGGTCATCGCCAGGCGCTCCCTGCTGTTCATGCGCCCATTTTTTACGAATATCCGCCAGGACTGGACCCTGCTTTCTTATGCTTTCTACGCCTGCATTTTTCTTCTACTCTCCTCGAACGACATGAGTGAGAGCTCTGTCTATAACCTCCAGGTCCTCCTACCGAGCCTGATCGCCTGGCTGGGCGCCCTGGCCTACCTTTGCCTGGTCGACCCGCTGAAAAAAGTCGGGGCGCTTTTGGGGGCGGTACTTTTGGGAGTATCTATCTGGTGGTGGCCGGTTCTCAATAGCAGTTCAGGCTCTTTGGTAGGGCTGCTCGCGGTCTCGGGGATTCTGCTAATCTCCTGGATCGCCCTGGGCGGGTTGATCCTTGCCCCGATCCTGATAAGCGGTTCCTTTCGCCGGCGCAGCAAATCCGTGGTGTGAGACAACTATAGGCCCGGCCTCCTAAAAACCCCCCGAGAAATCATTTTCGGGGGGTTCTATCCAATCCATCTGTCGTTTTAGCTAGACCGCCTCGAACAGCAGCAGCTCAGACGTCAGCGCCCCTTCCAGGCGCACTTCCAGCCCCTGGTTCATCAGCGTAAACCCATCCATCTCGGCCGTCTGCCCGCTGTTATCCCAGGTCACCCGATAGCGCTGCCCGGCGTCCAGCCCGCGCAGCCGCAGCCGGTATTCGGGCTCGACCGGCGCCGCCAGCTGGAAGAGCCCCGCCATTCCCCGGCTGCAGTCGTGCGCCGCCAGCTCCAATACCCCCCAGCCCTGCGGGTCGGGTCCAGCAGTCACTGGTGTGTGATGATAGATCCGTCCGTTGCCCATGAACGGCCGAACGAAGCCCTTATACAGGTCGATGTAACGCTTCCACTGGCCAACCAGCAGCGGGTTGGGCTGGGAGCCGAGCGGGTAGAGGAACCCGAAGGTCGGCCTGACGAACAGCAGCAGCCGAGCCTGGAAGTCGAAATCGGCCGAGGTAAAGCCGGCCTGCCCGCCGATCAGCCGGTCGACGTATTCCGGCGGGAGCGCCATCGTCATCCCGTTGGTAATCGTGAACGATCGGGGTGCGATCTGCCAGTCGGTGACCCATGTATGGCTGAAGCGCCGCACCATGCCGATGTCCGTCCGCCCCCCGCCCCCGGCGCAGTTCTCGAAGATAACCTGCGGGAAGCGCTCCCGCAGCCGGGCGTACATGGTGTAGACTGTCTCGTAGTAGCGCCAGTAGCCGTTCTCGACCGCCCCATCTCGCTCCAGGCGGTAACCGAGCGACGCCGGGTGGGTGTTGTAGTCCAGCCGGAAGAAATCCAGCTTATTTTCGGTAATCACCCGCCCGATCTGCTCCTCCAGCCAGCGTCCGACTACCGGATTGGCCAGGTCCAGCAGCCCATCCCCCCGTTTTTGGCCGTCGTTGGCGGTCACGATCCACTCCGGGTGGGCTTTCGCCACCCGGCTTTCGCGGCCGATGCGCTCGGCGTCCATCCACAGGCCCCAGCGCATCCCTTTTTCGTAGGCTAGCTGGCGGAAAGGGGCGATCCCATCCGGGAAGCGCTGGCGGTCCACTTCCCAGTCGCCCACAGTGGTCCACCAATCGCCGTGGGGCGGGGTGTACCAGCTGGCATCGATGAAGAAGACCTCTGCCCCGGCCTGGGCCGCCGCTTCGATGCAGTTGGTGACCTGTTCGGGGGTGATTTCGATCTCCGGGCCGATCCCCAACTCGACCCAGCCGCCGTGCCCGCCGGCCTGGGGCGCTATTACGCTCAGGCGCAGGTGGTTGTGCATCGCCTGGATCGCCTTGTCCAGGTCGCCGAACACCAGGCCCAGGTGCATTTCGGGCAGCGTGACGGTTTCACCCGGGGCGATCATTCGCTGAGGCGCCGGCGCGTCCGGCCCGGCCCTGAAGAACAGGCGCGCCGCCTGGTCGGTGGTGCCCAGGTCGGCGTCCAGGTCGAATTCGAAGCTGTAGCCGCCCGACCAGGCCAGCTGTCCCACGAAGTGCTCGCCGCTGGCATTGTTGCGCAGCACGAAGAAGGGGTGGCGGTGGCGGTCGCGGCGCATGCGCCCATCCACCCGGTACACCGCCGCCGGCAGGTCGTGCCAGCGGAAATCGCCTTCGTTGCCCCAGTGAGTGTTCTCGAAATAGCCCAGCGAATACAGCGCCAGGCCGCTCTCGCCCAGCAGCGATTTCCAGCGGCTGGTCTTTTGCAGCACCCCGCTCCAGGTGAAGGCTGCCGCCAGGGCCGCCGGCTGCGGACCAGTGTTGGTCACTTCCAGCCAGCGGGTCAGTACGGGTGTGCCGTCCAGCAGGGTGTGGATTTTGATGCTCACCGGCCGCGCTTTGTGCCTCAAGCTGACGATCGTATGCAGGACTCCGTTGCGGCCGGGCTGCTCCGCGGTTCCCACTGCCGGGTTGCCTGGGTCGGGGAACTTCTCGAAGCCGGCCCATTCCCAATCGCCGGCCAGCAGATGCCCATCCAGCTCGATCCAGAAGGCCTGTGGGGCAGCATGCTCGCCCGGGTTGATCCGTCCGTCGTAGAAGCTGATGAAGCCCGAGCCGTTCCAGCCCCGCCCCACGAACTGCCCGTGGGTCAGCGATTCCTCGTACACTACCCAACCCGTCCGGTAGCTGATGGTTGGCTCAGGATCCACGACCAGCAGCACGTCCGACCAGGAAGCATTTTGATCAGGATTATCAACAGGAACCATGGTTTTACCTCATTTTCTAGGACTGAGAAAGGTGAAGCAGATATTGGGTAATGAGCCGCAGAAGCGGCCCCCCCCGCTCTCGCCAGAGGGTGGGGCCGCTCTTGCTCCTCACGTCAAACCGACTGGAACTCCAGGTCTTCAAGCCTGGATCCTTCTACCAACCGCACCCGCACCGCCACACCTGGCAGAAGGTCGAACCAGTTGTCCGAAAGTACTTCTCGCCCGTGGTCTTCGACGTACACCGAGTGGCAGTACGTCTTGCTTGCAACCTCCAGCCAACCGTCGTCCAGGGCGTTGACCTCGATCTGGGGCGCCGCCTGGCTCAACTCGCGCTGGGGAAGCCCCATCCAGGTGGATTGGTCTACGGCCGGTCCGTCTTCCCGACGCAGCACTGCCGCGTAGAGCCATTGGCGCCGGTCTTTTTCGTCTGCGGGCGGCAGCCAGCTTTCGCCCACCGCCAGCATGCTGTTGGGCGGCAGAGCCACGTCCATCCGTTCCATCGCTTCCTGGGTCCCATCCAGGCGCATCCAGCCAAAATCGACCTTGCCTTTGAATGTTTCCAGGGTATCGTTGACCAGCCGGGTGACCAGCCGCTCGCCGCGCCGCCGCACGATCACCTTGACCGGCCGGCAGGCTCGCCGCAGCCAGTAGTAGCTGACCTTGCGCCGCAAATAATAGTCCAGGATCGACCAGCCGGTCTCACCCCAGCAATCCGAGAAAGACCAGATCAATGCCCCCTGGCAGTCGTCAACCGGGTCGTGTTTACGGAAGCGCAGCGCCTCCATCGCCTGCCCATGCGCGATCGCCTGGAACATCTGGCCATAAAGTGAAAAATCGGCCAGCGAGAGCTGCTCCGGGTCGGTGTAATGCAGCCGGATGGCTTCCGCCAGGGTACCTTTTTCGGTCATATTGGTGTGCATCTGCCAGGCCGGGCTCTCCGGCTGCATCTCTTCTGGCGCCAGGTATTCCTGGATCGAGTTCAGATGGCAGGGGCCGATCGCCCCGTATTCGGTCACGAAGCGGGCCTGGCATTCGTCAAACACCTCGGGCCGGATGCGGCGGTTGACATCTGGATTCATGAAAAAGGGGTACCACCAGTGACAGTTGCCATCCAGCTCTGAGTTGGGGTCCTCACCGCCGCATGGGCTGGATGGCCAATAGGGCCGGTGGGGGTCTAAATGGGCGCAGACCGGGGGCAGCACCTGGTAATACAGCTTTTGCCCGCCAATGTCCAGTGGAAGCGAAGGGTCGGGGTTGAGCATGGTAAAGAACCAGGTGTTTTCGTTGTTGCCGCACCACAGAGCAATGCTGGGATGGTGGCGCAGAAGCGGTATGGCGATTTCGATCTCGTCCCGCACCGCCATGGTGAAGTCACGGTCCTCGTCCGGATAGGTGATGTCGGTCAGTGGGAAATCGTGCCAGATCAGGATTCCAGCCCGATCGCAGGCGTCGTAAAAGGCCGGGCTTTCGAAGATCGAGCAGCCGTTGATGCGCAGCATGGTGAAATGGGCGTTTTTAGCTTCGGCTACCAGGCTCTCGTACTTTTCATTTGAGATGCGCGCCAGGATTGGATCGTGCGGGCCGATGTTGCCGCCCCGGCAGAAAGCCTCTTGCCCGTTTACCCGCAGGCAGAAGCGGCTGCCCTCCGCCAGAGGCGCGCGGTCGATCGCGACGGTACGCAGGCCGATCGTAAACTGGCGCTGGTCGCAGGTTGCCTGAGACGAGTCGCTCAATCTGGCAGTTACCTGGTAAAGCGGCTGTTGGCCCATGCCATTCGGCCACCACAGGCGCGCATCGGCTACCGGTATCACGTCCTGCACCCGGTTCTGACCAGGTAAGGCATGAATGAGATAATGGTGCTGAAGGGGTTCCCCTCCGTCGGGCGGAACGATCATCAGGTCGAGTTGGCACAGGCGCTCGCTCCAGGGGTGCAGATTTTCGACCATGCCATCCAATTCCAGGGCAACCTGGCCATCCTCGATCAGGGTGTCCAGGCGCAGGTCCTGGATTAAGGCGTAGGAGCGGCCTTCCAGATGCACCCCGCGCCAGATGCCGATGTTGGGGAGCGCATCCACCCAATCCCAGCCGTAGGTAAACTGGGGCTTTCGCAGCCATTTTCGCCCGGGCCAGAGGCGGTGCCCGTATGGATCTCCCGCTTGGGCCGGGTTAGGGATGGCGCCGTTGGCCGCCGAGTTGGCCTTCCAGGGCTTGTTCTGGCCAGAAGGCGTCTCGTCCTGGGCCAGCTCGCTGCCGGCGGTCAGGCGTACCACCATCTCGTTCTGCCCGGGCTGCAAGAACCGTTTCACTTCGAAACTGGCCGGTACAAAGGCATCCCTGGCCTCTCCGGCCAGCTTGCCGTTCAAGAACACCTGGGCGTACAGGTCCAACCCATCGAAAACCAGAACCAGGCGTTCGTGGGCCAGGACTTCTGAGGATAGGTTAAAGCTGGTCCGGTGCCACCAGGAATGCATCTCCGGCCAGCGGCAGTCCGGCATGTTAGCGCCCAGCGTGGGCTCGGGCATTTTGCCGGCTCGCATCAGATCCAGATGGATCTCGCCGGGAACGTGAGCGTCCATCCAACCATCGCCGGCCTGCCTGACCTGTTCCAGCCCGGCTGGACCAATACAGGTCAGTGCTTCAGACCTTACCTGCCAGATTCCATTCAGATTAAGAGTATCCATTATATTTTCCATTCTGGTTGAAATGAGAACCGGCAGGTCAATTCGAGCCGGGTGAAATTTGGAAAAAATATATCCTGCCAGATTGTCTTAACTGCGGGGATGATGGCGGTCGCGCCAAACGATTGGAAAACCGCCGGAGAGAAAAGCCCGAGATAGACGTGCATCAGCCAACCAGGCCGGGTCCAAAAGCAGATGAAGGTCCGCGCGAAAATTCTCAAGACATTTCTCCAAAGCTTGCAGATGCAGGGATAGTATAATGGCGACCGCTTCGGGCTGCAAGCTGGAGGCGGCTTCGAAAACAAATCTCTTGTATACTAATAGCGGATGACCTTCCCTTTTTTTATCGAGGTAACCATGAATTCTAATCGCGCCTTGCTCAAATCAATCCGTTTCCTATCGCGTCCGGTGGTCCCCCTCCTGCTCGTGGGTCTGCTTGCCAACGACTTCCTCTTGCGCCGCTTTTGGCCTTCCTGGTTGACCGGAAAGCTTGGCGACCTGGCCTGGCTTTTCATCGCCCCGGCTGTCCTGGCGGCACTCCTGGCCTGGCTCATCCCGGCTGGCTGGAAGCGCCAGGAGAAGCTGACCGGCATTTTGAGCTACGGCCTGGTTGCACTGGCGTTTATCCTCCTCAAGACCTTCCCGCCGTTCCATAGCGCCGTCCTTGGGCTCTGGCAGTCCAGCCTGGGTTTCCCGGCTGCGGTAGTGCTCGACCCGACAGACTTGCTGGCTCTGGTCATGCTGGCGCTCAGTGCGGTGATGTGGTTTCGTGAAATGCCTCTCTCCCCGCGCTTCTCGCTGCGCGCCTGGATGGTACTGCCGCTCTTTGCCCTGGTGACCCTGGCCGATGCTGCCGCTCCCGATTATGGCATTGCCTGCCTGTCTTTGCAGGACAACCAGGTGATCGCTTCGGCCGGTTATTCTTCGTTTGACAGCCGAGATGGTGGCCTCACCTGGTCGGAATTCGCCCGAAATGACCAAAATTGCTTCATGCCTGTGGGAGAAGATCAGATCGACCTGACCCTCCCCGGCACTCAGATCCGCAGTATTGCAGGATCAAGGATCGAGGTATCGACCGATGGCGGCAAGACCTGGAAGGTTGAAAACAACCTGGCAGGGGCCAGCCAGGCCGGCGATGCCTATTTCATGAAGACCACCGGCGGAAACCCAATCTTAAAGCCCGGCCCGCTGGCTGCTGTCTACGATCCCTCCTCAGGCGATGTCATTTTCGCCATGGGGCATCAGGGGGTGCTCGTACGCCTCCCCGATGCCAGCTATCAATGGGCATTTGTGGGGAGTTATCACCCACCAGACCTGGCGACGCCAGAGTCCTTCTTTACGGTATTGAGTGGCGAGATGGTGTTGTCGTTTGCCCTGGTTCTGATCCTGCTGGCTGCCTGGGCGATGACAGCCCGGCGGTCTCATTGGCTGCTAAAGGTGTATGTGGTTCTTGCCTGGCTGGTCTGGGCTGTTGCGACTTTCATCTCACCAGCGCTCTCCGGAGGCTACGGCTTGCAGATATCCTGGATGGCGGTTGGGGTTACCATACTGTTGGCCTTGCCGGCCGGCATATTCGGCCTGGTAGCCCTCGTCCGCGGCGGCGGCTGGCTGGCGCTGCTCATTGCCATGATCGGCGGCGTTGCCTTCCAGCTTCCCTACATTTTTTGGTACGTCAACGCCATTCCCCGCTATACGGTTGCTATGACGATTGCCTTGGCGTTTGCCGTCATCTGTGCCGTTGGTGTAATTCTGCGAGGCAGCCGTAATCATAAAGCTCTGGTCCCGCAATAGACTTGCACCCTTCGATTTTCGTAATTCACTATTCGCATTATGCAACTTTATCTTCGCAAAGGATCAGGAAAACCACCCATGTCAAACCAGCCGCTTTTGATCAGCGCCGGAAAATTAACCCGCCAGGCGTTGGCGGGCCAGGTGGCAATTGTCACCGGTTCCGGGGGTGGAATCGGCTTCGAGGCTGCCCGCGCCCTGGTGTGGTTGGGGGCGAGAGTCGTCATTGCCGAAAATGATGTGAAGAAGGGCAAAACCGCTGAAAAGGCCCTCCAGGCCGAATTTGGGCCTGGTTGTGCCTTGTTCGTCCGCACCGATATCGGCGACGTACACAATGTAGCCGACCTCGTGCGCCAAACGCAGCGCTCGTTTGGCCCGGTCGATATCGTTTTGAATAATGCCACCTATGCTCCATTGGGTGGGGTCACCGAGCGCAGCATCAAAGACTGGGATGCCAGCTACCGCGTCAACCTGCGCGGCCCGGTCCTTCTGGCGCAAGCCTGCCTTCCCGGAATGGCGGAGCGCAACAAGGGTGTGTTCGTTTGCGTCTCTTCGGTGGGCGGAGCTTATATGGGCGCTTACGAGACCTTGAAAACCGCCCAAGTCGAGCTGGCCCGCACCCTGGATGGGGAGCTGGAGGGGAAAGACGTCGTCGTTTTCACGATTGGGCCTGGAATTGTCCCGACCGAAACCATGACTGCCGGCGTTGCCCAGATTGCATCGCGTTATGGAAAGACCCCCGAAGAATTCTACGCCATGTACAAGGAGCAGTGGCTTTCGGTCGAGGCAGCCGGGGCCGGTTTCGCGGCAGCCATTGCCCTGGCGCCGCGTTTCCGCGGCATGGAGACCTATTCGGTGGCTGGCTTGAATGCTGCCGGGATCGAAGACAATAGCTCGCAACCGGAATCCACTACAGCCGGCCTTTCAAGCGAGCAATCCGCGGCTGCTCTTGAATTGTGCCGCGAGGTGCGCGCAACCCTGGTGAAGGAACATGAAGGCTGGCTGAAGCGTTCGTTATTCGAGCGCAATTGGATGCTGCGCGACTTCAAGCAAAATGCTGGCATGCCCGTCGAACAGGTCTTAAAAGAGCTCGAATCGCTCGAAAGCTGCCTGCAGGCAAACGAGTTTTCTAGCCTGGGACGATCTGCAGAGCTCGTCAGGCAGGTCGACCATTATTACCAGCATTACCAGGCCCTAGCCCAGGGAGCGATTAAAGATCCTGAGAAGGGCAAGGAATTGACCACCATGATGGATGGCTGGCGCGCGGCTGCCAAAAAATTAGTTGAGGCGCTAGAGACGCCTTAAAAAAGCATGGGGATCATTCAAAAAAGAGCGGGTGAGGGTAACGTGTTCCAGGTCGTTATAATTGACGACCTGGAGTGATTCCGTATCAAAACTCAAAATTGTCGCTCCGGGAAACGCAAGTATGATCGGAGAATGGGTGGCAATGATGAACTGTGCTTCCTGGGCGACCATTTCCTTTAGAACCGAGATAAAAGCCAGCTGCCTGATCGGCGATAAAGGCGCTTCAGGCTCGTCGAGCAGGTAAAGGCCGTCGGGGACGAACCGTGATTGGAATAATTCCAGGAAAGCTTCGCCGTGCGAGTGACGGTCCAGGCCATCCCCATAGCGGCGGGTCAGGTCTTGAAGCTCGTGTTCGAAGGGTAGTTTTGCCAGGCTCGCAGCCAGTTTCGACCGCCCTTCATAATTATGGTCGACCGCCTCAAGGTCTGATTCCAGTTCTTCGCGGGTCTGGTTTTGTTCTTTAACGTAACCGAAGAAATCTTCGGCGCGCAGAAAGAAACCGCGGTGGGTGCGTTTTTTCCAGGCCAGGCGGAAATAACGGGCCAACGACCGGACATGGACTAAAGACTTGTCGGTCTTGACACTCTCACTTCCGACTGTAATCGATCCGAGGGCACAGGCAATTGTCTCGAGCAAGGTCGATTTTCCGGAGCCATTCTCACCGACAAAAAAAGTGACCGGAGCAGTGAATTGGATCTCACGTAATGATTTTATAACAGGCAAATAAAACGGGAAGTTTGTATTTTCTCTTTCCGGCCATTCCAAGACGGTAATCGAATTTAAATGAAGCATACATAGATTATACGGTTTGAGCAGCTATTTCGGCTACCCAGAACTTAACCCGTGTCTCGATCTGGTCGCGGATCTCCCGGAAGCGGGTCAGTTTTTCCTGTTCAGATCCTTCGAAGGCCACGGGATCTTCGAAAGACCAGTGCAGGCGGATTCCGATGCCAGGAAAGATGGGGCATTTTTCGGCAGCCCGGTCGCAAACGGTGATCATGTAGCCAAAATGAACCTGGCCGATGAATTGCCGCAGGTCTTTAGAAGAATGGCCGCTCATATCGAAACCCGCTTCATTCATGACCTGGATGGTAACGGGGTTGATCCCTTTGGGTTCCAGGCCGGCGCTGTAGACATCGAATTGGTCGCCGGCATAAGCTCGCAAGAAGGCCTCTGCCATCTGGCTGCGGGCAGAATTTCCGGTACAAAGAAAAAGGACCTTGGGTTTATTCATTACTTTACCTCTAATGAAGAAATGGAAACCTGTATCAGGGAATAGTCGCACCGTCATTGGTCTCGGGAAAATCGTGTAAGTCGGCCGCTATGCGATATAAAAAGAAACGGATACGCTCGTCCAATTGGGAGGCCGCCTGGTTGAATGCCTGGAAGCGCTCGGGTTCGCTTCCTGTGGCTGCCCGGGGGTCGGGGATTGACCAGTGGATTTGGGTCGGACGTTTGTCAAATACCGGGCAAGTCTCGCGAGCCCGGTCGCAAACCGTGATCACGTAATCGAAGACCTGCCGGCGAACGTCCTCGAGCGACCTGGAGCGCTGCTGGCTGATATCGATACCCAACCTGCTTGCGGCCTGGACAGCCAGTGGATGGACGGCTTTGGGAAAGGTACCAGCGCTCAAAGCTTCGACTTTCCCCTGGCTGCGGTTCCGCAGCAGACCTTCAGCCATCTGCGAGCGGGCGCTGTTATGGGTACAGATGAACAGCACCCGGGGGGTGTGAGCCCATGGCTCGAGGGTTGCAGCTGCAGCTGGCGATAATTCCAGAGCGGGGTGCAGCCGCAAGCCGGCGGATGCCAGGCTATCAGCCAAGCGCTGCAGGTCCACCCTGTAATAGACCTGGCGTCCATCGGCGATACTGCGCTGCTCGTGCACCAGACCATCTTCGAGCAGCTTGTGCAGGTGGTAAGAGACCAGGTTTTGAGGCTGCGCGAGCGCCTGGACCAGCTCGTGGACTCGCAGATCGCTTGAAGACAGGGCTTCCAGGATTTGCCAACGCAGGTCGTGGGCGATCAGTTTCAGAAAAGTGGGAGAACTGGTTGTTTCACGCATATTCATCAAATAATATTGTATCAAACTATATTGATATTATATTGAAATGATTGCTGTTGTCAAGAGTTCAATCGCCTCGAAGCCAGCCAGAACTATTTCCAGGTTGGTGTGTTATTATAGGTTAAAGTGTGGCGGAAAGACGCCGTTTGCCCTTATAACCTTAGCTCTTGGACCTAAAACAGTCGACATGCCCATGAAAATTGCCGTCATAACCGATACTGATTTAAGTTTACCTGCCGGGTTAGCCGCAGAATATGGTATCCGCCAGGTACCTGTTACCATCCAGTTCGAGGATGGTAGCTCCTTCGCGAGCGGCGTTGACATCGACGACCGGCTTTTGTTCGAAAAGATTGATCGCCAGAAGAAGCTGCCAACGACAGCAGCCCCCACGCCAGGCGCATTTGCCAGCGCATTCGACGACGCTTTCAATGCCGGCGCTGAAGCCATCATCTGCATCTGTGTTTCGAGCAAGGTCAGCGCAACCTACAATTCTGCGCTCACTGCGGCCGAGATGTTTTCAGGCCAGAAAGTGACCGTGATCGATTCCTTGAACCTCTCGATGGGGCAGGGATTTATGGCGCTGGCAGCTGTCGAAGCCATCCGGCAAGGAGCTGGCATAGAAGCGGCCGCCGAACAGGCGCTTGCTGCCGGAGGTCGCATCCATACCTACGTACTGCTGTCGACGCTTAAGTACCTGGCGATGGGTGGCCGGGTTGGTAAGTTTGCCGCCGGAATGGGTGATACCTTGAATATCAAGCCAATCCTGACCGTTCAGGATGGCAAGCTGGATTTATTGGAGCGCATCCGCACCAATAAAAAGGCTCACGAACGCTTGCTCGAGTTGACCAGCCAGGCAGTTGGGGAAAAATCGATCGAGCGAATGGCGTTCTTGCACGTCAACAACCTGCCCGGAGCCCAAGAATTCCAGACTCAACTTGGCCAGGTAGTTGCCTGCCCGCCGGGAGCCCTGGTGACCGAATTGACCCCTGGATTATCGGTCCATGCCGGCGCTGGGGCATTTGGGGTGGCAGTGCTCACCCGCTAAAGAGCTCTAACGCTTCATCGATTGTTAGATATTTGGCGATTTGGTTATTCAGCGGAAGGCTAAATTCTGATCGCTGACTTCTAAGTGCTTGCTTAAGGATCATGATATAATTTTCATCTCATTGCGCTCCGGGCCCGTAGCTCAGCGGCAGAGCGCGCGGCTCATAACCGCTTGGTCGCAGGTTCGAACCCTGCCGGGCCCACACGAGTAACCTCAGATTGGTTGCAGGTCTCAACGAGGGATAATATCCGATCCCTTCCGGGCCAATTTTTCCCGAACAGCTGATATTAATCAATGCTGCCCTAACGTTCCCCGCAATCGCACCCGGCGCTCGAGCCAGTTAAAAACCCTTACGCCCACGATCACCATTACAACCATAAAGACGATCAGCAGCCCAATTTCTCCCTGGATAGGCAAGATTGTGCGCGTTTGCAGGAGAAAACCGCGAATGGCGTCATACCCGTAGGTCAGAGGGATTGCCAGCGAAAGCGGCATGAGCCAGCGCGGCAGGGCATCGATCGGGAAGGAGCTTCCGGAAAAGGTTTGGACGATGTAGCTGCTCATATCGACCAGGGTATTGGCTTCGCGTAAAATTAACACCAACGCGGCAAATGCAAAACCAAACCCATAGAGCCCCGCCAGCATCGGCAGGAGGGTTAACAGAGCTGCGATTGCATTCCCGCTTGGATGGAAACCGAAAACCAGCCCGGCTACCACGAGCATGGTCAGCGAGGTGATGCTGGTCACCAGCATACTGGTGACCGTTCGCCCGATCAGCATCAAAATCCTGGACACCGGGCACAGCCAATTGGATTCAAGCACTCCGGCATCCATATCGTTCTTCAGGGCGTATCCCATCCCCCAGAAAACCGCCATGATGAAGTTTCCCAAAGCCTGACCGATCAGTATGAATGAAATGTAATCAGCCGTACCGCTGTAAGCTGCAAAACCCTGGGCCTGGCCGTTGACGCTGAAAGCCTGGCTCATAAAGTAGGCTGGCGTCAGCCAGATGATCGGCTGAAAAATGGTCGAAACCGCGTTGAGTGGATAACGCCAGTATTGGATCCAATCTTTACGCACCACAGCCGTAAAGGCTCTCAACTGTGAGCCGAATGTAGGCTGGTAAATGCAGGTTGATAATGTTGCCATATAGGTATACCTCTTCCAGACTAGTATTGGCCGATGGCGCCGGTCTGGCGGGCGCGCCGTTCCATCCACGAAAATACAAGGTAGCCCACGATCAGCCAGGTTGCTCCGAAGCCAACCAGGGAGACCAGGTCAGGTAAAACAGCCTGGAAGCTTGCACCGGCGAGGATTGCCTGGCGCAAGCCGTGGATGGCATAAGTCGGCGGTAGCCATTGGGCCACGCTTTGCATCCAACCTGGCAAGACACTGATCGGGAAGGTGATCCCACAAAAAATCATCACCAGGCCGCGTACCAGGAACACAAATGCGTTGGCTTCCTTGACCGTGATCACCAGGCTGGCAAAAGCGAAACCTAAACCATAGATCGATGGGATTGCCGCAACAAGGACCAACAGCGCTAGCCAGACGCTGCCGTTGTACTGCACTCCAAAGAGCAGCCCAAACTCTAAAACAGATACCAGCATAAAAACGAGCATGGACACAAATTGGACGAGGCTGCTGCCGATCAGGAATGAGAATCGCCAGGTGGGGGACATCCAGTTGGATTCCAGGGTTCCCCTTAGTTGTTCCTGCCGCAGGGCGAACCCTACATTCCATAAAACGGTATTTTGCCACATCCAGATGGTGGTACCGACGGCGATGTACCCGATGAAATCGTTGATTCCTGTGGTTCTGGCAAAGACGGCCAGGCCACTGCCATCTGGACCGGCTAAAGCCCTGCCTGCCAGGATGTAAACCGCCGGGAAAATAACCGGCCAGATCAAGATAGATATCAGCCAGGTTGGATAGCGGATAAAGATCGACCATTCACGGCGAGTAACCGCTGCCAGTGCCCTTAGCTCCGCACCTGGGTTCGGGCGACTCAACGACCTTGCCGTTTGTTCCGGTTGGAAAGTGATGGCCATAACAAACTCCTAATCCCGCAAGGCTTTGCCGGTCAGGTTGATGAATACATCTTCCAGGCTGGGCTCATCGATTTTCATATTGACCAGGTGGGTGCCGTTCTGATTGACGTTTTCGAGGACTACGGGCAGGATAGCCCGGCTGCTGGAAGCCAGCATGCTGACTTCCCAGAGAGAATCGCCCTCCTTGTAATGTGTTACCAGGTTTTCGACGTCAGCAATTCCCTGGAGTTTAGCTGCCATTTCCGGTTTCCAGCCTGCCACCTCCAGGTGGATGACATCTTTTTGGTTGATCCGTCGTTTTAAGACTGCCGGTGAATCCAGCGCTATTATTTTTCCCTGGTCGATAATTCCGATCCGGTCAGAGAGCTGATCGGCCTCTTCCATGTAATGGGTGGTCAGCAAAATCGTATGGCCCTGGGATTTTAGCTCGGCGATCAGCTCACGTACCTTGCGGGCAGCCTGCGGGTCAAGGCCGAGGGTGGGTTCGTCTAATAAGATGATCGGCGGCCTGGCAAGCAATGCCTTGCTGATAGCAACTCGTTGTTTCATGCCGGTCGAATACTTTTCTACCAGCTCGTTAGCTCGGGCGGTCAATTCCATGTGATCTAGCAGCTCGTCGACCCGCCTGCGGGCGACATCCGGAGGGATGTGGTACAGGGCAGCAAAGTATTCCAGGTTTTCTCGGGCGGTCAGCTTCCAGTAAATGCTGCGTTCGCCCGCCAGCACAGTCCCCAGGCTCTGCCTGACTAACCTGGCCTGCTTGACCAGGTCATAACCGTTAACCCGGGCCGCCCCGCTCGTCGGTTCGAGCAATGTACAAAGCATGCGGATGGTGGTGGATTTACCGGCGCCGTTGGGACCCAGGAGGCCGAAGATCTCGCCGCGCTCGATTGCCAGGCTGACGCCGGCGACTGCCACAAACAAATCCGCTTTTGACCGTCTGGCAAATGGCCGCCAGCCGGCTTTTTGAGGAAGCGAGCTGGCTTCGCCATTGGCGTTTTTCACTTTTAAGCCATTTCCATTTGGATTTTGTTTCCTTGGAAACATCTTGACCAGGTTTTCTGCTTCAATTGCCCAATCCGACATATTCAAACCTCTTTGCCGCTTGTTGGCGACCATTGAAATAAAGATTATATTATTGATTATTTATATTCTATTTCATAATATTGAATATATTACATCGATATTTTTAAAAAGTCAACATGTATATTAATATTATTTCAATTATTTCTCTCCGAGGAATGTGGTTTGGTGTGTACGATGTTTCAGGTTTCCTCTCCTTTTAAAAACTTGCATTGAATAGTATTTTTGCTGTAAAATTTTTCTGATGGACGAAAGCATTCTGGAGTGGTTACTCGAACCTGAAAACCCAGGAGTCAGGTATCTGGCATTAAGAGAACTGCTCGATTATCCTCCTGATAACGAGGAATTAATTTCTGCCCGCGAAGTCGCCTACAGCCAGGGACCGATCGGCACGATTCTGGCTGCGATGGATCCCCAAGGATTCTGGGTCGAGCCTGGACCGGGCTATAACCCTAAATATCGTTCGACGGTCTGGGCACTCATCTTGCTGGCACAATTGGGGGCATCGGTCTCCGTTGATGAGCGCATCCAGCGCGCCTGCACTTATCTGGTAGAGCATGCCTTGACCGTTAACGGTCAATTTACAATGACGGGGACTCCTTCGGGCACAATCGACTGTTTGCAGGGGAACCTGTGTTGGGCATTGGGTGAGTTGGGTTACGAGGATCCTCGCCTGGAAATAGCCGGCGAATGGATGGCTCGCAGTGTCACTGGAGAAGGTATAGAACCGGTAGAAAGCAAGTCGGCGGACAGACGCTACTATGGGGGAAATTGTGGACCCCTTTTTGCCTGTGGAGGGAACAATAAATTGTCATGCGCCTGGGGCGGCGCTAAGATCATCATGGCCCTCAGCCGGCTGCCGCAAAGCCAGCAGACACCACTGGTTCAAAGGGCGATCCAATCCGGTGTGGCGTTTTTTTTCAGCGTCGACCCGAGTGCTGCCAATTATCCTTCAGGATGGGCTTCGAAACCCAGTCAAAATTGGTGGAAATTCGGTTTCCCGGTTTTCTACGTGACCGATATTCTCCAGATTGTCGAGGCTTTGGTGGGATTGGGTTATGGGGGTGATCCTCGCCTGGCAAATGCGATCGCGATCATCCAGGAGAAACAAGATGACCAGGGAAGATGGCTTTTAGAATACGATTACAGCGGTAAAACCTGGGGTGATTATGGTCAAAAAAAACAGGCTAATAAATGGGTAAGCTTGCGGGCTTTACGGGTCTTGAAAGCAATCAATCGAACGTAAGCTAAAAAACTCTCTTTTTCCTGCTCGAACGTGAAAAAATCGGTTAAAATCCGCAGGGTTGCCAATCAATCTACAACTCTCTTGAAAGGTTTCTTTTATGACTTCTGCTACTACGGGACTCATTTGCGCAATTCTGCTCGCGATCATGGCTCTAATCTTTATTGGGGTTCGGGTAAGAAGCTATTTTCTCAATAGGAATACGGCGAAGACGCAATCCCTAGAAAAAGATCATGCCGGGGAAGAAGTTCAAGTTCAGCCCACGCACCTGGAAAATAATGGGAATCACTCGCAGTCAGCGGTAAGCCAGTCCCCTGAGATTTCACTTACCGCGCCAGCTGCGTTACCAGATCAGGATGAGGTCGACCCGAAGGAAGCAGACCGCACCACCCGGCTTTCGAAGGAAATCATTGCTGAGCTCAAGAATCTTCCACCTAACCAGGTGGAAAGCGAAAAGCTGAAATACAAGGGGAAAAAAGTAGAATGGACCCTTTACTTTTCCAACCTGATGCTGAAAGGCGAGACTAATGTGGAAGTTTCATTTTTGAACGCCAACAATGAGTACCCGATGGTCTCTTTCCTGGTCGATTTAGCCAAAAATCCTGAAGTTGGCCAGCTTCGCCAGGGGATGGAAGTCAACGTCAAAGGCGAGATTGCGCAGATATTTTCCAACTATATCATCTTGAAATCGGTCGAGTTTTCGCTCACACCCCCCATCGATTTATGAACTGGCGCTAATCAAACCTCGGTAAGACCTCTTTGATAAACAATTCAGCACCTTCCGTGCGCGGAAAATCGGCAAAGCGTAAAATAATAAGCGTGACGCCCAGGTCACAATATGCCCGGAGTTGAGCATAAACTTCGTCAGGTGTGCCGGCAATCGGGTTATTCATTTGTGAGAAAAAGCTGGTTTTAAGGATTCGGTCGACTGCTTGCCGGCTTTCCCCAATGATGAAACTATCACAGGCATAGGTCTTAACGATTTGTTCGTAATCTCTTCCCACGGTCTGGCAGTGCCTCCGGAGGATATCCAGGCTCGTTCGGCCTGCCGACAGGCTGCTGTTGTTCAGATTGCACCAATCAGCATACCTGGCCACAATTTTTAGTGTACGCTGTGGTCCCGTCCCTCCAATTAAGAGCGGTGGGTGCGGATCAGGCCGGGGATGGCAGGCAGCATTTTCGATATGGTAATACTTACCGTGGAAGGAGGGTGAATCTTCAGTCCACATTTTTAAGATAATCTGGACGGCTTCTTCCAACTGGTCGAGCCGTTGCTTGGTTTGTGGAAATTCATAGCCATAAGCACGATATTCGTCCTCTTTCCAACCTGCGCCGATTCCCAGGATGAACCGTCCATTGGAAAGCCATTGCGCGACAGCCGCCATTTTGGCCAGTGCAGCCGGCGGACGGTACGATTGGCTGAGAACGATGGTACCGAACCGCATTTTTGTGTACTTAGCCATGAGGTAGGTGATTGTCGTCCAGGCTTCGATTGTGTCGAGCGACTGGTCGAGCGTATCCGCATATGGGAAGAAGTGATCGCCGACCCAGGTAGAATCCCAGTGGCTTTCCTCTAATACGTCCATAAAATCATAGATATGCTGGCGGAATGACTGGCTATCAGCTCCGTATTCAGGGAAGTCTGCCACCCGCCAGCCAAAGGTTATTTGCTTCGTCATCGCTCTTTTTTCTCCTGGATTATACATTTTCCAATTTCGATTAACATTATAATCATTGCTGAAATTTCTGCCTTTTTAATTTGAATGTCAATTGATAGTCAATGAGGAATGGTAAAAAATGGCTAACCAACCTGATAAGTCAGTAAAAGTCCCGGCATCGCTTGACCTGGTCGAGCGCGGCCGCTTAGGAATCAATGGCCTGGCAGGGAGCGTCGACCCGGACCTGGATTTTGAACCCTATTTTCTGACGTTCTTCGGCACTCGTCCGGCTTATATGGTCCATTGGAGCTCTCTGGTGTCGGGCGTCATGCCAAAATACCTCGAAGCCATGGCGCTTTTGCGCTGCATGTCTGGCAGCCGGGATAAAGAAGACATCGAGCAGGGGATCATCCATTCAATCATAAATAATATCTCTGAGGATGGCTTAATTTACGATCGCACCAGGCCCGATCGGCCTTGGAATGTAGGCGTCGGCTACGGAAAGAAGAGCTGGGATGAAGATTATTCCAACCTGGCAGGCGATGGACGCTTATTATGTGGGATGGACTTCTACGCCCGCTTCTCTGGGGATGAGCTCTGGCCGCGCCTGATGAAACGCACGGCTGAACGCATGTTAGAACTGGCCGTCATCAAGGACGATTATGCCTATTACCCCAATGTGGGCCTCGGGAACGATTTCAGCTACCCCCGAAATTCGGGCTGGGTGCATACAAATGAGCCGGCCAGCGGCCAGGAAGGGGCTGAGGGAGCGACTGCCTTTTATATCGCCCAACCCATCCGCGGATTGATCCGCTGGTACAAGCGTAGTGGCGATGAGCGCTTCCTGGATCTTTCGCGCAGGTTTGCTACCTTCGTAACCCTGCCCAGGTTCTGGGGTGGTGTGGTGGAACAAGAACCCATTTTTGGGGCTTCGCGTGCCCATTTCTGGGGCCATTTCCATGGTACTCTGGCCGCTTTACGCGGCGTATTGGAGTATGCTCTGGCTGCAGGCGATTACCGCATGCAATCTTTTGTTCGTGACGGTTATGAATGGGCCTGGCACAATCTAAACCCTCGTTTGGGAATCGATATCAACCTGGAAGGCTGCACAACTGCCGACCTGGTCGCATTGGGCATCCAGCTTTCGACTGCCGGATTGGGTGATTTCTGGGATCAAGTGGATGTGTTGGTGCGAAATTCGCTGTCCGAGGCTCAGGTGACAGATATCGCGGCGATCCGAAAAATAAGCGAGGTCGGCCCCGAGCGGCCCAAGAATGCTCTTTGGGGAGTGCCTCAAGATTGGCGATTTTCGAACAGCCTCGTGAGAGCACCTTTCCCTGGACAGGAAACTACCGATAACGTGCTCGAGCGAGCAGTTGGTGGTTTCGCCTGGATCCTTGCCAATGGCCATTTCCAGCACCCGGGAGAAATGCACTGCTGCACTGCAAACGGCAACCAGGGGTTCTATTACGCCTGGGATGCAGTGGTCAAGGGCTCAGGCAACAGGGCCACGGTGAACCTGCTCTTTAACCGGTTTTCTCCCTGGTTGGACCTGGAGAGCTACCTACCATTTGAAGGGAAGGTCGTTATCCACAATAAAAAGGCGCAATATTTGCAGGTGCGTATCCCCGCCTGGGTCAGGTCTGGTGACCTGCGGACATTTGTGAATGAAACGGCGGTCGAGCCGACCTGGAACGGCCGTTACGCAGGCCTTTATGATCTTCCCCTGGATGCCGAGATCCGCTTTGAGTTTCCCCTTGTAAAGGAGACAGTGACCCTGATGATACCTGGGATGAATGCCCGGCAGTATCGCGGGGTGACCAAGGGAACCTACCAATTCAAAGGTTCGACCTGCACCGGAATGATCGAGGATGAGAGCATTTTTGGATCTGAATATACCTGGGTAAAACTTTACCAGCACCCGATCTACACCCTGGATAAGGCTCCAATGATCGATGTGCCTTACCACGTTGTCGAGAAACCGGTCGAATGGTATTGACATATAATAAACTGACGATTGGTCATACCTTTTGTGGAAGTGGGTTTTTACACATCGTAATATTTAGGTAATTATATGACAGCAAAACCTTCCTCAGCCTCGAAGCGGTTTCCAGTTGTTGTGGCCCTGGGTGCGGTGGTCGTGGTCGGGATTCTGCTGATTGTCGGAGGCTTTGTCCTTGCCGCCAACCAGGAATCCCACGATGTATTCTGCTCATCTTGCCATACCCAGCCTGAAACGACCTATTACCAGCGGTCGACTGCTGACCCGGCGGTCGACCTGGCTTCGTTCCATACGACCCAAAATACACAGTGCATTTCTTGCCACTCAGGGCCAGGGATCACCGGAAGGATCGCAGCCGAACTGCAGGGCGCTCACAACGCCTTGCTGTGGTATACCGGAAGGGCTGTACAGCCTGCAGTCCTGACTCAGCCCATCGGGGACGGTAACTGTTTGAAATGCCATCAGCAGGTGACCCAGCAAGGATACGCTCCTCAGGCGCAGATCTCGCTGCCAGCGGTCAATGGCGGCGGGCGCGAAAGGGAGCAGGGGCGAGCCAATCACTGGCACCAATTCCTTGCCCGCTGGCAGGCTGCTGACGCTAACGCCGGAACGTGTACGAGCTGCCATCAAGGACATTCCACCACTGGGACTGCCCAAAGCGGGTTTATGACCTCCCAAACGGTCCAGCAGGTATGCAATGCCTGTCACCGTGTTTTGCGTGAGTGAAGCGCCGTCTACGCCAATGACCGTTGCCTGGGTGTGACTTTAAGATCAATTGGATTTCGCCGATGGATTTTTTTGTTGATGAAATGACTCCTGAAGACTGGCCTCAGGCATCTAATATTTACCTGGAAGGAATAGCTTCTGGAAACGCGACATTTGAAACGCAAGCGCCTGAATGGGAAAGATGGAATTTGACCCACCTGGCTGGTGCCAGGCTGGTGGCGCGTGACCGGGAGAAAACCGTGGTGCTGGGTTGGGCGGCATTGAGCCCGGTCTCAAGCCGCTGTGTCTATGCTGGCGTTGCTGAGGTAAGCATTTATATCGGGGACAAGTTCCGCGGCCGCAAGGTGGGAACAAGTTTAATGAACGAATTGGTCCGGCGTTCAGAAGCGCTTGGCATCTGGACGCTCCAGGCGGGGATTTTTCCGGAAAACCAGGCCAGCCTGGGGCTGCATCATCAAGCCGGTTTCCGAGTGGTTGGCAGGCGTGAACGGATTGGGCAAATGAACGGAGTGTGGCGGGATACCCTCCTGCTGGAACGGCGCAGTCAAATTGTTGGCAAACAAGGTATATAGATGCTATAATCTGACCGTTATCTGATCGGGTCCTTGTTGTCCGTGGTCTGATCTAACAAATCAATACAGGTATTGGTACGGTACCACCAGGGTGGAGGTAAAAACGATGCCGAAAAAACGGGATCAAAAAAAGATTATTAATAAAAAACATCTGGCGCGGGCTGAACGTGAGCGCCGCCAAACGCGCTTGACAATTATTGTCTCAATTGCTATCTTTTTGCTTGTGGTTGGCACGATCGGTTATGGTGTTTTGTATAACTCGGTAATCATGGGAAACCAACCGGTTGCAAAGGTTGGTAGTACGACCATCTCAACTCGTGATTGGCAGGTCCAGGTGCGTTATGAGCGCTTCGTGTTGATCAGCCAGTACAACCAGCTCTACCAGTTTTATTCTTCATTAGGGATGGATCCTGCAACCCAGCAGGATATTTCATCGCTGCAAGCAGAACTGAGTGACCCGGCCACTCTGGCAAACCAGGTGCTTACCCGGATGATCAACGATATTGTCGTTCAGGATGAAGCTGCTAAAATGGGCATTAGCGTGACTTCGCAAGAGATTGACCAGGCTATCCAAACTGCTTTCGGGTATTTTCCGAACGGAACGCCTACACCAACCATCACGCCAACCCCGTTTTCAACCCCGCCTTTAAATCCTACCGAAATATTCCTGATTACCCCAACCCCTACGCCGACCATGACGCCAATCCCAACGATCACACCGACGCCTTCGTTCACGCCAACTCCTGCAGCAACTCTCACCCCGACAACTGTTCCAACGATTACTCCGGTTCCATCACTTGCCCCGACTTCGACGCCCTATACCCTGGCCGGGTACCAGGAGGCAGTCCAAAATTTCATTTCTGGCGCTGCCAGCCAGGGTGTGACCGGAATCAGCGAAAGTGAGCTGCGTAATATCATCGCGGCCCAACTCTATAACCAGAAAATGGAGAAGGCCGAGACAAAAGATGTGAAACCGATCCAGGAGCAGGTCTGGGCGCGGCATATTGTGCTTCCAGACAAAGCATCAGCCGATGCGGCTCTGGCCCGGATCAATGGAGGGCAAGATTGGTCAACGGTTTGCGCAGATGTATCCATCGATACTGCGACGAAAAATAGCGGCGGAGATCTGGGTTGGTTCCCGAAAGGAATCCAGGAAGCCGCGCTGACAAATGAAGCATTTTCTTTGCAGCCAGGCCAGATTGGTGGACCGGTCCAGACCGCAGCCGGATGGGAGCTCATCCAGGTGATCGGTCACGAGCTCAGGCCGGTGGATTCGAGTACGCTGCAGCAGCTGCAGAATACAGCTTACCAGGATTGGATCAATACAACCAAAGCCGGTTTTGCGATTGAAATTTATAGCTATTGGACGCAGCGGGTACCCACCCAACCAGCCCTGGCTCCAACCCCATAAGCGCCGTTCATCTGCAATCGCTGGGGATGTTCATGTATAATTAAGCTTGAATTCAATCCTCAAGTTTATGACCACATCTGAAAAAGAACATCCCCGGGTTCTGTCGCCTTGAGCGAGAACTATCTGGCGTTCTACGCTTACCGGACTGACTTTTTCAATGCGGTTGCCCGCTTGAAAGCTCCTGAGTACCGCGTTTCTTGGCAAACGCCAGGATCTGATCAGATCGAATACAGCCGGCTAACTGGAAACACCTGATTGCAAGAATACCTTGAAATAATCTATTAGGGCAGCCAGCACGAGGTGTGCCAGCGATAATAATTTCAGATCAGTAACACCTGTTGGGGAGGAAAATCGATGTCGACAG
Source organism: uncultured Chloroflexia bacterium (assembly GCA_963781665.1). Classification (GTDB taxonomy): domain Bacteria; phylum Chloroflexota; class Anaerolineae; order Anaerolineales; family Anaerolineaceae; genus JAJYIW01. Next base: position 2,400,173 of record CAWAGA010000002.1, read on the forward strand.
CAAACAATTCGGATGATAAATCTCGAAAGGCTTTTGGTTCCGGCCATTTCGGGGAGTGGATAACCGATCTCAACGGCGTGCCTGCATACAGATACACCTGTGACCAGCGCTCTGATCCGAAAGCCAGAACGCCCCTCAACCCAATCTGGAGGGCGCCAAACGATCATTCTCATCAGATTGGAAATGACCGCCTGGTAGCGGAAGCCTCCAACTTCGGTTACGTCAAAGTGAGACAGGACGAAGGCGCTCCCAAATTCCTCAATGATTTCGATCCTGACCATAATAAATTTGCTGGTGGTTTTGGTTACCTATCGGATAGCCAAACAGTTCTCAGCACTTTTTACAGTGGTCATTGGGACAGCTTCGAACGAATCTTCGGGATTGGTTATTTTCGCAAGATTGTCAGCTTTGGGGGATATACTGCCGATCAAGTCATCATTGCTCCGTATGGTGACGATCCTCTGCTGCTATCTCAGGTTACGGTCACAAATCGGCGAGACCGGCCGGTCGATCTGCGATGGATTGAGTATTGGGACTGCCAGATGTTTCAGTTTTCTGACCGGGCGTGGGTTCTGGCGACCATCAATCGGAAGCCAGGTTTGGCTGCCAGGCTGCGCCGGGAATTTGCCAACCGTTTCAGGCATAAATTTCAGGTTGTCCCTGGGCGCAAGGGGCTGATCGAGACTAAAGAATTTCTGGGTTGGCCGCTTTCCGACCGGCTGCAGTGGGCTGGAGCCCAACTGCTTCTTGGCACGCTAGGACGAAGTTTCACAGGCGGGATGATCCGGCCGGCTGTTAAAGAAGCCAGTCTGGATGATTATCATCCTCTGCCCACATTCCTGGTCTCTTTGGATGAGCCGGTCGATGGGTACACCACCGACTCAGGCGCGTTCTTCGGGCGGGGTGGGGTAGAGAACCCAGACGGGTTAGCGGCTCCCCTTCAAAGCGAACTGGCTTCTTCCGGTCCGGAGAGCGCGCTGTTCCTCGAACGCAGGTTCCATCTTGACCCGGGGGAAAGCAAGCTGTTATCTTTTGCATTCGGTTACCTGCCCGATGGATTCCATTTGGATGATCTGGTAGCACGTTATCAAGCTGACCTCCCTACATTATGGTCAAAATCGAGTGTTGCCTGGCAAAAGGACCGCATCAAATTGATCGTTGAGGATGAGCCCTGGGTCGAACGTGAGCTGGCCTGGCACCATTACTACTTGCGCAGCAATTTGACCTACGATGACTTTTTCAAAGAACACATCCTCTCCCAAGGACACGTATACCAATACATCATCGGCTTTCAGGGGGCTGCCCACGACCCGCTCCAACACGCGTTACCTTTCATTTTTAACGATCCCGGCGTTGTGAAAGCGATCATTCGATACACGTTGAAAGAGATTTCTCCCAACGGTGAAATTCCCTACGCCCTGACCGGGCATGGGATGAAACTTCCGGCCCCATTCCGTCCCAGCGATCAAGAATTATGGCTCTTATGGTTGGCAAGTGAATACATACTGGCATCCCGGGATGCTGCGTTCGTTGAGGAGCAGGTGCCAACTTACCCTCTTTACGGACCCAAGGCCGGCAGGGCTAAGGTGGGGGAGCTATTGGAGCGTTGTTTCCGCCATTTTGTCGAAATCACCGGTGCTGGAAGCCATGGATTGGTGCGGCTGTCGAACGGCGATTGGAACGATCTGGTCGTAATTGGGTACGTTCCAACCAGGGAGCATAAGCTTGTAAAAAAAGTAGCCGAATCGGTCTTGAACGGCGCCATGGCGGCCTATGTTCTGGATCTTTACGCCTCCATGCTGGACGTTGTTGGAAATGCCAACCTGGCTGCCGAGGCCAGGCACTATGCCGGGCAGCAGCGGAAAGCCGTAAGCGCTCAATGGACAGGACGCTGGTTTAAACGAGCCTGGCTGACGCCAGATCTGGGCTGGGTCGGTGAAGACCAACTCTGGCTCGAGCCTCAACCCTGGGCAATTTTGGGAGGAGCGGCAACCCCCGAACAAGCTCAAGTTTTGGTCCAGGAAATCGATGCTGCCGTAAGAAAAGAATCACCAATTGGCGCCAGGTTGATGTCCAAAGGGCCGGATAAGATGGTCGAGCAATCGGGTGAAGGCGCCATAGGCGGTGTCTGGCCCTCGATCAACGGCACCTTGATCTGGGCGTTAGCTCAAGTGGACGGTAAAATGGCCTGGGACGAGTGGAAAAAGAACACCCTGGCAGTCCACGCCCAAAGCTACCCGGACATCTGGTACGGGATCTGGAGCGGGCCGGATACATATAATTCAACCCTCTCAAAATATGCCGGGCAAACTGGATTCGATGAACGTTTCCTGTCCGATAACCCTCCCGAGGGCTGGTTTGGTCTGGGCGCAAACTGGACCGATTTCCCGGTGATGAATATGCATCCTCATGCCTGGCCTCTGTACAGCGCTGCCAGGCTGTTGGGAATCCGTTTCACCACGGAGGGGCTTGAATTTCAACCCACGCTTCCTAAAACTGCTTACCGGTTTGAATCTCCTCTTTTAGGTTTTGAGAAATCATCCCATGGTTATTCAGGTTGGTACGCGCCTTCCAAAGCTGGTCGGTGGGAAATCACCCTAATCATGCCTGAGATTGACCGAGAGCGGCTGACCAAATTACGGGTCAATGGGTATGAGCAGCTGGTTTATTACCGAAAGGATGGCGCCCTACAGTGGAGCGGGGAATCGACCCAGGGCGAACCCCTACGCTGGTCGCTGAATGAAGACCCGGTGAAACGAAGCAGGCCCTTGCCAGGGCCTGGAATGACTGCTCGAGAGCGGATCATGGCGGCCCTGCGCAAACAGCCGGTCGATCGCATATCCTTTGTGCCCTTGATTGACACCTATACGACCCTTGATTTCCCACCGGCGGTTCAAGAACGCATCCAGGCGGCATCCAACGCTGGATACTGGCAGGGCATGCTTCAGGCTCTGCGCGAGACCGGCTGCGATGTGATGCTGCGCCACGTCGACGTGACCAGGCCATTCGATGGATCGCCTCATCTGAATGGATTGGGAAGATTTTTGGCTCCGGTAAAAGCATCTTCTCGGATGGATGGGTCAACGCTTTTCGAATCGCTCGAGACACCAGTCGGAGACTTGACCGGCACCTGGGGATTCACAGACCGCCATGGTTGGATTCCTCACCCTGTCAAACATATGGTGAACAACCTGGATGAACTCAAGATTTTCGATACTGCTCTCGATTACTTGAGTCACGAACCACCCGATCCTGATTACGAGAACTTTCAAAATGCAGAAGAAGCGATTGGAGAAGAGGGAATCCCCACAGCTTCTTTGCTAAACACACCTTTAATGCACCTGATAGAGACCTGCTGGGGCCTGGAAAATACTTATTACCTGCTCAATGATTTTCCAGGAGAGGTGGAGGGTATCCTTGAGAAATTATACCGGGCCCAACGGCTGGTGGTTGAAAGGATTGCAAACTCGCCGGCCAGAGTAGTGATCCAATACGAGAATACCTCAAGCACCTTGCTCTCGCCTCAGGTTTTCCGCAAATATTGCCTGCCCTATCTCAATGAATATGCCGGAATTTTGAAATCAGCTGGCAAGATATTCCTCGTCCACATGTGTGGGAAGTTAAGCGCTTTTTCAAGCGATTTGGCTTGTGCCGATTTTGATGGAATTGCTGATATTTCCCCGCAGCCGACCGGCAACTTTGCCCTCAACGAAGCAGCTGCCGCCTGGCGTGGTAAGGTGGTGGTCGGGGGAATCGATGCGACGACTTTCGTCGATCCAGACCTCCAGAGTATCGAGAGCAGGGTAGTGCAACTCATCGAGCGAATAAAACCATATACAGGTGTTTTGTTAGGCAGCGCCGATACCGCTCCGCGCGGTACGCCGGTCGAAGTATTTCGCCTTATCCAGAATCTGGTCGAGTCCGCCGGTTCTTATGATGGATCCACAGCCATGGGATATCACCCGGGAAAATTCATCACCGGCCTGGAACAAAAGCCTGTCGCTAAATTAGATCGCCCACCCGTAAACGAATTCTCAGCGGATGTGGACATGCACGCAGTCTTGTTGGAGTTAACCCGCCGTCTGGATCAAAAATGTCCTCAAGTAACCGGGGTCATCAAGTTCGACGTCACTGGCGATTGTGCTTATCGACTGTTCATCGAAGAAGGCGGCTGCCGGCTCGAAGTTTCTGAAGGCAGCGCTGACGCCTCCATAAGCGGCACTCCCAAGAACCTGCTGGCTTTGTTTACAGGCAAACTGACCCCTATGTCTGCTTTTATGGCCCGCAAAATCAAATTTGACGGAAACCTCAAGCTGCTGGGTGTATTAACCGCAGCCCAAGAATAATAATAATAGGTCCATTTCTGTCCATTTCTGTCATTGTTCAGCAATAATGTCACCCTAACTGGTCAACAGAAATGTCACCTTGACCAAGGTTAGGGTTCTAGTATAATCGGCTTGACCCAAAACAGAAGGCGAGACGGATCTTTTCCAAAAGGTCTGCTCGTCTTTTTGATTTATTAGTAGATGCCTCATTCTTTCATTGCCTCCGTCTTTCCGGTAAACAATGGTTTACGCCATGGGTGATTCGCAGCCGGTTTATAGGATTTACGTTCTTTAGCTGTTTCCAAGGTCTTTGGTTCGGCTGGCGTTGGGTGATCTTCTTGCCTGGGAGAAAACTTATTCACTCTAACGGGCCGGTCATCAACGGGTGCAAAGATGGCTAAACTGTTTCCATGATAGTGAACTTCAAGGCGGCCATCCAAATGTTGGCGGACTTCGACTTTCGCTTTGGCATAACTGGCACGATTTGGGCCAGGCGGAATTTGCAGGCGATGACCATCAAAGGGGATGGTATTGTCATTGGTTACTGTGCGAGTATGCTTGAAGCAAAAGAAATCCTGGACCCGATATTCTTTTGGCCAAGGGATAAAAGCTGTGTTATCCAGGGTGGGCTTTTTCGAAAACCGACGGTTGTACTTAGGTAAAAAATGCTTCAGGACTTGATTAGCTTCATCCAGGTCGGTTGCATTGGCTTCTCGTAAAGCTTTTACCAGGCGATCCTGAAGGGTTTCCCATAACCGCTCAATCCTTCCTTTGGCTTGTGGGCTTCTGGCAGCAATCAACTCGATCCCAAGTTCGTCTAAAAGGCGTCCAAACTGACTGCGCGGCTGCTCTCCGGCCAATTCTTGTTGAAGTGTAACTTTGATAGGACTCTGAAAGATCGTGTGTTGGTCAGCATAGATGGCTGCCGGTATCCCTTTGTTCAAACAGATTTGTTGAAGCCCCAAGAAATAACCAGCAGCGTCTTCTTCCTCTCGGAATATGGCTCCAGAGACTTCATTCGTGGCGTCATCAATATAAGCAATCAAGGTCAGCCAGGGTCCTCGCCCTTCCAGCCAGTCGTGGTGACTACCATCCGTTTGGAGAAGCATCCCGGCTTGTACCTTACGCTCCCGACGGCTTCGATGGCAGGGAGCTCGCCTTTTGCGAGGGCTTGGTAAGTTAGCTTGACGACGAATCCGGCGAACGGTCGATCGGGATAGGTTGAGCTTATGATTTTCAGCCAATTCTTCCGTCAGATGACAATCGTTATAATCTTGATACTGACCCTTGGCTAATTTCAAAACTTCGTTGCGTACCTCTTCTTCGGTTTGATTGTTCGGTCGCTTACCTCGATTGCCATGGGTCATCCCGGGTGCTCCTTTTACCCGATATTTGGCAACCAAACGACGGACTTGACGAAGTGAAAGGCCTAGCAATTCAGAAGCTTGTCCGGCGGTCATCTTTTGCTCTATGATTTGTTGCACTAAGTGCAATCGCTTAATTTCTTTCATGTTCAATGTCACTCTCGTTTCCATAGGGTGACATTTTCGCTGAACAGTTATGCGGTGTCAAATTCGCTGAACATCCACACCATTTCTGTCCATTTCTTGACCTTTAAATATTCCCATGATAAACTAATGCAGCTTAAGAAATTTTAAGAAAGGTGTGTATTTCATGGTATTTCTCGTCCAAATGGTTCAACAAATTACGATAGGTGAGATGCGCCTGCCACTGGATTAGAGAGTTCCTTTATAAAATTCGACATTTACTGGCCACGGTTGCGTCACCGTGGCTTTTTTCTTTCTATCGGGCTTGCGATGAAGATACCACTTAGAGCTTATTGGACATTACTGAGCCAGTATATTCGACCGCAATGGCGTGCGGCGGTGCTCCTGGCATTTTTGCTTTTGGGTGGAATCGGATTGCAGTTAATCAGTCCGCAGATCATTCGTTATTTTATTGACCAGGCTCAGGCTGGGGCTGCTATTGAAATTTTGACCCGCGCCGCCCTGCTGTACCTCTTACAGGCCATCATCCAACAAGCTGTTTCGGTGGTGGCTAAATACACGAGCGAAAACGTGGCCTGGCGCACGACCAACGCCCTCCGTTACGACCTGGCCGCTCACTGCCTGCACCTGGACCTGTCTTTTTTCAATTCCCATTCGCCTGGCGAGTTGATCGAACGGCTGGACGGCGACGTTACCACCCTGGCGAACTTTTTTTCGCAGTTTGTGATCCAGTTCAGCGGTAATGTCATCCTCCTGGCCGGTATCTTGGCGGTCCTTTTTGTCCAGGATTGGCGAGTGGGCCTGGCGCTGGGTTTTTTTACCCTTTTGGCGTTAAGCGTGATGATGCGTTTCCGCAACCTGGGCGTGCCTTATTGGGCAGGTGAACGCCAGGCCAGTGCGGAATTATTTGGATTCCTTGAAGAAAGGCTGGCCGGTACTGAGGACATTCGCGCCAGCGGGGCAGAGCTCTACGTCATGCGCTGTTTCTACCAGCTTATGCGTACTTTACTGCAAAAAGCGCTCAAAGCTGGATTGGTCGTCAATATATTTCTGAATATAATGTTTTTCTTGTTCGCAGCTGGGACCGCGGCAGCTTTTGCCCTTGGCGCTTACCTGTACCAAAACCAAACGATAACGATTGGTACCGTCTACCTCATTTTTGCATACTCCTCTATGCTGCAGCGCCCGATCGATACCATTGTTCACCAAATCGAGGACCTGCAAAAAGCCGGAGCCGGGATTGGCCGCATCAAGACTTTGCTAGAGCAGCACAGTAAGCTGCCGGTAGACCTCACTGGCGCGCATGTGGCCGCGCCGCAGGGAGCCCTGGCAATTTCTTTCCAGGATGTGACGTTCGGTTACGATGATGGCCCGCCTGGCGCTGGTCAACAAGGCGCGGATCACAGCCAGGTTTTCGAGTTGACGATTGGCAAGGAAATCGTGTTAAACAACGTGTCGTTCAAATTGAATCCCGGCGCTACCCTTGGCTTATTAGGCCGCACTGGCAGCGGCAAAACAACGCTGGCGCGTTTGCTCTTCAGGTTTTATAACCCGGATCATGGCAGCATCCACATTGCATCCGATCATTTTCCAGGCACTTCACTTGATCTGCGCGACCTCCCTCTCGCAGAATTCCGAAAGCGGATTGGCCTGGTCACCCAGGATATTCAACTTTTCAATGCTACTGTGCGTGAAAACCTGACATTTTTCGATCGCGGCGTATCGGACGAACGCATCTTCCAGGTTTTGCGCGAATTGGGATTGGCAGATTGGTTGGAGGCACTACCACGTGGGCTGGATACTGTCCTCGATGCTGGTGGTGGTGGCCTTTCAGCAGGAGAGGCGCAGCTGTTAGCTTTCGTCCGCGTTTTTCTGAAGGACCCAGGGCTGGTTGTTTTGGATGAAGCATCATCAAGGCTGGATCCTGCAACCGAGGGGTTGATCGAAAAGGCTGTTACCCGTCTGGCCCAGGGGCGAACGACAATTATCATTGCCCACCACCTGCGAACCGTCCTGCGCGCCAGCGAGATCATGGTTCTGGAGAATGGCCGCGTGCTCGAATTTGGCGAAAGAGAGCGTTTGGAGCGAGACTCGGATTCTCATTTCTATCACTTGCTTCAAGCTGGGATGGAGGAGGTACTGGTATGAAACCCACTTCAAGCAAGCCATCCACCTACCTACCAACCTGGCGTTACCTTTGGGAGCTGGCGCGCTATCGCCCCTGGCTTTATCTGGCCTTAGGCGTTTTGGAGTGGCTCTTTTTCGGGGTTTTCCCCCAACTGGTTGGCTTGATCATGCAGGCATATTTCGACCGGCTGACCGGAAATGTGACTGTAGGACCTGGCGTCTGGGCCTTGATTGCTTTTCTGGTCGTGATTGCACTGGGAAAAGCTGGGGCTATATTCGGCGACGTGCTGGTTTACTTTAATTTCCGCTACACCCTGGAGGCTTTATTACGTAAGAACCTGCTTGAATTTATTCTCAGCCGTCCAGGTGCGAAGGCGATTTCGACTTCACCCGGAGAAATGATCAGCCGTTTCAGGGAAGACGTCAATGAGATTGCTTTTTTCATGGCCGAGTCGTTAATCCTGGTTGGCTTTGGATTTTTTGCGATCATGGCAGTGATTGTCATGCTCAGGATCAATCCGTTGATCACGCTGATCGTCATGGCGCCATTTGTATTAGTATTTGTGGGGGCCAACCTCGGCAAGAAAGGTTACCAGAAATATCGGGAAGTCTTCCGAAGCACCACTGGAAAGGTAACTGGCTTCATCGGTGAAATGTTTGGAGCAGTTCAGGCAGTGCAGGTGGCTGTAGCAGAAAAACCAGTTCTGGCGCAGTTCGAAAAGCTGAATGAGAGCCGGCGTCAGGCTGCGCTCAAGGACCGCCTGTTCAGTGAAATGCTGGATACGCTTTACCGCAACTCAGCCAACATCGCAACGGGCCTTATCCTGATTTTAGTTGGAAAGTCTCTGTCTGCTGGCAGTTTTACCGTGGGCGATTTCGCCCTCTTCGTGTACTATATGGGGATCATCACCGATTTCACCGCAATTTTTGGGGAGAAAATTGCCTGGTATCGCCAGGTTGGGGTTTCATTCAACCGGTTGTGGGAGGTTATGCCGGAGGTATCCCCTTCAGCAATCGTACGTCATGGGCCGATCCATATTCATGGCAAATTACCCGAGATCCCTTATATACCCAGATCTAACATCGACCGGTTTACGCAGTTGGACCTTCAAGATATTTCCTACAGGCATCCGGAATCCGAGAAGGGGATTGAAGGAATCAGTTTCTCCCTGGAATGCGGTTCGTTTACTGTAATTACCGGGCGCGTAGGATGTGGTAAGACGACCTTGCTGAAGGTTATCCTTGGTTTGCTGCCAAGACAAGCCGGTGAAATCCGGTGGAATGGCATTGTGGTAACTGACCCGGCAAGGTTCTTTGTACCTCCCCGCAGCTCATACACTGCTCAATCTCCAGCCCTATTCAGCGAATCAGTGAGGGATAACCTGTTGATGGGTCTGCCAGAGTCCCAGGTTAACCTTTCGGAAGCCATCTATTTGTCGGTTATGGAAAACGATCTTAAAGAATTGGACCAGGGGTTGGACACCGTCATCGGAACAAAGGGTATCAAGCTTTCAGGAGGGCAGCGACAGCGGGTTGCCGCGGCTCGTATGTACGTTCGCCAATCAGAGCTGTACCTCCTCGACGATATATCGAGCGCGCTGGATGTTGAGACCGAACAGCTGCTCTGGGAGCGAGTTCAGTTACTTAAAGATGCCACCTGCCTGGTCGTATCCCATCGCAAACCGGCCTTGCGCCTTGCAGATCGGATTATCGTTCTGAAGGATGGCCGGATTGACGCGGTGGGAAAGCTTGACCAACTTCTGGAAAGCTCGGAAGAGATGCGCTGTTTGTGGCGAGGTGAAGGCTAGAAAACGACAAAAAAACCCGGCAAGATTGGGCAAAATCCGGCCGGGGGAAAACGAACTTCTTATCGATTCTAAAGAATCAAGGTTTTTTGTCGCCCGGACTCTGTTTTGTCGGCCGGTTCTCGTTAGTTGGGCGGGGAGTCGGTGTTGGAGGTTTCCCTTGACCGTTGGCCGGTTGGACCGGTTTTACTTTTTTGGCATCATCCTTAAGCTGCTGCTCGATCTGTCCCCAGCCCATTCCTGATGACCGCATGGCGAAGATTTCATCAACCGGCATTGCAATATCTGTGGTGCTGTACTCTTCACTTAAGGAATATGCCAGGTCAATTTCACCAAAGCCGTGACCCTGGCAGAACCAATCCATAATTTCGGTATAGGCTACGTTATACCGTTCGGCGATTGTCTGGCCATCTGGCTGGATAAAATCGGGATTGGTGCATGAATTGCTGTTATTCTGGGCTCCTGAATTTTGATTGGTCGATGATTCGGTCGCTCCTTCGTTGTTCGGCCCCACCGTATCAGTATCCGTTGGCCCCTGACCTGCTGGGTTCATTGACGTCTGTGTATCGCCTGGCGGTGGTTTTCTCTGTACAATTACGCTGATCTGGGTTCCGATACTGGTCGCAAGCCACGTACCGTCTGGTTGTACATTGAAAGACACCTCAACGGCATCGCCAACTCTTAACCCCGAGTCAATTTCTGTTTTGGAGTTGACAGCCAATGTTTTTCCACCGACCTTCCAGGTTTCATTCCCCATCACTTTTACCAATCCCGTAAACCTGGCTTTTTCATTACGCTTGCTCACCAAGGCTATTTGGTCTGCAATCCATTCGCCATTAGCCTGAATTCGACCTCGGGCTGAAACGAAATCGCCTTGCACAAGTTGGTTCAGGAAGGTTGTCTGGTCGTTTATACTGAAGGTGACACCTGCTACCATCCATTGATTGTCTGTTATGGACGATATTTCCCCTTGTAAGAAGAATTGGAAGGAGGGGGTTAATGGGAAGGCGTTTGGCACGACCATCGTAGTCTGGCCGGCGGTCAGATAAACCTGGTCTCCACTCCCATCTACCTGGACTTTGCCTCTATCAACTGTAAATAAAGAAATACCATCTGTGTTGACATCTACCTCGAAAATGGTGCCGTGTACCGATGCCTGTCCCGATGGAGTCGTTACCAAGTAAAAACTCGAACTGCTTTTTAGGGGGACGACGTTATGAACGGTTGTTCCGATTTCTTGTGAAATTTGAATCTGAAGCGATTTATTCCAACCACCATCTAATTTTGTCAGCATGACAGTGGTATCGGGGCCGATGACCGTCTGGCTGCCATCATAGAATTCAATCGTTGCGCTCGATCCCGAAAAGGTATGGATACTCTGGCCTTCGTGGACTTTCCCGCCAGGCGTGGCAAAGGTCTCCACGGCCTGCGTTTGCGGTCCGCTCAATTCGACAACTCCAGTGACATTAGCCAGGGAGGCGCTGTGAGCCGAAACAGGGCCGGCATTGTAAAACCATACTCCAACAGCAGCAAAAACTGCCAGCACACCAACAGCCAGGCCAGTTTTCCAGCTCGGCTGAAGCACCAAATCTCCTAATGCACTCCATGAAAATCCAAGGTGAACACCGGATCGCTTTTTATGGAATGCATTACCTGAACTGCGTGCGGTTATGAACTCGGCAACGACTTTTTCCTGTTGACTTTTTGCTTTTTCCTGGCTTAATTCAGGGTGAGGTATGGATCGGGTTTGATCGACCAGGCGGATCAGAGGAATTAATTGCTGGTCCTGTTGCGGCAGGTTTTCCAAGACCTCCTCAAGGGGCTTGCCATGTTCCAGCTCTTCTAACCGTTTCTGAAGAATGTCATCCAATTTTGACATGTTTTACCTCTGGGTTGTACAGTAGGCCACGTAGTGAGATCAAGGCCCGATGCTGCAGACCCTTTATCGCGTCCTCGCTCTTGTGTAGGATGCCGGCGACTTGAGTAAGCGACATCCCTTCGATGAATCTCAAGATAATAACGTCGCGTTGATCGTCTGTCAATTTCTTTAGCGTGCTGTGTAGAAGCTCACTAGATAATCTTTTCTCGATGATTTCATCCATAGGTTGGGCAGGTTCTTTTATATTCTCGTGTAATTCGGTGTTCATATGTAAAGCCTGTTTTCGGTGGTGATCGATCGCCAGATTACGTGCGATTTGGAACAGCCAGGCCTGGAAGGGTACATTTCTTATGCGGTAACCAGGCAGAGCCTGGATCATTTTCAAAAACACCTCAGAAGTTAGATCTTCTGCAATATGTGTATCACCTACCCGATAATAGAGAAAACGATAAATTTTCTGATAGTTATTCTCAAAGAGACAACTAATAGCCTCCGCTGCACCATCCTGGGCGCGGGTTACTAGCTCGTCATTTGAAGCGTTCGTCATGCAATACTCATTCGCTCTACTAGAATGGTGAGTTCTCCTGTTATACGCTTTCTTTATTAATATAACGAGGAAACCTCTGGAAGGATTCGATCTAATAAGCCCGGATAGCCAGGCCGGATACGACGCTGCTAAAAATGTTGGCGGATTTGACTTTATGCGGACCGAAAATACGATGTAGCATTTCGATGAAGCAAGGTATGTTTGAAGAGCCCCCAGTGCGGATAACAGAATCGATATCTTCAAGCGATAAACCTGATCTGGCGATCGTATCTGTCAGGCAGTCTTCGATTAATCTGTACGGTTCGCGGATATCGTCTTCGAACTGCAGACGTGTCAACAACTCCCAAATTTGAATATCTTCGTCTTTGAGAGTAACGACCGTGGATTTTTGATTCGAAAGGGTAATTTTTGCGGATTCAACTTTGTTATAAAACTGGAAAGCCAGGTCATTGAAGATCAAAGCTTCTAAAGCTTTCAAGCGCGTAGGCACACTGCTCCGAGTAACGGCCTGTTCCAGGCGGTATTTCATCTCTGGAGTGCTCATTTGTGGCAGTACCTGCCAATCGGCAACTGATTCGATCCATTTTTCGAGGTCTGGGTCATTCTCGGGAAGGCCTTTTCCCATGTGCTCCAGCATTCTGTTACGGATGATGGTCTGGTCGAAATCCGCGCCGGCAATGCCAATCCCGCCGTTGGTGAATACTTGCCTGTTTCCAGGGTCTCCCAGGCGCATTATGGTGATATCGAGCGTCCCGCCCCCGAAATCGAAGATTAAAACAATCTCGGGTCGGGTAAGCGCCAATTCGTAAGAAAGAGCTGCCGCAACAGGTTCTAGCTCAAAGGTCACCTTTTTAAACCCGGCCTCAAACGCAGCCTCACGCAGGGTTTCTTCCGAAAGTTGGTCTTTTTGTGGGTCCTGGAAAAAATGGACTGGCCTGCCCAAGGTTACTTCTTGGATTGGATCGCCGAGCGCTGCCTCAGCTCGTTGTTTCAGCGTTATCAGATAGGTTTTAATGAGCGTATGCAGCTCATAATAGCGATCAAAGACCTGGGTGCCGTTGTATCCATCTGAACGCAACCCGGTCTTGAGGTATTGAAGCAGCCTCCCCGGCAGCAATTCGTCGACCAGGACGAAAATGTCGCGGATGTAAAACATATCTGAGCCGCGATATTCCAACTCCCCAGATCTTTTTTTGACAAAACGCCTCGGCCGGTCAACGTTATTCTTATAGTAAAGGCTGATGGCTTCTTGGCCGATAAATGGTTGGTCGTCTCGGGTAATGTATAAGATCGACTTAACCACTTCGGGAGATGAACTGCCTGGTTCGAGCGGGAGTAAGTGGACATGGGTCCCGTCGTACCATGCGACCCCAGAGTTCGAAGTGCCAAAATCTATTCCGACTCGTTTTCCAGGCATCTTTCACGCCTCATTTTTGGACAAGGTGGCTGGCGGTAAAGCTGCCAGACTCACGATCCGAGCATCACTATCTGTGCTGATGAGCTCACCTTGCCGGATGAAATTACCTGGTTTGAAAGCGGAAAGGCAGCCGGCATCGTTCAGCACCAATAACCAATCAGCACTGTTAGCAGTAACCGCGCCAGCCACGATTTCGGCCTCTTTTTTTGCGGGGAAGAGACGCCGGACTTTTTGTTCGCCGTTTTTCCCGGATGATATCCAGGATTGGTTCTGGAAATACACCCGGCCATTCTGGGTGATCCCAATCAGCATTTCGCCCGGGGCGAAGATCGATGCCGCAGCGATATAATCATTGACCTTGAATCGCATAATTTCATCCAGGGTTACCGATAAAGCGCGGGTATCGATCCCAAGGCAATTGCCTGCTTTCGAGACCAATACCAGAAGCTGGTTATCATTACAAAAGACCAGGTTCAGAATCCGGTCGAAATTAAATTTGACACCCTTGCCGATATTGTTGTTGGCAATAAAAGTATTGAGATATTGGTTCGAAATTTTCCGGGCATATCCAAACCGGCTGACCTGCACGCAGTAGTCGTAAGCGTGCATGCGAGTGACCGGCAAAATCCAGATCAATTCTTCCAGGCTACGCAGCTCAATCTGGTAGGCGCCGGCCCAATCCAATGTGTCTGGCATACCCGGAGGAAGCTCCTCGATGGAGAGGATAGAAGTTCGCCCGGTGCTGAAGATAAGCAGCAGCTGGTCATAATCGTTGACGGCTAACAAGCCGGAACTATAGCTCTGTAAGTCAGGCGTTCCTTCGATATGGGCAAAGGTCTGCCCTTGGACCAGTTCGGTTTCCTCTAACTGGAGCCGCAGCAGTTGACCGCGATCGTTGTAGACCAGCAGGCTGCGAGAGGTATGTGCCACCTGAAAATCGCCTCCGGTTGATTGGCGTTTCAAGAGGTCTAGTTGAAATTCCAGTTCGGCAATTTTTTTCTCGAATTGGCGGACCTTGTTGCCCGTACTCAATTCGAGGTTTTTAGCTCGCAGGTCTTCATTTTCGTGGTCCAGTTCGAGCAGCCGGTCAGTAATCTGCCTGATCAGGATAGGTGCCACCACCGGGGCGGCTTCTACCTGACGGATCCATTCATTTATTTTTGCCTGGGTGATCATGTCCTTCCTATTATAATGTATGTCTACCGAGAGCTTTTTGCAGGCAAGAGGTTCTTTGCGCCATCGAAGGCGTGGCTGTAAACAGGAATTTTGCTTGATTCAACTTATCTTTCGCTGTAAGATAAGTACAGGAGATATTTTGGAATGAAAACCCCGCTACAATACAAAAAACAAATTGAGGAATTGGGACTGGACCAGATTAAGACTGAAGATCTTACTCCGGAAGAAGTAAAACAAAGCATATCCCGGCTGGCTGAGGCGCAAACACATTTGCGGAATATCGAGGTCGGCCTTAATATGGATATGCATGCATTGCGCTCACAATATCAAGGCCGGATCGCAGCACTCAGCATTAATACAGGGCGCAAGCCTCGGGTTGAGGAGGAACAGCGCGCTCAAGAAGAACGAGATACGAAACTGGCGCCGTTTGAGGATGTAAAGACGCAACTCCAGGCACTAATCACAGATATTTCTGAAAAGCTTACAGCTCTTGGGAAGATTCAGGCTTAGGTAAAAGGGGGAATTGATTTTAGAACCAGGATTAATACAAAAAAAGCAATGTCGCCATCACTGTCAGTGTCCCCCAAAAGGATTTTCTGGCAATGATGGCGGCATACGAGGAGTTTTTTAGACTCCAATGCCTGGATTGACCCCTGAATCGATCAGGCGTTGAAAAGGCTTATAAAAGCATTGACCACAATCGGGTCAAAATGAGACCCGGAACATCTTTTTAGTTCTTCGATGGCCTCTACATGAGTACGGGCGGACCTGTAGGAGCGTCCATTGGTAATCGCGCTGTAGGCGTCGATCACGGCCAGGATGCGACTGCCCAGGGGAATTGCTTCCCCTTCAAGTCCTTTTGGATATCCGCTTCCATCAAAATGCTCATGATGGCTGAGTATGTATATTGCCACCTGCGAAAGGTTCGATACTTTAAGAACGATTTCAGCGCCAATTTTGGGATGCTGCCTGACGTTGACCCATTCCTCGTCCGTCAATGGTCCTGGCCTGAGGAGAATATTATCGGGCACACCGATTTTACCGATATCGTGAAGCAAGGCTGCCCAACGGATGGCCTGGATTTCATTTCCGGTGCAACTTAATTTCTTGGCAACTTTTTCAGCATAGTCAGCCATTTGACTGCCATGGTTGCCGGTATAGAGGTCGCGCGCTTCAATCGCCTTTGCCAACGCTAAAACGGTTTCGAGCCGGTTTTCTTCGAGCCTGTGAGAAAGGCGCGCCCGGTCGATCGCACTGGCTGCCTGGTTGGCAACGACGGAAGCCATAATAAGCTGGTCTTCAGTGAATTGAAAATCGTTGAGAGCCTGTTCGTCACCCAGGATCATCAGGCCAATCGGAACCGTCTCGACCCGCAGCGGGATCAGGCAGATGCTGGTTGCATATTGGAGCTCAAACCCGAAACGCTCCTTATTGGTCAAATCTTTATCGCTCTGCTTGATGATCACAGGATTTTCACTCAAGAGGGCGTGTTCATATATTTTATTGAGTAAGTAAGGTTCGGTTTTGCCTTTCAACCAGCGAAATGCTAAGGGTACGGAATGATAAGCTGCCTGGCAAACGAAAGATCCATCAGGTTCCAGCGTGAGAATTCGGCAATATGTGACCTGAACCAGGTTGACCGCCCGCCGAGTGATGCTATCCAACAAGTTATCCATCGAGTTGGTGGCTATTAATTGGCGGCTGTAGTCAGAGAGCTCTTCCATTTTGTGAAAGTTCCACCGCCTGAATTGTGGCAGCTTGTTTTTCGAAGAAAGCGGTCGTAAATAACCGTCTTCCGGTGACTGATAGGCGGCTTCCCTCTCGTTCTGATGACCGAGAGCAGGTCGGAATAATCCAGAATTGTTCATAAGTTTCAAAGCTACAATGTCCTAGGCACATGTACGGGCCAAAATAACTAATCGCCGGCCTGGTAAATAACCGGTCTGTTTTGGCCGATATGTACATTAGCTAGTTGCGATGCAAAATCAGCGAGTGAATTAGCCTGGATCGAGGCCAGACAATTTTTTTCTTCTTTGTCGAGGTGAAATGCTTCACCTCCATACCCGCTTGCGATTGCACCTGCCGGATTGGATAGGAGCATCTGCCGGAAGTGAGCATTGATGACTGCCGCCGTCAGGATACGACTGATTTCCTGCTGGGGTATTCCAACCACAAAATGACTGGATACTTCTTGTTTTTTTTGTTTCATGCCATTTTTTCCTTCAGCTTTCGTGGTCCACCTAAAGACCAGAGAAGCCAGAAAGTACCGATTGAAATGAGCATATCCCCAAGGCTAAAAGCGACTCGATAATGAAGCCAGGAAGGTATCAAGAACCGGTCAGAGAGGAACCAGAGCCTGGTTGTGGACATACTCAAAACAATATCCTTTCCGGTGCCGAAACGCTCGCCAACCCGCCATAACGAATCGGATATGTTCGGCCACAAGGGTGCGAATCGTTTCAGGGCTGATTGGCATCAGGCCACCATTCAGGATGATGACGAGAAAGTTGAGCACCAATCCAATCCCCATAATCCATACTCTGGGCTCTCTGCGGTTGAACCATACGAAAGCCAGAAGGATGATCTGAGAACTGACCAGTGCGAAAGGCGCCCATGTATCTGGGAATCCTTTACTCGTAACCTTCCATTGGAAAGCGATTAGTTGAGGGAGAAAAGCCAGTAATACTAACCACCAAAACTTCAGGTGGATTGACTGATATGCCCTCTTCTTCCACAGCGCTCGCAACAAGCCGGCAATCAAGCCGGCGATGAGGGCGAACAGCAGGATCAATTACCTGTGAAACCGCCACCAGCGTCAGGGGCACCAGCTGCAAGGGCGAATAATCCGATAGAAACGAGGAATAGGACGAAACGGATCTTTTGGGAATCAAGATGACTGGCCAGACAAATAATTTCACTCTTCAGGTTTTTCATGAGAATAGTCTCCTCAATGGATTTATTAAAACTTATTATGACGAGGAGGAGGCATCCAACCAGGCATCCACAATCGCGTATTTTTACGATTTAGAGGCGGAATTTGAGACTTATTTTGTTATTGGATGAGGGATTGGTACAGAGCCTGGGTAAGACCTGAAGGTGGAGCAGCCAGTTCATCGAATAACGCCCGGCGGCATTGCTCGTACTGGCGGATGACTGCTGCCCGGTTACCCATAGCGGCAAATATTTGCATGGCCAGTTGGTGGGCGTCTTCCATGCAGATGTCTTGGTCCAACGCATGCTGGCAGTACTTCAGGGCCTGGCTGTGTTGCCCCAATTCCAGGTGCAGATGGGAGATTTTGAGTAAGGTGCCGAAATAGAGTTGTTCAAGGCGTTGGCGTTCTACCAGAGACCAATCTCCATCGATCTCGGGAAGGTAAGGTCCCTTATAGAAGCGTAAAGCGGTTTTGTAATGAGCAATTTTGGTTTCTAGATCGTGGTTTTTTTCCGCCAGAGCGATCTCGCTTTGGAATAATTCGACGTCGTAGCCATAGTCCAATCCACGATTGAACCGGTATATATCGTTTTCCCACAAGATGATATCCTTACCCACTGCACGGCGCAGGCGATAGATCGCATTTTTAAACAGGTATTTCAGTTTGTTGAAATGAGGCTTCGGGCCAGAATATCTGGCCGATCTCTTCTTTATTCAGGCCATTAGGATAAGCCAATAATAAGAATATGATATCTCGGGCGATTATCTGGCGCCAATCAGTGCTCGACACCAAGTGGTCATTAACCTTGATCTGCATCCGCCCCAGGGCACGGATGCTTAATCTGGGTGGTCCGGCTGGGAGGACAATTGCTTTCCGTCTTAACTGATGGCGGATTTTCACCAGGTCTTGTTCGAAAAGTGCGATAGCATTTAATAAATCCGTAACCAGCCGGCCTGGCCTGGTTGTATTCTGCAAGAGGACGAGGGTCGATTTGATTTCCCTCCCGGTCGGTATCAGAGGCTGCCAGGTAGATTTATCCGGCACGAGAGCGAATAATTCGTTTAGAACCTTTTCACTTGGGTTGCTATTCGGTATGGTTTCACCGGTCGTCGTATGAAAAGTGGCAGCCGCCAGCAAGAGGAGTGCCTGGGATGCTTCGACCCGGTAACCTTCTTCTTTGAAAAAAGCAGATGAACTTTTAAGATCTGGGAATGCAGCTTCAAAAGCTCCATTAATAAAATTTCCTCGCCCTCTTTCCAGCCGGCACAGGTTGATATCATAGTTTGATCCACTATTGAGGGCCTGCTGGTAAGCAGCTTCGATTATTGTATTCACCTGGGTGGTTTGTTGGTTTGATCGGGCCATCCAGATCTCAGCCAGGTAGAGATAAAACGATAGAAAAGGCTCTCTTAGCTCTTCTGTAATCTTCCTGGCTTGCTGGTAGGCTTCTGCAGCTTCGTAATTTGACTGTAAATCGCGATAAAGGTCACCCAGACTTGTTAAAGAAAAGGCTTCCAGGCGTGGATTGGCGCCATGACGGGCGTGCTGGACGGCTCTTTCTAAAGAGCCGGCTGCCGTCTCGTATTTGCCTTGCAGGTGTTGTAAAACACCCAGATTGTTGAGTAAATTAGCCTGCCAGGTCGAATTACCTGTAATTTGCCAAAGATCGAGGGCTTTATTGTAGGCTTCTTCAGCAGCTTCGTACTGCCCCAAAGACTTATAAGCCATACCAATTTCCATTGATAAAATCGCCACTTCCCGTTCGTCGCCTAATTTCTTAAATATAGATAATCCCTTTTCCATAGACGCCAGGGCTTCACCCAGGTTGCCTAAATTATAGAGGCTGATACCTTTAGCTCGCCAGGCTTCTGCTTCCAGTGAAGCGCGTTCGGAATGGTCGGTAATCGCGGTGAGCACTTCATCCGCATCATCAACGGCTAATTGGTAATTTCCCAACAGACGGTTGGCAGTTGACCGGCGTACCAGCGATTTTAATAAATGGTCGGTGGAATGTGTGCTGCGTAATATCGAAATGGCCTGGTTGAGCAAACTCAACCCGTGTTTGCTGTTTCCCCGAGTAATCGCAATGGTCCCCTGGATGGAGATCAACCCGGGTCGCGCTGCTATAATGTCTGCTGTCAGGGTTTCCATCCATTGGGTGAGGGTTTCAATCCGACCAGCCGGGATCATAAAGGCTGATGCAATTTCGACCAGGTCAGCCATCGCATCAATCTGACCGAGTTGTTGGTAAAGTTCGTAGGCGTGTTCCCATTCTCCTCGTTCGACGTAAACCTGGGCTAACCGGGACCGGATTTTGCTGGCTTCATCAGGCCGCTCGCGAGTGATCTTTGTTTGAAGGAAATCCCTGAACAGATGATGGTAGCGCAACGATCGCCCATCTTCACCGACCGGTAAAATGAACAAATTACCACGGGTGATGGCATCCATGAGATGATCCCAGGGTAGATTGGGAAGGTCCAATGCTTTGGCGATGACTTGTGCGCAAAGAGAAGCGTCGAACTCTTCGAGCAGTGATGTTCGTAATAAAAAATCCTGGATGTCTGGGGGCTGCAGGTCGAGGATTTGCTGGGTCAGGTATTCGTATAGCCCTATCCCGGAGACGCGCGAGGCGCGCACCCGTTCCTGGATCGATTGTCCGGCTATTTGGGTCGAAAGTAACAGGCCAGTAATCCACCCTTCGGTTTGCTGCACCATATCCTGGGCATTCCCCCAGGAAAGATTCATCTGGTAGTTTTGTTTGAGCAGTTTCTGGATTTCTTCAGGCCTGAATGCCAGTTCCTCAAAGCTTAAACCACTGACCTGAGAGCGGGCGACCATCAATGGCATATCCGGCAGGGTGAGTAGGGCGCGTGAAGCGATTACAATATGGCAATTTTCATCCACGTCCTGAACGAAGCGATTAATGAAGGCTTCGACCGGTTTGCTTTCACCAACCAGGTGGTAGTCGTCCAGGAAAATGGCAAAATGTTCGCTAACATTATCGTAGAGGTCGTTAACGATGGTCGAAGTAATTCCATCCAGGTCCAATTGATCCTGGGTGATGCTGTCCAGGGCAAGTTGGGAGTTTTTCCCGAATTTGGTAAAGCGCAATGAAAGTGATGCAATGAAGTGTGCCAGGAAACGCAGCGGATCACGGTCAAGGGGATCAAGTGAGAACCAGCAGACTGGCATTTCGATCTGGTGACTTCCAATTTTGCTGGGGTTGATAAAATCAATGAGCAGCGAAGTCTTGCCATATCCGGCAGGCGCAGCTACGATGGTCAGCTTTCCATCCAGGAGCTCAGACAATAGGTCCAATAATCGTTGGCGGGAAAGTAATTCTGATCGCCGGCGAGGAACGATGATCTTGGTGCGCGTAACCAGGAATTTATTAGTAGCCATAAGCCAGACGGGTAGAGGTCAGGATTTGAAAAGAAACATTTATACTATACTTTAGAAGAAAAAGAAAATCAACCATAACCATTAAAGAACTGTCCCTTTAATAAACTGGGGAACTGATTGCAGCCTGAAGGCGTCCATAGCCTGACTCCAGTATTATCCACTGGAGACACCAACTTTATTCTTGTTTGGAGGTTTTGAATAATGAAAAGGATATCAATGCTTCTGGCATTCTTGGGCCTATTTTTCAGTCTGCTCGGATGCAGTCCGGCTGCTACCCTAACCCCTACTCAAGGAGGTCCATCCATGCAGCTCGATCAATCCAGCCTGGTACGTATCACCAATCCACAAGTGAGCTCGAACGACTTGCAGACGCTGGTATCTGGTAACAATACATTTGCGATCAGCCTTTTGCAATACTTGAAGAGCCAGCCAGGCAACGTCGTTTTTTCACCTTTCAGCATCTCGCAGGCTCTCGCCATGACCTACGCCGGGGCGCAGGGAGAGACAGAACAACAAATAGCGGCTGCCCTACATTTTTCCTTACCACAAACCAGTCTCCACCCGGCATTTAATGCACTCGATCAGAGTCTGAATGAGCTGCCATCATCGGGACAATCCGGGCCTGACGAGACCTTCAAGTTGAATGTGGTTAATGCCCTTTGGGGCCAGCAGGGTTATACATTTCTACCTCTTTTTCTGGATACCATCAGCCAGAATTATGGGGCAGGGATGCGTCTGGTCAATTTTGAGAATGAAACAGAGCAGGCTCGCCAGGCGATCAATAATTGGGTAAGTGACCAGACCCAACAGAAGATCCTAGATTTACTCCCGCAGGGTTCGGTGTTGCCTTCAACCCGCCTGGTGCTGACCAATGCAATTTATTTCAAGGCTGATTGGACAATGCCTTTTGATCCCAATAATACCCATGATAAGCCATTTACCTTACCGGATGGCACCCAGGTTATCGTACCTAGCATGAAAGAGACGTCTTTCCTGGGGTATGCCGAATCGAACGGCGCTCAGGTCGTTGAGCTTCCATATGCCGGTAGTCATCTCTCGATGGTCATCTTCCTGCCATCATCAGGATCACTGGATAGTTTTATCTCCTCTCTGACGCCGGATAAGATTGTATCGATGTTGAACGAAGTATCCACTACTCAGGATGTGGTGCTCCAACTGCCCAAGTTCAAGTTTGATTCAGCCTTCAATCTCAATGAGGCTTTAAGCCAGCTGGGTATGCCAGATGCCTTCACGGCAGACAAAGCCAATTTTTCGGGAATGGATGGCAAAAAGGACCTGGTGATTCAGGGTGTGCTGCATAAAGCTTTCATTGCGGTCGACGAACAAGGGACAGAGGCAGCGGCAGCTACCGGTGTGGTAGTTGGTCTGACTTCTATCCCGGCGAATATGGTGACAGTCACCGTTGATCATCCTTTCGCTTTCATGATCATAGATCACAATTCTGGCACAATACTCTTTGCAGGGCAAGTGACGGATCCGCGATAATTAGTAAATAGTCGACTGATGGTTGGTCAACCAGGATTTTCTGTGAGACCTGATGGGTCTGATTGCTTCAAATACCTGGTTGACCAATTCACTATTAACAAACAATGGATGAAACCCGTGAGCGATTTCCCTGGTAAAGGCAAATTTGCTGTGGTCAAGACCACCCCGGCTACGGTTTTGGACGCCATCAGTCGTTTGATGGCAATGGCTGAGAGCAAAAACGCGCTGCCACCTGATGTAACTACCGGCTTTAAAAACAACATTTCGTGGCAAACCTGGTATCCTGTTTGTTCGACAACTCCCTGGCAGCTGGAGGAGGTCATCAAAGGATTGCGGGCCAGGGATGCAACGATCTGGGGGACATCCATAATGATACGGTCGTCGTCGATACCCGCGTAGGTGAGTTCAATAACAAGCACCGCTTCGTCACCGATAAATACGGCATCCCATTAGAGAAGGTCCTGCTTCAGAGCCTGCTGGTCCCCTGGAGTTACTTTGCCAGCAATTTCTACCTCAATGTATACTGGTTTCCCTTGGTCGGACGGCCGCGGGTACAGGCCGCGGTCTGGACGAGATGGGGAAAACGCTTCGAAGCTTATGGAGATGGACAGGTCGTCATGCCTGGAATGGAGCCAAAGACGGTTATCCAGGCAGCTGTCGGCCTGGGTGCATTGGCCGCTTCCATTGGGTTAGGAGCATGGTAGGTAAGAGGTAGGACGAACAGGTAAACCAGTAAGTAAAAAAATCGCCCACCTCACAATCAACCAGGGCGACAAATATTAGAACGGGGAACGCCGCCTCTACAAACAGTTGAATTCACACAAAAGGAAGAAAAGAACGAGAATGCAGGGAAACAAAACGGCAATCGGAAGCCAGGGAATGAAAATCAACAGTCAGCTAACCACGATTTGTTGATCCGCCCTTGCCTGGAACAGGATCTTGCAGCTGCAACAGATTTGCTCATCCAGCTGAGCCTGGTTACAAATGATGCTGGCACATTCCAACCTGGTAACCTGGACCAGCTGTACGTTGAGATGGCAAAAGCCAGACATGAGGCTGTGGCTCGTGGCATAGACGAGCTCGAGGTAGGGACTGAAAAAAGCAATCTGGCAGGCCGCGGCACAGCGACTTTTACCTGGCCCACTAGAGCGAAACGGAGCGTATGTTTTTCGTTACTTTGCTCCTGTCGGCAGTCGAAACGTGGATCTGCAGCCAGAGCGGGTTGACCGGTCTGCGGGCCGTGCTATATTTCGACGAGATGGCCGGTTATCTACCGCCGGTCGCCAACCCACCTTCTAAACCGGTGATGTTGCGGCTGCTAAAACAAGCCAGGGCTTTCGGAGTTGGCTTGCTGTTAGCCAGCCAGAACCCGGTTGACATCGATTACAAAGGTCTTTCTAATGCAGGCACCTGGTTCATTGGCAAACTGCAGACCGACCAGGATAAGCAACGTTTTTTAGATGGCCCGGAAGGCGTAGCCGGCGGCATGGACCGATCAGCATACGACCGGTTGATCTCCAACCTCAGCAAGCGAATTTTCTTAATGCACGACGTCCATCTCAATCAACCCGGTGTGGTGTTTGAGTCGCGCTGGACCATTAATTACCTGGCAGGCCCATTAACCCGCACTCAGGTCCCGGCCCTGAATTGGTTGGCTGCTGGATAGGTTGTAGTTGTCCCCGTTCCAGGATTGACGGCATCCCTGCCAGTGAAGGCCGCATCCGAATCGGTTCAGCCCCCTAAAGTTTCCCTCGTGGAACTGGTTGGTGTCTCTGCACGCAGTTCCACCACACGTCAGGCGCTTCCGGCGAGCATTTCTGAATATTTCATGCCGGCCAACCGGTCTGAGGCAGAAGCGTTGCAGACTGCTGGTATTCACCTTGCGAGTGATGCGCCTGACCCAGAGCTTCTCTACCGGCCGGCTAATGGCCCAGGTGCAAGTCCGTTTAATGGCGCGTAAATACAACCTGGATTATGGGAACTCATATACCGCCCTGGTGGAGAAATTTGAACGGCGAATGAACGTCCGTTGGGAAGAATTCACCTGCACAGAGTCTGGTCGAAGGTGAAATCCTGCAAAAACCCAAGGCGACCGCGCGCTTTACCAATCTCGAAGGACCCTTAGGAGACGGAAAGATATTATCCTCTCTATAGAAGGACTTTGTGATTGGGTCTACCATACCTGCTAGGTGAAATTGCAGGTTAACCAGACTTTAAAGGTCTATGCCGGTCCACAGACGTCCCCCGATCAATTTCATGATTTATGCTCCAGGCAGCCAAAACCGGATCTGCCGCCGAACAGGCAAAAATTAATTCTGGTTTTGAAACAAAAATCTCCGGGTTGAAAATCGATTTGGAAAACGCCTAACGGGATGTGGAGCAAAAGGGTGACCAATTAAGCCAGCGTAAGCGTGAAGAGCTGGGAACGGGAGTTGAGAATGTCATTGGGTTATTCACCAAAAGCCGGCGGAGGATAACATTTTCTCTTACCAAGCATTGCATGACCGAAGCAGCTAAAGGCAGCCTGGATGACGCTAAGGCATCGGTCACCACTTGGCAGAGTCAACCGGCTGATCTGTAAAAAGAACACCAGCAAGCCCTGGCTTAAGCCGGAGAGCGTTGGGCCCACCTGGTGGATGAGACCAGTGAGACCAATCTGGCCCCGCAGTTGAAGGATATCTACCTGGAGCTGTTTGGAATGATCTGGCTGCCATATTACCTGCTAAGAACCGGCGACCAGGCTCTTGAGTTTGCCGCCTTCGATAATAAACTGAGTGCGGCTCAACTCTGGCAATAATAAGTCAACCAGATGAGATTCCATTAATAAAAAGTCTTGATTCCCCCTGAAAAAGGGGTTTTTTTCATAAATCCCTTAAACAACCAAAGAATTTACAATTATAATGACCTAAGTTATCTGAATTCAAGCAGCATCCAAAGAGATGCTATATTTTATAAATAATGGATAATCGTGATAGAAAAAACTCCAAAAAAAGAATACATTCTGGATCTCCTCCGAGAAGCTGTCCTTCGGACCTCACAAATTGGTGAACCCTATAAAAAGGATCTGGTTGCCGATTTTGTTCTGGCTCAGGAGACTTTGCAAAACATGCCCGGTTCGAAATCGCAGCAGGCTCTGGTCATATCAGCCACACGAACATTGATTACTCAAGGGGAAAAGAAAACAATCGCGTTGATCGTAGGCGATGACCCGATCACCGGGCAGCAAATGTCTCACCTGGTGCGCGTCCGCTTTATTTGTGCGGAGCTATCAAATTTGTTGGCGACCATGCTGGAAGTCATCCGGGCATCATTCAGGCAGACAGGATATACCGCCGCCAATATAACTTGAGCCTGGTCCTGCCGGTAGTTTGAATGGGAGAAAATGCCAGCGCCAGGAATCTATAGATCGAAGGCGTTGGCCAATTCGGCAATGCTGGAGAAAACCCAGTCGGGTTGGGTGGGGCTGGTTGCGCGCTCGTCGGAGCTGGTGACACCGCTGAGTACCAGGATGGTCTTTAGTCCGGCTCGCAGGCCACC
Organism: uncultured Chloroflexia bacterium; assembly: GCA_963781665.1. GTDB lineage: Bacteria > Chloroflexota > Anaerolineae > Anaerolineales > Anaerolineaceae > JAJYIW01. The sequence continues at coordinate 2,426,335 of CAWAGA010000002.1, forward strand.
GGCAATATCTGTATCAAGACGGTCGCCGAGTGAGGCGCATACTGTTGCGGGCAGCCCCATCCGCTCTAGAGCTATTTGGAACATCCAGGGCTCAGGCTTGCCGATGATTAATGGGGCGCAGCCGGTGGTCGCCTGTAAAGCTGCCAGGACCATTCCGCTTCCCGGCACCAACCCCTCCGGTGTAGGATAAACCACGTCTGGGTTGGCGCCGATATATTCTGCACCGCTGCGTATCAACAGAGTAGCATCTTTTATCATGTTGTAAGTGAGGTTGCGGTCGAGAGCGGCGATGACGGCTGAAGCCCCATGGGAAGAAAGGACATATCCGGCTGCTTCGAGCTGTTCTTTTAACGCCTTTTCCCCAATGGCGTAAAGGCGTGTTCCAACCGGGTAGCGTTGGCGTAGGTAGTGGATGGTCGCGGTCGTTGCAGTCAACACCTCATCCGTTGATACCCTGGCTCCGAGACGGGTAGCTTTGGCTGCAAAATTTGCCGGAGTTTGAGTATTGTTGTTGGTAGCCAGGACGAAGCGGATATTCCGCCGTCGCAGCGTCTCGATAAAGCGTTCCAGGCCTGGAATAGCTTCGTCCCCACGCCAAAGCACGCCGTCCATGTCGATGACCAGGCCGGATATCTTCTGCAGGTCGGGTAAATCAGCCTTCACCTCGGGCTTCATTCCAGTATCCGGGCGATTTCTTCGAAAATTTTGGCCGCCTGTTTTTGCAGATCGGGCTCGGTTAACCCTGCGGAAGATAAACTTACAGTTACTTGCCCTCCAGGGCGGGTGCTGATATTGCCATCCACGCCATCCCGCTCCGAAACACTGCGTACCATGACTAACCAGGCGATGTCACGCTGCTTCCAAACCTTGAGCCCTGCTTGCGGTGCCGCTTTCAGGATGGCCTGATAGACGTCGTTTACCGGTTTGTTCCCGAAGCTTTGTGTATCTTGTATCTTTGCCATACGACCTCGTGTTCTGAAATTCGAAAGGAGCTATTCCAGCAGCAGGTTGGGATTTTCCAAGCTGTCTCTAAAAGCATTGAGAAAACGGGCTGCTGCCAGGCCGTCGATCACCCGGTGGTCGGCTGAAAGCGCAGCAGTCATCATGGACCGCACCACGGGTTTGTCGTTTTCATCCGGAACGAAGCGCCTGGTGACACGTCCGATTGCCAGTATTCCTACCTGAGGAGGGTTGATGATTGCCGAGAAGCGGTCAATTTTGAACATACCCAGGTTTGAGATGGTAAACGTTCCATCAGTGACGTCGTCCGGCGCCAATTTGTTATCGCGGGCTCGAGCGCTTAAATCAGCAACCTGATCTCCCAGGTCGTTCAGGCTCATTTTTTCTGCATGGTGAACGACCGGAACGATCAGGCCAGTCTCGCGGGCAACGGCAACGCCGATATTGATTGTTTCGAACCGCAGGATTTTGCCATCGACGAAATGGCTGTTCATGAGTGGTTGGGCTTGTAAGGCTGAAGTGCAGGCCTTGACGATCAACGTCGTGATGGATATCGCTGGGCGCCCAGCGGGTTGGCGCGGATTGAGTGCTTCGCGCAGGGTGACTGCCCGTTCCATATCGATGTCTACATCCAGGAAGATATGAGGCGCTTGCTGGTAACTGGATTGAAGCCGCTCGGCAATCTTTAAGTTGATACCTTCGAGCGGGATAACTTCAACGCCTGGCCGTTCACTGGTCTTGTCGTATACGCCTTGCCGGGGGCGGTTCTTAAATTCAAGAATATCCCAACCCTGGATTCGGCCTTCGCTGCCTGTACCGTTAACCACCTCCAATGGAATGCCGTACTCTTCCGCCAGATGTCGCGCGGCTGGAGAAGCGCTGATCTTGTGAGGAGCGACCTTTGGAGATGCATCCACTTGGCTGTTCAAGATGCTTCTAATGTCATTACTGGTGATTTTACCCCTGACCCCACTCCCCTGAAGGTCATCAAGGGCAATACCTTCATCGTCCGCAATCCGCCGGGCAAGTGGGGTGGCGTCAACAGCCGGGGGTGAGGGTCGCTCCGGTGGTTTCTCCGCCGCAGGCGGTTCGTGCCTGGTTGGTACGACTGCTTCAGCCATAAATTCACCTTCAGCCAGGAGATACGCAATGACTTCAGTCACCGGGACGGTATCGCCTTCCTGGTGTAGAATGCCGCTCAAAATGCCATCTGCCGGTGCTTCGACCTCCATATTGACCTTGTCGGTCGTCACTTCACAAATCGGGTCACCTTGTTCAACTTTAGCGCCTTCCGCAACCAGCCAGCGCACGATGGTCGCGTCTTCCTGGGTCATTCCAAAACGGGGCATGATAATTGGTTTGGACATCAATATCTACCGCGCACCAGTTTGCGCGCCTCCTCAACAATCCCTTCTACCTGGGGAACGGCCTGTCTTTCGAGGTTTCGATTGTACGGAATTGGAATATCGAGCCCGGTCAGGCGGCGGATGGGTGCTTCAAGATAATTGAAGGCTTTACTGGAGGCAATCCGGTAGGAAAGTTCGCCGCCGTAGCCACCAGTGCCCACTGCTTCATGAACGATCAGTACCCGACCGGTGCGCGAAACCGATTCGATAATCGGGCCATCGTCTAACGGATTGAGCGTACGTGGATCGATCACTTCTAATTCGATACCTTCTTGGCTCAATTGCTCGGCAGCCTGCATAGTACGCTGAACCATGATCGACGTTGCAATGACAGTAAGATCCTTACCAGTCCGGACGATATTGGTCTGGCTGAGGGGAATACGGTACATGGTTTCGGGAACGTTTCCCGTGGTTTTATAGAGCAGTTTATGTTCGATGAAAATTACAGGATTGTCATCATAAATTGCTGAGAGTAGAAGCCCTTTAGCATCGTAGGCGTTGGATGGCATCACTACTTTTAAACCCGGAACGTGGACGAACCAATTTTCCAGGGACTCGCTGTGCTGGGCGGCTGCTCCAGTTCCAGAACCACCCGGCATGCGTAACACCATGGGAGCTTTCGCTTTGCCGCCAAACATAAACCGAATTTTCGCCGCTTGCAACACGGTTTGCTCCATAGCAAGTGTAACAAAATCCATGAATTGAAGCTCACCGACCGGTCGCATACCGGTCAGGGCTGCACCCAGGCAAGCTCCGGCAATCGCAGCTTCCGAAATGGGGGTATCCCGTACTCTTTCTGACCCAAATTGTTCGACCAGGCCGCTGGTAACGCCAAAAGCGCCGCCATAAACCCCAATATCTTCCCCGATTAAAAAGACAGAAGGATCGGTTTCCATAGCCTGGCGTAAAGCCTCACGGATCGCCTCGGCATAAGTAAGCGTGCGTACTGGTTGAGTTTGCACAGTCTCAGGTGAAGTTACATTAAGCATAGACACCTTCCATAATGGTCTCGACCGTTGGTTCAGGGCAGGCATCGGCGAAAACTGCAGCATCGTCTATGGTCTGGTAGCCCTGTTTGCGAAATTCATCCATCTCGTTTTCTTTCATAAAGCCAGCTTCCACCAGCCGAGCCGCAAACCTTGGAATAGGATCCTTTGCCTGCCATTCTTTGAGCTCCTGGCGAGTGCGATAAACCTGGCGATCGCTCTTTGAATGGCCGCGCCAGCGGTAGGTGACTGTTTCGACTAGAGTTGGCCCTTCCTTGCGGCGCGCCCGGTTGACAGCCTGTGACAGAGCATCGTAAACCGCCAGGACGTCATTCCCATCGACGGTGATGCCGGGCATACCGTAGGCGCATGCTCGCTGGCTCAAATGATCGATGTTGGTGCTCTTGCGAATTGACATGGACATACCATACTGGTTATTTTCGGCCAGGAAAACGACCGGAAGTGACCAAACCGAAGCGAGATTCAAAGATTCGTGAAATGCGCCTTCGTTGGTAGCACCATCTCCAAACAGCACCAGGCAAACTTGGTCGGAATTGCGTAATTTGATGCTCAACCCTACTCCGGTCGCGATGGGTAATCCGCCCCCTACGATGCCATTCGCTCCCAGGTTGTTGTGTTCTACATCAGCTATGTGCATCGACCCACCGCGCCCCCGGCAGTAACCAGCTTCTTTACCCAGGAATTCAGCCATCATCAGAGAAATATCTGCTCCCCAGGCGATGCAGTGGCCGTGCCCGCGATGGTGGTTGAGGAGATAATCGTATCCCCGGCGCATGGTGTTCGAAGCGGCAACAGCCACGGCCTCCTGTCCAATCGAAAGGTGCATCGTTCCATGGACCTTTCCCAATGCATATAACTCTTCGGCTTTCTCTTCGAATGCGCGAATGGTATACATCTCCTGTAGCATGCGGCGTGTTTCATCGGCGCCGATGCTATCTAGTAATTGTGCAGCCTTCTTAGTTGAAAGAGGTTCGAGGTTTCCTTCACTCATTGACCATTTCTCCATTATTATTTTGCATTTTAATGATTGCTGAGGCTGCGCTTTCATCGGTTACCAGGGCTGTGACCAGCCCTGCGCGCAACCCGCCTAAAATTGCCTGGGCTTTTTGAATTCCCCCAGCAACACCTATAACCAGTGGGTAGCTTCGTAATTTCTGAACGGTGACGCCAAAAACGTACCCTGTCAGGGGAATCTCGACAATATTACCCTGAACATCGAATTGCATGCCGCACACATCACCCACGATTCCCACCGAACTTAAATGAGTTGCCTGTTCTTTCGTAATATATCCCGCCCGGACGATGCTGGATAATTCCGGGTCAATCGTGCCGATCCCAACCACTGCCACGTCGACCTGGTCGATCAAATCGAGACTTTCGCGCATCCGGCGGTCATCTAGGAGTGCATCGCGCACCACCTTATTTTCAATCAGCCATGGGGCTGCCAGGGTGAAGGCGTGGCCGTCCAGCAGGGATGCAAAACGACGCACCAATCCCGGGCCATCGGTGACCGGATCGACCGAATTAACAGTGCCGATTAATTGTACGATCCGTGCGCCGGGGCAATGGACGGGATGGAAAGAACCGACCATTTCTGTCAGGGCCGCTCCCCAGGAGAGGCCAACGGTGATATTTTCGTGGACGTAATGCGACACCAGCCGTGCTGCCAGCCCACCTAAACGATGAAGCATACTCCCATAGGATTCATCTTTACTTTGAAAAACCCGGACGGCTTTCAAGGAAAATCTTTCGAGCAGCATGGATTCGAGCTCTCTGTTCCGGGGAAAGGGGTGGTTGATATGGATTTGGACCACGCCTTCCTTATGGGCTTCGGTTAACAAGCGTGACACACAGGAGCGCGAATATTGAAAGCGAGCGGATATCTCTTGTTGGGTCAGGCCTTCTTCGTAATAAAGGCTGGCTATTTCCGCAAGCAATTCGTACCTGTCATCATCCATCTGGCGCATCAGTTTGCCTTTTCCGGTGTTATTAATAGCATCGTAAATATTATAACGGCTGCTGAGATATTTGTTCAATTATTGCACAAATGTGCATTGAAGATCAGGTTTATATTTGGTTATTGATTGCACAAATGTGCAAGAATTAATAATTTGTTGATGTAAACTGTATAATGATATCTACTACGACGCCTGCAAATATGATCTGTCTTCGAAATATCGTTGGGTAGAATACTTACGTTTATGAGGTGTGCCTGGTGAATATTTCACAACTGCTTGTTCCTGGAGCCATTCTTCTTCACGACGATGCAGCCGATTCAACCACCATTATCCAACGGCTCGGTGAACGTTTATACAAGGCGGGATTTGTTAAGGATGGGTTTATCGATGCAACCCTTGCCCGCGAGGCAAGCATGCCAACGGGTTTACCGTTGGGTGGAATTTTTAATGCCGCGATCCCTCACGTTGACCTGGTTTACGTTCACAAGCCAGCACTGGCTTTAGCTACACTCTCTCAACCCGCAGTTTTCCACCATATGGTGATGCCTGAAGAAGAAGTTCTCGTCCAGCTTGTAATCATGCTGGCGCTAGACCAACCCAAGGCACAAATCGAGATGCTCCAGGAGATAGCAGAAGTTCTGCAGAACGCCGACGTCGTCTCCAGATTAATGGCAGCCAATGACGTGAAAGGCATTTATTCTGTTTTGGCTGATTTGGAAACCGTCGAGTAAATCGACCTGAAAGAGCAGGCTTCTCTTAAAGATCGATTGCCTGAACAGGCCGCATTCACCGGAAGGATGATAGGCTCGGAACTAACCTGAAGAATTCTAACTTGCTTACTGAGAAAATACATTTCATAAGGAGGCTTGTTGTATGGCAAAAACCAAGGTTGTTCTTGTTGCATGTGGAACTGCAGTTGCGACCTCAACTGTAGTCGCCAGAGCAATTGAAGAGGCTTGCAAGAAGGCTGGAATACAGGTCATGACACGCCAATGCAAAGCTGCCGAAGTCCCCACCCTGGTTCAGCAGGGCGCTGACCTCATTGTAACCACCACTCCCCTTCCCAAAAATATTACAATTCCAATTATCCAGGGTTTGCCGTTCTTAACGGGAATCGGTCGGGATCAGGTTTTAAAACAAATTATTGATTTTCTGAATAAATAACCCCGGCCAATAAACCGGGCTTCAAGGCTTTTCTTGATTTAGATAATTGCGAGCTTCTTTTTTTTCATATGCTCGTTTCTATTTGTTTCACCCTGGAAGGGAAAAGGAGGTGATTCGTAAGTGCATTAATAGCAAGTAGAACTTTATTTTGTTTCAATTTCAATTTTTTATCCTGCAAAGAAATAAAATGAAGGAGTGAGATAAGATGGATGCGTTTCTAAGTGGATTGCAATCAATAATCAATAACCTTGGTGCATCAGTCCTGTTGCCAATCATGATCTTTATTTTTGCAATAGTTCTGGGCACAAAACCAGGGCGCGCTTTTCGTTCTGCAGTGATCATCGGCGTAGCCTTCATCGGCATCAACCTGGTCATCGGGTTAATGAGCACTGCCTTGGGAGGCGTCAGCCAGGCAATGGTTACCAGCCTGAACATCACGCGTGACATTGTTGATGTTGGTTGGCCTTCAGCAGCAGCAATTGCATTTGGTTCCTCGGTCGGACTTTGGGTTATTCCGATAGCCCTGGTCGTCAACGTCGTCTTGTTGATATTTAAGGTTACCAAGACACTGAACGTTGACCTGTGGAACTTCTGGCACTTTGCATTTATCGGCTCGCTGATCGTAGCTGCAACTGGCAATCTTCCCCTGGGACTTGCTGCAGCCGCTGTATCAGCTGCCATTATGTTGTTCTTTGCCGACTGGACTGCCCCTGCTGTTCAAAAATTCTATAACCTGCCAGGCATCTCCATCCCCCATGGAACCTCAACCCCGGCCGTTTTATTTGCCATTCCCCTTAATTGGGTATTGGATCATATCCCCGGTTTAAAGGACCTCGATGCGGATCCCGATGCAGTGCAGAAGCGGTTTGGCCCTACATTCGGCGATCCAATGGTCCTAGGCCTGTTGATCGGTATCATCCTGGGCCTTCTTGGTTACCTGCCCCCCGTATTTTCGGGCAGTACCACGTTCGGCGATTTCCTGGTCAAGACCTTACAGCTTGGTGTCAACCTGGCAGCAGTAATGCTGTTGCTGCCCCGCATGGTCTCCATTTTGATGGAAGGGTTGATCCCGATTTCGGAATCGGCCCGTGAGATGATGCAGAAGCGTACCGCGGATCGCCCGGTGAATATTGGCTTGGATTCCGCAATCCTGATCGGACATCCGGCTGTGATCTCCAGCGCTTTGGTATTGGTTCCGATCGCCATTTTGCTTTCGATTATCCTCCCAGGCAACCGGGTGCTGTTGTTCGCCGACCTGGCGGTTATTCCGTTTGTGCTGGCGATCCTGGGGCCAATCTGCCGGGGAAATGTGGTGCGGATTATCATCATCGGTACGATTATCCTGGGATTCGGCTTCTATATCGCCATGGGAATCGCCCCATTGATGACACAGGCTGCTCAAGCTGCAGGCTTCCAGCTACCAGGATTTGCGACCAGCGCTTTATACATCGTCTCGATCGCCGATGGCTTCCTTTGGCTGCCGTTGCTCTTTGTAGTCCTGACACGCAGCCTGGGCTGGGTAGGCCTCTTGATCATGCTTGCCCTCCTCGTGGTGGCCTGGTATTTCTACAGTCGCAAGACCCAGTCATGGGAAGAGGCAGCTGGTGGCCCAACCACAGAAGAGCTGGCTGAGGAGGCTGGTGGCCCAACCACAGAAGAGTTGGCTGAGGCATCTGGTGCAGACTGATCGTTTTAAACAATCTAATACCGTTTCTCTACAAGACCGGCTTTGCCGGTCTTGTAGAGAATTTGTTCAAAGAGGGATCGGGATAAAATGATCCTATCGTGGATTCATACTATGCTCGGAACATGGGGAAGCGCTGTTCTGGATTTTTATACCACCAACAGCCTGTGGGTAAATTTGTTTATTTTGGCGTATGGAGTTTGGATAGTACTTTCCTGGATCAATTTAAAGAAAATTCGCTTCATCCTGGTCTCGGATTTAGTCAGCCAATTAAATAATCAACAGGTAAAACCTGTTCCAGGAAAATCGGTTAAGCTGGAGAAACAGGCCATGGTTATACCCTGGCAAAGTGCAGTCGAACAAGTACGATTTCCATTCATTGCCCACCAGGTTTCTTTTTGGCCGCGGCACAAATCGATTAAAACGGTTCAGGCAATGTTATCTATCGACGACCTGACGGCAACTGCAAAACGAATATTTAAGGCACAGGCTCGAAAGAAAAGAGCCGGTCAAGGAGATAAAATTGCATCAAGCTGAGGTTTTAATTCATCATCAAGTTGGCCTTCACGCTCGGCCTGCTGCGGTATTTGTACGTCTGGCGTCCAGTTTTCCGGCAGCTATTACTGTCAGTAAAGCTGGTGGTGATCTACACCCGGTGAATGCAAAAAGTATTTTAGGAATTTTGAGTCTTGGTGCAAACCAAAACGAACGGATTATTATAACTGCCGATGGTGAAAGAGAAGAAGAGGCAGTTAATGCCCTTATTGAATTGGTGAGAAGCAATTTCGGTGAAAACCAATAATTTGTAAATTGATACTGCTGGTCAGACGAGGATGATAGTGAACAAGGGATGGACTTCAAGAGAGCGTGTCCGGACGACCCTGGATCATTCTGAACCAGATCGCATCCCCATCGCCATGCCTATGACTGTGGCAGCATACAAGAAATTACGCCAGTATCTGGGTTTTCCGCCTGTGGATCCAATACAGTCAATCGATTCAGAAGAAGCCCGCCTGGATGCGGATGTTGCCGGGTTTCTGGGCGTCGACCTGGCCCGTGTCCGCCTGCACTCCTTGCCTGGTAAACTTCAATCGCCTGATGAGGTTTTCTACAACTCGTGGCACGTGAGGCGACGCTTAAAAGAAGTTGAACCCGGAGTCTTCACTCTCCAAACGGTTGAATCTCCGCTGGCTCAGGCTCGCCTGGAAGATTTACGCACCTTCCCCTGGCCAGATCCCCACGATCCGGCTTGGATTGATGGCGTGGAAGAGGAAGCGCTGCAATTGTTCACTGAAACTGACCTGGCTCTGGTTGGCAGGTTTGGTGGGTCGATCCTCGATACAGCAAGTGATTTGCGGGGTGAAGCCCAATGGAATGAGGATCTTGAGGAAAATCCTGATTTTGCCTGTGCATTGTTGAACCGGATTGCTGCCTTGCAGATTGAGCTGGATGAAGCCGGACTTGCGGTTGCCGGGAAATACCTGTCCATCATGGAAATCGACGAGCCAGCAACAAGTTGCAGCGGGAAGAGCGATCTCTATTTTTCTGGCGACATCTGGCGTCGCACTATCCTCCCGGTTTTGGAACGGCGCTGGAAGGCAGTTCATCTGGCATTCAAACGCTATGCCGCTCAGGCGAGACTGATGTTTTCATCGTCTTTTCCACCACTCGTGTTATTTCAGGATATGATTGAAAGCGGCGTACAGCTTTTTGGATTGCTTCAACCCGAAATTTCGGAAACAAGCTTTGCAGCAATCAAGCGTGATTTTGGCAGCCTGTTATGTTTCTACGGGGGCGTTGATGCATGCAATTTATTATCTCGCGGGAATGAGAATGAAGTCCGGAAACATGTCAGAGCGTGCCTGGAGCAGCTGGGAGCAGGAGGTGGTTTTGTTCTGGCTCCTTCTCAAGTCGTGCAGGCTAACATCCTCCCTCAGAATATCGTTGCCATGTGCGAAACGGCTAAAGTTTACGGCCGGTATTCGAAAGGATAGTCTGATCTCTCCAGGTTCAAACCCGGTGCACTTATTTTACAGAGGTTGAATATGAATCAATTGACAGGTACTCCAGCTTCCCCTGGTTTTGCTTCTGGTCCTTGTTTTTGGCTTAACACCCAGGCGTTAGAAGTCCATCGTGCAACCATTGCTGATCCCCAGGTTGAGCTCTCCCGATTGGAACGCGCCCTGGAAGACGCCCGGGGCCAAATCCAGGTGATCTTTGAGGCAGCCCAAAAGAACGTCGGCCAGGAGGAAGCAGCCATTTTCGAAGCTCATCTTCTGTTTTTGGAAGACCCCGAGCTGCTGGATCGCGTCCGCAGCCGGATACAGGAAGAGCATCTGAATGTCGAGGCTGCCTGGGCAGACGCCACTGAAATTTATGCCGGGACATTGGAAGCAATGGAAAACGAGTACTTCGCCGCACGAGCTGCAGATGTTCGCGATGTAGGCCGCCGGGTGCTGCGCCTGCTGTATCATTTACCAGAAGATAACCTGGGAAGGATGCCGGGTGCTGCGGTCATCCTGGCCCGGGACCTCACTCCTTCGGATACTGTCCGCCTTGATAAAAAACGTGTCCTGGCTTTCTGCACGGTCGAAGGCGGGCCGACCTCGCATACCGCTATCCTTGCCAAAAGCCTGGGACTGCCGGCTGTGGTTGGCGTGGGAAAACCGCTGCTGGATGTTCCCCAGGGTGCAGATGTTCTCGTTGACGGCGAACTTGGATCGATCACTGTCGATCCGGATGAAAAAGCACACATGGAGTTTGAAGCCCGCAAGGCTGGTTTACAGGTCAGATCCGCAGCCGAACTGAGTTCTGCCCTTGATCCGGCAGTTACCATTGACGGGCATCGGGTTGAGGTAGTTGCAAATATCGGTGGGGTGGCAGATGCCAGATCAGCCCTACGCTTTGGAGCAGAAGGCGTCGGTTTGTTCCGGACAGAGTTCCTTTACCTCGAGCGCCAATCGGCCCCGGATGAGGAAGAGCAGTTTCAAGCTTATGCGGCTGTTATGGAAGTGATGGGGAACCGGCCCGTGGTCGTGCGGACCATGGATATCGGTGGCGATAAGGAATTGAGCTACCTTAACCTTGGAAATGAAGCTAATCCATTCCTGGGTTACCGTGCCATCCGTATTTCGTTGGCCGAACCCGAGATTTTCAAAGATCAATTAAAGGCTTTGTTGCGAGCTGCGGTCGGTCGCGATTTACGCATCATGTTTCCGATGATTGCTACCCTCGCCGAAGTTCGCCAGGCCAGGGCGCTACTTGGTGAAGCACGCCAGCAGTTAGAAATATCAGGCCAGCCAGTGCCCACTCGTCTGCAAACCGGGATTATGGTTGAAATTCCATCGGTCGTTGCCATGGCGGATCGTTTTGCCCAGGAAGTGGATTTTTTCAGCATCGGCACCAATGATTTGACTCAATACACTTTCGCTGCGGAACGAACCAATGAGAGGGTATCATATCTGAGCGATGCCTGTCACCCGGCGATTTTACGCCAGATCAAAACTGTCATCCAGGTGGCCCACGCCCAGGGTATCTGGGTGGGAGTTTGCGGTGAGCTAGCTGGGGACACGGACGCAGTGCCAATCTTGCTTGGCCTGGGCCTGGATGAATTTAGTATGGCATCTCCGGCTATCCCGCACGCCAAAGCGGTCATCCGCAATTGGAGCCTCGAGGGGGCTCAAAGCCTGGCTCAACAGACCTTAGACCTGGAATCCGGAGCCGAAGTGCGGGCGTTCGTGCGTAAAGCTTTCCCCAGATAAATTACCCCATCTCGTGCATGTCAACCCATATCCTGTCGTCCAGAAATAGCCCGGAGCAGAGTATTCTGGTCGGCATATTCCAGGTCGCCGCCAACGGGTAAACCGCGCGCCAGACGAGTTATGCGGACGTGATAAGGAGCCAGCTGCTGGCGAAGATAGAGGGCTGTGGCATCCCCCTCCATGCTTGGGTTGGTTGCCAGGATCACTTCTTTTACCTGACCGTTTTTCATCCTTTCCAATAAGGGACGGATTTTCAGATCCTCAGGACCAATCCCTTCGATTGGCGATAAAACCCCCAATAAAACGTGGTAGCGTCCTTTGAAGGCACCGGTTCGCTCCAATGCCAGGACGTCCAATGGTTCTTCGACCACACACAAGCTGCTGTCATCCCGCTGCAAATCGGCGCAAATTTCACAGGTTGTTTGACCGGTTGTCGAGATATTGAAACAAATCGGGCAGAAACTTGTGTTGGCCTTCAACCCCAGTAAAGCTTCTGCCAGGCTAAATGCAATATCATCTTGAGCCCGCAGCAGGAAGAACGCCAGCCGCGAGGCGGTTTTGGGTCCGATACCCGGAAGTCTTTCCAAAGCATTGACCAGGTCCTGGACTGATTCGGGAAGGCCTACCATAGGTTTAGAAGCCGAGTCCCATTCCACTCAGGCCGCCTGCCAGGGGGCCCATTCGTTCTTCAGCCAGCTCGCGTGATTTATCGAGCGCCAAATTTACGGCGCTCAAGACCATATCCTGGAGCATATCTGCGTCCATATCTTTTAGCAGTTCCGGATCAATCTCGACACCTGTGCATTTCTGATCGCCGGTCATGGTGACCTTGACTGCCCCACCCCCCACTGTAGCGCTTACCGTTTCTTCGGCAAGCTTAGCTTGCGTTTCAGCCATTTGTTCCTGTAATTTTTTGATTTGCTGCATCATTCCGCCGCCGCCGGGATTTCCTCCAGCCGGCCGGTTATACCCTTTTGCCATAATTAGCTCCTTGTGTATTTTTAAACTGGCCTTGATTCTATATCAATTTTCCGTTTTTTTCCTGACAGTCTGACCCGGTTTGTGCTAAATTGCAGATTTTCTCATTCCGAAATACCTCAGCTATTGTTTTTTTATTTGACCGCTATTGTACATCGACAACTTCACCACCCAGGTCGCGCAGGGCAGTTCCGACCATACCATCCGTTTCTACGTTAAGGTCAGCCGGAAGCGATTTTGCGCTCTTGCCGGAGATAACACAGCGTACCTGGATGTCTATCTCGAGGACCTGGTTCAGAGCCTGGCGAATGATCAACAGATTGTCGTTAGTCTCCATCTTTGATTTGAGCAGTTCATTCACAAAACCCAATAACAGAACGCCATCTTTGATGCCTAATGGTTTGCATGAATTGAGTAAAGCTTCGGTCTGGCGTTTATTCTTTTTAACCAGGCTGCGGATCTTTTGCCAGTTCTGATTGATGGATTGGAAGCTGGTGGCAGACGGATTTTGGGTTGTAACTGGCTGTGAATCTTGAGGCGGTGTGGCAGGCGAAGGGGGCGGCTGGGAGGTAGCCGCAGGAGTGGCTTTTTCAATCGTTCTGGACGGTTGCTGCTCGAGATTTTTCGGTTTGCTGTGGAATTGATCTGAGCTAGCGAGCTGGGCTGGTTGCGAGAGGTCATCCACTCCAGTTGAATTTTCGGATCCGGAGCGCGGCTGGTCTGGTGGATGGATTGGCTGACCTGACGGTTTTGGCGAAGCTGGTTGCGATGCTGATCCGATGTTATTCGCGAGCGCGTTCCTGGAGCTGACGTCCGCTCCTTCAACCGATTGAGCCAAAGCCAGTTCTAATGCCAGCCCGGGCTGCCAGCCGCGTTGCTGGTCTGCAGCTGCTGAGGTGAAGGCCCGGATTGTTTCTAGCAGCCAGGAGGAGTCGAATGCCTGAGCCTGGAGGGCCATAACATTGCGGATTTCAAGGGTAGCGTCGACCTGGTCGGCATTCCCCATTTGCATCAATAATAAATTGCGCAGGTAATCTACAACCTGGCGGGCAAACTGGCGTGGATCGCTGCCGGCATCCAGGGCCTGCTGGATCAGGTCGAACCCTTTTCCAGCCTGACGGGCGGTTAATGAATCGACCAGGTCAATCACGACCTGGCTGGTAGCTGTCCCCAGGATGATCTGAGCCTGGTCCAGGGTAATTTCACCGCCAAAAGATGACAATTGATCGAGCAATGAAATTGCGTCTCTGAAACTGCCGGTTGCCTGGCGAGCGATGAGCGTCATGGCTTCGGGTTGGATGCGGATATTTTCTTTGGCAGCGATATCATCCAAAACGGCGATGATCTCTTTGACCGGCACACGCCTGAACTCATGGCGCTGGCAGCGGGAGAGAACGGTCGCGGGAATTTTATGCACTTCTGTCGTTGCCAGAATAAAAATGGCGTGAGAGGGCGGCTCCTCCAGAGTCTTGAGTAAGGCATTGAAGGCTGCGGTAGATAGCATATGTACTTCGTCGATGATGTAGACCTTGAAAGCGCCCTGGGAGGGTGAGAAATTGATCTTATCGCGCAGGTCACGCACGTCATCAACGCTGGTATTAGATGCGGCGTCAATTTCAATCAAATCCAGGAAACGGCTGTCATTAACAGCTTTACAATGTTCGCACTGGTCGCAAGGACGGTTGCCCGGGTCAGGAGACAGGCAGTTGACAGCTTTGGCGAGAAGACGAGCAGTCGTCGTTTTGCCCGTGCCCCGCGGGCCGGCAAAAAGGTAGGCATGGGCAACCCGGTCCCCGCCAACCGCGTTGCGCAGGGTCTGGATAACGTGATCCTGCCCTATGACCTCGTTCCAGTGGTGAGGTCGCCATTTACGATACAGAGCTTGAGCCATAATAGCTTCCAGATATTAGCAATTGTTTTGGAGACTTTATTAAGGTTTTTTACTGGTCGAATACCTTGCGATCGAGCGTCACGGAATTGTGTATCGCGCCCGTTCGATACCCTGCGCATCGAGCAAAATCGCTGTCTTTCCTTCTTGCCAAACGGCTGAGGTCCTTCCCCAATAAAGGTCGATGACTGTGTTCACACCTGGCGCTGAGTGAATCTGGACGGCGCCACCTTTATTGAGGGTCAACTCGGGGAAAACGAAAACATTTCCTGAACCGTCTTCCAGCCGCCAGCCCGTCAGGACAAGGTTGCTATCAGTCTGACTTTTGATGACAACGACCTCGTCTCCCAGGCTGCCGACGCCGTAGATGTTGTCGATGGCAATAACCACCTGATTCAAGGGAATAGGCGCGGCCTGCGTTTCCACCGGTCCGGTATCAGTCTCCTGTCCTTGAGGCTGGGTTGTGGAGTAGATCAATCCACCCGGCAAGACTGGTGTTGGATGTGCCTGATCCCAAAGCCAGAGAACAGTCAAGGTGGTGGCAGCGGAAACGATAATATTGATAATGATATAGACCAGCAGGCGTTTTCCCTGGCTCATAGACGGGCCCTCAAAATTGAATCATAGCACAATCCCCCGTTTTCCGCAAAATAGAAGAAAGGAAATCGTAGTTTTCTTAACTTTACAGAAATAGATTGTGAATCAAAAAGCAGTGACAGCCGGTCGCCTTTGCGGGCTCATTCTGTCACTGCTTTGAATAAAAAAAGGTCTTTAATGGACGATGACGACTGGCTTGATTTGCTGCCAGTATTTCCCCCCATCTGATGTTTTAACGAGTGCTTTCTCGATATTTGTACCTGTGCCGGTGGTTGCCACGACCCAGCCAACCTGGTCAGAGACAAAGTCCATCTGCCCATTCCAATTAAGAGTGGTCATTTCTTGCCAGGTTTGGCCGCCATCACTGCTATGCGAGATATTGTAAGCAGCCTGGGTGGGATCGGTACTGGTTGCTCCCAGGAACCACCCGTTCGTATTGTTATAAAAGAACATCGAGCCAATTGCCTTGGGTAAAGCTGGAAGCGGTGTCCAATTGCTCCCGCCGTCGGTTGTCTTGTAAGCCCAGGCTGTGGCTTTTGGTGTAGATGCAGATAGATCGCTGCATTTCACCCACATGTAACCGGTGTTAGCATCCACGAATTGAGGTGGGAAAGCGCTGCAGGCGTTTGATTGAGATGTATATGCGTCAGGAGACGAAGGTGGAGCAGGGAGGGTCTGATTCTCCCAGGTCTGGCCGCCATCGGTTGTTTTGTAGAAAAACACCCCGGGCTGCAAACCTGCCAGATCGCCTGCAATCCAACCGGTGTTAGCGTTGATAAAAGTCATTCCATTTTTATAAAAGGATTGGGGCAGCGAAGTTTTGGTGGGATCGACGACTGTCTTCCAGGTCTGGCTGCCGTCAGTGGTGGCAAAGAGGACGACGTAATCGTGCATCATGCCTGCATCCACGTGTACCAAGATCCAACCATGCTGGTTATCGGCAAAATTGATGTCCGACGGTTTGAAGAAAGCCATCTGTAAATTGGCCAGGTCAAGCGGTTGGCTTGCAGTCCAGGTTTGGCCGCCATCGGTCGTTGCCCAAACCAGGGCGCTGTTCGAACCCAGGAGGGATGTATCTGAGTTGTAATAGAAGACCCAGGCCTGGTTTGTGTTCAAAAAATATCCGATAGCGGATTTATTATCAGGACCAATCTGGTCGAAGGCGTGAGGTGGAGTAACGTCATTCCAGGTTTGGCCGCCATCTTGGGTTGACAAAATCATATCGCTGCTGCCGCCAACCAACTTGCCGATCGCCCAGCCGTTCGATTCATCAACCATATGAATGTTTCCGATATCGATGGCCTCCGTTGATGTCGGCGCCATAGTCGGGCTGGGGGTTGCGGTCGGTGCGATGGTAGCAGTCGGGGCCAGCGTTTCTGTAGCCGTGGGCTGTGGGGTATTGGTCGGCGGCGGCGCGGTCGGTGGCGCAATCGTGGGAGTCTCTACCTGGAACGTCAGCGTTCCGCAGGCAGGGAGAATAACCAGAAACAGGATCACCAGTGGGGTAATCAGTACTTTTTTCATAAAAGACGATTTCATTTGTGCAAGTATCCTTAATAGGCAAAGGCACCAGCCGTTGTGTTGATTTCCTGATCGCCTGACTGCCCTTTTATTTGAACTCGATTCTCGGCTTTCGAATCTCAATCAATCTTAACCGTATTCTGTTACCGGCACGTTACAGGTCTGTTACGGTTCTGAAACAGGTCAAATATCAGGAAGGCAACCTGACTGTAAAGACCGATCCCTGCCCAGGCCGGCTGCGAACAGTGACAGTTCCCCCATGGCGAGCCACGACCCTTTGTACTAATGCCAGGCCAAGGCCGCTGCCTTCGAAACCGCGTGCATTTACCCCCCGATAAAGTTCTTCGAATATTTTGGGCAGGTCATCTGGGGGTATTCCCGGACCGGTGTCTGCAATTTCCACGAAGAGTGATCGTCCATCTTCCATGGCCCTGATCTCGATCGGGTCGTCAGGGTTGGTAAATTTGAGGGCATTATCAACCAGATTATAGAATGCCAAACCCAGCAAATCGGGATCACCCACCACGGGTGAAAGCGGCCAGGGTACTTTTGGCAACACCAGGTGAATGTTTCGCCCGTTATAAATCGGCTGAGAGCGAGTCGTTTCGACAACCTCCTCCAGGAGTTCACCTAAATCAACCGGAAGTTTTTCAAGCGGGCGTTCTTCCAACTCTGCCAGTTTACGTAAATCGCTTACCAGACGGATCAAACGGTCTACCTGGTGTTGTACGTCTTGGAAAACCTGGAGCTGGTCTGTGCGCGAATCGGCTTCGGGAAAATTTGCCAGAGCTGCCCGCATTGCCGTCAATGGGTTTTTTACTTCGTGGTCAAGCCGCCTGAAGAAACGGCGGCGAGTTTCATCTTGCGCCTGTTGTGTTTCAGAAAGTGCTTTGCGGAATTGCGCTTCACTTAACAGGTGGGTGAATCGGGAGACCAGAAAAAACAAACTGACCAGGCAGCCTACCAGGAAAATGACCATACCGAAATCCGCCCACATGTGCAGCAGGGGCAGTCCCCGATAAACTGCATGAAGGATGATATCGATGGTGAGGCCGGCGATCAACGGAATTAAGGAAAACAGGAAGGGAGGTAGATCTGCTAGAAGTTGTGAGCGTATGGGGGTTAATTTCATGGCATAGTCCTTACGCTGCCGATAAAGCGGTAACCTTCACTCGGGATTGTTTCAATAAAGCTGGGGACGAGAGGATCGTCTTTCAAGGTCCGGCGGAGTTCGGCCATGCGCGTATCGACCGTACGGGTGCCAGCCGGATAATCCCAACCCCAGACCGTGTCCAACAAACGGTCACGGGTTAACAATTCGTCCGGGTGGGTCATCAGGTATTCCAGGAGCGCAAATGCCTTTGGGGTCAAAACCAGGCTTTGGTCGTCCAGCGCAGCCCGCCTGGCACGCCGGTCTAACACTAAACGCGAACCTCTTTCGCTGCTCTCACACACCAGGCGCCAGGCGCTGGCCAAGGGAGGCTGTCCGGGCCGCGCTCGGCGCAGTACAGCGTGCATCCTGGCAACCAATTCGTGGGGGTCGAAAGGCTTATTGAGATAATCATCTGCTCCTTCTTCCAACGCCAGCGCGCGTTCTGAGGCCTCGCCAACCTGGGTCAGCAAAATGATCGGGGTCCAATTTCCACCCTGTCGCAATTGGCGCAGCACTTCGCGCCCGTCGAGGTTAGGCATCAATACGTCCAGAATAATCAGGTCGGGTGAAATTGAGTTTACCTGGTCGAGAGCGGATTGGCCGTCGGCAACCACCGTCGTTGCGAATCCCGAGCGCTCTAAAAACGGCGCCAGGTTGGCGGTAATTGCCGATTCATCATCAGCCAGAAGGACACGCGGGCGGTTGTCGGTCATAATCCCTTCAATCCGGTTAATTTTCCGATGTGATCGATATGGTCCAGTTCATGCCAGATTGCCCGGCGCAGCAGCTTGCGTGGACTCCAGAACTCCCCTTGTTTACCCCGCACCCGTTCGATCCTTGCCAGACCAGGCAGGATTTTGTTGGTCTCATCTCGTACCAGGTCCAGGCGGGTGAACACATCTTCGGGCAGGTCCTGGCGTGGTTTGGCTGTGAGATCTAACCGGTTCAGGTACCACCATTCGGCGGACGCAATGTGTTTGAGGATGCCGCGAATGCTCCAGCGTTGGTCAGGGTAATGTGCGTCCAGCTCTTGCTGGCTGAGGCGATGAACGCTCGCCAGGAGATCTGCCCGGCTCCAACTGAGAATGGCTAACCCATGATCGATCTCTTCTTTTGAAAGCGGGCGCCAATCATCGTGGAACCAGGCATTCACCTCGTATCCGCCGCTTGCATCTTGATAGGTCTCATCGAGGTAATACACTTTCCAGGTTTCGCTCAGGCGGATGTCAAAATCACCCAGCCGGACCCATGGGTTAGGAGTGTGGCGCCCCATCCAGGTCTCATAGCGCAATAAAGCCTGAGGCAACTTAAGCAAGGCAAAGCTGCTATCCTCACCATAGGCAAAGCTGCCGGGAAAATCAAGCGCCCAGGCCAGGGAACGGCCTTCAATACCATTTTCTAACCCGACCCTGATAATCATCCAATAACCTCCGGCTAAACAGGACCAAGGGTATTCGTTAGGAAACGAATCTTTTTCCAGCTCTTTTTAAAAACCCCTCATCCATCAGGTGTAATTATACCGGACAAGAAACTATCTAAAAAAATCTAGAATCTTCACCCTTTGGGAGGCGGCAGGCTCAGGGATCCTTTAGCGTAGTTTTTGATTTACACGACCGGCTCTCTTGAAGTCATCTGAGATAGAAAAATTGCGGTCCCAGGATAATCCCGGGACCGCATGATGTAAACATAAAAGCCAGGTTGCAAGCCTGGAAGATCAATCCATAAACAACCTGTGAAAAAGGAAATGCCACAGGGTGCCATGCAGATAGGGTGGCCTGTTAAGTTGTTGATGGGTCATGCGTTATGTTCAGATGTCAGACTCATCAAACTCATCAAGCCAAATAAAAGTGCTATGATTGCAATGACGATGTATACCATGGTTTCCTCCTTCTCTTTCTACAGCCAATCGCTTGTCCGGGTATCGGCAATGGTCCAGAATGATCGGCGTTTGACCACAAATAAGACGTTTACAAGCGATATTTTGTTCCTTTTACATAATAACCCCACGGTTTTCGAAAAGCTACGGGTTGGGGCGGATATATCAAATTTGTAACTGTTTATTAACAAAATCACGACTTCCAATTTGACCATAGCCTTAACCTGGCGTAAAATGATACTTATCTTCCATAAAAGAGGTCTACAATGACTTTAAGCCAAACGAAAGTCGTCATCCAGGCAGAGAAAGCGCCAAAAGCAATCGGTCCTTATTCTGCAGGCATTCAGCTTGGTAATCTGGTCTTTACTTCAGGCCAAATTGCTATCGATCCGCAAACCGGAAACCTGGTTCCGGGCGGAATTGTCGCAGAGACTCGCCAGACATTAACCAATATCAAGCAAATCCTTGAAGCTGCCGGCTCGGGGATGGATACGATCGTTAAAATGACCGTTTTCTTACGGGATATGAATGATTTTGGATTGATGAATCCGGTTTATGCTGAATTCTTTACCGAAAATCCACCTGCCCGAACGACTTTACAGGCAGCAGCTCTCCCCAAGGGAGGAGCAATCGAGATTGACGCCATCGCGTATATCCCATAAATAATTTAACGTTCCTTTCTCAAGTTCACAGGACGGCTGATGACTTCCGAGTTGATCCTTCTGGTCGACGATGAGCCAAATATCCTGCATTTGGCGCAGCTTTACCTGGAACGGGATGGTTATCGGATTGAAACAGCCGTTGACGGTCCGGGAGCACTTAAAGCTGCTTACGATTTTCATCCGCATCTGATGGTTTTAGATGTGATGCTGCCTGGCCTGGATGGCTTTGAGGTCTGCCGCCAGATTCGGGCCGCCAATAATCCTTTGCCTATCTTGATGGTCACCGCCCGAGATGAGGACATTGATAAAATCATCGGGCTCGAGCTAGGCGCAGATGATTATCTGACCAAGCCCTTCAACCCGCGGGAATTGGTCGCCAGGGTCAAGGCAATTTTGCGCCGAGGTGGGTGGCAAAATCTGGACGACCAGGCTGTTCCGATCAGATTAGGAGACCTGGTGATCGACCAGACCAGCCGCGAGGTGCGGCTCGATAATCGGTTGATCGATTTGCGCACCCAGGAATTCGAGGTATTGGCAGTTCTTATCCGCAATAAAGGGAGGGTATTGACGCGCGAACAGCTGCTCAACCAGGCCTGGGGCTATGATTTCTTTGGACAAACTCGCACCGTTGACGTTCACATTGGTCAGCTCCGCCGTAAACTGGCAGGCAGCAGCGTCCGCATCGAGACGGTAACCGGTGTTGGTTATAAGTTGGTGGGATAGTGTTTGCTTCTTTGCGCACCCGCTTATGGTTGTCCTATGCAGTAATGATCGGCGTCATATTGGTTGTAGTAGGCGGTGGGCTGTTCCTGGTTATCGCTCGCAGCTCATTTGTAGCCCGCCAGATTGCTCCCCGTCTGCGTGGTGCAGAAGGCGCTGCCTATGGCCTTTTGGAAATTCGCATACTGGATACCGCCGAAAGGGAGCAGGCGATAATAGACCGGGTAACTCAACTTTACGGTGTTCACATCGCGATATTGAATGTGGACGGCAAAGTCGAGTTTGAATCTGGCCTTGCTAATAATTCACCTTTTCCAGAGCTTACGCCCCCCCTGGTCATTAATTCTTCAAATTTGTCTGAAGTTTCGACACTGCGCGATTCCAGGCGGAGACTGTGGTACTATACGCTGCGGCAGCTCGACACCCAATCCCCAACCTTCTTAATGGTAGCCAGCTTGAGGCCGCAGATTCCCTGGTTGACCATCTTATCTGATGACGTGGGTCGCCCGTTAATTGAAACGGGTGTGCTGGCCCTGGCTGCAGCTTTTTTTCTGGCGATATTAATTGGACGGTGGATTGCCAACCCGCTGAAAGATATTGCCTCAGCTTCCAAACGAATTGCAGGAGGGGATACCCGTCCGATTGTCCCCCATGGGCCAGCTGAGGTGAAAGACCTGGCTAATTCATTTAATGAAATGGCTGCAAAGGTCCAGAGCAGCCAACGCTCGCAGCGCGATTTTGTAGCCAACATTTCTCACGAATTGAAAACGCCTTTAACCGCCATCCAGGGATTTGCCCAGGCAATCTTCGATGGCGCAGTCAATTCACCGGAAATGATCAACCAGGCTGCCGGGGTCATTTTGACCGAATCCGACCGCATGTACCGCCTGGTAAATGATTTGCTTACCCTGGCACGACTGGATGCCGGCACAGCCAGCCTGGTTTCGGAATCCGTCGATCTGTCAGACCTTTTACAACGGGTAGCTGCCAAGTTTGAGCCTGCAGCCAGGGCAGGGCAGATAATCCTGACGCACCAGATCGAATCCATACCGGTCATAAATGGCGATGGCGACCGCCTGGTGCAGGTGTTCAATAATCTCGTTGATAATGCTATAAAATATACACCTGCCAATGGATGGGTGCATATTTCTACCCGGGTTGTTGGTGATCAGGTCGAGATAAAGGTTGCCGATTCTGGCTCCGGAATTGCCCCGGAGGACCAGGAGCGTATATTCGAGCGTTTTTACCAGGCCGATAAATCACGTCACGGCGGTGCTGGAAGAGGAGTGGGCCTTGGATTGGCTATCGCCCGTCAGATCATCCAGGCCGAAGGCGGATCTATAACTGTAAGCAGTACCCTCGGCCAGGGCAGCGCATTCATTGTAAGGCTACCGTTGAGAAAATCATGATGCCCACCGTTTCGATCATTATCCCGTGTTACAATGAAGAGACAACGATTATATTACTGTTAGCTGCATTAGCTCGCCAGACTTATCCATCAGCGAACATGGAAGTGATCATTGCGGACGGGTTATCGACTGATAGGACGCGGTCGATCATTGCTGGCTTTCAAGGCGAACATCCCGAATTATCGATCGTGGTCATCGATAATCCAAAAAAGATTATTCCGGCTGCATTGAACACTGCGCTTTCAGTTGCAAAAGGCAGTATGATCGTCAGACTAGATGCCCATTCAATTCCACAGAATGATTACATCGAACGCAGCATTGTTGACCTGCAAAATGGCCTGGGAGACAACGTCGGTGGTGTTTGGAATATCCATCCCGGCGGGCAGGGCTGGATGAGCCAGGTGATCGCTGCAGTCGCAGCTCATCCCCTGGCTGTGGGAGACGCTCGTTATCGTTTTACTGATAAAGCTGGCTGCGTCGATACCGTACCTTTTGGTGCTTTCAGGCGCGAATTGATCGACCGGATTGGGGCTTTCGACGAAACCTTGCAAACGAATGAGGATTATGAATTTAATGCCCGGGTGCGCCAGCATGGCGGCCGGGTGTGGTTGGATCCTGAAATCCGTTGTATTTATTTCGCTCGGGCTGACTTAAAAAGCCTGGGGCGCCAGTACTGGCGGTATGGCTATTGGAAGGCTCGTATGCTGCGCCGCTATCCCGGCACGCTGCGTTGGCGCCAGGCACTGCCTCCCGTATTTGTGATCAGCCTGGCGACGTTATTGTTCCTTTCTATTTGGTTCGTGCCAGCCCGCCTCATCCTGGCATTAGAATTGCTGCTGTATCTTATGGCATTATTGTTCGCAGCTGCTCAAATAGCGCTGCGCAAGAGAGACCTCCGTTTTTTACCCGGCGTGCCGTTGGCAATTGCTTCTATGCATTTTAGTTGGGGAACGGGCTTCCTCTGGAGTTTCTTTGATCATAAATGACAGGTCAGACCGGCAATAGACAATGAAAAGTTATTCTCGATCCGTTCGCTGGCGTGTTAAATCGAGTGAGCAGCGGTACATTCTCCTGATCGGAGATGCGATCCTGGCTGTCCTGGCGCTGTTCATTGCTCTTTATATTTGGGCGGAAGGTGATCAGTGGCTCCAAGGGTTTTCTTTGGATTTTCTGAATGCCCGGGTGCCATTTTGGATTTATCTGATCCCGGCCTTCTGGATCTTGATGCTGGTCGAGCTTTACGATACCAGCCGGGCCCGGCGTATGCGCGATACTCTCTATGGTATTGGCATCGCCACTTTGATTAGCCTGGCGATTTACCTGGTGATCTATTTTGTTTCCGACCCTGAAACAATTCCTCGCAAAGGCGTGGCAATTTTCATTGGAGTAGTTGCCGTTTTGACCATCATTTGGCGCTTGTTTTACATCAGAATCTTTACCGCTCCGCAGTTTATGCGCCGGGTGATGATCGTTGGCGCCGGGAAATCCGGGAAGGCTTTGCTGGAAGTATTGAAGGACATCTGGCCGCAACCGTTCTTTTTGGTCGGTTTGATTGATGATGATCCCCAGAAAATAGGCGTAATGATTGAGGGTTACCCAATATTAGGCGGGAACGATTGCCTTTTACAGGTGATCGATCGAGAAAATATATCTGACTTAATCCTGGCAATTTCAGGCGAGATGAATGGGTCCATGTTCCAGGCAATCCTGGACGCCCAGGAGACGGGGGTTGAGGTGACCACCATGCCTGTTATTTATGAAGAGCTCCTCGGCCGCGTGCCCATTTCGCTGCTGGAAACGGATTGGATTGTCCACTCATTTGTTGATCAGGCCCAATCGAGTGCATTTTACGAATTGGGGAAACGGTTGGTGGATATCATCGGCGGGCTGGTCGGTGTGATCCTTCTGATAGTATTCCTTCCACTGGTTAGCCTGGCGATAATGCTCGACAGCGGCAGGCCTATTTTTTATTTGCAAAATCGCCTTGGTAAACGCGGAAAAATTTATCAGATTATCAAGTTCCGGACGATGAGGCAAGATTCGGAGAAAGATGGCCTGGTTCGGGTGACTACCGTCCATGATGATCGGATCACGCGCATTGGATGGCTCTTACGCAGAACTCACCTGGATGAATGGCCTCAATTCATTAATATCTTAAAAGGTGAAATGAGCCTGGTTGGCCCGCGAGCTGAACGGTCGGAATTGGTGCAGCAATTACAGCAGAGGATTCCATTCTACCGGGCACGTTTGTTGGTTAAGCCCGGATTGACCGGTTGGGCCCAGATAAATTTTGGCTATGCTGCTAGTGTCGAAGATACATCTATCAAGCTGGAATATGACCTGTACTATATCAAACATCGTAACCTGATTATGGATTTGATGGTCATTTTGCGCACGGTTGGATCGGTGGTCGGTTTTAGAGGTCAATAAAATGAGGTTTCAACCGAAATTTAAGAACCGCTTCTTGTTGATGGGGGATGTGGTATTAATCTTTGCATCAGTTTTAGTCAGCTACATCTTGCGGTTAGAACTGGACAATATGTCCACCTATATGGCCTCGATGTGGTGGATGTTGGCTGCCGCCTTCATCATCAAGCCGATAGTGTATTTTCTCTTCGGTCTTTACCGGCGATTGTGGGTTTACGCCAGCACCCAGGAGCTCAAGCTGATCACTGCCGCTGTAACGACAGCCACAATCATCCTTTCGATTTTCATGCTTTCCTTTTTCACGCTGCACATTTTCACTGCCTTCCCTCGTTCCATCCTGGCTATTGATTGGCTGCTTTCATTAGCCCTGGTCGGGGGATTGCGTTTCACCGTAAGGCTGTTGGCCGAAAGCAATGCCCAGTCAATCAACCACCGCAAGCAGGGATTGACGAAACAGGTTCTCATCATCGGGGCGGGCGATGCCGGTGCCCTGGTCGTCCGCGAAATGCAGAAGAACCAGCAGTTGAATATTATCCCCATCGGTTTTCTGGATGATGACGTCTCGAAACAAAATCATCAGATCCATGAAGTGAGGGTATTGGGGACAATTGCTGACCTGCCGCGGGTTTTAGATGGCACGAAGAACATTGACGAGGTTGTCATTGCCATCCCTAGCGCGCCGGGTAATATTGTTCGCCTGGTGGCAGATGTATGCCGGCTCAAAGGAGTTCCTTTTCGAACCATGCCGGGAATATATGAGCTGTTGGGTGGAAAGGTCAGCGTCAGCCGCCTGCGTGAGGTGGATATCACTGATCTGCTGCGACGCGAACCTGCACGAATTAACGATGAATTGATTGGAGCCAGCTTGGGAGGGCGCACGATATTGGTAACCGGAGCCGGCGGTTCGATTGGCCGGGAGCTTTGCCGCCAGATTGCCCGCTGGGGACCTTCTGAGCTGCTCTTATTAGGCCACGGTGAAAACAGCATTTTCGAAACCTTGCTCGAGCTGCGTGAGAGCTTCCCTTCCATATTGATCCGCCCGATCATCGCTGATATCCGCGACCAACGCAGGATCAAGATCGTTTTGGCGGAGCACCACCCGCAGGTCATCTTTCATGCAGCTGCTCACAAACATGTGCCATTAATGGAGATCAACGTCGAAGAGGCAATCAGCAACAATATTCTTGGCACCCATAACGTGGTTAATGCTGCCGTCGCTGCCGGGGTTGAAAGACTGGTGATGATTTCGACCGACAAGGCAATCCGCCCGGTCAATGTGATGGGCGCGACCAAACGGATGGCGGAAATGATTGTACTGGACGCAGGTGAACGAACCGGTAAATCTTTTTCGGTGGTTCGTTTTGGCAATGTTTTGGGCAGCCGGGGCAGTGTGGTGCCTCTGTTCAAACGGCAGATTGCCCGGGGTGGACCGGTGACGGTGACCCACCCTGACATGAAACGCTATTTCATGACCATACCGGAAGCCGTCCATCTGGTACTTCAGGCTTCCTCGATGGGGCGGGGCGGCGAGATGTTCGTCTTGAATATGGGCCAGCAAGTGCGCATCCTCGACCTGGCTGAAGATTTGATCCGCCTTTCAGGATTGGAGCCCGGGCGTGACATTGAAATTGTCTATAGTGGAATCCGACCTGGCGAAAAACTCAGTGAAGACTTATGGGACGAAGGCGTCACCTTCCAACCTACTGTTCACCCTGATATTTTCCGTTTGGATGGCCAGAATGTACTCCAGGGCAAGGCGCTTCAAAAATCGATCGATGAGCTTGCTCGATTAATTCAGGAGGGTGATGCTCCAACCGTGGTCAGACTGCTCGATGAATTAATCCCAGGCTCTGCCGTGCGCAGCACACCGCCTCCGGAAATGACGGCGATTGAATAGGTAGCTATGCCATCGGTAAGCGCACTTGAGTGGCAGGCATATCTTAGCCGCCATCCTGAAGCTCATCTTCTGCAGCAAACAGCCTGGGGAGAACTGAAAGCCAGGTTTGGTTGGCAGGTCGAACGTATCCTGGTAGGGGATGCTGGCTCGCAGGTGTTATTCCGCAAACTCCCATTCAACCTTTCAATCGCATATATCCCTAAGGGGCCGGTCGGCTCGGATTGGGCCGCTTTATGGCCAGAGATAGATCACCTATGCCGTGCGAAACATGCTGTGTTGCTCAAAGTTGAGCCGGACGCGTGGGCGCCGCTGCCGGAAGATTTTGTAAAGACACAATTTCCTGGTTTCCAATCCAGCCAGCACGCAATCCAACCACTGCGTACGGTTCTGATCGACCTGGACGGCGGTCCGGATGAAATCATCACGCGCATGAAGCAGAAGACCCGCTACAACATCCGGTTGGCGCAAAAAAAAGGGATTGAGGTCCATGCATCGACCGATTTTGCCACATTTCACAAATTGATGGCAGTGACCGGTAAAAGGGATGGATTCGGTGTCCACAGCAAGGATTACTACTGCCTGGCGCACCAGCTTTTTGCTTCGTCAGGCGCATGCAGCCTGTTACAGGCTGAATATGGCAGCCAGCCATTAGCAGCCCTGATGGTTTTTTCAGCCGGAAATCGGGCCTGGTACCTTTACGGCGCATCTAACGACCTGGAACGCAACCGCATGCCGACTTATCTCTTGCAGTGGCACGCAATTGAGTGGGCTCACCTGCAGGCATGCCAGGAGTACGACCTTTGGGGAGTGCCTGACTACGATGAGAAGGACCTCGAGGATCAATTCGAACAGCGCCACGATGGATTGTGGGGTGTGTATCGTTTCAAGCGCGGTTTTGGCGGAAAGGTTATCCGTGCCGCCGGTGCCTGGGATCGGGTCTATTTGCCCCCCTTTTATGCCTTTTACCGCTGGTGGTTAAAACGCCAGGGAGCAAGTTTCTAGCCGCAGGGATGGGATGGCATTGAGTACCATAGACTCCTACCGGTTGGAAAAGGTCGAGCACCTGGAGCGGTGGAACTCGTTGATCGCCGGTCTGCCTCAAGCGCACATCTTGCAGACCCAACAGTGGGGCCAGGTCAAAGCCCGTTTGGGCTGGAAGCTGCTGCCATACATTTGGAATGACAGTCAAGACCAGGTTCGGGCAGCCGCACTGGTCTTGCAGCGCACTGCACCGAATTCAGGCCCGGCGGCCCGATTTAGTGTTCTCTACATTCCCCGCGGGCCGTTGGCTGATTGGAGCGACCCCCTTCTGCGTGAGAGCATATTCAATTCGCTTCAAACACTTGCCAGACAGAAAAAAGCAATTTTCATCAAAATCGACCCCGAAATCCAGTTGGGTCTCGGTATTCCCGGAGCGCCCGATGGGATCCAGGATCCCTGCGGCGAATCTGTAGCGGCGAGCCTCAAAAAGCGAGGATGGTGTTTTTCTACCGAACAGGTGCAGTTCCGCAATACCGTATTGGTCGATTTGGAGGCAAGCGAGGATGACCTGATTGGCCGGATGAAGCAAAAAACTCGCTATAACATTCGACTGGCGGGTCGTAAAGGGGTGACGGTGCGAAAAGGGACAGAAGCTGATTTTCCAATGCTCTATAAGATGTATGCTGAAACGTCCCTGCGCGATGGCTTTGTAATCCGCGACCAGGCTTATTATGAGTTCACCTGGCATACCATGCTGCAAGCCGGGATGGCGGATATTCTGATCGCCGATGTAGCCGGTGAGCCGGTGGCGGCGGTCGTGGTTTTTCGCTTCAAGAGCAGGGCCTGGTACCTATACGGGATGTCGCGTGAACTTCACCGCGACATGATGCCCAACTACCTGCTCCAATGGGAAGCGATGCGGCAGTCCAAGGCTTCAGGATGCCAAATATACGACCTGTGGGGGGCCCCCGACCGTTTTGAGGAGACCGACCCGATGTGGGGAGTCTTCCGTTTCAAAGAGGGGTTGGGGGGGTATGTGATGCGAACCCCAGGAGCCTGGGATTATCCCGCCCGGCCTTTGTTGTACAGGCTGTACACCCAGGCTCTTCCGCGTTTTTTGGAGATCATGCGCCGCCGGGGTAAAGCACGCATTCGCGATATGATCTCTGGCTAATAAGGCCTAATAACCAGATCAGGAGAAACCATGATTCCAAGGGTACGCTTTGCACAATTACCTACTCCAATTGAGCCGCTTGCGCGTCTATCGGCTGTTTTAGGCGGTCCTCGCATTTTGGTCAAACGCGACGATCAGACCGGCCTGGCACTGGGGGGTAATAAAACCCGCAAATTGGAATTCTTGCTGGCAGAAGCTCAGGCGAACGGCGCTCAGACTCTTATCACGGCTGGAGCCATCCAATCGAACCACTGCCGCCAGACTGCAGCCGTCGCTGCCCGCTATGGGTTGAGCTGCATCCTAGTTCTGGCGGGAGCCCCACCGGCTGACCGCTCGGGGAACCTGCTGCTCGACCACCTGCTTGGCGCTGAGATCGTCTGGTGCGATCAGGAAACCCGCGACATTACCCTTAAGGAAACATTTAACCAGGCATGGACAGAAGGCCGGCGGCCCTACCTGATCCCCTATGGCGGTTCCAACCCTGCCGGGGCAGTGGCTTACGCTTTCGCCATGGACGAGCTCCTGGCGCAAAACGTCGAACCAGATTGGATCGTTTTCCCTACCTCATCAGGCGGTACTCAGGCTGGGCTGGCTCTCGGAGCCCGGAGGTCAGGCTACCGCGGCAAACTTTTAGGCATCAGTGTCGACCGTCCCGCCAATGAGCTGGCGGAATGGGTGGCTTCGCTTGCCGCTGAGACCTCTGAAAAGTATGGGACGCGTATGCGCTTTGAGCCTGGCGATATCCTGGTTAATTCAGACTACCTGGGAGATGGGTATGGGATGATGGGTATGCCGGAACGAGAAGCAATCCTGCTCTTTGCCCGTTATGAAGGACTGTTGCTTGACCCGGTCTACACCGGCCGGGCGGGGGCAGGTTTGATAGATCTGATTCGCGGAGGTTTCTTCAAATCCAGCGATACCGTTCTTTTCTGGCATACCGGCGGCACCCCGGCGCTGTTCGCATCACCGTATGCAAATAAGCTCTAAGGTAATATAATTTACGGCGTCGATACGCTAGGCGATACGAATCTTATGAATCTGGACATCCATACCGCAGTTATTACCGCAACGATACTTGCTGTAGCGGGAGTGTTTATTTCCCTGTTGAGTGGGATTACAACCATCCGTTCCAGCCATAGTTTGCCGTTTTTCCGTAAACGCCGCGATAAAATGGTGCGTGGCTGGCGGATGGTTTTTTTTGGTGTCGGCCTGGTATTTATAGCTTTCTTCCTAACCCGTTTCGCCGAACCGGTTATCTATCATTTTTACCCACCTACCCCGACCGTTACCCTGACACCGACTATTACCGTAACTCCGACCATCACCCTGACCTCCACAGTGACATTAACCCCTACGATCACGAATACCCCCTCGGTCACCAACACACCTTTTGTGCCATTGTCGATCCAGACCGGTTTTGAAGGCCTGGTAACGCCGAACCCTGATGCCGTTTTTAGTCCCCTGCGGTTTTCTGAGAAGATCGACCAGAATCAACCGGTCGATCCAAAGTCCGAATTCACCATCCCAGTTGGCCATCTTTACGGAACCTTCAGTTATAACAACATGATCGACGGTTCCCAGTGGACGGCGCTATGGTATCGGGACGGTAACCTGGTTTATTATGAATTTAGTCCCTGGAATGGGGGGTCAGGCGGTTATGGCTATACCGATTGGAACCCATCTCCGGAGGAGTGGCTTCCGGGAAATTATGACGTACAGATTTTCGTCGGGACGCAATTCAAAATTTCGGGCCAATTCGTCGTAACTGGAACGCCTTTACCAGGATCGGGGACTACGACTGGGACAGCCCCCTCCGGATCAGCAACGCAGCCAGATCCTCAAACCCAGGCAGCCGGGCTCGAGGCAACGCCTTCGCAGACGCCTACCCCCTTACCGACCGGGCGCTTCCTCATTACACCCTCGGCTACACCCTATACCGTCACACCGCTGCCGACCGGCCGTTTCTTAATTACACCATCGGCCACGCCTTAAACGGTTACGCCTTTACCGACTGGCAGATTTGCCGTTACCCCCTAGGCTATTTCCTGATCGATTTGCTTAAACTGCCTGATATTTTTTTCCTGGGGCAAGCTCGTTAGCGATTTGGGCTGCCAGAGCAGCATTATTCCGCAGCAGCTCCAGGTTGGCTTGCAAACTGGCTCCTCCGGTTAGTTCGCTCACCCGGTTAAGCAAGAAGGGGGTAACTGCCGGGCCGCTGATGCCGTTTGCCTGGGCCTCGGCCAGGGCTTGCCCGATTGTTTTCTCAACTTCTGCCCTCGGTAGAGCCACTTCAACCGGCGGTGGAACGACGACCAGGATGGCGCTTTCCAGGCCGAGTTCCCAATGGATTCGGGCGATTGCTGCTACTTCGGAGGGCGAACCGGCAGATGCATTCAAGCGTAGACTGCTTTCCCGCGAGTAGAAGGCAGGGAACTCTTCGGTTCGGTAGCCGATGACCGGAATCCCCATTGTTTCCAGGTATTCCAGGGTAGCTGGTAAATCGAGGATGGCTTTTGCGCCAGCGCAAACCACAATCAGAGGTGAGCGGCTCAATTCGGGCAAGTCGGCTGAAACGTCAGACGGCGCCCGGCGATGCACCCCGCCAATCCCTCCGGTAGAAAAAACCCGGATGCCTGCCGTCCTGGCAGCAACCAGCGTACCGGCGACGGTCGTCCCGCCGCTTACTCTGGCTGCCAATACTGCAGCAAAATCCCTTTTTGACACCTTGCGTGCGTCCATGTCGTTGGATAACCGTTCCAGGCTGGCATGGTCCAGACCAATCCTGATCTTGCCTTCTAGCAAAGCAATTGTCGCCGGAATGGCATTGTTTTCCCGTACTTCATTTTCCACACTTCGGGCCAGGTTGTAATTCTCCGGACGGGGCAGGCCGTGGGTGATTACAGCCAATTCAAGCGCCACGACTGGCATATTAAGACGTCGAGCCTGGAGAATCTCCGGGGAAAGCTGGTAATAACTAGGTAGATTGTTAAAGTTGTTCAAGAGCTGCTCATTTCGTTATCGGTTTAAATACCACCAGGACGATACCAAAGATTTTGAATCCTTCGTTCAGGTGGTTGAAAGTATTGGATTTGCGATCCGGATTTTTACTATGCGGCTCGACCAGGTACTGGCGGTCATCCTGGATGATGCGCAGGCGGGCGAGGGAGACCTGACTCTGGGATTTACCTAACCTCGTTGCGATGATATCGCCATCATTGGCGCTGTCTTGCAAATGTATCAAAACAAAATCGCCGGTGTCAATGCCTTCCTCACCATTTTCTCCAGGCGCATCCATATTATCATCCAGCACCTTGAGAACCACGTAACTCCCACTGCGTAAGGAAATCACTTTATTCTGGTCGTGTACATTGACCATCCGAAAGGGTCGCCCCTGGATGATCACCTGGTTGATATCTACTTCACCAATCGTATAAAGGCGGAAACCCCCAGGACCGAATCCCTGGGCCGGAATTTCGTCCACGACGCGGAATAGCTGCAGCATGGTTTGTTGATTTTCCTGCCCAGACTCTGGAGCTAAAAGGGGCTCAGGAAAATCTTGCAAGTCCGGTCCGGTCGACTGTCCCTGGCGGTCGCCAAAATCGGGCAGCCGTTCTTGTTTAAGGGCCAGGGCGATATCTGCTTTAATTTCCTGGACATGGTCGTAATACCATTGGGCATGGATAGCATTACCGCTGCTTTTTTGTAAGACATCAAATTCGGAAATACACCGGCTCCAGGCTGAGTATGCTTTGTCGTGCTCTTCAGGCAATATCCATTGGATACAGCCTGCCATCCAGAGGGCAATAGCCATGTAGTGGCGGTTGTTCCGATAGAGCTGGCGGGCTTCTTCAAGAGCATCGATCGCTTCACGGTAATTCCCCATCTGGTAGCTGACCAGGGCGCACTCCAGGGTCGTTTCGGCTTTCTCCTTGCGGCTTGAAAAGGATGCACGCATACCAAGCAAGCGGTCAACGAGCTGTTGGGAATGCTCGTAATCTCTGGCATCAAGCGAGTGGTTGATTTCGTCGATCAGGATCTGCGCTGGAGGGCTGAGGTAGCTGGCTTCCAGCATACGCAGCCAGGGGCGGGCGTCAGTTGGTTGGGGGAAGGTCATGGCTGCTCACTCTGGAGGACCCTGTAACCAGTGTACCTGGCCCGTACGCTCCAAATAATCCTTGAGGTAATCGCTCAAAAAGTGGATGGCTGCCTCCAATTCTATAGATGGGGTTTCAAGCTGTTGAATCACGTCGGTCTGGGCCGATCGGAGCATTCGAAGATAGGCGTAAATCGTGTTTAGCTTTCGCTTGCCTTCTTCTTCAGGACCGCCCTGAGGACCTTCATCGCTGGCAATTAATGGGACTTCACGGATCAGGCGGAGCAGCTCTTCGCTGCGGCTTTCTCTTTCCAGGCTTTCCAGATTCATGCGCCGGTTTTCGTTTTCACGCGTCATTTTCCAGGCATCCAGGTGTTTTTGGGTGACTATTGAGGCCGCTGCTGGGGCAACCCAGGTGCCGATGTCGATCCAGTTGAGCTGCAAGCCGGCTTTAGCTGAGGCATCATTGAAATCTGAGGCCAGGAATAGTTCTGTAATTTCCTGGCGCGGGATGAAATTCAACGCCGTTTCCCGATCTTTTGCTTCAGGAAAGCTCGATGCTGCCAGGAATTCGCTCAATCTGTGCCCAGCAATAAAATCTTGTAGGCTCCTGCGAACGATACCCTTCATCACAAGCTGCCACGGGTATTTTGAGCTGCGTTTGAAAACCAGGTTTTTAATTGCGTTTTCGTCGTACGTGAAGGGTTTTGAGGCGTCCCCACCAGCTCCGGCTGCTGCATCCCGCAGCACACTGAACTCAATGCGAATGTTTTGAGCAATGATGCGGATACCATCCCGAGTACGGCCTTCGACCGACAGCTCGTTGGCCAGGCTAACCTGATTGCGCAGGTCGATCACTTCTCGCAGGCGTTCAAACCCGTCGATGATCTTCGTGTTCTTACTTTTACCTGGATTTGAGCCGATGATGTGGACCTGGCCGTCGAGTTTTTCGAACACAGCCGTGTTTTCCAGGCGCGTGTTGACGATCCCAGGCCCGCCGATTATCAACAAGGGCGAGTTCAGGTCCTTCTCAGCGACCTTCCCATTTTCGATGGTAAGCAGGTGGTAAGAAGAAGCAAAGGCAGTCTGGCGCAGGAATTGCCCTGCAATCCCCCTGGATTCGATCTCGAAGATGTCTGCCAGATAGATCGAAGCAATCCAGAACGCAGTCAGGAAGGGTATCACATAGGTAAGTACGTGTCTCAACACATCCGGGCTGATCAGCCTTGGAACCAGGCTGGCAGCTAATAAAGCCGTGTAAACCCCAAATTTGGTGATCCCTTCAACCAGGGTTGAAAGTGGGTGAGTGCCATCGAAAAAAGTTAGGGTTTGGCCAGTTGAAGCTGAAAGCCCATGTAAAATGCCGTTGTCGAAGGGATGTGCAATGATCGCCAGGCAGATCCAGGCCAGTAGTGGACACCAGATGAACACCAGATTGCGGATGAGACCACCCTTTTTCGTCATCGCAAAGGTCAGGTTGAGGATCGCTTCGACCTGGGCGGCTGCGAACCCTTGCAGGCTGCGCAGCAAATGGAACGAAGAGGATTGGTGTTGTGAGGGTATGGCGCTCATCGTGTCAATGATTCGTTTTGCAGACTGGAGATCAGGTCGAGCAGCGCATTTCTTTCAAAACCGGCTCGCTTTTGCATATTTGCATCGCGCACGATCAATTGCAGTGAACCTGCGACCATTTCGGATAAGATTTCATCACTTGAATGCTCGATCCCGGGAGGCAGCTTCTTCAGGCGTTGGGCAATTGCCAGGGCATATTCTACCCGAGCTGATTGCTGGCTGTGATTCTGGGTATCGCTCAGCTGCTTTTCCAGCAACTGGCGATCTGCCATGGCATGCTGGTACCAGGTCGAATCCCAGCGTTTGATGAGTTCGTTTTCGACCGCAGCCGGAAATCGCAGGTTCGTGATGGTGACGTTATTAACCCTGACACCCCGTTCTTTCAGGATTTTGTTTTCCGGGCTATAAATCCGCGCCCCGGTTGGCCGCCCGGTAAAACCCAGTTCGTCTACGACCTCTTGCATCAGGCGCTGCCTGACCCACAGGTTGATGAGCTCCAGGCCGGTTGAAAGCGTCTCAAACTGGAGATTATCCGTGGCTTTCTCGGTCTGAGATTGACTCGGCAGTTGGTATGCAGGATCGAGTTCCTGGAAAAGGTCATCCAACGTGAAAAGGCTGAGGGCTTCACGCCAGATATTCGCTGCCAGGTAGGCAGGTAATTCTTGCCAGCCGATAGAGCGACGGGCATCGTCGGTTGCCAGATCGGGGTCGATACCCTCGCCGGTGACCGCCAATCGGACTGCCGGGCCATCGTATCCGAATTGCGAATTACCCATCCCTGGGTGTGTGTTTAATTGGAAGGAGACGAGGATATTGGGGACAACTTCGATCCCATTGCGAGTGAGGCCGCTGGTCTGGTAACGTCGTTTTTGCCTTTCGGCATAGGCAGCCGCCTTCTCACTTTCATATTGCGGTTGGAAGGGGTCTTCTCTCTCTTTAGGGCCTAGAGCCTGGCTTTGTGGGCGCAGGTCGACGACTCCGGCCAGGTATTCATATTCCGGGTGTGGGAATTGAGTCAGGCCAGTGAAAACTACGCCCGGTCCTCCGGGACGGGTATAAGCCTCGTCCGTTCGCAGCATTACCGCGCTGGCAGTGTCGATCAGTGCAATACCCGGTTTATGCCGCTGGGTTTCGTGCTTACGCTGACGGATTTGCCCGTTTTCGATCAGGACGGCTGGGCCATGCCTGCCTGCCAGATATTTGAACAGGCGGTCACAGGCCAGCCAACGTTCCTCAAGTTTTTGGACAGGAAGCACAAACTGGGAAAAGAAAAAATGCCAGAAAACCAGCCAGAAGTAGAACAGGATAGTGTCCAGAACGATTGCTGCCTGGTTTTGATCTGCACCACCCAGGTAGCCGGTTAGTATGATATACACCGCCAGACCCGATATTAGGGCCAGCGTGACCTGCATTTTGGGATTGCTGAGGAGGGAGCGATTCTTCTCCATAAGGTTGATTCTATATAAAAATGACGAATTGGGCAAGCCTCAAAGCGCGAAGGCGGATTGGGTTATAATTTTGGGGGATCTTCCCCGGAGAATGCCATGTCTGGTCTGGTCAAAGCTGAGTTTCATTGTCACACCATATATTCAAAGGACAGCCTCACGACTGTCGCAGACCTGGTAGCGACCTGCCGGCGAAAAGGCGTCACCAGGTTGGTGGTAACAGACCACAACACGATCGCCGGAGCACAGTTAGCCTGCCAGTTTGCGCCTGATCTCGTTGTAGTTGGCGAAGAAATTATGACTGAGAAAGGCGAGCTGCTGGCTTTTTTTGTCCAGGAAACGATTCCGCGCGGTTTGAAACCAGTAAAAGCAATCGAACTTCTCCGCCAGCAAGGAGCATTTATCAGTGTATCGCACCCCTTCGATTCGGTACGCAATGGTGCCTGGGCGCTAGCCGATCTGGAAGAAATCGCGCCCCTGGTGGATGCGGTCGAAACCTTCAATTCACGCTGCAGCGCGCCTCAGGCTAACCAGTCCGCCCTGGATTTTTCTCGTAAGTATGATTTGGCAGGAACCGTCGGTTCAGATGCTCACACGCTATGGGAAATAGGACGGGCAACATTGACCCTTGCTGAATTTATGAACACTGCGGAATTACGGAACGCTCTTCGGGATGCCCGACCTGAGCTGTCTTCTTCTCCATTTTTCGTCCATATCGCTTCCAGCTATGCCCGGTTGTATAAACAGATCAAAAGAAAGCCATTACCCAACCCAGAATAAACTTGAAGGTTTAAAGTTTGAGACTATCGACGATCAGGTTGGTGTCGTATTGAATCATGGCGATATAGCTGGGTGCAAATCCGTCTGGAGGTGTGAGCGAATGGGTGACCAGCCCGGTCACCACCTTGATTCCGGCGTCCTGGGCAACCTGGTCTGCCAGCTGCTGGTTAGCCCCGGTTTCGAGAAATATTACCCTGGCGTGGCTTGTTCTGATTTGATCGATTAATTGAGCCAGTTGTTGTGCTGAAGGCGAAGATTCAGAGCTGAAGCTCTGGTTAATCGTTCCGATGATATTAAATCCATAATGGTCCGCAAAATAACCGAATTCTTCATGGTTGGTGACCAGCAGCCTCTGGTCTGGTGGGATTTGATTGACCTGGTTTGCCACCCATTGGTCCAGACTTTTTAGTTGATTGATATAAGAGTCGGCGTTGCGCGTATAGACGTCTTTACCGGCGGGATCAACCTGGATCAAGCCGTCGCGGATGTTCGCCGCATAAGTTATGACGTTGGCAGGGTCGAGCCAGAAGTGGGGGTCGATGGATTCGGCCTGGGCGCCTGGTGAGACGACCTCACCAGGTTTTGTTGTTCGGTTAGCCAATCCTTTCGTGGCTTCGACCAGCAGGTAGTTACCCCCGGCGTTTGCGATCGTCTTTTGCAGCCAGCTTTCGAGTCCAGCACCGTTGGCGACCAACAAGTCGCAATCGGCAATCCTGGCGATATCCTGGGGAGAGGGGACAAAGCTGTGCGGGTCCATCCCGGTTGGCACCAGGGAATCGACCTCAAGCCGGTTTCCAGCGACGTTCTGGACCATATCGGCGATGAAAGATTTGGTCGCCAGGACCTTTATCCCTGGATTATTTAACCCTTGAGAGCGTTGAGTAGCGATTGGAGTGGCAGCCTGGCAGGCATTCGAAGCCAAGACGACCAGAAGACAGGCGACAGCCGCCTTGATTTTCATGGCAAACCTCTTATTGAAATTGAAACACATTTTCATTATAAAAGCCGGGTAAAGGATTGTCAAGCTGCGTCCGCTTTTTTTTTACGTTAAAAGCGTTGACAGGTTGGCCATCTTTGGGTATTCTCAAACGCATGGATTTTTCTAGGATGCAGGAAAACTATCCGGACAGTGCTCGCAATCCTGGCTGCAGATTTCTTTTTGCTCTCCTCCAGTGCGACCCTGGCTGGCATGGCGTTGTTGGCTGCAGCAAATTCGCCCCAAAATTCGGCCTTGCTGGTTCAACAGCCGGGATTGATCCAACAAAGCCGGGCCCTCTTTGCAAGCTAGCTGGTAAAACAGATAGAAAAAGATGACCAATCCATCCTTCTTCTGAGCCAAATTCCGCCTGAGACGATGCAACATGCAGCTGAAAACCTGTTACCGGATAGTTGGGTCGAGACAGCGGTTAAAAAAACCATGCTGGCTTTTGAAAGCTGGATGGTGGCGAGTAATTCCCAACCCTATCCTGGCATCACTTTGGATCTTACACCAATTAAAACCTATTTACAGACCCCACAGGGCGAGCAAGCCATCCAGGTGGTGATGCAGGCGATCCCTGCCTGCACTCAAGGTCTGACCCTTGGCGACCTGTTTAACCTGGCCCACCTGACCTGCCTCCCTGAAGGGATCGACCAGGCGCTGTTGACACCAATCCTGGCAGCCGAAATTGCCAGCCTGATCCGCGACCGGGTTTCATATTTTGACCTCAACCAGCAAGGCGTCATTTCACGAGCAGATATCGCCGGCCTGCAGAAGCATTCTGCCAGAAAGGAAAATACAGCGTGACCCTTCACCTTAACCGAGAAACCGCCCGCGCCATCCTGGTTGCAGCCCAGGGATTGGCTCACCCGCGCTCCCAGCTTCCGTCCAGGGATTATGTTCTGGAAACGATCCGGCAGATCAGCGCTTTGCAGATCGATACGATTAACGTGGTAGCGCGCAGTCCGTATTTGATCTTGTGGAGCCGCCTCGGCGATTTCCCCACCGGGTGGTTGGATGACCTCCTGGTCGATAAGCAGGTATTCGAATACTGGTCGCATGCAGCCTGCTTTCTGCCGGCTGAGGATTATCCATATTATCGCAGCTTGATGCTGGCCGGCTGGCATCGCCATCGTTATTCTGAATCATGGTTAGAAAAAAACAGCCAGGTGATATCTGGCGTTCTGGAGCGCATCCGCCAGGAAGGCCCGCTGCGGTCCGCCGATTTTGAATCTGACCATAAACCTGCAGGCGGCTGGTGGAATTGGAAGGAAGAAAAAAACGCCCTGGAGTATCTCTTTACCACGGGTGAACTGATGATCTCCAGGCGCCATCATTTCCAGCGTGTTTACGACCTGCGCCAACGAATACGACCTGATTGGGATGATGCGACGGCCCCGTCGCTGGAAGAAACCCTACGCGCTTTGACCCTCAAAGCGATCAAAGCGCTGGGAGTCGGGACGGCTACCTGGACTGCTAATTATTTTTACTTACCCAAGGTCGAGACCGCCCGCTGCCTTGAGGCTCTTGGGCAGCAAAATTTGCTGCTGCCGGTTTCGATAGAAGGGATCAAGGAGCCCGCTTACCTTCACCCCGATCAGTTCGACCAGGTAAAGCTGGCAGAAGCGGGAGAGCTGCAAAGCTTTCTGACCACCCTCCTTTCACCTTTTGATCCCTTAATTACAGACCGGCAAAGGACCCGGACTTTGTTCGACTTCAATTACTCGATTGAGTGTTACCTGCCAGCTTCAAAACGGCACTATGGTTACTATACCCTGCCCATCCTCCACCGGGGTACGCTGGTTGGCAGGCTGGATCCCAAGGCGCACCGTAAAGATGGCATATTCGAAGTTAAAACCCTTTATCTGGAAGCGGGGGTAAAGCTCGATGGGACCTTGATCGAGGATCTGGCCAAAGCTGTTCAGGACTGCGCAGCCTGGCACCAGACCCCCCAGGTGATTGTCAGGTATTCCGAACCGAAAGAGTTGGCGGAAGCGCTCAACGATCGTTTATGTGGATCTGCCACTCCTTTTTAATATCTTCTGTAAAAGTAATTGCGATCTGGGATGGTGAAGTCAGCTCGGCTATCTGGCTGCCATTCTGTTCGCGGCGCAATGATACCTGCACCGGACCGTGAGGTGTAGGGATGGCGCCTTTGGCCCAGGCCAGGTCTCCCAGGCAGGGTCTGAATTCGACTGTGGCAAAACCCGGGCCAGCCGGCCCAACTCCCAGAACAGCAGTGTGCAGCCAGGCAGCTGGGCCAGCCGACCAACCGTGGCAGAGGGATGTTTCGTAACCGCCATAACGGGCAAATTCCGCGCCGACCATCGAGACTGCATGCGGGTCTTCGCCGCTCCAGGCCGGGTCAAAGGCTTCCCACAGCGTGGAAGATCCCAGCGCCAGGGCCGGGCCCCAATGCCGCCGCAGGTAATCCAACCCCCATTGAACATTCCCGGTCTCCTTTGCGGCTTGGAGATCCAGGAAGCGATGCCAGTAGGTCATCGCTAGCGGTGGATCGGCGGCTAAGGTCCGGTCGAAAAGCCTGGCTGCCTCCGGATTAGAGAGAACCCCGCTGGAGATGGCTGCGGCATTAACGTGGTGAGAATGGCCAAAGATTTTCTGGCCATCTTGCCACCAGTTGCGGCGGGCGGCTTGCGCCATCTGCCGGTACAGCTGCTCGTAAAGCTCCACTGAACGCTGGTTATATGCCAGCAGTCCGGCGCCCAGGCGGATCGCCCGGCAGGCCAGGAGGTGGCAGTAAACCGCCCTTTCGCTTTCCGGCACAGGCGCCCAATCGATGAAATCCCAGCCGCCGCGGAGCTGCCAGGTCCCATCTGCGCCCACCCAACTGGCCACATGCTCGAGGGTGGCTGCGATCTCGCCGTCCAGTTCTTGGGCCAGGCTGGTGTCCCCGCTGTACGTGATGTATTCAGCCAGCCCGATTATCCACCACAAAGTGTATGCCGGGATGCCGTTAATGTCACCGGATTGAGGACCATAGGGCGTCCCACCTGGAGCTTTCCACAGAGCCTGCAGGCCAGGATAACGCCTGAGCTCGAGCGGGCGATCAGGGGCTGGTCCGAGCTCAGCCAGGATCGCTAGCGAGCGCCGCGCCAGGCGGAAGTCGCCAAAAGCGTGGTAGATTGCTAACGCTTCAGTATAAAGATCGCCCATCCAGGGCAGCTGATCACGCTTGATTCCGTCCCAGATCTCAGTTTGCATGCAGCGGTGAGCCGTTTTGGCTGATAGCGACCAGATTGCATTGAGGGCTGGATCGCTGCAGGAAAACTCACCCGCAGGAATCACTGGATAAGCGATGGATTGTAATTCGAGCGGCGCCAATAAGACAGAATTGGCGCCGCTGCTCAGAACCATTACCTTGGCAAAACGAAAACCGGTTGGAGCAGTGCTGAAAGCCTGGCTATTGTCCAACTTGAAAATGTCGCTGACCCGGCGGTGGTAGCGCTGCACCTCGTTGAGGGATTTACCGGTGGTCAGCGCAATGATTGCTGGTCCACCCTGCACCACGCGCACGACCAGGCGCGCAAATACTTCGTCTCCGGTGTCAAACACTGCATGGGGAACGCGTTTTTCAAACAGATCAAGCCAGTTATTATTGATCATCGAGTGGGCTTCGCGCGAGCGATACCATTCGAGCCGCGGACGGGTATTTTCAAGAAGAGGCGGGGCTGCCGGGTAAGGTTGGGGCGGATGCATCTCCAGGCTTCCGCCGTCTTCGAACCGGGCGGATGTCCCCATAGATACCTGACCCTGGTATAAACCTACAACCCGGTCCAGGCGGTTAGGCGTCATTTTTTGCCAGCCGGTGGTCAGCCGGCAAAAATCAGCGGGTGCATTACAGGCCATTCCCCAGGGTTCGGACCAGACCCCATCGAAAGCCCAGGCCGGCCGCCATGCCTGCTCGCCGGTATGACCTGTCCAGTCGTCCGGAGGATCAGCACTCATCAGCCAATCAGCCCCACTGGCCAGCCGGTAGCGATATCCATCTTCTTGCCAATCGAGGCAGGCTAATAGGAACGGCTGGCCA
Organism: uncultured Chloroflexia bacterium; assembly: GCA_963781665.1. GTDB lineage: Bacteria > Chloroflexota > Anaerolineae > Anaerolineales > Anaerolineaceae > JAJYIW01. The sequence goes on from CAWAGA010000002.1 coordinate 2,468,475, forward strand.
TGATCACCGGGTAAACTCTCGAAGTTCAAGCAGTGCTGGCCTGCAACCAGTTCGAGCGATATTGTGTGCATCACTCGCCAGGAAGGATAAGGCATTTTCGGAGTTGGAATTGATGCTCCGTCCAGCCAGGCTCGGTATTCGCCGCTGGCGGAAACATGTAAGCTGCCTGCTGATGGCTTTTTCAGTATAAAGGTTGCTTCGAACCCTACTTTTTCGCAGGGCTGGTCCCAGGGCCACCACATCCTCAGCGGTAATTGAAGGGCGTTGTCTTCTTGAGAAAATGTCTTGGGAAAGTCTTCGTCCACCCGGGGTCCTTTTTCTAAACCCAATCCTTATAAGTCTTGGAAGCTTTTAAGGACTGGATGAGTGCCTTATTTATCCGATGGCAAAATCATCAATGGTTGTCCTGCCTGAGCTGGTAACACATTTAAATTAACATGGTAAGCCTGGCTTAGCTGACCGGCGGTGAGCACCTCAGCCGGAACACCGGCTGCCTTAATCCTCCCGTCGACCAGCAAGAGGACCCGATCAGCATAGCGGGCCACCAGGTTCAAGTCGTGCAAGGCCAGCAAAATTGCAAGGCCATCTTTTTTGGCCAGTTCGCGAGCCAGGTCGAGAAGGCCGTACTGGAACTGCAGGTCCAGGTGTGAGGTCGGCTCATCAAGCAGCAGATAGGGGGCACCCTGGGTCAAAGCGCGGGCGATCAAGAGGCGCTGCTGCTCGCCGCCCGAGAGTTCTCCTACCAGGCGATCCGCAAACCCCAGGGTATCTGTGCGTTCCATCGCCTTGCGGATAATGGCCTCGTCTCGGGATGAAAGCTGGCCTAACCAATTTATATAAGGTGTCCGCCCCATGGCTACCATTTCCCATCCGGTAAAGGCAGGAGGCAGGTTGCGCGCCTGGGGAACGACCGATATCCAGCACGCCCGTTGAGTCGGGTTGTAGTGATCGAGAGCCTTACCATTGACCAGCACGCTTCCACTCTGAGCCGGCAGCACGCCGCTCATGACTCGGATCAACGTAGATTTTCCGGCGCCGTTCGGGCCGATCAAGCCGATCACGTTCCCACCTTCCATCTTCAAGTTTACGTCGTGTAAAACCCGGCGCGATCCATAGGCGACGGATAACGATTGGACTTCCAACATGCTGATCTCCTTACCAGAAAGCCTGGCTTTTTGCCCGGCGTAATATCCACAAAAAAAAGGGAGCGCCGACCATTGCGGTGATGATTCCCACGGGGAGCTCCTGGGGAGCCAGGACAACCCGGGCCAATACGTCGGCAAAAAGCAGCAGCCAGGCCCCACTGATGATCGAGAGCGGCACGAGGCGGCGGTAATCTCCGCTCCACGCCAGGCGGATGATGTGAGGGATGATCAGGCCGACGAAACCGATGATCCCGGAGAAGGCAACTGCGGCCGCGGTAGTCATGGTAGCGGCGAGGATGATGATTGCACGTACCCTTTCGACCGGCAGGCCTAACTGTTGGGCCTGCTCGTCGCCAAACTGGAGGACGTTCAAGTTGTGTCCCATTACCAGCAGCACGCCCAACCCTACCAGAATGTAGGGCAGAGCTGCCAGTACAGGCTGCCAACCGGTCAGTGTCCCCCCACCCAGCAGCCATACGATCGCCCGGTGCAGATCACCTTGTGAGCGCAGCATCAAGAAAGAGGTCAAGGCGGTGGCAAACGATCCCAGCGCGACCCCTGCCAGGATAAGATTGGTAGTAGGAGCGGTTTTGCCGACCCGCGCCAGGCTGTAGACCAGCAGAGCGGTTACCAGGGCGGCCAGAAAAGCCGCGACGGGAATGGCCATCAGGCCGGCGAAGGTATAAGGCCACTGGATCGACATGGCGATTACTGCGCCCAGGCCGGCGCCTGAAGCCACCCCGATCAGGTAAGGGTCTGCCAACGGGTTGCGGAACAATCCCTGGTAAGCTGCTCCGCTCCCTCCCAAGGCCGCGCCGGTCAACGCCACCAGGGCGGTGCGTGGCAGTCTGAGCTGAAAAATGATGATCCCCGCAGTGCTCAAGGCGTTTTCCTGGTTGGCAGTCAGGTGAGGATCGCCCAGGCTTCTTACCAGGACCCGGATAAGGTCTCCGGGTGAGATGAATACACTTCCTACCGCCACGCTTAACAGCAAAGCGATGAGCAAGAGAAGCAGGGTAATCAAGAAGGGGTGTTTCATATGCGTCGGGAATGGAGGTTCGAGATTCTTCTACACGATGAAAGCCCATCCGTGCTCGAATCTCGACTCACTTTTCTGTGCTTAATTGAATGCCTCGGGATGGAGTAATTTGGCCAGATTTTCGAGGGCATCGACCAGGCGCGCAGTCGGCCGGCTGACGGTGTTGTCGTCGAAAGCAATCACCTGATTATTTTTGACAGCCGCGATATCCGCCCAACCCGGACGTTGGCCGATGCTTTCCACGGTTACGCCATAAGCCGCATCTCCCAGTAAAATAAAATCGGGGTTGGCAGTAATCACCTGTTCGGAAGAGATCGCAGCGTAATCTGAGTTAAGCATGTCGCTGATATTTTCGCCACCGGCCATCTTGATCAACATATCTATGTACGAACCAGGCCCAGCAGTATAAGGATTGGCTGGATCGGTTGCGTCTAACTCATAATACACCTTGGGATGAGTGGTTATCGTTGCCAGTTTATCCGAAACTGCCTGGACGCGAGCTTTGAGAGATTGGACCAGAGCTGAAGCTTCAGTCGACCTTCCGCTGAGTTGCCCGACGGCCTCGAGGTTCTGGTAGAGTCCGTTAAAATCGGTCGGGTTGTTGAGATAAAAAACAGTTATTCCCAGGTCTTCGATGGATTTGACCTGGTCAGGGGTATTAATCTGAGCTGCCAGTACCAGGTCTGGTTTCAAAGCTGCAATGGCTTCGAAGTTGTATTTGCCCAACGACCCACCTACGCTGGGAAGGGAGCTTACTGCAGCCGGGAAATCACTGAATTCGTCTCTTGCGATAACCTGAGAACCCGCTCCAACTTCGTAAAGAAGCTCTGTATTGGAAGGCGCCAGGGAAACGATTTTCTGGGCGGGACCTGGCAAACTGACCTGGCGGTTTAACCCATCGGTCAGCGTGATTGGGCCAGACCCTTGGGCCGGATAACTGTCTGCTGGATTGCCACCTTGAACCGGATACGCTGGCCCAATTGGGTTTGTCCCCGGTGCAGGATAAGATACTACAGGTGGGTTGGTTTGCTGAGCCGGGTATCCGGGCCCTTGGGTACTCTCCGATGACGGGTAACCATTAGATGCTGAGGTCGTTGCAGTTGGATTTGCCGGTGCAGGTGAGCAGGCTGTTGCCAGCAGGGTAAGGATAAAAAAGGCGACCATTGCGAGATTGAATTTTGTTGAACGCATTATGTCCTCCGTTGTTAATAAAAAACCCCTGTCGTTTGAACAGGGGCAAAAAGACTTTCTAAAAGTCATCCCACCTCCTATCCGCGAGGTCCTGTGGAAAATGGCAATTCAGGCGGGCGACCTGGCTTTACAATCGTCAATCAAGTTATTGCAGTTATCCATTGACGCCGATAACTGGCATCCTGATCCGACTACTGCTTCACAGTTGCGGGACAGCGCCGGCCTTGCACCGGCTTCGCCTTTGAGCCTTCCCATCCGGGGGAAAGGGCACCTGAATTGCACGGCTGGCAATCTTAAGAATATTTTCCAGCCATCTATGAATTTGTATTTATTGTATGCCTGCTAGATAACCCCGTCAAGTGTTTTATCAGGTTCTCTTGCGCTTGAGCCGGGCGTTATTTTTTTATGATCAAAATTATCCGGATTTATCGTATAATGATAAAAACAACACCCGCTTCGACGCACGGGTGATGGTTTCTATTCTCATCGACCCAGACCGAAAGAAGTTGGGGCGTAAATGGTCTTTTCTTTAGCGTGATTTGGCTCGGCTTTATTGGAAAAATCTGTGAATGGAGATAGTTCGAATTGTCATACCCAAGGTGCACCAGCTCTCCCTTTCAACGCTATTGCCATCGCAGCGTTATCACGAATAAGTTCGGACGGCGAACATATCCTCCAGTGAAACAAACTGAGGAAAACGACCGGTTTTTCCACAGGCAGGTCTCTAGTCTTCCTCCCTATCATCACTTATTGGTTAACCCGTATGCATCGCCTCACTAACGCAATCTAAACTGGTACATTTTGTACAGCCCTTCGCCGATCTGCTGTTTACGTCATTTGCAGCTAGCCTTTGCTAGCGTGCCATTAAGGTTGTTCTATCTGGTACGGGCAGCGACTGTGAAATGGGGCTTCAAGCGACCGAGGAATCCAATAATGAGGAATTGGAAACCACCAGCGAAGAACTGGAGACCGCAAATAAAAACCTCCAATCCCTCAATGAAGGTATGCAAACGATGAATGAGATACCTAACCCGATGTTCAATAATGAGCGAAACTGTAATGGTCTTGTGATCATCACGAATAAGGTCGAGGGGTGAACAGTGGATGTCAGTGAGCAAAAGTTCGTGAATTTATTTCGGCAGCTCGAGCAGCTTAAAAAAGAATGCATGGCTCCGCCGAATCAAATCGTATACTCGCCGAAATATATGATAATTTTTCAATTGCCATAGAAGAATTACATTTTTCAGCTGAAGAGATACACCGGCAAAATGAAGAGTTGGCAGTAACCAGGCAGGAGCTGGAAAATGAACGTCGGCGTTATGAGATCTTATTTGATTTTGCTCCGGATGCATACCTGGTCACCGATCTGGATGGAAATATCCAGAGGATAAACCATGCCGCCGGTGTATTGGGTGCAAAATCTTTTCTTATTGGGACGCCATTATTAGTTTTTATTGCTCCGCGCGACCGCAAAGATTTTTTGGAATTATTGATATCACAGAAAACCTCTGTGAAGGAAAGCGAGCGCGAATTTGTTTTAAAATCTCAAAGCAATAAGAGTTTTCCGGCTTCTGTTAAAAGTCTCGACCTTATTGGATTCCGATGCGCGACCATACAATCTGGTATGGCTAATCAGCGATATAACCGTTCCTCATCAGGCTCTGGTTGATCGTTTCGATGCTGAAAAACAGCGTGCTTTGAACGCCTATAACCGCAGCCTGATCGAGGTCAGCCTGGACCCGTTGGTGACGATCTCGCCAGCTGGAAAGATCACCGACGTCAATTCGGCCACCGAAACCGCAACGGGTCTTAAGCGCGAGCAGCTGGTCGGCACCGATTTCAGCGATTATTTTACCGATCCGCAGCACGCCAAAGAGGGTTACCAGCAGGTTCTTGAACAGGGGAGTGTGCGTGATTATGAACTGGACCTACGTCACCGGGACGGCCACATCACACCGGTGCTCTACAATGCGTCGCTCTTCCGAGATGAGGCTGGTCATATCGCCGGAGTTTTTGCTGCCGCCCGCGATATGACCGAACACCTGCGCGCCGAAGAACAGCTGCACCTTCAAACGACTGCACTCGAATCGGCTGCAAATGGGGTTTTCATCACCGATAAGAAAGGCAATATCCAATGGTCCAATCCGGCTTTCAACCGCATGACCGGATATACCAGCGACGAAATAATAGGGAAAAACCCGCGCTTGTTGAATTCCGGCAAACAGGATAACGCCTTTTATTCCCATTTATGGCAAACTATCCTGGCAGGCCAGGTCTGGCAAGGGGAGTTGGTCAACCGCCGTAAAGATGGCAGCGAATATTACGAGGAGCAAACGATCGCCCCGGTTTTTAATAAGAATCAAACCATCACCCACTTTGTGGTGGTCAAACAGGATATCACTGAGCGCAAAGTTGCTGATGCGCTGGTGCGCGCAGACAGCTTGCGCTCACAGGTTCTGGCAGATTTCTCCCGGGGGTTGAGCGAAGCGGGAACCGATTATCAGGCAGTGATTGACCAGGCCACGCGCCAGGTAGCGGCTCTTTCGGGCGATCTTTGCACAATGCGAAAATTGATCGAAGAACCTATTTCCCTTGAGCTTGTTTCGATTTGTTCACCAGACCAGGAATCGGTTTCAAGGGAATTAAGAACTGCGCTCAACCTTTTCATGCAAACCATTACTGCCAGAGTTGTAGAATCAGGAGAGGCGATTGCATTCCAAAATCTGACTAACGGGTCAACTGAATACTTTCAATTCCCTGCAGTTGCCAGGCTGGCCGACCTGTTTAATATTTCCAACGTGCTGGTTGTCCCTCTGCGGGTCCAGAGCCGGGTGATCGGAACCCTGTCGCTCTATGGCTGTTCGACTAAACAACCCTCTATGCAGATTGACCTTCTTTTGCTGCAAAACCTGGCTGACCGGGCAGCTTTGGCGATCAATAACGCCTGGCTGTATGCTGATTTAAAGAAATCCCTGGAGACCGAACAATCCTTAAGGACGCAGATCATCCAGGTTGAGAAGTTTTCGGCAGTTGGGAGGATGCTCGCATCCATTGCTCACGAGATGAATAACCCGCTCCAGACGGTGAAAAACTGCCTGTATCTGGCCCGGCGTGAAGTACCGGAGGGTCAGGGTCATGATTATCTGGACATGGCATCGTCTGAGATCCAACGTATTTCCAGGCTGGTCGCCCAACTTCGAGAAATTTACCGGCCTCGGCCTGCTGGTTTTCGCCAGCCGGTAGTTCTAAACCAGGTGTTAGATGACCTTTCTTTACTTATTGAACCTCATCTGCAGCGTGAACATGTAAACCTGACACGCCCGCTTGAGGAGGATCAATTTATCGTAAACGGTATTGCCGACCAGCTCAAGCAGGTCTTCCTGAATATCAGCCTGAACGCAATCGAAGCCATGCAGCCGGAAGGCGGCGCACTGGCTATTCAAATCGTCCCTTCAGAAGACCAATCCCAGGCCGGCGTGAAATTTACCGACACCGGTCCAGGAATGCCGCCCGAAGTGATATCTAAACTTTTCCAACCTTTATTTACAACCAAGGAATTTGGGTTGGGCCTGGGATTATCGATTTCCAACGATATCGTTCAAAGGCACGGGGGAGTGATATCCGTTCAAAGCCAACCAGGTCAAGGCGCTGAATTTATTGTTTGGCTGCCTGTTTCACAAAAAACAAAAGCAAATTCTCCTGCGGAGGAGCGATAATGGGTGTAGCGAGCTCAATACTGATTGTCGATGATGAAGCTGCATTGCGCCAATCCTTATCCCTGGTGTTACGCTCGGATGGTTACAAGGTGACAACAGCTTCTACTGCGGATGAGGCCAGCCGCCTTCTGGAGGCCGGGGCATTCGACCTCGTTTTTCTGGATTTAAAAATGCCCGGGAAAGACGGCCTGGTGATGCTGAAAGAGCTCAGGAGTATGTATCCTCACATGCCGGTTTTGATCCTGACTGCTCACGCCACCCTCGAATTTGCTATGGAAGCGGTCAGGTTAGGTGCCCGTGATTATTTGTTGAAACCGATCGATCCGGAAAATATCTTAACCCGCGCCAGAGAAGTCATTGAAGAAAGCCAGCAACCGGCTCGCATGCACAAGGTCGTCTCACAGATCCAGGAGCTGATCGACGAACTTAATACCGAGGACCAGAGCAACAATACGAAAGTAGATAAACCTGGTCTAAAACCCGAAAACCCGGCGCGTTTCTTGAGACGAGGTAACCTTAACCCTGGATTTGTTTACTCGGCGGGTGATGATGGATGGAAAGGAAGCTGCCCTGCCACCATCGACCTTCGATTTCCTGGCTACCCTGGTGCGTCACTCGCCCAACCCGGTTTCGTACGAGCAGCTAGTTCGTGAAGCCCAAGGGTACAACCTGGGTCGAGGTGAGGCGCGCGAAATGGCTCGCTGGCAGGTTCACGAGATCCGCAAGGTGATCGAAGCAGACGCATCTCATCCTCGTTATATTATCACCGTCCGGGATGTCGGCTATCGCCTGGTTTCGTAAATCTGCCAATATATTCCCATTAACTCAAACAATTCTGAGCGGTCTTTAATGTAGAATAAAAATGTCTAAAAATTTATTTTTTTGGAGTGGTTGGTTTTGGCTTCAGTTATCATGGTCGTCGAGGAAGAGTTGAATCTGCGGTTATCCATCACTCAGATATTAAGAGAAGCTGGTTACATTGTGGTGGATGCTGATAAGGCTTGTGAGGCGCGTGAAATGCTGCCTAACAGGCATTTTGACCTGGTATTATTGAACCTGAAATCCCATTCACCTGGTGAGCTTGGTTTCCTCTACGAGACTCTGGGCGTTATACCCCCGGCTTCCATTATTGGTTCTGAATACTTACCAAAGGTCTGAGAGTTCTTGCCTTGGCGATCGCAGAGCTGAGATGCGCTTTCTGGTCAAGCCAATCGATCCCCCCGCTATCCTTTATGCCGTTAAATGCATGTTAAGGCGTCAGAATTAAACCTGCGTATCCCCGCCGATAATTCTCTGTGCTGCCTTGAATGCCAGGGGCGGTAGATCGTCTCTGGAAAAAAAACACGCCTCCAGGGCATCGTCTCCGGCGATAAGCTTTCCCCCGATGATTTCCGCTCGGTAGGCGATGATGATATCAGCTCCACCAGGATGCTCATGCCCGGCGATCACGTCCAGCAGCGCGGTCGATCTGACCACCAGGCCAGTCTCTTCCAGACACTCACGTTCGGCTGCTTGAGCTGGGTCTTCCCAGGCATCGACAAACCCCCCTGGAACGCTCCACAGTCCCATTTGGGGCTCATTTCCGCGTTTTACCAGCAGCACCTTCAGGCCATCTTCAACCAGGATTTCAACTGCGACTTTGGGATCGGCAAAATAGATCCAGCCGCACTGCGCGCAAACCGGACGTTCAGCCCCGTGCCTTTCCTGCATCTCGAGTGGGTTACCACAGCGGATGCAATAATGGGCGACCTGGGCCATTAAAGGCTTTCACGACGGTAGAAGTAGATCGCAGCTAGACCGGCCAGGATGGCAATCAGCGCCAGGCTGCCTTCGATGACGTGGAAATCCGAATGGGTTAATTCGGAAATTTGGCTTGGAGGGTTTTTCAAGGCAGAAGCATCTGCCGCTCCTTCGGTTGGATTCACACCCAGGATTGGTCCGGATTGGAACTGGTCGCCTGACTCGGAGGTTGTCTGCGCCGTGTTGGAAGATTGGTCCAGGGAAGTGGCAGGTGCAGTTGCCAGCGGAGCGGTCTTATTTGTTGTGCTGGATTCGGTCGGAAGGGCGTCGGGAGCTATTCCACCGCCAGCAATGCCCGGGGTGGTTTGTGGCGGCGCAACCAGGTTTGGGGCGATGCTGGTCGGCTCAGATGGTGCTGTTGTCTGCGGCTGGCTGGCGATGCTCGCGCCTTCCGTGGCATCTCCACCACCACCACCGCCCCTACCACCGCCTATCCCCAGGGGTGCTCCACCCAGGCCAAATGCGCCTGGTGTGGGGCTTCCCCAGACGATGATCGGGGAATTAGCATTCGCCTGGCGGTTAACTGCGCTAAACTGTGATTCCGAGGTCAGCGGAGCGACGAGTGGGGCAGAGTTCTGAGGTACAGCGCCAAACAACAGATCTCCGGCAAAAACGAAGACCAACAAGATCCCAGCCAAGGCAGTCGCCAGGCGAAAAACAGGGAATAAAGCCTGCGCCTGGCGCTTTGGCAGCATTTGGGGTGTGACAAAAAAGTTGCGAGGGGCGCGGCGCTTTGGCATTTGTCGTAACATTAAACGGGTGCGCCGCAGGGCTTCTAATTCATCCTGCAGTTCAGGTTGTAATCGCAAGTGTCCTTCGAATTGGATGCGATCCTTTTGGGAAAGGGTCCCATCCAGGTATTCCGATATTTTTTGTATGTCTTGCGCTGAATAATTCCTATTCATCTTATACTCTCACGATCCAGACGGAATTGCGCCGGTAAAAGTTCCCAAAATCCCTGCAAGCACTGCCTCAGCTTCCCGCGTGCTCGTGCCAGGCGGCTTTTTACCGTCCCGAGTGGTTTTCTGATTACTCTAGCAACTTCATCATAATCCAGGCCTTGCACGTCCACCAGAACAGCAACAGTGCGGAATTCTTCGGGCAGGTCGTTCAAGCAGTGCTGGATAGCCTGTTCCAACTCATTCTGTTCGGCCGTTTTTTCGGGAGAGTTGTGGTCATCTGCCAGCCAGCTCGGTGATTCCATCTCATCATCGTCATCGACCATAGGTTCGAGAGGGGTAGTGGGGTGGCGCTGGCGGCGGCGAAGTTCGTCGTAGCAGGCATTGGTCACCATGCGTAATACCCAGGCCTTGAAAGACCCGCCGCGGAAAGACCCCAGACTGTTGTAGGCAGAGATAAAAGCGACCTGGGTGGTGTCCTCAGCCATGGCTTCATCGCCTAACATCCTTAACGCCAGGTTGAAGGCCAGGTCCTGGTAAGCCAGAACCAGGCGATTGAAAGCATCCAGGTCGCCGTCTCGAGCGCTGGCGACCAGGGCAATTTCATCCATGGTGTATCTCTCCCTGCGATCGTAACTCCGGATTTTTGGCTGTATTCACCCACGTCCGGAAAATGGTCCACCAGATACTGCGCCAGAGTAAAATTCCCAACCCTGAAAAAGCGCCGATAACCAGTACGAAGATGGGTGGAATGGTCTCACCCAGCCACATTCCCCGCAGCCAGGCAGCCATCGGTGCAGCCAGGAGCATAGCGAGGAATGGTCGCCACAACCGGTGCCACTGGAAGGTATCTGCCAGATCAAAAACATGCAGCCACGGTCCGATCAGCGCCCAGGCAGCGCAAAGAGGCAAAAACGTTGCCATCATGCGCAGGATGCCGCTGTTCAACTCGCTGTGGTTGGCAAACCCGATAACCGTCACCAGGGCGAAAATAGCAGCATCGCCCAAGACGAGTAGTAACAAAAGGGCTGGCTTCTGGGATTGCATGCGATAATTTTACACTACAATGTAGGATAAGGAGGCAGGAAGAAGGATGAGGAATAAGCCGCTGTTGCATAACAGGCAAAAAAAGGATCCTTCGCCTCCAATTTTCCTCATTCCATTGGAGAGGGCGAGAGTTCGATAAAAGAAGGGTTTCTACGGGAGTCAGGTAAATAACAAAAATCATCGAATTCTTCTTCCTGAAGCTCCGCAAAAACCAGGCCTTTTCAATGTCTGCTGTGGCCGATTCCCTGGATAAACCCTTGAAAGCCAATTCGTGGATGGAAAACTGCTTACCGCTGACAAATAAGGAAAACAACCTCGATGGTAATATGGGGTGAAGCCAGGATACTTCCTGGAAAGAAAGAGTATCCAGGCTGAACGAGTTCCCAGATGATTTCAAAAATCAGATCGAGCAATCTGGTCGAGCGAGAGAATTTCTCGGACATATTGCTAATATCATTTCAAAAGGCAGCCTATAAGCCGCAGGCTATGAAGATTTCGACCAGATTGGCTTATAAGTCGGGAACAGTGCAGAAGATTATTTGGTTTGAGATCGGAGATGATGATTTGTCAGCCGCACAAGGAATAGAAATAATATAGGAAGCTCTCTCTATCAGGCCAGTAAGGTATCAGGACTGAGTTTGTGGTCTGCTAAGCCGTTCGACCAAAACCAACTCCAGTCCCAGGTCACGGATGCGCCCAAGAACTCCAAATAATGCTGGTTGATCGGGAATGCTTCCGGTCAGTATCGTTTTCCCTTCCACGAAAGTAATTTCCAGCTCTTCGAACCAGGCTGCCCTCTCCAGGTCTAGTTGGCCTTCGACCGAGATACGATAGACCGGCGCCGGTCCCCTTGATCCCTGGGGATCGGCTGCCAGTCGTTTTACGTCTCTTCCCATTGCCAGATTACCCGAGGAGTAATGCGCCAGCTACGAATGGGAGCAGCGCCAGTAAAGCCAGGTATGATGAGCGCTTATGCTGCGAATTGTGGGTGTCCCAATCGAACAGGTAGATTGCTAATCCGAGAGAGAGCAAGCCGCTGGCAGCCAGTACCAGAACTGAAATCAAGGGGTCGTAGGCTGTGGGCCATCCCAGGGCATAGTTGCTGATGGCGTTCATAGCCTGTGTCGCCGGTAGTAATAGGGCGATCTTGGCCAGGGTAGGCGGCAGCATGCTCAACGGCATCATCAGGCCACCCATGATCATTGAAGGAAGGAAGACCAGTTGAGCCAGCAGCATCGACGAGCGTGAATTGGATGAAACCACGCCGATCAAGACACCTAACGAGGCCATCGCAAAGGATGTCAATAGACTCAAGCAGAACAACCACACCCACTGGATCCCGGATGGCAGCGTGGCTTTGAACAACGGCCCGGCAGTAAGGGCAATGATGGCTGTGACCAGGGTGGTATGAGCGATTGTGCTGACCAGGGGTGAGCTCAAAATGTTGATCGCCGGTACGCCGTTGATTTTGAAGCTGCGGAAAATGCCGGCATCTCGGTCGGCTACCATTGGCCCCGGCAGCCCGAGCAGCCCGCTCGACATCATGCCAATGATCATCATGGCTGGGATGATTGTCTGGTTGAAATCAGGGTTAACCCCGGTCATTAAGAATCCCAACAAGATGTAAATAAATAGTGGGAAGAGGTAATTCATCAGCAATTGGGACTTGTCACGCAAGCCCATGCGGAAATCATATGCGAAGTGATTGACAAATGCGCTCATGGGGTGCTCCTAATGTGTTGTCTGCGTGATTTCGAGAAATCGTTCTTCAAGCGAAGGGCGTTCAACCCGGAGGTCGTTCAGCCGGTCCTGCTTTTGTTCCAGATAAGCCAGGACTGCGGGGACAGTCTGACCTGGATTGGTGCTGTAATAAATCGCATATTCGTCCTTTACCAGCCTTTGGGTCACTCCTGGGAAGGAATATCCATTTTGGGATAGGATCGAATTCTCGGAAGATACCGAGATCTTTGTCAGGCTGCTTCCAGTTGCCGTCAGCTGGGCCGGGGTGCCGGTTGCGACGATCTTGCCTTTTAACAGGATGGCTACCCGGTCGGCCATTTTTTCGGCTTCTGCCATATCGTGGGTCGCCAGAATGATAGTGGTGCCGCTGGCTTGCAGCTCGCGCATCAAAGCGTGCAGCTCAATCCGGGCAGGAACGTCCAGGCCGGCAGTTGGTTCGTCCAGGAGAATGATTTGGGGCTGATGCGCCATGGCTAATGCCAATGCCAGACGGCGCTGCTGGCCCGTTGAAAGCTCTTGAAATTGGGCGTTGACCTTTTCGGCCAGTCCGAGACGTTCGAACAGGTCGAAACGCGGCGCAACCTGGTGGTAACCGCAGAAGAATCGCATAGCTTCCCGAGGGGTCATGCTGCCAGGTAAGCCTGAGCTCTGGAGCTGTACCCCGATCAGGTTGCGCAGGTTCCGGGGCTGCCTGGTTGGGTTAATCCCGAGGATATCCAGAGTCCCACCATCGGGCAGGCGCAAACCCTCCAGGCTTTCCAGAGTGGTGGTCTTCCCAGCACCATTTGGACCGAGCAGGCCGAAAATCTCCCCGCGCGCCACCTCGAAGCTGATATCGTTCACAGCGACGAAACTGCCGTAAGCTTTCTTGAAATTCTTAACCTGAATGACTGTTTCTTTCATAGGATGCTCTCTTTCTGATGATTTTGAATAAGGCCACCTTATTTATAGCCGTCATCCAGATACATTGTCATGTATCGGAGGATACATTCTCGGGTTGATTGATTAGTGGCATATTGTAAAAATATGCATGGATTCCATTGATTTAAAGCAAAAAGCTCCGTTCAATACTGCTACCAGGTGGCTGCACCTTTTCGTCAAGAATTTGGGCGGGTCACATGATGGTGTTGTCCACACCGCGGATTAAATAATCGAATCGGCAAGATCTATGTAATACTTACCTGATCAGTTTCAATTCATGGGCACGGGCGATGGCTTGCGAGCGAGTAGCGACGTCTAATTTCCCAAATATATTGTGGAGATGGCGTTTGATCGTCCCCGGTGCCAGGATCAGGCGCTCGGCAATTTCCTGGTTCCCAAGTCCGCTTGCTACCAGGCCGAGCACTTCAATTTCGCGCTCGCTGAGGGGTTCGACCAGTTCCTTTCCCGGCCCCTTGCCTGGATCAGGAGGGTGCAAGTGCTGCTTGCGAGCGGATACCGGTTCGGTTACCACGGGAGACCTGCCTTCGAAGTGAGTGAGCAGCGCAGCAGCATACTGTTTGACCGGCAGAGTCGTGACCGGTAAAGCGACATCCCGTTCCAATAATACTTCCATAGGGTGGCCATAATCGACAAACAAGCGTATATAGCCTTCACGTGATGCCTGAGACAATGCTTTTTGAAGGCTCCCCAATGCCTGGTCATTTTCTTCGATAGCCGCAAGACCGGTTGCCAGTAATGCCAGGCAGCCAATCATCCAGTTTTTGGCGCCAGCGCCTTCCATAGCAATGTGTAACCGTTGCAAGTAAGTTAAAGCGTTTTCAATCAAAGAATTATCTTTGTGCGCCATGCCGTAGGTGACCATAACCCTGGCTTTTGCAAAACATTCGTATTGAAAAATGTAGGGGATATCATCTTCGACTTTCAATGGATTGTTTTGCAGCCACTGCCAGGCGTGCTCGATTTGACCCGCTCTCAACCAGCTGTCAACCTGGTAGACATCTACCAATTGTTGGATGTTAGGTGTCACCCGGCTGGATTCCATAAGTCCGGCGGCTCTTGCCAAAAAATCGGCTGCAGCCTGGCTCTGCCCTAAGGCATCCAGGATGCGGCTCCGGATTCCATAACTGGCTACCTGGATGTTCGAATTGCCCCACTGGTCGCTAAGGGCGACTGCCTTCTGGCTGCATTCGAGCGCAGCCGGTAAGTCATCCCATTCATAATATAAGTTCGCCAACCCGCAGTATGCCATCCCACTCACTGGCAAAGACGATGGCGATGAAGATGCAGTTGCCTCAATACCTCGTTTGAAGGTTACTTCTGCCTGGTGCAGCATCCCCTGGACCAGTTGGAGGTCACCGGTATTGAAAAGGGCGGTTAACCAGACTGCAATTTCACCGCTTTTTTCGGCCGAGGATGCTGCATTGGAAAACGCTTGGGTGGCTTGCTTCAGATTACCATGCAGGTGATAAGCTACACCTAATCCCATCTGCAAGGCGCTGTACAGGTTTTCATTGGGGGTCATGTCTGCAAGCGCCTGGTTGGAAAGCCGGATGGTCTCTTCCAGGTCTCCCCTGGTCGATGCGGCGATTGCGCGGGTTGCCTGTACCTGGGTTAGAACACTCTTTGGTTCGTTACGAAGGCCCGGTTCGGTTTCTGGAAGGCGCCAGGTTTCAAGTGATTTTTCTACGGCCTGTAAATGGGGTTCGACGAGACCAAATTGGTTTGTTGAAATCAATCCCCAGGCGTAGATGAGAGGCAGGCGCGGGCGGGCCAGGTAGACTTCATGAGGTAAAGAATCCAGCCAACCCAGGAAGCGGTTGGCGTGGCCCTGATTGAGCAGCTGCTCGCCTGTTGCTTCCACAATAAAGGCAGCCTGGGCGATTTCGTGGGCTTCCAGGTAATGATAAACTGCCTCGATGGGCATGTGGTTGGCAGCAAGCCACCCGGCTGCCCGCAGATGGAGCCGCGTAACCTCGTCCGGCAAAGACCGTTTTAGCTGGTAACGAAGTAAATCTGCGAACAGGGTGTGGTAACGATACCAACCACGCTCATCATCTAATTCCTGGATGAACAGGTTAGCCTGATCTAGTTTTTCTAGCAGGGTTCTGCTGCCAGGGTTAGCTGATACTGCCTGGCACAACCCATCCGATAAACGGTTCAAGATGGAGGTTTTGATCAGGAAATCCTGGATTTCTTCCGGTTGGCGGCGTAAGACTTCTTCTATCAGGTAGTCCAGGATATAACGGTTGCTTCCTGTGAAGGCACGGATGAATTGGCTGCTGTCCGCCCGATCACGCATGGATAGTGCCGCCAACTGCAGGCCAGCTATCCAACCCTCGGTGCGGGTTTCGAGGGCGGCGATGTCCTCATTGGAGAGATCGAGCCCCATCACCTGGTGTAAGAAGGTTTTACTTTCTTCGGCACTGAAGCGCAGGTCTGGGCTGCGAAGCTCGTTGATTTCTCCGCGGGCTCGCAGGCGCGGCAGGGGTAAGAGCGGATCGGACCTGCCTGCAACAACCAGGTGCAGGCTCTCAGGTAAGTGTTCTAGGAGATAATTGATCGCCTGGTGGATGTTTGGATGGTGCAGCAGGTGATAATCGTCCAATACCAGGATGGTTTTTGTACCGAATTCATCCAACTCATTAATCAGGCTGGCGATAAAGTCCAGGGGCTGCAAGGGCTGCCTGGCAGCCAACATAGCAGACGTTGTTCCGCCAAATCCTGGCAGGGCCGCTTGGATAGCTGCATGCAGGTATCGTAAAAATCGGTCTGGAATGTTGTCATCTTCGTCCAGGGTAATCCAGGCCACCGGGAGCCCGGCTTTGAGAGCCCAATCTGACAGGAGGGTTGTCTTGCCAAAACCTGCTTGGGCGCTGACCAGTGTTAATCGGCACCACAATCCATTCTGCAGGCGATCCAGCAGCCTCTGCCTGACCACCAATTGGGGGCGTAAGCGTGGGATGTGGATCTTCGTCCGCAGGATCGAGTCACCGGGCAGTATCTGGTCGTTCATGCCATCTTTGTCCCCTGGTTAATCCTCCCGATTGCGTAGATGGGGGAAGAGAATTACCTCACGGATAGAGTGGTTGTTTGTCAGCAGCATGACCAGGCGGTCGACGCCCATGCCAAAACCGCCGGTCGGCGGCATGCCGTAGCTCAAAGCGCGCAGGTAGTCTTCATCCATTGGATGCCGTTCTTCATCCCCGGCAGTATAATCCCGGCCCATCTCCTCGAACCGAGATTGCTGGTCGAGGGGATCGTTCAATTCGGAGAAGGCATTGCACAGCTCCATCCCGCCGATAAATCCTTCGAATCGCTCGACCGTTTGCGGGTCGCCCGGTTTGCTCTTTGCCAGCGGAGAAATATCGCGGGGATAGTCATATAAGAAGGTGGGTTGGATCAGGTTTGGCTCGAGAAAGTCGCCTAACATGCCGTCGATCAATTTCCCGCGGGTTGAGTCGGGCCTGGGTTTCAGACCTTTATTGGCCATGGCTGCTGCCAGGCCTTCGGCGGTTGGATGAGCCGCGATGTCGATGCCGACGGCATCGATCAAAGCCTGGCGCAGCTCGAGCCTTTTCCAGGGCGGATTGAGGCTGATCTCGTGTCCATTGAAGCTGATCGTCCGCTTTCCGAGCACCTGGTCCGCAACGAATGCCAGCATTTCTTCGGTCATTTGCATGATGGTCTGAAAATCGGCGTAGGCCATGTAAAATTCGATCTGGGTGAATTCGGGGTTATGCTTGAAGGAAACGCCTTCATTACGGAAATCACGCCCTATCTCGTAGACCCGCTCCAGGCCGCCGACCAAAAGGCGTTTTAGGTAGAGTTCAAAAGAAATGCGCAGGTACAGCTCTTGTTTGAGTTGGTTATGAAAGGTGACAAAAGGACGCGCCGCTGCCCCACCATAGATCGGCTGTAAAATCGGGGTTTCGACCTCGAGGAAATCACGGTCGTCCAAGAATTGGCGGAGGGCTTTGACCACGGCAGCCCGGGTGCGAAATACCTGGCGGACACCGGTGTTGACAGCCAAATCGGCATATCTCTGGCGGAAGCGGGTTTCAGGGTCGGTCAGGGTGGCGTGGCGAACCACCTGGCCATCGACCAACTCGTCTTTCGCTGCCGGTAATGGGATGAGCGCTTTGGCCAGCATGCGGAACGCCTTGACATGCACTGTAATTTCACCAGTGCGGGTGCGAAAGATGAAACCACTGGCCTGGATAAAATCGCCAAGGTCGAACTGCCGGTTGAACAACTCGATTTGGTCGGCGCCGAGTTCGTTAACCCGGAAAAATAGCTGGATCCGTCCCGCCCGGTCTTCGATGTGGGCGAATGTGACCTTGCCCATCGGTCGGGTGGCCCTGATCCGACCGGCAATCGTAACGTTTACCTCAGCCTGATCTCCGCCAGCTTCGGCAGCTTCGAAGGCTTTAATCGCTTCTACGGTCGTGTGGGTAACTTCG
This sequence comes from uncultured Chloroflexia bacterium, assembly GCA_963781665.1. Taxonomy (GTDB): domain Bacteria; phylum Chloroflexota; class Anaerolineae; order Anaerolineales; family Anaerolineaceae; genus JAJYIW01. The sequence goes on from CAWAGA010000002.1 coordinate 2,486,454, forward strand.
GAACGAGGTGGGTAGGGGTCGATCCCCTGCTGCTGCAGGTTGTGTACTTTTTCCAGGCGAGCCTGTTCGAGATTGGAGAAACCTTCTTCCATTAGATATTTCCTTGTCTTGATTGGTTGATACTTTATTATAAGCTACTCGCGAAATGTGATTGTGAGGCATCCCAGGAACTCTTGGAAAATAACCTTTGTGGGTCTAAAACCACCAATCTATAAAAAAACACCCCGCCCAGAGAAGCTGAGCGGGGCGGGGTCGTTTTAAACCCCTTGGTTAATCGACCTTCAATATTTCTACGGCGAACGCTCCGGCAGGAGCATCAACCTGGACCCGGTCGCCAGCTTTTTTATTCAAGAGAGCGCGTCCCAAAGGAGATTCGTTTGAGATCCGTCCCGCGCGAGGATTAGCCTCGGCTGCGCCTACGATTGTATAAATCTCAGGGCTGTCGCTCTCCATACGAATTGTGACCTTGGACCCCACCTGAATGACTTCAGCTTTTTCCGCCTCATTGATGACCCGTGCAGTAGCCAACAGGATCTCGAGCTCTTTGATCCTGCCTTCTACGAAGGCCTGTTCGTTTTTGGCAGCTTCGTATTCGGCATTTTCGATCAGTTCTCCACCTTCCATTGCCTCGTGTAAACGATTGGCTATCTCCTGACGTTTTTGAGAACGAAGGAAGTCGAGCTCTTCCTGCAGCTTCTGGTACCCTTCACGAGTGAGGAATGAAGTTGGCATATTCGTTTTCCTTTGATAGGTGATTTAACCGGTGTTTCCTGGTTAAGATAAATAAAACCACTCCAGGGGAGCGATTTTTAAATGATACAAAAAGCGACCTGAAGGATATCCCTCCTCACCGCTTCATTAACATTCTAACATAATTTTTTTAAGAATGCAAGCAGTTTATGTGCGCGACCACAGCCGGCCGCCGCCGCCAGCCCAATAGTTTCGGATGGATAAGCGCGCTTCGGCGCAGCTTGTCCAGAAGGTGCTGATCTGTGATAAGTAGGCGGTAACTGCATCCTGCCAGGCCGCCAGGCCGCCGGATGAGATTGAGGCCGGAAGTCGTTTCCAGGCGCCGTCCTCCACCTGAGCTAGTTCTAGAGGGCTGCGCAGCACGTAAGGGTAATCAGGGTAATAGCAAAGGGCTAGCCCGCTACTTTCGGCAGCGGATCGAGTCAGGCGATGGTCAATGTGGCTTCCCAATGCAACCGGGCAAGCGATCGTCGTTCCGATTGACAGGTTCTGAGACAGCATCTCGGCCAGGCTGCTAATCAGGTCTTCCTCTGGTTCAGCTGCCGTCAGATCTGGCTCGGCGGCAATCAATGCCTGGTCTCCAGCTGGCAGATGGCGGTAGCGGTAGATGCAATCCGGGATGTCAAGATAATGGCTTTCCACTCCCAGTCTCAGGCTCGCATGGCGATCTTCCTCCTGGCGGGTCATCACTGCTTCGGGACCGGTTTTCCAGCGGGCATGGAGCTCCTGGGCAAAAGGCGTCAGGCCCTGGGATGGGATCGGGCCGGCGCAAATCGTCCAGATCGAAACCTGATGACCGGCTTGAACCTGTTCCCAGATCAACCCTCCACACGAATAAGCGGCATCATCCAGGTGGGGTGAAAGATAAACCCATTTCGTTTGCGAGATATCCATCGGTAGTTTTCCTTGTCACGTCTTTAAGCTGGTGTTATCATGGTTTATCGTGTGGAGATGAGGTTCATGGCGCAAAGAATCAGCAGCCAATTACGGATTCGTTATATCCTGATTATAATCATCATTGCGACGATCCCTTGTTATTGCGTGGGATTGGTTGCGTTGCAGTTCAAGGGTAATCTCCAACAGGACCCAACGGCTACCTTGACAGCGACAATGACCGGAACACCAATAATGACTGCTACCGCTACCGCTTCTCTAACACCAACTGCTACGGGAACCGGGACTGAAACCGCTACCGGAACTGGTACCAATACCGCTACCGCCACGCCAACAGCCAGTGCGACTGCAACTGCTACCGGAACCGATACGGAAACGCCAACCTTCACACCCACGATCACTGCGACCGAGACGTTGGTCCCCTCGCCGACTGCAACCCTGCCCCCGCCGGCTACTGAAACGCCCACGGCTACTGCGACCGAAGGGAACCAACCTGCAACGGTTGCCCCTTGATCGATCAAACACAATTCTTCTGTCGATAAATAAAGGATATGACTGAACTGCGATCGTTTCTCAAATCAATGGTAACAACCTCCGGGTTATCAGGCTTCGAAGCGCCTATCCGGGAACAAATCTCAGCCGCCTGGCGGCCTCTTGTAAATGAAATGAGCGTCAGCAACCTTGGCAGCTTGCACGGGCTGTGCTACGGTCAGGCGGACCAACCCCGGCCGCGCTTGTTGCTATCAGCTCACATGGACGCGATTGGATTGATGGTTTCCGGGATAACCACCGGTTTCTTGAATTTCACCCAGATCGGCGGTGTGGATACTCGTATTTTACCCGGCCAACCAGTTACTGTCCACGGGCGCCGCGATTTACCCGCGGTCATCGCCCAGCCACCAGCCAGGCTGCTTCCACCAGAGAGCGGCGATAACCCCGTGAAGATGGAGAACTTGTGGATTGACACCGGACTATTACCGGAAGAGGTAGCTGGTCTCGTCCGGGTCGGCGACCGGATTTCATTTTCTCAATCTCCCATCGAACTTGGAACTGACCTGCTCTCCGGTCATTCATTGGACAACCGGGCCTCGGTAGCAGCCTTGACCATTTGTCTTGAGGAGCTGCAAAACCGTTCTCACGCCTGGGACGTTTGGGCCGTCGCCTCAGTTCAAGAAGAGACCGTCTTGGGTGGAGCCCAAACCTCACCTTTCCTGATTCGGCCGGACCTGGCTGTTGTTATCGACGTCACTTTCGGAAAAAGCCCTGTTTCCAACGACTATAAGACCCATCCAGTTGGGAAGGGTGTCGTCCTGGGTTGGGGGCCGAATATCCATCCCGGGCTTTATGAAACCTTTAAAGACCTGGCTGAGAAACTCGAGATTCCAAACGAGATGGAGCCGATGTCTCGCCACTCTGGGACAGACGCTATTGGCATCCAGGTTGTTGCGGAAGGTATCCCTTGTATGGTCCTGGGAATCCCCTTGCGTTACATGCATACACCTGTCGAAGTTGTCAGCTTGAAAGATATTCAACGTGTTGGGCGGCTGCTGGCGGAGTTCATCGTCCGTCTGGATGCTGATTATTTACAAAAGCTTAGTTGGGGAGATTAACCCATGACATCGAGCGATCATCCTGACAATTTAAAATTTGAAATCAGCTCAGCTCAAATCGAGCTGATTGAACGTCTATGCAATGCAACATCGGTCTCCGGTGATGAGAGTGAAGTGCGCACGATTGTGCTCGAGCAGGTCAAGCCAAATGCCGATCATGTCAAGGTCGATGCCCTGGGTAATGTGCTGGTATCGCGGCAAGGAAAAACTGCTGCAGCCGGCCCTGACGGCAAGCGCTTGCGGGTGCTCTTAGCGGCTCATATGGATGAGGTCGGTTTCATGCTGGTCGATAGCGAAAGTGATGGATTCTTCCGGTTTGAAACCATCGGCGGCCTGGACGAACGTTTATTGGTAGGCAAGCCGGTGCTGATTGGAAAAGACCATATCCCCGGTATCATTGGGGCCAAGCCCATCCACCTGACGACGGCTGAAGAGCGGCGAAGGTCGATCTCACTCGAATCAATGCGAATCGACGTAGGCTCGGAGGCGGCCGCGAAAGTAAAAATCGGAGACCGGGCGACTTTCGCCACCCGATTTTCTCAAATTGGACCCAGTCTGGTGGCTAAAGCACTGGACAACCGCCTGGGTGTCGCTATTTTGATTGAACTGGTGAAGAATGCCCCCACAAATATTGATCTGCAGGCTGCCTTTACAGTACAGGAAGAATTGGGCACGCGCGGGGCCAGGGTGGCGGCCTTCACGTTCAACCCTGACCTGGCAATAGCCATCGATGCAACCCCGGCAAATGACCTGCCGTCCTGGGACCTGTCTGAAAACACGTCTTACAACACTCACCTGGGTGCTGGCCCGGCTATTTACCTGGCAGATTCTGGCACGCTGTCTGACCCACGCCTGGTTCGCCACTTGGTTGAGACAGCTGAGAGCGCTAAAATTCCATTTCAATTCCGCCAACCTGGCAGTGGTGGCACCGATGCCGGAGCGATCCATCGCCAACGAGAAGGCATCCCATCGATATCGGTTTCGACGCCCTGCCGCTATATTCATACTCCTGCGGCGATCGCCCGCCTGGAGGACTGGGAGAACAGCTTGCGGCTTCTTTATGCCGCTCTGGAACGGCTCACGCCATCGGTGTTGGCCGCCCGTTTTGATAATTGATGTCGAACGCCTGCAATAAAGCAGGCGCAGTGAATTAATCAGGCATGAATTGCCCAATCACTTATTACCAGGAGTACTTATGAAGTCGCTGATTTAAAAATTGGTTGAGACCCCAGGGCCATCAGGTTCTGAGCACAAAATCCGTGAGGTGATCCGGTCTGAAGTTGCCCCTTATGCCGATGACGTGCGTGTAGATGGCCTTGGCAATTTGATTGTACGCAAAGGGCAAAAAACAGCAAATGGCAAGCGCATTATGCTCTCGGGCCATATGGACGAGATCGGCGTCATGGCCACCCACATCGATGAAAATGGTTTTGTTCGTTTCATCTCCATTGGCGGGGTAAGACCGCATACCTGCCAGGGTGGGCGCGTCATTTTCATGGACGGCACTCGCGGCGTCATTGGCGCCGAGAAGCTGGATAGCATGGAAAAGGTCGCGACCCTGAACCAACTTTTCATCGATGTAGGCGCTACCAGCCGGGAGAACTGCCCGGTCAAGGTCGGAAGTGTTGCCGGGTTCGAGCGCCCCTTTCTGGACCTGGGAGATCGCCTGGTTGCAAAATCGATGGATGACCGCATCAGTGTTGCCGTAATGATCCAGGCGCTGCGGACAATGAAACAGACCCCCAATGAGGTGGTCTTCGTCTTCAGTGTCCAGGAGGAAGTCGGAATCCGCGGCGCGACCACAGCTGCATTCGGGGTCGACCCTGACCTGGGACTGGCGGTTGACGTTACCGGCGTGGGAGACACGCCCAAGGGGGTGCGTATGGAAGTCGCCCTGGGTAAAGGGGCTGCGATAAAAATTCGGGATTCGAGCTTTATTGCCGACTCGCGCATCGTCAATTGGATGGTCTCCGCCGCAGAAAAGAATCATATTCCTTACCAGCTTGAAGTGCTGGAGGCTGGGGGCACAGATGGACATGCAATCCAGCTGACACACGCTGGCGTTCCGGCCGGTTGCCTCTCTATTCCTTGCCGGTACATCCATTCACCCTCAGAAATGGTTGACTATGGTGACATCCAAAGTTCAGTTCGTTTGTTGGTAGAATTGATCTCGAATGAGGTCGTGTTAGAATAATTTGGATCGTACAGATACGGTGAAAAAAATCATCTCGCTTCTGGTCATTATGACAATACTGGGTCTGGAAGGCTGCAGTACATTTTTGCCGTTCGGAAAGACGCAGGCACCTTCGCAGCCGGCCCCAACTGCAACAGAAACTATTGCAATCATCACTGGAGTGCCAACCCAGACCCAGGCAGTGACCAGCACGCCCGATAACCTGCAAAAGCTGACAATCTGGCTTCCTCCCCAATTTGATCCCACGGCGGGCACCCCCTCCGGTAATTTGCTTCGAGATCGCCTCAAAACTTTTTCGAGCCAGCACAATGACCTGCAAATCGAAGTCCGGATTAAGGCGTCCAGTGGAGCCGGTGGATTGATGGATGGATTGGCAGCTACCAGTGCGGCAGCCCCATCTGCCCTTCCCGACCTGGTAGCTGTCTCTCGTGACGATCTTGAAGCGGGGGCGCTCAAGGGCTTGCTTTACCCACTCGATGGTCAATCAAATCTTTCGGACGATCCAGATTGGTATAGTTTTGCACGACAGATGGGCCTGGTGCAAGGTACACCTTATGGGATGCCGTTTGCTGGGGATGCTCTTGTTATGCTTTACCGCCCCGCTCAAGTGCCCGTTCTTCCAACCAGTTGGAATAACTTACTGAGCCAGTCCGCAGTGGTGGCTTTCCCGGCTGCCGATCCACAATCGCTGTTAACCCTGGCGCTGTACGAATCCAGTGGCGGCCAGGTGACCGACACTCAACGTCGCCCGGCATTAACGGCTGATTCCTTGGCAGCAGTGCTAAAAATTTATGAAAGTGGCGCGAAAGATGGTATTTTTCCATCATGGTTAACCTCTTACGACAGTGACGGCCAGGCCTGGCAGGCGTACAAAGACAAACGCGCCAGTTGGGTAATCTCGTGGGTCACCCAGTATCTATCTGAATTACCCGTAGATACCAGCATGCTGCCGCTGCTGCCGGTGAGCGATGGCTCCAACCCGATGACATTGGCAACCGGATGGGTTTGGGCCCTGGGTAATCCGCAGCCGGACCGCCGCCCATTGAGTACCGAATTGGTAAACTGGCTGGTTCAAAGCGATTTCCTTTCTAAATGGACCATGGCTGCTGGATATTTGCCGACACGGCCTACATCTCTGGCGGGGTGGCCTGACCAGAGCCTGCAAACGCTTCTCAGCCAGGTGGTCATTTCTGCCCAACTGCGCCCTTCGACTGATCTCATGGTCAGTTTAGGCCCAGTTTTGAAGGACGCTACCCTGCAGGTGCTTAAAGGCCAAACGGATGCGGTACAGGCAGCTCAGGCCGCGTCTGAACGCCTGAAAGGGCCGTGATCTTGATGACGAAACCTGAACGAATTTCAGCAGAAGATTTTACGGGATCACAAGCCATTGGGAAACCTGAGCGCTTTCCGATCGAGCCGGTCAAGGTCATCACAATCCTGGTCTCGGTCTTGATATTCCTTGGATCGACAGCTATGTCTGGCCGGGGGAACCACCTGGCTGCTCTCAATCAACCATCCGGGTTGGCAGCAGCTGCCCAACAAGAAGCCACCCTCACCCCAACCACAACTCCAACGCCGCCTGTTTCTGATGGCACCAATGAAACCACGGGGATTATCCTGGCTGGCGTAATACTGGTATTGATCGTTTTGGGTGGAACGATCGGGGCAACCCGGCGCAAATCCTGAACCTGGTCTCTCCCAATCATTAGATCATAGAAACCGACGCAAAACCTCGCTTCATTGACAGAGGTTATAATAAAAGCGTATGTCAAAAATGCCGCGGAATATTGTCAGAACGGGTGGCAGCGGGGACGTTGCCTTTGCTATTGTGGTCAGTTTTTCTTATCTGGCCATGATTACGGCGTCGTTCGAATCGCTGACGTCAACAACCGTGATCGGGTTAATGGTGCTTGGCACCCTCTATACCATGATCGGTATATACGGTTATGCGTATGTTGCTCGCCGTCCGTCCGGGCTCTTTTTTGCGACCTATTTTGTCGTTCAGATCATCCTGAGCGGGTTGATCGTTGTCCTTGGAAAGGGTGCTGGTTTCAATGCACTATTAATGCTGCCCCTCGCCGGCCAGGCTGTGGTTCTGCTGCCTTCCAGGGGGGTGTATGCAACCTCAATTGGGATCCTGCTGGTATACATTGGAGCGGTCGATCTTTACAGCGGCGGCCTGGCAAACCTCTGGAACAACCTGATTACTTTCCTCGCCGGCCTGGTGTTCGTGGTGGTCTTTACCCAATTGACGGTCGAGCAACAAAAAGCTCGCTCTGAAGTTGAACATCTGGCTCACGAGCTGGAAGCTGCCAATCGCCAACTGCGTGAATACGCCGTTCAAGCAGAAGAACTGGCCACAACCCGCGAACGGAACCGGTTGGCGCGTGAAATCCACGATGGGGTCGGCCATTATCTGACGACGATCTTTATGCAGATCCAGGCTGCTGAGGCTGTTCTTGATGGAGACCGGTTTCGGGCGATGGATGCGCTGCAAAAAGCCAAAAACCTGACCCAATCCGCGCTTGCCGACGTGCGCCGTTCGGTTGCAGCGTTGCGATCACCGCTGGAAAAAGATAGCCCGTTAACCGAGATTTTGGCCGGTCTGGTAAATACTTGCCAGTCGCCTGACCTTCTGGGCGAACTGAAGATTATTGGCGAGCCGCGCCCCCTTAAACCGCTTGTCGTTCAGACCTGTTACCGCACCGTGCAAGAAGGGTTGAACAACGTCCAAAAACACGCGAGAGCCAACCGGGTTACAGTATCTCTCGATTACACCGCTCAGGATACGGTGCTTCTTTCCATTGAAGATGATGGCGGTGGGAGTGATGATCCCAGCGGTGGGTTTGGTTTGTTGGGTATCCGCGAGCGAGTACACCTGGCAGATGGTGAAATGAAAACCATCACTGGTTTGGGTAAAGGATTTATCTTGTGTATCGAGGTTCCGGGATGAAACCGATTCGGGTGTTATTGGTTGACGATCAGGCATTATTCCGAGAAGGGCTGCGTACATTACTCTCGGTCCAACCGGCCTTTGAGGTCGTAGATGAGGCCTGCAATGGGGAGGAAGCCATCCAACTTGCCTTGAACTATCACCCAGATGTAGTATTAATGGATCTGCGTATGCCGGTCATGGATGGGGTGATTGCTACTCGCCGATTACACAGTTTGCTCCCTCAAACCAGGGTGATCGTATTAACGACTTTCGATGACGACGACTCGGTTTTTGATGGCTTGCGCGCCGGTGCAGTTGGATATCTATTGAAAGACGTAGCTTCGTCCAAACTTTTTGAAGCCATCCAGCTTGCCGCCAGGGGAGAGTCGTTTTTGCAGCCTTCGGTAGCCGCAAAGGTCCTGGCGGAATTTTCGCGCCTGGCTAACCAGGCTCCAATCCATCCCCAGCCGTTGATCGAGCCGCTATCAGATCGTGAGCTGGAGGTGCTGCACCAGGTGGCCACCGGTGCCAGCAACCGGGAAATTGCCGCCACCTTCGTCATCGCCGAAGGAACGGTCAAGAATCATTTGACAAACATCTTACGGAAATTGGAGGTCCAGGATCGAGCCCAGGCTGTGCTCAAAGCACGCGATCTGGGATTGATCTAATAGTCACAGGTGGGCTATGACCGTCAGAGAGACAATTGTGACAGGCAGTTATTACCGGAGACACCTTTGAACCAGATTGAATCGTGCTATAGTGTATTGCATTTTGGTTTGAATCCTTGGAGGGGATTATGCATGTGCAGGAGAATTTTAACACAATGACCTCGACCAGGCGCGACTACTCCTGGGGAATTGGAGCAGCTCTCATTGCAGTTGGCTTTATCCTCCTGCTTGATCAATATATAAAGACCGGTTGGTTAAACCTGTTAATCCTCCCTGTCTGTGGCATCGTTTTATTAGGGTGGGGGATGGTTACCCACAGGTTCGGGCTGGTGATCTCTGGCAATCTTTTGACCGGGTTAGGCATTGGCGGGTTTATCGCCCTCAGCAACCTCTTTGCCCTTGATTTGTATTTACGGATCGGCCTTCTGCTGGTGATTTTCGCCCTGGGGTGGGGTTTGATTTCTGTCATCGGCTTCTGGTTGTTCCAAAAGGTGGTCTGGTGGCCCTTGATTCCTGGCGGTCTACTCGCCGGCACCGGTTATTGTTTCCTGACTGTCCTGAATCCGTTCAACTTTGTGCTTTATCCCGTGATCGGTTTAGGGTTGGCTTTTCTGGCCTGGGGATTAGGAGCCCGTCTCATCGGCTTGATTATCCCGGGCTCGTTGTTAATGGGTATTGGTCCAGGAATCTATGGCGCCTGGAGTCAACCCGGAACCGGAAATGGGTTAACCCAAACCGGTGAAATGCTTGTTTGGTTTGCTCTAGGATGGGCTCTGATCACAGTGTTTTCAAGAATGATGGTTAACCGGTTTATCTGGTGGCCTTTGATCCCTGGGGGAATTTTGGCCATGACTGGTTGGGGATTCTACATCGGCGGGAGCCCGCATTACGCCCTGAGTTTTATCGGAAACACCACTTCGGTCAGCTTGATCTTATTTGGACTCTACTTGCTTTTATGGCGGACGGGTTTACGCAAATAAATCGACCGGCCTTATTTTTTGAGAGAAACCAGCAAAGGCACCCGGTCGAACATCCAGAATCCGATGGGTAAGCCAATGATCGTCAGGCAGATGGCAAAGGCCGCTTCCATCCAGATTGCACTCAACCACCATCCAACTAACACGAAATAGATGGCCCGCAGCAGTAAGTTGATCTGAGGCGGCGAGACCGGGCGAGTTGAAATTGTCCCATCCGGCCGGGTGATGACCAGATTGTGTTCGTTTGGGTCACGCAGGGCAATAACTTTTGGCAGCATGTTGAGCATCATTACCCCAAATGGGATGCCGATGATCGATACCATCAGAAGCCAGGAGACGACCATCCAGGCCTGTCCTAGCCACCAGCCAATAAATGCAAACCACAGCAGTTGGATCAGGCAGCCGGGGTTTTTTGAGGTTTCAATCACATTCGAACGCTCCATTTAATAACTCCTTTATACAAATATACGTGGGTAAAGGCCAAAAGTTTCATCTTTCAAGCGGGCAGCAATTCGTGTTTGCTTGTATCCTGGAATTAATACTGGTATAATTTTTAATACCGTTGGGTGTTAGATCGAATGAATTACCGCACCATTAAGTGGCAGTGCCAGGCTTTTGGCGGGGGTCTTCGATTTCACCGAAGTGTTCAGAAATCAAGGGAGAAGAAGAATGAATATTTATGTGGGCAATTTGTCGTTTAAAGCCAGCGAAGTAGAAGTGCAGCAAGCCTTCGCAGCCTATGGGCAGGTTGCTTCGGTTGCAGTGATCAAAGATCAGGCAACCGGGAAATCGCGCGGTTTTGCATTTGTTGAGATGCCCAATAGCACCGAAGCTCAGGCTGCTATTGCTGCTCTGAACGGCAAGGAATTGCTGGGCCGCCAATTGATGGTGAATGAAGCTCGCCCACGGACACCGGGCGGGGGTGGAATGCGACGTACTGGCAATACCAGAGCATAATTCGAACGACGTATACTTAATCCAAATATCCAGGCCATCGCCTGGATATTAAGTCTATTGAATCAATTATCCTTCCAGCCGGTTGAGGGGGGCAACCGGCCAGAAGGACGTTTTCATTCTAGCACTTCTAGGGCGGAAATGCAAGAGGGGAAAGGGATTTATAACTTTTCTATAATATTTATCTAATTAAACTATCCCTTAGATCATAAAATCTTCCCAACGCCATACGCCATGGTCAGGTGTATGCGGCGCCGGTTTCTCTCCTTCACCATCCGCTTCGATGTGCAGCTGGGCTTCCAGCTTACCTACCCGTTGCATGAGCGAAACCAGTGATGCTCCGACCAGGTCGGGGAGCTGGCCATGCTCGAGATCGGGAGCGGCCAGCAGGTGCGGCTTGCTACGCATCACGACCTGCCCGGGCACGCCCACAACCACTGAGTTTGGAGGGACAGATTTAACGACAACCGCGTTGGCTCCGACCCGGCTGCCCTCGCCGATGGTTATAGCGCCCAGGATTTTTGCACCGGCGCCTACAACGACGCCATCACCCAGCGTCGGGTGGCGTTTGCCTTTTTCCAGGCTTGTTCCACCCAGGGTAACGCCGTGGTACAGGGTGACGTCAGCGCCAATTTCAGCCGTTTCGCCGATGACGACACTCATGCCATGGTCAATGAAAAACCGCCGGCCGATGGTTGCTCCTGGATGGATTTCAATCCCGGTGAGGAAGCGCATGATTTGGGAAAGCCAACGACCCAGGAGTTTCAGCTCGTGTTTCCATAAGAAATGGGCAATGCGATGACCCCAGATGGCGTGCAGACCCGGATAGCACAAAAGCAGCTCCAGGTTATTGCGGGCGGCCGGGTCGCGGTCATAGATTGACCGCAAATCTTCTCGGATGAGATGGATCAGGTCGACGTTTACGTCCATCGAAACTTTTCCTACAGGCAGCTCAAGTGGCAGGCGGTTGGAATAGTACTCGTCCATAGGTTCAATCTGCCAGGTTCGCAAACAACGGTGTGCTCAAATAGCGTTCACCGAAAGATGGGATGATCACGACGATCAGCTTCCCGGCGTTTTCAGGCCGGCGGGCGATTTTCAAGGCTGCCCAGGTAGCTGCCCCGGAAGAAATCCCCACCAGCAAGCCTTCCGTCTTTGCCATCTGGCGGGCTGTAGTGAAGGCATCGTCGGCTTTTACCCGGATCACCTCGTCGTAGATCTTCGTATTGAGCACTTCGGGGATAAAACCGGCACCAATTCCCTGGATGGGGTGGGGGCCTTTGCTGCCGCCTGATAGTACCGGCGATGCATCCGGTTCGACGGCTATGGCTTTGAACGATGGTTTACGTCCCTTGAGTACTTCGGCTATGCCGGTGATCGTCCCGCCTGTACCGACCCCGGCAACCACGAAATCGACTTTACCATCAGTATCGCGCCAGATCTCTTCGGCAGTGGTTTTGCGATGTATCTCGGGATTGGCCGGGTTGCTGAACTGGTCGGGCATAAAGTATTGAGGGCCGCGTGTAGCCAGCTCTTCAGCTTTGCGGATAGCGCCGCCCATGCCTTCCGACCCGGGTGTGAGCACCACCTCGGCCCCATAAGCCCGCAGCAGCATCCGCCGTTCCTTGCTCATGGTATCCGGCATGGTCAGCACGCATTTATATCCGCGCGCAGCGCACACCATCGCCAGTGCAATCCCGGTGTTCCCGCTGGTCGGCTCGACGATGACAGACTCTTTGTTGATCAGACCGGCTTTCTCAGCAGCATCGATCATCGCAACACCGATGCGATCTTTAACGCTGTGAGCCGGGTTGTAGAATTCCAGTTTTACGACGACATCAGCAACCGCATCCTGGTTGATCCGCTGCAAGCGCACCAGGGGGGTGTTTCCGATGAGTTCGGTTACATCATTTGCTATTTTCATATCAATCTTGCTCCATTAAAATCCATTTTGAATACGTTTAGAAACAAAAACCAACTGGCATAAAAAAAGGCCGCCTACCTTACATCTTCTGGTAGATCGCCGCCTTTGTCAGTTGGTCTAAAAATAAAATCGTAGAAGAAACTTGAATCTGGCGGTGTCTACAACAACCGCCTCGAACACATGCACTTTAAGACTAGATAATCCATCTCATTTCCTGCGTATCAGATATATGTTATCTGATTATATCTGATAAACAAAGAAAGTCAAGTCATGCTTTTTGCCAATTCTGGCAGTTTTACCGTTCACCTTTATAACCATCGCGGATGGCATAGCGCGACCGTGAATCTAGTATATAATTTTATCGAGAAGAAAGGAGCTGCAGGTGAGTATTTTTGGCAATTTATTCGGTGGTGGCGGGTTACCGCAGGATTTAGACAAGCAGTCTCGCGACGAAGCGGAAAAACTGATTACGGAGCTGATCGAAATTGGCAAGAGCGATGATTTCTTATCAGAGCGACCGGGGGGCATGTTCAGCGGACAGTGCCATAACATCAGAGCGCGGGCGATTGGCCGGCGGTTGAACGAGATGGGCGGGCTCGATTTGATGCAGGCTGCCCGTGAGAGGGTGCGCCGAAAATTAAAGATGAATATGGCTTCTCACCTGGATTACGCCTGGTCCGATATTGGCAAATGGAAAGCCTGAACCGGCCTTTTAAGGCATGGACAGCACTTGACACGAATTCCGCTTGACCGTATAATACCCTTCGCATTCCTCGATAGCTCAATTGGCAGAGCGGGCGGCTGTTAACCGCTAGGTTCGAGGTTCGAGTCCTCGTCGAGGAGCCTTGCATTTAACTTGGGGGAAATCTAGGCTGCATTGTTCGCCATGATCTAATTACCGTGTACAATATTATTGTCGTTGACGCTCCTGCATCAAGCTATGAAGTGGTACAAAACCCATGCCTGCAAAGTAATCTTTTTCGGCCCGTCCGCTGGTCTTTGCGGCTACACCATGAGCTTGTTTTGGGTTCGGTTGCAGCGGGCATATTACTGGAGACCATAACCTGAATGATCCTTTCAGCAAATTGCTGATATTTTAATGGCTCATTCACTTCAGAAAATGCGGTTCTTGGCGTACCTCGATTCTCAATAAACTGGAAAAGGCGAACTATTGTGATAAATTCGACTCAATTTACGGCTTACCTGGACTTATTGAAAGTTAAACAAAAATATCGCCGGCAGGCAGCTATCTTCTTAGGCGCTATTTTGATTATCTTGATCCTCGTTACGTGGGCAACCGGAATGGTAACCGGATTGGCCGGCAGAGAGATTTATTTAATCGGTTTGGTCGACATTGGTTTGGGTATCTCGTTCATCATGGCCTGGGTGAGGCTCGAGATCGTCAATGCAAATATTGAGTTGTTGAACAGTCTGTTTAGAAAGTGATGACGCCCGGATAGAAAGCGCATACAGAGTCACAAGAGGAGTGATGCATCCTTTAGACCGGAGCAGAAAAACTGAAAGAAGGATAAATCCATGATCGTCGATATTCAAACCGAATCGCTTGAGGGTGCCCTTGAGCAACTCGAGGGGTACATTTCTCCAGGTATTGATGTCCTTTCAGCGCGCATTTTCATCGGTGAGGACCGTACCATCCAGGCCCGGGCTGAAAGTACTGCTTTAGCGTTTGCCGAGGCTGTCAAAGAGATTCCAGAAGATGCAGTTGAATCGGGGAGGAAGACGCTTTCGGAGCCTCAGTTACGTCTGCTGACTGTGGAAGCATTTGATGAGCCTGGCGCTATCGGAGTAGCGGAAAAGTCATTGCAAGCTGGCGAAAAGATAAGGGCTGTTCGGCTTTTATCGGCGGGCAAGAAACCAGCCCTGGGTTTGTTTGGCAAAAAAACTGCCCATTACCAGATTGAGATATTAAGCAAAGCGCTTGTAGAGATCAGCTACCACGTGAACCCGCGGATTGTGGCTGCGTTGGGGATGATGGCCTCAGAGCCATTAGGCATCCAGTTCTTCTGCTACGACTACCCCTCTTCCGTCGTGGATCACATTGCAAGTTTTTTACGGGCAAATTTCCCCCGCAAGGTGCTGATTATTGGGCCAGACACACAGGCAAATTTGTCAATGGCAGACCTTGAAAAAGTTGTTCCTGGCCATTATAGCCTCCACGTGAATGCAGAATCCCGTCTTGATTGGCTTTACGATACCATGGCCCAATTGCGGAAGGCGCCTGATTCATTCGACATCGTCGTCTCTAACTTCCCGACCCACGTCGAAGATAACCTGGAGGAAGAATATTCTATCTCCAGTGAAAGGAATTTTCGAACAATCCAATTCAAAGAGCAGAAAGACTTGCGGCCGTTCGCCGATTCTGAAAGCAGCGTGGATTTGGCTGTCTTTTGGACCGGGCTATCGCCTATCAGTTACCTGGAAACCATCAACCAGTTATATTTCAAGAAACGAGTGGGAGGCCGGTTTTTCCACAACGTCATTGCGGTCACCTGTGAGGAATCGTCTTTTCTAAGCAGCCAGGATTTAAAAGCGCTGCGCAATTCCAGGGATAAAAGATGCTACGACCTTTTGCCCCAATTAAGTCGTTTTTACGACCAGACGGGAACTGCCTGGAATGGCGGCGAACTGCGTTGATCAAATCCGACTGAGAATCCGGACGATTGCAAATACGCTGATAGGGGTAAGCCATAATCTCAATCAAGAGCAGGCCTGAATGCCGATTTAACTTATCCCTAATCATTTTCCTCGCTTACCGCAAAAACAGGCTGTATGTCAGCACCCCCAATACGATCAAGGTGATCAACGAAAATTTCCAATCGCGATCAGCCACAACAAAATAAATGAAGGATGCCAGTACCCGGATGAAAGGTGTCAGCATCAAGGTGACGATTCCCAGGCTGATAAATTGGCGGGGTTGTATTCCGCTGCCGTCGAATGGCTGGCTGAAGCTATGGAGTAGAAATCCGAAGAAATTTTCTTCTGTGATCGAGTACGCAACCGTTAAGGTGCCGCTGGCGATCCAATTCCAAACCAGCCCGATGATGATCAAGGCCATGCTGACCAGAACACCCACCAGCAAGATGGTTCCCACCATGGCATCCATATCGAACCCGCTCGATACCCTGTTTTCGTCATGAGTTACTGGTGCCTGCTGGACGTGCCCGTTTCCTTTCATCGAATGACTCCAAATCCACGCAGGATCATCTCGACCCCCAAGACGATTAAAATCACCAAAAAAATATTGCGGATCACCTGATTGGAGACTTTGACCAACAGGCGTGTACCCAGGAATGCCCCGGCTACGACTCCCAGGATAATCGATGCAGCTAATCCCGGTTCGATCAGCCCGGCGGCCAGGTAGACGCTGGCACCTGCCAGAGCGGTGACACCGATGATCAGGTTGCTGGTGGTGGTTGAAACTTTTGGCGGGAGGCCCATTCCAAGGTCCAGGATCAATACTTTAACTGCGCCGGCTCCAATCCCAAGCAGCCCGGCGACCAGCCCGGCTCCAAACATCATTGGCCCGCCCAAATATGACCGCACGGCTTTGTACTTGATTTGTTCATGGGAGGCCTGGTCGTAATATTCTCCGTGGAGACCAAGCCAGCGCGAAAAGCCATCCTGGTGTACGTCGAGATAAGTTGGGACTCTTCTTTGTAAGAATAATGCCAGCCACGACCCCAACAAAACGAAGCCAAAGAGCAGGTAAAGGACTTGCTGTCCGGAAGACAGCGTAATTGCCGCGCCGGTAATTGCACCCAGGATCGTAAACATTTCCAGGTACATCCCAACTTTGAGGTTCGTGATCCGGTCGCGAACGTAGGCCGAAGCGGCTCCGCTTGAAGTCGCGATGACTGATACGATGCTGACCGCAATGGCGTGCTTGATGTCTACTCCCAAAAGTGTTAATGCTGGAATGAGAATAATACCGCCTCCCATGCCGCTCATTGCCCCCACAAACCCTGCGACCATTGAGATCAAGAATGTAACTTGAAAAGATACCAACCTTCCTCCTGTCTGGTTGTTATAAAATTGCAGAAACCCTGAGGAGCGGTAACAACAATAGGAATCCCACCCTATTTTAGAAGTCAACCGGTACTCGCATATTTCTACAAGCTTTGATTATATTCGAAATTAATCACTATGGGTTCATATGGCTGACAACAAACCGGATGCAATTTGTAATAATATGAGTATAATGGTCTAATAAGTGTATAAATTAATTGAGGGTTGAATGGTATGTTGCCCAGTATTTTACTGTCATTACGTGAAGGAATTGAGGCTGTTCTGGTTCTGAGCCTCGTTTTAGGCGGGCTCCGGAAAATAAACCGGACCGAACTAAGCGTGAATGTTTGGAAAGGCGCGCTCACCGGCCTGGTTGGCAGCGCAGCTGTAGCCGTTGTGCTGAATATCCTCGGGAGTAATTTCACCGGAGTAGCCGAATCGGCCTTCGAAGGCTTGACCATGCTCTTGGCAGCCGGGATTTTGACCTGGATGATCTTTTGGATGCAGCGCCAGGGCAGGGCGATGAAAGGTGAGATCGAGACGAGCGTACGTAAGGCAACCCTCAGCCGGGGAGGTCGCGGCCTGTTCGTCCTTTCGTTTTTAGCGGTTATCCGCGAAGGGATCGAGCTGGCGCTCTATTTGCTGGCAGCCCGCCTGGCCAGCAGTGTACTCCAAACTGCCGTCGGCGCGGTACTGGGGCTGGCAGCCGCCTTTGGGATTGGATGGCTCATCTTTGCCACGAGCTACCGTTTTAACCTGAAGCGTTTCTTTCTGATTACAAATATCCTGTTGATTTTCTTTGCAGCTGGCCTGGTCACCAACAGTGCCCATGAGCTGATCGAAACGGGTTGGATTCCAGCCGGGATAGCTCAGGTGTGGAATTTAAACAATCTTCTGGCTCAAAATTCGGCCGTCGGGCAGATATTGAATGCACTTCTTGGCTACAACAGCCAGCCATCTTTGACCGAAGTACTGGCTTACATTGGTTATATCGCGGCAATCGCCTGCGGTATCTTTTTGGCCCGGCTGCGTTTTTTTCCTGGGAAAAGGGAAGGATCGAAGGTTTAAGGCGTACGGTAGGGTAGTTAAGGGAATCAGCACATGCGCAATTCTGCTCCAAAAGGTTCGTCTGTAAAGCGCAAGATGCCAGTTTATTACTGGCTGGCATCTTGTTCAACCTCATAAATTAGAGTCTAAATATTCCCTGATATCGCCTTTCGATTCCTGATTATGATTAACCAATTACACTTGATTCATTTAACCGTAATCGTAATCGTAAAAATAACCGATGGAGACATACAGGCCGGTTGAGATTGGCGGCAAAGTGGATCGCCGCTGGCCTGCAGCGTTGTCGTTCCGGCCTGGTGGGCATCAAACACACCTTGTGAACCACGCAGCGGCATGATATTTACCTCCCGGCTTATGATGTTCTGATTATCGATAGCTATCGTCCAATTATAGATATCGCCTAATTCGAGCACAAAACTCTGGCCGGCTTTCATCAAGACCGTTCGGCCGTTGTTATCGGGAGTAATGGTCAGACTGCCTGAAGAGTCTGGGGTGAGGGGGGTAACAGACACAGTCGAATTAATTGTTCCACCGGTTGTCAGCCCGCTTGAAATATTTGAGCCGGTTGATGGGTCTGAGGTCCCAGTATAGGGGATCATGGGATGGGACTGCGGTGTACCGCTGGACTTTCCACTCGGAGTCAAAAACCCGCTACCTGGGGTTGGGGTGTAATATGGAATCATCGGGGCATTACCTGAACCGGTTTGGTTGCCGGCCGGGGTACTGGTAAAGAGGCTGCTGCAACCTGCGCCAATCATTGCTAGAAATACCAAAATTGCGGCTGCCATCGACATTTTTTTTCGCATTGTTAACTCCTACAAATAAGTATATATGTGTATCAATAACACACGCTCTTTTCATCGTTCCTTCAGGCATAAGACGATAGCCTCTTGCAAATTGTTCCCAATATGGTCCAATTTATGTTTTGGTTGCCAAACCAGGTCCAGAGTAGTATATTTATTATAATAATCATCATATTTACCAGGAGGATTAAAGGATATGACAGCCTACAAATACTTAATTATTGGGGGTGGAATGACGGCAGATGCAGCAGTACGCGGCATCAGGCAGGTAGATACTGTCAACTCGATCGGAGTGATCAGTACAGAACCTTATCCCCCTTATACCCGGCCTTATCTTTCCAAGGGGTTGTGGCGCGGGAAGCCCTACGACCGGGTCTGGCGTAATACCCCCCAAGAAGGCGTGACGTTTCACCTGGGCCGCACCATCGTCAGCCTTGATCTTCACAATCAGCAGGCATTGGATGATAAAGGAGCCGCCTACACCTATGAGAAGGTTCTGCTGGCGACGGGGGGCACGCCTCGGCGTTTGCCATTTTCCTCAGATGAGATTATCTACTTTCGCTACCTGGCAGATTACGAGAAACTCAAGAAACTTGCGGAAGAGAAGAAAAATTTTGTCGTTATCGGAGGCGGTTTCATCGGGTCCGAGATTGCTGCAGCTCTGGCGATGCATCATTGCAACGTGACCATGGCTTTCCCAGAAGATGGGATAGGGGCAAATATTTTCCCTCGTTCGATGACAATTTTTCTCAACGATTATTACCGTCAAAAAGGGGTCGAAGTCTTGCCTAACCACCTGGTGACAGACATCGAATTCCATGTTGGAGCAATCGTCACCCTGAACGACCAAAAGAATAGGACACAGCGACAGGTCAAAGTCGATGCAGTCGTCGCTGGGGTTGGTATCCGCCCTGAGATAGCTCTCGCTGAAGCTGCCGGGCTTAAGACTGAAAATGGCATCCTGGTCGATGATTATCTGGGAACGAGCCATCCCGACGTATTTGCCGCGGGTGACGTGGCTTCATTTTATAACCCGGCTCTCAACGTCCGAATGCGGGTCGAACACGAAGATAATGCCCTGACGATGGGTATGTCCGCCGGTAAGAATATGGCCGGAGAAAGGACACCTTACCATCATCTGCCGTATTTTTATTCCGATCTATTCGACCTTGGCTATGAAGCCGTCGGACAGCTCGACTCACAAAAAGAAATGGTCACAGATTGGAAAGAAATCCATCAAAAGGGAGTCATTTATTATCTTTCAGGACGACGGGTGAGAGGCGTCCTTCTGTGGAACGTTTGGGAACAGGTCGATAATGCTCGCCAGCTGATTGCCGAGCCCGGCCCTTTCATCCCCCAGGATTTGTTAGGGCGGATACCCATGTGACGGTTAAATTGATGAGAGCCGGGTACGCCAGCCCGGCTCTCATTTTATAAGGAGGAGAAGAAGAAGTCGCCTTTCATCCTTATATTAGCAGGTTCTGGCTAACGATGCTTGACGATTACCCACCGTTTGGTATGCGATCTGCAATCTTACCTGACGATTAAAATGAGAGTGAGATTAATCATTTATTGGGGGAGTTTGCCAGCCATTCCCCATACCCAACGATGGAATTTGTGGAAAAATGCGGTTGGTTCAGCAAACATCATAACGCATTCGTTGTGGATTACATTGATCCCGTTTTCGTTGCAGAAGTCGATGGCTGCATTTGTTTCGGATTGCTGTTGGATCCAAACCCGGGTGATACCGGCCTTTGCGGCATCTTTAACGACCAATTCTACTTCTGGACGAGGAACGATGATTACTGCTCCTCCGACCGGTTCTGGTAATGCACCCAGGTTGGGATAGCAATGGTCGCCTTCAACACTGTCTGCATTTGGATTGATTGGGAAAAGCTGGTATCCCTTGGCTTTCAGCTCGCGATAAACAGCATTGCTGAATTTTTCGTGGCTGCGTGAAACGCCGACGATCGCCAACTTTTTCTGTGCCAAAAAATCGGTCACGTCTTTTTTTGTGGTCATGGGTATTCTCCTAACTATTTTACGTGGCAGCTCATACCTTGACCTTTATTAGGCTGTAGGTTTTTCTGCTTTATATTAAATTGGAAAGCGTCAGGAATCTTATCTTGGTTATCACGACGCCGGGTTTAATGAGACCCTTTGATTATAATGTATAATTCAATTTGATTTTTGGAGGTTGGATGGAAATTACTTGGTATGGACATTCTTGCTTTCGCATCACCGAACGAACGTTAGCCACGGTGGTAACCGATCCATACGACGATCATATTAACGGCTATGAGCCCTTGAAGCTTAAAGCCGACATCGTCACCATCAGTCACGATTCGCCCAGCCACAACAACCGGACTGCCGTCAAAAGCAACACATTTGTGATATCAGGACCCGGCGAATATGAAGTAGGTGGTGTTTTCATCACCGGTTTACCGACGAATTCTCGCGGCACACCAGCAGACTATCAATTACGCAATACGATGTATGTTTTCGATTATGAAGGGATTACCGTTGCCCACCTGGGTGATATCGGTCGAGTACCGACCCAGACGGAAATTGAAGATCTGGGCACCGTTAATATTGCTCTGGTACCTGTGGGCGGAGGCGCGAGCCTGAATGCAGCTAAAGCATCAGAAATTATCAGTATGTTGGAACCTAATATTGTTATCCCTATGCACTATGCGATTACGACGGGCAATGTACCGCTTGAACCGCTGAGCAAATTCTT
Source organism: uncultured Chloroflexia bacterium (assembly GCA_963781665.1). Taxonomy (GTDB): domain Bacteria; phylum Chloroflexota; class Anaerolineae; order Anaerolineales; family Anaerolineaceae; genus JAJYIW01. The sequence goes on from CAWAGA010000002.1 coordinate 2,507,997, forward strand.
GAAAGTGATGGGATTGAATGAGGTCGAGACGCTGCCTGTTTTGAAAATTACCAGCGCCAACAGCCTTCCCACTGAAATGCAAATAATCGTGCTCGAATCCCCTCACCATTAAGGAGTCGCCTTGGACGTCAAATTGATCATGACCTGGGATATTGCCCCCGGACACGAGCAAGAATACTTTGAGTTTGTTGTTCGTGAGTTTCTCCCCGGCGTACAGCGGCTTGGTTTTGAACTCAGCGATGCCTGGGCTACTGCCTATGGCAGCCGCCCTCAAATTCTGGTTGGAGCCGTCTTGCCAAGCAATGCAAAGGCACGACAGGTGCTGCGCTCGCCCGATTGGAAGAGCCTTCACAATAAATTGGAAGATTTTATCACCAATTATTCTGAAAAAATCGTCCCGGCTCGGAATGGCTTCCAATTTTGACCGGCAGGTGAGGGTTTTCACCAAATCCTGATTTCGTTTACCCGCTAAATTATCCAGATTTTCCACCTCTTAACATGTTGACCGAGTTATCTCAGCGGGTGCTCGCCTGGTACCAACATAACGCTCGGCCTTTGCCCTGGCGTGTGCCCCCTGCTCGGGATTGGGAAGAACAGGCCGCAATTCCGCAGACCTTCCCTGACCCGTACCGCGTCTGGGTTTCGGAAATCATGCTCCAACAGACCCAGGTTGAGACGGTTATCCCATACTACGAGCGCTGGCTGCTTCGGTTTCCGACCCTGGCTGACCTGGCGTCAGCATCTGAGCAGGAGGTCCTTTCTGTATGGGAAGGCCTTGGATATTACAGCCGGGCGCGCAACCTGCTGCGCGCTGCTCGCCAGGTGGTTGCCGAGAATAACGGCCTGCTACCTTCGGATCGTCAGGCTCTGGAACGACTGCCTGGGATTGGTCGCTACACAGCCGGGGCGATCGCTTCGATTTCCTTCGGTAAAGATGAGCCGGCCCTGGATGGCAACATCCGCCGGGTGCTCGCCCGTGTTTTTGACTTGCGCCAACCGGCTCGCTCACCCGAAGGCGAGAAAAAACTCTGGGAGTATGCCGCCGAAAATTGCCCGCCGGGTCAGGCCGGTGATTACAACCAGGCGCTCATGGACCTGGGAGCCCTGGTCTGTACCCTCCATCAGCCAGGCTGCCAGCAGTGTCCATTAGCCCAACAATGTTCTGCCCGGGAATTGGGAGTGCAGGAAGAGCGACCTGTAACCATTTCCCATGCGCCGGTTCCGCATTTTACCGTAACTGCAGGTGTTATCGAGCGCAATGGGCTTGTTTTGATTGCCCGGCGTCCTTCTCAGGGATTACTGGGCGGATTGTGGGAATTTCCGGGCGGTAAACAGCAGCCCGGTGAAGATTTGCCATCCTGTTTGCAACGCGAGCTGCAAGAAGAATTGGGGATCGATTCTGTTGTTGGTGATTTGCTGGGGGTATACCAGCATGCTTATACTCATTTCAAAGTGACATTACATGCTTTTTTCTGCCAGATCGCCAGCGGAGAACCGCAAGCTCTCCATGCGAGTGAAATTCACTGGGCGCAACCAACCACGTTGGGTGATTTCCCAATGGGTAAAATTGACCGGCGTATTGCTCGCCGCCTGGAACGTCATTGAGTTCTAGCCACAATTGTTTTCAATCTGAAAAGGGTTATACTATTTTTAGGAAACGATGGAAAATTGGCCTGAATTTAGTAAAAAGCGGATTGAGATGGTCACTCATCAAATTCAGGAGCGGGGTATCAAAGAACCGCGCCTTTTGCAGGTCTTAAAAACTATTCCTCGCCATGCTTTTATCCCGGTTGAACTCCAGACCGAAGCTTACGAAGACTGTCCGCTACCAATCGGCAATAACCAAACGATATCCCAGCCTTACATCGTTGCTTTAATGACTTTTCTCCTCCATCTGGTTGGAACTGAAAAAGTTTTAGAAATCGGAACTGGTTCAGGTTATCAGGCTGCGATCCTCTCCATGATGGCCCGCCAGGTCTATACCATCGAACGCGACCATTTTCTGGCAGCTCAGGCTGGCAGGGCTTTACAGGAGCTTGGTTATCCAAATATTGTTGTACGCACCGGGGATGGCTCGGGTGGATGGCCTGAATTTGGTCCTTACGATGGCATCCTTGTCACAGCTGCTTCACCTGAAGTGCCTCAACCACTTCTTGATCAATTGGCGCCTTCTGGCCGTCTGGTTATCCCGGTTGGTGGTCAGCGGGGTCAAAAACTTCAGGTCTGGTGGCCGTCAAAAGCGGGATTTGACTACGAGGAAATCGCCCCGGTGGCTTTCGTACCATTACGTGGAACGTGGGGATGGGATGAGGCTGATTGGCACTGGAATAAAGAATGAACCGCGCCTGTAAGGTCCCTTATCATTTCATAGTAAAATCATTGCTATGACCAAATCTCCTTCAAAGTTTGTAGTTCCAATGTCTTCGCCCGACCTTACGGATGCTGAACGCCAGGCCGTGATGGCTGTGCTTAATACCCCCAACCTGAGTATGGGCTCAAAAATTCGGGCATTCGAAACTGCCCTCAAAGCATTCACCGGGAGCAAATACGCAATCGGGGTGAGTTCTGGCACCGCTGGATTGCACCTGTGTGTGCGCGCAGCAGGCATCGGTCCCGGCGACCTGGTGATCACAACCCCATTTTCGTTCGTCGCATCGACCAATGTGTTGCTCTACGAGCAGGCTGTACCTGTCTTTGTGGATGTTGATCCCAATACCGGGAACATCGATCCGGAGCAGGTCCGCCTGGCAGCCACCGATCTCGCTGCCGGGGGCCAGGCCGCCAGACACTGGCTTCCACGCCAGGGTGATAAAAACCGCAGCCAGCCCCAGAAGCTGCGCGCCATTCTCCCGGTCGATGTATTTGGCCAGCCAGCTGATATGGATGCGATCAATGAAGTCGCTCGATTATTTGATTTGAAAGTGATTGAAGATGCCTGTGAAGCCCTGGGAGCTGAATACAAGGGTCGAAAAGCTGGGATGTTGGGTGATTACGGCGTTTTTGCATTTTATCCTAACAAACAGATTACGACTGCCGAAGGGGGCCTGATCGTTACTTCTGACGATCGGTCTGCGGATCTGATGGTCGCTTTGCGCAACCAGGGCCGGGCTGCTGGCGACACCTGGCTGCAGCACACCTATCTTGGTTATAACTACCGGCTGGATGAGATGAGCGCTGCTCTGGGTGTGGTGCAAATGAGCAGGTTGGCTGAGCTGTTGGACCACCGCGACCGGGTTGCCGCCTGGTATAACGAGCATCTCGCAGATATTACTGGCATCCAACCGCCCGGCATTGCAGCTACGACCAGCCGGGTAAGCTGGTTCGTTTATGTCGTCCAGTTCTCACCCGACCTTGATAGAGATGCAACCGCCCGTGCCCTGAGTGAAATGGGAATTCCGGTGCGGCCGTATTTCTTGCCAATCCATCTCCAACCTTATATGGTGGAGCGCTTTGGTTACCGGCCGGGTGATTTCCCGGCAACCGAGGCCCTGGGCGAACATGGGCTGGCCTTGCCTTTTTCCGGGAAAATGAGCGAGGAGCAGGTCGAGGTTGTCTGCCAGCGCCTGGCTAAAGCGCGGGTAAGCCGGTGAGACATGAGCCAGGCTCTCTTTCCTCCCCAGCGTCGTAGAGGCCTGGCCTTACAGGTTTCGGTCACCGTCGCATTGCTTGGCGGAGCGTTTTTTTGTTTTTTTCGGGCTAACCAGGCCGAGGCAAGTCCAGAATTTCTGATCTGGCTGCTGATTTCTCTGATGTATTTTGCGCCTGCGCCCTACCTGGCCTATCGGTCGTACGCCTTAAGCCAGGCATATTACCGCCTGGAACGCGATGGATTACGCCTGAGGTGGGGCTTGCGATCTGAAGATATTCCCCTCCCCGAAATAGAGTGGATCCGCCCTGCCAGCGAGCTGGCAATCAATCTGCCATTGCCTTATCTGCGCTGGCCTGGGGCTATTCTGGGCGTTCGTCAAGTTGAAGGACTTGGTCCGGTCGAGTTTATGGCATCGGATTTAGGCACACTTTTATTGGTGGCGACCCCTCAGCAAATCTTTGCCATTTCTCCGGCAGCCCCCAAGGATTTTTTAAGCACGTACCGGCGCTTGAATGAATTGGGCAGCCTGATCCCATTGCCCGCACAATCAACCTACCCGGCCTTCGTCATCAGCCAGCTCTGGGACGACCGCGCAGCTCGTTATTTATTACTTGCCAGCCTGGTCTTAGCCCTGGGATTACTGGCGTGGGTGGCAATTGCCATCCCATCTCATCCGAGCCTGCCGCTTGGCTTTTCTGCAAATGGCGCTGCGGGTGATACCGGCCCAGGAGCACGTTTACTGCTCCTGGTGGTATTGAATGGGATCAGTCTTTTTGCTGATTCCGTAGCAGGAATATTCCTTTATCGCCGGCCTGATTGGAAACTTCTGGCTTACGTGCTGTGGAGTGCTTCGATCACAACGTCATTGCTTTTTTTCATTGCTGTGGCATACATTCTTGATGCTTGATCCAACCCGATTTTCTCCGGATCGTTTTCACATATTTCGCCGATGATTTACCAGTTGCTTATCGGCCTAATTCTTGCCAGCCTAATCGCCCTTTTGGCTTACCTGACTCGGGTATTATCTGCCAGCGGGTTGGCTGCTGCCATCCTGGTTGGCACAGTAATATTTGGCCTGGGAGGATTACCCTGGGCGATTTTGCTGCTGGCTTTCTTCATCTCTTCCAGTGCGCTTTCCCATCTGGCCGGGCGTTCTAAAACCCAGCTTCAAGAAAAAATTGCGAAAGGGTCACGGCGAGATGCCTCGCAGGTGCTGGCCAATGGGGGAGTAGCCGTCCTTATATTGTTGGGATTGGCGCTAACCAGGTCTGGGTTCATCCTGGGCGGATTGTCGACCTCATTTTCTCAAGCTCTTTTGGTTGGTTTTAAATTAACCGCGATCGACCATCCGTTGGTATTTGTCGCCTTTGCCGCCAGCCTGGCAGCGGCCAATGCCGACACCTGGTCCACCGAGATCGGTGTATTGAGCAAGTCCTTGCCAGTATTGGTCACCACTGGCCAGCCGGTCGAGCGGGGTACTTCGGGTGGTATTTCGAATTTAGGCGTTCTTGCAGGCCTAGGGGGATCGGCTCTCATCGCCCTGCTTGCTGCTGGAATGCTCTGGTCGAGCTACAACAGCGGGCTGTCCGTTGGTTTACTTGGGACGGGATTTACGACCTTTGGCTTTTCATTTGTCCTGGTCACTGCCGGGGGGCTTTTTGGATCGTGGGTTGACTCTCTGTTAGGAGCGACCTTACAGGTGATATATTCATGCCCAAGTTGCCTGAAAGAGACTGAGCGCCATCCATATCACTCGTGCGGCGCTCGGACCTCTTTCAAACGCGGTTGGCGTTGGCTCAATAATGATTGGGTAAACGTTATCTGTACCGCCAGTGGTGCCCTGGTCGTCCTGATGATTGGTTTTCTTGCCCAAATCTGAATATCCAACTTCGTAGAAGAGCCAGCAGCATTTCTCTAAAGTGCCACGAGCAAGCGATCAATGGCCTGGGCAAGCTGAGAAAGGTTGGTGACCTGGAAGGTTCGCTGACAGAAAGGTGCATACTTCAACATATCGCTGTCTCCGGTTCCCCACAAAGGGGTTGCTTCCGGGTTGAGCCAGATGGTCATGCGGCTGCGCCGGACCAGGTCTTGGAAATTCTTCAAATTCGGATCGTTGTAATTGTTTCGAGCGTCGCCGACAACAATCAGCGTGCTGTGACGGTCAACTGTATTCAGGAAATCGTGTGTGAAAGTATTTAAGCTGTATCCGAAATCGGTGTTGTAGTAACCGGAAGGCATCTCATGCAGAACGGCGCCGACCGCCTCAGACGGCTGGCGTCCTACGAAATATGGTGAGATGAACTTCAGATCATCGATAAAAGCAAAAGCGTAGGTCTTGCTGATCTGGTCCTGGATCGCATAGAGCATACTCAGCATCAATTCGGAACAGGCTCGCATCGAGGTGCTGATATCGCACAACACCACGATCTTCGGTTTGAGAGCGTGATTGCGATGCTTGAGCTCGATCGGTACGTTTCCGTTCTTCATGTTGGCGCGAATGGTCGCCTTAGCGTCCAATTGACCGGTGCGAGCGTGTTTCATGCGCAGGGCCAGGCGGGTGCGTAATATGGCAGCCAGGCGCTGCACCTCGCGATGGAGCTGTTGGATATCCTCTTCACTCAGAGTGCGGAATGGACGGTTAAACAGCCCGTCCATCTGTTCCTGTGGATTTTGGCGGCTCAAGTTTTCGGCAATGCGTTGGCCCACATGCTGCTTAATTTGCTGGCGCATGCCGTCCTGGTTAGCTTGCATCGCATTCATCATTTTATCCAGACGCTTGCGGTTCATGCCCATCTGGGATAGAAGCTCCATCAACTCGCGCATGGCTTCACGGACATTCTTGAAACGCAGCGCCTGTTCCATTTGCCTGGAAATCCAGTTCTGGTACCGCATGTCCGTCACTTCGTCCATGTTGACAAGTTGATCGAGCTGATGCATCTCCTGGGGCGTGAGCGGATCACCTTTCATTAATTTTTCCAACATCTTTTTTAACCGTCCGGAATACTGGCGCATTGCCTGGGCCAGCATCTGGGCTTCTTCAGGCGACAGGTCTTGATCGGGATGCATCAAGGGGGGGAGATCACCCGATTGAAAGAAGAGCGGAAAAAGCTCGTCGAAGCGAGGGTTATCGCGGGCGCTTTTAATCATCGCTGAGCGCAGCGATATTCGAAATTTCTCACGATCTTGTATACCCATGTTTTCGATGGCGTGAAAAGCATCTTCACTTTCTGCCAGGCTGATGCGTACGCCAGAAGCACGTAGGGCAGCTACGAATTGAATAATTCGCTGGTCCATAAGGCTCCTCCCTAATTCTTCCAGCTCTTAAAGCCTGGATCCTCACTCGAGCGGCGGCTTCTCTGCGGAGTATCAAATAACTGGTGACGGGCGCGCTCAATGTCGGATTCGTGCTTGAGCAGAACGGTCATGGTTGTCCCGAGTGTCTTTTCATCGATATTGTGCGCATTCAAGGTTACTAAAGCCTTGGCCCAATCCAGGGTTTCGCTGATGCTGGGCGCCTTACGTAAATCGAGCTTGCGCAAGCGCTGCACCATCTCTACTGCCTGGCGCGCCAGCTTCGGGGTCAACTCCGGTACCTTAAGGCGTACAACAGCCAGTTCTTGTTCGATAGTGGGGTAATCGATGAACAAATAAAGACAGCGCCTTTTAAGCGCTTCGCTTAGTTCACGGGTATTATTACTGGTCAAGACAACAAGTGGACGGTGGACAGCAACCAGGGTGCCCAATTCAGGCACACTGACCTGAAAATCGCTCAACACTTCCAGTAAAAAGGCCTCAAACTCGGCGTCGGCCCGATCGATTTCGTCAATCAAGAGGACGGTTGGTTTTTCACTCAAGATTGCCTTCAAGAGCGGCCTTCTTAAAAGAAAACGCATTGAGAAGAACACATCTTCTTCCATTTCAAGGCGATCTGCTGCTTCTCTCAGGCTTCCGGAATCGGACAGTGTGTCCTGGAGCTTGTCCCTCAGAAGTTGGGTATAGAGCAGTTGTTTGGCATATTCCCATTCATACAACGCTTTAGTCTCGTCCAGGCCTTCGTAACATTGTAAACGGATCAATTCACGACCGGTTGCCCCGGCAAGCGCTTTAGCTAACTCGGTTTTTCCTACTCCGGCCGGACCTTCGGTCAACAAGGGTTTTCCGAGTTGTTGGCTAAGGTATAAGATTGTGGAAATTTCGTCATTGGCTATATAGAACTGTCGGTTCAAACCCGCTTTTAAGTCTTCCGGTGAATGAAAACCATTATTTTCTGTCATTGAAAAAAAGCCCTTTCAAAGTATCACTATCACAATTATTTTAAATTGGACTATCCCCCAATTTCGCTCATCACCCGGTTGGTGGCAAATTCTTGCTGGGCCAGGCCGTGACCCCATGGTTTATCCCATATGCTGTCCAGGATCATCCGGCGAAGGTCGCTCAATGTTGCTCCCTCACGCAGCGGCGTTAAGAGGTCCATTTCTTTTTCTCTCAGCAGGCACAACCGCAGGTGGCCATCCGAGGTTAAACGGGCCCGGCTGCAGGCTGCACAGAACGGCGCCGTCACCGACGAAATAAACCCTAGTTGGCCACGGCTCCCTTTCAGGCTGTAAATCACGGCTTCGCCATCGAGCTTGCCGCCTTCCAACAATTCCATTGGTCCCAAAGCTTCTTCGATGCAGTCGCGGATTTCCTGTGCTTTGACCACCTGGTTGAGTTGTAAATCGGTTGCACCCCCAAAAGGCATCATTTCGATGAAACGCACTTGCCAGGGATGATCCAGGGTCAGCCGGGCCATATCGACCACGTCGTTATCGTTGTAGCCACGGACGACGACGGCATTGAGCTTGATCGGGTTGAGATCTGCTTTTTCGGCGGCTTCGATACCGGCCCAAACCTGCTCAAGTTTTCCCCAACGGGTCAGTCGCTTGAAGCGGGCTGGATCCAAAGAGTCCAGGCTTACATTAACTCGCTGTAAACCTGCTTCGGCCAATGGTTCCGCGAGCTTGGATAGCAAAATGCCGTTGGTGGTCATCGACAGCGAATGGACCCCGGGTGTGGAAGCGATCACCCGTACAATATCCACAATATGAGGCCTGACCGTGGGCTCGCCACCGGTCAGGCGTATCTTGTCGAAACCCAGGCTGGCAAATAACTTGACGAGGAGAAATATCTCCTCGTCCTGCATCATCTCTGCATTTGGCCGGAAGGTCATGTCTTCGGGCATGCAGTAGACACAGCGCAGGTTACAGTGATCTGTCAGGCTGATCCGCAAATAGTGAATATTACGACCGAAACGGTCAATCGCCATTATTACATCCTCTTTGTTGCAGTATGGGTCCGGATATTTGAATGATCAAATCAGTTCACCCGGTCACCCTTTTCTCAGAATAAGGATATCTGCCTTGGTTACGCTCTGCGGCTGGTTGTACTTAAAATTAGGTCGCCCTGATTTCCTTGGGTAACCCCGCCCGGCAGAGCGAAATGAGATAATATTTACCTAAATTATAGCACAAATAGGGGAGACAACATTACAAAAGTATTAGGGGCAGCGCGGATTTCATCTCACCGGCGATTCCGATCTGCCCCTTTCTTAAGTGAACATCATTCTTGTTCGAGACGCTTGCGATATTTTTCGAGATCGGTTGCAGGCTCCGGATAATTCATTTTCAAATCTTTGAGCGTTTTTACAATGGTCGCAGCCACCACCAGGTTCCGGTACCAGTTATGGTTCGCCGGGATCACGTGCCACTGAGCCCACTCGGTGCTGGTCTGGTTCATTGCATCCTCATAGGCATCCATGTAATCCGGCCATAGCTTGCGTTCGTCCAGGTCGCCAGGGTTGAATTTCCAATTCTTTTCCGCGATCTCAACCCTTTCCAATAAGCGTTCTTTTTGTTCGACCTTGCTGATATTCAGGAAAAACTTCAAAATGGTCGTGCCTTCATCTACCGCCATTTGCTCGAAGGCATTGATCTGGGCATAACGTCGCTTCCAAACCTTTTCAGGTACCAGCTTATGCACCCGCACGACCAGCACGTCTTCATAGTGGCTCCGGTTGAAGATAACCAGTTCGCCTTTACCCGGCATTTGCGAGTGGACACGCCACAAATAATCGTGATCGGCTTCGATTGCGCTGGGGACTTTGAAACTAACAACTCTTACACCTTCAGGATTGATTCCCTCGAACACGTTTCGAATGGTGCTATCTTTTCCTGCCGTATCCATTGCCTGGAAAATGACCAGGATTTTGTGTTTATGTTCAGCATAGAGCACGTTCTGAAGGTTGTCGAGCTGCTGGCGTAAAGCAATGAGTTCTTCTCTGCCCTGATCTTTCTTACCTTTCCAGTTGCCATAATCATCGGGGTCGAAGTCTTTTAGCTTGATCTCATGACCAGGTTTCACCAGGTAATCTTCCATCATTTCCTCCCGTTATTACAAATAAGTTGATTTCTGCCGGCTACAGCCAATAATCTTTTTCTAGGCATATTCTAACATCACTCTGAACCCATAGTATTCTAATCGCTCATCCTGACTTATCCGCAGTCGCATCGCCGACCGGCAGTGACCAGGCGTTTCGTGCCAGGAGCCACCGCGTGCTACCCGGTAATTTGTTTCACCCCGGCGGGCATCGCCATTTACGCCTGCGCCGACATAATCCGGGTTCCAGTTATCCTGGCAGAATTCCCAGACATTGCCGTGCATGTCATATAGGCCCCAGCGGTTAGGTGGGAAAGCCCCTCCAGGTGTGGTGCTGTGACGATATATACCCTGGGGAGCTTCCCGGTAAGTGTGCTCGCCAACGTAATTCGCGTAATCCGTCGTAAGCGTTTCTCCCAGGTTGAAAGGCGTAGATGTTCCTGCCCGGCAGGCGTATTCCCACTGTGCTTCTGAGGGGAGGCCATATGGCCGGTTTGTATTCTTGGATAATTGTTTGCAAAATTCTACAGCTTCATTCCAATTCACATTTTCAACCGGTAAGTCAGGATCATGGAAACGGCATGGCGGCGTCCGTCTCATAACTGCTTGCCACTGACGCTGATTGAGCGGGTATTTGCCCAGCCAAAAGGAATCGAGAAATAGCGGATGTCGAGGTTGCTCGTCTTCGTATCCACCTTCGCTTTGTAACGAACCCATTTGAGAAAACCCTTTTGGTACCTGGATAAGTTCCAGAACGACATCCTCGGCCAATTTTTCATTTATTTGAAGGGCTTGGCCGGCAAACCGGTCGATTATTTGACCATTAAGGCCAAGTGTTACCGACTCAAAATGGACCGTTTGGATTAAATTGGCTGGTAGTTGAGTATTAATAACCCTCGATCCTTTTGGTGTCTTCAAAAATGATTCCTAAAATGCAGAGTGAGCGAATGGTTTGATAAATAAAAAAATCTGTTCGCACCACGAACAGATTTTTTATCCGTTTTCTATAATCCGGCTGCTTTGCGTAGCTCTTCAGCCCGATCAGTTCGCTCCCAACTCAGATCGATGTCGTCCCGGCCAAAGTGGCCGTAGGCTGCGGTCTGGCGGAAGATCGGTTTGCGCAGATCGAGGTCGCGAATGATGGCACCGGGCCGCAGGTCGAAATGTTCCTTAACCACCTTGGCTATCTCTTCATCAGAGATTTTGCCGGTGCCGAACGTCTCCACGTTGATGCTGATGGGATGTGCAACCCCGATTGCATAAGCGACTTGAATCTCGCAGCGGTCTGCGAGCCCAGCCGCGACGACGTTTTTCGCGACCCAGCGGGCGGCATATGCGCCTGAGCGATCTACCTTGGTCGGGTCTTTGCCGCTGAATGCGCCGCCTCCATGGCGTCCCATACCACCATACGAATCGACGATGATTTTCCGCCCGGTCACTCCGGCATCACCCATTGGCCCCCCGATGACAAAACGACCGGTTGGGTTGACGAAAATCTTCATGTTTTTATCGACCATATCGGCCGGCAGGGTGGGCATGATAACGTTTTCGATAACGCCTTCCGTGATATCCGAATGGCTGACGTCGGGTGAATGCTGGGTGCTGACCAAAACGGTATCGATCCGTGCTGGTTTGCCGTAACTGTATTCAACTGTCACCTGGGTTTTGCCATCCGGGCGCAGCCAGGAAAGACCGTTGCTCTTACGGACCACGCTCAATTGGCGGGCCAGCTTATGCGCCAGGTAGATAGGCATGGGCATCAACGTGGGTGTTTCGTTGCAGGCGTAGCCGAACATCATACCCTGGTCGCCGGCGCCGATCGTTTCGATCTGGCCATTGCTCATCTCACCAGCTTTTGCTTCGAGAGCCCGGTCGACGCCCATGGCGATGTCGCCGGACTGCTGGCAGATCGCCACCTGGACGGCGCAAGTGTTGCCGTCAAATCCCTTGGAACTGTCGTCATATCCGATGTCTTTTACAACGCTGCGAATGAGGTCATCAAAATTGATGAAACCGTGGGTCGTAATTTCACCCAGCACCATGACGAAACCGGTTTTGGTTGCTGCTTCGCAAGCGACCCGCGAATAAGGATCTTGTACCAGAGCGGCATCCAAAACGGCATCGCTGACCTGATCACATAATTTATCAGGATGACCTTCTGTAACTGATTCTGATGTGAACAGGTATTTTGGTGACTGCATGAAGGTCGTGTTCATGTATTAGCCTCCTAAGAGATTTAAGTGATAATGCCCCATCCGGTAAACAAAGAGGGGCATTACGCATCAAGCCGCCTCTCATCTCCCAGAACGTCCGTCTGACGGAATTGGCACCTGGATTACTCCTAGGAAATTTCTTGAGTCTATCCTGGTTGCCGAGGTTTCATCGGGCCGGTCCCTCCACCTCTCTGGATAAGAGTGCCTTTGGGGGCTATAAAATTTGTAAAGCGATTATATCACAAATACCGGCTCAATCTTATTGAGCGAATTGCCTCAAATAAAATGTAACTATCAGAGCTAACGATGGCTCACAAAAAATGTTACCCTAGTGCGGAATTTGGATCCGCCGAGGGAGACAATGATAAGTCAACGCAGTAAACGCGAGATGATCGAAGCCATCCGCCCACGTTATTTGAAAACCAACAAAACCGGCAAACAGCAAATCCTGGACGAACTGATTGCAACCACTGGCTACCATCGCAAGTATGCCATTCGAGTGTTGAAGCACCGTCCAAAACCCAAAGGGCTGAAGAAGCCTGGGCGGCAGAAAATCTATCAGGGTGAAGTGGTACAGGTCTTGGAGCAGATCTGGGAAATCTGTGGGCGGATTTGCTCCAAACGCCTTCAACCTTTTCTACCCGAGATGGTTGCGGTCTTAGAGCGCTGCCATGAACTGAGCCTATCTGAGGAAACCAAGGGGCTGTTATTGGGGATGAGCCGGGCGACCATCGACCGCTGCCTGAAGAAAGCCCGTTTTACCCATCCCCAGCATGGGCTCTCTACCACCAAACCAGGGACTTTGCTCAAGCAGGCCATCCCGATCCGCACATTCACCCCATGGGAAGACGAGCATCCAGGTTTTCTGGAAATCGACTTGGTGGCGCATTGTGGCAATACCACCGAAGGCAGCTATCTCAATACCCTCACCGCCACTGATTTGGCCACTGGCTGGACTGAATGCCAGGCAGTAGCCAACAAGACCCAGTTGGCCGTTTCACAAGCCATCCAAAACATGCGCCAACTCCTGCCTTTCACTCTGTTGGGGCTCAATTCAGACAATGGCAGTGAGTTTATCAACGACACTCTCTTACGCTATTGCCAGGCAGAGCAGATCACCTTTACCCGCTCGAGACCCTACCAGAAAAATGATCAGGCCCACGTCGAACAAAAAAACTGGTCGGTGGTTCGCCACACCATTGGTTATGATCGTCTGGAGACCCCTGAAGAATTGGCCTTGTTGAGCTCCATTTACACCGACCTACGGCTGTATATCAATTTCTTTCAGCCCGTGCTCAAACTGGTTGGTAAAGAGCGGATTGACGGCAAAACCGTCCGGACGTATGATCGGGCTACCACACCTTATCGCCGCGTCCTGGCCCTCAACTCTCTGGCTTTGGATGTCAAAGCCAGACTCACGGCTCAATATGTGCAACTAAACCCGGTTACCCTGCGGGCCAGCATCGACGCGAAAGTCGGCCAATTGTGGAAAATCATTCGGTAACATTTCTATTTGAGGCAACGTTACCCCTAAAGTTACTTTTTAATCTGAGGCATCACGTGAGGCAGGTTTTGTTCGACAGCCATGCCGGTCGTAAACCGGTCATAAAAACCGGAAAAGAAGCGGGTTGAATTAGTGATCAAGAACCCGGTCAATCCCAGGTAAAGGATCAACGTTACAATGGTGGTTGCCATCTTTAATTTCGCTGGATCCAAATTCGGCTTTTTGGCCAACAGCTCTTTGAGGGCAGGCGGGAGCGCGAGCATGGCAGAAAATAAAGGCAGCATGACCGGGATCCAATATTGGTCGGGTTTGGGAGCGACAAAATAAAACAGGTAGATCGATTGGGGAATGATATAGGAGAGGATTAAACGGTTGAGGAGTTTATTCGGACCCCAAAAACAGCCTATGATCAATGAAATGAAGAAAAAGGCTAGAGTAGGCCAGGAAGCAAAATAGGTTTGAAAGGTCCAGGTCCAATAGACCGGCGATTTTGTATAGTTGATTGCGTTGTCTTCGGCGTAACCAATAGCTTGCGATAGTTCCAGTTGTTTATACGATTGGACCTTGACGAGTTCCTCCCTGGCGCCCTGGTTGTAAATAAATGGATTGGTGATAACCAGGGCTGCTGCCATCACCAGGAGGAACAAAGCGGAAACACCAACTGCTCTTTTCAAATCAAGCGACTTCTTGATCATCCCAGCGATAATATAAGCTGCAACGGTACCGGCGAAGAAAACGCCAGCCAGTTTGATTCCGATCGAGATGCCGCATGCTGCAGCCGCAAAATAGAAGTTTTTGCCAAACTTCAGACGGTCACGTTCCAGAAAGAATAGCGTAACGACGACTGCCAGTACCGAAAGCGCATCAGGGTGCCAGAATTGGATGTTCATCCGCACGACTGAGCGGATTGAGAGCATGACCACCAGAAGAAACAGCGTCTTGAACCAGGATTTAAAGCGAGTTTGCAGATACACCAATCCAGCGATTGCCGCCACCATCGGTAAAACGCTGACGAACTGCCTCAGCAGCAAAAGGTTGAGCTGGAGATGATTGACAAAACTCATCCCATAGAATAACTTGAGGGGAAGCAGGACCAGAGCAGACCAGAGGTAGAACAGCCATCCGTAATGGTAATCCCCATAAATAACCCAGCGGACGAATAGATCCTTCAGGCTGGAAGGATCCTGAAGCATTCTCAAAACGTATGGATACGTCACCGGCTCGTCCGTGGACGTCGCTTGAAGCATGCTCCAATCTTTTGCACCCAGGCTATTGGGAAGGATAAAAATAGCAAAATATGCCAGCCCGATCAAAGCAACGACAATTGCTATTCTTTTTTGGGTTAAGGTCATAGATACCTATTTAAACGTCGCTTCCTTTGACCATGAAGGTATCGAAATCTCGAGCGACCGTTACATTTGGGAAAACTTCTAATGCTTCTGCCAGAACCTCTTTCTCGCGATAGCGCCGCGAGATATGGGTGAGGATCAACTTTTTGACGCCAGCCTGGACAGCCAGTTGTGCGGCTTGCCTGGCAGTAAGGTGGGCGAATTGTGCGGCCATATCGGCTTCCTGGTCGAGGTATGTGGCTTCGATCACCAATGTATCCGCGTTTTGAACGTATTCGACCAGGTTTGCAGTGCTGCCGACATCGCCCACATGCACGAGGTGGGTACCGGGCTTTAAAGAGCCAAGAACTTGTTCGGGTGAGATGACTTCACCGCCTGGCAAGGTGACCGTTTCTCCCGCTACCAGGTCTCGCCGCCACGGCCCGGGTGGAATTCCCAGTTTTTCAGCTTTTTCCGGTAAAAATGGGCGGCGTGCTTTTTCAACGAAGGAGTAACCCAGGCAGTCTGCGCCTCGATGCTGGACGGGGAAGGCAGAAATGGTGAAATCCTCGCCTTCGAAGAAGATCCCACTGCCAATTTCCAGAAGATGAATGGGGATCGGCGATTGGGTTCCGCGCAAGACTACCCCGTAGATCAGGTCGCGGATACGGTCTAATGCACCCCGCGCGCCATAGATGGCCAGCTCATCCATTGCTTCCCAACGCAAATAAGTTGAAAGCAAGCCGGCTAAACCCAGGATGTGATCGAGATGACTGTGGGTGATGAGGATCTGGTTTAGCTTTTTAAAACCAATCCCGGATTGCAGGATCTGGCGTTGGGTGCCCTCACCGCAATCGATCAGGAAGCGATATTCGTCATGTTTGACCACCTGGGCTGATAGTCCGCGTCGGGCAGAAGGAGCCGAAGCGGAAGTGCCTAGGAAGACGATTTCGAACAAAGATTAACCTTTTATCTATGATGGAATTGAAGTGGAAGTATGAGATTTATTTACTTCCACCGATATCAGAAATCAAGCGTAGAAGCGTTAACACCCCTAATCCAATTTTAAGGCCGTCTCCTGCGGTTACGCTGGGCAGATTATTATCTTGCTGCGCACGTTGCAAGAAAAGATAAGCTGCACCCAATCCGGTGAGTGATCCGATAATTGCGCCGATAATGAGAGTCTTTGTTTTAGAACTTTCTATTGTGTCCATATTATCCTCGGAAATTAAAAACCTGACATTAACCCTGGTGATACCCCTCTTTCCAAAACCCCACTGGCCCTAGCTCAAAATACTCTTCGCACCAGTGTTTGTACTTGTGCCCACCAGCTGGATATTACCATGATTGGATTAGCAGCTTTGTCAGCTAAAGACTTCACCAAGACTGAAAATTGGAAGATGTAAGCTTGCCCTAATTGGGTATATTTGGGCAGCAGGCGCAGGAGGCGTGAAAATAAGAAAATGAATCCAGAAAACAGGACCAGGAATGCAAAGCCGGCTAATACTGCCGGCAGTATTAAGAACATGATTGATATGTCTGACCAGCGACCCACTTGAG
The DNA here is from genome assembly GCA_963781665.1 of uncultured Chloroflexia bacterium. Lineage (GTDB taxonomy): Bacteria > Chloroflexota > Anaerolineae > Anaerolineales > Anaerolineaceae > JAJYIW01. Next base: position 2,524,605 of record CAWAGA010000002.1, read on the forward strand.
TGCTTCCCTGGCTGGCAGAAATGATTGCAAGTGCCAGAAAAGCCAGCACGATGATAATGCCAAACACCAGGGGGGTCCAGATCTGCCAAAAAGCTTGTTTTTTGTGCAAATTTAACGATCTGGAAGGTGGCATTGGGCTGGTTGGGCTCGCTGCAGTTACTTTGGGTATGCTCATACCCTTTATTTTAACATGAGTTGATCGGATTGGGTGCAATTACTTCCGTGAATTTATTTACAAATATGAACCATTTAGTTAAATTTCATGTATAATGATACGTAAGTTTAATAGATAAAGGAATACATAATCCGTTAATCTTGACTGCGTAATTCTTTTCAATGAAGCCTTAATTTATTGGATAAATCGAGTGAGAGACGGCCAATAAATTAAAGTCGGTTGCAACGATGTAGAATAATATAAGAAAATTGATTCGGAAATTAAATCGCTTGGTGCATTGGTCTCTGACCGGTGCTTGTTGGATGTTGGGAAGTTCGCTGACCATAAGAAGCAGTTTATCTGCTCCATTTCGTAAATGAGCCTGAAGAAGCATTTATGAGTGCTTCAATCCTTCACCGCCTTCATTCTTGCCATGGTTCAGAGCTCTATTGTTGGAGAGGTGTCATATATTATTTTCGGTAAACTAGCTTCGTCATCTACAGCATGATTACACGGTGAAAACCGCCGGTATGCTTTAGAAGCCGTGTATCATTCCATTCCCCTGGGAATGGTAAGTGGTTTCTCTTGAAGTAAATTTTCGATCCTACAGCCGTTGCCCGAAGTGGCAGACAGACGGCTGTATATTTTTTAAATGGATCATACGATAACGGCAATCAAAGTTCAAAAGCGAAATACCCAACGAGTAGCGATTTACCTCGATGGCGAATTTGCTTTCGGATTGGCGCGCATCTTGGCTGCTTGGTTAACTGTCGGCCGAGTTCTAAATGACGATGAGATTGCTAAGTATAAAGAACAGGATACGCAGGAAGTTGCTTACCAGGGTGCGCTGCATTTCATCAGCTATCGTCCCAGAACGGTGAGTGAAATCCAGAAGAAGCTGGCTGATAAAGGCTTTTCCGAACCTGTGATTGTCCAGGTTGTCGAACGATTACAAAGAAATCAGCTCCTGAACGATCTTCAATTTGCCCAATCCTGGGTTGAAAACAGGTCAGCTTTTCGTCCCCGCAGCCGTCGTGCCCTGGCCTTTGAGCTGCGCCAGAAAGGCATCCAGGAGGATCTCATCGAGCAGGCAATTGCCGCGACTTCTGATGAGGAATCGCTGGCTTATCAAGCTGCAGAACGCAAAGCGCAGCATCTTGCCGACCTGGAAAAACAAGCCTTTCGGGTGAAAATCGCGGCTTATCTTGGACGGCGTGGGTTCAACTATGAAACGATCTTACCGGTTATTGAACGTTTGTGGGCAGAGAATCATCGCGCAAGGAGTGAAGCGGATAGTGTTTGATGAGGTTTGAAAAATTGATGAATTCGAGGATATTTTATGGATACTATTGGATGGATCATAGCTGTGGTTGCAGCTCTAGGAGTGGGATTCGGGGGCGGCTATTATTTAAAGCAGTACCTGTTTCGGGTCTCACATCAAGAACAGCAATTAAAGTCCGAAACGATCATCGTGGCAGCCCAGGAAAAAGCTCGGATGATCGAGCTGCAGGCCAAAGATGACGCTTTAAAATTGCAACAAGCCGGTGATGCTGAAATTAACCACCGCCGGGCGGAGTTGAACCGGGAAGATGACCGTCTTTCGAAGCGCAGGACTGAGCTTGACCATCGCCTTGAACGCCTCGAGCTGCGTGAATTGACCATAAATAAGCGCCAAAGCATTCTTGATAAACGCGCTAATGAGGTTGACAAGCTGCGCCTTCAAGAAATGACCGAAATTCAGCGCATCAGCCAGATGACGATGGATGAAGCTAGGACGGTGTTGCTGGCAGAAGCTGAGAAGGACGCCCGTTCCGATATGGCCCGGATTATTCGCCAGATTGAAGCGGAGGCCCGTGAAGAAGGCGAATCTCGAGCGCGTGTACTGATTGCGGATGCGATCCAACGGGTAGCTTCAGACCATGTCGCCGAGGTAACTACCTCGATTGTGCCCTTGCCGAATGAAGAGATGAAGGGTCGTATTGTCGGTCGCAATGGGCGTAATATTCGTGCATTTGAACAAGCCGCCGGAGTGGACGTAATCGTCGACGATACCCCAGAAGCAGTTACGATTTCTTGTTTTGATTCGGTTAGAAGAGAGATTGCCCGGCGCGCCCTGGCCCACCTGATTCTGGACGGTCGCATCCACCCGGCTCACATCGAAAAAGTCCTGGCAGACGAGCAGAAAAACGTCGAACATGATATCGTCGAAGCAGGTGACCAGGCTGCTTTTGAAGCCGGTGTGACCGGTATACACCCCGAGATCTTGAAAGTGTTTGGCCGCTTGAAGTACCGGACGTCTTATGGACAGAACCAGTTGTCTCACGCGGTCGAGGTGGCCAGGTTGGCAGCCGTTATCGCTGCCGAGTTAGGGGCAGACGTCGAGGTATCGAAAGCAGGGGCATTGTTGCACGACCTGGGCAAGGCGATGGACCATAATACCGAAGGTACGCACGCCACCATTGGTGCTGAATTTGCCCGGCGCTACGGCGTCAATCAGCGAGTGGTCAATATCATCGCTTCTCACCACCATGAAGTAGAACAAGAGAGCGTCGAAGCGGTCATTGCCGAAGCGGCCGATGCCATTTCTGGCGCTCGACCTGGCGCTCGCCGTGAGGACCTGGAGCAATACATCAAACGCTTACGAGCCCTCGAAGAGATTGCCAACTCATATAAAGGCGTCAGCCAGAGCTTTGCTATCCAGGCCGGACGTGAAGTAAGGATCATCGTCCGCCCTGAAGATATCGACGATCTCGAAGCAACGCGCCTGGCGCGAGATATTGCAAAAAACATCGAGGAGACCATGCAGTATCCCGGACAGATCAAGGTTACGGTCATCCGCGAGACGCGCGCGAGTCGATTACGCAAAATAACGACGCAGCACGCCAATCATTACCATTATCTTGTGGTCAGAAGGGCAAACCTTTGCGGGTTTGCCCTTCTGAATTTAGATCAGGAACGGGTTATCCTTCTTTTCGGCCCCAACAGTACTTTCAGGACCATGACCCGGTAAAAGCCGGGTTTCATCCGGGAGTGTCAGCACTTTAATGCGTATGCTGTTAATTAATGTCGTATAATCCGCTCCCGGCAGGTCTGTCCGGCCGATGCTCCTCTGGAAAATAACGTCACCGCAAAACAAGGCATGAGCCTCTTTGCAGTAAAGCACAACGTGCCCCTGGGTGTGTCCGGGAGTGAAACGTACTTCGAATTCGATTTCACCCAGGGTGAGCTTTTGCCCATCAGAGAATTCGAGGCTGGGTTCTGGTCCCGGGTCAAACTCGTGCCCAAAAGTCTTGGCATTTCCACCCTGACGCCACAAACTCATATCATCTGGATGCAGCCGGACCGGCAGAGGTGGTTGGTAGGCTGATACAATCTCGCTTGTTCCAGCAAGATGGTCAAAATGGGCGTGGGTCAGCCAGATTTCCTGAATCTTCCAATTGTTTTCATGAGCCCGATCGAGTACCACTTCACTTCCAAATGAGGGATCGATGACAACTGCTGAGTTGCTTTTATTATCGGCAATCAAGTAGGTGTTATTTTGGTAAGGACCGATCACAAACGGTAGAATTTCTAAGGACATAATGATTCTCCAATCAGGGCTGCTGCTATGTTGTTCACGTAGAAGCAGCCGTTACAGGCTGGCGAGCGATCAGAAATATTCTGCTCAAGAGGAGTGTTATCAAGATTAATATCAGGCTGATGGGGTATAACCATCCAGAATGATATTGGTAGAGATACCCCGCCAGTATTGGGGCCAGGATGATGGTCAGACCATTGGCTGTTTCGACTGCACCAAAGGCCAGTCCGACTTCGGCTGGATGGACGAGCGGCCTCACCAATGCCAGGACCATCATTCGGCACAGGCGATAGCCACCGATAAAGAAGTAACCCAACCCGTACCAGATCATACCAGTCCCCTGCCAGAGAAACAATGAGAACAGACCCATTGAGACCTGGCCAAGGACCAGGCCAAGAGAACCTGGTAAATTCCCTAGAGCCAGCATTAAAAACGCATTTCCGAGGTTTCCAAGCGATCCAAGCTGGCCGATTGCCGCCAATGAAAGGTGACGTTCGTTCTGGAGGAAATTTGGGGTCAGGGGCTGGGGCAGGTTCAAGGCAAACATGATGGCGAAAACGATTGCCAAAAGGCCAATGAACTGCTTGTTATTGATGAGGTTTCTGTGAGCCTGGTTCATAGACCGGGGCTGAACTTCTTGCGGTTCGATGAAGAAAATGATCATCGTCGACACCAGGACGATACAACCAGAGAAAAGGTAAATCGATTTAATGCCCAGCGATTCACCGATAAGGCCGCCGAGGAGTGGTCCGGCTACAGCGCCTAGAAAATACACTCCTTGGACGATCGTTAAAGCCCGGCTGACGCTCAAACGACCCCGCGCTCCTGCAATGTAAGAATTCATCGGCGCTGAAACAAAAGATGTCAGTCCGTAGGTCAAGATTCCGACAGTGAAAACTAAGAGGGAATTGGCTAACGCCATGATCCAGATGGCTGCAACGCCGATGATCCACGAAAGCCACATGATTGGGCGTCGTCCCCACCGGTCTGATAAGAACCCGGCGGGGACGTGCACAATGGTCATTGCCACACCCATTCCGCCTAAAATAGCACCGATTGCGATGGGATCCGCCCCCAGTTGCTGGAGGTAAAGCGGCTGGAAATAGATAAACAGTCCTTCACCCAATCCCCAGGTGAAAAGGGAGATCGCCATCAGCGATAAGTTGCGGTTCATGGCCGTTTTATTCGATTATCTGAAGCTCGCGCGGAAAATCACTGAGTGTTTCGCACCCGTCAGCGGTAATAACGACATCGTCTTCAATCCGCACCCCACCCCGACCAGGCAGGTAAATTCCGGGTTCTACGGTGTAGGCCATACCAGGCGCCAGCAGCAGGGTGTTTTCACCAAAGATATAGGGCTCTTCGTGTCCTTCGATGCCGATGCCATGGCCGGTGCGGTGAGTGAAATACACACCATAACCTGCGCTTTCGATCACTGCTCGGGCAGCCTGATCGATTTTGCCGGCTGTAATCCCTGGCCGTCCGGTCGAGCGACCAGCTTCATTGGCGTGTTTGACAATCTCGGCAACTCGGGCCATTTCGGCATCGACCCGCCCAATAGCGAATGTACGGGTGAGGTCAGATACGTAACCATCGACGACAGCGCCCCAGTCGATCACCAATAAATCCCCGACCGCTAGTTTTCGATTGGTGGGGACCGCATGCGGGTTTGCGCTGTTTGGCCCACCTGACACGATCGGGGTGAACACAAATTCACTGCTCAAACCATTCCTCAGGAGCTGCAAGGTTAGCTCAGCGGCAATTTCTCGCTCGGTGACGTTAACATGGATGGCAGGCAAGGTTGCCTGTAAGGCGCGTTGAGCAACCACGACGGCCTTTCGCATGGCTTCAACTTCGGCCGGCTCTTTCTGCATCCTCAGTGCTGCCAGGCTTTCACTGGCCGCAATGGTTTGGGCCTGTGGAGCGGATGCTTCAAGATAACGCAGTTCCAGGACGCGCATGTGATTGGGTTCGACCCCGATCTTTTTCCCGCTCAGCCCCAGGTATTGGCTGGCCTGGCGAAATGCTTTTGACCAGGTTGCGGGATTATCACCGTAGGGGAAAACCTCAACCTCAAATGAAAGTTCCTTGGCTTTCAACAATTCGAGTTCGGGGATAACCAGGGCTGCTTTCCCATCGACTGTAAAAACCAGTAACATTGGCCGTTCCATGATGCCGAGATGCATGCCGGTCAGGTAGGTGAGACTAGGGCCTGGGTTGAAGGCTATTGCGTCTAGCCCGGTGTTCTTAATAATATCGATCAGGTGCGAAATACGTGAAGGTAACATATTTTATTCTCCTGAGATTACCATCATTATATGTAATTTCCCTCGCTGCGCCAGATATTGAGCATTAATTCATACCTTGAAAGACGCATGCCGGTATAGACACAGTTGCTGGTTGAAAAAATATAACCCCCTTCCGGCATGCCATTCTGGAGTGCATAACGAGCGGATTCCATCACCTCTTCGTCAGTACCAGTGTCGAGCATACCGCAGTTCACGTTGCCGATCAGGCAGACCTGTTTGCCGTAACGCCGTTTCACGGTGGCAATATCGACGCCGCCCTGGGGATCGAGTGAATGCAGGGCGTGGGGATGGGTTTGCACAAGCTGGTCGATGATGGGCATGATATTTCCATCGGTGTGTTTAATGACGTAGAAGCCCATATCCCGGTAGGCTGCGGTCAACCGCGCCAGGTAAGGCGTGATCAACTCTCCAAACATACGTGGGCTCAAAAACGGCCCAGTATTGAAACAATAGTCTGAGCATAGGGCAAAACCATCCAGTCCGCCGTGTTTTTGATAGGACTCGGCTTCGCGAATGGCTTTATCCACCATACTGTCCGCTTCGTCTTTCAGCTTTCCGCGTTCATCTGCCACCCGGTAAGCAAAATCTCCCATGTGGGTTCCGTCAGGAATGCTGAAGGTTGCGTCACCATGACGCATAATGAAGAAGCGGTCTCCTGATTTTTCTCGGATCAGGTCCACCAGGCGGATGGTCTCTTCGACGCTGTCGGGGTTGACGTGGATGAAGATGGCGTTATGTCCGAACCGTTCAGCTGTAGAGATGTAGATGTCAGCCATATCACTGCGGTGGAGCTGGCGTTCTTTTTCCTCCATTTGCGACCATTGTTCGTAGTGGCGGTGGGTTGGATGGACCTTACTAAAAGCTTCCATTGTCAGGTAGAAAACCAGCTCGAAAGTAGGCACTCTCCCTGGGGTTGGAGGTTGTAATATAAGGGCGTTGATGAACCTTTCACGGGATGTAAGCATTTCTCAAATCCTTTATTTGTAGGACAAGATTATTCTTGTCTATTCAGGACAAAATGAAGTTTTTCCTACAAAAAGCGTCGAAGTTTATTTTGTCCATCCTGTACATACTGAAGTTTGTCCTACAAAAAGTGCAGTATGCCGGTAATGTTTACTTTGGACAACTTGATGTTTATCCTGCAAAAAAACGGTTTATCCAACAAAGATTTTTAAGGTCACGATTTTGAATGGGGTGACCTCGAAGTTTACGCCGCCATCGACCCACTGCATGGGGATATCTTCCTCTTCCAACAGGTTGCAGCGCGTAACCGCTTTAACCGGCAGAGAACTGCTTAGCCTGACCGGCCCTCGGCTGCCAAAGGCCTCGTATAGTCGAACGACGAGTGCATTGGAATCCTCAGCTTTTTTCACTGTATCGATCAATACATGTGCGTGGTTGGTGTTGAAGAAAGATACTTCAGCCGGTGCTGCGTCAGAGGCAAATACATTTAATGGTTGGTTGAAAGCGTGGCCCGCTTCGATGACACCAGCCTCCTGAAAAGAGCCTTGGTGCGGCAATAGAGCGTAACGAAACGCGTGCAGGCCCATATCAGCGATGGGGTCGGGCGCTTTCGGGGAGCGCAGCAGCGATAACCGCATGATGTTCCCGTGGGTTGAATATCCATATTTTGAATCATTCAGGAGTGCAACCCCGAAATCCGGTTCGGCCAGATCGGCCCAATGATGGGCGCAGACTTCAAAACGAGCCAGGTCCCAGCTGGTATTGTAGTGAGTCGGTCTTTGCAGATGCCCGTATTGGACTTCGTAGGTGGCATTTTGAGCGTGCAGGTTGAAGGGGAATTCGACTTTTAGGAATTTGTGGCTCTCGTGCCAATCGACCTGGGTGGAGAAATCCAGACGGGGTGAAATGGCTGTCAGAGAAACCGTTTGTCTCAGTGTACTCTCCGAGCTCAAGTTGTATTCGAACTCGATCGAAACCCGAAGCGGGCCTTGCTCGCTGACATGGGTAGAATAAGCGCCGTTGACCTCATAACGTTTTTCAAGATGGAAGATATCAACGTCCCAGGCATCGCTGCTGTTGGGAAGGTCGTCGAATATGACAAAGTGATTGGCACTGCTGCCGGCTGCCAGGCATTGGCGTCTGGCGCCCTTGTCGTAGAGGCTGATCAGGCTGCCATCTCTCTTGAATACAGCTTCGATGTAGTCGTTCGCCAGAGTGATCGTTTCGGCAGTTTCGGTCAGGCTGGCCTGAGACCCGGTCCACGGAGTTATTTTGCTGACCGCATATCCCATCGCAGGCGCGCTCACCACCCCTAAAGGCGATCCGTCAGGGGCAGTCTGGCTCGCCGGCATTCCGGGGGGTAATGAAACCAATTCGGTACGGGCAAATCCCAGGGTGTTGATTGTGCAAGCATTATCCGTTCGTTCAGCAGGATAGCCCAGCAGGTCGTGAATAGCTTTATCCTGCAAGATGGCCGCCTGAGCCAATACAGCCTGGTATTGGGCGGTTGAATCCTGGTAGACCTGGGTGATCGAAGAGCCAGGGATGATGTCGTGGAACTGGTTGGTTAAGGTTGTCTTCCACATCTGATCCAGCTCTGAGCCAGGATATGCCGCATCCTTCAAGACAAAGGCCACTGCTGAGAGAAATTCGATGTTATGCAGCAAGGCTTCGCTCCGGCGGTTGTTTAGCTTATTGCGCGCCTCGGTGGTGTAGGTGCCCCGGTGAAGCTCAAAATATAGCTCTCCAACCCAGGTTGTCAATTCTTTCGAGTTGGTCGAACAGCGGGTGAAGAATTCTTTTGGTGATCGGATTTGCACTCTGGGTAAGCCGTCGAAATCGCCCATGCGTTTGATTTGCTCGAGCATTCCAGTGGTTGGACCACCGCCCCCATCGCCATAGCCGAAGAGCAGGTAGCTTTCATTGGACCGCTCGTGGTCTTTAAAATTGTTGACGTGAAAGAGTACTTCTTTGACCGAGGCGACCGAGTTATAGGTGTCGGTTGGTGGGAAATGGGCCAGAACCCGGCTGCCGTCCAGGCCTTCCCAATAGAAGGTATGATCGGGTAACTTATTGAACTGGTTCCACGACAGCTTCTGGGTCAAGAAATATTTAATCCCGACCTCTTTCATAATTTGGGGTAGAGCAGCCGAATAGCCAAACACGTCCGGTTCCCAGAACTCGTCGCACCTGACCCCGAATTCTTGTTGGAAGAAACGCTGCCCGAAGAGAAACTGGCGTACAAGTGATTCTCCTGAGGGAATATTACAATCCATTTCTACCCAGGTTCCCCCGGCAGGGATGAAGCGGCCATCTGCGGCCATCTTTTTTATCTTGGCATAAAGCTCTGGCTGGAGCTGTTTGATCCAATCGTATTGTTGGGCCTGGGAGCAGGCGAATTTATAGTCCGGGTAATCCTCCATGTAGCGCACCGCTGATGAGAACGTACGGATGCACTTGCGCTTGGTCTCGGCTATGGGCCAAAGCCAGGCAGTATCAATGTGAGCGTGGCCGATGGCAGAAATATTATGCTGGCTATCGCCATTATGGCTGGCAAAGAAATCGGCCGCAATCGCCCTGGCTGACGGCCAGGTGGTGCAGTCGTCAAGATTGATCGCATTAACCATGGCATTAGCTGTGTAGAGCGCCTGCCCGCCACGCGGGGTATTCAACGGCAGGTATTCGGCCATATCGGCAATCACTTTGAAATCCCAGTACAAATCCCAGGCATCGCGATCGAAAACGGCTATCTCAGCCTGACGCAAAATACCAACCTGTTCGATGGCTGCCGGTTCACCTTCCACACCAAAGAGATTATTGCAGGCTATTTCGACCTGTAAATCGATTCGTTCGCTTCCTTTGGCTGATTTAGTCAACAAATATTCCCTGCGGATGGCATCTGATTGCCACGAATTACTTCTACCGGTAAGGCCCTGAGTGGCAGTCCCATCCTGGTAGATGCAGGCTTCCGACGATGAATCCCACAACAGGTGTACCTCCTGGCCGCACCATTCATCAGGAATGTGGATCCCTACCTTGAACCAGTGAGTCGACCACAATGGACCGAATTTTTCACCCACAGTTGCTGGCCGATAAACGCCGCGCATAGCTTCAGAATAGGTGATACGGTCTGGCGCATTGTAAACCAAAAGCTCAACAGGTTTACGCTCCCGGTAAATCAATCTTCCCAGGTTGCTATCCCTTGCAAAAACCTGTAGGCGCTGGCAGGTGACATCCAGATGTTTTTCCATTTTTCCCTCAGAGGTATTGGATTTAGCGATGTGCAAAAAACCTGGACATAAATACCAGGTTCTTTCCAATCGGCTTGATTATAGTTGAGTTTAGCGTTTCCACAGCTATCTACTTTTCGATCGTTCGTTACCAGTTGCGTATCAACCGGTCGGCCACAAAACGAGTTACCTTGTGCCTGGGAGCTGGACCGATATCTTGGAAATGGTCCCTTTGATATAGCTGGTAATTTTCGGGTTGGGTATCCCTCGTGGCAACCTCGATAACCGTACTTCCCTTGAATTTGAACTGGTAGGTTCGCTCGAAACGCGTGCGAAAGCCGGCTGTGTAAGTGGCCTTAAATTCCTTGAGAGGGAATAAGATATCGATGACGCTCCCAGGTTGGATGCTATCGAGAATAGCATAGCGACCGGCAAATCCCGGCGTCAGCAGGTGGTTGTCCACCAGAAAAGCCGTATCGCTTTTTTTGATCCACCCCGGGATCCTGACCTGGATACGCCTGGCGTTTTTATTGGTGATCTCGATTTTACCTTCATACGGCAGGTAGCTATCTACGTCAACCAGTCTACCGGCCCGGTTGAGAAGCAGGTTTACGGTCGCAATAGGGCCATCTTCTCTCAGAGCGCCTTCCCAGGCATAGTACAAGCCGTTAATAGCATTACCGGTGCAGCATTGCATAATCCAGGTATCCTGGATATGGTCGGGCCAGATGAACGACCCAAACAATCCTGTCGTTTTTTCGATAACGTGGTCAGTATTTCCCTGGTGGTCGTAGACCGGGAAAGCCGGCCAGCCATAATGCTCTATTCCGTATGCTGGCGATGCAGCCGCAATTTTTTCCAATTGGCTGCGGTCGGTCATTTGGGCTTCAGCCAATTGGTTGCGGACACAGGCGTCTACATCGTCCCAGTAGTCGCCAAGGCCGCTATCGCTCAATCGGATCGCCATACCGATCAAATCTCCGAGGGCGCACCCTTCCATGGCCTGATTCACCGCCGGGTAGCAGTCTATCCAGCCGATCTTGGGAATGCCAATAGTGGTCGAGAATTCGTATGCTTTATGCACGAAATCTAATGCCAGGTCATCTCCGCTGACCATCCCATACTCCAGCAGGCCCCTCAAAGCAATTGACCGGGCATGAAAGTGGGTATACCAATGGCCAAGCTCATGCCCGGCTATACAGGCAGGGTCCGGGAGCTTTTCCGGCATCCGGTTCAGGAGGGGGTCCTTCTTTTTAGGATGAGCTGTCCCTCCCCAGAAACGGGGCTGCATGGTGAATTTTGCCAGGCGGCGAGCCAGGTCGATAACCCGGGGATCCCGACTGGCGGCGTACCATTTAGAGAGCCCTTGGATCTCATTTCCGAAATAACCAACCACCGTTCCTTCTGCTCCTTCGACCTCCGAGACCGGTTCCCGGGTTCGCAGCCAGCCTGATTTCCTGGGGTAATTGAATGCACCACCATAACCACCGTCAGGGTAATAAGCATAATCGTCTTTGAGCAAGGCAATTTGTCTCAGCCCACCCGCCAGTTCGGCGGCTAACCGGCTCCAATCTTTGCGGTCGTCCAGGTCCATCCATTCGACCAGGGCGCGCAGTAACCTGCCATTAGAGAAAACGCTGGTAATGTCTTCATTTCTAACGTCGGTGTAGATCTGGTCGGTGTAAAAAGCGTCGCGGTGCTTCCAGGGCTTTTCGGGTTCGTAGAAATTCCAGTAAAAACCGTCTTGTATCCGGTCTAAAATGGACCGGCGATGGAGGGTCTCAACCTCTACGAATTTGTCTTCTCCCGACATCACCCTCAGCATCGGGAAACAGCCGGTTAGCTTCGGATCGATTTCGTTATCTGATAAGTGGTGGCACATATAGGGTTTTTGGTTGGCGTAGACGATGAAGAAGTAGTTGGTTCCCATCTCAACATCGATCGTACCTGCCAATCCTTTCAATGCCAACCGGGCACGCTCTGCCAGGTCCAGGGTATCAGGGACAATCTTTTCATAATTTTGCCCGTTGATCGGGATGATTGCGTCTATCATGAGCACCGACCTTTGATGGAACTAATAATGATGGTATTGAATTCGTGATTATAGCATTTTTGGTTCATATGCCCTCACGTAAATTTATCTTCTTACCCTGATTGGGTCATAAATATGTTATTATTTTTGGTGGATTGAGGGGTGTCACGCCTGTTTTATTAATACACCTGGAGGTGTTTCTTTTCCTAATACCACACGGAAAGGATGGATTTCAAAGGTTGATAAAGAACGGTAATAAGATTGCCAGTTTATTAACAGAGTTGTACGGTGAGGAAGATGGGGGAGAGGTATATCTTCGGCTACAGGCTCTTATGGACCGTTACGAGAACAAACTGGCTGCTGGAGCACAAGCAGGTCGCGCGAAATTGACTCAGCGCGACGCAATCCTGATCACGTACGGTGATCAAGTGCACGAACCGGGCCGGAAACCGCTCCAGACCCTGGTTGACTTCTGCCAGGCGTACCTGAAAGGTTTCATATCTGGGATCCACATCCTGCCGTTTTTCCCGTATTCATCCGACGATGGTTTTTCTGTGATCGATTATAGTTCGGTTAACCCCGACCTGGGTTCTTGGGATGATATCCTCCATCTTGGCAAGGATTTCCGCTTAATGTTTGACGTTGTACTGAACCATATCTCCACTCACAGCCAATGGTTTGGGGCATATTTGCGGGGTGACCCGGCTTACAGCCAATATTTTATCGAGGTTGAGGGCGATCCGGATCTTTCAAAGGTTGTCCGCCCGCGGGCATTGCCTTTGCTTACCCAATTTGAGACAGCCAGTGGTGTTCGCAATGTCTGGACGACCTTTAGCACCGACCAGGTAGATCTGAATTACCGCAACCCGGACGTACTGCTTGCGATCGTCGACGTAATCCTTTTTTACGCCGGTCAGGGGGCAGAATTTCTGCGATTGGATGCCATCGCTTATTTGTGGAAAGAAGTTGGCACAACTTGCATCCATCTTCCTCAAACCCACCTGGTGATCCGGTTGTTCCGGGCAATTCTGGATTCGATTTGTCCTCAAGTCTCCATTATCACCGAGACAAACGTGCCTCACCGGGAAAACCTCTCATATTTTGGAGACGGAACCGACGAAGCTCAGCTTGTTTATAATTTTGCCTTACCACCGTTGGTCCTTCATACCCTTCAAACCGGATCTGCCAGGGCGCTGGCGAGCTGGGCAACCGAAATCGAGCTGCCTTCTCCTCAGGTTACGTTCTTTAATTTCCTGGCTTCGCATGATGGGATTGGTTTGAACCCGGCTCGGGGTATTCTTGACGAAGCAGAAATCACTGCAATAGTTGAGCGGGTCGTGCAAAATGGCGGCCTCGTCTCATATAAACAAAATCCAGATGGGAGTCGCAGCCCTTACGAGCTGAATGTCAACTTCTTCGATGCGGTGACCGATCCTCGCGAGGCTGAATCTGAGAAGCTGGGACTTGCCCGGTTCATCGTGTCTCAAGCCATCATGCTTGCCCTTTCCGGTGTTCCCGGCATCTATTTCCACAGCTTGTTTGGATCGCGCGGCTGGCTCGAGGGGGTTCAACTGACCGGACGAAACCGCACGATCAACCGCCAGAAATTGGACCGGTCAGACCTGGACGCGGTGTTAATAGATTATGGATCGCGCCAATACCAGGTCTTTTCCCGTTATGTTCGTATGCTTTCCGCCCGGTCTGCTTCACCGGCATTCGATCCGTACGGGCGCCAAGAGGTGTTGCCAGGCGCAGACGGAGTCTTTGGTTTGCTGCAGAGTCTCGCGAGATGAGAAGGATCAGGTTCTCTGCCTTCATAACGTCTCCAACCAGTCCCAGAGGTTCCGGGTAGATTGGGATCGGATATCGATCCGTAGGCCAAATGCCGTTACAGAGTTACTTTCGGGGAAAGAATTTACCTGGCCGGTCCAGGATGCCCTAATTTTGCAACCCTATCAGGTAGCCTGGCTCAAGCTTGCCTGGAAATGAAAGTTTCAGAAGGTTCGTTGATAAACAAGTAAATAGAACAGAAAGGATGCGATGAACAATCACAAACCTTTGGCTGGACGGCGGATCGGTTTCATTTCCACCCGGTTTTCCGGAAATGACGGGGTTTCACTGGAAACCGAGAAGTGGATCCATGTGTTGGAACGGATGAATTGCAGTTGCTTTTTCCTGGCTGGTGTATCTGAATGGGATAGCGGGCGCTCGTATGTCGTCCCTGAAGCTCATTTCAAGCATCCTGAAATTGAGGCAATCAATACAGCTGCTTTTTCTAGGCGTAACCGTCCAGAACAGGTCACATCCCAAATTCACCGCCTCAAGGACTATCTCAAAGATCAGATCCGGATATTTGTTCGTGAATTTTCGATTGAAATCCTCATTGTCGAGAATGCACTGTCGATACCGCTCAACATTCCGCTGGGGTTGGCGTTGACTGAGTACATTGCCGAGACCGGGATGATGACAATTGCGCACCATCACGATTTATTTTGGGAGCGAAAACGCTTCCTGGTCAATTGTGTTTGGGATTATCTCAATATGGCTTTCCCACCCCACCTGCCGCCGATCCGGCACGTGGTCATCAATTCTTCTGCAGCTAACCAGTTGAGTCTGCGTACGGGCATTTCCAGTATGCTTGTTCCCAATGTGATGGATTTCGATAATCCCCCCGGGGCACCCGACCCATATGGCGACGATGTCCGTGATTCTTTGGGCATTTTGCCCGATGAATGGTTTTTTTTGCAGCCTACCCGAGTTGTCCCTCGCAAAGGGATCGAACACGCCATCGAGTTGGCCCGCCGAATTGGCGCAAAGGCAAGGCTGGTTGTTTCGCATGCTTCGGGAGACGAAGGCTACGATTATGAAATTTACCTTCACGAATATGCCCAGTTGATGGGTGTCCAGGTCAATTTTGTCAGCGATATTATCAAGGACAAACGCGGTATGACCGCTGGGCACAAGATCTATACTCTCACCGATATTTATCCTAAATCAAATCTGGTAACTTATCCATCCGATATCGAAGGCTTTGGGAATGCATTTCTAGAAGCCGTGTATTTCAAGCGACCGATTGTGGTCAACAATTATTCTATCTTTAACATTGACATCAAACCCAAGGGTTTTGAGGTGATTGAATTCGACGGCATTATCACCGATAAGGTCGTCAAACAGACTCTAGCCGTGCTTGAGGATGCTGATCTGGCAAAAAAAATGTGTGTCCATAACTATGACCTGGCGCGGCGCCATTACTCGTACTCAATGCTTGAACGTCATTTACGGACATTGATAGCCGATATCTTTGGGGAAAACAGCTCTACTTAAATTCAAAACCCAGCAGAAATGCGGAAACCTTAAATGAATCGCTGTCACTTATATAAACAATGCCTGCCCGATTGCGATCCATTCATTTGAGCTTACCAGGGTGAGGTGATCCCCTAGCTCGATCCTCGTGTTACCATGTGGCACTAACAGCTCTCCATTCCGGCGAAGCGCTAACACGAGGATATCGCCGGGGAGGTTAAGCTGCCGGAGCGATTTACCGGCGTAAACCTCGTTTTCGACGACCACCTCGTAGACTTCTTTATTGTCGTTAGAACGGGTCAATAAGGCATAGGTGGTTGGGTTACGGGCCATCATGACCAACAACGAGGATAAATCCAGGGCAGCATTGATCGTATTAACGCCCAATTGCTCGAACCTGAAAGCATCTGACGGCCTGGTGACCCAGGCGATGACGTTGGGGATGCCATAATTCGTCCGGGCAATCTGGCAAACGTGGAAATTAAGCTCGGTGTCGGCATAAGTGCAGATCAACGTCTGAGCTTGCTTGAAGTAATTTTCTGCCTGGCCATCCAGGCAGTCGAAATCGACTGCGATGATGTTAAATCCACGCCTTTCAGCCCTTGTCGCCAGGTGTTCGTCCTGGTCGATGGTAACAACTTGCTCTTTATGGCTTGAAAGCTGACTGGCAACCTGAAGGCCTAATTCATCAGCGCCGACGACCACGATAGGAATCTGCTGTTGAGTCTCATCGGGAGAATGGATTGCAGAAAAAAGCAGAGGCGCCAGGGTAACGGTCAGGATTGCGACCAGCAGGATAGCTGCGTTCATGGTCTCGGAGATGATTCCAAGCGTCAAGCTGATGGAAGCTGCAGCGATGATCAGCGACAGCCTGGCGGATAGGAGCGCTCCGGCAGCAATCGTTTCTTTCCAGTTGTAATTAAATCGGAAGATCATTGCGGGAACGAATTTCACAGCAAAAGCTGCCACTACCAGAAGGGGTACCAGCAGCAAGGCTTTTGGTGATGACAAGATGACTCCCAAGTTGATGTCGATGCCAACCTTGATGAAAAAAATAGGGATCAAGAATCCATATCCGATGCTTTCGAGCTGGTTAGTAATTTGGTAATCCTCTGGGGTTTTTAATAATGCCAGGCATGCTCCTGCCAGGAATGCACCCAGGATGATTTCTGTGCCCAATGCCTGCGAGAGGACGATAAAGGCCATCATAATGGTAAAAGCGCCACGTACTTTGATCTGGGCGGTTGCGTGGCTCAATTCCTGGAACATCCCGCGTACGCCCGGCAGTTTGTTGAGGAAATTCCCAAACCTGAAGATGATAAAGAAGACAACAAATAAAAGGCCGATTAAGAGCACGTTGAATGTCAGTCCTTGCGACAGAGCCGCGATCATGATGGTGATCAGGATCATGGTGACAAAATCGGCGATCAAGGCTGAGAACAACAGCGTTTGCCCGAATTTACCTCCGATCAAACGTTTTTCTTTCAAAACCGGAACAACAACTCCTAAAGAGGTCGTCGATAAAATCAAAGCCATCATCCACACGTTTTGAGCCAGGCCGAAATGTACCAGGCCGAAACTGATAGCGAACGAGCAAACCAGGGTAAGAGCAAAACTAATCGCCGCCAGGCTGGCAGGTCCAAACCTGGAAGACTGCGGTCCGTTATTATTGGACCTGCTAGAAAGCGAAAAACTTGAAAAATCTATCTCCATCCCCGAGAGGAACATCAAGAAAACAAAACCCAGATCTGCCAGGAAAACCAGGATAGGCTCATCTGATGGGATCAATTGAAAGCCACTGCGCCCGATAATGACTCCTGCCAGTATCTCCCCAACCACAATCGGCAGTCTCAATCGTTTGAAGCGCGATAAGATCACCGGTACGATAAAGGCCAGGAAAACAATGATCAATAGTGAACTGAAATGACCGTTTGGCATTTTTAATTTTATGTCCAGGATTTATTCAAAAGTGTAAAAATTAGAATAAGATAATCCGGTGATGGTGCGTTTTTACCAGGCAGACCCGGATAGGCTTATTGGCAGATTGGGGCGGGCTCAAGGCACACTTCCTTTGCACAAGGTATCCGCAGCGTAAATTGTGTTCCGCCATCCGGTCGGGGTGACGCTGGGAAATAATCTTGCCCAGATCAGGCCGGCCGTCGAAATCGTGGTAACCACCATCTGTGGAATGCAGGTCCAATGGCCTCGAGGTAAAGAGGATGGCAGGAAAAAGGGGAAGCCGAAAATGACCAGCAAGACAACCGTGAAGATGTAGTCGTTCATGCTCGCCAGGTTATTGACACCCATCGCTGCGATCACCGTAAATGGCAGGCTTGCAGGGACAAGGCGGTAATCTTGTTGTTTTCTCAATTTGAGAATAATCATCGGATTGATTTTACACTTTTAATTCTTAAAGCGAAAGCGCTATAAAGTGGTGCCCCAGAAGGGCAATAAAATCCCGACGTTTGGAAGGGTGGCCTGAAGACCAAGCCCGCGAACGGTCACCTCCTGAAAACCGTTTCGAGATTGGCGTCTATTATCGTCAAGGCCGTAATCCGCGCAATGATCTTGCCATGATCGATGATGGCGATCTGGTGGCAAAGACGCTCAGCCTCTTCCTTATGGTCATATAACGTTCTTGGAGCCCTATCAAAATGGAGTTAAGAATTGGCTTTCCAGCATGCTATAATCCAGAGTAGTTGTTCCTGAAAGTGTCTACAACTTATTCCTCCATCGACTGACATCTGCTTTAAAATCGTCATCCTGCTTTTCTGGGATATCTGGCAAATTGGAATGGTACTTGCACCGACAGGTCTGGTACTCAAAAATATCTGCTTCGCGTGTATTTTGGAACATCCAGGATTGTCCATGTCTCTTAAACTAGGCATCTATATAAAAATTGCAGTGATTTTAGTCATATTGGTAGGTTGTGCCCCGGTCGATTCCGCCAGCCTGGCTGCCCCTGCTCTGCAGAAAGAATCTCCATCACTTTCGTCAATTTCTCAGGCAGAAGTAAACGATTTCCATCTATTAACGCCAGATAAGGGCTGGCTGCTCCTGGCAGATAGCCTGTATTGGACCGCAGATGGGGGAAAATCGTGGCAGGATATTACCCCTCCCAGGCCCGCTGGGGCATCTATCCAGGCCATCACTTTCCTGGATGAACAAATCGGTTTCGCCGTCATCACTGGTCAGGACGATACAGGGTTTCCGACCTACAGCCTGGCGCGCACATCCGACGGCGGTGTTAACTGGCAGGTCTCCCAACTACCATTGTTCGAATCCGGTGATCCTGGCGCGCTGCCAGCATCGGTTTACATGGATTTTCTCGATCCCCTCACGGGCTGGATCACGGTTAAGACCGCCACCAGCGCCGTTTTTAGTCTGGGTGAATTATTCGGCACTGTGGATGGCGGTAAGACCTGGACCCGTCTGGATATTCCCTTTGGCGGGCCGGTGTATTTTGTTACACCTCTCACGGGTTGGATTGCAGGCGGCCCGACCGGCGATCAGCTTTACCTTACCCAGGATGGTGGCCAATCCTGGGTATCTCAGGCCCTACCGGCTCCTGTTGATACAGTATTTCTTTACCAGCTCCCTTCTTTTACTGATGAGCAGCATGGCTCGCTGCCTGTAGGAGTGAACGATCCTTCCGGCAGCCGGGTGGATTTCTACATTACTGCGGATGGAGGCCAGACCTGGCAGGTTTCGTCCTCGGCTGTCCTCAGCCAGGCAGTATCATCGGAAGCGCTCCCGCCTTTGAGTATTCAAGCAAATGGCGATTGGATCCTGGTTGATCTGCAAGCTCCGGCGATTTTGACCTCGCAGAACGGCGTTCAGTCCTCTACTCCAATACCTTCCGGATCTCTGGCTGAGGGAATCACAGCTCTGGATATGGTCGGCAGCTCTTATGGTTGGGCTCGTTATGATAAAGGCAACTGCCAGCCTGCTCCCGACGATGCCCTCACCTGCCAGTCTGAGGCCGGTCTGCTGGCAACGAGCGACGGCGGCAGCACCTGGTCCTTCCTGGCGTTGCCCGGGGCTCAAAGCAAGGGCCTGCTGTCAAACAACACCATGACGGTAACCGGGCATGGCTTCAACTCTTGCACTGCGCCTACCCTCTCCCAGATGCAGGCCTGGATCGACCACAGCCCGTACCGCTACTGGAACCTGTATATCGGCGGCTCCAGCCTGTATTCCGGGTGTGGATCATTATCGGCGTCATATATCTCCATGCTCAACAGCCAGGGGTGGAAGTTCATCGTCACCTGGGCTGGAGTTCAGGCGGCTTGTTTCAAAGGCACCCATCTGATGAGCTTTGACCCGGCCGTCGCCTACAATCAGGGGGTCAGCGAAGCCGACCAGGCCATTGAGCGGGCGGCTAACCTCCAGCTTACTCTGGTGGATAAGACCGGTGCAGTGATTTACTATGACCTTGAAGCTTATGATACGACCAATGCTGCCTGCCAGGCTGCAGCCGAATCGTTTGTTTCGGGCTGGAGCGCCAGGTTGAAATCCAGGGGCATCCAGGCTGGAGTTTACAGCACCCGTTATGCCCTGAACCATTTCGCAACCATCGCAACAGTACCGGATGTGGTCTGGATTGCTTCGTATAGCTATTCGACCTTTACCAGCAGCGCCTCAGTCTGGGATATCCCCGGCCTATCGAATGATTATTGGGTCGACCACCAACGCTTACGCCAGTATGCCGGTGGGCATAATGAAACCTGGGGTAATGTCACGATAAATATCAATTCTGATGTTGCCGATGGCGTGGTTCTAAACATGGGCGGCCCCCCCGTTGCCCAATTATCCGCCCCGACCGATAATACCTGGATAGGCCCAGGCCAAACGATCTCGGCGACGGTCAAGCAGCTGGACCCATCATTTGCGATCACGAAGGTAGAATTCCAATGGCACGATGCTAACTGGCTAACTTCCAGCTGGCAACCCCTGGGAACGGATACGAACGGAAGTGACGGTTGGAGCGTTCCATTCACCGCTTCAGCCAGCATGTGTAACCAGCAAGGTCTGGCTATTTATGCCACGGTTTATAACTCGGCGAATGCCCATTCCTCCGTTGGGGTTTGGAACCTGGGGGTCGACTGCCGTCCACCGATCGCTTCGGTACTGACCTCTCCCGCCTACGTAAGCGGAAGCCCCTTCCGTGATTTCCTGGTGAAATGGTCAGGCACTGATGCTGAAACCGGCCTCGCCAGTTACGACGTTCAATATAAGGATGGGTCGGGCGGCGTTTGGACAGATTTGCTGACCTCAACGACCACCACGAGTTTCGATTTTCCCGGCAGCTGGACCCATACTTATTATTTCCGCATCCGGGCCCGTGATATTTTTGGCAACCTGGGTGCATGGACAACCAACGACATCCATTATACAGTTCCACCTGCCAACTGCACTTTGCCGCCAGACAGCTACGAAGCGGATAATTCCGCGGCAGCTGCCAAAGCGGTGACAGTCGATGGCCCGGCTTATGCCCATAATTTCGATCAAGAAGGGGATGCTGATTGGATTAAATTCAGTGTACCTGGAATGACTGCCGTGAGCATCACCACGACCAACACCGGTGGGTTGGGGGATACTGTCCTCTACCTTTACGCCAAAGATGGGAAGACTCTGCTAGCTTCCAACGACGATTACCCCAGTCAGGGTCTGGGTTCACGTATTGCCCGTGGATTTGCTACATCAGGTACGTATTACGCCAAGGTTGTGCATTACGACCGCTATGCTTCCGGGTGCAAAACCCAATACAGCCTGCAAATCGTTACGATTCCAAGTTATTGGGTGATCCTTCCTTTGATCCAGCGTTGACAATTTCGATTATTTGACCTCATCTACAGCCAGCCGCTCACCCAGGTTATTGACAAACCATTTCCTTTGATGTATGATTATAAATAACTGACCGGTCAGTTATTTATATGGAGCAATTATGTCGCCTCGCCCAGATGTAAGTGAAGAGAGGAAATCGCAAATCCTCAACGCGGCAGAATCGGTTTTTGCTGAAAAAGGCTTCGATGATGCGCGCATGGACGATATTGCTGATGAGACCGGCCTGAGCAAAGGGACGCTTTATTTATATTTCAAAAGCAAAAACGACCTGATTATTGCCATCCTTGACCGTCTTTTCCAGCGGGAGTTCAAAGAGATGGAAGCGCTGAAGGGCGAAGATCTCAATGCCGTTGACGCTATTTGGAAATTCTCCCACCTGATTACCAGCGACATTATTGCCATCCTCCGCCTGATTCCGATCGTTTACGAGTTCTTATCGCTGGCGTTCCGTAACAAATACGTCCATTATGCGCTCAAAACCTACCTTAACCGTTATCTAGATATCCTTACCACGTTGGTACAGCGCGGCATTGACGCTGGTGAAATCAGGCCGGTCGATCCCCGCGATGTGGCTGTTGCTACTGGAGCGATCGTCGAAGGGACGCTGTTATTGTGGGTTTACGATAAATCGACCATCGATCCAGAACGACACATTAATTCCGGCATCCAACTGCTGTTGGAAGGTATCCTTGTAAAGCGTCCTGAATAAAATTTTTTAGATATTTATATGACTGACTGGTCAGTTATGTATCTACTATCAAGATTGATCGCAAAGGTGGTCTCGCATGGAAAACACCCCAGTTATTAAAACACACGATCTTGGCCGTTTTTTCAAGAAGATCCGTGCAGTAGACCACCTGGACCTGGCAATCTACCCAGGGGAGCTGTTTGGATTGATCGGCCCCGATGGCGCAGGCAAAACTACGACCCTTCGCTTATTGGCAGGGCTGCTGGACATTAGCCAGGGCGAGGCTTCGCTTCTGGGCCGTGACCTCCGCCGCCAGGCAGAGGCAATCAAGCCACATGTGGGGTATATGGCCCAGCAATTCAGCCTTTACGCCGAATTAACCGTGGTCGAAAATCTGCGCTTCTTTGCGGAGCTGTTCGATGTCTCTCGGCGAGATCTGGCTGACCGGTCTGAACGATTGCTGAATTTTGCCGGCCTGGCGAATTTCAAGAACCGGCGTGCTTCCCAGCTTTCCGGCGGTATGCAAAAAAAATTGGCGCTGGCCTGCACGCTGGTGCACCAACCTGAAATCCTCCTGCTAGACGAACCGACCACCGGTGTGGACCCCGTTTCACGGCGTGAATTCTGGAACATCCTCACCGAGCTTCACATCCAGGGTACGACCATTGTCGTCAGCACGCCATACATGGATGAAGCTGATCGCTGTTCTCGGGTGGGATTAATGTATGCCGGCCGGTTGATCGTTTGTGATACCCCGCCCAATATCCACCAGAGCCTTGCCGGGGAAGTGATCGAGTTGCAGCCCGTCGACTGGCGCGCAGCTCGCAGCTTGCTCGCAGTCCAGCCCGGTGTTCGCGAGGTCCAGACTTACGGTGAATCGCTCCATCTGCTGGTCGATGAAGGCAACAAACGAATGCCCGAGATTGATGCTGCCCTATCGGCTGCTCATTTGGGTTACCATGGCATGCGCATCACTCCACCCCGGATGGAGGAAGCTTTCATCTCTCTGATCCAAGAATTAGAAGCGAAAAACGTTCGATAGGAAAAACAAAATGTCATTTCGACACATCTGGGCGGTAACCCGAAAAGAATTTGACCACATTGTCCGCGACCGGAGCACGTTGGTTTTGGTGTTATTTACACCCACTTTGGTTCTTTTATTGATGGCTTATGCGCTGACCGTAGACGTCCATAACGTTCCTATCGCTGTATTGGATCTGGATCAAAGCCAGGCCTCGAAGGATTTTATCCAGCAAATCACTGCTGGGCAGGATCTGTCCTTATATGCAACCGCAGTCAACATGAGCGAAATTGACTCCATGCTTACCCGCGGCCAGATTAAAGCCGCAGTCATCATCTCCTCTGGTTTTGCCGATCAGGTCCAAAGCTTGCGCGGCATCCCCGTTCAGATTATTATCGATGGCACTGAGCCTAACAGCGGTAACTTTGCGGTGGACCACATTACCCAACGAGTGGAACAGTTTGCTACCCAGGCCTTGGATGCCCAATTCAGCGCGGCCGGTATCTCGATGCAAGCTCTGACCCCATTGAACGTGTCAATTCAGACCTGGTATAACCCTGACCTGAAGCCGCGCAACGACGTCATTCCCGGGCTCATCTCGATGGTGCTGGGCTTTCCGGCCCTTTCGGTGGCCTTGACCATGGCTCACGAACGAGAACACGGCACTCTGGAACAGCTACTGTCCACACCGATCGGTCGGGCTGAATTACTGTTGGGGAAGATCCTCCCCTACATCCTGGTTGGGCTGTTCAATGTTATCTTGATCCCTACCCTGGCGATCGCCTGGTTCCACCTCATTTTCAATGGGAGCTTCCTGTTGTTTTTTGGCCTTTCGGCGATCTTTTTGTTCTCGGTATTGAGCATGGGAATCGTTGTCGGGGTGTTGATGCGTACTCAGGCTGCGGCACTGGCGCTGTCTTTCCTGGTGATCTTTTTCCCAGGTTTCTTCCTGACTGGCATCTTTTTCCCACTGGCTTCGATGCCGCAGGAAATCCGACTTGAAGCGATGATGCTCCCCGGAACTCACTATGCGATTATCACCCGCGGCATCTTTTTACCGGGAGTCGGGATGAATGTACTCTGGCCGTATGCGGTTGTTATGGCCGTGCTGGGGATCGCATTTACCGGCCTGGCGGCCTTTTTCTTCCGAAAGAAGTTGGGGTGAGATATGTTTAGACGGATATGGTCTCTTGCTATCAAGGAGTTCATTCATTTACGCCGTGACTGGTGGCTGCCGGCTTTCATGCTGGTCGGCGGCGCCATGGAACTGCTTCTAGTAGGTTGGGCAACCTCGCGACCGATCACCAACCTGCCGATTATGGTCTTCGATCAGAGCCAGAGTCCAGCCAGCCGAGCTCTGGTTACCGCCCTGGAAAACACTGGAACGTTTCAAGTCCCGCAGTCAGTCGATGATATGGCCGCGATTCAGACAGCTATGGAGAAAGGGCAGATCAACGCGGCCCTGATCATCCCACCGGATTACGGCGAGCAAATGGCTTCTGCCACCGGCCGCCCAAGCCTTTCCGTGATACTAAACGGCGCAGAAAGCACCCCGGCTCTGGCTGCCCAGCGCGCCATCCAGGGTTTGGCACAGACGATCGATCAACGCCTCGTGGTCCAACGCCTGGGAATAGATCCCAGCCAGCTTTCCGGTTTCATTCCCAGCACGTTGGTCTGGTTCAACGAGAACCTGAGCGAAGCCTGGTATACCGTCCCGGCTGAGTTGGGCCTGATGTTGGAGTTCACGGTGCTACTTTTTGCCGCGCTGGCATTTTCCCGCGAGCGTGAGCTGGGTACTCTCGAACAGCTGCTGGTAATGCCGTTCTCTTCCCTTGAGATCATGATTGGAAAGGCTATCCCCGTGGTCCTGGTAGGCTTCAGCGACTTTCTATTGATGCTGGCTATGGTCCATTTTGCCTTCGGAGTGCCGGTACGCGGTTCTTTGGTATTGCTGATAGGTCTGGCATTGGTTTATTTATTGGTCGAGTTGGGAAAGGGTATGATCGTTTCGGTGATATCCCGTTCACAGCATCAGGCATTTTTGCTGGTGCTGTTGGTCGGAATGGTCGACTTTTTATTCACCGGTTATGCTGCGCCGGTTGAAGGCATGCCCCAGGTCTTGCAGTACATTGCCAATATCGTCCCGGCTCATCATTGGTTGACCATCCTGCGCGGCGTCTTATTAAAAGGCGCTGGTATTAATGTACTTTGGCCCAATATCCTGGCCCTGGTTGCCCTGGGATTGGTGATTGGTCTTTTTTCCTGGCGGTTTGTGCGCCGGGCACTGGATTAAAGCTATGGACAAAAATACGTCTGCAATTAGCGTTCGCAATTTGACCAAACGGTTTGGCAATTTTAGCGCCGTGGATGGGATTGAATTTGACGTAAATCGAGGCGAAATCTTTGGCTTCCTGGGCCCAAATGGATCCGGAAAAACGACCACCATCCGCATGCTGCTTGGTTTGATTAAACCGTCTGCTGGCTCCGTCATGGTGCTTGGGATGGATGTGGCTCGCAATGCACAAAAGATTCGCCCGCAGGTCGGGTATATGTCCCAACGTTTCAGCCTGTACAACGACCTGACCGTGATGCAAAACTTGAATTTCTACGGTGCAGCTTATGGCGTCTCCGAAGGCGCTCTCACAGCCCGGATAGATGAGGTCTTATCCCAATCTGGATTGCAGGGACGCCAAAACACAAAGACCAGGGACCTTTCGGGTGGTTGGCGCCAAAGGTTGGCACTTAATGCCTGTATTTTGCACCGGCCACAGATCCTCTTCCTGGATGAACCCACCGCCGGGGTTGATCCGCTCTCGCGGCGGGCATTCTGGGACTTGCTTTACCAGCTGGCAGCCGAAGGTGTTACCGTGTTCGTGACGACCCATTACATGGACGAAGCTGAACACTGCCATCGACTGGCATTCATTCAACGCGGAAAAATCATTGCCTCTGGCCGTCCGTCTGAGATTAAGGCCAGCGTGATGGGCGGACAGGTGCTCGAACTTGCTCCTTCTGAAGCGGTCCAGGCGATCAAGGTATTGCGTTCTCTCAAGGCATCCGGCGAAATCCCTATTCGCTCTGTCGAGCTGTATGGTTCCCTCGTCCACGTAATTGCGCCTGAGATCGAGCGGCTCAAGCCGCAAATTATCGCCGCTCTGCGCCAGTCAGCTGTAGAACCGGGTGATGCGTCCTTCATCGAACCTTCTTTGGAAGACGTTTTTATTGCTGCGATGAAAGAGTGAAGCTGGAAATCTGGTATCCAGAATGTTATAATATTCCTGATTAGATATAATTTATCAGAATATTATTGAAGAGGATTACTAAGATGATTACCCTGGAGCAAAAACAACGCTTCTCCGAACAAGGATACTTGGTCGTTCCGCATTTATTTTCCCCTGCAGAAGTGGCCAAATACATCGATCATTACATGCATCTTCGCCTCGAAGGAGCAAAACCGGGTGATTCCTCCGGGGTTGACTTCGGCGGAAATGATCCGCTTAAGAAATTTCCACGCATGATCCATATGCACCGCTGGGATTCGACCAGCCTAAACTGGATGCTTGATCCCCGCATTGCGACAACCCTGACAGCTTTGATGGGCGTTGAGCCATATGCTGTGCAGACGATGCTCTATTTCAAGCCCCCCACCGCGCGCGGGCAGGCACTGCACCAGGATCAATATTACCTGAGGGTTCAACCCGGCACGTGTGTTGCTGCCTGGATGGCGCTGGATGTTTGCGATGAAGAGAATGGCTGTCTCCAGATCGTTCCCGGCAGCCAGGATTGGCCGCTGTTATGTACGACCAAAGCCGATATCAGCCAAAGCTTCACCGACATAACCGTCCCCATTCCAAAAGGGACGCCGGTTCACCCGGTCATCATGGCGCCGGGTGATGTCTTATTTTTCAACGGTCAGGTCGTGCATGGTAGCGGTCCGAATCATACCAGCGACCGTTTTCGCCGGTCATTGATCGGCCATTATATCGCCGGGGAAGCCAGGCAGGTAGCCCAGTTTTACCACCCGGCATTGCGTATGGACGGTTCAGAGATCACCCTCGACGAAAGCCAGGGTGGTGGGGCGTGTGGGGTGTGGGTCGACCAGGCCGATCGAGCGGTAATCGAGTTGGCCGGAGGCGAAGGCCTGGCCGGACGTACGGAGTAGAAATCCGGAGCGTTTAATGCCCTGATTTCATGTGTTTGGTCCGCGTGCGGGCCAGGTCGATATAACTGACCGTTGGATCCCCATATTCATTGCCAGCATATTCCCTCCCGCGCGCCAGGAAGATTTTCTGAAAACCTCCGATCTTTTCCTGGTCAATCCTGGTATGGGTGCTGATGTAGCGCATAGTGTACCCGGTTCGCCGTAACGGGCTGGTGTTGGCATTACTGCTGTGCTGCAAGCGACCATCATGCAAGCTGGCCTGGTTGGGTTGCAGTTCTATGGCAATTGCCCGGCTGTCATCCCGTTGCGGCCTGATGATCTCAGTATCGAAAACATTCTTGCTGGCATCGACTGGCTCATAATCCGAATAGCCGTTCCCTTGAGTGCGGGGAATAACCATCATGCAGCCATTCTCTCGGGTTGAATGGTCAATTGCCAGCCACACGGTGACTACCTCCATCGGGTTCAACCATCCCCGCCAGTACGCTGAATCTTCATGCCAGGGCACACGTTTTCCGGTACCGCCAGGTTTGCTGATAAAGTGGCTGGAAAAAAGGGCAATATCTTCTCCCAGGAAGGGTGTGACCAACGCCATCACCTCGTCGGCGAACAACCATTCGTAAAGTTGCGTGAACGTGAAATGAGGCACATCCATCATTTCAGGACTGAACCCTTCCGGCAGGTCAGCCAGGATTGCTTCGAAGGTGTCCTTTAATTTTTGAAATTTCTCAGGTGAAAAGACCGGTTCCCGGTAGATCAGGTAGCCTTCGCGGCGATAGAAAGCTTCTTGTTCGGGACTGAGTTGGGTTGCTAGTTTTTCAGACATTGGAAGTGCGCTCCTTTGGCAGACAAACAGATGAAAAAATTAAAATTCGAGTATTGTCGTAAAAAATTCCCATAGTTGTATTATTGCCCATAATTATACCTAAAATATCCTATTAATGTTGCTGCGCTTTAAGTTAAAAAACAAATTCTAACGGGTCAGAATTTGTTTTTTAACCTGTCCTTGATAGATCTCAAGGGCCTGATCTTGAAGGTTGATCGACTTTACATCCCTGGAACGTAGCTTGAAAGGGCGTTGCTGATGGCATCTTCGCTGGTCAGGTTCAAGGGCAGTGCATGCACATCGCCCATCTGGTCGACGACGAGCAGTGGTGTGTTGGCGGGGTCGATGTACTGGCTGCCGAACTGAGCGCCAATTTCGCTGATGAGATCCGCCGGAGCACTGGCAAAGGACCAATGGAAAGTAGTCATTCCAAGGTGATCCTGCAGGTCAGCGCTTGTCTCTGTTGCAACGATGTCCAACGATACCACCACCACATCTTTACCTGCCCCCATTTGATAAGCCTGGATGCTCTGCTGCTGCTCGAGGCAGGCCGGGCACTTGGTAGATATCAATTCGACCAGGATTATTTTCCCGCTGTAATCGCTCAATTTGAACGAGCTGCCGGTCGCCGTGTCTTTCAAGCTGGTTGATAACAGCGAGTCGGTCGCCATCATAACGGGTGGTGTCCCTTCTTGCATCATGGTATCTACCGTTGGCGATTCCAGCATGGTATCTTGTGTGCCCATCATAGAATCCGGCGTGGCAGTATCCATCATCATGTCTGCTGTCGGTGTGCCCATCATTGAATCCGGTGTGGCGCTGTCCATCATCATATCGGGCGTTGGTGTGCCCATCATGGTATCCGGTGTGGCAGTGTCCATCATCATGTCTGCTGTAGGTGTGCCCATCATGGTTTCAGTGGGAGTGCCTGCCATCTGGCTTGAACAACCGGCAACGAAAACCAAAACAATAATTGCCAGGACGTAACCGAACTTTTTCATTTTTCCCTCTTTCGTATTATTTGATAATGTGTCAGCAAATTGCAGGCTGACCGTTTGACTTGGTTTGTCATTATTCTAAAGACCCCGTCTTACGAAACCATGGAAGAATGGTTACAAATGTCTTACAAGTTTCAGCCAGTTTGGATCACCAGATTGTTGGTTATAATATGCCAGTCATTGTTGAAGCAAACATTCTGAAAATTAAGGAGATAGTTGCCATGCCCGGCGAGCGATCGGAACGCAAAATTTCATGGTACAGGTCACCGGTGGAAAGAGGCGATTTAGCTGCCATCAACCAGCGCAGTGATTGGCTTGGATCTCTCCAGACCGGCGGATTTTTTGGACTGCTGGCGCTCTCTGGGGCAGTAGCCTGGTATGCATCTGTTCATTTTCCCTGGCCGGTATTCGTCTTACTTCTTTTTTTGCACGGCACTTTTTTTGCATTCCTGCTTAACGCCTTCCATGAGTTTTGCCACAAAACGGTTTTTAAAACCCGACTTCTAAATACGATCTTCCTGGACATCGTCAGTTTCTTGAGCTGGAGCAACCCGGTCGAATTCTGGACCAGCCATCAGGAGCATCATAAATACACCTTGCACCCGCCGGATGACCTGGAGGTGGTGTTGCCGATCAAGCTGACAGTTGGGGGCTTTCTCAAAAGTGCTGTGGTCAATCCCTGGGATTTTTATAACCGCCTGAAGAGCTACGGCCGGTTTAGCTTGGGTCGGGTAGAAGGAGAATGGATGAACCATCTTTTCCCCCCGTCCGCAGCTGCCCTACGCCGCAGCCTGTTCAATTGGGCTCGTTTCCAGCTTATCGGTCAGGCATTGATAGTGGCCATCTCGTTGTATTTTGGTCTCTGGCAGATACCGGTGCTGGTCACCCTGGCGCCGTTTTACGGCGGTTGGCTGCAATGGTTGTGCAATAACACCCAACACGTCGGTCTGCAAAATAACGTGCCAGATTTCCGGTTATGCACCTGGACGATCATCCTGAACCCGTTCGTCAGCTTTCTCTACTGGCGAATGAACTACCACATTGAGCACCACACCTACGCTGCTGTGCCTTGTTATAACTTGAAACGGCTGCACCGCAAGATCGAAGCAGATTTGCCACCATGCCCGCAGGGATTGGCGGCTGCCTGGAAAAAGATCACCCCCATTGTGAAAGAGCAGCGCATGAAATCCTGAATACCAATACGTAGCACAGTTACCCCAGGGGTGAAAAAATAAAAGTGCAAGACATCCAGGGGCAGGTGAAATGAAAAGCAACCGGTGCAAATGGGATTTGCATCCGCATAAAATGGCATTAACCAAAAAGCCGTAGGTGGGAACGCCGTTCACCCGCCACCCAAAATAATGTGAAATATTAATAAGGAATAGGGGGAAGTGATTATATACTTGTTTTCCAATTCGATGTAAAATATACTAATAAGGTGTAAAAACACCAATTAATTCGAAATTGGAGGTAAATGTGATAACCGCTGAACAGCTCGAACAATATCGGCGTTGTGGCTTTGTCAACGGGGGACCTGTCTTAGACGATGCAACCGTTGAGCTGCTCCAATCAGAGGTGCTGCGGGTGATCGATGACCGGAATAATTCATCTGTGCAACAGCCGGTCAGTCTGTCCAATCTCTCCGGCGATGATGCCCACCCCATCTGGCAAATTGTCAATATCTGGGAAGCCAGCCCGGCTTTCAGGACCTTGATTACGGATTCGAAGGTCCCGGCGATGGCGGCGATGCTCAGTGACGCTAAAGAGCTCAGAGTCTGGCACGACCAGATCCAATACAAGCCCAAGGAGAAGGGTGGACAGCTTCATTGGCACCAGGATTCTCCGCTGTGGGCAACCCTCCAGCCAAAAGATGCCCAGATCACGGCCTGGATTGCCCTGGATGATGCTGAAGCGGATAACGGCTGCATGTACATGGTGCCCGGATCGCACTGCTGGGGAAATCAGCAAAAGCAGATCGACGCTCTACCCGATGGCACCCTGCTGCCTGAGGTCTTCGACGGTCACCCGGTGTATTTTGTCATGTGCCCGGTGAAAAAGGGCCAGGTCCATTTCCACCATTCGTTGACCTGGCATGGCTCGGGGACCAATCACAGCAGCCGTCTGCGCCGGGCGATCGCCATCCATTTTATGACCGAACGTACCACCTACGATGCCAGGGGCGAGCATTTGATGAAACCTTTTATCACTGTTAAAGATGGCGCCCCATTGCAGGGTGAAAAATTCCCCCTGGTTTGGAACCAGGGTCTGACCCGGTGAGACATCCGGTATAGACAACCCGAAAGACCTGGATATGACTGCGAAACAGAGTGGCAATACCCCTTTTGAATTTATCCACCGCGAGGATCTGCATGTCCTCCCTGGGAATACAACAGAAAGCGAAATCAACCTGCATGGTGGGTTTGCCCGCGCCAGTGTCCCAGGCACAGGTGCGGTTGACCGCCGGGTTGAATCGAATT
This sequence comes from uncultured Chloroflexia bacterium, assembly GCA_963781665.1. GTDB lineage: Bacteria > Chloroflexota > Anaerolineae > Anaerolineales > Anaerolineaceae > JAJYIW01. The sequence goes on from CAWAGA010000002.1 coordinate 2,556,192, forward strand.
ACATTTTCTACGGCATGCCCGGCTGCGGGATTCTGCGGATTGATCCAGACCTGAAACGCCAGACGTTGATCCACCTCCCGGAGAAACTGAAGCCGATGAACTTTCACAGCACAAAGATTGGACCCATTGGCGGAGAAATGCGTCTGTTCCTTCCGGCCAATGGTGACGCTCTGGTCGCGGTGTTGGACCTGGAAGGCAAACTGGACTTTATTTTAACCAGGCCGGAGTTCGAACAGTACCGCGACCCGGCAGTCCCTTTTGCCCCCACGGATACGACCCTGATCGGGGATCGCCTTTTTGTCGCTGATGGCTACGGCGCAAACTACATCACCGCCGCGGACGTCCATACCCGGCTTTGGCAAGAAATTTTCGGCGGCAAGACTGAAGACCCTCACGAGGATGGGAGATTTTCCACGGCTCATGGCATCAACGTCCACCCGGAGCACCGTCACCTGCTGACGATCGCCGACCGACCCAACGCGCGTATCCAGATCCATGGACTGGACGGCAGCTTTGTAGGCTCGCACAGTCTTCCCCCTGGGTCGTGGCCCTGCGGAATTGATTTTCTCTACCGTGAAGGCCGCTGGCTGGCGGTTATCGGCAGTCTGGTCGACCCGGTTAAAGACCGCCCGGCGCCAATCTACATTGTAGATACCGCAACCTACCAGGTGCTGTCGACGATCCGTCCGAAAGAAGACCTGGGAATCGACGCTGTCCAACACCTGCATAATGTGGTTTGGCACGAGCAGGACGACCACCTTTATCTCATTTGCCAGAGCTGGAACCCGGGTTATTACTTCGTTTTAGAGAGAGTTGAGAAGTAAGAATAGATATTCGTAAAAAATTGTTGGTCATTTTATGACCGGTCAAGTCCAAAATTGTCTGCCTGGATGGAGGAAAACCAGGCGGAAGGGTTTGAGGTGTTGTATTTTCCCTTGGAACACCGGCGATCGACACCTGCGCTTGCATCGCAGGTGCATGTGTCCGCACCACCAACAGCCTGTAACGGGTCAATAAGAAGAAGATCCGCCGCAGAACGCGAGTGGTGGGCATCTTTCCAAACGGGGCTTCCTGCATGAGGTTGGTTCCCGCCATCCTAATTGAAATTAGTGAAGATTGACAGATTGGCAAGAAGTATTGTTCGGGCAAGTCGTGTAATTATTAAGGGTAGATGGATACTTCTGCCTTGAATTTATAGAAAAAGGATTGCACAATCGGGGGAAACGGATAATTCCCTTGCCATAAGCTAAGTGTACGGCTATAGTTAGTGCTTGTGAGCGCAAAGGGAAAAAGTATCGAACCGCGTGGCACTGCAATTGCCAATTTTCGTTGGAATTTTGGCGTCAATGTCGTGGATATTTCATTCTATACCCTGGCGCTCAACATGGTATCTCAGGCCACTATCCTGCCCCTTTTGATCAGCCAGCTCACCACGTCGAAGCTGGCAGTCGGATTGGTACCGGCGATTTTCAGTCTGGGTTTTTTCTTGCCACAGCTCTTTCTGGCAGGATATACCGAGGGATTGCCTCGCAAGAAACCCCTCCTGGTTCTACTCGGCGGTCTGACAGAGCGCCTGCCCTACCCTTTGATCGGAATTGTGGTGTGGCTTTTTGCTAAAAATGACCCCGGCTTGACCCTGGGGGCGATCTTCGTGCTTCTTTTAATTGGAGCTGGCACGGCTGGTATCCTCACCCCGGCCTGGTACGATCTCATTGCTAAAGTGATCCCCGTAAACAAGCGCGGATTGTACGCCGGGGTAGGGAACGGCCTGGGCGCTCTGATGGGTGTGGCAGGCGCGGCTTTGGCCGGCCAGTTTTTAACAGGCTGGTCTTTCCCGCAAAATTATGCCCTATGCTTCTTGTCTTCGGCCCTCTTCTTTTTCATCTCCTGGGTGGGATTGGCGCTCAACCGCGAGCAAGAGAGCACAGATGTCAAGCACCATGCTGACCTGTTGAGCTACCTCAAACAGCTTCCAGCTGTTTTACGGCGGGACCGCAACTACCAGGCCTTTTTAATTGCCCGCTCGATTTCTTACCTGGGCTGGATGGCCTCCGGTTTCTTTATCGTCTACGGGGCTGAACGGTTTGCTTTAGGAGGGGAAGCGGTAGGAGCCATGACAGCGGTACTGGTGGGCAGCACTGCCCTGGCAAACCTTCTGTTGGGACTGCTGGCCGACCGCCACGGTCACAAACTCATTTTGGTGGCTTCGTCCCTGGCGTGGGCGCTGTCTGCACTGGCTGCCGTGGTAGCGCAAACACCGGTGGCGTTTGGCGCGGTATTCCTGCTGCTTGGACTGGCATACGGGGGCGATCAGGTCTCTGGATTGAACATCATCCTGGAATTCTGCAATCCGGCGGACCGCCCTACCTACATCGGCCTGACCAATACTTTGGTGGCTCCCCCGAAGGTTTTGGCACCGCTCATCGGCGGTTGGCTGGCTACCTGGCTGGGCTATCCGCCCATGTTTGTGGTCACCATTATCTCAGCCGTATTCGGCGGAGTTCTGCTGGCCTGGTGGGTCAAAGAACCGAGGGTGACAACCGCATAGCCCCCTCAATTATTTGGCGATGACGTGTTTGGGCGAGAACGGGTTCGAAAATTTTATAGTTTCAATTGCTAAAATCCTGAAGCTGGTCCATTCGCCTGCCTGCCTAAAACTTGCGCGACCACTCCTTGGGCCAGCGTTCGACCACCACCTTCTTCTGGGTAAAGAAATCGATCGCGTCGCTGGATTGGCCATGGAGATCGCCAAAAAAGCTTTCTTTCCAGCCACTGAACGGGAAATAGGCGATGGGCGCCGCCACCCCAATGTTGATGCCGACGTTGCCGGCCTCAATCTCGTAACGGAATTTCCGCGCCGCCAGCCCGCTGCTGGTAAAGAGGCTGGCCTGGTTGCCATACTTTCCCTGGTTAATCTGCATGATGGCTTCATCCAGGCTGTCAACCTGCACCAGCCCCAATACCGGGCCGAATATCTCGGTTGAAGCAATGGTTCCACCCGCAGTCACGTTTTCAAGGATGACCGGTCTTAAGAAATTGCCCTTCTCGTAGCCGGGAATAATCGCAGCTCGCCCATCGACGACCATCCGGGCGCCTTCAGCTAAACCCTGGGCTAACAAGTGCTCAATGCGTGACCGGCTTTGTGGGCTGATTACCGGGCCCATCTGGACCTGGGGATCCAATCCGTCGCCTACCACCCGCCGGTTGGCGGTTTCGGCAATTGCTTCCCCAAACGATTTACCCGCTTCGCCGACCGTGATGGCAAGGGACGCAGCCAGGCAGCGCTGGCCAGCGCAGCCAAAGGCGCTGTCGGCGACGATCCGGGTTGCCCCATCCAGGTCGGCATCGGGAAGGATGACGACCGGGTTCTTGGCGCCTCCCTGGCATTGTGCTCGTTTGCCGTTGGCGGTGGCACGGCTGTAGATGTACTTCGCCACCTGGGTGGAGCCGACAAAGCTGATCGCCCGCACCAGCGGATGGTCCAGAAGCGCATTGACGACTCCTTTATCGCCGTCGACCAGGTTCATCACCCCTTTGGGTAATCCAATTTGCTCGATTAACTGGAACACACGTTGCATCGTCAGCGGCACCCGTTCGGAGGGTTTGAGTACGAAGGTGTTCCCACAGGCAATCGCGTAGGGGAAAAACCAGAAAGGGATCATCGCCGGAAAATTAAACGGCGTTATGGCTGCACACACGCCCACCGGTTGGCGCAAAAGCAGTTCATCAATCCCCGGCGATATATCTTCCGAGATTCGTCCCTGTATGAGGCTGGGAGTACCGCAAGCTACTTCCACATTTTCGATGGAGCGCTGGACTTCGCCACGTGATTCATCCAGCGTCTTACCGCATTCCAGGGTGATCAGGCGGGCAATCTCTTCCCGGTCTTGCTCCAGCAAGGTCTTCAGTTTGTAAAGGTGTTGCACCCGGTCTGCCACTGGCACTCGCCGCCACTCCGCCAGAGCTTCCTGGGCAGACTGGACGGCGGCTTCGACGTCGGCCTGGACCGACAGCGACACCCGCCCTAAAACGTCTTGTGTGGCTGGGTTAACCACATCCAGCGATTCAGTCCCATGTGCAGCCTGCCAACGTCCGTCGATATAGTTAAGTGTTGCTTGAACAGCCATATGCCACCTCGTTTACATATTGATAGATGGTTCGAATGGGTGTTGTTCTCCATTCGGTCGTGAAACGAATTACGCAACCTGGTTGCATAATAAACAAGTATCTATCGATAATTATACTCGTCGAATAAGAAAAGAGGGGGTAAACCAACTCATTTGTTGACGAATGTACATTTGCGTTGTACAATTATTCCATAGTCTGTTTATGTCGTTGTCTGGGTACTTCAATCCACCTCGTCTCGAATTCCCAGGTAGCCGATTAGCGTGCCCGCCTCTCGACTTTCAATTCAAGCATGATCCACTTTGGAGTAAGCTGTGCCTGAAATCCAATCTCTCGCCCGCGGCCTGATGATCCTCGAAAAGCTGGCTCAAACCCCAGCTGGCCTGGGTATCACCGATTTGGCCGAACAATTCGATGTGGATAAGGGAAGCATGTCGCGCTTGCTGCAAACGATGGCCGCTTACGGCTTTGCCGAAAAGGATGGCGATACCCGCCGTTATATTCTCGGCCCTCAAATTGTTCGCCTGAGCCGGCTGGTGCTGGCCCGTATGCCCTTGCGCGAGACGGCCAAGCCTTTCCTTCACCAATTGGTAGAAGAATCGGGCGAATGCGCTCACCTGGCCATTCTGGCCCAAGGTCAGGCGCTGTATATCGACCAGGTGGAGACACCTTCAGATTTGCGAGTTGCCACCGGGGTCGGAACGATGTCTCCCTTGCACGCCACGGCCCTGGGAAAAGTCCTTCTCGCCTGGGCCACTCCGTCTTTACCGGCGGAGCTTCAAAGCTACACGGTGCGGACGATCACTGACCCCAAGTCCCTACTGCTTCATCTCGAGCTGGTCAAGAGCCAGGGTTACGCGGTCGATGATGAAGAATACCAGTACGGGGTCCGCTGTATTGCCGTGCCGGTCTTTGACTTCCGGGATAAGTGCGTAGGCGCTGTCGGCGTTTCCGGACCCTCCAGCCGGCTGTCGCTTGAGACCCTGGCAAAAACCATCCAGGCAGTGGTCAGGATCGGCAAGGCGCTCAATGATCGCCTGGGATTTAAAGGGTCATCTTTACCCTGACCTAAAAACACTCAACGGATCTGACCTATGGACCAAAAAACGATAACACAACAACGTGCCGAACGGGCAGCTTTGATTGCCCATGCAGGAGGGCTAAAACCGGCCCTGGAGAATGGGGCGCTGCCGCGAATTATCGATACTACCCTTTCGGAAGCGCTCGTGCTGGGGCTGCTGCTTCAAGATGTCCGTATCTTTTTGGGTGTTTTAGGACATGGTTCGACCGAAATCGGGGAGGTATTGCGCATTTACCAGCAGCGCCGGATTGCTGCGCGTTTATGCAGTTCACAACGAGATTGAGGCTTCGCATGCGGCTGCAGCCTTGAATTGGATTACGGGTGACAAAGCAGCGGTCTTCACCTCGATTGGTCCAGGAGCTTTGCAAGCTCTGGCGGCTTCGATTTTGCCGGCTTCAGATGGTATTGGGGTCTGGTATTTGTTGGGAGATGAGACGACTGAAGACGAAGGGCCCAACATGCAGCAAATTCCCGGCCATGAGCAAAATGCCTTCCTCAAAATGTATTCTCACATGGGCGCAGCTTACAGCCTGCACACACCTCTGTCCCTGCCCACTGCCTTGCGGCGGGGGTTGAACGCGGTTGATCATCCTCACCGGGGTGGGCCGTTCTTCCTGCTCCTGCCTATGAACATCCAGGCGGTTGAAATGCCATGTTTTAACCTGGATGAATTGCCCTCGGGCGTTCCCCCCCGGCTTGGCCCTTCAGGTGATCTAACCCTGTACGAAGAAGCTGCTGACGCCATTCAGCAAGCGGAGCGTATCGTGGTAAAGGTTGGCGGTGGTGGCAGGGCAGCCGGGCCGGACCTGCTCGAATTTCTCGACCAGGCAGATGCGGTTGCGGTGCTTTCTCCCCTCGTTTCGGGAGTTATCCCTTCCAGCCATGCCCGCAACATGACCGTAGGAGGTTCGAAGGGTTCGCTCAGCGGCAACTACGCCATGGAGAATGCTGACCTGCTGGTTGCGGTCGGGACGCGTTTTGTGTGCCAGTCCGATTGTTCTCGTACAGGTTATCCGCACGTGGGGCATGTCGTCAATATCAACACGGATTTCGAGGCTGCTACCCATTACGGCAAAACGACCGCCCTCGTGGGTGATGCTGGTCTGACCTTGCGTGCCTTGAATGAAACCCTCAAAACCAAGGGGATCGTCAAAGGCCGGGCGCCGTCAGCCTGGTTGGAAGCGACTGCTGCCCAGCGCCAGGCCTGGGAATTTCACAAGCAGCGCCGCTACGACTGCCCGGTCCTCTACGATGAAACCTGGAAAAGGGAAGTATTGACCCAGCCAGCAGCTATCAAGCTGGCCACAGATTGGGCCAGGTCGAATAACGTCGTCAGTATCTTCGATGCCGGCGATGTCCAGGCCAACGGTTTTCAGATTGTTGCCGACGAACATCTGGGCCAGACCTACACCGATACCGGGGCCAGTTATATGGGCTTTGCCGTTTCAGCTCTGTTAGCAACCGGGATGACTACCCAACCCTTCTACGGTCTGGCCTTCAGCGGAGATGGGTCGTTCATCATGAACCCCCAGGTGCTGATCGACGGCGTCGAACATAGCGCCACCGGTTGTATTTTGCTCCTCGATAATCGCCGCATGGGCGCTATCTCAGGCCTGCAAAAAGACCAGTACGACCAGGTGTTTGCCACCAACCACTCGACCGGGATTGATTTCGTCGCCTGGGCCGGGTCGATCACTGGTGTCAATGGCGTCCATGGCGGGTATACTTTGGATTCGCTGCGGTCAGCTCTGGATCAAGCCAGAGCGTATCCCGGGTTGTCGTTGATCCACGTTCCGGTCTATTTTGGCGACGACGAATTAGGTGGCATGGGTGTGTTTGGCCGTTGGAACGTCGGCAATTGGTCCACATCTACCCAGGCCCTGCGCCACCAGATTGGATTGTAAGTCCGAACCATTCGTATAGGCAGAAGATAATCTTTTGCCAAAAGGCATTGCTGATGAATTACATTCCTGAATCCCAGATCCTTGAATTGGAAGAGATTGCTCGTCAATTGCGGATCGACAGCCTTGAGATGATCTACAAGCGCGGCGCCGGGCATCCGGGCGGATCTTTTTCGGCTGCCGAAATTGTGACCGCCTTGTTTTTTTCCAAATTGCGTATCGATCCTCAAAACCCGGGCTGGCCTGAGCGTGACCGCTTCATCTTAAGCAAGGGCCACGCTTCTGCATTGCTCTATGCAGCTCTGGCACGCCGGGGATTTTTCCCACAACAAGATTTACCTCATTGGGGAGAATTGGACTGCCACCTGCAAGGCCATCCTGACCGGGTCAAGACCCTCGGCGTAGAAATGAGCGCCGGCCCTTTGGGCCATGGCCTTGCGATTGGCTGCGGCCTGGCGATGGCCGCCCGCCTCAATAAAAAGAACTACCGCACCTATGTTCTTATGGGCGATGGCGAAGTCCAGGCCGGCGTTTTGTGGGAAGGGGCAAATATGGCAGCCAAGTACCATCTGAGTAATCTGACAGCCATCCTCGATTATAACGACGTCCAATTGGATGGAAGCGTTCATGAAATTATGCCGCTCGAGCCCCTGGCTGATAAATGGCGCGCTTTCCGCTGGGCAGTAATTGAAGTCAACGGGCATAATCTGCGCCAGGTGTTAGAAGCCCTGGACACGTCAGGGGAGATTCACAGCCAGCCTACTGTCATCATTGCCCATACGACTAAAGGGAAAGGGGTCTCTTTCATGGAAAATGATTCTTACTGGCATGGCAATGTCCCCAAAGTGGATCAATACCAGCAGGCGTTGGATGAACTGGGCAAGGAGGTCGGGAATGGCTGAAATATCGCAGCGAGAAGCATATGGCCGCGCTCTGGCCGAATATGGAGATACCAACCTTGACCTGGTTGTGCTGGACGCCGATACCTCGTCTTCAACCTTTACCACCTATTTTGCCCAACGCCACCCTGAGCGCTTTTTCAACCTCGGTATCGCCGAGCCGGGAATGGTGGACTTCGGTGTGGGTCTGGCCCTGGGCGGATACCTGCCTTTCGTCAACGCCTTTGCGGCTTTTCTCTCTTTACGTGCCATTGAGCAGGTGCGGACCTGTGTCGCTTACGCCGAGACAAATGTCAAGCTGGTTGGGCATTATGCGGGCGTGTCCGATTTCAAAGATGGCCCCACCCACAACTGCATCGTCGACCTGGGTGTCATGCGATCTCTCCCTGGGATGACCGTGATCGTACCGGCTGATGCCAACGAAATCCACAGTTGGATCCCGGTTATCGCAGCCCATGTTGGGCCGCTGTATTTCCGGATCAGCCGGGCAGCGACGTTGCCGGTCCATTCACCAGACGTTTGCCCCCAGATTGGCAAAGCCATGTATCTGCGGCCAGGTCACGACTTGACCATTATCGCTACCGGTTCGATGGTTGGGCGCAGCCTTCAGGCCGCGGAAGCGTTAGCCGCAATGGGCATCTCAGCCCAGGTGATTGAGATGCACACCATCAAGCCATTAGACCAGGATGCCATTTGCCAGGCGGCAGCCCAGACCGGGGCGGTGGTGACAGCCGAAGAGCACTCGATCCTGGGAGGCTTGGGAGGGGCTGTCTCCGAAGCTCTATCGGAGCACTGCCCCACTCCGCTCGTGCGGGTGGGGATCAATGACACCTTCACCCGCACAGCCCTGGACCCGGATACGCTCATGGATGCCTATGGGATGGGTGTGGCAGACGTCGTGTCCGGGGCGAAAAATGCCCTTAAGAAAAAAGCTGATAGCCGCGCCAACCAAGGAGTAATTTAAATGAGAATTGCCGTCATCAATGAAACCAGCGCCGCCGACCGAAACTTTGATATCATGGCGGCCCTGGAAGGCAGGGGTCACACTATCATCAATGCCGGTATGAAGAAAAATGGAGAAAAACCTGAGCTTCAATATACGCATACCGGTTTAATCGCCGCCCTATTATTGCACCTGGAGCGGGTTGACCTGGTGGTCGGCGGCTGTGGTACGGGTCAGGGCTTTCTCAACAGCGTCATGCAGTACCCGGGGGTCTTTTGTGGTCACATCCTCACCCCATTAGATGCCTGGCTTTTCGCCCAGATCAATGCCGGTAACTGCATTTCCCTGATGCTCAATCAGGGGTATGGCTGGGCTTCAGGCGTCAACTTGCGTTTTATTTTTGACAGCTATTTTGAGCCTGAGCCCGGTGCGGGATACCCGGCTCACCGCAAAGAGCCCCAGGCTACCTCACGTGATATCCTCAGAACAATCTCAGCCAGCGCTCACCGCCCGTTTGCACAAATCCTGGGGGCTCTACCGGATGGGGTTGCCGGTCCGGCCCTGGCCTATCCCGGAATCCGTGAGCTTATCGCCCCGGATTCAATCGAAGACACTGCTCTCAAGCAGGTAATTCAAAACCGTTACGACCGGATTTGATTTTTATCTCGAGTTTCTGCTTTTGATTCTCGATTAATTAAGGATCAATGATGTCCACCTCAGATCCGCACCCAAGAGGATTTCGCAGTATTGCTGTAGTCGCTGAAGCCAGCTCGATCGAGAAATGGCGCAAGCAGGTCATAGCCGGCCAACCCGAAACCGGCCGGACTTATGCCTTGATCAGTGATGAAGGCAGTTACATGCTGGGGGGTGAAGGTACCGCACCGACACCCCTGACCTATTTTGTCTCGGGGATGGCGCTTTGACTGCTCTCGCATGTGTCGCAGGTTGCGACCAAACGAAAGCTTGCCATCCGCAATGAACGGGTAAAAGTAACTGCCAGTTTCCACGAGCAAGGTTTCGTGTTAGGCGGAGATGCCGAAGGCTTCTGTGATGGGTTTAACATAGAAATCCAGATCGAATCAGATGAACCACCTGCTGCAATTGCTGAACTGGTCCGATTAGCGCGGCGGATGTGCTTCACCGAAAAAGCATTATTGGGCAACACTCCCGTTTCAGTGCATTCTACCCTCAACCAGCAGCCGCTTGTGCTCACCTGATACTTTTCATCCGCGTGATGCCTCAGATTAAAAAGTAACTTTAGGGGTAACGTTGCCTCAAATAGAAATGTTACCGAATGATTTTCCACAATTGGCCGACTTTCGCGTCGATGCTGGCCCGCAAGGTAACCGGGTTTAGTTGCACATATTGAGCCGTGAGTCTGACTTTGACATCCAAAGCCAGAGAGTCGAGGGCCAGGACGCGGCGATAAGGTGTGGTAGCCCGATCATACGTCCGGACGGTTTTGCCGTCAATCCGCTCTTTACCAACCAGTTTGAGCACGGGCTGAAAGAAGTTGATATACAGCCGTAGGTCGGTGTAAATGGACCTCAACAAGGCCAATTCTTCAGGGGTCTCCAGACGATCATAACCAATGGTGTGGCGAACCACCGACCAGTTCTTTTGTTCGACGTGGGCCTGATCATTTTTCTGGTAGGGTCTCGAGCGGGTAAAGGTGATCTGCTCTGCCTGGCAATAGCGTAAGAGAGTGTCGTTGATAAACTCACTGCCATTGTCTGAAATCGAGCCCCAACAGAGCAAAGGGTAGGAGTTGGCGCATGTTTTGGATGGCTTCTGAAACGGCCAACTGGGTCTTGTTGGCTACTGCCTGGCATTCAGTCCAGCCAGTGGCCAAATCAGTGGCGGTGAGGGTATTGAGATAGCTGCCTTCGGTGGTATTGCCACAATGCGCCACCAAGTCAATTTCCAGAAAACCTGGATGCTCGTCTTCCCATGGAGTGAATGTGCGGATCGGGATGGCCTGCTTGAGCAAAGTCCCTGGTTTGGTGGTAGAGAGCCCATGCTGGGGATGGGTAAAACGGGCTTTCTTCAGGCAGCGGTCGATGGTCGCCCGGCTCATCCCCAATAACAACCCCTTGGTTTCCTCGGATAGGCTCAGTTCATGGCAGCGCTCTAAGACCGCAACCATCTCGGGTAGAAAAGGTTGAAGGCGTTTGGAGCAAATCCGCCCACAGATTTCCCAGATCTGCTCCAAGACCTGTACCACTTCACCCTGATAGATTTTCTGCCGCCCAGGCTTCTTCAGCCCTTTGGGTTTTGGACGGTGCTTCAACACTCGAATGGCATACTTGCGATGGTAGCCAGTGGTTGCAATCAGTTCGTCCAGGATTTGCTGTTTGCCAGGTTTGTTGGCTTTCAAATAACGTGGGCGGATGGCTTCGATCATCTCGCGTTTACTGCGTTGACTCATCATTGTCTCCCTCGGCGGATCCAAATTCCGCACTAGGGTAACATTTTTTGTGAGCCATCGTTAGCTCTGATAGTTACATTTTATTTGAGGCAATTCGATCCGTACCATTCTTCAAGTCTCAATGCTATAATTAAAAACATGCGTTACGAAACGGTCCGCGAATTGCATATTCCAAAAATTGGTTTTGGCACCTGGACGATTGGGGGTCGTGGAAGCCCTGATCCCGCTTACGATAACGTCTCTATTCAAGCTTTACGCTCAGCCCTGGCACTGGGTTATACCCATTTCGATACAGCCGAGGGATATGCCGCGGGTCACGCCGAAGAGCTTTTAGGCCAGGTCATCCATGAAACCGGGGTTCCCCGCCAAACGCTCTTTATTACGTCTAAAGTCTCTCCCGATCACTTGAAGTATGATGATGTCTTGCGCTGTGCCGAAGCCAGCCTGCGTCGCCTGGGTATGACTTATCTGGATCTGTACCTGATTTATTGGCCCAAGGTTGGCGTGAAGCTGGAGGATACTTTCCGAGCGCTCAACCAGCTGGTGCATGAAGGCCTGGTCCGCCATCTGGGAGTCAGTAATTTTAACTTACGGCTGCTCAAAAAGGCTGTATCCCTGAGTGAAACTCCACTCCTGACCGACCAGGTTTCTTACAGCGTTCCTGACCGGACGTACGTCAAGAATGGGGTATTAGAATTCTGCCAGCAGAATGATATCCTCCTGACGGCCTACAGCCCGGTGAAACGCCGTAACATAAAAAGCAATAAAGTTTTGAAATCGATTGCTCAAGATAGGGAGATGACTCCGGAGCAGGTTTCCCTGGCCTGGCTGACGAGCCAGCCGCGGGTCATTACTGTCCCAATGTCATCTAACCCCCAGCACCAGGCCGAAAATCTGGCCGCTGCCGACCTGGTTCTCAGTCCCGAAGAGATGAAGCTGTTGGACTGAATGCTCCACTGACCCGCCCGGGTTAACGTGTTCCTCATTTAAAAATCACAATCTGACGAACTGATCAGGGGTTATTGTTGCTATTACCCATCTCCATCAGGCCGTGGTTTTTATTTGGCGTTTGGCTGTTTTCAAGTCGCTCATTTCTGGGCGAGTTTTATAAAATTCGTCCAAAGGATAGCAGCCGGAAACCAGGCCGAACCTTGGAGCAGTAGTGCAGTCGCTGAACGTCCGGCACAACCGTTTGCTCTGCAAGGGATTGCCTTCAAGAACATCTTTGCAAAATTCGGGATATGCCAGCACCATCCGGCCCAGGCCGACAAAATCCGTGAATCCGTTGCGCACATTATATTGGGCCACATTTGGCAGCCATTCCTGCAAGTAGGAATAGGCTGAGCCAACCACAATCAGGCCGGGGAACCTTTTTTTCAATTCGGCGGTCACCCCGATCTGGCGAGCTACCCCGACTAATGGATCTTCCGGTGGTTTGTAGCCATCGCTGGGAGGGAAAAAAGCGGGTCTCTGGACGTGTGGGCAGTAATAGGGGCTGCCAGCGGTGACGCACACCAGCCTGATTCCCATTTCTTCCAGGAGTTCGAGGAACATTGCCGGTTCGGTTAGATCGATTCCAGCTCCCGTACCGTCTCCACCGAACGCGTACCTGTAATCAGGGCCTTCAAGGGCCACAGGTTCGCCGGTTTGGTCTTCTCCAGGTCGAAACGGCAAAAAATCGAAGGCGCTCAAACGGACACCGATCTCAATTCCCGGGACGTAATTGCGGATTCCCGCTACGATCTCTCGCAAGAAACGGGTCCGGTTTGAAAAACTCCCGCCATAGTCTCCCGGACGGTCATAGGCGCTGAGGAATTCATGCCCCAGGTAACCATGGCAGTGCTTAATATCTACGAAATCAAACCCGGCTTCGTGGGCCAAACTGGCAGCTCGGACGTAATCATCTACCAACCGGCGTATTTCTCCATCGCTGAGCAGTGGATAATCGTCGGGAATACCAAATTTTCGGTCGAGGTAGGGATGGCGATAAAGGATGGTCGGTTCCAGCCGTTTTTTCTCATTGGGTCGGGAGAACCGGCCCGAATGGGTCAGTTGCAATCCAATGTAAATATCCTTCCCGTGGCCCTGTGCTTCGTGGGCTTCGACCAGCTCCTGGCGTAGGTTGGCAATATAGGCCAGGTTGGCCGGGTTGATCAGCAATTGATTGGGATTTGCGCGGCCGTCGTGGCGCACTGCCACAGCTTCACCGCCCCAGATCAATTTTGCCCCGCTTGCGCCAAAATGCTGCCAGCGTCTGAAGGTGAGCTCGCTTGGGCTGCCGTCCGGATTGCCATCCCAACCTTCCATCGGCAGAATGCAAAAGCGGTTGTTGGCCTCGAAATTCTCGGTCAGCCGTACCGGCTGCGCAAGAGGCGCCTGGGGGCCATGTTCCATAACAGGATCGAACCCGAGAGGAATCTGCTGGTCCTCCAAATAATGCTTGAAATCCTCGGCAGTTTTGAAAAATGCGATGCGGTGAATGATAGCAATCCTCCTGGTTAAAGTCGTTTGAAGTGGAAACCGCCGTCGATGTTGAGAACCTCGCCGGTCGAGAAAGGAAAGTAGCCTTCGGCTATGGCGACGACTGCCTGGGCGACGTCTTCTGGTTCTCCCCAGCGTTTTAACGGGGTCAGCCCATTCTCGATCAGCTGAGAGTACCGGTCCTGTACTTTGCTGGTCATATCCGTATGGATGATCCCTGGGCGGATTTCGTACACGTTGATCCCTGCTTCGGCCAGACGGTCTGCAAACAAGAGAGTCATCATTGCCATGCCGGCCTTCGAAATACAATATTCTCCCCGGTTGGGGCTGCTGGTCATAGCGCTGGTCGATCCGATATTGATAATTCGCGGTGGGACGGCACTGCCTGCTGCGACCTGTTTCAACATGATCCTCGCGGCCATCTGCGTCAGGAAGAATGGGCCCTTCAGGTTAGTTGCCATCACCTCGTCGTAGCTTGCTTCACCCATCTCGAGCAGATCGACCCTTTGGCGGGGAGCCATCCCAGCATTGTTTACCAACAAGTCGAGCCAGCCGTAATCTGCCAGGACGGTATCGACCAGGCGCTGGCGGTCATCCGCCAGGCTGATATCTGCCTGGACCAGCATACCACTGCCACCTCCGGCTTTAATTTTCTCCAGGGTTTGCTGGGCAGACACTTCGCCCGAACGGAAGTTGACAGCCACATTCCAGTGGTGAGTGCCTAAAGCGATGGCGATAGCGCGACCGATCCCGCGCCCACCCCCTGTTACGAGGGCAATCTTCTGCCGGTTTTGAGCAGCAGTCTCATTCATAGCCCAATACCTTTCCCACGGCTTCCATGAAGAAATAATCTCCCCACATCACGCTCTCGTCTACGCCTAACCCTTTATTTAGATGGTAGATACCATGTTTCAAGATCCCTTCCCAACCATGCGTGGCGTCGGCCAGGAATTCAGAGGTCATCAGTGTATCCAGGATGTGCAGAGCATACAGCCGGTAGTTTTGACCCCAGATCTGATCGGCTGCCAGGGTGGAGAGGTTAAGCAGCCCGCTGGCTGCAATGGCTGCCGCCGAGCTTTCGTACCGGGTGGGCGGGTTGGGTTCTTCCCAATCGTTGGGTGGAACCCCGTTTTTCGGGGTGCGTTCGATGTAGAAACGGGCGCAAGCCTCGGCTGTATCGAGGAAACGAGTGTCTCCTGTATATGAAAATGCGCTCCCGAATCCATAAATCGCCCAGCTCAGTCCCCGCGCCCATGAGCTGTCATTCCGCCATCCCTGGTGGGTGGTCTGGCGGATGAACTCACCCGTTTCCAGGTCAAACAGGCCTTCGTGAGCAGTACTCCCATCACCTCGCACCAGGCACCGGCGGGTTGTAAGGCAGTGTTGCAGAGCTTTTTGATAGAGGGCCTGGTCATTTTTCTCCCGCGCCGCGTAAAAAATAATGCCGACGTTCATCATGATGTCGATAAACAGGCTTTCAGGCCCAATAAATGACGAAAGATACTGGCCTTTCTCTTTGAACCGTAGCGCCAGGGTTTCTCCGGCCTGGATGATCGTTTCATTGATGATGGGCGCCGTGTCAAGGTCATACCAGCGTTTCCAGGATGACCAAAACAGGAAACCCATGTCGTGGACTGTCCGGTCAAGCTTGCGCGGTTCGATCAGCTTCGAATAGTGTTCTGCTTTTTCCCGCCAATAGGGTTTTCCTGTATGCCGAAAAAGCAGCCAGAGTTGGCCTGGCAAGAACCCCTCGCACCAGTTTGTCCAAGTCTCACCTTCGTGCAGCCATTTCCCGTCGACCGTATATATTGGGAAATAGTCAGGATATTTTTCGATTAATTGGTGCAATTGATTTTCGCCAAAATCGAAAACAGCCTTGCATTTGTTCAAAAAATCCGTTGAAATAGGGTCACTCGTAATCATAATGATCGTATGGTCTGGCGTAGTATAATCCCAATATTCATTTTCCTGGCTATTTCATCTTAAAAAATGCCAAATTTTGAAACGAAGGGGTTTGATCCATTGAAAGAAAAACTCTCGATTGGAATTGCTGGTACCGGCGGAATCGGTCTCGTTCACATCTCAGCATTCAGGGCCTTTCAAGACCGTTTCCTCATTAGCTCAGTTTGCGATGTGGATGAAAGTAAAGTTCAAGGTGTGGCTCAGAAATACCAGATTCCGTCTCATTATACAGAATTTGAGGATTTGTGTAACCGTTCTGATCTGGATGTGATCGATATTTGCACGCCGCCATACCAGCATTTCGCCCAGATTAAACGCGCCTTACAGGCAGGGAAGCATGTGATCTGTGAGAAGCCGTGGGTTGGTTCGCTGCGCGACGTCGATGCATTGATGGCGGTCGAACAGCAATCCGGCAAACGAATCATGCCGATTCTCCAGTACCGCTTCGGGCAAGGCATTCAGAAACTCAAGGTGCTGGTCAATGCCGGCGTGACTGGCCAACTTTACCTTTCGACCGTTGAAGTAGCCTGGAAACGGGGAGCCGACTATTATGCCGTTCCCTGGCGCGGTAAATGGACCACCGAAATGGGCGGCACCCTTATCAGCCATGCCATCCATGCCCTCGATCTGCTTTGTATGATCACCGGTCCTATCAAAAATGTATTTGCCCGTACAACCACCCTCGTCAATCCCATCGAAGTTGAAGATTGCGCAGCCATGTCATTTGGATTGGCGAATGGATCATTAGCCACCATGGCGGTAACGATGGGCTCAAATCCGGAAATTACGCGCCACCGTTTTTGCTTCGAGAATCTCACCGCCGAAAGTAATACTCGCCCATATACCAGCTCTGGAAATCCCTGGACTTTTTCAGCCGCCAGGCCGGAAGTTGAGGCCGAGATCGCCAGCCTGTTAGCCCAATGCAATCCAGCTTATGGCTTCTTCGAGGAGCAGTTCAGACTGTTTTACGATGCCATCACCAACGGAACGGAGCTGCCGGTCACGATGGCTTTGGCCCGTGAGATTACCCAGACCATCACCGCCATTTATTATTCTGCCCATACGGGCCAGGGGGTGGACCTGCCGTTGTCGAACGAGCATCCCATGTACACTGGCTGGCAGCCGGGGAATTATCCCGGTTAAGAAATTCGCTTTTTCATCCTGCCTGATTTAGAAAAATATCATATCGGCATTCAAGCCGGGGGCTTTTTGAGATAAAGCCCCGGTTATGATTCGTCAGGGGGAATTAAGGGGATAAATTAGATTGACTTGGTCTATATAGATCGATATAATGATTTTTGCTGAATTGACCATGTCAGAAAAACGGCTTTTCTCCGACTCGACTTCTTTGCTCGACGATCCGGCTGCCTTGCAGGAGCGAGCTTTTCAAGATGGATATCTGTTCTTCAAACAATTCCTCCCGCGGGAAGAAATTTACGCTCTTCGCCAGGATATGATTGCCGTTGTGGACCGGTTTGGCTGGCGGCTAGAGGGGCAAGGTGCGTTGGGCGGCCTGATCGACCTGACCGGTTTAGCCAGATTCCCGAATCACAAATGCGCACAGATATTGGTGTCTCCGTTGAGGCTTACAATGAAGTTCAGAGACTTGAATCTTTGCATCGCCTGCCTCACCATCCCAGACTGACCGGGCTCTATCGTCTCCTATTTGGCAAGGAGATTCTCATACACCCTCGCCACATTGCCCGAATGATCACGGGCCATCCCAGTGTCTTTCCAACCCCGCCTCACCAGGATTTTCCCCTTATCCAGGGTACTGCCAATACCTGGACCTGCTGGATCCCGATAGGCGATTGCCCTCGCGAGCTGGGCGGGTTAACCGTTTTGAGAAAATCAAATCGGCATGGCTACCTGCCTATCCAACCTGCCCGGGGAGCTGGCGGAATTGCCGTTCCGCTATGTCCGGGTGAAAGGGATTGGGTCGAAGGGGACTTTGAAACCGGAGATATCCTCACATTCTCGAGCCATACCATTCACAAAGCCCTACGCTGCCAGTTGAAGGATCACATCCGTCTCTCCCTCGATGTCCGTTACCAGGCTTGTGACGAGCCGGTTGAAGCAAAATCGCTCCTTCCCCATTGTGATCTCACCTGGGATCAAATCTATGCAGGCTGGAACCATACAGACTTGATGTATTATTGGCAAAACGCACCGCTTCAACTCGTTCCCTGGGAAGACGGTTACCTCCAACCCAGCCGGAGGATTTGTTGATCACCTGGGATCGTTTTGCGGATTGCTGAAAACCCAATCTATTATCCTTGAACCAGTCCCAGCATGGAAAATTATTAGCTGCCAGGGCGAATTTCCTCTTTCCAAACCATAAAAATATCAATTCTGAATACTTTCTTTATAAGTCTGGAATATCCTGTAACTAGATCTCACCAGGACCGGGCCCGAATTAAAGGTTATCCCTATGCAGGTTCGCAGCGGCTGGTAAGTCACAAAAGACCACCTGATGAGATCACGCTGCGGCCTGTTTTAAATAGTAAGTAAAAATACAAGGAGTACATATGCATCGAAAAAGAATTGTATCTATCATCGTGGCAGGAGCAGTGCTGATGGTTGGAATTGTCAGCGCAGTAACCTACAGGGTTGTTAATGCCCAATCGGCGACACAAACCCCATCGACAGGGTCTGCAACCACGACCGCGAATCTTCCTGGCTTTGACCATGGCATGAAAGGCGGCTTTTATACGCAACAAGACCTGGCCAGTGCATTGAACGTGACCCTGGAACAGCTCCAGGCCGCCGAGACTTCCGCAACGACCCAGGCCCTCAATGAAGCAGTCAGCACTGGACTGATCACCCAATCTCAAGCTGACCAATTTCTACAAAATAGCCCGATTGGTTATTTTGACAATGACCTTCCCTTCTTAAAAGGCAGCAGCATCGATTACAACAGTCTGTTAGCCAGTGCCCTGGGGATAAGTACCGACCAGTTGCAAACCGCCAGACAAACCGCTTACTTTGCGGCAATCGATCTGGCAGTCCAGAATGGGAGGATGACTCAGGCTCAGGCAGACCTTGCCAAAGGGAACTATGGCCTATCAAATAACACAACGTTTCAAAATAGTATGAAAACAGCTTATACCGCGGCTGTAAATCAGGCTGTAGCCGATGGGGTGATCACCCAGGCTCAAGCGGATCAGCTCTTAAGCAACTACAACGGGTATCGGGCAGGCGATTTGGGCGGTCGCCACATGGGGGGTGGACATGGTGGACCTGGCGGTTTTGGCGACCCCGGTTTGTGGGGCGGCCCAGCTCAAGGTAATTCGTCTTCGACAACCGGCGGTACACCAACCGCAACACCATAACTGACGAAGATCGATCGTTAACGAATCACTTCTTTTGGACTGAAGTCCCGGGAATTTCTCCCGGGGCTTCTTTTTAAGGCCGGTGGCCAGTTTTGACCCTATTGTTTCCCATTAGCATATAATAATTTAAAAACAGCTTTCGAAAGGGACCGATGATGACCGATAACAAACCTGCTACGATCCAAATGCCAGACACTCTTGATTTGCTGCAGCACGCCCGCCTGGGTATTAACGGCCTGACCGGAACCGTTGACCCTGACCTTGCCTATGAGCCTTATTTCATGGGGTTCTTCAATGTTCGGCCGGCTTATATGGTCCATTGGAGCACCATGGTTTCAGGGGTATTGCCGAAGTATCTCGAAGCCCTGCCGCTCTTACGTTGTATGACGGGGGAAGCCCCCACTGGGATTGAAAACGGGATTGTCCAAGCCATCCTGGAAAATATTGCGGAAGACGGTTTGATCTACGACCGCACCAGCCCCAGACGCCCCTGGAACGTGGGTATCCATTATGGCCGCAAGAGTTGGGACGAAGATTATTCCAACCTGGGAGGCGATGGCCGCCTGCTGGATGGTATGGATTTCTACGCTCAGCTAACGGGCGACCCCATGTGGGAAAAGCAAATGAAACGTACGGCTGAAAGAATGATGGAGCTTGCCCTCACCAAGGACGATATTGCCTACTATCCTCATGTAGGCCTTGGCAACGACTTCAGCTACCCGCGCAGGTCGGGTTGGATTCATACCAACGAACCGGTTAGCTCTCAGGAAGGATCAGAAGGGGCTACCACTTTTTGCCAGAGCCAACCGGTGCGCGGTATGCTGCGTTGGTATCGCCGCAGCGGCGATGACCGTTTCTTGGAGTTGTGCCGCAAGTTCACCAATTTCTACACCCAACCCAAGTTCTGGGGCGGTGTTGTCGAGCAGGAACCGGCTTACGGCGCTTCACGGGCTCATTTCTGGGGCCATTTTCACGGGAACCTGGGTACGCTGCGAGGAGCGCTCGAATTTGCTCTGGCTGCCGATGATTTTCGTTTGAAGTCGTGGGTTCGCGACGGATATGAGTGGGCGTGGCACAATCTCAACCCGCGCCTGGGCGTCGATATCCTCACCGAAAGTTGTACGTATGCCGATCTTACCGCCCTTGGAATCCAGCTTTCGTTGGCTGGCATCGGTGATTTCTGGGACCAGGTCGACGTGGTTGTGCGTAACGCCCTATCTCAGGCCCAATACCAGGACATCGAAGCCATTCGCAAGTTGGGTGAGTCAGGTCCTGAAAGACCTATTAACTCTCTCTGGGGCTCGCCTCAAGATGGACGCTGGGTTAACTGCCAGGTTAAAGAGCCTTTACCCGGGATGGAGAACGCCGACCGGGTGATTGAGCGATCTATCGGGGCGTTTGCCTTCAGCCTGAACAGCGGGCGTTACCAATCCCCATTTACAATGCAGTGCTGCACGGCTAACGGAAACCAGGCTTTTTACTTCGCCTGGGATGCGATCGTGAAAGTATCGGGCAAGACAGCCACCGTGAATCTGTTATTCAACCGTTTCTCGCCCTGGCTGGACGTGGAAAGCTACCTGCCCTACGAGGGTAAGGTCATCATCCGCAACAAGAAAGCTCACCATCTTCAGGTGCGTATCCCAGGTTGGGTAAATTTGAGCCAGCTGCGGTGTTTCGTAAACGAAGTGGTGGCAAATCCAGATTGGAACGGTCGTCTGGCATGTCTGTACGACCTTCCGTCTAATGCGATTGTACGTATCGAATTCCCGATAAAAGAAGAGACAGCCACGCTGCTCCTACCGGCGATGAACAACCGCCAGTACCGCGGGATTGCTCGTGGGACCTACCAATTCAAGGGATCTACCTGCATCGGGGTTGCCGAGGAGGAGAGCATATTTGGCTCAGATTTTACCTGGGTGCCGATCTACCGCAAACCTGAATACCATCTGGATCAAGCCCCCATGGTTTCGGTGCCGTATTACGTGGTGGAAAACCCCATCCAGTGGTATTAATACTTAGTCTCTCCCTGGTTCGGACCGTGTGAGCGCCTGATTGACTCTCTCTTGATGCCCTGACTTACCCGCCAGGGCATCGAGAATGGTTAAGCGCCAACAACGTCTTATTTCCGAACGGTAATCAGCTGGCCCTGAATATTTTGTGGACAGGACGGCGGCGTAAAACCGGTGAGGTCGACTCAGGCTGCCTACCGCCGAAATAGATTGTCGATCAGGTGGGTTGAATCACAGGCCAGTTATTGGGTTCCGCTTCCGGCAGTTAGGGGGATCAGCCGGTAAAAATATACCGGTTTCCCGGCGTAATAATTTCCCAATACATCGTAAGTGCTTAATAGCTCGAGGTGATACATCTGGCTGATTTGGTCGCGTATCTTGCTTTCCGTTCCGAGGGCAATATAAAAATCTGGACGGTACCGATCGAGCTTCCACTGCAAGCCCTGGGTGCCGTACTGCGAATTGACTGTCGCAATGTGCAGTTCAATGCTCATGGTTTGCGCCATACCACCCAGCAGTACCGGTTTATTTACACCCGAGTTTTCGACCTGTCGTTCCACATCCTCAATCATATTAATATACTGTAAAATTTGGCACCCTCAAATAATCGGCCATCTTGATCAAGTTGAATAAAGCGATGGCACTTAATAAAACAACAGGCAAAGCCCGCAGGTAAACCGGTGACCGATTTTTCAAGTGAGCGGTTATTTTACTGAGTTTCGGCCCAATCTGCCTGAAAAATAACGGTTGCAGATCTTTGATTCCCATGGTCATCAGAATGCTGAAAAGGATTGTTAGCGGGGCGATAAAAAGTAGATAATAACGTGGGGGTAAATACCCCCTGGTAATCAAGATGATGCTTTGGGTCGCCAGCCAGACCAGGGATAACTGCACCAGGGAATTTCGGCGATAGCGGCGGAAAAGGAACAGACCGAAAGGAACGAGGAAAACTGATAGAAAGTACATGACAGGATCGATCACCCTTCCATTCCATATCACCCGGCCTGCAGTATAAATAAAATAATATAGAGTCCAGGTTATTCTTGGAGCAAGAGAATATTCATTATAGGAAAGGTAGTCGCTTCGATAGTGTTGGAGCACCCATAAGATGTAACCGCCGTATAAAAATGCGACGCAAGCCAAAAAGACCAGGCTGGCCCATGTTTTCGACCTGCCCCGGTCTGGTTTCTGCCAGATAGCCAGCAGTAAAACCGGCAAACCGAACAGAGCGTTTGCCTTGGTCAACAAAGCCAGGCTGAAGATAAGGGCAAGAACGATGGCACGCCAGAGATTGACCTTTGAAGAGCGGACGACCCACCAGATGGCAAGCAGCACCAGGGTAACCATAGGGATTTCAAGGATCGCAAATTTGCTAAAACCAAAGAGGTAAAAATTGCAGGCAAGCAGGCCGGCGCAGATCAGTGCCGGAACCTCGCCGGCCGATTTCCGGGTGATCAGGTAAGACAGCAGCAGCAGGAGGGCGGTGAATATCACTGTCAGTGAACGGGCAGATGCCAGGCTCAAGCCAAATACGCGATAATAGCCTGACTCGAGAATTTGCAGGGCCGGAAAATTAATTGCAGTATTTAGATCGCCAGGGGTATACCACGATCCAGTGATGTACTCGTTGATGGCCCCACCTGCATACCAGCCTTCATCCGAATACTGGCTGGCCGACCAGTCTATCCCGGCAGGGAAATCGGCGGTCAAGGTAAAAAGCCGAGCCGCAAAAGTTATGACGCAAAGCACCAGCAGACCGAATCGTATCGCTGGGTGGACGCGTTTGAAATCAGGCATCTCTCCTCAACCTCATTGACCTGGTGAACTCTTTATAGAGCTGGTCTGTTTGATTATTTTACTCGGATTAAGTCTGTTCGCGGCTCCATCGGCGATTTGATTGCCAACCCACCTGGCCGCCTGTTTTTTAGGCGCTCTATACGTAGTGCCTCAGTTTAAAATGTTACTTAAGAGGTATCCTTGCCTCAAATAGGGATGTTATCCAATTGATTTCCATAATTTGGCTGCATTCCTATCGCTGCAGTCCGCAAGATTACCGGATTGAGTTGAACATGATCCTTGGTTAGCTTCTTTTTATTCTCAAAGGTGATTTGGTTGGAAGCCACAATCCGGACTTCAACGCCAACATCGACAAATATTCCGGTTAATAAACCGACTCATACTCCACCCCCCACGTCTATGACTATCCTAACCAGCACCCCCTTAAAATTATCAAACGGTGTCCGCCAGGCCGAAACAATGACTAAATCCTGGCTTTTATCCATAATCAACCAAAAAACAGGTTCATTGGGAGAATAGCGGGTGGGTCTGGAACTCAAAAATCCCCCAGAAAATTTTCATATAATGTACATGCAATTGGTTGAGTTGAGGATATTGAAAAAGAAGCTCAAAATTGACCTTTTAACTGGACTGTGATTCAAATGTGGTATCTTGCGAGTGACAGGAGCCGAAATGGAACATCAGCGATATGAGGAAACAGGGCGTAAATCATCCACAATGAATATCTCTACGATCAGATAGTTCCGCAGGATCATTTTTTTGCGCAAACTACGCCAGATCATCGAATGGAAGCGGTTCACCCGCAAGCTGATTAAGTTGTATGATCACTTGGAACTGCCTGGTTTGCATTCTGCTATTCATATGAAGCGTAGCCGAACGAAAAAGAGAGATGCCAACAAGCAGATTTGGCTGGATTTGATCAAAACCCCCTTGTATCGCCAAGGATTAAAGGAGCGCTATAAGATCGAACGTGATTTTAGCGAAGCCAAACAAGGGCATGGTTTGGGTCATTGTCGTTAGGTTGGAAAGATGAAATTCGCGGTGTAAGCCTTCTTCACCGCCATCACACTTAATCTCAAACGCATGGTTAAGATCTTAACTCATGTGGGGTTTAAAACCCCAGCGGTGACAGCCTGACCAGGGGAGGATAGTCGATCCTTACGGAAAGGAGATAAAGACAGCAGCTGGATGGGTCAATTTTGAGTTGTTATGGTGCAAATTGAGCCATGATTACCGATTTAACTGGCATAATCTGATTGGTTGTTTCAGCTCTTACCTATTTTTCAACACCCTCTATGTCTCGACTTGCGAGAATATCGATGCCTTCACCCAGGGCGTCTCTCATGACCACGTCTCCCGTCTTGATCGGAACATCTAGTTCTACCTGCCGCAGCGCAGCTAACAGCTCGAAGATGCGCGGCTTTGGAAACGGCGCTGAGGTATACACTGGCAGCAGTGGGTGCAGGCTTCCGCTCACTCGTACGGTCGTTGCAACCATACGGCGCGGGTCAACGAGTTCGCGCTCAACATATTCCTGGCCGCGTTTACATCCCGATCCCTCGACCTTAATTACGGTTTTCCCGTCATGGGTCACATCCAGGGTGCAGCCCTTGGGGCAGGTGATGCAAATGATCTTGTCTTTTTCTTCCATTTTCTCCCTCCTAGCGTTCGACTACATTGATACTTAGCCTGTCAGACCGTTCGACCTCGTCGTAATGACGTGGCGCTAACCGGATCGTGACCATTTCACCTGGGCGGACATAGCGTTCGGCCTTGCGCGTGATCAGGTTTTTCTCGTTGCTCACTTCAATCCACACCGGTTTTTCTATCGGCCGCATGACACGTAATTGCAGCAGAACCTCTTCTTCCATCAGCGTTTGTTTGTCCAGCTCGTGAGGGACGATATAGCGAACATTGTTTCCTGCTCGTAATGGGATGTGGTGCAGCTCGCGCCGCCTTTCGCTGAGTGCAAATCGTCCTGCGCTCTTCCCGGCGACCAGACCTGCTTCGGTGACCCAATCGACCAGATCGTAAACGTGAACGACATTACCGGCTGCAAAGATTCCCGGAACACTGGTCTCGAAGTTATTGTCAATTACCGGCCCGCCGGTGAGCGGATCAAGTTTGACACCCGCTTTTTTCGATAGCTCATTCTCAGGAATCAAGCCAACCGAAAGCAGCAGGGTGTCGCAAGGGATGACCTCTTCGGTCCCAGGGATTGGAGCCCATTTCTCGTCGACCTGGACCGATTCGATTGCTTCGACCCGGTCCTCGCCAATAATGCGCTTGATCGTATGTTGGAGCTGCAATTGGATATCGAAATCCAGCAGGCATTGCACGTAATTCCGGGTCAGGCCGGTCAGGTAGGGCATTACTTCCAACACCCTTTCCACCTTTGCGCCTTCGAAGGTCAACCGGCGAGCCATGATCATGCCGATGTCTCCCGATCCCAGAATAACAAACCGGCTTCCAGGCATGTAGCCTTCTACGTTGACCCAGCGCTGAGCGGTTCCAGCCGTGAAAACGCCTGCGGGCCGGGTCCCAGGAAGGCGGATCTGGGCGCGGGTGCGTTCACGACAGCCCATAGCCAGGACGATGGCACGGGCCTGGATATCGATGAAGCCAGCGGTTTTGCTGCTGGCAAAGATGCGCCGTTGGGGGGTAATATCCAACACCATTGTATCCAATAACGTTTCAATTTTGAGTTCCAGGGCTTCGTCGATATACCGCTGCGCATAGCTGGGACCAGGAAGATCTTCTTTGAGGGCTTCCAAACCAAAACCGTTGTGGATACACTGCTGCAATATTCCGCCGAGTTCAACGTCGCGTTCGATAATTAACACATCTTCAGCCCCGTATTTCCGGGCGGCAATCGCGGCAGCCACTCCACCCGGACCACTGCCGATGATGACGACATCGTATTTGGGTTTCAGGCTCATATCAGTTTTCTACCTGTTTAGTTTGACGCAGCAAGAATTCGGAACCACTGCCTTTCTTGGTCACTTCCAACGCCGAGACACCCAGTTCTTGAGCCAGTAATGCAACCACCTTGGGTAAATCGAACGAGCCCAGGCAGCGTCCGGTGCCAAGCCAGGTGCGGCGTTTGATCGCATCGTAGGTCAAAGCCGGTATAGGCGCGTGAATTTCGGCCTGGATTTCACCTTCTGAGATCAATTCGCAGCGGCAGATGATTCTGCCGTAGTTGGGATTAATTTTTATCAGGCGAGCCTGCTCATCGTGGGTAAGGTCGCGTAAGCGTGGGCGGGATGGACGAATGGGCTGCCATTCGGCTTTTTCTTCCAATTCTTCCCCGGCATCTTTGAGTAGTTCAATTACCCGCCGGGCGATTGCAGGTGCCGAGGTCAGGCCGGGAGATTCGATTCCCCCCAGATTTACCAGCCCCTGCACATGCTTGGGTATTTCGATGATGAAATCGTGTTCGTAAAGCACGCCTGGGGTCTCACATGGCGCGTTCCCGGCGGCTCGTAATCCGGCAAACACTGAAATTACATGGCGCCGGTTGAGGGCGGGGACTAACTTTTGGGCGCCTTCCCACAGCTCCTCAAGGCCATCGTAGGTAACTGACTTATCCTTCTTGTCCTCGATATCCAGCGCATTCGGGCCGATAATGGTGTTCCCGTGCAGGGTAGCAGTGACCAGGATGCCCTTGCTTACATCTGAAGGCACCGGAAAAAGAACGTTGTTGATGCAAATTTCGGCACGATCGAGGATGCAGTATTCACCTCGCCTGGGTGTGATTTGAAATTCAGGGCGGATACCGGCTTTGTGCATCACATTGTCAGAATAGAGACCAGCCGCGTTTACCACCCAACGACAGGCAAAGCTGCCCCGATTGGTCTTAATACCGCGGATACGCTTGCCGTCTAGGATGAAGCCCTCGAAGGCTGTCTCCAAAAGGATTTTGACCCCATTCTGCACTGCGTTTTCTGCGGCTGCTACTGACACCGCGAAGGGGTCGCAAATGCCACCGGTTGGCGCCCAGAGCGCTCCACTGACCTCTGGATTAATATTCGGCTCGCGATGGCGCATCTCTTCGGCTGAGATGACGTGCATTCCCGGCACACCATTATGCCGGCCCTGCTCCAGCAGGCTGTCCAGCTTTTCCAGCTCCTGCGGCCCCATTGCGACCACGTAATCGCCCCGCCTTTCGAAGGGAATGGACAATTCTCCGGCCAATTGGTCCCACATCAAGTTGGCAGCCACGTTCATTTTGGCTTTGAGGGTTCCAGGCAGTGGATCATAGCCGGCGTGCACGATGGCTGAATTTGCGGCGCTGGTACCCATGCCGATGTCCGCTTCTTTTTCGATAATCAGGATGCTTAAACGATAACGCGAAAGAAAACGCGCCACCATGCAACCAATGACACCCCCGCCGATGATCACAACGTCATACGTTTCGAGCACCAGTCCCTCCAAAATTATTCCATCCACCTGGTAGTTCCCAGCAGGTGTGTCGCCAATTAGTGGATTAATTATCTACCCAATCGAGAGATTTCACGACAGCTTTCTTCCAACCGGTATAAAGCCGGTCTGCTTTGGATGTTTCTAAACCGGGTTTCCATTCTTTGTCTTTTCCCCAGTTATTACGGAGTTCGTCAAAGCTTTGCCAGAAGCCGGATGCAAGCCCAGCGGCGTAAGCCGAGCCTAATGCGGTTGTTTCGGTGACCTTGGGCCGTATCACAGGAACATTCAGGATGTCGGCCTGGAACTGCATTAATAGCTCATTGACCACCATACCGCCGTCTACTTTTAGTTCTTTTAGCTCGACGCCGCAATCTTTTTCCATGGCATCTAATACTTCTCGCGTTTGATAAGCCGTGGCCTCGAGTACAGCTCGAGCAATGTGGCCTTTGTTGATGTAGCGAGTCAGTCCAACCAGGACTCCGCGGGCATCAGAACGCCAGTAGGGTGCAAACAAGCCTGAAAAAGCCGGAACGAAATAGATACCACCGGCATCTTCAACACTTCGCGCCAGAGTCTCCGACCTCCGCCGATGTCTGGATCAATCCCAGGTTATCTCGCAGCCATTGTACCAAAGCCCCGGTGATAGCAATCGATCCTTCAAGAGCATAAACAGCCTTATTTTTTCCTATTTTATACCCAATCGTTGTTAACAATCCGCTTTTACTGGGAACAGGCAGTTCGCCCATGTTTAAAAGCATGAAACAGCCCGTACCATAGGTATTCTTGGCTTCTCCTGGACTGAAACAGGCTTGGCCAAACAAAGCAGCTTGCTGATCTCCCAGGTCACCGCACACCGGCACACCTGACAGCGGTGCCAGGTTCTCCGATCTAACCACCCCGTAGATTTCGGATGAAGAACAAATCCTCGGCAGCATGAGGCGTGGAACACCGAGAAGCTTCAGGTTCCGATCGTCCCAATCCAGCGTCTGCAGGTTCATTAGCAATGTACGACTGGCGTTGGTCACATCGGTGACGTGTACGCCGCCGGTCAGATTCCAGATTAGCCAGGTATCGATATTACCGAAAAGAAGCTCACCGTTTTCAGCTTTCTCCCGTGTTCCCGGTATATTGTCCAGGATCCACTTTATTTTTGGTCCGGAGAAATAGGTCGCTAATGGAAGGCCGGTTGTGAGGCGTAATCGGTCCTGTCCGCCTTCCTTTGCCAGTTCGTTGCAGATGATATCTGTGCGTGTATCTTGCCAGACGATGGCATTGTAAACCGGCTTTCCGGTTGACCGGTCCCAAACGACTGTTGTCTCGCGTTGATTGGTGATGCCAATTGCGGTAATGTCGCCTGTCTTGATTTTTCTCTTTTCGAGTGTATTCGTGATTACTTCCTGGGTGCAAGCCCAGATTTCCAGAGGATCGTGTTCAACCCAACCAGGTTTTGGATAAATCTGGTTGTGCTCTTTTTGATCGGAGGCGACGACTTTTCCTTCGTGATCAAAGATCATAAAACGTGTGCTGGTGGTGCCCTGATCAATGCTGGCAATATAAGCGGGCATATGCGACTCCTGTTTTGAAGAAAACTGGATGGGCCCTGAAGCTCATCCAGTTTTCTCGTGTTAGACCCAGATAGGTCAGGGTACCTGTGTGAGTGTATTCGTGCAGGCGATCACCGCAATGGTCAGGGCCATGATCAATGCACCCAGATAAGGATTCCGGGTTGCTTTATACAGTTTCCGAGACAGAACCGCTGAGAAGGGCAGGATGACGAGGAACGGGAATAACCAGATGCCGTAAATATTAGAAACGGCTGGCGACATCATCGACTCGGTGAAGGATTTTCCAGTGATGAAGAAGACTGCATACTGGACGACGACGATGATCAGTGGTGCCAGGGCATTGAATACGGCCAGCAACGCGATGTTTAACCCATTCTTTCTTGCCGATTTTCACATAGCTGAAGGCGTTGATTGCCACAGAATTGAGAATGAAATACACCAGGAAGAAGGGCAGGTAGCGCAAGATGATGGAGATTTTGTCAGGTGTAAATGCCTTAATCGCCAAAACCCAGAAGCGGAAGTCGACGTTGAAAAGGTAGGTGGCAAAGAAGACGAGAAAGAAAGCGCCAGAAA
Source organism: uncultured Chloroflexia bacterium (assembly GCA_963781665.1). GTDB lineage: Bacteria > Chloroflexota > Anaerolineae > Anaerolineales > Anaerolineaceae > JAJYIW01. Next base: position 2,585,713 of record CAWAGA010000002.1, read on the forward strand.
CGACCGCCAGTGCCAGAAGGATTGTTTTCCACAGGTTCTTCCAACCGATGCTAACGCCCCTGAGCTTCATTCCAATGCCGCTCTCTTTACCGCCAAAGAAGTAATAGCCGACCAGGAGAGTACCCAGGGTGAAGAATCCGACCAGCATTGCCCACATGCCGACAAAGAATGGCGGAGCCTGGGTGAAGAAGTTGACCGGGCGCAGCGGTCCGGTCCAGAAAGAAATGGAGAGATACATCCATCCGGAGAAAATGGTACCCAGAGCCAGGCTAACCCAAAGCCAGACCTTCGACTTCCCCGTAGGTGCAGACATGATGGCGACTGCCTGACCCGCTTTGAGAGTACCGAAATAAGAAGTTTCCAACAGGACTAAGGTGAAGTAGACCAGGAATAAGCCGAAGCCGATCAAGCCGAGGATATTAAAGAATTCTTTCCACTGCCAGATTTGATTGGTAGCAGGGATGGGGTTTGGTGCTCCCAGGGCATCCTGGAAGAAATTGATGCTAAAGACAGCTACATTCGAGGAAATGGTGTTCCAAGGGTGGATTTGACCCGGGGTATAGATCGCCCGGATGGCATCCTTGCCGTCAATATTTTGGGTGTACAGTGTATTGCTGACTCGCGAGACATTCTCACCTGGATCAGTCCCGAAATATAAGAATGATTGGGCTGTCATCTGGTTGATATAGTCTTTGGGTGCTGATCTCGATCCGTCAGCCTGCTTCACCCGAAAGAAAAATTCGTCAAATTGAGACGCAACAACGGCAACATAGCGGCTGCCGTATTTATTGTAATAATTGCCATCCTTATCGGTATAAGTTGGATCATTCGCGACCATCAAAACGGCCGAGATTAGCGGCGTTTCGAGGAGGTTGTCGTCGTCTACGGCATAATTGGCGGCACGGGCGCCGTTGGAATGACCTGTGACTCCAATCCGCGTTTTATCAACATAAGGCAGTGTTGCGACCAGGTCGACCACATCCGTCATACCCGTAGCGTTGGTCTTGGTCTGGGAAACATATAATATGTCTGAGTCCCCGTGACCATACATATCCATTGAAACGACCACATAACCGCGCCGAGCGTATTCGACGAAGTTCATGTCCTGCATTTCTTTGTTATTGTACCAACCGTGACTTGCAATAATGGCTGGCGCCGGATTATCAGCAGTAGCGGTGTTGGGTATGAACAGCAGCGCACTTATCCCTTCGCCTGACGCCGTTTCCCAATAGAGACTCTTGACGGTGACTTTACCTCCGTCGGTTTGAACGAAGGCCGCACCTAGCATGCTGACAATACATAAGATCAATGCCACTGACAACCAAAATTTTGGGGTTGTTTTAAATTTCACCTTAATTTCTCCTCTTGATAATTCATGTTTATGTTGAGAAAAGAACACTGACGCCTAATACTGTTACACCAGTCCCATCCAATTTCCTCCTTTCGTTGAATTTTCGAGTATTGATGAAGCATTCCAAACTATGAGCGTTGATCTGAATATGTCCATAGAAAAGCATCAGAACTCAAAGCTTCTGACTTCTCTCAGCCTGCTGATTTCGGTTTTTCTCAATTCAGATTTCTAAGATTTGGAATAACAGTAAAGGGAGTTTATTATCACTCAAGGGAAAAAACACTTTAGCTGTTGCTCTAAAGCGTTGAAAGAGGTGCTGCAGTTAAGTTATTTGATTGAAACCCGGGTGAAAAAGGTTGGCGGTTAACAAATCTATATCCATAGCAACGGTGTTGTTAATGCAGTATCTTCAATATACAGATTTATTAAAAACAGGTTAAATCATTATATAATGAACAGCAACAATTTTCATGAATATTGCAACAACGTGCATATTTTTATAAGAATCGACCTTCTTGAGGACAATATTTCTATTCCTTACTGCACGATATTTCAACGCAATAACGGTTCTGAAAATCCTTCGACATTGAAACTGAGTAAAGGCTATGGATAACCCTGAAAAAGTGACAGATGCCCTGCGTGTGGCTCGAATGTACTATTATCAAAATTTGACAACTGAGGCTATTTCCAATGAGATGAACCTATCTCGCTCTACAATATCACGTTTGCTGACCTATGCTCGGCAGCGAGGCCTGGTAAATATTCGCATAATTGATCCCAGCGAACACCCCCAGCAGCTCGAGAGAAAAATCATTTCCGAATTTAAAATAAAAAGGGTCCACGTTGTTCCCGTTTCAGAAAATGTGAGTGAGGGAGAATGGCTAGATCGTGTGGCTCAATATACAGCCAGGTATCTGAATTCCATTGTTGATTCAGATATGATCCTGGGTATTGCCTGGGGGACCACGATGAGCGCGATCTCGAAACATTTGCTTCCCAAGGTCACTCACAATTCGCAAATCGTTCAGTTGAATGGAGCCGGCAACACCCGGACGATGGGCATCGAATACGCCAGTGAAATTATTGTCCGTTTTGCCCAAAACTTTAAGATGAGTGCTCACCTTTTTCCGGTGCCAACCTTTTTTGACTATGCTAGGTCCAAGCAAGCATTTTGGGAAGAAAGAAGTATTCAGCGAATCTTGAACCTGCAGAACAAAGCCAACCTGCTTCTGTATAGTATCGGGGCGGTTAATGCAGGTATTCCCAGCCAGGTTTACTGTGGGGGATACCTTGAGCAGAAAGACTTCGTGGAATTACAAAGAGATCATGTTGTTGGAGACATCGCAACCGTGTTCTTCCGTGAAGATGGAAGTTTTGAGGGCATTCCACTTAACAACCGCGCCAGTGGGCCTGGACTTGAACTCTTCCAGATAAAATATGGCATTTGCGTCGTTTCGGGATTAGCGAAAGTAAAAGGGCTGCGAGCTGCCTTGAAGGGCCGCCTCATCACAGAATTGATCGTGGATGAACCTACAGCCAGGTCTTTGGTTGATAAATATGTCTTGAATTGAGTTCGGGGTCATTTTGGGCGACCGGGAAAATTCTTGAATCGGGTCGTCTTTCTTGTGGTAAAAATGGCAAGTTATAATTCTTCCTGATCTTGCGTATTGTTGCTAATTCAGGAGTAATTGATCATGCGCATTACTTTTTGGTTACTGGTTATTGCTGGAGTGGCAGCTGCTTTGGCTCTTTCGGCTTGTGGATCCTCAACCTTGCCTCAACCCCCAGGCACTGCTCAATCAACAACCGCGGGCAGCGAGATTGTCCCCCAGGTTACATTGGCGATTGCGCCCACCTTGAATAAACCCGCCAACTCCGATTTGATTTTAGCGACAACGACCAGTACCCAGGATTCGGGTCTGTTGGACGTTTTGATCCCACTCTTTGAACAACAAACGGGATATGCAGTTAAAGTAGTTGCGGTCGGTACAGGAGCTGCTCTTCAGATGGGGCAAGAGGGTAACGCAGACGTGCTCCTCGTTCATGCACCGTCATCCGAAAAGACCTATATGGAGGGTGGTTTTGGTAAAGACCGTTTCCTTGTAATGCATAATGATTTCATTATTGTTGGCCCAGCAGCTGACCCGGCCGGGATAAATGGAGCACCTACGGCAGTGGATGCATTTAAAAAGATTGCCGCTTCAAACTCAGCCTTCGTCTCACGCGGTGACGACTCGGGAACTAATAAAATGGAGCTCAGCTTGTGGAAAACATCTAGCCTCGATCCTGCTGGAGAAAATCCAGCCTGGTATATTGAAACAGGCCAGGGAATGGGAGCTACGCTGACCATAGCTTCAGAGAAAAGTGCATACACTTTGACAGATCGAGCCACCTACCTTGCTAATAAAGCCAACCTCGATCTCAAGATTCTGGTCGAAGGAGACCCGGCTTTGCTGAATATATACCACGTGATTACTGTCAACCCCGACCTGTGGCCAAAAGTTAATTATGAAGGCGCTCTCGCATTTGCAAAGTGGATCATCTCGCCTGATACTCAAAAAGTGATCAGCACGTTTGGTGTAGAGAAATTCGGCCAGCCGCTATTCTTTCCGGATGCAGGAAAATCCGATTCCGATCTGGGTTTGAATTAAATGTTTGCTGCAGATCTGCCCGCTCAAGGGGAATCCCACTCCTGGTTATAAGCGACCGCAATGTTTACGTCTGAAACCTGGCAAATCACGCTATTATCGCTGCAGATCTCTGCCCTGGCTACCCTCATCAGCTTGTTTATAGGATTGCCAGCGGGTACATTATTGGCATTAGGAAAATTCCCGGGCCGGTCTTTTTTCCTGAGTCTCATCAATACCGGTATGGGCCTTCCTCCTGTCGTGGTTGGCCTGGTCGTAGCTATGAGCCTCTGGCGTAGTGGTCCGCTGGGCGATTTGCATTTGATTTATACCCCTGCCGCAATTATCATCGCCCAGGTCGTGATTTCTTTTCCGATCGTTACTGGCCTGACCACGGTATCTTTGCAGCAGTTGGACCCGAGATTACAGCTGCAGTTATTTGGTCTGGGTGCTTCTACACCCCAAATGATCCTCGTTCTTTGGCGTGAGGCGCGCTTGCCGCTCCTGGCGGCACTTATGGCTGGGTTTGGTAGTGTGATTTCAGAAGTAGGAGCGTCGATGATGGTAGGGGGAAATATCCGTTATCAAACCCGGGTCTTAACCACCGCGATCGTCCTTGAAACCAGCAAAGGTGAATTCAATCTGGCTATAACCTTAGGGTTACTCCTGCTTATCATCACTTTTCTGGTTAATCTGGCATTGACCTGGATTCAACAGCGAGGCGCTCGGCGATGACAGTTTTGCTCGAGGTCAAGGATTTGGAAGTCCGCAGGGATAAGCGCCTGGTGCTCAAATCAATAAATTTCAAGGTCGAAAAAGGCCAGGTGCTGGCTATCGTGGGCCCAAATGGAGCCGGTAAAAGCACCTTGCTGCTGGCATTGGCCAGGTTGATCCGCCCAACCCATGGAGATATCTGGTTGAACGGCAAATCGGTGAAAAATGGGTCAGGCCTGGCTTACCGCCGTCAAATTGGGTTGGTGCTCCAGGATCCGTTGTTGTTTGATCGATCCGTTTTTGAAAACATTGCAGCGGGTTTACGGTTTCGGGGTGAAACCAGAAAAGTGATTCATAACAGGGTCGATCTTTGGCTGGACCGGTTGCAAATCCGTCACCTGACCGATCGACGGGCAAGCCTGCTTTCAGGGGGAGAAGGTCAGCGGGTGAGTTCTGCCCGGGCATTAGCCTTGGAACCCGCATTGCTGCTTTTAGACGAGCCATTTTCCACTCTGGACCCGCCGACTCGTAACCAGCTGCTCGATGATTTGCGCCAGATTCTACCTGATAATGGAACGACGTCTATCTTCATCACCCATAACCTGGACGAAGCCCAACAACTGGCCAATGAACTGGCTATTATTTTGCAGGGGACTATCCGTCAAATCGGCCCTCAAGAGGAAGTCTTACGCTTTCCGGCTAATGAAGAAGTAGCCCGCTTTTTATCATCTTCCGATGGTGCGATCATCCGGTAATTGGAGGCAGAAATTGCCGTAGAATTCTTCAATTAACCAAAGCTGGTTAATATTCTGTTTACAGGTTTTTTTGTTTTGTTCAAGGAAATATCTGTGAAGCCAAATCTGATTAATTTAATAACAAAGCTCGGTAACCTGACAAATAACCTTGAGGATCAAAGTTTGGTTTCCGCTGCAATATCAGCTTTGGACGAGACTTATTCCTTGTCCCTGAAAATTGGGCGCGAACCAGGTCTTGAGGATATCATGATCCAATTGGTCGGGCGGATCATTCGGGCTTATGGTGGGTTAACCGCAGTCAAAGCTAAACGAATTCTGGATATCGCCTGTGGTTCAAACACCAGCAAAGCTCCATCGTTTATATACATTAATACACCATTTAAAGAACGGCGAATACCAATTTCTGCTGGGAAAGGCTATACTGCCCAATTTGAGCCCTGGTTTTGCCGCATCTTGCTTGAGCTTGGCGCCCACCCGGTCGGGATCGACCTGGGTAATCTCGATGGAGAAAGTTTCGAGCACTACCATGTCGACCTGGGATTGCCCGGTGGACTCGATTTCCTTCCAGACCACTCTTTTGATGCGGTACATGACAGCCGCCTGTTTGGGTCTCCTGAATTTACAGCTCAATTCCCTGGCCAAACAGACCGCCTCAAGATCGCGGCTGAAATCAGAAAACAGGAGCTGCGTTTGTTGAAGGAAGAAGGTATCATTATTCATTCTGACGCCGCCGATCTCGTACGATAGCAGCGGTACCCGGTTTTCCTGGGCTAAATACCAGGTAAACACAATGATTGGAATTATGGTATGACTAACGACCTTTTAGGCGGCGTGGGAGCGATTGCGAATAAAAGGTTTGAAAAAATAGCCTGCCCCGTAGACCGCCGGAGATCTTGGCAATAATCGTATGTGTAGTTAACGATCAATAACTCAAGGTTGTAGATGGCGAAGGTCGAGAATCACAAACGCGTTGAAAAAATCAGGAGCGACTTGGCATGAATAATGATATTTTTTCCACCCCGGCGAAGGAAGAGGTCCTGCAAAACCTGGCTGCCAGGCTCAAAGAGCGTAATATCGAGGTGACGATCGTCGCCGATGAGGATTCCGCTCGTGCCCTGGTTTTTAAAAAAATTCCCGTTGGAGCTGAGGTTCATTTTGCCAGGTCAAAAACCCTTCAAGATACTGGAATCACCGATTTCGTTCTGAACTCGGGCCAGTATGATGCCCTCCGCAACCGCTATTTGAAGATGGACCGCCAGACCCAGGAACGCGAAATCCGAAAGTTGGTCGCCGGACCCGATTACATGCTGGGGAGCGTCAATGCAGTTACCCAAGATGGCGTCCTTGTGGCTGCATCGGCTTCCGCCAGCCAGGTTGGACCTTATGCTTATACTGCCGGCAAGGTCATTCTGGTGGTAGGCAGCCAGAAAATTGTACCTGACCTTGAAGCAGCGCTGCGTCGTATTCGCGATTACGTCCTGCCCTGGGAAGATGCTCAGGTTCGCTTAAGGAAGTCTACTGGATCGTTTGTGGGAAAAATTCTAATCATTGAGCGCGAACGTACAACCGGACGCATGGAAGTGATTCTCGTACGCAAGGTGGTTGGAATATAACGGTTGTTGAAATAATCAGACTATCTTTTCTTTATATACATTAAATCTTCTGACGATTAAATCGACATTCTGCCTTACAGGTCTCCCAAGGATGTACAACCGGAAGTACGACCCAACCTTAGTGTAGAGGCGCACTTTCTGGATACCGCCGCGTACGGTTAATGCATGGCTATCATCCATTTATGTGATGTTTATTGTCATGCTTTGCCAGTGACGATTATCATTGAATTGGTATAACAGGTCTATATTAATTTTAAATGTACTATAATATTGGTACTATAAATCCAACGAGGTACATAATGGCAATCAAAACAGTATGCATTGACGCAGTTCAAATAGATGGTTTCAAGATCGAAACCAGATCGAGGCAGCATGTTTCAATGGTCGACCAGCCGGTCGCCGGTGGTGGGAAAGATTCAGGGCCTACACCATTGGAATATCTCTTTATTTCCTTAGCCGGCTGCATCGTAACCATAGGTCATATCGTTGCAAAGCAGCGCCATTTACCCGTGCGCAAAATCGAAGTTCAGGTTGAGGGTGAGCTTGATACGGATGTTTTGATGGGTAAAAGTTCGTCAGTACGAGCGGGTTTTTCAGGCTTGCGAGTTCACACGCTCATTGACGCCGATATGAGCCAGGAAGAAAAAGAGCAGTTCTTGAAGGAAGTCGATGAGCGTTGCCCCATTTCTGATAACATCCATAACCTGACACCCGTACAATATATCGTGGAGTAAAAAAAATGGATTCTACCGCTGACGATCCAGTTAACCCAGATGAGCAAATATCGGCTGAAGCTTTAGTCGGGCGCAAGCTCCGATTGCTGCGAGCTCAGAAAGGGTACTCTCTACGGGTGCTAGCGGATCGCAGCGGCCTTAACGTCAATACCCTCAGCTTGATCGAAAACCAAAAATCCTCACCTTCTGTAAGTACGCTGCAACAATTAGCTCTTGCACTCGAAGTTCCTATTGCCGCATTCTTCGAATGCGAGCCGGTAGAAAAAAGGATCGTTTTCACCCCAGCAGACCAAAGACCGACAGCTTTTTTTGGAAGCACTCAGATGCAAAATCTAGGCAAAGACCTGGCTGGGAGCGCCGTCCAACCCTTTGTTGTTACACTTGAACCTGGAATGGGTAGTGGGGATAAGATGATCGTTCACACCGGACATGAGTTTGTGTATTGTCTGTGTGGGGTCATCCGTTACCGGATCGACCAAGATGAATACATTTTGAAATCGGGCGACAGCCTGGTGTTTGAAGCGCACTTGCCGCATTGTTGGGAAAACCAGAGCGACCAGAGCGCGCAAATCATGCTCGTCCTTTTGCCTTCTGATGAGCATGAAGAACCGGGCGGGCGCCATTTCTCACCCGAAACCATGAAAAAGGAGCTGACCATGAAGATTGCAGTAATAACCGACGATGGAAAAACCATCAGCCAGCATTTTGGGCGTGCGCCTTACTATCTGGTGCTTACCATAGAAGCAGGTGAGGTGGTCAATCGTGAAATGCGGGCTAAATTGGGCCATAATCAATTCAAGGTTCAACCGCACAAGGAAGAGCACAATGGCGTCGATCATGGTATGGACCCGGCTTCACATGATAAACACGTCAGCATGGCGGAAACGATTGCCGATTGCAAGGCTGTCCTTTGCGGTGGAATGGGGATGGGCGCTTATGAAAGCATGCGCCGTCTCGACATCCAACCGGTGGTCACCGAGCTGCTCGACATTGATGCTGCTGTCCAGGCGTTCATCGCCGGCAAATTGATCGATCACACCGAATTGCTGCATTAAGCCAGAAAGTGGTATTACCGTTCAGCGCCGTGCACTCACTACCCAGGTTTGACCTGCGGTGCTGCAGATAAAAACGCCGCGCCACCGGGTCGAAAATAGTTTTCTAATTGCACCGACTAAAATATGAAACAAAAGCCGGCGATCGAGTTCAAATTACGATAGCCGGCTTTAAATTCTTTCGTAACAGCCACATGGAAGAAAACAATATCGAGGCTGATTTGTACTGGATATCAAGATTCTTCTATTTCGAGGGGTTGATTATCTGGTTGGCTACCTTACGAGCGCCGACCATCACATTTAATACCCCACCGCCGCTTTCGCTTTGAGCGCCGATGAACCATAAACCGCCTACCGGCGTTTTGTTCGCAGGAGGTTTATTACCGATGACAGGTGGTACACCACCGAAAGAATGGTGCTTTTGATGAGTACGGAGGCGGAAATCCTCCGGGGTCATGACCAGGCGGGTCAGCGTATGTTGACTTAAGCCCGGGACGTAGCGTTCTGCCTCTGCTACCAGCTTATCCGCCAGCTCCTCGCGCCTGGTGGACCAGTCGCCTTCGGCGAGGGTATCGGGAGCGACGGTGTAGATGGTGACGGCGTATTGGCCAACTGGCGCCAGCGAAGGAGAATGGAGTGAAGGAACGTAGATCAACAGGCCCTCCTTGCCTTCGTGAAAATCTCCTGTACGCAGGCGTTTGACGGCGTGTTCCAGGTCCTGGGTGTTGTAGTAATAGCATAAAGCCTGGGGCTGGAAACGGCGGGGATCGAAATCGACGCCCAGATGCACCATCAACACCAATTCCATCAGACGATTGCCCTCAACCTGGCTGCACCAGGCGGCTGGCAGGTTTTCGCGCCCTACCAGGTCAAAAAAGACTTCATTCATTCCTCCAGATGCCAGGACGATATCTGCGGGTTCGAATTGGCCATCCGTCAGAGCTATTCCGGTTACCTGGCCATTTTCAATCACGATGCGTTTTACTTCGCAGTCCGTGATTACTTTTCCGCCGTGACCTATCACAACTCCCATCACGGCATCGACCAGGCTCTGGCAGCCGCCAAGGAGATAGGTATATGCTGTCTGGGCGCTCCGGGTGCCCGGGTAAGTGGGGATGCGTTTATCAAATGCGGTCTCGAGGTGAATGGAAGGTACCCCTAAAGCGGGGAATTCACTGGGTGCAGTCACAAAATCAGCAACAATGCCCAGGAAGAGGGTTTTAATGGCCGCTGACTCAAAGAAATGGTTCATTAATTGAGCGCCGCTCCAATTCACCATCCCTTTGACGCTTTGGAAGGCGACCCACATGCGCAGTTTCAGCCATAAAGCCGCGAGACCATGGGCAGTCTCTGCCTGGCGCCCAAGTGACATCAATGCGATCATGCGATCGTAGAACTGGTAATACTTTTCCAGATGATCGCTTTCGGATGGAAAAAGCTTTTTCAGCCGCTCCCGGCGCCAGTAAGGACCTTCATATTCTTCCGGCTTTTGTAAGGTAAATTCTGGCATTGATAGCCCGCGGTCTTCGTGGAGGGCTTTTACCTGATCGCTGACCCCCAGCTCCTCCAAAATTGCTCGGCCTTTATCCCCTGGTGCAAATCCCTCCAGAATTAGCGGGCCAAGGTCCCAGCCAAAACCATCCTGCTTCACCGTGGCAGTCACGCCGCCTGGATTTGAAAATTGCTCAAATATTGTGACAGTGTGACCTGCCTTTGCCAGGTAAGCCCCGGAGGTCAGGCCAGCCATTCCGGATCCAATGATAACGATTTTCGCCATGATATCTCCTCAGGATTCGAGCTATTAGCCAAGGGTAGCCGGTTTGACGGCTTTTTTTTCTGCTAATTCCTTCACCAGAGCTGCATGGTTTTTACGCGTGATGGGGTACCTGACCAAAAATGGCAGGCTGACCAGAATCACCAATGCTGGGACGACCGCGAAAAAGAAACGGATTCCGAATAATGCCCGCGTCGTTTGTTCTGCATTGGGCACATAACCATATAGTTGCAGAGCCCAACCGCTGACAGCCACACCCAAAGCACCAGTAAACTTACTGAGAAATGCCCAGAGTCCGTAATAAACTCCTTCTCGACGTTCACCGGTCATTTTTTCGTCGTATTCCACCACGTCCGGTAGCATACTCCAGGGAAATACCCATTGAGCCGAAAATCCTAACCCGGCAACCGCGGCAACGACGTAGATCAATGGGGAAGGACCGCGCGGCAAGAAGAAGCTGCTGATCACCGCCAGGGAGGCTATCAATAAGCCCAACGCGTAAGCCGGCCCTTTGTTGATCCGGTCAGAAATTAATTTAGCCGGAACGAGGAAAATACCGATGGTCAGGAGCATCACGAGCAGAACGAAAGACACCTGATCTTTCATATCCAGCTGATATTGGATGAAATAAGGTACCAGGGCAGTCAGGACGGTAAAGCTAAAGCTGCTCAAGATAAATGCAACCATCAAAATGATAAAAGGCCGATTTTTAAAGGATGTGGCGAAGGCCTTAAATGGAGGGAGCTTTGAAGGTTCTCCAGCCAGCTCAGGCCGTTCTTTGACGCTCAGCGTTGTGGTCAGGATGGTGATCGCGGCGATCACCCCAAAGACTGCCCCGGTAGTGCTCCAGGCCTGCTGCAAGTTCAACCCCGCTCCTTGAAAGACACCGGCGAGGATGGTCGTTGAAGCTGCCCCGAGGATATATCCAACTACTGAGTAAACCATGCGTATAGACGTCAGGCTGGCGCGTTCGTTATAATCACGGGTCATTTCGGGAGTCATGGCATAGTACGGAGTGGAAGCCATGGTTTGGAATGTGTCGACCAGCCAAAAGCTCAGCAGAACCGCCAGGAACGCGGGTACACCGGTCAGACCTTTGGGCAGTGAGAACATGATGCAGGCAGCTATGCCCAGCGGTACAGCGCCGATGAGCATATAAATCCGCCGCCGTCCAAAACGAGAACGGGTGCGATCGGACCAATAACCGAACAATGGGTCGTTCAATGCATCCCAGGTAAGCTTTCCGACCAGGAGAGCTGCACCGGCTAAGGCCGGATTGATGCCAGCAACGTCGGTGTAATAAAAGAGCAAAAAGAACTGCATGGCGGACGTGATCAGGGCAAAACCTAAATCTGCCAAACCATAACGGAATTTGACGCTCATAGAGAGTTTTTGGTCCATGGGTTAGCCTCGATGTGAAATTAGGATTGTAAATCGTTAAGCAATTGGAGCAAGACTAGAATATTATAGATCAAAAATGAGCGGCTGGTTAATGGACACGCATCTTTTTTAAATTCGCCCCCGAGATCGTATCAGGAAAATCCCAACTTCTACGGAAATTCATTTGCGCCAGGAAACCATCAAATCAGGTTAAAGGTTTTGGCAATATGTGATCACGCAGATCGTTCTTGCGTTTAATAATTACGACTTCAACCCGGTTCAATGGCGACCATCTCTGCGGTCAGGGATTTAGGTTCAGTTCGCAGGGTTGGCTAGATGGCAGCATCAGAGCCATGGCTCTGATGCTGCCATGAAATATTGGTTTCAATTCATTTCAATTGCCTGTCCGCAGCATTCCGCTGCACACAGTCCGCATCCGTCGCAACAACCTTCGTCGATGATGATCTTGCCACCCAAAGGCTCGTCTTCATCGCCAATATAGATCAAGGCTTCTTTAGGGCAGGCGGGGATGGCTTTGCAGATTTCCTTCTGCGCCGGGCATTTACGCTTGTTGATGGTCGGTTTCATGATTGGCCTCCTCCATTTAATTTCTCATTGATCATCCTGCAGCCATGATGAGGAAGCGAACCCCGACCAGCACCAGGATGGGCGCAACGATCCAGGTCACCACCTGGTTGAGCCGCGGGGTCCAGATTCGCTCGATCACCAGGGCAACCAGCGTGATGATCACAAATTCATAAATAGCCAGGCCAAGGTCCGTCTGAGTAATGGGTTGCCCTACACCGACCTGGGTCGCCAAAGCACTCCAGGCTGCTACTGAAACGCCTACCGATGCCATGGCATACGCCCGCTGAGGGTGATGGCCCAGGATCCAGTTGTAGACCGGAACTTTAAAAGGCTTTCCACCGGCCGAAAGGAAGCCGGCTAAACTTGAGGCCAGGAAGGCGATCGGGGCCAACCAGTTCGGATGGCTTTTTACCTCGCGCTCGGGCATGGGTTTGATCAAGACCAGGCGCAGCCCAACGAGGATCGCGTAGAATTCCCAGAACGATGATGAAAATAGAGGCGTGGGTTTGCAGTGCCAGCAATCTGCCCAGTGCTCCGCCCAGAATGCTGGGGAGGACTATCCTGGGCCATTCTTCACGCACGCTGGTTAACACCTGCCACTGGCGTAAGGCCAGCATCAAAGCAGCCAGACCAATGACAACCAGGTTGACCACCACGGCTTCCTGGATCGGCAGGCTCACCAGGCTGACCAGGAGGATCACCAGGAAAAACCGGTCCACCCAGGATTTGATTGATGCGGTAACTAATCCGACGATGACGCCCGCCAGCAGGCCTTTCAGCAAAAGGGGTAAAGTGAGTTCCATCCTTCTTGTCTCCAGGATTAGGTTTGCTTCAGAGTTTCTCGGCGCAAGGCTGGCAAACGATCTTGCCGTGTTTGACACGGGCATAACGCTCTATGGTCACCTCACCGCATTCAGCGCAAATGATCGTCTCGAAGGCATGCGGCAGCATAGGGGGCATTTTGGTCTCTTTGATCGGCTCGACCTTGAATAGCACTTCGGTCTTCTCTGCTAATACTCGTTCGATCAGCGGTTCCACCAGGGCTGGATCAACCTTTGAAGCCGGAACACCCTGCTTGCGATATTTGATAAATTCAGATTCCTGGCTGCGGCGCATGGCTTCAGGCGTGGCGACCACACGTACGCTGCGTCCGGTTTTATTGTCTATCAGGGTTAAGGCGAACTTGCCGTACCCCAGGCTGCGGATATTACCCTTACCAAACGTGCAGCCGGTGATCACCTGTATCCCGTCGGCAAAGCAGGTAGAGCAGTGGTTGCGATCGATTTCCACCAGGGCAGCTAACTGTCCATCCGCAGCGTGCGTTACGCCTAAGGCTTCCATGGCAGCCTGACCGGCCCGCAAGCCAAGGGGCATCGCCGGGCATTTGTGACCGTGTAAAGCCAGACCTATTTTATAAAATTCATCGTTTGTATCCATTATGAAATATCCTCTTTTTTTTATGTTTTTTTGCTATCGATCAACCCTGATCGTTTTTTCATATCCGGAGCAAGGAATGCATACGGGTTGACCGTCTTTCATTCGTACGTAGCGGTCGAAGACATATTCGCCGCATATGCTGCACTTTGTTTTATTGAAGGACCCCTTCACCGGGGTGTAGGTGAAATCGGGCTTTGGCTCAACCTTGAAAATAGCCTCGTCGGGTTGGTCATATACCCATTGGATGACTTCACGCCGTACTTCCAGAGGAATCTTGGAGGGCTCAATACCTTTCTTGCGGTAGACGAAGAACTCAAACCTACCCATGGCGTCGATGAAATCGGGCAGAAGAGAGTAGCGCACAGCTCCCTTCTTGGGGTGATAAAAAGTAGCCGCTAGCTTGCCGTAGAAGGTCTTGGCGAAAAGCACCTTACCGTAGGTGGCACCGGTAGCAATCTGCATTCCGTCCATCATGCAGGTCTGGGGATGGCCTTCGCCTAACTCGGGGAAGACGAAGAATCCGTGGTCGTGTTCCTTCTCGACTCCCAGGTATTCGAGAGCAAGCATGCCCATGCGGTAACCGATAGGCATAAAGGGGCATTCGTGAGCGTGAAACTCGAAAGCCCAATCGGGGGGGATGAACTGAGTCGTCATTTGCATTTCTCCTTTTCGTTTTTATTTAATCAAATCAAAAATCATCTTTATCGCAATCCCCCACAGCAAGACCCCGATAATCTGCTTAAGCTGTGAGTTGGACAGTTTCGTTTTCATCAACTGCGAACCCACAATCGACCCTGCAGCAGACATGACGGCAGTGATGGCGATAAAAATGGGGTCCAATCCGCCTAGCGTGATGTGGCCCAGAAAACCGGAAAGGGAGGAGAACACGACCACCAGGGCGGTTGTACCAGCCGCTGTTTTGGCGTCCAATCCCAACCAGTTGAACACTGGCAGGATAAAGTTCCCACCGCCGATACCTAGCAAACCACCCAGGAAACCGGCCACACTGCCAATCCCAGCTCCGGCTCCAATCTCGACCCGGCGGCTCAAGGCTTGTTCTCGCTTTTTGGCTTTATAAAAAAGCATCATGGCTCCGGCGAAAACCAAAAAAGTAGCAAACATCGCTAATATTACGATCTTATTAACCGAAGCTGTCAACCTGGCGCCAAAGGGAGATAAGATCACAGCCATGACCAGCACCGGCAGCCCTACCCGCCAGTTGATCAGCTTGCCGCGCCAGTAATTGATGGTTGCAAAAAGCAGGCTGACCACGTTGAGCAGCAAAGCAGTTGGGGTTGCTTCTGCTAACGGAACCCCCAGATAGTAAAACAAAGGAACAAACAAGAAAGCTGCGCCTAAACCGGCCATGGCTAAAAGGCCTGAAAACACGAAAACCAGGACAGCAGAGACGATATAAATGGTGACAGACATATGCATTTCCTCAGAAGGTAGATTTAGCCTTTCCCGAGAATTTTTACACTTACAAAAAACCCTTTTTATCCTCTGTCCCTTTGGAATGGCTTAGCCTGATTGAAAGTGAAGGGCCAGGGTCGAATGCTACAGCACCAGGTTGAACATATAACCGGTGATGATGATTGCGATTGCCACCGTTCCAAGGAAAACTGCGATCAACTGGGGCTTGAGCACCCGCCGTAGAATGATTGATTCTGGCAAGCTCAATCCCACCACAGACATCATGAAGGCCAGCACGGTCCCCAGGGACGCGCCTTTTTCCATCAATGCGCTGACAATCGGGATGACTCCCGCCGCATTCGAATACAACGGCACCCCCAGGATAACAGCCGCAGGGACGGACCACCAGGCTTGCTTGCCCATGATGCCAGCCAGGGCGCTTTGGGGCACGTACCCGTGGATGCCTGCCCCAACTGCAATTCCAACGATCACGTATAACCAGACCTTGCCGACGATCTCTTTAACCGACTCCCAGGCTCGCTGGAAGCGGTCTGACCAGGTTAGCTTTTCGCCTTCGATACTCCCCGCGGCCTGCATCTTCCAAACGAAATCTTCCACAAAGCGTTCTAATTTCAAACGGCCGATGACTGCGCCGGCGATGATCGAAATAATCAATCCCGAGGCGATGTACAACCCGGCTACTTTCCAACCAAACAACCCAAAAAGCATAATGATCGCGACCTCGTTTATGGTGGGGGCTGCGATCAAGAAGGAAAAGGTGACGCCCAGCGGGATGCCGCTCTCGACGAAACCAATAAATAAGGGTACCGCCGAACAGGAGCAAAACGGTGTGACGATGCCCAACAAGGCCGCTAATATATTACCGATACCCTGGCGTTTACCGCCCAGTAAGGCTCGGGTCCGTTCCGGGCTGAAGAAAGTACGGATAATCGAGATCAAGAAGATCATTCCCGAAAGCAGCAAGATGATTTTTGGAACATCGTAAAGAAAGAAAGCTACCGATTCACCCAAATGCGAGCCCGTATGGAGTTGAAATAATGAATAGGCAATCCAATTCGCCAGCGGCTGGATCAGGTTATAAGCGCAGAACCAGGCGGCAATTATGACGACCAGAAAAGCAGCTATTTGCCACTGCGGTTTTTGAGAAGGTTGAGGTAAAGAACGATCCATTCCATGCTCCAAAAATATTCAAAAGATTGCATATTAACCGGCAAGAAAAAAAGGCAGGCTCCTCAGGAAACTGCCTTTCCGATTTCACCAGTTAATTTTGCAACCATTGTGCAATTTGTGCCTCCCCGGGAATTCGCCCGGCCGAGACTAACTTTTCATTAATTACTAAACCCGGTGTAGCCAGGATTGGGTATTTCATGATTTCAGCATATTCGGTCACTTTAACGATTTGGGCGTCGATACCGAGGGATTCGACGACCTTCAGAGTCACTGCTTCCAGGCGTTTGCAATTGGCGCAGCCTGAGCCAAGGATTTTGATGCTGACCATTTTAGACCTCCGAAATAAAAAGATTGTGAATTACTGCGGCGCAGATTTTTGTGCTGCCGTGCACTGCGGACAGGAGCAATGATATCCCTCAGTCCGGTTGCTGGCTGGGATTTTCTGACCGGTAATTTTTTGAACCATGTCCAGAATTTCAAATATTCGCGGGTCGACGACCCGGTAGAAGATATTCCAACCATCTCGGCGGTCCTGGATCAACCCACTTTCGCGTAACACGGCAAGTTGTTGAGAAATGTAAGCCTGGCGCAAACCCAGATGAGCCTCCATGTGACAGACGCAGTGCTCGCCATCGCGTAAAATCTCTAAAATTGCAATTCGGGCCGGATGGGTTAATATTTTGAAGACCTGGGCCTGGCCCTCAAAATGGTCAACTTGAGAGAATAATTCTTGGGTCATATTCAAACCTATGAATATGATTCTAGTACCAATGTTGTTGATGTCAAGCGGTCATTTGTCATTATTTTAGGTGACGTATCTTATGCTTGCTAGGATTGTTGATGTTGACTTTTCGCCATCGATCAATCAAGAGCAAGTCAAGATTACTGATGCCTCCATGATATTGATCGCTCCAAAGGCAGCCAGTTATGTATACAAGATTTCTTGAAATGATTGACTTTAGCAACCAGGACAAAAAAGTAAAGCCGCTCATGTTGTATAGACCAGGCAATGTCTCCTTCACCTACCCCTCGCCCTTTGGGAGAGGGAGCAAAAAAAAACAGGATTCATCTTATGGAAACGAAAAACGCCCCCCATCTCTGAGCGGCGTTTTCCATTCCAGACCAGGTCTCTATATCAGCGGAAATTTAAAGCGCGTGTGGCTACCTCAACAACTGTATCAACCGCTTGAGCGCCCATGGTAGGATAAAGCGGTAAGGTAATCTCGCGAGCAGCGATTTCCTCTGTCCTTGGAAGTGAGGTCATCCCATAACGATTGCGGTAATAGCTGAAACAGTGTGTTGGCGGGTAATGAATACTCGTCTGGATGCCTTCAGAACGCAAGGCATCCATAAAAGCCTTTCGATCCACACCCTGAGGCAATAGCATCGGGAAAATATAATATGCCGGCTCGCCTCTACTCCCTATGAAAGGCAGTTCGATCCCGCACCCGGTAAGTGCATTCCAATAACGAATGGTTAATTCCTTCCGGATCTGGTTATTGCTACCCAGTTTTTTGAGCTGCACCAGGCCCAACGATGAACGAATTTCATCGATACGGTAGTTATAACCCAAATCAACCACGTCATAGCTATATGCATGTCCTTGGTGGCGATCGTAGGTTAATGAAGTCATGCCATGGGAACGCTGCAGCCGGACTTTTTTTGCCAGGTCGTCCCGGTCGGTCACGACCATGCCACCTTCTCCTGTGGAAAGGTTTTTGTTGGAGAAGAAACTGAAACAACCCATTGTCCCCCACGTCCCCAGCGCTCTACTTTTGAGGTAAGCTCCTGGGGCATGAGCGGCATCTTCAATCACTGGCAAATCATGACGATTGGCAATGTCCATAATTTCAGGCATCTGGCAGGGATATCCACCATAATGCATCACAATGATCGCCCGGGTTTGAGGGGTGATCTGGCGCTCGATTTCCTGAGGATCGATTGTAAGATCGCTTGGGCCGATGATATCCGCGAATTTCACGTTTGCCCCGACATAAAGTACGACATTGGAAGTCGCCACAAAAGAAAGCGATGGAGTAATCACCTCGTCGCCAGGCCCAACCCCCAACGCAAGGCAGGCCAGGTGAAGAGCTTCTGTGGCATTAGAAACTGCGATGGCATGCTTCACCCCGATGGTACGGGCAAACTCACCCTCAAATTCCTGGGTGATGGCCCCCATGGTGAGCCATTTGCTGCGCAAGAC
This sequence comes from uncultured Chloroflexia bacterium, assembly GCA_963781665.1. Lineage (GTDB taxonomy): Bacteria > Chloroflexota > Anaerolineae > Anaerolineales > Anaerolineaceae > JAJYIW01. Next base: position 2,604,545 of record CAWAGA010000002.1, read on the forward strand.
TTTTACGACAGCCTGCTCTTCTTCCGGCCCGTAATCAAGGTCAGCTAACGGTACTCGCCAGTCCAATGCTCCTCCTCATCCGGTAAGAATTGGGAACGCATGCACTCATAATCCATATTCGCCTGTTCGTAATCATCCGGACGGCCCAAATCTTGCCAGTAACCATCAAAGGGATAGGCAACCACTTTCTTGCCATTACTGATCAAGATCTTCACCAGGTCTGGAAAATCCAGATAGTCACCCTTGGGTATATATTGCAGCACGTCGGGTTCGAAGATATAGATCCCCATACTCACATTGTAATCAATGACGGGTTTCTCCTGATATCCGGTAATCGTATGATCATCTCCAAAGATGATGACCCCCAGATCGATCTTCACCTGGCGTTGGTGTGAGGCAATCGTTGCGATACCGTGATTGGCCTTATGAAATTCAATCAATTTTTTTAAATCCAATGTTGTCAGCACATCTCCGTTGCATACCATGAAGGTCTGATCCAAACCGGAAATCTGCGCCAAAGGGCCGGCAGTACCCAATGGATTTTCCTCGTAAGAGTAGCAGATTCGCAACCCCAATTGAGACCCATCTTGAAAGTATGCATGCATCAAGCCAGCAAGATGGCCAACCGTGAGGATGACTTCATCGATGCCGGCTCGCTTTATTTGGAGTAACAGGATTTCAAGGATCGCCTTATCGCCAATCGGCATCATCGGTTTTGGTATGATCCGTGTATACGGCGCAAGACGGGTACCTTTTCCACCTGCCAGGATAACAGCTTTAATTCTCTTTTCCTCTTCAATACCCTTCAATGTATTTATCATTATTTTTGATACATTGCTACACTTTGATAGAAAGACATATGCTTGGAAATCCATTGGTAGGTCCGGCCCAGTCCCTGAGTGAGATCAACGGCAGGTTCCCATCCTAATGTTTGGCGAGCTTGACGGTTATCGGATATCAACCGTTGGACCTCAGATTTTTCCGGACGAAGTCGCCCGGTATCAGTCATCAACTCGACTGGCTTGCCCGAAATTATTACCAATTCATTGACCAATTCTTGGATACTGATTTCGCGGCCGGTTCCTAAATTAAATGTTCTTCCTTCAATTCCTGGAACAACTCCGCCTTTGAGCAAACCATTCACGGTGTCATCCACATACGTGAAATCCCGACGGGTATCCAGATTGCCCAGACTCACCTCCCCATTGGCGATCATTTGAGTGAAGATGATAGGGATGACCGCCCTGGTTGATTGGCGCGTCCCTTTTATCTTCTTCCCGGTCGAAAACCAGGCCGAACAGGAGATCACCATCGCCGACCGCCTGGCCCGGCATGGAGCCGGATTGCGGATGAATTATTCCACGACCAGCCCGCAAGATCTGGCTGGCGCCATCGAAGCAAACCTCAATCTCAAGGTCTCCTATCCAAACATACCGGTGGATGGAGCCCGTCTGGCAGCCATCCATGTACTCGAATGTGTCGGTTGAGGGCTATTTCATTTTCTCCCGACAAACGATGGTTCAGTCTACTCTTCCCGGACCTGCCTGCAGCTGTAGGTTTACCTTCATCTCAAAAGTGCTATATAATCTAATGGCCGAACCCATTCGATCTGTTGCGATTACCGATTAATCCAGCCCGGATTACCTGATCCAGAGCGCGGTGTTGCGTAACCGTATACAACCAGGGGGTATGATGATTTAACCCATAAAGAATGGAGATTGCATGAACCCTTCTGAACGAAAAGCCGATCGTCTGGCTAAAATTGAGATGCTGCTCCTGGCCCACCCCGAAGGTATGAGCCAGGCCACTATCGCTCGCTGCCTGGGCGTCCACCGCTCGACCATCAACCACTACATCCCCAATCTGCCCGGTCCCGTCTTCATCGGACAGGGTAACCGCTGGTACATCGATTCCGAAGCCTACCTGGTCAACGTCCGCTTCACCCTGCACGAAGCCCTGGCCGTGCACCTGGCTGCCCGCCTGCTTGCCACCCGCATGGACCGCCAGAACCAGCACGCCGCTGCTGCCCTGCGTAAATTGGGTGTAGCCATCCAGACCCTCGCCCCCCGCATTGCGCGCCATTTGCAGCGCTCCGCCGACCTGATGGACGATACCCCCCGCAGCCGCGACCCGGTCTACCTGGCCGCCCTCGAAAAGCTCACCCTGGCCTGGGCCAACGGACAGAAAGCCAGGATCTGGCACCGCCACGAACCCGACCTGACCATTAACGAATACCTCTTTTCACCCTATTTTATTGAACCTTATGCCATTGGCCAGACCACCTACGTCATCGGTCTGCGCGAACCCCCCGGGCTGGTTCGTACCTTCAAGATTGAGCGAATCGAACGAGTCGAGATTACCCGCCAACCTTACGAAGTTCCCGCAGACTTCAACCCTGGTGAGCTGCTCGCCAACGCCTGGGGTATCTGGTACACCGAGTTCGATCCGGTCGACGTGCGCCTGCGTTTCTCGGCGCGGGTTGCCCGCCGGGTCTGTGAGACCTGCTGGCACCGCTCCGAAGAAGTCACCGAGCAACCCGACGGCAGCCTGCTGTGGAAAGCCTGCGTGGCCGAACCTTTGGAGATGCTCAATTGGATTCGAGGTTGGGGAAGTGACGTGGAAGTGCTAGAACCGCAGGGGTTGCGGGAGAGGATGAGGGAAGATACTCAAACTATGGTAAAGATTTATGGAGGGTGAACACAAGAAAATTGCAGATAAATGCAAGAATTCATAGAAATTCTTGCAAGATACTATAACCACTCCTAGGTTTTGAAAGAGACTAGATGATTTATTACGCTCACACAAGAGGTTCGGATAGGACCGAATGGCAAACAATTAAAGACCACCTTCTAAATTCCTCTCGCCTGGCAATGGAATTTGGTCGCGACGCTGGTATTACAGATCTTGCTTTCATAGCTGGTCTTATGCATGACATCGGTAAATATTCTGGAGCATTTCAACGCAGGTTAGAAGGAGCTAATCATCCAGTAGATCATTCAACTGCTGGTGCAAAGGAACTGACTCGCCTTTTTCACAACACTTCTTATCAATTAATGGCTGAATTATTAGCATACTGTATCGTTGGTCATCATACTGGCTTGCCAGATTGCGGAAGTGTGATAGATATGACTGAATCTGGCACTTTAAGTGCCCGGTTGAATAGGAACTTGGAAGATTACAGTGCCTACAAATTTGAAATCGATCCAAATTACCTTAAGTTACCTTTGCACGTTAGCATCCATCCACTCAAGGGACATTACGGGTTTTCCCTCGCTTTCCTGACACGAATGGTTTATTCTTCCCTCGTAGATGCAGATTTTCAGGATACTGAAGAATTCGTTCAGGGAAAGAAGCCACGCGGGGAATATGAGAACATTCCAGTTTTATGCCAGAAGTTCAATCAATTCATCCAAAAATTTGACCAACCACAATCAGAGATCAACCAAAAACGAAATGAAACATTGACTTCCTGCATCGAAAAATCGGAAAAAAAACCGGGGTTTTTCACGCTGACGGTACCCACCGGTGGCGGTAAAACATTAGCTTCAATGGCTTTTGCCCTTAATCATGCCGTCAGGCATGGACTAAAGAGAATTATTTATGTAATCCCATTTACGAGCATAATTGAGCAAAATGCTGCCATATTTAAAGAATGCCTTGGTGAAGAAAACGTTCTCGAGCATCATTCCAATTTCGATTGGGAGGGGAATTATTCCGATCAAGCACGGATATGCGATGACCAGACCAATAATGCTCTCGCCAAATTGAAATATGCAGCAGAAAACTGGGATATTCCGGTGGTGGTTACAACCAACGTCCAATTTTTTGAGTCACTATTCGCTAATCGATCGTCGCGCTGCCGTAAACTGCATAATATCGCTAAAAGCGTCATCATTTTCGATGAAGCTCAAATGCTTCCCCGTGATTATTTACAACCTACCATGTCAGCTGTATGGGAATTAGTGAAAAATTATGGTTCGAGCATTGTTTTTTGCACGGCTACCCAACCCTCACTCAATAGATTTCTACCAGAAGGGACGGCTTTTATTGAGTTGGCTCCCAATCCAGACGGATTATTCAATTTTTACAAAAGAATTCAGGTGGAATATCTCGGTAGACTTCCTGATGCAGCTTTGTTAAATCAAATGAATACCCACATTCAATCCTTGTGCATCGTTAATACCCGAAAACATGCTAAAGGTTTATTTAATGGTTTATCTGAAGCTGGTCGTTTTCACCTCTCTACTTTTAATGTGCCCTGCTCACCGCAAAGAAAAACTTTTCGAAATCAAGAAGCGATTAAGCAATGGAGATCCTTGTAGGGTCGTTTCAACTCAGGTGATGGAAGCCGGGATCGACGTCGATTTTCCGATTGGCTTTCGCGCTATCGCCGGGTTGGATTCGATCATTCAAGCTGCCGGGCGCGTCAATCGAGAAAAGAAGGTCCCTTGCAGCCAGGTGCTAGTTTTTGATCCCGATTCGGTTTTCATCAAGAGCATACCAAAATATATCGAGCAGAGTGCGGCAATTGCCCGTAGTATCCTGCGCGAGTATAGTTCAGATCCGGTCTCTATCCAGGCGATCAATGCGTTCTTTACTAGGCTCTACTCTCTACAAGACGAAAGACACGCATTCGATGTCAAAAGAATCATGGCCTGTTTCGAAAAGAATGAAGGGTTTGATTTCAAAACTGCCGCAGAGAAATTTAACCTGATCGAAAATACAACGACAACTATCATTATCCCTTTTAATGAGAATGCAATTGGATTTATCGAAGAATTACGGTATACGCCATATCCACGGGTAACCTTGCGTAAATTGCAGATCTATATTGCCAATATCTATGATCAAGAATTTCAAGCGCTTAATAATAAAGGTGCCATAGAGATAATTGCTGACAAATATCCGGTATTAAGGAATATGGACTTTTATCATCCAGAAACTGGACTGATCATTCCTGAAAACAGTGGCGGGGATGCAATATTTTATTAAATCAGATAAGAAAGGAGAAATATTCTATGGGATACGGGATCACAATCAGAGTTCGTGGCAGTTATGCTCTTTTTACCCGACCGGAGATGAAGGTAGAAAGGGTAAGCTACGATGTAATTACCCCCTCAGCCGCTCGCGGCATTATCGAGGCAGTGTACTGGAAACCTGCCATTCATTGGGTGATCGATAAAATTCACGTAATGAATGAAATCGAATTCACTAATATCAGGCGTAATGAGGTCAGCGAAAAAGCATCAACTGACAAAGTAACCCAACTGATTAAAGGGTCAGGTGAAGCGTTCTATCTTTCAACCATTGATTACCGCCAACAACGAGCTTCGATGGTTCTAAAAGATGTAGATTACATCATTGAGGCCCATTTTGAACTCACTGAGCGAGCCGGTCCGGATGATACCGAGGAAAAGCACTACAACATTGTGTTGCGGCGGTTTCGTAAAGGTCAATATTTCAGCGCACCTTGTTTAGGAACACGAGAATTCGGTGCTCAGGTAGAGTTGTTTGAAGATGCAGTCATTCCGCAGAGCCCTCTTACGGAAGTGCGCGATCTTGGATGGATGCTATACGATCTTGACTTCACCACTGCCACAAATATCAAACCCAAGTTTTTCAAAGCAGTTTTACGCAATGGAATAATCGATTTGACCCATGTGGAGGTTAAGCAATGATTCTACAGGCGCTAAATCGTTATTACGACATTCTGTCGCGAGACCCAGATAGTGATATTGCTCCCCCTGGTTACAGCACAGCATTGGTCAGTTTTGCTATAAACATCTCCTATCATGGGGAATTGCTTGATATTTTTCCGCTGGTTGAACAGATCCAGATGGGGAAGAAAATGGTCGAAAAACCACGCCGGGTGATTGTGCCTGAACAGGTCAAACGTTCGTCGGGTATTAGTCCAAATTTTTTATGCGATAACAATGCCTACGTATTAGGCCTATCCGAGAAAGACACCGCTGACCCTGCATACAGCATCAAGCGTTTTGAAGCCTTTCGCGAGTTCAACAAAGGCTTATTATTAAAAGCTGATTGCGACCCGGCTAAAGCGGTCATAGCTTTCTTAGATAATTACGACCCTGGCAAGGGAAAAGAATATACACCAATTGCAATGGACCTTGAGGCGCTTTTGAGAGGCGGAAACTTAATCTTCCGCTATGATGAAAAAAATGTACATGATGATGTTGAAATTGGCCGTATATGGGTCGAATATAAAGCAGGGAAGGATTCGGTAAGGGCACAGTGTTTGGTTACAGGCGAATTAGCCCCTATAGCTCGCCTTCATACCAGTTTGAAAGGTATCCGCAATGCCAATCCAACAGGTGCCTCATTGGTTGGTTTCAACGCTCGCGCTTACGAATCCTACAACAGGGTGAATGAGCAAGGTTTGAATTCACCAGTCAGCGAAAAGGCGGCATTCGCTTATACCACTGCACTTAATTACCTGCTGTCATCTTCCAATCCAAATAAGAAATTTTACATTGGAGACACAACCGTGGTCTATTGGGCAGAGAGCGAAAAATTGGGGTACGCCAATGCTTTTACCAACCTATTCGAACCACAATATGTCGATGTCAAAGAAAGCAGTGTCGATATTCCTGATGAACACAAACAAGCTGAAGAGCGCATGAAAGAAACGGCCGATAAAGTGCGGAAGGTTCAGGCATTAGATATATATCGCTTGACCGAAGGCCTGGATATTAATACTCGTTTTTACGTTCTCGGTTTGGCTCCAAATTCAGCCCGCATTTCAGTTCGCTTTTTCCTGACCGATCCCTTCGGCAAAATCGTTGAGCGCATTATGCGCCATTATGAGGATTTGCAAATTATCAAAGAATATCCTGATCAGCCCACTTATATCACGGTCAACCAGATTATCAACGAAACCATCTCGAAGAAGTCCAAAGATAAGGAAGCTTCACCGTTAATGGCTGGTGCTGTTTTTCGTGCCATACTCACCGGCTCAACCTATCCAGCAGCACTCTACTATGCCATCATCAACCGTATCCGCGCCGATATGGACGAGAAAGGCAGCAGAAAAATTAATTACGTTCGCGTCGCAGTGATCAAGGCTTTTCTCAAACGAAAATATTCCATTCAAGTCAGTCAGTCTATCAAGGAGGTTCTCGTTATGTCTCTAAATGAACAATCAACCATACCGGCTTATGTTCTGGGCCGCTTATTTGCTGTTCTTGAAAAAGTACAGCAAGAAGCAATCGGCGATATGAACGCCAGCATCAAGGATCGCTATTTCACTTCAGCTTGCGCTTCCCCTGCCACTGTTTTCCCGGTTCTATTGAGACTTTCACAGCATCATATTTCCAAGGCCGAACATGGACGCAATAGCGACCGGCGTATTCAGGACATTCTAAGCTTACTGGATGTGGAAAAGAATCCTATCCCCTCACATCTGAACCTAGATGAACAAGGACTATTTGTACTTGGCTACTACCACCAGCGAGCTGCTTTATATACACCAAGAAATCATACTTCAGCTGAACCCGAGATAATTGAACCAGAAATAACAGAAACCAATTAATCATCGAAAGGATAAAAAAACATGACCACCCCTATCACGCATCGTTATGAATTTGTTATGCTGTTTGATGTAGAGAATGGCAATCCCAACGGCGATCCGGATGCCGGTAATATGCCGCGTATTGATCCTGAAACAGGCTATGGCATTGTTACGGATGTTTGCCTGAAACGCAAAGTTCGCAATTACGTCGAAATGGTTAAAACGGACAGCGCAGGTTATCGTATTTATATCAAGGAAGGGATACCACTCAACCAAAACCACGCTGAAGCTTATATTTCAGCGGGTTTTAAACCCGGTGAAAAAGTGAAAGCCGATAAAGTGAATGAACCTCGTAAATGGATGTGCGCTAACTTTTTCGACGTACGCACCTTTGGCGCGGTGATGACCACCGGTGATAATTGCGGACAAGTACGCGGACCGATTCAAATTAATTTTTCACGCAGCATCGATCCCATTGTGCAACAGGAAGTAACGATCACCCGCCAGACGGTAACCAGGATCGAGGATATCGAAAAAGAAAGGACAATGGGCCGCAAGCATATCGTTCCTTATGGTTTATATCGTGTCGAAGGCTATATTTCCGCTAAATTAGCCAATGACCCAACAAAAGGAACTGGTTTTTCTGAGGAAGATCTTGAACTTTTTTGGTGTGCATTGATCGATATGTTCGAACATGACCATTCAGCAGCTCGAGGTAAAATGGCGACCCGGAAACTATTTATTTTTCAACATAAATCAGAATTAGGAAATGCACCATCTCATAAATTGTTCGATCGTATTCACGTAGCAAAAATAAATGGGATAAATCCGCCTCGTTCCTTTACGGATTATGAGGTAACAGTCGATAAGGCAGATATCCCTGATGGAGTAACACTAATCGAAAGGGTATGAAATCCGAATACCAACCCGACGAGCTTCTACCACTTTCGGGCATCCAGCATTTCGTATTCTGCCGGCGGCAATGGGCATTGATCCACGTCGAACGCCAATGGCAAGAAAACGTCCTCACCGCCGAAGGCAGGATCATGCATAACCGGGCGGATGATCCCTTTTTCACCGAAGTTCGTAAAGGTATCATAACCGCCCGGTCTGTACCGGTTGCATCTTACCGGCTGGGTTTAACTGGGGTGTGTGACGTGGTCGAGTTTACCGAATCTCCAGGTGGCGTTAAGCTGCCTGGCCGGGAGGGGCTGTATTTGCCCGCACCGGTTGAGTATAAACGTGGCCGTGAAAAACGTGATCCTTGCGACGAGGCCCAATTAGGTGCTCAGGCAATTTGCCTCGAAGAAATGCTGGCGGTAACGATCTCGACAGGCTTCCTGTACTATGGCGAGACTCGCCATCGGGTAGTGGTCGAATTGACAAACGAGCTTCGGTCCCTGGTTCTGAATATGTCTCAAGAGATGCATGGCTATTTTGAGCGGGGCTATACCCCACGAGTTAAGATCTCGAAAGCTTGTCGCTCGTGCTCTCTCGCTGATATCTGCCTGCCTGATCTACAGGGAAAAGTCATATCTGCATCCAGGTACATTCGCAACCAGATCGAGAATACATAGTCCATGAAGAAACTTTCAAATGTGCTGTATGTCACTGTGCCTGAGGCTTATCTTTCCCTGGATGGCGAAACCATCGTGGTAAAGAAAGCGGATAAGACTTCCTTACGCCTTCCTCTCCACAACCTGGAAAATATCGTTTGCTTTTCCTACCCAGGTATAAGCCCAGGATTGATGGGGGCCTGCGCCGACCATAACATTGGGCTCTGTTTCTTAACCCCTAACGGGCGCTTCCTGGCTCGAGTTACCGGCAAGGTAAAAGGAAATGTACTTCTCCGGAAAAAACAATACGCGACTTCAGAGCGAAATATCGAGAGCTTGCCCATAGCCGCCTCCTTTTTGCTTGCCAAGATCGCTAATTGCCGAAAAGTGATCGAACGTGGTTTACGTGACCATGCCATGCTGGTCAATGGCCAACAGCTAGGCCAGGCTTCAAACTTTCTTAAAGAAACCCTGTCAGCTATTCCCCAATGCAAGACGATAGGTGAGTTGATGGCTTTTGAAGGGAGCGCAGCGAAAGTCTATTTTGGGATATTCAACCAGTTAATCCTGCAGCAGCAGGATGATTTTAGTTTCAATGAGCGTTCTCGCCGTCCACCGCTCGACAATATGAACTCATTACTATCTTTCCTCTACACACTACTGACCAATGAAGCAGCCTCTGCTCTGGAGACGATCGGGTTGGATCCTTATGTGGGTTTCCTGCATCAAGACCGCCCCGGCCGTCCCTCTCTTGCCCTGGATCTGATGGAAGAACTCCGCCCGGTCTTTGCCGATCGCCTGGCATTATCCTTGGTGAACCGCAGGCAGGTAACTGCAAAAGGCTTCAAGCAAAAAGAAAGCGGCGGCGTTCTTATGGACGATGAAACCCGAAAGGTTGTTCTGACAGCGTGGCAGGAACGAAAGAAAGAAGAAATCATCCATCCTTACCTCAAAGAACGTATCCCTTTTGGCTTGATCCCGTACGTTCAAGCCATGCTTCTTGCAAGGTATCTGCGAGGTGATCTGGATGCTTATCCGCCGTTTTTTTGGAACTGAGGTAGATCAGATGATGGTATTAATCACCTATGATGTAAGCACTGAAACCGAAACAGGTAAGCGTCGCTTACGTAAAGTTGCCAGGTTGTGCCAGAATTATGGCCAGCGAGTCCAAAATTCAGTTTTTGAATGTATTATTGATCCAGCCCTCTTAAAAAAACTACAGGCAGAGCTGGAAAAAACGATCGACCCTGATGCTGACAGTTTACGTTATTACTACCTGGGAAATGAATGGCGGGCAAGGGTTGAACATATCGGTGCAAAGGTGAGTATCGATTTGGAAGGACCCTTAGTTTCCTGACTACGGAACCTTGCGAACCCGAAGTGAACATAAATTTCTTTAGCCTTTCGCAGTAGTATTGCACCTTAATAATAGAATAATAACTTAAAAAATACCTTTTCTGAATTTAATTTATGAAGCTACCCCCCATACAAAGGGGTGTATCATGCTCAATACCCATATTTAGCGGTCGCTCCCCGCATAGGGAGCGTGGATTGAAACACAGTATATTGGTTACACTTATTCCCAGGTAAGTCGCTCCCCGCATAGGGAGCGTGGATTGAAACGACTATGGATTTTACATAGACATTAAATCCGCTTGTCGCTCCCCGCATAGGGAGCGTGGATTGAAACCAACCCAATACGCCCACGCATCCGGCGGCGGCTTTGTCGCTCCCCGCATAGGGAGCGTGGATTGAAACTTCATCGACGCCAACATCACCGCAGGGACAACCGGTCGCTCCCCGCATAGGGAGCGTGGATTGAAACGGGGATGACACGGCTGTCCTTGTAAAAATCCCTAGTCGCTCCCCGCATAGGGAGCGTGGATTGAAACCACCAATCCCAGTTCTTCCGCTCTGTGGCTTTGACGTCGCTCCCCGCATAGGGAGCGTGGATTGAAACTGTCTCTCTGGTAGGCGTTCGACATATCCCCATGTCGCTCCCCGCATAGGGAGCGTGGATTGAAACCCGGAAACTGAGGTGAGAGAGCCGGTAACTGAGGTCGCTCCCCGCATAGGGAGCGTGGATTGAAACCTCCTCGCTCTCTGGTGGTGGTAGTGGGATGCTCCTGTCGCTCCCCGCATAGGGAGCGTGGATTGAAACCCCCGCGCTACCCAATCGATGGTCGATATGGCGTCGCTCCCCGCATAGGGAGCGTGGATTGAAACATGTTCCACTCATCGCTACATAACGAGGCAATAAGTCGCTCCCCGCATAGGGAGCGTGGATTGAAACCTAGAGATGACATTATCGAGGAACTGCGATTATGTCGCTCCCCGCATAGGGAGCGTGGATTGAAACCTTCGTCCCTTTGCCGGCCTGGCGCTATCCACGCTGGTCGCTCCCCGCATAGGGAGCGTGGATTGAAACGCCACCAAGCCGGCCAAGCTGCTCGAAATCGGGCGTCGCTCCCCGCATAGGGAGCGTGGATTGAAACTTGCAAGGCAACTTTGCCAACATCTCCCGCATCAAGTCGCTCCCCGCATAGGGAGCGTGGATTGAAACATAATGGGTATTTCCCGCCGACCCACTAGATGCCGTCGCTCCCCGCATAGGGAGCGTGGATTGAAACTTATGATATTTGGTCATATTGACCACCCACATGACGTCGCTCCCCGCATAGGGAGCGTGGATTGAAACTTGCAGCTGGTCTATCCACAATTGGAGGATTGAGTCGCTCCCCGCATAGGGAGCGTGGATTGAAACCACTTCCAGTAATCGTTCCGCCGGTCAAACCAGTGTCGCTCCCCGCATAGGGAGCGTGGATTGAAACAGAACGTTTGGAACGACCACCGCGGCTGGTAGCAGCCGGATCAAGTCGCTCCCCGCATAGGGAGCGTGGATTGAAACCCTTGACCTTCTAGATTGCACATTGCCCCCGAAGTCGCTCCCCGCATAGGGAGCGTGGATTGAAACATCCTCAAGGCGTCAGAGCCACAGGATTGGATCAGTCGCTCCCCGCATAGGGAGCGTGGATTGAAACACCTGCAATCTACCTCACCCTGCATCGGCGCAGGGTCGCTCCCCGCATAGGGAGCGTGGATTGAAACCTGCAATAATAAAAGTAAATCGGGTCGAACTATGGTCGCTCCCCGCATAGGGAGCGTGGATTGAAACACTTGCACACTGACGACGGGACGCATCAGGGCAGTCGCTCCCCGCATAGGGAGCGTGGATTGAAACAGTTTTGCAAGCGAGTCCTGATAAAGTACATGCAGGTCGCTCCCCGCATAGGGAGCGTGGATTGAAACACGACCAGGTCGGCATCAGCCAGATATACGGCGTCGCTCCCCGCATAGGGAGCGTGGATTGAAACGGTTGCCAGGTGCGGGCTCAGGCACAGCGTTGAGTCGCTCCCCGCATAGGGAGCGTGGATTGAAACCCCTCCTTCTATGCCTGGTGGGGCTCCCTCCACGTCGCTCCCCGCATAGGGAGCGTGGATTGAAACAAATATGGTGGTACAACAAAGTATTGTGCACCATCGCGTCGCTCCCCGCATAGGGAGCGTGGATTGAAACAGTTATCCGCCTACCGTGAGAAGTAGTGTGACCGCGTCGCTCCCCGCATAGGGAGCGTGGATTGAAACCAGTTTGGTTGCCATGACGGCCCTGATCCTGGACAGTCGCTCCCCGCATAGGGAGCGTGGATTGAAACACCAGTTGGTCAGCTGCAGGAACTCCAACGTTGACGTCGCTCCCCGCATAGGGAGCGTGGATTGAAACACGGTACATCAGATCCCGCAGGTAATAGCGGGCCGTGTCGCTCCCCGCATAGGGAGCGTGGATTGAAACGTGACCAACCAGAACCAGGAAAGTCCGATGCCATCCAACGCCGTCGCTCCCCGCATAGGGAGCGTGGATTGAAACCGGTTTATCTATCGCATTGATGGCAAATCCATGGTCGCTCCCCGCATAGGGAGCGTGGATTGAAACCCCAGGCTTGGGCGCGCTATCTCTATGCAGTTTGTCGCTCCCCGCATAGGGAGCGTGGATTGAAACGGTGACCAGGTGCGGGCTTCGGCCCTGCTTTGAGTCGCTCCCCGCATAGGGAGCGTGGATTGAAACTAGTATTGCGCTTGCTTCAGGGTTCTCAGTTGCCCAGTCGCTCCCCGCATAGGGAGCGTGGATTGAAACATTGCGGCGGTCGCATGGGCATTATTCCATTCGGTCGCTCCCCGCATAGGGAGCGTGGATTGAAACCCGGCCAACCGGACATCACCCTGACCGTGGTATGCGGTCGCTCCCCGCATAGGGAGCGTGGATTGAAACATAATCAGCCTTGCAAATATACTTGCTTACATAAGTCGCTCCCCGCATAGGGAGCGTGGATTGAAACATGTCGTCAATCACCAACCCGGCCAGTCCCAGGTGTCGCTCCCCGCATAGGGAGCGTGGATTGAAACTTGGCATAGGCTTCGTTGGCATCTCCGACCTTGTCGCTCCCCGCATAGGGAGCGTGGATTGAAACTCCAGAGTGATATTCTCTGGCTAGGCTGGTTGTGTCGCTCCCCGCATAGGGAGCGTGGATTGAAACTCGTATGAGGTTGACCCATCGAATATGGAATGCAGTCGCTCCCCGCATAGGGAGCGTGGATTGAAACATTCGCAAAGCTAAAAACAGGGAACATTGTAGCGTCGCTCCCCGCATAGGGAGCGTGGATTGAAACCTCAAATCTATTTTTACCGCTCATCCCTCACCTCGTCGCTCCCCGCATAGGGAGCGTGGATTGAAACCGAGAAACTAGACAATCATGCCGCGTCTTACTTCGCGTCGCTCCCCGCATAGGGAGCGTGGATTGAAACATCGTGATTGATCCTTTCTATTGGGTGTTATGAGTCGCTCCCCGCATAGGGAGCGTGGATTGAAACAGGTGATTGCGGCCAGGGTGATGCTATCGACTTGTCGCTCCCCGCATAGGGAGCGTGGATTGAAACACGCTTGAGGATGCCCGCAAGGCAGGAACCAAGGTCGCTCCCCGCATAGGGAGCGTGGATTGAAACCTCGCCCGCTGGTGCGTCCAGGAAATGCACGGTGTCGCTCCCCGCATAGGGAGCGTGGATTGAAACATTTGATAATAGTTCCAAGGGCAGGAATGCGCCGTCGCTCCCCGCATAGGGAGCGTGGATTGAAACGCGTATGCACGTAAATAATACTATGCGCAAGTGGTCGCTCCCCGCATAGGGAGCGTGGATTGAAACTTGGAACGATGCGCTACCGTCATCATCTTCGCCGTCGCTCCCCGCATAGGGAGCGTGGATTGAAACGTCTATTGTTCCGTCAGGCGTTGGTATAAACCCCGTCGCTCCCCGCATAGGGAGCGTGGATTGAAACTACGCCGCGGTCGATTGAACCGTGGACCATTGGGTCGCTCCCCGCATAGGGAGCGTGGATTGAAACCGGCAGGGACGGCGACCATCGGCCTTGGCGGTGAGTCGCTCCCCGCATAGGGAGCGTGGATTGAAACGGGATTACCTGCGCTTTGGCCTGGGCGGGATGGTCGCTCCCCGCATAGGGAGCGTGGATTGAAACCTGGTCGATGGCCTGCTGCGCGGTGACATTACAGCGTCGCTCCCCGCATAGGGAGCGTGGATTGAAACAGCCGGTTTCACCCGCGATGCTGGCCGCGAGTTACCGTCGCTCCCCGCATAGGGAGCGTGGATTGAAACCCCAATACATCAACGACGTTTACATCGACTGGGAGTCGCTCCCCGCATAGGGAGCGTGGATTGAAACTTGAGCGTCGGCAGGTCAAACCAGGGTGCAAAATGTCGCTCCCCGCATAGGGAGCGTGGATTGAAACACGGTGGCAAAGACCCAACAGCGTTCGCGGTGTACGTCGCTCCCCGCATAGGGAGCGTGGATTGAAACTCGTCTAATCCAGACCTGGCCGTTAATCAGTTTGTCGCTCCCCGCATAGGGAGCGTGGATTGAAACATCGTGGACGGGCAGCCGGTCGCCAAGCAGTCAAGTCGCTCCCCGCATAGGGAGCGTGGATTGAAACATGGTTGATGTCGAGATCAGCCTGGTCAAAGCATGTCACTCCCCGCATAGGGAGCGTGGATTGAAACCCTTATCCAACCTGCTCAGCACCGGCGCTTCCACGTCGCTCCCCGCATAGGGAGCGTGGATTGAAACCCCCCAAATATTAAAATATCTTATCTAATTCCCGTCGCTCCCCGCATAGGGAGCGTGGATTGAAACTATGCAATTACACATTATTTAACCTCTTTTCTTAAGGTCGCTCCCCGCATAGGGAGCGTGGATTGAAACGATAAAATGAGGCGCTTCTTCCAGGCTGATTGTTGTCGCTCCCCGCATAGGGAGCGTGGATTGAAACATGCCAAGGTCAGCCCGTGGATCAAGGACATATCGCGTCGCTCCCCGCATAGGGAGCGTGGATTGAAACGCCTCGCTCACCTCGTCGCCCTCGTCGCCCTCGGTCGCTCCCCGCATAGGGAGCGTGGATTGAAACATAAAGTTTTGCGATGCGAGCAGGGTGGGTACAGTCGCTCCCCGCATAGGGAGCGTGGATTGAAACAAGCGCTGGATGGAGCCCGAGCCTGAGACAGTGGGTCGCTCCCCGCATAGGGAGCGTGGATTGAAACATCTATTTGTTTCTGATGCACGGCGCAGAATTGGGTCGCTCCCCGCATAGGGAGCGTGGATTGAAACATAAAGTTTTGCGATGCGAGCAGGGTGGGTACCGTCGCTCCCCGCATAGGGAGCGTGGATTGAAACATTTTGATATATATCGAAATGATAGTCATCATACGTCGCTCCCCGCATAGGGAGCGTGGAATGAAACCCGCCATTGTTGTACACGTTCGCGGCTGTCGTCTGTCGCTCCCCGCATAGGGAGCGTGGATTGAAACAGCAAGCAGTTACTGGCCGATACCCGAGAATCCATTCCTGCTGAACCTGGATCGCCGGAACGGTTTGATCACGAGTACAAACGAGAAGGAGTAGCCAACCTGTTTAGGTTCTCTACACCGATTATGGGGAAAAGACATGTCAAAGTCACCCAACGGCGAACTCGCAAAGATTGGGCGCTGGAAATGAAAGAGCTTTCGGATAATTATTACCCGGCCGCAGAGGTGATTGTGATCGTTTTGAGTTTCATCACATACTGAAACATGGCAGTTGGCCCAATATGGCTGAAATTGAACTGAGTGTTTTGAAACGTCAATGGTCGGATCAGCGCATACCTACTCAGGATTTGCCGGCAAGCGAGGCGAAGGCTTGGGAAGATGAACGAAATGATCAAGTTGATAAAGTGTTGTGGTGGTTCACAACCGCAGATGTTCGAATAAAGTTAAAATATCTCTACCCTCAGGTTCGGATTTGACAGACTACAAGTGACCGAATCTCGTCTAGTTTATCGCTCTGCTCTTCCGCCTGGCCTGCTACCACGACCCGGATCTACAAAGAAGCCAAGCAATGTTTTTTAGAGTGGCATTGATTACTATAAATTACATATTTGGCCCAAGAACCTACCGGATCCCGGAGGACGCGGTTGAATCTTAAGAAAATCTCTCTACAGACAATGTTGAAAAAGTAAAATGTGAGAATTCATCATCTTTTCAACAAACAATATTCTATTTTGTTGGAACAAGATCAATTGCAACGATTTCTGGTGGTGCCAGAAATCGGATCCGTGGTGCCCCTCCCCCGGTAAAACCGAGTCTACGGCTGATAATCAAATCCATACCCCCTAATTCGTACAATCCCATCTCAAATCTCCATACCTGGAATTGGTGAAAAGTACGCCAAAAGAAGGTAAGCGCACCTGTCCGCTATGCGTATGACCCGCCAACGCTGCTGATTTGGGGAGAGGGTGACATGCTTGTGGCGCCAGAGCAAGCCATCGCACTGCAGCAGACGCTGGACCAAAACGGTGTAGCGGTCACTGCGAAAACGCCGCAGGCTATGCAGGGATAAAGATGCCTTTCAGGAAGGCCTATTAGCGCCTGGGCATTGGCACTGGGGAATGGTTGACCTATCTGGGGGGACCTGTTTCTGTGGTCTTTTCCCAACCGTAGCGGGGATAAAGCTCAAAAACGAACTATCAAAGGCAGTTTTGGTCATCAACCAATGATTAAGATTGTACCGGGTAATCTTTAGGCGAGAAGTTACCCCGATTGTTAGGCTACCATTTTTGAATTAGATTATTAATTTGATCTTAATTGGAGAATTTGTTATAATTAATTATCTCTAATCATATCCTTTTTATCCGAGGGATAAAAAGCAAGATGCGAGTGTAAGTCAGGAGGGCGTCATGAAAAAATTCGGGTTAATCTTAGTCGGGATGATAGCGGGTATTTTTATTGCGGTTGGCCTGTTGTGGAGCGGCTCAAGCGGAAGCGTGTTGGCCCAATCCGGACCAACCTCGGAATCTGCCACAACAACGCCGACGGTGCTTTTTGCGGATGAAGGCGCAGCGGTTGAAACACTTCAGCCCACGGTCGGGGAGGATGAGTTGTCGCAAACCGACAGCGGCAGCCTTTCGCAAGTATCTGCCTTTACTCTCCCCACACCAATTCCGGGAGAGACCTTGTTGTATTTTGTTCCAACGGACAATGATGCGACGGCCACCGTACTGTACCTTTATAATACCGATTCGATTGATCACACAATCGCATTGCGGGGGTTTAACTACGATGGGGCCATGGTCTACGCCCAAAATATTGTTGTTCCGGCATCGAGCTTTCGCCGCTTGGTCAGTGATTCGGTCGCAGCTGCCCCACCCCCCAGTTGGGCCACTCCCGCCCCGATCACCACAAATTTCACTGACTTCGTCTACTTTGCCAGCCTATCGTTGCCCAAGGGCTGCAAAGCAGAAGGTTACACGTTGTTCAATCCAGGTACGGGCACGGTCAATCCTCGCCTCGACCAGGGAGCCATTCCCCTGCGTTTCAGCTCTGACCCGGCATCCGTATTCCTGCCGTCGGTGCAAAATGCCCCGTAAATGCTAGAGTAGCAGGCCTCTCTCAGAACTAGCCAGCCGGGTAGGCTACGGCAAACCCGACTGCACCCTCCCCAGGCGGATCTCTCAATCGCGCCTGGTTGCGGTTTACCGCGCTCCTAAATGTGAGACACCATTGCGCTAGCACTTATCCAGGAGCAGATAGAACCGTCTCCTGGATAATCCGTACCCGCTGTAATTGTGTGACCGATTTGAAGAACACCTCGCTCAAAGGAGCAGGGTAGGTAAACGATTTGAATACGAATTTATCAAACGACCATGCTCAAGCTTGTACGTGGAAGCCGCGCAGGGAGTAACGTCGCCTGCAAACCGGTGCTCGCCTGCTACACGATTGAAAAGCCCCACCAGGGCTTGTAGTTCTGCGCTGTTGGCAACACCCATATTGAAACAGCGACGTATTCCGCCTGCAATTCCCGCCGTGGCTCTAACTACCGCCTGCTCAGGGAGCGGGTATTGCGCCAAGTTGCTGCATCAAAGCCATGCTATCCATTATGCCCCAATGTTCCACAAACTTACCCTCAACAACGCGGATGATGTCGATCACTTCAATGGATATGCTCCTGCCCTTTGGAGGAACGCCCATAAACTCACCCTTCTGGGTGCCCGTCCAGGTCATGGACAATACGACCTTGTCACCTTCTGCGACAAAGTGTTCAATTGTAGCTTTGAAATCCGGGAAAGCGCTGCGCAGCGTGGTGAACAATTGTTTCGGGCCTTCGAGGCCTTGCGGTATTCCGGGCGGGAGTTTTTCGTGCTCAACGAAGCCAGAGGCGAACAACTCGTCGATCACACTCATATTCCCCTTATTTAACACTTCCTCAACCAGTCGACGGACTAACGCTTTATTCTGTTCTGTTGACATTGGTAATTTTCCTTTTTTGAATCGCTACGATATGGTTAGAATCAAAAACTTGTCTCCATGACGGGTAAAATCGGCCAGTTTATCAGCCAATTCGGACATTTACGAGTTTAATTATACCATTTTCGTAACTAACTTGACAATGTCACATTACAGTATCCGGCATATTTTTGGCCTTTTTCAGGCGAGATTTGCGGGAGAGAGTTCTGTTGACCAAATGGGTCGTAACAAGTCGGGCGGCCTGTTGAGAAGATAGATGAAGTATTTACACCCTTGGGGTTTTTATATCTGCTGGTGGGATAGTCTCCCTGCATGTTTTTGGCTGGGATTTCAGCGCAGAATCAACGGCAGGAAAATGGTGAGCAGTTTGTTGATTGTATAAGTCTCCCCTCCGGTGTATGGCAAGCCGATCAGCGGGATCCCGCCGAGGTTGGTGATAATTGCGCTGGTGGGCACATCCAGGCGGATGGTGCCATCACCGCTTCCGGTGTTTGCTGTCACAGTGTAGACATTACCTGAACCGCTGACCCCGGTCACGGAAGCGCCTGAAACACCAGTGGCAGTGAGGATGAAGTCGGTCACATCAACACTCGTAACAGGATCGGAGAAGGTCACAGTGAAGTTCACGCTAGCGGCGTTGGTCGGGTTGGGATTGGCGCGTTCGCTTGAAACCACACTGGGTGCGGTGTTTTCCACCGTGTAATTGTCATCTGTAGATGGTTCATCAGCCGGCAGGGGGTTGCCTGCCTGGTCGGTGATGGTCGGCGCAGCACTCAGGTTGAGGTTGACATCACCATTAAAACTTGCCAAATCACCTCCGGAAATAGTCACAGCATACGTGCTGTTAGTAACCTGAGAGACGTCGGTGACTGTTGCTGTGCTTGTAGAGTTCTTAACGAAATCGGCAATATCCACATCCGTCACCGGTTCGCTGAACGTGGCCAGGAAGGTGAGCGTATCGGCGTTGGTCGGACTGGTAGCCGGTGTCTTCAGGGTGAAAGAAGTCACACTGGGCGGAGTTGTATCAATGCCTGCGATAGCGCCAGACAGGCTGTAATCGGTATTTCCGAGAGCGTCTGCTGCCTGGTAACAAACCATTGTACCGTTGTCAGGCTCCGATGAAAATGTCTGGCTGGAATACGCAACAAAGGTCAAGCTGTCATCGCAGGGTAAGCCGGTGATATTGCTCATCGTCAACGTGCCGTAGTCCGATGCACTGGCTGTGATGGTTTTGCTCAGCGCTGGGCTGGTGTCAGGCTCGGTGATCGTGATCGTCGGTGGAGTTGTATCAATGCCTGCGATAGCGCCAGACAGGCTGTAATCGGTATTACCGAGAGCGTCTGCTGCCTGGTAACAAACCATTGTACCGTTGTCAGGCTCCGATGAAAATGTCTGGCTGGAATACGCAACAAAGGTCAAGCTGTCATCGCAGGGTAAGCCGGTGATATTGCTCATCGTCAACGTGCCGTCCGGCGCACTGGCTGTGATGGTTTTGCTCAACGCTGGGCTGGTGTCAGGTTCGGTGATCGTGATCGTCGGCGCAGTTGTATCTATCACGTAGGTCTGGTCATTGCCGGGTTAACCAGCCGGCAGGGGGTAGCCTGCCTGGTCGGTGATGGTCGGCGTACCGCTAAGGTTGAGGTTGACATCACCATTAAAACTTGCCAAATCACCTCCGGAGATGGTCACATCATACGTGCTGGCCGTCACCGGGTTGACCCCTGTAACGGTAGCGGTAGTGGCAGGGCTGCTATTGACTGCGAAATCCGCCGTATCCACACCTGTCATGGCTTCACTAAATGTGGCCAGGAAAACCAGCGTATCGGCGTTGGTCGGACTGGTAGCCGGTGTCTTCAGGGTGAATGAAGTCACACTGGGTGCGGTAAAGTCATCTTGCTCAAATGCACCGATATCACAACCCGACCCTTGCGAACGTATCACACCACGCTGGTCGGTGGCGATGGTTGTGCCACAGCCATTCGTGCCATCTAGGAGCGCGTCAATCGCGGATGAACCCACCATGAGCGGGATGGTCTGGGTGAATCCGCCATAGTTGCCAAGCGCGCCGAGAATGGGATCATTTACAGAGAGAAACGTGCAAGTGCTTCCAGCAGGGCACCCGCCCTCCACGACACTATAATGCACGAGGGGAACACCAGCAGTGAAGTTGAAAATCTGCGCACCGCTGGGAGCTGTATTGCCCCAGAAGATCGTGTTATAGATTATTGGAGCGCTGGTAACATTGTACATCCCGCCGCCTTCCGACACAGCCGAATTATCGCTAAAGGTGACGTTCCAAAGGTTCGGAGCGCTGGTATCGTTGTACATCCCGCCGCCTTCCGACACAGCCGAATTGCCGCTGAAGGTAACGTTAATAAGGTGCGTACTGCTGGTAAAGTTGTACATCCCGCCGCCTCTATCCGCCGAGTTGTTGCTGAAGGTGACATTCGTAAACGAATGAATATCACTGGTAAAGTTGTACATCCCGCCGCCTTTTTCCGCCGAGTTGTTGTTGAAGGTGACATTCGTCAATGATAGAAGATGGCTGGTATCGTTGTACATCCCGCCACCACAAATACTGGCTGAATTGCCGCTGAAAATGAGGTTCATCAAAATTGGATTGCTGGTAGGGTTGTACATCCCGCCACCACAGTTGTTGGGTATAGTAGCGTCATTAGCATTTCCCGCCGTGATAGTGAAGCCATCCAGGGTGGCGCCGGTTACACCTGTGACAACGTGATATGAATTATCGCTGTTATCGCCTTGTGTACCAATGTCACCGCTCAGGATGGAAACATTGACTACAGGGTTGCGCTGAATAAGCTCGGTCTCTGTTCCCGCAAATCCACCGTAGATTGCTACACCGTCCATGAGTTGGAAGGTGGCGTCCCTGTCTGTTCCCGTGGTCGGCTTGTACGTCCCGGCTGCAACCCAGATCTCACCGCCGCTGATCGGGCCTGTCAGGACGTTTTGTAACTCGCAGGCATTCGCCCAACTGGAGCAATCGCCGGTGTCGCTTGCGGTTGGTCTGACGTAGCGAACCCCTGCCGCGTGAACAGGTATAACATTCAGGGGGATAAAGGTCGACACAAATAGGAGCACAAAGACCAACAAGAATGAATACAAACGAGAAATGGACCTTTTAGTGGACATGAATACCCTTCCCTGTTGAACAATAAACTGATATTTACCTAAACTTTTCTTTGAATTCAAATTGACCGAGATGGTTGCCTGAAGTATCTCCCATTCTTGCCAGGTTTCATTATCCAGTCCTGCCAGGGTTGTCCACAAGCGAGAAACGGTTTAAATATGACCATCACAAGTTTTACAGGTGTCCTCCAGAGTTTTGTTATTATCGATCATGTTTTTACTCTTGCGGCCAATCGTCATTTCCAGATTGTTGTCTTGCATTGATGAGATACCCCCAGGCAATCTATCTTGAAATTTATTCTCGTATAGATTTATTTTTTAGATCGATCCGGAGCAAGTTAACAAACAACTTCAACTTTGCATTTTCAAAACAATCATCCTGAAGGCAACATAAACCATTCTTGTCACAAAGATAGCTCTTAGCTTCCATTCAATCATATTCGAATGCGGCTATCAATGTCCCAAAAAAAACCTATAAAAAATCTAAATTTTAAAAACCTGGGTTCCCAGTAAATATAAATTTGTGGAGACACTTTCGCAATATTGGGAAAAAGTCAGAATCATTCTTTGTGGCCATTAGATATACTTTCTTATACAAACCCTTCGCCAATTAGCTTGAAGAAACCGGCGATTTAGCCGCATGGATGTTGCCCATAGTGGCGACATTGTGGATAAGCCGCACAATCCGGGGCATGTCGGCCAGTGATTCCGAACAATGTCGGCCGGGGTATCCGAAACATGTGGTTCTTCCGCCTCTCTCGTGCTAATAGTGGGACAGTACCCGTTTTCGTAATAAATCAAGCCCAGCTCTTCCATACATCATCCGTTTAATCGTTTCTGATATTCGTTCAATTTGGGTTCCGGCGCTGTTAGGATTTATGTCGCCTGGCTCGCTGTCAATCGGCGTGGCTGTAGTTGCTGATCTGGAGAATTGGCTTTCATTCCCAAGTGGATGAGCAGCTGGTATAGGCTGGATAGACTGCCGGTGTATCCCATCGCTCGAATTTCCTGGTAGATTTTCCTGGAACTATAACAACCCGCTTGCCACCGCTGAAGCACATACGTTCATACCTGGCAGCAACGTTAGGTTTTCCCCCTGTGCTGGCTACTTAAGTCATCCACCTGGATTTTTGATAGTCAAACAAGCTGAAGCGGTAACGAAAATGGAGTATCATGCAGCTTTATCCTTATCTACCTCCATACTCAGGAGAGCATGATCTAATACATCTTCATTCGGAAATATTTTCTTTTCCAATTTCAACAACACATTAAACAATGGGCTAAACCAGCCACACTATCCTTGATATCCGGCGTCATTTCAGATCTAACTCGCAGCCGTTCCGATCTTAATATCGTGAATGCCCTACTGCGACAGCAACGCATCGACCTCCGTTGGCAGGTGACCCGACCTATGTTCAACCAGCACGACCGTTTCCACCTCGTACTGCTACTCGCTTTACCCTGTTCTGGAAACAAACCCTTCACATTGTTCAGCCAGACACACTGCTCCGCTGGCATCGGGATTTGTTTCGCTTTTATCGGCGAATGAAGTCAATGCGTAAACAAAACAAGCCAAAGATCCCACCTGAAACGATCGCTCTCATCCGCAAGATGGCAAACGGGAATTGTTTACGGGGAGCGGATTTGGGGTGAACTACTCAAGTTGGGGATCAAGATGTGTAAACGAACCATCCAGAAATACATGCCAAAAGAAAGTAAGTCACCATCTTCCAGCCAAACCTGGGCGACTTTCGTGAAAAATCATACCGGGGCTATCCGTAGCGCGACTTTACCGTAGTGTATGATTAGCTTTTCAGCCTGTGGCATATATTTGAGCTGATGGAACTCAAAACACGCCGCATCGTGCATACTGCGGTTACAGAATCACCGACTGATGATTGGACCGCACAGCAGCTCCGTGAAGCAACTCCCTGGGGTCAGGGCCCAAAGTATCTTATCCGTGATCGCGACAGCAAATATGCTTCGCACTTTTCGATTGTGACTACAGGTTCAGGGATCCAAGAACTGAGAATGCCCTACCGAGCACCACGTGCAAAAGGTATATGGCAGCCTACAAAGAGAATGCCTGGACCATACACTCGTCTTGTGGCTTTCTAGTATGCTAAATATCGTTCGCTATCCGGTCCCTTTGACACAATTAATCATTAACTGGCATGCATTACGTTAGCCCAATTACCCG
Source organism: uncultured Chloroflexia bacterium (assembly GCA_963781665.1). Taxonomy (GTDB): domain Bacteria; phylum Chloroflexota; class Anaerolineae; order Anaerolineales; family Anaerolineaceae; genus JAJYIW01. The sequence goes on from CAWAGA010000002.1 coordinate 2,628,879, forward strand.
AACCATAGTGGAATCTACTCCATTAACACAATAAAAACCTGCGGATAGGAAAAGTAGCAGGACAGCTGCCCCTAACTTGCAGGGCAGCCCTTCAATCGTATATCCAATCCGTGATGCCTCAGATTAAAAAGTAACTTTAGGGGTAACGTTGCCTCAAATAGAAATGTTACCGAATGATTTTCCACAATTGGCCGACTTTCGCGTCGATGCTGGCCCGCAAGGTAACCGGGTTTAGTTGCACATATTGAGCCGTGAGTTTGGCTTTGACATCCAAAGCCAGAGAGTCGAGGGCCAGGACGCGGCGATAAGGTGTGGTAGCCCGATCATACGTCCGGACGGTTTTGCCGTCAATCCGCTCTTTACCAACCAGTTTGAGCACGGGCTGAAAGAAGTTGATATACAGCCGTAGGTCGGTGTAAATGGACCTCAACAAGGCCAATTCTTCAGGGGTCTCCAGACGATCATAACCAATGGTGTGGCGAACCACCGACCAGTTCTTTTGTTCGACGTGGGCCTGATCATTTTTCTGGTAGGGTCTCGAGCGGGTAAAGGTGATCTGCTCTGCCTGGCAATAGCGTAAGAGAGTGTCGTTGATAAACTCACTGCCATTGTCTGAATTGAGCCCCAACAGAGCAAAGGGTAGGAGTTGGCGCATGTTTTGGATGGCTTCTGAAACGGCCAACTGGGTCTTGTTGGCTACTGCCTGGCATTCAGTCCAGCCAGTGGCCAAATCAGTGGCGGTGAGGGTATTGAGATAGCTGCCTTCGGTGGTATTGCCACAATGCGCCACCAAGTCAATTTCCAGAAAACCTGGATGCTCGTCTTCCCATGGAGTGAATGTGCGGATCGGGATGGCCTGCTTGAGCAAAGTCCCTGGTTTGGTGGTAGAGAGCCCATGCTGGGGATGGGTAAAACGGGCTTTCTTCAGGCAGCGGTCGATGGTCGCCCGGCTCATCCCCAATAACAGCCCCTTGGTTTCCTCGGATAGGCTCAGTTCATGGCAGCGCTCTAAGACCGCAACCATCTCGGGTAGAAAAGGTTGCAGGCGTTTGGAGCAAATCCGCCCACAGATTTCCCAGATCTGCTCCAAGACCTGTACCACTTCACCCTGATAGATTTTCTGCCGCCCAGGCTTCTTCAGCCCTTTGGGTTTTGGACGGTGCTTCAACACTCGAATGGCATACTTGCGATGGTAGTCAGTGGTTGCAATCAGTTCGTCCAGGATTTGCTGTTTGCCAGGTTTGTTGGCTTTCAAATAACGTGGGCGGATGGCTTCGATCATCTCGCGTTTACTGCGTTGAACTCATCATTGTCTCCCTCGGCGGATCCAAATTCCGCACTAGGGTAACATTTTTTGTGAGCCATCGTTAGCTCTGATAGTTACATTTTATTTGAGGCAATTCGAATCCAATCTTTAGCTGAGTAGCCGGGTATATAATGATATGGATCGTAATTTTACGGTCGTTTAGCCTTTATTATTGGCATAAATCTATTCGCTGGCGCTGTTTATGCTTTTACTGGTAATGAAGCCAGGTTAATCGCGGAAGGACTTCTTGCGATTTTGTCATATCTCAGCGTTTTGCTCAGGAGGAATCATGAAAAACCCACGCATCGTCTCGCTCTCACGCCTGGCAGTCGCGCTGGTCCTGCTAGCTGCTGTGCTGTTGGCACCGGCTGCCCCGATCTCCGCTGCCGCCGGGATCAATCGCTATGTTTCGCCAACCGGCAGCAACACCTCGGACTGTTCCAGCGCGGCTGCACCCTGCCAGACCATCGCTTACGCCCTCACTCAATCCAGCGATTCCCCGGGAGGAGATACACTCCTGCTGGATACAGGCCTGTATATTGAACATTTGACGATTAAAAAAAGCATTCGCATCGTGCATAATCCTGCCAAACCCTGCTGCTCGGTCCTCTCCGGCGGATCGAATGGACGCGTGATCGATATTAACACCTACGCGGCACAGGTCTCCCTGGAAAAGATCACCATCCGTAACGGGGAACTGACCGATGATAGTGGGGCAGGCATTCGCAACAATGGCATCCTGACCCTGGACAACGTCATCCTGCATCATAATATTATCAACCTGACCAACCCCGGCACTGCCAGTTATGCTTACCGGGGCGGAGCGATCGACAACCAGCACCAACTCACTATTCGCAGCTCTTCGGTGCACGATAATTCGGCCAATGACGGCGGAGGGATCTCCACGACCGGTCCGCTGACGGTTCAAAATACGGAAATCTACGCTAACAGCGCTCAGCGCTTCGGCGGCGGGATCTGGGTGCCGTATGGCGCGCCTACCACACTGGAAAATACCACCTTATATGAAAATTCCGCCACAGTCGCCGGTGGGGGGATGTATATTAATTCGGACGGTGTCGCCGCAAACAGGGGTGAGCATCACTATTTTAAAAATGTGACCATCAGCGGGAATACCGCCAGCGGGTATGCCGGCGGTCTGGTTTCGTACCTACAGGTTGAAATGGATCATAGCACCCTGGCCCAGAACATCGCGCCGGAAGTTGGCGCGGATCTCTATTTATATGAGACCCAGACTTTACCAGAATCCGGGTTTCCGCACAGTGTCGTTACCAGTACGATTATTACCAACCCCTCTGCCTCTGCAGCCTTGTGTTATATCAGCAACACAGATCCCTTCGTCTTATCCGACGGCCACAACCTTTCCAGGGATTCTTCGTGCGGTTTCAGCTTGTCTACCGATCAAGAAAATACCGACCCCGGCTTGCTGCCGTTAGCCGATAACGGGGGGTACGTCCAGACCCGCGCCCTGCCCGCCGGCAGTCCGGCTATCGACCACGCCGGACCGTATGCACTTGGTGCAGATGCGCGCGGCATCATTCCCATGGACGGCGACCTGAACGGCAGTGTCGTGCCCGATGTGGGCGCTTACGAATTTGTGCCCTTCCACGTCTTCCTCCCTTTGGCGAGGCGTTAAGCGCAAACTGTGTTCATGCGGCGAGGCGGGGAAAACCGCATTTGAGTTTTGTGTATCTTTTTTTGTGTTAAATCTGGTCGTGTGGGTCCTGGGTCAGGTGAGCTTGTAAAGTGTAAATAAAATACATCCACACCTTCTAGATAGCCTACTTGCCCTGAGTAAAACGATATCTTCATCAGTTTGAAACAGCTTACCGATTTATGGTAAGCTGTTTGACTTGAAGAACTCATATCTCAAGGAAGGTTCATGATCTCAACAATGCTGATGTCATTGTTCTCCATATTTTTCGATCTGGTGGCAATCTTGAGAACCTCTAAAAGTGAAAAGGATTTGGAGATTCTTATCCTTCGCCAACAGGTGCGTATCTTACAACGCAAAACAAAAACGCCACCGCGAATATCTGATCCAGAACGAATGATATTGGCGACACTCTTGGACAGGTATTGTAGTTTCAAGGACGGGGCACGCCAGCATCTTCATCAGGTCATGTTGATTTTCAAACCGGATACAGTCCTGCGCTGGTATCGAGAACTGGTTCGCCGCAAATGGACCTTCAAACGCAAAGGAAAACCGGGCAGGCCAGAAATCTCGCCTGAGCTTGAAGCGTTGATTATTCGTTTGGCGAAAGAAAACCCGCGCTAGGCGTATGACAGGATCCAGGGTGACCTGCTCGAACTTGGTTACAAACTATGTGCTTCTTCAGTACGCAATATTCTAATGAGACATCGGGTTCCACCTACCAGTGAACGATCTTCTGGTTCCTGGCGAGCCTTTCTGGGACACTACAAGGATCAGATACTGGCTTGCGATTTCTTCACCGTGGAGACCTATTGGCTTAAGACTATCTATGTGCTCTTTTTCATTAATACTCCCCTTCACGCTCCAAGGGCGAATTCCTTTGCTGAACGCAGGGTGCGATCTGATCGCGAAGAGTGTCTGGCTCAAATTCTGATTCTAAATGAAAATCACCTTCAGCGCGTTCTGAAAGAGTATGATCAATACTACAACGATGCTCGTCCACATCAAGGAATCGGTCGGAGATTTCCTGTAACCATTCCAGGACGAGAACAGAACCGCAATGGTCCAATACGTAGGCGAAATATCCTGGGAGGCATCATCCACGAGGAGCAAAGACAGCCTTCTTCTCAGGTTTATACCAATGGTTTAGGTTTCTTACACTTTACAGGCTGGATCTTAATCTTGCTATTGACTTTTATTATTTCGATCATTATAATTATTAATTATTTAGGTTATCCTTAAATATTATTTAGTCAAACCATGAGAACTGAGGCTGACGAAAATTATCTAAAAGAAATATATACCCTGGAACTGGATCATGAACATGTGTCCACTTCCATGCTCGCGGATCGTTTCGGATTCTCACCAGCCACCGTTACCGGGATGCTTAAAAAGCTTGCAAGTCTCGATTGGGTGGTGTACGAACCCTATCGCGGTGTTACCCTGACAGAGACAGGGCGAATCAATGCTCTCGAGGTGATCCGCCATCACCGTCTCCTCGAGACTTATTTACACCAGGCTTTAAATATCCCCTGGGAGCGAGTCCACGAGGAAGCGGACAGGCTGGAACATGCCTTATCCGAGTATCTGGAGGCGCGCATCGATGAACTTCTGGGGCATCCCACGCTGGATCCACACGGGTCGCCCATCCCCTCCCTAAACGGCCAGATCCTGAACCCGGTCAGACTGCGCCTGGTCGATCTTTCCGAAGGAGACATGGCTGAGATCATCGAAATCAACGATCGCAATCCGGAGCTGCTGATCTACCTAGATAAGCTCCAACTATACCCCCAGGTCCAGATCAAAATAACCGCCATCGAACCGATCGATGGATTAGTCATCTTTCAGTCTGCTGGCCGGACCCAGGCGCTGGGTCAGACCAGCGCCAGTCAGATCATAGTTAAGAAACTTGATATATCTCTGGAATAATCTGCACTTGAACGAGAGATTATAAAAAAACGAAACAAGAAAGAATTGATGTATCATTTTTAATCGGAAATCCAAATAAATAAAGGTGGCCAAAGTTATGGGAAATGAGAAAACCCGTGAGGATGAGCCTGTCCTTATTCAGGACGGCCACACTGCCGATCACGCCTATAGTTTATCTGAGGTACATCGCTCTATCCAGGTTCCCAAAGGTGCATCTTTCTTCCGCACGCTTCTGGCTTTCACCGGGCCAGGCCTGCTGGTGGCAGTGGGATATATGGATCCAGGAAACTGGGCTACAGACTTGGCTGGAGGCGCACAGTTTGGATACACCCTGCTGGTTGTAATCACAATTTCAAACATCATCGCCATCTTTTTACAGGCGCTGGCGCTCAAACTGGGCATAGTCACCGGGCGTGACCTGGCGCAGGCTTGCAGGGATCAATTCAGCAAACCGGTGGGGGTCGGCCTGTGGATCCTGGCCGAAATTGCCATCAGCGCAACCGACCTGGCGGAGGTGGTCGGGTCGGCAGTTGCCATCCAATTATTATTTGGCCTGCCGCTTCTGGTAGGGGTCTTGATTACGGCATTGGATGTGGTTTTGGTCCTATTCCTGAACTCGAAGGGTTTCCGCTATATCGAAGCGATTGTCGGGGCGCTGATTGCCGTCATTTCGCTGTGCTTTGTGGCTGAGCTCATTTTTGCTAGGCCGGATTGGGGCGGTGTGCTACTGGGGTTCATCGTCCCGCGGGCAGAGATCATCACCAACCCGAGCATGCTATACATAGCCATTGGCATTCTGGGGGCGACGGTCATGCCTCACAACCTGTATTTACATTCGTCCATCATCCAGACCCGCAATTTTGACCTGACGCCTACCGGAAAGCGCCAGGCAATCCGTTTTGGAACCATTGACTCGACGTCCGCGCTGATGGGAGCCTTGTTCATTAACGCCGCCATCCTGATCCTTTCCGCCGCCTCCTTCCACACCACCGGTCACCAGGATGTAGCCGAGATCCAGGATGCCTACAAATTGCTTGCGCCTCTTCTGGGGACTGGATTGGCGAGCGTATTATTTGCCGTTGCGCTCCTGGCCTCAGGCCAGAACTCTACCCTGACCGGCACACTGGCCGGCCAAATCGTGATGGAAGGATCTTTAAACATCCATGTTAAGCCATGGGTGCGGCGGCTGATTACGCGAGCGTTGGCTATCGTGCCAGCAGTGCTTGTGATCTGGATTTATGGTGAAGGCAGCGCCACCTCGCTGCTGGTCCTATCGCAGGTGATCCTGTCCATCCAACTCTCTTTTGCGGTCATCCCCCTGGTGATGTTCACCAGCGATAGGCGAAAGATGGGCGAATTCGTCAACCCCACGTGGCTAAAAGTGTTGGCCTGGCTGATTGCGTTTGTCATTGCTGTGCTGAACATCTATCTCATTATTACTACATTTTTTCCGGCCAGCTAACGGCGCTATTCCACCAGGCGAGACGATAAATCGAACCAGGATGCCCTGCCCGTTATAATAGGTATAATGATTATCCGATGGGTCTATTTTAGGGCCGCGTGATCTGAAGCCAACTATTTGTCATTTATTGGGAGACTTACCGTGTTCAAACGTATTTTTATACCTCTGGATGGGTCGAACCTGGCTGAAATGGTTTTACCATGCGCGCTTAATCTCGCCGAACGGCTTCAGGCGACGCTCATCCTTTTTCATGTGGTCGAAAAAGCTGCGCCCCATGCGGTACACGGTCAGCACCACCTGCAAGATGTTGCCGAAGCCAAAGACTATCTGGACCAGGTCGCCTCCCGATTATCATCCGCAGGGGTATCGATTTCACAGGATGTGCACGAGGTTCAGGAAACAGGCGTGGCCCAAACCATCCGCGACCATTCGGAAGAGCTGCAAGCTGACTTGATCGTCCTCTGCGCGCATGGAAACGGTGGGCTGCGGGATATGTTATTTGGAAGTATTGCCCAACAGGTGATCCGCCAGGGGACCGTTCCGGTGTTGTTTATTCGCCCAGAAACGGTTAAAGACGCAGACAGGAAACCTATACAACAGATCCTTCTCCCATTGGATGGGTCAAAATCACACGAAGGCGCCATCCCTGTCGCGGTTTCGCTGGCTGCGAAATGTGATGCGAAGATCCGCCTGTTGACGGTGATACCTACCGCCGAGACTCTTCCGATCAAAGAAGCCATTACCGGCCGAGTCTCGCCCAGATTGACGTCGATCGCCCTGGATCAATCCATTCAACAAGCCAAGGATTACCTGCAAAAAATATCCCAGAATATTTCAGCCCAGGGAGTGCCTGTTTCAGGTATAATCTTGCGCGGCGACGTACCCACAAAACTAATGGAGGTAATCACAGCAGAGGGCAGCGATCTGGTGATCATGGCGACCCACGGTCATAGTGCTATCGATGCACATTGGGAAGGCAGTCTGACGCCCAGATTTCTGCCAAAAACATCTGTGCCTGTGATCCTTGTGCGGGGGACCGAAGATAACAGTGAATAACATTTTGAATAACGTCAATTAGTCCATAAGGTACCCAGCTGCAGTGCTCCAAGGTATCCAAATCGAGATCGTAACCTTGATCTACATGACCCTGGAGGAGATCCTCTCGATCGGAGCGGGTATTCTGGCCCACAGCGCCCTTATGGCGGCCTTTGGGGTGGATTTAATCACGAACTACTTTCAGGCGTATTCCTGCTTTGGAGACTACGGGTCAAAGCTGGCAATAGCGACCTGGAAAAAAGATTGAAAGAGCCGAGAGAAGCGCTGCCGGGCTACGGTGATAATACTCAGTCTCCTACGCGTTTATATTCTTTTTCCTCAAACTATGGCCTGGTTGTCCACGCCCAATCCGAAAACTCCCCTGTCGGGATTGGGGTTTCCTTGGCAGCAGTCGTTTTGATGCAATACCTGGCCAGGCGGAAAAGGAGAATTGCCCGAGGTTAGAAAGCCTGGCTCTGGCCGACGATTTAACTGCTTCCATTACGTGCACTTAAATGGCCGGTACCGTTTTGATTGGGTTGGCGTTTAATACACTTTTCCATTGGTGGTGGGTTCAAAATGTCGCGGCAGTGGTATTTTTCTTTTGGCTTGGAAGTGAAACCTTGGAAGCATTCGAGAAAGCCAGGGAATAACAACCCCTTGATCTGGAAGTAAGTAATCACCTTACAAGCTCAAAACTCGGCGGAGCGTGCATTCTGCCGTTACGACATCCCCGTCCGACGATTGGACGGCACAGCAGCTGCGCGAAGCAACACCCTGGGGTCAGGGTCCGAAGTATCTCCTTCACGATCGTGACAGCAAATATGCTTCGGACTTTTCGGCTGTGGCTAAGGTCAGGCATCCAAGAACTGAGAACGCCCGAGCGGCACCACGTGTGAATTGTATTTGCGAAAGGTATATGGGCAGCCTACGAAGAGAATGCCTGGACCATTTACTCGTCTTTAATCGCAGGCAATTGACGCGAGTGGTGAAGGAATATGACAATTACTTCAATCAAGAACGGCCTCATCAGGGTATAGTTCAACGGATTCCCGAATTCTACGACCGACCTGCGTCTAGCCCAACAGGAAATATCTCATCCAAGGCTTTCCTTGGCGGACTGCATCACAGTTATTTCCATTTACCTGATTTACATTAATTCGCACCGGTATCCGATCATTACCTGTATACCGCTTCCAGCCGAGAAATGCAGTTAATTAAACTCGCCTGGTCACTTTCTGGGATGCCAACTAGTTTACGCAATCAGTTCCCTTTGACAGAATTAATCCTTAACTGGCATTACTCAGACCAGAATATATCCAAACCATATTGGAATCTACTCCAGTCACGCAATAATGACCTGCGGATATAAAAAGTAGCCAGGACAGGTGATTGTCCTCTATTTTCTGAGCGAGTTATTCCTCAGGTTTATTGAGATTTTCTAACTGTTTGTCCACAGCCTCAATCTGAGTCTTCAGCCAGTTTTTTCGTTCTTCCAGATATGTCTTCTCTTCAACCGCAGATACTAAAGGGGTTGAACGCTGACCAAAGCCGCCGCCCCGTCGAAAACCTCTCCCCATCCCCCAACCACCACCTCGTTGGTGAGCGAAACCGCCTCCACAAGGGCCCATTCCTCTTCCGATTGGACCAGTTCCAAAAGGTCCGGTTTTATCCATTCCAGGCATATTAAAATCTCCTTTTTATAGTTCGAAAATTATCTTCGATTACCACGGTTGGCGCGTCGGCGCCCAAATAGGCGACCAAATGTGAGATCGCACACTCGTCCACCCCAGCCAAACGGTCGGTTCGGTCCAGGATTTCGGGATATGAGTGACGTTCACCTTGGGTGAAACGCAACTCCCCATTCCTCGACCGGTGCGGGTGCCCTGGCCCAAAGGCCCGGTACCATCTCTTGCAGGCATGATTAGCTCCTTTCTTTATTTGTCGACTCGATTCAATAACTCCCCGATTAATCCCTGGGTTTTTTCCAATTCATGCCGCCAGTTCTGCAATGCTTCTTCACCTTGAACCGTCAAACGATAGGTTCTTCTGGGTGGGCCTTGAGTCTGGTCGGTCTCCCAATCCGATTGGATCCATTCCAACCCTTCCATCTCGCGTAAGGTCCGATAAACTACGCTGGGATGGATCGTGGTTATCCCCAGCAATTCTAAATCGGTCAGCAGGGTATAACCGTGTCGTGGTTGCTCTTTGAGTAAGATGAGCAGTGCTGGTTCGAGCATGGATATCGTGAGCGGAGAATGCCGATCCTCGTGATGTGGACCACCTCCCATTGCCCAACCTCTTCGATGTCTTGGCATAGTGTTTACCTCCATTTATTTTTACAATAATAGGATAGTATACTATTCTATTATTGTCAATAGTTAATTATAGAATATTCTCTATTCGTGGGAATAAAAGTTCTTGGCGACTTATATCATTATGATGGTACGAAATTCTTGTTCTGGGACTGATACGTACTATAATATTAGTAATGGTATTACAGACAGGGCGTTGTGAAAATCAAAATCCTTACAAACAAAGGCAAGAAATAAATGAAACCAGCTAAGTTTGATTATTATGCTCCCGCCAGTGTTGACGAAGCACTTGACAAACTGGCAGAACTTGGCTACAACGGCAAAATACTTGCGGGCGGTCAAAGTCTGATCGCCGCCATGAATTTCCGTTTGGCCACGCCGGCTGCGTTGGTGGACCTCAACAACATCCCTGAACTCGCTTACATCAAACCCACTCCAGATGGTGGTCTCGCCATCGGTACTATGACCCGAGTGTATAAAGTTGAGCGTGATCCAGAGGTCGCCATACGTTTTCCCTTGCTTCCCGAAGTGACGAAATTTATTGCTCATGGCGCAATTCGAAGACGTGGCACCTTCGGCGGAGCAATTGCACACGCTGATCCTGCTGGACAGCTTCCGAGTATTGCCGTTGCGATGGATGCGAACATTCTAATTCGCGGAAAAGGCAAAGAACGCAGGGTAAAAGCCACTGATCTGATCACAGGACCCTTCATGACCGTGATAGAACCCGATGAGATGCTAGCAGAGGTAATTCTCTCAGCCAACCCGGCCCGCACCGGCAGCAGCTATCAACAAGTATCCCGCCAAAACGGTGGTTACGCTCAAGCAGCCGTCGCCTCTGTGGTAACTTTGGATGAGCGCAATCGCTGCAAGGCGGTGCGTTTGGTATTGATGAGTGTAGGTGAAACTCCAATCCTTTCGCGCAAAGCAAGCCACATCCTGGTTGGGCATGAACCTACTGTGGAAGCGCTAAAAGCAGTTGCTGAAGCTGCGGCTGCATCCGAAATTGACCCGGCGACTGACCTGCACGCAACCGCAAATTATCGCCGCAACCTTATCCGTGTGTTAGCGGCGCGTTCGCTCGCCGTAGCCGTCAGCCGCGCCCTAAAAGGAAATTGACATGACTGAACTATCGCCTGTTACCCTCACTGTTAACGGACAGATCTATACGCGCCAGGTTGAAGCCAGATTACTTTTAAGTGATTTCTTGCGACACGATCTTGGCCTCATGGGAACGCATGTGGGCTGTGAACATGGCATTTGTGGTGCGTGCACCGTTTTATTTGACGGAGAACCTGTGCGTTCTTGCCTGATCTTTGCAGTTCAAGCCTCAGGTCACGAAATTCGAACTGTAGAATCTTTGGGTACTCCCGAAAACTTGCATCCACTTCAGGAAGCTTTCCACGAAAAACATGCCCTGCAATGTGGATTCTGTACACCCGGGTTCCTGATGACCCTCGTTCCTTTCCTTGAAGAAAATCCCCATCCAACGGATGACGAAATTCGTGATGCCATTGATGGGAACATCTGTCGCTGTACTGGATACGAGAAAATCGTTGAAGCCGTTCAGGCTGCATCAGATAAGATGTCTCAAAACACGATGAAGTGAGGTGACACAGTGACTGGAAAATATTTTGGCCAACCGATTACACGTCTCGAGGATAAATTTTTGCTGACCGGCAAATCCAAATTTATCGACGACCTTGAACTTCCAGGGATGCTGCATGCAGCATTTTTACGCAGTGACTACGCTCATGCCAAGATCCTAAAAATTGATGTGACTGAAGCGCGCAAACATCCAGGCGTGATTGCAGTCTACACAGCGGAGGATTTTGGCGATTACTGGAAACCCGGTCCGCTCCAGGTTCCCCCTCCGTCAGCCATTACTGGTTCGCTGTTCAATGAGCGAACCCTGGTGCCGATCGCAAAAGGGAAAATCCGCTTTTCTGGTGAACCGCTGGCTGTTGTAATTGCTGAATCAAGATATATCGCTGAAGACGCGTGTGATGACATCATTGTGGATGCGGACCCTCTTCCTGCAGCGATTGATCTCGAAAAAGCATGGGAAGATACTTCCGTTCTCGTCCATGATGATTTACCTTCGAATATGGCGGCACTGGTTAAACAAGAATTGGGGAATTACGAAGAAGCCCGGAAACAAGCCGATGTGGTCATTAAGCGAAGATTTCTGGTTGAGCATAACGCCGGGGCAGCCATGGAAAACCGCGGTTTTGTGGTGGATTGGGATGATCGCACACGCCAAATGACGGCCTGGGCAACCACGCAAGCCCCCTTGCCGCTGCGCGGTTCCATTGCACGAAATATGGGATTGTTTGAAAACCAGGTGCGTGTGATTACTCCATTTATTGGTGGAGCATTTGGCCCCAAAGTAATGAGCTCCCAGGCAGATGATGTGCTGCTGCCCTGGATCTCGATGAAACTCAACCGTCCAATCAAGTGGATTGAGGACCGGCGCGAGAATTTCCTCGCAACCACCTCTGAGCGTGACCAGGTCCATTACTGCGAGCTTGCGCTTAAGAAAGATGGAACAATTTTAGGCTTTAAGGACATCTTCTATCACAACACCGGCGCATATGATCCCTATGGGATGACCGTCCCGCTGAATACCCAAACGCACACTGTAAGCAATTACCGGGTTCCCAATTTCTACACCGAAATTCGCATGGTCTTTACCAATGAGATGGTGGTGACTCCAGTGCGCGGTGCCGGCAGATCTGAAGGTGTGTTCGTGATGGAACGCATGATGGATGCTGCTGCTAGAGAATTAAAGATGGATCCAGTTGAGATCCGCAAACGGAACCTCTTAAAACCTGAGGAATTCCCGTTGGAAACCGGCATCATTGGGCAAGATTTTGTGGAAGGCGTTCTCGACAGCGGAAATTATCTCGGCAACCTTGAAAAATGTCTGGAAATGGTCGAATATGACAAATTCCGCAAAGAGATCCAACCCAGGCTCCGTGCTGAAGGCAAACATGTAGGTATTGGTGTCGTTACTTTTACAGAGGGAACTGCAGTAGGACCCTACGAAGGGGCCCGCGTCACAATTGGAACCAATGGAAAAGTCAGCCTGGCAACTGGGGTAAGCACACAAGGGCAAGGTCATTTTACAACGTATGCCCAAATTGTGGCTGAGCAGCTCCATGTCAAGATTGAGGATGTAAATGTCATCACAGGCGATACGGATCACTTCCGATGGGGAGCTGGAACATTTGCCAGCCGGGGTGCAACCCTGGTTGGAACAGCAACATATAACGCCTGCCTCAAGGTGCGCGAGAAAATTCTTACCACCGCAAGCAAGGTATTAGGCGTCCCTGCTGACCAGCTTGAGCTCTGTGATGGAAGCGTTTATGTCAAAGGGCAGCCAGAGAAATCAATCTCTTTTGCTGAATTGGCCTTTAAAGCTAATCCAACGCGAGGAACAATTGAACCGGGTGTTGAACCTGGATTGGAAGCTACCGCATATTATGGTCCTCCGCATGGAGCTACTGGATCAGGTGCCTGTGCAATTATCCTGGAGGTTGATCCAGATACTTTGAAGACAAAATTCAAACGTTTTATATTTGTACACGATTGTGGAACCGTGATTAACCCATTGTTGCTTGAAGGTCAGGTTCAGGGAGGCATCTCCATGGGAATTGGCAACGCCTACTACGAAAAGATCGTTTACGATAACACTGGTCAGTTACTTACAGCTTCATTCATGGACTATCTCATGCCACAAGCCACAGACATGCCCCAAAAGATGGAATTGGGTCACTTACACACTCCCAGCCCACTAAACCCGTTGGGCATCAAAGGAGTTGGTGAATTTGGTGTACTGCCTGTTCCTCCTGCATTTGCACAGGCCATTGAAGATGCTTTTCCTGAACTTTCAATGGAGATACTGGAATCCAACCTCAGTCCAAGCTTGATCTATGAATATATACAGAAATCCAAAAAATAGTTGTTCCAGAACAGCTAATGCCTTCTACTCCAATCAAACTTGTCGTGGAGGAAGCGTCTGAAAATGAATATAACGGATCCAACAATTAACGACATTAATACTCCAGCCGATGTGTTGGTAGGCCGGAAACTGCGCGAATTGCGCAATCGCAAAGGTCTATCGTTGCGCGCGGTAGCAGATCGCAGCGGTCTTAATGTCAATACCCTGAGCCTGGTAGAAAATGGCAAGTCATCCCCTTCGGTTAGCACGCTGCAGCAGTTGGCCCTGGCACTGGAGGTGCCCATTGCCACTTTCTTTGAATCAGAACCAGTGGAAAAGCGGGTCGTCTTCACACACGCTGATCAACGTCCCCTGGCTGCCTTTGGCAGAACCCAAATGCAGAACCTGGGCTAAAATCTGGCTGGCAACACCGTTCAGCCTTTTGCGGTTACTTTAAAACCGGGCACTGGCAGTGGTGACCGGATGATCGTCCGCACCGGGCATGAATTTGTTTACTGCCTGAGCGGGTCCATCCGTTACCAGATTGAGCAAGAAGAATACATTTTGAACCCTGGCGACAGCCTGGTCTTTGAATCGCACTTGCCGCATTGTTGGGAAAACAAGAGCGAAGACACTGCCCAAATCTTGCTTATTCTTTACCCGTCCGATGAACGCGAAGAGCTTGGCGGGCGACATTTCTCACTCGAAACCATGAAAAAGGAAAAGGAGTTATCAATGAAAATCGCAGCAATTACCGAGGATGGCAAGACCATCAGCCAACATTTTGGCCGCGCACCTTATTATTTAGTATTGACCATTGAAGAAGGGAAAATTGTTAGTCGCGAGATGCGCGACAAGATGGGTCATAATCAATTCAGCGTTCAGCCTCATGCCGAAGAACCCCACGGCGCAGGCCATGGGATGGATTCGGCCTCGCACAACAAACATGTCAGTATGGCAGAGACCATCGCAGATTGCAAAGCGTTGTTATGTGGCGGGATGGGTATGGGTGCTTATGAAAGTATGCGGCAACTCAATATCCAACCTGTAGTCACCGAGATGGTTGATATTGATGCTGCCGCCCAAGCTTTTATCGATGGAAAATTGATCGATCACACCGAGTTACTTCATTAGTGATTTTGGATCGCGATTAGGAAGTGCATCAGAAAAAAACAAAATATATGCTAATGGGAAATTTTCATCATTGCAAACCGATATTCATGAAGCATGATTCAAAGAGGTGGGATGATAGCTTTTACCTTCACACCTGCTGGAAAAGGGATTATGTACTACAGACACACTCAACCTTTTTCACCCGAGGATGTCCAGTCCCTGGTTAAATTCCTCGAGAATTACGAGAGAAAGTTACTGATTGACCTCACCGGAACGACAGCGGAAGAATGCGTGAGGGATATCACGAACTTCCGGCTCACGATGCCCACTGCTGCAATATTCAGTGCGCCGGTTGGTAGGATATCTTGGAACTATCGAAAAGTTGTTATGAGAAAGAGGTTCGGTGTTTTGAAAGCAAAGCTGAGGCATTAGCCTGGCTGCGTGAACAATGAAAAAACACTTTGAATTGGAGCATTGGATCTTGATGCACAAAGCCAAATTATTTCTTCAGCCGTTCTTCCTGGTTGCTTTTTTAATTCTTTTCCAAGGCCTGATAACCTCTCACCCTGTTTTAGCGCAGCCCTCCATGGCAAGCTCCCAAAAGGTTGTCGTCTATTTATTCTGGGGAGATGGATGCCCCCATTGTGCTTTGGCCAAACCATTTTTGAATGAGCTAACGAAGCGATATGCCAATACAGAACTGCGGGCATACGAGGTATGGTATGTCCCCGAAAACCAGGTTCTCTTTCAGAAGATGTCCGCCGTGTACGGCTTTGAGCCGAGCGGGGTGCCCACGATTTTAATTGGGAACCAGTTTTGGGTAGGATACAGCGACCAAATTGGACAAGAGATAGAAGCAACCGTAAAGGATTGCAGCGAAAGCGGTTGTCCAGACCGAGGAATTGGTGTTATCCCAGGTTTGAAAGCTGCTGAGCCCGAAATCCAGGCAGTAGCTCCAGATCAGTCGGTTCAGCAGTTCCTTTCCGACACGATCGATCTTCCTATTTTGGGACCTGTTCATCTGGCTGCTCAATCTATCTGGGTCAGTACGGCACTGATTTCTTTTGTGGATGGCGTCAATCCCTGTTCAATATGGGTGCTGACGATGCTATTAGCGATTACACTGCACACAGGCTCGCGTAAGAAAGTACTGATCATTGGCTTGATTTTTCTCACTGTAACCGCCGGGGTTTACACCCTATTTATAGCTGGTCTGTTTACGATATTCACAGTTGTAAATTTTACCGGTTGGATCCAGTTGGTTGTAGCCCTGGTGGCGTTATTTTTCGCATTGGTGAATATCAAAGATTACTTCTGGTACAAAGAGGGTATTTCATTCACCATCTCAGATAATAAGAAACCCGGCATTTACCAGCGTATGCGTAAATTAATCGATGCCAGCCAAACCTTCTGGGGTTTGGCTGGCGCCACGGTGGTATTGGCTGCGGGTGTTTCTTTGGTGGAGTTTTCTTGCACCGCCGGCTTCCCGTTTTTATGGACCAATTTATTGGTTTCGCAGAAGGTAACTGCTTTGACCTTCATCCTCCTCTTGCTGTTGTATTTATTGATATACCAACTCGATGAGATGGTCATCTTTTTTACCGCCGTGTACACCCTGAAATCCAGCAAGCTGGAGGAAAAACACGGCCGCATTTTGAAGCTCATTGGTGGGATGTTGATGCTCACGCTGGCCGTGGTGATGCTGGTCAAACCGACTTTGATGAATAACTTGGGCAATTCATTACTAATCTTTGGCTCTGCCCTTTTAGCGACCCTGCTGGTGCTCCTTATTCACAGGACAATCCTACCGAAGGTTGGAATCCGGATTGGGACCGAACTTGGGACGAAAAAATTGCACAAAGCCCGGCACCATTGAATGAAAGGAAACCCGTTACCCCTATTCTTTGATTCAATCTCTTAATGTATAGCGGAAGAAACAAACCAGTGGGTAAAATATACCTTTTTCGATATCGCAATCAGGTGGTTTGAGCCAATCTCGAATCGCCAGGCCAATCGTAGAACTTGAGGTTCAATCCAAGGAGAAACACAATGCCCGTATTACCAGAAGACGTTAGCAAAGCATGGGAAAATCGTGAAGGTCCGATCGTATTGACCACAGTGGATGCAGATGGCAATCCAAACGCGATCTATGCTACTTGTGCCAGCAAGTACCGTGAAGATATGCTGGTGGTTGCCGATAACTTTTTCAACAAGACAAAAGCCAATATTCTGGCAGGCAGCAAGGCAACTTTGCTTTTTATCACCAAAGAAGGCAAATCGTACCAGATTAAAGGGAAGATCGAGTACCACACAGAAGGAGCAGTTTTTGAGGATATGAAACAATGGAACCCAGCCAAACTTCCGGGACACGCCGCAGTAGCTCTAAAAGTTGAGCAAGTATTCTCCGGGGCTGAGAAGTTAATCTAGATAAACGTATTGAGTAAGCTTTGCATAATTGACGAGCTCTGCGTAGATTATTAAGACTGTATGGTTCAGTGAAGCAGGAGGCATGATGGAATCAAAAACAAAGATAGGGATCATCATCTGTGACCGATACCGGACATGTGCTGGTGGAAAATGTCTGCGCGCAATGCGAAACAGGGAAGGCGCCTTCAGTATTTACGCCGATTTCAGACCTGGAACTGGTTGGGTATACCACCTGTAACGGCTGTCCTGGGGGAAACATCGAATACACCGGTGAAGAAATGGCCAAGAACGGTGCGCAGGTGATTCATCTTGCCACCGGACTGCTGGTGGGATACCCGCCCTGCCCGTATATCGACACCTTCAAAGACTTCCTAGAAAGAAGATATGGAGTAAAGGTAATCCTGGGAACCCACCCTATTCCACAGAAATATATGGACATGCATACCCAACTTGGAACCTGGGAGGATCCCTGCTGGCAGTCTCGTCTTGTAGACACTATGGTAAATGAAGAAACGCGCCAGGCCTACAATTAGACCGATTTTTATTGTGTACCTTTGGATCCACTCCCCCGGATTTTTCATAACCGAATCCAGGAGAAAATTCAATGTCGGTAAAAAAAGATATATGCGATTAAATCATCAATTGTCAAGGATGGTAGTAGAGTTACACAAAAGGCATTGATTTCACTCGAGGAGGCTCCCAACTTTGCGAGGCGATGCTTCACAATTCAACCTGGGGGTCATATGCCGAACCACACCAATCGGGTGGAACATGAGCAATTCGTGCTAGGTGGTCATGCGAAGGTCGGCATTGGTGATGAAATCTATGAAGTTCAAAACGGGGATATCGTTTTCATCCCTGCTGAGGTTCCTCATCGGTACACAAATTTTGGCGAGGAACCTTTTGAGTTTCTATGTTTAGTGCCCGATAAGCCAGATTCCACAACCCTTCTGGCATAATTGTTAAATCCTTTCTCCTGAGGATAAGGTTTAACCGTTTTATACTTTTTGGGGCTGACCTGAAATTAGAAATTCGTTGATCATGAGAGAACCGCACGAGAATATGGACACGGGTACTACGCTACGGCCATCGGGATCATTTTATGTTCGTTTTGTATTTATCCTATCGGGTATCTTCGGAGTATATAAATGAAACTTCACCCCTTCAGCAAATTACCAGTTTGCATGTAGAAACAACCACCTACTCAGTATTTACAGATATACGTCTCTTTCAATGCTGGATCAATCATGATCCGCTTCCATTTAGCGACAAAATCAACTACTTGTTTGAAAAACAGATCGAAGAGAGCAAACTCCTACTTCTTAATAAATCATATTTATTGCCGCCAGACCAACAAAAAGAAATCTTAGCCATTGCGATTGAACAATTTCCAGAAAAAATGATCTTGCTGCAAAATTCAAAGGTCAATCAGGTATGCAGCCCTGGCATGATGTTCTAGAAAATCAAAGGACTTTGAAGGATCGACCTGAGTTTGTGGTATATTACCCGACCTATAAAAGCGGGGAAAATGAGATGGCCTGGTTGGATCAAAAATTTACCATTAAATCCCATGCCCCAGAAAAAATCAAGCCAGCATTAATTAAATTGATCACCTTTATACTTTCCGTCCTACAGGGAGAGGGCGTTTTTGTGGGTAATGTCAAACTCTTATTATCTTATCCAGATGAGGGTACTAAATTAAGTTTTACAACGGCCGATTTCCTTGAAAAACCTTTCGTGTCTCACTGGCATACCCTCGTTCCTGAGGTAAGCATCAATTCTCTAAATGCACGTGTAGCGAAGAACGCTAAGGATTTCTCAGAGATCGTGAAAAATGTAGTCCATCAGGCAGCGACTTTCCCGCAGATTAAAATTCAGACCGAAGAAGGTACCTCTTATAACCCAGAAATGTCGATGAACCGACCATAATAAGGAAAAGTTGATATGATGAAATTATTAGAAGCGCTTTTAAAGGCAATTCCAGCAAATCCAATCCCGGTTCGGAAAGTCATTATCGGCGTACATTGGACCCTGGTTAGCAGTAAATATTGCGGTTTAGGATCAACTTTGGTAGGTGAAGGACCGCATGGACATTCACAGATCAGAGATGTGGGGGGGCTACAACAGAAGAGTGCTCAAGAACTGGCACATTGGGTTCTTTCGGATAATCTTTTGGAAGCCTGTATTGGGATCGCGGCTTTAAATTCACTTCTGGACGTTGATGAAAGCAATATGGAGCAAATCAATGCGGCTGAAGTGATTGCACGTGAAAGTAAGGATAAAAACCTGGTTGTCGTTGGGCATTTCCCGTTTGTAGAACGAATGAAATCCATTGCAAATAATTGCTGGGTGATTGAAAAGCGCCCACATGGAGACGATTTTCCCGAAGAAACCGCCCAGGAATTCATTCCACAGGCCAACATGATTGCGATTACTGGAACTGCATTTATTAACCACACCATGGATGGCTTGTTATCGTTATGCCGCTCTGGGTCCATGGTGATGGTATTAGGACCATCCACTCCATTATCCCCGTTGCTCTTTGATTACGGGATTTCTTTTCTATCTGGTTCTCGTGTTGTTGATGAAGAGGCTGCCATAAACACCATTCAACAGGGGGCTTCTTTTCCGCAAGTAAAAGGGGTAAGACTGGTAACAATGTCCAAAGGAGCATGAAACAATGGATGTTGTGATGAAAGCTAATCGCATCATTCATACTCCGCTTATTGAAAAGAGAGATGCGCTGATCTAATCCTCACGTTCTTCTATTGCCGGAACAGTTGAAGTATTCTCGAGCGCGATTTGTGCATAAACAGGATAAACATTCCCCATAACTGCCCTTTCCAACCTAAGCTACCCCGGATTAGTTGCAAGGGTCCGCTCGCTCATGTCTTCCTCTGAGCTTATTAGCGGATTTTCATTTATGCAGATCCTCAGAAAATGGACAGTATCCTTGAATATTTTCCACAGCTGTTTACATTTTCTCTTATGACGCCAGATGGGATGTGACAATGGACATATTTAAAGGGTTTATGTAATAATAAAATGGTTGATATATCTGTAATCAGTACTATAATAATAGTATAAGAGTAGGAAAGGAATATTGGATGCCATACTATAACCAAAATCGATCTCGTGTCCGAACGGCCCGACGCCAAAGCCAATGGCGTGAGAGTTTGATGACCATGATGCAACCTTCAATAGAAAATCCGGTTTCAACGGAGATTAACATTGGACATCGGTTACAAGAGTTGCGGACGATGCAGGGGCTGTCGATCCGTTCCCTGGCCGAGATCAGTGGTCTGAACTTCAATACCCTCAGCTTGATCGAAAATGAAAAAACATCTCCCAATGTTAGCACCCTTCAGCAACTGGCGGCAGCTCTCCAGGTTCCCATAACAGCATTTTTTGAAACTTCGGCCATCTATAAAGATGTTGTTTTTCAAAAGTTTGGGCAACGACCACAAACAACGTTTCCCCGTGGAGAACTTGAAGATTTGGGTGGCGGCCTGGCTTTAGGAGAAGCCACACCGCTTTTATTGACCTCGAGTCCTTTTGCAAACAGCGGGCCTGATGCGATTGTCCACACTGGCCAGGAATTTGTTTATTGTCTGGAAGGCAATATGGTTTATAGGGTTGGACAGGATGAATACATTCTTGAACCAGGCGATAGTCTCATTTTTCAGGCTCACATTCCCCATCGCTGGGAGAACAGAGGAGATACGCTATTCCGATCTATTCTAGTCATCTGCCCATCTGATGACAACGATCGTTTGGTGGAACAACACTTGGTGAATGAAAGGCAGGAGGAGTAAATTTGTGTAGCTTGTATCCTCTAATGGCACATGTTAATTCCAATGATAGGTTAGAAAGGAGGTGATCTCCAATGACGATGATTGTAGATCGGGAGCTTTGTACTGGATGCTGGGCATGTATGGATGTCTGTCCAAATGGAGCGATCGTTATGGACGAGAGTAAAGCGCTCATTAATCAAGCAGAATGCAATTCCTGCCAGGTGTGCACCGAAGCGTGTCGAACCGGTGCTCTGCAATTAGCAAGAACGGCTTCCCCGGCTATTGTAGAGAAACCCGTCGCAATAAAAGTTTTGCACCCCCAGACTGCCATTAAATCTTCTCCTAAGCAGGCAAATTGGGGTGTGACAATACTTTCACTGGTTGGCCAACACCTTTTACCTCGTATGGTCGACGTTCTGGCGGGTTTTTTGGAGCAGAGGTTTTCTCCACCAGTCCAGGAACGCACCATGATGACCATTAACCCTGTTGGAAATCGTCCATACAAAAAACGCAGGCAGCGCCGTGGACGCTATTCTAAAATCTAAACAGAAAGGAGGTGAATGATATGCCTAGAGGAGATCGAACGGGACCTATGAGTGCCGGCCCAATGACCGGCAGGCGAGCGGGCTATTGTGCAGGGTACGGTGTGCCGGGCTTCAACAACGCGGCAGCATCGTGGCAAGGCTTAGGTTTTGGTTTTAGGGGTGGAGGTAGAGGCTGGCGCAACATGTTTTATGCTACCGGATTGCCCGGTTGGCAGCGTTTCAGTTTTACTCCCACGGCTCCACAAGAGGAGGCTGAATCGCTAAAGGCGCAGGCTTACTGGCTGAAAAATCAGCTTGATGCGATCGACAAACGCATTGAAGAACTTGAGCAGTAATAGGCAAGCTGAAAGGAAGGCGCAGGCGTTGGTGTCCCCTTTCAGCTGCGAGATGCCTCGCGCCTGATTGTTTAGGATACTTAAAGGGTGTGATTGGCTTCATGGAAAACACAACATACTGTATGGAATGGAGGTGGAACAATGTTTGACCGATTATTTCGTGGTGGACGTGGTCAAGGACGAGGAGGGGGGGGCCAAGATAAGGGGCGGGGAATGGGCGGCGGTACCAAGCCGGGCTCCGGCCCAACCGGGAACTGCGTCTGCACTAAGTGTGGCTATAAGGAAGAGCATCTTGTAAGTGAACGGTGTATCGACCGCAAATGTCCAAAATGTGGGACCCAAATGGTACGTGAGTAAATATTTCATTCAACTAAGGAGCAAAGAAAACTGTGAAAATTATTATTACAACCTCATCCTCATCACTCGATGCTGTATTCGACCCGCGGTTTGGGCGCTGCGCCTATTTTCTTGCTATTAATACCGAAACGATGGAATGGGAAGCATTTTCCAATCCAGGCATCAATGCTTCTGGAGGGGCGGGCACCCAGGCTGCTCAATTTGCCGCCAAGCAGAAGGTGTCGGCGGTCATCAGCGGTGATTTTGGTCCTAACGCTTCCTCAGCGCTTAACGCGGCGGGTATTTTAATGTACCTAAATAAAAGCGATGGCAATATCCAGGATATCGTCAAGCGCTTTAATGCCGGAGAGCTGCAGCAAGTGAGTGCGCCAACCGCCAGTGGCACTCACAATTCACTAGGGAGATAACCTATGCGGATTACGGTCGCCAGCGGGAAGGGCGGGACGGGCAAGACCACAGTTGCCACCAGCCTGGCATTGAGCCTGGCCGCGAACGCTGCGAGTTTCCCCCCGCTTTTCCTGGATTGCGATGTGGAAGCGCCGAATGCCCATCTTTACTTAAAACCTGTTTTTGAAAATCACAAAGATGTCAGCCTTCTGATTCCAAGCATCGACGAATCCAAATGCACAAGCTGTGGTAAATGCGCAGAGGTGTGCGAATATCATGCGATAGCCGTGCTCGGGAAAAAGGTGATGGTATTTCCGCAGCTCTGCCACGGTTGCGGCAGTTGTACGTTAGTTTGCCCGGCTAATGCTATCGATGAAGTACCCGACAACATTGGAGTCCTTGAGTCTGGTCCAACACGCTCGGGCATCAACTTTTTGCATGGTATTCTGAATGTCGGGGAGCCCATGGCAGTCCCGGTGATCCGACAACTTAATAAGTGGGTTACACCTGTACCTGGTCAGGTCGTGATCGTGGACGTGCCTCCGGGCACTTCATGCCCTGTGGTTGAGTCAGTACGAAATGCCGATTTTTTGCTGCTGGTGACAGAACCAACACCGTTTGGTTTGCATGACCTCAAATTAGCTGCCCAAGTCGCAAATGAGTTAAAAATTCCTGCCGGTGTAATCATCAACCGGGGTGGCATTGGGGACGCTGGTGTTGAAGATTTTTGTGTAATGGAGGGTCTGCCTATTCTGATGCGAATACCTTTCGATCGCGCGATCGCCGAGGGAACCGCGCAAGGGCAAACTCTTATTGAAATTTACCCAGAATATACACTGCTGTTCCAGCAGTTGTTGGCTGAGATGAGCAGAATCGTGGACCAACAATGAAACAATTAGTGATTTTAAGTGGTAAGGGCGGCACAGGCAAAACAAGCATCACGGCATCTTTTGCCCATCTTGCTCACACCGTTTCTGTTCGGGCAGTGCTCGCGGATGCGGATGTGGACGCGGCGAATTTGGAATTGGTATTGTCGCCACATGTTTTGGAAGAACACGATTTTATCGGTGGAAAAATAGCATGGATCGACCCTCAAAAATGTGAAGGTTGTGGTTTATGCAAACAGGTATGTCGCTTTGATGCGATTGCTGTTCAAGAGGACAAATATCAGGTGGATCCGATTGCCTGCGATGGCTGTGCTGCTTGCGTGCATCAATGCCCAACCAGTGCAATCAGGATGGAACCACAGTTGGCCGGTCATTGGTTCCGTTCAGAAAGTCATTATGGCCCACTTTTCCATGCAGCGTTACGTCCCGCCCAAGAGAATTCGGGGAAACTTGTCACAATGGTCAAGCAACAAGCACGCCTGCTTGCGATGGACGGGAAATATCCACTCATCATTGTAGATGGCCCGCCTGGCATTGGTTGTCCGGTGATCTCTGCCGTTTCAGGGGCAAGTATGGCGTTGATTGTCACCGAGCCTACGGTAGCTGGCGTTCATGATATGGAACGAGCCTTACAAATGACGCGGCATTTCAATATTCCATCCGCGGTGTGCATTAATAAGTGCGATATTTTTGGAGAAGGCGCCGCCCAAATTAAGGCTTACTGCCTTGATCAAAAGATTGCAGTGATTGGACAAATTCCATTTGATCCAAATGTAACCAAAGCAATGGTGAATGGTGAGCCGGTGACAGCTTATCGAACCGCTTCTCCTGCCAGCATGGAGATCAATGGGTTGTGGAAGAATTTGGTAAGCATCATGCTGGCAGATGAGATCGGAAGCGCCGGGTTTGAGCGGCGTTGAATATAGAAAAGGAAATCATCAGGAATGAACACAACAACTGACCAGGAACGCAAGGTTGTTCGGGCAAATCTGACCGAGGGCACTGCTGTACAATACAACCACATCGAGAATGTTGTGGCCGTGATGAGCGGTAAGGGTGGGGTGGGAAAATCGTTTGTCACAGGACTACTGGCGAATGCACTTGCTAGAGAAGGATATTCGGTAGGCATCCTCGACGCGGATATTACGGGTCCCAGTATTCCGATGTTATTTGGGCTGCATGGCCCGGTAGAGCTTGGGGAAATTGGAATGGAACCTCTCCAAAGCCGATCGGGAATCAAGGTTATCTCCATGAATTTACTACTCTCCAGTGAAGACCAACCCGTGATCTGGCGCGGTCCTATGATCAGCAAAGCCATCAAGCAGCTTTGGGGAGATGTCGAGTGGGGCACTCTAGACTACCTGCTGGTTGATTTACCACCCGGAACATCCGATGCGACTCTGACCATCATGCAGTCGCTTCCTGTTAGGAGCCTTGTGATGGTCACGACACCGCAAGGTCTCGCAGGTCTAATTGTGCGAAAAACAGTGCATATGGCGCAAAGCATTGGGGTGCCTATCGCCGGAGTTGTAGAAAACATGGCTTATTTTGTCTGTCCAGAATGTGGCAGGCGCCATAATATATTTGGTGATAGCCACGCAAAGGAAGTTGCCGAGACTGCCAACGCACTTCTGCTAGCCCAACTTCCCATGGATCCACAGATATCCACCTTGTGTGATACTGGAAAAATCGGAGATGTGAATATTGTCGGCATTCCCGAATTCTTGAAAGCCTTCCTCAAGGCTATGCAGGTTCTACCGGGGAAGAAAAATGAGTGATGTCCAGCAGCTACAATCAACAATTCTTGAGAAACTTTCCACGGTGATCGACCCGGAGACTGGCGCAGACGTAGTGCGCATGAAACTGGTGGATGAACTGGTGGTGGAGTCAAACGGTCAAGTAACTTTTACGATTCGACCTTCTTCTCCCCTTTGTCCAATTGCTGTATTCTTGGCAGTTCAGATCAAGAAAGCCGTTGCTGACGTGATTGGGGTTACAGCTCTAACCATTACTGTAAAGGACTACGTCGAAGCTGAAGCGCTGACCGTCTTGATTAATCAGATGAACCTATAATTGGCAGTTTCTTTAAAAATTTATAAAAAGAAGAAAATGATGGGAAATCTTGTGAGTAGCATCCAGAATAATATGCTGGCAGCAATTATGTTCATTGCATTGATTTTTAGTGCAAACACCTCAATCTAAGGATAATTGCCATGAGTACGTTCACTGATATAGATCAAAAATTGGAATCAAAGAAGGATTATAGGCAGACCACTGCAGACCATAATCAAATCAACCATGTAATCGGGGTGATAAGCGGGAAGGGAGGAGTCGGAAAATCATTTATTACAGGTTTGCTTGCGAGCAATTTAGCAAGGGAGGGTTATCAGGTAGGTATTCTTGACGCAGATTTTACAGGGTCGAGTATTCCGTTGATGTTTGGTTTGCATGGCCCTGCAAAGGCTGGTCAATACAGTTTCTTACCCCTGCAAAGCGCTTCGGGCATCAAAATTATTTCGACAAATTTACTTTTTTATAATGAAGATCAATCGGTTATTTGGAAAGAATCCTTGGTTGGTGAAGTGGTTAAACAACTTTGGAAGGAAGTTGAGTGGGGAACTTTAGATTATTTATTGGTCGATATGCCGCCTGCTACTTCAGAGGTTGCTGCTGCAGTCATGCAGTTGCTCCCATTTTTAGGCGTAATAATCGTTACCATGCCTCAAGGGTTATCCACAAAAATTGTAAACAGAGCAGTATACATAGTTCAAAAACTTGATGTTCCGATACTTGGCGTGGTTGAAAATATGGCATATTATCTCAGCCCCGACACAGGTAAAAAGCAATTTATTTTCGGACAAAACGGGGGTGAATCAGTGGCAAGTATTGCAAAAGCTCCACTTTTGACTCAAATACCGCTGGATCCGATCGTGGCAAAACTGTGCTATTCGGGGAAAGTTGAAGAAATCGTGGTGGAAGAAAGTTCGGAGTTTGGTAACTTATTTTTAGCATCGGTATCCATCCTTGAAGAAAAGACATCGTCTCTTCAATCAAAATCTCTATATGGCGATTTACAAAGTTCATCTATCGGTCGACAGGAGTCTTCGGAGGGAAAAATCGATGTCGATTTACCCTCATCCTCACAGCCGCAGCAAGTCAAACAACCCTATTCTGATATTGTCATGCATCTGATTCGAAGTAAAGAAAACATGGGTACTTTAGATCACCCTGATGCCCAGGGATTTTTCTTGGGAAGTTGCGGTGACCGGATGCAAATTGACCTGCGCATAATTGCTAACAAAATTATTGAATCGAAATTTGTGGCTGACGGTTGCGGTGTCACCATAGCCTGCGGCAGCATGATTACAAAAATGGCTTGTTCAAAAACAGTGGACCAGGCTGGACAAATCACCCCTGAAGAATTGTTATCAGTTCTAGGTGGTTTACCAGCAGATCATGAACATTGTGCAGAACTTGCCGTAATGACCCTACGAGAAGCCGTGATAGATGCAATTGAAGGGCATGGAACCCCGATAAAAGCAAAAGCTTTTTAGGTTAGGATGTACTTACATGACAATCCGGGCAATTTTAGTGTATCCAGAACACCAAAGCGAATTACGCCAGAAAAGTGAAGCAGTAAACCTAAACACTATGTAGTTAAAACAAACAATTGAAGATCTTAAAGAAACATTACTTGTCAGTGATGATGGCATTGGGCTGGCTGGGCCTCAGATTAACATCCACCAGCGCGTGGTGATTGTTTGTCTGGGCACTGAAGCAGACGGAAAATGGCAAGCGGGACCACCTGAACCGCTGATCAATCCGCAAATCGTGGAGATGAGTGATGAACGCAAAGATTTTGATGGTTGCTAAATTTTTCCGGGTTTGTACGGAGAGACAGTACGCCCATATCGCTTACGAGTTGTGGGCATGATTGAACAAGGTCAGCCCTTTAACCGGTTGTTTGAAGGGTTTAATGCTGTGGTGGTCCATCATGAAATTGATCAACTGGATGGTGTGTTGTTTATTGATCGAATTGAAGGCGTGAATGATTTGTATACAAATCGCGAAAATGAGCGCGGTGAAATAATCAAAGTTCCATACACCGATATTTCAAGTGGGCATGAAAACCCCGATAGTACCTGCACTCTCATTGGCGGAGACCTGGCATGAGAACCTTTTTGGACTGTATTCCCTGCATTTTGCGCCAGACCCTGGATGCCGCCAGGTTGGTATCCAAGGATCCCACTGTTCATGAAAATATTCTACGCGATGTTCTGGGTTGGGCTGGAGAAATGGACTTAAGTCAATCGCCTCCTGCAATGGCACAGCGTATCCATCGTCGGCTGCGGGAGATAACCGGGGTGGATGACCCTTACCGTGAAACGAAAGACCTGCAGAATTCCATGGCTATGGAATTAATTTCTACGCTTAAACATGACGTAGAAACTGCCAGTAATCCTCTGCTGATGGCAGCCCGTTTGGCGATTGCCGGGAATATCATCGACATGGGAGTTAACGGAAATTTCACGGAGTCAGATGTTTGCCAGGCCGTAAATCAAGCTTTGACAGAACCGTTTTTCGGAGAACAGGATAGTTTTCGTCAGGCAATTGCCAAAGCGGAATCTATCTTGTATATTGCTGATAATGCCGGTGAAATTGCCTTTGACCGATTGCTGATCGAAAAACTATCGCCAGAGCGAGTGACGCTTGTCGTGCGCGGTGCGCCTGTAATCAACGATGCCACATTAGCCGATGCTCAGGCGGTGGGACTGGATAAAATCGTTGAAATAATCGACAACGGTTCGGATGCTCCGGGGACTATTATAAGTGATTGTAGTCAGGAATTCCGGCGCCGCTATACCGATGCTGACTTAATCATTGCCAAGGGGCAGGGTAATTTTGAGTCTCTCAACACTGAACCTGGAAATCTTTTTTTCTTATTCAAGGTTAAATGTCCTTTGGTCGCAGATCTCGTTAATCAACCGATAGGGACACAAATGTTGGTGCAATCCAGATCAGGCAAAAATGAACTCACAAATAAATAAAATTGCTGAATCCTTTAGACAAATACTGCACACTATTCCCCCAGGCGTTTTGTTGCTGGCAGCGGTCAAGACACGTGCTTTGGAAGAAGTTGAAGCAGCCATTCAAGCTGGTGTGACCGATTTTAGTTACAACTATGTGCAAGAGGCATTGCCGATCATTTAGACAATTGGCCCTGGGCGAAATGGCATTTGTTCGGTCACTTGCAACAAAATAAAGTGAAAATAGCTGCAGAACATTTCGACATGATAGAAACAGTTGATTCATGGCACCTTGCCCAAACTAGACCGTTATTGCGAAAATCTTCAGAAAAAGACACCGGTCCTGGTGGAAGTCAACAGCGGTCATGAAGCAAACAAAACCGGCGTCCTGCCGAAGACAGTGGATGAACTTGTCATTCAGATGAGCACTTTACAGCATCTTCATCTTGAAGGTTTAATGACTATGGGGCCGCGTTTTGGTGACCCAGAGGGAAGGCGACCTTATTTCAAAGCAATGCATGAGGTTTTCGAACGCATTGCTGCCAGGAATTTGCCCAATATTACAATGCAATTTTTATCGATGGGCATGAGCAACAACTATCAAATTGCCATTGAAGAAGGCGCAAACATTGTCCGGATTGGCACCAAGTTATTTGGGGAACGTTAAGAGGAGAGTGAAAAGCATGAAATATGTATTTGGTCCGGTGCCTTCGCGCCGGTTGGGACAATCATTGGGAATTGACCCCGTCCCGCTCAAGACCTGCAACTGGAATTGCGTGTACTGCCAGCTTGGCCGTACCCGACCACTGACCAATGAACGCAAGAATTTTTTTCCACCCGAAGAAATAATCGATCAGGTGAAAGAAGCCCTGGAAGCTCATAAGCCAGGGGAAATTGACTGGGTTACTTTTGTCGGCTCAGGAGAGACAACTCTCCATGCCAGCCTTGGCGTTATGATCCGCCGGGTAAAAGTGCTCACAAAGATTCCGGTAGCGGTCATCACGAATGGCTCTTTATTGTATTTACCTGAGGTTCGTCAGGAGTTGGTAGAGGCAGATGCAGTGCTCCCAACTTTGGATGCAGGTAATGCAATACTATATCGCAAGATCAATCGACCCCATCCCGCGATTACTTTTAATCGCATCATAGATGGCCTGATTTCTTTCCGTGAAGCATATCAAGGTAAGTTGTGGATCGAAGTAATGCTGATAAAAGATATAAATGATACTGAGGTGGAACTTAATAAAATTGCTGCGAAACTTATCTGCATACATCCGGATGAAGTCCATATCGTCCTGCCTGACCGCCCACCTTCAGAACCCTGGGTGCGACCCACGGACGAGGAAGGACTTTTACGCGCCCAAGCGATTTTGGGTAATATAGCCAGAGTTGTTCATCTTGCTGCGGGTACATTTGACCTGAGTGGTTCAGAAGACTTAGTGGATGCAATTGTTGGGATCGTCACCCGTCATCCCATGCGGGAAACAGAGTTAATAGAAACCCTGGCCCATTGGTCACAAGAAAATGTCGTTGACACATTAAATCGGTTGGAACAGAGCGGGAAAGCTCAAGTGATCAAGCGCTATGGCGTCCGGTTCTGGAGTGCCATGCCAGCTTTTTATCCGACCAATGGAACGGATTTGGGTGGTTAAATACGAATCGTATAAATTCACAAAGACGAGGATTCTACTATGTCTAAATTCTCTATAGACGTCTTAAAAAAATATGTGCGTCCATTTATCGAGACTAATGACCCGGATGTAATTCCGGGATCTATTTTGGCGAAGATATAGCGCAGACACGAATTGAAAATGGGATGCTAGTCTCACATGTTGACCCTATTGTTGGGGCGGTCAAGGATCTTGTTTGGCCAGCTGTTCATGTTGCCTGCAACGATGTAGAGACGAGTGGGACACCACCTCGTTGGGTTTTATTGCTCGTATTGGTGCCACACAAAGAAGACGAACATCTTCTTGAGGAAATAATGCGCGATGCAGGGTGGGCCGCAGATGAGATTGGCGTCTCGATCATTGAGGGACATACAGGATACTCATCTAACTTATCCAGACCACTTGTAGCAGTTACTGCTTTGGGAACTTTATCCAATCAGAACTCCTGTTCTTACGAAAGGGGCTCATATTGGTGACCATCTATTTATCACGAAAGGCATTGCCCTGGAAGGGACAGCTATCCTGGCGAATGATTTTGCTAATACCGCAAGTCAATTTGGTTTATGTGACCAGGAGCTTACAAAAGCGAGAGAGTTAATAAAGGGAGTCAGCATTATTCCAGAAGCGCTCATTTTGGCTAGCCAAGGCGCCACTGCAATGCATGATGTGACACGCGATGGATTGTTGGAAACCCTTTTAGAGGTGGCGAAGTTATCCGGGGTAGGGATGAAGGTGGATGCTAGTCATATCCCTATATTACTGTAGTATCCCGTTTTTCCAAAGCATTCCAATTTGACCCGCTCAAGATGATTTCCTCGGTAACCCTGGTGGCTACAATCCCTGTGCTGGCTACTTGAGTCATCCACCTGGATTTTTGATAGTCAAACAAGCTGAAGCGGTAACGAAAATGGAGTATCATGCAGCTTTATCCTTATCTTTCTCCAAACTCAGGAGAGCATGATCTACTACATCTTCAATTGGAAATATTTTCTTTTTCAGTTTCAGCAAAAAATTAAACAATGGGCTAAACCAGCCACACTATCCTTGATATCTGGCGTCATTTCAGATCTAACTCGCAGCCGTTCCGATCTTATTGTAGAGAATGCCCTTCTGTGCCAGCAACTTAATGTCCTTCATCGACATGTGAAATTACCCCAGTTGACCCGCAGTGAGCGGTTGCTTCTCGTGTTGCTCGCTCGTTTTACCGGTTCTGGAAACAAACCCTTTACATTGTTCAACCAGATACATTGCTCCGCTGGCATCGGGATTTGTTACGCTTTTATTAGCGAATGAAATCAAAGCGTAAACAAAACAAGCCAAAGATCCCACCTGAAACGATCGATCTCATCCGCAAGATGGCAAACGAGAATCGCTTACGAGGTGCAGATTCGGTGTGAACCGCACAAGTTAGGTATCAAGGTGTGCAAACGAATTATCCTGAAATACTTACCAAAAGTTCGAGAAACACTGTCTTCTAGCCAGACCCGGGCGACTTTCGTGAAAAACCATGTTCAGGACATTTGGGCTTGTGATTTTACATGGTGAATAATTGGCTGTTTCGACCCTGGTATATCTTTGTGGTCATGGAAATGAAAAGGCGAAGTATAGCGCATACGGCCGTTACGACATCCCAGTCCGACGAATGGACCGCCCAGCAGCTGCGCGAAGCAACACCCTGGGGTCAGGGGCCAAAACACCTGATCCGTAATCGTGATAAGAAATATGGTTTCCAATTCCCGAGGGTTGCATCCGTTTCTGGGATAAACGAGCTAAAAACACCCGACCGGGCACCCCGAGCGAATAGTATTTGTGAGAGAACTATGGGTAGCCTCAAAAGGGAATGTCAGGATCAGACACTTATTTTTCATGGCAAGCAGTTGCGTCGAGTAGTGAGAGAATATAGCGCATATTACAATCACGATCGTCCTCATCAAGGGATAGGGCAAAGGATCCCAGCGTATTACGAGAGGGGGATATCTTCCTCAGGTGGGAAGATAATCTCCAGGGTGGCCCTTGGTGGTCTGTATCGGAGTTATTCTCGAACCTCGTAAAAGAGTTCTAAAAAAAAAGCAAGAAAGTTGAAAAAACTGCCAGGCAAGTCTGAAGGCGGACCTGTTCGCTTATCTAAGATCAGCCCAAGATAGTATAAAAATAGAGGAGGGAACGCAGTTTGTGAAGTTCTCATCTATTTTGGCTGGACAAAAATGATCCTTCAAAAATATAATCACTTATTTTTATACCAAAAACGCCGCGGATGACTTAAGTAGCTATGACAAGAATGAAGAGCAGCAGATCAAGTACATGAAAAAGAGGGCCGCCAAACTCGGCTATCAATTGCTGCTTGTCCCGGTCTGAATAGGGACACTATCGAGGAAAGGCGTCCTCCCGGGAAAGACGCCTTGTTTGCGTTTAATATTCTGCTGCTCTTGGTAAAGATTTTCGCGCCGGAACCACTATTTTAGGTCCAACAAACTCCTGCTATGCTCCCACCCTTGCTCCAGTTAGCCCTCTTGACCGTCGGGTTTCTGAGAACCTTTGTTGAGCGGTTTTCATTTAAATATCGAGGGGCTGCAGACCGTTCATACCGAGGATCAATGAGACTTCGCTGCCATGATGCAGATCGTGTTCCATCACATGGTAGATCACCCAACTACGCGATACATCGTACTGCTGACCATCCCATTCATCCGGGAAGGTCTTGGCACAATCGGCGGGCGTCCAGCGCTGCAAGCGAGATTCAATGAATGACCATGACTCGTCTAGCCCACGTACCAGTTCCACCGCACTGCGGTCTGGCGAATCACGTTGGCCCCACAGCATGTACTCGCTCATCACGTCGTCAGCATCCTGTAGAGTGCCGCTGAACCACCCTACCCGAACCGAAATAACGTGCTGCACAATCTGCCCCAGCGGCCACATACGCGGGGCAGGTTGCAGCAAGAGTTGCTCATTTGTCAGAGGGGCGATGCATTTTTGCAGCTTTCCGTTATAGCCTCGCCAGTTCTCATAAATCACATCTAATGTCGATCGCGTATCCTGTTTCATGTGTTTCTCCTTGAGGATCAATATCCTCATTATAGCCTCATTGGAAGGTCGAGAGCGGGTTAACGATTTGCGTTACCCGCGTGTGGGTGGGTGTGGACAATGCTTGAGATGTAGAAAAAACTCGAAGCCAGCAAAATGCTTGTAAATCGCGCAGACTCCCACATGTCGGGTGCACCATATAAAGATGGCGGGCCATCATTTTTCCCGAAAGAAACCGCCTAACATCACTGTATAGATGAAGTATACCTCCGAAATGGCAGGTCTGGAGGCCGTACAAAGCATTGGAGACACGCACAGTCGCAGTCCCGCGGTGCACCTTGGTCGCCGGTCAAATTGATTTATCCACTGGCGGCGAGGGGGGAAAGACCCCGATGAGAAAGCTAAAGCCTTGATTGACCGGGGCTTGCCCATGTCAAGAAAGGAGAAAAAATGAGACAGAAAAGCAAGCGTACCAAAGGGATTGAGCAGGCTCATCCGTTTGACGGGATGAGCAAAGTCAACCCGAATGCGGCAGGCATCGATATTGGAGCCGAAGAAATCGTAGTCTGTGTGGCAGCAAACGAGGCAACCCAAATCGTGAGGGGGTTTGGCATCTACGGTTGATTTACAGGCGATTGGAGAGTGGCTGAAAAGCTACAAAATCAGAACAGTCGCCATGGAAAGTACGGGGGTTTACTGGATTCCACTGTTTGAAGAACTGGAACGGCAGGAATTTGAATGCCTTCTCATTAGTTCGCGCTCATTGAGACGAGTGGCGGGCAGGAAGAGCGATATTACGGACGCGCAGTGGATTCAGACCCTGCACAATTATGGTTTGCTGGAAGGTTCATTCCGTCCGCAGTCAGACTTGGTGGCACTGCGGACACTGTTGCGGCATCGTGGACAGTTGGTGGAGCACCGTTCGCCGCACATTTTACATATGCAGAAGGCGCTGCTTCAAATGAACGTCCAGCTCTCGCAGGCAGTGACTGATATTACCGGGGTGACCGGCCAATTGATCATCCGAGCCATCCTATCTGGAGTGCGCGACCCGAAAATGCTGGCATCGTTGCGAGAGCCGGGATGTAAGAAGAGCGAAGAAGAAATTGGCAAGGCGCTGACCGGAACCTGGCGCGAAGAGCATCTTTTCATCTTGAAGCAATCGGTGGCAATATACGATTTCTACACCCAGCAAATCCTTGAATGTGACCAAGAGATCGAACGCATGTATGGGGAGACCCGTTCAGACTGGGACCAAGGCGAACTCCAACCCCTTTCGTCACGCAAGCGGAGCTCTCACAGCAAGAATGCACGCTATGATACTGAGAAAATTCGTAAGCATTTGAAACGTGTCAGTGGGGTGGACATCAGCCTGGTGGACGGGTTCGGCGTTTCGCTGGCGCAGACAGTGATCATGGAATGCGGGACGGATATGACGAAGTTCCCAACCGAGAAGCACTTCTGCTCATGGCTGGGAGTAGCACCCAAACACGAGATTTCAGGGAATAAGGTCTTGAAGAACACAACATTGAAAACGAAGAACCGGGCCGGGCAAGCCTTCCGCATGGCAGCCCAATCCGTTAAGCAGGCAGAGTGTCCCTTTGGCGTCTTATATCGACGATTGCGCGCCAGGTTGGGACCAGCTCAGGCAACGGTGGCAACAGCACATGCGATCGCGAGAGTGGTGTATCGGATGTTGAAGTACAAGGTAGAGTATGACCCGCTGAGTATAAATGAGTACCCGAAGCAGTACGAAGAACAGCAGATCAAGTACATGAAAAAGCGGGCCGCTAAACTCGGCTATCAATTATTGCCTGGCCCGGTCTGAATAGGGACACTATCGAGGAAAGGCGTCCTCCCGGGAAAGACGCCTTGTTTGCGTTTAATATTCTGCTGCTCTTGGTAAAGATTTTCGCGCCGGAACCACTATTTTAGGTCCAACAGACTCCTGCTATGCTCCCACCCTTGCTCCAGTTAGCCCTCTTGACCGTCGGGTTTCTGAGAAACGCTGTGTTGGGCGTGTTGTTGATTGACGAATTTTTTTATTGATGACCAATGATGTGATGTGGAACATATGGTTCTTCGAGATATGTAATTTCATCTTGGGTCAACTTAACGGACAATGCGTTGACTGATTCTTCCAGATGCGAAATTTTCGTCGCTCCGACAATTGGCGCTGTCACTGGCTCTTTTTGTAATAACCAAGCAATGGCAATATGGGCGCGTGGAACTTCGTGTTTCTCGGCGAGTTCTGCAACCCGCGCTACAACCCGTTGGTCTGTTTCAGAAGTTGAATCGTATTTACCTTTTGCAATCTGGTCTGTCTCAGAACGAAGTGTGGTTTCTGAAGACCAATCACGAGTCAATCTTCCTGATGCAAGTGGGCTGTATGGAATTACTCCAATTTTTTCTTCACGACAAAGTGGCAACATCTCACGCTCTTCTTCACGATAAATGAGATTCAGATGATTTTGCATTGAAATGAAACGAGTCCAACCGTGCTTTTCAGAAACATATAATGCTTTTTGAAACTGCCACGCCCACATGGCAGATGCACCAATGTAACGCGCTTTGCCTGCGCGAACTATATCGTTTAATGCTTCCATCGTTTCTTCAATTGGTGTTTCATAATCCCAGCGATGGATTTGGTACAAATCCACATAGTCTGTTCCTAGCCGTTTCAGGCTGGCGTCAATCTCGTTTAGGATTGCTTTACGGGAAAGTCCACCGCCATTTGGCTCTTCACGCATTTTGCCATGCAATTTGGTAGCAATGACCACTTCATCACGTCTGGCAAAATCTTTCAATGCACGTCCGAGAATCTCTTCACTTGCTCCTATAGAATAGACATTGGCGGTATCGAAGAAATTGATTCCTAATTCAAGAGCCTTTTTGATAATTGGACGACTATTTTCTTCGTTGAGGACCCATTTATGAATCCAACGTGTTGAATCACCGAAACCCATACAGCCAAGACAGATGCGCGAGACTTTCATACCTGTTGAACCTAATCGAATGTAGTCCATTACTTTTCTCCATCGAATATATTTCAGTATGAATTTCTATGACCAAACGCCCAACGAGACTGTCGAAAAAGTGCCATCGAGCAGTCATGATCTGGTTATATACCCGAAATTCAAATCTGTGTCGTGGCCACCAGAAGCGATCCTTCCAAAAGAACGCTCATAGCGCCACTCCATAGCGGTGGATCTTGCCGATATTGTGGACCAGAGCGAACAACCTCCATTGTATATCCACTTTCAATTTAGAGCGCAGGGTGAATCGATCCATGCGTTTTTGCACGCAGATATTGGCAAAGACCGGTTCAACGACACCTAAGCGCCGGACATCTGTCAACGACAATTAGATATTCCCATCAGCGACAATTAGAAATGCCCATAACAGAAGGCATATAAACGTATGCCTTTTTCGATAGCCTGCTTCCGCCGGAGCCGTCCCGCTGCGCAGAAAAGGCCGCGGAGACGAGCACCGTCAAGGGGGGCAGTTTGGGTTTTCTCCCTTGACAGAGCGCAGTCGGAGCGGCATACTGCGCAAAGCGGGACGGCGGAGGCGGAAGCAGGCGGCCTGCTTTTGCTGGTGAGTCCTGTGGCAGCATGGCAGGGGACATTTCAGGGGGTCTCCTGAAGACGTTTGGCAGCTTCATCGGCTCTGTGGCTGGACATCTCCTTTCCGAATTCGACGATGATACTGTGGTGGACGACGCGGTCGATGGCAGCAGCGGTGGTCATGGGGTTTTTGAAGATTTGATCCCATTGGGAGAAAACCAGGTTGGAAGTAATGACCACACTGCGGCGTTCATATCGCTCGGCTAGCAAGGTAAAGAGGACTTCCATTTCTTCGGGGGATTGCTGAACATAACCGATATCATCCAGGATGAGCACCTCGAAGCGGTCGAGGCGGCGTAGCTCATGTTCGAGGAGCAGGTCGCGTTTGGCGCGCAGCAGGCTATCCACCAGGCGGTAGGTCGGGGTGAAGAAGACACTGCGGCCGATGTTGACCAGTTCGTGGCCAACGGCGGCCACAAAGTGCGTTTTCCCACGGCCGGGTAAACCGAAGACCAACAGGTTGTCGGCGCGGTCCACGAACTCGCCGGTGCATAATTGGGGCAGCAGGCGACGAAGTCGCAAGGGAAGATACCCCTGGTCAAAGGTCGCCAGGGTCTTTTCGACCGGCAGATGGGCCGCATCCTGCAGGCGTTCGATGCGCCGTTGGCGACGACCTTCCATCTCCTGTTCGAGTAGTTCGCCCAAGAATTTTTCCGGCGACCAGTTTTCGTTGGTAGCGCTAGCCAGGAGTTCTTCAACCACCTGTACAGCGGTGGGCATGTGTAAGGTGCGCAAGTGCTCTCGAATGGTCTCAAGCGGAGACATGGCGTGCCTCCGGGCTCAAGAATTGGTCATAGAGGGTCAGGTTGACAGGGTTGACTGGTAAGTCAGGGATCGCTGTTGGCGTCGGCTGAACTAATTCGGCCACGGTTTGGTCATCCCAGTTCTGACCGGATGTCAAAAGCATCTCCAGCGCTGCAGCCACATCCGTCTCCAACCCGCCTGCCGCCAGTTTGAGGATCCGCAGATAGGTCAGATCTGCTTTTCGGGCTGAATAACGTGCTTGGAGCGCCTCCCAGGCCTGGCGGAAGACCGCTCGCGGGAAAAGATCGTCTCGGTAGCGGTAATTGCGAAATCCGCCCGGCTTGCGCAGCAAGCTGTCGATCACGTGGTGGTAGTTAATGCTGTAATGTTGCACTCCCGTCTGGCGGGGCAAGGTCTCCACCCGTTGGTTGGCATACCACACCTCAATCTGCCATTCGAACACCTTCACGGTCACTCGTTTGCTCTTCAAGCCGCTCGGTACGGTGTAGCCGTTCGAACCGACCCGCAAGATGCCATTCGAGCCGACCCGAACATTCAACTCCCGCACCTCAGGCCAGGGAGCTACCGTCAGGGGTTGCATCACGGCCAGCTCTTCGGCTAGCTTTACCCGACGCCGGGCATTACGTTGCTCCATGATCCCCCACAAAAACGCTTCGTAGGTTTCCAAACTCTCAAAATCCCGGCTGCCCCGCAACAGCAAATGCTGTACGACAGTGCGTTTGAACCCGCCGTTCGATGATTCGATGTCGCCGTTCTCATTGGGGCTGTTGACATGGATCGTGCGCGGCTCCATCCCAAAATGCGTCAGCAACTGCAAATATTCGGCGTTGAATCCACGCTCTTCCGGGCTCCGGTCACGTTGGTTGGGTCCCAAGTTGTGGGTGGCGGCCGTTGTATTATCGGTCTGGTGGATCTTGGGCACATGTCCCAGTTTCATCAAGGCGCTTTGCAGTCCCAACCGGATTGCCAGCAGTGATTCTGATTGCACCACGCGTCCCCATTCCCAATTTGAATAAGGCAGTACGCTATGGATAACCAGGTGTTCAAACGCTTCTCCCTGCAAACTGATCCCCAGATTATTCATCCAGGTCCCATCTGTTTGCAGTACTTCACCCGGCTGGTGCACCTGATCCAGGGTGAGGGTGGGGTTGCCATTCAATACCCGCCACTCGTTTACCCGACGTTGCAAGGTGCGCAACTGCCCTTCCTGGTATTTCTCCGGCTGCCGTTCGCACAACCATTCAAACAGCGTCTTGGCTTCCAATTCAGGCGCATCCTTCAACATCTTTTCCAGTTCGTCCCATTCCGCTTCAAATGGGTCGGTCCGAGTGCGATAGCTCCGCGGCTGTTTCAGTTCACTCGGTAGTTTTCCCAACTGTTCATATTTCCTGACAGTCTTACAGCTGCTCAGGTTTGCCTTCGCAGCCGCTTGTTCTTGGGTATGCCCTTGGTTTCGTTCTCTCATGATAATCCTCACCTGGGCGTCGTTAGCTGTCATGCACTACTCCATGTTTTTGGAGTAGTTTACTCCGGCTATCGACCACCTCTTGGTGGGTATTTCTAATTGTCGTCAGGGGGTAATTCTAATTGTCGTTAACCGGGACATAGATCTCCTTGCCCTAATGAGAGTCAATCTTGGCTTTCATCGCGTCAATCACGTTAGGTGGCGCTCAATCAGGAAAAATCCAACGATTCCGGCTAATCCTTCAAACGCTGTTTCGGTTGGATAAGTTTACGACCTGCGGGGAGCGCGATGTCTGCGTACCGAGGCCTAAGGCCGAGTGTTGGATGGAATTCGAACCCACTTCCCTTGTGGGATCACACCCCAAGTGGGTGTTTACGGTGGAGCAACAAATCTACCTCAGGCGGAAAGAGTTGCGTTCTTCGCGCACTTGCAGCTAACGCAATGAGCGGAGAGGGTCGCGTTCCCCCAGCATCCTCGACGCCGAGCGTTCTTTATGAGGCGGAGAGGGTGGGTATCCAACCAGCGGAGCGTAAAGTAGGAAAGTTACATTAAAGGCTGGCTCTTGATCTGAATCCTGTGAATTTCACAGATCAGATTGAGAGCCGGCTTTTGATTCCCTCAAAAGCTGGCAGGAGGAACAAGAAATGGAAACAAAATCTACAAATTTTCAAACAAAGACATGGAATTCTCGCATCCTGCTGACAGTCCCCGAGGTAGCTGGCTGGGCGCGGGTCCATCCCAAAACGGTCTACCGTTGGATCAACGACGGCAAACTGGAAGCTATCCAGTTCGGCCCAAGAACCTACCGGATCCCGGAGGATGCCGTCCGCAAGTTTCTGCGCAAGCTGGGCTATGCCAACCTGGTTATGCCATCCGGGAAGGGTGGCAAAGGCTAGGAATGTGCTGTTCTATCGAGTGATTCTTTACCGCGATAAGTACTTGAGAGTTTCAGGAGAAGGAGGTTGAAATGAAGAAGTGCTTTTGGTTGATCCTGATGGCAATCCTTTTATCCGACTGTACTCAGTTAAAAATTGAATCGATCCAGGCTTTTAGCCAGGTCCTGATGCAGGCCCTTTTTATGCTGTTCGCGTTCACCGCTTTGGTCCTGGGATGCTTAGGCCTGGTCTTGCTCTTCCGGGTTGTTGGATTATTGTTTCGAAGCTCCAGGTACCTGTTCGTAGATGACGATGAAGGCGAGACTGTCCTCTCCTGGCAAAAGCCTGAAACCCCTAATCTTTACCGGCAGATGGATGCGGACCAAGCCAGGTTATTCTCCGAATTGCTTTCATCCAACCATGACGATACCGGCATCCATGATTCGTCTGGGATTGACTTTATAGAGTGACTTAGGTTGAAAGGAGGGTACAGAAATGCAAACGATCCTGGCGATTCTGAACCAAAAAGGTGGCGTCGGAAAAACAACCACCGCGGTGACGTTAGCAGCCGGCCTTGCTAGAAAAGGCATGGAGGTGCTTTTGATCGACCTGGATACCCAGGGCAATGTGGCCGACAGCCTGGGCCTTCCTCATGGAGATGACCTGCGCCGGCTTCTCCCGCCCGAGCTTCATTGCCCGCTCGATCAGGTGGTTACATCCAGCGGATTGGATCACCTGGATATCATCCGTTCGGATAAGAGCACAATCGCCTTGAAGCAAGTATTGGCCGGCGTCACCATGCGAGAATATGTCCTGATCGATTCTTTACAAAAATCAGGATATGAAGTGATCATCCTTGACTGTGCTCCATCGGTGGATTTGTTGCACTTTGCTGCTTTGGTTGCTGCTGACTATCTGTTGATCCCCACCCGGCTGGACAAGCTGGCCGTCAACGGGGTGAGAGATGCCCTGCAATCATTATCTGCTCTGAAACGGATCAGCCATTGTAAAGTGGCAGGCATCCTGCCTACCTTCTACGAGCGGGTGACACTGGAGAGCCACGACCAGCTCGTCCACCTGCCTGCGCCAGTGCCGCAGGCACAGGTGGCGCAGACCTTTGGACGTTTGGTGCTTCCGCCCATTCCCCAGGACACCCAGTGTCGGGTTGCCAGCCGCTATGGGAAGACCCTCTGGGACCATGAGCCGAATGCAAAAGCTCTGATTGGCTACGATCAGGGAAGCAAACACATCGGGGGGTATATCCAAGTTTTAGAAAGGGTAAAGGAGCTGTTATGAACAAAGCAGACCAAGAAGGTTTCACAGGTTTTGATGATCTGACAGCCGTAGACCCGGCTGTCGATTCTCTGCTGGGTCAAGGACAACGTCGCCAGGTCGAATCCCACCTGCCGCAGAAGGAGCGATCGAGAAAGAAGAAGGAACGCGAGCGTGCTCAAAAAAGAATACCCGGACGGATT
Source organism: uncultured Chloroflexia bacterium (assembly GCA_963781665.1). GTDB lineage: Bacteria > Chloroflexota > Anaerolineae > Anaerolineales > Anaerolineaceae > JAJYIW01. The sequence continues at coordinate 2,670,313 of CAWAGA010000002.1, forward strand.
GGACTGGATCTGCCTGTGGAATTAAAACATCATCTGAATGTATTGGCTCAAAAAGAAGGAGTGCCTGTCAGCCAATTGGTTGCATTTCTCCTTTATGAGCCTGTTTATCTCTTAGAACATAAAAGGACCAGTTTATGGGGATATAAAACACCTTCTACTTCCCCAAAGTTTGACTCCAACCTGGATTTAAAACGTAAGGCTGAAGACGTTTCCCGGAATGGATGAAATACTGCTGGATAGGACGTCCTACAAGGATGCCCCTTATGGACGTCCTTGGTAGAAACATCAAAAACGACAAGGACGACCTTTAAGTCCCCAGGAAAGCTCAGGAGCCCCGAAAACAAACAAGGGGCTATCTCAGGTCATGAAGAAAAAAACCACCCAAAAACGGGCATAGACGATAAAACAAGGATGGAGATGAATAATGGCTGATGAACCGTATCTGGATGAATTTCAGTCTTATCTGCTGGCTGAGGATCGCTCGCCGGTGACGATCGCTGGGTATGTTGGGGATGTGCGTTTGTTTGCACAATGGTTCGAGAAACAATCCAAAGAGCCACTCACTCCTGGAGGGTTAACGAATGAAGCAGTCAGGGGGTATAAGCAATATTTACTTGAGCAGGCAAACAAGCCGAAGACGATCAACCGCAGGCTGGCTGCCCTGGCAGCCTATGCTCACTGGCTGGAGCAAGCTGGTTATGTCAAAAATGCACGTAATCCGGTTCAGGGAGTAAATGCAGTCCGAGGGATGGCGTTGGCTCCAAAATGGCTGGACAAGAAACAAAGAGCTGCTTTGTTAAGAATAGTAGATAAAGAAATAGAGGATGCCGTTCATCGATACCCCAGTCTCCGCTTGATGTATCTGCGGGATGCAGCAATTGTCAAACTGATTTTAGATGCAGGCCTTAGGGTTGGGGAAATAATCCAGTTACGCATGAGTGACCTTTTTCTGGATGGGAGGAAGGGAAGCGTGGTTGTCCGGGAAGGGAACGGCACCAAAAGGCGCGAGATCCCATTGAATGCCGGAGCGCGCAAGGCCATTCTTGATTATCTGCGGGTCAGGCCAGAGATTGAGAGCGAGTACCTATTTCTGGGGCATTGAAATGAAGCCATCCAAAGTAAGACGGTTCAAAGGGCGGTTGGGCGTGAATGGTGTAATTAATACATCCACACCTTCTGGATAGCCTACTTGCCCTGAGTAAAGCGATATCTTCATAAGTTTGAAACAGCTTGCCGATTTGTGGTAAGCTGTTTGACTTGAAGAACTCATATCTCAAGGAAGGTTCATGATCTCAACAATGCTGATGTCATTGTTTTCCATATTTTTCGATCTGGTGGCAATCTTGAGAACCTCTAAAAGTGAAAAGGATTTGGAGTTTCTTATCCTTCGCCAACAGATACGTACCTTACAACGCAAAACGAAAACGCCTCTGCGAATATCTGACTCTGAGCGCATGGTATTGGCCACCCTCTTGGACAGGTATTCTAAATTCAATGACGGTGCGCGCCAGCATCTTAATCAGGTCATGTTGATTTTCAAACCGGATACAGTACTTCGCTGGCATCGAGAACTGGTTCGCCGCAAATGGACCTTCAAACGCAAAGGAAAACCGGGCAGACCAGAAATCTCGCTTGAGCTTGAAGCGTTGATTATTCGTTTGGCGAAAGAAAACCCACGCTGGGGGTATGACAGGATCCAGGGTGAACTGCTCAAACTTGGCTTCAAACTATGTGCCTCTTCAGTACGCAATATTCTAAAGAGGCAACGGGTACCACCTACAAATGAACGATCTTCTGGTTCCTGGCGAACCTTCCTGGGACACTACAAGGATCAGATTCTGGCCTGCGATTTCTTCACCGTGGAGACCATCTGGCTTAAAACGATCTGCGTTCTGTTTTTTTGATTTGGGGAACCCGGTGTATCCATATAGCTGGCTGCACAACCGCTCCTGACTCAACCTGGGTTACACAGTAGGCACGGCAGCTGGTCTGGACGCTGAACGATGATTCTAAAGAGTTTACTTTTCTCATCCATGATAACGATAAGAAATTTACCTCATCGTTCGATCTTGTATTTTCATCAGAAAAGGTAGAAATATTACATACTCCCTTTCAGGCACCCAGGGCGAATTCCTTTGCTGAACGATGGGTGCGATCTGTTCGCGAAGAGTGTCTGGATAAAATTCTGATTCTAAATGATAATCACCTTCATCGTGTTCTGAAAGAGTATGATCAATACTACAACCATGCTCGCCCACATCAAGGGATCGTCCAGAGATTTCCTGTTTCAATTCCAGGACGAGAATAGAACACAAACGGTCCAATACGGAGGCGAAATATCCTGGGAGGGATCATCCACGATTACCAAAGACAGCCTTCTTCTCAGGTTTATACCAATGGTTAAGTTTTTTACACCTTACAGCCTTTCATAAACCGCAACCGTGCCATCGAATTTTTAATTATGCCCGCAATAATGAACAACACCAGAGCTTTTAAAAGGAAAAGCAGTGCAGCGATGAGGAGCGATGGAATTGTGAGGGTTGCCTGGTTGCCGAACGGGACAAAGACAGCCAGCAACAACGAGACAATCACCAACTGTTTAATATCAATTTCCCCATTTAAAAAGAGCCAAAGAATGACTGGAATATTCCGTGAGAAGGCCTTCTTGAACTTCCTGCTCGGCCGCCGCAAGATCGAAAGGAAGTTTTTCCATTTCCACAAAAGTAGCGAGACTGAAAGCCAGCATTCCCAGCCAGACAGCCGCATAATACGGGATGGCTCCGGTGGCGATCCCGGTGCTGATCGTCCCCAGGTTGGTCGAACCTGCCAACAAAGCCATGACAAATAAAACCAGCAGGATAACAGGCTCAGTCAGAGAGGCAATCAATAAATCTCGCCGAGCGCCAATTCCACCGTAAGTGCTGCCTGTCCCGACCGATGAATGGGCCCTACAGTAGCTGCGTGAAGCCACTCCCTGGGGTCATGGTCCAAAGTATCTTATCCGTGATCGAGATAGCAAATACGCTTCGCACTTTTCAACTGTGGCGGCAGGCTAGGGCATCAACGAGCTGAGGACGCTTTATTGAGCACCTCGAGCCAATTGTACATGCGAAAGGTTCCTGGGCAGCCTGCTAAGAGAATATTTGGACCACACCATTATTCTTCATGATAGGCATTTGAAAAGAGTGGTCAGGATATACACCGATTACTATGATCAAGAACGTCCCCATCAGGGTATTGGTCAACTGATCCCGGAGCATAACAATCTGCCTGCGTCAAGCCCCGCGGGAAATATAACGTCTAAAGATGTCCTTGGGGGATCGCATCACAGTTATTTCCGCGTGGTGAACCAACCCTAATTCGTACGGGCTCATAAAAAATTTTTATTCAGCGGTCAGTGGAAAATCGACGGCCATTTTTGTTCGTCTTTTGACTGTTTGGAATACTCAAAATCGATTGCTAACTGCTTTCTCTACCAATAATAATCGAGCGCAGACATACCGTGCCCAGAATCTACCCGAATTATGGCGGAATCCACTCTTGGAGCGCAATAATAACCTGCGGATATGTTAAGTAGCCAGAAAAGGGTATATTGGACCATATACCCATCGTGCATTGACAATACACGGATCCTGGAATTCAGCGCAAACATACTGCTACAGTGAAAGTAAAATTGGTCATATAATTTTAATTGACCAGACAAGCATGAAATGCTACAATTTGTAAATAACTTCACAAACCAAAACCAGGTTAGCAGGTATCTCTGATGCAAACATAGCCATTTCCTGACCTGAAATCAGATCAAATAGGTAAGCATATGGCTGTCATTGTCCTACATCTGGATGATTTCAAAACCGTTATAAATAACCGCCCAAAAAGGTGCCCTCACTGTGATAGTGAGCTTTTAAGTCGCTGGGGGAAAGGGGTAAAGATAGTTCAGGATGCCAATCAGGAATCAGGGGAATATCATCGTTATCGATGCAATAATTGCCAAAGAACCTTTCGCCACTATGTAATCGGAATTGACCGAACTCACCTTTCTCAACGGGTGCGAAAACTTGCCGGGATTGCCTGGATGTTGGGGATGAGCTCACGGGATGTAGTTGAAGTTCTAAAAGAATCTGGTATCGAACTTAACTACATGATGGTCTGGCGAGAAGGTAAAGAATTAGAGCTTGCAATACGGAACCGAAATAATCCAAATTACCCAGGACGGCTGTCAATCGATAAACAGTTTCTCAAGATCAAATCACGTGGAATTGGAACATCAGTCGTGGTCGAATTAAGCCCGGGGAAATCAGTCGTTTTAGGCAGAACGGATATTATCGATTACCGAACTATTCTGGATTGGTTAGAACCCTCTGTAAAGGACCTTGGAATTCAAATATCGGTGATGGGAACAGATAGATTGTTTGAAATGGACGTCCCATAAAATTGGACGATCCAATAAATTTGACGACTATATTGGTTGAATCGCCAACCGAGTATGTAACAATAATGTTCGAATTCATAAGAATCTCTATATAATAGTATTAATTCATTGCGAAGGTATAGATAAACATTTTCTGCCTGCCCTGACCTTCATCGGGCAGGATAATTCCGGGGGCTTTGAACTAATGATCTAGTTTGGTCGCACGTCTGCTGCCTGGACACCAGAACGCAGAACAGATCTTTAGGGAGCCAATTGCGAACCCGCCCACATTTCCATAAAATGGGTGCGGTTTCTTTTATTTTTTTGTGATGGTCATAATCCTAAAATCTCGATAAAGCACCCAATTTTGCATAAGTACAAATTAATAAAGTTATCTCGACCGGCGGCAACCAGTCGAGATAGGTGACAAAGGAGCTTCAGGAGCGCCCTCTGTTCCGTTTAAGTTTACATCACGGGGGCGTGAAAGTCAACCATTCTTCTTTTTTGTATTTAAAAACGGAGGCTATCATGTCAAATAGATTCTTATTTGCGGGGCGAAAGTCGGCCTTTCATAAACGCATTACGAAACTAATGCAAATCTTTTTGGTCCTGGTATTTATTACCACCCTCATTGGGATTCCAACGGTTACAGCGGAAGCAGCCACGATCAACTTTACCGGGAAAGAGCTTTTGGGAAGACCAACAAATTCATCGATTTCGATTAATGTTGTCCCAGATTCAAATATCACCCTCTACTACCAATATGGAATGACGTCCGGCGGCCCATATGTTAATACAAGCCAGGTGACTGCTACGGGCGGTCAACCAAAAGTTGTGACCATCAGCGGGCTGACTGCGGACACCAAGTATTACTACCGGATGCTGTACAGCACCGATAGCGGGGCAACCTGGAATACGCGGACTGAGTATTCATTTCATACTCAAAGAGCCCCGGACAGCACTTTTTCGTTTACGATCACATCCGATTCCCATGTCAACATCATGCTGGGAAATGCAACTACATGGACCAATACCTTGAATGACGTTGCTGCAGACCACCCAGATTTTGAAATTGATCTGGGAGATACATTTGCGATGGATGATGTGGCGGTGGGAAGTGTTTCTGGGGCGGAGACAGCTTATAAAAACCAGCTGCAGTACTTCAACCTCGTAAGCAATTCGGTACCTGTCTATCTGGTACCGGGAAATCACGAACAACAAGAAGGCTGGCATCTGATAGGTACCCTGGCAAACAGCTTACCTGTCTTAGGTACCAATGCGCAGAAGAAATTTTTCCTCAACCCGGTGCCGGATTCTTTTTATTCCGGGGATACGAATACCTATGCCCCACTGGGTAGCGATGGGCTGAGAGAAGATTATTATTCCTGGACGTGGGGTGACGCCTTATTCGTAGTCATCGATCCTTTTTGGTTCTCAACCACCAAACCTTATGTATCAGATCCTGGCGGTGGTGAAGATGACACGACCGGTTCGGGAGACAGCTGGGATTGGACTCTCGGATCAGAACAATTCAACTGGCTGAAAACAACACTCCAAACCAGCACCGCAAAATATAAGTTTATATTCAGCCATCAAATGGTTGGCGGGGGGAATATCTCCGGCCAATCAGATTATGGGCATGGAGGCGCAAATTACGCCAACCTGGTCGAATGGGGCGGCTATAATGAAAATGGCACGACCTGGGGGTGGACCACAGAACGTGCTGTTGGGCAATGGGGGAGTGATCCGGTCCATCAAATCCTGGTCGACAATCATGTTAGCGCTTTCTTCCATGGGCACGACCACCAATATGCCTACGAGATGCTGGACGGCGTCGTTTACCAGGCAGTTCCTTCAGCAGGATTTTCCGGTAATGGATTCAGTATTTACACGACAGGTAGTGGAAATACGATCCAGGCTTTATCCAGCTCAGGCCATCTGCGCGTAACGGTTGGGCCTTCTGCCTCAACCGTAGAGTATATCCGCACTTCCGCAACATCATCAGCCTACACGTACACCATCGAACCCAATGAGCCGGTAGTTACTCATGACCTGACGGTTGCCGTTGATCCAGCCGGCAGTGGAACGACAACCCCAGCTGCAGGGACCTACAGCTATGAAGCAGGAACAAGCGTGCCTGTTACGGCAAGCGCAAATCCCGGATTTGTTTTCGACCATTGGAGCGGAGCTTGCCTTGGAACTGCAGCTTGCTCAGTAACCATGGATGTAGATAAAACCGTCACCGCGAATTTTGTCACCGCACCTCCAGCCACCCTGTCGTACATTGGCGATATTGGTTCGGCGACCATCAAAGACAGCGGACCCGCCAGCCTGGTAGTGACAACCTCAACCGCGGTTGCCGCCGGAGACGATATCATCATTGCCTATGCTTCCGATCCAACCCAGGACCTGAATCTAAGTGTAACTGACCCGGCTGGCAACAAGTATCAGCAAGCAGGTTTGTCCATCAGTTTAAACCATATCCGTACCTACATCTATGCTTCTTACAACGTCACACCTTTACCAGCAGGCAGCTCAATTACCATCACTCAAACGGTCTACAGCTCGAATGTGCCAGCAGCCCGCGCGGCGGTTGTCAGTGTATTTCGCGGGTTAGCCCCCTCTGGAGCACTTGAGCAGACCAATGCAAACAATAGCACATCGACCACGACCACTCCGTCATCGGGAGCAGCGACCACAGTTCAAGCGGACCAATTGCTCATTGGTGCGGTTGGAACTGAAGGTCCCAGCGGTGACATTGCTGGAACCTGGCTGAATTCATTTTCAGCGGGACCACGCGCCGGTACGACCGGAGGCACGAATAATACCAATGTAACCGTGTCGTTGGGTTGGCAGATCGTGTCATCTACCGGATCGTACACTGCAGCAAAAAGCGGAATTACCTCAGCTGCCTGGTCTGCTGATATAGCTACATTCAAGACCAGCGATGCCGGAATTTCGTACATCGGTGATATTGGCAAGAACCAAATTAAATCCGCCGGTACCAGCCTTGTCGTCACCACGGATACGGCTGTTGCTGCCGGCGATGACATCCTCGTCACTTTTGCAGCCGATGAGGAGGGGACGATCAGTAGTGTTACCAATTCGGCGGGTAATACTTATACGTCTGTGGTCCAGGTAAGCAATGACCAATCCGGCACAGCTGCAGGGGTCAGGACCCAGGTTTATGCTGCATTCAACGCCAATGCATTGGCGGCAGGTAGTACGATCACGATCAACCACACATCGGTAACTGCCCGGTCTGCAGTCGTAAGTGTATTCCGCGGATTGGCGGACAGCGCTGTGGTCGATCAGACCCATACCGGCACTGGAACTTCAAGTACGGTTTCCTCTGGCGCAACTGCGACCACAACCCAGGCCAATGAACTACTGGTTGGAGCGGTAGGATTAGAAGGACCGAATGTTGATGCTCCCAGTACCTGGCAGAACTCATTCACCTACGGTCCACGCCTCGGAACGAGTTTCGGCTCATCGAGTGGAGATGCGACAGATATCACCGCCCAGATGGGTTGGCGCATTGTCGCTTCAACCGGGGCGTATACAGCCCAACTGGTTTCCTTGAATACCAGCCGTGATTCTGCAGCGGCTATCGCAACACTCAAATCAGGGCCATCTACGCCTACATGTTATCTATTATCCCTTTCCCACACTGGACAGGGAAGTAATCCGGCAGCCACACCATTAAAATCGGATTCTTGTTCTTCGAACGGCCAATACGTATCAGGTCAGGTAATCTCGCTCAGCGCTACACCCGATAGCGGCTGGCATGTTTCCGGATGGACTGGTACATCCAACGACGCAAGTACAAACCCCACAAACTCTCTGACAATGCCTGCCAGTGCCCACACCGTCAGTGTAGCCTACTCACAGACGAATGTGGCTCCGGTAGCTGTCGCTGACACTTATTCAACCAGCGAGGACACTGAGCTCGATATCAGCGCACCCGGTGTATTGGGGAATGATACGGATGCCAACGATGATCCGCTAACAGCTATCAAAGTTACTGATCCGTCCAACGGAACACTGGTGCTCAATGCAAATGGGTCATTCACATACACACCCAATTCAGCTTACAGTGGAGACGACAGCTTCAGCTACAAGGCTCACGATGGGCTGTTGGACAGCAACACCGTCACGGTGACGATCCACGTCGGTGGGGTCACCCCGCCGCCTGAGATACCATCCAGCTTTTACGGTGAAATTCACTTCTCGGCCGCACCCCCATCGGTTGGCGACCTCGTAGCTGCGTACATAACGGGAGTAGCCGATCCGGTTATTACATCTGCCATCAAGAATACCTCTCCTCTCACCTATGGGATCGACGTTCCCGGAGACGACACTGCCACACCTGAAAAAGATGGAGGTGGAGAAGGGGATGAGGTCGTCTTCAAGATTTAATGGTCAGGTGGTGGCAAAAGCTGTCTGGCACAGCGCCACGAACGTAAGAATCGATTTCCATCCACCCGAAGTCGTGCCAGGTGGTCCTCACACCGGGAATGAAGGCGCAGCGATCAATTTTGTCGGAGGCGCCAATGACTGGGGTTTGGATACCAACAATTACCAATGGGATTGGGACAATGATGGTGTCTACGATACGACCAGTTTTACACCCAGTCATACCTGGACAGACGACGGCATCTATACGGTGAAGGAAAAGGCAACCGATGCCCAGGGAGGCGAGGGCGAGGCGACCTTTACAGTGACGGTCAACAATGTACCGCCCACGAATATCAATGCAGGAGGCCCGTACAACGGTATGGTTGGAGAAGCGGTTGCGTTGAGTGGGACAGCGACATGCGCTGCGGTAGACATCTGCACCTATGCCTGGGACCTGGATAATGACGGGTTATATGACGATGCCAGCGGAGCCGCAACCAGCCACACCTGGAATGCGCTGGGGGATTATACGGTCGGGCTGCGGGTGACGGACGATGACGGCAGCGGTGGGACGGCTACCGCCCAGGTGCACATTAGTGGGACGGGCCAGGAAATCGAGCTGGTGGTGGGATGGAACCTGGTGTCGTTCAACCTGCATCCAGGGGATACGGCGATTGGAGAGGTGCTATCCAGTATAGAAGGGAACTATGACCTGGTATATGCCTGGAATGCAGGGACAGGAACGTGGATGAAATACGCCCCTGGGGTAGGTTTTGGGGACACGCTGACAGCCTTGGATGAAAGCATGGGTTTCTGGATTCGCATGACAGCTGCGGACATGCTGGAGGTTGTGGGGAGCAATCCTGGGACCTCGGAGATCGAGCTGGCGGCGGGATGGAACCTGGTAGGGTACCCCTCCAGCGCGAATGGAGCGCTGCCTGAGATACTGAGCGATCACGGGGTAGGCAGTGACTTCAGCCTGGTGTACGGCTACGATGCTGCTGACACCAGTGATCATTGGAAGAAATATGATCCCGAAGCGTTCATAGGTAATGATTTGATCCAACTGGCTCCGGGATGGGGTTATTGGATCAAGGTTGGCGGCCCACACACCTGGGCGGTTAGTTATTAGCAATCAGGATACCGCAGGCCGGATTAGAACGATCATTCAAACAAGTTCTATTCCGGCCTGCAAACAATCGTTTTTTTGTCGAATGTTCTGAAAATATCATGATCCCATTTTATGTTTGAGCTCGATGAGAAAGCAAGATGAATAACCTTCATAAACTGCGTTTGTTCTCGTTCATCATTATTGTGACGTTGCTTTTGAGTGCCACTGGAGTACCTCATTTTGTTGCCAGGGCTGCTACGGTGATCACTTTTTCGGGCTCTGAGCTTCTGGGCCGGCCGACCAGCACTTCGATAACGATAAATGTGGTGCCTTCCCAGAGTATCAATATATTTTATGAGTACGGTGTTTCATCCGGAAATTACCCCTGGCATACCGATACAGGATTGGCAAGTGGTGGCCAGCCGTATGAAACAATTATCAACGGCCTGGCTCCAAACACCAAATACTACTACCGGATGCAGTATCAGGTGCCAGGTGATTCAGATTGGGTTGTAAGAGCAGAACACTCATTCTGGACACAGCACGCCCAGGGAAATTCTTTTACTTTCACGATCACTTCCGATTCACATGTAAGCATTATGCTCGGGAGCTCTGAAGAATGGACGAAAACCATGGCTAATGTCGCTGCGGACCATCCTGATTTCGAAATTGACCTGGGCGACACCTTTGCCATGGATAATGTCACCTCGGTTTCAGGCGCTGAGTCGGCTTACCTTACGCAACGCCAGTATTTTGATCTCGTCGGCGGTTCAGCGGCAATTTATCTTGCTACCGGGAATCATGAAGAGCAAGAAGGCTGGCATCTGGATGATACCGGCGACCCGGCAACAAGCAAACCCGTTATGGGTACAAATGCACAAAACAAATATTACTTGAATCCTGTTCCAGATTCGTTTTATTCTGGCGATACAAATCCTTATTCTTACCTGGATGGGGACCACCTTCGTGAGGATTACTACGCATGGACCTGGGGCGATGCGCTGTTCGTCGTAATCGATCCTTTCTGGTATACGATGACCAAACCCTTTATCGGAAATACGGGTGGAGGTGAAACCAGCGACACAGGATCGGGCGACCGGTGGGATTGGACCCTGGGCCTTGAGCAATTCAACTGGCTCAAGCAAACCCTGGAAGATTCCACTGCAGAATATAAATTCATCTTTGCGCACCATATGGTTGGCGGCTCAGATGACTATGTCCGAGGCGGCGCAAACCCAGCTAACATCGCTGAATGGGGTGGGTATGATGAAAATGGCACTACCTGGGGGTGGGACACTAACAGGGATGTATCGCAATGGGGAACCGAACCGGTCCACCAGATATTAGTCGACAATCACGTCAGTGCTTTCTTCCATGGCCACGACCACCAATACGCCTATGAAAAACGCGATGGTATTGTGTACCAATCTGTACCTGCGGCCGGATTTACCGGAAATGGATTCAACATTTATACAACAGGACAGGGATATACCATCCAGGCGTTACCCAGTGATGGGCATCTCCGTGTAACCGTGAGTCCTGATCAAGCGACGGTCGACTACATTGCTTCTACCGGTGGGTCGGTCAATTATTCATATGAAATAATTCCCCAAAATGACGGAGAAACCTATGAATTGACCACTGAAATCAGCCCGGCGGGTAGTGGAACGACCTTCCCTGCAGCTGGCACCCATATTTACCCAGAGAATAGCATTGTGGCCGTCAGCGCAACACCTGCCAATGGGTATGTATTTGACCATTGGAGCGGAGCCTGCATCGGGAGCGGCTCTTGCTCGGTAACGATGGATGGAAATAAAACGGTCACTGCCAATTTCTCAGTACTGAATGTTGCTCCAGTGGCTGTCAGTGATACTTACAGCGCCACTCAGGATACAGCGCGAGTGGTATCTGCACCTGGGGTGCTGGCTAATGATACGGATGCCAACGATGATCCGCTGACAGCCATCAAGGTCAGCAATCCCAGCCACGGGACGGTGGTGCTCAATGCAAATGGGTCATTCACATACACACCCAATTCAGCTTACAGTGGAGACGACAGCTTCAGCTATAAGGCTAACGATGGGCTGCTCGATAGCAACACTGTCTCGGTGATCATCCATGTAAATGCGATCACACCTCCGCCGGTGATGCCCTCAAGTTTCTATGGGGAGATACATTTCAGCAGCAATCCACCATTGGTAGGAGATGATGTTGAAGCCTTTATTGCCGGAATAGTTGATCCGGTAGAAGTGGAAGAGGTCAGCGGTACGAACCCCCTTGCCTACGGAATCGACGTTCCTGGAGATGACGCTGCCACACCTGAAAAAGATGGAGGTGAAGAAGGGGATGAGGTCGTCTTCAAGATTAATGGTCAGGTGGTGGCGAAAGCTGTTTGGCACAGCGGATCAAGCGTTCGCCTGGATTTCCATCCTCCCGAAGTCGTGCCAGATGGTCCTCACACCGGGAATGAAGGCGCAGCGATCAACTTTGCCGGCGGCGCCAATGACTGGGGTTTGGATACCAACAATTTCCAGTGGGATTGGGACAATGATGGCGCCTACGATACCACCGGGTTTACACCCAGCCACACCTGGTCAGACGACGGCGTCTATACCGTGAAGGAAAAGGCAACCGATGCCCAGGGAGGCGAGGGCGAGGCGACCTTTACGGTGACGGTCAACAATGTACCGCCCACGAATATCAGCGCCGGAGGGCCGTACGAAGGTGCCGTTGGGGAAGCAGTTGCCTTGAGCGGGACGGCGACATGTGCGGCGGTAGACATCTGTACCTATGCCTGGGACCTGGATAATGACGGGTTGTATGACGATGCCAGCGGAGCCACAACCAGCCACACCTGGATTGCGCTGGGAGATTATACGGTTGGATTGCGAGTGACGGACGATGATGGCAGCGGCGGGACGGCTACTGCTCAAGTGCGTATCACAGGTGGGGCTAGTCAGGAAATCGAGCTGGTGGTGGGATGGAACCTGGTGTCGTTCAACCTGCATCCAGGGAATACAGCTATTGGCGAGGTGCTTTCCAGCATAGAAGGGAACTATGACCTGGTATATGCCTGGAATGCTGGGGCGGGGTCTTGGATGAAGTACGCCCCAGGGGTCGGATACATTAACACTTTGACTGAGCTGGATGAGAGCATGGGGTTCTGGATCCGCATGACCGCAGCAGACACGTTGGAGGTTGTTGGGAGCAATCCGGAAACCTCAGGAATAGAGTTGGCGGCGGGTTGGAACCTGGTAGGCTACCCATCCAGCGAAAATGGAGCACTGCCGGAAATATTCAGTGAGCACGGGGTTGGGACTGATTTCAGCCTGGTGTATGGCTACGATGCTGCTGACACTGTCGACCACTGGAAGAAATATGACAGCCAGATGCCCTATGGTTTTGATTTGGAGGAGCTCATTTCTGGCATGGGTTATTGGATCCAGGTTGGTGGAGACCACACCTGGAATGTGATTTATTAGGCGAGAACGCTAATGGCAGGTTAAGAAGAAGCGACCGCACGCAATGGCTGGCCTGACCTGCCGGAAGGTATCTGTTTAGATTTTATGAGGATCGTGGTGTGAACCAGCGAAAAATTTTTCGGGCATTCTCTCTCTTTTTGATCACCAGCATGCTCCTTGGCGTGACGGGCGGTACAGTCGTGGATGTTCAAGCGGCCAGTACCATCACCTTTTCTGCTGAGGAGCTGCTGGCACGCCCGACCGATACCTCGATCATGATCAATGTGGTTCCCGCAGAGGATGTCAGCATTTACTATGAGTTTGGAACGTCTTCAGGAGGGCCATACACATCCACATCCACAGGGTTAGCCACCGCCGGCGAACCCTATAATGTTGTCCTCAGCGGCCTCAGTCCGGAAACACAATACTACTACCGCATGCAATACATGAAACCGGGGGACGTCTGGGTAGCGCGCAGTGAACATTCATTCCATACCCAACGGGCGAAAGGCGACACATTTTCGTTTACGATCATCGCCAATTCACATATGAACGGTGGCGGCGGCAACGCATCTCTTTACCAACAGACATTAACGAATGTGGCAGTAGAAAATCCCGACTTTCACGTGGACCTGGGGGATACATTTTGGACGGACGGTGTAACCAATTCCACAGTTGCCAATCAGCGTTTCCTGGCCCAGCGCCAATGGATGAGTTCCGTCAGCAGCTCGACCGCGATATTTGTAGCTCCAGGCAATCACGAAAACGAGGAGGGATGGAATTTTGATGACGCCAATAGCTTGGCCCTCTTGAGTCTAAATCCGCGCAAACGTTATTACCCCAATCCTATTCCGGATAGTTTTTACTCCGGAAATCCGGACACCTCGCTTACTGCGATCGAGGGTGATCACCTGCGCGAGGATTACTTTGCCTGGACCTGGGGAGATGCATTGTTTGTGTTCATTGACCCTTTCGAGTTCACGATGACTAAGCCATACTCAGGGACTGCGGGTGGAGAAGTGGATGACGAAGGCCCGGGGAGCCTAGATAACTGGGATTGGACTTTGGGCCTTGAACAATACCAATGGTTCAAAGAGACCCTTGAAAATAGCAACGCCGCCTTTAAATTTGTCTTTGCCCACCACATGGTTGGTGGTCTGGCAACCTATTACTACGTACGGGGTGGGGCTGAAGCAGCCAACCTGTATGAATGGGGTGGCTACAATTCAAACGGAACAACCTGGGGATTCGATACAGAAAGACCCGGTTGGGGCAGCCTCCCAATCCACCAGCTGATGGTTGCAAACGGCGTATCGGCATTCTTTTACGGACATGACCATGAATACGCCTACCAGGAGCGAGATGGGGTTGCCTATCAGCTGGTCCCTTCACCGAGCATGACCGGATATGGGTTCGGCCTGTACAGTGAGAATGATCCCCATACCATCCGGGTACTGCCCAACTCGGGCCACTTGCGTGTAACCGTTTCGCCAGATGGCGCCACAATCGATTATGTCCGATCTGATACCAATCCGGGGGGAATTAATGGGCAAATCACTTATTCATATACCATCGCTGGTCAGGATGTCGGGATTTTAGGGGACGTGAATGGGGATGATGCAGTCAATTCTACAGATGCTTTGATCATCCTCTCCGGTGATGCGGGCATCAATATTTCACAATTTTGTCCCGTTAACTGCGGAGATGTTAACGGGGATCAGCTTGTCAATTCTACAGATGCTTTGATTGTTCTTTCTTATGATGCTGGAATGAATGTTCCGTTTCCGGTGGATCAACCCGGATGTCCGGTAAGTGTGATTCCTTGTGCGGGATGTGCTTCTCCCTGATAGATGAATTTCAGGATTCGGTTTTATGTTGAGATGAAACTGATGTGAAAAAACAAATGCAATGGCGCATATTCTCTCTCTTTATCATCCTCAGTATGCTGTTGAGTGTTACAGGAGGTACCAATAGTGTCGTAATTGCGGCTGACATTGCAGAGACGATAACCTATCTCGGAAGCCTGGGTGCGGCGGTATCGAAAACATCGGGCACCGACCTGGTAGTTAATACGACCTCATTGGTTAACACGGGTGATGACATCATTATCGTCTATATTTCCGACCCAAATTCCAACCTGGTTCTCAGTGTGGCCGACCAGGCAGGAAATTCATACGATCAGGTTGGCATGGTAATCAATTCCGGCCAGCTGCGTACGTATGTTTTAGCCGCCTACGACGTCAACTCGATGCCTTCCGGCAGCACCATCACCATAACCGGTAGTGTTACCGTTACTGCCCGGGCTGCGGTGGTCGGGTTGTTCCACGGCCTGGCCAACAGCAATCCGCTTGACCAGACTCAAACGGGATACGGGACTGGTGCAGCCCCATCGTCAGGGGCAAGCCCTACGACCACCCAGGCAGGTGAGCTATTAATCGGAGCTGTTGGAACCGAGGGACCTGATGGTGATGCCGCCGGTACTTGGGGCGGCTCCTTCTCAAATGGTCCGCGCCTGGGTACTACCGGTGGGGCAGACGATACGAATATAACCGCATCCATGGGTTTCCGTATCGTTTCAGAAACGGGGTCGTTCACCGCCTCAAAAAGTGGGATCACCGGGCGTGATTGGGGAGCCATCCTGGCTACTTTCAAAGCTGGCACCGCCGGAACCCAACCCGAAATAGCCATCATGGGGACGCCGTTGAGTGCTTTCAACAGCATGCCAGGCTCAATCTCTGCGGAGCAAATCTACACTGTATCCGGAAGTAACCTGACGGATGCCATTACGATCACCGCCCCGGTCGATTTCGAGATTTCTCTCAGCAGCGGGACCGGTTTTGCATCCAACCTGGAACTGTCTCCCGCAGGCGGTATGGTGGCAGCCACGCCAATCTACGTTCGTTTCAATCGTGCATCAGAGGGTACATCCACCGGTAATATTACCCATTCAAGCAGCGAGGCCACCACTCGCAATATCCCGGTCAGCGGAACGTCAGCGCCGATATCGCCGGTATCCTTTAATATATTGCTTGGCCGGCCGGAAGATATGTCTGTGACGGCGAATATTATCCCTGACCAGGATGTTGAATTTTATATCGAGCGTGGCACGTCTTCTGGGGTATATACCGTCCAGACCCAAACGTATTCAGGTACATCTGGTGAACCCATCGAATTCGTCATCGGTAATCTGGCAGCCAATACCCGCTACTATTACCGAATAGTTTACCGCAAGGCGGGGACGCCTGATTGGAACCAGGGGGCAGAACACTCTTTCATTACCCAGAGACCTGCAGATGCCAATTTTACTTTCACCGTAACCAGTGATAACCACCTGGGCCAGTATGGAGGGCAAACAGCTGACGAATTATCGCTTTGGCAGGTAACGCTGCAAAACATACTCTCTGACCACCCAGATTTCCACATCGATACGGGGGATACTTTCCCGATGGATCCTTCGCCGCTCGGCACCGGAATGACCGAAACGGAAGCCAAAGCAGCCTATTATTTTGACCGACCCTACCTGGCTGCAATTACGGATTCGATCCCCTATTTTCAAGTCCTGGGCAACCACGAAAATGAAGAAGGCTGGAATTTCGACGATGTCTTTACTTCTCCTGATCAATCCCTGGCTCGGGTTGGAATGAAATATCGGAAGCTTTACTACCCCAACCCAATTCCGGATTCCTTTTATTCCGGAAATACCGACACTTCGTATGGGGTGATCGGTGATGATGCTTTCCAGGAAGATTATTGGGCCTGGGAATGGGGTGATGCCTTATTTGTTGTGATCGATCCCTTCCACTATTCGCTGGCCTGGTCGTCAGAAGGAGATTCTTACGGCGGAGAAGGGCAAGACAGCGAAATCCAGGGTACACGCTGGGATTGGAGCCTGGGCATCCAGCAGTACCAGTGGTTCAAGTCGGTCCTCGAGAACAGCCAGGCTAAATACAAGTTTGTCTTCGCTCACCAGGTGGCTGGCGGAGCGAGTGTCTATGGGCGGGGCGGTCAGAGTGCATCGCCTTACTTCGAGTGGGGCGGTAAGAACACGGACGGTACCTGGGCTTTTGATATTCACAGGCCGGCTGAGGATGGATGGACCCTGCCTATTCACCAGCTGATGGTCGAGAACGGCGTAAGTATTTTCTTCCACGGGCATGACCATGACTACGCCCGTGAGGAAGTGGACGGTATTGTCTATTTGGAATGCCCAAAACCGGATGATGCCGGCTATACCTGGCAGCCCTATTCTTATGGCCATAATGAGGACCTATATCCGGATGCCATCGAGGAGATCGAAAACTCAGGATATCTCAGGGTCAGCGTTTCTCCAAGCGAGGCGACAGTCGAATACGTGCGGTCCTACCTGCCCGGAGACGGCACAAACGGAATTATCGCCGATACAGTCACCATTCCAGGGACCACGCCTACCAGTTACCAGCTGATAGTGGATAAAACCGGGCCAGGTTCAGGCTCAGTGGCGAGCAGCCCGGCTGGTATTGCTTGCGGCGCTACCTGCTCAGCTGGCTTAAGTTCAGGCGTGCTCGTGATGTTGACTGCCACCCCTGAAGGCAGTTCCACATTCGAAGGCTGGGATGGTGATTGCAGCGGTACCGGTACCTGCCAGCTGACCATGAACAGGGCTCATGTGGTCAAAGCCAATTTCTCTGCCCCGGGCACAACTTATTCCCTGACGGTGAATGCGGGCAGCAACGGCTCAGTTACTCCTACTGGCACCACTACCCGGAATGCGGGGGATGTGGTCGCTATTACAGCCATTCCCAACTCCGGCTACCATTTCGTGAACTGGACCGGAAATTGGGGCATGATTGCGCACACAACAGGAGCTTCGACGTCGATCTTGATGAATGGGAGCTACACCATCACCGCCAACTTCGCTGCCAATACCAGCACCTCGTATTCGTTGACAGTCAACTCGACCAGCGGCGGTATGGTAACAGCGCCAACGAGCTCACCGGGCAGCTTAACTTCAGGGAGTATTGTTACTCTGACCGCTGCAGCGAATCCCGGTTACCACTTTGTAAATTGGACTGGCTTGATCAACACGGTCGCTGATACCAAATCTGACTCGACAACCGTCGTGATGAATGGAAACTATGTCGTCAGGGCCAACTTTTTGCCGGATTCCACCACCACTTTTACCCTGACGACAATCACTGATCCCCCGGGCGCTGGAACAATCACCCCGGCTGCGGGAGACCACACTTACACCGAAGGGATTGTGGTCGAGGTCACGGCTTTTCCAACCAGTGGTTACCTGTTCGACCGCTGGAGCGGCGCCTGCAGCGGCTCGAGCAGCTGCTCGGTGACCATGGATGGTGATAAGACTGTCACGGCGAACTTTGTGCCTGACGTCAGCACAATCCTGGGTGATGTCAATGGGGACGGTGTGGTGAATTCCACCGATGCTCTGATCGTCCTGTCTGGGGATGCCGGCATCAATGTTATCCAGTTCTGCCCTATGAATTGCGGGGATGTCAATGACGACGGTCAGGTAAATTCCACTGACGCATTGATCATCCTATCCTTTGACGCCGGCATGAGCGTCCCATATCCAGTGGGCAGCCCGGGTTGCCCTGTGAGTGTGACCCCTTGTCCGGGATGTATTCCCTGACAACTCACGATGAGTAAGGTTGGTTTTGAGGTGAGAGCGATATGAACAACCAGAAAAAAGCATATGTTTTCTCATTTTTGGTGATTTTCAGCATCCTGCTCAGTATGGTAGGAATACCTGCCGAGCGCGTGGATGCGGCCACCACGATCACTTTCACGGCAGAGGAACTGCTGGGGAAGCCGGAAGACACCTCAATCACGATCAATATCGTGCCGGCCTCTACGATCGAATATCACTACCAGTATGGGCTCACCGCAGGGGCCAACACCTGGGCGACAGGTAATGTCACAGCAACCAGCGGGCAGCCAAGTGAAGTGACTATCACGGGGTTAACTGCCAACACTCATTATTTCTACCGGATGCAATACCATCTACCGGGGGAAACGGATTGGGTTGACCGGAGCGAACACTCTTTTTGGACCCAACGCGCCCCAGGCAGTACATTTTCCTTCACAGTCACCTCGGATTCGCACCAGAATTTCAATACTAATGAACAAAATGCAATGACCAATATATTGAACGAGCATCCAGATTTCAACATCGACCTGGGTGATACATTCTTGCTGGACGGCTCCGGTACTCAACCCGCAGTTAATACTAAGTACCTGGCATATCGCGAGCCACTGTATTTCGATAAAATCGGAAGCTCGGTCCCAATCTTTCTGGCGACTGGAAATCACGAGGATGAAGAAGGTTGGAACCTGGACGATTCCTTTAGTCTTGCTCAAGCCAGCATCCAGGCTCGAAAGTTATATTATCCAACCCCAATAGACGACGGGTTCTATTCAGGAAATACCGATATTCTACCAGCCATCGACACTGCGACCTATGGAGACCAGTTGCGTGAGGATTACTACGCCTGGACCTGGGGAGATGCGCTTTTCGTGGTCATTGATGAGTTTCAATACACAATGCACAATCCATATGGCGCTATCGCCGGGGAAAGCGGGGACGATCCCAAAACCTGTGATTATTCAAATGATCCGAATTGCCAGTGGAACTGGACATTAGGGGAGGAGCAATACCAGTGGTTTAAGCAGACCCTGGAAAACAGCAATGCCAGGTACAAGTTCATCTTTTCTCATAATATGCTTGGCGGGAAGCTTACAGTAGATGGAAGCAGCGCACCGGGTTATGTGCGCGGCGGCTGCGAAGGAGCGCCTTATTTCGAGTGGGGTGGAAAAAATGCTGACGGCACAGAGGGCTTCGCGGACCGGCGGAGCGCGATTTTCGGCGAGGACGCTGAACCTCTCCGCCAGTTGATGATGGATAACGGTGTCAGCGCCTATTTTCATGGGCACGATCACCAGTATGTATACGAGACCTGCGATGAAATGGTCTACCAGGAAGTGCCGTCGCCTGGCATGACCGGCGGTGGTTTCAGTGACTACGTTCAAGGCGACCACGGCACGTATAACACGGTCAAAATCCTGCCTAATTCAGGCCACCTGTTGATCACGGTCACGCCTTCGGTCGTAACTGTGGATTATATATCTTCATCTTCTACCAGCGGGACGGTGAATTATTCATATACGATCCTCCCTGGCGAAGCGCCAGAAACCCATACCTTGACGACTTCAGTGGATCCGATTGAAGGGGGAACGGTCAATCCTTCAGCCGGTACGCACACTTATGATGAGGGTTCGGTTGTCGAAGTATCCGCTGCATCTAATCCTGGATTCG
This sequence comes from uncultured Chloroflexia bacterium, assembly GCA_963781665.1. Lineage (GTDB taxonomy): Bacteria > Chloroflexota > Anaerolineae > Anaerolineales > Anaerolineaceae > JAJYIW01. The sequence continues at coordinate 2,691,009 of CAWAGA010000002.1, forward strand.
ATTTTTATGGTTGGAGCGGCGATTGTTCAGGCACTGGTGATTGCTTCGTGACCATGGATGGAGATAAGGAAGTCATTGCGAATTTTATCTCTGACACTCTCCTGGGTGACGTCAACGGCGACGGCATTGTCAATTCAACGGATGCCCTGATCATCCTGTCTGGTGATGTAGGCATCCCTATCACACAGTTCTGCCCCGCCCGGTGTGGGGATGTCAACGGAGACAGTCTGGTGAATTCCACGGATGCATTGATCATCCTGTCGTTCGATGTTGGCATGAGCGTCCCATTCCCGGTAGGACAGCCCGGCTGTCCGGCCAGCGTAACTCCCTGTCGGGGATGCACACCGTGACGGATATGCACTCAAATAATGATTTGGACTTGAGGTGAAAGTGCTATGAGCCACCAAAGAAAACCATTCACAATCTCTCTCTTAATAGCCTTCAGCATTCTATTCAGCATGGTGGGAATGCCTGCCATGCGTGTGAATGCGGCTACCACGATCACCTTCACTGGAGAGGAGCTGCTCGGTAAGCCGGAAGATACTTCAATCACGATTAATATCGTACCGGACTCAACCATCGAGTACCACTATCAATACGGGCTCTCCGCCGGAGCCAACACCTGGTCTACCGATAATGTCACTGCTGCCGGTGGACAACCAAGTGAAGTAACCATCAGCGAATTAACTGCCAATACGCATTATTTCTACCGGATGCAATACCATTTACCCGGGGAATTAGATTGGATCGACCGGAGCGAACACTCTTTCTGGACCCAACGCGCTCCAGGCAGCACTTTTTCCTTCACGATCATTTCCGATTCGCACGCCATGTATAACGCGCAATATCAACAGGCAGTCTCGGATATTATTTCAGACCACCCTGATTTTCATCTTGACCTCGGTGACACGTTTATGACGGATGGTGACACGAACCAGAACCAGGTCAATCAAGAGTACCTGGTTCAACGCAGTCTATTGTATATCGGCGGTATTGGTCAGGCATCCCCAATTTTCCTGGCGTCCGGGAATCATGAGAACGAAGAGGGTTGGAATTTGGATGATACCTTCAGCATCGCCCAGGCAAGCATTCAGGCCAGAAAGTTGTTCTATCCAACCCCAATTGAAGACGGATTTTATTCGGGGAACACTGATCTTCTGGCAGCCATCGATGTTGGCATTTATAGGGACCAGAACCGTGAGGATTATTACGCCTGGGAGTGGGGGGATGCACTCTTCGTTGTCTTTGACCCTTTCCAGTACACGATGGCTAATCCCTATGGAGCTACTGCTGGAGAAAGCAGCGACGATCCTGCCAGCGGCGACCGCTGGAATTGGAGTTTTGGGCTTGAACAATACAACTGGCTCAAGCAAACGCTTCAAAACAGCAACGCTAAATATAAATTTATGTTTGCCCATCATATGCTTGGGGGCACACAGAATTATGTTCGGGGAGGTGCCGTGCCAGCCCACATGTTTGAATGGGGAGGATATGAAGCGGATGAAACAACCTGGGGATTCGATACAAAACGTCCTACATTTGGATATGGTCCAATTCGCCAGTTGATGATCGACTACGGCGTCAGCGCTTTCTTCCATGGTCACGATCACCAGTATGCCTATGAGCTTCGCGATGGAATTGTCTACCTGAGTATGCCTCGGCCCAGTACAGGTCTTGATTTTAACTACTACAGTGAATCGAACCAATATACCGAGAGGGTCCTTGCCAGCCCGGGTTACCTCCGGGTGACGGTCGCGCCAGATCAAACCACAGCCGAATATGTTACTTCAAGCAACTCATCTGGTGCTGTCCAGCATTCCTTCACCATTGCGCCAAATTCTCCTGCTGAAACTTATAACTTATCCATGGAAGTCAATCCAGCGGATAGCGGAACAACCATCCCAGGAGTTGGGTCCCATTCTTACCCCGAAGGCAGCCTGGTCGATATCTCAGCCGCAGCAAATACAGGCTTTGTGTTCGATCATTGGGATGGGGATGTGGCTGACCCCAACTCTTCCAGCACCACGGTGACGATAACTGCCGATACCAGCGTCACTGCCTACTTTGTTCCAACCACTTTTTTGGGCGATGTAAACGGCGACGGCCTGGTGAATTCCACCGATGCCCTGATCGTGCTTTCCGGCGATGCGGGCATCGATATTACCCAGTTTTGTCCCGCCAACTGCGGGGACGTCAATTCGGATGGAGCTGTCAATTCCACAGATGCATTGATCATTTTATCTTACGATGCAGGCATGTCTATCCCGTACCTATTGGAACAGCCGGGATGCCCGGCCAATGTAACCCCATGCGCGGGCTGCAATCCTTGAACGATGAGTGTACCCATGCAAAGCTCATCTGAGAACTAAAGGACTTTTTGTGAAACCAGTCGATCGAGGAGACAGAACATGAAATCAAAAACAGGTATGAAAATTTTGAATGTGTGCGTCATCATCTTTTTGGTATTCGGTACCTTGATGATTGGAACAACACCCGTTTCTGCTGACCTGAGTGGAAGTGCGTCGTCATCGGCGACCCCATCCGACGCCACACCAACAGTCGGAGACCAGATCACAGTGACCATCAACATAGACATGTCTGGCGTCGCTTCACCGGATGATGCCCTGGGCGGCTTTACAGGATCCCTGGATTGGGACCCGGCTGTGCTTGCTTACAATACTGATTCTGGTATACTGGCTGGTTTCACAGGAAATGTAGTTGCTACAGATTCTGGCGCTGGCCATATCACCTTCAACGGCATAAAAACAACCGGTACCACAGGAAACACCATAATCCTGACGATCACCTTCGACGTTGCAGGGCCAGGCACCAGTGCGCTTGATCTGGAGTACTCGGCTATGGCAGCTGCAAGCACATTTACCAATCTGCTGCTGGTGCTCACGGTCAATGGCGGCTCGGTGACCGCAGTTGTTCCGACTTTAGCCTACATTGGTGATATTGGTAGTATCACTGCTAATGTGGCTGGTACTTCTTTACAGATCCCCGTAGGGGTTGAAGGTGCGGCCTCAGGTAATACGATCCTTGTTGGATTTGCTTCACGGGGGGCAACCACATACAATGAACCTACAGTTACAAATTCGGGGGGAAATATATACCATCTTGCTACATTTGCGGTTACCTATCAGCATGGGCGATCGTACCTCTTCTATGCCCATGTTGATCATACATTGATTAATGGTAACTCGATTACTATCACAACCTCATCGGTTGCAAGCCGGGTGGCTGTTGCCAGCTTATTCAGTGGATTGCTTGATGTCGATCCGCTTGATCAAAAACTTGCCAATCCGACCGGCACGAGCACAACTGCCCAAGGGAACAATATCAGCGTAGGTCCGACCGCCACCACTGTACAGGCTGATGAGCTCCTCATTGGATTAATTGGAACTGAAGAAGCGACGGACGCTGGTGTTGGGACCTGGCTTAATGAATTCATCGCCGGGCCACAGGTGAAAACATCTGGGGCTACAAATGAATGGCGGGTATCCATGGGTTACAAAATCGTCTCATCTATTGGTGAATATACCGCCGCAAAAACAGTAACAAACAACCCTTATTGGGCAGCTAATATCGCTACCTTCAAAGCAGGTGCTGCAATTCCTAATGAACCTCCTGAGGTGAGTGACATTCCTGATCAAACGATTGTCGAAGGCGGTTCGTTTGCCACCATCAACCTGGATAACTACGTTACCGATCCTGATAACAGCGATTCAGAAATCGTCTGGACCTACAGCGGAAACACGGATCTCAGTGTGAGTATTACAAGCCGTGTGGCTACTATCACAATACCTGGAGCAGATTGGAATGGCTCGGAAATCATCACCTTCAAGGCAACTGACCCGTTAGGTCGATTTGATGATGACAGCGCAACCTTCACAGTAACTTCAGTAAACGATCCTCCTGTTGCAGTCGATGACGTCGCTGAAACTGCTATAGATACGCAGGTCAATATTGCAATCCTTGGTAACGATACTGATATTGATGGTGATACATTGGTTGTGACTGCTGTCTCAGATCCGCCCCATGGCACGGCGGCGATTAAGGGGGATAATACGGTCGATTACACCCCCGACAGCGGTTACACCGGCTCGGACAGTTTCACTTACGACATTAGTGATGGTCATGGTGGGACAAATTCGGCGACAGTCAATGTGACCATTAATGCTCTTAGCCCTCTCGGCCTGGATGGTGCGATTTCAACAGTCACTGCAACAACGACAACAGGCAACAGTATCAACGTCACGCACACTACCGGCACAGGTACAAACCGGTTGATGTTGGTAGGTATAACAGCTAACGGCGGAACAGGTACGCTAACCGTTTCTTCGGTGACTTTCACACCTGATGGTGGATTAGCCACAAACCTAAACGAGATTGGAAATGTTGCTAATCAAGGGCGGCGGGTTGCGATCTGGGGTTTGGTTAACCCAACGAGTGGGCAACATGGAACAGTGGTAATAACCTTTTCAGCCAATGTATCCTATGGTCTCTTCGTCGGCGTAGCTAACTTTGCAGGGGTTGACGCAGATGATCCATTTGAGGCGTTTAGTTCTGCTACAGGAGATTCTGGAAACCCGACGGTGGACCTGTCAGAGCTCGATGGCGACGAGCTTGTATTCGATAATGTTTTTATTGGCGCTGCTACTCCTCCAGGACTGACTGTTGGTGCAGGCCAGACCGAGTTGTGGAATGCTCGTAGTGGTACTTCTTCTACAAACGACCGGATGCGCGGTGCGGCCAGTATTGAGGAAGCCTCCAGCAGTTCAGTTACGATGAGCTGGACGGCGTCCGATACCGGCTACTGGGCGATCGGGGCCGTACCCATCAACCCAGCGGCTGTTGGGCCGACCCATACGCTGACGGCGGATGTAACCCCAAGCAGCGAATACGGCAGCATCACCGGCGTCTCTAACCCATATGCAGAGGGGGCTACCGCCAGCATTACAGCAGTTGCCAACCCCGGATATCGCTTTGTCCAATGGACAGCAGGTGACTGCCTGGGCAGCACCAACCCGCTCTGCAATGTGATCATGAGCAGCGATAAGTCGGTCACTGCTGACTTTGAGGTGATTCCTACCTACAATTTGACCATGGCAGTGGATCCCGGCATCGGCGGGACGACGGTTCCGGCAGTTGGGGTGCACAACTACCTTGAAAATACGGTGGTTAACATCAGTGCCTCGCCGGCAGCTGGATATGCGTTCGACCACTGGACGGCGGGGGTGGCTGATCCAAATGCCGCCAGCACCACAGTAACCATGAATACTGCCAAGACCATCACGGCTTACTTCACCTTAATCCCCACATATACCTTGACAGCCGGCAATGACGGGCACGGCTCGGTCACCCTAAATCCTTCCGGCGGCACCTACCTTTCGGGAACGACCGTTACCTTGACGCCTGTCCCAGAAGAAGGTTATGTATTCGATGCCTGGACCGGGACCAATGCGGGCGACGTCATCGATACCGCCGGTGTCTACACAATCGTGATGACCGGGAACAAGTCGGTCACTGCGACATTTACCGAGGTTCCGCCTGGTGTCATCCTGGATGGCGTGGTTTCCAGTAATACTATTGCAAGCGGAACCACCATAAATGTCACCCATACCACTGGATCTGGAACAAATAGGTTAATGCTGGTAGGCATTTCGGCAAATAGCTATGGAACAGCCCGTACCATTTCAACGATTACATTCACTCCATCAGGCGGTAGTGTTTTAAACTTGAGTTTAGTCGGATCTGTTGAAAATGAATTGGGTCGATTAGCAGCAATCTATAAATTGGTTGATCCGCCAAGTGGTGTTACAGGAATAATTGCGGTAACTTTCTCAGGTTCGGTTGGAAATGGCATTGTGGTTGGAGCAGCCAATTTTGCTGGAGTCAATTTAACAAATCCACTTGGCAATTTCGTAAGCGATGTGGGAACCGAGACTAAAGGAATAAGCATAGATGTACCAAACGACTTCAATGATCTGATATTCGATACAGTATTTATAGGTGCAGCAACAGTTCCTTCGCTCACTGTTGATTCAAGTCAAACGCAATTATGGAATGCTACGGCAGGTCGTGTTCGTGGAACAGCAAGCTCTAAATTGGCGACGACAACCACGACGACAATGAACTGGACAGTTTCGGGAGGAGCAACAAGTTATTACTGGGCAATTGGTGCAGTACCCATCAAGCCGGCGGCTGTTGGGCCGACCCATACGCTGACGGCGGATGTAACCCCAAGCAGCGAATACGGCAGCATCACCGGCGTCTCTAACCCATATGCAGAGGGGGCTACCGCCAGCATTACAGCAGTTGCCAACCCCGGATATCGCTTTGTCCAATGGACAGCAGGTGACTGCCTGGGCAGCACCAACCCGCTCTGCAATGTGATCATGAGCAGCGATAAGTCGGTCACTGCTGACTTTGAGGTGATTCCTACCTACAATTTGACCATGGCAGTGGATCCCGGCATCGGCGGGACGACGGTTCCGGCAGTTGGGGTGCACAACTACCTTGAAAATACGGTGGTTAACATCAGTGCCTCGCCGGCAGCTGGATATGCGTTCGACCACTGGACGGCGGGGGTGGCTGATCCAAATGCCGCCAGCACCACAGTAACCATGAATACTGCCAAGACCATCACGGCTTACTTCACCTTAATCCCCACATATACCTTGACAGCCGGCAATGACGGGCACGGCTCGGTCACCCTGAATCCTTCCGGCGGCACCTACCTTTCGGGAACGACCGTTACCTTGACGCCTGTCCCAGAAGAAGGTTATGTATTCGATGCCTGGACCGGGACCAATGCGGGCGACGTCATCGATACCGCCGGTGTCTACACAATCGTGATGACCGGGAACAAGTCGGTCACTGCGACCTTTGTCGAGGCTCCGCCTGCTGTCATCCTGGATGGGATTGTTTCCAGCAATACTGCAGGCAGTGGATCAAGTATCACTATATCCCATACAACGGGGACAGGTGCAAACAGGTTGATGCTAGTGGGTGTGTCATGGAACTGCGGTACGACTGACAGAACGATCTCCTCGGTCACGTTCACGCCCAATGGGGGGATTGCAGTCGGGCTGGCGGAAGTCCTGACACAGCTTGGTTACAATACATCCAACCCCCGTTATTCCGCTATCTACAGTTTAATCAATCCGCCGAGTGGACAGGCGGGAACGATAACGGTTACTTTCTCAGGTTCAGTATCCAACGGCATTATGGCTGGGGCTGCCAACTTTACCGGAGTCGATCAGACAACTCCTCTCGGGACTCCGAATGGAGCGAATGGAAACACCACAACGCCAACTGTAGACTTAAGTGGGCTAAATGGCACTGAGCTGATATTCGATAATGTCTTCTTGGGCGCTGGTTCTTCTACTTACACATTAGCTGTGGGCACAGGGCAGACGCAGTTATGGAATCCCGACTATGTAGCCAATTTGCGAGCTGCGGCCAGCATCAGGCAGGTTACGGGTACATCCGCAACCATGAGCTGGACAGCAGCGACCGGAAACTACTGGGCGATCGCTGCAGTACCGATTAACCCGGCACTTGCTATTTCAGGCCACACTGTGACCTTTATGAGCAACGGCGGGTCAGGCTCGATGAGCCCGCAGACGGCCGATATCCCGACAGCCTTGACGGCCAATGCGTTCACCCGCACGGGCTACACATTTAGCGGCTGGAACACGGATGCAGGTGGTGGAGGTACAGCATACGCCAACAGCGCGACCTACGATTTCTCAGCGGATATCACCCTGTATGCTCAGTGGACTGCCGCCATGTACACAGTAACCTTCGATGCTAATGGAGGGACCACACCGGTCCCGACCTCAAAGGTCGTGACTTATGACGCGGCCTACGGCACACTGGCGACCACCAGCCGCACGGGCTATACGTTTAATGGCTGGTTCACAGCGGCCAGCGGCGGCTCCCAGGTGACGGCTGCTACGATCGTAAATACAGCCGCGAACCACACGCTGTATGCCCAATGGACTGGCTTGACTTACACGGTAACCTTCGATGCTAATGGAGGGACCACAGCGGTCCCGACCTCAAAGGTCGTGACTTATGACGCGGCCTACGGCACACTGGCGACCACCAGCCGCACCGGTTACACTTTCAACGGTTGGTTCACCGCGGCCAGCGGCGGCTCCCAGGTGACGGCTGCTACGATTATGACCACCGCCGAGAATCACACCTTGTATGCCCAGTGGACCGCCTTAACCTACACCGTAACTTTCGATGCTAACGGCGGCACTGCGCCAGTCCCGACTTCCAAAGTTGTGACTTATGACTCAACTTACGGCACACTGGCGACTACCAGCCGCACAGGTTACATCCTCGACGGCTGGTTCACGGCGGCCAGCGGCGGCATCCAGGTGACCGCTGCTACCATCGTGACCACCACTGAAAACCACACCTTGTACGCCCAATGGACAGAATTATCCAATCCAATCGTGACCTCGGAAGCGGTACCGTCCGACGCAGCGCCGCGTGTAGGCGATACGATCACAGTCTCGGTCAACATTGACATCGCTGGCGCAGCATTGGCAAGCTATACAGGCAACCTGGATTGGGACCCAGCAATTCTTGCTTACCACAGTTATTCAGCAGCCCCACCGGCAGGTTTTACAGGTGTTGTTAATACCGGTCAAGCAGGTACCGGGCACATCACTTTCAATGGTGCGAATGCTACCGGATCCGAGGGAAGCATCGTCTTGATTACAATCACCTTCGACGTTGTAGGACCTGGGACGAGCGCCCTGGATCTGGCATACGATCCCATGTCGGCACCGGCACCCACTTTTGAAAATCTGCTGCCTTATTTAACCGTCACACCTGGCCAGGTGGTGGTACCCCAACCACCCAGCCACACCGTGACCTTCATGAGCAACGACGGGACGGGTTCGATGAGCCCGCAGACCGCCAACATCCCAACAGCATTAACCCTCAATGCCTTCACCCGGACAGACTATACGTTCAGCCACTGGAACACCGCTGCTAATAACTCAGGCACGACCTATGCCAATGGGGCAACATACTCCTTTGCAGCAGACCTGACCCTGTACGCCCAGTGGATTGAAAGCCCGGATACCTACAGCATCCCTCTTTATGCCGGTTGGAACCTGGTTTCGTTCAACCTCCATCCATCCAATACGGCTATAGCCACTGTTTTATCCAGCATAAATGGAAATTACAACCTGGTTTATGCCTGGGACGCAACTGGCGCTCACAGTTCTGGCGGTAATTGGGTCAAATATGATCCCACCGGGCCTGGATATCAAAATTCCTTGCTTGAGCTTGATCAAACCATCGGTTTCTGGATCCATATGACCGCAGCAGACACCCTTGAAATCAATGGATCAGCCCCAGAAACAACCGAAATCCAATTAGCGACCGAAGCTGGCGGATGGAACCTGGTCGGCTTCTCCTCTGCGGATAGCTCAGTATTGCCGCAGGCTTTGAGCGATAACGGCGTAGGTACTGATTTTTCACTGGTTTTTGCCTACCATGCGGATGATACCGTTGATCACTGGAAGTTGTTTGACCGGAATGCTGAAGCATGGGCCAATGACCTGACCGAATTAGCCCCGGGTTGGGGTTATTGGGTCAAAGTGAGTGCCAACCATACCTGGAGTGTGGATTATTAACCTATGAATGAAAGCCAGGGCAGGTTGAATGGGTCAAAACAAAGCGCATTCAACTTGCCCGGCGGCTTCGCAATAATGACAAAATTGTTTTCTATTTTTTTTCAATAATGCATCATCAAAAGGAATTTGAGGAATCCATGGCCACCATCAAAAAATCAAGAAAAAACCAGCCGTTCTCGAGCGCCAGACTCTTTAGGGGATTATTTGCTCTGATTTTCGTTTTTTCATTAATTGGCATGCAGCAGCCTAAAACGGTTCAAGCAGAGGACTATCTTGCGTCTTGCACTGGCGCTTGTACAATCACGACCTCCGGCAGCAGCGTGATCTATACATTTACAGGCAACGGCACACTCACGCCGTCAACTGCCCTCTCTGCTAACATCCTTGTCGTGGCTGGCGGCGGTGGGGGTGGTGGAAAGAACAATATAGCTACTACTTATGGTGGGGGCGGCGGTGCAGGGGGAGTCATTGCCCAGAATGGGGTTTCACTTTCAATAAATACATATACCGTAACCGTTGGCGTGGGTGGAACGTCTGGAACAAACAATACCAAAGGTGGTAACGGCGGAAACTCCGTTTTCGGAAGCTATACTGCTACAGGTGGGGGAGGCGGTGGCACAGCCTATTCTGGACAAACAACCGGAAACGATGGTGGTTCTGGTGGCGGTGGCGGTGTGGGTGGCTCGACTGCAGGTCCAGGTGGTGCTGGTACTGATGGTCAAGGTACTGCGGGAGCTGGTGCAACCACAGATTCCCCTAAACGAGGCGGTGGGGGCGGAGGAGCTGGAGCTGCCGGCTCAGCCCAAAATGGCGGTGACGGTATCTCAAGCGCTATCACAGGTACGACGGTCACCTACGCTGGTGGTGGTGGCGGAGGGGGTGGAACTGCTGGCACTGCGGGAACAGGGGGTGGCGGCGCAGGAAATTCGTCCGGAGCCGGAACGGCAGGTGCCGCCAATACGGGCGGTGGCGGTGGCGGCGCAGGTAGTGCAAATACCACGACTTATACCGGTGGCGCTGGCGGGTCTGGAATCGTCATAATTAGTTACAACCTGGCTCCGACCATCACGATCACAGGCACCTTAACCGCTTTCAGCAGCGAGCCAGGCACGCCCTCGCCAGAACAGAGCTACTCCGTCTCGGGAACCAACCTGGCGGAAGATATCTCCATAACTGCCCCAACAGACTTTGAAATCTCAGCCACCAGCGGCAGCGGATTTGGATCTTCAGTGACGCTTAGCCAGTCCGGTGGCGTTGTGGCATCGACGCTCATTTATGTCCGTTTCAATCGGGCAGTATTAGGGACTTCTAGCGGGGACATCAGCCACGTAAGCAGCGGCGCATCTACCGTTAATTTGGCGGTCAGCGGAACTGCTGAATACATTCCCCTGAGCCTAACCTTCCAGGATGGAGTGGATGGTTATAGTGGTACCAGGGATACATACATCTTCAATACCAGCCCTTCAACTGTACGTGGGTCTGAAACGACCTTCGTTCAGGATTATGATACTGCAACGGTAGAAAGGAGATCTTTACTTCTATTCGACCTGTCGTCAATTCCTGCAGGGGCTACGATCACATCAGCAGAGTTTGATTTCTATGTAACAGCAGAGGGGCAAGGATTTAACATGTACCGCATGTTAGTGCCCTGGGATGAAGCTTCAGTAACTTATGAAAGCATCGGTAACAGGCATTTCCAGGCGGACGATGTTGATGCAGAATCGTCAATTGACACCTCTTGGACGGGTCATGATGGATTGACAGAATTCAGCAGCGTTTCCATTCCTGCTGAAACCATTCAGGATTGGGTCGATGGTACACTGCCCAATTATGGCTGGATGATGATTGCTACAGACATCCCAGGTGGGGATGGTCAGCAATTAGCCTCTAGAGAGAATGGAACACAAGATCGTAATCCTAAACTGATCGTTAATTATTTTCCATCGTCCAGCAACTCCACCATCACAATTTCAGGTACGCCTTTGACCCCGTTCAGCAGCACCCCGGGGACGCCTTCGGCGGAGCAGAGTTACTCTGTTTCTGGAAGCAATCTCAGCGATGATATCCTCATCACCGCACCGGCCAATTTCGAAGTTTCAACCACCAGCGGCAGCGGCTTTGCATCAGAGGTGATTCTCTCAAAATCCGCTGGTTCGGTGCCTCCCACACCCATTTATGTCCGTTACTATCGCGCCACTGCCGGCGAATCCAGTGGGAATATCACCCATACCAGTACAGACGCAGTCCAGAAGGATGTTGCCGTCAGCGGCACGGCAATGACCGGGTGGGTCGCATATAACGACTGCGCCTTCATTGATGGTCAGACCACCTCAAATATCACCACCTATCAATGTTATACCAATGGAGCTGGTGGCGAGTTAACCGATTATTACACCGGGTTGGGTACAGGAGTAACCCTGAGCGTCAGCACGAGCGGAACCGTTGAGTCGCAGATAACCAGCGATTATATCGGGGAGGAAACCAATTCAGGCACCGATGCCTATATCATTTTCCATGATTTTGTCAATATGGTCGGGGGTGGAAGATTGACCAAATCGGATACGGGTACGGTCACCCTGGCCTTTGCTGGTCTGGATCCGGCCAAAACCTATTCTCTCGTTGCAACCGCCAACCGGGGGAATACAGATTATACCGATAGAGAATCGACCTTCTTGCTGGCGGATGCGCTTACAGCTATCAATGCCAGTACCACCGGCGTGACTGTGGGAACGAAGAATTTCGCCGAAGATTCCACCTCTTTTTGCACCGGGTATAACACAGAAAACGGCTACGTCGCTCGTTGGACCGGGATTGACCCAGGCCCGGACGGTGATTTTTCTCTAACCACCACAGCTACGGGAGCCGGGGATTATGGCTATATGCCGGCTGTTTTCATGCTGCAGGAAGGTTCAGGTGAACCCTCTGTCCAACATACTCTGACCGTTGGCGACAATGGACATGGATCAGTCACCCTCAGCCCACCCGGTGGTGTTTATTACGAAGGCGCGACTGTCACTTTAACGCCGGTTCCTGACACTGGTTTCGTTTTTGGCAGTTGGAGTGGTCTAAACGATACTGACCTGGTCGATAATGGCAACGGAACCTGGTCAATCTCGATGGATGCAGACAAATCGGTCACGGCGAATTTCCTGGTATCTAGCGAGAATGTCGCTCCTGACCAACCACAATTGGTTCTCCCAGTGGATGACGCCACCAACGTACCTACATCGCCTTCCCTGCAAGTAACTGCCAGCGATCCCAACGTTGCAGATACCTTGAACGTAAGCTTTTATGGACGCCTTGCGAGCGGCACTACCCCTGAGGAAGATTTCACGCTGGTTGTGCTTCCGGATATCCAGAATGAGAGCCAATACAACACTGCGATGTTGACCTCTCAAATGAACTGGATCAAGGACCATTACACAACTGACAATATCGTGTTCGTAACCAGCGTTGGCGACCTGGTGAATACGGCGAGCGACACCACTCAATATAATAATGCGGATGCGGGCTTCGATATTTTGGATACAGGTGGTGTCCCTTATTCCGTCAGTCCTGGTAACCACGACATGGGGGCTGGGAGCTTGTATAACAACGACACTTATTTTGGGATCGCACGCTTCACCAGCCAACCCTGGTACCAGGGTCATTATGGCAGCGATAACTATAATAACTACTCATTCTTCAGTGCAGATGGGATGGACTTCATCCTGATCAATTTGCAGTACACTCCATCAACCGATCAGATCAATTGGGCTGATGCCTTGTTGAAAGCCAATCCTGGCAAGCGCGGCATTGTTGTCCAACACGACATCCTCAACACGAACGATAGCTGGAACAACCAGGCCTCCTTCACCGCGCTCAAAGATAATCCCAATCTGTTCATGATGTTATGTGGCCATATGCATGCAGCAACTGATGGTGCGGCATATAGGGCTGAATTGGGAGATGATGGTCATACGATCCACGTCGTCATGCAAGATTACCAGGATTTCAGCAATGGTAACGGTTGGCTGCGCATTTACCGCTTCTCGCCAGCCGATGACATGATCTACATGACCACCTATTCGCCTTACGTCCCTGGATCAATCACAACGGATCCGGACCAGAAAAACCTGGCCTATGAAATGGAAGGAAATTCTGATCCTTTTACATTGATCGACACCGTCTCAAGCGTGACCAATGGCGATAACGTTTCGGTTTCCTGGCCTGGTCTGCTGACGAACACTGAATATGAGTGGTATGCGACCGTCAGCGATGGATCTCTGGCAAGTACAGGTTCTGTCTGGTCGTTTACAACTGGAACGGATGCAAACACGCAGCCGGTCGCTGATAACCAATCTGTCACCACGGACGAAGATACCGGTAAGGAAATTACGTTGACCGGTTCGGATGCGAACAGCGACCCATTGACCTACTCAGTTGGGACGCCATCGCATGGCAGCCTGGCCGGAACCGCTCCGCAGGTCACCTACACCCCAGATCTTGATTACTTTGGACCAGACTCCTTCACATTTACGGTCAATGATGGTTCTGAAGATAGCCTACCCGCGACCGTGAGCATCACGATCTCAGCGATAAACGATGCGCCAGTTGCCAATCCTCAAAACGTGCAAACACAGGTAAATACACCGGTCGAGATTACCTTGACCGGAACGGATGTCGACAACACCACCCTCAATTATCTGGTGGTTGATGGCCCAACCAACGGAAGTATATCCGGGTCCGGGTCTACGCTGTCGTACACACCTGATCTGGATTATTCCGGTTCGGATAGCTTTACCTTCAAGATAAATGACGGTGCTCTTGATAGTAATATTGCCGAGATATCCATTGTGGTCAATCCTGGCAGCCCACCGAGTTTTCCATCAAGTTTCTATGGGGAGATTCACATATATGATAATCCACCTATAGTCGGTGGGACTGTACTGGCTTATGTGCCTGGGGTCGCTGATACAGCCGCCAGTGCAACCATCACGAACGATGCTGGTAATCTTGTGTACACAATCAATGTGCCGCAAGATGACGGTATTGGGGACAAACAAGGTGGGATTGAAGGCGATCTGGTCACCTTCAAGATCGGTGATCGGATTTTAGCTACCGGCGTCTGGCATGCAGGAACCAATACTGAAATTAACTTCCACCCTCCAGAAGCGTTGCCTGGCGGTCCATATATAGGGACAGCAGGTGCTGCCATTGCATTTTCAGGCAGCGCTAACGATTGGGCCTCGGATGCCGTAACTTATCAATGGGACTGGAATAATGATAGCGTGTATGATGAAACCGGCAGCAGCCCGAACCATACCTGGTCAAATTATGGGGCTTACACCGTTGGTTTGAAGGTCAGCGACTCGATAGGTGGAGAGGGCAAAGCAACTGTGGATGTCGCAATAAATAACCTGGCCCCAGTCTTGGGGACCATCAACAGCAAGTCTATCAATGAACTGTCTCAGCTTGCTTTTACCGCAACGGCCACGGATCACGATCCTTTCACCTTTAGTTTAACTGGTGCACCAACAGGCGCCAGCATAACTTCGGGGGGAAACTTCACCTGGACCCCAACGGAAGCACAGGGGCCTGGAGACTTTACCTTTACGGTTAAAGTGTGTGACGATCAAACCCCTGCGATGTGCGCTGAAGAGGATATAACCGTTACCGTAAACGAAGTGAATGTTGCCCCGGTTCTTGCCGGCATAGGTAGCCAATCTGTGGCTGAACTGGCAAACTTGAATTTCACGGCTTCTGCTACTGATGATGACCTGCCGGCAAATTCTTTGTCGTTCAGCCTCGCAAATGGAAGCATTGGCTCAGTGCCGGCAGGGGCAGCAATCGGCTTGTCTGGCGGGGATTTCAGCTGGACGCCAAACGAGGCCCAAGGGGCTGGGTCTTACATCTTTGACGTTTGTGTTAGTGATGAAATGGTTTCTGATTGTGAAACCATCACAGTTACTGTTTCCGAAGTCAACTCCGCACCAGTTTTAGATGCAATCGGCAGTCGATCTGTGGCCGAGTTGGATACCCTAACCTTCAACGCTCATTCAACGGATGGCGACCTGCCAGCGAATACCCTAACTTACTCACTTGAAGACGCTCCTGTTGCAGCGAGTATCGTTTCTTCTACCGGGTCGTTCACCTGGACACCAGGTGAGGCGGATGGGCCCGGTTCCTATCCATTTACGGTCAAGGTTTGCGATAATGGCGATCCTTCAATATGCGACTTCGAGGAAATCACAGTCACTGTCAGCGAGGTGAATGTCGAGCCAGTTTTGGCAGGTATCGGAAATAAGAGTGTGGCTGAATTATCGCTGCTTACGTTCACCGCTTCAGCTACAGACGATGATTTACCTGCTAACACATTAACCTTCTCTCTCGTAGATGCACCTACAGGAGCCAGCATCGTTCCTACCACCGGTGTCTTCTCCTGGACACCTGGTGAAGCACAGGGACCTGCATCATATACATTCAGTGTAAAGGTGTGTGACGATGGCTTACCAACATCATTATGTGGCAGCGAAGAGATCACCGTCACAGTACTGGAAGGCATGCAGACAACTCACATTTCCCTGGTGATTGGCTGGAACCTGGTTTCATTCGATCTCCAACCGGTAGAAACAGGCATCGCTGATGCTCTGGACAGCATTACCGGCAACTATGATCTTGTGTATGCCTGGGATTCCAGCGGGGCGCATTCAAGCAGTGGAAACTGGATGAAATATGCACCGCTCGCCCCGGAATTTACCAATACCCTGAATACCCTGGATGAAACCATGGGATTTTGGGTTCATATGACTGCAGCCGATGTTTTGGAGGTCACCGGACAGGTTCCAGACAATACATCCATTACATTAACCACCCAGGCTGGTGGGTGGAACCTGGTGGGATTTCCATCTACACAAGCAGGAGCGCTACCTGCAATCTTAAGCAATAACGGTGTGAATGATGATTTCACCCTGATTTATGCTTTCCATGCAGCTGATGCTACCGACAATTGGAAGATTTTTGATCGTGAAGCGCCTTCTTGGGCTAATGATTTGACTGAATTGGCCCCTGGTTGGGGTTATTGGGTAAAGGTCAGCGCAAACCACACCTGGACTGTCAGCTATTAGGCGCAAGTAGATGAGTAGGGCAGGTTGGAGGCTAAGTAAACCAGTTTCTAGCCTGTCCTACCCAGGAAAATTCGAGGGAGATCAATGAAAAATTTTATCAAGGTAACCATCCTTCTGGCGATTTGCCTGGCAAGTTTATTCTTAACTAAACCGGTTCAGGCATTTCCTCCGCTGCCCTCCAGTTTTTATGGAACGATTAAGGTTGACGGAACCAATATTCCGGATGGGACCCCGGTCGAAGCTTCAATTAATGGTCATATATATGCTCAAGGCCAGACCCAAACTTATCAGGGTGATTCCGTATATTCGTTGGATATACCCGGAGATGACTCGACGACCACAGACATTGAAGGTGGGCGCGATGGGGACCTGATTATTTTTACGGTTGGAGGTACACAAACCCAACAAACAGGGGTGTGGAAGGGAGGAACAAATGTCAGTTTAAATCTCATTTTATCTACATTGACGGCTCAAGATACTTCTATTTCTCCGCTGAACCCCACCCCAACAGAAAACGCAATACAGGCGACGGAGAATTTACCGACAACCCCCAATTTAACCTCAACCGCTGGCGTGATTGAAGAGACCCAAACCACGGATTCATCGATCTTACCAACTCAGGCCAATTCTGCAGGATCCAATTCATTAGCCACCACGATGAGTTCAGGTGGAACAATTATTGGAATCGCTGTCGTCATCATCTTAGTTTTGTTAGTTGTTTTTTGGCGGTCCATTTTTCAGAAACCTTAAGGTTGTAAGGGTAGTAGTGATCGTAAGGAGTTGCTGGAATGAAAAAAACTCGTTCTCTACTTGTTCTTTTCCTGGTGATTTGCATGTTGGTTTTAAACGTGCAAACCGTATTGGCCTTTCCCCCGCTGCCATCCGGTTTTTATGGGACGGTAAAAATAGATGGAGTGAATGTGCCAAATGACACAGTCATCTATGCTGAAATCAACGGACACGTATATGCATCAGCGGTAGTCATTTTATATAACGGAGGAACCGTTTACAGCCTGGATGTTCCTGGGAATGACACGGATACACCAGACATCATTGAGGGTGGCGTTGAGGGAGACACTGTGGTCTTTTTAATCGGTACGATACAAGCTACCCAAACTGGGATCTGGCATAGTGGGACCGACATTTCGTTTAATTTGACCGGTTTTACGAACCATGCTCCAACGGACATTAGTCTGTCGAACAGCAGTGTAGCCGAGAATGCAGCTACCAACACCGTGGTAGGGACCCTATCGAGCACCGATGCAGATGCGGGCAACACCTTTACATACACGCTGGTGAGCGGAACCGGTTCGACAGACAATGGCTCATTCAATATATCAGTCAGCAGCCTGCGTGCCACAGCGGCCTTTGATTATGAGATGAAGTCCAGCTACACGGTGCGCATCCGCACGACCGACCAGGGTGGGCTGTATGTTGAAAAAGTTTTCACCATCTCGGTAACCGATGTAAATGAAGCTCCAACTGATATCAGCCTGTCGAACAGCAGTATAGCCGAGAATGCAGCCGCCAACACCGTGGTAGGGACCCTATCGAGCACCGATGTAGATGCGGGCAACACCTTTGCATATACGCTGGTGAGTGGGACCGGTTCAACAGACAATGGCTCATTCAATATATCAGTCAGCAGCCTGCGCGCCACAACAGCCTTTGATTATGAGATGAAGTCCAGCTACACGGTGCGCATCCGCACGACCGACCAGGGTGGGCTGTATGTTGAAAAAGTTTTCACCATCTCGGTAACCAATGTAAATGAAGCTCCAGTAATCACAGAAGGAACTTCGGCAGGTGTCTTGATGTCAATCAACGGATCACCGATCGTTTTCGATCTCACGCTCCATGCTACAGACGTTGACGCGGGAGATACCTTGTCATGGAGTATTTCCTCGCCTGCTTCTCATGGCACCGCCAGCGCATCGGGCTCGGGCTATTCAAAAGCAATTGGCTATACTCCGAATCTTAATTATGTTGGTACCGATAGTTTTATCGTCCAGGTTTCTGATGGAAAAGGAGGCGCCGACACAATTATTGTCACCGTAGATATCTCAGCTATCACTCAAATTCCACTCTACACTGGCTGGAACCTGGTTTCGTTCAATATTCATCCCGATAACACTGCAATCACGGACGTTCTGGCATCGATAGCTGGAGATTTCAACCTGGTTTATGCCTGGAACGCAACTTCCGGATCTTGGATGAAATATGACCCTGATGTTGACTATGGAAATACTTTGGCGGTTCTGGATGAAACCATGGGTTTCTGGATCCAAATGGACACCTCTGAAATGTTAGTTGTCAGCGGTACGCTTCCGGTTACCTCCAGCATTACCCTCAAATCTGGTTGGAATCTGGTTGGGTTCCCTGCTTCCACAGAGTCTTGTTCTTCCCAATGCATTGAGCCAGCATGGTGTTGGCAGCAATTCCATTCTGGTTTTCGCTTTTCATTCGGATGATACTGGAGATTCGTGGAAGAAATTCGAATTCTACAGTGCCTTATGGTAGTGATATGTCCGAACTGGCGCCCGGTTGGGGGTACTGGGTTCATGTGAGTGCTGATCACACCTGGAATGTGAGTTATTAACACCACTGGTTCTAAACAGGCCAGATTGGAGCGCAATTGTTGTCATTCTCCAATCTGACCTGTATCTCAAAAAAATTTAATTGAAAGGAATTGCTAAAATGAAGAAAATTCGTTGGCTGATAATCCTTAGCTTGGTCCTTGGTATGTTTGTGATCAATTTGCAGACAGTCCTGGCATTTCCCCCAATCCCATCCGGTTTTTATGGGACGGTAAAAGTAGATGGAGCTAATGTGCCCAATGGCACTGTCATCTACGCCGAAATTGATGGACAACAATATGCATCGGCAGTAGTCATGACATATAATGTAGATACTGTCTACAGTCTGGATGTTCCTGGCGATAACTCGGATTCCCCTGGCATTCTTGAGGGCGGTGTTGAGGGAGACACCGTGGTCTTTTTCATCGGTACTATTCAAGCTACCCAAACCGCGATCTGGCATAGTGGGACCAATATTTCTCTAAACTTGACAGGTTTTACGAACCATGCCCCGACCGACATCAGCCTGTCGAACAGCAGTGTAGCAGAGAATGCTCCGGTCAACACGGTGGTTGGGACCCTATCAACCACGGATGCAGACGCAGGCAACACCTTTACATATTCACTGGTGAGCGGAAGCGGATCCACCGATAATGGCTCATTCAACATATCGGGCAGCAGTTTACGCACTTTGGTAGCCTTTGATTATGAGACGAAGTCCAGCTACACGGTGCGCGTCCGCACGACCGACCAGGGTGGGCTGTATGCTGAAAAAGCGTTCACCATCGCTATCACGAATATGAACGAAGCGCCAGTATTAAATGCCATTGGTGATAAAACTGTTATTGCAGGCAAGTTATTACATTTCGTAGCCTCTGCCACGGATGTTGATCTTCCTGGTGATACGCTTGCATTCAGTCTAATTGGAGCGCCATTAGGAGCCAGCATCGACTCGGCGACTGGAGAGTTCAATTGGACCCCGACCACCGACCAGGGAAATACAGCCTACTCGTTTAGTGTACGGGTAACCGATAATGGATCGCCAGTATTTTGGGATGAAGAAGAGATCACGGTCACAGTAAACATTCTCTGGAAAATTTTTATTCCTGCGGTATATAACCCTTGATCAAAGTGAGGGAAAATAGGCGGCAAATTCCTTTCTGCCTGGTTGTGTGTAGATGATAGTGGTGGAGACCTGTCTGATTCTTGGGCAAGCCTCCACCACTATAATATAGAAATGTTGTGCTTTTCTGGATTAGGTGGCTGAATAGATTAAGTTACGTTAGTATTATTAACGTATAGAGCTGTATAGTTTAGTTATTCTGTTATAAGGAAGGCACTCGCATTTGTGCGCATTCCGGTGAATTCGTCCACCGATTCCGGTTGATGTCGGCCAGTTGGGGGCGAAGCCGAACTGGTAGGATGATTATATATTAACTGGCCGACATGGGTACAGTACTTCTGAGGCGTCTTTGAGACTCCCCGGATAATTGCAACCGATAGGCATTGTTCACCAGCCGATCCAGAATGGCATCTGCCAATGTTGGGTCTGGAATCCGCTCGTGCCAGGCTTCAACCGGAACCTGGGTGATCACTAGCGTCGAAGAACGTCCATAGCGATCATCCAGGAGATCCAATAAATCCTGGGATTGGGTCAGAGATAAAGCATCCCGCATCCAATCGTCAAAAATCAGCAAATCAAAATGGGCCAAGGTCACAAGGAGTTTCGGATAAGACCCATCGGCGTGGGCCAGCTTCAACTCTTGAAGGAAACGGGGTGTCCGGGAATAGCGGACTGAGAAGTCAGCTCGACAAGATGCATGGCCCAGGGCACATCCGAGATAAGTTTTCCCAGCACCGGTTGGGCCCGAAACAATCGTGTTGAGATGACGGCTGATCCAGGCGCCATGGGCCAACTCCAGAACCAGGTGTTGATCCACGCCCCGAGGAGGCGAAAAATCAAAGTCCTCGAGGGTAGCCTCCAAATGGAAATGAGCTTTTTTCAAACGGCGGCGTAAGCGACCATTGTCGCGTTGGAGAAGCTCCAAGTCCACCAGCATCGCCAGTCGTTCCTCGAAAGATAAATCGGCATATTTCGAGCTATTGAGTTGCTCTTCAATGCCACGCCGAAAAGCAGGCAGGTGCAGTAAGGTCAATTTGTCCATCAGGGGTTGCAATAACATCGTTTTTTCTCCTCAGTTGTAATATTCTTTGCCGCGGATGTTGGGATGGGGTGGCAGCAGCGAAGGTTGCGGCGAGCCTTCGGAGCTAGCTAATTGATCGAGTTGGTTGACCAGGATATTCTTGATCCCCCGGTAGCTATGAATTTCGTTGGTCAGGGCATAATGACAGGCCGATTCCAATCGTCCTGGGGTGAATTTCTTGGCAAATCCCAGGATGCCCAGGCAAGCGCGATAGGCTTGTTCGGGATGTTGCCTTGAATTTAGTTCAAGTTGGACGATTTGAGTGGTCTGAGGGCCAATCTTCTCAGCCCAATGGATAAAACGCTCTGGGGACCACTCACTGTAGAAGCGGTGGTTGGCAGGCATATGTTCGGGAAGGGTGGTGTAGCGCCCTTTGGCAGTTGAACGTGGGTGCAAAGCCACCTGTTTCCGGTTCGAAAAAATCTGCACCGTTTTCTCAGTGACTCGTAACATCACTTCTCCCGGGTATAAATCATGGGGGACGGAATAATAATGCTCGTCGTATTCCACGTGATAATCCAGGTTGATGTTGGCTTTTTTCCAATAGGCATATTCATAGGAGGTGGCCGGGAGGGGTTTCAAGGCGGGGCGATCCACCGCTTCGAATAATTCCCGGCGGCTTTGGTGGAGATGCTCCATGGTGCGGTTATTGAGTTCTTTCAGAAACTCACGCATGGCCCGATTCAGCTCACCCAGGCTGAAAAACTTCTGGTTACGCAACCTGGCCAGGATCCAGCGCTCCACATTTTGCACCCCCACCTCGACCTTAGCTTTGTCACGCGGCTTTTTGGTGCGCGCCGGAATCACTGCCACCCCAAAGTATTCGGCCATGGCCTGGTAAGTTAAATTAACCTCAGGGTCATAATAGCAGGGATGATGGATTCCAGCTTTTAAATTGTCGGGAACCACAACGGCCGGGACCCCTTCGAAAAAAGAAAAGGCCCGCACGTGGCCACCAATCCAGTTCGGCAAATCTTGATGCCACTGAGCTTCCGCATAGGTATAACTGCTGGCTCCCAATACCGCCACAAAGACCTCCGCTTCCCGGATTTCCCCGGTTTGAGGATCAAGGACCGGAACGGTCTGGCCAGCATAGTCGACAAACATCTTATCGCCGGCCTTGTGCTCCATATGCATCGTGGGGGGTAATTTGCCAGCCCAATCGCGATATAACTGGCAGAACTGGCTGTAGCTGTAGCCTTGAGGAAACTGTTCCAGATATTCTAGCCAAAGCAAGCGCAGCGTGACCCCTTTCTTGGCGAGTTCGCGATGAACTTTCTCCCAATCGGGCAAAGGGGTAGCCGTTGGCACAACCTGCTCTGTTCGGGGAAAGAGTAGGTCATAGAGTTGCGTGTCGCTGAGCTCTTCAGGCAATGGCCAGTGGAGCCCCGCATTTTCAGCCCGTTTGACATAATCCCCAACGGTACTATGAGAGATCCGGCAGCTGCGAGCCACGACCCGCTCGCTCAATTGACAGCCCCATCTGAGGCGCAGTATTTCTCTGATTTTTCGCACGGTTAACCTTTCTTGTGGCATTTTCTCCTCCTGAATTTAGAAGGCAAGAATGCCACACTTTCTCAAGATTAACCAGTTCTGCTTCGCTTTCCCCGCTAATTCCCCTTAAGATTCTGATGGATGTCGGCCACTGATTCCGGTGTAATTTAAAAAGTGGCCGCCATCGCCCGGAATCGCTGGCCGACATCCGTCGGATTCGGTGGCCGACATCGTCCGGAATCACTGGCCGATTTCCCCCGGAATCCGCAATTTGTCAACAAGGTGCGCATTGATTTGTAGGTGTAACATATTTTCTGGAAATTTTTAGAACTTTTAACTAAAGTGGTGAGTCAGAAGTATCCTAGAAAGGTAACCACACCAAAATACGAGACTAAAATGACTCACTAAGCAAATTTAAACCCTTCCGAAAAAAATAACCGATTTACTTACTAAGAATGGCTGGGGAGCCATTCCCAATCTGGTTGTGCTGGCTATTTTAATGATCTGCCCAGATTTTTAATAGTCCAACGAGGAGAACAGGTTTACTTATAGGGCATCAAGCTGGTTTATCTTTTCCCAACTTGGGAACAGCATGATATACAGTATCTTAGCCTTGAGATTTTTTCGTTTTCGGTTTCAACAGCGGCTAAAACATTGGGCCAAACCCACCACCCTTTACTCGATTTTCGGCGTCCTTTCAGAACCTGACTCGCAGCCGGCCCGATCTGAATATCGAGAATGCCCTGCTTCGCCAACAACTGATCGTCCTCCAACGACAGGGGAAACGTCCCCAGTTGACCCAAAGTGACCGTTTCCTCCTCGTGCTGCTCGCGTGGTTTCCCGGGTTATTGAAACAAGCTCTTTCCATTGTTCAACCAGATACATTGCTCCGCTGGCATCGGGATTTGTTACGCTTTTATTAGCGAATGAAATCAAAGCGTAAACAAAACAAGCCAAAGATCCCACCTGAAACGATCGATCTCATCCGCAAGATGGCAAACGAGGATCGCTTATGGAGAGCGGATTCGGGGTAAGCTGCTCAAGCTGGGGATCAAAGTATGCAAACGAACCATCCAAAAATACATGCCCAAAGTACGAAAATGACCTGTCTTGGCTACATTTGTTATCAATGAGGTAGCCATGGTGAAAATATCAGCGGATGAGTCTAGTAGCCAGAACAGGCACTCCGAAGCTACTTAATTAGAGATCGGTCAAAACCACCGTGGGGAGGCACAACGACACAAAACGCCACCTAAACATGTCCCCATATATTGGGGAAGATGCATTTTTAAGACGTTAAATTCCACATATAGGGCTTGCGGAGAGGGTGGGATTCGAACCCACGGTGGCCGCAAGGACCACAACGGTTTTCGAGACCGCCCCGATCGACCGCTCCGGCACCTCTCCGATTGACCGACAAGATTATACCATTCAACCCTATCCCCCTGGTCGATTCTCCCCCCGATTATTTTTTACCATTCTAACCCTTGACATAATCTGTGAATAATATTATGGTACTATAATATTATAGGACTGAATTATGGCAATTCACATCACTAATAACGAACTGGCTGTCCTCGGCCTGCTTGCCGAGCAGGATAAATATGGTTACCAGATTGAGCAGGATATCGATCAACGTGGTATGCGCCAATGGACGGATATTGCTTTTTCGTCGATCTACTATCTCTTGGGCCGGCTCGAGCAGAAAGGCTGGCTGGCTGCGGCCGGTCAATCTACCGGCGATTACCCGGCCCGTAAGGTCTACCGGCTCACTGCAGCCGGGGCTCAGGCTTATCGAGAGGCTGTCCGCCAGCGTCTGGCAGCGCCGCGCCCTCGTACTGGTGATTTTGACCTCGCTCTGGCAAACCTCGTCGCGCTATCAACTGGCGAGGTGCAGGTTGCACTCGAAGCGTATCATTCTCGCCTGGTTGATGACCTGGAACAGGCGAAGGCTAAGTGGGCTCAAGATCGCCAGGCAGGCATTCCACCCCACGTCGCTGCCCTTTTCGACCACAGCCTTTCCATCCTTCAAGCTGAGCTCTATTGGGTCGAGAAGTTTATGGCTCAAAAATGAGGAGTAATAATGGGAGAGAAAATCGAATTGCGCAAAAAATGGCGTGAGCTGTACCAGCCGTCCGCGCGTGAGCCGGTTATCGTCGAGGTGCCGGCCTTCACCTTTGCCATGCTGGATGGCCACGGCGACCCCAACCACAGCTCCGAATATCAGGCGGCGGTCAATGTGCTGTTCGCGCTGTCCTACGGGCTAAAATTTGCTGTTAAACGTTCCCTGGGAATCGATTATGGGGTGATGCCCCTGGAAGGCCTTTGGTGGGTAGAGGATATGGCCAGGTTCAGTCTCGATCGCAAAGATGAGTGGTCCTGGACAATGCTGATTCTGCAGCCCGAATGGGTAACCCCTCAACTTTTCGAACAGGTTCGCCAGGAAACCAGCAAGAAAAAAGACCTGCCGATGCTTGCCGAGGTACGCCTGGAAACGTACCTGGAGGGGACTTCAGTCCAGATTGTGCACATCGGACCCTTTAAGGAGGAAAAACCGAATGTTGACCGGATGCATGCCTTCGCAGTCAGCCAGGGTTACCATCCTGATGGCAAACACCATGAAATCTACCTCAGCGATGTGCGCAAAGCGGCTCCCGAAAAGTGGAAAACGATCTTACGCCAGCCCATTTCACACTGATTGGTGCGCCATTGTACTGCGCATAGGCTCTAAATCTCGGAGACAAGCAAAATGGCCCGTGTATGCAGGCGGCTCGTCGGTGGCCCTCTAAGCTATTTATCACAACCCAAACACATAACTCGTGCTGGAGGTAACCAATCTGCTATATCTCCAGCTCTTCACCCCAATTCGGGTAGAATACCGGGGCTGAGCCATCCTGCTTCAGCTTCTCCACAAAAGCCTTCTCCGCCCTTTCCTCGCCGTGTACCAGGATAATCTGGCGGACGCTGCCCTTGGCTGTTCCGGCATACTTTTCCAGCATTGTCTGCCCGGCATGGGCCGACAGGCCGGTGATGCTGACGACTTCCGCTTTTAGATGGAAGCTCTCGCCGAATATCCTCACTTTTTTCTGCTTCTCGACCAGCCTGCGACCTAATGTATCTGGGGCCTGCCAGCCAACGATTGCGACCGTGTTACGTGGGTCTTCGATATTATTTGCCAGGTGGTGTAAGATCCGCCCGGTTTCTGCCATCCCCGAGGCCGAGATGATCACCATCAACTCGTGCCGGTCGTTGATGGCCTTAGATTCTTCGACCGAATGGGTATAATGCAGGTTCTTGAAAGCCAGCAAGGGGTGGGTGCCGTCGGCGATGAATTTTTGGGTCTCGGCGTCATAATATTCTGGATACTTCTGGAAAATTTCGGTCGTATGCACCGCCAGCGGGCTGTCAACGTATACCGGGAGCGAATGCAGCTCTCTGTTTACCTGCATGTGGTGCAGGTAATAAACCAGCTCTTGCGTGCGGCCTACGGCAAATGACGGTATGATCAATTTGCCGCCTCTTTTCGCCGTCCGCAAAACTACTTCACGGAACTCCTGGTAAGCCAGGTCGGGGTCGTCGTGTGGCCGGTCGCCGTAAGTACATTCCATCATCAGGTAGTCTGCACCTTCGGGAAGTACTGGGTCTTTTTAACATCGGCATTTTGTAGCGGCCGATATCTCCGGAGAACCAGAAACGAAACTTGCGTCCATTTTCCTGGATGTCGAGTACGACGGCGGCCGAGCCAAGGATGTGTCCGGCTTCGACTAACGTTGCCGTCACCCCGTTAACCGGTTCAAACGGAGTATCGTAATGGATGGGCCGAAAGTATTGGTTCACTTCTTCAGCATCTTCGAGTGTATAAAGTGGTTCGACCGGCGGCAGCCCTTTGCGAGCGCGGTGTTTATTAAGGTAGGCAGCATCAGCCTCCTGGATGTGCCCCGAATCGCGGATCATGATGTCGGCCAGGCTGGCTGTGGGTGGGGTGCAGTAGATAGGGCCTTGATATCCGTGTTTGATCAGGTGGGGCAGGTTGCCGCTGTGATCGATATGCGCGTGCGACAGGATCACCGCATCCAATGTGGTCGGGTCGTAATAAAAATTACGGTTACGGTCGTAGGTATCCTTCCGGTGTCCCTGGTACATACCGCACTCTAACAGCAGATTTTGCCCATTAACCTTAATCAGGTATTGAGAGCCGGTCACTGTCTGTGCCGCTCCGCAAAACTGAATCTTCATAGTCGCTCCTTAATGCCCCAGGGTTCTTAAGATTTCCTGCCCATAATGTTCGAACCGCCATGGAACATCTTCCATGACCTGGGCCAGATCCTTCAGGTTGCAGGGATTCGCCTCGGCGATCGTAAACAGGACATCCCTGGGCATCACCACATCCGAGTCCACTCCGTTTGACAACCCAGTTCGCTTACGCCATGTGCGCAGCACTTCGAGCCGGTTGGCAACCTGATCCTCCATTGGTTGAGGAGGGGTGGGTCGTTTGACCGGTTTGGCACCCATCCCCCGTCGGACTGCCTCAATCAACGATTTTCCATAACGCCTGATCTGCAGGTCGCTGATGCTTGGTAAAAGGTGCAGTTCCTGGATGAAGTGAGGACAGGTCTGGGCGATCTCCAGCAGCACCTGGTTGCTCATCACCTTGAAGTGCGGCCGGTCGGTCAGACGGGCCTGCTCATCACGATAGTTATACAGTTCGCGCATCACGCTGAGCTGGTGCGGCTTGAGCTCCTGCAATCCGCTGATCCGCCAGAAAGCTGGTGAGGTGCCGTTGCTGGGACGGTCGTGATGTCCGTTGGACGAGCATAATCTGGCGAAATCTTCTTGCGCCAGTGACAGCCGCCGGTGAGCTTCCAGCTCGTCTTTCAATTCGTTGCGCAGCTCGACCAGGTAGTGAGAGTCTAGGCGGGCATAAGCTTTCATCGCGTCGGTCAATGGGCGTTTCCCCCAATTTGCGCGCTGGTAATGCTTATCCAGGACGACGCCAAACTGTGCTTCGAGCATAGAACCCAGACCTACCGCTTTGCGACCCAGGATGCGCCCGGCGACCATCGTGTCGAACAGGTTGGAAAAGCTGAAACCAAAATCACGGTTCAAACAAATCAGGTCGTACTCAGCCGCATGGAACACTTTTTCGATGTCAGGATCGGCAAACAGCTGTCCCAACGCTGAAAGATCATCCAATGCCAAAGGATCTACCAGATAATCGATCTCTCGGGTAGAGAATTGGATCAGGCAGACCTGTTCCTGGTATGCATGAAGGCTGTTTGATTCAGTATCTACAGCCAGTATTGATTGGTGAGCCAGTTCTTCAACCATCGCGGCCAGTTGCTTTGGCTGGTCGATCCAGTTTGGCTCGGGTAGTTCGATAAACTGCATAGGTACATTATAATTCAAAGGTATAATATTTTGAAAACTTTGGATATAGACCTTAAAGGTTTTCAAGACCTTTAAGGTCTGTACTGAGGATATTCCGGAGAAGGTAGCAAGCGAACAATGTCAAAAAATGGACGTGTTTTTTCCGGCGCCCGCCCAACCGGCCGCCAGCACCTGGGTAATTACCTGGGGGCAATTAAGAACTATGTGGCTTTGCAGGATGAATACGAATGCGTGTACAGCATTGTCGATCTACATGCTTTGACCACCCTTGATACAACGGAAGACCTGCACGGCAATACTTACGAAATGGCCCTGGACTGGCTCGCGGCAGGCATTCGCCCCGAAGAAAGTATCGTGTTTGTCCAGTCGCATGTCCCCCAGGTGACCGAACTGCACACCATCCTTTCCATGGTGACCCCCCTGGGTAAACTGACCGATCTGCCTACCTTTAAAGAAAAGGTCCGCCTGCATCCCCACAATGTCAATTACGGTCTGGTCGGATATCCGGTATTGATGGCCGCCGATATTGCCCTCTATAAAGCCGGGCTCGTCCCGGTCGGCATCGACCAGGCGCCCCACCTCGAATTTGCGCGTGAGACCGTACGCTCATTCAATTTCCACTTCAACACCAACGTTTTAATCGAACCCCAGATGAAGGTCACCGAGTTTCCCAAGGTGCTTGGCATCGATGGCCAGCAAAAGATGAGCAAGAGCCTCGACAACCACATCGAGCTGGCATACACGCCTGAAGAGACGCGCAAACGGGTGATGAGCATGGTGACTGACCCGCAGCGAGTCCGCCGCACTGACCCCGGCGACCCAGATGTGTGCAATGTCTTCTCAATGCACAAAGTCTTTTCCAAACCTGAAGAAATCGAAATGGTTAACGTCGAGTGCCGCCGGGCCGGTATCGGGTGTGTTGACTGCAAGAAGCTCCTGGCCCAGAATATGAATACCTACCTGGAGCCCTTCCGCGCCCGCCGCGCGGAGATAGATAAAGATCCTCAAATGGTATGGGATGTTTTGGCCGATGGAGCTAAACGCGCTCGTGTGATTGCCGAAGCAACCATGTCAGACGTCCGCGCGGCTGTCGGGCTGCCCTGAAAAATTATGCGAGCCGTTCTCCAGAGGGTAACCTATGGGAAAGTGACCGTTGAAGGCCGGGTAGTGGCAAAGATCGGATCCGGCCTGGTCATCTTGCTGGGAATCGGCCCTGATGACACCGAACTGACTGCCCGGGCTATGGTTGAAAAAATTGCCCCCTTGCGAATTTTCGAAGACGATGAAGGAAAGATCAACCGCTCAGTGATCGATATCGGTGGAGAAGCGCTGATCGTCTCACAATTTACCCTTTATGCCGATACCCGCAAAGGGCGCCGTCCTTCCTTTACCGATGCCGCCCCGCCCGACCTGGCCCGCCCTTTAGTAGACCGGTTCGCGCAGCTGCTGTCGCAGCAAGGCGTGCCAGCCCAGACAGGCGAGTTCGGTGCGCATATGCTGGTCGAACTCGCCAATGATGGACCGGTTACCATTCTGCTAGAATATTGATTCCCTCAACACCCCACAAAACAGCATCCAACTGTACTCCGCTGGCCCCGGCTGCCATCATGGCAGCCGCGTCTTGCTTGTTGTAAATCCCTCCTGCACCGAACACTTTCCATCCCTGTCCGGCGAGGGCCTCTACGACCTTCAATGCCGTTGGCAGTATCCCCGGGCCGTATAATCGGCCTTCGACCAGCTTGCCATCATTGCCCAGTAAGAGGCCTCTGGGTGGTCCCAGGCTGACAGCTGCAACTGGGGTGTTTTTCAATTGTTTGCCTAACAGAATAGCATCTGCGAATGGCAGGCAGGCGATCACACTGAGCTCTCCCGCAGCTTTCCCAGCCAGCTCGACAGCAAGGCGATGATCGATCCCTTCCGGCAGGCCGATCTCAACCCCGGCGATATTCTCCATCCCTTCAAATGGCCTGACCAGCCGTTCCATTTCATCCGCTGAGTTGGCAATCAAGTGTGGAATCACCGCAAGCGGTGAGCTGCTCCAACGTTCTGTGAATTGCCTGAGCGCTGCTCTTAATCCAGGGTTGACCAGTCCGCTGTGTAGCAGGAAACCGCCTTCATAAGGCAAGCAGGTCCGGCTCGCGGCCGGCTGGCGGGGCGCCAGGCTGATTGGGTTGGTGATGAAAGCCCCTAGCCGGTTTAGTCCCGATGACTGGCTTCGGTTGCCGTGTAAATCAGGTGTAAAACCCAGGCTGCCGGCTGCGTTCAGGTATGGCGATTGGAGAAACAGCTCCTGCATATCCATTAACTACCAATCCAGCTCTTCAAGGGTAAATACCGGGCCATCTTTACAAGCCAGCTTCCAACCGCGCTTCATCCTCACTCCGCACACACCGCAGTCGGCTGCTCCACCACAAGGCATGGCAGTATGGACCAACACTTGCGCCGGGCAAAACAGCCGGTCGCCGGGCTTGATTCCCAGGCGATGCCTGAGTATGGCAAGATCGTCGAGCGCCAGATCGATGGCGATATAGTCGCTCCAGGTCAGCAATTCAGCCTGAGCGTCCCATGGGACGATCTCAATTGCAGATGGCAGATCCGCTGGCATCTGGTGTGTTGTTTGTCGATCATACGCCAGGGTGACGGCTGCCCCGCTTTTTAGCACAGCTTCAGCCAGCGGTACCAGGCAGCGCAAGGTGGAGGATAAGGCCAGCAAGCTTAACCGGCGCACGCCTGGCGGTAGTTGGAACCCTTTTCCCAGGGGACCTTTGATCAGCAGGTCATCCCCCGGACGCCAATTAGAAGGTAATGGTAGACCGGCGATAAATCCATCTGCAGTATTACCGCCGTTGAAGAGAACCGCTGGGAGCGCTGCCGGACTGTCATCCCTACGCTGTGCCAGACCGTATTGGCCTGGCCCGAGTTGGATGGGACAGCGGATATGACCTACAAGGTCTTTCCCTTCGAGCCAAATCTGAAGTCAACCGGCCTGTAAGTTGTTTCATTCAGGCTGTACTGGAACAGCTAATTCTGAGATTGATGACCTTCCACCATCATCGTTTCTCAAATGATCTGTTTGCGGTGAAGAAGATTGTTTTTGGCGGCGTTGTTCCGAGACCAGGCAGGCTGCCAGAAAATGGTCGATTTCATAAAGGGCAGCCTGACTCGAAGCAGAGACCTGCGGGAAGATCAAGTCAAACGCGTGGTCAACCTGGGGGTAATAGGCGCATACCACAGGCACGCCGGCTTCTTTCAGCTTTTGTTCGAGGGCTTTGGTTGCTTTCAACGAAACGATTTAATCGCTTTCACCCTGAATGAGAAGCATCGCCGGGCAACCCGGATGGACGTGGCTGACCGGTGAGAAGAAAGCATATTTATCGGGCATGGTTTCCGGGTGACCGCCCAGGATTTTTATGAAGGCCCCTGTATCCGAAGGTTTGTTGAAGCCCAGTCTTTGCCTGCCTTTTTCGCCCGGACGACTTATTGTCGAAAGGGATCGACGTTGGGGCTGGTGTTGCGGGTGGTCTTATCCTGCT
Organism: uncultured Chloroflexia bacterium; assembly: GCA_963781665.1. GTDB lineage: Bacteria > Chloroflexota > Anaerolineae > Anaerolineales > Anaerolineaceae > JAJYIW01. Next base: position 2,722,978 of record CAWAGA010000002.1, read on the forward strand.
GGATAGCCTGATCTTAGCACGAAATAGAAAAACATGGAAGCGGTCTGAGATGAGCCAAGGAACAATGATCGAGGCTGGACAAGATCCGGCAGGTTCAACATGATTACCATTTCCAGATATGACCCCGAATTCTGGTTTCTCTACTCCCTCCGCCCTGTAGTACAATTCCATCCATGACCGATCTCCCCAATTCGCCATCCGGACGTCAGATCCGCCTTACCAGCCTGTCAAGCTGCGCTGGTTGAGCGTCTAAGCTAAGCGCAGAAGCGCTGGCGCAGGTCTTGCGCCCGGTTGAACAAATTTTCGATCAAGCGGACTACCCCGACCTGCTGGTTGGGCTGCAGTACCCCGACGATGCCGCTGTTTGGCGGCTGGACGATCACCGTGCCCTGGTGATGACCACGGATTTCTTCACCCCCGTTGTGGATGATCCCTATGACTACGGTGCAATTGCAGCTGCTAACAGCCTTTCAGATGTGTATGCCATGGGTGGGAAGCCTTTCCTTGCCCTTAATATTGCTGCGCTGCCGCCAGACCTTCCCCCGGAGCTGCTCTCAAGGATCATCCAGGGTGGGGCTGAAAAAGCTCGTGAGGCTGGTGTTGTGATTGCCGGTGGGCACACCATTCAAGATAAAGAACCAAAATTCGGTCTGGTCGTTATAGGGTTCGTCGATCCCGGAAAGATGCTCACCAAGGGTGGCGCTCAGGTTGGCGATCGCCTGGTTTTGACCAAACCTCTCGGTTTCGGCGTGACCACCACCGCCCTCAAGCAGGATAAAGCTGATCCGGAAGATGTCGCTGAAGCGGTGAGTTGGATGACTTCTCTGAACCGCCGGGCCGGTGAGCTGGCTCTGGAATTTAGCCTGTCTGCTGGGACAGACGTTACCGGTTACAGCTTGCTCGGTCATGGTTGGGAAATGGCCAATGCTTCGGGTGTGGGACTGCGGATCGATTTTAACCGGGTGCCTTTTCTGACCCACGCTCGCCATTACGCTGACGATTGGACTTTCCCGGGCGGCGCCTTCGATAATCGCTTATATTTTGAAAGCCATGTGCACTTTGCGTCTCGCCTGGACGATGCTGCTCAGATGCTCCTTTTTGATCCGCAGACCAGCGGTGGCCTTTTGCTGGCCGTACCGTCTGAAAAAATTGCGGGTTTCCTTGAACGTGCCGCAGCATCAGATCAAACGGCCTGGGATATAGGCGAGGTCGTTGAAGGCAACGAAATTGAAGTGGCATAAGAACCGCTTTGGCGGCTGACTGCTGAAAACTGATTTCTGACAATTGACTTATGACCAATACGCTTGAATTTAACTCCCGGCGAGCCTCAGTCCTCGGGCGATCTGGCATGGTAGCCTCATCCCAACCTCTGGCTGTCGCCGCTGGCCTGCAGATACTGGCGCAGGGCGGTAATGCAGCCGATGCTGCTATCGCCGCGGCAGCTGCTATTGCCGTTACCGAGCCGACCTCTACCGGCCTGGGCGGCGACTGTTTTGCCCTCTATTACGATGCCGCCACAAGCCAGGTAACCGCTTTAAATGGCTCTGGGCGTGCTCCAGCCGCGCTTACTTTGGAACGCATCCGCGCCGAAGGCCTGGGCGATGCCCTTCCCCCGTTTCATCCGTACACCATCACCGTGCCTGGCGCCTGCGCTGGGTGGTGCGACCTGGTCGCTCGCCATGGCTCGCTGCCTTTAGCTGCAATCCTCTCCCCGGCTGTTCGTTTGGCGACGGAAGGATTCCCGGTTGCGCCTGTAACCGCTTATTTTTGGCAGCGGGCAGCCGGAGGTCAGCTTGGGCGTGCTTTGGGCGGCCAGGAGATGCTGATCGACGGGCGCGGTCCTCATCCCGGTGAAATTTTTCAAAATCCGGGGATGGCGCGTACTTTGGAATTGATTGCTGAAGGCGGGAAGACTACTTTTTACCAGGGACCGGTCGCCGAGGCGATCACCCAGGTGGTTAATAAAGCTGGCGGTTGCCTGGCGCTTTCCGACCTGGCAGAACACACCAGTACCTGGGAACAGCCTATTTCGACCACTTACCGCGGCATCCGCATCTGGGAATGCCCTCCCAATGGGCAGGGTTTAGCTACGCTCCTGGCATTGAATATCCTCGAAAGTTTTGACCTGGCTTCGCTTGAGCCTTTTTCAGCGTCACGTCTGCACCTCGAGATTGAAGCGATGCGCCTGGCCTTCGCTGATACACGTTGGTACGTGGCCGATCCGGCTTTTTCTTCTGCTCCGCTCGAAGATCTCCTTTCGAAATCCTACGCTGTCGAACGCAGTCGCTTGATTGACCTGCGCCGCGCCAGTGCTGACACTCGGCATGGCGTACCGGTGGCTTCAAGTGATACCATTTACCTGACGGTCGTTGATGGGAAAGGGAACGCCTGTTCCTTCATTAATAGCAATTACATGGGCTTTGGAACCGGAATAGTTCCATCAGGTTGGGGGTTCACCCTCCAGAACCGTGGGCATAACTTCAGCCTGGAACCTGGCCATCCCAACGTCGTAGCGCCGCGCAAACGTCCCTACCACACCATCATTCCTGCCATGGCCACCCGCGCGGTTGATGACAGTCTTTATGCCAGTTTTGGCGTGATGGGCGGCTTCATGCAGCCCCAGGGCCACCTGCAGGTGGTGATCGGCCTGGTTGACGATGGCCTGAACCCGCAAGAGGTCCTTGACCGGCCCCGGTTCTGCATCGAGCCCGAAAGCCGGGACGCCGTGGTTTCCATAGAAGCCGGATTCCCTGTGGAGGCTACCTCCGGGCTGGGATCGATGGGCCATCAGGTTCGCCTTGTCAGTGGAATGGAACGTGCCATTTTCGGTAGAGGCCAGGTCATTTATCGCGATCCGGCTTCAGGCGTTCTCTGGGGGGGGAGCGACCCGCGTGCCGATGGCTGCGCCATGTGTTTGTAGGTGTAAATAATTGGCTGGCCTGGGGACCGGACAAGATAAGCCCATTGGATGGTTAGGTTTTGTCCTACAATTATGACGATTCCCCTACGTTTACCCTACATTCTGTAAGCCCTGGCTTGACACTCACTTTTGAGTCGTGATATGATGCAATCGAGGAGAATAATTCCATCATGCAAAAAGACATCCCTGGCATACCTGATGCCAAGGAGCAGGCCTATGAATCTCAAGAGACCACTCCTTCGCAAGAAGCGTTTACGGGGGTTACGCACATTTGGGAAGGCCTTGTCCGCAGAGGCCTGGGTGAATCAACCTTACGCGTTATTACCGGTGTTCTGACCATTTCGTTATTTCTTGTAGTTATCTGGATCATGGGCAATTTCTATCTAAAAGCCCGCACCGATAATGCCACAACATCGAACAATTCTGGAAATTCTGCCCAGGCTGCAGCCCTGCCGACCGCCACTCAACCCATCGCCATCCAGTTGCCGCCGTTTTCGATCCCCACCAGCATGGCGAGTTATGCCGGTATTTCCCAGTTGGCGCTGCTTCATACCACACTGCCTTCCCGGCCGCGCTTTGACATTACTACTTATACCGTCCAAAAAGGCGACACAATTTACGGGATTGCCGAGAAATTTGGACTCAAACCCGAGACGATTCTCTGGGGAAACACCGACTCTCTTGCCCAAGATCCGGATTTTATCGCTCCCGGTCAGCAATTGAACATCATGCCCGAAGATGGGGCCTACCACAAATGGATCGCCGGAGAAGGATTGACTGCAGTTGCAAAATTCTTCTCTGTCACTCCCCAGGATATTATCGATTGGCCTGGAAATAACCTTACAGCCGACGCCGTGGGCGACCTGGCTCATCCCAACATCGAGCCTGGCACCATGCTGTTCATCCCCGGTGGTATTGGAGAGTTCAGCGATTGGAAAGCCCCGCTCATCCCCCGCGATAACCCGGCCGTGGCTTACGTCCTCGGGCCTGGCTCGTGCGGTTCGGTTTACACTGGAGCGATCGGAACGGGAACGTTTATCTGGCCGAGCACACAGCATTCCCTTTCGGGATATCATTTTGATCCAAGTATCAATCACTTTGGCATCGACGAAGCCGGACATTTAGGCTCTCCGATCTATGCCACCGATGGCGGCGTGGTTGTCTATGCCGGTTGGAACAATTTCGGCTATGGCAATATGATTGTCATCGACCATGGCACCGGTTGGCAGTCCCTCTACGGCCACCTGAGCGAGATCGACGTCAGCTGCGGTCAAAGTGTCTCTCAAGGCGATACGATTGCCTTGATGGGCAGCACCGGCAACTCGACCGGGCCACACCTGCATTTCGAGCTACGCAGCGCGACTTACGGCCGGGTCGATCCTATCCCGTTATTCCACTAGAAATGAACGCCATTCAAGATATCCGCCCTTCTCCAATTGCTGGCCGCTGGTACAGCGCTGACCCGCTCAAATTGGGTAAAGCAATCGACGGTTATCTTGAAGACGCCCGATTACCTGTTCTCGATGGGCAGGTAATCGGGTTAATCGCTCCTCACGCCGGACACATTTACTCCGGGCCGGTGGCAGCTTACGCATTCAAAACGGTAACAGGGATGAAACCCGACCTGGTCGCGATCCTTTCACCCCTTCACCAGTTTCACCCGCACTCTCTGGTAACCTCCGCCCACCAGGCATATGCCACACCCCTGGGCACCATCGCAATCGACCGCACTGCCGTCCAGGCTGTCGACCAGGCTTTGAGGTCAGAAATGGGGATTGGCCTCTCTCCGGTTTCGTTTGATAACGAGCATTCGCTTGAGATAGAACTGCCTTTTTTGCAGCGAACCCTTTCTGGTCCTTTCAAATTACTCCCGATCATGATCGCCGACCAATCCCCTGAAGTAGCCAGGGCGGTGGGGAGATCCTTAGCAAAAACTTTGGAAGGGCGGTCCGCCCTCATCATTGCCAGCAGCGATCTATCTCATTTCTACTCGCAGGACGAAGCCCGTCGTTTAGACACTGCCATTCTCGATCAAATCACAAATTTCTCCCCAGAAGGTCTCTTTGTGGTTGAAGAGGAGCGCCGTGGTTATGCCTGTGGATTGGCTCCCATGGCCGCCGTGATGTGGGCCTGCAAGGAGTCAGGTGCTGATATGGCAAGGGTGCTCCATTATGCCACTTCTGGAGACGTGACCGGCGATTTTTCATCCGTCGTCGGTTATGGCGCCGCAGTTATCTTGAAAACAAGGACTTAACCAATGCTGGATTTTAAACCTTTACGATCGAAAAAGACACCGTTGAACGAAATGGTTGCCAATCTGGGGGTAGCTGATTTGTGTCAGCTTACAAATGAAATGGTCGACAAAATCAAGGAATTGATTGCTGGCTGTGATGATGCTGATGTCGTCTTTCAGCCGGTAGACCCCAAGGCTAATGACCATTTTGCTGCCAATCCTGAGGATGTCAAACTGGCCTGGAACCTGGGCCATGTGATCGTCCATACGACCGCTTCAGCTGAAGAAGCTGCTTTCCTGGGGGCTGAGCTGGCACGCGGTGTTGAGAATCATGGACGTTCTCGCTCAGAGATCCCGTGGCAGCAGGCGACCACTATCGCATTTTGCCGGTCACGGCTGGAAGAAAGCCGGCGGATGCGCCTGGCTACCCTGGATGTGTGGCCAGAAAAACCTTTTCTCAACACATTGGCAGAGCTGTGGGGCGGAATGGCGCCGACGAACGCCATTGGACGTTTCGTTTTGGGCCTGATGCATGATGACGATCACCTCGATCAAATTGCAGATATCATTCAGCAATCACATAAAGCCCGGCAGAAATGATCAAACACATCCTCCGCCAGTGGCTGCCCCTGGCCCTCGTCATCTGCGCCGTCTGCGGCCTGGTGTACCTGACCACCCAGCAAGCGCTCCGTCTGGGCGCTAATGACCCTCAAATCCAGATGGCTGAGGATACCGCCGCCGCAATTACTGCAGGTACGGCTCCCATGTCCCTGGTCCCGGCAGCCGATATCGACATTGCTGCCAGCCTGGGGCCTTTCCTGATCGTATACGATGCGACTGGCACTGTTGTGGCTTCTTCAGCGACGTTGAATGGGCAGAGTCCTGCCTTGCCGCCAGGCGTCCTCGATTATGTAAAAGCTAATGGTGAAGATCGCATTACCTGGCAGCCCCAACCTGAAGTTCGCATTGCGGCAGTGATTGTTCCAATCGATGGTTCTGATCCGGGCTTTGTCCTTGCCGGCCGCTCTCTCAAAGAGGTTGAAAACCGCATCGGCCAGCTTGAGCTCCAGATTGGGGCCGCTCTGGTGGTGACCCTGGTAGCCTCTCTGGTGGTTGTGGTGTTGCTCGAAGTTATCCTTGCCGACCGGCGAGGTCAGCATTTGCTTTAAGATTGGCGTCCGATTTGTGGAGTGCATCGCCTGGACGTACTTTTCCTTATTCTGGAATCATTTCTGCCAAAATCGCCGGAAATTGCGATTTTGCCTTCTGGCTAGTTCCCAAATTGAACAACGAGGCGCCCATCTGGCGCATGGCCAGGACGGATGCGATCCAGGTATTCGTCCACCCGGTTTCTACGCACCACGCTCCCCAACCCGTATCAGACGAGCTTCCCCAATACTCCCATAACGTATCATCGAAACTGCGTATCCATGCTCCATCCAGGTTTGGATGCTTTTCTGACCTGGCCTGTACACGGCATAAAAAATCGACCAGTTTGTCTTCTGCATCGGTGTAAGCATGATTTCCTGTTGCCGCGGCGGCTTCGTGCAGGCCAAGGGCAGCATAGTTCATTGTGTAAAGGAGGTCACAGACTGGGTCGCCATTCTGGTGTAGAAGAGATGCCTCGCCAGTTCCATAGGCTTCATTTGATCGTGGGGGCCGCATCTCACCATCTTCATATACGTCCCCGATTTTTTCGCGGATGGCGCCGCAGGGCTGCATCTGCGCGAGCAGGTCGGTAGCTATGCGATCCAACCAGGTACGGTGCTCGCCGGTATCTTCGATGCGGATCAGAAATGATAAGGGCAGCAGCATTCGCGCCAGTTCCTGGGTAAAGCCATTTGTCCAACGCCAATGCGGGTAGACATCCATTAATTTTCTTATTGCCCGGCTGGCTTTTTGGTAAAAGGGTGTGTAGCCACTCAATGCATAGGCCCATAGATAAGCTGCTAAGGGATAAGCCTGGAAATGAGGCCAGGGAACGATGAAATCCTGCTTGTGGAAATATTTCCATCCAGATGGAGGAAAATCCTGGGGTTCGATCCATGATGGTCCGAACCCCGATTCGCCCGTGAGTTTGAAGTTGGCCAGCACACAGCGTAGGATGGCTTCATCCCACCGGCCTTCATCCAATAAGCGGCGAGCCAGCAGCGAGGATAAAATCGCCCGGGCATTGTCATCCGCAAAGAAAATTGGGCTGTGGCTGTTGAATTTAAGCATATGGCCGAACGGTGAAGTTTTTGATCCATCGTGAAGATCGGAAGTCGTCCAGGTAGTGTCCATAATTTGGCCGGCAATTTTTCGACTTTCCGGATTGTGATGGATCGTCCAGTCCCAGGCAATGACCATGGCTGTCTCGGGGGTGCAATCTCCCCGGATGACGGTCGAAGCTGCCTGAAAGCCCCGGTAATTTATAGCTGAGCCAAACCCTTCAATGACCCCCGTCCGCCCTTCGTTCGTATATAGGGTATGGGTTTTAAACCAGTGGATCGAACGCTGGAAGGCTTGCATTTCATGGTTTTGGGGAAGCTGGCCTTCTCGACTGGCTTCAACCCTGACGTCAGGTTGCCAAATCAATTTTTGCCGTTCGGTTCCTTTTTCCAGCCAATATAACAAATGCTGCCACAGGTTTGCCCAATCCTGCTGCGGGGCATAACGTCCGGTTACAAATTGGCTCAACTTGCTGGTTGCCACGAAGCAATCGAAATCTGGAACCTTAAACAAGACAGGGAATACTTCTCGCGGCATACCGTAAGCGATCTTGCGGTAGCCTGCCACCCGTGCCAGCACCAAATCCGCCTGGATGGCTGAGCTGGGAAGGAACCAGCAGGAGTGCATCGCCAGGATCGTTCCTTTAACTAAAGGGATCAAATCCGAGGCTTTCGTCCCCAAAGAACCTTCAAAAAATCCACTGGCTACGACCAGACGTTCAAATTCGGCCTGCCTGGCTTCTCCCATTTTAAATCCAGGAATAGCTGCCGGATATTCCACGAACAGGCGGATATTTCCCTCGCGGGCACGTTCGAGCATAGAAAGCTGAATTTCTGGACCGGGTATAGGATAGCTGTCTGCCAGCGATAACATGCCTGACCCTGGTTCAGCAGCTTCGAGCGCATTCGCAATATTTTCATAACGTTGTATAGAGTAATCATTCCTGGTCAATACTTGAAATAGATCGTTATCGGGCCGACAAACCATGTGTAGCATAGGATCTTCCTTTGATGAACCTCATTAATTCAGAATCGAATTCGGCGATAAGGTAAATTGTAAGCGACTTATTGCAGGTAAAACCATTTTTCCTGTAATAAATGGCGCACAGAAATTGTAACCTGTCTGCCCAAAGCCGGGTTATACTATGGACACCGATGAAGCCGGCTTTAATTCTGATCTTGATGCTAATGGTGCTGGGAGCCTGTGCTCCGCTGCCTTCGGCTTCCCCATCGCCCAGCCCAACCCTGGTCGATACCGCTACAGCTACACTGGTCTCCTTACCAACGATTACTCGGACTCCAACCCTGACCCCCACTCCAACGGTGACACCCACCGCCACCAATACGCCTACCCCGAGTGAAACACCCCCTACGCTGGCACCGGCAGTATTATTTAACTTTCACGATGCCAATGGTCGCATTGTTGATTGGAGTTACGCTCGCCCATCCTACTACGTAACCAATGAAAAAGGGGCTGCTAAATTGCTCTCCGGCTTCATGGCTTTCCAGCTAATGGATCGGGCCATTCATCGCGAGACAGTCTCATATGACGCCCAGGTGCTCACGGTTTACTATTTCAACGTCCAGCACGAGTTTGATGGTCACTTGCAGCCGGTAAAACTGATCTTGAGCGCCACGACCGGCCAGGACGTTCCACTTTCGCTCATCCCTGCCAGCGGCAGCTCTTATGTCCGGACCCGTATATTGCCATTATGGGATATCTTCGACCCATATTCTTTCCACCGCGACGCAAACAAGACCTACACCAACCGCTCTCGGCGATACCCGGACGTGCTCTTGCTCGATCTCGAAAAACTGCTGCCGACCTTACCCGACAGGTTGATTGTTTTGGCCAATTCACAAATTCTGTTCGATCCAGATACATACGGGTATGAGCTCAAGCACGAGATCGACACGGTTCCGTTTGTGGCTGCGCGCTGCATGCCTTTTTTGACCCTTGACCAATACACCCGCATTACAGGCCCCAGCCAGGAAGCAAACCAGCTCCTCGATTTATTCGTCAACAGGCAGCCTGTCACAGAAAAGATTCCCTATTTCAGCGCCGATATCCTGGTGCTGATTCCTTACACCCAGAAAACCATTACCATACCATAACTTTTTTGGATTGCTCTTAACCAGTTTCCGCTTCGGCAGCCAGACACATCATCAGCCTTCTAAACAAAATGCTCCTGTAATTTTATTGGAGGACATGATATCGCCTGCCTTTATCTTTTCCAGTCCCTGGACAAGTTTCACCTTGTCCTACATAATAAGATAGTATGACGCGCTACGTTGAGGTTGCCGTAAATGTGCCCGGTGTCGCTAACACCTTCCATTACCACCTTTCGCCACAAATGGAAGAACTGGCCATGCCCGGCTGCCTGGTACTCGTTCCATTTGGCAGGCAGACGATCCAGGGCATTATCCTGGGAGCCGTCAATTCCCCCCAGGTGGCGGCGACCAAACCCGTCCTCGGGCTGGTCGATCCTCGCCCGGTGCTGACCCAAAAGCAGATTGATTTGGGTAATTGGATTTCAGAACACACCCTGGCACCTCTGGGAGCCTGCCTGAATGCCATGGTTCCTCCAGGATTGAGCCAGCATTCCGATTTGTTGGTTCAACTCCGCCCGGAATCCTTTGATCCATCCGGTGCGGATATCCGGTTTTCTGGACGAGGAGAAAATCTTCTATCCAACCGCTCCCAACGTTCTGGACGGCAGGTTGAGCTTGGAAATAAGATCCTGGCGCTTATGAAGGAGCGCGGTGATTTGCGCGGGCGCCAGCTTGAAGCTGCCTTCCCTCGCCGCAATTGGCGAGAAGCCTTATTGACGCTGCAATCTCAGGGATTTGTGACCGTCACAAACGTCATCTCCCAACCGGCAATCCGTCCTAAGACCGCTCGTACCGTTCAAATTGCCGTTTCCGCAGAGCAAGTGGCAGACCGCGCCGGTGAACTGGGGAGACCCGGATCCACTGCTGCAGCGCGAAGACAGGCAATCCTCCAATTCCTGCTGAAAGAGCCCTGGCCGGTAGAGACCTCGTGGGTCTTCGCTCAAACCGGCAGCAATTCAGCCGATCTCAAAAAACTGGCAGACCAGGGGTTGGTGGCTATGGGTGAACAGGAGGTCTGGCGCGACCCGCTTGATAAGGTAGAGGCGCCTCTTAGTGTTCCCCTGGAGCTTACACAGGACCAGGACCGGGTTTATCAACAAATCCTGGCGGGGTTGCAGCTTGCTGGGCAGGGTGAATGCGTGCTGCCTTTCCTTTTACACGGCGTGACCGGTTCAGGAAAGACCGAGATCTACTTGCAGGCTGTTGCCGAAACGCTCAAGATGGGCCGCCAGGCAATTGTCATGGTCCCAGAGATATCCCTGACCCCCCAAACTATTCGCCGCTTCCTGGGACGATTTCCTGGCCAGGTAGGCATCATCCATTCGAAATTGTCAACCGGTGAAAGGTACGATACCTGGCGGCGCGCTCGCGATGGCCAGCTACCGGTGATCGTTGGCCCGCGCAGCGCCCTCTTTTCTCCCTTAGCCAACCTGGGATTAATTGTGGCTGATGAATGCCACGATCAATCTTATTACCAGGACGAGGTTCCAAATTATCAGGCGGTTTCTGCAGCCGTTGCTTATGCACGTATTTGCGGTGGTGTTACTTTACTTGGATCAGCCACCCCTGATTTGACCCAGATGTACCGGGCTCAATCTGGAAAATGGCAAAAATTAGCGCTGCCTGTCAGGCTGTCTGCATCTTTGAAAGCTGGTTATCACGCGGCGCCGGGGGTTAGCGTTGACAATATGCATTCCAAGGTAGCCAGCCTGGATTTGCCGCCGGTTTCGATTGTCGACATGCGCCAGGAACTGCGCCAGGGAAACCGCTCGATTTTGAGCCGTTCACTGCAAGCCGCATTAACTGCTGTTATGGATTCGGACCAGCAGGCCATCTTATTCCTCAACCGCCGCGGCACTGCTTCGTATGTATTTTGCCGGGAATGCGGTTTGCCGGTACGCTGCCCGCACTGCGACCGGCCGCTCACCTTTCATAAAATTCAAAGTAATTTGATCTGCCATACTTGTGGATACCGGCGCCAGATGCCCAAAAAATGCCCAAACTGCGGCAGCAGCCAGATCCGCCAACTTGGCACCGGCACAGAACAGGTTGAAAGCGTGGTGCGGGAACTTTTCCCTCGGGCGCGCACGCTGCGGTGGGATGCCGAAACCACTCGCCAGAAGGGCGCTCACGATCTGATTTTGTCACATTTTGTCGCCCACAGAGCGGATGTTTTAATTGGCACTCAGATGCTTGCCAAAGGTCTTGACCTTCCCCTGGTGACCCTGGTTGGGGTTATCCTGGCAGAGATTGCCCTGAATCTGCCGGATTACCGCGCCTCCGAACGCACCTTCCAGGTCCTCACCCAGGTCGCAGGCCGCGCCGGACGCAGTCAGCTCGGCGGCCAGGTCATATTCCAGACCTTTCAACCCGACCATTTTGCCATCCAGGCGGCTGCCGGGCATGATTACTTTTCGTTCTATCAACAAGAGCTGGCCCTTCGCCGCCAGCTTGCCTACCCGCCATTCAATCACCTGGTGCGTCTTGAGTATCGCCATGTCCAGGCAGCAACTGCCGAAGCTGAGGCTGTTCACCTCGCCGGCCAGGTCCGAAGCTGGCTGGCAGTGGAAGACCGCCGCGCTACCGATATGATCGGACCGGTCCCCTGCTACTATGCTCGTGTAAACGGTTATTATCGCTGGCAAATCATCCTGCGTGGGCCGGACCCGGTCAGTTTGCTGCGTGACCGTTTGCTCCCTAACTGGCGAATCGAGGTCGATCCCACGAGTTTGCTGTAGCCCCGGTTTTATAGCTTAGAGACCATTTGCGTTTTTGAAACTATCCAGGCCGGCAAGGTCTGGTGCCAGGATTCTAACAACAACCCGGTGGCTCATCCGTGCAGCCACCGGGTTGTTGTTAGCAGGAATAGATAAGGCAACTACTTGTATATTATCGGAAGGCGAATGTGGAGAAAGAAATCGAACACGGCAAAATTCGGGTCATGATCGCTGGTTCCTCTGGCGGTATCGTTGGGGAATTCGGCGGGAAAATCGCTGTTGATGTGGGCGATGCGGAATTGCTTAAGATCGGAATGCAATGCCTGGTTGAAGAACATCTGGTCAAGTGTTTGTGCCATACCCAGGTAGACATAACTGTAGGCGGCTTCTGGGGCCTGGCTTTCCAGTACTTCCCAAGCATTCTTTAATCCCAGGCTGGGATCATAGAGAGCGCCGAGTTGATCTTCCGGAGTGGCTGGCGGAGCAAGGGGATCATCGGGACGGGGATAAACATTCAGGTCGCCGCCCACCACGATCCGTGCACCGGGAACGTTGGCTTCCAGGAATTTGACAACTGCCGCATTGTATTTAGCCTGTTCGGTGCGGTGAGCGACACAGCTGTCCGGGCCACTCTTGAAATGGTTGTTCAAGATATAAACATCCCGATAGGTACCTGTTCCGACGCTGTCGGTGTAGATGCGGAAGAGTCCGATATCAACCGCCCGTGGGAAGACCCAGCTGGTTTCGCAGGCTGAGATTCCATCCGGTAAAACGGCATTCAAAGTTTTTGGGTTAGATACATCACTGTTTGCTGCGACAGTCGCTCCAGGGTAATCGATATCTGGATCGGTTCCCAACACTGGATCGCCGGTAGGTGGAAGAAGTTCTACCCGATCGACCCGGAACAGGTAAGCGGGCACAATACCGCGCAGGTCTGAACTGTCGGGATCGAAGGCCGCATCATAGGCCGGGCCACCCAGTGATGCAATCTTGAGCGCTAGTTCTTGCAGCACGTCCGGCTTGTCGTCCCCATGGTAGTCTGGACCGCAGGCCAGCGCCCCGGCATCGACGACACAGATATCTTGATTCTCAACCTCCTGCACCATAAGGATATCCGGGCTGTGCAGGTCATCGATAATCTGGTGGGCGATGTCCGTCAGCCGAGCTTGGTAAGCATCATCGCTGGCTGGCACGTAATCAAAAGGCGAGTTGATATCGGCGAGGAAGGGGGCAACCTTGGGGCACCCCGGGTCGCCGGCAAAATCGCAGCCCGAAAAGGGGTTGTCCCGGAAGTCATACAGGTTCTCCAGATTGTAATCCACGATGCTGTAGCCTGTGCTGCGATCGTATACTTCAGGCGGATTGTTGGCAGCTGGATCAGTATCTCCGCTAAATACAGGTTGCTCAGTTATTTCGATCCGGTATTTGCTGAAGGTGTAATTCAAGCCACCAGCAGGGGCATTTGTCAAAGTCTGGAAGGTGGACGCCGGAGCAATCAACGCCTGCCCATCTCCCTCAATCGCCTTGATCCCCAGGCTGCCCATCAGGATACGATAGCCGTTGCCATCCCAGTTATTTGGATCGTAGTTATCATCCAGTGGGTTAGCATCCCGGAAAGCCCGGTTAGTATAAAGATCGGTGCGTTGGGCAATGGTGGTGTCAGGTGCAGCGACCCACACCTCAGCGTCAGCCGGGCTGAAGACGTTGCGTCCGCCCAGGACGACACTGTCTTGGGGTACCTGTACCCGCATACCCTGCAGCCGTTCCCAATTGCGATTGGCATCATCCAGGCCAGCAGGTGGGTTGGCGACCACGGCGGGTACACCAACATCAGCATCATCGATATCAACTCCGGTGTTAACCACATCCAGAAGCACCGGGTTGGATAATTCGGTCATGTAGTAGTACTCACTGATTTTTCCGTAAATTACTACCTCGTCCCCGATCGTAGGTGTGTAGGTATCATCTGGACCGGTCATGGTGCTGCTGGTATTCATGAATACAAACAGCCCATCGGACGTATCAGGATCGCTGTCTGCGGTGGCGAGTGAATTCTGGATATAAAATCCAAAATAAGTGTTAGTGGAGCCACTGATCGCTTGCAGCGTTTTTTCGTAAATAACGCCTTGAATGGCTACCGTCTCACCAGAACCGGTTCCACTTGCTGGTGCGAATGGCGAGCGGTGAGAAGTACCGACATCCGTGTCCGCAACCGGGCCATTAACGGTGCCGATCGGGATTATTTCCAACAGTGTTATTGAGATCGTGGTTGTTCCGGAGCGTCCCTGTTCATCAGCAAAACTGCAAACCAGGTTTTGCGTGCCCGAAGCTGTATCGGTCGTTTTAAATGAGAAAGTGTTATCTGCCGTAGTCTGATCGCCATTTGTGCCATCATCATAGAGGGTTTGAGCAGCAGATCCACCTATTGGGCTCAAATCGCAGGTGACCGTGATACCGGAGCTGGTCGGATCTGTACCGGGGGTTACCGAAACGGTCAGGAGCGTTTCCATACCCGAGATAATCGCAGGTGGATTAGCCATACCGGTAGCCCCAAAAGGATAAGCGCTGTTGCGCGGATTAGGAGCGCCAACGGTGAAATCACTGAGGTTATTGTCGGTGTCGATTGTGCCGTTGCCGTTGCGCAGCGCAGCTGTTGTGTTAGTCAATGCGGGAGTAGCTGCCGTTTCATAGCAGGTAGCTGAACCATAACCGACAAAATCGACATAATCTGCAGGACAAGCCCCGCTTAAAGGCGTTGAATCATCATCCAGTGCTACCTTTCCATTGCTTCCACTCATCAGTATAGAGCCGGACGCATCCGGAGTCGGCAGGTTGACGGTGCCGCCTGTCCCGGCAGCCTCCTGCACCAGGTAGTAATGCCCGGGTTGGATCGTACCAGTTAACGAGGTTACCTGCCAGGATGTGCCCGCAGAGCTGGCATATTGCACCGACCAACCGCTGACGTCAACTGCGGCTGCCCCCCGGTTGAAAAGTTCGATGAAGTCATTTTTATAGGTTGCGCCAGAATTCCCACCCCCGCCATATACCTGGCTGATGACGATGTTTGGTGATGCTGCCTGGACCGTCTTTGGTCCCCCGCCGGCAAGTAATAACCCGGCCAACATAATTGTGGCAACAAACACGTTCACGATTCGAGATTTCGCTTTCATCAAATGATCCCTCCTGAATTGAACTAATTGAATGGATTGTTGGATTAATGACCTTGTAATGCGGTTCGGGTCATTAAAAATTTGGAATCTCTTCCAGCAAGAAGGTTAAGATTGTTCCTTTACGATGGGTCAAACAGGAATTGCAATGACAACATAATTGTATATTCCTGGGAATTGAATGTCAAATATAATTTGACAGCAATTTAGGTACTGAAAAAGTAATCGTTTTTCGTAGAATCTTAAGTTGTATAATAAAAAACAGTGGTTATTCTTTAGAGTAAAAAACCTGTTCGTTCAGAATTAAAATAAAATCTTGCTTTCCGAATAAGAACCTGTTATTCTGATTGCTAACATCTTATTGCTAGCATCATCTACGAGGAATGATTATGCGCCGAGAAGTACTCACCTGGGACGAAATTGATAAGCTGATCGATCACCTCATACCGCAATTGGAAGGTGAGTTTAGCTCGATGGTAATGATCACGCGTGGGGGGATTGTACCCGGCGGATTAATGGCAGAAGCCATGCAAATCGGCAGCATTTTTACCGCATCGGTTGATTTTCCATCGCAGATGGAAGCTGAAAAGAACCGATTACTGGCCTGGCCCAAGTTTTTGCAGTTCCCAGAGGATAAGCATGTGCGGGGCAAGCGCGTCCTGGTCATCGATGACGTTTGGGGGTCGGGCCGGACGGTCACAGCAGTCAAGAACCAGGTCTCCGCCGCCGGTGGTATGCCATTCACCTGCGTCATGCATTTCAATCCCTACCGCAACCTGTTTGGAACCGTTCGCCCCGATTATTACGCTGCCATTACCGATGCCCATATCGTATACCCGTGGGAGATCAACCGGGGGCCCGAATCTGTACTGCTCAAAGATTTTTAGCGGTTCTGATCGGCGGATTTCCACCACCAATAAGTGGTCGCCATCCCTACCAGGGCAGTCAGGAGAACAACCCAATAGCTGGACATTGCCAGGGCACTTTTCCCTTGTGCGTAAAGGCCAGGAATTGCCCAGGGGAAGTACTCGCCCAATCCTAACACCGTAACCAGGTTCGCCAGGATCAGGGCCAGGATAGCTACCCCCATTGGAAGCAGGTAGCCGCGCCCCACGCTGGCAAATAATGCAAATGGCAGTACGGTAGCCATTACCAGGATGGAAGTGACCAGAGCCAGCCTGCTGCCTTGAACGATGGTGGTGAATGATGTTTGCGGCAGGTTGATCACCGCTCCCATGACGAGGCTGGTAATCAAAATCACTATAGCCAGGGCCGCGGACCACGCCGCCACCACGATAAATTTTGCCAGGAGGATCGTAAAACGTGGTACTGGCACAGCCAACATATCCTTGAGTGTCCCATCGGCAAATTCACGGCCAAATACCCAGCTGATTGCAAATGTAAAGAGAAAGAAACCGCCGGCTGCCATGATTTGCGCAGAAAACCCCAGGAAAGTGGTCCAATCGGTCGCAGAATAAGAAACCAGGTTGGCTTTAGCGCTGATCAGGCCGAGTTCTTGGGAGAGGTCCGGGTTTCTGGCGAGGAAGATCAGGAGTGCGATCCCTAACGGCATGATCAGCGCTCCCAGCAGCGTAAAAAATGGGACCCGGGAGCAGCGGACTTTCCGCAGTTCGATCCAGATCAGATCATTAAGGTTATCCATTCTTCACTCCACCATCCATTTCAACCAGCCTCAAAAAATAATGTTCTAGCTGCTCTTCTTCGACCAGCACCTGGGTCGGGGGTGAACCGGCCTGGACCAGCAGGGTAGCGATATCGTCCGGACGTTCACAGGCAGCAGCATCATCCAACTCGAGTGAGCCATCCGATAGAACTTCAGCCGGATAGCCGGCGGAAACCAGCGTTTGGCGGGCTGCTTCGATATCCCTGGCTTGAAGCAGAAGCCTTTTTCGCCGGTTTTGCTCAAGTTCGTCGATGCTGAGCTCCTGAATCAGGTGGCCTTCGTGAATGATACCGATTCTCTTTGCCAGCCTTGAAACTTCGGCCAGAATGTGGCTTGACATGAACACAGTCACCCCTTGCTGGCGGGTCAGGTCCAGCAGTAGGTCGCGGATCTCGACAATCCCGGCTGGGTCCAACCCATTGGCTGGCTCGTCAAGAAACAGCAGTCTGGGCTGGTGCAACAAGGCTTTGGCCAGACCCAATCTTTGGGCATTGCCCTGGGAGAGAATACCGGCCCGCCGATTGGCGTAAGCGGCTAACCCAAGGCGCTCGATAGCCAGATCGACTGCTCCGGGCTGGGTGCCAGGGTGCAGGCGGCGGGCGACTTCAAGGTTTTCGTACACCGTTAATTCAGGATAGGCTTGCGGTGTCTCTACCAGGTAGCCCACTTTTTCCCAGGGTTTCTGGCTGCCCAGCCGGACTCTGGTTTGAAGCACATTGGCGTAACCTGAGCTGGGTTTGATCATTCCCAACAGCATCCGGATGGTTGTCGTTTTTCCGGCGCCGTTCAGACCAAGAAAAGCGTATATTTCTCCTTCTGAAACCCGAAGGGAAAGGTGTTCGACAGCTTTTAGGTTTCCGTAAAATTTTCCGAGATCTTCGGTATCAATCGCTAAATCCATTTTTGCTATTTTCCTTCACTGCCAGGCATGAGTCGAGTTTCTTCAAGGATCTGGCTCTGGACTTCACCCAGGCAAAAAGCAGCTGCCAGTTCAAGGAGTAAATCGATGCTGCCGCCGAAGTTATTCCGACTTAATTCATCCTGGTGCAAAATCACCAGCACAAGTTGATAAAGTAAGCCGCTAATCTGGTCAACCGGAGCCTTGATTGGGATGCCCCCCTTTTGGCAGCGGTCGATCAATTCTTCGAAGAATACCCGGTCGCTGGATAGGTGTTCCTGGAATTTTTCCTTGGGAAGCCTGAGGAAGAGGGTGTCGAAGTCATTTCCGGTGAAGAAATGCAGGATGGGGATGGCCTCGAAGAAGGAGAAAGCTTTTTTTAGAACCGCAAACAAGCGCGCCCGGGGCGATGGTCCAGGAAGATCGATAATTGCCAGAACATCCTCGCGGACACGTTCTTCTGCCCGCTCTACCACGTCCATGAAGAGCTCTTCTTTAGAACTGTAAAATATGTAAAATGCCCCCTTGGATATCCCGGCTGCCCTGGCCAGCTCTTCAACGTTGGTTTTTTTGAGGCCGTAGGAGGCAAACTGCTTGAAACCTGCGTCGAGCAGTTTTTCTCGAATCAAACCTTTTTCGTTCTCGTTAAATGCTCTTGGCATGTTCAATCCTGTATGTGTCTCTGTGACTATATTATTTATTCAGTCATAAGCAATTATATCCTGGTTTCTTTGCCTGTCAATGGTGAATCGGATTGCAGGGGCCAATTGGCGAAATTCAACTATCAAACTTCCGCCTAAATCGTGCTATACTTCCCCCTCGGAATCGAGCGAATCAACGGGTCTATTAATAAACAATATTCGTGTCATTCTATACAATTGGATATATTCAGGATTACAAGGAGCTTGGCTCGTCTATGGAAATCGCAGTTACCGGGGGATCCGGTCGACTTGGAAAATGGGTGATTGCCCGCTTGCTGGGTGAAGGTGATACCATCCGCAGCCTGGATGTCATCCCTCCTCAGCAGCCTTTACCTGAAAAGGTTCATTTCATGCAGGTCGACCTGACCGATCTGCAAGCTGTAAAAGAAGCCATCCAGGGCTGTCAGGGTGTCATCCACCTGGGCGGATTTCCGGGCGTTAATGGGCGTCCGCCAGGCCTCCTCTACTACAACAACACTGTCGGCAGCTATAATATCCTCCTGGCCAGTTCGATGGAGGGGATTAAGCGCGTAAGCCTGGCATCGAGCATCAATGCTCTCAGCGGCCTGGATATTGAATATTGTGATTATCGCTATTTCCCGGTCGATGAGAAGCACCCATCCTTCAACCAGGATGAATACGGACTGTCAAAATGTGTCCTGGAGATGCAGGCTGATTTATTCGCCCGCCGTTATCCCGATATGACCATCAGCAGCTTGCGGCTGCATGCGTTGCTGGAAAACCCACCAGAGTTAAAAAACTCGCTCGACGATACCTGCTCGCCAGCCGCGCGCGGCTTGTGGGGTTGGATGTATATTTGGGAAGCGGCCCGCGCCCACAGCCTGGCTCTCAAAGCCAGTTACACCGGTCACGAGGTGTTCTACACCATCGCTCACCGCACCGACTCCCTCATTCCATCGATCGACCTGGTCAACCACGCTTACCCCACAGCCGAGATCCGTGGTGACTTATCCAGCCATCAGAGTCTGTTTAACTCCAATAAGGCGGCCCGCTTGTTGGGCTGGGTGCATGAGGACGATTACGAGCGTTCGAAACCTGTCTGATCTATGGCAGATCCTTTGTTCTTCCATTCCAGTCTTATTTGTTTAAGGAGCTCTTCATGCCAGACGTCTTTGAAACCTTAGCAGAATCCGAAATGGACCAGGTCCATATCACCGATATCAAGGTCTTCCAACTCAAAAACCACGGCATCCAATCGATTATTAAAGTCGAAACGGACGCCGGCGTATACGGGATTGGCGAAGCAGGACTTCCGGCGGTCATGGTACAGGGTTATCTGGATTTTATGAAAGAATGGCTGGTAGGTCAGGATGCTCTTTCAATCGAAAAATGCTACGCTTATATGATCCGCATGCGGGCGCAGTGGCACGCTCATTGGACCCAGAACCCTACGGTGAGCGGTATCGATATGGCTTTATGGGATATTGCCGGGAAGATCTTTAATAAACCAGTGTCCAGTCTTTTGACCGGAAGGTTTCGCGATGAAATCCAGCTTTACATCAATAATCGCGGACCGGACGATTGGTTTGATCGCGCTTCGTGCCAGGATTGGGCAGATAAGATCAAAGCCGATCCTTATGGTTTCAGGGTTATCAAGATTGGTTTCGAGCAACTGTTAGGAAGAGGTCTGCGGCCCAATCGTTACCAACCGGGTTGGCTTTCGCCGATGCTTGACCCAACCGATTTGCACGTAATTCGCCAGGGCTATGAAAATATCCGCCAGGCCCTGGGTTGGGACATCGATTTTATCGTCCACTGTCACAATGAATGGGATCTTGCCAGCGCCCAGGGGATTGCCGAAGCTGTTGCCCCGGCGAAACCTTTATGGCTCGAGGACGCCCTTCCTGTACTCTATTCGGACAGTTGGAAGGCTTTCCACCAGTCCTCGCCGGTGAGGGTGATAACTGGAGAAAAACTCGAGCATCCGGCTGAGTTCCTGCAGTTCATGGCGAATGGTGCGGTGGACGCCATTCATCCTGACCTGGCATTTGTCGGCGGATTAACCGGTGGCAGAAAAATTGCTGACCTGGCAGAATTGTTCTATATCCCGATTGGACTGCACAATGCCGGCAGTTACGTCCAGATGATCGCCGATGCCCATTGGGGAGCCTCTGTCCGTAATTTTGTGATCTGTGAAAACCGCTACCCGGGGCAGGACCTTTGGGAAGAGATGAGCGAAGAGGGTTTTACGGTCAAAGATGGTAATTTGAAAGTTCCTACCGGGCCAGGCCTGGGAATTACCATTCGTCCCGACGTTTTTAACAAGATTATTGAAAACGGTAAGTGGTGATAGATCTGGAGGCGATCAGCCTTCAGGGATCACTTTAAGCAAAACTATTCGATTTCGATTAAAAGCCCCTGACGACTGAACCGTGAGGGGTTTTTTCGACCTCCAGCCGGTAGGGAAAGACCTCTTTTAACTCATCCAGGTGGGTTATTACCAGTATTTTGGCAAAGTCTTTGTGCACAAGGTTGATTGCTTCAATCAGTCGCTGCCTGCCCTGGGCATCCTGGCTGCCAAAACCTTCGTCGATCACCAGGGTTTGCAGCCTGGCGCCCGCCCGCTGTGCCAGCACGCGTGATAGCGCCAGCCGAATGGCAAAATTAACTCTGAATGCCTCACCGCCTGAAAACATTTCGTAATCCCGTGCGCCTGCGCCGTCGCTAATCTGGATTTCCAGGGTTTCTTTAAGATCATCCCGGTTTTTATCTTTGAACTCCTTCTGGGTCACAAACCGGACCGACATATTACCCCCACTCAATCGCTCGAGGATCTGGTTGGCCTGCCTTTCGATCTCTGGCAGGGCCTGTTCGATCAATAATGCCGGTACCCCGTCTTTGCTGAAAGCTCGCTCCAGAGTTCTCAAGCGGCTGATCAGCCGTGACTTCTCTTCGCGCTCCCCCCCAGCGATTTCTGCCGCGCCAGCTGGATGGCCAGGACGCTTACTTTTTGGTTGGCTGCCCCGACTTCCATGCGCAGCCTGTTCTCCTTCTCTTGAATATCGAACAATTCTCTTTCTGCCTGGTTAAAATCAGGCACGTTCTCAGCTGCCTGGGCGTAAGCCCCCTCTGCCTGCTGGTAGGCGATTTCATGCTGCTTGGTTTCTTTCTCCTGGACGGCTAGTTGTTCCTTTAAATTGTCCAGCTCCCTTTCAAGAGGCGCTAGTGTAGCCCGGGCGTTTTCCAGCTCGCGCAAGCCGGCTTCTGCGTCTCGACCTTTCAGCTCATCCTGGCGAGCCTGATCATGCGCTTGCGCATCGTAGCCGATCGCTTTCAATTCGGCATCGATTAAAGTCAGTTGAGCCTGAGCATCAATTGCAAAGTCATTTTCTTGAATCTGTCGAGTAATCTCTTCTAAACGGGGCTTACCTCTCTCCAGCCAATCCTGGCTTAATTGATCGATCCCCTTGAGTTGGTCGCTAATCTGGTCAGCCATCCGGTTCTGTTGGCGCAGCTCGACCTCTGCATTCGAAAGCGTGGCCAATTCTTTATCCATTTCTCGTTGGTTAGTTTCGAATTTCTTTAAAACCGCCAAATTCTCTCGGTAGCGTTCACCTAATTGCCTGCCCTGGTTTTTTAAATCGATGAGGAGCTCCTGGCGGTGTTCGATACTGAGTGGTTGTCCGCACATCGGGCAAACCGGGCTGGTAGTCGATTCCAAGGTGTCGATCCGCTCTTTGAGCTCCTCCATTTCACTCTTTAAGCGGGGATTTTCAGCTTTGGCCTGAGCCTGAGCGGACAAATGCAGGTCCTTTTCGATCAATACCTCGTCTCTCCGGGCAAGCTGACCGGTGGCTGTCTGGATTGCCTGGCGGGTGGTTTCGAGCCTGCCGGTAAGTCCGGAAATTTGATTTTGGATTTCGTTGACATTCTTTTCCTGACCGGCAAGAGTCTGGCGCTCCTGGTTCAAGCGACCTCGTTCTGCTTCAATCGTCATAAGCGGCCCCTGGCGCCGCTCTTGCTGCTGCCTGAATTGGGTCGCGATCGCTTCCCAGTGTTCTGCCGTCTGACGGGCTGTCTGCCAGGCCTGATAATTCGCTTCGATTTCTGCAGCTCTTTCAAGTTTTTCCTGGTACATCTTCCATTCTATTTGCCGGTCACCGACCAGCTTTGCCAGCCTGGCTTGTTTATCTTTCTCATTGGTAAGTATTTGAGAGAGGGTTTCAACCTGTTTGCGCTGCTCTGCCAGGGCGTTGGTCAGCCTTCGCAGGTTATCGACACTTTCAAGTTTAGCTTTCCGAGCTGAAGAAAGGTGATCGAGGTCACTTTCCAGCTCTGCCAGCCTGGCCTTGCGGGCTGGTCCTTCGCTGAGTTCGGAATTGATCTCTCGCAAGCGTCCGTCCAGGCCGGCAACCTCTTCTTGGGCGTCTTTGCGCTTCTCACCTGCCTGCTGCCGGTATTTTTCCCACACATCCAGCCCTAAAATGCTCCCGAGGATTCGCTTACGGTCGCCCGGCCTTTGCTGTGAAAACTGGTCGGCTTTTCCCTGCAAGAAGAATGACGCATTGGTAAAGGTCTCATAATCCATCGAAAGGGTTTTTTCGATGGCCCTTCTGGGTTTCGCGGATGCTGGTCGCTGTCAGCGGCTTCCAATCGCCACGCCCAAGCTGTGGGTCGGGAACGATAGCTTGAGTCCGGTTTGAGAAGAATCAGGAATTCCAGCTTTGTGGCCTTGTCCCGCGTTTTACTCCGCCTGACGCAGTAATTGTTTCCTTCATAAAAGAACTCGAAGGTGACCTCTGCGGTTTTATCACCGGCGTGAGAATTGATTACCGAATCATCGGTTTTGCGCGCCTGACCGAACAAGGCCCAGGTGATCGCATCCAGCAGTGATGACTTGCCGGCGCCGTTTGCACCCGAAATACAGGCCAGGTCGAAGCAGGTAAAGTCTATATCCACCGGATCCAGGTAGGATAAAAAGCCTCTAAGTGTCAAGTGTATTGGAATCATGATGGTTACCCTTAGATTTGTGACCTAAAAGCCTAATTCTTTTAGAATAGCTTCGCTGTCTTTGCCGACGACTTGCGGACTTTTCAACGCTTTCCAGAATTGCTCGTCGTAACGCCTTGACCGAACCGGGATGGGCATGGGCACACCCCAACCCAGCAGCAGTACTTCTTCTTTTGGCTGCAGGCGCGCCAGCATCCCGCGCAGCGCATCTCGCCCAGCCAGACCGGAAAGTACTGCCTGGATGTCGTCGTCGTCGCCCAGCCAGCCAGAAATCCGGGTGCCGAGCTGGGACATGACTTCGTCGTATATTTGGGATGGACGTTGGTCGATAATCAACAGGGTGACATAATATTTGCGCATTTCCCGGGCGATAGTGCTAAATGTAGTTTGATAGGCCATCTCCCGGTTGAGCAGTTTGTGGGCTTCTTCAACGACAATGACCAAAGGGCGTGGCTCCTGGTCCCCATGGCCGCGAAAGCGGTTGGTCTGCTCTTCCCAGGCAGCTCTGATCCGCCGGGTTAGTAGGTTGGTGACCAGCAGGTAATCCAGGTCGCGTTCGTAATCTCCAAAAGAAAGCACGACATGTTTTCCGGCTTGCAGCCCTGAAATAATCTGGCCCAGGCTGTCGCTGGCCGGCCGGGAGACGATGTAG
This sequence comes from uncultured Chloroflexia bacterium, assembly GCA_963781665.1. Lineage (GTDB taxonomy): Bacteria > Chloroflexota > Anaerolineae > Anaerolineales > Anaerolineaceae > JAJYIW01. The sequence continues at coordinate 2,747,243 of CAWAGA010000002.1, forward strand.
GGCAAATTGAAAACCCGCTCCAACTTTGACCGCAGCCCCTCTGCCGCCATCACGTTAACACCGGCGTGGTAAGCCCAGGCGGCGACGCTGTCGGGTGCCGGGACGCGCTTGCCATCCTCGTTTTCGATAACCGCCCCGACCCTCATTTCCTTGAAACTGGCATACCAATGGTCTGGTCCAAACTCACTAATCAAGGCGTCCAAGGTGGTTGGGGTGGTTTCTTTCAAGTTGAGCTCACGAGCCAAGAGCTCGATATCCTGGGGCAGGATATCTTTTTCGGCAAGCTCGAGGTTGAAGTCGGGGGTCTGGCCGCGGATCGTAGCACCTGCTCCTAACCCGACCATCGAGATGCGCGCCGGGAATTTCCCTTTCAGGCCGGGCACCCGTTCTCCGGTATCCGACGAGGTGTCGTCGGGACCATACTCATTGTGCATATCGAAGATCAACACCGCCGAATGGCGGGCCTGGATCAAACCAGCCAGGATGATCCGTGTCAGGAAGGATTTACCCGTTCCTGTCGCCCCAAAAATTCCAGAGGAGCGTTGGACCAGCCGGTCCAGGTTGAGGCACACAGGATGGTTTTGCTCACGGGTATATCCGACGAGGAAATTACCCTTTTTCCCTTCTATCCCGAAAATTTCGGCTACGTCTCCGGCGCTCGCCAGGCGCACCGGGGCATGATGGGCTGGAATCGTTTTTACTGGCAGCGGCCTTATCTTTTCCAATTCGCGATTGGCTGCCCAATTCGCATATTCCGGTGATTGCAAGTCAGGCCCGCGTTCCATCATCAATGATGGCAGCACTTCCAGGTTGGTATACAGGGTTTGCCCGTGCAACAGGCCGGCCACAGCAGCCGGTAGGCGGGCCTCGCTCTGTTCGTCGGCGAAGCGCGGATCGGTGGAGCCTAATTGCAGGTCGACTACCAGGCCATAAAATTGCCAATCACCGCTTTCCACCACCACGAACCCACCTTCCTGTACATCCTGGGCTGGTACCGTCAGCCGCACCATCAAATTTTCCTTGAGGCCCCCGGAGACCACGTAACCAATGCTGGGTGTGCCTCCGAAAGCGAGTTTTTGATTTTTTATTTCGGATTGTTGATTAACTGGTCCTGAAATCTGATTATTCCTGAACATGAGAATGCTTCTCCTTCAAAAATCTACCATCCAATGTCATAAATCCGAAATGGCTCCCAAAACACTCATCAACGTTGCATAATCATCTCGCAACAACGTGATCAGTTCCTGGACGGCGGCGTCTTTCCAACCAGGATTTCTGGATGCGGTTTGTGCCACCTGCGCCTGACGGAGATGGGCCGCCAGGAGTTCGCCTGCGGGGAGGTCGGCTGAGCGCAAAATGTGGCGGAAATATCCGAAATGTCCTGCCGATGTAAAAGCGCAAAGCTCAAGCGGGTTGCATAGGTAGATCAAATCCAGGCTGAGCGGTGGCCGGGGAGGCAGGAGGTGTAAAATGGTTCCTCTTAGCTGGTAACCCACTGCCAGCACCCCAATTTCGACTGGGACGTTGCGATTTGCCCGGTTATCAGCGATCACCTCTGCCGGAATCCCTTCTGAAGCGACGAGTTGTTTGACCAGGCCATCATCTTCGATGCGGATATCGTAGATCAACCCATAGACCTGGTAATCATTACCTAATGGCACCTGCACCATAGCACCAAATTCTGGTGACTCGACCTGCGATACCCGGCAGCCGATCACAAAACCGGTCGTGCTGGCGCGTAATAAACGGCCAATTTCAATGATATCCATATCCCTGGTCATCCTTTTCTATCGGCATCTTTCGCAAACTGTTTGCTTGATTTTTCACCCGGATTTATCCCTCGCCGGTTGAATTCGGATACGATCATTTGCTCGATCTGTTCCTTTTCTGCCAGTGTGACCACCGCCACCTCGTGGGCCCGGTGGAGTGCATAAGGATAAGGCTGGTGCCCTAAGATGAGGCTTTGTGAAACCAGCGCAGCGTGTAAATCGTTTAATAATCCTGTGTTTTGAGCAACCCAGGCCGGCACCTCAACTCTCGCCAGATAGGGATGATCCAAGCGGCCAACATTGACGTAAAAGAAATGCAGACTTAACGCGTCTTTGAATTTCTGGGTCGAATGAGATTGAATAGCGAAGATTGCTGACCGGTCGCCGGGCCTGGTCAGAATGGCCTTGAAGAGGGTTTCGTCGTAGATTCCCGAGTATGGGCGCCGCTTGCCTGCTTGTTGAAGGTCATTTTCTGGCAGGTCAGCTACTTCAAGCAGCCGTCCGACCAGTGCTCCTTCTGGTTTATCGACGTATCCGGCAGTTGCAGCTCCCGACCGTGCAAGCCTGGCCAGCACGTCGAGGTATTTATTCAACATCTTCTTATATTCTTCAGTCTCCTTACGTTCGAAATAGAGCTCTAAGGGGCCATCAGTAACCGTGATGGCCCCTTCACTTTCGCCTTCGGCAAATTCTACCAGCGCCTGGCGCTCACTGAGGTCACGCATCAAGGCAATTTTACCTTCTGTGATCAAACCTTCCGGGGTGTAAAGCTCGTCAAATCCAAGCAACCTGGTCTGGGTGTAGGTTGTCGGTGATTGGCCTGATCCGGTACACAACCTGATTACCCCTACGTTGATCAAGCAGAATTCGATCTGGTCATGGCGACTGGGAGTAATTTGGGATCCATCTGCTGCCAGGACAGTCACGTCTTTGCTCAATGGCGGGACTGGAAAATGAGCGTCCAGAGCCTCTTGAGTTGGCAGTGCGCAGCGCAAGCCGGGGTTGAAGTTGACTGCCCTGCCTACCTTTTCGCGAAGACAATCTTGCTGTTCGGCAAAATATTCGAGTCTGCTGTGCATTTTTTGGCGGAGGTCTTCCATTTGAAGATGGCGGTGAACGGCCTTTTCACCGAAATCTTTAACCTGGCGTTGGACCTCCAGATAATTAACCGGCATCATCTACCTCGGTTGAGTGATTTATCTTGAAAAACTTGTTACAATTGGAATGGTATCGAACATTTGTTTTGAATTGTACAGGAAAAAAAGAATCTAAGCAAGATACGCCCTTTCCTGGGAACTTTTCGACAGCTTGAACGTCTATGCTTTAGCTGTGATCGAGTGAAGTTAATATCTCGAAATTTTGGCTTTTGCCAATTGAAACCTGCTTGCGTTGATTTTATACTCTATTCAATGAACCTGTGAAGAAGGAGCTACCCATGCGTAACAAATTTTATCTTTCCATCGTTGCTTTCATCGTCATTGGCCTTCTGGCTGCGTGCGCGCCCGTTTCTGCTGCGCCTTTGGGCAATTCTGCCGCCAATTCGACCGATCCAAGTGCAAGTCTGCGGACCATGATGGTTACCGGCACTGGAACAATCTACCTGGTCCCCGACCTGGCTTACATCAACATTGGCGTTCACTCCGAAAACGACAATGTCGCCGACGCCTTGAGCAGCAACACTGCTCAAGCTCAACAGGTTTCCGATGTATTGACCAACCAGGGAATCGACCCCAAGGATATCCAGACCAGCAGCTTCAACATTTACCCGCAGCAAAAGTATAACCCCACGACCGGCGAGGCGACCGGAACGACCTATGTGGTCGACAATACTGTCTTTGTTACGATCCGTGATATTTCCAAGTTGGGAGGTATCCTCAGCGCAGTCGTTGGTTCCGGGGCCAATAATATCAATGGCATTTCTTTTGACTCGACTGCTAAAGACCAGGCCATCCAGGAGGCCCGCAGTGCTGCGATCAGCGACGCCCAACAACAAGCTCAAGCTTTGGCTGATGCAGCAGGTGTCGGCCTGGATGCCATCCAATCGATTTCAGTCTCTGGTACTTCTCCATCGCCTATTTATTACGGCACCGGAATGAAAGATGCCGCACTTGCTTCCGTTCCGGTCTCTGCCGGGCAGCTTGCCATCCAGATGACTGCAAACCTGACCTATTCATTGAAGTAATTCTCTAACAGCGATTTATAAAACGGTTTTCCTGAATAATAAAAGTCCCTTCTGATGAACCAGAAGGGACTTTTCAATGACAATTTAGCGTTTTTATGCGGGCCGTTTTCTTCTTTTCTGAAAAAATGAAAGAATTTGCGGGTAGACCATTTTAAAGATAGGACAGCGGTCGTAAAACGCGGTGAAGATCACCACCGCTCCAAGGCCGAAAAACCATAAAGAATGGACGACGAACCAACCCACAATTGCCACGGCGATCCCGACAAATGTGCGGATGATCCGGTCGACAGGTGCCGGTGGTATGATCGCCGGTTTTCGTTGGTGCAGGGCCGCATCAAATATCAGGTCTAAAGCCTGCTCAGACTGTACGCCTGTCCGTCGCAGGATTTCTTTGCCGTTTGAAAACCCAATCACGGTAGGTATGCCCATCACCCTCAAGCTTTTTGCCACTTCGGGCGATTCGTCTGTATTGATCTTTAAGACTTCAACTTGGCCGGTATATTTCTTCTGCACTACTTTGAAACGTGGCTCCATCGCCCGGCAGGGCATGCACCAGGGGGCCCACAAATCAATGACTACAGGTTTTTTAGTGTTGATTACTCGTCGGTTGAATTCAGTTTGATTCATAATATTTTAAATATCAAGTGGTTTGAGCAGCAACGCTGCTCAAACCACTTGATAAATATGATTTTTACGAAGCTTTGTTTGTGCTAAATTTAAATAATCCGTATATGGGGCAGAAGCCAACAACACCGGTTAATAAAGCAATGGCTCCAATTACAATAAAGGCGATTCCCAAACCACCAGTTGCAACACCGGCAAATTTAAGAACTAAAAGAACAACCCCAAGGATCGCCCGTAAAATGCGTTCTACACCCGACTGATTGACTTTCATCTTATCTTTCTCCTGCAGGATATGCCTGCTCATCAGTAGAATTATTATTGCTTTCTACATATATAGATGACACAACCGCAGAAAAGTTGCAATAAAGTTTTACAGGAAAAATAAGATGACGTAATAGCCGATGATGGCAGCCCACAACCAGGAATCGATCCGGTCCAGAATTCCCCCGTGGCCTGGAATGATGTGACTGGAGTCCTTCGCACCAGCCTGCCTTTTGAGCATGCTTTCCCCCAAATCCCCCAATGGTGTCACTACGCTCATTACAAAACCAATGATCGCACCGTACCCGATCGTCACAACTGGCGCGGCTACATGCCATATCGCCCCTAACAGTATGCCACTGGCCGTCCCAAAGACGACTCCGGCGATGTAACCTTCCCAGGTTTTATGTGGGCTCAATCGCGGGCTGAGTTTGTGCCTGCCATACCGTGATCCGATTATATAAGCGCCAGAATCGGCAAACATCACTGAAGGCAGGACCAAAAGCAGCCACCATTTCCCGTCGGGAATAAAGCGGATGGAAATCAGATATGAACCGATCAGCCCCAGGTATAATAATCCGCCGAGGGTGATCGCAAAATCGGTTGCAGCGTTATCCCGGCCTCTTTCGTAATCCACCAGATGGTAAGCCATGGCTGCCAGGGTGAGTAAAGCGAGGATCAGCTCAATTTCATTGAATTCAAAAAAACTATGGGCTAATGCATTGAAGGCAATTAAAACTACGCCTCCCAGGAGCAGCACCAGCGAGGCGTTGAACCCGCTGGCCTTGAACAATTTCCAATATTCCCAGGCGGCCGTCCCAAGCACAGCTGTGATGAATATCCCATATATCCACCCGCCCAGGTAGATAATGAACAGGCCTACCGGAATTAGCAGGATGGCAACCAGCAGCCGTTTAGCCAACGCTGAACTGGTTATCCATTGAAACCTCGTCATCTGGGAACGAGAGCTTGCCGAAACGCCGCTTACGGTCTCCGAAGGCAATAATGGCTTTTCGTAGTTCTTCTTTATCGAAATCGGGCCAGTAGGTTGGGGTGACGTACCATTCTGCATAAGCTGCCTGCCATATCAAGAAATTGCTGATGCGCATTTCTCCTGAAGTTCTGATAATCAAGTCAGGATCAGGGATGTCGTTGGTAAATAGATAACTGCCGACCAATTCGTCGGTCACTTCATCAGGCTTAACGCCATCCTCAATCATTTTACGGATAGCGCAAACGATTTCGTCTCTGCCACCATAGTTAAAAGCGACACATAACACCAGTCGCTGGTTATCCCGAGTAATTTCGACTGCATGTAATACTTTTTCGCGAACAAGGGGATTGAGGCGCTCGAGCCGGCCGATATGGCGTAACTGTACACCTTCATTATTCAACTCTTCGAGCTCTCTATCGATCACCTCGGCCAGGATTTGCATCAACGTCTGTACCTCGTCTTCAGGACGCCCCCAGTTTTCAGTCGAAAATGCATAGATGGTCAAATATTGGATTCCAAATTCGACACAGGCACTGATGACCGGTCGCAGGTTTTCGGTGCCGGCATGATGACCTGCGCTGCGCGGCAGTCCCCTTGAAGCTGCCCAGCGACCGTTGCCATCCATAATAATGGCAACGTGGGTTGGAACCTTTGCAAAAATTTCACTTTTATCTTCAGGATTCATAATTTTCTTGCGAGCAAGAAAACAATGCTCACACTTCCATTATTTCCTTTTGTTTCCGATCGCCGATGACCTCGATTTGTTGGATCATGCGGTCAGTCAGTTTTTGTGATTCCTCTTCGCCCTCGCGAAGTTCATCTTCCGAGATCAGTTTCTCGTGTTCAAATTCTTTCAGGTCTTTTATCATATCACGTCGTACATTCCTGACTGCAATGCGAGCTTCTTCCAGACGGTTATGGACGATCTTGGCCAGATCGCGACGTCGTTCTTCCGTTAATGGCGGTAAATTAAGCCGGATGACCTTGCCATCGTTATTTGGGGTCAATCCCAGGTCTGATGCCTGGATGGCGCGTTCGATTGTTCTCAAGGTGGAGGCATCGAATGGCCGGATCAGCAGTGAACGCGGGTCGGGTACGCTGATGCTTGCCAGTTGCATCAATGGGGTCTGCATACCGTAATACTCAACTTGCAGCCGTTCGACCAGAGCCGGAGTTGCCCGGCCAGTACGGATTCCGGCCAGGTCCTGTTCGAGGGCCTGGAGGGCGCTTTTCATACGGGTTTCGGATTCTTTTAGCGTTTCCTTTATCACAAGAGCCTCCTTGTTTTCGAATAATTATTACCTGCACTGTTCGCATCCACAAGTGCGAACGAAGCAATTTTTATTTCAAACATTTGGGTGGTCTGCTTCGCACGAGTGATTTATGGTCATGTGTCACGAATTCGAATTCGATCTATTGCCTCGTGATTCTTATTTCGTCTATTTTTATAGCCGAATACATTGCCGGTTTCTCCCTGCTGCAATACGCTCTAACTGGCATGAACATGGTTATTATATTATAGTAGGCTGAAGTTGGCTGTATCAATCAGCAGAAACTAAGGTTCCTACCGGTTCGCCTAACAACACTTTTCGCAATGCGTTTCTATCCCATAGATTGAGGACGATAATTGGAAGCTTGTTTTCCATGCAAAGCGAAATGGCTGTGCTGTCCATCACTTCGAGGCGCCGGTTTAGCGTCTCGATATATGAAAGAGAATCAAATCGAATCGCTTCAGGGTTGATCTGCGGATCTGAGTCATAAACCCCATCGACCTTCGTCGCTTTAATCAATACATCCGCATCAATTTCCATGGCTCGTAAAGCTGCCGCCGTGTCTGTGGAAAAATATGGGTTGCCGGTCCCGCCGCCAAAGATAACCACCCTTCCTTTTTCAAGGTGCCTGATGGCGCGGCGCCGGATGTATGGTTCGGCAACTGATCTCATTTCAATCGCAGATTGAACTCGGGTTAGCACCCCGATGCTTTCAAGTGCATCCATCAAAGCCAGGGCATTCATCACCGTTCCCAGCATTCCCATATAATCTGCTGTAGCCCGGTCCATGCCCATTTCAAGGCCTACCCGGCCGCGCCACAGGTTTCCTGCACCGATGACAATGGCAACATCTACGCCCAACTCGCGCACTTCGCGTACCCGGGTAGCGATATCATTGGCACGTTGAGGGTCGATCCCGATTCCCTGAGAGCCGCTCAACGCTTCACCGCCCAATTTTAAAAGGATCCGGTGATATTTTAAACCATCCATTTTCCTTTACTCCTACAACAAGGCCAACCTTGCGGTTGGCCTTGTTATTTTTGATGAGTTATTGGGCAGTGGTTTCACCCAATTCCCAGCGCACGAAGCGCCGGATGACAATATTTTCTCCCAGGCTTACAACGGCCTGGTTGACCAATTGTTGAATGGTTATCGATTCATCTCGAATGTAAGTTTGGCGGACCAGGCAGGTCTCATCCTTGAATTTCTTGAGATAGCCTTCTACAATCCTGGGGATGATGGCCTCAGGCTTTCCTTCTTCATGTGCCATGGCAACTGCTTTTTGTGTTTCTTCTTCGATGACGTTGGCCGGAATATCCTCTTCCCGGATGTATTGGGGCGCCATTGCAGCAATTTGCAACGAAAGCTCGTGGGCAAATTTACGGAAAGATTCAGAGCGCCCGACGAAATCGGTTTCGCTGTTGACTTCTACCATAACTCCCACCCGTCCATTCCCATGAGAATATAGATCGACGACGCCTTCGGAAGCCTGTCTTTCGGCTCGTTTAGCCGCCATTGCGAGCCCTTTTTCACGGAGGAATTCCAAAGCCTTGTCGAAATCACCATCGGCCTGTTCTAAGGCCTTGCGGCAGTCCAGGACACCAGCCCCGGTCTCTTCACGTAACTTCTTAATCATCTCAATGCTAATTGCCATACTTTACCCTTCGATTCACAGTGTCATCACTGAAATTAACCCGATTATTATTCTTCTTCGACTTCTTTTTCTTCAGTCGCTTCTTCTTGTTCTTCTTCAGTCGCTACTTCTTCAACGTCAGCTTCGTGCCGGGCAGGGGATAGTTTTGCCAGGGTGGCTGCACCGAGCAGGTCTTCGTCTTCAAGTTCTTCCTCAACGTCCAGGCGTCTCCGACCCGCAAGTCCGGTTGCCTCGTATTCAGCTGGCGCGATTGTTTCGACGAAATCTTCCTTGAAGGCAGCCTTTCCTTCGATAACCGCATCTGCAACCTTACTCACCAGTAATTTAATAGCCCGGATAGCATCATCATTAGATGGGATCACGTAATCAACACCGGCTGGATCGCAGTTAGTATCGACCAGGGCGATGACCGGGATATTCATCAGGTTGGCTTCGTGAATGGACGTTTCTTCCCGGCTGATATCCACGACGAATAGCAGATCTGGAAGTTTTTTCATGTTGCGGACACCGCTTAACCGGATCTCGAGACGATTGATTTCACGACTGATCAACAAGCCTTCTTTTTTCGTCAGGCGATTAATTTCACCACTGTCGCGCAAGTGTTCCAGGCGTTCGAGCTCGGTGATTCGCTGGAATATGGTGACCCAATTTGTCAACATTCCACCTAACCAGCGTTCGGTAACGTAGGGCATTCCACAGCGGGTGGCTTCGTCTTTGATTGTTTCTTGGGCCTGGCGTTTTGTACCCACAAACATTACCAGACCGCCTTTTGAAGCGCAGTCTCGCACCACGTTGTAGGCCGTGGTAATTGCTTTAACTGTTTGCTGCAGGTCAATAATGTGAATTCCGTTGCGCTCGGTAAAGATATACGGGCGCATGTGAGGGTCCCATTTATTCGTCCTGTGGCCGAAATGAACCCCGCTCTCGAGGAGAGCTTTCATCGATACAACTGTAGCCATTTAAGGTACTCCTTTGCGTTATGCCTCCGCCTGCTTCTTCCTTACCATTCACCTTCTCTGACGATCAGGCACGCGTGATAAGTCCGCCGGCGTGTGAGATAAAATGAGCTTCCATTTGGAAAGCGGTGCAAGTATATCATAAAATCAGGCGAATCACCAAACCGGCAAAGACGCTGTAATGGTCCAGGCATGAGCCAGAAAACCGTAACCGGGCAATCAGGTAAATAGGTAAAAAGGTGTTTCCTTTACGCAGGTCAAAGAGCATGATATAATCTTTCTTCGCGCAAGCGAAGGCAGATAAGGTAATTTCAGGTCATGCCATTGTCCGGCATATTTTTTTGTAAGGATTATTTACGATGAATGAGTTATTGTCAGCTGTCCAGACTCCCGATAATCCCAGCATCCCCGAATTAAGTCCGGGCGATGCAGTCAGCGTTCATGTGAAGATTAAGAAGGAAACCGCGAACGTATTCAGGAATTTAAGGGAACTATTTTGTTCGTTCGAGGCAGTGGGAACAATGCCTCATTTACCGTCCGACGTATTGCCAGCAATGGTGTGGGTGTTGAACGGACCTTCCTTTTACATTCACCCCGCATTGACAAAGTCGTTATCGACCGGCACACAATCGTCCGTAGGGCACGCCTGTACTTTTTACGCGATAGAACAGGTAAGCGGGCGCGGCTTAAGCAAAAATTCTCCTAGTGTCACTCCCGGTCATCGGTCTGACGGCATCCCGTACTGTCAATAGGGCCGGGGTTGAGACCGTCTCGATCAATAATGTGTATATCCAGGCAGTCCTGCATGCAGGTGGGCTGCCATTTTTAATTCCTACGGGACTTTCGGAAAACCAGGCCTGCGAAGCACTTTCACACGTCCAGGGATTACTGTTGACCGGTGGAGGAGATATTGATCCGGCCTTGTATCACGGCAATTTCCATCCACGCGTTAGCGACGTCAGCCATGAGCGCGATGCCCTTGAGATTGCACTTGTCAAGCAGGCAGCCCGCGAGGATTTACCCTTCCTGGGAATTTGCCGGGGGATCCAAGTGATCAACGTTGCATTGGGGGGAACTTTGTATACCGACATTGGAGATCAGCTTCCTGCTGCGCTCAAACATGATTCTCCCCCCGGTTCTTCTCGCACTGCAATTGCGCATGTCGTTGAAATTGTAGATGGCACGTTATTGAAAAGCCTGGTTTCCGATGATCCGTTTCCAGTCAACAGCTTCCATCACCAGGGCATCCTTTCAATAGCCCCTGGCCTGACTGCCACAGCGTATGCCTCAGATGGGTTGATCGAGGCGGTTGAGATTCCAGGAAACCGTTTTGGATTAGGCGTTCAATGGCACCCCGAATGGTTCGTCGATATTCCGGCAATGCGGGCTATTTTCCTTGGTCTGGTAAAAGCAGCCGAAAATGCCTGAACTTACGGACCCAATCGGGGTTTTTGATTCCGGCATCGGCGGTCTTTCTGTCTGGCAGGCCATCCACCATGAGCTTCCTACTGAGGCAATCATTTATGTTGCCGACCAGGGGCATGTTCCCTATGGCCCTCGCCCATTAACTGAAGTTCGGTCTTTTGCCGAGGAGATCACTTGTTTCCTGCTGGACCGGGGCTGTAAGATCATCGTCGTAGCCTGTAATGCGGCATCTGCCGCTGCGCTGCATACTTTGAGACGCCGGTTCACGGGGGTTAGCTTTGTTGGCATGGAGCCAGCCGTTAAGCCGGCTGCGGAGCACACCCATACCGGTAAGGTGGGAGTATTAGCGACACCGGCAACTTTTCAAGGTTTGCTTTATGCATCGGTCGTCGAACGATTTGCCCAAGGGGTCACGATTTATCAGGATACCTGCCCGGGGTTGGTTGGTCAGATCGAGGATGGCCAGTTCGACACACCTGCGACCCGGATGATACTCGAAAAAGCCCTTTCTCCCATGCTCGAAAAGGGCATTGATACGGTCGTCTTGGGCTGCACTCACTACCCGTTCGTGATTCCTCTGATCCAATCGATTGCCGGCCCCGATGTTCGGGTGATCGATCCGGCTCCGGCGGTTGCCCGCCAGGTCAGGCGAGTCCTCGAGGCAAACCAATTGATAAATCCGAGGGGAGATAGCAGCCAGCTCGTGACCAGTCAAATGAAATTCTATACGACAGGTTCGCCGGGAAGATTTCAGTCTCTTTTGATGGAATTGATGGGGGAAAGCATTACCGTTATTTCGCTAGCCTGGAATAACGATAAATTAGCTTGAGCCAGATTACATCGGCGAGGTAGGAGGTTTGCGCCTCATGTGCGAGGCGCAGGAAGCCGAATAAAACCAGAGATCCTGGTTTGAGGTCAATTTCTGGTCCCGTCCAAAATAGGTCAAGGCCATTATTACATCCTCCCACAACCCTGGTGGATCTGGGTGAAACGAAGGATTTCTAGTCTGCTTGCTGCAATCCTAACTCTTCAGGTTTGACTAGCACCTGCTCGAAATTTGCAAACGTAAGGTCGCGAAACGTCAGGTTCTTTTTTAATTGCAATTGTTTGAAAAGACCGACGTAGCTATCAGAGGAGCGTGCTTCCCAGGTTAAACCTAATAAGTTAGCAATCTCCTGGATCGAAGTTGCATCTGGTCCTTCGATCTCTGCGAAATCGCCATATGGAAGTTCGTCCAGAACGATTTCAACTCTTCCAAGCATGTAAGTCGTCCTGTATTTTTCATAAATCACTGCGATCTGGTATCCCAGAGCTTCGATGAGATGGCGAGCTGCTGTAAAATCACTGACGCTAAATTCGATCTCCTGGCGGATGCTGACCCCCTGGTCAGGCTGGTTGGGTCCTTTATAGGTAACCACTGCTTTAACGTCCTGGCGTAGACGCAGAACCCTGCCGCCATTGGTCAATTCGCCATCAGGCGTATCGAAACGCAGATTGGTTTCGAGGATTCGCGATTGAACCAGGTTTGCACCCTCATGCTTCAATTTCTTTTCTAATGCTGTTGAGTCTTTCAGGTAAAACTTGACTTCCAATTCTTGTTCGTTCATTTATTTTCCCCTTTCAAATAGGCCTGGCTGGCTGGCAGATAAAGAGCTACTCCCACAAGTAAAAGCCACAAGATTGTAACACCGACATCAAATAACCAATTGGTAAATCCCGTCGGTGATTTCACCAACAAGATCTTCTCTAACCAGTAGATAAGCGGATAAAAGAGGGCTGCCCCCCAGGTGATCGCTCGGGCTCGTTGAAAACGTATGAACAAACCTATCGCGGCAGGAATTGCGGCTATCCCCCAGAGACCGCCACTGATTGTCAGGTACAGCGGTAAGAATTTGCCTAAAAGCGACTCTTCCAGAGCCCAGGATTGGATTGCTTGTTGAACTCGAATCCAACCCAATACCGCTAGAGCAATGAACAGCAAGCATAAAACCCATATGATGAAGGGCCGTTTACGCCGCTTATCAATTGCTGTTTTCGATTTCATCCGCTTACATTAACCCGAAGTTATTTTATCGTGATTTCCCAAACATGCACATGGGCAGGTTCGCCATCCTGGATGCTCTCAATCTCGAGATGGATTCTTTCGACAGCCAACGCTTCATTAAAATCGAGGAATGCATCTTTGGGCAAAGGAGTCTCGGGCACCTCAATCGAGAAGGAACGCTGCGCAGCCGAGTCTTCTACGTGCAAAAAGGCCCTCACCGCTGTTGCTACCCCGCCAACTTTAACAATCAGCCCCTGGATCGTCGTGGCATGGGGAAATGTAAGGTCGATCACCAACGGATTGGCTTCTAACGAGCGGATTACCGTGCTATCGTTATGATCGAAGGCGTTTTGAATCTCCCCCATATCGAGCATGGAATAGCTTACGCCAACCGTTTCGTCATTGATGGCAACTTCACCGGTTTGAAGTTCAGATCTGGCTTCTTTTTCGTCTGCGAGAACCTGGTCGATGTTATCGACGTAGTTCAAACGGATGAAATAGAACCCCGGAGAGCCGTCAGGATAGGGGAGAGTCTTTTCCACCTGGATGTTGGTGAACTTGCCGCTTTCATTTACGGCAGCGAATTCTTGAGGAGTCATGATAAACAGGGTTTCCCGATCGAGGGGTTTGTGCTCGACTAGGTAGCCGGCAATGCTTCCCAGTTCGATGGGTGACGAATCAGGTAAGAAGAAACGAGCGACGACATCCGTGCCATTAGCCCAGGTGGAAGTAAGTAGAATATGGGTTGCAGGATTTTGCTCGAGATAGTCTTGCGCAGCTCTAAAAACCTGGCGAGCACCGTACTGCATCCCCCCTAACCCGTAATCCGGATACCATACCGGGCCATTGGTCAAGGCATCATTCAGCATATAGATATTAAAGGCAACCAACGGGATGAAAAGGCCTAACGCCAATACTTTTGGATCCAGGCGGTGTTTTTCCAGCCAGTCGAGGCACGCCCATACCCCGAGCGAAGTTATCATAGCCGCGGGAACGACAAACACCAAAAGGCGGGTAATGCCGATCCCGACCAGGGCCGCTCCAGATGGCGCGGCCAGAATAGCAATGAGGATCAACCGGTGTTTGGAGGATCGAATATTTTTGACGCATATTCCAAAACCGAGGACGGCAAATGGTATGGTAAAACGGAGCAGGTTGCCGTAACCTTTCATCAGGTGCCTGCCAAGGTCGTCCGGATTGGGCAGGTACCAGTAAGCCGGGCTCAGCCCTTGCAGGTAATGGGATAGATAGCGGCTCAATTTTTCTGACAGAGGGATCGGTTCGGTCAAATATGAACCTAAAATCTGCAGGTGGCTGTAATTTTCAGCACCATGCATGACCAGGAACCGGATGTAGGGCATGGCCAGCAAGGCCAAAACTCCCAAGCCAATCAGACCGGTTTTCCGGTTTTGCCAGTGGTAGCGGATATCAGAAATAAGGAGAAGCACTCCGGTGACAGCCATTACCACTTGCCCAGGACTATAGGCATAAAAAGTGAGCGCAGCGAAAACCAGGGCTGCATATAAGCTTCCGGGATTGATATAGCGATACTTCAAATAATAATACAGGAATCCGATGTACATCGATACCATCAAGGCCGTCTCGAAAGCTGTTCTCGAGTGAAGGAACCAGGCCGGGGTGATGGACAAAATTAAAGTCGCCAACCACCAGTATTTGATTTTGAAGATATCCCGGAAAATCAGGCCGATGCAAATTGCTCCGATCACAGTCGCTAACACTGCCGTCCCTCGGGTCACCGGCTCCGACTTGCCGAAGAGAATGTAGGGCAGCACCTGTAAGTAGACCGAAAGACTCAGGTTGTATTGGTTCCCGTTGACAAAATAGGTCGGCAGGAATTCTTTATCACTGTTTTGGAAATCATCCCTGACAAAATCGGCAGCTTGAACGGTCTGGATTGCCTCGTCTGTGAAGAAATAGATTGGAAATTGGGTCAGGCCGATCAAGCGAGTGCTTAAATAGACCAGGATAACCAGGCTGAATAGGACTTCGTCGAGGGTAAGCACCTTTGAACCGATTACCAGGCGAACACGTTTTATTTTCGATAGAAACCTGGGTGGTTTAGGCTTGCTTGCATCTTGAGGTTGGGGAAAAGACCTGGAGATGGAAGTCTCAGGCAAATTTCCAGATCCATGTCCTGTGATGGTGATATGAATGATTTCACCGGGAGCTACATCCACTGAAATCTGGATGTTCTTAGGTGTATCATTTTCACTTGATTCTGGTTGGGCTGTTCCTGGCTGCATCAGTTATTTTGCCCGAGATTGTCTTGGGGAGGGTGATTAAAATTATAGCATGTGCCTTCCGAGATGTCTGGCTCGCTCGTCCTTTTCGTCTTGACAGGCGCTAAATCTAGTATATACTGGCTTAATAATAATGACAGATCAAATCACACCTGAACTTTTCGCTCACCTCGTCGAGCTCGCTGCTCTTGAGCTCGATCCTGACCAGGGGGAATACTTGCGTCGAGAGCTCAACAACCAGCTTAAAGCCATTCATGAGCTTGAAGCCATACCTTTAGACGCTAATGTGCTCCCTGCCCTGCATGGTACCCCTTACGGGCCAGAGATCAGCCCGAAGCTGCGACCTGACGACTGGCTGCCATGCCCGAACCCGGATGAGATCCTGGCACAGGCTCCGGAGCTTGAAAATGGATACATTGTCGTTCCCGATATCCCTCATACCCAATTGGATTGAAATTTAATGGAACTTTGTGACTTACCTGCTCATCAGATAGTATCGTTAATTCGCGGGCGCCAGGTTTCAGCTGTCGAAGTGACCGAATTGGCGCTTACGCGGATTGGCGAGGTCGATGGTCGATCGGGAACGCTTGATTCAGGTGAAATCAACCCTGAAGATAAGTTGAAGGTACATGCTTTCCTTAACGTTACCGCCGAACGCGCTCGCAGCCAGGCAGAGGAGATCGATCGCAAAATCAGCGCCAGAGAAGACCCCGGTTCCCTGGCAGGAGTGCCCTTCACAGTTAAAGACATTTTTTGTGTGCGTGATACCTTCTCAACCGCCGGTTCCCGAATCCTGGCAAACTTCCGAGCTCCTTATACTGCCACTCCCGTTTCAAGGCTGGAAGCTGCTGGTGGAATCATGCTGGGTAAGGTGAACCTGGATGAGTTCACGTATGGCTCGTCTAGTGAATCGTCAGCTTTTCAACCCACCCCCCGCAACCCTTGGGAGCCAGGGCGCGTTCCGGGAGGTTCGTCCGGCGGCAGCACAGCTTCGGTAGCTGCTGGAGAGGCTCAACTTTCCCTCGGGACGGACACAGCAGGTTCTATTCGCCAGCCGGCAGCATTTTGTGGCGTGGTGGGGATGAAACCGACTTATGGGCGCGTTTCCCGCTACGGACTGATCGCTTTTGCATCATCGCTGGATTGCCCTGGACCAGTCGCCCGGACCGTGACCGATGCAGCTCTGATGCTCCAGGTCATCGCCGGTAGGGACCCATTAGATAGTACGACCTCGACTGTGCCTGTACCCGATTACCTGGCTGCTCTGGAAAAAGGAGTGAAAGGCCTGCGGATCGGTATCTCACCTGATTACTTCCGGATCACATTCCCCAGCCCCATGAGAGGCGAGTTTGGTCAGCAAGCTATCAGCACCGAAATCGAAACTTCGGTCAGGCGCGCGGCAGACCTTTTGTCTGCCCTGGGAGCAGAAATCGTTGAAAATGTCCCAATGCCGACCACGCGCTATGGCATTCCAGCCTATTTCGTCGTCAGCCGGGTTGAAGCCGCCTCCAACCTGCACCGTTATGACGGGGTTAAATATGGCTATCGTACCCCACAACCGACCCAAGACCTTCGGACCATGTATCGCAAGACCCGAGCCGAAGGCTTTGGTCTCCAGCCAAAACTACGCATCTTGATGGGGATGTACGTGAGTGCAGCCCAATACAGCGAACAATACTATATGCGGGCATTGCGGGTCCGCAGCCTGATCCGCCGGGATTTTGAGCAGGCTTTCGATCCCAATGGTCTTTATCGCCTGGATGCGCTCCTCACACCAACAACACCCACCACGGCATTCCCTATCGGCGATATCTATGGCGATTCGGTCCTGATGCAGTATGCCGACCAGTTGACTGTGCCGGCTAACCACGCCGGCATCCCCGGACTTTCTGTCCCCGCTGGGGTTGATCGTTCTGGACTGCCGATAGGTATCCAATTCCTAGGCCCTGATTATCGGGAGGATACTCTTCTGAGCATCGCTCGTGCTTACGAGCTGGCGACTGAATCAGACGACTGGCGTAAGTTGAAACCGGTTGTACTGCAGGATAAACGTGGAGGATGATGAGACTCTACACGATCGGTTTTACTAAAAAGAGCGCGGCTGATTTCTTTGGTTTGCTCAAGCGAAACGAGATTGAAAGGTTGGTCGATATCCGCATCTCTCCCCAGGGACAGCTTTCAGGGTTTGCCCGCCAGGAAGATTTGCCTTATTTTTTGGAAGAACTGGCCAACCACTGCCGGTACATTTACATGCCTGTCCTGGCCCCGACCAAAGAAATTATGCATGCTTACCGGTCCAGTGGAGATTGGCTTGAATATTCCAGGAAATTTGAGGACCTGCTGGACGAACGCCATATTCCCGAAGTTCTCGATCCTTTCGAATTTGAATCAGCCAGGTCATGTTTTTTATGCAGCGAAGCTACCGCTGATAAATGTCATCGCCGGCTGGTTGTTGAACGGTTGGCATCCTCCTGGCCGGGTGTTGAAATCATTCATTTATGAAAACTACAATTATTATCGCCCGTCCGACTCGCATGCATCGTGGAATAGGAAATATTGAGGTACTTTTATGACCGAATACGAGCCTGTAATTGGGTTGGAAACCCATATCCAGCTCAATACTATCACCAAGATTTTCTGCTCTTGCAAAGCCGACTCATGGTATGACCCGCCTAATTCAAATATTTGCCCGGTTTGCACCGGTTTACCGGGTGTTTTACCTGTGCTCAATCAGGCCGTGGTCGAAAAAGCTGTTCTGCTGGCGGCAGCAATGCATTCCGAAATCCGTTCGCTCTCGTATTTCGATCGCAAGAATTATTTCTATCCGGACCTGCCTAAAGGCTACCAGATCTCGCAGTACGATATGTCTCTGGCAAAGGGGGGATATCTCGATCTCCCCATGACCCAACAAGGGTATGTCCGGAAGGTTGGCATCACCAAGCTCCACATCGAAGAAGATGCCGGAAAAACCAGGAACGAAGCTGGGGTGCGAATGATTGATTTCAACCGCTGCGGTGTTCCCCTGGTCGAAATGGTAACTGCACCCGATTTGCGTTCGGCCGACGAAGCAGCTCAATACCTGATCCGTCTCCGCCAGCTGCTGCGTTGGCTGGGTGTCTCAGAAGCCGATATGGAGAAAGCTCACTTACGCTGCGATGCAAACGTGTCCATCCGCCCGATTGGGGCCGAATATCTCAACCCCAAGACCGAGATCAAAAATGTCAACTCCATCGAAGCCGTCCGCGACGCGATCGACAAAGAGATCGAACGGCAGATACGGGAGGTAAATGCCGGGCATCGTATCGAATCCTGGACTCTGGAATGGGACGAAGATGCTGGCGTGCTGAGCAAGATGCGCTCCAAAGAGACCGAAGCCGACTATCGCTATTTCCGCGAGCCCGATCTTCTCCCAATCCGTCTGGACGAAGCCTGGAAAGAGACAATTCTCGCCGACCTTCCAGAGCTGCCTCTCGAACGGCGGACACGGTTCATCGACCAATATGGTTTGCCTGAATACGATGCCGATATTCTCACCGGAGAGCGGCGCCTCTCTGACTATTTTGAAACAGCGGTAACGGCATATGGCGGCGACCCCAAACGCGTCTCGAACTGGTTGATGAATGACATCCTGCGTATGCTCAACGACCGCGGCATTACCGTCGCCGATCTCTTTCTGACGCCCGACCATCTTGCCCAGATTCTGCGCATGGTCGACAATGGGACCATCAATAACTCCACCGGCAAATCCCTGCTCCAAAAGGTCGATGAAACCCACCACACTCCGGCTGATATCGTCCGGGAAGAAGGGCTGGCAAAGGTGAGCAACGATGCTGCTATCCGCAGCATTTGCCTGGAAATCCTTGCTGAAAGCCCCAAAGAGGTCGCTTCTTATAAAGCTGGAAAAACCACCTTGATCGGTTGGTTTGTCGGGCAGGTGATGCGCAAGATGCGCGGAAAAGCCGATCCAACCCTGGCTCGTACGATCCTCGAAGAGATGCTCAACCAATCGTAGGATGTGTGCTTCCAGGTTGATTCACACTTCAAGCCCGCCTCAGAACAGGTCGTAGGATAACCCTTCAATACCAATTGGGCAGTTTGCTCCATTGGTTCTCTTACTCGACCCCGACTTTGCGATGTCTTTTGCGCCTGGCCCCATAAGTCTGCATGATTTCCGCCGGCGGACGGTGAGCCTTCAGCAGTCGGGCCATCTCTCGCATCGGCCGGTCGACATAGGTGAAGAACGCCTTATACCCATCACAGAGGTAATTCAATCCGGGTTCGCCATCTGCGGTCATTAGCAGCCGGTCTTTGGGGCATCCCCCATTACAAACAAACTGCACGGGGCAAGAGCGGCACTTGCCCGGTAATGATCTCCGCTTCGCTTCACCAAAACTGGCTTGCTGCGCGCTGGTGGCCATATCCACCAGCGGTGTTTCCATCAGATTCCCCAGGCGGTAAGGTTCATCGACAAAATGGTCGCAAGCGTATATATCGCCGTTATGCTCTAACGCCAGCGCCTGGCCGCAGCTTTCCTGGAAGACGCACAATCCTGGCGGCAGGCCTGAAAAGGATGCCAGTGTCACGTCGAACATTTGAACGAATACCTTACCCACGTCCCGTTTAACCCACTCGTCAAAAACACGGATCAAGAACTGGCCATAAGCTTTGCCACTGACCGAACGCGGGCTGACGATCTCGCCTTCATCACTTCCGCGTTCGACGATCGGAATAAATTGAATGAATTGAGCGCCGGCTTCGTCTCGCAGGAAGCGATAAACCTCGCTGGGGTGGTTGGCGTTAATTGCATTGACACACGTCAGGACATTAAAATCTACGTTGTGTTTTTTGAGAAGCTTGATCCCTGTGAGAACCCGTTCGCAAGTTGGATGCCCACCTTTATCGACTCGGTAGAAATCGTGCAGCTCGGGGGGACCGTCGAGGCTGACCCCGATCAGGAAATGGTTGTCGTGGAAAAATTGGCACCACTCATCGTCTAATAAGGTGGCGTTGGTCTGGAATGCGTTTAAAATCCGCACCCCCGGCTTGCTGTATAGATGCTGTAACGCAACCGCTTTTCTGAAAAAATCCAGGCCCATCAAGGTCGGCTCGCCGCCCTGCCAGGCAAAATTGACCTCGGGCACCTGCTGCGCCGCGATCAACTGCTGCGTATAGCTTTCTAAAACGGCCGGGCTCATCAGAAAACTTCCCCCTGGGTAAAGTTTCTCCTTTTTCAGATAGAAGCAATACTGGCAATTAAGGTTGCAGATGGCTCCTCGGGGCTTGACCATCACCTGAAGAGAGCGTCTGGTCACCATCTATAACCTTCACTCATAAATTTCATCCTCGTACACGATTTTTTGGCCTCCAGGCAGGCTGGGAGCAGACTCGATCTGTGCGGGAGCTTCGCCTGCAGCTGCCATTTTTCGTAAGAGGCGCTCTTTCAGCACCTCGGCTAACTTATGGTGCGACTCAAAGCCGGCCAGGTTGTTTAACTCATAGGGGTCGGCTTTCAGGTCGTAAAGGCAGTCTTCCCGGTAATAGTCTGATGCCGGATCGGTCACCCCATCTTTGCCAGGCGCAACCACACAATATTTCCAACGGTGAGTTCGAATAGCCCGACCAACTTGAGACTCGCTGATCTGGATATAAACATCGTCATCCCACTCACGAGACTGGCGTTCTACCAGGGGTACGAGGGAGTGGCCTTGCATCTCCTCAGGGATGGGCAAGCCGGCGGCGTCCAACAAGGTGGGGGGGATATCCAGAAGGCTGGTCATTTGTTGCAGCCTGCCTCCAGATGTGAAAATACTCCCGGTAATTGCAGTTGGTATCCGGATCGAGGCTTCGTGACAGGACCGCTTGTATTCACTGTTGCGAGTTTTGAAATGGTTGCCATGGTCGCTGGTATACACAACGATTGTGTCTTCGAGTAAATTCAGACTTTTTAGAGCGTCCAGCATGCGTCCCAGGGCTTCGTCCAGGCGTTTTACCATGCCAAAGTATCCGGGTAAATGCCGGTAAGCCGTTCCGCCTAACGCTGCCAGATCAGGAGGGATCCACCGTCCGGTGTATTTTTCTTCATAACCATCCGGGGCCGGGTAGTTGTCCAGGCGGTTCTGGAAGTGCGGCTCGATGAAAGACAAAAAGAGGAAGAAAGGGTTTCGTTGGTGAGAGTCGATAAAGTGGATAGCCGCGTCGGTCAGTGCATCGACCCGGTAACCAGGAAATTGTTTAGGCCGGTTCTCATTGTCGTACATCACCGTGTGGTAAGGCTCCGAGGTGAACTCCAGAACGTTGGAAGCCAGCCAGTAATCGTATCCGCCGCGTTGATCGACCGGTACTGCCCCAGCGATTTCTTTATCTGCCAGGTGCCATTTCCCAATATAGCCGGTCTGGTATCCTGCTGTACCGAAATAATTAGCCAGAGTTGGTTGTCCTTGGGGGAGAGCGATGCCGTTGGTATAACAGCCTACCTGGGTGGCGTACATTCCAGTTTGAAGGCATGCCCGCGCCGGCCCACAAACAGGCTGGCAGGTAAAGCTGTGATAGAGGTGGGTGCCTTCTAGCGCCATCCGGTCGAAATTGGAAGTCAGACCGAGCGGGTTGCCATGCACACCAGTCGTATCCCAGCGCTGTTGATCTGAAAGCACTACTAAAATATTTGGAAACGGTTTCTTTTTCATTTGATTCACACCTCGTTGGGATGCAGTTCTTCCAATAAATCTGCTTGTCTGGCGCGCCCGGTATGGCGCAGCCGGTCCAGGTAGGAGCGTAAATTCCCTCGGGCGTGGTACGGGCCGCCCTCTGCCAGCACTGTCCGCATCGGGTCGACCGTGTAGCCAGCCGGCATACTTGCCAGCATCTCATCCTGCCACTGCAGCAACCGCGATCTGGCTTGCTGGCAAACACCCGGTTGTTGGCTTGCCAGGTCTTGTACCTGATGTGGGTCGGCTTCGAGATCGAAAAGCAGCTCATCTGGGAAGAGGTGATAGCCATCGTGGTAGGTGCGCATGTACAACCACGGTCCCCAGCGTACACTGCGTTGGGCGACATGGGCAGCCTGGCTGATGACCAGGTAATCTCGGCCTAAATCCTCGCCTTTGAGCAGCGCCTTTGCATAGCTTTGGCCATCCCAATGAGGGGCTGCCGGCTGCCCCAGCAATTCGGCCAGAGTCGGTGCCAGGTCGAGGGTGTAATGGAGGCCGGTGTCAACCCGTCCCCCTTGGACCCCGGGCCAGCGCACGATCATCACGACCCGGCAGGTGGCTGCGTCGGCGGTGGCGTGTTCGGCATAGATACCCAACTCGCCCAGGTTTTCGCCATGATCGGAGCTGATTATGATGGCCAGGTCATCCATAACGCCCTTGGCTTGAAGTGTGGCCAATACCTGGCCAATATGCTCGTCCATATAGGCGATCCCACAGTCGTAGGAATCGATCAAGTCACGCCAGTCTCTCATATCGCAAATTTCGCCCGGATAACGCGGGAAATTCGGATTGGTGTAATTGTCGTACATGTTGACATCTTGGGCCGAATGAGGTCCAGCTTGCTGGCGGTGCCTGGCGAGAAGATCAGGCGTTAACCAGCCTGGGAGTGGATCGTTTGCAAAGGGATCTCCGAAGGATTGCGGTGCCCGATATGGTGTGTGAGCATCCCAATAGTTGACGTGCAGATACCAGTCCTCTTTTTCAGCATTACGATCGATCCATTCCAAGACGGTCGGGGTAACATCTTCTGCTGACTCCATCCCGCCTTTACCGGTGTCGTGGATTTCACGAAACCCGGCGTAGAAAGACCAGGCTGAATGCCGGTCGGCAAAGGAGCCGATGAATGTGGTGTGCATCCCTGCGTGCGTCATCATCCCCGGCAGGCTGGAGCTGTTTAGCTTGCTGCGGAAATTACGCTGGCTTCCTTCAAGTCGCAAATCAGCGGCTGTCCCCCCATGCCCGACCACGCCGTTATGGAAGCCGAATAGGCCGGTCATGAGGGCGGTGCGGGAGGGCAAGCAAGGTGCATCCGAACAAAAGACCTGCTCGAAACGCACCCCTTGAGCTGCGACCTGGTCAATATGGGGTGATGTCTGGCGGTGATAACCATAACAGCCGAGATGGTCTGGTCGTAAGGTATCCAGGTCTAGATAGAGTATGCGCATAGGATCACCTCCTGATGTGTCGAAAATCGATACGCTGCGGATCAGGCAATAATTTATTAGACTCTAAATTATGATTCTAACAAAGACCGTTACTTTTAATGATCGATTACGACTACATTTATAGAAATATATCACTTTTCTTTGCCAGGAAAAGAGATCCGGCAATCCATTTGGCCGAATATCAGGCTGCAGGGATATTTGACTCCAAGGTGGGAGGGTAGGGTGATCCCTCAAGAATTGAGGGAGATCGAGGTAAAATGGGAAGGGTCAGAGTAGGAAGCTAAATGCTCCCCCAATTATACGTTTTCTCTGACGTTGCCTTTTCACCTTCGCCGGTCGAATGGAACATAATGGATCCTGAGCTCGAACTTGTTCAAGTCACCAACCCGGACCCACAAACCCTGGCATTAATACACGATAAACTTTACCCGGTCGTATATCGTTACGTGCGATTTCGGCTGGACGATGAACAGATTTGTGAAGATATCACTTCCGAGGTTTTTTTGAGACTGCTCGATACACTGAACAAACGGAACCATTCGATCAAAAACCTGAGAGGTTGGCTATTGGGCACCGCCTCGCATTTGATCAACGACCACCTGCGATTACGCTATGCCCGTCCAATCGAGACGCTCGAAGAATACCATGCTGACGATGGTCCTGATCCGGAAGAAGCTGCATTCAGCTCGTGGCAGCGAATTCAGGTGAGAGCTGCTATGCAGAAGCTGACCCTCGAACAGCAGCACGTGTTAGCGCTGCGATTTTCCGAAGAACGTTCGTTAGAAGAGACCGCCCGCTTGATGGATAAGACTATCGGGGCAGTCAAGACCTTGCAATTTAGAGCCCTGGCTGGTTTACGCCAACTTTTGGGAGGAGATCGGGATGGAAAAGGCTCAAATCGACGCGCTTGAAGACTGCCTCGAACGAATACAAGCCGGGGCGGACCTCGAGCAGGTGCTCGAACAATTCCCCAGCTGGGCCGGTGAGTTGCGCCCATTGCTCGAAGCCTCAGTTGTGGCGCGCAGCTTACAAAGTCAGGCAGTTATCTCCGAAAAAGCCATGGTGCACAGCCGCACGCTGTTCATTCAAAAAGCAGCTGCTCGCCAGCCAAAAAGCAGGAATATTTTTAAATTTGGTCTGCGCTATAACCATACCTTGGCAATAGGTATATCGGCTGTCTTGATCCTGGCGGTCGCGACCACTATCGCCTCGGCTCAGAGTATCCCGGGGGACGTTTTTTACCCGGTCAAGCTCGCCGGAGAACAGACCCGCTTGCTGTTGACTTCCAATCAATCCTCCCGGCTGAACCTCCAGGCGACTTACGATAATACCAGAACCAATGAAGTTGAAGATATCCTCCAGGCTCATCGTACTGTTAGTGTGAGCTTTGCCGGCCTGCTCACCCACAACGATAGCGGTCAATGGCAGGTGTCAGGTGTACCTGTCACCTTTGCCAGCAACCTGGCGCCACAATTAAGCAAAATGATGGGCGCTTATGTGTCCATCTATGGTTTCACCCAGGGCAATCATACCGTTGAAGTCACCCAGATCACCCTGCGCGAGCTCGACATCACCGGCACCGTCGACCAGTACGCAGGTGACAACCTGGTGGTCGACCAGATCACCATCCATCTCGACCAGAATACCGAGACAGTCGGCATCCTACAAGATGGCGCATATGTGGCGATCAAAGCCTACCGCATTGAAGACAACACCCTCATGGCTCGCCAGGTATTGGTGGTCAATTCCGGCCAAACAGCCACCCATGCTGCGACCCAGACCAACACAATAACTATCCAGGCTACCGATCCATCTCAAGAAGGTGACAACCCTCCGGCTGTTGTCGATCCGAGACCCCAGGCCAGCCCGACGGCAAGCCCGTCGAAAGGCAGCCAAGGGTCGGGTGAGGAAGATGGGTCTGGTGGAATCGGCGGCGAACATCCGCCAACCCCCACGGCTACAGTGACCGTGACCGGTTCGCCCGATTCAGCAACCCAAAGTGCCACCGCTACATCTACACCACCAAATCACCACGAAGACGAAGGCAGCGGCAGTAGCCAGACCACGCAGCCGTCTCCAACCCAGACTCAAACCAGCGAAAAATCATACTCTGACCATTAAACGACTTACCGGATACCTCCTTTAGAACCCGGCGTCACGGGCAATGACGCCGGGTTCGCTATTTAATAAAACACGATTCATCTTGTCCGCAACCATTGGAAAAGAAAATTTATATGTTTTGGGACAAGTCTTGTCCAGCAATACTGCAGGATAACGCCAATTCTATTAAACCAGAAGCCGACCAGAATGATCAGGCAGCCTCTTTCGGTTTTTATATAATGTTGTTTATTCAGCTTTGCCGTTTGACAACCCGGGACGAAAAAAGGCCGACTCTCTCTACTTTTAAGTCAGCCCCTACAAGGACCAGGCGGATCTTAATTTATTGTAGGTATCTTCCAGGATCTCAGGAAGGACTTGGGTATCCCCCAACGTCGACATAAAGTTCGAATTGCCCACCCAGCGCGGAACCACATGGATATGGACGTGTTCTGCCACGCCAGCTCCAGCAGCCGAGCCGATGTTGGCTCCGATGTTGAACCCATCTGGCTGGTAGGCATTATCCAACACAAGGCTGGCGTGGTTCACCAGTTCCATCATCTCAGCCCGGGTAGACGAATCCAGCAAGTGGAGGGCGGGCTGGTGGGCATAAGGCACCACCATCAGGTGCCCGGTGGTGTAGGGGAAGCGGTTGAGGATCACAAAGGCGGTCTCGCTGCGGAAAACGACCAGGTTGCCGGCTCCATCCGGATGCTGCACGGCATCGCAAAAGATGCAGCCGCTGTTGATTTCATTGTTTTCGATATATTTCATACGCCATGGCGACCATAGGTGTTTCTTCATCTTGAGCCCCTCTCAGTAGATTATGAAAAATGCGTATCGAGCCTAAACCTATACGGCATTTTTATGTACGTTGAATTGTAATCCATACTTGAAAGGAATATGATCAAGATTATATTATTCCGGAATGGACAATAACATGTTACGAAAAATGACCTACAGTAGATAAATCCAATTTGCCATCGAAAAAGCCCATTTGTACGCATCTGTCCTGAATAATGTTCCAATGCCAGTGTCGGTTTCCAATAATGACCTGATGCGGCCTCTGGTTAACCAACCGGCTGATAAACTTTTAGGCAAAGACTGGTCTTAATTGGTCGGAAATTTTTGCGGCACATGGAAAGCAGCTTTTGGTGGCAGTCCACGGGAAGATAAATGAGACGCATCATACCTTTTATGACCGGTCTGGTACAGCATCAAGTAGATTCTTCATACTTTTATATCCTGCACGGAGAACCGGTTGGGCATATCAAGGAAAAGAATAAGAAGTCGCCAGCAACTTAGGATTGCCGAAGGATGCAGAAATTCGATAATCTGAGAATTAAAAAATCTAAGCCCTTGATTCTCTCAATTGTGTAAACTTAATTCCATCCCGCCAGACTGTTCCTTTTATCACCCCCAAAGCTGGCAGCTAGTAAATCATTGCCACCCCTTTGAAATTCCGGTGTTGCTTCACGGCTGCCTGGGCTGCCAGCTTTTCCCCCTCCTCCCATTGACTGGAGGTTTTTTACATCTCACCCCGTATTTCGTAAACCTGCGGCAATTCCGTTGATTGTCAGCACCACTACCTCGCGCAGGGCCTGTGCATCGGAGCTCTCTGGATCGGGTAATGACCGCAGCCGGCCAAGCATCTCGACCTGCAGGTAGTTGAGCGGGTCAATGTATGGGTTGCGAAGCTGTACCGAGCGCTGGATCACCGGTTCTTCTTCCATCAGATGTTCCTGGCCTTTGATCGCCAGGATAGCACCCACAGTACGGTTGTATTCCGCCTGGATAGCTTCGAAGATGTGTTCGGCTAATACCTGGTTAGGCGCTAATGCTGAATAGATTGCTGCGATTTTCATGTCAGCCTTGACCAGCGATAATTCAGCTGTCTCGAGCAATACCCGGAAGAAAGCCCAGGAATGATAGAGATCCTGCAGAAAGTCTAGCCCCAGGCCAATTTCGTTTGACTCTGCGGAAGGACCAGGCGTGCTGTTCAACACAGCTGCTAACCCTGAACCAAGTCCATACCAACCCGGAAGGTTGAAACGGCTTTGCATCCACGAAAATACCCACGGGATTGCTCTGATCCGCCCCAACTCCTCGCTGGCATTTTTGCTCGATGCGGGGGAGACCGTCTCTTCCTCAATCTCCACAGCCTCAGGAGAGGTTGCCTTCTCATGAGGATCTCCGATTGCTGCGGTGCTTTCCTCGAGGTTTTTACCATTCCGCCGCGCTGCCGGGCGTGAGCCGATATGCAGGCGCTTGATTTCCTCAATCGGCGTGACGGCCTGCCAGTAGTCCAGGAAGCCGGGGGTATCGTAGACCAGTCCGCGGTAAGCATGCATGGCAGCCTGGGCCATGAATTCCATCGTCCCACGCCACTTAACTGGTATTTCCCTCGGCGAGGGCAATTTGATATGAGCCGAGGTGATGCCGTTTTCTGGTTGGGTGGCACGGCCTTGCTTTGCCCCGAGGTCATCCCCAGGTGTGACCATGAAACCAGGTGAAGTACCATCCCCGGGTGTGACAAAACCAACAGATGTAGCGGTAACGCCAGGGGGTGCAATATCCGCGGCTGGCTGTTTTAACAAATCAGAGGCAGAAGCCAGCAGTACAGCATTGGCAATTTGTTCAAGGTTACGCAGCGCCAGGTCGAAGTTGGAATAACGCGAGGTCAACGTCTCACCTTGCTCGGTCAGGCGGAAACGCCCTTCGACCGAGCCACCTGGTTGGGCCAGGATAGCTCGATTAATCGGACCGCCGCCCCGGGCAGCTGTGCCTCCCCGCCCATGAAATAAAGTCAGTGGTACATGAAATTCCCGACACACCTCTGCCAG
Organism: uncultured Chloroflexia bacterium; assembly: GCA_963781665.1. Taxonomy (GTDB): domain Bacteria; phylum Chloroflexota; class Anaerolineae; order Anaerolineales; family Anaerolineaceae; genus JAJYIW01. The sequence goes on from CAWAGA010000002.1 coordinate 2,775,776, forward strand.
ACCTTCCTGGGCCTGGTAGAGCGCCCAGTTCGACATCACAAAGCCCCCGTCCTTGTTCGAGTCAGAGTAGCCAACCATCACCGTTTGGCCGTTGGGGCAGGCTGCCAGGTGTGACCGGTAGACTTCGGTCGTGAACAGTGTGCGCATCACCTCGACTGCCCTTTCGAGATCCTGGATGGTTTCAAATAAAGGTGTGATCGCTAGACCGTCAGCCGAATCCGTCCAGGTGGCGATCAGCAGTACTGCAAGCACGTCTGCCGGGCCGTGGGTCATCGAAATGATGAAGGGGCCGGTCAGGTCATTGCCGTAAATAGCGTGGCAGCGGGCAATTAATTGGAATAATGCCCAGGTCTCGTGGACCCCTTGCGATACTCCGGGATGAATGGCCAGAAAAGGTCTGGGCCTGGCCAGCAGGCGCACGATCAGTTCGCTTCGGGCCGCCTGGCTTAAGGTTTCGAAATCAGGGCAAATTCCCAGGGCGCGCAGCACTTCTCCCACAGCAGAATTGATCCGGCTGGAATCTTCCCGCAGGTCCAACCGGGCGCCGTGCAGGCCGAAGATTTCCAGCTGGCGTAATGTGGTCTGCAGCGGTCCTTTGACGACTGGCGGCGGCAGCGCTTTGGCAATGGCTCGCAATGGCTCGGTCAATTCTTTCTTCTGGATGTGAGCCAGGTGTGTACCAGACGTCAGTAAATGTTCCTTCATTCCGTCTTGCGAAGCTTCGGCTAATTCTTCTGCCAGGATCGAAAGCACCAGGCGATAAGGTTCTCTGGGGTAACGCTGCCTGATTTGGGCCGCATGTACCGGGAGCGGTTCTCGCCTGGCGAGCCAGGCTTGTATTTCTTCTGGAATGGTCACACGGCGTGAGCTCAGGCTCAAGCGGCGCGATAATTCCTGCATCGTACGGCGATGGTTCTCAACGGCCAAACCGCGATGAAGATGCAGCGTCTCAGCAGTCACTTCGGCCGTCACGTTTGGATTACCATCACGGTCACCTCCTATCCAGGAGGCCAGTTGGAACCAGGGATGGTCGATCAAGAGGCCGGGATAGTGCCTGGCCAGGGCGGTATCGAGCCGGTCATAGATCTCTGGTAGGGCCGTCCAAAATACCTGGCCGACAAAGTACAAGGTGGTTTTAACCTCATCGCTTGGGCTGGGTTTGGATGTGCGCGAGCGTTCGGTCAACCATAATGTCGTAATTTCGTTAAGCAGCTCCTGACGGAAGGCGTCTATCTCAGCCGGTAGGCGGTCAGGCAAAGTAGCGACGCGCAGACTCTCAGAGATACGCTGGATTTTAGACAGGATCGTCCGGCGGCGCGATTCGGTTGGATGGGCTGTCAGAACGATTTCAATCTTCAAATGGGAGAGTAACTTCTCCATTTGGGCCGCACTCACTCCGCCTGTTTTGAGCTGGGTAATGGCTTCTGCAATCGAGTCGTGCACCGGGTCAGGAGCTTTCGCCAGAGCTTCCTGGCGGAGTGCAGCGATGCGGTAGTTGTCCTCTGCCATATTGACCAGGTCGAAGTAGAGGGCGAAGGCTCCGGCGATAGACCGGGCGCTGCTTGTGTCCATGCCGGCGATATCCTCAACCAAAGTAAAGGCGCCGTGGGTAGCAATGGATGGGTCGCTCGAGCGCAGCTCCAGAGCTGAATGCCTGATCCGTTCTTCTAGTTCGAATATTGATTGCAATTCTTGCTCAACCAACACCTGCCCCAGAATATTCCCAAGCAGGTGTATCGTACCTGAAATATCCATATTTACATTATACCCACATATTTGAAGAGTCAAATTTAACCTTGTCAAAAATGACAAAGAGGTACAAAATAGATAGGGGCAAGACGTTGCCGTGCCCCTACACACCAGAGATGCTAAACGCCAAGGCGCTGAGAGCCTTTGTGCCCCTAAGGTCATGATTGACCCCGGAAAATTAAGTCCGAACACGGCACCGCTGTGTTTTTGCTGCCTGGGGTGGCTCGCTCCACATGTAGCAAATTCAAAACGATTGATTGATGAACCAACCAGCTAACCATCACCCTCACCCACAAACCCAAACAAGTATTATTTTGCGTTGCTTCAGATACCTGGGCAACCATTGGAAACTGACGGCAGGCGCATACCTGATGATGATCCTGGCAGATGTCGTCGCTATGGCTAACCCTCAGCTCATCCGCTGGACGATCGACAATGGTATCAGCAAAGGCGACATTCCGGTTCTTTCACTGGCAGTTGGTATCCTGCTGCTGCTGGTGATCGTTAAAGGGGGATTTACGTACTTTCAGGGTCGTTGGACCGAGGTCACCTCACAAAACGTGGCCTATGATCTGCGCAATGAGCTCCAGCGAAAGATTACTGTGCTTTCATTTTCCTTCCACGACCAATCTGAGGCCGGCGATCTACTCTCGCGAGCTATCCAGGACGTCGAACGGGTACGTTTCCTCACCGGACGAGCTACTTTCCGCATTATCGAGGGCTTCGTCTTGATGCTGTTCACTGCTGTGGTCGTCATCTGGATGAACCCCCGCCTGGGAGCTCTCTCGATGCTGGCGATGCCCCTCCTTGTGGTCCAATCGATCCGCTTTGGGCGCATGTTCAGGCCGCTCTCCACCCGAATCCAGAGGCAGTTAGCCGTACTCACCACCCGGGTCGAGCAGAGCCTGCGCGGCGTCCAGGTGGTTAAAACCTTTGCCCAGGAAGATGCCGAGATCGACCGCTTTTCCAAAGATAATAAAGACTGGCTGGGATTATCGATGGAATCGGCCAGATTGCAAGCCTTGAACATGCCGGTCTTGAACCTGATAGCCAATGTCAGCAGCGTCGCCATCCTCTGGTACGGCGGAATGCTGGTAATCAACAACCAATTAACCCTGGGCGAGCTGGTAGCTTTTACCAGCTACATTGCCCAGCTTGTTGCGCCGGTGCGTTCACTGGGGATGGTGCTGCCGGCGATCACCATGGCGGCCGCTTCGGCCGAGCGTGTCTTTCAGATCCTCGACACGGTACCTGAGGTTCGCGAAGATCCTGAAGCCGGCCCCATTCATGTTCAGGAAGGCCGTGTCTGCTTCGATCACGTCTCGTTTTCTTACGGCCGTCACAGCGGTGTTCTCAACGACATTACCTTCGCGGTCGAGCCAGACCAGGTGATTGCCCTGCTGGGGCCTACCGGGTCTGGCAAGACAACAGTTGTCAACCTGATCCCGCGTTTTTACGATCCGACTGCCGGGGTGGTTTCGATCGATGGCAAAAACATCCAGTACGCCACTATCAATTCCCTGCGCAGCCAGATTGGCATTGTCTTGCAAGAGACAACCCTTTTTGCCGCTTCGATCCGCGAAAATATTTCCTTCGGTCGCCCGGGAGCTACCCAGGCAGAGATTGAATCCGCTGCGCGGGATGCGCAGGCTCATGAATTCATATTGAAGATGAAGGACGGCTACGATACTGCGGTCGGTGAAAATGGGGTGACCCTCTCCGGCGGCCAGAAGCAGCGGGTAGCTATTGCTCGTGCTTTGCTGACCGACCCGCGCATTCTCATCCTCGACGATGCTACTTCGAGCGTCGACACCGAAACCGAGCACCTGATCCAGCTTGCGCTCGAACGCGTCATGAACGGTCGGACCACATTTGTGATCGCCCACCGCTTGAGCACTGTCCAGAAAGCCGATCAAATCCTCTTGTTGGATAAAGGTCGCCTGGTGGCGCGCGGCAAACACGAAGAGCTGTTGAAAACCTCGTCACTCTATAACAACATCTACCACCAGCAGCTCAAGCCTAATGCAGTTCGTCCCAATCCACCACGGGCTACCCTGCCAACCCGCCAGGTGAGGAGCTGACTATGGGCTTTGGAATAGGTGTTTCCGGATCAGGAATGGGCCCCAGAGGTGCCCTTGACCGCTTTGCTTCCAGTGAGGAGCTCAACGGTAAGGTCTTCAGCAAGAAAGTTGTGGCGCGTATGCTCACTTTCTTGCGACCATATTCCCGCCAGATGCTGGTAGGATTGGTGGCTATGCTGGTTGTCTCCGGATTAACCCTGCTGACACCCTACCTGCTCAAGATTGCCATCGATGGCTACATCACCCAGGGCGACAGCCAGGGTCTGATGCGAATCTCACTTTACACTGCCGCTGCCTTTGTCGGGCTGTTCATCGCTGGCGCCGCCCAGCAGTACCTGCTCTCCTGGATCAGCCAGCATATGTTGGCCGACCTTCGTGAGGCGCTTTTCGACCATTTACAGGAACTTTCTCTCAGCTACCACGACAACCATATCGTCGGCGTGACTGTCTCACGGGTAATGAATGACGTCGCAACCATCAACGATTTCCTCTCCCAAGGACTGATCTCCTTTCTGGGCGATATCTTGATCCTCATCGGCATCATAGCCATCATGCTGGCTATGGACCTCCGTCTAGCGCTTTTAACCTTCGTTGTTCTGCCATTGATGGTGCTGGCAACCTTGTGGTTTTCCAGAAAAGCGCGGGTTGCCTTCCGCGAGACCCGCTCGAGCGTTGCCAGGGTGGTCGGCGACCTGGCAGAAGATATTGCCGGTGTGCGGGTCATCCAGGCTTTTGGCCAGGAGAACTCCACACAGGTGCGTTTCAACGACGTGAACCAGGCCAACCGTGAGGCTAACATCAATGCCGTTACGCTCTCGTTCATTTTTTTGCCGGTGATAGAATTCCTCGGGGTGCTGTCAACCGGAATTGTGCTGTGGTTTGGTGGGCGCTGGGTCACCCAGGGGACAGTAACCCTGGGAATACTGGTAGCCTTCCTCTCTTACGTAACCCGCTTCTTCCAACCGGTCCAAGAGCTCAGCCGGTTCTACACCACGTTGCAGTCTGCAATGGCTGGTGGAGAACAGGTCGTGCGTCTGTTGGATACGCCCCCAGGTGTGGCGGACCAACCCGATGCAGCAGAAATGACCAGGATAACCGGGAAGATCGAGCTGGACCATGTTTCGCTCCGCTACCGGCCTGAACTGCCCGAAGTTTTGCACGACGTCAGTTTGCGGATCGAGCCAGGCCAAACCATCGCCTTGGTAGGTCCTACCGGCGCTGGCAAGACGTCCATCAGTAAGTTAATCGCCCGCTTTTACGATGTTACTGAAGGCGCAGTTTTGGTCGATGGGATCGACGTCCGTCAGGTCACCCAGCGGTCGCTGCACCGCCAGATTGGCCTGGTGCCTCAGGATTCATTCTTGTTTTCTGGCACTATCGCCGAAAATATCCGCTTTGGGCGACCGCAAGCCAGCGACGCTGAAGTTGAGCAGGCTGCTCACCTGGCCAATGCCCACGACTTCATCATGAGCAAACCAGATGGTTACCAGACCCGCGTCCATGAAGGCGCTTCTAACCTGTCGGTCGGTCAGCGCCAGCTCGTCTGTATCGCCCGGGCTATCCTTACCGATCCGAGCATCCTTATTCTGGACGAGGCGACTTCGAACGTGGATAGCATGACTGAGAGCTTGATTCAGGATGCTCTTCACCGCCTGTTGGCGGGCCGCACCGCCGTGGTCATTGCCCACCGGCTGAGTACCATCCGCAACGCTGATCGGATTTGCGTGGTCCAGGATGGCCATATCGTCGAAGAAGGCAGCCACACCGAGCTTCTAGCCAGCAACGGCGTCTATACGGCTCTATATAACCGCCAATTTGCCGAATCTGGGTGAAACACGACGGGTTTATAATCAACTGCGTCCAGATCAACACAATCGTCGTGGGTAAAAATTCAGGGAGGGTTTTTTATTATGTCAGCTAGCCATCTCCAACGCTGTACCCCAGAAACCCAAGGAATCAGCTCATCTGCCTTGTTAGCATTCATCGATAAAGCAGAGCAAGAAATCCACCATCTGCACAGTATCATGCTGCTACGCCATGGGAATGTCGTTGCCGAGGGTTGGTGGCATCCCTATGCTGCTCAACATCCCCACATGTTGTTTTCACTGAGCAAAAGTTTCACGTCCACCGGGATTGGGCTGGTAATTGCCGAGGGGCTTTTGTCTTTGGATGACTCGCTGCTCTCTTTCTTCCCGGATGATGCTCCCGAGACCGTCAGCGATAACTTGGCTGCGATGAATGTCCGCCACCTGTTGACGATGACCAGCGGGCACAAAGAGGACACGATGGGGCCGTTATCTGCGGCCAAGAATGGCAATTGGACCAAAACCTTCCTCGGCCTACCGGTTGATTATTCCCCTGGGACGCATTTTCTCTATAATACCGGTGCTAGCTACATGCTCTCTGCCATCGTCCAAAAAGTGACCGGGATGACGCTCCTGGCCTACCTGCAGCCAAGGTTGTTTGAACCGCTGGGGATCGAAGATGCTTCCTGGGAAGTCTCTCCCCAGGGGATTAACGTGGGTGGTTTTGGCCTGAGTATCAAGACTGAAGATATTGCCCGTTTTGGACATATGCTGCTCCAAAAAGGACGGTGGAACGGCCAGCAAATTGTACCGGCAGATTGGGTAGAGCAAGCAACCTCCTTCCAGGTATCGAATGCGCCGAGTGAAAATCCCGATTGGGCCCAGGGTTATGGCTTCCAATTCTGGCGCTGCCGCCATGCAGCCTACCGGGGGGATGGCGCTTTTGGGCAGTACTGCCTGGTGCTTCCGGAGCAAGATGCCGTCGTTGCTATCACGTCCGGTCTGGGTAACATGCAGCAGGTATTGGATCTCATCTGGGAGGGTTTGCTGCCGGCGCTGACCCCTCAATCACTGCCAGAAGATGCTGTTGCCCTCACCAAATTGAAGACAAAACTTGACAGCCTGGCGTTACCTGCTCAGTCAGGTGAGAGTGTGCAGCCAGAATCAGCCTCGATTTCAGGAAAAAGTTACGCCATCAACCCAAACCCGGCCGGCATTGAGATGGTCAGGTTCACATTTTCGAGCGATGAATTCCGGTTTTTCCACAAGGATTCTGCTTCCGAGGAGGAAGTTGTATGTGCTATTGGAGGATGGCGCCAGGGGACGACCACAATTATCAACCATGTGGCAATGAAAATTTCGGCCAATGGCGCCTGGACAGCAGCCGGTGAGTTTACGATGGACCTATGGTTCTACGAAACGCCGTTTTGCCTGAAGATCACGAGCAAGTTCGATGACGATCAAGTCCAGATCGAAATGACGACCAACGTTAAGGTTGGTGATTTGGAATTTCCGCTGTTGGTCGGTAAATCGGTGTAGGCTATCAAGACCATACTCTCACGCTAACCTCTCCCGGAACGCGAGGGTTTAGAACCCGCAGCTCCCTGAGGGAGAAGGTTAGAGTCTGTCTCCCCGAAGGAGGGCGGAAGGGGCGAGGGAAAGCTCAGGAGTAGACCCCAAATTTTTTTACTGCAGCGATGAAAGCTTCAACATTTTCGGGGGGAGTGTCAGATTGGATGATGTGGGCTGGTGCAACCAGATAACCGCCGCCTTTACCCAGGACTTCGATCTTGGCGCGCACGTCATTGTCGATGTCTTCAGGTGTGCCAAAGGGGAGCAGCTGCTGCTGGTCGATGGCTCCCCAGAAGGACATGCGCTCGCCGAATTTTGTTTTCAGTTCGAGCGGGTCGTGCCCGGGAACGTTAGGCTGGACCGGGTTGAAGACTTCCAGCCCAACTTCGATCCAGTCGCCCAGGATAGGCGCAACTGCACCATCGCAGTGCTGCATGATGATGATATCAGGGTTGACTGCTTTTAATTCAGCGTAGACTTGGCGGTAACGCTCCTTGAAGTAACGCCGCCACATGCGGGGGGAAATGAGCATACCATTCTGAGCGCCAAAATCATCACCGGCCCAAATCCCATCGACGCCCATTGAAACCAGCTTCTTCCCAACCGCCAGGGCAAAATCCTTGCATTTATCCATTAAAACTTCGACATAATCAGCGCCTTCGGCAATATCTACCAGAAGTTTTTCAGTGCCAACCAGCTGCTGCATCATATCGTACATGGTCAGCTCCATATCGCCGATGATGAAGTACTGTCCTTGATATTTGCGGATGGCCTCTTCGGCATCGTCATAACGGCCAGCGGCGAGCGGATCGGGGAACGGAAACTCGGTCACCTGGGACGGTTCGGTGATGTGTGCCATGGGGTACTTGATGACTTCCATGTATGCTGCCCCCTGGCGCATAATCATGCCAAATTCATTGATGAGATGGCCCTGGTCGTCATGGAGAGGAACGTAGCCGCGCGGCAGGCTGGCGCCAACCACCACGCAGTCGCTCCCCATTGCAACTCGAAGCTCATTGGCAGAGATGCGGTAAGTTACATCTTCGTAATAGGATGGCGTATAGTGCGCTGGGATGTGGTATTTCTGGCTGAAATAATCTGTCAGGGATCGGGATAGATCGAACTGTAACGGGACCCGGTCTGGTAGGACGTCACGTTTTAAAGCGTGCAATACACGTTCTTTCGAGTTCATTGGTCGCTCCTAATTTGAGATTCAGATATCAGTATATATCAATTCTGTTTTTTGAGCGATCAACCGAATTGCCTCAAATAAAATGTAACTATCAGAGCTAACGATGGCTCACAAAAAATGTTACCCTAGTGCGGAATTTGGATCCGCCGAGGGAGACAATGATAAGTCAACGCAGTAAACGCGAGATGATCGAAGCCATCCGCCCACGTTATTTGAAAGCCAACAAACCTGGCAAACAGCAAATCCTGGACGAACTGATTGCAACCACTGGCTACCATCGCAAGTATGCCATTCGAGTGTTGAAGCACCGTCCAAAACCCAAAGGGCTGAAGAAGCCTGGGCGGCAGAAAATCTATCAGGGTGAAGTGGTACAGGTCTTGGAGCAGATCTGGGAAATCTGTGGGCGGATTTGCTCCAAACGCCTGCAACCTTTTCTACCCGAGATGGTTGCGGTCTTAGAGCGCTGCCATGAACTGAGCCTATCCGAGGAAACCAAGGGGCTGTTATTGGGGATGAGCCGGGCGACCATCGACCGCTGCCTGAAGAAAGCCCGTTTTACCCATCCCCAGCATGGGCTCTCTACCACCAAACCAGGGACTTTGCTCAAGCAGGCCATCCCGATCCGCACATTCACTCCATGGGAAGACGAGCATCCAGGTTTTCTGGAAATCGACTTGGTGGCACATTGTGGCAATACCACCGAAGGCAGCTATCTCAATACCCTCACCGCCACTGATTTGGCCACTGGCTGGACTGAATGCCAGGCAGTAGCCAACAAGACCCAGTTGGCCGTTTCACAAGCCATCCAAAACATGCGCCAACTCCTGCCTTTCGCTCTGTTGGGGCTCGATTCAGACAATGGCAGTGAGTTTATCAACGACACTCTCTTACGCTATTGCCAGGCAGAGCAGATCACCTTTACCCGCTCGAGACCCTACCAGAAAAATGATCAGGCCCACGTCGAACAAAAGAACTGGTCGGTGGTTCGCCACACCATTGGTTATGATCGTCTGGAGACCCCTGAAGAATTGGCCTTGTTGAGGTCCATTTACACCGACCTACGGCTGTATATCAATTTCTTTCAGTCCGTGCTCAAACTGGTTGGTAAAGAGCGGATTGACGGCAAAACCGTCCGGACGTATGATCGGGCTACCACACCGTATCGCCGCGTCCTGGCCCTCAACTCTCTGGCTTTGGATGTCAAAGCCAGACTCACGGCTCAATATGTGCAACTAAACCCGGTTACCCTGCGGGCCAGCATCGACGCGAAAGTCGGCCAATTGTGGAAAATCATTCGGTAACATTTCTATTTGAGGCAACGTTACCCCTAAAGTTACTTTTTAATCTGAGGCATCACGTCAACGCCAATTGCTCTGTATTTACACGGTCTTTGACTTGACCATCCTTCCAGGCAACAACCCGTAAGCAACGTGACCGCAAAAGAAAATAGGTCCGGGCAAGGATATAACCAATGAATATGAAATTGGCAGAAGTAATGTCGTTGCTATTGCCCTTAATAAAAGCCCGTTAATTATGCCCGATATTCCACCGAGTTTTTTTATTTCGCCTGATTCTTGGTCAGCGTAGCATCAAGCTAAAAATGATGCTATTGAAGTAAGAAACTGTGAATGGGCCAGCAAGCCTTGCAAAGGTGGAACCTGGTTTTCTACGGCAGAATATCCTATTCTAGCCAGGCCTTGTTCTGCTATAAGGATGACGACTTCAATTGCCAATGCCGTAGCAAATCCACCGGTAAGACTGCCAGCCAGTCCATTGCCAGGGGAGACTCTACCTGTGGCGAATATGATTTGATCTTACAAAAAAGTCATTCTACGATCAGCTTAAGGGTCTTGATCTCAAATGGCGCAAAATTCAGGCTTAGCGCCTTATTGTTGCCTTCAACAACCACCTCGCGCTCGTCTTTTTCGACCAGGTTCATTTCAGAAACCCGGCGGATGGTCCAGGCGGTCTCCACAACCGTGTTATCGACCTTTCGCCCTTCGGCTTCATAAAGCCGCACGATCATCCCGCCCGGGCAGCTCTTCAGGGCTGAAAGAACGACATTTTCTGCCGAAATATTGATGAAGCACTTACGGGCCGCAAGCCTGCCTTCTTTTTTCGCCGGTTTCCAGGGGATCAGGGGGACGTTAAATTCCATTCCCTGGCGATAGATCTGCGCCTCACGCCAGTCGCCTGAATGGGGGGAGATGGCGTAGTCGAAATTGTGTACATTGCCGATCTCCAGACCGGCCCTGGTTATGTCCCCCAGCTTCATATCCCCATAACCACCTTCGAGCGCAGTGCATTTCATCAAAGAGATCAGCATGACCCCATCGACCACGTTGTTTCCAGGCAGGCCGCGGTTGAGCATGGCAACACCTTTCGCCTCCGGACCGTCTGCGCTGAAATCGATCCAGTTCTGGGCCGGAAATTCGCCTTCAGGCCGCTCGATGGCTCCAAATGGGATCTCGTGGGTGATTGTACCAATCTCGATGCTGGTCGGGAAGGCAACCCGGTAGCGGACCTTTTCATCGTTATTCACCAACGTCGTTTGAATGTCGATGCGAGGAATGCCGGCATACAGGCGCACCCTGGTCGCAAAACGACCTGTTCCGAAGGGGAAGGAAATCGCAAAAGAGACCATGGCGCTGCCGCTCTGGATGTTGCCATCTCCATTATAAGCGGTTGAAAAATCAGCCTGGTTGGCATTGAATGCTGGCAGCGGGTAACGGCCTTCAGCTGGATAAAACTCATCACCCTTGCAAGGCCCGTTATACTGCCAGAAATTGCCATAATCCTGCTCCTTGACGATAAAGTTGGCTAATGGCAGACCCTGGGGCAGCGCGTCCCATTGGTTGGCCTTGTCGTAAAGGCGGGTGATAGCTCCATTCCACAAATCGAATTCAAGTCTGAAGTAGTCGTTTTCCAACCAGCCGCGGTCGAGTTCGAAACGGAGCTGTCCGCCACGAGGGTGGCTGGTTGATAGCGGCGTCGATGGAAGGGAAGTGTCGACCGGGTGGATATGGTAAACCTCGTACCCGGCGGCTGGCACGTCTCGGGCGATGAACAACAGGCTGGCTCGCTTGATGCTACCGTCTTCATAGCGTTCGACCCTCATTAAGTCGCAGGGCACTCTATTCCCGGTTGAATCTGAAACACCTACTTCGAAAGTCCCCGGTTGAGAAAATGCAGCCTCGGTCTCAACCGCGTCGGATCGCTGCCATCCAAGCGGGTTGAAGACGATCACAGGGATCCCAGCGCTGCGGGTGTCAATCTGGCCGGCGATGAACTCCAGGCTGGATTCCAGGCAAGCACTTCCGGCAGTGTGGGAAAACTTGTAGCGGTCAATGGTGTTTTCGAAGACTGCATCTACGTGGCTGCCGCAGATAATATCGTGGAACTGGTTGAACAAGACCCCTTGCCAGGCATCTGCCAGGGTTTGGGCTTGAGGCACAGCGCCCAGCACGGCCGCGAGCGCATCGAATTTTTCGCTATTCGATAACAGGCTCTCCAATTTACGGTTCCACTGCTTGATGTCAATCCGAGCACTGTAACAGCCCTGGAATGCCGGGTTGAGATCTCCTGTTATTTGCGGAAAATGCGCCCCGCTTTGTTTTAATGCCTCAAAAAATTCGGACGGTGTCGCCAGGACGAGCTCGAGTTCGTCCTGGCTGTGGTTAAGCGCCTCAATCATCGGCAGGATCTGCGGCTCCACCGGGGTCAGGTCGGCTCCGGCGCACATCAGCAGGTGAGAGGTGACGGCGTGAGCTTCGAGGTAGTGGACCCGCTTTTCGACGAATTTTTGGAACTCGTAGAGATTAGCAGGTGAATTAAAGAAGATACCATAACCACCCGGCATCCAATGACAGAGGATGCTGGTGCCATCCACGCCCTCCCAGAAAAACTCCGAAGGGCTGCCACGCTGCATCACACGTTGGAAGACCATAGTGTCGAAGCCGCATTTTGCCATCAACTGCGGCATTTGCGGGTGGTGACCGAAAGTATCGATCGTCCAGCCACAATGCGGGTCTACGCCTAATTCAGTTTCGCAATACTGCTTGCCAAAAAGGATCTGGCGGATAAATGACTCGCCTGATGGCATATTCACGTCTGGCATAGCAACCATACCGCCGGTGATTTCAAGACGTCCGGCAGCAACCATTTCTTGAAAGAAAGAGCGTTCTTCCGGGTAGGCTTTCAGAAAAGGTTCGATATAGCAGGTCTGGTCGAGTGTGAATTTGAAATCCGGATTAGAATGCATCAAGCGCAGCGCGCCAATCAGGTTGGCATAACCAATTTCGAGGGTTTCTTTTTCGACCAGGAACACCTCGGCATCGTAATGGGTGTGCGGTACGATCCATATTTTATGCTTCATGAGTGAGCCTCTCGGTTACCTTTTGATCATAATAGATGTGGGAATATCGATGGTCTACGGCATAAATTATACCCGTTAGATGAGAGGAAAATTAATCTTCAGTTAAAAATTAATCCAGTACTAACCATTTATGCGTAATATAACTATAAAAAGAAAGGAGTTCATGATGAAGTGGGTATTAAATATTCTGGGGATAGTTTTTATATTAATCGGGCTGGTTTGGATTCTGCAAGGAATAAACGTGCTGCCGGGTAGTTTCATGACCGGAAACAGCCTGTATGCCGTTTTGGGGCTGATTTTGGACGTCATCGGCGTCGTATTGGTCGTTTTTGCTAACCGCCGTCGGCCACGGATGGAGTAAAATCAGGTTCATGAATGAATCTAAAAAGTATGTTTTTGAAAATGCAACTGAGGATCAGGAAGCTCTGACTTTTCCTCAAGTCCCTCCGGGGACACGTCCCCCTGAAAAACTGCCGGAAGCCACCCTGGCCGACTTGCCTGAAAAACTGCGGATCGGTGCAGCTCAGGCGGGCTGGTCTGAATTGATGCCGGTCCAATCCAAAGCGATCCCTTATCTCTTTGCTCAGCGGGATATGATGATCCAATCTCGCACTGGCAGTGGTAAAACCGGGGCTTATCTCTTGCCCATCCTCGAAATGATCAATCAATTCGAGAAAAACACTCAGGCATTGGTGCTGGTGCCCACCCGCGAGCTGGCCGTGCAGGTGGCTGGAGAAGCTGAACTGCTGGGCCGGGCTACCGGAGTACGCTCAATCGCAGTGTACGGAGGGGTGGGGTACGGGGACCAATTAGCTGCTTTCCAGGCCGGCGCCCACCTGGTGGTTGGCACCCCAGGACGGATTCTCGATCATTTACAACGCCGCTCGTTATCACTCGAGAACCTCAAGCTGTTGATTTTCGACGAAGCCGACCGGATGTTATCGATGGGTTTTTACCCGGATATGCAGCGAGTCGAAAGTTACATGCCAAGGCACCATGTCAGCTCCTTTATGTTTTCGGCCACGTTTCCGCAGCCGGTCATCCGCCTTGCCATGCAGTTCCTTGAACAGCCTGGGTTCATGAACCTGAGCAGCGATCATATCCACGTCACCGAGACGGAGCACATCTTTTATACCGTTCCCGGGATGGATAAGGACCGCAGCCTGATCCGCCTGATCGAAGTCGAGAATCCATCCTCTGCGTTAATTTTCTGCAATACCAAGGTAAGGGTGGATTACGTGACGGTAGTTTTACAGCGTTTTGGTTACGACGCCGATAATCTAACCTCAGATCTGCCCCAGGCAGCGCGTGAAAAGGTGTTAACCCAGGTGCGCCAGGGAACCCTGCGGTTCCTGGTAGCGACCGATGTAGCCGCCCGTGGGATTGATTTACCTGAGCTGTCACACGTTATCCAATACGAACCGCCTGATGACCCGGAAGCTTACATCCACCGGGCAGGGCGAACAGGTCGAGCTGGCGGAAGTGGCACGGCTATCACCCTGGTCAATGCCGGGGAACGTTCTGAAGTACTGCGCATAGCTAAGCGGTTTGCCATCGATTTCCAGGAACGGCCCTTGCCGAGCGATGAAGATGTTGAACGCATCGTCGCCGAACGGATCGTTACCTTAATGGAGGCGCGCCTGCGCAACCGAGACCGCCTGCAGGTTGAAAGAATGGAGCGTTTCTATCCATTAATCGAATCGCTGAGCAATAATCCAGATGAAGCCGCTTTGCTGGCAATGCTGCTCGATGATTTTTATCAAGAAACATTCCACGAGCAGATCACTCCTGTAGAACCGGGTGAAAGCTTGCTCTCAACCCGCTCCGGCAGCGCCAGTGGCAAGAAAAAGAGCCAGCGTTCTCGCCGTCAGGGTGACAAAAACCGGCGCAGCAGAGGACCGAGGCGGGACTAAATCGCAAATTTCATCAGATTGTCATCTTAAGGGGGGGTATTTTCATAAATCTGTCATCTCGTTGCAATATAGTAATGTTGAAAGGTAATGAGGAGGCAGACAAAAATTATGAAACGTTCAAAATTAGCAGTAACTTTATTGGCAGTTCCCGTCTTGGTCCTGGCAGCCTGTACTGGCAGCCCGGCGGCAGCAATTCAATCTGCGCAAAGCGCAGCTTCTACTCAAACAACCAGCAGCATTTCACCGGCAGCTCTACAGAGTGCCGCTTCGACGACGACAACTTTACAGATACCCAGCAGCCTGACAGCTTTACAAAGCTCATTTGAATCAATTTTCCAACAGGTCAGCCCATCGGTTGTATTAATTAATGTTATCGATGGTTCAACATCAACGACCTCATCATCGTCAAATAACGGCAATAATAGTCCCTTTATAAACCCCTTTGGCAATCAACCCAGCACGCCTTCTGCAGGGCTGGGCTCAGGATTTGTATGGAACTCAAAGGGTGATATCGTCACCAATAATCACGTCGTCAGCGGCGCCACCCAGATCACTGTAACTTTCAAAGATGGCACGACCGTTCCAGCAACCGTGGTCGGCACAGATTTGAACAGCGATTTGGCAGTCATCCATGTAAACGTAGCCGCGAGCGAATTGCATCCAGTGACCCTTGGCGATTCGACCCAACTACAGGTCGGCCAGATGGTAATTGCCATTGGTAACCCCTTCGGTCTTGATTGGAGCATGTCCCAGGGTATCGTCAGCGGTCTATCCCGCAGCTTACCGACCAACCTGAACAGTCAGACCACTACCAGCGGTCCGACCTATTCGATCCCCGACATTATCCAGACCGACGCAGCCATCAATCCTGGTAACTCAGGCGGCGTTTTGCTCAACCTCCAAGGCCAGGTTGTCGGAATCACCAATGCAATCGAATCGAATTCAGGCTCTAACTCGGGCGTCGGTTTCGCCATCCCGATCGAAGTCGTCAACAAAGTTGTTCCTTCCCTGATCTCAACTGGATCCTATAATCACCCGTTCTTAGGGATAACCGCCGCCGATATGTCGCCTGATTTAGCCAGCGCAATGAAACTGCCGGCTCAGACGAAAGGTGCCCTGGTTGTCAGTGTCAACGCTGGTGGCCCCGCCGCAACCGCTGGTTTACAGGGAAGCGCACAGCAGGTTACGATCAATGGACAGGCTACCCCAGTTGGTGGTGATGTCATCACCGCTGTCAATGGCCAGGCAATCCAATCGGTTGACGATTTGACTTCATACCTCTTCTTGAACACTTCTGCAGGCCAATCAGTTTCACTGACCATTCTGCGCAACGGAAAACAGATGACAGTCAACGTGACCACCGGCACCATGCCAGTCCAATAGAATTGCTTTCTCGAGGGAGTAAACCACACTCCCAGACAGGAAATTAGTCACTCATCCTTGCAGTAGATATGGAGATCTGCTGCAAGGATTTTTTATTGGGAAGCAGCTACCGAAAGTCGAATCCGTAAATGGAACAACTTATATTTTGGCAATCCAGAAACCGGAGCAGCCGGAATCCGGTTATAATACTTCCCATTAATTGTTATTGCCCAATTCCAAGCAATCACTTATCCTGTTGTCATTTGTCCTCCTCTTATGCCTGAAATAAAATCAATCTGGACCGAAGAGATCCACGTCCGTTCTTTTGAGACTGATTTAAACGAGAGATGGAAGCCGGCTTGTTTTTTTCAGAATATGCAAGAGACGGCCACACACCACGCCAGCCATTTTGGTTTTGATTACCAGACGATGCTTTCTCGCGAGCAAATCTGGTTAATCTCGCGAGTGAAGATCAGATTCATTGAGTTTCCAAGGCTGGGAGATAGGATCATCGTCCGCACCTGGCCAAAAGGAATCAAGCAAAAAGTCTTCTTCATGCGAGATTTTCAATTCGACAACGTGCAAGGTAAGCCGTATGCGGTGGCGACCACTGCCTGGATATTGGTCAATCCAGGCGCCAGGCGCATGCTGCTGCCTTCTTCTTTAAAAGGCACAGTCCCTGATAATGACGGTTTGAGCGCTTTGGAAGAGCCCCTCGAAAAGATCAACCTGCCAGATAACCTCCAGGAAAGACTGCGAATCACAGCCGGTTACAGTTCTGTCGACTTGATGGGCCACGTCAATAACGCTCGATACATCGAATGGATCTCGGATAGTTTCCCGTTCGAACCATTCGCTTCCCGAAAAATCGACTGGCTCCAGGTTAATTACAACCACGAAGTCAGAGCAGGGGAAAACATATCCATCCTTTCCAACCAGGTCGAAGGGAATCCATCCCTATGGGCGGTTGCAGGGGTAAAGCCGGGGACATCTGTGCGCGCGTTTGAAGCTCTGCTTGGTTGGGGAAATGAGGTTATACCTTGAGGTCAACTTTTAGAGCAAGGCGATCCTTGCTGATCATCCCTGCCAGCATAATTGTAATCCTTGCTGGGTTCTTCAGTCACCTGGTCCCCTGGCCTGGTATAAATCCCTCCCAATCCTCGCCAACTGACTTTGCGATAAACGCCACTACCCAAACCCAGACACTTCCGGCTCAAGAGGCTAATCTCCCCCGGTCGGGCCAGGATGCGCCGAATACGATCCTGAATGGAGATCAAATATCAGTCACTCCTGAATTGAAGCTGAAAGATGAAGTCAAAACGAAACCTACGATCCCGCCAGGAGACCAATGGATTATTACACCCAGCCAGCTGGCGTCTGCACCTCAACATAACGCCACGACAGATCCGGGGAATTCTTTCCTCTCTCTGGGTGAGTTTACAGCTCGAATAGCAAACGGCGCAACCGGAGATCTGCGCGGGTTATACGCCAGCGGCTTGATGGCTTTGGCAATCGTGCCACAGCCGGATGGAGACAATGCTTACATCGACCTGGGAGAGCAGACAGCCACCCGTTTCCAATTAGCCGACCCGTATGGGATGGTTGGCTTGCTGGCGCACAATTATCTTGCCGGTCGCTATTTCCTGGGGGTGGCGTTAGGGCAGGAGCTTATCCTGGTTTACGGCGACAGACAGGTGCAGGCGTACCAGGTGTCTGAGATCGATGATTTCCAGCGCCTGACCCCTGATGATCTGAGCAGCAACTTCCTGGAACTGTCTTCGAATGTTGAGGAAACTGCGAACGAGGTGTTTGCCCGTTTTTACGAGCATCCCGGTTCTCTAACCCTACAAACTTGCATCGAGCGTGACGGCCGGTCGGATTGGGGCGTTCGGTTCATTGTGGCTGAACCTGTTGGAAAGTAAGGGCGAGAAAATAAAGAACCGAGAGTCGAAATCCGATTCTCGGTTCTTCAACTCTCGGCGCAAGTTTCTATTTTCTGATTGCTCTGATCGAAGATCAGGGCAGATTGATCCGTTCACCCGGAAAGATCAGGGCGGGATCGGTAATCTGGCTATTAGCTGCCTCCAGGGCAGATAGGCTGACACCTTGATTATTGGCTATCGAAACCATGGTGTCACCGGATTTAACAAAGTAGACTTCTTTCCCATTGATGGTAGCGGTGGCGCCAGGCAGGTAGATCACCTCGCCGGGTGAAATGATATTGGCATTCGTGATCTGGGGATTAGCCAGGAGAAGGGCGTTAATTGAGGTATCGAAACGGATGGCGATATCTAATAATGTATCTCCTGAGACAACCGTGTAAGCTCCTGAAGACGAAGTGATCTGTCCGACCTGGAAATTTGCGTTCGCAGACGGGCTGCCGCTGGCGGTTGTAGCCGCCTTAAAGACCCAGGTGCCATTTTGCGCTGAAGACGGGATTACCAGCGAAAGGCTGAATTTTCCATTGGAATCGGTCGTAATTGATTGGGTGATGGCTGCTGCCGCGCCTTGGGGGCCGGCAGTGATGTTGAGCGACGTATTAGCTGGGAAACCAGCACCGGTCATTGTAACCGAAACTCCTTCTTCGCCTGAGACAGGTGAAAGCTGCACTCCAGCGCTCCCAGTTACCGGTATGGTTCCGCCAGGGAGGATGAGGTGTTCACCTGAGTAAATAAGGCTTGAATTGGTAATCGATGGGTTGGCTGCCAACAGAGCAGCAGTGGTCGTATTCAATTGAATGGCAATAGCGCTCAGAAAGTCACCTGGTTTGACGATATAAACAGTCTGTCCGTTAATCGTCACCGTGGAACCGGGAATGTAAATTTGCTGCCCGGCGGTGAGCGTACTGCTGCTGGTCAGGGATGAGTTGGCATCAATCAGTGCAATAACGGTCGTACCGAAATGTTTGGCGATGCTGACCAGGGTATCACCACTGGCAATCGAGTAAGGACCGGGTGGCGGTGGAGTGACCACGGTGAAATTAGTCGAAACCGATGGGCCTCCGCTCTTTTGTGAAGATACAGTTACCACATAGACACTACCGACTGCTGCGCTTGCCGGGATAGTGACAAGAGTCGATAATCTCCGGTTTGCTTCAGCGTTGGCATTAGCGGTTGATACAACCGAAGAAGATCCCTGGGCATTGACGGTCACGGAAAGAGCAGAGCCTGCCGTCCATCCCGTACCGGCAACAACGACAGTGGTGCCGGCAATCCCTTCAGCTGGAGAAAGCACGACCGAAGGCCCGCCGGTAATGGGTATGACTGCCGAAGTCGGGAGAGTAAAAACTTCCCCTGGATATATCAGGCTGAAATTGCTAACTTGTGGATTGGCCAATTCAAGCGCAGCCAGTGACACACCGCAATTGTAGGCGATGCCACCCAGGGTATCGCCGCTGACGACAGTATAAGACGTTCCACAGTTTGTCTGCGCCAATACTGTGGATCCTGTAGTTGGGATAAGCATCGCCAGGAGCATCGCGCTCATAACAGAAAAATGTACCCAGCGATGTTGCTTGAAGAAGTGAACCATATAACTATAAACCTCCTATCTTTTAATAGGACGCAATTTATCCGAAAAATGTTCCCGTGAAATTCTACCTGCTTTGTTCCCCTGGGGTACTCACTCCGCACGCTTGAAATGGAGCATTCTCTGCAGACATAATACCAGATTTCAACCCGATTCGGATGACAAATGATTGACTATCGCTATCTAACCCCCTATAATATAAGAGATAAATTAGATCGAAAAAAGGATATATCTTCTGTATTATTTCTTCGATCCGCACATACAATCGATTTAATGGGAGAGAATAGCTGTGGCTGGAACATTTAATTGCCCTGCTTGTGGGGCGCCATTAGAAACGGATGGCAGGGAAACTTCCATCCATTGTGAGTATTGTGGGGAATCCGTGATCGTTCCTCAAGAACTTCGGGTCGCAACTCAACCGATACCAGGAGCGGGCCATATTCCTATGGGTTCTGAACAGCCAGCCGGAGGAGCAAATTTTCCAGCACAGCTGACTCCTACCCAGGTGCGTCAGATGATGCAGGCAATCCGGTCTGGCCAATTGGAAGAAGCGGCAACGCTTTTCTTAACCGGAACCGGAGTTGACCAGGCTGCAGCCCGCCAGACCGTTGACACGATTGCCGGACAGCTGGCAAACTCCAACCGGATTTTACCGGCTGAATTGGCGACGTTGATGATGGGTGCCTTCAGCCAGCAGGCTCAGGGATACAACCAACCTTATCAACCTGTACCAACCCCGCGTCGACGCCGCAGGGGCAGCGGCCTTGGCTGCTTGCTTACTCTGGTGATCATTCTGCTGGTCATTTACTTCAGCTATGTGTCTCTTTCGCCGACCCAACTCGTGGGGGGAATTACTTCCGGAGATCCGAACAATCCGGTTCGCCAGACTGCCATGGCTCCTATTTCGAAAATCTCCACTGCAGTTGCGCCGGTTATTGGAGGCCTTTTTTCACAAAATACGAATAAATAGGATTAACCAGTTTCCCATCATATTGGACCCTGTCTTTTCACACTCGGTTCTGATGTTCTTGGCATCGCTGCTGGCGGGCCTACAGGTAAATGCGATATATACGCCGGTTCGCTTTCATTCCTGGACAAATATATTTTTTTTCAAGTTGCCCGATAGGTTGTCCGAATTATAGGGCTTCGTTTTCCTGCCCGGTTTTCAATTCTCGATCCTCAGTTTTTTCGCTCAAATGGCAAGTGTCATTGAAATAGTTCAAACGTACCTTGCCAGGCTTGAGACTGACTTCGCTTAGCCCAGTCTGAGAAAGGTGGAACTGCCAGTAGCGGATGGGGGGCATACCTAATAGCAAACATAGCAGCACGCTGGCGGTGCCTCCGTGAGAGACGACCAGGGTCGTATGACCATCCGGTATATTATTCAGATCATTCACGAAGGCTTGCACCCGGCTGGCGACTTGAGTGATGGTCTCGCCGCCTAGAACGCAAAAACTGGGGTCATCATGCGCTCGCCACAAGCGCATCGTCTCAGCATCGTTTTGTGCTATCTCGTCGAAGTATCGCCCTTCCCAGCGGCCGAAGCAGATTTCACGTAGGCGCGGATCGGCTGTCACTGGAACGGTCTGAAGTGTGGCGATTTCGCTGGCTGTCTGGCGAGCCCGGACCAGGTCGCTGGCGAAAACTGACGAGATAGTCTGGTTTGCCAGACGCAAGGCTAGGCGGTGGGCTTGTTCAAGGCCAACCGCGTTCAAAATCACGTCTTGCTGTCCCTGGAAACGGCCGTCGCTGTTCCAATCGGTGATTCCGTGGCGGACAATTAATAGTTTCATAGTTCTGTTAAGTATAAAACTAAAAATTGAAAAAAACTGTGAATTGAGGATTAAGATTAGTAAGGCTAGGGATCGGGCACAATGGCTAATCCCCAAAAATTGGGCTTGAATCTTTGTCCATCAAAGTGATAATATATACCTTATAAGTATGAAAACAAAGGAAGGTTGTTATTTGCAGGCGAACGTTTGCCGAAGTGAATATGTTTCAACCAGGATAATAAACTGGTCATTGGCGGGATCCTATTCTCGCCTCTCGTTTCTCGATTTACCAAGGATTTACGATGGAAAATACTTTAATAACCCAACAAGTTTACGATAAGTACAAAATCAGTGTTGATGAATACGTCAGGTTTAGGGAGCAGGGCTACCTGGTGGTGCCCGGCTTGATTTCACCAGACGAGGTAGCCGAGTTGAACGCTCACATGGACCGTTTGTTAGCCGGCCAGGAGCAAATCGATGGGGCGGTCATCCAGGCGAACATCGGACAGAAAATTGACAAAATCATGCCCGAAGCCTGGCTGCGGGTCCACATGCTTCATCGCTTATCGGCGATCCACGAGCGATTTATGCTTCATCCACGCATTTTGGACGTCCTCGAGGCCTTGATCGGTCCGGATGTGCTTGCTCTTCAAACAATGCTCTTCTTCAAGCAGCCCGGTCAACCGGGGCAGGGTTTCCATCAGGATTCCTATTACATCACCACATTTCCGGATACGCTTTGTGGTGCCTGGCTGGCGTTGACCCGAGCCGATCAAGAAAACGGCTGCTTGTGGTATTCCACCGGTTCGCAGAACGAGCCGATCTATCCCACTGCCAATGGCCAGGCTCAGGCTATGCAGTCTAACATCGGCGACCTCGGTATGATCGAGAACCCCTCCAACACCGACAAATCAACCAATACACTGGCCCGGATCGCCCATAAATACCGTGAAGTACCGGTTGAAGCCGAGCCGGGCGACGTGGTTTTCTTCGGTGGTCACATCATACATCGTTCTCACACCAACCGGTCCGAACGGCCGCGCCGTTCGTTCGTAGGCCATTATTGCAACGCCCGCTCCTGGGTTCCGTGGAACCACGGCGAACCTTACGAAGGTGGGTCGGCTAACTACCAGCACATCCTGGCGCGAGGAGAAACCCATCTGCCGTATGCCCAACCGAAATTCGGCACGCCCTGTGCGGCGACTCAGCCCAAACCTGTAAATGGGAGCGGGTCTGCTCGCCCGATGTCGATGATGCCCGACGACACCGGAATGATGACTATGACGATGCATTCCGACCAGGACGATGATGCTTAGCTTGGTCGATATTTGGCCATAATCTCTTTGAGTTGGTCAAGTGGTAGGGCGTAAGCGATATGGCCGTGCGCGCCGGTCATGGTCTCGGCTGCTGCCAGGGCGTTGAGGATCGATTCCTCAACCGCTTCTGCGACGGCCTCGAAAAATGGATTCATGTGGTTGGGAGGAACCATCCCAGCCAGGGAAATAACGCCTTCTGAGTTCGCAGGAATGTGGTTGCCGGTGGCGAAGGCCAGAAAAAGGTCTCCACTGGAGTTATGACCGGTCCCACCGGTGCGCGCCAGGCCGCTGGTAGCTCTTTGTGCCAATCGTTTACATTGGTCGCCAAGCAGAGGGGCATCGCAAGCGATGATAACGATGATCGAGCCGCCCTGGGGGGAGACTTTCCAGGGCGAGGGGACTTTGTCGTGCCCGATCTCGCGCCCGACCGGGACGCCATCCACCCGAAATTGAACGCGGTCACCGTAGTTGGCCTGGACCAGGACGCCAACAGTGTATTGGTTACCTGCTGCCGAGACAACCCTTGAAGATGTGCCGATGCCGCCCTTGAAATCGTGGCAAATCATCCCGGTGCCTCCGCCGACGTTGCCTTCATCGACCGGACCCGACCTTGCCGATAACATTGCTTCGTAGACGTGTTCTTTGGTCAGGTGAGGAGATTCCATACCATTCAGCCAACCATCGAAGGTCTCGGCTGCAACCGGAAGGTAAAATGGACCGGATTGAGGCCGGCGGAAAGAAAATTCCGCCAGCGCGTCCCGAACCATTCCGATTTGTTGCGTATTTGAAAGTGCAACGGCTGAGGTCAACAGACCGGTCTCTTCAATCCATTGGACTCCGGTCATTTCGCCGCAGCCGTTGAAACGGTGGAAGCCGGCGAAGGTATGGTCTTTACCGATGGCGCCCTCGCGGGGGACGACGACTGTTATCCCAGTTCGGGCGATATCGGGTTGGTCGTGGATTACGGTAACCTGCCCAACCAGCACTCCGGGGACGTCGGTGATGGCATTATTTGGCCCGATGGGATAGACCCCCGGGGTGATTCCCATTTCGCGTATTCTAGTTCGGTTCATAAATTGAAGTATAAAGCAATTCCGGTTGTCGTCAATTACCCGGAAAAAGGTCATTGCCGCATCAGTTTTACCTCGCCGGCTGCTTTTAGGGATGGTTACCGTTGGGCATGGGCCGGGATCGCCTTGCGACGAGGCCCAACGCGGTTTTGCACCGTTTCTTAGGGTGGGGGTTCTTAAGTTATAATGGTTTCGTCGTAGTACAATAATTCTTCAATGCCACTCAGCTTCTACAATTGCTTTCGAAACCTCGAATAAAACTTCTCCAATCTCCATCTTAATAGGAAAGTAACAAATGACCCATAACGATCAGATGCCGTTAGATGGCTGTGTTAATTACAATGGAAACCCGGTCGCTTCTTTATCCTGGCATGGACCTGAATCCTCTTTGGCATTCTCCCAGGAGAACAGCCGACAGGTTCTAATGGCGCTCGATAAGCCGGTTTGGGCAGTAGCCCACGGCAGTCAGGTTGGTCTGGCAAACGAAGGGGTGATGGCAGCCGTGAACGGGGACCAACCGGCAGGCCAGTTGTTAGCCTATGCTCCTGCCGCGCCGATCGAACAACTCGGCGATCCTCTCTTCCGTCAGGCTTATAACGTCAAATATGCATACTATACTGGGGCGATGGCCAATGCAATCTCCTCAGAACAACTCGTGATCTCCCTGGGCAAAGCAGGTATTCTTGCCTCCTTCGGAGCAGCCGGGCTGACGCCTGCCGCCATCGAAAGGGCAATTGTCGGGATCAAAACAGCCCTCCCAGAAGGCCCTTACGCATTCAATTTGATCAACAGCCCGAATGAACCAACCATAGAAAGCCGGACAGTCGAGCTTTACTTGAAATACGGAATTACCACCATCGAAGCATCGGCATATTTATCGGTGACTTCTGGGTTAGTGTATTACCGGGCAGCCGGGTTATCGCTCCTTCCAGATGGCGCTATCCATGTCGGCAATCGGGTGATTGTCAAACTCTCACGCCAGGAAGTAGCTCGCCGCTTTTTCTCACCGGCTCCCTTGGATATCCTCAAACGGTTGGTAGCAGAGGGCAAGATCACCGAGTTGCAGGCCCAATTGGCCGGGCAGGTGCCGATGGCTGATGACGTGACGGTCGAAGCCGACTCGGCCGGGCATACTGATAACCGCCCGCTGGTTTGCATGGTGCCAGCTTTCCTGGCCCAACGCGATGAATTTCAAGCAAAATACCAATACGCCCAAAAAATCCGGGTGGGGGCAGCTGGTGGGATAGGGACACCGGCCGCGGCTCTGGCTGCATTAACACTAGGCGCTGCTTATATCGTCACCGGGTCGATCAACCAGGCCTGCGTAGAATCGGGGGCTTCTGAATTCACCCGCAATTTGCTGGCAAAGACTGAGATGACCGATGTCGGCATGGCTCCGGCGGCGGATATGTTCGAGATGGGGGTCAGGGTGCAGGTGCTTAAACGCGGCACCATGTTTGCCATGCGTGCCCAAAAATTGTACGAGTTGTACAGCCGGTACGAATCGTTGGAAGATATTCCTGTGCAAGAACGCGAAAAACTCGAAGCCCAGGTCTTCAAAAAGGACCTGGCGACAATCTGGAATGAAACCCACAGTTTTTTCGTTGAAAGAGATCCCAGCCAGATCGAGCGGGCCATTAAAAACCCCAAAGATAAAATGGCTCTGGTTTTCCGCTGGTACCTGGGGCTATCTTCGCGCTGGTCGAACACTGGCGAAAAGGGGCGGGAGATGGATTACCAGGTCTGGTGTGGTCCGGCCATGGGCGCTTTCAACAACTGGACTCGCGGCAGCTATCTGGCAGAGGCCGGTAATCGCTGCGTGGTTGATGTGGCCTTGCAGATTCTGTCCGGCTGTGCCTATCTGTACCGGCTGCGCCTGCTTGGCTTGCAGGGTCTCAGTTTTTCACCTGATTTGGAGCGGTACCTGCCCCTCCAGACGTTGGCTTAGCCCTTCATGGCAGAATACGGCGATGGAAATAACATAACCCGGAAGGGTTTGCTGCCATCCTCGCCAGGTTTCATCCCCCTTCAACTCAATGCCGGCTGTTGGTACCCCGTCAGCCTGGATATCAATTTCAAACGGGTTCCATCCAGCTGCCGGCAGCTCAACGGCTGATAAATTGTGAATCCTGATTCCAACCTTGCGCGTATCGACCCCCAGGCCTATGCGCACAGCTTTTAAAACTGCTTCTTTGGCGCTCCAGATGCTGGCCAGGCGGGCAGACGGGTCATCCGATCCATCTCCCTGGACATACTTGACTTCGACTGGCGTGAAATAGGTCTCAAATAATTGAGATGGCCGGACCTCTATACTTTCGAGATCGATCCCAACCCCCAGCCCAGGGTCGATGGTCAGAGCTGCAGCCGCCAGAGAACCGCTGTGGGTGATGGACAGGCAGCCTGGAAGTTTTTCACCAGTAACCTTTACAGCGTAAGGGGCACCACCGCTCTCGGTGGAAATGACGATTTGCGCTAAAGACAGGCTTGAACAATCCGGGTGGCATTGGTGCAACAGCTGCTTGGCTGCCCACCTGCCGTGGAGCCATTCATTGCGTCGTTTCGGAAAGCGCTTCGCCGCCAGGGCCGTTTGCTCTGACGGCGATAGGAATCCGGGCGGTTCTTCACCAGGCTCCGGATTAGATTCGGAAAACAACCAGAAAATCATTTCCCAACCAGGATTTGGAAGGGCCGCTGCAGCGAGTCTTCGGCGGTGTAAGGCAGCGATGCGGAGCGGAAGGTTTCTACCTGCAGAAGGATTTGGCCTCGACTATCGACAATTTGGCCATCAAAGCTCAACATTTCCTTGTCTGTGGAAACGGGTGTGACATGAGCAAAGATTGGTGGGACAATCGAACCAGTTTTTCCGTCGTCTTTCGCGTCACAGATCTCCTGCTCGTAGATGATCACTTTTCCAAGCTCAGATGGCAGGCCTAATGCACCGGTTTTCCCGATCTGCCAGGCAGCGGCTGTTTGCATGAACAGCTCGAGCAAGGCTGGCAAGGTCAGGTTGGCGTTTAAGTCAGCTCCCATCGCCGGACGGTTTTCATGTAGTTTGCCGGTAAAGGAATCGCCCGAGCAGGTTACACCCTCCAATACTTGGAAAGAAGGTCCATGGAAGTACAAGCGATAAATATCTTCGGCAAGGAGAGCATTTTCGCTGGTCCAATATGGCGGCTCGATGGTGCCACTAGGTTTCTTCCCCTGGCCTGGCGGCTGAAGGAAGACCTGTCCGCTGAAATGGTGCAAGTGCTCCTTGTTTCCATTATGTTTAACCAGGTCTGATTCGAGGGTTGCCCAAACGACCAATCCATCGGAATCTCCATATACCTTGACCTTCCAGGTCAGACGGCGAGGTTGGTCACGGTAAAATTTCACCGGAACCTGAAAATAGACGTTTTCTAGATGCTTGACCTGGTATGGAAACCGATGTGGATCACAGAGGCTTGCAGCAAAATTACCAATGGTGATAAACCCCAAAACGCCAATTACGCCAGGTAAGATCGGGATGCCGTTCAAGGCATGGTCGTACAAGAAAGGTTCGGATTTCGGATCGAGCTCAACTTCCAGGGTGATGCCATCCATGCCCTGGTATTCGACCAGTTGCCCGAGTAGCTGGCTGCGGCCTCCAGCCGGTAGGAGCTGCTTGATTTTATCGACATCGACGCTATGGTTGAGCAGTTGTTTTGCTTCTTCGCTACCCATGGAACCTGCCAGCACCACTTCGCCCCGGCTGCTGGACTGCAGCTCTAGCCGGACATGGGGCGCTGCCTTGTCAGGTAGGAGTAAATCCACCCCGGCCATTTTCATCAAAGAGGGGATATGACCCCGGCTTGCCATGCCTACATCAGCCCACGGGCCCCAATCCAGGCAGACGGCAGTCATTTCGGGGTAACGGATCGTTAAGCTGGTAATTTGCCTGGAAAGCAGGTCGGAAGCAGCACTGTAATCGGTCTGCCCCAGGTTCCCAAACCGCCCGGCAACCGAAGCGAATCCGACAACCATTTCAGGCATACAATGCTGCTCTTCTAGAGCTTTGATCAGGTAGTAGAAACCGGTTGCTTTCACTCCCAGGGTCAGCTGCACCTCTTCAAGCGGCTTGTTATCGAGTTTACGACTCGATTCGTAACCGGCTGCATGGATCAAAACGTCCACCCGGCCTTCGGCAGAGTAAATGGTTTTGACTGCCTGGCGGACGGCTTCAAAATCGGTCATGTCGCAAGCCAGGTAATGGACCTTGCTGCCGATATCTTCCAATTGGTGGATGATTTCGTAGGTGGCGGCGGCGCGTTCAAGCCGCGCCAGGCGGGCCTCTACCACGGCAGGAGTGGGCTTACTGCTGCCATCCTCGGGCTTCCGCAGCCACTCTTTTCGTAAACCGTCCCGGTTTCCAACCACTCTGCCAAGCAGGGGGTCAGAGCGATCCGGAAGAGGGGTGCGTCCCATCAGGTAGAAAGTCCCACCGGCAGCCCTGGCGAGATCGAGCACCACCGGA
This sequence comes from uncultured Chloroflexia bacterium, assembly GCA_963781665.1. Taxonomy (GTDB): domain Bacteria; phylum Chloroflexota; class Anaerolineae; order Anaerolineales; family Anaerolineaceae; genus JAJYIW01. The sequence goes on from CAWAGA010000002.1 coordinate 2,804,003, forward strand.
CCGGTGATACCGCCTGTCCCTCCACTGACCAGGTAAATGCTGTCCTTAGGGAGACTGATTTCATTCATTGCCGGGAGTGTCTCTTCTTTCAGTTCGATTGCAAAACGTAGACCGGAATGATAGCCGATCTCGACATCTCCCGGACCAGAGAGCGTTTCTGCAACCAGTGAAGCAGCAGCCTTGACCAGGTCGGCGTCCGCCTCAAAATCGATCACCTTTATCAATGAACTGCTTCGCTCTCGGCTAACTGCTTTGGCAAAACCACGCGTTCCGGCGCTGAGGACAGCCCTGCTCGCCTGGTCTCCAAATCCATGAAGCCCACCAAAGGCTGTGGCGCAGATCAGGAATGGTTTTCCGGGCAGATCATGCAGCAGGGTATATAAAAGGACCACCCGCCGGTTTAGTTCGCTTTGCCATTCATCAGGAGCCAGGTCGCTCATGAAGGGTTCCGGGTCGAAGGATGGCAGGAAATAGATTCCGTCGATGCGATCGTCTCCAGCCAGCGAGGCGATCTGATCTTGCAGGTTCTGAGTGTTGTTACCATCCAGAATGAGGACTTCAGTTTTACGGTCTTTTAGTCGTTGGGCCAGGGCATCACCCAGGCGGCCGCGATCCTTGACCACAATCACCCGAGTACCTTCTTCGAGCTTGACACCGGTCTCCTGGCAAAAATCCAGGTGAGGCTGCAGCTTGGGGAAGGGAATACGCCGGCTGATCACTTTGGAGGGGGAAACCTCTGACTGCAGTGGTTGATGTGCCAGTTCATTCGAACGGTCAGATTGAACCTCTGCGGGGGCTGCTTCTGCAGAATTTCCCTGGCCGTGACTGGTCGGGCTTTCAGCAGCTGGTTTTTGCCGGTCAGCAGTCGCCTGGCTGAAAAAGCTCAAGACTTTTGCCAGGGTATTGTAATCAGAGAGGCGCAGGTCGTCAGGACGGGGTACGTCGTAATGTTCGCGCAAGGTCACGAACAACTCGGCCTGCTTGACCGTGTCGATCCCTAGATCGCCTTCCAGGTCAAGGTCGAGATCGAGCATCTCTTGTGGATATCCAGTTTTATCCGTAACTTCGGCAAGGATAAAATCCTTAATTGCATCATTCGATGGACCGGCTTCTGACCTTTGAGCTGCTATAGGTTCCGGCGTGATTTGAAGACTTTGGATCTCGATGGGTTGGTTCGTTTTTTGCGGAAGTATTTCCGCCTGGATTTTATCCGGTTCTACTCTGGAATATCCATCGTCTCCGGTTGTATCCTCGAATTGGGGGACGATTCCGGCTGCAAGCAGTCCAGCCAGGGCTTCATTTAAACTTGTCGGGCCGCCCTTACGGGGATGGTTGGTAGCCAGGATGGTCACGTCGAGGTGTTCCTTCAGGTTGTCCACCGCCAGGGCGGTCAGAACCCGTTTGGGACCGGCTTCGACGAAGATTCGCCCGCCATTTGTATAGAGCGTATCCATGCAGCTGACGAACTGGACCGGCGAAGCGACCTGCTGGGCCAGGATATCCAAAATTTCATTGGTGCTCTCGGGATAAAATTGACCGGTGACGTTAGCGACCACGGGAATGCGAGCGGGGTGAATGTCCATGCGGGCGATGGTTTCCCGAAGGGGTTGGCTGGCCGGTGCGACGATGCGAGTATGGAAGGCGTGTGATACCGGAATTTTCACCCCCTGGAAACCGGCTGCATCGAAGGCCGCCAGAGCCGCATCGATCGCTGCAGTCGTCCCACCGATGACCGATTGGAGCGGGCTGTTAATATTGGCAATGACTACATAGCCATCAATGCTCTTGATGATGCGGTCGACTTCTTCCAGGGGAGCTGAAACGGCGGCCATGCAGCCGTTGTCGTCGAGAGAAACTTTTGCCATCGCTCGCCCACGGTTGCTGACGACTTCCAGGGCGTGGGGGAATGAGAGCACGCCGGCAGCCACCAGAGCGGCATATTCACCCAGGCTGTGGCCGGCGACCATGTCTGGCTTGAAACCATATTGGGCGAGAAGTCGCAAGATGGCAACGTTGGCGGTCAACACAGCCGGCTGGGTGATGGTCGTATCCTTGAGCGCTTCTTCAGCTTTGGCCAGGGAGGATGGGTCGCTTTCGGCGAAGATGTAGCTGGTGAGCGTCCGTCCCAGGATAGGGGCCATCACTTCATCAGCTTCGGCGAAAGTCGTGCGGATGACCATTTCACGCTCACCCAGATCACGCAGCATGTTGGCATATTGCGAGCCCTGACCCGGGAAGAGGAATACAACCTTACCCGGGCGACCTTGGCCGCGGAAGATGCCCTGGCCTGCCAGCGACTGCCAGGCATTGGGGCTCTCCATCTCCATCGCCTTGAGAGTCTTTTCGGGATCTTTTTGATCAGATCCGGCCCGTCCAGATAATCGATTGCCAGGCGTTGCGGACGGGTGATTTCCGGTCGGGTCGGCCAGGTGGGCGCTGGCAGGCTCCCAATTTCGAGGTCGGTGATAACATCGAGCAGCGCCAGGCGCAGTTCAGCCGGTTTTTCAGCACCGAGGAACAAAATCCTGCGGCCAATGACCGGCTCGATTTGGGGAGCTGTTTCAACTGGGACTGGCTCGGATTTCACTACAGCTGGGTTTTTCGCCGGAAAATCAATCTGGTGAAATGCCTCAGGTTGAGGCGCAGGAGCTTGTAGATGAGTTATTCCTGGGAAATATTCGTTGGTTGAGGTCAATAAACCGGGAATATATTCCTCGACCACCATATGAAAATTGGTGCCCCCAAAACCAAAAGCGCTGATCCCGGCCCGGCGCACCAGATCTTTTGAGATTTCCCAGGGGCGGGTGAGGGTGTTTACCAGAAATGGTGAATGGCGGAAATCGATCTCGGGATTTGGCTTTTCGTAATTAATCGAAGGTGGTAGGATACGGTCGTGCAGGGCGTAAATGGTCTTGAGCAGCGCCACCGCTCCGGCCGCAGCTTTGAGATGACCAAGGTTAGATTTGACCGAACCGAGAGCGATTTTACCAACAGGCAAATCAAAGGCCGCAAAAAGACTGTTCAGGCTGCCAACTTCAACCACATCGCCTACTTGGGTGGCGGTACCGTGGCCTTCGATTAAGGTAGCAGTCGCGGGTGATATACCGGCATTCTTCCAGGCGCGCTCGATTGCCCTTATCTGGCCAGCCGGGTTAGGGGCCGTGATGCCTTTGCCTTTGCCATCACTGCTCCCACCGGTTCCGCGGATGACTGCGTAGATGCGGTCGCCATCTTTTTCGGCATCAGCCAGCCGTTTGAGCAGGAAGACGACCGCGCCTTCACCCATGACAAAGCCATTGGCGCCATCGGCATAAGGACGGGAGCCGTCTGGACTGAGGGCGCCGATCTTGCAGAACTTGACGAAGCCATCCGGGCCCATGTTGCGGTCGATCCCTCCAGACAGGACGGCGTCGTATTGATCGCTGTTCAAGCCCTGGATGGCGGTCTGAATGGCGGCCAAAGACGTCGCGCAAGCCGCATCGACTATGAAATTCGGTCCAGAGAAATTGAACAGGTTTGCAATCCGCCCGGCGATAACGTTCGCCAGTTCGCCGGGCAAGGTGTCTTCAGTAATTGCCGGTATCCTGGCTTGGACGCCGGCACGCAGGTCATTCTCGAGAGCTGCCTGGACCTCCTTGGGTAAGGTGCGGAAAGCTGGACCCGATTTCAAAGCAGAAATATATTCGGGTATGCGGATACGCAGCCCTGTCAGGTAATGTTTTTCACCAGCCATGAGATTGCCCAGGATCACTGCCACCCGGGTGGGCTCGAGTGGGCGGCGGGGGAACCCGTAATCAGTCAGGGCCTGATGGCAGGCGGCAATCGACCACTGCTGGGCTTCTTCCATCTCGCCGATCACCTTAGGAGGAATGGCAAGCCCTAACTTGAAGGGTTCCAATTTAAAACCCTGCACCCACGCTCCGATCTTGCTGTAAGTTTTATCGGGAGCCGCTGGATCTGGGTCGTAATAAAGGTCGGGGTCCCAGCGGTCGTGGGGCACTTCGCGAATTGAGCTCCAACCTGACCGAATATTTTGCCAGAAGGTTTGCGGATCGGGTGCATCTGGAAGAATGGCTCCCACACCTACAATTGCAACGGGTCGTTGGGTGGTCATAAGCGCTCCTATGATATCTCTTTTCGTCTATCTAATTATAATAATAGATTGGCACAAATATGTTAGCGGAATTTATTCTTTTCCGGTCAATTATCGATATAATTGGTTATGATGAGAAAACTATTAGTTTTAGTGGGAGGCCTGTTAATCGGTTTGCTTGTGGCGATAGGGATAATTGCCCGGCGGCTGACCAATCCAAAGGCTGTCTTTGAGCATCCTCAAGAAGGCCTGCCGAAACCTGGTTCATCCAGCCGGGTGATTGTATCGGGCGGTGTTCGCCGTGGTTTCTTGCTGTTCGTTCCGTCAGGTTACACTCCAAATGTGCCTTCTCCCCTGGTCTTAAGCCTTCACGGGTTTGGTTCCAGCGCCAGTGGTCAAAAATACCTCAGCCATTGGGAAAAGTTAGCCGAAGAAGAGAACTTCTGCGTCGTTTATCCGCAAGGCAGCGGTTATCCATTACGGTGGAATGCTTCAAACGAATTTGCCATCAGCCCGATAGATGATGTTGCATTTATCGGCGACGTAATGCGAACTGTTTCGGATTTATTATCTATCGATTCCAGGCGGATCTACGTTACCGGAATGTCGAATGGCGGCTCCATGACAGCTCGCCTGGCCTGGACACTACCAGGAGTCTTTGCTGCGGCCGGAATTGTTTCGGCGCCTCCGGTAAAACTCCCTGCGAACCTCGATGGTGAAAAGCCGGTACCGCTGATCGCCTTCTATGGTACCTCGGACCCTCTGGTCAAATATAAAGGTGGTACGGTTGCCCGATCGCCGTTGACTCGTCTGCTGCGTTTACCAGCTCACCAAATTGCATTTCCTGCGATCAAGCCCTGGATCGAAGCCTGGGCGCAGCGGAATGGATGCAATCCAAACCCCGAATCTCTGCCATTGTGTAACGAAATTATGGGTTTGAAGTTTACAGGTCGCCAAAAAGCGAGCGAAGTCGAATTCTATACCATTGCTGGCAGTGGACACACCTGGCCTGGCGGCGCTCCGACCTTTGTGGGTATAACAAACCGCTCCATCGATGCGACGACCGAAATGTGGGAGTTTTTCAAAAGACATTCGATGGATGATTGATACTTCGAATGAATATATTGGTCGATCATGGCTGGCGAAGTAACCTGGGTGATGGTGCTCAAGTCGAAGGAGCTGTCTCCCGGTTATTAGAGCTTTTTCCGGATATTACTATAACTACCTTTTACCAGGAGAGCCCTTCCTGGATGTGGAGGGAACCTCGCATAAAAAAACACGAGGAATACAGCCTGCAGCCTTTCCTGGCCCCACTATCAAATATTTTTCTCAAATCAAATGCCAGCCCGGCCACCAGCCGGGTAGTTTTGCCGTTTCTTGATGCCCCTCTGAAACCGGGTGCAATATTAGTCCATTCCGGAAATCAGGTTTTATCCGCGGATGAGTTTTGCCGGCCTTTCGACGCCTTCTATATCCCCGGGGGTGGTTTCCTTACAGATGTCTTCCAAAAAGACCTGGCGCGTAAATGCCTCCTGATGATGACCTTTGCATCACAGCGGAAAGCAGTTATCTTAACCGGTCAGCAATTAGGTCCTTTCTGTTCGCGGCTGAATAAACGCGCCCTTTTACGGGCGATCCGAAAAGTGGATTTCATTGGGCTCAGGGAGCCCGCCTATTCTCCGGATTATTGTCGGGAAGCTGGATTACCGCAGGAGCGCTACGGATTGATGGGCGATGATTTGTTTGGGACCAAGCCTGTCAGGAGCGCTCTGGTAGAGGATGTCCTCTACCGGCATGGGTTGGCGGGTCACCACTTTATTGCTATAAACGTCCGCATGGCGCGCCATTATACCGGTGGCGTTGAGACTTACCTGAAGAAATTATGCACCTTGTTTGACCGGCTTGCTGAAGTAACAGGCATGCCCCTGTTTTTTATTCCGATCTCGCTTGATCCCCTGGATGGTGAGCTGGATACCGCGTCGAAACTATCGTCCTGCATGAATACTCATTTCGCCATCCTTAACAAACCTGACCTGACGCCTGCTCTGGTTAAAGGTATCCTTGCCCAGGCCTGGGGAGCGGTGGGTATATCTTACCATTTTTGCACCTTTTCCCTCAGCCAGGGAGTGCCAGCAGTTTGTCTTTACTCCGGAGATTATTACAATCAGAAAGGCAAGGGCCTGGCCGAATTTTGGAGGGATGAGCGCATTGCATTATCGCTCGAAGACCTCGAACCAGATTTCAGCCGTCACTCGTGTCCTGGGATTCTTTCAGGACAGACATGCGCGATCAGACCTGGCAGCCAGGAGCATAAAGGCGGTTGAGGATTGGGGCCAGATTTTTGACCGGGTCCACCGGCAGGTATTGGAGGAAAAAGCTCATCCTGGAACTTCAATCGTAGAAGGTGTACCGCCGGGTCCATTTCTGAACTTCACCAGGCTGCAGGTCAATCCCAATGAAAATTTCAGGGCTGATGACGTGCAAGGTACCCCAGATGGCGACTCTGAGGGGTTGAAAATCGTCATTTTCGTGCAGGCCGGTATGTTTTGATTTCAGCTCAATTTCCCACTGCGGCTGGCTCTCCTGGTGAACACCTTGCGGGCGCAGGTAGAGTCCGGACAATGCGCCAGTGAAGCCGATTTCCTTGCCGTTGATTGCCAGCAAATCCAGGCCGGTAACCATATCCGGGTCAAGGTCAACCAGGCCAAGGAGTCGCAGCAAATAATCGGATCCGATCGGTTGCTCGTCGATGGCGACGAAATTATGGGCATATTCGTGGGTCCGCAGTCGTTTTTGCCCGGTATTTTCCAGCGAATAGGACAATTCCAACCAGTTCTCCGCGACCTGAAACTTCCTGACCAGACGGGCTGCGTAACCTCCACAGGCGTCAGGCCCGATGGTGACCTTTGCCAAAGAAGGAGTGTTCTCGACGTGGAAATCAAACGGCCGGGCTATTTCATACGGCCTGGAGAAATCGTAGGGCTTTTCGTCTGGTTTGCGCAGCAGCCCGATGCCCAATTTGGGAAAAAGCTCGCCAGGCTTGATCTCTTCGAAACCGATGGGGAGATCTATCCCAAACTCGTTGCACAACCCCCGCCCTCCGGAACCCGCTCCCGGTTTCAGAGATTCGGGCACGCAGAATGTGTGGCTGCCATCGAGGGTTACCTGGGTGATAAAGCCACTCCAATCAAAGCGCGAGCCGCGGTAATTGCTGCCTGGTAGATCGATTTGAACTGTCAGGCGGCTGCTGTTTAAAATAAGTGTGCTAGCAGAAACGTTCATTTTTGTTATCGTTTTCTATCACAAAGATCACCAGGCTCACTAAAATCTTCGAGATCCTGGTAGGCCTGGTAATCTAAATTTGTCTTATTCAAGTGAAGCTAATTTTATTCTTTGTTGCAGATAATAGCGGTAATTTTCAAGTGATACGTCGTCGGGGACACCGTGATCGACCAGAGGGATGAATCCACCAGCAGCCACGGCCGGCGCCAGGCGAGCCAGTTCGATGTCGATGGCATCCTTACCCGCGATCAAAGCGCGCTTGTCGACATTTCCCCACATCAGGATCTGCCTCCCATACTGCAGACCAAGCTTAACCGCATCCATCCCGGAAGCCACTTCCAGAGGGTAAAAACCACGCACACCGCCTTCGAGCCACAGTGGCAGGAGCGCTTCAATGTTGCCATCACAATCCACCCACGAGAGTTTGACGCCATGATCGACCAGGAAAGATGTAACTTTCTGGTAATTTGGGAGCATGAATTCGCGAAAAGTGGTTGGTGAGATCAATGGTCCAGCCTTATAGGCCATATCTTCCCAGAACATGGCAAAATCGACATCTACTTCACTGACTGCTTTTTCGAGAACCTGGATGAAGAAATCAGCCAGATAATCCATCATCTCATGAATGAGGGAAGGCTCATCGTAGATCAGATAGCTCAGGTTCTGGAAACCGATCCAATCACGGAGAAAGCCGTAGAAGCTGCCTCCATCCACGCTGATGACGCTTTCTCGGTCTTGAAATTGGGATTTGAGAGTTTCCCAACTGGCTCCATCCGGATATCGACCGGTCGCGTATGGATCTAGGTGTGCGTTCCTGAAATGGACCCAGTCGTGGCGGTTTTTTATCGGGTGGTCTATGAATTGAGTGGAGTGGAGAAATCCATCCCCGTGTTTGAACTGTTTTTCAATAACCCCATTCCCGGCTCGGAAGATGCGGTAATCACCAGTTTCATCGAAGACCTCTTCTTCGAAAGGCGGATAAACTCCAATGTCAACCGGGAGGCGCGGTCTGCCCCAGAAGGCTGAATACATGCCTTCAAAACCAAAATAGTCCAGGCTCCAGAGCTTAAGCCGGTCATCGTCTTCTTCGGCGCCGATAGGCAAACCTTCATCCCGCCAACGCTGCCAGGGGCCTAACCAATCGGCCCAAAATGGCAAACGATCAATTTCTTCAAAGTTAGCAAATCTCCAGAATCGTTCGCGGTTATTCAATTTTCAGTCAACTCCAACCTTCCGTTCAAAAAGTCGTCTTGCTTCAAAGTGGAGGTCGATTTTTTCTTTGGCGAGCTGGAAGAGGTCATCGGCTCCAGAAGAGTTTTCCTGGTAGGCGGCTAACTCATAGTAAATACGCTGCAGCGAGGGGAAGCGGGCTTTGAAATCCTCAGGGAGTTTGTCGGCATACTCGATGAACAACTCATCCATATCCTTGGCAATTGGATCGATGCTGGTGCCGCGGATGACCTGTTCGATAAAATTGCGCAGGAGATAACTGCCCGCTAAAGTCTGCCCCGAGTAAAAACTGACCAACGCATCCGAGTAATATTTCCGTAAAGGTTTAGGTATGTACAAGGGGATGAGAACCTGTTCGGCTGGTGTGCGTCCGCATAGCGAGAGCTTCATCTTAAAGCGCTTAACCATATAGATCTCAGGCGCGGTCTTGCATCCCTGGCATTGGTAAGCAAACAGGAAGACTTGTTCGGTCTTAATTTCGATTGGGGATCTACGAAAATCTTTGAGGAAATCTGTGCTGTGAACGAAGTTGAAAGGCTCGATGCTGTTGCAGACCTGGCAGTAGGTCCTCACCGTAGGGGGAGCGAAATCAATGGCGACGATTGCCAGGTCTGAATCGGACCGGGTATACACACCCACTTCCCTTTGGCCGGTAGGAGGCTGTACTTTCCACTCCAGGTCGACGCTTTCTTTGTAGACGTAGTTCAGAACCCCTCTGATCTGGATCGGATGGAGGTTTATGTGCTCTCCGAGTTTATCAAATATGACATTAACGTCAGGAAAAACAACTGCCTGTTCCTGATACAGGTGCTTTTCTTCTAGAAGCCGCTTAACGCTGTCCGCGATCGCGTCCGAGAAAAAGGGCTTCATCAAATTGAAGGTAGGAATGAGATTCTTATCCACCTGTCGTCCCTATGTCAAACACCTTATGTCATACAATCGAAAGCTCATGTTCATTTTATCACAGGAAGAAAATGAAGCCTACTAAAATGAGCCAGGATAATTAACAAATCCGCAAATTTTGGGTCATATTGCTTTGCATTTTTGTAAGATTGCCAGGAATAAAAAGGTTGATCCATTTGAAAGTAATACTGCAACATTCATACCAACGCAGCCGTTGATTTTACGAATTTCCGGGGTAGGATAAAATATATAAATATTGTCTAATTGGTTATGTATGCTTGGAGATAGGATGGCAGACCACAAAAACGATCAAAAAACGATTCCTATGATCGACGCCGGCTGCATCCATCCTTCCTGGTTCTGGAACCGCCCCGTAGAACATAGAGCAGGTAAAGAAAGCATATTAATTCGAGCTGTGCAGAATATATTCCAGGTTCAAAGGATATTCGTTCCTTAAGAATGGAGCGTCTGAGTAAATCGCGACCTTTTTGTAGCAAAGGCAGGGAGAGTTCACGAGACGATGATATGGTCTCGTGAACCAGTAATAGTTGCCAACTGCTGAACTTGCTGGCCGGTTACGCAACTAACCTTTATCCTCAGGCGTCTAACCGGTAAGTGCAGCAAGGCCATTGCTTTTTAAGTGATAGGTTCTCCCAGCGGGACGGCCACCATGAGCATGCTGTGTAGCCATTGGCAGCAGATTCTCGAGCGAGGTGGTCATTCATTCAAGCTCTCGCCAGAATTTTTACCATAAAAACGATAATTGATTCACTAATAAGCGTTAAACTGCTGCTGCTGTCGCGCTTTCATTACGCAGCATGATTACCAGATACCAACCCAGGATAACCAGCCAGGGTAATTCGAGGAAGGATGCTGCATCTGGCAGGATCTCGACTATGGCGTTGATATGGAAAACACCACCGGATTTGAAACTAATGAGGGGCAAACCACTTTCGGTCTTGAACTCATAGTGGGTTTGCCAAAAATTGGTGTTGGCGAGTACCTGGCGTCCATCTGTAAGAAAGAGAGATCCTCCACCCTTCCAGGTATTGTTTTTAAATGTTGCAATCTCAACCTCTGAATGACACGGGCGGATGGTGACCCGCGCCTGAAAGAAACCGACCCGTTTGAAGGTCCAACAACCGCTTTTGCATTCAGCGGTAGCGAATGAGCCAAAGGAGCTGCGAAAGCGTAAAGTTGCGAGCAGTTCCGATTGGGCGTGGAGCTCGTATTCCATTTTTAGAGCAGCGGGTTGTTCCCAATTGAGGGGCTGCCCGATGAAATCATAGATAGTTTGCATGACTGCCTCCCTCGATTTCGCATGGAAAGAGGCTGAAGATTTGAGGTTCGTCTTTTCCTATCTTGACCAACGGTCAGCCATCGACGGAAAAGCTGGGAATGGAGTGTGTGGTTCAATCTGATACCAATAAGCTGTCGAGGCGATATCGTCGGTTAATGGCTGGTACCGTTTAGACCCAGGCCACCAGCCTAATGCTTGGACCGTAACGCGTAGATCTTGTGAAAAACCGATCGAATCAAGTATATGCCAGCGGTAAAGGCTGAACCGACGAGGACCATTGGGGTCACCTGTTCGGGCCAGGGGTAAACCCAGGAACGGAGAATTAAAAATTTGTTCGCCGCCCGTATCAGACCCAGTGAAACCCCAGGCCCCGCCGAAATAGTCTTCGGTGCCGGAACCAGCCAGGGTCGGGAATTGGTCGTCGCCATCGATGTAGAACTTAACCTCGCCTTCGCCCCACCAGCCGCTCGAGAGCGATGTCCAGGCCAGGTATGTGCCGGTGTAAAGTCCTTTACCCTGCACGCCATCCAGGATAATGTGTTCAGGGAGATCACGGCTGGTCAGGGACCTGCGCCACTGGGCATGAAAGTAAGCTGCTTCATCCGGTATCGGGACCAGTTTGTAAAGGATGCTGTATGCAACTATGTCGGCGTCTAGCCCGGACTGGTTTTCGAGGGTAATGCGCGCGTGGTGGCGGAAAGGCATCTGCCAGTAACAATTGCAGCCATTCCTTGGGGCTACTACGACCGGCAATGAAGTCACCAGGTGAGGTGCGCTGTCGTGGCCGCGGGCGAAGAAATCACCCATGGGTACTTCGACAGATGGACTGGTCTCATCATCCCAATATAAGCGCAGAACCAATGCCCGGTAGTCGGCCAGGCTGCTGGTGATGAAAATCTCGTTGATGCATCCTGGACCGTCAATGTCTGCCAGGATAACAGTTTCCTTAGCCTTGACCGGGATGAATGGGCGTACCTTCCAGCCACGTCCCAGGTCCAGGGCAGGACCGCTGTGAGCCAGTTCTGGATTTGAAGGGTCTGGATCCCAACGGCAGGCCGCGCCTTTTCCACCGGTCGGGTTCTCGGCTGAAATCTGGCGGGTAGGTACGCCAGCACTGTAGGGTAAAGAAGATAATAGATGACTGACCATAGACGATATTATAATTCTTCCTTGATCTGGTGGGTAAATTATTTCCGTATTGCCCTTGACTTTCCTCTTAGGTCAAAGTGTATACTCAAAGCACTGAAGCCCTTCAAATTTTTGGATTAGAAGTAATTTGTACCTGGCGCGTATGACCAGAAGGAATGAAACGGGGAGCGGACAAGCTGGATACGAATTGCGAATCCCTGAACTCTTTTTTCGCGCCTCAAAGGATCTGCATGATGTTAATCAAGATCGGCGATTTTGCCAGAGATTCCCGGGTGACAGTTAACCCCTGCGCCATTATGAACGCCTGGGACTGCTTGAACCGGCCTGGATTAATCGCAACAATGGTTACCGCTTCTGCTCCCCTGAAAAAAGCGGGCGGCTCGACCTGCTGCTGGCTTTCAAAAGCATGGGATTCACGCTGGCAGATATCGCAATCCTGTTGGACGAGACACTGGGCGATGAGGAGCTGCACACCATGTCGGTTAATCATATGGAGTTCTCCTGGATCTTATCCGGGAAAACCAGCATCGCCTGTCCGAGGTTAAATCATATCTCAAGCAGGTCGAGAGCGGAAGGCAAGCTTACGGGGTTTGCACGAAGCTAGCGGGATTGCCTGAAGGTGAATTTGAGTATATCTGCGCCCTACTGGTAACGAAGGCTCAAAATGTACCTGAAGGGATGGTTTTTCGCAGCCTGGCGCCGATGAAAGTGGCGGTTTTCGTACACCACGGATCAGCCGAAACATTGAGCGAGACCTACACCATGATTTACCAGAAATGGCGGCCTGAAGCCGGTCTGAAACCGCTCGAAAACGGGTTTGACCTGGAAATGTACGATGAGAAATTCAAGAACTTTGCTCCAGACTCGGTAATGTATGGTTACATACTGGTTGAAGGCTAGCTCGATCGTGATCATTTACACCAGTGCTCTGTAGGAATTGACCAGTCCTGGGCGACCGCAGTCTATGTAAAAGGGTTGCCCCTACTCTTTATCAGAATTCCCCCAAACGATGCAGGCTGCGCCTACCAGGTTTGCCCAGTTTTTCAAGGCTGCCGGAACGATTGGAACATGGGCTATCCCCGGAAGCACCTGCCTGGCAGCAACTTCTCGCAGCCGGTTGAAGTAGATTTCACCGCTCTGGGCCGCTCCACCTCCAATCACTACGATATCCGGGTCGATCAGGTTGATCAATGAGGCAATCCCGGTCCCGAGATAACCGGCTCCCTCTTCGAGCGTGGCTACAGCCTCTGGAGAACCCTGGACTGCCAGGTTTGCAATCTCCTTCACACCAAATTGGCCTGGATACAGCCCGAAATCCGGCTCAAGTCGAGCACGACCAACCCTTTCCGAAAATGCGGCCGTCATGGCGGTCCCTGAACCGTAGGCTTCCAGGCAGCCGCGCCGCCCGCAAGGACAAAGGCGACCGTCCATCTCGATGACCATGTGGCCGATATTATTGCTATAGCCGTGCCCTCCATGGAAGATGTGCCCATCCATGGTTATCCCACCCCCTATCCCTGTCCCGACCGTAATTCCGATCACAAGCGAGAAATTCTTACCGGCGCCGAAGGTGGCTTCCCCGAGTACCATGGCATTGCCGTCGTTTTCAATACCAACCGGTAGACCCAGCGCTTCTTCCAATCGCTGGCGGACCGGCATTCCGCCCCAATCAGGGATAGCAGAGGTTGCGTATGAAATGGTCCCTTGAGGAAGGGTGACTAGCCCACCGGTCCCAATTCCAACGGCAGCGGGCTGTAAACCGGGTTCATTTTCCGCAGCGCTGAGCAGGTCCTGAGCCAGGGCGATAATCCGCTGCATCACCTTCTCGCCGCCCTCCCAGGCCTGGGTTGGCACCGTTTTAGCCAGGTGCACTGCCCCGTCGGAACCTACCACACCACCGGCAATCTTGGTGCCGCCAAGATCTAACGCCAGGACAACTTGTGAGTTTTCTTGCTGTATTTTCATTCTAGAACCCATCTTTAATTTATTACAAATCAGTCAAGCGCCAGGCGTAGGCCAGCTTTTTGGGCAGCCTTCAAAGCCGGGCGGATATCGTTATCGTAATTTCCGCTGACGAACAGTGGTGGTTCTATTCCCATTTTTGCCAGGCGCCCGGCTACTTCAGCGACCAGCGCATCCAGCAAGGCTGCTCCCACCGCGGTCGACGTGGGGCTGCTGCGAACCGTCTTGCCTGATTTTTCGACCTCGATTTCGAGGCAGGCATCGCCGGGAACGCCACGGTTATCCAGGACCAGGTCGGCGGTTTCGAACAACCGCTTTCCGGAAGGATGGCGCGGGTCAAGCGTCCGGGAAAAACTCAACGAGGTTAGGGCGATTACGAACAGGCCGGCTTGCTTGCCGCGTAAGGCGACTTCCACCGGAAGGCCATTAGTACCTGAATTGGAGATCACCAGCAGCACGTCTCTGCCCTCGAATGGCTGGCTTTCCAGCACCACGTCGGCGTATTCCGGTTGGCGCTCTAGCAGCGAAGCCCGCTCCACATCCTCATGCAGCATCAGCTCTGGGATGAGGATGGGGTGGACCGGAGCCAAACCGCCAGCTCGGATGTATAGTTCTTCCGCCAGGATGTGAGAATGCCCGCTGCCAAACACATGTAGGATCCCTCCTTGCAGCAGCGCTCCGGCGATTTTTTCGGCCGCGATTTGGATGGCTGCCTGTTGTTCTGTAAACGCGGCTGTAAGGATTTCCTGGATTCTAGCCAGGTATTGTAAAGAAAGGGAAGGTTGAAGGGTATCCATTGGGTTCTCCGAGGTGGAAGCTCTGTGAAGAGATAAAGTGATTATATGCTAAAGAACAGCGACTATAAGGATCGGTTTTGATAAAACCAGAGTACAATGTTAAATAACATTTTCCGCTGCTCATAAACAAATCACGAATCAACTAAATTGATATTCATGGTTGCCTGTTTAGCCTTTTGACGAATTTCGACTCGCGATTTTCTTCTTTCGATCAGGTGAGGAGATGGTTAGGGATATGACTCTCGTCACAGGTTCAACCGGCTTGATTGGCTATAATATCGTCCAGGCGCTAATACAGCATGGCCGCCGCGTTAGATGTCTGGTGCGCTCGATCGCCAAAGGCAAATCGATGTTGCCTGACAAATGCGAATTAGTACCTGGTGATATCACAGATCCGCCGTCGACTTTGCGTGCGATGCAGGGATGTTCAGTCGTTTACCATGCTGCTGGTCTACCTGAGCAATGGCTGGCCGATCCGGTCCTTTTTCACCAGGTTAATGTTGTTGGTAACCAGGATGTCATAGACGCAGCCTTGGAGCAAATCGTCACCTGTTTCATTTACACCACTACAACCGACGTCTTCGAAGGTATTGCGGGGCAGGTATTCGATAAAAGTCACCTGAACTACAACCAGCACGCGCCTATTACGAGCGGTCAAAGCAAATCGCCGGCCAACAGGTTGCGGCAGCCATCCAACAGGCTTGCCCGCCGTTTTCCTACACCCGGGTGCAGTCAACGGGCCCGGTCCATCTAACTCACCTGACGCTAACCAGGTGATTAGGCAATTACTGCATGACCAGCTGTCGGTGCTTTCACCGGGCGGATTCGCACCGGTATTTGAGCCTGATGTGGGTGAAGACCAGGGCGGCGGTCACAGTATGACCTGCCCGATGATCCTGCGGGATGGGATTTAGCATTAAGCACAGCCCTGGGGATTCACCTAGATTATTTTGGATCGTTATATGAAACCTGAGCGTTCATCTATTCCTTTGTTTGTAGCCCCTACTTCAGTAGAATACGCCGCGGTGCGGAAAGCGCTGAAGCCTGCTCTGGCGGCGCAGCGCGTTCACCTGGTGCAGTGCGGGGTTGGCGAAAAGAATGCGGCAGAATTCTGCCGCCACCTGCACCCTGCCGAAATTTCCTACCTGGTCCTGCTGGGCTGGGCCGGCGGTCTGGTTTCCGAGCTGCCTGTCGGTGCAGTGATCTTCGCCGATACCGCCTTAAGGGAAGGGCGCCAGCCATTGAGCTGCCTTACCCTCCCGGTAGTGGGTAGCCTGACCGGCCCTATTCTGACCTCTCCCATCGTGCTGAACACTCCAGCCGAAAAGTACGCCGCCGTTGCCGGTGGGGCTCTGGCGGTCGAGATGGAAGCCTATTCCCTGGCAGCCTGGGCGGTAGAAAATCACATACTCTTTGTTCACGGCCGCCTGATTCTCGATTCGGTGGAAGAAACCTTACCCGATACCGGTTCTTTTCAGGATGAAACAGGCCGCATTCGTCTGGGTTCTCTCTTGAAAAATATGGCAGCCCGACCGGCTCTATTCCTCTCACTGGCACGGCTATTCAGGCGTGTCAGAAAGCTTGACCCTTTTCTTGAGAAATTGGCCGCTGACAGCCTGCAGGCGATTTCTACCTTTTCCGGGTAATTTTATTCCGCGAGCAGGACCCCTGAAATAGCTGCGCACCGGGACAAATGTCCCAGGGTAATGGCGGTGTTCCGGTAGTAAGCGAAGCTTTCCTTCAATATCTCCAAGAGAAAGTAGGTTGAATATTTTGGATTACTTAAAAGGTCAGAGCTTGCTGGTAAGACAGGCTCTTGATTTATGCTTGTGGTTTATGCTATGATGTGTCATCGATTTTAATCGTGGATTAATACTTTCGTTGAGGTCACACATCGCTTCGCTTCTAACACCTCTTCCATAAATACCTTTATGAGAATATTTCTTGATCCCTGCTTTTAAGGAGGAAGAATGAACCAGCCTTTAGCGAATAATGCTGGCCCACGAGTCCCGCTGGGTGGAGACTATTGGCAGGTCGAGCCAGGCGTGCCCTTATGGGGCTTTGCCGACCTACACGCTCATTACATGTCTCACCTGGCGTTTGGGGGCAGTGCCTTTTGGGGTTTACCTTATGACCCCGAGCACCCTGGCGAGGAAGGCCTGCAGTACGCCCTGTCTTCGTGCCAACCGGTCCACGGTGGACTACTGAATATTAATCCAGAGGTCGGCCACCCGGCCGGGGGAGGTTGGCCAGACTTCGAAATCTGGCCCAAGTTCACCACCCTGGTCCACCAACAGGCATACATCGATTGGATTTACCGGGCTTATCAAGGCGGGTTACGCCTGGCTTCTTGCCTGGCAGTCAATAACGAGCTGCTGGGGAGCCGTTCGGCCGCTCAGTCGCCTTATGACGACCGCAGCGCTATTAGTACTCAGGTCGCTGCCATCAAGAAAATGGTCCAGTTTATCGACTTGCAGTGCGGAGGAGCCGGTAAAGGATGGATGCAGATCGCGTACAGGCCTGAAGACGCACGCCGGATAGTCGGCGAGAACAAGCTGGCCATCGTCCTGGGGGTTGAGGTCGATTCCCTTGGCAACTGGCGCCGTTTCGAAGACCTGGACCATCTGGTGCAATCAGACCTGGAACAGGCTCGCCGGCTTATCGGGGCTGAATTGGACTGGCTCTATGAGCTGGGTATCCGCCAGGTGACGCCGATCCACCTGACCGATAACGCCTTCGGGGGCACGGCGATCTACATGCGTTTCCTCGATGCCCTGAATGTGATCGTCACCGGACGCCATTACCACGTGGAAGATGGCTGGGAAAGGGGTATCCGCTACCGGATGGACCAAGACGGCGGTCTGTCGGGTGGGGTACAGCGGGCCGTTCTTTCGGCTGGACCGAAACTCTCGCCCAGACCGGCAATGAACCGTCGTTCGTTAATGTTTGATATGCCCGGGGCGGATGAACTGGAGCAGTCCGTGGCTCCGGAGATTGAAGGCAGGGGGCACATGAACGTGCGTGGCCTGACCGTTTATGGGCTGATCCTGTTGGAGGGGTTGAGAGCCCGCGGAATGATCATCGATATCGATCACATGTCACAGAAGTCGGTAGATGCCACCCTGGAAACGATGGAGAAGAATGACTATCCGGTTATCTCCTCTCACAGCTGGTTTCGAGATCTTGGGTTCACCGCAGAGGTTGAGTTCGACCCGCACCATTCCGAGGGATACGGCACCAGTGACGTGCACAAGCTGCCGCATGAAAATGCCAAGACGGGCGAGCAGGTCGAGCGCATCGCCAGATTGGGAGGGATGATCGCACCCATCCTCAGCCAGGGGGACCTTCGGCCTTTAGGCCAGGTGCTGCCCGATCTGGCAGGCAAGGTAAAGAACCGTTGTTCCGGATCAAGCTCTACCTGGGGGGAGGCATACCTGTACGTAGTGGCCAAAACGGGCGGCAAGGGAGTGGCCATCGGCAGTGATATTAACGGCGCGGCCGACCTGCCTGGCCCGCGTTTCGGACCGCTGGCGGCTTACGAATCGCGCCACGATCCCCTGCGGATCGACGAGCGCCGTGAGGTGATGCTGCAGCAGTGCAACGGTGTGCGCTACGCCAGTCCTCTCCGCGACTACCGTTGGTTCCGCTTCGATGAGAGTGGTCCTGGCGGTTACGACGAAGCTGAGTGCGACGTATGGGAGGGGATCGCCGAATACAAGGCTGGTTTTAACCCCTGGATTCACGAGCATCCGGATGAAGACTTACCTGCCCTGGGCGTAAAAACCTTTTATCGCCGTCTGGAACAAATGCGTGAACAAAGCCGGATCGATAATGTCGCTCGCGGATTGTGGGCTTATGAACGAGAAGTGGAGACCGGGCAGGATGCCGATACCCATGATTGGCCAATCGAACAGCATGCTGCTTATCTGGTGCGGCGTGGTACGGAAGATCTGGCTGAGGTACCCGGTGACCTTGAGCGCTGGATTGGTCGCATCCAACCGATCTGGGATATGTGGAACGACATGGATGGCGATAATCCCCAATTTAACCGCTGCCTGGCGGGTCCTCGCCGAGATTTTGACATCAATATCGACGGTATGGCCCATTACGGTTTGCTGCCCGATTTGCTGCAGGACATCCGCAACTCAGGCTTGACGATTGAGGATTTCGAGCCGCTTTTCCGTGGTGCGGAGGATTATGTACGCATGTGGGAGAAGTGTGAGAAAAGAGCTCAAGCCATTGGTGGGGTCCGGAAGGATGAAATTTCACCTTGATGCTTATTTACCCGGGCTCAGACAAAACCTTTTTTAGATAATAGCGGGAATGACCTTCGGGCAGGTCCCCGAGGGCGCCAAAAACCATATATCCGTGGTTCAGATAAAAAGGTAAAGCCTGGAAACTCATTGTGTCCAGGTGGGCATGCTTACAGCCGCGCCTGACCGCTTCCTGTTCGGCCATCATGAGCATCTGGCTGCCGAAACCATTGTGGCGGGCGGAATCCACCAGCCACAATACGTCGATGTGCAGCCAACCCCAATAGGTCTCGCCTAACAATCCACCTACGATCCCGCCAGTGCCGTCTCGGACCGTGATGATCAGAGGGTCATAACCATCATCCGGTGCAAACAACAGATGTAGGCTTTCAAACCTTGTTGGATTGTTTTTTCAACATCGAAGTCAGGTGCAGGCGCTATCGATATTGCATACCCATGATCATCCATATTGATTCCTATTGCATCCTTGCTGAATACTCCTTTTGGCCCAGTCGATCTATCCAGCTAAAGTCATCATGACTTCATCCATATGGTTTGCCAGGAGCGAAATGTGCCCTTCGCCTGGGTAAAAAGTAGCCCGGCAGCCTGGGATAGCTTTTGACACCTTACGGGCCACGGCAGCCGGAACATTCTGGTCTGCTTCACCGTGTAGCAGGCGTACGGGGAAGCGGATTTCTTCCAGGCTAAAATCCCACGGGCGAGCGCACATGTGCATATCCCAGGCCATGCCGTGTACGCCGGGACGCATACATTCTACAGTGCTGGCTATAAAGGCTTCGAGGCGGCCCGGTTTTTGAAAGAAAACTGCCTCGGCGGGCGGCATGGTGTGTGCCATCTGCTGGCGAATCTTGGCTGGATCACCCAGATTCCTGGGTCTGGTCAGGTTCAGAAACAAAGCGGTTACCTTGACTGATCGAGCGGCAAGCCACCACACCATCCAGCCGATAAATGGTAAACCGCCCCTGGCCTCAGGTGAATCCATGCGACCTGCGCCGCTGACGATCACAGCAGCCGACAGCCGCTCGGGAATCAAACGGGCACAGGCGGAGACATAACCGCCGCCCCCCGAAATACCCCATACAGCAAATTTGCCTAACCCCAACCCATTGGCGAGGGCGACGATATCAGCCGGAGATTGGCTGAAGCCGCGGCCTGGTTGGAAGTCTGAGCCGCCCATCCCGGGCCGGTCGCAGGCGATCATGCGAAGGCCTGCATTGACCAGGTCGTTGTTATCCAGCATCACCAGATCCAGACGGGAGCCAGGCAAGCCATGGAAGTAGAATACGGGTTTGCCTCCGATTGCCCTATATTCGGCATACTTCAACTTGCGACCATCGGCTAATTTAAGGGATTGGGATAAAAGGTCAGTCATCATTTCCCTCCAAACTTACCAAAGAAAATCGTATAGGAGCAAACTGACAGGTGTTGTTCCTTGTTTTTCAGATCTATACCCGAATTTGCCCCCTTCGAGTTTAATTTATTAATTGTAGCAGAGATTAGAATTGGTATTTCGCATTCTCCACAGCGGCAACTTGCCTTGTATCAGTAAACGATATATAAATAGTGAAAAAGGTGAATTATGGTAAATGCTGTCGATTCGAGTTTTATACAATTCTTTGAAACAAATCGATACCCCCACCCTTTGCAATGCTGTCGAAAGGGTCAGAGGAAAACCTTTCGTCGCCGATTTTCTGGGTATGAACATTCGCTGCTTGCTTCCGCAGCTGGGGGTGATGACCGGTTTTGCAGTTACTGCCACCGTCGATTCCACAACGCCGGACATTCCCAATGACCCATCCGTCTGGCTGGCCTGTCTGGAAGCTATCGAAGCTTCGCCCAAACCGGTCGTGCTGGTTTTCAAGGACATTGGATCGCAGGTGCGTAAATCGGCTCACCTGGGAGAGGTCATGGGCACGGTCGCAGCCCGGGTAGGTGCGGGCGGGATCGTCACAGATGGGGGCGTGCGCGATATCCTCGAGCTCGAGCGTCTGGGTTTTCACTGTTTTGCTGCCGGCCTGAGCCCATCCCATGGTAATCCGCGCATTGTTCAAACCAATCTACCGGTGGTCATCGATGGGATCTTGATCAGACCTGGCGACCTGCTCCATGGTGACGCTAACGGGGTGACCAAGGTGCCGCTTGACCTGGTCGAGCAGGTGATTGCAGCTGCGGCAGCCGTCCGTCAAGATGAAGGAGAGCTGCTTGAGTACATAAAAAGTGAAGGATTCAACCTGGCCGGCTTCCGCCAAGGCCAGATGAAGCACTAGGATCAGAATTTTCTGAATTCGATCCCGGACAACTTGCTACGGATGGGACCTATCCTGACGATTTGGGGTTATTTTTACCCACGGCTTTTAGATAGTATGACCGCCATTGTCAGGGTGCTTTAAAATGATGGGGCGCTGCCTTGGAAATACAAAGTGAGGCCTTACAAAAAAAGTTAGCGATCGCTACAGGGTGATGACCGAGTAGACCAACTGCCCTGACCCCACTGCAGGTGTGCAGGTGGCATTGCCCTAAAAATTTATCCGGACAGTGCTCCCAGACTGATCAGGACAATACTTTTGTGTGTTGGTGGCAACAATACCGGTTGAGGTCGCTGATTAATCCATGATAAAATTACAACTAAAGCAGGTTTATTAAACATTTTTACAGGTAGCGGAGGACCATTCCCATGCAGACGGTTTTAAAAAGCGCCAAGAAATCGGTGACGGTCAATTCAGAAGG
Source organism: uncultured Chloroflexia bacterium (assembly GCA_963781665.1). Taxonomy (GTDB): domain Bacteria; phylum Chloroflexota; class Anaerolineae; order Anaerolineales; family Anaerolineaceae; genus JAJYIW01. The sequence continues at coordinate 2,825,720 of CAWAGA010000002.1, forward strand.
ACCCCTGATCATCATCGGTGAAAAGATTAATCCCACCGGACGCAAGAAGATGGCGGCGGCCTTGCAAGCCGGGGATTTTGAGTATATCAAAGCCCTGGCTCAGAACCAGCTCGCTGCTGGTGCTGAAATTTTGGACATTAATGTCGGCGTGCCCGGCCTGGACGATGTAGCGCTCATGGAGCAGACCGTCAGGTACCTGCTTCAATGGATCGACGTCCCGTTTTGCCTGGACTTCATCTAATCCAGCAGCATTAGCTGCCGGCCTGGCGGTTACCCCAGGTAAACCGCTGGTTAACTCGGTCAGCGGTGAGGAAAAGAGCCTGGCGAAAGTTCTACCGGTGGTGAAAGAGCATGGCGCGGCAGTCATCGGCTTGATACTGGATGATAACGGCATCCCGGCCACGCCTCAGGCACGCCTGGCGGTCGCTGAGAAAATCCTGGAACGAGCCGTCAGAAGCGGAATCCCTGCAGAAGACGTGATTATCGATCCGCTGGTCATGTCGGTGGGGGCTGACAGCAATGCCGGCAGAGTGACCCTGGAAACCATCCGTCTGGTGCATGAAAAGCTAGGAGCGAACATCAACCTGGGCGCTAGCAATGTTTCTTTCGGCATGCCAGACAGACCCATCCTCAATATGGCTTTCCTGGCCATTGCCATGGGGTATGGCGCCAGCTGTGCGATTACCGACCCGGCCAAGATGGCTGGATTGATCCGGGCTGCGGATTTATTGCTTGGGTATGACGAATTTGGAATGCGCTATATCGAATCCTTCCGGAAGGCACAGGCCTTATTGGTTGCCCAGGATGCTGCGGAAAAAAGACCCGAATAAAATCAGGCATGACCATTTTGGATGATTCCATCTAGTTTTGGAGGTTGCTTTGGCGTGGGAAACGGTCGTATTAAAAGTACCTGGTTCTAAAAGGACTACCCGCAAGCACAGGCGTTACTGGCTGTGCCCAAAATGCGACGGCAAAGTTTATACGATTCCCTTTCCCTCCCAAGAATCAATACAGAGTGTCGCCGGAAAGGTAGACGAGCGATCATATAATATCTTGATTTGCGATCGTTGCGGCCAGATTATGGCTTTTGATGGCTGCTCCGGTGATTGCGAAACGGCGTTGAAATCTAAATGTGAAGTTTGCGGGAAATATTACTGCCACCAGTGCGGCATAACTGAGGATATTCATGTCGAAGGCAAGCTGGTCGAGCTCCGTTACTGCAACGACCACGTCCCGGAATGGTATAAGAACCGTTAATTCTGTTGAACTACAGCGGGCTGGGGGACCAGACCAGCTTCAGTAACAATCCGCGGGACGATTTCTTCCCAACCGACAGCCATCAAGTGGATGCCATGGATGCCTTGGAGGTTCTTAATTCCTTCGATCAGCTCCAGGGCAATTTGCACGCCTTCTTCATCGGCGCCTTTGCCAGCAGCTTCCATGCGGTCTAACAGTTTCTTGGGGACGAAAATGCCCGGCACTTCTTTATCCATGTATTGAGCCATCTTCAAGCTCTTGAGCGGCGTAACACCGGCCAGAATGTAAACCTTGTCGAGAATATTGCGTTTGGCCAGCTCGTTCAACCAAATTTCCAGTCCAGCGATATCGAAAATGAGATTGGTTTGGAAGAACTGTGCACCGGCGTTTACCTTTTTGTGTTCGCGGATAGCCTGGAAGCGTGGTTCTGAGGCATAGGGAGAAGCCGCGGCTCCCAGGAAAAACTTGGGGGGGAATTTCATTTCACGCCCATCCAGGTAGCGGCTTTCATCCCGCATGCGCCGTAAAATCCACAACATCTGGATTGAATCAATGTCCAGGATGTCCATTCGTCCCCGCGGTTCGGGCGCCATTTTCATGTTGTCGCCTGACAGGCATAAGATATTCTTAATTCCCATCCCATTGGCGCCTAGAACTTCAGCCTGCAGGCCGACCCGGGTGCGGTCTCGCGCCGCGATTTGTAATACCGGTTCGACCCCACGCTGCATGGCAACTGATCCGCAAGCCCAGGAAGCCATGCGCGGCGTGGCTGATGGCGAGTCGGTGAAGTTGACTGCAGCAACAAATGGTTTCACCAGGTCAATGTTCTTGGATAGTTTGTTGGTTGATATGGTAATCGGGGGAGCAACCTCTGCGGTTACCACGAAATCACCGGCTTTTAGGCGTCGTTCCAGCTCGGAAACAGGCTCAATGTACATCGGGGGGTGATATTCCGAATCGCCGTTCCACCAATTAGGCTGGCGCACCGGCTTAAAAATCGAATCCCAGGTCTTTGCCCGCTTGGAGGCATCACTCTCGAGCAGCCCGCCAACCGTCTTTTTGACGCCTGCCTTTCGCACCTGTTTGACGACGTCGCTCCAGGTTTCCGTGCCTACTTTATCCCAATCCAGGGGTGGGAGCACTTCCAGGAGCTTTTCTTCTCGGCCCATTTTGAACGAACGGTCGTAGATCTTGTACCAGATACATGGGCGAGTTTCATCTACATAACAGTGTTCGGCGGTCGACCCGCCGCATGGTCCATTCCTGGCGCCCTTGGGGCATTCCATCGGGCAGATAAATGCGGTTTCTTGTAAGAGACAGTTACCGCACATACGGCATCCAAACATTGGCCCTTTGACCATCCGCTCGAGAGATTCGAGCACCCGGTGGCCAAAGGTTTCATATCTAAAGGGTGAAAAGGGGGGCTGCCAACGACGTCCAGGGGTAAAGCCAGGCATGGAGATCTCCGATCAACGCTAATAAGCTACTGAAGTACTTTTCTATATATAATAATCTTAAATAAATTATATCAAAATATGCGAGCGTTCAAATGATTATTTGTCATCAATTGTAACATGACATATATCATCTATTATGGCCATATACCCTTATAGTAAAATACTATTCGTAAACGTGATCGTTAACCTGATTTTTTTACTGCCTGTTGAAAGTCGTCCGGTGTGTTTACGTTGATAAAAGCACTGTGGTCAGGATCGTACCCATTTACTTCGGCCACGGTCATCACCTGCACTTTGACCCGCTCGAACCACCCAATCAGGCGGTGATTATTCTGAAATAAAGCCTCGTGGACGAACGGCAGGCACACTTCCCGGCGATAAACAGCATGTAACGGCTCAAGCCCTTCTGTCGATTCCGGGATGATGACGTCGGAGTTACTGGATATCAATAAATCCAATTCGGCCAGCAGTAAATCCGGATTGACGAAAGGCATGTCGCACGCAACCGTAGCCACCAACGGATGCCTGGCAGCATGAAGGGCAGTGTATAAGCCGCTTAGTGCACCTCGTCCGGGGATCTGATCAGGTATGACTGGCACGCCCAGGAATGCGAACAAATCCGGTTCGTTGCTGATCACAATCAGCTCAGCAGCCAGCGGCCTGACCCGTTCGATCACCCTCTGGATTAATAATTGCCCGGCAAAAAGCATCAAAGCCTTATTCTCGCCCATGCGCCGGGATTGCCCTCCAGCCTGGATGCAGACAGAACATTTCATCCTGTTCCTCTACCCAAAACTTCACTAAGGAACCTATCGATGAACAGGGTAAAAATGGGTTTCGGTAACAACTTTATCTGTAATGGTCTTTTTTTATCTCGCCTTAGGTGTCTCATTTTTGTTAGGGAATTTTTACAGGTCTTTCGTATTATAATGAAAGGTAATGATGATTAAGTTTACCATCAATGGCCAAATCGCTGAAAATACCCCAGGAACGACAATTCTAAACGCTGCAAAGGCAGTTGGGATCACCATCCCAACGTTGTGCTACCACCACGATCTTACCCCTTACGGCGGTTGCCAGCTTTGCCTGGTAGAAATCGACGGTGAAAACCGGCCGGTCCAATCCTGCACTCGCGAAATTAGTGAAGGCATGGTTGTACGCACCGAGACACCCAGGCTGCGCCAGGGACGCCGGTCAATTCTTGAGCTGCTCCTCTCAGCTTATTACGATCGAGATTATGCCGGAGATCAAACCAGCAACGAATTGATTCGTTGGGCGCGCTATTATAGAATTCCAATTACCAAATCCATGTCGCACACCCCACGTTACCCGGTCGACAGCGACCCTAACCCCTTCATCCGGGTCGACTTGAATAAATGCATTATGTGCACCCGCTGCATCCGGGCCTGTGCCGAAATCCAGGGCAGGTTTGTCTGGAGCGCCCATGATCGTGGTTTTGACACCTACATCGCCGCCGGCAATGGCGGGTCTATGCTCGAAGCTCGTTGTGAATCCTGCGGCGCCTGCGTGGCTTACTGCCCGACCGGGGCTTTGTCCGATAAGATGTCGGCAGGGGTGGGAAAGGCTGAAAAGCAGGTGGCGACGACCTGTACCTACTGTGGTGTAGGTTGCCAGGTTGTGCTCCATGTGCGTGCTAACCACATTGTGCAGGTCACTTCCACCCAGGATGGCCCGGTGAACGGTATGCGCCTGTGCGTGAAGGGGCGTTATGGGTATGATTTCGTCCATCATGAAGATCGCTTGACCCAACCCATGGTTCGTTCTTACCTGCTCGAAAGACGAGAGCGGCAGCCGCGCAGCCAGCGAGGAGAATGGGTAGCAGTCGATTGGGATACCGCCCTGGAAATTACGGCTGAAAAGCTTGCCCAAACCCGCGATACATTTGGCGCCGACAGCATCGGTATTTTATCCTCGGCAAAATGTACCAATGAAGAAAATTACCTGATGAACAAATTCTCGCGGCAGGTCATTGGGACAAACAACATCGACCACTGCGCCCGGCTGTGCCATTCCAGCACAGTAACCGGCCTGCAAGCATCCTTTGGCTCTGGCGCCATGACCAATTCCATGGACGATATCGCTTCGCAGGCCAATCTGATCTTTGTCACCGGTTCAAACACCACCGAACAGCACCCGGTTTTCGGGACGATGCTGCGCCAGGCTGTTCTCCAGCGGGGTGCAACATTAATTGTGGCTGACCCGCGCCGGATCGATTTGACCGAATTTGCCGCTGTCCATTTGCGGATGAAACCCGGCACCGATATCGCCATGTTGAATGGGTTGATGTACCTGATCCTGAAAAATGGTTGGGAAGACAGCGAGTTCATCACCAATCGCACGGAAGGGTTCGATGATTTCGCAGCGAATGTCAAAAATTGCACTCCCGAAATAACTGCTGAAATCACCGGCATTCCCATTGAAAAACTTCAACAGGCGGCGCGTTTGCTCGGAACAATCAAACCCGGGGCGGTGTTGTGGGCCATGGGGATCACCCAACATACCGTCGGTGTTCAGAATGTGCGCACCCTGGCTAACCTGCAGATGCTGCTGGGCAATGTTGGCATTCCAGGCAGTGGAATCAATCCATTGCGGGGCCAAAATAACGTCCAGGGGGCCTGCGATATGGGCGCTCTGCCCAACGTATATCCCGCTTACCAGTCCGTCATCCAGGATCAGGCTCGCGAGAAATTCGAAGGAGCCTGGGGTGCAAAGTTGAGCGATAGGATCGGATTGAGCGTTACCGAGATGATCCCGGCTGCCGGGGATGGGAAGATCAAAGCCCTTTACATCCTGGGTGAGGACCCGGTGTTGAGCGAACCGGATGCAAACCACGCCCGTCACTGCCTGGAAGAACTGGATTTTATGGTGCTCCAGGAGATTTTCCCCTCCGAGACCTCCAAATATGCAGACGTTTTGCTGCCAGGAGTCAGTTTTGCCGAAAAGGATGGCACCTTCACCAACACCGAAAGGCGGGTTCAACTCGTCCGGCAGGCGCTGACACCCCAAGGCGAGGCTCGCCAGGATTGGGATATCACCTCAGATATTGCCAGGCGGATTTTAATGCGCGGTGGCCGTGAAATTGAAACCGGTGCTCCGCAGGCTGGCTGGTTTTATTCCCACCTGTCCCAGGTCATGGACGAAATCGCTGAACTGGCGCCCAGCTATGCAGGTGTATCCCACCCAAGGCTGGAGAACGGTGAGCGCTTGCAGTGGCCAGTACCCTCCCCAGACCAGCCGGGAACGCCCATCCTCCATACAGCAAAATTCACCAGAGGTAAAGGCTCGTTTGCGGTCACATCGCACATTCCGCCGGCTGAGCTGCCTGACGCGGAGTATCCCTTCCTGCTAAATACCGGACGAGTGCTTTATCACTGGCACGGCGGTGAAATTACCCGCCGGGCCAGAGGTCTGCTGGCGGTCTATCCCCAACCGTTGGTAGAAATTAACCCGGAAGATGCTGCTGTATTAGGGATTCGGCAGGACCACCAATCAATCCAGATTACATCCAGGCGAGGAGCCATTCAAGCTTTCGCCTGGGTCAGCGACCGGGTCCCAGCGGGGATGGTCTTTGCAAATTTCCATTTCCCTGAAAGCCCTACTAATGAGCTCACCATTGCCGCTCTGGATCCGGTGGCTAAAATACCGGAATATAAAATCTGTGCGGTAAAAGTGGAAAAAGTCGTGTGACAGCCGAAACGCACCGGAACTCGCAAATGATCCGTTATGCCGATGGTGCCAGCGAAACCCGGTCGGCAGACATTGCGATCGAAACCGAGGTCGGGCTGAGCGTCAACGGTGAAGCGTGGTTGAGTTTCCGCTGCTCGCCTGAAAATCTAGAGGCTTTAGCCGTCGGATATCTTTACAATGAAGGCTTCATCCAAACCAAGGGAGAAGTAGCTTCCGTGCGGGTGTGCGAGCAGGGCGATCAGATCGATGTCTGGCTGAACCAGACCGTTCAGAAACCCGAGACCTGGAGCCGCACATCTGGCTGCCAGGGTGGGAGTACTCAAAGCGGGCAAAACGACATTTTGGCCTTGCCTGAAGGCCTGAATTACCCCGTTTCTGTGATCCTGGCTCAGATCGACTATTTTCTAAGTGAGCTGCACAAACCGGATTACCCTCAACGTGGCGTGCATTCGACTATGTTGTTCGATAATATGGAGGTCAAATCGGTCAGCAACGACATCGGCCGCCATAATACCCTGGATAAAATCGCCGGCGACTTTTTATTAAGGCAGTTTGAGCTTTCTGAACCGGTAGTCATCACGACTGGTCGAATCTCTTCTGAGATGGTCAGTAAAGCCGCCCGGATGAGCATACCGCTGGCAATTTCGCTCCATTCCGTCAGCGATTTGGCTGCAATGGCAGCCGAGCGCGCAGGCCTGACCCTGGTAGGCCATGCTCGCCGCAGCCAGATCGACATCTATACCCATTCCGAACGTATTTTGACTGGTCATTAAGGGGGATTCAATTGGATCTTCATGCCTGAATTCCTGCAGCTCATCCCTCCTGCTGAGGCGCTGTCGCGCTGGTTTTCTGCTTTGGGAGAACCACCTGTGGTCTGTGAACAAATCGATACCGTCTCTGCATTGGGCCGGGTAACGGCTGAAGCCGTGGTCGCGCCTCACCCGCTGCCTGAATTTCCGCGCAGCACCGTGGATGGTTATGCTGTGCGCGCGGCTGACACCTTTGGAGCCAGCGATGGTCTACCGGCTTATTTCTCCCTGGCCGGAGAGGTGCCCATGGGCAGCCGGCCCGATTTCAACCTTAAGCCAGGCCAGGCTGCCCTGATCCACACCGGCGGGATGCTCCCCGAAAATGCTGATGCCGTGGTCATGTTGGAATTTGTCCAAACTACTCGGCCGGGTGAGGTGGAGATCTTGCGTCCGGTTGCTCCTTTGGAGAATTTGATTCGGGTTGGTGAAGATGTTGAACTCGGGCAATGTGTCATTCCTGCTGGCAGCCGCCTGCGACCGGCCGAAATCGGCGGATTGATGGCCCTTGGTGTGCTGACCGTACAAGTTGCGCGCCGTCCACGTTTTGGCATAATTTCCAGCGGCGACGAAGTCGTACCGGCGAGTTTTCGGCCACTGCCAGGTCAGGTACGGGATGTCAACAGTCATTCCCTGGCCGCCTTGATCGAAGAGAATGGGGGATTGGCGGTAAGTTTTGGGATTGTGGCGGATGAAGCTGATGCGCTGCGCATAGCCTTAGAAACAGCTTTGGCCCAATGCGATGGCGTCTTGATCACCGCCGGATCGTCAGCCAGTACCCGTGATCTGACCGCTCAGGTGATCAACCAGGCAGGCCAGCCTGGCGTTATCGTCCATGGCGTCAACGTCCGCCCGGGAAAACCTACCATTTTGGCGGTATGCAGTGGAAAACCGGTGATCGGCCTGCCGGGAAATCCTGTCAGCGCGCTGGTGATCGCCTGGTTATTTGCCATCCCGCTTCTTGAGCGGCTGCAGCGCCAGGGACGCGTCCAATCCCGCAGCCAGGTGCGTGCTCGCCTCAATCTGAACATAGCCTCGCTGGCCGGCCGTGAGGATTGGCTGCCGGTCAAGTTGGCCAGCAGTGCTGATGGAATAATTGCCGAACCCATATTTTTCAAGAGCAACCTGATATTTAACCTGGCTAAAGCGGATGGCTTGCTTTTTATTCCGGCCGAAACGACTGGATTGAGCGCCGGTGAAGAAGCCGTCGTTTATCTGTTATGAAGGCAAAATGAGCGTTTACCTGAATGATATTCCCTTAGCTCAAGCCCTGGCCCGCTTTCAAGCTGCCCTAAAAGAGGCCGGTTTAGGTGCTTTATTGGGCGAAGAAGAAATTGCACTGGATGAACACGCAGCCGGTCGCGTTTTATCGGCTCCGGTGTGGGCGCAGCTTTCTAACCCGCGGGATAACGCGGCTGCAATGGACGGATTTGCCGTCCGGTCGAGCGAAACTCACGGTGCAGCGCCTTCCAACCCGTTAGTATTAACCTTTGGGACTCAGGCGATCTACCTGGATACAGGCGAACCACTCCCACAATGGGCAGATGCAGTCATCCCTATTGAAAATGTAGAATCATTGGGGAGTGAAGGCCTTATTGCTGAACAGATCCGCCGCCCAGAAGCGATTCGCATTCGGGCGGTTGTCACCCCCTGGAGCCACGTTCGGCCGATGGGTGAAGACATTGTAGCGACCCAGCTCGTTTTACCGGCCGGGCAGGTTCTACGACCGGTTGATCTTGGTGCTCTAGCGGCTTCTGGGCAAGTGCGGTTGAAGGTGGCACGAAAACCAAACGTGGCAGTTCTGCCTACAGGCTCAGAGCTGGCTGCAATTGGCCGTGAACTTCAGGCGGGTGAGTTGGTCGAGTTCAACTCGCTGGTTTTGGCAGCTCAGGTGAATGGTTGGGGAGGCACTGCCAAACGATATCCGATCACTTCGGATGACTTTGACCAGATCTGCAGGCGAGTCCAGGAGGCAGCCCAACAGAGCGACCTGATCTTATTGAATGCCGGTTCCTCAGCCGGATCGGAGGATTTTTCGGCCCAGGTGATCGAAAAGCTGGGACGGTTACTCGTGCATGGCGTTGCTGTGCGCCCCGGACACCCGGTCATCCTGGGTATGGTGCCCCGGGTAGGTGGCAGCCTGGTTCCAATCATTGGGGTCCCCGGTTTTCCGGTTTCAGCCGCGCTCACCGGTGAGATCTTTGTCGAGCCGCTGTTGATGCGTTGGCAAGGGCGGGTTTCTCAAATCCCCCAGGAACAGATTGACGCCAGATTGACCCGCAAAGTAACCTCACCGCCTGGAGACGACGATTATGTCAGGATGGCTGTCGGACGGGTTGGTGAGCAGGTATTGGCAGCTCCGCTGGCGCGCGGCGCCGGCATGATCACGTCATTAGTCCATGCCGATGGTATTGTGATCATCCCATCCGGGACCCAAGGACTAGAAGCTGGCTCAAAGGTAAAGGTCCGCCTTTACCGGAGCGCTGCGGAAATCGAAAAGACCATCTTTGCCATTGGTTCGCATGATTTGACTCTGGATTTGCTGGCCCAATACCTGGTAGCCCTCGATCGCCGCCTGGTGTCAGTCAATGCCGGCAGTCAGGGGGGATTGGTGGCGCTTCGCCGGGGCGAAGCTCATTTAGCAGGTTCTCACCTCTTGGATGCGGAGAGCGGAGAATACAACCTCACTGCCATCCGCCAGTACCTACCAGATACACCTGTCTCCGTATTCGGCTGGGTCGGGCGCAAACAAGGGCTGCTGGTGCGCAGAGGCAATCCCAAGCGAATCGCTTCTCTGGCCGACCTGGTTCGCTCTGACGTCAGCTACGTTAACCGCCAGCGCGGGGCTGGGACGCGGGTGCTGCTCGATTATCATTTGTCCCGGCTGGGGATCAGGCCGGAAAGCATTCAAGGTTATGACCGGGAAGAATACACTCACCTGGCTATCGCGGCTGCAGTATCCTCGGGTAGAGCGGATTGCGGGTTGGGAGTAGCCGCAGCCGCCCAGGCTTTGGACCTGGATTTTCTCCCTATGTTCGATGAGCAGTATCAAGTCATCATCCCTCGCACTTTCCTTGAGGGTCCTTTATTAGGGCCGTTTTTTGAGGTGGCCCAGAACCCGGAATTTCAGCAGGCAATTATGGCCCTACCCGGGTATGATATCTCTCAGATGGGCTTAAAGATTGCCGATCTGGGCTGAGCGTAAACCACAATTCGCTCGTTTGAAGCAGATACGGAAAAGGTGTACAATCCAATTTATATTGGTATCCTACCGTTTGTTTCTCTAGAGTTCCCCACAATTTCTTGCATGTGCCCCGTGATGCCAATCAATCATAAATCTAATTGGTCGGATGATGTAGGATTGCTTGATGAGATTCATGAATAACAATAGCCATTTGAAACCGTTACGATTACCGCTAATAAGTATTGGTATCGTTTTTTTCTTATTGGCATGCAGCTTGACCAGCCATATCTCCTTTATGGTTACAGCCACACCCGGTTCCACAGCAACCTATTTGTCTCAGAATAGACCAGTGAAAAAAAATACAACCCAGCCTTCGCCCACCCCTTTACCTTCACAGGCAAAGACAGATGCTGTTCCTACCACACCGGTGCCAGGCAAAAACGCTGATTGTTACCTGGGCTCATGGCATCCAACCAATATTGATGCATTCGTTAAGCCGATATTGCAGCAAAACAAGATTAAAAATATTCAATTCACCGGTTCGACCGGTTCGATGGATTTGGAGTTTACTCAGGATGGTAAGTTGATCCTGACTGTACAGCAATATGACAGCCAGTTTTCGGGAGTGTACGGGTTCTTTCCTGTTACTGTAGATGTATTGCTCGATGGGGATGGTGCGGGAGATTATGCGATTGATAATTCAGGCAGCATCTTGCTGTCAAACCCGGATTTCGGAGGAATCAATTATTCAGCTAAAGCCGGAGCGATTGAAGCGATAAAGCCTTCACCGATCACCGATCTTCTTCCGGTCCTGCGGGCCAACCCGGGCGGCCGGCCCACCAATTTGAGTTCTACCTGCAGTGTCGATGACCTGACGATCGCTTCCGGGAATCCCTCGCTGCCGCCAGTATTATTTTCCCGCATCAAATGACATATTAACGTATGATTATTGAGTTCCCGCTGGCATCCGGGTGGGCGGCTACGATCTGGTCGCCTTTGACCAGGGCACTCTGGTAGGGAAGCGTGCCTGGTAGAGCCAGCCATCCGCTCAATACGAGCGGGAATGGATCGCCTGCCCCAATCCATTCGCCACGATATAGTCTCGCCAGATGGACGTGGGTTCCGGTAGCATTACCGCCTTCACAGGAGGGATGCCCGATCCGATCCCCAGTCTGGACCACCATGCCAGCCGGTACCCGGTCTATTGTGGCGACATGCAGGTAGAGCAGCTCCCAACCGGTTGGACTACCCTCGCCATCTGCCAGGTCCACCTGGACCAGACCAGTGCTGGAGCGGGTGACCACCCCAGAAGCGGAAGCCAGAACCCAGGCGCGTGATACCACGCAGTGAGCCTCTCCGGTGATGGGAGCAAAATCCAGGGCGCCCAAGGGCGTGCCTGTATTCCAATCGTTGTGCAGCCCGCCGGTCAACGCCCACGCTTCCCCCGGAGCGAAAGGCAGCTCTAATGTCGGGACTTGCAGGTCATCCGGGAAAAGGGGACCCAGGCTCCTTGCGCATGCATCCGGGTCTCCAAACAGGTGCTGATAAGTAGCCAGAAAACCATCCGGGCCATAAAGGGCGTCTTCCCAACTGACTTGTTTGTAAAGCCGGGCGAACAAGTACTGCAGGCCGGCTGAGCCGGTGTTGAGCTCGGGTGTAATCCGTACCGATCCGCCGTCTGGAAATGTCAGGCTGGTCATCGTTCCCTGGCGCCAGCCATAATAACCCAGGTTTAGTAGTTTGGCTGAAAGGGAAAGTTCCAGGTAAAGTCCTTCGTAACCAGGGACGTTCAGGCTAAGTGGGTAAGGTGGGTCCTGGGTTCCGGCCTGTGCCGTAACCCAATGCGAGCGGAATTCGATGAACGCCAGGAGGAAATGAGGGTTGACCGATGTCTCTTCGGATACCCGCTTGACAATTTCTGCTCCGGAAAGTGTTTGGGAATCCACAATCTGCGAATACGAATTTAGCTTACCATTGCCATTGTCGACAACTGCCTGGATATCAACTTTCTTCCCGCATGGTGAGTTGACAATCTCTACGTCAGGTAAAAGAGGCTGGGAGTATGCCCAAATCTCTGGCAGCCTGGGGATCATCAGAATCTGTTTAAAAGGAATCAGTCCCTGCGCCGGGATCGCTTGCATTGACCGGATTTCGGCAGGTTCAACGCCAAAGCGAGCAGCCACGGCATTAAGTGTATCCCCGGACTGGGTCGTGTAAACGACGTAATTTTCGAGGTCATTGATCGGCGTTGCATCTGCGGTTGGAGTATTATGCGTCGTTGGCGCCTGAGTGGGTTCATTTGCCGTAGGTTTAGGCGTGTTCGATTGGATGGTCAGTGTCGCCAAAGATCGGGTCGGAAAGTTACAAGCTGCACTAATTAAGATTATGACAGCAATAAAATATAAAATTGCCTTGCGCAAGCGAGATGCCTTAGATCATCATAGAAATTAAAGATTTTGGTTTTATTTCAAACTCTCGAAGGTAGCCCCCCTACCTCTAATGGTTCAACAAATTCCAGGTTGACGTGATTTCGGCTGCTTGTTCCTCATCAAGGGCCTGTCCCGGAGCCTTAATGCTCTGTCTCTTTTTCATCTGAGACCGGTATACAGACAATCCAATCACCACCAATGCGCCCAGGACAGCTAAAAGCACAATTATTCCCACAATTAATAAAAAGAGAAAGGAGATATTCATTATGACTCTTTTGGTTTTTCGGGTGTCGGCACGATCTCCAGCAGATCATAGATTTCAACCCTTCCGTAACGTTTATCGTCGCTAAATCGGACTCTGGCGACCAGGTCCTCAGGTTTATCGGGGTGGTAAGGTACAAACTCCACCAGAGTTGCCCGCCTGCCGTTGTGATCGCTGGTCGGCCCAATTAAATATTCTTTCCCAATTTCGAGTTCCATTTGTTTTCCTATTTGATATGAAATTATCAGGTTGCACCAGCCTGGATTCCAGGGTAGATGAACCCTTTATTCGAGCACTTTTTTGCCTGTTTCGGGGGTGTGCCATATTATCGATTGTCCAGGCTATTCCCTTCACCCGAAACCAGGTGTGAACGAAGAACACGGATATAGCGAGAATAGGAAAAGAACCCCCTGAGACCCTCTTATCCCGAACTCGCATTATTAATGCAAACTGGCTTGATGATTTATGATACCATCTTTTGATCAAAAAAGATACAGAGTTTGTAAATTATTATATCGATTTATATAGTCTAAAACGTTTTAATATTTTTGATGCTTCGATATATGATGAAGTAAAAACGCTTAGCCGTTAAATCAATTATATTTAAATTTCCGCAGTGTAGAGAAGTCGAGTCAATCTGAGGTGTCTCGCCAGACAGGGTCACGCAGAATAAGCAGGGCGATAATGGCCAAAGTCGTAATGGTAAAGATGAGAGCACCGGGTTGTACGGTGTGAGGCCTGATGCTACGAGAAACGCCGTCATCTGGTCGTTGAGAGCGTGCAGATAAAAAAACAGCAGGACGCTGCCGATTTTGAGCAGGGCATAGCCCAAAACGACAGCCAGGAGCGTCATGAAGTGCGCAGCCAGACCCTGACCGAGCAAAGTATCACCCGGATAGCTCCATGCCATGAGAATGATTGGCCTATGCCAGGCTCCCTTAAATCAGGTCAAGCAAAGGATGCCGCGCACCTTTTCCAGCTTGACTAATTCGTTTTGAAGATATCCCCGCCAGCCGTACTCCCCACCGAAGGCGATGACGATAGCCAGGTTTGGGGCCAGCTTATCGATTGCCCCGGCTAAAGCCTGGAAAATGGTGGGGCTGAGACCCGGTGGGGTTGGGATAAGCGCCAGTTTATCCGGTCCCAGGCCAGTAAATGCGTTAAGAACCGTCTGCAGGACGTAAAAAGCGGTGATTCCCAATCCCATTACCAATTTATTTGTAATTAGCAGAGGCTTTTCTTGGTGGTATGATTGAAACACAAAATAGGGGAGGGTTACATGACGCTTTTTGAAGACATACTTAATGAATTTCCCGCGGATGTACAGGTAATCGTGCGTCAGATATGGGATGTGCTCGAACCGTACCAGAAAGACGGTTTTCTGGCACTGCTGAAAGGATTCCCTTCGGATGCGAGCACGATCCGCAATCTGGTGAAGATGTCAACCGCCCAGATTGAACAGGCATTTGGAACCAAAAACAAAGTTGCCATTGTTGGTCCGGCCAATGTCGGGAAATCTACCTTGTTCAATTTACTGGTTCTGAATAAAAGCGACCTGGCAAAGGTCGGCCCGTTACCGGGTACGACTACGGAGAATCAACAGGCTGACGCGGCATTGTTTACCGTTATCGATACACCTGGGGCTGATGCCGTGGGACCACTGGGAGAGCAGGAGCGAAGTCGGGCCATGGCAGCCGCGACGGAGGCGGATTTCATGGTCCTGGTCTTTGATGCTATCCAGGGGATCAAAAAGACCGAACAAGAGCTATTCCACGAATTGGCACAACTTAAAAAGCCGTACGTGGTGACATTGAACAAGATCGATCTGGTGCCCAATAAAGACTTGCAGGATGTAATTGCCAGTGCGGCCCAGAATCTGGCGTTGAAGCCCGATCAAATTGTACCGATTGCTGCCAAAGACGGTAAGAACCTGGGGAAAGTGCTTTTAGCAATTGCGGCGACCGAACCTGCTATGGTCGCTGCCCTGGGAAGAGCCTTACCTCAATACCGTTGGCAGCTTGCCTGGCAAGCAATCATCAAGGCGGCATCAATCGCAGCCGCCATCGCTCTAACGCCTTTGCCGATTATTGATTTCGTTCCATTAACCGTGACCCAATCGGTTTTGGTGGTGAGCATCGCCCGTATCTACAATTACAAAATTACACCGCAAAGAGCAGCTGAGCTGGTTGGCACATTTGGCCTGGGTTTTCTGGGCCGGACTCTCTTCCAAGAATTGAGCAAGCTGGGTGGCCTGCCAGGTTGGTTGTTGAGTTCGGCAATTGCATCGTCCACCACCGTGGTTCTGGGTTACGCAGCCGTCCGTTGGTTTGACAAGGGCGAGCGGCTCTCCCGCGAAGCGCTTAAAAACTTAACTCAAGGGATGACGACATTCATGCTAGATACTCTCAAAAACCTTGGAAAACGTCGTCCAGGCCGGCAAGGATTACAACAGCGGATCGCCGAATCGCTGGAGGAGTCGCCAATGGCAGAGACCCCCGAGACGCTTGATCAAGAGGCAGGTGAATAAGCTCCAAATGTTCCTACAGCCCTGAAAGGGTAGATTTCGGCTAGCTTCCCTCAAATATTTGGCGTCAGGATCATCAAATCAGCGCTGCGTTGATTTTCGAGGTGGCAGGTAAAACCCTCATTCATGAGTTCAGCGCCGGTTGTATTAAATGCCGGTCTTGAACGATAGAATTCAACGCGATAGGTGGTATCTGGTTCAAGGCCACGCAGCTTTACCGTGAAGTCGGTGTCTGGGCTTAAACACCGGTAAAAATAAACCACCGCGATATCTTTTTCTCTAGCGACGTACTGATACGCTTCCCAATTATCGGCTTCCTGATAGAGCGGTTCATACAATTGCCTGGGACCCGCCAGCACGTACCGGTCCCCATGGGTGCATTTACGGATTCGTTTGTAGAATTCATTCGCTTTTTTGAAGGTTGCCTTCTGGAAATCAGGCAGCGTGCTCACTTCCAAGCTGGTGGAAAAATAGCCCAACAGCCGGTTAAGCACCCGCCATTCGAACCGATCGGCGTCAATTACCCGGTCGACCGGTCTGGGTTGGGCAGTCACGAAGCCTTCAGGGCTGGGTTGGTCGGTATAATCGCTCAAAAAATTGGCCTGGTAGCTGGTGGGGTACATGCACCCGGTGCCATGCATAAATCGCCTTTGCTTGGCGCTGGGTGAGTTATTATCATGCGGGTGGATGCAGTTGGAAAAACGGGCGATGCCAAAATCACCTCTTTGGCTTCCACCGGATGAATTCATGACCATCAGGTCCGGGAATTGTTGGCGTAACCGGCGCATCACTTCATAATAACCCTGGACTTGGGCCCATTCCCCATCCTCAGAGCTGTGATCGTGGCTTGGGTCATCACAAATAGCCCACTCGTTGCTGTCGAACATGATGTAATCCAGCTTGTACTCATTGACTGACCAGATCAGGTTTTCAAGCGCCCATTCCACCGCGGCTTGTACACCCAGACAAAGGAGAAAAACGTGAGGACACCACGAGCGGTATGGATAGCCTTTCTGCTGGACGAGCCATTCGGGCCTCCAGGGATTACGCAAGCGGTTAGCTGTGCGCAGATCGACCCGCTCTATCTCGAACCACAGTCCAAACTTCATCCCTTTTGAATGCACGTAATCTGACATCGTTCGTAAACCCATCGGAAATTTCACCCGGCTGTCTTCAAAATCACCTAAGCCGATTGAGAAATCACCTAAGGCGATTGAGAAATCCCCTGATGACGCCCCTTCTTTCCACCAGATGGTTTCAATATATGTGGTCTCGAAACCTGCTTCAGCAGCAGCATCGATCTCGCGACGCATAAATTCTTCGTTTCGCTTCTCGGGGAAATTGTGGAAGGTATAAACATGCAGGCTGGTAGGCCAATCGGGAGTGATCTGGGGGATGATTTCTGCGTCGACATAGCGCCGGCAGCTGTTAAAGGCATCATCCCAATCCCCGGAAAACAGGCCCAAAAAAGCAGTCGGTGAAACCAAAGTTTCACCCGGATTTATACAGTGTTTATTGGCGTCACTGCTCGCCGAGATTGTAGAAGCCCTGTTTTCGGGTTGATATTCAGCGTCAATTTTCCAGGTGCCACTCCATTCGAATCCCAGGAACCAACCTCCCTGGCGTTCTGGATCCAGTACGGTTACCCAGGGCTGGTTTTCATAGGTCGAGCGCTTTCCGCTCCGTAAGGGAAGCTTGCCCAGGCGTTCCTGGACCAGACGGTACACTGGCGCAGCCCAACCTCCAGAAGGCGGCGGCGGGATGACGTAACCTTCACCATACAAGAATTTTGGAATCCACCCACCGTATTTATATGGAAGGGCGGGCCTCCCAGGAGCATCTGCTCGGGGTCCTTCAAGCCAACCAAGAACGTAACCGCATTGGGGTTCATGACTGCCAACCGAGAAGGTGTAATTAGCGGCATCGAAGCGAGTGATTCCTTCAATGGGTGCCGAAGTTGGGTTGGCAAGAGCTCACCCATGACTGCCACACAGCCAGGTCAGGCGACGGCTTCAGGTAGAGAATGGTTTGAAGACCGTTTGACAGGTTATAGATGAGGCCCAATTGGCTATCCTGGATGACTTCAAAACTGTTGAACCGCATGTTACCCTTATCAAGAGAATATTCAACCTGATCAACAACGAGGACAGGAGCCAATAAGAAATCCTGTGCTGCCCAATTAATCTGGGGTTGAGAGAGCAGGACCAGGGATTGGATGGTTGGCTGCCCTCTATCGCTAAATCCTATCGAAAGATGAAAAGAAGAGTTCCCAATTCGATAGTGGTTGTCATCTGTATGTGCGGCAAAGGCTTCGGTCATGGACTCACTCCTGTTGAAAGATTCAGATTTCTCGAGAAATATGGGGAATGCTAAAATTGGTTGGATTAAAGAGAAAATATTCCGACCTGAAATAGAAGGTAGATTTGTTGGTCATTGTACCTGGATTGGATGGGTTTCCACGAACAGTTTTTACTCAAAATGTTATATCTTGGTAAAAATAAATCTAGCGAGTATTTTTGCTGTACGCCTACTTTCCAGCTTCTGCTTTTAATCCACCTGGTAGCGGAAGCGCGGGATGGCGATCAAAAACGCTACCATCGTCATGCCGGCTAGTACAGCTAAGGGGATCAAGACATTCACCAGGTGAGCCTGGTTGTAGGTGAGCGCAGTAAAGCCATCCATCGCCCAGGCTACGGGTGAGATATGGCCAATGATTTGCATTAACCTCGGGGTGATTCCGATCGGCCACCAGGCTCCTCCCAACGGCGCCAGGGTAAGGGTCAAGAGGAGACCCAATCCACTTGCCTGGGCCGGGTTTTTCAATCCCGAACCAATTGCGAACGAAAGTGCGGTGATCGAAAGGGTGTAGACAATGACCAGCAGGATGAGGGCCAAAGGATCTTCGCCGAAATTCATCCCTAGCAGTGCTCCAACGACGAACACGACTGCAAACTGGAGCAGTCCAAGGCAAAAACGAGCCAGTATTTTGCCAGCCAGGAGTGAACTCCGGGAAACAGGCATGACCGCCAGGCGCTGCAGGGTCCATTGTTGGCGTTCGACGATCAATGCCGTCATGCCTCCAAATATGGTCATCAGCACAAACATTGATCCCATTCCAGGGACCGACTGGCCAAGTCCTTGTTGCAAACTTTCTCCCATTGTAAGTGATTGGGCCGAACCGGAGAGAGCATAATTGATAGCAACATTCTTATCTTTTTCAAGCGTCAATGACCGTTGGTATAAGGCAGCAGTCATCTTCTGAGCCTGAGCTGCAGCCAGCGGTTGGCCTTCCAGACGGTCGATGACTGCCAGCCCTACCTGGGATGCCACGGCTGCGCCGTTGACCTGGGATAAGGCTGCTTGAACAGCTTGTTGCACAGACTGGGATGCCCCAAAGCTGTTGGCGCTGAAAAATGTGATTGCCGTTGGCTGCTGGTTGGTAAGGTCCGCCCCAAAACCGCTGGGAATTTCCAGGAGAGCTACCGAGGTGCTGTTAGCCACCCGATCCAGAGCCTGGCTCTCTAACAGGGTTCCAGAGCTGCCCAGACCGCAGACATCAGCGCCGGAATTATCCATAGGGCACAATGTCAGGGCCGGATTGGCTTGGCGCACAGCATCGAGAAACTGCATGGATTCTGGACTACCATCCAGATTGATCACATCCAGCCGTTGGACTGAAGTGCCGTTGAATGCACCGCCACTTACCAGGCCAATGATCACTGTCATGATAATTGGAGTGAGCAGCAAGCCGGGCAGGTTTGACCGGCGGCTTAAAAAAATGAGTAAATCTTGGCGCACAATTGCCAGTATCTTAGACATGCTGCACCTCAAACTTCGAACTTGCGGTTAAAAAGAAACAGGCCTAATGCAAACATCACCGCACCTTCAACAATCAGCACAAGAACGTTGAGCGAAACAGTTCCATATCCGGCTGCGAGGACTTCGAAGGCCTGCCGCCCCCAATAGATGATTGAGAATGCTTCCACTGAGGGGGGTAATTGAAAGCCGAAGGCGCCACCCAACACCCCGAGACCAATATTGAGAACAGAGCCAACTACGCTCGCCTGTTCGACACTTTTGAGTAAACCGGCCAACAGCATCCCAAAACCTGAGACTGCGATGGCAACTGAAAGAAGTACCAGTGCCAGCGATGGCAAGTTTGTTCCCCAGATAAAGGTCAAACGTCCCTCTATCAAGCTGCCAACCATCGTCAAAGCGAGTAACAGAGCCAGGAGCTGAAACAGAACACTGGCCACTACCCCTACCAGCTTTCCGCCCAGGATCGCCCAACGCGGCGTCGGCGAGGATAGCATGCGTTGGAGCGTCCAATTCCTGCGCTCTTCATACATGCTGAGGATTCCAAATTGGCCGGTGAAAAGCGCGAAGAACAGGGCCTGGGCAGATCCGAATGTAACCAGAAGCGCGCCAGCGCTGCTGGTCGGTGTTGCTTGAACAGGCTTTTCTACCAGTTTAACCAGGTCATTGCCTGGGACGAAAGCGCACACGAACAAGCTGCTAAAATCAGAATTGGAGGCGTTGGCAAGCGCTTGAGGTTGGCTGGTAGCCAACTCTGCGATAGTTGCCCCAATGGCGATATTACCGCTAACCAGTTGAGTCGTAATGGTATCGACCACGCTGCGGACAATCCCGGCTGAAAGGCTCTGGCCTTGATTGCCATAGACCGAGATCGTCGCGGTTGACTTCGGCTGGCGGGGGTCTGCTATGCTTGCCAGGGATGCTGAGAAATTTTGCGGAACGATCACTGCAGCTGCGTAAATGCCCTTATCGATGGCAGCTCGTGCGGCTTCATCTACATATTCCGGACTGCCAATTTCAGCAGCCGGGGGTAGGATGGTTTTGTCGTTAACCAGATTTTGGGCGACTGATTCGTCGAATGTCGTTCCATGTATCAATTCTCCTAAAGTCAAGCTGCTGCCTGTTGAGTTCGTACTTGAAGCAGGAGTACTTTGTGGACAAGCGGTTGTTGAAGAAGTCTGGCTTGCTGGGAGAGCGCCTGTAGTGAGCAGCCCGGTCAATATGGCGCTGAATGATGTCCCATCCGGGCCAACCTGATCGTGGTTGATTACCGCCACCGGGATATCCTGGATAGGGCTGGCGCTGCGTCCCAAACCGCCAAAAGCCAGGCCGATGATGGTAGAGATAGCCAGAGGCGCTGCCAGCATGATCAACAGCAAGCGACGATCAGTAAATCGGGTGCGGACTTCTTTGACAGCAATTACCCAAAGTCTGTCCATCTCAATCCCTCAATTCCCGGCCTGTCAAATGAAGGAAGACTGCTTCCAGGTCGGGTTCGTGGACTTCCACCAACTCAATTTCGATCCCGGCTTCCTCTGCCAGGTGAAGAATTAACGGCAGGGCTTTGCGCCCGCGTTTGGCGTTGACCAGCAGCAGCCCGCTGATATTTGTCTTGTTTTCGCCAACTCCCCCCGGCGGATCAAAAACAACCTGGGTGACCCCATCAACTGAGGAACGAATTCGCTCCATTAAATCAGCACCGATGTTGGCCTGGCCCACTTTGAAGACCAACCTGTCTTGCTCGCCCACCTGCTGGATCAAATCACCGGGCGTACCCAGGGCTATGATCTCACCATGATCGATGATCCCGACCCGGTCGCTCAGCTCCTGGGCCTCTTCCATGAGATGGGTCGTATAAAGCACGGTCATACCTTGCTGATCGCGCAGCTGCTTAACCGTGTCGAGGATCCGCCTCCGGCTTTGAGGATCAATCCCAACTGTCGGCTCGTCCATGTACACGACCTGGGGATCGTGCAGCAATCCGGCGGCGATATTGACCCGCCGCTTCATTCCCCCGGAATAGGTCTCGATCCGGTCGGTTTGGCGATCGGTCAACTCGATAAAATCAAGCATCGCATCTACCCGGTTGGTAAGATCCTTCCCTTTGATCCCGTACATACGGCCGAAAAACTCCAGGTTCTGCCGGGCGGTTAAGTTAGGATAAAGAGCTATCTCCTGGGGAACGACCCCAAGCAGACGCTTGGCTTGCAGGGGCTGGTGAGTGATCGAAAAACCACCGATGTAGGCGTCTCCTCGTGTTGGCTCGATCAGGCCACTAATCATTGAAATAGTGGTTGTCTTACCGGCTCCGTTTGGCCCTAAAAGACTGAACACCTCGCCTTTCTGAATCTGCAAATTTATGCCTTTAACCGCCTGGATATCACCATGCTGGGCGTTCCCATATGTTTTGGCCAAATCCTTGGTCTCGACCATTGTATCCATTGTCAACTCCTTGTAGATTGTTACACAGCTTTAACCGTGGTTTATTGAATGGAAATAGTGTTGATGTTCTGCTTACCCCATGACTTAACGGTTACCCGTATATGTCCTGATATGGCATTGCCAAACGCAAAAAAACTTTTAGCGCTCGGTTATTGGCGAGTGATTTAAAAAGAATGATCATATATGACTCCACTGCAAAAACGATTGGACAAAATGGGTAAAACTTTAATATAATAAGGCCAGGTCATTCTACTCCAATCTTTGAGGCTACTCCTTCATGTTCCGTAAAAATCAGCGTCATTTACAGCCGTTTTTGATCACCAATGTCAACGATTTGCCGGAAAAACACCGGAAGCGGTTGGAAACCTCCTGGGCTGGGGTGTTCTACCGGGAAACCTTCTGCCGGCTGGATGAAAGCCCCTTTGCGGTATTATATGCGGATCTCCCTTCTCGGCCCAACGTTCCGGTCAACGTCCTGGTCGGATTGGAAAGTTTGAAATCCCATTTTGATTGGAGTGATGAAGAACTGTACGACGCTTTTAGCTATGATCTGCAGGTGCGGTATGCGCTGGGGTATCGGGAATTCGGGGAAGGCGATTTTGATTTGCGCAGCCTGTATTACTTTCGGGAACGGGTGGCTTGCTACCAGCAGGAGCAAGGGGTCAATCTGATTGCGAAAGCCTTCGAGCAAGTCACCGATGAACAAATCAAAGCTTACCAACTTAAAACAGGCAAACAGCGGATGGACAGCACCCAGATTGCCAGCAACATGCGGGCGATGAGCCGGCTGCAATTGTTAGTCGAAGTGTTGCAGCGGGTGCATCGTATGCTGAACGAAGCGGATCAAGGAGCCTATGGCGAAGTCTTTGCGCCTTTCATCCAGGGACATGCCGGGCAATATGTCTATCATCTCAAAGGGCAGGACACCGGTGAGCACCTCCAGAAGATCGGCAATCTGATGCAGCGCCTGGTGGAGGAACTGCGACTGAACTATAGCCAAGAGCCGGTCTATCAAATGCTGGAACGGGTCTTTGGGGAACATTTCCGGTTGGAAGAAAGGGTTGTCAAGACCAAGGTGGACAAGGAGTTGAGTGCCAGCAGTCTACAATCGCCGGATGACCTGGAAGCCACCTACCGGGAGAAAGCCCATAAAACCTACAAAGGCTATGTTGCCAATGTGACCGAAACCTGCGACCCGGTCAATAAGCTCCAACTAATTACTCAGGCTCAGGTGGCACCTAACAGCACCGATGATGCCCAATTGATGGAAGAAGCCTTGCCTGGTTTGAAAGCACGCACCGACCTGGACACGCTCTACACGGATGGGGGGTACGGCAGTCCTGACGGCGACCAGGTGCTACAGGACCATAAGGTAGAACAGATCCAAACGGCGATCCGCGGCCGTGTTCCCAGTGCAGAAAAGCTCAACCTGGCGGATTTTGATATTCACCAGACCAAGGAAGGGACACCGACCCAAATCACCTGTCCCCAGGGACAAACGGTGGCTGTGCATCCTACCTGCCAGAAGAAAGGCTTTGTCGCCCATTTTGACCTGGCAACTTGCCAGGTCTGTCCCTTCTTCCAAACCACCTGTCCCGGTGTGCCGGGAAAACACAAACCGAATATCCGCTTGAATTTCAGCCAGCAAGCGGCCAATGTCGCTCATCGGCGCAGGCAAAGCAAAGTGCATCATAGTGAAGGACGCAACCTTCGAGCAGCGGTTGAAGCAACGATGCACGAGCTCAAACACTCCTTCCCGGCCAGCAAATTGCCGGTGAGGGGTTTGTTTCGAATGACTTGTATGGTTATTGGTTCAGCGATGGCAGCCAACGCTCGCCGAATACAACGCTACCTGGAGGCCAAAATGGAGGCCAAAAAACAGGAAAATGCTGATGAAAGGGAGCAGAAATGCTCCCAAGAACAGCAAAATGATTCTATTTTTGCCCGTTTGCAAGCCGTAATTGCGCTCGGATTGAGGCCTTTTTGGCTTTCGGAAACTAAATCTGAGTTGTTAAAAGTGCGAATTTTTGCAGTGAAGTCATATATTATATCCATTGTTTTATCTGGAACCAATATAAACATAAACGAAAATTGCCACATAGTTTACTATTGTTGCTTTCGTGACCGCCGAAAAGAAACCTCAACAGATCGACAGAAATATTGTTCAGCTATTTATCGCCAGCCCTCCCTTGGCGAATCGTGATGCCGCAGATTAAAAAGTAACTTTAGGAAATTTGAAAAATTTGATTGTGCTATAATAAACTTTCTACAAAATCCACTTTACACCGGTATCCATAAAAAAAGAAGGATACATGCCAATGCCCAAACGATGTTTGCCCTTTCTGATAATTGCCGTATTGTTACTATCGCTATTGACTGCTTGCCAAAAATCAGCCTCTCAAAATCCCGTTAAAACACCAACAGACATATTCCCAACGCCGTTGAACCAAAATGCAATCGATTTATCTCTGGCGGGAACTCAGACATCTGAGGCATTAACGGCCGCAACTAAATCCTTCCCGGTTGCCGAAACTGCCACGTCTGAAATCATGGCAAGTCCCCCACCTCCCACGCTTACTGCGACCATGGCATCCGTGTCGACCGATACCAAGGCCGTCATTAATTCTCCGGCTCCATCCAATACTCCGGTTATTCAAAGTTCGCCGCTTCCGCCCACCTTCACCCCGGTGGTCAATCCTACCATTACCGGCGATGGAATCATCGCCAACGGCGGCGTTCCGTCGTTCACAATCTATTCCGTGGTTCAGAACTCGACAGTTACAATCAAAGCCGAAAATTTTCCTGCCAATATTGAATTTGTCGTATTGATGGCCCCCTTTGGGAACCTTGGCATCGGTGGGACTCAAGCTTCCAGGTTTAATACTGGGGCGGGCGGTAATTTTACTGCCACTTTCGTTCTTCCGGATTCAGTAAAGGGCACTGCACAAATTGCCATTCGTATTCAAAGTGATACTGGCTATTATTATGCCTATAACTGGTTCTGGAATGCCACGAGTTGATAAATACAAGAATTTAGATCAGCAAAGCATTAATCTGGAAATCCCCCATTAAAAACGACCTTTATTAATGGGGGATTATTGTCAATTTGCTGAGAATGGTTTCAGGTAGTTTATTGAAAATCTTTTGAGACATTCGGCACCATCCCTGAGTAGAATTCCTCTTTCAGGAGATGGTGCTGGCTTTTTTTGCTAAAGCAGGAAAAAACATTGAGCTCCATTGTTTTACCTTTTGAGCCAACTCCTCAACCGTCTCATGGGTCGTATCCAGCAAGTCGATCTGATAAGGTTCGCAAGAGTTATCGTATTCCTTGAACCAGCGGTTGAAATTCTTCTGTGTCTGGATAAATTCGCCGATTTTGCAACCGCGCCAATCGGGGCGATCTATTAATCGCTGTTCCAACAGGTCCCCATCACAGACCAGGGCCAGATAATGAACTTTCGAAAAATAGCGGCGCTGCACGCAGGGCTCGATATTCTCCGGTACGCCGGTGCCTGCCCCAAATAACATCACCTGTCTGCTCGATTGGCCAATGCTGACGCACATCGCCAGCCAGGTCTCCATGAATTCCCGGTAATGGTTTTCCGGATTATTGAATTCAGGTCGCCATAAGCTGTCGGAGTCCAGAATAACAAAATCGTTCATCTGCCCTAAAAGTTAGGGCAAAACACTCGACTTGCCAGCACAGCTGGCGCCTGAAATCATGAAAAGGGGAAGTTGCAAGAATGGATGCTTGAACCCGCAATCGGGACAGATCGCAAATGGGCCTTCCGGATCAATGACCTTATCTGCATGATGCATCCCACATTGGTAGCAAATACTCAACATAATCTTTTTCCTTCGTTTTCATCCCAGTAATCTTCTTTGGTTGGTGGAGGTATCGGAGGCAGACACTGATATTTGTCCAGAAGAGGAATTCTGAGTCTGTCACTTTTATGCTCATTTCTGACACGATCATCGTTTTTCGCAATGTTGAGAACCAGGTCGAATATTTCACTTTCGTTACGCATAGGATCCACCCGAGAATCCGGATAGAATTAATAAACTTTCGATGTCATTAAGATTGCTGCTTACTTATCTTAAATGATCATTCTCGAGCTATCAAAAAAAGCTGGTACAGGTTCGGTGGATGTTGCAATTGGGATCAGCGAAAGTCAGTTTAAGCAACCTTTGCCATCTGCTCCTCGACAGATTGATACCCGGCTCGGTTTTGGTCCATACTTTCCTCATTATTTTATTAACAATACCTGCTAATGTAAAAAATTCTTGACAGACAGGGACTCAACTGGTAAAAGGAAGCCGCTGGTATGTCGTCTGTATCCCGAGAAACATGCCTGGTCATCATAATTATCCATTAACAAATGAGGTCTTCATGGCAGAATATGGTAATCATCAAAATCTTGAAACCAGCCATTCTGGTATCAGCCATCAAGCAGAAGATTCAGACAACACAAGTGCTGCATCTATGCACGTCTTCGATTTACGCTGCGAATATCTGGCCAGCCCTTTAGGCATGGACGTGCGTCATCCCCGGCTGAGCTGGCGGCTGGCAACCTCCCGGCGCGGGGCCAGGCAGACCGCTTACCAGGTACGTGCGGGCACAGATCCACAGGCCCTGGCAGCTGGTCAGGCGGATATGTGGGACTCGGGCCAGGTGACATCGGACCAGTCGCTTCACCAGGTTTACCAGGGCAAGCCGCTCGAAAGTCGCCAGCGGGTTGCCTGGCAGGTGAGGGTCTGGGATGAAACCGGACAGCCGACCGGATGGAGCGAACCTGCCTTTTGGGAGATGGGTCTGCTCGATCCTGGAGACTGGCAGGCGCAGTGGATTACACCCGATGCGAGTCTCACCGCTCACTGCCCGCGGCTGCGTGGCGCATTCCCAGTGACTGGGCCGGTGAAGAGCGCCCGAGCCTACGTGACGAGCCGCGGCCTTTATGCCCTGGAATTAAACGGCAAACCTGCAAGCGATTGGCTGTTTACCCCCGGCTGGACGGCTTACCACAAGCGGCTGCAGTACCAGACTTACGACGTGACTGACCTTATTCAACCCGGTGAAAATGTCATCGGGGCCACTCTGGCGGAAGGCTGGTTTCGCGGCCGGTTAGGTCCAGCCTACGGCAAGCAGCTGGCTTTATTGGGCCAGGTTGAAATCATCTATGCCGATGGTCGGGTACAGGTGGAAACGACCGATCTGGACTGGAAAGCTGCCACTGGCCTAATTCTGAAATCTGATATCTATGATGGTGAAGATTTCGACGCCAGGTTAGAACAGGCGGGCTGGTCGTCTGCTGGATACGACGCTTCTGATTGGTATGCGGTCCAAATCAGTAACGAACCGGTCGCGACCCTGGTAGCCCAGATGAGTCCGCCGGTGCGGCGGATTGACAAATTGCCAGCCAGGAGCATTCAACCAGGTCCCAATGGCGAATGGATCGTTGACCTGGGACAGAACATGGTTGGTTGGATTAGACTTAAGGCTCGTGGTCCGGCTGGTAGCACGATCAGTGTCCGCCATGCTGAGATCCTGGCGCCCGATGGTGGTTTGTATCTCGATAATATCCGCGGTGCGCTCCAGACCAACCGCTACACATTGAGCGGTCAGGGAGAGGAGATATTCGAGCCCCACTTTACCTGGCAGGGTTTCCGTTTTGCCGCGATCAGCGGTTATCCAGGTCCTCTTAGTTTGGAAGACGTCACCGGCATTGTCGTCCATTCGGATCTGGAGCCGACCGGAGAATTTGAATGCTCGCATCCACTGATCAATCAGCTCCAGCACAACATTATCTGGGGACAGAAAGGCAATTTTCTGGATATACCTACCGATTGCCCGCAGCGGGATGAACGCCTGGGTTGGGCGGGGGATGCGCAGGTGTTTGCCCGCACGGGTGCATTTAATATGAATGTGGCGACTTTCATGACCAAATGGCTGCGTGACCTGGCTGCCGACCAGCTTCCCAACGGTTCGGTGCCTTACGTTATCCCCGACGCCGGTCGCGGTGAAGGCGCATCTGCCTGGGGCGATGCCTCTGTAATATGCCCGTGGGTGATCTACCAGGCGTATGGCGACGACCGCCTGCTGGCTGAACAGTATGAAAGTATGAAAGCCTGGGTGGAGTATGAACGCCAACAAGCTGGAGAGGATTTGCTTTGGGAGGAAACCAGGCCAACTTTTGGAGATTGGCTGGCCGTTGAATTACCCGATCCAGAACGGCCTTACCCCGTCAGCGATAAGGCCTTGCTGGCGACGGCATTCTTCGCCTATTCTACAGGCCTGCTGGCGCAAACCGCTGGCAAGCTGGGACGGGCTGCGGACGCTGAGGAATATACAAAACTGCGGGCTGACATAATCACTGCCTTCAACCGGGAATTCGTGACCCCTGCCGGCCGCCTTGCGCCGAACACGCAAACTGCCTACGTCCTTGCCCTGCAGTTCGACCTTTTGCCGCCTGACAAACGGGTAGAGGCTGCTCGCCGCCTGGCAGAAGATGTTCGCAAGCACGGCATGCACCTGACGACCGGTTTTCTGGGTACTTCGCATATCTGTCATGCTCTCAGCGAGAACGGCTATCTCGATATGGCATATAACCTGCTGGAGCAGGAGTTGTACCCATCGTGGTTGTATTCAGTGAAGCTGGGGGCGACTACCTGCTGGGAGCGTTGGGATAACATCCGTCCGGATGGATCACTGCAAACGCCCAATGCTAACTCGTTTAACCACTATTCATTTGGTGCCATTGGGGATTGGCTGTATCGCGTGGTTGCCGGCATCAACCCGGTTCCTGAGCAGCCTGGCTACAAGCGCATCCTTTTCCGACCCCGGTTTGGAGGCAGCCTGAGCTGGGCTGGGGCGCGGTTCAAGTCGCTGTATGGGACGATATCTTCATACTGGGTACGCAGCACTGAAGGATTGGATCTGCAAATCACGCTGCCACCCAACACCACCGGCGTGGTGGATCTGCTGGTCAGATCCTCCGAAGACATCACCGAAAGCGGCCTGCCATTGAAAGAGGTCGAGGGCATTCAAGATGTGACGGTTCAGGATGACCATGTGATGATCGAGGTTGTCGCCGGACAGTATAAATTTCATATTCAAAAATGAGCTCTTCTGAAAAACATTCTGGTTCATCCTTTACAATCAGGCGTCGCCAATTCCTGAAATTACTGACTCTTGCTTGCACGGCAGCTGCCTGTCAACCGTTCAATGGTCTTTCAGCCGACAATAGTGAGATTACCCCAGCTGGCGAGATAACCTTTCCGGTCGATCCAGGCACTCGCCAACCTGAAAGATCATCATCGACGCCATCTTACACGATGACCTCCAGTTCAGAATCTACCTCAGCCGTAACAGCTTCATCTACCCGATCCTTTACACCTGCTTTTTTTCCTCAATTTATGATTGATGGTCATGAAGATATTGCCTGGAATGCGATCGAATTTGACAGAGATCCTTTGAAGAGCGCATATATTATCCGTGAACAAGAGTTGGGCCAGCCGGTCGAAGGGCTCATCGGTCAGCGTACCACCGGATTTCCTGAGTGGATTGCGGGTCATGTGGCAGTCGTCTTCTCAACCATATTTCCAATGCCAGCAGCGTATTCATATCCGGGACATCAACAGGCAGTCTATTCGACGCCCCAGCAAGCCCGTGAAGTAGGGTGGAAGCAGCTGGTATATTACCAGGATCTGGTCACCAGAGAATCTTCTTTGACCATCATAAAAAACCAATCCGACCTGGAGACCGTGACCGCTTCCTGGGTAAGCCCTGAACCGGTCCACCAGCCGCAGATTGGACTGGTTCTTCTTATGGAAGGAGCAGATCCAATTTCTGATATGGAGGACGTTCATAAATGGCACGCCCAAGGCCTGCGGATAATCGGTCCGGCCTGGAAAAGCACCCGTTATTCAGCAGGCACAGGGAGTGGAGGCACATTAACTCTCGAAGGGAAAAGGTTGTTAGGGGAAATGGCTGGGTTAAACATGATCCTGGACCTGTCCCATTTATCCTCTCAAGCTGTTTTGGATGCCCTGGACATCTACACCGGACCTATCATTGCCAGTCACAGCAATCCGGCAAAGTTTTTACCATCCGACAGGGGTTTGACAGATGAAATGATCAAACAAATAAAGCAGCATCAAGGTGTTATCGGAATCCTACCCTACAATAGTTATCTTAAACCAGGCTGGGAGCGCGGTAATTCGCGTTCTGAAGTGACCATCGAAACTGTCGTAAATGCGATCGATTACGTGGTGCAGCTAAATGGAAATGCCGGTCATGTTGCTCTTGGTTCTGATTTTGATGGCGGTTTTGGGCTGGATTCCATTCCTGAGGGACTGGATACCGCCGCAGATTTAATTAAGATTGCAACTGCATTAGGGAACCGAGGATATCCTGAGAATGATATCAGTTCGGTGATGTCTGGAAATTGGCTGCGAATCCTTAAAGAGGGATTACCGCCCGCTGAAGCCAGTGGATTTTAATCACAAAATGATTTGACTGGACGCTGCTTGTCAATTGTGACCACAAATTGCGGGTAAACCATTCTGGGTCATATTCCACCAGGACCTTGTCTGCGCTAATTACGAAGGAAATAATATTCCCACTCCCAATTTTTTAAGTAAACCCTTGGTCAGACTTACGCTTAACGTAAATTGATATGGAACGGACATTTCCATCTCAGCGTTTTTTTACTTTAATGAGCGAACTATTTGACGGGACAATGTTGCATCCAGCATCGGTTAGGTATAAAATGCGCTATCGGTTATATTGATTTTGTCAAAATCGCATTAAATTCAGGTTATGCGGATTCGCTGCATCGAATGACCGATTTACCGGCAGGTGAATCATTACTGGCAACATGAATATACGATTTACGAAAATTGCGAGATCGCTGTGGGTTAACCATGAATATTAAATGGTTGAGTGCATTGGTTCGCCTCAGCACTCCTGGCGATCAAGCAGGTATTACCAATCTGGGAAAGGGTTTTTACTGGTAAAGGAGAAATTCCTATGGTTAAAACGATAGCGGATGGTGTCCAGATAAGTGATTACAGCCTTCTTGGGAAAGATGCTGTTCTGGCAGTTGAGAAAGGCCTGGCTGGAGCCAGGTGGTATACCCCACCCATTCCCAAAGATAGGATGCGCGACCTGCTTGTACGGCGGGATGGTCCAGCGATCCGTGATACCTTGATCTGGTTTATTCTTCTGGCTATCTTTGGAGCTTGTGGTTATTTATTATGGGGCAGTTGGTGGACAATCCTTCCATTTGCAATTTATGGGGTGTTATATGCCTCTGTATCTGACTCGCGCTGGCATGAGAGCGGTCATGGGACGGCCTTCAAGACCGACTGGATGAATAACGTACTTTACGAAATCGCCTCCTTTATGGTGCTGCGCGAATCTACTCTCTGGCGCTGGAGCCACACCCGCCACCATAGTGATACGATCATCGTAGGGAGGGACTTAGAGATTGCTGTTCAACGGCCAGCAAATCTGGCCATTTTTTTCTCGAATTTTATTAATTTATCCGCCATCCGCAAATATATACCTCAGGTAATCCTGCATAGCACCGGGCGCCTGACTGCCGAGGAGCTTACCTTTATCCCTGAATTGGAGCGGGGCAAAATTACGGTCAGGGCCCGTATTTATATATTAATTTACGCCGGCGTGATCGCGATATCCATCTATTTCCATAGCCTGTTACCTCTGATGTATGTCGGTTTGCCTAACCTTTACGGGGCCTGGCTGACCATCATTTATGGGTATACCCAACACGCTGGTCTTGCGGAAAATGTTTTAGACCACCGCCTGAATACTCGCACAGTTTACATGAATGCGCTTAATCGCTATCTTTATTGGAATATGAACTACCATCTTGAGCATCATATGTTCCCGTTGGTGCCATACCATGCACTGGCAAAATTACATGAGTTGGCAAAGCCATACACTCCTCCTCCCTACAATGGCATAATCGAGGCATATCAAGAAATATTACCCACCGTGTTTCGGCAGGTAAAAGACTCCACATATTATGTAAAACGGAACCCGCCAGCACCCACAATTCAACCGGCACCATCACAGGCTTCCAGGATGATTGTGGCTGATAACCGGCCTGTGCTTGATGGCTATATTGAGTTATGTTCGAGCGGGGTGTTAGAAAAAGAAGACGTGATCCGCTTTGATTACGGCCATCAGACTTATGCCATGTACCGTACCGTAGACGGTGAACTCTTCGCGACAGACGGCATCTGCACCCATGGAAACGCCTACCTGTCTGACGGCTATCTCAAGGGAACGACCATCGAGTGTGCGAAACACAACGGTCGTTACGATATTCGGGACGGATCCCCCCAGCGATTACCAGTTTGTGTTGGTATCAAGACCTATGCTGTCCGGGAGAGAGATGGAACTATTCAAGTCAATCTATCTTCAGCGAGCGGTTATGGTGTGACTGCACCGCCGACAACCCATGCGTTTCGGGTGGTGAGCAACGATAATGTCGCTACCTTTATCAAGGAATTGGTGCTTGAGCCATTCGATGGATCCTTGAAATTGGATTTTCAACCCGGTGACTATCTGCAATTCGACATTCCTGTTTACCCGAAACGAACGTTGCACGCGATCGATATCAAGGAGCCCTATGCCTCCCAATGGCATGCCCAACAGGCGTTCGACCATAAGGCGGGCAAT
Organism: uncultured Chloroflexia bacterium; assembly: GCA_963781665.1. Lineage (GTDB taxonomy): Bacteria > Chloroflexota > Anaerolineae > Anaerolineales > Anaerolineaceae > JAJYIW01. The sequence continues at coordinate 2,858,313 of CAWAGA010000002.1, forward strand.
TCGTTTATCTGCCGCCGTAATTATTCAATCGCATCCAATCCAGCCAGCGATAGATTGCTGAGTTTCAATGTTCGCATCGCTCTACCTCCACTTGGCCAGGACTATCCAGCCGGGGTTGGCTCGGTGTATCTTTTTGGTCTGAAACCAGGAGACAAAGTTACGGCTGTTGGTCCCTTCGGCGACTTCCATATAAAGAATACTCGGCGTGAGATGGTATACCTGGGCGGTGGCTCAGGCATGGCGCCGCTCAAGTCACATCTTTCCTCCCTTTTTGAAACTCAAAAAACCACTCGGCGCATCAGCTATTGGTTCGGAGCACGTTCCCTGAAAGATCTTTTTTACGATGATTACTTCAGGGATCTGGCTTCCCAATATCAGAACTTTACTTTCGAGGTCGCACTCTCAGAACCTTTGCTTGAGGAAAAGTGGGAAGGCTCTACCGGCTTGATCCACGATGTATTAAAATATAAATATCTTGACTCACACCCGGATCCGACCCAAATTGAGTATTACCTGTGCGGACCACCGGTGATGATCGAGGCTGCGACAAAAATGTTATCCGATCTTGGAATTGACCCAACCCAGATCGCCTATGACCAGTTTTAGGTGAGCATTACCCATTAATGGTCTTTCTTGCCATTTACCTGGTTGACTCCAAACTGAGGTATATCGCCCTATTCAATCAACCAGCATTTTGAAATAATTCATCTGGAGGTTTTCAATGGACCATTCAGCCAGGCAGCAAGTCATTGCTCAAATCCAGCATCTTGAGACTGTGCCCATGCCATACACCCCGGATTTCGAGGGAGAAGTCGCAGATCGAGTAGATGCTTAGCTTTTCTTTATTGTAATTTCCGTGAGGCAAAAAAAAATAAAGGTTAGAAATTGTGCCCAAATCGGATCGCAAGAATGAACTTGACAGTCTGACAGATGGCTTACCGCAGGTCTTCTTATAGCACCTGGCCTGGAGCGGGGACGTGGAAAAAGCCCAATGGCTGACCGAGCAAACAATCCACGCTTGTCAACAATGGTTATCAAGTTTCGATCCCGAAAAAACGTCTCCCCTGGTCTGGCTTCTGAAGGTAGCCCTTTTTACCCGCCGGACCAGGCAGGATGCAATACCTTCCAGAGAATATGACCTTGAGCCTGAAGAATCATTTTCTCTTCAAGCATTAGCTAAACTATCCTGGTTCTCTACATGGCTGAAGCAACAACCCAAACAGGCTGCCGAGGTGTTCGTCTTAGCCGGATTTGTTGGCATGAACCTGACAGATACAGCAGCCGTCCTCGGAATGGACGTTGCCAAAGCTAACGAACTCCTCAAAACTGGATTAAGGGGTGGCCGGGTTAGAACAGCTGCCGTAGAAGAAAATCCTGGAATGCCGTTCATGGCAGCGATTGAGGAATTATCTGCGCTATTCCCGCCAGATTCCGATTGGCTCGAAAAGGTGCGCAAGCAATTGCTATCAATTCAGGCCAGACCCTTACCCCCCTGGCGGATGGTGTTGGACGGTCCTACATCCCTGTTCAAGATTTCCTGGAAACGGTTTATTTCGTGGGGATTTCCAGTTATAGTTCTCCTGGCCCTGGTTTGGATCACGTCCGGCTGGTGGACCAATAACCAGATGTCAACACCAACTCAGACCCTTCTTGCTATTAGACCTGTCCCATCCCATACCCCCATACAGCAGGCGAAAAACACGCCCACCCAAAGCCCTGAAAGCACCCCAACGCCTGGCATCGTTTTTCCTGCTTCAACCGACGTCCTTTATTGGGCCGGTCAGGATGGGGCTATCTATCGCTATCTCCTTTCGGACGGGACCACCAAGAGGTTGACGGATCCCGGCGTGTATGACCCGCAGTCTGAAGATGGCTCCCAAACAACCTTACCCCCCCAACCCGAGGTATCTCCTGATGGGCGTTTCCTGGCGCTCTACCCGCCAAAAAGTGGCACCTTATTGGTCGACCTGCAGACTGGAGAGGTCATCCATTTGCCGCAAACAGGTCCGCTAGCGTGGAAGCTGGATGGCAGCCAGGTTGCTTTCACCATGCCCGGCAACCCCGGGAAAATCTTCACCTTAGAGAGACCCTTTGTTGGCCAAGCGGTCCTCCTGGTAGACTTACCGAATGAGAAGTCTGGTCTCACTAGCCTGGTCTCCGGACGGCAGCCAATTGGCAGTATTAGGTATTCCTACGAAACCAGCGACAACACCTACCCGAAAACTCTTCAGCATCTATTATTACGTTTCTTCGGAACAACGAAATATCTTCGTCATACATTCAGGAAGTGAATCGGTCAAGGTCCTGGCTTCAATAGATTTATGGCCCGTCTTTGGGACCAGTCCTTCCGATCTTGGCTGGACCTTAGATGGGCAGCAGATCTGGTACCGGTCGGCGATGGTGGCGGTGAGGGTGCAGGATGGAACGGTTCTTCCTTTGATAGCGGAAAATACGAATAGCGTTCCGGATGATATCCGCCAGGCGATGATTTATCCCCAAACCGGCCCATCCCAGCCATTAGCTAAATACCTGATCTCACCTGATGGCTTGTTGCTGACTTACAATCCTGCCTGGATGATCAATCACAATTTGCGAAACATTACTTTGCAGAGGGCAAATCAATACAACGGCCAAGAGATCTGGCAGGTTGAAATGCCTGTGGATGTCTATTCACTAGCCTGGACCCAAGAATCGAAGAACCTATTGGCCGGCGCACAGACCGATCAGCCAGGGCCTGTTTTTCGAATGAACGCTTCGACTGGCGAGAACCAACAGTTGGTAGACGATATCTTTTGGATTGGTGTGCAGTCCAACCTGCAGGCCAGGAGCATGAATTTTGTCCCACATGTCAACGTTTCCCTGGCAACAGGCAATCCAACCATCGGTTGGATTTGTAATGGTCTCGCGAAATATTCGATTGATCGGATCTGTGTTGCCCCATACTGGGATCAAGGTTCTTTACCTGAAGGAAATGATACCTCCGCCCCTGTTTACATTTCAAACCTGGTTTTTAACTTTCCGTATGGTTGGGCTACCCAGATTCCAGGGTCGATTCGCATCGGGATTTTTGTTATTAATGACTGGCGGGATAGTACTTTAGTAAACATCCCAGAGTCACTTGCCCAAGTCAAAGGTATCCTCTGGGACCCCATCACCATTGATGGCATCCATGGCGTGCATTTATTGGTTGGTTACTCCGTCCTACAGGAATCCATTTCCATTAATAATATTTCTTACTCGGATTTATTGGTTGGTCACTCCGATCAAACAGAGATTATTTTGCCCTTGCCATCCGGGGAATGTTTACACCTGACTGTGACCGCAGATGTGGACGGCGGCTTCAACAATCCGGTGGTGCAAAGAATATTGCAATCGATTGTTATAAGGAAATAATTACCAATTGTGCGAGGCAGATCATGCATACAATGGCCTCCCTTCCTGCATCAATGCCGCAGGAACAGGCCAGCTCTGTGAATACATGCAAAGGATGTGCAGATGTGCAAGGTATTTCCAACTGTTGGGTAGTTGAGCTCACTGGCCTAACTCAGTGGCTCTGAAATCCCGGTAGTTCAAGTTGGTCAGGTTACTGTCCAATTCAACGGGGTATTTCAGGAATGGTGTGGGAGATACCTGGTTTAAGACCAGTACATTTACCTTGAGGCTCGTTTTGAAAAAGTGTGAGATAGCTGACAGGTCTGGGCGGGATGCCTAGATAATGGCCACATGATCGATAAAACCGGAGAACGCCAGATATTTGGTTCATCGGAGTCACCAAGAGGGTCTTCCCCTTCGTTAATATTTACAATATATTGGTTTTCACCGGGGACTCGTTTAACCTGCCGGTAGATAATGGCTGTGCTTATTGCGGAATAAACAGTAAACCTCAGACCCTTTGATTAATAGGGTGGAAAATAGTCTATGAAAACACCATAAATGGGGAAAGGGGAATTGAAAGTCTATTAAAAAGAATGGATTAATCCATAAATCTATATAAAATAGCCTTTGCTATACAATGATTCGTTTATTGGTAACCATTCTCATTTCGTCGATTCCATTATCTTCAGCAGGGCTTCGTACTCCTCCCGGCAGTCCGGGCACATTTTGAGGTGGTGATCGACCAGGGGCATGAGCTGGCTGGCATCTTCCCCCCGCACAACCAGTTCGGCAAACTGGTCCAGGAATTCGTAAGCCTCCTCGCAAGAATATTCCTGCTCCTGGGTCTGTTCTACCATCTGAACCAGTTTTGCCACTTGGTCATTTGATAGATCATCCGGCAGCTGGCGTGGGGCTACCGGCTGGACAATTGAACGGCCTCGGAAAATGCGGTTGAGAAAATTCGGTAATTTCATATGATCATTCTTTCTTACCTGTAGACGAGATCAATCGCCCGATCCTTACCGGAAGACTCCTAATAGGTCCTGGGTTGAGAGCCCTTCCTTTTCCAGGCGTCTTTTAAGGCGTAGGCGGGCGTCGTGGAGCAGCTTGTAGAGCGCATTACGTTCCATTCCCATTTGCCGGGCGACTTCTTCGAGCGGCATCTCATTGATGTTCACCGCTACCATGGCCCGACGCTGCTTTTCAGTCAGCTCTTCCATGATCATAGCCTGAACCATTGCCATCATATCACGCCTCTCCTGGGACATCTCAGGGCTGGGAGCATTATCTTCCAGCAAGCCCGTCCGGGCGGTTTCTTGCCCTTCTGGGTCTTCCTCAACCAGGCTTTCGAGGGAGGTGTCCCTCCATTTTTTATGGCGGAGTTCGGTGAGCGCAATACGTACTGCAATCTTGAAGACCCAGGTAGTGAACTGGCTGCGGCCTTCGAACATATGGAACTTCGCCAATGCTCGCACCAGGGTTTCCTGAGCGACCTCTTCGGATAGCGTTTCTAATTGGGGATCACCAGGCGATAACCAGTTTGCCAAGGCGTGAGGTAAGCCGGCCATGATCGCAGTGCGTAAATCTGCCAGGGCTGTCTCTTGAGCCAGGCCGGCGGCGTGCAAGTCATTGATCCACTGATCATTCGTTCTTCCGGACATTCCTCTGGTATTATATCTCCATGCTACAGAATATTCCCTATCTCACGACCGAACAAATGGCCGAAGTCGATCGGATCGCAGTCGAAGAGGTCGGCATTTTGCTCGTACAGATGATGGAGAACGCCGGCCGCAGCCTGGCGGAGTTGGCTCGCCGCATGCTGGGTGGAGATCTCTCCAAACGGCGAATTGCTATCTTATGCGGCTCCGGAAACAACGGCGGCGGGGGGATGGTCGCCGCTCGCAACCTGCATAACTGGGGAGCCAGGATCCAGATCGAACTGGCAGTCGATCTTTCACAACTGAAAGACGCCCCGGCCCATCAACGGCGGATTCTGCAGGCGATGGGATTGACCGGAGAGACGGATATTGACCTCTCCGAAGCGGACCTTATCTTGGATACCATGATCGGGTATGGCATCCGTGGAGACCCGCATGACCGAATTGCCGGCTTGATCGACCTGGCTAACCAATCCGCGAAGCCGGTGCTTGCCCTGGACGTTCCATCCGGCCTGGATGCTACCTCTGGTCTTCCAGGAAATCCCTGCATTCAGGCGGCAGCCACTCTGACCCTGGCTCTACCCAAGGTCGGTTTTCGGAGACCCTCAGCCATGCCATATGTTGGCGAACTATATCTGGCTGATATCGGCATTCCACCGGAGATTTATCGCCGGCTAGGTTTGGAGATTCAATCGCCTTTTATCGAAGAAAGTATCGTAAAGATCGAATAGCGGATCTGGTTTACCAGATTGCCTTACGATCAACTGACATACCAGAAATTTGAAAAGAAATGACCATAAACCACCACAAAGTAATCCTGTATTTTCAAGCTGGCTGACACTTCTGCTATCTTGAAAAAGCGTGGCTTTCTGAAAAAGGATTCAATTTGAAGCGTTCGATGTGGTTACAGGCAAATCAGCCATGGTCGTATATTTATCTGGCTGCTTCGACTTTACAAATCGAGGTTAGGATGGCGCCCATCAAAGAAAATAAAATCTGAATGACTACCTGGCCGCCTGGAACCTTTCGACCCCGCAGTTTCTCACCCGAACCTTTACCAGTCACATATACACCGTCAAGCGCGATACGGAGACCGTTATCCTCAAACTGCTTTCTCCATCAGAGACAGATGAACAGTGAGGTGGTTTGGCGTTATGCTATTTTGATGGCCGTGGGGTGGTACGTCTTCTGCGTTACGATGAAGGCGCTCACCTGTTGGAGTACGCGGCAGGTGACGAACTCGTAACGCTGGTCGAACGCGGAGAGGACGAAAAAGCCACGCGAATTATTGCGCAGGTGATCGAGCAGCTTCACAGTGTTTCTCAGGAAGTCCCGCGCAACGGTTTAATCGCGCTTGATCGCTGGTTTGAGGCGTTGTTTGCCAAAGCAGAGACAGATAGGCAAGCCGGTGTGGAGTCTATCTATGTCCGGAGTGCTGCGCTCGCCGAACGGTTGCTTGCTGGTCAGCGTGAGGTGCACGTGCTGCACGGTGATCTTCATCACCGAAACATCCGGCAGTCCTCGCGCGGTTGGCTCGCCTTCGACCCGAAAGGCATGGTTGGCGAGCGCACGTACGATTGTGTTAACACCCTTTGTAACCCGATTATGCCCGAACTCGTCCACAACGAAACTCGGCTGCTTACCGATGCCGCGATTTTTGCGGACATGCTCTCACTCAAACTGTCGCGTGTGCTGGCGTTTACCCATGCCTACGCCTGTCTCAATGCACGCTGGTGGTCGCAGCGTATCGACCCCGGAAATATTTTACAATGGCATCTCAATGTTGCTCTGATCATTGAGCCACATCTCGAACGGATATGAGGCAAACCTTGATCTTGTACCGATTTCAGTAAAAACGCTGGATTCGATGCAAATGATCGGGTACAAAATCATATTCAGGTTCTACGTGGCTTCTTTAATCTGTTGGTAATTTATGCATAGCCGATCTTCCTTGTCTGAACTGCCTGAACAGCAGACTGCGCCAGGATTGCACAGCTTGACCAACAACTCGGTGCCCAGCAAACGCGACTGGATCGACTGGCCTATGTCGTGGAAAACTTCGTCGTGGATTTCGATCAGGGGGTAGCGTAAGCCTGTGCCGGGCAGCCAGGCTGCATATCGTTCGACATAACGTTTCTTTTGTGACTGGAACCGGACAGCTCGGCCTATCGCGCTTTAGGCCTGGAGTGGTTCTTCAGGCTTGCGTGACCGCTAAAAACGTAGCCCGACTATTATTTATAAAAGGGTAAGAAAATTACAACTGGTGGCGTCTAATTGGTATCAATACGAAAATAATCCCCACTCAAACCGGGGAAAGGAGAAACTCTAATGGATACAGTAAGTAACACTACAACTCAATATAAAGTCGGGATAGGATCCATCGTCAAACGTGGGATCGTGGGGGGCATCGCTGCTGGCATCATTTTTGCGATGGGTGAGATGTTCGTCAACCTTGCTATGGGCAAAGATTTCTTTGGGCCTCTGCGTCTGATCGGTTCGATGGTCCTGGGGACGCCGGCCTTGATGCCTTCCTATTCTTTAGTGGTCGCTGGGTTGGTGGGCTTAATGGTTCACATGATGATGTCGGTCGTCTTTGGGTTGGTCTTTTACGGCTTGTTGGCGATCTTTCGTCAAACTCGTGCCTCCTCCCCAGGTCTGTTGGTTTATGGTTCGGTCTATGGACTGGCTCTCTGGGTGATCAACTTCCTGATCATCGCCCCGGCTGTTTTCCCGCAGTTTGCCATGGTCAACCAACTCTGGAATGGTTTCTTCGCTCACACATTTTTATTTGGGATGATGATCGGGGTTTATGCGGTGATTATCAGGCCAAAAAGCAATTAATCCAGGTTGATTGGATCTATCTAACTTATTGAACATTACCCGCTGGCCGGAAATAGGGAACCCGGCCAGTAGTAATTTAAAGGATAATTTTATGGTCAAAGCAGCAATCGTGATATTTTTAGATCCTGGCAGAATAAAACAAACCATGCTGAAACTAATAGCCATTTTAAACGCCATCTTGAAAAAAGGACAAAATTGGGGGAGAAGAACACCTCCACCTAATCCGAGCATGTTTCCCAAAACTCCAACAGAAAAAACAGGGATGAAAATTAAGCTTTCGAAGCCCTTTTGTTGTGATGGTCAATTCATTGCTTGGATTTTCTATAATTCCATTTTGTTCAAGAAAAATTTTCAAAAATCCTTTTGAACTGTGTATGCGACAGTTCCAGTCAATAAACCTCATTAATTTTATATTCAGGGGTGACTTAGTTAATATATATTCTTTTAGATCTATTGAATATTAATTAACGGCTTCCTTCACTTAGTCAACGGTCCTTGTCTGAAACTTTCTTACCGGGTATCCAATAACCCTGTAAAAAGGTTTTGCAAATTCGTGACCGGTATCATACGACTTTTACAATCCTTAATGTAGATATCCAGAAGGAAAATGGTCTGTTTACGCGTTTTGGTGTAATGGAATTTGAGGTATTTCTCTAAATCGAAAGGAAATAGAAAGGGTAGGATGATAGTTACCAGGAAGAACCCTGTCCTTAACATTGGGCCGTTCAGCAAAGCCCACGTTAAAGCGCCAGCACTGGGAAGCTGTCCCCTGATCGCCTCCCCCGATGCGCTGGCAGCACACTTAAGCCACGGGCTTTTCCGGTAAGTCCTTAAAGACCAACCTGAGAGTTCAAGGCCAGCCATGAAAGCTGTCATCGCGGCGGTCATGGAGGCTTGCGAATGCGAGCCGGGTTTTTCAACCGAGACCCGAAAGCCTGCCTGTCTTAAAAGCTTGCTCCACGTCGCAGCAGGCATCTTGCGTTCCCACAAGCGGAATGCCTAAAGGCGACCGCCAGAAATTGACCCCAACTAGCCTTCCCTCGCCTCCTTCCTGGGCACCCTGCCATGCCATGAACGTGGTTCCACCGAAAACGAACCGGTCGCCCATCCTCTCCGAGAAAAATTCGGGCCAACTCCCTTCGGGTGTAAAACATATTACCCTTTTTGAGGGTACCTGTCGCAGAAAATCACGGAACCAGTCTGAGTAATATACCTGAGAGGGAGTAGTGAACCAGATTTGATCCGGCGTAAAATGCTGGCACGCCAAAGTGTCGGTTAGTACCTGGTAATCCTTAAGCCGGTGGAGGATAGGATCTTTCCGGTGCGCACGGGAGATTTGAAAAAGAGGCAACCCGCCCAGTTTGCCCGCCTGGTTCAATTTTTCAGCGGTCGCAGGCAGGTCTAGCAAGCCCAGCTCCACACCGGCTTTCTGAAGCGCAAGCCCATAGACTTGGCCTACAGCCCCGCAGCCCACTATCAAAACTTTCATAATTACCTCATTAAGGTGGGTATGTTGGAGCAGTTGGATCCATGCTCCTATCGTATATAAATTGCATTATTCGAATGGCGAGCGGGAAAGGGAGTAGCTTTCCCATGGTCACGGCCAGCTGGTTTATCGTTCCCGGAATGATGTCTCGCTTCCCTTTCAGGATAGACGGATAAGCAATCTCAGCCACCTGCTCTGGTGTCATCATGGTTTTCAAGGCAAACTTTTTAATGCGCTGCCCAGCAAGAGCAGGAAATTCAGTTAATGTTCCGCCAGGAAGGAGCGTGCTGACCTTGATATTGGTGTTCCGATACTCGTAATTCAGTAGATTGGTGAAAGCCCGGATGTAATGCTTGCTGCCCGTATAAACGGAGAACCTGGGCAAGGGTGCGAACCCACCAACTGAGCTAACGTTCACCACGTGGCTGGGCTCGCCGTGGTTCAGCATATGGGGCATGAACAGGTAGCACAACTCTGTCAGAGCACGGACATTTAGGGCCAGGATCTGGCAGATATGGCTGTAACTTAATCCGCGGGAACTCCTGGTAAGGGCTCATTCCGGCATTGTTGATGAGCACCTGGACTTTCTCAAAGACCTGCACAGCTTCCCCAAAAAGCGTTTTAGTAGCGCCAGGGGCGGTTATATCCAGAGCCAGGCAGTTGACTGTAACCCCATACTTTAGTATCAGTTCCTGGCAAAGCGAAAGCAGTCGTTCCTCTTTCCTTGCAACGACAAGCACTGCATGTCCATTCCTGGCAAAAGTGGTTGCCAGGGCCTTTCCTATCCCAGAAGAAGCTCCTGTGATGACGACATTCATGAATAGGTTATCCTTGGTTTATTTAAGGATTGGACCAACAGATCAAATTTCCCGGAAGAGACCATCGTTAGTTAAGAAGCTCCTGCATAAACAAATCCAAACCCTGGTCGGAATACTGTGAATAATTCTTCATCGCGCATTTCGTACGCAGGAAAGCCTGACCGGATCCCGTTGTCTGCATCTGATATTCCAATTACATTAGCACTAAATTCCCATAATTGTCGCGCAAAATCGTAATTGTGAGAAGCCGGCGATGAATGCGTTTGTCCCAAAGAAGGTGGGTGATTTTCGAAAACTGGTGTATGGTGTTAATAATCCATCAACATTGATCAATAACCAATTTAAAACCGGTTACCAGTACAAAAAATTCGGTCCGATATATAGATAGATATCCTGGGGTGTGTCATCCACGACTATTAGGTTTGCACCAAACTTGGCACACAAGACTACTTGATGAATTTTACAAAATTAATAATAAATAAGGTATTATTAGTGTCAATGAGATACATATCCCTTTCAAACTAAATTGGAGGAACAATGGCTTTCACATATAAAAATTCAAAAGGTGTCACATATTTTCTTCACGGAAAAACCCGGGTCACATCTACTGGAAAGAAAACTACCCTTTACTTTTTCGCGAAAGAAGAAAAGGAAGGCGCATTAGATGCAGTGCCTTCAGATTACGTAGTAGCTGAAACTGCCACCGGCTTGTTGGTTTTAAAGAAAAAATAAATGCGTAGGATAGTTTATTTGTTGCCTGTGCTGGTTAATTTAATAGCCGGACCGGATTTTTAAAAGCCAAATGAGCTTAGGAGGTCAAATTTATAATGTATTATGCTTGTGGGTGTTGTAAATAATCCATCCTCACCGTCAGCATAGCTTCTTCATCCCTGCAACGACATTTTCAGTCGATAGCAAAAAGCTTACCATGCATTGGTAAGCTCTTTGCTTTTAGAGCGCATACAATCAAAGGAAGGCTGATGATCGTTACACTGCTGATGACATTATTCTCCATATTCTTCGATCTTTTGGCAACCCCAGGTGCTGCCAAAAGTGATAAGGATAGGAGATCATTATCCTATACCAACAGGTGCCATAATACAACGCAAAACGAAAACGCCTCCGCGAATATCTGACCCTGAGCGAATGGTTTTGGCGACCCTCTTGGATCGGTATTCTAGATTCGAGGATGGTGCGCGCCAGCAGCTTAATCAGGTCATGTTGATCTTCAAACTGGAACCAGTTCTGCGCTGGCATCGAGAACTGGTTCGTCGCAAATGGACCTTCAAACGAAAAGGAAAACCAAGTAGATCTGGGATACCTTCAGAGTTGGAAACGCTAATTGTCCAACGAGCAAAAGAGAATCCATGCTGGGGGTATGACAATATCCAAGGTGAGCTGCTCTAACTTGGCTACAGACGATGCGCCTCATCAATACATAAATCCCTGAAGCGACATTGGATACCATCTACCGGTTAACGATCTCCTGGTTCCAGGCGCAGTTTCTTGGGACATGACAAGGGTCAGATCCTGGTTTGCGATTTCTTCACGATGGAGACGATCTGGCTTAAGACGATCTACGTTCTGTTTTTATTGATTTGGGAACCCGCCGTATCCATTTAGCTGGCTGTACAACCGCTCCTGCCTCAACCCGGGTTACACAACAGGCACGGCAGCTGGTCTGGAATCTGAACGATGATGCTATGGAGATTGCTTTCCTTATCCATGATAATGATAAGAAATTCACCTCATCGTTCGATCTTGTATTTTCATCAGAAAAGGTAAAAATCTTACATACTCTCTTTCAAACCCCAAGGGCGAATTCCTTTGCTGAACGTTAGGTGCTATCTGCATGCGATGAGGGTCTGGATCAAACATGACGCAAGTTCTGAAGCCGTATTTCAGTAGTGAATATTCACAAGCGTACCGACAGAGGTCCAGTTGTAAAGCCATTCTGCATCGGCGGTGTCCATATTGATACAGCCATGACTCATCGGCGTTCCGAAATTATGATGCCAATAAGTGCCATAAATCGAGAAATCACCAGAATAGTACATGACAAAAGGCACATTTGGAAGATAATAATCAATACCATGCATAAGCGTATAACGCAGTTTGACATAGATATGATACTGTCCAACCTCTGTGGGGTAAAGCGCAATCCCGGTGGAAACCAGGAAAGAGTTCCACCAGGTCAGTGTCGTCATAGGCACGTAGCATCTGGTCGCTGAGATCGATATCAATCCAGCGATCTTTAATACCTACCAAAACTACGAATGTGGCGGTTGGAGTGGGAGGTGATGTTGCGACGGGAAGGTAATCGGAATCAAGGTTAATCCCGGCAAGATAAACCGATGTCGCTTTGACCCAGCCCTCCTTCCCATCTGGTGGTTTAACGTAAAGCCAGGTATTATCGCTCAACCGTCCTAATAGAATCAGCGGTTCGAAAAGGGTGAGCTGCTGGACTTTTGGAAAGTTGGCACGAGGGCCAGTGCGCAGATTGACACTGACACCGCTTACCTGAACCGTTAATTGTGTGGAAGGAAATAGCGTTTTGATGGGATGGGCATCAAGGTTAATCCCGGCGAGATTGACCGTTACCGCATTGACCCAGCCCTCCTTCCCATCTGATGCTTTAACGTAAAGCCACGTATTATCATTCACCCGTCCCAACATTATCAGCGGTTCGCCAGGGGAGAGCAGCCGGACTATTGCAAAGTTAGCAGCCGGGCCAGTGCGTAGGTTGACATAGTCACCGCTTACCCTAACAATAGTTTGAGGGGTTGAGGACAGCGACGCGGTTTGGGTGGCCGTTGGTGTGCTGGTGGTGGTTGCTGTGGCTGTAGCGGTGGGTGAAAGGCTTGGCGTTCCCAGCAAATTCCCAAGGATAGGCGCATTGGAACTGAGAGCCGGTGTAATCCTTGTTACAGCGAGCAGCGGGAGAACCAAAAAAATGATAAGAATCCAGCGGTTAGCCCATTTATTTTTAATGGGCGGGGGTAGTATCTTTTCCGTTATTGGGGTCATTAGAGGTTCCTAAAGAGGTTAACGAAACTTATGGATAATATTACTTTCCTCGACCTGCCGGAAATATGACCGAACCACCAGTAATAGTATCGAGGTTTTATGGAGTAGCGCCAATCTGTTCGAGCATAGTCGCACTGGGAGCAAAACCTGGGTGGTCTACCAGGCTGGTACGCAGATCAGCAATGGCACGGGTTGTGTTGCCAAGCGCATAATAGGATAATGCCCGCCAGTAATAGCTTTCCTCCAGAACTGGATCGGCCATGTTTCCCAGCGTCTGATTTGCCAGGTTGATGACGTCCTGGTAGCGGTTTGCATAGTAGTATGCGGTGTAGGGACCTGTCTCATACCAGAACATGCGGTAAGGGCGATGAGCCTCCTCGATATCCGGGTATATGCCGAAGGCTGTGTCGAATGCACTGGCAGCGGCCCCGTAATCCTTCAGGGCTACAAGGCTGGTGCCGGCGTTGAACCAGGCAAAGAATTTATCGCGTACATCTGTCAGCGAGGAAGTTTCCAGCATGGCACGGTCATAAGCAATGCGATACGCCTCTTCATTAGTCGCAAGAGGGCCAAGCGCATTGAGAACGTCTTTTTCTCTTCCCAGCGGGTAAACGACAATGAATACAAAATTAAAGGATCGCCAGGCCTGCTCCAACTCGCTGTAGGAGAAATCAAACCCAATGAAAGAATTCCATAGGTCCTGAGAAATCTCCCCCCCCCCACGGAACATGGCTCACGAGATAGGAATCCTGGACGGTGAAGATCTGTTTCTTATCATCATAGCCGACCACCAGGTTATAATGACCCATCCAACCTTCACTTCTCAAATCATACGGCTCGAAGGTTTTTTCGATCATCACTGGAAATCCTGCATTGAGCAGGACCTTAATGGTCTGCAGGTCACCGCCATACCGCCAGAGGGCATGTTGTGCGGTGTGTTCGTTGACGAAATCCACCAACTCGTAAGGCATCACGTTCACATCCTTCGAATTGGGTTTAACCACCGCGTCTACCGTGATCTGATTTTTGCCCCAGTCATAATAGGAAAGATTCATGGAAAGAGCAGCCGGTCCGCAGTTGTTCATTGACTGACTTTCCAAATGTATGCCTTTCAGTAGAACAGAAGGTGGCAGGGGTATGGAAGTTGGGATTGTAGTAAAAGTGACTTCAGGGGTGGATTGGGATGGGTTGGTGTTAGGCCCAGTTGTAGGTTGGTCAGTAGGGGCATCGGGTGGGATGGCGGTAGGCCCAGTTGTAGATTGAGAAGTAGGGGCATCGGATGGGAAGGCGACTGAGACCGAGGTAGCCTCAAAACCACCGTCCTTAGTGGATGGAACGAAGACCGCTACACTTGGCGGGTGTAACCTGTACTTGACCGTCCTATACACTTCGCTGGAATGATAGACTATCCTTGACCAGACCGGAGGCAGGCTCAATACCACTCCCAGCAGGACAGCGCAGGCGATAATGACCAACCATTTCTTTAGCGAAGGGCGAGATGGTAGACCCATTAAAGAATTATAGCATAAACGCAGGCTGGGACTAGCTACCGAATTGCCTCAAATAAAATGTAACTATCAGAGCTAACGATGGCTCACAAAAAATGTTACCCTAGTGCGGAATTTGGATCCGCCGAGGGAGACAATGATGAGTCAACGCAGTAAACGCGAGATGATCGAAGCCATCCGCCCACGTTATTTGAAAGCCAACAAACCTGGCAAACAGCAAATCCTGGACGAACTGATTGCAACCACTGGCTACCATCGCAAGTATGCCATTCGAGTGTTGAAGCACCGTCCAAAACCCAAAGGGCTGAAGAAGCCTGGGCGGCAGAAAATCTATCAGGGTGAAGTGGTACAGGTCTTGGAGCAGATCTGGGAAATCTGTGGGCGGATTTGCTCCAAACGCCTGCAACCTTTTCTACCCGAGATGGTTGCGGTCTTAGAGCGCTGCCATGAACTGAGCCTATCCGAGGAAACCAAGGGGCTGTTATTGGGGATGAGCCGGGCGACCATCGACCGCTGCCTGAAGAAAGCCCGTTTTACCCATCCCCAGCATGGGCTCTCTACCACCAAACCAGGGACTTTGCTCAAGCAGGCCATCCCGATCCGCACATTCACTCCATGGGAAGACGAGCATCCAGGTTTTCTGGAAATTGACTTGGTGGCGCATTGTGGCAATACCACCGAAGGCAGCTATCTCAATACCCTCACCGCCACTGATTTGGCCACTGGCTGGACTGAATGCCAGGCAGTAGCCAACAAGACCCAGTTGGCCGTTTCAGAAGCCATCCAAAACATGCGCCAACTCCTACCCTTTGCTCTGTTGGGGCTCGATTCAGACAATGGCAGTGAGTTTATCAACGACACTCTCTTACGCTATTGCCAGGCAGAGCAGATCACCTTTACCCGCTCGAGACCCTACCAGAAAAATGATCAGGCCCACGTCGAACAAAAGAACTGGTCGGTGGTTCGCCACACCATTGGTTATGATCGTCTGGAGACCCCTGAAGAATTGGCCTTGTTGAGGTCCATTTACACCGACCTACGGCTGTATATCAACTTCTTTCAGCCCGTGCTCAAACTGGTTGGTAAAGAGCGGATTGACGGCAAAACCGTCCGGACGTATGATCGGGCTACCACACCTTATCGCCGCGTCCTGGCCCTCAACTCTCTGGCTTTGGATGTCAAAGCCAGACTCACGGCTCAATATGTGCAACTAAACCCGGTTACCTTGCGGGCCAGCATCGACGCGAAAGTCGGCCAATTGTGGAAAATCATTCGGTAACATTTCTATTTGAGGCAACGTTACCCCTAAAGTTACTTTTTAATCTGAGGCATCACGGCTACGACGCCACCCTTAAATGCCCGACGACATCAGCTCGGGGGAAAAGGGGGGATGGGGATGGTTACCGGCTGACCAACCTGCAGATTAGCCAGATCCAGGCCAGGATTGGCCTGCGCCAGGCTTTCCAGCGTCGCGCCAAAACGGGTAGCCAACTCGGGCAGAGTATCACCGGGGCGAATGGTGTACGCGTACAGCGTGCCTGCCGCCAGGCCGCGCTTGCGCAGCACATCGAAGCCGTTGTTACCTATCTGGCCCAGGCGAGGATCGCTCCATTCGTTGTAAATAATACCTGCACCAGGGGTGTAGGTATCGTAGAGCAGATAGCGCAGAATTAACATCGTGCCCCAGATCTGGTTGCCCCAGATCTGATACTGGTTAGTGACGGTGTAGGCGCGCCCCTCAGCGTCTACCTCGGTGACAATAAACATGTGTTCGAAACCGTTACCTTTGGCATAAGTATATAGAAAATCTGCGGGCTGCAAAGGCCAGGCGTTAAAGTCAAATTTTGCCAGGGGGGTATCAAAATGAAAAACCTCATAATCACGCTCGGAAAACAAGTTCCAGGGGCGGCCATTCTCAGAAGGGCGAGCTTGCCAGTATGATTTGAGATCTTGCACCGGGCCGGGCTGGTTGGGTAGCAGGCCAGCATCGCGCAGAATAGCCGCTGACAGCGGGCCGCAGATATTCTGCGCAGATTCGGCCTTTTCGCCCAGGAAATTGAGGTTGCGGGCGATCTTGTCGGCGTCTTCAGGGAAGAATGCCTGATAAGCCAAGGCAGCCTGGCGAAGGCGTTCCTGCCAGGGCAGGCCAGGGGATGGGATAGGCGTGGGCATACGCAGATCCGCATAACCAGCCTCCAGCATCCAGCGGCAAATCAGCGGGCCGCCGTACCGGTCGAGTCCGGGATTGCCACTGGTAACGGGCAGGCCGTCATAGCCGCGCAGGTAACCGGCGGGGCCGGTGAGCTGCTCCTGGGCAGCGGGCGAGAGATCGATATCGCCGATGGCTATCGCATGGATATGGATCCCCGACCCGGACCCCATCTCGTCATCCTCGCGCAACCAGGCAGCAAACCCAACCGTGCGCAGTGCCTGGATGAGCGGCTCAATTTCGGTATAAAGAACATTATTTGAATTGGGGAGGGTAAGCGAGATATCCACTGCGCCACCGCCGAGATGGGCAAGGGCGTCAAGACTGTCCAAAAGGTTGTTACTGTAACTGCCCTGGATGATGGCTCCTCCGGCCACATCAATTTTGCCGCCATACAGCAGGGCGGCCTGCTGGAGCATGGCATAGGTGCGCCTGTTGAGGGTGTAACCGTTGATGCGCACGCGGATGTAATCATCAGGCGGCTGCCAGCAGCCAGCCGGTGCGTAAAAAACTGGTGTGGGCGTGGAACTGGTAGTCAGGATAAACGCCAGATCGGAAGTGCTGGTCGCCACCAAGGTAGGCGATTGAAACAGCACTTCTGTCGGGACGTGGGATGGGGCTTGGCCAGGCGCGGCCGTCCAGGTTGGAGAAACCAGGACGGATTCACCTGTTGGGACCGGGGTGAGCGGCGCAGCCAATTGGCAGGCCACCAGACCGAGCATGAAGCAGGCCGCCAGGCCCCACATCCACATCCACTTTGTAAAACGATGTCCATCACCCATAATACCTTAAATCTATGTCAAGGTAAAATTCTCTTCATCCTGCTCCATTAGCGAAGAACTTTGGAAGAATATTCCATCTGAATACCACCTCAAAATAAAATTGCCTCCATTTACTTTCTTCCGGCGAAGGAATTTGGTTATATCCTCTATAGTATAGCTTTTTCCGCACACTATTGCCAAGAATTTTACGAAGAAGGCAGATTAAATAAAAAAAGCGCTCCCGGGGAGACTTGCTTGCCCTGGCTGGCAAACCAGGGAACTCCCAACCTACTGATTCGAAGGAGAAGCCAGGAGGGTCAGACATGCCCATACAGGGTATATCGACAAATTGATCGCCTTATATGGGAGTTTATGAGTCCATAAAATCCAGATTTTCTAGAATCTCTGCACAATCTGCACCAGACCTGCACCATTATTCTCTTTAACATTTACCAGGGTAAGGCGACCTGCAACCCAATATCAGAAAGCTGTGACAGGGGATGGGTTAATTGGTGAAAGTTGTTTTTTGATGTTGTTGAAGAAGCTGTAGATAAATGGATGGTTATCTTCGATCTCGAAAATCCACAGTTTATTCGACAGTACCCCAAGAAAACACATAAAGAAGATCATAGCTAAATTTACAGAAGAAACCTTGCCTTATCCAAAGGGGAAAATGGTTTTTCGTTATTGTTAGAAATTATATAGGTTTTTTGGGGGACAAAGATAGCTGCTTGTGGGTAATATGGTAGTTATCAAGGAGGATATTAGCGCTAACCTCCCGCGATGGTCGTAAAGGCTCTATTTATGTGAGCAGTTTTTCCAAGAGCTGTGTCATGGGTATACAGGAGGTGTTTTATGGATACTTTAGTTACGGTTATCATTGTTGTTGCAGTATTGGTGATAATAGGCGCCATTTTAGGTCTGGTTTTTACTCGCCGTAGTCGGTCGAAGCAGCTTCAAACCAAATTCGGACCCGAATATGATCACACGGTAGAGACCATGGGCAACGAGAAGAAAGCGCAAACAGTGCTGGATGATCGGCAGAAGCACGTTGCTGCTTTGAATATTCGTCCCCTTTCTGCCACCGAGCGTGAGCGTTATCTGGCTGATTGGGCTTCTGTCAAATCCAAATTTGTCGATGAGCCGGGACAGGCAGTCGTTGATTCTGACCGCCTGATCATGGAAGTCATGCAGGTGCGCGCCTATCCAGTGTCAGATTTTGAGCAGCGGGCGGCTGATATTTCCGTCACTTATCCTGCTTTGGTGAGCAATTACCGTGCTGCCCGGGCCATCGCAATCAAAAATATGGACCATCAGGCAAGTACTGAAGAATTAAGGCAGGCCATGATTTATTACAAGCCTTTGTTCGAGGATCTCCTTGGATCAGAGACTGTGGGAGAAGAGGAAAAGAAAGAATGAATTCACAATATTTAGGATATAGTAACAACACTTTAGATAATGAAGAGAGCATCGCCGAGAACAAAAACAGCCCGGTAGTCAATTCGGATGTTTTTGCCGATAAAGTTCCGGTGGATACGAATTTGATCCACGAAGTGCCGATGGGCGGAACCATAGCTGCCGTTGGCCAGTTGTACGGACCGGTTCCTGATGTTGCTCCAATATTTGAGACACCTGACCAAGAAATCCCGATGGGTGGGACGGTTGCCGCGGTTGGCCCAATGAACGAGACGCTTGTCCATGAAGATACACCGGTCGAGACAATCCCTCGCTATGCCGCCCCAACGGGTGAAACGATTGCTGCTGAGTCTCTTTTGGTGAACCAGTCGAGCCCTACCAACCAGGAGCCAATCGTCGAGCCAGTAGTTACCCGCGAAACCCCTATCAGCACCAATGCAGGTCAATCCACCGCACTACTTAGCCATGAGGAATCAGAGCATTTTCGCACACGCTGGAATGAGATCCAGGGCAAGTTTGTAGATGAGCCGCGCCTGGCAGTTCAGGAGGCGGATGGGCTGGTATCCGAGGTGATCGAGCACATCACCCAGATGTTTACCAAGGAACATAGTTCGCTCGAGAGCCAGTGGAAGCAGGGAAATGAAGTTTCCACTGAAGAATTCCGCAAAGCTTTGCAGCACTACCGCTCCTTCTTCAATCGCCTGGTGGTTTAATAACATAAATAGTAAAGAAAAACTGATAAATACCCGCGTTTCCGTAGTGACCTGCATCTCTATCTGAGGGGCAGGTCATTTACGCATTCAATTCTAGCATACCTGGCGATACTGGATTCTAGTAAATATTCTACCTAAGCCCGGTTCTCGGTTTATTTTTTTATTCGTTTTGAGTGCGTAGGGTTCCAACTTCGATTATCCTGGTTTATCAAAGCCTCAGCAGCTTCCGGTCCCCAGCTACCTGACAGGTAATTGGGAAAGTCTACCGGTTTATGATCGGCCCAGGCATTCAAGATCGGCATCAGGATTGACCATGAACACTCTACCTGATCCGCCAGCATGAAGAGGGTCGCATCACCCTCCATGACGTCTGTTAATAAGGTCTCATAAGCTTCCGGAGATCTTGATTTAAAGGTTTCCTGATAAGAAAAGTTCATATCTACAGGGCTCAGATGCAGGATTGGGCCAGGCTGCTTGGCTTGAAAACGTAATACAATCCCTTCTTCGATCTGTATCTTTAAAATGTGAGTTGCCTGCATCAATGATGAGATCGCCTGTATTTAAGTAAGGCATCAATTCACGAATCACAGGGTCCACCACTGGCCCGGCCGGCACCAACATCATGATGACCCGCGGCGTAGAAAGCACACTGACAAATCCTTTCAGAGTTGGGGCGGCGTTTATAGCACGGCTTCCAGCTTCTGTTTGAAGTTCCTTAACTTTCAATACATCTTTGTCATATCCACTCACTGAATATCCATGATCCGCAATGTTTAGAACCAGATTTCGCCCCATTACCCCCAGACCAACCATTCCGATTTCATATTTTTGTTCTGCCATCTCTTCGACTCCTTACGGTTTTAGCCTGTTTTGTTTTGCCCAGGTTACCAGGTGCTGAACTAATAATCTGGATCTCAGCTCTTAATCGATAGGCCAAATTTTTCCAGGGCTTTTCGTGTTGTCTCATAACCAGTATGTAAAATGCCATTTATCCCCAGGCTGCGCGCTATCTCAACGAACATGGACCGATCATCAATATAAACCACTCGTTCCGGGCGCACTTGAGCGATATCCAGGGCAATCCGATACATGTCTTCATCCGGTTTGCGGTAATGAACAAAACAGGATGAAATAAAAAAGTCGACCACTGCCCCCAGCTTGTATTGTTGAACACGATACATCGTAAGTTCACGCCCCTCATTACTTACGGCTGCAACCTCAAGGCTGTATTGCGTTTTTAGGGTGTGCATTAGCTCGATCATCTCTGGAAAAGGTTGGGATTGGGCATACATGAACGCCTTGAACTCATCCCGCGAAAACGAACGTTCTTGATAAAAAACAACCCGATTCAAATAGCCATCCAAGCTTAGCTTGCCTTCTTCATAGGTATCAAATGTCAGATGGTGGCGCTCATTCATTTCTTCGTAGTCCAGGCCAAATTTGTCCGCGGCGCCTTTTCGAATATTATGATCCCAGCCATTGGTGAGCAAGACACCGCCTATATCCAGGAATAATGTTGTGATAGAAGGAGAAGGTGTCATGGCATCACCTGCCCAGACTGTAAAGCCGACATTAGATCTTCTTTCAAGACTGACAGCCCTCGGGTGATATCAGAACCTAGGTGGATCCGCCCTACCCTGCGTCCATGTTTTTGCAACGCTTCCATATCGCCTAGCGCTTGAGCTTGCTTGAAGATACCAAAGGTATATGGAGCACCAGGAATCGGGACATCCTTAACATCATCAGCGGTCAATTGGATGAACAACCCTGTGTTTGGGCCGCCTTTATGAAACTGGCCCGTGGAATGCAAGAAACGTGGTCCATAACCCAGCGTTGTGGCGATATGCATATGGTCCTGCAGTAGCAGGCGGATATCTTGCAAAGCCTGCTGGGTAGCTTTGTCTTCAGTTATGTAGGCCATCAGGGAAATATAATCCCCCACACGAGCCTGAACTAAAAAGAGCTTTAGTGTTTCGGGTACGGTTGTGGCTTTTTCAGCGAAATAGAGTTTTAACGGATCTTCGATCAAGGACGGTTTTGCTTCAGGCAATTTGCCTCGATCGCGGACTGTCGCCAGAAGGCGGTTTGTATTGTCCTTGCTTTCCTGGACGTTGGGTTGGTTGAATGCATTGATCCCAAGGATTGCACCGGCGGTGGCGGTGGCAATCTCCCAGCGGAAGAATTCCTGTCCCAGATCCAAAAGATCATCTAAATAGATCGTAATCACAGGTTGGCCAGATTCACGCAGAGAAGAAACGCTGCGCTCCAATATATTGTCCGTTTCATCCTTCATCCGGATGTAGATGAACACCCGGTCCTTTCCATACACGTCTGGCTCACCTGCAGGTTCACCCGCCACCGGTAAGAGGCCAGTCCCTTCCTTCCCGGTGCTTTCAGCCAGGAGCTGCTCGAGCCACATCCCCAGAGGAGAGAGGGCTTTCGGAACCAGGAAGGTTACTTTATTTCTTTTGCTATTTTTAGCCAATTCACCCAGTGCTGCGCCCAGCATTAGCCCTGGATTATCGTGGGCTGGAACACAGGAAGCGCAACCGTGCATCATGCGCAAAGCCCGCGACAGGAGTTCATTCACATCGATGCCCATCAGAGAAGGCGGAACCAGGCCGAAATAAGAAAGGGCAGAATAGCGCCCACCGATATCGGCAAAATTTATAAATGTCTTTCGATAAGCCCTCTCCTGTGCCACCTTTACTAGAGGGGTGCCTGGGTCGGTGATGACACAGAAGTTCTCTCCTGCGTGTTCGCCTTTGATTTGTTTGACTTTCTGGTAGAAATAATCGGCGAAAGCCAGGGGTTCAGCCGTGGTACCTGATTTGCTGGCAACGATGAAAAGCGTATCTGCGATGGGAAGCGTTTTTTCAATTTTCAGGATGGTGGCAGGGTCAGTGGAATCCAGAACAGTCAGAGGCAATGCATCATCGGCCGGAGTAAAGATACGTTCAAAAACCAGGGGAGTCAGGCTGCTGCCACCCATGCCCATATGCAGAACATGCCGAAAGCCGGCGCGCAGAATCTCATTCTTGAAATCGTAGAGCTCTCTCAAGTTTTCTTCCATCTTCGCGGCAACATGCAACCAACCTAAGGCATTTCGGATTTCGCCCTGGTCCTTTGAATCGGTTTTCCAGAGGCTTGGATCTTTCTGCCACAAATGAGTGCTAAAATGAGTCGCCTCGAGGCCGGATATCCGCTCTTGAATGGTTTTGTGATCATTACCCAAAACAAAAGTCTGCCGGTCCACCGGTTCTTGAAATGATGTAGCTCTTTTTTCCTGCAAAGAAGCCATCAATTGTTTGAAAGCCTGGCTGAATTTCGTTACCCCTTCATCTTCAAGTTTTTGTGTCAATACGTCCAGGTCCAATCCGGCTTGCGGTAATGCTTCCAATACACGATAAGCCTCCTGTGTACCTTCTTCCAACCGTGAGGCCGGTTTTCCATGATCGCGATACGCATTAAGGGTTTCAAGCGGAATGGTATTAATGGTTTCGCTGCCGATTAATGTCTCAACGTACTTTATATCGCTGTAATCCGGATCCTTGGTGCTGGTACTCGCCCATAACAGGCGTTGGGGATGAGCACCCTGGTGGGATAATTTTTGAAATCGCTCACTACCAAAAATTTCCTGATAGATCTGGTAGGCCACTTTGGCGCTGGCAATTGCAACCTGCCCGTGCAGTCCAGCCGCGATCTCCGCCATAGGGCCGCCTTGCAGCCTTAATCTCTCGAGGATAGGGTCAAGCAGCGCGTCAATCCGGCTCAGGAAGAAACTCGCTACCGAAGCAATGCGAGTCATGGGTTTGCCATGCGATGCCAGGATCTCCAACCCGGCCTGATAGGCTTCCGCTACCTCCCGGTAGCGCGGCAGTCCGAAGAGCAGCGTAATGTTGACATTGATCCCTTCTCCAATCAATTGTTGGATGGCAGGCAACCCTTCTCGAGTTGCCGGGACTTTGATGAAAAGATTCGGACGGTTTACTGCAGCCCACAGCTTTCGAGCCTCTATAATGGTTGCAACTGTCTCGTGAGCCAGTTTGGGAGAAACCTCAAGGCTCACATACCCGTCACCACCTTCCAGCCGATCATAAATGGGGCGAAAGAGATCAGCGGCATGTTGGATATCTTCTATCGTGAGCGCCGTGTATATTTCTTCAATGCTTTTGCTTTCCAATGCCATAGTGCGAATGGCGTTGTCGTAATCATGACTCCCTGCTATGGCTTTCTCAAAGATTGACGGGTTCGAGGTTAGTCCGCTCACACCATCCTGATCGATCAACTCCTGAATTTCCCCGTTATCAAGCGCATTTCGCCTGAGATAATCGAGCCAGACACTTTGCCCAAAGCTCTCTAAACCTAATAAAGGACTCCTGTTCATTTTCTACTCCTTGCATTCTAGCGCAGCCACTTTTGCCAGGCGCCGTTCAAAGCGTTCGGCTCTCACTGGCTGAGCTGCGAGATAAATTTGAATAATTTCCCAGGTCAACGCAAAACCCATTACGCGCCCGCCCCGGCAAAGCAAGTTCATCTCATCATCCTCCACACCTTGATGAGCAGAGAAACTCTCATGGATCAACGCAGAGCGGACACCGGCAACTTTGTTGGTCGCGAAACTAGCGCCAACACCGCTGCCACAAATTGCTATACCGCGTTCCACTTCACCTCGCCCTATTGCCCGGGCCAACGGGATGACAAAGTCGGGGTAGTCGTCTTCAGGGTCTAAACGATAAGCTCCAAAATCTCGTACCTCGTGACCGGAATCACGCAGCATCTTTAAGAGGGGCTCCTTCAAGATATAGCCGCCATGATCCGTTGCGAATCTGAGTTTCATATCCACCTTCTTTCTTTACCGATCATGCTTTTTTGGGTTGTTTAACAATCGCAAGGGCCTGCTGGGTAACATGATCGGCGCTAAAACCGTACTCACGCATGACAATCCCTCCCGGAGCCGATGCGCCAAACCGGTCCACTCCGATCACATTGAGGCCCGGGCCAACGTAAGAGCGCCAACCCAGAGAAACGCCAGCTTCGATAGCCAGCATGGGTACTTCCGGAGGCAAAACCGCTTCTCGATATGAAACAGGTTGGGTATCAAACAAATTCCAACAAGGTAAGCTGACCACACGTGCCCTGACACCCTGGGACTCCAATTTCTCGCGTGCTGCCAACGCTAGATGAACTTCCGAACCGGTGGCGATCAAGGTGATATCCGCCGGAGGTTTTCCGGTTGCGTGTGCCAGCACGTAGCCACCTGAACGAACGCCAAGTGGGAGCTGAGGATATTTCTGCAGATCGAGGACTGGTAGATTTTGGCGGGAGAGCACCAGAGCTACCGGCCCGGCTTGATGTTCAATGGCGATCCGCCAGGCAGCAGCCGTTTCGTTGGCGTCAGCCGGGCGGATGACCAACATGTTGGGGATCGAACGTAACCCCAACAGCTGTTCGACCGGTTCGTGGGTGGGGCCATCCTCACCTAAAGCGATGCTGTCGTGCGTATAAACATAGATCACATGCAGACCCATTAAGGCTGCCAGGCGTATAGAAGGGCGCATGTAATCGGAGAAGATCAGGAAAGTAGACCCAAAAGGGATCGTTCCTCCATGAGCCGCCATTCCGTTCAGGATGGCTCCCATGCCATGCTCGCGGATACCGAAATGAAGGTTGCTGCCGGAGTACTTCCAACCGCCGCCGACAGACCCCTGGGGATCATCAATCGTTTCATAGGGGCTTTCAAAGTCGCCTCTCCCAGCTAGAGCGGTGTGTGTCGATGGATCCAGGTCTGCTGAACCCCCGATGAAGGTGGGAAGTTTGAGCGTGATCGCATTCATCACTTTCCCAGAAGCCACCCGCGTAGCCATGCCTTTGTCGTTTGGGGGAAACACTGGAATATCTTTATCCCAGCCATCTGGTAATGCACCTCGCATCCATTGATGCATTTCCTCGGCTAATTCTGGATAAGCCTGTGAGTATGCGGAAAATCTTCTTTCCCATTCCACTTCAGCTTGCTTTCCACGGTTGACGGCTTCCCGAAAATGAGCCTGGACTTCTTCTGGGATGTGGAAGTCAGGTTCGAGTGGCCAGCCAAGGTTTTCTTTGGTCAGTTTCACCTCCCCCACGCCCAGGGGTGAGCCATGGGCTTCGAAGGTATCCTGTTTGTTGGGTGAACCGTAGCCCAGATGGGTTTGTACCAGGATGAGAGAAGGCTTTTCTTTGTTTTGATGGGCAGCCTTGATGGCACGCTCGATTGCTGCCAGGTCATTCCCATCTTCAACGGATTGCGTGTACCATCCATAGGCATTGAAGCGTTTTTTGACATCTTCCGTGAAAGTAAGGTCTGTAGCTGCGGACAAAGTGACATGATTGTTATCGTACAGGTAAATGAGCTTCCAAAGCCGCAAGTGTCCTGCCAGAGAAGCAGCCTCAGCAGTAACACCTTCCATCAAATCGCCGTCACTGACCAGGCTATAGGTGTAATGATCGACGATCTGATGTCCTGATCGGTTATAACGGGCCGCCAAAAAAGCTTCCGCCATTGCCATCCCCACTCCGTTCCCAAACCCCTGGCCAAGTGGTCCGGTCGTCACTTCGACCCCGGGAGTGAGGCCGCGTTCGGGATGTCCGGGAGTTATGCTGCCCCACTGGCGAAACTGCTGGATCTGTTCGAGAGGAAGATCATAGCCCGTAAGGTACAGCAAACTGTAAAGCAGCATCGAACCATGCCCGGCCGATAAGACGAACCGGTCGCGGTCGAACCAGGTGGGGTTGGAGGGATTGTGCTTCAGGAATCGCGTCCATAAAACGTAAGCAAAAGGGGCTGCACCCATGGGCAAGCCAGGGTGACCGCTGTTCGCCTTCTGGATAGCATCTATTGAAAGGAAACGGATCGTATTGATGGATAAATTGTCCAGATCAATCGGTGATGATTTTTTTAAATTTTCGTTACTCATTCGAGTTTTTGTCGTCCTTACCGGCGGCGTCCATCCCCTGAAAAATCAACTGGAGCGCATTAGTGGTTGGAGGCGTAGTGAAGGCGTTGCAGTGAACTCAACGCCTCAATGTGCTTTCCCAGGAGTTTTTTTATATCGCTCATTCGACTTGCAGAAATGATTGATAATTGTCGGCCTCTCACTGAGATTGATCTTTTTTCCGGCCTGCCCCCGGAATTCTTTTGGATTAATTTTCATCTGGAAGATTGTTCCATCCTTGTTTACTATCCTTCGAATCATGACATTTTTTTAAGGGGGAATGCATATTCGGATACAATGGCATCACCTCATTTCATTTGCGAATACGGACGGTTTAGCCCGGTGGATGTCATTATTGACTAAATGTCTACTGG
Organism: uncultured Chloroflexia bacterium; assembly: GCA_963781665.1. Lineage (GTDB taxonomy): Bacteria > Chloroflexota > Anaerolineae > Anaerolineales > Anaerolineaceae > JAJYIW01. The sequence goes on from CAWAGA010000002.1 coordinate 2,885,473, forward strand.
ATAATCTTTATTTCAGTGTCCGGTGGAAAGCATGGATATGGTCAAGGTAGGCCTGTTGCTGCTCTGAGCCAACCTTTCTGTTTCCATGAATCCAAATATCGGGGTTCGGGCCAGATTCCTACTGGATTGAAGTCTGACCATTCAACGGGAAAAATTAGCCCGCTACGATTGGGTTGTGACCAGCCAAATTCGATCTCCCGATCGCAGCTTGCGCAATTCACATAGAACATGTCATTTCCCGGGTTATCCTCCTGCTCGAATATTTCATACTCTTCTGGTGATGAAGTAGAGTTGTCTTTTACATACTCGCTGTAATCCATTTGTGCATCATCATTTTTTTCTTTTTCAATTTTTTCCTTGAATTCAAAGTGCCAGAGATGATTAGCCTCGAGTGGTCCCCATTCCTGCCAGTTTTCAGTATCTGGACCGGCCAGGATGGTCCAAACGCGAGAGACGGTCGTCCTGTGACCACCGCATGTTTTACAGGTAAATTTCAAGGATTGGTCATTATTCATGGTTGTACTGTACTCCTTCTATCAATCATCCATTCCGGATGGCATTCATCTATCGATGGAAAGCGCCTGGGAAGCCTCGCAAGAAATTTGGTCAAATCCGAGTTGACTTTTCATCCGTTGAACGAGGTCGCCCAACCAACCTCAACGATCAAGCCCAATGCCTCTTCAATGGAAAGGTTGGTAGAGATTCGACCTGCTGCTTATCGAGCTTCAGGAACACAGTATCGTCGTGTGTATCACCCATCTCCGATAGAGGGATGATCACATCTTTTTTTCCCCATAAATGGCCTTCTCGCATTACCAGGTGAGTGATGTGATCGTTTTCCGGGTTGACAACGAATTCATCGACTTTACCAACAAAGCCGTCCGTCGCCTCCACCCGTGTCCCACGGGTCACAGCCAGTTCTCCGGCAGGGATCTGCAGATGCTCAACAGGTATCTGCTCTGTCCTTTTAGGTGAAACATAAGGTAAATAATAGAACTGCCCCTGCGCGTACATTCCACCTTCATACCCAAGAATCCTGTCTGGCATTTTCTCTTCTACATATGTCGTTTTGATAAACGGATTCATCTTCTGCAGCTCTGCCTTGCTGCAGTTCAGCCGGATGGTATCAGATTTTGTTTCGGTCACAAAATCAACCGGTACAATGTATTCAGTGTTGGGAGAAGAATTCTCTTTCACCACGAAATGGGTCACCTGGTCGATAACCGGGTTTATCAGCACATATTCGGACCTTCCAAAGATCCCATCGATACACTCAACTTGAGCGTTCAAAGAAATTTCCATTTTTTTTAATCTCCATAATTTATCTTCCGGACTTCAATATTTATCCATCCTTTCATTTAGATGGTCTTTAGGTACAAATCATTCTAAACAAAAAGAGCTATCGATGTCCTGCATACAACCTATTAAATATCTAAAAAAACCAATAGGCGTAGGTAGAATTTGATGACTCGAGTTCCGTTTCGATAGAGATGGTTCTTCAGATCCAAGATGGAACGATATCGCTCCTGCCAAATAGTCCCCTCGTCGAGCAACTCATCCGGAAGCCCATGTATGCGGAGAATCTTCGGATGCACACGAACGATGGGCACTTCCACATAATAGGAACGGAAAAATGCCGATATGTCCGCGTTCAGGCAGATGGCGGGTCGTACGCTAAAAAAATCATGGTCTAATGCCTTGGCAATCGGCTGTTTAAAACTGAAAACCTGGCAGCCTTGCGGATTGATACCAGACATGATGTGCCGGATGGCGCTATCCGCGCCAGCGGCGTCCATTGCCTGAATAATCAACAGCTATGCATAGTGGTTCGACGCGTAGTAAAGGAGTTGGAGCGAGCTTAACAGCTTAACGTGTTCTCTTCGACGTTTGTGATAACGCTTCTTTGACTTGAAGAAGGGTTTCATCTTCGTCGGCTATTTTCTAAGTTGAACCTTTTCTCCTGACCGCACACTGAAATTTTTTTGATTTGATTTTCATCTTCAACTTTTTAGCCGGGCCAGCCGCGTTAATCACATGGCTTTCGCCTTGCTATATGCACATCAATTTTCCGCTCCGCTCAGTGCTTCAAAGCCAGAGATGACGTCGAATAGTTCCTCATCGATGCCACTCTGGCGCATCCGATGGAATGTCCTATTGAGGTTCTCCAGCGATTCGTCAATGTTTTTATCCGCCCGTTGCATCGCCGCGAGACGGCTCGCATTCTCGCTCGAGAGGGATTCGGCACACGCCCGATACAGTGAGACGAAAAGATATTCACGGATAAGGGCCTGCAAAGTTCCAACACTGCCCCCCATAACCTCAGGCAGGCTTCCTGTTGGCCACGGAAGATCGGCCAGCATGCGGCGCCAGTTTTCATCCAGCGGTAGCAGTCGTTGACTGACGGGCGTATATACCGCCCCCGACATGGGACGGTTGTAAAAGAGGTGGAGTTCAGTGACTTCACGCTGGTTGTGGCGCGTCTCGCTCTCCATTAGAATCTGTCCGACGAGTGGGGTGATAGCCTTGACAGAGTTTGGCACAGTGAAAACCCCAGCTAAAGGCAGACCCGCGTCAACCAGGCGTGCATGAACACGCTCCCCGACAGCCCAGACCTCGGGTTTACCCGGCAGGGCCGCGAGTGTTTTGACAGTAAAATCGGTCACTACATCATTAAATTGCCCCACCAGTCCCTGATCTGAACCGAACACAACCGCGGCAATTGTTCCGGCAACTTTTAATCCTTCCCGGTCTGCAATTAATAGTGCCGGCCCGCTTTCCCGGAAGCAAATACTTAAACCCAGTTCCACCGTACGGTAGTAATCGGCCAAGGACAGAACCGATTTCTCATATTGCCCAATGCTCGACGCGGCTACGGCTTTCATCGTGCGCACGACGGATTGGAGATCCCCGGCATCTTTGATCTTTCGTCGTAGGGTTGCCGTGGTGTCGCTCAAGACTTCTCCGCGGATTCAGGCTTGGGTTGGAAGCGAGCAAGCGAATTGCGGGCGATTTGGATAATCGTTTCTCGATCCTCGTCGCTTAATTCTTCGGCCGTATCCAATCGCTCGCGCACCTGCGCTGGGATATTCACCGCCGCCTCACGTAAGGCGTACTCAGCTTCCGTCATCTTGTCAATTGGCAGGTGGTCGAAGAGTTCTGAGGTCAATGCCAGCAGCACAGCGATTTGCGCGGGCACGGATACCGGGGCGAATTCTGATTGTTTGAGGCAGGCTCGAATTCGCCTTCCGTGCTCGATGATCTTGCGGGTGTCTTCATCCAGGCGTGCTCCGAACCGCGAAAATGTTTCGAGCTCCTCAAACTGTGCGTAGGCGAGTTTGAGGTCACCCGCCGCCGCGCGGTAGGCCGCGCGCTGAGCTTTTCCACCAACGCGCGAAACGGATTTTCCAACATCGACCGCAGGCAGCACGCCCAGTTCGAATAGCGATGGAGAGAGATAGATCTGCCCATCCGTGATAGAAATCAAGTTGGTCGGAATATAGGCAGAAATGTCTTGCGCTTCGGTTTCGATGATAGGCAGGGCAGTTAGGGAACCGCCGCCGTGATCCTTGCGCAAGTGCGTCGCACGTTCGAGCAGCCGCGAGTGAATATAAAAGATATCGCCTGGAAACGCTTCGCGACCGGGCGGACGGCGTAGCTCGAGAGAGAGTGTGCGATAGGCACGCGCGTGATGCGTGAGGTCATCGTAAACGATCAGAACATCTCGGCCTGCCTCCATAAAAAACTCTGCGATACTGGTCGCAGCGTAAGGAGCGATGTAAGCGAGACCTGGTGGGTCGTTGCCCTCGGTAACGACGACGACGGTGTAATCCATTGCACCCTTGTCTCGCAAGGTTGCTACAACCTTCGCCACGGCGGATGCACGTTGACCGATGGCACAATAAACGCACAAAACATTGTGATTGCGCTGATTTAGGATAGTGTCGATCGCAATGGCGGTCTTGCCTGTCTGACGATCGCCGAGAATCAACTCGCGTTGACCACGCCCAACGGGGATGAGCGCATCGATGACTTTGAGTCCGGTTTGGAGAGGCACCGTGACGGGCAGGCGATCCATGATAGCTGCAGCGGGGCGTTCGATAGGCAGGCGCTTGCTTGAAGCCACTGGCCCGTTACCATCGAGTGGTCGACCGAGGGGGTCAATGACCCTCCCAAGCAATCCATCACCCACGGCCACGTCCATGACCCGACCTGTACGCTGCACTTCTTCTCCAGCGTTAAGATGCCAGTATTCACCAAGCAGAACAACGCCAATTTCGTCAGCGTCCAGGTTGAAGGCGATTCCTAACACATCTCCAGGAAAAACCACCAATTCATCAAAGCCCACGCCGGGAAGGCCTGACACTTTGGCGATGCCCGTAGTGACACTGGTGATCGTGCCTACCTCCCTCGGTGTCAGGCGCGGGGTGAATGCTTCCCGCACCTGGCTTATTTCAGCAAACGCGCTGTCGAAAACGTTCTTGAGGCTCCCAGACTTATTGTTCATTGGCTGATTGTTTCGGGCTCAGGTTCTTCAGGTTTAGGCTCGGTTTTGGCTTCATGCTTGGGCATGGCTTCGGCTCTAGGATTAGGCTTGGTTTTAGTGTCAGACGTAGATTTGGCTTCAGATATATCCTTCTCTTTCAGAAGTTCGTCGACGCCTTTTTCCAGCGACGCCATATAATCCGCGATGCTCCAGGCCACCTTTTGTCCGTTTGTGGTGAGTTCAATACCGCTGATCAGGTCTGGTGCAGTCACGAACCGGACTGGGATTTTAGCCGAGAAGGCTTTGTTGAGTGCATTTTGTATCGCTGCACGTTGATTGGCAGGTAGGTCAAACGCGCTGCGCACAATCGCAGGGGCAGACGCTGTCATGAGAGCTTTAGCGAGGCCAGCTTTTGCCTGGCCATCCATTTCCAACAAGCGACGAGTGAATACTTCACCCATACGTTCTTCCAAACTCGTTGTGGCGAGATCCGTCAGCGTCTTTCGTGCGATGGCAAACACTTCTTTTTGTGCCCAGAGGCTGAGGTTTTGATGTAAGTTATGTTCTTCGTTTCTTAACGTTTCCTGTCGTTTTAAACTCAAATCCGCAGCTGCCTTCCGCGCTTCGTCGAGGAGCCGCTCGCGTTCGGCCTTCACTTCATCTGTCACCTTGCTTAAAAGCATGGAGCGTTGCTGGTCGAATTTCTCGTTTTTGTGCTTGAAATCGTCCCTCTCTTTTTGGGCTTCGGCCTTTTTTTTGTCTGCGTTCGAGAGTTCTGTAGCGATCCGCTTCTCCCGCTCATCAATAGCGTGAAGGATAGGTTTGTAAAGGAAGTGCTGCATCAACCACACGAGGACGAGAAAGTTAACCGCCTGAGCCCCTACCGTGAACCAATCGATTAACATAGGTTTACTTTCCTGCTATTACATGGTTCCAGAACGGGTTGGCGAATATGAGAATCATCGAGACCACAAAGCAGTAGATAGCCAAGGACTCGATCATCGCCAGGCCAACGAACAAGGTTCGGGTGATGGTAGCAGAGGCATCGGGCTGCTGGGCCAGTGAACTCAGCGCCGTGGCGACCGCTTTCCCTTCCGCCAGGGCGGGTCCCAAGCAGCCAAAACCGATGGTAATGCCGGCGATGACAATGGATGCCACCGCGATAATCGTCATGCTATCCATAAGTTCTCCTTTTGGTGTCGTATTTCACGCTTCAATTTTTACCTCAGATTCAGGTTTGGGTTTACGGACTTGCGTAGCAGCCGCGATGTAAACCCCAGCCAAGATCGTGAAGATGTAGGCCTGTACCATGCCGGTAAGCAGGCCGAGGGCAGTCATAATTATCGGAAAAAGTAATGGTGTAATTGTGAGTAGGATTGCGATAATCATCGCCCCGCTCATCATGTTGCCAAACAGACGGACGGCCAGAGCCAGCGTGCGCGAAAGCTCGCTGATGATGTTAAACGGCAGCATGATCGGAGTCGGCTTCAGATAGGACTTTAGGTAGTCGCCCAACCCTTGCTCCTCGATGCCGAAAAATGGTACGGCCACAAATACGCACAGCGCAAGGGCAGCTGTAGTTGAGAGCGAGCCTGTCGGCGGTTCGTAGCCGGGAATAATGGTGAAGAGGCTAGCTGCTGCGATAAATAGAAAGAGTGTGCCTAGAAAGCCAAGATACTTCTGTGGCCGACTCAGGCCGACCTCTTCAATTTGTTGATCGATGCCAGTGACGGCGATTTCCAAAAGGTTCTGCCAGCGAGAACGGTTCAACCCCGTGGAAAGTTTACGCGTGATGAGTCTTGAACCGACGACCAGAACGAGCATTAGTCCCCACGTGAACACAATGGTAGCGTTGAGTTTAAGAACCCCCGATTGCCAAAAGATCATCTCATCGGGAGTAAGGTGCATGGCTGGCCTCCTGTACCAAGCTCGTTGGCTTTTCCACTCCGCGGGTAAGTCGCGTCACGATTAGGCGCGCAATGACAAATCCAAAGAGGCACACCAGCAGATTCTCCCAATGACCGCGTGCAATTAAGTAGAAACCAGCCAGGGCAATACTCGTTCGCAGCAACAGGCTTCCTAAGAACCAAAGCGCCGGTTGTTCGGACGAACTACCCTTCCGAACCGTCCACCAAAGGCCGCCGAAATAAATTGCACCGATAAAAACGCCCATCACCGACGACAGCGCTATATTTAAAATTTCATTCATGGTCGTCCTCCTGATCCTCGCTCATTTCTTTTTCCTCCTTAGCCACCCAATGCCAGGCATTCAAGCAGCCGATGACCAGACCGATGACCAGCAGCATAAGCGTCCAGGAGTGGCTTCCTGGATGGCTGTTGTCTATCCAGATACCGAGTGCCGTGCCGAGCAGTGTCGGAACCACCACCGACCAGCCGATAAGACCTACCATACCCAACCCAAACCAGACGCCCGGCGTGGAGTTACGGCGCGCCTTGAGTTTGCGTGCCGCCTTAACACCGACCTCCTGGCTGAACGAAGTCTGATCTTTCGAACTATTGGTTTCAGATTTATCATTCATGGCGAAACTCCGCTAAACTGCGGATGAACCCGCTCTCCATTTTTGCCATTACTGACCGGACATTTTGTTCTTGTTCATTCAGGTTCAGAAACTCCCGCTCCACTGCCTCATGCAATTGGCCGAGGTCTGTTCCACCAATTGCGTTGCGTACGGAGACGAACACGTCAAAGCCTGTCTTGACCAGCACCCCTTCATCAACGGCCATGTAAACCTCGCCCTCCGCTTCATTTTCATAAATCAGTATTCCAGGGGTGAGGGCGGCAACACAGTCTAGTCGATGTGGCAGGAGTCCAAATGAGCCCTCGCGGGTTTCCGCCACGATCCGTGAAACGCCGGTTTTCTCAGCGAAGATTTGAAACGGCAGGAGAACCTTAAGATTCATGAGGTTTGTCTGCATATTCAACCTCCGGATTAGGCTTCAACTCGGGCTTGGTCTGTGGTTCCGACCTATCCTTGAATTTGGAATTGGCTGCTGACTTCGAATCAGCCTTCATTGCAGATTTGACTCCTGGTTGACCTTTGTCTGGTTCGTTGTCGGGCAGGGCTTTTTTCTTTGCCTCGTCAATCGCCCCTATCATATAGAGAGTACTCTCGGGGTAGTCTTTGAATTCATCGCGCAGGATTTGTTCGCAGCCATCGAGCGAGTCTTTGAGGCTGACCAGTTTTCCCTTGATGCCGCTAAACTGCTCGGTGGTGAAAAACGGCTGTGTGAGGAATCGTTCCAACCGCCGGGCTCGGGCGACCACCTTGCGGTCGTCTGGCGCCAGTTGCTCCAAACCGAGCATGGCGATGACGTCCTTGAGATCTTCATACTGTGCGAGTGTCCGCCTGATTTCCTGTGCCAGAAAATAGTGTCGTTCACCGACGATGCCAGGTGTGGCCATTTTGGAGCTGGATTGCAGCAGATCGACAGCCGGGTAAAGTCCTTCACTCGCCCGCTTGCGCGAAAGCACGATGGACGCTGAGAGATGTGAAAACGTGTGCACTGCCGCCGGGTCGGTCAAATCGTCTGCCGGCACATATACCGCCTGAATGGATGTGATGGCTGCGGCGTCGGTGTTGGCGATGCGTTCCTCCAATTGCGACAACTCCGTGCCCATGGTCGGCTGATAGCCCAAACGCGATGGCATCTGCCCCATCATGCCGGATATCTCCATGCCAGCCTGGATAAAGCGAAAAATATTATCGATCAAAAGCAACACGTCGCGATGTTCGTCGTCCTGGAAATATTCGGCCATTGTCAGTGCAACATGGCCCACCCGGAACCGGCTACCCGGCGGCTCGTCCATTTGCCCGAATATCATTACCATGTTTGGTAATACGCCTGCTTCTTTCATGTCACGGTAAAGTTCCTCTCCTTCTCGACACCGTTCGCCTATCCCGCAAAAAATGCTCACGCCCTCCTGGTGCCCGATCATGTTGTGAATCATTTCAGTGAGTAAAACGGTCTTACCTACCCCAGCTCCACCAAACAAACCCGCTTTTCCGCCACGTTCCAGCGGCACCAGCACATCGATGACCTTGATCCCCGTCTCGAAGATCTCGGATTTGGTGATACGCCGTGCTAACCCTGGCGGATCACGATGGACTGTGCGCCATTGGACATCTGTTGGCGTCGCCTGGCGATCGATCGGTTCCCCGAAAACATTGAACATTCGAGAGAGAATTCCCTTACCGACCGGCGCCATCAACGGCCCGCCCGTGTCTTTTACCATCATGCCACGAGCGAGGCCTTGCGTAGGCGTCAATGCGATTCCACGTACACGATGTGTGTCAAGTTGAGCTAAAACCTCGATGGCAATTTCCCCTTCCTGCGCGTACAGTAGAGAATAGATGGCTGGCAAATTTGCATCGAACTGAACATCTACGACACTGCCGCGCACCGAGACCACCGAACCGAGGTTCACAGGACTTGTTTTATTCTTCATGTTTGCTTTCACTAATCCAGCATTAATTTATATTAGGTTAAGTTCGGTTAGGTTTTTCCCTTATATCGAACAAGATTACTCTGTAATCTTATTCCAAAGGAGCTATTTAAGTCCCTAATAAGACCTATAAAATATCTAAAAAAACCAAAACTACATCGAAAAGTCGACCAAAGTCTGATCAGATAGTCTGAAGATGAAAGGGATGGTATCTTTCAACCGAGAAAATTCCTTATCATAGGCGGGGAAGACATACCAGTGTAATTCTTTTAGCTTGGTTGGGTTCCAGCACGCCAGGTACGCATTGCGATTCTGTTCCCGAAAAATTTCGCTCTTTGATACCTGCAAAGCTGAATTTCCAGTTCTTGTCCAGTTCGGTTCGTCAATACCGCCGAGAAAACATTTCCGTTATACTTTTTTCGATAGGTGGAGGATTTTTTCCCCAAGTTCCATTCCAAAAGGAAAGATTTTTCAGATCCACGATGGAACGATATTATGAGAATCCCTTTAGTTATTCTTCATCTTCAATCCTTCTCTGTCACTAACTAAACTAGTGATACATATCTATTCATGAGAGCCATCTTTACGAACTTCCTTCTCTGCCTGAATCCAATCTTGAGTTCGCGTGACCTTCGCGCTTGCCTCCTTGCTCGTAGAGTTCATAAGCCCGTGTGGCAATTTGCGGTGTAAGATCGAGCTGCTTTTTAACCAATAATGGGGCTTTCGTGGGATCAAAAATCTGATAAGCGAAGAGTTTAATGCGATCAGTTGCGAAAGCCCAAATCAGAGCATAACCCCAAACAAATAACGCCAATTCCCAGCCGAGGGGCGTCATAAACACACCATAAACGGCAATCAAAGTCGCTACGGTTTGAGTGCCGAGTACGGCCACCCACAAAATCCGTGCGGGGCGGATAGACCAGAACGGGCCGCGGGTGCGTGTCAGGAAAATCGTCAGATGACCAGCTACAGATAGCATTAGATACATCAATGTCTGGAGTTGCGGATGGCCGAGGTGGAAAACACGATCGCCGAGATAAAACAAGCCAAAGGCGGCCACGGGGCCGACGAAGCCCAGGACCGAAGCGATACCCAGTACCAGGCGCATGTTCCAGGCCTCGGGTTTATCCTTGTAATGAACCTTGTCATAGGCGATGGATAGAATAGCGCCGTCGTTGAGCAATGCCAGCATCACGATCATAACTGCAGTCACCGGATAGAAGTTAAACACCAGGATCGACAGTGTCATGAACAACAATACACGCAGCGTTTCAGCAATGCGGTAAATGGCATAGCTATTCATGCGTTGGAAGATTTTCCGGCTCTCCTTAATGGCATCGATGATCACCGATAGGCCAGACGTCAGTAGCACAATGGATGCTGCCGCCCGCGCCGCATCTGTCGCATCGGAAACAGCGATGCCGCAGTCGGCTTTTTTAAGCGCAGGGGCGTCGTTCACTCCATCGCCAGTCATACCGACGATGTGGCCGCACTGCTGCAATACATCCACAATGTGGTATTTATGTTCGGGGAACACCTGGGCGAAGCCGTCCGCTTTCTCGATGGACTCCGCCAGCTGCGACGTCTCGTGAACCTTTGTGTCGCCAAAGCCGCTGGCATCTAAGATATTGGTGCCCAGCCCCAGTTTTACCGCGGTTTCGTGGGCGATGGCCAATGCATCGCCTGTCACCATCTTGACGTTTACCCCCATTTTACGGGCGTCGGCGATGGTCGCTTTGGCTTCTGGGCGAGGAGGATCGAAGAGGGGTAATACGCCAGCAAACTGCCACTCGCCATCCTGATCTGCACGGGCCACGCCCAGTGAGCGGAACCCACGGACCGCAAATTCGTTGACTGCCTTCTCTATATCGGCCTTAACTTGACCAACATTAGCAGATAGCTTCAGGATCACCTGAGGTGCGCCTTTGGTCACCTTGAATTCCTTTCCATCGGAACCCTTGATGGTGGCTTCGGTGCGTTTATGCACCGGGTCGAACGGCTGGAAATGGACCACCTCGTAGCCTTTCAATTCCTGATCGTTCTTCAGACCACCGATCACGGCCAGGTCGATGGTGTCCTTGTCTTCCGCCCGCGAAGCCAATGCGGCCCAAAGGATGACCTGATCGGCAGGGATATTATTCACGCTGAATGGATCACCCAGTGTTAGCTCGTTCTGGGTCAATGTGCCTGTTTTGTCGGAGCATAGAATATCCACCCCTGCCAATTCCTCGATGGCTGCCAGGCGAGTCACAATTACCTCTTTCTTAGCCAGCAGGCGGGCACCGACCGCCATGGTCACGGAAAGCACCGTGGGCATTGCCACGGGAATTGCAGCCACGGTCAGCACCAGGGCAAACTGCAACGTGGTGAGAAGGGGGTCACCGCGGAAGAGAGAAACGGTAATTATGATTACCACCAGAGCCACCGCGAGGATGATCAGGTAATCGCCTATCTTCAGCACAGCTCGCTGAAAATGACTGACAGTGTGTGCTTCCTGCACCAGTTGGGCGGTTTTACCGAAGTAGGTGTTTGAACCGGTGGCGTACACCATGGCATCGATTTCGCCCTGGCGGATGATTGAACCCGAAAACACCGCCTCGCCAGGTTTGCGCGTGGCAGGCAGCGATTCGCCGGTCAATGCCGACTGGTCCACCTCCACCGAGTCGCCCTCCAATAAGCGTGCGTCTGCCGGCACAATGTCGCCCAGACGCACGCGGATGACATCTCCAGGGACCAATTCACGCGCAGCCGGGTTGATCCACTTCCCGTCCCGTTTCACTCTGGCTTTGACCGCCAGTTTAGCCTTAAGGGCTTCAATGGCGTTGCCTGCCTGGTGTTCCTCCCAGAACCCGACTACGGCGTTGGCCAGGAGCAGTAGGAGGATAATGCCAAAGTCCGGCCAATGCTGGGCCACCGCTGAAAGGATCACAGCTGCTTCGATCATCCACGGAATTGGACCCCAAAAATAGGAGAGGAATTTCAGGAGTGAATTGGTTTTCTTTTCTTCAATCTCGTTAGGCCCATATTGGGTCAACCGTTTCTGCGCCTCGGCCTGACTGAGACCATCCGGAGACGACCCTAATTTTTTTTCCACTTCTGCCAGGGGCAGGGATTTTAGATCTTCCTCTGCATCAGGCTTCAATTCAGGAACCTTGGGTTGGTCGGTTTTGGGTTCCATAATAGATATTCTCCTTTCTTTGGTATGACACAAAAGAGAGTTGCGTAATACGTATAATCCTGCTCATATACTTTCCATCGCAGCACTGTATTCTCCTCGGTGCGCAGCCCGGTTGCACCTGGCTCGATGAACCAGAGCCTGCTGTTCGACCCAAACGTAGGCAGGTTCACCTTTCCAAATCTCTAAAGCGGGTTGTTATATGGCGTGAGCAAACGAAAACGCCAGCACCCAGGGAAGGCGGGATCCCAAAATGGGCAGGCCGTCTTTACGATCAACCATTCCTCGTCGGTGGGAATGGTTACTAACCTAAGGCGTATTCTCTTCGAGGAAGTCAAGCATACGAGCATTCCTTTATAGGTTTGATTTAACGGGAGTGTTTCCCGTCAGCCGGTTCATCGACCCAGTATGCCTGGCGATTGTAATGTCGATGCAGCTTGGTCTCATAATCCCGGGTTAATAGAGACTCCTCCGAGTATTCTGGAGATTGCTTGATGGTATCGCGGCTAAGATTGACGAAGACTTTCGACTCAGGCCAACTGATGCTTTCAATCCATTTTGGCGAAACCAGGACCTTTTTTCCCGGCCACCAATTATGAGTCTCGACGATCAGGTAACGAATCGTCCAGGTCTCATCATCGACTATAAAATCCTCGACATGGCCAACCTCACCATCTGAAGCCTGGATGTGATGGCCATTTACATCGTGAGTGCTGCGTAAATGTGAATCCCACTTTTTCCCCCCCTGGTTGGTTGGTTTCCATTTTTTCTTGTCGCGCAAAATGTTGGGATAAGGTCCCCACACATATAGGCCGTTCCAATAGACCGGCCATCCATAATACCCATAGTAGGCTTCCTCATATTGTCGCGAGACGGGCATATCAGCGTTTAATGATGGGCTGTCCTCGATCTGTTTTTTGTTTAAATTGACTTTGATATGTTGCTCATCTTTATTCACGGCGACAAGGGCATAAGGGGAAATCAACACCTGCTTACCCGTTAGCCAATCTCCTGTGTCGGCGACCAAATAGCGAATCGTCCAGTGGTGGTCATCGAAGAAGAACTCTTTGACTTTGCCTATTTCCCCATCGAGGCTGTGCAATTTATAACCTTGTAATGTTTTGACTTTGTCTAACATAGTAATCCCTTCTTTCTATGAACTTTTTATTTATTGGTATGCCGCGCCAAGGTCGAGTACGCTGCAGACCATCTTTGCGATCATCCATTCCTCATCCGTGTGCATGACGTGGACGGTGACCCGGCTGGACTCGGTGGAAATCACAGCGGAACTGGCCACATTTTGTTTTTCTTCTAGTTTGATCCCAAGAAATTCCAACCCATCACAAATCCGAGCCCGGATGATGGGCACGTTCTCCCCGATGCCACCGGCAAACACCAGCGTATCCACCCCCCCCAACGCCGCCGAGAAAGCGCCGATCCATTTCTTAACCTGATAGCAGAACAGCGCAACCGCTTCAGCTGCCCGCACATCATCTGGCTCGCGCGTGAGCAAGTCGTGCATGTCAGAACTGGTTTCTGAGATACCCAGTAACCCTGATTGGAAATTGACCATTTCATTGAATTTTTTCGCGGTGACGCCCTCGATCCGTTCCAGGTACCAAACCAAGCCGGGATCCAGATCGCCGGAGCGGGTGCTCATAGGAATTCCCCCGGTCGGCGTGAGACCCATGCTGGTATCCATAGATTTGCCCCCGTAGACTGCCGCCAGGCTGGCCCCATTGCCCAGGTGAGCTAGAATGACGCGACCATTCGCCGCTTGCGGCCCATCCAGGCGCGCCAGTTCCTCCAGCAGAAATGCATAAGATAATCCATGAAATCCATACCGCCGTACACCGTCAGCTTCGTAGCGCCGCGGGATCGGTAACAACTGTGCCACCCGCGGCATATCGTGGTGAAAAGCCGTATCAAAACACGCTACCTGGGGCAGGTCAGGAAATCGTCTTTGAAAGGCTTCGGTCAACAGGATCTCTTCCGGTAGATGTTCGGGATCGAACGGCTGAAGCTGGTGTAATTCTTCGACCATTTCCTTGGTGATTTTCTGCGGTTCGCTGTACTTCGGTCCCCCATGTACCACGCGATGCCCCACCGCGGTCAACTCCCCCCGCTGGATGCGTTCCTCAATCCAATCCATCAGCAACTCAACTGCCACCGTGTGGTTGGGGGCAGTCACTGACCGGGTGAAGTTGTCAGTCTTGTTCATGCCTTTTGCCATAAACGTCGCATCCGGCAGTCCAATCCGATCGATGCTGCCAGCCAAAATACGCCGGAGCGAGGCGCCGGCTTCGAACAGCGCGAACTTGATGCTCGACGAACCGCCATTGATGGTCAGGATAAATGGGTTAGCTGTTTTCATGGATGACTTCTCCGTCATTTTATAACCTTTAGAAAATTACGCATACTTTCCGCTTTGCCATGCTTTCATAATTCTCGTGGGTGCTTACCTGCTCGCCAGTGGGCTTCAATCTCTTCGAGGCTTCGCCCCTTAGTTTCCGGCACCAGGAAAAATGCAAAGAACCATGCCCCGATGCTGATGATCCCATACAACCAGAATGTTGCGGATTTACCCATGATTTGGGTGAGGGTCAAAAACGACAACGCTACGATCAAGTTAAAGCTCCAATTGGCAGCTGTCCCAACGCTCATGGCACGACCTCGGATACTCAACGGGTAGATCTCCGAGAGAATCAGCCAGAAAACTGGGCCGAGTCCCACAGCAAATGAACCGACGTATAACATGAGGCTGAGCACCGCAATCCATCCCAGGCTACCAGACAATTGAGGAAACGAAAACGCTAGCCCCAACACGAGCAAACTCAGCGCCATTCCCGCCAGGCTGACTAATAAAAGTGGTCGCCGCCCAACCCGGTCGATCAGCTGCATAGCCACTATTGTCAAGATGACATTGACAACTCCGACTCCAACGCTGGCCAGGATCGCCACCGATGCGGAAGATAAGCCGGCGAAGCTGAAAATTGTCGGGGCATAATAGATGACCGTGTTGATGCCGGTAATTTGCTGCGCGATGGCCAGTCCAACACCTACGATCATTGCCGGTCGCAGGGCCGGACTGAGAAGTTCAGACCAGTGTCCCTTCTGCTGCGCTACGCTGTGCCGAATCTCGCTGAACTCGCTCTCCACCCGTTTCGGGCCACGAATTCGTTTCAGTATGGCTCGGGCTTGATCCAAGTGTCCGCGACCGATAAGCCATCGCGGGCTGTCGGGAATAAACATCAATCCGACACCAAATGCAACCGCCGGGATCACCGCCAGCGCAAACATCCAGCGCCACGCCTGGGATCCTGCAAATACGTAATCGATGCCATAGGAGATGACGATACCACTGGTGAGGGCAATTTGATTAATCGAAACGAGCTTTCCACGAATCTCAACCGGTGCAATTTCAGAAATGTAAAGAGGTGCGACAAACGAAGCGATGCCGATGGCAAAACCGGCAACAACCCGGGCAGCAACCAGCCATACCATACCCGGCGACAAAGCCGCCCCCATAGCGCCCAAAACAAATACAAGCGCAGCGATAATCAATAATTTCCGGCGTCCAAGGCGGTCTGCCAGGCTTCCTCCGACAACCGCGCCAATCAGCGATCCTAGTAAGACCGAACTGACAACCATTTCCTCCAGGCCTGGAGTAAGAGAGAAATCTTTCTGGATGAAAAGGATCGCCCCCGAGATAACACCGATGTCATAACCGAAAAGCATACCACCCAACGCCGAGATGACAGTAGCAAGATAGACAAATCGTTTTCCATCCGCCTTAGTGTTGTTTTTCATCCATCTCACTCCTTTCAGCAGAAACAGGTTCTTCCCGATGGAAAGAGCCGACGAGAACATTTAAAGTCCTTGCCTTCCCAATGATCAGCGTCTGGCCAGTAGAATGTGAATTTGATCTGCTTTCCTTCGGGAAGCGAATTAGTCGAGAGATCAGCAATTTGAATCCCCAGCCCCGCATCGTGTAGCTTTAGGTCCTGGCTAGTTTTCCAATCGTTGGCTGTCCAATGAATGACAGCTGGAGGCATTAACTCGATGCGCAGGATTTTACCTGCAGGCAGCGAGCGAATCTTGTGGTTATATCGCCACACTATGTGCGGGGACATAATTTTCTCGATCAGATAGCGTTGGACGGTTTGCAGCGGCAGGTCGAAGAGCCTCCCTTCGCGCAGAGAGTGTTGTAGCTTGAGATATTCGGCATGCGCCCACACCAGCGGCATGCCCGAACCGGAAGGCTGACCAAAATGAAGTCCGCGTTCCGGTATGTCCTGGGTGTCCCAGGCTTGTTCAGGAATCAGGCCGCCTGCGTTGGAGAAGGTTTCCAACGCAGTCAGAAGTTGTTTTGCGTTCTCGACCCGGCTTGCCGCTAGTTCGTCGTGCGCCCACCCGTCGGTGAGCAGGACGCCGCCAATATCCAGAAACAACGGCTTGATCGGGTATACTTTTTTTATTTGACCTCCGTTAATGCGGGCAGCCATCTGAGTCAGTCTATTCCTCGAGCCATAAGTATGGCGCTAGATTGAGGGGTTAAGTGGTAAGTATGTGGATCTTCCCAAACCGGATCTTCATCCGGTGTAAAAAGATCTTGTGGCGCTTCACGAGAGGTGTCAACCGCCAGATGCCACCGTGAACCCGGCAATTCAGGGGGCAAACTGAACTCGACCGCAACGGCGCCAGCATTAAACATCAGATAAAGCGCGTGCTGCTCACCCTCATGGATCAAACAGGCAAAATGTTTTTCTTTCGGGTCGGTCCAATTGGGTAATCCTCCTTGTGGGCCAAACCAACTAATCTCAGCGTCCGTGTAGAACTGCTCCTTACTCAGAATCGGATGGGAACGCCGAAAAGCGATCATGCCACAGGTGAAGCGGTGAATTTCCTTGTTCTGTTCCAGGAGGCTCCAGTCATACCAGCTCGTTGCGTTGTCCTGGCAGTAGGCATTGTTATTGCCACCTTGGGTACGACGAAATTCATCCCCACCGAGTATCATCGGTATACCGCGGGAAATCAACAATGTCAAGAGGAAGTTCTTGATCTGTCTTTTCCGTAAGGTCTCGAGAGTGGGATCTGCTGACTCGCCTTCAATACCATAGTTCGTGCTAAAGTTGAAGTCGGTCCCATCATGGTTGTTCTCTCCGTTAGCCTCATTGTGCTTGTCGCGATAGCTTACCAGGTCGTTCAAGGTGAAACCGTCGTGGCAGGTGACGAAGTTGATGCTGCCCTCAGGGCCTTTGCCTGAGGTGGTATAGATGTCTGCGCTACCGCAGATGCGGCTGGCAAATAAACCGAGCATCCCATCATCGCCGCGCCAGAACCGCCTGACGTCATCCCGGTACCGGCCGTTCCACTCAGCCCAACGCTTCTCAGAAAAACTACCCACCTCGTACGCTCCAGCGGCATCCCACGCCTCAGCAATGATTTTTACGTCTCTCAAGATTGGATCTTCAGCGATCCGTTCGAGAAGAGGGGCATTGGCCAGGAGCTTGCCGGAACTGCCACGTCCAAGCACCGCGGCCAGGTCAAAACGAAATCCATCGACATGCATCTCCACCACCCAGTAGCGCAGCGCAGTCAAGATGTAATCCCGCACCACGGGATGATTGGCATTGATGGTATTACCAGTACCTGTGAAATTCATGTAGTGACGTTTGTCAGAGGCCAGCATATAGAAAATTGTGTTTTCAATCCCACGGAAACACAAAGTTGGGCCTAATTCGGTTCCCTCCGCAGTGTGATTGAAGACTACATCCAGGATTACCTCGATTCCAGCCTGATGGACCGCCCGTACCATTTCCTTGAACTCCAGCTTCTGCTGACCCAGTCCTCCGGAACTGCTATACGACGCTTTAGGAGCAAAGAAAGCGACGGGATCGTAACCCCAATAATTCCCAAGTGCCTGGCCTGTTTGCGGATTAATCCCTTTCACCTGGTATTCGTTGAATTCCTGCACGGGCATGAGTTCCACAGCCGTTACCCCCAATTCTTTGAAATAGGGGATCTTTTCTATCAGGCCGCGGTATGTGCCGGGATGCGCCACACCGGAGTTGGGATGGATTGTAAAGCCACGTACGTGTGTTTCATAAATGATCGTTTTCGACCAGGGATGTCTGAGCGGCTGGTCGCTAAACCAGTGGAAGTGCTCATGTGTGAACACGCATTTCGGCATAGTTCCAGCATCATCGACATTTGAACAAACCAGGTCTTGCTCATTCGAAGACAGGTCATATCCCCGCGCAAGGCCAAAATCCCAATCCGGTAATGGCGAAATTGCGGTTGCATATGGGTCCAGAAGCAGCTTATTGAAATTGAAACGGTGTCCTTCTTCGGGTTGGTACGGGCCATCTACCCGGTAGGCGTAGAGTTGACCGGGACGGATCCCTTCAACCCAAATATGCCACACATCACCCGTGCGGTTGTGCTTGGGGTCCAATTCAATAGCCCTGGCAGCCGTGGCATCTTCGGGATGATCAAATAACTCCAGCCAAACGTGACTGGCGTGTCGGCTGAAGAGCGCAAAGTTCACCCCTCCGCCTGTTTCCTGAGTTCCCATAGGGAGAGGAAAACCTGCCCGAACAGCAGTGTGCTCGGCGATCTTCGAGATATATTCGTGCAACTCAGGTTGAGGCGTTTTCATTATCGCTGCCATAGGATTTGAGGAGCCTCTAATGGAACCGTAACCCCGTCGTACTGCGGTATGATTCGCGCGGTATAGTCCGCGGCAGGGCGTGTCGCGGGACCATGCATTTTATACAGGTAACCGCCTGTCTCGTTCGATTTCAGATCGCGTGTCATCTCCAGCCGTTCCGGCACGCCTCCGTTCAACCCATCCGCGTAAAGTTCTACCCGCACGCTGTTAGGATTAAGATTGCCGAAATAAACTTCGACTTCAGATGTGAGTTTCCCTTCGTCATTCACAACCTTAACTTCGCCGAACCGCAGCATGGTCCAATTCTGATCCAGGTTTTTCTGCCAATCGACCACTTGCTTGCCCCCTGCGCCTTTATTCGCAGCGCGCTCGCGATAGGCTCTCGCAGTCGGGATGTAATGTCCTTCGGTGTACTCGCGAACGGCGCGATTGGCAGAAAACTGAGGGGTTAAGCGCGCCATGCTTTCTCGCATACGCGCAACCCAGGCAGCAGGAATACCCTGCTCGTTGCGGGTATAGAATTCGGGGATTACCTCATTTTCGAGTAGATCATAGAGCGCCGCGGCTTCGGCAGCATCCCAAGCCGGGTCATCGTCATGTTCCTGACCATCCCCCAAAGCCCAGCCCACATCAGGCGCGTAAGCTTCAGCCCACCAGCCATCTAACTCAGAAAGATTGATGCCGCCATTGACCAGCACTTTCATACCACTCGTCCCACAGGCCTCCCAGGGCCGGCGGGGCGTGTTGATCCAAACATCGACTCCCTGAACCAGGTGCTCGGTCAAAAGCATGTCGTAGTCGCTGAGGAAGATTACATGCGGGCGCACTTCAGGGCGCCGGATAAAATAGATCCATTTCTGAATCAAGTCCTGCCCTGCCTGGTCCGCCGGATGGGCTTTACCGGCAAGAATGAGCTGCACCGGACGTTGGGGATTGGATAATAAACGGAGCAGCCTTTCAGGGTCGTGCAGCAGCAAGTTGGGTCTCTTATAGGTTGCAAAACGGCGGGCAAAACCAAGCGTCAGTGCAGTGGGATCAAACAGGTGCTTCGATTCATCAACCGCTTCGGCGGACAAGCCTGCGGCTGTCAATTGCAGAGATAATTTATCGCGGGCATATTCGACGAGAGACTTGCTGGCTGCGGTGCGAAATTGCCAGAGCCTGGCGTCGGAGATACGCCGAATGTCCTGTTCCAAAGATTTCTATTGTTCCCAGCCAGCGGTCTTTTCCACAAGCCTCCATCCAAAGATCATCGGCGGGGGCTGAGTCCCAACTCGGAACATGAACCCCATTGGTTACATATCCAACCGGAACTTCGTCTTGCGGCCAGCGCGGAAAGAGAGGTGCAAAGAGCTGACGGGATACCTCTCCATGCAGGCTACTTACCCCGTTGACTTGCCCACTTCCGTGGATCGCCAGATAAGCCATGTTGAAACTTTCTGACGGATCGTCCGGGTTCCGCCGGCCCAAGGCCAGCAAATCATGCAGGGGGATACCGAGTTTCTGCTCGGCATATCCGCCCAGGTATTGCTGGATAAGATCAGGACTGAAACGGTCAAAACCAGCGGCGACTGCCGTGTGAGTGGTGAAGAGGTTTCCCGCTCGCGTTACTGCCAAAGCCACATCGAAAGGTTGTCCTGTTTCTTTAATAAAGTCCAAGGCGCGTTCCAGCACAGCAAAAGCAGCATGACCTTCATTCAGGTGACAGACCTCCGGTTGGATGTCGAGAGCGCGCAGCAGCCGCCATCCGCCGATCCCGAGGAGCAGTTCTTGCTTAAGGCGCAGTTCCGGCCCGCCACCGTAGAGTTCGTTGGTAATCCCACGGTGAGCAGGATAATTTGCGGCGTCATTGCTGTCAAGCAAGTAAAGTTTTATTCTGCCAACCTGGACCTGCCAGGCGCGCAGCCAGACCGAGTAGCCGGGTAAGGCGATCTCCAATCGCAGCCACTCCCCGTTCGGAAGGCGCAGAGGGGTGACCGGTAGTTGTCCGGGATCGTTATACGGATAAAGAGCTTGCTGCGCGCCATTCTTGTCGATCAGCTGGCGAAAATAACCCTGCTGGTAGAGCAGTCCTACACCGATCACTGGCACGCCCAGGTCGCTGGCGGATTTGAGCTGATCACCGGCCACATTGCCAAGCCCACCCGAATAAATGGGGAGAGCTTCGCTCAGCATGTATTCCATACTGAAATAAGCAACGTTGGTCAGGGGAGACTGTGAATGATTCTGCTGAAACCAGGCGGGCGTCTGTGCTGCTTGCCGCCTGGCCTTGACAAGATCATCGATGCGCGTAAGGAAATTAGGATCGGCGCACATACTTTCGATCTGGTCCCGCGAAACCGTCTGTAACACAACCCAGGGGTTGTGGGTAAGTTCCCATAGTGCAGGATCGAGCTGCTGCCACACTTCGTCAGCGCCATGGTTCCACGACCAGCGTAAATCCAGGGCCAGCTCGGCCAGGGAATCGAATCCCTCTACTTCCATCGGGAGAAGGTTGTAGATCGGGTGGCTGACACGATTTTTTTTGCTCATAAAATCTCCTTTGATATTGGCTTGCAAGAAACCCCTGCTACTGCTCGGAACCTGCCAAAGAATTGCTGACGATGCTTTGGGCTTCCTCCAGGATGCGGTGTAAATGATCCATTCCATGGAAGCTCTCCGCATAGATCTTGTAGATGTCTTCGGTCCCTGACGGACGGGCGGCGAACCATCCACTCTCCGCCACCACCTTCAGCCCTCCAATAGGAGCGTTATTACCCGGGGCGTGGGTGAGGACAGCCTGGATTTTTTCGCCTGCCAAGTCTTTGATTTTGACCTGTTCCGGTGATAGCTTCTCCAGAAGCGCTTTTTGTTCTGGCGTAGCGGCAGCCTCAACCCGTTCATAAACGGGCTCACCAAACTCGCGTGTCAGGTCAGAATAGATCTCGCCAGGGTTGCGGCCCATCCGGGCCGTGATCTCTGCCGCAAGTAAGGCCAGGATCATTCCATCTTTGTCCGTGGTCCATACACTGCCATTCAGGCCGGCGAAAGACGCGCCAGCGCTCTCTTCACCGCCGAAGCCAAGTGAGCCATCGAGCAGGCCATCCACAAACCACTTAAAGCCCACGGGCACCTCATAGAGCTTACGGTCTAGCTTCGTGGTGACACGATCAATCATCTGGCTGCTAACCAGAGTTTTGCCTACCGCGGCTGCCTTGTTCCATTTTGGTCTGTGTTGGAAAAGGTAGTAGATTGCCACCGAAAGATAGTGATTGGGTGGAAGCAATCCTGCGTTTCGAGTGACAATCCCATGACGGTCATGATCGGTGTCACAGGCGAAGGCGATATCGAAACGATCCTCCAGCTTAATTAAACTCTCCATGGCATATGGTGAAGATGGATCCATGCGAATCTGACCGTCCCAATCGACCGTCATGAAACGAAAGGTGGGATCAACGACTTTGTTGACGACCGTAAGGTTCAACCCGTAGCGCTCGGCGATCGGCTCCCAAAAGTGGACCCCAGCACCGCCGAGGGGGTCGACCCCCAGGTTGATCTTCGCATCGCGAATGATATCCATGTCGACTACATGTGCCAATTTACCTATGTAAGTATGGAGATAATCGTAGCGGTGCGTCGTTGCAGCGCTCAAGGCTTGCTGTAAAGTGATTCTCTTCACACCCTTCAAGTCGTTCTCCAGGAACCTGTTTGCCGTAGCCTCGATCCAGCCGGTGATGATGCCTTCTGCAGGACCGCCGTTTGGCGGGTTATACTTGAAACCGCCATCATGCGGTGGATTGTGGGAAGGCGTGATCACAATTCCATCAGCGAGACCGGTCTTGCGTCCGTGGTTGTACGTGAGAATCGCGAGAGAAACCGCAGGTGTGGGAGTGTATTCGTCGTTCTCGGCAATCATGACTTCCACGTCGTTCGCTGCGAGCACTTCAAGGGCGCTGGCATTGGCAGGCACGGAAAGTGCGTGCGTGTCGAAGCCCAGAAACAGCGGTCCATTGATGCCTTGCTGTTTGCGAAATCGGCAAATGGCCTGAGTAATGGCAAGGACGTGCCATTCGTTGAAGGTCTTGTCGAAAGCCGAACCACGATGCCCTGAGGTTCCAAAGGAAACCCGCTGCGCCGGTATGGCCGGATCGGGTATCTCTGTATAAAAAGCGCTGACAAGCTCTGGCAAATTGACCAGAATATCAGGAGGGGCTGGTTTACCAGCGAGAGGACTTATATCCATAATTTACTTCTTCGCTGGCAAATTGCCATGCTTAAAAGATAGCTTCTTGTGATTTTGTGTAAATTTGTCAATTTTCATGTAATTCTCCTGATCAGCATCCGTTCCGAGATCACCGCAAACGTTGGGGGATCATTCTCCCATGATGGGTGACCACCTACAAAGTTTTATTGCACAGAAGTTGGGCGTTGAAGGCGACGACAACCGTACTGATCGCCATCAGGATCGCTCCAACCGCAGGGGAAAGTAGGATACCGACCGGAGCCAGTATACCCGCCGCCAGAGGCAAAGCTACAACGTTATAGCCTGCCGCCCAGACCAGGTTCTGGGTCATCTTGCGGTAGCTGGCCAGGCTGAGTGCAATAATTTTCACCACATCCAATGGGTTACTGCGTACCAGGATGATCCCCGCCGACTCGACTGCCACATCGGTGCCGCTGCCAATGGCAATCCCTACATCTGCGCGGGTCAACGCGGGGGCATCGTTCACGCCATCACCGACCATTGCCACGCGCTTTCCCTGTTTCTGCAGCTCGTTTACTTTTGCGTCCTTTTGTTCAGGCAGCACCTCAGCAAAGTAGGTGTCGATGCCCAATTCTTCGGCCACCGCTTTTGCCACAGCCTGGCTTTCTCCGGTCAGCATAGCCACCTGGCGCATTTTTTCCAGCGCCAGCCGGTTGCGGATCAGGATGCCGTTTGAAGCACCGATCGAGGTGGTGATGGCGACCACCAGCGGTATAGCCAGTCCCAGGGCATGCGGGCATGCGATTACCAACACGGTTGCCACGCGTTCGATGCCCCCAACGTTAAAGCCCGTGGAAATTATCACCGGTATAGAGAGAATTAGCGAAACCCAGAACTTGCGTCGAAACATCTGCTCATGGCCGGTATGATCCGCATGGGCAGTTCCGTGACCGCCATGTTCGTCACTACCTGCGTGCTCCATATTCATTGCATGCCCACTGTGATCCGCGGTAGGTGTGCTTTCGGATTCCGGATGATGCAATGGGCCATTTTCCGAGTCATCCAGGACAGGATCAGGATGGATGGGTGCGTGGTCATCCTTGGAATGATGATCCGCCGATGGATGGTTCTCTGCAGGTGGGTGAGCATCTATGCCTTGAGGCTTTTGGTTTGCAGTCATCATACTTATTCCTTCTAGAGCCTTCTCAGCCAACCTGAGTTCAAAATGTTAAGGCAGTGTTTTTAGAAAAGCGATCAAGTCAGCCAAATCGTTGTCAGATATATTCCTGCGCGGCATGTCTGAATTCAACTTGAGCGATAGTCTCCATTTCCCCACGCCGTACCGTTCGATTGTGCTTGCCTAGAGGGAGATGCACAGCCTGAAAGGAATAATGCTAATGCAATAGCAAGTATTGTTGTGGCTCTCCCTGGCCATTTTTTTATGATTTCATCCTCATTTTCTTGATATCGCCTTTTTTAGCGTTTTTGACTGTATTAAAGCGATTAATTGGGATGGTTTAGAAGTTGCGCTCTTGCGTGCGACGTTCGCGAACTTGCCGTTCCACTGCATCTAAAGCGCTATCCAATGTGGCTAGGAACTGCTCACCTTTTTCGGTTGCCGCGATATGATTTGAGCCCATATAGATGACAATCGTTACTTCATTAATATATGATGTTTGGTGTCCATGGGCGGGCTGCTTGAAGTTTAACAACACCCCCTGAAATGTCGTTGTGACCTTCAGCTAATTTACTTAGGCGGTCTACAGCCAGCGTGTAAAATTCGTTCTCACTTTTCTTTATCTCATCAATTTCATTATTAAACTCTTATCGGAAAATTTGCCTTGTCCATTTTTTTTCATCACCTTTGGTTTTTTCGAAAAATATTGGTATTTTATATCGCAATAAGTTTTTGGTTTCCCGTGTATACACTGATTGCCAAATCTATTAAATGAAATCAGAACACTCTGCGGGGAATATGCCCCCCCGGTTGGGTTGTGCCCAGCCAAATTCGATCTCCCGATCGCAGCTTGTGCAATTCACATAATATCGTTCATGGCTGTACTACTCTAATCAAGACCAGCGCCTATTCAACGGAAAGGTCGGCAGAGCCTCGACCTGCGCTTTATCGAGATTTAGGAAGACGGTATCCTCGCGAGGATCACCAATCGCTGAAAGCGGGATAATGATATCCTTCTTCCCCCACAGATGTCCTTCTCGCATCACCATATGGGTAATATGACCGTTATCCGGGTTGATCACGAATTCATCAATTTTACCGACAAAGCCGTCCGTAGCCTCAACGCGCGTTCCCCGCCGCATTGCCAATTCGCCCGGTGGAATCTGCAGATGCTCAACAGGCATCTTTACTGTCGTTTCAGGGGTGACGTAGGGTAAGTAGGCGTATGATCCTCCCCCGATCATTCCACCACTGAACGAATAAAACCTATCGGGCAGCCTTTCTTCAACAAAAGTTGTTTTAATGAATGGATCCATCTTCTCCAACTCTGCCTTGGTGCAGCTCAGTCGAATCGTATCGGATTTTGTTTCGGTCACAAAATCAACCGGCACAATGTACTCCGTTTCGGGGGATAAATCTTCTTTCACTACGAAATGGGTTACCTGGTCGATAACGGGGTTTATCAGCACAACCACTGAGCGCCCACACACATCATCTGTACACTCAACTTGAGCATTTAAAGGAATTTCCATTTTGACCTCCATACATAGATTTTTCGGCATTCGACATTGTTCCATCCTATTATAATAAAGATGTCTCTTGCTACTTAACATTCTATTTATATGAACCTCTCTATGTCCCCTATAAAATCTATAAAATATCACGAACTATTTGAAAATGACCTGGGTGTAACATAGGCCGGAGAGAGAGGATTCCTTTTACCTATTAACCAAACGGTCCATTTAACTTTTACGATGCAAATCCTGAATATCCAAAAGTACCAGGATTCTTGGCTGGTTTTCTGCCTCTACTATATCGTTTATAAATTCTCCAGACTGTCAGGGTGAGGCTGATTTCCATTTTCCCTCTTCTTTACCTTTTCTAGATTATCATTCGCTTCATATTTAGCCTTGCGAATAGCATCTCGTGAATCCAACCGCTGCAGGTGATATCGCATCTACCTTGAATTCACAAAGGCTGATTGCCAGACTGGCAATTACACCGGATTAATACCTGAATACAGCAGCGATATTGGTACCGCCGATCATTTTTTCCGGTTCCATGATGTAGACTTTTCCGCCTTTCAAATAGGTCTGAACAGCTGCCAGATCCAGTAGGTGCTCATCGCCGGGCTCTAATTGATCATGGATTTTTATCTCATTGGTAATTGGATGAAAAGTTCCCCATTGTTGCTCGCCAGCGGAGATAAATAACGTTTCAATCCGGCCTTGAATAGCAGCTGGGAGGATTTTTTCTAATGTGTCAGTGGCTCGTTTGCTTTTCTGACCCGCAAGTTGTTGGTAAGAGGCGACAGCTTCTTGTTGTGCCAGCTGGAAGTGAGGTCCGATAATCTCCCAAGCGCTTTTGTGCAATTCCTCCGTGCTCAGCAAATCCGGGTTGCCCTTGATGACCATATCGACCATGTTTGGATAGGTGTTTGCCTCCTTATAGATTGGAAGCAAATATCCAACCCCTGCCAACACGAGCGGCACCCGGTCTCCTTGAAGAAATTCAGTTAAGCCGTCCTCGACGAGATGAAAGTAGCGTAGGAGGTCATTCTTAGCGCTTTCATCGCTTCCACCGCCTTGCCCATGGAATGTCACCGATGCGCTGCCGGTTATTCCCCCCGCAATGCCAGAAGAGTGGATTTGTAGGTTCCTCTGATGATTATCTGATGAAATTGCTTCATCCATGCTATCAACTAGCAGCCCTATGTCAACTTCGCTGACGCCATAGCGGGTAGCGTTCAGCAACCTGATGTCGTTCTGACTCAATGCGAGGATATAGAACTGACCGTCGCCAGTAATCAGGGGCAGCAGAGGTTTAATGTAGAAATGGTCATCAACCATCACCAATTCTTCAAATTTCAATGGGAGACGATAAAAGTGAACGCTGTTAGCGGCGAGAAAAACAGCCAGACTGTCACTTTGATGCTGCCAGAAATATGAAGCCTGTAAGAGCTGGCTGGCTGGTTCGAGCATTTTTTGCACTTCGCGCGG
Source organism: uncultured Chloroflexia bacterium (assembly GCA_963781665.1). Lineage (GTDB taxonomy): Bacteria > Chloroflexota > Anaerolineae > Anaerolineales > Anaerolineaceae > JAJYIW01. The sequence continues at coordinate 2,912,628 of CAWAGA010000002.1, forward strand.
TCCGTAGCCCTGGTCAGAAAAGATCTTCGCAGCTTCGCCGAGCAGGTTTTTCAGCCGAATCGGATCCTGCTGGGTCTCAACCCCGGTCCGATGAGTTGGCATATAGATAGAAACACACCATTGCTGTTCTTTACGCATTAATTGTTCTATTTCGGCTTTCGTTATAATATCCATTTTTTCGCTCCTGGTAAAAATTTTCTAAATGCGATACTTGCCTTCAGCTATAGCTTGCTGATCGGTATAACTGGGTTGACTATTACATATTTCCTTAATAAATTTCACAGGTAATTGTCATTCCTGAATTTCCAGTTCGATCCAAGTTGCCTCGAAATAGACATCCCGGTATCGAGCCAGCCTCAATTGTTGATTGACATGCAGGGCGGTTAATTCGACTTCTAACCGGTGAATATAAGCTTGTAGTTCAATCACCTGGCTGCGGAGGTGCAGGATCGTTTCAGCAGCAGCCTCGTCCACACCCAAATCATTCTGCAAACGGCGCTGGCTGCGCTTTTCATAACCTTCGTAAGGAATGTACCAATACTGTCCTTGAGATGTATTTTCGGGAGTCATGCTTTTACCTCATTCGGGCCGGGCTGAGAATGGATTTGCCGTGAAGCGGCCAACTCACGGATACTGTTGACCTCCTGGTCGGTCAACGGGTCAGGCAGCACCAGCCTAACCAAAGCAAACAGATCGCCAAATGTTTGAGGATTTCCCTGGTGGGGCATACCCTTGCCGCGCAGGCGAAAACTCCGTCCGGCGTTTGTCCGCGGGGAATCTTTAGCAGCAGCGGCCGCCCCAGGGTGGGGATGCGGATTTGACCACCGGAAACAGCGGTGAAGATATCGACCGGAGCGTCAATGTGTAAGTCATCCCCTTCGCGCTCGAAGGTTTCATTGGGTAAGATGTGAACAATCAAATACAGATCCCCAGCCGGCCCACTGTTGTAGCCAGGTTCTCCCAAACCTGCCAGTCGAACTCGAGATCCGGTATGGATTCCTGGCGGAATGCTGGCCTGGATGCGGGTCCCATCAATATCTAAAAGGCGATCTGCACCATGAAAGGCCTCTTCCAGGGTCATATCGACTTCATATTCAACATCACGCCCGCGTCGCGGGCGGACTGGAGTACCTCGGCTCCTGCTTCTATCGCTCCCGCGCGCCTGTCCAAAGATGTTGGTGAAAAAGTCGGAATACGGCGAAGTGCTTCCGAAAAGGTCTTCCAGGTCTTCAGTAGTGGCATATTGGACTCGAGCCCCCTTGCCAGGTTGGGCTGACCAGTTTTGCCAGTCAAAATCCTGCTGGCGACCACCCGACTGCTGATATTGCAGGTATTGAGCTCGCAGCTCATCATACTTTTTTCGCTTTTCAGCATCCGATAGAACCTGGTAAGCTTCATTTATCGTCTTGAATTTTTCTTCGGCCTCTTTATTTCCCGGGTTTACATCAGGGTGAAACTTGCGGGCCAACTGGCGATAGGTTTGCTTGATAACCTTCTTATCGGCGTCCTGCGGTACGCCTAATATTTCATAATAATCCTTATAATCCATAGAACACCCGTCTGCTTATTCGGCTTGTTGATTGTTTTCTACAAATTTTTTTGGTGATGGCTATCAACCACATGTTCTTCGCCATTTCCTCTTCTTCCAAGCGTCCTGATTTATTGGTTTTGGTCAGATTTCCCCACTAATGAATTCAGAACAATCTCTCAAAATCTGGCCTGGACAGGAGGATTCGAACATGAATGGTGTTCAGGACCAGTGTCTTTGCAACGAAAAGGTCGGCAGAGATTCGATCTGCTGCTTATCAAGCTTCAGGAACACGGTATCCTCACGAGTCTCCCCCATTGCTGAAAGCGGGATAATCACATCTTTCTTTCCCCACAGATGTCCTTCTCGCATCACCATATGGGTTATATGACCATTCTCCGGATTGACCACGAATTCGTCGACTTTGCCAACATAACCATCTGTTGCCTCAACGCGGGTACCACGGGTCACAGCCAATTCTCCTGGTGGAATCTGCCGGTTCTCCACAGCCATCTGCACGGTTGAGACAGGGGTAACATAGGGCAAGTAGGCGTATGATCCCGTTCCGTACATTCCACCGTTATACGAAAAATACTTTTCGGGTACCCTTTCTTCTACAAAAATCGTTTTATTAAACGGATCCAACTTCTCCAGCTCCACCTGGCTGCAGCTCAGTCGAATTGTGTCGGATTTCGTTTCGGTCACAAGATCAACCGGGACAATGAACTCTGTGTTGGGAGATGAATCCTCTTTCACTACAAAATGGGTCACCTTTTCGATAACCGGGTTTACCAGTATAAATACTGAACGCCCACAAACTCCATCGGTGCATTCCACTTGAGCGTTTAATGGGATTTCCAATTTGAACCTCCTTTATCTATTATCCTGACTTCAATGTTTATCCATCCTGTCATCAAGACGGTCTTTTTCTATAGATCATCCTAAGCGAAACGATCTATCTATGTCCCTGAAACAACCTACAAAATTCCTAAAAAATCAGTAATCGACTTGAGGATGGACTCGGGTGCGATAACCAATCCACCATATATCCGGAATTACGCTGATCGTGAACGGTATCAAGATGTACTTTATCAATCCTATCCCATGGTCACAATGACTCGATGTTCCTTTTCATTATCAACCAGTGGAATAAATCCATCCTTTAGTAACTGGTCATCCAACTGTACTTGACGGACATTACGGGTCACATGGTCGGGATTATGCACTTCGATAAGGTATACGGATGTCCCGAATTGATATCGAATCTCAAATCCATCCCAGACAGGTGGAATGACCGGGTCAATGTGCAGGGAATTCCCAGTTTTATGGAAACCGAGAATAGCCTCCAGGCCAAGACGGTACATCCAGGCGGCTGAACCCGTGTACCAGGTCCATCCACCGCGCCGTATATAGGGGGATACGCTGTAGATATCGGCGCAAACCACATACGGCTCTACCCGGTAAACGGAGGCTTTTTCTTCTGTGTCAGATTGAAAGATGGGGTTTAGAAGGTCAAAGAGCATCCCAGCTTGTTGTCCATCACCCAGGGTAGTAAAAGCCCAGGCATTCCAGGTGGCAGCATGCGTGTATTGCCCACCGTTCTCGCGTGTGCCGGGGAAGTAGCCTTTGATGTATCCCGGGTCGCGAGAGGTATTATCGAAAGGTGGCGTAAAGAGCAGCGTCAACCGGTCTTGTGGGTGTACCAGTCGATCTACTACCGACTGCATGGCCTGGCGGCTGCGTTGGGGATCGCCAGACCCACTCAGGACAGCCCAGGATTGGGCGATGGCGTCGATCTGGCATTCTGAATCACGGATCGAACCGAGCGGCGTCCCGTCATCAGAGAAGGCACGCTGGTACCAGTCTCCATCCCAGGCAGATTTCTCGACGGCAGTGGCATAGTCCCTTGCACGTGATCTGAAAAGCTTTGCTGTTTCGATATCTCCTTGCCGTTCACAGATAAAAGCAAAGCGTTTTAGGACGTCACAAAGGAACCAGGCCAACCAGACGCTCTCCCCTTGCCCATTTTTCCCGAGAAGGTTCAGGCCGTCATTCCAATCGCCTGTGCCGATCAATGGCAGACCGTTCGTACCAATGGTGGAACCCTTCTCAATTGCACGGAGGCAATGTTCCATCAGCGAAATAGGTTGTTCTGTCTGCGGGTATTCACCGTAGCGCTCGTCCTCGCCTTCCTTGAGAGGGGCAGCTTTAAGTAACGGAATTTTCTCATCCAGAAAGCTCCAATCGCCAGTAGCTTCAAGATAGAGTGCGGTGACGTAAGGCAGCCACAAGAGATCGTCTGAAATGCGCGTGCGCACCCCACGACCTGATGGTGGATGCCACCAATGCAACACATCGCCTTCTTCGAACTGGCGTTGGGCAGAGTTGAAAATTTGGCTCCGGGTTAACATCGGATCTATAGGAAGCAGGGCTAAAACATCCTGAAGCTGGTCACGGAAACCAAATGCTCCACTAGGTTGGTAGAAGCCCGTCCGCCCCCAGATACGGCAGGAGAGAGCCTGGTAAAGCATCCAACGGTTGAGGATCAGGTCGGTAGCCGGCTCAGGGGTATGTACCTGGACCTTGTCAAGCAGATGGTTCCAGAACACGTGGGTACGCTCATAGGCTGCCCCGACATAGGCAGGGTTATGGTATTTCTTAGCCAATACAAGGGCGTGTTCTTTATCTTTTCCCTCCCCAAGGACGAAGTAAATCTCTTCGGTCGCACCGGGAAACAGATCGAGGTGTAATTGCAAGACTGCACAAGGATCTTCACCTGGGGATATGCGGGTTTCCAGACCTAAACGGTGCAAGGCGACAGGGAAAGCAGGTGTTCCGCCGCGTCCGAGGAACTCGGTGCGATCGGCAGTTAAGCCATGGACTGGCTTGCTGGCAATCAAGAACGCAACACGTGTACCGAACTCAGCATTGTAAGGATTGGTAGCCATCAAGCATTCCAGGGCCTGGTCATACTCCGGGATAATATAGGCCATGCTTGCAGCATGGGTGGTGCCCAGCACCCACTCGATATACTGCGTGGCGGTGATCCGGCGGATATGGTCGAGGGTATTCTCAACCTTCAGGTGGACAATTTTGACCGGGTCTTCGGGACTGGCAAAAAGTGTCAGCCATTGACGGAGGCCATGCGAGTTGTGCTCAAAGATGGTATAACCCGCACCATGAGTGACGCGGTAAGGTTGGGATGCACCTGAGGGTAGGGGGGTAGGGGTCCATACCTCGCCAGTCTCTTCATCCCGCAAATAGAGTGCTTCGCCGGTTGGATCGCGCACCGGGTCGTTGGACCAAGGGGTGAGACGGTTTTCACCGCTGTTCCATGCCCAGGTGCACTGGCTACCGGCTTCGCTTACCATAAAACCAAACCCCGGATAGCCGATTACATTAACCCAAGGGGTTGGAGTAGTCTTGCCGGGTGGTAATTTAATAATGTACTCGCGTCCATCGGCGCTAAAACCACCATACCCATTGGTGAACTTCAGGTCACGTTTTTCTTCTAGCGGAATAGTTTGAGGTGAAAGCCCTGAATAGACGATCGCTACCGCCTGGGTGGTAGGTGTGAACTCGGGTAGATGGTGAACCGGTAACGAGTAGCCAGGCATCTGCCTGGCTAACGACCCATTGGCTCCGTCGAGAAGAACCCGTGCCACGGTCCGCAGCAGTGTCAGCTCATCGGGCCCCATCTGGTCACCATAATGAATGTAGATTCCGCCACGTTGGTTCAACCATTCTTCAAAATTCATCCTGCTGACCAGGCGATAAACCATCCCATTCAACTCCGCACCGTAATCGGTCTGCTGGCGATTGAGGATCACTACATCTACCATGTATTGGCGGCTGCGCAGGAATTTGTGTACCAGTAGAGCTTCACGCACAAGGCCGATCTGTTTGGGATCGTCCAATTCGACCAGTAGAATGGGATAATCGCCGGAGATACCAAAGCGCCAGAGCCCAGGTTGGCCCTGGCGGTTGGCTGAAATTATTTCTGGCGAAGTCCGAATTGCCTTGAATGGATAGATCAATGCCGAGAGAATCTGCAAAGTATCCTTGAGCGTCTGGGTATCGATATCTTGTTTGCCAAGCCAGGTTTGAGCAGCGATATCGGCCTGATGGAAGGATCGTTCGACCAGAGCCCAACTTTGGTAACGTTGAGCCAAGGCTAAAATTGCTTCTTTACTTTCTGCCGCGAACGTCAGGTAAGCTAGATTTACGCTTGCATGCGGATCTAACCCAATCTCTTGACCAAGAGCGAAGATAGGGTCGAGGGTCGCCCCCGTCGTGCCGGTTAGGTACTGTTCGGAGGTCATTGCAGCAGGATTCCGCATAGTCATGCAGCGCCCAACAAAACGGTAACGGTCTGCTTCATGACGGGCAATAGCCTGGCTGCCTTCGCCAACTAACATATGACCCATGAAGATGGTCGTTTCTTGATTGGAGCGCGGGCGGCGTGAAAAAATCTGCAAATTTAGTTCAGGAACGAACTCGCTTTTGATAAACAACTTGTTGAAGGAAGGGTGGCGGGCATCGGTTGCTTGGGGAGCAAGAATCACCTCGCCATACGAGGTCAGGCGAAGAATGCGGGAGTGGTCGGTAGTATTAACGAGATGCAACCGCCGTATCTCTACCGGGTCGTCTGGAGTAACGGTAACTTCCATGGTTGAGGTGATGTCATTTTCTGTGCGCTGGAAGACTGCCATATGAGCAAAGTAGGTGACCTGCATATCCTCCGCACTACCTGGGACAGGTTGAAGACTTGCGGACCAAAGTTTACCGGGGTTTTGAAGGTCAACATCCATTTCCTGGATATATACCCAGGTCCCCCAGGGGTCCAAAACGCCATCGGGCTGCCAACGGGTCAGATCAATATCGCGCCAGGAACTGTAGCCGCCACCCATATTGGAAAGTAGCACTTTGTAACTGCCGTTGGATAGAAGATTTACCTGAGGAATAGGTGTTTGCACTGGCACCCCCCACGGAATGATCTCCACCGGAGCTGCGGTTAACCGCTCATGCCCAATGATATCTTCGGCAATGGGGTCTTGTACCGGCACGGCCTGGGGTACCTGCTCCTGCAGGAGCAGCTCAACGCTTTGTATGCGAGGGTCGTTGTGCATCCGACGAATCATAATATCTTGGTGGAAGAAGTTGGCCATTGCCATCAGAATCATCCCTTGATGGTGTGCCATATATTCACCAACTACTGCTGATTTTTCATCCAGGAGCAGTCGGTCGGTGGTGAAATCAATCGAACTCGTAAACGCCATACAGCCCGATCATGTTAAGGTCGTTCAGACTGGTAAAGTTGCGAACCACTGAATGAGGGTCATAACCGATTGCCATTAGGGAGGCATAAGGAGCAATTACCAGGTCGTTACTTAACCCGCGTTTTAAACCTAATCCTGGTACACCAAAAGCGCGGTATTGAAAATTCTTGTTGGCATCGAACTGGTAAAAGCCCGATTCGGAAATTCCCCAAGGTACTCCCTTCTCTTTACCATATGCAATTTGGCGACGGACGGCTCCTCGGGTACTATGTGACAGCAGAGTACCCGGATAGGAGCGCAAGAAAAGTGGAGGCATGAGGTATTCGAACATTGTCCCGCTCCAAGAAAGCAAGACGTACGAACCATCAACACGCGTAACCGACCGGCCAAGGTGGAGCCAATGTGATTGTGGGACCTCTCCCTTTGCTATGGCGATGATTGAGGCGATCCTTGCCTCAGAAGCCAGAAGATCGTAAAAGTTTTGGTCGAGTTGCCCGGCATCCAGGTTAAAACCAATGTGGAAAACATGCCGCTGTGTGTGATATAGGAAGCGGAAATCCATCTCGTAAAAAAACTGCTCGGCACGGGACAAGATTTGGGAATATCTGGTTACAAGCGAGACGGAATTTATGTCAGCCTGGATGAGAGTCCGGGCCAGATTCTCCAGCCAATCCACCGCGTTTTGTCCTTGATCGCTACCTGGTAACAGGTCAGCTCCCTTCACGGCATCAACAGGCAGGACCTCTTCAGCTAATAAATTGCGCAAGATAATGATATCGGGTTGGACAGCTTCGATGTGAGTATGAACCTGCCCAAGCGCAAGGTTAGAAGGAAGATCTGCTCTTAAGGAGGCCATCGCCTTTAAGAATTGAGGTTCTTGAAACCGTGCTGGAAGATTTGCAAATAGGGGTATCCATGGTATAAGCTCGGTGATCGTACGTTGCACGGCAGTATGATGTCGTTCAACCTGCGCTGTAACTTCTTGTAACTTCCGTAGTGCCTCCAGGTCGAATGCGGATCGACCTACTTCTACAAGCTCCATCAAGCGTCGTGAAAGATCTTGCCAGAACTGTCCACTTACCCGTAGAAAAAGGGGATACCATGAATCTGACCGAGACCGCACCGCCAGGATTTCGGTTCGAATCATAGAAATTCGATGGTTTATTTCTCCAACCTGTTGGTTGAACTCGTCTTTGCGAATCCCCGCCAGCGTCTCAGTCAAGTTGGATAGCGTGTCAAGGTAGCCTTGCCATAAGTCCCAACGGAATATAGGTTCATCTGGCATGGTTTTGCAAGCCTGGGCTGTGATGATGAAACTGGCAGCCAGGTTGCCACTATCAACTGTAGAGATATAGCGCGGGTTTAGCGGCTGAAGCGTTAGCGTGTCGTACCAATTCATAAAATGGCCGCGGTATCGTTCCAGCCGGTCGAGTGTGTCCATTGTATTGAGCAGACGAGTTGCCAAACCAAGCTGATCTAAGTAACCGAGGTCGAAGGCCGCCAGAGAGGAGGTGAGCAGCATGCCGATATTGGTTGGCGAGGTATGATGAGCGATTGTTTCTACGGGTGCCTCCTGGTAGTGATCGGGCGGCAACCAATGATCTTCTGGACCGACGAAACGTTCAAAGAAACCCCAGGTCCGTCGTGTTACCTGTCTTAAGAGATTTACATCTTCCTCGTTCAAGGGAATTGTGTGTTCGGTAATTGGCCGATCAATCCACCATGTAATTAATGGAGAGAAAAGCCACAGCAGCAGGACCGGCGAAGCAAAAACCAGCACTGACGCCACTCCATTCCTGGAGCTATCAGAAACGAGTAACAACACCGTGGTGAGAACCAGCGCCAGGATTGTAGACGAGCTCATTTTCTGCCAGGCAATTTCCAGATGGGCATTCAATCCGAAAACGCGGGCTGTTTGAGCGGCAGTCGTCCACTGGAGAAGGTGGCGGCGGCTGAGAATCAGCCGGTGAAGGGTGGTAAAAATAGCATCTATGGAAATATAGGTCTCATAGGGCAGGAAAGCGGTGGCGAGAAGCCAGCGGAGAAGGTTCAACCCCAATGAACGGAGGGCGATACCTGGGTACTCGCCACCCAGAATTTGTTGTGTGCTGCGGGCTATACCGGTGATTAAGGGAATACCTAATGAGATTAAAACAACCGCAGTCCAGACATAGGAGAGACCTGGTAGGAAAATCAAGCCGAGAATGAAAATTAACATCAAGGTGGGAGCGAGCATAGCACGGCGCAGGTTGTCGAATATCTTCCAGCGATCAATTGCCGAGAACGCCAATCCATGCCGGTTTCGTCGGAACAACCATGGAAGGAGCTGCCAATCCCCACGGATCCACCGCCGCTGGCGAAGAGTTTGGATGAAGTAATTCTGTGGGTATTCCTCGATCATAGTGATATCGGTAACCAGACCGGCACGGCCCATCAGCCCTTCCAAAAGATCATGACTTAGTACGGAGTTTTCAGGGATTCGCTTATCTACACTTCGTTCGAAAGAGTCAACATCGTAAATGCCTTTGCCGACGTAACTCCCTTCCCCGAACAGATCCTGGTATGCGTCAGAGATGGCAAGTGTGTACAGATCCAGTCCAGTGTCTCCGGCAAAGAAACGGGTGAACCAGGAATGATTTGAGCTTTCCGGGAGAATCTCCATACGAGGTTGCAGAACGGTGTAGCCGGAATTGACCTGCCCGGTTATATCATCGAATATTGCCTGGTTAAGTGGATGAGCAAGTGTCCCAGCCAGGCGACACGCAGCTCCCCGTGGCAGGATAGTGTCAGTGTCAAGGGTAATGACAAAACGCACACGTTGCAGGGCGCTTCCTTCAGTACACATACTGCTGGTCAGGGTGGTGAACGACAGGTTTGTGCCACCGCGCAGAAACAAGTTTAACTCATGCAGCTTGCCGCGTTTGCGCTCCCAACCCATCCATCTTCCTTCTGAGGGATTCCACAGCCGCTTTCGATGCAGGAAGTAAAAGAGGCTGGTACCAACCTGGTGGGTATCTTCTGCCTGGTGCCCTTGTGGACTGTCCCCGCCATCATTATTGGTAGAAAAGCTTTGATATTTCGCATTCAACGTTTCGATCGCTGCTTTGGCATATTGAACCAATCCCTCGTCCTCGGGCAACAATTCACTGTCTGCGTCGGGGAAATCGGTCAAGAGGGCAAATAGTAGACCTGCCTCAGGATTTCGAAGGTAATGTAACTCAAGCTGGTGAGCGAGTGAATCGATATCCTCGCGATTAGCAATCAGAGCGGGGATAGCAACCAGAGTATGGAACGGGTTGGGTATTCCATTCTTGAAGTCAAGCTTTGGCAAGATGTGAGGTTGAATCAGCAGATTGATCAGCCAATTGACCAGGCTGGTAGAAACAGTCAGACCGGCGATAAGCACGGCTGAAGCAAGTAGCAAAATCACGATCCACCGAACCGGGACGTTCTCGAAATATCGCACAGTGTCCCAGGCGGAGTTGCTAATAGGAAAAGAAATTGCTCTAAGGATATCTGGCAGGCGCGCTGTGATGGAAAAGCATAGAAGGACCAGAATGGTTAGCAGTAGAATGCAGGAGAGATAAAAAGCGCTGGCATGCTGAAACACCCATCGTTTGAGTGCTGTTATGGTGTCCATCCGGTAGCCAACCTGCTTTTCCAGCGCAATCCGACCTCTCCCGAGCAGATATTCACCAACGTGGGTAGCAGGGCGGGCGAGGCTAAGCGCGATCTCGGCAAGCTCGCTCTCGTCCCTGGCGGTAGCAAAGGAAAGGGCTTCGATCTCTTTACGGTACAGGTCGCGAGTCTTAAAGTCCATCCGGGAATATATCCCGGTAGGGTCCTTCCGCAGGGTTTGTTCCAGGCAGCTTACGGATTCAAAGAAATCACTCCAGCTTTGCTCGGAAATAGCTCTCAGGCTGAGGATAATGTTGCCGATGCTATTATTCTTTGAAGTTTCTTCCCAGGATGTTTCCCAGACTAGCTTTAGGTTGGCGGTCTCCGGCATTTGTGGACCAACCGCAGGCAAATTGGGTTTTTTAGGCGGACGAATCACTGAAACAAGTGCATAGGCGAGGAACTCGATCAGGCCGTACCGCAAGAAGATCGGCAAAGCCCACAACTCTCCCATCGTCAGTGGAACTGATTCCTGGTATTGAATGAGAATGGTTTGTAGGTCGATGATATCGAGCAGAAAATGTTGGTATGAGAGTACAGCCCGGGCGATGGCATAAATGCGTGGAAAGCCTCTTAGCGGACCGGCGATCAGCTTGGGCAGCTTTTGGTAAAACCCAGGCGGTAGATCCTCTTTGATTTGCTGGAGGGCCTGACGGATGATGTAAAAATTGTCTAACACCCATTCCGAAGCATAGGTAAGGGACACCTGCTGGTATGAGGCTTTTCGAAAGGTACGGTGGGCTTCGGTCAGCCACGATTTATACAACGCCAGATCATGCCCCGGAAAATTATGTCGTTGTGTAACCGTGTTCACAAGCCAGCTCGGTTTACCTCGGCTGGCTGTGTGGTAATTAACGGCCATGGCATTGACCAGTTCCTGGATCTGTTCTGCTTTAGAAGCGGAGGGATCTGTAGGAGAAACAATGCCTTGTTTCGGTGCCTCTTTTGTGCCTTCCTCCCGCATCCTCAACGTCCCCCGGATTGTTCAGCCGCTATCTCTGCCGCTGTTGGCTGAACCTGGTGACGCAGTAAATCCTGAATGACGAGGACGGATTTAGTGCCATGCTCAATATAATTTTGCGCGACGCGTCCATAGGGCGACGTGGCTCGCCCAGTATAACCGTGGGCGCACAAAATGACCAGGTCGATATCTTCCTCCTGGCTGGCCAGTTCCTGGATAGCGGAAGATGCGCTGATATTCTCAATAATTAAAGCTTCGGATTCGACGGTTAAGCGTTCTTTCATCTCGTTCAGGTAATCATTCACTGCCAAGCGGCTGAGGTGCAACAACTGTTTTGAAAGTAGTTCGATCTCAATGGGGTAGGGTTCTGGGATAGGGAGTTCCGGCGGTCCGATCACAGCAGCAAGGATGATCTTTGTTTGGGGGGATGGGAGTTCTGGCGCATTCCGATCGAGCGTTTGGTCGTCAGCTGTAGATACCGATCCCATCGACATATCTCCACGTGCCAGGGCAATCGCAGCAGACAGAGAAAACTCTGCCCGGCGCGAGCTGTCAATCGGGAGGAGAATACGGTGGTAGCGAATCCTGGCGTCTTCCGTGTTGGGTTGGTTATAGGCACGGACGATGAGGACTGGTAGATAAATCAGGTTGATCACCTTCTGAGTGACGCTGCTGATATTCCAACGGCTCAATCCACCCGAACCGTGCGTACTGATCACCAGCAGGTCAATTGCTTCCTCGTGAGCAAAGTTGACAATGTTTTCTGCTGTTTTTCCCTCTCTGATGGAATAATCAACCCGGCTCTTTTTTTGTTTTTCATTTATTGCATTCTCACCCAGGTGTTCACGTGTACGGATTGCAATCCCCTGCATATACATATCGGCCTCAGCCTTCCGGATTTGCCAGCTCAGTGGATCAATCGCATTGGGATTTTCGTGGAAGGAAGTCGGATCAAGGACCTGCAACAGGAAAATACTCGATCCAAAGATGTGGGCAAATTGTTCAGCATGAGGGATTGCTCGCTCTGCAAGCGTTGAACCATCCAACGGGACCAATATTTTATTAAACATTGAAATTATGCCTTCCTATATCATTCTCAACAAAAAATGCTGAGCCGCTAGTCTCATGCATGAGTTTGATAGGCTCCTGACAGCCATTCTCATCAACATCCAATACAAATACCTTTGTGCCAATTCGTGCATATAACAGAGCGAAATAGCGCCAAGTACCAGAGGCCGCGCCTATTCACAAACACAACATTCTCACTTTTCTCTCTAAAATAGGACATTACAACTCCTAAAAAGTCAATTCCCCTGGATTATAGACCTTATGGTATCTCCACTCGATATGCTTCAAATAGGTGACTGTGTGGCAATCGAAATAACCGATAACGAAGTCTCCAGTGCAGAGAAAGCCTATAGGTCATCTTACTCAAAAAGGCTATCTATGTCCTTGCAAAAAACTATAAAATCTCTATCAATTCGTTAGTATCTATGACGAACTGATGACAGTAATTGGAAATTTCAGCTGTTTAAGTAGAAGCTATACGTATCTTCCTGCAATTGGTTAGCCTGGTGCGGAACACAGAGGGGGCAGCATCGACAGCATCCGGCTTTTGGAGGATGGTGGACTCTCGCCAAACCGAGGTGGCAGTCATGGATATTTGACGCTTATAGCCTATTCAGTTTTCAGAACCTCACCTGCCCAGGCGAGGTTCTTTGTTGGTTATTAAATGAATTCTCGATTTGTTAGTAGTTTAAGAGGGTGTAACAAGGACATAGATAGCTCCTTTTGTATAGGATGATAGGTAGAGAAAAATTATCAATAGAAAGGAGGCTGCATGAGACACAATCATAATGACGACTACAATCCGAAGCTGCAGGTTCGCATCCAGCCGAACATCGGGCTGGATAGCGATGTCCGCCATTCGGTTGCGGAGGCCCTCAACAATACTTTGGCCAATGAAGCCGTGCTAACCTTCAAAACCCGCAACGCATATTGGAACGTGAGCGGAGACGGCTTCTTCGAGCTGCACATCCTTTTCGATTCCCAATACAAACAGATGAACGATATCTCCGACGAGATAGCAGAGCGAGTGCGGATGCTGGGCGGGATAGCCATTGGCAGCCTCCTGGAATTTATCAAATACACTTGTCTGGATGAACAGCCCGGGGATGTTCCAGACATCCTGCGTCTTTTAGCCGACCATGAAGCCGTAATTCGTTTCTTGCGTGAGGATGCTCGAAAGTGTAGCGAGGAATATGAGGACGAAGGCACATTTGAACTTCTGGTCGGTGTTATGCGTCTGCACGAAAAGATGGCCTGGATGCTTCGGTCCTATATCGAGAATGAACCATACATCAGCGAAAATAACTGAAGGATTTATAAAGATGAATGAACATCAATTAGAAACCAAGATTAGCCAGGATGGTGACAAAGAAAAGAAAGATTTGAGCACCCTGCTAGAAGAAAGTGGCATTCGATATGGCAAATATGAAGACACGTTTAGCCTGGCAGCTGGTAAAGCTAAAGAAGAGATAAATACCTGGGTGGGAGCTAACATCTCCCAATTGAGCGAAGGATTTGAAAAACTGGCGGGAGATGCAAGGGAGGCCGTGGTAAACGCGGCAGTAGCGGTGAAGAATGATGTTGGACATGGATTGAGCGAATATAACGCTAAAGCACAGGAAGTCGCCGACAAAGTTCCTGGCGGCTTCGGCAAGAAGACAGCCAGTTACCCCTGGGTGGCGATATCCTTCGCCCTGGTGGTCGGATTCCTTCTGGGAATTATCGTCAAACCTGCCCGGTAGCCTATCGAACAGTTTTAGATCTGAGTGTATCCCACAAGATTATTGGTTGTTCCCGAAGAATTATGGTTTCACCCAGCAACAGGCTGAAGAAGAATACGAAAATAGGACAAAATAACTGATTTGCCAGAAACAAGAACCACAGAACATGAACAGGGACGCAAGCAGCGCGTCACCACCTTTAAAGCCACACAAATCATCTGGTTGCTACTGAGCCTTCTCGAAGCTGTAATCGCCCTGCGGGTTGTGTTTAAACTGGTTGCGGTCAATGCGGTTAACCCGTTCGCAGCTTCCCTTTACAACCTGACCAACCTGTTCGTAGCTCCATTTTCAAGTCTTGCAAGCGCCCCCCAGCTGCCGGCATGGTGCTGGAAGTATCTTCCATTATTGCCATGGTTGTTTACCTGTTGATCGGTTGGGCTCTGGCAAAGATCGTGACTGTCTGAGCAGTTTCGGCTTAATACTTTTCCTTACCGGTCAGATTACTATCAATGAGATCCAACAAATAGGCCAAAATATATCGCTACAGGATGCTTGGAAGCTGCCAGCGTGGCTGAACGGCAGCTCATTCCAACAGACGTTAATGGTGTGGCTGCCACCGCCAAGTCAGCGCTTAGACACATTTATAACCAGTCAGGGGGAGCTCCTGCTGCCAGCTTTACTCGGTTTCACACCGGGCATTGGCGATGGCGTGAGCGGCGTACTCGTCATTTTCTTTTTGACCCTTTATTGGATGGATCGTCAATCAAATTCACTTTGAACGACTCTGGCTTTCGCTGCTTCCATCTGGACAACGAAAATTAGCGCATAATATTTGGCGCACCATCGAGCCCGATCTTGGCGCTTACATACGTAATTCTCCCGCATGCAACTTCAACCAGCCGTGAAATTTTACAAGGAGCTCTCGGAGCAGGTCAATTATGAGAGCTTGCCAAGAAAGCCTTCTTGTTCTTTGTTACCACATACATCACCGTTTCAAATCTGGTTTATGGATCAGTATCAGCTATAGTTGCTATCCTGACCTGGCCTGCCTGAGTAGTCTTAACTTCCCTTTTGGGGCTTATTTTAATGTATCCTTTTCCCAACGAAGATTGCAGGAAAAAGGAAAAACAAGCTAATCAAATAGTAGGGGTGGATTTTATCCAAGTCTCACTGATCAGAGAAGAAAGCCTCGTTGGGGACTGCCAGGGGATGTTAAAAATTTCCCTGGAAGAGGTGGCTTTCCCGATGCGTCTCAATATGAATTCAGGTCGTAAGGTAAAGAAACGTTGGATCCATTTTTTTAGATATTTTATAGGTTTTAACTAGGACATTTATAGCATCTTTAAAATAGGATGATATTGCCGGGAAACATAAGAAAGTAAGTTTTCGCGTAAAAAGGCTTCATTTCTATCAATTCGAAGGTGCATTTTGGCGGCCAACTGAAAAGAGGGTGAATGGAAAATCTGTCTGATGAATATGTATCAAATGTAAGTCGTCCGGGTCTGGTATCGACCTTATTTCTAATTGTGCTGGGAATTTTAAAGCGGGTTACCGGTTTTTTTAATCTCTCGGAGGAAGATCAATTAAAGGCTGGAATTGAAATGGGTGAAAAGAGACTTGGCAGATAGACCGGCAGACTTCAGTCTTTCTTATCATGAACCAGATTTATATTCGAATCGAGCCTGCAATGAGGGTTTAACTAACTGGACCGGAGAATCCAACTACACTTGGTCGGTTGACCAGGTGGCATCTACTTGACAATTCATTAGATTATTCAAAAGGAGAAATTCTATGTTGTGGACTATCATCGTAATCCTAGTCATTCTATGGTTGCTCGGCTTTTTCGGTCGAAACATAAGTCCAAGGTTCCCGCGTACAGGAAATTGGATACATACCTTAATAGTTATCGCGATCATACTCTTCGTATTGCACCTCCTTGGTGTGTTGTAAACTTCTCAACCTTGACTGACCCGGTCTTCCGAGGTTGATGTATTCTGTCCTGGATAGGATACCCCACCGGCCGAGTAATTTTCAGCCTGTTCTCCGGGTCTTTTACCTGAAAACCCTATATATAGCCATAGACGAGAAATGTTTCGGTTTATAAACAGGCGTTTTATTAGGACATAGTATCTTGGAGATTGAAATCGAAGATAAGCTGACGGACACCCAGATTTTAGCGAAAGTCCGAGGCCATTTTCATAAATAATGAATTCCTGAATTCACTGGCGAATTAATAAAAAAAAGAAGCATCTGGAAGGAGGAAAAGATGAAAATCTTACTAGTTTACCCGGAATTTCCGGACACCTTTTGGAGTTTCAAACATGCCCTCAAATTTGTGCATAAGAAAGCTGGCGCTCCCCCCCTGGGTCTACTGACCGTGGCAGCTATGTTGCCATCTAAGTGGGAAAAACGGTTAGCCGATCTCAATGTGGTCGACCTCACTGAAGAAGATCTGGCATGGGCCGATTATGTCTTCATCAGTGCCATGATTGTGCAGCGTGATTCAGCACGCGCCGTTATCCAACGCTGTAAAGCTACTGGTGCAAAAGTGGTGGCAGGAGGCCCTCTCTTCACAATGGAACATGAACAATTTCCGGATGTGGACCATTTTGTCTTGAACGAGGCGGAGGAGACATTAGCGCCGTTTTTGCGCGATCTGGAACGGGGTAAGGCTCAACGCGTCTACGCGTCCACGGTATTCCCCGATATTCACCAAACTCCTACCCCGCTTTGGCACATTGTGGATTTCAGGCATTACGACACGATGAGCATTCAATTCTCGCGCGGCTGTCCTTTCGATTGTGATTTCTGTAATATCACAACATTGTTAGGCCATCGTCCGCGCACTAAGGCTGCTGCCCAGATCATTGCCGAGTTGGACGGTCTTTATGCACTGGGTTGGCGGAAGAGCATCTTCTTCGTGGACGACAATTTTATCGGTAATAAGAAATCCATTAAGACCGAGGTGCTGCCAGCATTAATTGAATGGCGCAAGGGTAAAACCGGCATGCCATTTAGCACGGAAGTTTCCATAAACTTAGCCGATGATCCTGTGCTACTTAGCCTGATGGTACAAGCCGGATTCGACACAGTATTTGTCGGAATTGAGACACCTAACGAAGACAGCCTGACCGAATGTAGCAAAAGCCAAAACAAAGGGCGCGATCTGGTTGAAAGCGTTAAACGACTACAACATGAAGGACTCCAGGTTCAGGGTGGTTTCATCGTCGGATTCGACAATGATCCCCCATCGATCTTCCAACAACAGATTGATTTCATTCAAAAAAGTGGCATTGTGACCGCCATGGTCGGATTGCTTCAAGCGCCATTAGGAACACGCTTATACGAGCGAATGCAAGAAGAAGGCCGCCTGGTAGACGAATTTTCGGGGGATAACGTGGATGGCTCGACAAATATCATTCCCAAGATGGGCATGGGACCACTTCGGGAAGGGTATCGCGAGATTTTAAAACAGATCTACGCACCTAAATCATATTACGAGCGTGTTTTGACATTTCTACGCGAGTATCAACCACCTAAAATCCGAATCCAATTGGAGCCTCAATATTTCCTGGCCTTTTGGCGGTCTATTTACCAATTAGGAATTCGCGGCGTAGAACGCGTTCAATACTGGCGGCTCTTTTTCTGGACTCTGTTTCGGCGACCGCGGCTGTTCCCAATGGCGATCACCTTTGCCATCTACGGTTTTCATTTCCGGAAGGTAGTTGACCTGCATGTAAGTTGATGTAATGAAAATGCCATTGAACAGTTGAATCTGGGTAGGCCTTATGCCTCAAACCAAACATGTTGAACATCATTTTACCGGATCTGAACGGGTTAGAGATATTGTCATAGGGATGTCTGACGGGCTTACCGTTCCCTTTGCTCTTGCAGCAGGACTTTCCGGAATTGCCAACTCAACTGCCATTGTCATTTCAGGCGGTCTGGCGGAAATCGCAGCCGGTTCGATCGCCATGGGTCTGGGAGGTTATCTGGCAGCCAGGAGCGATGCTGAGCATTACACCACCGAACGGGCTACGGAGCAGCGCGAGGTAGAAACGATTCCGGAGAATGAAGTAGCGGAAGTGCAACAAGTATTCTTATCCTATGGCCTCGAAAAAGAGCAGAGCACACTGGTGGCAAATGCCTTACGGCTGCGCCCGGAGGCATGGATAGATTTCATGATGCGTTTTGAGCTGGGGCTCGAAAAACCCGATCCACAACGTGCTCTTTCGAGCGCTTTAACCATTGGACTTTCCTATATTGCGGGTGGGTTGATCCCGTTAGCTCCTTATTTCCTCATCCACACAACGGGGTCTGCCCTCGTATATTCCGTTGTTTTCACCCTCCTTGCTCTTTTTATCTTCGGATATGTCAAAGGTCGCTTCACAGGGACACGGCCTTTTCGGAGTGCCCTTCAAACGACGTTGATCGGTGGGCTTGCAGCTGCAGTAGCTTTCGGTCTGGCAAAATTAATATCAAGGTGACACGAGATTCTAATGAATGTAAATACACACAATTACCACCACCGGGCAATTCTAATAAATATTGCCCATCGGGCAATGCTTGAAAGAGGATTACTCCCTAACTTTTCCACCGAAGACCTCGCTGAACTTGACAGGATTCAGTCGCCTACAGCCGTGAAAGGTGAGGGCATCCACGATTTGAGAGACCTTCTATGGGCTTCAATTGATAATAATGACTCTCTTGACCTGGATCAGGTTACCGTGGCTGAGGTAATGCCTGGAGACAAGGTCAAGGTTTTAGTAGCTGTGGCCGACGTTGATTCACTCGTCAAAAAAGGGACAGCCATTAACGAACATGCTCGCCATAACACAACCTCTGTATATACCGCAGCTGTGATTTTCCCGATGCTCCCAGAACAACTATCCACCAACTTGACTTCATTAAATATTAATGAGGATCGCTTTTGTCTAGTCATTGAGATGGTGATAAACCCGGATGGGTCGCTTCAGGATTCGGATGTCTACCAGGCATATATTCGCAACCATGCGAAGCTCGCCTATGATAGTGTCGCTGCCTGGTTAGAAGGGAGAGGACCTATTCCTGAAGCTGTCAATGCCGTCCCTGGATTAGATTTGAATCTGCGGGTACAAGACGGGGTAGCCCAAAAGTTGAAGGATTTTCGTCACATGCATGGGGCGCTCAGCCTGGAAACCATAGAGGCTAAACCGGTATTTGACGATGATCAAATCCGCGCTCTCGACATCGAAGAAAAAAACCGCGCGAAAGAGATCATTGAGGATTTTATGATTGCAGCCAATGGTGTGACCGCAAGGTATCTTTCGGCCAAAAAATTCCCTTCGATCCGTCGCGTGGTGCGCACGCCAAAACGATGGGACCGTATTGTCAAAATTGCCGCGGACCACAATTTCCAACTTCCGGGACTCCCAAATTCAAAAGCGTTGGAAGAGTTTCTAATCAAGCAAAAAAAAGCCGATCCGCTGCGCTTCCCCGACTTATCTTTGGCTGTGATTAAGCTTTTAGGAGCTGGTGAATATGTTGCAGAACTGCCTGATGGCAATGTCCCGGGTCACTTTGGCCTGGCAGTCAAAGATTATGCTCATTCGACCGCTCCCAATCGCCGCTTTCCCGACCTGATTACCCAACGTTTAATAAAAGCAGCCCTGGAAGGCAAGCCTTTACCCTATAGTAAAGAGGAGCTGGATGTTCTGGCGGCTCATTGTACCAAAGCAGAAGACGCTGCAAACAAAGTCGAACGGCAAGTGGGTAAATCCGCAGCCGCGCTTCTCCTCGAATCGAAGGTCGGAGAACAATTTGATGCGCTTGTTACTGGAGCTTCTGAAAAGGGCACCTGGGCCAGGCTTCTTACCATTCCAGTCGAAGGCAAGGTGATGCATGGATACGAAGATGTTGATGTCGGCGACCGGATACATGTGCAGTTAATATCTGTAGATGTTGAGAAAGGATATATCGATTTTAAGAAAATTGGTTCTACAAGAAGTTGAGGTAGAAAAATCGGGAGAAATACGTGGTAGGACAACATACCCCGCGCAGATTTAGAATTTTATTTCTCTCAGATACGGTTAACGACAATTAGAATTACCCCCTGACGACAATTAGAAATACCCACCAAGAGGTGGTCGATAGCCGGAGTAAACTACTCCAAAAACATGGAGTAGTGCATGACAGCTAACGACGCCCAGGTGAGGATTATCATGAGAGAACGAAACCAAGGGCATACCCAAGAACAAGCGGCTGCGAAGGCAAACCTGAGCAGCTGTAAGACTGTCAGGAAATATGAACAGTTGGGAAAACTACCGAGTGAACTGAAACAGCCGCGGAGCTATCGCACTCGGACCGACCCATTTGAAGCGGAATGGGACGAACTGGAAAAGATGTTGAAGGATGCGCCTGAATTGGAAGCCAAGACGCTGTTTGAATGGTTGTGCGAACGGCAGCCGGAGAAATACCAGGAAGGGCAGTTGCGCACCTTGCAACGTCGGGTAAACGAGTGGCGGGTATTGAATGGCAACCCCACCCTCACCCTGGATCAGGTGCACCAGCCGGGTGAAGTACTGCAAACAGATGGGACCTGGATGAATAATCTGGGGATCAGTTTGCAGGGAGAAGCGTTTGAACACCTGGTTATCCATAGCGTACTGCCTTATTCAAATTGGGAATGGGGACGCGTGGTGCAATCAGAATCACTGCTGGCAATCCGGTTGGGACTGCAAAGCGCCTTGATGAAACTGGGACATGTGCCCAAGATCCACCAGACCGATAATACAACGGCCGCCACCCACAACTTGGGACCCAACCAACGTGACCGGAGCCCGGAAGAGCGTGGATTCAACGCCGAATATTTGCAGTTGCTGACGCATTTTGGGATGGAGCCGCGCACGATCCATGTCAACAGCCCCAATGAGAACGGCGACATCGAATCATCGAACGGCGGGTTCAAACGCACTGTCGTACAGCATTTGCTGTTGCGGGGCAGCCGGGATTTTGAGAGTTTGGAAACCTACGAAGCGTTTTTGTGGGGGATCATGGAGCAACGTAATGCCCGGCGTCGGGTAAAGCTAGCCGAAGAGCTGGCCGTGATGCAACCCCTGACGGTAGCTCCCTGGCCTGAGGTGCGGGAGTTGAATGTTCGGGTCGGCTCGAATGGCATCTTGCGGGTCGGTTCGAACGGCTACACCGTACCGAGCGGCTTGAAGAGCAAACGAGTGACCGTGAAGGTGTTCGAATGGCAGATTGAGGTGTGGTATGCCAACCAACGGGTGGAGACCTTGCCCCGCCAGACGGGAGTGCAACATTACAGCATTAACTACCACCACGTGATCGACAGCTTGCTGCGCAAGCCGGGCGGATTTCGCAATTACCGCTATCGCGACGATCTTTTCCCGCGAGCGGTCTTCCGCCAGGCCTGGGAGGCGCTCCAAGGGCGTTGTTCGGCACGCAAAGCAGATCTGACTTATCTACGCATCCTCAAACTGGCGGCAGGCGGGTTGGAGACGGATGTGGCTGCGGCGCTGGAGATGCTTTTGACATCCGGTCAGAACTGGGATGACCAAACCGTGGCCGAATTAGTTCAGCCAACCCCAGCAGCCATCCCTGACTTACCAGCCAACCCTGTCAACCTGACCCTCTATGACCAATTCTTGAGCCCGGAGGCACGCCATGTCTCCGCTTGAGACCATTCGAGAGCACTTGCGCACCTTACACATGCCCACCGCTGTACAGGTGGTTGAAGAACTCCTGGCTAGCGCTACCAACGAAAACTGGTCGCCGGAAAAATTCTTGGGCGAACTACTCGAACAGGAGATGGAAGGTCGTCGTCAACGGCGCATCGAACGCCTACAGGATGCAGCCCATCTGCCGGTCGAAAAGACCCTGGCGACCTTTGACCAGGGGTATCTTCCCTTGCGACTTCGCCGCCTGCTGCCCCAATTATGCACCGGCGAGTTCGTGGACCGCGCCGACAACCTGTTGGTCTTCGGTTTACCCGGCCGTGGGAAAACCCACTTTGTGGCCGCCGTTGGCCACGAACTGGTCAACATCGGCCGCAGTGTCTTCTTCACCCCGACCTACCGCCTGGTGGATAGCCTGCTGCGCGCCAAACGCGACCTGCTCCTCGAACATGAGCTACGCCGCCTCGACCGCTTCGAAGTGCTCATCCTGGATGATATCGGTTATGTTCAGCAATCCCCCGAAGAAATGGAAGTCCTCTTCACATTGCTGGCCGAGCGGTATGAACGCCGCAGTGTGATCATTACTTCCAACCTGGTTTTCTCCCAATGGGATCAAATCTTCAAAAACCCCATGACCACCGCTGCTGCCATCGACCGCGTCGTCCACCACAGTATCATCGTCGAATTCGGAAAGGAGATGTCCAGCCACAGAGCCGATGAAGCTGCCAAACGTCTTCAGGAGACCCCCTGAAATGTCCCCTGCTAACTGGTCACAGGACTCACCAGCAAAAGCAGGCCGCCTGCTGTCCGCCTCCACCGTCCCGCTTTGCGCAGTATGCCGCTCCGACTGCGCTCCGTCAAGGGGAAAAACCCAAACTGCCCCCCTTGACGGTGCTCGTCTCCGCGGCCTTTTCTGCGCAGCGGGACGGCTCCGGCGGAAGCAGGCTATCGAAAAAGGCATACGTTTATATGCCTTCTGTTATGGGCATTTCTAATTGTCGCTGATGGGAATATCTAATTGTCGTTGACAGCAGAACCTTGGATCCACGTAATATTTAACATGCCAACGATATATGGACGAGGCCCTACTGTCAGGTAATAAAGATCGAAAGGCCACAATTCTTTTACGTTTCCAACAGCCTTTGAATCCTGCTTGGACCCATAATCAGACCTTAGTCCGTTTACCTGTATGGAATACCCCACTTAAAAATTCAAAAAAAAGCGAATCACCTAAATTTCCAGATGGTTTCCGGGCACTTCTAGATCGTGCGCAGGCACGTGAAATTGTTGAAGACCCAGCCGTTATTTTGAATTTTCCTTTACAATTTCGAAAACCAAACGAAGATAACTATTTCGTTCTTTACGCCGAAGGATACGATCCTGCGCATCCACTTGGTAGTGGATTTGGCGCAAGAGAGCGAACTAATATTTTCTGGGTTCTCGAAAGTCGCCTTAAATCATTTCTTGTCCCTGGAAATGCAATCAAGCTATACAAAGGCGCTTTTGAGTCAAAAGCCTTGGCTCCCTGGAAAATAACCGAAACCAGAGCACCTCAGGACCCAATAATGAAACGGGATAAACGGTTGAGTGCATTTAAGACTGCAACTCTGGGTCGAAAGGTGAATATCCTCTTAGCCTTCCATTCCGTCGAAATGGGGAAAGCGATGCGGTATTTCCTTGAAAAACGCCATTTTAAATTGGGTGATGGTGATAGCTGGCCTGAAAATATATGCGTAAAAGAAATCGAGATACCTGATTCTTTGTTCCGTCCATTGGATATTATTGAAAATGCTAATCAAAAGAAGGCCGAAATTCGAAATGACGCAGAGCAGCGGCTTTCAGGGGATTGGCAAAAATTATTACATCAACAAAAGGGCGCTGCTGGTGAAAGGACCTTAGCATGGATAGAAATTCCAGATACGAGTGATTATTTATCCCCTCATGATGCTATTCGAATGGCTTGCGTAAAGGAAGGTGTTTTATCCCAGATGATTAGGCCGCTTCGTTCTAAATACGAATATCTAATTAATATGGGTAGGTATAGCATGGTTTCAACAGCGGTCCATGATTTTGGCCGTTTGTTTAATGCATGCAGTGATCTAATCCTTCGACAAACAGGGCTCGTATGTGACGACACCAGTAAGAGCCTTAGAAATGATTATATTACCTCTGGTTTCCCCTCAAAAACGGCTGACGATCTCATTGTTGTTGGGTTAACTGTTTTTAGAAACAATAAAGACTATTATCGCGGTCGCGGCAATGTCAATATCCCTATTGCGGTTCGCATCTTACCAAGTGGCAGTGTGGAAGCAAAAATCCCTAATGTCTGTGATTGGACAGATTATTACGATGCAGCCATTAAACTTGGGACCTCTTTTATTCAGAATCGCAGAAGAGCTTCTTTTACCATCGAGCCCTCAGCATTTAATGACTTTATTAAAGAATTACTGTCACAACATCGAGAATATCCCACTCTTCTTATCTTGGATGCGAATAAACTACGGACCAACTGGAAATATTTAAAGGTCGATGAATTGGAGAAAGACCGTTTAATGGTTGGTGGAGATCCTTTTGAACCATTTTCGTTTGCGAATATGAATGTCGTTTGGGTAAGGCAGCATAATGACGGCGAGACACCTCAGTATGTTGCAACTAATGAATCTTCCTGGCCGGAAGCTGACGACGCGGACCGGATTGCACACTCCAGCTTATTCTTGGATACTGATGCGGGTGGAATATTTCAGCATTACTTTTCTGTTGGACGCTTGGATAACAACAAAAAAGCTGATCAAAACGCGATGCGTCATGACGAAGGCGGAGAAATGAATTTCAGGAACCAGCAAATGCTTGAATTGGTTCCCATAATGGGTGATGATCCGGAAGCCTCTGTAGCAACAACACATATGCTTCGTTCTTCACCGGCTTGGATTACCGGAAATACATTGTTGCCGTATCCCATCCATCTTGCGAATACATTGATCGAAGATATGCTGCCGCTATTAGGTGTAGAAGATCAAAATGATTTAGAAAGTTAGGTTTAAGGCATACGAACTTGATTCGTTTGCCTTAAACCTAACTTAAGCCTTCTTGTTAAGGTTGACCTTGAATTGCATAGCCTTCTGAGGCGTCTTCGGGTAATGGTATATTTTGTTCAGCCTGTAACTTTGGGAGTCTACAACATTCTGAAATGTCTCATAGAACTCTCGCTTGGTCATAACGAAAGTTCCCTCATTTGTTATGATGCAAAATCTGTCGTCCAGGCGCAATGGCTCGATTACATCTGCCTTAAAGCACAGCCTTGAGAATTCGTATCTTGCAACACAGTCGCCTATTCCAACGACAGGATTCTCATATATCTTAGGTGAAGTTGGTAAATTCTCACTTGTTTTAGGTCCAAAACCTTGTGGTTTCTGGTCGATGGCGAATGAGTATCTGAATTCGTTTGCTACAACTGCGGTATGAGGGGGTGTGCCATCTACCAGTCTCAGGAAGTCTTCCCAGATGGGCCGATATAATGATCTGAACTTCTCGTAGAAAAAAGCGATAACTGTTGGGTCACCTCCATGACTTTGCCAATCAGTCTTTGGAATGTAAAAATAGTTGCATGGATGAATATTTCGAGCAGTCCTGCGCAACAATTCGTTTCGATCCCATTTTTGAAAGGTGACATTTCCATCTTTTACGTCGAAAATATGAGCAACGTGCCATCCGGCTTGGCTAATGTTCACCGGTAGGTGGACTTGGAACATGTGGCAGGGGATTGATTCGACAAATGAAGAAAATGAATTGGACTGCCTGAATTGATCAGAGAATAGCCGGTAATGAATCCACCATGCGGGAGCATTATCTGTTGGCCGGAACTTTGCGCCATATTCTGTTATCATGGTTTGACCACGTTCCAAACCACTCACCATTCGGACAAGAAACACAGGGTCGGCTGATTCAAGATAATATGCACAGAACTGTTTATGAAATTCTTGCACTAAAGGAAGATCCAACAAAACATGTTGAGCCCACCTGTCATACAATTCGGTGAGAGTTCCATTGAAGACCTGTGGCGCTTCTTTTATTTTAGGCAACAATTCCGGACTCCTACGACATATTTGTTACTTCTGTTTTTTAACTTTGAAAATACCTACCCTATACCTTAATTTATTCGATATTAAACATAAATCTTCTGACGAGTTAAGCATGATTTATCAACCGGGCTCCTGGGGGCGATCATTAAAACATTTTTAGAACCACCTTCATCAAAATAATCAAACCGTACAAGCTTTGGGAAGCCTTTACTATGAGTCAGCTCAAGTGATAACTTTGTTTCATTAAGTCCGCCGGCTTCATTTGTCATAAATTTCACCTTTTGAATTCGACATTGTCATCCAATCAATCTCGCTCGTTGAAAGGTCAAGATACCGGACTGAAAATTCTAGAAGCCATGATTTATCTGCTAAATCGGTTGTGTATGTTTGCCAACAACTGATCAATTCATTTAGGGTTATGGCCTGAAATGATTTGTCGCCTGACTTTAGCAAAGTTCGATATAAATTTATCGACTGGCTACAAGCTTCATCGCCCGAATGGTAAATGACCAAAAAATGGCCATGTTTGAAGGTGGATTTTGGATGATGCTGAATAGCCACCCCTAATAAGTGATCCCGCCAGAGTTGGTTGACCTTTACGTCTCGTAAAGTCTGGATCGAGGCTTCGTTCCAGGGCGACTTCTTAGCATGAGTCCATTTCCAATATTCTTCGTGCTCATGTTCGGCCAATGTGAAAGGCTCCACCAATTTTGTCTCTATTCCAACAAATCCTTTCCCTCCGTCTTGCGCGGTAAATTCGACATAAGCATCGAACGCAGTGTGATCGTTTAGATACTCACTGGCTGGCTCCGGCGCGAATTCTATCTTGACCTGCGTTACTTTAAGAATCTCATCAGGGTAAAAAGGTTTCAATAAGGTGGTAGCCAGTTCAAGATTATCTACCAAGGGTGCGAACAGATTAAAACACATTGGTTGACTGGAAAGCATATTGCAAAGGAGGCGGTATGGTTCGACAGCGCCCTTTTTTTCTGTGAGCCTTCGTATGACTACAGAGAAAATGCGCTGTCCAAGCTGAGGGGTAAAGAAATTTAATCCTTGTTCGCCATTTTCCAGAGTCAGCATGTTGCCATAATTAGAAGGACTTGTCCGTCTAGGACCTCGACCGAAAGGGACCTTTAACACTTTAGCCCGATACCAGCTTTGGTGAAAGCGCGTTCGGGCCGCGAACGAATTATCTTTAGCATATTGAGGACCGATTGCTATGTCCATTAAGTTCGGTTCCATTGGGATTGCCCTTGCTTGCGATACCACGAAATCAGTAACTGCTCAACTGTATGGACTAAATCCGGATCCTCGCAATATTGAGAAAAGGTATAAACGCGGTCATAAAAATTGATCTCTTCTAAGGAAAAAACATTGAGGATGATATTTTCTCTCACCAGAGCTTCGTTGATTTTCTCGAACACCATCAAATTGGTGTTCTTTTGCCCTGTCTCTTTGGTCCGGTGGTTCTGTAGATAGTTGTGAACCCGAGCGTGAAGATTGGATTTAAACCTACCGTGAACATAATCCTGGGCAAAAGAACCACAATAGTAAATTTCGGACTGGCTTCCCCAGGAATAACAACCATATCGGAAATTTACGGCAGCAGCTGCCTGGGTTATTTCGGGATACAAACCATGTCTGCCTTTAGGAAGAATAGTTCCCTTAGGAATGGTAAATACTGGAGTCCAGACAGGATTATGGATGATCAAGGTTAAATCTGGAAGTGCTCTTATTGGCTGTGAGATTGCTGCTCTGATAAGAGGGGTTGTATCGACACTTGGAAGAGTTTTTGGTTCGGCTTTGGCCTGAAGGGATGAGGAAGAGAATCGGCTGAAGCGTACCTGGCGTCGAGCAAAGTCAACATCTTCCACTCGCCAACCTATTTTCTGCCAGCTCAATTTTTGTGGCTGATTAGGATGAACCTCATAAGACCACCAGGCCTGATATTGTGATGCTGAAGCTGGTAGAGATTTCTGAGGATCTCTTCAATATGCTGAAAAGTGATTGTCAGATTTAGGGTTTCAGAAGGTATTGCCTGTAAATACCATGCAAGTGGTTCGTATTTCCCGTTCATCAGACCCTCTTTTCATTAGTCTTTGTGAAACAGAATGAGAAATTAATTTTGCTCCGAGAGGAGTTGCAATAACGGAGAACTCTGGGCCTTCGCTTTTAATAACAAAGCCTTTTTAGAATGGCTGGAATTAATGGAAAGCTTTTACTTGATTTAGCAGTAAATTTTATTGAAAGGCAAAAAACTGGTTCCGAAAATATATTATTAATAATAGATCGGGGAAGGTAAATCATCCGATCTATCCCGCTCCAATTGCTTTTAGTGCAGCTGATAAAGGATCAGAATAAAAAATAGGGTCAACTTTTTCTAGGAGATCTCCAGGCACTTCTAATACTTGTCGTTTGTTGCTGATTGGAATAAGGACTTTCTTAGCGCCATTATCAACAATCACTTGCAGAGGTTCGACGAGTGATCGTAAAGGTAGAATTGATCCCTGAATTGTCATCTCACCTAAAACTACCAAGCCGCCAAGGGTTGGCTTATCTCTCAAAAGAGAATAAAGAGCTATAAAGAAAGCCACTCCACCTTGAGATCCTTCTTTGGTTTGCATTAAGTCAACCATTTGGACGTGAAAATCATAACTATCCATGTCGCGCTCAATTCCTAGTCGATTTTTATTGGCGCGCATATAGTCGAAAGCAGTAATGATTGATTCCTTCATCGTTCTGTCTGGACTGCCTGTAATCCGTAATTTCCCCGCCCCACTCATCCTTGATACTTCAACACGAGTTAATGTAACTAAATCGTTGTCTGTTAATGACGCTGTATAGATACATCCGGGGGTTAAGGATCTTGGGAAATTAAATTACGACCGCCTTCCTCAGGAACTCCGACAAAATACTCTCTCATCGATTCACTATCAATATAAGAAAAAGAGGTCTGATAATATTCGAAAGCCCCCATTTTTTTGAGTTGTTCTTTTACTCTTCTCCGACCCTCAAGAGCAATTTCCAGGTATTCCTGAGTTTCTTCTTTTGATGGATCTCCACCAGGATGTAAAAGCTTAATAAGTCCTGATGCTGTTCTGCGGACTGCTTTTGCATCCCTTGTGTTTAGATCTGTACCCAGGGAGAAAAAACGATCAATTACATCTGTATAATTGCGACGGCGCAATTCACGGAAGGCTTCGGCAAGATAATCAACAACGAAACCATAATGATCGGTCATGAATTCATTTCTCATTTTGGGCAATTCCCATCCTGGGAGATAGTAATGAATTCGATCAATCAAAGCCATATCTTGCATTTCTTCAGGTAATGGTTGAAGTAAAGTGGATGTTTTCACTAATACATCAACCGGTTGATTCAAGTTACCTGCTAACACAATCGAGGCTTCTGCTACAATTTCTTCGCGTCCACGGCTAAAGCTGCCGCTTTCCATGTAGTCTTTTAGTATCTGAACAGCGGATTTATCGTCGAAATTTATTCCTGCTACTTCATCAAACGCGACTACATCCCACATACCAACTAAACCGACTTTGCGTGTACTCATGTTATAAAAAAGATTCGGAACAGTGGTTTTGCCACCTGAAACGAGAATCGCATAGGGTGTTAGGTCCCTATACACATAACTTTTGCCAGTTCCACGTGGGCCTAATTCAATTAAATTGTAATTTCGTTGAATCATTGGGATTAACCGAATAAGCATTAAAAGTTTTGTTCTTCTCTCAAATTGACTTGGTTCGAGGCCAATGGTTCGAACCAGTAAATCAAGCCATTCGTCGGTGGATAATTGAGACCTTCTTGCTATATAGTCATCAAGATTAAAGGAAGCAAGTTGAATTGGATTTAATTCAGTTACAAAGAAAGGTCTTACTTTACCAGACACTTCCTCGTCTTCGCGATATTCCAATTTCACCTGGGCCCAGACACCCCCTTCAAGCAACCGGTCGTATTTCCGGACAATCGTATCTGGAATATGCAAGAAATTATGGCCAAAATTCACCATTTCCGCCCAATATTTTGTGCCATCCAATCGAACGAGGACTTTGTCAATAAATGTCATCTCTCCTCGTTCTTTAACCCTTGATTGGGCTTTCATAGCTTCATCTGGACGAATAATGTTTTCCGAGATCGTACTATTAACTAATCGTAATCCTGCTTCAATGGCAGTAGGATCATCTGTGGCACAATACTTTCCTAATAAGTATTCCAAAACATAAACAGGGACATTAGCCCCAACTTTTACTCTACGAACCAAGTCTTTTCGGACAACTCGCCCAGCGAAGATTGAAGTTGATTTTTGATCAAGAGTATCCATTCGTAAAACCTCCTAAAGGGCGATTGCAATGGAGATATTTTTAACTTGCGACAGGGCAAGCCCTGTTTCTGAATTTATAAGATCGAGATCTAAGCTCGTTGTTCCAACCGGTAAATCATCTATAAACAAAGTCACCGTATTAGGAACTAAAGTTGTTGATCCTTCTTCAAACTTCATTTTTATATCTTTTGTTGTCTCATCAAACCCGTAGGTAGACGCAACTGGCGTTGAAAGTACACGATTCCCTGATTTTAGTTCTACTCGGATTCTGGGTGGTATCGCTATAAGTTCAGTCGCATTTCCATTAATAGTAACCGAGAAGAATCTTGTAGATATTTGTTTGCTACCAAGAGTTGTTTTCCATTGAAAAGCGGGTTCTTTTGTAGACAACGAGTAATTTTTTCCTGGTCGAATAGAAAGTATGGGAATCATTATTTCTTGAAGGGATAAACCACCATGATAATATTGTGTAGATCCACCCGCCGCCTTAAAACATCCCAATCCAATAGGGGTTACGAGCTCTAAGTCACCCCCAATGCCAAATGCAGATATCGGCTTTCGCAAGCAAGTTGGTACAACAGCTCCTCCGCGTCCAATCCAGACACGCCGGTGAAGGTCAACGGTTTCTCCACCAGGAGGATCCATCGGTGTACCCACCATAAGATTATCACCAGCAATAAAACCGTGATCGGATGAAACGATTATCGTTTGGAAATTAACATTCAGCAAATTACGGATGCACCGGCGTAATTGGTTAAACACATCATCATGCAAGCGTCTCGCAATTTCTGGCTGGCTTTCCCATAATCCATCAATTTCATCCGTTGCAGTTATGACGGCCAGCTTTGCATTGGCAAGGGAGTTGATGACCTTTTTATCCTTAAGTGGCGCAATTTGGTTAAGCTCCAATACAATGCTCTGTGGGTAGTTGGTTTCTATATATTTCACGCGGTCTGGCCGGCCCTTGAGCATTGTTTTCAAAATCACAACACCCAATTTCCCTACTCCGGCAGGCGCAAATGATATTCCCTTTTCTGCATCTGGCATAAGTGCTGCCATTCCCACTTCTGTGACAGTGGGTACCGTAGCTAAGGCTGGTATTACCTGACAATCCCAATCTGTTTGGATTTGTTCGAATAAATCTAAAGCCATCTCATATCGAAATGAGTTGACCAGAATATATGCGATTTTTCCACTTTCCAATGGCGGTTGAACAAAATCGTGGAAAATATTGGTTTGTTGCACAATTTCTGGAAGATGGAAACTCGCTTTTTCATAACCTCGAATAAATCGTTCCGTCAAAGCATGAACGACATCAACATAAATTGATCGAGCTGACGCCAGGAGTTTTTGAAGTGAATCATGTTGCTCAGTCTCGAAATCAAAACTGTGTTCATCCCTTTCCATTCTTCTAAATGTTGTATCTAATTTACACCAAGGAGATTGCCCATCACTGGCATGAATTTGATATCCAGAATAATTTTTGACCAATTGGGATGCTGACCATTCTTGTTTCAGGGCAGCCTTAATGGAGTTGGATTGAACGAGGACTTGACCAGCTTCTACGATCATTTGCCAATGTAATTTCAAGGTCGGGATTTGGTTCGGCCAGAATCCGTTCTGCCGCTTTCTAGCAATTTCAACCAAATCTTGAACCGGTTTTTCTATAAGTACTTTTTCGACCAAAGACTGAAGAATGTCTTCGATTCCAGCAAAAGTATCTGCATGATCCAACATTTCGATTGACCAGACGTGTTTTGATAGGTCAATCTCCGGTTCAAATTTATTAGCTACTTCTATGTAACTGGCGGTGTAATCATTTCTGAGACGCCATTCTCTAGTAAGGCGAAGCACCGTATCATCCGCAGTCTTGCTTTTCGGACCTTTGAAAGTACTGAGAGATGCAGGTAACGATTTACCCAAATGACTCGCAAACTCTGCTATTAATAAATATCTGGCTAAGGAATCGCGGACTTTACCGAGGTCAATGTACCCATCTTTTTGGGTATCCTTTTCACCAAGCTGTATTTCTAGTTCATTCTTAAGCAAAGCGATTAATGTTGTACCCGCGTTTTTCGTCTTAATGTCTTCATCAAAATTCTTCGAAGCAAGGAATTGAAGGCAAATGTCTTCAATATTTTCACTTTTAAATATAAGAGCCAAAGCTCCGATGTGAATTTCCTTGTGCCGGCTAGCAATTTCATCCAGTTCTGCAAGTGATAACTGCCCGTTTTCAACCTCAGCAATTACTTTTGCAAGATTGTTGGCAGGCAAAATGCCACTTAAGGCTTGCCTGGCCACCATAGCCAAGCGGGTGTTATGTTCCACTGGCTGTTGACCTGGCTGAATAGTTACACCGGATGTAGTAAATTCAACCAAAGCGTGATGGGAAAGTTCTTCCGATGTAGGC
Organism: uncultured Chloroflexia bacterium; assembly: GCA_963781665.1. GTDB lineage: Bacteria > Chloroflexota > Anaerolineae > Anaerolineales > Anaerolineaceae > JAJYIW01. The sequence goes on from CAWAGA010000002.1 coordinate 2,945,364, forward strand.
ACGTAAATTAACAGTTGGGGAGGTTCAAACACTCCCCAAACCTCTTCAAGTTGACGACGCAATGCCATAAAACCTTGCAGCGGATTGTATGAGAATAATTGAACGTTTGGGAAATTCTCGGCTTGAGCGACTGATAGATACTGCTTATCCGGATCAAACCAGACCACAATATGGTGATCCTTCAAATGTTGGTGAATATTTTGGATCAGGTATTGGGTGACAAGATTAGTTGTATTGCTCATGCGCTCCTCTTCTGTTTTGCAATTATCCTTGATACCATTCTTCATGCCCGTGCGCGATAGCATAAGACTTGTTCTTCTGGCAAGCTTTCTTCACCCGATCCGGCCAATACTTCATGGCAATGCGGCTCCAATCATATTTCCCGGCAGACAGCTCACCCCAATACTTCTTTGGTTCACTTTTCCACAACGGGATCACGCTCCACAATGGAGCCATACGCAGGATTACCCCATCATCGATCCAATCCGTTTCCGGTTCGTAACCGCCTCGAGTAATGGCATCCAGGTCTTTGGCAAACTGAGCCAATTCCTCAGCCAATTGGCGCAGCTCGTCCATTTCTTTCTCGATGGGCTTGCGGGCTGCTCCTTGGGCGGTCAGCACTTTTTTACCGACTTCCTCCAGGCGCAGCTGCACAGCGCGCCGCTTGGTGGGCATGTAGGGTTCCTGCTGCAGGGCGTAGAAGGTATTGCTATCAATTTTTTCGTGGAAAAGCACGAAGCCATAGGAGCGCTTTGCCGACTGGATCGGCCAGTAGACCGGGCGTTTGCGGTACTGCTTGATGTGATGTTGGGTGAAGAAATCTTTCTCCAGGAACTTGCGCAGGTCGCCCCCAGCAGCCTGCTGGATGACTTCCTGGGCTTGGGCCTGTCCGAGCATCAATTCCATTGCCTTACTTACCAGGGTGGGCAAGTCGCGGGAGTGGTTGGGGTCAAAAACGGCGATGCCGTCAGGAACGACCAACTTCTGCAGGGCAGCCTCCACCTGGCGGGAGAAGACATGCCGCCCGCCTTGGTCGTCGATGTAAGCGAACTGGGAAGGTTCGCCTACCATTTCGTTGAATTCTTCTTCTGTGGGTTCAGGTACCGAACCGATGGCAAAATCCGACCAGCGGTAGATGGCGGAGCCGAGACTACCGGCAGATCCTGGCTGGAAGTGACAAAGGATAATACCAACTGCGTAGGAAAGCCATGATAAAGCCAGGTTTCCACTGTTCCCTACCGCAGCATCATCTTCCTCATCATCTGTTTTCCCACTTTCAATTTCATCTACCACACCAAGTCTACCAATGAGTTCGCCTTCGATAACCTTGCGGTCCTTTGTGCTGATTTCAAACAGATCAAATATGAGATCATTAATTTCAGTTTCCAATTCCGATAAATGTTTACTGAAGACCTGCACACTTGATGTGCCAATTTGCCAATTTGATGGAGTAATATAATCAAAAGTGGTCTCGTTACCCATTTCCAGTGATTTGCTTAGCCATATTCTCATATTGGTAAGGCTTGTCAACTTTTCTTGAATAGAACTATTAAAATTTGGCCAAGGTAAAAGGCTAAGATGACCGGTTTCAAACCCGATTGAAGGACTAATTAGTGATAACAAATAAGAGATGAATGTTGAGTTAAGAATTGATAAAGCCAGGGTTATTGATTGATTCGATTTAAGATAGATTGCTGGGCCTTTATGCGTAATAATCCATCCTGGAGGCATTACTCTAAAACCAGCTCCCTTAGAGCTGATTAGACTCCAGGTTATACCTTCCTTAAAATAATAACCTGTTGATTTTATAATCCTTGACCATCCCGAATTCCCATATAATGGATCAGCCCAAGCTTTTACCTCAAATCCATCTTTCCAGTAATTGATGATTTGCTCTTGATTACCATACCATTTCTTAAAACTCCCGCCTTTCATGCAAGGAAACCATTTATTTTGTGAATTTTTTGTATCTGCTTGATTCCTTAATGAAAAATCAATTGATTCTTTTCCGATTTCCCACCAGAGTCGTAGGAAGCGCATATTATCTGCTGTCGCCAACCCTTGTTTTGGTTCAGCGAAATCTGATAACGATTTGAATTTCGAAAATATCTGATGTATATTTTTGCTGACCCAATACACCCAAGGATTGCCAGGAATCGCTCCAAAATCACCCTGGCGCAATCGGTATACTTGGCTTGGTAGCTTAATATCGCTCATTGCTCAGCTCAACTATCCATAATGGCACACTGACAAGGCTAACGGGCATTGATCATTGCCTGCAATTCATGCATCCGTTCCACGACGATTTCATCCAGAGCCAGGCAAACATGTTCCACAGTATTGACTGATTGTTTTGCCCAGGAGTAACTAATCTCTTGTGGATTTCCATCTGGATTTTCTTTACTGCGATCGCCACGATGTACGATACCATTACGACGTTCCGCAATCTCATCGATCGTTAAGCCCATTTCCTTTTTATCCCTATTCAAACGATCTGCTATTTGATCCCATGGGCGATGTAAGTTCAACAAGCGCCCGGTTACATGCACACCTTTCTTAGAACTTAAGTAACTGAAGTTTATATAACCCAAGACTTTATTCGCTATATATTCCACTGCATTGGGATCATCCAATAAACGTAAAGTCTCATCCAGAGTGAAATTTAGCTCTTTAAGGTTAAAAAACTCCATTACCCCGCTATCCTCCTTAGGAACAAAATCCCTGCCTACAGCTCTAATGACAAGGGGTAGGTTTACACGCAACAAAGCTGGCAGGTAGGTATCAAGTCCAGTACAAGCAGCAACCACGGATTGCCTTAATAAGTGGAAAAGGGTTGCTCGACGAAGTGTGGCTCTTGGCAATTCGGCACCCTGGCGCACCAAGCCGAGGAAGATTTCATTATAGACAAGCAATAATTCTTCCTCTGCGTTCGCCTGAACAATTTCTCTTAATTTAGTAACCATATCTCCATCGGAGATAACATTATCATTGGTATCCAATAAGGAATACACTTGCAGCATCAGGTTCGCCGGCCGGATATTATCTTTGAAAGTCTGAATAGGACTGGCCATAATGGTTACTCCAGGATGACCTTAACACCAGCATCAATGCGTTCCATCAGGGCTTCACGAAGGTGTTCGATAGCTTGATCTACCTCTTCACGTGTATTCAGCGTTTGAAGAGTGTTAATAATGGTAGAAATTCTTACCCGCTCCACCTTTTCCTCTGGCTTGAGGATTTCCTGAATTTTCCGCATTACTGCATTTTTCAGCCCATTCGCGGCGGCGATGTCCGATTCCATTTGCGGAATGGTCGCTTTGCACAGGTCGCAAACCAGCATGCCATCTGGTAGCTGAAGAGTATCAACTAGGGCGCCGCCATCGCTCCAATCACAGTAGCGGTTCATTAATGGGGCGAGGATCGAATTTTGAATATCGGGTTCCAGCGCGACCCAATCTGACGAACCCTTCACTTGGTCAATTGCATTCCGGTAAAGTTCCGCCCTCTCCTGATGGGTTTTTGAATACGTTTTGGCATAAGCGCTTTCAATGGTTTGAATTGCCTGATCCACCACTGCTGTTACTTGATAGTAGGAACCGTCGGCTAGACGGGCTTCCAGCAGTTCCCGTGCCTCTCCTATGCCTGCGTTGACACCCCGTTCGATCAGGAGTCCAGCCATTTGCGTGGCGGCCATTCTAGCGCGCTGCAAGCGTTTAATCCCAGCCGGTTCCGTCGCGCTGCGGATGCCCTGGATTTGTGAACGCAGCTTCTTGAAGGTTTCGCCCTCACCTTCCAACATATTTACCAAGTCATCAGTTGCACCTTGCAAAACAGACTTCAAGGTGCCTTGGTATTCTTCCAATATGTCGAGAACCGGGATGTTATTTGCTCTAGCAACTGCATCAACCGGAAGGAGTGCATTGAGCTCTGTCTGCGCCAACTTCTGGAAAGCCTGGGCGATGGCAGCTTCATCCACATCCACTTCTTCCCCGGTTATATCCTCATATCGTTTGGCAGCGTTGACTAAGGTTTTAAGATCCGGTGCTTTGCGTGGAGCGAAAGAAGCTGAACGAAATGTATTCGTAGTTGCAAACACAGATCTTACCTGGGGATCCAGATGATTTCGGAAACGGCGACCCTGGTAAGTTACTTCAATGACGCCTGCACGCAATAAAGCAGCCAATACAATCCATAAGACTTCACGCGACCACCCATAACCCAACCCACCAAAATGATCTTCCAGGATACGTCCGGTCACTTTGTTGCCATAACTGTGTTCTTGCTGCAAATACCCCATCACTTCGAGGGCAATTTCAGCCTGAGTTTGGATAATTGTCTTGCCACCCTCAGTGACCACCAGTTTCAAGCCGTCGGGACCGGAATAAAAGACTTTGGACAGTCCGTTCAGGTTGACTGCTTTAAGGATTTCATCTGCTTCTGATCCCTTTACAGGGACACTACCCATCTTTAGTTTGTCGTACAGTTTTGGAACTGCGTAATCCAGCATGCCTTTCAAAATTTCAGGCAAAGTAGTGCCCATATCTGGGCCATTCTTGGATACCCCATTGAAGAATCCTGTCCCTTGTTGTAAGGCTTCAAGCAGCAAACGCTTCAAGCGTTCCTCATGCCGTCCAGCCTCCAATTTTTCGCTGGCCAGGCTGCTGGAATCATCCGCATTTAACTTTCCTTGCGCTCGGAGCTGGTCATATTTGGCCACCATCTGACGAGAACGAGAAAGTTCCACCACCCGGTCATCGATCTCATCTGATAAAGAAGCAACCCAAAAGATTTGGCGAGCTTTCTCTCGGCTCTCATTACGGATAAGTTCCAGGCTTGCTAAAAGTGATTTGTTGACTTCTTCAAGCCGGAGCTCGATAGGTATTTCACCCTGCGCTATACTGCGCCCTTCCCAGCCGATGTCGAGCTTGAAAGTGCGTTTCTCCATCGTATAACGACTCAAGCTTGGCTCACTAAAGCTCGTTCTAAACATATCTTCGATAATATCGCGCCGCTCTTTAGGTGTGGGGCTGATGCTGTTACGCTCTACTGTCCAGTTCTTTTCCTGGTCTGTCAACAGCTTCCAACCATCCTCGGTTTGACGAACGAACTGTTTCTCGTGGAGAAGTCCAATGGCCCGCTCAACTTCCGGTAAACAACTTCCGGCATCCACCGCATTGAAGAGCAAAGCGGCAAGGTTTTTCTCAGTGCGAGGAACGCTGCGTACAAACTCCAACAAAGCAATCGCTTTGGCGGTTTTGAGCGGCCAAGGATCCTTTGGCCACATCAATTCAATATCGCGGATGTCATCCTTACGCTGCGTTGGCAGGTTCTCGCCAATCAAATCGAAAATCCGGTCAATTGAAACCAGGCTACCGACCGGTGCATCAGCCAGTGCCGTACGATCACTGACAAGCATTTCATATACTTGCTTGATAATTGTCCGGTTACTACCACCGATGTGACGCGGTGCGCCGGCTTGTAAGCGCATGCCTGAAACGATATCAATAGACAGTTCAATGAAGTGGGGCAGATAAGGATAGAACTGGATAAAATCTTGCTCATTGAAATCAAAACTGATTTGCGAACGCTCGGGGGCAGTGTGCGCTTTAATTTGGCTGTGATAATCCTGATACATCTTGTGTAGCACTGGTTCTGCATCTGCTTTTTTGTTCAAAACGCGCCGAGTAGCCACCTCTCGGATGTCCGCAGGAGCCATATCTACGCGGTAACGAAAACGATCCTGTAACTTGGCAAGCTGCACGCGTTTATCATCAATTGAAGCAACGACTTCATCCAATTTCTCTTGAGAGGTAACAACGATCCATACCGGGGCTACCGCTTTGTTCGCCTGAACGCGGTTTTTTCCCTCTTTGCCGTATTGTTCTACGACCGCGCGCAAGTTTTCGATCTTTTCGCCACTGCGTGCTACATATTGGCCAACCTCATCGATTACAAATACGATAGCCTTGCCAGGGCTGCGCCGGGCAGAAAGCTCGAATGTCCGATCTACCAAGGTATTAATGGTGATATCAGCATTTGGGTTGAAGGACAGCGCCCAGGAATCAGGGGCGGGATAGGTTTTAGGATCCAGCTGATTCATCGCAGCGCTGGTACGCAGCACCTTTTGAGCACCTTTGCGTACCATTTGCCAAACAGCATAATCCTCTACATTGATACCAGTCAGGGTTACCGGAATGGGAACTCCACCTTCATCGCTTGTTTTGACCTGGTCTCGGAATAAATCAGCGCAGATTTTGACGAACTTGCTTAAACGGTTTTCCGCTTCCAACTCAATTTCCAGGTTAGCGATGTCATAATCCTGAGCATAATCCAATTCACGCAGCAAAACCGTGTACATGATCTCGGCAATGGTCTCAGTCGAGCGCCTGACTGCACGATCTACCTGCACATCAAATAAAATTGTTTGGGTTGGAATCCTTACATTGATATAGTTGAGTAAATCGCGAAATCTTCTTTGTGGAATCCTCGTTGGGGGCTTGTAATTCCAACTGCTGCAGGAATATCTTGCCGGCGGGGGTGCCATTCAAAGGGCGGTTTGAGAGGATATAGCCCAAATTTTTGGCAAAGGAACTTTTACCCGACCCGAAAAAACCAGAAACCCACACGCCTGATGCTTCGCTCGGATCTCCTGGTCCTTCAGAAATCGGCTTTAAGACCTCGATGTATTGTTCGCGGATGCGTTTGGTGGTGACATATTCTGTCAGTTCTGTATACACCGTCTGTTCATCACGCTGGTCAAGCTTGATGACTTCTTCGATGGGGCGGGAAAGATCACGAGAGAGAAGATTTCGAATAGTCTGCATAGTTCATTACTCCTGGATTCCGGATACATTTCGATAAGCGGCTTTCAGCATTTCACCTAATTCCGATATGTCAATTGTGCTTCCGGGAATGAGGCGAAATATCGAATTCTTAAAGGTGGTGTCATATTTCTGAAACTTCCAAGTTTTACTATGAAAGGTCTCTGATATTTCTGGTGGCAACTTCATACGAACAGCCCATATTTTCGTGCTTTCCCAAGAGACATCAAAAACCACTTTATTTCCAAGTTTAAAGCCGGTGTAAAATTTATTAAGGTTGAAAGGAAGATCCCAACCTTGCTTCTTTGCAAATTCCTCTAACTGGGTGACCGCTTTCTGGAATTCCTGGGTGGGTTCTTTAGCATGTTCTTTTTCGTAATATTCCCATGTCCAATCCCCCATAACCTTTGTGATTGTAGTTTTACCACTTGCTTTATCTTCCAATGTTTCTACTAACACAAACTCCTCTTCTTCAAATGAGAAGCGCTGAATCTGAACCAGGTCAACGGGATAATTTATCTTTGCAGCCATTTTCAAGACATTGGCACGGTAGGAGGGGGCAATGACAATAATGCGGATTTCCAGCGAATCCCAATCAATTTGAACATCTTCAGGCCTGCTTTTGGCTTCCAACCAGATCGCTTTGATCGAGTCAGGATTGGTCTCAGCCCACATCGCATATCCCAACACTTGCGGAACGATTTCTTCCCCAACCTGGACATTCTTCATTTCAATGATACAGATACGCGAATCCTGATCTACTCCCAGCATATCTGGAATGCCCTGTTTGTTGCCTGTATGTATCTGGCGATAAAGAATAAAAACATCGCCAAGCAGATCTTGGTTCTTGGAGACATAATTTTCAAAATCCGCTTCGGTCTTAAATGGTTTCGGTAACAGATTTCGTGATTGACCATTTGACTTCCAATACAAATTCAGCATCTTACCCTCCCTTGTACCATTCTTCATGCCCATGCGCGATGGCAAAGGACTTGTTCTTCTTGCAGGCTTGCTTCACCCGTTCCGGCCAATACTTCATGGCGATCCGGCTCCAATCGTACTTCCCGGCAGCCAGCTCATCCCAATATTTCTTTGGCTCGCTCTTCCATAACGGGATCACCGACCACAGCGGAGCCATGCGCAGGATCACCCCGTCATCGATCCAGTCCGCTTCTGGCTCGTAGCCGCTGCGGGTGATGGCATCCAGGTCTTTGGCAAACTGAGCCAGTTCCTCTGCCAGTTGACGCAGCTCGTCCATTTCTTTCTCGATGGGTTTGCGGGCTGCTCCCTGAGCGGTCAGCACCTTTTTGCCAAGCTCTTCCAGGCGCAACTGCACGGCGCGTCGTTTGGTGGGTAGGTAGGGTTCCTGCTGCAGGGCGTAGAAGGTGTTGCAGTCGATCTTCTCGTGGAACAGCACAAAGCCGAAGGAACGCTTGGACGATTGGATCGGCCAGTAGGCCGGACGTTTGCGGTACTGTTTGATGTGGAGCTGGGTGAAGAAGTCTTTTTCGAGGAATTGGCGGAAGACGATGGACGATGGACGCCCGCCGTTCGTCTTTCGACCCTGGTCCAAGGCTGCGATCACTTCTGCTGCCCCCTGCTCACCTAGCATCAGCTCCAATGCCTTGCTGACCAGGGAGGGCAGATCGCGGGGGTGGTTGGGGTCGAAAACTGCGATGCCGTCCGGGACTGCCAACTTCTGTAAAGCTTGTTCTACCTGATGGGAGAAGACGTGCCGCCCGCCTTGTTCATCGATATAGGCGAACTGGGGAGGCTCGCCTACCAGTTCGGTGAATTCTTCTTCGGTTGGTTCGGGCAGCGAGCCGATGGCGAAATCGGAGCAGCGGTAAACGGCAGAGCCTAAGGCACCTGGGGTGCCAGGTTGGAAACGGCCGAGGATGATGCCAATGGCGTACATAATCCAGAGGGTACGATTAATTGAGGGACCATCTAATTGGATATTACCTGATTCATCCTCATCCATCACTTCATTTTGGTCTTCTGATACAAAGAAATCCTGAACTATCTGGAAGTCTTGTTGTGGGACTCCATAAGCTTCAAGTGTTTGATTATCAATATCGACCTGCTGTCTCTTGAATATATTCCAAACCATAATCAAATTTAGAGGATGGTTAATAATGCATTCTGGCATGATGAATTTATCAGAACCCTCTTTCTGGGTCTCTAATAGTTCCATTAGATAAACTTGTTTTTTGGCTAATTCGCCTATATGGGTTAGATCTCCACGCGGCAGGGGAATTTTTTCTATATCCCCTTTTTGTATGTTGATTGTTGGGTTTATCAATTTAATCAAATATAGAGCGAGTGATGAATTAAAAATCCCTAATAGTTCTAAATCCTTGATACCTTCGCCATAAATAGCAGGACCTGCATCGTCAAATAAAGTATTTTCAGGTAATAGCCTAACAGCGAAGAACTGTCCGGCTACTCTTGAATATGTTAACCCAGGTTTGCCGAACCAATCCTCATCCCGAATTAACCACCCATAATTGCCACCGAGATATGGATATCGGTGAATTACATCTGCTTTCATCTCGGCGCCATTATTTCCCCAATTAAAAACAAAATGATATTGCCCGTAATATTGCTGTCTACCTCCCCCATGTACACTCTTTTTCCATTTGACGCCATCGGGAGTTTCCCATCCGAATCGGAGGTATCTAAATATATCTACTGGAGAAATTCCACGTTTTGCAAACACCTTACGGTTACTTCGTGATGAACTAATAAAAATCGAAATAATACTTAATGGAACCCAATAACCCCATGGATTTCCAGGAATCGCTTGAAACTCACTCTGACGAAGGGTAAATACATTTGTTGGCAAATTTCCGTTGGTCATGAGATTATCCTTTTCTCCTGTGCGACGAACTGGCGTGCCTGGCTTAGGTTAGGCGCATTTCCCACCTTCTTCGAAATAGCTTGCGTGTAAGGTTTGGTCAGCGCTGTTATCACACCGGCTTCGACATTGTCTGCCAGATATTGAATACTGTCCAAACCTTTTTCATAGGTCTCGTGGGTGATGCTTTCAATTGCTGTCTGTGCCAGAAGCATAGCTTTTTCTTGTTCTGTACGGTTTGGGGAAAGAATTTCCAGGAAGTTAGCGTTGAGCATTGTGTAATATACAATTGACAAGCCATATTGGTTCTTGATGCTTTCAATCACTAAGCCGTCTCTTTTCTTACGTTGGGCCTGGTCATCACAAAAGACTTCCAGGTCGCCTTCTTGATGGAGTTCGCGGCGAAAGAGGAAGTTCTGCGCCTTTTTCTTTCGAGTGTACTTCTTCAACACAAGTACAGCAGCTTTCACTGGAGTACCGTAGCCGACCGGCACAGGTACCAAAGTTGGTGCGCCGGCACGGCTCTGGCTGCGTCGGGCGTATTCCACTGGGAATGGCGTCAGCACATCTGGAATCACATGATCCAGAACACTTTCAATCTCGTGTCCTGGGTGAGTGATCAGAGAGCCGTAGGCGAGGATACCGATCATTGCTCGAATTCCGGTAAGCCGCAGATATAATTCATTTTATTTCTGAAATTGGGTCTCAATTCATCGAGGCTGTCATTCGCACGAAGATGACCGCAATATGCATTAAACTCATCCGCAAGGACTTTCACAAATTGTTTGCGATAGACAGTTAAAGCGCCCCCAGTTTGTCTTAAGATATTCTCTCCATCTCTAAGTTTGATTTTCGAATTTCCGCCTGTTTCACACGCATGCAATAAGCCGCAGCGAATATCTTGATAAAAAATTCGTGCTTGTTGGTCATTAAAGTGTTAGACTCAGGACAAACGATTTTGAAGTCAGGAATTGAGAATAAAAGTCAGTATTGTTCATGGAATAGCCACAAGGAAACCTGGCATCATTGCTACTTTCTAATCCATCGTAAAATTGAGCCAAAGTTTCAATCAACATACAGGTTAATGCCATTACTGAAAAACCAGAAAAATTACTGTTCGAAATCGATCTCTCTAATGACATTCATATATCTGAAATTAATCCGATCTTCAAAAATAGTAACCGCTTTATCCCAATCCTTTTCGTTCGCAAACGGGATATCCTGCCACTTTTGAACGGTCCATTTTCCTCCATCTCGGGAAGGAGCAATGATTAAATTCGGATTTAATGAACGTCTTTCTCTGGGCATTTTGTCCTCAAACACTGTCAACAGAATCGGAAATGGTGAAAACTATCATTGCTTACCCTCAATTTCAAAGGCAAGTTGTTCCAAGCAAGTGAAGAATTGATTGATCGTCTCTCGCGGCAGCCACCAATGGGTCCGGCTCCCAAAAATTTCCTGAATACGTTCGAGCTGGACATTTATATATTTTGGAAAATGGTTCAGATTAAGGTAAATATCGATACCACTAGCATATGTGTAAACAAAAATTGCGGTTAACTGCCAGTTGTAAGGCGGTTTATAAGACATACAGTGTTTGCTGGCTTTTTCACCCAATCCTAGCCGTATCGCATAATCTCAAATACGGTCAAATTCTGGCAAAAAGCCGTTTCTTTCTGCCAATTGTCTGAGCGCATCTAAACCTTGAGGCGGCAAGGGTGGGACAGGTTCAACATACCAACGTGTTTTTGCCCACTCTGCCAACCGGCCCTGCCGTTTTTCAATTTCCTGGGGTGACCAATTTCCTTCAATTCCGGCCAATTCACGCTCGATCTTGAGATTTGAATTGGCGTAACAGGCCTCTTCTTGTCCAATTCTCCCCTTTTTTAGTGGGAATGATTTTCTGCCTAATTTGCTGTTATCCTCAGTGAGTGTCAAATTACCAAGTACGTGAGTTAATTTGTCCCGTTCTTCTTTCGAGGGGAATTGCTCAATCCAATATCCAGGTTCTTCGGGATGTTGAGGAAGGATGTGTTCGATAGTTTTATCATTTCCTTCGTAAATCGTAGACCAGTTTATGATTGGAGCCTGGTTCCCGAAAAGGTATTCTTCATATTCATAAAGGAAATACTTTACAAGGCCACTAGATCTTCCGTACCATGGGTTGGGATCATCAAGCGCAAAACGCTTTATAAAGAGATCATCACTGCACTTTTCCAGTAATTCTCTTCTTAAATTCTCGAGCAGGGTAGAATATGTTATTCTTTGGTGATATAGCTGGTTTGCTAAGCGGAAAATTAGAGCTTCGCTACCCGACGGCCGACGATCTGCGATACGAAATACCCGAACTGCAAACAATTCACACGCCTTAACGACCTCTAGATATTTCTGTTCATCATTTGGAAAACTTAATCGCACAGAAATTAACAACGGCGTAAATGGTCTCAAAACCCCTAACCTGAGGAGCTTGTTGTTATATTTAACGATATCTTTTTGAATTGTTGGGTTGCTTTCGAAAATCTGGAACGATCCGCTCCTGCTCGGGTTGGAAATGTCGGCAAATACGACCACCGCATTCTGAAGCGTTTGAATATAGGTTTCCAGTTCTTTAAACAGCTCCTCATAACGATCCAGGTATTTAACCAATTGAAATCGTTTCTTAATGATGTCGGCTTTTTCTTTTTCTTTATCCCAATGCTTCTGGTCATAATCGTATATCGCAAACCAATGCATCTGAAGAAGAGTGTCTTCTGCGTCAGTTCTACTAGCCGCGTTAAGTTGTTCAAAAATAACAGACCAGACCCGATTGATATCTTCCGTAAGCTTTTGACTGACTTCGGTACCCAATTTGGAAGCCAAATATAATAAATAGTTTTTTACGAGATCCAGGCTGTTTGGCTTCTTACCGCGGTTATTCATTGATTCGAACACAACCCCGGCATCGGCTTCTGATCGCAAGCGATAAACCATCACTTTCATTTGGTTGGCGATCTTGTCATACAGCCTTTCCAACCAATCCGTATAATTCTCTTTTAGTTGTTCCCAGTGAGCTTGTAAATGAGCTTGGAAATACAGGCGTGCACCCTCCAAATTCTTGTGAGATTGAATCCGTGTACCTTGCAGATCTTTCCCATCTAATTCCAGAATATTATGGACAAAAAAAGTGTTATTGTTGTTATCCAGAATTAGCTTGGGAATTAAAATATTTCCCGCTGCTGGCTCATACAGGTACGTATCTACAATACTGACAGCAATTTCCTGTAAGTCATCATTTCCATTAAACCGAACCATTTCACGCTGGATCTCATTGAGAAGAATGACAATTGTTGTAAGCCGTTGCTGACCATCCACAATGTCAAAAACCGGTTTTCGAATTCCACGTGTTTTTACGCTTAAATTCGGGTCGCGGTTCTCATGCAAAACCAGCAATCCTGTAAAGTGTTCGTTATCCTCAGTCAGAGTGGATAAATCTTCAAGTAGGTCTTCCCATTGATCCTTACCCCAGGCATATCCACGCTGGTAATCAGGGATGTGAAAACGCCATTGTGAAAAAAGACCGAAGAAGGTTTGAAGATTATCGAGTTCCATCGGATTACGCCTGCCCGTGGGTTTTATTTAGCTCTGCTAATGCCTTTTCAAAAGCAATCCGCTTCGAATCTGCGTCTGGCTCATGCACCAGGCGAAAATAAATTCCTTCGGATGCTTCCCGTTTACGAGTATCATTTTCTCGACGAAGAACGAAGGCAGTGGTGTTAACTTTTTCACCAGATATTTCGGCAAATGCTCTTGGTCCTGTATGAGCCATTGTTTCAATCGAAAATTCGTTTAATAAATCAGTCCTCATTTCTTCATAAGAGGAGATAAACATAAATGATTGCTGAGTGATCATGCCCACTCTCCCAGAATCGCTACATAATTCTGCGCAACGCACAATGAAAGCTGCATAAAGATCACCTTTGGCATTCGGATAGGACTTCTCTAGAAAATCTGCTAGCGTGTCATTCATGTTTCTGCGGCTCATGTAAGGAGGGTTTGCTACAACGCAGTCATACCTTCTCAACATTAAAATCTAAAATGCGGAGACTTTTAGAGGCTTCGCCAATAAAGAACCTGATATCTTCGCCGCGCTCAGACGCACTTTTACGAAAAAAATCAAGAGCTTAAATCATTTGTGCTTCAAGAATTTCATAATACTCTGACTCTGAGAGGCTTTCTTCCATACCAGGCAATGTCATTGCCGTTGAGGTTTCTATCATTTTGTTCTGTCTGTAATGCAAGTTTTTCTTGCGTTCGTCATTAACGATGTCATGAATTTCCTTCTCCACCCTCATCAACGAGCCTAGCTGATTAATATCCTCCAATTGCTCTCGAATCCTCCGGAGCATCTTTTCAAAAATAGGATTGGAAAACTTCATTTCGATAATGAATTTTGCCAGGTCTTTGGTACTGAACGGCAATACATCGGCGCAAGCCAAGTTGTGATTGGCTACTTCTGCATTCCTATTATTTCTCTTCGCACGCAGATACAAGGAGAGGGCAGAAAGTTGGGCAGCTCGCAAATCAATATCTATCCCAAAAATATTATGCTTTAAGATAGAGGAAGGAATTTCATCTTCACTTTGAACCGATGGGGTAGCGGGCCATCCTTCGGAACCACTTTTTTCGAGTTCTTCAAGATACATTTCAACAAAAATGTCGAAGGCGACAAGGCCAAAGTGCATCGTTCCACACGCAGGATCTAATAATGTAATTTCCTTAACCGGTTTAACGACTTCAAAGGGGATATTTCCTGTTAAGGGTACTAAATAGTCGAGTTTATCCTTGAGATGCGTATCGGGATGCATCTGAACCCACAATCGTCCCAATGTATTTTCAGTTAAAAACTTCACAATCCAATGAGGAGTAAAAAGTTGAGTCGCCGCCGGGATATCTTCTCGACGTGCTTTTTGCTTTTCGTTGAATAGCCGATTAAATACATCTGCTTTTTCTTTCTCATTAAAAAATTGATAAACCCAGCCCACTGTTTCTTCGACCTGCCATGCGGGAGTTAAATTATCCCCATTAAGCATGACAAGAAACTGAGCCAGAACTGGAGCACGAGGAAATAAACGAGAAGGTAGTGTACCTGGGTCAAATAACATGGCAATCTCGCTAGCCACCTGTCCAGATTGCCAAAGCAAAAACCGCTGGTAAGCTGTATCGACTTTCCCTTGATTAAAAAGGGTTTCTGCTTCAGGATGATCTGCGAGGAAAAATTTAAATCCATTCGATTGGTGTCCGCGGCGGACAGTTTCGCGAATGAGTTTACGGTCTTCCATCATCTTGAAAGCCACCAATCGATTGAGATGTGTAAAAGCGATTTCCTTTACTAACTTTTCCACTGCTTCTCTGCGTTCCAGACCCGCACTCACCTCATCATCCAGATAGCGAATCAGTTGATCATAGATTTCATGAGTTTCAGTATCGCGTAATGTAGGGAGGTGTTCGGGTTTTTCCAGCTTCCCATCTGTGTGTAATCCGTAGACACCTTCCAGCAAATCTCGTGCTTCTCGAGTTAGCAGTTCGCGACCTTGTAAAGCAAAATCATGAATAGCGTTACGGGTAGACTCAGATAAGTATTGTTCTGTGAAAGCCATGATCCCTCTTTTCAATTAGCCAACATATATCTTGGTGTGATAGCTGCCGCGGGGTTCCAGGTCGGCCAATCCCATAAAGCGCAAACCCTCACTCTCCCCAGATGTGGCCGGCATAAACAAGACGCACGACACAGATGTCCGGCCTTTCATCTTGTCTAGAAGCGTAGAGACGCGATACATTTCCGGGGCAAGCGCCCCAGCCCGCCAAAGGAATACCAAGTCTTTTTTCGGATCCAATTGGTTAAGGCGTTCAGCCAATAAATCAGGTAGGGGACGCCAATCAGGATCGGAAAGATACTCGTAAACTTGAGATTGAGCGGTTGGGAAGCCGCTGCTTTTTTCAAGCGTAGTTATGGCTTCCATTCCTTCGGTTTCATCTACCGACTGCCAAAGTAACTCTGCCAAAGAAATCAAGGTGACCTGCCAGTGCTTATCTTTCTCTAACCGAGTTTTTAGAAGCTGCATTTCACGCCGCATTTCCCACTCCTGCTGCGGAGGATAACAAAAAACAGCAAAAGGTAAATCATTGTAAATATAATGACGCGGCGGCCTCGAGCGCAGGTCGGTTTCCAGATTACGAACGAGATCTTTCAATGATGGCATTGGTTAACTCCAATATGGTTTGAAACGGAAATTCCAAACGAATTACCGCCCCTGCAGCGAAATACTCACATAGGTGTTGTTGGTGGGCTTCAATCAGGTGTTCTTCCACATCATTGGGTTTAAAATTGAATAATCCCCACTCCGGTGAATGTAAAACACGCTCACCTGAGCCGGTTTTTTTCATCAAATCGAAGGTGATGAAAACAAACGGCTCAATTGGAAGAATCACTGGGGTTAGATATTTTTGGGAAGCTCCCTCCAGTATTCCAAAATCACGTAGACTTGCGAGTGCATGTCGGGCTACATGCTGCAGTGTATCCTCTCCCCAGACGGTTGTTGTTTTCCCATCTTTAGACCAATCTCTTAGTTTTCGAACAACATGATCCAGATGTATATCTGAAAAGCCTGCTTGTCGCCGGGAATTGACAACCTCAAGGACGATATCTCTCAAGGTCTCATCGTTTTGGGCAGAATAATTATAAAAAAGTGGATCAACCCATTTCGCAGATACCCCAGCTTGGATTAGCATGACCAATGCCGTTCCTACCTGAAGGTCTTCAAAATAGCGCTGCCTAAATATACGAAGAATGTCCTCTACACGGGAGCGTGATGCCTTGCCAAAAATATTATTTTGGCGGGCGTTATTCAGATTCGTAGTTACATCAAGTGATAAATCCCATGATGCCATTAGGGCCTTGGTGTCGGGTAAAAGAGCTGTTGCTTTGATTAAGCGGCTAGAATAAGTCATTTATACATTCACTCTTCGCGTTCATAAATAATTAAATCGCCAACCTGGCACGAAAAATACGCGCATAAAGCTTTAATCACCGGTGCATCGTAACGGGTCACTTGATTATTAGCCCAGGCGTTTAGTGTAGACCAGGCAATACCCGTTTCTCTACCCACTTCTTTCAGGGCAATATTTCGCTGCTCTCGAGTAGCTTTTTGCGCTAACAGGATTCGAAAACGGTTTGATATTTTTTCGGTCATTTCCGCCTCAGTATATGAGATGGGAGATTTAAACCATCTTATAGCCGGAGTTAAATTTTGTCAATCAAATTAGCTGACTAGTCGCAATTATATGATCTTTACTCATTATTTATTTTTTGGGGAGGTTTGATCTAAAGATAACCTGTAAGCTATCACCCCATTAAATTTCTAAGGGCACACGATGTGGTTAGCCCATTAAACCCTAAAGTTCGCAAAATGCCAAAAGATCATGCACATGCGAATGGGATCAGCTCTATCATTTGTTTGCTCTGTTCTCTAGTCATAACTCCTAAGGTAAAACCACTCCAAATTTCGTTCCAACAACCTAAAAAATCACCAAAATTATTAGGTGATCTTATTGTGTGTCATGCTTTAAAGTCCTTGTTTTGCTTTTTAGCAAACTAATCCTAAACCTGTAAACCCTGACCAACAAGAGCAATTGTGAGTCATTAACTGTTAGTCATTAACTATCTAAAAATAAGAAATCTATGTACAATATCCTTACCCACATCCATCAAGGAGCACCCATGCTCATACGCGTCATCGCAATCGAAGACCACCCATTGATGCTCAAGGCTATCCGGGATGAGCTCAGCAACGATCCGGAAATCCAGCTCGTCGGGGAGCTGAGCCATGGCTCGGAGCTGGCAAAGATGGTCTATGAGAAGAATCCCGATGTGCTGATCCTCGACCTGTCGCTTACCGGTGAAACCTTTGAGCCGCTAACTGCTGTCCGTGATCTAACAAATATCCATCCCAACCTTCGCATTTTAGTCCTGACCGGTTTTGATGATCCTCAATTGATGCGCTCATTGATTGATGCCGGCGCGAATGGCTATATCTTGAAGAGTGATAACCTCTCCATGCAATTACCCATGGCGGTGAAGACCGTGTTTGCCGGGGGAACTTTCTATTCGGATCAGGTTAAGAAGAAGCTATCGAACGGTGGTCATCCAGCAACCACTCAACGATCAGGAGCTGTCCACCTTGCGACTGGTTGCCCAGGGTCTCACCAACGATGCGATTGCGACTGCCATGAGCGTTTCCGAAAAGCGAATCCGCAATATTCTTTCCGCCATTTACGGCAAGCTCGGTGTTCACGAAGAAAAAGGGGGTAACCCAAGAGTCGCTAGCATCAACAAGGCCCGTGAGATGGGTCTGCTCAACGATCTTTGAGATTCAATCCACGGGACAAAAGTCCCGCGCTCGACGGGACATTTGCCTATTTTATTTAAATCTAATTGGCCTAAAATAATAAACAGCTTTCTTTCGTTTTGATCTTCCTGATAATTGAATATGTAAGCAGCAATCTTTTGATCGATGTCCGAAGTCAATGTACGATAAATGGGAGGTGTCCATGAATGAGGATAAAGTGAAGCAGCTTTCCAGGGAGATGGCGGCTTTTAGCCGGCAAACGGTCGAACACGTTCAAAAACCATCCAACAGGATCGTTGCGCCGGTTTTGACCGTGGTCTTGCTTGCTCTGGCAGTGAGAAAATCCCTCGAACGTTCCAGTGCCTGGGATTGCGCCAGATAAATCCCGTGACTTGCCTGGCCAGGCTTATTCGGCGAAGGTTCTTCAATACATTGAAAATACGCCCGTATTGGACGAGTGGCCTGGATTACGAGTTGAGCTGCAGCACAGCATAACCGGCGAGCCGCCCTGGAAGCTCGCCTTGCCAATTCTGGCCTGCCAGGCATCCGGCAGCGAACCGGATTTGGCGCTTCCTATGACAGCCGCCTGGCTTTGTCTGCGCCATGCCGCCCACCTACTCGATAGAGCCTTCGAACCTGGTACAGAAATAATTGATCAGAAACCGTCAAACAAGGTTGGATTGGCGGTAAGTCTGGTGTTCACCGGGTATAAATTCATCGCCGGATTGGGCGATCCGACCGTCATCGGGCGGGTACTGGTGCAGCTTTCGGACTCTGGTCTGCAATCGGCTTTGGGTCAGAAGATGCTTTCTTCACCCATGGGCGGTGAAGATGTATCTGCAGATGCCCTGGAGAGGTACTGGCAGGCGATGATCCTCAAATCGGGCAGCATCTACCGGGCAGGAACGGCCGGAGGCGCGGCGGTTTCCACAAACCGCCAGGATTGGATTACTGCGCTGGGCGATTATGGCTCTGCTCTGGGCGTCATGCTCCAGGTGCTGGATGACTGCCGGGATCAGTACGTCGATCAGGCAAATCGTCCTGATCTCCCGGGATTGCCTACCCTGATGGAGAACCTGATACCCGGTTCTGGAGACCAGGACCTCTCCCAAACCATTTCGCTGATCTTGCTCGAATGGCAGCGACGCGCTCTGGATGCATTGATGATCCTACCGGAATCAAATGCTAAGCGTACCCTTGAACAGATTCCTTACCATATTTTGGAAGTACCCAATGAGTAGACAATATACTGAAAGTTAAAACTATGTTCACCATCGGGGCATTCGCAATTATTTTCAATGAAAATGGGCAGATCCTTCTCTCTCACCGGAGAGATAGGGACATGGGGAACCTGCCTGGTGGTGGTGTGGAATCCAGAGAATTGCCGACTGAGGCTGTTGTCCGTGAGGTCAAAGAGGAAACAGGATTGAACATAGTAGTCGATCGCCTGATAGGTGTTTATGGACATGTCGAAATAGATGATCTGATTTTTTCCTTTATCTGCCGGGTCATTGGAGGGCAGCTCGTACTGTCGGATGAAGCCGACAGGCATTGCTTTTTTGACCCAGAAAATTTACCGCCAAATATTTCACCCAAACATATTGAGCGGATCCAAGACGCCTTACGTCCTGCCGGACAGCCAATCTTTCGCCGTCATAGTGTTCCTTCAAGTCAGGATATCATCGAAAAAGGCTGACATACTGAAGATTAGGTTTGTATTTGAATAACGTGATTTGGGTTAAGACTATATGATGCTATTAAGCTTTAAGAGAGGAGGATAATGAACAGCGAAATTGAACAGAAAGGTGCGCTTTGCCTGGTTCGGTCTCAAAATCGTATCCTCTTCGTGCATCAAGCATATGGCCTTCGTTTGTGGACTTTCCCAGGAGGAGCCGTTGAACAGGGAGAGAGTTATTCAGCAGCAGCAATTAGAGAATTAAAAGAGGAAACGGGACGAATTGGAAAAGTAAAAAGTCTGGTGTGCTTTCGAACATGTGAGAACCAAACCATCGCTATTTTTAGTGTTGATATTCTTGGGGGAGATGCTTTAGAATTTACCCCAGGCGAAATTGATGCTGTTCGCTGGTTTGATGAAGAGGAGATGAAAAAAGAAAAACAAATAATGTGGTTATCCCAATATGTTGCTTTAAAATCGATTGCCGAAAAACTACACCCTCTTGGTTTTGAAGTTTGGACTGCTGGGGGTATTACTGCAGATATGTTTATATAGATATTCTTCTTATCTGGAATTGACGTTTATTAAAAAGCTATCCTTTTGAAACATGTCCACCACCAAACCCCTTTCCCAGACTCCTCGAATTATTGCCCTCATCACCCAGGCGCAAGGCCAGGTGGTTCTGGCAGTGGTGGGTCTGTTCCTGATCGTAATCTTCAGTGTGTCCAACTTCCTCTACCGCCCTTATGATGGTATGGCGCTATTGGCGACCAACGGTGGGGTGGTTTCTGCCATCTACGTGCCTGGGCCGGCCGACAGCGCCGTGTTCAAGGTGGGCGACCGTATTCTGACCGTGAATGGTAACCCGGTGGATCCCTGGATGCAGCGACCGGTTTATCCGGCTGGACTGAATGCCGGGGATGTGGTCACCTATCAGGTCGAGCGTGATGGGCAAATCTTGGACATTTCATTGACGTTAGGCAGCTACCAGAGCAATCTCAGCCTGCTGGCGGCGCTCCTCGGGATGACGGCATTAGGTGTGATCTTTTGGATCATTGGCCTGCTGCTGTGCCTGTTCGCTCCCCTGGATGATGTCCGCGCCCGTCTGATCGGCATATGCTGGCTGCTGGCCGGCATCGCTGCGGCTGCCGGAGGACCGGGCAACCAGAGCCATTTCTGGGGAGCGGCAACCGCAATGAAAGTGTCCTGGGCGCTGTTGGGTTTCACCCTGGTGGCCGCCCATACCTATTTCCCTACCCAGTCTTTTTCCAGCAAAAGTCGCAGCTCACTTCTCAACGTTCTGGCTGTCCTTGCGCTGGTCATCTCGGTTGTCGAAGTCGTCGATGACTTTTACCTCAAGCCAGCCGGCCTTTCCTTGGAAAACATCGGCCTGACCTACAGCCGGGTGATCTATGCCTGGTTCTTCGTGACCGTGCTTTTCAGCATCTTCCTGCTGCTGCGCAGCCGGTTCCGCTCTCAAGACCCCGAAGCCCGCCGCCAGACTGGTATTGTCCTGTGGGCAATGGTCCTGGGGTTTGGGCCGTTCTTCATCCTGACGCTGGTTCCATTGCTATTTGCGGGGAGCGGCGCGGTGGCTGCGGATGGAAGCTACACCAGCCTGTTCCTCGTACTCATCCCGCTAGCCTACGCCTACGTCATCCACCAGCGCCGGTTACTGCGCATCGATGCCATCGTTAACCGGTTGCTGGTCTTCTTCGTCCTGATGATCGGCGCCCTGGTGACCTCGTTTGTCGTGCTGGGGCTGCTGGCGCTCCTGTTCAAGCTGCCACCCCAATTTCCCCTGTTTGGCAGCCTGGCAGCCGCCGTGATCGCTCTTCCCTCGTCTTTCTTCGAACGAAAAGTCCAGGTGCAGGTCAACCGGACGCTCTATGGCACCTATTACGACCATGCCACGGTCACGGCTAGTCTGTCGGTCGAGCTATCCCGGGCGGTGGATCGCCTCACCCTGACCAGGCTCCTAACCGAGAAGTTGTGTACCCAGATGGGAGTCCGGCAAGCGGCGTTAGATCTGGTCGAGGACGACGATCTCTGCTTGCAGAATAAACAGGGCGACCCGGATGAGATCCCCTTGAGTGACGAGCTGTGCCAGACCTTGCAGCAAAGCGGCCAGCCGGTGCGCGGCCAGAACCTGTGGCTGCTGGTCCCCGAGGCAGTTCAGGAGCACTGGTCAGGATTGAGCTGGGGGCAGATCTTTGTCCCGATCATTTACGAAAAGGACCTGGTGGGATTGCTGGTCCTCGGCGGGCGGACTACCGGGGACCTGTACTCTACCCAGGATGTGGGTATTCTGGGAACAGTTGCTCACCAGGCTGCTCTGGCGGTCGCCAATATGCAGCTCATGGAAAACCTTCGTGGCCTGAACCGCAGCCTGGTGTTCTCCGAAGACGAGCGCCGGAAGGAACTCGCCAACGAGCTCCACGACCTGGTCTTGCAGGACCTGTTCTTCCTCAAAAATCAAGCAACTCATCTCGAAGCCGGCAAGGATTTCGCCGACCGTTTCGATCAGCTCATCCAGCACATCCGGGAGACCATCCGCAAGCAGCGTCCGGATTTGTTGAACGCTCCTCTCCCGGTTGCCTTGAAAGGGTTATCCGAGGAAATGGACCAACTATCCGGTGAAGACGGCCCGCGGGTTGTGTGGAGTACCAGCCTACCGGATGATGAATATTTCCCCGAGATGTTGAAGACGTCGTTTTATTGGATTGCCAGGGAAGCTTTGCTGAATGCCATCAAACATTCCCGGGGAAGACGCGTCGAAATCAGCCTGGACCGCGCTCTATCCGATCAGATCAGCTTGTGCGTCCAGGACGATGGGGTGGGTTTGAAAGGCCCCATCAACGGGCCGGGAGGGTTGGGTTCTCATTTTGGACTGGCGATCTTGGGGGAACGGGCTGCCATGATCGGCGGCGAGCTACGCATCGAATTGCAACCTCACCAGGGCACTCTGGTAGAATTGAAGGTACACTATGACGGCCAGCGTCCCAATCATTCAGGCAATTGATTTCGTCAAATCCTACCGGCAAGACAAACCGAATGCCGTTGACGGCATCGCGTTTGAGGTCCAGCCCGGCATGGTCTTTGGCCTGCTCGGTCCGAATGGGGCCGGCAAGACTACCCTGGTCAAGATGCTCCTCGGGCTGGTGCTGCCGACCAGCGGGCAGGGACGGATTGCCGGTTACGACGTTGCCAAAGAGCGCAGCCGGGCTTTACGCCAGGCCGGGGCGGTGCTGGAAGGCGCTCGCAACATCTACTGGCGGCTGTCAGCCCGCGCCAACCTGGAATACTTCGGCGCTCTGCGCGGCCTGCACGGCAAGGAACTCTCGCAACGGATCAGCCAGGTACTGGAGATCGTCGAGCTCGCTGACCGGGCGGACGAAGAAACCCGCCAATTGTCACGCGGTATGCAGCAGAAGGTTGCCCTGGCGGCTGCCATGCTGCACGACCCGCAAGCGCTCCTGCTGGACGAGCCAACGCTGGGGCTGGACGTACAGGCATCACGGACCATCGAGCAGACCATCCGCCAGATCACGACCGGCCAGGGCAAGGCCGTCCTGCTGACCACCCACCAGATGGACCTGGCCCAGCGGTTGTGTGACTGGATCTTCGTCATCCACCAGGGGCATCGCATGGCCGAAGGTCCGACCGAGGAGATCATCCGCAGCTTTGGCAAGGACCGGCAAACGGTCGAGATCCACCTGGGTTGCCCCCTGGACGAAGCGGTCTTGACCTCGCTTCAGACGAGTTTTCCTGGACTGATAATGGTTTATGATCCTGAAAAGAGCCTGCTCACCTTGAGCAACCAGCCTTCTCAGCGTATGCTGCTCGATTTGCTGGAGCGCATGAACGACCTGGGACTGCCGATCGTGAACATGGGCAAGCGCGAAGCCACCCTGGAAGAGGTTTTCGTACACCTGACCAGCCAGAAGGGGGAAAGCCGGTGACCGGAACTTTGCTGCAGGCCGAGTTCGTGCGCAGTATGCGTCTGGCGCGGGCTTACTGGCTGGAATACGCCAGTGATTTTGTCCTCTATTTCCTGGGTTTCCTGCTGCTCATGGTCGTCTTTGGAGCTGCCTCGCCGGTATTCAGCTCGCAAGGAGTTCTTGAGCAGCTTGATCGGCTACATCACCTGGAAAGTGTGCGCCAGTAGCTTCATCAATGTGGCGCGCATCTCAGATGAGGAAGCCCGCACCGGAACACTGGAGCAGCTCTTCTTGAGCAGCAACAGCGCTTTGCAAATCTTCCTGGTCCGCAGCCTGGGCATCTTCGTCAACCAGGCGGTACGTGGCTTATTGCTTGGATTGGTGTTGGCTGCCATCCTTGGCGTGTTGGCCACGCCAACTCTCCTGTCTCTGGCAATCTTCCTGCTGACTTTCCTGGGAGCCTTGGGGCTGGGGTTGGGACTGGCCGGCCTTGTGCTGGTTTACAAGCGCTTAAGCGGTTTCCTGACCCTGATCTGGCAGATGCTGGTCTTTTTCAGCGGTGCATTGGTCCCACTGCCGGGGGCGATCTTTAGCGGATTTTCACATCTGCTGCCTCTGAGTTATGGAATTACTGCTCTACGGATGAACATCGTCGACGGCATGTCCGCTGCTGATTTATGGCAAAACGGGATGATGCTCGGATTGCTGATCAACACCCTGGTTTACCTGGTACTGGGCATCTTCTTCTTTGTCTGGGGTGAGCGACGTGCCCGCACCCTTGGCGTTCTGAGCCATTATTGAGCCGATTATGATCTATCTTGCTACGGTTTTTCGCAGTGAAGTCCAGCGCTACTTCCGCTCCTCCTGGTCGAAGGTTGGGGAGAACCTGTCCTGGTTCCTCTACCTGGTGCTGATCTTCATCGCAGCGGTAGCCATCCTGGGCGGCCTGCAGGGGAGCGTGCTTGGCAGCCAGGACCAACTCCTGGTGCTGGTCGGTTGGCTAGCCTGGATCGTGGCCAGCGACTGCATGAGCGAGCTGCCCCAGGCAGTGAGTGAAGAAGCCCAAGCCGGCACACTCGAGCAGCTCTGCCTGTCGCCGCTGCCGTTGTGGTTCATCCTGGCAGTGCGCAGCCTGGCCTACCTTGTTGGAGTGGGCATAAGGGGATTGATTGCGGCTGTGATCCTGTTCTTTTTCGTGGCACCACCGGAATCCATTCCTTCTCTGATCTTGATTTTTTTGATCAGCCTGGTGGGAGCTTATGGGCTGGGATTCATCTTCGCCGGGCTGGCGCTGGTCATCAAGAGGGTTGAGGCGCTGACCGGGGTGATCTTCAGTCTGATGATCTTCGCTACCGGGGCATTGGTAGGGTTGGAGCGGTTGGGGGTGTGGTACCAGTTGCTGAAGTTGGGGTTGCCGATGACTTGGGGAATTTCTTTGATGAGAGAAGTGGTACAGGGAACGAGATTTTTGGAATTGTGGTCGAATGGCGAGGTTATAGGAGTAATAATCCAGTCGTTTGTTTGCCTATTGTTGGGTTTAGCTGTCTTTACCTGGGGTTTCCGTCAAGCACAAGCTAAAGGAACTTTAGGGCAATATTAATGGAATTTACACTGATATCGGTTCTCTCCAATTTTAACCTAAATTATTAGCGTATCATTCTTTCTGCGGTTTTATGGTCAATAATAGAACATGACAGAGGCTTAGTAAGAAAATGAGCGGCAATTTCTTTTTGAGATTGTAAAATTATATCCATCATTTCCGGAGGGAATGTTTATAGATTTTGAAGCTCCAGATTTTCTTATAAATGATGATGCATTATTTATTTGAATAGAAATCGTGGATTATATTAGAGGCCAGGCGTAATGTGCAAAGATGCAATAGATCGCGTTTATGGAGACTAGAATTATTTCGATATATTCAATAAATCCCTTCCGATTGGAGAAAATTTCCCTGATGACGATTTAGTTAGTCCCAGACTTTGTCAGGCTGGAATTGAAATATACAACACTTGCATTTTTCACTTATTCATTTTTAACCTTTATCCGGGCAATCAAATTATCCCAAACTTTGATCAAATTAGTTTTATTGCTAAATTCAATCTCTCCTTCATACGATAATAATATTGGAATAATTGGGATTGTGATTTTGAGTTTATGACTTGCATCCAATTGGGCATCGTCAATAGCTTCTGATATTTGCTTAATGTCATTTACAAGGGCGGGGTCATTTTGTATAATCTGATCTTTCCTAATTTGGGATAACGTTTGTTGAACTATTGACATTGTTTCCTGCAATTCACGATTTGAAATCTGCCCTGCTTCCATCGCTTCTTGGATGGACTCTATGGTTATTAATTGGTTACGATCTAATCGATCAAATAAGATAGAGATAATTTTCTGCGCTCCAGCATCGTAACGCGACAAAACTACATGATGTAAATCATATATTTCGGTTTTAATCTCTGATTGATCAGCTACTATGCTCTCTAATTTAGCATGAATTTGCTGCAATTCATTACCAATATTCTTCATAGCTTCTGGCGATTCGCTAGGTGATATAAACTTTAACTCATCATATTTAGCCTGGTAACGCGTTATTGAATCGCGAAGCTGCTCAACCTCACGGATATATTTCGTCCTTCGTCGAGGATCATCCTCATACCTAAGAGCATCTTCATAATCCTTGAGTAAAGCCAGATCATAATGAATATTATCTTGTAAATCTTTAAAACGAACTGAGTATGAAGAAATAGGTTGCGATGGAACTTGTAGACCAAAATTTTGGGTTACATGAGTCCCGTCTCCTATTACGATTCCTTCTGCATCGGTAATATTCAGCTGGTACTTTGATCCAGATTGCTTTGACCCTTCTTCTTTTCCAGACGGATTATTTATTAACAAGTTATGCAAATCGGCGACCACTTGAGTAGCTAAATGATCCGGGTTTTTAAAAATGGATATTATATTGTTGGATTTTAACTCTCGTTTTATTCTATCGAGTTTTTTGGCTTTATCATGGTCATGCTCTAAATAATTTGGGATTACTGGAATACTCTCATCTTTAAAATATATCAAACATGGAAGCGATTTCTCTCGGGCTTTCCGATATTCTTCTTCCGTAATTCCTGATCCATAACGATGAGCAAAAATACCGATATAAATATCACTGCGATCTACTTCAGCAAGACTTACCTCTTTCGGAGTCCCAGGTTTACTACCAAAGTATTCCATTCCATTGAAAATCGTATCATGCAAACGGTGAAGAGCTTTTTCCACAGCTTCACGCTCTGGTTGTAAATCCTGCCATGTAGAACTAATAAAAATGCGAAACAAACCGCTTCTCATTGATTTTCCCCTTTCCTTATCGCCTATCCCAATCAACCAAAGCTTGTTGAGCGGCTCTACTTCCGAGTAACAGGAGACTCTCAAACAGATCCATAGCCCGTGATTTTATTACTTCATCAGATGAATGGGTATAAACTGTTAATGGTAAGCTAACAAGGTCTTGTTCAAGTATTGCTCGTGAAGTTCGAATATCAACAATATCGCTTCCCGCTAAGGTTAGAATCCTTTCTGCTAATTCTTAAGGGTAAATCCCAATCATCAAATGGTACCGTGAGAAGATATTTTATTAAATGTTCAGCCCTATCCAAAAAAAATGGGGATTTGACGAATTCTTCGATAAAGGATCGCCAATAATTGAATTGATCAAGCCGAAGATAAATAAAACAATCTCCAACTGATTTACGGACCTGTTCATCAGAATCATTTATAAGTTTAAACAATTGCTCTTTGCACACGGTATCTAGATCAGGATTATCAGCATTGCGTGCAAATATCTGAGCAGTTCCTCGACGCATAATCTCATCACCGTGCATACATTGGGAGGTTAATTCTAATGTAACAGCATAAAGCAGCATTTTATTCCAATAGTGATTGGCACTGGCTTGATCGTCAGAATTTCCAAATCGTAATAGCAAATCTAGACTTCGATCCTGAAGATTGGAAGGGAGGATAAAAATTAAGTGAATAAATTTGGAAAAAACGCGAGCCGAAAAGGTATTATTTCTAGAATAGGTTAGGTAAGCTAAACTTATAATTCGTGCACTAACTTGACGGCTTGTTAAATCACGGCTTTTTAATAATGACATAACATATTTACAGATCCTGAAAAAGTGTTGATTGTAGACCCATGATAGAAAACTATGAGCTCGGTGGTTTTGTAACAAGATAGGTCGATTTTCTACCGTTTTATCAAAAATATTAAGTGTACGCTCATCGTCGTTATTTAAAAGCAATCCTAGACTCTCAATCAAACAAGTACGTACAGCAATTGAAGGATCGTTGGCTGCTTGTTCAAGGAGCTTAAATACTCTCTCAAATTGAGGTGGATCTCTTTTGATCGCGCACCAACTTATAAATCTAATAATCGCTCCACGATTTGAGTTTATACCCTGATGATGAGGGTCATTATTGGATGTTAAAGGTTTCGAACTCGGTAGGTGGCAACCATCGTTCTTCGGTTGGATCTGGATCATTAAGTGCCCATTCTGTTGTAATATCGAGAATATCATCTGGGATACCATCATCGGCTTTTTTATTTAGGGACCAACAAACCTCTCGCCGAAAGTGCCCTTCGATTCTAGGCGAAAATTGGCGAAATAGATCAAAAACCCATTCTGAGGGAGCACTAGCCTCAACCAAGCCAGAAATTGCCTGTGTTATATAATGCATCGAAATAGAATTGTCAAATTTTTTCGCCAGATTATAGAATCTTGCTGGATTGTCCTTTACGCGTTCGCCAAAACTTCGAGAAAGCTCAATGACCCCGCCTTCTAAAAATTTATTGCCAGGGGCCCCCCATTCTGTTTGATCGTCGTATTTATGCATAGCCCCAAGCCAGTCTTTATCAGACATTTTGGTTTGAGCAACAAATTCGATAGGAGGGCCTACTGATCCCCCTGTGACTCCTTGCGGTGGTTGTAATTTGTAACCCGGATATTTCCTTTTAAGCTCTTGTTTTTTGCGTTGAACAACTTGACTCAGATCTTCTAAGGGGATGTTTGAAAAGAAGTGCAATTGAGTAGCGCCTATGCTTTTGGGATTACTTTTTTCCCAATCGGGGTGAAATCCCATTATTAGATTCTCCAATTTTATTCGTTGCGGTTTGTCTACAAAATGAAAAGTTGCATTAAACAATCGTATTGAGTCATAGCAAGGACTTTCAGAAATTTCTCCAATGCTCAGGCGCCGGTGGTCTCCCATCAAATATTCGAAACTATCATCTGCATAAGTCAATGGATCAACGAGGTAGGCTTGAATCAATATTCTTTGTACCGAAAGCGATTCAATGGTTAAAGAGCTTTTGCTAATTCGCGAAAGCCATTCGGATTTGTTCTGGCAATATGTTTTAACGCATCTGCCATCCGAAGAGCAATGCCAGCCCCTTCCGAAATATGATCGCCATACCAGCCTGATGAAAAAAAGGGGTCAGTCGGGTAATAATCACTTCGATGGGTTTGATTGAATAACGTCACAACTTTAATAAACCAAGGAAGAAGTTCATTTAGGAATTTCTCGGGATATCCTTGAACAGCCGCGTCAATTAATACTCCTGCATGAAGGTCCCCAAATAATTTCTTATCTTGATAATAATTATTTTTTTCCTCATCATTTGATTCTTTACGCAAGACATTAAGCCGAAAATCAAAATAACATCTCAGAATTTTACATCCCGCTTCTGGATTAAATTTCGCCAGGTTGTGGAATAACAAGATTTCGCGGCTAAAATAGCGGCCGCGAGACAATAGATCGCAGGCCATGTCTACAGCCAAAGTACTTTCCCAATTTTCAACGGTCGAAAGAATGATGGCAATGCGATTATCCCAGTTTTCGCTCCGGCCAAGAAATGGCTTTATGAGTGAGAGGACAGAATCAGTACGAAGTTCAACCAACGAGTTTAAATAATAAATAATAGCATCGACTAGTTGATTATCATCTGAGTTCAGGAACGTCGTAATCATATTATTTAATAATTCATACCAGCCCAAATTACCACTTATTACTCGAAAAAAACTGTTACGGTCTTCAGATTTCTCAATTAGTCGTTGAGCCATTTGGAATTCTTCAGATGTAGGGTTGGGCAGTGAACCAAACCAACCAAGGAGTAACATACGTAAATGAACCCGTAACTTATCAGTAAACAGGAGATGTTTTAGTTCTTCTAAAAATAATGCATAATTCGAATCACGAAGATATGCCAAAACCTGAACCATTTGAGATCGCTCAAAAAGGCCCTGTGATCCTGAAAATATTTTCACGTGCAAGGGTTCAGCTTTAGCCACAAATCGTCGTGCATAACAGTAATCAAAGAGTGTTTGATGAAAAAAGAGCCAATTCCCATGTTCTCGCTTTATGAATCCAACTCTCTCAAGATAGTCAGTCTCCTCAGCGAAGTCATCTAATGCACTAATTGGAGCGCTTAGCTGCCGACTAGACTGCATTACATCAACAAGTTGATAAATAGTTTTAATACGATCTGACGGAGATGGTTTTTCAGGATTGGTAATTGATATATATCTTTGCCATAAAGCTTCAAACAAATCCTGGAGCGAACGAAATTTTTCTAATGAGTTAATTGAGGAATTTATAATAATCTTTGAAAAAATTTCGAGATGTAGAGGATTGGACAACAGCAACCAATGTGCGGGAAGTAAAAGAGATGGATCCAATTGTAAGACTTGAAGGATTGACCTGATATGTTCCGGTTTTAATGGTTGTAATTGAAATTCATGATTAACCAATATTTTGGAGAGGCGTGGATCATTTCGAAGATCAAATATTCGACAAGAAGCTATTATTTTAATATTGTCTACTTCACTCAGGCGGGCAAGCATACTAAGGATGATATCCAATGTTGTTTGATCTCGTGACAATGCAAATGAGAGTGCATCCAATTGATCAAACATTACTACAAGCAATTCTTGTTTTGAAATCTCTCTAGCACAATCGAGAATATTCAAAGGTAACGCTAAACGAGTTGTTAAATCATTGAGATTTTTAATACCGGAAATATTGTCAGATTTTATAGCGAGAACCGAAATCCCTTTACTCTCTAGCTTTTCTAATATATCCCGCATAACGACCGTTTTTCCCCCTCCAGGCTGGTCGATTATCATCCCCAATTTCTTGTTTTTGTCAACGTCTAAAATCCAGTCGAATATTTTGGAAGCCTCCTGTCGTTCGATATGGATTCCCATTATTTCATTAGGATAATTCCTTAGTTCAGAACTCGCGCTATGTATAGCCGACTTTACCTCGCAAATATTAGGAAGCGACGTTGTACTTCTCTGAATATTAAAATTCTGAACTACATTGGCATGATCTCCTAAGACCAAACCAGTAGCCTGATCTATATTGATGTTATATTTGCCAGTCTCGATTTTGTTTTCAGGACACATATTTCTCTCTGTATCTCTTGAACAAATTCGGAGTATTAGAGGGGCTAAAATGAATTAAAGGATATCCGTATTAGGGCAAGGGATAAGGGATTAATCGTTTTTTTTCTTTTGCGATTTTGAACTAATTATAAACGCTGAGACTTAAACGCGATATAAATTTTCTATGGTCATAATGTAATGAGCTGAGGATCTTCTGTTGAAAGTGAATAGAAAAATGAAGATATTATGAGGGATATTTTCCAACGGTCTATCTATGGCGGAAAGAGAAGACAAAAGGAAAATCCCATTTATAAAAAGGCAAAATCCATTTGTCGTATAATCGAAATTTTATTGCTGCGGGACATTTGTCTCTCCCTTGACGGGACATTCGCCTATCGCCTTTCCCCTCCAAACGCCATACAATCTCCATATCGACACAACCTCTTTCCTATTGGAGCACTTGCATGGCGCGCAACAACCTGACCTGGATCAAAGGAGATATCACCGGAGACGTTTATTACGATGTGCTCCGGCTGGATTCTCAAGATGTCCAGTACCTGCGCCTGTATCTGATGGTCAAGGGGGTGATCGGAGCTGCCGGGGTCAAGGGGCTGCGCATTTGCGTCTATGGCCCGCTGGCTGAGCTGGTCTATGGCCATGTGCGTAAAGGCAGCCGCCTGGGGGTGATCGGACACATCCAGCAGCGCACGACCCACCAGGGGAAAATGGTTTTCGAGGTTGTGGCAGAAGAGGTCGAGTTTCTGCGTAATATCGAATGGGAAGCCGGCGAGCGTGTCCGCAAGGATCTGGTCCAACGCGGTCTCTTAAGGCCGTCCTACAAGGATCAGGATATCAGCGGGGGAGGGAAAGAGGATTCTTCGACCGGTGATTTTACCCCAATCGAGAACTTTTAACCGCCATTCCGGAGGATCTGATCCGGGATGAATGACCAGGTGTTTTCCCTCTCCTTCGGCTGGTTGCTGGTTCCCCTGAGCGTGATTTTGATCGTGCTGGGAGCCTTGAACTCACCCATGGATGAGCAGGGCCGGCCGATGCTGCTCCTGCCGGAGGTGAAGGCGGTCGCCGAATATCGTTCGGCCGTGAACAAGAGCGTCTCCGAAATGAGGCTACTGGATGGCGAGATCACGGCGGTGATGGGTGGGCAAAACAGCGACCTCTTCACTCAATCAGACCAGGCCCAGGCAGCTTTCGAGCACGCTTTACGGATTGTCCAGGATATTGACGTCCAGACAGCCCCACCAGCGTTGGGCGGGTTGAAAGAAGCTGCCGGCCAGACCGCTGCGGATTACCTGGAAGCAGCCCGGCTGGCGCTGCGTTGGGTCAGCCTTCCAACGGAGGATAATGTTTCGGCTGTGGAGGATCAGATGTCAAAAGCACAGAAAGAACTGCAAACACTGGAGGGAAGCCAATGGATGGCAACGACATCACCGTAGCTCAACTCCGCCAGCTCCTTGGTATACAGGATGAGCTGCGCCAGCAGGCTGAGAACCGCTGGCGCAACGCCCAACGAGAGCTGGTTTCGCTCCTGGAAGCCTTCGCCCCCGAAGAGGTCGAACGGCGTTTGAAGAGCGGCCTGGCCCTCGACAGCCTGGGAGTGGAAGAACTGGTGCAACTGGTCGATAATCACATTGGGTCTCGCATCCGGCGGCTTGCACGTGAAGGCAGTGAGAACGACCGCCTTCAAGAGTTGAAGGATCAGCTCCAGGCCTGTCTGGATGAACAGAAAACACTGAGGATCGAACACCAACGCCTGATCGAAGAAAAGGAAAAACTGAACAGCGAACGAAACCAATTGCAGGCCCAACTTTCTGCCTTTCGACAGACCCTCTCTTCTCAGGTGACAAATCCCGCTCCAGGCTCAATTGAGCAACCTTTTTCCGGACAAACCTCTGAAAAAGGCGCTCCCGAGCCGGACTGGATGACTGCCTGGCGCAAAGCCGAGACCTTTGAGCGAGATTCCTCCGTACTGCGCCTGCTGGGAGAGACCGGCCTTTCGCGCCGGCCTCTCATCGAGCAGCAGGCTGCGGAACGGCTGGGTATTCGCCGGGCAGGCGGCAGTTTCCAGGCGCTGTTCAAGCGGATGGAAACGCTGGGGATGATCGAGATCTTCCGCCCCTGGGATAACGCCTGGTCGAAGAGCGGTGGCAAAGCTCCCGATTTGATGCGCCTGGCGGAGCGCGGCCGGCTGGCTTATTGGCTGTTGGCCAACACCGATCCCGTTCCTAACGAATACGATGCATTGCTGGCGCGTCACGTCTCGCCGGAGCACACCCTGCTCAACCTGCAGGCAGCCGATGTACTGCGTGAAGCTGGTTACCAGGTCAACGCCTTCCCATCCGATATCCACATGCCAGATGGCGGCCTTTTCAAACCAGATCTGGTGGCGGTCGATCAAAACGGGCAGATCTTCTATATCGAGGTTGAAACCGAAGCCAACAAGAACCGCGAGCAGCGCCAGGCCAAGTGGCGTAACGCCTTGACGGCCGGGGGGAGCCAGCTTTACGTTTTCTGCGATAACCGGGCTTGTATGCGAAGCATCCGCAGCGAGATTAACTTCAGCCTGGGACGGCAGGCCGGGCAATACTTTCTCACCAACCTGGTGGACCTTCAAGCCGGAAAACGCGCCTCGGACACTGGCATCTGGCTGGAAGTACGTCAAAATCAGCCTAATTATTGAGATTTGAGTGGTATGAACCCTCTGGTTTATTCCCCCCTCAATGGTTCAAACCCCCTGGTCCAAACCCTGCCAAATGGTCCATACCCCCTGGTACATACCGGGTTTGGACCTGGTTTATACCGGGGTAACGTCTTAAGGGAGGTATATACCATGGGGGGGTTTTTGCCCTGTGCAGATTGGTTCCGCCATCCGGCAGAAATTGATGTAGAATAGATGTTCGAGGAATTCATGGTCCGGTCATCTTTTTCTTGTCTTGGAATGCTGCTGCGAACGATTCTGGCGCTAGTCCTGGTCGCCGGCGTTGTTCTGATTGGTTTTGTCGCCTACAAAGGCAGCCAACCGATGAGCATCCAGGGAGCCAATGGGATGACCTACTGGCAGTTCATGGGTGACCGGCTGCAGGCGATCCACACCCTGCCTGCCAAATGCCAGGAGATGCACTTCACCGACTATGTCATGACGGTCCCGTTTTACCCGGTGCTGTACACCGTCGAGGGTCTCTACCCGGATAGCTTCCTGGCCAGGATGAGCATGCCTTATCCGGCAATCCCGAAGAACGTGACCTGGAGCCAGGCGCCCGCCGCCTGGTGGTCGCTGGTCGAGTACATCTCGTGGGATGCCTGGGTCACCCCGCATCTGCCGTCGATCATGCCGGAGTGCAATCTCAAACCGCCGGCACCGATGACGGCTGCCGTAAATTGAAATTTTAAAAACTGCCAGAAAAAATTGCATAGAGTCACCAATCATTTGAATCAAAGTTGGAGACTTCACCATCTACCAGCAAATTTATTTGATTATCTGATATTCGAGTCATAAATGCCATCAACTTGATCAGTTGATAAGACTACATGCCACACACAGGGCTTATATTATTATTTCCGATTGCTAAACTTATTGGTGACCCTCTCCATATCCCAAAATCTCATTTATTACTTAAAAGCACAAAAATCCCTGTTGACCATATTCGCTAGCAGGGTTTCATTATTTCTTCAGCATTGTGCGCTTTACGAAAGATGCTTAATCCTTTTTAATGAGTAAAACTCATAGCCATCTTTTGTGGTGTATGTGATGATTTCCCATCGCGGGCTTTCACAGGATTTTCTGATAGTCATTCCTTCTTCTTTCGTGTGAGAAGAACCACAAAGATTATTTAAGTAGATACTTGCAAGGTTTAATTTCTGTTGTGGCACCAATTGGTCAAATCCTTTTTCATAATACTCGGCTGCCTTAATATAATCCACTTCAGTCATTAAATCTTGAAAATAAACATCTCCAATCAAGGGGCAAGCCCAAACAATTCCTGCGTCCGCTGCAGTTTGCATAAATTTTTTGTGCAGAATTAAAATCGCTTTTGCCTTCGTTATCCCGCTTATTGATGTACTGTCCTTCAATTTCCACATAAGTTTTAAAAGGGTTTTTACTGACTTTTATTCTTTCAATATCTCTGATGATGGAATGTTCAATTTCTTCGGCCTGAAATACCTCCGTACAATCATTTTCAAACTGTAAGCGTAGTGACCTTATCTCGGTCTGATATTTTCGAGCGTAAGAATTTCTATCAGTGTCAGATACCTTACAATCATTTGCATTAGCAACCGCGGAGACAAATCTGCTTATGTTATGCAAAGAGCCATATGCCCACTGTAAGAGTTCGGAATCAGTCTCATTGCCCGTTGTGTGTGCATTAATATTCCTGTCAGCCTGAAGATTATCCAGGAACTGGTTTATTTTATCGAATCTACAATTGTCAAAAGGACTATCCTTGTGGCCTTTTAGAATAGCTGTAATGATAGTTGTATCCATATCTTCAATCGAATAGTTATCCATCCCTATTAGCTGCATTTTATTCCATGCACCTTCATAACTACGAGAATAATGAGATTTTACGCATTCTTTTACCTCATCATGAAATTTGGATTTCCAATCATCATCATAAAAATTCGCTGCCAGGGCCATCCTAAAATAATCTTGTAAAATGTGAGCTTGTAGTGTTTTTATTTCAGCTATCCTATTTCTGATTTTCATTGTTAGATCCTCCTATCAGTCGACAATCTGTGTATTTATCTTCTAACAGAATGGTTCCATCGCTTTAAACCATAATCAAATTTCCTCATATATCAGTCTCGTCTGTGTAATAGTTTTCGATGTCATTCTTTATTTTATAGATAGCAGGCCAAGTATCATGTCCCTGGGCGTTATGCGGAAAATGTTTCATTAGTACTGTTGCAATTGCATCCTCCAGGTCCAGTTGAAATGCTTTTTGCTTTCCAAATATCATCTCATCAAATTGACGCAGTGAAATATCATGAATGATAAGAATGTACTCTAAATACCTATGATAAAGCAATTTTCCGTCATATTTAATTCGTTGCTGTTTCAGAATATATGGAAATTTTTCTGCTTTAAGTTGGGATTTAAATATTTCACGGACTGATTCATCTTTGATTTTCTCGGCTTCGCGATGATATTTTCCGGAAAGATAATCGGTGTCAACATCAAGATATTTTCCAAGAGTATCCATTAACTCGGGAGATACTTCGCCGTCTTTGATTCCTCGTTCAATTGATTTGGACGACCAGCCAAAGTTATAGTCTGCTCCAAGTCTCCTAATACTGCTATTTCTAAGCTTTAAGACTTCCGTTAAGCATTCTCTGTCTAATGGAAACTTTTTTGAATTTCTTATTTGCCATATGTATACACCTTCAAGATGCGGACATTTATACGAATATTGTCTTGTCCACATCTGCTTTGCTTATATTGAAGTGCTGACATTAATGTCTTATAATGATGGTATCAAAAAAAACTGAAAATTACAAGTGTTTGTCGATTAAAAACGAGGCTACCCTAAAAGAAGAATTTATTAAAAAGCTATCGAAGCAGAAACAAGTATGGAATCAAAAACATATTTTCCTTTTGAAAGGAGGATAATGGGTATGAATTGTACTGAGTGTGGAGGAAAGTTAGAACAAGTTGACCCCCGTGTGTGGGATTGTCCAGATTGTGGTACCGAATTTTTGAAAGGAGAAGATGGCAAGTTGTCTATATGCGGTTATCATAGTATTTATGATAATGATGAATCTGAACGGTTAAGCGTGTGGGACGCAGCAGATATTTATTTATCAAATGGTTGCGATGAAGACTATATGTTCGGTTATACTCACGCAGAGCTAATGAAAGCTTCTGGTAACTAAAGAATTATCAAAACCCGTTTATTAAAATAGAAAGGAGATACGTTAAATGAATAAAGAAGTATTTCCAGATGAGAACGTCAATTATGACGAACTCGAACAACATACATATGATGATGCAAAGGGATATATTTTCTATACTTGTCCACTTTGTGGTGGTGAGTATCTTGCAACATTCATAACCGAAGAGAATGGTCAGACAATGTGTATTGACTGCTGGAATGAAAAGTACGGCGATTAGAATTACCTGCGGGGAGAACCATCCGTGTCGTTGGTGCGACACAGGCGGTAGGCGGTTAGATTTCCGTTTCCAATTGGACGTAATATTATGGCTGCAGGGTTAAGTTCAATATCGGCTGACAACGGACATGTGGTTCTTATTTGCGATAATCGAAATCCAGCCTTTCAAGAAAAGGGAGAAGGTTTTGCATCGTACCATGAGACACGATACACCCTAAAAGAGCCATCTGCACTTCGGAAATGTAATTGGTAGCGAATTGTCCAGCATATTATATTAACTTGGCTTACCGAAAATCTAACTTTGAAGTATGGGTTGTGATGTCACATCAGCGATTCGTCTGCTGTCCATCAAATCGAATCACTTGTTAGCATGACAAAGCCCATCTGATATTCTGGTACAAACCCCCTGGTCCAAACCCTGCCAAATGGTCCATACCCCCTGGTTCATACCGGGTTTGGACCTGGTTTATACCGGGGTAACGTCTTAAGGGAGGTATATACCATGGGGGATTTTACGACCTGTGCAGATTGGTTCCGCCATCCGGCAGAATTTGATGTAGAATAGATGTTCGAGGAATTCATGGTCCGGTCCCCTTTTTCTTGTCTTGGAATGCTGCTGCGAACGGTTCTGGCGGTCGTCCTGCTCGCCGGGGTAGTTCTGGTTGGTTTTGTCGCCTATAAAGGCAGCCAACCGATGAGCATCCAAAGTGCCAAGGGGATGACCTACTGGCAGTTCATGGGCGACCGCCTGCAGGTGATCCACGCTTTGCCGGCCAAATGCCAGGAGATGCACTTCACCGACTACGTCCTGACGGTTCCGTTTTACCCGGTGCTGTATACCGTCGAGGGTCTCTACCCGGACAGCTTCCTGGCCCGCATGAGCATGCCCTATCCGGCGATCCCGAAGGACGTCCGTTGGAGCCAGGCACCTGGCGCCTGGTGGTCGCTGGTCGAGAATATTTCGTGGGATGCCTGGGTCACGCCACATCTGCCGTCGATTATGCCGGAGTGCAACCTAAAATCGCCGGCTTCGATGACAGCAGCTACAAAATAATTTCCAAAAACTATATGATTCTTGGGATTTGTAATAGACTTACTCCGCAGTTCGCTGACAAAAGTAAAGTTATTCTTAGACGACTCCTCAGTATCGGTTAGGCATCAGCCTGCAGCGACAGTAATCATGCTCCCACTTCCAGAGACCTTGAAGTCGTAGCGCCGGTCCGCCCCTTCATGGGTGGCACTTTGCAGCCGGGCGTCGCCGCTGGCCGTTTGATCATCGAAGACAACGCCAGAACCCCAGCCTTTCAGGTGGACGCGGGTTGCCATTCCCGGCGGGCGCCGGACGGGGAATTCGGACCCACTTCTGCCAAGACGGATGTGAATCACGAGAGTGGGCTCGGGAAGCTCGACGTGAAACATGCATCCTGCCCCGTTGGCATCCAGGTCGAGGAGATCTAGACTGCCCAACGCGGTAATGACTTCCGTCCCGCTACTCCTGATCACGATCTCACAGTGGACGGCGGTGCTGAGCTCAATTTTTGCCATACGCTGACGCCGGGCAAGTAGCCGGAGGCGCTGCGGATAGCGGATGGTGATTTTCCCTTCCTCCACTTTCACATTGGGCATCGATCCGGTGAAGTTCGCCCGGTAGAAATTCATTATCAGAGCAACAGTTATTGACAAACGGTCTACTACGTGATATTATATAGCAGTAGTAAGTAATACAGAATATCAGCCATACAGAGTAGTGGGAGGCGATTGTGCTCGAAGACCTGACAGAAATGCTCAAAGGCGTGCTTGAGGGCTGTGTCCTTGAAATTATAAACTGTGGAGAAACCTACGGCTACGAAATCACGCGGCGGTTGAATGCACTTGGCTTCACAGATGTTGTGGAAGGAACTGTCTACACCATTTTGGTGCGGTTTGAGAGAAATAAACTTGTGGACATAGAAAAAAAACCATCCGATATGGGACCTCCGCGAAAGTTTTTCGCGCTCAACGACGCGGGGCGCGAGGAACTCCGGAAGTTCTGGGAAAAATGGGAATTCGTATCATCAAGAATGAGCGAGTTAAAGGAGAAAATCAAATGAATTTTTGGGACCTAATCACAGGCAATGACATGAGGAGAGAATTCAAAGGTTTTAGTTCGCGAGTCAAAAAGCTGCCAGCTGATTATCAAGCGGCATGGGAAGAAATCAATGCCAATCTTTGGCCGCACGGAGATTTCACAGGTCGCAACCTCATGCCAATTCTTGATGGTGTGCTTAGCCTGCTCGAAGAAACGGCAGCGGATGGTCAGAGTGTCCAAGAGGTCTTGGGAAACGATATCAAAGGCTTCTGTTCCGCGCTGGCCGGCGAAGAAGGGGCAAAGTCTTTTCGCGATAAGTGGCGCGAGCAACTAAACAAGAATATCGCTAAAAAACTGGGTAAATAAGAGGACAAAATGAGAATACAAGAGATTATCGTGAGAATTCAAGATGCCATCGATGGCAAAAAAAAGTGGCAAGCAAAGTGGCGAGCGCACATGGCGCGTGTCAAAGCGCTCCCGCAAGATTATCAGATTGTTTATAAAGAGATTCAAAAATATCTCTTTAAGGTCGGCCCTGTTGAGCTTTCCGGCGAGACGGGTTTGCTCTCGGGAATTATCGATCTTTTTGAAGAGGGCGCGGCCTTGGGGAAAGTCGTGCTCGAAATAACGGGCAGTGACGTAGCGGCTTTCTGCGACGATCTAATTAAAAATTCAATAACTTACGCAGACATTTATCATGAATCTGTTGGTCAAGAAGTTAACAAGGCCATGGAATTTGTTGGTCAAGAGGTTAACAATGCCATGAAAAACGTTACGGATAAAAGAAAGTAAAAGGGGGATATTGGGATGGAAAAAGCAATCCAAGTAAAAGGGCTGCAAAAGTCCTACAAGAAACTTCAAGTTCTTAAGGGAGTCGATTTCGAGGTGGAAAAGGGCAGTATTTTCGCCCTGCTCGGCTCCAATGGTGCGGGCAAGACGACGATTATCAAAATCCTCACCACGCTGCTCAAACAGGATGGCGGAACCGCTTCTGTAAACGGCTTCGAAGTTGCGGCAAAGAGCGACGATGTGCGGCAGTCGATCAGCCTGACCGGGCAATTCGCCGCCGTGGATGAGATTTTGACCGGGCGGGAAAACTTGATCATGATAGCCAGGCTGCGCCACCTCAACCATCCGCGCCAGGTGGTGGACGACTTGCTGAAACGCTTCGGCCTGACCGACGCCGCCGAGCGCAGAGTGTCCACCTATTCGGGCGGGATGCGCCGCAGGCTGGACATCGCTATGAGCCTGGTGGGAAAACCGCAGCTCATTTTCCTCGACGAACCGACCAACGGGCTGGACCCGGAGGGGCGCCTCGAGGTTTGGAAGATCGTCAAAGAGCTGGCTGACGGCGGCACGACGGTATTCCTGACCACACAGTATTTGGACGAGGCTGAACAGCTTGCCGATCGGATTGCCATTCTGCATGAGGGTAGGATTATCGCCAATGGCACACTTGCAGATCTGAAAAAGCTGTTCCCGCCCGCAAAGGTGGAATACGTAGAAAAACAAGCGACCCTGGAGGAGATATTCCTCGCGATCGTCGGCAAAAAGGAGCAAAAGATACAATGAATATACACTTTTTCAGCGACATGGGCGTAATGCTTGGGCGTTCCATGCGCCATATTTTCCGCAGCCTGGATACGATCCTCACGATTGCCATCACGCCGATTGCGATGATGCTGCTGTTCGTTTACGTACTCGGCGGTGCCATAAAAACCGGCACAGAAAACTACGTGGACTACCTGCTGCCTGGCATCCTACTGATAGCGATCGCCAGCGGGATATCCTATACGGCTTACCGCCTATTTTTGGATATGCAAAGTGGCATCTTCGAACGGTTCCATTCCATGCCGATTGCGCGTTCCACCGTGCTGTGGGGGCACGTGCTGACCTCGCTGGTATCCAACGCGATTTCGGTGGTCGTCATCATCCTCGTAGCGCTGGTGATGGGCTTCCGCTCGCCGGCTGGGATATTGGCATGGCTTGCGGTGGCCGGCATCCTGGCATTGTTTACGCTAGCCCTGACCTGGATCGCGGCGATTGCCGGACTTTCCGCCACATCAGTGGACGGCGCAGGCGCTTTTTCCTACCCACTTATCTTCCTGCCGTTCATCAGCTCGGCGTTCGTGCCGACCGCGTCAATGCCATCGAGCGTGCGCGCCTTTGCCGATAACCAGCCGGTAACCTCAATCGTGAATGCCATCCGTTCGTTATTGGCTGATCAGCCAGTTGGGAATAATATCTGGGTTGCGCTTGCCTGGTGTGTCGGAATTATGCTGGTGGCCTATATTTTCGCCATGCGAGCCTATAAAAAGCGAGTGTAAAAAATATTCACATCGTTCTGCTTAGCGGGGTGTCCAACAGACCACATTCGGTTGCTAGGAGGCTGAAAAAACCCTAGCGGTCATCGGCAACAGAAGAACTTTGCCGAGGCAAAGACGGCGAGGTATCAGATGGAGAGCGGAAGTGGTAGAGGATCAGTTTACAAACCTTGAGCGGAGCGTTAGGCAGGAAAAACAGCCGTTCTACAGTTGGATGTGTGTGAATAATCCAGACTATTAACTCAATGCCAATTTAAAACGGTTGACCGGGAAACCACACCTATATCACAAGACGCAGTTTCCATACATCGACCAACAGCAATGAGCATTTTGTAATACAGGCTTACCTATTACTAGTGTCGATACTAGGAAGCCGGGACATTTGTCCAAAGCGTCACGGGACAAATGCCTATCGCAAAGATAATCATATAGATATACAATCTCAATATCTAAGTGGTTATTATCAGGGAATCATTGACACCTCGAAAATTCTGGTTCAATCCAGAAAGATGCTTTGAAAAATTGAATATCTGGCATTAATTCGATAAACGTTTGCCGTCCTGCCCTCGTGCGGGATGGTGAGTAGGCTGAAGGGGAGACTTTTCCCGAAAGCAATCGTCGGCTGGCCAATACGCCACACGTGGCATTCATTTGGAAATGAATGTACCTGTGGCATTTTTGTTTTCTATTGATCAGGAGGAAGCATGATGGAAGTGACGATCCAAAAAAGAGTGGTCTTTACCAATCTCATTCTGATCTGCCTGGTACTTGTGGGGATCTGGGCAGTGCCGAAGCTTGGCGGGATTTACTATAACCTGACCGGAGCGACGATCGCCAATACGCCAACCCCAGAAGAAACCACCCAGGCAAGCCAGGAAGATGCTCTGGCGCGAACAGCCGCCCTGGCCGGCGCCCAGGCGTTCTATTCGGTCGACGCTCGCGAGGGGGAGCAAGCCTGGATCGACCAGTTATGCGCCGCCAGTACCCAGGCCGGCTGCGAAGCCGATCAGAATATGCTTGTTCCAGCCTTATGGAATCAGCTCGAAGCTGCTCAGACGGTCACTTCGGTCCAGGTATCTGCTCAAAATAAAATTGCCGACCAGGTGGCCAGCACCCGAGGGAATGCGCCGA
Organism: uncultured Chloroflexia bacterium; assembly: GCA_963781665.1. Classification (GTDB taxonomy): domain Bacteria; phylum Chloroflexota; class Anaerolineae; order Anaerolineales; family Anaerolineaceae; genus JAJYIW01. The sequence continues at coordinate 2,988,133 of CAWAGA010000002.1, forward strand.
TGCAAATCTGGCAGCTCCAGATCCAGCTTTCCGCTCCCTGGCCGATGCAATCCAGCCAACAAACCAGCTACAGCGCTCTGGCGCTGGTGGTGAAGGAAAACGGCGCCTGGAAGTTCGAACGCTTCCTGACCGAAGATGAACTTCCGGTTTACAACGCAAAGGATGGCGGGCAATGAAAACTCTTCGCCTGCTCGTGATCCTGTCGGTACTGGGTCTGCTCGTTGCTCCTCTGCATCTGGTTCAGGCTGATGGGGATTCGCCCTGGGCGGACATCCTCAATCCGGATGGCTCGGTGCAGTGGGATAAGCTGACCGATCTGGGAACCACCTCCCAGCCGGCAAGCTGGATGACTGTCACTCTGCCTGGCGGGATGACAGTCGACCTGGATGCTACCTACCACCGCTACCAGACCCCCGGCGGTAACGTGGTGGTTTTACCTTCCCCGGTGACTCTGTTCTTCATGGCGCTGCACCCCGGTGAGAGCGGCCTGACAGATGCCCAGAGCATGATCGGCAATGGGGCTACAATCCTCGACTTGCTGATTGGGCCGGCGATGAGCACCGACCAGCTTGCCCAACTGCTGAGCAAGGGTTACACCGATCCCAAGGCCTTCTTCCAGGCAGTGATCGATGGGAAGGAAAACATCTGGTCGTTTGTCAACCCGACCTTCCTGTTCGAGCTGGCCAGGATGTCCTTCGACAGCGGTTTCCTGGTGAACGCCCTCCTGCTCTACATCAATGGGGTGGCCGACTGTGCCGACATCCCTGGAGGGTGCAATGGCCTGCCGATTGGGCAGCAATGTGTCGGAGATGATTGCATCCCAACGCCTAAGGTTTGCCCCTCGGCCACGATCACTCAGGGGCAGCCTACCCTGTCCATCCAGAAGGTTGCCCCCGACCACCCACTGGTCGTCGGCCAGGACCCGGCGAGGCGAGGTGCAGACATCCAGGTTTCGGCCAGCATCCCGCCGGTGGTGTTCACCTGGTACGAGACGATCCAGGAAAGGCCCTCCTGCCGATATGACAGCGCCGGCGATGGCGCCGGCTGCGGCGGGCCTGCTGACAGCTATAAGCTCGTGGCGGATGAAAGCGGCCAATCGATCAATTGGGATTCGTCCATGGTAGACAGTCCCACCTGGCAAGAAATCCCAGGCGCAACCCACTGCATCCAACACGTCGAAGTCCTGCCGGAGACAATCACCTCGCTCCAGGCGACTGCCGAACTCAACGCCGAGAGCCGCTACTGGATCCTCAACGACCTGGCCGAGAAGTTCTACCAGGCGTCGATCCACCAGCCAGCATTCACCCTGGTGCCGGGGATGGCGCAGGTATCCACCAGTTGCGATGGTAACCACGTCTGTTCGGCCAAAGCTACAGCAGCCAATATCCCCTTTGCCGATCCAGGGACCTTCGACCTGAAGCTGTGGGTGACGACCTCCGGAACCAGCTTCACCTATCACAGGGTCTCGATCCCGATCACCCAACCCAGGGTCCTGTATGCCGGCAATTCCATGCAGGTCTACGTCACCCTGGTGACCTTGCTGCCGGCAGGTGACCAGTGACCATCCTCGATCAGATGGGCGTCTTGCTGATGGACCTGCCGGTTTACCTGGCCAACGGGGCGCTGGTCGTCCTGTACTGGCTGTGGGGCAACTCGGCAGCCCTGGTCAGCCTGGCCTGCGGGGTGGGCATGGCGTTCTTGCCGGATGTTGAAGTTACAGCAGCGGGCCGGCTTCCGTCCCCGCCGGAGCGAGCACGGCGAAGCAGTTAGCAAGGACAGCCAGGCTCCCCGCACGGCCCAGGTGATGACCGGCATCGTCCTGGCCGGGTGGCTGGCTGCCCAGTGGAGCATGGCAGCACCGGTACCCTGGATCGGGGCAACCATGTGGGTCGCCGGCCTGGTAGCAGTGCTGGCCCTATCCTCGCAGCGCTTCAACCTGCTGTGGTACGTCAAGGCCGGCATCGCCATGTACACCCTGGCAGTCATCGGCAGCCGCATCTACCTGGCGTACACCACCCAGCTCTCCCCGGAGCAGTGGGCTGCTCTGATCGGCTCGACCGAGAGTGCCGCTACGGTGATTGCCAGCACCCGCAGCAACGTCACCACCATCCTCTTGTGGGCCTTGTGGCTGGTGGTCCCCTTGGGATATTTCTCGATGCTGGTCCAGCAGGTCTTCATCAACCCGATGTCGTTGGTCAGTCCCCTGTCCGGCGCACAGGACATGATCAGAGCCTTGCGGGTGAGAGGTCAACGATAAGTAGGGGCAGGTCAAAAAATGGAATCATCTCTTTTAATATTCACGAAGACCTGCCCTTACCAAACCAGCAGGACATCACATGCCTGGATGGGAGAGGATGCATTTCCTTCCCAGGGATGTGTTGCTCTGCCCATCCTTTGGATGCCGGGAGCCACACCAACGTCGATCGGGCAATCGAACGTTGGAAACCAATCCCTATACGTTGGCCTGAAAAACACACGGAGGAACAATGGACCCATACACGCTTGGAAAGCTGGCTTTGCCGGTGGTGATCGCCATCATGGGCATGGCTGCCTTGCTGACCCTGGCCATGGGCATCTTCACCACGCTGAAGACCCTGGAGCAGGTGCAGCGCTTCTTCCACACCATGGAAGAGAGCCGGCGGTCGTCGCTCACGATCAACATCCTACCCGGAAAACGGTCTTCCAAACCTCCCATGCAGGAACCGGAGTGAAAGCTCTACCCTACACGATCAGGCGCCGCATGGGTGCGCCTGAATTCACTTCGAAAATCGAGAATGGAAAATCGAGAATTGTGGGGTACGTTGCCCAGACGAATAGTAGACAGGCGAACCTCATCTGTTTATTCCACTCACTTTTCTTTGCCGATTTGTTTCAGAGACGAAAAGGGAAGTTCAACAGGTGTTGGCCGCGTAAAGAAGTCGACTTTTACCCTCACAATATGCTCTTTCCGATCAATCAAATAGATAACACCCTCCATTCCCATGAAAGGCCCTTCTGTTATCTGAACTTTCTGGCCTATGTGCCAGGGATCATCCTGGTTAAGCAACTCTTTTCCCATCTCTTGTCTCCCGAAAGGAAGCGCTTCCTTTCGATCTATGACCCAATTATAAACAAAGCGGTTCATCAGACTATTAGATGTCCTCATAACCATCGTATCAATTTCGGTTTGAATTGACTTATGAATAATCATCCTTTCGTCCACCCAATACAAAGTATTGCTGACTTGCTGCCCGGTTGGGTTAACCTTCTGAGGTTCGGTCGGGGTAATCCGGTTAGAAATCCCCTCCGACCTGGAAATTGAGGAATCTGGGGTGGCGTTTGTAGAAGGGCAGGACGAGATGGATTACCTGTGGTACCACTTGCGAGAGACTGAAGGCAGGCGTGAGTATACCGGCTACCGGGTGGTACGGCTGCTTCAACTGACCTTCCTGCCCCTGGAAGCGCGCTCCGATCCGGGGCTGCTGCAAAAGATGCGCACCGTCCTGCGGGGGCTGTACGGCTCCAAGGCTAACTTCCTCTACCTGGCCGCCGGCATCTTCGATGAACCCCAGCCGCCGGTCGGAATCGTCCAGTGCTATGGGGTTTCAGCTTTTGCCCCCACCCTGGAAGAAGCCTGCGCCCATTCCCTCCGGAATCTGGCAGCTCTCAAGGGGGCTCTGAGCGGCGCTTACCGCCAGATCCGCCTGCAACCCCTGACCGCTCGTTTAGCGCAGTGGATCTTCCTGAGCTTCCACGACATGCCCCACGTCCTGCTCACCGTCGGCCATACCGACCCCAGGGAGAACGCCCGGGGTACATCTGGGGGACTGCTCCAAAATCCACTGGTCGAAGCCGGGCCTACGGCCCAGCAGTACACCCTCCAGCAAAACGAGATCCTTTTCCGAGGGATGAGCGACCTGACGGAGGAGTTCATCTTCCTGGTGCTCACCTCCCCGGTCTCCCTGGGCGACCTGACTGAAATGCTGACCGGATTGGCTGAGAATGCCTCTACCTGGGCGGCCTGGCAGAATGGAGTGCGGGGGATCACCTTCGGGGTTAGCCTGCCGGCCATGCTCTCCGGGCTCCTGGCTCAATCCACCACCCAGAGCACCGGCAGCAGCCAGGGCAGCGCCCAGAGCGCCGGCCAGGCGCATTCCACCAGCCAGGCGCATACCGATGGCACAGCCCGCACCCAGGGGACAGTCAATTCAAGCGGCTGGTCGCAGGCGGTGGGCAGCTCGGTCTCCCACTCGACCGGCACGACCCTCTCTCAGGGCCAGGCTCAAACGACTGGCCAGGCGGTCACCGATGGCACCGCATCGACCCAGAGCTCGGGTCATACCAACTCCCAGGGGTCTGGCGCCAGCCACTCGGACAGCTTCAACTGGGGCTTGCGGGCCGGCATCCAGCCGGCAGGTGTGGGTATCGGCGGCAATGTCGGTTGGGGAACGATGGATACCACCTCTACCATGGCCTCCCAATCGGACATGACCGGGCAGTCGGATACGGCCAGCCATGCGGTTACCTCAAGCCAGGCGGACACCACCAGCCAGGGGGTGGCAGTTTCCGACGTAACAACGACAACGCTCTCGCAGTCCGCCGGCGCCTTCGGCAGCCATGCCGTCTCGCAAGCGGACACCACCAGCCAGGCGGATACCTCCGGGCAGGCAGACACCACCAGCACGGCCACCAGCCAGATGCAATCCACCTCGCTCGGACAAGCTTTGGGGCAAGCCGCTTCTACCGGGCTGACTGTGGGGATCGCTCCGTCTCTCGCGGCTCACAACAGCTACCAGTGGCAGTTCGACCCGGCCATCCTGGTCACCCAGATCCTCAGGCAGCAGCAGAGCCTGCTCAATTTGGCCACCAAGGAAGGGGCATACTACACCGACGTGTACGCCATGACCCGCACCGAAGGCGGGAAGCAAGCTCTGATGGGGTTGATCCTGGAAGCTTTTCACGGCACCGAGGACGTGATCACCGGGGTACAGACCCGCGACCTGACGCAGGAAGAGAGCGCCTACATCGGCCGGCACGCCAAAGCCTTCACGCCTTCTACCCGGGTGGAGACCGTTCCAGAAGTTCTCAGTGGGTATTCTAACTCAACCCTGCTTACCATGCTGCAACTGGCAGCCTACACCGCACCAGGGATGTTCGAGCAAGGAACCGCTCTGACCGTCCAGGAATCGACCCCCGATTTTGCCTTCCGGCCGGCCATGCCTGGCGAGGTGGCCATCGGCTGGCAGTGGAGCAGCGAAACCGGGCAGCTCACCCATACGCCGCTCTGCCTGGCCCAGGATCGCCACTTCCATACCGCTTTTTGTGGGGACACCGGCTTTGGCAAGAGCGTGGCGGCCGAACGATTGGCGTATGAGACCACCCAAAAGTGGCATTTTAGAAGCGTGGTGCTGGATTTCGGGCAGGGCTGGCGACGAGCGTTGAATTGGGCGGGATTGGAAGGCAGGGTGGATATCCGCCAGCTCTACCCTGGCGCACCGCGGCCGTTACGCTGGAATATTCTCAAGGTCCCAAAACGGTCTTTTCCCGGTCGTTACCGCACGCTGGTCAGCGAGCTGTTTGCCAATGCCGGCCGGATGGGTCCCCGCCAGCTTGGTTTCATGCGACGAGCTTTGACCCAGGTCTACACCAACCTGGGCGTCCTGACCAACGACATGGAAGTGGCCAGTCACCCCACCTGGGGCCACTTGCAGAACAACGCCGAAGTGGATGTCATCCAGGAATGGCGAGACCAGAACTACATAGCAGGAACTGCCCAGGTTGGCATGCCCTTGCTTGATCTTCAACCGGGTGAGTTGCAGGCCCTGGCCGTCTTTCGCAGCCGACAGGCAGACGTGCGCATGTGGGTCGAACGCTTGAAGAGTTTCTACGCCATGCTGCCCAAGGGTGACCAGGCCAGCCGGGCCAGCCTGGAAGGGGTGCTTCTGAGGCTTGAGCAGTTTGCCGAAGGGCAGATGGTCTGGCAGTACGGGGCAGGACCCGAGACACTGCCGGTCGAAGATTTAGGGCTGCTGGGTCCCAGGGACGACCCCTGGGGATTGCTGATCGTCGAGGGCGGGGCTGAGATGGACGAGTATCCTAAGGCAGCCTTGCTGGCTTTACTCTCCAGCGTGCTGTACTTCGACAGCGTCGTCCGCCGGAGGGAGAGCCTGGCCGGCGCCCATTTTCCACCCATGCAAATCTTCTTCGAAGAAGCCAACAAAGTCCTGACCGGCGTCTCAGGAGCAGCGGCTGATCAAAATGCATCGGCCGGAAAGGACGAGCAAGTCAGCGAGGTTTTCCAGACCTTCTGGCGGGATGGGCGTAAGTACCGGATTTACCTGCACCTGATCGCCCAGACCGTCAGCGCTCTGCCGGCCGGCATCCTCTCATCCTGTAACAATGGCTTCTTCTTCCAGACTAAGTATCCCCACGATCGGGACCTGATCCTGGCGCATATCGGGCGTAGCGAGAAGGGAATTGTCAATACCGAATATAAACGTTACTTGGCGCGCATTCCCCGGCAAATGGCTATCGCCAAGCTGGGTTACAGCGACGACGTGAACGAACTCGAACCCATGCTGGTCCATCCCCTGATGGTCTCCGGCAAAGAGCCTTCAGACCGGGAAATCCTGGAAAGGTTGGGGCCTGGATAAGGCAGGAGAGGAGAAAAATCAATGCATCGTAACTTGAATTTTCTGGAGGATTTCAACCCGGGTGCTCACCGGAACTTCCAGCCAGCGGTCGTGGGGGTAGGGCTTGCCAAAATCGGGATCGGTGAAGACCATTCCATCAATGATGACCTCGTGGTTGTAGCGTGGGACAGCCCACCAATGGACGTGCGGATCAGGTGGTGTTTCGCGATACGCAAAGTTCATGTTGCACGACCAGTTGAACAATGTCGTACCAAAGGCTTGCCTGACTGCCTGTTCGTGGCTGCGGATAAGCGCCAAAAAGTCAAGCATTTCTCCGTCAGTCAACCCTGCAAGGTCACCGGTATGCCTTTTGAGTTGGATTACAGCCAGGCCAATCCAACACTGGTTTGGCGCGAGGCAGGCTCGCCAGTAGGTGGTTTCATACAGAAAAAGGGATTCATGGTTGTCATATGACCAGGAACAAATAGGACAGGTCATTTAATGGGATACCTCTTCTCTGAAAATGAATTGGTTTCTCTTGAATTTTACATGAGCTTTAAAAGAAAGGAAAACAACCTATGGAAAAAAGACGTTCTCCCTGGATAGCCATCGTGTTGGCGGTCGTCGTCGGGCTGATGGTCATCGTCCTGCTCAATGGGGTCATCCGGCCCACATCGGTCGTGGTGGCTAAGGTGGCGATTTCACCCGGCACGCCCCTTACCGCTGATCTACTCGAGCTGCGTACCATCCCTATGCAGGCTAAACCCAATGGAGCTTTCAGCAGCATCCAGGATTTGGTGGGTAAGGTCCTGGCAGTAGGGAGGGCTCCCGGCGACTACATTACTGCGTCAGTCTTAGGCGACACCTCCCAGGCCGGCATCCCGGCCAACCTGGCTCCGGACCACCTGGCGTTGGCGGTCAGCGTCAACCTGGCATCCGGCGTGGCCGGCCTGCTTCGAGAGGGCCAGACCGTAACCTTGATTGGCATGCTCTCCCCGGATGTGCTCCAGAGCGTGGCTGGTCCGGCCACATTCGTGCCTTCCACCTTCCTGCCGACTTCTGAGGTGACCGGCTTTGGCGGACCGGCGGTCACCCCCTCGCCGACGCCTACCCCCGAACCTCCCCAGGCGCCCCTGGCCCGGATCGCCATCAGTGGAGTGAAGGTCCTCATGGTGCCCCAATCCTTCCGTTACGAGGAGCTGCCGGCGAGTTCCAGCCAGGACCAGCTCTTTGCCAGCGCCCGGACGGTCTCGGCTGCCCAGGATGGAAGCGTGATCGTCCTGGACGTGCCGGCCACCCCGGTCGAGGTCATCTCCGGCTTCAAGGTTAATCCCTCAACCCTCATTGTTGCTTTGAACCAGTACGGCAACCTCTACCTAACCCTGGAATCGGCGGAGGGTTTCAAGGAACCTGATGTATTGACTCTCAATTTGGCCGACCTGTACAACGCCATGAATGACGACCCGGGAGGGAAGTGATGGCTGCCCCACAACCTCAAGACCAGAAAGTGAGCGTCATGCTGGCCGGACCGGGACACGAAGCGGTCTTCTACCAGATGCAGCCGCCCTTTATTTCGGATACAAGATTTGTGGTCAGCACCAGTTCCACCCAGTGGAGCGCCTTCGGAGGGAGCCTGTCCCAGATGCGCCCTGACCTGGTCATCGTCCAGGCGGAGATCGCCCCCGGCCCCGAAGCGTTGCTCCAAGCGCTCGCCGAGTTGCAAGTCTGGCATGGGATTGCCATCCTGGTGTTGCCGGCCGCCCTGCGGGACCTGCGCGGCACCTTCGAGAAAGCAGCGGTGGTGCGAGGGGTGTACATTGCCCCGGTGAACTGGGGCGAGATCGCCCAGGCCGGTTTTGCGGCTGTGATGACCGAGCGTGCAAGGGCGGCGGCAGCTGCCCCCTTGCAGGAAGCTTATCTATCCAGAGCCAGCAGGGCAGCCGTGGGGACCCGGGTGGTAGCGTTCATCTCGGCTACCGGTGGGACGGGGCGTTCGACGATCGCCGAGAGCCTGGGGTACGAGCTGAGCATGCACATGAACGTCAAGTCTTTACTGATGTCCTTCGACCTGCCTCCGGCGGCTGCCCCTCACCTGATGCTGCGTTACGTCCCCAATGCCATGGAATACTTCACCCGGCCTGGGGATGGCTTTGCCGCCGCCATCCAGAGCCGGGAAGGGTTGGATGTGCTCATGGCTCCAGAGAACTCGGTCGATTACCAGAAAGCGGCGGAGTATTCGACCTCCCACCGTTCTGATCCGGAGAGCATCTATTCGCTGGTGATGACGGCCTGGACGCGCAACTACGCCGCGGTTTTGCTCGACCTGCCGGCCGGCGAGCAGCCTTGGAGCCTGCAGGGAATTGCTGCGGCCAATACGGCGGTGATCGTCTCGCGCTGCACCTTTGCCGATATGAGCGCCACCCGCCACTCCCTGGTCTTGCTGCTCGAACGGCTGGTCAGCGTGCACCGAATTCCCAGGGAAGCTATCTTCCTGGTGCTCAATCAGGTGAGTGAACGATCGTCGATCTCGCCAAGAGGCTTTCACGACGAGCTGGTATCCGGTTACGGCTGGGCGCCTCCGGTGGCTGCTGTGATTCCCTACCTGCCGGCCATTGTCCAGGCCCAGGATGAAGAGGTCCCGGCGGTGACAAGGGTTGATCCCCTGGCCAAAGCGATGCACACCCTGGGTGAGTGGCTCTTCCCCGGCCGGAATATGGCCAGCCAGGACGAAAGTAACGGCAGGAGCCGGCTCAGATTGCCCCATTTCAGGTTTACGTAGGATAGGCCGTCAGGGATAAGGCAATTAGGCAATAAGGCAATGAGGAATTGGGATATGTTCAAGAATGGGAATGGTCACGATAAAGGGCTGACGAGCCTGTACGATCCGATCAAAAGCTCTGGTCGAACCCCGGATAGTGGGATGAAAGACGCTATCGCTAACGAAGTGATCGATCAGGTAAACCGGGAGTTCCCGGTGGAGGTGCTGCGCTCCCCAACCGACGCGGATCGCCAGCGTATCCAGGAGCGGATCAACACCCTGGTGGCCCTGGCTTACCGTAGAAACGACGTCTATGGCGCTTACCAGGCGGACGGCGAGCTGGGGGCGGAGCTTGGCCGGCGCTTGATGGGATTGGGTTTCCTGGATCTGCTGCTCCCGCCGGCCCGGACGGACCTGTCTGAGATTTGTATCTATTCTTCCGGGCTGGTGCAGGTGATGAAGAAGAACAGTGTCCGCTGGGAGACGGTTCCCGAGATGAAGCCAGACCCGGCCGAGATCAACCGGGTGTTGGATCGCCTGCTGGGACCGCAGAACAAGAGCATCAACGAAGCCAACCCCTCGATCAACGCCAAGCTGCCGTCCACACCGCACAACCCAGGTGGCGGGCGAGTGAAGGCGCTCCACCCGGTGATCGTCCCACCGGGACGGAACCCCAGCGTCAACCTGCGCCTGTTCGAGCAAAAACCGGTCCGCCCGGAATGGATCCTGGAGCGGGGGATGATGAGCCAGGAGATGATGGATCTACTGAAGAAAGCAATTGAGGAGGGTTACCGCATCCTGATCACCGGGGGACGCGCACCGGCAAGACCACCCTCCTCTCGGCCTTGTGCAACTTCCTGCCCCCGGCCTGGCGGATTGTCAAGATCGAGGACCCCGAGGAGATCTGGATCGACCGGGCAACCGTTCAGACGATTGAAGCCAGACCTGCCCCCATCGGCACCGAGATCCAACCTTACACCCTGGCCAATGGGGTGGACGACGCTTTGCGTATGTCTCCCGACTACCTGATCCTGGGCGAGGTGCGGGATGGGCAGGCAGCTTTATCCCTCTTCCGGGCGATGCTCACCGGCCATTCCGGTGCCTCCACCTTCCATGCCGACAGCCCAAGGGAAGCGGTCCGTCGCTTGACGACCGTCCTGGGAGCCGATGCCGGGGTAAGGGCCTTCGATGCCCGGCAATTGATCGCCGAAGCGGTTGACCTCCTGGTGCAGATCGGCATCCGTCACGAGGTACGCCGGGTGACAGCCATCACCAACCTGGCCAAGGAGCTCAAGAACGGCGATGTGGTCTTCGAGCCGGTTTACCGTTACGACGAAAGCTCTCCGGAGGGCCAGCCGGGTTGGGATAAGGCAGGGGATCTACGCAGGCGTCTGATTACTGAAGTGGAATAGGAGGAAACGATGGCGACTTTGATTGGTATTCTGGCTGCCTTGCTGGTCTTGATCCTGTTTGCCCCACCCAGGGTGTGCCATGGCGAAGCCGGCAAGCGATTGGCGGAGATGTATTCTCTCGATACAGTGCGCACCTTGAGCGAGCTCAAGCCTGGCTCGCTGGAGTATAGACTCCTGGCCGGCGGCCTGCGCCTGCAGCCGCTCACCTTCAGGCTGCTGACGGTGGCTTTGGGGATTGCTGCCGGCGTCATCGTCTGGCCTTTCCTGCCGGGGCTGCCGGTTCTGATCCTGGGCGTGATCGCCGCTTACCTGCCTTACGCCTGGTTGAGTGAAAAAGTCAAGAGCCGTGGCCGGGAGATCGACAAGCTCATGCCGGTGGCCGTTGGGCGCATTACCGCAGGCCTGCTCTCCGGCGGCTCGATACCGGAAGTGCTGCAAAGAACCGGCGAATCTCTCGCCATGGAATCCCCCAATCCCTTAACGCCAGAATTACTCCTCACATCTGCAGAACTGCGCAGCAAGGATCGCACCCAGGCCTTTGGCAACCTGGCAGCCCGCTCACCGTCCACCTCGTTGGCCAACCTGGCCTACCTGCTGGATGGCTACAGCGAAGCCGGTGGGAGCAAGTACACAGAGGTGCTCCTGCAGATCTCCCAACGAGTCCAGCAACTTTTAGTGGCTCGCAACCGGTCGGTGGCCAAAGCCGGCGACGCACTGCTCTCGGCTCGCCTCATCCCAGGCGTATTGTTGGTCGTTTTCCTGTTCCTCACCCGTGACCCGCTCATCCAGGGGTCGCTGATGGCCTTGCCGGTGCAGATCGTCATCTCGGTCGGGATCGGGCTGATGGTCGCCGGGTATTTGTTGATCAACTCGATGGTTTCGGAGGCGGTATGACCCTGGTTTACCTGATTGCGATTGCGACGACGGCATTAATCATTGTGCTACGGGTGGAGTTCGTCTCCAGCCTGCCGAAAGGTAAGGCAGCCCGCTTCCTGCAGGAGAGTGGCCAACCCGCCGGAAAGGAGCTGCCTGGTTGGCGGGGGTTGCTTTCAAAGATGGACCGAGCCACAGCTCGCTGGACGCCCGGTTCGCTTTTGAAGAAGGCGAAGTCCGACCTGTATTTTGCCCAATTGGAAGGCAAATGGGAGAACTGGGACGAGCTGCAGTTCACTTCCCTGCGGGTGGCGCTGGCACTGACTGCGCTCGTTCTGGGCTTGCTGCTCTATGACAACCTGGTCCTGGCCGGCATCGCCGCTTTGGTGGGCTGGCAGGTGCCGGCGACCCTGATGGGCGGGGTAGCCCGCAGGATGAGGCGCCGTTTCCAGGCTCAGCTTCCCGAGTACATCCAGCTCGTAGCGGCCCAGATGGCAGCCGGTGTGTCGCTCGAAGAAGCCTTACGGCGCACTGCCCTGACTGGCAGCCTGGTGGCGAAGTGGATGCAGCACGTCCTGCAGATGTCGCAGGGACGGGTGATCTTTAACCAGTTGCAGAAGGAAGCCCAGGCTTCGGGCCTGCCGGATTTGATTGGGCTGTCAGTCCAATTGGAGTTCGTCCGCCTGGGGACCGCCCAACAGGAACTGATGGCTCAAATGGCCAACCGGATCGCGGCTGAATACACTGCCGGCGCCGAACAGCGGGCGGAGAAGGTGGGGGCGGAGCTGGTCATCCCCATGGTGCTATTCTACTTCCTGCCGTTTATTGGCATCATCCTGGTTCTGATTGGCTGGCCGATTGTGAATACCTTGTAGGAGGTTTTGAAATGGTTAATTCGGGATTCTCAGTTATTCAGGCATTCTCGATTGCCGGATCGACATTCTTGATCGGGATCACGATAGGATGGGTGTTGGCTTTATTCCACTTGGGAAATTCAGCCGGTGTATCCAATTATACGGATGGAGAAGATTGAAGGCTATGAAGGACCGGTTGGGGATTGCCTTTTTCACCTTCGCAGCGGTCGTTTCCGGGTTGTTTGCCTGGGAGCATCCTACGCTCCTGGCCTGGTTGGCTGCGTTACACAACGCGGTTCTGGCTTTGATCTATTCTCATCGTAAACCTGCTCAAGGATATGATCGTGTTGGGTTGGGGTTGGGGTTGGGGTTGCTGGTTGCTTTGTTGTCGTTGTTGACGCCATTTCCCAGAGGCATTCCCTTACCACTCACCATTTTAGGATGCCTGGGATACGCCCTGATCTTCTGGTCACTGCTGGCTTTAGGGAATCGTTTTGGGATCGCCCCGGCTGATCGCGGCCTGGTTGTTCGGGGTCCTTATCACCTGGTGCGCCATCCCATGTACCTGGGAGAGCTCGTTTTACGGGCGTCACTGGTTGCTGCTTCCCCTCAACTATGGATTGCCGTTGCCATGCTGATAGCCCTGGCAGGTATCCAGGTCCTTCGAGCAATGCGAGAAGAGGCTATTATCGCCGGTTACCCAGTGTATTCTGACCGGGTTCGATACCGCCTGGTTCCGGGAGTTTGGTGATGGTTTCCTGGTCGTTTTCTCTTTTTGCTGATTTTGTGGCTGCAATCTACTTGTTGGGCTTGCTATTCAGCAAATTGGATGTGTTCTTCCGAATGATTCTTGCCTGGCGAAAACAGCAGAAAGCTTTAATAACAGCATTGCTATTCATCCAATTGAGCAGAATTGGAGACAGTCACCTTGTTTTGATCCCCCTTGCAGGAATCATCTTCGGATGTGGTCTTGTGTTGTGGCTAAAGCACTGGTTCATCCAGGAGTGGCTATTAGTCATTTTCGTACTATTTTCCATGGTGTTTGAAGAATTCTCCGTATCGACAAAAGAAACCTTGCTGTTGGAGGTATTGGTTTTTTTCAGCCAGTTATTGGCTCAGCTCAAAGTAACCCCTGATTTGTTCGAATCCATGACGAAGGTGACTCCCGATTTACCAATTGGGATCATTCAGAAAAGAGTTCACGAAGTTGTATTTAGCCGGCGTAGTGGAATTGGTATTGGGATGGGTATGGAATTATTCCGTGGAATTGATCCTTTCCTGGACGAATTCATCCTAACTCTGAAGGTTACCGGTTGGCAAGGTGGGGCTACCTTGCCGGTTGTTCTCAGCAGGCTGCTGTCCCGTGCTGAACGAAAGTGGGATCGAACCAGCCGGATTTTGTTGATCAAGGATCGAACCAGACCCTATATCCGGTTCGGTCAGGTTATTCTGATTACAGGCGTGATCGTGTTCCTTATTGGTTCACCTGTTCTGACCTTAGCATGGGCTGATCGTAATATTCTGTTCTTGCTGATTCTACTATTTTTAGTTTCAGGTTTCTTGCTCTATATCTCTCTTCAGCATCGTTGGGTAAGGAGATTCCTGATGGTTTTCGTTTTCCTTGCTGCTTATGGCCTTTATGCCGGCATGATCCATATCCATATTCCCGCGTGGATTGGAGTTCAGACAATATCTCAAATCTTGAAAGTGTCTCTGTTATGAATGCCTCTACAGAATAAGGTTCTTCTGTAGATGAGTTCTTGGTGGCTGAAAAGTTAAGGATGGGTCTAATGTCATGCGCCACATTTCTCTTGCAAATCATCCCGGGCTTTCTTCTAATGGGCTGGTTAATCACCTGTGTCGTTTATGACCTGAGCTCGCGTCAGGTGCCGGCCTTCCTGACTATCCCGCCTTTGGTTATAGCTGCTATCTGGCATGGTTTCCAAGGCGGCTGGCTGGAAGTGCTGCTGGTTGTTGCCTTGATCGTGATTTCTGATCTATCTGAAAGGAAATTACGCTTCGCCTTGGCTTGCCTGGCATGTATCAGTTCAATTATTTTTGTGGGTTCAGTCGACTTGATCTACGTAATCCTGGCAATCTTTGCAACCTGGATGATGTGGGAAGTCGGTGCTACTGGAGGAGCAGATGCCAAGATCATCATCTCTCTTATCATGTTCTTCGGAAATGGACTGCTATTCATCCCGATTCTCCTGGCTGGTGGGTTCCAGGGTTTGTATGGCTTGATCACGAGACGAAAGACCATCCCCTACACGATAGCAATCGTTTCAGGAACGATGATCTGGTTCTCCCTTTTACTACTCCGTTGAATGATCATGACATCATCTATTGGTTTTCCTGATGCCTGATCCCAAAGAACGAATCCCTGAAACGGAAAGGAGGTGAAAAGACATGAAACACTGGAGAATGCGTTTCCTCAAGGATGATGCAGCCATCGAGACGTCTGAAGTGGCGGTGATTATGGCGGTCGTTGTCCTGGTGGCATTTGGAGCTTACCAGCTCCTGGGCCAGAAGATTGCCGAAGTCGTGCAAAGTGTTGCCGGCAGTATATAGATTTGGAAGGCAGGGCTTACCTTTGAGGATGACCCTGCCTATCCTCTTTTTGTGAAATGGAGGTTGAGATGCGATTCTTGAGAGCTCGAAAGGCTATTGAGACCTTGGAAGCTGCCATCACCTTTCCGATTGCTATGCTTGTTATGCTGGCTACAGTCAACCTGGGGATGGTAGTGTACGGGCAGCAGGCGGTTCAGGCAGCGGCCCGGCAGGGAGCGCGCATGGGTAGCGTGGCCCAGCAGTGCGGCGCATGCTATGCAGTGAGCGGTGCCAGTAGTGCAATAAATGGAGATCCAATTGTGAAGCAAGCCGGTGTTGCCATCCTTTCGCCGGGTGGAGTGGCAGGAAGTATTTTGAGCGTGCAGGTGTCTGGGAAAATCCCGAGCTTTTTGGGGTCGTTAGTGCCGGGAATCCCTGGCAGCTTTTCGGTAGCGGCGGAGGCCACATTCAGGCAGGAGGGATGGTAGTTATGGATTTTGGATTGGTCATTGATGATTGCAGATTGAAGAAGTTTATTAACCTAAGAAAGGTGTTGGCCGACAGAAGGGGGTATTCGATGACCTTTTGGGCGGTGTTCTTTGGGTTTGTGATGATCCCGATCATGGCATTGGGGATCGAGGTAGGCCGATATTTCTATGCTAAGGCGGAGATTGCCAAAGCTGCTGATGCGGCTGCGTTAGCCGCGGCTGCTCAAATCAACCAGGCTGCTTTTGAACAAAGCGGCGTCCTGACACCAACCGGCGCGACATGGTCGCAGGCGCAGGCCTTCGCCAATATGAACGATGGACCCTTAGATCGGTATGGTGTCTTTGCTATAGTCACTTCGATCCAAGTTGACCCAGCAATGAAAACAGTATCCATAGGGGTGTCAGCCGATCTGAGGCGGTTGTTCCCTAGCGTGGTTCCTGCCATCATCGTGACGGAAACTGGTTCAGCCGGCATTCAAGCGTTTTCACGTTAGTCTAGTTGGTGATGCGGATGGACCACTGGTGTTTCAAGTGGAAGTAAAACAGCGTTCACCCTTCTGAAAGATTATCTTCCAGCCAAGCTGATAACTTGGGAGCCGAGGTGTTATATTTTTGGATGGCCGTCTGCAAGCAAATTGATGGGCAGGGTCTTAATAGATTTGCCATTACAGAATGAAACCTAGCTGGACTTTCCTGCTCTTCACCAGTAAATGTTTGGATGTTCATGTTATCAGACATCTTCATAACTCAATATTTATCTTCAAGCTTCTACGACCTTCTAGTACTAGCCTGCAATCCCATCGTCATCTCGGATCTTTATTTCAATCGGGTAGAATTTGGGTTTCTCTCCACGATAGTGAACAGGAATTTCGCCCAAGTGCCAGCCTTCAGAGGTGGCTTCGCCATAAAAATAGCGAGACTGACTGGTTGGGTCGATAACGTAATCCCCTTGAAGGTTCTCGGCACCTGAGATTCCAAAGGCCAGGTGGTATGCGGGAACCGATGCGACAGGCCCATAAAGCAAGAGAACTACTCGAAAACCCAGGCGTGCCAGAATTGCGCCGCAAAGGATTGCCAGGTCCTCACAGTCACCACAGCGGTCGTATAAGGTTTCAATTGGATACTTCGCCCAATCTTCATATCCGGTTGATTCCAGGTCTTTTTTGTATTTAGCATTGACTTGAACAAATTTTAGAACATTCGAAGCCTGATTGTAGGTGGACCAATTATGACCTAAGTGCAATTCCTGAAAAATTTCGGTTAGCTCACGAATTTCAGGCATCTCTTCCTCAGCATACCGGTTCCATTCTCCATTGAAACGAGGAAGACTGCGATAGTAGGTATAACGCTGGAGATTGATAGTTAGACTAGCATGTTGGCGAATTTTATGCCTGGTTCCTTTGGGTTGAAATTCCCAACCAAAATCAAAAACCTTTATATCCCCCTCCTCCGACCAATTCCTCCTAAATGGCTGATACCCCAACTCGAGACCAGGAAATAGGGCGGACAGTTTTTCGCGGTTAGCAGAATCCAGAGAATGGTACATATCCCACCCTGCTGGAATGGGTGAACCGAGCATATCGCCAAGGAGTTCGAGAGCGGTACTGGAAGAAAAGGAGAAGATAGGGATCATGAGAGGCAATTGGGGTCCAGTTGGACATTTCGTCTCTCAAGAACTCAGCGAGGTGAGAATCGCCTGGATCCTGCAGTAGAACGAACGACTGGAGTGGACTTTCCCATCCAGGGGTGCCACAATCGAAATTGGGAAACACCAGGGGACTGCAAGCTTTAGCGAGCCGGGTAAGGATTTCTGAAACGAAATTTTTCTTATCTTGTTTTTGGCTAATTTGATTGAGTATGGCTTCAGCAGTTTCTTCCCGGATATGGCTAAATTTTTTTTGGCTATAAGCCAGGAGATGCTCATTCAATTCTGGCAAATTGGAGAGTAGCTTTTGGTCAATGAGCAGTTCCTGGCGGACACTGCCGAAGGCGGGTTTCCAGAGAGGATAAGCCCATTTCGGGAGGATTGGATCCACCAGGGGTACCAGGTATGCGGTTTCCTTAGGCTCAGCCTGTGTTGGGTACCGTTTTTCAAGTTCTGCAAAGATATTATTGACCTCATTCAAACGAGTTTTAATTTGATCGAGAGTTTGGATCGCAGCCTCGATCTCAGCAATTTGAGCAGTGTAAATTCCTCTAACCCCTTCCCAGACCAGCGGTTCGACCCATTCGATTGCCATGTCTTGGAGACACTCAATAGCTGCATCCAAAACCGCCCCCAAAACCTTATATTTCCTGCGGTGAATGAAGAGCAAAATCACAAACACAAAATGCTGCAATTTCTTCGGCAGGCGTAACAATAACCGGCGAGGGCGAGGAAATGCCTGAATTGCGCGTTGAAGGGTATTCAACGCTGGCTCCAGGTTTTTCTTAGGAGCCAACTCTTTAGGTTGGTTATCTCCGGGTGGGCCGGGAATTTTCTCTACTTGAGCTGCTAGCTTGGCCTTCCATGCAGCCAGGATAGCCCGGCTGCCCCAAATCCCCCCCGGGTCCACGCGAGCTGTCTCCAGCAACCCCCGAATGATCTCGCATTGAACATCATGCAAGTTTCGCAGTAAAGCAGTTTGGTTCTCGGCGAGAGTGGCCTGAATAATAATTGCCCGGTTTTGGAAGAGAGTTTCGGCATACTGACGGATGACCTCAGGCCAGTTCGCTTGTCCCATGGTACACAGTGAGAATTCCTCAAGGATGAGGTCACTATATATAAACGAAAAAGATGGTAAATTAACTTTTGTCCGAAGCACGGAAAATGGAGTGGCGGCTACAATCTTATCAAGCCACTCTGGCAAAGTGCCAAAAGTACTGAAAATCGTCTCTAGATTTTCCGGAAGCTTCACCGGATTGCCAGGATGATCTTCACCTAAGATCCATTGGATGATCTCCTGACTGAGGCGAGCCGAACAGGTATCGATGAGCGGTTCAGGGTTGAATGCTACTTGAGTGCACGCCGCGCTGGAGTAGTATAACCGTCCATGCTGCGCGAGTTCCCATTGCATTTCACCGGCGAGGTGATATGAGACTTCGCGTTGGAGCAGAGTGAGCAGAACATTCCCAAGCGCTGAGCTCAGTTCCTGCCGGCTGCCTATCTTAAAGAGGCTTTCTGTATTTTCCGAGAACAGGTAAACCTGGAAAGGAACAGAATTGACCAGGCCGATACTCAAGGAATTGGAAAACTTTCGAGCTGCATTCTCCTTAGGTGTTTTTACTGAGCCTGAATCAAGCAGCTGATCTAAATTCCGGAATAGAAGCTGGAACTCGAGCCAACTGGAACGTCGTATGCTGCTCTTCAGCGAATTGTGAAACGTCCATGAGCAGCTGAACGTAGACTTCTTGGAGATCGTTGAGTAATTGCCGGAGAAGAATCATCATGGGGAGGAGCGTGGCTGCGGCTGAGTCTTCCCAAAGGTTGGCCAGTAGGAACACATTTAATTGGGGACGTTTTTGCAGGGTTGGATAATTTGCTTGATCCAGAACCGCCTGAAGATAAATCTTAAGCTCATCGCGCAGATCCACGGTTGAGTCGAGAAAAGCAGCTATCTCATTTTCACCCGTTTTTGTGACCATCAGTTCATCAAAGTTATTGGGAATTTCCTCAATGTGGAATCCTTGCCTGGTCTGGGTCTGTGCTGATCCATCGTCCTTCGCTTCCGTTGAAGATTTCGGACGATCAGATAAGGTTAGCATAATGAACCGGGTTATAGCTGGCCGGCGATCATCACCACGCAGATAGGCATTGCGAATATTGGCTGCGATAGCCGCGCTTTTCTTGTCGAGTGCCAGAATTAAACCCGGGCATGGATGATCGTTTGTTCTCATCGAGATCATCATCAATGGAGAACCCCTTTCTCGATGGGCTAAGCTCCAGAGGCGAGTTTCTCGCGGAACCTGTTCAAAGCATTCAGCTCGTTCATAAGCTGTTTTTGCAGATCCGCTGTTACGCCTGCGTTGATTTTCGTTTTTAACTCGCCGATTTTGCTGTCCAATAATTGGATTGTGACTTCCAGACCTTTTTGGTCGATAAAATTCTCGACAATATTGTCAACGAAAGCTACCCAATCCACATGACCAATAAAAGCCTCTTCTGCCTGCCTTCTCCCAGCTGCAAGTTGGTGATCACGGTTTGGATGTACTTTATGGTCCTGATAGATCTGCTCTGGGTCATAGTAATACTGGTTAGATCCACGCAGCGTGATATATCCAAAGGCTACTGCTTTTGCAAATGCTTCTCGGGCTTCGTTCTTGGTTTCTTCTGGGATAACCCCATCTGCCTGGTCCATACCGGGTAGCACTTGCAAAGGATCTGGACTGGTTTGCCGGAACAAATTGTACATCGACTTCCAATTCTCAATTTCGGTCAGAGCAAATGCCGGCATTCCCATGGCTATCGTTAGCATATAGATCATATCTTTTGCTGCAGTCGGCTTCAGTTGGAAATTAGGATTCTGGCTTACCTTGCCTGGAATTAAAGGATCATTCGGATTCTCAACCCCGACTACAGATGGCCCCTGAGGAGCAAATCCGAGGTTTGTGTTACACCGCCAAAATGGGCTGCAGTAGGTCACAAGGTCGTCGAATACAGTTTGAATTCTTTGAGCAGCGGCAGAACCATAAAAATCGTCCAGCGCTTCAAGTAAGGAAATGTTCTCCAAATTTGGGTCAAAGTATGCTTTCAGGCATTGTTCGAGCTCGGACGTCAGGTGCTCGTCCGTCCAATGCTGAAATTCTTCCAATACATGTGCCTCTTGGATCTCGAAGAAATGTTGAAGCACGGCTTGTGGATGAATGTCCAGGTGGTATTTTTCGTAAAACCAGGTAAAATAATCAGCACCGACAACTTCGTGTGCCAACTCGAAGTACTGGTCGGTATTGTGACCTTCAAGATACTTGTTTTCATCCTGACTCAACCGGTTCTGAGTTAACCGGAAAATTTGTGCGATATCCGTTAGTTTAGCTATCAAACCATCTATTACCTCGGACAGGTCGTTATAGATGCGGATTGCTGCTGTCTCGGCTGCTCTCCGAAGAACGAGTTGGTTGTATTGGTTACGTTTTTCAAGGCAATCATTCACCTGGGTTGTAACGGCTTCCTCCCAATTATTCCGCAGAAGGAATTTGTGGACAGCGTCGCCGAAATCATCTCCCAGCTCTTTAAGTTGTTCTTTCGCATCCTTCGATGCTGTCTGCACCTCACCTATCTTGCGATCATTGACGCCTAGCTCTTCTATCTTTTTCCGTTCTTTGTTGATGGCATTTTCGATTGAGATTTCGATGGATTCTTTTTTATTTGGCGTCGAGAGGAGGGTCGTACCAGATTTGAAAAGTTCGAGTGCTTTCTGAATAACTAAAACCCCGCAAGACGGCATTATATTGATCAATCTGGTCTCTAGCTGGTTTTTCTGCTCGGTCAGCGTTAGCAAAGCTTTGCTATTGATACTATTTTCTTCTGTATCCAAAGATTCATTATCGGCTTCTTCTTGACGGGCTAGCTGCTCCAACGCTTTACTCGGCGATTCCTGGTTTCTTGCTGCTTCAACGAAATCATCATCGATCTGGCATCCAGCGAGAAGATTTACCACGAGAGTCTCACGATTTAATCCCAATTGGCTGATCAGGCCTGTAACTATGTCTTTTAGCTGCCGTTCTTCTGGGGTGGCCAGAAGTTGTTGGCTGATAATTTCTTTACCCAACCGGGCACTGCAGTATTGCCCGATACGCTCCTTGGGGTAAACCATACAGGTGGCTGCGAGAGAGCTGTAAGAACGTATCCGACCGGTTCGTGGATCACTTCGTGCAGTTATGCCTATATTATCCGCAAAGCTGTCCGCTTGACCCCCAATTGCATTCCCGGTATTCATAAAGAGAGCCAGAGCAAGCATCTTAAAGATATCTTCTTCTGAGTTCAGTCGTAAATTGCGAGAATTGGCAATATCTATCAGGAGTGTTGTATCGAATGGCGGTAGTTGTTGATGTACCTTAATCCCACCAGGATATTCAACATTCCAATCATTGCACCGGATCAATTCCTCATTTTCCAACAGCCAGGCATAGCTGTTGGCTTTAAGTTTATTCTGCTGATCCTGGGTCATCCCACGCATGGCTGTTTGAATGACAGGTGGGAGCATGACCACGGCGGAGACTTGATACGCCGTACCTGTGAGAATCGATCTGCACAATTGGGCAACATCAAAGGCGAGGGAGCTTCCGGTACCCCCGCAATTAGAAAAAACCAGGATCACCCGGACACGGGTAGGATTAACTCGATATGATACCTTTTGGTTTCCCATCTGGGCAGCTGCCTGAAGATTGGCAATTTGCATGATTTGATTTAATGCCTGGCTCAGTTTTCCGTAAAGCGGGCCTGTTGAATTGACTTGCGAGTCATTGAATAATCTGAATAATGCAAGCCGGCCTACTGCTCTGATTTGGTGGGCGCCCCGGTTTATTAAGCCCGGCTTCAAACCACTTTCATGAGGCCACCATGCCTTAATCGTCGGCCAGCGGTCAAGGTTGGTAAGCAAATTATCCGCATTGAAGCCAGCCAGTTCAACCCGATCAACCTGGCTGGAGTTCAGCCAACGAGCTGCTTCGGGGTCAATATTGGTATCTGTATCCACCCAAAAATAGCGTATTAAAGGAAACTCGCCAAAACTGCTGTCGATCATCTCTTTTAACCGCCACCCAACCTGGCCAGCACTCGACCCTAAGAATATAAAAACAGTGGGTTCAAACTCAATTGTAGGCATGGATTCATCCTTTCATTTTCAAAATATCCGTCTGAGCTATATCCCGGTTTCACTCAAATACTGGAACGTGTAGTTTCCAATTTCGAATTCCTTCTTATGACTGAGCTGTACCCTACCTTGGGCTACTATCGCTCCCATTTTTACCTGACCTAGTGGCTCCATGTAGATGTGTATCTCCTTTCCCATCTTTTCGGCGGTCAAAAGCGCATGCTTGAGTTCGAAAGCAGGATCATCGATACAAATCTGGCAGTCTTTCGCGCGACCAATGAGCACCTTTTCCACCTTCAAGCTGGTCAGGTAATAGGTCTTTTTCTTCACAGCTAAACCGTGGTTTGCTGGCGGGGTTACTTTTAATGGTGCCGGTTATGGTAGCTTTTTGTAATAGGCGTGTGCTCCGGATCCTTCTTGCCAGAACCAGACCACAGATTAGCAACGTTGCAAGACCTATTCCACCCCCAACGATTGGTTTACGGCAAGAAACCCACAAAGGATCGATACTGAAGGCAAAATTGGTTGGACTGGTTGGGATTAGAGAGAGGCTTTCAGCCTGGTCCCGGCCCGAAATTATCAAAATCTGTCCCTGATATCCGCCCGATGATAATTTGCCACCCATAGGCTTTAGGTCAACACTAAGTTTACTTGTTCCCGGTTGAACATCGAGTTCATTGGCTCCCAAATCCGCATTTGCCATTCCGCTCAGGCTCAACCCAATTTTCTCCACCACAAGGCTGGTAGAAGTAAACGACAACTCCAATTGCACCGGTTGCCAATTAAGGCAGGAATCTGGCGAAACCTGGGATATAACGTTTAGGGCTGTCAGATCGATCTCAGGCTGGAAAGTAGTGAAAACCAATGGCACAGACGCATTGACCAGGTTCACCTGATTATTTGATGTAAAAACCAGGCTGCCGTTGACGTTCCCGCTGGTGTATTTGGGTCTGCCTTGATATGCAAGTTGATGGGAATATTTTGACCTGGCTGTACCTGGTAATCACCGGTCTCAACGAGTGTATACCCGGGCATATTTTCTAGGTGAGCAGATACAGTCGCATTTTGGTCTGAGGTAGAAGTCAATGACACCGTCACCAGGATACCCTTCCGGGCTATCGCAATTTCAATTTTCTTCTGGCTCAAATAAGGCTCTGCTATCTGAAGGGTTGAATTATTGAGCGAGATACTTGGGATGAGCTTTACTTCGACGGAAAGATCAGCCGAGTGTGTATAGGGCAGACCACTGTAAAAAGCCTGGTTGGGCTCGAATGAAATGGTATACAAGCCATTTTCAGTCGGCATGAAAGTACCACTAAAGGTGCCTTCATTTTCAGTGAGATGCTCTTCGCTGATTTTTGTCGAAGGCGCAGTGATCTTTGCAATGAAACCCCCACTGTCCAGGTTTTTAATCTCGGTTCCCCCCAGGTGAAATTGAAGGTTTATAGGTTTATCGAGGACATTGACTTTAGACTGAGATGGCTGGTCCACCACAATTTTAGGAAATTCGATGGCCTGGACTTGGCCCTGGTAAATGATAGGGACATCACCTTTTTTGCCGGTAAGCTGTATTTGGTAGATACCAGGCAGGTTGGCGTTATTGTAAATTCTTGTAAAATCCCCATCATCTGCTGTAATATCACCGTTTGTCCCATCGTCGTAAAAACGATCCAGGCTATCTTGTGCACCGTCTGGCCTGGTGATCAAAGCTGAGAAGGATGCGTTCCCAATGATCTTGATGAGGCTTCCATCAGACTGCTCCTCTTGTAATCGGGCAATAATATTCATAGGTTGCCCAGCTTCCACGTAACCCTGAGGTGATGTAATTTGCGCCCGCAGCCGGGAATAGATGATCGCCCGAACTTGTACTGAGCCTATGCCGCCCAAACGAACGGTCCAATTTCCACCCGAGGGTTGATCTACCGTAACAACCGAAAATAAGGGATCATCGGTCACTGAATAAGTAACACGGGGGTCATTGAGATTGACTTCCTGACCGAAAGGATCGATTAAGCCATAGGATGCAGTTGATGGTTTTGCAATTATAAAACTTACCTTGTTTACATAAGCAACCAAACCAGGATCCAGGGAGAGGACTACGTCACCAGGAGCCGTATTAATTCCCGATCCGATAACGGTACGGTCTTTTAAGTTCCCAAGAATCTGCAGGTAAGCATCCAATAAATCTGTTGCGTCAGTCGCAGGGAATATTACACCATTCGTCTCCTCCGTCAATTGGTTCAGGAATGTGCGGTCTACTCCCTGGGCCAATGCGATCGAATAGAATGGAAATCCCAGACCCTTTGCCACATCCAGGGCTTCATCCTTTGGTACAGTAGGCTGGCCATCTGTCAAAAATACGATTGCAGGTTTTCGGCCCTGCAGGTCAAAATTCTGGAGCATGGTCCTGGCATCCTGGAAAGCTGCCGTGACGTTTGTTTCTCCAACTGCGGGAGTCGTTTGCAAATCTGAAACGATGGATTTCTTATCTGATTCGGATTGAATTAATGAAATCCCTTGGGTTAGCGGATGGCTCTCATTCGAAAAAATTATTGCCCCAATTGCATCTCCGTTGTCCAAGAGTGATGCAAATAATCGAGCCCCGGTATAGCGTAAATTGGCTAAGTCATTACTTCCCATGCTTCCCGAGTTGTCCAGAAATCAAGATGGCTGCGACCTGATCATTAGGAATATTTTGAGCGTAGACTTGGCGGTTGCCCCCCAAAAAACTGGCTACCATTATCGTGATGAAGATAAGGAAAGAATTTTTCAAGCAAATTGTAACTTTTTTCATCTTGGTTTCCTATCTTTGGTAGATGTTTTACCCAGCCTCGATAACATTATCTCAAGATAGGTTTCCTTGCATACAGATTATCTATGGTAATAACGAAGAACAAAACCAAACCTGATTGAGCTTCACAATTCTTCTGGCTCTTCTGATGAATATGATTGAGCCCCCGATTTTTATGATTTACTTTTGGAACTAAGATTATTTACCAGTCTACAGCGATTAAATTTCTAAGTCAAGCAAAATATGCTCGCTAATTTCTAGATTTCAAAACTGTAAAGTATTAATCAACCCCGATATATTCCTTAGTTCCATTTTCAGATCACGCTATTGTTAGCCGGTCCAATCGGAATGTCCGGTTAGCTCGGCGAGTGTGACAATAGGCGATCAGATAGACCAGGTGCCCACACGGCTCGACCAACAACGGGGTGACGTGGCGTTTCTCGGGTGAATGCCTGCCCGTCGCCTGGTACCAGATGTCGATAGGTTCCTGGCGGGTTATGGCTGCTTGCAATGTTTCCAAAGTCTCGTCTGAAGGCATGGGCAGTGAGCCGCGTTCGGGTGAAAAAACTGTTCTTGGATTAGCCTGCTTTACCACTTTTTTAGCGTGCCGGATCGCAGCCAGGCGTATGTGAAGTGGTAACGATTTTTCTAACCTGGCAATCAGGTCTGGTGATGGGCTCATACCAATATCTGTCTGTTGCGCCACCAGGCTGATACTTAAAAGCTCTGCGATATCGCCTTGGGTGATAACCGATTGGACAACTCTATCTTGTTTAGTCTCAATCGCTGATTCATGATCGGGTAGGTTTTCATTGATAAAAATACCCTGCCGGTGGAGAGCTCTGAGAACTTCTTTTAGTTTGTAGATCGAAATATAAACATGCCGTGGGCTAAGCATCCCGTCCAGGAGGCGGCGCATCGTTCGAGATTGGCGCAAACGAACGAGCTCCTGGCCATCAGAAAACTCCAGGATTGTTCCCTTGAGCAGGCGGACGGTGGGCTGCCCTTCGATATGCGCTTTGAGCTCGTCTGTCAGCGGGTTTCCGAGGCCTTGTTCCAGAACTTTGACCAATCGGAAACGATCGCCTTTTTGAGCTGCCAGGCGCAGGTCAGCTGGGAGGAGTGAATACCTTCCTGGTCGATACGGTTGAAAGTAAGTTTCCAGGTCCCACAAGAGGCGGTAATTCGCCGGGTCAGGTACGACCAGGGACATCTGGTCCAACCACCAGGGTGGCGCCTCGGCCAGACCGGACGTAGCTGGTTCATTTTTGAAGTATTTCTCCGCGGCAGGAGTCAATTTGTTGTCCTCCAATATGCCCAACGCTCGCAAGCCATTTCCTTGCTTGTTCAGCGCCTTCATGAGCCTGGATTCGGCATCTGAAGCCAGGATGTTCCGGATAAGTCGGGCTCTTGTTTGCCTGATTTTGGCTGTTTGGGGTGAATTAACCCAGGCATCCAGCAAGGATTTCATTTGCTGATCCCTGGGCAATTCAAACCACCCTGGCGCCAGCGAGGTGGGCTGGCAAATCGATTTATCCATCAAACCGATTTCTTGCAGAATTCGGAGCCAGAATGAAAGCCTGGGCCAGGTAGAAAACCGGCGGATGGATAAGGCCAACCGCCAGGTATGGAATGATCCGGCGCCAAACCAGCGGCTGGAAGAGCAAATCCGGAATGCGCAACCGACAACCCGATCGAAACCGTCCATCAAATAATCGGGTGTGGTAAGATCAGGATCATGAACAGGAACCATTTCAACCTCAGCCATAAACTGTTTTTCAACCATTCTATCCAATTAGACGTTGGATGCAAGTCCTAGGTCTTGTGATTATTATCACATTGTATCGATGCAGATTCGGAAAAGGCGATTGAAATCGATAGGATGACTTCCAATGAGTTCTGCAGAGGTAACCGGGAATGTGAGCGGATTAGAATCAGATTAAAATGCGATCAAAATACTGCCACATTCTTCACGTTCGCAGAGGTGGTGCAAATGGACGGTCAAGCGTGCTATAATAAACACAGTTGAGCTAAAGAGAGGTTTTTTAGGAAGAGGCTTAACCGCCCATGCCCTGTCTAAGGGATTGAAACTTTGCTGAGCCGGTTACTTTACCGTTACAGAACAGGCTTAACCGCCCATGCCCTGTCTAAGGGATTGAAACAAAATCAACTGGGTTGGGACCGAGGTCGGGTCGATGATGGCTTAACCGCCCATGCCCTGTCTAAGGGATTGAAACAAAATCAACTGGGTTGGGACCGAGGTCGGGTCGATGATGGCTTAACCGCCCATGCCCTGTCTAAGGGATTGAAACATTGTAAATCTCCTTGAACTTCTTTGAATAAAAACGTGGGGCTTAACCGCCCATGCCCTGTCTAAGGGATTGAAACGTTTCACCTTGGGACGCAACAATATTGCCGTCCAACTGGCTTAACCGCCCATGCCCTGTCTAAGGGATTGAAACCAGTTGGTGTGAAAGACACAGTTAACTATCAAAAATGGCTTAACCGCCCATGCCCTGTCTAAGGGATTGAAACAATAAATTGGCCTGTTGGTAAACTCGTACTTCCTTCATGGGCTTAACCGCCCATGCCCTGTCTAAGGGATTGAAACAAAATAAGCCCATCTCTCGATCCAACTTTGTTTGTAGGCTTAACCGCCCATGCCCTGTCTAAGGGATTGAAACTTTGTGTCGCTCCGGTTATTGTATATGGATTCGCCGGATGGCTTAACCGCCCATGCCCTGTCTAAGGGATTGAAACCGGATTCCTCATATAGATGACGAGATTCATGATGACGAGAAGGCTTAACCGCCCATGCCCTGTCTAAGGGATTGAAACATTGCCTTGAGTGGTCGTGCTAACCGTTGCCGGAAGGCTTAACCGCCCATGCCCTGTCTGAGGGATTGAAACCAACGTCGCCGTATGCGATTGAGTCGCAGTCGGAACCGGGCTTAACCGCCCATGCCCTGTCTAAGGGATTGAAACGTCTCTCCATCGGTTAAGATGAATGGATGTGTTTCTTGGGCTTAACCGCCCGTGCCCTGTCTAAGGGATTGAAACAAAATTCACAAACGGCGCATGTTTGCGTTTCGTTTCCCGGGCTTAACCGCCCATGCCCTGTCTAAGGAATTGAAACTCATCGGTCCAGCCGACGTGTTTTTACTTTTAGAAATCCTGGCGGATAAAATTCCATTCATCGATAATGCCTGGGATGTTCTCCATACCTAGTTCACCCTTTGGGAGGGGCCATACTTGGATTGATGGCTTTGGGTAACGTCAACTCCTTTGCTGCGGTTCTTGCGGCAATTACGATGGGTGGGATTACACTGGCGTCACACGGGAGCAAAGCCAGCGCTCGAGTCCTGCTCAATGTCATCAGCCCTCTTGAAGGTGCCAGTAATATTGCCATCAGTACCACAGAAGATGTCATAGCCAGCTCTCTGGCGTTTTTTTCTTTAAAAGCTCCTTATCTTGCCATGGGCCTGGCACTGGTTGTGATTATCCTAGTTCTTTTCTTTGCTCTCTGGCTCACTTGCTGGGCGCTATTCACGATATCCTTGCTTTTTCATCGAATGGTTAGCTGGTTTTCTCATAAGGAAACCTGTGATGAGCTGCCAAATGTGTATCGGGTTCAGCTCGGGCATATGAAACCGGATTGGTGCTTGCAGGGCTTTATCCAGAACCTGCCGGGTATTGGCGGGTGAAAATGGATTGTGTCGATCGTATCTGGCCAGATCGTCTTCACCTGAAAAATCTTCTTGAAGGGGGTAGAGACGAAGAGTCTGACCTTTGAGGAAATTAAGGCCATTTATCGCCACAGCAAGGTGCTTGTAGATGTGGTTGAGATCTATACTATCAGCGGTCAGTCGTCAAAATCACCAATCCGGCTGGTTTTCACAAAAGACCGGGCTTGCCTGGTGAGCACCCTGATGGAAAGGATGAAACAAATTAGTTTTCCTGGCATTCAATCAAATTTACCGGTTGTTTTTGTTGATTGATTTTTTAAATCCGATCTATAATGTGTTTGAAAGTGGTTGTGAAAAAAATTTTTCAGCGTCATTACCCTCTTCGCCCAATTAGTGAGGTTGAAGCTTTGTTATTGAGCCGGATTGGAATCTGCGATCGAAGATTTATGACTCCCATCTCCCTGTGGAAGAGTTGAGACAAAATCTGGCTGCTTTCGGTATCTCAAGTTCACATAGTCGTGCCCCATCTTTTTTAGAATAGCCTGAAACATATCTGTGCTGTTTATGATGGGTTGGCGCTTATTTTACCTAAATACACAAATGCCACATTTATTGGTTTGAAAAAAAAAGATGAGTAGGCGGTTTATTTTTTTTTATTAATCATTAAAGGTCAACAAAAAAAGAATTATGAATTTCCATAAAAAGAGATCCGGTTTCCAAAAAATAATGCTGTAACCTTTATATTAACCCATCACTCAAAAATCGAGATTTCCTTACAGGGAAAAATGGACAAGTTCTCTCCAACAACAAAACCTGATAGCGATTCGTGCATTCCAGAAGAGCTCCAAATGCGTTTCCAGGATCGTGATGCGTTTATTCGGATTTTTAGAAATATTATTCAACAGTCACCACCATACCCTGTCTTGATGTTTCACGGTGTCGGGGGAATTGGAAAAACTTATCTGATGCGTTTTCTTGAATACGAATTTTATAATTGCAGGAATAAGCATCTACCAGATCAACCACACGTATTTCTTTCTTTTAAGACTGGTAATACTTCCACAAGCGTCGAAAAAGCTTTGTGGCAAGCGCGCGAACAATTGCTTAGGTTCAATAAACATTTTACCTTTATTAGATTTGATATTGTATGGTGGATATGGTTGGAGCATGTCAATAATCTAAAAATTGATAAAAATATAGATCTGCTACCGGAGGATATTAATCGGATCAGTGAGTTGTTGGCAATATTTACAATTGTGGATGTGGCAAAAGTCATCAACCTTATTGGGCAGGTATTCAAACGTGTTAAGAATAAAGTTGAAGGTCATCAAACATTGACTTGGTTTCAGGAGCATATTGATGTCCCTAAGAAAATTAGTCTTAGGAAAGCCCTTGAGATGATGGATCGTCAATCGCTTAATAGATTATTGCCTTTGGCATTTGCAGCAGACATTGCGGAAAACATGGAACATATGAAAACTTACAAGTATCCGTTGGCCATATTTATTGATACCTTTGAGACAGTTCAGGAACAATCCGGAAGGTCGTTTGGCATGGAGACAAGAAGTTTTATCCAAGCCTTGGCTGAAGAATTAATAGGATTAAAAGCAAATGCGGTCATGATTATTGCTGGACAGAATAACCTCACATGGGCAGAAGTACAAAGGAGTGATGGAACCTGGGCACTAAATCCAAAATCGATTTTTGGGAATGGATTAACCCATCACGATGCGACAACATTTGAAAGTGTTTTCTTACGACAGTACCTGGTCGGAAACCTTTCAAATCAGGATGCGCGTGATTATTTATTAAGATGTTATCAATTATCAGACCCTTATACAATTGAAAAAATTATCAGTTTTACGAGTGGATACCCATTAGCGTTGGGTGTAGTCGGTGATCTGGTCTCAGAAACAAGAGGTAAAGTATCATTTCGTGAAGACTTTGAATCCCTACAGGTGCGCGTTATAGGAAAACCACCCTTTGGTGAAGAATGGCAAAGAGAAGTGAATGATTGGCTTATTGAACGCCTTTTTCATCAGCTTGATAAAAATGGCAGGAAAAATGCCATCATGATGATTAAGACAGCATCTTTTGTTCGTTTGTTCAATTGCGATTTATTGAGTGAAATAACTGATAATTTAGAAATCCAGGATGATTTTCGTCAACTCCAGTGCTATTCATTTGTTGAGCCTTGTCTTGTTGGCAATGAACAATATTATAGATTGCATCCTGTAATTCGGGATCTGCTACAACGTAAATATGGTATATCGAGACTATCTGAAAATTATAAACAAAAATCTTTGAAATGGTTTGAAAGCCAGGAATCTTCTGGTGTCGAAAAAAGTAAGTGGACTTTCCGAGTTGAAATTCTGTATCTTCTATGGCAATTATTCAGGAACGATGATGCAGTTCAAAAATTGCAAGAATGGTTTAAAGAACTAATTTCAACAGAATCCATAGATATTTGTTGGGAATTAATCGAGTCAAGTCACGCAATCGAAAATACACTACCCCCTGATATTCAGGCCCGTTTGAATCTCTACCGATCAATTTTGCACTCAAGAACCTGGCATGACAAAGGGGCAAATCGAGAGCTTGCATCACTTTATGCCGAAAAAGCAATTCTATTGGCTTCAAAAGGATCTAACTTTGATCTTTTAGCGGAAGCTTATGTTACGGCTGCATGGGCTTACGTGTATAGAGCAGTTGGAATCTCTTCAGATTCGAAAACTTTCTACGTGAAAGCACTCCAGCTTCTAAATAAGGCATCAGAAATTGGACCAACAAATCAAAACCGTTCAAGCATTGCAAACGCTCTAATGCTTCGAGCTGGAATGGAAACCGCAAATAATCCCGATTTTGGGAATCAGTTGTTAATCGATCAAGCGATTGATCTATTCAAACAGGCCGGTGATATACAAGGACAAAGAGAATCATATTTTGCAAAAGCTACAATCGCTGTTCGATTGGCGAATTGGCAGCAAGTTATTCCCAATCTTGAAATGGCAGAAGCTCTAAACCAGCAGTTATTTCCACCAGATGCCCTTTGGTGCGCACATATAATCCAGTTGTATGGAGAATATTACGCCCAGCAGAAAATGTGGAAGCAAGCCGAAGAAAAATTGGTCATTGCTGAGAAAAAATATGATAGCTTGCATTTTATTGGAGGACTTTGCGCATCCATAGGATGGATGGGAATTGTTCAACTCAGACAAGGAAAAGAACCTGAAGGCTTGGATTTATTATGCGAAGCCCTTCGAATTGAGCATGATATTCTTGGCAGCCAGGAAGGTGTCGCCAAATGGCTGTACTTCTTGGGAGAAGCTTTTTTTTATCAGCAAGACTTCCTACGGGCTTTACAAGTTTTATGGCTTAGTGAAGCGATTCGTGCAGAGATAAGCCACACTGAATTACGTTCTACGCAAGCGAAGATAAATGAAATTCGGAAGTTGATTGGTCAGGTCCAATTCGAAATTATTAGGCAGAAATTTGATCCTAAAAAGGTTGAATTCGCGGAGTATTTATTCTAATGTGGATTAATTCGTTTCAGAAATATGGTTTGAATCCGATTCTGGCTCCCCAGGGGGATAGTTGGGAGGGTAGAGCTGTATTTAACCCTGCAGCATGGACGAACGAGAAGGAAGTTTATCTACTTTACCGGGCAGAAGAAATTCACCAAGACAAAAGAATCGTTTCAATGTCTCGAATCGGTCTCGCAATTAGTGATGACGGATTTCAATTTACACGAGTCCCTTATCCAGTTATGGAGCCGACTGAAACTTATGAAAACTTTGGGGGTTGTGAGGACCCACGGATTGTCCGAATTGAGAATAAATTCTATATGACTTACACAGCTTATGATGGCAAAATTGCCAGGTTGGCTTTAGCAATTAGTGAGGATTTACGATCATGGCAAAAAATAGGACCAGTAATATCAATTGAGCAGTGGGAAAAATTAAATCTTGGATAAGGCACATAAATCATTACTACCAAAGGGTTGGTCTAAATCCGGAGCAATTCTGGCTCAAAAAATTAATGGGTTTTATTGGATGTATTTTGGTGATACAAATATCTGGGTAGCATACTCCACAAACCTGTGCAATTGGGAAGTTGTTCCTGAACCAGTATTATCGCCACGCCCAGGTTTTTTTGATTCAAATCTCGTCGAACCTGGCCCTCCTCCATTATTTACAAGTGAAGGTATTTGGTTGGGATACAATGGTGCAGATAAAAACCTTCGATATTCATTTGGGCAATGTTTATTTAAACCTGATAACCCACAGAAACTAGCACGCAGGTGTAGCAAAGCGTTATTGGAACCAGAGACCGAAATGGAAATGAAGGGTTATGTTCCTCAAGTCGTGTTTGGCGAGGGATTGGTCAGGTTTAAAGGTGCCTGGTTTCTTTATTACGGGATGGCAGATGGAAACATAGGTGTTGCAATAACTGATGCACAGGAAAATACTTGATCGATTTCGATTTGCTGGGCGAATAAACCGATGCTGTACAGCTCGGCCAGTTCACCTGGAGACCAGGCAAGTCGGGCCTCCAGATCTTCCTGGTTGTCCACATCTTGCCTATTCGGATTAAACCCCTCAGCAATGAAGATCCCTTTTTGGTAGAGCGCCCCGGTTAACGACAATTAGAATTACCCCCTGACGACAATTAGAAATACCCACCAAGAGGTGGTCGATAGCCGGAGTAAACTACTCCAAAAACATGGAGTAGTGCATGACAGCTAACGACGCCCAGGTGAGGATTATCATGAGAGAACGAAACCAAGGGCATACCCAAGAACAAGCGGCTGCGAAGGCAAACCTGAGCAGCTCAAAGACTGTCAGGAAATATGAACAGTTGGGAAAACTACCGAGTGAACTGAAACAACCACGGAGCTACCGCACTCGGACCGACCCATTTGAAGCGGAATGGAACGAACTGGAAAAGATGTTGAAGGATGCGCCTGAATTGGAAGCCAAGACGCTGTTTGAATGGTTGTGCGAACGGCAGCCGGAGAAATACCAGGAAGGGCAGTTGCGCACCTTGCAACGTCGGGTAAACGAGTGGCGGGTATTGAATGGCAGCCCCACCCTCACCCTGGATCAGGTGCACCAGCCGGGTGAAGTACTGCAAACAGATGGGACCTGGATGAATAATCTGGGGATTAGTTTGCAGGGAGAAGCGTTTGAACACCTGGTTATCCATAGCGTACTGCCTTATTCAAATTGGGAATGGGGACGCGTGGTGCAATCAGAATCACTGCTGGCAATCCGGTTGGGACTGCAAAGCGCCTTGGTGAAACTGGGACATGTGCCCAAGATCCACCAGACCGATAATACAACGGCCGCCACCCACAACTTGGGACCCAACCAACGTGACCGGAGCCCGGAAGAGCGTGGATTCAACGCCGAATATTTGCAGTTGCTGACGCATTTTGGGATGGAGCCACGCACGATCCATGTCAACAGCCCCAATGAGAACGGCGACATCAAATCATCGAACGGCGGGTTCAAACGCACTGTCGTACAGCATTTGCTGTTGCGGGGCAGCCGGGATTTTGAGAGTTTGGAAACCTACGAAGCGTTTTTGTGGGGGATCATGGAGCAACGTAATGCCCGGCGTCGGGTAAAGCTAGCCGAAGAGCTGGCCGTGATGCAACCCCTGACGGTAGCTCCCTGGCCTGAGGTGCGGGAGTTGAATGTTCGAGTCGGCTCGAATGGCATCTTGCGGGTCGGTTCGAACGGCTACACCGTACCGAGCGGCTTGAAGAGCAAACGAGTGACCGTGAAGGTGTTCGAATGGCAGATTGAGGTGTGGTATGCCAACCAACGGGTGGAGACCTTGCCCCGCCAGACGGGAGTGCAACATTACAGCATTAACTACCACCACGTGATCGACAGCTTGCTGCGCAAGCCGGGCGGATTTCGCAATTACCGCTATCGCGACGATCTTTTCCCGCGAGCGGTCTTCCGCCAGGCCTGGGAGGCGCTCCAAGGGCGTTGTTCGGCACGCAAAGCAGATCTGACTTATCTACGCATCCTCAAACTGGCGGCAGGCGGGTTGGAGACGGATGTGGCTGCGGCGCTGGAGATGCTTTTGACATCCGGTCAGAACTGGGATGACCAAACCGTGGCCGAATTAGTTCAGCCAACCCCAGCAGCCATCCCTGACTTACCAGCCAACCCTGTCAACCTGACCCTCTATGACCAATTCTTGAGCCCGGAGGCACGCCATGTCTCCGCTTGAGACCATTCGAGAGCACTTGCGCACCTTACACATGCCCACCGCTGTACAGGTGGTTGAAGAACTCCTGGCTAGCGCTACCAACGAAAACTGGTCGCCGGAAAAATTCTTGGGCGAACTACTCGAACAGGAGATGGAAGGTCGTCGTCAACGGCGCATCGAACGCCTACAGGATGCAGCCCATCTGCCGGTCGAAAAGACCCTGGCGACCTTTGACCAGGGGTATCTTCCCTTGCGACTTCGCCGCCTGCTGCCCCAATTATGCACCGGCGAGTTCGTGGACCGCGCCGACAACCTGTTGGTCTTCGGTTTACCCGGCCGTGGGAAAACCCACTTTGTGGCCGCCGTTGGCCACGAACTGGTCAACATCGGCCGCAGTGTCTTCTTCACCCCGACCTACCGCCTGGTGGATAGCCTGCTGCGCGCCAAACGCGACCTGCTCCTCGAACATGAGCTACGCCGCCTCGACCGCTTCGAAGTGCTCATCCTGGATGATATCGGTTATGTTCAGCAATCCCCCGAAGAAATGGAAGTCCTCTTCACATTGCTGGCCGAGCGGTATGAACGCCGCAGTGTGATCATTACTTCCAACCTGGTTTTCTCCCAATGGGATCAAATCTTCAAAAACCCCATGACCACCGCTGCTGCCATCGACCGCGTCGTCCACCACAGTATCATCGTCGAATTCGGAAAGGAGATGTCCAGCCACAGAGCCGATGAAGCTGCCAAACGTCTTCAGGAGACCCCCTGAAATGTCCCCTGCTAACTGGTCACAGGACTCACCAGCAAAAGCAGGCCGCCTGCTGTCCGCCTCCACCGTCCCGCTTTGCGCAGTATGCCGCTCCGACTGCGCTCCGTCAAGGGGAAAAACCCAAACTGCCCCCCTTGACGGTGCTCGTCTCCGCGGCCTTTTCTGCGCAGCGGGACGGCTCCGGCGGAAGCAGGCTATCGAAAAAGGCATACGTTTATATGCCTTCTGTTATGGGCATTTCTAATTGTCGCTGATGGGAATATCTAATTGTCGTTGACAGGCGCCCGGAGGGTTGGATTGCCCTCAATCGGTGGTAGGTAGATGTGGTGCGGGCTGAGGACAACATTCAAGCTACTGCACATGAAGTTCGAACGGCGCAGGTGGGTGATTTAAGTTGGATCATAAAACTCCAAAATGAAGCCGGTGAGCAGGCGGACGGTGGGCTGCCCTTCGATATGCGCTTTGAGCTCGTCTGTCAGCGGGTTTCCGAGGCCTTGTTCCAGAACTTTGACCAATCGGAAACGATCGCCTTTTTGAGCTGCCAGGCGCAGGTCAGCCGGGAGGAGTGAATACCTTCCTGGTCGATACGGTTGAAAGTAAGTTTCCAGGTCCCACAAGAGGCGGTAATTCGCCGGGTCAGGTACGACCAGGGACATCTGGTCCAACCACCAGGATGGCGCCTCGGCCAGACCGGACGTAGGTGGTTCTTTTCTGAAGTATTTCTCCGCGGCAGGAGTCAATTTGTTGCCCTCCAATATGCCCAAAGCTCGCAAACCGTTTCCTTGCTTGTTCAGCGCCTTCATGTACCTGGATTCGGCATCTGAAGCCAGGATGTTCCGGATAAGTCGGGCTCTTGTTTGCCTGATTTTGGCTGTTTGGGGTGAATTAACCCAGGCATCCAGCAAGGATTTCATTTGCTGATCCCTGGGCAATTCAAACCACCCTGGCGCCAGCGAGGTGGGCAGGCAAATCGATTTATCCATCAAACCGATTTCTTGCAGAATTCGGAGCCAGAATGAAAGCCTGGGCCAGGTAGAAAACCGCCGAATGGATAAGGCCAACCGCCAGGTATGGAATGATCCGGCGCCAAACCAGCGGCTGGAAGAGCAAATCCGGAATGCGCAACCGACAACCCGATCGGAATCGTCCATCAAATAATCGGGTGTGGTAAGATCAGGATCATGAACAGGAACCATTTCAACCTCAGCCATAAACTGTTTTTCAACCATTCTATCCAATTAGACGTTGGATGCAAGTCCGAGGTCTTGTGATTATTATCACATTGTATCGTTGCAGATTCGGAAAAGGCGATTGAGATCGATAGGATGACTTCCAATGAGTTCCGCAGAGATAACCAGGAATGTAAGCGGATTAGAATCAGATTAAAATGCGATCAAAATACTGCCACATTCTTCACGTTCGCAAAGGTGGTACAAATGGACGGTCAAGCGTGCTATAATAAACACAGTTGAGCTAAAGAGAGGTTTTTTAGGAAGAGGCTTAACCGCCCATGCCCTGTCTAAGGGATTGAAACAATTCGGTTTTGACGTTATGGACTATTGACGTTATGGGCTTAACCGCCCATGCCCTGTCTAAGGGATTGAAACTTTCGTCCTCATACTTGCTTTTGAGGAAGCGAACACGGTGGCTTAACCGCCCATGCCCTGTCTAAGGGATTGAAACTTGGCGTAATTGTTGGAGTATTGGTGCTTGTTGGGGTTGGCTTAACCGCCCATGCCCTGTCTAAGGGATTGAAACGATGTTTCACGAACCCGTAGGAAGACTTAGCTTCGTAGGCTTAACCGCCCATGCCCTGTCTAAGGGATTGAAACATTCAGGTAGGCCAATTGTGGGTGTTTCCAACAACGGCTTAACCGCCCATGCCCTGTCTAAGGGATTGAAACTTGAAAATCGGGGTTATAGTATCGACCGATCATCCATAGGGCTTAACCGCCCATGCCCTGTCTAAGGGATTGAAACTGCCAATACAGTGTGTTATTACTTATTAGCGGCTTGGGTGGCTTAACCGCCCATGCCCTGTCTAAGGGATTGAAACGACATCCTCATATTGAGGTGGTACACGCGCTATTAGGCTTAACCGCCCATGCCCTGTCTAAGGGATTGAAACTTTTTTTGGGCATCTCTCTGTGCTTCTTGATAGGCCTTGGGGCTTAACCGCCCATGCCCTGTCTAAGGGATTGAAACTTGAACGGGATTAGCGATCTTGGCAAGGCCAAGGTTATGGCTTAACCGCCCATGCCCTGTCTAAGGGATTGAAACCACTGGGCGGAGTCGGAATGAACGTTGCTGTCGGCGTGGCTTAACCGCCCATGCCCTGTCTAAGGGATTGAAACGTCAGCCCACCGCAATCAAAACAAACAGGCGTAGGGCTTAACCGCCCATGCCCTGTCTAAGGGATTGAAACGCTATTAACTTGTGTTAGGTCGTGCTGTGTCGGGAGGCTTAACCGCCCATGCCCTGTCTAAGGGATTGAAACTATATTCCATACACCATCGGCGCCTGCGACAACTGCGGGTTTAACCGCCCGTGCCCTGTCTAAGGGATTGAAACTTTGTAGCGGATCGCTACAAAAAGAACCGCCACTGTGGGCTTAACCACCCATGCCCTGTCTAAGGGATTGAAACACTGCTGATATGATAAAGCTCACAAAGTCCATGTTTGGCTTAACCGCCCATGCCCTGTCTAAGGGATTGAAACTAGATTGGTGTACCGTCCGGAAGGGTAGCGTTCCCGTTGGCTTAACCGCCCATACCCGGTCTAAGGGATTGAAACAACATTGTTGCACACATTGCATGACCATGGATGCCAGATTAGGGCTTAACCGCCCATGCCCTGTCTAAGGGATTGAAACTTTCAGATACAACGAACTTCGATAGACCAGACATTGCGGGCTTAACCGCCCATGCCCTGTCTAAGGAAAAATGATCGGTGATTTCGTGATCAATTAAAAAAGGACAGCTGACAGGCTGTCCTTTTTTAATTTGATAAGGTAAATTATCCCCGGTAATTATTCACTTCATAGATTTCAAAAAACAGAACCATCAATAAATTCTTTTCAGCCTGGCTTGCTATCTGAATGGGGGAGTTCGAGAATCTCCATTTAACAAATGGTTACAGAATGCGTAAAATTTATCCTTGGAAAACTTTCCAAACCATAGATTGTATGTGGAAAGGCAGCTCCAAAACCCTGTACATTTGAATCAGGTCTCAACCCGGAGGCAGAAAACAGGATAGGAGGAGTAAACATGTTCGCGATGAACGATCACTCTATCCTCCGCTCAGCACAGCGCAATCTTTCTCAGGAGGAAATTGAATACGTGCTTTTGTTCGGAAAGCGGTACCACCGCTATGGGGCAATCATCTATTATCTTCGCAACCGCGATCTGCCCGAAGGAGATTCTTGGCGGGCGTGGTGCCAGCAGCTGGTAGGAACAGCTGTGGTGATGTCCAAAGATAGCGAAATGGTGATTACGGTTTGGCGCAACCGTCGCACAGGTTTAAAGCGGATTCTTCGTAATCCACATACGGCTGCTGTTCCCTGGTTTGAGGAAATTTCGATTACCGAATAAAAAATAATGTAATTAGGGGAGGTCAAGGTGAATATTCTGGATACGATCGCCACGTTACTTCCGTTGTCGATGTCGTCTGGTTTGAACCTTTATGCCACCATCCTGGTGGTCGGCTTGAGCATTCGTTTTGGCTGGGTGCAAAACACGCCTGCCGGTTTAGAGCCATTATCCTCCTGGGTGGTTATTAGCATAGCCGGTTTTTTCTTTCTCCTAGAAACCCTTGCCGATAAAATCCCTTTCATTGATAACACCTGGGATCTGGTCCATACGATCATTCGTCCATTGGGAGGAGCGATGCTGGGTGTTATGGCTCTGGGTACAATGGACCCATTAGTTGCGGTTTCCGCAGCTCTGATTTTTGGTAGCATCACTCTGGTTG
Source organism: uncultured Chloroflexia bacterium (assembly GCA_963781665.1). Classification (GTDB taxonomy): domain Bacteria; phylum Chloroflexota; class Anaerolineae; order Anaerolineales; family Anaerolineaceae; genus JAJYIW01. The sequence goes on from CAWAGA010000002.1 coordinate 3,027,910, forward strand.
CACATGGCGGTAAGGCCAGCACGCGTATTCTGGTGAATGTCCTCAGTCCTTTAGAAGGGGCCAGCAATATTTTCATCAGCAGTTTGGAAGATGTGGTTGCCAGTTTCCTGGCCTTTCTAGCGCTGAAGGCACCTTATCTGGCTTTTGCTCTGGCGTTGGTATTGATCATCCTGGTTTTCATTTTTGCCCCGCGTATTCTCAGATGGGGGCTTTTTACCCTGTCAACAATTTTTTATCGAATCATTTCCTGGTTCAAGCAGAAGCATGAATCCGATGAACTCCCACCTGCTCATCGAGCCTTAATCGATCACCAGGTCCCTCAAAGCTGTTTGGCCTGTTTCATCCATAATTTGCCGGGGTTCGGAGGGCGGAAAGGGTATGTCTCAATTTTACCTGGCCAGATTATTCTCACCAGCAGTTTTTTTATGAACGGCACCCAGTCGAAGAAAATCCTGCTTGATGAATGTAAAGCTGTATATCTCCAAAAAAAGTTGCTGGTAGATATTATTGAGATATTTACGTCAACAAACCGTCTTGCAAAATCACCAATCCGCCTCATTTTTCTGAAAGACCGGTCTCGTTTGGCCAGCGAACTCCTGAAAAAGATGAACGCAGGAAGCAGAAGCAGCCTGCAAACAAGGGATCCGGACTACTCATTCTTAAATTGAAATCTGATCGTCAGTTTTTTGCTTTTTATCAATAACAATCTGGTCCAGCAAATCAGCCAGATTGGGTATATTTGGATTTTTTACCTTAACCTCATCTTCTATTTTAATGGATTCGTCCAGGCTGAGGGCAATTTCAGCCTGGACCATTTCTCGAGGGGTTCCATAACTACTTTGTGACAATTGGCGAATGGCTCCTCCCACCTCGGATTGAAGTTGCATTTTAGGCAAGACGGTGTGGAGGCTGAACGGTTGGGCTGCCTGCCCATGGATCGTTGTTCGAATGCAGACTTGCCAGTTGGGCAGGTTGGCCAGATCTTCTCGATTGAAATATGGAAAGAATTGGGGCTCCAAAAGTTCAGCGTCAGCCTGCCCAACTCGAAAAGCCAGTAAGGTGCCAACATTCCCGAAGATTGACTGCATGATTCGTTCATCTTTAATTTGAGAGATAAATTGGTTTGCCAGGATTAATGCCAGCCCAAATTTACGAGCTTCGGATAACAAGATCGTAAAATTTTCGGTAGCCAATGACTGGAATTCGTCAACATACAGGAAAAAAGGCTGGCGTTTTTCGGGTGGTCTTTTCGACCGTGCCATGACCGACGCCTGGATCTTCGCCATCAGCACCATACCGAGAAATCGAGCATTGGATTCGCCCAGCTTCCCTTTCGCCAGGTTGACAAGTAAGATCTTGCCTTCATCCATAATCCGGGAAATGTTGATGGTTGAATGTCGTTGCCCAAAGATAAACCGCAGACGAGGATCGAATACAAAATCTTCAAACTTTGAGCTGACATATTCTCCAAAACTTGCATCCTGGGGATTCCGGCGGGCAGGATAATCGGTGGCAGGAAGTGCATACTCAACCCAACGCTCCAGCATCGAGTCCGACCATTTTAAAGGAAGCCAGCGCTTCCAGTATTCTTCGCGTTGGAATATTTCATAAAACTCAAGCAAGGTGCCTGGTCGGTCTGGATCAGACATAGCCAGCAGCATATTCATTTGCATATGGCGGTAAAAGACCGGTCCTGCCCATTCTTTTGCAGCTGACCCATATTCATCCTGGATAAGGCGCTGCATGATGGCTTTCATTTCACGGACTACAAAATGACGTTGCTCACTGTCTGGGCACTCCAACAGGTTGAGTCCAGGTGGATATTCGAGATCGGTAGGATCCAGAAGTACGACATCATTTTTACGCGAAGGTGGGACCAGGTTTATGAGCTCTTCAAATAGATCACCATGAGGATCGATGACAGCCAGGCCTTTTCCAGATGCCATATCGGACAGAATCATCGTCTTCATTAATGTGGTCTTTCCGGTTCCGGTCTGGCCGATCATATACATGTGCTGCAGCCGGTCAGCATTGGAAAGGCTGACATCCTGGGGAAAACCCAGATAGTTGTTCCGACCTAGCAACACACCGTTATGCAAATCCATATCACTGGCACCGGAAAGCTCAATCGGGATAGGCCGGTTTCGATGACCATGCATCTCAATGCCTGGTAAGCCGTCTCCCAAGTCTACCGGGAACCGAAAAGCTGATGCCGCTTCCTGACCATCTACCAGGAAGCGGATGCGAACTAACTCAGCAGGTGCCTTGGAACGCCCCCACATGTTAGTTGACAGGTACTGGTTATTGGATTGGGCCGCCAAACGTTCAGTTTCGTTCTCCGGGTAAACGACATCATAACCACCCATCTGCAGGTTCAAGAGGTCTTGGGAGGATCTATTATAGGATTGGCCGATCGGTTGGGTGATGGCTACTCCGGCGCTTTCTCCCAGGGAAAACGGAATTGGCTTTGGGCTGGCCAGATGGATTTGCATGGTAAAGGGTGCATCCTGAAAACGCAGCAGTTGTTCTTGAAGGCTCTGGCACAAAAGTGCCGCTCGATGCTCATAGACCCGTTGAATGGATGATGCGTTTGTAGAATGGAAACCCTCACACCTGGCAATTTCCTGAAGCATCGCTGTTTCTTCTTTTTCATAAAGCTGGGTAGGCGATAGGACAACAGTAAGTGCCAGGGGTGCCGAATGTAAAAGGGTCGTTCGAAAAATCTTTCAAAGGTTATCGTTCTGGGGATGAAGGGGTGGACAAAATAGACTTCTTCATTAGTTTCGTTTGTCTGGGCCATAGACTGGATATTGAATCCAACCGATCTCTTCGCAACCACAGTGTCCAACCGGACCCGATGGTCTCGGCGTCTAATTTCCAGAAAATGTGCGGTCTCCCATTGAAAAGGTGTCCAGAAACTTTGAAACCAATTGGGGTCGGTGATTGTTTTCCAATGGTAATTCGGGAATATCCCTCCGAATTGCATCATCGTCTGGCGTTCTAATTCAAGGCTTTGCTCCTCAGCCTTTTGGCTGGTTTCTGCGCTAACTTTCCCGATAAAGGCGATCGCGATCTTTCCGGAGGAAATAGAGCCAGAATTGGGAAAAACAAGGCTGCGTATAGCCATTGTACATGGAAAGGAGGATTGATACAATGAATTGATCAGGTCAGCCATGGCTGAGACAGCCTGGATGGTTTGGTCGATGAGATTATCGTGGCTTAAGCGAGAGGTGGGAACTGAAGTAAGCTCGATGGCGAAAGCGGACTGCCATGGCAAGGGCTCAGTCGGAGCAGTAGTCTGAAAGACCTTGATATACGGCTGAAACTCTGGCATATTATTCCTCCTGTTTGGGTGAACTTATGATATTTCCCACTCAGCGATTGGATTCTTGCGAAGGAGTTAATCCAACAATCCCAAATATTGGAACAACTACCTTCTGGATTTTAGGTCGTTCTTGAAAAGAAAGCAATAGAAATATGTACTTAAACTGCTGCAGATTCATCCATTTGAAATTTACCAGGAGATGACAATCGGCAGATTTCTTAGGGTAAATCTTTTCATCAAGTAATATTATCTCTTTGCGTCTTGGGTAAAAGAATTAAGGAGGGTTCAAGTGTCGGTCCGGTTCCCGATCCGGGTCGGGTTGGTGGATGAGGACTTTTCCGCACTCCAGTGGAACGCCGACCTGTTGACTCGCGATCTTCGCACGTTAGTTTGCCTGGAAGCTGAATTGCCCCAACAATTCATCGACACAGTTTATCCAGGCCTCGATCTGGATGTCATTATCATCGATACCGAGTATCTGCCAGCTTGCCCGCCCTTGAAGGTTTTCATTCAGACAATGCGGGTGGCATTCTCGAAAGCCGCGATCGTTTGCTTATCCCAATATGGAATGCCTGAAGCATTGCACGATGCATATATCGGCGGCGCACGCGAGTTCTTACTCAAAAATGAGATCAGGATGGAAATCGCATCTGCAGTTGTCCAGGTTATGAGTGTCGATTTCCTGATTACCCCAGGGGTACGAGCCATCATGCAAGATCAATTCGGTTCATTTCACCGTAGAATTGAAAGCATCCGCTCCTGGAAGCCACACCCCGGGTTAACACCTCAATTAAGGCGGGTCTTTACTCTGCGAGTTTTATATGGAATGACTGCTTCATTGACAGCCCAAAAGATCTATCTATCTTGTGGAACGGTTGAAAAATATATGCAATACGTCTACCAGAAATTGTCTACAAGGTGGGGTGATGACAGTTATCTGAAGGGTATCGACCTGGATTCTCTCCCGGCTGAGATTCAGGCATTTCACAGTTTCAATTTACCCCCAAGAAGTTAATCAATTCCAAGTTATTTTGAAAAAGACCTGGTTGACACAGGTCTTTTTCAAAATATCCTACTTTGTGGGAGCCGGATTTCCTACCGTGCAGCTTCGGTTTTCGTCCTGGCCGTTCTACGGGGGATGCCATCAACTGTGCCCGTATGATGCGCCTGCGCGGTTATCGCTGGGTAGTTGACGGAGACATCGCAGCCTGTTTTGACAGCCTTGACCACCAATTGCTCTTAGACCCGATGAGCCAGCGGATCCAGGATGGGCGTGTGCTTAATCTGATCAGATTATGGCTTGATACTGGAATTGTTAAACATGGCTTAACTCTAGACGGTGAGGAAAGCCTGATGAGTGGGATAAAGAAAGCCTCCGGCAAAATTCGACAGGGAATCGGTTGGGCTTTTCAAAATCTGATTCGTCAGGATTATGATCTTTACCGGGCAGCACGATACGAGTCACCTGATGGTCAACCTGCCAATGCTGGAAGCGATGATCTAGACCAGGAATTTTTACCTCCTCAGGGCGAGATTGGAAGTCAGGAGCAGAAACAGGCAGTGCGCCAGATGGTATTGAGCGGGCTGATGCTTGCGTCCGGATGGGCCAGGCCGGGGCTCCAAAGAGTCGCTGAATTTGCAGTGGAAACCCTGAGATCACCCGCGGGAAGGATTCTGGTTAAAAAAGGTTTGCTGGCCACAGGTACCTTCGCAGGAGCAGCTGCCGGGTTTGGCCTGGCTGCATACCTGGTTTATCGGAAGGTCGAAAATGGTCAGGTGGGAGTCATTCAGGGTAGTCCATTGTCACCGCTGCTGGCCAATATTTACCTGCATCCCTTTGATGTACGTATGACCCGCTCCGGTTATAACCTGGTCAGGTTTGCAGATGACTGGGTGGTGCTTTGCCCGACCAAGGATAATGCCGAAACCGCTTACAACGCCGCTGTTAAGTCATTGGACCGGCTTCACTTGAAAGTCAATCCAGAAAAAACTCGTATTCTATCCCCGGCCGATCCTTTGGATTGGCTCGGGCAATCTTTTTGAGAGGTAAAGATATGACGACGCTTTATGTTACCGAAGCCGGTACTCAAGTTCGGAAAGTAGATGAACGATTGGTTGTTTATAAGGATCAACAGGTGGTCGATGAAATTCCCATGATAAAAGTAGATCAGGTCGTTATGGTTGGTCGAGGAGTTAGCCTGACTACCCCTGCCTTATTCGAGCTCACGAAGCGCGGGGTCGATGTGGTTTACCTGAGTGGAAGCGGGCGCTATGTTTCACGATTGGTGGGTGGAGAACACAAACACGGCAAACTGCGTTACACTCAAGCGCTCGCGACCGCCGACCCCAGACGCGTCCTCACCCTGGCTAAAAACATCGTGCGCGGTAAGATCGCCAACCAGCGCACCTTGGTCCGCCGCCATTCCGAAGGAGCACCTTGGGCTCAACAGGCCTTAGCGGGTATGGATGCCATGGCGCAACGCCTGGAAGCCAACCACACATTGGACGAAGTCCGCGGTATGGAAGGTCAGGCGGCCAAAGAATATTTCAGCTTGCTTCGCCGTTTGTTAGCCAACCCCATCAATAGGGGAAGCTGGGGATTCGAAAGGCGGGTTTATTACCCGCCGACCGACCCGGTCAATGCGATGCTTTCTTTTGGATACACTCTTTTACTCAACGATATGACCACTGCCTGCCAGCTCACCGGTCTGGATCCATACCTGGGTTGCTTCCACGCCATCGATTACGGCCGGCCGTCGATGGCATTAGATCTGATCGAAGAATTCAGGCCCATTATTGTCGATTCAATTGTCCTGACGGCAGTGAATCGGTTCTGGATAAGATTGGAAGATTTCGGAAATCACAAGATCGCCAGAAGCGGGGAAGAGATCGACCTGCCTTCTCCTGATGGACAGGCCGCGCCGGCAGTTTACATGTCTGCCGAAGCTCGAAAGAAATTTCTGGGCTGGTACGAGGACCGGGTAAACGAACAGATCACTTACCCAATAACCCAGGAGCGCACAACCTACCGCCGTATTTTTTCGCTTCAGGCTCAGTTAATGGCAAAAGTCATCCTTGGCCAATCGCAAGATTACAAACCCCTTATCGTAAAATAGCTATGAGTCAGTTTCTGATGGTTAGCTATGACATTCCGGATGACCGGCGGCGTCTCAAAGTGATGAAGATCCTCAAAAATTTTGGCAGCCACGTCCAATATAGCGTTTTTGAATGTCGATTAGATGAGAGCCAGATTACAGACCTTCGTAAGCAGTTGCAGAAACAAGCCGTTCGTCAGGACAGTGTCCGGTTCTACTTTATCAGCCAGGATGATGTATCGCGGATCGAGGTGTTTGGAACAGGTGGTGTGACGCCCGACAGCATTTTTTACCTGCATTGACGTGACACATCTCAGGCACGTGACTTCTAAGGAATTCAGTTGCTAGTTTCTGGGTAACTCAAAAAAACCAGGTGCGGAGCGGCCCTGTACCACCGAACCGGCGACTGTAATTCAAGTGTCTTGTGAAAGTTTTCCCATTATGGAGGTGCAGATTCGGAAAAAGGGGATAGGAGCGGTAGAACGAGATCCGATGAGTTGCGGAGAGGTAACCGGGAATGTGAGCGGATTAGAATCAGATTAAAATGCAGTCAAAATACTGCCACATGCTGCACGTTCGCAAAGGTGGTACAAATGGACGGTCAAGCGTGCTATAATAAACACAGTTGAGCTAAAGAGAGGTTTTTTAGGAAGAGGCTTAACCGCCCATGCCCTGTCTAAGGGATTGAAACTAATCCACGTGCTGTTTTGCTTCTTTGGTCTGATCCGGGCTTAACCGCCCATGCCCTGTCTAAGGGATTGAAACGTTGCTTCATTGTGCGCCTTCGTCTGATCAACTCCAGGCTTAACCGCCCATGCCCTGTCTAAGGGATTGAAACACCTCTCCGTCAATCATTTGGGGGAAGTTATCCAACAGGCTTAACCGCCCATGCCCTGTCTAAGGGATTGAAACCTTCTTACCACTTGCGGTGCTACTTGTTTGGCTTTTTGGCTTAACCGCCCATGCCCTGTCTAAGGGATTGAAACTTGTTCACCATCATTTGCCCTTTTACAGTCGCAACAGTAAGGCTTAACCGCCCATGCCCTGTCTAAGGGATTGAAACACTCAGACGGCTGTAAAGTACCCGTGGGGGTACTCGTCGGCTTAACCGCCCATGCCCTGTCTAAGGGATTGAAACTACACAGCTGAAAAATTTCGATCCAGATTTCCGTTGGCTTAACCACCCATGCCCTGTCTAGGGGATTGAAACCTCCAATCTAGTGACCCAAAATCGGTCAGAGATAGTCGATACACTATATGTAAACCACAGAGAATCTGTACCGGCCTGAAATAAAATGGGGGAAAATAATTTAGATTGATAATGGATCGATTTCTACAATCTGAATTGGATCAGGAGGGGATCTATGAATATCCATTCCGGTTCGTCCTTGTCTGGTACGAAACTCATCAGGATCTTTCAACTTTTCGGGGCCCTGCTGATTCTTCTGGCTGGCATGCTGCCCGTTTACCAACCTGAGAGGGTATCCGCTGCATTTCCGCAGATGTCGGTTGGGAGCTGCGCGGTCGTGACGGGCGCCAGCCAGTATGGAGGGTTGAAGGTTCGCTCCGGGCCAGGGCTCAGCTATTCCCAGGTTGGGTTGCTCCAGGATGGCACAGTGATCAAAATCACCTGCGGACCCATCTCCGCTGACGGCTATACCTGGTGGCAGCATGACCATGGCGGTTGGTCTGCTGGCACCTACCTGGCAGATACTTCTTGCGAATCCAGCTCGTTTGTTTTTCAACTGACCGCTGGGTTGGCGATCAACCCATCTTCTCCCTATCCCGGCCAAAGCACCAACGCTGCCTTCAAAGCTAAAAATAACGGTGGTTCTCCATTCACCCTCCAATACCTGGGGGTTAAATGCCGGCGCACGTCGGACCAGGCCAATTACGATTTTGCCTGGATGACCAATGTCACCTTAAGCCCGGGTCAGGAGTACAGCTACTCCACCAACCGTTCCTTCGACCAGGTAGCCGCCTATTCCTGTACGCCAAACTACGAATACAATAATAATTGGAGCGACGTGCATTGGTCCAATGGTTCTACGAACTATGTGACGATCAACGTTCAGAATGCCCCACCCTCTCCCGGGAACCTCATCTTGAGCCAGGATTTGAGCGTTTCGACGACCGCCCCAGCCGTTGGACAGGATTTCAACGGCACATTCAAAGTTAAAAACAACGGCGGCCAGGCGATGACCATACAGTACCTGGGGATCCAGGGGCGGTTGAATGGCGACTTGAATGGCCAGAACGGAGATTTTGCCTGGATCCAGAACCTGTCCCTGCAACCAGGGCAGGAATACACTTATTCGGCCAACCGCAGCCTGCCCACCGCCGGTAATTGGACGTTACGCCCCAATTACGAATATAGCAATTCCTGGTCGGATGTGCACCGCTCGGATGGAACGGTGGATACCTTATGGGTCACTGTATCCAATCCTGTGACTCCGGGAAATATCCAGCTCACGCAAGGACTGGCATTCAATCCCGGTATCCCGGCACCAGGACAGAACACAAACGCCTCATTCAAAGCCAAAAATAACGGTGGGCAGGCGATCACCCTGGGGCATTTGGGCGTTAAGTGCCGGCGGAACTCCGATCAGGCAAACTATGATTTTGCGTGGATTCTCAATGTGACGTTGCAGCCCGGGCAGGAGTACAGCTATTCGACCAATCGAGCCTTCGACCAGGCAACCAGCTATTGGTGCACCCCCAATTATGAACAAAGCGGCGCCTGGAATGACGTCAAGTGGTCGAATGGGACTACTAATTATGTTACTGTAAACGTCCAGGTGCCATCGACAACCTATTCGATATCGGGAACCATCCAAACAGGCGGGACCACTCCCCTGGCAATCGCTGGTGTGGCGGTGATAGATAACCAGGGGCATTCCACAACCTCCAACGCGCAAGGCGCTTATACATTGACCGGGCTGGCTGCAGGGGCGTACACCCTCACCGCCACGAAAACAGGCTATTCATTCTCTCCCACCTCGCTGGCCGTTTCTCTGGCAGGAAATGTCTCCGGTAAGAATTTCATTGGTACCCCCACCGGGAACAAACCCTGGCTGCTCATGTACTATATGGTGGGGGATAATAACCTGAACCCTCGAGCCCAATCCGTTTTCGAACAGCTAAAGGCTCATCAAGGTTCTTCTGCCTACAACATTGCCGTAATGTTTGATGGGGCCGCAAATAACGACAGCCGGTATTATTACATTGCTGATAACACCGTTTTCGTGGTGAAAAACGAGCTTAACAGCGGTGACCCGAATACACTGATTGATTTTGTCAAATGGGCCCGGGGTATGTTCCCGGCTGATCACACCGCCCTGGTCCTTTGGGATCATGGTAGTCTGGCGACCACCATGCAGGATGTGTCGCAGAACCGGAGCATGAGGGTTCAAGAACTGGCTGGCGCTCTCAAACAGATCGTTTCCCAAACCGGGAAAATGGACATCCTTCAACTGGACGCCTGCCTGATGGGATCGATCGAAGATGCGTACGAATTCCAACCAGCAGCAGATTTCTATATTGCATCTGAAAACGAAGGCTGGGTCCCAACTCCCCCCTCTTATCTTAATTCCATCCCAGAAACCATGACCCCTGAATCCCTGGCAGTTCAGATTGCTTCCAATTATCACAATTATTGGACCGGTGGAAAGTATCCACATACGATTTCGGTTGCCAGGATCTCGAATTTGCCGCTTCTGGCAGATAAAGTTAACACATTTGCTGGCCAGTTAACGACTTCTTTATCATCACTCGGGGGTACCTGGCTCAAATTGCAGGTTCTCGCCCAGGTCCAGAAGTTTCGATTCGGACGGAAGCGGACAGATTGGCATGCTGGATGAGTTTTTCGACCTGTACGACTTCGCCCGCCTTGTCAAGGAGAAAAGCAGCAACGGTGCACTGCAGACGACTGCTCAGGATATAATGAATGCCATTCAAGACGATCCTGATGCTGGCAAACATTACATCATCTACAACCAGTTTTGGTCGGGGATCATTCCAGCAAACTCCGGTTCAGTTTCAGGCAATACCTGGATCCTGGATCACAGTCACGGAGTCTCCATCTTTTTCCCCAAACCGGATAATAAACGAAGTTTTTATAATGGCTTGACCTTGACTTTTGCCAGCGGTACAGATTGGATGATCGGTACACAATCTATTTCTTCTGGCGATGCATCCACCCAAGCCATTGTGAACCAATGGGGACCAATGCTGGTGGCCTATGTGAACCTGTCATCTCCCGGTGCCATCGACGATCCTACCCTGCCTCCAGTTGAATCGCCTTTGATAGGCCAGGCGGTGCGCATTTACCTGCCGGCGGTGAGAGGAAAATAATCCTGGATGATCATAATAGATCTATCCTATAATGGTTAATATCACGATTTTCCAGGTCAATCATTTCTGAAGAATTTGAGACGTTTTAGTTTGGGAGGGAATGCCATGACAAATTGGGGTTATCTCGACCTTCTTGACAGCGCCAAAACCGCGCATCCTTATGATGAGCCGAAGAATTGGTGGCGGCCGCAATCCAGGGATGAGCAAAACGTGTCCCTAAGCCTTTCCGAAACAGGGACGATCATCTACCTTGCTCACGCCCAGCCGATTGTGACTTCTTTGAACCAGTCTGTCGATTTGGCGATTTTTCTGGATTCGATTCCTTATATACAGCTGATTTCGAGGCATCTAGGCAAGCCGTTATTAAGAGTGGCCTTCCATAAAATAAAGAACCCAACACCTGAAACTTTGTACCAGGTCATGTATGGATATTTAACCGATCACAATTTTAAGTTTAGCGCTTGGCCAGGCCTCGATGAGCTGGTCAGTTCAGGCCTGTTCTTACGCGACTTGATGGCACACTGCCTGCTTGATGCCGCGAGTGATTCGGACTCCAGCGCCCCCTTCCTCGCCATGATTTAGTGCCTCCCCAATGATCTCAAAATTAAATATAATTTCGAAAAACAAGCCTTTGCACTCACCACGCTATTCGAGTATTTGAAAGAACACCAAGCAGACGGGGTGTGCATCGAGTCCCACCAGCCGCAATTATCGATATGGGACTGCTTCGAAAAAACCCGGGATCGAGAACATGGAATTTGTAGCGAAATTATAAATGATGTTAACAAATATATTGCCGTAAAAGAAAAAGGATCTCTAGAAAGCAGGAGCGATCTTTACGAAGCAGCCGGACACCTGATGTCAGGAGAGGACTTATTCCGGGTCAGGAATTTCGTCGATTATTTTTATAACCGTAAGATTGCATCATCAATCAGTGGTGGAAAAGGGGTTTTTAGCTTTTCGGATACCCTTTCTCCTTTCTACATGCAGCATACAACAGCTGAAGAGCAGCTGGCAAAAGATATTGTTGAATGCAATCCCCATGCAAGTCCACAAGAACCTCCAGTAGCCTGGGAAAAAGAGATCGACCTGGCACTGGAGACGATCCAGGACCAGTCTCAGAATTATCTCGATTGGCAGAAGCTTCTCCATATATATAGTGACCCGGAAATCGCTGTCAATCTGCAATCAAAAACCGGATACATTACCGAAAAGTGGCTTCACCAACTTCACGAATTAATTGCGGTTAAAATCACTGATTTATCAAGTAGAAACCAGGTCCAGGAATTGCGCATTAAAGGTAAGAACATCATACATTTGCGGGGCTATTGAAGGCCTGGTCGGCGTCAGCATTGGAATGTTTTCGATGAATCCGTTTCTTGGGTATTCATTGGGGGGGTTAATAGGAGGTTTCATGAATGTGCTGGGCAATATTGTACCTGATATAATCGCTGAGAGGAAGATGGGACGTTTGAGAGCCATCAACATCGGGCACACCACCCAAATCCTTGATAGCTTTGTGAAGCTGAAATGAACAGTAACTATTTTGATCTCATCAATCAACATCCCGAACTATTTGACAATGATCAGGCAGCTTTTCAGATCATTACTGATCCGGTTGAAATTAGATCCTGGGAAGAGAGCAACGAACAACGATCCCGGGCTGAAAATCGCGATGCGCAGTGGGCGAAAATCGGCATCCTGATTTCTGATCCGTACATTCTTGTGCTGAGGGATCTGGTGAAGGCTCCAGATGGTCGTAAATTTGGCTACATCCGGATTATCAACCAAGCATCATTAGAAAATGGCGAAGCGGTTGCTGTCTTGCCCGTCATGGCTAAGCAGGTGCTGCTTCTTCACCTATACCGCCACGCAACACGCCAGTGGAATTATGAAATTCCCCGTGGATATGGGACTCCAGGATTACCTGCCGCGGATAATGCCCGCAAAGAGCTATTGGAAGAGGTTGAAGGTTCCGTCACCCGCATTATTGACCTCGGAATCATGCATGTCAATACCGGGCTGGAAGAGATCGCTGCTCACCTATTTTATGCTGACCTCGAGAAAACTGGAAACCCGCAGCAGGCAGAGGGGATTGACCGGTTGCATTGGGTGAATTTTGACGATTTCGAAATCATGATCCGGGATGGTGAAATTACAGATAGCTTTACAATCGCTGCTTATTCAAGGGCGAAATTAAAGGGATTCTTATAACTACTTTGACAATGTCGCATTAGAATTTTAGCTTGGTCGGTACATTAACAATATAGCGATTCTGTGGATTAACATAGCCGTATGGGCAAGAAGCGAACCCAAAGATAGAGATTAGCCAATGGGGCATACCCATTGAGGAAGTACCAACGCTAGGCGAGCGATTGTCCAATTATTTTGATCGGTTTAGAGGACAACTACGAACACAAACCAGAGATACCAGTGAAAACGGCTACAATTACATAATTGGCCTATTGCGCATGGAAACCGACCGTAACCTGGCAAATGTAGGCCGCTAAAAGTGTCCGTGCAGAACTTTCAGCATTTCATCGGTAATTCACCTTGGTCAGGGAGGTCTCTGATCGAAGCAATTAGGGATGAGATCAGAGTTCACCCTGCATTTCAGCAAGCCATCCTGGTTTTGGATGAAAGCGCAGAAGAAAAAGCTGGACCCGAAAGTGCTGGAGCAGGGCGACAACATAACGGACGGCTTGGGAAGATCGAAATGAGTCAGGTAGGTGTATTTTTGTCACTAGTAACACCTGCTGTCAATACCTGGACAGATGGTGAATTGTACATCCCGATCCATTGGTTTTAAGAGAGGTATGCAGAAAAGCGGAAGGCGATTGAAATTCCGGACGAGCGCACTTTCCAGAAAAAGCCCGAATTGGGTTGGCAAATGATCCAAAAGGCACAGGAAAGAAGGATTCCATTCCAAGGAGTGGTCATGCATGACCTGTACGGGCGGAATGGCGTACTGCGTCAGCAGTTGGATGATGCCCCCATCGAGTATTACGGCGATTTTCCCGACGATACCCGGGTCTATCTCACCCAGCCAGAAGTGGTTTACCCGCTTACAGAGAGGGGAAAACCCTCTAAGAACCCCAAAATTATGGGGCACAGGCATATCAGGTACAGGAACTGGGACGAGATCCAACTCTCCTATGGCAAACCATCCGTTTGTGCCCAAACGAACTCGGCCATTTGGAGGCAAAGTTTGCCCGTTACCGTGTATGGGTAGTCTACGGCACTCAGTTCAGACAAGAATGGCTTTTGATCCGCCAAGATGCGATACAGGTTACCTATGTCCTGAGTAATGCAACTGAGGATACTTCATTGAAGGCCATGGCCTGGCGCAAGACCCATCGCTACTTGATCGAACGAAGTCATCAGGGTGAGAAAGGTGAACTGGGCTGGGAAGAATTCCAAACCCGTAAATTTCGCGCATGGGAACACCAATTGGTGATGACCATTTTAGCCGCATGGTTTATTGCAGAAACTCGCCTTGATTGGAAGGAACGTTTTGCACAAGACCCCGCCTAGCTTGCCAAATATGAAGTCGAAGTCCCTCCTCAATTATCAGTTAGTAATATGCGAGAATTACTCCGAGCCGCCATGTCTTTGCCTCAACTATCTCCTCGAGAGGCTGCCCAACTTGTAACGACCGATTTGGTAAACAGAACTCGCTCCCGCAAATCTCGCCTGAAAAAGGCTAAAAATAAGCCGGATACTGTAATGTGGCATTGTCAAAGTAGGTTCCAAAAATTCTTGAAATGATTAGCTCATAAATCCCATTTAGAATGAATGTAATGCCTACCTTAATCTGTCTTGTCTCTGATCAGCACATGCAAAATGTTATCCCAATTTTGGAGCGGTCTCGGAAATATAATCAGATGGTTCTGATAGTTTCAGCGGGGGAAGATGGCCGTATTAACCCCCGTTTTGCTTCGGCGGCTGCTGACATTGAGGTAGCCCTTGCCGGCCGCGTCGTGTGCCAACTTTATCCAGTCCCGGTCGATCCAATGGATCCAAAATCCGCTTATGATGTGTGTAAACAGGTTATGACCGAAAACAATGGGCCGGAGAAAGTAGCAATAAACCTTACCGGCGGAACCAAGCCCATGTCGATTGGCACTAACCAGGCCGGTTTTGAAGAAAATGCCTGTATGCTATATGTGGATACAGATGCAAGACAGATTTTCTTCCATCAAGGGTCAGAAGTGAAGGATTGTAAATTCGACCTGGAACGATTGCCTGTCTCTCTGGTTTTAACCGCTCATGGGTATAAGATTGATAGCAATGAAACTATTCAAAAAGCTTTTAGGCCGGTCGATATGGAATTGGCTGAATTCATACTGGCTCGGCGACCGAAATCTTTATCTGCCTGGTTATCATTACGGGAATTCCTGATCAAGAAAAAGGATTCGAACACCAATCGGTCGATCGATGAACATTATCTAGCCGGCGACCCTGTATCTACTGGACTGGTATCCATTCTTGAAGAACATGGCTTGGCCTGTTATGAAAAAGGCAAATTGATATTCTCTGAAGAAGGATTTAAGATCATAGAAGGTGGGTGGCTTGAAAGCTACGTATACATAGCATTAAAACAAAGCCGGTTGTTCACGGATGTTTCGAACCCACTGGTCGTTAAGAAAGGAAATGTCAAAAACGAATTGGATGTTTGCTGCACGCTCGCGGGGAAATTAGGCATCATCGAATGTAAAAGTGGGAGGACTTACAAGGCGAAAAAAACGCAGGGTGGAATGAAAAAGAGAAGGGTGGTCACCGATGCTTCTCAATTCTTGAACCGTTTGAACGCGCTGAAGGATACCATTAGCGGTACATTTGGCGAGCCGTTCCTGGTTGTGGTCGATCAACAGATGGGATCCGGAATACTCCAACGGGCGAAGGAATATACCTCAAGAATTATCTATGCCAATGAACTGGCAGAGGTCGAAAAGATTGCCTATGAAAAAATGATGAAGAAAGGCCGGTAGAGTGCTCTATGGCCCACGACTTTTTCGGGACTCATCACGCACTGCCTGCAGGTTCAAGATCTCAGCTACCTCGTACCGGGTTGGCAGGCTTCCATCGATCGGGCGAAGCCGGATGATGGGTGGAAAATGTCCCATCCGGCCGTGTAGTTCCGCTAATAAAACAGCGGTTATTGTGTTGAGAGAGGGTGGATTTACCAGGATGGGCAGCAGCTCCCATTCTTCAGAGCTGAATGGTAGGGTATTAACCATTGTAAGAACCTGTGGTAAGAATGGCTGACTTGGGTCAAATTGAACGGCGATTTTTCTATTCGTTCGATTTTTTTCCCAGTATTCTTTTCAATTTCGGACAGCTGATCTTCGGTAAGTGGATGAGAAAAGTTAAGCAAAATCATAGGATGTAGAAGGTGCTATTGAGGTGAATGAATATCCGAATAAAAGGTGACATCGATTCTACGTGGTTCGGATTTTGCATCTTTACTGGGCCGGCCATCTGCATCATATTTATCTGGTTTCAAAAAACCTAATGGCCAACCATGATCAGCACAAGCCAAAGCAAGTCCAAAAGTCATCGATTTTGTTCCACCGGTGTAATCAGAAATGAGTTCATCTGAAGAAATTTCCAGGGCCTTTTGCGCATATGTGTAAATTCCATTGACTGCATCAAAAACTTCTTGAGGATTATCAGCATCCTTAAGGGCGACAATGAAAATTTCTTTGACACCTTTTGATAGAAACTCTTGCTTCAATTTCTCTGCATTTGCAATTGAAGAAAATTCACCAGTTCCTGGGCCGGCCAGAAGCCAACCATATTCTAGACCTGCCTTATCTTGTATACCGGTTTTTAAATGATGGCACAATGTAACATATGCTGGTAGTTTCACTATGTTAGGCCCAGAACTTACCATAGTGATTAATCCCCGGTATCTGGGAACAGTAGATGTATCCGAAATCATACGGATATTTGGAGCTCTTCCTACCCAGCGGCGCAACAACTTTGGAAGATCGAACGATACTAAAACAATAATGATGAGGATGACTCCACAGATGATTGTTATCCAATCAGCTGATAAATTTGCATTTATTAACCAGTCATGGAGAAGGGAGTCAAAAAAATCATGTAGAATATTGGATGCTGCATTAGTAATCAATCCTATCGCAAGCAAGCCCCATAAGAAAATCCAGGGTGTTGGAGAGCCGAGGATCATCCCCATCCGGCGAGAAAAATTGTGAAACCATGAACCCATTTTTTGCTCCTGCTTTTTTACCTGATTACCCTGCAATGGAATATTCGGGCTTTGTGGCTAAATGACCATATACCCTGGTTCTTATTGTGCAGCCCATCCCCCGCGCCACTTTTTCACCTGTACCGCTGAATTCCGCCAGAGCAGCCAATGCCTGCCAGGCGCGCAAGTATTCAAACTGTCGCGAGGGTGGAACATCCCTGGCATCCAGGTAAGCCCGGTAGGTTACATCACCCACGACCCCTTTCCATTCGACCTCTTTTTCAATGTATGCCAGGCATGTTTCTAGATGAACTTCGCTGGGATCCACCTGCCATTCAACCCATTCGAGGAACCCAGGGGGGAGAGGGATGTCCGAATAGGTTTCCCAGCGGATGGCGTAAGAGCGCCAGACAGCCTTAGGCACTGGCAGAAGGGTCTCGTGACCCATCCATTTGAACCGGGTCGGGGTGACAAACCTCAAGGCTACACTGCTGGCTTCCGGAGCCGAATCCAGGAGCTGCGCATAGGTAGTTGCCCCGGGATAACCCGGAGCAAACCCGGTGATGACCGTTTGGGCTGAACCCAGGCGCACTTCAGCTTTTATTAATGCAAGTTCGGCCCATACTTCTTCGACCCGCCGTGTAATCTCGCCTTGCAAGGTACAGATCCGAAAACCTTTTACGTAGCCATCAGCGTATAGCAGCGAAAGTGAAAATGGGAGCGGCTGGTTACCTTGGGCCAGG
The DNA here is from genome assembly GCA_963781665.1 of uncultured Chloroflexia bacterium. Taxonomy (GTDB): domain Bacteria; phylum Chloroflexota; class Anaerolineae; order Anaerolineales; family Anaerolineaceae; genus JAJYIW01. The sequence goes on from CAWAGA010000002.1 coordinate 3,045,640, forward strand.
TGTAGCCGGTCGACCCAGGCTGGAAAGCGCCGTCCCATTTCGGTGTAGAACAGGCCATTCAAGGCTTTAGCCCGCACCGCACTTACCGGCAGAGGGCCGTGCAGGTTGTGGAGGCTGATATCAAATGAGCAAAGACGATTTGTCATCTAAAAGGCCTTTAGGGGTAATAGGAGTTGATTTATCAAGGCTCCTCTACAATACTTACACCTTGTGCGGAAAGCTTGCCATTTCTTTCACGTACGGATTTATAAATAACATGTTGGCCAGGTGTCAGAGAGTTAATCCCACCAACTAATTGGCGGTTGTGAACAAATACATCAGGACTCCCATCATCTGGCTGGATAAAACCATAGCTTTGGTTTGCGCCTAAACCAAAAGACTTGACCACACCACTGCTATAACCTGCCGGCGCCTTACCGATCATTGGCTTGCACTCAGCGATAAAATCAACGCCTTCCTTAACCAGGCGAACTACCTGAAGCGAAATGTGATCATCTTCCTGATATTGCCTGCCCGCTCGATCTGTGTTGAGAATGCGCGCCATGAACTGATCGGAGGAAACCCCATCAATGCTCAGGTAGACATCCCCGTTCGCTTCGACGATCTCTACACTCCCTCGAATCACATTTCCAGGATTAATTTCACCGGTCTTAGGCTTTCGCCCTTGTGATTGTTCAACAGGAGGTTGGTTGACAACTTCAGGATTTCCCGGCAGGTTGCCTTCGAATTGGCTGATGACACCCTGCGGTGTGGGTAGCACGGGTCTTTCCTTGTATTCATTGACCGTTTTGTTGGTTCCGGTTAACGGATGCTCGATTTCCATGTAGCGGGTTCGGTCCACCCATTCCGCGCGATCGCTTCGTTCTTCAAGCATGACCAGGAGGGTCTGGATGCGCTCAACCTCGACCAGCCTTTTTTTGTCCGGGGCAACTTTTCGTAGCACAAAGGATTCAAATGCATCGATATAATCCTGGGCATCCATTGCCTGGCTCGATGAATACCAATTGCCGTTTTCGAAAAGATGGCTGTAACGTTTCCTTCTGTCCGTAATAAATAGTGTGGGCCGAATTGCAACCGAACCCATCCCAAGCGGTTTACCCATACCCAATCGATGACGATAGGTTCTCTGACCGCCGGCAGGCAAAGCCAGTGCCCACCAAAGCGCGCCCAATTCTTCCGGTCGCAGATTTTCGAAGTGAACTTTGAATTTGAAAATAACTCCAGCTTTTATTGGTGTAATTTGAGTGAGCTGGCTGGGATGTTCTAACTCCTTTTCGGTTGCCTCAATGGGTGGATTTTCTCCTTTATTCCAATAAAATTTATGACCACGAACCTTTGTTTCGAGTAAAGATGTTCCATAGTGAGCCAATGATACTTTTTTATCAGGGTCATGGTCTTGCCATTTATCCTGAACCAGATAATGCTGAAAAGTACTAGGCTTTGGTCCGGATAATACGTGGGGAATAATTGGTTCTTCCTTGTACCAGACGCCTTTTTTTGCACTTTCAAAATGGGCATCACTTAACGTTACCCTTCCAGAATGTTGTCCGGCCGGACCGCCTTCTTCTTCTACCCAGCCAAATATGGTATCTGCCAGGTCAGGTTCGGGATGATGACGGATTTCCGGAGGCACGAAATCCTGGGGGGTGGTGGCGCGTTCGGTGCCTTCGATTTTCATGCGGGTGGGGACCCGAAAATTGGGGCAGTGCCCGAAGGCGACGATGTCCTTTCCTACAGCAATATAGAATACAGGCGCGCCATCTGCCAGACAGCCATAGGGGCTGGCGGCTTTTTCCTCTCTCGTTGATGCAGGTTGCCGGTCATCCTTTTCTCCAAAGCAGCTCCAGTCGGATAACTCTTCTTGCTGGAATGGGGTGAGACTATCGACATAATCTTTGATGACCTGTTTACTCAAATTGAGCGGCGTAGCTTTTTCATCTGGTTCCAGGACCAGGGCATGGTTTTTTCGGCGGGAAGGCTGCCCAGAACGATTGCTTTCCAACATATTGCCGGAGCAAACCAGAACCCCATTATTTTGGTATTCGGAAGATAGGGGGCCAATTTGAGAAATTTCGGTATGATTTCTTCCTCCGCTGCCCGTTTTAACCTGGACGTTAAAGCTTACCCGATGTAATTGCGGGCGGTAATTCGGACTGTTCAGGCGGATGAAGCCAGGCAGGTCCTTGCTGCCGATAGTTTTTTCCTTAATTTTTATATAGTCACCCTCACCAGGCCAGTGGCAAGATTTAAGCGTTTTGGCGGGGATTATCTTCCATCCATCATTTGCTTTCTTCATGTATCCTGCATGGACGTTTTTTCCGAATGAGCCAATGGCATCTCTGTAATGATTTCGCAAGGGATCGTCATTGGCTGCTGCAACAGCTCTAAATGTGAAAGTAGGGGATGCCCCTACCCACCGCATGCATCCATACCCAATGACCTCTACCAGCGCCCGGATCATGCCGCGCAGCGAGCTGCCGGGTAATACCGGGCCTGGTTTACCTTCTACTATTGAACCATCTGACGAAAAGAACCTGGCACGGGCCTGCTTTTGCACCTGAGAAAGTTGATCTGTATTGGTGTCGCCGAATTCTTCGGATTTCTGAGGCGGTCAACATGCCGCGGATATAAGTGGGAGAACAGGTTTCCAGTTCGCAATCGATCCATCCCGATACCCCTTCTGGAGAATAAATGTCCAGAGGTAATGGCTTATTGGCAGGGACAATTACTTCGGGTAGAGGAATAAAATTGTAGGGAGCTCGAGCCCAAATCTCATTCCGCTCGCGGTCTACACGAGGTTTGGTTGGATTTGAATGCCTGATTGCCATATTTTAATCCTCCTTAACCTGAACAAAATCGACCAGCCGGCTGTGGGAAATATAAGCCTGTGCGTCAGAGTCGTAATCGATGTAATGCCGGATTTTCAACCCGATTTTCTTATTGGTTTCCACATCGATAGGAGGGGAGTGCAGCATCCCTTGAGCCCCTTCGCGCATTAATGTGAATCCTCGATAAGATTTTTCAGCTTTGCCCCACAAACGATGGATTTCTTCGTAAAAATCCTGAGTTTTTGTGCAATCCAAAATCAGCCGCCAGGCAAAACCGTTTTCTCTTTTCCAAATAAAGAGCTCTCCTTCGGGGCCAAACAATTTAGCATCTTGTAGCGTTTCCTGCCTTAATTCAACCTTGATTTCTGGAAATTCATCGCCGCTAAGTTTTAGTTGATTTTTATCAAGGATTCCCCAAACAACCCCATCATCCAGGTGAGCCAGCAAATAAGGCAAATTGTTTTGGGTAGATTTCTCGGTCAGCCAGGCGTGCAAGCTGTTCGGGAATTCGGTAACAATGTTTGGCTTATCCATGGTCGATCTCCTCCATTAATGCCTGAACAAACATAGTTTCCAATCTTTGTGGATCACCCTGGTTGAAAATGAGATGGTCTTTTTCCTGGTGAAACTCCCACTCTTCCAGAGGGGCATCTTTCAGCTTGTATTTCAAGATGGACCCCTTGCCCATCAGCCGACCTCGGCCTATACCGGTTGTCCCTCCCAGGGGAAGATCGCCAGTGCATAGATCTTTCAAAACCATTAAAAGTAGGCCGATTTGGGTTTTTTCAGGAGATACCAGTTTCATGTGAAATTGAACGCTGGTCTCGTTCAAGCCAAATACAGGCTGTTCATTGAAGAGCGCTGCAGGATATGCACCGCCGGTGAAACGGTCAATTTTTACCCGGTTCTGGTTTGGCTCGTCTTTGGCAGGAAGTGCATTTTCAATACAGCTCTCCTCAACCCATAATTGACTGGCCGCAGGAGATAGGTTTTTACTGCTGCCTTTGGGAATGAGCGGGCCAAACAGTTGATCGATCATTACGATAGGTTGCTTGACGCCGATAGTTTTCGCAATCCTTAGGGCACGACTGCGCACCGCGCCAGCCAGGCTTGTGCCGCTAATTGCCGGCAGTGGATCAATGTAGCCTGGACGTGATGAATGCAGGTGGTAGGCATCGGCTCCGTAAGGTGCGCTGCTACCAGACCGGATCAGCATTCCCCCTTCGAGTTTGAAGGTTGCATCAATTGAGAAATACTCTCGGGAATCGGGTATTGGATCTCCTACTTTCAACAATTCGAAAATGTTATTTCCCAATAACTGTATCGCGCGATCTTGTTTGAGCCAACCAAGTAGCCCATTCGGGTTTGAAAGATCGTAGTCGATCACTTGCCACTCCTTGACCTGGCAGCGACCAAAGCCCCGCCGTTTGCGCGCCCCAAGATGAATCTCCCCATCCTGAAAACCGGAGAGTGCGCTGGCAAGGGCTCTCCGCAAACGGGTCTCATCATCTCCTTTACAGACCAGCAATTCCAATCTTAAAGGGAATTGAAGACCGGCCTGCCAGAATTGAGCGTTATATAGAAAATCCTCTCTGGCTGTCCTGGTTTCCGGGTCCAGGCTGACGCCGGTACGCAGTTCGATCAACCCGGATGATGGATAGCAATCCTCGATGATTAATGGGCTTTGCTCACCTTCATCATCCATCCGCAATGCGCCGAACAGCTGCACAGCAGCACTTTTTCGTTCACGATTGATAGCGTGCAATCGTTCTGCTTTGTTATCTTCAGTGCTAACTGGAGGGAATGGTTGCCGGTATCCCAATTCTCGAGAGCGCAAATAGCTGCGCAACGCACCGGCAATCGATGTGCCGGTGAGTAAGGGAGTTTTACCATCCCGAGGGTCAACCAACAGGGGCATATCACTGACATCGTCACTCTCCCCGCTTCCAAAATGGACCGGGGTTTGCAGGATCAGGCTGCCTTCAACAACAATACGCCTGAGGATTTTCCGTGACGTGCTTCCCGACCAACGCTGGTTAGACATGGCTCACCTCCGGTTGACTGGATTTATTTTTGATCGCCCTTTCGAGGACAGCAATGACCAGGCGTAGATTTAATTCATAAGCCAGTGAAGCGGTCATCTCAGCCATAACCGTTCCAATCTTTGGTGGATTACCTGCATCAATCTCTTCCCAAATTTGGTTAGAATCATTTACCCTGAATTGCAACCATTCCAGCAAAGGCTTACCTGCCACCGTATCCTGCTTGAACTGGTCGCGGGTGGCCTGGCGAGAACCCAATTTTCGCAAATACTGGTTGATCGTTATCCGGCCATTTTCTACTTTTTCCTGGCGGGCATTCTGTAACACTTCAATCATCCGGCTGAGCTGGCTGTTTTTCGGCACGTGAACCTGTTGCCCTAATTTATTGGAAAGTTGGATAAGGTGCAATTCAAGCCGTTGCTGGAATATGCGTGCTGATATTTCTTTGGCAACTGCCTGATCGATTGATCCTTCAGGAATTTCGATTGGATCGGAGTTGGCCTGGGTATCAATTTCCGAAATTTGCCATTGGGTTCGATCCAGCCAATTGACCGCTATCCGGCCAAACCCTTCCACTCGCCTTTCACCAATTCCATCTTCTTCGAGTTGAGTGATCCGACTCCAGTCGCAATTGGGCTGTTCCAAAACCAGGGTGCTGCCCATTTTGACGGCTAACTCCTGTGGAAGGGGAAGACCCCATTTACGGTTGAACCCCCCGGTACTCAAGGTCTGCAGGAATACCTGCTTTTTTTTGAGAACCAGATCACATCCCAATTTTTCGGCAATTGCATTTGTTAGGATATCTGGATCGACAATAAATTGCCCTCCTTGATCACGAAACAGACCATTGCTGAGGAACGTTATTATCATTGTCTGATTTACTCGTATTGGAGGGACCGCTTTAAGCTGTTCATTTCCACCAATTTGTGTGGTCTCATGCCACTCCTTCTCTACTGAATCGACCAGACCCAGAGAGGCCAGACCATATCCTGCATTCCGCGACCCGCCGATTTTGATCCTGCCTTCCAAACATGGCGCCAAGGCGGAGGCGAATTTTTCATCGCTGCACAAGATCATGGCTATAAAAGTTTGTCCGGCGGCTAAAGCATTGTAGCGATAGATAACGCCGGCTTCTTCGCTGGATGTGGAAGTAGTCCCCGGGCGACCTGAGCGCCGGTTCCGAGTGGTATGTACTGAAATGGTTCGTTCCGGAACACGGTAATCCAGAATCCCTCCTTGCGAATCAACAATTGTAAAAACATCTGGCCTTGACTTCCATTGTCCTTCATAAGGCTGTTGACCCCAGGCAAAGTCGTAATAAACATCATCAAGGGCGTTTTTCTCTTGGAACAATGAGCGAGGCGTTGGTAATGAACGGCATCCCTTATATTCGAGGTAACCATTTAAATACCGTACATCGCCATCAAAGAATAGATTACGAATGGTTTGATCGCATGCATCGATCTTGTGGAGGTGGTTGAGCCGCATAAACTTCGCCAGGATGGCGCCGCGCAAGACACTACCCGGGATATAACCCAGGGAAATGGAGCTGTTCGGATCACCATCAAGATCGGTGAATATCCCAGGCTCTTCCAATTTAATCTGATAGGAAATCGCAATCATACAGCCCTCCCTTTCACCCTGGACTCGAAGCTGCGAAAATACTTATTAGGAAATTCCTGAATAGGATTATCTGGATCAATCAGACTGGCTGCTAACCTTCCCCTACCGCGATTGCGCCCAATCCCACCCCGACGGAGGGCGATGACACAGGCTGCTAATAAGCCTGTTGTCAGATCAGAAGGGATTTCATCGAAAATGATTTCACTCGTCAGAACAGTGTCTCGTAACAATACCCGCCCTGAGCGCAGACTGTTTTCTTGAGGAGCTTCGGTCGCATCATCCATGGCTGTTTGGCGGCGGATATCTGTCAGAGAACCAAATACCTGGGCGGGATCCAGGCGCTTCGCCTGTACATCACGAGTGACTGCCTGGCGTAATATTTCTGGCAATTGGGCAGGCCCAACGTGCATGCGGGCATCGTCGCTCAACGTGCTGCCAGCATTACCGAATAAAAAGGACGCTGCACTTTCGAGTTCACCAAGATAGGTATTCTTTTGTTGTTCCAGGGCAAATAAGATATTGGCGCATTCTTCAACCAACAGTCCTTTGACCGTACGACCGCGAATGAAAGGGAGTCCTGTTTTCGAATCGTACTCGATTTCAGTGTCGACAACCCCACTCACGCCGTCACCCCGACCAAAAGTAGCATCACTCAATAATTTGATTTGTAAGGTAAGCCTATCGTTCATTCAGGAATTCCCTCCATAAATTTCCTGGCTTAGCGGGATGAACCAATCGACCATCTCAATAGCGTCGAAATAGCCGCAGGTTTGCTCATGCCATCCATTGTTGCGAATGTCTGCAAATGCAGTATGGATTACTGGTAAAGGCTCAGAATGATTGAATTTTGTCAGAAAGGCATTCACCTCATCCGGCCCGGCGCGCAGGACATCCCGCAGGGCTTTCACTTTGTTGTGCCTGGTACTCCAATCACGTCCGCGAAATGCCATCATCCCCTTTTCGACAACCGGCCAGGCTCGAAGCGGTTCACCAAGATTTTGTCCGGTTGTAACCGGCCTCAAAGTAAGGCTTCCTTCCCCGGTTTGATATTCACGATTGCGGATAGCCAGGATATTGCCAAACAAGCCACTCAATCCGATATGCCAATCCAGGCAGGCTCCATTGATTCCCATTTCTCGCCGGTAATGCTTGGCAGATTGAGCCAGGTCTTCAGCCAATTCATAAGCCTGGGCAAAAGGATAATGGCTCTTGACAATGGATATTCCGGCGCAGGCAGTTGCTGGGCCTTTCCGGTCGGGGAGCTGTACTTTTGCGGTTTCGGATTCGATTTGTTGTAAGAATTCCAATGCGATTGATAGTCCTAACCGTCCATCGCACAACAGGGTTATATCGTCGCCGCCATACACTATTGGGCGGACCGGCAAGAACCATTCATTCTTCCCTGGTTTGTTTCTTTTTAGATGAAGTGTAGATATTTCTTCTCCATCGGCATTCAGGGAGGTTATTGTTTGGTTTGATGTATCAACTGTATCGACCAGTTTGAGAAGGGTATTATCCAAAGCGCTTCGACTGGCACGGTCGATCTTTTGAGAAAAATCCCTCATGATCCGAATATATTGGCGATCGTCCTGGACAGTTTTCCCCAGGTCTAGAATACGCTGGCCCAGGCCATTGCCATCGGCATGTATAACTGCAATGTAGCTAAATTCTTCTTGAGATCGACCTAAATTTTCGAATTCCATAGGAAATAGGCATTGCCCTGGATCGATATCGAGGCGGTCGGCCAATGACCCCAGAACATTGCCAAACATATCGGTCAGGCGAGTATTTGCCTGGGAAACCATCTTTAACTTTGCGAGTACTTCTGCCGACGCAGGATAGACTGAGGTGGGGTCGTTGGCGATTCTTTCGGTCAATCCGGTTGCCGGCATTCCGGTTGAATGGCAGGCTTCGGTGACTCCCAATCCCATAAGGGGAGAGGTAATTTTCCGTGATCTTTTCTTGAGCTCAAGCTTGGAAAAGGTTTCTTGGATGACATCCTTGAGGAGGGTCTGGCCCAAGGTAAATTGCTCCCGGACAATGACCAATTGCAAACCGGGCGCATGGATGAGAGCGCGTCTGGATAAGTTACGGATAAAATCTTGAGCATGCTGAACTTCTCTAAACAAGACTACGAAATTTCCCCCACCAGAATAAATTACCTCGGCTTGAAGTACCAGATCTGTCTCTACCTGGCGTGTATTCAGCCAGAACTCATTTTGGATGGTGTCGATATTGTTTTGAGGCGCAGCTTTTTGGACTTCCTCGAAAGCCCATTCTCCTGTGACCTGGCTTACGAGGTATGAAGCGCCTATATTTTCACGTAGCCGGTTGCTGCCAAAGATATAAGGTTGTATCCGCGCGGTATCAACAATCACAAGATGTAGTTCGTTCACAAATCCTCCTCTCTCTCAATCCTGTTTTTCAGAATTTGTATAATCAAGGTCCTCAAAATAGATACATACCTTTAATATGATTATTCTGGTCAATCGACCAAACTATAATCCACCAGGTATTACCTTTAGGAAACCAAAGAAGGTTCGAGAACTATGTTGGCATCTTTGTTATTCTAGATTTGTGGAGAATCCACCCACATTGACTTTTACCAGTTTATAGCGAGTAATTTTATTTGTCAAACCTTTTTAGCTAAGAATTTTGTCGTGTTCTTTTTCGTCATTATAGTAATTTACGAAAACGCTACTTAAGTAGATAATATGTGGACTTCTCAATAAGCTTTCTTTGTATTCCGTTTAGGTGGTTTTTCAACTCGAATGTATTCGTTAATGTTGATATATATATTTAGGTTATATGGTCACAATTTCCAACCTGTCCAATCGGAATGTCCGGTTAGCCCGGCGAGTGTGACAATAGGCGATCAGATAGACCAGGTGCCCACGTGGCTCGACCAACAACGGGGTGACGTGGCGTTTCTCGGGATGAACACTTCGGGCGGATGGGGAGCAAATATCAACTGCTTCCTGGTGTTCGATCACTACTTGCGGGGTGGTCCGGATTTCTTCCATAATTGGAATCGAAATCTCAGGTCTGACCGGAAGTGTGGGCCGTGGTGTTGCCTGTAGTACTTACAAATATCTGGTGTCGAATAATCGAGAAAATCCTGTGCCATGAAATCTTCTGTAGAGCTCATCTTAGTTGTGGAAAAGGAAAATGTGAGCGGAGCGAACTGTGAAAGAAATATCATTCAAGCGTTACACGTTCGGAAAATAGGAAAGAAAGAGGATGGATGAATTTAAGTGGGTTAGCGGAGGGAAATAGTTTTGGCGATGGTATTACAATTTGATTAAAATGCAGAGTAAATTCAGGTTTGCAAAGATGGTTCGCAAAGCTGGTACAACCGTTCATAAAAGCGCGCTATAAAGCTTATAAAAGAGATCGTGAGCAGAAAAATTCCACAGTCATAACCCCCAACGCCCTGTCCTTCTTGTATTCGTGGTATTCCGGTAACTGCCATCAGGATTTTTTCTTATTGTGGAAGGCAGATGGAAGATAATCCAGTCGATATTTACCTCCCTGTTGTCCCCCCTCCAAACCAATTACTTTTGGACTATCGTTGGGGGAGTGAAATAGAGGTTCATATATTACGTTCTTGATTGAAAAATCCGAAAATATCCTATCGTCAGCAATCTTGGCGGTTTAGACGCCTAATAGAAAATATCATATTATAAGAAAACCTTATAAAGAGGGTCTATTGAAATCTGGAAATATTGATAAAGATGCGAAATGAGTACTTTTTATCGAACAACCACAGATTTTATCTGTTCATTCCAAATATATTATGATATATTAATTTATAGTAAATAGGGAACAACGGACTTCAGGCAAAATTCCATGATTTGACATCAAATTATCAAAACACTTTGTTCAACGGTATCAGGTCTTCGATTGTTGCCGGATAGCTTTATGTTGCAACTTTCGAAGATCAGGCCAATGACAGGTGAATAATTGATAAGAAAGGATGTCTCACCATGTATCAGCTCATTCGACTGGGCAACTGTATTCACGTTTTCGATAAACAAAATAAGAAATATGTCAAAAGCACCTTTATAAACATAAAAAAAGCAACCCTCATCCTCAACCCCCAAACCACCCGCAAAGAAGCGCTTAAGAATATTCAATGGGTTCCCTGCTCAGATCCCAATTGCAGGGTCCAAAAGTGCAAACAGACCGGCCACTGGATAGCCAGGTCCATCGGATAACACCAATCATATGAACCCAGGTGAAACAATTCAGGTAGCACCTGATGTTTCAACTGGGTTCAAATCTAAAGGTAATTACAGGTAAAGTAAGAGTTGAGTTACTTTGACGAATAGGAGATTTATAAAAACGTTGGATTGAACTTCGTTCTAAGTGCCAGGAGAGCAATTAATAGGGAGGGTTAATGAAATGAAGAGCCATGTACATCAAGTGCATAAAAAGATATTGCTAAGTTTTTTGATTGTTACTCTCTCAATGAGTTTGGCGGGTTGTGAAACCACACCTTCCCCTTTCAAAGTAAATTATCATCCTGATGATTATGGTGATTTTAGCGAATATATTTATCAGGATTTGCCTTTTCTGTTTGGTCCTATATCTGAACGATTAAGTGATACTGCCTGGGTTTTAATTTATTTTGAAGAAAATGGCGTTAAGGATTATTCTTCTGCAAATGGTCAGTTTATATACTTCGATAGCTTCTGGAAGATGTACGGAAATGATGGTTGTAATTTTCTCTATGGGGTTTATAAAGCAACAACTTTTGGTGGTTTTGAAACATTTTTATTGAATACGTTGATTGGATGTGTGATTACCGACCCTGATGGAACAGTAAGAATGCTTGGAACTGACGAAAAGTTTGATATTTTGTTGGATTATGCGAAAAGTTACAATCTTGACGATTACGAATTGAGATTGAACATATCCAAGGATCGCAAGCTGGTATTCAGAAAACTAGAAGTTATAAAGGAATGATCGCATAAACAAACCCCATAAAATTTGCTCAATTATGATTGATTAACCAGTCCAATTGCCCCACATAATCCGAATCTTGAGTTTCGCCAATACCAACAATTCATAATAAACACATGTCATATTAAACATTGGCAAATATAATTATTGGCGATAGAATTAAATTGTTTGTTCTTATCGATCTCCCCATATAAGATAAATTTCACATCTGATCTGCTTCTATCATGAAACGCGCATGTTTTTGGTTTCATTGGTGGAATCTTACTTTAATTGTGTGAGTTCAACTGGTTTACATCAAATGGAGAGGTTGGAATGAGCGTAGACTTACTAAACACCCAACATCATTATTTCGGCGCCAGCAATAGAGGTTGGGGGCGCTTCTTGGCCTTAGCAGAAATGTATGGTTGGCAACCATATGGCACTCTTGAGCCCGCTTGGTGGAATGAGGATGAGTACGGGCTCTGGGATGTAAATGATTTTTATACAAATAACGGACAAATCGTTATGTCTGCAGATGCAGCAGGAATAGCCCAAGCTCTGGAAAAAGCTCTACATGATATTCCAGATATAGACCTATTTCCTGCTCCACTCAAGGTAGAGAGGTCATCGATCCTGTCGACATACCTTACTTTGACCGTTCAGCTCATTCAGGTTGATCTGGCTGACCAACCTGATCCAGCTATTTTAGGATTTACAGCTGAGACGAAGAGTGTCGTTCGTGAGTTGATGGAATTCTGTTTGGAAGGGCCGTTCCAAATTAAATAACCTGTATTAAGCCCTTTCTTCAATCGGCTAAAATATTCCACCATCAATGGGACAAATGTCCCGCGCTCGACGGGACAATTGCCCATAGCAATTTCACCCATCTTCTGCTAAGATAGCATCATCCTGATTCATTCAGGTACCAATTTCATAATCTGTTCAAATCACACGTTGGCCGATTGAAGATCCTGCAGGAGCTTTCTTCGGGTCGTTCTGTTTTAACCATAAAGAAGATAGCCGCGATCAATGATGTTGATCTCGAAGGAGCCGTTGTCAAGACCTGGAAGTATGCAGATGACTTGCTCTTCCGGCTGGCTTGCTACCGTGATTCAGACTTACCACAAAAGGCTCTGAACGTTACACAGGATGCTGCTGACTTTGCCACCATCGGGGTAACTCGTGGCAATTTTGGTGCGCCGGTGATGGTCGAGAAGGGCGGCTATGTCCGGGTACATGGTTTCTTCCAGAGCCGAGATTACGAGGAAAGCCTGGCCGATTTCTTGAAGGATGCGCGCGGCGTAGAACTGCCGGTGCCGGAAGACCTGGACCCGTCCGTGTTACGGGCCCAACGCGGCACGACCGAAGTGATTGCGCGGCGCATTATGAGCCAGCAAAACGGATCCAAACGGTAATTTTCATGAATACGAGCTTTACAAACGGTAGTTTGCCACCAGCCGGTGGAGGTTCAGGGGGTACGGAAAACAATTGAATATCTGTGACGGGCAACTTCGTTGCCTGATACGTTTGCCGGTGTGCTTTCTCCAGGATGAAAGGATGCCAGTCGTGCGCTGTTCTTGACCAGACAGTTCGGGATGCATATGAAAATCCCTGCGGATAATGCTTAAATCGGTTAGAAGATTCTTCGCCAAAAGTGTAATTTGTGTTTTTTTTAAATCTCCTTTCACCTTGTCTTTATCATCACCTTACCCGATTGGCAATCAAGATCACAGCAGGAGCTGCTTACCTGGGAGGATTGGAATTAATACCTCTTGGCGTGACCTTCCTAAATTTTCGGGAGCTTGTGGGCTAACCAGATTGAGCCAATTGCCCATACGAGCCCGCCAATCGTAAGCACGATCATCGGGACTGGACCCGGGGGCAGATTGAACAGGACGCCGCCCAGAAGGAACAGAAGAGCAGCCGCGCGTGGCAGGATTCCGGCCCGCAAGATTGCGACCGCAAACACGATATAACCGATCATCGAAATTGCAGCCATGGCAATAAAGGTGACGAGAACTGCGCCGCTGTTCATCGCGCCGGAAGCAGACAGGATGTCAGGAGCCACATCGGCAAGCACGGGGTAGATCGCCAGCGCAATCAGGCCATCGGCGAAGAATAACGTTGTCCCAATGGTCGCAAGCACAAAGCCGACCAGGCCCAGCACCCCCATCTTTTCACGTTGAACGGTATAAAGGCCAGAGATCCCAAATAACGTTAGGAGAGCGGCCAGTATGGGTAGCGCCTGGCCGGGCAGCCAGAGTGGATCGTGGGTTACCGCTGCTCCGGCAAATGAACCCAACAATGCAGCAAGCAGCCAGAACCCAGCCATGGAAACGGCCCCGCTGATGAGCGAGTAAGCGATTAATTGATATAGTGTTGACTGTTTCATAAAGGACTCCTTTTCATCTCACTGCTTTTCCGGGAGTGGGGCAGCCTTCGCCACCACCTGTTGATAAGGTTGGACCATCTGGATTTTGATCATCTTGTCAAACTTCTTGCGGATCGGTGGGAGGTTTAAGATGGGCACTGCAAAAGTATTCATCATCATGGTGCTGAATTCCACCTGTGGAAAAGTTTTGTACAGGCTGTTCTTCTTATAAGCCTGGTGATCTGCGGGAAAAATCATTCGCAGGCGGCCGTAGATATCATCGCGGAAAATTTTCATCCCGCCCACGCCCAGGAAGGTCTGCGGGCGCTTGTAACCGTTCAGGGCATATGTCAGCGCCTGCCTCATTAACTGGTCGAGCAGGCGGTCGAGGTCTTCAGATGAACAGCTTTCATCGCTGACCGTGCCGACCAGGTTGGCCCCCTGAAACTCAAAGAAACCGCGGAATACTTCCATCAAGTTTGGTTCCTGACTTAAAGGGCCTGAAACCACCAGAGCAACCTGCTTGCCGTTAAGCACCGGGGTATGGGTGTTAAAAAAAATGCGGTCAAAGAACATCTTCCACCGTGCGGAAAGATAGCGATCCACCATTTGGCCAGCATAAACCAACACATCCGCGGTCATCACGGTGGACTTATAGAACTCAATATAGCCGTCTTTGCCGGTAAATGCGCAATGGTTATTTGAGCCGCATTCCAGGCAGCCCAGGCAACTGGATTTGATGTCGATGTCATGGATGTTGACGACCTTGACCTCGCCGGAAAAAGCGCTGCGGCAACGCTGGACCATTTTTACCAGGTTGCTTTCTTTCTCTATTCCATCATGCAGGATGACCACTTTCTTCTCGCGGGTCGAAACCGGGTTGGACGGAAGGACCGGCTGGTAGGTAAAATCACTGGTTTTGAGAGGCGGGAATTGGCGCTGAATAGGGACCTGGTTTTGGACTGTTTCAAAAAACTGCCGGCCAAATATCTCCAGCTGCTTGCGGCCTTCTTCTTTCATCAGGTCATACATATCCGCAGCAAAACTGTCAACAAAACGCATTTCCAGATCATCGCAGATGGCATGAATGTAATTGTGGGCAGTATGGTCAAAGAAGTGGATGGAGGTTGACAGGGTGGCGGTATATTTGCCTTTGAACGCCGCCTGAGCGTTGCGCTCAAAGACAAGCTCGATAAAGCGTTTGTAGTTGGCATGAACTTGGAGAATATATAGCGGGAAACCCCACAACACTGCGTCTGAGGACTGGATCTGGCCAATGACTTCGTCGAAAGCTTTCAGATCATTCTCTAAACGCCTCAACCGCTGGGCAATGTGCTGAATATTGAATTCGTGCTGGGGATACAGTTTGGCCAGGTAGGCCACAGATTGCATGGTGACACTCAACTCACCTTTGGGACTGCCGTTCAGGACGGTTATTTTCATGGCTATTTCTCCTTGCCGGCCATACTATTGGATAAAAGGCCCAACCCCGCCAGGATGAAAAGAATGGGACCGAAATACTTCCAGTCGAGGCTGAATAGAAAACCAAATACCAGGACAGTCAACACGATTCCCCCGAGCAGCGAGGCGCGCGCTGGCGCAGTCCATTGATTGCCCGCAGAGCGATATGTCCGCAGAGCAGCACCAAGCGCGCCGACCGCTGGAATAAGGATGAAAAGCGCCCACCAGTTATCCAAAGGGATGACCCTAAAGCCGGTATTCTGTGCCAGGAAGGCGGCGCCCAGCACGATGAGAATGATGCCTGCCACCCAGGCTCCTACGCGAGGTGAAACGGCTGGATGTTCTCCGTGATGATTGGACTGCTGGTTGATTGATGATTGGTCGTTCATTTTTTCCTTCTTTCTGTTTGAATTAAAATTCCTGATAAGGTAAGAAGTTAATGCTCACCTTACGCGCTGTTTCTTGTTGTTATGCTGCCTTGACGGTGGTGGGATCAGCGGGTTGCCAGGATTGCAGACCCCAGATGATCACTGCGATGAGCACGAAAGCGCCAGCCAGCCAGCCAAAGAGCGGCAGCTTTGGGCCAAGGCCAAGGCCGCCGGGGAAGACCAATCCCGCAGCAAAGTTGAAGGTATAGTGGGCGACCGTCATTGGCACCAGGCTATCCGGGACATGCTGGTAGATCCAGACCATCAGCAGGTTCACCACCACGATAGTTACAGTGAACTCGAGAATATAGATCAGCAGGGCCATTCCTGAATAACCTGAGGCTACCAACCACAACCCCAGGTGCCAGAAGCTCCACATCAGGCCTAATACCAGGCCGGCCTTGAGCGGGTTGTAGCGCTCCAGCAGTCGTGGCAGCGCAAAGCCGCGCCAGCCTGGTTCCTCGCCGGTTGGGCCGGTGAGCAGGTTGACCACCAGCAGGTTGAACCAGACGGTAAGCGTCAGCGGAACACCGCCTTCCGGCGCACCGCCGCTCAGCCGATAGCCCAGAACGGCCAGGGCGACCACCCCGAGCGGGATCAGGCTGGCCAGGTACCAGCCCGCCGGCAGCTTGAAACGCACCAGCCTGGCAAATAGACCCGCTACAGCTTCAGGGCCTTGTGTCGCCCGGACGACGATGGCCGCCGATAGGGAGGGCATCCATGAGCCAATGATCGTCACGATCCATACCGTCCAGGGTTGGGCGTTCACGTCAACGTGCAGGGCGCCGACCACGATGGCCCCAAACAGGATGAGCAGCGTCCAGAAGAAAGCACAACTCATAAAATAGTACGAAAGTACGGGATGGCGAACCAGAAAGCTCTTCTTTTCAGCAGTAGTCATAGGAACCTCCGCGGTAGATATAGATTTTTCCATTTGGAGTTTGCATTACAATTTTTTGATAGGCTGACTCTCCACAGAAATCAGGGTTAATCCCAGATCGCGCAGCCGGTTGAGCAGGCCGTAGAGGGCCGCCTGGTCTGTCGTGGCAACCAACAAAAGAGTTTCGTCCGCTTGCAGATCATATCTTCCGGTCAAATCGAGCCATTCCAGGAAGGCTTCACTCAAGCAGCCCTTGACGTGCACCTGGTAACCCTTTACGAAGTTATTTTCGTCAACGATAAAGTCACTAGTCATCGATCTTTTCTCAATTCAGGTATTTTTTATCTCTTAGTGAGAATTATAGGAAAAATAAAACCCACAGGCATCGTCCGATAGGTTGATGCTTATGGGTTGATTTATTCGGAAAAACCAGGCAGGTTTTACCTTCTAACAACCTGCTCTGCTTGGCGGTTTAGAATAAGTGCAACTCTTTTGCCTTATTGAGAGCTTCGATGCGATTCTTAACCCCTAACTTATCGAAGATGTGACGGATATGGGTTTTGACGGTTGCGAGGGAAATATATAATTGGTCGGCTATGGCTGGATTAGACAGCCCTAACGAGAGCAGTCGCAGAATTTGAACTTCGCGCTCGCTCAACGGCGAGGTCAAGCCTGGCGGAGTTAGCGGCGTTTTCGGGGCGGGTGCTGGGAAGGCCTCCAGGATGCGCCGGGCAAACTGAGCCAAGGCGGGGTCGGTCAGGGTAGGATAGAGGCCGACGAGCAGGTCCCGCGCGCTCTCGCCACCATCCAGGAAGAGACGGAGATAGCCCCGGGATTGAGCCAGCGTCAGGCTTTTTTCGAGCGCCAATTGCCCGGCGGTCCGCTTTCCAAGCCTGGCTTGCCCCAGCGCCTGGAGCAGCAGGGCTTCCATCTGCCAGCGCCGGCTGCCTACGACAGCCGCAAGCTGTTCAAACTGTGTTGCAAAAGCATAGGTGACCTCCGTTTGACCAGCAATAAGACAAACCCGCGCCTGGTTGAGCAATCTGGATCCAATCGATAAACCAGGGAGACATTCACCTATCGCCAGTGGATCTGGCAATAAGCGCCAGGCCTCTGCCACTTGTCCTTCTTCGGCCAGGTAAACCGCCAACAAAGACTGGATTTCCTTCAAATAGTCCAGAGGATCGGATCGCCGCAGGTTGTCGGTCCCTTCCCGCAGAACCGCGATGGCATCGCCGGTCTGACCTGCGGCGTGCAACAAACGCGCTTGCAAGAGGCAACTGGAAGCGACCAATTCCCAGAAACCTCTGCGATCCATGTGGTTCCAGACTGGTTCTAGCAGTGCGGCCGCCTGTTCCAGGTCATTTTGTTCGTAGAGAGCTTCCCCCAGCCCGACCTGCAAAATGCCCACGGCCGGGGAAGCGGTATTGGGTCCCAGCCGCGCCAACAAATCGCGGTAGAAATCGGCGGCTTCTGCCAGACGACCCTGCATTTGAATAGGTGTCCTAATGCTCTCCCGCTTGATCCCAACGCCACGAGATTACCAACCTGGAGGAGTACCTCGATCACCTGATAATAGGTCTCAATTGCCTGCTCGATTTTCCAGGTTTCGCGCATTGCAGCAGCCTGTGCCATCAGCGCCAATCCGAAGGCCCTCGCCTGCGACTTGTCCGCTGCTAACATTTTGATCGCTTGGGTGGAATATTCCAGGGCCGCGTCAAAACGCTCATAGCGCACCGCCGCCATCGCTCGGAGGGTTGCGACTTCCCCAGGGATCGAGGCCCATTCCCGCGAGGGGACTTTGCCCAGCGCCAGCCAGCGCTCATAAGCCTGCTGCGCATCATCGCTGTGCATTTGGGCGGCCTGGGCCTGCCCCTGGATCCACTCCGTCCACGCCAGTGCCATACTCAAGTCGGGATGCTCCTGAACGGCCTGGTCCGGCAGGGCATTAAGCCAACCCAAGACCTGATTGGGCCAGCCCCGGTAAATGTACTTGCAGCCAGTTTTTCAGGATTATTTCAACAGCATAATCCATCGCCCCAACTTGCAAGGCATGATATAGACTGTCGTCCACCCGGCCAGCCTCTTCGTACCATTTTGCTGCCCGCAGGTGCAGGTGGGAGATAGCTTCGGCTCCCAGGCGTTCCAGGCGCATCCGCAGCATTTCAGCAAACAGGTGGTGGAAGCGATACCAGGTTCCTTCGGCATCCAGAGGAATTAAGAATAGATTTTTTCCGACAAGCGTTAACAATATCTCAGCGCTATTCGGGTTGCCTGTCACCGCGTGACACAGCGGCCCTGACATCTGCTTCAAGATGGATGTCTGTAATAAGAAATGATGGCTTTCATCCGGCAGGTGCGCCAACACCTCGGTGGTCATATAATCCATCACGTATTGGTGACTGGCTGAAAAGCGGGCGATGAATTTTTTTTGCGCCTCCCGGTCGTTTACTGGAAGCGTTTCTTGCAACGCCAGTGCAGCCAATTGCAAGCCGGCGACCCAGCCTTCCGTTCTTATTTCCAGGTTGGCTATCTCATCGTCTCCCAATTGCAATTTCATGAAATCCCGCAGGAAGACTTGAGCTTCAGAATTGGAAAAGCGCAGGTCTTTCAACCGAATTTCGGTCAGGTAACCGCGGACCCGCCAGCGGCTAAGCGGCATGGGTGGATCAGAACGGGTGCAGATAATGATGAACAGGGTTTCGGGAAGATGTTCGACCAGGTAGATCAGGCTTTCGTGAATGGCTGGATTCTCAATCAGGTGGTAGTCGTCGAGCACAATCCTGATCTGGCCCGGTAGTTGGACAGCCTGGTCTACAAATTCTGGTAAAAACTGTTCCGGCGGTGTTTGGGTTGATATTAGCTCAGTAAAGAGCTGCTGAGCAAAGCCAGGCACCTGAGTTTGCACGGCAGCTACCAGGTAGGCCCAAAAAATGGAGAGATTATTATCCTGCGAGTCGAGGGATAACCAGGCGCAAGGCAGGGTTGCAGTGGTTATCCAATCCGCTACCATAGTGCTTTTGCCGGATCCTGCCATCGCCGAAACCAAGAACCAGCCGACCTTGATTTAAGAGTGCCTGATCTAGCCGCTCTCTCAGGCGGATGCGTTCCACTCGCCTTGGCAGGGGCCGGGGTAAAGAGGTTTTAACTGCAAGTAGAGGGGGATCCATATGGCCTTCACTTGATTATAGCAGGGTAAGGTTGAGCCTTTTGATCTATCAAGACGAGGATATCTGCATCTCATTGTCGCTGGCGGATAGAAAGAGCCGGTATTGGGTAAACTCTCCGCCTTAATTTCTTAAACCTTCTCTGTTTAGTTATTCTGGAGATAGTTTTCTAGCCCGTATTGTGAAGGTAAATGCTTTTACATCCTTATCCAACAGGTTGTATCCTTCAAATCAGTGTCCGGTCCAAATTCGTGGGAGACAATTCGATTCTCGTAATATGAGGCATATGATGATTCGAATTTGGTAGTATGTGTATCGCATTTCAGGAAATGGACACTTGTCCAGGCCTAGACGGGACAAGTGTCCCTCGTCTTAAACTTCGATTTCTTGTATGATAGCTTTAGCCTGAGCAATGAAACCCGCTCTCTACTGGGTCCAAGCAACCCACTCCTAATCTGCCTGGCGTAACACACACCACAAACATATTAGCCGGCCGGAGGTCCCGCCGGAGAAGTATTCCGGCCGCATTGTTTTAAGCACGTATCAACGGAGGTTGCCATGGTCAATGACATTGTTCTCGAAGTGATCGTCGTCAAGACCTGGAAGTACGCCGATGACAAGCTCTTTCACCTGGCCTTCAACCTCGGACACCACTCAATGTACCTCCGAGATGCTACTGATTTCGTTCCCATTCGTGTCAATCACGGTAACCTGGAGGCGCCAGCGACAACCGAGAAGTGCGGTTATGTCCGGGTACACGGCTTTTACCGAGCCAGGAATATGAGAAAAGTCTCCCGGTAGGACACCGGGACGGTGTGGGCGATTTCTTAAATGATGTCAGCGGAGATCGTGAAAGCAGTAGATGCAGCTGCTCAGATCAACCGGTTTGCTTTTAAACAAATTGGGATTCTGAGACATACGGCGAAAATGTAGTCGCAGGCTCAGGCTTTAGCCATCATGAACGATACTTTCCTGGCTAAATATGGAATATTTGCTATGGTCAGCAGGAATAATATGGATCGAAGGGAGGAGGGGTGACCGTCGCGGTTTCAGCCAACCTGAGCCGGTTGTTTCCGAGCATGGTGCCGAGTATCATGGTCACAGAAATTGATTCTGCTTCTATTCAAGCTTTCTCGCAATAGAAGACCCATTATTCTCTCTCTCCATGGCCCTACAGAGTTTATATTCTTACCCTGTTAAGAAATGGAGAAGAGTACGGGTTATTGACGGATTCCCTTAGTGTCCGTATAATCACGCAATTGATTCGCGGGGGCACCTGGGGTCACACCTGCCGCTGTAGGTAGCAGGGTACCTGCACAGAAATTCAGCAAAGGACGGGATGGAACTTTTCGGAGAATTAGCAGCTGTTGGTACGTCCATGGCCTATTCAGTAGGGTCGGTGCTGTTCACCTTTGCCGGACGCTCGGTCGGCACGGGGCTGCTCAACCGCGTGCGCCTGGCACTGGCCCTGGTGTTAACCTTGCTGCTGCACCTGGTGTTGGTTGGCAGCCTCTTTCCTGTGAATATCCCACCTGACAAGGTTGCCTGGATGGCAGGTTCGGGCCTGGTGGGGTATGTCCTTGGGGATGCATTATTGTTCCAGGGATTCGTACTGGTCGGACCCCGGCTTTCCATGCTGGTCTATTCCTTGGCACCGGTCTTGAGCTCGGTGATGGCCTGGGTATTCCTACATGAAGGGCTCAGCAGCGTTGAGATTATCGGGATTGCGATTACGATGACGGGGATCGCCATCGTGGTCAGCAAGCCACCTGAAACACCGGGGGTCGAGACGTTGCCCAAAGACCACCGGCCGTACGTTTCGGGATTGCTTTTTGCCCTCGGTGGGGCGGTGGGCCAGGCCAGCGGGAGCCTGATGGCGAAGATCGGATTGGCAGGTGGAATACCGGCCATTTCAGGTAACGCCATCCGCCTGGCGGCTGCTGTGATCCTGGTTTGGGTGCTGGCTACCTTCCAGGGTCAACTGGTCAGCAGTTATCGAACCATGCGGCAGAACCGCCGCATCCAACTGTATGTATTGATCGCGTCCATTACCGGGCCGGTGGTTGGGGTGTGGCTGGCGCTCACCTCGTTTCAGCTGGCGCCGCTGGGGGTGGTGACCACCTTGCAAAGCCTCGCCCCCATCTTCCTGATTCCGATTAGTTTTTATGTATTCAAAGAGGGCATTACTCGCCGCAGCATATTGGGAACCCTGATCGCCATCGCGGGGAGTGTGCTGCTGTTCTTCTAGGGATGGTTCCCTTTACCATTCGGGGAAGTAATGTAAAATCCCAAAAATGGGACCTACCCGTCGACGCTTTTCCTCAAAGATAGCTTTGAAGGTCGGATGGTTCTGCAGCTTTCCCCAGCGCACATCATTCTCAAAGACATGCATTGAGAGATAGGGCGGGTTGCTCCAATAGCTCAGTGACCGCCGCAAAGCATTAAAAGCCCTCTCTTCTTCCCCGTCCGCAGCCGCTTCTCGGGCGATCATGTACCAACCCCATAAGCCGTACGAGTTAACGCTTTCGATACCACCTGCTTCAGCCGCCTGCACCAGCTCAACCGGAGTGGGTTTTCCCTGGGCGGCCGTGGCTGTGATCAGAGCATTTGCATTTTCATCCAGCTTCCATTCCTGGATTGCTCGCCAGGCATGGTGCTCCAAGGCTTCCCATTCATTCCGGTCGTAATAGGTGAAGAGATAAAACCGGGTTTCGTTCCACCGCTCGAGCACCAGCGCCGGGATGGGAACTTGGGCAGCTTGCAAGATCTCCCAGGTCTTCTGTCCCCACGCCATCGGGGAATCGGAAAGGCCGAACAGACGTAGCGGCCAGATGATGCTATGGCACAGCTCTTGAAGCCAGCGCCATTCCTGCGCAGCGATGCAATCCGCCACCCAAACCAACCACTCCCGCATGACCTTAGTGACATCCTCCAGATAAAGCCGGAGGCAGAGCTCTTTGCCGCGTTTTTCCAGCCCTGTCCAGGGCAGCTCCTTCAGGCAAAGTCTGGCCACCGATTGGTAATTCAGGCCTGCTTCATGGAAGATATTGATCCACTGCATCATGTCCCCTAAGCCTATCCGCGCTATCGTTTCGGCTGCATGAGAGGTTTCCCAGCCTTGTTGGGCGATCTGTTGTGCGAATAGCGTTTCTTCAGCTCCTGGCAGCCCCACCTCTTGGAGTAGAGATGTTTCGTCCTGGGCAGTAAAGGCATCCACCAGGGTCATGGTGATGAACGATAATCTTTTGAAATCCTCACTCGACTGGCTCTGATCAATGAGCGGTAAGAGTTCCTGCCAGAGAGCATAACCTCCTTTAAAATCGCCGTGGACTGCTTTAGCCCAGGCCAGCATTCCCAGTTTTTCCACGTCCTGACCGCTGTCTTGGATCCATTGCTCGATAAATGCAATCGCCTGCGGGATAGCCGGGATGGCGAGCAGCGTTTTTGCCAGCTCACGGAGCGTCGCTTCATCCTCGCCTTCCTTCAAGATCCGTTGTCCGCGCTGAACAAGATCCGGGAGAAGCTCCCATGATCCCATCAGAACTTTCCCACGGTTGATTGCCCGGTTTAGCTCTTTCAAAGCGCCCAGATGATCCGGATCCATGACCAGGGCATCTCGTAGAATTTTTTCGGCTTCGGTATATTTCTTTTCCTGGTTCAAGCCATGAGCCTCACGGACCGCTTTCTCAACGGTCTCGCGGGCGAACTGTTCGGGCAAGGGATTTTGCTTGAACTCATCATCGACCATTTGGACCATCCTTTCTTTGAGCTTCTGCCTGGCGGCATAAAGCCGGCTTTTCACGGTTTTACCGGGGACCTCCAGGAACCGGGCGATATCTTCCTGAGAATATCCGTTGATATAGAAAAGGGCAGTAGCGACACGTTGATCGAGCGGGAGCGACATAATGGCTGACCGGACCATGGCTTCTAATTCGTGTTTTTCGGTGATAGCAGCCGGGCCGGGTTGGTTTGATATCAGGTCAACAGATGTTTCAATCGGTTGAATTTGCCATCTCTTCCGGCGAGTAACCCGGTCACATTGTTTAAGGAGAATGCGCTTGAACCAGGCAGGGAAGGCTTCTGGCTGGCGGAGGTCTGGTAAAAAGCGAAAGGCTTCGATAAACGCTTCCTGGGCCACGTCTTCCGCCAGAGGAAAATCGCCAAGCGTGGCATAAGCGTAACCGTAGGCCATTTCCTGAAAACGCAAAACAAGGGCTGTAAATGCATCGGTATCGCCTTTTTGGGCCAGACTGACCAGATGGACGAAATCTTCCATAATATCTCGATAAAGTACACCTAATCAATATTTAAAAATTGGCTTACCACCTGCACGAACGGACAATCTCAAAAACTACTCTCTATCATTAAAGACCCATCTAAAGTCAAGAAGGTTGGTAGTTATGCCTGAATGAGCGGAAGGTGTCTGGATTAATTGTAACTTTACTTCACAATGGGACAAATGTCCCGCGTTCGACGGGACAATTGCCCATAGCAATTTCACCCATCTTCTGCTAAGATAACATCAACCTGATTCATTCAGGCGCCAATTTCATAATCTGTTCAAATCACACGTTGGCCGGTCAAAGATCCCGCAGGAGCTTTGTTCCGGCCGTTCTGTTTTAACCACAAAGGAGATTGCCATGATCAATGATGTTGTTCTCGAAGGGATTGTCGTTAAGACCTGGAAGTATGCCGATGATCTGCTTTTCCGCCTGGCGTGCTACCGCGACCCGGACTTGCCACAAAAGGCGTTGAATGTAACTCAAGATGCTGCTGATTTCGTCACCATCCGGGTGACCCGCGGTAACCTGGGTGCGCCGGTGACGGTCGAGAAGGGTGGTCATGTCCGGGTGCATGGTTTTTTGCAGAGCCGGGATTATGAGGAAAGCCTGGCCGATTTCTTGAAGGACGCCAGAGGAGCTCAACTTCCGGTCCCAGAGAGCCTAGATCCGGCCAATCTTCGTGCTCCCCGTGGCACCACCGAGGTCATTGCCCGGCGGATCATGGGGTTGGCGAGGAAAGATTCGAGAAATCAGAGAATCGAGAATGGTACAAGACGAGAATTGAGTGTCGTGAAACGAGAATCGTTCTTTCTTTATATTTGATAGCGCGTGAAATTATGCGCATAGCTAATATAGTTTTTGAGATTTTGTTATTCGGAAGAACAGGAGACTGTTGAAGTAAGTTTGTTTTGACGAATTTCAATTCTCCATTATCGATTATCGATTTTCGTCCTCCAGGGGGTCTGTGGATGGCCAACTAAATACTCAGTGAACCATACGTCGGCCGGCGCGCTTCCTCCAGGAGGGTAGTGTGCCGGCTTTTTTGTTCTTTGACAAACAGCTCCCTTGCAGGGCGTTCAATCCTCCTTTAGGACATCGTCCCGATGCTTTTCGGGTGATGTGGTTGGCGGTGGCCGCTGTCCCTTACTCCGGGGATGGGTCGTGAGAAGCGCTGATAAAGTCACCTGTAAGGACCAAAGCTCATAACATGGAAAATCATCGATCATTTTGAGGTTGCCTGGCATATTGGAATAACCCTGCTGGGCAACCTCGATCCCCTGAACAGGGCGGTGAACTTTGGGGGCAGAATGCCTTTCAACCCTCAAGGTTTGCTGCCCTGGCGTGCCTGGGATCAGGCACACAGGTTAGCACAACGTTGGTTAGTCGTACCAACGCCAGAAACCAATCCCTATACGTTAGCCAAACAAGAAAGGAGGAAATCGAACGACACGATGACTTATCCCACGCTGCTCCTAGAGGAGCAAATGCAACACGAACGCCTCGACCGGGCTCAGGCGGCGCTTCACAATGGCGACATGACCGTGCTGCCGGTAACGGCTGACACCTGGTCGGTCGCCAGCCGGGGGAGATGCTACACCGTCCGGTTGGAAGGCGCCACATGGTCCTGCACCTGCCGGGATTTTGCCATCCGCTGCCAGCGTTTCGGATTGCTCTGCAAGCACATAGAGGCGGTCCGAAGCATCGACGCCAGGCAAATAGCCGAGGCAGGTGACACAGGTTTACCGGATCAATCACACGTTCAAAACATGGAGGAAGTTATGACACAGACTTCAGCATCGATGTTAGGGCTGGCCGTCGCACCACCGTCGAGAGAATCTCCACCCGGCGACGAGGTGATCTGGCGGCTGCGCCAGCCCCTGGACATGAACCGGGTCAAGCGCCGCCAGGCTCCCGGTAAAGGCACCGTCCCCTATTTAGAAGGCTTCAGTGTAATCGAAGCAGCCAACGACCTGTTCGGGTTTCGCTGGTCGTTCGATCTGCTGAGCGACCCCCAGGTGATGCGCTGGGACCGGGTGATCACCTTCTACGACCAGAAAGCTCGCAAAAAGGTCCCGGTTATGGGCGAGGATGGAAAACCACAAACAGAGATCGCAGGTATTGTCTACCAAACCGGCAAGGTGATCATAGAGCTGGAAGGTAAGGCGTACACTCACGCCGATGTTGGGCGCTGCATCTTCAGCGGCGACACGCCCGAAGCCCTGGACATGGCCATCGCCGGCGCGGCTACCGACTGCCTGAAGCGTTGCTTCCGCCAACTTGGAGAACAGTTTGGGTTGTCGCTATATGACAAAGATATCGCCAAAACCGCTGGATTAGACACCGAAGGGCGTGGCAACACCTCCGAATCCAATCCCCCTCGCAGCAGCCAACCTGAGCCACAGCCATCACCGGCTGCACCCACGAACACCAAGCCAGCCCAACCCCCGGCAGCACCAATCCCACCAGAATCATTGCAATACCGGGACGGGACGCCGGTCGAGATGAGCAACCCCGCCGAAGTGACCGCTTTCAACTCATTCAAGACCGTCCACTCCGGCCTGGCGCCGGCCACCCGCGATGTGCTGCGGGCCTGGACCGCCCGGTCCAATGGCAAGAAATAATCCAACCATACCTAAAGGAGGTAAACCAATGTCATTTCAAACCATCATTATTGTTGGCCACTTGGGGCGAGAACCTGAGATGAGGTACTCGCCTTCAGGGCAGGCCGTCACCAACTTCAACCTGGCCGTCAACCGCCAGCACAACGGTTCGAACGGCCAGGCCGACAAAGTGACCACCTGGTTCCGGGTCTCCGCCTGGGGCCGGAATGCCGAAACGTGCAACGAATATTTGCACAAGGGCAGCCTGGTGCTGGTCGAAGGCCGGCTGGTGTGCGACCCCGAGACGGGCGGTCCCCGTCTGTACTCCCGTAAGGACGGCACACCCAGCGCCTCCTTCGAGGTGATGTCCAACACCGTACGCTTCCTCTCCGGTCCCGACGACCACGCCGAAGGCGAATCGGTCACAGCCGGAGCCGGCGAAGAGGATATCCCCTTCTAATCGATCCATCAATTCACGAAAAAGGACATGCCCTAAAGGTGTGTCCTTCTTTTTATTTCCAACGAAAGGAGGAACCCATGGTCGTTGGAACGATTACTATCCATACCTGCTGCGGCCAGGCCGACATCCGGGTCGAGCTACTGGGCAAGGGACCGCGGCCGGGAACAGCCTGGGTGCAGGCGCTGGACGGCCGGCAACCTTTCACCCGGCTCAGCCACGGCGGCCCTTACCAGGACGATACGGCAATTATCCCGCTGCCCTGCGTGCGGGAAGTCCACCTGGAAGCGGATCCCGAAGAAAAGCCGGAAGGCGAGCCGGAAGAGGAGCAGGCAGAAATCCAAGAAGAAACGGAACCCGTTACCCCGGAACTTGCTCCAGATTGGTTCCTGGAGAGCGCCTATGAAGACCGGACCTGCCTCGAATGACCTGGTCGAAAGCCACCTCTCTCATCCAGTCATCCGCGAAAGGGTGGACGTCAAAGCCTCAAGTTTGAGCGTTACTATCCAGGGGAGCGGCTACCTGGTCGACTTTGGACCCGGCAGCAGCCCCCGCCTCCACAAGGTGGGCAAGAACAAGGAATGCTCGTGCGGCGCACCGTACTGCGAAGCGATCGAAGCTGTGCGCCTCTACCTGCGAGCCGGCGGGCTGCGCGCTCCCGACCCGGACGGCCTGCCGCCCTGTCCAATCTGCGGCTGCCGCACCTACCGGGACCCAAGATGGGATGGTCGCTACACCCGGAAACTGGGCTGGCGCTGCGAGAAAGGCGACCTGCGCCACTTCCTCGAAGCCAAAACCGGTCATATCCGCCAGCAGCTTGCTGCCAATCCCTGGCTCATTCCACCCGTTCCCGGATACCCCGGCCTGCGACGAGACGAGCTGCTGACTGCCGAAGAATGCGAAGCCATCAGCCGCAAAGTCTTTGAAGAGACCGGCTACGATCCCACAAAATAAATCACACGAACCCTTATGGAGGGGACAGCACCAGCGCCCCTCCAAGGGGGACGAGCTGCGAGCACCCGACCCGCTTCGGGTCACCCGAAGGGGTGAAGGGGTGTCCTGTCCCCTCAACCACAGGAGACAGACCCATGCCCAATCGACAACTATCCCTTTTACACGACGACATCCCCCATACCTACGCCTCTCCCCGGCTCAAGCTCCTGCCGCTGCGTGAGCAGCCCGCTTTCCGGGTAGCGCGTGAACTCGGACGGGTGCAGCCTGGCCGAGTTGTTGGCAGTGATCATCGGCGGCACGACCCAGATCGAAGCCGCCGAATGGCTGCTCTCGAGATTTGGCACCATCCGCAATATTGCCCAGGCATCCATCGACGAGATTGCCCGGGTGCCGGGAGTGAGCAACCAGACCGCCCTGCGGCTGAAAGCCTCCCTCTCGCTGGGGAGGAAGCTCCTCCAGCCGGAAGACGACCGCCCGGCGATCCACTCCCCGGGCGACGCCGCCCAGGTACTAATGCCCCTCCTGGCCCACCGGGACCAGGAGTATTTGATGGTGATGATGCTCGACACCCGCAACCGAATGCTGGACGTGGTCGAGGTCTACCACGGTAGCTTGAACGCCTCGATGATCCGTATCGGCGAGGTGTTCAAGCCGGCCTTGCAGCGCAATGCTGCTTCCATTTTGGTCAGCCACAATCACCCCTCGGGTTCGCCCAATCCAAGTCCTGAAGACGTGAATGTCACCAAGGCTATAGTCCAGGCCGGCAAGCTCCTGGACGTGAGCGTGGTGGACCACTTGATATGTGGAACAGAGAAATGGACCAGCCTGAAGGAAAGAGGATTGGGATTTTCGTAAGTCCTCCTCTGTAGGAGGCTGGAATGGAATTGATCAGAAATTGGAGAAATGGAGGTTCACATGGATCAAACAATCTCGCAACAACACACAGAATACATGGATGCCGGTTTTGAGGTGTCCAAAGTACTGGCACAGGCTGGCTTCCAGATGGATGCGCCGGCTTTTACCATCACCTGGGGAGGGATTGCCGAAGAAATCGCCCACACCCTGGTCGACAACAACTACCCTCTGGATCAACTGTCCGAAGATTTGCTGGTCGACCTGGCTCAAGGCGTCGGGGAAGTCTTTCAAAACGACGACGTGCTTTTCTGGCGCGATGCCGTCCGGGCTTTCGTCCTGGCGCAACCGGCTCTTTCGGGAAATGCTAATCCACCGGAGGAAGCGGACGACGAAGGACCGCTTACGGAGCAATTTGAGAACGCCACCCGCCTGGGAGACGATGAAGCCTACTGGGTCGATGGCGGTGAGTCGGCGGATTTGTTCGAAGAGATTTAGTTTCGACCTGAAACGCAGGCAGGTTTGGTTTTCCTGTCTGCGTTTCAGGTTTGTTACTGTGCGTCGTATTTGGAAATTAGCTATTTACTATCATGGAGGAATTTTGAAGCAACCTGAAATGACTTTACTTTTGATCCCGGTGCCACCGGCACAGCTACGGGAAAGGGGTTTGGGGGATAGGTTCTTGAGGATAGCCTCAAGAACACCTGGTAAATTATTCAATACTTCTTGGTTGGTAAATCTGATCACACGGAAGCCCATGCTTTCAAACGTCTGGTCGCGTTGCTGGTCATACTCAAATTAGGTTTGGAGGATTTCGCCATCAACCTCGACAACGAGACTATCAGCGTGGCAGTAGAAATCAACGATGTAATCCCCGATCGCTTGTTAACGACTAAATGGAAACCGTGCATCCGATTGGCGCGCAGTTTAGGCCATAAGGTTATTTCTGCTTCATTCATGCTGTGTTGTAGTTCTTTAGCAGCCTGCTGCAAGCGGTCTTTCAATTCCTGACCGAGAACAATATAGGGCGCTGGCATCACGACACCTAAATTTGTGCAAAAGCTTTGGCTGATTTTGTAATTATCTCCGATTATGGAAAAAAGAATAATCGAAGACCTGATAAAAACTTGAGGCGATCGAACCTTGCCCCTTTCCCGCTATGGGAAGGAGGTTTGTATGATAGGTTATTGTTTACCTATTGATATCCGGCAGGAAAACCTGGTAGGAGAAGGTGCGGACGAAGATAGCCGGGTAGACATTCACCTCGGGAGAGTCCTGGGTATAGGCCAGGATGTGCCCATCCGCGGAAAGCGAAACGCCACCCTGGCTCCAATCGTTATTGAAGGGGACGAGGATGGAGCTCCCGCTATGCATTTCTCGATAATAGGTTTGGACAGTAGCCTCATGGTCTTCGTAGGCGAAATCCCAACCGTTGAAGGAGAAGGTAAAGGTCACATTCCAGTAATCCCCTGAGACAGGCCCCCAGATACTGATTTTATGCATTTGCAGGTCGTAGACAAAAATATCCTCGCCATTATTAGTATCGTTAGGCACTAGGTTGGATGCGTAGCTGCTGAAGCCGATGAAGCGACCATTAGCAGAGATGAGCGGATCGATGCAAGCGTCATTTGCTTGCTCACCGGCGTCATTGATTGAGACTAGGGTGACCTCCCCGGTCTGGGTGTCATATCGAAAAACGTCTTCATAGCCGTTGGCGTCGCCGGGTACCAGGTTGGTGGCTGCTGAAGAATAGATAATGTAGCGGTCGTCAGCAGTAATCGATGGGTTGTTCGAAGCGCCGTTCGCTTGCTCTCCGTTGCCGTTGACCGAAACCCGGCTGAGGGTTTGATCCTGGACATTATAGAGGTAGATATCGGCGACATTATTGGTGTCGTCTGGAACGAGCGTAGTCGCCTGTGAAGCAAATACCACGTAATGACCATCTGCAGAAATCCGCGGATTGTAAGACATGCCATCGGCCTGGGTACCACCTGGGCCAATAGAGATACGAATGGTCGTACGGGTTTGATTGTCATACAAGAAGACGTCAGATAAATTGTTGGTATCACCTGAGACGAGATTAGTAGCATTTGAGACATAAACCACGTAACGACCGTCTCCGGAAATAGATGGAATGGACAAGTCCCCATCCGCCTGATCGCCATTGCTGGTGACCGAGATGCGGGTGGTGGTCGCATTCCTACGGTCGCGCAAAAAAATATCGCCGGTATTATTCGTGTCGCCATCCACCAGGTTGGGATCGATCAATTCAAAAGCGACGTAATTACCATCTGCAGAGATGGAGGGGTTTGAACCACTGCGTAAGTTGCCTGCAGCGTCGACAGAGATGGCTTCGTAGCCTGGTGGAAGGGAAGGCATGGTAGCACTGTGAACAGGGCTGAAGACGGTCGCCGAGAGGAACAGGGCCAGCAAGAGGTTAAATACCAATAACAAACGCCGTTTCATGGGAACACCTCTATTAATTGTGAATTTTTGAGTAGATGCAATTACCGATAGAAGTCGGGGACGATGGGTTAGGAAATTATAACACCGAGGAGATGAGAAATTATCCTTGAATTGATGCCATGATCATCTTTTTTGTAACAATCTAACCCCATGCCCCCTCCCGCTGTGCGTCCTGGAGCAGGTGGTGGGATATAAAAATGCTCGTGAAGTTCGATACCTGTCTCACTGGTGGCCTGTCCTGCGGCGATGAAGTGATGGTTTCGGATGGTTTCGTGACCTTGACTGGGAACTGGTCGGGATACCTGGCTTATGTCCATCACAAGAAGATTTACCACTATTTGAAATCTTACAACCTGGGCTCTTCTGATGAGCCAGCTGAATATCACCTTGTCGTTGACCTGCAAGAAAGGAAGGTTTACGCAGCCAGATGTACAGAGGCGGAGATGATCCTGGCGGAGCAGTGGGCTATGGCTCAGGCTGTTCCAGAAGTGGTCTCAGTAGATGGCTTTGATGATCTACTGCCGGACCTGATTGAACAAACACAATCTTTGCCAACTATGGAAGAAATTATGAATCAGATGGATGAAGATTACAGAGCAGTCAGAGTATTAACCCAATGGTTGAACAAACAATATTAACCGATACTCACCGCTTGAAAGCAGCACAAGCGGTGAGTATGTTCAATTACTTTTCAAGCTTTTTATAAACCCTTTATTAACAAATTTCTTTGGAAACCAGAAAGTATCTGGCAAGAATCGAGAAATGAGAATAGAAGGTTTTATCAGCTTAAATTTCTCGTTTCTCGATTCTCGAAATCATTCGTAACGCATCGCCTCGGAGGGAGGAATTTTCGCTGCCTGATAAGCTGGATACAGAGCAGCCAATAACGCTACCGCAATCGGGATAACCAGGCTGGGGACGAGCACCCCCAGGATTGCGAGAAAGGGCACCTTGAACAAAACCAAGAGCAGGACGCTGCCTACCAACCAGCCAGTCAGTCCGGATGCGGCTGCCAGTCCGATCGCTTCCCATAAGAAGAGCTGGAAGACCAGCCGGTCGCGCCAGCCGGTCGCTTTCAAGATCCCGACCTCTCGCCTTCGCTCGATCACGCTCATCAATAGGACGTCGGCGGTGGCGAAACCGGCGATCAGGCAGGCAATCCCGGCTACCAGGTATTGGATGGAACCAATGTGGGCCAAGACAGCCTCACCCAGCAGGGTAACCGAGAGGTAGCCGTGCAGAAATAGGATGCTTCCCAGGAAGACTGTGACCAAAGCAGCCACCAGGGCAATTGTCAATAGACCCAGTATCGAACGTGACCTGCGTTGCCAGACCTGGCGCAGAGCAAAGGTGGGCAGTGAAAGGCGTCCGGATGGCAGGCGCGAAGCAGAGATCTCACCCCGGGCCAGCATCTGAGCCGGCGAAACCCGGGCAGCCTGGAAAGCAGGACGCAAGCTGCCGATCAAGCACAGCGCCAGGCCGGTGGGCGGGATCCATAACGCCTGGGAAAGGGGTAAATCCAGGTGAAATGCACCTGCGACTCCGATCGCAAGTCCCAATCCCAGCAGCCCGGCGGCTGCGCCAACCAGCAGACCCTCGCCGATCACCAGTCTGAAAACCGAGCTGCTCTTCCAGCCCAGCGCCTTATGGATAGCAATCTCGCGCTCGGCGGGCCAGGGTGCTCATGGTCGAGGTGTTGAGGATATACAATCCCGAAACCAACAGCATGACAGCAAACAGGATCACGTTGATCTGTTGCACCTGGCGGCCGATGTTGTAGCTGGCGCCTAATTGGATCCAACCTTCTTCAACATAACCCACGGGCGGCACGGGGTCCTTACCGGGGATGTGCACCAGCACTTTTTGAGGTGATGAGCCGACCACCACGTCCACATCCAGGCCGGTCAGGTTGATGATCTCGGCTGCAATCTGCTCGATTTTAGACTTGGCTTCAGGAGTGTAGCCCTCGATCCCTCCCACTCGAACCCTAATAGCACTGATGGGAGCTTTGGCATTTGTATAGTTGATCGAGGGAGCAGCATCAAGAGTGGTTAAGGCCAAGGGTGGACTGGTCAGATAGCCAGTATTGCTGAGGGTTGGAGACATTTCCGTCGGATTGACCGGTTTTCCTGCATCGTCATATCGAAGGACTGCTCTTGGAGGATAGTAGGTTTCCATGGGCACCTCCGAGGGGCCCGAGGTGTCTATCAGGTGTTCGATGTCGTAAATTCCCTGCAAGATAAAGGAAAAACCGCCTATTCCACCGGTCCCCCTTTTTCTAAAAGCCATTTCCGAATTTTTCGATCGGTCAGAAATCAAATTTACTCCTAATGCGGAAATATTACCTATAGATGGTTGTCTTCCATAAGAAATTGGCTCAAAGGTCAAGATGTTCAAATTTGGCGGTGGACTCACTCTATAATATTCGATGCTGCCGGGCAACAAATCGATTCCTTGTAATGCAGGCTGGTTATTCTGTGCTTCCAATTCATTTAAAGCTATATCGTAAGCTTCTTGCTCATTGGCCTCCCAATCTCGAATCATTTCCGCCGGCAAACCGGCCAGTAACTGCTGCCCATTTCCACTTTTTACTCGATTTCAGGGTATCTTGACTGTATTGCAGGTCGATTCGTTTCCATTCGCTGTGCAAAATAAATGTGGAATAGATTTTAGAATTTAAAATAATCGGAAAAGATGTCGTTGTAAGGTTGTTCCAAGAGGTGATTTTTCCCTGGCCATTGAGATAACCTCCCTGGACCATGGATTTATCCAAGCCCACAAGCTTGCTTTCTTGTTCCGGGTCGATGGCTGCTAAGAGGATTGGGATGCTGTATACATCTCCCTTAAACCAGGGGACATCATTTGGGCTGATACCGGCCACATTCTTTTGTATATACCCCGGACTATACTGATCCATGTTCACGATATAACTCATAGAATCGAATAGGTGGTAGAAATTCATATCCTTCGGATCGCAGTAGAAATACTCTACCCCCGCCAGGGAATAATTACGGAGCCCATCATTTGTGGAAATTGAATCATCCAACCGGTAGAACCCGGGTTGGCAATCTACCTGCATAGGGATCGAGACAAATAAATGGGAATACCCCAGCATAGCAATTGGAGCGGCCACCTCAACCCCAGGGATATTCTTGATCTTTTGGTACTGCTGCATCGTGATCCCGCCCGAGATATTGCTCAGGTAGTTCGCTTCCACCAGGTTGTATTCTTTCTCGACCTGCGAGCGCGATCCCTTGGGCCGCACCAAGATATCATAGGTCGAGCGCCAATACTGCGCCAGGTCGCTATTAACGGTTACCCGGGTCGTCTCGACCGCCCCCAGCAGCAGGCCAAACGCCCCACTGACAATCAACACCCCCAACACCAGCAGCGCAGTCCGTATTTTTCTTGCCAGAATAAATTTCCAGGTTAGTCTGAGCACTTGGATTCCACCTCCACCAGCTTACTATTGGATCCGCCCATCCTGCAATCTCAATATCCTGCCTGTCTCTCGAGCCAAAGCCTCGTTATGGGTCACCAGTAGGATGGTCACACCCATTTCGACATTCATTTTCTTCAGCAGCTCGAAGACTTCTTGCCCGGATTTGCTGTCCAGGTTGCCGGTCGGTTCATCGGCCAGGATGATCTTTGAGGTGTTGATCAACGCCCTGGCAATGGCAGCGCGTTGCTGCTCCCCGCCGGATAACTGTGAAGGTAAATGCCGGGCGCGCGGCTCCAGTCCCACCGCTTTCAATAGCTGCCTGGCCTGCTCCTCCAGCTTGAAATCCAGCTTACGCCGGTAAGGGACCAATGGCAGCATCACGTTTTCCAGGACGTTCAAAGCCGGGATGAGGTTATAGGCCTGGAAGACGAAACCGATATGCTCCAGGCGGAAATCCGCCAGGGCGTCGCCTTTGAGTCCGGCGATGTCCACCCTGTTCACCTGGATGTCACCCGTCGTAGGCCGATCCAATGTACCGACCAGGTTGAGCAGGGTCGATTTGCCCGAACCCGACGGCCCGGTAACAGCAACGAATTCGCCAGGG
The DNA here is from genome assembly GCA_963781665.1 of uncultured Chloroflexia bacterium. Taxonomy (GTDB): domain Bacteria; phylum Chloroflexota; class Anaerolineae; order Anaerolineales; family Anaerolineaceae; genus JAJYIW01. The sequence continues at coordinate 3,081,042 of CAWAGA010000002.1, forward strand.
GCGATGTTCAGGCAAATATCGTCCAGCACGCGCACCTCGACCCCATCGGAATAAACCTTGGTCAGGTGGTCGGTCCAGATCATGGGTAAAGGTTGATCCATAATTACCTCACAAGTATTTTGACGAGAGTTGAGAGTGGGGCGTAGAGAATGGTGGGCGCTCTAAAGCTCTTCATTCTCCATTGAGGCTAAGGATAAGCCAGCATGCCAAAACCATCTCCAAAAATCAAGCGGCTTTTATTCGACAGACACTACGGAGGAGCAGTGAGGAACCAAAGGGTTGTACCTGGCGAACAGACCTCGACCTGGCCAGGGTCTATATCTATCAAGAAGGGCGTTGGAACAAGGGTTCGGGCAGCGGCAGGTGGGCTTTCACCGTTCATGATGCCTTGCATGGGCGCTAATAGCCGGGGAGATAGTTCATAGACGGGCTGCGGACAGGATAGGAATGCGCTGCCGCTCAACAAGAAGGCAAGAGCAATCACTGTCAATAAGTTAGTTGGAAGGGCTTTTTTCATCTCGGTCTATTGCAAAGTTGTTTCGGCTTATTATCTTATTGATCCGGCTATCTTGACTGCGTCTTCCATGCTCAACCCTGGCCCGCCGACCTCGTATGTGATGTTTCCGTATTCCCAGACTAGGCGGTCCCCATTGACCCAGGCTGCCGGCTGGTCGTTGACGCTGGCTTCCTTTAAGCTGCCGGTGGTCACCATTTGATCGACGGCCTGGCAGGCCACAACCAATCCTTCGGGAGTTGACGTGCCTGGCAAGGGGGTGGGACAGGGCATGGCCCCAACCGGAATTGAGACCAGTACAATGTCCTCGCCCGGGCCGCTAAATATCTGGTAAGCACGCTCCTCGGCTGCTTTGGGGGCCAGGATCACTTCCTTCAGGCTATACCCGGCCGGCAGGTAGCCAGGCATGCGTAAGGGATAACCCAGTTCAGCCTGAGCCGCGCTAATCGTATCGAAATGGCGCAGCGTTGGATCGGCTCCAACAGGCAAGGGACCGCCGTCCAGGCCCAGGGGGGTCTGGATGGTCCACGCATTCGCCGGCAGTGTGGCGGTGATACTCTCTGCCGTCCGGGTTTGCTCCGGATTGACCTGGGCCACCGATGAATATTTACCCAGAATAATCTCTTGAAGAAATTGGTTTGCAAAAGCTCTGACCGGGGGAATGAACGCCAGGGATAATCCCAGGGCCAGGGCAACCAGGGCGATGGGGATGAAGATGCGCCGGTGAGAGCCTGCCCGTCCTTGTTTCATGACGCCTGCAGGGATTGGTTTGTTCGCAATCACAGGTGAGTTCGCGCTTCCGCCGGCTCCAGGCCGGGAAATGGCCTGTCCTCATTTCGTTGAACCGGGCCGGTTGGTCCTTGACGCTCTCTGCATGCCTGGTCTGGATCTCTTCCCACAAGCGTTTTTCGAAAGCCGGATCCACCTGGGGGACGGTACTGGCCAGATGAGCGCTAAACCCGAGGATCGATTTGGATTCCAGCCGCGGTTGGGTAGGGTTTTCCAGCAATGCATCAATATTTTCAATCAACTGTTGATCGCGTTCGGTCAATGGTTCGGGTTCAGTCATGGCTCACCTTACCTTCCTGGTGAAAAAAAGTCTCAAGATAATGCTGGTGCAGTTTATCCAGCCCGCGGCACAAGTGGGCAGCAATTGTGCGCTCGTCCAACTCCAGCACCTGGGCAATTTCAATATTCCGCAGTCCACCAAAAAACTTCAGGGTAATAACCTCCTGCTGTCGTTCAGGAAGAAAAGCGATCAACTGGCGGAGATAAGCGTATTTCTCTTTTTGCAGCAGGTGGTCCGTGGGTAAAAGCGTTGAATTGACCAGCTCGGGCAGCGATTCGACCGGTACAGATTGCGGCTCATGAAGCCTGGAGCGGAAAAAGTCGATCATCCTATCATGGGCGATGCGGAAGAGCCAGGCCCGGAAAGAACCTTCCCCTTGCCAGTGGAACGCTTTCAGACGCTCGATGGCTTTCAGGAAAATGCCCGCCGTCAGGTCTTCGCTGTCCTGTACACTGCCGATCCGGTAACTGACGTAGGCATAGACCCTGGGAAGATAGTAGCTGTAGATCTCCTGAAAGGCCGACAGGTCCTTTTGGGCAGTTCGCAGCAAAGCGCTTTCCCGTTCAGCATCCAGAGGGTTAGGCAAGGGAATCCTTCTTGAATTGGACTATGGTTGTTGATCTATTTAATTAACCGTTAAATCGAGAAAAATACTGCGTCGAAGGACAGTCTATTTTTGGATTGGTTTTCTATGTTCAATATTTTACAGGAAACTACCAGGCTTTTTTGAACAAAGAATGTATTGAATAGAAATCGTTAAGCCAATGCGGTTTTATTCTGCATTTTCAAGTGCAGTTAGCGTAAACGTTGGTTGGGATATTGACCTTTTTTTTTTCAACGTTGGTTGGTTATTCTCAAGCATACCAAAGGAGGAACACATTCAACCGTATGAAGACAAGTACCTGCGCGAGAAGGTGAGCCGGATCATCGCCAGGCAAAAGGAAGGCAAGATCGTCATCGCCGTCTACATGGACGGCACCGGTCTGCTCACCCGAGATGACCTCGGCTCGGGTCTATCCCGGGCGGACTACCCCTACGACTACACGGTCGGGAAGGCTGGCTACCTGAAGTACGACTCGCAGCTCGGGGCATACCTGTTTATCGCCAAACCGGGCAAGAAGCCCCCACCGGTCCCGCCCCTTCGGGCGCACCAAGGGCGTGGCCGGCTACCGCACGCTGACCCTGGCCGAAGCAGAGCTCGATGTTCAAGCAAAGCGGATCCATATCCAGAGAGGGGAGACCGGAATCACCTTCACCGGCGTCCAGCCCTGGAAGGGATTACACGAGGTGCTGCGAGAGGTCAACGAGGAACTGGCTCGCGCTAATGCCGGAGTAGTGGTCTGGAAGATCACCCCCAAAGAAGAGGGCCAGACCCATCCTGGCGAGCACCTTTACCCGGAAGGAGTGCCGGCGCTGCGCAACGGGCAGGCCCTGGCCCACGTCACCGGCTACGCCAATGACCGTGATCATACCCTGGTCTACACCGGGCTGGTGGGCTACAAGACCAGCCTGGAGTCCCTGCGGGTGACCCTGGCCTCCGGCAAGCCTGTGACCATGACCTGGGATGGGGCAGGGAATGTATCACTAATCCCCACCGACCGCTACGAGCAATCCTGGCAGGTTATGACGGAGCACACCGGCCACCCTGTGCATGCCCATACCTGTACCCCCGGTACCCTGGACTGCCGTCCAAGGCAGGCTGGCGTAGGCAGGGTTAGCCACGCCGCATTCGTCTCTCGCCTGGTGATCCAAGCGACAATTCGAGAAGCCGATTTGAGATCTAACATTCCCGCGAGTAGTAAAATTCCAACTGCCAGGCTGTTTTGCTCCCGTTGAGGGCCTGTCTACGATACCGTTTGGTATGGTCTTTTTGTAATAGTAAAACTATACTTCGAATACTCTACCTATTGCCAGACATATGCAGTTATTAGTTATTTGAATCATTGAATCTTCGATTAATCTAGCACTTCTTCCACTCAATAAGGAGATAGACAATGGGAAATAACTACCTTTACATTTTTGCCCGCTTTCACGCTCAAAACGGACGTGAGCAAGAAGTAATTGCAGCTCTTCGAGAGGAGATTCCATTAGCGCGAGCAGAGGCAGGATGCGTGAGCATTGATGCATTCCATGCTACTCGCAACCCACAGTTGTTCTTTATCCACTCATGTTGGAGGGATGAAGCTGCGTTCGAGATTTCACGCGGAACTGCCTCATACTAATCACTTTATAAAACGTGTATCAGCAGCAATTGACCATCCATTGGATGTTACACGCACCAAACTTCTTGAATGATGGACTTAGGAAGATGGAAAAGGATAAATGGCAAGATCAAGATTTGATATTTCCTTCTTTGGTAGGCATTCCACTCCAGGCTAGCCGTCTTTCGCATGAGTTTCCAGAATTGGCCAGGAAGGCTGGCCAGGTGATGGCTAAGGTCTACCAGGCTCTCTGACAGGCCTGCGTCGTCTCGGACGAGAGGGTCTCGTGGCTTTTTCTCAACCCCCATGTGACTTTGATTGTTTTGACCAGGGGTAGCGCCTGGAATGGGAGTTCCTCAGGTCCACTACACCTACGCTGTTAAGCAGCGGGCTGCTGACCTACATCGTCCCGCAGAAGATCCTGGGACTGGTCGAGATGGCCCGCTACCTGGCCGGCCACTACGAAGCTCTGGCGATCTACCGCTTCCCGGATGGACTGTTCGAGAAGATTAACCAGGTCGTCATCCTGGTCTGCCGAAGGCATGCTTCCCGACCGGCGTAAGAGCTTCCAGACGTCTACAGACCGGGAAGGGACTTCCCTACAAGACCTGAGAACGGGCGACCTGGAATTGATCCAGCCGCAAGAAGAGCCGGTGTACCAACTGCTTCCGGCACCTTCTTGTGGGCAAACGGCAAGCCGATCATCTTCAAACGGACGGAATGCCTGCCCTGGGCCGCCCTGGACTGCCCGTCAGGACAGGCAGGCACAGGGGAAGCCGGAGGAGGTGGTCAAAGCCAACCTCCAGGCCGGCGTCCGGCGTGACGGGCGACTTGCTCGATCTGATCCACCCCAACCGCAGCCTGGCCGGGCTTACCCAGCCGGTCATGCCTTTGAAGAAACGTGAGGCAGACCGGGACCAGGGATATCCAGGACCGGGTGCAGATGCCACTGGAATCAGTTGGGCTGAGGGTGGCTATCTTGGGTGGAAATGTCGACCCGCGTAAGCGGGAAGACTGGATAGAAAGGAGAGTGAATAGCATTGATGCCTTGATCTGCAACCCGCTTCTGGTTGAGACCGGCCTGGATCTGGTGGATTTTTGTACCATCGTCTACTACGAGATCAACTACAGCCTGTACTCGCTTTGGCAAAGTTTGAAGCGAGTTTTCCGCCTGGGTCAGAAAAAGCCGGTTAAGGCCATCTTCACGATCTACTCTTCGACCATGGAAGCCAAGGCTCTCTCGCTGATGGGAAGGAAGATGCGAGCAGCCCAGCTTTTGTACGGCGACGAGGTGGGGGGAGCAATCGTCCCTCAGGAAGAGGGGGATTTTCTGACCGAGCTTGCCAGGGAAGTGCTCAGCGACAGCAAGCTGTCCGACCTGCAGACGCTGTTTGCCGATGAGATGCAGGTGTCGAACTCGCCCATGGGATGCCCGACCGAGATCAGCCCGCTGATGGTGCCGGTGTTGCCGGTGCAGCAAACCTGGGAGGAATGGCTCAGGCAGCATGCAGGGAAGATGATGAAGCTGGGAGGTAAGTTTGGGAAGAAGAGCCTACATGCGCGACAGGGCCAATTAACGATATGGAGAGAGGAGTAAACGAGGCGAAAAACTTGATTTATTAGTCTTGGGGCTGCCCGACTTTTCGGACAGCCCCTGAAATTTGGATATGGGTCACAAATCCATTTATTTCAGACAATCTGCTCAAAAACCACTAATAAATCATTGGCGAAAAATGGAATACAAAGAATGAGTAGGAGTATACAATCAATATTTTTACTATTAACGTGAGGAACAATTGAAAAATCGATATAAAAGGATCTAAAGAGCCAATACAATTCTTTCTTTTTTCAAGAACTTTACCCCGATATAGGATAATATAAAAACGCCTAATAAACCCAAAATATAGCTAGCCAAAATGGTGAGACTTATGTCGGAATAAAAATGGATACCTGTACGAAAAATGAGTAAATAAATACCAAAGTTGACTATTAGGCCACCCATAGAATGATTCAAATACATTAATAGCAATGTGTTTAAAAATATTAACCCAAAAAGCAGAACGGGTGAGATGAAGAAGATTACCCAGCCGATACTTGAAGGAAAAACCAGATTTACTAATCCTAATGGCGCATTGATTTGCAAATAGACAAAAATGGCACATAGGAAAGAAGGGACGTAACTCAGGATAAAAATTGCCAGAGATTTTCCCAATAAGATCGAAGATAATGATAAGGGCGATGCTAACATCGTCTCCATACATCTTTGGCGCATATAATCTAAGATTTGTATGGTTGACAAAGTCCAACTGAATGCCATTTCTGTTGCCAAGAAAAAGAAAGCCAGGTATGTATCAATTTTGATTTGTGGATTAGATATTAAATTTATGTACGGCATTATTAAATACGTGCCGACATAAAATGATACGAGATAAATCAAAAGGAAAGAAAATCTGTAATTTGGGATGACGAGCAATTCTCTTTTGGCTACTGCGACAATGTCATTTAACCTCATAATGTTCCTCATCCTTTACAATTGAAATATATAGGTCCTCTAAGCTGTTTTTAATTTGGGTGATCTCTTTGATGGGGATGGCATTTTGAGCAAGTGTATTAAAAAGGGTCGATCGTGAAGAATCGTCGACTAACTCAATAATAGCAACATCTTTTTCTATCGTAAAATGAGTGACAAAGGATAAAGTACTCAAAAGATTAGCTAAATCTTGATGTGTTTTGCTTTCTTCCAACTTGACTTCGAGAGTTGTCTGATTATCCGGCTTCAATAAATCAGCCATCGCCCCTTGGACCATAATACTGCCCCGTTTCATAATCACGATCTGCGTGCAAATCCGTTCGACCTCATCCAGGTCATGTGAATTGATGTAAATCGTAATTCCCTCGTCCCTTGATAATCTGAGGATCAGATTCCTTATATATAACGTTCCCTCCGGGTCAAGGTTAGCGGTTGGCTCGTCCAGGAACAAAATTCTTGGCTCGTGGATCAAAGCCCGGGCGAGCGATAGCCGTTGTTTCATACCTTTGGAAAAAGTCCCTACGGGTTTCTTTACGTATGAAGACAAGTCCACTTTATCGAGCAATTCAAGGATTCGAGCTCTGCGCTTTTCTTTCGCTAACCCATACACCTGAGCGAAGAAATCGATGTTTTGGTAAGCCGTAAGTCTTTCATTCAAACCGTGATCCTCTAAAATGAAACTAATCTCATTTTTGACCTCCCTGGTCAGTCTTAACGGATTCTGCCCCAATACCGTGACTTCCCCTTTATCAGGTGTGATCAAACCTAACAAGATACGTAATAAAGTGGTCTTCCCAGAACCATTTGGCCCTAAGATCCCATATATTGATCCATTTGAGACCCGAAAGTTGATATCTGATAGGACAGTGCGTCCTCCCAATGCTTTTGTCACATTCCTTACATCAATGATATTATTTTCCACAGGATTCTCCGACAAAGAACAATCAATTGTCGTTCTGAAAGTCGTTCGAGCATTGTAAATCATTATGATGATTAATGTTGAAGCAAACAAACAATATGACGATATAAAAATTTTATCAGAAAACTGATCACACGTTCTTGCTTACCGGGGACCAGATAGTCTCATTTATCTATGAAAAAAGAAATAATTTGAGAGGAATCAAAATAAAAGGGTTTACTCTGATAAAGTTATTGGTTCTTCTCGTTGATTATGGATTCAACCAAATGCAAATAACGGTAAGCACCAGGCTTAATCAAATTGGGGATTTCCTCGCCTCTATCATGTAGTATATCCATCATTTCGCTCATCTGATCAGCTAATTTGTAAAGTAATTGCATTTTCTTACCCGGTTTTTGAGGTGGAATATCAATTGGTTGAAGCTCATCTTCTAGACCGAGAAATTGCTGTGTTTTTACAATAGAATCGATAGGAAGAGGTAACAGTTCCATTTTTTCTGCCCATGGTGAACGATAGGCTTTCTTGGCAGTGATCATGAGCATCATCCAGGAAAAACTGATGAAATGGATGGGATGCTCAACGAGTCCCTTATCCACTGGTCAGTTTGAATAAAGAATGGCTTCGTTCTTGTGGGGTAAACCAGTTCGATCGAATAACAACTTCACATTACCGGGTATATAGGCTTGTGATTCTGGCCGCTAATACCAATCGACAATGTGGGGTGCAGTAGGGGCATCATAACAGGTCATCAGGTAAGCACCGCCTTCTGGTGCATTTTGAGGTGCATTCAAGAAGAGAACCGGTTTCCCAATCTGTGAGGTGTACTGGCGAGGATTAGCAATAATGTCAGCGATTTGATCGTCATCCATAATCACCCAAAGATCGACATCGCTCAATTCATCGGCTTCGCTTCTTCCGATTGAACCAGCCAGCCAGGCAGCTTTGACCGCGCGGATCTTTCTCCAACAATCCAGAGATGGTATTGAGAAGGTGTATCCGTTCTTCGAGGTATTGGTTGAGGTGATTTAATGTTTTCATGCTAAAGATGCAAAGCTGGAGATCAGTGCTTTGTAATATGTTCTCCATAGACTTGTTTATTCATGAAATATCTTTCTCTTCTGGCTCCGTTGGTGATTGCTCTTTACGTTCTTTTCGTTCTGCTTTCTTTTCTCGTTGCTTTTCGACCATTTCCTCGATACTTAGAACGCTATCCGGCTGATGCTTGTGGAAGCGCTTGAAATAGATTTCTTCAATGAACTCGGGTAAGGGTCTCTTCCAGGGCTCCTGCTTCTCATTAGCGAGCTTACCAAACTTGTGGGGATTCAAGCCCAACTCCCTGGCCATTTGAACCTGAGCGTCGGTCAGGTGATATCGCCGGCGAGTATCGATCCACACCTGGTATTTTGCGGGAATAACATCCTTCTTTGCCATCATAGTTTACAAATTATCTCAGATTTTAGGACCTAAAGCAATCACTGGTTAGCAAAAATATTCGTCTCTACAGCAACATCAATCGTTCTACCAGGGACAAGCTTTCATTTTATTATTGGTAATAAAAGGTGACAAAATGGCAGAACAAATCCCGAATACATTTATTGAGTGGCTGGAAGTTAGGTTAAATGAATCCCATCTGACCGTCTACCAATTAGCCAAAAAAGCGAAAATTTCCAATACCGTATTCATGAGAGCGCGGCAAGGCAAAGTTCCCAAGTGGAAAGCCTGTGTGGCTATTGCGAATGCATTGGAGGTTGACCCAACTGAGGTATTTCGGGCTGCCGGACTGATACTACCGGTTCCGCAGGTGGACCCGGATTTCGAAGAATTTTGGTATTACTGCAAGCAACTTCTACCCGAATACCAGAAATTGGTTTTCAAGCTTCTCCGCTTACTTGCTGATGAAGAAATTGGATGGAAGGATGCGTTTCCCCTAATGGGTTAATCAGACCCTTTGAATATCACTTATCGGGGTTAACCTAAAAATCATCTCACCAGACACCTCAGGAGGGGATACCATTTTCCTTCTTTCCTGGGTATCGTTGAGGTATGTTGACATCGATTGTTCATCCTTGCCCCCAACTCTTATTGATTTCCACCTCCCCAGGTGCGAGCCTCGGGATGATGGAGGAACTGATCGCTGGTCTTGCTTTGACAGGCAAGGTCATCGTCATTGATGGTGGCAACTGCTTCAATTCCTATGCCATCGCCCATATTATCCGTCAGAAGAACCTCGATCACCGGTCGGCCTTGAGCAACATCTGGGTTGCCCGGGCGTTCACCTGCCAGCAGATGGTGGCATTACTGGAACGGACACCGGCAGATGGCTCTCCCAAGATTGTCTTGAACTTTCTCTCCACCTTTAAAGATGATGGCATCGACTTAGCTGAGCGGGGTATTCTATTTCGCCGCTGCCTGGATGCGCTCCGCTGTTTGAATAAAACGGCCCCGGTGTATGTCAACAGCCATATCCCGGATGAAAATCAAGTGGACGGGCAGGCCTGGTTCGCCACCCTCGAGAATGCTGCGGGGATCGTCCTGCTGCTCAAAGACAGATCGCTCCCGCTTCCGTCAGAAAGGATGTTTTAGTATGGGCCGTACATTAGCTACTGCCAGCCAGATCATCCTCACCGAAGAGCAGGCGCTGAAAGACTTTCGCCGAGCATTGCGCAAACCCCAACAGCAGGCCTTCGACGACCTGTTCTCCAACGCCCGTAAGCAGGTGGCAGCCATCACCATGGCCAGCAATGCTCTCCCCTTTGAGACGGTCCTACTGGCCATGCTGGTGGAGGAGCATACCGAGGTCCAGCGGCTGCGGGAGGAGGTTTCCATCCTGAACTGCCGGCTGGACAGCCTGTTGGGAAAAGGTGAATGAAGCCGAAGGCTTTCTACTGGATGTTTATCCCGACCCGGTGTCAGGAGGATTGTCCCTATGGCTGGTTGGGGAAAATGGCACTCGGCTGCACCTTCGCCAGCAATTCCCGATCCCCTTCTATGTCGCTGGTCCTGAAAAACGCCTGCGCGCCTTGTGGACCTTCCTGGAAGAGCGTTATGCGGATATCTGGCTCGAGTTGGTCGAAAGGCGCGACCTGTTTTTGCCTCACCCCATCCCCGTCCTGGAGGTGCGGGTGGAAAAGGCCATCCAGCAGCCGCGCATCTTCCGCATCGCCGCCGAGAAATTCCCTGACTTAGATTTCTACAACGCCGATCTGCCGCTCCTACCCCAATACGCTGCCGGCTTTGACGTCTTCCCACTGACCCGCTGTAAAGCGCAGTATGACAAGGAGGGCTGGGTAAGATCGATCCAATCGATGGAATCTCGCTGGGACCTGGATCCTAAAACATCTTCGCTCAGGATATTATCTCTGGCTCCCGACTGTGACCCCTTCCACGCTCATCCCACCAACCTTATCGCCAGCTTCGACCGCTTTACCCGCTTGCTGCCCCTCCAGCCGGAGCGAGCCTTCCTGGCCGGGTTGGCATCCATCTTACGTAGTTTCGACCCGGATTTGATTCTCACCGATTGGGGCGATACCTGGCTGCTGCCGCTCCTTCTGGAAATGGCAAAGGATCGGCATGATCTCCTTCCCCTCAATCGGGACCCCGACCGGCCGGCGCAGCTCAAGAAAGCCCGCTCCTACCAGTCCTACGGCCAGATCGTCTACCGGGGCTTGCAGGTCCACCTGCACGGCCGGCTCCACATCGACCGCAAGAACGCCCTGCTCTATTCGGACTGCGGCTTGCCCGGGATCTTCGAACTCTCCCGGGTCAGCGGTCTGCCCATCCAGGTGGCAGCTCGCAACTCACCTGGGGCGGGGATCACCGCCATGCAGATGATCACCGCCCTGCGATCTAAAATCTTGATTCCCTACCATAAACAGCAGGTAGAGCGCTTCAAGACTGCCCAGGACCTTATCGAAGCAGATAAAGGCGGACTGGTAGCCGCCCCCTTGCCGGGGGTATTTGAGAACGTGGCCGAAATCGACTTCGTCGGCATGTACCCGGCCATCATCCGCAAGTTCAACATCTCCCCGGACACCCTGGAGGAAAACGAAAATGCCATCGAAGTGCCGGGGATCAACCTGCGCCTGAGCCAGGACCGCCTGGGGATCCTGCCTGCGACGATCTCGCCCCTCCTGGACAAACGCATCACCATCAAACGCACGCTGCTAGGGATGGATGCCAGAGACTGCCGTTATGACCCCTATAAAGCCAGGTCGTCAGCCCTCAAGTGGCTGCTGGTGGTCTCGTTTGGCTATGCCGGTTACCGCAATGCCAAGTTTGGACGCATTGAAGCCCACCAGGCGATCACCGCCTATGCGAGGGATGTGATCTTGCAGGCTAAGGAGGTGGCTGAAGGCATGGGGTTTGACGTCCTGCACATGTACATCGATTGCCTGTGGGTGCAGAAATCAGGGGCATCCGAAGTCAAGGATTTCCAGCCCTTGCTGGATAAGATCGTGGAAGTCACCGGTCTACCGATCTCCCTGGATGGCGTTTTCAAATGGGTCACCTTCCTGCAATCGAGGATTAACCCCAGGGTGACCGTCTCGAACCGCTATTTCGGCGTCTTCCAGAGTGGCGAGATCAAGGTGCGGGGGATCGAAGTCAGAAGGCATGACACCTGCGGTTTCGTTGGTCAAACCCAGATGGAGATCGTTGGTCTGTTAGCGAGCGTAAAGAAGGCAGATGAATTCAAAGCCGTCATGCCTGAGATCATCCGCCTGCTGCGCCAACGGTTGAGAGACTTGCGGGAAGGGGTGGTGCCGGTGGAGCAGCTCATTGTCAGGCAGCGTATCACCCGGCCGACCGGGCAGTATGTCACCCCATCGCCGGCAGCCAGGGCAGCCATCCAATTGGAGCAAGCGGGCAAGCAGGTGGATCCCGGGCAGTACGTACAGTTTGTGTTCTCGCTGGGAAAGCCGGGGGTCATTCCATGGGATCTGCCGGGTGAGATCGACAGCCGCCAGATCGACGTGCCGAGATACGCCAGGCTTCTAAGAATGGCTGCTGAGACGGTGCTGCAGTCGGTAGGAATCCAGGCTGAGGATCTCAGGAACTGGTTGGCAGGTAGTCCGATCGGGATGAGAGCCTTACCCTTGAAGGATGCCTGCGGTAGGCCGGTGATGGGATTGTTGACTCCTTTTGTACATGATTAACCCATCCCTTTTCGAGCTACAGCCAAAAAGTGCGGGCTGACCCCTTTCAAAGAAGGCTCGTGTTCCACGGCCCGTACGGCGTTCAGGATCGCTTCACGGCTGCTTTCTTCTGCCCACAAGGCATCGATATTTGGGGTAATCCACCCCGGCCCCTCGACGGCCAGAATATCAGCGTCCACAAAGCCGGCATCTAGCACTTCAGAAATCAGCTCATCCGGAAGGTGGAAGAAAGCACGCGTAAAGAACGGCAGGCTTTCAGGGCGGAAATGCTGACCATCTGCCAACTCACGCATGAACATGGCAATATAATCGGGGTCCTCCATCATGCGGTTCGATGCGCCATAAGTGCTCAAACCCCATAGCAAGGATCCGAACCGGGAGATCGCCGCGGCAGCCAGCAAGCCGCCAGGTTTGAGCACTCGCCAGGCTTCATGCAGCGCCTTGCCCCGATCTGCTCGTTCCGAAAGATGATACAGCGGTCCCATCACCAGTACCGCATCCGCCGATTGGTCCAGCCTGGGGATAGAGCGCGCATCGGCTACCTCGGTAGTAGCCAGAGGGTGATGAGGCTGTTGGGCTGAAAGTTCGCGAGCCCGATCGACATTTGCCGGAGATAGCTCAAGCAGATGGACTTTATATCCCAGCTATGCCAGCCACAGCGAGTAGATACCGGTGGCTCCGCCAATATCGTAAATCACCGCGGGAGCAGGAGGCAAATAGCGGAGCAAGATCTCTTTCGTCCGGTCATACTCAATCAGGCCGATCCCGCTCTTCAGGCGAGTTTCTTCACCGCCCTCAGCGTAATAATCCAATATTTGATTGCGAAAATGGTCAGTACCTTCGTTCATTAAACAACCTCATGGAAATAATTTTATGGCTGACAGTTTATAAATTTCTTTAAAAGTATATCTTCAGTCTTTTTAATCTAAAAGTTCTGAACCAGGAACAAAGTCGAGCAGGTCTTACCCTCGGCTTTGTTTTGTTTTCCCACAAACCCTCAATTCACTCTATAGAGAAAAGGACGGTTGAAAATGGAAGCAAATGAATTATCCCTGTTCAATGAAACAAGGTTGTTGAAGGCAACCGAAGTTGCCAAAATTCTGAACATCAGCCGGGCGTTGGCTTATCAGTTAATGCAGCAACGTCGGATTGGCACGGTGCATATTCGTGGTGCCTGCCGGGTGCGACCTGCTGATTTGCAGAAATTTATCGAGGATAACGTCACTCCTGCTGAGAAATGGTAAGGGTAGAATGTTGCACCAGTTCATTATTGTCCAAAGCCGACTTGGGAGTAAAATTGATCTTGCAGAGTTGAACCTTACCAATTTAATAGGGCTTGCAGGATCGCTTTTCCCAAACTCAAGAAAGGAGTAAGGGAAATGGCGAAAAGAGGCAATAACGAAGGCTCGATCACGAAGCGCTCCAATGGGACCTGGCGAGTCCAGGTTTCTCTAGGCGGTAAACGGCTTAGTTTTACTGCCAACACCAAAAGTGAGTGCCAGCTGTGGCTGCGTAAGACACTAGATCAGATCGATCAGGGTTTGACCTATCGGGGAACCCAGACGACGTTGGGTGAATTCCTTACAGGATGGATTGCGACGGTTAAGACATCGTTGCGGCCCAAAACCGCCCATCAATATGAGGAAATTACCCAAAACTATTTAATGCCAGGATTGGGACCGATCAAGTTAAAGGATCTACGGGCTTTAGCCATAGATAATTTATACCAGGCTCAATTGAAAGCCGGTACCGGCGTTAGGACCGTTCGCTACATCCATTCGGTGTTGCATGTGGCATTGGTTAAAGCGGTCAAGATGGGACTGATCGGATTCAACCCGGCAGATGGAGCAACCCCACCCCGGCTGGTCACTGAAGAGATGCAGGTACTGGACGAAACCCAGGTATCCCAATTCCTGGTTGCTGTACAGGATAACCGTAACAAGGCGCTCTATCATCTGGCAGTCAAGACCGGGATGCGCCAGGCTGAGTTACTGGGTTTAAAGTGGGTTGATCTGAATTGGACGTCGGGATTATTACACATAAAACGACAAGTACAACGGCTCGAAGGGAAGGGATTCAATTTTTGTGAACCCAAGACGAAATCCGGCCGGCGTACTATTCAATTGGGGGAAACCACCCTTCAGGTCATGCGGGAGCATCTGGCAAATCAAGCGGTCGAAAAAGCGTTGGCTGGAACCAGATGGAAGGAAAAAGATCTCATTTTTCCGTCATCCATTGGAACACCCCTGGACTTGCGAAACCTGCTGCGAGATTATAAGGAACTCCTGGATAAAGCAGGTCTGCCGGCGCTTCGCTTCCACGATTTACGCCATACCGCAGCTTCGATCATGCTCAAACATAATATCCCGGTGTTTACTGTCAGCAAAATCCTGGGTCACTCAAAGCCATCGATTACCCTGGACATCTACGGACATCTCATTCCAGGGATGCAGAGCGAAGCGGCTAGAATTATGGATGATGCGCTAACGCCAGTCAAAATTGATCTGCAAAAACGGGTTAGGGATTCTGAAACTATTGCGGAAAGTAATCGTGGGGAAAAGGAATTGTGACCGGAGATCAAAGTGATAAATCCGGTTGCACCCGGGTTGCACCCGAAATAAAAACCCACTCGACTGAGTGGGCTTCAACCGGCACCTGTGGGGGTCAATCAGGTCATCCACCCCCATATATAGTGATCCACCGGGGACTCGAACCCCGAACCCACTGATTAAGAGTCAGTTGCTCTACCAATTGAGCTAGTGGACCTCGGTTTTTACTGTGTCATATGTGTCTATTTAGGCTTATTTTCACATCTCACCCCCATATATGGGGGTCTATATTCTCTATTATTTCCTCTCTCTATGATGATTCCAACGTAATTGCTACGGTAACTGCTACGGTAGCTACTGCGGTTAGACGACTGGTTTAGCTATTACTTTACTTGTTAATGATTCAGTGGCTCATATAGTCGCCAAGCGGTTTATATTTTAGCTGTGAATTAGCGTTTTAGCAAGGTTCCAATCTTCGAAGCTGCTTCGGTTTGCATGGATGGAATGGTATGCGAATAGGTGTCCATGGTCAGGCTGATTTGTGAATGCCCCAGTCTTTCCTGGACGATTTTGGGGTGGACCCCTGCAGCAAGCAGAAGTGAAGCATGGGTATGCCGGCTGAAATCGTGGAAGCGGATATCAGGGAGGCCTGATTTTTCGAGACAATTCTTGAAGTGTCGGATCAGGTTTCGTGGTGAGATTGGCGTGCCATTACTGGTGGTAAACACCAGGCCGGTCTCCTGCCACTGGCCATTTGCTGATTGCTTTGAATGACCCTGGTATTCTCTTTGCTGCTTGAGCGCTTCAATTGCAAAATTAGGCAGGACCACCGGCCGGCGAGAAGTCTCACTTTTCGGTTCAGTGAACACAAGGCCTTTTCCAACCAGGTATTGGACTGCCTGCTGGATTTGGATAATCCCAGTCTCCAGAGAGACATCCTGCCAGCGCAAACCTAGCAGCTCACCTTCCCGCAATCCCGTTCCAGCAGCCAGCAGGTAGATTGGCTCCCAGCGATGCCCTTTGACGCTGTCTAGAAATTTGTTCAGCTCTTCCACCGTAAAGGTTGGACGTGCCTTCCGTTTGACCGAAGGCGGATCGACCAAATCGGCAACATTTCGAACTACCAATCCCCATCTGCCTGCATGTTCCAATGCTTTGTGAATGACGGAATGAATGAATTGGACCGTCCGGTGTGACAGCCCTGAATTGAGTTTCTTGGAGTAAAGAGATTGTAAATTCTCCGGGCGGAGCTGGGTCAACCGGATATCACCGATTTCTGGTTTGATGTGCATGCGGATGAGGTAGTTGTAGGCTTCAAGTGTTTTGGGGCGCAAGGTGTGCTCGGCGACATCAGTCATGTAGCGATCGATGAATTCACCCACGCGGATTTGATCCTTTTCAATGACCGTCCCATCCCGGATAGCATCCCTTTGGGTCAGCAACCATCCCTTGACCACTTTCTGGCTCTTGGAGCGTTTGCGTTTCCTTTTTCCGTCTGGCAAAGATACATCTGCGACCCACAGATTCTCCTTTTCCGAAAAGAAAATGGTTCCTTCACCTGAAGCCCTGCGTTTGCCCATGACGCCCCTATCCTTTTGAAATCTAAATGGGATATGGAAAATGATAATTCTTGGCTACTAGAATTGGCACACTTGTTCTACGCCGTATTATACTTCGCTTTTTGTGGCCCAGGAGTGAGGCGGTGCAATTGCTACGGTTCAATTGCTACGGTTGCAAATCGTGCCATGAAGCGGTGTAGTTGCCGTCAGTAGCCACACATATGCTCGGTCTACGGTTTACAAGACAGCTTCCAATTAGTAGAAATTCGATGGGGATATCGAGCACAAATACAACTCTAAAGTCACTTAAACTGATGAAAATGGTTTACAGTAAGGCGTCCTATGGCTCAAGATAGGACGTCCTACAATGACGTCCTATAGGGGTGTCCTAATAAAATACTATTTTGGGGATAGGGCGTCCTTTTGACCACCAGGAAGGCTCAAGGGCACTGTAATAATAGAAAACCGCTTGTTCTTGGCACAAAGTCACGCAAAATGGTCGATTGGCAGTTCGATCTCTTCCACACGCCAGGCAGCATAAGTCAATGCCTCACGGATATCTTCTTTTTCAAGATAGGGATAGGCCTGCAAAATCTCCTCCTGGCTGTGACCCGCAGCGATGAGACCAAGGATCATCCCCACCGTTACCCGCATCCCCCAAATCGTTGGCTTACCTCCCATTACATTTGGATTAAGGGTTATACGTTCAAGCTTTTTCATTTTTCCTCCTTCACAATATTACTATAAAGGGGGAAATAATGGGACAAATGCCCCGCCTGGTGCGGGACAATTGTCCATCGCCTTCCATTCCCATTTCATATAAAATAAAAATACTGAGGATAGCCGATGACAGGTGAAGATATAACTATCAGTCAGCTCCGACAGCTCCTTGGAATCCAAGGGGAGCTGCTTCAACAAGCCCAAATCCAGTACCGTCAGGCGCAGCGCGAGTTGGTTTCCTCTTTGGAGACCATCGCGCCAGGAGAGGTTGAACGCCGTTTACAGAGCGGCCTCCCGTTGGACAGCCTGAAAGTTGAAGACCTGAGCCAGCTCTTCCACGAGCAACTCAATGTTTATTTGCGAAAACAGAAGGAAAATAAAGTCAGTAATCTTGAAGATGTACAGGCGTTGAAGAACCAGCTTCTGGCGGCTCAAAATGATAACAAGAGGTTACAAACAGAGCACCAGCGTCTGGTTGTGGAGAACCATATACTGCAAGAAGAACGGGATGGAGCAATCACCCAACTGAATGCCCTCCGGCAAGTGGTTGCTGCCCAGGTGCAAACTCCTGAACCGAAGGGATATCCTTCTACCGAATTGCCCCGGAAAGAAGGTATGCCTGAACCAGATTGGATGGGCACCTGGCGGAATTCTGAGACCTTCGAGCGCGACTCCTCCATCCTACGCCTGCTGGGAGAGACCGGCCTTTCGCGCCGGCCCCTCATCATACAGCAGGCTGCGGAGCGGTTGGGGATCCATCAACCGGGTGGCAGTCTACGGCTCTTGTTCAAACGGTTGGAAACTCTGGATCTCATTGAGGTCTTCCGCCCCTGGGATAACAGAGGTGCGAAGTCGGGTGGCCGGGCTCCCGACCTGATGCGCCTGGCGGATAACGGCAGGCTGGCTTACTGGCTGCTGACCGGCGCGAGTCCTGTTCCCAATGAATACGATGCCTTGCTGGAGCGTCATGTCTCGCCGGAACACACGCTTCTCAATCTACAGGCTGCTGATGTGCTGAGAGCAGCTGGTTACCAGGTCAACGCCTTCCCATCTGATATCCACCTGCCGGAAGGTGGCCTGTTCAAGCCGGATTTACTGGCGGTAGATCAAAATGGGCAGACCTTCTATATTGAGGTTGAGGTTGAAGCTAACAAGAACCGTGAGCAGCGCCAGGCCAAGTGGCGGAATGCCCTTCACGCTGGCGGGAGTCAACTTTACGTCTTCTGTGACAACCGGGCCTGCATGCACAACATCCGCAATGAGATCAACTTCTACCTGGGAAGACAAGCCGGGCAGTACTTTCTCACCAACCTGATGGATCTTCAAGCTGGAAAACGCGCCTCGGATGGTGGCATCTGGCTGGAAGACCGTCGGAACCAGCCGGTGATTGAGGCAAGCGTGGTTTGAACCTTTGGCCTGATCCCTCTTCAGTGGAACAAACCCCCTGGTGCAAACCCTGGCATCATGGTCCAAACCCCTGGCCTAAACCGGTTTGAGCCTGGCTTATACCGGGGTAACGTCTTAAGGGAGGTATAGACCATTCAGAAGATTTTGACCTGTGCTGATTCAATAACTGCTGCGAGTCATGGGCGAATGATGAATTCTTGGAAACGTGAGAAACGCAAGCTAAACCTAGATCGACCAGGCGTCCAGGTCGTCATCCACTTCTTTCAAGGTTGACAGCCACATTCCAGCTGAAACCCAATTCGCTCCTGTCACGGGATGCTGGTTGATCTCTTTCTGGTAAGCCAGGGCGCCTTGGGTCCAACCGCTACGAGAAAAACCCAGGAAAAAGACCTTCCACCGGCCTTGCCCGGGGATAATCCTGGCTGCTTTTTCTTCCACCAGCTTCGCTATCCCCTTTCGCTCCACCTCCGTGAGGGTCCACTTGCATTCCCCCAGGATCAGCGTCTTTTCCATGTGGTTGAGGCTGGCGACGTCTACCTGGATCTGCCGGTTCCAGGCGCTGCCAACCTGGTCAGGTATGAAGGGCAGTTGACTGGCTGCGCCTGCTCGCAGGGTCCATTCACGACACAGTTCTTCCCAGGTATGGTTTCCGACCCACTGCACTTCGTGCGGGGCAAGTGTAAAGTCAATCATGTGCCGGGTGATTTCTGCCAGGGCCTGGTCCTGGATTTTGAGTAATAATTGGGACTGGCGCGCTTCCAGAAAGAGATAATAGAAACGTAAATAGGGGTCGGTAATGTGTTTGCGACCGCTCTGGCTGGAGGTGGGGTTCCCGGTGATCGAAACCCGCCGCTCGACAAAACCGGCTTCAACCAGCACGCTCAGATATTTAGGAATGTGGCTGGCAGGCAGGCCGGTCAGCGTGGCAATCTCTTTGGGGGTACGGGTATTGTTGCCAATCGCATTCAGGATGGCGGCGTAATTGTGGAGATCGGAGACAAAATCATGCAGCAAAAGAGCGGGTTCGGATTGCATGAGGTTATTGGGGGAGAGCAGCTGGTTTTTGATGTTGGTCGAGATCGATTTGCCCGGGTCGATCCGTTCCCAATAAGCCGGCACACCGCCAAACATGGCATAGACTGCCACCCGGTCGATGGCCGAATATTTGGGGAAAAACCCATCCGTCAAGCCAAACGGGAGGGGCTGTAGATGGATCTGAGCGGTCGCCCGCCCGTAGAATGGGGCCTGGTAATTCAGAAACTCGCGTTTCATCATCCCCAGGTGAGAACCGGAGATGCACAGTAACAAGTTGGTTTTGGATAACACCTGGTCCCACAGGTTCTGCAGGATCCCGGTAATGTCCGGCGAGGCTTCCAGGATGTAGGTAAATTCATCAATAAAGACGGCCAGCCGTTCTTTTATGGCCAGATTGCCTACCTGGCGCCAGGCCTGCTCCCAGGTGGCATAAGTGAAATTCTCTGGAGCGGGAGCATCCGGGTTGGCTGCATTGTAAACCGCCTGGGAGAACGAGCATAATTGCGTTTAAGGAGAGGAGGGAGTGGCTGCCCAATACAGGGAACGGTGCCTGCTGAGCTCGATCCAATGGGAAAGCAGGGCGGTTTTTCCGATCCGCCTGCGTCCATAAAGGACTAAGAATTGGGCTCCTGGCGCTTCCCACAACTGGTCCAAAAGGGCTAATTCCTGGCTATGGCCAATGAATGGGAATTTCACATCTTCCTCCGCTGGGGATTTTGCATTTTTTATACTCTAAAGTATGCTACTTAGAAGTATATAATCGAAAACTTCACCGGATTTGTCAAATTTACGAATAAGGAAAGAAATGAGTTGATCCGGCTGTCTTTTGAATACTCTCGAACAGCTCGCTTGCATAAGCGGTGACTTGTATTATAGAATGGGATTCGATCTTGACTTCCATAGATTTTCCTTTGTCCCTTTTTACTTCCAGAAACGGTTAACCTATAGAGATCTCAAACTCATTTCGCACCAGGACAGAAAGATAATTCATGCCAGGGTCCAGATGAATAACATGGCTTTTCACAACCCAGAGGAAGATGCCCAACTCATTACGTTAGCCAGGACCGACCCCGAAGCCTTTGGCCAGCTCTACGATCGCTATGCACCGGCGATCTACCGCTACCTGCTCAGCCGGTTGGGCAATGTGCCGGCCGCCCAGGACGTGACCTCGCTCACCTTCCTGGCAGCCTACGAAGCTTTTCCGCGTTACCGACACAAGGGGACTTTCTCGGCCTGGGTGTTTTCCATCGCCCGTTGTAAATACATCGACACCCTGCGCAAGAATAAAAGCTCCCCCGATCGCTTGGATGACGCGGCTCAGGATGAAGACTCCGATCCGTTGCAGCAGGTGATCGAGACCGAGCGGGTCAAGGAACTCAGAACCTACATCCATGCGCTTCATGAGGATGAACAGGAACTGCTTCGCCTGAGGTACATTGCCAGGCTTAGCTTCGCAGACATTGCGGCGCTACTGAAAAAGAAAGAAGATGCCGTCAAGAAAAATTGCTACCGGCTGCTGGCCCGGCTTCAAAGCCAGATGGAGGAAATGCGATGAAAGATCCCATGGGAATCCCATCGAAATTCGAAACGGAAGTCCAGGCTGCCCTGGGCGTTCCTGAGGCGGACCCGGCCTTTCTACAACGGCTACGCCGCCAGGTGACCCAGACTCGAACTACCCATTCGACTTCAATACGCCCATTCTTTGCCAATCCGGCCTGGGTCATAGGGACCGTTGCCTTCTTATTGTTGGCCGGCGCTCTGGCGGCGATCGGTCCGCAGCGGGTACTGGCAGCCTTCCGCCAGCTTTTCGGCTATATCCCTGGCGTGGGTATCGTCGATACCAGCGAGCCCATCCGGGTACTGGCCGAGCCGGTGACGATCATTCGCGAAGGCATCTCCATCACGGTGACTTCGGCCACCCTGACCGGGGACCAGACCCACATCGAGTACCGCATCTTCGGCGTACCCGGTTCGGCTTATCCGGACCGCGAAGACGTGATTGGCTGCATCGAGCAGCCCTACCTGCTCCTGGATGATGGCTCTCGCCTGGAGACTGATGCTCCGGTCCCTGCCAATGTCAACGAAGTCACCTACGTGATGCCCTGCATCCTCGATACCCTGCCCGGGACGGCGCCTACCAGCTGGGAGCTTCCGCTGAAGTTCGTGGCAGCCCCGCCCGGTTTTACCGTGATGCCGGTGACCGAGCTTTCTCTTTCGCCGGAAACCAAGCCGGAGCAAAATACGGTTGTGCTCAATGAAAGTTCAACCACCACTCCAGCCATTCCTGAAGATCACGCTGTTACCGTGAGTAAGGAGATCGAAACCGAGGACGGTTACATCCTGGTAGGCTTGTTCCAGCCCCTGGCGAAGGCTGGCGAGCGTATTCAAACCACCGGCACCGCCCTTGCGGATGCCAGTGGAAAGGAAATCCCATACACCATGCCGCAGGATATCACCCCGGATTTGCCTGATCCTAATGGGAGCGGTTCGGGCTGGGCGATGCAGTTCAAAGGGTATGGCCTGGCCTATCCCCTGACCATCACTTTCACCGGTGTGCCGGTCTTCGAGTCTGACCCGAATGCAACGGCCGAGTTCACCTTCGACGCCGGCCCTAACCCGCAGCCTGGGCAGGAATGGGTGCTCGACCAGGCAATCCAGCTAGCGGGGCATACCTTGAACGTGGTTTCGGTTAGCGCCGACTCGCGCAACGGCTATGCATTTCGCATCCATGGTGACAAAGTCTACAGCGTCGGTGTGGAGATCGCCGGATTCGCGGCAACAGGGGGTGGTGGAGGATTCTCTCCAGAGGGCATGGATTCGGTAAGTGTGAGCTATGCTCAAATGCCCAGCGGCGAGCTGACGGTGATCCTCTCCCATCTTACCGTTACCGGCGATCCGCTCACCTGGCAGAACTCAATGGACACCCGCCAACCCCCGCACCAACTTCCCCACCCCGTTGCCAGGCGTGTGCCTGGTTGCCAGCTCCCTGGCCAGCCTCGACCCGCTCCCGCCTGAACTGGCTCAAGGGAAGGCCCTGGTCTACGAACAATTGGAAGGCAGCGACGATTGGGGGTTGGTGGTCTACAGCCTGGACGGCAGCTCCAAGCAGGTCGTAGCGGCCAACGCTGCCTGGGGCGCATTATCACCGGATGGCAGCCAGGTAGCCTACTCACTCTTCTCAACCACCGCCGTAGATATCCATATCTTTGACCTGAACAGCCAATCAGTGCGTACCCTCCCCGGAATCTCCGGCACCGGCTACCACTGGTCGCCAGATGGGAAGCAGATCGCCTATATTGTCGGGAATGATACGATCAGCGACAGCGTATTCGTAGTCAATGCGGACGGCACCCATAACCGCCAGGTTTCGCCGCTGAGCCAGGAAGCCATCGCCGGTTGGTCTCCAGACGGCGCCCAGCTCTACTTTGTAGCTCCATACACCGGCGGTGCTGCCTGGAAGGTGTACGCTTACGACCTGGCGAGTGGCGTAACCACGGAGCTGTTCACTATCGAGAACGGAACGGCCAAAGCTCTTGATCCTATTCTTTCGCCGGACGGCCAATGGATCGCTTATCGCGGTCGTGACAACAGCAGTATGTACCTGGTCCATCCGGATGGCAGCGACATGCACCTGGTCCTGGACAGGGAGGGAGCCATCGGCAGGATCTGGACATCTTCAGGCTGGTTGGGCGTCAACCTCTACAATCAGAACAATGGCGACCAATCAATCCTTCTGGTCAAACCGGATTCATGCCAGGCTTATCTGCTGCCCGGCCTGAATGGCGAGCTGGATGGATTGTGGGTGCCCTTCCCTCCATGATACTGGCCCGGGTGGGTACGGTCGGTTGAGGAACTGAAAACTATTTATTCCCTTGACTTTGTGTATCCTACCGGATACAATAGATGCATATGATCGATATCCGAGAAACGAAAGTTTATCATGATTGGTTTGAATCGCTTAAGGATAAAACGCGCGAAAGCCCGGATCGATGTTCGCATCCGGCGCATTTCTCTCGGAAATTTTGGAGATGTTGGACCCGTTGGAAAAGGGGTTTCGGAACTTCGGATCGATTATGGACCAGGTTACCGGGTTTATTTTATCCAGCGAGGAAATGTCCTCGTCATTTTACTCTGTGGTGGAGATAAATCGACCCAAGCCAAAGATATTCAACAGGCGCACGAACTGGCGCATGCGCTTGAGGAGAAATAGAAAATGAAAAAGGAAGCGATTACCACGCATCTCTGGGATGCAGCTGAGCATCTCGAAACAGAAGAGGATATGGCCCTCTATTTAGAAGCAGCTCTCGAAGAAAAAGACCCGGCATTGATTTCAGCCGTACTCGGTGACATTGCCCACGCGAAAGGGATGGCACAAATCGCAGAAAAAACTGGCCTGGGGCGGACAAGTCTCTATAAAGCCTTATCCCCCGACGGACATCCAGAATTTGAGACAATTTTAAAGGTTATGGATGCGCTCGGTTTGGCATTTTGTGTCACGCCAATCAAAGGATAATTCTTTGAAGAAAAAAACGTTGAATGGTGAGCGGATTATTCTCACCCCGTGTGGGAAACCCAAGGCGGCCCTGGTCAGCACGGAGGATTACCAGCAACTGCTCCACAGCGAGAGCCGGGGGAGCGACCTCCAAAAATGGATGGCGGATATCCAGGTACTCGCCAGCCAGATTGCTGTACATCGTGGAAAGGCGGTCGATGTAGACAATATCTTGGAAGCTTCGCGAAGTGATTTAGAGGTGCGATGACCGCCGGGTTGGTGGTCATCGATGCCAATTTCCCCCAAGATGCTCACCTGGGGTGGGTACGATCGGTTGAAGAGCTGAATATAGAAGGTTAACCACTGCAATACGACTTTCCACTCTGCACCGTTGCGCCAACGAGGTAGGCGCCCACCTTATAAAAATTGTCCTCCCTACAACCCAAACATGGCATGTTCTTTTGCCCAAACGGCCAGCTCGACCCGGGAGGAAATGCCCAGTTTGCGAAAACTCTGGGTGATGTGGAACTCGACCGTCCGCTCGGAGACTTCGATCTGTTGAGCGATCTCTTTGTTCGCCAGGCCCCGGGAAACCAGGCTGAGGACTTCGTTCTCCCGCCCGGTCAAGCTACCGGTTTTTCCGGAGGGATCCCCAATCGATGCGAGTACGGGCTCCAGGTTTGCGCTAAACCAGATTTCCCCCAAGGCGACACATTTAATGGCTTCGATAATAGCCGAAGGTCCATCGTCTTTGAGCAGATACCCGTTCGCCCCGGCCTGCAACATGGCATCGACAATGCCGGCATCGCTGTAAGAGGTCATGATCAAAACCCGGGTGGGTAGTTCATATTGCTGGACCTGGCGGATGACCTGCACGGCCTTCAACCCCGGCATATTGATATCCAAGACCAACACATCGGGCTGTTGCTCCTGGCACAGGCGCAAAGCTTCATCCCCGGTCCTCGCTTCGCCTACAAGTTCAAGCTCCGGATAATGGGCCATCAGTCCCTCAATTCCCATGCGGACAACAGGATGATCGTCGGCAATAACGATTCGAATGGACATCACATCTCTCCCTCACCCTTCCCTCCCCCAAAGGGAGAGGGTTCTAAATAATAAGGCGCCGTAACCAGGACCGTGCAACCTTCTCCTGGATTGGAGCGCAGGGACAGCCTGCCGCCCAGCGATTCCAGCATTTCCTGCAGTCCCATCAATCCAAAATGATACTGCCTGGCTAAGGCCTCAAGGTGCTCGGGTACGGTAAAACCCTGCCCATTGTCCTGAACAGCAAGGGTTATGCGCTCCTGTTCGAGGGTCAAAGTTGCCGTCACCCGGCTAGCTTGGCTGTGCTTTTGGATGTTTTGGAGGATTTCTTGAAAGACCCGGTAGAAGCAGATGGCGATTTCGTCAGGGATCTCCTGCTCCAGGTCTCCAACGATGCAGAGACTCACTTTTGCTGAATCCTGCCTTTCGAAGTCGGCGATCTGGGATTGGATGGCTGGGATCAGGCCAACGGTGTCCAGAGCCGGCGGGCGCAAGTCGGCGCAAACCTGGCGTAGCTCCTGGGAAAGCGCACGCACCTGGGCCTGGATTTTGGTAATTTTCTCAATCAATTCAGGCTTCTGACCGTAGGACAGCTCTGCTAACTGGAAATTCATCCCCACCAGTTCCTGGATGGTGCGATCGTGCAGGTCTCGGGCGATGCGTCTGCGTTCATCCTCTCGGGTCAGGAGGACCTGGCGATGTAAGCGGGCCGCCTGAGCTGCCTGTTGGCGAACTTCTTCTAACAGGTACGCATTTTCGATGGCTATTTGCGCCTGGCGGGTGATACTCTCCAAAATGACAAAGGCCCGTCGATCGTATCCCCGAAATCCTCGCCGGGGACCGACCAGGAGCATGGCCTGGGGGCCGCTCACCCCTCGCAAGCGGATCGAAAATTCAATTTTTTGCAGCCTTTTCATCCACAGGCTGGATGCAGAGTCCATGCTATTGATATCCGCTCCGTTGAAGACCACAGCAAACTCTTTTTCTTGAGCGAGAATTTCCCGGGTTTTGGATTGAGGAAGATGAAAAGAGGCGTCATTTTGGGGGTGATCGATTTGCCTTCCCAGGAATTTCCCGTCACTGAGCAGCACACCGGCATATTCAGTGCGCAAAATCCGCACCAGGCTTTGGCACAACATCTTCGCGACGCCTGGCGGGTTCATCTCAGCCGTGAACAACGAATCTTCGATGGCGTGCAGCGCAGCCTGGTAATCGTAAACCTCCCCGTACAAGAGGATTTCTCCCAAATCGCTAACCCAGTGAAAGATGGGACGAGTAGCAGCGACCAACCCAAGCGTGACGAGCAGGCCGGTGATTACAAATGCCCGGTCTTCTGTCTGGAAGATTTTGATCACCCCATAATAAATAAACATGTAAATGGCGGCGACGGCCAAAAAAACCAGCCCGTACCCGGCGGTGCGGTTGATCAGGCGGGCAGCCTTCGAGATCCGTTCTTCAAAAACGACCATGCCGTATCCCAGCGGGATCAGGATGATGAATATCAGGGCCAAATCATAGGGGAGCAGAGCAGAGCCAAACAAGGTGTCGGGCAGGAGGGAAAAGACTACCAGGGGTAATACCCCGGCAGCCACCAGCAGCGCCATGACTGCCACCCGGCTGCGCGGCTCTTTTCTGAGGCCAGGCGTCTTCTGAATGGAGAAGGAAAATACCAGCGCCAGTACAAAATTGATGCCTAGCCAACCGTAAGTCAGGGATTGCATGACATTGGCACCGATCAAGACCGGGCTCACCCGCATGATAAGGGTAAGAATGGAGAAAGGCAAAGCTACAGCATACAGGCTGTAGACCAGCCTGGTGAACCCTGTTCCATACCGGTGACGAAAGAACCTCAAGTGAGCGTGGACTGCCAGTGGGCCATCCCACCAGAGGATGAAATCAAAAAGGATCGACGTCCACAAAGGACCGAAAAAGGACAGCGATCCCAGGGTGAGGGTGCCGGCAGCTGCCAACCCGTAGAGGATGGTGATCGAGCGGTTTTTTTGACGATCAAAAAGCAACGCCAGGGCGCTCAAGGTCCAGAAGGCCAGGGCAATCAGCATGGGAGTCAGGCGATCGAGAGTCACCCTCCTTCCGGCTGGGGCCAATCGAATTTCCACCGGAAGGGTTTGATGGTTGCGGTCGACGACCAAATGGAGGATGTCTCCCGCGCTCCGGCCCGGATAACCGCGTGCCTGGCGCACTGGAAGACCATCCACCGAAAGGACTATATCGCCGAGCTGCAGGATTCCCTGGCTGGCACCTCCAGGCGAGATTTGCTCGACGACCCCCGAGGTAAAGGACCAGGTGGCGCCCGAATCCGGGCGCTGAAGGATCAAGAGGGTGGCCCAGGTCATCAAAGCCAGGACGAGCAGGACGCCAGCGCCAGGAAGAAGGAAGAATAGGAATAATCGAGATGGTTTCATGCCAATCGATATGCAAGGATATTCATCTTTAGAGAAAGGGGGCCATTCGACTCATGATACAGTTACTATAAGCCAAACCAGGATCTAAAGCAACTACGGTTAACCACAGTTGTAATGGATGGCAATATGGCTACAATAAAAACAGGTCACACAATACCCTAATCTTACGCTTACCCTCCGATTGCTCCACGCTTATCCTCCAATTGTGAACAGAAGCTCAAAGAGCAACCTATAAGGAGAGGTATTAGTGATTGGGTATTGGGAAACAAGTTAGAAGTTCATTCGAAGATTTACCCTAACAATTGAACCGGTTATAGGCCTGCCTATAAATCAGGGCTGGTAAGAAAGGGATCAATACCCTGTTCTTTGACCGCTTAATGGCAATCATGCAAACCAAGGAAACCGAATGAGCACTACAAAAAAAGTCGTCAGAAACTCATTTCTTTTGCTGGTTTTACTCATATTACAAGCAGGTTGTGCCTCCACTCAGCGAACCTCCACGACCCTGCCCGAGCAAGCCATCACCATCACCTTTACCCCGCAATATGGCGTGGATCCCGGGTACCAGAGCCTGATCGACGCCTTCGAAGCCCAGCACCCAAATATCCACGTGCAACCCATCCCGCCCCAGGAGGACCTCCCCTCTCTGGAGACGCTGGCCTCCCAGGTAGACACCATCCTGCTGGGTACAGCCCTTGGCCCACAAGACAGCCGGCTCGTCCTGGACCTTTCTCCCTTGATGACCGGCAGCGCTTTCGACGCTTCGGCCTTCTGGCCGGATGCACTGGCCGGCTGCCAGGCCGGGGATGCCCAGAAGGGCCTGCCGGTCTCCCTCAATCCCTCCTTGATCCTGTATAACAAGGCCCTGTTCGACCAAGCAGGGATTGCCTATCCCCAACCTGGCTGGACCTGGGAGGATTTTCAAGACGATGTACAGGCTCTGGCCGATCCTCAGGCGACCCCGCCTATTTATGGTTTTCTCGATACCCCAACGCATCCCTTGCTCAGCCCTTTGATCGCTGCGACCCTGGCCAATGGCGCCAGCCAGGCGCAGGCAGCGGTAGCCTGGCAGTGGTTCGTCGACCTGGCTCACCAGGGGAGCTTCGCGCCTGACGATACTACCCAAAATCAAGATGAGGCGACTGCCTTGATCCGATCCGGGCAGGTGGCCCTGTGGATGGGCGGGCTGCTCAGCCAGGAAGTGAATGGTCAGGGAGCGGATTTCTCAACCGGCGTCGCCCCCTTCCCGCTGGGTGCTGAGGGGGATCAGACCACCATTGTGAGTCCAACCTGCGCGGTCATCAGCGCCGGGACGCGCCAGCCGGCCGCCAGTTGGGCTTGGTTATCGTACCTCAGCCAGAACCTGCTACCCCCATCCGGCAGCTATGCTCTCCCGGCCGACAGGCAGGCTACAGAAACCGGGGAGACCTGGCAGTCGCTCCCAGCGGAATCGGTCGCTGCGGTGCGCTATGGCCTGGAGCACGGCTGGTATGGCTGGATAAATTCGGATTTCTCTCCCGTCAAAGCCGCCATCGACCAGGCCATCCTGACAGGGGCAGACCTGGCCGGCCTCCTGCCCCAGGGCCTGTCGAACGAGAGCGTGAAGGTGGCCCTGCCCACCGCGGGGAGCACACCGGTGGCGGTTAGCCCGCCGACCAGTACGCCGGGAACACCCCTAGTGAGCAAACCGGCTAACGTCCCCAGCGCGGTGTACTATGCCGATCCCCAAATGCATGTCAGCCAGGAAGCGGTGCAGCAGCTCGCCAACGCCTTCAACCGCGCCAATCCGGATATGTACATCGAGATCGCTACCGAGCGCACCGATTTTCAGAGCGGTTTTTATTCTATGTATGATGCGACCCACTTTGACTGCTTTGCCGAGCAGGGGGGAAGCCTTAGCCTTCCTACGTGGATCTCCGATCCAACCGGAGAACTGGACTTCGCCGGGAAGCTCTTACCCCTGGACCCGCTGCTCGACGCCAACACCTCGGCCTGGCTGGACAATCTCAATCCAACCCTGTTGGATGCTTCCCGGCTGAACGGCTCGCTTTACGGCCTGCCGGTTGCTCTGCGGCCCTACCTGGTCTATTACAACGCCGACCTGTTGAAGTCACTCGGGTTGAAGGATCCTTCCCCGGATTGGACCCCTCAGGAGTTCTGGGCGTTAGCCACCCAGGCGGCCGCTCTGAAGACGGGCGTCTATGGCTACGCCCCTGGGTGGATTTTTCCGTGGGATTTCTTGAGCGATGCCCAGTTGTTGGGCCCCACCCAGACCTACCCCAATGCTGCTTTCAATACGCCGGAAATGATCGGTCTGCTGCAGCAACTGCAAGACCTGGTGGAGCAAGGCGCACTCTTCCCGTTGGATACCGGTGGGACACATTCGGCTCATGGAAACAATGCCTACGGCGATCAGTTGATCTTGAGCGGGAAGGTGCTGATGTGGATATCCCAAACCGGGCCGATTGTTATGGGCCGGGAACCCAATTTTGAGGTCAAGGTGGCAACGATGCCTTTCGATCAAACCCTGTCCCCGGGCGACAGCATCTCCTTGTATATTACCAACCGGGCGCAAAACCCGCAGGTGTGTTGGGCGTGGTTCAAATATATGCAGGAACAGCCGGTCAACCTCTTCCAGGGCATCCCGGCGCAGCGTTCGGTGCTTTATTCCGAGGGATGGGCAGCCACAGCCGGCGAAGAAACGGCGGCGGTTTACAGGTCAGCCATGGAAAAGCTGAAGGTTGGACCAGATGCATTTCTTATCCCTCCCACGCCGTTGATACTGTGGTGGAATGATGCGCTCGTCAGCGTCTATCTCGCAGCGCCTGGCTTACCGCTCAACTCGGACTCAATGCTGCAATGGCGCGAGGATGCCCTCGCCAGCGGATACCAGGGCGAAGACCCGGTCACGGCGCTGCAGAAGATCCAATTCAAGGCACAGGCCATGCTGGACTGTATGGAAGCCGCAGGCGTCTCTCCGGTCAGTGCATCCGAAACGATGTACTCAACGGCGGAGGCTTGTGCTCACCAGGTCGACCCGGATTATCGCAGTCAATCAGAATTATCTCAGACGGGGAATTCTCCCTGGAAGTAGGGATGAGAAATAAAAAGTAACTCAAACAGGTGGATTTCGAGTTGAATAAAGTTGTGAGTGAAATGATATGAGCGAACAGGAAAGCGGATGAAAAAAACGGCTAAGACCAGAATTATTCCACATTGGGTGTCCCTTTCTATCATTTTTTGCATATTGCTTTCAGCCTGCCAGCCTGCGCCAGGCGTACAAAATACGCCCGGTGAAAACCAGAAAACCACCATCGCTTTTGCCGATTTCAGCTCCTTCCAGGGCCAATACCAGCCCTTGATCGAAGAATTCGAAGCCCAAAACCCCACCATTACTGTACAGTTCGTGCCCATCGATGCGGCATCCAGTGGAACCTCGGTTGACTATGCCCACCTGGCTTCCCTGGCCGATACGCTGATGCTGCCTACCCTACCGCAGGGAACGGACAGCCAGGATTTCCTCGATCTACAACCGGTCCTGGAATCAGATACCACCTTCGATCCGGCGAATTACTGGCCTGGCTCTCTGGATGGCTGCCGGGTGGATGGGCGCTTGATTGGGCTACCGATCACGGTCCAGCCTCTACTGGTCCTGTATAACGGGACTGCTTTCGATGCGGCCGGGTTGGCCCACCCAAGCCCAGGCTGGAGCTGGCAAGATTTCGAACAGGATGCCCGCCGGTTATCCGGGACACAGGCCGGCGTCTACCGCTATGGTTTTGTGGATGGGGGCTGGCCGATGGGCCTGCTAGGCCCTCTGGCAGCGACAACCTTGAGCCAGCCGGGTAAAAATAATGCGAACGACCTGTCCCAGGTGCTGGATTGGTATGTGTCCCTGGCCCAGGATGGGGGGATCCCTGTCCCGGCTCAAGAAGGCGCGTCTTCAAGTTCCCAGGATTGGATTGCCAGTGGACAGGCCGCCATGTGGGTTGACAGGTTGTCTTCTTTGGAGCAACGACGGCACGATATCGACCCAGCGGTGGGGATCGCCCCCTTCCCAGAAGGGGCAGGCGAGACAGGGAACAAGGCAACGCCGGCCAGCGTGGAATGCGTGCTGGTGAGCGCCGGGACAAACCACCCCAAGGAAGTCTGGTACTGGCTACAGTTCCTCACCGCCCACCCACTGTCCCAGGCGGATCCAACGCGCATCATCCCCGCCAGGATCGATACAACCCTGGCCAGCAACACCTGGTTGGGCCTGGACCAACCTACTCAAGCTGCCCTCCGCTACGCGCTCGAGCATGCCTGGTATGGCGCCATTGCGAGCACGCCGTTTACTGGCATCAATAGCGCCCTGCTCCAGGCCATGACCGGGCAAGCGCCACTGGCGCAGGTATTACAGTCATTGGTCTTCAGCCAGGACACGACGCCCCTTCCCGAGCAGTCTACCCCGACCAGCGCGCCCGTCGTCATCTTGCCACCTGAACCGACCAAAGAAGCCACTTTGCCACCTGGCGCTATCCTCGTCAACTATTACGTGGATTCCGACATTTCCCAGGCCGGACTGGACGTGCTCCAACCGCTGGCGGACGAGTTTCACAAAGATCACCCCGATATCTGGATCCACCTGGCCGATTTACATAGCTCGAAACTACCTTACATCAATTTTGATATGTTGACCGAGAATTTTGATTGTTTCTCTTATCCATCTATGGGCTTTAATTTCTCGAGCCCGTCTCTGGCCAGCCTGGAACCCTTGTTAGCTCAGGATAGTGACGCTCAATCTCTTTTAGCTGATATTCCAACTTCTCAATGGGCGCTGAACCGGGTGAACGGAGCGCTTTATGCCCTGCCGGTAGCCACCCGGCCGTTGGTGATGTATTACAACAAGACCCTCCTGGATAGCCTGGGCCTTCAGCCACCGGCGCCAGGTTGGACCCTGGACGATTTTTGGGCGTTAGCTAACGCGGTGGCATCCAGGGCGCCGGTAAATACGGCTGGGTCCAGTAAAATTTATGGATTTGTCCCTCTCAATGGTATGGGATTCGTGAATTACCTGCTGACCGCCCAAGGGGTCCAGCTGTACGATTTTTCTGCCACTCCGCCCATCATAAACTTTGATCGACCTGAAGTGTTGAATATTGTATCCAAATTAGCCGGAGAAGCTGCCCAGGGCGCCATTCCGGCTATCAACGATCCTGCCGATTACAGAAAGGGAAATGCAGGTGAACGGTTGAATCTGATCCAACAGGGTCAGGCCGCGCTGTGGATGGACCAGGCCGGAGGAAACAGCTCGCTTTTTCCTCCTGATCAAAGTCCCAAGTTTGAGATCGGGATGGCGCCTTTGCCGGCGACCGGCCGGCCGCTCGAACCGGATCAATCAGGCGTGTCCTTATTCATCTCTAAAAAGGCGCAGAATCCGGAAGCCTGCTGGGAATGGATGAAGTTTTTATCCATCCATCCGGAAGCATTCCTTGGCATCCCGGTGCGTAACTCGGTGTTGGATTCCCCGGAGTTCAAAGCGCGTGCCGGGGGAGACACTGCCGCTATCTACCAACAGGTTTTGACCCAACCCCACCAGGACCCGTATCCAGACCTGGTAGAGAAATTTTCCTCTTCTCCGCTTTATATTTGGTGGCCTGATACCCTGGCTTCAGTGTTCGAAGGGGTCTCGCCGGCCCAGGCGCTGACGGAGCTGCAAGGGAAGGCGCAAACTTACCTCCAATGTATTTCCACTGCCCCCGATCCCAACCAGGAGGAGGCCTGGGTGGGATGCGCCAAACAGGCCGATCCCGGATTCAAGTTGCCTTATAACGATTGAAGGATGACCTTCACAGCGTAGCCAGAAAATCAACCGGCTGCATGACCGGGAGGAGAGCAGGTTCATAGTCCTTGACATTGTGGGTGACGAGGCAATCCATTTTGCCTTGCACCGCAGCCATCATCTGGACCGCATCTTCAAAGTCTCGATAATCGAGGTTCAGGGCTTGTTCGATGACCTCCTGGTTGACCGGGGAAACGCGGATAAACTGCAAGAGATTGGTGATCGAGGCCCGGGCGGCTGAAGAAGATAAGCCTTTTTGCAGGATATCGAACAAGGTTGTGATGCTGTGGGCAGCGACATATCCCTGGGCCTGACCCATCTCTGCTGCCGATAACAACCTGGCTGAAACCAAATAGAAAGGTTCTCGATGTTGGATCACATCCAGAAAAATATTGAGATCGATGAGGATGGATGGCTTAGTGGCCATATTTCTCATCCAAATGCTTCTTGTAATCCTCTACGGTGATATCTTGTGGGACGATCCCACTCAAACGGCGGACGATGGGCGCGATTTCGTTAGGGGATTGGGCAGGTATACGCTGCAGGTATGATTTAATCAGTGCTGTCAGTGTGGTGTTATTGCGTGCGGCGTATTGCTTGGCATTTTCTAGCAGGTCACGTGGAACCCTGACAGTCAGTTTGGTTTCTTCCATGGTAGCTCTCCTGCCGTACATAATATAGCAATTCAGTACGGCTGTCAAGAATTTGTTTTCGGCTCCAGGTCTGTAGTCGATGAATTCGAGACATCCTAATACAGTTCGAAAATCCAACCTTTTGCTGTCTGAAAGGATAATAATCATAAAGAGAAACAATACAATCCCTGGGATCCTATATGGACGAAAAACAAGCGATTGAAAACCTCAAACGAGGTGATCTGGTTGGACTGGAAGTCCTGATCAGCCTCTACTATTTGCACGCCCTGCGGGCAGCCTATTACGTGGTGGGCGATCACGACCTGGCGGAAGACGTGGTCCAGAATGCATTTGCCCGCATCGGCGAGACTTTCCGCCAGTTCGATGCCCGGCGGGCCTTCAAGCCGTGGTTCCTGCGCTGCGTGGTGAATGACGCTATCAAGCTATCCCAACGCCAAAAGAGGTTCTAACCGATCGAATGTACAACCGGTGAGTCCTCTTTGGGGTTGGTCGATCCCGCGCCGCTTCCTGAAGATCAGGTCGAGGATCGGGAAGCCAGTGAAGCTGTCTGGCAGGCGTTGAAGAAATTACCGCCCAACCAGCGGGCAGCCATTGTCTTGCGCTATTTCCTGGATATGGACGAACAGGAGATGGCGCGCCGCTTGAACAGCCCGGTGGGGACGGTCAAGTGGTGGCTGTACGCGGCCCGCAAGCGCCTGGCTGCGATAATCCTGCTGGCTTTCTTGATCGCCGCCGGCCTGCTCGTCGCCACGCCCCAGGGACGCGCCCTGGCTCAGGAGGTCTTGCGGTTCTTTACCCGCGCCCAAAGTGATACCCTTCCGCTGCAGCCCTGGCAGATGACCCCGCTGCCAACTGCCGTGGGGACGCCCACCCCCGACCCGGCGAGCATGAACGCTGCCAACCAGGCCATTGCGGATGTCGCACAGCAAGCCGGGTTTGAAGTACTGGCACCGGCCTGGCTACCGGATGTCCTCTCTTTTTCCGGGGCGTCATTCGACTCTGAGCACGATATTGCCAGACTCTTCTATAAGTATTGGGATACCAACGGGCTTGTCTTGAGTGAGCAGCCCTTCCAGAGGACTGAAGACTGTCAGCTCTGCGGGATGGTTGGCGCCAGCGCTGAAGTCCAGAGCGTGCCCATCGGCGATGTGACCGGAGAATATGCACAAGGCGTCTGGAAATTGACCGACAACGGACCGGTCTGGCAGTCCGATCCGTACATGAAGACACTGCGTTGGGAACAGAATGGCCTGGCGTTTGAGCTGCTCTACATGGGGCGGCCAGATTCTGTGACCCAGGTAGATTTACTTCAAATAGCCGGTAGTTTGTCGCCTGGAAAATAGTTGGGTGGGTCAACGGATATGAAACGGGTCATCGTATATGATACAGATAAACGGATAAGCGGGTCATCCCTGATGGATATCAGGGGTCAACGGATATGAAACGAACACCTGCCCCACTGCAGGTGCGGGTAAACGGATGAAGGGATATGAAGAGGAAGGGCAAATAAATACTCCAACCTTTAAACAGAGTAGAGGATATTAATCATATAGGCTTCTCGTTCTGGCAAAGGCCACGCGAAATAATCTAGAAATGGCCCCCCTCTTCTCCCCCATTTTCGGCTTCCGAAAATGGGGGGATGCAGGGGGGAAAGGTAAAAAAGACATATTCTTCTGGAAGCTTTTATGGACAAAGGACAAGCTACCGAGATGATCCGACATATTCCTAAACCAGCAAAAATACTTACCCGCATACTCATTGCACTGATTTTTGTTTTGCAGCAAGCTGCCTGTTCAAAGGCAACCCCACCTGCAGCCAGCCCGAATCCGCAAGGCGATACTGTGGCGATCACCTTTGCCGGCAGTGAATTCGATCAGAGCCTGTACCAACCTATTATCGACGAATTCCACCGGGAAAATCCAGCCATCAACGTGCAGTTTGTAGCGCTGCCAACCTCCTCCACAGGGTTTACCACCACCTCAGATTATTACCACACCCAGGCTTCGACCGCCGATACCGCCATCATTGGTGGAAGCGGTGCAGAGATGAGCACTTATTTCCTCGACTTAGGGTCTCAAATCGAATCCGATGTCACGTTCCAATCAGATGATTTCTGGCCGGGAGCCCTGGGCGCTTGCCAGGATGGTAAGGGACATACGCTAGGGTTGCCGGTCACGCTCATCCTCACCGGCATCTTTTACGACGAGCAAGTTTTTGCGAGTGCCGGCCTGGCGGCGCCTGAACCTGGATGGACCTGGGACGAGTTCCGCCAGGATGCCACCACCCTGGCAAAGCAGGCCGGGAATGCGGTGCGTTACGGTTATACCGACCAACCCTATGCCGCCTTCAACTCGATCCTGGCCCCCTTCTTGAACGCCAGCCTGGCGGAAAATAAGGGCGAGATCGATCCTCAAGGGTTATCTGCGGCCACCCAATGGTATCTGGATATGGCCAGGGCTAAGATTCTTTATCCCCTCACGGGGACCGGCCTGGACGCGCAGGCTCGAGACGCGTGGACGGATTTATTTAGCAGCGAGGAAACTCGCCCGGCGATGTGGGCCGGTAACCTGGCCAGCCTGGCTTTGGGAAATGCTGCTGCCGGAGGCCTGGGGCTCTCGCAGTTTGGCTTTGCTCCCTTCCCGGTGGCGGCAGAGGATCCAAACTCAAAAACAACGCCCCTACTGGCCAACTGCGCCGTGGTCAGCAAGGCCTCGGCTCACCCGGCCGCCGCCTGGGCCTGGGTGGACTTCTTGACCCACCATTGGGTGATCCAGAATAAATCTCAACTCAACGAGCTGGTGCAGATGCCGGCCCGCCCATCGGTCGCAGAGGCCGAAGGGTTTTGGACCAACCTGCTAGAGAAAGCCCAGGCTGCCGTGCGCTTCGGCCTGGAACATGGCAGCTACCTGAACCTCTATTACCCCCTCGAGAGCGCCATCGCCGGGGAATTTGAACAAGCTGCGAAAGGTTCTGCTGATCTCACGACCCTGTTGGAAGAGGAGAAATCCAGCCTGGCAGTTTCAGCGCTCCCCATGCAGGAAGGCACACCTCTTGCCACAGCCAGCCTGGCAGTCGTAACGCCGGTGACCACCCCGACGGCCGCGGAAAATGCGACCCTAATTCGCTTTTACCTGGATGCATTACCAAGCGAGATTGACGCTCTCAACCCGCTGGTCGAGCAGTTCAACCGGACGCATCCCGATATCGTGGTTCAGGTTTCCACCCGCTACAAGGTGGATCAAAACGAGAGATTGTTTCAAAGCCTGGCGGACCAGTTCGATTGCTTCGTCAGCCAAAATGACCCGGCCAATGCCTTAGACCAGGTCCTCAACCTGAACCTATTGATGGAGAATGAAGACGCTTCTTTCCAGCAAGATTACGATCCGTCCTGGCTGCAAGCCTCCCAGAATCAAGGCCAGTTGCTCGATCTCCCTTTGGTGACCCAACCGGTGGTGATCGCCTATAACGCCGACCTACTCGCCCGCCGCAATCTTCAGCCGCCTTCGTTAGATTGGACCTTCGCGGATTTCCTCAACCTCATCCAGGCGGCCACTTCCACTACCGAAGGCGACCAGACCTATGGTTTGCTACCGGATAGCCAGTTGGTCAGGCCGGTTGACCTGTTGTTGGCCGGGCGTGGGGCGAATTGGTTGGACACGAGCGGAGAATTCCCGGTCGTCACACTCAATACCCCCGAAATGGCATCTTCTTTGACCTGGCTGGCCGATCTGTACCACTCTGGCGTCTTGTTCCAATCCAGCGCCGGCCAGGATTGGTGGCCATCGATTACCGGCGCCGTGACTTCGGGGCAGATCACTTTTTGGACAGCGCTGGCAGGCGAGCCGGATGGCGGCTATTATTCCAACGCTGAAAAGCTGCCCTTCAAGGTGGGAATTGCGCCGCTGCCGGTCATGCCGGCGGGGGCCGGGTCCTTCCAGGAAAATTTCGATAAGGGGATGTACATCTCTAACCAGGCGAAAGATCCTCAGGCATGCTGGACCTGGATGAAATTCCTGTCCGAGCAACCCGCTGTTTTTCAGGGCGTTCCGGCGCGCCAATCCGTAGCCGCATCCCCGCAGTGGGAAGCCAGCCTCGGACCAGAAGTCGCCGCAATCTACCGGGCAGCCGCAGCTCACGTGACTCGAAGTGGTAACTATTTGATCTCCTTTAATGAACGATATCTCCAGTTGCCATTAGAGACCTGGGAGTCTCAGGCAAAATCCGAAACTTTACAAGGTAATGACCCGGCACCGCTGCTAGTCGATGCCCAGCGCAAAGCCGATGCTTACCTGGCCTGTATGCAGGGTGTTGATCTGTCCACCATCGAAACACCGGACCTACAGGCTAAAGTGATGGCCTGTGCGAAGCATGCCGATCCTGAGTATTGACCAGCCCGATCGCAGGAACCGATATGACTGTGGTCGACTACAGTGAAGATTTTACGGATTATATCCTCGCTTTCGGCCACAGCCAGTCACTCAGCTAGGTGGGCCAGGAGGTAGCGGACTCGGATCACCAGGTCGCCTGTCTTTAGAATGGTCACGTCCGCACAGCCCGGCTGGTAATGCCGCAGGTTAAAGGTGGTCAGGAAGCTGCATTTGCCTTCAATAGCCGCCGCCAGGATCGGTAAGTCTTCCGGATCGGCTAAACCCTGGTATTTGGCGATGAGACTGGCGTCCGGATCCTCAACAACCTTCAGGCAGCGGCTGACCAACAGCCGGAATGCGGGCAAGGCTTTCGGAATCTTATCAAGCAGGTTGCGTTCAACTTCGGTGATGACCTGCGTTGAAGTGAGGGCTTCAATCAAGGTGAGTTCAGACATGCGTAAGTTCAGGTTGCTGGCGCTGTGCTCATTGGGTGATGCACAGCCGGCAAAAAGCACATCTGCATCGACGAAAATGCGCGGCTTATCAAGCCGGGCCGGTTCCATGACTCTCGGCGTTATAACGCTGGCGCTGTTCACGGAGCCCCTGAAGCAACTCATCGATGGACAGTCCGGCTTCAAGGCGGGCCTGTTCGATCTCCCTGGCCAGCTCTGGAACCATGGGGACGAGCGGGGTGAGCACGAATACACCATCCAGATCGACCAGGCGGAAAATGTCGCCGGTTTCGATCCCGTATTTTTCTCGCAGCTCCGCCGGGAGGGTAATGACTCCCCGGTTTCGAACTTGAATCACATCATTCATCGTGCTCTCCTTACTGCAATTCTGCTATTGCAGAAATTCAGTCATATGATACAGCATCTACCTGAAAACCGATTAGGCGCCTCCCCTGTCAATCTCTTTCCACTAACCGTATTCGTCTATCAATCGAAAAAGTTTTCATTTTCAGCGAAAAGATTTGGGATGATCATTTCACTATCAATGAAAAGAATTGGTAGTCCCACTTCGTACCTGACCAAATCCGGGAGCATGAACTCCGCGCCCTTCAAAAAAAACAGTATCATATAACAATGGATTTAGTATAAACTTGTAACATTTTTCTCACTTCTGCGAATTAACTGTTAAACCCCATTCACATCTTCCTGGAAGGGGAGCCAGGCACAAATGCATCGAGACCAACCCTCTCTGGTGACCAGGGCCGGGTATGACGCACAGGCTTTCGTCGAGCTCTACCGCCTTTACTATGAGCGGGTCTATAACTACGTCCGTTACCGCTGTGACGATGACCGGACCGTGGAAGACCTGACAGCCCAGGTGTTTGAAAAGTTGCTGGTCTCCATCACCCGCTATGACCCGGAGCTAGGTCATTTCGAGCCCTGGTTGTTCGGCATCGTCCGCCACGTGGTCGGCACCCACCTGCGCCGGCAACGCTTTACCGCCTGGTTGCCCTGGGAGGTCCTCCTCAACCGGGCCGCGCCAGACCCTCAGCCGGAGGATGTCAGCACCCAACATGACCTGGAAGATGCGTTAGTGCAAGCCCTCCCGAAACTGAAAGGACGGGAGCGGGACCTGGTCGGCCTCAGGTATGGTGGGGGATTGAGCAACCGCCAGATCGCCGAGTTGGTGGGGTTATCTGAGCAAAATGTGCGCGTCATCCTTTTCCGGGCGATTGAGAAGCTGCGCCAGTTGATGGGCGAGTGGGTGAAGGAAGGTCGAGAATGAACGAAAATGAGATCGCCAAAAAATTCGAGCGAGATTTTCAAGACATCTTGGGGAAACACAATCTCAAGGATGAAGCCAGCTTGAGTCCCACCGAAAAAGAGCGCATTGAGCTGGCCAGGCGTCTGGGGCGGGTAAATTTTAGTCGTAAAAGCACCCAGCGAGAGAGGTTGGGTATCCATCTGCTAGAGATCGGGAAGAAAACGCTTCCTAGGAGGTACCGTATGAAGCAGCTTCGGGAAAGATTTAGCCCTGTTTGGGCCGGAATTGGGCTGGCCGCCCTGGGCCTTCTGCTGGTGGTGGGGTTGAGCCTGATTTTAGGACGGCTCCATCCCACACCGGTGGTGAGCACTTTAGGCCCCAGCGATACACCGGTAAATACACCTTTACCGAGTGATACACCGGCAAATACCACTTTGTTCAGCGACACGCCCTCCAACGCCACCCCGGATGTGAATTCCGGCAACGTGACCATCACCTTTGTCGACCTGTCGATGGATTTCGATTGGATGGATTACCAGCCGCTGGTGAAAGCTTTCCACCAGCAAAACCCGACGATCACCGTCAAGGTCATCCCGTTCGACCACACCCTGCAGCTCAACTATGAAGACTACGCTAAACAGGCCGACGTTATCTATCTGAATGGCTATAACCCTGCCGCGCTCCCCGGCTTCCTCTCCTTACAGCCACTGTTGGATGCAACCCTTGA
This sequence comes from uncultured Chloroflexia bacterium, assembly GCA_963781665.1. Classification (GTDB taxonomy): domain Bacteria; phylum Chloroflexota; class Anaerolineae; order Anaerolineales; family Anaerolineaceae; genus JAJYIW01. The sequence goes on from CAWAGA010000002.1 coordinate 3,121,944, forward strand.
TTTCAACCAGGGTGACTTTTGGCCCAATTCATTAGATTCTTGTTCGAACCAGCAAGGAGAGCCATACGGTTTACCGCTGACGATGACCTTGGAAGGCATCTATTACAACCCTCAGGTCTTTGACCAGGCAAAAGTTCAGTACCCCCAAGCTGGATGGACCTGGGACCAATTCAAGGAGACTATCAACCAGGTCAGCAGCGTTGCCAATGGAACGACTACCTACGGGCTGCTGGATAGCTATATGGGTAACATCTTAGACCAACCCTTGCAAAAGCAACTCTTGGCAAATGGCGGCAAGCTTGATCCGCAATCTGTTGCTGCCGATTTGGATTGGTACGTTCAGTTTGCCAAACAGAAAAAGCTATATCCCATCCAACCCCCGAATGAACAAGGATACTGGATACCCTCAGACCTTACGCCCCTCGTCACCAATGGCCAGGCAGCTATGTGGATCTTTTCCCAAGATGGCGCTTTCCGGGAGCCGCTGGTTAAGGGTAGCTTCTATACGCCTTTTCCTGTTTCCCCGGAAGATGAGAACACGACACCCGCCCAGGGATTTTGTGGTGCTATCAGCTCAGGGACCAAGAATCCTCAGGCTGCCTGGACCTGGCTGGAATTCCTTTCCAAACAAGACCTGACTGGCATGCTGCAGGGAGAAAATCAATACATCCCGGGTTATCTCTCGGGGCGCCAATCGGTGACCGAAGCATCGATTTATTGGGCTCGGTTATCGGATCAAGAGAAAAACGCCATTCAATTTGGATTAGAACATGCCTGGTACTTCCCCGCCAGCCTGTGGGGAAACCGTTCGCTGGGATTATTCTATACTGCTTTTGCCAATGCGATTTCTTCGGGTACCGACCTGGCAACAGCACTCGCGGGAATTGCCGAAATGGCTAATCTTCCCAATCAACCCACGCCAACCCCCACCGCTGGGCCGGTGGTGCTCAACACTGCACCAGTCCCGACGACCACCGGCTTACCGGAAGGTGTAACGGCGATCAACTTCAACGAAAATGATGTCATGACTATGGATCCAGCTTACACTGCGAATGGGCAGGCCATCCAGACCCTGGTGATGGCCTTCGAAAGGCTCCATCCGGAGATCAAGGTGAACCTCACCGGCGACGTCAGCACGCCAGCGGATGGCGATTATGTGCATGCGCTTGCCCAGGCGAACGACTGCTTCGAGACGGTAGGACCTGGCATTTCCAACTCCCTTTCCGCCGATGACCTGTTGGACCTGACCCCCTTCCTGGATGCCAACCCGACCATGAAGGCAGATTTTTACCCGGCTTTTCTGGCGCCTTACCAGAAGGACGGCAAATTCTACGGCCTTCCAGCCGACGTCTACCTGCAGTACATTGCCTACAACGCCGACCTGCTGACTCAGTTGGGGATCCCTCTGCCCAAAGCGGGTTGGACGGTGGACGGCCTGCTATCGATCGCCAACCAGGCGGCCAACCTATCAGCCAAGCTGCCAGTGTATGGCTTTGGGGGTGGAAGCGCCATCTTCGACTCATTGGGCGCTTCCTGGTACGATGCCAGTGTGAAACCACCCAAGGCGACCTTCAATACCCCTGCCATGGCCCAGGCCATGACCTGGATGCAACCGCTTTACCGTAAAGGAGCACTGTACCAGGTTATTTACTTTAAGTTCACTGACTACCTGAACATGATCAGAAACGGCCAGGTGGCCCTGTGGGGCACGAGTGGAACGACGAACTATAACACCGACCCCTGGGATGCAGCCCAACACCCCATTCTTGACCAGAACCTGCCATATACGGTGGGTTATGCGCCGCTCCCCATGTTGAACTCCGGCGCGGCCATGAGCACGTCCCCGGCAGGGGCAGGGTATTACATCTCCAGCCACGCCAGCCAGGCCAAAGCCAATGCCTGCTGGGCCCTGATCCAATTCATGTCCGGTCAGCCCAGTATCTTCGGCGGGTACACGCCGCGCCAATCGGTGCTGCCACAGGAGGAAGTGGGTAAGGATCCGGCTCGCTTTGCCGTGGTGCAGGCTGCCATCCAGGAGTACAACACGGACACTGCCGCCTACACCAACGATCCCCTGATGTGGGCCTATAACGATATCCTGGCGCAGGTATTCTGGTCGGTAGCCAACGGGGAGAGCGTGACAGCTGTGCTGGCCAAGGCGCAAACTGACGCTGACGCCTACCTGGCATGCATCATGGGGAAAGACTTGAACGGGATGAATAATGCCCAGGTGTTTACCGCCGTGCAGGGTTGCTACACCATCCCGACACCGCCGGCGCCGTGAAGATCAAGTAAGTCGTAGTCGTAGGGTGGGTTGAAAGCTCATGAATGGACTTGGTATGGAAAGCATTCTCGGTTGAATGCCAGCTGCTTTCAACCCACCATTACATAATAAGCCACCTCAATGATGAGTTTCGGGCGAAAATGTTCTTGGGATGGGTCAATTGCTGGGGTTGGGTCTGCGATCGAGCCCCCAACCCATCCTACGAAAGCTAAACAAACCTTCCCGCTGCGGGATGGGGGGCAGGGGAGATAGGTAGAATTAGAAAAGTGGAGGAAAAGATGGAACCAAAGAAATTGAACGCCCTGGATTACTTTCTCCGCCTGGTAGCCATTTTGGGCCTGGTCCTGGTATCCGCCTGTTCGACTGCCACGCCCAGCCCCACGGCAGGGACCAGCCCGGTCAGCCCCTCGCAGGCCGCGTTGCCCAGCTCAAGCCCTCAACCCAGCGCTTCCTTGCCCAGGCCCAGTGATACGCCCGCCAAGGCCACGCCGGACCTGAACGCCGGCAACGTGACCATCACCTTTGCCAACCTGTACCTGTTTGATACGATTGATTACCAGAAGCTGGCGGACGAATTTCACCGGCAGAACCCGACCATCACCGTCGATATCATCCCGGTAGACCACGCGGTGCAGCTTAATTGGGGCGATCAGGCTAAACAGGCAGACGTGGTCTACCAGGCTGGCGAAAACCCTGCTTCACTAGGAGGTTTCCTCTCTCTGCAGCCCTTGCTGGACGCGACGGCTGATTTCAACCAGGCAGACTTCTGGCCGGGCTCATTCACCAGCTGCGAGGATGACCTGGGGGTGCCTTATGGCGTGCCGATGACGGTTATGCCTGAAGGCATCTATTACAGCCCCCGAACTTTCGATGCCGCCAAGGTGGCTTACCCCCAGCCAGGCTGGACCTGGGACCAGTTCCGGCAGACAGTCAACCAGGTGGGTACGACCGCCAATGGAAACGTTACCTATGGCTTGTTAGAGGGCCCAGGCGATTCCATCCTCAACCTGCTGATTCAAAAGCACTTCCTGGCCAATAACGGCCAGCTCGACCCGCAAGCGCTGGCTGACAGCCTGGCCTGGTACGTTGAGCTGGCGAAAGCCCAAAAGCTGTACCCGGTGCGCACGGCCGTTTTCCGGGGAATGCGGACATTAGAAAATACTGCATCCGTGGTCCAGAATAACCAGGCGGCGATGTGGATCAGCAATATAGCCACGGAAGCTTTCAGCGGTCGAGGCAAGCAAGAGGTATATGTGCCCTACCCGGTGGATGCGCAGGATGGGCACACCACGCCGGTCTCGGCCGTCTGCGCCGCGATCAGCTCGGGCACCAAAAACCCGCAGGCTGCCTGGGCCTGGCTCCAGTTCCTCTCGCAGCATGACCTGACGGGCGTGGTGGACACGACCAACCCGGGTTATCTGACGACGTATCTCATCCCGGCTCGCCAATCCCTGGCGCAATCATCAGTTTTCTGGTCCGGGTTAAGTGACCAAGATCGCAGCAGCATGCAGTACGCCCTGAACCACGCCTACTATTGGCCGGTCAGCCTGATGTCCTCCAGCATGGCCTCGTGGAACGCCATGCTGGCCATTGCGGATGCCATCCAGGCCGGCACCGACCTGGTGACAGCATTGCAAACTGTGGCCGTGACGGCCACTGCGGAGGTTCAAGCCACCCCAACCGCCACCGCCGGGCCGGTGGTGCTCAACACCGCCCCGGTGCCCACGCCCTTGCCCGAAGGAGTTACGGCGATTAACTTCAACGAAAATTCAATCATGTCGATGGCAGGCTTTACTTACAATGGGCCGGAGATCAAAGCCCTGGTGGAAGCCTTTGAGGCGGCTCACCCGGATATCGTCGTTCTCCTGACCGGCGATGTCAACACGCCGGCTGATAACGATTACATACATGCCCTGGCCCAGGGCAACGACTGCTTCGAGGCGCAAGGCCCCGGGCTGACCAATTCCCTCTCCGCCAGTGACCTGCTGGACCTGACCCCCTTCCTGGACGCCGACCCGCAGATGAAGGCGGATTTCTATCCGGCCTTCCTCACACCCTACCAGAAGGAAGGAAAATTCCTCGGCTTGCCAGCCGACGTCTTCCTGCAGTACGTCGCCTATAATGCGGACCTTTTAACGAAACTAGGAATCTCCCTCCCTAAGGACGGCTGGACGGTGGATGACCTGGTTTCGATTGCCAGCCGGGCGGCAGATCCCAATGCCGCCACCCCCATTTACGGCTTTGGGAGTGGCACCCAGCTTTTCTACACCTTGAATGTCCCCTGGTACAATGCCAGCATTCATCCCCCCAAAGCCACTTTCACAACGCCGGCGATGACGGATGCCCTCACCTGGCTGCAGGGGCTCTACCAGAAGGGAATCTTTTACAAGACTTCGAATTTGACCTACACGGATTACCTGAAAGCGGTCGCCCAGGGCCAGGTGGCCCTGTGGATCACGGACGGGCAGACCAACTACAACACCGACCCCTGGGATGCGACCAGGCACCCCATTTATAACCAGGACCTGCCGTTTACGGTGGGATACGTCCCGCTGCCATTGCTCAGTTCCGGCGCGGGCATGAGCATTCCCCCAGGCGGGGTTGGATATTACATCTCCAGCCACGCCACCCAGGCTAAAGCCAATGCTTGCTGGGCCTGGATCAGCTATCTCTCCAGCATGCCCAGCGTCTTTGGTGGGTACACACCGCGCCAGTCTGTGCTACGCAATGAAGATGTGGGCCAGGACCCGGCCCGACTGGCGGTGGTGCAGGCTGCCATCCAGGAGTACAACACGGAGGGCTATACCGGCTATAACGACCCATTGCTGTGGGGATACAACGACATCCTGGGGCAGACGCTGATAGCAGTTGCCAACGGAGAGAGTATAGCAGCCGTGTTGGCCAAGGCTCAGACTGACGCTGACGCTTACCTGGCGTGCATCATGGGGAAGGACTTGAACGGGATGAATAATGCCCAGGTGTTTACCGCCGTGCAGGGATGCTACACCATACCGACACCGCCAGCGCCTTAAAGATCAAGTAAGTCGTAGTCGTAGGGTGGGTTGAAAGCTCATGAATGAACTTGGTTATGGAAAGCATTCTCGGTTGAATGCCAGCTGCTTTCAACCCACCATTACATAGAAGCCACCTACCGGAAAAATACGAAAGGATTTGAGGGAATGTTGACCAGAAACATTGACAAAGGATTGGATCTTTTTCTCCACCTTCTGGCCATCCTGGTGATGCTCGGGATGGGAGCCTGTTCAACCCAAAAAGCGACGACTCCCCCAGCCGGTACAGGTTCTCAGTCAGCTCCTACCCAGAGAACCCCCAGCGATACCTCATCCAACGCCACCCCGGACGTGAACGCCGGAAATGTGACCATCACCTTTGCCGACCTGTCCATGGATTTCGAATGGATGGATTACCAGGCGCTGGCCGATGCTTTCCACAAGCAAAACCCCAATATTAATGTCGCGGTGATCCCCAATGAACCCAGGATTCCGGTCGCAAGCCTGGAAGACTACGCCCGCCAGGCGGATGTGGTCTACCTGGACGGCTCCAACCCGGCGATGCTGCCGGGGTTCCTCTCCCTGCAGCCGCTGTTGGATGCCACCCTGGATTTCAATGCAGACGATTTCTGGCCGGACTCCCTCACAGCCTGCGAGAATGACCAGGGTATCCCGTACGGCCTGCCCCTGGTGATCGAGCCGGGGGGCATTTATTATGATCCTCAGTACTTCGACCAGGCCGGCGTGGCTTACCCCCAGCCAGGCTGGACCTGGGAGCAGTTCGCAGAAACGATCAACCAGGTCTCTGGGTCCACCAGCGATGGAGCGCCAGTGTACGGGCTGGTGGATGGTCCGATGAACTCCATCCTCGGTACGCTCATCAACAAAGCGTTGGTGGCCAACAATGGCGTGCTCGACCCACAGACCACAACCTCCAGCCTGGATTGGTACGTACAACTGGCTAAGGCGAAAAAGCTGTACCCGGTCCCTACTGCTACCGGCAGTGAAGGAGCTGCGGCCTTTAAAGCAATGGCAGAGGTGGTCAATGGCATTCAAGGAGGGAAGGCCGCCATGTGGATCGACTTGCCGCAAATCGCCCTGGACCGCCCGCAAGGCAGCCGCAACACCTACGCTCCTTTCCCTGTCGATCCGGCCGACGATCACACCACGCCCATGTCCGTCACCTGTGCGGCGATTAGCTCGGGCACGAAGAACCCCCAGGCAGCCTGGGCCTGGTTGGACTTCCTCTCCCGGCGCGACCTGTCCGGTACGGTTCGTCCGGACCATCCCGGCTACTTGACCGCCTACCTGCTGCCGGGACGCCGATCCTTATCCGGAGGTTCGGCTTTCTGGAGCAGCCTGGACGCTGTGCAAAGGAACGCCTTATCCTATGCCCTTCACCACGCCTGGTACACTCCCGCCGTGCCCTGGTCTTATTACACAATCGCCGCGAACGTCGAACAGGCCGTCGACAACGCTGTCCATTCTGGAGTAGACCTGGCAACCGCGCTCCAGGGACTGGCCCAGTTACCGGTGCCGTCTGAAGCTGGCACAGTTACGCCAACCGCTGGCCCGTTGGTGCTTAACACAGCGCCGGTCCCGACCCCAACCGTCGCTTCAACCGGATTGACCATTAACTTTACAGCCGCCTATTTTGACGTGAATACGAGCTTTACGCCTTATGTTAATAGAAAGAAGAACCTGAGCGCATTGGCGGCTGACTTCAAGAAGGCTCACCCTGAGATTACCGTCCTTTTCTCGACAGATTATGCTTATGCCAACGACGGTAATGATTTCCAGGCCCTGGCCCAAAGCAACGACTGCTTCGAATTCTTTGGCCCGGGCATGATCTACCAGTCTCTGGATGAAAGCAACTTGCTCGACCTGACCCCTTTCCTGGAGAACGAACCCGGCCTGCTGAACGATTTTTACCCGCAGTTCGTGAAGCCTTTCGAAAACGAGGGCAAACTCTACGGCTTGCCGGCTGATGTGGGCATCTCCTATATCGGTTACAACGCCGACCTGCTGACCCAACAGGGGATCCCTCTCCCGAAAGAGGGCTGGACGGTGGACGACCTGATTTCGATTGCCAACCAGGCAGCCAACCTATCCGCCACGCCGCCGGTCTACGGTTATTTTGACTCGCAGCTCTATCTCTTCCACGCCCTGAACATACCCTATTACGACGCGTCGGTCCAGCCACCTGAGGCTACTTTCAACCGCGACGAGCTGGCCGGTGAACTAGCCAGGCTCGGGCAGCTTTATCAGAATGGTGCGGTGATTTCGATCAAAGCTTTCGATTATTCCCATTACAGCGACATCGCCCAGGGCCGGGTGGGGTTGTGGATCACCAACGGCTCCCAGAACTACAACGTTGCGCCTGGTGGTGAGGTTGACGGAAAGAATCCGATCTATGAAAGTGACTTTCCCTTCAAGGTGGGATACGCTCCCTTGCCGCTGCTGGCATCCGACGAACCCTCGAGCATGTTTTCGACCGTGGTCGGCTACTATATCTCCAGCCATACCACCCAGGCCAAAGCTGCTGCCTGTTGGGCCTGGATCAGTTATTTATCCAGCCGTTCCGGTATCTTCGGCGGGTATAGTCCAAGGCAATCAGTTCTGCCCGAAGAGGGTGTCGGCCAGGACCCAACGCAGTTTGTCGTGGTACAGGAAGCCATCCGGCAGTATAGCCTGGATGGCTACCGGGATTACTATGATCCTATCTTATGGGCTTATTTGAGCGAAATGGGCTACCCTCTGGCTGCTGCCGCGGATGGCGGAGACGTCGCCGCTGCCCTGGCGAAGGCGCAACAGGAATCCGATGCCTACCGGTCCTGCCTGGCCGGGCAAAACCTGAGCGGGTTGGACGACCAGCAGATCCACAAGCTGGCCCGGATTTGCTACGCTCCGTTCATGCCACCAACCCCGGAGCCGCCGGAGTAGGAAGAATTACGGTTAACCGCAGTTGAATAAAAAAGCAGAGTCATTACAATGAAATTGAGATACCTGCACAATCAATTTCTACTTCAAAATGAAATAGATTAAGTTCCTCATGGATTCCATAATGGATTGTAAGGTAAATAACTCTATGAAATTTTTACTCAAAAAACAAGTTGTCTTGCGAGGATTAACGCTTATATTGATCATAACCATCGTCTCTGCTTGCGGCCAGGCAACTCCTCCAAATTCCAATCAAACGGATGGAACAGGTAATGTAACCATACCCTTTGCCGACATGAACCTCGATGAAGGGGTCGATTACCAGGCGTTGGCAGATGCCTTCCACCGGCAGAACCCGGCCATCACCGTGCAGGTATTGCCTGTCGACCACACTGTCCAACTGGCCCAGGAAGATATTGCCAAACAGGCGGACGTGGTCTACCTGAACGGATACAGCCCGGCAATCTCCCCTGGTTTCATCTCCTTGCAGCCCTTGATCGATGCCGGTCCGGCCGGTTTCAACCGGGAAGATTACTGGCCGGGGTCGACGGCGCCCTGCGCCGATGCCCAGGGGAACCTCTACGGCTTGCCGCTCACCTTGAGCAGCCTGGGAGGGATCTATTACGACCCGCAGGTCTTCGACCAGGCCGGGGTCGCTTACCCGCAGCCCGGCTGGACCTGGGAGCAGTTCCGCCAGACCATCGCCCAGGTATCAGGGACGAATGATTTGGGTAACACTCTTTTTGGCTTCGTCGATGGCCCCCTGGGCTGGGTCCTGCAACTGCTCCTGGAAAAACAGCTCCTCGCCAACGATGGGAAACTCGATCCTCAGGCTGTTGCCGCCGGCCTGGATTGGTACGTCCAGTTGGCTGACGAGCAAAAACTGTCTGCGGTGCCACCTCCTGACCAGCAGGGAGGATGGACAGGGAACGTGCTGTCCCAACCGGTGCGCAGCGGGCAGGCGGCCATGTGGGTGGACTCGGTGCAATCCGAAATGGCAAATCCCCTCGTCCAAGGCGGCAAATACACGCCTTACCCGGTCGATGCGGCGGACGATCGCACCACCCCGGTTTCAGTAGCTTGCGGGGCGATCAGTGTTGGCTCGAAAGCGCCTCAAGCGGCCTGGGCCTGGCTGGCGTTTCTCTCCAAACAAGACCTGACCGGCAGTGCGGACAGTGGATTGCTGCCGGCGCGTACCTCCCTGATGGAAGCCTCGCCTTTCTGGTCCAGCTTGAGTGCGGAACAAAAGAGCGCCATGACGTACGGTTTGAAGCATGCTTTTTATTTCCCTGCCGGCCAGGTGAACAGCCAGGTTCTAAACGCTGCTTTCAGCGCTCTCACCAACGCCATCCACGACGGGACGGACCTGGCGGCGGCGCTCCAGCCGGTGGCGGCTTTGGCAGATACGCCTGCTCAAGCGACGCCTACGCTTGAGCCTTTTACGATCGATTCCCCGGCGGCAACACCAGCAGCCAACCTGCAAACCATTACCTTCAATGCCGCATATGGCGCTGCGGACATGCCTTCAGAAGATACCCTCAAGGCTTTGATTGACCAATTTGAAAAGGGGCATCCCGATATTCAGGTGAAATTGGCGATTGGTTTCAACGGTTCACAGGATGGTTATGCTTTTCGCGCAATGGCTAATCAAGCAGATTGTTTTGCCTTGCCCAGCCCTGATATTTTCGTGCAGCCGCTCTCGGATGACGATTTACTGGACCTCACGCCTTTCCTGGATGCTTCACCCGATTTGAAAAATGATTTCCAGCCGGCGTTTCTGGCTCCGTATCAGCAAAATGGGAGAACTTACGCTCTTCCCTCGGATATTGATATTGATTTCTTTGCCTATAACGAAGATCTCTTGAGCCAATTGGGGATTTCCTTTCCCAACCAGGGCTGGACCTTTGACGAGATGCTGGCTCTGGCTGAACAGGTGGTTGCTGCCTCGCTGTCCCAATCCGTCTATGGGCTGGCGGCTGGTAATGACCTGCTCCTGGATGCGACCGGGGTTCGTTGGTACGACAACACCACTCGACCTCCCCAGGCTTTGTTTACCTCAAGCGACGTGGCCAACGGGCTGGCCTGGCTCGAGCAGCTCTACCAGCAGCGGACCTGGCTGCCTGCCTATGGATCGATGCTGCCGCCCGAGCGGAAACCGGCCAACTACCCGGGCTACGAGCAGGCTATTGCAGATGGCCAGGTCGCCATGTGGACGACCGATGGGCTGCGAGCGTATGATCGCAATCTTTCTTTCAAGGTGGGGTATGTGCCCTTGCCCTCGCTTGCATCCGGCGCGCCGATGTCTTCTTATACTTACAGCCAGGGATATTATATTTCAAGCCGGACGAAATATCCCCAGGCCTGTTGGGAATGGATCCGCTTTCTTTCCGACCAGCCGGGACTTTTTGGGGGGTACTCGCCCCGTCTCTCGATTTTGGAAAAGGGCTTCGCGGAAGGAAACCAGGAGAAGCTATCGGCCGTTCAAGAAACGATCCGCCAATATGCGGATGACGCTGGCCTTTTCGATCCGCTGTTGTTCCCGTACCGGAATGAATGGGGACAGGCCGAGACAGCCGTTCTGCAAGGCAAAGATGTAGCAACTGTCCTGGCGGATGCTCAGAGGAACGCCGATGCTTACCTGGCCTGTATTTCTCAGAAGAGTCTGGCAGGCCTGGATATCGTCCAACAAACTAAACTGGTTCAAAGTTGCTACGATATCAACCAGCCATAGACGGATGGTATTGTGCGCATTGTAATTTAAATTATGATAATAGAAATTACAATGCACATCCTTGGGAATGCGTCTGCTTTCCCTGGAGGATGTGGATAACGATTTACATAAATGGACGAGTTCATGAGATTAGATGTAAGAAGATGGGACTGTTGATGGGGTTTGGCGGAAGATTTTTAGTGAAAGTTACCGGCCTGCTCGCCGTCCTGGGACTGGTAGGGATGGCAGCCTGTTCACACGCCACACCGGTAAATCCCACCCAAACGGGCGGCGCGGGGAATGGGACCATCACCTTTGCTATCGACGAATCCCAACGCAGCCGGTACCAGAACCTGGCAGACGATTTCCACCGGGAAAACCCATCCATCACCGTCCGGATCGTCACCCCGCCGGGTGGCTTCGACCTGTGGAACGCCGAAGACCTGGCGCCGCTGGCCGCAGCCGCCGATGCGACCCTCTTTATGGGCGGGCGCCAGCGCCTGTTGGACAACGGCGGCGATTTCCTGGATCTGAGCGCCCTGATGGACGGCGATACCGCTTTCGATCCGGCCGATTTCTGGCCGGGATCCCTGGCTGCCTGCCAGGATGGTCAGGGTCATACTTTAGGCGTTCCCCTGGCGCTGACTTTTATGGGCCTGTTCTACGACGCCGGCGCCTTGCAGAACGCCGGGATCACTCCGCCGGCAGTAGGTTGGACGCTGGACGATTTGCAGGCCATGGTCCAGGCGCTGGCTGCCACCCAAACCGGCCCGATCCTCCTCGATGCCAACGCCTGGCAGAGCTCGCTTCTGGCGCCGGCGGTCGATGCAAGCCTTGCTTCAGCCGGGGGTAAGATCGATGCTCCTGGGATTATCCAGACCGCGCAGGGATACGTCGATTGGGCCAGGCAGGACAACTTGATCCCTTTTACAGCGACTGGCGCTGAAAGGATGCCCAATTCTCACCCCGTTTTTTGGGTGGGCGCTTTGAACGCCGGCCTGCCGGATGGCAGCGACCGGCCGGCCCTGGGGAGCTACCAGGTAGCCCATTTCCCCCTCGTCGCCGGGGACGGTCAAGCGGCCGGTTCAACGCCGGTGTGGCCAGACTGCGCCCTGGTCAGCGCCGGGACCAGCCATCCACGCGAAGCCTGGGCGTGGATCGCCTACCTCTCGCGCCAATGGCCGGACGCCGGTTGGCCGGCCGGAAGCACCCCGCCATCCATCCCGGCACGCCAGTCAGTGGCCACAGCCCAGTATCCCTGGAACGACCTGCCGCAGGAAGCCCAGGCCGCCGTCCGCTATGGGTTGGCGCACGCCTGGTACGGCAGCGCCGAGCCACAGGTCTTTGCAGCCGTTGGGGATGCCATCGCTGCTTCAATAACCACCGGCTCAACCTCCCTGGAAGTAGCGCTGGCCCAGGCGATGGTCTCCCCGTCGCCCACCCCGCGCACGGCGCCGGTCGTCGTGGCCAGCCCGGAACCGCAAGGGAGCGCTCAAACCGGGGTCCAGGTGGTGCGCTACCTCTACCCCAACTTCGCGAACAGCGACCAGGTCTATCGAGAGCTTGCCGCCGAATTCCAGAAGGCGCATCCGGACGTTGCGATCCAGCTCATGAGCGACTTCACCTTCCGGGGCGATCCGCTGCCGTCCCTGGTGCAGGATTACGACTGCTTTAGCTTCGGCGAACTGGCGCAAGATTCCGACATTACCAGGCTGGCGGACCTCTCACCCTTTTTCGATCAAGAGGGGAGCAGCTTCAGCGCCGACTTCTACCCCGGCCTGCTGGAATCCCTTACTGTCGATGGCCATCTCTACGGATTGCCGGCCGGTAACGGGGTGTACCTGGTACACGTCAACCTGGACCTGCTCAACCAGCTTGGTCTTGCTATGCCCTCCGTGGACTGGACGGTCGACGACCTTATCCGCTTCATCCAGCAGGCCCCCGTGGAGCGGTCGGGTGAAACGACCTACGCCTCCGCCGGGATGGAAAGTTACCTGCTGGCCGCGCGGGGCGCCAGATGGGTCGACTATTCCCAGGAGCCTGCCCCGGTGACCGTTGACAGCCCGGCCAGCGTTCAAGCCGTCCGCTGGCTAATGGACCTGATCGACAGCCGGGCGGCATTCCCTTTGAGCCAGAACTATTACGACGACATGAACCGGGCCATTTCTGCCGGCCAGGTGCTCCTGTGGATCAGCTCGTCGTTGGCGCCATCCTCCTATTCCTTCCCGGTGGCGGTCCTGCCACTCCCGCAGATCGCCGCCCAGGATGTTTTTACCACCGGCCGAACGGGGGCGTCGGCCAACTTCATCTCGCCGGATAGCCCGGTCAAGGCGGCCTGCTGGGATTGGATCCGCTATCTATCCGACCAAGCAGAGGCTGCGGCGGGGGTTCCATCCCGCCCCTCGGTCGTCCGTTCGGCGGAATACACCGCCCAGGTCGGGCAGGATACCGCCAGGGCGGTGGACGTTGCCCAGAGCAACAGCCAGTTGGCGTACATTCCCTTTACCCACGTCCCGGTAACACGATGGACCTGGCAAGCCTTGATGCGCGTGTACCAGGGAGAAGATGCCCAGGCCGTATTGAGCGAGGTGCAGTACACGGTCGAAAGCTACACCCAATGCCTGGCCGGGAAGGGCCTGCTGTCGCTAGGCCTGTATGTGGTGGTGGGCGACGACCCGCGCATCGATGCGATCGATGGATGCGCCAAACAGGCCGATCCTGGATATGTGAGTCCCGGTTTTCCGTAACCCGGTGAGTGAGTGAATGACGAGAAATCGAGCCGGCGCCAGGAAAAATTGAATCGACTACGGTTAACCGTAATTGTAAAAAACGAGTAAATCGCTACAATGAATTTAAGAAACTTAGCCAATCACCATTTTCCATACAAGTGTGATCCTTATTTATTCGAATGGTCATTGCGAGCGGAGCGAAGCAATCCAGGAGCCAACATGTGTCGAGATTGCTTCGTCGGAAAGCCTCCTCGCAACCCTGGCACCGTCCACCAGGACAGGTGTGACAGATGAGATCATTTTGCCTGGCCCACCATCAGGTGCGAGTGGCCTTTTAGCCCTGAGCGGATAATCCGTCTGCAAATGGTAAAAAGCAGCCATAAACCTGAAAAATGATCTGTCTATTACCATCGGGAGAAGGTATCGATGAACCGCATTCCAAATAAGCCGGTTGCCCTGGTGTGCCTATGGATAATCTTAGGGATCATTACAATCTCAGCCTGCGGTCAGGCTGCTCCTACAAAATCCAATCAAACGGATGGGACCGGAAATGTAACCATCACCTTTGCCGACCTCCAGTTTGGCCAGGAGATCAACGCTCAGCAACTGGCGGATGCTTTTCACCAGAAAAACCCAACTATTTCAGTGAATGTCATACCTGTTGACCATTCAGTGCAGCTCTCCGATGAGGATATTGCTAAACAAGCGGATGTCATATTCCTGAATGGCTATAATCCTGCATCACTCCCAGGCTTTATCTCCTTGCAACCACTGGTAGACGAGGTTGCTGATGTCAACCTCAAAGATCTATTGTCAGGATCCACAACAGCCTGTTCGGATGCCCAGGGAAACCTTTTTGGTGTGCCTCTCATTCTGTTTTTACAGGGCATTTATTATGACCCTAAGCTTTTCGATCGGGTCCATCTTGCTTATCCGCAGTCTGGCTGGACCTGGAGCCAGTTTAGGCAAGTTGTGACAGAGGTAGCCTCCAGCGATGGGGCAACCGTCTATGGCTTTGTAGATGGAAGAGACGGTTTTATCCTCTACCCGCTCATCATGCAACAATTGCTTTCTAACAATGGGACAGTTGATTCCAAGGCGATCTCAGCCAGCATTACCTGGTACCAACAGCTGTCAAAAGATAAAAAGCTCTATCCCATGCAGCTGGCGGTCAACGGAATTTATCCTTCGGCAGAAATAAATTCGTTATTAGCCAACGAGCAAGCGGCTATGTGGATTAGCTCCCCTGTTTTGGAAAACTCCCGCCTCAATGGCCCCAGGGCTATCTATCAGCCCTTCCCAGCCGACCAGCCAGAAGAACGGACCACGCCAGCCAACGTCTTTTGCGGGGGGATCAGCGCGGGTTCAAAATCACCTCAAGCTGCCTTTGAATGGCTGGATTTCCTGTCCCACCAGGATCTGAGCGGCAATAAGGAGAGTGGTATGCTGCCAGCTCGCCAATCCCTGGTTCAGACCTCGCCATATTTTGCTGGTCTGGCCGGCTCGGAGAAGAGAGCCATCCAATATGCTCTGGCTCATACATGGTTTGATACACCTGGCCAGGAAGCCACGGTATACAATGTATTGCAGGCCGTCACCAGTGCTGTTCAATCCGGGACAGATCTTACAATCGCACTCCAGGCCATTGCAGACCAGGGCAATTCTGCACAACCGACGGCAACGACTAAGCCGGTACTGGTCAATACTCCCAAGCCGACTTCGCCGCCAAACATCTTGACGATCTCCTTCGATGTTGGGGGCGGAATTGGGACCAAATGGGGTGGATGGGGGGTTGGGCCTACTAAATTTGCTCTGGATGCCTTAATCGCGGAGTTTGAGAAAGCCAATCCAGGGATTTTGGTCAATGTTAATGTCGGCGCAGGGCAATGGAATGCTCTCAGCGATCAGGCTAAAGAAAATGATTGCATGGAAGGATTTCAACCCTTCGGTTATGATACCCTTCCCAATGCCGATTTATTGGACCTGACGTCATTTCTGGAAGCTTCTCCTTCGATGAAGGAAGATCTTCAAACAGCATATCTTCTTCCCTATACTTTTGATAACAAAATATATGGGATTCCAGCAGATGTCGATGTGCAGTTTGTTACCTACAACGAAGATTTACTGACCAAACTCGGGCTGTCGTTTCCGGACTCTGGTTGGACTTTTGATGACATGATGGCCCTGGCAGCAAAGGCTGCTAATCCCCTATCCTCTCCACAAATTTACGGTGTGGCATCAACTGATAGGTTCCTGATCGATGCGATGGGAATCCGCTGGTACGACAACACGGTTCAACCACCGAAAGCTTTATTTGATACGGAAGCTGTCACCAAAAACCTGGCATGGCTACGCCGGCTTTACGTCAACGGAACTTTCCTGCCGGATTACGGCACCGCTTTAGAGAATGTGGGACAAGCTATCATGGATGGTCGGGTTGCCATGTGGATCACCAATGGACTCGATGCTTATGATAGGAATATGACCGTCTATAACGAGAACCTGCCTTTCAAGGTCGGGTACGTGCCGCTACCTTCACTTGCCGCTGGAGATAGCATGAGCTATTTATCGATCTCGGTAGGCTATTTTATTTCCGCTCATACCACTCCAGTGAAAGCCAAAGCCTGTTGGGATTTCATCCAATTCCTTTCCGACCGACCTACCATTTGGGGTGGATATACTCCTCGGAAGTCGTTGCTCGAAAAAGAATTTACCTCAGCCAATGAAGACTTGTTGATCACCGTTCAGACCGGCATTCAGGAATACCACTCATATCCTTTTGCCGATCAGTACGATATGTTGATGCATCCCTACTCGGAGGAATGGTCCGACGCAAAATTGGCTATCTTGCAGGGCGAAGATCCTGCGACAGTTCTCACTAAGGCGCAGAAACAAGCTGACGATTATTGGGCCTGCGTCTCACAGAAGAACATCACCGGCTTGAACCAAATTCAAATCTTCAACCGAGCCGTCAAAGGTTGCTATGTCGAATCTGCCGGTAATTTTGTGCTTCCGCCGGATTCGCCTTAAAAGGAGCCTAAAAGAGGATATCGCTATGTCAAAATTCCATTTTTTGTCATTCAGATGGCTCTATTTGATCACTGTCATGCTGTTGGCTGCCTGTTCAACGGTTACATCAACTTTGGTGCCAACACCAACTTTGGTGCCAACATCAACCGCCTTGCCGATGGAAGCCCCCAGCCAAACGCCAATACCATCGGTTACTTTGAGGTCTTTGCTCAAGCCTACTGTTACACTCCCGCCTACACCCATAGCTACACTGGCTCCCACCCCATACACGGGGTTACTCCCATTGGATGCCAGCCTGCGCCTTTCCAAGGGCCCGCTGCGGTTTGTCGACCTCTCTCCAGATGGCAAGACGCTCCTGGTTGGCAGCAAAATTACGTTGTGCACCTACCAGGTACCAGGCGGTTTGGAGAACTGGTGCCGGACGACCGGTTCAATAAATAATGGCCTTTTAAACGCTTTGCGCGGGCTGGCTTTTAGCCCGGATGGAAAAACCTTTCTCGTCGGGACGGAGGATGGCCACCTTACCTTATGGGACAGCATCCAGGGGCAGCAACTCTGGTCGATCCCCAATGTAAAGCTGAATACCCTGGCCTGGTCACCGGATGGCACAAGAATTGTTATCTCTTCACAGGATTTATTCTTGCGCATCCTGGACAGCCGGGATGGGAGCTTGCTAGGCAAAATCAATCTAAGCAGTATCCCTCCTCTTGTGCTGCGTTGGTCCCCAGACCCCTGCACTGCACCGAACGCAGTGCGGGGCAAGTGTGGAAAGATGATTGCCGGTGGAGATGCCTCCGGGCAGGTGACCCTCTGGGATGCTACTTCTTACCAGGCGCTTGGAACCTATTCCCTTTTCCCCACCGGTCACCTGGTCACCAGCCTTGCCTGGTCGAATGATTCAGCCCAAATCCTGGCCGGTTCCAGCTACAAATCCTGCAACGGGGATTGCACGCCAACCAACGATGGGATGCTGGTCCTGTTCGACGCAAATTCAGGCCATGTCACCTGGCAGGTGGATGCCAAAGAAGCGGTTCAATCCGTTTCCCTCAGCCCAGATGGAAAGATTGTGCTTACCAGGGTGGGGAACAAAAACCTCAACCTCTACCAGATGCGGGATGGAAAGAAAAGCCAATCCATTCCAGTTCCCGGCGGGATGGGAACTTTTTGGCTGCCGGACGGAAAAAGCTTCGTTTTGTTGGATGGTGAGAATAATCTGGTCTCAAGCGACCTGTCAGGTAAGCAGCAAACGCTAACCCATCTGGAAGGATATTATGACCTGGTCGCCATGGTCTGGTCTCCGGACGGTACTCAGCTGGCGGTCAGCGTTGCCGGCGGCCCGATCCTGATCTGGGATGTGTCGAGCAGCAAGGTATTGAAGACATTTGGCGAAGGCGCTTCGGATGGTCCACTGGCCTGGTCTCCGTACGGGAAACAGATTGTGACGGTCAACGGGCAAAACGTGATAGTTTGGGATACCCAGACCGGGGATCAAATTCAAACCTTGCAGAATCCTGGCAAATTAGGAGGCAACCTGGGCTGGTCGCCAGATGGAAGATTCCTGGCAGCTTTATCGAATACCGACACTTCAAGCCCGGGCTGGCCCAACTGGACCAACTACATCACCCTCTGGAATACCAGTGATTGGAGCCTGAATCGCACCATTAATTATTCATTAGACGAATTTCGAATTCTTTACATCGCGTGGTCACCGGATGGCAAGATGCTGGCTGGTGCCGGGGGAGGCGTAAAAACCTGGGATGCTGTAACGGGAATATTAATCCATGATGATCCGCTGTTGTTCACCAGGTATACCCACCTGGAGTGGTCGCCAGACGGAGCTCATTTTGTGGTGAGCGATGGAGAAGTCTACAATTCCAGCTATCCATTCACCAGTTTCTACACCGGAAGAGGGGTAACCAGTGCAGCCTTCAGCCCGGATGGTAGATACCTGGTCACTGCAGAAGAGCTTATGGTCTTGCGTAACCCCTCGAATGGATCAGTATTAAAGGTGCTGAATGGAACAGCCAACCAGCCGGACCAATTAGCATTCAGCCCGGATGGCAAGACGATGGCCTCACTGTCGAAACAGGATGGGACGGTAATTTTATGGAAGGTGCCATAACAGGGATTAGGGATCAGGGAGTAGTCAATTCGGAGGGATAAATGAAACAAAAGCATTGGCTCATCAGCGTTTTTATTCGTTTATTGACCATCATCATCCTGGTCCTGACGGCTGCCTGCTCGCATGCCACATCGCCACTGCCCACTCCAGGCACCACCGTCCAAAATTCAACGCAGACTGTATCGCCACTTGCGAGCGCCACCCTGCCCAGGCCTAGCGACACCCTGGCTGCCGCTACCCCGGATGTGAATTCGGGTAACGTGACTATCACCTTTGCCGACCTTTATTTTGCCTCCACGACGGACTACCAGGCCCTGGCAGATGCCTTCCACAAACAGAACCCTACCATCACCGTCGACATCATCCCGGTAGACTACACCGTGCAGATCAACTGGGGAGACCAGGCCAAGCAGGCGGACGTGGTTTACCTGTCCGGGGAAAACCCATCTGTCCTGGGGGGGTTCCTCTCAATACAGCCACTGCTGGACGCGTCAGCCGATTTCAACCAAAAGGATTTCTGGCCGGGTTCGTTCATAAGCTGCGAGGACGACCAGGGGGTGCCGTATGGCGTGCCGATGATCCTGGAGCCACGCGGCATCTACTACGATCCGCTGCTCTTCGATGCGGCCAAAGTCCCTTACCCCCAGCCCGGCTGGACCTGGGACCAGTTCCGGCAGGCAATCAACCTGGTGGGTAGCACAGCCAACGGGACGACTACCTACGGGTTCGTGGACGGGCCGGTCTACGACATCCTAGGCCAGCTGATCGATCAGCAGATCCTGGCCAACGCTGGCAAGCTGGATACGAAGGGGCTGGCAGCCAGCCTGGCCTGGTATGCTCAACTGGCCAAGGACCAAAAACTGTACCCGGTCCAGCCGGCGAACAGTAGCGGGTACATGTCCTCTGCGGCGGCAGCATCCGTGGTCCAAGGATTTACCGGGGATAAGGCAGCCATGTGGGTCGATGCTCCAGGTTCGGCCATTAACCTGCCGCAGGGAAAGCGTAGTGTCTACCTGCCCTACCCCATCGATCCCCAGGACGACCACACCACCCCTGTCTGGGCTTCCTGCGCCGCCATCAGCTCAGGCACGCGCAGCCCACAGGCGGCCTTTGCCTGGCTGGAATTCCTCTCCAAACACGACCTGACCGGATCCGTGGGACCGGAAGACCTTCAACATTTTGGTGGATATTATCTGCCCGGGCGACAATCCTTAACACCAGCATCGATGTACTGGACCAGCCTGAACGATGCCCAAAGGAGCGCCGTACAGTATGCCCTGGAGCACGCTTACTATTACCCGGCAATCTTAATGTCCATCAGCCAGACCAGTTGGAATGCCAAGTCGGCCATCGCGAAAGCCATCAAAGACGGCACCGACCTGGTTAGCCCCCTGGAAGCCGTGGCCGCCGCGGCGAGCGTGGCAGCTCAAAACACGCCTACTTCAACACCGGGGCCTGTCGTGCTCAATACCGCACCCGTCCCCACGCCCCTTCCGGAGGGGGTAACGGCGATCAACTTCAACGAGAGTTCGATCATGTCCATGTCTTACACCTATAACGGCCCTGAGATCAAGGCCCTGGTGGATGCCTTTGAGTATGATCACCCGGATATCGCCGTGATCCTGACCGACGACCCTGGCATGCCGGCCGACAACGATTACGTGCATGCTCTCGCCCAAAGCAACGACTGCTTCGAAGCGCAAGGCCCCGGGCTGACCAACTCCCTTTCTTCCAGCGACCTGCTGGACCTAACCCCCTTCCTGGACGCCGACCCGGAGATGAAGGCGGATTTCTACCCGGCCTTCTTATTACCCTACCAAAAGGAGGGTAAATTCCTGGGCCTGCCGGCGGACGTCTTCTTGCAGTACATCGCCTATGATGCGGATCTCTTGACGAAGCTGGGGATTTCCCTCCCTAAAACCGGCTGGACAGTGGACGACCTGCTCGCCATCGCCGGCCAGGCGGCCAATCCCGGAGCAGCTACCCCCATTTACGGCTTTGGGAATGGCGGCCAGCTTTTCTACACTTTGGACGTCCCCTGGTACGACGCGAGCGCCCACCCGCCCAAAGCTTCCTTCAACACGCCAGCGATGACCAGCGCCCTAACCTGGCTGCAGGGGCTTTACCAAAAGGGGACCTTTTATGCCGTGACCAACACCAATTACCTCGATTACCTGAAGGCTATCCCCCAGGGCCAGGTGGCACTGTGGATAACGGACGGGCAAACCAACTACAACACCGACCCCTGGGATGGACCCAGACACCCCATGTTTGACCAGAACCTGTCGTTCACGGTAGGCTATGCACCGCTCCCGCTGCTCAGCTCCGGAGCGGCCATGAGCCTCCCCTTTGGAGGGTCAGGCTATTACATCTCCAGCCAGGCTACCCCAGCGAAAGCGCAAGCCTGTTGGGCCTGGATCCAGTATCTATCCGGTATGCCCAGCGTGTTTGGCGGGTATACGCCGCGCCAGTCGGTGCTGCCGCAGGAGGATGTGGGGCAGGACCCGGCGCGCCTGGCGGTGGTGCAGGCGGCGATCCAGGAGTACAACAACGATGGCTATGCCGGCTATGACGATCCGCAGCTGTGGGGCTATAACGACATCCTGGGGCGGACGCTGCAGACCGTGGCCAACGGAGGAGGTGTGGCGGCAGCGTTGATAAAAGCACAGAGCGATGCCGATGCCTACCTGGCGTGCATTACCCAGAAGGACCTGACCGGGCTGAATAATGCGCAGGTGTTCACGGTGGTGCAGGGATGCTACACGCTACCGACGCCGCAGCC
Source organism: uncultured Chloroflexia bacterium (assembly GCA_963781665.1). Taxonomy (GTDB): domain Bacteria; phylum Chloroflexota; class Anaerolineae; order Anaerolineales; family Anaerolineaceae; genus JAJYIW01. The sequence continues at coordinate 3,143,552 of CAWAGA010000002.1, forward strand.
GTGAGAGTGGATCTTGTAAGGGCACAGGGCCCCAATGCCCCGACGAACACCAAGTAAGGGCACGGCGACGCCGTGCCACGACTATGGAGGAAACGATGAGCAGCAGATTTCGTAATAGGACTGATCTTTTACTGCGCATCTCGGTCATCTTGGGGATGCTCTTGATGGGTGCCTGTTCCGCGAATAAAACGAAGACTCCCAATTCAGCGACCAGTTCCCACGTGGCATCCTCCCCCGGAGCATCCACTCCCAGCGATACACCCATCAACGGTACACCCGATGTAAACGCCGGCAATGTGACCATCACCTTTGCAAATTTATCGATGGATTCATGGACGGATTACCAGCCGCTGGCAGATGCCTTCCACAAGCAGAATCCCAATATTACCGTCATCGTGATACCGCACCAGGCCGTGTCGCTCAACCTGGAAGAATATGCCCGGCAGGCGGACGTGGTCTACCTGGATGGGTCGAATCCGGCCATGCTGCCGGGGTTCCTCTCCCTGCAACCCTTGCTGGACGCCACCCTGGATTTCAAACCGGACGATTTCTGGCCAGGCTCGCTCACAGCTTGCGAGAACGACCAGGGGATTCCTTACGGCCTGCCCATGGTAATCGAGCCGGAGGGCATTTATTACGATCCCCAGCTCTTCGACCAGGCAAGCGTGGCTTATCCCCAACCGGGCTGGACCTGGGACCAGTTCGAAGGGACGATCAACCAGGTTGGCCGTGCCACAGATGGTAAGACAGTTTACGGCCTGGTGGATGGACCCATGGGCTCTATCCTCAGCCTGCTCATTAACAAGGCGCTGGTGGCCAACAACGGCCGGCTCGACCCGCAACCGACTGCCGCCAGCCTGGATTGGTATGTGCAGCTTGCCAAGGCCCAAAAGCTGTATCCGTTCCCAAGCGTTACCGGCAGTGCAGGCGCGACCGTATATAAAGACTTGAATAATGTGGTCAATGGCATCAGCGGGGGTAAGGCTGCCATGTGGATCGACGTGCCTCAAGTCAGTCTAGGACGCCCGCAAAGAAGTCGCAGCGTGTACATGCCATTTCCCATCGATCCGGCCGACGACCACACCACGCCCATGTCCGTCACGTGCGCCGCAATCAGCTCGGGGACTAAATCACCCCAGGCGGCCTGGGCCTGGCTGAATTTCCTCTCTCAAAGCGACCTTTCCGGAGCGATCCGACCGGAAAATCCCAGCTATTTGACTGCCTATCTTCTTCCGGGGCGCCAGTCTTTGACCGGGCCTTCGGCTTTCTGGAGCAACCTGACCGGTGTGCAAAGAAACGCCATATCCTACGCTCTGCACCACGCCTGGTATTATCCGTCTGTCCCCTGGTCTTATTACACGACGGCCGGCAATGTTGAGCAGGCCGTGGTCAGCGCCATCCAATCCGGGGCAGACCTGGCCAGCGCACTTCAGGGGGTGGCCCAATCCTCCAGCACAGAAACGGGTGCGGCCACACCCACCGCCGCGCCGGTGGTGCTCAACACAGCCCCCGTTCCAACCCCAACGAATGCTCAGACAGGGCTGACCATCAACTTTATGGCCGCTAATTTCAACGTGACCACCAGTTTTTCACCGTTTGCGAATAGAAAAGTGAACCTGAAAGCATTAGCGTCTGATTTCAAAAAGAGCCATCCTGACATTACCGTCAATTTTTCCAGCGATTATGCCTGGTCGTCCGACGGGAACGATTTTCAGGTCTTATCTCAAAACAACGACTGCTTTGAATTTTACGGCCCAGGGAACCTCTACACCACCCTGGATGAAACCAGCTTACTGGACCTGACCCCTTTCCTGGAGACCGAACCCGGCCTGCTGAACGACTTTTACTCGCAGTTCTTAAAGCCTTTCCAGCAGGAAGGCAAGCTTTACGGCTTGCCGGCCGACGTGGGCATCTCCTATATCGGCTACAACGCCGATCTGTTGACCAGGCTGGGAATCCCCTTGCCCAAGGCAGGTTGGACTGTCGACGACCTGATTTCGATTGCCAACCAGACTGCCAATCCCTCCGCCACCCCACCGGTCTATGGCTATTTTGACTCCCAGTTGTATCTCTTCCACGCTTTGAACGTGCCCTTTTACGACACGTCGGTCCAACCCCCGGCAGCTAGTTTTACCAACAATGCTGAACTGGCCAGGGCTCTGACCTTGCTGGGCCAGCTTTACGAGAGTGGGGCGGTGATCAGCGTCAGGCCGTTCGATTTCGCACATTATAGCGACGTTGCGCAGGGCAGGGTGGCGCTTTGGATCACCGATGGCTTCCAGAACTACAACGTCGCCCCTGACGGCGAGTATAACGAAAAGCAGCCCATTTATGAGAAGAACTTTCCCTTCAAGGTGGGCTACGTGCCACTGCCGCTGCTCTCCTCTGGTGCACCTTCGAGCATGTTTTCATCCCTGGCCGGCTACTATATCTCCAGCCATACGACCCAGGCCAAAGCCCAGGCTTGCTGGGATTGGATCAGCTATTTATCCGGCCATCCCAGCATCTTCGGCGGGTATAGCCCGCGCCAATCGGTGCTGCCTGAAGAAAGTGTGGGCCAGGACCCGCAGCAGTTCGCCGTGGTTCAGGAAGCCATCCAGCAGTACAGCACCGATGGCTACCGGGATTTCTATGACCCCATCCTGATGGATTATATGAGCGAATTGGGCGGCCCGATGGCGGTTGCCGCCAGCGGCGGGGATGTTGCTGCGGCCCTGGCGGATGCACAGCGGGTCGCTGATGAATTCCGGGCCTGCCTGACCGGGAAGGATTTGACCGGGTTGAACGGCCTGCAGATTGCGAACCAGGCTAATACTTGTTTTGCCCCGTTTGTGACCCGGCCGGCGCCTCCGCCATAAACACAAATCCTATCTCAGAAAGTTGCCCTATTTTGGTTATTGCACGAAAATGATGTAAAGCCATTTTCCTCTTCCTATCCTTCTTGAACCTTTGTTCATCCTATTCATTTGCGGTTTCAATGCTCTTCTCTGACCTCTCCTTCATTTTGAAACGCCTGTGGCGCCAGCGGGGACTGGTGGTCTGCGTGGCCCTGGGCCTGATGCTGGCGACTGCCCTGGCCGTCACCATCCCGCTCTATGTCGACGCGGCCAACTACAACCTGCTCAACACCGCCCTGGCGAATGGACAGTGGATGTCAGCTGGATGCCAGTGAATCGACTGCGGTTAACCGTAATTGTAAAAAACAGCCAAATCGTTACAATGAGGAAGAGAAGCTGGGCCATGTAAATCCTTGTTCAACACCTTGATTGAGGAAAATTGAAGGTCTCTTGAAAGATGAGTAGATGAGTTCTGGGCTGTCCTTTTTCGACTGGTCATTAGTTTTTAATGAATAGGCACATTTTTCCTCATCTCGAAAAGTAATCCAAGAACAGAAAATGATTGTTTGCCCCTATGTCTCCTTTACCAACCTCTACCGAACATGACGACAAGGAAGACGACCTCATGAAACAACTTTTACAGTCTAAGAGACAATTGGTCCCCTTGGTCACCTTTTTGATAATCATCAGCCTGATCGTTTCTTGCGCCAGTCCGGCGCCGGTTCAAAAGACCACTATCACTTTTGCAGCTAACACCTTTATCAAAGGCTTTTATCCTGCCTTGATATCCCTGGTCGATGAGTTCCACAAAGAGGACCCCTCCATCGTGGTCCAACTGGTCAATCCACCTGAGGAAGACTGGACCAAGAGCGACCTCTCTGGCCTGGCTTCGGCTGCAGATGCCACCCTCCTCTCCCCCGGCCTGGAAAGGCCCTCTCCCACTGCGGCTTATTTCAAGGACCTCTCTCCTCTAATGAGTGGCGATACCGCCTTCAACGCCAACGACTTCTGGCCGGGGCTGTTGACTGCCTGCCAGGATGGTCAAGGGAAATCATATGGGCTGCCTATGGGTGTGTATGGGTTGGCTGTATACTATGATTCGCAAGCCTTCGCCGCAGCCGGGCTCAGCTACCCTACCCCGGGTTGGACCTGGGAGGACTTTCAACAAGATATTTCTGTCTTATCCAGGCAATCAGGCAATCCTTCCGGCTTTAGTTTTGTTGATTCTGCTGGTTTTCTTTCTTCTGTCCTGGCCCCTCTCACCGATGGGGTTTTAGGGACGGAAGATGGCCAAATCGATCCGGCTAACCTGAGCCGCCAGGTGCAGGGGTACCTCGATCTGGCGAAGGCAGGGAGCCTTTTTTCCTTTACCCAGCCGGATGAAGCCCGGGCAAGGCTATTCAAAGGGGCCGTCCCAGCCCTATGGATCGGGAGCCTTGCCGATCCCTCTCCCCTGGATGCCAGCCAGTTAGCTCGTCAGGTTTACGGTCTGGCCCCATTTCCGGTGGCTGCTAATAGGTCAAGCGAGCATACTAGCTCCCAACTCCCGGTGTGCGGGGTGATCAGCTCTGCGTCTACCCATCCCAGCGAAGCCTGGGCCTGGCTGGACTTCCTGACCCGCCAAAAACCGGAAAGCACTACTCCCAGTCAGGTTATTCCCCAGATCCCAGCCCGGCAATCGGTGGCTGATAAAAGCGGGTATTGGGCCAGCTTTTCCCCTCAAGCGGCTGAAGCGGTCCAGTTCAGCCTGGCTCACGGCTGGTATGGCAGCCTGTACCCGGATGCCCTCGACCAGGTGGCTGGCGCATTGAACCTGGCGTTAGCCGGGAAACAGGACCTGACCCTGGCTCTTACTCAGGCGATGGGTTTGCCCCCGGCGGCGACCGCTACGCCGGGAATGGTTGCCTCGGTCGTTACGCCGGTCCCAACTCAATCTACCTCAGGTGGCACGGTGACCATTACCTATGCCGCCCCAGCCATGCCGGCGGGCGACAAAACTTTCGATAAGCTGGCGGAGGCGTTCCATCGCCTCCATCCAGATATCGTGGTGAATGTCATTAATAATGATTGGGGTTGCGGCCATGGCAGCTTTGCCGACTGCCTCAAGCTCAAACCGGATGTGTTTACCGCTAACTTCAAGGGGTTCGAAAGCATTGAGAAAGATAGAGTCTACGTCCTCAGCCTGGATTCATTTATTCAGGCGGAGGATCCATCTCTTCTCAATGACTTTTATCCCGGGTTGGTTGATACCTTTACTTATGACGGTAAGGTTTATGGCCTGCCCGCTTCGGCTGCCTTGCCTTTGCTGTATTACAACAAGGAGCTTTTGGCGGCCAAAGGCCTGACACCACCCTCCAATTCCTGGACCCTGGATGAATTCCTGGACATGGCAACCAAGGTGGCTTCTGGGGGAGGTCCAGGGGTTTGGACCAAAGACGATTTCATTGCCGAGGGCAACGGAACCTTGAAACCCCAAATCTATGGGGCAACCAATGTCGATATCCAAATCCTGGATTACCTGGCTCAGGGTTGGCTGGATACATCAGTGGATCCACCAGTTGTCAATCTCAACCAACCGCAAGTATTGAATGCCTTACAAAAACTATCCGACCTGATCAACCGGGGTGTCATTCTTTATTCAAATAATTTATCCTATTTAGGCCTTCAGGATGTTCTCCTAACAGGCCAGGTGGCATTTTGGTTTGGCAGCACCGACGTATCCGCCGACGGTTTTACTCAGATGGTATCTAATACGGTTCAGATTGGGGTGGCGCCTATTCCAGAAGGGTTAAATGCCTCTTTGGAATTAGTGAATGGGATGATTCAGACTACGCAGGGGCATTTTATCTCCAAGGACACACAATATCCGCAAGCTTGTTGGGAGTGGCTTAGCTTCATTTCTGCCGACCCCACAGCTTTCTATGGCGTTCCAGTCCGGAAATCGGTGGCAGCCTCTTCGAATTGGGAAGCCCGGGTAGGAACACAAACGGCAACCGTCTACCGGGCGACCTTAGAGCAAGTGACGCCTTATCAAGGACCATCAACGTCTTCTTCTGATGGAGAGATTTTTAGCATAACTCAATTATTCACTAATATTCTAGGAAAGGTCCTTAAAGGCCAAAATCCACAAACCGTTATCGTCGCAGAACAAAAATCGATTGACAAATATATGGCCTGCATTGCCCCATTCATAAATTCTTCCACTCCTACAGAGACACCTGGGGTGGATAATTCGATAGCAATTGGTAATTGTTTTCAGCAGGCCGATCCCTGGTCAGATTTTAATTTGGGATTGGCCATAGACCAATGTAACGACCTTTACCCGTATCTAAGAAAGTTGCAATTTTATGGTAAGTGGACGAAAATGACGTAGAGCTATCTAGCTCATCTGATTTAATTAAACCATTTTCTATCTGTTTTTATCCTATGGATCTGTAGTTTCCTTCTGTGGTTCCGATGTACTTCTCTGATCTCTCTTTCATCCTGAAGCGCCTCTGGCGCCAGAAGGGGCTGGTAGCCTGCGTGGCCCTGGGCCTGGTCCTGGCCACGGGGCTGGCGGTCACCATCCCGCTCTACGCCGACGCGGCCAACTACAACCTCTTGAACACCGCCCTGGCTTCTTCGGCCGCCCAAACCCACCGCCCACCCTTTACCTTCATCTTCAATTACGTGGGCAGCTGGCACAACCCTATCACGGTACCCCAGTACACGCCGGCCAACCAGTACATGGAGGACCAGCTTCAAAGTGCCATTGGTCTTCCCATTGAGACCCTCACCCGCCTGGTCTCGACCGACAACCTGCAGCTCTACCCTGATAAACTGCCCGTCAACCGCAGCCAGCGCCTGGACCTGGTCAAGCTGACCTTCCTCTCAGGCGTCTTCGACCAGGTAAGGCTGGTGGAGGGGCAGCTCCCCCAGGCGGTCACCACCCTGGGTGACCCGCTCGAAGCTTTGGTCTCTCTTCAAGAAGCCAACGACCTCAACCTCAAAACCGGCGCGACTTACCTGCTCTATTCCCCTAACCAGGTAGGCGGCAAAGCTTTCCAGCAAGCCGTGACCATCACCGGCATCTGGCTCCCGAAGGACGCCGCCGGCCCCTATTGGTTCTACGCCCCCCAGTCCTTCGACAAAAAGCTCTTGATCCCCGAGGAAACCTTCTTCGGCCCGGTGGCACAGGGACTGCTCTCGCCGGTCAATGACGCCATCTGGCGGGCAGCCTTCGACGGGACGGCGGTCCACAGCGAAGACGCTTTAGGGCTGCTGACCCGCATCGACCAAACCGTCACGCGCCTGGACGCCATCCTGCCCTACACCTCCCTGGACACCTCGCCCGCCCCGGCCCTGCGCACGTACTACCAGAATACCCGCTCGCTCACCGGATCGCTCCTGGCCTTCAGCGCCCCGGTCCTGGGGCTGGTCTTCTACTTCTTGCAGCTGGTGGCCTCGATGCTCGTGCGGTCACAGCGTAACGAGATTGCCGTTCTGCGCTCCCGGGGGGCATCGCGTGGCTGGGTGCTCTCGCTTTACCTGGCCGAGTGGGGCATCCTGGCGATCGTCGCTTTGGTCCTGGGGACGCTGTTGGGGATGGAGGCGGCCAGGTTGGTCGGCCACACCCAATCCTTCCTGGACTTCTCTCGCACTGCCCCAGTGCCTCTGAGGCTGACCCCCCTGGTGGTGGGGATCGGGCTGGGAACGGAACTCCTGGCGATTGGCTTGAGCCTCCTGCCGGCCTGGCTGGCCAGCCGCTTTACGGTCGTCTCCTACAAACAGGACCGGGCCCGGGCCTCGCAAACCCCCGCCTGGCAGCGCATCTACCTGGACCTGATGCTGCTCCTGCCCGCCGCTTACGGCTGGTACACCCTGCAAGCGGGGACATCGGGTGCTTTGACCAAGCTCTTGAGTTCAGGCGGGATCTACGCCAACCCGCTGGCCTTCCTCCTGCCGACCCTGTTTATCACCGGGCTGGCCCTGTTAGTCCTGCGCCTCCTGCCGGCCGTCATTTCAATATTGGCCTGGGCCTTCGAGCGCCTGCCGGGCACCGTGCCGGTCCTGGTCTTGCGCCAGCTCTCCCGGGCGGCCTCGGCTTACCAGGGACCGCTGCTCTTGATGCTGGTGACCATTTCCCTGGCAGGTTTCACCGCCTCGATGGCCCGCACCATCGACAGCTCACTGGTGGACGCGACCTATTTCGACGTGGGGGCTGACCTCAACCTGGCCGAGCAGGGCCAGTTCACCCCGCTTGACAATAAACAATCCGGCAGCGCCTCGTCCGGTCAATCTGTATCCCAAAACTCCCAGGGGGTGTGGGACTTCCTGCCCATCTCCCAGCACCTGACCTTGCCCGGCGTGGAGGCGGCGGCCCGGGTGGGTAAGTATTCCGGCGACCTGCAGGCGGCCGGGCGCGATACCTCCGGACGCCTGGTAGGGATCGACCGGGACGACTTCCCCAAGGTGGCCTTCTTCCGGCCCGATTTTGCCTCCGAACCCCTAGTGGCCTTGATGAACCGCCTGGCCTCCGACCCCGCAGCCCTGCTGGTGGATGGGGCTACCTGGGCCAAACTGCACCTGTCGACCGGGGATAAGGTGACCCTGACCATGACCCTGGCGGGTAAATCCACTACCCTGGACTTTAAGATAGCGGGGGTCTTCACCGACTTCCCCACCCTCTACTCGGACGAAGGCCCGGTCTTCGTGGCTAACCTCGATTACCTGTTCGAGGAACTGGGCGGGTTGCAACCCTACGAAGTGTGGCTCAAGACTGCACCCGGGACGGATACTTCGGGGATCATCCAGGCCATCAACGACCTGGGGGTGGCGGTAGTCACCACGCAAGACGCACGGGCCGATCTGGAAGCGGCCTTTAGTGCGCCCCAGCGACAGGGGGTGCTGGGGCTGCTCTCGGTTGGTTTTTTAGCAGCCCTGCTCATCACCGTGATCGGCTTCCTGTTAGGAGTTCTCTTTTCCTTCCGGGAGCGCTTCATCCAATTGGGAATCTTGCGGGCCATCGGCCTGACCGTGCGCCAGATGGGGGCCTTCCTGGGCAGCGAGCAGTTGGGGCTGATCCTGATCGGCCTGGCGGGGGGAACGGGGATTACCCTCCTCACTTCCCTGGCCTTCATTCCCACCCTGCCCTTGAGCACCGGCCTGCACCCGAACGCCCTGCCCACCCCGGTGCTCGTGGCCTGGGAGGACATCTGGCGGGTGTACGCCATCTTTGGGGGGATGGTCTTGCTTGGGCTGGCGGCCAGCTTGCTGTCATTGCGGTCGATGAAGGTCTTCCAGGCAGTCAAGATGGGAGAAAACCTTTAATCAGGAATTTAATCACGAATATCTCGAATGATCGAATGGTACGAATAAAGAGAAGAAAAATGGAACCACAGATGAATGGGATAAAAGCAGATAAAATCAATTTTAATAATATTAAAACTCTTTTCTGGAAAGTATTATATCGACAGGCCGATATCAACCTCCAAAAGCCAAAGAGCAAGATAGAAGGCAATGGACTTAAGCGCTTATTAAAACCTCTTATCCGCCTGCATCAGGGCCGCCCTGGACTGCCCGCCACCTGTACCTGCGGCACAGACGCAGGCAGGGCAGGCAGGCACTGGTGGTTTTATCTGCCTGCACCAGGGCTGCAGGCACTGGTGTATTTATCTGTGGTTAGTTTTCTTCTGGCTGCTTGCACGGGAGGGCAGGGGAGTGCGACGCCGACGGCGGTGCCCACACCGGTGGTGTCGGAGAAGCCCACCTACACCGTGCAGCGCGGGACGGTGACCCAGGTGGTCAACCTGACCGGGCGAGTGATGCCCTCCAGGTCACAAGATCTGTCCTTTGCCACCTCCGGTTACGTCAAAGAGGTCTTCTTCAAGCAAGGAGATGAAGTCAAGACTGGCGACGTCATTGCCCGGTTGGACGGGTTGGAGCGCTACCAGGCCGACATCGCCTCTGCTCAACTGGCCCTCGACCAGGCCAACGCCGCCCTGCAAACCCTCAAAGAAAACGCCCCCCTCACCGCCGCCCAGGACTACCAGAAGATGGTCCAGGCTAAGGCCGACCTGGATAAAGCCCAGTCCAACCGCCTGGTGCTCAACTACCCAAGGGTGAACGATCCATTAGAGCTCAAGAAGCTCCAGCAGGACGTCGACCAGGCGCGCAAGGCGGTGGATGCCGCCCAGGCAGCCTATGACGCCGCCCCAGATGATGCCGGGCGGCTGAACAGCTTGCTCGCCGCCCAGGCCGCCTTGAAGCAGGCCCAGCAGACCCTGGGTTGGGCGACGAGCACGCCCACCCAGGCGGAGATCGACCAGGCCGATGCCGCCCTGGCGTTGGCCCAGGCTAACTACACCCTGGCTCAGGCTGAATGGGAGCGCTGGAAAGATGGGGTCGATCCCACCCAGCTCCACCTGGCCGAAGCGACGGTGGCCGACGCCCAGGCCAGGCTGGCCCTGGCTCAAAAAGCCCAGGAGGACATCGAGCTGATTGCCCCCTTCGCCGGGCAGGTGCTCTCGATCGGGGTTGCGGTAGGCAGCCAGGCGGGGGCTTTCACCACCGTGGCGACCGTCGCCGATCCCACCGTGCTGGAGATCTCGGCTATCCCCACCCCCCAGGACCTGAACAACCTCGGAGTGGGACAGGGCGCTTCGGTAAAGCTCAGCTCCCACCCCGACCAGACCTACCCGGCCCATGTGGCAAGCGTCCCTTTGAGCGCCAGCTCGATCACCCAAAACCCGGCCGTGGTGGTCACCCTGGACGATACCGGGCTGGCGCTCACGCTGGGGGAGGCAGCCAGTGTCACCGTGGTGGTGGACGAGCATGCCAACACCCTTTGGCTCCCTCCGGCGGCGCTGCGCACCTTCCAGGGTCAGGATTCGGTCCTGGTGGAGTCAGGTGGGGTGCAGCGCCGGTTGGACGTGCGCGTAGGGCTGAAGAGCGCCGAGCGGGTAGAGATCCTGGAAGGCCTGGAAGAGGGCCAGGTGGTGGTGGGGCCTTGAAAGTATATTCGTGACGATTTTCGATTCTCTATTTTCGATTCTCGGTGAATAGGAAGAAATAATGTCTGTCGTAATCGAGTGCCAGAACCTGGTCAAGATCTATTCCCTCTCCGGGGTGGAGGTGATGGCCCTGCAGGGGCTGGACCTCGCCGTTGAGGCAGGGGAGATGCTGGGGATTGTGGGCGCCTCGGGATCGGGCAAGACCACCTTGATGAACGTCCTGGGCGGGCTGGACAGGCCCACAGCCGGTAAGGTGAGCGCCTTCGGCCAGGAGCTGCTCAAGATGAGTCCCCAGGAGCTGGATATCTACCGGAGGACGAAGGTAGGCTTCGTCTGGCAGCAGGCCGGACGGAATTTGGTGCCATACCTGTCGGCCCTGGAAAACGTCGAGCTGCCCATGCGGTTGGCGCATGTCCCAACTTCAAAACGGGAAGCGAGAGCCCGCGAGCTTTTGGGGGTGCTGGGGATGAACGAACGCTTGCACCACCGCCCCGACCAATTGTCGGGAGGCGAACAGCAGAGGACAGCCATCGGCGTGGCCATGGCCAACCAGCCCCCGCTGCTTTTAGCCGATGAGCCCACCGGAGAGTTGGACACGGCCACCTCGGTCGAGATCTTCAATGCCTTGAGGGAGGTGAATAAGGCCTACCATACCACCATCATCATCGTCTCCCACGATACCCGCATCGGCCAGTTCGTAGACCGGGTGGTGATGATCCGGGATGGGAGGACATCGAGCGAAACGAGGGATAAGGGATTAGGGATTAGTGATTTGGTATTGGGAAAACAGCCAGAAACAGGCAGTCTTTGTCTTCCAGCGGAAAAGGCTCAGCTCACTATTCCCCAATCCCTAATACCCAATCCCCAATTACCTCAAATTCCACCCGAAGAGCTGGTCATCCTTGATTCTGCTGGGCGGATGCAGATCCCCCGGGAGTTCTTGGAGCGGCTCAATATTGGCGACCGGGCAAGAGTTGAGCTGGAAGAGACACGGATTGCCATCCAACCCGTAGAAGGCCATGGTCGCAAGCCGGTCGAGCCGGAGGAAGCCCTGCCTGGACCGGAAGACCTGTACGTGGAGCAGGAAGATGCGGCCCCAGAGACAAAGAAACGCTCGCTTGCCAACCGGCTAAGGTACCTGACCCAATCGAGGAAGAAAGGAACCGCAGATGGATAGGATAAAAGCGGATATAAAGAATAAAACGAGCCCATCAGTTCCCTCCTATCTATGTTTATTCCATTCATCTGAGGTTAGTTTTTAGTAGGCCGCCTTATGACTACTCTCGATCCTCTCGTTCGTGTTGAAAACGTCACCCGGGTCTACCGGGCAGGACAGCAGGAAGTGCATGCCTTGCGCGGGACCGACCTGGAAATCCCACGCGGGGTGCTGGCTGCGCTGATGGGACGGTCGGGGTCGGGCAAGACCACCTTGCTCAACCTGGTCGGCGGCCTAGACAAGCCAACCACCGGCTGCGTCTATTTCGATGGACGACCTCTGACAGAGATGAGCGATAAGGAACTGACCCTTCTGAGACGCAAGCGGATGGGGTTTGTCTTCCAGTCCTTTGCCTTGATGCCCACCTACACAGCCTTCGAGAACGTGGAGATGCTCCTTCGGCTAAACGGGATGAAACGCAAGGAACGGATAGCCAGAGCCAAACGCTGCCTGTATGTGGTGGGTTTAGCGAACTGGATAAACCACCGCCCGGCGGAGATGTCTGGTGGGCAGCAGCAGCGCTTGTCCATTGCCCGGGCTATTGCCACCCGCCCGGACCTGATCCTGGCCGACGAACCGACCGGGGAGCTGGACAGCGGGACAACCCGCCAGATTGCCGAGCTTTTCAGACACCTGGTGGAGAAGGAGGGGGTGACGATCTTGCTGACCACGCATAATCCTATCCTGGTAGAGTATGCCGATAAGGTTTTTAACCTGAAGGATGGTCAGTTGGTAAATCATTAGAGTTTCCTGATTTACTGATCGTAAGCTGCTCGTTATGGATAAGGTCATAAAATGAGTAGCAATATCTGTATTGACAACCATATTCTATCGGAGTAGAATGAGTATAAACCCGTTCTATGGCAGTAGAATGACAAAGGATTCGATGGTGGAAATCAAACTCTTCGATTCTGAACTAAAGATAATGGAAGTCCTTTGGAATGAAGGCGATGTTTCCGCAAAACATCTTGCGGCTGTTCTCGGGAAGCAAGTTGGGTGGAGCAAAACCACCACCTACACCATCATCAAGAAATGTATCGACAAGGGGGCTATTGAACGCACCGACCCCGATTTCCTTTGTCATGCTCTCATCACCCGGGAACAAGCCCAGGAATTTGAGACGAATGAGCTGATCCGCAAAATGTACGGTGGGGCAGAAGATCGGCTGATTGCCTCGCTTTTAGGATGGAATGATCTCACAGCAGAAGAAATTGAACACCTGAAGATGATCGTCCACAAAAAGGAATGAGGTGATGCTATGACCCTTCTGGAAATGAGCATTTCAGCCGGCTTGATCATCGTGATCATCGTCATGGTTCGTTCCCTGGCAATCCATTCATTTCCCAAGATCACTTTTATCGTCCTGTGGGGAGTGGTCCTCGTCCGGTTATTCATTCCCTTCTCACTGTTGTCGCCATTTTCTAGCTTTCCCCTGGCAGAAAAGCTAAATGGTAATCTACTGCAGCTCTCTTTTCAGCCAGTCGCAATTGCAGCGAGTACGCCAAACTTACCACAACTAATTAACGCCACCCCGCAGTCCAATTTGCCTCTATCGATCAAACCCATTCTGGCGATCTGGGCGCTTGGCTTGAGCGCTTGCGTGCTGTTCTTCCTGATCCCGCATTTCAAAGCGCTGAAAGAATACCGTGCCGCCCTACCTGTCGATCATCCCGTCATCAAGCAATGGCTGCGAGAGCATCAGACGGTGCGGCCTATTCAGATCCGGCAGTTCGACCGGATTTCTGCCCCTGTCACCTATGGTATTTTACGGCCTACCATCCTGCTGCCGAAGGTCATGGATTGGACCAACGAAAAGCAATTGAAGTTTATCTTGACCCATGAGCTTATCCACGTGAGAAGGATGGATGTCTTGTGGAAATGGATTCTGGCAGCAGGGCTGTGCGTCCACTGGTTCAATCCGCTGGTATGGGTCATGTACGTGCTGGCGAACCGGGATATCGAACTCGCTTGCGATGAAGCGGTCGTGCGGGATTTCGGCGCCGGCCAAAAAAATGCTTATGCACTCGTGTTGATCGCTATGGAAGAAAGGCGCGGAATCCAGAACCTGCTGGGTAATCATTTCAGCAAGAATGCCATCCAGGAAAGAATCAACGCCATCCTCAGATTCCAAAAAGCATCTCTTCCTGGAATGGCAGCTGCATTGACCGTGGTCATGGTTACCATCAGTGCTGGTGCAACAACCGGACCCCTTAAAATTGGAATAACAAAGCCCGGAAATAGTGAATTGCCGGTAATCATTTCAACCCAAATGCCAGTCGTCACGCCCACACAAATGTTGGCAACCAATCCTACCCAAAAGCCGGTAATCATACCTGTTCAACAGGATTCTACCGACCCTACCGGGATATCGACGGCTGCCAATTCGTCCTTCAATCCGGTTTGGGGGAATTGTGGGGCTACAGTTATTGTTACAGTCAAACAAGGGGAAATTGTCTCATCTACTGAAAAAAGCTTCACCAACCCCATTTGCTTCGGTGTTTCCGCGAGAACAAGTCCCCATATCAGTGTTGTCATCAAATTCAGTCAAGACATGGATCCCAGCACCTTGAATGGAGAAAATATCGTTGTCGCTGATGAAAGTAACCTCGACGGTCTGAACACCACCATCATTACCGATGCGTTTACATTCGACTATCACCCCGATACAAGGGAGTTGCAGATTGAACTGGTCGCGCCACTCGGGGGCGATGCTGGAAAGTTGGTCCAATTTACGCTGACGAAGAATATAAGAACAACCGACGGAAAATACCTCGACAGCCAATATGTTTTTTTATTCACCATAACTTGAAAATCAAAAACAAGACCGTATTTTTTTTCCGCGCTGCCTCACCTTGCGAATAACCATAAGTGAATCTCATGAACACCAATATTCCCCTCAGGTCCAGTTTTCGCCAGCCTTTACGCACCTTTTTCTTGATCCTGCTGATCGGGATGACATCCTTTGCCTTCGTCTCCAATGCCGTCCAGTACCTGATCGTTCAACGAGAGACCGGGCGTTTGGGGAGCTACTACCGCTCGATCGGCACCTTGGAACGGCTGGACGGGAATGACTCTGGGGATGTATCTCAAGGCGCCAGCCTGATCACCAGCAGTCCCTACCTGGCCTATGAAGACCGTAGAAAATTAAGCTCAGGGGTGATGCAGGATATCTCGACCTATGAATTATTGCTGACCGTCACCAATCTTAACGGCCTGTGGTTTTACGGCACGCTCATCGACCTTCAGCCGGTCGTGAAAATTGGCGAGCAGGATGCAGTGCCTGTAGGTTACGCCTTGACCTTTGCAGTCGACCAGGTGCTGGCAGGCTTTCCGGACGATATCCAGGCTGGCAGCGGAAAAGCTATCAGTCTGCTCTTTCTCTTTGCCGGCCACGAAGACGCTATTCCTCAAATCGAAGCCATGCAATTTGGACAGCGCTATCTGATCCGGGGTTGGATTGATTTCAATTTCAAACCCGACCCAAATTGGGCGCCGCCGACCTCCAATTTTCAACTCAGGGCTCTTGATGATGCCGGGTTGTGGTATCTCCCGGTTGCAGCCGGTGCGGGGGTGGACTTTACAGTTCCAGGTATGGCGAGGATCCAGAACGACATCGATATTTTGAACCAAAATCAACATGCACTGATGCTGATTGGCACAACCGATATGAGCGCCATGCCGCAAATGCAAACCGCTTCCCATATATTCTACCTGGCAGATGGCCGCTGGCTGAATCACCAGGACGACCTGGATGGGAGGCGGGTGATCGTAATTCAGAGCCGTTTTGCTGCCGAACGAAAGTTGGAGGTGGGTGATTCACTTACCATGACCCTGCGCGGGCTTAAAGATCCCATGGGGTCATATATCCAGGGGAAAGACCGGGAGAACTGGCGTTCTTATCCAACCTATTCAGAGACGTTTGAAATTGTCGGCCTTTATGACGATATGATGGGGGGAATGAACGTTGGTTATGCTTATATCCCGAATTCCGTCTTGCCCGCTGACGCCGTCTTTTCGTTCGATATTTTGTATCCATCCCTATACAGCTTTGTACTGGATACCTCGCAGCATCAAGAGTCCTTTATCAACCAGACCAAAGATGCCCTGGCTAACCTGGGCTTCAGGGTCAATTTTGTGGATAATAACGGCGTTGCCTTTTGGGCATCCGTTAATCCTCTGCGACGCTCCGCATTCACCGGTCTGGTCATCTACAGCCTGGTGCTACTCATCGCATTGGTTCTGGCCGTCTTTCTCTACCTGAGCCAGCGCCGGAAGGACTACGCCATTTGCCGCGCCCTGGGTGTCCCCAAGGATCGGGTGGATCGACAGGTCGTCTTTCCCATTCTCCTGATGGGGGCAACTGGCGTGCTGTTTGGGGGAATTCCAGCCTGGAGCTACGCCCTGGAAAAAGCAGCCGGATCGCTTTCGAGTATCCCTACACCGGCAGGTGTACAACCCTCCGCGGTCCTGGACCCGATAGTGTTAGTCGCTCTGTGTGAAGGGCTGCTGCTATTGCTGACCGGTTTAGCCTGGATAGGGGCGAGGACCCTGGGAGGTAGACCTGTCCTGGAACTGCTGGGCCGGGAAGCGCTGGCTAAAAGGAGAAAGGCTCACCCCCCTGTATTCCGGTTCGATGTCGATACTGCAGCAAAGGCAGGGTCGATAGAGCCCGTAGCGGTTGAAATGCCTCCTACCGCCACACCCGCCGGGCAGCGTAAGCCACGGTCTGAAAAGAAAGGCCTGTTCATTGAGGCTGGCGCTCTGGCTGGTTTCAGCCTGCACCACATCAGGCGGTCAGCTTTGAAATCGGCGTTGACCGGGCTGGTGGGGCTGGGACTGGTGGTGGCGCTGGGCTGGATGCAGTGGAGCATTGACCGGGATCGCATCACTGTGGGTCATCTTTATGCGACCACCTTGGTGGATGCTGAGATTGCAGAAGCCAATCCATCTATCACCACGTCCGCGGGAGAAGGGGTTATCGCTCAAAGGGCCATCGATAAGGTTCTTGCCAGTGGTTTTATCCAGAGCGCCTACACAGAGGCCGTCGACAAAGTAACCGCGGCTGCAACTCTGGCAGACCCCACGGCGTTACTGGGTGTGGCAACCACCCTGATCGCTTTCGACCAACCCGAAGTGTATTTGGCAGGATTGGATACCCGCGATACACTGGAGTTTGCACCGGGGTGGGATGAAAGCCTGTTCACCAAGGATTGGACGGCAGATGAGCTCCAACAGGGTGTGCCAGCTGTCTTTCCGGATAGTTTCCTCCAAACTTTTGACCTCAAGCTGGGGGACAAAATCTACCTGATTGAGGAAAGCGAAACTTTCTTTCCCTACCTTGTGGCTGGCCAATATACCCCCGGCCTCTGGCTTCTTCCCGGGGGTATCATCAAGAGTCAATCGGAAGCATCCGTTCTGCTCCCCCTCTCTGCATTGCAGTTGATCCAAAAGAATAATGTTTATTACCAAACGGCTAAATTCGTCATCGACCCGGCCAGGAACCGCGAGCTGCCGGCCTTCGAGCAGGAGATGAGTACGATGATCTCGGGATCGGGCGCCGGTAGAGTGCCTTTGAAAATGCATTTCTGGGATGAAGAGCTGCGGGCAGTGGTAGCGCCCCTGGAAAAGAACCTTTCCCTTCTGCAAGTACTTTTCCCGGTGACTATGGCGGTGTCGGTGTTGATCGGGGCGGGGCTATGCCTGCTACTGGCGCTGCAGCAGGCAAAGGATGTTGCTTTATTACGCATGCTGGGGGTCGCCAAGTCTCGCGTGCGGATCTTATTGAGTGGGGGCCAGCTTCTGCTGTCCTTGGCGGGCGTGTTGGTAGGGCTGGGTCTGCTGGACATCATGCGCCAAAACCCTGGGGCAGTCTTTGGCGGATTGAAGATAATCTCTGCAGGTCTCTATTTATCAGGTGCATTCACCGGCTCGTTGATTGGAGCCATCGCCGTCAGCAATAAAAAGCCACTGGAACTGCTGCAGGTCAAGGAATAGGAGGAAATCATGGCGGAACTCAAACTGGAAAATGTTAGCTACCGTTACAAAGGCGGGGACCGCAAGGTGGTGGATGGCGTCACCTGTACCTTCAGTAGGGGGTGGGTCAACGTGGTAGCCGGCCCATCCGGCAGCGGCAAGACCACGCTGCTCTCACTCCTGGCCGGGCTGGATGCGCCTACCCAGGGACAGATCTCAATCGATGGCGAGCCTCTGGCCAGCCTGGACCTGGACCGCTACCGCCGAGAGCGGGTTTCGATGATCTTCCAGGCCTTCCAGCTTTTTCCTCTGCTGACTGCTCTCGAAAATGTTTGCTTTCCGATGCAGCTCAACGGCGTCCCAAAAGCGGAAGTCCTGGAGAAAGGCAAAGCTTTGTTAATCTCGGTCGGAATAACCGAAGATAAATTCAAGCGTTACCCGGCTAACCTCTCCGGTGGAGAGCAGCAGCGAGTGGCGATTGCTCGCTCTCTGGCGACCGGGGCGCGTGTGTTATTGGCGGATGAGCCTACCGGCAATTTGGACAAGGACAACGGTGTGAAGGTGGTAGACATCCTGGCTCAACTGGCACACGAGCAAGGGTATTGCGTGGTCATCGTCACCCACGATCTGGCCATTGCTGAGCGATCTGACAAGGTTTGGCAAATGTCGGATGGCATTTTAGCTGAGAAACAGCCCATAGCACAATAAAGTATGTATTGGCATACCACATATAAGGCAAAATGAATGGATCCAGGCGAAAAATAAGCGAATTCCGCCGTTATCATCACCCTTCCGGGGTGAATATGCTGACAAATTTTTTCGACGTGGATTACTGACTCAATGCAAAAACTGAAAAAAACGCGCCTGATGATGATCGGTGGGATTACCTTTATCGCCCTGTTTTTTCTATCCCTTGGCTTATCCCAAACCAGGCTTTTACCAGGAGCGAAAATTACGCTTGTTGCTGGAGGCTCAAACGTCTCGGGGACATCAAAAACCAGCGTTCCATTCACCTCGCCCGGTGATTCAGGTACCACATCAACTTTTACTCCCAATGCATCGCCCTGGACCATTGTGGCTGTAAAAATTATCCTGGGAATAATCGCCACCTCCGGGATAATTCTTTTGATCATTCGTTTTCAAGGTGCAAAAGCCAGGCAAACATCGCCACTCATGCGCCTGGCCGACCAGGCACAGGAAGCCTTAAATAAACTTGAAGAGGGTGGGGATCTCAGAAATATCGTGCTGCGGTGTTATTATGAGATGACAAAAATATTACTTGAAAAGAAAAGTATGAAACGCGAGAAATCTATGACTCCACGCGAGTTTGAGACGGAATTAATTGCGAAAGACCTCCCGGTCGAATCAGTCAAGATGCTCACTCGATTATTCGAAGAAGTTCGTTATGGATCGACGGTTCCAGGCGATCGAGAAGAACGGATGGCAACCAGCAGTTTGACCGCCATTATTGAAGCCTGTCAGGAAAAAGAATGAAAGAGAACCAAAAACCCAATAGGCGGTGGTATCTATGGCTGTTGGTGATATTTCCGCTCTTGGGTGTTATCCTTCTGAGTGGCAACAGTGTTCGCGATAGGATCATTTTACCGGTAGAATTTTACCTCTGGCAAATTGTACAATCGATCAAAAATGTCCCTCAAGCTACTTTTTGGATCATTTTTTGTGGGATATCTGTGGTGTTTATCCTCCACAGCCTTACGTCCAGAACTAGTAAAAAGGTTCAAGTAAAAGAGGAAGAAGAACAAAGTAAGGGGGGGAGAAGAGTCACATTCTGGAGCAACCAAATAGGCATGATGCATAAGGGGAATTTCTCACGGGTACAATTTGCAAAAATCTTTAGCAAGCTAATCTTAGATGTATTAACTTATAACGGTGAGATTGACCTGACCACCTATGAGGAGGAATTGCGAGAAGGAAAGCTTGAGGTCCCATATGAACTTCTGTTGTATCTCAAACCACACAACAGGCAACTGGATGAGCTTCAATCTCCGGGCCTTTTGTCAAGGATTAAGGTTGGGATAACCGGATTATTTTCTCCAGAAAAGCCGAAATTATCCAGCGAAAATAACGCTTCTCCAGGTGGATTGATTGAGCCGGGTTTATTTTTCTCGGTTAATTATCTTGAAAAAGAAGTGGGGATTGATCACCACCAAAATGAAAAAAGATAAGCTTCATGTCGCGTAGGATCACGCTCCTGGCATGCGTGCTTTACTGCCTGCTGCTGGCTGGATTTATCGCTTTAAACTCCAACCTGGTCGTTTTAACGCTTCCTCTTGCCATCTATCTGGTGGTGGCCCTATATTTTGGGCCAGAAACGATCTCATTATCCATTAACCGATCAATAAGCACAGAATATATTTCTCCAGGTAAGCCGGTTAAGGTGACCTTGAGGATCACCAATCACGGTTCAGCGATCGATGAGCTTTTGATTAAGGACGAGATACCCGCCGGATTAAAAATGATCGAAGGGGAAAGCAAGGTGTTGATCTCCCTGCGACCAGGAGGGTCTTATGAGTTTAACTATACTCTTACAGGTGAACGCGGTAATTTTATTTTCGATCAGGTTCCAATTACAATGGGTGACGCTCTCGGGATATTTCGCCAAAAAACAATTCTATCAGCGAAAGGCCGTTTGATGATAACGCCTGAGTTGAAACAGCTCAGGCGAGTCATGGTCCGCCCCAGGCGCACACGCGATCAATTCGGTCCTATTCCGGCGCGACAGGGAGGTTCGGGAATAGATTTCTTCGGTGTGCGCGAATACCAGCCTGGAGATCCCCAGCGCTGGATCAACTGGAAAGTGGCTGCCCGATTTGAACAAACCTTATTTATCAACGAATTTGAACTGGAGCGGATTGCCGATGTCGGACTGGTGTTGGACGCCCGCTCGCAAAGTGACATTCCGGCTCCTGGCAGATCCCTATTTGAATATTCTATTCAGGTCACGGCTTCATTAGCGGATGCCTTTATCCGCAACGGAAACCGGGTGGGTCTGTTGATTTATGGCCACTATCAGGAAAAAACCTTTCCTGGTTATGGTAAAGTGCAACGAGACCGGATTCTGCGCGCTTTGGCCAATGCTAAGACGTCCAACAACCTGGCGTTGCAAAGTCTCAATTATTTGTCCACCCGTTTCTTTCCAGCCCACTCCCAAATCGTTTTGATCAGCCCATTGAGCGATCCTGATATACCGGTCCTAAGCCAATTACGCGCCCTGGGTTACTCTCTTCTGCTGGTCAGCCCTGACCCGGTCTCGTTCGAAGCCCGGATGTACCCAAAGAACGAAGTGGTTGATCTGGCGCGGCGCATGGCTTTCATCGAACGAGTCTTGTTGTTACGTAAATTGCAACGGGCCGGAATGCAAACGATTGATTGGGATGTCTCCAAACCTTTCGACCAGGTAGCCCATACCATTCTGGGTCATCTCCCTCCGGAAAATCAAGGAGTGGGGTTGATTTAATGATGAGGTCGGGTTGGATCGTGTGTGGTTGTATTGCTCTCGCAACGATAGGGTTAATTATCGGGTCCCCTTTTCATAGCATACCGGCAGTCTCCTTAACCATCTCCGTGATTGGAATCCTTTGGTTGGTGGCGGTCATCCGTCGATACCAGCGAATTTCCTCCCTCTCATTTGTAATCTTTCTCTTTTTGGCTGCTTATGCGGCCTGGAAGGGGACTTTGTCAGAACTGGCGCTGCTGGTGGTGATCGCCTCGCTCTCAGCCTGGGATCTGGCTGCCATGCGTTCTCGTTTTCTCCAGGTAAAACCTTCGGCTATGGGTCAGGGGTTGGAACACCAGCATTTGGTTCGGCTGGCGATCATCGATAGTGCAGCCCTGATAGTAGGTGGGGCGGCATTGGTCATAAAACTTCAGGTTGGATTTATGGTTATTCTAGGATTAAGTTCCGTGGTTATCTGGGGATTAAGCCACCTTGTGCTTAATCTGCGACGATTGAGCGATTAGAAAGGCGGTATGTAGGACTTGCATGGAGTTTCCCCCGTTATCAGACAAGTGGAATGCGAGTCTCCAGGCAACCCTGCGTTAATATTTCCTCAATCAACAATTGTAAGAAAAGCTGGTTTGAAGCTCCACAGCTTTATCCAATGGGCAACACTTTGGTTTCTAAACAGACCAATACTATCCGGAGAGATGCGCTAACGTCCGCTGGAACTCTCTTGAGTGATTTCCAAATTATAGGGCAATTTAATTGTCATTGAGCTGATTAGTGATTACGTAAACCTCATTGTTATAGAACCGAAGCAGGTTAAAAATTGGGATTATCATCTCGTTGAAGTTTTCTTCTAGCTGATGAATGAGGTTGTTCCCCATGGATTTTCGGCTAGTTACTCTACAGCCGAGCTATCACGACGACCATTTTTCCATACAGCACATATCCCACGCTCTTTGCTGTAGTCATCGACGCCAGGTTATCTGCCCGGCAAAAGGAAACGGCTTCTCCTCCGGTGGAAGTCATGTGGGCCGTAACAGCTGAAACGACCGTTTTGGCATAGCCGCGATTCCTGTATGGCGGTGCGGTCTCGACCGCCAGGTCTACCTCTCGATCTTCGATCAAACCGGTACGATGAGCATTGGCGACTGAGACGATACGCCTATCTTCGACAATGCCATAGACAATGCCATAGACAATGCCATCGGGAAAGCACTGGGTTGGCAAGGAAAGCCCTTCGTAAGGCGGGATGCTCTCATCGCACAGGCGACGGCAATCCCCATGGTGGAAGGAAGCGCCTGACCAGGTCGTTGTTGCATGGAAACAACCTGCCCTCGTAAATCCCGCGGGAAGGTGGAAGGCCGATCTGATAGCGGGCATCGTCGATACAGGCCCGAAGACTACCCAGCATTGCTGAATTGAACACATCCCCGGAACCGGGTGGTTTGGCTTGCAGCAGGTGGGTTAATGACGGCTTGCAGCCGGGCATGACGCTGAATGCAATCCCCCCATTACAGAAGAAGATGCCGTAAAGGGCATGGACGTAGCCGTATGATTGCTCCGGTCGCAGGCGACGAGGGGTTTCAACCATAACTACCTCTCCCGGCTCGATCACTGAGATATCGGTGTCCAAGACCACACCGAGGTATTTTCCGACCAGAGGAAATAGGCTCATCATTAACTACCAGTTTGTTTGAATTAAAAATTTTATTGCGGGATCTCTTTCTCCGAATTAGCCCTTCCGTTGGGAGATGGGATGATCGGCATTCAATTGAAGCAAATCCCACAAATTGCCGTATAGATCTGAAAACACCGCGACAAGACCGTATACCTCTTCTTTAGGGGGACGAACGAATTTTATTCCTTTAGCGACCATCTCAGTATAGTCCCGCCAAAAGTTATCGGTGTTCAGGAATAAAAAGACTCGCCCACCCGTCTGGTTGCCCACAAAGGGTTCCTGTTCGGGTTTGGAGGCTTTTGCAAGCAACACGGTGGTTCCTTCTGATCCTGGTGGGGCAACTACCACCCAACGTTTTTCTTGCTCTGGCTGGTATGTGTCTTCCACCAGGTTGAAATGAAGTTTCTGAGTATAAAAAGCAATAGCTTCATCGTAATCCTTGACCACAAGGGCCACATGCACGATCGATTGTTTCATCATTATTTCAGTTGCTCCCGAGGAAAAATCTTATTCATATACCTTTACTTTATGCGCCTTCATTATAAGGGTTGTTGGAATTAATTGAGCGCGGGGAACGCAATACCATTTTTCCGGGGCATAGTCTTGTTCCCGTGCAATATTCAGGTTTGGTTCACTTTCGATTAATCGGTCAATCACCAGCCCCGCATCACAGATGGCGTTGATAAATGTCGAAAGTTTCCGTTGCCACAAAACCACTTCAACACCTCTCCAAGAAGGTTTCCTTTCAGGAGTCTCATCGAAATAGGTTTGGTTAATGAAATATTTACCTGAAGCCGGATCGTATTCAAGACATTGGTAAGCGGGATGCTCCCAACTGAAGATAAATTGACCACCAGGCTTCTAGTACGAATTAATCAAGGACATCGTACGGGTGATGTCAGGTGTCCAGCCTAGCGCATAAATTGAAATGACCAAATCAAAATGCGATTTTGGAATCCCAGGATCCTCATCCATGGATGATAAAACCAGATTGGCAGAAATGCTCTCCTGGGCTAATAATTCTCTTGTAAATTGCAGTTGTTTTTGCGAGATGTCGAGTCCCCATAGCTCGCCGGCTCGCTGATCGGGGCATTCACCGTCAGCAACAAGAAGCCGCTGGCACTCTTGCAGGTCAAGGAATAGGAGTATACGATGGCGGAACTCAAGCTGGAAAAAGTCAGCTACCGTTACAAAGGCGGGGAGCGCAACGTGGTGGACGGCGTCACCTGTACCTTCAGCGGAGGACGGCTCAATGCCGTGGCCGGGCCTTCCGGCAGCGGCAAGACCACGCTGCTCTCGCTCCTGGCCGGGCTGGATGCGCCTACTCAAGGGCAAATTTTCATCGACGGCGAATCCCTGGCCGGGTTGGACCTGGATCGCTACCGCAGGGAACGGGTTTCGATGATCTTTCAAGCTTTCCAACTTTTCCCCCTCCTGACCGCCCTGGAAAATGTGTGCTTCCCCATGCAGCTCAACGGAATGCCAAAGAGCGAAATCCTGGAGAAAGGCAAAGCTTTCTTAATCTCGGTCGGAATAACCGAAGATAAATTCAAGCGTTACCCGGCCAACCTATCCGGCGGCGAGCAGCAACGTGTGGCGATTGCCCGCTCACTGGCGACCGGGGCGCGGGTGCTGCTGGCGGATGAGCCCACTGGAAACCTGGACAGGGACAACGGCGGGAAGGTCGTGGATATCCTGGCCAGGCTGGCCCACGAGCAGGGGTACTGCGTCATCATCGTCACCCATGATCCCGCTATCGCTGAGCGGTCCGATAAGGTCTGGCGGATGAGCGATGGCGTGTTGACAGAACAAAAGATCAATTCTTAAAAAGACAGAAGTCGATCACGATGGTGTGAATTGGGCTTTTGCCCGGTGATTATTCGAGCCAATCCTCGAGCACCAACCCGGCCAAATCGATTAACCAGCGGAAATGTTTTTGGTTATGGGTCAACACCGGCGCATTTCGATCCAGTGCAATACTGGCGATTTGCAGATCAAGATCATCGATGACCTCTCCGGATTGCTGAAGCTGTGGTTTGAGCTGGCCAAACCGCCTGGCAGCCCACTCATCATAGGGCAGAATAGTCGCAGCTGCGAAAAGCACATCCAGGCGGGCAATATTTTCTCTATGCCGCTGAGATTTGGATGCCTCATGGACCAGTTCGCCAACGCTGACAGCAGTAATCGCCAGCTCCTCATCCGGGTAGGCATAGCCGGCGAGGTTCAACCTGGCCCGCAGGAGCGCCACACAGTGATCGCTAATTGGGGATCGACACCACGGTCTATCAAGAGATGACCAAGGAGGTGCATGCCTGCGCCTTGCTGGTGGATGCGGATGGGCCATGGTAGTTTAAGAGACTAATCAGGAGGGAACCGTGAAAGGGACAAATCTCAAAAAAACCCTTCTGGTTATTTAATTGCAGTCAATTCTTCTCGTACCACTCGTCGTAAGATATCTTCCAGGGGTTCTTGTTGCCTGGTAATATATTCCCTAAGCGCCTGGTTGATTAGCGTCTGATAGTTTCCACCTCCCAACGCATCGACTTCCTTGCGAAACCAGTTCAAGATATCATCATCAATGCGGATGGTAATCCGTGTTTTCCCAGTGGAAACCGGAATCACTGCCCCCCGTTTTCCTTTTGTGAAATCGTATTCATTTTTCATAGGATTTATAGACTTTCCGTTCATTGGCTGTGGCTTTACGGGCTGAAATAATCCGGATGATATCGCCTCGCCAGGTATAAACTATTACCAATATTTGTCCTAAAGTATCCATGCCGATGGTAATAAAGCGCTCTTCGTCTGGATGCTCATCGGCAATTGTGATGGCTGCTTCATCCTCAAAAACAGCTACAGCGTCTGCAAATTGAACTCCATGTTTTTGCAGGTTTGCCTTGGCTTTGTGAGGATCCCATTGAAATGTCATTATGGTTAATTATATGCACAATTGTACACAGAAGCAAGGGGGTTTTACCTCTAGGACCACAATTAATTGATCTCCCCAGAGAAGATCTAATGAGATCACGCAATAATATCCGCTCACAAAGATCTAAGCTTTAGGATAAGTCGGGACAAATATCCCGAGCTCGACGGGACAATTGTCTATCGCAATTTCACCCATCTTCTGCTAAGATAGTATCAACCTGTTCGTTCAGGCGCCAATTTCATAATCTGTTCAAATCATACGTTGGCCGGTCAAAGATCCCGCAGGAGCTTTGTTCCGGTCGTTCTGTTTTAACGACCATTTATACTCACGAAAAGTTATGCGCATAGCTATTATCCGAATATGAATTTGACTGTTCAGTCCAACAAAAGGTTTTGAGGTAAGCTCGTTCTGACGAATTTCGACGAACTATTCTCGGTTCTCGAGCTTCGTCTTCATGGGGGTCTGTGGATGGCCAACTGAATACTCTGTGAACCATACGTCGGCCGGTGTGCTTCCTCCAGGAGGGTAGTGTGCCGGCCTTTTTTGTTCTTTGACAAACAGCTCCCTTGCAGGGCGTCCAATCTTGGTTGGCGGTAGCCGCTGTCCCTTACTCCGGGGATGGGTCGTGAGAAGCGCTGATAAAGTCGCCTGCAAGGACCAAGGCTCATAACATGGAAAACATCGATCATTTCGGGCATTGAATATTTGAGAGTTGAATAAATGAAAGGGGGAAATCGATCGGTTCACTGACTTTACCTGCGTTAACTGAAAAATTACTTCTACAGAAAAGAATATTCATCATTCGAAAGGAAAAAAATGGACGAGAAAATCTTTACCGTACCAGAAGTCGCTCTGTATCTGAAGCTATCCAATAGTAAAGTATATGCCATGATCCAGCACAAAAAGTTGCCTTACGTCCGGATTGGCAGAAACGTGCGGGTGCGAGAGAATGACCTCAGGAAATGGATCGAGAAGAACTCGGTTTCACTTCAGCTATATGGATAATTAGATAATGGGCTGTTTCATTCATCCAATTCATTCCAATTAATCATCGGATCCCCTCTTGCACTCACCAAGTGGGGATCCGCGCTTAGTCCAAATGTTAGGATTACAAGCAGTTACCCTAACATGTGTCAAGTAGATGTTAGGTTATATTATTTCTTTACCAGTGGTTTCCCTCTATGCTATTGGTCTCTCGAAAAAGTTGAGGAGAAATCGATCAAGTGAACCCCATTATCAATTGCTACGGTAATTGCTACGGTGGCATAAACATAACCACCATATATGGGTTTTACTGGTCAGAAATGAATGTAAAAACCCATATATGGCGGTTGTTTGTTATGTCGTTGAATGATTAAGAGTCAGTTGCTCTACCAATTGAGCTAGTGGACCGTTTGGCGGGTTTTATTTTAGCCGTGTATCACTGTTTAAGCAAGGTTCTAGTCTTCACAACCGCCTCGTCTTGGACGAATAAACTGGAAAGCGGTTAACGACAATTAGAATTACCCCCTGACGACAATTAGAAATACCCACCAAGAGGTGGTCGATAGCCGGAGTAAACTACTCCAAAAACATGGAGTAGTGCATGACAGCTAACGACGCCCAGGTGAGGATTATCATGAGAGAACGAAACCAAGGGCATACCCAAGAACAAGCGGCTGCGAAGGCAAACCTGAGCAGCTCAAAGACTGTCAGGAAATATGAACAGTTGGGAAAACTACCGAGTGAACTGAAACAACCACGGAGCTACCGCACTCGGACCGACCCATTTGAAGCGGAATGGAACGAACTGGAAAAGATGTTGAAGGATGCGCCTGAATTGGAAGCCAAGACGCTGTTTGAATGGTTGTGCGAACGGCAGCCGGAGAAATACCAGGAAGGGCAGTTGCGCACCTTGCAACGTCGGGTAAACGAGTGGCGGGTATTGAATGGCAGCCCCACCCTCACCCTGGATCAGGTGCACCAGCCGGGTGAAGTACTGCAAACAGATGGGACCTGGATGAATAATCTGGGGATTAGTTTGCAGGGAGAAGCGTTTGAACACCTGGTTATCCATAGCGTACTGCCTTATTCAAATTGGGAATGGGGACGCGTGGTGCAATCAGAATCACTGCTGGCAATCCGGTTGGGACTGCAAAGCGCCTTGGTGAAACTGGGACATGTGCCCAAGATCCACCAGACCGATAATACAACGGCCGCCACCCACAACTTGGGACCCAACCAACGTGACCGGAGCCCGGAAGAGCGTGGATTCAACGCCGAATATTTGCAGTTGCTGACGCATTTTGGGATGGAGCCGCGCACGATCCATGTCAACAGCCCCAATGAGAACGGCGACATCGAATCATCGAACGGCGGGTTCAAACGCACTGTCGTACAGCATTTGCTGTTGCGGGGCAGCCGGGATTTTGAGAGTTTGGAAACCTACGAAGCGTTTTTGTGGGGGATCATGGAGCAACGTAATGCCCGGCGTCGGGTAAAGCTAGCCGAAGAGCTGGCCGTGATGCAACCCCTGACGGTAGCTCCCTGGCCTGAGGTGCGGGAGTTGAATGTTCGAGTCGGCTCGAATGGCATCTTGCGGGTCGGTTCGAACGGCTACACCGTACCGAGCGGCTTGAAGAGCAAACGAGTGACCGTGAAGGTGTTCGAATGGCAGATTGAGGTGTGGTATGCCAACCAACGGGTGGAGACCTTGCCCCGCCAGACGGGAGTGCAACATTACAGCATTAACTACCACCACGTGATCGACAGCTTGCTGCGCAAGCCGGGCGGATTTCGCAATTACCGCTATCGCGACGATCTTTTCCCGCGAGCGGTCTTCCGCCAGGCCTGGGAGGCGCTCCAAGGGCGTTGTTCGGCACGCAAAGCAGATCTGACTTATCTACGCATCCTCAAACTGGCGGCAGGCGGGTTGGAGACGGATGTGGCTGCGGCGCTGGAGATGCTTTTGACATCCGGTCAGAACTGGGATGACCAAACCGTGGCCGAATTAGTTCAGCCAACCCCAGCAGCCATCCCTGACTTACCAGCCAACCCTGTCAACCTGACCCTCTATGACCAATTCTTGAGCCCGGAGGCACGCCATGTCTCCGCTTGAGACCATTCGAGAGCACTTGCGCACCTTACACATGCCCACCGCTGTACAGGTGGTTGAAGAACTCCTGGCTAGCGCTACCAACGAAAACTGGTCGCCGGAAAAATTCTTGGGCGAACTACTCGAACAGGAGATGGAAGGTCGTCGTCAACGGCGCATCGAACGCCTACAGGATGCAGCCCATCTGCCGGTCGAAAAGACCCTGGCGACCTTTGACCAGGGGTATCTTCCCTTGCGACTTCGCCGCCTGCTGCCCCAATTATGCACCGGCGAGTTCGTGGACCGCGCCGACAACCTGTTGGTCTTCGGTTTACCCGGCCGTGGGAAAACCCACTTTGTGGCCGCCGTTGGCCACGAACTGGTCAACATCGGCCGCAGTGTCTTCTTCACCCCGACCTACCGCCTGGTGGATAGCCTGCTGCGCGCCAAACGCGACCTGCTCCTCGAACATGAGCTACGCCGCCTCGACCGCTTCGAAGTGCTCATCCTGGATGATATCGGTTATGTTCAGCAATCCCCCGAAGAAATGGAAGTCCTCTTCACATTGCTGGCCGAGCGGTATGAACGCCGCAGTGTGATCATTACTTCCAACCTGGTTTTCTCCCAATGGGATCAAATCTTCAAAAACCCCATGACCACCGCTGCTGCCATCGACCGCGTCGTCCACCACAGTATCATCGTCGAATTCGGAAAGGAGATGTCCAGCCACAGAGCCGATGAAGCTGCCAAACGTCTTCAGGAGACCCCCTGAAATGTCCCCTGCTAACTGGTCACAGGACTCACCAGCAAAAGCAGGCCGCCTGCTGTCCGCCTCCACCGTCCCGCTTTGCGCAGTATGCCGCTCCGACTGCGCTCCGTCAAGGGGAAAAACCCAAACTGCCCCCCTTGACGGTGCTCGTCTCCGCGGCCTTTTCTGCGCAGCGGGACGGCTCCGGCGGAAGCAGGCTATCGAAAAAGGCATACGTTTATATGCCTTCTGTTATGGGCATTTCTAATTGTCGCTGATGGGAATATCTAATTGTCGTTGACAGGGAAAGCTTAGGAATTTGTGATTGAGCTGCTTATACGACCTTTTTTCTATGGTTAGTTATGAGATGTGTACCGGATTGGTAGCAGCGAAACCAGTAATCTGTCAACGAGGAATGATTGCGAACCGTATGGTGGTTACCGCAATCTCCTTTGGGGTTGATGAATCTCTTCCATGGATTCTTTCCTGCAGGTTTGAGTAAAACAACAATCGTTATTTCAAGGCCACAAAGAAAAGAGTTTATCTAGATTCCATCTGACAATCTTCTTTTTTCACCCCTCGCCGCCTTTGGGATGTGCTATTTTTTTTAATCGTAACTAATTTGACAATGTCACATTACAATATCCGGCTTATTTTTGACCCTTTTCAGGCGAGATTTGCGGGAGCGAGTTCTGTTGACCAGATGGGTCGTAACAAGTTGGGCAGCCTCTTGAGGAGGTAGTTGAGGCAAAGGCATGGCGGCTCGAAGTAATTCTTGCACATTACAAACCGATAATTGAGGAAGGACTTCAACTTCATATTTGGCAAGCAAGGGCGAGTCTTGAGCAAAACGTTCCATCCAATCCAGGCGAGTTTCTGCAATAAACCATGCGGTTCAAATGGTCATAGCCAATTGGTGTTGCCAGGCGAGAAATTTGCGGGTTTGGACCTCGTCCCAGTTCCTTTACCTGATATGCCTGTGTCTTTTGGATCCTTTGCCAGCCCAATTCGGGCTTTTCTGGAAAGTGCGCTCGTCTGGAATTCCAATCCCCTTTCGCTTTTCAGCATACCCATCTTCGAACCAATGGATCAGGATGTACAATTCGTCATCGATCCAGGTATTGACAGCAGGCTTTACCAATGACAAAAATATGCCCACCTGACTCATTTCGATCTTCCCAAGCCGTCCGTTATGTTGCCGCCCTGCCCCTGCACTTTCATCCAAAACCAGGATGGCCTGCAGAAATGCAGGGTGAACTCTTATCTCATCCTGAATTGCTTCGATCAGAGACCTCCCTAACCAAGGTGAGTTACTGATGAAATGGTGAATGTGCTGCCCGGTCACTTTTAGTTTACGTCCTACATTTGCCAGGTTACGGTCGGTTTCCATGCGCAGTAGGCCAATTATGTATTTGTAGCCATATTCACTGGTTTCTCTGGTCTGGGTCTGCAGTTGTCCTCTAAACCGACCATAATAATTGGACAATCGCTCGGCAAGCTTTGGTACTTCCTCAATGGGTATACCCCATTGGCCAATCTATCTTTGGGTTCGCTTCTTGACCATCCGGCTATGTTATCCCACAGAATTGCTAATTTGTTAATGCGCAGACCAGGCTAAAATTCTAATGTGACATTGTCAAAGTAGTTACGAGTAACAAAAGAGAAAAATACACTTAATACCACACAGCTCGGGGATTTCTCGATCCGATATATGACAAATGACATTATTGATTAGTGAACTATATCGTGTAATAATATCTATGGATGTGGCAACGTTGCCAATCCATAATTAAAGCCCAAAAGATTGTTTTTTATAATTTAATAAAGAACTCACCAGAGCATATATATCGGTCAGTACCTTAGCGGTAGAGCGTTCCAAGTTGTTTGCGGTCTTCGATCATTACAAAGACTCGCGAAATAGGAAGTCTGTCCTTATGAATTCTCGCAAGCAGCAACAGCGTTAATATGACTTTCCTTTTCATTATGGCTGGATCAGGTTACCAATTTTGTATTTCGCCATCGATCTTTGTTTGGATGGTGCGAGCTAAAGGAAGGTAGGCAATTCGCTGGGTTATCACCAAATACCTTCAATTCCATCGAAGGGATTCTCGTAGTTTTTTTTAAGTCTGGATCTGGCAACGTTGCCACATTTACTTCTTCGCAAATTTAATTCGAAATAATGGATCGGAATTGGCAAATCAGTTCAAGGAGGAAAATGAAGAATCGTCAAAATGCTTAAATCTGTTTGTAGTCCTATTAACCCACAAGAAATGGAGAATAAGATGAAAACCAAAAAACTACTGATTTACACTTTGGGGGTCCTGGTTATCTTTGCAATGCTGGCCTCCTGTGCGCCTGCCGCTACTACAGCACCTACCGCAGCCGTCCCAGCTACTTCGTCATCACCAACAGCCTCTAGCCAGCCTATTAAGATCGGCGTGTCAATCATGGAATTGACAGCGTATACCTGGTATTTGGGGGTTGAGGAAGGCTGCAATAATTATGTGAAAGACCACCCCGAAGCAAATTTTCAGTTTCAATTTGAGGACTCACACTCGGACGTCCAGACGATGTTGAATAACATCGATAATTTGGTAACTGCCGGTTCGAAAGGCATCATCCTGTTCCCGGCCGATGCGAGTTCCGCCATTCCCACGATGAAGAATTACGTCAGTCAAGGCATCCCATTCGTTGTCGGTGATTATAAGCAACAGCCGCAAAATGAATCCGATGCGGTTTGGTCGACGTTCGTTGGTCATGATATGAAAGCGTTAGGCGTCACCGCTGGAGATATCGCAGTCAGTTACTTGAAGACACTGGGCAAAGATAATCCGGTCGCTCTTTTTGTTTCCCGCCCAACATCCGGGCAGGTATCTCAAGACAGAGTAGATGGGTTTTCTGAGACCATCAAAGCTGCATTTCCGAATGCCAAGATTATTGTCGAGGGAGATACCGGTGCAGGAAGTGCTGATTCCTCTCAAACTTTGGTTGAAAACGTCCTCCAAAGGGAGCCGGTCATCGACGTTGTTTCCGGTCATAACGATGCTGAAGTCCTCGGAGCATACAATGCGGCTACTGCAGCTAACCGCAAAGAAATAAAATTCATTGGCATCGCAGGTGCAAAGGAAGTATTGACCTACATCGATGAAGGCAACCCCGCTTGGATTGGCGAGGTTTTGCAGGATCCAGTGGTCTTAGGTTATCAGGCTACCGATGCAATGTATAAGGCGCTGGTTTTGAAACAACAACTCCCACCGATTTACGACCTGCCTAAACCTGAGGCAATTACTCCCGACAATATCAAGAATTATGATTGGAAGACCTGGCCCTGGCTCTAACATCCATTTGTAATGTTCTAGAAAGTTTTTGAGGCAAAATGGGCGAAGAGACACGCTCTCTTCGCCCGGATTTCCAAATGATGGTTGCCAAGAGGATTGAAAATGATCCATTTATTGCCGGAACCAAAAGTAATCCATGACCATAATGGTTTTTCAAAAGCTTTTAGCGGGATCAGTTTTACTTCCGCAATAGATTCTATCGAAACTGACTTGTGGCTAGATATTATTAAAACGCGTTTTTGGAATTATCCAGAGATCGAAATCTTCACTGGTAATCGCGATCAGGAGAAAGTCATCCAATTGAACGTCATCGACAGCCTGGATGGGATTGATAACGAAAACGAAACTCTTTTTAAAACCCAAGGTTATGCCTTTTCGATTGATGACAACGGTATCACGCTTCGATTTGAAAAAAAAGCTGGTTTTATCAATGGGATAACCAGTATAAAACAACTTATTCATAAGGATGGCGATCTTTTCCAATTGCCTTACTGCGAGATAACCGATTGGCCATCTTTACCTGTGCGAGGTGTTGCACCTACTTTTTCGTGGTATGCGGGCTATGGCCGCATTGGTTTTGACAGCCAATTGTGGGGTTACGACGGATGGGTCGAATTTCTTAATATTTGTCTCGACAATAAGATCAACCAGTTCAACATGGTGATGTATGGCTATTGGCCTTTCGAATTGAAAAAATACCCAGAGACAGTGTTTTCAAATATTCCAATAAAAATTTGGAATGCGGAAAACCGCAAATGGCAGACGATACGCTATACTCATCCCAATCTGGAAGACCCGTTTTTAGGAAAATTTCTCCAACTAGCCCATAAACTCGACGTGAAGATTTTTGCTTACGTGGGTTTGAACTCCTACAATGGGGCATACAGCATTGCCCATCCTGAGGCGCGGACAAAGCCGCCGAAATCGAGCAAGTTTTTGAACGATTTTGATTCACTTTGTCTGAGCTACCCCGGCACCGTTCAATATATACTCGACAGCATGGTGCACATCGCTGAGTTGGGATTTGATGGGTATACCCTGGAGGAGAGCGAGGAAGGTTTTTGGTACTGCGAGTGTAACGAGTGTAAACAGCGTTGGCATGCCACGACCAAAACGCCCGGTGATGCCAAGCATAAGGCCAACATGTGGTTTCTCAATCAGATTTACGAGACAGTCCGAAAGGTGAATCCAGAGATTGTTCTTGGCATCCGGGCCTTTCGCCAGCCGCCACTCGAAAAAAGCCCCATCTTTTTACAAGAATGTATCGATGCCATGCCTGATGATATTAATTTGTTCTGGGCTCCTGGATTATATGTCCCTGAGACAGAGTTCCCGAAGTGGTGCAACGCGTTCGGAAAACAGCGGATCTGGGCGCGGGACACAGAGTCCAACGCCATTACCTCAACGATGGGGAGGCTATATCGCACATTCGAGTTCGAACTTAATACGCTACTCTGACGAGGCAAACGTTCAAGTCATCGAACGCGACATCGAGCAGCATATTGGAAGTGTCAAGCTGGGCGTCCATGGCATTAACGGCTTTATGTTTGAATGGTATGGTCTGTTCATGCACTTGTTTGCCCATGGGAACTATGGTTGGGGCTCGACAATGGATATGCAGGAGTTTTTCAAGAAAGCTTGTGAATTGAATTTTGGAGCGGAGCTAGGTGAAAAAATCCTTTACGTTATGCAAAACATCGTTACCATCCACGAGAGTCAGATATCGCTCTATACCACGCCATTTCCATTCCAGAAGAATAAGATAACCCATACCGATATACCGGCGATCGAGGCGGCCAAAGCGAACCACCCACACATCATGGAATTGATTGATGATATTCGTAAACAAGCTCGTTGCGACACAAAACTGCGTCCATGGTTACCCCACTTCGATAAATGGGACAACGCCGAGCGACGCAATGCCGTCATCTATGATATGGTACTGGCGGCATTGCGATACGAAGACGAAAAAGACCCTGCTAAGAAGGATACAATCTTGGACGAAATCTTGTGGTTGAATGAGCTCGACTTTGATATCGTCAAGGAAATGTTCTTTGATATCAATCCTGTTTCGCAGACCGGGGTGAAGAGTTGCATGTACCCTTACCATGAAATGAAACGGCTCATTCATAACATCCGCCATCCTGAAGCTCCCGATAACGACATTATCTGCTCGGGTATCGAAGCTCTGGGTTGGTTGTGGTTGTAGGAGTGAGGATGGATTCAATCACTCTTGCAAAGGAAAATATTACCCACCAGCAGATTCGGGACGAAAAGCGGCCTTTAATCGAGGTCAGAAATTGCACGATGGAGTTCCCGGGCGTAAGAGCGCTCGATAAAGTCAACTTTACACTGCTGCCTGGTGAATGTCATGGGCTAGTGGGCGAGAATGGTGCAGGAAAGTCGACGCTGGTCAAGTGTATAACCGGCGAAAACCATATGACCACTGGTGAGTTATCCATCGCAGGCAAACGGATCAGGCTCTCGTCTTATTCAATCAGAGAATCGCAGGCACTCGGCATTGCCATTGTCCATCAGGAATTCCAGTTGATGGGCGAAATGACTGGTCTCGAGAACATATTTATTGGGCATTACAAGCATAAAGGACTTTTCATTGATTGGCCGGCACTACGTAAAAGGGCGGCTGAGCTGATGGAGTTTTTAAAATGCAACGTGAACCTCAACATTCCCGTGAAAATGTTGAGGACAGCTGATCGGCAGATTATCCAGCTTGCAAAAGCAGCGCTCAACGAATCAAAAGTCCTGATTTTAGATGAACTTACGGCTGTACTTCAGGAAGAGGATATAGAAAATATCTTCCGCATTATAGACATCCTGAAAGAAAAAGGTATGGGCGTTATTTACATCTCGCACCGGCTGGATGAGATTATCAAATGCTGCGACACTTACACAGTACTCTGCGATGGTAAATATGTGAACAGCGGATATGTGAAGGATATTGACAAACCGCAACTGATTAAGATGATCATTGGTCGCGCATTAACCCAGGTTTATCTGCCAATCAATCAGAACTTCGGTGAGGTTTTATTAGAGATCAAAGGTCTCACGGCACCAAATGCGTTCCGTGATATCAGCCTGTATGTTCGTCGTGGTGAGGTTATTGGGATTGCCGGACTTTTAGGAGCCTTCAAGACTGAACTCGTCCACGCGATTTATGGGAATTATAAGGTATCTCACGGGCAGATCTTTATTGGAGGGCGGGAAGTCAAGATTAAGAGCCCGCACCAGGCTATCAAGTTAGGCATTGGCCTGGTCCCAGACGAACGTAGGACCCTTGGGCTAAATATGCTCTTTGACATCAAAGATAACACCACACTTCCATCGATGTCCAGATATAAAAAATGGAAGTTTTTCCAGGACCACATGGGGGAGGCGAAGGCGGCATTTGAATTCAATAAGATGATGGATCTGGCATATTATTCGTTATGGCAGAATGTTAAAAACTTTCGGGTGGCAATCAACAAAAAATTGTAATTGCAAAATGGATGCTTAGAAATTCCGAGATTTTCCTAATGGATGAACCGACGCGGGGGATTGACATCGGAGCCAAATTTGAAATTTACAAGTTGATTAATGATCTCACCAAACAAGGCAAGGCGGTCGTGTTGGTATCACCCGAACTCGAAGAATTAATGGGCCTTTGCAATCGAGTTTACATCATGTTCGAAGGTGCACTGATGGATGTCGTCGAAGGTGAACGGAAAACACAGGAAGTCATTATTAATAGCCTGTTAGGGATAAATAAAGATGGAACAAATTGAAGAATTCAAAATAAAAACAAAGCGTTACAGCGAAGGCTCAAGATCCTTCGTCCAGGATTGGATGATTTTGATTCTCTTTGTGGCGATGGTTATTATTTTCAGCCTTGCCAGTCCCACATTCAGAACGATGAACAACATCATGAATGTGTTGCGGCAGGCATCCTTTATTTCGATTATCGCGTTTGGAGAATTCTTCGTCATTCTGACTGGGCAGATGGACATGTCAATCTCTTCAATTATCGGCCTGGTATCCATTTTCTTTGCGGGCTTCACGGTAACGATGGGAATGCCGGTATGGGTTGCTCTTGGGCTGGTTATGGTGATGGCAATTGCCGTCGGGCTGATCAATGGAGTGCTCGTGGTACACGGAAAGATGCCTTCATTCATTGGGACACTGGTAACTATGAACATTATTAAAGGCTTTTACTACATTTATTCCGGCGGCTTACCCATCTCAGGGCTACCCAAATCGTTCAACTTCTTTGGCGCCGGTTATGTGGGAATTGTCCCATTCCCAGTAATTTTAATGGTCATTATTGCAATAATACTTTACGTAATTACATCCCATACCTCGATTGGCAGGTCCTTCTTTGCCGTAGGGGGTAATATCGAAGCAGCTAATCTGTCAGGCATCAATGTGAAATTTGTAGGCATTCTTGCTTTTGTGCTGTGTGCTGTACTGACAGCCATTGGTGCCCTTGGACTGACCTCAAAGACTCTTTCCGGTAATGTCAACCTGGGTGAGAGTTTGTTGTTCGATGTCATGACCATCGTCGTGTTGGGAGGCACATCGCTGCTCGGTGGACGCGGGCGTGTGTTCGGAGTCTTGATTGGTGCGCTATTTTTGCAGATGATCAGCAATATGATGGTACTGCAGGGTATCAATACTTACCTGCAATGGGTTGTTAAGGGCGTCATTTTACTGGCAGTTGTGTTGATCGACGCCAACTCAAATAAAAATTGACGGTGGAAACCAATTAAAAACAGATGAAAACCCAGAGTTGGATTCTACCTACATATTGGGAGTACCGGTGGACGTTATATTTGGGAGTAGGAGGATAGCAATGAATGGAAGGAAAGTATGGTTTTTCCCAGACGGAGATCGACCCCCGTTTTGCGACAGCGACCTCAAAGGGCATGAATCTTATGTTGTTTTGAATCCGAATAATGAAGATGCACACCTTAAATTTACGATCTATTTTGAAGATAAAGAACCGATTCGTGAAATCAAGATGAAAGTGCCTGCTGAACGGGTGAAATGTTTTCAGACACATAACCCCGAACATTTTGGAAAATTCGTTCTTCCACTTACAACACAATATGCAGTGAAAGTTGAAAGCGATATACCCGTCATCGTACAATATGGCCGGCTCGATCCAAGACAGGTAAACCTGGCCTATTACACAACAATGGGCTATCCCGGAGAGTAAGAATATGAGGCGTTTCGGCCAGCATGGGATTTTAAAGCCAGAATGTATAGAGGAGTATAGAAGTCTCCATGCCGCGGTCTGGCCTAAAGTTCTTGAGACTATCACCAAATGCAATTTGCGTAATTATTCGATTTATATCATGGGTACGGATCTATTCGCGTATTTTGAGTACGCAGGCTGTGATTATGCTGCAGACATGGCGCGCATGGAAGCTGACCCGATCACCCAGGAGTGGTGGAAAAACACGAAGCCGTGTTTCGCCCGCCACAATGAGCAAGTTTACTATCAGGACCTGGAGGAAATTTTCCACCAGGACTAGAAAATAAAGAACTGTTCTCCCCCTGTAGGGAAGTCCAATAATTGGTGGCCTTCCTTCGACCTGAGCAGTTATAAAACCAAAATCATACACAGGAGAATGACAATGCACGGAGATATTTGCATTCCAACCCTAGAATATAAGCAACGAGCTGAAAAGGCCGCCTCGATCCTGCGCAGAGAGCACCTGGATGCGCTCATAGTCAATGGTAACGAGGCCGATTACGCAAATACGCGTTATTTTTCCGGATTCTGGCCGCTGTTTGAACGTTGCGGGGTAGTGATCGGCGCAAATAGTGATGCTGCGCTGATGGTGGGCCCTGAAAGCCGCGAGTTTGCGGCAGACCGCTCCAAGATCAATAAGATCTTTGTGCTTAAAGAATATCGCGAAGGGGCAGATCCTGCTTATCCTGAACTTAAAGCTGATACCTTCAATAGTGCGTTAGCTTCTATCGGAGTCACAGGAAAAAAACTGCGCATCGGCGTTGCAAGCTGGCTTGACACTTCAGTCGTCCAAATGGAGGGAATTCGTACCGCTTTTCCAGAAGCAGAGATCGTTCGGGCAGATGCGTTGATGGTCGAGTTGCGTTCGATCAAGTCTCCCGCCGAGATCGCTTGCTTGAGGGAGGGCTACCGTATCGCCGAGGAAGCCAGCCAACAAGTTATCCGTGAGATTAAACCTGGCTTGACCGAGCTGCAGATGGTGGGAGTTGCCCAACGTATCATCTACGAGCAGGGCGCTGAATATGAAGGGTTGCCGATGTATGTTTTTTCAGAAGCGTCAACCCGCCATGCGATCTCCCGATCGAGCTATCGCAGGTTCGAGAAGGGTGATATTGTTCAACTTAACCTTTCTGCAAAGATCGATGGGTACTCTGCTTCTATCGGTTATCCAATCGTGCTGGGTAAATTGACCGGCAAACGACGAGATATCGTATGTTTTGGCCTGGATGCGCACTTCTGGACGCAGCGTCAACTCAAGGCAGGTGTCATAGCCTCCGACGTGGCCAAGCGGTTCTATAAGTTTTATGAGGATAACAACTACGCTAATAACTTTGTCTACGGACCAATGCACGGTACCGGGCTGATAGAGGTCGAAGCCCCGTGGGTAGAAACCATCTCTGATTATCCGTTCAAACCGAATATGTGTTTCCAAATCGACACCTTCATTTCAACAGATACCTTCGGTGCACGATGGGAAAAGGGAATTGCGATCACACAGGATGGTTGTGATGTACTTAGCCCAGAAATTGGTAATCTGTACGAGCTTGATTTTTAAATAAACTAGGAATTTGGATGAAACCGATCTATGTTTTATTTGGCGTGGATATGGAAACGGATGTGGGTAGTTTTACCCCATTCTATGAGGGCGTAAAGTACGGTACCCCGCTTCTGCTAGAATTGTTTGCCAAAAAGGGCATAAAAGGAACTTTCTTTTTCACCGGTGATTGTGCTAAGGAAAATCCTGACATCGCGAAAATGGTCGCCGAAAGCGGCAACGAGGTGGGTTGTCACTCCCTGTTTCATGAGACAATCGGCGACGAGCTCTTTCCGATTCCAGGTGTCAAACCGTTATTACCCTTCGAGGTAAAGCCGCGTCTTGAGATATGCAAAAAATGGGTGGAGGATGCGGCAGGAATTACCGTCAGATCCTTCCGCTGCCCACGCTTGTGGAGCTCAACCACAGTTGTGAATGCGCTGGAGGAGCTTGGCTTTATTTGCGATGTTTCCTATCCGATGTATTTCTACCGTGAACAGTTCTCTCCATATCATCCCTCCCACTCAGATTGGACGAAGAAGGGAGATGCTTCCATACTCGAGATACCCAACTTCGCAGATATGACGATGCAGAGCAATGATCCTGGCCTGGAGCGTGACCGTGATCAATGGCCATTATTCCGTACGATTGGCGGTGAATATTTATTGGAACGAAGTAAATCTTTTATCGAGTTTTGTGATAGCAAGAAGCTACCCCGCGTACTGGTATATTACATTCATCCGTGGGAATTCTGGCCGATGAAAGATAGCTACCATTTCGGAGAAGCAACGGTTATTCCCGATGACTTTATCACCAGGAATTGCGGACCTGCGGCTCTCAGTGAGCTTGGAAAGCTGGCGGATGGCCTTTCAGCATTAAGCGCAGAGTTTGTAACTGCAGGCGAGTTGTCCGAAATATTTACCTCGGGGGCTTTACAATGAAAAAAGTAAAAGTTGAAAAACTGACGGATGCAGCGTTTGCTTGCTTTGGCTGCGTATTGACAACGGAAGGGCATGAGTTCACCGGTGAGGCGGGTGTGTATAGGTGGTTTGAAAAGCAATCAAGCGTGGACGGAGCCTGCGCCGTTTCCATAAACCTTCTGACGGCAATTGAGCGGGATTTTGTGTGCCAAAAGTTTGAGTCGCATTCTCACACCACGGAAACGATCCTGCCATTGACGGGCGGTCTCATTGTCGCCGGTATCTCGGCAGGAGAGGTTACTTGCGAGAGATTGCAAGCGTTTTACGTGCCGGTTGGCATGGGCGTATCCTGGGCTCCTGGTGTCTGGCACTATGCCCCGTACCCTATTGGCAGCGATGCGACCTGTGCCGTCATCTTTCGGCAGGGCACAGGTAGTGATGATGTCGAGTTTGCTGAGCTTCCAGAGGAGATGGGGTTTGAGTTCTAAACCAGGAAAATATCTTTTCCTTGTCTGGTCTGGAATGACTATTATAAAGCACTGATTCACAGCAACATGGCTATTATTAATATAAAATGTAATCGATAATGGTAGTAATTTCTATCAACCTGGATCGGAGTTTCTTGTCGGTAGGAGAAGTCTTGAAGGGTTATGATGACTGTTACTCAATGAAGTGAACCTTGAGGGAAGCATAGGTCCGAGAAACCTCTGCTAAAGGTGATTAGGAGTCACTTAATTATGGTTACTTTATGGGATGTTGCCAGGCGGGCAGGAGTATCGCTCAGTACCGTTTCCCGGGTTACCCGGGGTTCTGGGTATATTGCCCCCGTTACAAAGAGCAAAGTCCTGCAAGCAATCGAAGAGCTTCAATATCGGCCGAATACTATCGCCCGTCACCTGAGGTATGGGCGTACCTATGTTGTCGGTTTTGTCCTTAGTGATATTACCAACCCATTTTTTAGCCATGCGGTAAAGGGAGTAGAGCAATACCTTCGTGGGAAGGAAAACAACAATTACGAATTAATCCTATTCAATACCAATAGCGAACCGGAAAGGGAAATCAAAGCGCTCGAATTTATGCTAGATAAACATGCCGAAGCGATTATTCTTGCATCTACAGCTTCTCCTCAATGTATCAGGATGGTTCGCCAGGTCGTTCAGGAACACCACGTGCCCATTATTTCAATCGATAATAGCATGGATGGGCTGGAATCGGGGATCATAACTGAAGATAATCTAGCAGGCACTTATCAATTAACATCCCATTTGCTTCAACATGGGCACCAGAAGATTGGTTTTATCTCGGGTCCACTTCGGGAGAGCCATGTGTGCGAGCGGTTGGAAGGCTGCCGAAAAGCGATTGAAGATAAAGGGTTGGCATTCGAGGATCAGCTTGTCTCTTATGGAAATTGGACCGTAGAGGATGGGTTTGACATCACCATGGCTTGGCTTGCTTTAGAAAAGCCTCCCACAGCAATACTCGGTTTAAATAATTTCATGTGCATGGGTGCTCTTTCAGCAATCATCCAGCATGGTAAGAGAGTACCTGATGAGATCGCTCTTGCTTCGTTTGATGATGTCGAATTTGGTCATCTGCTCCATCCATGCCTGACTGCGTTGGATTATTCTTATCAACAGATAGGGGTAGAAGCAATCCGAATGGCATTGAATTCCATTGAAACTGAAGCAAGTAGGCATGTCAAGGAAGTAGTCCGATTGCCAGTAAAAATGATGGTAAGGCAGTCGTGCGGATGCCATAGGCAAGAGAATTGTATTGAAACTGACAATAGGGGATATTATCCAGAATGACATCCTGATATTTCAACTTTGCAGAAATCATAAGCCCTACTTACCACGGTTTAGTATTCCCGGGGAACTTCATTCGTATGACCTTTTTGTTGCTCTTTACGATTTGGAGACAGCATAATTTACCGTGCGCTCGATCCAATTGGAGTGCATTATCCGTCCAAAAGTGGCAAGGTAAAAAGGGAATAACAAATCGTCGTCCAAAGATCACCTTTGAGCAAATTAATTAAACGTACAATGTTGGTTGCAGCTGCTATGGTAGTATTTTGTATGAGGTTTTCTACTTTCCGGTATACCAGGCGCGATATAGACCAACACTTCGTTTCGATTGGGAATGATTACCTTTAACCTCATTACTTTTCCTAAAAGCCTTTCTTAATTCATCACTTTGTTGTATTTCTTGAGTTCCATAAAATGCTTTGTGTCTACCTTAGGACGCAAAACCAAGATCCGATAGCTCTTTTTCTCGGGTAAAGTGTGAACGTAAAAAAAATAACAAGACCAAGCAGGTTTTGGCGTCAAGGCAAATCCGGACCATAGGTTCTTGATGGTTGTTCTCTTGGGGAATCAGGTAATGCTGCGTTTTCCTTTGGACAAGTGCCAAATTGAGGCTCATTTTCTCTTTAAATTTGATTGCATCAATGGTATTTGATAAAGGAGCTTGCCAACAGGAATCTACATTGATAAGGTCGATTCGATCGATCTGATGGTTTGTCTGGGGCTATCCAGGATTAACCCGGTACTCTTATTCCCAGTGTCTCCCCAATGGGATTTTGGACAGAGATTGCTTTCAATCAAGTTGTCTTGAAAAGTGGGAGTCGTATGTTTTTATAACTCGAAAAAAAGATACCACTTTAACTTCAAAACAAGAAAACTTTTCATGAAAATACATAAATTCATGGCAAGGTGGTGACGGAAAGTGATATAACATAGAGCGTATTCCTAAAATTCTTCGCCAGTTGGATGTAAATGATGGGAATTATATTTTGACGTGGAGTTCGAATGTTAGATAGACTGTTCCTTCAGGTGTATACCTGAAGGAACAGTCATCATGGGGCAGGCTTGACTGACCTCATTCCATGATCAATTAGGATCAAGAGAGGGCATGATATGATGGATATGCAGAAGGGTGCAGCGTTGAACAGTTTGACCGTTGGTTCCCTGCGGGTCGACCTCAGCCTGGATGGAGCAGGTCATCCCTTGGTTACGCCCATATGGACTGGGGATAAAACCATAAATTGGCAGGCGGAGGGCTGGAACCATTCGCCCGTGGTGAGAGCGAATGGGTTAAGCTTTGGTCTGGCACAGGGAAATATGTTTTTTGCCGGATGGAAACAGAGAGCTCAAGGCGGATGGAATCTGACCTATCGATGCAACAACGGACTTATGGTGCATGTGGATCTATGGACTGCCAGCGATAACCCGGTGTTATGGTCGACAGTGACGTTGGAAAATACCACGGATGGGACGATGGAGGGCATCGAACGATTTGATGCGCTGACCATGGCGATGGGAACAGAGGGCACCCTTCCCCATGTTAACTATGTTCTGGGCTGGCTGGACGGGCCCCGCATGGAGACGCCGGGCCATCATGCCATGCGCTACCCGTATTCCTCCTGGATTCCGAGATTGCTTTACGGCGATCCGGT
Organism: uncultured Chloroflexia bacterium; assembly: GCA_963781665.1. GTDB lineage: Bacteria > Chloroflexota > Anaerolineae > Anaerolineales > Anaerolineaceae > JAJYIW01. The sequence continues at coordinate 3,187,957 of CAWAGA010000002.1, forward strand.
GCCCGAACTGCCTCCTGCTCCCGAAGCGGGATGGCAATCGCCTGTGCTTCGACCGGTATTCGAACACCTGGAAATGCTTCCGCTGCGCTCGGGCAAGCGTTCCACCTATGAGAACCATCCCTGGGTTGCGGTTCTGGACCCTGTGCGACAGGCAGGCCTCTTTGCGGGCATCCTTTACAGCGGGCAATGGGGTATCGATGTGAGGTATGACCGTGCGAGTAGCCATGTGCATGTCAACGCGTACAGCATGGGCAATATCCACACGCTGCTTCCGGGGCAAACGTTGGTCTCTCCTCCGGCATTTTTAGGATTCTTTGAGGGCGGATGGGATGAGGCGCATCATGCCAGCGCCCGGTTTACAGGCAGTGAGATCGTGCGCAAGCCCCCGGCGGTATTCCCTTTAACCTACTACAACTTCGGCACTGCCCATTTGGTTGGGGAGTACCGCGATCCAGCGACCTTCTATGACAAAGTGTTAATCAATGTAGACGCGGCGGCTGAGGCAGGCTTCGAATGTTTTATGATGGATGCGGGCTGGTGGGATGGCAGCGACTGGGTAGGAGATTTTAGTATTGGTCTGGGAAATTTCATGGAACATACGGGCAAGTTTCCCAAGGGCCTACGGCATCTTTCCGACTACGTCCATGCCAAGGGTATGCTCTTTGGGCTTTGGGTAGAGTTTGAACGGGTGGATATCCGCACGGCCAATCTCGGTTCCTGCCCATGGAAACCCGAATGGATCGTGCACCAAAAGGGGTACGCCTACCGATCCTGGGGACAGCATTTCTATGATCTCTGTCTGGGTGTGCCCGAGGCAGCTGCGTGGGCGCTGGAAAACATTTGCGATACCATTGATCGATATGGTGTAGACTGGCTCAAGTATGACAGCAACGAGTGGTCGGTGTGCGATGATTTAACCCACGGTCATGGCGAGAAGGATGGGGAATGGGCGCAGATCGAGGGCATGAACCATGTGATGCGCAGCGTTGCAGAGCGTTATCCCAAACTCATCATTGAGAACTGTTCGGGCGGCAGCCAACGCGCCGATCTAGGCACAGCAAGGTATTGCACCTATTTTGCCTGCCACGATACCAATTGGCCCAGCGCGCTGACGCGGCGCTATGCGCATGGCGCGGGATGCATCTATCCCCAATACTACAACAAGCAGATGACGGGCTACCAGGTAGAATTTCCCTACCTCAGTCCGCCGCAGATCCAGGGAGAAGCTCCGCTTGGCAGCCAGGAAAGGCTGGAGTGGCGGGCGATGAGCCGCATGATGGGGCTCTTTGAGACGGGCAACTGGATGGGGAAAATGAATTGGGATGAACTCACGCGGCTCAGCCCCATCATCACCTTTTACAAGACCATACGACATACCCTCTTTGGGAAACGGTATGTGCTGCGGGGCACCGATCCGGTCATCGAGCGGGCCAACCTGGAATCCGATAACTGGGAAGCCTACGAATACATCGCACCCGGAGAAGAAATGGTTTGTGTTTATTTCTTCCGGTGCGCTTCACCTGATGCTTCATTTTCAATTCGTCTGAAAGGGTTGCAGCCGGAAGCAAGCTACCGCATACGCTATTTCAGAAATCCAAATACAGATAGGTTCACGGGGACCGATCTGATGCAGCGAGGGATTGTGCTGAGACTGGAGCAGCCTCTTTCCTCGGATCTCTTGGTATTGGAGATGGTTGGGTCTGGCTAGATTTGTATCAAAAAGCATAACAGTAAACTCGATCAAAGAACCGTATGTTTTCACGGATTAATAACTTTGCATTGAGAGTACAGTCTTTTGAAAGCAAACCGGGGCATCATAGATACCCCGGTTTGCATAACAGAAGAATTGAAAACCAGGCTTATAATCTTCTGATGAATTTTGAGATTTGAAGGACGAATTGGTGAATCATGCCTTATGCGCTGACTAACCGCCAAAAAGAATTCCTGACCTATATCCAGCAGTATATTGCTGAAATCGAAAGCTCACTTCGGTTGGAAGAAATCGCGGCAAATTTCTATGTGTCCCTACCAACTGCTCACAACGTTCTAGCCGCCTTGCAAAGTTAAGGCTAATTGTATTTTGGACGTTCCAGGCTTGCTGGCTTGTTTATTCGTCTGATCGAGCGAGCAGGGTCGAGTGAGAGGATCATCGAAATCCCTCTTGCAGGTAAGATCGATAAGAATAGTGAAATCCTGGAATTCCCACAGCTATTGAGGCACTTTCCTGCTATGCTGCTCGGGGCTAATCCGGAGGAGGTCTTTGCACTGGTAGTGACAGGAGAGATTCCTGCGGCGAATAAGTTGATTAACGATTTCAATATTATTGATGTAACCAGGAAACTCCAACCCGATGATATCTGTATCGGCCCCATCGGAGAGCGCTTTTTATCTTCCAAATCCACAGCAAACTCTATGACCGACATACGATGAATCCGCTGCTCATCCAAGGAATCCGATTCCTGAAAATGCAGGCCTCGGGGGCTGTTTTAAATTATGCCAAACCCAGTCCTTCCCACTGCGGCGCTCCTTGCAGAGCATGTTCGAGCTAGAAATCAGCACAGCGGTTCAAATAGGTCGAATATGCTCCGAGAATGTCAATCCGCCGACGGTTACCGGTTCTTGGGTGTGGTGAGCAACGATAAACTGTGGAACCCGTACCATACCCCCATAAGGAATGGCGTTTTCCGTCAACAAACCTTCTTTGCCTCCTCGGTTCCCTGAAACTACTGCCCCGATCTCACCCATGATTTTGTTCACCATGGCGTCGGTTCCATAATTGAGGGCTCAATCGATCTGGTCATTTAGCCTGGCGATGAAACCGTCGAGGTACATTGTAGCGTGGATAAATACCTTGGTCAGACACCCTGCATTCCCGCTGGCTGGCAAGTGCGTAAGAGAATTTCAAAACAGAGCGACATTCTGCCGACAAAATAATACCTAAATACTCAGATTATTGCACATTTCATCACTTTTTCGATAGGCGGACGCATCTGGCTCCCCGAGACCTAAATGATACCCGTAGATATCACTCAATCAACAAACTCGGCAAATATAAACCATTCAGCCTTGTGCAGGCATAATTCCAATGTAATCAATTTGTATGGTTTAATTAATACAAATCGGATAGGATATAGGACGAATAATCGTTTTAGTTATTAAGGAGAATTTATGATGAATCAAGAAATAAACCATCCCACAGCGTCCAATCAGCGAGAGGTTATCACTCTGGGCGGAGGATGCTTCTGGTGCCTTGAGGCTGTTTTCGACAACCTTAAGGGGGTGACCGACGTCGTTTCAGGCTATGCCGGTGGAGAAACGCCAAATCCTAGCTACGAACAGGTGTGCACTGGCATGACCGGGCATGCTGAGGTTGTTCAAGTAACATTTGATCCCAACGTGATCTCGCTCCGCGACCTCCTTGGGGTGTTCTTCTCGATCCACGACCCCACCACACTCAACCGCCAGGGAGCTGACGCCGGCACTCAATACCGGTCGGCCATCTACTATCATTCTCCCGAGCAAGAAGCTGCCGCTGAGGAGATCATCCAGGCTCTTGAAAATGAAAAGATCTGGCGCAATCCAATCGTGACCGAGATTGCCCCATTTAAGAATTTTTACCCGGCTGAAGATTACCATCAGGAATATTTTGCCAACAACCCCGGGCAGGGCTATTGCCAGGTGGTCATCGCCCCCAAGCTGGCAAAATTCCGCAAGAAATTTGCCGGGCAGCTCAAAGTGGGCTGACCATGTCTTCAGGGAACTGAAACAAAACCCGAAAAGTGTTTGGCTGGTTTCTACATGATTGTGGTAACTGAGAAACTGAATAGCATTCAACAAGGGAACTTTTTACAGATGGCGAGCGTCCATGTCGTAGATTGGGTTGAGATCACTTCCTTCTTGGAAACATTTCTCGCCCGATCCGAGAGCATGCTCGATGATGAATGGCTCTCAATTATCTACCAAACAAGGATGTTGTCATGCAAAAAAAAGCTTTCTTATTAATTGTCGCTCTGGTGGTGGTTGGCTTACTGGCAGCCTGTGCACCGGTTCTTGCCGCCTCCCAGGAAACCCCCGTCGCGACCACCGCACCAGGCACCTCAACCGGAACGAGCGCAAACTTGCGTACCCTGTCTGTGACCGGCACCGGCACAGTATACCTGGTCCCTGACCTGGCTTATATCAACATTGGTGTGCAGACTGAAAACGCCAACGTTGCAGATGCTTTGAGCAGCAATACTGCTCAGTCTCAGCAAGTCGCCGATGTGCTCAAGAGCCAGGGGATCGATCCCAAGGATATTCAGACCACCAGCTTCTCCATTTATCCCCAGCAGAAGTACGGGCCTGACGGTAAATCGACCGGAACGACCTATATCGTCAACAACACTGTCTATGTGACCGTGCGTGATGTTTCCAAGTTGGGCACTATCTTAAGCGCAGTGGTTAGCTCAGGTGCCAATAACATCAACAGCATTTCCTTCGATTCTTCTGCCCGTGACCAGGCTCTGCAGGATGCCCGCAAGGCCGCAATCTCCGATGCCCAACAGCAGGCTAAGGCTCTGGCGCAGGCAGCCGGTGTTACTCTCGGATCCATCCAGATGATCGACGTTACCACCACCTCCCCTTCTCCGATCTATGGTGTTGGTGGGGGATCCGTTTCAGCCGCTCAGGCTTCGGTTCCGGTTTCTGCCGGCCAGCTTACCATCCAGATGACTGCCAACCTGACTTACTCGATTAAATAGCAGCCTCCGGTTCCTTTCAACAGCCAGGTCTATTTTAATGACCTGGCTTTTTTGTTTAATTATTTATGTGAATGGATCTGTTACTCGTTGAAGAAACCGATCAAAACCGGGGCGAGCGCTTCTGAGCTCACATCGTGTCTCTCACCTTCCAAAACCCGGTGTTTCGCGTTGGGCATAGCCTTCGCCAGCGAGATCGCTGTATCTTTCATAAATGGCATCCCTGCCCCTCCATTCATGACGAGTGCTTGTACCATTACCCGACCCGTCCGTCCTATTGGTGGGAGCCGGTCTTCTCCCATCGCAGCCGCATCGTAAACCAGGGTTGGGGCTACCGATTTAAGCGTTGGCCAACTTGGTGATTGGCGCATTCCCGCAATCATCTCGGATGGTGTACCCACAAAGGCCATGAATAACTCAACAGCATCTCCCCGGCGGTTGGCTACGATTAACTCGTTGAGCTGGCGGGTATAGTCCCGCCAGGCTTTCCTGGCGCCTTCACTGGAATCGTAAGGGGCTTCGTACATCGCCAGCTTCTGGACCTTATGTCCTAATCGGATGGCTGCTTCCAGCGCCAGGCATGCTCCGGAAGATATTCCATATAAATAGGCTGAACCACCTGATTCATTTATAATTGCATCGATATCCTCGATCTCCCGCTCGAGAGCATAGGGTTGGGTGTTGCCGCTGTCTCCACGGCCGCGCCGGTCATATTCGTAGACCGAGAATTGGGAGGAGAGAAGATTTCCCAGTTCTCGCGAAAAGCCGAATACCCCGAAGCCCAGGGCGCCATCTATCAATATGACTGCTGGCCCTTTTCCGTGCCGCTCAAAGGCAATTTTTGTACCGTCTTTAGATTTTACTGTTTGCCAGGTTCCTCCAAACGATTAATTGCTCTATTAGCTAATCATGTAAATTTACTTGGAAGATATTTTTCACTTCGTACAACCCCTAAAATGTTGATCATCTTCAGTCAATAATAATACGACCAAATATATCCGATTATCGCCCTTTTGGCGCGAGAATTAAGGATGATTTAATCGAAAATAACCTACTTTCCGATGACCGCCACTTCGGCTTTGGGCAATTACATAATTTCTCATGATGGATTTGCTTGTTTAAAATTTTTCTTTTTGTCGATTTGTTGATGTTATAATCTTTGTATCATTCCAATTATGGATTTTTTTTAGTACCAGACAAACCTGCTTATTAGCATCTCTCGGTTGTTATTGAGGTTGCAATATTATCATTACGAGTGGGAGTCAATTTATGACAGGTCGCATACCTCCTGACCAGGCTGCGCTCCAACACGAAATTGCCAGGTTGCATTCATTTCCTGAGCTCAATCCTAATCCTATCTTAGAGCTTTCCTTACACGGCAAGATTGTCTATGCTAATCCGGCCGCCTGTGAGTTATTCCCTGACCTGGAAGTACGCCATCAACACCATCCTTACCTGGCTGGTTGGGATGACCTTGTTGCACAGGTGAATACTTCGCCAGAAATGAGCAGCCGGCGTGAAGTGTCGGTTGGCGTTCGGGTCTACCTCCAATCGATATGCTTCGTCAAGGAATTCCAACTCTACCATATTTATGGGTTGGATATTACCGATCAAAAGCTCGTCGAGGAAGAGCTTAATCTTTCCAACGATGACTTGAACGAACAGCGCGCCTTCTTGCAAGCGATCTTGTTACAACTTCCTCTGGCTGTAGGCGTATTTGATGCCAACACAGGACAACAAATTCTGAGCGACCCGGTTCGTGATGAAATCTTGGGTATTCCTCAAGTACAGGTGGGAGGTTTTGGCGATTTTGCCAATATTCCATACTTCCACCTTGACGGTACTCCATACACCCAGGAAGAATTGCCTCTTGTCCGCACGTTTCGCTCGGGTGGACCCGTTTATGATGAGAAGATGAGAATCAAGCGTGGGGATGGCACGGATGGCGTCATTACGGTCAACAGTGCCCCGGTATACCTGAACGGTGAAATGATCGCCGGGGTCAACCTCATTTCGGATATTACCGACCGGGAGCGGGCCGAACGCGCCCTGCAAGAAAGTGAAGAGCGTTACCGTACCCTGGTGGAAACCTCACCTAGTGCAATTGTCGTCCACCGCGAAGGACGTTTCTTGTTTGCAAACCAGGCTGCACTTGACTTGTATGGAGCAACTAATTTTGAGCAGCTGAGTGCTTACACCATCCTTGGGCTAGTCCCAGACTCGAACATGGAGAAAACCTGTGTATTGATTAATCAGATCGAGGCTGGAAATCGTGTCGCGATGATCGAATCCCAAGTACTGCGGCTCGATGGTAAGGTGGTCGATGTTGAAGTTACCGGTTCGCCGGTTGATTACCAGGGGATAAAAGCCGTTCAGACGGTGCTGCGAGATGTAACTCAAAGAAAAAAAGCTGAAAACGAAGCCCGGGCAAGTGAGGAGAAGTATCGCCAGCTTATTGAGACATCCAACGAAGGTGTATGGGTGGCCGACGCCCAACAACGGACGACCTTCGTTAACCGCCAAATGGCAGAAATGTTGGGCTACACCCCTGAAGAGATGATGGGAAAACGATCCATCGAGTTTATGGACGCGGAAAGCCAGGCCAAATATCCCGAGCTGATTGCGCGGCGACGGCGCGGTGTCAAGGATGCATCCGAGCATAAATTCGTGCGCAAAGATGGTACCATCCTCTGGGTAATATCGAATGCGGTTCCAATCCTGGATGAACAGGGTCAATTTGCTGGATCGTTTGGGATGCTGACCGATATCACAGTCTTGAAAAACCGCCAGCAAGAATTGGATCGAGTGAACCGCACCTTGCGTGCCATCAGCGGTAGCAACCAGGCGATGATGCGCGCCCAAGGCGAGAGGGAGTTCATTCAGGAGGTCTGCCGGATCGTGGTCGAAGACTGCGGACATGCCATGGTGTGGGTCGGTTTTGCCGAACACGATCCTGGCAAAACCATCCGGCCGGTGGTCAGCGCTGGTTTCGATGAAGGGTATCTCCAGCAACTCAACCTGACCTGGGCGGATACCGAGCGCGGTCGCGGCCCGGGTGGAACAGCTATCCGAACTGGCCAGATCAGCATTTGCCGTAATATGCTTTCCGATCCTAATTTCGGTCCCTGGCGGGCGGAGGCTCTCAAGCGTGGTTATGCCTCCTCCATCGTCCTACCCTTGTCATCCGATGGAAAAGTTTTTGGTGAGCTGACCATATATTCTCGCGATCCCGATCCCTATACTAAAGATGAGGTCGATTTACTTTCTGAATTGGCTAATGATCTGGCCTATGGGATCACCATGCTGCGGCTGCGCGCCGCAGAGGGCAAGTCGCAAGCAGCATTGAAGGCTAGCGAAGAAAAATATCGCTCACTGTTCAACGGCATGACTGAGGGGTTTGCACTGCACGAGATCGTCTTAGATCGAGATGGCCAACCTTGCGATTACCGCTTTCTGGAGATAAACCCGGCCTTTGAGCATTTAACCGGATTGACTGCATGGTGACGTCATTGGGAAACTCCATAATGAGATCTTACCCGGAGACGATCCAAAGTGGTTAGAAATCTTCAGCCAGGTTGATGCGGAGCGGGCCAACCGATTCATTTTGACAATTATTCTCCGGCACTCAAGCAGCATTACGAGGTGTTTGCTTACCGGCCTGTGCCAGGCCAGTTTGCGGTCTTGTTCATGAATATTACCGCTCGCAAAGAAATGGAAAATGCCCTACTGGCAGCTCACGACGAGTTGGAAGCTGCGGGTTGAGGAACGTACCCAGGAGCTGGGCGCTATTAATGAAGAGCTGATGGTGGAAATCAGTGAACACCAGCAAGCAGAGAAAATTATCCGCGAAAATGCTGCCCGGGCAGCAATCCTGGTTGAGGTTTCCCGCCAGCATGTCCGAGTCGAACCTGGAAGAGAAAACCCTCCTGGAGATAGGCACCGAGGTGGCTGGCGCCACACCTTGGCGATTATTGTGTTGCCTGGCTGCTTGATGAGGATGGTGAAAATCTGGTTCCCCAAGTGTTTTTTCACCCGGATAAAAATGTGCGCATCGCTGGGTGGAAGTTATTGGAAAGCTCGCAGGGCATGATTTCGGACTGGATCATCACAAATGTGCTTCCTTCCAGGAAAGCCAGGTCCATTTCCCACCTGTCTCGCACTGACGTGCTTAAATTTATTGATCCAGCTCAAAGCAGTCTCCTCTTTACACCTGGGATAGGAAGCTGTATGATCGCGCCCCTGCTGGTTGAAGGTGAGACAATCGGGGTTCTGTCGTTGACCCGAGAGAGTAACAGGCCGGAGTATGACGATTCTGAATTTCATTTTTTCCTGAGCCTTACCGACCGCTGCGCTCTGGCGGTTGCCAATGCTCGTCTCTGTTCGCAGCCTGGGCAATTCTCTACAACAAGAGCAGGCTTTACGCAAGCAGCTTATCCAGGCCGAAAAGAACCTGGCTCTCAACCGCATGGTAGCATCGGTGGCGCACGAGATCAACAATCCGATCCAGACGATCATCAACTGTCTTTACCTGCTGCGCAACGCCGTCCCAGTTGAGGGGGCCGAGCGCGAAGCTTTGACGATGGCTACCTCAGAGACCCGCCGGATTGCCCGATTGGTTCAGCAGCTTCGCGATCTGTACCGGCCAGACACAGACCGATCATTGCGCCCTTTGGTCTTACACGCCATATTGGAAGATGTCCATCGCTTGCTATTGCCCCACCTGCAGCACCACCATGTGACCTGGAAGACGATCGATCTACCTGAAGGCGTAGTCATTAACGGTATCGCAGATCATATCAAGCAAGTCTTCCTAAACTTGAGCTTGAATGCTATTGATGCCATGGATCCTGAAGGAGGGACGATCATCTTGAACCCGGTAATGGATCCTTCTGGTTCTCAAATCGGCATTTCCATGACCGATACCGGCCCGGGGATTAAGGCTGAACTCATGGATCGTATCTTCGAGCCCTTTTTCACCACCAAGCCAACCGGAACCGGTCTTGGCCTGTCGATTATCTTCGATATCGTTCAGCGGCATGGTGGGCATATTACCGTCAACAGCCCACCAGGGGAAGGCGCCACCTTCACTGTCTGGCTGCCGTTGTGTTAGATAGAACAACGCCTCGTCCAGAGTAGCCTGGGCTATGGTTCCACCTGTGGACCGGGTGGACAATGAGCCGTGGATACAACCTAAGCCGAGGGGCAGGTCAGTTAAACCAGTCTAATTCCACCGGTCCGAAATAATGGGCGCAGCAGCTGGGAGTTTAGCCACCGTCCCTTTACAACCATATCGCCGGTCTGGACGACCTGTGGCTGTGGCTGAGTTGGCAGTATTGAGCGTGTGTGCGCTGGGCGGCTGCCTGACTGGGGCTGTCCTGGAGAAATCGGACTAAAAGGAGTCCTGGCCCTGGCTCAGGCCTAACGGGCTTATGTCAAACGCAGCCCTCATCTCTACCAGGCAAGCCAGCGCGTCTCGGGAAATATGACTGAACCCGATCTGCAGCTTGAAGCAGCCGAGGAAAGGGTCGTCTGGGCGGCTTTGGTCTCCCGCTTGATCTGGATGAGAGCTTCCTCCGGTTGACTGCGCTGGTCACACCCTCGTATTCAAATAGATGATCGTAGGGGGCATGTCTTCCATGGTTATTTTCTTAATGACTTCACACTAAAAATTGATTGTCAAACCTGATAAATTTGATATACTATATAAGGTATTCATCAATCAAAATTGTAGTTTCCTGGTTTGTGGGTGGACTGGTGTATGGAGAACATTGCTAAGAAATTCACCAGATTGCGGCTTTCTATACCATATATTGCAACATTGTAGAGCTGACAACTGTTTCGGGAACGACTTTGATTTATGCCGACCCCACGGTTTCACCCGGCGTCAGCTACAGCTATACCATTGACGCTTTCGATGCCGCTGGAAACCATTCACACCGGTCCGCGCCTGCCAGCATCACTATCCCTCCGCTTACCGCTATCACTTACAAGAATTACTTGCCGCAAATTGGTAGGTAGAGTTAATTTCTCATTTTCTCACAGATAATCCCACAAACCAACTCCGGGCCAGCAGGGGGGAATGACCGCGGGTTGAACCCGCAGCTATCTTTGCCAGCCTGGAGGTTACCGCTGGCTGTATAATAATGCTGATCCCTGGCGATGATACACAAGAGGTCGTCGAGAAGGTTTATTCTTTCAGATTGGCTTTTGAGACGGTCAGTCATGGTATTTGTCTTGGACAGCGATGCAGATATGGGCGTATATGCCCTTGCGAGTAAATTAGTGAGCTGATTTGAGCTAAAGGAGTTGTCTTATGTTAAAGCCGCAGTCGAATGCATTCCGGCAGGTTATCCAATTAGCCAATTTTTGGGATTTCCGTTTCGATCCAGACGAAATTGGAAAAGAAGCTGGTTGGAATAACGGTTTCAATCATTCGGTCCCCATCGCCGTCCCAGCAAGCTGGAATGACCAATTCATGGAAGAACGCGACAATCTTGGGCCAGCCTGGTACCAGACGAAATTCGATTTGCCCTGGGGATGGCAGGAAAAGAGTGTTTTTTTGCGGTTTGACTCGGTGAACTACCTGGCCGAAGTATGGCTGAATGGCGTACATCTTGGCGAGCATGAAGGTGGGCATTTGCCTTTTGTTTTTGAGATTGGCTCTAAGGTTAAGCCGGAAAATAACTTGTTGGTCGTCAGAGTCGATGGCAGCCTGGCGTTTGACCGGGTGCCGCCGGGTGATATCCCTCCAGTCCCGGGACAGGACAATTCAACCCAGAATTTTCCGCCGACAAATTTTGACTTTTATCCTTTCTGCGGTATCCAAAGGCCCGTGCTTCTCTATGCGATGCCTCAAAATGGGCTCGTAGATTTGACCGTCATCCCGGATATCGACGGAGATACCGGAATCGTTAATGTCACCATCACCTTGAACGGTGACGTCGATACTATCGATGCAACAATTAGTGTGCAGGACGATGACAGCCTGATTATCACCGAGAGCTTGCCTGCTCCTGAAAAAAAGATCATGCTAGCCATTCCGCATGCAAAACTGTGGTCGCCCGAATCTCCCAATCTCTACCGGTTGGTGATTGAATTGGCGTGTGACAATCTCAATTATGACAGCTACTCACTTGACATCGGGATCCGAACCATGAAAGTTGAAGGCGACCAGCTGCTCTTGAACGGTAAACCGGTCTTTTTGAGAGGGTTTGGCCGTCATGAAGATTTTCCAGTCATCGGGCGTGGATTATTTCCAGCTTTGATCATCAAAGACTATGCCTTGATGGAGTGGGTGGGAGCTAATTCTTTCCGCACGACCCATTACCCTTATTCCGAAGAGATGATTGATATGGCAGATCGCCTGGGTTTTATGGTCATTGACGAAACCCCTGGAGTGGGCTTATTCTTTGATGAACCTGGTTTGGATAAACGATTCCGCCTTTGCCAACAGTTTACTCGAGAGCTGATCGACAGGGATAAGAACCACCCAAGTGTCATCGTCTGGAGCCTGGCCAATGAGCCTCATTCGATCGAGCCTGCAGCCAGCCAATTCTTTCGCGGTTTGTATGACCTGGCTAAATCGCTCGACGATACCCGTCCGGTCACATTAGTCAGCAGTGTGGGTAAGGGGGAAGTCTCTTTTGAGTTTCTTGATATCGTTTGCCTGAACCGTTATTATGGCTGGTATTCGGAAATGGGCCTGCTCGATATCGGGATGAAGCTGCTTTCGAACGAATTAGATGCCCTCCATGCTCAGTATCCCAAGCCACTGCTTCTGACCGAGTTTGGGGCTGACGCGGTCCCCGGTATGCATGCCCAACCAGCAGAAATGTTTAGCGAAGAGTACCAGGCAGAAATGATTGAAGCTTACCTTCAGCTGCTTAATTCAAAGCCGTATGTTGCCGGTCAGCATGTATGGAATTTGTGCGATTTCAAAACCGGGCAGTCTGTCCGGCGAATGGCTGGATTCAACTACAAAGGGATTTTCACCCGCGACCGGAGACCAAAGCTGGCGGCTCACCGCTTAAAAGCAAGCTGGACAAAAAGTTGAGCTTTAAGGTAGCTATTCGATCCAAAATCTTATTATCTTAGCCAATGGTCCAACCACGGGTAAGCCTGTATTCCATTCCAGCGGTGTTCGCCCTCGAAAATATCGTGAGCGAGGTGGTCTGAAGCCTCGAAAAGAGTGTAGGCCTGCCGGGCGATTTCAACCTGTTCGATAGTGTTGATAACTCCACGTGCACCATTTAAATCATCTTTGGAGCCAGTTTCGATCAATAATGGCCTGGGTGCTATCATCGCCGCCAGGTCTCCCATATCAATATATTCCCATAAATGGGGAACGTAGTTGCACTCGCAGCAGCTCATACTCAGGATCGAATCGCGTACGCCGTAAAAATAGCCTGAGACCACGGCACACGCTATGCGTTCTTCCAGTGCGGCCAGGTAGAGGGTTTGCAAACCGCCTCCAGAGAGGCCGATACATCCAATTTTTTGTCCGGCGCATTCAGGCCTGGACTGGATAAAATCGAGCAATCGCATCAGGTCCCAGATCCATGTGCCGATGACTGTAATCCCTAAAGGCAGGCCTAATTTCAATAATTGGTTGCAAGAACTGCTAAACAAATACTCTGAGCCTTCGCTTAGCGATTCTCGTCTTTCTCCCATCCCCCTGGCATCCGGACAGAAGACCATGTACCCTCTCTGGGCGCATTTTAACCCATAGTCGTAGTTCAATTGGAGGATCGCTTCGGTTACGCCGGGAATTTCAGTGACCCCCGCTGTGGCAATCTTACCTCCCCCCAAATGACCATGGGCTGCGATTATCGGGGACAATTTTCTGGCGGGTCCATCCGGAATCAGTACGTACAGCGGCATGGTGACTCCAGGTTCGGTGTCGATCTCGACCCGCTGCCGGCGATATCCATCACATTGGATTTCTTCGGTGACGCGCGGGTTTGGCGGACATGAAACCATTCGATCCAGTCCGAGCAAACGATAGAGAGTTCCTCTCACCTCAGATTTCCATAAGAGCCATTCGTCTTTATTCCTGGCTTTGAAACCCAAGCAACGACCGGCTGCATCATAGCGGGATTCGTAATATGTTTTGGTTTGGAAAAATTTATTTACCATTCTGTCAACGACAATTAGATATTCCCATCAGCGACAATTAGAAATGCCCATAACAGAAGGCATATAAACGTATGCCTTTTTCGATAGCCTGCTTCCGCCGGAGCCGTCCCGCTGCGCAGAAAAGGCCGCGGAGACGAGCACCGTCAAGGGGGGCAGTTTGGGTTTTCTCCCTTGACAGAGCGCAGTCGGAGCGGCATACTGCGCAAAGCGGGACGGCGGAGGCGGAAGCAGGCGGCCTGCTTTTGCTGGTGAGTCCTGTGGCAGCATGGCAGGGGACATTTCAGGGGGTCTCCTGAAGACGTTTGGCAGCTTCATCGGCTCTGTGGCTGGACATCTCCTTTCCGAATTCGACGATGATACTGTGGTGGACGACGCGGTCGATGGCAGCAGCGGTGGTCATGGGGTTTTTGAAGATTTGATCCCATTGGGAGAAAACCAGGTTGGAAGTAATGACCACACTGCGGCGTTCATATCGCTCGGCTAGCAAGGTAAAGAGGACTTCCATTTCTTCGGGGGATTGCTGAACATAACCGATATCATCCAGGATGAGCACCTCGAAGCGGTCGAGGCGGCGTAGCTCATGTTCGAGGAGCAGGTCGCGTTTGGCGCGCAGCAGGCTATCCACCAGGCGGTAGGTCGGGGTGAAGAAGACACTGCGGCCGATGTTGACCAGTTCGTGGCCAACGGCGGCCACAAAGTGCGTTTTCCCACGGCCGGGTAAACCGAAGACCAACAGGTTGTCGGCGCGGTCCACGAACTCGCCGGTGCATAATTGGGGCAGCAGGCGACGAAGTCGCAAGGGAAGATACCCCTGGTCAAAGGTCGCCAGGGTCTTTTCGACCGGCAGATGGGCCGCATCCTGCAGGCGTTCGATGCGCCGTTGGCGACGACCTTCCATCTCCTGTTCGAGTAGTTCGCCCAAGAATTTTTCCGGCGACCAGTTTTCGTTGGTAGCGCTAGCCAGGAGTTCTTCAACCACCTGTACAGCGGTGGGCATGTGTAAGGTGCGCAAGTGCTCTCGAATGGTCTCAAGCGGAGACATGGCGTGCCTCCGGGCTCAAGAATTGGTCATAGAGGGTCAGGTTGACAGGGTTGACTGGTAAGTCAGGGATCGCTGTTGGCGTCGGCTGAACTAATTCGGCCACGGTTTGGTCATCCCAGTTCTGACCGGATGTCAAAAGCATCTCCAGCGCTGCAGCCACATCCGTCTCCAACCCGCCTGCCGCCAGTTTGAGGATCCGCAGATAGGTCAGATCTGCTTTTCGGGCTGAATAACGTGCTTGGAGCGCCTCCCAGGCCTGGCGGAAGACCGCTCGCGGGAAAAGATCGTCTCGGTAGCGGTAATTGCGAAATCCGCCCGGCTTGCGCAGCAAGCTGTCGATCACGTGGTGGTAGTTAATGCTGTAATGTTGCACTCCCGTCTGGCGGGGCAAGGTCTCCACCCGTTGGTTGGCATACCACACCTCAATCTGCCATTCGAACACCTTCACGGTCACTCGTTTGCTCTTCAAGCCGCTCGGTACGGTGTAGCCGTTCGAACCGACCCGCAAGATGCCATTCGAGCCGACCCGAACATTCAACTCCCGCACCTCAGGCCAGGGAGCTACCGTCAGGGGTTGCATCACGGCCAGCTCTTCGGCTAGCTTTACCCGACGCCGGGCATTACGTTGCTCCATGATCCCCCACAAAAACGCTTCGTAGGTTTCCAAACTCTCAAAATCCCGGCTGCCCCGCAACAGCAAATGCTGTACGACAGTGCGTTTGAACCCGCCGTTCGATGATTCGATGTCGCCGTTCTCATTGGGGCTGTTGACATGGATCGTGCGCGGCTCCATCCCAAAATGCGTCAGCAACTGCAAATATTCGGCGTTGAATCCACGCTCTTCCGGGCTCCGGTCACGTTGGTTGGGTCCCAAGTTGTGGGTGGCGGCCGTTGTATTATCGGTCTGGTGGATCTTGGGCACATGTCCCAGTTTCATCAAGGCGCTTTGCAGTCCCAACCGGATTGCCAGCAGTGATTCTGATTGCACCACGCGTCCCCATTCCCAATTTGAATAAGGCAGTACGCTATGGATAACCAGGTGTTCAAACGCTTCTCCCTGCAAACTGATCCCCAGATTATTCATCCAGGTCCCATCTGTTTGCAGTACTTCACCCGGCTGGTGCACCTGATCCAGGGTGAGGGTGGGGTTGCCATTCAATACCCGCCACTCGTTTACCCGACGTTGCAAGGTGCGCAACTGCCCTTCCTGGTATTTCTCCGGCTGCCGTTCGCACAACCATTCAAACAGCGTCTTGGCTTCCAATTCAGGCGCATCCTTCAACATCTTTTCCAGTTCGTCCCATTCCGCTTCAAATGGGTCGGTCCGAGTGCGATAGCTCCGCGGCTGTTTCAGTTCACTCGGTAGTTTTCCCAACTGTTCATATTTCCTGACAGTCTTACAGCTGCTCAGGTTTGCCTTCGCAGCCGCTTGTTCTTGGGTATGCCCTTGGTTTCGTTCTCTCATGATAATCCTCACCTGGGCGTCGTTAGCTGTCATGCACTACTCCATGTTTTTGGAGTAGTTTACTCCGGCTATCGACCACCTCTTGGTGGGTATTTCTAATTGTCGTCAGGGGGTAATTCTAATTGTCGTTAACCGACCATTTTTATCTCTTTTCATAACCAACCAGTTAATTGAGCCAACAATTGGCTGTATTCGATAAAATTTTGCCAGGAAATATCCGGAGGCACTCCGTGATCGATAGCGGGAATATAGCCGCCATCCTTGACCAACGGAGGTATGACCCGGTAGATTTCGTCACGCATGACTTCTCCACCATTTGCTACCGCGCGCTTATCGATACCCCCCATATAAGCCATTTTATTACCAAATTGTTTTCTAAACTCAACAATATCGTTTCCAGCCGCGACTTCGATTGGTGTACAACAATTGAAACCGGCTTCGAGCCAGATTGGAATCAACTCACCGATGAACCCATCTGAATCGATCGAAACCAGAGAGCACCCGCTGGATTTAACGGTAGCGACCCAATTGTGATATGTCGGCAGGAGGAACCGGCGAACCATACGCGGCGATATCATACTGTGCTGTTTGTACGCCATATCCTCTGAAAACACGATATTATCCAACTTAACTCGAGCCAGGACAGGCTTGAGCACCTTGAGCACAAAATCTTCCCAGAAATCAATCATTTCCTGCACAAAATCAGGCTGTTCGACAAACAACACGCACAGATTCTCAAATCCGCACCACTCACGAAGCTGCCAGAAAGGGCCGGGGATGTTGAGCGTTAGCTCGGTATCATTCTGGTTAATTTCATGGCAGCGGTTTTCGAAATCTTGCGGATAACGATCTTTAGAAAATGCATATCGCCAGCGTATCTTGTCGATCCAATCCTGGCGGTTCTTTACCGGGAATTCGTGCCATTTGCGGGTAACAAAGTCGCGCGCACTGCGGATGTATGAAAAATCATATTCATCTGAAATTTCGGTTATCGCACCCATCCAATCCTGAATGATGATGTGTCCGGCCTGGTGTTCGAGTATCTTTTCTTCGAAAGTGGGCATCATTATAAAGGACACCCCCATATCTGGTGGGGCTTGGGGAGCCGTCTCAGGTAGTTTCAATGACAGCCACAACTGATCGAGCCAATCTACACCAGGAGCGAGGCCCTGGCGGTGCCATGCTTCAAGCGTTGACTCCCGTGGCCAGCCTGGCTCGAATGGAATCCGGTCAGGGTTTTCAAATAAGAGAGTCCTTCGGTAGCGCTCACGTTCGATCATATTTGATACCGTTGGCAGAATTGGTGGTATAGGTCGTCCAATTCACTGCTGCTAAGAGGCGTTTCAATTAGAAATGCTAAGCCTTCAGGGGAAAGTAAATCGCTTAAAGATAGGACTTCATCCGCAGGGCAGATGACCAGTAAAGACTTCCCCTTCCCCTGGATCTTGCGAAACATTTCAAGCCAGGGCAAAGCCGAAGGGTTTTCGACCCCCGGTGTAAATTGAATGGCACCCAGCTCCGTTTGGCCCAACAGGGCATCGATATGCCGGGTGCAGCCGGGACCATCCAGGTGATAGACTGCCCTTTTCACTTCAGCGGATTGGCGGACAATGTCGGGCAAAAAATACCTTTCGAACGCTTTCGTGCTGATCATGTATGAGAAATCACATTCGGCTACCATATATGGCCGAGAAGACCACAGGTAGAGCCAGTGGATTAATTCGGCTCCTGCTTCTTGCGGTATCCGGTTCAGTTCCTGGAAAGCCTGGTGCCAGGCGGGATAAATTTCATGGATCGCTTGTTCGATCTTCTCGGGGTTGTCTACCAGGTCCATACACAGACGGGTTGCTCCCCGCAGTGTCAGCAGGATGTCCCCGGTTCCGCCCAGGTTGGGAGAACAGACTGCAAAACGCCCCGCGGCTGCTTTTGAGACCATGTGAAGTAGTTGAGTCATTTTCTCCCACCACGCCTGTTGGGTAGAAAAATTCCATTTGATGTTGGACCAATCGTCGTTGATGCATTCCGGGGTCCACCCAGTATCAAATCCGAATTGGCGCTCATTGCTAAAAACTGATCCCAGCAGCACTGGGCCAAAATCTACCCTGATATTAGGGAGCATATCGCCTCGCCGGTGAAGTTGGAGCATGTCCTTGAGTTTTACCTCGAACCAGAGCTCTGGTTGGTCGAGTAAATCCAGGCGGCGATTGATTGGCCTTTCAGGTCTGGTATTGGCTGCAGCCAGAAAAATGGGACGGTCGTATAGTTCGTGAGCCCACCAGGCTTCGAAGCGCTTTGTTATTTCCGGAAAATCTTCGCTTAATTCGAGCATTTTTTTTGGTTTGAGGCCCGGCTTCTCACAGAAACCGGGCCTCTGATATAGGATGGTGTGATAACTATTTAAGATCCACCGCTGTCAAAATGTTGTGATCCATGGTTAGAGCAAATCCTGTTAGACTTTATTGGCTGCGATGTAATCGTCCAGTTGTTTTTGTACCTTTTCTTTATACTGCTGCCTTCCAGCATCGTCCAGGGTCTGCTTCATCTTGGCAATTGCTTCATCTGTGGGCATTTGGCCGGTGCCAAAGCCATGGTATGCTTCCGCCCAGGCTGCAGTGAGTTGGGCCGTTTCTGTCTCTACTGCTTTGGTGTCAACATTGAAAGCTTCGTATGGGTCAAAATCCCACTTGGATTCGTCACTTTCCCAAAGGTGCTCAGTCATGGCATCATCCGGAAGGTCGACCGGCAGACGCATGAACCGGCCTGAGACCCCGCCAACATACCACGCCCGGCGATAATTCTTGGCATTGTCGACGCCAGGGATTTCTGAGAAGCGCAGGTTGTCTTCTTTCTTGTAATTGACTTCATCTACTCCCATCAGCCACAGATCGATGTTATCCTGGCTGCTAACCAGCCAGTCGAAGTATTGGACGGCTGCAACCTGTTGCTCCTGCGGGGCTCCTGAGTTGAATACGATGAAATTCCACTGCTTGAGAGCGCCAACCGGCTTGTACCTGCCAACCTGGATGCCGGCCATATCATAACCCTTCACAGTCGCATCGGGAATTGATGATTTAAGAGTTTTTTGATCGTCAACGTATTTGAAGTTAGGTTCATTTTCGATGACGGTTGCCGTCTTGCCGGGCATGAAGTAATCCAATAAGGCGTTTACAGTCGGCCCATTAGCGGGCAGGTCGGTTTTATTGATCAGGTTCTTTTCCCACCAGGTGCGTACGAGGCGGGCAGCTTCAATCATCTCTGGAACGGTTTCGATGTCGACCAGAGTATAACCTTTATCGATATTGGGATTGATGATCCCTGTTTTGCTGTTGACGCCATGCCAGGTGCCGACCGTTCGCCGCAGCAGGAAATTCTCGTGGACTGGACCATAAGCTGGATCGACTGCAAACGGCGTTATCTGAGCTTCATTGGCCGCAATTGCTTCCAGGTAAGGCTGCAGGCTGGCCCAGCCAACCATCGGATCGGGCTCTGCTGCCATATATTTCTCGAGCAGATCAGAGCGCAGTACGACCCCGCACGTGCCCCCATACGCCCCGGCGGTAGGAATGCCGTACCAGTGGCCGTCCCACTTGTTAGCGTCCAAAATCTTCTGCGTCACCTCATCCATTAGCCCTTTTCCATAGGTTTTGAAGAGGTCATCCAGCACCACCAGCGATCCCTGTGTGCGTAGAGTATCCATTTTATACCAGGGGGCATCGAAAGCCATCGTGAAATCGGCGCCGGAGGCGTAGAGCAAAGGATATTTTGTTTCGTGGTCATCGAGGATCATAGATTGGATCTCGATGTTTAAGCCTTCACTCTTCATCTTGTCTGATATGGCTTGAGTCACAGGGTCGATGCTTTCTTTGAACTGTGGAACACCGAACCAGGATTCCACCATCGTAATCTTTACAGGCTTACTGGCCACAGTAGGTATTTCAGTAGCGCCCGTCTCCACTGCTTGCGTAGTGGCTTTGGGTGTACAGGCAGCTAGAATTGTTCCAGCAGTACCTATGCCAACGAGTTTTAACATTTCGCGACGCGATAACTTATTCATTCTGAGTTCTCCTTCTTGAACAGTCAATTCGATCAAAACTGTGTTTGGTTGCTATTGGTGATCTTTTCTGCTCCTCCTCCTTTCTTGCTTTTTTTCGAAATAGACGATCTGATAGCAATATGGACTTGAGTTAGCCTTTTATGGCTCCCAAGGTTAATCCTTTTACGAAATACCTTTGAACGAACGGATAAAGGATGATGATTGGGCCTATCGTTACCAGCGCTGTCGCCATACGAATAGCCAGTGTTGGAAGGCCAGCCAGATTCGGACTGATACCTGGCTGTTTCATTGCGTCCGCAATAGCTTGAGCATTATTAACCATTTTCAAAATAATGATCGAAAGCGGTCTGAATGGGGCGAAATCCAGCAGCATAACACCCAGGAACCAATCATTCCAATAAGCAACTGCCATGAAAAGACCTACCGTTGCAAGAACTGGGGTTGAAAGGGGAAAGACAATTTTAAAAAGTATCGTTGCATCCGAAGCGCCGTCGATAAGGGCCAATTCGAGAATTTCTGATGGC
The DNA here is from genome assembly GCA_963781665.1 of uncultured Chloroflexia bacterium. Taxonomy (GTDB): domain Bacteria; phylum Chloroflexota; class Anaerolineae; order Anaerolineales; family Anaerolineaceae; genus JAJYIW01. The sequence continues at coordinate 3,208,913 of CAWAGA010000002.1, forward strand.
AAAGAAGCAAAAAAGTTGCGCAGAACAAAGACCCAAAATGGCTGTACCATCATCGGCAAGATCAACGCCCAAACGTTGTCCTTGAGATGCAGCAGATTGCGGCAGGTGATAAACCAGGGGACAATGCCCGGTACGAAGATCATGGTGAAGAATACGTAGAAAGCTATTGCCTGCCGGCCTTTGAAGCGTTTAACAGACATCATATACGCCAGCATCGACATGACCAGCAGTGATGACAGCGTGCCTACGATCGTGACAAAAATGGTAACTTCATATCCGATCTGGATCTGGCTGCCGGAAAATACCCATTTAAAAGCTTCCAAACTGAACTTTGATATCCAGGGCAGGTATCCTTCCATCCGCAGGGTTGTCTCGTCCGTAAAAGATGCAACGGCCATGATCCAGAACGGGAATAAGCATAACACTGCTACAATTCCCAGGAACACGTAAAGGAAGATGGAAAAAACCCGGTCTCCTAAATTTTGTTTTTCGATCACCCTGTTGTCCTTTAAAAAATTGTGTAGTCCTCTCCCCTGGCTTGCGAATACTTTTTTACCAGCCAGTTGGAGCCAAACACGAATATAAAGCCTAATACCGCTTGTGATAACCCTACGGCTGCACTGAAACCATAGTTGGCGTTCGTTGATAGTGCTCTCAGGATGTAGGTATCGATGACGTCAGTGGTGGGGTAGAGCATGGCCCTGTTCCCTACCACGGCATAGATCATTCCAAGGTCACCATAAAAAATTCGTCCGATAGCCAGTAGCGTGAGCAAGATAATGACTGGAAGCAGGGTTGGCAAAGAGATATAACGCATCCGCTGCCAACGGCCGGCCCCGTCGATCGCGGCTGCTTCGTGTAGCTGTGGATCGATCCCGACAAGGACGGCCAGGTAAATAATGCAGCTGCTTCCCGAGTATTTCCAGACCCGAATGATGGTCAGAATTGCTGGCCAAATGTCAGGATTATTGGTTATCAGGACCCTATCCAAACCTAATTTTTGGAGTAATGCGTTTATCGTGCCTACGTCATAATCGATCATACCGAAAAGTACCATCGACACGATTGTCCATCCCATGAAATAGGGTAAGAACATCAAGGATTGGGATATCCGCTTAAATGACGTCGAGCGAACCTCATTCAAAAGCAGTGCCAAAACCACTGCACTGATAGTCTCGGCGGCAATAAACATGGCGTTTAAACCGACTGTATTCCTGATAAGCCGCCATAATACCGGCGAGTTCCACAGTAAAGCAAAATTATGGAAGCCGACCCATTGGCTTAAGAACCCTGTCCTGGGACTGAAATCTTCAAACGCGATCACGGTTCCGAACATTGGGATATAGCTGAATAGGAAAATTAGTACCAGGGCTGGTGCGCCTAAAATGAATAAGATTGAATTCTGTGAAATATAATGCCGTAAAGTCCCCCACCAGGTCTTTTGGCGGATATTTGTATTAGAATTGCGGCGACGACTGGTTAGTGAGATCATCTTAGACAGTCTTGGTGTTCACATCCTCTTGCCATCTTACAGCACCAGATGGAAGGTGCAAAAAAGTGTTATTGACTTATTGATTTAAAATGAGAATTTCGACCAGAAATCAATTTAACTATAGCATTAACCCAGACCTGATTTTGCCGATTTCTGCCATAAACCAGACATTAAGAGGACATGATTATCTGGAAGGTCAGCAAATTTGTTTTGTTTTCACCTCAAAATGTTTCTGATAAAATACTACAAAGGCGACAATTAGTGATAGCCAATTCGCAAAACATCCAGGTTCTAAGGCAGACCTTGCGCCATTTATATGACCCGGTGGCTTTAAGGCGCAGTCCTTTGGTCAGCTCGTTAGGACTTCATCCTGGAGATGAATCCACGACGTCCCTCCGTCTGCTCCTTACCAAGACAATCCAATCAATGAAGCCTTCAAGCAGCCTTCCCCAGTCATCGAAGAATTGGCGTATCTATCAAATTTTGACCTACCGTTTTGTCGAGCAATCGACCCAAAAACAGGTAGCCAGCGAGCTGGGCCTCAGCATCCGCCAGTTACGCCGCCTGGAAGTATTGGCGCTGGAAGCTCTGTCTGAAAAATTGGACTCACACAAAGCTAATACTCAGGTTGAAACGCAATCCCCCAGCCCGGCGCCTGGCGCCGATCAGGAATTGGAGTTTCTTAGCAAAGCGCCTGTTAACGAGATGATCTCAATCAAACAATTGATCGAGAATATCGTACATACAATCGCGCCGCTGTTTCAATCGCTTGGGGTCAATTTAGATTTTACGCCGCCAAATATCCAAACAACCATTTATGGCCAGGCTGTATCTATTCGTCAGGGGATTATCAATGTCTTATCAGCCCTGGCCCAGTGTGTTGTGGATGGCCGCATTGGACTCGAACTGCAGCAAAGCGACAAAATGGTCTTTATCAGGGTAGAAGCCCGGTCGTCAGTGGATACATCCTATGAGGCTAATAATCAACTGGTGGAATTGATTAAACTCGGAGATCGTCTTCTTGCCCTTTCAGGCGGGGGAATGCAAATGGTCGCGCCTCGGGTGCAGGCCTGCTGCCTGAATATCAAGATTGATCTACCCCGCTCCAGCCACAAGGTCGTGCTGGCTTTGGATGACAACCTTGACGCGCTGCGTTTAATAGAACGCTACCTGACAGGCAGCTTGTACCGGCTATATAGCCTTCAAGATCCTTCTGGCCTGATCTCGATGGCCGAATCCGTCTTACCTGATGTAATCTTACTGGATGTGATGCTCCCTGGAGTTGATGGTTGGGAGGTGCTCGAACGATTGCGTGAGCATCCTCAGCTGCAAAAAATTCCAGTGGTCGTCAGTACCATCTTACCGCAGGAACCGCTCGCGATGGCGTTAGGCGCGGCAGCTTTTATCCAAAAACCGGTTGGTCAAGAGGTCCTTCTCCAGACCCTTGACCATCTCCTTACGAGGCCGCGGGAGAAAGAATTGTCATAAAGGCTTCGATACAGCTCATAATCTGACCGGCAGAGAGCCCTCCGCCGCGGGTCAGAACTATGGCGTTGCTGGCGATGGGCTGTCCGCTTGGATCCCGGGCGGATATCAAGATGACCGGAACTTCCCGCAATTTTTCATTCAGGTTTCTTCGCGCCAGGAACTCGAAACCATCCATTTCCGGCATGGTCAGGTCCAATAAAATAACGTCAATTTTTTCATCTTGAAGGATCTCGAGGGCATGCAGCCCATTGGATGCTCTCAATACCCGGTAATCTCTCTCAGCTGTGATTAGAATGCGCCGGAAAAGCTGGACCGCATCAGGCTCGTCGTCTACAAGCAAGATATTATGAATTGGTTGGTCAATTTGATCTAGGGCAGTTAATAACGTCTCCTGCGAAATCGGTTTGACCAGGTAATTCTTAACCCCGAAGGCAGCACTGGCTTGCTCTATGCCCGGTACTGAACAGATAATTGCTGGTGTATTATATGGAAGGGTGTCAGTTTTCAGCAGGTGGGTCAAAGCACTTTCAATGGGCAAAGCATTTACCAGCAGAGCTTGTGCAGGACTACTTGCCAGGCCGGTCAGGGCATCTTCCAGATCGCTTGTGGAATCTATTTCGACATCTTGGAGGTAACGATTGAGCAGTTTTTGCATGACGTCCCCTTGCTCGACGATCACGAGCCGTGGCATTACCTCGGAAGATAACGGCCTGGCTACTTTCACTCGCTCTTTCAGAATAGGCCACATATTCAACCACCGCAAAGGTCCTGATTTAAGCGGAATCGGTGGATCGATTGGTAGCTCGAAGAAGAAACTGGTTCCGGTTCCCGGCTGGCTCTGCACCCACATTTTTCCATCGTGTAATTCTACAAAATTTTTGCTGATTGCCAATCCCAGGCCGGTGCCGCCAAAACGCCGGTAGATTGTGCCATCAGCTTGTTGAAAGGGTTCGAACAGCTTGTCCTGAACTTCTGGCGACATCCCGGTACCCGTATCGGTTACGACGACAACCACTGAGTTTTTCTCTTTCTTTGCCTGGAGTGTTACCCCCCCTTTTGACGTAAAACGCCCGGCGTTGCTTAACAGGTTGAGAATGACTTCACGGATGCGCGTCCGATCGCAGTATATCGCTGGCAAATCTTCGCCAAATACAGTCTCCAGGTAAAGTCCTTTTGATTTAAATAAAGGCCGGATCGCAATCACTGCAGCTTCGATAATATCTCTCAACGATGAGCGCTCTTTATAGAGCGCCATTTTACCGGCGTCGATCTGGCTCAGGTCCAATACATCATCGATTAGCTCCGAGAGGTGCTGGCTGTTTCGTAGCACTACCTCAAGATCGGCTAAAAGCACTGGCGGTAAACCGCGTTTGCCGTAGGCTTGAGGTTTTTTGAGGATGACCTCGCAAAATCCAATGATCATGTTGAGTGGGGTACGCAGTTCATGGCTGACGTTGGCGACGAATTGTTGTTTGATCTGGCGTTCGTTCTCAGCGATCTGGCGCAGGTCCTGAGAAAGTTTATGCAATCGAACCAGCTGTTGGTTAGCAGAAGCAGCATCACCCAGCGCTTGTTGCAGCTGTGCCTGGGCGTCTCTTGCCTGTTCAAGAAGTCTCCGGCTTTCTTCATAGGCTGACCAGGTCCATTCAACGGAATGCAGCAGCGGTCGCAGAGCGAGCCAGATGATACCCACGGTCGTCCATATTTCGAAAGCACATGCCCAGCGTAGTTCAACCGGTATCGGGAAAAATTCATTGGGAGCCAGCAGAATCAAAAAACTTGCCAAACCGGCGAAAGTCAGTCCTCCCCAAATATTGAGCATCAGCATCGCTAATCCGGCGGGCAGCACAATTAAAACGACTGCAGAATGAATCCCCCCACACACAGCCACGCTATATATACCCGCTGTGCTTGCAATGATTAACGCGATTGCGACAATGCTAAAATTGTTCTGAACCAGAAACCAACTGGCAAGCAGAACACCTAGAATCCCCAATCCAGTTCCAAAAATCCAACCATTATTTGACTCCTCAAAACCAAGGCTTAACAGAATGATGCAGGCTATCCCCATGGCGATGATGATGATTCGCAAGGTTTGGGCCTGTAAATCCTGAAAGTATGAATCCAACTCCGAATCCGTTTGGGGAAAGGTTGACTCCGATTTTTTTTGCATGAGATTCTGACCTCAATAACTGCTTTCGATAGGTGAGGGGGGATAATGCCACATACATTGATTGTATGCTAAAAAATCTGTTTGTTCATGGCTGATAATTGTGTGTCAGGATGGCCAACATGGGGGGTACTTTGCTACCTTTTTTGAGGGATAGGTCTAAAATAATAATATCCGATCTGCGTTTTCACCAAGAGGCGGCTATGGTTCATAATTTTCCGGATGACGATAATATCTGTTTGATGGACATCCAGGAAAGGTTATTTCGCCAGGTTGCGAAAATCCTCTTCACAGTTCCAGCGCGGCGCTATCTGGCCTCATCCCGCTTCATCGGCGTACAAACCGGGTTGTCGCAGAAAGTACGGGATGCTCTCCATAAGAAGGGTTTCGCTGTCGAAACATACTACAAGACCTACAATTACATTGCCGTCTGGTATCGCTTCTCCCGAGACAGCCATGGCCAGCTTCCTCTGCCATTCAATGGTGAAATAAATTTTGAGGGATACCTGGAAGAAGGATGGCTGGCTTTTTTTGATGAAATGGTAGAAAGCTTGACCTACGACGATCCGATGGCTCTATTGCTGATCAAAGCAGGAGTTGAAACGCATTGTAATCCGCCAACAGAGGACGTCCTCATTCAGAAATTGAAAGAACGTTTCCCAATCAAGTCCCTGCATGGTTTTGATGGACCTGAACAATTAGCGAATAGCGAACCGGATAGCACTCCTCATCAATAAGAATCCCCACTATTTCTAGTTCTGCTCTGATGATCGTCCAGAGCGGCGCGGCATTTCAATGTGCCCGGTCAGAAAGGACGCCAACTGGCCGGAGGGACACAGCGGTTTTCCACCAGTCAGTCCGTAGAAGCTCACTGTTGCCAAGTCACTACAAGTGATTTGCAGATCGATCCAGCTCTTTCAGGGTCGCCCGTAATCCGTTTATTTTTTCCCCAATGGTATATGGATTGAAGTGTCCTCCTCGCACGTTTCCATCCCCTTCGCATGAAAACCCAAGACGCGAATCCTGTTGACTAATCCGCAGGGCTTCCTGGGCATTGTCCAATTCGGCTTCCAGCGTGTTGACCAATCCATCCAGGAGGGCGGGTGAAGGAACTTGCGAATAAGCATCTCGAAGCCGGATAAAAGTGATCAAGTTGAGGATCGTCCTGATCTGTGAATGCTGCATGGAGGCCACATTCTGGGTAGATGCGATCGCATCCCGGTCGACTGGCCGGCAAATGCGCATAGCCTCGCCTAAATAACTGTTACCCAGGCTGTAATATTCGTTCATGCGCGCCAGACAGCGGGCGACAACCCGGTAATCCCAGGTCTTGTCCTTATCCAGCAGGAAACGCTCGACGATCCTGGTCCACTTCAAGTCATTGACGTAACCCCTGGCCCACGGCCTGGGAACAGCATGTTCCGGGTCCATAAAAAATGGCTGACCTGGCGCAGACTGCAGAGGCCCGGGGTAGCGGCAAACACCCCAGGTGTAAGGGAAATAATCACGGATGGCGATGCTGAAAGCCTCCCAGGCTTTCAGCATCAGGCCAGCAGTTTCACGCCCGAAATGGATGTGGGTAGCTGTGAGCAGTTTTTCTTGTGGGGATACGTGCAGCAGCTTGCCGTCTCTGTATACCTCAAGCACATTTTGACGGGTCAGATCCTGGCAGGGGGTGGGCATAAACCCGATGTGGATGTATTGGGATATGAATCCGTCCACGTGTTCTTTTTCCAGCCGGGTCCAGCGCCGCTGGTGCTGCTCCAGGCAGGGTGTAAAAGGGGTCGAGACGAATTCCTGGCCAAAGGTGTCTTCTGTTTTACAGTAGAATCGCAATCCCTTCCGCCTGGCGATACTCTGGACTTTCAAGAAGTAATCTGAAGGCTCGTCCGAGCACAGCGAATAATCGTCGGTCAAAACGCGCACGCCGCACCGGTCCAGTTCTTTAAGCTGGCTGTAACATGCCAGCAGAGAGACATCAGCCGGCATGGATTCGATCACCCGGTAGTTCCAGGGCTCATCACAGATGTAAGTCAGCAGGATCAACTCCTTCTCTACTGCTCTTTTTTCTTTCTCTGGCAGAAAGTAAGATTTAGATCCTGGCTTCATTGCTTGTTGGATGGTCGCGAATACACGGTGGGTAAGGACTTCGACCGGGTATTCGCGACAGTAAGGGCATTTATCTTTGCTGTTATGGGTGAAACAGGAGTAAAAGCCTTCTGTATCGTAGACCAGGATAGTTCCCTTGAGCTTATCGACCCTTGAAAATACGTGCGCTATCGTCTCGCGGAGAAAATCGAGCACGATTGGCTGGCCGGTGCAGGGAAAATTACCGAATTTTTCGAAGGACCTGATCTGGGGCAGCCTTTCATAAACGCTTTCGGCGAATTTGCGTTCATAGCCGGTCTTGATATCCCAGTAAAAATCAACACCATATTCCGCCCCCAACTCGACGCAGCGCCGCAGCCGCTCAATTGCGTCTGGGGCTTCGGGGTCGTTCATCTCGGGGAAAATCGCCAAATCTTCGACGAAATCCTCCAGGCTGGCCTGGAAATAAACGGCATTGTACCCTGCCCGGGAAAATCGCCACATATACCCCGGAGTCCACACCTGGGCTTCGCGCAGCATGAAGTAGCTAGGGGCCGGATAGATACCCGGTGCCATGCGCAGTTCGTATTTTGGCATGATTTCGAAGGTCCCCAGCGGCAAAACCGGGGCTCGCTCGGCCAGCATCAGGTCTTCCAACCAATAAACGGCCCTTAAGAAACCTCGTCCGTGGCCGGACTGGATCGTGATTCCAGCCCGGCTGGTTTCCACTCGGAAGGTTTCGGGATGTGCCTTTGCCAGAGAACGGCCAAGGCTGAAGACGATTGCCTGTTGGGCATCAGGCTTTCCACAGATTTGTATGCCCATGGCTCGTTCCAGGAAGACCGGCAGCTCTTCCAGGGCATGCCTGAGAGCTGGCGTGTCTCCAGCCTCGTTTCGGATCGCCCAATTTTCGTCCAATTGCACTTTATCATCCTGTACTACCCGGGTTGAGTCGCGCAAATTGACCCATTCGCTAAAAGGTGGCGCCAGCAGCTTGCGGGCAAACTCGAATTGATCCTCGGTTTTTGATGTTTGAAAATCGAGAGTAGTAGGATCGAATGTCTTGCCCTCGTAGGAGCTGTCATCGAGATCATCCAGGTCGGTAAAAACCTGGAACGTGATACTCCAGGTTCGATTTCCATCCTTGCCAACCCGGTTGCCGTCCTGGTAATCCGGGTAGCCAGCCCCGGCATATCCTATGGGGAGGGGAGCATTGACGTCGTCCAGGCGTTCGGCGAAGTCGTGCCACCAATGCGGCACCCTGGCATTGCCTTCGTCGACCAGCTCGTGGCGCGTGTTTGGCCCATAAATACGATAGGCGTCCAACGGCTGGTGTGCATTTTCGACCCACACGTTCAAGAAGAGGGTTTGACCTTCCGATACCGGTGCCGGTGGGAAATTCCCTCCAACCAACAGTTCGAAGACGGGCAGTACTTTCTCCGCTTGGATCGTTCCCCTGGCCAGAGAGGCGTCGCCCGGTTCGTTTCCCAGGCTGAAATGAACCGGGCCAGGCTCGCCGTACTTGCTCAACTTGATCCGTACGCCATGGATGGCCCTGATCCCGGTGGGAATACAGAACGATTGGCTTAGAACGCCGCTGTCCTGGTCGATAAATTCCGACCGGTAAGCGTGGTTGGTAAAGTCGTAGTGGTAATCGTATGAGATCATAAAAAAGCTGCCAGGAATCAGAAATCGGTTTTCAGATAAGCCGTAAAAGCGAATGCCATTCGCTCGCCACACTATTCATTAATAACAAAGCCATTCTTTCAGGCGTTTAGCTGTCTCTCGAGCGACCGGATCTGGGTCCAGGATGTAATCCCAGCTTAACTCGGCAGTCAGGAAGCCGTCGTAGCTTTGTGCTCGCAGCAGTCTTACAAGGTCAGTGAGATCACAATTGCCTTCACCAGGCATCAGGTGTTGGTCGCGTTGGCCCAGGTTATCGTCTATATGGACGTGGAAAAGGCGGTCTCCTGCGACCTGGATGGCCTCGGCCAGGCTTTCCTCCGACAGGTTAACGTGGCCGTTATCGAGCAAAACGCCTACCTCGACATAATTGAGCTCGGCGACCATCTGCATCGCCTCAGCCACGGTATTCATTAAGTCGGTCTCGTAGCGATCTGCTGGTTCGATAGCGATCCTTAATCCGGACTTTCGGGCGCTATTGGCGATAACTATCAGGCTGTCTTCCAATAGGGCCCATGCCTGAGCTTTCGTCTGTCCCTGGAGAGTATGTCCTGGGCAAACACTTACTACCGGCGCTCCTAAAGCTGCTGCGGTCCAAATGCTGTCCAAAATGTAAGCCACACTATCTTGCCTGATGGTCTCGTTTGGACTGCATAAGCTGGTCGGATAACGGAATTGAGCCGGGATGAAAGACGCTACCTCCAGATGGTATTGATCGAGTGCAGCCCTGAGCATCGCGATCTCGACGCCGTCCAGGTCCTTGCGATAGGCGTGGGGGCGCCCACCCCAGACATCAATGGCATCGAAGCCGGCTTCCGCCGTCCGGCGGATAGCTTCTTCGAGTGGGAAATAATAGTACAGGAATGAAGAGAGGCTGGTCTTCATTCGCTTTATTTATCGATCAACTTCATCGACCAACTTCTGAATGAAAACTCGGGCCTCGATTGCTTCATGGAGGATGTTGGCCACGCCGGAGATGTCAACCACAATTGTGCCTTCGAAACCAGCTCGCTTTAAGCTCTTCATTACTGCCCCGAAATCGATCGTGCCTTTTCCCAGGGCGTAATGGTACGCCTGGGTGCTGTCGTTGTCGGAGAAATGCACCAACTCGATGAGATGGCCTAATTTTGGGATGACCAGGCTGAGGTATTCTTTGCCGGCATGGACGTGCGCCACGTCCAGGATAACGCCCATATTGTCACTGCCGGTATCGCGGATCAGGTTCATGATTGCATCGGTCGATCCGAATACGTCGTTCGCCCGGGTCTCTACAATCAGCTTCAGCCCTTTGCTCCCTGCAATCCCTGCCAACTGGCCGACCAGGTCGACGGCGTTATCCCAGAAAGCTTTCCAGGAAAAATCAGGGCCTACTTCGACTGCCGTAGGCGGTCCTCCCACGTAAAGCTCGGTGCCTTTGGGACGGATCTCCGGCGGCATGTACCCACAAATCGATACCAGGGGTGCGCCAAGCCCGGCGATCAAGTCGCTGATCCGTTCGAAGTCGGTAACAGCTTTTCGCCTTATAGCTGCATCCAGGCTGAACAGCTTCTCCTCGACGGCCATCACCGATGGGACCTCCATCCCGTACTCGTTCAAGATTTCCTTCATCCTGGGGAGGTCGCGGCGATGCTCATCGACCAGTTCGTCGTAGAACTCAAGCTCGATGGCCTGGAAGCCATTTTTCCCAACGATTTCCATGGCTTTGAGATGGTCGGCGGGAGAAGGAGGAATTCCGAACATTGTGATCGGGATAGTGTAACCACAAGCAATTTTCATGTGTTGAGCTCCGTTTTAAGAAATCAGATGTCAGTAATCAGATATTCCGGTCTGGCACTGGCGAATTCATTCACCTTGTTTCAAGACCGGAAGAATATCCGCGCTTTTCCTTAAGATGCCGATCTTAATTGCCGGATTCTCCAGGATGAGTCCTCTCAAATAATCGTCCAGGTTGTCTGCAGAGACCGGAACCATGCCCATCGACCGGCACAGCTCGGGGCTCAATCCTTGCGAAACGATGCTGATACTCATCTTTGCCAGGATATCGTTGATTACAATCGCCTCGGCAGCCGTCAAGGGGTCAGGAACACCCTCTGTGCCTAACTGTTCCCACAGCCGGGCGTTGCTCACCCGGCCGACGTAATCGCCCAGTTCAGGATGAGCCGGGCTGACGCCCTCCAGGCAGCCAGAAAGCAGGAGGATACGACCTCCTGGTCTGGTGGCTCGCTCGGCTGAAGTGATGCCTTTATCACCCTGGAAGAAATCGAAATCGACCGGTGAGGTGCTGCTAATGGTCAGGTCTGCCAGAGCCGGGATCTCGACCCCATAGACTTTTCTGGAGATGGCTACACCTTTGCGATGGGCTGCAATGAAATCTCCAGCAACCGCTGCGACCAGGTCGCCATCTCGGTTCAAGATCACATTTAAAATGAAATTCAAGCCTATCCTACCAGCAAAATCCTCCATCTCGCCCCGCATCTGTGAATCGATCTCTCCCAGGGCAGGGTACTTTGACCCGAGCAGGTGCATCCGGGCAACGGTTTCCTCTCCGGCTACACCTGGAAGAACGGCCTTAGCTCCCCCGCTCCACCCAGCCGGGTGGTGTGGGACGATATTGCCGACCGTTATCCTGAAATCAGCTTCGACCACGCGCCGGTTAACTAAAATGGGAGTACCACGTCGGGTGACACCAAAATCCACCAGGTTCGCCCGATCCTTGTAATCATGGGGATATATCTTCACCCGTTCGATCAGCCTGCGGCTGTATTTGTTTTCGATTTCGTCTGGGGTCATTGCGCGGTGAGTTCCAGATGAGATCACTATTTCAACGTTGGCATCTTGGATCCCAGCCTGGTTCAGAAAATCGAGTAGGATCGGGATGATCCGGTCTACCGGGGTAGGGCGGGTGTTATCGTCGCAGATCAAGACCACGCGCATTTTCGGATGGACAAGGTCTTTCAACGGTTCCGTCCCGATCGGCTGTTGCAGCGCAGAAACGATCACAGCTTCAAAATCTGTTGCAGGGGGTGTTGCGAGGGGTGAAACGTCGAACAGCAGGTTCGCTTCGGGGATATCGACGGCCAGGCTTTGAGCAACGAACGGGATGATGACTCTCACGCTTTCTCCGGAGTTTACCGCTCCCTTTGGGCTACCATGTTTTCGATTGGTGTCTGGGTGATGGCCAGCACTGCCGCCCCAATCGTGGCAGCCTGGGTTCCCAGAGCTCCGGTAACGATTCTGGTGCCTGAGAATGACCTCGAAATCGATCTCAATTGGGCTTCATGGATCACCGGGCGGAGCAGCAGCCCGCCGGCAGATGATCCAATCGGCCCGCCCAGGATCACAATTTCAGGGTTGAATAAGTTGATCAGAGTCGAAACGGCTATTCCAATCTTAGCGCCAGCCTCTTCAAATACTCTCAGTGCCAGTTTATTTCCATGGCTGGCTGCGTCGATCAGGAAAGCGCTCGTTAAAAACTCTAATCTTCCATCCAATATCTGGTAGAGCTCGTCATGCTCGTTCTCTCTCACCAGCGCCCTGGCATTAGCCAGCAGGGCGGCTTCACTGGCGTATACTTCCAGGCATCCCTGGTTGCCGCATTTGCATAATGGGCCGTCCGGGATGATCGAAACGTGACCGATTTCGCCCGCACTTGACCGCGTCCCAAGGATAAGTTTGTCGTCATTGATAATACCTGCGACGATTCCCTGGCCGATAAAGATATAAATCAGGTTGTGGGTCCCCCTACCGATACCGGCCCGGTGTTCTCCCAACGCAGCAACTCGGCTGCGGTTGATAACGTAGATCGGAAGATCCAGTGCTTTGCTCAGGTAATCACGGATTTTGACCCCCAGGTCGCGCCAGCCTTTGCTGGCAAAGGATTTGAGGAGGCCTGATGCAAAATCAACCTGGCCTGGCACGCCTACACCAACGCCGATCACCAGCTCACGCGGTTGGTCTTGCAATGCCCGATTAACGATATCCACAATAGCCTGCATCATGGTTTCAGGTGTGAAGGCATAAAACGGCATTTCGATGGTCGATTGGGGATTGCCCTCCAGGTCGGTCACGGTGGCCCGCAGCTGCGTGTCGAACTGCACGACGCCTACCGCCAATCTGCTCCCCGGTTGGTAGGTCAGCTGTTTGAGAGGGCGGCCGCCAGTTGAGACGACCTCACCGGATTCCCTGAGGATACCATTTTCGATCAGATCGTAAACAATGCCAGACATGGTTGCACGGCTGACAGAAACCATCTTGGCCAGATCGTTCCTCGAAATCGGCGATCCAGTCCGGATTATCTCAAAAACTTCTCGTATGCCTGTTATGCGGCTGACCCGTTTTAAACCGTTATGATTGCTCATGGGATTCGATTATGTCATTGAATAACAAAAGATTCTGCCATTGCTATTATTTTAAAGTATAGCACCAATAATTTCAATTTACTAGCCTTAATACAGCCTTTATTTTGGTATAAACTGCGTTATTGACAATCGTAATTGAAGCGTGTAAAATCTACTTATGTCAGTATTTGACATAAGTCGCTGTTTCGATCACACAGGATTATTTAATGGATGAAGCCGGGCAGCTCATTGCCCTCCTTAAAACCAACGGCATTGGGTTGAACTCAAGTTTGATTTTTGAGATACATCTCCCTGAGGTTGAAGATGATTCCATAGGGGATGATCTCGCCGGTCACCTCCAGAGATTGGTTGGCTGGCAAGGGCTCGTCGCAGTTCCTACCTGTACCTCTAGCCATGGTTACCCCAAGCCGGCATTTGACCCACTCTTTTCGCCCTCTGAGGTGGGAAGGTTTTCGAATTACTTCATGAGATTGCCTGGGGTCGTGCGGAGCAACAATGCCTCCCATTCGGTCGCGCTATGGGGCGCTCAGGCCTCTGCCATCGCTGCCGGTCACCGCTATGCCACCGGGAGGCAGACTCCCTGGGGTGAGAGCCCGTTCGGAATCGGCAGTCCTTGGGAAAGGTTGTATGATCTCAACGCATGGTGGGTTTCTCTAGATCCTGATTGGCTCACGTCGCCTTTCACCGGACTGCTGCTTGCTTTTTATCGCCATAAGCTGGAAGGTGTGACTCGGTGGACGCCGTTCCCTGAGTTTGATGCCCAAACCTTGTCGACAAAGATCGCAGAATTGCCTTCTGTTTTCATAGGTGCATGGAACCGCCGCCGGGTATTTATTTTTCGCTTGAAAACGGTTGTCGATTCGTTATTATCGGAATTTGAGACTAATCCGGACCAACTCGGTCCATCAAAAGACTTTCGCGACTGGCTTGATTTAAGGGCGATACTTGAACAGGATGGATACGTCACCGCCGGGCTGCAAAGAACGATCATTACACCTCCTGTGCCATTTGCTCGATGGGATGGTAAATCGATGACCGGCATCGCTCGCGATCTATATGCCAGGGTGTTAGTCTTTTCTTTTCAGGGTACCAGGTTTGCTTTGGTCGTCTGCGATCTGGTTGGAATGGAGCGCAATCTTGTCGGTGAAATCCGCCGCCGGGCTGGCATGAAGACCGGCTTGCAAGAAGAGGAAATCCTCATCACCTGCACGCACGCACATTCCACCCCGGATACGATCGCTGCCGGATATGCAGATAAATCATTCCTCGAATTCCTCGTCGAGCGGATTGTAAGTGCAATCGAAGGTGCATGCTCCAACCCTGAACCGGTCAGGATTGGCTGGCAAAAAACAACCCTTCGTGGCCTGGCACGTTCACGGCGTCAAAAAATGAAGGACGGAAAGGTTTTTACTACTCGCTACAGCGTTCCATCGACCTGGCGAGTTGAGCCGGGGTTGGTCGCATCCGAAGGCGCGATCGACCCTGAGTTGACTGTGATCCGGGTGGAGAAACTCGATGGGGAAACTCTGGCGGTAGTCTCCAACTTTGGCTGCCATCCCAGCGTAGCCCTGGCCAGCTCGAATGCCTCGGGCGATTTCACCGGCGAAGCGATGGCAGTCCTGGAGGAGGTCTTAGGTGAAAACAGCCTGGCGTTTTGTACGAATGGAGCCGCAGGCGACGTCGATCCCACCCTGGAAATGCCGTACTGGGGGCCGCGAAATGACCGCAATGCCCGTCGTATAGGCCGGATCTATGCCGCTCAAGTCCTAGAAACCCTCGAAAGAATTGAGGTTTACGAGCGGATTGACCTTGGTCGTGCACAGGTCCTGCTGGATCTTCCCGTCCGAGAAGATTGGCTGCAGCTCTTAGGCGCCGGCCGGGAACAGATGCAGGCCGAGTATGCTGCCGGTTGGGAGCTCTCACCTGGGATAGCTGCCATCATCGCCGAAAAGAAAATCCACACAGAAATCCAGGCTTTTCGATTGGGGAGCCTGACTTTGGTCGCTTTTCCGGGTGAGGTCCTCTCAGAAACCAGCCTGGAGCTCAAATCTCAATTCAGCCAGCGATCTCTGGTTGTCATCGAACTGGCAAATGATTACATCGGTTACATTCCCACTCCATCTGCTTTTGGAGAAGGCGGTTATGAATGTGGGTTGCATTTTAGTGCCAGGATCCCTCCGGATGCCTACCATCAAATTTTCCAAGCGGCAGAACGAGCCATTGGCCTGGCCAATCCTATCAACTAAGCGAGCATTGCGATATTATGACCTTTAAAATTTGTGTAATCGGATGCGGACAAATTGCAGTTGGTTATCACGGCCCGTCCTACCAGCGCTACGTCGCCCAGCATGATGATGCCGTGTTGGCCGGCTGCTGCGATATCGACCTGCACAAGGCGATCGAGTTTCGTGAGCGTTTCGGCTTCAAGCGCAGCTACCAGGACTATATCGGTATGTTGGATGAAGAAAAACCGGATGCTGTCTGTCTGCTGGTCCCCCCGGACCAGACCAGTGCGATGTCTTGCGCAATCCTTGAAATGGGATACCCGCTCTTAACAGAGAAACCTTCTGGCCGGACGATCGTTCGAGCTCGACCAGATGATTGCAGCTGCCAGGCGAAATCATACGCCTAACCAGGTTGCCTTCAATCGACGCTATATCCCATTATTGAAAGTATTGAAGGAATATTTATCCGGCCATTTCAAGCCGGATGAAATCCAGCACATCCGTTATGATTTCTCGCGCATCGACCGCCGAGACGCGGATTTCTCGACCACGGCCATTCATGGTATCGACGCTGCCCGGACGTTGGTCGGCAGTGATTTCCGCCATATCCGCTTCCACTACCAGGAATTTCCTGACCTGGGACAAAATGTGGCAAATATCATGATGGATTGCACTTTTACCTCCGGTGCGACCGGGCAACTAAATTTCTACCCGGTATCTGGGGTCATAACCGAGCGGGCGACAGTTCACGCTTTTAACAATACTTTCTTTCTCAACCTGCCTATCTGGAATGCTTACGATACGCCTGGGAGACTGACGCACGTGTGCGCAGGTAAAACGATCTTTGACATTAGCGGGCCAGAGGTATCGGAGAGTGATGAGGAATTTATCTTGAACGGTTTCTACAATGAAAATGTTTCATTTTTCGACGACATTAAAGCCGGGCGCCTTCCGGAAGGCAGCCTGGAAACGAGCCGCCAATCGGTCGAAATTGCTGATTTCATCCGCGAACGGAAACCGGAATATATTCCGCAGGAAATGTATGAGTGAATTAATCGTTTTTACCAAGCTGCTTAAGCATAAGTCGATAGATGATTTGGTCCCCCTGGCCAGGGACCTGGGATTTGACGGATATGACCTGTGTGTCAGGCCGGGTTACCCGGTCAATCCCGACAATATTGCCGATGAGCTGCCTGGCGTTATCGCCAGGTTAGGAAAGGCTGGCCTTCGAATCCCGATGATCACCGGTAGTTTTGATTTGCTGACACCGGATCAACCCGTTGCAGAAACCATTCTACGAGCAATGGAAAAAGCTGGCATCCATCTGCTCAAGCTGGGTTATTTCATGTTTGACCCTGCCTCTCAAGATTACTGGCAGCAGGTCGATGTGATCCGGCGCGCTTTTGCCGGCTGGGAGGTATTAGGGAAGAAATATCAGGTCAAAATTTGCTACCACACCCATTCTAACCGTTGTATGGGTCTAAATTGCGCCGCATTGATGCACCTCATCCGAGGGTTCGATCCACGCTATATCGGCGCATACATCGATCCGCTCCATATGACGGTCGAAGGGGAGGAGTTCCCGGTTGGCCTGGCGATGGTCAAGGATTATCTGAGTATCGTTGCCTTGAAAGATGTCCTGATAAAACGTGTTGAGCAGCATGGGCATGGACACAAGGAAATCGAGGTAGTTCCTTCCGGCGAAGGTATGGTCGATTTCAGCGCAGTTTTTTCAGAGCTCAAGCGGGCAGGCTACCAGGGACCTTTAAGTGCCCATTGTGAGTTTGAACAAGCCAGCCCTGCCGAACTGCCTGGTTTGATCCTTCATGAAATTAATTTCTTTAAAGGCTTAAAGACAGAATATTCTGTTTAATAAGCCACAACGATGCAAGCCCATTTGGAGAGGGCAACTCAGAAGCATAAGAAGGAGGTGAGAAATCAACTTCACGATAACGTATCCGCCCATTAGCAATCCGCTATAACAATTGGATTTTCTTGACTAGTGAAGGAGAATGAAAATGAAAAAGACAATGAGTCGTCGGGAAATGCTCAAGGCGATGGCGATGGGAGCCGCTGGGGTAGCCCTGGCTGCCTGCGCACCGCAAGCAACCCAGGCCCCAACCAACCCGCCCGCTGAGGCCCCGACCGCGACGACCGCCGCAGCTAAACCTGTGACGATCACGTGGCTTCAAGCCCCTATCTGGCGCTTTGCGCCTGATAATACCACCGTCCTCGGTGCCGGATCGGATGCCAAAGGCAAGGATCTGGTCACCCGCTTCCAGAATGCGAATCCCGGCATCACGGTTGAAATGCAGCTTGTTCCCTGGGACCAGTGGGGAACTAAAATTACCACGATGTTTGCCTCAGGAAATATCGCTAATGTTATCTATGGCCAGCTAAACGTTGCTCGCGCTCAGGCTGGTGCTTTTGCACCTTTGGAAGGATACCTTACTTCAGATATTCTGAATAACTGGCTGCCAGGTGAAAAAGAGCAGTTTACCTTCGGTGACCATGTCTATGGTGTTCCATTCTTGCTGAACCCATCATTCATGGTTCTAGACCAGACATCGCTTGAACAGTACGGTGCCGGTGGTATCATTCAGGAAGTCGGTGCTGATCGCAGCGGCTTGACTTTTGATATGATGACCAAATACGCCCAGATGTACGACGACAACAAGTCCCGTTATTTCTTCGGTGTACCCATGGACCATGGCTCGATCCTATACTGGATGTTTGGCGCCTGGATGGAAGGGTGGGGCGTACAGACCTGGAGTGATGACCAGAGCAAATGGATTCAGAATGATGATCCAAAGGCTGTCCAGGCCATGCAGTGGCTGTTGGACGGTGCTAATAATGGCATCTTGCCCCCGGCTGCCAGCTTGCCAAAATGGTCAGATATTGATAACTTCCAGTGGTCCGGCAACCTGGGGATGCGCTACCAGTGGGCAGGCGATAATGCCGAGTTGGCAACTGCCCAGGATGCAGGCCAGGCCTCTAAAGACTTCAAGTTGTTCTTTGCCGGCCCGCCCCACTCCGCTGACGTCAAGCCATTCGGTTACGGCATGGGCGCTTCACCATACACCGTTGGTGCCAATACCGACTCGGATATCCTGGCCGCTTCATTCAAATTTGCCAACTTCCTGGGAACAGATGACGCTAACCAGGTCAGCGTCCTGGTCGAAGGCGCCTTCCCGGCCTGCAAGTCGGGCATTGCTGCCTGCCAGGGACAACCCTTACTCCAGGATGAAAACGTCAATTGGGTGCTCAATACTTACATGACCAGCTATCCAACCGAGATCGCCGGCGGAAACTGGGAGCCCAACTTCAACGCCAAATCCGAAGATGCGATGAGCAAACTTCAACCAGATGAATTTACTTTCTTCATCCAGGAATTACAATCGATGATGCTTGGCCAGAAGAGCCCAGCCGATATGCTTACCGAAATTGCGTCCACTATCAATGGCGCATTGGGCGTGAGTTTAATTTGTTTTACTAATAATCGGGATTGGGCGGGCTACCTGCAAAGAGGGTGCCCGCCCTCTCTCACTCACTATGATACGAGTTTTGTGATTCGGGGAATACCCCTGGATTGCAGCAACTATCCGTGTCAATGGAGGAGAGTGGGAACGCAATGACCACAAAAATTTCTTTAACTGATGCTGTGACTGTTGAAGAAGGACAGGTGTCTTCTTTAAGTGAATTCATCCCTGTCAAATATACTTTTTGGCAGCGGATAGCGCACGATTTCAAGAAAAGCAACAAATGGGGTTACGTTTTCATAGCGCCTCTGGTTATCGACTTTCTGATCTTCACTGTCTATTTGATCGTGCACGCTTTTGTTTATTCTTTCCAAGATATTGAATACGGTAAGACGCTTTGGGTAGGATTAGCTAATTACCGCACCATGTTTCATACGCCGGCGTTTTTCTATTCATTGAAGAACACCATCGTTTACGTGATCTTTACCGTTCCAGGCGGCATCCTGGTAGCCTTGATTTTTTCGGAGTTTATTTTTCGACGCAGTACTGCCGTTCAGGCATTTTATAAAGGCGCTTACTACCTGCCCCAGGTCGTATCTTCTGTTGCTCTCGCCCTGGTTTGGGTCTTCATTTACCAACCATTTTATGGAATATTGAACTACATCACCGGCCTTTTTGGAGTTCAGGCGATCAACTGGTTGGGGAATCCGACCACAGCCATGCCAGCCTTGATTGCCATGAATATCATCGGCGCATTGGGCGCTTCGGTAGTATTCATCACAGCTGCCATGGGTGGTATCTCACCTGAAATATACGACTCGGCTAAGATCGATGGGGCCAGCGATTGGCAGCGTTTGTGGGCGATAACAGTACCCCTGCTTCGTCCAACCCTGCTTTATTTATTTGTGGTCGGTTTCATTGGAAATTTCCAGGTATTCGATCAAATTTATGTCATGACTGCCGGAGGCCCAGGCTATCCTGGATCGACATTGACCATCGGTTACCTGATTTATACTGCGGCTTTCAGCTCGTTTAATATTGGGCTGGCTGCGGCCGAGTCGGTTGCCTTATTCGTTGTGATCGTTATTGTATCTATCTTCCAATTCCGCTTCTTCTCGGGTGAATCAGAATATTAGGAAGATGCTCAGATAAGGACGAGGTAAATATTATGGCGCAAAAGGTTAATACAAATACATTCCGGGTCCCAGGCCGGATTAATCCGGGGAAAATCTTGACTGTTCTCGTGTACGTCTTGCTGACCGCCTGGGCAATCCTATGCTTGTTCCCGTTATATTGGATGATCAAGAACAGTTTCGAACCTAACAAACTGGTAGGCCTGTGGCCGCCGGCAATCTTACCTAATTGGGACCAGCTCACCCTGAACAACTTTTCTGCCTTGATGCTCAAATTTCCTCTGGTAAGGTGGTTTTTCAATAATCTATTCGTGGCGGTTGCTCGGACAGCCGGAGCAGTTTTCTTTGGTTCATTGGCGGGCTATGCATTTGCTAAACTCCGTTTCATGGGTCGCAACGTCATCTTCTGGATTTTGATGCCGGTCCTGATGGTGCCGGGATTCATCATGATTATCCCCCAATATATGCTCATTTCTTCCTTCGATTGGATCGACACATTTTGGGCTCTGGTCATTCCCGGCCTGACCGGCGGTGTTTGGGCGATGTTCCTCATGCGCCAGTTCATGCACTCGATCCCAACCGAGTTGATGGAGAGCGCTCGTATGGATGGAGCCAGCGAATTCAGGATATTCTGGTCGATCGTTGCGCCGATTGCCGTGCCAGGCATGGCTGTCCTGGCGATTTTTACTTTCATCGGCAATTGGAATAATTTCCTTTATCCCTTGATTGTAACCACGCTGACCGAAATGCGGACATTACCGGTAGGTTTAAGCATGCTGATCAGCCCCAGGGATACCGGCCAGGTTGTTCCCATGGGCCAGGTCATGGCTGGCGCTACCATCGCCGCTATCCCGATGATTATCGTCTTCCTTTTCTTCCAACGTTATTTCATGAAAGGCATCACCATTGGCGCTCTAAAAGGCTGATAAGAATAGGTGTATCACCATGCTACCTCGAACCATCCAACACCAGACCACGCTGATCCACAATGGTTTGCTCGATGTAACCATTATTTATCCAAAGATTGATTCTGAATATCGGCTGTTAGCTCTAAAATTGGCTGATACATTGCAGCGCCTGGCCGGAAGCCAGGCGCTCGTGCTGGCAGACCTTGATCTGCTTACTTCACCAAACCAGCCGCTTCCGGATGCATATCGCTCTCATCCTTTGATCCTGTTAGGAAACCTGAATACGAATCGGGTGCTGCTGCCCTTGTATGCCAGCTATTACTGTTTCACGGACGCCCTTTACCCAGGAGGCGATGGTTACGACCTGCGTACCATGGTAAACCCATACGGTAAGAGCGGCAACGTCATCCTGGCCGGTGGGAGCGGCCTGGTAGGTGTCAAACGCGCTGTTGACCTTCTGATCGATCATATACAGGCTGTTGGAAAACCTGGGGAGCTCATCCTGCCGTTTTTACTGGAGGTTGAGATCGAGCCAGCCCTCAAGCAAAGGCTTTATGCCTGGCCAGATGCGCCTCTAGACGTGCCGTTGCCAGCCGATCACCACGATCTCTTTGGCCTTACCGGCTCTTACGGCATCATGTATGCGCTTACCGGAGACCGCCGTTTTGGCGAACGAGGCGCAGCCTGCATCAAAGCGGTCAACGATCAGATGACCGATAGCTATGGCGACCGCCATTATTTTGTCGAGCGGGTGGTTCGGACTTTACCGTGGCTTGAAGCCGGGGGATTCCTGAGTGACGAAGAAATATTGCGTACAGATCAGCTGCTGATGGGCATGGCATTGGCCTCACAAGACGCCTGGTGGCGGATGAAATCCGCCAGGCCACCCTTGGGCCACCGCCATCACGGGAAAGGTACCCACGAGTTCTATTTGGTGGCGCGTTTCTTGCGCGAGCAGGCTGCACCTGAGCCGGAAATTGCCAGGCTTTGCGATCGTTGGATGAGCGAGTGTGCCGCTTTCCTGAATGCCCTGGGACGCGCCGGCCTGGATGACCAGGACGACCAATCTTCACTCAATAATATGTCGACCGTGTTCTGGTTCAGTCTCAGCGAGGAACACTACGACTTCTTTGAAAGCGGCCTTGCGCGAGCCTGGGCGCAGCGGGTAATCGCCTTACACGATAATATGGGCGCTGCAGCCGGCCCCGGCGGTTACGACGAGTCCTTGTTAGGCATGCCATATCACCATCACGAGGCTGCCACACCGGTGGCATCCTGTGCTTTTTATTATCAAGATGGCCGTTTCAAATGGATCCTGCAGCACTTGCCCCATCTTGATCTGCCTTTGCGTGGCGGTTTCTGGGCCTTTTGCCCGATTTTCATTCATAAGTTTGACACCGGACCCGAGCTCGAGCCGCGCCAACCAGAAGGATTAACCGGCTTGCAAGTGCTGCCGGCAACCCGTTACCAGGTGGAGCTCAATAATTATCCCCCCATCCATTTCGAATATTCCGGCCACATGGTCAACGCTCCTGAAAACTGGCTTGCCGCCGAAGGGATTGGATCAAACCACCTTGATCCCGAAAAGGGATTTGATAAGGTGGTATTAAGGCAGGGGTTTGGATGGGAAGACTCCTATCTGCTCCTCCAGGGCTATCAGGGTGGTTTCCGCTGGCAAGGGCATATGAATGCCGCCAACTGCATCATCCGCTTCAGCCAGGCGGGACATATTTTCCTGGTTCAAAACACCCGTGCCCATTCCCAATATTACAAGAATGGTGTCCTGGTTAGCAATGGATTCAACCATACCCCGGTCCCGCCGATTGCCGAATGGCTGGCTCTAGACGATTTTTCTCAGGTAGGCCTCAGTGTGACCCGTCTCAATGATTACCATAATACCACCTGGAGCCGAGCCCTATTTTGGGCGAAGCAAGATCCAGATTTCTACGTGGTAATTGATACCGTCACCCCTCAAGAGGATGGAGAGTATGCTGCCGTGTGCACCTGGCGCTCACCGGTTTATGCTGCCGTCCAGGGGCGAAGTTGGCAGGCAGATCAGGGGACCCACAGATTTACCTTGCGGTCCAGTGAAGCGCTCGAGGTTATTGGTGAAGAAGAACGCGACCTGGGGGCTGTCAACCCATTTGTTTTGCACCAGTTCAAAGGTGGGCGTTACCAGCGGAGAGAACCATTGGTTTTTCAGAATGTCTTTTTTGTCCGGCCGATGAGTTCTGGTGATGAAATAGATATCTATAAGATCTCTCCCAGCCAGGCGGTTATTACCCGGGCTGGACAATCCTATGCCTGGGTTGGAACGACCCCTGACCACCAACGGTTGAATGGTCTAGGCCTTGAGATGGAAATGATCAGTGCCTGGGCGAGGCCTCAAAACCTGGTATTGGCTGGGGCTACGTATCTCGATCTGTCTGGTTCAATGAGCCTTGAAATAAATAGCGATTGCCCGGTAGGACTGGACCTTGACCTCTTAAAAGCCAGACTGGTAGCTCGAATCGACGGTCCGGGATGTAAACAGGCAACGCTTAAGGTCACCATTGACGGGCGTTCCCAGTCCATTTCTCTCGGAGATAAAGATCAGATTGAGGTCAGGCTTCCGACCGCTTTCTGTGAGCATTGGATAGGCGAGATAGAAACCCGGTTAGCCGGCCTCGAATTGCCCGGATCGCAGGCTCAACCTGCGCTCGAACCATCCGGGAGTGATTGGCGTAAGGTATGGACTTTTGACGGAACGGATCCGCTCCTGGAGCGAGTGCGGGATATGACCGTAAGAGCTGAGCCACCTCTGGTGAATGGCATTTCCGAGGAATTGATCGATACGGTCACTCTGGAGGTCCGTGAAATCTGGCAGCTCTGGCCCAAAGCGCCAAAATATACCATCACTTTGAATTTCCCAGCTGAGAAGGAAATCGATAGCTTGAACCTTATCGGTGACAGCAAAGATGAGCCCATTTTCAGGGAGTTTAGCCCTTTGCCCAATGCCATTCGGGTCGAAACTTCTAACGATGGCTTCACTTCCGATATCCGTCCGGCAAAGTTGGCGTCTTCTTCCGGGGAGGTCAGCTTCAAGCGCTTCCGCGGCATCCTTGACCGGATGGAGACTCGCCGGGTGGAAATCAACCAGGCCTGCCGGCAGGTGCGGATTACCATTCCGGCTCCTGAAGATGCTCGCCCGCTTGTTTTCCAGGAGGTTGAGGTTTATGGCTCGCAGAAGGTGAAACCGGCGATCAGCCACATCGTTTGCGCTGATTTGAACGGCGATGGCCAAACCGCAGTATTGCTGGCAGATGCTGCTAATGAACTGGTCGTGCTCGACCAGGATGGCTCACTGCGCTGGCGGCACCATTTCCACCAGACGATCAACCATCTATCCTGCCACGATCTCGAGAATACTGGCTCCCTGTTTGTCTGCGCAGGCTTACTCGGTGGTGACCTGGTGATCCTCACTGCAGAAGGAAAACTCTGGAAGCATTTGAAGCTTGCTGAAAAAGTAGCAGCTCTTAGCGATACATTTGCCGGTCTGTTTTATACCCCCAACAGCCTCTGTATCTGGCAGCGCGACGCTGAAGGGCGAGCGGCACTGGTCGTTGGCGGTTACGCCATGCTGGTCTTTCTTGATCCGGATGGGGAAATCGTCGGCCACAGCTGGTTCGATGGACCCTGGATTTTCAATATCCTGGCTGTACCTGCGGGAGAACCCGGGGAAGGAGACCTGTGGGCGCGCTGTGGTTGGAACCACGGCATCGGTTACTACCAGGGAAAACCCGGCTTCGAGCCCAGCGGTGAAGGATTGGATTTTGGTGGAGTACGCCAGCCCATGTTCCGGCCATTACGCCGCCTGATTCCCTTCGTCAACGGCCGCACGGCTGCCTTCGAATGGTATACAGCCAATCGCAACCTGGGTCGGGTGATCGTGGCTGCCGCTGAGGACGGAGTAGGGGTGCTTTCGACCCGCACCCAGGACTTTCTATGGAAGGTAGAGGGCGGTACCACACTGACGGCCTGCCTGCCTGTGCCCGGACTGGGCGATGGCAAGGACGAGGTTGTGGTGGCTGGTGTAGATGGATTCATAGCCTCCTACGATCTGGAGACCGGGCAGCCGCTGCGGCGTTGGTGGGCCGGAGCGCCGGTGGTAGGATTGGCGTCCTTGCAATCAGGGCAGTGTCTGGTGGTGGTTACCGCTAAAGGTGTCTGGGCGTTGGACTTCAATTGGTCGCCCAAAGGTTTCTACCCGGTGGAAGCGGAACGTATGAGCCCGCTGGGAGAGAGCGGTGTGGTGATCGCAAGCAAGGATGGTTCTCTGGTGCGATTTGACATGAGTAAACATTAAGGAAGTTCAGGAGGTCATATGGAAGATTAGTTCGATTGAGAAATGACAGGAATTTCATGTGCCTTGTTGGATTGAGACATATGATTTTATTGGTTAAGTTAGCCAAATAGAATGCAAGGAGTTTTTTAAAAATGAAGAAGACATTTAGTCGTAGAGAATTATTAAAAATGATGGCAATGGGAACCGCCGGGGTCGTTTTAGCTGCGTGCACACCTCAGGCAACCCAAACACCAACTGAAACGATGGCAGTTCCGCCGGCTGCCACCAGTACAACTGCGCCTCCCCAGGCTGCTACCAATACTTCGGTCCCTGTTCAGGCTCCAACTGCCACCACTGCAGCCGCTAAAGCTGTTACGATCACCTGGCTGCAAGCCCCAATCTGGCGTTTTGCGCCCGATAATACTACCGTTCTTGGCGCTGGTTCGGATGCCAAGGGTAAGGATATGGTTACCCGTTTCCAGGATCAGAATCCCAATATTACGGTCGAATTACAGCTCGTACCCTGGGATCAATGGAACACCAAGGTAACTACCATGATCGCCTCAGGGAAAATGGCAAATGTGCTGTATAGTTTGTTAAATGTAGCCCGGGCTACTGCGGGGATATTCCAACCCTTAGACCAGTACCTGACCAGTGCAATTACCAACAACTGGCTGCCTGGCGCTCAAAGCAACCTGACCTTTAGCGGTCACGTCTATGGCATTCCCTGGTCCTATAATCCCTCCTTTATGGTTTTGGACCAATCATCGCTCGAACAGTATAGCGCCGGTGGAATCATTTCGGATGTTGGCGCCGATCGCAGCGGTCTGACCTTTGATATGATGACCAAATATGCCAACTTGTATGACGATAAAAAGTCTCGCTATTTCTTCGGTGTGCCGATGGACCATGGTTCCATCCTTTATTGGATGTTTGGAGCCTGGTTCGAGGGCTGGGGAGTACAGAGCTGGAACGCAGACCAGACCAAATGGGTAGCTGCCGAGGATCCTAAATCGGTTACTGCCATGCAGTGGTTGTTGGACGGGGCCAATAATGGCATCTTACCCCCCGCTGCCAGCTTGCCAAAATGGTCAGACATCGATAACTTTCAATGGTCGGGAAACCTGGGAATGCGTTATCAATGGGCCGGCGACAATGCCGAATTGGCAACCGCCCAGTCCGCGGGTCAGGCAGCAGCAGATTTTAAATTGTACTTTGTTGGCCCACCTCACTCGACGGATGTAAATTCTTTCGCCTATGGGATGAATCCTGGAAGCTACAATGTGGGAACGACGACGGATACGGATGTTGCTCTTGCCTCCTTCAAGTTCGCCAATTGGCTGAGCTCAGATGACACCAACATGGTCAGCGTCCTGGTCGAAGGCGCATTTCCGGCCTGCAAGTCGGGAATCGCTGCCTGCCAGGGACAGCCGCTGCTGCAGGATGAAAATGTCAAGTGGGTGCTCAACACCTATATGACCAATTACCCCGCCGAAATTCCCGGTGGTAATTGGGATCCCAGCTTCAATGCCAAATCCGAAGACGTGATGAGTAAACTCCAACCGGATGAATTTACCTTTTTCATCCAGGAATTACAGTCAATGATGCTCGGGCAGAAAAGCCCGGCTGATATGCTCGCCGAAATTGTGTCCACTATTAATGGCGCATTGGGTGTGAGTTAATAATTAATTGTGTTTATGATGGTGGGTGGGGGTTGTTGTGATAGGCTCCCACCCTTAAACAAAGCCTGAGATGGAGCCCCTGACCATGCAACGTCAAACCCGATTAATCCAAAAGAACCAGGTTGAAGCTAGCATCATCTATCCCAAATCGGATCCAGCATATGCCAGCCTGGCTCAGGAACTGGCCGGCGTATTAGCCGCCTTCAGCGCCAGCCCGATCACACTGAAAGCCGACTGCGATTTGATGCCGGCAGTTAACCAATCCCTACCTATCCAGTACCGTTCTCATCCTTTGATCCTTTTGGGCAATCTGAACAATAATCGAGCGCTCCTGCCGTTGTATGCCAGTTACTTATGTTTTACTGATGCGCTCTATCCAGGTGGGGATGGCTACGAGCTGCGCACGATCGTAAATCCATATGGGATGGGCAGCAACGTAATCCTTGCCGGCGGCAGCAGTTTGGTGGGTGTCACCCGGTCGGTCGAGCGTCTGATCAAGCACATTCACGAAGTTGGAAAACCGGGTGAAGTGACCTTGCCATTTTTATTGGAGATTGAGCTCGAATCAGACCTGCGCCAAAAGCTCTATACCTGGCCGGATACACCGTTGGATGTGCCTGCTCCGTCGGACTCGAATGAGCTGCTGCGGAGGAGCGGCTCTTATGGAATCATGTATGCAATCACCGGGGATTCCCGTTTTGGCGAGCTTGGCGCTGGATATTTGAAAACGGTCAATGCCCAGTTGACCGACAGCTACGGTGACCGCCATTATGTCATGGATCGCTTCATCCATGGCTTGCCCTGGTTAAAGGCGGGTGGTTTCTTAAGTGATAGCGATATCCTTAAAACCGACCGGTTATTACTGGGGATGGTCCTGGCTTCCCAGGATGCCTGGTGGCGGATGAAATCGCCAAAACCCCCTTTGGGCCACCGACACCATGGGAAAGGCACCTATGAGTTCTACCTGGTCGCTCGTTACTTGAAGGAACAGGCCTCGCTGGAGCCAGAAAACGCTGTTTTATGTGCGCGCTGGATGAAGGAATGCACTGAATTCCTCGATGCACTGGGGAAAGCCGGGCTCGACGACCAGGACGACGAGACCACCATGAACAACATGACTACTTTGTTCTGGTTCAGTTTAAGCGAGGAACTTTTCGAATTCTTTGAGAGCGGCCGGGCTCAAGCCTGGGCCTGGCGAGCGATTGCTTTGCACGATAATATGGGGGCTGCGGCCGGTCCAGGCGGTTATGGCGAGTCGATATTAGGAATCACATTTATCCAACACGAAGCTACCACCGCCGTGGCATCCTGCGCTTTTTACTACCAGGATGGACGTTTCAAGTGGATTCTCACCCACATGCCCCGCCTCGAGCATCCCCTCCGCCTGGCGTGGGCGTTCTGCCCGATCTTCATGCACAAATTTGACACCGGACCCGAGCTCGAACCTCGTCAACCGGAAGGCATGACCGGCTTGCAGCTGCTGCCGGCGACTCACTACCAGGTGGAGCTGAATAACGACCCTCCCATTCATCTGGAGTATTCCGGTCATATGGTCAACGCGCCGGAGAACTGGCTTAATCCTGAAGGGATCGGGCCTAACCACCTGCCCCAGGATAAAGGTTTCGATAAGGTGGTCTTGCGCGGCGGTTACCGTTTTGAGGATCCGTATCTTCTCCTCCAGGGTTACCAGGGCGGGTTTCGCTGGCAGGGACACATGAAAGCTGCTAACTGCATCATCCGCTTCAGCCAGGCCGGGCATATTTTCTTGATGCAGAATACTCGCACCCACTCTCAATATTTTAAAAACGGAATTCTGGTGAGTGATGGGTTCAACCAAAACCCGATTCCACCGATTGCCGAATGGCTGGCTTTGGATGATTTTCCTCAGGTTGGATTGAGTGTGACCCGTTTGAACGATTATCACCATACCACCTGGGACCGCCACCTGTTCTGGTCGAAGGGTGAAGCGGATTTCTTCGTGGTGATGGATAACGTCATCCCTGACGTGGCAGGTGATTATTCGGCTGTATGTACCTGGCGCTCGCTGGTTTACGCCGAATTCGATGGCCGATCTTTGTTTGCGGACCAGGGAAGACATCGTTTCACGTTGCGCTGCAGCGAAAGCCTGGAATCGACCTGTGAAGAGGAACGCGACCAGGGTGCTGCTAATCCTTACGTGTTGCACCAGTACAAGGGAGGAAGCTACCAAAAGGGTGAGTTGATTGGCTTCCAGAATGTATTTTACGTCCGGCCAATCGGCACCGAACAAGAGATTGATATCCACCAGATGGCTGCCGGGCAGGCGTTAATCCTGCGATCTGGACAGCCCTATGCCTGGATCCTCGCCGCCCCCGACCGGAGGCGCGCACAAATAGCCGGCATCGAAGTCGAAGCAACCAGCGCCTGGATGACTGCCCAGGACGTGGTCCTGGCAGGTGCATTTTATTTGAGGATTCCGGGTGAGCCGGGCTTGGTGATCTCCAGCGATGGTCCGGTTGGGTTGGATCTCAATTTGGCAGGCACCAGGCTGGTCGCCAGGATCGACGGGCCAGGCTGCGACCGTGTTAACCTCCGCATCCTGATCGCTGGGCGTGATCAGGTTGTGACCCTGGGTGGAGCCGAATCATTTGAAACCAATCTGCCGTTTAATCTTTGCCAGGCCTGGATTGATGAAATCGGCCGTGGGATAAAGAGTACAACCCTCAAAGACATTATTATTCCACCGGCTGAGCCGGTGAATGGCGCTATCTGGCGTGAGCTGTGGAAAAAGGAAAGCCCTGCCCGGCTGCCTGAACGCATCCGCGACATGACGGTCCAGGCCTTTCCACCGCCCCTGGATGGTATTGCAGACCAATTGATCGATACGGTCACCCTTGAAGCTCGCGAGCTGTGGCAGCTCTGGCCGCAGTCCGACGATTATAAAATTATCCTGGAATTCCCTCGCCAACGGTCCATTAAGTACCTGAATTTGATTGGCGACAGCAAAGACGAGCCCATCTTCAAGGTGTTTGACCCGCTTCCGGATGACATCCTGGTAGAGGCTTCGAACGATCATTTCACTAACGATATTCGTCCTTGCCTGACCGACCCAGAACCAGCAGAGATCAACTTCAAACGCTACCGCGGCGTGCTGGACCGGATGGATGTGCGCCGGGTTGCGGTCGAGCAAATGGCCTGCCAGCTCAAGATTACCATTCCCGCACCTGCTGAGAATCATCCCCTGGTATTTCAGGAAGTTGAGGTATATGGTTCCGCGCAGGTCAGGCCAGGTATCATCCACCTGATCAGCGCCAGCCTGGATGGCACGGGTCATCCCCAGCTGATAACAGTTGATGCCTCAGACCTGTTGGTCGTACGCGACCAGGATGGGACGGAATTATGGCGATACCAGTTTCCGGCGATGGTAAGTCATATTGCCTGCCACGATCTGCAAAATGACGGGCGCCAATATATCTGCGTGGGCTTGCTGGGCGGGGATCTGCTCATCCTGGCTCCGGATGGACAGATTTACCAGCATCTGAAACTGGCAGAAGCCTTTGCTTCTCGCGGGGATTTCTTCTTCGGACAATATAATACTCTCTTTACGACCTGCATCTGGCAGAGAGATTCCCACGGCAGGGCTGCCCTGGCCGTCGGCGCCTATTCCATGATCATCTACCTTGATCCGGATGGGGAGATCCTTGGACACAGCTGGTTCGATGGCCCCTGGATCGTCGATATACTGGTCACACCTCCAGGTGAAACTGGTGAAGGAGATCTGTGGGCGCGCTGTGGTTGGAACCACGGCATCGGTTACTACCAGGGGAGACCTGGTTTCGAGCCCAGTGGTGAGGGATTGAATTTCGGTGGAGTGCATCAGCCCATGTTCCGGCCTTTGCGCCGCCTGATTCCCTTCGTCAACGGCCGCACGGCTGCTTTCGAATGGTTTACTGCCAATTCCAACCTGGGGCGGGTGATCGTGGCAGCAGCTGAGGACGGGGTAGGAGTGCTTTCGACCCTCACCCAGGATTTCCTGTGGAAGGTCGAGGGCGGTACCACCCTGACGGCCTGCATACCAGTACCTGCGTCTGCGACACCCAATGGCAAGGACGAGGTGGTTATTAGCGGTGTGGATGGGTTTGTGGCCGCTTACGATCTTGAGAACGGACATCCGCTGTGGAGTTGGTGGGCCGGAGCACCAGTGATAGGATTGGCCTCTTTGTCAGAGGGGCGGCGTCTGGTTGTAGTGACTGCAAAAGGTGCCTGGGCCTTAGACCGCGGATGGTCGCCCGAAGGGTTCTACCCGTTGGAAGCGGCGCATATGAGCCCGCTGGGAAAGACTGGCGTGGTGATTGCCTGCAAAGATGGTTCTCTGGTACGGTTGGGTTTGAGCAAATGAAAGCTGGTATGGTAGAGATGCCCTGTTCGATGCTTCCCCGGGTGATCGATCGTGACCTGCAGCTCGTCCGAAATGGTCAATCGCTGGCGACCATCATTTACCCGCATGACGACCCTGCTTATCAGCAGCTCGCCAGAGTAATTGCATCATCGATCGCCAAATTTGGTCAAGACCAGCCCAGAATGCTCACCGATTGGGATGTGATTCCTGATCGTAGAACACCTTTACCTGACGAATATCGCCATCAACCTTTGATTTTACTTGGCAATCTCAATACCAATCGAGTCATTGCTCCTCTTTATGCTCGGTTTTATTGCGCCGACGATGCGGTCTACCCGGGGGGAAATGGCTACGATCTTCGCACGTTGGTTAACCCTTTTGGGACCGGGGTAAACGGTCTCTTGCTGGGCGGGAGTACACTGGAAGGAGTCGAAAGAGCGGCCGGTCGTTTGATTACCTATGTCGAGAAGCAAGATCAGCCTGGTGAGATGACCCTGCCCTACTTAAGAGAAATTGAGCTCAGTCCTTCTTTATCCAATCGGCTGGCAGTCTGGCCGGATGCCCGGCTCGACGCCCCCTCGCCCGTGACTGCGGATCTGCCGGCTTTCCGCGCTATCGGCGCTTACGCCTGTGCCTATGCCTGGACGGGAGATGACCGTTACGGCATCTATGCCCGGAATTGCCTCAGGAAGTTGAATAGTTTATTGGACCAGAGTTACGGTGACCGTCATTATTACGTCGAACGGCTCGTCCGTGCCATTCTGTGGCTGTCTGCCGGAGGATTGCTGGATCAAGAAGACTTATTGCGCACCGATCAACTTCTTCTGAATATGATGCTGGGTCAGCAGGGCATGTGGTGGCGAAAACACGACGGTGCCTTACCTTTGGGTCACCGCCACCATGGGAAAGGGACTTTTGAGTTTTTCCTGACTGCCCAATACTTGCGATGGCAAGCAAATCCTGATCAGGCCGCGCGTGCCTTGTGCGACGGCTGGATTCAAGAGAGCTATGCCTATTTTGATGCTCTGGCCCAGGCCGGTTTCGATGACCAGGATGACGATACCACCATGAACAACCTGGCGACCCTGTACTGGTATAGCCTGGGAGAAGAGCGTTACCAGTTTTTTGAAAATGGCAACGCTCGCCTGATCGCCGAGCGGGCAGTCGCTCTCCACGACAACATGGGAGCTGCTGCAGGTCAGAGCGGGTACACCGAAGCCTATCTGAACATGATGTATTTCCAAGGGGAGGCTACGATCCCCATTGCTGCGGTCGCCTATTTCGACCGCGACCCGCGCTTGAAATGGATTTTGAAGAAGATTCCCAATCTTAACGTGCCTGTTTCAGGTGGGCGCGGTCTTTATTACTATCCCACCTTCATGCATAAATTTGACACCAGCGATGAGCTTACCCCAGAGGAACCACTCAATTTGTCCGGTATGCAGCGCTTACCGCTGGCTCCGTACCAATTTACATTGAATAATCATCCCCCGCTGCATATCGAATCCGCCGGTCACCTGGCTGCTGCACCTGAAACCTGGCTGCTGCCCGAAGGGATCGATCAAAACCGGCTTCCTTTTGAAAAAGGGTTCGATAAGCTAATGATCCGCAGCGGGTACGAACCGGATGATATCTATCTTTTGCTTCAAGGCTACCAGGGCGGATTCCGCTGGCAGGGACGCAACCGGGCAGCCAACTGCATCGTTCGCTTCAGCCAGTTTGGTCACATCTTCTTGATCCAGAACACACAACAGCTGTCACCCTACCATGCGAACGGAGTCTTTGCCAGCGACGGATATAACCTCAACCCCATCCCCCCGATTGCTGAATGGCTGGCTGTTGATGCATTCGATCAGGTTGCGATCAGCGCCACCCGGCTCTCGGGATACCACCATAGCTCCTGGACCAGGCATATCTTCTGGCATAAACCTGGCAATGGGTTCTTCGTTGTCATCGACCAGCTCAAGCCAGAAATCGATGGTGAGTTCAGCTATACCTGCACCTGGCGCACCCTGGGTTATGCCCGCCTGGATGGGGCAACCTGGACGAGCGATCAAGGCAGGCATCGCTTTATCCTGCGCAATTCTGAGTCCCTCGAGACTTTCACAGATGTTGAAGAAGGCCAGAACGCAGCCGCTCCTTTCGTCCTACGGCAGGCTAAACATGGCCTGTTCCAGGCGGGAGAAGAGAATCACTTTCCAGAATTTATTCTATGCTCGTCCGATTTATGCTCCTGAAACGATTACCATAATCAAAATTGATGCTAAACAAGCGCTCATCGTCAGGCAAGGATCCGGCTCGCTTGGCTTATGTGTAATTGGCCTCGAGAATGGTGAGGATATCTTCCCCTGGCTGCAGGCCAGAGCGGTATCTGGCTGGATAAGCTCTACGGAGATTGACCTGGCCGGCGCGACTGAATTCAAAATTAGTCAGAATTCAGGTTGGCAGTTAAAGAGCGACAGCCCGGTAAGCACCGCTTTCGATCTGGCAAATGGTTTGTTCAGAATCAGTCCGGACTCCCCTGACGCAGGTCCAGCCCAAATCTGGGTTCAAAATGAAAACGGTGAATCGACACACTATCTGAATAAGGGTGAGATGTATCAGGGTGATCTGGCAAGAAATACATGCCAGCAGCTATCGGATTGGATCCAAGCCGAGCTGGATCGGGTATCGAGGGCGGGAATTCCAGAAAGACACCTCGACACAATTCCGGAAATTCCCACAAATTCCTGGCAGGCAAAGGCTCATTTTGATGGCTGGACCAGGACTGAGGAGCGGGTGCGGGATCTGACGGTTACATCCAATCCACTTCCAACCAATGGTTTTCCCCAACAGTTGATCGACACGGTCTATCCCCAGATACGCGAGTTCCAGCCAATTGTGGCTGGAAGCCAGCCGCTACACAATTAACCTGGTATTCTCTGCTCAAAAAGAAATCCATTCATTGCGCCTGGTTGGAGATAGTGTTTACGACCCATTCTTCAAGGTTTTCAATCCCTTGCCTGAAGGGATTATGCTTGAAACCAGGGCAAGCCTGGATCGGGATGATTGGCAAACCTGCTCCGTCTCACCTGCAGCCGCCAGGGTCTTTCAGCAGAGTTATCGTGGCTTCGAGGATAGCTTTGAAGCCACGATCTTTACACTCGATCGCTCAATGAGCCAGCTCCGGCTGTCTATCCCAGCGCCTGATCAGGATTCCATGCTGGTGCTCAATGAAGTTGAGGTGTTCTCAACTACCGGGGTCAGTCCTGCCATTCGCTTTTTTACCTGCACTGATCTATCCGGGTCTGGACAAAAGCAGGTGATTGCCTGCAACGACAACCACGAGCTGCTTGTTTTAACCATCGCCGGCGATTTACTCTGGCGGCGGCAGTTGCCTTGTTCCGCGACCCATCTTTCTTGCCACGATCTCGACGGCAATGGCTGTAAACAGATCTGTATCGGTTTGCTGAACGGCGATATCCGCGTTTATTCGCCCGGAGGCGATCTGCGCCAAACCATTCATCTCAAAGAGGATATGCTGAAACGCTCGGATATTTTCTTCGGGTGGTTGGACGTCGCTAACGAAATCCAGGTGTGGCAGCGCGATGGTTCGGGCAAGGCTGCCTTGATGGTCGGAGGATATGGGATCGTTGTTTTTTTGGACGTGGATGGCCATATTCTCGGTCACAGCTTTGCCGATGGTTCCTGGGTTTACAGCCTGTTGGCTATAACCGGACAAAATAAAACTGATATATGGGCTCGCACTGGTTGGAACCACGGCATCATGGTCTATCGTGGCGCTTCCGGATGGCAGCCATCGGGGGAGAGAGCTTCTTTTGGCAATATCCACCAGCCTATGTTCCGCAAGTTGCAAAAGGTGATCCCATTCGTTAATGGCAAGACAGTTATATTTAAATCATTTCCTGCCGGCGACCTGTCTGATGACCACATTGTCATTGCCGCAGCCGCTGATGGTTTTGGAATCCTCTCAGTTGCTAATTTGGAGTGGCTCTGGAAGATTGAAGGTGGGACGCCGTTGACGGCATGTTTGGTCCGCGAGGACGGCGCTGGCCGTAAGGTCGTAATCACCGGCGGAGCGGATGGGTTTATCGCCTGTTTTGCTTTACTTGACGGCCAGCCCTTGACAAAGGTTTACGCAGGAGGTCCGATTACCGGATTGGTGTGGCTGGCGCAGCCAGGTCTTCTGGTCGTAGGCACGCCAAAAAGGCTGCTCACATTGAACCAGAATTGGAATATACTGGCATGCAGGGAGATGGAGGTCGCTCGTCTGCTGCAGATCGACGATCGAAAAGTCTGCGTCAGCCGAAAAGACGGACAGATATCCATTCTAGAATGGATTGATAGCCCGGCAACCCCTTGAAATTGAGAAGGAGATGATTGGATGACACGCGAAATCACCATTGCTGCAGTCCAGCTGCCGGCATTTCCGCAAGGTAGCTCCGACGCAGAAAAGAAAGAATACAATTTTCAAATGGCTGAATACTGGCTCGATCAGGCCGGACAGCGCGGCGCTGGAATTGCCTGCGTAGGCGAAGAATTTAACGTTCATGGGATCGATCTTTCATATGAAAATTTTGTCGATCAGATCGGCGGAGATTACGAAGCCGTCATCTCCCGCCTGGGCGTTGTTGCCCGGCGTCACCGCATGTATATCATTGCGCCTATCTACGCAGTCGTTTCCGGCGTCCGGCGCAATATCGCCATGCTTTTCGACCGGAGCGGGGAATTTATGGGTGGATATAAAAAGGTACACTGCATCGAAAACGAACGGGCTTATGGGGTTGTCCCCGGCGATGAATGGCCGGTCTTCAATCTTGATTTTGGCCAGATTGGCATCGAGATTTGTCACGATAACTCCTTTCCTGAAAGCGCTCGCTGCCTGACGCTGAATGGCGCCGAGATCGTCTTCTGGCCGCACGTCATGGGCGGATGGGGTGGAGAATTTATGGACATCTTGCTGCGTGCCCCGGCGATTCATAATGGAATCTATTTTGTTCCGGCCTGTTACGGCTGCGATCCAGGCATGGCCTGGCGCAACGGCGAAATGCTTTTCGGCCGCAGTAGTATTATCGGCCCGGATGCCATCATTCACGCCGACGCCGGGCGATATACCGGCATCGCCCTGGCGAAAATTGACCTGGACCAGCCCCGGATTGCCCACGACTTTACCCGGCATGGCGAATGGGTTTGGAAACCCGATATGTTGATGGATCGTCGCCCGGATACATATGGTCCGATGGTCAGAAAAAAGGAAGCGATTGAGCCGCAACCCTCCACCCTCGTTTCTCGCGGAGAAAACCTCAAGGAATTGCCGTGATGATCCACACGGAAGATGAGCTGCTCGAAGTCATGACCCGACCAAGGTCGGCGTTGATTGAGTATATGCGCTCCGTGAGTAGTCCCCTGGTCATCCTGGGAGCAGGGGGCAAGATGGGACCATCCCTGGCAATCCTGGCGCGCCGGGCTGCAGATGAAGCCCAGCTCCCATTGGAGATTATTGCCGTCAGTCGTTTCTCCGACCCTCAGGCTCGTCTCTACCTGGAATCCCATAACGTCCGAACGATCAGCGTAGATCTCATGCAGCAGTCAGCCTTTGAAGGCCTGCCAGATACAAAGAATTTGCTTTACCTGGTTGGCTTGAAATTTGGAACCTCCGATAATCCGGCATTGACCTGGGCGACGAATACCCTTATCCCAGCTTATACGATGGAACGCTACCCTTTGTCCCGCATCGCGGCTCTGTCAACCGGGAACGTCTACCCGTTGGTCCCCATCCAGGGTGGCGGCTCGAAGGAGAGCGACCCGCTCACACCGCTGGGCGAATATGCCAACGCCTGCGTGGCCCGTGAGCGGATTTTCGAATATTTCGCCGCTAACAATCAAACCCCTGTAACACTGCTGCGCTTGAGTTTCGCGCTTGACCTTCGATACGGTGTCCTGGTCGACATTGCGGCTAAGGTCTATCAGGGTAAAGCCGTGGATGTGACCATGTCTCATTACAACTGTATTTGGCAGGGGGACGCCAACGAGATGATCATTCGTTCGTTGGGTTTAGCCGGCTGCCCGCCCACCCCTCTTAACCTGGTGGGATCTCAGCATAATTCTATCCGAGCGACTGCTCTCCGATTTGGTGAGTTGATGGGCAAGCCGGTAGCATTCGAGGGCATTGAAAGCCAGACAGCTTTCTTGAGCGATAATTTGAAGCTTCGTGAGACCTTAGGAGAACCAGCCACACCGATCGATCAGGTCATAGAGTGGGTGGCTAATTGGGTGATGTCCTCAGGGCGATTATTGAATAAGCCCACTCATTTTGAAGTCAGGAATGGAGGTTATTGATGTCTGAATATCCGCTGCCACCTGCTGCGATCGTCTCTGCTTTACGCCAAGGGCTGGTGATCCCGGCTCATCCATTGGCTCTCGATGACCGGCGAAAATTTGATGAACGCCGCCAGAGGGCGCTGACGCGGTATTACCATGCCGCCGGGGCTGGCGGCATTGCCGTTGGCGTCCACAGCACCCAATTTGCTATCCATGAGCCTGAAGTGGGGCTGTTGAAACCAGTGCTCGAGTTGGCAGCAGAGACGATCAAAGATTATGACCACAAAACGAATCGCCAGAGCGTATTAGCAGCAGGGATTTGTGGCTTAACGGATCAGGCATTAAGTGAAGCTCGCCTTGCCTGCGATCTGGGATATCATGTTGGCCTGTTATCCCTGGCAGACTTTAAAGACGCGTCGGATGACGATTTGATCGCCCACTGTACCGCAGTTGCACATGAAATCCCCCTGATGGGTTTTTACCTGCAGCAGGCAGCTGGAGGTCGCTTGCTTTCGGAAGCATTTTGGCGCAGATTCCTAGAGATTCCCAATGTGGTTGCGATCAAAATTGCTCCGTTCAACCGCTACCACATGCTGGATGTCGTCCGGGCCGTTGCTTCGTCAGGCAGAATTTCTGAAGTAGCGCTATATACCGGTAACGACGACCATATCTTGCTGGACTTGCTGACCGAGTATTCTCTGCCTTCCCCTCATGGGCAGGTGAGCGTACCCATTGTGGGGGGGTTATTGGGTCATTGGGCCTGTTGGACGCATGAGGTAGCTGCGATCATGGACCGGGTCCAAAAAATCCGTCTGAACGGTATGATCCCTAGAGAGATGTTGACCCTGGCCGCCCAGATTACCGATTGTAACGCTGCATTCTTCGATGCGGCCAATGGTTATGCCGGATCACTGCCCGGCGTGCAGGAGGTTTTACGCCGGCAAGGCCTGGTCGCCAACAATTACACCCTGGATCCCCAGGACAGGCTTTCACCTGGTCAGGCGGAGGAAATCGACCGTGTTTACCAGGCTTACCCGCATCTTAACGACGATGCCTTTGTCCGAAACAATCTTTCCATCTGGCTCAATTAATCAATGGCTGGTTTAGATTCTCTTCCAATCAAGCGTAACAACCGGAGCGGCATGGTTAATGCCGGTTGGTGTTATGACAACTATCCTGACTTGAAACCCCTCGATGCCGGCGTGACAATCGAACTGGCTTCCATTAAAGGTCCAGGTCGGGTGACATGTTTCCACATCACCCAACATATCGCTGCCACCAACCAGCATCAGAAATCCAATGAAAGCGGTAAACCTCAGGGTACACCGGCAGAATTAACTGTCCAGGAGGCTACAGCCCGTGGATTGACCCTCCAGGTTTTTTATAACGATGATCCAGAGCCTGCGATAAAGTGCCCGCTGGCCGATTTCTTCGCCGATGGATGTGGGGGTAAGTCATCCTGTTATTCAACCCCATTCGTCGAAAAATTACCACGCAGCTACAATTGTTATCTGCCCATGCCGTTTGAAAAGAGTATCCGCATAACATTAACAAACGACACCGAATATGATTGCCATTCATATAGCTTTATCGAATACGAGAAACTGCCTGAATGGGATAGTAACCTGCAATACCTGCATTGCGCCTGGATAAACCACCAGTTCCAGTTGACCCCGGACACTTTATTCGATATGTTTCACATCGACGGGGCTGGCCATTACATTGGGTCGCAGTACAGCATCAGCACAGCTGAGCCGGTCTTCAAGGATTTCTATTTTATAATGGAAGGCAATTGTGAACATCGTATCGATGGAGAGCCACTGCCATCGATCGATTATCTCGGCACTGAAGACTCCTTTGGATTCTCCTGGGGATTTACACAGGTTTTTTGTGGGCAGCATAGTGGGATTAATTACTTGCAGACCGATCATTTTCCGAATGAACTATCGATTTATCGATTTCGCGATCAAAACCCGATCGTCTTTAATAAATCATTAGATATCCGCATTAATTGGCAGAATGAGTTTACCGAGGGGAAGAAGAGTTTCCAGAATGTTGCTCGCAATCGCATCTGGCAGGCGGTCAAGGAGGGCGGTGGTTGGGTTGACTATGCCACCACCCATTATTGGTATCAGCAAGGGGAATAAGGCAGGTAAGATCGCCGGTAACTTACTATCAGTTATCCAGGGCGGCTTGAGCCATGGCGTCAACGTTGGCAGGTGGGGTATCCCGACCAAGCGCACATCCGCTGCTTAAGATGAAGCCCAGGTCCAGGCTGGGCGTCTGAATCAATTCTCTTGAAAGTCTATAAATTTCTTCTGGGCTTGCATAGACCAGGGTGGTCGTGTTCAGGTTGCCTTTCAAGGCAACCCTCGCCCCCATCCGCCGGCGGGCCAGGGCCATATCGACCGGCCAATCTGCCTCAAGGCAGTCGACGCCGGAGGTTGCGATGGAATCAAGGGCTGATTCGGCAATCTTGCCGCAGATGTGCAGCACACTGGGAACGCCTGTCTGGCGGATACGCTCTGCCATGAGTTTTTCGTAGGGGAGCACAAATTCCCGGTAAGCATCCGGGCTGATCAGGCTGGAGGAGGCTGCTCCTTCCCCGATCCAGATCGAAGCCGGGTCAAGCTGCGCCAGCTCGTCGATCCATTCCATGGTCAAGGGTACCCGCTGATCGATTGCCTTCCTCAAACCGGCCGGGTCGTCGATGATTGCCAGCATAACCCGGTCCAGCCCCATCAGGAACTCTACCTGTGAGTAAGGCCCGGTCACGCCGCAGTTGATCAGGTACTGCTGGCGGATCTGCGGGTCAATCCCCCTTACAGTTGCCAGGGGACCGGCTCTGAATGGATTATCGCTCGCCAGACGCGGATCGTCAAAGGAGGTGATGTCGCAGGCTGAAACGCTACCGATATCGTTGTCGGGGATAGTCCAGGTCATTCCGCCGGTTGATTTCACCCGCCAGCCGCTGCTGGTTTTCTCCCGGCTGAGGATGGCTTCTTCCGCCAGAGTGAAGTTTTCAGTCAAGCCGTCGATCAGGGTGTGCCGGTCGAGGCAGGCGACGAGTGAATCGGCATGGAGCTGCGGGTCGAGGAAACAGGCCGAGACCGGCGCGCCCAGGATTGCCGCCGAATAGGATGTATCGATCAAGGGGACGCATGGCAGGCGGTCAACCGGTTGGCCATGCATGGCAGCAGCCGCCCTCTGGCGTTGGGTCATTGGATCTGTCATCGCTGTCCTTGCCTGCTGCGGATCGTGGCAGCCCGGTCGAAAATCTCCTGGCGGGTGATGCCTGCGGCTAAATACATGGCGAAAATATTTTCGTCCGGAGTCTCCGGCGGGATCGTATGGGAAGCAGCCAGGATGTAACCGCCTCCGTCGACCGTCATACCTTCGATCAGGCGGGCTGTCTCTCGCTGTACCTGCCGAGGTGTGCCATGGGGGAGCAGTTCCTGGGTATCCAGGCCGCCCATGAAAGTGATCTGCGAGCCGAACGCTTTCTTTAATTCGAACGGGTCCATTCCAGGACAGTTTCCCTGGACCGGGTTCAGCACGTCCATACCAATTTCAATCAAATCAGGGATGATCGGCAGCAGTGCGCCGCAGCAGTGGTAGGCTACCCAGAGTTGATGCGCCTTTCCCACCGCGAAAACCCGTTTGAGCTCAGGTTTGATCAGCGCCCGCCAGCTACGGGGGCTCACCATCATTGCCTGCTGCGAAGCCACGTCGTCGCCGGTCCACAGCCAATCAAGAGGGAATCGCCGGATGGCGTCTTTAGCAAGTGCAATCGAAAAATCTGCACAGCGGGCGAGCATCTGGTGAGCCAGGTCGGGTTCGGTGGCAATGTCCAGCATGGTGTTTTCCATGCCTCGCAAGCGCCAGTACATCTCGAAGGCGCAGGGAGAAACGTCGCAGCCGACAAAATAATCACCGGCTTCGGCGGCTACGGGAAGCATATTTTGCATGAGATCTTCAACGTGGTTATAAGGGAACTCGTACTGCAGCATTTCTTCAGAACTGGCATTTGCCAGGGGAAAATAGTCGATTTGGTTGTAAAAATACTGTTTTACCCATTTGATCCCCCAATAATCGCGATGCCATTCTCCGTCTTCGGCGTGGGTAATGCCTTCCATGGCATAGTTATTATTAACCCATGTCTGGCGAATATCGTTGCCCATCGCTTCGCCGAGGAATGCTTGAGGAATTTCCAGCAAATGGCTGAGTCTTTCAGTCGTGGTGGGGTGAAACCACATGAAGACCGGTACCCGATCAACTGCTTGCCGGCGTAAAGCTGCAGAAACACGCTGTTTCGAATTCGTCATGCCTGGTATTTTTCCTGGTAGATATCAAGAGCTAAAAATGATATTAACTATACCGCAGAATGGAATGATAAAACCCTCCAGACATCGGTTTCCGTTGGCAGCCCATGTTAAAATTGAGCAAATGGATATACGCGCGATTGCCAGTTATTTTTCGTTTCGAGGGGATTTCGTCCAGGCCGCGCCGGTCGAGGTCGGCCATATCAACGATACTTACGTGGTGACTTACAGAAAAGTGCCTGGTCCAGATCGGCGCTATATCTTGCAGAGAATTAACCGGTCGGTATTTAAAGACCCACCTGGCCTGATGCAGAATATCGAAATGGTCACTCGTCACCTCTGTACTAAAATTGCTGCCACCGGTGGCAACCCTGCTCGCGAAACTTTAAACCTGGTAGAGACCACGGATCAAAATATCTTCTATCGTGATGCACAGGGTGAATACTGGCGCGCATTCCTCTTTATCGAAAATGCCCGGACGTACGAAACTTCGCAATCTCAGGCGCAAATTTATCAGGCAGCCCTGGCTTTCGGGCAGTTCCAGCAGCAGCTATCCGATTTTCCGGTTGAGCAGCTCGTCGAAACCATTCCTGGCTTTCACGATACGCCCAGGCGGTTTGAAGTATTTATCGATTCCCTCAATCGCGATCCTATAAACCGCGCCCAATCGGTAAGTCAGGAGATTCGCTTCATCGAAGAACGGGAAGCTGACACCAGGCTTTTGGCTGATCTTCTGGCGGGTGGCCAGCTCCCCCGCAGGGTGACCCATAACAACTCAAAGCTCAATAACGTCTTGATCGATGACCAGACAGGCGCGGCCATTTGCGTCCTCGATTTGGATACTGTTATGCCCGGCGTGGCTGTTTTTGACTTTGGCGATCTGGTTCGCAGCGCTGCCTCACTGACGCTTGAAGACGATCCTGATTTAACCCGCGCCGGCCTGTCGCTCGAATCTTACGAAACCCTGGCTCGTGGTTACCTGGATGCTGCTCGCAGCTTCCTGATCCCAGCAGAAATGGATTTGCTTGCATTTTCTGCCCGCCTGATCACCCTCGAACAAGCTATCCGCTTCCTGGCAGATTATTTGAATGGCGACCGTTATTATAAGACCCGCCGGCCCGGGCATAACCTGGACCGAGCTCGGACCCAGATTGCATTGCTGGCTGACATGGAAAAAAAGTTTAACCAGATGCGTCTTTCAATTAAGAAATATTGTTGAGGTCTCAATGGAAAATGCAAATTTTCTCAAGGCGGTCATCCTTGCCGCCGGTAACCAATCGATCACTGCTGATAACCAACCGGTCATATTACAAGACCTTGCCGGCAAGAAGATCCTTGACTACGTGATGGAAAATGTCTGCCAGTTGGTTTCCCCCGCCGATATTTACGTTATCGTAGGCTACCATCAAGAAGCTGTCCGCGCCCATCTAGGGCTAGAATATAACTACGTCGTCCAGGAATCGCCGCTTGGAACCGGAGATGCAGTCATGGTGCTCCAACCCTGGATCAAAGATTACGAGGGTGACTTGTTAATCCTGTATGGCGATACTCCACTTTTCAAATCCGCTTCGATCAGGGGGTTGATCAACCGCCATAGACTGCGTCATGCTCAATTGACCTTACTCACGGCCCAGGCTGCACAATATTATCCTTACGGTCGGGTTATCCGTGACGAGCAAGGCCGCATCGTCGATATTATCGAAGAATTTCAGGCTTCCGATAAGGTCAAAGAAATCCGGGAGATCAATGTAGGCGCTTATGTCGTTTCCACCTCCGATATCTGGCCGGCTCTGGCATCGCTTAAACCGCCAACCGGCCAGGTGGTCAAATTCACCGATGCTGTCCATCAATTGATCCAGCGCGGATTACAGATTGATAGTTTCCAGATCTATGACCAGGATGAAATTCAGGGGATTAACACCCGGGCCGACCTCGAGCGGGCTGAGTTGATCCTGCAACGGCGCTTCTTCAAGCCCCGCCGGGAAGAAGAAAGGAATAACATTCGCTTCGGCACCGGAGGTTGGAGAGCTGTCATCGGGGATGGCTTTACCCTGCACAATGTCCGCCGCCTGTGCCAGTCCCTGGCAAACGATGTTATCCGCAAAGGATTGGAAAAGAAGGGGGTGTTGGTTGGTTACGACCGCCGTTTCTTATCTGATTACGCTGCCGAAGCGGCTGCTGAGGTCTTTGCCG
Organism: uncultured Chloroflexia bacterium; assembly: GCA_963781665.1. Taxonomy (GTDB): domain Bacteria; phylum Chloroflexota; class Anaerolineae; order Anaerolineales; family Anaerolineaceae; genus JAJYIW01. The sequence continues at coordinate 3,253,157 of CAWAGA010000002.1, forward strand.
GTAATAACATCCAGACGACATTGCTCAAAGAGGATGGACCTACCCCCTTGATCGAATTCGCCACTGAAACGATTGATGCCGCCTACGGACTGGCATTCACCGCCAGCCATAACCCTCCGGAATGGAATGGATTGAAGGTTTTCCATGGGGATGGTGCCTTGCTGATGGATGACGAAACCAGCCGGATTGAAATTGAGACCAATTAAATCAGCCTCGATGAGGTGGTAAAAATTCCATTGGATGTAGGCTTAGAGGCCGGCATCATCCAGCGACGTGATTTCACCAATGCTTACGTCGACCAGGTCGAATCTCTGGTCGATCTGGCGGTTATCCGCAGGGCTGGCTTGAAGGTCATTGTAGACCCGATGTACGGAGTTGGGCACCTCACCCTGGGAATTATTCTCAACGAAGCCCGCTGCCGCGTAACCTTCATTCACGAGCGGCGCAATCCGCTTTTTGGCGGTCGCTCCCCGGCACCTGACATGGAAGCTCTGCGCTTATTGCGGGCTTATGTCCGCGACGAGCATTACGACCTGGGGTTGGCGACCGATGGCGACGCCGACCGGATAGCGGTCATCGACGAGTTGGGCAATTACGTTTCAACCAACGACCTGCTTCTGCTGCTGTATTGGTACCTCCACGAAGTCAAGGGGTTGAAGGGTGGTGTGGTCCGCAACCTGGCGACCACCCACCTGCTTGACCGGCTGGCGGCGTCTTTTGGTGAAAGCTGCACAGAGACCCCGGTTGGTTTCAAATGGGTTGCTTCTGCCATGCAGGCTCAGCACGCCTTGTTGGGTGGGGAGTCCAGTGGAGGATTGACCATCCGCGGTCATATTTTAGGCAAGGATGGCATATTTGCCTGCGCTTTGATCATCGAAATGTTAGCAAACACAGGAAAACACGTCTCGGAGCTGTTGGACCAGGTTTGGGGTTTGACAGGGCGTATGTTCACCGTAGAGGATAACCTGCCGGCATCAGCTGATATGCGCATCGAGGTACCTCGCCGGGTTAACAGCTTGATCAAAAGCAATCGGGCACCTTATCCTGTTTGTAAATCTCGCGAGGATGATGGCACCAAGCTCTATTTCGAAGGGGGGAGCTGGGTGCTGCTGCGTTTCTCTGGCACTGAACCGGTATTGCGGATTTTTGCCGAAGCAGAGACTCCAGAGAAAGCCGGGGAGTTGGTAGCCTGGATGAAGCAGTGCACGCAGTAGCCTGGCGGTCTACAAATCTATAACGGCATTATTTAAACGGGCCTGTTCGGCAGCAAAGACCATCCTGTGGGTTTCTAGGGATTCGTCTGGCCCGGATAGAATCAGAGATGGATCGTTTTGAGCTACTGCGGCGACAAAGTGATCCATAAGTCCATAATCTCCCCCGCCATGCCCACCAAGGGGAAGTCCATGACCTCCAGCGTCTACTGAGGTGGTTTCAGTGTCGATGACCTGGGTCTGGTCAGTTAGAAAATCAAAGACTTCGATCTTTTGCCCATCGCCATAGACCTCACCGTGGGTTCCGAAGATGCGAGTCCGGCGGTGGGTGGCTTTGGTGAAAGCTGTCATGGTGAACGTTGCCGTGGCGTCATTATTGAAAACCATGTTGACGACCTGGTGATCGACGACGTCGTTGTCGCATTCATAAACACAGCGGCCGTAAGGACCATTTTCGAGTGCGGCAGTCACTGTTTCGAGGGTTGGCTCAGACGTCAGCACGTTAACGGGCCAATCTGTTTCCCCCGATAAAAGCCGTCCCAGGTAGATCTTCCTGGCTGAATAGGGGCAGGCAGGTTCGTAATCGCACTGCAGGCAGCGGGTAGCGTCCCTGGCTTCTGCCGGTTTTTCGGAGCGTTTGAAATGGGTCAGGGCTCCGAAGGAGGTCAGGGAGTGGCAGGGTTGGTTGATCATGTAGCGGATCCAATCCAGATCGTGACAAGATTTTGCCAGCAGCATGAATGAAGATAGTTTTTTATTGCGCCAGTTGCCGCGCACGAAAGAATGAGCCTGGTGCCAGTAACCCACCGGTTCCATGTGCTGGATGCTCACGATTTCACCTATGATGCCTGAATCCAGCATGGCTTTGAGAGTCTGGGTATAGTGGGTATAGCGCATCACATGCCCGACGGCAAAGATGATCTTATTTTCTTTGACTGACTTGATGATCCGCACACAGTCTTCCTCGGTGGGAGCCATCGGTTTTTCGAGCAATATGGCGTATCCTTTCGCGGCGAAAGCAATCGCCGGTTCAGCATGCATGGCGTCCTGGGTGCAGATAATCGCCGCATCCGCCAGGCGAGGTCTGGCAGCCAGCTCGCGCCAGTCTGTCGCCACATTTTCCGCCGGGATGCGGTAGGTTTTCATCATCGTCTCCCGGTTCCATTGGAGCGGCTCGGCGACGCCAGTGATCTGCAGGCGCTGCGGAAATTCATTGGAAAATTGGGCGTAGGTCATGCCGCGGCTGCCAGCGCCGATGATGATTGCCGTGACCTGTTTCTGTTGATTAGCCATAATAAGCTCCTAGGGTGCGAGAAACGAGAAATGTGGTTCGAGTGGAACGATCGGTTTTTCAAATTTCAGCCGCGTAGATCGCTGATTTTAACAGGTTTAATTTTAATGTTTCCGGTCTTTCGTTATATTTCTTTCCGGTAGACCAGACTGCCAGCGACCATAGTCAACTTAACCTGAATATCGTCATCGAAGACGACCAGGTCGGCATCTTTTCCGGGTGCAAGGATGCCTTTGCTTCCGACACCCAGGATTTCGGCTGGTGTCAAAGTTATCATTCTGACAGCATCTTCGATTGGGATACCGGCTAGCTTCACCAAGGTTCTTACCAACCGGTCAGCCGTTGCGACGCTCCCGGCGAAAGCCGAACGATCTCTCAGCTTGGCAACCCCGTCCTCGACGATCACTTTTTGGCCATCCGACAGGCTGCCTAATATGCTTTCACCCTCTGGCATTCCGGCTGCACGCATCGAGTCGGTCACCAGGGCGGTCTTGGTTGGCCCCTTGATTTTGTATACCAGTTGCAGAAGACTGGCGGGCAGGTGCACACCGTCGGCAATGATCTCAACCGTCAGGTCATCTATCAAATAAGCGCTCTCGATCACTCCCGCGTAACGATAGGCGTTGACCCGCATCACACCCGACATGGCGGAATAGAGGTGGGTAATGTGGGTAAACCCGTGCTCGAAGGCTTTTAGCACCTGTTCATAGGTAGCGTTACTGTGCCCGATCGATGCTAAGATGCCCTTGGATTTCAAATACTGGCCAAATTCCAGGGCACCATCTAGCTCTGGGGCTGCCGTCCAACGCAAAATGTGCGCCGACTCCTCGACCACATGCCGATATTCTTTTGGATCTGGATTGTGGATGTACCTGGGATCCTGGGCACCTTTTTGCTCCATGGCAATATACGGGCCTTCCAGGTGCAGACCTAACAACTGGGCGCCTTTTAGATTGTTGGCCTGGGCTTTTTCGAAAGCAGTGAAAGTCTTGTGCAGATCCTGCAAGGTGCTGGTTAGCGTGGTGGGGAGTAAAGCGGTCGTACCAAAACGGGCATGGGTTTCAGCCGCGCCGGTAAATGCTTCGGAAGTGCCGTCCATAAAATCAAACCCGCCTCCCCCGTGGGTGTGAATATCGATAAAACCTGGAGAAATGAAGCTGCCTTTCACGTCGATGGGCGCGTAGTCTTCAGCGGCGATATCCTGGCTGCTAACATGGCAGATATGCTCCCCTTCAACCAGCACGCATCCTCCCGCCACAACTCCTGATGGAGTGATTATCCGGCCGTTGTACAGTTTATACCTGTCCATCGCGTTTTCCACGCCTCATAACACCTTTTGCCCACTCTGCCGGTCAAGGTAAAGGGTAGCATTCGGGTGGGTCTTTAGGATTGAAGCCGGGCATGTTTCGGTGATTTCCCCATTCAATGCTGTATTAACGGCTTCCGCCTTGGTTGGGCCAGGTACGCTGCAAAAAACAAATCTTGCTGACATTAATGCTGGGATCGTCAGGGTGATGGCCTTTTCAGGTACCTGGTCGAATTCCGGGAAACAGCCATCGTGGACCTGCTGCATCCGGCAGCGGTCATCCAGTTCGACAACCTTGACCGGTTGCGGATCGTGAAAATCAGCCACTGCAGGATCGTTAAAAGCAATATGGCCATTTTCACCGATGCCCATGCAGACGATATCCGTAGGATAAGCTTGCAAGAGCTGTCCATAACGCTGGCATTCCGTTTCAGGGTCAGCGGTTTGGCCGGCGATATAGTTGACGGATTTAAAGTCGACCTTACCAAAGATATGGTCATTCAGGTAAGTTTTGAAGGACTGCGGCGCACCGGCCTCGAGTCCGAGGTACTCATCCATGTGGAAGGCATTGACCATTTCCCAGGGGATAAGCTCATCTTTGGCCAATGCCTCCAGGAATTCATTTTGGGACGGTGCGGCTGCGAAGACGATATTCACCACCCCTTTCCGTCGCCCCAACCGTTTGATTATAGCTGCCGTCTCTCGGGCTGCTTCATCTGCTAGCGATTGCCTCGTATCATAGATTCTGACCTTCAACAAGCTGCTTTGAAATACTTTGATGAGCGTCATGATTCACCTGGCTTTCTCTATCGCCCGGTCTCATGGATGAACGCGCGATAGATGGTTGGATTAATGATATCACCATGGACGGCTAGGGGCTATACCTGACCTCTTCTCCGGCACTGATAACCATTGGATTGTCTGCCGTGAGGCTAATTTAGCAAATTAATCAACTGGAAAAAGCTGTAGATTATGGAGTGATTTCCATGACCACTGCCGGGTGGTCGGATGCCGGTGAATCCACGTATTTTACGGATTGAACCGCCATTCCGTTTGAGACGAAGAAATGGTCGATCAGATCGGCAGCATCCAGGCTTTTAGGAAGAGGAGATCCAACCTGCGCCCAGGCATCCTCGAGGGTCTGCAGGGTCAGCTCGTATTGAGCTGAAGAAGGTCTGAAATTGAAATCACCCATGGCAATCACGTTGTCTTTTCCTGCAAGATCAGCCAGAACCTGCTGCTGCTGGATCATTGGACCGCCGTTGCCCAGGTGGGTGACCAGAATGGTGTATTTGTGGTTATTAACAGTTATTTGGGCTTCAATCGCGGCCGTCTGTTCGCCGCTGCTGTACATAAAGAAAGTATGCGGGGATTCAAGAGGGTAGCGAGAAAGTAGGGCAATCCCGAAGGTGCCCGTAACCGTACGCGGGCCGTAGTAACTATACATATTTAATCCATTGGCAATTGTCCTTACAACATCGCCGTTTCCACCGGAGAAACGCGCCGTGTCTGATTCCTCCAATCCGATCACATCTGCATCCAGGCTGCGAAGGACCTCGAGCTGTCCCTGGTAATTACGCTGGCCGTCGGCAGAATAACCCTGCTGGATATTGTAAGTTGCTACCCGCAGGTTTTTGCTTCCGACCGGCGTCGTAACCTCAGGTTGGCTGGCCAAATCCAGTCCCAAGGTCAGTAATACAAGGATGATGACGATCGGTGAGAATACCCTGTGGAGCGGAAGCTGGTCCAGGGTAATCCCTTTTCGGGTTGCCAGGATAGGCAGCACCATTCCCAACCCTGCGAGTAAAAAGACCAGCCAGAACCGATCCCTGAACCATGGCCCGGCGACCGGGATGTAATCGTAGACGGTCGTAAAAACCTGCATGAAGACAATGAGCATCAGGAAGAATGCTCCCAATAAAAAGCCAGCAGCAAGGCGCCGTGGGCTGGACTTGTGGATCGAAAGTTTGCGGCTGAACAACGATAGATTCACAGCCACGATAGGGCTGAGCAAAATCATCACCAGCAGCGGGATTTGCTGCACCAGGACGAGGGCTGGTTGGCCAATGGGGTAAGCGCTGCTTTCAGCCGCAAAGGAAACCTGATTGACCAGGATAGCGATCGTACCGCTTGCCAGGAATAGTCCGTTCCAGCCTGCGATTGCTGCCCATGAAATGCGGCGTGGCCAACCTGCTGCCAGGCTCACAGCTGCGATTGTCAGTGATAGCGCCAGCAAGCCAACCACCAGGCGGTCATCGACGCCAGACCAGCGTGCCAGCACCAACGGGCTGGCAAATCCAAAGTAAAGGACTGATAAACAGGCCATGAACCCCAGGCCTGAGGTTATTCCGGAGCTGGATGACGGTTGATTGGGTTTTACATCTGGTTGGATGGTCCTGTTTTCCCGTTCATAAACGATAACGGTGAAAACCAGCAAAGCGGCGAGAGCCCAGCTTATCCATGGATAGAGAAGCGAGAGGTCCGTACCTTCTCCTGCTACTCTTAGTAATATCGAAACTGCCAGAGCCGCCAGTAATCCGGTTCCAGCTTCCAAGGAGGCATTGCCAGCTTCATCGTCTCTAGCCTGGCTGAACCAGGTCGGGAATAATATCAACAGGAAGCCAACGCCGAGGCCGCTGGCAATCATCCTCGTGCTCGATCCTGACGCTACCTCGATCGAGCGTGCTAATGCTGCCCCTAGCGCCAGGATCCAGGCTGCCTGGCGTGGCAGTCCGCGCCTGAAGAATAACAAGACGAGTGGGGAGAGGAACAAGAGGACGCAGACAATTTGGGGCGGGATGTCTGTTCCCAGCAGGCCGAATGTATAAATATTTTCAACGAAATCGGAAACAAGCTGGAAGAAAAGGAGGAAAATCAGGCCATACAGGATTGTTCGGGTGATGCTGGTCATCTTAATCATGGCAGGGCTCTTTTATTTCAGGATTTTGAATCATGGATTTGCAGAGTAGAACAAATTACATGAGTAACAGAAGATTATTCGGGATTCCAGGCAGATTAATCGATCCAGGCCAGAGCCTTCATCCTTAGTTAATAAACGTCTCGGAGGTTTATGCATGTCGCCGGGTTGAACCATCTTGAAGTCATAACCATCGGCGATTTGACCTTTGAATTATCTGGACAAGTTATTTCAACTTTTAATTAACCCATTTAGCATTATATGGTAACGATTACGATCAAGTTGCTATTGAGGAACACTCGTTTGGTCTGATCTAGCAAACCCATCTACTATCATTGTAGCGAAATTAATGACAAGGTACCTTTGCGGGTTGTTTTGCTTTAAATAGGGAAACGAAAAAATGTTCCTCGTCCAATACCTTGCCAGGGTCAAAAAGTGGATCATTCCCTTTGAGAGCCGGTAGACTTCACCCAGCTATTAAACCAGATTGCTGATACGAGTAGCTTCCGAAGAGACGTAATTAGAAAAACCACAGCACCCTTGGTTTAAATGTTGGCCAAGCGTAGCAGAAAAATATATTCATAATTGTCTGAATGGGATTATTGACCTCAGGAATATTATATTTCAAAATGATTTAATAGGGGTGTTATAATTTTTAAAAGATTGCCACCCGGTTAAAATGTGAAGCTTTATCGCCAAGTCTTGTTCCGAAATATCCGATTACATCAAAATGAAGATTACACTTATTGGTCCTGTATACCCGTACCGTGGCGGGATTGCCCACTTTACCTCCATGTTGGCAACCAAATTATTGGATGATGACAACGAAATCCAATTAATATCATTTAAAAAGCTCTATCCATCATGGTTGTACCCTGGAAAATCAGATAAAGATCCAAGCCTAGAACCTCTGAAAGTGGATGCTCAATTTTTGTTGAATCCCTTGGATCCATTATCATGGCAAAAAACGGTAGATGCGATCTGCAATTATCGTCCAGAAATAGTGATCGTGCAATGGTGGGTCACTTTCCTAGCGCCAATGTACACCTTCATTGGCGCACGTTTGCGAAAAAAGGGGTTTCGCTTCGTTTACATCATTCACAATGTAATGCCGCATGAAGCACGCTGGTGGGATAAATGGCTGGCCAGGATCGCTCTAAAACAAGCTTCTAAATACATTGTCTTGACAGACAAAGAAAAAAGCCGGTTAGAAGCTTTTTTGCCAGGACGAGAGGTTTTGGTTTCCCCTCACCCGATTTATGATATGTTTGCTAAGGATATGATTTCCAAGCGTGATGCAAGAGAAAACCTGGGTTTAGATACCAAAACCCCTACCGTATTATTTTTTGGTATCATCCGCCCTTATAAAGGTTTAAAATATTTATTGAATGCCATCGGGAAGTTAAAAGCAGAGGGAAAAAGAGTTCAATTAATTATTGCCGGAGAATGTTGGGAAGATCCTTCCATATATCAACAGCAAATTACTGGACTGGGTATCACTGATCTCGTACTTTTTGAGAACCGATACATCCCAAACGAAGAAGTGAACCGGTACTTTTCGGCGGCCGATTTGTTTGTGGCCCCATATATTGGCGGAACCCAAAGTGGAGTGGTAAAAATAGCGTTGGGTTTCCATCTGCCTATTATTTTAAGTACACAGATTGCAGAAGCGTATTTGAGCGAAAATTATGCCAATATGATTAAACTTGTTAATCCGCTTGATATAGTCCAGCTTTCGAATTCAATTGAGGAAATGCTGTCTATAACTCTGCGGAGTTCAGATGAAGAGCCGAATTCGGATGCTGTCCCTCAGGATTTTCAATGGGATAAATTGGTGAAAACAATCCAACAAACAGTGTTTCCCTCCCAAAGCATGGCGTCGTAAAACTGCTTAACCAGAAGACAAAAAACCTATCCTATGATTCCAACTACAACTTCGGTTAATTAAAAGTAAATGGATATTTCCAAATGACAAACCGATTCTGGGGGTTCTTTAATAAACCTATCCTGAAAAATCTCGCAATATCCGGCCTTGGTTCTGGCTTTGCCCAATTTTGTATGCTCGTTAATGCATTATTGTTGGCCCGAATCTTATCCCCAGAAGGATTTGGACTTTATACTGCTTCCTATGCGATTTGCAGTGTCACAGCATTCATTTTCAATTTAGGCCTGGATACCTGGCTTCTGAGGCAATCATCTGCTTCTGGTCGATCGAATAGTATAGTTGGTACGGTTTTGTCCATCAAAGCCGGGTTTGGTATTGTTTGGGGAATTTTACTCTTCACTCTCTTACCATTAATCCAATCTCAAACGTACATCAGGTACATACTGGCGATTAGCATTGCCGACACACTTAGTGATGGTTTTTTTACGTCGCAAATCAGTTTTCTAAACTCTCAGCATCGATTCCAAGCATCCTCGTTTTTCTTATCCTTTTCAAGAGGTGGGCGTTTATTATTGGCGATCATATTAGTGGTCATGGGTTTTTCCAATCCCCAAGAATATATGTTGGCGCGCTGGGCTGCCACTTTAATTTCCTTGATAGGAATTACGATCTACAGTAAACCTAAATTTATTTGGAATGTATTTCAATCAATTATTCCTGTTTTCAAAGAATCGATACCCTACTGGTTTTCTGATTTTCTTTCTGCCGTTTATCTTTCTGCGGATGTCTCATTACTAGCAATTATCAGCGGAGATCGGAAAGCTGTCGGAACATATTCACCTGCGTCAGGAATCATTAATGCCTTGTTCATTCTACCCAGTGCAGCCTATTTTGTTTTCCTTCCCAATTATGTTCGTCTGAAGGAACGCCTTCCGCTGCAGATCAGCCTTTTCACTCGGAAGATGTTTTTAGGTTTTACTGGATTAGGGGTGGTCCTTTGGGTTGTAATGGGTGCTTTTTCTAAACCAATTCTATTGCTCATTCTTGGGCCTGCATATAATGTAGCCGGCGATTTGTTAGTTCGATTGAGTCCACTGCTTTTCATGAAATCAATCGAATTTGGTTGTGTCGTATTATTGGTGGCAAATGGATGGCAGAAATTTCGCTTGGGACCGCAGATAGCTTCTGCAGCCACCAATGTAATTCTAAACATCATCTTCATCCCATATTATGGAGTATGGGCTGTAACTAATATTTATATAATAAGTGAGGTTATTCTTTTTATTGGTTACCTTTGGTATGCACTAAAATGGTTAAGGTTGGATTCACGTATAAAAGTAGTAGTCAGAGACTAGAAACCGACCGGGTTGCTTCTTTACACCTGCAAAAAATGGATGACCTGAAATTGACACCTCTAGCCGAGAACCTGATATGAATGTGGGCGTTTTTACTTATGATTTCTTTCCCGTAATTGGGGGACAGGGAAGACATGTATATGAGTTTTATAAACAAAACGAAATTTACAACAAAATAAATTTGTTCGTGTTCTCACCAGGTAAAAATAATCTTCGAAATCACAAGACAATTATTGAAAATTTATCCCACTCACAGTTTGCGAGTTTTCTTCTATCCATTAAACTCAATCAGGCCATAGATTCCTATGTCGATAAATATAAACTGGACATTGTTCATGTTCATTCTGGACCGGGTGGATTGTTCTTTGTGAAACGAATTAAAGTTCCAGTTATTTTTACTTGCCATCACACTTATTGGCAGCAAATTCATTATTTACCAGCTCAAAAATGGAAACATTTTTTGTTCTTTTTAGAAAGAATGGGCTATGCCAATGCCGAAAAAATAATTTGTGTATCAAATAGTACAAAAGAAGTTTTATCCGCTAGTTATCGAATCGACCAAGCCCGTTTAGTTGTCATTCCAAATGGGATTCCTCATGAGCGCATGGATCATCCCAACACTAAGTCTGAGGGTAAGCAAGAAATTCTTTATGTTGGCAGGATAGACAAAAGAAAAGGTGTCGATTTCTTGATCGAGGCCTTTGAAATTCTTGCATTAAAATATCCAAAAGCTCGTTTACACATTGTTGGCGATGGAAAAGACCGGGTAAAATTGCAAGAATATTGCGAACGAAAAAAGATCAAGGTTGTTTTCCATGGTTATTTGCCTGATCATCAGATTAATCTCCTGGCCAATGATTCAGCAGTGCAAATAATCCCATCCATATTTGAAGGTTTTGGGATAGTGGTTCTCGAGGCGATGGCGCGTGGTTTGCCAGTCATTGCAACCAATGTCGATGGAATCAAGGATATTATCCAGGACGGAACCAATGGCCTTTTGGTGAATTATGGTGACAAACAGGCATTGTCAGAAAGGATTTACGATTTGTTGAGTCATGATAAATTATCTAAATACCTGGTTGAAAACGCAAGTAATTGTTTAAAAGGATATGATCCAAAAGACATTTATATGGATACAGTTGATGTTTACGAAGGATTATTAGCGAAATAAAGGATTGAATTACGAACTTGGTCTAGCCGGGCTGAACGAAAATTTTTCGGAGAGTAAATCGAGTTATTTTAAATATTCGAGTGAATGCCTGTGATTGCAAACAAAGACCGGTTTGGATAAATAATGAATGTGCTCCTTGTAAATTTTCATTCCAGGCTTAATGCAGGAGATGCAGCTCTGCTGGAGGAGAGCGTTTCTCAAATCAACAGGGTTTTTAATTTTCCCCATATCATAATTTCGGCAAACTGGCCTTTCGATCCGGTAGAGTTGAAAGGTGAAATAGAGGTCATTGGATCACCCTATTATCTATGTGGAACCGGCGCGAAAAAACCAATATGGAAACAAATAAGTTTGGCAATTTATGGTACTTTGTTAGGATGGCTGGTTGCAGTCCGACTGATAAAGCTCACAAATCGAACAATTCCTGAAGGATGGAGGCTGTTATTATCTGCATATTTCAAAGCGAATTGGGTTGCTGCAGTACCTGGCAATCAGTTTCTTTCTACCGGTAGATTCGGCTGGCCCTTCCCATTGATTGCTTTAGCTGTTCAATTAGCTTATTGGTTTCACAAACCATTTTACGTTTTACCGCAATCAATCGGTCCCCTGAAACGGAAGTGGGAAAGGGTCATCTTGCATCAACTTTATAGCAAAGCAAGATTGGTCCTACTTCGGGATAATCAATCCTTGAAATTTGCGAAACAGATCCATTTGCCACAGGAAAAGGTCCGTTTTATTGCCGACCCGGCTTTTGCCTTTCCAGCTTCGGATTGTGTTCGAGCTGCCTCGTTGCTAAAAGAATATGGATTTGTCAAAGGGCAGGACCATTTGGGTATTACTGTGATTAGCAGGATGGGTTATTCCCTCGATCAGGATAAAGTGTCACAATATTATTCAAACTTAGCCCGTGCTTTGACCGGGTTTATCAAAAAGACGAAAGTTCATTTATTTTTTTTTAACCAGGTAATCGGCCCAACCAGCATTGAAGATGACCGCAGAGCGAGTGAAATTGTCAGCCGTTTGCTTCAAGTAGACAATACCCAGGTTAGTATCGTGGATAGAGCATTACCCCCAGCAATGCTCAAGGCATGTTATGGTTGTATGGATCTTTTCATTGCATCCCGCCTTCATTCAGGTATTTTCGCAATCTCGATGGGTGTGCCAACCATTTTTATAGGTTACCTATATAAAACCCGAGGATTACTTGAGTCGTTGGGCTTGGATGCTTGGGTAATCGACCTGGGCGATGAAAGTGCAGATGTTTTGCAGAAAAAAATTGAAATGGGATGGAACGAGCGTAAGCAATATTCAAACCAATTAGGTTCGATCATACCTGGTTTGATCGAGATGGCCGGGTCAATTCCCGAAATCATCAAGGCCGATTATGAAGAAACCTACCCCGAAGATTAAACCTTTAATAATCATTCGCGGATTAGATATTGGCGGGTTCCATGGAGGCGCGGAACGCTTTGGTATTGAGCTGGCAAAGGCTTTAGACCCACAAGAATATCAAACCTCGATATGTGCTTTTTTCAGGCATAGAACAGAATCAGAAGCGTTTTGGGAGCAAAACCTGAAACAAGCCAACATTGACTATTTTTTTGCGTCGGATTGGACCAGCGAAAAGAATTTATTTGATTATATTTCCGGAATAATGAAATTAAACAAACGATTTTCAAAGAACCATTTTGATATTTGCCACAGTCATTTCTACTTCGGGACGATTGCGGCGATATATTTAAAGGTTAGACACCCACGATTATCGATTGTTAATACTTCGCACTTGGATCTGGATTGGGGTAATAGCCTTTTTTTCCGATTTAGAAAATGGATATTTTCTTATTGGATTTTCCCATTGTTTGTCAATATTGAAATTGGCGTATCGAAAGCTATCACGGTCAGTTTATCTAAAACACCTGGTGCAATGATTTTGCATAAAAGACCCAGAAATATTCCGAATGCGATAACGATTAAATCAATACCTCACGAAGATGGTCGTTTCAATAATTCGATGCCCCCATCGGATGTATATAAGATCGGCTGGGTTGGCCGGATGTCCGTACAAAAAGGACTGGTCTTTCTTTTAAAATCCATGAAGTTAATTCTTCAATCGAATCCGAGCGCCGAATTATACCTTGTGGGTGAAGGTGAGCAGCGGCCCAGCTTAGAAGCAATGGTCAATGAATTGGGGATCACGTCAAAAGTCCATTTCCTTGGTCGGATTCACGACGTTTCAACAATCTTCTCTAAATTGGATTTATTTGTCTTACCTTCACTTTGGGAAGGCTTACCAACAGTTATTTTGGAAAGCATGTACTATGGCGTGCCTGTTGTAGCCACTAACATTCCAGGACCTAGTGAATTAATCCAAAATGGTTATAACGGATGGTTGGTTCCTCCACAAAACCCAGAAGAACTGGCGCGGACAATTATTTTAGCTTTAAATGATGTCGGCTTAAGAGAACAAACACGACTTAAAGGATTTGAGACGTGCAAACACTTCGCCATTGACCGCATTGCCGCCCAATATGAGGAGCTGTTCAATCAATTAGTGATAGCAAAATCCTGGGTGTAGATTTTTTATTTAGTTGTATGGTAATTCGATTGAAATGGTACCTACATCGGTAATTTTTTCGGCTTCAACATTATAGATAATTGCTTTTCCTGTTTCGTCATGAATTATCACATAATTATTCGAATCAGCTAAATCGCCGACGATCATAACATATTCTCTGGCTGGTATGTCTGCGATAACGAATTTGCCATTCGCATCCGTCATTCCTCCTGGACTGTGGGCACCATCCAGTACGAAGCTCTGATTTTCTCCTTGTCCATATACTTCTGCAAGGCGGATGGTTGTATTCGTAAAGGGCTTTCCGCTATTTTGGTGGGTGACAGTTCCAAAAATAGTCGCCTTTCCGGATGAAGGGGTCGGAATAGTAAGGGTATTGCTAAGGCTGGGATCCTGGTTAGTCGCCGGGTAGCTTCCAACCGGTTCATTCGTTTTGGTCATATTTGATTGACATCCGACCATCAAAAAAACAAGAAGCAACCCGATAAAAATGATAATCAATTTATTTCTGTTCAACTGTTATTCTCCTAATCAATAATCAAGGTTGTCTTTCAGCATTTATTTGATAGGTTAACCCTGGTACAACTATCCGATATTCGGAAATTAACTGGTGATCCTTGATTTTGTCCACTGCGGAGAGCATAAAAAACCATAAGTATTATACGACAATACTCCCAAAGAGTTATTGCCATCAAGAAATCGGTATATATAATAAAGCTAGATTAAAAATCAGAGGAGGAGCTATCACATGCGTAAACTATTTCCAGTATTATTACTAGTCATTATGGTTGCTGTCATGGCTATGCCTGCTTCAGCACAAGCTGCTGCAGGTGGCGCATACAATACCAGCTTTACTACATCAATTACATATCAAAATGTTGGAGCGGGAACCGCTCAAATTACGATCACGTTTTTTGATCAGGCTACAGGGCTGCAGGTCGGTAGCAGTTATGCGGTGGCTGATTTAGCTGCGGGAGCAGGCACTTCACTTAATATCGGCAGCGTTAGCCAGGTATCTCAAGGCTTTCAGGGTTCTGCTATGATGAGCTCTAATGAGCCCTTGCTCGCTACGACAGTACAACTGCCAAATTCCACAACCGTCAAAAACCGGCCATTATCGAATGGGTTTTCTTCAGGCTCTCCTACAGTTCTGATAGCCTCTATCCTGAAGAATAAATTCGATGAAAACAGCATCTTATCTATTCAAAATGTTGATAGTGTTCCCAATGACCTCGTTGTGACATTCTATAATGCTGACAACCCCAGTGCAACACCCATCGTACAAAATGTCTCGAATCTTCCTGCAGGTGCTGCAAAAGTCTTTGATATGGGAAAAATCTCTACATCAGTCATCCCGGATGGTTTCAATGGATCAGCAACGATTACTGCAACTCAGACCGGGAGCAGTGCAGATGGGGCAATTGTTGCAACAGTTATGGAACTCTATATCAACGGTGTGGGAGCCGACGCATTCGAAGGCGTTTCTAGTGGCGGCAATACTTACTACATGCCTTCGGCCCTTTGCAAATACAGCAGCAAAGTGCAGATATCCTATTATGCAGTCCAGAATATTAGCACTACACCTGGTGACAATGCTGCCGTTACCGTCACCTACAGTAATGGCAAAACGGATTCATATACGATTGCTCCAGGAACCAAACACAGCTTTGACGGTTGCGGTGCAGGAAATCCAACTGGTTTCCTTGGATCAGCAGTGATTACATCCGTTGGCGCTGATATCATTGCCATTGGCAAGGTGAGTGGTGGCGGAGCTACGACTGCATTCGTGGGTGCGTCGAGCGGGGCTGAGAACCTGGCTTTACCCTACGTACGCTGGTCTGCAACTCAATTTTATACTGGTGTTCGCCAGCAGACTTTCATCGCCATTCAGAATATTGGTTCGGATATTCCTGCCGGACAGGTAACCGTGAAATACCTGGATAAGAACGGTGTCGTTGTCGGGACAGATACGTTAGGTGCAATAGCTAACGGTCAAAAATTAAATTCGACCCCTAATAACGTGTCTGGCGGGAGTGAATTTGGATACTATAACGATGGTACATATGGCGGCAGCGCAGTAGTAAGCGGTCCTGCTGGCAGTCAGTTAGTCGTCATCGCTCGTGTCACGAGCTATGTACCAGCCACTGGCCTGACTGTAGCCGAAGATTATAATGGAATTCCGTTTACGCCTGCAAACTAATCCCAAGAATTAATGTTCATAATTATAAAAATCCCTGACCTTTCGCGGTCAGGGATTTTTATTGAATTGGGTCTCGTATCAGGTTGTAGTCAATCAGCCTTTTATTGCGATAATTGTATAGTTTTTGCAAAAACCAGTTTCTTTATATTTAGTATCACGAATTACCTCAATCCAGGCAAATAAATGAGATGTTAAATAAAAGAAAATTTTCATGATCATCATTGGCAAAATTAAAATCCATCCAATTATTGTATTGCCATAAGCACCTGGCATAATTGGAATACTATGCGATGCAACTCGGAGTTGATACGAGAAGCTACCAAAAAAACCTTCTAACCAATCTAACTCCTGCAATATGAAGCCGGAGGATTTTAATAAATATATCAATCCGAATTGTGTATAACGAAAGAAATCATATGGTTTTTCGTGTTCCTCATAGAAAAATGGAGCCGTCAACCAAAGTTTTCCACCTTTTTTCAATGTGCGATTTAGTTCAATTAGTACTAATTTGGGCTCTGGTAGATGTTCTAATACTTGAGTGCATAAAACCATATCAAAAACACCATTTTGGAATGGGATATTTTCCAGGTTACAGATGGCAGCAAGTTTTCCATACGATTTCGCAACTTTACCGAAATCGATAGCAAAATATTTAGCGTGTTTAAACAAGCCACTATAAAATCCTTCACCAGCTCCAGCATCAAGGACATAGGTGGATTTATCCGATAGAGATGCGGCACGTAATAAAAATGTATTAAGTCTCTTCCGCGATGGATTTAAATGAATAATTTGATTGATGAATGACGTTAATCATCCCAAATATGAAGAAATATTAGGATAAGCTTTAATTATATCAACCATCGTTTTTTCCTGCGTCGTCTACCCATTCTCTCACCGTCCTCCCCTCCACCACCAACTTGGGGGCTAAATCCGCCAGTGGCACCAGCACGAATTCTCGTTCGGTCAGATGGGGGTGGGGGATCGTCAAGCCTTCTTCCTTGATCTCAAGGTCATTATATATCAATATATCCAGATCGATCAGGCGCGGGCCATTGCGGAAGTTGGGCTCCCTGCCCATGCTAGATTCGATGCCTTTGAGATATTTCAATAATTCGTGGGGGGATAGGTCGGTTTCGACCTGCAATACCTGGTTGAGGAAGGCTGGCTGGTCGTGATATCCCCAAGGGGCAGTCTCGTAGATTGGAGAGGAAGAACCGCCAGGTGGATTTCAGGCTCAAGCCTTTCCCGCGCCTGGCGCAGGTTTTCTTCCCGATCCCTAAGATTTGTGCCTAACCCCAGGAAAATCATTTAGAGTCTCTCGATCACGGTTGCCATGCCCATTCCGTCTGCTGAGACCGAGACTGCCAGTCCATAATGACCATCGCGCAGGCTGAGGGTGTAAAGTAAGCGGGTCATCAGCAGCGCTCCTCCTGCAGCCGGTAAACGGCCTTGCGCCAGGGCTCCTCCGTGAGGGTTGACCTTAGTCGGATCGATATGAAAGCGCTCGATCCAGGCCAGTACTGAGCAGGCTGAGATCTCCTCAACCAGAATGTAGTCGAGATCGCTGATTGCCAGACCGGCTCGCTTGACTGCCTGGGCAGTGGCAGGCAGGCTACCTGTCAGGCCCATCGAGAAATCTGCTGCAGATATGGCTCTTGAGGTGATGATTGCCAGTGGATTGAGGTTCAAACGGCCGACAGCTCGAGGTGAGGCCAGTAACAAGGCTACTGCCCCTGAGGCAGGAACGCTCAAATGCGCCTGGGTCACCGCACCATCGGGTTTGTGCAAACCGGGAAGGCCAGCCAGGCTCCCTTTAGACCAAATTCTTGAGAGTGGCTGGTCGCTATCTAGCGAATTACCAGCAGAAGGTTCCAACCTGATGACCTGGTCCTGCAAAAAACCCTGTTCCTGGGCTTTGCTGTGGTGTTCCAGGCTCGTTAACACATAATCATCCAGGACAGCCCGCGAAAGGTTCCATTTTTCAGCCATCACCTCGGCTTGAAATGCTGGTTGCGGATCTGCCAGCCAGTGGCCCTGGTAATCAAGCGGTTGAAGAGCGGTTGATAGGGTATCAGCTCCTCCGGCGATAACCAGATCCTGGTCACCCGCCAGGATGGCCTGGGCAGCCGCGTGGACGGCCTGGTGCCCGGCCAACGTGTGGCGGTTCACTGCAGCTGCAGGGATGTGGGTGGGTAAACCGGCTTGCTGCATTGCCAGGCGAATGCATGCGACCGGGCTGGTTTCATCCGACCCGCAACCAGACCAGATGACGTCATTGATTTCAATGGCCGATAGGCGGCTGCGATGGACCAATTCACCCAACACAACTGCGCTCAGGTCAATTGAGGAGAGTCTGGAAACCTGGCTGCTGGTATCCATTATCAACGGCGTCCTGACTGCGGCGATAATGTAAACCTCAGACATCAATCCATGACCTCCTCGAATGCTTCCCAGGTCTCTTTCCCTAACCAGACCAGGAAACCCAATGCCGCAATGTATTCTACCCACCACCAATGAAAGAGGGCATTAAAAACCAACCCTAAAAGAACTGTCCCAGCCATATAAGCGCAGGTGATCAATTCAGCCGCATCATCTGCTAACGATAAACTGTGCAGGCGGAGCGCCAGGGCCCTTTTCCTGAAAGCCAGGAATGGCATAAAAAGAACGGCTGCGAGGGACACGCCGATCCCCAACCACGAGTCTTCTCCGGGCGAATGGGTTGCGAGTCCTACGATGGAGGTCACCAGGACGTAAAGACATAGAAATGAAAGCGCAACCACCGTGCCCCAGGCAGCTCGCTTCTCCGCTTTTTCAACCTGTTTTGAATTACCGCCCCTGGCTTCGATCTGCAGCCGCCATAGGACGATCCCTGCTGAAAATAGCTCGATTAACGAATCCAATCCAAAGGCAGCCAGCAGTGCGCTTCTGGCTTCGATAGCTGCCCAGAGCGCTAATCCAGCCTCCAATATCATATAGACGATTGTGAGTATTTCAATCCGGATGCCTTCTCGAACTGGTACCAATTCAGCTTTCATATCATTAATCAATTCATACCACAGCACACAGAGTAGGGGTAAAGACAGATATTAAGGCGCTAAAACATTCATGTTATTTCATTTTACCTTCAAGCCAGCCCTGGAGAGCCATCAGTTTTTCTTGAGCCTCATATTATCTGCTCTAATTCGAATTTAATGGGGCTAATATTTTTTAGGCAGCCGCGGTGATGAAGTCAGCCAGGAGGCCGTAAGCGGTCGTTACCGGGCCGGGATCATTCTCTACAATCCCCAAACCGGGCAGTACGTCCAACTCGAACTGGATGTACGAACTGGTACCGTTGATGCTGTAAAGGGGTGAATCAGGTGCCACCAGGGCCGGGGCAACGCTGGCGGATATGTGACCGTTTTGTTTTTGAGCCGAACACACCAGCTTCCAACGCCGGCCCGATTGGTGCGCTTCTCCAAGTTGGCCGGAAGAAATTTCTCGGATTCCCTGGCGTTCAACCTCGCCTGGCTTGAGGGGAATATTCATCAATACGGTCGAGAGAGCCGCAACTTTGATTGCTGCATCCCAGCCATCAACGTCACCGCTGGGGTCGGTTTCGGCAATCCCAATGGATTGCGCATAGGCGACTGCCTGGTCGAAGGACTGGCCTTCTTCCATCCGTCCCAGGATCAGGTTGGTACACGAATTGAGGATTCCTCGAAAGCCAATTAATTGGGCTGCTGGCAGCACGCTGCGTACCAGTGAGAAGATAGGAGCGCCATCCATTACGGTCAATTCGAAGAGGAATCGTTTCCCATGAGCTTGCGCCAGACCGGTTAGCTCGCGATATGCGTGCACTACCGGCCCTTTGTTGGCGGTGATGGCGTGCATACCCAGTTCCAGAGCTGCTTGCAGGTGATCGATAGCCGGTTGGCCGGTCTGGTAGTTCACCGGTGAGTTTTCGAACAAAACCTGAGCCTCACACTGCTTGAGCAGGGCAATCGGGTCAGTCAGGTTCTGGCTTGTTGAGAGGCCTGCCAGGGATTCTCCGTTCTTGGCCAGGGCTAAAGCTTTTTCCAGATCAATTCCTTCTGGATCGACTGCGATACCATGCCGGCCGGTCGCAACCCCGGTCACAGAAAATGTCAGGTTGTATCTGGTTTGAAGTTCGGTCTGTTTGTTTAACAGCAGGCGCGCCAAAGCCTGGCCGACATTTCCAAAACCGATGAATGCAAGATTGTAATGAGTCATAATCTATCCTTTTTCAATCACGAATTATTCGAATATTCGAATGGAACGAATGAGATCATAAATTAATGATCCGAACTGATTGGAGTTGTTTGCTTCCAAAATTGGCCAGTATTCCAAGATGAAGCCCCGTTGCTTTAAGATAAGAGACGACTTGTTGCTTGAAAAAATCATTTAATTGGGTTACTGCTTTGAGCTCGAGAATAATCAGATTGTCGATAACGAGGTCAAGCCGATAATTCCCGATAAATTGTTCTTTATAACAAACCGAGATTATTTTTTGAGCTTCAAATGGCAATTTTCTTATTTGCAATTCATTCATTGTGGCTTGTTGATATATATCTTCAGAAAAACCTGGACCTAAATAGTTGTGAACTTCAAATAGCGCGTTCAAGATCTGGTACGAAAGGTCAGAATATAAGACTTTCTCACTCACTACTTTCTTTTTTTCCATATTTACAGCTCATTCGTAATATTCGTAAATTCGGTTTCTATTCGTGATCTAAGTTTTTTTCTCACACTGGTGGCCAGGGATAGACCCGCCGGTCATCAGGTGGGAGGGGAAAGACAGGCTCGCTGAGCAAGTGTTCAGCCCGGTCGGCTAGAGCCCGGATCTCACTCGCCCTGAGATAGAGCGATAGGTGGTCGTAAAGTTCAGAATCAGGGTGGAGCTGCATCTGTAATCGTTGCAAGCAGCTGAGCAGGTCTGGTGGAATCACCTCGCCGGCAAAATCCCAAATCACCGTGCGTAGTTTCTCATCGATGTGGAAGCATACCCCGTGATCGATCAGCCAGATGTGGCGTTCGTCATCGATAATCACATGGCTGCCTTTGCGATCCGCATTATTGACAATCAGGTCGAATATCACGGTGGGCCTTAGGCGTTGTTTTTCGGCTTCGTTAAAATTGAAATAATGGTAATTCGGATCGTGCTCGATATACTGCTGAATCGAGCCTGGTCCCATCGGCGCTTTCCGGCGATAGATGGTGGGAGGGACGAGCTCCCAACCCAAAGCCTCACTCACCAGGTAAGCTGCAACTTCCCGTTTGGCCAGGGTCGCAGTGGGAAAATCCCAAAGCGGCTGTTCGCCCCTTGTTGGTTTATAGACCACCTTTATCTTCGTACCCTGGGAATCGAGTTTTGCCAGGTATGTGTAGTTCGAGCCGCGTAAAAACTGGCCTTGCAGTCTTATACTCCCAATTTGCAAGGCCTTGAGCAGCGTATTATTATTCATCATATCAAATCGGTGGAACGCTCCAGAAACGAGTGTACTTTAAATCAGTGCAAGTGCCGCGTTAATGTTTATGCCCGTTCTTCTTGGGGCAAAAATGTCCTTCGGGGTCCATTGGTTCGCCACATTGCGGACAGATGGGTCGGCCCCGGTTAACGACTTCCACCCCCCAGTGACAGAGCGCACGTACCTGTGAGCGGGTACACCATAACCTTACCACCCCCATATCTTCTTGGTCAGCTTCTTCTGCGGTAATCTCGCGGGCTACCAATACCACCAGATCGCGATCATTATCATAACCCAAGCCTAGTTCGCCAATCCTGAAAAGAGGATCGACTGGCGGGGTTATGTGCATGATTTCTTCCCCATAATCAGGCGAAGCGTCTGGCAGGTCTGGATATTTCTGGGTTATTTCCACCAGAAATTGCTCGACCCCAACTGCCAGGGACTGAATTTGAACCTTTTCGATCAACAAGGTGACGATCTGCTCATCTTGGGTCGCCTGAAGGTAGAACACCCGTGAACCGGGTTTACCGATCGCGTCGGTGGTAATGTGTGTAACAGGGTTTAAATCTAATTCGATCCGTGCCATAGGTCCTAATACTTCAAAGTCATATTGTGAGCCAAGTATATCATAATACCGGTTTTGATCGTTATTGGACCCGGTATGGGTCAATTCTCAGGTTACCTTCGCCAGCTTGTTCAATCAGCTTGGCGATCAATTCAGATGTCAGCCCGGTCGTCTCGTTGGGAAATTCAAGCAGGTAGATCCGCTCATTTTCATAGACCTGGAAAACGAAGTGGTCGAACCCGGGGCTTGAAACCAATTTACCATATACTCTCTTGAGACGGTGGACGTCGGTCTCTTTATTTCCGGTCGATCGCAAAGTAATCACGGCTATCCGCGGGGTTTTAGGTTCTCCGGTCTTTTCGAGTGAATTTTCTTTAGGGATGACCAGTCCAATATTCTTTGGAATGGGTTGAGCAAGGAACGGTTCCATCTCTCGTTCTGGCTGGATAGAAATCTCAACCTGGGTATTCCATCCGGTAGCTGCCATACCAATAGCTGGTGGGGTTGATGAACTGCTTGCCAATTTAGTGTCTCCCCGCATCTCAGGCACTTGCTGAAGATAGGGTGCGTCTGTCTTGATCTGGCGTTCTTGCGTTGGGAAATTATCTGGGGGAGGTATCAATTCGGCTGCTGGGTGGGTGTATTCAAAATCGTCCGGTGGGAGTGGTGGAAAGTTGCCGCCTTCCCAGCCGCCCTGTTCGTTTTCGTCGCTTTGTTCGAAGTCCACATCGTCATCGACGGCGACCATTTCAACGCTTTCTTCCTGCACTTCGCCAAACGTCTTCGCCTGGGGTTCAAGTCGCGAGTTCTCTCGCTTTCATGACTGGTGCATCCGGCATGGAATCGATTTCGTCAAGGGTGATCTC
Source organism: uncultured Chloroflexia bacterium (assembly GCA_963781665.1). Lineage (GTDB taxonomy): Bacteria > Chloroflexota > Anaerolineae > Anaerolineales > Anaerolineaceae > JAJYIW01. The sequence goes on from CAWAGA010000002.1 coordinate 3,275,964, forward strand.
TTGCATATTATCTACCAAAACCTTGGGTTCTGCGCCGGTAGCATCTATCCGCCCAGAGGCGCTGATCACTTTATCAACCTGGACCAGCCCGTAATATTGTTCCCAGGTACGAGGAAAGACCACCAGTTCGATATTGCCCTCGATATCCTCAAGGGTCACAAACCCCATGTTTTTTCCATCTTTGGTCAGGTGAGGGCGAAAACGGGAGACCATTCCGGCCACGATCACTTTCTCCCGGTTCGCAGCATCCGAAAGCTCACTTGAAGAATGTGACGTTTTTTGTTTAAGTACCTTCAGGTAAGGCGAAAGTGGGTGGTCCGAAACGTACAGTCCAAGAAGCTCACGTTCCCAATTGAGTTGTTCCCGCTTGTCCAGGTTCTTTGCTTTTGACAGCCTGATCTCGTCAGATGGCATGTTCGTTCCGCCAAAGAGGGAAAGCTGCCCGCTTTGCAGGGCACGGAAATGGCTGGTGCTGATCGCAATCAAACGATCGAGAGCTTCTAATAAAGCTGTTCTTGGGCCAAAACGGTCGAGTGCGCCAACCCTGACCAGGCTTTCCAGCGGCCGCCGGCCAACCTGGCGCAGGTCAATCCGGTGGGCAAAATCCGTCAGATCACGGAATTCACCACCGTCAGAGCGGGCTGCCATGATCATATCAACCGGCGATTGGCCAACATTTTTGACCGCTCCCATCCCAAACCGGATCGCAGGCGGGCTGTCTGGCCGGTCTTCGATCGTGAAGTCGTATCCTGAATTGCTTACGTCTGGAGGCAGCACCTGAATGCCCATCGCGCGGCAGTCGGCTACATAAGATGCCACTTTGTCACTGTCATTCTTTGAAGCCGACAGCAGGGCAGTCATGTATTCGACTGTATAATGGGTCTTGAGATAGGCTGTTTGGACAGCTATGACGCCATAGTCGGCAGCGTGGCCTTTAGGGAACCCATAGCGGGCAAATGCTTCCCAGTCATCGAAAATTTGGTTAGCGATAGTATCTGGTATGCCACGTTCGGTTGCGCCATGGATAAATGTTTCACGATGTTTGGCAAGTACATCCGCTTTCTTTTTGGCCACCCCTTTACGCAAATTATCTGCTTCAGAAGGTGTATAACCGGCCAAATTCATGGCGGTGCGCATAATCTGTTCCTGGTAAACCGTAATGCCATACGTCTCTTTCAAGATCGGCTCCAGAGAAGGATGGCGATAGGTTGTTTGCTCTTCACCGTGCATCCGCTTGATATAGGTCGGGATGAATTCCATCGGACCCGGCCGGAAAAGAGCGACCATGGCAATGACGTTAGCCAGATTTTTGGGCTTCATCTGCACGATGTAGCGGGTCATCCCCGAGCCTTCCAGTTGGAAGACGCCGGCCGTGTGGCCGTGGCCGATGAAATCGAAGGTATCGGGGTCGTCGATTGGGATGTTGTACAGATTTAAGATAATACCGTGGCGCTGTTTGATTAGCTCAGAGGCGCGCGACATGATGGTCAGCGTTGCCAGGCCCAGGAAATCGACTTTCAGTAGGCCAAGCGAATCAAGGATTGACATCTCGAATTGAGTGACGGTCTTTATCGGGCTGATTTCAGAGCCGCTCGTCGGACGGTGAAGGGGGACATATTCGATCACCGGGCGGTCGGTAATGACCACCCCGGCTGCGTGAGTGCCGGCACTGCGGACCGTGCCTTCCATTTTGCTGGCAGTATCAATCAGTTCTTTGATGAAAGGTTTTTCAGGGTCATTGTAGGCGGCCTGGACCTCTGGAATTTCTTCCAGGGCTTCGGCAATGCTGACCGGTTTGCCAGGGATATTAGGGATGAGTTTTGCGACTCGATCCACCTCGGGGATGGCGATATCCATCACCCTGCCAACGTCGCGGATAGCAGCCCGAGCGCCCATGGTGCCGAAGGTGATGATCTGGGCGACCTTATCGTCGCCGTACTTGCGGGCGCAGTATTCCATCACCTGCGGGCGCAGGTCGTCCTGGAAGTCCATATCGATGTCGGGCATTGAGATGCGCCCCGGGTTGAGGAAGCGTTCAAAGATAAGGCCATGTCCAATCGGCTCGATCAAGGTTATTTCAAGGCAGTAGGCAACCATTGAGCCATTCCCCGAGCCGCGCACGTTGTACCAGATGTTTTCCTGGCTGGCATAACGGCAAAGGTCCCATACGATCAGGAAATAGGTATCGAAACCCATCTGGTGGATGATACCCAGCTCGTATTCCAGGCGCTCTCGTAGTTCGGGGTTGTTGGCCTCTGCGCCATAACGGCGTTTGAAACCTTCTTCACACAGCTCGCGCAGGTAAGTCTGGGGAGTATGGCCTTCAGGTACCTCGAAATTAGGAAGGTGGTAGCCATGGGACTGTAAATCCACCTGGCAGCGCTCGGCGATAAGGAGGGTATTCGAGAGGGCTTCAGGCACTTCGTGGAACAGGCGCTCCATTTCTTGCGGGGACCGCAAGAAATACGTCCCATCGCTCATCCGCATCCGATTGGGGTTGCTTAAAACAGAGCCCGTCTGAATAGCAAGTAGCACATCCTGCAGGCGGGCGTCTTCCTGGTTGATGTAATGGACGTCGTTGGTCGCGATGAACCGGCCCTGGTAGCGCGGTCCAAGCTCTATCAGCGCTTTGTTAATTCCCGGCAGTTCTTTGATCTCGTGCTCTTGCAGCTCGAGAAAGAAATTATCGGCGCCAAATACGTCGTAGTACCAATCCAGGCGTTTACGCGCCGATTCTACTCCCTCGTTAACAATACTGCGGGGAATTTCAGCAGCCATACAGCCGGTAGTGGCGATCAATCCTTCGGAGTGGGCGGCTAAAAAGTCGTGATCGATGCGCGGAAAATAATAAAACCCCTCGGTTTGGGCTGCACTGGCGATCGAAAGCAGGTTTCGATAGCCAATATCATTCTGGGCCAGTAACAGCAGGTGGGATGAATGCTTATCCAGGTGAGAATCACGGTCCTTCATCCCTCGGGCTGCAAGGTAAGCCTCCAAACCGATGATCGGCTTCACGCCTGCAGAGGTGGCTGTGTTGAAAAATTCTATAGCCCCGAACATAGTGCCGTGATCCGTTATTGCGATCGCCGGCATGTCCATCTCTTTAACACGTTTAACCAATTTTTTTATGTTGCTGAAACCATCGAGCAGTGAATATGTGGTATGAACATGGAGATGGACGAAGGACATAAAAGCATTATAGCATGAGGGGTGTGGGAAAATTCTTAAAATATAGGAAAGAGGGAATTTCTTAATGGAACCAAGGAGGGGCACAGTAACGCCGTGCCCCCACTATCACTGGCACCATATCCCCCCGCCAGTCAACCTACAATTCGAAATCCGCATTAGACACACAAAACGGCAAAAGTACTATCGGATGCGGGCCGAGTTTTCTGATCTCCGCCGCGATCCGGTCGATTTCATCTTCGACCGTACCGCCTACGATCGCAACTCTGAGCCTGGGATAGCGTTGAATGATCGATCCTGTATAAGCGACGAGGTCAGCAGGGAAGCCCCTTCTGTTCTTTAAAAATAAGATGTCCACGTCTTCGTCCAGAATCGCGGGAAGAAATGAAATCTTGCCGGGATTCATGATGCCGATCACCTTGTTGAGCATATAAGGGTCGATCAGCTCAGGGTGGTCGTAACAAACATCTGAATCGAGTTCTTTTTAATCTTAGTGCAGTGGTCAACCCAAATTTTAGATTTTTCTTCCTGGATGATTTCATTGTCGACCCATTTATTGGTGTCTGGTTCGACAATCACAACCAGGCTGAAGTAGCACAGGGGTAGATCATGATGTCTCTCCTTCGCAGAGGAGGTGCGACGTCTGGATGTTGTCGTTTTTGTGAACATGGCTTATTCCTTTCGTTTCCATCACCCGGCATTCGACCGGATTTGCTTAAACGACTACTCAGACCAGCCAAGATTCCCCGCTTCTAAGACAGTTTTTTTGTGAAATCTCTAATTAATATTATACTGGATTTATCCCAATTTCAATACAAGCAGATAATTCTAAAGTAATAATTATGCAATTTAATTTACGAAGAATATCCTTCTATCTTATCTGGTTAAAATTGCGGTTTTTTGAACTTGGGGGATTGAGATGCCAATATGCTATAATTCTCATCACGAAAGGTTAGATTATGCTGCAAAAAATCATTCGCATTGTCGGTGGAGATCCCAACAAGCGAGAGGTTGAGAGACTCTCGGTGATCGCTGATGATATCAATGCGTTAGAAGAAGAATATGAAGCTCTTAGCAATGAAGCTCTTACGGCCAAGACTGCTGAATTTCGCCAGCGGTTGGCTGATGGTGAAACTCTCGACGATCTATTAGTTGAGGCTTTCGCTTTGGTACGTGAGGCCAGCAAACGCGTCCTGGGCCAGCGCCATTATGACGTACAAATGATCGGTGGAATTGCCCTGCACCAGGGCAAGATAGCCGAGATGCGTACCGGTGAAGGTAAAACCTTAATGGCAACCCTTCCTCTGTATTTAAATGCCCTGGAAGGGAAGGGTACCCATCTGGTCACCGTTAACGATTACCTTGCCCGGCGTGATGCGCGCTGGATGGGGCCGATCTACAAACTGTTAGGGATGAACGTGGGCATCTTGCAAATGGCGACCCATACGGAAAATGGGCGGAATGCCTTTCTTTATGACCCTGAAATCAAGTCTCCTCGTGAAGATCAAGACCAGCTCAGGGTGGTTTTGCGCCGGGAAGCCTACCAGGCCGATTTCACTTACGGCACCAACAGCGAATTTGGTTTTGATTATCTGCGCGACAACCTGACGATGAGCCTTGCAGACCGGGTGCAACGTGGCCATCATTATGCCATTATCGATGAGGTCGACAATATTCTGATCGATGAAGCCCGAACGCCATTGATCATTTCTGGGCCGGCTTCCGAAGATACCGAATGGTACACTCGCATGGCGCAGGTTGCTCGCCAGCTTGATCCGGAAGATTTTGAGATTAATGAGAAGGAACGCAATATCTCTCTCACCGAAATCGGCGAAGCCCACGTTGAAATGCTCTTGGATATCCCGCTTAAAGACCCGGAACGTCCTGAAGACATTACACCCGAGCAGGCCCGCCTGATGGGCTACCTCGAACAGGCCTTACGGGCTCAATTCATCTTCCGAAAGAATAAAGATTACCTGGTCCAAGGCGGAAAAGTAGTTATCGTCGATGAGTTTACCGGACGGCTGATGCCGGGCCGGCGCTGGTCGGATGGATTGCATCAAGCTGTTGAGGCCAAAGAGGGCGTTAAGATTGAGCCTGAAAATGTGACTTACGCCACGATCACCCTTCAGAATTACTTCCGAATGTATTCGAAATTAGCAGGAATGACCGGTACAGCCCTTACCGAGGCTGAAGAATTCTACAAAATATATAAATTGGACGTGCTTCCCATCCCCACCAACCTGGAATACCAGGCAATGGGCGCTGACGCCCAGATGCTCGAAGTCGAAACCCGCGATCCACAAGGTTATAAATACTCGTTTTACGCCAGGAAAAACGATCCCGAGAAAAACCAGGCTTTCTTCCGGCGCAAAGATTTCCCTGACGTGGTCTTCCGGTCTGAGGAGGCAAAATTAAGGGCAATCACCAGGGAAATTGTGTACTACTATGTCATCGGCCGCCCGCAGTTGGTAGGCACCACTTCGGTTGAGCATTCAGAACGCCTGTCTGACCGTTTACGTGCTGAACCGATCCGCCGCCTGTTTCAAACCATGCTTATCCGCCAGGCCTGGCTGGAGAAGAACGATCGTGAAGCCGATGAACGATCTATCCCTGAGCTTAAACCCTTGATAAAGCCACTCGATTCGTTAACAGCTCCGGAGCTGCGCCAGTTTGCCCGCTCGATAGAGATGGCGACCATAAACCCGGAGGATGAATCAAATCTGCCCGCTCTTCTAAAGCTGCTTAACCTTGATCCTGAGGACAGGCCGCGCCTGATAAGTGTTTTACAAGGCGGAGTCCCTCATCAGGTTTTGAATGCCCGCAAACACGATGAGGAATCGCAAATCATTGCGCATGCCGGGGCATTTGGATCGGTAACGATTGCCACGAATATGGCTGGGCGTGGAGTCGATATTAAGCTGGGCGGTGAGCTGCCCGAAGAGGTAATTTCGGGCGTCAATCACATCCTGGTCAAGACCGGTACTGAAAACCCTTACGAAATGACCATGGAAACCCGCCTGAAAGCATTGCAAGCGGTCGATCCTGAAGAATATGGCATCTACGAAGAAGAAGCAAAAACATTTCTGCAATCTATCGACGATATGCGTCGGGTGCGAGAACTGGGGGGCTTGCACGTCATCGGCTCAGAACGCCACGAAGCTCGCCGGATCGACAACCAGCTGCGAGGCCGTTCTTCTCGCCAGGGTGACCCCGGGTCGTCCCGCTTTTATCTTTCGTTGGAAGATGACCTGATGCGCTTATTTGGTGGCGCCCAGGTAGAAGGTTTGCTGGCGCGCCTCAACATCGATGAAGCCTTACCTATCGAGAGTGGTATGGTCGGGCGCCTGGTCGAACAATCGCAGACACGGGTGGAAGGCTCGAATTTTGATGTCCGCAAGCACCTGCTGGAATATGACGACGTACTCAATTCACAGCGTGAGCGTATTTATTCACAGCGCGACCGGGTATTTAGCAAGGAAGATTTACGCGAAGATGTGACCGATATGCTCCGCAGCGAGCTGCAGCACCGGATTCCCAAATCTCTCAAAGATGAAGAAGGGCCCTGGAAGCTTCTGGCTTACCTGGAAGAGGTCCAACCTCCCCTGGACTTTCCCGAGGTTGTCTTTCCCTCCTATCCTTTCCGCATCGTAATCGACCAGATTGGAGAGGTCGAAGATGTTTCCGCCTTGCGTGAGAAGTTAATGGATCTGGCCGATCAAGCGTTGAAAGCTGAGAACGATCATTTACTGCGATCGGCTCAGACAATCGTCCAGAAAGCAGCAGAAAGTTTAGATCTGCAGCTTCAAGAACGATTTGATGCATTGGACACATATATTGAGAACATCAATGAATACGAGGAAAGCGAGGATGGCCAGCCGCTAAAGTCTCGCCGGCCACAAGAAATCCTTGAAGAGCTGTCGAATATCGTGCGCGTCCCGCTGCGCCTGTCGAACGACCAGTTACGTCTGTTGGTGGATGAGCCCCGCCAGGTGGTCGAAGATATTCAGGATCAAGTCCAGTCTTCGCTTATGAATTTGACCTTCATGCGTTTGATTCATACCTTTGAAAGACGCATCGAAGATGGTCTAGATCTAAAAATAAACCAGCTTCAAAACATGGAGTGGAATGAAGCCTCCAGCAAGATAATGGCTGCGGTCGAGGATGCCCTCCAAAAGCGTGAAGACCGCCTGTTAGGGCTTGAGGGTCAAATTGCCCGGGATATCAACTCGGATGAGTCCCGCCTGCAGGCTGCAGTCAGCGACCGCAATGAGTTGATCCGGTTATTAGAGCTGATAGCCCAGGGTGCCCGCTTGACATTTGACGCTAAAACGCATCGCCGAAGTTACCAGCTGACCACCCGTCTACGTTATGTTTACCTGGCGGCCAGGCTGTTAGAGTCGCGGGCGCCTGATCGGATTACAGCAGACGTGCTCACTCACCTGGAAGAAGCCCAGGAAAAAATGTCGTTGGTGTGGGGGTTTTCAGATTGGAACCGGATTGATCGCGCCATCATTAAAGTCGATAATCTGGACGCTGCGGTCAAACGCCGCCTGGAAGACCTGGTTGGACCCGAGCATCTTGCCGAGATTAAACTTGTCCTCGCTGGCCGAGTTGGACGAGGAAGACCAGGAAGCTGTTATCTTTTCCATTGGGCAGCGCATCCAATCCGAGATTTACCGCCAGTTGTTATTGAGTGTGATCTCAGAATTGTGGGTCGATTATTTGACCAAAGTAGAGGCGCTGCGCGTTTCGATCGGCTTGGAAGCTTTTGCCCAGCGCGATCCGCTGGTCCAGTACAAAAGCCAGGCCAGTGGCATGTTCGGAGAGCTGCTTTCAGATATCCGTACAGGCGTTATCAGCCGGATGTTCATCTACCGCCCAAGGTTGCAGGAAAAACTTCAGGTTGAGCAAGTTGCAGAACGCTCTGCCGAGCAGCCAGTTACAGGGGTACCCACTTCGAACGGGCAAGCAAATGGGAAATCGTCCTCAGCTGTCAAGGTATCAGCTGGCCAACCCGCCCAGGGCAGCCCAGCGGGGAGTAAGCGCAAGAAGAGGAAGCGCCATTAGAATTTTGAAGCCAGTAAACGGAAGCTAATAAAATCCATCGCAATTAATTTCGACAACCATACCCTCACCACAGGATTGACAAGGTAAGTTCACTTCCTGGAACAGCAAATTTTCTCGGATGACAGAGCGTCGCCAGTATTCCCCCAGGTTGTTGCAGATCTCTGCCTTATCAAAATGGTTGGCATGACCGAGTGAACAATGCACGTCGAGCACTGCCAGGCTCTGGACGGTAACTTGTTTTTCAGGATAAACGTCTTTGAAGGTCTCGAGAACCTGAAGGGCCTGGTCGCGAATGCTCAAATTTGAGTCGCTTACCGAAACGGTTTTTAGCAAGGCCATTACCTGGTCGGGGAATTCAGCGGATACCAGCATCCCTCGGGCGCGGTCGATTGCACTTCGCCGGACACGGACATATTCGTGGTTGAGCTCGCGTGACAGCGTTCCCAGGATATTGTCTTCCATTGGTGCTGGGCTAGAAGGATTCATTGCCTTACTTCCCGTCTCCAATCTTGCTTATTCCACAATCATATTGTAGACAAAAAATACATCCAGGTCAATTTCTAGAGAATTGGAAATCATTATTCGGGTTTTTTTGATGAAATAAATCAATTCTTTAGGTCGACCATTAATTAGGCGGAATTTTATTATTCGAATCAATTTGATCTTGTTATAGAGAATCAATTTACTCCTTGCCTGGTCCAACCATCTTATGCCGATTTTACTGGACAAGATCCATAGATTAGAATAGGATAGTTATTATTTCGCAGTAAAAACGACCACCTTACAGGAGATCAAGATGAAGCTGGTAACATATGAATTTCAAGGCCAGGTGAAGCTGGGAGCAATCAAGACCTGGGATGGTAAGGATTTTGTCTTTGATTTACACGCTTTGGATAACAGAATTCCCGGAGAACTCATTCCATTCCTTGAGGCGGACTCCTTAGCCGGGGGATTGGCCCGTAAAGCCTTGGAAAATGCGGATCCCTCCAAAGGGGTTGACCTTTCGCTGGTCAGTCTTAAACCACCTGTGATGCATCCCGGCAAGATTATTTGTATCGGTCAAAATTACCTTGAACACGCACATGAGAGTGGCGCGGACAAGGCTCCTTATCCGATCATCTTTTCGAAATATAACAATGCCATCATTGGCCCTGGGGATACGATTGTCATCCCGGCAGCTGTGAAGAAACCCGATTACGAAGGTGAGCTGGCTGTGGTTATCGGTCGTAAGGGGCGTAGGATTGCTGAAGACAAAGCCCTTGACTACGTGGGTGGATATACAATTTTGAATGATGTCAGTGCCCGCGATTGGCAAAAACGGACCAGCCAATGGATGATGGGCAAAACCTGCGATACTTTTTGTCCAATTGGACCGGTCCTGGTTACCGCAGATGAAATTCCCAATCCTCATGACCTGCATCTGCGAACGATCATCGCCGGTGATGTACTGCAGGAGGGGTTTACCGGAGATATGATCTTCTCTATCGCCTACCTGATCGCCGACATGTCTCAAGTGATGACCCTTGAACCCGGCGATATCATTGCCACCGGCACCCCGCCCGGGGTTGGCTTTGCACGCAATCCACCCCGCTGGCTCCGTCCTGGAGATGTTGTCAGGATTGAGATCGAAGGAATTGGTGTTCTGGAGAACCCGGTCGAATTCGAAAGTTAATCAAACACCGAAAGCAGGCTAATGACAGCATATAAAGTGGTTATCACCGATTTCGGCGAAGCGGATTCCATCCCGGAGGCTGCGATTATAGCGTCCAGCGGACTGGAAATCGACCTCGTTAGAATTAATGCTCGCACTCCGGATCAACTCTTTCCAGCTGTAGCGGATGCTGATGGTTTGATCGTCCAGTGGGTTCAAATTACACGACCAGTCGTTGAACGTTTGGCTCGCTGCAAGGTCATTTCGCGTTACGGTATTGGGGTCGATATGGTTGATCTGGCAGCCGCCACCGAAAAAGGGATCATCGTTTGCAATGTCCCGGATTATTGCATCGAAGAGGTCAGCAGCCACACCATGGCATTTTTGCTCAGCCTGAACCGCCATCTTTTCGTCCAGAATCAACATGTGCGCTCCGGTAAATGGGCTGGAACGCCTGGAGGCTCGCCAACCCGGCTCAAAGGCCAGGTGATTGGCGTGATCGGCCTGGGCCGGATTGGCCGTGAAGTTGCCCATAAAGCGATTGCTTTAGGGCTGGATGTGGTGGGTTATGATCCTTATCAATTGCCGGCGAACATGAAGGCTCTGGGGATCGAACCGGTAAGCTTGGAGGGCTTGTTAGCGCGCTCCGATTACGTATCTATCCATTGCCCATTGACCGAGGAGACCCGTCATTTGATCGCAGCCGACCAGCTGGCAAAAATGAAACCTGGTGCTTACTTAATTAATATGGCTCGTGGGCCGATCGTGGATCAGGTCGCTCTTTACCAGGCTTTGCGCCAGGGAGTGATCAAAGGAGCAGCTCTGGACGTGCTCGAACAGGAGCCTCCGTCGCCCGATGATCCGCTCCTCGGTCTTGATAATGTTTTGATTACCCCGCATACTGCCAGTTGGACTGTCGAAGCAATCGAGCAGTTACGGCGTGAGGCGGCCCAAAACGTTGTCACCGTTTTAAAGGGAGGTCTTCCAACCTCGATTGTTAACCGGAAAGGATTGAATCTATAGGATGCATATATTAGTCACAAACGATGATGGCGTTATGGCGCCAGGACTGCTGGCCTTGACCCAGGCCATGCGATTGCTCGGAACCGTTACCGTTCTTGCGCCAGACCGCAACTGGTCTGCCTCAGGCCACGTCAAGACGCTCGACCGTCCATTGCGGGTCAAGGAAGTCCTACTAGGTGATAATACCCCGGCCTGGGCAAGCGACGGCGCTCCTTCCGATTGTGTTGCATTGGCAATGCTCGGCCTGTTTCCAGAAAAAATCGATGTGGTCGTGTCGGGAATTAACCCCAACCTGAATATCGGTCACGATGTTACCTATTCGGGTACAGTGACAGCCGCGATGGAAGCTGCAATTTCCGGGGTCCCTGGGATCGCGGTATCGGTCGATTCGCCTGAAAACTATCTGGGTCGCCTGGATTTCGGCCCTGCGGCGAACGTAGCCCGCCGTGTGGTTGCCAAAGTTATGGAGCATAAACTGGCCCCTACGTCACTCCTAAACGTAAACGTGCCTTACCTTCCTGAAGAAGAGATCAAGGGTTTCCACATTACCCGCCAGGGGCTGCGTATTTATCGCGACCGCCTGGATCGCAGGCTGGACCCACGCAACCGGCCTTATTATTGGATTGGTGGTGAAGCGCCGACTGCCATGCGCGATGAGGGAACCGATTTTGGCGACATTACCCGTGGTTTTGTTTCGATTACCCCCCTCCAGCTCGATCTGACGGATTATAAAGTGCTGGCAGACCTCCAGGAATGGGAATTTTAAGGACAGGCTGATGAAAACAATTGGATTGATCGGTGGGATGAGTTGGGAATCGTCAGGCGAATATTACCGCCTGATCAATGAGCTGGTAAGAGATAGGCTAGGCGGTTTACATTCAGCTAAAAGCGTGATCGTCTCGGTGGATTTTGCCGAGGTCGAAGCCATGCAATCTCAAGCCCGCTGGGAAGAGGCAGGCATAATGATGGCGCAGGCTGCAGTCAGCCTCGAAAAGGCCGGTGCTGATTTTGTAGTCCTTTGTACCAATACCATGCATAAATTGGCAGACCAAATCCAGGCTGATATCCACATCCCATTCCTGCATATCGCAGATGCTACCGCTCAGCGCATCAAAGCAGCTGGCTTTCAACGTGTCGGCTTGCTCGGAACGAGTTTTACCATGGAAGAGGATTTTTACAAGGGGCGGCTCAACAAGGTTCATGGGCTGGACGTCGTCATTCCCGGCCCAGAAGATCGCCAGCTGGTCCACCGCGTGATCTACGACGAGCTTTGCGCCGGGGTCATCGACCAGGGGTCGCGAGCGGCTTATCGCCAGATCATGTTTGGCCTGATCCAGGCCGGAGCGGAGGCTATTATCCTGGGTTGTACTGAAATTTGCCTGCTGGTTAACAGCACCGACAGCCCGGCACCGTTGTTCGATACCACCCGCATCCATGCTGAAGCGGCTGTCGACCTGGCCCTTGCAGGTTAAAACCGCTTTAGTGTCCATTGGGTGAGCCCTGTTGCCAAAGATTGGTGCATAATTAGCTTTGGTTATATAATATTATCGATAGTCATCAGTTGTAACCACCTTGAGCAATTAAATAAAGGAACAGACTATGGAAGATCTAATCTACCAAGGCGTAAAAGCACTTAAAGATGGGGATAAATCTGCAGCGCGGACATTCCTGTTATCAGCAGTGGAAAAGAATGCAGACAGCATGCAGGCCTGGTTATGGCTTTCAGGTGCTGTGGATAGCGAAGAGGACCAGCTCGAATGTTTGCAGCAGGTGCTTAAAATCGACCCTGGCAATGAGCCGGCTGCTAAGGGCGTCGCATATTTGACTACCAAAGGAGTGGTTCTGCCACAGCCGGCTGATCAAGAAGAATCATCAGTCTCGCAGGGTGTAGAGGATGCAGCCTCGGTTGCCGAGGTAGTAGCTCCAGAGGCGACCCCTCAAGCTGATAGTGGCGCTGAACCCGTGATGGAAAGCAGCGAAGTGGAGAATCCCCCAACGCCTGAAACGCTTTCAATCGCTCCTATGGAGGAACCTGAGCCCAAAGCTGAAGATCAAGAAGCATTCAACAGTATTCAAGGTGCTGACGAAGCTGTTACAGCCGTCGAAGAATTTCCTCAGGGCATGGATATGGCGGTTCAGGACGCCGGCGCTTCGTTGGAAGGCGCAGGGACGACATTGGAGGGCCCTGATATTTCCTTTGGAGATCTGAGCTCGCTATGGGAAGATTCTGAAGACACGGGAACGGCGTTTTCACAGGCCGAAATTGGGACGCAGGGGGGAGAAGGTGAAGGCCAGACAAGTGAGGTTGAAGCAGCCGGATCGGTTTCACAGGTTCAAGATGCGGCACTCGAATCCCCTGGTGCGACTGAAGATGATGCCTTCAAATTGCCTGCATCGTTCTTCGAGCCGTTGGATGGACAGGCCGAAGAACTGCCGGATTGGTTAGTAAATCCTACGGAGGATGAAGCCAGCATCCAATCCCAGGTCTCACCTTTTCAAACTCAAGAATCACATGAAGAGCCAGTCGAGGCAGAACAGCCGGCTTTTACTTCAACATCCCAACCGGTTTCTTTGAGCAGCACTGAAAGTACAAAGCCAGAGGAAATGGTTACCAATCAGGCCGGTACCACGGCGACCGTAAAGGCCGAAGAGCACACCCTTTTCAAAATCAGGCCGTCTCTGGTAACACCTATCCTGGGATACGGTACTTCATCTGTGGTTCTTTTCGCAATTGCACTGGTGATATTATTTACTGCATCCACCATGAATACCATTCCCCTGTTGGTTGTAGCTGGTGTGATAATCTTTTTGCTGCTGATCATGTTAATCCTGTTGATTAGCGTTACATTGAATCACCTGCTGGCCAGTTATACCGTTACGAACCGGCGCATGTACCTGATGGGAGGCGTTCTGAGGGTAAGCCGGAAATCGGTCCCGCTGGAAACGATTCAAACCATCACCATGAAACAAGGTTTTCTACAGAAGATATTTGGAATTGGCCACCTGGAGATCGAAGTGGCCAAACCTGAAGGTGGTGAAGAAACCTTTCACCTGGTCGATGTAGCTAAAGCAAAACGCACGATTACCCGGATTGAAGGTGCTTTATCGGAGAATAATCAGTAAATCACCCACCAGCTGGCCACCATTCAGGCTCTGCCGGGTTAACCAGCCCTTTTTCGATTGCGATAGCATACAAAGGGCTGAAGCAGACGATTAGCGTGCCTTCATAACCGTTCGCCAATCCTTCCCACGACCTGAACTCTCTCCCGCTACCTACGCCGCCGTTGAAATAACCGGCGGCGTAGCCTTTTTCAAGCTCATCAGCCATCTTTTGCGCATTGTCTTTTAACCTATAGATCGAAAGTGCTCTTAGATAATAAGTGGCTGGCCAACCTGAAAGACTACCATCCGTATATGTTTCGAAAGTTGGTTGGGTTGAATACATAATCTGGGGTAGTAAATGATCGGCCGCCTCGAAAGGAAGCAGGTTGCAGGGGATTCCCCAGGTAGCAGAACCCGCTCCGACGTTCTTCCGGATTTGTTCCAGGTTCATCAATGCCTGTCTGGCGATCTCATCCGGCAGCAAGCCAAATGCAGCGGCTACCCCGTTAATATAGGTAAAGCCATAATCGTGAAGCTTCCCATCCCGGCTACGCCAACCGGCCACCCATCCTGTATCAGGGTTCAAAAATGCACTCATATAGCCAGCCTTGATACCTTCTGCTGCTTTTCGACATTTTTTGGCTAGTTCTGGCTGGCCCAGACCAGAGAGCAAGGCTGTTGCATTGCGAAAACCCCGGTAGCTGATCGCGTTGACGTAGGCATCCAGATGACCAAAACCAACAACGTCCATAATATTGCTACTCCAGCGGAATGACCCCGAATTCCCCGAGAGGATTTTGCTCACAATTAAGCCCTTTTCACCCAGGTTGTTTAACATCCGCTCGGCTGCCTGACGCAGTCCTGGCTCGATCCTTCGCAGCCAGGTCAAATCAGGTTCGACCTGGTGCAGCCTTCCTGCTGCACAAACCAGGATCGGATCGGTATCCAGGTAAAGGTTGCGCCAGTATCCATATCCACCCCCGCCCAGGAATGCCGTTTCAACGGTGTAGCGGCCCAGCGAAACCGGGCTCGGCCCGTATTCAGGCGGGCGAGTTACTGCAACCAGGTCCATCGGGGCAGCTTGAGACACATGGGCATTGGTCGAAACCGAATTATTGGCGAAACCCCGGAACTCCGGCCGGAAACAGGAATAGGTCGTAGCCCAATGGCGGCGGATGCCTTCCCCTGGCTCGGGAGCGCCTGCGGCCAGCACAGGTTCAAAATTGGTGACGGCCAACTCATAAATTGACCTGTGCGCCCCTTTCGGAATCATCAGGGAGGTCGCCAGATCGGTTGCTGTCGCGACTACTACACCGCCGGTATTTGTGTTCACATTCCGGTAGCTCTCGATCTGCAGCCCTTCCAGCTCCGGGTCACCTTCCAACATCCGCAAAGATAGGCATCCGTTTCCATCCCCCGCCCAGATTGCCGGGAAATGGGCCCGACCGCTGCGGCCGGGTAGAGAGTCTGGCACGACCACCGCTCCGGTTGAACCTGCGGTCGCATCCCATGCCAGGCGCCATGCTTCGGTCTCGATGGCAGGCATGGCAGAGGTGCTTGATTGGGTTAGTTCGATCAGCATCCGGTCCGACTCAACCGTAAAGATTGCGTCGATGGTCAGCCCCGAGATGCAGTGCAGATTCCGGTATTCAACCCGGTTGCCTTGGGCAGAAACCTCCCCCGTCCACTGTTGGCTGCCGTAATCAAGGTTGATAGTGCGCAGTAGTGGTCCGCTGAGACCTCCAATGTGGCGGGGGATGCCAAACCCGGTGCGGGTTAAGAGGCGGTTGTTCCGGGCCTCTCCCGCCCCAAGAACATCCCATCCAAGGTGCATTAACATGGGACGGTGGATTGAAAAACAGACACTAAATCGAAATCCTTCGTAGTGCAGCCCAAAAGGTGTCTGGCGGAATTCCATCCCTACCGGCGCTGCGGGCTCCAGCTTTCCAACCGAGAGACCAGGCAGGTATGGACGGACCGGAATACCTGAAGCTGCTGCATCTACCGGAGAGCCGAACGCCTTGAGGGGGTCGAGGATGCCAAAAGGGACGTTATAAGGTCCACCGTTGCATTCGCCATGACTCGGCCACACCGGGTACTCGCGATCGCATTCGACCCGCAGATGATCGGTTACCAGTCCATCGAGATCGATCACGAATGGAGGACCATTCAAAACCGTTTTGAAATGGGCTTCTATTTGTGCCATGCTCATCGATTGTGACAAACCCGCTCCGGCTGTCTTTGGGTCGAACGGCAGGTCGATCTCTTCGACTGTGTTCCAACGATGGGATATCGGATCCAGGGTCGATAAGATCAAGTGAGCTGGGTGGGTGGGTACATCAGGGACCCACCGTCCATAAACGCTGCGAGCCAGTTCGAGCCGGCTGAGCAGTACCGGGTGCATGAAGCGCAGGTAACGCACGGCGGTCTGACTGTTCGTTTCCACCCCCAGGTCAGGATGCCGGATGCGGCGGATTCCAGCATGGGTGATCGGATAATCCGGGAGTAAGGAGTCCACGGTTATTTTAAACTTTCGAGCTCTGATTGGATCCGGTCGAGGTCGAGCGGATATTGGCCAAACGCGCGTGTGGTCTCAACCAAGGTGAAAATGTTTTCATCAGGAGTATCTCGCCCGCATTGATCGCCGGTCGACAGGATGAAACCGCCGTCCTGGCCCGCGTCAAAAATCGCCTGAAGGCTGGCCCGCTTGACATCTTGAGTTGTTCCATACCGCATCACATCCGTCGTATGCAGGTTGCCCATCAGGGCCAGCTTCTTACCGTAGGCCTGCTTTACCTCTGCCAGGCTGCAATCACCTTGTGGGGGAACTTCCAATGGGTTGACGCAGTTCAAATCAGTCTCTTCAGCCAGCCATTTCACCAGGATGCGTTCTTTTCCACAAGAGTGCAGCAGGGTTGGAACGCCGGCCTGGCGCGCCATGGTTGTGAGCTTTTTGATGGTCGGCAGGCTGAGCTCACGGGCGATTTTTGGCGATTGTAAGGTGATCGTGCCCGATCCTCCAAGGATGATAAAATCAGGTTTTTCCTGCAGCGCCATTTCCATCTGTGCCAGAGATTGGTTCTCTTGCATGATGCGCATTTCTTCAATCAGGTCGTGGTGGTCGTAATAAACGTAAGACTGTTCGTCGATACCATTCGCGCCGATGAAGGCAAACCAGTTATGGAACCCGGGATAACCGATGTGGATGCCAAAAGCCCCTGTTTCGCCCAGGGCAGCCCTTTGTTGGCGCAGCAGGGAGGGATTGTATCCCACCGGGGGAGCTAATAATTTCTCAATTACTTTCCAATCTTTGGCGATATTTTGCACCGGTTTGTAAGTCCATGTTGGTGGGTCGGCAACGAAATAGGTATCTTCCCGCTGGTAATTGACTTCATCGATCCGGCAGCGATAGCGAATGATCCACCGGTCAGCAGCTTTTTCCAGGCTTTCAATCGTTTCGTGCCGGTCGCCGGGCCACTGCCACTGCATGTCGCCGTAGATAAACCAGCCATCGATGCCGAAATATTTCACCGCGTCGATGTAGGCTTGCCAGACCGGGGGTTCATTAAATGATAGAGTTCCCAAAAAGGCAGGCCGGTTCGCCGGGCGGGGATCATGTTGGATATATCTGGGGTAACCGGTACCCGGTCGGGTATTCCATTGGTCATGGCTACCATAAATCGTTCGCGCCCACTCATCGTTTCCATTTTTTCTCCTAAAATCAAATCAGATTATCAAAATTTTTATTTCTAATCGCCCATCTCGATAAAGGCCTTGCGGACAACCGCCAGGTCTTGATCATAATGGGAATGAGGTCGAAAATCGGGAGGAGTTGCCCACCCATATCCGAAAAACATATCGCAACCCTTTTCGATCATCTTGCGCCAGGTATTCGGATCCGTTTCACCTTCTTCGGTCCGGCCGATGATGGTGGTCATGATCCGCTGGTCTGGCTTGCGAATGCTTGCCAGCCAGTCGATGATCTCCTCGCGGGTAAATTCAGCAATCAAAAAGTCGCTGCCTTCCAGCATGGGATGATTGACCCATAAAGGTTCGGCAGCATGGAAATACGGAACATTGAACCCGATTTGGGTCTTCGGACTTGCCTGGCGAACTGTGTTCTGGATCTGTCTGAACTGCCTGGCCAGTACTTCGCGTTTATACCGCAGGCTTTCGTCACTGCTGATTTCAGCAGCAGTTCCGGGCATCTCCCGACCAAGAATATCAGCAAACGGCTGTTTGACAAACCAGGCCGGCTGTACCGGGAAATAGGGGTCGAGATTGCCGTAAACGAACCAGTCGAAAAGGAGATAATCGACCGGAAACATGGTCAAGAATTCATCGATGCGCGCGCACAGCAAATCGGTCCATGGGCTTTCTGGCGCCAGGAACCCGTACCGCGTATAGGGATTGTCGCGGCTGGTTGGAATGACCCACTGGTCACGAATATTGCTGGTGATCAGATCAGCTCCGATGCAAAAGTAACTGCAGAATGGCAAGCCATGTTTTAGTGAAAGATCATACATTTTCGGGAGGAAATCCCGTCCAGGACCGGGTGCGATGGATCCCAGGTGGGTAGGATAAAAGGCATAACCGCAAAACGTATACGCCTGCAGGAACATGGCATTATTGCCGAAATCGCGATGCCAGTTGAAATATTCCAATGGATCGACGAAGGCAAAATCGTGAGGCATGCTTGGAGGTGTATGCACGAAGGGCTTCTCGAAATAAGTCCAGTTAAGATCGCAATCGAAGATTTTCAGATATTTATTGGTCATCGGCAATCCTGTTATTCGAGAAGTGAAAATTTAGAATCGGGTTTCGATGAACAGTTTTCACGGGTTTTTCAATGTTTTCAATAAAGGGTTCGCAGATCATGGTTTCTTTAAAAATAAACGAGGTTGTTTTTATCCTGGTTTTTAGATAGATCTCTAGAATGAAGCTTAACTGCCCATCTCTTCGAATGCCCGGTGGACGATAGCCAGATCTTCATCGTAATGCCGGTGTGGGTGAAAATCGGGAGGAGTGCCCCAGGCATACCCGAAGAACATGTCGCAGCCTTTTTCAACCAGTTTCTTCCATTGGTGTGGATCGGTCTGCCCCTTTTCAGGGTGACCGATGATGGTGGTCATGATGCTTTGACCGGGTTCACGCACACTGACCAGCCAGTCGATAATCTCTTCACGCGATGATTCGGCTACCAAAAAGTCGCTTTCAGCCAGCAGTGGATGGTCCACCCATAGAGGTTCTGCTGCGTGGAAAAAGGGGACGTTGAACCCAATTTTTGTCCTGGGGCTGGCCTGCCGGACTGTTTCGCCGATTCTCCGGAACTGACGGGCCAATACCTCTCTTTTATATTGCAGGCTTTCCTCGGGGGTGATCTCAGCTGCTGTCTCGGGCATTGGGCGGCCGATGATTTCAGCAAACGGTTTCTTGACGAACCAGGCCGGCTGTACCTGAAAATCCGGTCCCATCCCGCCGTAATCGAACATATCGAACTGTAAATAATCCACAGGATACATTGTCAAGAATTCGTGGATGCGATCGCACAACAAATCTGTCCATGGGCTTTCGGGAGCGAGAAACCCCTGGCTCGAGTAAGGGTGGTTGCGACTGGTGGGGATCACCCATTCGTCCCGCAGATTGCTGGTGATCAGGTCAATGTTCACTGAAAAATAGCCGCAGAAAGGTTGGCCATGTTTTACCGCCAGGTCGTACAACCTGGGCATCAAGGCCTGGCCCGAGCCGGGAGCAACCGGCCCATGCCTGGATGGATAGAAGGCATAACCGCAAAATGTGAAGGCTTGCAAAAACCCACAGTTATTGCCAAAATGGCGGTGCCAGTTGAAATATTCAAGTGGGTCGATTTCGGCAAAATCTTGGGGCAGGCTGGGAGAGAAATGCTCGAAGGGCAGGTCGAAATATGCCCAATTCAAATCGCAGGTAAAGATTTTTAACAATTTCCACACCTCCTACACAGCTACATCTCGAGGTTGAAGTTGTGCTTCCAGAAAAGCCGGGCAGTGAAGGTTTTCAACTCCAGGCTGTGCCGATTCCTCTTTCTAATTTCATTTTCTCGTTTATTGAGGATGGTGAATTCCTCAATAATGAGAAACCTGTTTTTCTGAATGGTATCCGCCTGATGCCGGGCAGCTTAACCCTGGTTTTATGGCTTTCCGAATGCCTGGATGGCGTCGGCAATCGCCGGGAAGCTGGTTTGCCAGCGGTCCAAAGGTACGTTTTCAGAAATTTGCATCTGCAAGTGACCGTTGTGCCCGGCGACAGTCAAAATTTTCTCGGCTTCGGCGCGGACCTCGTCGTAAGGACAAAGATGGAGCGATGAAGGGAAGTTGACGAACAGGCGCATTTCAGGCCACAAGGAGACGGCATCGGATACCTGGGTATCGTTATCAGGCGCAGGTGTGAATGAATCCAGGCCTTTAACTTTGGACTCTGAGATGGCCTGCCACAGCGGCTTGAGGTTGCCGTCCATGTGGACAAACACCGGTACCTTTTCGCCGAGCATGTCCGCCAGTTCATCATACAGAGCTGTACAGTGGCGCCTGAAGCGGGCAGGCCCGATTGCCTGGGCAGTAATATTATCCGGAAAATCGATGAATTCAACGGGTGAACCCTGGACGATCTCGAAGATCTTCCGCTCCCGGTTCTCCAGCATAGCCATCGTTTTTTCAACGCAGTCCGGAAAATCGGACAGGTGGTATGACAGGTTATCCAGGCCGACCCAAATTATCCACATGTTTTGATAAGGAGTCCGTTCGACCGCCACCAAAGGGACGCCGCGTTCCCCCAATTCAGCCTGGTCCTGCCAATATCGGCCATAATCTGCGATGATGGACGAATCCTGCAGGTAATACCAGAACACATCGTAATCGTGCCGTTCCTGGATGAAATGCTTTCTGATCGAGCTGCTGTCGAAGATCGGCTCGAACTGGCGTTCTTCATACACCGATCCGATGGGCGTATGCAATGTGATTCGCTGCCAGCGGTCTTTTCCCACCCAATACTCATCGGTCTGGAAGCGGCAGTGTGGCGTAATGACCTTGTGCACCTCCGACCAGCGCATCAAGCCAATCCGGCCAGATCCCAAGACCCGGTCGACTTCATCCGTGGGCAGCATCCCTTCGTAGATCACGAAGGGAACCTGGTCGAGCTCGCGCCCGTGGACGACAGCTAAGATGCGCTCGCGCATGGTCATTTCTGGCATATATCATTCTCCTAAATCGGGCTGAATGATAACAGATGATGGACTTAGTGGCTATCTTTTTTATAAAAGTAAACTATAAACAAACCACCCTGTTCATGGACGGGCTTCCACTTGCAGTAGCACGTGATCGATAGCCGCACCCAGGCTGTAGATATCAAAATGGATCGGAATCGTCCTACCAGGCTCCAGAGGGTCCGAGGCCTCCCATTTCCTCACACCAACAACCGAGCCATCTGCCGAATACGCGGTTGCAGCTATCCACACCTGGTTGGCAGTCGTGCTGTCAGGCGGCAATGATATCGTACCGCTGATACTGGCGGTCGTGCCATCGTTCGCAATGGAGACCTGTTGGTCTAGGATTGCCGTGGTGAGATAGCGCTGGTCGCCGCTGGGTTGGGGAAGGCCGGAAGTTACAATGCCGGATGCTGTGTATCCGGTCGGAGCCGGTGCTGCGAAATAAGCTACGAGGGGAGCAGATTGCCCGCCCTGTAAAAGGTCGAGCAAAGTCGTTGCACTGGCTTTAATAGGATTATCCTGGCCGGGTACAGCCAGGCTGACCGTTCCGGTGACATTCTCCAGGCCGCTTTCATGGTCGTTCTTAACCAGCATGAAACACCACAAGCTGCCATCCTTCACCGGGTAACAATCTGGAGGCCGCACAATTAATGCAATCGAAGGCGTTGGAGTCGGTGTGATGGTTGGCGTGGTAGTTTCGTTCTCGGGTGACGGTGTGACCGGAATGATTAAAATGGTGCCGATGCTCATGGCGCGAGGATCGACAGTTGGATTGGCAGTCATCAGGGCTTGCGGGCTGATGCCAAATGCGTAAGCAATTCCGAACATATCGTCCTTGGCCCTGACGGTATAAGTCACCGGGGTGGGCGTGGGGGTAGCAGTCGCCGTCGGGGTGGGGGATTTATGCAAGGGAGGGGTGACAGTAGCCGTCGACGTTTCCGTCTGGTAAATCCGCAGCGTGCCTTCGAATCCGGGTGTTGGGGTATTTGTCGCTTGAGGAGCTGTATCTGGCGAACAACTACTGGAGACCAATGCCAGCAGAAGTAGCAAGGCAGGGAGTGTTAGATGCATTCCCGGATTATACCCCACCAAAATTACTTGCCGCATATTTAAGGCTATGCTACACTCATGTCATGGCCGAAGAAGAAATGTTCAATGAAGCAATGGGGGCAATCCACCAGGATGATAAAAGACGGGCACGCGACCTATTAGCCAGACTGCTCAAGGTCAACCCTGAAAACGTAGACTATTGGATCTGGATGAGCTCAGTAGTCGATTCGAGCCGGGAGCGGGTTTACTGCTTGGAAGAGGCTTTGAAGCGTGATCCGAATAACGAAGCAGCCAGGCGCGGCCTGGTTATTTTGGGCGCAATGGCGCCAGACCCAGCCCATATGCCCCCGCCCGGCAAGATCAGCCGCAAATGGCAGGCGGCCTTGCCGGTTTTTCCGGAAGACAGCACCTCTTCAAAAGGCCTTTCCTCACGCCTGGTGTTGATTTCCGGAGGTGTTTTGGTGATCGCGGTTGTACTGGTTGTCGTCTTCGTTATCATTCCTCTGACAACACCTCCCCAGCCGGCACCAACGGCCATCAGCTATCGCCCAACGCCGCCAACTGCTGGTCCATCACCTACCAGCCTGATAACATTTACTCCGGTTGTCCGCACTCCTACACCAACTTTCGTCGGCCCGACGCCGCTTTGGATGCAGATGCAGGCGACATATACGCCAACGCCCTTATTCGTCAACACGCCTCACCCACAGATCGAAGCCTACCGGGCTGCAATGACAGCCTACGACCGGGGCGACCTGGTCAAAGCTCTTACTTTCTTTAAGCAGGTGCTGACCAACCAACCGGATGCAGTCGATGCGGCTTTCTATATCGGTGAGTGCTACCGCCTTACGGGTGATTTCACCAATGCGCTCAAATATTACAACCAGGCTATTGACCTGCAGCCATCGTTTGCTCCGGCTTACCTGGGGCGGGCGCTCGCCACGAATGCAGCCAACCCAAAATCTGACGTTATGCCCGATTTGAACAAAGCTGCCGAATTGGACCCTGATTACGGTGAAGTATATCTGGAGCAGGCCAGAATATCGATCGCCACTGGCGAATACAGCGCAGCGCTCGACTATTTGCAGATTGCTGCTGAAAAACTACCTGATTCAGCCCTGATTCCGCTTTACCAGGCTCAAGCTTACCTGGCAGCTGGCAATGTCGAGGAAGCTTTGACTGCCGCCATCCGGGCCAACCAGCTCGATTTTACTTCTCTACCGGCCTACCGCCTGCTGGGAGAGGTGCTTCAAGCCAACGGCCGTTATGTTGATTCGATCCAGCCATTGGCCCTTTATCTTGTTTACGAAACCGGCGACAGCGCGGCCTGGGTGCTGCTGGGAAAGGGCTATACAGTATCACAGGATTGGCAGCAAGCCAGCGCAGCATTTGACCAGGCTATAGCTCTGGATGGGTCATCATTAGCGGCTTACCTGGGACGTGGAGCCATGTACCTGGATATTGGGGATGGCAAAAAAGCCGCTGCTGATTTCAACCACGCCCTCGGTTTGTCGTCCCGTTCGTTTGAGGCTAACCTCGGATTGGGGCGGGCGTATATGTTCCAGGAATTTTATGGAGATGCCTATAATCAGTTTCGACAGGCTGGGCTTTTTGCCAAAACTGATGCAGAACAGGCTAATCTGTATTACTGGATGGCTAACGATCTGCAAGCCCTGGGACAAATGACATCGGCCGGGCATAATTGGGAGCTCTTGCTGGGGCTGCCTACGAATGTCGTGCCGACTGGATGGGCAGGCGAAGCCCAGGCCTTTCTTACCGGCACGCCAACACCTGTCATAACTCCTTCGCTGACGGTTACACCTACAATAACGGAAACTTTCAAACCGCCGAAATGAGGCGCAAAGTGGAAGAGATAGGGTGGTGACCACAAGCGAAGAGAGTTCTTTATCTGGCGATTCTCGAACCACAGACCACTGATACCCGTGTGCTCAACTACTCAACTCCTATTTGTTTTAACTCTGTAAGAACACTATTAGAATTCAGTCCAGTCTCTTGTCAAGCAGGCTCAAGATGGCTATAATGGTCGAAGCTAATGTTAAAGATGTACCTTTGAGAGATGAGGTAGGATATGCCTGTTTATGTGTATCAGTGTGAGAGTTGCGGGGTGAGGTTCGACCGTTACCAGAAGTTCACCGACCAGCCGCTGACCTGGTGTCCTGAATGTGGAAAGAAAGCCCTGCGAAAAGTCTATTCGCCGGTGGGTATTGTATTTAAAGGTTCCGGTTTTTATTCAACCGATAATAAGTCGCCATCAGGCGTTTCATATGCAAACAAAAATAATGAAAAGTCTGAGGAAAGTGAAAAAGTTGCACCAGAAAAAAGCTCGACCGAAACAAGTGGGACCAGCTCGGAAGTAAAATTAACCAAACCAACGACAACCACCCCCAAAGAATAATTAGATATTATTGATTTTAAAAACGGACATGATTTAGCTTGTCCGTTTTTGTTTTTCCACCTGGTAAGTATAACTATGCTGCAGGATAAACTTTAGTTTGTCCGTTATGGCGTATCTCAAACGCCTCCAATGGCATCAAACATGGCGACGATATTCTCAGGGGGGACATCTGCCAGAATGTTGTGTACCTGCTGAAAGACAAATCCACCCCCAGGACGCAGGATTCCAATTTGTTCCTTCACGTGACGTTGGATCGCTGCTGGAGAGCCATGCGGTAAAATATCGCGAGTGTCACAGCCGCCGCCCCAGAAGGTGATATCCTTCCCGAAATCGCGTTTCAAACTACCAGCATCCATTCCCGCGCAAGTAATTTGGACCGGGTTAACCGCGTCCAAACCGGCGTCGATCAGGTCTGGCAGGAGGGCGCGTAGGCTTCCGCAGGAATGCAGCATCACCTTGACATGTGCCAGCGCTTTCGCTCGCTGCCACATTCGCTGGTGACGGGGTTTGAAAAATTCCCGATACATGCGCGGGGATATCTGCGGGCCATTCTGCATCCCCAAATCATCCCCAAATGCAATGATATCGATATATGGGCCGACCAGGCTGAGAAATTTCTCCAATTTTCTCAAATGGATTTCGGTCAACTTTTCCAGGAAGGCATGCGCCTGCCTGGGCTCGCCGGCCAGCAGCATGTAAAATTGGTCGTTGCGGAAAAGGAACTGCCCGATTTCAAGCAGGTTGCCGCCAAACAAGGCAATGATTGCCCGGTCGCTGCTGGTGCGCAGCTTACGTGCCCCTGCGACCAGGTGTTCGTCTCCACCTGGTCCATCTACCAGAGGCCCTGGAGGTGAAGCGACCGCGGTCCACATGGCTTCATCGAATGCTGCTTCGATCTGGTTGAGATCAGCCGGCTCATCGTAGAATGGGAAATAGGTTTGTTCGAAGTACAGCGCGCCATCCGGCATTTGGGCGAGTATTCTGCCGCTCTTCGAAAGGATCACCCAGCGTTTGTTCTCTCTTACTGGTAACGCCCAGGCTGGCATCAGGCAGGGATAGCCATCCGGAAGGATCCACTCGGCCCAATCTTGATCGTCCTCGGCAAACCCTCGTCCAAGTTCGATTGTATCGATCCTGAACCGCTCCAGCATATCCTCGTCCACGATCGCCAGTTGTTGGATCGGATCGTAGACCCGGATAGGCTTTCGTTCGAAACCAAGGTAGTCCCTTAGCTTGTGGTAAGCGATCGCTGAGATTGAAGAAGAGCGATGTCCCGAGAAGTCAATCGGGAGCCGGTCAGTTTCCTGGTGGTTCAATGCAGCTATGACGCGGTCACGTGAATTCATGCTGAAATTATACATCCTATTAAATAATTGATTACCGGACACAATTTTTCTCTAATAGGTTAAAGGAGATAGGGATTGGGATCAACTCGTTCATAAAGAGATCTAACAGCGCCAAGCCGTGGCGGAATTCACTCCATTCCCAGCTGTCCGTGCGATGAATGACTTTTTCCCAATCATCGTTGAGGGCAACGCAGCTCAGGTAGACAATCCACAAGTAAGCCAAGCAAGCTGCGATCATCAAATTGCTCAGGCGGAACGAGTCAGACAGATGGCTTTGGTTCAGGTAGAATCCGTGACTTTTCTGGGAGGAGAAGAAGGTTTAGACTTGAAAGCGTTTTTTAATCCAGTAGAGAGCTTCATCCGGTAATTTGAAATTGGGCACCAGGTAGAGCGGATGCACAAATCCACGCTCCCATATAGCGATCACCATGACTGGTCCATAGCCCCCTTGAGTAACCCAAACTTGCGGAACGCAGATTTGGTCATACACTTGGAGGACCAGATCCTCAAACGAAAACTGCTTGTATGGTGTAAAAACGCTATCTATTGGTATGGACCTGATATGACTCAGGATTATTGGCTTTTATCGATGGTGGAGAAACCATCGGGGAAAAACACGATCGTGGGAGAATTTGAACCATCTCCCGCCATACGTTTTCTCGGACAAGGGCCAGGTATGCAAAAAGCAGAAGGCTAAGGTGTCCATCCTGGCGTCTCGCAGGAGGCCATATCTCCCGTCTGAAGACCGTCCATCAGCGCTTTCTGCCGCTGATCGGATGATCCATGGGTCCACGACTCCGGCGAAACGTAGCCTTGTGTCTGGCTCTGGATTCGGTCGTCTCCCACAGAAGCCGCGGCATCCAAGCTTTGGGCGATCTC
Source organism: uncultured Chloroflexia bacterium (assembly GCA_963781665.1). Lineage (GTDB taxonomy): Bacteria > Chloroflexota > Anaerolineae > Anaerolineales > Anaerolineaceae > JAJYIW01. Next base: position 3,302,927 of record CAWAGA010000002.1, read on the forward strand.
CTTATCCGTCAACTGTGTCAGGTAGCCGGTCTCGGTGGCATGGAACGCCCAGACGCCGGCCAGACAGTCAGCCTGGAGTTCAATCTGAACTGACACGCTTTGCGGCCCTGTGGCATCTGTGCTACCCGTATTATCAAGCACACCAGCGAGGTTCTGAACGTGATGCCCATACTCGTGAGCGAGCACATACGCCTCGGCGAACGAGCCACCCTGAGCGCCAAAGCGCGATTGCAGTTCGTCGAAGAAGGCTAGGTCCAGATAGACCATCTGATCTCCCGGACAGTAGAACGGCCCAGACGCAGCAGTAGCGGATCCACAAGCGCCCTGGGTAGATCCCGTGAAAAGCACCGTCTTGGCCAGGGTGTACTCGCTGCCCTGGCTAGCAAATTCGCTGGTCCAGAAAGCCTGGATGCTGTTGACATAGCCTACGATACGGCAATCCTGACGGGTATTCGCGTCTGCTCCTGTCTGGCATTCCGCATTCAGGTTGTTGATTTCACTGGTGTTCACACTCGTGGCCGATATGTCTTGCCCAGTTATATTCGCCAGATCGCCAGGATTCACACCCAGAAGAATCGCCACCAGCAAGATCACAAGGCCGAGTCCTCCGCCCCCCACGGCCATAGTAGTCCCCACCCTCCGGCCACGCCGGTCCTCGACCTGGGAAGTATCCAAGCGCGATCTATCCTTGAATGGCATTAGTCCATCCTCCTAGCAAAGCACAGATTATTTATGGGTTGGGGGTACAGTTTTCTTTTTGAGATTGGCCACATATTCAGTAACATGCGTATCGATTTCCTTTTGCGCCAGAACTCAGAATTATAAAGATGCGCCGGATTTTTTGCTTCAAATCATTTTATTCGACAGGAGCTATCTACGTCCCTTATACACCCTATTAAATATCTATAAAAAAATGTCCTATACTTGACTTGATTACAGCCCACTTTTTGCCTCGAGCAGAATTAAAAGAGACAAGGATAGGCAGGTCTTCATTCAAAAAATATCGAGCAAAGCCAAGCCCAAGCGAAACAAACACTAATCACTCCGATCCGGTCGGTGGATGACTATGACCCAATCCTTGGGTACAGCTATCAGGCCCAAATAGACGATCTACGAATAGGCCAGGCAAGCCGCAATCATCAGTGTGCTCAGTCGTTCCGGGTCGGCCAGGTGACCATAAATCAAACTGATCATCAGGGTGAAACACTCTTGCCCATTTTACTGCCATCCTTGACAAAGACCAACTCGCGAATTTGGGCAATTGGGCAATTAACAACATTTGCCTTGCATAATCCCGCTCACCAGTACAGCCAACGTCATCAACATGCGAGCTTTATTCCCTTTGGGCTCTCGCGGATACAATTGTTGCTTAGCCATTCTGATGGCACGATATACTCGACGATTGTCACTCATGGGTTCATTCCTGTTCTTCTCTGGCAGGAAAAAACCTGGGGTCCCCACTTGGCGATCGTCATTTATTCAAGTATCAGGTATTCAATTAATAACAAACTCCCCGGAGGTCGATCCCTCCGGGGAGTTTTTCGTGAAGGGTCCAGGGTTCCGTTTAGTGGAAGATGCCTGGCAAGAAAGTATGGTAGGTGCTGGGGCCGGAAACGAGACCCAGGCGGTTGGAAGTGAAATCTGCGAAGTACATTTGAGCAGATGATCCAGACTCCACACCACGGGAAATCCCGAGCAGGACTGTATCGAGGAAAGCATTGGAGTCGCCGGCTACTGTCCCGACGAGTTTGTCGTCGACGTACAGGCTGAAGTTGGGGGTATCACCTGAGTTCCAGACCACTTCAATACGGTGAGGTGTGCTGTCGAGGGTGATCGGGTTGGTCTGGACTAAATCTCCAGCTAACATGACCCATGCGCTGAGTTGACCTGTGTTGGGATCGTCACCCGCGTACTGCACACCAAAGATAGGTTGTCCAGCCTGGTCTAGACCGGTAAAGATTGTGGCGCTGCTGTCGTCGACCAGGTTAGGTTTATTAGGATTGAAATAGAAGCTGGCACCGTAGGACGATTCCATATCTGGGGAGGCGTCGATCAGATAGGCCACTAACGGCGGTTCGGCAGCATTCAGACCCATTACATTGGCGAGCGCCAATGTGGGTCCGATGATGGTGGCTGCCCCTGCGGTCGCGCTGGGTCCCATGGCTGCCGATTGAAGGACAACCACATTGCCGACGACTGCTGTCCAGGAAGTAAGGCCATCCATGAAACTGCTGGAGAAGATGAAGGGTGTTGCAGTGCCGGTGTGCGTATTGATCATAACCCCGTCAGATGGTAAAGAATTGACCGATTGGTTCGGATATCCGACAGTCGGAGCTGCGTAGGTCTGGGTATAGCCCACCAGGTTGTTGGCGATCACCTGGTAGAAGTAAGTGGTGTTTTTCTTGGCGTTAGTGTCTGTGTAAGTTGCTGAAGCGCCAATGACAATTGTGCCTGGGACGACAGCCAGGGTGGTCCATGGGCCGGTTTGCGCATTTGCTCTCTGAACGGTGAAACTGGTTGCGTTCACTGCATCATTCGTCCAGGTCAACATTACATTGCTCTTAACCAATGTAGCCGACAGGCCGGTTGGTCTGAGGGGCGCTACCATGAAGACCATCCTGCGCATGAAATCCATTTCTTCATGGCTCAGCAGGTGGCAGTGCCAGACGTATTCCCAGCCAAAATTCACCTTGGCGTTGGTGACTGCTGCCGGTTGGCCGGTTGGATCGACGTTAAACCACTGAGTTCCTGTAACCCCATCGGGCATAGAAATGTCCAACGAGTGGATGCTGTTGGGGAGCTGGAACGGCAGCTCTGGCAAGCCGGGTCTTAAGGCGACGATACAGTCCTCAAGCGGGTTCATGCGGATAGTTTCCTTCCACCCGATTTCGTTGGGTTCCGGCGGCTTGACCTGTCCATCCCAGCCTACCCGGTTGATCAACTGCCAGTTGAGCAGGTGGATGTGAACGGCGTGGGTATCAACGCCATTGTGGGTGATCTTCCAGATCTGGGTGCCATCACCGGTGGATCCGACCGGGGTTGAAATCACCGATGGGCCGAAGAGCTCGGTCGGGGGATCGACAAACCCGTAAGGGATCGTCGTCTGGTTGTTGTTGTTGGTGAAAGGAACTTCTACTCCCAGGGTTGCATTCATGCGTCCATAATCTAATTCGAAGAGTTCCTGAATGGCTTTCGGGTATAGATCGAGAGTCTTTACCAGAAGGGTTGCAGTTGCGGTCGCTGGCGTGGTCGGGCTGCCCCCACCAGAGAAGCTCACGGCAGGTGCTGCGGTATAGCCGGTTCCAGGGTCGGTTAATGTAACCCCAGATACATAGCCGGGTAAGTAAGTTGCGGTCGCGTTCGCACCCGTTCCTCCTCCACCGGTGATGGTTACACCTGGAGCTACAGTGTAACCTGCGCCAGGGTTCGTGATTGTTATGTTTCCGACCCCGTGTGTAAGGACAGCGGTTGCCCTTGCATTTCTACCTCCCCCACCTGAGAAGGAGACTGAAGGGGTGGATGTATAGCCATAACCACCGTAGTTGGGTGCGACTAATGTGATTTGAGTCACTCTCCCACTCGCGACGGTGGCCAGGGCTGTTGCGCGCAGGCCGCCAATCGGCGGTGCCGCGATGGTAACCGTTGGAGCTGAGGTGTAGCCGGTACCGCCATTGGTGATGGTGAAACTGGCAACAATCCCGGTCAGTTGAGCTGAAGCTGTCGCTGTGGTTGTAGGAGTGCCACCACCGGTGATACCAACGGTAGGAGGTGTGGTGTATCCGCTGCCCATCGCGCTTAACAAAATCCCATTGACAGTAGCGCCAGCAAAAGTGGCTGTTGCTGTTGCTTGTGTGCCGCTGGCAGGTGCTGCAATTGTGATCGTGGGTGCAGAAGCGTAATTTGTGCCGGAGGAGGTCAGCAGCACACTCCCAATCTGGCCGTTTTGTAGTGTCGTCGAGGTGTCCTGGATGCGGATGTAGTTATCAACCGGATAATTTTCGCCAAATGCCGTGTTATATACTGCATTTGGCAGGATGGGCCTGGCCTGGACCTGAGCATAAGCGCCTGGAAGGGCAGCCTCCAAGGCAGACAGGTTGAAAGCAGTTGCAGATGCCAGGATGGCAGTCGCAGTAGCATTCGCCCCGGTTCCACCGTTGTCGGTGATGGTGACAGCGGGCGGCACCGTGTATCCAGAGCCGTTATTCGTGAGAGTGATGGTTGTCACCTTCAGGGTTGCAGTTGCTAATGCGGGTGTGGTTGGGGTCCCGCCAGAATCGGTGATGGTCACAGCCGGTGCGGTAGTGAAACCTGACCCACCATTCGCAATTTCGACTGCAATCACGCTGATGGTGGCCGAAGCCAGGGCTCCAGCCCCAGTCCCCGGAGAAGTATCCGTGATGCTGACAACAGGAGAAACGTAACCTGAACCTCCCAGGCCAAGGGTGAGATTAGTAATCACGCCTGCGCCGTCAGTTGTTGCTGTAGCGGTTGCGCCTGTTCCGGAACCAACTGCGTCGCTTATCGTTACAACAGGACTTGTGTATCCTGTTCCTCCATTAGTAAGGGTGATGTTGTCCACCGCACCAGAGGCGTTAGCCACTGCGCCGCTTGCGTCCCCTACAAAAGTGACAACCGGAGAAGTATATCCCGCACCGATCGTATTCACTGTAACCACATCGACTGAACCGAAGGTATCAGCGGTCGCCCCACCGGTTCCGCCAATGGTTGTGACGGGTGTGGTATAACCACCACCAGAATTTCCGACGGTGATGCCACTCAGCGATGTACCAGAAGCTGGTATACCCCGTACCTGAATTTGCATCATCGTGCGGATGTTGGGTCCGTACCCGGGTTGGGTGGTAGGCGCGCCGCCGGTCATATTGCCGTTTTCGGATTGGTCGGGATCGCCGGTGTAGTAATCCAGGCGAGGATCAAAAGCTGGCATGGCTGCGGGCGCATCGTTGTAGAGGAGGAGGGTCTTGCCTGCGAAAGGCGCGAAGTCGAGAATGACATCGGCCCGTTCGGCTGGGCCCAGGTAGAGGCACTTATTAAGCACGTTGAGGACGGTGATGCTGCGCCGGTTGTAATCGTATCCAACCGGGGTGGGGGGGATGACCGCTACACCGGGTAAAAAGCCGCCTTCGGTGCCGATCTGGTACCATGAAGGACCGCTGGCGAGCGGGTCGGGCACGCCGCCATCACGGCCATCGGTCGGCCAGTAATCCGGCAAGCCTGCGCCGGGAACAGCCGGGACCATATTAACTTCGCCTGCCCATGGATCTGCCAGTGTACCGGGAGCTCCATTAAGCCCATCTAGATTCCACATGGCTGCGCTTGATTTAGCCACGTAGACCTGCAGGTTGAGCGAGCGGTCGTCGCAGGCATTCAGAATGCGGAAGCGGTAGGCTGTCGGATCGACAACCAGGTACGGATAGGCGGTGCCGTTAAGGATGGGCGTATCCATAAATGCTTCCATGGTCATGGAAGGCGTAGGGAAGCCAGGGTTGAACTGATTTTCCCAGGGGGCATTAATCGGATCGTATAATGGGTTTGGCACCTGGTCGTTTTTAATCAAGCCAGTGTAAGGGGGCCAAAACCACAGGGCATAATCCCAGCGACCGCAGGGGTTGGTGCCGTCAAACGATCCAGGGTTCTGGTTGGTCATGTATACATGTGGGAACCACAAGTCGCCTTTGTGGGCCGTTGGCGCAGTCGTTCCCCAACCCCAGGTAGGGTCTTCGACTGCCAATTGATTGTTATCAGGAACAAAGGTTTTATCCTGGATGACCAATGGAATCTCGTTACTGGGTATGATGCCGTTTGTGACCAGGCCTTGTTCGGCTGGATCCTGGACCAGGTAACCAGCTGCGTACCCGGCATAGACGTTCAGACGGGTGATGCCGTAGGCATGGTCGTGATAAAACATCAAACGAGCGCTTTGCTGGTTGGTGTAGTAGTAGGTCATCGAACCGGGACCGGGATCGTTGGTAACTCCCGCTGGTGGGTTCAGAGGATCCGCTGGAAAAGTCAGTGCATATCCGTTTGTAGAATCGAAGAACATATCAGGCACATTGGCGTAAGCTTCCCCTCTGGGATGGGTGGTAGGTTCGCCAGCTGGCGTGAACCATTGGTTGGGGGTGCCGTCGCTAATCCAGGGAGTCACACCACCGTGCAAATGGACGATCGTGCGGTTATCGGAGAAAGGCATCATATCGGGGCCATCCCCCGCGCCCATCACGGACCGGTCTACCGGAAGGAAGTGCTGGAAATTAGGGCCTGTGGAAAGGTAATTGGTGAATTTTATGCGCACCGGATGGTTCATGTCTGCGATCATTAGAGGACCCATATAATGAGGTTTATCAACCGCATATACCTGGGCATTGTTCCTGTCCAGGATTGGGCTACCATCTGGATAAGTCAGAGCATAACTTCCGGATACGACGGATGTAGCCAATTGAACATAACCCATCAATCGGGTAGGGGGGAGGTCAGAGTGCATCTGCTCTTCGTATTCGACTTCTGCCATCTCGTAATAGTCTGCATCCGCGAAGGTGGATGTGTCTGGTACGGCTATCGGCATGTACTGTCCCAGGTTGGTCGGTGCAGCGCTGCCAGCCAGGGGCAGCCCGTCGACGAACTTCCTCATTCCCGAGTAACCGCTTCCTCCATTGATGACAGAAATGCCGGTCAGGCCGTTCAGAATGGGTAGAGCAGCCGCGCCGTTGCCATTTCCACCGGAAATAACGATCGACGCGCTGGATGTGTAATTGCTTCCGCCATTACCCAACGTGATGCCAGTCACCACGCCGTTGGTGACTGTAGCAGTTGCGGTTGCGCCCGAACCACCAGGAACCACATCCTGGAAGGTGACGGTGGGCGCGGCGGTATAACCAACGCCTCCGGCAGTCAGCAATACCCCGGTAATCGTTCCGGCGGCTGCAGTTGTTGCCGAAGCAGTTGCGCCAGAGCCATCATAGGCAGTGATAGCGACCGACGCAGTCGTGTATCCTGAACCGGGGTTGGTCAGCACGATCGACGCGATGGAACCGGCAACCACAGAAGCAACCGCAGTTGCGCCAACCCCGTCCCCGGTGATCTGGACGATGGGCGGCAGTGGGCTGTTGGCAAAATTAGGGGTGATGCCGAAATAATCGGGAATTCCACCCGGATCCATGGTCGCGACTCCATTAAGTCCAGCACCCTGGCGATTGCCAAATAGCTGTTGAGCTGCGGCAGCCCGGTCAGCCGGAGTAGGTCGTCCTTTATAGTTCAATCCTTCTGCTTTTGCCGGGTTGATCTTGGCAAACCGTAATGCGGTTAACGCCATCCCGGAGACCATTGTAGTTTTTAAGAACTTGCGTCTATTCATTGTTTGCACTCCGATAAAAAAAATTAGTCAATTAATAATTCTTGCCCGGCTCAATTAATGAATTAAGCCAGACTTCGGGGAACTGCGGATTCTAGATGACTGTCCACCTCCTATATCTCCTAGTATTTTTCAGAATTAATGATGTTTTCATTTTTGGGTATTTTAAAAACAGGAATGAATATTCCCTCCAGTAAAGGACAGAACCAAATTCTTAAATAAACATAAAAATTGGGATTAAATGCATTCCCACACGGATAAGCGGACTCTTCTAATCCATTTTAGAGGATTATCGAGACAGTGCCATTTGAATTAATTTGTATTAATAAACGCTCACTTATGAGTCCTATAACCCTTTATAATTAGTGATATTTAATCTCTTGGAGGTATCCTATGCAGTTTCCGGACGATTTTAAATGGGGAGCAGCAACGTCTGCGTACCAGGTAGAAGGAGCAGCTTATGAAGATGGTCGCGGTCTTTCGATTTGGGAAATGCTGCACCAGAAGCCCAATACCTATTGGAGCAATCAAAACGGTGACGTAGCTTGCGATCATTACCACCGTTACAAAGAAGACGTTGCTATGATGAAGGCAATGGGCCTGCAGATCTACCGCATGTCGATAGCCTGGCCCCGTGTTCTGCCTGAAGGCCAGGGAAAAGTCAATCAAGCCGGTCTAGATTTTTACGACCACCTGATCGATGAGCTCCTGGCCGCCGGGATCATCCCTTATGTGACGCTTTTCCATTGGGACTTCCCACTTTCTCTTTACCAACGCGGAGGGTGGCTGAACCGCGACAGCGCTGATTGGTTTGGAGATTTTGCCTCCCTGATGGTTAAGCGCTTGGGAGATCGCGTGGCCCATTGGATGACGCTTAACGAACCCCATTGTTACCTTGGTCTGGGACACCTCGATGGCAAATTTGCTCCAGGCGACCGCATCAGCTTCCCCCAGTTTTTACGGGCGGCTCACCATACACTGCTGGCGCATGGCAAAGGTGTGCAGGCAATCCGGGCGTTGAATAAACAGCCCACGATCGTCGGCATGGCTCCTGTCGGTCCGGTAACCATGCCAGCTTCTGCTTCACCCGCAGACATTGAAGCTGCCCGCCAGTCGATGTTCTCGATAACGTATAAGGGTAGTTGGAACAACACCTGGTGGATGGATCCGGTCTTTTTCGGCCATTACCCTGAAGATGGGTTAACGCTTTTTGCCGGGGATTTGCCTGAGATTCAAGCAGGCGATATGGAAACGATTAACCAACCGCTCGATTTCTTTGGCTGCAATATCTACAGCGGTCAAACGATCCGCGCGGGTCAGAATGGTCAACCCGAGCCCGTCGACCTGCCCCAGGGATTTGGAATGGCTGCATCCGGCTTGCCGATTACCCCAGAAGCCCTCTATTGGGGCCCGCGTTTCTACTTCGAACGTTACGGAAAACCTGTCTTAATTACTGAGAATGGTTACACCTGCCTGGACTGGGTCCACATGGATGGGAAAGTCCATGATCTCCAACGTGTTGATTTCCTTCGCCGCCATCTGATCCAACTGCGCCAGGCTGCCCTAGACGGTGTCAAACTACATGGATACTTCCACTGGTCGGTCATGGATAACTTCGAATGGGTCGAAGGTTATAAAGACCGCTTCGGACTGGTCTATGTCGATTGGGCCACCCAAAAACGCATCTGGAAGGATTCGGCCTATTATTACAAGAAAGTGATCGAAACCAACGGCGCATACCTTGATCAAAATCCATCATTCACCGACTTGTAAACGAAACGATTAAGGCATAGGCAGGCAGGCCCACCCTGGTTCCCACAGCTCTTTCATCTCTGTGGGCCAGCCTGTCGGTTATGGCTGCTCCCCACAGATTGGAAAGAAAAAAATCCAAACTTTTGCCGTGTACCTAAGCTCGCAGCTATAGATTCTGTCCTGTGCTGACCCTCCGTCATTAATGAGAGAACATTTTTTCCAAATTGCATCTTGAAAGAGTATTCGAATGACCGAAATAATCAGTGAATTAATGGATGGCCTGATTTTACGGGCTGCAACAATTGAAGACGCTGAGAAAATTGTCGATTTCAATGCCGCAATCCACGGCCGTGAAAATGAACTCGAACGCCGCACCGTCGGTTCCTGGACGCGCGATCTGATGTCTGGTCAGCATCCGACATTTAAAATCAGCGACTTCATCCTTGTTGAAGACCCAGTCCAGCAAAAAATTATCTCTTCCCTTAACCTGATATCCCAGATCTGGTCTTATGACGGTGTGCCATTTAAAGTAGGCAGGATCGAACTGGTAGGCACCCTCCCTGAATATCGCCGGCGCGGCCTAGTGCGGGCTCAGCTTGACGAGGTCCATCGCTGGAGCCAGGAGCGCGGCGAGCTGGTTCAGGTCATCACCGGTATTCCTTATTATTACAGGCAGTTCGGTTATGAAATGGCTCTGTCGCTGGGGGGTGGCCAGGTTGGCTTTTTATCAGATGTGCCAATCCTGGCGAAAGGCGAACAGGAACCTTATTTGGTCCGGCCGGCGCAAGAAACTGACCTGGCGTTCATTGCGGAACTTTACGATCGCCAATGCAGGCGATCTCTGATTAGCTGCCAATGGAATTTGGACCTTTGGCGTTATGAGATGATGGGAAAAAGTGCGGACAATGTTTGCCGAAAAGAACTGATGGTCATTACGGATGTCAATGGCAGCCGGGTTGGCTTTTTAGCGCACTCATTTACCCTGTGGACACCGGGTATCGGTTTGGAAGCATATTACCTGACTCCTGAGGTATCCTGGTGGGAGGTCACGCCCAGCGTCATGCGTTACCTGGGGGCAAAAGGGCAGGAATATGCCAGCCAGATTGGGAAGCCTTGCCCGGGTTTTTATTTTGCCCTGGGAGAAGAACATCCTTCTTATCAGGTCTTTGCGCACCGTCTTCCCAAGCAATCGCCTCCATACGCTTTCTATATCCGCGTGCCTGATTTGCCGGCTTTTTTGCGAACAATTTCTTCTGTTTTGGAAAAACGCCTGGCTGAAAATATCCGTCCGGGATACAGCGGGGAACTGCAAATCGGTTTTTATCGCTCGGGGTTGCTGCTTAAGTTCACTGACGGTTTACTGGCGCAGGTTGAAATCCTGACATCAGCCGCAGATCTTGATTCAGTCACAGCCGGTTTCCCCGGCCTTACCTTCTTCCAGCTTGTTTTTGGTTACCGGACTCTGGACGAGCTGCGTTATGCTTTCCCGGATTGTTGGGTGAATAACGATAAAGCGCGCCCATTGCTGGACGCGCTGTTTTCAAAACGTTTCTCGAGTGTCTGGGCAATATCCTGAAAAAAAATTACTCCTTGAACTTTTCCACCGTCTGTGAATCCAACCGTTTGATCATCTCTACCAGTAGTTTTAGCGCAGCATCATAATCTTCGCGATAGAGGATGCCGTAATGGGTATGGATGTGGCGGGTGGGCACGCCGATCACCAGGGTAGGTACGCCGCGGGCATTGAGGTGGATGGGGCTACCATCGGTGCCTCCGGCTGGGATCATATCCACCTGATACGGTATGCCCAGTTCCTGAGCGGTATCAATAGCGAAATCTCGTAAAGGTGTGTTCGGGATCATGCTGGCATCATAGGTGACAATTTCAACCCCTCCACCCAGCCGAGCTGAACACTGGTCGGGTCGGGTGTCGGGAAGATCGCCAGCCAACCCTACTTCCAGCGCAAAAGCCACATCCGGATTGACCGAGTGCACACCGGTGTGGGCTCCCCGCATGCCGACCTCTTCCTGAACTGCGCCGACTCCGAAGAGGGCATTGGGGTGGGGTTGACCGGCAAAGGCTTTGAATGTGTCGATGATCAGTGCACAGCCCACTCGATCATCGAAAGCCTTTGAAAGCAGCGCCTTGCCGTTGGCCATGGTTGTGAACTCAGATTTAGGCACGATCGGGTCGCCGACCCGGATCCCCAAAGCTTCAGCTTCCTGGCGCGATGTGACCCCTACGTCGATAAACATGGAATCCTTGCTCATAACACTATTTCGTTCGGTTTCCTTCATCCAGCGCGGAGAGTTCGAACCGATCACGCCAAGTATATCGCCAAGGTGGGTGCGGATGATGACCTCGTGAGCCAAGAGCACCTGGTCCCACCACCCTCCCAGAGGATGGAAGCGTAAGAAGCCACCATCAGTGATGTAGCGCACGAGAAAACCGACTTCGTCCATGTGGCCATCGAGCAGGACGCGCGGCTTGTCGGAGGTTCCAGGTAGGTGAACAATCAAATTTCCCATACCATCCTGGTCGATACTGGCGGCAAGGGGGGTTAATTCTCGACGCATGATGTCCCGTACCTGGCTCTCTGATCCGGTCGGGCCGAAAGCCTCGGTCAATTCTTTGAGGAGCTCTAAAGCACTTTCCATAATTTACCGCATCATATGCGGGTCGAATGCATCCCGCAGTCCGTCACCGATGTATAGGAATGCAATCATAGTGATTGCAATGACAACTGCAGGAAAGATAACCATATGGGGAGTGACTCGAAAATAGCTGAAGCCCATATTTAACATGATGCCCCAACTGGGAGTAGGTGGGATCAATCCCATTCCAAGGAAGCTCAGGCCTGCTTCGGCCATGATAGCGCCGGGGATACCCAGGGTGAAGGACACAATGATCGGTCCTAGCAAGTTAGGAAAGAGATGTTTGAAAATGATATTGCGATCGAGGGCGCCGACACAGCGGGCGGCTTCAATGAACTCTCTCTCTTTCAACTGCAGCACTTCCCCGCGTACCAACCGGGCTGGGCCTACCCAGGCAGTCACGGTCATGGCAAGGATCAGATTAAGAAAGCCGTGACCGAGTAACGTCATTAAAATAATCAAGAAGAGCATGGTGGGAAAGGCGTAGATGATATCCGTTAGACGCATAATCAGCGTATCAACGATTCCGCCATAATATCCTGAGATGGCGCCAATGGCAATCCCCAGCACCATGATGATAATCTGACTGAAGAAACCAACAGCCAGGGAAGCCTGTCCGCCCCACATCATGCGCGATAAGATATCCCGCCCCTGCATGTCAGTGCCCATCAGGTGCTGCCAGGTGGGTCCTTCGCGTACGTGTTTGAAATCGACCGCATAGGGGTCGTAAGGCGCGATCAACGGAGCGGCGACGCTGGTAAAAACGAGAAAAGCAACCACGATCAGCCCGATATTTGAGCCGGTGTTGCGTCGCATCCGCCGCCAGGCGTCCTCCCAAAGGCTGGAGGCAGGTTTTTTCTTCTCGTTGAGAAGATTGGCAGATGGGGTTAAACCGGGTTTTTTTGGATCTAAGGAGAGACTATTTTCCATTATCCACCATTACCAAAGGTTGTGTATCAAGAGTATCGAGAATCAGATATTGGAGCAAATTGAATCAATCGTAACGAATGCGTGGATCGATCCAGGCATAGGTTACGTCAACGAGCAAGTTCATTAGAATGATCAGCGTCCCAAACAATACTGCGTTAGCCATGATCATCGGGTAATCTCTGGATCCTGCCGCCCCAACAAAGGCCTGCCCAATCCCAGGCACGTTAAACATCGATTCCACAAAGAAGGAACCTGAAATTAAGCCAGCGATCATCGGGCCGCCTACGGTGACGATGGGAATAAGAGCATTCTTCAATACATGACGGCTCATCACCAGGTTGGGTTTCAACCCTTTTGAATAGGCTGTTCGGACGAAATCCAGATTGAGCACTTCCAATACACTGGCTCGGGTGAAACGAATGGTTCCGGCCAGCGGACCCAGGCAGAGCGCGAACACCGGCAGTACCAAATGCGATGGCGTCCCCCATCCGGTTATTGGGAACCATTTAAGCTTCACACAGAAGATTACTAACAGAAATACACCTAAAACAAAGGATGGCATGGTAAAGCTGAAAACGGTGAATCCCATAGTTCCGATGTCAAACCAGCTGTCCTTCTTCAATGCGGCTATCACCCCGACAATCGTTCCAAGAATAAGGGCGATTGCAGCAGAGATCAAGCCTAGTTGGGCTGATACTGGCCAGGTACGACCAATTATTTCCTGGATAGTTTCATTTCGGTACTGGAATGAAACCCCGAAATCTCCGTGGAGGGCAGCCCACAACCAGTTGAAATACTGTTTTACAACCGGTTGGTCGAGCCCGTAGATCTCTTTCAAATGCTGTTTCATAGTAGGAGACATACGCGCCGATAACTCAGGGTCGGTCATACCAAACGGGCTTCCGGGAGTAGCTTGAGCTACTGCAAATGTAATAATGGAAATAGCTATTACTGTAAAAACAGCCTGGATTAAACGACGGGCAATATACTTAACATATCGTATGGGAATTCCTAAGCTGATTAATGATGATGCGAAAGGTCTGCGCCGATTGTGGGTGGCAATGGGCCTTCGCATTTACTTCAATGGGCGCTCCCACCGCGACCAAATTTAGTGAGGTGAGAGCGCCATTTCTATTTATCGAGTGAACCTACTACTCTCGAACGGAAAATCAGTGATTCGCGAATTTGTCAATCAGGCGTTCTTTCCTTCAATCTTGACTGCGCGGATGCTGGGAGCGCCGGAGCCATTGATGATGAGGCCTTTGACGTAAGGTTTCACCAGGCGGGTGCGGGCAGTGTAGTAGAGAGGAATGACCGCGGGATTATCGACGATAAATTCTTGCTCGCATTGCTTGTAGAGAGCCGCTCGCTTGTCGTAGTCGACTTCAGCCGCAGCCTTCCACACCAGATCATCAAATTTCGTCGAGCAGTAGTACAGGTCGGTGTGCCCGTAGCGGGCAGTATCCGACGGGGGCGCACAAGTGTAGAGGATGGACATGAAGTTGTGCGAATCGGGGTAATCTGCACCCCAGAACTGACGCCACAAACGGGGTTTGTCGCTGACGGTGACGCCTGCGGAGGTTTGATCACCAGGGGCCAGGATGATGGTGACATTGATGGCATCTTTGATCATGGCTTGCAGCGATTCGAAGATGGTCTGGTAGGTGGGGTTGTTAGCGCCGTAGGAGAAATATACATCCGGGAAGCCTTTACCATCCGGATAACCAGCATCCACCATCAAAGCTCGCGCGCCTTCCGGATTGTACTTCAGCTCGATTCCTGTTGTGGGATCATATCCAACCAAGCCTGGGGGTAGGAATTCATAAGCCGGGGCGCCGATGCCAGGAATAATCGTGTTGCATAACGTTTCTTTATCCATCGACATTGCGATCGCATGGCGGACTCTGACGTCATCCAGAGGTTTTTGGAATGTGAATACCAGGTGGAAGATACCCAATTCAGGGGTGATGATCATTTCTTGAGAAAGCGCCGGGTCAGCTTGCACCCGGGGGAATTCGCCGGCGGGAACGTCGACGATATCCAGGTCACCGCTTTCATAGGCTGCGATGGAGGTCGCTTCGTTGGTGATTTGGTTCAGGACAACCCTATCAACACCAGGTTTGGCATTGTGGTAGTTCGGGTTGGTGACAAATTCCATCCTCGAGCCGACGGTCCACTTTACGAGTTTATAGGGACCGCTGCATCTTACAGTTTCGGGTCGCGTCCATCTCTCATTGCCGGCGGCTTCAATGGCTGTTCTTGGCAGGGGCATGAAGGCCGGAAGCGAGCACACATTGATGAAGTAAGCTGATGGGTGGGCAAGAGTTACTTCGAGGGTGTAGTCATCCAGGGCTTTTACGCCAACTGTAGAAGCGTCTGTGGATGTGCCTGCATAAAATTCATTGGCGCCAGCAATGTCAGCCAACTGCCAGGCTTGCGCACTCGGCAATCCAGGTGTAATGTTGCGGATAATCGCCCAGACGAAATCATTGGCATTGATCGGGGTACCATCGTCCCACTTAAGGTCCTGGCGCAGGTGGAACGTGTAGATCATCGTATCTTCGCTGATGCTCCAATCGGTAGCCATATCCGGGATTGGCTTGAGGTCTTTGTCCAACAGGATCAGACCGCTGAACATCATGAAGTTGATGAAATAGGAGGCGTACTGGGTCGACTGACCGGGATCCACATTAACTCCGACATCGGGGGCGTTCAGCGGCTGGTTAAGGTTGAGCACCCGTTCTTCAGGTGAGGGAGTGGCGGTGATGACCTCTTGCACGATTTGGGTTTCTTTTTCGGTAACTACAGAGGTCTCTTTGACGACTGAGGTGACAACCTGGGTCACCACCGATGGCGAGCAGCCTGCCAGGGCAGCAACTGAAGCGGAAGCAGCTGCGATTTCGAGGAATCTTCGCCGGGTAATCTTGTTTTCCATGGTGGTATCTTCTCCTTCATTTAATTCTGAGCGATGATATAGATAATGGTCGAGATTGTGTAAGCAGCCCCTACCAGTATCGCTTTAGACTGACTCTCATGTTCACACACAAGAGATTGCGGGGGAAAACCAGAACAGAAACACAAGAACGTCTTTGGGTGGTGAGCCCGACTGTCCTTGCAGACGCGCGTAACTTACCTCAATTCGCCTTAAGCCTCCCTCTTTATTTATCGTTGTAAAAAAAATTACGGAAATCTACTCGGGTAGACAACACGAGTAAGACCCAGTCATTATAGCAAATATTAAGTCCTCATGTCAAGCAGAAATTTCAGGACACATGTCAGTATACGCCGTGTGACATGTACCCTCGCTAATATACGGAAAAGCATGCAATAAAAGTGACAATATACAGTTATTATCCCAAATTATTGGATAATAATTAGTATTGATTTGTAATTATTTGGATGACATAAATTGTTCAATCTCCTGTTAGAAAATCGAGCTTATGATTGTTGCTTGACATGATCTGGCGCTAGCCTTATAATGACTGGGCGCTACACGAGTAGACAATTTTGATATCCAATAGCTTGTTTCTCTGAGAACCATCGATTTCCATTACAGCCCAATGAAAACGGAGGGGTTCTGTATCTATGGCAGCCATTCTGGAAGTGAAGAACCTGGTAACCTGTTTCAACACACCAGAAGGTGTGGTACATGCGGTTAACGGAGTCTCATTCAATCTGGACGAAGGGGAGACTCTGGGCATCGTTGGTGAAAGCGGATGTGGTAAGAGTGTAACGGTCCTTTCAATCATGCAGCTTGTCAAACAGCCACCGGGAAAGATCGTCGACGGGCAGGTCCTGTTCATGGGCAAGGATTTATTGAAAATGAATGACGAGGAGATCCGTCATTTTCGCGGCCCATCGATCAGTATGATCTTTCAGGACCCAATGACCTCCCTTAATCCGGTCTTGACGATTGGCCGACAAATCACTGAACCACTCGAGCTGCATTTGGGTATGAACCCGAAACAATCCAAGCAGCGGGCGATCGAGCTGCTCCAGTTAGTCGGTATCCCTGATGCCGAAGGCCGGATCAATGATTATCCTTTCCAGTTTTCCGGTGGGATGCGCCAGCGGGTGATGATCGCTATGAGCCTGACCTGCAATCCGGCTATCTTGATCGCAGACGAGCCCACCACTGCCCTTGATGTGACTATCCAGGCCCAGATCATCGAGCTGGTAAAACGCCTGCGCGAAGAGTTTGGCATGGCGATCATCTGGATTACCCATGACCTGGGGATTATTGCCGGTCTTGCTCACCGGGTAATGGTAATGTACGCCGGATTTGTGGTCGAGCATGCAGAGGTTAAAGAGCTTTATACGCATCCATCCCATCCATATACGCGTGGGCTGCTGGGCGCCTTACCGCGTGTAGACGATGAGCACACGCGTGACCTGGCCAACATTGAGGGTATGCCCCCCGATCTGCTTGGCAAACCAGAATCCTGTCCTTTTGCACCTCGCTGTGGATATGCCTACGAGCGTTGTCTTCAAGAAAATCCGCTCTTGAATAAGCTGTACAATGATGGCAGTAATGGATTGCATGAAGTAGCTTGTTGGTGGAATATCGATCAAGGGAGACCACGCTATGACCGGTGAAAATTTACATCAAGGCCTTGGTACGACCACGCTCCTCAAAGTTGAAGGTCTAAAGCGTTATTTCCCGGTGACACGCGGCATTATCTTCCAACATCAGGTCAATGCGATTAAAGCAGTCGATGGTGTCTCATTCGAAATCAACCGGGCGGAGACATTTGGACTGGTTGGTGAAAGCGGGTGTGGAAAATCGACCACTGCACGGGCCATCCTCCAATTACAAAAGCCGACCGCTGGTCACGTCTATTACGATGATGTCGACCTGACGACATTGAAAACTGAAGAAATGCGTCGGATGCGCCAAAAGATGCAGATGATCTTCCAGGACCCCTATGCCTCCTTGAATCCCCGCATGTCTGTTGCCGCAATAGTGGGCGAACCTATGGAAGTTCATAACATCGCCAAGGGAAAAGAGAAAGCCGAAAAAGTTGATTACCTGCTGGAAAAAGTAGGTTTGAATCCCAGCATGGCCAACCGCTTCCCCCATGAGTTTTCTGGTGGCCAACGCCAACGAATCGGTATTGCCCGTGCTCTGGCTCCGGATCCTCGCTTGATCGTCTGTGATGAGCCCATTTCAGCGCTCGACGTTTCGGTTCAAGCTCAAGTAGTAAATCTGCTTAAAGCCCTTCAGAAGGAATTGGGCTTGACTTACCTGTTTATAGCCCATGATTTGAGTATGGTAAGGCATATTTCCGATCGGGTCGGCGTGATGTACCTGGGCAGGATTGTTGAATTAGGCGACCGCAATGATCTTTACAACCATCCATTGCACCCTTATACCCAGGCTCTTCTTTCGGCTGTTCCAGTCCCTGATCCATCTGTAGAAGAAAAACGCAAGCGGGTTATCCTTAAAGGAGAAATGCCCAGTCCTTCTAACCCGCCGAAAGGCTGCCCATTCCATCCTCGCTGCCCGGTCAAGATGGACATCTGTTCGACCGAAATGCCTCAATGGCGCCAGGTTGTTCCTGGGCATTGGGCGACTTGCCATAAACTTTGATTTATCCCTAACGGCCCCGGTTTCTCGCAGATACCGGGACCGTTTTGTATTGGCTTATTCGGCTGCTAAGATCCACTAAATATGGTAAAAATATATCGCGTACAAGGCGCTTTATTGGGGAATTGTCAGGCAAGGGGAAGTTAGCAAAATTGAAATCGCTAAAAAGTAATGTTTGTCTACTATCGTATTGGCCCCTTTGATCTGAGTCTTAACCCTTGGATATAATACCTTTCCTGGTGGAGGAACGATGAAATCAACAAATCCGTCGTGGAGAGAAAACTGGAAGCGGGAAATCGAGGGGGTTTACCTTTATCGGAAGCTTGCTGGAATTAGCAATAAGCCAGAAATGATGCGTGCTTTGAATGAAATGGCCGATCAGGAAGAGCAGCATGCTGCAGTTTGGGAGAAGTACATCAAACAAGTTGAGAAAAATCCACCTACCCCCAGACCAGACTTGCGTATTCACATTGTTTTTGGATTTGCTCGAATATTCGGGGCAGACGCGGTATTGGGTTTCTTGCTAAATGATGAGGTAAGCGACATTACTTCCTACACCTACCAGGCGCTCAGTTCAGGCGAGGAAAATGAAAGCACCTATAGCAAGGTCCTTAAAGATGAGGCTACTCACGCTCGTTCAATTGTTGCATTGCAGAATGACAAGGAGTTGTCGCGGGCAGAACCCTGGCATCGCGGCGCAAACGCCAGTGGTTGGGTGCGAAATATGGTCTATGGATTTAATGATGGTTTGACGGCCAATTTCGGTCTGGTGATGGGGGTGATCGGCGCCAACATCACCAGTCATCTGATCCTGTTAACCGGTTTTGCTGGACTGCTGGCAGATGCTCTCTCGATGGCCGGCAGCGGATTTCTAGCAGCTCGTTCCGAGCAAGAGGTCCGGCAGCATCACCTGGCTCTGGAAAGGGCGGAGCTTAAATTTATGCCGGAAGAAGAACGCCAGGAGTTGATCGGCATTTTCAAACGTAAAGGCATCCCCCGTGGTGAAGCCGCAACGATTGCTGCACACCTGATGGAAAACCCTGATGTCGCTCTCAGCCAATTGGCGCGGGAAGAGCTTGGGATTGATCCCGAATCACCTGCCAGTCCATCGCGCGAAGGGATCGTAACCGGAATAGCGACCGCTCTTGGCGCATTCATCCCTCTCATTCCCTTTATATTTTTGACGAAGAGCATTGCCATCTGGGTCGGTGTAGGCATCAGTATGGCGGCGCACTTCCTGGTTGGTGCTGGCCGCTCAATCTTTACTGGCCGCCCGGCGATCCGCAGCGGTTTTGAAATGTTCCTGGTTGGCATGGGCGTGGCCCTGCTAACCTACTTCCTCGGTTTGTTAATTGGCGTTCGCTTATGAAAGGATAAGATTTTGGAGAATGATACTGTCCTCTTGTTTACCCGCAATGGCCTGGGCCATGCCCCTGAAGGCTTGCAGCAAAATTTGGTCGTCAAATTTCTGACCCTGACACTTGAATCAGGTTCGCTCCCTGCCAAGATATTGTTCTACACCGAAGGGGTCAAGCTCGTATGCCAGGGATCCCCGGTCATAGAGCAGTTAAAAGCATTTGAAAAACAAGGGGTCGAATTGGTTCTATGCCAAACCTGCCTGGAGTATTTTGGATTGATCGAGCAGATCGAAGTGGGGATCGTCGGCGGTATGAATGACATCGTTGAAGTTCTGCAAAAAGCAGGAAAGGTAATCAATTTATAGTGCCTGTAAGAACTGAGTTATAATGTAACAGTTATTACAAAAACCCATGGCAACCAAACTATTTAATATTCCTCAAGCTCGCATTCTACAACAACTTTCACCAGATGGTCGCTTGTTATTTACTACCCGTATCGCCCGTCTTTTTGCATATGGGTTCTTGTCGGTAGTCCTGGCGCTTTACCTGGCGCAGGTTGGTCTGAGCGATCAGCAAATCGGACTGTTATTAACCTTAACCCTGATAGGCGATACGGTCATCTCGTTATTGATCACGACCAACGCCGATCGGATTGGGCGAAAACGAATGCTGATTATTGGCGCGGGGTTGATGGTCCTGGCAGGCATTGTCTTTGCCATCACCGGTAATTTTGTTTTACTGGTCGTAGCTGCGACGATTGGGGTGATCAGCCCCAGCGGCAATGAGGTTGGTCCTTTTCTCTCCATCGAGCAGGCTTCCCTCACCCAGTTGATGCCCGACAAAGTCAGGACTCAAATCTTCGCCTGGTACAATCTGGTTGGGTCGTTCGCCACTGCTCTGGGAGCTCTCTCAGGAGGCACGCTCTCACAGGTGCTGCAAAGCCATGGCGTCATGCCTCTAGCCAGCTACCGGTTTGTGGTTCTGGGTTATGCTGCCATCGGTGTTTTATTAGCGTTTATATTCACCCGTTTATCCACTTTAGTAGAGGTCCAGCCAAGTTCACGCCTCCCAAAGAATGGAAAGTCAGCTAATGCCAGGGGATTTTTAGGACTACATACATCCAGGGGCGTTGTATTGAGGTTAGCTGGCCTATTCTCAATCGATGCATTTGCCGGCGGTTTTGTCGTCCAGAGCCTGGTCGCATTTTGGTTCAATAAACGCTTTGGGGTCGACCCGGCAGTGCTCGGTGCCATCTTCTTCGGCGCAAATATCCTTGCCGGGTTGTCTGCGTTGAGTGCCGCCTGGGTGGCAAAGCGGATTGGCCTGTTGAACACGATGGTGTTCACCCACCTGCCTTCAAATGTCCTCTTGATTCTGGTGCCGGTGATGCCGAACCTGCCGCTCGCAATTACGATGTTGCTGCTGCGATTCAGCATCTCGCAAATGGATGTACCAACCCGCCAGTCTTACACTATGGCGGTGGTCTCACCCGATGAACGATCGTCGGCTTCAGGGATTACCGGAATCGCGCGTACAATCGGAGCTTCGCTTGCCCCAACGTTTACGGGTTTACTTTTGGCTAACCCGCTGTTGCTAAGCGTTCCATTCTTTATTTCTGGGGGATTGAAAATCGTCTACGATCTCATCATTTACCGCAGTTTCAAAGCGATCAAACCACCCGAAGAACAGCAGTCCCAACCAGAAGGAATCCTGAAGCATCATTAGCTTGCTTGAGCATCCTATAAAATAGTAAAAATCGTTGTTTTAGCCGAATACAATCGTGATTTTCGTCAAATGTCGTTATCCTATCGGGGTTGGCATCAATTTGTGGACCTTCTGGATTTCCTCCCCCCTTCTTTGATGGTAAACCTCTGACTGCCGGTTACTTAAATAATAATCACCGGTACTCGAGTCAGCCGCAGTACCTGGTCAGGTATGCTTCCGATGAACCATTCATCCAGGGTTGATTGGCGGTAATGACCCATAATGATCAAATCAACCTGGTTTTCTTTGGCTAACGTCACAATTTCATTTGCAGGCTGTCCACTCCGGCGGATAAACTGGCAGTTTTGAACGCCGCTGTTTTCGATTTGCAGCTTGCTCGCCTGCGGTCCATCTTGATTTTCGGTCACCGCTAAAGCCGTTAATTCGAAATCCAGGGTGCGCTGCAGACGGGCTGCCCAATGCAGCGTTTGTTCCGATTCGCTTCCACCCCGCAGGGCTGCTAACACCCGTTTGATTGGCCTCAATTCATCTCCGCCAACCAGCAGCGGTTTACGCGTGTGTAAAGCAATTGACCGGAAGTTCAGCCCCAGCTGATCGTTGTCGGTGATGTGGCTGTGTCCCCGTCGTCCGAGGGCAACCATGGTTGCCTGGGCGGCTTCTTTGATGATCGTCTCTGTGACACTGCCAAAGAGCAGATTGGTAGAAGCCATCACATCTGATTCTCGGCAGGATTTCTCAAGCCACACCAGGGCGCTTTCTCCCTGGAGAACAAAACGAGATAGCAGGTCAGCCTTGGAGGTCGGCTTTTCTTTCATGCCAAGTTCGGCGAGGATGTCGGATTGCGGGTCAGAAATGAAAGCTTCGTCGACGACGTACAAACCCAGGATTAGGAGATTTCTTTGTTTGGCGATCTGTATGGCAGCATTCGCTGCTATTTTCGAAGCAGGCGATCCATCCATTGCAAGCAGGATTAAGTCAGGCATAATTGCTCAACAAATTCCTTTAAGTAAGATATTATCGATAGCCAATATCTATAATATCATACAAAAATGAGAAAACAAAAAAGACTCTCCACCTGCGTTTGTACTTGTTAATCTTCAGGTGGGCTGAATTCTGGCATCCAATGCTTGACCTGTTCTTTAAACCAGCAAATACCTTCTGGATCGATGGAATAGCGTGTTGACGGTCCAAAAATCTCAAATTGGACTAATCCGGCAGTTAGGAGCTCTTTGAGGTGCTGGCTGACCGTCGATTGCGCCAGATTTGTCGAAGCGACGATGTCATTCGTGATACACACCCGCCGAGAAGACAGCATTTCGATGATCCGAAACCGGATGGGATTGCTCAGAGCCTTCAGCATCAACTCAAGACGTTTTTTATCGTGAGGAGAATGGGAACTTTTTGTATAGTTCATCTTTTCTACGTATTATATCGTAAAATTACGATTTATCTCTGTTTCAGTGGAATTCACCTGACGCCTCTCATTATAGGATAGGAAAAGGCTGCAGTCGTAAATACACCAGTCTTTCGTGTGAATTTGCCTGGAGAATTCTTTAAATACGCCGTTGACAAGAATTATTAATATACTATAATATCGGTATAATATATCTTTAATATTGATGTTTTAATAAATCTGAGTTTTGTTTTGTAGTGACCCGGTATGCGGCGCTTTCTGTGCCAAATTCTTTAAATGTGTACCGGGCTCAACTGCTTAATCTTTTACCAAATGGGAACGGCAGAAAAGTTGTGGGAGCAACGCAGTACGCCCGCTACCAAATGGGTTATCGACTAGAAGAGGTTGTTTTTTTCGGGATGAAAATTGGGAAGGGAAAATAATCGTGGTCCATCCGTTAATCGAACAACTCCGTTTCACGCGCAGTGAATTCCTGCGTGGATTAGCAGGCGTGACTGAAAGTGACGCCTGCCGCCATGCAGGGCCGATGAACAGCATTTCCTGGATTGTTGGCCATCTTGCCTGGCACGAACACCGTTATTGGCTGAAGGACGCTCAAAACCGTTCGATATATCCAGCCTTGGACGATATATATGCTCAAGGGGCTCCGATGAGCACACCAGATTTTGCTGAGATGCTGGCGTTGTGGCAGAATGTGACCCGCAAGGCTGATCCTTTCCTGGATAAATTGACAACCGAGTCGCTTCAATCGGAATTGTTGCGTAATGGTCTATC
Source organism: uncultured Chloroflexia bacterium (assembly GCA_963781665.1). GTDB lineage: Bacteria > Chloroflexota > Anaerolineae > Anaerolineales > Anaerolineaceae > JAJYIW01. The sequence continues at coordinate 3,326,487 of CAWAGA010000002.1, forward strand.
GATTGGGCGCAGTGTTGGCTCGGGCCTCAGGCGGATTACCTACCATTATTGGTATCATATCGGTGAAATCCAGGCGATCCTACAATTGCTTGGGAATAGTGACCTCCCGGAATTTGTCGGGGATATCGAAATTGAAGCCCCGTACCGCCCTGAGGCCAGCAAAGTCAGCCAGGATAATCCTGGTTTGCCTGACCTTCCACAAGACGTAGAGAATTACAATCCTTAATCATTGCATCTATCTTTGATCTGATACCAACCAAATAAGAACGAATGGAGGGGGGATTTGCAATTAGATATTGACAAAACTGATTTTTTGTATACAATGATACAATAATACAATAAGACAATGAACGAGGAATGGGCTGGATATGTTTCAAATTAAACTCGATTTCCGCTCAGGGGTGCCCATCTACTCTCAAATAGCCGAACAGGTTGAGAAGTTGGTCGCCAATGGTGAGCTAAATCTGGGAGATCAGCTTCCGACGGTACGACAGTTGGCGACTGAGTTGAGGATCAATTTCAATACAGTTGCCCGCGCCTACCGATTGCTCGATGAAGCGGGATTAATCTCGACCCAAAGGGGACGGGGCACTTATATTTGGGAAAAACCTTCTGAGGAGACGACCCGTAAACTGCGCCAGGAAAGCCTTGTAAGCCTGACCCAACATTATCTGGCTGAAGTTACCGGCATGGGATTTACACCTCAGGAGGTGAAAGCAACCTTTGAGAGCCAGCTGATTGCATTGCAGTCGGACGGCGAGCCGCCTCCGGATGCGGGTCAAATTCATGAGGCGTAAGCTGGTGCAAAGAATTAGCTTATTAAAAATAATCAAAAAATGAAGGTCAACTTGGTTAAACCTATAGAAAAGAGGTCGGCATGTTCAGGAGAATGAATCAATCCCAAAATCAATCAAACTCGCAGTCTGCAAACCAACAATCGCGCCCGTTATTGGCGATAAAAACCGATAATGTCCACATCAGTGGTATAGCCGCGTTCATCGCCGTTATAATTTTCATTGCCGGAGCATATGCAGTTTCAGTGCTGGCAAACAACCAGGTTGCCGAGAGCTATCTGTGGGCAACTGGAATAGTTTCTTACCTGATCGCATTTTATATCTTATTTGCCCTCAAGATCGCCCGCCCTTGGGAGAAAGCTGTTGTCTTGCGGTTAGGAAAGTTTTCTAACCTACGAGGACCAGGCCTTTTCTGGATTGTTCCAATCGTCGACACAACTCCCATCTGGATCGATCACCGCGTGATGGTCACCTCGTTCAGTGCTGAAAAGACTTTAACGAAGGATACTGTGCCCGTCGATGTGGATGCGGTTTTGTTCTGGCTGGTGTGGGATGCGGAAAAAGCAGCCCTTGAGGTGGAAGATTATCGCATGGCCATTTCCTGGGCATCCCAGACTGCTTTACGGGAGATCATCGGCCAGATGGACCTGGCGAATATCCTCATCGGCCGGGCAAAGATGGACGCCGACCTGCAAAAAATTATCGATGAACGCACCACCCCCTGGGGCATTTCGGTTCAATCCGTCGAAATCCGCGATGTAGCCATTCCGCAGGCACTCGAAGATGCTATGAGCCGTCAGGCTCAGGCCGAGCGAGAGCGCCAGGCTCGGGTCATTCTGGGTGAGTCTGAGAAACAAATCGCGTCTAGCTTCGCCGAAGCGTCCAAGGCTTACGCTTCCAACCCGACTGCCCTTCACTTGAGGGCTATGAATATGCTCTTCGAAGGCCTGAAGCAAAAAGGCGCTCTGGTGATCGTCCCAAGCTCGGCTGTCGATACCATGAATCTGGGAGCCATGAGTGGGCTGGTATCGCTCGGATTCAACCAGACAGAAAAAAGCGCCGTCCCACCTGAGGACAAATCATAACCATTCCATCTGAACCCCGGTTTCTTGAAGAAATCGGGGTTCTGAAAACCAGTATCAATCTCATTGTCACTTTCAGGTGTTTGTGGGTGGTGCAAGTGCCTCTAAACACCCGGTCCATGCCCGTTAAAATGGTCCGTACCGGCGTTCGATAGATGCTTGCGTTTTTTTGAACAAGCCACTCATGTTGTTCCTCGACGAACCGTCCTGTGCCCTAGATCCTCTGCCGTCAGTCAGTTGTTCTCGCAACCATCAAAGAAGCGCTTATTTGAAAGTCAGCGTTGGTCGAAGTCCCACAGCCAGTATACCAATCCCTTCCAATCTCCCCATTTCTCGAAAGCTGCTTCGACCTGGGCCGGCGTGACCGGTTGGCCTCCGTACCATTCTTGCGAGACCATCTTGATTGCCCATGAATTGACTGTCAAAAAATTATAATGGCCTAAGAGCATCAGCAGGTTGGCTGAAGCGTAAGGTCCAATCCCCCTAATCGTTTGCAGTTGTTTCCTCAACTCGGTGGTTGGCAAATTTGTGTGTTTTAAGCTTTCCAGGTCTAATTCTCCGCTTTCCACCCGTTTTGCCAGGGCAAGAACAGATGGTGCGCGGTAGCCCAGGCGGGTCTGACTACGCAGCACTTCTTCTGTTGTGGCAGCCAATGCTGCTGGTGTAGGAAAAGCTTTGCGCTGCGGGTCGGCTGGGAGTGGATCACCGAATTGGAGGATCAAATTTGAGTTCATCCGCTTTGTGGCAGCCCAGAGAGTGTTGGTAGTCAAGATGGTCTTGAGCACATCTTCGAATAAGGTTGGAGAACGCAGAATCCGACCTTGGGCTTTACTGGCAGCTTTTGCAAGCTTGGGTTCGTCCCGGGTTAGATTGTAAAAATCAGCGAAATTTTGTTCGAGGCCAAGCATCCAGGTAATCTTCTGGGCGATTTCAGCTTGTTCAACGTTATCAATGGCATCATCGATCGTGACACTGACGCCTTGCCCGATCTCGCGGATGTGGGTTTCGATCACGTGGCCGCTTTCAAGTCGAAGGATGGCGCTCAGCTCGTAGCCTTCAGCTTCTTCCGCAAAAGGGGCCATCTGGTACCAGCCATGCGAATGGATGGTCGAAAATAAAGAGAAGGGTGGGCAAGCTGGGAGAATGAATTGCATCGTTTACTCCTTGAAAACCATTTACTGTACAGGCTGAATAGTGGGATAACAGCTGCTATGAATTCATGAGTTTTTTCATCCCGAAACCCAACATATCGATCTGGGGATGTTGATGTCTTTTATTATAGCACGTCTGTTCCATCTTGCAGCCTGGAATCAAATCACTACATGCGATCGAACCATCGATACTCGATCCCAGACTCTTGCTCGGTTATGGTTATAATTACAAAATGTCTGCCGAAGAGGACGATATTTCTCTTATATTTCGGATCGCGGCCTGCCCTAAAGAAAAGACCTCCTCACCCGGATCCGTAAGGGAGGATGCCGCTGCTGCGATTAGCGAGCTTTACGACCGCTATGTTCGTCTGGTGTTCAGCCTTGCCAACCAAATCGTTCGCGACGAAGCGATTGCTGAAGAGATCACTCAGGACGTATTCCTGCAGGTATGGAACAAGGCTGCCACGTTCCAGCCGAAAAATGGCAGGGTAATCTCCTGGCTGGCGAGCGTAACTCGGTACCGTGCCATCGATGTTCTCCGCAGGCAAAATGCCAGGCCTGAGGGGCATCATGTACCGATCGAGGATGATCTTGCGTTGGGTGATGATCCTGATGATTGGGTTGAGTTGGCTGTGGATACTTATCTCGACCGCCAGAAAGTACATCAGGCATTGTTGGGGCTGCCGGTTGATCAGCGTAAGGCGCTGATCCTGGCGTTTTTTGAGGGGTTGACCCAGGAAGAAATATCCAAAACTCTCGACGAGCCGTTAGGAACGATTAAAACGCGCATCCGTCTGGCAATGCAAAAACTGCGGCAGTCGTTGGCAGACAACAACGGCACTCACTAAATAGGATTTTCTGGAAGATAAAATCTAAATAGATTATTGGTGCGTATTAATAGTTAGAGGAAGATAAGAATGAGCGAAGTGCACGTCTCAGATTTGATTCCTGCATACATCTTGAGTTGTCTGCTTCCGGCTGAAAAGCATCGTGTTGAAAAACATTTACAGACCTGTGCAGAATGCAAGCAAGAATTGAAATCATACGAACCGGTCATTACCGGTCTGGCCGTTGTGCCGGTGCAAATTGATCCTACACCCGGTCTAAAAAAGACCATCATGCAGGCGGTTATATCTGGTGATGATGAGCAGCCCGTAGTTCAAACGAGCTTTTCCCGCCATTTTGAAAAGCGATCTAAATTGAGCCGGTTGGGTCCATGGCTCCGTGTCTGGAGTGTAGCCAGCCTGGTGTTGGTGATCGTATTAGCTATCACCAGCCTGATACTTTTCAATCAGGTCAGAGACCTTTCCCAAAAAAATGCAGGCATTTCTTCTCAATTCACAGTCATTCCTCTAAACGGAACTTCAACAGCTCCAGAAGCTAGCGGCGTGATGATCATCTCGAATCACGGCTTGAGCGGCTCATTGAACGTCGATGGATTACCACCGCTGGATACAGGTCACCAGTACCAACTCTGGCTGCTCGAAGAAGGCAAACGGATCAATGGTGGGGTATTTTCGGTAACGCCCCAAGGATCTGGCACCTTGCGAGTTAACTCTTCCCTGCCGCTTTTTGAATATAAAAGGATCGGCATCACCATCGAACCGGCCGGTGGGAGTTCGGGACCGACAGGGGACCAGGTGTTAGGTGGGGGAGCGTAAACCCATAGGCCGCAGGCCGCTAACTCAAATAAATCCAGAAAGCTCATCGATGCGTATGTATATGTGAGGGGTAAGTTTTGCGCCAGAAATGTGGAGGAAATGCAATGGATGAGTTGAGGTCGAACAACAGGCATAGTCTGATTTTAACCGGGGTGGTTATATGTACGTTAATTCTTGCTGCCTGTTCTCCTGGGGGATCTACAGCTCAAACGCCTACGCCGGCTGGTACATCAGGTTTAACCCCGTCTGTAACCATCAATGATCAATCAGTATCAGGCGGCTCAGTTACAGTAGCCGATGTTCTCAGTGTAGGCCCTGGCTGGATTGCTATTCAAGCTAGCGAAAATGGTAAACCGGGAGCTGTATTGGGTGAGACTGCTGTAAATAACGGCGATAACATCAACATAGTGGTTAAAATCGACCCTACTAAAGCGACCCCGGTGATGTATGCTGTTTTGTACACAGACGTCGGCAAGGTCGGTACTTTCGAACCAGAAGGTCCGGACACCCCACAGACTGTAGGTGGACAACCGGTTGAACCCATTTTCAATGTGACCGGTGGTTTACCGCCTGCTACTCCAACCGCAACGCCTGGACCTACACCGACCAGTGCAGCAGTTATCCAGGATTTTCAAAACAGCACACTTGGCACTTACCTGACGACCCAAAACGGTATGGCGCTTTACTACTGGAACCATGATTCGGCAGGTGTGAGCTATTGCACCGGCTCATGCCTGGTTACCTGGCCGCCCTATCTGACAAACGGGAAACCTTTGGCAGGTGATCCGGTACAAATGACCGGGACGTTAGGTATCCTCGTCCGCCCGGATGGCAGCCAACAGGTTACTTACAACGGCAGCCCACTTTACACCAACATTAACGATAAGAACCCGGGTGATGCCAAAGGACAGGGGGTAGATGGCAGGTTCGTCATGCCGGCAGGGGGGATTGCAACACCTACACCAACGGCAAGTCCGACGTCAGCAACGCCAGAGGTGACAGGTACACCAACACCATGATAAATAAAACGCTTGATACATAACAATCTCTCTATTTCTATGTGACCAGTCGATTAATAGGTAATCGTAGAAAGTGACGGAATTTAACAAATTCGCGCTTTCTCTGGTGATTGGCACCTATAAATATTGACACTATCAGGATTGTAATATTTCAACTTGATAATATAAAGGTAGCAAATTTTATCGGTAATGAGGAAAATAATGTTGAAGAAAACGAATAGACATAAGAGCACAACGATTTTCAGTGTGTTCGTGACCAAAACTACGCCAACCACCACCAGGCCGAATGTTACCGGCCAATTGGGGGAAATCACAATTTCAGATAGCAGCCAAGAAGCAACAAATGCTGGTTACCTGCTTCTTTCTTGTTCGAGTAACCAGGAACTGGCAGTTGCTCCAGCTTCGTATATCACCTCTTACCGTTCACCCAGGCTATCTGGTACACCTCGAACCGCCATGTCTGTTGGGACTGCTACTCCATAGCAGTAAGGTAAGGACCTTCGAGGCACGATCAGAGAATCCTACGATGATTCCCGCAGACTATCTAACGATGAAAGGCTTTCATTACTCGAAAATGACGCTGCGGTCGATTAATTGATTGGTAAAAAAGTCTGGATTTTATGGAATTCCAGGCATCCGTCAGACTGGACGAGGCAGATAGAACCTTATCCAGCAAGAATTAAAGGTAAAAGAATCAGTCGTTTATTGGAGGAAAGATTATGATAAACAAAATTAACAAGATTCAAAGGATTTCGTTCCTTAGTATTTTAACCGTCATGGCATTGGCATTAGCTGCTTGTGCGCCGAGTACTTCGGCAGCCCAATCGACCGGCACGGCAGCGCCTACATCAATACCAATCAGTTCGCCAACTGTCATGGCGACCACCCCACCTTCATCCTCTCCGACTGCGATGGCAACATCGGCAGCAACCACCGCTGCAACAACTGCAGCCACAAGCGGGGCGACCTCGGTTTCAACGCCTTCCGGTCCAGCAGCGGTCGCCTCGAGCCAAAACAGCACGCTTGGCACTATCCTGGTCGATTCAAACGGGATGACGCTATATTACTTCACCAAAGATACGCCTGGGGTAAGCAATTGCACCGGTGGGTGCGCGGCACTTTGGCCTCCGTTCTTGACCAATGGCACACCTGCGACCAGCGATTTGAGTGTAACCGGTACCTTGGGTATTTTGACCAGAGCTGATGGCAGCCAGCAGGTGACTTATGAAGGTTATCCCCTGTATTATTACTCGGGTGATAAAGCTGCCGGAGATACCAATGGACAAGGTGTAAATAATATCTGGTTTGTTGTCCCGACCAGCGGCATCCCATCGCCTACAGCAACTCCTTGAACTAAATATACCCATCCGGGCAGTATTGTATTCAACTAAACAACCAATCTATTGATCTCTGATCTAAGGTGTTTTGGAAGCAGGTTTTCCAAAACACCTTATTTATTCGAGGTTCATAGGGTGCTTTGCCATGTTCCGATCCAGTTCGGAATTGAAAGCGCCATCTTTTTCTTAGATCCTATTAATTAACCCTGCTTCGCCTGGCTGGTGATTTTTTCAAGCGATCTCAAACTCGACTAACAATTTCCTTGTGAGAAGAGGAATAAAAGATAAAAATAGCGATAGGCTGTCCGCACCGGCGATACCAGCGGAAATGGATACAGGGGCCTCGGGTCGGTTGTAACCCCTCAGATTGGGTTCTGGTCCACCCTGGCCTGCAGCTTTTTGTATTGGGATGAAGAAATATATCGCTGTAAGGCCTGAATTCGTTTGGCGATGAGAGGATGAGTTGAGAGAACTTCTTCCAATTTATTGATAATACTGTCATCCTGAGCTTCAACCAACCGCAATGCTTGAGCTAAGCCTTCTTGAGAAAATATAGGTTTTCCGGTTGCAAGTTTTACCAAGGCTGAGATGGCTTTGGTTGGATTGCCACAGGCCAGCAAACCGGCCCGATCTGCTGAAAATTCGCAAGCCCGGTTCCACCAGCGGAAGCTGGCATTTAACAGGATCGATATGCCGTACGAAGCCGGGATTCCCGCCATACCACCAACCAGTGAATTTAGCCAGGTATGACCCAGGCTGACGTGGCCCATCTCGTGCCCGAGGATAAATCGAAGTTCATCGGCATCCATCAGATCGAATAATGCTGAATACAAAACGATCACCTTTGGATCAGAAAGACCAAAGGCGTATGCGTTAAATCTGGGGGTTAGAAGCGACGAAGATTTGCACCTGGCCGGGTTGGATCCGGGCCTGGCAGGTCTTGGTTAGCTTGAGCAGGTCAGGCGGTGAGTGCGGACCGATGCGGTAAGCGCGCCGAATGATGGAATTGTGGTGGACACGACTGGAAAAGTAAGAAAATGCTACAATAACCAGGACGAAAATGATGGCCATGGTTAAGGTCACTACCGCAGAAATGGCGATCAACGCCAGCACGGCCAGCATCGTTCCGGTCAGAATAGCCTGTTCGTTTGGATAACGGTAAGCAGTAGTCTGGTAGATAGGCATAGTTCAATTATAAGAGGATTAAAGGATCTGTATGAATAGAGAATCATTACCCGAATGGGGTAAACGTACCTTAATAATGGGTGTCATTAACATCACCCCGGATAGTTTTTCAGGTGATGGTCTCCTGGCCGGTCCCCTTCGTTCTCCAGAAAAAGCATTCGAAGCTGCTCTCGCTCAGGCACGAGATTTCGTAGCCCAGGGCGCTGATATTTTAGATATCGGCGGCGAAAGCACACGTCCAGGAGCTGAGGTTGTCTCAAGCGATGAAGAGCTGCATAGAGTGGTTCCATTTATCGAAGCGTTGGTTTCGGTCGGACTGGATGCTATCATTTCGGTCGATACCAGCAAGGCTGCCATTGCCTATGCGGCTTTGCAGGCTGGAGCAGATTGGGTCAATGATGTGCGTGCTTTGAAGGGCGATTCTGGAATGGCTGCAGTTGTCAGTGGATCTGGTGCGCCTATCATTTTGATGCATAATCGTCTGCGTTCATCTGGAACCGAGCAGCAGGCACGCCTGGGTGGAAGGTACGTAGGGGTGCATTATAATAACCTTTTGGAAGATGTAAGAAACGAATTATTGGAGAGTGTCACTCTGGCCCAAGCCGCCGGGATTGGAGACGATCGCATCATCCTCGACCCTGGTCTGGGTTTTGGGAAGACGGTAGAGCAATCATTAGAATTAATCGATCGGTTGGATGAATTGAAGTCGTTAGGTTATCCGCTTCTGGTAGGGCCTTCCCGCAAATCGTTTATCGGTTATACCCTGGATTTGCCGCCGGATCAACGCGTCGAAGGCACTGCTGCGGCAGTGGCAATCAGCATCGCTCGCGGCGCCGACATCGTCCGGGTCCACGATGTTGCAGAAATCGCCCGCGTAGCAAGGATGGCAGATGCGATTGTCCGGAGATGATAATGCGCCCTTTGAAGACATACCTGGTCATCAAGAGAAGAAGGCAGCGAGCGTCCTGGCGGCGGATCAGTTTTAAGCGCCAGACACGCCGGGTGGGCTGGGGATTGGGGGCATTCTTCGGTCTGACAATCGTCGGCCTGGTGATGGCAGCCGTTCTGGCGTATGCTAACCTCACACGTGACCTGCCTTCTCTGGCGCGGCTTCCAGCCTTATTAGATTCTCCCAGCGGCGTCCTGCTCCAGCCAACCCGCATCTATGACCGCTCCGGCCAGCACCTTTTGCTTTCGCTGGATAACGGCCAGGCAGGGCCGCGTAAATACATATCGATAGATCCGACAGTGCCAAACCACATCCCCCAGGTACTGGTGCAAGCTATCCTGGCGACTGCAGATCCGGATTTTTGGAACCACCCCGGTTTTTTATGGAGCGATTTGACCAGCAGCCAGATTTCCACTCTGGCAGAGAGCCTGGTCTCTGAGCTGCTCTTGGCCGATGAACCCCCATCATTGGCGCGCAATTTAAGGGTTCGTATTCTGGCTGCCCAAATAACTGCCGTTTATGGGCGTCAAAAAATATTGGAATGGTACTTAAACAGCGCCAATTTTGGACATCTTGCTTATGGGGTTGAAGCTGCTTCTCAATTGTACCTGGGAAAACCGGCCAGCCAGCTTAACCTGGCCGAAATCCGCCTTATTGGCGGCTGTTGCCCAGGCGCCTGCGCTTAATCCAATCGATGCCCCGCTTGACGCGCTTTCTCACCAACGCCAGGCGATTACAGTTATGTTGGAAGAAGGTGTCATCACCCAGGCGCAGGCTGACCAGTCTCGGGCGGCACACCTGGATTTACAGAAAGCGCCTACCACCCTTGAGAACCCGGCGCTCGCCTTCACGACTCTGGTGGAGAATGACGTTGCGCGCCTGGTGGGACGCCCTCGGTTGGAACGGGGTGGTCTGGTGATCCGCACAACCCTCGATTATGACCTCCAACTCCAACTCGAGTGCACGTTACAGACCCAACTGGCGCGGGTCAGCAGTAAAAGCCAGGATACGATTATTCCGTCGGTTGGTAGTGAAAGCGCTGGTAGCTGTGCCGCAGCCCGTTTGCTCCCCACCTTGAGTTTCGAAGGCCAGGCGAACCTGGAATACCTGGCCGCTTCTGGTCTGGTTTTGGATCCCCAGACCGGACAAGTGTTAGCGATGGTGGGAGACCTGACGCTTGCAGGTCAGGAATCCCCCGCCATGAGTGCTCACCCCACCGGTTCGTTGTTAACGCCGTTTATTTACCTGGCCGGTTTTACTCGGGGTATGAGTCCGGGGACCCTGGTTTGGGATATACCTTCCAGCCTACCCCCGACCATGAGCGATAAGGTCAATCCTGGCGGGCAATTCCATGGTCCTGTTCGCTTACGGATAGCCCTGGCCAATGACTACTTAGCCCCGGCAGCACAGCTATTAGCCCAGATCAGCCCGGACGTCGTCTGGAATTCCGCTGCGGCCTTTGGTCTTCCTTCTTTGTCTGGTGAAAATGTGCCGTTTTCTGGCGGCGCTCTGACAACCATTGAAGTTGCCCAGGCTTATGGGGTATTAGCCAACCAGGGATTGATGGCAGGACAGGTTTTAGACAGCGAATCATCCCTCCAACCCGCAGCCCTTTTACAAATCCAGGACAGCAGTGGTACGTCCCTGCTCGATTGGACCGATCCAATGGAGCGATCGATCATCAGCGCCCCGCTGGCTTATTTAGTCGACCAATCTTTATCCGATGAAACAGCCCGTTGGCCAAGCCTGGGCAGCTCTAATCCTTTGGGTATTGGCCGCCAGGCTGCTGCCAAGCTGGGGCAAACCAGCGATGGACGTGATTCCTGGGTGGTAGGTTACACCCCCCAGCAGGTTAGTGTGTTATGGATGGGCTTCAATCAACCGGTAAGCCAAATTTCTGGCCAAGAGGGGGCAGAAGCAGGAGGTTCCGAGAGTGAGAGCCCGATGCCAACTCTTGATGGCTCTCAACGCCTGGATGTACGTTGGGTGGCCGGGATGTGGCATGCCATCATGCAATATGCGGTCAACAGCCAGCCTGCGATCGGGTGGACTCCTCCGCCGGGGATCAGTACCATGGAAGTATGCGATCCATCCGGCTTGCTACCTACACCTGCCTGCCCTAACGTGGTCAGTGAAGTATTCTTGAGTGGCAATGAGCCGACGACCGCCGATAATCTTTATCAAACATTCGAGATCGATCACGAAACAGGCTTGCTGGCAACCGTTTTCACCCCGCCGGCTTTAGTCGTTGACCAGACTTACCTGGTCGTACCCTCAGAAGCCAGGCAGTGGGCCGCGGCGAGCGGGCTGCCAGTGCCGCCCGATCAGTACGACGTTATCCAAGCGCCTGTTTCCCTTCCCGATATCCATATTACCTCACCTGCCATATTTGGAAATGTGCGCGGCCAGGTTGAAATTGCCGGCACAGCCGCTGGCGATCAATTGGCTTCTTATCAAGTCCAGGTGGGGCAGGGTCTCAATCCACAAGAGTGGATCCAGATTGGGGCCGGGGATAAACCGATTGAGGAAGGCATGCTGGCCTCCTGGGACACGACTGGTGAAAATGATGGCCTGTACGCCGTCCAGTTAACCGTCGTCGACAAGGACCAACAGGTCAAAACCGCTATCATTCAGGTGACAGTTGATAATACGCCTCCACTCGTCAGCCTGTCTTATCCGGTGGCCGGACAGGTTTTCACATACAAGTCTGGGTTCTCAGTCACTTTTCAGGCCAGTGCCAGTGATGATATTAACCTGACCCGTGTCGAATGGTGGGTTGATGGGAAGCTGGTCAGCGAAACTTCGCAACCGCCGTTCAGCTTCCCTTGGCAAGCTATCCCTGGAAATCACACCCTGGTGGTCAAAGGCTACGACCAGGCTGGTAATGTTTCCCAGACAGACCCGCTCAAATTCATTATCCGATAAATTTTATATTGAATTCTTTCTACAACTCGCTCAGCATCCGGTCGACGACCATTTGGCGTAGTTCCGGCGAGAGCGATTTGAAAAACGCCGAATATCCAGAGACACGGACCACCAGGTCGGGGAAAAGCTCAGGGTTAGCGTGGGCAGCCAGGATTTGTTCGCGTGAGATCACATTAATGTTGATCAATGTTCCGCCTTGGTCGTTGTGTACCTTTATCAGGCTTTCCACAGCTTCCAAACCGCCGATTTCCTTGGCCAGGTGGGCGTCCAGTTCGATCTGCAGCGGAGCTGAGTTTCCCCAACCAGGCTGCGTATAGGCGACAGCCATGGCTTTGGCTGTAGGTGTTGAGCCGCCGGTACGAGCAAACCCGGGATCGGGATTGGTGTTGTGAGCAACCGGAGCATGGGCATAGCGTCCGTTCGGTGTAGCTGGCAAATTCTTGCCAAGGATGTCGACTGCGCTGTGCGAAAACAATCCGGGGATGACGTTGAAATTATTCGATGTTGGCTTGCTGCGGACTATATCCGCAAACGTTTCTGAGATGCGTTTGGCCCACCAATCTGCTCTTGAGTTCCCGGATCCATAACGGGGGATATTCTTGAGCATCAGGCGCATATTTTCGCTGCCAGCATAATCGTTTTCCAGCAATTGGGCTAATTCTTCCCAGGTCAGGCGCTTTTCTTCGACAACTCGCTGCTCAATGGCAGCAAATGAATCCGCCACCGTCGGCATTCCGACCCCATCCAATGCCAGGAAATACAGATCTACCCCGCCGCCGGCTGCATCCAGGCCGCGTTCAATCGTCCCGTGACAAAACAGGTTGAGTACGATCTCTGGGCTGTTCGCCGCATGCCGTTCCATGTGGATCGCATATCCCTGTTTGAAAATATCGATGTTAATCCCCAGGTGGTAGACGTAGCGCTCCCAAAGCTCTTCCATAGTTCTGGGTGCTAGCGGATCGGCGATGATCTCGTTGAACGCGTGCAAGAAGGGAGAGATCATACATAGGCGGTTTACATCTTGCAGGGGATATTCGATTCCGGGTAGGGCTGTCCAGTTGCATCCGACCTTGGCGCGCATCCGGGCGATCTGGAGAGGGACGCCGTTGCGGGCATAACCTTTATCCAGTCCTCCTGAAAGCGAATAGGAAACACCAGTCCCATCTTCGAACAGGTTCTTGACCGCCATGTGCAGCAGTTCCGGGTCCATATCTTTGTGCACTCGTAATGCAAGGTTAGCTGGGATACGAAGCTGGTGAAGAGCTTCGAGGATCAAGAATGACATCCGGCTGGTTAAATCGTGACCGTCAGGAGCCTGCCCGCCGATCTGAGAATAATGGGTATCGTTGAAAAATAGGCTGGCGATGTACCAGACAACCTCTTCGTCGTCGCCAATCACGCCGGATGCTTTATCCGCTTCGTAGAAGGGGCGCAGTAGTTCGTCAAGCTGACCCAGAGCGCCGCCGGCAAAATACATGCGGTCAACCGATTGGAACCAGGCCAGGAATTGCACGGCCTCGCGCAGCGTTCGAGGCGGATTGTCCACCAACCATTCATTCAGGTCGGCTATCGTTAAAAGGTTCTTGCTAATTTCGGGATTGCTTTCTTGGGCAGCCATTAGGCGGGCCTTGACTACGTGTTTACGGATCCAATCCTGCACGCCCAGGACAAATGCTTCTTCACCATCGTAGAAACCGGTATCTACAGGGCGGTTGAGTTCTCGATAATAGCGAATTTTTTCTAAAAGGCCGCCCCAACCCAGGTCGAGACCGATCTTCATATCTGGTCCCAGGTGGTTCATACCTTCAATCCCAACGACGACGTCGTTATATTCTTTGTGCAACGGGTAGAGTTCCGTGGGTTTATCTTCCGGTTTCCATCCTCCTACCTGGATGAATCCTGCCCAGGCCCCGGCGACCGCGCTCATGGGATGGATGTAGACCGGGTGAAACTCCAGCCAGGTTCGAAAGTTCTCACCGATCGCTTTTGGACCGTAAACGCCGCCTGAGGGGTGATTGGGGTTTGGCTGCCATAAATTTGGCCCAGTCCAGGGAATATTTCCATGGTCGTCCACGTCGTGGTAACCGAATTCCTTCAACTTGATATCGTTGTGTTCTTTTTTGGTGGCCCGCAGGGCCTCGATCCGCTTCCCGTACGTAATCTCTAATTCACTGGTAGGCGACAACATTATTTTCTCCTGAAAGTTAGTCAAAATTTAAGTGGTCATAAACCATTGAAAACCACCCAAAACCGAATTGATGATTGCATGTCCCAGCAGGAACAATCCAAAACCGATGATGATCGTTAATAATGCCTTGATGCTATCCAGGCTGAGCTCCTGGCCCACTGCGATAAACCCAGCTGCCAGCGACCACAAGAATCCTGCCAGTGATCCGATACACGGGATGATCGAAAGAGCCTGGGGAACATATGAAAATCCTATTCCGCGCAGCATCCCTATCAGGTCACCTTTACCTTTAAAAATGGTCGTTCCGATGAAAAGTGAAATCACCGACCAAAGGATCCAGCCGATTAAGCTCCAGACCAGACTGCTAAAAAATTGGGGGAAAAATGCATGTTGAGCGAATTCTTGCTGCCAGCCCATTTCCTGTTGCGGCGATGATCGATACAATGACAACAATGAGAAGCGCTTGCCGGGTTGCATCCTCACTACACTCAATTTCTTGGAACAATCGCCGATCAAGTTTGAAGGTGCCGATGATGCGATTGAACATCTAGAGGGGGATCTCCTCGATCAAAATTAATATGGCTATTATAGCATTATTAATATTAGCAAAAGAGTTGCATTTCATCATCATTTCGCTCATGGTATACTCTCAATACCTTATGGATTCCCCGCTGATTCATGTTTTATGGGCAGCAGCCGCTGGTGGGATTACCTTGTTCTTGCCCGGGGCTGCAGTTTTGGCGTGGATTCCACAACCTGGCCTGGATTTCCCTCAAAAAGCTGGGCGTGCCCTCGGGTTGAGCATGGCATTAACTTGCCTGTTTGGTTTGGTCACATTTCTGACCGGACTGCGGTTCTCAACCGCTGGAATGATCCTGCTATACCTGGGTTTCATCCTTTTAGGGGTGGTCGGATGGCGGCGAAAAAGACCTGGCGTGAGACCATCCCGATTGGATTTGTTCGGATTTGGATTGATCTTCCTTGTTGCGGCGGTCATCCTGGCCTGGCGCTTCTATCAGGCGCGTGATCTGGTGCTGCCCGCCTGGGTCGATTCTGTCCAGCATGTTTTGATCGTTCAGGCAATTATAGCGCGCGGAGGCGTCCCAGCCAGCCTGGTGCCTTTTGTGCCGGTCCCTTTTTACTACCATTTCGGGTTCCATGTTTTGGCTGCAGGTTTTGCTTTCTGGTCCCAATTGCCTGCCGATCAGGCAGTCTTGATTATGGGACAAATCTTGATGGCCGCGATGAGCCTGGCAGTTTATCGATTGACTGTAGCTCTATGGAAAGATAGCTGCCCTGAGGGATCACGCCTTCGCGGCATAGCGGCTGCTGTCCTGGTAGCCTTCGTCAGCCAAATGCCGGGGTATTACCTGACCTGGGGCCGTTACACTCTCTTGACCGGGCTGACGCTGGGCGCTTTAGCAATTGCCGAGGTCGTTGAGAGCACCACCATCCCCTTTGCAGAGCAAGAGCACCAACCAGCGGTGGTAAATCGACCTGTATTCAAGGTATCGACAATCCTGATTGTTGCTCTGATGGTTAGCGGGGTTTTATTAAGTCATTACCTGGTTGCTCTCGTTCTGGCATTATTCTTGATATTTCTGGTCATCCGGTTCTTGTGGAACGACCTTCGTGACCACTGTATCAGCTTCACTCGCTGGATCCCATTGGTAGGCGGGGTTACCCTTGGAACGTTGTTAGCACTTCCCTGGCTTCTCTGGGTCATTAGCTTTTCCTTTCGTTCATTTCACATCGATCCTTTGCTACCTTCGCAGCCTGATCTCCAGAATTATGCCTCTTACCTTTGGAGCCTGGCAGGCCCGCTTCAAAATCACGTTTTAATCTTGTTAGCCATTTTGGGTATGGTCCTGGCGCTGCTAAAACCGGCGATCCGGGTTTTCGCTGTCTGGAGCCTCGTGTTAGCCCTGCTTTGCCTGCCAATCGGGGTGCAGTTAGGCCCAATGCGGCCAGATATCGTGGTGATGATGATTTTCTTGCCGGTTGTCGTTTTGGCTGGGCATTTACTCATCTCGACCGGCTCGGCTGCTGCCCGTTTTGGACGGCGTTCATGGCTTGCGATCTTCGTGCCGGCGGTTTGCCTCATTCTATTCAGTATGTGGGGGATGTATCAAACTGGCAACATCATCAACCCGGTCACGGTGTTCGTAAACCGGAGCGACCGCCAGGCTCTGGACTGGATCGATCATGACATACCGGCTGATGCGCGTTTCTATATCAACACGACCCCCTGGCAAGGGCCGACCTATCGTGGTGTGGATGGCGGTTGGTGGATCCTTTCTCTTACCGGGCGGCAAATGCTTTTACCTCCGGTTATGTACACCTGGGGCGAGCCTGCTTACGTGAAGCAAATCAATACCTGGGCTGCTCAAGCCAGTAAGATAACCACATGCTCGCCCGATTTTTGGCAGGTTGTGCGTCAAAGTGGCGCTGATTACATTTATATCCACTCCGGTGTAGGCGCCTTACAGCCTCAAGGCCTTCAAGATTGTTCCGGAATCGAACAGATTTATTCCGTAGACGGGGTTGACATCTACCAGATCACGAATTCTGAAAGTTACTCTACTATACCGAGGAATTGACGATGGCAAACATGACCGAATTAGATCGCTTTATCGCCTGCATGGAATACCAACCGGTAGACTATACGCCATTCTGGAATTGGGGAGCCTGGCCTGAGACTTACGAACGTTGGAAGCGCGAAGGTTATGACCCACAGCGTTTTGAGCCCGCCGCTATTGCCGATAACCGCAATTGGGTCGGGGATTGGTTTTTCCCCAACCCGCCATTTGCCCACGAGGTGATCTCTGAAGATGACCGTCATATGGTCTACATCAACCACGAAGGTATCTTGATGCGTGAAATGAAGGGCCATCCGGACAGTTCGATGCCCCAATTCATCAAGTTTCCGGTTGAAAACCGCCAGGAATTCCGCAGATTCTGGCGTGAACGTATGCAGCCAGATTTGACCAGCCGGGGTGGCCCTGATTGGCAGAAACGCTTGATTGACCTGCGGGCTTCCGACCTCCCCCTGGGCCTGGTTGCCGATCGTTGGGGTGGTTTCTTCGGGCCTTTACGCAACCTGGTTGGCGTCGAGAGATTGTGCACCCTTTTTTATGATGATCCTGCCTTCCTGGAAGAGATGATGGAAGCGGATGCGGATTTCATCATTGCCATCATGGCCCAGGTGTTAGAGGTGGTCCATTTGGACGTTTTCGTATTTTGGGAAGACATGGCCTACAAAAGTGCACCGCTGTTATCTCCGGTTATGGCGCGCCGTTACATGCTTCCCCGCTACCGGAAAGTTGTCGATTTTTTACGGGGCAAGGGGGTGAAGTATATCGGCCTGGATAGCGATGGTCAAATCGATCCATTGATTCCGGTCTGGTTGGATGCAGGCTTGAACTTCCTCTACCCCTTTGAGGTCCAGGCTGGCATGGACGTACTTGCTGTACGCAAAAAATATGGGAGAGACTTACGGATTTGGGGAGGGATTGATAAACGCAGCCTGGCTCAAAATCGGGCTGCGATCGATGCTGAGCTCGAACGCGTGAAACCATTAGTCCTGGAAGGGGGGTATATCCCGCACACAGACCATTCCTGTCCGCCGGATATTCCGTTTGAAAATTATTGCTATTTTATGGAGAAGCTGGCAAAAGTTTGCGGCAAGGATTAATTACTGGGTTTCAATCTTCGCGGTTGACCCAGCGCTCCAGCCCTTCAGGGGGGCAGTACTGGCTCAAGAGCGCCAGGAGCGCTTCCGGCTGGGTGGCATGGCAGAACAGGCTGCTGTGTTCGGAGTAAATAAAGCCTTCTGCCCGGGCATGGTCGATCAATGTCAGCAATGGGTTGAAATATTCGTTGACGTTCAGCAGTCCAATCGGCTTGTGATGCAGGCCGATTTGGGCCCAGGTAAGTGTTTCGAAAAGCTCATCGAAGGTGCCGAAACCTCCGGGCAGGGCGATGAAAGCATCTGCCAGTGCGCTCATCCGCGCTTTGCGTAGCTGGATGTCGGGCAGCACCTCCAGTTGGGTCAGGCCTTTGTGAGCGAGCTGTGGGGTATTCAAGCCATCCGGGATAATTCCAATAACCTCTCCGCCGGCTTGTAACGCACCGTCTGCCAGGGCGCCCATCAAGCCGGTCTTTCCGGCTCCGTAAACCAGGCATAAACCCCGACTGGCCAGAGTTTGCCCCATTTCGAAAGCTGCTTCTTGATAAATAGATTGGACGCCGTTGGTTGAACCGCAGTAAATGGTAATCCGCCTGAAGGGATAAGGCTTATCAGGATTCTTGTTAGAAGGATTCACCTTAATTGTCTCTCCATACCAGATGTATTGGTTGTAATTCTCTCACCTTCAAAAGCGATTGCCTCGATCAGGTCGATTGTCGCTGGCAAGATTAAATCGGCGCCAGCATGTTTGAGCTCATTCTCATAGCCAAATCCACTCAAGACCCCTACAGTTTGAGCACCGGCTGCCCTCCCTGCCCGGATATCTACGCTTGTATCGCCGATCATCAAGCAGTCTTGAGGGGCAACGCCCATTTCCTTTGCGGCCCATTGAATTGGGTCTGGAAAAGGTTTGGTATGCGAACAGGTTTGAGAGTGGGCAACTGCCATGAAAAAATCCGTCAATCCGAATTGGTTGAGAAATGCCAGGGTTCCGCGCTGGTCGCGAGCGCTCACGATTGCCATCGGATAACAGGCGCTGAGCCGTTCGAGGGTCTCGCGCGCTCCAGGAGTGAGCCAGAAGGATGGTGGGTGGACGCTCCAGCCATGCCGAGCCAGAAAATTTGAGATGCCGCGGTTTATCTTCTCGAGATGGTCATCCAATCCCAACCTGTCAAGAGAGCTGTAAATAAAATTACCAGGCGATTCGATCGCCATGACGATCCAGCGCGCAAATGGTCGAGGGTTGCGGCCTGGGAAAAGCCTCCGTAACAGCCATAACCTCCGGCTGATTCGATAAACCAGATGATCGTCGGTGTCGCTAAGCGTACCGTCGATATCAAAGCAGAGGGCGCGGATTCGGTTTATATCCAGTGGCATCGAGTAATTATACTGTAATGAAACCCAATCATTGAAAGGGCTAATATTAAAATAAATTGCACAATGATAAGTTGT
Organism: uncultured Chloroflexia bacterium; assembly: GCA_963781665.1. GTDB lineage: Bacteria > Chloroflexota > Anaerolineae > Anaerolineales > Anaerolineaceae > JAJYIW01. The sequence goes on from CAWAGA010000002.1 coordinate 3,345,918, forward strand.
ATCACCAGGGATGGAATTGGGAGTAATTTTATTTTATCACTGTTGCAATTTCAGAAGCTGTTTGGGCATTGGGTGCCAGGATCCAGGTCGTAGTCTGACCTGAAAGGGTGACGATTGAGTAATTCTGGGTGTTTTCCCATTGGGATGTGCTCGAGCTTGAGCTGCTTGGGCTGCCCCAGCGGTCGTTGCCGTATTGTTCGAAAGCGTTCATGAATTCGCTCGCGTCGTTGCTGCTGTCCCACTGCCAGACTACAGCCAGGGCGACTTCGCCAGTCTTCCCATTTTGGTAGACAGTATATGCATCGCCTCCCCAGCCAGCTGCGGCTTGCCGGGCTGTATTGGTTGGGATGCGATTGGTGCTGTCGTACCCGGCCGCCAGGAGTAAATAAGTGTACCATTCACCTATGGTATCCTGATCGAGAGCCTTCCAATCTGTACCCAGGGCTTCACTGGCGTCCGCTAAAGTGACTTCTACGGGTTTTTCATCGGGATATAGGTCCGGATGAAGTATCTGTTCGGTGGATACCGGCGGGTTCAGGTAAGCATCGTCGACGGATTGCCAGCCGCTCTGGTCGTAAAGTGTCTGTACGAATTCCAGTCCCTGAGTATAGGGAAACAAAGCATCTTCTTTATAGAATTCTGGCGCCGAATCGTAGATTGGGCTTTGGAAAGTCTGTGAAAATTGCGAAATTTGCTGCTGGTCGAGCTGCGTGCTGTATTGCAACAGCCATACTTCCTGGCTCAGAGTCGCATCGCCTTCCATCAAGGCCTGGATTGCGGCGCACCTTTCGCTGGCGTTCTTACATTTGGAATCTGAATATCCCAACTTCCCCTGAATGTCGAAGTTCTGGTCTTGCAAAACGTGGGTATATTCATGCGCATAGTTAAACTTTTGTAAGCCAGTAAACCCTTCATCAGAAATGACATACATTTCTTTGGTGATGTTGTCATAATATCCAGCAACCTGTTCGGTTAAGAAGTTTTCCTGGAAGGTGCGATAATCGAAGTTAGCCGGTAAGAGACCGAATGCATTCAAGACCGCTACATCGTCGTTGGCATCTGTCTGAGTGTAATCCTTCAAGAATTCATTGAGTACGTTTTCCCGAAGTTGTGCCGTTGTCAGCACACCTCTCACTACCTGGGTGGGGGCGTGCAAGCCGCGGTAAGATTCGACCTGGGACTGAATCTGGTCCATCTCTTGGCTGATATTGGGTGAGAGCGTCGGACCGTTCAGAGTCGGCAATGAAGTAATCGGGGTGGGCGTCGCATCGGAATTGGGTTCGCTGGTAACCCCTGGAGACGTTGTAACGACGGACACCTGGGTGGATACTGGCCTGGGCGTTGGGGTCTGGTTGGTGAGTAAGGTCACCCCCAGGCCGCTGATGGCAATCGCCCCTACGCAAAGGCAGGCAACTACGGCGAGGGAGACGCACGATAATAGAAGGCGGCGGGTATTGGTTGACATTTGATTACCTGTTATTTTACCCCCAGGAAGTCCAGTGCATATTCGGCGTCTGAATAATTGGGGTGTTCTTTCAGAGCTTTTTGAAATTCAGCGATCGCATTTTGTTTGTCGCCTTTGAGATAAAAGGCCCATCCATGCCAGAGCAGATCTTCTTCTGAATTTGGTGTGATCTTCAGGGCATACTCCGTTAACGCCATCAAATCATCCGCTCGTTTGGTATGGAAATAGGCGATGAACGGCCCAAATTGGTAACGCAGCATCCTTTGAGGCAGGCCATCCTTGAGGGCAACGTCATAAGCCTGGGCAGCTTCGGTATACCTGTCAAAATAGAGCAGGTTGGTGCCTACGTTGAACCAGGCAAATCCATTGGATGGATTGGCATTGGCTTCTTCTTGAGCAGTTTCCAGTGCATTTTTCCGGTTGGTGGCTTCGTCCCAATCAGCCCCAATGATAGACTTGACTTGATCGGCCTGATCCTGCTGGTAAACTGGGATATAGACCCGGTTGTAGGCCTGCCAATGACTGTCAAGGGTAGTATAGGCTACTTGCAGATTGGGGCCTTTCCACGAATCCTGCGTTGTAAAAGTCTGGTTGGCGTCGTCGTATCCGGTCAAAAGCAGGTAATGACCGGCCCAAAGGTCGTCATCCGGCCAGCCTTTTGTATCCAGTAGAGAGGATTCTTCGATCATGATGGGCATACCGGCTGCGATAAATTCCTTTAACAGCTCCAGAGTTCCGCCTACGCGGTAATCGGCGTTCAACCAACCTACCTGGGTACGCACGAAATAGACCAATTCGTCGACATTGACGTTTCTGTCGTTGATATTCGGCTTGACGACATCCGAGACTGCAAACTGGTCTCCGTCCCAGCCGTAGTGGCGGAGATACATTGCCAGGGTTGCCGGGCCGCAGTTATTCTGGTCTTGTTTTTCGTACTGAGGTGGGTCGATTGCCGCACTGGCTGGCAGCGGCACCGGGGTTGGAGAGGCGAATGAGGTCGGCGATGCGGATGGTGCAGCCGGTGTTTCGGTTGAGCTGGCGCTTTGTTCGCCTCCAGGCGTATTAGTGAAAAGATGTTTTACCGAAACCTGGGGTTGCGGCAGCGCAGTCGGCATATTTCCAGCTGGGTCGATCATCCCATGCACAAAAGCGATCCCTGTCTCGAACTTCCAATTCAACCGGCTCTTGATCGATGGAATCTGGGTAAAACCAACAGCTAAGATAATTAATCCTGCGAGGATAAGTACAACCAGGCGAGAAGATTTTGATCGCATCAATTCAATTGTACCAGCCGATTATGCAGGATGGCAGCAACTATTTGGGGCTGGATGTGCCGTTGTCAATCAGATACCCCCAAAAATTATCAGTCATAATTCTCTCGTGTGGCAGGAGGTGACCCAACAGCAATCTGGTTTTTGCCGGCTTGTTTGGCGGCGTGCAAGTCCTGCCCGGCGCGATCGAATAGAGTCTCCAGGTTGGCCATATCCAGGGAAAACGCTGTAACACCAATGCTGATGGTCAGGTTGATCTCGCCATTACAAGTTGGAAACGGGGTTTCCTGGATCGATTTACGCAACCTTTCGGCAACTTGGGCAGCTACTGGTAAATCATTTTCAACCAGCAAGATAATAAACTCGTCGCCGCCATAGCGTCCGATGACATCTACTTCCCTGACATTTTCACGTAGCCGGTCTGCGAATGAGCGCAGTACGTCATCGCCTGTTTTATAACTGAATTTGTCGTTGACACTTTTGAAATTGTCAATATCAAGCATTAATACCGAAAGCGGGTGATAAAAACGAATGGCGCGATCGACCTCGCGCTGGCCGACGGAAAATAGTCCTCGCCGGTTATAGAGATTGGTCAGGTCGTCGGTGATCGCTAATTGTTCCACTCTTTCGAACAATTGGGCATTATTGATGGCAACGCCGCATTGGTTTGCAAACGCCATCAACCGTTGGGCATGCGCCTGAGTGTAAAAGCCGGTTGTGGCGCTGTCCAGGTTGAGGAAACCAGATGTTATCCCATTGATGCGGATTGGCGCCCCTGCATAGGAATGGACCCACCTGGTGATTGGAAAATTCGCCCACCCAGGGTACTGGGCAGTATTTTGGATTGCGATGGGTTTGCCACTGTCCAGCATATATTGGAAATTAGGCGTTTCTGCCACCTTGAAAACCAGCGCGGCTACCTGGTCTGCCAATCCCAACTCCTGATATCCTTGCATTCGAACGAGCCGGCAGATGCCATTTTCGACCAACATAATATTTGCTGCATCGTGCGGCACCACTTTGCCCACATTGACCAGGATCCTGTTGAGGACTTCGTCAAGCTGCAATGTGCTGTTCAATGCTTCGGCTACATCGAATAGGGCTTCTGCCAGGGCGCGCTGTTCTCTTTCAGCTTGAAAGAGAAGCTTAAGTTCGGGCTCCCACCCGTCTTGATTGTCTTTATCGTTCTTATCTGCGAGCATGGAATGTTTTTTTGAATTTACCTATTGAATAGGACGAAAGACGATAAACGTACAACTATTCTAGCGTGTAATTTCACCCGAGTCAATCAGTTGATGACCACTTAACTCGGAAATTAAAGCTCTTGATCCGAATTGTGCCGGTTGAGTTTTTCTTCGTACATTTGATGATCTGCGGATTTTAAAACGTCGCTCAACGGAATTCCGGCTGCCCCGGTGCCAACGCCAATCGAGAGGCTGAGCCGAATTTCATCCGCATCTTCGTTATAAGCGGTCAGATTTGAATGCAGCCGGTCGCAAACAGCCTGTGCCACCGGTTGGGCCGCGCCGGGCAGAAGCACCGTAAACTCATCTCCCCCAAACCGGGCAACCACATCTTCACTGCGGAAGGATGCCTTCAAAACAGTAGCGGTGCGCCTAAGCAGGTCATCGCCTGCAGAATGGCCGTAATGATCGTTAATTAGCTTCATCCCATCGACGTCGATCATGAAGATGCTGATTGGATAATGCCGGCCCGATTCTAGCCGGGCAATCTCGGTTTCGATATAAGCGCGGTTATAGAGCCCGGTCAAGGTATCGTGGGTCGACAAGTACCTCAGTTCAACTTCCATTTTCTTCCGGTCGGTGAAATCATGGAATACAGCCAGAGTCCCAGAGACATTTCCTGATTCGTCTACTTGAGGTGTGCTGGTGACCAGCAGGTTGCGCCTTTCGCCATCTACCCGATCGATCTCCAATTCATAAATCCCGGTTTTTCCAGCGACCTGCGGATAGTTCGGCTCGAGAAGATGCGGAATTTTCCTGGCAGGAGAAAATTCACCGATATCCCGCCCAATCAACATGCCATGGGGAACACCAAAAATTGATTCGGCAGCCGGGTTTGCAAATATAAAAGTGTCTTTTTCATCGATGGTGGCAACACCTTCACCCAGGTTGTTCACCAGGCTCTGGAACCGCTCTTCACTTTCTCGAATCTGGAAATGCAGTCGGGCGCGGTTAATGGCGATAACCGCCTGTAAGCTGATCGCTTTCAACGTTCGTAGATCGGTATCATCCAGAACCGTCTCAGGTGACCCTTCGACATTCAACACACCGATCACGTCTTGTTGGTCGAGGAGCGGAACGCTCACCCGAGAGAATGAATTCTGGCCTACAGGCAGACCTTCACTTTTGTCGATTTCATTCTTGAGCAAGATGGGCTGCCCGGTACGCGCTACCCGCCCAATGATTCCATGCAGTGAAGACGCCTTGGGCGCAAGATTGGTGTACCCGACCTGGTATTGAAGCACCAGGTCCTTTCCGTCGTATGAATAAATGGATGCTCTTGGATAGCCGAAGGTCTGGATAATACTCTCGACGACCGCTCGGAAAATCTTCCTGGGGTCGGATTCTTGAGCCAGCGCAGTCTGCACGTCATCCAGCAGTGACAATTCCCGATTTTGGCGATCGGCGAGCAAAGCCAGGGTGCGGTAGCTCTGTTCGCTCGTTTGTAACGTCATTGATAACTGCTTCTGGGCTATCACATAGCGATAGGTTATCTCAGCCAGGCCTGTTATGGTCAAGGTTGTGACCCAAATGACCTGCAGAACCGGAAGTAAGCCTGTAAATTGTAAAATTAGAAAAGCGGTGTTGGTTTCAACGATGAAGAAAGCCGCCATACTCAGATAAACCCAGCGGCGATACTGGAATGCTGCCAGTAAAATTGGTGCCGTTAAGACCAGACCCCATGGACTGGGGTCTCGAGTAGAAGCTAGAAGCAACAATACCAGGCTAATAACGACAAGGTAGCCCAGCACGAAAATGACAGGCCTTGGCCAGGAAAGGTTCTTTTTCTTTCCCTGTACGGCTTTGCTTTTCATTTACCCACCCGGTTTTTCTGATATACCGTAATTATATTTTATTAACGTCGAAAGTGCACGTTTTCCGAGTCATTTTCCTGGCCAATTTTCTGGTGGATTATTTTGTTATTCTTAAAATAGGTTCAGCTTTCTAGCTCTGAGGTGCAGTATGGGCACCGGCTGGCCTTTGGATTGATCGCCGATAAGCAGTAAGGGCATTCTTTTGTGGCTGGAGCTGGTACTGGTGCCGGCTTGTAGAGGTTCGAAACCATCCGCACCAGAAGGAAAACAGCCGCGGCTATGATCACGAAATTCACAAGGGTGTTGACGAAAATGCCGTAGTTCAATGTAACCGCGTTGGCAGCCTGGGCGTCAGCCAAAGAAACCTCTTGTGGACCGGATAGCGTGATAAAAAGGTTGGTGAAATCGACTTTGCCTAGCAGCAGGCCGATGGGAGGCATCAATATATCCTTAACGAATGAGTTGATGATGGCTCCAAATGCCGTGCCGATGATGATACCCACTGCGAGGTCAACGACGCTGCCCCGCGCGATAAAGGCTTTAAATTCTTTCCACATATTTAATCCTCTTGTTGTTAAATACAAAGAACCTTCATGGATAATTTAATCTCAATTATAAAATATAACGGAATATTAACAAATAGGGACGTGCCGTAAATTCCATGGAAAAATGATTTGCAGATTATCGAACGCGGTTCAAAATGAAAGTGAAGACCCAATAGCGGTATAATTTAAGCACGCCGAGAGTGGAGAATCCCATGGAAAAGAAAAAGATACGCGTCCTGATTGCCAAACCAGGATTGGATGGACACGACCGTGGTGCAAAAATAATCTCTCGGGCGCTGCGTGACGCTGGAATGGAGGTTATCTATACCGGGCTTCGCCAGACGCCCGAGATGATCGTTGCAGCGGCCCTTGACGAGGACGTCGATGTCATCGGCCTCTCGATATTGTCCGGTGCACACATGACCCTCGTTCCCCGTATTCTCAATTTGTTACAATCTCAAAACCTCTCCCATATTCAGGTCTTTCTAGGTGGGATAATTCCTACGGCTGATATACCCCGCTTGCTCGAGATAGGTGTGGTTGGAATATTTGGTCCCGGTACCGAGACCGGAGCTGTTGTAGCCGCCATTAATAAGATTATGGGTGAGAGGTTGGCCTGAATTACTTCCATGCAAGCGCTTGATGACATAAAAAACCCTACGACCAACCTGGTTCAGGCAGCCATCCATGGAGACCGGCGCGCCCTGGCCCACCTGTTGACCTGCGTTGAGAACGATACGTTGGAAGGCAGATCTGCGCTGAGTGAATTATATCCTTTGACCGGTAAGGCTCATCTGGTCGGAGTGACCGGATCGCCCGGATCGGGAAAGAGTTCGTTGGTAAATCAGATCGCCCGCCATTACCGCAATCCTCCTGATGGCGCATTACCCAGGAAGGTAGCTGTAGTCGCAGTTGACCCTTCAAGTCCGTTCAGCGGTGGAGCAGTCCTTGGAGATCGCATCAGGATGCGCGATCTGGCAGGAGACGCCGGTGTATTTATTCGCTCGATGGCTTCTCGGGGCGCATCGGGTGGTCTGGCCCACGCCACTGCCCGGGTCGTTCAGGTTTTTGATGCCGCAGGTTACGACGTGGTGATGATCGAAACGGTTGGTGCCGGCCAATCCGAGGTAGAAATTGCTCGCCTGGCGCATACAGTCCTGGTCGTCGATGCTCCTGGGATGGGCGATGACATTCAAGCAATCAAGGCGGGTTTATTGGAGGTTGCCGATATTCTCGTCGTTAATAAGGCCGACCGTCCGGGCGTGGAGGCTGCCGAACACGCTTTACGCGCGATGCTAGAGATGCACACTGAAAGCCATCCTGAAGGCCACGATGCGCCTTGCGACGATCTCCCCCATAATGCCCTGTCTCCAAATCAATGGGTGCCTCCGGTCGTGTGCACGATTGCCACCCAGGGATCGGGTATCGATGATCTGGTCAGGCTTATCGATGCGCATCGCGACTACTTGCTCCAGGGTGAAAACTGGCAGCAAAAGCATTTGGCTCACCTGCAAGTAGAGATGGAGAATCTGGTCAAAGATGGTTTATTTGATCGCTGGCGAGAATCGCTGGAAGATGGTATCTTTCAACAAATATTGGATGAAGTTGGCCACCACCAGCTTTCACCCCAGCAAGCCGCCCAAAAACTGATTTCAGATTTCGAAATTCGTAATATGGGTGCTTTGAATCGGGAAAATGGGTCAATATCCGTCACTCCAAATTCGAAATCGCAGCCCGGAAATCAAGAATCGGAAATCGAAAAAGACGGATCCGGCTTTTTCCAGGAGCCATGATCATGGAACGAACTTATATTGCTGATCTCCACTCACACCTGGGAGGCATGGTCAAGATCCAGGGTTGGCTTCAGACCCTGCGAGATCAAAAAAAGATGCAATTTCTGATTGTCAGAGACCGCACCGGAGCGGTACAGGTTGTTTTTGAAAAAAAGGCAGATGAGGTCCTGGCGGAGAAAATCTCGACCTTGACGACTAAATCGGCTGTAACCGTTATTGGTGAAGCCTTAGCAAACCCGGTTGTCAAGCTGGGTGGGATCGAGGTCCAGCTCAAATCCCTGGAAATTAATAACCTGGCTGATTCACCGCTGCCGTTCGAGCCTTTTGGCGAGACGCTCCCCGAGCTAGATTATCGCCTGGATTGGCGTTACCTGGATTTACGCCGTCCGGCAAATTTGTTGATCTTCAAAGTCCAGACTACGGCCGAAGCTGCTATGCGCCACTACTGGCGAGATAACGGTTTCCTCGAGATGCATTCACCCAAATTGATGGGCAGCCCTTCCGAAAGCGGCGCTGAGCTCTTTGGGTTGGATTATTTCGCCACCAAAGCTTATCTGGCTCAATCTCCCCAGTTTTACAAACAGATGGCGATGGCTTCCGGGTGGGATGGTGTGTTTGAGATCGGACCGGTTTTTCGGGCGGATCCCTCGTTTACATCGCGCCACATGACCGAGTTCACCAGTATCGATATGGAAATGGCCTGGATCGAAGACCATTTCGACGTCATGGCTGACCAAGAACGATGGCTTCAGTCGGTCTACCGGTCCGTTAAAGAAGCTCATGGCAAAGAGATTGAAGAATTATTTGGCGTGGATCTGCAAGTACCGGCCATTCCATTTCCCAAGCTGACAATGTCCGAGGCTTATGGTATCCTGAAGGACCAGGATTATGCCCTACCGCCTGAGCGCAAAGGAGATATCGACCCGGGTGGAGAAAGGCTGTTGGGCAAATATATTAAAGAAAAGTTCGGCCACGATTTTGTTTTCGTTACTGATTGGCCAGCAAGCGTTCGCCCCTTTTACCACATGCGTTATACCGGTGCTCCGAACCTGACTAAGAGCTTCGACCTGCTTGGTGGTGGGCTCGAATTGGCGACCGGAGCCCAGCGTGAGCACCGTTATGAAGTGCTCAAGGCCCAGGCGCTGGAAAAAGGTTTGCACGAAGAGCCTATCAGCCATTACCTGAATTTCTTCCGCTACGGCTGCCCACCTCACGGTGGCTTTGGTTTTGGGCTGTCGCGCATGCTCATGGTCATGCTCGGGATTGGCAATATCCGCGAAACCGTCTACCTGTTCCGCGGCCCAACCAGGTTAAATCCATGATCTATGGCACCCGCATCCGCTTACGTGCGCCTGAACGCAGCGATATCCCTCGCTTTGTAACCTGGCTTAATGACCCCGAAGTAATTCCTGGTTTAGCCCGGGTTTATCCGTTTTCCAGTGCCGAGGAAGAGGACTGGTTCGACAACATGCTCAAATTGCCTCCCGATCGCCACCCTCTGGTGATCGAGATTCGCGTCCCTGGAAACCGTCCGGTCGGGGCGGTCTCTTCCCCACCGGATATCATGCCTGTCGATGATGAATGGGTTCCGATCGGCAATTGTGGGTTTAGCGAAATTGATTGGCGCTGCCGCCAGGCCGAGTTGGGGATTGTGATCGGTGAAAAGCGGTTGTGGAACCAGGGTTATGGCCATGAATCCGTCGAGTTGTTGGTCCGTCATGGCTTTGATACACTTAATTTACACCGTATCTGGCTGAGGGTCTATGCCAACAACCACGGCGCCATACATTGTTATGAAAAAGCTGGCTTCGTGCACGAAGGGCGCCTGCGTGAAGCTATGTATAAAAATGGAAAATACGTCGATATCTTGATAATGAGTATTCTGGAAAATGAGAGGAAATATGCCCCTGCCCCACATACGCCATGAATTGATGTACGGAGACGTCAAACTTTACGCCGGAATGGCTTGTCCAGATCTGGCGACCGACATCGCTAATTATCTCAACATCCCTTTATGCGGGCGTGACATCGTTCAGTTCCCTAATGAAAATATCTTTATCCGATTGCACAGCAGTGTGCGCGGGCAGGATTGCTACGTTGTCCAAACGACCTCGACTCCGGTTCATCGCAATCTGATGGAGATGTTGATCTTGCTTCAGACCCTGCGCCTGGATTCCGCGGCCAGGATCACAGCAGTGATTCCCTATCTATGTTATGCCCGTTCGGACAAAAAAGACCAACCCCGCGTGCCGATTACCGCCCGTCTGATTGCCGATATGATTGAGATCGCCGGTGCTGACCGCTATGTCACTATGGACTTGCACGCCGGCCAGATCCAGGGCTTTTTCTCCATCCCCGGTGACGTTGTCAGTGCGTTTCACATTCTCACTGATTATCTGCAGACCCTCGAATCGAAGCTTTCGTCTCCTGTGATTGTGACAGCCGATCTTGGATTTGCCAAAAAAGCGCGTAATTTCGCCGCCAGCTTGCAAGCGCCGATGGCATTTATCGAAAAACGCCGGGCTGGGAATGATTCGAAAGCGATTGCCCTGACGATCATCGGCGATGTTTACGATAAAGATGTCGTTCTGGTCGACGACGAGGTTGACACCGGCGGTTCTATGGTCCAGGCTGTTCACCTCGTCAAGCAGCACGGCGCTCGCCGAGTCTACATGGTATTTGTCCATCCTGTTTTTTCAGCCAACGCTGCTGAAAGGTTGGCCGCGCTGCCGGTTGAAGAGTTCATTACGACTGATACGGTTCCCCTACCCGCTGGAAAAAAAGCACCCTTTGGAGATCGATTGCGCATTCTTTCAGTTGCCTCTCTCTTAGGTGAGATCATCCGCCGGGCTAACGAAGGCCGCAGCGTCGGCGAAATGTTCAACGAATAGAGATGCCTGAATTACCTGAGGTCGAAACAATTGCCGGCTACCTGCGTGGAGGTACTGGCGATGCCCCCGGATTGATCGGTCGCGTAGCTTCGTCCTCCGAATTATTTTGGGAACGAAGCCTGGCAACACCTTCCCTCGCTGAGGTCAACCATCGTCTTCCTGGCCAGACATTAAATACAATCGACCGCAGGGGGAAATTCCTGATGTTTCATTTCGACCGCGATCACCTGCTCATCCACTTGCGCATGAGCGGTGATGCCGTCAGCGAATACGGTGAGGAAAAGCGTTCGAAAGCCGGTCAAAACACTCATGCCCGTTTTATTCTTAATTTTGAAGATGGCGTCCGGTTGGTATTTATTGATCCCCGCAAGTTTGGCCGCTTGTGGCTGGTAGAAGATCCTCTGGATGTGGTTGGCAGTCTTGGGCCCGAGCCGTTTGACCCTTCCCTCTCAGTCGAGGCTTTTCACCGCCGCCTTACCACCCGACAGAGATTGCTCAAACCCTTGCTGCTCGATCAAACTTTCCTAGCGGGACTGGGGAATATCTATTCAGATGAGGCTCTTAACCTGGCCTGTCTTCATCCCCTGCAGCTTTCCAGTCAGCTTACAGTCAGCAATGCAGGCGTGTTGCTGGATGCTATCCGGGTGGTGTTGAAGCAAGCCATTGTGACCCATGGGGCTTCGATTGATTGGGTTTATCGTGGAGGTGATTTTCAGAATTATTTCCGCGTCTACCAGAGAACGGGCGAACCTTGCCCGAATTGCGGAACGCCGGTCGAACGTATCCGCGTAGGACAGCGCAGCACTCATTATTGCCCGAACTGCCAGAGATTATAAAAATCCCTGGATTTTTGGCTTTGCTTTTTTTAAAAAATGAGTACAATTTTCGTATGCAGGTTCTACCATGAGCAGTTCAATCGTTTTGATTATTGCTTTCATTTGCCTGGCAATCGGGTTTCTGGCTGGGTTGCTGGTAGCTTCGCTAACTTCAAATCAAGCAACCTCGGAAGCTGACCTTGAAGACTCTCAACCTAAATCAAAAGCAGAGCATTCCACCGAATTGAGCCTTGAACTCAAAGACGCTGCCCCCCTTCAAGTGGTTCAACCTGTGAACAATGAACTAGAAACTGATGTACCAGAACATATAGAGCCTTCCCCTGGGCAGATTATGCCGCCTCCGGCTTTCAATGGTAGGAAGGAAGTTAAACCGGAAGTTAAGCAAAAGCCCGAACCGAAAAATGGGTTGGCAGGTAGTGAAAGCATGGTCCAGCAAATTGACGCGATTTTGCAGGATCAGATAATCGGAACCGGACTATTTTCAAAAGGGGTACGCCTGGTTGAAATGCCGGATCAGGGGGTTATGGTTTGGATTGGGTTAAAACCTTACCATGGAATTGATGCTGTCGACGACCCCGAGGTGGTGGCAGCAATCCACAAGGCGGTCCAGTCCTGGGAAACCAGGGGGGATTGAAGTATTGCTACAATCTGTGTAGTGCCTCAGCAACCGCCTTGATATGATCCGGGCTGCTCCCACAACAGCCACCGAACATCCTTATCCCAAGTTTTGCAAATTTCCTGGCGTGCATTGCCATAACGTCTGGGGTAACGTCGTACGTCGATTTGCCTTCACTGACGTAAGGCAGCCCAGCATTGGGTTTAGCGATCAACACAGCATCCGGGACTGCCTGGCGCATGGCCTGGATGGCGTCGAACGTTTCGGTCAGGGTGTGCCCGCAGTTTGCCCCCACGGCTGTAATCCCCATCGCCCATAATTCTTTTGCCGCGGTTGCCGGTTTGACTCCCATAGCCGTACGACCGCGGTTGTCGAAATTCATTGTGACCAACACTGGCAGGTCGGTAATTTTTTTAACTCCTTCAACAGCAGCTTTGGCTTCATTTAAATCACTCATTGTTTCGATCAGGATGCCGTCTACTCCGCCTGCGACCAGTCCCATGGCTTGTTCTGAAAATCCCGTCACGGCATCAGCGTAGGTGAAAGTACCCATCGGTTCCAACAGCTCCCCGGTTGCACCGATATCTCCCAGGACGATCACCCGCTCCCCAGCGATTTCTCGAGCTAATTGGGCTGCCTTTTGGTTAATTTCAAAAACTCGCTCAGCCAACCCGTTCTTTTCCAGGGTCTTGGGTGAGCCGCCGAATGTGTTGGTCAGGATGACATCTGCCCCGGCCTCGACGTAACCTCTGTGCAGGTTACGGATCACCTCGGGATTTTCGAGTACCCATAGTTCTACTGGCGAGTCTGGTAAAATGCCATCTTTCAGGAGTTGAGTGCCAGTCGCTCCATCAGAAACCAGAATGCCCGGCTGCTTGAGCCGTTCAAGCAATTTATTCATAGCAAATCCTCCTAGATAACCGCGAGTCGAAATCTTCGATCCGAATTCGGTCACTTGGCAAGTTGTAAAGGGAATAATCTGGCTTCAAAGACAGGTGACTGAGAAAATTATACGATAGAATCATTAATGGCCTCCGGTCCTGGGATCAGGTGGAAGTTGGTTTCACCCTGGTTTTGACCTTTTTCCCATCGATTTGTGACAAACTAATATAACAAGTTCAATTATCACTGTTTTCTATTATCTGCGCATTTCTCTCGCTAAATGGGAAAAGGTTCAAACCGTAATGTTAGTGAAAGGCGCTGATAGACTTTTGGCTAAACAGGCAGGAATACAGGATTCCGATCTTGGAACTGGTTCACAGGATGGCCATAGGCGATGAGACCGCTCTGACTGGCCTCTATACTGCTCACAATCGCCGCCTCTATGCATTTGACTTTCGCATTACGGGTGACTCGGACCAGGCCGCAGAAGTTCTGCTGGAAAGTCTGATTGCAGCCAGCCAAATTGCCCCAACCTATCGCGGCGAGGGACGGGTGTTGACCTGGCTGTTGGGGATCGTTCACCACAAGGTTTTGAATGCCATTCGCAAGAAGGGCATAACCTTGTTTGAATTTGAGAGAATCGACCGCAACGCTAATGGTGATGATAGCTCGGTCAGTGTCGCGAACAGGCACGAGCGCCGAAGAATCCTGGAAGAAGGTCTGGACTTTTTTTCGCCGGAGCATCACTCCTTACTCGATCTGGTTTTTTTCATGGCAACTCGGCCGAGCTGATGCGTGAAGCCTCCGGTAAGGTCTGGACGATTACAGCTGTGAATGGACAGAGACCCACCCATAATCTTTGCCACATTCTTGGACTTTCGGTTATACTCTGTAGCTTGTCGGCGTTAAGTAGACAGTTAGCACCTGAAACGAGCATTGTAATAAGAGATCAAATGGAAGAAATCGGATTCTGGGATTATACCTGCCCATTAAATGGGTCTTTGGAGCGCTATACGACTTCCGATTGGGATGTTCTGTTGGATGATATGGTCGCTGGTGGTTTTAACTCACTAGTATTGTGCGTAAAATGGCTTACGACCGGCTACCGCTCGCATTTCCCCTGGCTCGACCAGGACCCAACCTGCAGCGCTATTGCAACGGATAATTCCATTGTCCATTATGCGCTTCAGGGAGCCAGGCAGCGCGGCATTCACACCTGGCTCCTGGTTGTGGCTTCCATTTTTGAGACTAAAGCGTTTGGCCTCCCTGGCGCTGTCGATTACTGGCCCGGCGGTTATTCGGCTTACGACCTGGATTGCCCCGGTCTTGCGGAGCGGATGGACCTACTCTTTTCAGAGGTAGTCGACCTTTTCGGCCATGAGACCGAAGGAATGGTGGTCGAATTGGAGTTCTGCGATGGAGAAGCCCCCCACCGCATACCAATCTATAATGAATGGTCACGCCTGAACAACCGCCCTGACTTTGAGGCCATCAAAGCGATCCGCCTTGAGCCGCGCCAGTTCCCATTCCAGCACTGGCGGGATTTCACCACTTCACGGCGTATTGAAACCTTGAAGCATATCGAGTTGGTTCTCAAGCAGCACGGGTTTACCGGAAATTTGGCATCGATTATCGAGATTGATAACCAGCCGGCCGCTGTTCTCGGCAATGTCAACCTGGAAATGCTCCATGCCGCGCTGCCCCATTGGTCGGTCGTAACCTACGATAGTATCTACGACCGCCGCCGCAACCGCCTGGCAACCATGGATTTTTGTATTCACCAGCCTCGACTGGCCGGTCTGGAGGTCAATTATCTCACCCGCGGGGTCATGACTTTCCACATCCCACCCGAGCTGGGCGCGACCACGCTTCAAGAGCAGTGGCGCTTAGAGCTAGAAGATGCTGCCCAGCACCGGCCCGACCGACTCTGGTTCATGGGCGCTGACTGCCGAACTGCTGGCCTGGTGTGCAACGACCAAGAGCTTGCCGGCTGGGGTTTCCCTGACGGCCGCTCCGCCCGCTTGCACCTGTTGAAATCAGCCCAACATCTTTCAGCCTGATTTATTCTCTGACTTCTAATATCCAAAATCCTTCAACATTACACCGGACTGCTTATGCCTTCTTCATCACCACTCTTCTTAGGAATTGATACTGGGGGAACCTTTACGGATGGGGTCTTGCTCGAGCCGCATTCCCACGCCGTGGTCAAGACTGTTAAGATGCTTACAACTCACCAGGATCTCAAACTGTGTATTCACAGCGTCCTGGAAAAGTTGGTTCCGGCTGACCCATCTTTGATTACACTGGTTTCTCTTTCGACGACTCTGGCCACCAATGCCATTGCCGAAGGCAAGCGTAAACCGGTGGGATTGCTACTTCTCGGGTACGATCCCGGTCTGATTAAAGAATTTAATTTTTACCAGCAGTTCGGCACAGACCACTACTTTTTCATATCCGGCCGCCACAATCTAAACGGGGTCGAGCAAGAAGCCCTCGACGAAGCCGGGGTCCGTTCGGCTGTTGAATCAGTCGCCCATGCTGTTGAAGCTTTCGCCGTTTCATCCTATGCCGGGCCGCGCAATCCTGCCCATGAAGAACGGGTAGGAGAGATCATCGCCAGCTTAAGCGACCTACCGGTTGTTCAAGCCCACCACCTGACGAGCGAGCTTGATTCGATCCGCCGGGCGACCACGGCCAGCCTGAATGCCTCGCTCCTTTCAAGCGCCCACGAATTTATGAATGCCGTCCAGACGATGTTAGTCGAATTCGGGGTCAGTTGCCCGGTGATGATCGTGCGCGGTGATGGATCGATCGTAAAGGCTGAGTTCGCCCGTAAAAGGCCGGTGGAGATCATCCATTCCGGTCCGGCCACCAGCGCCATCGGCGGTCAGTTCCTTTCAAGAGAAGATACCGCCCTGGTCGTCGATATCGGCGGCACCACTACCGACATCGCTTTGGTGACCGGTGGAAAAGTTCAGGTGCTCGATAACGCCGCCACAGTTGGTCCTTACCGCACCTGTGTCCGCACAGTCAAGGTTCGTTCTTTTGGTTTGGGCGGTGATAGCCTCATCCGTTTCGATCATACTGGCAGCCTTTCGGTCGGCCCTGAGCGAGTGATCCCCTTGTCTCACTTTATGTCCACAAACCCCCAATCCCGCCAGGACCTGTTCGAATGGCTCACGCAGAAAAAGGACTTACGCTATTCAGATGATGTCGGGTTCGTGGTCTTGCGCCATGAACCCCTGGCTCCATTCACGGCCGAGCGTACCCTAAAGGCTCTGGAACTGCTGCGCCAGGGTCCCCAGCGCCTGTCAAATCTGTTAAACAGGTCGGCGCGGTCTCACCAATCCAAATCAATTTGGACGACATGCAGGCTCAAGAGGTTGTCGACCTGGTGGGACTGACGCCAACCGACCTTCTTCACGTTACCGGAGAGTTTGCTCCTTGGGATGTCGAGATTGCCAATGCAGTCGCGGCGGCGGTTGCCAGGATCTGGGATGAGACCGCTGACCAATTTGCGTCCAGAGTCAAGGCAATAATCACGGACCGGATCGTTGCGGAAATCGTCCAATTCTTGAGCGGTAAAACCCTTTCACAACCCGCGTTTAACTTCAAACAAGGCGACCTTGACCGTTGGCTGTATGACGAGAGTTTTTCGCCGCGCGACCAATTTTTGGGCTGCCGGATTTTCTTGCGAGTACCGCTGGTCGGTATCGGCGCCCCTGCCAGCGCTTTCTTGCCTGCCGTCGCTCAGGCCCTTGGCACGGAGATCATCTTGCCTGAAAATTATCCTGTGGCCAATGCTGTGGGTACAGTAGTTGGCAACGTCATCGTTCGTCATGAGGGCGCGGTTACGCCTGAATTAGAAGGGCCATCCGTGAAGGGTTATTTCAGCAGGGTGGCCAACCAATTGGATAGGTTCGCCAGTTTCCAGGATGCTGTAAACGATGCTCAAAAGAGATTGGCCGATTTGGTTATCAGCGAGGCTCGCCAGGCTGGCGCCGGTGAGCCGGTGGTTGAATGTGAGCAGCAAGAGGTGCTTCCTGGTATGATCGTCCAATTTTCGGCCTGGGCAGCCGGGAAGCCTGAGCAAAGCCAGGAGCATATTCGGATTGGAGAGCCTGTACCATCCCCAACCTGGCAGTTAGACGATCCGGAATAATCGCTGAGACCAAGCTAAAACCCAAACCGGTGTCGGCCGAGGTAATTAAGCCGGTAATTGGAAAAGCGTAGCCGTTTGGGATTGTTGGCGATAGTGCCATGACGAACAAAATTCCCAGGTACAACCCCCTAACCCACCAAAGGCAGTCCCGATGCCTGCCAGGATTAATACTTCTGTCACGACCAACTGGCGTACTTGCTTTTTAGTACTCTCAACAGCCCGGACGATGCTGATTTCACAGGTTCTCTCAATCACACCGATAGCCAGGGTATTAAGCATGGCGATCGGTGTGAGAAGCGCCAATATCGCCATCAGGAAGTAAAGCGCAGCCATAGCGAAGGTAAACTCAGCCATCATGGATTTCAGGAAGGCTCCTCCATCGATGGCGCTGAATTGGGGATAGCCTGCTGCCGCCGCCTTGAGCGTTGAAAGTTTGAAAGGGTATTTTCACCGCCTGTTTTCCTCGCCAATGGATCGTAGCGCGAATGCGCTATCTTTTCTGCGCCTGCGACATCTCACAGGTGTCAGACCCGTTGTCCCTCAGATTAAATCCTCGCTGCGCTTGTTTTCTACGGTATGTTCCGGTTTGATTCCTTCAACCTGTACAATACTTCCCCTGCCCTGGCCACGTACAGCACTCCTTCATTTTCTCTGTCTTGCCATTCCCCAATATTAATGCTGTTGGGATCGCAGTAGCCCAGGTTCAGCCGGGCGCAATCCTCCGCAGAGACCTTGCTGGCCAATGTCACGCGTACATTGGGTTTTTCGACCCCATTTTCCATGTGCCCGCTGCCACGCACGTGCGTGCTGTGCGCTAAAATGCTCAAGGGCACATATTTGAAGCGGTCCCAATTCTCCAGGAAATATGGCAGGATGTGGTAACCCACATCGTAAATATATTTTCCGTGCACCTGGCTAATCGTATCGAGATGCGGGGCATAGATTATCACTTCTCCCCCCGGCGCGACTGCCGGTTCCAGCTTGTACATCGCTTTGGCTGCTGTCCACAGCTCCTCGTACATAGGTGGAGCGCAGGATAGCACCTGCGTAAAGGGCTTTTCGACCCACTGGATGTTGCACCTGGCCGACAGGTCGGCCGCGGCTTCCCAGGCTGAAATCGCATCGCCAATGTACATCCCTACCAGGTCATGTTCATGCACCACCAGGCCTACCAAGGTAACCGGCGTAGCCAGCCTGGCTGCCGCGGCGTGAATCAAATCTCTTACCGGGGTTTTTTTGATTCCAATTGTTTTTACCACCCCGGCCAGCGCTCCCAGCCAGTGGCTGGCGTTGATCATTTCCGGGCCGGAGATACCCGGGAACAAGTATTTTTCTCCGCCTGAAAAACCGACCACTTCGTGGGGGAAGGTTGGCCCTACGATCAATATTTGATCGTGATCAAGCGCAGCTTTATTCAAGCGGACAGCGATCTCTTCCGGCATGGATGGGTGCCAGAACTCAGCGGATATCTGGCGGATCTGGTCCTTTTCAATGGTTCCTAGCGAAGCGAGACTGGTTGGGTCGTCCCAGCGATGGTTGAAAAGACGAGTTGGTGGTCCGGAAACTGTTTTTTTGGTTTCTTTTGCCTGTGTGGAAGCAAACAGAGCGATCCGCTTTCCTGCAAAAAGCGCCCCGCGCTCCGCATCGGAAATTCCAAACAGCCGATTCAGGCTGTCATCTGAGAGGGCGGGGTGGGTACCGAGGGCCACCATGAAATCCAACTGGCGCGAATCATCCAGTACGTCTAGTAAAGTGCGAAATAGGAGCGGAAGGGGGAGAGATCGGGTGTGGTCCGGAACTAATATCAAAACCTTCTGGCCTTTAAAACGCCCTCCCAACCCCTTCTGAAGTGTCTGGTAGATGGTTTCCGCTGAAAAGGGTCCTGTCAGGCTGGTCGTTTTGGCGAGTAGGTTTTCCATAATAGCCAGACTAGACCCCGCTGAAGGCCGAGAAACCACCGTCAACCGGTACCACAATGCCGGTCACGAAAGCGGCTGCTGGCGAGACCAGCCACAACACCACACCGAGCAGGTCATCCGGGTTGCCGAAACGTCCCTGGGGTGTGTGGGCGATGATGGCGTTGCCCCTGGGGGTCAGGCTGCCGGTCTCTTTTTCGGTCAGCAGGAAACGGTTTTGATCGGTCAGGAAGAACCCTGGTGCAATTGCATTGACGCGGATGTTGGCGGAATATTCCTGAGCCATGTGGACCGCCAGCCACTGGGTAAAATTGTTCACACCTGCTTTTGCTGCCGAATATGCGATGACCCTAGTGAGGGGCTGCAGGGCGGCCATAGACGAAATATTGAGGATGACGCCGGTACCCTGCTGGGCCATGATCTTGCCAAACACCTGGGAGGGGATAATCGTTCCCAACAGGTTCAGGTCGATCACATCTTGTAAGGTATCGTCGGGCAAATCAAAAAAAGCCTGACTGATACCGGTGGTTGACTGCGATCTGTTACCACCGGCACCGTTGATGAGTATATCCACTCTTCCGAATTTATCCTGCACCACCCTGGCAGCAGCTTCTACGCTGGATCGTTCCAGAACGTTGCAGTTAAATCCCACTGCCTTTCCGCCTTCAGTGGTCAGTTCATCCGCCAGAGCCTTGGCCTTCTCTCCATGCAGCCCAAGGATGGCCACAATCGCGCCTGCCTGGGTCAATGCCCTGCACATAGCCGAGCACAATACACCTGCTCCGCCGGTAACGACCGCGACCTGTCCCTGGATTGAAAAATTTTGGTAAGCTTTGTCATTTTCCACACGTTTATTTTACTTCAATCGCTGCTTTTTACGAATATCGCCTGGAGCCCTACGGAATTCAAGTCGATTATTCCTTTCGGTTTTTTCCGATTCTGCTCACCTATGCAATTGGTTTGAGTCCGGAGTACGCCTGGTCAGATGGTAGTGGATAGAGGATTCAATTTGCGGGTTCCTTGCCAGGCGTGGAAAAATATACAGGGTCAGGGCCCAATCTAACGCTACGAAAATTGCAAATGCGCCAGTAGAGGCAGTGACAGGGAATAGGATTGTATTGACGATGTTAAACGCGAGGTGAAAACCAACCGGAAGGAGCAGGCTTGAGCGGGAATGGTTGAAGAACCAGGTGATGTTGAAGGTGATTGGGATCACAAATAAAAAGTTCATCGCCAGGTAGGCAACCCCAAATTGGCTGTAGGTATCCAGCAACAGCCAAAACGGTAAATGCCAAACAGCCCACAAGAAACCCAGGATCAGGCTGCTCTTTGCCGGGTTGTTTTTTTGCTGTAACGAGGGCAACGCTACGCCGCGCCATCCAATTTCTTCACCCAGGGTTGCGATCAGCAGCATGATGACATTGACTATAAATTCAGCTGCAGTCATCGTTGCAGGTATTGTGATGGGTGAATTTGGAGAGAACAGGTTATAAATTAGCCCGGCAAAAAATAATAAAACTGGCTGGACAAAAATGGCTACCACCCACCATTCAATACCCACTCGCCAGATGGTCAGCCGGGTAAACAAATCATGCAAAGCCTGCCTGCCACCGTTCAAGCCTGTCAATATTAAAGCTGCCATTGCCGGCATTAATACCCCCAATAATCGCACCATGCTGCTTGTCATTTCGGAAATTTGAAGCGGTCCAATGCCAAAATGGGATAGATCCAGAGGAATCCACACCAGCCATGATAATATGAAGGTGAGTGTAAAGAACTTCAATGGAGAAACCAGACGTGAATCAGGGTTCATAGTTCACCTCATGAATTGCCGTTGAGAGCGATTACATGGCCGAGATAATGGTGCCGGCGTCATGAACAACCAGGTGATTGGTGATACCCGGCCATGTATTTCTGGTTTTCTGAGCGACGAATGGAATGATCTGCCCGCTATTTTTCACCTCTCAGCGCAAAATGTTATTGATCAGGATGGCGAAACCGGCCAACACGATTAAAACGGGTCCGAAAATAAGCCAGCTGATATTGAACAAGAAAGCCAACGTGACCAGGGTGAATAACGCTCCAAAGACTAAGGAGCTGCGTGCGGCTGCTGTAAGCTGGTTATCAGCGCTGTGATAATAATGAATGGCCCGCTCGAAGCAGCCGAGGGCCGGGAGCAGAATAAAAAAGGCCCACCAGTTGACCAATGGAACCATAAAAATCCCGGTGTTTTGCAAAAAGAACACGCCACCCAACAGGATCAAAAGCAGTCCAAAGAACCACACGATCCAGTTGCTTTGGCCTTCTGGTCTGTTGAAGCGCTCTTCAAGTCTCTGGCGCCTGGCTTCACGGCGGGAAAATCGATCGTTCATAGGAATTTGTTCTGACATGGTTTCCTCCAAAAAATTTCTATAATTTGTTTTTCACGAATTCATTCTATATAATAATTTTGAACCAGCCACCTACCTGTGGTTCAGTGTTAAACTGGTCAACTGGATAGGATCTATTTAATATCTTCTATGAAAAAATCCGTGTAAAATCTATTTATTTGATGATGGGATGACCATGAGCTCAGACCTAAAACCTTCCTCCAACACCGATAGCTTGAATGATGAGTTCCACCAATCCGAGGCCAGTTTTAGGGCTATGTTCAACCACTCAGCTGTTGGAATTGGGATCCTCAGCCTCGATCGAAAAATTTTGGATGCCAATCCAGCCATGTGCCAGATGCTGGGTATGTCTCACGATGAATTAATCGGTCTCTCCCCTGCCGTGGCTACCTACCAGGATGATTTTCACGGTTCGACCGATGATTTTGAAGATCTTCTTTCCGGGAAAAAGGAATATTACTGGCGGGAACAGCGTTACGTCCGTAAAAACGGTGAGGTATTCTGGGCGCACGTAACCATGTCTGTTGTGTACAGCTCTGATGGTACACCCCTCTATATGGTCGGCATGGTTGTCAATATTGATGAGCAGAAACGCGCCCAGGCCGAATTAGCGGAATCCGAAAAACGTTTCCGGGCGATGTTCGAAAATACCTCGGTCGGTATTGTATTGACTTCATTAGACCGAAGAATCCTGCAAATCAACGAAGCGGCTGTACGGATTACCGGTTATTCCCGGGACGAGGTCATGAATATTCACCCAGCGACGATGGCTATCCCTGAGGACCGTTTCATCGGCCAGGAAACCTTGACCGAAATGTTGGCAGGCAAACGCGATTCGATGACGGTCGAGCGCCGCTTCCGCCGTAAAAACCAGGATATCTATTGGGGCCGAGTGACCTATTCATTAGTGCGTGACCAGTCTGGCAACCCCCTTTATCTCATTGCCCTTGTCGAAGATATCAACGATCAAAAATTGGCCGCTGAAAAAATGGCTACCCAGGAAGCAGATTATCGTCGCAACCTGGAACAACGGGTTGTGGAACGCACCCACGAGTTAAGCGAAACCAACCAGCGCCTGATTGAGGAGATGGAGCAGCGCCAGCGTGCCGAGCAGGCTCTGGCTGCCAAAGCCGCTGATGAAGCGATTGCCGCTGAGCGGACCCGCCTGGCTCGTGATCTTCACGATGCGGTCACCCAGAACTCTTTTCTCCGCCAGCTTGATTGCCGAAGTGCTCCCGGAATTATGGGAAATCAACCCCGCGGAAGCTCGTAAAAGCAATGAAGAGCTCCGCCAGTTGACCCGGGGAGCCCTGGCTGAAATGCGTACCCTTCTCCTCGAGCTGCGTCCCGCCACTCTGGCCCAAACCCGTATCGCCGACTTGCTCAAACAGTTAAGTGAAGCGGTGATCGGGCGGGCGCGTCTACCGGTCGAACTGGTTGTCGAAGGAGATTACGAATTACCGCCGGATGTCAAAGTGGTCTTTTATCGAATTGCTCAGGAAAGTTTGAACAATATCGTAAAATATTCTCGCGCAACCCGGGTGCGTATTCGCATTTGCCTGGATTGCGATCTGGTTCATCTGGAGATCAACGACAATGGTATTGGATTCGATACGCTGGTTGTCAAACCGACCAGCCTGGGTATGCGCATCATGCGCGAGCGGGCCGAATCTATCCAGGCCCAGTTTGGAATTAACAGTGCTATCAGTCAAGGGACAACCGTAACTATTGACTGGCAGAAAGATGAAACCTTTACGTCACCCCATCCCACCATTCGAGGTTAACCATGACGATCATTCACGTTCTTCTGGTCGATGACCATGCTGTTGTCCGCAGTGGATTGAGCAAATTTCTGATGGTCCATAAAGATATGGAATTGGTTGCTGAAGCTTCTGATGGCGTTGAAGCAATCCAGAAAGCCGGTCAATATAAGCCAGACGTCATCCTCATGGACCTGATGATGCCCGAAATGGATGGCATCACCGCAACCCGTGAGATCAGGCAAAAATACCCCCAAATCAAAGTTATCGCATTGACCAGCTTTTCAGAACAGGCCCTGGTCCAGGGGGCATTACAGGCGGGGGCAATCGCTTACCTCCAAAAAAATGTAACTGCTCTTGAACTGGCAAATGCAATTCGCTCAGCTTATGCCGGGCGCATGACGCTTTCCCCGGAAGCGACCAGCGTCCTGGCCCAGTCGGTCACCCAGGCACACCTGCCGGGCAATGAGCTTACCGAACGCGAGCGCGAGGTGCTGGGCTGCCTGGTCGATGGGTTGAATAATAATGAAA
The DNA here is from genome assembly GCA_963781665.1 of uncultured Chloroflexia bacterium. GTDB lineage: Bacteria > Chloroflexota > Anaerolineae > Anaerolineales > Anaerolineaceae > JAJYIW01. The sequence goes on from CAWAGA010000002.1 coordinate 3,370,034, forward strand.
TTGCAGAAAAGCTGGTAGTCAGCCTGGGAACGGTCAAGTTCCACATATCGAACATCTTTCAAAAACTGGGTGTAAAAAGCCGGGTTGAGGCGGTCAAACTGGCCATCGAACAAAAAATGGTCTGACCGGAAAAGAAATTATCACGTCAATAAACCTGTCCGTTCGGATAGGAGGAAACCGTCCTCACGGTCGATGCTTTATTGGGATAGAGGGGATATTCTATGAGGGAGGTAATATGACCCGAATCCTGATCGCAGACCCTAACCCGGCATCCCGCAAAGCATTTGCCCTCCTGCTGAACCGCAAGTTGGGCATTGTAGATATCGCCGACGTCCAGGACGTCGAATCGCTCATCCGAGCCTTGACTGAAACTACTGTGGATTTACTCCTGCTCGATTGGCGCCTTTACGGCGCCCCTGCCCCCGAGACCTGTCGCTTGCTTAAAAAAGCGTACCCAAAGCTGAAGGTTGTGCTGTTAAGCGTTAACACCGATGATGAAAAAATCGCAACGTCTGCTGGTGCGACTTTCATCCACAAAGGCGCTTCGCCCGAAGATGTGCTTGCCACCCTTCACCAGGTGCTGCTGGCCTTCGCCGGAAACGCCGGATGAAAAGGCCGGAGCTTGTTGCGAACAAATCTAACTGATTGTTTAGTCTATTTCTTTAACGGATGGTGCTATGGAGCAGTATGCGGTTATTACTGAGAATCTAACGTGTAAATTTGGCAGCCTGGTCGCAGTTGACCACTTGAATCTCTCTATCCCTAGAGGAACCTTATTTGGTTTTCTGGGTTTGAACGGCGCGGGCAAAACTACGACAATTCGCATGCTGTTGGGGTTGCTCGAACCCGATCAGGGGAAAGGCACTGTCCTCGGCTTTGACATCACCGGTCAGGGGCAGGCAATTCGCGAGCATTCAGGCGCACTGCTTGAGCATAACGGCCTGTATGAGCGTATGACCGCATACGAAAACCTGGAGTATTTTGCAAGGATTTACCGGATTTCCTCTGTCGAAAGGGAAAACCGGATTCAAGAACTACTTACTCATCTCTCGTTATGGGATAGGCGAAATGATCTGGTTGGTACCTGGAGCAAAGGCATGCGCCAAAAATTGGCAGTGGCGCGCAGTATGCTACATCACCCCACCCTGGTTTTTCTTGACGAACCCACCTCTGGCCTCGATCCGCTCGCTGCCGTAGAACTGCGAGAAGACTTGCTCTCGTTGAAAGCCAGGGAAGGTACGACAATTTTCCTCAATACCCATAATTTACCCGAAGCACAAAAATTGTGTGATCTCGTCGGCATCATTGATCACGGTCATTTATTAGTGGTTGGTCCTCCTGCAGATCTCTTGGGCAGCAAGACCGGTACCTACCTGGAGATTCAGGGTCGTTCATTCAGCCAGGATTTGGTCGTCCAACTCAGGCTGCATCGAGCGGTAACCGCAGTCGAGGTTACCGGAAGCAGCTTGCAGATTCATTTGGCGGATGAAACCATGGTCAATGAGCTGATAGCCCTGGTGGCTCAATCCGGAGCCGACATCCAGAACGTTAACCGGGGGAATGCTGACCTTGAAGACGTGTTTATCAACCTGGTCAAGGAGCACGGAAAATGACCCGGGATATCAGCACAGTGGTTTGGCGGGAATCGATCCATCTCCTCCGTGGATCTCGTTCCACGGTGGTTATCTTACGTTATCTGGCATTCGTATTGATATTTGGGGTGATTGTCCCCTGGCAGTCTGGCCAGGCCTGGCTCCATTCCCAGCTGCCATTAGTTTACTGGACCTGGTTGAGCGTCTACCTGGCGTCTGCAGCCACCAGTGGATCGTTCGCCCATGAACGCGAATTACACACCTTGGAAACCTTGCTGGCGACCCGCTTGCCCGAATTTGCTATACTGCTCGGGAAAATATTATCAGGTATGATCTATGGCGGTGTGCTGGTATTGGTTAGCCTGGTCTTAGGCCAGGTGGTCTTGTTTTTCAAACCCGGCATTGGGGGTCAATTCTATGATTTTAGAACCGCTGTTGGCGGGTTTCTTGCCAGTCTCCTGGCTTCATTTGCAATCGGGGCGCTGGCCTCGTTCGTATCCCTGAAAGCGCATACTGCCCGACAGGCTCAAGCCAGCTTGAGTACGGTGATCCTGATCTTGTTTATCCCTTTGGTCATCATCCAATTCTTGCCCGATGTGCAGCAGCAGATAACCGCTTATGCTCTGGATCAGACCGGCGGGCTTTTAATTCTAGTTGTTTTGGCAGTTCTTTTGCTGCTTGCTGGCGGCTTATGGTACTTAGCCCGGCGCCGTTTCCAGCGCAGCCACCTGATCTATCTGGTTTAGGGGCCGTCTTATGCTGACCGATTTTGTTACGGTTGCCTGGAAAGAATGGATCGAGTGGAAGCGGCAATATGGCAGCCGGATGAGCACGCTGCTCATCACACTCACGATGGTATTGATCTTTGCCCTGCTCCTGCCTCTCCAGTTTGGCAAGGGTTGGTTCCAACAGGGACAATCTCTCTATGCCTGGTTGGTCCTACCCCTGCTGATGTTATTAAGAATGACCGGCGATTTATTTGCCGGAGAGCGCGAGCGCCACACTCTGGAGACCTTATTCGCCACGCGCTTGCCAGACAGGGCGATCCTGTTTGGAAAAATGATCGTCCCAGTTGCGTGGAGCTGGTTTTTGACCCAAATTGTCATGGCGCTTGCCATTATCCCTTTAAATTTTGTTGGCCCAGCGGAAAAAGGGTTTTATTCGTCCAGCCTTCTGGCTGCTGGATTCTTACTGAGCTTCCTCAGCTGCTTATATGCCGTATCCGCCGGAGCATTCCTGTCTCTCCGCTCTGCGACCGTCGATCAAGCTAACCAATCCATGTTCCTGTTTCTGCTTTTATTTGGCATCTTGACCGGCATTACAAGCGGTATATATCATTTTGTCTCGCCTGAGGCTACCCTTCTCGAGATGGCCCCAGGTCTGGCAGTTTTGTTCCTTGCAGTTAATTTCCTGCTTCTATTTATAGCTTCGAGAGCACTTCGCCGTAGCCACACAAATTTTAGCGTCTGAAAGATACAATTTCAAACAGGATATGGTCATGAGCACACTCACTCTTACGAAACCACTACAGCTGACAACATTCATCAAAAAACGGGCACTGATCTCTTATTTTATCCTCGCCTTTGGGATTTCGTGGGTCTTGTGGTTTATCGAGCCGTCTTTGCGCGCTCGAGATGCTTTGACAGCCAATCTCTTGATCCAATTCGGCACCTTTGGCCCGATCTTTTCCGCCATGATCGTTTCTGCGATTGCCCATCCAGAGCGGGTTCATTCACCTGTCTGGTCTCGTTTTGTGTTAGGTGGCATTATTCTCGCCCTCACCATCTATTGTAGCTGGCCCTCCGCAACTTATTTATTAGCCAATGGGTCTAATTGGGTGAACTGGCTTCTACTGGGCCTGCTCACCGTGGTGCCGGCCTGGATTTTCTTCAATGTCAAATCTGGAATCTCCGGGGTGCAAGGCCTGCTCTCCAGCCTGGGAGGTTGGCGAACCAGGTTGTTGTGGGTAGGAACTGCTCTCTTTCTCATGTTGGTTTTGAGCATCTCCGGGGTTCTTGTGACTGCCCTCATTACCGGTCAATCATTGCTCTCTTTTTACCAGGCTTTTTTAACCAGTGAAAGTCTCAAGAACCTTCCGCTTGTTCTCCTTGCCACGGCATTCTACGGTGGCCCGTTGGGAGAGGAGAGCGGCTGGCGTGGCTTTGCCCTTCCCAGACTGCAAAAACATTTTGATCCGCTCCTCGCCAGTGTTTATCTGGGCTTGATTTGGGGTTTCTGGCATTTACCCCTGCACGTTACCGGATATTACGATGCTGCTTTTGGCAACGCCATTACTGGATTGGTCATGCGGGCTTTTACGACCATCCCCCTGACCATCATCTTCACCTGGCTGTATAACCGCTCGAAAGGCAATCTCCTGGTGTTAGTCGTGCTTCACACCGCAGTTAACGTCACCTCGAGTCTGGTCGCTCCTGGGGTAGGCATGTACGTCACCACCACGATCGCCGTCGTCCTGATAGTGGTTTTTGACCGCATGTACCGGAAGAGCGAAAAACAGGTCATAAAATAGGCAATAATATTAACGAGACCCGCCCGACCGGGATCCAGCCAGGATCAGAAAACGAAACAATCTGTTAACCTGCATTCGATCAAGCTTTATCTCTTACTTTTAATGATCGAATGATCATAGTTAGAACTAATAAGGTTGTATATAGCCAGAAATTAGCTGGATTTTAAATATTTTCGATATCTTTTATGACAAGGATTCTTTTTCTTACTCATGGGCCACGATTTATTAAGAGAATTTCTAATCATGAGGTGGAATAAGGGTCCCAATGACGATCAGATTGATAGATTTCCTAATAATATTGAGAGATTTTCGTTTTAGGAGGCGCACTGATCTGTAAAAATCACCAAACGGACAAAACGGTAATGAGGACCGTTTCCAAGCAAAAGGAGAATCTGGAAAGAAGGCGATGTGAGGAATCCTGAATAGTGTTTTGGTGAAAGGAACCGAAATCGACGGGTGATTCTCACAAAAAGCAAAATGATGAAGTTAATAATGCTCAAGATAAAGAGATGAGGATTACGGACTCGTTTGCGTATAAATTGACACTCGCAATCCCCAAAAGTTAAATTCTCTATCAATCAAACCTTGATACGTAAGTTTTTGGCAATTTGAATATGAAATTAAATATCTGCCTGGCTGAATTATTCGATTAATAGCACCACTAGTCCTGATCAACTTTAAGGAATATATCATTTTGTCTCGCCTGAGGCTACCCTTCTCGGGATGGCCCCAAGCATGGCAGTTTTTTTCCTTGCAGTCGATCTCTTGTTTTTATTTTGGCAACGAGAGCGCTGGATCGCAGCCGTACGATTTTGTGAGCTGGGCAGGCTTATTATGAGTAGGGGGATGTTAATGAACACACTCATTTCTTGCGTTTACATCATCAATCCAGTATAGTTATATATAGGAGGTGTCTATGACAGAAACCCCCAAATATTCAATTGTAAAGAAACAAAAAGAAATTGAACTTCGCCAGTACTCAGAGTATATCCAGGCTGAAGTGGGCATCGATGGAAAGGATTATAAATCAGCCATTGAAAAAGGGTTCAATATTCTGGCAGGATATATTTTTGGCAATAATGTCTCCAGACAGAAAATCGAGATGACCACTCCTGTACAGGCGTCTCAATCTCAGAAAATTGCAATGACGACACCGGTTACTGTAACTGGGGACGACAAATTCACAGTCGCTTTCATCATGCCCTCAGGATACACCCTGGAAACTCTACCAATCCCCAAAGATAGCAGGGTTCACTTTACACTCATCCCGGCGCATCAAGTGGCAGCGATCCGGTTTTCTGGTTATTTCCGGCAAGAGAGTATCCGCAAGAACAAGGAGCGCCTCAACCTATGGCTGGAAGAACAGGGATTTGAATCAGAAGGCGATTTTATTGTTGCTGGTTACAATCCGCCCTGGATCCCCGGATTTATTGCGCGAAATGAAGTCTTGATCAAGATCAAGGCATAGTCTGAAACCCTAGCTGAGATTTTGCCCGTTTGTTTTCCCGTATGAAAAGGAGGTTTTACAATGGAAGAAGAACGAACATATACAGGATTGCGCCGATTTAATCTGGTGATGGGATTCCTTCACCTGGCGCAGGGAATCTTTATGATCGCCATCAGCAACGCCACAACCTTCCCGGTCTACACAAACTTTCTGACCTTTGACACGCAGACAATGGCCCTGGTACCCAACCCCCAGCTGGTCTATAATTTGCGCTTCGGGCCAGCGGTGGCAGTCTTCCTGCTGCTCTCCGCTCTCGCTCATTTTGCCCTCTCCACGTTTGGTTACAAGTGGTACGTAGCCAAGCTGAAGAGCGGGATGAACCCGGCGCGATTCTATGAATATGCACTGAGTTCTTCGCTGATGATCGTTCTGATCGGTATGCTGGTCGGTGTCTCGGATCTGGGTGCCTTGATCCTGATGTTCGGTCTGAACGCGATGATGAACCTGTTTGGCATCATGATGGAACTGCATAACCAGACCACCAAGAAAACAGACTGGACTGCATACATCTATGGCTGTTTTGCCGGGATCGTACCCTGGATCGTGATCTTCCTGTATTTCTATGGTTCGCTTGGATCCTCGGATGCCAAACCGCCAACCTTTGTCTACGCCATCGTACCGACCATCTTTATATTCTTTAGTATCTTTGCCGTCAACATGGTCCTTCAGTATAAAAAGGTTGGCCGCTGGAAGGATTATCTCTTCGGCGAGCGCATGTACATCGTATTGAGCTTGCTTGCCAAGACCGCTCTGGCCTGGCAGATCTGGGTAGGTACCCTCCGACCCTGATCGTCTTTAATTGAATCGAAGGCAGTAAAAGGGCCCACATTTTTTCTGGCCCATTTTCAAAAAAACTGCCGACCGGCTAACCACCATTGTCTCGACCGGATATCCCAGGATCGCCCTGGAGGGATTCCCAGAAGCTGCAGCCTGGATGCTGACCAACTGGTGCAGTCGTGTCACCGCACATGGGATTAAATCCCTCCCGCTTACTGGGTCACTGCTGGTCATCTCCAACCAAGCCGGATCCTGGCAGAGCCAAAGAATAGTCCTGGCCTTATCCATGTCATCGCCAATTATGAAATTGGTTAGTGTAAAATTGCTGCGAGATGGTTTCAGGAATTTAAATACCATGTTAATCCTCATTATGCCGGGTCGCAATTCAAATTACAGCCAGGTACCAATAACCATCCTTATAAAGCCAAAGGTTACATCAGCATCCGATCAATGGGTCGTTCTGCTCCTGGAAATTTGCAAGAGGGTCTTTTTATTGAAAAGCTGACCAGCAATGCGTGTACCTGGCAGGTGGGATTCTCACCGCTAAAAAAGTTGATTTTATGCTCAAACATTTTCCGTCAAATCAGTGCCATATCTTCTCCGCCCCAGCGCGGGTAACGTAAAATATTAGGCGGAAATGATAACGTAAGGTTTATAAATTTTGAATTACCAATACCTTAGAAGGAATTTTGTTTATGTCTCAACCCGCCTACTTGATTATTCAGCTAAAAGTAAATGATTTTCAGAAGTATTTAGACCAGTACGGGAAACCTGTCTTCTCTCAACTCTCAAAGTTAGGTGCTGAGTTTCTGGTCACATCTGCGGAGGCGGAAACCCTCGAAGGTGAATGGTTTGGAAATTGGACAGTGCTCATTCGTTTTCCAAATCGGGAAACTGCAATTGAATGGTATGAATTTGTTGATTATGCCCCACTAAAAAGCGCTCGCATTAAGGATCTTACTACTGGCGGCAACATGATATTGTTGCCAGGTCGTGAATCCGACTCAAACAAGTAATGAATTGATCAATCCTTTGATTCAGTTTCGTCTTTGTTACGTTCAGGTGAAGGTAAGGATAATTAATGTTTGTGACAAGTTCGAATTCAGCAGGGCATCATCCAATTGAGTTCCGCCCAACACAGCGTGCTCCCGGCTCGGGGTTTTTTATGGTAGGCGATGCACAGCTTGTGGGGGAAGGTTTTATGCTTTTGGTTAGTGCCTCCAACGAGATTACCACCTTGTGGCACAGGTCGAACTCGTGTTCGCTCAGCACCTTTTATGATCGCGTAGCACCCTTTAGGGTCGCGTAGCACCCTTTAGGGTTCGGCCCTGCGTGCCCTGGGATGTTTTTCCCAGGGTACCTCGGAGGTATGAGATGGTCAGCAATAAAAGCCACTCGCACTTTAGGATGGGCCACGCAAAAGGATCACGCCTTGCACAACTCGAATAAATTTGTAAATTCTCTGATGGTTTCGTAGTAACGGCCCTGCCCTATGGGTTAGCCGTTCTAAGTTTAGTCATCAAGCGGCTAAAGCCGCTACTACAAATCCGTTTGTGTTTTCTTATTTCATAAACAGTACTGGACAGTGCGTTCACTCTGCAAGAGTAAGCGCCTGCCCTGCCTGCTCCAGTACCCCAGGCACAGGTGGGCGGCAGTCCAGGGGAAACGATCCCGGCATAGTTCGAATAAAAAAAGAGAAATGCCCTCAATAAGATTCCAAATCATGGTTTTGAGCCCCGGTACCTCGATGGTATGAGAGGGTCATTTAGAAGGGAAATGCCCCCAACGAGATTCCAAATCATGGTTTTGAGCCCCGGTACCTCGATGGTATGAGAAGGTCAGTTAAAAGGGTAATAGCCTCAATAAGATTCCAAATCATGGTTTTGAGCCCCGGTACCTCGATGGAATGAGAGGGTCAGTTAAAAGGGAAATACCCTCAATAAGATTCCAAATCATGGTTTTGAGCCCCGGTACCTCGATGGTATGAGAAGGTCAGTTAGAAGGGAAATGCCCCAACGAGATTCCAAATCATGGTTTTGAGCCCCGGTACCTCGATGGTATGAGAAGGTCAATTAAAAGGGGAATGCCCCCAACGAGATTCCAAATCATGGTTTTGAGCCCCGGTACCTCGATGGTACGAGAAGGTCAGTTAGAAGGGAAATGCCCCCAACGAGATTCCAAATCATGGTTTTGAGCCCCGGTACCTCGATGGTATGAGAGGGTCATTTAGAAGGGAAATGCCCCCAACGAGATTCCAAATCATGGTTTTGAGCCCCGGTACCTCGATGGTATGAGAGGGTCATTTAGAAGGGAAATGCCCCCAACGAGATTCCAAATCATGGTTTTGAGCCCCGGTACCTCGATGGTATGAGAGGGTCATTTAGAAGGGAAATGCCCCCAACGAGATTCCAAATCATGGTTTTGAGCCCCGGTACTGACCTTCCCCCGAATCAGTGGACACAAACAAAGGGAGAATGATGTACAGTGAAAGCGAACGGAGGAAGGTGATGAGCGATAAGAAATATCGAGTATACACAGACGAGTTCAAGCGCGAGGCGCTAGAACTACTGAAAAGCAGTGGGAAACGTGCTGGCCAGCTAGAACGGGAATTAGGGATTACACCAGGGATGTTGTTGAAATGGCGAAACAAATACCAGGTGGTCACGCATGAAAACCAAGGATCTAGCCTGGAACCGAGCGATTTAGAAACGGCTAAACGTGAAATCCAGCGTCTGCAGCGGGAACTGACGGAGGTAGCCGAAGAGCGAGAGATCTTAAAAAAAGTAGTCAACATTTTCTCCCGGAAAGGCGCATGAAGTATACTTTTATGGCTGCTCATGAGACACAATTCCAGGTCAAGCGTATGTGTAAGGTTCTGGAGGTGAAACGCAGCGGATATTATGCTTGGCGGCACAGAACGCCGAGTACACGTGAACAAGCCAACCAGGCTTTGTTGATATTGATCGAGAAAGAATATAAAGCCAGTCGGAAGACCTACGGTAGTCCGCGTATCCACGTGGTCTTGCATCGTCAGGGAGAGGTGTGTGGGCGTAACCGAGTGGCCCGCCTGATGCGAATACACCAGATTACACCTCAAAAGAGGCGCAGCTACCGTCCAGTGACCACCCGACGCCAGTCGGGCATGGTCCCAGCTCCTAATTGGCTGAACCAGGAATTTTTCGCCGCTGCTGCCAACCAGAAATGGGTCAGCGATTTTACTTACATCGAGACCGGCGAAGGCTGGCTGTATCTGGCAGTTGTGTTGGACTTGTTTAGCCGCAGAGTGATTGGTTGGTCGATGAGCCAGAGAATGGATACAGATCTGGTCGAAACCGCCTTGCGCATGGCCCTGTCGGGACGGAAACCACCCGCTGGGCTGCTTCACCACTCGGATCAAGGCAGTCAATACACAAGTGCGGCTTACTGCAATTGCCTGAACGAAGCCCAAGCCCAGCTAAGCATGAGTGGAGTAGGCAACTGCTACGATAATGCGGTCATGGAGAGTTTCTTCGGTACTCTGAAAACTGAATGTGTGACCGGCCCATTTCTTAATTGTGTCCAGGCTCGCACAACCATCTTTGAGTACTTGGAGGTTTGGTACAATCGTCAACGGTTACACTCTACTTTGGGCTACGTTAGCCCTGTCGATTTTGAGAAACTCACCCTTTAACCATGTCTACAAAACTGGGGGAAGGTCATACCTCGATGGTATGAGAGGGTCATTTAGAAGGGAAATGCCCCCAACGAGATTCCAAATCATGGTTTTGAGCCCCGGTACCTCGATGGTATGAGAGGGTCATTTAGAAGGGAAATGCCCCCAACGAGATTCCAAATCATGGTTTTGAGCCCCGGTACCTCGATGGTATGAGAGGGTCATTTAGAAGGGAAATGCCCCCAACGAGATTCGAACTCGTGTTTTGGCCTTGAGAGGGCCACGTCCTGGGCCACTAGACAATGGGGGCTGGCGGGTCGAATTTTAACATAGGTGTCAGACAACGTCAATCAAATCTCCCTGTCCGGGTATAATTCAAGTTGTGGATTTTTATTGTAAAGTAGGGGAAAAGAGACGGTTAATTGCAATGTCTCACATTTTATTGATTTGCCTGGAAGGAACGGATATCAGCAGGGGGGCAGAAAGCAGATGTCTGAAACCCGATAGCAGAATTTTCATCAGTGGAGGATATAGATGAATTATCGTAAATTAGGAAAAGCCGGCCTGAAGCTCAGTGAGCTGTCCCTGGGCGCCTGGGTCACCTACGGCGGGCAGGTGGGTGAAGAGACCGCTCGGGAATGTATGCATGCCGCTTACGAAGAAGGCGTGAACTTCTTCGATAACGCTGAAGCCTACGCCGGTGGCAATGCTGAGATCGTGATGGGCAACGTTCTCAAGAAATCAGGTTGGCAGCGTGAGAGCTACATCGTTTCTACCAAGATCTTTTGGGGTGGATCAGGGCCGAACGACACCGGCCTGTCCTATAAGCACATCGTCGAAGGCGCCAACAATTCTCTGCGGCGCTTGCAGCTCGATTACGTCGATTTGATCTTTTGTCACCGGCCTGATCCGGATACCCCCATTGAAGAGACCGTGCGGGCGATGGATCTGGTGATCCGCCAGGGCAAGGCTTTTTATTGGGGCACGTCTGAATGGAGCGCCGCCGATATCATGCGCGCCGACCAGATGGCCCGCCAGAACGGCCTGACCCCGCCCAGCATGGAGCAGCCGCAGTACAACATGCTCCACCGCCAGCGCTTCGAAAAGGAATATGCCCCGATCTACCGCGACCTGGGTTACGGGACCACTATCTGGAGCCCATTAGCGTCCGGTCTCCTCACCGGAAAATACAATGATGGTATTCCCACGGGCAGCCGGGCGACCTTAAAGGGAATGGAATGGATCCAGAATGAGATTATTACCCCCTCTCAACTTGAGAAAACCAGAAAAATAAAAACGGTTGCCGATGATTTGGGATGCAGCATGGCTCAAATGGCCCTCGCCTGGTGTTTGAAAAACCCCAACGTGAGCACGGTCATCACCGGAGCCAGCCGGGTCGAACAGGTTTACGAGAACATGAAAGCCCTGGATGTCGTACCCCAATTGACTGCGGAGGTCATGGAGAAGATTGACGCCATTTTAGGAGTGCCGTCATCAGGTGAATAGGGTCTGTAACCGCTAAACGCAGGTAGTCGAGGTGAGATCGGGTAACCAGGAAAACAGTGATATGACTGGCTGGTTGCTTGATCGCCTGTTGCCCGGTACAATCACCCGCTGCCCCAACTGGCCATTCCCCCGATTGATTGGTTGATTGCTCCCAGGTGGGGGGAGCCTTCTTTCATCAACATCAAGACAGTTACCGATGCTGTGCTTACGCTCAAACGTTGGAATTTATCCAGCGGCAGGCCGAGATAATTGGCCACGATCAAGCTGATGGCGTCGTTGTGTGAAAAGCACGCTACCAGGTCTTTATCCTCGTGTTTGTCGCGAATAGCTTCAATCCCCCGGCATAAGCGCGCCTGAGCTTCGACGAAACTTTCGCCGCCCGGGAAGCGCATCTGGCTGGGGGTTTCCTGCACAACTTTCCAGAGCTTCATTCGCCGCATCTGTTTGCCGGTCTTCCCCTGCCAACCTCCAAAGTCGATTTCGGTCAGGTCTGGTTGGATACAAACCTCAAGGTTGAGAGCGTGCGCCAGCGGGGTAGCGGTCTCGACGGCTCGCTCCAGCGGGCTACTGTAGATTCCTTTGATAGGCGCCTTCATCAGCGTGCTGGCAATCAACCAGGCTTGCTGCCGGCCCTTCTCATTCAGATGCACCCCCGGGGCACGCCCGGCCAGGCGCTTGCCGACGTAATCATTTTCGCCATGACGGATCAATAAAAATACTGCCAATGTAAAATCGCCCCTCTCAGGTCTGGTTTTCTTTGGTCTTTTCCTGGTCTTCCCAGGCAGCTTTTTGAGCGGCCTGCCAGCGCGCTAACCGTTCGGCTACCTGGTTCTCGTATCCCTGGTTGGATGGTTTATAGAAATGAGTACCCAGCAATGAGCCTGGCAGGTACTGCTGCGGTAAATAGTGGCCGGGGAAGTTGTGCGGATACTGGTATCCCTGCCCGTGTCCCAGACCCTTGGCGTCCCGGTTAGCATCCATCAGGTGGATCGGGACCGCTCCAGCGCCCTGCTGCTGGATCGATTTCGAGTGCTTTGAAATAAGCGCCGGCTGAATTGGATTTCGGGGCGGTGGCCAGGTAGAGCGTGGCTTCGACAATCGGGTATACTCCTTCCGGCAGGCCGATGTACTCGTAGGCCGACGCCGCTGAAGTCGCCACGACCACCCCCAGTGGGTCTGCCAGGCCGATATCCTCACCGGAAAGGACGATCAAGCGCCGCAGGATGAAGCGTGGGTCCTCGCCGGCGTACAGCATCTTTGCCAGCCAGTAAAGGGCTGCGTCTGGGTCGCTCCCTCGCACCGACTTGATGAAAGCTGAGATCGTGTCGTAATGGGCATCCCCATCCCGGTCGTAGAGCACGGCCCGTTTCTGGATCAACTCCTGGGCCACATCGAGGGTGATATCGATCAGGTCGTTTTCGTCAGGTTGGGTGCTTTCGACCGCCAGTTCCAGCGCATTCAAGGCATTGCGGGCGTCGCCGCCTGAGACGCGAATCAGGTGTCGCCTGGCGTCGGGTTCGAGCCGGATGTTTCGACTGCCGTATCCTCGTTGCGGATCGCTGAGGGCGCGGCTGAGGATCGTGTCGATTTCGTCTTCAGAGAGAGGATGCAGCTCGAAAACCCGCGACCGCGAAACCAGAGCTTTGATCACGTCAAAATAGGGATTTTCGGTGGTAGCCCCAATCAATGTGACCATTCCGGTCTCGACGTGGGGCAGCAGTGCATCTTGTTGGGCTTTGTTCCAGCGATGCACCTCGTCGATGAACAGGATGGTTCGTTTGTGATAGAGCTTGCGGCGTTCGGTTGCGTCTGCGATCACCCGGCGCAGCTCTGCCACGCCGGCCAACACAGCCGAGATTGATTCAAAATGGGCCTGTGTGTGATTTGCGATCACCCGAGCCAGGGTTGTTTTTCCGGTTCCCGGTGGTCCAAAGAGGAGTATAGATGAAAAAAGCCGGTCAGCTTCAATTGCCCGCCTTAATAGTTTTCCTTGACCGATGATGTGTTCTTGCCCGATCACTTCGTCGAGCGTGCGAGGACGCAGGCGGGCTGCCAACGGCGCTTCCTGGTTCATCCGCTCTTGCATGGCATTCTCGAACAGGTCCATCGCACATTTATTCTACCACACCCACTCATTCAACCCTGATAACTCAATCTATTGCAAGCAGTTGAGCATCAGGTAGCGGAAAAATAAAGATGATCGCTCTAAATTTACCCGGGTTGGTGTGGCATGATCGTCTCGTTGGTGGGATAATTCCGTGATCGTTACCAAACCGAAACCCGCTCGCTGTGTGAAAGGCGAGAGCGAGGGTCCTTCTGCGATTCCCGTCTCTTACGGGCAGTTTATAAATCATCATGAAAAAGACCTCAAGGCAGATTTCTACAACATCCTCATTTTCACGAGAAAAATTAATCGTCCCGGCTTTCATCGCAGTAGTGCTGCTGTATTGGATGGGCCTTTACCTTTATTCACCCACCCTGCCGTTATATGCCCAGGATAAAACCGATAACCTTGCCCTGGTGGGGGTCGTCCTGTCGATGTATGGACTGTGGCAGCTCATTGCCCGCCTGCCGGCTGGCATCGGCGTCGATTGGGCCGGGTGGCGTAAACCCTTCATCGTTGTTGGCTTGTTCATCGTGGCTGCCTCCGCCCTGGTGATGGCTTATGCCCAGGATATCACCATGTTGGCGGTAGGCCGGGCTTTAAGCGGTGTCGCCGCAGCTACCTGGGTGCCGCTGGTTGTGATGTTTTCCAGCCTCTATACCCCTGGCCAGGTTTTGCGGTCGATGGGGGTGCTATCACTGGTAAATTCGCTGGGCAGGATTAGCGCAACTGCCTTGTCTGGCGTCTTGAACTCGCTGGGTGGTTACACTCTGGCCTTCCACCTGGCTGCTTTGGCTGCCCTTATCGCCATCGGGTTGATCTTCCTGGTTCCGGATAAGCGCCAACCATCAAAACGCCCGTCTTTTAATCGCCTCGGACGGTTATTTGTGAATCCCCTGGTGTTGATCCCTTCGCTTTTGAGCTGCTTACTCCATTATGGTGACTGGTCGACCTGGGCCAGCTTCACGCCTATTCTGGCTCGTAACTTCGGCGCCAACGATGTCATGGTCAGCCTGCTGGTCACTTTGGAGATGGTATTTGTCTTGGTTGGTAATCTGGTATCTACTGCCATCGTTAATAAGATCGGCTATCGCAAAATGCTCTATGCCAGCTTTCTCTTGCTTGCCATCGGAATTGCCGGCGCGGCCTTAGCGCCATCCCTGGGTTTGATTTATGGTTCCCAGGCGTTTATCGGGCTTGCATTTGGCATCGCTTACCCGGTCTTACTTGGTTTGAGCATTAACCGGGTCGAGCCCGAGCTGCAAAACTCGGCTATGGGGCTGCACCAATCGGTTTACGCATTGGGTATGTTCGCCGGGCCGTGGTTGAGCGGCCTGTTGGCTGCAGGATTGGGTATTCAGTCCATGTTTGGGATTACAGCCGCGGTAATACTCGTGTTAGGTCTGGTAGGGGGGAAGCAGTTAAAGAATTGACTTAAAAAGGCTCATGATCCCTTTCTCAAGGAAAAGATCACGAGCCCTTAGCTGTCTGTCATAAGCTGCCACAAACCCTAGAAGTCTCCAAGACCTTTAGGGTTTATGGGCATAAAACAAGGAGCGAAAAATTTGCCTTCCTTACAAGAATGTCAGGCAGTCGTGTTCCAGAACCAGTTATAAGCAAAGAATACGCCGTTGGTGCTCTGGATGCGGATGGCAATTCGGGACATCCCTTGCACTGAGCTGGGCAGGTTATAGGTTGCGGTGAAGCTGCCGCCGGTCCCCGAATTGAAGGTTGCTACCTGGGTCCCACCAACCCCCAGACTGCCGTAGGCGCCCATCAATACGACAAAATCAACGTCGGCCGGGAAATTCTTAGCGCTCACACTGACGGTGTTATCTTTGAACACCGAGGTGATAGTAAAGGAGGGGATGCCGGTGTAGGCAGTTGTCCCACTGCTCGAGCCGGATGTATTGTTCCAGAACCAGTTATAGGCAAAGAAACCGCCTGTGGTGCTTTTAACCCGGATGGCGATTCGTTGGCTACCCTTGAGCGCGGCCGGGATGTCGAAAGTTGCTGTGAAACTGCCGCCTGATCCTGATCCAAAGGATGCTACTTTAGTACCGCCAATTCCCAGGCTGCCGTAAGCTCCCATCAGGACGTCGAAGGTATAGCCAGCTGGGAAATTGACACCTTTGATCGTCACGCTGGTATCAACCACCACGCTGTCGATCGAGAAGGTAGGTATCCCAGCATAACTCGTCCCGCCGCTGCTGGAAGAAGTATTGTTCCAGAACCAGTTATACGCGAAGTAGCTGTCAGTCGTGCTCTCAATACGGATGGCGATCCGCTGGTTGCCCTTGAGCGCATTCGGGATATCGTAGGTGGCAGTCATTGCCCCGCCAGTGCCGGAGTCAAAGTAATCCACTTCGGTGCCGCCGATACCCAAGGTGCCATAAACTCCCATAAGCACAACGAAAGTATGGCCGGCAGGTAAGTTAGCCATGGCGATGGTGACGTTCGAATCGACCACAACGCTTGAAACGGAAAAGGTAGGATATCCGCTGTAGCCTGTCGGGGTGGTTGTTGCGCTTGTATCATTCCAGAACCAGTTATAGGCGAAGAAACCCCCGCTGGTACTTTGCAGCCGGATGGCCAGTTGCTGGCTTCCCTTGAGAGCATCTGGGATCGCGTAGGTGACCTGAAATGCCCCGCCTGATCCCGAATTGGTCGTGGCCACCTGGGTGCCGCCAACACCACGGGTGCCGTAAGCGCCGATCAACACAGAAAAATCATAATTTGCGGGAAAATTGCTGGTTTGAATGGTGACCTTTTGATCGACGATGACGCTGACGATCGAAAAAGTCGGGATTCCGGTGTAAGCATTCACACCGTGGCTGGCCGCTGGCACAACCAATACCGCCAGGACTGCCAAAGCGATGAAAATTGACGCGATCCTTTTCATTGTCATTCTCCTAGATGATTGGGTTTTTTCCATTCACTTATTCCACCCCGATGCTCCCCTCTCGCAGGGGGGGTTATTAAATTAATGACGATTTAATCAAAAAAAAGTTCCCACCTCCCGAGAGGATGGGAATTTATCCAATGCCAGTATGACCTTGACGATTAGATGCCTTGCGAGGAATTGCTTGGCACCCCCCTCTCATTGGGACAGATTGCGCTATAAAAAGCCCGGCGCATATTTAATTACATATATTTTACATGCTTATGTTTATAAATACAACAAGGTAAGAACAAAATCACCTTATCTCCTATCGTTTTGTCGGGTTGCTGACCTTGTTATCGATATCCTGACCTTCCTAAAACCCAGAAAAAGCAATACAAGAGCTGCTTACAGCACTCAACCCCCAATATTAATAATTAATCAATTATCGTACGGTTTCGATGAATTTCTGCAGCGCTCGGAAATGCTCCTCAGGTTTGCTGAAACCAGATCCCATGGTATTGAGATCCACCTGGGTCGCGCCCAACGCTCGCCATGCATCGAAAATTGCCTTCAAGCTGTCCGGGTTGCCATCGCCGTAACTGATGCGGGCTTCGATGCCGATATCGCTGCGCTGACGGCCGTTCTCCACCAGGAACCGGTCTAGCTTTTCCAGCAGGCTGATGCATACCTCTGGTTCGCGCGTGTTTGGCATCCACCCGTCGCCCAGTCGGGCCATCCGTTTGAGGACTATGTCGGCTTGCCCGCCAAACCAGATTGGGATCGGCCGCTGGACAGGCATGGGATTGATCCCTGCATCTGAAACCGTGTGCCATTTACCAGTGAATGTTACCAGCGGTTGGGTCCACAACTGGCGCATGAGCATCACTTGCTCTTCGACCCGCCGGCCCCGGTTGGTAAAAGATTCATTGAGCGCTTCGTATTCGATTTCATTCCAGCCGATCCCAACTCCCAGCCGCAATCTACCTCCGCTGAGGTTATCCAGGGTGGCTGCTTGTTTTGCCACCAGGGCCGTTTGTCGTTGGGGGAGGATCAAAATACTGGAGACGAACGTCACTTTTTGAGTCCTTGCAGCCATGAAAGTAAACAAAATCAACGGCTCCTGGAAGGAGCTCATGTATGTATAAGGACCATGCCACCCCCCTGGTCGATTGGGATTTGCGCCTAATACGTGATCGTAAGCCGCAATGTGCGTGTAACCCATAGCTTCTACCGCCTGAGCATAATCGCTAATCGCTCCTGCGTCGTTAACAAACTCAGTTTGTGGGAAAACCGCTCCAATATCCATCAAATTACCTGCCTTAGTCTCCATCTATTTTCACCGGCGCAACCGGCGCCGGCGTTAAGTCGCCCTGGTGCGGAAACCGTTTTGAGATAAGTAAAAATGTTGACACTGCAAAAATGCCTACCATCCCCGCGCCATACCAGATCGAAGTTGGTGAAATATTATCATTGAGATACCCTGCCAGAACCGGGCCTACCCCATTGGCTACCCCCTGGGTCAAACCATAAAGGCTCATATAGCGGCCGCGCATATCCACCGGCGCCAGGTTAGCTGCATAAGTGGTCGCTGTGGGTACGATGATCAATTCGCCGATCGTCATGATGACCATACTCGCCCAGAAACCCCAGAATCCGCGGCCGAGCGCGACGCTTGCCAGGCCGATGGCGTAGAAGAAGGCGCCGCTGGCAAGGACTGGAATTGGGGGGCGCTTTTTGGTAAATTGAGTGACGTATAGTTGTAGAAACACAACCATCAGTGCATTGGTTGTAGGGATTAATCCATACAACCGTTCCGATAATCCAAAATTATTCTTGGTGTACACCGAGAGCATCACCCACATGATGGCCGCGCAGATCTGATTGAGTGAAAAGCCGAAAATAAATGACATAAAGCGGGTATCTTGAAAAATCTGACCATATCCGCCGAATTTCTCCTGAGCTTTGACCAGTCTTGGCGATCCCGGCGCCTGGCCTGGGAGGGTTTCCTTGGCAAACAGTGCAATCGAGAGCCCATAGGTCAACATCCCGGCTGCGGCAATGAAGAAAGCGCCAGTATAAGATGCTGATGCGACGAATCCACCGATGGCTGGCCCTAAAGCCACGCCAACGTTGTTGCTCATCCTTAGCATCGAGTATGCGTCGGGGCGTTTTTCTGGGGGGATCAGGTCGGCCATCATGGCGTCTGCGCCAACCCGTAAGAGTGGGTTGAATGCCCCGCTCAATCCCATCAGAACGGCAAACATTGGCAGCGTGGTCGCCTGGCTCATGAAAATATTACCGATACCATTGACGACCAGGCTGATGACCATCACCCATTTGCGCCCAAACCGGTCGATAACCGGGCCGGCTATGAAGGAAAAGATCAGACCCATGGCCGCATTGATTGTCAACAGGCTGGCAATCGTCATGAGCGGTAACGACAACCGTTCGCTCACGTAGATCATCAGGAAGGGCCAAATCATACTGCCCCCGAAGGTGCTGATCAATACACCCCAAAACAGGAGCCAAAACTGGCGCGGATACTCTTGCCTGGCAAGGCGTAGCCGATTAAACATAGGTGTCAATGGCCTCGATTTTTGTTAGATTACCCACAGCTCGGGTGGGTCTAATTTTACTGAAAGTTGGATTTCTCTGATCTTATCTGGGCGATCTGCTTCGACGCCCATCACAATAAATTCTGCTAACTGCTGGGCATCACCTGGAAGCAGGGTCACTGCTAAGAATTCGGTTGGCGAACCGGGCTCCAGGGCAGGGGGCTGCTGTAATAACCGCATTCCCCAATCGACCATCTGGTCAAGTGGAAGGTCAAATGCCGGGACGAAGAAGCGCCGCGGTTGGTTCCAGTATTCCTGGGCCTGCCGCCCCTGGTCGTTGCCACCGTAGATGCGCCTTTGTAAGGTCACCTGACCGCTGGCTACCCAGAAAGGCCGCCCTTTGCTGCCTTGGGTGAGACTTTTATTGAAGTTGATCGTCAGCGGAACGGTGCCTTTTTCTTCGGAAAGCAGCAGGCCCTGGCCACATTGTTCGCATACCCAGGCGACCTCTTCTGGGTTTGCCGGAATGGGAGCCTGGCAGCGGGCGCACAGCAGCGGAATTAATTCTACCGGTTGGCTCATCTGAAAATCTCCATCACTCGCACCACCTGGCTGATCTGCTGGCCCATCTCTCCGCCGATTGGGCCGGTTATTCGCCGCGGGCCGGCTCGATAGACGTAATGTTCTCCATAGCGGAAGGTCTGGAACGCCCAATACATGATGCCGATCCCGATGGCTGCCAGCACCACCGCGAAACCGAGGACATTATTGGACCCATGTCCGGATGATGCCGAAAGGATTAATGCCGGAAGGTCTACGGTCATAATTGCCCCGGCTGCCATTCCTCCGACCAGGACTGCTGCTCTGTAAAAAACGTTGCCAGGGGCGATTCCGTAAAGGACTTTGCCTGAATAGCCATCCACCACAACCTGGAACATACGGCCCCGGTATTGGTAGCGCATCACCCACAGCGGGTAATAAACCACGCCAATGTGCTGCCGGACCTTGCGCACGAACATCTGCGAGATGCGGTCCAACCCGGCTTGCTGGCGGATGCTTGCCTGGAAGTCATAATCAGCCGCATTTTGGGCGTCAGTGATCGATCCGACCGGTTCGAAGACCAGCCCACTGCGGTGCAGGGATTCTGGATTGTAAGCTTCAAGCTGTTGGTCGCTCACCGGCACCTGGGTCACGCCGAACTCGCCTACATCGCAGGCAGCCCCGTTCCAGGTCATTTCGTTCACGACTTTGCGTTCACGCGGTTCATAGTGACGCGAATCCCCACTTCCAACTTGTTTTTCGCCGAAAATCCAGGCCATCACCCGCCCCCAGGCCATCCAGAAGGGCAGGTAAGCCACGAAGGTTTCGGCCATTTTCGCTTTGCCCTTGACGTCTCTGGCGATAGCCATGTTTCCACCCAGGAACTGATAGGTTGCATCCGCAGCCTGCTGTTGGGTGACCTTGCAAGGTACCTGGTAGCGGTGCAGACCGCGTTCTCCGTGCACGACCGAACGCTGGCTACAAAACGGGCATTCGACGATCACCTGTCCCTCAGGAATGGCGATCGTTCCTCCGCACTTTGGGCATGTGAGACCAGATAAGATATCAGGCATTTTCAAGATGTGAGACAGAAGGTGTAAGGTGGTTGGTAGATGGCATATGTTGGACGAATTAGATTATAAGGTAATAAACCTGCCGAAAATTTCTGATTGTTACAATTCCCTAACAACGCAAACCTTATACTTTAAACCTTGGAGGAAACATACACTGCCATTGCAAACAAGAATGGCGTTGCAACCACACCCAGGCCAAGGCAGATTCCCACGCCGGTTAGGGAGATAGCGCTGCTGCTGAACAAGCTGAATACAACCGGAATCAGGGCCAGAAACAGGTAAACCAGTACGGTAATCCCGGCTGCCAGCAGGTAAGGGGCTTCAGCTTTCGCCGGGTAAATATTCGCAATCACTTCTCCGGTCCCGGCCTCGACCAGGGCAGTATAGCTCTGCCCCTGGAAATTGTATTTAATTGTAAAGAGAGGGATATGAACCAGGGATGTTTCTTTGATGGCGACATTTTCGCCTTTAGATTGGTGGAGCCATCCCAAGGCTGTTTCGAGCGGTACGTTGGGAGATTGGCACTGCGAGTCGAGGTCGGAATCGTACTTGCGCAAATCGCCGGCGGGTAAACGCAGCCGGCGTAATTCGGTGATGGAAGTGGCTGCCCCTGGCTCCAGACTTATCTGCTCGCGCTTTTGCAAATCAAACTTGAAAACCCAAACCGGGAAGTATTGGAAAGAAACGCTGGTCAGAGTGGATTTCTTATCCAGGTCCTTGACCGTCTGATTGCCCCCCATCCAACGTGCTAGCTCTCCCCGGGCCTGGTTTTCATTCAGTGTAGGCGCCAGATACCAATGAAAAACGACTTGCGACCGGTCCACGTAAACCGTAGCCGAGCAGTACGGGCAGGTCAGGAAGATCTGACCTTCGTCAGGATGGAGTTCGCCACCGCATTGCGTACAATTCAGTACGGTAACTGGTTCCGTAGTCGCCATGCAGGAGATTATAGCATGGTCGCCGTTTTATGATTCCCCTAACGGCTTTTTAATCTCATCCTCGTTAAGGCTCAGGTTAATCCCGCTCCAACTCGTTTAACCGTTGGCCATCTTCCGTAGGGGCATGTCGCCGCGGTGCCCCTACCCTCCAACTCGAACTACCGGCTATCTCCTACCCACTAACCACAAATACCCTGCAGAGAAGCAAAAAGCCCCCACGAACCATTTCGTGGGGGCAAATATCCTTTTACCAATAAAATTCGCTTACCGGCTCATCACTTTAATTGTCTTCGGTCTGGCGGTTTCGGCTTTCGGAACTCGCAGAGCTAAAACACCATTCTCGACTTTCGCCTCGGCGCTGTTTGGATCAAGGGTGGTCGGCATATTCAAAACCCGGTGAAAATTACCGTGAGGGCGTTCTTGAACCAGATAACTACCTTTTTCATCCCGCTCGTAATCTAAATGGCCCGAAATCGTGACCGTCTCGTTGACGATCTGAATATCCAGGTCTTCTGGTTTCACACCAGGCAGTAAGGCTGTTATGACGAATGCTTCCGACTCGGCTTTGACATCGACCGGGAATATAATCTCATTTTCGACCGGGATATTCCAATCTCCATCCTGTAAGAACCGTTCCATCATCCGGCGGTGAGCTAATCTTCCATAGGGGGTTGCGTAGAGTGTCATTTGTTCGTTCTCCTGTATTTTTTTCTAATTTGCATTTCCAATTTCTGATTGTATGATATCCTGGTGATGTATGATCTTTACTAACAGAAAGTTGATTTTTTGTTAGAATTGGGGTAATGGAATTTTGATCGGGTCATAAATAATGTAAAAACCGGTGGTTTACTATGGAATCATTCAAGGACAAGGTGGTTTTGGTTACCGGCGCCGGGCGAGGTATTGGACGGGCGCTGGCAATTGCTTTTGCCAGCGCGGGCGCCAATGTGGCGGCTAACGATTTGACTCCCGTTAACCTGGATAAAACATTGGAGTTAATAGCCTTTTCCGGGGGAATCGCTCGATCTTACCAGGCAGACGTGGCCAAATCGCTGCCAGTCAGGTCAATGATCGCTGAAATTCAGGACGACTGGGGTGCGCTCGACGTTGTAGTCAATAATGCCGCTGTGGCTCCTCGGGTTGAAATCCTGGAGATGGATGAATGGGATTGGCAGCGGACTCAAGATGTGAACCTTTCGGGTCCCTTCTGGATAATGCAGGCTGCCGGCGGGGTGATGGTTGCCCAGGGGAGCGGCGTTCTACTTAATCTTATCGGCAAGCCGGATTGGTTGTTGGGCTTGACCGAACGAGCTGCCTACCTGTCCTCTCAATATGGTCTGATCGGGCTGACGCTGGCCGCCGCTCGCGAGTTTGGCCCGCACGGCGTCCGTATCAACGGTTTGCTGGTAGGGTCGGTCGAAACCCCGCTTGCCGGCCAGGATGTGGGCGATTTTCCCCGCCAATACGATGACACCGGCCTGGAAAGTGGTGTGCCTATAGCCAGGGTAGTCGAACAAGCGCTTTACCTGTGTGGACCTGCTTCAGCCAGTTTGAATGGTCAAATCTTAGCCATTGGCAAAGGAGCATAAAATGGCTGAGGGGATCAATGCGGTGGTTACCTACCGAGATTTAATCGCCGGGTTTCGTTCGCTGGAACTGGATCCGAAGCGACCGGTCATCGCACATGCATCCCTATCCGCATTTGGAGAAGTACGTGGCGGTGTAGAGACGCTCCTCGGAGCGATTATGGAAAACGTGGGTGGAATGATTATGCCTGCATTTACCTCATGCCCGGAGATTATCCCTGAGGTAGGCCCTGACCATAATGGTATCGATTATGGCAGTGGTCATTCGGCTAACATGATGGCTGAATTCTTTGACCCTCAGATGCCTGCCGATAAAATAATCGGTGTTGTCTCTGAGGCCCTGCGTAAATTGCCTGGAACTGCTCGATCCAATCATCCTTTGCTTTCGTTTACCGGTGTGAGCGCTGCAGAAATCCTGGCAGCCCAGTCATATGAAGAGCCTTTGGGGCCGGTGAGGATCTTATCCCAGTTGGATGGCTGGGTATTGCTGCTGGGGGTCGATCATACCGTTAATACCAGCATCCACTATGCAGAAATGCTGTCCGGGCGCAAGCAGTTTATCCGCTGGGCGCTTACAAAAGATGGCGTCTGCCAATGTCCGGGATACCCAGGTTGCTCCAATGGCTTCAATGCGGTTTCTCCACACATCGCCAGCGTAACCCGCCGGGTTCAAATTGGCGCTGCCCTCGTACAGGCAGTCCCATTAAATGACATGATCGCTACGATCAAGGTGCTTCTAGAAACTGATCCATTGGCATTGCTCTGCACCCGTCCTGACTGCAGTCGTTGCAATACGATCCGCCGCTATATAATGGAGAAACCATCTTCCTGAATCTTTTCCAAAGGTGATGACCCAAATTATGCTATACTCACTTTGGACATGACATTCCCGATCGAAAGTAGATTAATTGATCTTCGCTGCCCGGAATGCGGGCGAATATTCCCGGCAGACCAGGTTCAAACGTATTGCTCAGATTGCAGTTCGCCAATTCTGGCAAATTACGATCTTTCTGGCCTATCAAAGACCCTAAAACCCCAGGAGGTCCGCCAGCGTAAGCAGGGAATCTGGCGCTGGAGCGAGCTGCTACCTGTCCGCCAGGATCGTTTCCGCCTTTCCCTTGGTGAGGGCGATACGCCCTTGCTAAGTTTACCTTTTATTTCTCAGATAACGGGATTGCAAGCGCTATTTCTTAAAGACGATGGACTCAATCCAACCGGTTCTTTTAAGGCTCGTGGTCTGGCGATGGCCATCGCACGCGGCCTGGAGCTTGGATTGTCTTCATTCGTTATTCCGACTGCTGGAAATGCAGGAGGTGCTCTGGCGGCATATGCCGGCCGCGCTGGGGTTGAGGCTCATGTTTACATGCCGGCCGATGCGCCGCTGGTCAACCAGATGGAAGTCCGCCAGGCAGGCGCCGATTTACATCTGGTCGACGGCTTGATCACCGATGCCGCCCGCCAGGCTGCACGCAACGCTGCCATAACTGGTTGGTTCGATGTTTCTACGTTTAAAGAGCCTTACCGGGTTGAAGGTAAAAAGACGATGGGCCTGGAGCTGGCAGAAGCATTTGAATGGCGCTTGCCCGATGTGATTATCTATCCGACCGGAGGTGGAACTGGCCTGGTCGCCATGTGGAAAGCATTCGATGAGCTCGAAGCTTTAGGATGGATAAGCCCGGCCAGGCCGCGCATGGTAGCAGTCCAGGCTGAGGGCTGCGCCCCCATCGTTCGTGCTTTACATGCCGGGGCCGATCGGGTCGATCCCTGGGAAAATGCCCATACGATAGCCGCAGGCTTGCGCGTCCCGGTGGTCTTCGCCGGTCGCTTGATCTTGAAAGTTCTGCGTGAAAGCCAGGGTATGGCTGAAATGGTTAGTGACGCTGAAATCAGGCAGGCCCAGCAGGTTCTTGCCCGCAAGGAAGGCATCCTGGCAGCCCCCGAAGGTGCAGCTACTCTGGCAGCTTTATACCATTTGCAGGAACGAGGTTGGATAACCGAAAATGACAAGGTGGTTTTGTATAATACCGGCAGTGGACTGAAGTATTTGTAAAATGAGGTAACGATGATGGCGGAACCAGTTGCTGATTCGACCCGGTCTTCGTTAGAGCTGCTTATCCATATTGGGCGTGAACTGGCAAGCGCACTTGACCTGCGCCTGGTACTGCAGCGCGTCCTTTCCTTATCAGTCACAAACATTGTTGGTGAGCGTGGTACGATCGTGGTTTTGAATGAACAACGCCAACCGGTCGATGCCGCCATCATCGTTGGCACGCGCCTGATCGAGCATACCACTCAGCAGCTTCGTGAAACAGTAGACCGCGGCCTGGCCGGTTGGGTCATCCGCAACAAGGCTGCCGTTCTGGTGCCTGATACTGGCCTAGACAGCCGCTGGCTGCGCCGGCCTGATGACGCTCAAGACCGCAGCGGGTCGAAATCGGCGATTTGCGTACCGCTTCTGGCGCGTGAACGGCTGATTGGCGTCTTAACCATCGTCCATCCCAGACCGGGTTTCTTCAACCAGGATCATTTAAGCCTGATGCAAGCCATTGCCGATATAGCCGGAGTGGCGGTAATGAACGCTCAACTTTATGGGGAAAGCCAGCGCCAGGCTCGGGTGATGACCGCTCTGGCCGAAAGTGCCTATACCATGAACTCTTCCTTGCGCCTGGACCAGGTTTTGCAGCGCATTTTAGACCAGACTGCCCAGGCTGTACAGGCCGAAGACGTTCTTCTGGGATTAATCGACGGAAACAAGCACGAGCTTGTTTTCCAGGCGGTTTCCGGCCAATCGACCAAAACGCTTATGGGTTTTCATATGCCGCTAGGTCAAGGGATTGCCGGGCAGGTCGCGCGTAGCGGCCGGGGAGTGGTGCTGCCATCTGCTGTCTCCAATCCTCAAGCACAGTTGCCGGGTGTGGAGGTCAAGGCGTTGGTTTGTGCTCCGGTCAGCACCCAGGGACGGATTTCCGGTGTCCTTTTAGCGCTCAATCCCCCGGTCAGTAACCTTGGGTCAGAAGCACTGCTGGTATTGACCGGCATCGGTAACCTGGCTGGGATGGCTATCCATAATGCCAGACTTTACCAGCGTTTGGAAGTTGCTCACCAACGCTATCGCGAGCTTTTTGAAGGCAGCATTGACCCGGTTATCATAACCGATTGGAAAGGCAAGGTGGTTGAAGCGAACCGACAAGCCAGCCTGGCAACTGGGCTCGATGCTGAAGCCTTCAAAAAAACAACGATCGCCCACCTGCATAAAGCTAATCTATCAAAAATTGGCTCTAATTTTGAAAACCTGTCTACATCAGAAAGTATGAATTACGAATCCACCCTTTCAGGTGCCAATGGAAATTCGATTCCAATCGAAGTTTACGTACAGCATATCCTCATCGATGGCGAAGACTACTTACAGTGGATTTTCAAAGATATTAGCGAGCAAAAGAATCTTGAATCCTTACGTGATGATTTGATTTCGATGGTCTATCACGATTTACGTTCACCGTTGGCTAATGTTATTTCGAGTATCGACCTTTTGCAAACCATGCTCCCGGATGGAAAGGATGTGGAGCTCGATTCGGTCTTGACGATTGCTACCAATTCAACCGATCGCATGCAGCGCCTGGTCAACTCTTTGCTTGATATTCGCCGCCTTGAGGCTGGGCAGGCCATTACCAGCCAGCAGGTTTGGTCGCCTGACCGACTTGCCGTGGAAGCAATTGAGGCTGCCCGTTTTATCGCTCGTAGCAAGCGCCAGGAAATCGTCCAGTCGCTTCCGCAGGGTTTGCCGTCTGTATACGTCGACATAGATATGATCCGGCGAGTATTGATCAATTTAATCGAAAATGCCTGCAAATTTACACCATCCGCAGGCAACATCGAGGTTGGCGCTTGCCGTGATGGGGGCTGGGTTCAGATGTGGGTTAAAGACAACGGCCCAGGTATCTCCCCGGCTGATCAGGAACGAATCTTCGATAAATATACCCGCTTACAAGGTCCGGGTTCGCCCAAGGGCCTGGGATTGGGATTAGCATTTTGCAGATTGGCGGTTACTGCCCACGGAGGTCACATCTGGGTTGAAAGTCAACCTCAAGCTGGAAGCCAGTTCATTTTCACATTACCGGTGGCAGGTGAGGTAGAATAGTCTTTTGGAGAATTTATGCAGGAAATAACACAAAACATTTTCATTGAAACTGGTTTTTTGGGAGTCACCCTGGCAGCAATTAATATGCCCCATGGACTGCTTCTAATTGATGCGCCTCCCCGTCCGGATGATGTTCGGTCGTGGCGAGCCAGCTTATTAAATCAGGGAGGTGGGGTCGATCGTCTCTTAGTGAACCTTGATGCCCATGTGGATAGGACTTTGGGTGTAAAAGCGATGGAATGTACTGTGGTAGCTCATGAAAAAACTGCCCAGGCTTTTCGAAATCGGCCGACCGCCTTGAAATCTCAGGATATAGATACCGGAGCCGATTGGGAGTTGTGTAATGGCTTGAGCAGTATCCGCTGGGCTCCCCCCGAGATCACCTTCACCCAACAGATGCAAATCCAATGGGACGATTCACCGATATTATTGGAGCATCATGGCGGTTCTCATCCCGGAGCAATTTGGGTAATTGTCCCTGCTGAAAAGGTTTGTTTCGTTGGCGATATCGTTTTACCCGATCAGCCGCCTTTTTTAGCGAGCAGCGATCTATCGGTTTGGATCGAAGGGCTTCAGCTCCTCTTATCTCCCCAATATCAGGATTACGTCATCATTGGAGGGCGTACCGGCCTGGTGACACGTACCCAGGTGAGTAACCAGTTGGATTATTTAGAGCTGATTGCCGATCGTTTAGGTGTGTTAGCTGGTAAGAAAATATCGCCGGAAGCCACTGAAAGTCTCATCCCTGAATTAATGGCCCGCTTTAAGGTGAACGAACCGCGTCACATTCAATTTACTCAAAGGCTTAAGTGGGGTCTGTATTATTACTACACCCGCCATTATCGAATGAACTCCCTGGAAAACTCCGAATACACCAGCGAAGAATAAGCGTTTCCGATTCACGAGGTTAAACCATTCATGCTTTGTCAATACACTCCGGTTGTAGAGCTGACCCGCGGATCGATCGTGGAATCGATTCATTTCGGTGTGATTGCAGTCGTTGATAGCCATGGGAAACTCGTGGCCAGCACCGGCGATCCGCAAACGGTCACTTTTTTACGCAGTTCCGCCAAGCCCTTCCAGGCGCTCCCGTTCATTGAAATGGATGGAGATAGCGCTTTCTCACTGACCGAGAGAGAAGTTGCATTAATGTGCGCTTCGCATTCCGGCACTGACGACCACGTCGCAGCTGTCGCCGCGCTACAGGCTAAAATCGGTGTCACTGAAGCCAACTTGCAATGCGGTACACATACCCCATACCACCACGAGACTGCCCAGGCATTGATCCTGCGCGGTGAAGAGCCGACGCCAAACCGCCATAATTGTTCTGGCAAGCACACCGGTATGCTGGCTCATGCCATGCTGCGCCATCTCTCCCTTGATGATTACCTCTCACCTACCAACCCTGTGCAGCAATCTATCCTGGAAGTATTCGCAGAGATGTGCGGCCTGGAACCCCAACAGGTTAACCTGGGCACCGATGGTTGCTCCGCTCCGAACTTTGCCGTTCCCTTGCAAAATGCCGCCCTGGGTTATGCTCGATTGTGCGATCCCGACCAGCTTACCCCAGCCAGGGCTGCTGCCTGTCGCCGGATCACGCATGCGATGACCGCCTATCCGGATATGGTCGCTGGCCCCGGCCGTTTCGATACCATGTTGATGCAAACTGCTAAGGGTCGTATCCTGGCCAAAGGTGGGGCTGAAGGGTATCAGGGCATTGGTTTGATGCCAGGAGCACTGGCATCCGGTTCGCCGGCCCTGGGCATTGCTTTTAAAATCTTGGATGGTGATTCTGGGGGCAGGGCGGTTTCCTGTGTAGCGCTCGAAGTCCTTCGCCAGCTTGGCGCTCTCTCCGTTCAGGATCTCGAAATGCTTGCACCCTTTGGCTCCAGACCTCTCTATAATTTTCGCAAAATACGGGTAGGTGAGATGCGTCCCACCTTTGAGCTCAAACGCGAAGATTAGTGGATTCGGATCAGGTGCTTTGCGAGTGTGCTATTTTTTAAGGCGTAATCACCTGCCATAATAGAGGGCTCGTCGAGTTTCGCGGGCGCGTTTCTTCACACACCAGCTTTGACGACCGGAATCTGGTCCTAATGAACAGCTATGAAAAATGATATGCCGATCCAATCGCTCAAAGCTAAAGCCCTGGCTGTCCACCACCACTTGCTCGATTTCTACGGACTCCCCACCTGGCGCACTCCACTTTCACCTATCGACGAATTGGTTTCTACAATTCTTTCCCAAAATACGAACGACCACAATCGCGATATTGCCTTCAACCGCCTGAAAGACCGTTATCCAACTTGGGAGGAGGTTCGCGATGCAGATGTGGACGATGTCATCGCTGCTATCCGCCCGGCTGGCCTGGCTAACCAGAAGGGCCGCCGCATCCAGGTGGTCTTACACGAAATCACCGCTGAGCGCGCCTGCCTGGACCTGGATTTTTTGCGTGACCTGCCGGACAAAGAAGCCTCGGCCTGGCTGCAAAAGTTCAAGGGTGTGGGTCCTAAAACTGCGGCAATCGTCCTCCAGTTTTCGCTCGGTAAACCGGCTATGCCGGTCGACACCCATATCTACCGGGTAACCGGAAGATTGGGGTTGAGACCACAACAGATGACCGTGGAACAGACCCACCAGCTTATGGAAGACCTGTTACCGCCTGATTCCTATGGTCCGGCTCACCTGAACCTGATCCGCCTGGGACGTGAAATCTGCCAGGCCCGCAAACCTGACTGCCCTGCCTGCCCTTTAAAGGATGTGTGCGATTATTTCCGATCTGGAAAATCCTCCTTACCACCCGCGCCTTCTCGAAAAGGTCGGTAATATCTGCAGCATTACCCTATTTAAACATCATTAACCCTATCCACCGGCTAACGAAAAAAACCCGCTCTGGCAGAAACAGAGCGGGTCGCTTTTCTATTTATTGCCTGCTTGCCTTACTCCTTATTCCAGGTTCTTATCAGCGAATGCCGGGTTGAAATCCTTCCCCGTATAACCCCAAGGCGTTTGCGGGCGCTTGCGGATACCCCACTTTTCGATCGCTGCTTTCAGCTCGGGTTTGGATTTACCGGCTTCGGCCAGCGGAATCCCGGACAGGGTGGCATCGATGGCCTGCCGCCAGGCTGTTGCGCCGGCCCGGTAACCCATCGGGTGGCCTAACATGCCGCCTCCGGCCGGGATGATCTGATCGATGCCGAATTCTTCCATCAGGACCGGGATCAATCCAGGGTACATCCCGGCTGCCGGCATTGGCCAGGTTGGCTTAATGCCATAGAATGGGGCGACCATTGTCTGGTAGTTGCGAGCTGCTTCTTCGGCTGAGACCATCGGAATGCTGGTCCAGATGCACGGTGAAAGCATCATATCTGCCCCGCACAGGCGGCACAGTTTGGAGAATACCGGGAAGTTGATACTCGGGATGGCAGCCAGCATGTGCGAGATGTGCAGCAGTACCGGAGCTTTTACCTCGGGGTCGTCTGTCAGGACTCTCAGGGACGAAGGCCCGGCTGAATAGGCCAGTAATAAACCGGTGGCGCCCATTTGGACCGCCTTGCGTGCTTTGGCGTTGATCTTATCGACCTCATCCGTGATGCTCAGCATGTAGAGCATCTTATGCCCGGTCTCGCTTTCGGCTTTCTGTTGGGCCTTTAATACCGCTTCCAGGCGTTTTTCCCAGGGCGAATTATCCAGGTCGCTCAACATTTCGTCGTCTTTGCAGATATCGGCCCCACCCAGGGCAGTTTGGTAGACCTGGGCTGCGGTCTCATCCGGGGTCATCCCCATTTTTGGCTTGATGATGTGGAGGATTAAAGGCCGGTCGTAAACGCCTAAAGTCTTGCGGATACCAGATATGCCGTATTTTGGACCCTTGAAGCGTTCAACCAGGCGAGGTGGGAAATATACATCCAGCATACGTATACGGGAAGGGAACGCAAAAGCATTCCCGGCTATTGAAAGCAGCATCATCGGCACGTTCAGGTTGGTGTCCCAGGCACCAATCGGGAACCCGAGTTGAACCACAGCTGCTTTTTTGTTCTTTTGATCGATCGGTATTTCGTAATATCCAAGGACCTTACTTGAGAGTCGTTCTCGGACGGCATCGGTGTCGTCTTTTACCCGTACCCAACTCGAGGTCGACCCTTCCAACGCCAGGCGTTCGACTTGCTTAAGGTGCTCGATCCATTCTCCTGGCTCTTTTACATCTTCAATATAATAAGTTCCAACGACGTATTCATCGTGATTGATGCTTTCCCACGTGAAATTAAACATTTCAGGGTCAAATAATCGCTGCATTCTTTTTTTTCTCCTGGTTGTCAGTCATGCGAATATGGAAATATCCCTCTTGTGTATACAGGTACACAAGAAATATATCACTAACAACAATCACCGTCAAGCAAAAAATGATTATAATGAAAGGGTTCGCTTGACGCGATGCTTGATCCTTGCTAGAATAAATTCTGTATATACAAGTGTACATACCAGAGTAATCGGAATTCCTATGGTTGAATCCCTAACCGCCTCACGCCAAATTGACAAGAATCTTCCTGTCCCTTTCTATTATCAAATTGTCCAGGCTTTGCGGGAGCTAATTCGCGATTCGGGCCCGAACTCAGGCGGAGAAGAGGTTCCATTCCCTTCCGAATCCGAGCTGGGTAATTATTTTCAGGTCAATCGTGGGACGGTTCGCCATGCTCTGGATATGCTCGAGCGTGAAGGCTTGATATACCGCGAAAAGGGCCGAGGGACTTTTTTGCGTACCCGCCGCGTCGAAGTTGATCTTACCAAACTTTGCTCTACAACTGAAGATTTACGCGCCCGGGGATGGGAGCCATCTACACAGGTGCTTGCATTTTCGGCAATTACTGCCAGCCCATACGTCCGCAAAGCCCTTCAGCTGCCGGATGAAACCCGGGTCTGGAATATCTATCGGTTGCGCCTGGCAGACAGCGCCCCAATTAGCTTGCAGCGGTCTTTCATCCCGGTTCTGCTTACACCTGATCTGGACCAGAAGGATTTGACTGGCTCACTCTACAATACCTTAAGCGATTCATATAACCTCAAGATGATTGGTGCTACTCAGGTCATCCGGGTACGCCTGGTTACTCCTGATGAAGCCGGGATTCTTTCAATTGCTGAAGGTACTCCGGTATTTGCCTTTACCCGTACGAGCTATACTTCAACAGGAAAACCGATTGAGTATCTCGAATCGCTATGGCGTGGTGATCGTTATGACCTTTTCGTCAATTTGAGACCTGGATATTAGGAGATGATCATGTCAAAACAGCTTCGTTTTTCTGCCAACATCAATACTTTCAATGCTTGCGCCGATCGTTATGTGCTTTCAGGCTATGGCGAACGGCTCACAACCGACCAGTTGATCCAGGCTGCTACTAAAGTCGATGGATTGACCGGCGTAGAAGTCGTTGGCCTCTGGCACGTCAATGACCAGAATGTCGAAAAAATTCATCGCCAGATCGCGGATGCCGGGCTGGAAGTTTCGTGTGTCACGCCGGATATCTGGGCATCCAGCAAGTGGGGGAATGGCTCTTTTACTTCTAACGACCCTAACATTCGCCGGGAAGCCATCCAGGAAGTCAAGAAATCAATGGAATGGGCCAGCCAGCTTGGCTGCCAGGTAGTCGACCTCTGGTTTGGCCAGGACGGATACGATTATCCCCTCCAGGGCAATTATACGGCCGCCTGGGAACGGATCATCGCCGGCACCCAGGAATGCGCCGATCATGTTAAGGATGTCAACCTCGTCCTGGAATACAAACCTAAGGAACCACGCACGCATTGTTATATTTCAACCGTAGGGAAAACCCTTTTATTGATCGAAAAAGTTAATAAACCGAATGTTGGCGCCATGATTGACGTTGGGCATGCCCTCGAAGGATATGAGAATACTGCCGAATCAGCTGCCCTATTGCAGTATTTCGGTAACAAATTGTTCTATATGCATTTCAACGATAACTGGCGCTTGTGGGACGACGATATGACCGTTGCTTCGGTGCATACGATTGAGACATTTGAATTGCTCTACTGGCTCGAGCGCGTTAATTACAACGGTTGGTATGCCCTGGATATCTTCCCTTATCGTGAAAACGGAATCCGGGCTGCAAGTGAAAGCATCCGCTGGATACAGGGCCTATACAAAGTGCTGGATCGCATCGGGCGCGAAAAAGTCGATGCTGTCATTGCCAGCGGTGACGCCATGGACGCTTCAGCCTTGTTACGCGAAGCTTTCCTCGATTAGTTATGTTGCTTTTGCATCAGAGATGAAACAGGCAGAATCATGTGAAAAAGGTCGCCCACAGAGTTCTCTGTTTCATCTTTTTTCTTGAGTGCCCAATATCCTGTTTACGTGGGCGCCAGATTTTTTTTACCCAATTACCTTGTTAACTGATCACCAACCACATGATCCCTATGAACAGTAAGAATTATCTCGCCATTGATCTGGGTGCCGAAAGCGGCCGCGTTATCCTGGGAAAATTAAGTGGAGAGCGGCTCGAGCTCACCGAAATTCATCGCTTCCCGAACCTGCCGGTCTGGCTTGAAGGCTCGTCAGGCCGGCCTACCCTGTACTGGGATATCCTTCAATTATGGCAGAATGTAAAAGAAGGTATCGCCAGGGGAATCCGCCTGCCTGACACCCACCTGTCTGGTATCGGCGTCGATACCTGGGGAGTCGATTTTGGCCTGCTCGACCGCCAGGGTGATCTACTCGCCAACCCAGTCCACTATCGTGACGCCCGCACAGACGGGATGATGGCAGAAGCCTTCCGGCGGGTATCCCGCCATGAGATTTTCGAACGCACCGGTATCCAATTTCTGCAGCTCAATACGCTTTACCAGGTGCTGTCACTGGTTGCCAGTCGTTCCCCCAGCCTGGAGATCGCCGCAACCCTCTTGACGATGCCAAACCTGCTGAACTTCTGGCTTACCGGTCAAAAAGTCTGTGAGTTCACTCACGCCACCACCACCCAATGTTATGACCCGCGCCAGCAGAATTGGTCGGATTCCATTCTGTCAGCTTTGGGAATCCCCCGCCAGATCTTCCCTGAAATCGTTGCCCCTGGCACCAATCTCGGCCTGATCAGGCCGTCAGTTGCTGCGGAAATCGGCGGTTCCGTGCCGGTGATTGCCCCGGCTACTCACGATACCGGCTCGGCAGTGGCTGCCGTCCCGGCGCTAGAGGGTGGTTTTGCTTGGATCAGCTCAGGCACCTGGTCTGTTATGGGTGCTGAGATTGACAATCCTATTATCAATCAAGCCAGCCTCGAAAATAATTTTACTAACGAAGGCGGTGTTGGCCACACTTACCGTTTTTCGAAGAACATTATGGGATTGTGGCTTTTACAAGAATGCCGGCGTACCTGGGCTGCCGGTGGGAAAGATTTTTCATACGACGATCTCACCGCCATGGCAAGGACTGCTCCACCGTTCGCTGCCGTGATCGACCTGGATTACGGCGAGTTCCTGAAACCGGGGGATATGCCTTCCAGGATTGCAGATTACTGCCGCCAGACCGGTCAGATCGTCCCCGAAAGTAAAGCTTCACTGGTACGTACCATCCTCGAGGCAATTGCTTTGAAATATCGATTGGTTTTGGAAAACCTCGAGCAAATGGTAGGCCGGAGATTAGAACCCATCTACATCGTTGGCGGCGGTACTCGCAACAAGCTTCTCAGCCAGTTTGCTGCGGATGCGACTGGCCGGTTGGTCATCACCGGACCGGTCGAGGCGACGGCTGCGGGTAATATCCTTATCCAGGCAGTTTCCTGCGGTGATTTGAGTTCGGTCCACGACGCTCGCCAGGTCGTGCGCAATTCGTTTGAAGTTTCGGAATTTGAGCCAGGTGAACCCGCTGCCTGGAATGCCGCCTACCAACGATTATTGAAAGTTATTTGATAGGAATAAATTCTCATGATTGATTTAAAAACGCTAGAAATGCTCTGGTACGATGGGGAAGCGAGAGAAGTGCGCCTGCGCCAGATCATCACTGAACGCCTCGCTCAGAACCCTCCACCTACCAGCGCTGATCACATCGTCGCAACTTATTTTTTTGCATTCCGCTCGATGACTCTTGATAAGGGCGTCGAGGAGATCAGTTACCATGCCACCAGCGGGATCCATCACCCGCCTGCAGGCTCCTTGCTCGAGGAATGTTCGGCGGTTCCCATGGGCGTGGATGCCTTCGACGCCACCCGCCGCATCGGTTTGCTGCACGTTGGCTTCCCGCTTAAAATGATGCTCCAACCCGACGGCCATCTGACCTCCTGCGATATCCTCCATACGGTGGCAGCCGCCATCATTTTCGATGTCTACGAAAATCAAGATTTGCACCTGATTGCGCTCCAAATTCCTGAAAAGGTCTTGCGCACCTTCCCTGGCCCGGCTTATGGACCCCTCGGGATCCGCAAGGCGACCGGGTTCGCTCCAGACCAACCTGCCTTTGGCACGATCTTAAAGCCAACTGCCGGGATCACACCCCAGGAAGTCGGTGCATTGGTCGAGCAGGTCGCTGCCTGCCCGCTCTTTTTGTTTGTAAAAGAAGACGAGGATCTCTATCCCAACCTGGATTATTCGCCGGTCAAAGAACGGGTCAGGCTGGCGGTTGCTGCCATTAAGCAGGCTCGCGATACCCGCAATGGTCTCGGCCTGTTCTTCGCGCCTCACATCAGCGGCGCACCTCACGAAATCGTCGACACAGTCCACGCCGTCCTCGAAGCCGGTGCGAATGCAGTCATGTTTTCAGAGACCTTTGCCGGCGGAACGGTTCGCATGGTACGCGAAGCAACCCGAAACCTGCCAAACCCACCTGCCATTTACGGCCACAACGCCGGGATTGGGGTCAAGACGCGTGGAATTTGGCGAGAAGTGATCGATCTGCTGGCCCGCCTGGATGGTATCGATTTTCGCCAGACAGCACCCGTTCGCCCCGGAGCGCCTTTCCTCAAGCCTTACGGCGCTGAGTGGGAAGCCTCTGAGGCAGTCTTATCCATGCCACTTGCAGGAATCAACCCCACCATGATCGCCCGGGCTGGCGCTCTCGACCAGGGCAATATCGGCCTTAATCTGGCCGACGTCGAAAGAAGGAAGCTCAGCCAAAATGTCCTCTTCCTGGCCGGATCGGCTATCAATTCGGTGAAGAACCCCGAGGGCGTCGCCGATCCAGCTTATGGTGCTGAGGCCATGCTCCAGGCAATTGAAGTTCACCGCTCGGGCGAGATGGCCGGTGTCCCGGCCGCCGCTCACGTCAACGTCCTCGCTGCAATCGCCCAGCGGCGCGGATACAAAGCATTGCGCTCAGCATTACAGCAAAGGTATCAGGTATGAATACAGGAAAACTAACTCATCTAAACCGCATTTTCTCTCATCCATCAGGCCGGTTGTGCTCGGTGGCTATCGATCATTTCATCGGGTACGATATTGGCCTGCCGCCCGGGCTGCGCCATATAATCCCGACTTTAGCTGCTATCGCCGCTGGTCATCCAGATGCGGTTACCATGCATAAAGGCATTGCCGCTTCAGCCTGGCAGCCGTATGCCGGTAAAATCCCAATGATTTTGCAGAGTAGCACTATCCGCATCGATGATTTAGCAGTAGCTCAAATCGCCACGGTCGAAGAAGCTGTGCGCCTGGGCGCCGATGCGATAGCCGTGGCTGCTTTTGTCCGCGGTTCCACAGAAGCCTCCTATTTGCGCACCGTTGCCGACTACGTTCGTGACGCTGCCCATTTCGACCTGCCGGTTATTTGTCACATTTACCCCCGCGATATCAGCGGTGTCTGGAAGAATTCATATGCCCCAGAAGATATTGCCTGGGCAGTCCGTTGCGCGGTCGAAGCCGGCGTCGATGTGGTAAAAACCCCTTACTGTGGTGATATAGCCGCATACGCTCAGATCGTAGCCGATTGCCCCATGCCATTGGTCGCTGCTGGTGGTCCCAAAGCCGGGACGATAGAAGCCGCTTTGGAAATGTTTACCGAGGTTGTCCGCAGCGGAGCCCGTGGAGCAACGATTGGCCGCAATGTTTGGGGATTCGAAAACATCACCGGCGCTGTTCAAGCCTTCAAGGCTGTCATCCACGACAACCTTCCCGTCCAGGAAGCTCTCCGAATACTAAATGCTTCGCTGGTAGACGGTTGATCCAGGTAAACCAAAACAAAGGCAGAGTCACCGAATGAAAATCCATCGATCTTTTCATGAAATCGATCTGAAAGACATCCGGCCAGATGGCTGGCTGCGCAAATATTTGGAAATCCAGCGTGACGGTCTCACCGGCCACCCCGAGGCCACCGGGTTCCCCTTCGACGCTGAGTGGTGGGGTGTTGCTGAGAGCCAGGCCGGGTCGGGCAAGCCTGGGTATCCCCATAACTTTTGGGGCCCTTACGAGCAGACCGCCTATTGGATCGATGGGGCAATCCGCTGCGGTTATCTGATTCAGGATGATGAACTGGTCAAAAAAGCCGGCCAAACCATCGATTACGTCATGGCTCATCCCGATGAAGATGGCTATCTCGGTCCCCAATTGATGAAACATGGTGAAGAGTTCAGCCGCTGGCCGTTTGCGGTGTTTTTCAGAGCCTGGATGGCGCGATATTCGGTCACCTCTGAAGAGGCTATCCTTAAAACACTCAGCAACCATTACCTCTCCGGTACTCGTGCCCATATTCATGAGCGCGAAGTTTGTAATATCGAGACCATGTTCTGGCTCTATGAGAAAACCGGCAACCAAAAATTGCTGCGCCAGGCGGTAGAGGCCTATGAGGAATATAATCGGCTCTGCAATGGGCGAGACAACACTGTGGCGGTCATGCTTTCCGATAAACGCGGCACTGAGCACGGCGTCACCTATAATGAGATCGGCAAATTAGCCGCCATCGTCTACATGTACACCGGAAATAAAACCTACCTGGATGCCGCCATTAACGGGTTTCGCAAGATGGAGCGCGACCAGGGTTTGATCGACGGCGTAAACAGCAGTACTGAAGCCTTAAAAGGCAAAGACCCGCTCGACAGCCATGAGACCTGCGATATCTCCGACCATGCCTGGGCCTTGGGTTACTTGTTAATGGCCACTGGCAAGGTCGAATACGCCGATAAAATCGAGCGCGTCTGCTTCAATGCCTTGCCAGGAGCGGTCATGAGTGATTTTAAGGGCCTGCAATACTTTTCATGCCCAAATCAGGTCCTTGCAACCAGCACTTCAAACCACAACGACCACTTCAAAGGGTTTACCTGGATGGCGTATCGCCCTTGCCCGGGGACGGAATGTTGTCCTGGCGACGTCCACCGCGCCATTCCTATCTTCGCCGGACGGATGTGGATGAAGGATGAGCGCAATGGCCTGGCCGCTGTGCTATATGGCCCGGGTTCGGTCACCACCATCGTTGGGGATGAAAACCAGACCGTGACAGTGGATGAACGGACCGAGTATCCCTTCTCGGAGAAAATCGATTTCGTCATCCATACTGCAGATGAGGTTACCTTTCCATTTTCCCTCAGGATACCGGTCTGGTGTCAGGGGGCGCGGATCAGTATCAACGGTCAGGTCACCAGCTTGAAACCTCAAGCTGGCTCATTTGTGACCCTGAATGAGACCTTCGAAGACGGCGATTGGATCACCCTCGAGCTGCCCATGGCGTTAAAGCTCAGCCACTGGCCTAAAGGTGGCATCGGTATCGAACGTGGTCCACTGGTCTACGCTCTCAAGATCGGCGAAGACTGGCAGCAGACTTCTGACCAGGATCCGATCAGTGAAGATTGGCGGGTCGTACCTCACACTCAACGCTCAATGCCACCGGAATACCCGGCCTGGAACCTCTACCCGACCACCCCCTGGAATTATGCCCTTGCTGTTAACGAGATAAATCTCGACGAGGTTGTCCAGGTAGTCACTCAACCAGTTGGGTTGGTACCCTGGTCGCCCGAAAATGCCCCCGTTGAGCTGCACGTACCTGCTCGTCAGGTAGCCGGTTGGGAAATCGACTGCTCTGAAAAGCTCGTCAGCAATTTCGTCAAGAGCTTTGAGTCTGAGAATATTATGGTAACTGAGTCAATCGAAGGCCACTTCGAGCTCACCCCCGACCTGCCTGATCCCCAGGATCTGCCGCAGCACCTTAGTCCCCAGACCGAAATAATCACCCTGATCCCCTACGGCTGCACTCATTTACGCATCGCAATTTTCCCGCAGGCCAAATAGGGATCGCTGCTTAACTGCGGAACCAGATTCATATTGAAGACTGACTCCGATATGAATTTGGTGCTAAGGATATCAAATTTGAACCAATTAACGTAAAGGAATAAATCAAGGTTACTATGTCTTCCGATAATCGTACGAAAGGTCAAAAATTCCGGGATACGTTATTGCTGCGAGGCACCGGTGAGGTCCCGGTGTGGGGTAGCTTTTCGATGGCTACCTGGATCCGCTACGGTGATGCCTTACACGACCTGCTCGATCGTTACCCGCTGGTTGAATTCGACCGTATTCCTCGCGGGGTAGATCCCCATAAATTGGTGGGACCGGCCAACCGGGCTGGCGAAGAGTATCTAGATAATTGGGGCTGTTACTGGAATTGCCTGCGTGACGGGATGGAAGGCCAGATCACCAGCCATCCCCTGGCGAATATCCGCAATCTGCACCATTATCGTGCTCCAGATCCACTCATTTACACCGAGAGAGAGACCCACGATTGGGGCGCATTTGTCCGTGGTTGCCAGCAGCGCCGGTTGGCCGGTGAAGTAGTTACCATTCCAGGTGAGCGCTTCTTCGAGCGGGTTCATTTCTTGCGAGGAATGGAAGATGCTTTGATGGACATGGCCCTCGAAGCTCCCGAGATGGACGAGATTATCGCCTTGATCCTGGATTACAACCTGGCCTACCTGCGTCACGCTCTCCAACTTGGCTCACCGGTCGACGTGGTCAGTTTTGGCGATGACTGGGGTGCCCAGGATCGCTGTCTGATCAGCCCGAAAACATTCCGGCGCTACTTCAAACCGGGTTACACCAAAATGTATGCCCTGTGCAACCAATATGGCGCTCTGACCACTCAGCATTCTGATGGTTATACCGTCGATCTATGGGACGAATTTCTCGAAGCCGGTCTGGTCGGCTTCAATATGCAGGTTAACAGCGTCGGGCTGGATGCCATTGAGCAGCGCCTCAAAGGAAAGATGTGCATCATTGCCGATGTCGACCGCCAGAAGATGGTGCCTTTTGGTACCCCGGCCGAGGTTCGCGACCACATTACCGAAATCATCACCCGTCTCGGCTCGCCCAAGGGCGGTTTGGTGCTGCGCATTGACATCTACCCCGACGTACCCCTGGCCA
The DNA here is from genome assembly GCA_963781665.1 of uncultured Chloroflexia bacterium. Taxonomy (GTDB): domain Bacteria; phylum Chloroflexota; class Anaerolineae; order Anaerolineales; family Anaerolineaceae; genus JAJYIW01. The sequence continues at coordinate 3,410,754 of CAWAGA010000002.1, forward strand.
ATATCGAATCCGTCCTTAATGCCGTTGATGAGTTTCAAGATTATTGGGTTAGGGCCTGAGGCAGACCCCTTTACGGATTTACCAAATCAAGTTTGAGGGAGCATGGCTTACCTAAAAAAGTAAGGCGCCTGGTTGGGAGGCGGGTGACTTAATTTGACAGAATTGGTAAAGAATGTTAAAATGAATCTTAATATATCAGAAAGCGAATTTGTTGATCGAACGATTTGAGTGGTAACATCCAAATTTTTTCCAGGTATCTTTCAAGAGTTCTACCGTTCCCGGCTGGTATGATGGCCGGGTTTTTAATTGTGAATCATTATTACCCCTTTTACTGCCACTTAAGCGGATAAAACTCATCAAATTAATAGAGGCAAAATTGGGTAGAAGTAATTTGTGGACTGAAATTATATTAATAATAAGAAAAAAGGTAAAAAAGTAACATGAGTAAAAAGAAACTTCGAATTATTCCCCTGGGGGGACTAGGGGAAGTAGGAAAGAATATGATGGCTTATGAGTATGGCGACGATATCCTCATTGTCGATACCGGCATCATGTTCCCTGATAATGATATGTTAGGGATTGACTATATCATCCCTGATTTCGATTATATTATCAAAAATCGCAATAAGGTACGCGGCATTATCATTACCCACGGCCATGAGGATCATATCGGCGCCATCCACCACGTCATCGAACAGGTTAACGCCCCAGTTTACGCCACTGCCCTGACTCGCGGTCTGGCTGAAGTCAAGATCGCCCGAAACGGTCTGGCCCAGAAAGCTGACCTGCGCACGGTTAAAGCTGGCGAAACAGTTCAGATTAGCTCGTTCAAGGTGGATTTTTTCCACGTTTGCCATTCAATTCCAGATGCTATTGGTTTAGGGATCGAAACCCCCGCAGGACTGGTCGTCCATTCCGGGGACTATAAATTCGACCATACACCGGTTGATTCCTGGCCGAGTGATTATGCTAAGCTGGCTGAATTCTCCCGGCGCGGTGTATTAGCGCTGTTGGCCGACTCGACCAACGCCGAACGGCCGGGATGGACACCTTCTGAGCGAGTTATCGACACAGCGCTCACCCCGGTATTCACGGATGCCAAAGGCAGAATTATCGTCGTCACTTTTGCGTCCCTGATTTCCCGGATGCAGCAAGTGGCCAACGCCGCCGAGCATTTTGGGCGTAAGCTGGCTTTCGCCGGTATGAGCATGGTCGATAATATTAAAATAGCCCGAAAGCTGGGATACCTTGATTTCCCGGACAATCTGGTCGTCAACATCGACCAGGCGCTGAATATGAAGGACAGCGAGGTCGTCATCATGTGTACCGGCTCGCAAGGTGAACCATCCTCAATCCTGGGGAGGCTCTCGACCGGCACTAACCGCCAGTTTGATCTTAAACCTGGTGATACGATTGTGCTCTCATCTCATCCTATCCCAGGCAACGAAGAGGTAATTTACCGCACGATAAATCGACTGTTCCAGCGCGGTGCAAATGTCATTTACGAAGCCGTCGCTCCGGTACACGTTTCGGGGCACGCCAGCCAGGAGGAGATGAAACTTTTAATTCATCTGACCCAACCCAAGTACTTTATTCCGATCCATGGCGAGCTGCGCATGCTCAAACAACATGCCCACCTGGCCGAGCAGGTTGGAATACCCCCCGAGAACATCTCTGTGATTGAGAATGGCCAGGTGGTCGAATTCGTCGATGGCAAGATGAGCCTGGCAGAACGCATCCCCGGTGGGTACGTCTTTGTTGATGGCTCCGGGGTTGGCGATGTCAGCACCAGCGTCATGCGCGAGCGTGAAGCGCTGGCCCGCGATGGGATCGTCCTGGTCAACCTGCTGGTAGATAAATCCAATGGCAAATTGGCGCAAGAACCGGAAATCATCAGCCGCGGGTTTATCCTGCCTTCTGATGGAGAAGCCATCATGGCATCCGCGCGTAAACGCATCAGTGAAGTCATTGTTCAGGCAAACGGCAACCTCAAAGGAGATGTCGAGCTTTCAGTCAGGAACCTGCTCTTCAACGAAACTCGCCGTCGCCCAATGGTTTTTGTCTCCGTCAGCAAACAATAAACTGTCTGTATGGGGCTGACTTAAAAGTAAGTTGAGCCAGTCCCATAAGAAAAGCTAAAACGGTGCCGAAAATTAAATGTAGGACGAGACCTGCCCCATGCAATGGGGATATCTTGCCCAATTTGATCTTTCTCCACCCTGTTCATCAAGGATAAATTCTTTCCCCTTACCTGATCACTATCGGCAGTGATAAATCATACCCATATGGTTTACTGTAGATAATTCCCGAAGCCGGTGACTCCCCAGCTGGGTTGGCTGCGATAATCCGGTAATAATACGTAACTTCGGGATCTAATCCAGGTCCATCGATCCAAACGGTAATATTCCCGGTTACCGAACCTGCTGGCAGCCACTCCGTCTCGGCATCGAGGGACCGTTCGATTAGATATTGGCTTTCATTCCCGGTATCGTTCCAATTCAGGCGGATGCTGCGGTGAGGCAATGGACTTGCCTTGAGGCCATCTGGAGCTGATTCTGGCCGGGTACAATCCAGGGTCGTCGCGGAAGTTAAATTGGAATAATCTGAATGTCCCCATGCATTAAAGGCTCGGATCCGGTAATAATAGGGACTATTGCAAAAGGCGGTCTTATCTACATAAGAATGTGAATTGAGTCCGGTGCTGCCAATCTGGAGCCAACCAGTGCTGCCATCGGCCGAACGCTCAACCTCGAAACCAGTCTCATTATTGCTAACATCACTCCATGCCAGGTTTACCTGGCTTTCAGAAGCTGAGGAGGCTTGCAAATTGTTTGGGGCCAGGGGCAATGAGTAAGTCCGTAAACGGATCGTCAGGTCGCCGTATGAATTTGCCATGTCTACCCAATGACCATTTAAGCCGCTAGTGTTGTAATAGCTCTGGCCGGATAGCGTCGGCCCGTTGTTGTCGAAAGCCAAGGGATATTTGTTCGCTTCTGTCATAAATTTAACGACGACATAGATAGCATCATTGGCGCGAACTGGGAGAGGGGTATTGAGCAAGACAGATCGGTAACCAGCTTCATCGAATGACGCTGTTTGCTCGGTCAGCAGGCCAGAAAGCGTTCCCCCCGAAGCAGGGTTGGTAAAGTCACCATAGATTGAAATATCGACCGAACCGGCATCCGTCATCCAAAACTCAACCCTGCCGGCGAAGCTGTTTTCTGTGGGAACGATTTTCACCATTCCCCACGCAATTGTCGAATAAGACCCCAGGCTGCTATTCCACCCGGCTTCGTCGTAGTAATACAGCTTACCTGTCGGATCGTAATCTTGCCAGCTTTTTACAACCGCGGCATATTCACCTATGCTGGCTGAACCATAGGCAATCGTGAAATAGCCGTCATCACCCCAGTATGTCCCCCAGCTGTTCTTAACGATCCAGCCTCCGTGACCAGTATTACCCTGGCTGTCGCGGTACGCCAGCGTATCGTCCCAACCGACGATCAGCACAGCATGGTTGGGAATCTCTTCACCGGAATAATAGAGGGTCGAGGCGCCATTGTAGCTGTTGAACTCAGGAAAAGACGCAAACATGGCAGCTTCTACCGGCCCATAGGTTTGGATATAGTTTTTCAATACGTCCGCAGGGGGGACGATGGTCCCGCTGATCTGTAACCAATCGAGCAGTGTTTTTTGATACGGGCAAGACGTCTTGCACGCAGTATTGTAGGGTTTGAACGGATCGCACGATTCGGCCACCGTCCCCTTCTGCGAAAACAGGTTGGTTACCCACCAATCACTACCACCTTTGCAACCCCCGGACCACCGGTTGAGCGCATACCAGGTGCAGTCCTTGGCGTTATTTTCCGAAATGTCGTACGCCCCGGCCTGGTCGATCAACAACCTCGATTCAAAATCTGCGACGCTGGCAAAAACATAGCAAGCACCGCAGACACCCTGGTCTGTGACCGGGCTGACGTCCCCAAAATCGCGCCAATCCCACTGGGAGGGCAGGATCGAATTCAATCCGTTCCAATGAGGGGTCAGATAAGAAAGGTCCACCGGAGGGGGCACAAAATCACCACCCGTCGAACCGGTCTCGCCTGTTCCAGCGCGGGCCTGCATCAATAGGACAGGATTGTTCCCAAGGCTGGCAATCTCGCCAGCGTCGCTTGGCTTTAATGCTGGAGCGCTCCCGCGACCTGCAAGGATCAAAATCGAACCTGCAGCTATCAGATAAAGCCACTGCTTGAGTTTACCTTGAGTTGTTATCGTTGTACCCTCCTGAAAAATTTTGAATCCGCGCCCGTTGCGAGCATCTGGTGGGAAGAAATCTGTCGCGTGCGATCATTTCAACCAGCCCTCCCTCAGGGTCGTAACTCAGAATGCACATTCTGCACGACGGAACCGCTTATATATTTATAACCAGATAATCATAGTCAAGAAAAAAAGCTATAATACATGCTATAAGAGGATTTACCGTATGGACAGCCTGATTCTGGTAATTGTCATTACCGTTGCAATAATCGTTCTCATCGTAATGGGTGGTGTCGTCGTCCTTTACCAGCAAATGAAAAGAACACGCAATACTAACTGGACCAATCATCCTGGCCAGGCCGGATCCAGGCCCAGCCGCGATAACCGTCGCGTCGAGAAAAATGGTAAAGATGCCGGCCAGGAGCCTGCCCAGGTCTTATCCCGTGAGTGGCGAGAAAGCGGTCTGGACAACCTGCCTGCAAATGACCACGCGGTCAGCTATCCTGATTTCAAAGAAACTAGCACTCATGAGGGAGAGGTAATTGCAGTCTCCCCGCCCGCTAAGAATGGCCGCCATCACGAATAATTAGATTTTCGGCCATACCATCAGCTTTCTTTACCCACAATTACAGCAACATCTTCTATAGCTACGACCACCCGAGAGGTTTCCTCTCTGCGTTTCACTTCAACCCCACCTTGCTTGAGTGAGCGCTCGCTGACCGTCAGGCGCACCGGCAGGCCGATTAAATCCGCATCCATGAACTTAACCCCTGCGCTTTCTGAACGGTCATCAAACAGCGGTTCCATGCCCGCATTCTTCAGATTGGCATAGACCTGGTTAGCGGTTTCACCGGCTGGAGTGCCCTGGCCTCCCAGACTGACAAGGTGGGTAGGGTAAGGGGCGACGCTTGCCGGCCAGCACAGTCCGTGGTCGTCGTGGTGTTGTTCGGCGATGCAGGCCATGAGGCGGCCCAACCCGATGCCATAAGAACCCATAATCACTGGTTGCGCCTGGCCTTTATCATCCAGGAATGTGCATCCCATTGCATCACTATAACGCGTACCCAATTGGAAGATATTCCCGACCTCTACACCTCGCCGGGCAGCCATTGCCTGGCCGCATTCGGGGCAGCCACTGCCATCGGCTGCCGCCGCGATGTCCACTACCAGGTCAGCCTGGTAATCTCGCTCATAGTTAGTGTTAAGCATGTGATATCCTTCCTCATTGGCCCCAGCTACCAGGTTAAAGCTGGCCGGAATCAACTCGTCGACAATCACAAGCCTTGACAAACTCTTAGCTGTATTCGGGTCTCCAACCGGTGGTAAGCCAATCGGGGAAGCGTATCCTGGAACGGCTCCAACTGCACTGATTTCAGCTTCGGTTGCCGGCCGCAGGTCTTTGACGGCCCCATAACCGGCCGTGCCCAGCGAATTGGCCAGTTTAAATTCGTTCAAATCCATATCCCCCCGAACCACACAAAAGATGAACCTTTCACTGGTCTCATTGTCGTTCATCAGGGTCGCAACCATGAATACTGCCTTTGCCGTCCGTGCCGTCGGAATTTCGAGCAGCCCTGCCAGGTCTTCGATGGTTGAGGTGTGCGGTGTAGCTACTTTCTTGAGGGGGAGCAGCTCTTCTTGCGCCTGCGCCGGTCGGGCGAACCGGGCTATCTGCCGGTTGGCTGAATAGCCGCAGTGGTCGCAAAATAGCAGGGTGTCCTCACCGGATGGGGTCAGATACATGTATTCGTGGGCTACCTTTCCGCCCATCATGCCCGTATCGGCCTTCACCGCCTGGACCGGCAGCCCGCAGCGGTTAAAATATGTTGAAATAAGCCTGGTAATGAGCTTCGTACTGCTGCTCCAGTCCCTCCCAGGTCGCATCCAGGGTATAACTATCGAGCATGGTGAACTCCCGCACTCTGATCAATCCGCCGCGCGGCCGCGGGTCGTCACGCCATTTTGTTTGGATGTGGTAAATCATGGCTGGTAGCTGCCGGTAGGAGCGGATTTCGTCTCGCACCAGGTTAGCTACAACCTCTTCGTGGGTCATCGCCAGAACCATATCTCGATTGTTCTTGTCTTTGAAACGACCCATTTCGCTGCCAATCTGGTACCATCGCCCGGTTTCCTTCCAGAGGTCTGCCGGATGGACCACCGGCATGCTGATTTCTTGCCCTCCGATTCCATCCATCTCCTCCCGCATGATCGATTCGATCCGCTTTAAGGTTCGGCGGGCGAGCGGCAGGTAGCTGAAGATACCGGTCGCGAGTTGGCGGATGAAACCGGCCCTCACCAGAAGTTGGTGACTGGCGAACTCTGCTTCACTGGAGGACTCCCGCCGCGTTTGGCTGAACAGATTTGACATGCGCATAGGTAAATCTCTTTCTTAGATAAACATAACCCAGCTGTGGATTCCATTAAATATGGCTGGTGCGATGACGTTGCCGCTTTTCCGTATAATCCAACCCTGGATCAGGGCGAAAACGAAAAGATCTAAAAGGCTCAAGCCAAGTGTCGTCGGGTCTTTTTGCTGGAAAACCAGGATTTGAGCAGGGAGGCGCCAAAGGGTAAAGAGTAAAGCCGTCGCGATCCACCCCACAGTAGCTCCCCACCAGGCTGAAAGTCGTGGCTGCACATAGCCGCGGAAGGCAAATTCTTCGGCAAATCCCAGGGCGAGGATACCTACCAGCAAATAGATCTCGGAGATCGTAATACCATCGAGGAGCGCATAAACCTTGCCTCGCAGGAATATGGAGATCACCGCCAGTGCCAGGCCTAACTGCAGCGATGGGCGTAAAGTTTGCCTCCCCAACCCGGCTGAACGCCAGGGTTGCCCTCGGGCGAGTAACGCGGCTGCGAAAGGCGCAGCGACAACCACTGCCACGATTATCAGGTAAATGAGCTGAATTGGGTCAAAGGTAAAAGAGTTAGCTGCAGCAGGCAGCGCAATCGCCAGATGGCTGTAAACCTGCCACAATACTACCCCTAGGAGAACCACCAGGCTGAGCGCAACCAGAGCCTCTCGCCGGGGATATTTAAAGGCCAAGGGTCTTTTTATGAAGCGCGGGCTCAAACCAAGGATCATGGTTACGGCCACAACTCCAAAAAATTCAGCCAGAAGTGAAATTTGGTTATTTAGCATCTTAATGGATTATTTCTGTAAACACCGTGCGGTTTGTTGGTACTTAGGTGGGTAGCTACGAAAAAGGTACCGGCTCATTCAGGCTGGTCATTCTTTTCGGGTTGGGTCGTTTCTTTTTCTATTTCGGCGACCTCGACGTGTTCTTCCATACGGATCTGGCCTCGCAGAAAAGCGCCCTCTTCCGTTGAAAATGCACTGGTGACCACGTCACCCCACACCCGTCCGGTTGCACGGATATCGAGTTTTTCGGCGGTGATGTTGCCATGCACAGCTCCGGCGATTATGACGGTCTTGGCTTGCAGATTGGTACATGTTACCCGCCCGGTTTCGCTGACCACGACCATCCCCCGGATGATAATTTCACCTTCGAAGGCGCCTTCGATCCTTATTCCCCCGGCGCCGCGCAGGTTACCCTCCCAACTGATTCCTGGACCGAGTACAGAGGTGACCCTCTCGACTGGAGCCGTAGGTGTTTGCCCTGAATTGGTGTTTCTTTTGAACATAAGCGAACGCTACCCTTCCAAAATTAATTGTGTTACATCCAGGCCCTGGTAGTTTCACCCTGGCCAGATGCTGCCCGCTCTTACGATCATCCCCGCCGGAACGTCTGATTTCACCGTAGCCCCATTACCGATGCGCGCCCCTTCGCCAACTTTTACTTCCAGGTTAACTGTCACGCCCATCCCAACCAGGCTGCGATTGCCGATATGAACTGCGCCCGCCAGGATCGCTCCGGGAGATAAATTGGTAAATTCGCCCAATTTGCAGTCGTGCGAAACGATCACGCCGCTGTTAATTATTGTCCCAAAACCGACCTGGGTCGAGCTGCCCACATAGGCCTGTGGGAACACCTGAACGCCAGCGCTTAGTCTGGCGCTGGCTTCGATAAATGCCCTGGGATGGACGATTGTGGGGCAGGTGAATCCAGCTGCTTCCAGGGCTTCGAACACGTTCAGGCGCATTTTCAGGTTGCCTATCCCACCCACCGCATTGATGGCTAGCCGCGCCCCGCGCTGGTATAACTTGCCCAGGATGGCTTTACCCCCCAGAACGGGTAGGTCCAAAACGGTTGCCCCTGTCGCAAGGCCATCGTCGACCACTCCCGCGATCCGGTAAACCCCGGCAGCGCGGATCAACTCGATTACTGATTTGCCATGACCGCCACCGCCAAAGACAATCAAGTTGTTATCCTCGAAAATCGCTGGTAAGCCTTCAGGTCCTTCGCCAGCTTGTTCAGTCTTGGATAAAGCCTCACGTACCTGTGCCTCGGTGATGATCGGCCCAATTGGGAACATTGAGAGATCGATCTGGTATTGTTCAGCCAATTTCAAGGCCGGCTGCGTGATTTTCAATCCCTTGGGGACGGAAGGTCCTGATTGCCGCGAATGTACTGTATTCGTGTCTGAATCCGGCGTGGTCTCGGGTGTGTCTGCCAGGTAGCACAAAACTTCTCCGGCCCGGGCTGGTTGTCCTTTTGAAAATCCGAGGCTCACCACAAAACCTGCCCTTTCGGACAGGATTTCTCCGGTCGATTTGGTTGTTTCAATGACGCCTAACAGCTCACCCTTTTCGACGTGCTGCCCGTTTTGGACGTCGAGCGAAACCAATACTCCTTCAATTTCGTTTGGGTTTAATAGTGGAATATAGACCGGGGAATATATTGGGGCAGACTGCACGTTCAATTTATACCATCCTCCGGCCTAATTGGGTGATATCTTCGATGCCGGGAAGCGTGCTTTCCTCTAGAGCACTGGCTGCTGCGACTGGACTGTCTTTAGCTGCCAGGCGTTTCAGATGGTTTACTTTCAGGTCATCCGTTTCGCCAATCCGGGCGAGTATTTCTGCTCCCCAGCCCAGGCTCAATGTACCTTCCTCGATCACCATCAGATTGTGGGTGCGTGAAACCGATTCCAGGATAGGATCGATGTCGAACGCCGCCAGCCTGGTCGGGATGACCAATTCGGTGAAGATTTCGTGTTCGAAGGCCAGCTTAAGTTGGGCCTGGCGGGCCAGATCGGCCATATAGCCATAAGCGGCCAAGGTTAGTGCCGCCGGCGGCGCTCCACGTACTTTCAATAAATAGGTTGTGGGATAAGATGGACTGTTGGTAAGCTCGAACTCCACCAGGCTGTCGTGATCTGCAAGTGGCTGAAGATACTGGAGCTTATTCTCTACGAATATCACCGGCTCGTCTTGTTCGACTATCGCCCAGTAAAGCAAATCGCCTGGTTGTCCGCCTGAACTTCCAATGAGATTACAAGGTGCCAGGACCGTTAATCCTGGCACGCCCAGGAAAAGCTTTTCGATTGTCTGGCTGTGCGTCGGCCCGTAACCACGCCTTCCACCCATCGGTGTTCTCACCACCATCGGTAAGGTAACTTGTTCATTGTACATCCAGTGGAATTTTGCGACGTGGTTGATCAGCTGGTCCGCTGCCAGGGTGATGAAATCACCGAACATGATCTCGACCACCGGGCGCAGCCCGCGCAAGGCCATTCCAGCAGCTGCACCTACCAGGCCGGCCTCCGATATCGGCGCGGCGATCACCCGTTCAGGAAATTGGCTCGAAAGCCCACGGGTCACCTTAAATGCGCCGCCGTACGGGTCGAGAATATCTTCACCTATCAGAATGACCTTTTCGCTGGAGGTCATCGCCCGTACCAGGGCTGAATTGAGAGAATCAAGTACAGTTGAAATCGACATCATTAATCCGATTTTGGAGGTTCCACTTCAGCCTGGCTTGCTTAACCTTAACCGCCAGGTCGAACGCTTCTTCAACCAGCTGATCAACCTCTGTTTCGACCACCTTTTGTGCTACCATATCCAACCGCCTGGCTTGGATCCCCAGCGGATCCCGCTCGCGGCGGATGCGCTCCAGATGCGCTTCTTCACGCGTATCGTCGCCCTTGGAATGCGGCCCAAACCGTTCAGTATTCAAGATCAAGCCGCGCGGCGCCTGGGCCAGACGGGTTTCAGAGAGGAGCTGGGCGGCCACCGGGGCGATCGCTTCTACGTCGCTGCTGTCCAGCTCGGAGTGGGGGATACCAAACGCCGCTAACCGTCCTGAGATTGACCCTGCCAGGGCTTTCTCGGTTGGCGTGGTCTGGGCGATGTGGTTGTTTTCAATCACGAAAAGGACCGGCGCACCCCACAAGGCCGCCATATTGAAGGATTCGTACACCACGCCTTCACCCAGGGCGCCATCTCCCAAAAACACGACCGTCGCCGCACCGCTTCTCTTCCGTTTCTCAGATAATGCCATCCCGGTCGCGACCGGCACGGTCCCGCCCAGGATGCCGTTTGAGTAGAAATTCCGCCAATGTAGGTGCTGCGACCCGCCTCTCCCGCCGCATACGCCTGCTGGTTTTCCCATTAATTCGGCAAATAAAGCGAAAACATCCCCGCCATATGCCAGGAAATGGCCATGGCAGCGGTGGTTGCTGACCACGATATCGTCCGCACCGATCTGCGACAGCACTCCGACCGCATCAGCCTCTTGACCAGTATAGGCGTGGGTGGTCCCTGCAAACAAGCCGCGCTTGAATTCTGCCAGGACCTTCTCTTCGAACCTGCGGATCAGGTACATTGTCTTATAGAAATTGATCGATTGCTTCGTGGCGATCATTGATTTATTTCGACCCTGAATCGCCAGGGAATCGATTTCCACGGCTCCGGGACCGTAAACAGGCCCACCCGGGGACCAGTCTTCACCTGGCTGTCGCGAATTTGCCGGTCGGTTGCCTCGATCCAAAGCGGGCCGTCAGGGTCGCATAAATTGCAGCCGTTCAGACTGCCATCGATTCCCAGAGCCTGGGTGAGCTTTGCCGGCCCGTCCGTCCAGTGAGGTTTGTTTGCCAGGGTTGGGCGGCGAGTTTTCATTTCTTCGATCCCTTCGTCTGGTGCGATAGCCCGCAGCAACACTGCAGCCGGGAATCCCTGGGGGCTGGTGACTGCGTTCAACAGCCAATGCATGCCGTAAGTGAAATAGATATAAGCTTTTCCGGGCGGTCCGTACATGATCTCAGTTCGTGCCGTCCGTCCGGCGCGCGCGTGGGAGGCCTGGTCATCTTCTCCGATGTAAGCTTCGGTCTCGCAGATAATCCCTGACTGGCGCTCCCCGTTTTCCACCCGCACCAGGCGGCAACCTAACAGGTCACGGGCTACTTCGAGAGCAGACCGTTCATAGAATTTGGGCGGCAGGCTCATTTTTGTTTTATCTTTGGGTCGCGATCAAGCGTCAAACGCAGGCCCATTTCGAGGGGGATGAGGGGTTGGTAACCCAATTTTTTCTCGGCCAGGGTTAAATCGGCGCACATACGTGAGACTCCGCCCTCACCGCGTGGATTGTAGACTGTCTCGGGATGCCCTCCGGTTGTTTCGATCACCTTGTGAGCCAGGTCGGCGATGCTCGTTTCTCGCCCGCTGCCGATGTTAATCACCATCTGGTCAATATCTGCTGCATCTGCGGCTGAGACCATTCCGTTGACAACATCTTCGATAAAGACGTAATCACGGGTCTGACTGCCGTCCCCAAATATCACCAAAGTGCCATTCTGGTGAGCCTGGCGTAAGAAGTTTGGGATGACCGGCGCATGGGAGGGTGGCGTATGTTGGCCAGGGCCGTAGGCATTGAACACCCGCAGCGAAACGGTTTCGATCTTCCACAACCCCCCGATAGTGTGCACGTAGTATTCTGATGCCAGCTTTGACACTGCGTAGGGCGAGCGCGGTTTGGGGATGGAGCTTTCTCTTAAGGGTTGTACGTTCTGGTCGCCGTAAACTGCACCCGATGAAATTAAAACCACCCGGCGTACTCCCACATCTCGCATTGCTTCCATCAAAGTGACCGTCCCGCCGACGTTGACCGTGTTATATTCGCGGGGATACAGGATCGACTCGGGCACTGACACCCGGGCAGCCAGGTGGTAAACGCAGTCAACATCCTGGAGCAACGTCCACAGCTTGGGCCGGTCGTTGACATCGCCGCGAATAAAATGTACGTCAGGTAGAAGAACCTGGGGATCCCCAGTTGATAGATCATCCAAAACTCGCACCTGGTGCCCGTTTCGCACCAGGCGGTTTGCCAGGGCTGAGCCAAGGAAACCTGCTCCACCGGTTATCAGGAAATTCATATCCCTCCCCTGGAGTTATTTAGATATCTTCTTGCTAATCAGGGTCGTATGGCGACATTGTGCGCCTTTAGCTTGCACCAACCACCATGCTTCCACTTCTTGGATAGTTGCTCACAAAGATTCTGATCCTCATTATAACATGGCGATAATTCGTCTTTGAAATAATCATTCACGCTGGACTGGTCAAAATAATCGGCTTACCTCGCGTGATCACGATGCTATGCTCGAATTGAGCTGACAGGCTGCCGTCCTGAGTGCGCAGAGTCCATCCATTGGGGTCCTCTACGATATGCCTGGACCCGGTCGTCAAGAAAGGCTCGATTGTGATCACCAGCCCTTCGGTCAGGCGTTTTCCTCCCAAATGTGTATCGAAAGTTGGGATGTTATGAGGCGCTTCGTGCAGGCCCCGGCCTACTCCATGCCCACCCAGTTCGTGGATTGTGGCGAATCCGCACCGCCGCGCCTGGTTCTCGATTGCTCTTCCGATCAGGCTGAGACTGGACCCTGCCCTGGCGACCTTCAATGCTTCTTCCAGCGCTTTTTGGGTGCAGCTCAACAGTTTTAAAGCCTTCGCCGGCACTGGCTCCACGGCATAGGTCCCTGCTGTATCTCCAAAGTAACCGTCCAACTCGGCCGACACGTCCAGATTGACCAGGTCCCCTGGACGGATCATCCTGAGTCCGGGTATGCCGTGGGCAGCCTCGTCGTTGATGCTGATACATGTCTCGCCCGGAAACTGGTAGACCAACCTGGGCGCAGAATGCGCCCCATACCGTGATAAAAACCTTCCGCCAATGGCATCCAGTTCTGCTGTTGTAATTCCAGCCTTCAGGTGAGATTTCATTTCCTTTAATGCTAAGGCGCAGATCCGCCCGATTTCACGTAAAGCCTGCAGGTCTTTTTCCGTTTCGATGCTCATCTTTCCTCGAATTCCATATCCTGTATTTCTACTCCTAGCATGCCATAAATTTCTTCAAGTGATTATAATCCTGGCCGTTCCTGGTGGCATTAATGCAATACCAAAAACTACCCATCTTCAATCTGGAAATGGCTGTTTAAATAGATCTTTTCCATCTCACTAACTGAGATGGAAAAGATCTGGTCTTATTCTTTCAGCTATTTGAGTAATGAAAGAATTGGTGGTGGTTGAAAGGGCTTTTATGCTCTTACTTGTACTCCGCCCCTTTTTTCAGCGCTTCGAAATTCATCGGCAGTAACTTGTGGTGTCTCGCCGGCAGGTGTGCCTCGAGTGCCTTCTCGACCGCTTCGATCGGAAGCACCGGCAGGTTTGCCAGCAGTCCTCCCAGTAGCGCCATATTGGCCATCCGTTTGTCACCCAGTTGTTCGGCGATTTCATTGCCAGGGATCATCACCACTTGGATATCCGTCCGCGTAGGCTCCCGGTTGACCATGGATGAATTCACAATCAGCACGCCCCCGGGAGCAATCTCAGGCTCGTATTTATCGAAAGAAGGCAGGTTCATAGCAATTGCAGCCTTGGGGTTTCGTACCAGCGGCGAACCGATCTCTTCATCGGCAATGATCACCGTGCAGTTAGCCGTTCCTCCGCGCATTTCTGGCCCATAGGATGGAATCCAGGTCACGTCCTTATTCAGATCCATGGCTGCGTAAGAAAGAAGCTGCCCAGCAAAAAGGACGCCTTGGCCGCCAAAACCGGCAACGATAACTTCAGTTTGCATCATAAGCCTCACAATTGAGATACTCTAAAAAGTCCTTGGCAGGTTAAGATTTTTCCGGCCTTCTGCCTAACCTGGACAAAATTTATCTGTCCTAAAAGCTGTGAAGGAGAAGCTATATCTTGTCTGCTGTAAAACGGACAAAATAAATTTTTGTCCTGCAACTTAAAACTTGATCTCTTCTAACGCCGGCGAAACCTTATAATCGCCAATCGGATAATAGCTCACCATTTTATCTTCGAGCCAATCCAAAGCCTGGGCCGGAGTCAGATTCCAGTTAGTTGGGCAGATCGAAAGGAGCTCGACCATCGCAAACCCCAGTCCGCGCTGTTGCACCTCGAAAGCCATCCGGATCGCTTTTTTTGCCATGCGGATGTTTTTTGGATCATGCAGGCTGCGCCGTACGACATAGCTGGCTCCATCTAACGCCGAAAGCAGTTCTGCCGTTCGGATCGGAAACCCCATTTGTTCTACATCCCTGCCGTTTGGCGACGAGGTTGTTTTCTGTCCCGGCAGCGTTGTCGGCGCCATCTGGCCACCGGTCATGCCATAATTGGTGTTGTTGATAAATATGACCGTGATGTTTTCGCCGCGCGTGGCTGCATGAATGATTTCAGCCATGCCGATCGACGCCAGATCTCCATCGCCTTGATAGGTCAGAACGGTCTTCTCCGGATAAACCCGTTTGATCCCGGTCGCCATCGCCGGGGCCCGCCCGTGGGGAGCCTGGACGAAATCGAAATTGAAGTAATTGTACGCAAAGACCGAACAGCCAACCGACGCCACTCCGATCGTCTTTTGACGCAGTCCCATTTCGTCCAGTACTTCCGCAACCAGGCGATGAGCCACACCGTGAGTGCAGCCGGGACAGTAATGGGTGGGTGTGTCTGTCAACGATTCGGGCCGTTTATAAACGACTTGTAAATTTTCAAAAGGTATTGGAATCGCCATTTCAACTCCTCATATTGGCTAACCAGCGGTCTCGTGGGTGGCCTGTCAAGGTCAATGGACCCTCAATCAGGCGCTGGATCGCGGCCGAGATCTCGTCCGGGAATGGCATAACTCCACCCAGGCGACCGTAGAACTCCACCGGCGTTTGCCCGGAAACAGCCAGGCGAACGTCATCGAGCATCTGGCCGGAGTTCATTTCGACTACCAGAATACCCTGGACCTTTTTACTTAATTCTGCTACGACATCGTTGGGGAATGGGTTCAAGGTTATTGGCCTAAGCAGACCAATCTTGATTCCTTCAGCCCGGGCTGCCCGAACAGCCGATAGCGCTACCCGGCCAGCAGACCCAAATCCAATGACCACAAATTCGGCGTCGTCCAGGAAATATTCTTTAAAGCGTATTTCGTTGGCTTGGATATCTTGCCAGCGCCGCAGCAATCGCAGGTTAGTAACTTCTTCAGCTGGTGGATCCAGGTAAATAGAGCTCAAAATCCGTCTCGGCCGGCCTCTGGCGCCCGAGACAGCCCAATCCGGGATGGTCGTTCGCATTGGCTGCATTGGCGGCAGCTCTGCCGGTTCCATCATCTGGCCGATGCTGCCATCGGTTAGCACAAACACGATCGCCCGGTATTTTTCGGCCAAATCGAAGGCCAAAACAGTCTGATCGATCGATTCCTGTACGCTGGCAGGTGCCAATACGATGGCATGGTAATCTCCATGCCCGCCTCCATGGACGACCTGGTTGTAATCGCCTTGAGCCGGGGCAATATTCCCCAGCCCAGGGCCGCCACGCATCACGTCGACCAGAACGGCCGGCACTTCGGTCCCGGCAATGTAAGAGAGCCCTTCCATCATCAGGCTCACACCCGGGCTGGATGAAGAGCTCATCACGCGTGCCCCGGTGCAGGCGGCCCCATAGACCATATTGATCGCCCCTAATTCGCTCTCAGCCTGCACGAAAGCTCTGCCAAGTTCAGGCATCCGCCGCGCCATCCATTCCAAAAGCTCGGTCTGTGGCGTAATCGGGTAGCCAAAATAAGCTTGCAGACCGGCCCGGATGGCAGCCTCAGCTACTGCTTCATTTCCTTTTAATAATTCTCGCGACACCTCAGGCCTCCTGTAACGTTGTTCGAGAAGGCTTTAAGGCCTCGCGATAGACGGTGATGCTGGCTTCCGGGCAGACCAGGGCGCAGATCGCGCAGCCGGTGCAACCTTCGGCCGATAGTTGAACCGGGTGGTATCCTTTGGCCGTGAGCCGGTCCATCGCCAGGGTCATGACGTGTTGAGGGCAGGCTGCTACGCACAGCTCACATCCTTTGCAATACAACTCATCGACCTTGATCGTTCCCCTTACGGGCATTTTGCCTCCTTGGTAAAGGTATTAGTTTACTCCCATTATCTTGCGTTATCCGCGCTTACGCAAGTACTATGCGTCATGCCCCAGGGAAACAAAAATCAGTTGTCAGACAAAACTGGTCTGACAACTGATTTTCTAAGGCCCAATTTCTGCATTTCTTGAAGCTAGTGCAATGCTTCTTCGATGATTTGCTGGATACGGCTGATCATACTGGCTGGGTCGGGATGGATACCCTCGATCAGCAAGGCGTTTTCGTATATTTGCTCGATTATCGGGTTGCCGCGGGGATCGCCTTCCGGAAGCGAGCTCAACCCTACCATGATTGCATGGCGTGGGTTTACCTCAAGAACTTTCTTGGGGACGGAAAACTCTTTGTTCAGCAGCCGGTACACCCTTTGGATTGATTGATCCGGTGTCCCTTCTGGGTCGACCAATCTTGCCGGTGAATCTGAAAGGCGTTCAGTAGACCGCACATCAGTCACCCGGTCTCCCAACACGTCTTTAAATTTTTGGATCAATGAATTCAGATCTTGTTCAGCCAGTGCTTCTTTTTGTTCTTCCTGGCCCGTTTCATCGGCCTTCGGTGGTTCGGTGCTGCTTGAGGCAATGTTGACCAGCGAAAATTCTTGATACTTGTTCAGGCGCAGCAGCATGAATGAATCCATTGGGTCTGTCAGGATCAAGACCTCGATGTTCTGTTTGCGATAAGGATCCAGGTGGGGGCTGTAGGTAACCGAATGCTCGTCTTCACCCAGGATGTAATAGAGCTTATCCTGGCCTTCCTTCATCCTCCCGGTAATCTCGTCCAGCGATGACCACTCACTGGTGTGGGTCGTTGTGTGGAATCGCAGCAGGGGATAAAGCGTTTCACCATCTACCTGTTCGGTCGCAATGCCTTGCTTTATCGCCCTGCTGTACATCTGCCAGAATTTGGCATATTGTTCGGGCTTGTCCTTGGCCAATGCCTTGAGCATTTCGCTGACCTTGGCTGTGACCAACTTTTTGAGCTGCACCATCACCCGGTTTGATTGTACCGATTCTCGTGAGACGTTGAGGGGCAGGTCTTCCGAATCGACCACGCCTTGAACGAAATTGTAGTATTCGGGGAAAAGGTCCTTGCAATAATCCTGGATGAGGATCTTGCGCGAATACAGTTTCAAACCTGGTTCTCGCCGCGGCGAGAACATAAAACCTTCCGGATTGGCTGGCACAAACAGCAGGGCATACATCTGGGCTGGGGCATCTACGACCATATGGGCGTAGGTTAACGGTTCTTCTGCATCCAGGGTCAGCTGTTTGTAAAAGTCGTTGTATTCGTCTTCTTTGACCTCTCTCGGATTCTGCCGCCAGAGCGCTGTTTGGCGATTGATTTGCTCGGTCTCGTCCCCATAATAAATAGGAAAGCCGATGAAATCTGAGTGTTTACGGACAATTTCCTTGATTTGGTATTCTTTGGCAAAATCAGCGGCATCTTCCTTGAGCTTGATCTCCACCTCGGTGCCGCGCTCTGTTTTCGTAGCTGGTTCGATGACAAAGGTGTCCTCTCCTGAAGAAATCCAGGTGGCAGCTTCTCCGTCTGGTTGGTAAGACATGGATGTCACCTTGATTGTTTCCGCAACCATGAATGCTGAATAAAACCCAACGCCAAATTGGCCGATAATATCGGATACGGTCTTATCACTCGAGGATGCAGCATTCATAAATTCCTTGGCTCCAGACTGGGCGATCGTCCCCAGGTTTTCCGCCAACTCGTCCCTTGTCATCCCTATCCCGGAGTCTTTAATGGTTAAAGTCCGATTTTCCGGGTCCGCGCTGATCCGGATTTCGAGGGGAAGTTGGGCATCTTTTACCTCGCGGTTGGTGAGCATCTCGAAGTTCATCCTGGTCAAAGCATCGGAGGCGTTGGAGATCAGCTCACGCAAGAATATATCCCTTTCGGTATATAGTGAATGGATCAGGATGTTGAGCAGTTGGCGGGTTTCAGCTTTGAATGCGATGGGTTGGTTGTTTTCGGGGGTGGTGGTGGTATCTGTCATCTTACCTTCCTCTATTTTTTGGTTTTCGAGGTCCGGAATGCGATACTGGGAAATCATGCTATCGCTCTGAAAATACTGCCGATTTTGAATCGGCTTCTCTCAACTCTCTATTCTCGTATTCCGAAATTCCTGACTACTCGTAAATATAAAACGAGTAGATAAGAATTGCATTAGAATTTGTCTGGTTATAAAGAAACCCTGCTCTCATCACCCCAATAATCCCGGGGGTATCGAGCAGGGTTTGATGATATTTATTTATTGGCATTGATCAGGGTAGTTGGTTTTTAAATCAAATACCTAGAAATTGCCGACTGCACTCGTGACGTCGTCAAAGACTTTAAAAAAGTTGCCGATCCCGACTAAATCCATAGATTCACGGATTTTTGGATCCAATTTCGCTAGTACCACTTCTCCAGGGTTGAGTGTTTTCGCTCTGCAAGTTTTTTGGATGCGGATTAATGCCCACCATCCTGCACTCGATACAAAGGTAATATCGCTGGTATCGAACACGATGTTATGGCGACCTTTTTCAATGACCTTGTTCACCGCTTCTTCCATTTGAGGAGCGGTATAGCTGTCGATCCGTCCAATGGCTTTGATTACGTCACAACGTTTATACTCCGTAACCGTGAACTCCATACGAGTCCCTCCAAATTGATTGCTGGATTTGGGTTGATTCGAGTGAAATTATATCATTTAATCTTGTAATGCGTTAATTTTTAATTTTGCTTATTTGCCTGCATTCGGTCATATTTCTCAACTACTTCCCGCTCCTTTTTTGAGGTAGGTTGCCCTGTTCCGATGATTTTCGGAATTGAATCCTCTATCTTCCCGTTCTTCAAGCCTTGATCTGGCTTAAAGGATGTGTAGCAGTCTCATATTCTATTTAACTACCTGCATCTTACCGGTATTATTCTTTTCATCTACTTTGGCATTCGATTCACTTTATAATAGGAGCAGCCATCACATCTCTTACTATCTACTTAAGGATTGTCATGATCTTTGCCGCTATTTTCCTCATCGGCGTAGGCCTTCTGATGATTTTCAAGCCTGCCATTTTCTGGAATATCACCGAAAAATGGAAATCAGCAGATGCGACCGAACCATCTTTGCTGTATATTTGGTCGATCCGTTTTGGCGGAATTCTCTGTAGCCTGGGCGGAATTGCCAGCGCGATTATTTCTGTATTGTCGAATTCCAATTCTTAATCAGGAGTGAAATGAACGTCGAAAATCCCGTAATCACCACATTGTTGTCCCATAAATCGGTCCGCAAATACAAATCCGACCAACCTTCCGACGAAGTTTTAAACACAATCGTCCGAGCCGGTCAGCAAGCACCTTTCGCCTCCCAGCTTTACAGCTTGCTGCTCTCACGGAAACGCAAAGCGCCTTTCGGTGCGCCTTTATGGTTTACCATCTGCATCGACCTTTACCGGTTAGAGCGATTTATGACCATCCGCAATTGGAAAGTCGTCACCAATGACCTGACTTTGCTCATATTTGGCATCCAGGATGCTGCGTATATGGCTCAAAATATGGTCGTAGCTGGTGAGGGTCTGGGCTTGGGTTCGTGTTTCCTTGGGGCGGCACCCTACCAGGCAAAACGCATTGCCAGAGAATTCAAGCTTCCTCCCCGGGTTTTCCCCCTGGTTCAGCTTGTTATGGGATATCCTGACGAAGACTTCCCTCCTCGCCCGCGTTTCCCGATCTCCTTCACCCTCTTCGAAGATGAATACCCGCAATTGAGCGATGAGCAGGTCTCTGAGGCTATGAAAGAGATGGATGACGGTTACCTGGACCAGAGTTATTACCGCAAACAGAAAGCCAGGATTCGCCTGGAAGGCGGCCGCGAAGAGACATTCACTTACGATGATTACTCCTGGACCGAACACATCTCCCGTAAATGGGGCCAATGGTATGAGACCCCTGATGATTTGCTCGAACAGTTCAAAGCTCGGGGCTTCAACCTCGAATTTAAACAGGAAGCAGGGGATTGATATTCGCTTTTTACCCTCCGTAATCCTCCTGGGGCAGGGGATGTGGTTTTTTCCTATCAGTGCATTCATTTGGCTTCAACCGAGCCAGCCTGGCTTATAATGTGGCCCAATTTTGGCCTTTTCCCAGTTCTCCGCGAAATCCGTTGCCGAAATCCGGCAACAGGTGTCTCAATAGTCTCGAATATACAAATTTCCTCAAAATACTCCAATAAGCTTCTTCGCTTCTGTTATAATTCACGCCATGAAATACCATATCTGGACGGAAGGTTGTCAGATGAACGTCGCAGATTCGCAGCGGGTAGCTTCATCCCTTGAGCAGATGGGTTATGAACAAACCCCGCAGGTCGAAGGCGCTGATGTCATCGTTCTTAATACCTGTGTTGTTCGCCAGAGCGCCGAAAACAAGGCCTATAGCTGGTTATCTTCGCTGCGACCGTTGAAAGAGCAAAATCCAGGACTGATCATTAACCTGATGGGTTGTCTGGTAGGCGTCAAAGGAAACGGCAAACTGCACGAGCGTTTTCCCTACGTTGACGTCTTTTCGCCTCCTTCTGATCCCGGCCCATTAGTGGCTTTCCTCACCCAGAATGAAAGCCATAGCATCGACCGCCAGGAGACCGAAACCCGTTTTGCTATTATGGATGGCGACCTATGCCTGCCGGAAAAAGAGCGCGGCCAGACCGTAACTGGCTTCATTCCGATCGTCTACGGCTGTTCGCACGCTTGCACTTTCTGCATCATTCCGTTCCGTCGTGGGGTCGAACGCAGCCGTCCTGCATCTGATATCCTCGCCGAGGTTCGTGCTCTGGCAGCGCAAGGCGTACGTGAGATCACCCTTTTGGGTCAAATCGTCGATCGTTATGGCAAAGATTCCCCTGATTACCCTGATTTGGCTGGCCTTTTGCGTATGATTGTTGCCATCGATGGCATCGTTCGAATCCGCTTCTTGACTTCTCATCCCAATTGGATGACTGACGAGCTGCTTGACTGTGTGGCTGATCTGCCCAAGGTTTGCCCTCATATCGAGGTGCCAGTCCAGGCTGGGGATGATGAGGTATTAACCAATATGAAGCGCGGTTATACATCTGGTGATTATCGCCGACTGGTCGCCAAGATTCGCAATCGCATTGCCGGCGTTTCAATTGCCACTGATATCATTGTCGGCTTCCCGGGCGAGACCGAAGATCAGTTCCAACATACTTATGATCTGTTGGCTGAGCTCAAATTGGATGTGGCTCACCTGGCGCGCTATTCCTCCCGCCCTGGAAATGTTGCCACTCGCCGTATGATCGACGATGTCCCCGAAAAAGAAAAAATGCGCCGTTTCCACCTCCTTGAAAATCTCCAGGAACAGATTACCGCCGAAATCAATAGCCGTTACCTGGGTCAAGAGGTCCCTGTTTTATTTGAAGAGGTTGTTAAAGGTCGTTGGAAAGGTCGCACCCCCACCAACAAGCTTGTCTTTGTCGAATCGGATGAAGATTTGCGCGGTCAGGTCCGTCCGGTGACGGTCACCTGGACCGGCCCCTGGTCGATGCAGGCCCGCCTTCGCCAGCAAGTTCTCCAGGTTTCTCCATAATGAATGTATAATTAAAAAAGCGTTGGAAATCAGCTAATATCAGCTAACTTCGCCGGTTTCTTATTGCAGTTTTTCCCTTTATTGTCTGATTTCTGACAACCTTATTCTGACCACCTGTTCCGGGAGGGTCCTATGGGTAAACCTCGCCTTTTGGTTGTTGAAGATGATCACGACATCGCCAATATGCTTCGTATCTATTTTTCTGGGCAGCAATACGATGTCGATGTGGCCCAGCGCGGCTCCGAAGCGCTAGATCGCACCCGGGCGGTGATGCCGCACCTGATCATCCTTGATATTATGCTTCCCGATATCGATGGTTATGAGGTTTGCCGGCAGTTGCGCCTGGCTGCCCGCACGAGCCACGTTCCCGTCATTTTTCTCACCCAGCGCGATGAACGCAGCGATAAATTGAAAGGCCTGGAATTAGGCGCCGACGATTACATTGTCAAACCGTTCGATATTGTCGAGCTTAAATGGCGGGTTCAAAATGCGATAGCGCGCGCTGAACGCGAGAGTCTTACTGACCCATTAACCGGTTTGCCAGGTGGCCGTTTAATTGAGGATCAGCTGCGCAAGATCATTCGTAGCGATAGCTGGGCGTTTTTAGACATTCACCTAAGCCATTTTGAGCCATTCAAAGAAGTCTATGGGTTTATCGCATCTAACGACGTGCTCCGTTTCACCGCCATGCTTCTGGGTGAGGTTGTTGACCAGGTTGGGACGTTGGATGATTTTGTTGGCAACAGCGGCGGTCAAAATTTTGTCATCGTCACTACTGAGGCCGCTGCGCCTGTAATCTGCCAGACATTGCAGTCCAGGTTTGCCGAAGAGATTCTCATCCATTATAATTTTATCGATCGCCAAAACGGTTATATCCAGACGGTAGGGACCACGGGTGATGCTCAGAATCATCCCTTTATGACTCTTGCAGTCGGAATCGTCACATCTTCCCAATATTTGGTTGCCGATATTCGTGAAATCACAGAATTGGCAGCCGAGGCTCGTCGTAAAGATGCCGCGGCAACCCAATCCTCTACGAATGACCCGGCTGGGCAAGGATAGTCTGTGGGGGCGGTTGGTTCGAACGACGACGCTGTATTTTTATTACAGGCCGGTGGCAAAATTCTATCGGCTAATGCTAAAGCCTGCCATCTTTTCCATCTGAAACCAGGAAAACCAATCGACCTTGAACGGCTGTCCAGGCGCGCCCAGCCTGTAGATGCTTTTCTGTCTTTGTGTTCTTCCCAGGGTTGCTGCCGTTTCACCATCGACGGCCGCCTGGTTGATGGTGTTTCTTATAACATTCCCCAGACCGCTGAAGCTGACAACCCGGACTCACTCCTACCCCCACAGCTTTTGCTGACCTTGCATTATCCCGAGCTAAATCTGGTCTCTGCTCCAGGGCTTGACCCTACTGAAAGCCAATCGTTTTCGACATTTACCGAAATCAACCGGGTAATGGCGGCTCATCTCGATCTGGAAAAGGCAATTTCGGCGGTTTTCCAGGCTTTCGAGCAGTTCATCCCGGTTGATGTCATCGTACTGACCGTCTTCGAGCGAGATAACCGCACCTGGTTGCCTTATTCGATGACCGGCCGGCCTGGCCCCGGGCGTCTTATCCGGCAAGGTGAGCCCCAAATTGCCGGCAGCGTGAAGACGGTTGAGCTCTTGAACAAGGATCGAAAACCAGTTTTTTCATCCGGTGAAAATGCTGCTCCAGATTTCATTTGGTCCAGATCACTTTCCGCAGAGCCACTGAAAGCATACCTGGGGCTTCCATTGTTGGCTGGTGAAGAAATCGTCGGCACGCTTGAATTGGGGTCTATCGCTCCCGGTGCATTTGATCCGAAATATCTCGCGCTGGCTAATTTGCTTTCTTGCCTGGCCGCCCAGACTCTCAGAAATGCTGCTCTTTTTACATCAGAACAACATCGCGCCAACATGGCCACCGGTTTGGCGCAATTGGCTCGAGCAGCCGGCATTTCTCAAACCCCAGGAGAGCTTTTGCCTCGCGTTATCGAGGCAATCACCCCTCTGCTTGCCGTAGAGCTCCTCGGCTTTCTCCTTTACGATGAAACCCGCCATAGTTTGGAAGGCCAGGCGCCGTTTCATGGCCTCCCCTCTGAATTTTTACCGCTGTACCGCGTCGACATTAAACCACTTAGCCAGGCAGAAACAGCCCTGTTCGAGCTTCAACCTGTCTCGAGTGAAAATGCTGCTGAAGATCTGCATTGGGCTGATTTAGGATTGGATGGCCTGGCCCGGGCGGCTGGTTTGCGTGAATCGGTTCTTGTCCCTGTTGTTTCTTCTGGCCGGTTATTGGGCTATTTGCAGGCTTCTAATCATCGTGACCATAGCTCTGCGTTCGAAGAGGAAGAGCTGCGAATTCTTACCCTTGCCGCCGCTATCGTCGCGCCTTTGCTGGCACTTTCCCGCTCTTTCCGATTTGAGCATTCTGCCGCAGGGCTGTCTGAGGCGGACCGGGGGCTGCCGGATAGCGATGCTGTGAACCGAGCAGCTCGAATCCGTGATGCATTGGAGATCGCAGTTGCAGCCAGCCGCCAGGTGACACCCCAGGCAGTGCTCTCCACCCTGGCAAATGAATGGTTGATCCTCATGGATCCGGATTTGGTCCTGGTGGCTGAAAAAACTTCCGGCGGCATCGCCTTGGCGCGCATATTGGGCTCGATTCCAACCGGGGTGAAGCCGGATACATTCTTCGGCCAATACAATCCGCTTCGCCAGGTGTTTGATACTCGCCAGATTATTTTGGTCTCAGACCTGGAAGCGGATCTGGAATGGCGTGATGCTCCTCTGCTGAGCGCTTTAAACGCCCGAGGCCTGATTTGTTTGCCTTTGGTTGTGGAGGAAAAGGTCAGCGCAGCCATTTTGGCCGTGTTTTCGCAGCCCCAGCCGCCGTTTACCGAGGAAGATCGCCAGGTGTACCGCCACCTGGTTCACCAGGTTGAAATTACCCTTCAAAACCTCAACTTGTTAGCAGAGACGCGCCGCCGGCTGCGTGAAGTCAATTTACTGCTGGAGTTCAGCCGCCTTTTGGAAAGCCTAGATCCGGAAGCCATCCTCAAGACTCTCTTGACCAGTGCAATGCAGGCTCTACCGGCCGTTTCGGCTGGAATGGTCGCATTGTGGGATGGAATGAGTAAATGCTTGTTGCCGCATACTGCCTCTGGATATGCAGATGATGACACCCTGCTTGAAATCGTCTACCGCCTTGAAGAAACTGGCAATGCCCAGCCGCTGCCGCTAAAGGTCTTGTTGGGTGGGGAACCTCGCCGGATTGATGAGCTTGACTTCGCCCAGGAATTTCCCCTTCAGGCCGATGATTTGGTCCGCTATCATCGCGCTACAGGTGGAAGCCTCCCTGTATCTTGTTTGCTGGTCCCTATAAGGTCAGGTGAGGTACCCTTGGGCCTGCTGCTGCTTGATAACTTTGTCATATCTGCAGCATTTACCTCTGAAGACGAGACCTTAACTGCGTCTCTGGCTCAACAAACAGCCTTGGCCCTCGAAAATGCTCGCCTCTATTCTTTCTCTGAACAGCGCGCTAGCCAGCTCCAGGCTCTCACCAGGACCGCTGAAGCGATGACTTCCAATTTGCAACAGGATGAATTGGTAGCTTCACTGCTGGACCAGCTTAATTTCGTCATCTCTTTCGATACAGCTGCCTTGTGGCTGCGGCGGGATGTTTCTTTTGAAGTTAGTGCTGCCCGTGGTTTTCCAAATAATGAAGAGCTTCATGGCTTAAGCGTAACCATTTCTGATAACCTCTTGTTTGCCGAGATACTTAAGACTGGGCAGCCGCTGTTTATCCCGGATGTACGCGCGGATACCCGCTTTGATTCGTTAGAATTTGCAGGTCGGCAGTCATGGTTAGGCCTGCCTTTGCTCGCAAAAGGCGAATTAATTGGGGTTATCGCTCTCGAGAAACGTGAAGGCGGTTATTATTCGACCGAGCAGATTCGAGCCGCTGGAACATTTGCCGGCCAGGCGACCATTGCCTTGGAGAATGCCCGCCTTTTTGAAGAAAGTCAGAATAAAGCTGCTGAATTGGACCGGCGCTCGCACCGGCTGGCGCTCTTAAACCGGCTGTCAGGCGAGCTTGGTGCTTCTCGTAAACCTGATGATGTCTTACGCCTGGTCACCCAACAAACCATGCGGGCTTTGGCCTGTTCAACTGTTTCAGCCGTGCTCTTCAACAACCAGGGACAGGCTGAATTACATGCCGAAGCCCCAGAAACGGCTTCGCGCTTACCGCTTATTTTGCCTGAGACGCCTTTCTTTGCGGACCTGCGTTCTCGGCCGGGCATTGCCAGTGTTGGTAATATCGAGGATGAAATTGGTCTGGAGCCTCTGAAAGACTTCCTGGCTGCCCGTAGGACTTGTTCGCTACTTTTTGTACCGGTAATGTCGGCCAATGAACTTCATGGGATTTTGTTGCTGCATACACGTACTCCTTATCATTTCACACCCCTCGAGACAGAGTTCGCATTGACAATCGGCAATCAGGCCGACGTTGCAATTCAGAACCTCCGCCTTACTCAAAACCTTGAGCTGCGGATTCAAGAGCGTACCACAGAGATGATGCGCGAGCACCGCAACAGTGAAACCCTGCTGGGTGTGATTACTGCCCTTTCGTCCAGCCTTGAAATTGACCGGGTTCTCGACCAGACCCTTTCACTGGTTAATGCCTCTGTAGAGGCTGGGCAAAGCGCTATCTTTTTAGTCAAAGATGGTTCGGTTCAGCCTTATTTTCGCAGTGCATCAGGGCAAACGGTCCTGGCGATGAGCAATGGCTGGATTGTAAATCTGCCGGAAGCCGAATTAGCAAACCTGGTCTTGGACCGTCGTCAGACCGTCTTGATCGATGATCTGGGTCACAACCAGGAGTATCCGATCCCGGTCAGGCAATCTTTGCCTTACCAGTGTGCCATCGGCGTGTTGCTCGAAATGGGCCATGAAGTCCTCGGCGTACTGGCCCTCTACCATGATAAGCCCGGAGGGTTTTCCCGCGGTCAGCTCAACCTGGTGGAGGCAGTTGCCCGCCAGATCAGTGTAGCGCTCCATAATGCCACCCTGTTCAACCTGGTTCGCGACCAGGCCGAAAACCTGGCGAAGATGCTTCGCTTCCAGCAGGTAGAAGCCTCTCGTTCTCGGGCTATCCTCGAAGCCGTCGCAGATGGTGTTCTGGTCACGGATGCGGATAACCTGGTTACCCTCTTTAACATTTCGGCTGAACGCCATCTTGGCCTACAGCCTGAACAGGTAATCGGCCAATCGTTAGAACAGTTCTCCGGCTTGTTTGGCCGGTCAGGTCGCACCTGGCTGAATACCATCCACCTCTGGTCGACTGATCCCGGGTCATACCGCTCTGGTGAGGCATATCGTGACCAGTTTAGCCTCGAGAATGGGCGAGTTATCGCCATAAACCTCGCACCGGTCTTCCTCGATGGCAGGTTTCTGGGTACCGTCTCGATCTTCCGCGATATTACCAATGAAGTCAAGGTCGACCGGATGAAATCCGAGTTCGTCGCCAACGTCAGCCATGAGCTGCGAACGCCCATGACTTCGATTAAGGGTTACGTTGACCTGATGTTAATGGGGGCTTCAGGGGCTTTCAACGAGCAGCAGCAGCGATTTCTGGAGATCATTAAGAATAACACCCGCCGGTTGAATATCCTCGTGAATGGGCTGCTTGATGTCTCGCGGATTGAGGCAGGGCAGGTATCTCTTTCATCCGAGCCGCTCGATATCGTTGAAATAGCTCGTGAGGTCATCAGCGAATTGCGAGCTCGTTCGCATGAGGAAAGTAAATTGATGGAGTTTGCCATCGATGCGAGCCCGGGGTTAACCAAGGTTGAAGCGGATCCGCTCCATATCAGGCAGGTGATAACCAACCTGGCGACCAATGCCTATAATTACACCCCCGAAAACGGGCGCGTCGTCATCCACATTCACTGCGACGCCGACTATCTCCAGGTGGATGTAGAAGACACAGGGGTCGGCATCTCCAAGGAAGAGCAAGAGCGAATTTTTGAGCGTTTTTATCGGGGAGAGCACCCCCTGGTTCTGGCGACCAGTGGTACTGGCCTGGGCCTTTCAATCGTCAAAACCCTGGTTGAAATGCACCACGGCCAGATTTGGTTCTCCAGCAGTGGAGAGCCAGGAAAGGGCAGCGTTTTTTCTTTCTCGCTGCCGTTACATCAAACGCAGGAATGAATGTGACCATGAATTTATCGAGCTGCCTGGTTAATATCATGCCTGCCGCGAAGGATCGAGAATGGCGGGTTCCTCCGTCTCTCCATTCTCGGCCCAAGTTTCCCGAAAAGAGGTGAAATGGCCAAGATCCTGATTGCAGAAGATGAGCCCGATATCCGCGACTTGCTGATATTTACCTTGCAATACGCCGGCCATTCGGTGGTAGCGGCCAATGATGGGTTCGAAGCTCTCCAATTGGCCGAGAGCGATCAACCCGATCTGGCGATGCTCGATGTACGCATGCCCCGCATGACCGGATACGAGGCCTGTCGCCAGATCAAAGCCGGGCCTGCCACCCATACCATCCCAGTGGTCTTCCTTTCCGCCAAAGGGCAAGACGCTGAAATACTGGCTGGGATGGAATCCGGCGCTGTCGCATATTTGCTCAAGCCATTTGATCCTGCCGAATTGGTTGCTCAGGTCAGTGAACTATTGGCCCGGTATCCAAGGACGGCATAGAATTAATACATTATATCGATTTGGTCAGGTTCATAATTTGCAATGAGTGTAATCCTGGTTGGACGCGATCTGGTTCATTATGAAGCCTTGGGTCATGGCAAAGCTGTCATTTTCTTGCATGGCTGGGTAGGCTCGTGGCGTTATTGGATTCCGGCGATGCAGGCAACTTCGCCCTTATACCGCACCTATGCAATCGATTTGTGGGGTTTTGGCGATAGTGCCAAGACCGGCGAGCATTATACGATTAACCACCAGGTGGCACTGCTTAACTTTTTCCTGAGCACCATGGGAATTGAACGTGCAGTCCTGGTAGGCCATGGCCTGGGTGCAGTGGTTGGATTGTTGTTCACCAGTTGGTTTCCAGATCACGTTGACCGCCTGATGACAGTCGGGCTGCCGGTCGATCAACGGATCATCAACCCCAGGTTAGAAACAGATGGCCCAGAGGACCTGGCGGAATGGCTTTTAGCTAGGAATCCCATGACCGAAGCTGCCCGCCTGGATACGCCAAAAACAGACCGTCGTGCAATTCAGGCATCGCTTACCAGCATCCAGACCCTCGATGTGGGCGGCATGATTGCCACCATGCCCATTGCTTGCCTGCAGGTCCACAGCCAGGAAGACCCATTGATTACGCCGCCAGGGTTCGAATGGGTTTCCAACCTGCCTTACATGGTCCACGAAGTAATTTTTGACCAGTCCGGTCATTTTCCCATGTTGGACGAGAGCTCGGTTTTCAACCGCCTTCTAGCTGATTTCTTGGCTTTGCTTCCCGGTGAAAGCCCGCGAGACTTACAGGTAAAAGAGGAGTGGAAAAGGCGCGTCAGGTGATATATAATAATACTAATTTTATAAATTTAGGAGGAATAAATGAAAAACCTGCGCGTCCTCTTTTTTGCGTCTGTGCTAATAGCGGTATCCGTATCATGTTCCCTTTTCTCATCAGCCGCTACATCCACCTTGAATCCGACGAGTGCTCAGCCGCAGACTAACCCATCCGGTTTTATTTCAAGTGTCACCATGTCAAAAACTACTGAAGGTACCAACCTGGACCCGGTCAACCCTACGACCGTATTTTCCCCCTCGGATATCTTTCATGCAGTGGTGACGATCGTTAATGCCCCAGATAATACCGTCTTTGAAGCAGTCTGGAATACGGTTGACGTTGGCTCTTCAAGTGATAATAATTCAAAAATCGATTCTTCTCAATTGACGGCCGGCGGTTCGGAAAACCTCGATTTCACCCTGACTCCAGCCTCAACCTGGGCGACTGGGACTTATGATGTTGAGATCTACGTAGACGGAACGCTTGACCAGGTCGTGAATTTTTCGGTAAAATAGAAAGTCATTTTCATAGTCGTTATTGACAAATATTAACCAGCTAACTATACTGTAAGTAAGTAATCGGGGAGCCCAGTGAACTGGGCTGAGAGGAAGGCCTTCAAGCCTTCGACCCGTGGAACCTGATCCGGGTAATGCCGGCGGAGGGATGTTGTCTTTCGCGAAAGCACCAGAAATCACCTTCCCCGGCGGAAGGTGGTTTTTTAATGCAGGCAGTTCGCAGGGCCGTGATCTTCGCCAATGGAGAAATCAATGAGATAGCTGCTGCCAGTAAGGTGGTGCTGCCAGATGATTACCTTATTGCTGCAGATGGCGGGTTGCGCTACTGCCTGGCAATGGGCTTAATACCTCATCTACTGATCGGTGACCTGGATTCTGTTTCCGCACATGATGTCGCTCGGTTGGCTGCAGCTGGGGTAGAAGTGAAGCGCTTCCCGATCGAGAAAGATGAAACGGATCTGGAGTTGGCATTGACCGCTGCGGTCGAAGCCGGGTATACCGTCATTCGCGTCCTCGGTAGCCTGGGTGGACGCCTGGACCAAACCCTGGCAAACGTTTTCCTGCTCATGTTACCCGTTCTTGATCCATGCGATGTCCGCCTGGATGACGGACTGGAAGAGATATTTATCATCCCGCCAACAGCATCGCCAACAGACCTGAAAGAAGGATCGACCTCCCCAGATCGACTTGGAATCCAGGTCAAAGGGCGGGCCGGAGATGTAGTCTCATTGCTTCCGCTCAATGGGCCTGCAACCGGCATACGTACGGACGGGCTCTATTTTCCTTTGGCTGGTGAGACGCTTTATCCTGAGCGGTCCCGCGGTATCAGCAATGTCATGTTGAGCGATGAAGCTGCCATCTCCCTCGAGACGGGCAGGTTATTATGCATCCATTCCCGTCAGCCGTTCCCTTCGCCCAATGAGAGCATTTAAGGTGAGAGCCTGATTGTTCTCTCCCTGTGAATTTTGTCCGATAATTGTTGCTATCAAATGAGGACTTATGAAGTCAAGGATCTTCCCCAATATTTTTTTGGTCATTGTCGTGTTCAGCCTGGCGCTGTCTGCTTGCAGCCCAGCCGTCTCTTCCCAATCTACGCAGGGTGCGACCTCCGCTACAGGTTCTTCAGCGCCGCAAGTTTTGACTGTGATGACCTACGACTCGTTTTCAGTCAGCCAGAGCGTTGTCGACAGCTTCCAAAGCCAATACAACGTTCAGTTGAAGTTCATCAAGAGCGGCGATACCGGTGCGGCCCTCAATAAAGCCATTCTTTCCAAGAATGCGCCGCTGGCGGATGTTTTCTTTGGGGTTGATAATACCTTCCTCTCACGCGCGTTGGCGGCGGGTATCTTCGAACCCTACCAATCTCCATTATTAAGCGATATCCCCGACCACTACAAACTGGATCCGAGCGATCAGGTTTTACCGGTCGACCACAGCGATGTGTGCCTGGTTTATGACAAGGCCTATTTTCAAGATAAGAACCTGCCTGTTCCTCAATCTTTCGATGACCTGTTAAAACCTGAATACAAGGGGTTGTTGGTAGTTGAAAATCCGGCGACGTCGTCGCCTGGTTTGGCATTCTTATTAGCGACCATCGCCCATTACGGTCAGAATAATTACTTGAACTTCTGGAAGAGTCTCAATGACAACGGTCTGGTCGTGGTTGATAGCTGGGATACCGCTTACTACACTGATTTCAGTGGTTCTTCCGGTAAAGGGCCTCAGCCTTTGGTGGTCTCTTATGATACCGACCCCGCGGCTGAGGTCGTCTTTGCAACCACACCGATCACGGTCTCTCCGGTTGGAGCGATCCTGGCTCCGCAGATGTGCTTTCAACAGGTGGAATTTGTTGGCATTCTAAAAGATACCCAACATCTTGACCTGGCCAAGAAGCTGGTCGATTTCATGCTGGGCGTTACCTTCCAGGAAGACATGCCGTTGCAGATGTACGTTTTTCCGGTAAATTCCCAAGCGAAACTGCCAGAAGTTTTCCAAACGTACGTTAAGCAGCCTGATCAGCCGGCAACTTTGAATCCTGACGAAATATCCCAAAACCGGGATGCCTGGATCAAAGACTGGACCCAGGTAGTTCTGAAGTGAAGCTGGCAGCAAAAGGTCGGATTTCTTTACCTGGTTCTGCCAACCGTACCGTGTTGCTGTTATGGTTGGCGCCATTAATATTCCTTGCCTTCTTTTTCTTCTATCCGTTGCTAAGCATTTTACGGATATCCTTTACGCCCGGTTCATTAGGCATAATGCCCACGCCTGTTGCATGGGATGATCTTTGGCAGCCATTTTCGTTCACGATTGTTCAAGCGACTATCTCAACCTTCTTAACCCTTCTTGCCGGTCTTCCGGCAGCCTACCTTTTTGGCAACGTACGCTTCCCTGGCAAGGCATTCCTGCGCGTGGTAACCATGTTGCCTTTTATCCTGCCGACGGTCGTGGTCGCGGTCGGATTTAGTGCCTTGTTGGGACCAAACGGTTGGGTCAACCTGGCCTTGATGCAGCTTTTCCACCTGAGCAGCCCGCCGGTCCAGTTCATCAATACATTTGGAGCGATCCTTTTAGCGAATGTGTTCTACAACTCCACAATCGTCATCCGGGTCGTCGGGGATGCCTGGGGCAGGTTGGATCCTCATCTTGCTCAGGTCGCCCAGTCGCTTGGAGCCAGTCGTTGGCAGGTTTTCCGTGAGGTGACTTTTCCTCTGCTGCGCCCGGTCATACTGGCAGCTCTCCTTCTGGTCTTTATTTTCGATTTCACCAGTTTCGGGGTCGTTCTTCTCCTAGGTGGGCCGAGATTCCAGACCCTGGAAGTTGCCATTTACATCCAGTCTCTCCAGTTTCTCAACCTGCAACTCGCCGGAATTCTATCCCTCATCCAACTGTTATGTACCCTGGCGATGACCGTCGTATATGCCCGCCTGGGAGGCGAAGCTTTCATCCCCATGGCGGTTGGCGACCGTAGCAGCTCCGGGCGACCTTTACGGCAGAGGTGGGAGAAGGTGATTGTTGTTGTTTACCTTCTGTTCCTATCTTTCCTGCTGATAGCACCTCTGGTGGCTTTGGTTTTACACTCTGTAGTCGATTTGCAGGCTCCAGGTGGGCCAGGCTTCACCCTGGCTTATTACCAGGAACTGTTTATCAACCGCCAGGAGTCCTTTTTTTACGTGCCGCCTATCCTGGCTGCCCGCAATTCATTGGTATTTGCTGCGGCAACAGTGGTCATTTCCCTGACACTGGGACTCCTGGCTTCCTATGCTTTACGCCATCGATCGATTGCCAACCGTTTGCTTGATCCGCTCCTGATGCTGCCCTTAGGGGCATCGCCGGTTACACTGGGGCTGGGGTTCATCGTCGCTTTTAATGCGCCTCCATTTGATCTTCGCACCCTTCCGATCCTGCTGCCAATTGCTTACAGCCTCGTAGCATTGCCATTTGTTGTACGGACTTTGCTGCCCGCCCTGGCATCGATCCCAGAGCACCTGCGCCAATCGGCAGCTGTCCTGGGGGCTTCTCCCTGGCGAGTCTGGCTGGAGGTGGATATGCCCATCGTAGCCCGGGCCGCTCTGGTAAGCGCTACATTTGCCTTTACAATCGCCCTCGGCGAATTCGGTGCAACGAGTTTACTGGCACGCCCTGAATTCCCTACTTTACCCATCGCCATCTATCGCTATCTTTCCTTTCCTGGCGCTCTCAATTACGGTCAGGCGCTGGCGATGTCGACCATCTTGATGCTGGTCTGCACAGCTGGCATCGTTTTGATCGATCGCGTCCGTTTGCCCGGTGAAGGCCCTGGTTGAGGTACAATTTTAGATCGCGGGTCGATGCCTGTTTCGGGACTGTATTTTCTCTATGGGTTACCACTCGACAATGCGCGTTATGAGTAACTAAGGTCCAATATGCTTGAGTTACGCCAGATTACCAAAACTTACGAAAACCGCCCATTGCTGCGCGGCATTTCTTTGCGCGTTGCTGAGGGAGAGACTGTTTGCTTACTAGGACCTTCTGGTAGTGGGAAGAGCACCTTGCTCCGCATTATTGCCGGGCTCGAGCTGCCTGATAGTGGACAGGTATTGTGGGACGGCAAAGATCTGGCGTTAGTGCCTCCAAGCCGGCGCGGCTTTGGCTTGATGTTCCAGGATTATGCTTTATTTCCCCACCGCAACGTCATCGAAAATGTAGGATTTGGCCTGCGTATGCAGAACTATCCTCGCCAACAGATTGAAGAACTTTCTCGCCAGGCACTTGCCCAGGTAAACCTGCTCGAATTCTCCCAGCGTAAAGTCACTGCCCTCTCAGGAGGTGAGCAGCAGCGAGTGGCTTTGGCCCGAGCCCTGGCTCCTCGCCCGCATCTATTGATGCTCGATGAGCCTCTAGGTGCCCTGGACCGTAATTTGCGTGAACAACTGCTGAAGGAACTGCGCTCAATCTTGCGCACTACCCGCATACCCGCTATCTATGTTACCCACGATCAAGAAGAGGCTTTTACCATCGCCGATCGCCTGATCTTGATTCACGATGGCCAGATTGCCCAGGAAGGCCGCCCAGAGACCTTCTATACCGCTCCGGCTTCAGCCTGGGTGGCTCGCTTTTTTGGATCAGGCAGCTTGTTGGATGCACGTGTAATCGCTTCGGATCCATTAAAGGTATCGCTGGCTGGCTGTGTTTGCGAGGTCGTATGTCCGCATGGCGAGCATGCTCCAGGCGAAAAAGTGATTGTTCTCGTGCGTCCAGGCCCGGTAGAGATTTGCCGCCAAGGCGAAGGTCATGAGAACGCGCTCTTGGGTACCGTCGTCGATTCTATCTTCACTGGCAATGAATACCGGGTAGATATCCGCTTAAAAACAGAGGCGCCGGTCTATTTTTACGCTGCCGATCAATTCGAAGTAGGGGAAAATGTAGCCATCTACTTGAAACCGGCAGCTTTGCTCTGTTTAGGCCTTGAAACTTCTTCATGAGCCGGAAATAAGGAAATCAATGGACCCGGCAAATTTACAGGCCTGGTTTAACCACCTGCATATCGTTCTGGAAGAAGCTTGCACTTCCCATGAAGAGCCCTGGCAGCAATCAGGAATGTCAGGTCCGGAAGAACGATGGATATTACTTCGGAGACCTATTGCTGACTGTATTGACCGATCAGGAACATTTCTTGATTTTGCCTGCTTGAATTCTTTGTTTCACCCAGAGGGAAGCTGCTGGTGGCTTCGTATGGCGAAGGGCGTGAGGACCCTACCCAGGGAATACTTCCTGGTTGCCATCCCACCCGATTTATCCTTGAAAGATTAGATGAGCTCCACTTACGGCTGGTGGATTTTCACGATGGTTACGAGCCATACAAAAGCCGTAAGGGGTGTAATGCGGTACTCTCACACGATAGTATTTTATAGATCGCGAACCCTTGAGATGCCACATGGGAAGAAAATAGTAAACGTTTAGTATACAACTCGACTCTCAGCCCAAGGAAGTCAGCTGCGACTTTCTGCTATAATGACCGAAATGGATAAAATTACTGTAATCAAACAGAACCTCGATCGCCAGGAAGTCTGGCGTTACTCGGGCCAGGTGTTAGCCCGCACCTCAGAATCGGTGATTCTTGAGGCGTTTTTCAACCGGGATGACATGCCTTTTAATGGCGTGGTACTGAAGAGGGGAGATCGCTTTGTCGAGGCTTATTTTGCTCAACGTTGGTTCAACATTTTCGAGGTTTACGACCGGGACGACAAACATTTAAAAGCCTGGTATTGCAATGTTACCAGGCTGCCGGAAATCACCGCAGACGAAATAACCTACGTCGATCTGGCCCTTGACTTACTCGTTTTCCCGGATGGAAAGCAGCTCGTGCTGGATGAAGATGAATTTGGAGCCCTGGATTTAGATGAAGCCACCCGCATCCAAGCCATGGCTGCCATGAAGGACCTCGAAGCTCTGGCAGAAGCAGGAGAATTGTCGAAATTCATCCAATCCGATCGTTAATCTTCTGCCTTTAAAAGAGAAAGTTTAACGAATCTTTATGACAATATCGCCAGTATGGATGGTACCGGGTTGTACGACCCTGATATTGATGCCCCGCAGATGGAGTTGTTTTCCTAGAGGGGAGTTAACGAAAAGCATGGCGTCCATCCCAAACCGGGAGACAAACTTCTTGCAGCCCGTGTGAGGCACATCACTCACCTGCACAACGGTTGAACCTATAGCCAGACGAGTCCCAGGCGGGAGATTCTCTTTGCTGAGATCCAGGTCTATAAACAACTGGTCGCCCGCCAGTGGCCAACGACTTTTTTCCTGAGCTATTAATGCGATCACCCTTGAATTCATGATCGTAATTTGGGTGTCGAGCAGTGATGGTTTGTCCATGTGACTGGGATTGATGCGCTCGATCCAATTATCCCCTACCAATCCTTCTCGTGAATTAAGCTCGCCTTCATCCACGACTTCCCTTTCATCAATCCTCGGACGGCGTACGATCATCTCTAAAATGCCCTGGTCCCGCGGTGTCTGCAAGATATGGTTAAATCCAGCTTCAAGCTGAACGGTGGTTAAGTGAACAATCTCTACCATATTAATCCCATGACCAAATCGTTAAGATATTCGCCGTTGCGGAAGATCACATTCCGCCGCCGGCCTTCAATTTCAAACCCATACTCTTGATAAAGGCGGATAGCACCCGTGTTGCGTTCAAAGACGATCAATTCGACGCGAGTTACTATCCCGTTCCCTTTTGCCCATTCGATGGCCCGCTCTATAAGCTGGCTGCCGATTCCCTGGTTCCGCCATCCTTGCTTGACGGATATACCCAGTATAGTGGTGTGGTGATTGGCTTGCCGGCTGCCGCCGTGGCATGTTAGCTCGCCTACGATCTCGTCGTTGATTTCGGCGATGAGGAATGTGGAGTTGTCCGATTCGGAATAGCGTGTCAGGATCTCTTCCTCTTTTGCCACACTTAAATTAAATTCACCAGGTGATAACAGGATGTTCGAATCCGGTTCGGCGCTGATCTGCTGGACGAATTCTATTAATTGGCTGGCATCTGCAGGTATTGCCTGACGGATCGTGGCTTTCACTGACCCTTATCCCTTCTTCAACTCGTGTTAATGTAACGATCAAGGATATCAAATCAATTAATTCATATCGTTATTGTAGCATATGTGTTTGCCATGGGGAATACCCGCACCGGTCGAAGAGGGAGGTCCACCCTGGATCGGTTTATAATTGTGAATGACAAACCAATGATCACAGATTATTTGATGCGATACCATAATATGGGGGCTGCTTGAACCCAAGAATAGAAGGTCTCAGGCAACAGGTCCGTGCTGGCACCCATAAGCACTGGCGTCAGGAAATACCAGTCGAGATTTTCGCTGAATGCGAAGCCGAAGGGCTCTCCTGGATAAAACGCATGGCACGTTTGACCCGGCGCCAGTGTGAAGCAGAAAAGGTGATCATCACGCCAGAAGAGCTGATTGTCTATACTCGAACTTTACCTGAAATTATCCCAACTGTTTTTTCACCAATCGAATGGCAAAAACTTACCGATGGACACAAGCTGCGAGGTCGAGGCCCCATCAGTAATATATGCGCTGATTGGGGGCAAACACTATCTCAAGGTTTATCAGGGCGCAGAAAAGCTGCTCTTGCAACCCGTAAGACCCTGCAAAATGACCCTCAGGCAGTGGAATTTTTAGACTGTGCGATCGAAACGATTGATGCGGTCCTGGATTTAGCCGCCCGTTATGCGGCTGCAGCTCGAAAGATGGACAAGGTCGAAGTTGCTTCCATTTTAGACCGAGCCCCGGCCCAACCCCCATCCAGTTTTCAGGAAGCCCTGCAATCGCTGCGTTTGCTCCATGCCCTGATCTGGTTCAGCGGACATTACCATGCTGGTTTAGGACGCCTGGATCAATACCTCTGGCCTTATCTGAAAACTGATCTGGAGAGTGGACACCTGGATATCCCGGCTGCCGAAGATCTACTGGCTGAATTCTTCATTTCGCTCAATAAAGATAGCGACCTTTATCCTGGAATGCAGCAGGGCGATAATGGGCAAACAATTTTGCTGGGGGGCGTTGACCGGGATGGCAACGATGCGGTCAACGAGCTTACATTTATGGCTTTGCGGGTCTCGTGTGACCTTGCTATGATCGATCCTAAATTAAACCTGCGAATCTCGGATCATACCAGTCTTGATCTGTTATTTCTTGCTTCTGAGCTGACCCGCAAGGGTCTGGGTTTTCCCCAATATTCAAACGATGACGTGGTTATCCCGGCTCTGCTGGCCCATGGATACCGCATCGAAGATGCCAGAGACTACGCAGTGGCTGCCTGTTGGGAATTCCTGATACCTGGCAAAGGGATGGAGCTGGTTAACATCGGTGCAGTTTCTTTCCCGGCTGCGGTAGATCAGGGCATTCGCACCGGCTTATCCTCAGGCGCTTCTTTTGATGCCATTAAGGATAGAATTGCGGCCAATATTCACGAACAGGTTTTCATGTTGGCTGAAGCTTATGAAAATGTTTTGCTTCCGCCAGCTCCTTATTATTCTGTGTTGATGAGTGATTGCCTGGAAAATGGCCGCGATCTCTCTTGTGGAGCTCTGTACAATAACTTTGGAATCCACGGGGCGGGTTCGGTGAATGCAGCCGATGCTCTTGCCGCTGTAAAACAGTTTGTGCTTGAAGATGGTGGTGTTGCTCCGCTCGAGCTGTTAACAGCGCTGGACGCCGATTTTGAAGGGTTTGAAAAGTTGCGATTGAGGCTGGCACATTTTGGTCCTAAAACGGGCAACAATGACGACCGGGTTGATTCTATCCTGGTCTGGCTTTTCGACACCTTTGCAGCTGCCTGCGAGAGTTATGGATTCAATTCACGTGGGGGAATCCTAAGGCCCGGAAGCGGTTCGGCCATGTATTACCTGTGGCTGGCGCAGGGCCAGCCTGGGATGCTAGAGCCGGTGGTTGCTGCAACCGCTGAAGGCCGCAGGAAGGGCCAACCTTTAGCTGCGAATCTGGCGCCAGCCCAGGGGGTTCGCGTTCAAGGACCGGGCAGTGAACTGCAATCCTTTGCTAAAATTGATTATAAACGGGTCTATAATGGGGGCCCTATCACCCTGGAGCTTTCGGACACTGTATTCAAGGATGAGGAATCGATCCGCAAAGTTGCCTTGTTGGTGCGGACGTTTGTTTGCTTGGGCTGCCAACAGCTGCAAATTAATAACCTCGATTTGAAAACACTGCTGGATGCCAGGGCACATCCCGAAACCCATCGGGATCTAGTCGTACGTGTTTGGGGTTGGAGCGGTTACTTTTGTGACCTCAGCCCAGAATTACAGGATCACGTTATCGCCCGTGAAAGGCTTTCCTTATGACCAATCCCGTGCCAAAAGTATCAATCATTACCCCTTCTTTCAACCAGGGACGATTCCTCAAAGATACCATCCGTTCAGTCCTCGAACAGGATTATCCCGATTTTGAATACCTTATCGTCGATGGTGGTTCGAAAGATGAGAGTGTTGAGATCATTAAGAAATACCAGGAACATTTAGCATGGTGGGTCTCGGAAAAGGATCGGGGGCATGCCGACGCTCTAAACAAAGGTTTCAGTCATGCCCGCGGCGATATTCTCGCCTGGTTGAACTCGGACGACACGTATTTTCCCGGCGCTATCTCACAGGCGGTCGCCTGCCTGATGGAACACCCTGAGGTCGGTATGGTGTATGGCGATGCCCAATTGATCGATGATGCTGGAAGGACCATCGGGCATTTTGCTTCCAAGCAAACCGATTACCACCAGATGCTGCGCGGCTCGGTTCACATTCCACAGGCAACGACCTTCTTCCGCACAAATCTATGGCGCCAGGTGGGACCCTTGGACCTATCCCTGTTCTTCGCTTTCGATTACGATTTATGGGTTAAACTGGCAAAAATCTCGGAAGTAAGCTACCAGCCCCGGCTGTGGGCAAGCTTCCGCATCCACAGCCAGGGCAAAACGGTGATCAATGACGATCGCTGCTACCCGGATATGCTTCGAGTGCATGATCGCGAGCTGGGAGGAGGGTGGTCGCAGTTAAGGGTTCGAGCTATTGCCCGTAAGCTCCTCTATACCTGGATGCCCATTCGCCTGCGATTATGGTTGAGAAAAGCTATAACTTTCTAGGTCAGATCCCATCCTCGTTAGATCGACCACCCGCTTCCAATTTATTTCAGACGCCTTGTTCTAGATCGAATCCTGGACGATTGGTTTTCCAGCTTTGCGGTCGTTATACTGCTGCTCGATCCAGGTGTACGTTTTGGTCAGGCCTTCTCTGAAAGGTGTTTGCGGTTGCCAACCCAAGACTTGTTCAATGAACGTGTTATCGCTGTTACGACCGGCAACGCCACGTGGTGCGTTTAAGTCGTATTTGCGTTCCAGCTTGATGCCACCAATCTCTTCTGCCAGACTGACCAATCGGTCGACCGAGATCAATTCGTGCGAGCCCAGGTTGATCGGGGTAGCGATCAGGTCGTCGCAGTGGGTGATCATATCAATTCCCTGAACGCAGTCCTCGATGTACATATAGCTGCGGGTTTGAGTTCCATCTCCCCAAATCACGATGTGCTTTTGATCCTTGTCTTTAGCTTCGATTACTTTACGGCAGATGGCTGCTGGTGCCTTTTCACGGCCCCCATCCCAGGTACCGTTTGGCCCATAAACATTGTGGAAACGGGCTATAAATGTTTTTAAGCGTCGTTCAGCCCAATATTCCTGGCAAAACATTTCCGAGAGAAGTTTTTCCCAACCGTAACCGCGCTCCGCCATGGCCGGATAAGCGTCTGTTTCCTTGAGCGCCCGGACGTTGGGGTCCTGTTGTAAGGTGGTGTTGTAGACGCAGGCCGAAGAGGAATAAAAATAGCGGTTGACACCGGCCTGGTAAGCAGCTTCGATCAAATGCGTGTTGATCAGTATGCTTCGCAAGCATTCCACCCGGAAACGCTCGATGAAACCCATGCCGCCCATATCGGCAGCCAGGTTATATACTTCGACTGCTCCTTCGACTGCCCGGACGCAGTTATTCTTTTCGCTGAGGTCGAGAGAAAGGCATTCAACCCCGGGTACTCTCTGATACCAGTTAGGCAGCGGTTTCTTATCAATTGCGCGGATATGGCGGTAACCCAGGTCGTAGAAATAACGTGCCAGGGATCCGCCTATGAAACCGCCCCCCCCAGCAATAACGATCAGATCGTCAGCATTCAAATCGCGATGGATTTCGACCGTCTGGTCAAAGCTCATGAGGTATCTCCTTGATTGGTGTTCTGTTTATACAGTTTGTTAAATAATGATTTCAGATTCGTGTGTTTTTCTGAACCGGTCGTTATTTGAGTTGACATCTCCATCAGATTACACCGGCAAACGCAATTATACTATCCACATGGACAGGTTGAAACCCTTCCCAGGGTTAGGCATGCTCACTCTCAGAATAGGTATACTAATTGCGAAAGGAAGGAGGTAGGATGTTATGAAAATTAAACTAGCAAATATCATTTGGGGTTTGGTGCTTATTCTTGGGGGGGCTCTATTCCTGGCCCAGAACCTGGGTTATGTGGTAAGCACATCAGATACTTTCTGGATGGGGGTTTTTGCCGTCCTTTGTGTGATTTTTCTCGTCACCTATTTTGCGAATGGGGTGCAGCATTGGGGATGGTTATTCCCAGCATCGATCTTCGGTGCCACAGCTCTTACGATTGGATTGACTCAGCTAGGGGTCGACGATGTATTCGTTGCAGTCCCGATACTGATGAGCGTGGTCTTGCCTTTCCTGGTAGCATTCGCACTTGATCCGCACAAGCATTGGTGGGCGCTCATTCCTTCCCTGGGTAGTCACTGCAATTACGATCATCACCCTGGTTGCGGATAAGATCCCTGGCGAAATAGTCGCAATGATCGTCTTGTTCTCTGTTGCTTTGCCTTTTCTGGTGGTATTCCTGATCAACCGCAATAACCGTTGGGCGCTCATCCCCGCTTCTATATTGGCCGGTGTTGGTCTTATACCTGTACTGGCGGTGAGGTTGAACGGAGAATTGATGGCTGCGGCGATCTTGTTCTTGATTTCCTTGCCTTATTTTGTGGTCTATTTCTGGTCGGCACGTAACTGGTGGGCTCTGATCCCAGCTGGAATCTTGGCTAGCATTGGCGCAGGCCTGGCGCTGCTTGGCTACAATGGTTTCATTTCGGGGAATGAAACCGTGATGAATGGTGTCATGTTCTTGGGGTGGGCGCTTACCTTCGGCTTCTTGTGGCTGCGTCGCAACTCCCAGCCAACCGCCTGGGCAAAATATCCGGCAGGAATCATGTTTACCCTTTCGGTGATTATCTTGGCATTTGGGAGTATTTCCGAATTGATCTGGCCGCTGCTGTTGGTGGCAGCTGGTGTCGTCGTCTTGGTATTCAACCTGATTCCGCGGCGAGCGGTATAATTAAACTGGCTGCCGTCTACATCAATGGACGGCAGCCGCTCGATCACACTCGAGATCACCCAAAGCTGGTGATGTAGAAAAAATCCTTTCGAAATTACATTTCAAAGAAATACGGTAGACAAACATCGTTATTACAAGGATGACGGAATGCCTGATGCAGTTTCAATCCCCGGGCAAAACCCAATGCAGCGTGTTCTCCATCAACGTGATTTTGTACTTCTATGGGCAGGCCAGGGAATGTCTCTTCTGGGTGACCAGTTCTACATGGTAGCTGCGCCATGGCTGGTGCTTAAGCTTAACTGGGGATCCGCTCGCATTAGGAACAGTCCTCGCCGTAGGTGCTATTCCGCGGGCTGCTATGATGCTTATTGGCGGTGCAATTAGCGATCGATTTTCACCCCGAAAAATCATGTTGGCGTCGGACCTGGTTCGCCTGGTTTTGACGATAGTCATGTTGGTGCTGGTATTTAGCGGGCAAATTCAGCTTTGGATGCTCTACGTTTTGAGTTTCCTTT
Organism: uncultured Chloroflexia bacterium; assembly: GCA_963781665.1. Taxonomy (GTDB): domain Bacteria; phylum Chloroflexota; class Anaerolineae; order Anaerolineales; family Anaerolineaceae; genus JAJYIW01. The sequence continues at coordinate 3,453,948 of CAWAGA010000002.1, forward strand.
TCGGAACGGTCTCTGGTTTCTTCATTCCGGCTGCAAACTCGATCATTCCCAATCTCCTTCCGAAAGAAGATTTGCAAGCCGGGAATTCTATCTTCCAGGGGAGCAGCCAGCTTGTCAGTTTTATCGGACCGGCCCTGGCAGGAGTGGTCATCGGAGCATTTGCCGGTGAAATGAAAGGAATTGCACTGGCTTTTGGGGTCGATGCTGTTACATTTGTGGTGTCGGTTGCAACCCTCTGGTTTATGAAACCTGGCACAATATCCCTTGTTCAGAAATCCACTGAAAATGTCTGGGAATCGATAAAAACCGGCATCCGCTTTGCTTGGGGGGATAACACGTTGAAATTGGGGTTCATCCTGATAGCCTTTGCTAACTTGTTCTTTGCGGGACCTGTTCTGATCGGCATTCCAGTGCTTGCAGACCAACGGCTGGTAGAAGGCGCTGCTGCTTATGGTTTGATTTTATCTGCCTTTGCCGGGGGCGGTTTCCTGGGAATTGTCCTGTGTGGCGCTTTGCCTCCACTTTCTATTCGCAGCTTAAAATATGCGCTGATCGCTTTTTTTGTCCTCTTCGGGCTCGGATTGATCGGATTGGGCCTGATTTCTGCCACCTGGATGGGATGTGTGTTGATGTTCATCCTGGGTACGGGGAATGGCTATCTAAGGATCGTCCTGATCACCGGTATTCAACGGCGCACTCCTAAGGAGTTGATGGGTCGCCTGATGAGCCTGGTGTTGCTCGCCAACTTAGGCCTGGCTCCCATATCGCAGACTGCAGCAGGCGCCTTAAGTCGCTGGAGTGTAACTGGCCTCCTTGCCATCAGTGGAGTGAGTATGTTAATCCTTAGCGGCTGGTTGGCCCTCCAGCCTCACTTAGAGGAGATGGCTGTCAGTTTCAGTGTTGCACCTGCACCTCCCATTCCATCTGGCCTGACTGACATTGAACCGGGCAGCGGCTAAAAGGCAAAAGTTTTTTTACTGGTGTACCAGAAACGCCTTGCAGGGCGTTTCTTTTTTATATCCACAACTGTTACCAAGATAGGCTTTTCACCAATTGTTACTAAATCGCCGGGAAATTCTACCTGTCTTACCGGACAGGTAGAAGACTGACCTGGTGCCTAGCCAGGGACTCACCCTGTGGATGGCAAAGTTTTGACGCAATTCGTTTAGACTATGAGTTGTAAATAATGGGAGAATCAACCATGATAAAACAACTTATTTCTGAAACGATTTTAGGCTTGGCGCTCTTTTTATCAGCCTGCGCTCCATTAGCCATACAAAATCCGACGGCGATCGATCCCTCAACGGTCACGCCAACCGAAGAAATAACCACAACTCCTGAGGTGTTCAATCCACTGCCGGATGACGTGCGTGCTGCCGAAAAAGCCCGGGAAGCTTTACAGGCGAAACTTGGCCTGGATATTACTCAGGTCTTGGTTGTTGACCAGGTGGCTCAGAATTGGCCAGACGCTTGCCTGGAAGTCCCTGCTGAAGGGGAAATTTGCGCCATGTTCGTCACGCCGGGATACCGGATCATCCTTGAGGCAAATGGTCAGCAATTCGAGCTCCACAGTAATAAGGACGGGACAGACTTGCGCTTCAGCAATAATTATGATTTTCAATCATGAATGAATTTTCACCGAAACAAACATCACGTATTTCTAATAGGAGCGGAAAATGAATAAGAAAGCATTTATCCTGATAGTTTTGATCGCCGGGTTGGCTATATCCGGTTGCATCCCTGGGTTTACTGCCAACCAGACCATCGTTACCGGATCTGGAAATTTGACCAGTGAAAACCGTCCGGTCAGTGGATTTTCCCAGATAGCATTGAATGGCCTGGGTAATGTGACCGTTGTAGTAGGCAGCGAGGAATCGCTGGTCGTTGAGGCTGAAGATAACCTGATCCAATATATCACGACCGAAGTTCATGGCTCTAACCTTGTCATCGGCACCAAGAACGGTTTCCAAATCTTACCGAAAAAAGAGATCAAATATAAGGTTATATTGAAATCTGTCGAAGGGCTAACAATTGGAGGCGCTGGAAACATCACGGCTGACAATTTGAACCTCGCCGCGCTTTCACTAGGAGTCGCTGGCACGGGCAATATCCAGCTTGCTGGCCTTCAGGCCGATAGCTTGAATGTGCAAATTTCTGGCGCAGGCTCGATCAAGGTGGATGGTCAATCAACTGACCTGACGGTAGGTTTGAGCGGTGCTGGGAATTTTCAGGGAGCTGACTTCAAGAATAGCACTACAAACGTAACCATCTCTGGCACAGGAAACGCATCTGTCTGGTCGACTGGCAGCCTTTCAGTCACCATCTCAGGCGCAGGCAGTATCCAATATTATGGCAATCCCAACGTCACCAAGACTATTACCGGGCTAGGGATAGTTAATGACATGGGAGATCATTCCTGATTTTGACCTAAGCTTATGAATAACAAAAAACCCCGATTCTCTTCGGGGTTTTTTGTTATTCTGGATGCCCATTTTGAGGAACTTCCCAATTCATGGTTACCTGGGTGCCTTCGCCGGGCGCGCTGTAGATGTTGACCCGTGCGCCAATTGCTTCGGCGCGTTCGCGCATGATCCGCAGGCCGAGGTGATTGGGACCAACAGCCTCGATATCGAAGCCAATTCCATCATCCATAATAGCCAGGCGCACCGAACCGGGTTGCATTCGCAGGTTCACCAATGCCTGGTTTGCTTTGGCATATTTAACGATGTTGTTTAAGGCTTCTTGAGCGACGCGATAAAAAGCTACCTGCACTTCCGGTGGAATCGCATGATCACCATCGACCGCAAATTGAATTGGCAGCCTGGCTCGTCCGGTTACTGCTTCCACCAGCTGGTGCAGCAGGTTGGGTAGAGATGTATCCGTCAGGGCTGAAGGGCGCAGTTCCAAAAGCAAGGTGCGCATTTCGGCTAATGCACCTCGCGTTAATTCCTGCAGCTCGATTTAAGTGTTTACGGGCCTCTTTTTGATCGATATCCCAGAGCTGGGGGAGGACTTCGGCGATGAGGCTGGCTGAGAAAAGCGTCTGGGTAACGGCATCATGCAGATCGCGCGCCAGGCGAGATCGTTCTGCCACGACTGCCTCGCCGGCAGCTTTTTGAGCCAGAGCAGTCTCGGCCTTTTCGCGTAATTCGATAGCTTGTAAGAGCTTCACATTCGACTGCTTCAAATCAGCCGTGCGCAGATCAACCAATTCCTCCAGGTGGCGGTTTTGTGCACTGATGCTATCAATTCGCCATCGAACGCCCATGAATCCGATTGCCAGCAATGCCAGCAAGCTGGCTCCCTGGAACCACCAGGTTTGCCAGAGAGGCGGTATTATTTTGATAGGAATCGAAACCCCGGTTTCATTCCAAACGCCATTATTATTCGATGCTATCACCTGGAATGTATAATCACCGCCTGGTAAATTTGTGTAGCTTGCATAGCGGCGTACTCCTGCAGAGATCCAATCCGGATCGAAACCCTCTAACTTATACATATATTGGTTCTTGTCTGGGTCATGGAAGTCTAAGGCCACGAACTCGAAGGCGATGAAGCTGTCTGTGTAAGAAAGCTGGATAGGGGTTTTGCCGGAAAGGTCCACATCAACCGGCTGGTTTTTTTTGCTGAACGAGGTGATTACGATGGGTGGCGCGGTTGGGTTATCTTGGATTGCACCGGGAAAGAAGACATTGAGACCTTTCTGACCACCAAAGTACAATTCGCCATTTGCAGACATACCACAGGCGCCGGAATCGAATTCATTGCTTTGTAATCCGTCATTTACATTAAAATTCCGAAACCTGAGCTGCACAGGATCAAAACGCGAGAGACCATTATTGGTGCTGATCCAGAGATTGCCTTCATTGTCTTCTTGCATGCAAAGGACGGAATTATCCGTCAGGCCATCCTTGACTTGAAAATGAGCAAACTCCCCGGTTGGGGCGTTATACTTTTCCAATCCCCCGTGGGTTCCGAACCAGAGGGTACCATTTCTGGATTGAAGAATGTCGACGACGTCGTTTTCGGCCAGACTTAAGGGATCGTTCGGGTCGTGAATAAATCTTTTATAGGCAACCTTGCTCGCAGATAATGTGTTCAGGTCGATCCGAAAGAGTCCCTGCCCCCAGCTGCCCACCCATAAATACCCATCAGCCCCGATTAACATGCTAAATACAGCCTCGAGTTCGGGAACATCAATGTGGGTAAATATATTGGTAGCTCGATCGTAAAAGTCAAGACCTCCTAAAGTTCCGACCCACAGTCGGCCTGATTGGTCCTCTACCAGGCTGGAAACGTTGTCATTGATAATCGATGTTGGATCGTCATTATTATGACGGTAATAGGTTAACGCTCCTGTATCAGGGTCAAACCTGGCCATCCCTGCTAAGGTACCCGCCCACAACTCTCCAGATTCATCTTCAATGAGCGCAATATAGGTGTTAGCTTGTTGGCTAAAAGGATTATTGTATGGTTCGAAGTAATGGTTGAATGTCTCTGTCTGGCGATTGAAGAGGTTCAGACCGCCTCCCAAGGTGGCAACCCAGATTCGTCCGGTTCGATCCTGAAGTATCGGTCCTACCGCATCGTAAGACAGGCTTGATGTAACAGCTGGATTGCTGCGGAAAACGGCGAACTGCTGGACCTGCGGATTAACGGCATCTAAGCCGCCGTTGGCAGTACCGATCCAGAACACGCCTGACCTGTCTTCCAGCAATGACCAGACGAGATTGGAACTGATGCTTTGAATGTCGTAGGGATTGCTTTGCTGGTGCGAAAAAACCAGCTGCCCCCTGGTTTTCTCCAGGTCAGTATCGGCGATGTCCAATCCACCTCCCCACGTAGCCACCCAAAGGAGATCACTGGAATCCACCATCAAATTCATTACATCGTCGTTTCTCAAACTGCTGCTGTTTCCAGAATCATGTTGGAAGCGTTCGATTAAACCGGTTTGAGGATCGATGCGGTTGAGACCTCCACCTTTTAGGGTATAACCGCCGGTTCCGACCCAAATAAAACCCGCCTTATCCTGAACTATTGACGATATGTTGTTTCCACTTAATGACCCGGTGTCATTGGGATCTCCCTGTAAATGAGTGAATGTGCCGTCAGGGACACTTTCGATTGGTTGGTTTTGTAATCTCAGGCGGTCAACCCCGGCTCCCTGGTTCCCCAGACATCCGCTCCCTATCCATAGATCGCCATCTGCATCTTCGAATATCGCAGAGACGTCATCGCTGGCCAGACTGGATGGATTTTCAGGGTCGTGGCGGAAATTGAACAATTGACCGGTTTTTTGATCCATCAAATTGAGACCGCCCCCGCAGGTCCCTACCCATAATCGATTTTTGTGATCCACCAGGATCGATGTAACGATATCATTGCTCAAGCTGGTAGGGTCAGCAGGGTTATTCTGATAGTGCGTAAAATGATTGGATTGAAGATCGTAGCTGTCCAATCCCCCACCCCAGGTGCCGATCCAAAGAAATCCATCTGCATCTTCAGAAAGGCTCAGGACCGCATCATTGTTGAGGCTGTCAGCATTTTCAGTATCGTGCTTAAAAATTGTGAAGGAGTATCCATCATATCGGTCCAAACCATCCTGGGTACCGATCCAGAGGTATCCCTGGTGATCCTGAAATAACGTCAAAACCGTATTCTGCGATAGACCATCTTCGAGCGAAAATCGTTCGAAGCGCAGCGAACGATCAAGTGGGATGGTGTTTTGCTGCTCACTGGATCCAGGCGCGTTTTGAGCGTACGCCAGGGCCGAAGGTAAGCTGCCACAGACGAAGATCAAAATTCCGGTTATTAATAATCGGGAAATAATTTGGAAAATCGATTTGCAGGACATAGATTAAGAGTAGGTTAAATTCTATCATAAATCGAGATTCACAGTTCAGTATATAATAGAAGTATGGCCGAAATGAAACAGATCAGAGTAATGCTGGTGGATGACCACTCCGTGGTACGCAGTGGATTGAGCGCTTTTCTCCAGATTTATCCTGACCTGGAATTGGTCGGAGAAGCCGAAAATGGCGAAGAAGCAATTATCCGGGCTTCACTGCTTAAACCCGATGTAATTTTGATGGATTTGGTCATGCAAGGCGTCGGTGGGGTTGAAGCGACCCGCACGATTCGTCAAAAAAACCCCCAGATACAGGTAATCGCTTTGACCAGCTTTAAGGAAGATAACCTGGTTCAAGGAGCGTTACAAGCCGGTGCGATTGGCTACTTGCTCAAGAATGTCACCGCTAATGAATTGGTCAATGCTATTCGGGCTGCTTCTGCCCGCCGGATGACGCTTTCCTCAGAAGCAGCACAGGCATTGATCCATTCCAGTGCGCCTGCGCTTCCGCTTGGAAACGAGCTGACCGAACGCGAGCGGGATGTATTAAATTTAATGGTTGAAGGCCTGAATAATTCCGAAATTGCTGAGAAATTGGTGGTCAGCCTTTCAACCGTAAAATTCCATATTGGCAATATATTTACGAAGTTGGGGGTGGACAACCGGGTTGCTGCCGTGACCCTGGCCCTGCAGCGAAAGTTGGTGTGAAGCAAGATAGATAATAAAAGGTCAAAATGACCTTTTCGCACTTTCAACTCGCTTTTTACGTCTTTTCTATTAAGCATTTTTCCTTAACTCGATACTTCAATCCTGTGCAGGGTTCGCAGCCAGGTAAAGGTCGTGTGTAAGTCTTTGCTTTTGAAGACCAACGATCCCGGTACGATGCAGTCCGCGCCGGATGCGAATATGCCCGGGATGCTGTGGTTGCGGATACCGCCATCTGCCTCCAGTAGAATTTTTCCACGATATCCTTGGCCATCAATAATCTCGCGCATTTCTTTGATGCGTTCATTGGCTTGCGGGGACAGTTCCTGTCCTTTGATTCCCATCGGTGTGCCCATCATCAAGATCAGGTCCACCATTTCCAGGTAAAGGCCAAACCCTTCGAGAGGGGTATCCAACCCAAACCCCAGTCCGGCGGTCGCGCCATTTGCCTTTATTTTCTCGATTGCCATTCCGAGAAGTTCGCCGATTTCCAGGTGAACGGTAATACGGTTAGCGCCTGCCTTCACAAAATCCTCGATCAGATTGAGAGGATTGGCAACCATGAGATGGACGTGGAAAGGCCGGGAGGTCAGAGGTCTCAAGGCGGCAACCAGATCAGGGAATAGTAATAAACCCGGTACGAAATGCGCGTCGCTGATGTCAAAGTGATAACCATCAACGAAATCATCGACTCGCCGAATTTCATCTTTCAGGCAGGTCATATCTGCAGACCAGATCGAAACATCCGTAAGTAAACGCGGCAGGGTTGTCAAAAAATTTATCCCCGCTTGATTTTGCCGGTAAACAATTTTACTTGAAGTCCGCCATTGACAAATGAAAATCTTCCGGAAAGCCCTAGATGGGCATGGCCTATCAAATAGTCGCTAGAACACAATATGGCGACATTCCAACCCGGACAATGAGCTCTCAAAACGTTTCCTAACTGCGAATACAGGTTACGCAGATCATGGTCGGGGGTGAGGCGTACTCCGTAAGGTGGGTTGGTCACGATCCACCCATTTCCTTTGGATGGTTCGATGGCCGAAAAGGCCTTACACGAAAATTCAATATCTTCCAGAACGCTGGCTCTTCCAGCATTCGCCTGGGCAATCCGGATTGCTCCTGCGTCCCGGTCGGAAGCCATGATTGTTCCGTTTGTTGGACCTTCACATTCAGCGGCACGGTCGAGTTCAGTCTGCCAAATGGCTGAGTCATAACCGGGCCAATCCATACAAGCAAATCTACGTTGTTTTCCAGGAGCGATTTTACGCGCCATCCAGTCTGCCTCGATCGGTATGGTCCCTGAGCCGCAAAAAGGATCGATGAGAGGAGCTCTCTTATCCCATCCAGACGCCATCAGCATGGCTGCCGCCAGCGTTTCTCGTAAAGGCGCCTTAGCCGTCTCCAGGCGGTAACCCCGCCGGTGCAGCTGTGCGCCCGTTGAATCGATGCTAACTGTACAGTGATCGTGCACCAGTCTGACGATGATTAATTGAGGCAGCTGGTTTTCATTTTCATCTATCTTGACGAATTTGGCAGGTTGCCCCAGGTGGTCGCCGATTGCTGCAGTGATCCGTTCGGCAACCCCATCAGAATGATAAAGGCGTGAACGGTGGCAGGTGACACGTACGGCTATTGTCTGTCCGGGTCTGATGTAGGTTTCCCAGGGCAAGCGGGCTGCTTTTTTTCGTAATTCGCTAAATGCTGCTGCGTAGAAATCTCCCAGGCGAACCAGCACCCGATTGGATGTCCGCAGATTGAGGTTTGCACGATAAAGTTCATTTAACTCCCCTTCGAACTCAATGCCGCCATTCTCATCATCTGGCTCGCCAGGCAGTTGTTTGCCGGCTGCAGTGAACGTGGCAATTCCCAGGTCAACAAGCTCCTGGCGGACGAAGGGTTCTATCCCTGGAGCAGCCACCGCAAAAAAGCGCAGCATCTATTTCCCAGTCACGATTTGTTTTTGCCGGTCGCGTTTCGCCGCATCTTTTTCTACGAAGATCGGCCGGCGCGAAAATGGATCCAATCCGGTATAGTACATCAAAGTTGAATATGTGGATGGTGTGGGGGTAAAGACCTGGACTTGTTCCGGGGAGATGCGCAGCTCCCGGCTGGTGAACTGCTTCAAACGCAGCATATCTACTTCCGTACAACCTGGATGAGCAGCGATCAGGTAATAGGTCAGGAATTGGCTGCGGTGAGCCCTGGCAGAGAGGTCATCGAAGCGTCGTTTGAACCAGATTAGCTCGTCTTGTCCAGGTTTACCCATTGTGGTAAGCACCCGGTTTTCGCTGTGTTCTGGGGCGATCTTGAGCTGGCCTGATACGTGGTGAGCAGTAATCGCTTCGAGATATTCGCCGCCGTGTTTCTCGTCTGCTTTAATCAGATCGTAACGCAGCCCGGAAGCCACAAAGATCTTCTTGACGCCTGGAATTGTCCGTAGACGCTGCAGCAAATCGATCTGGGCGCGATGATCAGGTTTTAGTGATGGGCATATGGATGGGTAGAGGCACCGGCGGTCTTCACACGTACCTCTGGCGAGTTTCTTACGGCATTCGAAGCCGTACATATTGGCGGTTGGTCCTCCCACATCGAGAATATAACCTTTGAAATCAGGCCTGCTTACCAGCGCCTTTGCTTCCCGTGTGATGGAATCCTGGCTGCGCCAGTTCACCGTGCGTCCTTCGTGGACGGCGATGGCGCAAAAATTACATTCGCCGTAGCAACCGCGGTGGGTTTTTATCGAAAAGCGGATAGTTTCGAGGGCCTTTACAGGACCCTGGCTTTCGTAATAGGGGTGTTGGGCGCGCAGGTATGGCAGGTCAAAAGTGGCGTCTAATTCTGTTTGGGACGGGTTTTTTGCCGGAGGATTCTGTATCAGCATGCGGTCGGCGTGGCGCTGGTAAAGACCTTGAGCAGTAAGGGGGTCGTTGTTGTGGTAAAACGTGTGGAACATATCGATGAAGGCTAACTTATCGCCGATTACTTTTTCATACGCAGGCAGTTCCAGGTACCCTGGCGGAGGTTCTTTAGCAATATAGCATAGCCCACGCACCTGGGTAAATCCATCGCCTTTTTGAAGGGCGTTTGCCAGGTCCAGGACAGATTGTTCAGCCATGCCATAAAGGAGAATGTCCGCTTTGGCATCGAACAATATCGAACGGCGGACCGAGTCAGACCAGAAGTCGTAGTGCGCCACCCGTCGCAAGGACGCCTCGATACCTCCCAGGACAATTGGTCGGGTTGGTTTGAAGAAGCGGCGGATGAGATTGGTATAAACGATCACTGCCCGATCTGGCCTGCGGTTATTTATCCCGCCGGGGGTGTAATCATCGCTCTTGCGTTTTCGTTTGTTAGCTGTGTAATTGGCGACCATTGAATCAATGCAGCCCCCAGTTACTCCCCAGAAGAGTCGTGGTTCTCCTAGCCGGGTAATATCGACCGGGCTGTCAATTTTCGGTTGGGCAATGATTCCAACGCGGTAGCCCGCTTTTTCAAGCGTCCGGCCGATAACCGCGGCGCCGATAAATGGGCTGTCGATGTAACTATCGCCTGTCACTAGGATAACGTCGAGTTGATCCCAACCGCGATCGTTTAATTCTTGGGGAGTTGTGGGTAGAAATTCGGATGGCATGAGTACGATTATACAACCGAGTCTGGCATGGTGGAGAATTTACTGATAACGGGTTCTTCAACTACAAATAAATAGGATGAGCGAAAGCAAAATGACAATATTTTTAAAAGGGATAAAATTGATAATTGATTATGTAGAACCCACCATCTTAATCGACCAATTTCGGATTATACATCTGATTTATTTCATCACAACTTTTTGGAGTTCCCATGGCAAACACGTATCACCTTTCAGATATCCTTTTCTCAGGTATTGGCTTACAACTCGCAGAATGTGCCGGTAAAGTAATCGTCGTTTCTGGTTCAGGAGGTGGTATTGGGTTACAGATCGCCCGAGCATTTGCTTATCTTGGTGGAAAAGTAGTCATCGCTGAGATTTCTGAAAAAACGGGAAGAAATGCAGAAGCTATGATCCGTTCTGAAAAAGGCGAGGCTACATTTATCTGCACGGATGTATCAGGAACCCTTTCGGTACACAATCTCGTCGAAAAAGTGCATTCAATTTATGGTCCCGTTGATATTCTGGTCAATAATGCCATCCTTTGTCCGGTCGCGCCGGTTATCGAAATGGAGCCAGAGTTATGGAATCAGGTTATTGCTGTAAACCTGCGAGGAACTTTTCTATTAACCAAGGCTTTCTTGTCTGATATGTTGGACCGGCAGCAGGGGGTGATTGTAAATATGGTCTCGACCGATGCCATGCCGGGGCTTTCTGCTTATATATCTTCCAAACAGGGCATCCTGGGTTTTAGCCAGACCCTGGCGGTAGAAACTGTGTCTTGTGGAGTGAAGGTGGTTTCATTTGCTCCTGGGATGGTAGATACACCGGGTATCCGTGGGGCAGCCGTAAAGCTGGCTCCCCTCTTAGGAATGACAGAAGAACAATTTCTGCACGTGTCGCTCCACTCAGCTTATGATGGCTTGATGCCACCTGAACACGCTGGAGCTGCGACGGCGTACCTGGCACTGCGCCTTGCAGATGAATTCCATGGACAGATGGTCACTGGATACGAGGTTTTGGAGCGGGCAGGGTTGATTTCCAATGCGCCGCAGCAGGCAAATAAAACGGCAGGTACTGGAGAGCAATCTTCTCCTACCAGAACTGATATTAAGGAGATCCAATCCATGATTGGAAAACTCACGGAAATCATTGGAGAAACAGGCCGAGAATTCGAAAAACTGCCTTTTTTTGTGCGCCCGATGGCTCGCAATGGCTTTAAGAGCAAGGCTGGTATGAACCTGGAAGCCTGGCAAAACCAATTGAAGGTTCTTCGGGATATATTAGCAGCAGGTGCTTTCGCATCGGACTCATTTCGGATTGAAAAACTCAAGGCGTTGATTGAATATTATCGCGGAGTGCCCCAGGAGACCATGCGCTTCACTCGAGATCCCGAGACGATCCAAATGGTCTCCAACCAATCTGCCGCCCGTATTGCAACCATCCAGAGATTGCAAATTGAGCTAGAAGCCCTGAACGGGAGCACCTCATCCTGACCAAATCTACAAGCACGAATATTTCTTCACCAAAGGATTGAGGCAGGAGCGACTGCAAATCGTGACCAGGCGAACTGGAAAGGATTACAATAAGATCATGGATTGGCTCTCGGGTTATCCTCCTAGGTTATCATAATGGAATCAAATCCATTCTCGCTTGTACGCCTTCGTTCAAACCAGCTGGCAGCTGCAGCCGAGGGATTAGGCCGGGCATTTTTTAGCGATCCTTTGATGGAGTATTATCTCCCTGACCCGACCTGGCGTGCGAAGCTGCTACCATCCTTGATGCTTGCTTCTCTTCGCTACTGCCACTTCTATGGGCAGGTTTATACCACCCCTGCAGTGCAAGGCCTGGCCTGTTGGCTGTCACCTGGGCAAACCGAAATGAATACCTGGGGAATTATCCGGGCCGGATTAGGCGTCGTATCGCTGCGTTTGGGTCTGGAAGCACTGCTGCGGATCAAGCAAGTCGAACCCATTGTATTTCGCATCCATAAGGCTTGCGTGCCAGGCCCACATTGGTATTTAATGGTACTGGGAGTTGAACCTGATTGCCAGGGTCAAGGCATTGGTGGACGACTGGTTGACAGTAAAGTTAAAGAGGCAAGTGAATTAGGCTTCCCCTGTTACCTGGAGACCATGACCGAAAAAAATGTGGATTTTTACCAACATCATGGATTCAAGGTGGCTTTTGAAACAGATTTACCTGCCGGCAATCTCCATACCTGGATGATGGTCCATCCCTGATAATGCTGATGAAGGCGAATTATGGGAGGCCAGTTAACGGTGAGGGTCCAGGAAAGTTATGATATTCGAATTATTTTTTTTATTGCCAACCAACCATTGATGTAGGGTATGTTGGCTGATTGTTGAAATTTGTGAGATATATCTAGGAGTGGAAAATGACGAAATACGTTGGGGTCTTGACGGCAGGAGGCGACACGCCTGGGTTGAACGCTGCTCTGCGCGGATTGGGCAAGTACGCCCGCAATATCAATATCCAATTGGTCGGTTTTTATGATGGCTTCCATGGATTACTTCACGATCGCTCGATCGACCTGGATGAAAGCGCACTGTCAGGAATCCTGACCGTTGGCGGGACAATTCTTGGAACCAGCCGGGATAAGCCTCACCGTATGCCAGTTGGAGGGCAACTGCTGGATATGACCGATGCAATGGTCGAGACGTACAAACGCCATCACCTGGATGTATTGGTTTGCATTGGGGGAGGGGGCACTCAGAAAAACGCCTATCGCCTTATGCAAAAAGGGCTAAATATCCTGACCCTTCCCAAATCAATCGATAACGATGTGGCAATGACCGACACATCGCTTGGGTTCGATACCGCCCTCGGTGTGGCTACCGAAGCTATCGATCGTCTGCACAGTACCGCTCACAGTCACCACCGCATCATTGTGGTCGAATTGATGGGGCATAATACCGGTTGGTTGGCCCTGGGAGCCGGAATTGCCGGAGGTGCAGATGTCATATTGATCCCTGAGATCCCCTTTGATGTCGAAAAAATCGCAGGAGCAATTTTAGATCGCAGCCGTGGGGGGAAAAGGTTCTCCATCGTTGCGGTCTCCGAAGGGGCAATGTTCAAAGAAGACGTGGCCGTGTATCACGACCTGCTTGAACAGAAAGATGATGCTGGAAAAAAGGCTGAAAAAGAAGAGATTAAATCCAGGCTGCAAGAATTCCAGGCTGGCCAGATTGGCAAGACCATGCGGTTGGCGCAAAAACTGGAGACCCTGACCGGTTTGGAGTCGCGTGTGACCATCCTGGGTTATGTACAACGAGGCGGAATACCTTCAGCTGTTGACCGCATCCTCGCAACTGAACTGGGCAGCGCCGCAGCTGACATGGTTGCAAAAGATGTGAGCGGTATTATGGTTGCTTATCGCAATCAAAAAACAGAGCCAGTTCCTTTGGAAGATGTAGTCGCACAGCGCAGGATGGTCCCCCTAGATCATACCTGGGTTAAAACCGCTCGTCGGGTTGGCACCAGTTTCGGAGATTGAAACAGACATCAGGCCTAGATAGTTTTATTTTCTGTCCGTGCGATGATTTCATCTTGCAATGCATGGCTGAGGTTACAAAAGTAATCGCTGTATCCGGCAACTCGAACAATCAGGTCGCGGTATTTTTCAGGTGCGTGTTGGGCTGCTCGTAAAGTTGCGGCATCGACCACATTGAACTGGATATGGTGACCGTCAAGCTTGAAATAGGTCCGGATCAGGGCTACCAGGTTGTCAAGGTCTTCGTCTCTGGATAAGGCCTGAGGAGCGAATTTCTGATTTAAAAGCGTCCCCCCTGTGCGCACGTGGTCCATTCTGGCAACCGATTTTAGCGCTGCAGTTGGTCCGTGAACATCTGCTCCCTGAACCGGAGATACACCTTCGGAAAGAGGCTCCCAGGCCATCCGGCCATCTGGTAACGCTCCGGTAACCGAGCCAAAGTAGACGTGAACTGTGGTCGGGAGCAGATTGATGTGATAGGAACCGCCCCGGGTATTTTTACGACCTTCGATGGCGTCGTAATACGCTTCGAACAACGAGACCATCACACTGTCAACCCGTTCATCGTCATTGCCATATTTCGGTGTACGGTTTAAGAGTGACTTCCGCAAATTTTCAAATCCTTCAAAATTGTTCCTCAGGGCGGTCAATAATTCGACCATCGAAATCGTTTTTTGCTCGAAAACGTGATATTTTACTGCGGTCATTGCATCACTGATCGACCCTAGACCCACACCTTGAATGTAGCTTGTGTTGTACCGTGCCCCACCATCATGATAATCTTTGCCATTTAAGATGCAATCATCGATCAGTATCGATAAGAATGGCGCAGGCATATAATCTGCGTAGATTCTTTCAATCAGATTATTACCTCTTACTTTGATATCCACGAAATAGTTGAGCTGTTTTTCGTAGGCGGCGAATAATTCGGAATATGAAGAGAAACCGGTTGCATCGCCGGTGAGCGGACCGAGCTGAGATCCGGTCCGGAAATCTCTCCCATTGTTCAAGCAGAGTTCGAATACCTTGGGCATATTGAAATACCCGGTCAGGTTGTAATTCTCCTTGCCAAATGCGCCAACCTCGACACAGCCGCTTGAACCTCCATTACGGGCATCTTTGACCGCTTTGCCCTGCCGGATGAGCTCCTGCGATATCAGATCGGCATTGAACACCGATGGCTGACCAAACCCGGTGCGGATAATACGACTCGCACGCTTGATAAATCTATCCGGATTCTTTTTACTAACCTGGATTGATGCGCTTGGTTGGAGAAGGCGCATTTCCTCGACGACATCGAGAAGCAGGTAACTGATCTCATTGACTCCATCTGAGCCATCTTCCTTCAAACCGCCGATATTGATCTGGGCGAAATCGGTGTATGTACCGCTTTCTTCAGCTGTGACGCCGACTTTCGGTGGAGCAGGCTGGTTGTTAAATTTGATCCAGAAGCATTGCAGAAGCTCTTCTGCCTGGTCATGGTTCAAACTGCCTTCTTTTAGTCCTTGCTCATAAAAAGGAAGCAGGTGCTGGTCGAGCCTGCCGGGATTAAACGCAGTCCCAGGTGTTAAGCTCGCTCGTTACTCCCAGGTGGACAAACCAATAATACTGAAGGGCTTCCCAAAAATCACGAGGAGCATAAGCCGGAACTCGGTCACAAATCTCAGTAATCCGTTCCAACTCGCGTTTCCGAACAGGATTGGCCTCCCTTTCAGCTTGAAAGCGTGCTTGCTCTGCATGGCGTTGGGCGAAGCGGATGATGCCATCACAGCAAATCGCCATGCCTTTGAGCTCTTCTTGTTTCTTGTAGGCGTACTGGTCGTTCAAATAGTCAAGCGAATACGAGGCTGATTGGATGTAAGCTTTAAAATCCAGGAAACCATTTGAGTAGATTTTATTATCCAGGACGGTGTGTCCTGGCGAGCGTTGCTCCATAAACTCGGTGAAAATGCCGGCATCATATGCAGCTTTCCATTCAGGCGTCATTTCAGCGAATATCAATTCTCGCAGCGAACGCCTATGCCAGAAAGGGATGATATTTTCCTCATAGATTTTTCGGGCAGCCGGACTGACCTTAAATGAGGTTTTTTCACGCGAGTTGAGAATGTCGAGGTCTGAGAGGCTGTGACAGCATAACTCCGGAAAAGTAGGAGCTGCCGCCGGCACCGGGCCTTTTTCGCCAACAATCAATTCACCTTCACCAATATAGATGGTTTTATGTTCCATCAGATACTGAAAAGCACGTCCTCGCTTTACAGGGTCGGATTCCAGGCAGGTCTCGTGGCGATAGAAATCCGTGATTAACTCAGCTCGTTCTGTTGAGATAGATGGGACGGCATCCAGGCTTTCCTGCCTGAGCCGGGTGACCCTTTCGGTCATAGACATAAGTGACTTCCCTTCCGGATAGATCTAATTTCGAAGAGGCGCGCTGTTCTGGCTAATTCTAAAATTGGATTTTTACAGCTCAATTCGCTAGTATTTCACTGCTTTGTTTCTAATCCAGGTGGTGACCAATGACTCCAGGGAATTAAGTGGGATGGCTCCATGCTGCAGCACAACTGCATGAAACTCTCGCAGATCGAAACTGGCGCCGAGGTTTTTTTCGGCTTTAAGGCGTAGTTCTCGTATCTTGAGTTCACCGGTCTTGTAGGCCAGCGCTTGTCCTGGCCAGGCAATATACCGGTCTACTTCGTTAGCGATGTTGTGCATTGATAAGGCGGTATTTTCCGCCATAAAGTCGATGGCTTGTTGTCGGGTCCATCCCAACTCATGGATGCCAGTATCGACGACCAACCTGGCTGCCCGCCACATTTCGTAGGTCAGGCGGCCAAAATTATTGTATGGATCGGTGTAAAAACCTATTTCAAGTCCCAGCCGTTCTGCGTATAACGCCCAACCCTCGACGAATGCTGTCACTTCGTTGAAACGCCGAAATTGCGGGACATCTGATAGTTCCATCTGGAGAGCCAGCTGCAGGTGATGTCCGGGAATAGCTTCGTGCAAAGTCAGGGCTTCAAATTCATAAAGGGGCCGGCTTTTCAGATTATAGGTATTAACATAATAATAGCCGGGCGTAGTCCCGTCGCCAGATGGGACCATATAGTAGGCCGTCGTTTGCTCCGGCGCGGTAAAGGCTGGGATTTCTTTCAGACCGCATGGTGTTCGTGGTAGAAAGTTGAAAAGCCTAGGCAGCCTGTTATCAACTCGCTTCATGATTAAGGCAGCCTCTTTCATCAATGCCTCAGGAGATGTAACATAGAAACGCGGATCGCTTCTCAAAAAGGCCAGAAAATCCTGAAAACCCTCGGTAAAGCCAGTCTCCCGGACTGTTTCGGCCATCTCCTCCCTGATTCTTTTTACCTCCCCCAATCCGATCGAGTGGACCTCTTCAGGAGTCAGTTCAAGGGTTGTGAATTTACGGATACAGTAGCGATAATATGACCGTCCATCTGGTAGGCCGGAAGCGCTTGTATCGTTCCTGGCAGCTGGGAGATATTCCGAGTTCAAAAAATTTAAGAATGCCAGATAGCCTCTGGCAACCGGGCCTGCAATTGCTGCAGATGCTTCTTTTCTTAAAATGTCGAACTCTTTATTATTTTGTCCGGGTAAATGCGTAAAAGGTTGGAAGAAGGGATTGCTTTCGGGGGAAGAATCAATCAAATTACGGATCGAACGGTCGATACCCTCCAGGGTGACTTGGGGCGGCATATAGCCATTTTTTATGCCGAGACGCATCAATTCGATGTTTTGTTGTACGTACCTTTCAAACTGGCTCAATCGTTGGATATAATTTTGATAATCATCGCCAGTCTTGAATGTAAGGTAATCTGGTAAGTCAGGGAAGTTAATATGGAATCCCGAAAGTCTGCTGACGGGCATAAGATGTACGTTATAGCCATATTCCATGATCCGGTTTTGCAGATCTCTGGCGAAGATATCGTAGTTTAATCGTCCTTCGGCGTCCAATGATGACCGGTCAATTGCGTTCACCCGGTCGAGGAATGCCTGGTTCTGCCGGGTTTGATGTTCGATTTCGGTAGAGCTCACATCCGGTAAGCGGTCGTCGAAACGATGGTCTCCATACAGGCTGGCCAACCAGGGATCGGCTTGCATCCTGTTTTCCCATTCTTCAGAAAAAAGGTCATTAAGCAGCTTCAGTGGATCAATATCATGGTATGGATGATTAGGCATGAGCTTATTTTAATCCAATCAGAAGAAAATCTGCTGAATTCATGCAACTTAATCTGCCATACTACGTATATATATGATGGAGGTAAAAATGGGTAGAACTCACAAGCACGTCCCGTTCCTTTTATGGCCCTTCTGGGCTATCTGGCGTTTGATTGTCATCATAATCCAGCTAACCGGCCGTTTGGTTGGTGCAATTCTGGGCCTGGTTCTCATGATTGTTGGAGTGGTCCTAAGCTTGACTGTGGTCGGAGCGATCGTTGGCGTTCCTTTAGCTATTTTTGGCTTTTTCCTGGTACTGCGCAGTCTTTTTTAAGAAGGTATAAGGTTAAAGTCATACATTCAGAACCCCGGTTTCACCAAGAAGCCGGGGTTCTGAATGCCATACAAATCGATTAAGATGGGAGGCAGACATTTGCTCCAGGATTCGATCAAAACGGGGAGAAAGTATAAGCAGGTATAATTACCAACAGAATTCGCTTTTTAAGGAGGTCTTTGTGCACCTCAAAGATGTCACGATTTTACAAATCAGCCCAGCCGCTGGTTTTAATGCAGTCTTTGCCGAAGATGATGCCACCGTCTATACCCGGCCCATCGCTTGTTGGTCTCTGGTGAAAAGAACTGTTATCCTGGATCAATACGATTGGGAAAAAATTGATGATCTGAACATCACCATCCCCGACGATGTTGAAGCTGGTCATGACAAACCGATCCAATTTACTCGGGTTGAAGGGATGGTCAGTAGTGAAGGGCGCGAATTAGAACCCTGCGAGGACGATGATTATTTTCTGGGTTATGTAGGGCCTGGAGAAAATCCACTCGATTTTCAGGATAGAGCCCGAAAGTTAATCGATTCATTAATCGATGAGGAAAGTGAAGATGACGCTGAAGACGAACAAGATGGAGATGAAGACATAGACTCGGAAGTATCTCGAATGACCGATAGTCTCCCACAGACTCTTTCTCATCTCAGTGTCACTGTTCAAGAACGGATCCGTAAGGGTAACGCGCCGCGCAAATGGGAACAAGCCGGTTGGATGGAGTTTATGAAGCGTTTTGGGGATCTATCCGGAGGATAACTATTCTTCTACCAGTAATTGGAGCCCTTGCTTAAAAGTTTCGAGCAAGGTTCCACCTTCCAAGGATGTAACAGCAACGACATTGAACTGGAGAAGAGGTTCGAAACGCCCTAAATTACGCAGAGAAAGAGATTTACGTAACCGCTCGGCGAGACGCTGAGCGGTTATTGCATCAGCTCGCGGAACCAAAACTGCGAAATTACTGTCGTCGAGATATGCAACAATATCATTAGCTCTAAATACGCCTTTCAGAGCCGTGCCGGTTCGTTTAAGAAGTTCATCAGGATTCAACCGTCTGGTAGCATTAATACTTGAACTTTCCAACAACCTTACCAATAAAATACTGCTGGGAATGTTGTGATTTCGTTCCAGACGAGCGATTTCTTTTTCGAAATAATTTGACGTGAATAATCCAGTAATGGAATCACGTTGTTCCAATAATCCATCCCTTTCCTGGGCCAGCCTCAAGTCGGTGACGTCTTCGATGATTTGGACCGCGCCAACCTGGACGCCATCCAGGTTATAAAGGGGACGCGCTTTCATTGAGAGGTAAGCGCCGCCTGGTTTGAAATCTGGGATAAATGTCTCCAAAATCAGATCCATGTCTTTACGCTTCACCCCTGGAAATACTTTGGCGAGGTCTTTATCTTCGGCCGAGACAAAATCCACTAAGAGTGGTTGTTTTTTCTCGAAGATCGCCAATGCGCCTTCGGAGGTATCTTTACCCAGGATGTCTTCAGCCTGGATTCCGGTCAGGTTTTCGATTGATGAGTTCCAGGCGCAAATTCGTCCCCGGCGGTTGATCGCAAACGATGCTCCGGGAAAGAAATCGACCAGCTCGGAAATCGAGGCTTCGACATCTCCTGAATTATGGGCATTCCATCCTGTCGATTTTTCAATTCGCTTGTCCCCCAGAATTAATTGAGGCTTTCTTTCAAAATGGAGGTCGCCAGCTTTTCCTGCAATGTAACCCGCTAATATGTTGCTGGTGAAATTGATAACGATCCAATACATGAACTGTACCTGGGTATAATCGACCCTCATGATCCGCCAAAGAATTGCGTTAAATACCATCATGAGAAGGCAGGTAAACAATCCTATGGTTGGGCCGAAATACCAGCCGCTCATTGCTACCGGTATAATCGATAGTAAATTAATCCAATTCCCCCAAAAAATATAAAGAGGAATAAATAAGACGCCATAACCAAGTGCAACCGCCAGGACGAATGTCAGCCTGCGGAAAGAGTGGTACCCCGTAAAACGCCACTTAAGAAAATCCGAGATAAGCGGGACAATAGGTTTCATCAATTACCTGTTAAAATATACATCCAGGTAGGAAAAAATGCAATTTCAATTTTGAAAGGTGCAAACGCGATGCCACTTCATAATGAAATCCTCGAGCAACCCCAACGCTTAGATATGCTACTTTCCTCCCAGCGGAAAACGGTAGAATTAATCGCCGAGAAAATTAAAAAGCAGGATGTGGCTTTCGCCTTCCTGGCTGCCAGAGGAACCTCTGACAACGCTGGGCGATATGCTAATTATCTTTGGGGGGCTTCGAATGGAATACCGGTTGCTCTCGCGACCCCCTCACTTTTTACGATTTACCAGCAGCCCCCAAAGTTAAAAAATGCTTTGGTCATTGGCATATCCCAATCAGGGCAATCACCCGATATCGTCAGTGTGGTTGAGGAAGGAAACCGTCAAAACTGCTTGACCCTGGCAATAACCAATGATCCCGATTCACCTCTGGCAAATGCAGCGGATTTTACCCTCGATATTCAGGCCGGTCCAGAGGTAGCAGTAGCGGCGACAAAAACTTATACAGCTGAACTCATGTCGATTGCCATGTTATCTGCTGCGCTGTCAGGTTGTGAAGATTGCTGGCGTGGATTGGCTCAGGTTCCTGCCTGGATTGAGCGAGTCCTGGCTCTGGATGAAACCATTGCGGCAATGACTTAGCGTTTCCGCTACATGCAGCATTGTGTTGTTTTAGGACGGGGTTTCAACTACGCGACAGTTTTTGAATGGGCGCTCAAGCTAAAAGAACTAACCTACGTTGAAGCCGAACCTTATTCATCTGCGGATTTTCAGCATGGTCCAATTGCCATGATTGAAAAAGGTTTCCCGATCATGGCAGTTGCTCCCAATGGAAAGACGTTCGATACATTAATGACCCTTTTTCGAACCTTGAGGAAGGAACTATTGGCTGAACTGGTAATGATTTCTAATGATCCTGGTGCGTTGAGTCTGGCTCAATCGCCAATCCCGATTCCTCCTGAAATTCCCGAATGGCTTACACCTCTGGTCAGCATAGTTCCCGCCCAACTTTTTGCTTATCATCTGACGGTCGTCAAAAGTCTGAACACCGAAACGCCGCGCAGTATTCATAAAGTTACAGAAACCAGGTAGGTGAGGTAACCTCATGCAGTCTCTGATCGAACGTTTACTTGCATCTGATGAACCGGCAGTTCGTTTGAAGGTCATGCTGAACGTCGTGAAGCAAGTTCCCGATTCGGAAGAGATCCAAAAAACACGTGAAGCTGTAGCGCAAAGCCCCAGGGTGAATACCTTGCTCTCGGAGCGAGGAGTAGATGGGCGAATTCCATACCACCCCTATGCCAAATGGATTGGCGCCCATTGGGTGCTGGCAACCCTGGCTGAGATAGGGTATCCAACCGGCGACAGATCCTTGCTACCTTTAGTCGATCAAGTGATTGAGTGGTTGTTTTCGCTGGACCACGAGATGAAAATTCAAACGATCCAGGGGCGCGTTCGCCGTTGTGCTTCACAAGAGGGGAACGCTCTTTTTGCTATTATGGCGCTTGGTCTCGAGGATGCTGTTCCCGGAAGAACCGAAGAATTGGCTTCTCGGTTGATGCGCTGGCAGTGGCCCGATGGGGGTTGGAATTGTGATAAACGACCGGAGGCCAGCCATTCCTCCTTTATGGAAACTCTGATCCCACTGAGAGCTTTATCGCTTTATTCACGACTTACGGGCGATGGCAATGCCGCCCAAAAGGCGGCCCTGGCCGGAGAGATTTTCCTGAAGCGCAGCCTTTTCAGGCGGTTGTCTGACAGCAGTATTATCAAGAACGATTTTACCTTGCTGCATTATCCATGTTACTGGCATTACGATCTCTTATTCGGCCTTCGGGTACTTGCTGAAGCTGGATTTTTACCGGATGTGCGCTGTGCGGACGCCTTAAGAATTCTAGAGGCGCGCCAACTTCCAGACGGCGGCTGGCCCATGGATAAAGCCTATTATCGCCTTGGCGAAAAAGCTCAGAGTGGGCGTTCACTCGTTTCGTGGGGTACGGTGAGCAGGAAAAAAATGAATGAATTTATCAGCGCTGACGTTTTATCTGTATTCAAAGCTTCTGGAAAGATATAGATATTTTGATCATTTTCTAGGTATTTGAATACTGGTCAGCATCATACCCTGGTTGATACAATTTACAGTGCCATCCAGAATGACCTTCCCATCGATGATTTCAAAATGAAGAGATCCTTGAGCGTCAAAAACATCGTTGCACATAGAAAATTCGACCATCCCAGATGAGGTTGATTCCATTTTCACAGCAGCGCCATCGAACTTATAGCGAGCGTGGTCCATTTCTTTCTCTCCACACCGGCCCAGCGAATTCGAGATTATAGAATTTCCTTCTGATATGAGGATGGATGAGCCATCCTCATAAATGCGGAAGGTCAGATGATCGTTGGTCGTGCAATACTCATTGGTGAAATATTCGGTGCGTAAGCCAAAACCTGCTGAATAGTTGCCTTCAGGCCATTTACAACAAGACGGCAACATAATTAATAATGCGGCCAGTATAAAAAGATAGATTGATCTTTTTCCCGTCCCGATGAGGTGAGTTGCTGAAACTAGTCTCGACTTCATGCTTATTTCCCCTTGATGAAATTCTAGCAGTCCGTTCGAGCATTGAGAAGATTGAAAACAGCTCAAATCTTAAATCACCTTACTCATTTTAGCACGAGAGGCAATAGATTAAATTAGGATTAATTTAGCGGTATTGGGGTGTTCCAAACACTATGGCCTTGCAATAACCACCCAGCGTTGTGCGCTTTTCTCTCCGGCAAGAATGATCACCAGTGAAGGTTTGTTGTCAGTCAGGACGCTGGTATCTGTGGCATCCACCTGGGTCACCTGGTCGACTTTGAAGTTTAGGACCGATCCGTCGTTGAATTTAACCTGAATCAGGTCTCCTGGCGAAAAAGTTTGGATAACCGCTTCAGTCTGTTTATTCCATGGCAGCTCTATAATTCGCCTGACTTCTGACCCCATAAGCCAGATTCCCGCTCCCGGTTTATCAGGTGGGACCGCTACAGCGCTGCTTGTTAAGGCAAATGACCAGGCTCCGGGGAGGACGACTTCGATAGGACTTGGAAAAGCCGAAGGCGTTATCGTGGGCTGAATAACAACAGGTGGTGGAGCCTGCTGCCAGAATTTGTTTGCCGAGAAACCGGCGATCCCAGCAAGGATCAAAACTAGCCCGGCAAAAACCCCTATTATGATTCGCTCAAAAACTGTCAGTGACATCCACCACGATTTACGGGGTTGGGCGACGATCATTTCTCCTATCGAATCGGAGGTCATATCAGACGATGATGCGGAGGATCCATCTGGGTTTTCTGAACTATCCTGGTAGGATTCCAATGCAATCGCCCTGATTTTTTCCAGACTATCATCATAAGCTAGTAATTCTTCAGATGGTTGGCTGTCTTGTTCTTCTATTTTTGGATATGCGCCTCCCCAGGAGCCGTAATCCAATCCAGTAAAGCCAGAGTTGGTGTCCTCCTGGCTATCTTCTTCAGTAGTTGAGGCCAGGTTTGTAGCAAGAAACTCTTCCAGATTAAACCGTTCCCCTTGTGTTGGAGTCGTAAACGGTTCAACTTCATCCTCCAGGCTCTCTTCGGCAGAAAAAGCTTCTGGTTTGTCGGTGATAAAGGGGGAGACTTCATTATCTGATTCTTGGGGATAAAAAACAAACCGGTCGGTTTCCTCATCCCCTTCTTCTTGGGATTGTAAAATTTTACCCGGGTCTGTTACTGAGATATCTCCTGAGGGCGAAGGTGGAGATTTTAAGCTTCCTGGCAGGTCATGAAGTTCTCCGGTCGATTTTGCGAACTCGATTAAGAAAAGTATCATTGTCGAATTCCAGGGATTTCGTCCCTTTTTCCTCCCCACGAAAACCCTTGAAGCGATCGAAGAAACCGCGTTTTTCTTCCTGATCATCCGCCATAGATCCAGCCTCATCAGGTTCGCTTTCGCCGGTTGAAGAGTCGGGTTCTGTTTTGGGCTGCTCTGGTTCTTCTTGCAGGCCCCACAGCCTGGAAGCTAAAGAAGAGGTAGTCATAATCTCGTCTGAGAGATCATTTTTCTCTTTATCAGGCGTATTGCTTTCTAGCTTTGGGTTAACCGGCTCGGTTATCTCTGGTTTATCAACAGGTGTTTCTGGCCTGGCAGGTTGGGTCTCGGGAACAGTTGGAGCGGTTGTCAGTTCTCCCAATCCCGACTGGCGAACCTGATACAGCATGTCAAAAATCGAGCTTTCAGGAGAGTGTGTTGCAAATTCACCCTTGTTCTCCCCAACAGTCTCATCCGGATTTACCTCTAGGTCTTCATCCAAATCCTCGCTGAATGGAGGCTTGGGCGATAAGTTCTCATCTTGCGTGCCAGTTGGAATTTCATCCGGTGTGAAAGCAGGGATGGGAAGAGCGGTCTTGCCAGGAGGCAAGGGCGAAGAGGTTGATTTCTTGGTTTTCTGCAAGCTGCCAGTTTTGAGGCGAAGAATGCCAGTAACTTTCTGAAAGATGCCGGTCTTTTTTGGGGTCTGATCTTTTTCAGCTTCTTCTTCGGTCAATGTCTCTCTAAGGCCTGAAATGGAACCTTTTTCTAAAGCTGGCGAGACCTGTTCTGGCTCTGAAGCTTGCTGGTCGGGAGTATTCTGGTTTTCGATCGATTCAGGTTCCTCAGTCACAATAACTTTGCCTTTCCAAAGGTGATGACATTTACTCGATAAATGTTACGGTAATGCTGTCGGTAGAACGGGCGGCTGGATCTGAAATTCCCGCACGACTTCACCGCTACTGGGTACAGCGAACTGTTCAGAACGAAAGAGGCTTATGACCGATACTTTGCCGGCTAAACCGACCACCTTGCCGCTAAAACTAAATGTTGCAGATCCATTGACCGTAACCTGGGCCATAACCGTTCCATCTGAGAAGTTGACGTTTACAGTAGCTCCATCGACCAGCTCATTGGCTTGCGCAACGTTGTCGTGGTTATAGTCGATGTAGACTACGACCCGCAAGCTTCCGGTTGAAAGGGCAGCGGTTGGCGCAGCTGTTGGCGTGGATGTTGGGAAGAATGTTGGAACAAGGGTCGGCGCATCAGGTACTTCAGTCGTGTAGGGGGCAATGGTGTTAACCTGAAGGGATCCCCAAACATCATCCACATAACGCTCAGAAGCAGGGCAGGTAAGGTAAGGAGAAACGTGGTTCCAGTCGAGGGGTTCGTTATTTTCTTTCGCTAACGTGACAGCGTCTTGTAAACATTGGTAACCGCTATGGTAAGAGACCAGGGTAAAACGCCACATGTCATCGTAGTTAGACTCTGCGACTCCTGCCGGTGTCAGGATTTGTTCTACCTGACTGCAATTTGATCTCAGAGTGCGAGCTATTACCGGCATGCTGCTCGTGGCATTGGCTAGATCGACGCTACCTGAGCAGGTTGGGCAGTCGCCGCTTACCATGCGCAGCAAAGTTCCTGCCAGGGTCATTTGCACCCAGGGATCTAATTTGGCATAGGCAGTGGTGCAATCGTACAAAAGGCCGCTGCAAATTAGCTGGTACAAATCCGGGTCCCATCTCAATGCGACGTCTGCACCCTGGAGGGTGAGCTGACCCAATCCATATTCGACCAGCAAGAAGCGAGTGTTGCCTGGCCAAAACTGTGATTCGGCCTCGATCAACGCTTTAAGCATCCGTGGTGGAATACCTACATCTCTCCCAGCAGCCCAAATGACCGGATCAAATTGATTTTGCCACTGGATCATGGTCCCGCGAGCGGTCTGAATGCCGCAGGCATTCGCTGACCCATCTGAAAATAACCCACCCCCCGGACAGTTAGAGGCATCCACCATCCCGCTGGAAATTAGCCGTGCGGTGAGGAAATACAATGTGGTGTTCGTAGCCAGTTGGTCAGGAGATTGGGGGAAAGTAGCCCAGGTTGAATTCGGCTCGATGCCCCACTCCTGGCTGCAAGCATCCGTAAAAGCTGCGAAAGGCCCTGATTTGACGATTTCCACCACATATTTTCCATTTGAGCTGGTGACCCGAACCGTCGCCTGCATGTGAATACTATCGTCTCCCGAACTGGAGGTTGCCCAGAAATCGATGACAGAATCGCCCTGAAGCGGAACTTCACAACGAGCCTGGGGGCATTCGAAATTCGTGTAGTTAACCTGTCCTTTAATCGAGACAATTTTATATGCAGGTACCGGTTCGTAAGCTGTCAAGATCACGTAAGGTCTGATGACCGGAATATCGGGAGCGATAATATTGATTCCCATATCCGGTAAAGCGACTTGAATTTCCTTATCGATTCGGACGGTATTTTTAAGATGCCAGTAGACCTTTTTTAGGAAACCAGCAAAATCAAAAGGAAGGGGAGTAGGTTGTTGGGTCGGGCCGGCAGTGGGTGTGACTGCCGATGTTGCCGACTGGGCCGGGGTGAGAGGAAAAAGTTCTTGATAGCAGGTTGCAATCAGTTCGTCGGTCGTCGGCAGCCCACTATGCTCGACCGTCACTTCGCAAACGACTTTGTCATCGGCCAGTGTCAGGAGCTGCCAGATATACTGCGTAACCTGGATGTGCTCGGTCTTAAAGCGGCCGTTATTTGTCGTGGTCGATTGGGCTTTGGTATGAATCACGCCAACAGATATTAACAATGTCAGGATTAATACAAAGCTTATGGCGTGAGTTTTTATTTTCATAGGGCTATTCTTTTGACTGCAACATCACTTTCGGTTAGTTTTACGGCTATTGACATTGTTCCAGGTTTCAGTCGGAACCGCTGGCGGTATCTTTCTTAGATTTTCATTACTGACCTCGAAAGCCAGGTCCTCCATGAGAGCAGCCACCGGTGAATCTGGATCGTTCAGGATGAATGGCTGGCCAAAATTAATCGCCCGGCTGAACTCGTTAGGGGCATTGGCGATCGACATTTTGATTTGGTACTTGATGACTTTCTCGATTTGTGCAGGTTTGATTAGGGTGGGCGCGCAAATGTTATTCACCACGGGTAAAATTTTATCCGGCGGATATCCCAATTTCTTGTAAATATCCAGGGCACAGATCGCAGCTCTAATCGATGCCATATCGGGTGTCATCACCATAACGATCTTATCAGCGTAATTCAAGGCGTGGATTGAGATGTTGCTGAAATCGTGAGCGGTATCGAATACGATGAAATCGTAGGTATATCTTAGCTTTTCAATCAGCATTTGCAACAGGTCATCTGAATAAGCATCGTCGGCTGCAGGGTAAGGGGGAGCAGCGATGAAATCAACTTTGCTTGAATGCTTGCTAATTACTTCGGCAATCATATCCTCGTCTACTTCAGAAGTCTGGCGGTCTGCCATGTCTTTTAAGGTGTGCATGGGAGAAGCATTGAGCATCAGAGCAACTTGCCCTGCGTTAAGGACAGCATCGAAGACCAAAACTGACTTCTGCCAAAGATTAACCAGGCCAATAGAAAGGTTAACCGCAAGGCTGGTACATCCCACACCTCCGCGTAAACTGTGGACGGCAATAATCGTAGCCGGTTCTTTGCGAATTTCATTGGGTTGCATAGCCTTGAATTCATCGCTGCGGCGAAGCTGAAGCGCAACTCTGGCAGCAAGCTCTTCCGGTTGGAAGGGTTTAACCATGTAGTCATCGGCGCCGGATTGAAAAGCTTTTAATTTATCTTCCAGATCTCCTTGCCCGGTGATAAAGATCAGTGGGACCCGGGTGAAACGTGGGTCGTGGCGGATGCGTTTGGCGACTTCGTAACCATCCAGATCGGGCATGCGGATATCCAGGATGATGACGTCTGGATCAAATAAATTTGCGATTTTTAAACCCTCAACCCCAGAGCGAGCGAATGCCAGTTCATAACCTCGAGGTTCAAGCGCGCGCGCGACCATCTTATGATAGATTACCTCATCATCGACCAGTAGAATCTTTGCCTTGGTGTTGCGTCCGCTCGAAAGCATAGGTATTAAACCCTTTCTTCTTGGTTGATTTGGTTGATCCGAACTATAATCTGCGCGGCTGCTTGATCAATTTCATTCATTAACTGCTGACAATCTTCTAGAGCCTGAGCTTTTCCACTTGCGTCCAGCTGTTTTGCCAGATTGGTGAGCCTGTAAGAATTAAAATTGGCAGCTACACCCTTAAGCTTATGCGCCAGAAATGATATTCGATCGAATTGATGGTTGTCCAGGGCAGTGTGTAAATTGGCGACCTCTTCGGGCAACGATTTCGAAAAATCCAATAATAAACTTGTGTAGAACGCCCAATCATCACCAAAACGCGGCAATGATCTTTCGACGTCCAGCGTCTGGTCACGATCTGCTTCATCCTGACGATCGTTTTTATCGTGACCCGGGTCTTGTTTTTGCGCCGATTCTGGGCCGTTTGGTGACTGCTTGAAAAGCGCCCATTTTTCGACCATCGATTTAACCTTATCACGTTCGAGCGGTTTGGATAAATAATCATCCATACCGGCGTCGAAACAGCGCTGGGCATCACCGGCCATTGCGTGGGCGGTCATGGCGACGATCGGAGTATGGTGTGCTTTGCCTTCTAACAGTCTGATCTGGAGTGTAGCCTCGAAGCCATCCATTTCCGGCATTTGAACGTCCATAAAAATTAGATCGTAAAGACCTTCCTTGACCTTGGATACAGCTTCCAAACCGTTGTTCGCCAGATCGACGTGATGACCCATGCGTGATAACATCACCTGCGCCATTTTTTGGTTGATAGGATTATCTTCGACTAATAGAATTGAGCCCCCCTGACCGTTCTTATGTGCAGCCGGGTTATCACGCAACCGGTCGGTATCAGGGAGTGGAATACCGGTTAAAGCAGAATGGATGGCGCTGTGCAGGTGGGAACGTTTGACCGGCTTCTGTAGGACACTGCTGAAACCTAATGGTTTTATCCGATCCAGAGAGCTGGCAGCGGTCATCGATATCATTACAATAACTTTTAACGTCGTGGGTAAGTGGTTCGTTACGGATCGCGCGTAAAATGTCTTCGCCATTAATACCGGCCATCTGAAAATCTAATAATACTAGATCAAAGTACGAATTGGCCATTAATCCACGAAACATCGTTGGGATAACTTCATTCCCATTTGATGCTGACATCACCTGGCAGTCGAGCGATTCGAGCATACGAGTTAAGATCCAACGACTGGTGGCGTTATCATCAACAACCAATACGCGTGTTCCTGGGAAAGTGTCATTTCTTTGTTGATAATTTGTCTCTGGCTGAGGCATCGCTTCCAATGCAACGGTGAACCAGAAATTACTACCTCGACCAGGCTCGCTTTCAACTCCAATTTGGCCGCCGAGTAGTTCAGATAATTGCTTGCAAATGGCTAACCCAAGTCCAGTTCCACCGTATTTACGCGTCGTGGATCCATCTACCTGGATGAATCGTTCGAAAATCAGATCCTGGCGGTCTTTAGGAATGCCGATACCCGTATCGGCTATATTAAATTGGATAATTACCCCGGAACTGTTCTGCTCTTTCAGCCCGGCAGAAATAAGAATTTCGCCTTTATCTGTGAATTTGATAGCGTTTTCGATCAGGTTGACCATGATCTGGCGCAATCGTCCAGGGTCACCACGCACCCAATAGGGTACACCTTGATCGATAAAGGCCAACATTTCCAAACCTTTTGCTTCTGCGCGGCTGGCGGTCGTTTGGGCGACACCTTCGACGAGTGAATGTAAATCGAAATCGACCTTTTCGAGTTGAATTTGGCCAGCTTCGATTTTTGAAAAGTCGAGAACTGTGTTCAACACACTCATCATGCTGGAGGCTGATTCACGTGCTCCTTGTAAAAGCTCAAATTGTTCGGGCTTAAGTTCGGTATCCAGGGTAAGCTCGATCATTCCGATAATACCGTTCATTGGGGTACGAATCTCGTGGCTCATATTAGCCAGGAACTCCGTCTTTGCTCGATCCGCCTGTTCGGCAGCCCGGCGTGCCTGGCTCAGCTCAGAGACGTCATGGTATTGCCATAGAAGACCGGCGATCTTCCCATCTACGATCAACGGCACGCCAGAAGCTTCGACATCGATGATTTCACCAGGCTGTCCCTGGGATTGAAAGGTAGCTTTCACTACCTCACCGTTCAGCAGCTTTTCGGTGTTCGAAATAGCGTCGTTCTTCACACCTTGTTCGAGTAGCACACCATCCAGGGTGCGACCGATAACCTGTTCGCGTTGATGCTGAAATAAGGTCTCGAAAGCCTGGTTACATGAAAGTATGCGCCGTTCAAGATCGAGGGTTACGATGCCTATCGGGCTACTACTGACCAGAGCTTCGAGGTATTCTTTTTGCTGGCGAATTGTCGCTTCATCTTGTTTTCGCTTGGTGATATCTCTGATGACGTAGATGATACCGTGATTATCTTCATCGAACGAGATCGGATAACGGGTAATATCGATCCATTGAGCATTGTCTGAAATGAATATTTCTCCAGTCGAGTCGGTGAGCTTAATTGGCGAAGCACCAATTAAGCTCAGATAGATCGTTTCGATTGGTTGACTAACGAGCTGGTCGAAGGTGGTTTTCAACCAAATGGTGGCTGAGCGATTGCAACGGACAATCGAACCATTGCCATCAGCAACGATGATTGCATCTTGAACCGAATCGAAAATTGCTTCCCATTCACGTTTTCCGCGTTCCAGGATTTTTTCTAGCTCAGTGCGACGATTATTTTCAATGGTTTGTTCGAGGTGATGGCTTTCGTATTCTTGGACGATTCGGTGTAAACTCGAATTTTGCTGTTGCAGTTTTTCCTGGCGAAGGCCGATCCAATAACCGGATAATCCCATCATCAATGGGATCAGGACAAATAGGGTTGTGATTGCTGCCTGACCGATAGGCGAATAGTATGAGAAAGCGTCTGAAAGCACGCGCCCGAAAATAATCGCACCTGCCAGAATGATCACTCCCCCAGATAGCAGGCCGGTTATTGTATAGCGCAAAGCGTATCCTAAACGGCCGTTAGACGCGTCAGTCATGCCCAAATCCCCTCGGAGCCGATTTGATCAGATTAAAAAAACATTAAACTAAACTGCTTTTCCTTGCAGCAGCGGTTATGTAGATTCTAAATGCTAAATGAGAATTGTCAAGTGAAAAACGTTACACGTTTGGTCATAAAATGCTCGATCAGGATACGTCGGATGCCTGGGTCGTATGAATAAGCTTGCTGCATTCCTAACACAACCCCGCCGATGACGGGAGGCGCTTGAAGAGGTATCGTGACGGCCATCGGAGCGATTTGCTGAACGCCCAGATGAAAAGCATCTCTCAGCCTTGGGCCACTTTTCCATAGGCTGCCTACTTCAACAACTTCAAATGCTTTATCTTCGAGAGAGAGTTGGCGAATAACCCCACAGGCCAGGTCAGCCAATTGCTTGCCTGCCCATTCAACAATCTCTTGTGCCACCCAGTCGCCATCATCAGCAACCCTGAATACGAGGAGAACGTCTTCCGCAGTCAGGAGAATCTTGCGTAAAGCTAAACCTTCAAATAAGTCAATGGGATCCTTCAGTCCGGTCTTCTCGAGGAAAGCCTGGGTCAATTTAGTCGCTGGACCTCGCCTGGACCATTGCTTTGAAATGGCTTGAATGGCGCGGGTAACTAAAGACCCTGCTCCACCTTCTTCAGCAAAAAGTTCTCCTTCTCCGATGATCCTTCCAAGCTTTCCGTTTTGATCCTGTCCCCAGCAGTTACAACCAGTGCCAGCGACGACTGCTACACCCCACGCCTTTTCAGCGCCAGCCAGCAGGCCTACCAGGGTGTCGTTCACCAGACCCACTGGACATGTAAATTCCAAACTCCGGATGGTTTGAATATTTTTATCGAGTTGCGATGGCCAATCGAATCCTGAAATTCCGAAGCCAGCTCCGGAAATTTGGCCTGGATCCAGGCTGGCCCTCTGCAATGCCTGACCGGTTATGGTACGCAGCACTTCTGCCAGGCCTTCATAGCCGATACTTTCCCAATTACCGCAACCGGCCTGGCCGAATCCAAGAATTTGTCCATCTTCAGATACTACCAGAGCATGGCTTTTACTGCCGCCAACGTCAACGCCTAAAAAAAACTTCATTAGAATTGGGGAAGATAGGCCTTATTCGTTTCAAGCATATCATCCAAAACTGCTTGAGCCTGGTCAGCAGAAGGGCCAAGGGGATGGGCTAACAAGGCATTGTAGGCAGCCTGGTAGTTCCCGTTTACTGCTGCTTCAGTGGTTAGAAGCTCAAACATTTTTACCTGGGTCAACAAACCATAACAGACAGGCGGTAGCGGTTCAGCCTGAAGAGGATGAACACCACAGTTATCTACCCGGCAAGGCATTTCCAAAACCCAATCCGAAGGCCAACCTTGAACTGCACCGTCGTTTGCTACATTGGCAACATGGATTTCTCCCAGGTTATTGGAATGAGCGTTAACGAGCTGAGTTGCAACCGTGGAATAATAGGCCCCGCCGCGCTTCATCAAGTCGTCGGGGAGTTCAGGTTGGTTGAGGTTTTCATACTCGCGGAGGAGATTCAACTCAATTGCCATCACCTGTTCACCGCGCGAAGGAGGCCATTTAGATTGATCCGCGAGTTTACGGTCGGGGTAATAATAATATTGCAGGTATGAATTTGGGATCATCCCCAGGTTGGTTATCGTGTTGACGTCCCATTCAGGGTTAGCCGATGCTTGTAGATATTCCAGGAAACTTTGCATCACTTGTGGCCAGATATCCTTGCCATCGATGCTGAACCCACGGTACCAGGTGAGGTGATTCAAACCCAGTGTATTCAACTCTGCCCTATCTGGTGATATGACCATGGAAGGACTGCCATCATCCACCTGCTGTTTCGAAAGCTGATTAAGAATTGCCATTTTGGTGGCGAACGCCGAATTGCAGACGCCAACCACCGGCACTTGAGGCACGTGACGATGGAGCGCTTCGGTGTTCAAGCCTGAGGGGTTGGCAAAATTGAACAGCAAAGCACCTGGGGCTAACTCACTCATATCCTGGGCGATTTTCAGCAGGACGGGAATGGTACGCAGAGCTTTAGCCATAGCGCCTATTCCGGTCGTCTCCTGACCAATCAGCCCATGGCGCCTGCCAAGATATTCGTCGCTGATCCTGGCTGGCATCATACCAACTCTAAATTGGGTAATGACGTAGCTGGCGCCTTTGATAGCCTGGCGTTGATCCTCGCTCAGGATAATCTCAAACGGCGCTCCATAGGATTCCACCATTCGCTGGGCGAAACCACCCACGATTTCTAAACGTTGAGGTGAGGTGTCCATCAACCAGAGCTCGGTCAAGCGAAGGTCCTCGGCCTTGAGGAGGAACCCTTTAATCAATTCGGGAGTATAAGTAGATCCCCCACCTATTACTGCAATTTTCATTTGAGCTCCATATTAATGACAAGTCCTGAAAAGAATGAAATCCGACAGGAGATTTTTTAGATTAAGTTTTCGGGCGCCCTATATCAGGCCTGGCGCATGCTTTTCGGCTTTCAACATATTAGAAAGGAGAATCGTTCATGATCACAGGCAAAATATAAGAATACATGTTAACGGTAGCGGTGGTTCCCAGGTTGGCCAGCACGTGACCAGGTACCGCCAGGTCAACCAGTTGGAAGATGATCTGATAGGTTGTTGGATTGGACCAGGTGATGCGAAAGTTGATCGTCTGATTGTAGCCTTTGTCCATTATAAAGCCGGTTTCCTGCCCTATGAAACCGATGACATCTGGCCCTGATTGTACCAGGGTCAGGGGAACCCAGGCTGAGCCGTCGAAATAATCGAACGAGCTGATCCCGGTCACTGAAGCATTTTTCATGGTCACATTAAGCCTGGTTTGCGGGTATGCCGTCCCCTCGGGCGGATTCAATACCTGGATGCTAAAGTTAGCCGGAGCGTTAGCGTAAATTTTTCCGAAACCTTGAACGAAGCTAAGAGTTGGGGCAATACCCAGGCCGGAAGTCACCAGGGCCATGGCATCCAGGTAGCCATACCCATAAGTATAGTTGGGAGAACTATCAGGCGTCGGCCCGCCGCACGACCCGCTGTCTGGGGTGTTTGGATTGGCCGTCATATGGAGGAGCGAGATAGTATCAGCGACCTTCCCTTTAAGAGCCGGGACCGCAGACCAGAGCAGGGCAACTGCCCCGGCCGTATGAGGAGAGGCCATGGAGGTACCTGATTTTGTGCCATAGCCGCCATTGTTTATAGAAGAAATTATATTTGAGCCTGGAGCAACCAGGTCGGGCTTTAAAACACCAAACCCACCTGGACCTATACCTGAATAATATGCGATCAATCCGGTACTGTCAATTGCACCTGAACCCAACGATTCCGGGTAATCTCCCGGAGATCTTGTGGTCGAGCAATCAGGACCCGAATTTCCAATAGAAAATGCCGGAAAGATTCCGGCTGCAACCCAGGTTTGAATGAAGGTCTGAAACCATGTATCGCCAGAGCTAGACCCTGACCAGGAATTGTTGACAATATTTGGAGCTTTGGAAGGATCCGGGTTTTCACCATTTAGGTCAGTGGGAGCAATCACCCATTCGGCGCATGTTGTCAAAGAGTTATCGGGGCATTCGCTACCTGGAGTAGTGGAATCGCAGCCCATGCAGGCGACCCATTCAGCCTGAGGCGCCATTCCGATATGATGGCCTAAATCACCGGGGATTCCATCATCGCCGACCATTGTCCCCATGGTATGCGTGCCATGGCTGTTCCAATCACAGGGAGCCGTGGCAGCCGCGCCGCCGCAATATGATTTGGATGATTCAGTCGGAACATACCAATTGTAATTACTGCTTCCTGTGATAGTACCCCGATATTGGTTGATCAGGGCGGGATGGTTCCACTGGACTCCGGTATCGATATTTGCGACTACAATTCCTGAACCTTTATCGTTGTAAGTTGTCCACACTTGTGGGGCCAGGGTGAAATCGAGCCCCCAATTCGTTTGGCTTGTGACCATCCCAGAAGAAACTGAGGAAGGCTGGATAGCCGGTGTAAGTTCGTTTTCGTCCTTTTCCAATGATGCAAAAAAACGACCTTTTATTTCTAATACTTCTGGATACGTTGATAAGGTTGACAGGTCGGCTTGAGAAGCCCCGAATACAAGGACGGAGTTAACGATCCAATGACTTTCGTACTTTAAGCCATGCCCTTTGAGATAGGCAATGACCCGGGATTGGCTGGTGGAAGCAATGGTAGTCATTGAATTATAGACGTAGGTTGATTGCATTGCTGGGGTAATCGATTGGGGCATGGCTGCCAGGTTTGCCGTTTGGCGCAGTTGGATCCAGAAGTCAGCGACACTACCAGCGTCTACGAGCGCCTTGACTTCTGGGTCGACGACCAGTGGTGTATTGTTTTCGACCACTGGAGCAAGTGCAAGAACATCAGTGCCTGAGGTTGCAGCCGGAGTCGATGCAAACTGTGAGCTCGAAGAAGCTCTATAATCAGTCGCTAACCCTGGCTGGGTGAGGTTAGCTGTTAATCTACCGAATGGAAAGTATGTGGCGTTAGCCCCGGTAAGAAAGGTAAAAGCTGCAATGATTGAGGACAAATGAAACAAGAATGACCGGCGCATTTTTCTTCTCCAACCTGTAATATTCAATCCATTTTACTCATTTTTCAATAAGTGAGCAGGTTTTTGAGGAAAAGGGATCGAGCTTGCGTTCAAATCTGACAAATTCAGGTTACAATTGGGAATTATATTTTCGGACCATCGGGGCCAAATAACGTGAAACCAGTTCTCAAGGACCAAATCGCTATCGTTACCGGAGCCTCAAGCGGTATCGGTAAGGCTACAGCATTAGCGTTAGCCAGGCATGGTGCAAACTTGACCCTGGCTTCACGAAACGGAGCGGCTTTGAAAGACCTGGTTGGCGAGATTGCAGTGATAGGACAGCAAGCGCTGGTCGTCGTAACCGACGTCACGCAGCCTGACCAGGTGAGCAAGATGGTCGAAACGTCACTCTCCCACTGGGGCTGCATTGACATCCTGGTCTCCTGCGCCGGGAAGTACATCAGAGCTCCGATTACTCACGTAACCAGAGAGATGTTGGCCGAATCGCTCGAGGTCAATTTCTATGGAGGCGTTTATGCCATTCAGGCTGCCTTACCATCGATGCTTGCTCAAAAACGAGGACACATCATCTTGGTTTCCAGCATGGATGGAAAGATCGCCTTACCCCTCGACGCCCCTTACGTCTCTGCAAAATTTGCATTGAATGGATTTGGCGCTGTCTTGCGCCAGGAACTGGTGGGAAGCGGGGTGGCGGTTTCTTTGATCCTTCCCGGAAGAGTAGACACTCCTATGATTGAAAACCTGCACGTTCCCTGGATTTCTGCCAAAATCTCGCCGGATACAGTGGCAAAGGAAATTATCAAAGCCATCCATCATCACAAAGCAGAGGTTATCGTGCCTTTCCAGGCCGGCTTGCTTTATTATATCAGCGCATTTTCGCCCCGCCTTGCAGATAAGCTGACGCGGTGGTTTCATTTGCAAGGTTGGGGCGTATAACGGTGAAATTATGGATCGAGAAAATATAGACACAACAATTCTTGAAACGACCCATTCCTGGTTATATCCCTTCTCCGTTGCCTGTTTTTCGTCCGCAACGACCCCTTTATTACAAGAGTTTACCAGTAAGATCATGCAGCGCTTCGGCTCATTGGGACATAAGATTTTACCTCGACCGGAAGATGGCCCAGACGTGCTCTTATCTACAGCCATCTATAACCAACCTGTCAGTTGGCGCGAGTCACTTTTCTTTTCAGCTCGCCGGAAATTTCACCTTCGACACCAACCCAATGTCTTCACGATCGTTCATATTACCCCGGTTCAATTCCAGGAAATGTGGGGGCTGTTAGAAAAAGCTTTAAAGAAAGTAAAAGCAGACCCGGCCGATTACACGTTTCCCGGTATCACCCCAAAGTCTTACTATACCTTGCATGAGCAAGGCCGGCGGGGAGGCCCATTGATGAGCGTGGTCAGGCTTCTGCAGGCCCAGACGAAGAGTGTCCGCATCCTCCTGGTGGTTGGAGACTGCCATCCGCTCGAGGCATATACCTTCGATCTGGTAGGCGGATACCCGCGTACACCGGCTGACAACCCCGAAGCTTTTTATTCTGACCTTGTCTACCGGATTGCAACCGCAGTTTGTACCCGGGAAATCACTGACCACGAAGTCGTCGGTGCTCCAATCCCCGCAGTTGTGTGGAAATCGCTGGCCACCCCAAAGGAGATGCGCATAGCCGGACATGAGTTTGGTAAGCGTAATTTTTTCACCGAAATGGTGAACGTTGCCAACCTGGTAGACGTGCCGGTATTTGGCGGGGCAATTTCCAGCCAGTACAGCGAAGGCTGCTATTCAACCTGGGATCCACAATTGGAAGCGTTGGTAACCACAATCACCGGCAGCGCTCGACCGGTCGATAAAGGCCATCTTACTGACGATGAATTGGCGGTGATTGTTTCAGTCCGTCAGGATGGTTTGGGGGCGCGTGTCAGGCAGGTGGAAGGTAAGCGCAACGATCCACCCTCTTCGGAAGCGGTCGAATTGATCGGGATGGATCGTGGCTTACCCAGATTGTTGTTGAACAGGTCATCCGGTTCGCTGGTCGAAATTTACCCAGTAGGGACAACTTTTCCAGAAAATGGGCGCCCTAAGGATGAGTCGCTGGCGATTGTGCCTGTCGTCCGCTCGAAACTTCACGGGCATCGAGGGGTAAGAGTATTTGACCCGCGCCGGGTGGAACACGTTTACCTGGAAAAACCCTATTACCATTACCCGGTATCCTGTTCGACCGAAGCCCAGGCCAGGGCAATCCAGACAGTTTTCAGCAGATCTGAAGCGCTAAAAAACCCCCGCGATCCCCGTCAGGTTGTTTTTACGGTTTTACCGGGCCACGGGATCGTTGTCGTTGAAAAGTGGGTAGCCGGAAAAGCTCCCTTCCAGGTTATTTGGGAGTTGATGGATTCCGGTGACCTTGAGATCACCAATTTTATTCCCCAAGGCCCGTTAGTTTTCAAACCGGGACAGAACGAAAAGATGGTATTGGAAGGATAAGAAGATGGCTAATGAACTTCGTTGGGGGCTGTTGAGTACAGCCCATATTAACCGGGCAGTAATTCCACATTTGAGAAACTCCCCCCGTAATCGCCTGGTCACAGTGGCCAGCCGGACAATTGATAAAGCCCGATCGTACGCAGCTGAATGGAAGATCGATAACGCCTTGGGAAGCTACGAGGAATTATTAGCTGATCCTGAAATCGATGTTATCTATAATCCGCTCCCAAACAGTATGCATGCCGAATGGACGGTCAAGGCTTTAGAAGCCGGCAAACATGTGCTTTGCGAAAAACCCCTGGCGACAACCCTTGCCGACGTAGACGCTATCATCTCGGCTGCAAAGCGCACCGGAAAAGTGGTTGCAGAAGCCTTCATGTATCGTCATCACCCTCTGACGCTCAAAGCCCGCGAGTTGGTAGCCAGCGGTGAAATTGGTAAGATAGTGATGATGCGAGGGGTATTTACTTTCAACTTGACCAACATGAATGATGTGCGAATGAATGCTTCATTGGGCGGTGGCAGCATCTGGGATATCGGCTGTTATCCAATCAGTTATGCACGCTCGATATATGCCAGTGAGCCGGTCCAGGTGTTCGGGCAGCAGGTGGCAAGCGACACGGGGGTGGACGAGAGCTTCAGCGGTGAGATGCTGTTTCCAGGAAATGTGCTGGCCCAGATCCAATGTAGTTTTAATTCACCCGCATATCGCCACTTCGAGGTCTATGGGGATAAGGGACGCCTTGAGATCTCCAATCCTTTCACTCCCAGCCCAAAAGAGAAGATCAGCCTGGTACAGGACGGCAAGGTCAGGGAGATCGAAATCAACAGTGGAGATCTCTATGCGGGGGAGATTGAAGATATGGCTGATGTGATCCTTGACCATAAACAGCCGCGTATCAGCCTGAGCGACAGCCGCAATAACGTTCGCACCATCATCGCAATGCTCGAATCTGCCGCGCAATGGGAAAGCGGTCGCCTTCTAATCCAATCCGCTTTCCACTTTTTCTACAAAGAAGTCAACAATCGACAGAAAGGTTTAAAGGTAATGAAAATTGGCTTGCAGATACCCTCATTTACTTGGGAAGGTGGCGCAGCAAAGATTGGGGAGAGATTGGTCGAGATCGGCAAAACAGTTGATCAGGCTGGATTCTTCAGCCTTTGGGTAATGGACCACTTCTTTCAAATTCGAGGAGTCGGTAAGGTTGAAGAGCCGATGTTGGAAAGTTACAGCACAATGAGCTATATGGCGGCGGTAACGAGTAAAGTAAAGTTAGGTACAATGGTCACAGGCGTGGTCTACAGGCATCCGGGTATCCTGGTCAAAACAGTGACGACTCTGGACGTATTGTCGGGTGGGCGCGCGTATCTGGGGATCGGAGCAGCCTGGAATGAAGATGAGTTCGCGCGGTCTGGGAGTACCTTTTCCACCGCCCAAAGAGCGGTTCGAACGACTTGAAGAAACATTACAGATAGCACGCCTGATGTGGTCAAACCAGGTCAAGCCTTACAATGGGAAATACTATACCCTGGAACAGACATTGAATATTCCCAATGTGTTGAGTAAACCACACCCGCCAATCTTGATCGGAGGAATGGGCGAGCAAAAAACTTTACGGCTGGTGGCAAAATATGGAGATGCCTGCAACCTGTTCGGGCGAGCCGGGGTGGAAGTTCTGAAGCACAAACTCGAGATTCTGAGAGGGCATTGTGAAGACGTCGGAAGACGCTTCGAAGAAATCGAGAAGACAGTTTTGGAGACAGTGAATATTTCAGCAAATGGGATGAGCCCACAGGAGATGGTGGACATGTGTGGCGAATTTAGCCAGATTGGTATCCAGCATTTGATCGTAAATATGCCAAACGTGTCAGAGATCAAACCATTGGAGACGATTGGCAACAAGGTAATCCCAGCGGTGAGCGGGTTGTAACGCCCAGAGCTTTTTCCAATGACTCTGAACACGAACAGTCCCGTAACTACAGCCAGTGATATGGAGCAGAGCCGCCAATGGACGACAAGGTATTTTTCGGATCCCGGCAGACTACCGGTTTCTTTTTTATATGGTGGGCATGTTGTTAACGGCATCCCTCAAAACTGGAACCCGGTGTTTCAGGAGAACCGGATCGATGCCAATATCCTTCAAACGATTTTCCGTGGTCAAGATGCTGAAACCGGTCTGTCGCTCAAGGTGGAATGCCTTGAATACCGGGATTACCCGGTGGTGGAATGGACTGCCTGGCTTACCAACGAGGGAGACCAGGCAACGCCTATCATCAGCGAACTTCAAGCAGTAGATGGGGTTTTTGAGGGCCATTCTCCGGTATTAACCCATTGCAACGGCGATTTTTACAGCCTGGAGGGGTACACTCCTCAAAACAGCCCGTTGGGGGAAGGCGATGTTTTAACGTTCGCATCAACCGGAGGCCGGTCTTGCGATGGAGCTTTCCCATATTACCGGTTGGTGTTCGAGGGTCACGGTATATCGTTGGCGATCGGCTGGCCGGGTCAATGGAGTGTCAGCTTTTTGGGGACGGTTAATGGGGTGAAGATCACGGCCGGCCAGGAAAAGACCCATTTGCGGTTGATGCCCGGAGAGACAGTGCGAACCCCTCGTATAACCCTGCTGTCCTGGCGCGGCACTGCCAGCCGTTCGATAAACCTGTGGCGCCGTTGGTATCTGGCACACGTGCTGCCGCGGCCGGACGGCCAGCCAATGCGTCCCTTGATGGCATTGGCAGCTACCGACCCCGGTGAAGAGTTTACAGCCGCCACTGAAGAAAACCAGCTGAGTTACATGGATCGCTTCAAAGATTCCGGGTTCGATTTCGATGTGTGGTGGATTGATGCGGGTTGGTACCCGTGTTACAACGAAAACCACGAACGTCGCTGGTGGAACACTGGCCATTGGGTTCCCGACCCTGAAAGGTTTCCGAACGGTTTCCGGCCCATCTCAGAAAGAGCGGGACGATATGGGGCAAAATTGTTGGTGTGGTTCGAACCAGAGCGGGTTCATACAGGAAGTTGGCTCGATCAGAACCACCCGGAATGGTTGCTGCGGTCAGGCAATTCACCCGAACGCTTATTAAACCTGGGTAACCCAGAATACCGGGTTTGGCTGACCAGTCAGGTGAACGACCTGATTCATGTAGGCGGAATTGGTATCTACCGCCAGGATTTCAATTTCGAGCCGCTCAATTTCTGGCGAGATAACGACCCGGACGACCGTCAGGGGATCAACGAAAACTTCCATGTCCAGGGTTATCTTCAATACTGGGACGATTTACTCAAGCTCAATCCAGGCCTGTGGATCGACTCTTGCTCGTCTGGTGGGAGGCGGAATGATTTGGAGACTATGCGGCGGTCGGTTCCCCTGCACTACACCGATTACGGTTACGGTATCCACCCGGTTAAGCTGTCCTTTCACCATACGTTGTTTCAATGGATTCCATATTTCAAAGAGAGTACGCTGTCATGGGACCTGGATAGATCGGAGGATTACCCGCCTGAAGACCGGCCTGTCGATCCTTTTTCGTTCCACTGTGGCATGGCTGCCATGCTTTTCCCGATTATCAACGTGCGTTCAAGCTATTACGACCATAAGCCCGAGGTCGATATGGCCCTGGTCTGGCGCAAGGTATCGGAAATGCTCTTGTACGGTGATTATTACCCGCTGACGCCCTTCAACCGCAGCCCGGACCGGTGGGTGGCGTGGCAGTTCGATCGCCCGGAGCGAGGTGAAGGATTTGTACAGGCCATCCGCCTGGCTGACTGCCCGGAGGAAACCCATACTGTGTACCTGGAAGCCATTCTACCCGAACGGGAGTATATTTTCGAGAACCTCGAAAGCGGTGAAAAAAGAACAATAAAAGGCTCATTGTTGGTAGCGGATGGTTTCGGGGTGACTCTACCTGCCGCGCAGCGGAGTGATTTGGAGATATAAGGCATCAACTTGAAGCAATATTTTGTCAAACCAGTCTGCAGAAGGCTAAGTAAAGGCTTCAGGCATAAAGGATGATCGCACAGCTTGCCACAGAAGCCTGGTTCTGGGCTTTCCTGGCCGCGCTGGGTTGGGGGATGGGGATTGCCCTGGTCGGTTCCAAAAAGCTTGGACGGCACCTTAGTTTTGGGATCGTAATGTTCATCCTGGCTGAGGCTCCACGGATCATCTTGCCGTTAGGGTTTGTCTCTCAAGTGCGGATCGATCCAAATCCGGCCTGGGTAGTGGCACTGGGAGTAATTATTTTTGGTGGGAGTTTGGTATTTGGCAGCCCAGTCTTCAGAATCGTGCCCCTGACCGGGCCTGAGCGGAGCGAAACCCTGCGTACCAGCGGACTTTACACCGTCGCGCGCCACCCATTGATGTTGTGCGACATTCTCTGGCCGCTGGGTTGGTCGCTTATCTTCGGATCGGTTATCGGGCTGGCGCTGGTTCCGGTATGGATTGCACTTATTTGGTTATTGACCTTCGTTGAGGAAGAAGCACTGGTGCGGGAGTATGGCGAGGCTTATCGTGCATTCCAGGCGCGCACGCCGCGACTGCTGCCCAGGTTGGCTGGAGGTTGGAAGGGAGGCAAACGAAGGTGAGTTGTGCCTGACGGACAGCATTTGGATCACCGGCGAGAAGGCAGCTTGTTTTGATTGTAGATACGAATAGAGACGAGCAGTATTGCGCCGCCGAGGAGGTAAGCTCCGAGCACGTCGCTAAACCAGTGGGCTCCGAGGAAAATGCGAGAAATTCCAACCAGGGCTACCATGAGGCCGAGGATAACTAGAAAGGCTGTGCGTTGCCAGGAAGGGTGGCACAGCCTGTAAATCAAGAACCATAAAAATGCAAAAAAACTGGTGAAAAACATAACGTGACCACTGGGGAAGTTGTAGGAAGTCAAGATTTTGACAACGTGGATCAGGTCTGGACTTGGGCGAGGTTGGTGCACGATTGTTTTTACGGCAAAATTGAGGATTTCTGAGGTAATCGCCACCATGGCCAGCAAGAGGGCTTCCAGGTGGTATTTCACAAAGTAGGCTAACACTAGGATGGCAGCGACGATCAAGCCTGCTTCCGGCATGTAACCAGGCCAACTTATGACAACCATCAAGGTCGAAAACCAGGCGGGGTGAAATGATTGGAGCCATAAAGAGATTGCCGGGTCGAAGGGGAGGTAAGGGTTATAGTATGCCTGGACGGCCAGGGCGATGAATCCTGATAGTGCAAGTATTATGTAGCCCCAGAAGAAAAAATCGGGCCAGTTGTGAGTAGCTTGTTTCGATGGATCCATTCATTTGCCCCGTTAAGGATCATTGTATCATGGGAGGAGAATTGAATCAGAAAAAAAGAAACAAATTCAGTTCATCCTTGCCAGCAGAATTTTGATGGATCGGTTTTAAAGGTGCAATGGCAAGGGCAGACCAATAACGGAATGGATTTCTAGTGTTAAAACCGGAAGATTGACAAAGGAAAAGGTAGCTGGTCTTAACACTTAAAATGCCCAGATTGATTGAGCCGATAATCGTTTATAATAATTAACCAGATTGCCCAAAATTCGTTAATGTATCATATTAAAACTAAAGCATGCGTCTCAATGAGCCAATTATTTAATAAATATAAGCAATGGCTTCTCATTGGAATAATCGGGGGCATGGCAGCCATCTCTTATCTTTTTTTGTTGAAAAGCGAAACTGCAAACCGCTTTGCCCTTATTTTTTTATTGCTATACCTTTGGATTGTTTTCAGCATAATCGCCTGGTTTTTTTGGATCAGATTAATCAAGGATCGATTAGCAGGGAGCTCGAAATTATGGAATGGGCTCTGGTTGACTGGTTGTCTCTTAGGGGGGTTATGGTTGGTTGATAATATTCCCCTGGTTTATCCAACGGTATCAGGGGAAGCAACGTTTGTTCCTTTGTCTCAGAAAATTTTATTCCTGGCGAGCAGCGGAATCACAATTGGACTTGTGATGTTTGTGATTTTGACGTTAGTAGCTTGGAAGAAACCCTCAGCTTCTAAACTGCCAGGGAAAGATGAGGAAGCCCTCACAAGAGCTCTCCCTGAAAAAAGAGAGGAGACAGTCGTCGACAAGCCTTCTCTGGAGAAAGAAGGAAACAAGAAGGTTCGCTGGCTGG
The DNA here is from genome assembly GCA_963781665.1 of uncultured Chloroflexia bacterium. GTDB lineage: Bacteria > Chloroflexota > Anaerolineae > Anaerolineales > Anaerolineaceae > JAJYIW01. The sequence continues at coordinate 3,498,449 of CAWAGA010000002.1, forward strand.
TATATGCTGTACCAATGATCCTGTCATGGTTGGTCTATTTGCTGGCATTCTGGCCGGGAATGATGAGCTCAGACTCCATTGATCAATGGGGACAAATGCTAAGAGGTCATTATGTGGACCATCACCCAGCATTTCACACGTTTATCATCTGGTTTTTAACTCGGATCTATCTTTCACCGGCGGTCGTTGCGATTGCACAAATCATCTCTTTAGCCCTGGTTGCCGGCGCTATCCTGGCTTTTTTCGAGACACTAGGTGTCAATCAAAAACTGTTGTGGATCGCCAGCATCTTATTTGCCATTATTCCAGTCAATGGGACGATGGTAAATACCTTGTGGAAGGACATCCCTTATAGCACTGCATTGTTGGGATTTTCTTTCTTGATACTCAAGCTCGTAGAATCAAGAGGAAAATGGCTCACCCAAAATTGGAGATGGCTCATCCTGGGATTCACAGCAGCTATGGTGATGCTGATCCGCTACAATGGCCCACCGATTATATTGGGCGTATTCTTGTTATTGTTTTTATTTTTCTATAAACAATGGAAACCGCTGTTTTTTTCGGCAGCTGTTGCAGCCGGCCTGTTTTTTGGAATTCGCGGACCCGTCTTCCAACTCGTCCATGTAGCACCGTCGAATGACCTGATTGAAACAACCACTTCCCTCTATACTATTGCTGCAAATTCAAGTTCGGACAGCGCAAGCGGATTAATTTTAGCGACGGTGAGCCCAATATCGTCAGATTGGGATTGTTCGATCATTTCGCGATTAAGCAAGGTATACCAGTCTGATCCGCATCGTGAGATTTTGACGATCAGCAAGAAGGCGATCAACCTGGCAACATACATGCCAGAAATCATGACATATTACTATCAATGCCGGAGATCAATCGTCTGGATCATCTGGGATCCTCATGGAGCCATTTACAACACTTCACATGTCCAAATCTTGGATGACCCAAACCCTTTTGGGATCATACCGGATTCGAAAATTCCACAAATGAGGGATGTTGTTACACAATTTGTTAACAACACTGCTCCAAATACCAGCATAAATTGGCTGGTATGGCGCCCTGCTTTATATTTATATTTGTTCATTTTCATCATGGCAATCCAGGCAGCCAGAACGCGTAATCTTTTATTTTTTCTAGTAACTATTCCTGTTTTTCTCCAATCGGTTGAATCTACAATCATAATGCTCAATCCGAATTTTCGTTATTTTTATGCGGTCTATTTGATGGCCCTCCTTTTCTGGCCGCTTATATTTAGCCATGAGCAGCCAGCCATAGATAACAAAACCTCCGCAATTTTGAGTTAGAATTCAGAAAACCAATATTCTCAATGGATATTTATGATCGATCCTAAGAATCCTGATTATTCTAATACACCCATAAGCCCATTACGGCCACATTTCGATTACATACCGGATGATCCGACCACACAACCTGCGCTGACAATCGTGACGCCATTCTATAATACAGGGGCAATTTTTTCTGAAACAGTTCAATCGATCTTGCAACAGTCGCTTCAACAGTTTGAATGGATTATCGTCAACGATGGATCAACAGATGCTGAATCGCTGGATCTGCTCGACCTCTACCGGTACATGGATCCCAGAGTACGTATCGTTGACCATCAAACTAATCAGGGACTACCAGCGGCGCGAAATACAGGTTTTCACGAAGCTCAAACCAAATACATCCTTTACATCGACAGTGACGATATTCTTGAACCAACGGCGGCTGAGAAGTGGTTGTGGTTCCTGGAAGGACATCCCGAATATAGCTTTGCGGGGGGATACTCGACCGGTTTTGGGGCATACGAATACCTGTGGCAATCAGGATTCCAGGATATGGAAGCCAACCTGGAACAAAACAGGATCAACCACGTATTGATGATAAGAAAAAATGTCCTGGAAGCAACTGAAGGTTACGATGAGGACTTGCGTAATGGCTTGGAGGATTGGGAATTCTGGCTTCACTGCGCCAGCCTGGGTTATTGGGGAAATTCGATACCAGAATATCTTCATTGGTACCGTACTCGCCAGTCACATATAGACCGCTGGGACGGGTTCCAAGAAGATCAAAGGCAAGCATTGTATGAAGAATTTAAAAGGCGCTATCCCGAACTATGGAAAGAACAAGGGTTTCCCCATCCCCGAGCTAATGTTGACCTACAATTATTACAGTTAAGGGAAGATTTGCCCTACTCGAATTTACTTAAGAAAAAAAAGCAAAGGTTGTTAGTCCTTGCCCCATGGATGATTATGGGAGGTGCAGAAAAATTTAACCTGGATTTAGTTGGCCAACTTTCAGATAGTGGTTGGGAAATAACCATTGTTTCAACAGCTGTATCTCCAGACCCGTGGCAGCCCGAATTTGAGCGACTTACACCAGACGTTTTTTCTCTCAGCCATATCATTGAGTGGGCAGATTACCCTCGGTTTCTCAAAACCATAATCAGGTCACGACAAATTGACACGATCCTTGTTACGGGAAGCCACGAGGCTTACCGCCTTCTCCCCTATTTACAGGCTCAATTTCCCGAGACACCAATCCTCGATTTCCTTCACATGGTAACACCGAACTGGATGGAAGGAGGATTCCCAAGGTATTCATTATTGTTCCAATCCAGTATCGAGCTAACCATCACCAGCTCGCAACAGGTCAAAAACTGGCTGATTGCAAATGGAGCCGATCAAAACCGAATTGAGGTTTGCACGACGAATGTACATGTCGATACCTGGAAACCAGATAGAGATAAACGGAATGAAATCAGGAGTCAGTCAGAAATTGGCGATGAAACAACCCTTATTCTATATATCGGCCGAATAGAGCAACAAAAACAGCCCGCAGTTTTTGCTCAAACAATTCGCAACCTCAGCCTGGAGAATATGGATTTTTCTTGCTTGGTCATAGGAGATGGCTCCATGAAGTCCTGGCTCGAAGAATTTATTAATGAGCATGACCTTGATAAACAGATAAAATTCTTGGGAGACGTGGCTTCGGGGAAGGTGAATCACTGGATGGCTGCCGGGGATATCATTTTCCTGCCGTCTGAAAATGAAGGGATCTCGTTGACCTTCTACGAAGGGATGGCCTGCGGATTGGTGCCGGTGGGAGCCGATGTGGGTGGGCAAAATGAACTTGTGACGCCTGAATGTGGGTATTTGATCACAAGAGGAACAACGGAAGAAGAGGTTAAACAATATACCCAGATCCTGGGAGAATTAATCAGAGATCCAGAAAAGCGGATGAAGATGGGCCAGTTAGGCCGCGAACGGGTTTCCAGATCCTTCCGTCTGGATCAAATGGCGCAAAGGATGGAAGAACTTTTCAATGCGGCAAAAAAACTGCAGATTGTTTCTCCCAGGCGGGTCGCCAACCAGGCATCCGCAGGTTTGTTAGCACGACAGTCGGTTGAATACATGCGAGCGATGCAGGCTTACCAGGAAGAGAAGAAGGAAGAGATCCGCCTGGATCAGTTATCAAAAGATTATGCACAAGAAATTGCCAGGTTGGTCGAAAACCCTCCCATGCCGCCGGCGCCGGCAATGACGTATTTGTATTTTGCGATTAGACAGCTGCTATATCCGGTATTTATTAAATTTACTAGGAGCAAGTTGTTACACAAAACTCAAACCTGGGTGAAGCAGAGATTGGTTAAGTGACCAGCTTGATCGATTTATGGAACAGTTACCAAAGGTAAATAACTTACACTGCACGATGGATTGATATAATGGGTTGAAAATTTGGTTGGTGATCCTAAATAATCAACAGGCAGTACCCAGAAATTACAGTAGTTAGTTTGGTCCCCGGATAAGTTTGCACTTGTCTCAAATCCAGTTTTTGTCTGTTCACCAATCAGCTGTAATGGGACTCCTCCATTTCCGCCAAAAATCTCATATCTGGCGATATTTGTTGCCCCATTCCAACTGAAAGTCAAATCTATAGAACCATTCCCTTCTTGGTGGCCGACCAGCTCTGGCGCCCAGGTGGGGTAACCAGCCCAGGTGAATTTTTGATCACGGTAACTCATCAGACCTGTTGGTAATGAAAGCTCAAGCGCTTTTGATCCATCAGGCTTGACTTCGGTGTACGTTACTGGATTCGAAGAAAGGTTTCCTCCCCATCCAATGGCGGTATTACCATTCGGTAAACGCTGCACACTGCCCATGAAGCCCGAGAATATATCCGGAGTGTCTCTATATTCCCAAACCAACTTTGCCGTTTTGGCAATTTCATTTATTTGATATTCAAGACCTCGTGAATATCCTGTATTGGGGTCATTGTGATTATCAAACAACGTGATGTGATCCTGGTCAATTCTGCGGATATCGTGCTGGTAATAGAATTGATCTGGGTCAGTAATTTCTGGAAGGGAAGAAAAGGTAAATTGGTTGCCTTTCCCACCCATTATCCATAAAATTTGGCCCATGTTATCACCATTGTGACCAATTTTCGTTATTTCGCTCATGTGGCGGCTAGATAATAATAGATTTCCATCGTAATCTTCGTCTATGGCGTTGCTGTGGATGTAATCTATGATCGAAGATAAAAGATTTTGATTGGAATCAGTTATAGGCATCAGATCTAGATGATCAAAACTGTCCCATTGGAAAACGATATTTCCATCCGGATCCTGTTCCTGAATAACCAGCGCAGATACCAGGGCATCCGGATCTCCACCTTCAACGAGCTGGCTCATATCAACATGTCTCAAATCAAAAATCATATAGATGTAGTCGCTATTTGAAAGCAACTGAAGTTCGTGTATATCAACTCTTGTATATCCATTTCCGGCATTAATAGTTTTGACCTCATTGTAGGTATTATCCAAAATGTGATATGCTCCATCCGAATAATATGCTAACAGTCCATTCGATAATTTCTTAAAGTCAGTAGCATACTTTCCGGGATCCATTTTTTTATAATAGACAGGTTCGCCATTATTATCGGCCATCATTAAATATGAACCTGGAGTAAAGAAAACGTATCCATCTGCTGTTTCATTTGCAGGCGAAGTTACTGTCAGGGAGGGTAAATCGGACGGGGTTGTAGCATAACTGCTTAATACCTGTGCGGATTTCTCAATTTCTTGCCCTGATAAGTATTGCGATTTTGACAAAGTCAGCTCGTTAACATTAGGAGTAGCTGTCGATGAATAATTTTGAATGATTGTGAAGGAAAAATGAGCAAAGCCTAATTCGGTACCATTTTCTGACCTGATACCACTTTGAAGAGTTGTGTTGACATTTTCTCCCCAAACAAAAGGCGTTTCGGGCTTGAAGATTATCGTTTTTTGATCGTCAGCTAAAACAATACTTCCGTTATGTCTTCCACTAATCGAACCTACAATATCAAATAAGTTGTCCTGCAAAGAACCACGATCAATCACAGATCCGAATCGGATTGCTATGGTTGATTCTGGTTGATTGTATTTTGAACCAGGAGCAGGAATCGAATAGAAATTGGTAGCAGCTTGAACCTGCGCAGATGGAAGAACTGGCGATAATAATCCCATTTGTATTAATATAATGACCATGGTGATTGAGAAATATTTTTTCATATTCGTTTCTCCAGTCGTCATATTTGGTTAGAAGTACATACCACGAGTGCCCAATTTTGTATTCCAACTGGCATGTCTAAACTCACCTAGTGAAATCGTTTACCCGCTAAAGCATATCTCATTAAATATATTATAGTTCCATACCAGAACTTTATATTGACCAACATTATAGTAAATTTCCGACGTGCCAAATGTGTTTTTTGCGGTTACGAATGAGATAATTCTCGAGTCATGATGATCAATAACCAGAAAAGAAGATTTTGGCGGAACCACGTTTTGTTTGCCAGCCAATAATCAAGCATGATTAATTTGCCGTCGACGGAAATCACAGAACGAATTGACGAATGTCCATGAGTACGTACAGTAACTATTGATGCATTCCAATATGAAGCGTAACCGTATTGTAAATTATGCTCCATCAGGAAATTACTCGGCGGGTCTATTTTTAGTTCTGCTCTGGATATGGATACCGGTGATAATGAAGCTATAACTAATAGGATCAGCATCGAAGAAATGGTGGCTGGCCTGTATTGGAAATACTCAATTGGCATATATATTCTGTTATTAAAACCATTCCGAAAAGAAAAGAGGGCATGAGATCCCGGACGGTAGGCCCGTCTACAGCGACATTATCCAATAAATAATTCGCAAAATTCGTGACAAAATCCACCAATAGAATAAGGTTTTCAGTCAATATACTTGACCAAATTACAAAGGCTTTCTGTAGCCTTGTCACATGAATGATTAAGACCGATAAGTAGATTAATCCCTCGATCGAGGAATTAGTGTATCATTCTTTTAATAAATTTTTTGGACATCATGAATCCGTAGATCATGTATATTCTTATTGTTGATAAACGTAAAAAAGAGGATATCATGGATTGTGCAACCTTTTTTCTTTAAATTCGAGTCAGAAATATCCATCGTTCTTTGCTACGAAAATAGTTAGGCTGGAGCAGAAACAGAAAAGCCTAACCTGGTCAACTCATGAACGATGCGAGAAATATGTTTTTGTTCATTAACTTGTTTGCGCTCAAGAAATTTTTGTTCATCATAAGCACGATTGGACTTTAACATCGTATATATAATCACCAAAAGCTTGCGAGCCAGGGCCACGATGGCGCGTTTAGCATCAGTGCGTTGTTTGAGCCGCCAATACCAGCCCGACAAATAATACTTTTTTTGGGCAGCAATGACCCAGGCCACTTCACACAACATCGTTTTGAGATAAGGATTGCCTGGGGTAATCCGTTGTTTTTTCTGCTTCCCGGCGCTTTCATCATTGCCGGGTGCTAGCCCCGCCCAGGAGCAGATGTGTTGAGCGGTCGGGAAAGCTTCCATCTTGGTCCCAATTTCAGCTAGGATGGCAACGGCAGCAGTCGAATCAATGCCGCGAATGCTGTCTAGAAGGTTCAGGGGACCTTCAAATTGCGAAAAGTCGTCCCGAATTTCTTCTTCAACTTCAGCCAGGTTATCCTGTAAATCTTTCAGGTGAGCCAGTTCCATCTTGAGTAGTTTACGTTTAATCGCAGATAAGGTGCCATTCAGATTGGACAAAATGTCTGAGGTCTTTAGGCGAGCACGGCCTTTTAGGCCGCTCTCCAAATCTTGGCGAGTAATAAGACCACTCTGCACTAATTGCCCCAGGATGACCAGGCCTGAAGCATCAAAGATATTCGACAGAAAAGAAGACAAATTGAACCGACTGGAGCGTAACAACTTTTCGATCCGGTTCTTCTGAGAGGTAATGTCCCGGATGAGGACTTTGCGATAGCGGGTAAATTGGCGTAATTCGCGGATATCACGTTCGGGTACAAAACTCCCTTTTAATAAACCGGCACGTAACAATGTCGCAATCTATTCAGCATCCCGCATGTCCGTCTTCTTTCCAGGCACATTTTTCATGTGACGGGCATTGACTACTAAGAGATGAATGGCATCCGAAAGGGCCGTCTCCAAAACGGCATACACCGGCTGCCAATAAATACCAGTACTTTCCATCGCTACGTAATGACAGTGCTGCTCCTCGAGCCACTTCCGCAATGCCATCAGGTTGGATAGTTGGGTCCCATACTCGCGGATTTCACTCTGAGGCTTTAGTCCTTTATCAACAGGGCCTTTTAATAAACAGGCTACAATGCTCTCTTTATGAATATCTAGGCCACAACAAACCTCTAAAAAGTCTTGCATACTGTTCAGCTCCAATAGAGTTTCAGCAGGGATTGCCGAGATGATTCGAACCTTGCTACGCGTGCTAGTTTAGATAACCGCTACAATTCGCTGTGCTCCAGGTAATCGGTTTACGTTAACAATCGGGATCGAAGATCACCAATGAACGACGAAACTCTGCCTGCTGTAACCTCAGCATATCACACTATTTTCATCCTTCACTGTGCAAGTCCCTTGCATAACTCGTTAACAATTCAATGACTTGCCAGAGCAGTAGCGTTTGCCAATCTGCCAATCTTCGCTGATCTCCATCAGGATGGCAGATACCAGCCGCAAGCAAGAAGCATCATTCGGAAATATGCCCACCACCTGAGTCCTGCGGCGGATCTCTGTGTTGACCCGTTCCAGACTGTTGGTGGTGCGAATGGATCGCCGGTGTTCCAAGGGAAAATCGAACACCATCAACCCTTCGGAAAGGTTCTCCTCTAGCCAGGCGGATAAGTGCGGAGCGGAGGTGGCATATTTCTGGATGGCCGCCTGCAAGAGCTCCTCGGCGGTTTTGCGGTCCGAGGCATTGAGAACGAGCGAACACTTGCACCTGCGCTGTAAGTGCAGGTGTATCTGCCGCCACTTCACCTCGCATGGCCTGGCGTGGCACATAAGTACCCGTATTTTGCTGCAGGTGAAATTGGCAGCGCTGCCAGGGAACACTTGCCCAAAATGGCTCGTCGGGCCGCTCCTAAGCCCTCGTGGTCATCACTGTCACCTGCACTTGCTGCAGGTGCAAGTGTCACCAACTGGACGCCACGCAAACCACGATCCTTCAAGCCCTTCAAAAAGGCTCCCATCGCGAAGCACCCTTTAGGGATGGGTTTCGTGCTCGCTGAGGGACACGGAAACACCTAGAACCTGGCGCTCACCACCTGGATCGATCCCGGTGGCCACCAACACCGCTGCATCTCGCACCTGGCTGCTTTCTAGCACCTTCTCGTAGCGAGCATCCAGGTAAAGATAGCGGATTTCACCCAATCGTCGCTCCCGCCATTCCTGCAAAACTAAATCGAGCTTAGCAGTAGCTCGGCTGACCTGTTCGGCGGAGATCTCAAACCCGCAGAGTTGTTCGGTGATCTCCTTCACCCGGCGAGTGGAAACGCCTTGAACGCCTGCGCCTGCGGCACGGTGCAGGCGTACATCTCGGCTAAAGTCATGGTCAAAGCTCGTTCGCTCCGCAGACCCTTTTACAGAACCGAGGGGTAAAATCCACCTTCCCGAACCTGGGGCTTAGAAAAGGCGAATCCCCCAACTCGTGTTTTGACCGTTTTGGGTTTGTAACCGTTGGCATAGCCTTTCCGGTCCTGGGTACACTCTTATTCATCAGCTTGCAAATAGCGAGCTCGTTCTTCTTGCATGGCCTGGTTGATCAAAATGCGGATCAGGTCGGGAATGGCTCCCCAGCCATTCTGAGCCAGTAAATCGGTTACTTTTTCGGAAGGGTAATAATCTTCTTGGCGAGTCATTTCAGTCTCCTATTTTGGTTTGGTAGCCTATCTAGGATACATCTGACTCACTACTTTTGTTAAGGTTCAGGAAATTACAGAAAGAATGTTACACCTACATATCATGACCTAAAATATAAATTGTTCATTGCCATACGAGATCATAAATTAAAATATCCCTTATGAATTGAACCACTTTATGAAATGATCCAAGTTCAATTTGAACAGTTCCAAGCAAATTAAATGCCAGAAATACCAGAAAGCCGAGGATCATGAACGTTCTCAATACATGAAAATATACGTAAAAGACTAAAAATCCAAATCGATCAACAAAAAGTTTGTGAGATTACTTAATATATAACCCAACCAAGAGAAAATATGCTTTATCCATGGAATTTAAAATGGATATGTGAAATGAATAAGCTCCGATAGTAACTCTAGCTAAAATGTGTACCTACATCAACCCACCCGTATCTACGGAGAAGTATTATATCTTGCATCCTGATAGCTTTTCAATTAATATTCAGCAAATTGAAAGGAAAAGGATGGATTTAAAAAAATAACGAATTTGAAAAAAATCGATGGAAGAAATCAATGGAAATGAAAACATGGACATCGGTGATGAATAGATTGGTGCATAATTGTAAATTATCGAATAAAAAAAAGATGATTCATATCATTCTACAATATGGTATTGTTATTTTCATTTTCCTTATTGGTTTGTGGTTTGCTGTTATTAAACCTATGAGTCCTAATTTTTCTAATATTCCTGGTGATTTAGGCGATGCCCGATTTAATAATTATATTCTTGAGCATTTTTATAAATGGTCTGTTGGTGTTGAAAAAAGCTATTGGGATGCGCAGATTTTTTATCCTTATCCAGATACAATTGCTTTCAGCAATTCTCTTTTAGGATCAGCTCCTTTTTATTCTTTTATTAGGTTACTTGGTTTTAGTCGCGAAACCTCCTTTCAAGGTTGGTATATTATAGGATATGTATTAAATTTCCTGGCAGCATTCCTCGTATTACAAAAATTTAATATTATGCCTTTAGCGATTGCAACCGGAACTTTCTTTTTTACATTTGGTTTACCAATGCTGGGTCAGGAAATCCATGCTCAATTAGTGTATCGTTTTTGCATTCCGTTTGCAGCATATTTTTTATGGAATTTTGCGCATAAACCGAGAATGATAACTCTCTTTATGATAGTATTTTTGTGTATATGGCAAATTTACTTATCTTTTTATATTGGTTATTTTCTCGCTATGTTATTATTTGTAATGCTTTTGATAATACCTTTTTTGCTTAGTCCATCAAAGTCTATAATTGCAATAATAAATTATTGGCCTAGAATATTGCTGAATGCATGGGGAAAGACCCGATTTATTAAACGTGTGCTTTTTAGTGTGGGGTTTATTAGTTTAAATGCATCTTTGATATTAATCGTCTACCCATACTATTGGGTATCTACGAAATACGGATTTACACGCACCTGGCTTGAAATTTCATCAATGTTGCCACGAATATCAAGTTATTTTATTGCAGATCGATCTGTTACGTGGAAGTCTTTCTCATCATTAATTTCTGGTGTATTTATGAGGCAAGAACATCAGCTTTTCCCCGGGTTATCAGTATATCTATTAATTATTATCGGAATTATTTTTCTTCTAAAATCTAATAATCGAAATTTCGTTTTGTTAAGCGGAGTTGCGAACATTATACTAGTTGTATTTACCCTAAATATTAATGGCCAATCATTATATAAAATATTACAGATAATTCCTGGTATAAATAGTTTTAGAGCGATAACTCGAATTCAATTGGTATTAATGTGGCCTCTTGCTGTGTTTATCACATTTGCTATGGAATCATTAATAAAATACTCGAACAAATATCTTATTTTGCGTTTACTTGCCTTGTTATTGTTTGGATTTCTTGTTATAGATTCAGCACTTTATAAACATGTAACTTATTCAAAAGCAGATTCTCAAAATCGAATTAATTCCCTTCTTGTTCATGTTGACAACTCGAATATCAAGAATCCAATAATATTTATAGGAATAAAAGCCGATGATCCTTGGTGGGCAAGTGAAATTGATGGAATGCTCCTGGCTCAACAATTGGGATGGCCTACCCTTAATGGGTATTCTGGAAATCTTCCAAAAGGTTTTGGGGCTGCAAATAGCTGTAGTCAATTACCTGAAAGAATACTTAATTATATGAAATATTCCAAGATAACAGATACGGAATACTATCTTCAATTAATTAATAGAGTGATTCCGATTGGCTTTATCGATTGTGATCGATCCTGGTGGATAAAAATGCCTTCCATATTGCCACCTTGAGATTTATTTCAGAAATATATCGTTATGTCAAGTAATTGCATAGGGTAATATTACTAACTCACCTAATCTTACAGATAATTCGCGAAAATCATCGTTGATTTTATGAGAATGCGGAATAAATGTTGAATTTGTCTTTAAACAGATATCTATTCCCTTTTCATCATATGGAAGATTCAAAACAATAGATTTTGTCAAGTCGCTTTCATTAAAGGTAAAAGATTCCGCTACTTCATTGTTTATAAATATATCAACTGTGAATGGAAATTGGGAATAAAAATTTTTTTGACTGCAATTTAGTTTAAAACTCACCTTTGCGGGAAGGAGTTCTTTGATGATTCTGATATGTCCTTCCTTTCGCAGCCATCTCCAACCCTCTTCAATCGTGTAAAAACCATCCAATTCAGTATCAGGAATAAAATCAAGACAGTCAATAATATTCGGTTTTGATATTTCAATATTTTCATTTTGGCGGTTGACGGAAATATTCCGGATCAATACCGATAAAGCACGATCATCTAGATTCAGACCTATATTCACTGGAATAAAAAACGAATTGCTTTTTAAACAAACGTCCGAAACCTGGCTAGATGCGTTCAATGTCATTGATACGATTTTGATCATTTCAGATTGATCAAAAACAATATTCTCGATAAAGATATTGTCAATTAATAGTTCAATTTGAAGTGGAAAACTCGAATAATAATCTTTATTAGCAGACTTTAGTTCAAAATTAAGGATTGACACATTATTGCGTGGATCAATCAGAATATGCCCTTCTTTTCCCAACCAATTCCAGATGGGTTCGATAAATATTCCTGGACCAAGGTGAAATTCATTCTCGGAATCCGCTTTATTCGTATTTTGATGAACTTTATTTTTTAACTGTTCGTAGGATATAGTTGTCTTATTAAAAAGGCGGATATCGAATGCTTCGCGAGCAGTATTATATGCTTGAATCGTATCTTTTGCTGCATTTTCCCAAGTGAAATCGGCCTGCAAATTGAGATTAAAAAAGTCTCGTTTCTCACGATTCCAATTTTTAGATTGATAAATATTAATAATTGAATCTCGTATGTCATCTGGATTGCTTGGGTCACAATATCGTGCTGCTTCGCCAAAATACTCACTTTCCCCTGAACGATTGCTTAATACTAGCGCTGTTCCTGAAGCAGCCGCTTCTAATGCTGAAAGGGGTGCTCCCTCAGCCCAACTAGGTAAACAGAATACCTTTGCAGCGGCATATGCAGAAGGCAATAATTCACTTTGGTTAGGAATTTGGCCTGTATAGAAAACATTAACTTTTGTTATGGATCGAACTAACTTAGAATAATCTGGATCGCTCTCTTGGCCGACTAACACAACGGGAATTCCCGAATATCTAAGAGAGTGCAACAGCATTAATTGATTCTTTCGAGGTTCAATTCGACCCACACACAAAACGAAATCTTGTATTCCGTATTTATTTATAAATTTATCTTTGGTTGCATTATGAAACCGGTTGTAATCAACAGCGTTTTGTACGAGGGTATAGGGTTTAGGGTCTATGCCAATTGCCCAAAGGTGTTCCATTTCAAATTTGCTCAAACCAATTAGATGATCAGCCAGACTAACCATTTCCCGAACTTGGCTAAAATACCCTGGCAAAATTTGATTCTGCCCATTAAGGGATGTGTCGGCAAATATTTTGTTCTGAGCCCGTACCAATTCAAGATCTTGATCCAATTCATTATTACCAGATCCCGGCTTAAAAATCGAAGGAATTGTACGACTAGCCCAAACAAATTCTGAGAGATCCAAAAATACTGGAGAGAATACGATTGGAATATTTCGGTTGTGAAGGTATCTTAGTTTTTGTAAAGTCGTATCGGGGGGCCATGTAGAAAACACATGAACTAAATCAAAATTCTTCGTATCTGGTTGTTCTTCTGTAGATATTTCAACATGTAAACCGTTTCTTTCAAGATGGTCTTTCATTCTAAGAACTCGTACTGATGGCCCTCCCGGTGCAAGTTGCTCAGAAGAATTAATTGCTAATAAAATCTTTGTGGTTTGCATTCTTGGCGGAATACTGAATTTAACTTCTTTTCTTAAAACAATCCTAAAAAGAGCATCATGTTTGATAGCCCAATCATACCAACTATATTGCAATACTGTTTTACGTAGAATATTTCTGTTGAAAATTAATTCGTGCAATACTCGCCGTAAATCATTGACATTCCCTGTCTTATATTCGATATGAGGATAATCTAAAACAAAACTATTGGATGCAGCAATTACTTCTCGGCCGCAAGCTAATGCTTCAAGAATTACCTTTGGTTCCCCTATATAGTCTTCAGGAATGAGGATATAGTCGATAGAACCATAAAATTTTGGCATTTCCTCATCAGAAAATTCAATTAATTTACCAGGCCAACCTTTACCTGTAAAAAACCATTCAAAATTGGGTTCATCCATCACCGCTTTTATCAAATCATCGCTTTTTCTTCCACGTTCGTAAGTTTTTCCAACTACTCCAATCCTCATAATAGGCCTAAAATTATCCAAATCTACTCCGGGTTCAATTACATGAATATTTCTAACCCCATCTTCTACAAGTTTTATCGCGTATCGTTGAGATATGCAGATATTTATATCCATCTTGTTGATAGTCTCAAGAAAAAGGGTTTTATTTGTGGGTTCAATATAAGTCAAAAAGCCAATGTCAATCCCGGGTTGTTTGCCGCAAAATGCAGCAAAATTCATATAATAATTAATTCTAAAAGTCGGGTCTGGTTTTGTTGATAACGATACATAATCAAGCCTCTTATTCAATTCTTTGGCAAAACGCTCTAATTCCCACCCTTCATCAGCTATAACGATGTTGATAAATCTTTTTTCATTCATTCTAGATTTTGCAGAATAATAAATAGATCTTCACAAAGCACTACGACTTCTTCTTCTCACCCACCAATCGACCGAATTGCGTACTTCTTCAAATGAATCTTTTGATAGGGTGTCAAGTGAGGTAATAATTCGTAAATCCTCCAGTAATGATTCTTCGGCTCCTTCCAGTGTTCGACCAATATAAGCTCTTTCAATAGGATTAATTTTATTGCAAGTATCTAAGGCTACAGAAATTTTTGTTTCTAATGGCATCGATGAGCGAATACTCCAATGCTCTCGTAATTGAAGCGGAATATTTTTAATTGCCAAACAATCTGATACACATTCCAACTGTAAATCATGCGAGGTCATTGAAATAAGTTCTCCAGGTAAAATCAGATAACAGTTGTATCCAAATGATTCAAGTATTGAGGTAAGAATTTGAGGAGTCATGTCAAAGAAGCTTAAAGTGAACCCATTGGACTCATATAAAATTGCGGGCGAATCTAAATTGGATAATAATTGGGGCATCCCTTGGATTGCAGCGACTTCTGAGCCCTCGATATCCATTTTTATAAAGTCTACTCGATCCCATCCTTCTTTATCTAGAATCATATCTACTGTAACAGCAGGTATAGAAATAGTTTCGCGGTTATTAACTAAAGGATTTGCAATTGCTCCATAAGGTCCCGATTGCATGAATTGTAATGTCCCAGCATGATCACTGACTGCTGCACTAATTATTTTAAGGTTATTAAATTTATTAATGCGAACACTTTCTTTTAGAAAGGCTACATTAATAGGGGAAGCCTCAATTGAGATAACGTCATATTCGTTAACAGCTGCAAATAAAGAAAATGTGCCAATATGAGCCCCGAGATCAATTACTTTCCCTTTTGCTGAAGCGATATCAAATAACATTTGATAATGATATGGTATCCCAAACGTACCTGAGATTATTGCATTTGTAATAGCATCTTTAGCATCTTTTTGGACAACAATCTGAAAGTCCTTTGAATTTCTATCGGCAATCCTGCATTTGACCGAGGAAATTTGATCTTGATTCGTTTCTATCAATTCTTCATGAATATTTGCTTGAATATCATCATCATTACGCACGTCGATATTATTTTCATTTGAATTGGTAATGGAGTCGATTATTGATGTAGGTTCTTTCTCGAGATTTTTGGGCCAGTTCTTTAATTTCTCGTGCTTGGTTGAATTACCATCTAAATGTAGGTAAACTCTCCGGCCCTTGATTACATCCATCATTAAGGTTGCACTTTTTTCCCAAGTTGTTACTTTTACCTTTTGTGCCATAGAGGTTCTATCTGAATTATCAAGTTTGGAAATTTCCTGAATTACCCGACAAAGATTATTGGGTGATTCCAATGAAAAATATAAAGCACCTTCCCCTCCAATTTCTCGAAAAACAGGTATGTCATTTGCTATCGCAGGGACTCCATGTAAAGCAGCTTCGACTATTGGTAACCCAAACCCTTCTGCGATTGATGCAGTAATGAGTGCTGTCGCCTTGGAATAACATAAATTGAGTTCCGCATCGCTGGCATTCTCAAAAAAGAAAATTCTTTTCCATAATTCAGGATGGTTACGAATACGTTTTTCCGTTTTCTCGATGTTCCATCCAATTCTTCCAATGATACAAAGTTTATAATCAAAATCCTGCCGCCATAAGTATTCAAAAGCATCAAGTACAAATGCATGCCCTTTACGTGGTTCAAGAGTGCCAACCATTAGGAAAAGTGGCGATTCTAAATCATTTACTAAATTTTGGACTTCAGTATGAATATCGCCTTCTACTGAAGCTATCTGAATATCTGCGCCATTATGGTTAACAGCAATATCAAGTGGATGTGATATATAACCAACATCCTCATAAATGTATCTTATCAGATCATCAGCTGTCGATCGCGAAACACAAACAATTTCATCACTTTCTTGTAAGGCTTTTTGGAGCCAGTCTTCAAAAACATCATGCAAATTTTCCACACAAGTTTCAGGAAACCGGATTGGAATCAAATCATGAACCATTGTGATGACTTTACCGCCTAATTTTCTGGCTTGAGCGAAGTGGGGATAAAATTGGTCATAAAGATTCCAAACAGTGTCAAGCATAAAAAGAATATCACCTATTTGGATCGAAATGCCTATTTCTATGCCTAAGCTACCATCACGGAGATCAAAAATTTTTTCTGCGAAATCTTGAAGCACGGTATAGCTGCCCATCGCTGATTCGGATTAATTCAATATGTGTAGAATATTCGTTGTTTGAATAAAAACCCCTGATCAGGTTTTTAACTACCCTCTGTATTCCTGTCCGTAAATCATAGAAAGAAATATTGGTTACATCAATTAATATCCTGGGTTGATTACGAAGATTTAAGTTTTGAGCTGCATAAAGAGCTGAAGAATTGAGCCAATTATGAGATGAATTATTCTTGATAAGTGCATCAACCAATGGAGAAAAAAACACCCGCTCGTTCAAACACGCAGCATAATTGATCACTTCCATGTACCTTTCAGCTATTCGTTCAGGATTGTGGTACTTAATAATATAGCTGTGAGCATTTTGGCCAATTCTTTTTCGAAATTCATCATCTTGTTTGATATTTCTCATTGAATGTGTCAGCTCATCGGTAACTGGATGTTCTGATAATTTAATAACATCATTAACATGGTAATCATTCAAGCTTCCATTCGAATTGATGATAGTAGGAATACCATGCGCCATACAATCAAGAACAGCTCGCGATGTCTCTCCACGTGATCTTATGCGTAACTGGATGCTTGCGTCAGAAGCTATCAGATAATTCAGATAAGTATCATCATCAACATAGCCGGTAATCTTTATTTGTTTGCTTAGCCCAAATTTATTTATTAAGTCAATTAAACTTTGTCCATAAATTCCATTATCCAATTCACCTATAAATACCAGTGACATTTGAGCATCTGTTGAAAATAAATCAGAAAAGGCTCGAATAATTGTGTGGTTCAACTTTGTTGAATTGAGGAAACCAAAAGACGTAAACAAAAAGCTATCTGGATCCAGACCGAGTTCTTGTTTTTTCCGTTTCCTTTCTGCTGCAGAAGCTATCCTTTCAGGATGGCGCAATTGTTTAATCACGAAAGGATGTGGGTACCATCCTTTCCCATAATAAGCCTCTATTAGAGATATTTGGTAATTAGAATGAACTATCAGCTTTTGAGCAAATTTCAAAACATCCCAATTAAGAGGCCAATCCCAAATAGCTTCTTTAAGTCCTTTTTGAAGGAAATTTACCATTGCAAACAGACCATGAACTTCCCCAATTTCGTTTAACAACTCCCTTCGTGAATTCTCCGTGCTTGGGGTTGCATACAAATATTCCTTAATATGGCTAAGAAAAAAATCATGCAGGACTACAATACCGGGTACTTCGCGAAGCAAATGGAACATAAAGTCATGAAATTGGGAATTACCAATTTGATATATTACCGTATCATATTCATCGCGACGATTGACCAACTCATTCCATGGATAAATTCTGAAATCTTTTGAAATGCGAGGATCGTTCACTTTTAGTTCAGATTGAGTAAAAAGATCAATCTTAAAGTGCCGATTCAAATAGGGTAGAAGTTCAGCGCTGTAATTCGCGATACCTGTTTTTTGCGGGGGGAGTGGAGATACGTACGCAATATTTAATTTCCGCTTGGTGGCAGGCTTATTAGTTGAAACCGGATGAGGTTCCTTATTTTTTTTCTGAGCTTCTTCCAAAGCCAACCAGGCAAGTCGAGCTGTTTTTTCCCAGCTAAACAGCTTTGCTCGTGATATGCCATAATCAGAAAGGTCTTTTCTAAAATTATTATCTGTCAAGACTTTATATAAGGCAGTAGCGATGGATTCTTCATCAGACCCATCGAACAGAGCATCTTGCCTGCCCATAACTTCTGGAATAGATGAATTATTTGATGCAATTACTGGAGCGCCGCAGGACATAGCCTCTAAAATTGGGAGACCAAACCCCTCATATAGAGATGGAAATATGAAAGTTTTGCAATTATTGTATAGTGATACAAGATCCTTATCAGAAATATGTCCTGTAATCACTATTTCATTATCTTCAAGTCCTGTAGAATGAACGATTTTACGAAACGCTGTTTCTTCCCCTGTGTGTGTCAGTACTAACTGATGTCCTTCACGTAATTCTTTGGGCAGTAAAGCAAATGCACGTAAAGCCCTCACCATGTTCTTGTGGTATTCTACATTCCCAGTATAAAATACAAAAGGTTTTGTAATACCAAAACGTAAATGGAGGGATTTAATTTCGTCTTCAGTAAAGACCGTTTTTTTAAAAATTGGACTAGCTGCAGCTGATATATTTACTACTTTATTCGATGGAAGATTCAGAAATTTGATTGCATCTTGGCGAGTAGACTCGGAAATCGCCAATAATAGGTGAAATTCCTTAAGAATATTCAATCTTCGAACATAAAATTGTTTATAGTAGGGATCCAGGTCTAAAAACCGGTCTTGAAAAATATAAGGGATGAAATCGTACACAATACCGGATCTCAAAGAATCGGGAAACCCATTGCTGGGTAAAGGAACAACCCCTTTTTCGCCCCATCCTTCAAAAATACTTGGGTAAAGGATGGAATCACCATCTAAAACATTGTAAGCTTGTTGTACTAAAGTTGATGCAATTGCGAAATATGGGTCATTTTCTCCTAATGAAATATCTAATCCCTCGTGACGATAAGGCAGAAATGATCCTGCAGGTAAAAATCGAGTAAATTCTTGACGTAAATCTTCAAACCTCTCTGGATATAACGAATTTGCCAAAGCAATAACTTGATGCGAACCGCACTGCTTAATAAGTTCTCTAACGAGAGAATGAGTATATCGCCCAATTCCCCGAAAACGCGAATCGGTTTGGCAAGCAAATAAATCGACCAATAATCTCATGATTTTCCTTTATAGTTTTTCTTACGGTTATCTATCTCGCGTAGGAATAGACTTGTAAAATGTTGTTTTACCTCTGATAAATTCGATTCTCTAGGTATTGAAGACGTAGTTGAAATTGTCATTTCGTTTTCAAATTCTAAGTGTTTGTTCAGGTCCGGATTGCGACGAAAGATTTTATGAAATAAAACATATAAAAACCGCAACGGTGAAGTAATTTGATAAGATAAACTGGAATAGATATTTAGATATTCTCTCTTAGAATTGCTGGCTTCTGTTTGGGATGCTTCGAGATCCACTAATGCTTTTCCCAGCTCAAGACGGATTTGTTGAAGTTGCTGATTTCTCGTTGATAATAAAACTTGATTCGAAGACGTTTCACGCTGTATGCTTTCAACTTTTTCCAATAGAACTTCTTTTTCTGCTAGTAATTGTTCGACTTCCAAGCGTTTTTTTTCTAAATTTGTGCGAAGGTATTTTAAGTTCGGAACGTTCCCATTCCAGTTCCTCACGAAGGGTTGTAAATTCTTTTTTTTCAATGTCGAGGTTAACTTGGCTTTCATCAAACTTATTTTGAAATTCTGTTAGAAATTTTTGTTTTTCCTGGATAACTGAATTCTGCCATTCTATTGCTCTGCGCCCATTCCAATGATCAAAAAGAATAAAATTATCATTTACATTAGGAGGGATAGTAAATGAAGAACCCAGTTTTTCATGTTCTTTTGATACGAAATATCGACTTAGACCATCAAAATATACAAATTGATAATTATTCGAGACAATTATAGGCTCCCATGATTTAAAGTTTTCATCTATAGAATTGGGGATAGTTGCCTCAATAACAATAATCCAAGGCCTCCATCGAACAAAATTTTAATCCATCCAGAACTGCCTTTTCAAAGCCTTCAACATCGATTTTTAAGAAATGGATTGTTGAATTGACATATTCATCAAAAATTTGGTCTAATGTTAATGTGGGAATTATTTTTTGAATTACTGTCATGCCAGATTTTTGATAGGAGGCTGCAATACTTGGAATTACTGTCGAAAGCCCCGTATCAGGTACTTCAAATAATGTTAATTCTTTCTGGGCTGCATCCGCACCTACAGGTAAATTGACATCTTCTGGACGATCTTGGCACAATTTCTGATAATAGGATTGCATTGGTTCGATATTAATCCCTCGCCATCCTCGCTCATAAAAAGCTTTGGTCACTAAATCAATAATTGGGTCATTTGCGCCTACATCGACATAAAATCCTTTTTTAATGTCTTTTAATGCTCTCCAGAGCATGACATCTTCAAAATTCTGAGCGTATGAAATAAATGGTCCGGGTGAGTTTTCCACTTATTTGTTCTCCAATTGTCTATATTATTAATGACTATGCATTCAAACGGTAGTCATACAGAAACAAACCCCAAATCAAACTGGTGGGATCAGTGCTTCTTTCTGGGATGAAACCTCCAGGTTGAAGAGGAACGGGTGACGTTACCCTGCAGATTTCGCACCATCAAGTGGAGCGGCTCCGGGCTGGATCACTATAAAATTATTCGATGCTTGCCCGGAAGTCAGGAAGTCTAAAACAGCGTTCAGCCTGCTTTGGGCTGCATCAAATGAAAAACGCCGTAAGTTTTCATTTTGAACCTGGATGACAGTATCGCTCAGGGATTTTTTAACCATAATTTGATCCATCAAAGGCACGATGTGAGGTATAGCCCAGGTTTGAACGCGGATGCCGCTGTTTCCCATCGTTTCAGGCACAGCCGCCGCTGCATAAGCCAGCACCGGGATGCTGAAAGCCATGGCTTCAGCGATCGGGATGCAGAATCCTTCGTGTTCGGAGGCACACAAGAATAAATCTGCCGCCCGGTAATACGCAAACAGCTTTTCCTGTCCGACTTTGCCGGTAAAGAAAATATTCCTGCCAAAAGGCAAAGATGCCTTTAAATTCTCCAATTCGCGGCGATAAACGGGATCACTGCGTTCATCGCCAACCAGCCATAATCTTGCCCGGCGGTTTGAAGCCTGGCAGAAGGCATCGAACACTCGCATCAAGCGGTCGTGGCGCTTGTTGCGGGCGATACGACCGACGAATAGGAAATTTAACTGACCGGCGGGACTTAGGCTTGATAATAACTCCTGATCAAAGGCGGCATTCCGTATTTTTTCAGCTTCGATTACAGGATAGATGTGGATGCCTTTTTTCGGTCGATGGATGTATTGAGATAAGGAATTCAGATTATACTGCGAATCAGCAACTAATAAATCGAAACAATTCACGATGCTGGCCAATTGGCGGTAGCCCAGTGAAGTATTAAGATAAAGCCGGGGTTCCCTTAGCGAAATAGTGGGGTGGAGTGATGTTATGGAAATAAAGCGCTTTCGGCCCGTCAATGGCATTTAACATCCAGGTGGATGAGTTATAGTTCCAGTAATGGAAAATAAGGCCACAACGGTCCTGTTTGAGCGCGACATGGAGCGGCAGGGTGAAAGATGCTACTTCCGGATGGGTGTACCGCGCTAATATCTGGTACGGTTGGCCGGATTGGCCGAAAATAGCGGCGTTATTAATTGCGATTGTGCTGACTGCGTCACCTTGGTCGAGCAATTCCATGACCTGATAGATTTTTTTTGGTGAAAAATTCCGCTGAGGGCGATGGTCGATTACCTTTTGGTAGAACTCGACTGTCGCATCAGCCATTAAATCTGAAGTGAATGTTTTGTTGAAATTCCGAAACCCGCTGTCGCCGATTTTTGACCTGAGGTATGGGATTTCAACCAGCCTGCTAACGGCGGCTGAGAACTGGTCATGGTCACCAAGAGGAACGAGGATAGCGCCGTCGTCTTCGCCTCGGGGGAAGATCTCTTTGGCAGCATCGATTGCCATGGTTATTACCGGCAATCCATTGCGCATAGCTTCTAAATAGACCAGTCCAAATAATTCGTAAAGTGAGGCGACCAAGATAAAGGATGCATTTTGATAACAAGCTTGCAACCTCTCTTCACTGACATAACCTTCAAAAAAAACGCGATTAGATAGTTCGGGATAACGCGCATGGAAGAAGTCAACATAATTGCATCCATTCTGGTTGAACCAGCCGTCACTGGCACTGTTATCCACGCCCAGGAAGCGAACAGATAGATCGGTGTGCCGATTTAGAATTGCAGGCAGAAGAGAGAACAGCCATGGGGTCCCTTTGCGCTGTTCCAGACGCCCGACAATTAACGCTTCGGTTGTAGCGGGGTTATGGTTAGCAGCGGCCAATTTGAATATTGTTGGGAGCCCCAGGTGAGCTACTCCGGTTGGAATGATCCCGGGAAATCCATAATTTCTTTGCGCCTCAGCCAGTATTGAATGTAAATCGGCTAATATTCCTGAAGCATGGTCGAGGCAATATTTATCGAGGGCCAGCAACGATTTCTCATAGGGACCTGTCGCTTGATTGTTTAAATGGAGTATCTGTGCAAGCGTGGTTTGCAGCCAGATGACAACAGGACTGTTGGCATAATTAATAGGAACAAACCCTTGAGCTGACCATAGTGGGGCATCAACCACATCAAACAAACAATCTGCTTCTGCCAACGCCAGTCCTTCATAAAGCGCCTGGCTCAGGGCGATAGTTTTATCAATTTGTGGATGGCGCGATGAATAGGAGGAAAGCGCTGCTGAGAGTTCGACCTCATGGATCGTCAGATTATTTTCATAACGAACCTTACCGGCCTGTCCGCAGGTAATAACATGGACATTATGTCCCTGGCGTGCCAGGGCGGCTGCTAACGCCTGGCGTTGGCGGGGGATACCTTCTGTATTTGCAGGTGGGTAGGTGGAGCTTAACAAACAAACATTCATCCTGCCATCCGGAAGATTTATTCGCCAGTGGAGAGTTTATTTGAGATAGCGTCTTTATCAATTTTCTGAGAAAGCTCGATAATTGCTGAATAAAGCTGGCGGTTATATTCGATGCACCTGGAAAATTCTTTTACATTCTTGTTTATCTCAAGGAGCATTTCCAGTATTTCTTGATTATAATACTGTTGTTTACGGGCAAAAATTTTGATCGGAATATTCAGGATTTTCTTTACTATACTGGCTATGCTCCAACCCTGCGAATTGTAGAGTGGTGCATGGTAATCCTGATTTTCATTAATTCTTGCAATGAGATCCGGGAGAATTAGTGCAGGTGGAGGGTTCAGGAAGGATTCTTCAGGAGAGAATGATCCTCCTTCAACAAGCTCATTTCTACGGCGAATGTCGTCATCGACTTTCTGTAAAATTTCGGTTAATTCTTTAGGGGACAGCAGCGAATCACCAGAAAAGTCGTCAGGAGGGTTTGTGGTAGGCATTAACGACCTCTCCTGGTTTTCCAATCTGCCGGATTTCACCACCATCCAGCCAGGCGACGCGCGTGCACATCTTTTTAACCATCTCCATTCCATGAGTGACTAACAATGTTGTGGCCCCATTTTCTTGAAATGATCGTATGCGTGCCAAACTTTTTTCTTGGAAAGCAGAGTCTCCGACGGAAAGGATTTCGTCGACAATAAGGATATCAGGCATGCTGTCGGTAGCAACGGCAAACCCCAAACGGGCCATCATACCTGAGGAATATGTACGTAGAGGTGCGTCGATGAAATCCCAAATCTCGGCAAAATCGACAATGCGCGGGAACTTTTCATCCATTTGCTGCCGCGTAAAGCCGAGAATAGCGCCATTGAGATAGACATTTTCACGTCCGGTGAGCTCATTGTGGAACCCTGCACCCATTGCCAGCAAGGGGGCGACGCCGCCAATGACCTGTACCCGTCCTTGAGTAGGGCGCATGACTCGGGCAACCAATCGCAAAAGGGTGGTCTTGCCGGCGCCATTGGCCCCTATCAGACCAAAGACTTCACCTTTTTCGACGGTGAGATTGACATCCTTCAAAGCTAGGAATTCATCATGCTGGATCCGGCCCTGGATGCGGCGGATGGCGTATTCTTTAAATGTGCGAACCTGTTCTTTCGCCACCTTATAACGAACCGTCACATTTTGAAGGGTAATAGCCGCAAGGCCATTATAGGTTAATTTTATTTCTTGGGCGTTTGGTGATTTAAGTGCGGTAGGCAAACTCATTCGATCTCCGGGCAAAGATCCACCATCCGATCAAAAGGGTGACAATACCGATAACAAGGGTTGGAATCAACTCGACCGCTGCTGGCAATCTGCCGTTGTAGACTGGGATACGGAATAAATTGACCAGCCAATACATTGGATTAAATTTCATCAGTGAATTTATCCAAGCAGGGAGAATATCCTGAGGATAAATGATTGGTGTGAGGAACATCCAGGCCATCAGGAGTATCTGGTACATCTCGACAATATCAGGGAAATAGATGGCAATACACGAGATGATCAAACCCATTCCCAATGCGAAGCAGGTCAATGCAAAAATGGGTATCGGCACGAGGATTAGCGTAGGCTGGATTGGGGTCCCAACAAAAATCATTACAATAAATAGTGGAACAAGAGATAGAACCATGTTAACCAGGCCGGTGCCAATGGCTGAAATAGCAAAGGCTGACCTGGGGACATAGATCTGGCGGAAGAAATCCCCTCCCCAAACCAGGCTGGAAATAGCGGCTGTGGTCGCCTGAGAATAAAAATTCCAGACGATAAGGCCGCTCAAAACATAAGCTGCATAGCCCTGCACGCTGTGAAAGAGCTGTGAATAAACGATAGCCATCACGATGGTCATCCCCAACGGATTAAGCATCGTCCAGGCTATACCGAAAACCGACCTCTTGTAACGTGCTACAATATCCCGCCTCACCAACTGGAAGATCAGGTTACGATAGCGTAAAACTTCACGAAACTCTTCAAGGGCGAAGGGAAGGTGGTCGGCGCTATCGTATATTGTTGAAGATTTATGGAATGGTGTATTTTCAACCACGGAAAGGATTTTACCATGATTTGGGCGGGATAGAAAAATCATCGGGAGAAGATCATTCGGGTATAATTTTGACTGCTTACAGCTTATCGATTTAAGTAATTAAGTGGCTTACAAATTTGCAAATAAAATTTCCGGCTCGTGTACTGTAAAATAAAACTAAAATCTTGCAAGTATTCCTCATGCATCGATGAGATGAAGGCAAAAGGAATGGTTTTCCTATGAATAAAAATCATAAAAGTTTTCAGGTGTTCGATAATATTAAGCAATTACCACTTAAATCCGCAGCGAAGATTGTTATTACTTCCGTAATGGTGTTCACATTTCTTGTGAATCCAATAATTAAGCCTATCGGAGTTGTAAATGCCCAATCAGGATCTTCCCCATCAGGAACCAGAACGAGCCATGTTTTTTTACCATTAATCGTCGTACCAGTCCCACGAAAAGTAATACTGGGAACTTATACTGATGGATATCTAGGGAAACAATCGACGATCGATGATGAGGTGAAAGCTATTGATACATGGTCAGGAAAACGATTGTCACTTGTAGGTACATTTATAGCGATCGAGGATCAATACCCCGATTATAACATCCCGGTTCCTTTAGGTTTGATATGGGAATCGGGCTATACACCTTTTGTCAATTTGAATACAGGCAAAACCTTGATGACCATAAATTCTGGAGGATTGGATGATTGGATCAGAAATATGGCGCTGGCATTCAAAACATGGAGAGACCAGGGCCTGGCGAAGGACGAAAACAGAAGAGCATTTGTGGCACCCTTACAGGAAATGAACGGTGATTGGGTTAGTTATTTTGGAAGTCCCAGCGACTTTAAGACTGCTTTTGCCCGGATTCAAAATATCTTCAACCAGGTAGGCGCCGGACCGGCTGTGCGATGGGTATTTGCTCCAAATGGGTGGAGTGATCCTTCTGATCCGCCATTTGAGGATTATTACCCTGGTGATTCCTCAGTCGAAGTCATCGCTTTCAGCGGATATAATTCTGGATATTGTCCGAGCGCCACATGGAAAGAATGGGACGGACCTGATGTTGTTTTTGGGCCTTATATCCAGCGGAGCAGGATAATGGCGCCTTCAAAACCAATCATTATTGCCCAGACTGCAACGACAGCGTATGATCAATCAGGGATTAATCAACAATCAAAAAATAGCTGGCTGATCGATTCATATAACTATCTGGCAAACCAGGCGGGCGTCATTGGAATCATTTATTACAATAAAGCCCTTAATCAAAGCTGCGACTGGCCTTTTTATCAGTCAAATGGCACAAAATATGACGGATATCGCGTGGGTGTTGTAAACAGCACTTTCATATATTTATCGCCAGAAACCCTGGCTTCCAAACAGTTCACACCATAGGTGTTTCGGCAACCTCAGGGTTGAATCATAAAGTAGGCACCAATCTTTTCTACTTTTAAGCCTTCATATCTAGCATCCGCAGCTAAGGTTTTATCTTTGGTGATACACATCCAAATCTTCGATTTTTGGAGGAAAAAACTTGCGGGATTTGGATAAGCTGATGCAATTTCCCCGGCATTTAAAACGCTGACCCGGTTGGGGTATCCGGATATCACCGGAATTACGCCAGTTTCCGCAAAAGAATCCTGGATTATGAAGACTTGTCCGGAATCTGGATGGGCATTAAACCAGTCTTTTGAAAGGTAAGCAACGGTTTTTACATCATTATTGAAAGAATTCCTAAATGACGATATTTGACGGATATTTAACAGACCCATAATAATAAACAATAAAATAAGAAGAGAGGTCAGCCAAAGTTTATTGACTTTAAACAAATAATCGAATGCAATAGCGATTATCGGTATTACAGCCCAACAAATAAAAACCAGATATCTAGGTTCTTGATATGGAGCACTTTAATGCAAACCAGGTGGATAACCATATCAACGATAAAACGAATATCGCTGGGACCATGAATATGAGGATTTTAGGCTTCTTAATGGCTACCAAAACAAATGCGAAAACGCCAGGAATGATCAGGGGGTAAAACTGTTTTAAAATTACTTCAGGTGTTACCAGGAAACGTGCAATAAAAGATAATTGTCCAATGTACCCCGCTTGCATCTGTTTGGCAAATTGAATAGGGTGGAGAGGGTTTCCCCAGGTCAGGTAATTATTCAATAACCACAAAAAAGGCATGATGACACAGATAATGATGCAGAAAATCAAATAAAAAATTTGAGAAATATCTCTTTTTTGTATTGATTTTAGTAAATGGGGAACCAGGCTGAGAACAATAAAAAGGGACAGAAACCAACCGATGTAATGGGTGGCAGATGCAAATAATCCAGTAATGCTCAAAAATAGAGGCAATGCTCTTGATTTTTGTAGACCACCAGTAAACAAGGTATAAAATTGGTAACAAGCAAGTAAAATCAAAAAAATTAAGATTGGTTCGCTGAGTGCGGTATATGTGACGAAGATATCTCCAGCGAAAAAACTGGCAATTAAGCATGCTATAAACGATATAGATACTTTTCCGGTAATTTTTGAACAAAATTTATAGATAATTAGTAGAGATCCAATGAAAAATAAATTATTTACAAAAACAGGGACCATGATATTCGAAGTGGGATCCCAATGATGGGTAAGAACGTATACACTTCCAACTACCCAGAACTGTAGAGGTAACCAGTAGCCATCGGATGGAGCAAAATAAGGGTTTTGCGCCCAATCAAACGATAGTAGAGTGCGTGAAAATGAATCCCATGGAATACCATAAAAATATCCATGGTAATTTAGCCAAAGATAGATTATTAACCGAGTGATAATAACAATCGTAAGTGAGCCCCAAAAGACGAATCTTTGGGTGTGGAAATAAGACCTAATTGACCAGGCCATATCGAATGCACCTTCTATATACTGGTTTTATTCGGACGTTTACGTTGATTTTTTTCAAGTTCTGAATCTGGATGAGAAAAATTATATCATGGGGAACTGATGATAGAATCATCAGTGATCCTGGTTCTTTATAATTTTACACTTGATCATTCTGTGAGGCAGGTCCTCCAACAAGTCAATATAACAACATGCAACAAAACACCATATCAGGTGATGGCGATTATCACCTATTTAGCATTAGAAAAAACAAGTTGGAGTTGAGAATCTCCTGGTGCCAATTTTAGATAGATATTTTGCGGAGTAAAATTCGAAAATTCAGGAAATTTGAGCACATGGTTCAGGAAGCCCCTGGAAAAAGAGAGCAACAACGTGGTAAGATGACCAATTTTATTGCTTTATTACTTCAACGAGCCCGTTCTATACGATATGAAGATGTATCAAAGGCTCGCTTGCAATATAAATTATTTAAAGTCCTTGTTTTATTAGCCGTCAACCTGGTTGACATTTATCGGATTACCAGGAGGGCATCTGGCAGAATTTTAAAGACTCCTGAGATCTTCATTGATCGGTATCACGTTGAAGATTTTAGTCAAACTATTTTATATACAAGTAATAATCAATCATTTGCAGATTATCCATATCGGTCCAGCTTTGGTAGCGTTTATGAGCACAAGAAAGTCTCTTTAATTGCCACTGAGAAGAATGAAAGTGGGAACATCCGCTTATGGCTCGAAAGTATCTTTATACAGACGCGTTTACCCGATGAGCTGATCATTGTGGATGCCGGTTCAACGGATGGGACTCTTGATCTACTCAAAAAACTAGTGTCAAAAAGTCCTATAACCGTCAAGATCTTCTGTGTCCCCAATTTGAATATAGCTCAAGGCCGTAACTTAGCAATCTCAAAGGCAGTTCACCCTATCATCGCAGTAACCGATTTTGGTTGTCGACCAGAAAAAGAATGGCTGGAGAAATTAATTTCACCATTTGAGCAGGCTGAACATATTCAAGCAAGTGGAGGATGGTATATAGCTGAAGATTCGTTCGGGAAAACTGTATTTAGACGAGCCTGGCCAAGAATCGACCAGGTTCACCCATCCAGTTTCATTCCTTCATCACGTTCCTTTGCATTTACTAAAAATCTATGGGAAAAGGTTGGAGGTTATCCTGAATGGTTGACCTTTAACCGGAGAAGATACCTATTTTGCACTGGAAATTCGAAAATTTTGTGATAAAAGAGCTTTTGTTCCAGATGCAGTCGTTCACTGGGAGGCGCCTGTTGGCATTCGAAATTATTGGAAGAAAATCCATTACTGGTCAATAGGCGATGGGGAATCTGGGTTGCACGGAAATACTTATTGGTACTCGCTTAAATTACTTATACAAGCCATGGTTATATTTGTTATCGACATTAGCTTGCTCATCCTGGCGGTTTTATCGCATTCAATATTTATTTATCTGTTTCCATTAGCATTTACTTTCCTGATCATTTTGACCGTAACCATTATGTTACCTGATAAATTAGGTTCACCATCTGAATTTATTACCGAAGGTTTTGCACATTTTGCTAAGGTTTCAGGTTACCTCAAAGGAGCTGGAAATCGGAAACCTATCGATATAAAACGACTTAAAGAAACGGAAGGAATTTTTTTCATCCTGGCTGGGGTCCCGCTGCAAGATACAGGTGGTGGATCGCGCGGGGCACAAATCGCTTTAGAATTGCTACGGCAAAATTATTGTGTTGTATATATCCATATGTATGACTCCTTTGAAAGCATTGATTTGGGATTAAAAATTAGCCATCCAAACTTGCTTGTTTACTCATTAAATAAATTTACCTGGAAGCATTTCGAGAAAAAATACCATGAAATCATCTCAATAAAACCAATTGGCGCTCTGATCGAATTTGGGTTGAGCGATTTCTTACCATTGATCCATCAGTTGAAAGCGAAAAATGGAAGGATAGGTTATGATTTGCTTGATAAATGGGATAGCCAACTTGGATCTACCTGGTATAGTAGAAACATAGAAAATCAGGTGATTTCGCTTTCAGATGTATTAATTGCAACAGCTAACAACCTGGCCACTGATCTTGAGACCCGTAGCAAACGTCCCGTTCATATTCTGCCCAATGCAGTAAATCTTAGGCTGTTCAATATTCACCATGATTTTGTCAAACCAAATGATTTGCCTGATTCTGAGTTCATCATCACATATATTGGTGCCTTATGGGGAGAGTGGTTTGATTGGGAGCTATTGACCTATATAGCTAAATCATTTCCTAAAGCTGCAGTGATGATCATTGGTGATTATCGTGGACAATGTCCTGAACCATATCCGAATCTATTTTTCTTAGGGTTAAACCCCAAGTATTGCTGCCGGCATATTTAGCCAATACGAACGTTGCAATTATTCCTTGGAAAGAAAATGATGTCACTTACTCGACAAGCCCTCTAAAACTCTACGAGTATTTGGCCATGCATGTTTTAGTAGTGGTGCCAGATCTGCCCCTCCTGTATAACATTCCTTATGTTTTTCCATCTAAAGGACAAGATCATTTCATCGCTAATATCACGAAAGCCGCTGATGAAACAATTGATGAAAAAGTAATCGATGAATTTATCTCACAGAATTGCTGGGAAGACCGGGTAAAAAAAATCCTTGATTTGATGGGACCCCATGACTAACTCTATCCTGATTCTTCGATCCAACCCCATCGCACCTGACCCACGGGTCGAAAAGATCGCTAAAACACTGATTTCCGATAGTTATGCGGTTTGCGTCCTTGGTTGGGACCGGACGGGTTTGTTTTCCGAAGAAGAAAAATCTTTGGGTTTTCAAATCAAAAGGCTGCCGATCAAAGCGGGATTTGGAAGGGGGCTGGGTAATTTACCACAGCTGCTCCGCTGGCAAATTGGATTATTTAGCTGGTTAACCCGCAACCATAAATCCTTAAAGTTCATCCACGCTTGTGATTTCGATACGATCTTACCGGCATTGTTATGTAAACTGCTATGGCAAAAAAAGGTGGTGTACGATATCTTCGATTTTTACGCAGACCACCTGCGGAAGACCCCTGGGTTGATCAAGAGAATGATCCGGATCGTTGACTGTTGGGCAATCAACCACGCGGATGCAGTGATTATCGTTGATGATTGCCGCCGTGGCCAAATTTCTGGGACTCAGCCAAAATATTTGGAGGTGATCTATAACAGCCCGGAGGAAATTCATGATTTTACGGGGACACCAACCTTTGTAGAAGACTGCGAAGTTAATTTGCACCTCGCCTACACCGGCCTTCTCCAAGTCGAGCGGGGATTATTTGAAATTTTGGACGTTCTTACACGGCACGCAGATTGGTTGCTCGACCTGGCCGGGTTTGGAGGTGACGAAAATGCTATCATCAAAAGGATCGAAAATATGCCAAATATTATCTGGCATGGCAGGATTCCTTACGATCAAGCATTACAACTTAGCTACGCCAGCGACGCCTTATTTGCGACTTACGACCCTCGAATTCCCAATCATCGATATGCAAGTCCCAATAAAGTTTTCGAAGCAATGATGCTAGGACGCCCCATCCTCGTTGCACGTTCGACAAATATGGACGAGATTATTACCAATGCAAATTGTGGAATCGTGGTCGAATATGGTAATATACCAGAATTAGAGACTGCTCTAAAAAAGTTGGCTTCTGATCATGAACTCAGGGCTCGATTGGGGAAGAACGGCCGAATGGCCTATGAGAATAGATATAGTTGGCGAATTATGCAAGAACGGCTTCTCAATTTATACCGCCAAATCTGATATGGTGGGTTATTTGTCTATATGGTCGGGCAAGTGTACAAATTAGGTATTTTGGGGGGAGCACAAAATGAGCCTACAGATCATAAAAGGTAAGAAATTGCTCCTGGTTGCAAACACGGACTGGTATCTTTACAACTTCCGGCTTTCTTTAGCGCGGTTCTTGCAAATCAAAGGTGCCGAAGTGGTCATGGTTTCACCCCAAGGCCGGTTCGCACCAGCGTTGGAGGCGAGCGGTTTCCGCTGGTTAAATTGGCGGGTGGGGCGGTCGACGGTTGCTCCATGGCTCGAAGGTTATGCCTTCTGGCAACTGGCAGCTATCTATCGCACAGAAAAACCGGATCTGGTCCATCACTTCACGGTCAAACCGGTGCTCTACGGTAGTTTGGCCGCAAAATTGGCAGGTATTCCAACTGTGGTGAATTCAATCACTGGCCTTGGATATATCTTCGAAGGAAAGGAGGCCAAGGCGAACCTGGTAAAGCCAATTGCCCGCACCTTGTACAGAATGGCGTTGGGATGGACCCAATGTGAAGCAATTTTCGAGAATGAATTCAATCAAGCTTACTTCATCCAGAACCATTTTTCTACTCCTGAAAGAAGCCATCTCATCGAAAGTGTGGGGATTGAGGTGAGCTATTTTATACCTTCGCCTGAACCCGAAGGTACCCCAGTTATAGTCCTGCCATCCCGGATGTTGTGGGATAAGGGGGTGGGGGTACTGGTAGAAGCTGCCCGAATATTAAAACAAAGAACGAAAGTACGCGTAGCTTTGGTTGGCGAAACTGACCCGGGAAACCCGTCTACCATACCTCAGGCAGTAATTGACCAATGGGTAGCTGAAGGTGTGGTTGAATGGTGGGGATGGCAAGCCGATATGAGGGAAGTATTCGCAAAATGCCATATCGTTACGCTGCCATCAAAACATGAGGGATCAGCAACCGGCCTGCTCGAGGCAGCATCCTGTGGACGACCATTGGTAGCCACTGATATTCCCGGCTGCCGCCCATTCGTCCACGAAGGCGAAAATGGGCTGTTGGTTCCGGTCAACGATCCACCAGCCCTGGCAGCAGCTCTAGAGCAGTTGGTCCTAAACCCCATTCTGCGTCGAAGAATGGGGAACGCCGGACGTAAGTTAGTGATCGAAAACTATACAGACGAGCAAATCAACCAGGCCACTTTTGATGTTTATGAAAAAGGTTTTCGAAAGTAAAATCTTGAGATCCGAAAACAAGGCGTTTGGAATAGAGAATAAGCTCGAAAATCTTCCTTCACGCAAACACCAGAGGAGTATTGAATGTTGAATATATCGATACCGAATGATCGTCCATTATTATCTGTTTCTGCAATCACCCTCGAACATTATCGCGAAACACTTGGCATTGGAACCGCACGCCCCCGCATTTCCTGGACAATCGAAACACAGAAGGAAAATTGGAGCCAGGTAGCATTTGCTATTGAGGTTTACGATCCTGTGGGCCATTTACTTGGACAGACCGGGAGGGTCGAATCGAGTGAGTCGGTGCTTCTTCCCTGGCCATTCGAGCCACTTTCGTCTCGCTCTCAAGTAAGTTTACGGGTCAAAGTATGGGGAAGTTATGGCGACGAATCAAATTGGAGCGACCCAACCTCAGTCGAAGCTGGTTTGCTGGCTAAGGATGAATGGACCGCCCGATTTATCACCCCAGATTGGGAGGAAGATAGCATTTCTGCTAAACCTGGAGCGTTACTGCGTAAGGATTTTGACCTTCCGTCCAATCCGATCAAGGCACGGTTATACATCACCGCCTTAGGCTTGTATGAGGCTCGCATTAACAGCACCGTTGTTGGCGATCAAATTATGGCACCGGGATGGACAAGCTACGACAGCATCCTCTATTACCAGACCTATGATGTGACCAAAATGATAAGCAAGGGGCGGAATGCCCTGGGGATCATGCTTGGAGATGGCTGGTACCGAAGCCGCCTGGCCCGCAGCAGTAAATGGTACAACCTTTTCGAAAACCGGCTGGCAGCCCTGGTCCAGCTTGAGGTCCAATATGAAGATGGGTCAATTGACATCATTGCCAGTGATGAGTCCTGGCGGGCTGTGCAAGGACCGGTCCTGGCTAGCGATATTTATGACGGCGAAACCTACGATGCGCGCCTGGAACGTCCTGGTTGGTCTCAGTCCGGTTACAACGATCAGGATTGGCTAAAAGTTCGCATCCTCGAGAAAAATCCCCTGACAGAAGACCAGGTCAACCTGATAGCTCCACCCGGTCCGCCAGTACGGAGGATCGAAACCGTCGAACCGGTGAATATTCAGACCTCGCCTTCGGGCCAAACAATCCTAGATTTTGGCCAGAACCTTGTTGGCAGGCTGCGGTTCACCGTCCACGGAGACGCCGGCCAAACGATCACCCTGCGCCACGCTGAAGTTCTTCAAGATGGCGAATTGTGCCTACGCACACTGCGTTCGGCTAAAGTAACCGACAGGTATATCTTAAAGGGTGGCAAGAGCGAAACTTGGGAACCCTATTTTACATTCCACGGGTTCCGCTACGCAGAGGTCACAGGATGGCCTGGCGAGCTGAGCAAAAGCGACGTCCAGGCAGTTGTTTGCCATTCAGATATGGAACGTACAGGCTGGTTTGAATGCTCTCACCCTCTGATCAACCGGTTGCATGAAAATGCCGTCTGGAGTATGCGCGGCAATACGCTCAGCGTGCCAACGGATTGTCCCCAGCGCGACGAACGCATGGGTTGGACCGGCGATATCGAGGTGTTTTCACCGACTGCTTCTTTTATATACGATTGCTCTGGATTTCTAACATCATGGCTGGCCAATCTAGCCGCAGACCAATCGGAATCGGGTTTTGTGCCCTGGGTTATCCCGGATGCCTGGGCAAACAACAACCAACCAGCGGCGGCCTGGGGTGATGCGGCTGTGATCATTCCTTGGGTGCTTTACCAACGTTTTGGCGACAAGAAGATTCTGGCCGACCAATACGACAGCATGTGCGCCTGGGTCAATTTGATCAAACGAACAGCAGGTGAGAGCTATTTATGGGATACGGGATTCCAGTTTGGCGATTGGGTAGACCCGGCCGCTCCCCCTGATGATCCGGGCGCGGCTCGCACCCCCGGTTTTATCGTCGCCACCGCATACTTTGCCCACTCTGCTCATTTACTCGGGAGGGCTGCTGAGCTACTCAGGAAAAATGAGGACGCAAAAATTTACCTCGGTCTTGCCAACCAGGTAAGAGCAGCATTCAATTCAGAATATGTCACACCAAAAGGTCGTGTTCTCAGTGATTCAGCCACCGCATATGCGCTGGCACTGCAGTTTATGTTGCTCCCAGGCGAGACCCAACGCCAACATGCTGGTCAGCGCCTGGTTGAAC
The DNA here is from genome assembly GCA_963781665.1 of uncultured Chloroflexia bacterium. Lineage (GTDB taxonomy): Bacteria > Chloroflexota > Anaerolineae > Anaerolineales > Anaerolineaceae > JAJYIW01. The sequence goes on from CAWAGA010000002.1 coordinate 3,533,854, forward strand.
TGGTGAAGGAGAATAAATACCGGATCACTACTGGCTTTGTCGGTACACCGCTGATATGTGATGCTTTAGCCGGTGTCGGTGAGTATGATACCGCCTTCAGATTGTTAACCCAGGAAGAGTGCCCGTCCTGGCTCTATCCTGTTACTATGGGGGCTACGACGATCTGGGAGCGGTGGGACAGCTTGCTTCCGGATGGGACGGTAAACCCGGGTGAAATGACGTCATTCAACCATTATGCGCTCGGTGCTGTAGCAGATTGGCTGCATCGGACTGTGGCAGGGTTAGCACCGGCTGCTCCCGGATACCGGCGTTTGAAATTCAAGCCGGTCATCGGCGGTGGGCTAACCAATGCCCGGGCGCAGCACAAAACGCCATATGGAATGGCAGCAACTTCGTGGGCGATAAATGACGGTCAGATTGAGGTAGAGGTGAAGGTCCCGGCGAATACTACGGCTGAGATTATCTTACCCGGGAAGGAATCAGAGCCGGTTGAGAAAGGATCAGGGACATATCGATGGAAGTATCCGTTTCCCCACCTTGACCTTATCTCACAAGAAGAGACTTAGCAAACAACTTTTATAGCATTCGATCGAGCCATTAACTGAAGTAGAAACTCTTATCTAACCCTCTCACATTGGGGGAGGGTTAGAAGGCCATTTTCTTTGCCTTCCGCCGTGATGCTTGATGAAGTGGAAGCCCCCATTCTACCCTCTCCAATTGGGAGAGGGAAAATCAGGGCTGGAGGGCTAGCTCGAGGGAGGATTGCCAGGTGGGGAGGGTGAAGTGGAATGTTTGTTTGAATTTGCCGCAATCCAGGGCAGAGAAGAGCGGACGTTGTGCCAGTGTTGGAAAATCGACGGTAAGGGCAGGTTTTATATCACGGACGATTTGTTCGGATTTTTGGGGATCATTCTTGATGATTTCAATCGCCCAATCAAGGCGGCTGGCGGCACCCTCTCCGGCGGCATGGTAAAGACCCTTATGCTCGTCTATCCAATCCGGTAAATTGCCACGACCGGCTGCAATGATTTGCGACGTCACCTCAGCCAGGGCGCGAGCCCAGGTGGGGCTACCAACCTGGTCGGTTACGACCTGCATCACCGGTTTTTGGCGGGCCGATTCCAGCACTTTAACAACAAAGCCTCCCTGGCGTAAGCTGTAAACCCAACTGGTGCGTAAAACCAGATAGATTCCACCTACCTGTTGAATAGCCTTCTCCCCGTCGAGCTTGGTCTGTCCGTAGATATTCAACGGTATAGGCTTATCATTTTCGTCGTAAACAGATCCTTTGTGCCCATCGAAAACGTAATCCGTTGAGTAATGAATGAAGGGGATATTCCTTTTCCGAGCAATCTCGGCTAAAACACCAGGGGTAGTGGCATTGACCAACCGCGCGATCTCAGGCTGTCCTTCGGCTCGATCTACCGCGGTATAAGCGGCGGCATTGACGATGAGGTCGGGATTGTTGTCGTTGACGATTGGCTTTAAGGATTTCTGGCTTTGTAAAGTCCACCTCCGGAAAGTCAATACAGGTTACTTCTCCCAGGGTCGATAGGCTGCGCCGCAGCTCCCATCCGAGTTGACCAACTTTGCCAAATAATAGTATTTTCATCTTACCCTCAATTGTCCATATTTTACCTGAATAATGCTAACTCGGGATGACCGGTTTACCAGACTAAATAGTACTCTTCGTAAAAATTAAACAAGTTGTTGTATGATTAGGTGCGATGTTCGAGCGAATATTTAACACCGAGAGAAGCCACCGGCCTCTTTTCACCTGGGGCGATTTTATTGTCCTGGCTGGGATCGGCGGGCTGCTGTATCTGGGCGCCCGTCTGGCTTTAAACGCGCCTGAAATCATCAATGGTCCGCAGATTTCATTAGCGCCATCTGCATTGCCCTGGTATACCGTCCTATCCATGGGGCGGATGTTAGCCGCTTATTTGCTGTCGCTGGTGTTTGCGCTCGTCTACGGCCGATGGGCTGCGTATAACCATAGAGCTGAGCAAATCTTAATCCCGCTGCTAGACGTTCTGCAGAGCGTCCCGATCCTATCTTTCCTGCCGATTATCCTGCTTTCGTTGAGCGCTATCTTTCCAGAGGGAATCGCAGCCGAACTGGCATCGATTTTGTTGATTTTTACCAGCCAGGCCTGGAATTTGACCTTCGGTTGGTACCAATCCTTGACCACTATTCCAAAGGAATTACGAGAAGCCAGCTCGATTTTTCGTCTCAATTCCTGGTTTCGCTTCCACACGATGGAGCTGCCCTTTGCGGCTATCAGTCTGGTGTGGAACAGCATGATGAGTTGGGCAGGAGGATGGTTCTTTCTGATGGCTGCTGAAATTTTTACCGTGGGCCAGCGTGATTTCCGCCTGCCAGGCCTGGGAGCTTACCTGAGCGAAGCAGCTAATGCCGGAAATTTCTCGGCAATCGCCTGGGGTCTGGGAGTATTAATTTTGACTATCGTACTGCTCGATCAATTAATCTGGAGGCCTCTGCTGGCCTGGTCCGATCGTTTTAAGGTTGAGATGGTCGAGAACGACAACCCACCGGTATCCTGGTTTTACGACCTGCTGCGAAGTTCAAGAGCCATTACCTGGATAGGCAGGCACATTGTCGATCCCATCACTGCCTGGATAAATCGTTGGTTTATCCGGAATTTCCCCGACCGTGAAATAGAGACCGGTGAGAAAAAGCGTTTATCGCTGGTCACAATCGTAATTAGCCTGGCGGTGCTGGCGATTATTGCATACGGCGCGATCCAAACTATGCGATTGTTGAGCACAGTGACCTGGTCTGAATGGGGTCAGGTGGGGCTGGGTGTCGGTGCAACCTTGTTACGAGTCCTGATAGCCCTGGTCATTGCTCTGGCATGGACGATCCCGGTTGGGGTAGCGATTGGGACCAACCCTAAATGGGCAGCTGTGCTGCAGCCACTGGTGCAGATCACGGCATCAGTCCCGGCGACAGCTCTTTTCCCGATCTTTTTATTGGCATTATTAGGTTTACCCGGCGGGCTAAACCTGGCCGCGGTGTTATTGATGTTGATGGGCACCCAATGGTACCTGCTCTTCAACATCATTGCCGGAGCCAGCGCCATTCCCAAAGATTTAAAATCTACTGCAACCCTGATGCATTTATCAGGATTGCGGCGCTGGCGAATTCTGGTGCTGCCGGCTTTGTTTCCCTATATCATCACCGGAGCGATAACTGCTACCGGTGGGGCATGGAACGCCAGTATTGTTTCGGAATATGTCAGTTTTAATGGAAAAGTCTTCCAAACAATCGGGATCGGCTCATTAATCGCCCAATCGACAGCGGCAGGCAACTATGCACTTTTATTGGCTGCTACCATGGGGATGATCCTGGTTGTCGTTTTGATCAACCGCCTGGTATGGCGGCGTTTTTATCAGGAAGCAGAAGATCGCTTCAAGATGGAGTAAACCATGAGTGAACCAGCTCCGCTCGTAAAGATCGAACATATCCAACAGAAGTATGGCAGCGGCGACGGCCGTTTTACCGCTGTCCAGGACGTTAACCTGACCCTATATGAAAATGAATTCATTGCTCTGCTTGGACCCTCTGGCTGCGGTAAAAGCACTTTACTGCGCATCATCACCGGCTTACAAAAGCCTTCTGAAGGGTATATACGTTACCGTGGAGAAATTTTGCACGGAGTCAACCCACACGCCACAATTGTCTTCCAAACATTTGCGCTTTTCCCATGGCTGACTGTTTTTGAAAACGTTGAATTGGCACTGAAGGTGCAGGAGATCCCCAAATCGATCAGCCATAGCCGGGCGTTGGATCTGCTTGACCGGGTTGGACTGGATGGATTCGAGAATGCCTATCCACGCGAACTTTCGGGTGGAATGCGCCAAAAAGTGGGGTTTGCCAGGGCAATGGCAGTCGAACCGGAACTGCTTTGCCTGGATGAGCCTTTCTCAGCCCTCGACGTGCTCAGTGCAGAAGCACTGAGGGGCGAACTGTTGGAGCTTTGGACCAATGGAAATATCCCTACCAAGACAATCCTCATGGTGAGTCACAATATCGATGAAGCCGTATTTATGGCGGATCGGATTGTTGTCATGGATAAAGATCCAGGCCACGTGGTTTCGGTCTTGCCGATTACTTTACAACATCCGCGGCAGCGCAAATCGCCCCAGTTCCAATCTGTTGTCGACCAGGTCTATTCTATTTTAGCAGGGCAGACGCTGACTGAAGCGGAGGAGCTGGGAACGGCACCAGGAGAGCCGGGACGCACCCGCTCGCTGCCTGATATCCGCATAAACGATCTGTCTGGGCTGCTCGAACACCTGGATGAGCTTCCGGAAAACCAGGCAGATATCTACCGGCTGGTCGAAGATATTGGGTTGGATTCTGACCATTTATTACTGCTGACTGAAGCAGCCGAACTGTTAGGTTTTGCCCGGATCGAAAAAGGGGACATTAACCTGACTTCTCTGGGAGAAACCTTCGCTGAAGCAAGCATCCTTGCCCGTAAGGAAATCTTCGCCACGCGCATCCGGCGGGTTCCATTATATCGATGGTTAATTTCACTACTGCAAAAGAGCGATAAGCATCAGATCAAATGGGAATTTTTGAAAACTGCGCTCGAGTTAGAATTTCCGCCAGAAGAGACAGAACGCCAGCTCGACATCATCGTTGATTGGGGACGCTACGCAGAGATCCTGGCATACGATGACGATCAAGAAATACTATATCTTGAACCTTCACCCGCCTATTCAAATTAATCAAAAAATATAGTATATAATGAGCTTGTGACCCAGCCTCAACTGACAAACGAGCCACTTTTTATCAAAAACGGGAACTGCTTGCGCATGATTTGGATTCCCGATCCTCCCCATACCACCATCCAATAAATTAACCTACTGCTTTAATGCATCAGAGCAGGGCAGCTTTCTTCAAATTCACAAGTGTGAAATGTAGTTGCTGCAAGGGTTTTATCTAAGTCGGGCATTCACTCAAGGTTTAATGCGGCTTTTCAGGTCGCATTTTATATTGGATAGAGCATCAAAATGTGGAATAGTCATCGCGCAAAGTCAAATAACGGCGTTAACGTCACCCTAAGCAGGAACCTATCCCTGTTCACGATCACGATGATCGGTGTAGGCGGGATGATTGGAGCTGGGATATTCGTACTGACGGGGATTGCAGCCGGCGTGGCCGGTCCCGCACTGGTGGTCGCATTTATTTTGAACGGCATCGTGACCACATTTACGGCAATGTCTTATGCCGAGTTGGGCTCGGCTTATTCGCAAGCCGGGGGAGGATATTTATGGGTTAAAGAGGGGATCGGCGGGGCAGTTGGTTATCTTTCAGGATGGATGGATTGGTTTGCCCATATCGTCGCCGGCAGCCTTTACGCCCTGGCTTTTGGGAGGTTTGCTTCCCAATTGTTGGTTACATTTAATTTGCCTATGTTTGGCCTGACCGTTGAACAGCTCACGCTGATAATGATGACGGCAATAATCGTCATTTTTATCTCGATTAATTATCGAGGTGTATCTGAGACAGGTAAAGTCGGAAATGTTGTTACTTTAACAAAGATCATCATCCTTTGTATTTTTGCCATATTTGGTGTGATCGCGATGCTAAATACGCAAGCCTGGCATGCCCGATTTACAACGGGGTTCATGCCAAACGGCTTTCTAGGGATTTTAGTCGCGATGGGATTAACTTTCATTGCCTTCGAAGGCTATGAAATCATCGCTCAATCAGGCGAAGAAGTTGTTAATCCCAAGCGCAATGTTCCCAGAGCAATTTTTCTTTCGATCCTCATCGCAGTTATCATTTATATCTTGGTCAGTGTTACTGCAATTGGTGCGGTTAAAGCTCCGGAAGGGATGGCTGCATACCAATATTTGGGAGAACAGAAAGAGATTGCGATCGTCGAAGTTGCCCAACAGGTTTTACCATTCGGGATTGGCGGCATCATCTTATTGTTCAGCGGGTTGATTTCGACCATGTCGGCACTCAACGCAACCACCTATTCATCGTCACGGGTGTCATTTGCAATGGGACGCGACCACAATCTCCCCGGATTTTTTGCCAATATCCACGCTCAACGACACACACCTTATTGGGCTGTCATATTCTCCGGTGGCCTGATGATGTTGATCGCCTGGTCATTACCGATCGAGAGTGTAGCGGCAACAGCAGACGTGATGTTCTTGTGCTTGTTTCTCCTGGTTAACATTGCGGCAATTAGACTCCGCCGTTTAAGGCCAGATCTCGACCGCGGTTATCACATTCCCTGGTTTCCTGCAATCCCGATCATCGCCATCGTGTGCAATTTGAGCCTGGCGGTCTATTTGTTTACTTACAGCCAGATCGCCTGGTTCACTGCTATTGGTTGGGTTCTGGTGGGATATGTACTCTATCAGGCTGTTTTTTCCAAGATCGAAGCCATGGAAAAACCCAAAGAGATTTTGATGGAAGAAGTTTTGGTCAGTCGGGATTATTCTGTTGTCGTTCCGGTCGTCGACCAGGAAATGGCAACCATACTCGGCAGGATCGGTACCATTATTGCGCAGGCTAACCAGGGAGAGGTGCTGGCCTTGAATGTCATCAAAGTCCCGTCACAATTGACCCTGGGTGAGGGACGTTTGTTCTTGAAAGAAGGCCGGTCATATCTGGAGACGATCATTGACGAAGCTAAGGAGCACGACGTACCCGTGCATACCATCATCCGGTTGGGAAGAGATATCGCCGAAGCGATCAAAAAGACGGCCATCGAAAATGCGGCCGATCTGGTCCTACTGGGGTGGCCAGGGTACACCCATTCAGAAGGGCGATTGTACGGCTCAATTATCGATCCAATCGTCGAAAACCCACCGACCAATGTTGCCGTGGTACGTTATCGTAAGTACCGCCCTTTGAAAAATATCCTGGTACCTATCTCAGGCGGGCCAAACAGCCGATTGGCAGTCGACACGGCGGTCAATATGGCAAGTGTACCTGGCGAAGGGCCAGTTAAGGTTAAAAGTTATGAATATCATTCCTGTCGGAGCGTCTGAAAGCGATCGAGTACGTGCCCAGCAGGCAATTAATTCGTCCTTGGAAGGTAACCTTTATGGCCATCTCGAAAAAATCATTGTGGAAGGGTCCGACATAGAAGAAACGATCCTGGCTCAATCTGCAGAAGAATGCGATTTAATTGTCATTGGAGCATCGGGAGAAACGCCGTTCCGCAAGCTCGTCTTTGGAAACATTCCTGACGGAATAGCCAAGAATGCTAAGGTAACGGTGATCATCGTCAAGCGGAGGAGTGGACGTTTGCAGTCGTTTGTGCATGAAAACTTACAATGAGCGGATGATGCATTTTGGACGGCGATTTTCACCTGCATTTTTGATAGCGGCGATGTTTTTGACTGCATTATTGCTTTCAGCTGCTACTTTGACACCAGGGCCAACCACGGTCGCGGCCACGGTAAAGCCAACTTCTATGATCCCTAGTGAGTTGTCTACTCCACTTGCTCCGCTGATTGCCATCCATCCGCGCCAATTAGCTTCGGAGTTATTACCACGCTTGATCAGCGCAATCCTAATTCTGGCCTTCGGGTGGGGTTTTGCAACTCTTGTACATAAACTGCTTTTGAAAATTCTTATCCGGGTCAACAGTCAAGTCAGGATGTTTACATCCCGGCTGGTGTATATTGTAATCTGGATCCTGTCTATTTTGTGGGTATTAAGTGTTTTTCAAGTACAGGTGGGCACACTTACAGCGATCGTCGGAACGCTTGGCCTGGCACTCAGCCTGGCTTCACAAGACCTGGCAAAGAACTTTATCTCCGGTATTTATTTGCTGATCGAGCATCCCTTCAAAGTTGGCGATATGATCACATATGCTAATTTTACTGGGCGAGTGGATTTTATTGATTTGCGAACGACGATGATCACAACTGAAGATGATCAAATGGTGATTATCCCTAACTCATTGCTTATGTCGCAAGTTGTAACCCGCAAGCTGAACCGAAGCCCTGGTATCTCTAAGAATCCTGACCAGCCAAATCAAAAGGATTCAAGGCTGGACACGGAAAAACGGACATGATAGAATTAGGGCGGTTAGGTAGTGGGGGCTCGTCCAATGGTAGGACTGCAAACTCTGGATCTGCCTATAGAGGTTCGAATCCTTTGCCCTCAGCCTTTTGATGGGAGCACCCTGCACATGACAACAGGGTGCTTATTTTTTATTATAGGGAGAAGATATGACCAGCGAATCCCAACCTGATACCACTAATTTTTTACTCGAGTCTGTTGCCGATGATTTACGCTCCGGACGATTTGACCACGTCCAAACTCGTTTCCCACCGGAACCGAATGGGTACCTGCACATCGGCCATGCCAAAGCCATTTGTATTGATTTTGGTACTGCGGAGACTTTTGGCGGTAAAACGAACCTGCGTTTCGATGATACCAATCCGGTCAAAGAAGATGTTGAATATGTTGATGCCATCAAGGAGGATATTCACTGGCTGGGTTTCGACTGGGGTGATCGTGAGTATTATGCTTCAGATTATTTTGAGACGCTCTACGGATATGCGGTTAAATTGATCCAGCAAGGTAAAGCCTACATCGACAACCTTTCGGCTGAAGAGATTCACGATTACCGGGGAACATTGACGGAGCCGGGAAAAGAGAGTCCCTATCGCAAACGCAGTGTCGCAGAAAACCTCGACCTTTTTGAGCGAATGCGCAAAGGGGAATTCCCAGATGGCGCTTGCGTGTTGAGAGCTAAGATCGATATGGCATCCAGCAATATCAATTTGCGTGACCCGGTCATGTACCGCATCATCCACGCCAACCACCACCGCACCGGCGACCGCTGGTGCATCTATCCAATGTACGATTTTGCTCATGGGCAATCGGATTCGATCGAAGGCGTCACCCATTCATTATGCGATCTGGCTTATGAGGATCACCGTCCACTTTATGATTGGTTCTTGGAAGAATTGGGTATCTTTCATACACGCCAGATCGAATTTGCCCGATTAAACCTCTCATATACGATCCTTAGCAAACGATTTTTAAAACAGCTCGTCGAGGGTAAGTACGTGCGCGGCTGGGATGATCCCCGTATGCCCACGTTAAGCGGGATGCGCCGGCGAGGCTTCCCTGCGGCGGCAGTACGTAAATTCATCGATCAGGTTGGGGTTGCAAAAAAAGAAAACTTGATCGATATTGCCTTACTTGAATACCTGGTGCGTGAAAATCTGAATCTGTCCGTCCGGCGGGTGATGGGGGTGCTGGATCCAGTGAAAATGGTGATTATTAATTATCCGGAAGGCCAGGTGGAGGAATTGGAAGCGGTCAACAATCCCGAAGATGCGAATGCCGGGACACGCAAGGTACCGTTTTCGCGGGAGCTCTATTTCGACCGTGACGATTTCGCAGTTGAACCACCACCCAAATATTTCCGGCTGGCACCGGGGCGCGAGGTGCGATTGCGTTACGGCTACATTGTAAAATGCGTTGGATTTACGAAGGATCAAAATACAGGCGTGATTACCGAAGTGCAATGCACCTATGACCCCGAGACGCAGGGTGGGTATGCACCCGACGGGCGCAAAGTCAAAGGGACCATCCATTGGGTTTCGGCCAAGTCGGCTTTGGACGCGGAGGTACGCATTTATGACCGCCTGTTCACAGTCTCTAACCCCAGCAAGGTTGAAGAGGGACAGAGCTTTCTGGATTACCTCAACCCTGAATCTCTCAAAACTATTACCAACTGCAAAGTCGAACCAGCATTGACTGGTGCTGTCCCAGGAGATCGTTTTCAGTTCGAACGAAAAGGATTTTTCTGCGTGGATGCCGATTCGACCAGCGACCATCTCGTCTTTAATATGACCGTTCCACTACGGGATACCTGGGCCAAGATATCTGCGCAAAATAGCTAACGCAGTTAGGCGTAAACCGGCGAGGATAGTTTGTCTCAGGGAAAGAATGTCAGGGAGAAATGGTGAAAACGGGCAAGTTGACTCACTGGCAGGGTATGCCATGTAGTATAAAAGCTGTATGCAGCTTAATCCACATAAGATAGTCGAGAAAAAAGGGCTAACTAAAGTTCACCCCACAAAAATGGTCAAAAAAATAGGGGCAAGCTAAAGCTTACCCTACAAAAGATTATACAGAGGAGACTGCCCTACATATTTAACATCGGTGTGGGGGTGCCGCTCACTTTCGGGAGGGGGGAGGGGAAGATGTTTTCGAAGTCTTCCTTGGATAGTGTTTCGACTTCAATCAGGCGCTGAGCCACCTCATCCAATTTATCACGATATTGGACAAGGATCTGGCGAGCACGCTGGTGGGCTTCAGTTACTAGTTTGCGGACCTGGACGTCAATCTGTTCAGAAACAGCTTCCGAATAGTCTCTTTGTTCGGATATTTCCCGACCCAGAAAGATCATCTCTTCTTTCTTGCCGTAAACCATCTGCCCCATTTCTTTCGACATCCCGAGTCGGGTGACCATCATCCGTGCAATTTGCGTGACTCGCTCGATATCGTTGGATGCCCCCGAGGTGATATCATCGAAAACGAGCTCTTCCGAAGAGCGACCACCCATCAAGCCGGTCATCTGAGCGAAAAGTCGCTTTTTGGATTCGAGGCTGTGCTCTTCGAGAGGGCGTGGGAGTGTGTATCCGCCGGCAAAACCTCTTGCCACGATCGTAATCTTATGTACCGGGTCTGCTTCGGGAATTGCATGCATCACGATGGCGTGTCCGGCTTCGTGGTAAGCAATGATCAACTTTTCCTTTGGGCTGATGATGCGGCTCTTACGTTCTGGGCCGGCGATGACACGCTCGACGGACTCGTCCAATTCAGCCTTAGAGATCATCTTCTTACCGTGACGGGCGGCCAGGATCGCGGCTTCATTGACCAGGTTCTCGATATCTGCGCCGACAAAACCGGGGATTGCCAGGGCAAGATTTGACAGGTCGACATTTGGATCGATCGGTTTACCCCGCGTGTGTACTTTTAAAATGGCCTCACGACCGGCTACATCCGGCCTGTCCATGACAACCCGCCGGTCAAAGCGACCAGGGCGAAGGAGAGCCGGGTCGAGGACATCTGGCCGGTTGGTTGCTGCTATGATGATCACGTTGGTATCCGTGTTAAAGCCGTCCATTTCGACCAACATCTGATTGAGCGTCTGTTCGCGCTCATCGTTCCCGCCGCCCAGGCCAGCGCCTCGCTGGCGCCCAACAGCATCAATCTCGTCGATGAACACAATACATGGAGCATGACGTTTGGCCTGGTCGAACAGGTCACGCACACGGCTGGCGCCAACGCCTACGAACATTTCGACAAATTCAGAGCCTGAAATTGAAAAGAATGGCACACCAGCTTCACCGGCGATTGCTTTTGCCATTAACGTTTTACCGGTCCCAGGTGATCCGACCAGAAGTACGCCTTTTGGGATTCGCGCGCCCAGCGTAATAAACTTCTGCGGTTCGCGTAAGAATTCAACAACCTCTTTTAATTCATCTCGAGCTTCTTCGGCCCCAGCTACGTCATTAAATGTAACTGTTGGTCGTTCCCCATTCATAATGCGCGCCCGTGATCGACCAAATGACATGGCTGAGTTGTTGCTGCCACGTGCTGATCTGAAGATGAAGTAAAACATACCTGCCAGCAGTAGAAGCGGTACAGCGTAAGTTAAAATTGTGATGATGCTGATCCATTGATTTGATGAAACAATATCGATTTTTACATTGCTTGTATTAAGTTCGGCGGGCGTCAGGCCGTATTGAAGCAGCTGTTGAATTAATGAGGAGCCATCCTCCTTGGCTGAGACAGCCTCACTTCCATTGGTATATGTGATTGTCAGGTTGTTTCCATCCTCAACGACCTTAGCAATCGTTCCATTTTTAATGCCAAAAGCGACCTGGTTTATCGAGATCGAGGTCTGGGTTCCATTATTTGACAGAAAGAAATAGGCAAGAACGAGAATTATTCCTGCTATCAGAATAATCGATATTAAAGGAAATCGCTTACGAGAGGTCACGCATTACTCCATTTGTGATATGCAATACAAAAAGCCCACTTCAGGTCTGTAGAAACACCTGTTGGACACGATTAATCTAACACGTTCAGTCTATTTAATCAATACTCAATGCAATGATTAACGAGAATCTTAGAGAAAATCGAATATAAATTGATGTAACAAAATACGACAAATTAGAGTATAATAACATTAATCAGAATTGAGGACTCGAGAAAAATTTCAAAGCCTGTTCAGCGAGGCTTGTGAATTAACAAGAAAAGAAGTAAAATCTTAAGCCAGGGTTAACAAAGAAGGTCATAACTCCTTTGGAATATATTATCAGTATATTCTCGTGAGATAAGATTTTTCAAAACAGAATTGATAGTTTGACTCAAGGAATAGAGCGATTGGACGAGAAACTATTAAACAGGGTTCTTGAAATCGAGAAGCAAGCGCAAGAAATTCACGAATCTGCATTGAGTGAAGCTCTGGAAATTCCTGTACGAGCTGAGAAGAAAGCCCAGGAATTGATGGAAAAAACCCGCGCCGAAGCTGAAAAGGAAGCCGAAAAATTGGTCTCTAGAGCTCAAGCTAAAGAGGAATGCGACCGGATCATGGTCAAAACTGAAGATAAAATCGCGCATTCAGAAAGCCTGGCAAAAGCTAACTTCAACCGGGCAGTTGCTTACGTGATCGGACGAGTAATCGGCAGGGAGTAATGTATGGCTGGGACCGGTGTCAATACTTATGCAGCGATCCAGGCCAAAGTGAGGGTGATGTATTCAACCCTGCTGCCGTCAGAAGAGCTTCAACGTTTAACCGAATCAGCTGATTTCGACGCTTTAATCAGCCAGCTAAAACGAACGCCGTATGGTCCTTACCTGGATAAGGTTAAAGATAGAGACCTCACGCCACGAAGAGCTGCATTTCAGATTAAAACCCGGCTGGCGGAAGACTATCATTCACTGATACGGGGAGCACCTCTCTCAATTCGTCCATTACTAATTCAATATTACCGTTCATTTGAAGTCGATAACCTTAAAGCCGTCTTGCGGGGGATTGTAACCGATGCCACCTGGGACACGGTTCGATTTGTGTTATTCCCATACGGATCGAACACGGTTGTTCCGGCGGAGGAAATGGTCGAAATCGAAAAGCATTAATTCCGCAGTCGAGCTGATGCGAGGGACACCCTATTACAATACGCTCTCTTTCGCGATGAAACGCTACACTTCAGAACAAAATTTATTCACCCTTGAAGTTGCATTAGACCTAAATTATTGGCGCGAGCTTTGGAAAGAGATCAACAAGCTTTCTGGATCGGACCTGATGCAGGCTAAAAGGATTATCGGCTCGCTGATCGATATTACCAACCTAATGTGGGCGATCCGCTACCGGGTTTACCATCATTTATCCGAAGAGGAATTAATCAACTATACTCTTTCTTTTGGGTATCACGTAAAAGATGAAGAAATCCGTGCCATTGCAGCCGGAGCGGATATCGTGAAAATTGTAAACCGGCTCTATCCTGATGTTGCCAATGTAGAAGAGATCCTTGATGCCCCACATCGAGGATTGCCAAAACTTGAGGTTGAACTTCAGCGTTATGAAATGCAGCAATGCAACTCGGCTTTTATTGGATATCCATTCCATATTGGATTACCTTTGGCATTTCTCGTCTTGAGTAAACTTGAAATCCAGGATTTAATTGTATTGTTAGAAGCGAAATCGGCAGAAATGCCGGAAGAGGATTTCCGGCAGTACCTGCTGAGGGATGTTACTTCCGAATAACTTCACCCCGGAATATATGCATATTCAGGCATATCAAAAATTACGGAAAGCGAGCTACCTTTGGAGGTGTGATGTTTTATCCGCAAGCGATGACAGAAATCGAACTGGTTGTGCCATCGAAAGATATGTTAGCTGTAACAAAGGAGTTGAGTGGCAGGGGTCTATTCCATCAAACAGATGCCTCATATTTAAATCGCGATAAGGAATTAACCAATTCTAGCATCTGGCACGACAAATCAACGGCGTATGCGTCACTCGAACGCCGCATTCAACTTATCTTGCAGACGCTGGGGGGGCACGAAGGTATTCCGCCTACATCAGAATTTGAGGTGATGACTGAAATCGAGAACGCTGTCGATGTAGTCGATAATATCGAGGCTGAAGTCAAGAAGATTACCGACCACTTGGCGAACGAGACCAAGCGGTTAGAACAACTCGAAAGCAACCTCAATCAGCTCGAACCGATCGAGGAGCTTGACGTCCAGATCAGCGCATTACGGAACCAGCGCTTCATTTATTCAATTCTAGGCATTATGCCGGTTAATAATATCGACCGGTTGCACGACAGCCTGGCGCGCATTCCTTTTGTTTTTCTAACGCTGCGCCAGGAAAATCAAAAAGCCGTCGTTTGGATCGCTGGCGCCCGGACAAATGCTGAAATCCTAGACCGGGCTATCAGGAGTGCCTATTTAATCCCGCTGGTCTTACCCGATTCCTATCATGGAACCCCGGCTGAGATTATCAAGATGCTGCGAGAGCATAGCAAAACTAGCCAGGAACAAATAGCACAATTTAATATAAAATTGGAGGCGGTCAGGGAGGTTCGCGAAAAAGAACTTCAGGATTTATATTGGGACATTCATGCCAGCCATTTGATGACCGACGCGATCATCCGCTACGGACGTCTTAAATACACCTACCTGGTTATCGGTTGGACGCCGTCAAATGGGTTGGAGGATCTGGTCGAACGGATCAAGCTGGTCTCAAGAGAGACATTAATCGAAAGTTTCCCGACCAAGCGGAGTAATATGCAGAAGGAAGTACCGGTGGATCTGCAACACCTTAAAATCTTTCAATCATTTCAAATGATGGTTATGACTTATGCTCGCCCGCGTTACGATGAGTTGGATCCAACCATATTGCTGGCCATTTCCTTCCCAATCATATACGGAGCGATGTTCGGCGACGTAGGCCAGGGAATCGTGCTGGCATTGATCGGTTGGCTGTTGACCAGCCGGAAGGTCAAAGCTTTGCAGAGTTTGGCATCGTTAGGTGGATTAGTTATTTCCTGTGGGGTGTCGGCGACCGTATTTGGATTCTTATACGGAAGCATTTTCGGTTTCGAAGATGTTCTGCCGATCTTGTGGATCAGACCGATCGAAAATATCATCTTGATCCTCGAGATTGCCGTTGGCGCTGGTATTTTTATGTTGACCGTTGGATTTTTCATCGGTATCCTGAATGCCATAACAGCAAAGGATTGGCCTCGGCTACTTTTTGAGAAAAACGGCTTGCCCGGGTTTTTGCTCTATTGGGGAATTCTAGGATACGCAGGCAGCGCTTTATTAGGTATAAAAGCCATCCCTTCGTTTGTCTTCATTGTGATCATTGCTCTATCAGCCTTGGCGATTATGTTTTCGGAAGTGCTCAAACACCTGGTCGAAAGACACCGTCCCTTAATTTCTGGAGGCGCGGGCACTTTCGCTATCCAGGCAGTTTTCGAGGTATTCGAGACCTTGATCAGCTTCTTGAGTAACAGCCTGTCATACGTTCGTATCGGCGCATTTGCCGTCGCTCATGGCGGCTTGAGTCAGGCAATCTTTATTCTAGGCGCCTTAGTCAGCCCTGGGCATGGTCCGGGTTATTTCCTGGTTTTATTACTTGGCAATCTTTTTATAATCGGTTTTGAAGGTCTGATCGTCGGCATTCAGACGATGAGGTTAGAGTATTATGAGTTTTTCAGCAAGTTCTTTGTGGGTGGTGGCAAACGTTATGAACCTCTGGCTTTACGACCAATCGCTAAGGATTAACGAGCTGGTTGAGACCAGTATGGTCATCAGCGTATATAAAATTAATTAAGAAACAAGGAGAGGATAACATGGCCATATTTTTGGCAATTTTCGTGGGTATGATTCCCCTGGTTCCCGCAGTGATTTTTTTTGTTCGCAGCCGCGGACATTCACCGCTTGAAGCTACCAACCGTTTTGTATTTGGGTTAAAAGGTTTCAATATTTTGGTGGGAATCATGGCGGCTGGGTTAGGATTCATCTGGTTGGCATCACCGGAGACAGTTATGGCTATGGGATTAAACCAGACGGCTGCATCCGCTGATCCATACGTCACGCTGGCAGCAGCCATATCAACCGGGGTTGCCTGCATCGGCGCAGGCATTGCTGTCAGCAGCACCGGGGCTGCCGCTATCGGTGCGATTGCCGAGAAACCGGAATCATTTGGCCGGTCTTTAATTTTCGTTGGTCTTGCTGAAGGTATTGCAATTTACGGGTTGATCATTTCATTTCTATTGTTACAACGGTAAGCATTCCTCAGATGCGAATTATTGTCATTGGCAATCAGAAAGCAGTGCTGGGCTTTTCTCTCGTTGGGGTTGAGGGAATGGTAGCGGTGAGTGCCGGAGAAGTGAGTCGGACCCTCGACGAAGTATTCTTGATGAAAGAGATTGGTATCGTGCTCGTTACCCAAGACCTGGCCCGGCTTATCCAACCAAAAATGGATCAGCTCAAATTACGAAGCACGATCCCATTGGTTATTGAAATACCAGGACCCAAAGGACCACCGCCTGATGAGCCAGATCTTGGAGAAATTGTATTAAGGGCTATCGGTATCAAAATATGATTCTGAGGCGAAACCGTTCTTTTTAGGAAAAATAGATTATGAGATCGACGGATGAGAATATTTCATTACTCTCGCGCGCAATATTGAATGGGGCGCAAGAAGAAGCTGAACAGATTCTGATCGAAGCTAAAGAAAATTCAGAGGCGATATTGCAGCGGGGTGAAGAACAAGCCACCAGGGAGCGTGAAAAGATCCTGGAGAGAGCCCAACAATCGGCCGATCGGATTAGAAGCCAGGCAATCGCTTCGACCCAATTAAAAGCCAGGACGATGGAGTTGGAATCTCGCGAAAAACAATTAGAACGTGTTTTTGAAGCAGCCCGGAATCAACTTCAAGGGGTTCAACAAAGGAGCGATTTTCCCGATATCGCCAGGGCTCTTCTAAGAGATGGGCTGGTGCAGATGAAAGCGAACAAAGTTATCATTCGGGCTGACCCGACAACCATGAAACAATTTAACAAAGATTATCTTGGCGACCTGTCCAGGGAACTCAAGGTTCAAATCGAGGTTGGTGAACCCTTGGACAAAGGTATCGGTGTCATTATCGATTCAGATAATAAGCGCATTCATTACGATAATACTCTGGATAACCGTTTGAACCAACTGCAATACATCCTAAGGGCACCTGTCCACCACCTGCTGATGGGAGAGCAACTATGAGCCAACAAGTAGGAACTGTAACCTGGATCAGCGGTCCGGTGATCCGAGCAAGGGGCTCACGCTACGTCGGCATGCTCGAATTAGTCGAAGTAGGTGAAGAGCACCTGGTTGGTGAAGTGATCGGTCTGAATGGCGACATCATCACCATTCAAGTTTATGAAGAGACGTCTGGAATGCATCCTGGCGCTCCGGTCTATGGCACCGGCCTGCCTCTTTCAGTCGAATTAGGTCCAGGGCTGCTCAGCAGCATTTTTGATGGCATCCAGAGGCCGCTGCCGATCATTCAAATGCACACCGGGTCGTTTATCAGCCGAGGCATCCAGCTGACTCCTCTGAGCCGTAAGGACCGCTGGACTTTTACCCCTTGTATGAAAGCGGGCGATAAAGTTACCGGAGGGACAATTATTGGCACCGTTCCTGAAACACCGGCAATCGTTCATCAGATCATGATCCCCCCGGCCATGTCAGGAACACTGACCTGGATTGCCGAGGAGATGTCTTATACCATTGATGAACCAATAGCCAGGGTGAAAACCGAAAACGAGGAAAAAGAATTGACGATGATGCAGCGCTGGCCTGTAAGAGAGCTTCGCCCATATAAGTCACGTTATGTTGGTGGAACGCCTTTGATTACCGGACAGCGGGTCCTGGACACCTTTTTCCCATTAGCGAAAGGTGGCGCAGCCGCAATCCCAGGTGGATTTGGATCCGGGAAGACAGTTACCCAACAGAGTATTGCAAAATGGGCCGATGCCCAGGTGATCGTATACATCGGCTGCGGCGAGCGCGGCAATGAGATGACCGAAGTGCTCCAAGAATTCCCGCATCTGATCGACCCACGAAGCGGCCATCCGCTTATGGAACGGACCGTATTGATTGCAAATACCTCCAATATGCCAGTGGCAGCGCGTGAAGCCAGCATTTATACCGGTATCACGATTGGAGAATATTATCGCGATATGGGGTACCACGTGGCATTAATGGCTGACTCTACATCCCGGTGGGCAGAAGCCCTGCGCGAAGTTTCGGGCCGGTTAGAAGAGATGCCGGCGGAAGAAGGCTATCCGGCTTACCTGGCCGGCCGTTTGGCAGAATTTTACGAAAGAGCCGGACACGTCGAGACCTTGAACGGGCGGCATGGCTCAGTCAGTGTTATTGGAGCGGTATCTCCTCCCGGCGGTGACTTTTCAGAACCGGTAACCCAGCATACCAAGCGGTTTATCCGCTGTTTTTGGGCTCTGGACAAATCACTGGCGTCTGCCCGCCATTTCCCATCCATCAACTGGCTGGATAGTTACAGTGAATATCTCGATGACGTGGCAGATTGGTGGAAAGAGCAGGTAGGTATGGACTGGCACGCGATGCGAGGGACAGCCATGAATATACTGACTGAAGAAAACCGGCTTTCACAAATCGTCAAGCTGGTCGGTCCTGACGCTTTGCCCGATGAGCAGCGCCTGGTCCTGGAAACGGCTCGTTTGCTTCGGGAAGGTTTCTTGCAGCAGAATGCCATGGATGACATCGACGCGTTTTCCACTCTTCAGAAACAAATCCTCATGTTGAATCTGATCCTGTATTTTCACCAGCATGCCTTACCTATCATCAGGCGCGGCGCCCCAATATCGGTCATCCACAGTCTTCCTGTGGTAAATACCTTGATCCGGATGAAATCTGTGGTTCCAAATGACGACCTATCCCAATTAGACGCGATCCAAAAAGATATCGACGATCAGATGGAAAAGCTCGAGAAGGAGTATAAATGACTGATTATTTTGAACAAGGCGGGCAAGAGGTTATGGGTGTCAGTCGGATCACCGGCCCGATCGTCGTCGTCGAAGGTGTGGGAGCGGTTGGTTACGACGAGGTGGTCGAGATCATCGATTCCACTGGGAATATCCGCCGAGGACGCGTCCTCGAAGTTGGAGAAGGAATGGCAGTCGTCGAGGTCTTCGCGGGAACGACCGGTCTATCCATCGATGGTACATCAGCGCGATTCCTGGGGGACACGCTACACATTCCGGTAGCTGAAGAAATGCTTGGGCGGGTCTTTGATGGACTGGGAACACCCCTGGATGGTGGTCCCATGCCGCTGACTGATAATTACGCTGACATCAATGGTCGACCAATAAATCCAACCGCACGGGTGTATCCACGCGATTACATTCAGACCGGGATCTCATCGATCGATGGGATGAACACACTGCTGAGAGGACAGAAATTACCCCTGTTCTCCGGCGCGGGTATGCCGCACGATCAACTGGCAGCCCAAATCGTGCGCCAGGCCACCTTAGGGGCACCGGCTGGCGTAGAACCTTCAAAGTCGGAGCATTTTGCGATCGTATTCGTCGCCATGGGGGTCAAACACGACGTAGCAGATTTCTTCCGCAACTCATTTGCCGAGAGCGGCGCGCTGACCCGGGTGGCGATGTTCTTGAATCTCGCAGACGACCCGCCTGTGGAGCGGTTGGTAACCCCTCGGGCTGCTCTGACTTTGGCTGAATTCCTGGCGTTTGACCGGCAAATGCACGTTTTGGTAGTCTTCACTGATATGACCAATTATTGTGAAGCGCTGCGCCAGATTTCGACGACCAGGGGCGAGGTTCCCAGCCGTAAAGGCTACCCGGGCTATCTGTACAGTGACCTGGCCTCCATCTATGAAAGGACGGGCCGGATCAAGACGAGCGAAGGATCGATCACCCAGATCCCGATCTTAACTATGCCCAATGACGACATCACTCACCCGGTGCCCGATATGACAGGCTATATCACTGAAGGACAGATCGTCTTGGGGAGGAACCTGTCTCAACAAGGCTTATACCCACCAGTTTCAGTATTGCCCAGCTTATCCCGGTTGGCGAAGGATGGGATCGGCGCTAAGCGGACGCGGGAGGATCATGCACACCTGGCAGCCCAGCTCTACGCGGCTTATGCCCATGTGCAGGACGTTCGCTCACTGGCTTCTGTTATTGGCGAAGAGGAACTCACAAAAATCGACCAGTTGTATTTGAAATTTGGTAAAGCATTCGAGCAAGAATTCATCCACCAGGGGTTAAACGAAAACCGGAGCATTGAACGAACCCTGGACCTTGGTTGGGAGTTGATCTCGGTCTTGCCTACAGACGAATTAACCCGCTTGAGCACAGCCGAGATTGATAAGTATTACCAGGGACAAGATGGTAGCGCTTAATATTCCTCCAACTCGCAGCAATCTTTTGCGGGTACAAAAGGACCTGCAATTCGCCCGCGATGGTTACGAAATCTTGGACCGCAAGCGCGAGGTTTTGACCAAGGAACTGGTGCAGGTGGCCCACGATGCAGAAACGCTGCAAGTGAAAGTTTGGCAGTTGTTAGCCGAATCTTATGACGCTTTGGATAAAGCGCAATTGACAATGGGGCGCGAACAGGTTGAGTGGGCCGCTCTGGCAACCAATAAAACTGTCGAAGTGCATCTGAAATATCGCGGCATCATGGGAGTACCTATCCCGGTAATTACCGCTCGGGGCGGTCCCCAGGAAATGCCTTACAGCCTGGGGGATACGACGGCTGCCCTCGATGTAGCCAGCGCCGAATTTAGAGAGGTGCTCAGTCACATCCCCGAGCTTTCTGAATTAATTACCACGGTATGGCGGCTGGCTGTCGAGCTGCGCAAAACACAACGGCGGGTGAATGCCCTCCAATATATTTTCATTCCTCAATATGAGGAGACGGTTGAGTACATCAAAAGCAGCCTCGAGGAACGCGAACGAGAAGAGATCTTCAGGTTAAAGCTGCTCAAGGTGCGGGTAAACACCTCCGAAAATGGTGATGAAATAGATTCTGACTAAAACGGAATTTTGAGGGGGGATAAATAGACCAGCTTGCCGTTAGCGGAAGTCTAATTCTTTTAAACTTCTCGCATACAAATTTGCAGGAAGACATTGGGCGGGAGGGCTGGTGGAATCATTAATCGAGGTCATGAATTTATGCCGCCATGGGCTGTGTGGTTGCAATTGACAACCTCTCCTACAACGTTCCTCAAGGCGAGATTCCTTGGGCTTGTGCAGCAAGCTCATGAAACGGGTGGAAGGTATGAAAAAGCACCTGGCGCTTGCGATGAGATTATTTCTAGTTGCTTCATTCGTGTGTTAACGGGCGACATTAACCCACAGGTTCGTTACGCCAGGACCGGGCTGGGTTGGTCCGCAGTCTCATGCTGCACAGCGACAATTTCCGCCATAATCGCCAGGGCGATTTCTTCAGGTGTACGGCTGCCCAACTTCAACCCGATAGGCCCATGTAACCGTGATAACTGCGCCTGGGTGAGCCCAGCTTGCAGCATACGTTCACGCCTTTTCTCCTGAGTTGAAGGGCTGCCCAGAGCGCCTACGTAAAAAGCTGCACTCTGCAAAGCGATTTGTAAGGCAGGGTCATCGATCTTGGGGTCGTGGGTCAGGATGGCGATAGCGGTATTTTCACCGACTTGCAGTAGCTTGAATGCTTCATCCGGCCAGGATTGAACCAGGCGGTCTGTATCCGGAAAACGTTCTTGATTGCCAAAGGATTTGCGTGGATCAATCACGACCGTGCGGTAACCGACTGCAATGGCAATCCGGGTCAGGGCCATGGCAATGTGTACTCCACCGACGACGATGAGCGTGGGTTGAGGTTCGATCACGTTCAGGAATAATTCAAGCCCTTCCTTGTCGCCGGTTTCTATCTTTTTTCCCTGGGTCTGGTGTTCGGTCAAGGCAGTCCGGGCAGCACTCAGCATCGTTTCTTCCAGCGTCGAGGAAACCGGCGAAGGATAATAATAATCTTTTGCCACGAACATTTCTTTCCCCAGGTATACATCGGAGCCCGAAATCACCGTAACCAGGCAAAATACCCGCCCGAGCTCGAGCTCCTTTTGAATCACCGGAAGGAAATTCTCATTAAACCGGTTGATGAATACATCGATCTTGCCGCCGCAGGCCAGACCCACATCCCAGGCAGTCTCGTCTGCCACACCGAAATGGAGCCGGTGGGGCTGTTTTTTATCGAGAACTTCCAGCCCGGTTTCCACTACAGCACTTTCAACACAACCACCGCTTACCGACCCGGTAATCTGACCTTTCCTGGTCAAGGCCATCATCGAACCGGCCGGCCTGGGCGATGAGCCCCAGGTTTGGGTCACCGTTGCCAGGGCGATCTTTTCGTGTTTTTCTGTCCATTTATTTATTTCGGGTAATATTTCAAACATTTTTCAAATCTCCATTTTCACCGGGAACTCTGGCCACTTCCGTCTTTCCTACACTGGCATCTCCCCCAAAGAATAACGACCATGCCAGTTTAAGCGCCAGGAAAAATCGCTGCATCCAGGCTGCTATCTGTAATATATAGGCGTCGGCTGGGCTCTTTTTGCAGGGTCTCAATCGTTTCAATCTTTACCATACTTCATTCTTCGATTTTTCCCTTGATACAATTGAAAAAAGTTCCAGTAAGCTGCTTAATCATGCCGTTCATCATTCGAGACGCCAGGCTGGCGACCGTACCGACGACGACGATATCGGCGTTCCAATTTAGATCCGTGATGTTTTCTTGCGGGCTTACCAGGTGCATATCAGCTGAAACATCTACTGCGCTGCCTGGGGCGGTCCCATGGGCTTTCACTTTCGCCAGGTTGGGGGGGACCATCTCCACCCATTCGACGTTGGTGTTAAACTTGAGCTTGGCTGCACCAAAACCAACGGACGCAACGACATTGAACAATTTATCTGGTTCGAGGATATCCATCGATATCAATCCGGGGGCGCACTGGCTGACAAATTGTGGATCGGTCAAATGCAACCATAATTTTTCCTGGCTGGTATTAATGGTGACACTTCCTTCGTATTTCACTTTTTTCTCCGTTCTAGAAAAAACACGATATGAACTCTGGCTGTTTCATAACCCAAGTGTCAGCGAAAATCCACTCCTGAGCAGGCCTGACTGCAACTTCGTGAATCACCGCGGTTCTCTTACACATGGATGCTGGCATCGCGTCGGTCTAAAGCTGTAAGTTCCTCAATCCGGGAGAATTAAGTCTGAAACTCAGATTGGGGATCAACCTTTCCCTCCAGCCAAAAGTTTCAAATTTTCATTCATATTAAAAAATTGAGCAGCTTCTGAAATCGTCTTGGGAGCAACATCTTTGAACGGTTGTGGCATGATAACTTGTATCCCATATGTGAAATCAGTTATTTTAAGCAGGCAGTTCTACTGATTAAATTCGGGACATCTTTATTAATCATCAAGTCACATTTGGGCCACCTCAAATAACGATCGACTAAATGGCGGAGATACCGATTGCTTATTAAACAATGAAATTGCGATAACGAAGTCAATCTTCGGTCTATTATTTAATAGACCTAGAAGATATAATATATCATAATTCATTATATCGATGGTATATTTAAAAGTCAATGGAAGATCCACAAATTTTCAATCAGCATTGAAATAAGCTGAGGAACGTTTATAATATTGTGACGATCATTATCAAACCAAGGGATGATATCAATTACCAAATGAAAGAAATCGATCTTTATTTCACTAAACGACTTACCAGGAGGTCAGCGTGACATCTGGCCCTACGGACCTCGAAGGTTTAACAGTATTGGGAGGATCTGCCAGACCCAGTAAGAATTTAGAAGCTTTTCCGAACCACACACCTGATCGGTTTTACCTTGTTACCCTGGAGACAGATGAATTCACCTGTTTGTGCCCGAAGACAGGCCAACCTGATTTTGCCACGATCAAGGTGGATTACGTACCGGATGCCAAAGTCGTGGAATCCAAATCCTTCAAGCTTTACCTGTGGTCTTACCGCAATGAAGGTGCTTTCCACGAGCATGTGATCAACCGAATTCTAGATGACCTGGTCTCAATTCTCGATCCACATTGGTGCCAGGTCGAAGGGATCTTCAATATCCGGGGTGGTGTCGGAATTACTGTCAGGGCCGAGCATACCAAAACACCAGAAGCTCGTCGCCAATGGCTAAACGGGTCGGAAGAGTGGAAGCCAATGAAACAGGACCAGGGGTAGGCATTATTGGACGAAAAAACCTATCGCATCAAGCGTACCTACCGGTGGCTGCCATTTGTGACAGCCATTTTCGTGACAACCTTGCTTGTTTCGAATATCATCGCGGTGAAAATTGTCCAGATCAGCAGTCTTTCACTACCAGCTGCGGTTATCTTATTCCCCATTGCTTACATCTTTGGCGATATTTTAACTGAGGTCTACGGTTACGGACGAGCCAGGCAGGTGATCTGGACTGGCTTTTTCTGCAATTTATTAGCCGTTGTAGCCATCTACATCGGCGGGCTGTTACCGGCAGCGAGTTTCTGGTCAGCAGGGAGTTTTGAAAATCCCTCGTCTGCCCAGCTGGCCTACCAGGCAATCCTCGGTTTTACTCCCCGGCTGCTGCTGGCTTCGTTTATCGCTTATCTGTTAGGCGAGTTCTTGAATTCTTTCGTTTTAGCAAAACTTAAAAGTGAGAACCAGGGGCAGGTTCCTGTGGATCCGCACCATTTCATCCACCTTGATCGGTCAGGGTGTGGATTCAGCAATATTCCTGACGATTGCGTTCAGCGGAATTATCCCGCCCAACGACCTCGGGATTTCGATCCTATCGCAATGGTCGTTCAAGGTTATCTATGAGGTTCTAGCTACCCCATTTACTTATCTGGTGGTCAACTGGCTCAAGCGGGTGGAGAGTGAAGATTACTTCGATCGCGAAACGAATTTCAGCCCAATTGTATTTGAGTAACCTGACCTTAACCACACTACATATCGGTGAAAGCAAGGGGTGCAATTCGATCTGAAACGCAACGTTCACCAATTGGGGGGTAACGTTTTAGCTATTGAGATCTGTCCGCAAAGGTAACGCAACTACGAGGGGGTTCCAGCACTTTATGCCTTTGCTGGTAGATGTGAAGTAGAAGGAAGAAGACATGAATAATTATCCCAATCCGTCCAACGCGGGTAATCAGGATTCTGAAGGATGTATGCCGTTGATCAACCAGACTTTGGCCAACCGCTCCTTGATCATTGTATCAAACCGAGGGCCGGTGACATTTGTAAAAAATGGAAATGGCGAGGTGGAGCCACAACGCGGTGGCGGCGGGCTGGTCACAGCTCTAATTGGCTTGGTGCAAAGTGTCGAGGCACATTGGATTGCGACTGCTCAGACGGAGGAAGACCGGCTCTGGCACAAAGGTTCTGTGAATATCGGTGACAAAAACGAAGAGATTACGGTCGAATTTATCTCACCGGAAGCCCAGGCATACAACGGGTATTACAACGTCATCTCCAACCCCTTATTGTGGTTCCTCCAGCACTCTATGTGGGATGTTGTGCGAGCGCCAACAATCAACCGGGACACCTGGGATAGCTGGGACAATGGGTATGTGGCGGTGAATTTCCAATTTGCCAAAGCGGTCGCCAAACAAATCGTGGCTTCCTCCAACCCGGCCCTGGTGATGCTGCAAGATTACCACCTCTACCTGGCACCTGGCTATATCCGTTACAACCTGCACCCGCGGAAAAAATATACACTACTTCATTTCGTGCACATTCCCTGGCCTGGCCCAGAATATTGGGGATTCTTGCCGCCAAAAATGCGAACCGCAATCCTGGAAGGGTTATGTGGGGCCGATTTACTCGGGTTTCAAACTCGCGAGGATGGATTGAACTTCCTGCGTACTTGCGAATCGTATTTACCTAAGGCGCACGTCAATTATCGTCGGGGGCGGATCTGGTACCGCAATCGTACGACGTACATGCGCGATTTCCCCATCTCGATCGATGTGAAGGCCCTGCGGAAGATCTCCGAATCTTCGGAAGTAGCCGAATTCAGGGCCCAATTTCAGAACCTGTTTGATGGTAAGAAAATTATCCTGCGCATCGACCGAATCGAACCGAGTAAGAACATCGTGCGTGGTTTCCAGGCTTTCGAAGAAATGCTCGAGATGTACCCGGAACACCGGAGAAACGTGCAATTTGTGGCCTTGCAGGTGCCATCCAGGCTGGACGTGGAGGAGTATCAAAACTACTTAGACGAATCGATGAGCGCGGCCGGGAGGGTTAATGCAAAATTTGGAGACAGCGAGTGGGAGCCGATCCGGACATTTGTCGGCAATGATTATGCCCGTGCCATTGCCGCCCTACAACTCTACGACGTCCTTCTGGTGAATTCGCTTGCCGATGGGATGAATTTGGTAGCAAAAGAAGGCCCGATCACAAACCACCGGGATGGCGTACTGGTCTTATCCGAGCATACCGGTGCACACCAGCAGTTGGAAGGTGGGGCGCTGGTGATCCCACCTTTGGATATCTATGCTACCGCCGAAGCCCTTCACCAGGCACTCGTTATGCCGCTCGAAGAACGCCAGGAAATGGCGGAGCGATTGCGGGTGTCGATCGAACAGGAAGATATCGTGGATTGGTTATGCCGTCAATTAGATGCAGTGGAGAGCCTGAAATTATGAGCTTAACCGGTTGTCAGTCTTGAAGGAAATATGATGAGAATTGCTATCTTGCATTATTCAGCGTCACCGGTGATCGGAGGCGTTGAAGGGGTTATCCAGGCTCATGCCAGGATGCTGGCCGAAGCCGGCATAGAGGTGGTCGTTGTTGCCGGGGAGGGCGATCAAAAAGCCATGCCTCCCGGAGTGGAATTCAGGCGAGTAGAGGCGATGAGCTCGCAAAATCCGCAAATCCTACAGGCAAGCAGCCAGCTTGAACGCGGCATCATCCCGGACGATTTTTCTCGCCTATCTGATGAACTGGGAACAGCGCTTACCCCTATCCTGGAAAAGATGGACTGTACCATCATCCATAATGTCTTCACCAAACATTTCAACTTACCTCTCACCGATGCGCTGTATCGCTTGCTTGACCAGGGCAAATTGCGCGGCTGTATTGCCTGGGGTCACGATTTCACCTGGACCAGCCCGCATTCAAGCAGCAAGGTCAGGCCCGGGTATCCCTGGGATCTGCTACGCACCTACCGGGCAGATGTGAGTAACGTGGTGGTTTCGACGGCTCGCCAAAAAGAACTGGCTCACCTTTACGGCTGCTCCCGAGAGCGTGTTCAGGTCATTTACAATGGGGTTGATCCAGATGGTGTACTGGGGTACTTCAGTGATAGTCGTGAATTAATCGAGCGTCTAAACCTGGGTGAAAGCGATTTGATCCTGTTGATGCCGGTCAGGATCACCCAGGCCAAGAACATTGAATATGCTATCAAAGTGGTTGCAGCCCTTAAAAGTAAAGGGGTTGATCCCCGGCTGGTGGTTACCGGGCCGCCCGACCCACACGACGAGCAAAATATGGCGTACTACGATAGTCTAAAGGATTTGCGAAAAAAGCTTGAGGTGGATAAAGAAGTCCGGTTCGTCTACGAATCAGGTGGAAACCCAAACCAGGCCAATTTGGTCGATATGGATGTGGTCGGAGTGATTTACCGCACAGCCGACCTGATGCTGATGCCCAGCCATCGCGAAGGTTTTGGGATGCCGGTGCTCGAAGCAGGATTGGCAGGGCTGCCGGTCTTCAGCACTGAAATCCCGGCGACCATGGAGATAGCCCACGATGAGGTTCAGTTTATCGACGCTGACCAACCGCCCGAATCAACCGCCTTGAAAATCTTGGACTGGGCTGAGCACAATCCGGTTCATCGCCTGAAACGGCGGGTCAGGCAATCTTATACGTGGGGAGCAATCTGCCGGCAGCAGATCTTACCATTAGTGACCCAGGTGGTTAAACGTTAATGTTTTCCAATCAGGATGCGCTCTTGACCTGGATCAGGCAGGCTGCTAGATTGTGGCTGTTCCTGGACTACGATGGGACTCTAGCTGAATTTTCAGACACGCCTGGGATCGTAAAACAAAACCCGGCTGTAATACACAGCCTTAGCCGATTGATACATGAAAAGAGAGACCTCCGGATTGCCATCATCAGCGGGCGGCGATTAGAAGACATCCAGGAATTAATCCCGTTCGATCAAGTTTTCCTGGCTGGTACCTATGGAATTGATATTAGACTTGCAGACCATGAAGTAATTTCGCGCGGAGATTTTGAGCAGCTTCGTCCAATCCTCGATAAGCTAAAACCGCGGTGGGAAACAATGATCCGCAATGAACGAGGATTCTACTTAGAGGATAAAGGCTGGTCTTTAGCCCTCCATGCCCGTTTTGCGAGCGATTTAAGCGCTCAAAAAATCCTCGATGCGGCCCGGCAAATGGCGATGAAACAACAATCCATAGGCGCATTCCGATTATTTGCAGGCGATAAGTTCTTTGAAGTTGCCCCGATTAATGCTCACAAAGGAAAGACGGTGGCTTTTTTCTTAGAGCGGTTTCCCTGGCAGGATTTTCGATTGATTTACTGCGGCGATGATGACAAGGACGAAGAGGCGTTTCGTGTGGTGCACGATCAAGGGGGAATCACAATTTGGGTTTCTCATTCCGGAAGAAATGACCATCCACCCCTGGCAGATTTTGTGATGGATTCCCCCCGGGCTATGCGGCAGTTCCTGGATAGAATTTAACCTCATCCGGGATCTGAAAACCAGGCTCTTAGCCGGTTTTTCTGCTTGTGATAAGATTGAGACTATGAATCCTTCTGAAAGGTTGGATTGGTGTGAGGCGATGATCTTTCGCTGCCGCCCTGTATTTAAATAATGCCATCTAGAGGGTTCAATTGTCGTAAATTCAAGGGAGAAATGAGAATGGATATTGAGGCATTGATTGCGGAGATGACACTTGAGGAAAAAGTAGGCTTATGTTCTGGGGCCGATGCCTGGAATACACGCACGATCGAGCGCCTGCAAGTCCAGGCATTACGGATGACCGATGGTCCGCATGGCACCCGGGTGACGTACGCCGACCGGACCGGCAGCAAACCAGCGACCTGTTATCCGACCGGTTCAGCAATGGCTGCTACATGGAACCCGGACCTGGTTGAAAAGGTTGGAGCGGCCCTGGGGGATGAAGCCAGAGCACAAGGTTGCGATATTTTGTTGGGTCCGGCAGTCAATATCCACCGGACACCTTTATGTGGGCGGAATTTCGAATACTATTCCGAGGACCCATACCTGGCCGGGAGGATGGCGGTTGCTTATATCCATGGACTGCAGAGCCAAAATGTAGGTGCATCGATCAAGCATTTTGCTGCTAATAACCAGGAATTCGATCGAATGACCATCAGCGCCGAGGTGAAAGAAAGAGCGCTGCGAGAAATATACCTGCCGGCATTCGAGGCTGCTGTCAAAGAAGCCCAACCCTGGACGGTTATGTGCTCGTATAACAAGATCAATGGGGTCTATTCCTCGGCAAACCATTGGCTGCTGTCGGATATTCTAAAGGATGAATGGGGGTTCGCAGGCTTTGTCGTTTCAGATTGGGGCGCTGTCCATGACCGAGCAGCAGCGGCGAATGCCAGCCTGGACCTTGAAATGCCGGGGAGGGGAGAGGAAGCTGTTACCGAGTTGGTCGATAATGTGAAGAGCGGCATCGTCAGCGAGGTGGTCATTGACGAGAAAGTCCGCCGCATCTTGAAGATCCTCGAAAAAGCCATCGCTGGCGGCAGATCTGCGGCGCTGCCAGATGGATCGAGCAATACCCCTGAACATCAACGGCTTGCGCGTGAGGCCGCCGATGAGGCGATTGTCCTTCTAAAGAATCGTGATCATCTTCTCCCGCTGGCCCCTGGAAAAATTCGATCGTTGGCCGTCATCGGCCCTATGGCAGCTGAAGCAAGCATCCAGGGAGGAGGCAGCGCCCACATCAATCCTTATTATGCTATCTCCCCTTTGGAAGGTCTGCGTAAGCGATGTGGCTCAGATCTCGAAATTGGATACGAGCAGGGCTGCAAGGTCGTTACAGCCGAAGGAAATGAAATCGACCCGGATACCGCTGGGATTAATGCCGCCCGTGATCTGGCCGCCCGAATGGATGTCGCAATTGTCTTTGCCGGGTTGACCTGGCAGATGGAATCGGAAGGATTTGACCGGAAAGAGATCGATTTGCCGCCTCAACAGGTAGCGCTGATCAAGAGCGTAGCAAGGGCAAATCCAAACACTGTCGTTGTTCTGAGTAACGGTAGTGCGCTGGAGATGAAGAGCTGGATCGATGGAACAGGCGCAGTCATCGAAGCCTGGTTCTCTGGACAGGAAGTTGGAAATGCACTCGCCGGGGTCATCTTTGGGGATACGAACCCATCCGGTAAATTGACGGAAACATTTCCTGCCCGATATGCGGATACGCCAGCCTATACCAACTATCCCGGCGAAAATGGCGAAGTCGTTTATGGGGAAGGGATTTTCGTTGGGTACCGCTATTACGAAAAGAAAGGGATCGAACCTTTATTTCCCTTTGGCTTTGGGTTGTCTTACACGACATTTGAGTACACTGATTTGGTCACCGTTTCAGCAGATCCTGGTTCAGGGGTGATCGTAAACGTCAGTGTTAGGGTGCGAAACAACGGGAAGGTTGCGGGCAAGGAAGTCGTCCAGCTCTACATCCATGACCCGGTCTCGAGTTTGGTCCGGCCGGTCAAGGAATTGAAAGGTTTTGCCAAAGTCCAATTAGAACCCGGCCAGTCGAAGATAGTTGAATTTTCATTGAAACAAAGGGACTTTGCATATTACGATCCCGGCCGAAAGAGTTGGGCAGCAGAGGCCGGGACCTATGAGATCCTGGTAGGCAGCTCCTCTCGCGATATCAGGTTGACCGGGATTTTTGACCTGAAGGAAGACCTGATCTACCCATGATTTCGAGTTGATTGGACCAGGATTAAAAGATCGGAAACCCGTTTTTACGCAGAAAACGGGTTTCTTTTTTTATATCAGGCTCTTTCAACGATGACGGCTGTCCCGTACGCGAGCACTTCGGTCACCCCATCCATGACATCATTGGCGTCGTAGCGCATGGCGATGATGGCGTTCGCGCCAACCTGTCCGGCATGGGTCACCATCAAGTCGAAAGCTTCCTGCCGGGCGTGTTCGCATAACTCGGTAAAAATTGTAATATTGCCGCCAAAAATGGTCTGTAACCCTCCGGCAAAATTGCCAATCACACTGCGAGAGCGAACGGTAATACCCCGAACAATGCCTAAATTCCGGGTAATCCGGTAGCCTTCAAAATCAAATGCCGTTGTAACCATCGATGAATCCATAATTTGCTCCTTTTAGTCAATATTTTTCTATGATTCATGATCGATATGCGACCATTGAGAATCAAACAATCCATATTCTACGATACCAGTTATTTGATTGGAATAGATAATCTGGGGAATAAGCCACTCGGAATTATGAAAACAACCTCTACGCGGCGAACACGTAGACTGATTCATGTATAGTTTAATTGGTGCGCTGCAGTAATGTTTCTTTTTCTGTGTCAGGAGAAAACAATTAGCGAAAAGCATTCCTGACCATGCCATCCTCAAAGAACCCACCGGTTTCACCTTCTGCGGCATAGCGATAGACGGCCGCGGTGTAAATGCCAGAAAGAGCCGAATTGACCAGGCCAAGTGCGATAAGGATGAATGCAATGACGACTACGACTGCGACAGTCAGGAGTATCGATTGAGCCGAAATGGCGAGGAAGACGCCTGCTATTCCAACCAGGACGACCGCCACGGTGATGAGGCCAAACACCATCCCCAACCCGAAGTTGCCGATAAGCTGCTCGCCCCAGGTCTTTTTGAGGAGGTGGACACTGCGTTTGATAGCCTGAAATGGGCCGATGTCTTCGGTCGCCAGAATCGGAACGACGAGGAATGTAGCGATATTCCAGGCCATGCCCACCAATGAGATGAGGATTCTACCAAGCCCGTTGTTTTTGGAAGAAAACATCCGAATTATCATACCAACGGTCGCAGCAATCAGGGCATAGCCAAAGATCGAACCAAAATGACTGGCGGCGATGCGAAAGCCATCTGCAACGGTTGGGTCTCCACCCCGAAGTCGAATTAAGGCTGCTCCGACGAGGGCAGTATTAGCAAAGAAAATGACCAGGTATTGTGCTACGTAGAATAAGAATGCGACTATGAAAGGCAAGAGGCCGGAATTATTGGCAGCGATGGCATCGAACATACCGGTGAAAAACATGGGTAGGGCAAATGACAGTGTAATCAAGATGGTGCCCAAAGCTGAGATAATCGGGAAGACGACCAGCTCTTTGTCGGCGCTTAGGACTGCTGCGCTGGCTTTTATCAATTGCCAACTATTGGAAAAACGTTGAAACATATTACCCTCCTAAATTGGTTGACGTCCATTTTGCGCGATGGGTGAAAGCTATCCGCTCGTGCGACTCTTGCTTTACCAGGTGCGCAAGCCAAAACGGCTCAGATAAACAGGGATGTTCTTATACAAGGGACAATCCTGTTCGATCGTCCGAATCATGGAACGCTTGATGGTAGATAATGCTGGTCCCAGAATCGTGACTGAACCGCCATCACCCCCGGCGCCATTTACCTTCCACCCAATCGCGCCATACGCTTTGGCTATCTCGATCACTCTGGCAGCGTCTTTTCCGATGAGGGCAGGATGGAGACGCGACTGAGCTTCGGTGTTTTCGATCATTGCCTTTCCCAGGTCTCCGAAATCGCCAGCGTAAACGGCATCTCTGGATTTACGCGCAGTCAGGCGTAAATCTTCGAGCTGCTTGCAATCCGGGCCGGCACATTCCAGGCCTTTAATGACCATTTCGTGAACCTGGGAGGAATGATGAGATTTGCCCAGGTAGATCAATGTCAGGCGGCGCTCCAATTCCCACCAGGTCGAATTCGGCACCACAATCTGTGAAACCGATGCGTGCGGATACTCGAACATTTCAATATAATTAATGCCACCATAAGCCGAACACAATTGATCCTGGATGCCTGATTGTTGGTGGAGCAGGTCGACTTCGATGGTGTGAGCCGCAATGGCAACTTCATGGGGTGTCATCCGACCAGGAGACAGGCTGTCGAGGGCGCCGATTAGCGCAACTGTCACCGCCGCGGAAGTACCTGTAGAAGCACCACCCGGCGCTTCAGAATAAATGGTGACCTCGAAGGCCAGGTTTTTGGGCACCTTCATATACTCGATCGCTGCTTCTAGGAGGGGGTGTTTGTCCCACGAGTTCTTTTCTGGGATCATTGCGTAGCGTTCGCCATAATTCTCTGCATTGATGATGATCCGATCCTGGCGGCCATCCACCTGGTAGACTTCAATCTGGACCTCGGCATAGGGATAGACGCCAATGTTGAATATGGCGCCATGACCGGCAAACCAGGTATCGGTCCAACCACCGTTGTCACAAATGCGGATTGGCGCAACGCTGTTAATGATGCGAAGTGGCTGCTCGCTCTCTGGTTGATCGTTCAGTGGTTCTCTTTGGTCGTTACAATCGATAATCTGTACCATGGTGATGGTTAATCCACTGTTTCAGTTTTTTCGGGAGTGTGGGTTGAATTGTCTTTCCCCAGTTCCTGTGAACGTTCGTACGCGGCCCAAATGGCGCGTGATATAGCAGTGCGGAAACCGGCTTTTTCGAGGTAATACAAGGCAGCTGCCGACGTTCCTCCAGGTGAGGTTACCTGGTTGCGAAGATGAGCCGGATGGGCTTTGTTCTTCTGGTAGAAATCGACCGAGCCTTTTAGGGTCTGCACGACCATCTGCTCGGCAATTCGGCGGGGTAGACCTAAATGGACGCCGCCATCGATCATGGCTTCAAGGAACAGGAATACGTATGCCGGCCCTGTACCAGAGACAGCCGTGGCCATATCGAGGTAACTCTCTTCCTCGACGAAGATTTCATCTCCCAGGGCGGATAAGATTTTACAAGCCATGTCGTGCTGCTCAGGGGTTACGGAAGGTGCCGAGGTCCACACGGAGATGCCCTCACCGATTTGTGCAGGGGTATTGGGCATGGCGCGGACGACATTGGCGTGGCTCAGTCCTTTTTGAAGGCTAGAAATCGAAGCACCGGCTACGATCGAAAGAACAAGAGCGTTTTCTGATATGCTGCCCTGCAAACCCTTCAGGACTCGCTTCAACCGTTGGGGTTTGACGGATAAGATGATTACGTCGCAGGCTTCCACTGCCAGGCAGTTATCCGTAAAAGGCTGGATACCATACCGAGTTTGCAGTTCGGAGACCCTTTCCTGGCGCGGGCCAGAAGCCGACACCTGATCGGGTTGGGCAACTTCCTGGCGGATAATGCCCGAGATCATCGCTTCCGCCATGACACCAGGGCCGATAAAGGCTATTTTTGTATTTTTACTCATGATTTTTGATCCATTGATGAGGTAAGTGTAGATTGAGTTAACCAAAATGTCAATTGCTGCGTTAAGAGGAAGGATTAATCCCGCGACCAGCGAGCAAAAATCGCGTTGGAGATGGCTCTTCCGGCGCTTTTTTCAATTGTCACCAATTCACCTGTCGAGGTCTTTCCGCCCCGACCAGCCATGATCTCGTCAATGGCATTATAAAGCGTCAATGCAGAGGATTGGATGGAATAAGCCGTCAAGACGATAAAGGCCGGGTTGGGGGAGAGGATATGGCGGCATTCTTCCAGGAGAATGGGCAATAAGCGGTAGAACTCCCATACCTCCCCTTTGGGTCCGCGGCCGAATTTTGGCGGGTCGAGGATGATCCCATCGTAAACTGCCTGGCGGCGACCTTCACGCATCACGAATTTTAAGGCATCGTCAACAATCCAGCGGATCTGCCGGTCTTGCAAACCGCTGATGACCTGGTTGTCCCGAGCCCAGGAAACGACCCTTTTCGATGCGTCGATGTGTGTCAGTTGGGCCCCAGCCCGGGCGGCGACCAGAGTTGCCAGACCGGTATATCCAAACAAGTTAAGGATTCGAAGAGGAGTTTGGCGTTTGGCGACCTGGTCTGTAATCCAATCCCATTGGGATGCCTGCTCAGGAAAGACCCCCAGGTGGCGAGAGGCGGAAATGCCTGCCCAGAACTTCAACCCCCTATATTGCATTTGCCAGCGAGGTTCGAATTCTACCCGGCTTTGAAAATGCCCGCCATTTTCCTCGTTAGCACTGATGAACCTGGCGTGGGCAGATTGCCACCTTTTCTCAGGAAGAACAGGTTTCCAAACCGCTTGAGGCTCTGGCCGGACAAATATATAGGGGCCAAAGCGTTCGAGTTTGAGCCCTGTGCCACTGTCAAGCAGCTCATAGTCTTTCCACCCATCAGGAGCCAGGAGCTGGACTTCGGGGAGGTTTCTGGATAGTGCAGTTGTCATTAATTGCTATTTTACTAGGAGATTGAAGAAAGCCCAATACGCAGTAAAGGGAATCATGCCTATGGCCCAAGGGGCTACAAATTGCACGGTCAACGCAAAAGCAGCCGCCATTTCTACCGGTTTTTGGAGTGGTTCCTGAATTTGTAATGAGGTTCTCATATGCCTGATCTGGGTGGTTTTTGGGGCAACCAGGATGGCTGTCATGATAGCCAGAATGATCAGGACCCACAACGGAATCAATCCAGTAGCGATAGAAATAAAACCGGCGACAATGCCGGTCAGGCCCAGCAAGATCATGATGAAATGGGTCAGGCGCGGACCCAGAAAGATTGCAGTATGGGTCAGACCGGCTTTGATATCGCCTTCAAGGTCGCGAAGTTCATTGAACAATTCGCCATACAGGCTGATGCTGAGGACGCAAATAAATGGGAAAACCCACTTGCCATTAAACCCCGGGCTGAAAGTGAAAAAACCAGATAGAAACTGGAGCCCGGCAAGCATCAAACAGTGGGAGGCCATATCCAGGAAAGGCAGCGTTTTGAAGCGGATTAAGCGCCATGAATACAAAAAACCTAGGAGCAGACTAAGAATACCCGCCAGGAAAGGGATTGGGCCAAGCGATGCAAAAACGAGGGCGGAAAGAAAAGCTACCCCAAAAGACGCAGTCCGCGCAGCTTTAGGGGAAAGGATTTTGGCAGAGACCGGATTACGGAGGGCTTTATGGGGAGTTAAGGCGTCGTCCGGAGCATCTTCGACGTCATTGATCATGAAGGCGAAGGCGACCGCCAACCAATTAGCAACCAGGACTCCGAGCAAGGGCCAACCGAATTTTCCATCCCCAGCGGCCGCTCCCAAAAGGGTGGTGATGACGACGAAGAAGAGGAATTCCTGGAAGCGTGTTAAACGAATGATGCCATCGATGAGGTTCTTCAAAGTCTTGTCTCCCTGGTCCAAAGAGAATCGAGATTTATGGTGAGCGACCAATAACCCAGATCGGGAATTGGGTCAGCCAGGATGGCTTCAAACGACAATACCAATAAAAAAAGGTCTCCGTTGGAAACGAAGGAATTACTTGAACTAGCCCGTTTAATGCCGTTTAATTGGAAGTACGCTGTCTTATTCGAATGGTATCAATAATTTTCCCGGGAGGAATATATTACAGTATACCAGGAATTGCACCCGGAAGTAAATAAGCAATTTGTAATCTATACAACTTGAACCAGATTGAAATGAATCAGGGCAATATCGTAAGGGAGTATAATGTTGCGAATACGAGGAGAAATGACACCATGGCTTTTGATTTCGATCGAATGATAGACCGCCGGTCTACCGAATCTCATAAATGGCATGCATTTAAAGAAGACGTTCTACCAATGTTCGTGGCCGATATGGACTTTGCATCTCCACCTGCAGTGATTGAAGCCCTGGTTCAAAGGGCTAAACATGGTGTTTTTGGATACGCAAATGAACCGCAAGGCCTGCGCCAGGCAATCATAGAACGGCTGGAGCGGTTATATCACTGGAATGTCGACCCCCAGTGGGTTGTTTTTTTACCGGGTGTCGTGACCGGTTTCAATCTTGCCTGTCATGCATTTGCCGAACCGGGTGACGGTGTACTTGTCCAGACTCCGGTTTACCAGCCATTTTTATATGCGCCCGGGAATGGAGGAATGATTCGCCAGGAAATGGAGCTAACTTATAACCCAGACGGCAAGTACAGCGTTGATTACGACACTTTTGAAGCGGCTATTACCGCTGACACGCGTTTATTTATCCTCTGCAACCCCCATAATCCGGTCGGACGGGTCTTCAAGCGGGACGAATTGGAACAAATGGCGCAAATTTGTCTTAACCACAACGTCATTATTTGTTCGGATGAGATCCATTGTGACCTGATCTATAAGGGACAAAGCCATCTCCCTTTGGCTTCACTTGATCCTGAGATATCACGAAAGACGATTACCTTGATGGCTCCAAGCAAGACGTTCAATATTGCCGGCCTGGACTGTTCTTTTGCAATCATCGAAGATGATTTGTTACGAAAAACTTTTCAAACCGCGCGTGAAGGCCTGGTTGGTGGAATCAATGTGTTTGGATTTAATGCAGCCCTGGCAGCTTATACCCAGGGCCAGTCATGGTTGGATGAACTGTTGATCTACCTGGAAGATAACCGCAATTTACTGGCCGATTATCTGTCCACTGACCTGCCTGGAATTAAATTTTGGAAACCTGAGGGGACGTACCTGGCCTGGTTAGACTGTCGGGCGTTGAATATCCCCGGCAACCAGGCGGAATTCTTTTTGAAAGAGGGGAATGTTG
Organism: uncultured Chloroflexia bacterium; assembly: GCA_963781665.1. Classification (GTDB taxonomy): domain Bacteria; phylum Chloroflexota; class Anaerolineae; order Anaerolineales; family Anaerolineaceae; genus JAJYIW01. The sequence goes on from CAWAGA010000002.1 coordinate 3,571,738, forward strand.
CTTTGAATGAAGGAGCCTCTTATGGTAAAGGTGGGGACGGTTTCATTCGCTTGAATTTTGGCTGTCCTCGTTCGATGTTGTTGGAAGCTCTCAATCGGATGAAAACGGCAGTGGTTCGAAATGGATTTTTGAATTAAGTAAGGCTGATAATATAAGGATAAAAGAAAGGGTCACCTTGTAAGATGACCCTTTCTTTCTATGAGAATAAAAAAAATTATGCGGATGTAACTTCGGCAGCTTGTAGACCTTTGGGACCATTTTCGATCGAAAATTCTACTTTCTGACCTTCCTTAAGCCGTCTGTAACCTTCCATCTGGATTGCAGAAAAGTGAACGAAGACATCTTCACCACCATCACGGCCAATAAAGCCGTATCCTTTTGAGGCATTGAACCACTTGACGGTCCCAATAAAACGTTCGGCCATTCTTGAACTCCATTGCTTTTTTTGAGATGATTGATAACACAGCAATTCTTCTAAATTACCGGCATTTTTGGTGGAGGTTTTTTTTTTGGAAAAGCTGCGCTAATGGCCGTAAGATTATCATGTCTCTAAAGTGATGTCAAGGAATAGATTAACCGTCGACAATTGAAATTATGCTAAAATATTGGCAGAAATCCGAAGTCTTCCGATAATTTGTAGGGAAATTGAAGGGAAAACCTTGTTATTAAAGGTTCGTTCGCGGTAAAGTCTGGGCTCAAACGAGGAATCAGGGTTGGCAATTAAAGATCTGTTCAAATACGAAAGAATAAAAAAAGAAGCCTTAGCGAATGGATTTGTGATGGCCGATCCGGTTCGCTGTGTGCAATGTGGTATCTGTTCTTTCCACTGCCCGATGAATATCGATGTCAGGCGCTATGCCTGGCTTGGTCAGGCCGTCCACAACAGTTACTGCCTGACCTGTGGAGAATGCGTGCAGCGCTGTCCACGTTCAGCTTTAACCTTTGAGCATGAAAGTAAATAAGATCCATCCTACCATCCAGGCCAAATAGATGGATAAATATTTGATTGTTGGAATGGGGGTTGCGGGTATCAGTGCCGCAGAAGCGATCCGCAGCATAGATCAAGCATGTGAAATTACCCTGGTAAGCCAGGATGGTCATGGGTATTATTCACTACCCGGGTTGGCTTATTATCTGGCTAATGAGGTTCCGGATAAACAGTTAATGCCTTTCAACGAAGATGATTTTCGCCGGTTGGATGTCAATCGTATTCGTTGCCAGGTGACCCAATTAGACCCAGAGAACCACAACGCGATCACTGCTGAAGGGCAGTATTTATCATATGATCGCCTGATCCTGGCGACCGGTTCATCTGCGATCCATCCCGATATCCCGGGTATACAACTGGAAGGGGTCGTTTTTTTGGATTCGTTGGATGACGCTAAATTTATGGCTCGTCTGTGCAAAAAAGTTAAGAGAGCAGTTGTGGTTGGCGGGGGGATTACCGCAATCGAGATTGTTGAAGGACTTATCGAACGAGGATTAAAGGTTGATTATTTCCTGCGAGGAAACCGTTACTGGAGCAGCGTATTAAATGAGCGGGAGTCGCAAATCGTCGAGAGTGAAATGAAGAAACGGGGAGTAATGATCCATTACAACACAGAAATGGCTGGAATTAGCGGTTCGAACGGTAAGGTTAATGGGGTTATTTCACAAACTGGAATGAGATTCAATTGCGGAATGGTGGCTATCGCGATCGGTGTGCTGCCTAGAAAACAATTGGCTCAAACAGCAGGATTAAAAACCGAGAGAGGGGTATTGGTCGACGAGTACATGCAGACCAGCCAGTCCGATATCCTGGCTGCAGGCGATGTAGCTCAGGTATTTGATCCCGCCTCGAAACGCTACACGCTGGATACACTCTGGTGGATAGCTCGGGATCAGGGACGAACTGCTGGTTTCAACGCTGCTGGGAAAAAGATCCCTTTAAGCGCATCGCCTCAAGCAATATGACCCGTTTGGCCGGTCTGGTTACCCAGATAATCGGTTCAGTCGGGGAGGGCAAAGATCAAGATCTACCCGGACTGGGCCGAGGGGACAGTGAAAACTGGCGGAATAAAATGGAATCAATCAGCGTCCAATATGAACATGGGGAGAACCACATCCGCATACAACTGGGAGAGACAGTCATCACCGGTGCGGTGGTCATTGGCGACCAGGCGATCGCCCGGGTGCTGAGGGATTTAATTGTGGAGAACGTAAATGTGTCACCCATCCGGTCAGATCTCATTGCAAAGCCTGCCAGGTTGATGAATATCCTGCCCCAATTCCATAATTCCTGGCGAAGGCAATATGAAGCCAAATAATCGGGAATTAAAAATTGCTTCTTTGGGGATCATCATTATTGGATTGACTTACATGATCGTCCTGGGGATGACCCGTTCGGTCCCGGCAGCTGGCCAATTTTTCGGCCACTCGCTGGGTATTATCGGTTTCGTGCTTATGCTTATGACGGAAATATTATATTCGATCCGAAAACGGAGCCGGAATGCACGCTGGGGGAAGATGGCTTCCTGGTTGCAATTCCACATTTTTACCGGATTGGTGGGTCCATTTATGGTGTTATTACACACTTCCTGGAGATTTCAAGGGTTGGCTGGGGTCGTCACACTATTAACAATTATGATCGTTATCAGCGGTTTTATCGGCCGTTACATCTACACCGCCTTCCCTCGGACTTCCAACGCAGTTACAACCGCTACAGTTGGAGCAGGGCCGTATCTGATCCATTCCAGGCGGGACTGGCTGCCGGTATGGCACACCATTCATATTCCCATTGGCCTGGCTCTTTTCACAGCTGCCTTTATCCACATTATTGCCGCGCTTTATTTTGCTACTCTCGCCCATTAAGGGCAAGGATTTACTCAAGCCCCTGGTTTTATGTGGATTTTTTGAAAGTGAAAGGTTGAGTTCTATTGATATAAACATCAAAGCGACAGCACTTACATAAGAAATGCCAAATAGGGAGCGGGCATTATGGGGTGGGTGGTGTGAAAAAGAATCTTGGGTGCATCAATGTCACCGGCATTTTTACGGTTATCGTAGTATTAATCGTGATCGGTGGGGTGTTTCTGATCAGCGGGGGGAGTATGTTCAGCCCTGGTGGCTTGAGCGGTATTAGTGGAGCAGCTCTGGGCGGGGTCAGCTCACATGCTGGATTGTCGGGAAACTGTGCTGCCTGCCATCCCAACCCCTTCTCGACGGAGACGATGGATCAACGTTGCCTGGCATGTCATCAAGATGTAAACGTTCAATTAGGCCAATCTTCAGGGTTACATGGGCTGCTCATCACGAACCAGACTGATCAGCCCTGCCGGGTCTGCCATACCGACCACAATGGGCCAGAGGCGGCTATAACTTTGACGAGTTTGAGCGATCGGGACCACAGTAAGTTAGGGTATGCGTTGACCGCGCATACGAAAATGCATGACGGGTCAACTTTCACCTGTAAAGCCTGCCATTTGAATGGCTACACCACCTTTGACCAGGCAGTATGCACGAATTGTCACACCCAGATCGATGCAACAGCAATGCAGGCACACGTCAAAGCCTATGGGACGGATTGCATTGCCTGCCACGATGGGATTGATACGTATGGCAAAGCATTTGATCACAATTCGGTAGTTTTTAAGTTGACTGGAAAGCATGTGTCGGTCGATTGTTACGCCTGTCACCAGGGGAATGTCAAACTTGCTGATATGAAATCGACTTCTACCGAATGTGTCTCATGTCATCATAATGACGATGTTCACAATGGGAGTAATGGCAGCGATTGCGGGGCTTGCCACAATACTGAGGATTGGAAGCAGGCCACATTTGACCATTCAAAGTCGATTTTTCCCCTGGTCGGCGCACATATCAACGTAGCTTGCACCAGCTGCCACATTAATAATGTTTTCGTTGGCACGCCGACGCAATGCTATGCCTGTCACCAAAAGGATGATGCTCATCAAGGTGGATTGGGACAGGATTGTGGATCATGCCACAATGCCAATTCCTGGCAAGATGTAACCTTCGACCATTCGAAGACCACTTTCTTGTTGACTGGAGCTCACCTTACAACCGCGTGTACGAGCTGCCATGAGAATAATACGTTCATCGGGATTCCGGTAGACTGCTACTCTTGCCATCAAAAAGACGATACCCATCAAGGAACCTTCGGACAGGACTGCGGAGCCTGTCATACGACCGATTCCTGGGCCAATGCCACCTTCGACCATTCAAAAACGAATTTCCCATTGACAGGCGCACACGTCAGTGTCGTATGTTCCCAATGCCACGTCAATAATGTTTTCAAAGGTACGCCTACCCAATGCAACAGCTGCCACGCAGACCCTTCCTATCATCTTGGGCTATTCGGGATCAATTGTGTTTCGTGCCACACCACAACCGCCTGGACCCCAGCGACCTTCAACGGTCCCCACCATTTTCCCCTCAATCACGGCCGAGCCAGCTCGTGCCAGGCGTGTCATCCGACCACGCTGGCAAACTATACTTGTTTCTCCTGCCATGATCAAGCCCAGATGATTTCTCGACACCAACGAGAAGGGATTACCGATATCACTGACTGTGTGCGCTGCCATGCGACCGGTAGGGGTGGAGATTGAAATTGGATTTATCGTTATTTATGTCAATAAAAATTAAAAGGGGAGAAAGGGCGGTGAGCGCCACATCGAATTCGTCAGCAATTATAGCGATTTAAGCACGGATCGGGGCTTTCAATTTGATTATAGGTGTAATTGGTGTGGAATCGGGTTCAGTACCAAATTTAAATCCCCAGCAGCCGGTAACCTGACCGTGGCTATGGATACAGCCAGCTCTTGATTTGGTGAATTTTCACCAGGCTGCCAATCAATCAGAAAGGGGTGCGATCTGCGAACTGGCAAAAACCGCGCGATCAGGCTTTACAAGAAGTTAGGGAAGAGAACAATCCAGATTTCGTACAATTCCCCCGACGCATGAGCAGGTTTTGCCGATAACATTGTTGGACCAACAAACGTGTTCTGGGCATTGGCTGCGCTCCTGACTTGCCTGTGGAAGCCTTTGCCGCACAATCCAAGCGCCAAATTCTGCGAGGACTGTGAAACGAAGTCTCCTTGATCTGCTTTTTTTAATTACCCTGTAAACACAACAAAAGTTGTTTAACCTGTCCTTGAGGCGCTTTCGTCGAAAGAGCCAACACAGGCTGTTCCAGCTTGCTTGAAGGCGTCCCGTCGAGGGTCACTGTGCGAACGGATGAATCTACCTGGCTCGCGAGAATAAAACCAATTGAATCCGGATCCTGGGCAATTGCATTCCGCATCGCGCTGCCATCCGGTGCAATGTAAACTTGACTGGTATATGAAGAATCCGGAAGGAAAGCCTGATCGAAAACCAGGCGAACATCATCCCCAGACGGATAGGTCCAAACCTTGATCGGTGGATTGGCAGTGAGGGCTGGTGTATTTTGGGTCATAGGTTCGAACCCATCCCATTTGGCTATTTGGCCGCTGTAGATTGCTTCTATTTGAGCTGGAGACAGGGCCGAGACCGGGTTATCGGGATTTACGATAACCATGACCTTCTCCATGCCAATTTCGATGGGTGGATAAGGTGCAGGCGTCATCTGGTCCTGCCCTGATGGCAAGCCTAAACGTAAAGTAAAATCGGCTGCGGAAAGGTCGATCTGACCGGCACTGATGACATTGACAACCAGGCCTATACCTGGAAGTCGTTCGGCGCAATTCTGCAGGGAAGGCTCCCAGGCGGTTAACTCGGTTGTGAGCTGCACGCGGATGATTTGTGGCGTAGGCAAGACGGTAGCGGTCAACGGTTGGCAGCCAGCCAATAAAGCCACGACAGAGACCAGCATGATTGTCTTGCGAAAAAAAGCAATAATTGGGGTAGATCGAAAATGTAAAAGGTTAAGCCTCATAGGCTGCCAGAAAACTTTCAGCAAACGAATCTAAATTACCGGCAGCGATTGCCATTCTCATGGTCTGGCTGAGCTGGAGAAGCGCGGCGATATTATGGATTGACAGGAGAGTGGCCGCCAGCATTTCTTTGGCAACGATTAAATGGCGGATGTAAGCACGGCTGAAATGGGTGCAGGTATAGCAGCTGCATTGGTCGGAAATGGGGCGGTCGTCGTGACCATGAACGGCGTTAGCCATGTTCAACCTTCCTGTCAGGGTCATAGCGGCATGGTGGCGTGCCAGGCGGGTCGGGAGAACACAGTCAAAGATATCGACCCCACGCAGGACGCCGTTCACCAGATCTTCAGGCGAACCAACCCCCATTAAATAACGAGGTTTCTCTTCCGGTAGAATGCGGTTGACGACATCCAGCATGGCATAAGTTTCAGGTTTGGTCTCACCGACAGAAAGCCCGCCAATTGCAATTCCAGTGAAGGGTTTAGAAGACATCCAATGTGCTGATTCCTGGCGCAAGTCGGGGAAAACGCCACCTTGAACGATACCGAACATTGCCTGGTCTGAACGGGTTTTAGCTTGCAGGCAGCGTTCTGCCCAGTTATGCGTTCGCTGCATGGCGCGCGCATTGTAGTCACGGTCGTAAGGGGGAGAACATTCATCGAAGGTCATAATGATGTCAGCGCCCAGGTTCTCCTGGATGGCGATAGACTTTTCGGGTGTAAACTGGTGGATCGAGCCGTCGATCTGGCTCTTAAACGTCACCCCGTCCTCGTCAATTTTACGCATGGCTGCCAGTGAAAAAACCTGGAAACCACCTGAATCGGTAAGGATAGGGCGATCCCAGCCCATGAAGCGATGCAGCCCACCCATTTCAGCCACCAGTTCATCGCCAGGTCGGAGGTAAAGGTGGTAGGTATTGGATAGGACCAGACTTGCATCCAGCTCATGCAGTTGAGCTGGGGTAACGGCTTTGACCGTTGCCTGGGTGCCAACCGGTGCAAATATTGGGGTTTGGATAACGCCATGAGGTGTGTAAAAAGCACCGGTGCGAGCCATCCCTTGGGTTGCAGTTATTTCAAAGGTAAATTGGTTCATGGTGTGTTCGGATTATACTCGGTTTGGAGCGAGTTTTCCTTGTCCTGGTTTTAAACCCGGTTTATACTTATGCTCTCATGGATACGAATGTCTACTCGACCTGGTTGGAAATTGACCTCGATGCGATTCGCAACAACGTTCACCAATTACAGGGGATTACCGGGAATGAGGTGATGGCAGTGGTAAAGGCGAATGGATATGGCCACGGCTCTATCCAGGTAGCCATGGCAGCGGTCGAAGCAGGTGCAAAATGGTGCGGCGTCGGAAGACTGGAGGAGGCTATCTTTCTCAGACAGGCCGGCCTGGAGTGTAACATCCTGATCATGGGATACACTCCTCCGGCTGGCATCCCTGAAGCAATCGACCGGAACATCAGCGTAACTGTCTACGACCAATTGCAAGGAGAGCAGTATGCCAGCCAGGCTCAAACGTCAGGCAAGAAGTTGCGAGTTCACGCCAAGGTCGATACTGGCATGGGCCGGTTGGGAGTGATGACTCTGGAAGCCCCCAAATTTGTAAGCTGGCTCAGACAGCAAAACACCTTGTTTCTGGAAGGGCTTTTTACTCACTTTGCCAGAGCCGACGAACCCCAGGAAGCCCTGACTGATTTACAGATCAACCGGTTTACCGAATTGTTGGACCGCCTGGAAGTGGAAGGTGGCATCCCGGAAATCATCCACGCCGCAAATTCTGCAGGGGCACTCTTTTATCCAGGATCGCGCTTCAATATAGTGCGTTCAGGCATTGCAATCTATGGGTTGAATCCTTCTACGGACGCCAGCTTGCCCCCTGAATTCAGGCCAGCATTGACCTGGAAAGCTCGCCTGACTTCGGCCAGGTTGTTTCCACCTGGTTATGGTATCAGCTATGGATCCATCTATACGACCAGAGGGTACGAAAAGATCGGGACCATCCCAGCCGGATATGCAGATGGGTTCAGGCGGGTTTTGGGGCAGCAGGTTTTAGTCAATGGCAAGAGAGTGCCGGTTGTGGGCAGGGTATGTATGGATCAGTGCGCGGTCTTGTTGGATGATCTACCTGAAGCCAGTATAGGCGATGAAGTCGTCCTGCTGGGACGACAAGGAGACGAAAGCATCAGCGCAGAGGAAATTGGCGCACGCTGGGGTACAATCAACTATGAGGTTGTTTGCGGTCTCGCCAATCGCTTACCCCGGATTTACCTGTAACAGGGAGAAACCATGGAGATTGCAGCGAAAAAGCTCTGGCAGATGACGCCAAGAATTCCGCCGGAGGTGGAAACACACCTGAGAGAATATCCAGCTTATCTCAGGCAAATGTTATACACACGAGGATGCACGACTGCTGACCAGGCTCATTCTTTTTTGAACGCCCAAACCGAAGGAACGATTGATCCCTGGGCAATCAAAGATATGGACCAGGCTTGTGACCGTATCATGAAGGCGATCCAAGACGGGGAGATAATTGCAGTATACGGTGATTATGATGTTGATGGGGTTTCGGCAACGGTTTTATTAGTGGAAGCGCTGCGCCTTTTAGATGCACAAGTGATGGGATACATCCCCCACCGATACGATGAAGGTTATGGGTTGAATAACGATGCTCTGGAGGCGCTTTACGAGCAGGGAGTCCGACTGGTGATCACTGTTGATTGTGGAGTCAGGTCTCTTCAGGAAGCTGAATTTGCCAGTTCATTAAACCTCGATTTAATCATCAGCGACCATCACCAACCTGGAAATGAATTGCCAATTACCCACGCAATCATCAACCCGTGGCAGCCTGGTGATGATTATCCGGATAAAAACCTGACCGGGGTTGGTCTGGCTTATAAAATTGTGCAAGCACTGCTGTCTATCAAACCCATAAATGGAATAAAAGCCGACGATTGGTTGGATCTGGTAGCCCTGGGAACCGTCGCCGATCTGGCTCCGCTTACCGATGAGAATCGCATGTTGGTCACAGCAGGAATTGAGCGAATCCGGGCCCAAAAACGCCAGGGTCTATTCTCCTTGAGCCAGGTAGCCGGTCTAGACGATCGCCTGGCAACTGCAGCAGATATCGGCTTCGTCCTCGGGCCAAGGCTAAATGCAGCCGGTAGGATGGATTCGGCCATGGCTGCTTTCGAACTGCTGGAAACACGAAACCCGATCAAGGCCGGAGAGTTGGCTCAGATGCTGGAAAAGAGTAATTATGAGCGCCAGGTCACAACTCGAGAAATTCAAGCAAAAGCTGCCGAGAAGGCCTTGGCGGAGTGTCCCGAAGCGCATTTGATTTTTGCAGCTGATCCGGAGTTTAAGGAAGGTATCGTCGGCCTGGCGGCATCGCGCTTGGTTGAGATTTATTACCGCCCGGCTGTTGTCGCCCACCAGGGTGAAACTTATACTCGCGCTTCCTGCCGGAGCATACCAGAATTTGATATTACTGCTGCGCTCGATCAATGCGCCGACCTGTTAGTCCGTTATGGCGGGCATAAAGCAGCTGCCGGATTTACCGTTGAAAATAAAAATCTGGCTGCTTTGGTTACGAAATTACAGCAGATTGCGGACGATCAATTAAGCGAGCTTGATCTCCAACCTATCTTGAAATTCGAATATGAGCTGCATCTCGACCAGTTTAAGAGCGAAGACATCCACCAACTATTACGTGATTTGGAACGGCTGGAGCCAACTGGAGCATGCAACCCCCAGCCTTTATTTTGCTCGCGCAATCTGGCAGTTAAACGCGTACAGGCGGTGGGCAGAGAGAAAAACCATTTACGCCTGTCATTTGTCGACAACAAGGGGATATTTCATTCAGGAATCGCTTTCAAGCAGGGCTACTGGGCCGAAAAAATGCTCGATAGGGTCGACCTGGTGTACGCTCTCGAGATAAACGAGTACATGGGTCAGAAAAGTATCCAGTTTAATATCAAGGACCTTCGCCAGGTGGCGGAATGATGGGCGTTAATCGACAAAGCGGTATTTGATCAGAGCAAAAACAGCGAAAAAAGCATCCTTCATGCGGATCTTCTTTCCTTCGGCATAATCACGTGGGTTGAAGCTGATCGGAACTTCATAGATCCGAATGCGCCGCTTCAAAATTTTTGCCGTGAATTCAGGTTCAAAATCAAACCTTTGCGATCTGAGTTTGATATCCTTTACTTTATCCAACCTGAAAACTTTGTATCCGGTTTCCATGTCACTTAGGATGTTGTTATAAAGGATATTTGTCATAAAGGTGAGGAGTCGGTTGGCAACCATATTCCAGAAAAAAACCGGCCGGCGAGCCCCGCCGAGAAACCTGGAGCCATAGACTATGTCGGCGATATTCTCTTCGAGCGGGGCTAATAATTTGGGATAATCACGTGGGTCATATTCCAGATCACTATCCTGGATAATCACGATACTTTGTGTGGCGTGCTGTATCCCGGTGCGGATAGCTGCGCCTTTGCCCTGGTTATGGCCATGGCAAACCAGGCAAATTATGCCTTTTTCTTCAAGGTCTGCCAGGATTTCGAGGGTGCCATCGGTGGAACCATCGTCGACGACCAGGATTTCCTTGGCCAGACCAGTGTTTTGAACTGGTTTAATGATCTCACGGATGGTTTTTTTTTCGTTGTATGCGGGAATCAAAACGGTCACGTCCATGGAAGCCATTATACGGGAGATAATCTTACCCAGCAAGTAATTTGGTCAGAATGTGTGAGCGTGCTATAATTAAACCCAACCTTAAATCTACTCGTTAAATTTCTTAATATATCTCCTGTTTCGTTATTACAAGAGGGATAATGACCAATCAGATGCCTGTAAGACCGGGTTCCATTTTCCAGAATATGCCTGTTAGTGGTGGACAATTCATTCCTGCGCCAGTCTCTAAGATTGAAGATACCGGTTTATCACCATTATGGCTGCAAGACCTGGCTCTCAAAATCTTGTACTACCAGGGTTATATGACCGGCTTTAAAATCGCTGAAGACTTGGCCCTGCCGTTTGCGGGATTGGTCGATCGTATTCTGGACACGTTAAAACGTGAAAAATTGATCGAAGTTAAATCTTCTCAGATGGGCCTTGGAGAAGGCTCATACCTGTACGCGATAACGTCAGCGGGTATGTCCAGGGCGCATGAAGCCCTGGAGAGAAGCCAATATGCTGGACCAGCGCCAGTACCGCTCAATATCTACTATGAGGGCTGCCTTAAGCAGGCGCGTGCGCACATGGTCGTGAATAATACCTTGCTGCGCCAGGTTCTCTCTCATTTAACTCTGACTGAAAGAACTTTTCAGAAAATTGGGCCAGCTATCAACTCGGGAACCTCAATTTTCCTTTACGGTCCTCCTGGAAACGGTAAAACCAGCATCGCTAAAGCAATCGGCGAACTGCTTTCGACCCAGTCCATCTACATCCCATACGCAATCTACGTGGATGGGCAGGTGGTTAAACTTACGATTCAGTCAACCATTACCTGGCTGCGGATGAAGAAAATAGCCCAGGCACTGGCCAATTGAGAACTGGAACCAGAAAGGATCCACGTTGGGTCCGAATCCGCCGACCATTCGTCGTTACTGGGGGTGAGCTAACCCTCTCAGGGCTCGACCTGGTCTTTGATGACGTCCATAAATTCTACGAAGCGCCTTTTCAGGTTAAAGCGAATGGCGGTATCTTTTTGATCGATGACTTTGGACGCCAGCAGGTACGCCCTCGAGATTTGCTCAACCGTTGGATTGTTCCCCTTGAAAACCGGATTGATTATCTGACGCTGCATACCGGGCGCAAAATCGAAGTCCCATTCGACGTGCTGGTGGTATTCTCGACAAATCTTCCGCCAAAAGACCTGGTGGATGAAGCTTTCTTACGAAGGTTACGCCATAAAATCGAGATTGTCGATCCAACCTTCGAAGAATACCGCGAAATTTTCAAAAAAATTGCATCTGACCGGAAAATTGCCTACAGCGACCAGGGTCTGGCTTACTTGATGCAGGAATGGTATATTAAACGGGATCGAAAATTGCGAGCATCGCACCCACGTGATCTATGCGACCAAATTCTTGACATAGCCCATTACATGTCCGTCGAACCAACCATGTCCCGAGATTTAATTGACCGGGCATCTAAATCCTATTTTGTGGAACTTTAAATGTCACTCAGACAGCTTCCGGGCCCGTTGATCTTTGCCCATCGAGGCGCAAGCGCGCATGCACCCGAAAACACATTAGCAGCTTTCCGCCTGGCAGTCGGCCATAACGCAGATGGCATCGAGCTGGATGCAAAACTCAGCGCTGACGGCATCGTGGTCATCATGCACGATCAAAAGGTCGATCGGACAACGGATGGCACCGGAATGGTTGCCAGCCTGACAGCGGCTCAAATGCAGCGATTGGATGCCGGCAGCCATTTTTCCGAAGCTTTTTCGAAGGAATCCGTTCCAACCCTTGAGGAAGTTTTCGAGGCGGTTGCAAAACAACTATACATCAATATCGAGTTGACTAATTATGCTTCGCCCATGGATGGTCTGCCGGTCCAGGTAGCCCATTTGGTGAAGAAGCACAACCTCATGGACCGGGTGATGATCTCTTCTTTCCATCCAATGAACCTCATCCGTTTTCACCGGCTGCTGCCTTCGGTCCCAGTGGGACTGCTCACTCAAGGAGGAAATGCTGGGAAATGGGCACGGTCGTGGGTCGGACGAATTTTCCCACAGGATGCATTGCATCCATATTATAGTGACGTAGATGCTCGCCTGGTCGAGCAATGCCACCGCCACGCGAAGAAAGTCAACGTATGGACGGTAAACTCGAGCGAAGAAATCTGTCGCCTGCTGGGATTAAAGGTTGACGGTATTATCACAGACGATCCTTTATTGGCCAGGCAAGCTTTTGGGTGGTAATTTGAAGAAAAAGCTTATTGGTTTGTGCGTACTCGTCATTTTTCTTGCGAGCCTGGTCTCATCTGCAGTTCAAGGACAATCTCAGACCACTGGAGACGCCAACCAACAAAAAGCCCAGGATTTTTTAAACACGCTAACCCCCGAAGAACGGGTCGGTCAGTTGTTCATGATTACGTTTAAAGGGTCGACCCCCATTACTCCCGATACACAAATCTATGACCTGATCACCAAGTACCACATTGGCGGGGTGGTATTATCGGCTGCTAACGATAACTTCACTGCAGTGGGAACGATCCCTAATGCCTTTCAACTCATCGGCCAACTGCAAACAGCCGAATTTACAAGCAGCCAGCACGAGCAAAGCGATCCGACCACTGGCACGTCATTCATCCCTGCGTACGTCCCCTTATTCATCGGCTTAGATCAGGAAGGTGATGGGGCTCCGACCAATCAGATTTTTACCGGGTTGACCAACCTGCCGGATGAAATGGCCATTGGCGCAACCTGGAACCCAGATTACGCTACCCAGGTAGGAGCGGCATTAGGCAGCCAATTAAAGGCAATCGGAGTCAATCTGTTGTTAGGACCCTCGCTTGATGTACTTCAAATGAGCCCATCGACCGGGTATAACGATCTTGGAGTACGCACTTTTGGAGGAGATCCATTCTGGGTGGGGGAGATGGGAAAAGCTTATATTGCCGGTTTGCACGAGGGAAGCAACGGAAAGCTGGCTACGATTGCAACTCATTTTCCAGGTAGCGGCAGTACTGACCGGCTGCCAGAAGAGGAAGTAGCCACGGTTCGTAAAACGCTTGACCAGCTCAAGCAAATTGATCTGGCGCCTTTTTTCGCTGTAACCGGCAATGCACCTTCCGCAGAAGCAACTACAGACGGATTGCTGGTCTCTGATATTCGCTACCAGGGTTTTCAGGGAAATATCAGTGATAGCATAAAACCGGTCAGCTTTGACGTAAACGCCTTGTCCCAATTAATGGGACTTGAAACGTTTGCAGCCTGGCGGAGCAATGGGGGTCTGCTGGTTAGCGACGACCTGGGCAGTCAGGCGGTACGCCGTTTTGTTGATTCAACCGAGAAAACATTCAATGCGCGCCAGGTCGCTTTAGATGCTTTTAATGCCGGTAACGACCTATTATATGCCGATAACTTTGTTGCCAATGGCGACCCTAACTCATTTACAACCATTCAATCCACCCTCGATCTCTTCGTACAAAAATACACCCACGATACTGATTTTAAACAACGGGTGGACCAATCTGTTTTGCGTATCCTGACGTTGAAATTCAAGCTCTACCAGACCTTTAGTTACAGCTCGGTCTTTTCCAGTGAAAGTGGATTGAACAGCGTAAACAATTACAGCCAGATTGCATTCAACGTTGCCAAACAAGCGGTCACCTTGATCAGCCCCATGCCTTCCGATTTAGACAGCCTCCTGCCGAAACCACCCCAGGCTAACGATCACATCGTGTTTTTTACCGATACTCTGACCGCCAAACAATGCCCGATGTGTGCAGATAAGTCAGCATTTTCGGTCAATGGGTTGCAAAACGCAATCATTAAACTCTATGGTGCTCAAGTCTACCCAGACAACCTGGTTTCCTATTCGTTTTTGGATCTGGAAAATTACTTGAATTCTTTGAAAGATGCTCCGGGAACTCTAGCAGGAGACCTTTCAACGGCAACGTGGATCGTTTTTTCCACTTTAAACGTTGACCAGGCGCGCCCCAAATCGTCCGCCCTCAAAGACTTACTGTCTAAGAGGCCCGATCTCATTCATAACAAGAAGGTTATCGTCTTCGCATTCAATGCTCCATATTTTTTGGATGCTACCGATATCTCGAAATTGACAGCTTACTACGGCTTATACAGCAAAGGGCCAGACTTTCTAGACGTAGCCGCCAAGGTGCTCTTTCAGGAAATTGTGCCCACAACCGGGGCTTTACCAGTATCGGTGCCAGGAGTGGGATATGATGTCATCCAGCAGACCTCGCCAGATCCTACCCAAACGATTACCCTATATTTGAATAAGCCTGAACAATCACCTGATGCAACTCAACCTACGGCAGTTACACCTGTTCCAACGGTAATCCCCAGTTTCACGATAGGCGAAACGATCGACTTGCAGACCGGCCCGATTTACGATCGCAACCATAACCTGGTGCCAGATGAGACCGGAGTCCAGTTTATATTTTCTTACGCTGGAGATAACAGTGGGCAACAAATGATCCCCCAAGGAACCAAGAAAGGCATAGCCAGCTTAACCTACCGGATCGAAAAATCAGGCCAATTGCAGATCACCGCCATCAGCGACCAGGCCACCAATTCGAATGCAATAAATATCAATATTCCAGTTGGACCTACTCCAGCAACGACGATCGTCGTAATGGTGACCCAGGCTCCTTCATTAACGGCGACCGCGACCATTATCCCTTCATTGACGCCAACGTCTACACCTACGGTTATTCCCCTGAGATCGGGAAAACCAGATATGGGCGAATGGTCCATTTCCATGCTGATCATTGCTATGGGATCTGCTCTAACCTTCATTTTCACCTACCGGCTTTTCAAGTCATTACGCTGGGGTATCCGGTGGGGATTATGCACGATCCTGGGTGGGTTAGCAGTTTATATTTACCTGTCTTCAGGCCTTTCGGCAAGCATTTCCACCGTTCAACATGGTGGCACGAATGGAATTATGGGATACAACCTGTTAGGTATGTTTTTGGGTTGGGTAGTGGCGTTTATCTGGTGGTTCGTGCTCAAACAATCGACGCGGAAAAGCACCCAGTCGACCCGGTAAATCTGTAGGTCTCGTTTCTTAATGGAGAAGGGTTATCACCAGGGAGATAAATATCAGTCCGCCGGTCGCCCAAATGAGATATTTTTCAGGGGTCGTTTTTAGAAAATCTTTGAATTTTGGGACGCGGGGGGAGGGAAATGGGTGGATGCTCGTCGTCCGGTCTCCAACTAATGCTTGTCGAAAAATCTCTACGGTTTGAGGTCTCTCGTCTGGATGGAGATTTATGCTCCAGAGGATTGCTTTTTCAACTCTGGAAGAGATATTTGAATTGATTTGCCGGGGAAGTACCAGGCTTTCGGGATGAAGGAAGCGCTCGCGGGCATCAACCGGGGTGGTGTTCGTCAATAGGTGATACAAGGTTGTGCCGAAAGCAAAGACATCGCTACGGGCATCAGTATGACCGCTATCACCTCCGTACTGTTCCAACGGTGTATATAATGCCGTCCCCTGGCCTTGCAAGATGGTGATGGTGATTTCACCCGGAGCCAATAATTTTACCAGACCAAAATCGACCAGCTTTAAGAGGCCGCTAGGGGTCAACTTTAAGTTGCTGGGTTTGATATCACGATGTAAAATAGGTGGATCCTGATTGTGCAGGTACGTCAGTGCTTCGGCAAGCTGGTTAGCCCAATTGAGGACATCTGTTTCGGAGAGAAAAGAATCCGACTGACGGGCTTCGAGCATGAGAGTACGTAGATCTTTACCAGGGACGAAATCCATTACCAGGTAATCACGACCACCGATTGAAAAGAAATCAGAGACCTTAGGCAAATTGGGGTGGTCCAATCTTGCCAACACGGTGGCTTCGCGTAAGAATTGTTCTCTTGCCTGGCGAAGCATGTCGGCAGGAAGGGTGCGATCGTTCTCGACTTCCTTCAATGCGCATAGGCGACCTTCAAGACGCAGATCATCTGCCAGATAAATGCTCCCCATGCCGCCCTGGCCTATGATCCTGCGGATCTTGTAGCGTCCGCGCAGTACTTCTCCAGATTTTAGTGGGATGGGCATAACCCGAATCCCTTATTCAGTTAATCGTTTAATGAATATTAACATAGTCGCTCTCTATATCATTCGGCGTTTAACCGCTTCTCAACGGTTTTTTTCGAGCGAGAGTATAAATCGCTAGACACAAAATTTAGATTTCTGCTATATTATACCTCTAAGGATAGGAATTACGAACTGCGGCGCCGGAGACAAGCAGATGGAACGAAATTTCATTGATTATCCCGTTTTAATCGGACAAGCCGGCCCTCTGAATGGTCAGCGCTGGCCGATCAAAGATGCCATCGTTATCGGACGAGATAACGGGTGTGACGTCGTTATCTTTGACCGGCAAGTTTCACGTTACCACGCTCGTTTAATGCCGGTGGCGCAGGGAGTAATCCTTGAGGATTTGGGAAGCAAAAATGGCACGTTCCGGAATGGCGGTAGATTGGCCGAATCTATCGTCCTTCAGGATGGAGACCTGGTGCAGATTGCCCTGGTGCAGCATTTCGTATTTTTGAGTTCTGACGCAACCGTTCCTCTGGACGGCAGCTTACCCGCTCGCGAAGAAACCAAAGAGCGCCTGCAATTAGACGGACGTTCTCACCGGGTATGGGTAAATCACCAGGAGCTATTGCCGCCCTTATCCGTACAGCAGTTTGGTTTATTACAGGCTTTATATGAGAAGCGCGACCAGGTGGTTTCCCGTCAGGAGTTGATCGAAGCGATCTGGGGGTCAGAAGTCGCGGATGGCGTTTCGGAACAGGCTGTCGATGCCCTGGTCAGGCGTTTGCGAGAACGCTTAACGGGAATCGATCCCGACCATGCCTATATCATCACCATCCGCGGCCACGGTTTGCGTTTGGATAATCCAGCAGAGTGAAAAAATGCAGGGTTATTTCCTGAGGTTGGTTTCCATTGAAAAGCGTAGAGCCATTTTGTAGGCTTTTTGAAGCCTCTCTCCTACTTGTGGATCTTGTTGGCTCACTTCTGATTGGTTCAACAGGTTGGTGAAGACCTGCAGGAATTCATCATTAATCTGGTCACTATGGTCTTCGAGCACCTGACGCATGGCTTTATCATCTGGCGCTTCGATCATTTCCTGAATAAGCTCAACCTCAGGTGGTGGAGCTGACGCTTCTTGAATCACAGCCATGATTTCCTGCAGCTTCGCCGACTGCCCCAGATCGCCTTTCTTGCGCGCAGTTTCAATCTCGTTGCTCAACGTTTCGATGAAGGTGTCATTGATTTGTGGCAGCAATTTGGAAGTTGCCTCGCTGATGTTAGCGGCCTTAAGCAGGGCTTCTATCTGGTCATGAGCAGCCTCGCCGCGTTTCTTCATTTCAGCGTCGATTTCCTGGGTGATTTCTAATAATTTTTCGCGAAGGTCTGTTAGGGTCTGCTTCTTTTCGCCGCTTGCTTTTTCAATCCGTTGCGATAAGATCTCAAAAAACGTATAATCAAGTCCATTCCGGGCGAGGCTGGCCAGCGTAGCCAACCGAACCTCCGTTTTTGCTTCGGCCATTAAATCGAGCAGTTTTTCACGAGTGAGCCCTGTTTTACTGGCATCTTGCAGAGATTTTATGGCTGCTTCGGTCTCTTTCGTCTGGGATTGGATTTTCTTGCCTACTTCTGTCTTTTCCAAAAGAAGCCGCTGGAGATTCGAAAGCTCTTTAGCTGACTGTTCATCTTGATTGGAAATTGCAGCTTCAACGAGCTGGTTGGTCAGTCCGAAGAAACTGTTGTCGATCAGTTTTTGTTCCTGGGTGATGATTTGATCGCGAACATCATCGGAAGTGGCGGCGAGGAGTCGCTGCAGCAAATTCAAGCGTTGTTGTTGCGCCTGGATCATCTCGTGCGTAATCCCTTCACCTTCCAAAACGCGCTCCATTAAGCCTTGTAAGGTCAACACAGCCTGCGGGCGGAAAAGATAAGCCTTGCGTTTTTCAACCGGCAGGTTACGGGTGACCTGGTTGATCATCGGGCCAATCAAGCGCTCCTGTTCGTTAAGTGGGAGACCAAGGTCTGGGGGAAAATAGGTCAACAATAAATCCTTTTCCGGATCGTGATAGACAATCGGTGTGCTGGCCTGGCCTTCATATCCACAACTGGGGCAGTGGATGAGATTGAACTGACCGGAAAGAAAGCGCTGTTTTGCTTCAGGATCGGCGTTCACATCAAAAAGTTGGGTGATATCTGCGACAACAGGTTGGTGACAGCGTGGACAGGAAATTCGGGATTGTGGCATGCAAGTCTCTTTCTGTAAATTAAATAAGTCTGATTATAGTACAAATCGATGATGACTAACGAGGAAGAGGGAGCGAAAAGCAAACACGAGCCCCCCGACCTGATTGTGAATCGACCCAGATCCGCCCTCCGTGGGCCTGAACAATGGCTTGAGCCAAATAAAGACCTAACCCTGCCCCTTTGGTCTGGCGGATAGCTTCGGCTGAGCGGTAAAAACGATCGAAAATATGAGGAATATCGCCAGGGGGGATTCCGGGTCCCTGATCGCTGACGCATACGACGATCTGGTCCTGGACGACCTGGGCGCGAATCTGGATTTCCCCTTCCGGCGCATATTTTATCGAGTTAGTGATCAAGTTCGAAAGCACCTGGCGCAAACGGTCCTCATCAGCTACGATGATGGGAAGATTATCCGGCATGTCAACCAATATCTTATGGTTCGTTGTTTGGGTCTGGATGCGTTCAGCCAGATGGCGGGCCATATCAACCAGGTTGACATCCGCCAGCCTGAGAGCAAACCCGCCAGCCTGTAAACGAGAGGCATCCAGCATGTTCTCGATGAGCTCTGTCAGGCGATCAGCCTCTTCTTCAATCACTTCAAGGCTGTCGGCAATAATTGCCCGATCCCAGGTGGCATCATCGCGACGAAGCGTGGAAACATAGCCCTTGATCAATGCGACCGGCGTCTTCAATTCGTGACTGATGATCGAAATGAAGGTGCTTTTCAGTTCATCCGCCTGGCGGAAACGGGATATATCGCGGACGGTTGCTATAATATTCAGAAGTGTACCCTCTTCGGAAAGCAAGGGAGCATAGGTGATGCCCACCGGAACAGGCGTGGTATCATTGCGTTTTAAGTCGCCTTCGACATAGATATATGCATGTGGCGTCAATGGCCAGCCGCCAGCCTCAGCTTCATCTAAGGAAAGTCCCTGGGTTTTAGTTTCCCATTGAATAATCTCTTCGTGACTTTTACCCTGAATAGCAGATTGAGGACTATTCCAAATACGAGCGAAGGCCGAGTTAACCTTCACGATGTGATGATCGGGTGCAAGGATGAGAATCCCATCCGCGGCAGAATCAAGCAGCGCATCCATGCGCTGCTTTTCCTGGCTGAGCTGCGAGTAGAGCTGGGCGTTCCTGACGGCGATCGCGGCCTGATCGGCAAAACTGCCTAATAGAGCGCGATCATTATTCGAAAAGACACCAGAATAACTGCGGAATATGAAGATCACCCCCACAACTTCCTTACGAGCGATCAGCGGCAGTCCCACACCGGTTAATAACCCCAGGCTGGCGGTGTAAGTAACATTGCGAAGCAGCCGGTTAATTTCGGGAATCTCCTGCCTTTCGGGATCTTCGTTTCCGGTCACCTGGCTGAGCAGTGGCTCGAGGTAATGCAAGAAAGCCGCATGGATCCCATTGGCGGCTGCAACCCGCCATCCCCCTTTTTCCTGTCGTAAGACAATCAAGCCAGCCTGGCCGGCTAACATTTCAACCGAAATGGTCAGGATGCGCTCAAGCAGCTTATCCAGGTTCAATTCCTGAGTAAGCGCACGGGCTAATTCAAGGAGATAATCTCGTTGGCGTACCCTAAAATCAGGGAGCATGATCAATTGAGCGAACGAGCCATAGCCAGAGCGCCCATAATGCCAGCATCATCCCCAAGGGCGGCAGTGGTCAAAGTGAAATTTTGCAGATAAACCCGGTCCATCACGTATTTGTCGAGCGATTTCCGCAGAGGCTTGAAAAGCAGGTTTCCGCTGCGGGAGACTCCACCCCCACAAATTACGATCGTCGGATTAAAAATGTGCAGATAATTGGCAAGAGCCATCCCGAGATAAAATCCAGCCCGTTCGTAGGCATTTTGGGCGAGAACATCGCCATCCTCGGCTGCATCGGCGATCTCTTTTGATGTGGGGACCGGCTCGAGGGAGAGGATTGAGGATGCGCCTGATTTCAGCTCTTGAACAACGTATTGAGCGATAGCAGTACCGGACGATATTGCTTCCAGGTGTCCTCTTTGACCGCAAGAGCAAAGCGGACCGTCGGGGAGGATCGTGACGTGCCCTAATTCGGTCGCCAGGCCGCGCTCACCCAGCAGCAGCTGGTCATCGATGATAACGCCACCACCGATACCTGTGCTAATGGTGAGGTAGACTAGGTTATGATGACTTCGCCCGGCTCCATATTTCCATTCACCATAGACGGCCAGGTTGGCGTCATTGCCCAACACAACCGGTACTCTGAAGCGATCCTGTACGAGCTGCCTTAATGGTAAATTGACCCAGCCATGAATATTAGGGGCGGCAATAATAACCCCAATCTTAGGATCGAGTGGTCCAGGGGCAGCGATGCCGATGGCGGTGACGTCATCATGCACAGGCCATAGTTTCTGGATCAAGCCAAGGATACGCTCTTCTGCAGGTTCACCATCGCACTGGGTATTGATTCTCTCCTGATGGATTGGAACAATCCCTTGTTCGGGGAAGACTGCCACTCGTATTTGAGTCCCACCAACATCAACTGCAATGTACCTCTTCACGAGATGGAATTATAGCATGTAATGAAAGAAGGAAGCATTAAGATTAAATTGCGATGAATTGGGCTTGTTTTGTTGACGAGTCTCTGAATCACTGCTATTATGATCACTATGCATGTAAGGAGAGTCAACTGGTTTTCCCGCGCCTGGCAGCAGTTGCGCCAGGAGATCCGCTGGCTGATGCCGGGTCTTGGGGTAAAGCGTTGGCTCTTTTTGATTCTGTGTGGAACCACTTTACTGGGCGTTGGCCTGGCTGTGGCGACACTGGAAGTGTACCGGTCGGCACCAGATACCTGGTGGTTGCCGATCTTATCGGCCTTATCACTGCGAGCCTTAAGCCGTCCCTTTAGGGTTTTAATCTTTGCTTTCCTGGGTGTCGGTCTCGTCCTGGTCGGGGCCTGGGGTATGAACCGTTCATTATTGCGGCCCTTCGCGACACCCGGTAAGCCGATCATTGACACTGTTACGGCTTACCGAAGGAGAGACCGGGGGCCCCGCATCGTTGCGATCGGAGGGGGCCATGGTTTAGCTGCTTTATTGAGGGGATTGAGGAATTACACTCACAACTTGACTGCAATCGTGACCGTAGCCGACGATGGCGGTTCCTCGGGAGAACTGCGCCGTAATATCGGTATCCTCCCCCCCGGAGATATTCGCAATTGCCTTGCCGCGCTCTCTAACGACGAAGCTTTGTTGACGCAGGTGTTCCAATACCGTTTTGCTGGGGGGGCCGGTCTGGAGGGGCATTCGCTGGGAAATCTGCTTATCACTGCATTGACAGACATTACTGGAAGCTTTGAAGAAGCAGTGGCCGAATCTGGGCGAGTATTGGCTGTACACGGGCAGGTTTTACCGGCAACCTTGCATGACGTACGCCTGGTTGCTGACATAGCAATTGCTAACTCGAGCCGCCAGGTACGTGTAACCGGCGAGAGTAAAATCCCCAAAACCAATGGGAAAGTTCACCGGGTCTGGCTTGAACCCAATAATGCACCGGCTTTTCCACCGGCGGTCGCAGCGATCTTATCAGCTGACCTGATCATCATCGGCCCAGGCAGCCTGTACACCAGTCTGCTGCCTAACCTGCTGGTTTCTGACCTGGCTGAAGCTGTAAGGGCAAGCCGTGCGTTGAAGTTCTTCGTGTGCAACGTGGCGACCCAACCTGGCGAAACCGATGGGTATTCGTGTGGAGATCATGTGAGGACCATTGAAAATCATGTGGGCGGGCATTTGTTCGACATGATCATCAGCAACCAGCTTTTTAAGGGGGATTTACCGGAAGGATCAGAATGGGTTAAAGCTGATCCTACCCTGGACGAAGAATACGTGGTCTACCGGTCCGACCTGGTCGATGTCGGAAACCCATGGCGCCACGATTCGACCCGCTTATCGCAGATTGTCATGGATTTGTTTTTTGAACGGACCGGACCACTGAGCAATTAGGGCTCGACCCCTGAAACTTTCCCGCTGCGGCCCGCTCTCGCAGATTTGGAGGCCATGCGCCTGTATGGCGTGGGATAGGTTGGAGATTGTAAGTGCAAACATTCACAAAGGGGAATTATGGTAAAATGGTCCTGTTTAATAAATCTCAGGAGGTAAAAAATGACCATACGTGTAGGAATTAACGGCTTTGGTCGGGTTGGACGTCAGGTATTAAAAGCAATCAAGGCGCATCATCCAGATTCCCTTGAAGTTGTTGCAATTAATGACTTATTCGATTCACAGACAAACGCTCATCTATTTAAGTACGACTCGAATTATGGCATCTATCACGGCGATGTAGCAGTCCAGGATAAAGACCTGGTGATTGACGGGAAAGCCATCCGTGTCTTTGCCGAGAAGGACCCCGCGAATTTACCTTGGGCCTCTCTCGGTGTAGATATCGTGATCGAATTTACCGGGATCTTCACCGATGCTATCGGTGACCCTGCAAAAGGCAAGGCCGGGGCAAACGTACACATCAACAAAGGCGGCGCGAAGAAGGTAATTATTTCGGCTCCCGCGAAAAACGAAGATATTACCATCGTTTTAGGTGTGAACGAAAAACTATACGATCCTTCCAAACATCATGTCATTTCCAACGCGTCCTGCACCACAAACTGCCTGGCACCAGCGGCAAAAGTTGTCAACGACGAGTATACAATCGTTCGGGGTATGATGACCACCGTTCATTCGTATACCAACGATCAGCGCATTCTGGACCTGGCGCACAAAGATTTACGCCGGTCGCGGGCGGCTGGTCTGAATATTGTCCCAACAACGACAGGCGCTGCGAAAGCGGTTGCCCTGGTTATCCCCGAGCTTAAAGGAAAATTCGACGGTTTTGCCTTGCGTGTACCGACACCCACGGTCTCAATTGTCGATTTTGTAGCTGAAGTCGAGAAACCCACCAGTGTGGCTGAGCTCAATGCTGCCTTCAAAGCCGCTTCCGAAGGATCGATGAAGGGTATCTTGGGATATTCGGACGCTCCATTGGTCTCCATGGATTTCAAAGGCGATGAGAGATCGTCCATTATCGATGCTAAATCCACCATGGTCATGGGAAATAATATGGTCAAAGTGGTTTCCTGGTACGATAACGAATGGGGTTATTCATGCCGGACTGCCGACCTGGCAGCGCTGCTGGCAAAATACTTATAACAATCCTTCGATGAACAGCCGGCAGGAAATGAGGTCGATGATTTCATGCCTCATTTTGCCGGCGGTTTGGAGGTCAGCATGTTTAATAAAAAATCAGTCACTGACATTGACGTAAATGGAAAACGCGTCCTGGTCAGGGTGGATTACAATGTACCCATCAAGGACGGCAAGGTAGGTGATGATACTCGCATTCGCGCAGCGATGCCTACCCTCAATTATTTGCTCGAACATGATGCAGCTGTCATCTTGTGTTCGCATCTTGGCCGGCCGAAAGGCGGGCCAGATCCCAAATACAGCCTGAAACCGGTAGCAGATTACCTGGCTCAACTAACCGGCAAACCGATCGCTTTTGCCTCAGATTGTATTGGACCGGTTGCAGAAGCAGCTGCTAAAGCCTTAAAACCGGGCGAAGTGCTGCTTCTGGAGAATACCCGTTTCCATCCGGAAGAAGAGAAGAACGATCCCCAGATGGCTCAAAAACTGGCTGCGCTGGCTGAGGTCTACGTTAATGATGCTTTTGGTTCGGCTCACCGAGCCCACGCCTCCACTGAAGGAGTCGCCAGGTATTTGCCCGGCGTAGCCGGCTTCCTCATGGAGAAAGAAATCCGCTACCTGGGAGCCGCGATTGCCAATCCCAAGCGGCCTTTCGTTACCATTCTGGGCGGAGCAAAAATCAGCGACAAAATTGGTGTCATTCGAAATTTGTTAACCAAAGCCGACGCGATTCTTATCGGTGGAGGAATGGCCAACACCTTCTTCAAGGCTCAGGGTTACCCGGTGGGTGATTCGTTGGTCGAAGATGAATCTTTGGAGACAGCCCGCGAGTTGTTGAAGGAAGCGACGACCAAACTGCGCCTCCCGGTCGATGTGGTAATCGCTGATAAATTTGATGCGGAAGCGGAATCGAAAGCTATCCCCATGGGACCTGTTCCGGATGGTTGGCGAATCCTGGATATTGGCCCACAAACGGTCGTTTCCTACGGCAAAGTTATTAAGACTGCTGGAACGATCGTTTGGAATGGACCGATGGGCGTATTCGAGTTCCCTCGGTTTGCACAGGGTACATTCAGCGTGGCCCAGGCAGTGGCAGACAGCGACGCAGTAAGTATCATCGGCGGCGGGGATTCGGTAGCTGCCATCCAACAGTCAGGTCTGGTCGACAAGATAACCCATATTTCTACCGGTGGCGGGGCTTCTCTGGAAATGCTGGAAGGGATCGACCTCCCTGGTGTAGCAGCGTTACAGGATAAGTGATCGTCATTAAAGAGGACGTTATGCGGAAACCATTTGTTGCCGGCAATTGGAAGATGAACAAAACGATAGAGCAGGCGCGCCACCTGGTCACCGAGTTGGTGCCGGAGCTTGAAGTGGTTAAAGGGGTCGATAAGGTCTTGTGCCCACCTTCCACTGCTTTGATGGCTATCTCAGCCATGCTGGTTGGTACTGATATCGGTTTAGGGGCTCAGAACATGCACTGGGAACCTTCCGGAGCATTTACCGGAGAAATGTCCCCCCAAATGGTTGCGGAGCTATGCCATTACGTCATTATCGGCCATTCAGAGCGTAGGACCTATTTCGGTGAAACCGATGAGACGGTTAACCGTAAAGTAAAAGCGGCTTTGGATATCTCGTTAACCCCGATCGTATGCATTGGGGAGACCCTGGAACAGAATGAAGCCGGACAGACGGCCAATGTGATTTCTCACCAGATCCGAACCGGTTTCGCCGGGTTTTCGGCCGAGCAGGTCGAGCACCTGGTCATTGCCTATGAACCCATTTGGGCAATTGGTACCGGGAAAGCGGCGACTGCTGAAGGTGCAAATGCAGTCTTAGCCGATGTGATCCGGCCAACATTAGCCAACCTTTTTGGAGTTGATACTGCCCAATCAGTGCGCATTTTGTACGGCGGATCGGTTTCCGCCGGCAATGCCGCCGAACTTTTCGCCCAACCAGATATCGATGGTGGGCTCGTTGGTGGGGCGTGTTTGAAAGCGCTTGATTTTATTAAGATCGTAAAAGCTGCCAAAAACTAGCAGTCGATGAATGTTTCGAATTTCGATGGAATTGGGTGGCTCCTGCTGATGTTGGGGCCACTCATTTTATTACAACGCTTTCTTCATCGTGAGATTCAAGCGCTGCTTCTGATCCTGACCAGGCGGCCATCATTCACCATCGCTATTTTTTCAGTTTTATTCCTGCCCGGGGTTGCGCTGCACGAAGCCAGTCATTACGTGATGGCGCGCTTGTTGCGAGTGCCGGTCGGTCGGGTGTCTTTAGTTCCACGCCCGCTCAAAGGTGGTAAATTGCGCCTGGGGTTCGTTGAGACTGCCCAGACTGATGCCGTCAGAGATGCCTTTATCGGCGCGGCGCCGCTGATCACCGGTGGGGTCGTCATCGCCTACATTGGCATACTTCGTATGGGCCTTTTGCCAATCGGCGATGAATTGCTGACCGGACAATTGGCTTTATTCTGGCAAAGGGTAGTGCAGCTGCCGCTCTTACCGGATTTTTGGTTGTGGTTCTACCTTTCGTTTGTGGTCAGCAGCACCATGCTTCCATCGCCTTCCGATCGCCGCACCTGGCTGCCGATTTTGATAACTGTGTTGGGATTGGTGCTGTTAGCATTGATCGCAGGTGCCGGGCCATGGCTTTCAACTCACCTGGCTCCTGTCTTTAATCAGGCAATGCGCTCGATATCGGTGATCTTCGCCATAAGTGTAGCTGTCCATACGGTCATAGCGCTGCCGGTTTGGCTGTTTAGAGTGTTCATCGGCCGGCTGCTTGGCCTGTCGGTCGGGTAGGTCCGAATTTTATCCGGTGCCGAATTGACGATCTCCGGCGTCTCCCAATCCGGGAACGATATACCCAACGTCGTTTAGGTGATCGTCGATCGCCGCCAGGTAGATCGGCACATCGGGATGGGCCGCCTGAACCCGGTTGATTCCTTCTGGTGCTCCAATCAAACCAACGAATTTGATCTTTGTTACTCCCCATTCTTTCAAGATATCGATGGTTGCGACAGCCGATCCACCGGTTGCCAACATTGGGTCTAAAATCAGACAAACAGTAACCGTGGGCGCTACCGGCAATTTATTGTAGTATTGGACCGGTTTTAAGGTTTTTTCATCCCGGTAAAGTCCGATGTGCCAGACCTCAGCAGAGGGCATTAATTCCCAAATTCCTTCGACCATTCCCAGGCCGGCGCGTAGAATTGGGATCAGGCCGATCTTTTCTACCAAATCTTGCCCTTTGGCGATACCCAACGGTGTGTGGACTTCAACCGGGTGAATGGCCAGGTCTGCAGTAGCTTCGTAGGCCAGCAAACCAGCCAACTCTCGCACCAGCTCGCGAAATTTCTTAGGATTTGTCTCGGTGCTGCGCAACCGTGCCAGTTTATGGGCTACCAAGGGGTGGTTGGAAGGGAATACATTGGACATAAGATAGCTCCGTGTGATAAATTGTTTTGGGATCATCCAGGCATAATTTCCGTGTAATTATAAGCGTGTTTACCATAAACCACGGAATCAGAAGCGGGTATAATCATAAATATGAGCGAGCAACCCCAGGACCGGCTGGTCAATCCGGATTTCAAGCCAGACGACCGCATAGATCAGACCCTCAGACCTCAAACCCTCATTGAGTTGATAGGTCAAGACCAGGTTAAAGAGAACCTGGCTATTTTGATCGCGGCGGCGCGCCAGCGAAAAGAAGCCCTTGACCACGTCCTCTTTTATGGTCCTCCTGGCCTGGGGAAAACCACCTTAGCCCACGTGCTGGCGAACGAGATGAAAGTCAATATTAAAGTGACTTCGGGACCAGCGATCGAAAGAGCAGGCGACCTGGCTGCAATCCTGACCAATCTACGGGCAGGAGATATCTTGTTTATCGATGAGATCCACCGGCTGGGGCGAGCGGTGGAAGAGGTGCTTTACCCGGCGATGGAAGACTTCGCTCTCGATATCGTCATCGGCAAAGGACCGGCAGCCCGTTCGATCCGGTTAAAGCTGCCGCGTTTCACCGTGATTGGTGCGACGACCCGCCTGGCATTGGTCACTGCGCCGTTGCGCGCCCGATTTGGCGTGGTCTACCGCCTGGATTTTTATGACCTGGCGGCAATGCGCGAAATCGTCAGGCGAGGGACGAGCCTGCTAGGTATCAGCGCAGATTCCTCCGGGATCGATGAGATTGCCAGCAGAGCCCGGGGTACGCCTCGGGTGGCCCTGCGCCTGTTGAGGCGGGTGCGCGACTACGCTCAGGTCCGCCTGGACGGTACTATTTCGGCCAGCGGGGCAATTGATGCGTTAAACCTGTTGAACGTCGATCCACTCGGATTGGATGAAGTAGACCGGCGAGTTTTGCAGACCGTCATTCAGAAATATAACGGCGGCCCGGTCGGCCTGAGTACGATTGCCGCCTCGATCAGCGAAGAGCCTGATACCATTATGGACGTCGTCGAACCTTACCTGTTGCAGCTGGGGTTCCTGGACCGAACGCCCCAGGGACGGGTGGCTACCCGACTGGCTTATGAGCACCTGGGATTGCCCCTTCAGTCTGAGAATCAGCAACAGCGGTTATTCAATGAAGACAGTTAATCCCCTTCTTTGATGAAAACATCTGACTTTGATTATGACCTGGCTCCCGATAAGATCGCTCAAACGCCGGTTGAACCGCGCCACAACTCGCGGCTGCTGGTAGTAGACCGCCAAAATGGAAATACCGAGCACGCCATCTTCCGAGACCTCGGCCGGTACTTAAAAACCGGAGACGTGTTGGTGCTGAACCAAACCCGGGTTATCCCGGCCCGCCTGTTCGCTCGAAAATCACCGGGCGGCGGGAAGGTTGAACTGCTCTTATTAAAGCGCGTAGGTGCGCTGACCTGGGAAATTTTAGGGGGTGGAAAGGGATTGAATGAAGGCCGCAATTTGGAGGTTATCAACGGACCGGAAGCGATCATAACCTCAGTCCTGGATGGCTCACGACGAATTGTACAATTTTCAGAACCGATAGAGCCATACCTTGCCAATGCGGGAAACGTTCCGCTGCCCCCTTATATCCATACGCCGCTCAAAGACCCAGAACGGTACCAGACAGTCTATTCCAAAGAACCTGGTTCAGCTGCCGCGCCAACAGCAGGGCTCCATTTCACCCCAAGTTTGATCACGAGGCTGGAGGCTCAAGGGATCTATTTTGCGAAGCTGACCTTGCACGTTGGATTGGACACTTTTGCGCCGGTCAATGAAGAAAACCCGGTCGAACATAAAATCCACAGAGAATGGTGTGAATTAAGCTCTGAAACAGCCAGGAACATTAATACTGCAGCAGCATCCGGTGGTAGGATTATCGCGGTAGGCACTACCAGCGTACGCACGCTCGAGACTGCGGGATTGCATGCAGCCCCTGGCGAACGGGTCGGACCCTTCAGCGGTCCTACCGACCTGTTTATCTTGCCGGGGTATCCATTTAAAGTTGTCGATGCCCTGATCACCAATTTCCACTTGCCGCGATCCACTCTTTTAATGCTGGTCAGCGCTTTTGCAGGCAGGCAGCTTATTCTGGATGTGTATCAAAAAGCCATTGAAGCTGGTTACCGTTTTTACTCCTTTGGGGACGCCATGTTGATCCGCTAGAAAGGAAACAATTATGCAAACGTCACGCGAAGTTGTCAATGCTCTCTTACACAAACAAAAGGCTGAGCGGGTAGCCCTGCACGATTCCCCATGGGAAGATGCGCTCGTGGCCTGGGTACAACAAGGATATCCAACTCGCATGGTCTACCATGAGATCGGCGAAGACCGCTGGCGGCCTGAAGATGGGAAGTGGGATGAGGTTGAAACTCCAGGCGAATATATCGAACCTGTGCCGCCGTGGGAGCATTTTGGATTTGACATTTCGGGAGTAGGACCATGGTTCGACGCCATGCCGATCGCCGACTACGATGAATTGGTAAGCGAGACGGAAGAATGGGATATCCGCCGCAACGGAGCCGGAGCTGCCCTGAAGTATTGGAAGCACAAGAGCGGTACCCCTGAGCATATGGATTTCAGAATGACCACTCGCGAGGTATGGGAGCGGGATTACAAGCCTTACTTGCTGGACATAGATCCATCCCGATTCAAACTGGCAGAGCTGCGCAAGAATTTCAAACAATCAATGGACGCCAACGTATGGACTTATTTTGGACACATGTTCGTCTGGGAATTCATGCGCCAAAGCATGGGCGATATTACCTTATATCAAAGCTTATTATTAGATCCTGATTGGATCAACGACTATAACCGGGTCTATACGGATTTTTTCAAGAAAGCATTTGCTTACCTGTTCGAAAACGTCGGCAAGCCGGATGGTGTCTGGATTTACGAAGATCTGGGCTATAAGAATGGCCTGTTCGCATCTCCAAAGGTACTTAATGAGATGATCTTCCCGTATTACAAAGAACTGAATGATTTTTTCCACAGCTACGATCTACCAGTTATTCTGCATTCCTGCGGTAGCGTCTTGGAAGCGATGCCGTTGATTATCGATGCTGGCTTCGACGGATTGAACCCTATGGAGAGGAAAGCAAAAGGAAACGATCCGTTTGCTTTTGCCGAAAAATACGGCGACAGGCTTGTCTTCGTGGGGGGTTTAGATACCCGGGTTTTCGAGACCAACGATAAAGATATCATCAAAAAGGAAATTTCCAATTACATTGAGGGGATGAAATCCCGTGGGGCTCGTCTGATCTTTGCCTCGGACCACTCGATAACGCCGAACACCCGCTACGACAGTTTCTGCTATGCCTTGCAGGTGTATCGCGAGCACATGTTGTATTGATCGATCGGAGCAGTTCTGGGATGGGCGAAAAAAACTCTCTGGAAAATGAGCACCAGCTGGTGGAATTGGAAGGCGAGATCATCAACTGCCAGAAATGCCCACGGCTGGTTGCATATCGAGAAGAAGTGGGCCGGGTCAAACGTAAAGCCTACCGTGACCAGGATTACTGGGCCAGGCCTGTCCCAGGATTTGGTGATGCTTCAGCCAGGGTTTTAGTCGTGGGGCTGGCGCCAGGCGCTCATGGCTCGAATCGTACAGGGAGGATGTTTACCGGAGACGATTCGGGGGTTTTCTTGTACCGGGCTCTTTACCGGGCTGGTTTTGCTAACCAGCCTACTGTTCTCAGGCGGGGAGACGGATTGGCTTTGACGGATATTTTCATTTCTGCGGTTTGTCGTTGTGCACCCCCAGATAACAAACCTTCAAAAACCGAAAAACAAAATTGCTTGCCCTACTTGAAAATGGAAATCGATCTGCTGTCGAACCTGGAGGGCATGGTTGCCCTGGGGCGGATCGGGTTCGAAGGAATCCTTTCAATCTACAATGGATTGAAAATTAATATTCCTCGCTTAAATTTTGGCCACAATAAACTGCACCGTCTTGGGGAAGGGCTTCCCTGGGTGATTACGTCTTATCACCCCAGCCGCCAAAATACCCAGACCGGGCGGTTAACGGAAGCTATGTTCGATTTGGTCTGGGAGGGAGTAAGCCATCAATTAAGTCGGTCTTAATGCCTGGCGTTGCGGCGGGAGTTGTGTTTTCGGACAGAATTACGCACGGGTAAATCGCTGAAGCTGTTGTTAAATGCCATGTTTTCCTGTTTTCGAGTGACGAACCAGACCCGCCCGCTGTCGGGTTGTAACTCTCCAAAATCAGAGATACTGCCGTAACAACCCAGGATATCGAGACCGGCGATGGCGAGCATGTCTCGAATTTGCTCTACCGGATAGCCTCGCTCCTGGTGGACCTCATCGATCCGGCGCCAGGCAGGCTCGTCTTTGATAAAGGCAGTGATCTTTACAGAAGCGATCGAGTTCTCGTAGTCAAAATTTGGCTGGTGGATTTCCACAATTTCTTCGTTATCCTGCTGCAAACTGCAGCCAGTCTGCTGCCATAATACCGACAATCCATAAATTGTATTCATATCAAAGATAAACAGACCGCCTGGATTTAATGCCTGGCGGACGCGGCTGAAGGTGTTTGCCAGATCACCCGGTTCGAGCAAATAATTAAGGCTGTCGAACAGGCAGGTAACCAGATCGAATGAGGGCGGATTATCCAGACTCCGCATGTCTAGCTCGATCCAATCGACGGGCGCCCCGCGGGCGTTCGAACGCAGCCTGGCGATCTGAAGCATGTCTGGCGATTGGTCCAACCCGGTGACCTGCAGGCCATTCAATGCCATCTGGATGGCAAAACTTCCTTCGCCGCAAGCCATATCCAGCATGTTTCGAGGGTGGAAATCGAACCGTTCTAATATTTCCGGGAATAATTCAGCAACCTGGATAGAAAATGAGGGGTAAGGTCCCTGGAAGTAAACATATGCAAAATCACGGTATTCAGCCATGGGCTCAATTATAGCGTAGATGACACGGAATAAATCCCCGGCTTGTATATAGATAATAAGGGCCTATAAAAAGTTAATATTTATCTTTTTTTATGGTAGGAGTAAGAATGGCAGGCCATAGTGGGTATAAAGGAGGAATGGCATCGCTTCAAACCGATATTCGCTCGCCGGGTTTCGAGCTGCGCAGCCGGAATGCAAGAAGATTATCATACGGATTGTGTTACCTCCGGAGGACATCTACCCGGATGCAAGTGGCGCTGGATCTATGCGGATTCAGCGGTATTAACGCTCATGGCGGGTAAGTGGTAAGGTAAATGAAAAGCTTGTCCCGTTCCCAGGCTGGCTGGCAAAGAAAATTTCCCCTCCGTGGGCTTCGATAATCCCGCGCGCAATCGCTAATCCCAAACCTGAGCCACCTCCACTCCGGCTGCGGGATTTCTCGCCGCGATAGAACTGCTCAAAGATGTGGGGGGCATCCTTCTCCATAATTCCTATCCCCGAATCAATTACGTTAACCTGGACAACCTGTTGGCTTGGGATCGCCTCGATGAAGACGCGCCCGCCGGCAGGGGTGTAGCGGAGGGCGTTGTTTACCAGGTTGTTCAACACTCTTCCGATTCTTTGGACATCCATGAACACCGGATCGATGCCCTGTTCAACCTTCCCTTCCAGGCGGATTGATTGGCGCTTGGCCAACTCGGAAAAGCTTTCAAGCGTGTCCGAAATCAGATCTGATAACGACCCATCAGTCAGGTCGAGCTGCAGTCCACCGGCATCCAATTGAGCCATCTGGAACAGATCGTCGATCAAAGTCGATAAGGATTGGATATCTTTACGAGCGGTAATCAGATAACGGCGAGTTGTTTCCGGGTCTTCCACCAGCCCGTCTGCCAGGGCTTCGACGATGGCGCGAATAGAAGCAAGCGGCGTTCGCAGATCGTGTCCGACCCAGGCAACCAGGTCTTTCCGCAGGGTATCGAGCTCTTTCTTTTGCTTTTCAGTTTCTTCCAGTTGAGCAACCATGCTGTTGAAACTGTCGGCTAGTTGGGCCATTTCGTCTCGCCCTTCGGATGCAACCCGTATGTTCAACTTGCCGTTGGCGATCTGATGGGCAGCTTCGCCGAGTTTTTTGATGCGTGTGGTCAGAGTCCCGGTGAAGAAAATTCCCAGGATGATGCCAATCCCTCCTGCAAATAACAGTAAGACAGTGGTCAGGAGTAGATCGTGTTGGCTGGTGAACATTAAGCGAGCTGCGACCCATACATTCAGAAAGGTCAAGAGAATGGATAACACGTAGCCGCTAAGTAAGGTAATCTGCAAGCGGGGAGAATGGTTGATCCAACCCAGATGATAAGCTTCATATCCGGCCAGGATTGAGATCAATGAAGTCAAGGACAATAATATTGCCATGAGCTGGATGTCAGAAGGACCGGGCTTCAGTAACCAGGTGAAGAACAACCAGGCTGCAACTTCAACCAAAATAACTCCCAGGATGAACTGCACGATCAGTCTTGAGGAATTTTTACGGAGTGTTTTCATATGTTTTATTATGGCTCGAAACGGTAGCCGATTCCCCACACGGTGACGATGTGGCGAGGATTCGAAGGGTCTGCCTCAATTTTTTCACGGATACGGCGCATGTGAACGGTGACTGTGCCAGGGTCGATGTATTCGGAGATCCCCCAGACTTTATCCAGGAGTTGGTCGCGGCTAAATACTTGCCGAGGATGGCCAGCCAGCAGATAGAGCAAATCGAACTCCTTGGAGGTCAATTCTTTTTCCTGACCGGCGACGGTGATAACACGAGTTTGCAAGTTGATCTGCAGATCGGCGAAAACCAGGGGATGGTCTCCTTCGGAAAGGCTGATCCTTGCCCGGCGTAAGACCGCCCGGACACGACTCACCAGTTCCTGGGGACTGAAAGGTTTGACCACGTAATCGTCAGCGCCCATCTCCAAACCGATGATGCGGTCACCTTCTTCTCTGCGAGCAGTCAACATGATAATCGGTACTTCTCCTCTAGACCGAAGCCAACGAGTAATCTCGTAGCCATCGGCGGTCGGCAGCATGAGATCGAGAATGACCAGATCGGGTGTCGCTTGCTCGAGCAGCTTAATTGCTTCGCCACCATCAGCCACTGCCGACACCTGGAAGCCGGCTCGCTTCAGGTAAAGCGTTACGATTTCCTGAATGCTTGATTCGTCTTCGACGACAAGAATTTTATCAGCCATTTCACATACCCCGTCTTTTCTTGCAGCAGACGCACACCATGCGCCCCAGTGATAGGTATAAACCTTTTTGAGTATACAACCAAGACCTGTACAATTCAATCGAACATGCCCAGTAAAGCCCTACCTCAGTGTTGGCAGGGCTTGAAGGGATGTTTGTGTTAAGCCATTGTGCTCGTCCCCCGTTCAAACCCACGCCAATTGGGCTACGCGGACGGAGCCTGGGAGCAGTGGCAGTTGAGCCAGTTGATAAGCTGCAGTCAGGTTGCGCTCAGGTAAACCTGGACGGCATTCCCAGAAGCAGAACTGTCATCGTTTTAACAGCTCCCCGAAGTTCAGCTGAAGCAGCTACTGTACCGTTTGTTGAAACGATGGAGGGTAGAAAAAACAAAAAATGCGACAATCAGCTTCAACCCATTTTGTGTGAAACGACCTTGCGTTAGCATACAAAAATCTCCTTATAGAAAATGAGGTTTAAATGGGACCGGTATCTGGTTCCTTGATCTTGTTTGCGGTCTCAGGTTTGGATCGTAAGGTCTTTAACGATCTAAATGGCAACCGATCCACCGATTTCTGACGATTTCTATACTAACCACTGGGTCTTAAGCATTAACAACAAAAGTATTACAGAATCCTTATCGAGAAATCCATCTCGATATTATTTTAGAAAGACGTTAGGAAGGCATTTACATAAAACTAACATATGTGGGATACAAATCCCAGGGGAATACTCCATTAAACTGAGCGGTCCTCATTACCCGGACGCTCAAATCTTTTTTAGTCGATCAGGCCCTCGGGTATGCTGGTTGGCGCGCTGCTGACTACCCAGGTTATAGCCAGAGTCATTGCCGTTACCGGCATCTTCATGACACCTACCAGCTGGGTTTGGGTTTTACTCATTTGGGTTTACGCCCTGGCCTGGTTTATTTTCAATGACCAGATAAAGAAATTAGCTTACCGGATCTTCATCCCGGAGAAAATGGATGTCATGTCGGCCGAGTGACATCGGTTGGCGTCATCTGTGATCAATGTCACAACTTATAGTTTTTTAATCTTGCCAGCTAAGTCCGCAGTATAATTCCAACCCGTAATTATTCTTAGAACTTAAAGCTGGAAATGATGAAAACAAACGCCCGCTTTTTGGCGAAAAAATCAAATCCATAATAAATAAATGCGTCGTCCGGTTCATCCAGAACAGGGGACGCATTTATTTTCTTGGGGATATAGCATATGCAATTCACGATGTCTAAACGCGTGTTCGGTTTGCTAGCCCATGCCAGGAAACAACGCTATCTGCTGGTCTATGCTGTCATTTTAGGCATTATAGGTGGGCTTAGCGCCCAGGTCTTCACCTTCTTATTGAAAATTTTTGATCAGTTCTTCATGGTTTCGATTGCAGCTTACCAGGCTCCAGGTTTACCGGATGAAGGCGGAAGCTTGGTGCAGGTGATCGGAGCCCACGGCTTGTGGCTGCTGCCCGTGGTTACGACCCTGGGTGGTTTGATATCGGGCATCCTGGTCTACAGCCTTGCGCCTGAAGCCGAAGGCCATGGTACTGATGCGGCGATCCGAGCCTATCACCAGGCAAGCGGGTATATCCGGGCGCGGGTCACACCATTGAAGATGTTGACTTCGGCAATCACCATTGGGTCAGGAGGTTCAGCCGGGCGAGAAGGACCTACCGCCCAGTTCAGCGCAGGGATTGGTTCGCTGATTGCCCGGTTAACCAAACGTACGCCAGCAGAATCCAGGCTGATCATGTTGGTTGGCATGGCCGCTGGGCTTTCGGCAATCTTCCGTTCACCGATCGGGACCGCCTTTATGGCTATCGAGGTTTTATATGGGGGGATGGAATTCGAGGCAGGCGCCTTGCTTTACACATTGATCGCCTGTGTCATCGCCTATGCTGTCAACGGCATTTTCGTGGGATTCCAACCGCTCTTTGCTGTATCTCCGAACCTGGTGGTAGATACCCTCCCGGGTTATCTTTGGTACATTCCATTAGGTTTGGTTTCTGGCCTGATAGCCACGATTATTCCACCCGTTTTTTACCGGATGCGGGATTTCTTCAAGAAAATCCCGATCCCTCCCCATTTTAAACCGGCTATTGGTGGGCTGTTGGTCGGTCTGATCGGGCTGGTTTTACCGCAAGCGATCGGCGGTGGATACGGTTGGATGCAGGAGGCGATTGACGGGCAACTGGCTGCAGGACTGCTGATCATACTCGTTTTCGCAAAAATCGTTACTTTTTCGTTGACGATATCTTCTGGAGGATCAGGCGGGATTTTTGGGCCAAGCCTCTACGTTGGTGCAATGTTGGGCAGCTTCCTGGGGGTTGTTTTAACCAACCGGTCGCAGCATTTTCAATCGTCGGTATGGCTGCTGTCTTCGGTGGAACAGCACGGGTTCCAATTGCTACGATGCTCATGGTAACCGAAATGACCGGAGGCTATCACATGCTGGCGGCGGGAGCACTGGCGGTAATGTTGAGCTACATGGTTCAGGCTAATCTCTCGAAACGATTGAAATATAAGAGCCTTTATGAATCCCAGGTTCTGGCCCGGACAGATTCACCGGTACATTACGATGAAGCGGTAGAATCGGCTATCATGATCTTGAACCAGAAGAAGATTTTAGGCTTCAGCAACCACGCCCACCTTGATCTGGATGCGCTATTATCGAGCGGTATTCCTGTTGACCTGGGAAATAACAAACAATTAATGATCCGGACGGTGAAAGCTTGCAGTTATATGGATGGTAAGCCCGTGTTCAACTGTTGTGATGAGACCGACACGGAGGGGGGTGAGATTATCGGGGTGATCCGCAACCACAGATTGTTGTTGCCGGCGAATGATATCGTGGTACAAGAATCTGATCGGGTCTTTGCTATCGTCCCACAGAATACCCGGGACAGCTTCAGACATTCTTTCATTGAAGCGACCGAATAAACCAGGGCAGAGAGTTGACAATACTGATTTATATGCCATAATAATAACGAACGTTCGTTATCTTTGATTTATCTGGTGAAATATGGCAGCCAATGACCACATTCATTCTCCCAGAACCTTGCCAATTGAGTCTACTGAGGCATCTCTTGAGCTTGCAGGGGGTAAAGGGACTAATCTATCCCGTCTGGCTCGGGCCGGTTTTTCCGTGCCAGATGGATTCATCATCACCACCCAGGCTTATGGGTATTTCGTCAGTTATAACCATCTGGAGGCCTCGATAAGTGCAGCACTCCCCTTGGATGGGTTAACAGATCCGACAGCCCTGGAAAACGCTTCAACGCACATCCGATCTTGTTTTTCGACCAGCGATATGCCAGCAGACCTGGGGGAAGAAATATTGGCTGTTTACCTGCAGGCAGGCAAGCCGGCAGTCGCGGTTCGCTCATCTGCAACTGCTGAAGATCTACCTGGAATGTCTTTTGCCGGACAGCAAGATACTTTTTTAAACATCGTTGGTGAATCTAGCCTCCTGGATGCCGTCGTCGCCTGCTGGAGCAGCTTGTGGACAGGGCGCGCAATTGGCTATCGCGCCCGTAATCACATCCCACAAATGGGAGTTTCTTTAGCGGTCGTCGTCCAAAAAATGGTCGATAGCCAGGTCTCAGGAGTTTTATTCACTGCAAATCCATTAACTGGCTTACGCACAGAAACGGTTGTTGATGCGGTCTATGGGTTGGGCGAGGCCCTGGTCTCGGGGCAGGTGCAGCCCGACCATTACGTCATCCATTCAGCTTCAGGTCAGGTGATCAAGAAAAAAGCAGGGATGAAGACCATTTCGATCCAGCCCAAACCTGGTGGTGGAACCATGACTTCCGCAGAGACTGGAGAACAAGGTGAGACACTCAGAGAGGACCAATTACGGGTCCTCAATGCGACTGGCCAGAAAATTGAGAAGCTTTATGACTTTCCTCAGGATATTGAATTCGCCTGGAAGGACGATGATCTTTACATTCTGCAATCTCGAGCAGTCACTTCACTCTATCCTGTTCCGGAAGGAATGCAGGCAGAACCCTTGCAGGTGCTGGTGTCTTTTGGGGCAGTACAAGGCATGCTTGACCCAATCACGCCGCTCGGTCAGGATTTCATCAGAGGGTTTGGGGCGATCGGATCACATCTATTTGGGGGTCGAGCAACCAATGAAACCCAGAGTGTGTTTATAACTGCCGGAGAACGCCTGTGGTTGAATATAACAAGCATCGTGCGTAACTCGGTTGGAAGGCGTGTTGCGGCCGGTGCTTTAGGTGCGGTAGAACCAGCGGTTAGAAATCTGATGCCAATTTTTATCGACGATCCGAGGCTCAATTGGACTCGAACCGGGATCAGCCGGAAAAGCCTTATCAGATTGATGCGATTCTTTGGTCCGGTCGCAGTAAACATGATCTTCAATATGATTGCGCCAGTCAAAAGACGCAAATATATCCTCAAGACGAGTGAAACCACCCTCGAGAAGATGCAACAGAAGCTCAATGCCATTGAAGGCAACCGGTGGAGCCAACTGCTCCAGGCTATCGATATATTAGATGATATTACCCGAGAACTTCCTGGGAAGGTCATATTATTCATCTCGGGAGTTGCTTCTGGAATTGCTCCATTCTATTGGCTGAATATGCTGGCTAAAAACCTCCCGCAAGTAGGAGATGTGCCCTGGAAAGATCGCATCCTGGAAATCACCCGCGGCCAGGCGCACAACCCGACCTCAGAAATGGACCTTAATCTATGGAGGATATCTCAGGCGATTAAACAGGATCCGCAATCATTTCTGGCGTTCCAAGAATCATCTCCCCAGGAACTTGGGCATGATTACCTGGATGGCAAAGCTCCGGTCGTGATCCAGAAGGAAATTGCAGAATTCCTCGATCGATACGGGCAGCGCGGGTTGGCCGAAATAGATATTGGCAGAATACGGTGGAGCGAAGATCCGGCTCACATTTTTGAAGTTTTAAACAGCTTCCTTGGTATTGCACAATCAGATCAATCGCCTGATGCCGTTTTTGCTCGGGGCGCATTTTCTGCTCAAGCTGCGTTGAAGGGGCTGTGTGAGGCGCTTTCAAGCAGCCCCAATGGATGGTTGAAAAAACATCTGGCACGAATTTTTACGAAGCGGGTCTGGGAATTGATGGGCTTACGGGAAAGCCCTAAGTTTTTTATTGTAAGGATGCTGGGCTATTTACGGCAGGCGCTCCTCAAAATCGGCCGCGAATTTGTAGCTGCGGGTGAGTTGAATGCTCCAGATGACCTGGTATTCCTGACCTTTGCCGAGATTAAGCAGTTCGCCAGTAAAGAAAAGAAGGATTGGAAAGGGTTGGTGGCTCAGCGACGGGAATCCTACCGGCGTGAATTGGCCCGCAGCATGATCCCGCGTATCCTCCTCAGCGATGGGAGAGTCTTTTATGATGGGATGAGCCCTTCCGCTGCGAATAATGGGGCATCCATGGTTGGCGACCCGGTTTCGCCGGGATGTGTCGAAGGGCTGGTCCGGGTCGTGATGGATCCTCGCCAGGCTCACATCCAATCCGGTGAGATCATGGTTTGCCCCGGCACGGATCCATCCTGGACGCCATTATTCCTGACTGCTTCCGGGCTGGTGATGGAGGTGGGTGGGATGATGACCCACGGGGCAGTTGTGGCTCGCGAATACGGCATTCCGGCGATCGTGGGGGTCGACCGCGCCACTACACGCTTGAAAACCGGTCAGCGCATCCGTATCGATGGCTCGACCGGAGCGATTATTATTCTAGATATGTAAAAGAATCGTCTGCCTTACCCTCACTCCCTAGGAGGGTTCCAGTAAAAAGAGGAGGGCGAACCGAGTTCGCCCTCCTCTGATAATCGTATTTCGAATATAGGCCTAGCGCTTTAGCGCATTCCAGCCGGCATATGCGGCTGTATCTCCCAGTTCGGCTTCGATCCTGAGAAGCTGGTTGTATTTGGATACCCGGTCTGAACGGGCGGGAGCGCCGGTTTTAATTTGACCCATATTGAGAGCTACCGCCAAATCTGCGATCGTTGTATCCTCGGTTTCGCCAGAACGATGTGAAGTGACCGCTCGCCATCCGGCCCGGTGACAGGTCTCGACCGCTTCAATCGTTTCTGTAAGCGAACCGATCTGGTTGAGCTTCACAAGCAAGGCATTGGCAGCCTTCTCTTTGATACCTCGGCGAACACGCTCGGGATTGGTCACCAATAGATCATCGCCGACAATCTGGATATGATCGCCAATTTCCGCGGTGATCAATTTCCAACTGTCCCAATCGTCTTGGGCCAGGCCGTCTTCAATCGAAACGATAGGATATTGTGAGACCCAATTCTTCCAGAACGCAACCATTTCGGTTCCGGTCAGTTTCTTGCCTTCTTTACGCAGGTTGTATAGCTTGGTATCTTCGTCGTATAACTCGGATGCTGCCGGGTCGAGGGCGATGCAAACCTGTTCGCCGGCTTTATACCCGGCTTTACCGATGGCTTCGAGGATGACTTCGACGGCTTCGACGTTGGCTTTCAGGGCAGGAGCGTAGCCGCCTTCATCGCCGACCAGGGTGGTGTACCCACGGCTTTTTAATACGCCTTTCAAAGCCTGATAGATTTCAGCGCCCCAACGCAGCCCTTCGGCAAATGAAGGCGCTCCCAGAGGCATCACCATGAATTCCTGGGCATCCGTCGACTGCCAATTTGTGTGAGCCCCACCATTGAGTATATTCATCATCGGTACAGGCAGCACATGAGCATATACGCCGCCGATGTAGCGATAAAGGGGTAGGCCAAGCGAATTCGCGGCTGCCTTTGCGACAGCCAGACTCGTTCCTAAAATGGCGTTCGCACCCAATTTGGATTTATTTGGCGTCCCATCCAGTTCGAGCATTACCATGTCGATCTCTTTTTGTTCGGTTGCATCCAGACCGATCAATTCATCGGCGATGAGGGTGTTGACGTTTTCAACCGCTTTCAAAGTTCCCTTGCCACCGAAATGAGATTTATCGCCATCGCGCAGTTCAAGCGCTTCGTGGATGCCGGTTGATGCGCCGGATGGCACTGCGGCTCTTCCCCAGCTCCCGTCAGCTAAGACGACTTCGACTTCGACAGTCGGGTTACCGCGCGAATCAAGAATCTGCAGCGCGGAAATAGAATCAATTGTTGTATCCATTGAATAATCCTCTCTTATCGACCAAAATATCTATCGAATTGTTGAACCATTGAACGCCCCAAAGTGAGTGGGAAGCGACCAAAGTATAATCCAAATTGCGGGCCAGATCAGACCTTCTCTGCACTTTCTTCGACCGATAAATAAATCTGGGATTGCACACCAGCGTGTTCGCAGACTGCTTTCACGAAACTGACAAACAACGGGTGGGGTTGGTTTGGGCGCGAAAGGAATTCTGGATGGAATTGAGTGCCGAGCATGAAAGGATGGTCAACCAACTCGGCAATCTCGACCAGGCGGTTGTCGGGGGATAATCCGGATAAGCACATCCCATTCTTCTCAAGCAAAGAGCGGTAGGCGTTATTCAGCTCGAATCGATGGCGGTGCCTTTCTTGAACCATTGGAACCTGGTATGCCCTGGCTGCGATTGTTTCAGCCTGCAGGACGCAAGGATATAATCCAAGCCGCATTGTCCCACCCATATCGGTGATGTCTTTCTGATCGGGCATTAAATCGATCACTGGGTGTGGTGTCGCCCGGTCAAACTCGGTCGAATTGGCGCTTTCGTCTTCCAGTATTTGGCGCGTGAACTCAACCACCATTAGCTGCATTCCCAGGCACAGCCCCAGGTAAGGTATTTTATTGACCCGGGCGTAGTGGGCCGCCTGGATTTTTCCCTCGATGCCGCGGCTGCCGAACCCCCCCGGAACAATAATCCCGTCGACAGAATTGATGACATCCCAACCTTTGCCCTTTTCGAGCTCGGTTGAATGAACCCACTGAAGGTCCAATTCGACCCCCAGGTGCAGGGCGGCATGCTTCAGCGCTTCGCGAACGCTTATGTAAGCATCGTGAAGCTCAACGTATTTACCGACAAGGGCAATCTTGATGGATGGTTTCGAGCGTTGGACTTCGTCGACCAATTGCTTCCAACCGGTCCAATTTGGCTTTTTGCGTTCCGTTAATCCCAGGCGCTGCACCAGATAATCGCCCACGCCGGCCTGTTCCAGGAGCAAGGGTATCTCATATAATATTGGTGTGGTGACCATGGGGACGACGGCTCGTTTTTCAACGTCGCAAAACAGGGCGATTTTGTCACGGATATTGTCTTCTACCAGCGTGTCTGAACGGGCAACAATCATGTCGGGAGAAATGCCGATCGAACGCAGCTCTCGGACAGAGTGCTGCGTTGGTTTTGTCTTCAACTCGCAGGTCGCGCCAATGTATGGCAGCCAGGTGACGTGGATGTAGAAGGTGTTTTCACGGCCCACATCGCTGCGCATCTGGCGGAGGGCTTCGAGGAAAGGCAGGCTTTCTATGTCGCCGACCGTACCGCCAACCTCAACCAGCACAATCTCAGCGCCGGTCGTCTTGGAGACCATGGCAACCCGACGCTTGATCTCATTGGTGATGTGCGGAATGACTTGAATGGTGCCGCCCAGATAATCGCCGCGACGCTCCTTGCCGATCACTTCAGCGTAGACCTGGCCGGTGGTTACGTTGCATACCCGGTTTAGTCTGATGTCTATGAAACGCTCATAGTGACCCAGGTCAAGATCGGTTTCAGCGCCATCGTCGAGGACAAATACTTCGCCATGTTGGTACGGGCTCATCGTACCCGGATCGACATTGATGTAAGGATCGAGTTTTTGAACCGCAACCTGGAACCCGCGTTCCTTCAATATCCGCCCTATTGCGGCAGCCGTCACGCCTTTTCCGACCGAACTGACAACTCCACCGGTGAAGAACAGATATTTGGTTGGTGCTGGCATATATCCTCCATATTTAAACGAACAGGGGAGGGTCGATTATCGGCGCCTCCCCTGAAATGGGTCAGGTTCCTGAAGTTGGAAGGAAGAACAATTGTTTCTGTCTTTGTCCCAAATTCATGGTTTTATTATAAAGCATTAATTCGTTCGAATCTTATGTTCTAAGGTTCGAGAAAGGATATCGTCCTGCTCACGGGATTCATTTTTTGTTCGTTTGTTTTTTTCGGCGCTGCGCCCTCGCCGGGTCTTAGCCTTTTCCATGGCTTCACGAAGAGCAATTTCCATGGCAGTCGGGTCGGCTTCGATCGTCTGTTGTGTGTCTGCCATATATTGGGCATTGTTGACTTCGGAGGCTGAGGAT
The DNA here is from genome assembly GCA_963781665.1 of uncultured Chloroflexia bacterium. GTDB lineage: Bacteria > Chloroflexota > Anaerolineae > Anaerolineales > Anaerolineaceae > JAJYIW01. The sequence goes on from CAWAGA010000002.1 coordinate 3,615,698, forward strand.
TGGTCGGACTTTCCGGGACGACGCCGTTTCCCGGAGTGCTCTTTAGGCGCAAATTCGACCACCCTGGTTGTCTCTTCGGTCTTAACCGGTTCGGGCTGGAGGGCTTTCAAGCTCAACTTGATTTGTTTCTTGCGGCGGTTGACATCTAAAACCTGGGCTTCAACCTCTTCTCCTTCACTGACGATCTCTGAGGGGGTGCGAACATATCCGTGGGCTAATTCACTGATGTGGATCAACCCGGGTCGTTCGGCACCAATTTCCATAAATGCCCCGAATTTTTCCAGGCGTACAATTTTGCCTTTTACATTCATGCCCTTCTTAAGCTCGCGCCACTCCAGGTCCAGCGGCTTAAACATCGTCAACTCGATATGATCTTCTTTGATCTTACGAACCCAGACATCAACTTCTTGCCCGACCTGAACTACATCCTCGACCCGTTTAATTGGCTGGTCCGGCGATGGAGGCATTAATTGCGATATATGAATGATTGCGGGCTTTTCCAGACCGATATCGATGATTGCGCCGGCCAGTGAGGTCTTGACAACCTTCCCGGAGAAATGATCTTTCAGTTTTACTTCGTTTTGACTTTCTTCTACCATGACAACGCTCGTTTCCATAGCGTTAATACTCCCAGTTACAATTTTACAGCGAAGGTGGATTATACCTTGCCACCATCAAAAAGTCAATTAAATTACAGCATTGTTAATTTTTCTATGCCAACTCAGGCTGCGAAATGCAATCATACCGATTAGGATCGGCAGCCAAAGGGTAATACCGCGGTATGCTACTACTATGACGGTCGCATCAGCCATAGGCACATAGAAAGAGCTTAATGCTAAAGTCAGGGCGCCTTCAACAAACCCGATTCCAGATGGAGTTGGCGAAACGATCAAAAAGAGGTAGCCTATGCTGAAACCGGCGATAAGAGTCCCAGGTGTTAGTGTAACATTAAATGCCAGAAACATCATCAGCAAAATGCCGATTAAGAGCGATTTGCTGATGATCGCAATCACGAGCAGTAAACCGGCATCTTTGGGTCGAGTCTTGATGGCTCGTAACCCCTCTTCAATTTCCATTGCAAAATCGATAACTTTTTCCGATTGGATATAATCACGCTTGATGATAGGCCGTAGCAGCGAATTGGTTCTGAGACTGAACCAGGAGAGCACGCTGGCCAATAATTTGCCAGAGCGCATGCCCATGAATAACAAACCTCCCAAACCAACAGAACCGACTGCCAGCATGATCGATGCGCTCATTATTGGCCAAGTGAGATCATTGCGCCTGGCAAGGACTGCCAGGCCTAGAGCGAGAACTAATAAGAAACCTACAAAATCAAACAAGACAAAAAGAGCAGCAGCAACGAGTACCCGGGCCGGCGAGTAGTTGTTTTTCCTGGCGTCGTCGAGAAAAACGGTCAATCCGCTCATACCGCCAGCAGGGGCGACGACGTTCAGAAAAGTAGAAGCAGCGGCCATTCGAAACAGGCGCTGGAATTTTTCTGGTAGTTTTAGCACGCGATAAATAATCTTATATGCGAAGCCGGCATTTAGTAACCAAAAGAATTGTAAAAAAAGCGCTGGAACCAGGAAATACCATTCCCCTCGTTCCAACGTAGTCAGGATATTTTTAACTTCGGCTATTTTGCTGAAAAAAAATACGACCGCTAACAGGAGTACGACAGCAAAAATAAATTTTCGCATCGTTCGATTTCTATATCCTCAGGATGTTCACCTAACTCCTTCGACGCCCTCCCATTCCTCCTAAGAGGGTAACGTAGTATAAAACCTGCAATACTGACGTTGCCAGGGCGGCAACATAGGTGAAAGCGGCAGCCGTTAAGACAGAATTGACTCCTTTTTGCTCGTCCTCGCCGGTGATAATCCCGGATGACACCAGAATTTGGCGAGCACGCGCTGAAGCATTCAACTCTACAGGCAAAGTCGCCAGAGCAAAGACTGCTCCAGCTGAAAAGAAGGCCACACCAACCCAGGCTAGCCCGGTGAAATTGATCAATAAGCCCACCAGGATCAAGATCCAACCCAGTGAGGAACCGATATTGACGGCTGGCACCAGGGCTGCCCTCAACTGCAAAGGAAGATATCCTTGCTGGTCCTGTAAGGCGTGACCCAACTCGTGGGCAGCTACCGCTACCGACGCAACCGATTGCCCATTGGCAACATCAGGTGACAACCGCAATACTTTATCCCGCGGGTTATAGTTATCGGTCAGTTGACCGTTAATTCCTTCTACTTTTACGTCGTAAAGGCCATTATATTGGGCCAGGCGTCGGGCCGCATCCGCACCGGTCATCCTGCTTCGTACCGGAACTTTACTCCATTTCTTATAAGCAGAAGAAACCAGGAATTGTGCCAGCAACATCAATAAGATTGCCGGGAGCATGAAGATCAGATAATTAATGTTGAACAAATAGGGGAAAAACATCTCACAACCTCACAGTGTCTTTGGTTCAAACCTTGTTGAATAATAAAAACTCTTCTCCGTTAAGAAGGTTACCATATTATCGTTAATATTATATTGGAAGAAGATGTCAGCGCAATGACAGGTCTTAGACACCACCAAGATGGGTTATTGTCAATTCCTTCAGGGTTGGGATTGCGTAATCAACCTGGGCGTGGTCAGGATTGGGTCCGACCAGAAGTGTATGGAACCCAAGCGAACGAGCAGTTTGCAGATTGCGAAGGGAATCGTCGATGACGAGACACTCCTGTGAGCTGGTTCCTCCAAGCTGATTCAAAGCGGCCTGGTAAGCATCAGGTTGGGGTTTGCAATAAGGACTTACTTTTTGGATATCGATAATATTATCGAAGAGACTTTCAAGCTGCAGCGCATTCAGCACCCTGCGGGCGTGACGCTCGTCCGAATTGGTGAAAATGACTTTCGATTGGGTAAATTTAGCCAATATCTCCCCTAATTCTAGGTCTGGAGATAACAGATTTTCGATAGGAACATCGTGAACAAATTTCAAATAATCTTCGGGGTCGATGCCGTAATTTACCACCAAGCCCCGCATGGTCGTGCCGTAATCAATAAAATATTGCCTGCGCAGATTCGGGATTTTCTCCCAGGAAAGCTTTATACGATCGTGAATGAATAAATCGATGCGGTCGCCTATCAATCCCCAAATCCCGGAAGATGGTGGATATACTGTATCGTCTAGATCGATCAGAAGTGTAGTGACAGCCATAAGCTGAGTATACTTGATAATTGAATGGTATGGATGGTCTGATTGGTGGTAGACATGTATCGAAAAGGGATGAAGAAACAGGATCAATTTATACTTGTCTGCCTGGCTATGATTGCCTGATCACAGATTGATAGAATTATAATTGGGCCTGGAGGAAATTAATGGCGATCCGAATATTACCTGATGAAGTCGCATCCCAGATTGCTGCCGGCGAGGTTATCGAACGTCCGGCCTCGGTCGTGAAGGAATTGGTCGAAAATTCTCTGGATGCTGACGCAAAACAGGTTTCGATAATCGTTGAAAAGGCTGGCACCCAATTAATCGAAGTCGGAGACGACGGCAAAGGAATCCTGACCGGCGAACTCCCCCTGGCTTTTGCCCGACATGGGACCAGCAAATTGTTTAAATCTGATGATCTTTTCAACATTACGACGCTTGGCTTTCGCGGTGAAGCTCTGGCATCTATCGCTTCAGTAGCACGGGTGACGATCACCTCTCGGCAGGAAGAGGAAGAAGTTGCAGCCAGGTTCACTATTGAAGGGGGTAAGGTCGGAACGCTCGAAAAAATCGGCTCCCCCCCTGGGACCATCGTCCGCGTCGAAAATCTATTCTTCAACGTTCCGGCGCGATTAAAAATTTCTCAAGCGTGAGAGCACCGAAAAGCAGCAAATCGACAACCTGGTAACGCGGTATGCCTTGGCCTATCCTGATGTCCGTTTTCGCCTGATTCAGGATGGGCGTGTGGCACTGCAAACGAGTGGGAATGGAAAAAGGCGAGAGGTGTTGGCAAATCTTTACGGGGTAGACCTGGCCCGCCAGATGTTGGAAATCATGGCGCAGGAAGAGGATTTGGAATTAAGCGGATTTACCAGCCCGATTCCTCTTACCAGGTCAAACAGGCGTGAGATCACTTTCTTCGTAAATGGACGATGGATCCGGGATATTGCCTTGACGACCGCCTTGGTTAATGCCTACCACACCATGTTGATGGTAGGACGGTATCCCATGGCAGTGATCCTGCTGCAGGTTCCACCCGAGTCTGTCGATGTCAATGTCCACCCGGCAAAAGCAGAAGTGCGTTTCCACCAGCCAGACCGGATTTTCAGCGGCGTTCAACGGGCGGTCCGCAGGGCGCTACTGGCGTATTCGCCTGTGCCCCAGGTCGTGCCGGCGTCTACCTGGCAAAGCAGACTACCGGGCAGAGATATCGATCCCACCTGGGAATTGTCAGCAAATAAACCACAGGAGTCGAAAGACCCATTCGATTAACCCGCGGAATCACACCGGACGAATACCTGGTGCCATCATCCATGCCAGGCCAGTCTGTTCCGGCGCTTAACCACTTACCGCTGATGAGGTTGGTCGGACAGGTAGGGGCGACTTACCTGGTCGCAGAGGGCCCGGATGGGCTTTACCTGATCGACCAACACGCAGCACACGAAAGAGTACTGTTCGAGAAATTCATGCAGCGTAGCAGCCAACCCCCCGCATCCCAAATTTTACTGCAGCCGGTCCCGGTCCACCTTGCTCCACAGAGTTATCGTTTGCTGGTCGATCAGATCCCAATCCTTAATAAAGCGGGTTTCCAGATCGAACCTTTTGGGGCTTCTACTTATCTGGTGCGGGCGCTGCCTTCATTTATTTCCGGGAACGATCCTGCGGTTATTTTAAATTCACTGGTCGATGATTTTGAGGAAGATGAGACCCCACTCCAGGCTGAAATAGAAGCCCGGATCGTCGCCAGGATTTGCAAACGGGTTGCGGTAAAAGGCGGCCAAATCCTCTCTCAGGAGGAGCAAAAGGTTTTATTGAGCGATCTAGAAAATTGTGGATCACCGCGTACCTGCCCACACGGCCGGCCGACGATGATCCATTTGTCAGCCGATTTACTTGAGCGGCAATTTGGGCGGCGTGGGGCCCGCTGAAACGGGAGAGAGTTGATGAATGCAATCTGGTTGGAAAACGAACAATTATCCTTGCGGACTGACCTGGCTCGACCAGAACCAGCGCCAGGCGAAGCTTTAATCAAGGTCAGGCTGGCCGGTATTTGCAGCACCGACCTGGAGCTGGTTCAGGGCTACTATCCTTATCGAGGGATCATCGGCCATGAATTCGTTGGTCAGGTTGTTCAAGCACCGGGGCATCCTGAATGGTACGAAAAAAGGGTAGTAGGAGATATTAATATTGCCTGTGGGACCTGCCAGATGTGCAGTTCGGGAAAACCACACCATTGCGAGAAACGTAAAAGCCTGGGAATATCCCAGAAAGACGGCACTTTTGCTGACTATTTCACGCTTCCAGTCGAAAATCTTTACGAAGTCCCCGAGAACCTCTCTGATGAAGAAGCAGTTTTCAGCGAGCCAATAGCCGCAGCGCTTGAAATTCAAGCTCAATTACAAATTAGCCCGGAGGACCAGGTTCTGGTGATTGGAGCGGGTCGATTGGGACTCTTGATTGCCTTCACACTTTCATTGACCGGCTGCGATTTGAGCGTTGTCGTTCGCAGGGAGAGATCGTACAAGATACTTCAGGCCCACCACATCCAATCCATCGGCGTGGAAGATATCGGTAAGCATCAAGCCGATATCGTCGTCGAAGTGACTGGCTCGCCTGATGGGTTCGCTTTAGCGTGCAAGGCGGTCAGGCCCGCAGGTGCCATTGTTATGAAGAGTACATTCAAAGGGGTCGTACCGGTCAATCTTTCGGCAATTGTGGTCGACGAAATTAGACTGATTGGCTCCAGGTGTGGTTCACACCCAGCGGCCATTCGGTTCTTACAGAAAAAAACATTCGATCCTTGCGAATTGATCGACCGGGTCTACCAGTTGCAAGAAGGCAGAATTGCTATGAAAGAGGCGGCTTTACCCGGTGTATTAAAGGTGTTGTTAAGGCCTGAGGGAGAAATGAAAATATGAGCCCAGACCGGGTTTGAAAATCACTCGGCGGCTCCTGGGATTCTATTTCTTACGCACACGCTCTGCCAGTACATCAGCCACTTTTTTATATTGTTGGTTGGTCAATCCATCGGGCTGCTGAATGCTGATGGGAACGAAATGGATCGCAGCCTGATACGCCATCTCGGGTACCGGCGAGATGATCTGGCTGATGGGCTGCTCGAGCGCTTCTTGCACCTGGGTCCAGGACATTTGCATATCGGATCTGATCCGGTTAATTAACACGGTCGTAATAAGCCGGGATTTGCCAAATCCTTTTTCTATAAGGTCCTGTAACAGAGCTTTCGTTCGCATAACTGTGATCGGATGAGGCTCAACAACGACCACAACTTCATTACAAAGCGCCAGGATGCGGTCGATTCCGGGGAAGAAATTGTTGCCGATATCGAGCACAACCATCTGGGCTAATACAGAGAGCTGGTTGATTACTGCCTCCATCTGGGGGATCGCCTGGATCTGGCTGATGTCTTTCATGCAGAAGGATGAAAGCAATAAATATAAACCGCTGGAATGCGAAATCAATTCTTGCTTTACCGATTCGGCCGTAATTTCGTTCGTTTTCATCTCGAGGCAGCGATTAAGGCCTTCAGGCTTGTTGATGCCCAGCTCTAATCCCCAATTACCCAGGCCGGGATGTAACTCAGCAGCAATAATTTTTTGCCCGGTTTTCTTGACAAGATTGATGCCAACATTCAACGCAAGAGAAGATGAACCCGTTCCACCTTTTGCAGAAAGAACCGCTACAACCTGGCCGCGATCCAGCAATTGGGCTGAGGACCGTGTCTTTGATCCGCGGCTGAGCAGAACCTTGACGTGGGCGGTGAGCTCGGCTGGATGCGTAGGCTTGGTGAGATAATCGTCGACGCCTGCATCATACCCAGTCACCTTATCGTCAACCTGACTTTTAGCAGTAAACATCAAGATTGGTGTATTTGCAGTGGCCGCTTCTGCCCTTAACTGTCTGGTCACCTCATAGCCGTCCATATCCGGCATCATGACGTCCAACAAGATCAAATCAGGCTGTTCTGTCCTGGCAAATTCGAGTGCCTGTGCGCCGTTATTTGCGGCAACAATTTGGTAGCCCTGGCGTTGTAACATCAGACCCACCAGCCGCAGTGTTTCAAGATCGTCATCCACGACAAGGATTTTCTCAGCCATTTATAATTTTTCCTCTTAATACCTTAATATCAAATTAAAGTCTAGCATAAAGCTTCCAGATGGGCAAGAGGAATTGAATCACTTCTTACACGAGTTTGACCATGCTATAATTTTTCAAATGATTTTCGAAAAGATTGGTGATTTTGCCGGTCACAAGTGCGGCCTGGACAAAAATCGGGTGATTGTAGCCGGGGTTTCCGGAGGACCAGACAGCCTGTGTATGCTCGATGCCTTACATCGGGCCGGTTTTACACTACTGGTTGCCCATTTCAACCATCAACTCCGGGCAGAAGCTGAGAGCGATGCGGAATACGTCGAAAAGCTGGCACTGGAGCTAGGCCTTCCTTTTGTGATGGGAAGTGCTCCGGTCCACAAGATTGCAGACCAACAAAACCTTTCTTTGGAAGAGGCTGCCCGGATGCTCAGATACCGATTCTTGTTTGACCAGGCTCGTCATGTGTTGGCTCAAGCGGTGGTTACCGGTCATACTGCCGACGATCAGGTGGAAACGGTTTTAATGAATCTTATCCGCGGTGCTGGCCTTACCGGTTTAAAGGGGATGCAACCTCGCACCGTAACCCATGGATGGGATGCTAAGATTGCGCTGGCCCGGCCGCTCCTGGCGACCTGGCGAGAAGAGACGGAAGCATATTGCGTCCAAAGAGGCCTGATCCCTCGCAATGACATCACCAACCAAGACCAGGCATATCGCAGAAACAGGATCAGGCACGAACTCATCCCTCTTCTCGAAACGTATAATCCTCGCATTCGCGATGCTATTTATCGAACAGCCACAGTGTTAAACGGTGATTTTGATGCCCTGGTCGAAACACTGGACGGCATTTGGGAGACAAGTGTTATCGACCAGGGAGCTGATTTCGTAAGGTTGAGCTGCGAAAAGATGGAAGGACGCGGCCCAGGTTTAGTGCGCGGCATAATCCGGAAGGGTATTATTGTTTTAAAGGGCGAATTCCACGATTTCGACCATGACACCATCGAAGATGCAATGGAATTTATCAATTTCCCCAGTCGCTCCATGCGTAAATCGTTAAGCAATGGGTTGTGGATAAGAAAAGAGGACGATAGCCTGTATTTGTATGAGCAAGACGCATCCTTACCCACCCAGCAATGGCCTCAGATCGATAGCAAAATGGAATTGACTTTCGTAACGCCAGGCCGGATAGTTCTAGCGGGTGGATGGATCATCGAAACCACTTTTGTAGAAGATCACGACAGATCAGCCGCCATTCAAGATGCAAGCGATAACCTGGATGGATACCAGGCCTGGTTGGATTACGACCAACTCAAAATTCCGCTGCTTCTACGTACTCGACGAAAAGGAGATCGCTGGCAACCATTGGGATTGAAAGAAGGGAGTCAAAAACTGTCGGATTTCTTCATTAATGCCAGATGCCCAACCCGGGCAAGAGATGGGTGGCCTTTGATCTGTTCTGACAATATCATTGCGTGGATTCCGGGATATCGCCCTGCTCAGCCCTTCAGGTTGAGAGATGAGACTGGCAAGATATTACATATCTGCCTGAAACGCGCTAAGTCGGAGTAGCTTCGGCTAGTTGGCGGAGCTTCTGGCCGATTTCCCTCCATTGAATTTTCGAAATTCCCAACTTCTGTCGAATTTTTTCATGTTCAACGCCTTCAACAAAATCTAAGAGGGCGCAAGTCCAGCGGCACATATCAAATGATAAGTGTTTATCCAGACCGGTATCGTTACCCAAGTCTTCAAGCAGGTACTCCAGACGGCGTGGAGACCAGGGAAATATTCTATCGGTGATCGTATATTGGCTGCTATACTCCTGGTAGACCTCAACCCAATCGCTGCTTAACGAAATTTTTCGCTCTTTATAGCGATTCCGCAGGCTTGGATAGCGGATATAAAGTATTGGGCCATTGGGCGATTCAAGATCGACGTGATTAGGACTGAGAGCCAGGCATTCGCCTTTTTTGATGCCGGTCTGAAGTAAGAGCGCAAGGAGAGCGTACGGACGGCAGTCCGGCTTTTTGCCCTGGCGATACCCCTGAGCTGTTTCCATTAACCGGTTCACTTCATCTTTCGAAAGAACGGTCGGCAGGGGACTGATCACAGATTGCTGCAATACTTTCTCGGCCGGGTCGACGATCAAAACGCCTCCCTGTTGCAGCCAGCGGAAGAAAGCTTTCAGCGAGGTAATCCGGCGGGCAAGACTCTTTGGACTGCATGGCACACCTCGCTTTGTTTGCAGCCATTGGATGAAGTGGTTCAAATCCTGGGTTGTCAAAGATCCTAGCGACCGGTCGGGAGGCAAATACGAGGCTAACAATAGAAGATCACCTACAAAGGCTTTTACAGTGTGTGGAGAGCGTCCCTGGTCATTTAGAAAGAATTGCCAGGCATTAATTGCCGGACCGATGGGCGTGGATGGGGTAATATGTGCGGTCGTGGTTTGTTGTGAATTTATAGCCATGACTACTCCAAAACATGATGCGTATAGTCAGTTTTAATAATTAGTGTAGCTTAATATTAAAAGTCTGTCAAACAAAAATACGTCATGAAAATTGTCACAAAAAAATCTGGCAGTGTTTTTCTGCCAGATTTTTGCCCTTTAAGAATTGCGATTATCAAGGATTGCTGAATGCCTGTTGGATCACGGCCAGACAGGCAGATTGGATTGGAACCAATACCATTGCTCCATCCGGCGTCACCCAATTGTACACTTGGGATGGGCCGATTGCGAACCGCCTGACCTGACTGGTATCGGTCACCTTTGTGGCCATAGGTAAAAGCGACAGGATAGTTGTCAATGGAACGTTGTTATCGACCGTGTTTTTAAATTGGGAATAAAGGTTGCTGGCTTTGGTGATCGCATCCAGGCTTATCAACCTTTTAAATGTAGCCAGAACTACTTCTTGTTCGCGGCGAGTACGATCGAAATCACTGGATGAATAGCGTGAACGCACGTACCATAAAGCGGTTACACCATTCATATGAACCACACCTGGCCCAACGCTGCATTGCCCATTGGTGGCCTGGGGCAGGTCGCAAGCATCTGTCAGGTTTTGAGAAGCGTTAACGTCAACCCCACCCAGGGTATCGATAATGCTCTTAAATCCATCGAAATTCATCATGACGTAATAATCTGGACGGATGCCAAAATTATATTGAAAAGTGTCTTGCATGGTGGCGAAACCATGGGCCATCGCCGTGTTGATGCGTTGGTCGCCCCATCCCGGGATATAAACCCAAAGATCGCGGGGGAAGGAAATGAGCGTAGCGGTACCGAGTTTCGGGTTGAGCGAAACCCACAAGATAACGTCTGTACGATAGCCGCCGTCGTTTGGGCGCGCATCTGATCCAAGCATGAGAATATTGACCAGTCCTTCTGCCTGGTTGACCTGGATAGTACTGGTTGGTGGTATGCTCATGGCAGTCGGGATTGTGGTTGCGGTAGCGGTCGGGGTAATGGTCGGAGTAGGCGTGAACGTAGGCGGAGCCAGGTAAGTCGACGAGGGAGAAATGGGTTGGAACGGGGTCGGTGTTGGTGGCGCTTTTGGATCGCTGGTGACCAGGAGGTAAGCCATCGCACCAGGCGTTTGCTGGATTACCATCTTTGGGGCGAGGGCTGATGATAAACTACAAGCTGTTACCGTAATCAATACCAGGGCTAAGATGATGTGAAATAGACGCTGACGCATATTATCTCGGTTATGGACCCAATCACTGGGGAATTTGTTGGTGCAATTACCTTAATGACGTATTATTTTAAAGATTTGTTCCCGAGCTTTTGCTGCCAGGGAAATAGTTGCAAGCTGCGTGCCAGGGGTTGGCCAGGTTGAGTGTCTATCTTTCGGTTCAAAAAGGTCAATTTTTTGGAGGAGATTCTTTCTCCATTTGGAGAATGCGCATGTTAGCCTGCGCCAGTGAATTCTGCAGCCGGGCGACCTCGGAAAGGGCTAGACGAAGCTCATTTTCGAGATGGCTGGTTTCTATTTTTGAGGTTTGGCCTTGTTGAAGGTCCAATAATCGTTCATTTTCGATCCGTAAATTCGAGACAGCCTTCTGCAATTCAACTACCTCCTGAGAAGCCTTCTCCAATTCGGAGCGAAGCGCGTCGCCAGCGGGATCATGCTGGTTAAGATTTTGGAACCGAAGGTAGAGGGGCATAATATCGGCCGTGATTTTTTCCAGGTAAACTTGATCGTCGCCGCTCCAAATGCGGTTTGAGTAAGGAGAAAAAAGAATGATCCCGCCTAATACTGCTTCCCCTGAGGCAACCAGAGGAACGATCAGTATGTTTCCAGGATCATTCAACCCTAATAGTTGCGCGAAAGTCTTGATGTCGATGGCGTTGGACAAATTGGCGGGAATACGGAGGCTGCGTTTCTGCTCGATGGAATTGCTAATGAGAGGGATCGTTTCTTTATCGATTGCGTGCCCGCCAAGGCCTTCTTCACGTATCAGGTCATAGCCCCCTTCCATTACCAACTGATTGCCTGGTAAATTGGAAAGTAAGATGCAGATATCGGCCAATAAAGCCTGGCTGATCGCCCGAGTAATCGTCGTGCAAGCTCTTCCCGGATCGTTTTCAAGGGCCAGATTCAAAAAAGCATGAACTGTCTTGGGGTCCGCTGAATAGCGCCGTCTTTCCTGCAAAGGTGGCCGCGGAGACGTGATCGAGCTTTTACCCGCTCTTCGTTCGCCAAGGTTGCGGAAGGGAAGGGCGAGTAGAAGGGGGTAGGCAAACAATTCGGAAAGGTGGACCGGTCCGGGAATTTCGCCTCCGAGCGATGGAAATCCTATTTGCACCAGGTGTCCAAAAAAGACCAGGCCAAGAAATAACCATCCAAATTCCGGATTGGCGGGATGTTTCCACCAAAGAACCGCGCCACCAGCGCAAATAATGAGCAGAGAAAAAAGCTGCCAGAGCCATTCGACCGGGGAAGTACTGAAAGGAATCTGTCCGGTTACAGGCTGCAATACCCCAGCGGTGATTACCAGTAAAATGACCGGAAGAATTGCCACGAGGATAACCCAACGCACCAATTCACGACTGAAATTTGGATATGCCCAAACCCAGGCAATCAATATGACACTGATAGATGCAATCGCCCGATCAAATAACGCCAGAATTCCACCCAATTCTAAATTATATGAAAGGTTGAGTTCATCTGCACCAAAGTATAGGATTTGAAGGCCGAGCAGGAAAGAAATAGCGATTGTCGTATGAATCTGCAGGGAGCTCTGGCTTTTTTGAATATACCTCAATTGGGCCAAAAGACATATCCCAAGTGCAAATATCAGCCACAGGTGGTAATAAAGGTTACCTGCGGGCTGGATAATAAATGAAATGACCTGTTGAGCCTGTATATCCATGGGATTAATTTATCTTTAAAATTATAGCATGGGATCCAAAAAGACACGCAATAAAAAACGGGAGAAAACGTAGCGTTAGAAAAAGGAAAAACAAGAGGTGTCAACAAGAGGTGTCATTGTTCAGCGAAAATGTCACCCTAACTGGTCAACAGAAATGTCACCTTGACCAAGGTTAGGGTTCTAGTATAATCGGCTTGACCCAAAACAGAAGGCGAGACGGATCTTTTCCAAAAGGTCTGCTCGTCTTTTTGATTTATTAGTACATGCCTCATTCTTTCATTGCCTCCGTCTTTCTGGTAAACAATGGTTTACGCCATGGGTGATTCGCAGCCGGTTTATAGGATTTACGTTCTTTAGCTGTTTCCAAGGTCTTTGGTTCGGCTGGCGTTGGGTGATTTTCTTGCCTGGGAGAAAACTTATTTACTCTAACGGGCCGGTCATCAACGGGTGCAAAGATGGCTAAACTGTTTCCATGATAGTGAACTTCAAGGCGGCCATCCAAATGTTGGCGGACTTCGACTTTCGCTTTGGCATAACTGGCACGATTTGGGCCAGGCGGAATTTGCAAGCGATGACCATCAAAGGGGATGGTATTGTCATTGGTTACTGTGCGAGTATGCTTGAAGCAAAAGAAATCCTGGACCCGATATTCTTTTGGCCAAGGGATAAAAGCTGTGTTATCCAGGGTGGGCTTTTTCGAAAACCGACGGTTGTACTTAGGTAAAAAATGCTTCAGGACTTGATTAGCTTCATCCAGGTCGGTTGCATTGGCTTCTCGTAAAGCTTTTACCAGGCGATCCTGAAGGGTTTCCCATAACCGCTCAATCCTTCCTTTGGCTTGTGGGCTTCTGGCAGCAATCAACTCGATCCCAAGTTCGTCTAAAAGGCGTCCAAACTGACTGCGCGGCTGCTCTCCGGCCAATTCTTGTTGAAGTGTAACTTTGATAGGACTCTGAAAGATCGTGTGTTGGTCAGCATAGATGGCTGCCGGTATCCCTTTGTTCAAACAGATTTGTTGAACCCAAGAAATAACCAGCAGCGTCTTCTTCCTCTCGGAATACGGCTCCAGAGACTTCATTCGTGGCGTCATCAATATAAGCAATCAAGGTCAGCCAGGGTCCTCGCCCTTCCAGCCAGTCGTGGTGACTACCATCCGTTTGGAGAAGCATCCCGGCTTGTACCTTACGCTCCCGACGGCTTCGATGGCAGGGAGCTCGCCTTTTGCGAGGGCTTGGTAAGTTAGCTTGACGACGAATCCGGCGAACGGTCGATCGGGATAGGTTGAGCTTATGATTTTCAGCCAATTCTTCCGTCAGATGACAATCGTTATAATCTTGATACTGACCCTTGGCTAATTTCAAAACTTCGTTGCGTACCTCTTCTTCGGTTTGATTGTTCGGTCGCTTACCTCGATTGCCATGGGTCATCCCGGGTGCTCCTTTTACCCGATATTTGGCAACCAAACGACGGACTTGACGAAGTGAAAGGCCTAGCAATTCAGAAGCTTGTCCGGCGGTCATCTTTTGCTCTATGATTTGTTGCACTAAGTGCAATCGCTTAATTTCTTTCATGTTCAATGTCACTCTTGTTTCCATAGGGTGACATTTTCGCTGAACAGTTATGCGGTGTCAAATTCGCTGAACATCTACAGAGGTGTCAACAAGAGGTTGACAAATTCTAATAATCAGATAAAATACAAACCATCGCCAAGGACAAGATAAACGAGCCGGAGTGGCGGAATTGGCAGACGCGCTACGTTCAGGGCGTAGTGAGCGTACGCTCATGTGGGTTCAAATCCCACCTTCGGCATTTGACCCTGCCCCATTCCGATGGCGGCAGGGTTTTTGTTGCATGGGGTTTGGCTTATTTCCTGCAACAAAAAAACTTGAAACCAATCCTAAATTAGAGTAAGATTAGAAAATGAAGAAGATTTGATCGATCGATAAACGCATTCTGGCAATTATCGGAGTCCTGATCTTAATCTTTTTGATGATGGACTTCAACAACCGGATGAATGAATTAAACCGATTGAATAGCCAAAGAGATGGTCTCCAGACTCAGGCAGCTCAACTCGACAATACCCGGCAGTTTCTAAACACTCAAATTGCATACGCCACTTCTGATATGGCAGTCCAGGATTATGCCCGAAATGATGGCAAAATGGTCCAACCGGGCGACCACCCGATTGTTCCGATTGCCCCTGCAGGCAGCACCGTGCAACCGACGACAATTGTAACAGTTGCTCCTGCGCAGGTCGAGAACTGGCAGCGTTGGTATGCTTTGTTTTTTGGACAGTAAGTCTGGCGAATGATTACCCTTGCAATTTTAAATCATTTATGTTAATATGTAGAGTATCGTTGCAGTTTTAGTGTCGATGTCGAAAAGTGGGTGCTCCCCACTTTTCTGCGTATAATAGGTTATAAAGTTTTGGAGATATATCAGGGATGAAAAACGAATTTACCCTGGCTTTCAACGAAGTCCTCGAAGAAAAACAATTGCCCAAGGATATTATCCTTAAAGCGCTGGAATCCGCAATGGTTTCGGCTTACCGGCGAGCAGTTAATGCTTCAAATGCCCAGCATATCGAAGCGCGGGTCGAATCCGAGACCGGAAAAGTGTTGATCTTTGCGGAAAAAGAGGTCGTCGATTCCGTTCAGGATTCGCGAACCGAGGTGAGCCTGACAGAAGCGCGCAAAGTTGAACCGGATGCAGAAGTGGGATCGATGGTTGTGGTCGAGACGACACCCACAGATTTTGGCCGGGTAGCAGCTCAGACGGCTCGCCAAGTTATCCAGCAACGGATCCGCGAGGCAGAACGCCAGGCCCAATTATCATTTTACGAGAAGCAGCTAGGCGAGATTATCAGCGGCGTGGTTCAGGCCGTAAACTCGCAAGGCGTGACCGTAGGCATCGATATGAAAGCCGAGGGCACGATGATGCGCAAGGAAATGATCCCAGGCGAAAGGTTCCGCATCCACGATCGCGTGCGGACATTAGTATATGAAGTCAAAGACAGCGCCAGAGGTCCACAGATCATGCTTTCCCGCGCTCATCGAAATTTCTTGCGGCGGCTGCTCGAAAACGAAGTGCCCGAAATTTACCATGGCGTGGTTGAAATTCGTTCAATCGCTCGTGAACCAGGAGAACGTGCCAAGGTTGCGGTAGCAGCTACCCAACAAGGTATCGATCCGGTCGGCGCCTGCGTTGGAATCCGGGGTGTGCGTATCCAGGCAATTGTTCGTGAACTGCATGAAGAAAAAATTGACGTGATCGAATGGAATGCCGATCCGGCTGCTTATATAGCCAAGGCGATCAGCCCGGCCAGGGTTAGCGGCGTTTATTTGAATGAGCGGTCAAGCGGCGGGAAGACGGCTACGGTTGTCGTTCCTGAAGACCAACTCAGCCTGGCTATTGGTCGGGATGGTCAAAACGCCCGTCTGGCGGCTAAATTAACTGGATGGCGGATTGACATCAAGAGCCTACCGGAAGCTGCCCTGGACGCGTTGACAAAATTGAAGCAAGAGCCCTCCCTCGAGACGATTGCCAAAGCTGAAGAGAACCTCATTCCGCAAATCGAAGCGCTTATGGTCAAGAAGGCCGAGAATCGCCCGCTATCACCTGAAGAGTACGACGTAATCACCCAGTTCGTCGATAGGGTCGAAAAGCGGACAGCCATGAAACGGCAGACCGAGAAAAAGCTCGAAGATACTCGCAGGCAGGAAGCGCGCAAGGTGATCCCTGATTCGGCCTTTACCCTTTCCATCCTTGATTGCGGTTTAGCTGATCACGTAAGTTATATACTTCAGGAGGCTGGTTTTCTAACCCTTGGCGACCTGATTTTGCAAATTCAATTGGAGCCAGATTCGATCCTGGCATTGCAGGGAATCGGTCCAAAGGCAATGCAAGAAATTGAGAAGCTGGTGGAAGCCACTGTAATTAAACCTGAGCCTGAACAAGCTGAAATCGTGGCAGAGGTTGAGTCCGGAGAAGGCGTTTTAAGCCTGGCCTCGACAGAAGCCGTCGCAGAACCTGGCATGATCACGGAACCTGCCGAGACGGTTTTAGCAGAAGAAACAGTTGAAGCGATTGGTGAAACCGTCACCACCGGGGAAGCCGTTGAAGGACAAGTTGAAGGCGCTATTAGCCCAGAAGAAATAGCCGTTGCTGAAGGAATGGCCCCGGAGGAATTGGGCGAATCAGCTCAATTAGAAGAAGAAGTTGAAGAAGAAGAGGAATTGCCGGCTTCGCTCGATGAGTTATTTGCCTTGAAACCTGAAGCCCTTGTCGATACAAGTGCCTCTGAAGAGGATGAAGAAGGCGACAATAAAAAAGGCAAGAAAAAGAAGAAGAAGGGCAAACACGTTGAAGTTGTCTACGATCCAGACCGCGATGTCGTTATGGTGAAACGGAAGCATAAACGTGGCGGAGATTGGGATAATTGGGAGTAAGTTTTAACTGATTATAGAGAATTCGATAATGGTAAAGAAGAACGGCACCAGACCAAAGCACATACCCCAGCGAACTTGTGTCGGGTGCCGCTTGGTGCTGCCTAAAAGAACTCTCGTTAGAATCGTTCGAAGCTCTGAAGGTATAATGGTTGATCTAACAGGAAAAGCTGCAGGAAGAGGGGCCTACCTGCATAACCGGCGTTCTTGTTGGGAGAAAGGTATGAATGGGGCGCTGTCTCATGCGTTGAGAGCTGATCTAACTGACCAGGATACCGAGCGCCTCAAAACTTTTGCAAATACTTTGCCAGAGGATGATCTTGAAGAAACCCAGATGGTTTCTAAGCAGAGATGAGATTTGAGCGGTAGATGGATCTATTTGCGATGAACGAATAAAATACCATCTTACTACCCAGCGCAATGTGGCGATCATTTCCCTGGCAGAATGAGGCGGCGTGGATACAGTTTTTTGTCCAGGGGCGCATTAGATGCGAGCAGATGTCTTGAATTAGGAGGTGCCACATGAGCGAAAATGGGCATAACAAAATCGTATTACCAATCAGCATAACAGTACGCGAGCTTGCTTCTCGTATCGAAGCCAGCCCTATTCAAATCATCAAGATCTTGATGGCTAATGGGGTCATGGCAAATATTAATCAGCAAATAGATTTTGAAACAGCAGCCGTCGTCGCTTCAGAAATGGGTTTTGAAGCCGCGTTAGAAGTTTTCGAGACATTAGAAGAAAAAGATACCAGCGAAATACCTCTTTGGCGGCGGTTAATCGCCGATGAAAAACCTTCGCTGCTTGTCAACCGTCCTCCGGTCGTGACGATTTTGGGTCACGTCGACCACGGCAAAACGACATTACTGGACGCGATCAGGCATACGAATGTAGCCGGAGGAGAGGCAGGCGGCATTACTCAACACATCGGCGCTTATCAAGTCGAGCATAAAGGGAAATTAATTACTTTCCTCGATACCCCTGGGCACGCGGCATTTACCGCTATGCGCGCTCGTGGCGCGCAAGGTGCCGATATCGTCGTCCTGGTGGTGGCTGCTAATGACGGGGTAATGCCTCAAACGAAAGAAGCTGTCGCTCACGCCAAAGCAGCCCGCGTGCCGATTATTGTTGCCATGAACAAGATGGACCGGCAAGATGCCAACCCTGATTTTGTCAAACAACAGCTGGCAGATGTTGGATTGGTTCCTGATGAATGGGATGGTAGTACCATCGTCGTTCCGGTCTCAGCCAAGCAAAAAAAAGGTCTGGATGACTTGCTCGAGGCGATCTTGTTGGTTTCAGAAAGCGTTGACATTAAGGCGAATCCTAGTGGAAAGGTTTTTGGTACAGTGGTAGAATCTGAGCTGGATCGCGCAAAAGGCGTTATTGCTACATTGCTGATCCAAAATGGATCCTTACAATTAGGTGATGTCGTCGTAGCGGGTTCTTCTTTTGGCCGTTTGCGGGCAATAACGGATTTCCGCGGACGAAAAATTCGGAAAGCAGGGCCTTCTACTCCGGTGTCTGTTATGGGTCTTAATGATGTTCCTCAGGCGGGAGACTTGTTCCAGGTTGTTCCTTCCGATAGAGAAGCTCGAACCATGGTTGAAGAACGAAAACAATCCCAACACATTATTACTTCGGCCCCCAAGGCTACCCTCGAAGAATTATTTGACCGGTTTCAGGCAGGTGATGTTAAGGAATTGCGGTTGATTATCAAAGCAGATGTTCAGGGCTCATTGGAGCCGATCATCACTTCGCTCAATGAGCTTAATAATGGTGAGATAGCCATCAATATCCTCCATTCGGGTACAGGCATCGTCGGCGATAATGATGTCATGCTGGCAGCTGCTTCCAAGGCAATTATTGTTGGTTTCAACGTTCAGGCTGAACCGAACGCGCTCCGCCTTGCAGATGCTGAAGGCGTATCCTTGCGTCTGTACAATATCATATACCGGTTGACTGAAGATATTGAAAAGGCCTTGAAGGGAATGCTCACACCTGAGTATAAAGAAGTGATTTTTGGAAAAGCTGAAGTTCTGGCTGTTTTCCACGTTTCTAAACAGGGCAATATTGCCGGATGTAAGGTACAGCATGGTGAATTGAAACGAAATGGGCGGGTCAGAGTAGTTCGAAATGATCAGGTCATTTACGAAGGAGAAATCGGTTCACTCAAACACGAAAAGGATGATGTTCGTGAAGTCCGGCAAGGCTTCGAATGCGGTGTGGGCATCAAAGGATTCGGCGATTTTCAACCTGGAGACATCCTGGAGTGTTATGCCCTCGAACGCTTCGGAGGTGGAAAGGATTAATAGTGTGCTCCTTTTCTGGGGAGCCATTTTTGGGTTAAAATTATGCCTTCAAAATTACGTCTTCAAAAAATTTCCGATAGGATTCAAGAGGAATTATCTGCATTAGTTCTTGTAAAGGTCAATGACCCTCGCATTGCAAACATTTCTATTACTGGTGTGAAGGTTGACCGGGAATTAGCATTTGCAGACATTTTCGTTTCTGCACTCGAAGGATCACAACGTTCCAAGGATGTAATCGCCGGCCTGGAACACGCTTCCGGTTTCTTGAGGCATGAGTTAGCTGCTAGAATTGAGCTGCGGGTTTTTCCAAAACTGCGGTTCCATTGGGATCCAACACCTGAAAATGCAGAGCACATCGAAAAAGTGCTGGCATCATTAAGGGAGGAAACTTCTTATCTATCAGGGGATATTCAGAAAGGTTCCGAGAAATCTGAAAAAGATGAATAATGGTTTAAATCTGGAAATAAGCCAGCGGTTGAATTCTGCCCATTCCTTTGTCATAGCTTCGCATATTCGACCGGACGGGGATGCCATAGGTTCGTTGTTAGGTCTGGGACTTGCCCTTCAACAAGAAGGTAAATCAGTCCAAATGATTTTGACAGACGGCGTTCCTTCTACCTTCCGTCACCTTCCTGGGAGCGACCAGATCAGGAAGAGAATTAGAAGTGATTACGATATGGCGATCGTTTTAGATTGTTCTGACCTGGAAAGGGTCGGTGGGGCTTTAAATGGAGCCACCAGCCCTGATTTAATTATCGACCATCATGTTACCAACCAGGCATTTGGTAAAATCAACGTGATTGACCCACAGGCAGTAGCCACCGCATCGATCCTGGCCGAGAACATGCCGCACTGGGGATTAAACATTACCACTGATGTTGCTTCGGCTTTGCTGACCGGGCTGGTCAGCGACACCCTGGGGTTCCGGACCTCGAATATCACCCCACAAGCAATGCGACAGGCAGCGACATTGATGGAAAAAGGGGCAAATTTACCTGAGCTCTACCAAAGGGCACTGGTCAGTCACTCATTTGAGGCATTACGGTATTGGGGTCAGGGATTGCTGCATTTACAGCAAGAAGGCCCTTTAGCCTGGACCTATTTATCCTTGGAAGATCGCCAGGAAGCAACCTATTACGGTAATGATGACGCCGATCTCATCAACATTCTCTCTACTATAGAAGCAATGAGTGTTGCAGTAATTTTTGTTGAGCAAAAAGGTGGGCGTGTGAAAATTAGCTGGCGCTCACAACCAGGTGTGGATGTATCTCAAATTGCAGTTCAATTCGGAGGGGGAGGGCATCCGGCCGCCTCGGGGGCTGAGATCACAGGCAGCCTGGCCGATGTTCAGGCATCTGTACTTAAAGCAACTCGAGATCTAGTGGGGATAAGTGAAGTCCATTGACTTTAGGGAAATTTAATGATGCGGAGTAAAAAGCCATGGAAAATGAAGAAAACTTCGATATAAAGAATGCGATTTCAGGAGTGCTGGTCGTTGATAAACCAGTCGGACTTACTTCGCATGATGTAGTTCAGATCATACGAAAAGGAACCAACATCCGTCGCGCAGGTCACACAGGGACTTTAGACCCGCGTGCTTCCGGAGTTTTGGTTGTGCTGATTGGACCAGCGGTGCGCCTGAGCGAATATGTCTCCGCTTCTGACAAACGTTACCAGGCCATAATAAAATTAGGGACGACGACCGACACCTACGATGCTGATGGTCATATCACCAGTTCGTTGCCAGTCAATATCACCGAGGAACAATTCGAGAATACACTCAAGAATTTTATCGGGGAAATCGAGCAGATCCCGCCGCCGTATTCAGCCGTGAAAGTTAAAGGTAAGAAAGCTTACGAGATGGCTCGTGAGGGTAAATCGGTAGACTTACAACCACGAAAAATTCAGGTTTACAACCTCGAACTGCTCGAGTGGGCTCCACCGGAAGCAGTGATCGACGTCTACTGTTCATCTGGCACTTACGTGCGATCATTAGCGCACGACCTGGGACGAGAACTGGGATGCGGCGCTTACCTGGTTGGATTGAGGCGTACCAAGAGCGGTCGATTTACCTTACGCGATGCTGTTCCTTTACGCAAACTACGCGAGGCTTTTGAGGCTGGGGATTGGTACCAATACCTGATACCGGCAGCCGAAGCTCTTTCAGATTGGCCTGCGCTTGAATTGGATGTCGACCAGGTTGAGGCTGTACGTCACGGACACCGTGTTCCAGCAGAACCGGCTTCGACCGGTATGGCGCGGGGAATCAGCCAACAAGGTGAACTCGTCGCATTGCTTGAAGTCGACGAATCCACCATGGAATGGCAACCACGTAAAGTGTTTTTCTCCTAGCCTTTGAACGATCATTTTCCATCCCTCTTTGAACTTGATGTTCCTGAGGCCTGGAGGCAAACAGGGACATGGATTTCCATCGGTACCTTCGATGGTGTTCATCGCGGCCACCAGGAATTAATAAAACAATTGGTGACCCACGCTCATGACAATGGTAAACTGGCAGTTTTAATAACCTTTTTCCCCCATCCATCTGTGGTTCTAAGAGGACACAGAGGTTCGTTTTATTTGACCTCTCCTGAAGAGCGATCCGCACTGCTGACTGGATTGGGAGTAGATGGGGTCATCACATTGGCATTCACCCATGAACTGGCATCTCTCTCAGCTTACGATTTCATGGAAATTATGAAACAAAAGTTCAATGTCGAGCAGTTGCTGGTCGGGTACAACTTTGCTTTGGGACGCGGGCGTGAAGGAGACCTTCCAACCTTGCGGGAAATCGGTGAGAAACTCGGTTACCAGCTCCAGATTGTCTCTCCGGTAGAGCAGGGTCAAACGATTATCTCATCCAGCACGATCCGTACCTGGATCGCAGAAGGATCTGTAGAGCGGGCGGCTCAAGCGTTGGGACGATTGTATTCGTTGAATGGGATTGTTGTACAGGGTGATGGCCGTGGTCGTTCCTTGGGGATTCCAACCGCTAATCTGGAGATCTGGGAGGAGCAAGCAATTCCAGCTAATGGAGTTTATGCTTGTCGTGCCTGGTTTGGAGATACCCGGAGGAATGCAGTGGTTAACATCGGCATTCGACCGACCTTCGAAGCTCAACCGGTTCTGCCCCGGGTGGAAGCGCATCTACTAGATTTCTCAGAAGATATTTACGGCCAAGATCTGCACCTGGAGTTTGTCGCTCGTTTGAGAGGAGAAAAGCGATTTTCTTCGATAGAGTTGTTGCTGGCGCAGATTACTCACGATAAAGCAACCGCCCTGGAAATTCTGGACAAGGTTGGCGCAAAGCTTGATATATTGGAGGCCGGTGATGGGCCATGAACGCCAGGTCTACTTGCTCGATCCTAAGAAATTAAGTCCCGAAACGATTGCAGTAACATTCGCTAAAACGTCAAGGTCTCCCCAGTCTTTCAGGGAGATCGCAGCCGAGTTAACCGATGAATCGAGTGCCCAATTTAATGAAAAGTGGGTGGTGGGTTACGGCCATTCATCGGTTGCAGAACATGCAGTCGTCCACGTAGCCATCGAAAACATCTCGAGGTTAGCGGTTGAAACGATTGAATCAAACCGTCTGGCTTCCTATACCGAAAAATCTACTCGCTACCAGAAATGGGATCCTGAGGCATTTTTCGTCCCGTCTGAACTGCACGGTCATCCCTTACTGGCGGATTACATTTCAGTTTGCCGCTTGTTGTTTTCAACATATGAGCGAGCAATCAATGCCATACACGAGCTGGTGCGGTCAGAGGAACCCAGGCGAGAGAACGAGAGTCAGCCAGCCTGGGAACGGCGCATCCGCACCCAATATATCGACGTCTGCCGCTATCTTCTGCCAGCCTGTTCGCTTGCCAACGTGGGATTGACAGCTAATGCCCGGGTGTTGGAGCATGCGATCCAGAAGATGCTCACGTCTCCATTAAATGAGGTGCGGGGCATTGGCGGTGAAGTCAAACACGTCGCTACGGAAGAAATCCCAACACTGATCAAGTATGCCGACGCGGTGCCATCTCTGGAACAGGCAGCCAGAGATCTTAGCGCATGGAATCAAGGGTTGGCTGAGAGCCAACCGAATGGATGGTGCCATTTGGTAGGTTGGGACCCGCAAGGAGAAGATCGAATCCTGGCTGCAGCGTTGTTCCGCTACGGTCAGGCAGATTTCAACACCTGCCTGGCTTATGTCAGCAACCTCGATAGCACCAGTCGGTTGGAGCTGGCGAGAGCAGTCTCAGGCAACCTGTCCGAACACGATGTACCTATTCGCGAGTTGGAGCACAGCGATTATACATTCGATGTCTTGATGGACCAGGGGGCCTATTTCGAGGTCAAACGGCACCGTATGGCGACTCAAACTCCACAGAACCTGACTTCTCATCTCGGATTTGCAGTGCCGCGGCGGATAACCGCAGCCGGCTTCGAAAGCCTTTACCAGGACGCGATGGAAGCTGCCTGCCAGCTGTATGACCGATTATTGGCTGCATTCGATCCTTACCTGGCTGGTTATATCGTTCCCAATGGTTTCAACCGGCGGGTATTGATAACAATGAACCTGCGCGAGGCGTTTCATTTCTGCAGCTTGCGATCGTCTCCAACTGCTCATTTTGCAGTGCGGAGAGTGGCATTAAGGCTTGCCGAAGAAATCTTCAACCACCATCCGGCCCTGGCTGCTTATATGCAGCTGCCAGCTGGTGAAACCTGGCAAAGTATAACAGCCAAAAATTTCAGCAGTGTATAAAAGATGACTTTCTTGCGCCTCTTTTGGAATTTCGATGAGCACCGTCTGAGAGCTCTCTGGAGGATTTTAATCCAAGGAGGGCTTTTTCTTTTGTTTACAGCCATATTGACTTTATTATTGGGAATAGCCACCAGCCTGAATGCACCCCAATCTGGCGCAGGCACTTCTGTCATTGCCTTTTTGACCGGTTCCCAACTAGGGCTGACGTTAACCGGAATATTTACATTGGCATCCATGCTTTTAACTTACCTGATCGCCTCCAGGTTATTAGATCGCAGGCCTTTAGCCGAATTTGGCTTCCATTTCAATCGCAAGTGGTGGCAGCTTTTCGTATTTGGCCTCTTTCTTGGGGCTTTCTTGATGTGTTTTATTTTTTTGATCGAACTGGCATGCGGATGGGTGACCGTTTCTGGCTGGCTTACCGCAAGCAATCCATGGGGATTTTTCTTGAATATCTGCCTGGCTTTGATCTTCTTTATTTGTGTTGGCTTCTACGAGGAAATGCTGGCGCGGGGTTACCAGTTAAGAAACCTTGCAGAAGGGTTCAACTGGCCCTGGTTTAAACCGAAGACTGCTGTATTGATAGGGTACGTTCTTTCCTCAATCATTTTTGGTTTCTTGCACGCCGATAATCCAAATGCTTCAGCTGTCAGCACGATTAATCTCTTTGCTGCTGGGCTGTTCCTTGGCCTGGGCTACATCTTGACTGGCGAGCTGGCTTTATCGATTGGCTTGCACATTACCTGGAACTTCTTCGAAGGAAATGTATTTGGGTTCCCGGTTAGCGGCACGTTCGCCGGATCCAGCATACTATTAATCCAACAAAAGGGCCCGGTTGCCTGGACAGGCGGGCCTTTTGGTCCTGAAGCAGGGATCATCGGGATAATCACCCTGGCACTGGGCAGCTTGTTAATCTTTTTGGGGGTAATGTGGATCACCCACCGCTCTGGTCTGGAGAGCCGGTTGGCGATATACAAGGCACGTAGCACCCAATCACAATCACCAACAATGTTGGATACTCGGGCTTGACTTTTCCGCCTTTTTCGCTATAATTTTTCTAACATCATAAATAAAGACTGTGAAGAGGACGAGTAAGCGCTGAAACGGCGGCTCAGAGAGCAGGGTCTGGTGAAAACCTGCCCGCACGATAGCGTTGAATGGACCTCAGAGTTGCAGGGCGAAAGGAATGGATATTTCGAGTAGCCCGCGCCGGAACTGCCACCGTTATCCAGGCAGCGAGTATAAACAACCTCAAGGTTGTCGTACTCGCAATCGAGTGAGGCTGGCATCATAATCCGTCGCAACATCGACGGGTTTTTTATTTTCAGGAGTTCAGAGTCCTGAGCGAACAGCCTAACCGGGGTGGCACCACGGATCAAGCGCATTCGTCCCCATATGGGATGAGCGCGCTTTTTATTTTGCCACGGAGGTTAAAGATGAAAAAGAAAGGAAGAATTCTAACAGGACACCGGCCTACCGGCCCACGACATCTGGGTCATCTTTTAGGGACTCTAAACACCTGGAACAGCTTACAGGATACATACGACTGCTTTTTCCTGGTTGCAGACCTGCACGTTTTGACGACCGATTTCAACCACCCCGAACAGATTCGCTCGAATACCATCCAGATGGTAATCGATTGGATGGCAGCCGGAATTGATCCCACCCGATCGACCCTGGTCCTGCAGTCTGCCATCCCTGAACATGCCCAGCTGTGCGTTCTTTTAAGCATGTTGGCCTCGGTTCCCCGCCTTGAGAGAGTGCCAACGTATAAGGACCAGGTTAAGCTGCTTAACCTGGTCCCATCGCTAGGGTTGTTGAGCTACCCGGTATTGCAGGCAGTGGACATCCTGATTTACCGTGCGTCTCACGTACCAGTTGGTGAAGATCAGTTGCCCCACCTCGAGCTGGCTCGTGAAATCGCCCGGCGGTTCAACCAGCTTTATGGCGAGACCTTTATGGAGCCACACGAAATCCTCTCTTCGACCTCGCGGCTTCCTGGGTTGGATAACCGAATGATGCATACCTCCTATGGTAATGCGATCTATATCCAGGATACACCTGAAGAAACGACCCGCAAGGTGATGAGCATGTATACCGATCCAACCCGCGTCCACGCTAGCGATCCTGGGCACATCGAGGGAAACCCGCTCTTTGACTATCTTAAGGCCTTTGCACCGGACCAGGTCGAGGTCGAACAGATCGCCTCCGATTATCGAGCCGGAAAGGTCGGTGACGTCGCCTTGAAGACACACCTGGCAGAAATCGTCAATCTATATCTGGTACCAATCCGCGAGCGAAGAGCGAACCTTTCTCTCAGGCCGGAGGAAATTTTTGATCTGTTGCATACAGGGACTGAAAAAGCACGCGGCCTGGCCCAAGAGACCTTACTGGAAGCGCAAGAAAAAATGGGTTTGCGTATCGCTACCGATTTCCGCAACGCCTCTTTGCCAGCGGTCGAAGCTAGATTAGCAGGAATTTATTGCTAAAAAAGTAATAAACCCTCTCCTCATCCAGTGCACATTCGGTCGCTCGATCATTTTTCACCATGCCATTGTTTAGAGGATGAGGCTTCAGATAACAAAGGAGTAAAAAATGACAGAACAAACCCGTTTCAATCTTTCAGAAAATGACATTCCTAAATACTGGTACAACATAGCTTCTGATTCGCCGGTGCCACCAACCCCGGTGCTTAACCCACAGACGAAGGAGCCAATCACTCCCGATTTCCTTTCGGTTCTGTTCCCAATGGCATTGATCCAGCAGGAGATCAGCCAGGAACGGTACATCGAAATTCCTGAACCGGTGCGGGATATCTATAAACTCTACCGGCCGACCCCATTGATCCGGGCACACCGGCTGGAAAAAGCTCTGGACACACCTGCTCATATTTACTACAAGTATGAAGGAGCCTCGCCAGCTGGCAGCCACAAGCTCAATACTGCCGTTGCCCAGGCATATTACAATAAAATATCGGGAACGCACGCTTTGACGACTGAAACCGGGGCTGGACAATGGGGATCGGCGCTGGCGATGGCCTGCAAGTTTTTTGATATGGACCTGGAAGTATACATGGTCAAGGTGTCTTATCAGCAAAAGCCTTATCGACGAATTTTAATGGAGACCTTCGGGGCAAAGGTCTACGCCAGTCCGACCGACCGCACGCATTACGGCCGCTCTGTTCTAGAACGTGACCCCGAAAATCCAGGTTCATTGGGCATGGCGATTTCGGAAGCGGTGGAAGTAGCGGCGACTTCAGAGGGTAAGAAGAAATACAGCCTGGGTTCAGTTTTGAACCACGTTTTGCTGCACCAGACCGTAATCGGTGAAGAAGCTTTGCTGCAAATGGACCTGGCCAATGAGTACCCGGACGTGGTGATTGGATGCGTCGGAGGTGGATCGAACTTTTCTGGGATTGCCTTCCCATTCCTGCGCCAAAACCTGAAAGAAGGACGCAAAACCCGGCTGGTGGCGGTTGAGCCTACTGCAGCGCCATCGCTAACGAAAGGGGTCTATGCTTTCGATTTTGGCGACAGCGCAGAAATGGCGCCAATTGTCAAGATGCATACCCTGGGCCATGATTTCGTACCGGCTTCAATCCATGCCGGTGGACTGCGCTACCATGGCATGGCACCTGAACTGTGTGCTTTGTACGACGCCGGTTACATCTCAGCAGTGGCGGTTCCCCAGCGCCCGACGTTTGATGCGGCGATAAAGTTCGCCCAATCAGAAGGTATCATTCCCGCTCCTGAATCGGCCCATGCTATCCGGGTTGCAATCGATGAAGCCATAGATGCAAAGGCCAAGGGCGAAAAGCGGATCATTCTGTTCAACCTTTCTGGTCACGGCAATTTTGACCTCTCAGCATACCAGGCCTATAACACCAACCAGCTCGACGATTATGTACATCCGGTCAGCAAGGATGAAATCATGGGCCGCCTGCCAAAGGTGAATATTCCTGTATAGTTATGCGATATCTGCAAAAGAATGGGCGGCACAGCCGCCCATTCTTTTCAATATTTGCCATTCTTTTAGCTGGCGACCGGTATGGATATGTGGAAAGTGGTCCCCTGACGGAACTTGCTTTCGAACCAGATTCGACCCCCTTGCATTTCGACCAGGCTGCGGGAGATACTCAAACCTAAACCGGTACCGGAAGTCTCACGGGTCTTGGGATCTTCCGAGCGGAAGAATTTTCGGAAAATCCGTTTCTGGTCTTCCGAACTGATGCCGATGCCGTTGTCCTGGACCCACAGGTGGATAGAATTTGCCGTTCCGGAATTATCTTCACCGGGTTCGATGGGAGCAGCAAATACAGCGATTTGCCCGTCTTCAGGTGTGTACTTGTTGGCGTTTGAGATCAGGTTCACCAATATCTGGATTAAGCGCGTCCGGTCAGCCCAAACGAAAGGTAAATCGGCAGGAATTTCGATAGCCAGAGACTGCTTTTTCTCTTCGATCTGGCGCCGGGCCGAGCGCACAGCTTCGTCGACGACTTCAGACAAATTGAAGGATGTGAATTCGAGCCGGACACGGCCAGCCTCAATTTTTGAAATGTCATTCAGGTCGGATATGAGCGTGTTCATCCGGTCTATGTTTGAGCGAATGGTTGTTAGGAAATTGGACTGTGGGCTGGTAACCGGTCCGACAGCACCGGCTGCCAGCAGCTCGGTATAACCTTTAATAGACGTCATCGGATTTTTGAGCTCGTGAGCCACGAAAGATACGAACTCGCTTTTGGCGTTATTGGCATCCAGGACGACATGGTAGAGCTGTGCATTGAAAATTGCCACCGAAGCGTGATCGCTCAGCCTTGAAAGGAAAACCAGGTCGTCCGGCGACCAGAACTCAGGGCGGTTGCTTTCTAATAAGATCAATCCAATGACATTCGATTCTCTACGGATAGGTATGATTGCCTGGCTTTGACAGCCGCGCAGCAAGCCGGTTTGAGGGGTTTCCTGGAAAAAATCGTAGAGATAGGCAGGACTGTTATCTCTTAAAACAGCGTCTGAAGGTAATTTCTCTGGGGGTATAACCCCGTTCAGGTAAAGATCCAACTCGTCTGCATATCCCTGGGAAGACATTACCTGGATGCCTGCCGGCTCGACCAGGCCGATCAACCCGGCGTTAGCTTTGGATTGGCGCATTGCCCACTCGAGGGTAATCCGCATCGCTTTCTCGATATCCAGACTTGTATTCAGTTCGCGGTCGATCTGCTGCATCACAGACAGCTCTTCGACCCGATCAGCCAGGGCCAGATCTGTTTTGATGTACGACTGGGTCATTTCCAAAGCAATGGCGGCCTGGCTCGCATAAATGGCAAGTATGGACAGTTCTCGGTCTGTTGAGAGCAGGTTGTCCACCCTATCGAAGAGAGCTACCAACCCGATCACTTTTTCATTGACGGATAGGGGAGCCATCAATGCCTGTTTGTTATCGGCACCAATTCCCCAATCAGCGATCACTTCTCCCAGGTGAGTTGCAGAGGTTTGGCTATCAAGGGCAGGAGGAACGAGGCTAACTTGAGCAGGTAGGGGTGTGCCAACCAGATCGGCGCTGACTGACCCGGCTACTGCCCGGATTATCATCTGCCCGGTGCTGGCGATGGGTAGAGCGATCAGCGCTGATTTGCAATTAACCAGCTCCAGCCCAAATTTAAGGATCGTAGCCATTAAGGGTTGCAGCTCGAAAATGGATGAGAACTGTCGAGCGGCCTCATTCAATAATCCCAACTGGCGGGCATGTTGGCCAGTCTCTTGCAGCAGGCGGTTTTTTACAATTGCTCCGGCAATTTGATCTCCAATGGCCTGCAAAAAATTCAATTGGTCGACCGAGAATACCTCGGCGACGTTGCGGCTGGCGATTTCCATGACCCCGATGGTTTCCGAACCGGCGTTGAGAGGGACCCCAATCCAGGCATAAATATCCGTTGAAACTGGAATCAGCCCACGTTGACGGCAAGCCTGTTGGTAATCTGTGAGCCGAATTGGATTCTGGTTGGAGATGATTTCATCCTCCAGGCCGCTGTCGATCGGTAGGGGTCGATTTTCAATTTCACTGCATCTGCGGTCGTTTTCCAGGTAGAAAACATAGCTGCCGGTCCCATTATTTTTATCGAGAAGCATGATTTGGAAATCACGAGTTGGAATTGCCTGGTTCACCAGGGTATAAACCAGCTCGAAGGCGTCATCGAAACCGGTAGTGATGTTGATCCCTTTCGAAACCTCAACCAGGATATCGATTTCTCGGTCACGTTTCTTTGTTTGAACAGCAACTTCGATCTGAGCAATCTGCGCAGCGGATAGATTGCACAAGAATGAAATCTGGTGGGATTCCAAAGGAGTGAACGTTTGCGTATTCGATCCTGGGCAGGCAATAACCCATCCTGATAAATGCTGGCGACTGGATATTGGAAAAATCAACCCCGGTCCCAGGATTGCCAGATGGGGGAGTTCTTCTTTTAAGCTTTCGGGAAAGATAGACGGCTGGCTCAGATCGAGAGGGTTGGTTGTCCTTGTGAGGACTTCGATCAATGGATTGGTTGCATCGAAGCGGAGATCGCTGGTCAGCTTGCCATCCAGGTCCGGTGCAGCCCGGTAACAATGGCTTTCCGGATCAAAGATGAAGATGTGTAAACGCAAAGGTGAAAACAACTGCTCAAATGTGCCTCTGAGCAGGCCCAATACAGCCAATGAATTCTCAGCCTGGTTAATATCGCGTTCGAATTTTAAGATTAATTCTTGAAATTCGATCTTTTTTGAAAAAAGCGAGACCATATAACTGGCAAAGCGGTTCCTGACTGACTTCAAGCTATCAGGCATGCATATTTTCACCACCGTTAAAAAGGATTTGATACTTTCGTATTATAGACGATTATTAAAACAAAAAGTGTTTGAACAGCAGTGAACTGCGCTCAAACACTTCTACCGGCAAATGTGTTGATTATTTGGCAGCTTTATACAAACGGTCTATAGCATCCCAATTTACGACCGTCCAGTATGCTTTAATATAATCAGGGCGGCGGTTCTGGTATTTTAGATAGTAAGCGTGTTCCCAAACATCTAGACCGAGGATAGGCTTGTATCCTTCCATATAGGGACTATCTTGATTAGCGGTGGAATAAACCAACATCTTGTTATTCTTGTCCAGAACCAGCCAGGCCCACCCTGAGCCAAAACGATTGGCGGCAGCGTCGCTGAAAGTCTTCTGGAAAGCATCCACCGAGCCAAACGTGGATGCAATTTCCCTCTCGAGAGATCCTGAAGGAGATTTGCTGCCGCCTGGCGTCAACCAATCCCAAAAAAGGGTATGATTTGCATGCCCGCCACCATTATTTCGAACGCTTGTGCGAATTGCTTCTGGAACTTCGTTAATCGACCTCAACAACGCGTCAATTGTTCGACCCTGCCATTCAGGATAGTTTTCGAGAGCGGCATTGAGTTTGCTGACATAACCGCCGTGGTGTTTATCGTGGTGAATTTCCATCGTCATAGCATCTATTGCAGGTTCCAAGGCATTTTTCTCAAATCTAAGAGGGGGAAGCTCAAATAATTGGGCCATTATTTATAATCCTTTCTGATCTTTTATTCTGTTTTCTTGTCATCTTCGTTGACACTCGGTAATTTCCACCCAGTATTTATTCATATAACTAGCATCATAATACTCTAAATTAAATCCTTTGTCAAATATTTATAAGATTAATATAAACAAATTCGAGAGAACAGGTATCTACCTTAACTCTTATATCACCGGACTCTATAATGAATGCATAAGCTCGATTTGGAGGTAATAAATGGCTGAAACAAGTGAAAAATACCGTCAGATGGATCCTCGGGTAAGCGAGGCAAGAGACCATGTGCGCGCAGCTCGAAAAGCGATGCGAAAGAGTTTCGAAGCGCTCCTTCCCCCTGGTTATGTAGAAAATAGACGTTTAGCTCGAAAGGAATTCTTGTTAGCCATGCGCAGCCTGGTCGACGTCGCTATCGAACGGGTTGAAAAAGTGGCCGAGGATAAGTAAATCCTTTTTAGCGGAAAAGCAATGTGATCAGGGTGATCAAGGCCGCCATGCCCAGGCCTCCAGCAAAAACCTGGTACCCTGAAAGAAATAATTGAATTCCGCCGATCATAAAGGTTGCAAAAAGGATTACCTTGATCAGTTGATTTTCTCCTTTTTCGACCTTCCGTAGACGATACAATAATTCCGGACTGTACACTTCTAACCTGCCCTGCTCAATTCGATTGAGCAGGGCATCTGCTTTCTTGGGCAAGGTTGCCAGAACCTGGAGTGTCGAGACGATCTCCTGCAACACAATCCGCCAGGCTCCGCCGCCATCTTCTTGCACCATCTTCTGGGCATAAGGCGCCAGATTAGTCCAGATATTAAAATTGGGATCTAGACCGGTACACATGCCGGAGAGAATACTCACGCAGCGACCCAGGAGAATCATATTTTCTGGCACCTGAAACGGCATTTCATACATTAACCCCCTGAATTCATAAGCAAATTTGAGAGCTTCGTCGTGATGCATGTTCATCATTTCAGGGGTTGTTTTCCCCCAAAAACTCTCGAACATTCTTGCGGTGGCTTTTTCCAGCAAGTTGGTGTCGGCTCCTGGGAGTAAAACGTCCAGCGTTTGAAAAGACTTGACCACCCGGGCGGAATCACGGGTTCCAATTCCCACCAACATATCCTTCAAACCGGACTGGATGGATGGCGGAAGCTGGCCTGTCATTCCAAAATCGACGAACACCAATTCCCAGGATGGTTTACCCAATTCGTCTACCTCTGGACAGGGGTGAATGAACAGGTTACCTGGATGGGGGTCGGCATGAAAGAAATGGTCTTCAAAAATCTGCTTAAGGTAGGTGTTGATCAGTCTTTCGGCGACTTCTGCCCGGTCGATGCCAGCGGCTTCGATAGCGGTGTAATCGGTAATCTTGATCGAGCCAACATCTTCGAGGGTCAGTACCCGGCGGGTGGTATAGTCCCAATGGACAGACGGGACGAGGATGTCGGAATGGTTTTTGAAATTGGCTGCAAATATTTCGGCGTTCTTGCCTTCGTGGAGATAATCAATCTCTTCATACAGGGAGCGGCTAAATTCTTCCAATAAGGCGGGAACGTTAGCACGTTTGTGGATTGGGGGATAACGATAAATCCAGCGACCGACGACCTTGAGGGCGGATAAATCGACATTGACGATCTCATCGATATCAGGCCGTTGGATTTTAACAACGACTTCGTGAATCTGATCAGCTTCTGCTGGTTGGTCGGTAGATTGGCAATAGATGTGAGCTCGATGAACCTGGCCGATCGATGCCGAGGCAATTGGGGTTGGTTCAAAATACGCGAATTTAGTCTCTATCGGACTTGAGAATTCTTTTTCGATGACCTGACGAATTTTCTCAAACGTTTCAGGTTGGACCTCATCCTGTAAACCGGCCAGCTCGTCGGTGATCTCCTGGGGTAATACATCCAGGCACGCCGAAAGGAACTGCCCGACTTTGATCATTACACCCCCGAGCCGGATTGCCTCTGCTCGAAAAGCTGCTGCAGCTTTTCTGATCCGTTTAGGTCGGGTGCTGCGGGCCAGGCGGCGTAAGCCAATCCTCGGTATCAGGATATCCCACCAGATAAAGTTAAGAATCAATCGGCCAAAAAACCACAAAATGTGACGGTAACGAGCTTTAAACATTTCAACCGGATTATACCTTTTAACGATGGAATTGCCGGTCGATAAATGCATTTCTACGAAAAGCCTTATAATTCTGGGTTAATCACCCAATTAGTGGACGATGATTTTGCAAAAACGGTTATAGATAACAGATGGATGCCTATATTGCCACAATCCTTAAGCAGGTGAGATGCTTTATCCTGGATATGGATGGCACCTTTTACCTGGGAAAACAATTGCTCCCTGGAGCGGTAGAGTTGATTGAATTATTGGAATCGCGCCAGATCCCTTACCTGTTTCTCACAAATAACTCTTCGCATAGCCGAGTAGAGTACGGGGACAAGCTACGCTCCCTGGGGGTAAAGAACCTGATGGATGGACAGGTACTCACTTCGGGAGAAGCAGCAGCGATATACCTTAGAAATATCTGGCCTCGGGGTCGCCTTTTTGTGGCTGGGACCGATGCCCTTGAAAGCGAGTTTCACTTATATGGGTTTTCACTTACGGAAGATCACCCAGATGCAGTCATTTTGGGGTTTGATACTACCTTAACCTACGAAAAAATATGGAAATTATGCGACCTGGTTCGCAGCGGAACGCCATACTTTGCTACTCATGCTGACATCAACTGTCCGGTTGAAAATGGATTCATGCCCGACACGGGGGCGATGATCGCCATGGTGGCGGCATCGACAGGCCGCAGGCCGGATGCGATCATCGGGAAACCCAACCGGCCGATTGTCGCAGCGTTGGTTGAAAAGACGGGCTTCCCTATCGCTAAGCTGGCGATGGTTGGAGATCGCCTGTACACAGATATTGCCCTGGGATCGACAGGAATGACCACGGTTTTGGTTTTGAGCGGTGAAACTCATCAAGAAGACCTGGATGGATCCCCCTACCAACCAGACGTTGTCGTGGATAACCTGGCGGAATTACGAAAACTGCTGCTTGAAATTTGATTAATTTACGAGTTGATTTCCCCGGATTTGATCCTGGCCAAAGTTAAGCATTTGCAAAAAAGTAGTGACCACCTGTGGATCGAATTGTGTCCCTGCCGTGCGGGCGAGTTCATCGCGGGCATCTTTTGGTGGGCGAGCCGGGCGATAGACACGATCGGATATCATCGCGCTGTAAGCATCGACCACAGCTAGAATCCGGGCTCCCAGCGGGATCTGATCGCCATTCAATCCATCAGGATAACCGCTGCCATCGAAATGTTCGTGATGGTACTTGATCAACGGCGATACCGTCTTCATTTGTTGGATCACACCTACAATCTCAGCTCCAATTTGGGGATGGCGTTTCATCACCATCCATTCGTCTGCATTTAACCTCGATGGTTTTCCTAGAACCATGTCCGGAATGCCGATCTTGCCGATATCGTGCAGTAAAGCAGCCCAGCGAATTGATTCGATATCACGCGAACGGCAGCCTAATTTCCAGGCCAGACTCTCCGCCCAACCAACTAATTGATGTGAATGGTCGGCTGTGTAGACATCTCGAACTTTCATTGTTTTGGTGAGGGCCAGGATGGCTTGTAAGTAAGTATCCTGCAGCTCTCGAGTCAACTGGATATTTTCGAGGGCAATTGCTGCCTGGCGAGCAAAGGCTTCGATCGCGTCGAGCTCTTGCCTGCCCCACGGCCGCGGTTCAGCGTGAAAGCAGGCGAGGCCGCCCCTCAGGTTCTTCTCGTAGGTCAAGGGGCATAGAATCATCGAATGGAACTTACCCGTATCGTCTTGCGGGTCTTTAATGACTAGCAGTTCGCCGCGATTAGCCGGCCTGTCCTTGAGCGCTAGATACACTTGTTGAGCGGTGGTTTTAATTCGATTATCTTCTATGCCATCAGCCCATAAACACAGCACCTGGTTATGCGGCGTTGATAGTTTTATAAGGATTCCGGCATCAGCGTGACACAGGTGTTTGACTGCGACACCGATGATTTCTGCCATTTCATACAGGCTGGCGGGTTTTTCAACAGCCTTACCCAAGGCGATCAGGTGGGGGACGACGGATGATTTTGGATCCGTTTCATCAGCTCCGCCTTTAACCGGGATATCTCGAATGATACCTTCGATCGCCAAAATACTACCGTCCGCGGCGATAACAGGGATGGCGCGGTGTTCGGTCCAGACAGGATCATGGCCATGGCCATTCCAACGAATAACGACCGGGCTGGCGATATTCTGCCCAGTCAGAATGTCTTCGAGAATGTGGCGATCATCTGAGAACACTTTTTCAAAAATCAACACAGGGTTTTGGAGATATTCTGAGGGCGGTGAGCCGGTCAGAGCAGCGACAGCCGGGTTGATGAATTCGAAACCAGCCGGTGACCCTACGTTGTAACGATAAAGGATATCGGGAAAATGCCCCACCAAATGTTCATAGGGATTACTGTGGACCGCTTTTTTTGGGGTTGTTCGAGCCCGTTTCGAGCTGTGTGATTCTGTAAGGCCATCAGACGAATTTGCCATGGATTCCTCTCACCGATCCTATTTGTTGGTGCAACCATCTATTTGTGCAATGATCGTGCCATTAACACAGATGATAAAGAATTAGAGAAAAGATGGATCTTTCAAATGACCAGGTGACGCACCAAAGTTGTTGATTGGTGCGAAAATGTCAATAATTGATTATTGACAAACAATTTAAATTTCTCTATAATGAATTTTGATGGTAATCATCAAAAACCATCAACGTTTCCTGTTGAATCTTAATTAAAAATGACCAAAATTTCAACCACGTTCGATCGACGCAGTCGGATGTTATCACTTCTGCGAGAGCGACCTGGTATCCGGGTGGCAGAGATTGCTGAACTAATGCAAATCTCGGAGGGCACCGTCAGGAACGACCTGGATGCTCTGGCTGGTGAAGGACGTTTGGAGAGAGTGCGAGGGGGTGGTATTCCGACAGATATGCAGCCGGCTTACAGCATGGCTTTTTCGACGCAAATGCATGTGCACGAAGTTGAGAAGCAATCCATGGCGCGCTGGGCTACCGAACTGGTCGAAGATGGGGATACCATTATCCTGGACGCGAGTACGACCGTTTTTCACATGATCCCGTTCCTCAACAATCGCCGCAGGCTGACAATTGTCACCAATGGGATCGAAGTCGCTTTCAAACTGGCTCAAAATTCTGCGAATTCAGTGTTGATGTTGGGGGGTATGGTCAATGCTGAAGGTGTTCTGGTTACCAGTCTCGTCAGCGACCAATTCCTGAAAGATTTACGCATAAAAACGGCATTTGTGTCTGCCACGGGTTTTATGGTCGAAACTGGCCTGACCGAGCGCAATATCCTTGAAGCACAAATCAAGTCGAAAATGATCGAAGCAGCAGACTCGGTGGTGGCGCTGATCGATTCGAGTAAATTTGGCCGGTCAGCATTGGTGCCATTTGCCCGGGTCGATCAGGTTGACCGCATCTATACCGATAATGGATTGGACAAACACTGGATCGAGACGCTCAAGAATTCATGCACGATCTTGACGGTTTGTGATGAAGACGGGGTGGTGGACTATTCACCCTGTGCTAAGGAGACTCATCATTACCGGATCGGGTTTGCTAACCTGGGCGAGAATATGCCATTTTCGATAGATGTACGCCGAGGCCTGGAGCGCGCTGCCCAGGCAGCCGGAAATATCGACCTGGTGCTGGCTGATAACCATTTGGATGGGAATGTGGCTCTTGCAGTGGCCGATCGGTTTGCTGCTCTGGATCTGGATCTGGTGATTGAGTACCAAATCGACGAGAAAATCGGCATCCAGATCATGGACAAATTTCGCCAGGCAAGCGTCCCGGTCATTTCGGTTGACATTCCTATCGTCGGGGCAACTTATTTTGGTGTGAATAATTATCGGGCCGGACATATGGCAGGCCTCGCATTGGGAAACTGGATTAATGAAAATTGGGGTGGTTGTATCGATCGATTGATTATTTTAGATGAGCCAAGAGCAGGCTCGCTGGTCGAAGCTCGGATCCAGGGTCAATTGGACCGGCTGCAATCGGTTATCGGCGAGATCCCATGTGAAAAGCGAGTGCCCCTGAACAGTGGCAATACCTGCGAAATTAGCGAAAACGAAATGATGGCAGCCTTAAGGCAATTGCCTGATTTTCACAAGATTGCCGTAATTTGCTTCAACGATGATGCTGCCTTAGGAGCGCTACAAGCAACAAGAAAAGCGAATCGGGAGCAAGACGTCGTCATCGTAGGCCAGGGAGCAGACCGACGGGTTAGAGAAGAGATGCTTCAGCCGGATTGCCGTATTATCGGGTCAACGGCATACGATCCTGAGGAATATGGGGAGAAGTTGATTACCCTGGCGTTAAAAATCTTGAACGGCCAACAGGTTCCACCTGCGGTTTATATCGATCATGTATTTGTTCCTAAAGTAAAAGCTTAATTCTGGTCATTACTGTTAAACCTGAACAACTTAGACAAATCCATATTTTGGAACGGAGCAACAACCATGACAAGTGTTGAAACGAAGGTCCCTGTTCTCCAGATTAGAAATGTCTCCAAACGGTTTGACACCACCCAGGCACTGGACAATGTCTCAATAGATCTGTATCCCGGTGAAATCCATGCGTTATTAGGAGAAAATGGTGCTGGCAAATCCACATTGATCAAGATCATGACTGGCGTGTACCAACCGGATGCGGGAGAGATGATTTTGGACGAAAATGTCGTTCATATCAGTAATTCAGTAGAAGCTCAGGTATACGGCATCGCGGCCATCTATCAGGAACCAATGGTTTATCCTGACCTGAACGTCGCTGAAAATATCTTTATCACCCACCGGACACGTTCGCTTTTGGTTAACCGGGGAAAAATGTACCGGCGGGCTGATGAAATTCTAGGTCAGCTGGGGGTAAAACTGGATGTGAGACAGCCTGCCCGCGGCCTGACTTTAGCTGCCCAACAGACGATTGAAATAGCAAAAGCAACTTCGCTCAATGTTCGGGTGTTGATTATGGATGAGCCGACTGCATCGCTCTCAGCCCATGAAGTCTCTCAACTTTTTAAGCTGGCTCGCTCCTTAAGAGATCAGGGTGTCTCGATCCTTTTCATCAGTCACCGGCTCGAAGAGGTTTTCGAAATTGCCGACCGGGTGACCGTCTTTCGCGATGGTAGATGGATATCTACCCGGTCATGCGACCAGATTACGTTGGATAGCTTAATCCACGATATGGTGGGACGTAAGGTCGAGGAATTCTTCGCAAAAAGCAAGGGGAAGCGGGGCGATATGATCATGTCGGTCCGCAATTTGAGCAAAGAACGCGTTTTTTCCGGATTGAATTTCGACGTGTACCGGGGAGAGGTTCTGGGGTTTGCTGGACTGGTCGGATCCAGACGGACGGATGTCGGCCTAGCCTTATTTGGGGTAGAACCAGCCGATTCGGGTGAGATTATTATCGGAAACAAAAATGTCAGAATCTCTTCCGCCGAGCAGGCAATGCACCTTGGGATTGCTTACATGACTGAAGACCGGCGCCAGATAGGGTTGACATTACCGATGTCGATCACCAATAACATCTCTCTACCAATGTTGCGCCAATACTTGTCCCGGGTTGGGTTGGTCAAGACTGATGAAGAAGAAGCAACCGCCAAATACTATTGTGAGCGTTTATCGATTCGAGCGCCGTCGATTCACCAACCGGTTGGAAAGCTTTCAGGCGGCAACCAGCAAAAAGTGATGATCAGCAAGTGGTTGAACTCCAGACCACAGATCCTCATTTTGGATGAACCAACCAGAGGGATTGACGTGGGTGCTAAAGCCGAAGTGCATCATTTTATCAACGACCTGGCCATGCAAGGGTTAGGCATTATCTTGATTTCATCCGATATGCCTGAGATCATGGCGATGAGTGATCGAATCCTGGTGATGCGTGAGGGCCGCCAGATGGGCATATTTGAACAAGAAAAGGCTACTCAGGAGCGAATCCTAACAGCTGCGATGGGTCAAAATGAAACGGTGACGGAGGCGGCATAATGGAAATGATTAAACGCTATTTTCGGCCGGAGCAGTTACGTGAGTTTAGTCTGGTCTTTCTGATTGTGGTCATCGTGTTGTTCTTCAGCTCCCAGATTGAGGGCTTTTTCAGCCCACGGATCTTCAATCGGGTGACCAGCGATGTCGCTATCATTGGAGTCGTCGCTCTCGGAGAGACACTGGTGCTCCTTACCCGCAACTACGACCTCTCCGTCGGCTCGATTGTGGGTTTGACTGCCTTTTTCGTCGGGAAACAACTTAGCGGCAACCAAGATATAACCCCATTTGTAGCGATATTGCTCGCTATCGGAGCTGGTAGCTTGATGGGCATCATCAACGGCCTCCTGGTGGCTTATGGACGAGTACCATCGATCATAGTTACATTGGGAACGCTGGCGATCTTTCGATCGGCATTGGTAGCATATCCAGGCAATAAAATCGTGGTTACTCACGAGCTGCCAGAATGGGTGATCAACCTAGGCAGCAGCCAATTGTTCACCATCGGTGAGTTTAACGTACGGGCTGTAATGGCGGCTGCACTGTTAATTTTTGTGATCCTTTTCCTGGTGACAACTTACTTCCATTACGGCCGGAGATTATATGCCATCGGGTCAAACCCAGAGGCAGCCCGCATCGGGGGTTTGCCATCTCAGCGGATTGTGTTCATGACCTACGTCCTGTGTGGTGCTCTGGCTGGGTTTGCTGGTTTTATGTTCCTGGTGCGGTATGGTGACCTGACTGTTGCAGCTGCCCAGGGGATGGAAATGCAGGCCATCGCAGCGGCGGTCGTGGGCGGGGTGAGCACGAACGGGGGTGTTGGCACCATGATTGGAGCCTTGCTGGGTGCAATTATCATCAACCTGCTCAATCAAAGCCTGCTGCGCTGGCTGGCCATCAGCAATTTCTGGATCGACGCACTTCTGGGCATGTTGATTCTGGTCGCGGTTAGCATTGACGCTGTCATCATTTCTCGCCTGCGGGATATCTGGACCCGCCAGGGAATTGGGACAAAACAAGAAACAGAAACAAAGCAGGTTAAGGAGAAGGAAAGCCATGCTGCATAAACTGGGAAGACTAAAGAGTTGGGAAGGTTTATTGCTAGTTATCCTGATCGCGGTCGTCCTTTTTGATGCCGTATCGACGCCCCATTACCTGCAGCTCCAGAACATTATCAATTTATTCGAGCTGCGGATCGAAGAGATCATTGTGGCCCTGGCCATGACATTCATCATTATCAATGCTGAAATTGACTTATCCGTGGGGTCAGTCATGGGTCTGGCCGGTTGTATGGTCGCTTTTCTTTGGCAAAGAGATGTGCCGTTTGGATGGTGCCTGGCTGCCGGCTTGATGGTCGGAGTGATCACCGGAGCTTTCAACGGTTTTATGATCTCTTATGTGGGGTTAACCTCCCTGGTAGTTACACTGGCAGGTTTGATCGGTTTCCGGGGTTTTGCCCACGTCCTTCTGGAAAATAACTCGGTGGGGAACTTCCCAGACTGGTTTGATAAGCTGGGACAACAGCCTTTCATCGGGCCATTCCCCTTGGCCATTATTATTTTCGTGGTACTGCTCGTCATCGCTATCGTGATCTTGCAGTGGTCAGGTATTGGCCGGTACGTATACGTCATCGGAAACAATCGTGAAGTGGCGCGTTACTCAGGTGTCAATGTCCGCCGGGTGAAAATGATCTTGTTCATTATGTCAGGGATTGTAGCAGCCTTTGCCGGGCTTTTACTGGCTGCCCGCCTGGGTTCGATGCGCGGCGATACCGCCCAAGGAGTCGAGCTCGAGGCGATTACGATGGTCGTTTTAGGTGGTGTCAGTATATTTGGCGGTTCAGGATCAATGATCGGCGTTTTCTTATCGATCTTGATCATTCTAAACCTGCGGAATGGTATGGGCCTGTTGAACATAACCG
Source organism: uncultured Chloroflexia bacterium (assembly GCA_963781665.1). Lineage (GTDB taxonomy): Bacteria > Chloroflexota > Anaerolineae > Anaerolineales > Anaerolineaceae > JAJYIW01. Next base: position 3,657,482 of record CAWAGA010000002.1, read on the forward strand.
GTGATACCCAAACCGGCGTGATCGGAGCTTTGTTGATACTTTCGGTGCTGATTCCGAACATTGCCTCAAGCGTCAGAAATCGCTGGAATAAACGGTTCAGATCCCAAAATTTGAATGCAGGGGACGGAAGAAAGGAGGTTGTTCAATAAGGATTTCATTGTGTGAATGCGATGAATGTATGAATGCGATGAAATGAAATTTCAACCATAGTTTTGCCAGATCTAAGGAGAACGAAGATGTTCAAAAAACTAACAATTCTTGTGGTTATTTTCATCCTGGCGCTAACTGCCTGCACACCAACTGCAACCCAAACTGTGCCGACTAACACTACAGAACCCCAAAATCAAGCGCCAACTAATACCACAGCACCCCAGGCTTCAGGTGGGGTTGTAAAAGCTGTACCAGGAAAGTCTATGACCATGGTGCTGCTGCCTAAATTTATGGGAAATGCAGTGTTCGACGAAGCCCACGAAGGCGCCCTCGAAGCTGCTACAGAATTGCAGAACCCGGCAGACTTGCAGTACCTGGGACCGACCCCGGATAACAGTGTGACCGGACAGATCGAGATCGTAACGAATGCCACAACGCAGGGCGTCAATGCGATTATGATGTCAAACAACTCGGGAGACCAGATCGCCCCGGCCGCGCAGGCAGCCCGGGCAAAGGGCGTCACCTTTGTGACCTGGGACTCACCGATCCCATCTGCAGATGGTGAGCAGGTATTTGTGGCCCAGGTAGATTTCAACGAAACCGGTAAAGTCATGGCAGACATGGCGTTGAATATCTTGGGAGCGAATGGCGGCAAGTTTGCAGTACTGTCAGCCTCCCCAGATGCCTCCAACCAGAATGCCTGGATTGCGGCGTTGAAGGAAACCTTGAAGGACCCGGCGTATTCCAAGCTGGAGTTGTTGGACGTGGTCTATGGCATGGACCAATCCGAGGAGAGTTACAACCAGGCATTGGCACTGGTGGACAAATACCCGGACATGCAGTTGATCATGGCCCCGACGACGATTGGGATTGCAGCCGCAGCTAAAGCCATGCAAGATGAGAACCTGTGCGACAAGGTGAAGGTAAGCGGTTTGGGACTGCCGAGTGAGATGGTTTCATTCGTCAAGAACGGCTGTGCACCTCAATTTGCACTATGGAGTTTCAAAGATCTTGGCTACCTGACTTATTACCTGACCTACATGATCGCAACCGGATCATTGCAGGGTGTTGAAGGTGAACAGTTTGAAGCTGGCCGGATGGGTACTTACACCATCACCAAAGACCCAACCCGCGATGCTGGCCTGCGGGTCTTGATGGGCCCCTTCAGTGTGTATGACGCAAGCAACATCGACGCGGCAGTAGGAGCTGCACCTTCGGCAACGGCTGTGCAAGCCGTTCCCGGGAAATCTGTCAGTATGGTGCTGCTGCCTAAATTTATGGGAAATGCAGTGTTCGACGAAGCGCACGATGGCGCTCTCGAAGCAGCCAAAGTGTTGCAGAACCCGGCAGACTTGCAGTACCTGGGACCGACCCCGGATAACAGTGTGACCGGACAGATTGAGATCGTGACGAATGCCACCACTCAGGGCGTCGATGCGATTATGATGTCGAACAACTCGGGAGACCAGATCGCCCCGGCCGCGCAGGCAGCCCGGGCAAAGGGCGTCACCTTTGTGACCTGGGACTCACCGATCCCATCTGCAGATGGTGAGCAGGTATTTGTGGCCCAGGTAGATTTCAACGAAACCGGTAAAGTCATGGCAGACATGGCGTTGAATATCTTGGGAGCGAATGGCGGCAAGTTTGCAGTACTGTCAGCCTCCCCAGATGCCTCCAACCAGAATGCCTGGATTGCGGCGTTGAAGGAAACCTTGAAGGACCCGGCGTATTCCAAGCTGGAGTTGTTGGACGTGGTCTATGGCATGGACCAATCCGAGGAGAGTTACAACCAGGCATTGGCACTGGTGGACAAATACCCGGACATGCAGTTGATCATGGCCCCGACGACGATTGGGATTGCAGCCGCAGCTAAAGCCATGCAAGATGAGAACCTGTGCGACAAGGTGAAGGTAAGCGGTTTGGGACTGCCGAGTGAGATGGTTTCATTCGTCAAGAACGGCTGTGCACCTCAATTTGCACTATGGAGTTTCAAAGATCTTGGCTTCCTGACCTATTACCTGACCTACATGATCGCAACCGGATCATTGCAGGGTGTTGAAGGCGAAGTATTTGAAGCTGGCCGGATGGGTACTTACACCATCACCAAAGACCCAACCCGCGATGCTGGCCTGCGGGTCTTGATGGGCCCCTTCAGTGTGTACGACGCAAGCAACATCGACGCGGCAGTAAGTCCTTAACCTTCAAGTTGTAACGGACTTGCTGCGATCGGATTGAAAAATTATCATATATGGCTGTAAAATCATTATCGGCGAGTGGGATCACTCGCCGATAATGATCATGCTATAGTGATCAGGAGGATAAAATAATCATATGACCGATCAAAATAATAATCAAGCTTACCTGTTAGCAAAAGAGCTGTATGCCAAAGTAGGAGTCAATACAGACCAGGCCATTGAAAGGCTTGAGAAACTGGTTATAAGCCTGCATTGTTGGCAAGGTGACGATGTTGCTGGTTTCGAACAAGCGGGTGAAAACCTGGGAGGCGGCCTGGCCGCCACAGGAAATTACCCCGGGAAGGCGCGCAACGCAGAAGAGCTGCGACAGGACCTCGATAAAACCTTCGAACTGATCCCAGGCTCGCATCGCTTGAATCTGCACGCCATGTATGCCGAGACGAATGGAAAAAAGGTAGAAAGAAACGAACTTCAGCCATCTCATTTCACCAATTGGATCGATTGGGCCAAGGTTAACAGGCATGGATTAGATTTCAACCCGACATTGTTTTCACATCCCAAGGCCAATGAAGGGATGACCCTGGCAAGCTACGATGCGGGTATCCGCCAATTTTGGATAGAACACTGCCAGGCCTGTCGCAAAATCGGAGAAACGATAGGGCGTGAATTAGGGACGCCCTGCGTAACTAACATTTGGATACCGGATGGCTTGAAAGATACACCGGCCGATCGCAAAGCTCCAAGGGCATTGCTGCTCGATTCGCTGGATGCCATTTTGGCCGAAAAAATTGACCCCCGCTGCAACCTGGATGCGGTTGAAGGGAAGCTGTTCGGGATCGGATCAGAAAGCTATGTGGTGGGATCGCACGAGTTTTATTTCGGTTATGCTCTCAGCCGTAAAGTACTGCTCACCCTGGATGCAGGCCATTACCATCCGACTGAAACCGTTTCGGATAAAATATCTGCGGTTTTAATGTACCTGGACGAGATCTTATTGCATGTCAGCCGAGGTGTTCGCTGGGACAGCGATCACGTAGTCGTGCTTTCGGACGAATTAGAAGCAATCGCCCAAGAGCTGGTGCGGGGAGACTACCTGAACCGGGTACATATTGGCTTGGATTATTTTGACGCCAGCATCAACCGGGTCGCCGCCTGGGTTATCGGCGCAAGGAATATGCAGCGCGCTTTGCTATTAGCGCTGCTCGAGCCATCTGCAAAACTCAAACAGATGGAACGCTCTGGCGATTTCACAGGCCGCCTGGCGCTGCTCGAAGAGACCAAAGCGTTGCCTTTTGGCCTGGTTTGGGATTATTTCTGCATCAAGCAAAGCGTGCCGGTAGGAATGGCTTTTATTGAAGAAATTCGCGACTACGAAAAGAGAGTTCAGTTTAGAAGAGAATAATCTGCACCTTTCTTATTAAGATCCATTTGATGAAAAAGCCCTTTCAATTCACTTGACAGGGCTTCTAAAACAGATATACTCATAACAGAAACCGCAAACGTTTGCGGAACCTTCCTGATCTTTGACCAATCTTGAATATTTGCCCGGAAGGAGGATCGACATGCGTTTTTTGAGAAAAACTGTCATCGTCACCGGCTCGGCGCGCGGCATTGGTCGGGCAATTGCCCTGGCCTTTGGCAAAGAAGGTGCAAATGTCGTGATCGCGGATGTCCTCGAGGAGCAGGGGCGTCAGACTTCTCTCCAAGTGACTGAAGCCGGGGGAAACGGTCTGTACATTTATGTGGACGTTTCGGAGAAGGCTGACGTCGAAAAGATGGTTGCCGAAACACTCGACCATTTTGGGCAGATTGACGTATTGGTCAATAACGCCGGAATTTGTCCTTTCCATGATTTTTTGACAATGCCTGAGGAATTATGGGACCGTGTGTTGGACGTCAACCTGAAGGGCAATTTCCTTTGCTCCCAGGCCGTTGCCAACACGATGGTTGCAGGCGGCATTCATGGGAGGATCATCAGCGTCGGTTCGATTTCATCGCTGGTTGGAGGTGCCCAGCAGGCTCATTACTGCGCCAGTAAAGCCGGGATCAATATGCTGTCAGCGGTCATGGCAATCTCCCTTGGGCAGTACGGAATTACCTGCAACGTGGTTCTACCCGGACCGATTGCCACCGATATTAATCAGGATGATCTCACACCAGAAAAACGGGCTTATTTCAGGGAGCGAACACCGGTCAAAGGCATTGGCGACCCCGAAGACGTCACCGGACCGGTGCTCTTTTTCGCCTCAGATGAAGCTGCGTATTGCAGCGGCTCCCGTCTGGTTGTTGATGGCGGCATCTTGGTGAACTTCCAATGAATACCAACCTTGAAGGTCGCGTATCCCTGGTGACCGGTGCTGCAGCCGGGATCGGGAAAGAAATCGCCAGAGAATTAAGTTTTGGTGGGGCGGCGGTGGTGTTAGCCGACATCGATCTGGCTTCGGCTGAAATTTCCGCCAGCGAAATTACTGGACTGGGTGGGCGGGCGTTACCAATGAAATGCGATGTAACCGATCCACACCAGGTTGCAGCGACAATTCTCGCGGCGGTCGACAGGTACGGGGGGTTGGATATTCTGGTCAATAATGCCGGCATATCGCCACTCCAGGCGTTCGAAGAGATCACCCTGGAGGAATGGAATAAGGTGTTGGCGGTGAATTTGACCGGTCCGTTCCTCTTCTGCCAGGCAGCCCTCCCATATCTACGCCGGTCAGGCGAGAAAGGGCGGATCATTAACATTGGATCGCTGGCGGGCCAGATAGGCGGGATCGCTGCCGGAGCCCATTATTCAGCGTCTAAGGGTGGCTTGATGGTATTGACTAAACAGCTCGCTAAGATTTTAGCGCCGCAGCGGGCAACAGCCAACAATATTGCACCGGGGACAACCGACACGGCTCTGACCCAGAGCTGGGGAGCTGAAGTGCGCCAGGCGCTCGAGAAGCAGATCCCGCTAGGACGGCTGGGACTCCCGGCGGATGTCGCCAGGTTGGCAGTGTTCCTGGCGTCAGATGATGCTGGTTTCATCACCGGTGCCACGATCAATGTCAACGGTGGATTATTCATCGGCTGAAAAAGCCTGGGGAGGTCTACAGAAAAAAGCTAATGGCAACCAAAGTAATCATGCCCAAACTAGGCCTGACAATGGAAGAAGGAACCATCCTGAGTTGGTATAAAAAAGAAGGGGAGCCGGTGCAGGTAGGCGAGCCTATCCTTTCTGTTGAAACTGACAAAGTGGCGATCGATGTGGAAGCACCTGCCAGCGGGGTAATGCTGAAAATTGTCTGCCAGGAAGGTGTTACCGTCCCATTAAGTGAAACGATTGCCTGGGTCGGGGCGCCAGGGGAAACACTACCCGGCGAAATAGCTCCTCAACAGATCGTGGCATCGCCCATTGCCAAACGGCTGGCTTCTCAACATGGGATCGATCTGTCAAGGGTTGCGGGCAGTGGCCCCAATGGCAGGATCGTGGAGGCAGATATCCAAAGCCTTCTTCAGGCCAGGCAGACTGAACAGAATCCGCAAGCCGATGCTGCCCAACCCTCCTTCACCATGCTCAAGATGAACTCCACTCGCAAGACGACCTCGCAGAGAATCAGCGAAAGCTGGCGGTCAATCCCCCATTTTCACCTGACCGTTGAGATTGATGCAAGCGCCCTGGTGAAATTACACGACAGCATGTTCACCAGGTTTGATTCGGAATTTAGCGTACATCTAACCTATACAGATCTGCTGATCAAAGCCCTGGCCCGGGCACTGACCGATCATCCCTTGATGAATGCGGCTTACTTCGATCCTACGGAAATCAAATTGTATTCAGAAATCAACGTAGGGGTTGCAGTTTCTACGGATCGCGGGTTGATTACCGGGGTAGTCCATCAATCCAACAAATTGACGTTCTGGCAGATATCACAGAGACGCCAGGAACTGGTCGCCAGAGCTCAAGCGCACCAACTCACCCTTAAAGACGTCTCCGGGGGAACTTTCACCCTCACCAACCTGGGTATGTTCGGCGTGCAGATGTTTACACCCATTATTTATCCTGACCAGAGTGCCATGCTTGCGGTTGGCGCCATCTATGACAAACTGGTGATGGACGGAGGACAGGCATCAGCCCAGCCTATCGTCAAGCTGACCCTGGCAGTCGACCACCGGGTGGCGGATGGGTCTGACGGGGCTCGTTTCTTGTCCGATTTGGCCCATTATCTACAAAAACCGGATATTCTACTCGATTGACGGCAGGAGCAGACCATGGATTACAAAATTGACGTTTTGAAGGTGGGGCAGTTCCCCGAGACCCCTGGGGCGGAGATCTATTGGATGTCGAACTTCGGCGATAACCGCTGGGAATTGTTAAACGTGTATGCCCTTTTAATTAGAGCCGAAAATACAGTCGTATTGGTCAACTGCGGTGCTCCTTTAGATTACCTGCCCTGGTTGAACAAGCGCTGGGGAGCAGGGTCAAATTTCCGCCACCAGTTCGTTGTCCACCCTGAAGATGCCATCGAAGCCCGTCTGGCTGGGGTTGGGGTCAAACCAGAAGAGGTTCAACATCTTATTATCACCCCCTTACAGCCCTATGCCATCGGCGGCTTGGATAAGTTTCAGAACGCCCAAATCTACGTGAACCGCGAAGGCTGGGCAGAGTTGTTAGCCCCGCGCTACAAGAACCATCCCCACGATTATTTGCCAGCTTGCATCCCACCCCGATTAATCGCTTATATCTATACGGAAGCCTGGGGAAGGATGAACATGCTGAAAAACGAGGAGACGATCTTACCAGGGATCGATGTCTTTTGGACCGGAGTGCACCATCGCAGCTCGATTGCAGTTAAAAGTGCAAACCAGGCAAGGGACGGTCATATTTTCGGACTGCATGTTCCGCTACGAGCATATTACCGAAGGCCGGCTCCTGGGAATTAATGAGAATATGTACGAAGCGCTTGAAGCTTATCCACGAATCAAACGCGAGGCGGATATTTTGGTTCCGATGTATGAACCACGTGTGCTCGAAAGGCACCCGGGTGGGAAGATAGGATATTAACCATGCAAATTATCAAACGAGAAGAAGTCACCCAGGTTGACCTGCCGGGAAGGACAATCCAGACCCTGACCGGCAAAGGCGCTTTTTCGCCTAGTCAAAAAATGACGATGGGATTTGCCCATTACTCTGACTGCAGCGGGTCGATGCAGCCCCACCAACATGCCGAGGAAATATGTTACGTGCTCGATTCCAGGGATAGCTGGGTTGAAATGGGCGAAGCGGCGGACGAACTGGGAAATCCAGTCCCCCTGGAATGTGGGATGACCCTGCACGTCCCTGCTTTAGAATGGCACGTTTTCCGCTGGAAGCCGGGAGGGAGCCTGGACATCATTTTCTTCTATGCCCAGGTCGATCAGATCCGTCCTGAAGAGAAATAAAGCGGGATCATTCCCTCGGGTGAGAGGAATTCTCCAAGGTTAGCAGTATCATCCCATTGGATGGCGGGGTGCAAATGATGATGCGCGTGGTACGATCTCAGGTTCGAGGAGAACCGTTTGTGGGGCCTCGCAGCAATCCTTTTCGGCGATGCGTGCCAGGAGTAGCTGCATTGCTTTGGTTCCCATCTCAGTCATCGAAAACGTGACGGTCGTCAGCGGTATTTTAAATAAGGCGGCGAAAGGGACGTCGTCGTGACCGACGATCGATACGTCCTCAGGGATCGAAATTCCCACCTGGAGCGCTTCAGAGATAAAGCCCATCGCTAACATATCGTTCGAGCAAAACACTGCGGAAGGCCGTTGGGGGTCAGCTATCCATTGCCGGGCGCCTGCTTCTCCACCGATCAACTCGTTATTCCCAACCACTGCCTGCCAGGCGACTTCCAGGTTGGAACTGGCCAGGGCTGCTTTCAAGCCGGCCAGGCGGTCTTGCTCGGGTGGGTTATAGGGATCACCGCTGTATACGTATCCGATACGGCGATGACCTAATGAGGTCAGATACTTGCCTACCAGGAATCCACTGTGAAAGTTGTTTATATTGACGCAATCGTATTTGGGGATCGTCCGGCCGATCACAACCACCGGAACCCTATCTTTTTGTAATACTTTGAGATGGTCCATGTCGACCATCACCGGTGTAACCAGCACCCCCGCGGCTTTGATCCTCCGGAAACGTTCGATCATAACCCGTTCGTTTTTTAATTTGCGTTGAGATTCAGCCAGAAAGATGATGAAGCCATGATCGTCAGCAATATTTTCGATGGATCGAACCAGGGGAATGTAGAATGGATTGGATAGATCCAGAACCAGGCAGCCGATCCAGTTCGATGCCGTCCCGACCAGGTTTTGCGCCCACAAGTTTGGGGAATAATTCATTTGTTGGGCCAGTTCGAGCACTCGCTGGCGGGTGGATGGGGATACATCCGGTTTGCCTGCCAGGGCACGCGATACAGTTGAGGGGTTGAGATTCAACTGGCGGGCAATTTCTTTGATAGTGGTTTTCATTTACGCAGGTTAAAAAAAGCCGTTTACGGCACTGATGATCTTGGCTTCATCCGGGAGTGCAGCCAATTCCAGCTTCTCATTATAAGGCAGGGGTACATCTTCTGCGGTAACTCGTACGATGGGTCCATCCAGGAAATCGAATACCTTCTCGTAAGCCTGGGCCATAACTTCAGCGGCGTATCCTCCGGTGCGCGCCCCTTCATTGACGATCACCAAACGATGGGTTTTTTGAACAGAAGCGCAAATCGTGTCGATGTCCAGCGGGCGGAGGGTCCGCAGGTCGATCACTTCGGCGTCGATACCGTGCGCGGCCAGTTTTTCAGCTGCACTCAAAGAAAATAAGGTCATGCGTGAGGATGCTACCAGGGTCACGTCCTTTCCGGTCCTGGCAATTTCAGCTTTCCCGATCGGCACCAGGTATTCGCCTTCGGGGACCGGTCCCTTGGTGTTGTATAGCAGTTTGTGCTCGATAAAAATGACAGGATTGTCGCTGCGGATGGCAGATTTGAGCAGGCCTTTGGCGTCTTTGGGAGTAGATGGCTGCACGACGATCAAGCCGGGGATGTGGGCATAGATAGCCTCCAGGCTTTGTGAATGTTGGGCCGCATTACCTCTACCACCCCCTCCCTGGGTACGGATGACGATCGGAACGCGGGCCTTACCCCCGAACATATAACGGGCTTTGGCAGCCTGGTTGACGATCGCTTCGAGGGCCAGGCAGGAAAAATCGATATACATAAGCTCGATCACAGGCCTGAGGCCAGCCAGGGCGGCTCCCACTCCTATACCGGTGAAACCTTCTTCGCTGATGGGAGTATCGACGGCGCGCATTGGCCCAAAACGGTCCCAGATACCCTTCGAAACTTTCAAAACACCACCGTAAGCGCCAACATCAATCCCCATGATGAAGACGTTGGCATCTCGATCCATTTCTTCGATCAATGCTTCATTCAGGGCATCCCGGAATTCTAAGATACGCGTGGTCATGTGATTTTGCCATCCTTATAAAAAAAAACGATTCGAGATTCAAAAGGGTCAACTTGCGACCTGCCGGTCGTAAACGTCATCCCAGAGGGTTTCGGGTTCTGGGTCGGGGCTGGAGAGAGCATATTCAACCGCGTCATCGATCTCCTGGCACACCTGAACTTCCAGGTCGTCCAGCCGGTGCGAGTTTGACATCTGGTTTTCGATCAAATATTGCCTGAAGCGCAGGATGGGATCGTGAGCTGGTCCTTGCCAGGCTTCAACTTCGCCCTTAAGGCGATAAGTCAAGGGATCGCCGATGGTGTGTCCCATGATGCGATATGTGTTAGCAACGATCAGGGTCGGCCCTTCACCATTTCGGGCGCGGGCGACTGCATCCAGGGCGGTCTGGTAAACTAACAATACGTCATTTCCGTCGATCTCAATTCCTGGAAAACCAAATGGGATTGACCTTTTAGTCAGGTCAGGGTCTGAAAAAAACCGGTCAGTGTAGCTAAACTCTGAGAAACGATTGCGTTCGCAGACGTAAATCAACGGCAATTTCCACAAGGCGGCCATGTTGGCAGTTTCGTAGAAATTACCCTGATTGATGGCGCCATCGCCAAAAAAACAGACGCAGACTTTGTGGTCATCCCGGTATTTGCAGGCGAAAGCTGCGCCGGCTGCCAGGCTGATCCCACCGCCTACGATGCCGTTGGCTCCCAGGATGCCTAAATCGAGATCAGCAATGTGCATTGAACCGCCCTTCCCTTTGCAATATCCGGTTGCTTTTCCCAACAGCTCGGAGAACATACTTCTGGGATCTCCGCCTTTCGCCAGGCAGTGCCCGTGTCCACGGTGGGTGCTGGTGATCGTATCTTCTCGGGTCAGGGCTGCACATACCCCGGTGGCGATAGCCTCTTGTCCGATGTAGAGGTGGGTTGCTCCCCTCATAATGTTTTTCATGAATAAATCCCGAGCCTGTTCTTCGAACTTACGGATCAGGACCATCTTGCGGAAAAACTCGAGATACTGTGCTTCTTCCATTGAATACCTCATCGAAATATTATTTGGTTAGGAGGATGTTTTCAACCCTTGATGCAACCGACCGGGCATCCAGGCCATATTTTTCGAACAATCGGGCCGGTTCACCCGATTCGGCAAAAGTGTCAGGTACTCCCAGGCGAACGACTTTCACCGGGCAACAGCCCGCCAGGTATTCAGCGACGGCAGAGCCCAGGCCGCCGATGATGTTATGGTCTTCAAGCGTGACGATCAACGGCGACGAGCTTGCCGCGGCTTGAAGAGCTTCGCCATCGAGCGGTTTGATGGTGTGGATATCGACCAGACCGGCCCTGATCCCGCGCTGTGCCAGCAATGCGACCGCTTCCAGTCCAACCGAGACCATGACGCCGGTGGCGATGAAGGTGAGATCTTCTCCTTCACTCAGTTGGATGGCTTTGCCGATCTTAAAGGGTTGGGTTTCGGGATAGATAACCGGGACCGGATTACGACCCATGCGGAAATATACCGGTCCATTAAGCTCGACAGCCTGGCGGATGAGTGCTTTAGTGGTGCAAGAATCGGCCGGAGAGAGGACCGTCATATTGGGCATGGCGCGCATTATCGCCAAATCTTCGGTAGCCTGGTGAGTAGGGCCATCCCAACCAACCTCGATACCTCCGTGCGAGCAAACGATTTTTACATTGAGCCTGGCGTAGCAAATAAAGCTGCGGATCTGCTCGCAGGCGCGCAGGGTGGCGAAATTGGCATACGTACAGGCCATTGGAATCAGACCGGTCGTGGCCAGGCCAGCGGCCGCGATCAGCATATTCTGTTCGGCGACGCCAAAATTGATGTGGCGCTCAGGGAAGCGCTGGCTGAATTTGACTGTTTGCAGCGATGAAGATATGTCGGCGTCCAGGACGACCAGCTCAGGGAAGATTGCGCCCAGTTCTGGCAGGTATTGACCAAAGGCTGCCCGCTGCATTTCATTGTTTTGGGTAGGATTCATGCCAGGTCCGCCTTCCGTAATTCTTGGAGAGCCTGTTCGGCCTGGTCGGGCGAGGGTGCTTTTCCATGCCAGTAAGGGCGATCTTCCATGAATGACACGCCTTTCCCTTTGATGGTGTTGGCCACGATCAAGGCCGGTTTATCCCGGTTTTCGCCTGCCCAATAAAGCGCGTTTAAAATCTGGGTAACATCGTGGCCGTCGATGACCTGCACTGCCCAATTGAAAGCGGTCCATTTTTCTACCACAGGATCCAGCCCCAGAATTTGCTCGGTAGGCCCATCTACCTGTGAGCGGTTGTAGTCGTAGATGCAGATGAGCTTGGAAAGGTGGTTGAAGCCCGCAAACATGGCGGCTTCCCAGGTGCAGCCTTCTTGGGAATCGCCATCTCCGATCAACACGTAGGTTTTGAAATGGCGGTGGGTGATCCTGGCCCCCAATGCCATCCCCACACCAGCGCCCAGCCCATTGCCCAGGGGTCCGGAGGTCATATCGACGCCAGGGGTTTTGGACATATCGGGATGTCCCTGAAGGATCGAACCAAATTTACGGAAGGTCGATAAGCAGTCGACCGGGAAAAAGCCGCGCATGGCCAGGGCAGCGTACAGACCGGCACAAGCATGACCCTTGGATAAAATGAACCGGTCACGGTCAGGCCATTGGGGGTTGTCAGGATCAATTGTTAGAAAGTAAAAATACAACGAAGCCAGGATATCCGCCATCGAGAGGGCCCCGCCCGGATGGCCGGTTCCGGCGGTCGTAATCATGCGAATCAATTCCTGGCGGATGTGGTTGGCTTGATGCCTGAGGTAATGGATGAGATCAGGATCGAATTTCACCGGTCCTCAATATGGATATGCACATGAAAAGTTGAAAGGGTAACCGCAAACGTTTGCGGTTACCCTTTAGTATAGACCGAATTTGAATTTTGTCAATGCCTTGGACAATTTTTTTTCAAGCCTCATTTGGGCCTGTGCCGGTCACAGCCATGAACGTGACTTCAGAGATGACCATAATATGACATAGTTTATCTAATTATCACGTGTGATTATTCCATCAATAAGATAGAACTCTTTTTGAAAGGAAATATATCTCTATGAAATCTCCTTCATCCAATACAACGGATGCTTTACCTACCATGGGTGAACTGAATAAACTGCTGGGGCCATATCAGCAAGCGAGCACTCGCCACAGCGTATTTCAACTAATCACCACGCTGGTCCCTTACATCGCCTTGTGGATTATGATGGTGTTCAGCTTGAGAATATCCTACGCTTTGACCTTATTATTGGCAGTGGTCGCAGCGGGATTTATGGTACGCCTGTTTATTTTTTTCCACGATTGCGGCCACAACTCGTTTTTTTCGAGCACCCGAGCCAATAAAATTGTTGGATTTTGGCTGGGCGTGCTGACATTCACCCCCAGCCAACAATGGTGGCATTCGCACGCGATCCACCATGCAACCAATGGCAACCTGGATAAACGCGGCGTAGGTGACGTGACGACTTTGACCGTCGATGAATATTATGAAAGCCACCTATTTGGCAGGTTGGGGTACCGATTTTTCCGCAATCCGCTGGTCATGTTCGGCCTTGGCCCGATTTTTAGCTTCATCTTGATGAACCGTCTACCCTTTCCTTTTTATGGCAAGAAAGAGACTACGAGCGTCATCCTGACAGACCTGGCTATGCTTTTAGTGGGCACCCTCATCAGCCTGGTTATTGGCTTTAAAGCATATCTCATGATTCAGATCCCGATTATGTTGGTCGGCGGCACCGCTGGCATCTGGCTTTTTTACGTCCAGCACCAATTCGAAGACCCTTATTGGGAGCGGTCAGGTAATTGGAATTACGTGGCAGCCGCTTTGTTGGGATCATCCTTTCTTAAACTCCCCTGGCTGCTCAATTGGTTCAGCGGGAGCATCGGTTACCATCATGTCCATCACCTCAGCCCGCGCATTCCAAATTACCGGCTTTCGAAAGCCCATGATGGCATCCCTTTGATCCAGAAATGGACGAAGGTGGTCACCTTGAAACAGGGGCTGCAATATACCCGTTTGAAGCTTTGGGATGAACCTGTGAGGCAAATGGTCGGATTTGTAAAAAGCAGGCACAGGCAAGAGATAGCAGAAAATGGCACGAAACCGGCCCGGCCCCTCTCACCTTTTCTTTAAATTATGGGCGATGACCTTTGGCTCGAAAAAACCGGTTGTGACCGACTGACAAATTTGGGGAGATTTGTAAACAACAGACCCTGAGGGTTTTCTATACCCTCAGGGTCTGAGACAATCCGATGATCCTTGAATAATTGAGTTTAAATCGTTGGCCGGTCACCCTGGAGCTTACGCATTTCTTCCTCTTCGCCGGCCCAATCCAGGTGAGCGTATTCGGGGGGAGTGTGATCCTTGCGCCAATTGTGGAAGTCCTGCCAGATTTCGTGAGTCCAGGCGGTGTCGATCTGGGCTGTGGTGTAAACGCCCTCACGCACGCGACCCAGGCCAAAGCGGTCGCGCAGGTTGGTCTTCTCAGCTTTTGTGCAGCATTCTTCCGCCAGGTGGGGTGGAACGAAGAGCACGCCAGCCGGTGTTCCCAGGACGACATCTCCTGGCATGCAGATTGCCTTGCCGATCCGGCAGGGCACGTTGATACCGACCAGGGTGACATCCTTAATCCCGGTAGGATCGTAACCGCGGTAGTAGGTCTGGATATTGGTTATGCCCATGACCTGCTGTAAGTCGCGGATGCCACCCCAGATGACCGATCCGCCGCGCTTGGTGCGGGCGGAGACGGCGGTCGAAAGGTTGCCGCCGACGTAGGTGCCCTCAACGATTTTGTCGAAAAGATCGATAACCATGACGTCATCTTCCTGGAGCAGTTCAATTGGCCAGGAATTAAAGAAACCGTGCCGACCTTCAACCTTCTGACCGTATTCAAGTAAACAGGTATCCAGATCAGGGCGCTTGGGCACCATCACCCCGGTCACCGCCCGGCCAACCATGATCATGCCAGGATGGACGGCTCTCAAATTTTCTTCAAACTGGTATTTGTAGTCATGTTCCCATAGGACCCCCCAGGCTTCCTCGGTTGTAATGGCTGACAGCCGTTTCAAGATGCTATCCGGTACCCTTGGGCGGCCATTAGGGAAGCGATCCCCTGTCCAGAGCGGAGTAAGTTGGATGATGTCTTCTGGATTATCGTATTTCATGTCTCCTCCGAGAAACTGTGTTTATATAGTCGAATATTTGACAAAATGAATTCAATTTTTCAATTGAGCCCGTGTGTACAAAACGAAACGATTATAAAACAAAAGATCGAAATCCATAAGCCATAAACTCGTTATTGGAGGTTGTTGACTTCTACCTGTAGAGCGGTTCGAATTTCCTCAAAGCTCAGGTCGTTAGCGGTACAAAAATCCTTAACAGTCATTCCTGTCGAAGCCGGAATGGGGAGCCCTATTAACATTTCGATTGCTTCCTGGGAAACGCCCCATTCCAGGAGCTCGCCAAAGGATGTTTTGCCTTTGACCTGGCGGTCTGGATTACCCGAAAGCGAAACTGCAGAGGTTGCGGTTGGTTCGACAACCGGCGCCAGGATCGGGGCAGGGGAGCTGACGGACCCTCTATCCTGAGGCGGGATCGAGGTGTTCGTGGGAGCGCTTTCCAAGGGTGGGTTCGTGGTGGCGGGGATGGTGTGTATGACCAGGTAATCCATCCGGTCACTCGTCAGGTTTCGATCTTGCAGCAGCAGCGATGCCGATTCTGGCAAATACGTGTCAACCGAGAGGTCGTAAGGCAATCCCAGGTAGAACGCAACGAATAATCGCACGGATGCCGTACCAATTTCGGTGGCGTCTTCTGAGTTCAGGCTTTCAAGCTCCTTTACTTGTAAACTTGCAGGATCGTCCATTTGAACTCCGAATGCAGTTGCCAGGACCGAAACGGGGATCGCGAAGTTTTTTTGCACGTCGCCGAAGGTATAAGAGCCGCGGATATCTTCCGGGTTTGCCTGACCGGCAAACTCCCCAGATGTAAACACAGCCGCTTCTTTTGTACTCTCTGTCAGCCACCAACCGGCGCCATTGGAGAGTAAAATTCCACCAGAAAAGATGATGATGACCAGAACTGCCATGAATTTCGAATTGACGATCATTTTGCACCTCTGGTAGACATTTGTACTGTACGGGCTACCGGACAGACAGCTTCAGAAGTACATTCCAGACAGGAGATGCACTGGTGGTTTCGGACCACCGATTGGCTGTCAACCGGGATATTCATCGGGCACATGATTGAACAGGCTCCGTCAGCCTTACACGTGGTTTTGTTGCGCTGGATTGCAAATATCCGAAAAAAGTTGGTCAGCCCCAGGAGAGCTCCATAGGGACAGGCATATTTACACCAGGGCCGCTCGACGAAAAATGAAGCTGCCAGCACAATCCCCAGGATAACAAGCCCAGCGATTGATACTTCGCTCGTCAAAAAGTTAAACAACGCAAAATAAGGGTCGTAATCGCTAAATATGAGCTTGCCGGTTACAGCTGTCATATAGATCGCCCATGCCAACACAGCGTAGCGTATATAACGAAGGACATTATCCAGTTTCGTCGGGACAAAGTGATTGAAACGCCTCCGGAAGAATTTTCGTCCAAACCTGGAAACCAGTTCTTGAATGGTGCCGAAGGGACAAACCCAACCACAAAAAACCGGCCCGAACAGGACTGCCAGCAGCAGTACGATCACCATCAGCGCGAAGGACGAACTCATGAATCTTTTGAACAAAGGTGCCAAGGGTAGCAAATTGGTAAATCGAGACCACGCCGCCGAATGGGCAGATGGCGTGCAGGCTGGCGCTTGATAGGAATGGGATCCCGGTCCCTGATTCTGCCAGGCTGTGGTTGACCGCGATCAAGGCAATGAGCGCGAAGAAAGCCCATTGGACCACTTTGCGGATCCAGATACTTCTAGGGCGGAAGAGACGGAAGCGTTTACCGAATAAGGTGATCATTAAGACTCCTGATTTTGGGGTGGTGCATCACGTCGATCTTATCGGAGAAATATGAAGATTTCTTGAAGAATTGATGGAGGGTGCATGAACTTTTTTATCGGACCCTGGCCGGGTCGTTTTCCCCCTCCTACTTAAAAAAGGTAGGGATATGTTGCATATCCCTACCTGATCTTGATGCGCTTCAGCCAAAAATCAAGGCTGCTTGTTTTCCTCGGGCAAATCCACGTGGATCGATAACTCTTTAAGCTGTTTGGGCGTTGCCAGCGAAGGGGCGTCGGCCATCAGGTCGCGTGCAGCCTGGTTTTTGGGGAATGCGATCACCTCACGGATGTTCGGCTCGTCTGCCAGAAGCATGACCAACCGGTCGATACCCGGGGCGATCCCGCCGTGAGGTGGCGCGCCGTACTCGAAGGCTTCGAGCAGGTGGCCAAATTTTTGCTGGATTTCCTCGTCTTTCAAGCCCAGAAGCTGGAAAATCTTCAATTGAATGTCACGGCGGTGGATGCGGATGGACCCTGAAGCCATTTCGTACCCGTTGCAGACCATATCATACGCGTCGGAAAGGATTGAGGCCGGATCGGTATCGAACCTGGCAAGGTCTTCGAGCTGCGGCATGGTAAAGGGGTGGTGGGCCGCATCCCATTTTTGCTCTTCTTCATTCCAATCGAACATGGGGAAGTCGACGATCCAGGCGAAGGCCATCACGTCCCGATTGACCAGCTCCAGGCGGTCCCGGAACAGCAGGCGCAGCGCGCCAAGGCTTTTGTTGACCACACTTTTCTGGTCGGCCACAAAGAGAACCAGGTCGCCTGGTTTTGCGCCGGTCAAAGACTGCAATGCAGCCACTTCATCCGGCCGGATGAATTTTTGGGCGGTGCCTTTAACGCCTTCGGCGGTGAGGGCCAGGGTTGCCAGACCTCTGGCTCCCTGGTCTTTAGCGAAGGTGGTCAGGTCGTCGACTTCTTTGCGCGAATATTCGGCAGCGCCAGGAACCACCAGGCATTTGATCAGGCCGCCTGCTTTGAGTGTATTCTGGAACACCTGGAAACCGCTGTTTGCAAAAATCTCGTTTAAAGCGTATAACGGCATGCCAAAACGCAGGTCGGGTTTATCGGTCCCGTAACGGTCAACTGCCTCGGTAAAAGTCAGGCGCGGCCAGGGAGTCGCTAACAGTTTCTTATGGGGCGCCACCACAGGGAGCATGGCGGTGAACAGTTCTTCCATCAAAGCCAGCACGTCGTCGCGGTGGACGAATGACATTTCCAGGTCGAGCTGAGTGAACTCGGGCTGGCGGTCGCCACGCAGGTCTTCGTCGCGGAAGCAGCGGGCGATCTGGAAGTAGCGCTCAAAGCCTGCGACCATGAGCAGCTGCTTGAGCTGCTGGGGAGATTGAGGCAGGGCATAAAAACTGCCGGGGTGCACTCGGGAAGGAACGAGGTAGTCACGGGCGCCTTCGGGAGTGGTCTTGAAGAGGATCGGGGTCTCGACCTCGATGAAACCTTTCTGGTCGAGAAAATCACGCATAAACTTGATTACTTTATGCCGCAGGAAGAGGTTGCGCTGCATGCGCTCGTGGCGCAGGTCCAGGTAACGGTATTTAAGGCGGACGCTCTCCTCGGTGTCCTCGTCTTTGCTGATCATGAAGGGCAGCGGTTTAGCCGGGTTCAGCACCTCACAGCGCTGCACGTCGATCTCGACCTGCCCGGTCGGCAGGCTGGGATTTTCGGCCCCTTCAGGCCGGCTGCGGACGACGCCGGTTACCTGTAGCACCCATTCATTGCGCGCATCCTGGATCACGGCCAGGTTTGATTTTTCGGGGTTGGCCACGATCTGGATGATGCCAGAACGATCGCGCAAATCGATAAAGGTCACGCCGCCGTGATCGCGTTGGCGGTGCACCCAACCTGCGAGGGTAACGGTTTGTCCAATGTGAGCGGCACGAAGATCGCCGCAAGAATGGGTTTTATACACGAATGATCTCCAATAGTACCAAGAAATTAATGAAGTTGTTTCTGCGGCTTATTTTAACACGGAGTAGCCGGGTGCGCGGTAACCGGTCGAGAAATAGGTTCTTATAGGCAGACTCCAGGGTGATCTCATTCAATATGCGCCTTAAACCTTTTATAAACAGTTGACCTAAAAAAAAGAAAGAAAGCCCCTTTCGGAGCTTTCCCAGGTTTCCCGCATTCCAATTTCCCCCAAGTCTGGAAGGGTAAACGTTTGTCTTTGGTTGTGTAATTTACTTCCACCCTTTATGTTACACGTTGTTAGAGATAATATAGCACACTGAGATTAACGGCAGATGACACAGTGATTTTTGATTAATCTCGATCCTTAAATCAGCCATATACTGATAGTTGAAGGCCGATGGTTACTTCAGTCAGGTCGGGAGAAATTATTGAGCTTGCGAAATGTGATTTCATGGTACCTAGCCATAAAATGGCAAACCGCAGACCTCTTGCACCCCAAGTTCATTAAAATTTAGCAATTCATCTTTTCTCAAAGATTAATGATCATATTCGAAGGTTTTAAATCTCGGAGACGTTTCCATTTTATTGTTGATCAACAGCGCTTGCATCTGGTTTTCTTTTCTTACGCTGCCGAAGTGAACGAGGATTTGCTTGAGAGTCTTATGCTGCATCAATGGCTCATAATCCGCTGGCTGCATATTTTGAGCGTTGATATGCATAAATTCTTTGAGCCCGGGGACAGATAGGATGCTGTCGAGGTTTGATAACCCTTTCATATTATCAAGGATGATACGCCTGAGTTTAATTAGCCCGTTTAACGGGGGCAGTGCGCTTACCTGAGGCAGAGACTGTAACACTAAAAACTGCAAACCCGTCAGATTGGAAATCACTTCCAGGTTTGATAACCCTTTGACCTGCCAGAGCTCGAAGTGCTTGATGTTTTCCATCCCTTGGACCGCATTAAGGTCGGTGATTCCACCCAGCTTGATGCTCAGTGACCACATATGCTGCAGTGGTTTCAAATAGCTGATATCCGGCGTACTGATCGAACGTAAGGTGACGTCCTGTAAATCCATGAGCTGAGACATACCTCGATATTTTTTTGTTGACCTTCGATATATAGCCCTTCCAAAGTTTGAAATCGGCTTATCAGGGATAGGTCCGGTTTCTTCGACCGTGTGCGACCGAGCTGCAACTTCTTTAAGTGGGGTGTAACCAGCTTGAGAAAATCAAAACTTTCCAGGTGATAAATGCCGATACAAAGCTTCTCCAGTTTTTCCATGGAAGCAATATTTTCCATGCCTGATGCGTCCATAAGGCAGTCGGCTAAAAAATAGCGGACATTCGCCATCCTGGCTGTAAATGACAGATCGCAGACCTGGGAGTAATAGCCATAGAGTCTGAGCTCCACGTCCGGTCGTCTGGTAAAGAACTGCTCATTCAACCTATCCCAGGTCAAGGGTTGGACTGGGGTGGAGCACTGTAACACCTTCAGGTTTTTATTATCTACCAGGGTTTCGACTTCTTCTGCATTCAGGAAGTCATTAAATTCCACCCGGTCTTGAAATAGGTTCTTGGACCAGGCTGCGATTGGCATTCACACCTCCAAAATTCGTTCAAATATGCTGGTTCCCCAGGCGCATTTTTTAGATGATTATTCGCATTCAAAAAAGTGATTATTTCCATTATAAAGATTGCCTCGAAATTAGCAAGGACATGGGTGACCCTTGAACAAGGTTTTTCAATACTATTATTGAACAAGTGTCCTAAAAAAGGGAAAGCTCCGAAAGGGGCTTTCCCAGGTTTCCCACATTCCAATTTTCCCACTAGTCTGGAAGGGTGAACGCTTATCTTTGGCTGTGTTATTTGCTTCCCCCCTTTGTTGTAACACGTTGTTAGAGATAATGTTGCACTCAGAAATTAACGGCAGGTGACAATATGATTTTCGACTAATCTAGATATTAAATCGGCCGTCTGCTGATAACTGACGGTTGATGACTATTCAAGTCGGGGGGAGAGGGTTTCCTGTCCTTCGATGGGAGAATCCTCCGAAACAAAAACCACCCTCCTGAGTGGTTTTATTTAGGTCGGGGCGAGAGGATATGCCTGTGCCATGAAATGGTAAACCGCAGACCTCTACTTGTCTGCGGTTTTAATTCTGTCGGGGCGAGAGGATTTGAACCTCCGACCTCTTGCACCCCATGCAAGCGCGCTAGCCGGACTGCGCCACGCCCCGATCTCTAACAACGTCCCAAATTATAAGCGATCTAAGCTGATTGCGCAAGAAAGAGGAAGGGTAAATTCGCTTCTACCAAATTCATACTTGAATTTGAGGATTAATTTATGATAATATAGATGTTAATAATCTATTAATGCTGGAAATTTACTAGTTGAGGTCAAGTCATAGGAGGTTTATAAATGGATGGGAATGATGACCGGAATGTCTCGAACCCTAAGGTCCCACTGGGAGGAGATTATTGGGACGCAGAGGCAGCTGCTCCTCTTTGGGGTTTCGTCGATACTCACGCCCACCTGATGGCTCATCTTGCCTTCGGTGGTAAGGCTTTTTGGGGTGAACCTTACGATCCGAACCACTCGGGTGACGCTGGATTGGAACATGCGCTGAGGTCATGCGAGCCAATCCACGGCGGATTATTTGATGTCAACCCGGAGTTTGGCCATCCGGCTTCGGGCGGCTGGCCTGAATTCATCATCTGGCCTCGTTTTACGACCCTGGTCCACCAGCAGGCTTACATTGATTGGATCTACCGGGCTTTCCAGGGCGGGCTGCGGTTGATTACCTGCCTGGCAGTCAATAACGAGTTATTGGCGCATAAAACCAATCCCCAAACCCCTCAGGACGATCGTTTGGCTATCCAAACCCAGATCGCGGCTATGAAAGAGATGGCCCATCATGTGGATGCCCAGGCCGGGAGGCCTGGAAAAGGCTGGCTGCAGATCGTGTACTCTCCCGATGAAGCTTACAAGGCAATCAGCGAGAATAAACTGGCGGTTATCCTGGGCGTCGAAGTTGATTCGCTCGGAAATTGGAGAAAAAAGCAAGACCTGGATAAGGTAACCGGAGGTGATCTGGAAATCGCCAGGGGTGTGATCGGCCGCGAGTTGGATTGGCTTTATGCCCAGGGCATCAGGCAAATCACCCCCATCCACCTGACCAATAATGCCTTTGGCGGGACGGCCATATACATGCGTTTCCTGGAGACGATCAACGTTTTCGTCAACGGGGAACGGTGGGATGTGGAAGATGCCTGGGATACAGGTGTGCGCTACCGTCTGGATTACGATGGAACCGACCTGGTCGACGATCTCGAGCGAGCAGTAGCGATTTCAGGCCACCGCATCATGAAAATGCACCGGCGCACGCTGGTAGACCACATTCCGGGGATCCACGATTTGGTCGAAGCTGGTGAAGCGCCTAAACTGCGTGGAGGGCATGCTAATTCACGCGGGCTGAACGATTACGGCAGGGTGCTGCTCGAAGAGATGATGGCACGCGGCATGATCATCGACGTCGACCATATGTCTGAGAAAGCTACCGATGCCGCCCTGACTCTGGTCGAAAAAAATAATTATCCCGTCATCTGTTCCCATACCTGGTTCAGAGATCTGCTGTACAGCGCCGATACCGAGTTCGATAGTGTCCGCCATGAGCCCTACGGCACCAGTGACGTCCACAAGATCGCCCACGAGGCGGGTAAACGCGGTGACCAGATCGAGCGAATCGGCAAGCTGGGCGGGTTCGTATCGCCAATCATCAACCAGGGTGATATCGCCGGCCTGCGCCGAACCCTTCCGGATTTAGCATATAAAATACCTCGGCCCAACGCCGGATCGAGCACTGCCTGGGCGCAGGCGTACCTCTATGCGGTGGAAAAATTGAAGGGTCGCGGGGTTGGAATCGGTTCGGATATCAACGGGGCGGCTGGTCTGCCTGGCCCGCGGTTTGGCCCATATGCCGCCTATGGCGTGCTGGCAGACGAACGGCGTATCGCCGACCGCCAGCGCGAAATCGACCAACAAGAAAACGGGGTTGCCTATACCGAACCTCTGCGCGATTACCGTTGGTACCGCTTCGAATCGCGCCTGGAAGGAGGTTATTCGGATGAAGAGGAGGATATCTGGCAGGCGATCGCCCAATATGAGGCCGGTTATAACCCCTGGATCCACCGCCACCAAGATTGGGATTTCCCCGAGGCCTCTGTGCGCCAGATGCTGGATCGGATGAAAGTATTCCACAATCAAGAATTTGTGGATAATGTCACCAAAGGTTTCTGGGCGGCTGATTTGAAAATCAGCGTCGATGACCGCCAGGTAGAGGAATGGCCGGTGGAGCAAAAGGCAGCTTATTATATCCGCCGGGGTATGGTTGAGCTCGGGCAAACCGACCATGATGTCATCGTTGAGCTCATGGGTAAAATGGAGGCGATCTGGGAAAAATGGAAGGCGATGAAGGGTGATAACCGCCCCCTGGAGCGCTGTGTCGCCGGCGAGCGCCGTGATTTTGACATCAATCTGGATGGGATGGCCCATTATGGGATGCTCCCGGATTTTTTGCAAGACCTGTGTAACAGCGGGTTAACGGCCGAAGATCTGGCACCTCTGTTCCGGTCGGCATACGATTACATCCAGATGTGGAAAGCCTGCGAAGGCAAAGCTGTGAGATCGACCGGCCAACAGCCGATTAAGATCGAGGGTCTGCGCAATGAAAATAAGGACCAATTGATGGATACGCCAGGCCTCTGATTGCATCCTGGCGATACCATTTTCAATTGGTGACCAGGTAAAAACAGGTTTCAATAACAGAGAGGGATACGATGAGCCTGGAAAGTTTTTACGAAATCGTGTCGGGAATATGTTTCGCCCTCACGGGCCTGTGGTGGACGGTGGTTGAATCCCGTAAAGATTGGCTGAAGGACGCCGAGCTGCGCGGCCTGGCCGGGGGCGTATACGCATCGTTTTTGATCCCTGGGGTAATGTCGTTGGGAGCTCAGATCGGTGGAGACAATAAACTCGTCTGGCGCTCGGTCTTTGGAATTGCGGCGATCATTGGAATGATCTTCACGACTCGGCTGCTAAACCGCATCCGCAAATTGCCCAATCCGGGTTTCTTTGCTCGGAGCCGCTGGTTTGTGATATTTCTTTATGCTCTGGTATTAATCCTGGGCATATTCCCCGAACTGGCAGGCCCGAGCGGTTTGACCCCGATCCAGGTTGAAGCAATCCTGCTTTGTTTCATCATTCTAACCGGGCATGGCCTGGCATGGGAGATGATGACCACCAGGAAAATTGAATGACGATTCAAGAAGATTGTGGAACCCAGCCGATGGCATAGAAGGTGGGAATGAACAAAACGCGTTCTCCCGATTGCCAGGCGGCCTGGTCGATTTTTTTGTAGGCTTCGATCTGCTGGGGGCCGTAATAGGGCTGCAAATCCGAGTCTAAGGTGGTCCATTCCGAGTCCAGGTCGTAGCTGGCTGCCGGATGGCGCCATTCACCACCCAATACCCCGGTTTCGACCTCTTCTAACCCGGCTTGCAAAAACAAACCGGCAAGTTTTCGTCCGGTAAACGGATTAGCACCCTGCCGTTCGAGAGCCAGGGTCTGATATTTGCTGGTTTCAACCAGTTCGAGGGGATAATCAATCCGGCCGCCGTAATCAGGCTCAGCTAAAGCCAGGATGGCTTTCCCTGGGTGGGTCACCCGCTTCATTTCGACCAATCCTTTTAACGGATCATGTAGCCAGAGCAGCAGGAAATGGCTAAAGGTGAGATCGAAAGAACGATCGGCGAATGGCAGATCGAAGGCGTTTCCCTGGAGATAGGTTGTCTGGGAATCGTGAGAGCCGGCAAAGGAAATAAAATCTGCGGCTAAATCCAGGCCATAGACCTGGGCAGAGGTCAGCTGGGGCAGTTCTCGAGTCAAAACTCCGGTGCCGCAGCCAACTTCGAGAATATGTTGGCATTGCTGGACGCCGGAGTTTATATATAGTCTAGTCCTGATGGCCTGAGTCCAGCCGGCCTGGACCGTAAACCGGGTGTGCCATTCAGCGGGTGAAAGCGAACCGGCCAAACCCATATTATTGTTGTTCTGGCCGTTTGGCCCAAATTTTCTCCCAGTCATCGGTGAGCAGGTTCCCCATTACAGTGGGGTGTCCTTGGGCGGCGATGACGTCTCCATCAGGCTCGACGTACAACCAGGCGACACCTTCACCTTTTTCGAGGGGATGGTCGCCTTCGGCCAGCTCCAGGGCGACCGGATGGAAGGTCGAATAAGGCACCGGCAGATCCCAGACCAGGTTCAGGTGTTTTTCGGCCACATACTTGCGGATCTCCTCAAGCGGGCCGGCCAGCGCCAGGTCGCTCGTGCTTAACGAGATCGAGGTGACCTTCATATCGGTCAGGCGATCGATCAGTGCTTCCATCTGGGTAGAGTTATCGGGAGTGATGGTCAGGTGGACAGTGGTAAAGATATCTTCGCTGATCACGTCTCGAAGCGCTTCCCAGGATTGGTCTTCACCCGGATCGAGCAACATCATCAAGTGGTCGAGGCCGCTTTGCAGCAAGCTTTGGAGGTAAGCCGGGTTCGAAAGGCGTAAACCATCTGTGAGCAATCCGGTTACCTGTCCGATTTTCTCGCAGTAGGCAATCAAATCTGGCAGATCTGGCCGTAAAGTTGGTTCGCCGCCGGTGAAGATAACATGAGGGATGCCGGCCTGCCAGGCTTTACCGAGGATCTGCTGCCATTCTGTGGTTAACAACTCACGACCGACCCGGTCCAGCGGAGCTTGATTGGGCTGGGCTTGTTCGCGAAGCTGGTAGGTCAGAGCGCAGTCCAGGCGATACGGCGCCGAGACTCCGGTGGAGTAGGGTTCACGCCGGTCGAAATCCAGAAATGTTTCCGGGTCGAGATCGGGGGTGTGGATTAAGGATTCAAGGCGTTCACGCAGGTTGTGGTAATCATCGCTGGCGACTGACTTCGGCACGCGGTAGCGCCGGGTGAACTCAGAAATCACCTCTTCTTCTGAGAGCCCCTTTACCATGTAGTAGGCATATTCGGCCGCGGTACCGTTGAGATGCAGCACGGTTTTGGCATTGACGATTAACAGACCCATGCCGTTGGCATCCAGGCGCAAATGGAGCCGGTAGGCTTCGGGGGCATCCGCTGGCGTGTGGTATTCGTAGATGCCGGCTGGTAAAGGCTGGTGATTGACGAAAATGTGGCGAATCGTCTCAGAAAATCTTTTCATAATTCCCTCACAAAATCATACGACAAGCGGATCTTGATGAATAATTGGTTGGATGGTCTGGAGCTCACGGCTCAAGGGGCATCCCCCCCCGCATTCAGGTAATAAGAGACAAGTCTGGCAGCCCGGGGGTATCTCCGACCGCTCTCGCAGCTTAACCGCCAGGTCGTGTTCCCAGATAGAATTCCAGGGATCAGTAAGCATATTTCCCAGGGGCTCATAATAAGATTGGCAAGGGATGACACTGCCGTCGGACTCGACGCACATGTTGTATAAAGCGGCCGTGCAGCCTTTAACTCCCAGCTCGAGCAAAACCGGGTCGAAATGGCAATATTGGGTTGGGGTGTACCAGATCAAGCGCTGCTCGTTGGCATCGGTCATTTTGCGCGCCAGTTGTAACAAAGGCGGCAAATCAGCTTCAGGTAGGCCATTCCCGACTGTTAACCCTCGCCCGGAATAAATGAGAGCATTCAATCCCAGGGTGGGGACGCCTTCATCTGCCAGGAATTTGAGGGTCTCCTCCAGGAATGGACTGTTGGCCTTGAGCAAGGTGGTATTGGTCATAACGTACAGCGGGCTCTTGAGGGCGAGCCTCAATCCGCTAACGGTCTCCTCCCAGGCCTTGGGGCCACCGGCGACCATCTGGTTATGGATCGCCGGATCGTGAGATTCGAGCGTAATTTGTACGTGGTCCAGACCCGCCTGAATCAATTCGTCCAGGTACCCTGGTCGGCTCAAACGGCGGGCATTGGTATTGATTCCGGTGATCTGCCCGTTCTTTTCGGCATGAGCGACGAGCTCAGCCAGGTCGGACCTTATAGTGGGTTCACCGCCGGTAAAGACCACGTGGGGGATGCCCAATTCCCATAAACGGTCCAGGATTTGGATCCATTCGGCTGTAGACAGTTCGGGGTGGTTGCGCGGCCTGGCATTGTAGCAGTGCCCGCAGGCGTTATTGCAGCGGTAGGTCAGGGCCAGGTCCATGCGGTATGGTGCGGAAGGCCTGGCGCTGAAAGGTGCTGTGGTCTCGAGGTCCAGCTCGCAGATTGGACAGGCGCCATCAGGTCGGACGAGCTGCCCAAGTTGGGCATTGATTTGATCGAAATCAGCCCGGGCTTGGGTCCGAGGTACCTGGTAGCGGCGGCGCATCAAGCGCTGCACCTGATTTTCGGGTATCCCTTCCAGAACCAGGTAAACGATAAATGCTGCGGTTGGATTGAGCTGGTAAACCCGGCTGGCGTTCACCATCAATAAACCCTGGCCATCGGGATCAAGCCGCAGGTGGACCCGGGTTTTCTCACCATCCATTTCCCGGCGATAATGGTACAGCCCAGGATGGGGCTGGTCGTAAGGGTGTGCATCCAACCCTCCGATCAGCCTGGTCCAACCCGATTTCAAGCTGTTGAAAACAGACATTATCTGCCGCCCCCGGCGCAAGCGCAGGCACATCCGGCGCAGGCGCAGGCGCAAGCGCAGGAATGACCACCGCCGCCACCACCCGATCCGCCGCTGCTGGTGCTTACCGGTACGGGATTGGTTACGTTAGTCACGCCGCTGGTAAATTGAGATACATTGCCGATGACCCCAGCAGAAAATGCAGAGGTGCTGTTGATCACCCCGGCGGCAAAGTCAGAGCCGGGCAAATGCGGCATGGAGATTGATGGCCCGCCACCGCTGCCTACGGATGAAGCAGTAGGGGTGCTGCCAATCCCACCGCGGTACACCGGGTCATAGCGACCCCACCAGATGGGCACAAATACCGGGCCGGTGCTGAACACGTTGCGGGTGCGGGTATCGAAGTCCTTGTCGAGCATGGTCCAATCCATATTTTCATCGAATTTCTGGCCCTTCACCTCAGGGGTTCCGGCCAATTCGACATCAGACCAGGCTTTGTTGATAATTTCTTTGTAATAAGCGATCAATTCCTTGCGACTGAACCCTTTCATACTGGTCGAGACGCTACGGATCAAAGCTACCGCCATGGCTTGTAGTTTGGCTTTGCGCTGGGCGTCGGGCGCTTCGAACGCATCCAGGAAATCGGTCTCGTAAGCATGCAGGCCTTCCGGGCGTAGTTTTGTCACTTCAAGTTTAAGCGGGTCTTTGGTCACGACCGTGGCAGCGCCTTTCTTGAGAACTCCAAACAGGACCATGGTCATGATCTTATCCATCGGCTCTTCCATCAAGATGGCAGCCTCGACCGCGGTCAGACCGCGTTTGATGCCATGACCTTCGATGGATATCTTAGGTGGCAGGTACTTAAGCTTGCGCTTGCGGCTGTTGATAACGCCCAGGACGGGGATGCCGATAAAGAGCGCAGCACAGGCAAGGAAGAAACAACAGCTAAATACGGTATCGCTGGTGATTCCCAGGGAGGCAAAGAAATTGCCGATCTTGTCGAAAATTGTTGGGTTGACGATTGCAGACGCCGGAACGTACTTGACCGGGAAAGCAGCCCCGAACATATATCCGGTGGTAGCATCTGCCTGGGAGCTTTGCCAGGTGTAAGTCACCCGGCCCTGGTCATCATAACTGGCCTGGGGTGTTGGGTCACCCGGCCAGCCCTTGGTTGGGGTATAGTAGATCGGTTCGTTTTGCTGAATCCCGGTTGGCAGGTGAAGAGAGAGGGTGAAGTTGGTGGAACCGGTCACATATTGAGAGCCAAAGGTATTCGGGCTGAACTCAAAGCTGGCGTAGTCTTGAACGTTGTTGTAGGTGTAGGGATAGAGCACCTGATCGACTTCGCCGACGTGTAGGTTAAGAGTTCCCTTTTGGCCTGGTTGGATGGCATTGCTTCCCAGGTCGATGGTGACCCCGATCGCAATGTACTGGGTATCACCTTTTTGGATGTTGGTGATGGGGGTGCCATTCAAATCGGCAGTGATGCTGCTTAAAACGTAATGCTGGTTGGGTAGGCC
Organism: uncultured Chloroflexia bacterium; assembly: GCA_963781665.1. Classification (GTDB taxonomy): domain Bacteria; phylum Chloroflexota; class Anaerolineae; order Anaerolineales; family Anaerolineaceae; genus JAJYIW01. The sequence goes on from CAWAGA010000002.1 coordinate 3,686,433, forward strand.
GATGTCGACCAATTGGATCAGGTCGCCGCCGTGGGTATTATCGAAGGTGATGGCATAGTCGATCGCCATCGTACCCTGGTCGGTGATGGTGACGTTTACGACTTCGGTCGGTACCGCAAAATACAGGGTTTGAGCGGATGCTGATCCTGTGAAAACAAACGACAACAGGATCAGGACGATCACCAGGGAAAAGAATCTTCTTTAACATTGGCATCACCATTTTGGTTCTTCGGTCAATTGATAGGTCGTATGGCAGTAGGGACAGGTCACCACCGGTGCGCCCGCCACCATCTGGATATTCTCGGAAGATAAGGTACCCCCGCAGGACTTGCATTTCAACGTGTCCATATTGACGTTGCCAGGGAGATCGATCTTATAGGTCACGTTTTGTTCTCCCGCGGCTTTAGCAGCCTGGCGTCTGACCAGCCAGATAGCGCCAAATCCCAGGGCGACCAGAACGAATCCGATAATCAATAGGATTATTCCGGTCCCGAACCACGAGGCTGACCCCGCAGCGCTGCCAGATCCGAGAATGTAAAGAAAGCCAAAGATCACAAATACAGCCGCAGCGATGAATAAAATCGCCGAGCCAATATATCCAACTGTTTTTGAGCAGCCCATATTCTCCTCCGATGAGATAAGTTTAACATTAATCCAGTCGTAACGCAAACATTAGAGCCATAGATAATATGGGTATTTTATATGACAGGCCCTTATTGAAGAACATGTTTCAGCTTATCCAGATGAGCATGCTGCAGGTTCTTAGACCGAACAGTCTGGTGCCTGATTGCCATTTTTGCAAATACTCTCAAATGTAATTTTTATGGTTAAGATGATAAAATATTAAACAATAAAATAAGACCCATTTTAGTCAGATTGAGTTTGAACAGAAGGTAGCTATGACTTACAAAAACATAACCATTCCAGTGCAGGGTGAAAAAATTTCGAAAAAACAGGGCAAATTGCAAGTTCCAGCCAAACCTATCATTCCGTTTATCGAGGGAGATGGGATTGGTCCGGACATCTGGGAAGCCTCGCAGCGTGTCTTCGATGCGGCGGTGCAAAAAGCGTATGGCGACCAGCGAAAGGTGGCCTGGATGGAGGTCTACGCCGGTGAAAAGGCTTTCAACAAGGTCAATTCCTGGCTTCCGGATGAGACCATTGAGGCTTTTAAGGAATTCCTGGTTGGAATCAAGGGCCCTTTGACGACCCCAGTAGGGGGTGGAATACGCTCTTTGAATGTGGCTTTACGCAAAGACCTTGACCTTTATGTTTGCCAGAGGCCTGTACGCTATTTTAAAGGAGTACCCTCTCCGGTCGTTCATCCCGAATACGTCGACATGGTGATTTTCAGGGAGAATACTGAGGATATCTATACGGGGATCGAATTTGAAAATGGTACCCCAGAAAACATGAAATTCAAGGAATTATTGAAGGAAAATTTTCCAACAGAGTACGACAAGATTCGTTTTCCAGAGACATCCGGCATCGGCATTAAACCGGTGTCAAAGGAGGGGTCTGATCGACTGGTACGTGCAGCGCTGCAGTGGGCATTGGATAACAAGCGCAGAAATGTTACTCTGGTCCACAAAGGCAATATTATGAAATATACGGAGGGGGCTTTCCGTAAATGGGGTTACGAGCTGGCAGAGCGGGAATTTGGCGACCGGGTTTATACCTGGGCCCAATGGGAACGTACTAAAGCATTAAAGGGAGAAATCATTGCTAATGAGGAGATGGATGAGGAGCGCAATATCGGTAAACTGCTGGTCAAAGATTTGATAGCCGATATTATCTTCGCCCAAACGCTCACCCAGGCTCGCCAGTACGATGTACTCGCCACGATGAATTTGAACGGCGATTATCTGTCAGACGCTCTGGCTGCCCAAGTCGGCGGATTGGGGATCGCCCCAGGCGGCAATATTAATTACGAGACCGGCGTAGCGGTCTTTGAGGCCACTCACGGCACAGCTCCGAAATATGCAGGCAAGGGGATCGTCAATCCTGGATCGGTAATCCTCTCAGGTGAGATGATGTTTCGGTACATTGGATGGCATGAAGCAGCTGATTTGATCGGCAAAGGTATGGAAGGGGCCATAGCAGCTCGAAAAGTGACTAACGATTTTTATCGTTTTATGGAAGGAGCCCAGCTCGTTTCGACGGCAGCCTTTGGGGATGCCGTTATTGAACAAATGGAGGCTAATTAATGGTACAAAATAAAGACGTCCAACCCAAATCTACTGCGTACAAAGCGCCCCTCCAGACGAAGGGTGGATCGTTTACTATCTACAACATTGATAAACTTGAGAAAGATGGGATCAGCAAGATCGCCCGGCTGCCTTTTTCGATACGGGTTATGTTGGAGTCGCTCCTGCGCCATTGGAATGGCAAAGAGGTCAGAGATCAGGATGTCCTCAACCTGGCGCAGTGGCAGCCGGTTTCAGCCACGCGGGAAGTGATGCCATTCTTTCCAGGTAAAGTCATCCTGCAGGATTTCACCGGGGTGCCCTTAATCGTCGACCTGGCAGCCATGCGGTCTACAATGGCACGGTTGGGCGGTGACCCGACCAAAATCAACCCGGTAATGCCCGTCGACCTGGTTATCGATCATTCAGTCCAGGTCGATTATTTTGCAATTGCCGACGCATTGAATCTCAATTCACAAATCGAATTCCAACGCAACCGCGAGCGCTACGAGCTGCTCCATTGGGCCCAAAAAAGTTTTGATAACTTTAAGGTCGTTCCACCAGCCACCGGAATCGTCCACCAGGTGAACCTGGAATACCTGGGAAAGGTGGTATTAACTCGACCTGAGGGGAGTGAGGTCATCGCTTATCCGGATACCCTGGTCGGCACTGATTCGCATACCACGATGATCAATGGTCTGGGAGTGGTCGGCTGGGGGGTAGGCGGAATCGAAGCGGTTGCAGCCATGTTGGGCCAACCGAACGAAATGCTGGTGCCCGACGTGATCGGGGTCAAGCTGATTGGTCAGCTTCCGGAAGGATCGACACCAACCGACTTAACCCTGACGATTACCCAGATGCTGCGAAAAAAAGGCGTGGTCAATAAATTCGTTGAGTTCTATGGCTCGGGTTTGTCCTCTTTATCGCTGGCCGATCGGGCGATGATCAGCAATATGTCGCCGGAAAACGGAGCTACCATCACATTCTTCCCGGTCGACCAACAGACGTTGGACTATCTGAGATTGACGGGCCGTCCTGATGAGCAAATTGAGCTGGTTGAAGCCTATTGCAAAGCCCAGCATCTCTTCAGAAATGATGCCACGCCGGACCCGGAATACAGCGATCGGCTTGAATTGGACCTGGCGACCGTCGAACCCAGCCTGGCAGGGCCTAAACGCCCGCAAGATAGGCTGACCCTGCGCAAGGTTAAAGAGGTTTTCGACCAGGCGCTGGTGTCGCCGAGAAGCGAGGGCGGTTATGCGGTAAAAGCAGGCGATACCCGGGTAAAAGCTGGGCTCAAGGTAAGGGAGGTCCAAACCGAAATTACTCACGGAGACGTCGTGATCGCCGCTATCACCTCGTGTACCAACACTTCAGATCCTTACGTGATGGTGGGAGCCGGTCTTCTGGCAAAGAAGGCGGTTGAAAAAGGGTTGAACACCAAGCCCTACGTAAAGACCAGCCTGGCGCCGGGGTCACGGGTTGTGACCGAGTATTTGAAACGGGCAGATTTGACCCGCTACCTGGACCAACTGGGTTTCTCCCTGGTTGGCTATGGCTGCACGACCTGCATCGGAAACTCAGGGCCGCTGTCTGAGCAGGTAACCGACGCGATCAACAGCAAAAATCTGGTCGTGGCGTCGGTGCTCTCAGGGAACCGTAATTTCGAAGGGCGAATTAATCCCAATACCCAGGCCAATTTCCTGGCGTCTCCGCCTCTGGTTGTAGCCTACGCTTTGGCGGGCACAGTCGACACCAATCTGGTGACTGATCCAATTGGGGTCGGCAAAGATGACCAGCAGGTCTATTTGAAGGATATCTGGCCCTCTTCAGCCGAGATAATGGAAACAATTAAGGCCAGCATTACTCCACAAATGTTCAAAGAAAATTATTCCGACCTGTATTCTGCCAATCAAGAATGGAATAAAATCGAAAGCGGTGAGAGCGCCATTTACCAATGGGAACCGGATTCGACCTACATCCAGGAACCGCCGTATTTTGAGGGGCTTGAGCTAGATTCGTCTCCGGTTCAAGATATCCATGGGGCCAGAGCCCTGGCGGTTCTCGGTGATTCGGTTACTACGGACCACATATCGCCAGCTGGGTCTATCCCGGTTAAAGGGGCCGGCAGGCCAATACCTGATTGAGCACGGCATGGGAATCAAAGATTTCAATTCTTTTGGCTCCAGGCGAGGTAATGACCAGGTGATGACCCGTGGAACTTTCGGAAATATCCGCTTGAAGAACCAACTTGTTCCGGAGGTTGAAGGCGGTGTGACCGTCCATTTGCCGGATGGGCAGCAGATGTCGATTTATGACGCCGCCATGCGGTACAAGCATGAAGGCATACCTCTGATTATATTGGCTGGCAAGGAATACGGTACCGGTTCCAGCCGGGATTGGGCTGCGAAAGGGACCATGCTGCTCGGGGTCAAAGCCGTCATCGCCGAATCCTATGAACGCATCCACCGATCCAATCTGGTTGGCATGGGTATCCTGCCTCTACAGTTTATGCCTGGCGAGAATGCCCGGCAATTGGGCCTGACCGGCCGCGAGGAATATTATATAGAAGGTTTGAAAGGTATTCATTCAACCGGAGGACAGCTGCTGGTGCGGGTAGTGGCAGACAATGGAAAGGAAATTAGCTTCAAAGTCAACGTGCGGTTGATGACCGAAAATGACCTGACCTATTTCCACAATGGCGGTTTGATGCAGACCGTGCTGTTTGATCTACTTAAGGATAAGGATTCGAAATGAGGGGTGAGCTGCGTCTTACCTGAGGCCCGCTTTCGTAAAGGGCCACAGGTAAGACGCAGCAAGTTCGTAATTGTCGTAATGAAATCAGGTTAGATTTCCTAGGCGGGTTGCCAGGGCTTCAGCCCGTAAAGATAATTCTGAAGCCAGGTAAGTGTGCGCCTGAGGCAATGAGGTTTCGGTGCGGTTGAAAATATCATAAACGAGCTGCTTACCATACGGCAGTTCGACCTGGTTGCAATCTTCGTAATAGGTTCCGTCTTTGTTGAACCAGAAGAGATGGTTGGCGCCGGGTTTTCCTTTAATATCGATATTCTTGCGCACTTCAATCGTGCCTTCGGTTCCCAGAACGAACAGGCGAGTATCCCCCCAGGTGTCCAGGCCAGATGGAGTGTACCAATCAATACGGATGTAACCGGTAGCGCCATCAGCCTGTAAATGTACATCTCCAAAGTCTTCCAATTCGGGGTACTGTGGATGTTTGAAATTTCCGACCTGTGAGGATATGACTTCTGCTGAAGTCGCTCCGGTGAAGTATAGGAATTGATCGAATTGGTGCGAGCCGATATCGGTAATAATTCCGCCGTATAAACTGCGCTTGAAAAACCAATCGGGCCGGTTAGGTAGATTGGTCCGGTGTGGGCCAAGCCCAATGGTCTGGATGACCTGGCCAATCGTCCCGGCTTTGACCAGTTCGCCAGCCCTGACGGTCGCTCGATTTTCCAGCCTTTCACTGAAGCACACCGAATAGATTTGTTTCGTTTTTTGCTGTACCAGGCGGACTTCAGCAAGCTGGTCCAGGGTGGTGAAACCCGGTTTATCGCTCATGTAGTCTTTACCATGCTGCATCACTTCGATGCCCAGTGGAGCCCGTTCAGCTGGAATGCCGGCGCTGAGCACCAAAGGAATCGCCTCATCTTCCAAGATCTCGGCGACACTCCTGGCCTGCCTGGCTTGCGGGAAGGTCTGGCTGAATTGGGCTGCCAGGTCGGGTTCTTTGGCGTAGAAACAATCCAATTCGGCACCGGCCCGCAGCATAAGCCTGACCTGGTCGTATATGTGGCCGTGATTCAGGCCGATTGCAGCAAATTTCAAGACAGGCAGTTTTTCCATTTTCTTAACCTCCATGGTGGCAAATGATCAGGGTATTATAACGTGAGTTAATGGAAAGAGGTTTTTGGGGAACAAATCCCAAAAACCTCTCTGTTGAAAGATGCTCACAAATCCACTGAGTCCTAATAGATAGGAAGACTGGGATCGATCTGCTGAGCCCAGGCATTGATACCTCCATGTAAGTTCTTGACTTTGCGGAAACCGGCGCTGAGCAGCAGCTCTAGGGCACGGCTCGAACGGGCGCCGGTCTTGCAGAATAATACGATATCTTCGGCGCTGTCCAGTTCAGATAACCTGCCAGCTAACTGCCCCAAGGGGATCAAGTCCGCGCCGGGGATATTGGAAATTTCCAACTCGTGGGGTTCACGTACATCAATCAAACGAAGAGGGTTACCCGACTTGAGCTGGCGGTAAAGGGCTCCTGGCTCGATATCCCAGCCCTTGCCGGCCGAACCGTCGTCGTGGTCGTGGCCGGGTACACCGCAAAAAGCTTCGTAGTCGATCAAGTGGGTAACTTCCGGTTCAGGTCCACACACTTTGCAGTGGGGATTTTTACGCAGTTTGACATAGGTAAACGAGGCATCCAGGGCATCGTACAGCAGCAGCTTGCCAATCATCGGTGTGCCAATGCCGACGATCAATTTAAGGGCTTCAGTTGCCTGGAGCATCCCGATGGTCCCTGGCAGTACTCCTAAAACACCTCCTTCGGCGCAGGATGGTACCAACCCCGGTGGCGGCGGCTCGGGAAAAAGGCAGCGGTAGCAGGGACCGGTCCTGGCATCGAAGATGCTGACCTGGCCTTCAAAGCGGAAGATGGAGCCGTAAATATTGGGTTTCCCTGTCAGAACGCACAGGTCATTCACCAGGTAGCGGGTTGGAAAATTATCGGTGCCATCGATGATGATGTCGTAATCCTTAGAAATTGCCATGGCATTTTCGGATGTGAGCGGTTCATTGTAAGTGTCGACATCGATATCCGGGTTGATATCCAGCATCCTTTCCCTGGCGGAATCGACTTTTAATTTACCTAAATTGTTGGTACCGTGGATTACCTGGCGCTGCAGGTTGGAATAATCGACCACATCATAATCGACCAGGCCGATCTTGCCGACACCAGCGGCCGCCAGGTACATCGAGACCGGCGAACCAAGCCCTCCTGTTCCAACTACGAGGACAGATGCAGCTTTTATCTTGCGCTGACCCTCCAGACCTACTTCCGGGATTAATAAATGGCGCGAATATCGCAGAATTTCTTCATGAGTTAATGCAATGTTATTTAACATAAGAACCTTCGATTTGCCCTCTCTCACCAGGAGAGGATAAAACCAGACCCACCTTTTCCTCAGCCTGCCGTTTACCTTTCGGTGATCTTTCCAATTTTTTTAGGAAGAGATCCTGATTTTCACTTCTCCAGGGAGACGGAGGTATCACTTTTCAAGTAAGACGGTTTGTAAAAAGGGTAAAGAACTGAGGTTATGAAAATATATCATTAATTACCGCCGGCGATACTGGGAATAAGCATCAGGCGGTCGGTCTCGCCAATCGGAGTATCCAGGCCTTGAAGATGGCGAATATCCTCGTCGTTAATGAACAAGTTGACGAATGGCCGAAGCTCGCCATTGTTAGCGAAAAGGTGCGGCTTTAAGGTAGCGTATTGTTCGGTTACTCCAGCAAGGGCTTCACGGACGGTTTGACCTTTGATGGAAATCTCGCTCATCCCTTGAGCGTAGGGGCGTAATGGTGTAGGAATTCTTAAACTGGCCATCTGGTCCTCTTTTCTTGTTTCCAGATTGATAAAAAATCAACAGCCTTCACGGGCGACGACAGCTTCACATTCGGAGGCGTCCCAAATTTCGACCGGACCTGCCTGAGCAAAAGGTTGCATGAAGTTTTCAATATATTGAGATTCTTCTGCCTCGACGATCATAAATAGAGTATGTTTGCCATCCAGGACTCCATCACCTTTGATGGTGACTCCATATTTGCGAGCATTCCCGGGGCTTAGGTGAGCTAGCAGCATGGCGCCCTTTTGGGGATCCTTTGCGGGGCAGGTTTCTGCATTATGCTGGTGACGAACGACGAAAAGTGACATGGTTTTCCTCCATTTTGACTGGAATAATGTTAACCTGATCCTTCAGAAATCGTAATCGATTCTTCCTTGAACCCTTCACGGTTTTCCAGCAAACGCCAGGACCGGCTTCCGAGACTTTGTCCGTGGTCGATGGTGGTTATCGTATACGAAAACCAGGGTTGAGCCCAATCCCGGTCGTAGGTTGAAGGCAGGTTGGGGTGATCTGGGTGAGAATGAAAAACGCCGATCAATGATAACCCTAACCGGTCTGCCTCAAGCTCAGCGTTTAAATAATCGTGAGGTGAGATCAAAAAACGGTTATTGCGGGCTGTATCTTCACGGCGGTTGGGTAAAGCCAGAATAGAAAGGACTTTTCTGGGGTCGCCATCGTTGCCCAGTAGAAAACCGGCTCCTTCTTCCGGATAGCTGCTTTCACCATGAGATTGGATTTGATTAAGGAGCTTTTTCGAAATAATCAGGCTCATGTGTTACTCCCAAATTCTATCGCTAAGATATTTGTAACCGGAATCGGGGAACACGGTCACAACCTGCCCGCTGGATATTTCTGCAGCAATCTTTAATGCTGCGGTCATCGCAGCCCCTGAGGATATGCCGACGAAAAGGCCTTCCTCACGAGCTAGCTGCCGAACCATGGCGTAAGCCTCTTCGGTGGTGACCTGGACGGTCGCATCGGCTAGATCGGGATCGTATATTCCGGGCTTGATGGCCGATGGCATATGCTTCAATCCTTCCAGCCCGTGGAATGCGGAATCGGGTTGGACAGCGATGATCTTGATCGAGGGGTTATACTCTCGCAGATATCTTCCAACCCCGGTTAAAGTCCCTGAAGTGCCCAGGCCGGCAATGAAGTGGGTGATTGCTCCACCGGTCTGGTCAATCACTTCCGGACCTGTCGAATGGTAATGAGCGTGCCAGTTAGCCGGGTTATCGTATTGGTTTGCATAATAATATGTTTCAGATTTTTCTTTTGCCAGCTGGCGGGCATAACGGATGGCGCCATCGGAACCTTCTAATGGGTCAGTCCTGATGATTTCGGCTCCCAGCGCTCGTAATATGGTCATTCTTTCAGGGCTGGCATTCGCCGGGATGACAAGCGTTACTGGAATGCCCAGGGCTGCACCGAAAGTTGCATAAGCGATCCCCATATTGCCAGAAGTAGAATCCAGAAGACGTTTGCCTTGATCGAGAAATCCTTGGGCAATAGCGGTTTTGATGATATTGAGTGCTGGCCGGTCTTTGATAGAACCTCCCGGGTTATACCATTCAGCTTTGGCGAAGACCTTGACCTGTTTTGATCCGCCTCTGAAGATTTTATTAAGTTCCAATAAAGGGGTATTCCCAACCAGAAGTTCCAATTCCGCTGGAGCGGGTGTCACATGGTGAAGCTTCAGCCGATTATTGACTATAAACATCAATATACTCCTAATAACGGATAAACAATAACGGCCGGATTAACAGAAAAGTGGTAATCATCCCAAAACCATACATCGTGAATCGGATGCGGGACTTTACCACTTCAGCGTCGTCGGGCCGTTACTGGATTTCTCTCAGGGTTTCTATTTTGACGAGGCAGTGGTCAAAAGCCCCGCCTCAGACACGTGCAATACAACATATTTTCTCCGACAATAATCATCAAATATTTTAAATAAATCATATATATTATATTGAATTTACCCAATATGTCAAGCTGGAGTTCGCTCTTCTTTTATTAAAGGTAAATCCACTTCGAACGTTGTACCTTGTCCGACCTGGCTCTCTACCTTGACCTGCCCATGATGGGCGTTAACAATCCATTGAACGATCGATAATCCCAGGCCGCTTCCAGAGGGTTCGCCCTCGCCTTCCACCGTCTCTTGTACATCGCTAAATTCACGCGCCCTGGCCTGATCAACTCGGAAAAACCGATCGAATAAATGCGGTAAGTGTTCCGGAGGAATACCTGGACCTGTATCGGCAATCCGTACCCAGCCGAGTGGGTTAATCCATCTTAAGGTTATTTCCAGTTTCGACGGTAACCTGCTTGACATCTCGGATTGAATACTTGATTGCATTTTCGACCAGGTTCAATACCATTTGACTCAAATATTGACGGTCTCCCACTATCTTTAGCTCAGGCAGGTCGCCAGTTTTTAACTCCACTTTCTTTTGTTGGGCAAGGGGAGCCAACCGCTCGACCGCATCTAATACGACGTCGCTCAAATCCAGGTTTTCCATCTTCATCATCGTTTGACCAGCATCCATCCTGGCCAGGGTGAGTAGATCGTTGACCAGTCGGGTCATAAATTCGTTTTCGGATTTAATTGTTCGTAAAGCCCGTTCGTAGTCCTCGGGATTGCGCCGCTTGGATAAGGCCCGGTCTGATTCCAGGTCGATGATCGTCAATGGGGTGCGCAGCTCGTGGCTGGCATCAGCAGTAAACTGGCGCTGGCGGGCAAAAGCCGCTTCAAGGCGGGCAAGCATCTGGTCGAATGTATTTGCCAGCTCTCCCAGTTCGTCGTGAGTGCCCAGGTTCAACCGCTGTGATAAATCAGTTTCACCAATTTCTCTGGCAGTGTGTGTTATCGATTTGATTGGATGGAGAGCCCTGCCTACCAACCAATATCCGCCGATAATCGCTGCCAGTAAGATCGATGCAGACGCCAGTAGAAGGGTTAATAGAAGCCGTGCTAATTGCCCACTTGGGTCGATCTGCTCACCCATCACGAAAAAGCCCAGGAGACTGCCACCTCTTTCAGGTTGGATGGCTTTTACCATCACGACGAAGTCCTTTTGCATTGGGGGATTACCCTGGCCAACTCCTGCCAAACGAAATGAAAAGGGAATTCCCAAGATGGTACTATTTTTTTGATTGATGAAGCTGACCAATTGGTCGAGGTTGGATGAAGCGGTCACCCCGACTTGCTGTAACATTTGTCCAGATGGGCTTAACAGAGCGATAAATTGATAATTGTTAAGAAGAATGGAAACGTTTTGGGCACTTACCGCTGGCGGCACATTTCCGTTAATCAACGATGGATAAACTCCTGGTAAATATAAATACGATAGAGCCTGGTAATTTGTTTGAAGGGAATTGACAGCTTGATTCCGAACGTCATTTAGTTGGCGGGTATATACGACTGTACTGAAAGACGCTAATACCAGAGCCAGGATGATAACAGTCCATATCGTCAAACGAAATCGGATGCTATGGATCAAATTCCCGACCGACGTGAAAATAGAATGCAGCCTGGCTTTCATCTTTTTATAACTGATTTCCGTCAACTCTAATCAGTCGATATCCGGCGCCCCGCACGGTTTCAAATAGTTTCATGTCGAAGGAATCATCTATCTTACGGCGTAAGCGGCGCATGTAAACGTCTACCACATTCGAGGTGCCTTCAAAATCGTAACTCCACACGTGGCTTTCCGCCATTTCGCGGGTGATTAATCGGTCGGAATTACGCATGAAATATTCGAGCAGAGAATATTCCTTGGCGGTCAATGTAATGTCCTGGCCAGCCCGTTCGACCCGGTGGGTAGCCGGATCGGCGACCAAATCGCCGACAACCAATAAACCTGTTTTTTCCGATGAATCGCGGCGTAAAAGGGCGCGCAAGCGCGCACGTAACTCGTTGATTGCAAAGGGTTTTACTAAGTAATCATCTGCGCCGCTGTCCAGGCCTTTAACCCGGTCATCAATGGTGTCGCGCGCGGTCAACATGATGACCGGGGCATTAATCCTCTTTTTTCTTAAATCTCGACAAACTTCCAGACCATCTTTCTTGGGAAGCATGATATCCAAAATGATGGCATCGTAGGGGGTCATTTCAGCCATTTCTTCCCCTTCCAGGCCATCATAGGCTGGATCAACTGCATAGCCGTCGTCCATCAAGCTCATCCGGAGCGAGTTGTTCAAGCGGCGGTTGTCTTCGATTAGTAAAATCCGCATAGCATTCGTCCTGTCAATCATTAAATAGTTGCGAGTGGGTATTCTCTAGGATGAAAGTACACTGCTCATTGGTACTCACAACGCTTCAATTATATTGTAAACCCTATGAATGACAGGAAGATGACAACGGGATGATTTTTGAATTAATGGTGTTAATCCGTTTTATTCATCATTCTGTCATCTTAGACCGTTATACTTATATTAAAGAATTATGTTTTCTGGAAGTCTTTTCAGAATTTGATTTAAATATCAACAATGGTTAAAGAAGAACAAATGTAGGAGGAAATGTAAATGAAATATAACCGGTTTGCAGTTGCAACGGTCTTGATTTTGGCGATGATATTAGCTGGGTGTAATGGAGTGTCGCAATTAAACTCAGTGGTTAATTCATCATTGACCGCTGCTGCCAATGCAGTTGCGGCAGCGGTTTCAGTAACGGCAACACCAACAACGCCGTCCAATAGTAACGCGAATACGGCTACAGCACCCATTGCGCCAACAGCGGTTCCAATTGTGGCCACCTTACCAGCGTCTTCGGGGGATCTGGCCTCGATGCAGAGCACGTTTGAGCAGATTTACAAACAGGTGAATCCTTCAGTGGTTTATATCGAAGTTGTGGAAAATGCGTCTGCGAACTCTAATGGTAATCCATTCGGATTAGGACAGTCGGCACCGGCGATGGCGTCTGGCTCCGGTTTTGTCTGGGATACTCAAGGGCATATCGTCACCAATAACCACGTCGTGGCAGGAACTTCGTCCATCAATGTTACTTTTGAGGATGGGACCACCGTACCGGCGAAAATTGTTGGACAGGATCCGAATGCTGACCTGGCAGTAATTCAAGTTAATGTCGATCCTAGTTTACTCCATCCGGTCACAGTGGGAGATTCAACTCAGGTTCAAGTTGGTCAAATAGCTGTCGCTATCGGTAATCCATTCGGTTTGACAGGCTCCATGTCGCAAGGCATTATCAGCGGCCTTTCCCGGTCCCTGCCGGTACAATCCAGCAGCCCAAATGCTTCCTCGACCAGCGGCACTTACAATATTCCCGACATCATTCAGACTGACGCAGCGATTAATCCAGGAAACTCCGGTGGAGTCCTGCTTAACCTGCAAGGAGAAGTCATTGGCGTAACCGCAGCGATTGAATCGAACACGAATTCCAATGCTGGAATCGGTTTCGTCATCCCTTCGCGTATTGTCCAGAAGGTTGTGCCATCCCTCATCTCGAACGGTTCTTACCCTCATCCCTGGTTAGGGATCTCAGGAGTATCGATGGATCCTGACCTGGCAGCGGCGATGAACCTGCCTGCTACTCAACGAGGTGCTTTAGTCATCGACATTACCGCTGGTGGACCGGCAGCTAGTGGGGGAGTTCAACCCAGCAATGGGACGGCAACCATCAATGGCTTACAAGAACCCGTTGGTGGAGATATCATTACTTCGATCGATGGGCACACCATCAATTCTTTCGAAGATTTGGGCGCTTACCTGTTCTTGAATACTAAACCTGGAGACACGATCACGCTGAGTGTTTTACGAAATGGAAAGGAACAATCTGTTCAGGTAACCTTGGGTACTTTGCCCAATCCATAAAATCGTTGAAATAATAATATTACGACGATTTCATTCAAGAGTCATATTGAATAAATATAATCTTTTCAGGCCCGGGGAAACTTGGGCCTGAAAAATAACCAGATCTCGAGTATTTATCGATTTTACTTTGGAAAGGATCCCTTTTATGAATAGACTTCTCAAGACTACTCTCGTCGTGATGGGTATACTCATAATTGGTGCTGGCGTAGTAATCGTTACTGCCGTAATCTCGCCAATACAGAATGTGCTTGCCCAAGCGCCTACCCAAACCCCGTCTACACCTCGGGCACCTGGAAACAGCACAGTGGCTAATAACGCTCAGCAGTATTGGGACTTCTTTTGGAATTCATTTGCCCAACAACTCAACGTAGATGTTTCAAAATTAAAATACGCCTTCACTACTGCAGTTGACAATACGATTGACAAGGCAGTCAGTGATGGAATGATTTCGCAGGCTCAAGGAAGTAACCTGAAGGCTGATTTAAGTAATTTCATGGAGCAGGGTCCTACATCTCTGGGAAAATTCCCATTCATCCTGGGAAAGGGAAGTGGGTTTTCCCTAAAAGGTGGATTCGGGAATGCGTTTGGGCTCAACCTAAATCTGGGCACAGCTGAATTTGCAAAAGCCCTGAATATCTCAGAGCAAACTTTGATTAGCGATTTGCAATCCGGTCAGACAATCAACCAGGTCGCCACGTCTCTCAACCTTGATCCGGCTAAAGTGAAAGCAACTGTGTTGGCTGATGTTAAAACACAATTGGATGCAGCTGTCTCAAGCAGCATCATTACCCAGGCTCAAGCAGATCAGATCTATTCGTCGATCGGTACCAAGATCAACTCGATCATGAGCGAAAGCGAATTGAACGAAAACCATTCCGGCGGGATGAACAGGAATGGTGGGAATGGTCGTTTCCGGCCCGGATCGGGAGGAAATAATTCGGGAACAGGTTTATAAGCGTTAAGAAAAAAACAGAAAGGGCCTGTTCAGGCCAGGCCTGTTTCTGGAACCAAATTTATTGTTATTGTAATTATTGTTATCGAGGGGTTTCAAATATCGGGAGATAGGTGATGAAACAATTTTCCGCAATTATTGCGGCTCTTCTTATTACAAGTTTAGTCGGTTCAGCCATGATCGTCGTTGGTGGAAACGCTCTAAGCAATACGAATACGGTTCCGATGTTGAACTCAATGTCTGGATCCCAGGTGAATTCGCCAGCTCAGAGCACTGCGAGTCAAGACCCAGCTCAAGCCCAGGCACAAGCGGATGCACAGACCCTGGCGAATGCTCAGAATGAGATAAACCAATTACAAACAGCCTTGACCCAATACCAGACGCGTTTGAACCAGGCTGTCACTCAGCTCAATACGAATAACACTCAATTAGCTCAATACCAGGCTGAAATTCAACAGGTCCAAACACTTTTAAACCAGATGCAAAATTACGGTTTGATAACGATCAACAGTAATGGGCAAATTCAGATCAATAGACGAGGATTCGATCACTAATGATGAAGATACTCAAAGGTGGAATCCGAATCTGGTTCGGAATAATCAGTTTCCTGGCATTTTTTGTAGGTTGGGTATTCCTGGCACATGCTCCCAAGCCAGCACCATTTTCGCTTTCGATTAACCCTGCTGGATCTGGCAACGGCTCCGGTTTAGGTTTACCTGCAACTTTGAACCCAACTCCATATCCGACCATTGCCCCTCCGCCATCGTTGGACCAATTGCAGAGCGGGCAAACTCAGCTGCAGCCTTTGCAGATACAACCGGCCCCGCAATTGCCTTCAACCCAGTCATTTACACCAAGAATAAGGACAGGTGGATCATGATGCGTTACCATGATTTTAGAGCCATGAATTCTGATATCCTCTTAGCCGCAGAAGGACAGAATTCAAGGATTTCGATCGGATTTAAAGAGGTTCAAGAATTCATTGAGACCAGCGAGAAGCGCTTTAGTCGCTTTTCGGACAACAGCGAACTATCTCGATTGAATAATTCTGCCGGCTCGTGGTTTCATTCTTCGAGCGATCTCTTCAATATGGTTTCTGAATCGCGCTCTTTCTTCGATCAGACAAACGGATTGTTTGATCCATCGATTCTCGAAGCGCTTGAATATGCCGGCTACGACCGGACGATGGATGAAATCAGGGACCGCGAAGTCAGTCCGGCAGCGGTCAAGGTTCTGCCGCAGCGGATGGATTATCGCGAAGTTCGCTTCGACCGCAATAACCAGGCGATCAGATTGCCCCCGGGCATGCGGATCGATCTGGGCGGTATTGCTAAAGGGTGGATTGCGGAGCGGGCTGCAAGTTTACTGGCATTTTATGCCAATGCCTGCGCCGTCAGCGCAGGCGGCGATCTCTACGTGATCGGCCAGCCGGAGGGGAAGGCTTTCTGGCAAGTCGCCCTGGAAGATCCGACCAACCCTACCCGCACATTGTCAATCTTAAAAATCGGGAGCCGCTACGCTGCTGCAACTTCATCGATTGCCAAGCGGAAATGGACCAAAAGTGGGCAGGAACGACACCACCTGATAGACCCTCGCACCGGTGAATCAGCCGTCACCGATTGGTTGAGTGTGACCGTGATCGCGCCACACGCAACCATTGCCGAAGCATTTGCAAAAACGCTGCTAATCGCCGGTTCGTACCAGGCAAAGACGATTATCTCTCGCAGCAACCAGATCGCAGTTGTGGCGGTTGACAAGAATGGAAAACTCTGGGGATCTTACAACAGCAAGGAGTTCCTGGATGAGGATTGACAGCGATGAAAAAGGTTTAAAGCCAGCCAGTCCTGACGATCGCTCAAAAACTGGGATTACCTCTTGGGTGATCCGGGTGGGGCTGGCAATTATGGGGATTGCAGTGGGGGTTTTAGTCTTGGCGCTCGCCCATTCACCATTTGGCAAAGCCGCAGAAATCATCTTGAACAATTTGTTCGCGCTTAACACGGTGCAGACGATGTGGTATATCACCCGTGCCTCAGGGCTGGTTGCATACATCCTGTTGTGGCTATCGACGGCCTGGGGTCTGGCAGTTTCAAGCAAGATCTTCGATCAATTATTGCACCGCACGTTTACGTACGACTTTCACCAATACCTGTCATTATTCGCCATTGGATTCACGTTTTTACACATGATCGTGCTCTTGTTTGATGGTTTTATGCCGTACTCCATTCCCCAGATCCTGTTTCCGTTCATCTCACCCTATCGACCCTTCTGGATCGGGGTTGGTGTCATTGCTCTTTATGTGATGTTATTGGTTACGATTACATTTTACGTTCGCAGCCGAATCGGTATGAAAACCTTCAGGGTAATCCACTTTGCTAGCCTGGTGGGGTATTTAGGTGCGCTGGCTCACAGCATATTTTCAGGGTCAGACACGTCACTCTGGTCGGTTCAATTATTGTATACGGGTACATTCCTGGTGGTGGTCTTTTTAACTTCATATTGGTTAATCATGCAGGCATTTAAGAAATGGCAGGTTAATCGAAGGACCCAATCCAGTCTACGTGATTGAGGCTCGATTGTCTAATCCGTGATTTCGGATTAAAATCAATCCAGAATAATTCAAGTTAATAACCCGTAGTAATCCTGGAGGTTAAGATGAACTCGCGTCAACGTGTCCAGTTAGCATTGAACCATAAAGAGCCCGACCGGGTTCCATTAGATTTAGGGGGAAGTGCAGTCACCGGTATGCACGTGAGTTCAGTTTATAAACTTCGCCAGGCGTTGGAGTTGGATGAACCTGGTACCCCGGTAAAGATCGTTGAACCTTACCAGTTATTGGGTGAGATTAAGCCCGACCTGATGGAGGCGTTGGGTGTGGACATCATTGGGCTTGGATCGCAGAAGACCTTATTTGGCTTTAAGAATGAAGAATGGCGCCCCTGGACATTTTTTGATGGGACCCCGACGTTGGTTCCGGCTGGCTTCAATACGATCCCAGAGCCGAATGGCGATATCTTGATGTATCCGGAAGGGGACCCCACAGCCCCGCCCAGCGGTCACCTGCCGAAAAACGGATGGTATTTCGATACCATCGTGCGCCAGCCCGAGATTGACGATAAAACTCTAAAAATTGAAGATAACCTGGAAGAATTCGGCCCGATTTCGGATGCTGAATTGGACTATTTCCAGAAAACGGTCGGGCAGGTCGATCGTGAAACCGACAAGGGAATTCTTGCCAACTTTGGCGGAACCGCCTTTGGCGATATCGCTTTGGTCCCAGCGCCATGGTTGAAATATCCCAAAGGAATCAGGGCTATCGATGAATGGTACATGAGCACGATCAGTCGCCGTGATTTTGTCTACCGGGTGTTCGAGCGCCAGTGTGAAATTGGCCTGGCTAATCTGGAGAAGATCTTTGCGATAACCGGTAACAGGATTGACGCCGTGATGGTCACCGGAACGGATTTTGGCACCCAAAGAGGACCCTTTATTTCAGTAAAAGCTTACCGAAACCTTTATCGCCCATTCCATGAAGCCGTCAACGGCTGGATCCACAGCCACACAACCTGGAAAACTTTCATCCATTCTTGCGGCTCCGTGCGGGCGCTAATTCCGGATTTCATCGCCGCTGGGTTTGATATTCTCAATCCAGTGCAGACCTCTGCAGCCCAAATGGGGTCCGAAGGTCTAAAGCGCGATTTCGGTGATCAGATTACTTTTTGGGGAGGTGGGGTAGATACTCAACATACCTTGCCGGATGGAACACCTCAGGATGTGAGTGACGAGGTAAGGCAGCGCCTCAAGACGTTTGGCAAGGGAGGCGGTTTTATTTTTAATACCATCCATAACGTTCAGCCGCGCATCCCGGCAGAAAATCTTTTAGCTTTATATCAAACAGTTAAACGCGACGGTAACTATCCGTTGTGAGGGTCAACTCTCAAGCTGACGAATGACGGCTTCGTTTTGAAACGTGGACAAGAAAACAGCCACAACTTGGGGATCGAAATGCTTTCCCACCTGGACCTGGATGTATTCAAGCGTCTTATTCTCGGGCCAACCGGGGCGGTAAGGGCGGTCAGATCTCAGTGCATCCCAGACATCGACAACTGCAAATATCCGGGCAGTAAGCGGTATTTGTTCGCCTTTTAACTGGCGAGGATAACCGGTTCCATCCCATTTTTCATGATGGCAATAAGGTATATCGAGTGCGGGCGCCAGGTAAGAAATGGGGGCCAGCATTTCGCGGGCATATTCGGGATGCATTCGCATGATTTTCCATTCTTCAGGAGTCAATGGACCTGGCTTGAGCAAAATCTGGTCAGGAATACCCATTTTGCCGATATCGTGTAACAATGCCCCGCGCTTGATATGTACCAGAAAATCGTCGCTGAAGCCAAATTCTTTGGCAATCCGCAGTGATAATGCTGTTACCCGGCGAGTATGCCCTTCCGTTTCTTTATCTCTCAAGTCCAGGGCGAAAGACCAGCCTTCGATGGTGGCCTCGTAGGCCTGGGTGAGCTCGATATTCGATCTTTCCAGATTGCTAAAGAGAGTAGCGTTTTCAATTGCGATCGCAGCCTGACCGGCTAGAGTTTGGGCGAAATCCAGCCATTCCGGATCCGGGTGAAAACTGGTGCGCTGATAGATCTCCAAAACCCCGATATTTTGAGCCTTGGCCATTAATGGAATGGCATAATAGGTCACGAATCCTTCAGCACTAAAATGGGGCGACCTGAGAAAATCTGTATGGCGTCCACGCAAGTCGGGGATATCGATAATTATGCCTTCTTTAGCAGCGATACCGGCATACCCTTCGCCAAGCTTCAACCGGGTAAATTGGAGAGCTTCAGATTTAAACCCCTGGCCTGCCGAGAATTCCAGTTCGAGATCTGGCTTGGATAGCAGCAAAACGCAAGCTGCATCCACTTTTAATTGGGTGATGACCTGGTCTAGGAAGATATTGAGGGTTGTTTTCAGGTCGCGGTTGTTCGATATGGCCAAGTCGACCATCTGCAGGGCCTGTGTGTGCCGTAATCTTCTCTGAGAATCACTAAAAAGAGTGGCATTGGTCACCGCCATCTTGTAAATCTGTTCTTCGGAGCTTTTACGTTCGATCGCCTGACCGATTTGAGAGGAAACGAATTCGAATATCTCCAGATCTTTTTGAGAGTATTGGATTCCTTCAGTATAACTTTGAGCTACCATCACCCCATAAACGCCCTCCTCGCCTTTCAAAGGGACGCCAATCCATCCCAGAGAATCTGAGCCCACCAGCTCCACCTCACCTTGCTGTTGGAGCTGTTGGAACACTTCTTTGGAAGCCAACAGTGGGACTCCTGTACGCAGAATATATTCGGTTAGACCACGACCACTTTTCTGAGGTTCGGGCGGTGGGTCATATTGGTCGACGAAGTAAGGGAAACTGATCAGATCCTGGGTCCGATCGAACAATGCAATGTAAAAATTATCGACAGGCATTAATTCCTGAAGAATCGTATGGATGGACAGGTAAAGGTCAGAATGGGATTTACTCTTCATCGTCGATTGAGCGATGCGATAGATTGCTTCTTGGACTTTTTCTGTCCGTTTGTTTTCGCTTGTATTTTGTATGACGTAACCGTACTGAGAGAGGTTAGCCGGTAAATCAACCGGTGAAACGGTCACGGATAACCAGTTTGAATTGCCATTTGTTGATGCTTGATACTCAAAAAAGGCAGGCTCTTGCGACAAGCCTGCCATGCGTAAGTTTTTGATCCATAGTTCAATGATTGGTTGGGACATCCCCAATTTTCTGGCAGGCTGCTCCTGAATGCCTTCAACTGTGGAGCCGAAGAAATTTGCAGCCGCGTGGTTCCCGATAATATGGAAGAGATCGTTTTTCCTGACCTCTACTATGCCCATCATAAATGGAATGCTATTGAACAGGCGTTTAAAAGTATAGACATTTAGCAAGGTTTTTACTCCGCTTTGGACTCAGTCTTGAGAACTCTATATTTGTTGTAAACCCTGGCCAAAAAGATTATTCACGATTATAGAGCAGATTTGAAAATAGAGGGTTTTAATTTCAACGCGTTTAAACAACCATCGGCCGGCGCGACCGCTGGTTGTTAAGGATTGCACTGATGAGTTTTATCAAATTTTAATCAAGATGGGTCCAGGCACCGTTGGGCAATTTTTCCCCTGCCCGAATGGGTACAGTAGTTCGGTTTTCACGAGGAGTGACCGGGCACGACCAGCCTTCGTTGTATACACAATATGGGTTATACGCCAGATTGAAATCAACCAGAAATTGGTTTTTCCCAATCAATTCTGGTTCCAGGTAACGACCGGCTCCATATGTTTCAGAGCCTGCCAGCGCATCCACAAAAGGTAAAAAGTATCCGTTTTTATCGCTGTATATTGTCAGCTCAGCATCATGACCTTCGATTGTAAATTTTATCCTGCCCAACCGGGTATATACCTGCAGAGCGCCGGTTGTAGTTTGTATTTGTACCTTATCTTGCTTTTCAAACGGAATAAGGGTCGTCTTGAGACGTAGTTCCGGGTTCTCAGGGAAATAACTCAATCCTTGAAAAACCTTTTTTTGCGATGCAGTCAAAGGGCTTTGGGCCGAATTGGCAAAGAAGTCATCTTTTTCCAACCTGAAATCTGTTAGTTCGTCCATCATCAAGCCTTATATTTTATAAGAAACCATTAAGTCGTTCACGGATTCCTTGAACGCTTCCAGGGTAGGATCAGGTCCTTTTGATAATGTTACATGTTTCAAGCGTGGTGTGATTTCGCCGATGGTCGTCGAAGAAGTCCCGTCTGAGCTTGGTTTATTTTCCAACGTAAAAATTCGGGTCAGCTCTTTCCTGATAAAGAGTCCAACCTTTGCTCTCGGTAAGATCATTGCAATAAAATATGCCCCTTTTTCAGTAACGGGTTCGGGCATGGTTATGGTTGTGAGGATAACGCCATTTTCCTTTTCCTGAATGGAAAAGTCCAGCCCATCGGCAGATACGGCATTTTTATCCCCTGTGTTCTTTCCGACATAATCCCACCAAAACCGTAAAAAGTTGAGACGGTCTCGTCGTAAGTAGGCAAGAAAGGAATGCGGATCTGCATGAAATAATTCCGGTAAAGCCTCGTAAGAAAAAACATGAGGCTGACTTTTTGATTCAACCATATTTACCTCCATATTAATTATATGGATTTTGTTAATAATTTGGTTAAACACAAGTGGATCCATGATCATTTCGATATGAATCCACTTGGAGTTAACTGGTAAGTCAGTTAATTAACTTGGTTCAGACAGGTTTGTGTGGTTATAAATCGACTTTCGCCGGAGCGTGGAAGTTTTCGTTGGCTTTGCGAATTTCGTCCGGAACATCGAAAACCAGATCGCTTCCAATCATCT
This sequence comes from uncultured Chloroflexia bacterium, assembly GCA_963781665.1. Lineage (GTDB taxonomy): Bacteria > Chloroflexota > Anaerolineae > Anaerolineales > Anaerolineaceae > JAJYIW01. The sequence goes on from CAWAGA010000002.1 coordinate 3,708,453, forward strand.
GGGAGGAGAAGTTTTTAACGGATGCATCCCAATAATCTTTGGTAACGTAATAGATGCGGGCGCCACCCAATTCATGCTGGTATTCGGGCCAGGGTTTAGTCGGTTGAGCCATCTCGAGACCCGCCATCCGCCAGCCATTATAGCTCTCGAATGTAGACCACCATTCGTTGCATCCCAGGGTTTCGAGAGCGTAATAGGTCTTGGCATAATACATGGCATAACCGACCCGCCCACGCCGGGAGAAGACCATGGTATGCAAGCTGATAGCGATGTCTTTGTTCATGACCCGACCATTAGCTAAGCCTACCCACTCGCCATCGATCAAACCAACCAGGGTGAAAGGATCTTTGAGGCGTTTGCGGTACCAGCCGAGGATTTCTGCATAAACACGGACGCCGACGATGTCATAAAAGTCTCGTTCAATTTTCATGACTTTTTCCAAATACCCCAACATTTCTGGGACTTCTTCCAATTTTGCCTGGCGAATATATAAAATTCGCCCATCTCGGAGGGTGATCATCGCTTCTGGCCAGGGTTTCAACGCCATTGCAGGTCCCTGCAGCATTGGCTCGATCTCATGAACGTCGACCGTAAATTGTTCGTAAGATACTTTTTCCGGTAGATCAAGTTTCATAGTTGAAATCTCCTTTGGGGTTTTGAAAGGGAAAACAGGACTTGAAAAAATTGTGATTGGTAAGGTTGAACTCAGGTACCTTCATTTTATCAATAAATTGCTGGGGATACCAGCTATTATGTCTGACAATGGTTGGCAAAACTTGACCGGAAATATTCCCATCCGTAATTTTCGCGAGAAAGGACAATACTTTGTCTGACAAGATATGTTGACACTTAAAAAGACTAGTGCTATACTAATTTTGTCTCATAGATAAATACCATTTACAATAACAAAAAGTCGCTTCCCTTTTTAAAGTTATCTTTGATAGCACGCTGTCAGGTTACGTCTACGATTGTAGGGATTTCTCCTCTTGAACTTGACACCAGATTTGCTCACCAGTTTTCATCCAAGAAAAATCGCGCTTAATTGGCGGTTGATGATTGTTATCCGGAGATTAGACTTTTTCTCGGATAATTAATTTTGTATCGTCAGCTATCGATTCGAGATTGTTGATTATCGGCCTCGATGCATCAAGGTGTAAACCAGAATGCTCTTGGCGCTATTAGTCGCAACCAAGGAGATGAAATGGCAGTTATCAAAGCAGAAATCAGGGCTGGCTCATATTACGATTCCGCATTCTTGATGCAGTTACAGCGGTCGCTGGCAACCCTACCTGGCGTACAAGACGCCGGTGTCATTATGGGGACAGACGCTAATAAAGAGTTGTTGGCTCACATTGGCCTGGTATCGGCAGAAGTCGAAGCGGCCAAGCCAGACGACCTGGTGATCGTGGTCAGGGCAGAGGCGGATGATGAAGCAAGCCAGGCCCTGGCAAAAGTGGATGAACTCCTAACGGCCAAGAAAACCATTATCGAACAGGAATATAGACCGCAAAGCATTGAAACCGCTGACCAGATGCTCTCTAATGCTCATTGGGTGTTAATTTCAGTCGCAGGGCGGTATGCAGCCGGGGTTGCACGCCAGGCGCTGCGGTCAGGAAAACATGTATTCCTCTTCAGTGACAACGTATCGGTGGATGATGAAATTTCTTTAAAACAATCGGCTGCCAGCAAAGGCCTGCTCGTGATGGGTCCTGATTGTGGAACGGCGATTGTGAAAGGTATCGGTTTGGGCTTTGCCAACAAAGTCCGTCTGGGATCAATCGGCGTAGTTGCAGCGGCAGGCACCGGGCTACAGCAGGTTTCCTCACACATTCACCAATTAGGTGGCGGTATGACTTATGGGATTGGCACAGGCGGACGTGATCTATCCGATAAAGTGGGTGCAATTACATTCAAGCAAGGGATTGACGTCCTCAGCCGTGATCCTGATACAAAAATTATTGTGCTTGTTTCAAAACCCCCAGCACCGCGAGTTGCCGATGAGGTTTTGAATATTGCGCGCTGCACCAGCAAGCCTGTTGTGGTCGTCTTCGTTGGCCGGCCACCTGCAACTCACCGGATGGACAACCTATATTTTGCTGGCAGCCTGGATGAAGCAGCTCAAATTGCGGTTGAATTAGCATCAGCGCATACTCAGGTGGATTTACCAGTGGCGAAACCCGGCCCGTTTGCTCCAGGACAACGCTATCTGCGAGGATTATTTTCAGGAGGAACCCTGGCATACGAGGCCCAATATATTCTTCAGGCCTATTTACCCAGGGTATACGCCAATGCGCCATTAATCAAAGAAAATAAGATCCCGAACTCACTGGTCAGCCAGGAACATACCATTATCGATCTTGGTGAAGACGAGTTCACCGTCGGTCGATTACATCCGATGATGGACAATGAACTAAGGATCCGCAGGCTGCTCGAGGAGGCGAACGATCCCCAGGTTGCAGTTATTATGCTCGACGTCGTTTTGGGCTACGGTTCGCATCCTGACCCTGCCAGTGAGCTGGCTCCTGCGATTGTCAAAGCAAAGGGAATTGCTCGTGGCGCAGGTCGCTATCTTGAAGTTGTGGCAGTCGTTACCGGAACAGATGAAGACCCACAGAACCTTGAAAACCAAATCCGGCAGTTGAAGGCGGCGGAGACCTGGGTGGATATTGGCAACGAAACAGTCGTACGATATGCTGGTCAACTGTTGCGCTCGTTAGCGGAATCGGATCAAAGTCCTTTGAGCGGCGGTGCGGTCCCTATCGATTTGGCTACACTACAGGAACCATTAGCCGCAATCAACGTAGGTCTCGAATCTTTTGCCGAAAATCTGAAAGCCCAAAACGTACCTGTCATTCAAGTCGATTGGAGGCCGCCGGCAGGCGGAAACGAGAGGCTTATGGGCATTCTCGAGCGTATGAAACGGTAATCTTATGCCGTTCGCATATCTGGCTAGACCGCCTGAATTGCGAACGGCTTTTTTTGGAGGCAAATAATCAATGGATATTGAACAAGCCAATACGAAATCAGTTGAACGGATGATGGAAGCTCGTCCGGTATTGGTCGGAGTGGGGAAAGCCCTGGACGTCATTCCAGGAATGCGCCCCAATCTTCTTTTACACGCCGGACCTCCAGTTACATGGGAGCGAATGGCTGGTCCGGTTAAAGGCGCGGCATTTGGCGCCTTGATCTTTGAGGGTCTTGCAAAAGACGCTACTGAGGCTGAAGCCCTGATCAAATCGGGAAAAATCGACTTCGAACCCTGCCACGACCACGATGCTGCCGGGCCAATGGCTGGGGTTATTTCGCCTTCGATGCTGGTCTATATTGTAGAAAACAAGACCCACGGGAACAAAGGGTATTCAGGCCTCAACGAAGGCCGCGGAAAAGTTCTGCGAATGGGAGCGTACAGTCCCGACGTTATTGCCAAACTTCAATGGATGAATGACACCATGGGCCCGGTCCTGGACGCGGCCATTAAGGATTGCGATGGGATCGATCTCAGGACGATGCTGGCGAAGGCACTTCACATGGGTGATGATGGTCATAACCGTCTGGATGCCTGTTCGCTGCTTTACACAGTGGCCCTGGCGCCATCGATTGTGCGGGTAGCAAAGGACAAGGCGACTGCTGCCGAGATTATTAAATTTCTGGGTGATAATGCCTTGAGCATCCTCAATCCGGTTATGGCCGGGTGCAAGACCATGGCAGATGCCGGTCATAATATCGAAGGGAGCACAATCGTTACAGTCATGGCTCGTAATGGGACGGATTTTGGGATTCGCGTGAGCGGGTTAGGTGACCAGTGGTTTACTGGTCCAGCTGGAATGGTAAAGGCTCTCTACTTCCCTGGATTTACCGAAAAAGACGCCAACCCTGATATTGGCGACAGCACCATCACCGAAACCGCCGGGATTGGTGGGTTTGCTATGGCTGGTGCGCCTGCCATCGTTAAATTCATCAGCGGAACGCCCCAGGACGCAATCAATACCACCCTGGATATGTACGAGATCACATACGCCGAGCATAAATATTTCACCATTCCCCAGCTCGATTTCCGTGGCACCCCCACCGGGATTGATATCCGTAAAGTGATCGAAAAAGGGATGCTGCCGCGGGTCAACACCGGGGTTGCCCATCGTGATCCTGGGATTGGTCAGGTTGGCGCCGGGGTTGTGTCGCCGCCGATGAATATTTTTGAGGATGCGTTGGTTGCCTTTGCAGATAAGTACGGTTTTTAAACCTTCAGGAGGAAATGATGGATCGAAAAGAATTTATTGAAATGATGTCTTCTGTAAAAATGTTTGACCTGACCCAGGGTTGCTCGATTTTCACCCCACCCTGGCCTGGCGAGAAATCATTAGAAGTCCATTTCTTCAAACGACTTACCGGCGCTTACGGCGGCGGACAGGGAGCAAATGGCCAGATCCTTAACTGGAGTAATACGGTTGGCACACATCTGGTCGGCGAAACAGCTTTCAATTCCGGTGGGCGAGCAATCGCCGACATCCCCCTGAAAGAACTGAGTGGTCCTGGAGTAGTAGCTGATATCTCTGACCTGGTCTCCGATTACAGTGTCTATACGCCTGAAATGATCATGAAGAAAGTGACAGTAAAACCCGGCGATATTCTGATCGTCAATACGGGTTACCACCATTATTCGTGGGACCAGCCCGATGTTTTTTCAAACGATGCCCAGGGTGGGGTCGAATCGAAAGAGTTCGGGTTCTACGTCCGCCATCCAGGTCCATCTATGGAATTTTATCAATGGGCACTCGACATGAAATTGAAATGGATCGGTGTCGACTGCGGCTGCGCCGAACACCCCATGAACACGCCAATCCGGCGGATGCATGAGAACCATTTCGTTAGGGCTGAAGCAAAACTGGAACGCGATTATGGCAAAAAATGGGATGAATTTTTCCCACAAGGTGAATACTATACTCTAACTCACACCACCATGCCGAAGGCTCACTTGTTGTTTGTGGAAGCTATCGTCGGTGATATTGAAAAATTGAACAACCAGCGCGCCTGGATCACTGTCCAACCGATCCCATTCAAAGAGGTCGAGGCTGCCTGGGCGCGGGTAGTTGCGCTGCAAGCTCCAGATGGAATGGGCGAAGATGATTTCTACAAAGAGATGGATGCGGCCGAAATGCTCGATCTCACCGTTCCTTTCAGCGTGCAGACACCTCAATGGCTTAACTACATCCCTTTGACGGTGACATATACCAAGCGGGTCGGTGGACAATATTTTGGGATGGGCCGTAATGGTTCGATCTGTAACGCCAGCATACACCTGGGCACCCATATGGATGGCGAAAAGCATTTCTATCCAGCCGGGCGGACAATCGGACAGGTTCCGTTGGAGGAATGGGTTGGTCCCGGCGTTATTGCCGATATATCTGAGCTGGTAAGCGATTCGAGCGTTTACACACCTAAGATGATTTGTGACGTAGTCGACATCCATAAAGGCGATATTTTGATCATTAAGACCGGCTGGAACAGGTTTGGGTGGAACAGCCCAGAATCGGATGAATTCCGCTACATGGTTAAGCATCCCGGGCCATCACCGGACTTTTCCAAGTGGGCTACTGAGATGGAAATCAAGTGGATCGGCGTAGATGCGGTCAGCGCGGATCACCCAATGAATACGATCATGCGAATTTGGCACCCGAAAACTTTCGCCGAAGCCAATGCAAAATTGATTCGTGACTTTGGCAAGGATTGGGATGAGATGTACCCGCTTGATAAATATTACCAGGACATGCACTTCAACCTCTTCCCAAAGCGGATCGTCCATGCCGAAAACCTGGCTGGCGACATGTTAACTGCGAAAAGTGGGCGCTATTTTATCGGATGTTTCCTCCAAAAAGCTATGGAAACTGAATCGATGTGGGGCCGGTTTATTGCCTTCAAAGAGGGCGAATAACCTTGTCGAGTCAATATTTCATCGGTTATTTCCGTTTTTGTCTCCGTAACCGGGAGGTTATGCCTAAATGAAACCTGCAGATTTTAAATATTACTCTCCTACCAGCATCGATGAAGCCTTAACCATGTTGGATGAAATGGGATATGGCTGCAAAGTATTGGCAGGCGGTCAGAGCCTGGTACCATCCATGAACTTCCGCCTGGCGCAGCCTGAAGCCCTTGTAGATCTCAATCAAATTACTGAGCTATCGTATATCAAACCTGCCGAAGATGGCGGGGTTGTCATCGGTGCCATGGCGCGGGACAACCTGGTAGAACGGGATGCTTACGTTGCCCAGCATTTCCCAGTCGTTGTTGAAGCTTTCCACTTTGTCGGCCATCCTCAAATCCGGAATCGGGGAACTTTTGGTGGAGCCATCGCTCACGCAGATCCGACAGGACAGATGCCGGCGGTCGTGCTGGCATTGAACGGGCGCTGCCATATCCGCAGTAAGAATTCCGACCGGTGGGTCCAGGCAGAAGAATTTTTCGTGGGGCCTTTCACGACAATTCTCAACCCTGAAGAATTGTTGGTCGAGGTTGCCTTACCACCATCCGACCCCCACAGCGGTACGAGTTATAAGCAGATGGCTCGCCAGGGTGGTGCACAAGCGCTGGTTGGCGTGGTGGTATATGTCGCCCTGGATAGAAGAAAACGCTGCAGCGATGCCCGCATCGTCTTGTTGAGCGTTGGTGAGACTCCCGTGCTGGCTAAGGAAGGCTCGAAAATGCTGGTCGGTAAAGAGCCTCAGGTGAGTATTATCCGGGCAGCGGCTGAAGCTGCATCATCCCGTGATATCGATCCTGGCGGCGATATCCATTGCTCTGTTGAATTCCGGCGCTATCTCGCGCGTGAGCTGGTCGCCCAGGCTTTGCATGAAGCTTTCGAACGTGCCGGGCAAAGAGGAGGTTAATATGAGCGAATTTGTTAACGTTAGTGTTACCGTGAACGGGACCCATTACGAGAGAGCGGTGGAAGCGCGGCATGCTGTTAAGTGATTTCATCCGCCATGAACTGGGATTGACCGGCACCCACGTCGGATGCGAACATGGGGTGTGCGGCACCTGCACCGTACTATTCGATGGTGAACCGGTACGTTCGTGCCTGATTTTTGCAGTTCAGGCTAACGGGCACGAAGTTCGAACGGTTGAGGGGTTGGGAACGGTCGATCACCTCCATCCGCTTCAGGAAGCCTTCTGGGAAGCCCATGGTGCCCAATGTGGGTATTGCACGCCTGGTATGCTGATGACCCTCGTACCTTTTCTTGAGCAGCACCGCCAACCTACGGAAGCAGAAATCCGCGAAGCGATCGACGGCAATTTGTGCCGCTGCACCGGGTACCAACACATCATCAATGCAGTGAAGCTAGCATCTGAAAAGATGGCAGCACAGCGTTTATGAATTTTTTCAATAAGACGAGGAGATAACGTGACAACAAAAAATGTTGGTCAACGAATTAAGAGAAACGAGGACCCTCGGCTGCTGACTGGTCAGGCGCTTTTTGTGGATGATGTTGATTTACCTGGAATGCTGCATGCTGCCTTCCTGCGCAGCGATTACCCCCATGCTCGTATTAAGAGCATCGATGTAACGGCTGCACGTGGTCGTGCTGGTGTGGTTGCAGTGTATACAGCAGACGATATGGGAGAATACTGGATGCCAGGCCCATTACTGGTGCCTGCACCGACGTCCATTCCAGGAGCGGTATTCAACAAAGCCACTCAGGTACCCCTGGCAAAAGGCAAGGTCCACCACCAGGGCGAACCGATAGCCGTTGTGATTGCTGAATCGCGTTATGCGGCTGAGGATGCGCTCCCTGATATATACGTCGACTTGGACCCTCTTGAGGCAGTCGTCGACCTTGAAAAAGCGCTTGAGCCAGGTGCGCCTATCATCCACGAAGAGTTGGGCACTAACCTGGCATCCCACATCAAACAAGAAAATGGCAATTACGAAGAAGCTAAGTCGAAAGCCGACCTGGTGGTCAAAGCTCGCCTGGAGATCGACCGCGGGGTGGCCGGAGCCCTGGAAAATCGAGGTTACGTGGCCCGTTGGGATGCAAAAGAGCAGCTCTTGACGTTTTGGGCCACCACCCAGGCGCCAATCGTCTTGCGAAATTCCCTGGTCGACCGGTTTGGCCTGGCTGAACATCAGGTGCGGGTCATCGCACCTTTCGTTGGCGGCGGGTTTGGCCCGAAGATCATGGTTTACCAGCCAGAAGAGCTGCTGCTGACCTTTGCTACCTTGAAATTGAACAGACCGGTGAAATGGATCGAGGACCGGCAAGAAAATTTCATCGGGACCACTCAAGAACGCCAGCAGATCCACAATGCCGAAATGGCGTTGACCAAAGATGGGCACATCCTCGGCATTAAAGACGTTTTCATCCACGACACGGGCGCTTTCAACTCGTATGCACTGACCGTTCCGCTCAATACCCAGACCCACACCCTAGGCCCATACAAGATCGCCAATTATTACTCTGAATTCAGGGTGTGCTTTACCAACCGCACGATGGTTACACCGGTGCGCGGTGCCGGACGTACGTACGGTGTATTTGTCATGGAACGCTTGCTAGACCTGGCAGCGAAAAAACTGGGAATCGATGTGACCGAAATCCGGCGGCGCAACCTGATCCAACCGAGTGAGTTTCCTTATACAACGGGCATTATCGGGCAGGACTTCGTCAAGAATATCCTGGACAGCGGTAATTACCCGGCGACACTGGATAAAGCCTTAGAGAAGATTGATTATGATCACTTCGTGAAGGTTGAACAGCCGAAGCTAAGAGCGCAAGGTAAGCTGATCGGTATCGGAGTGGTCATGTTCACCGAAGGCACCGGGGTAGGCCCATATGAGGGCGCCCGCGTAACTGTTGAGGCGAGTGGCAAAGTAAGCCTGGCGACCGGCGTGGGCACGCAGGGGCAGGGGCATTACACTTCCTTTGCTCAGATCGCTGCCGACCAACTGGGTGTGAGCGTCCACGACGTCCATGTGGTGACAGGAGATACGAACGAGTTCCACTGGGGCGCCGGCACTTTTGCCAGTCGAGGCGCAACGGTAGCTGGAAGCGCTGTTCATGCAGCAGCTTTAAATGTACGGGCTAAAATTTTGAGACTGGCGAGTAAAATGCTGGATGCGCCTGAAGAAGAATTGGAGCTTGTCGCCGGCGAAGTGCGCATAGCTGATATTCCCTCAAAATCTGTCAGCCTGAAGGAATTAGCTATGAAGGCCAATCCAACGCGGGGAGCGGTCGAACCCGGGACAGAACCCGGCCTGGAATCGACGGCTTATTACGGACCGCCCTACGGCGCTACCGGGGCTGGCACAGTCGCGATGATTGTTGAAGTCAACCCCATCACGATGATGGTAGAGATCAAACGAATGGTTTTCGTGCACGATTGCGGTACGGTTATCAATCCCCTCATACTCGACGGCCAGATCCATGGCGGTATCTCGTTAGGAATTGGCAATTCCTTCTATGAAAAGTTAGTGGTCGACGAGAATGGCACCTTGTTGAATGGAACCTTCATGGATTACCTGCTGCCGCAGCGCGTTGGATATGCCACCGATCGAGCTGGTCCATCTCTCAACCCCTTCTCCACTGAACACCCTCGGGATCAAGGGGGTAGGGGAAGCTGGAGCCATTCCAACCCCATCTGCATTCGTCCAGGCAGTCGAAAACGCTTTGATAGATTACAAATTGGAGATCATGGAAGCTCCCCTGAGTCCAAACCGGTTGTTTGAATTAACCTATGCAATTAAAAACAAATGAGTATAATATTAAGACCGGATTAAATGGTTTAAATACATCATTAGGAGGATGTAAATAAAATGAAACTCGAAGGTGACTACACGTTCAACGGCCCACGAAGCGAAGTCTGGGAGCTCGTAAGGGACCCAGATGTACTGGCAACATGCCTGCCGGGGACTCAGAGCCTGACCAAAATAGATGAGAATTGCTATGAAGGCACTATCAACGTCAGGATTGGGCCGGTATCCGGATCGTTCTCGGGCCGTTTGCAGGTTACGAACGAAGTCCCACCTCAGAGCTGCACTTTAACGGTAGAAGGTAAAGGTGCTCCTGGGTATGCGAAGGGATTTGGGGATGTTGAGCTATTCGAGCAGTCTGATAACAAGACACTGCTCAAATATTCGGGCGAGATGCAAATTGGCGGCAAATTGGCCAGTGTCGGTCAGAGATTGATCGACAGCGTCAGCAAAAGTATGGTTCGCCAGGGTTTCGAAGCCCTCGATTCTGCACTGGCTGCCAGGATGGCTAAAAAAGCCGGGCAAGACGTTGATTTTAAAGCCCCCACCGAGGCGCAGTTTGCATCGGCAGTAGCGAAGGATATGGGTAAAAACATCCTCCAGGTTGCTGAAGTCAGGATGGTTTTGTACATCGTTCCGGTTGCTCTGGTGTTCTTACTAGCAGCATTCCTTTTATCAAAATGCGGTGGATAATCTTTTTTTATTGCACCAGCATCTAATATCGACACCCAGGCTGGTAGAATTTCTGGCCGTTAAGTACAAAAGGAGGTGACCAGGGCGCTATTTAAAGTTGAATGGTTTCAGAAGAAGAAACCAGGGGCCCGCCCCAAATTTGTGAGCCACAAGATTCCGCTTATATACAAACTCCTATTATAAGAAAGGAAGGAAGACTTACATGGCAACTACATCGCCTAATGCAATACTTGGTTATCTGCCAAATGATAGGCCGCCTGTGGGAAGAATGATTTTGTTGGGCTTCCAACACGTTCTGACCATGTTCCCGGCAACCGTTTTATGTGCTCTGCTCATGGGGTTCCATGTCGAGACCGTATTGACGATTACCGGCCTGGGCACAATCGCAGCGCTACTGGGCTCGAAGTTCGCGATGGGCAAATTTATTCCTCTCTATTATGGATCGAGCTTCAGCTATATCGCAGCTGTAACAGCTATTACAAAACCGACCTTTGGCGTTCCCGTGAGCGACCATCTTTTGTCCGTCGTTCAAGCTGGATTCCTGGCAACGGGTCTGATCAACGTCCTCGTTGGTTTGTTAATCCGGCTTGCCGGTGGCAAGAAAGCAGTCGATGTGGTCTTACCCCCGGTCGTCACTGGCTCGGTCGCTTGCAGCATCGGGATCGGCCTTGGCGCTTCAGCACTTTCACAGGCAAGCGGATACAATGCTGCCTCAGCTCCCCAGGGTATTCTGAGTTGGTGGGCTGTCGCCATGCTGACGATGGTCGCAGCCATTTTGTTCTCGGTATACCTGCAGAATAAGGGCTTTATCGGGATGCTGCCCATCCTCTTTGCGGCGGTCTTTGGCTACCTTATCGCCATCCCCTTTGGGTTGGTGAAACCGTTGGACCAGATCTTCATCTCCGGATTGTTCGTTACGCCTCATCTGACCTTCCCGGTTTTCAATGATCCAGCAACACTTACCGTGATCTTCGGGGTGGGTGTGATGGCGATTGCCACGATCCCAGAATCCACCGCTCACCTGTATCAGATCAGCCTGTACGTCGATCACCTGGCGGATGAACAAGGTCGTGAGACTTATGGCCTGAGCCAGTACATCGGTTTGAACCTGATGCTGGATGGTTTTGATGACATGATCAATGGCATCTTCGGTTCAACTGCTGGCACCAACTACGGCGAAAACAACTCACTGATGGTCATCACCCGCAACTACTCGGGCCCATCCCTGCTGACCGCTGGTGTAATCGCCATATTGCTCGGCTTCATCGGACCTATCAAAGATATCGTCAATGGCCTGCCTACCGCTGTCGTTGGTGGTTTGATGATCTACCTGTTCGGCGTCATTGGTATGCAAGGTATTGCGCTGATGATGTCTGAAAAAGTGAACCTGTACGATCCTCGCCAACTCGCTATCGGCGCTGTCATTTTGATCGTTGGCATCGGCGGAAACATCGGCTTCGCCGGTGGTTTCTTGCCCTTCCCACCCCTGGGCGATGTGTTCCCCTACGGTCTCCCGGCTATCGCTTCGGGCGCCGTGCTGGGCATCCTGCTCAACCTGATCTTTGTTATCTTCAAACCGTCTTCCGAACGCGAAGCAGTTTCCTTCGGATAAGCATTTTTTATCTGCTTAGCGGAAGACTTCACGCAATATTCAATATCTTCAGGATTCCAGCATCGATGAGATGCTGGAATCCTGGGAAAAAGAAAAATGAAGAAAATATGATCCTGATTACAGGTGCCGCTGGCAAGACCGGTCGAGCTGTGATTAAAGCCTTGCGGCTGATTGGATCCAGCCAGAATCCCATGCCTATCAGAGCATTGGTTAGGAGACCAGAGCAAACCCAATCAATGTTTGAGATAGGCGTCGATGAGGTGGTCATTGGTGACGTACGATCACCAGAAATATTAGGGAAAGCTTTCAGGGGGGTCAGGGTCGTCTATCACATCCCACCCAATGTCCATCCCGAGGAATTTGCGATTGCTGAGGAAATGCTGAAAGCGGCCGGTTCTGCTGGCATCGAACGCTTCGTGTATCATTCAGTGCTCCATCCACAGATTGAGGCCATGCCACACCATTGGCAAAAGATGCGGGTTGAGGAATTGATCTTTGCCAGTGGTATAGCGTTCACTATCCTCCAACCAGAAGTGTACATGCAAAATATCCTGGTTCAGTGGGACACACTGCTTAAGCAGGGAGTGTATTCTGTGCCCTACGCAACTCAAACCCGGCTGGGAATGGTCGATCTTGAGAATGTTGGTAAGGCGGCTGCGGTTGTTCTGACCCGTGCCGGACACGAAGGTGCGATATACGAACTGGCAGGGCCTGATGTCCTTACACAGGATGAGGTCGCCACTATCTTATCCCAGGTCCTGACAATCCCAATCCGGGCAGACGCTCTTCATCGTGAGGTGTGGAAGTCACGCGCCCAGGCTGCGGGGATCGGTGATTACCAGATAACGACATTATTGAAGATGTTTGAATATTACGAGCATTTTGGATTCTATGGAAATCCGACGGTATTGACCTGTTTGCTTGAGAAAACCCCTAATGATTTTGGATCGTTCGTCAGGCGACAATCGAAAAATAAAAAAGCTTCATGATCGATTAATAGATACTCATGCCCAGCATTGCGATCCCAACTGACATGATCACCCACCACCAATCTTTGAACGATATTGCGCTCGTTCGAAGCACAAACCCCCCCAGGATGATCGCAATCGATGCGAAGACGAGATACCAACTAACAACCTGGATACCTTGTTTTGGCACCGTTGTATTGATGTTCCCCTTGGCAGCAGCTTTCTTTAGAGCCCGGCGAGACTTTCCGGCTAATAATTTTGCCTGTTTTGATTTACCCCTCTGCAGCAAGATAACACGCCCGTAAAAGATTGCAATAACCACGATTACTACAATTGTGCCGGTATCCATTGATATTCACCTACTTCTCTAAATTGGACTTTTGCCATTATCCCTGTAAAAGGTAACCATGTCAATAGCAAAATATTTTTTCAATATTCAACAAAAAAGAGGCTTATAAGTGCAGGTCATCGTCGAGTTCACGGGCATCGCCAAATCTATTAGCCAAACGAGTCAGATGACATTGGTTCTTGGCAAAAATGCTACGATCAAAGATGTGATCAGGGGTATCAGATCAAGTTATCCTGGATTGAATAATATTATCTTGTCCGCAGATGGCGATGAGTTGTTGAATTCAAACGTGTTCATTTTGAATGGTGCAGAAATGGTCTTACCGGATTCATTAGATCTGCGACTGAAAGAAGGCGACTTGCTTACATTACTTTCAGTCATTGTCGGCGGTTAGTTCTTCACTTGTAAGACAATTTAAATTATGTTATCATTCAGTTGCCTGACAATTAAAATAAAGTTAATAATGAGCCGGGGGACCGATAGGCTTAAATTGAAATGGGTTTGATATTGTTTCATTACTGGAGGATTTGATACTTTGGTAGTAATGACTGACCAGATCACATCTCAAGAAAGGTAACCAGCATGATCAATCCACATCCAGGTCTTCCCGAGTTTGAATACGTCAAACCGTCCTCGCTGGCTGAAGCCAGCCAATTTCTGGTAGAGCATCCGGGCGATGCAAGACCATTCCTGGGCGGTACCGATACCTTCGTTCGCATGCGCGATGGTATCTGGAAAACCAGGTATCTGGTAGATGTCAAAGGTTTGGATGGCACCAATGACATCGTCTTTGATCCCCAGGATGGGTTGAAGATCGGCGCTGCCGTCAATATGAACCGGGTGATAAGCTCTCAGGCCGTTAACGAATTCTACCCCTTGTTAGCTGAAGCGGCTCACACTGTTGCCAGCTACCAATTACGCACGCGAGCAACGATTGTCGGGAACATCTGCAATGCCTCTCCGGCAGGCGATACTATCGGAGCTTGCATGGTGTTGGATGGTGTTCTAAATGTATTCAACTTGCATGGCAGCCGTAAATTATCGTTGAAAAACTTTTTTATAGGGCCGGGGAAGACCGTCCTTGAACCTGGCGATATCGTTACCTCGATTTCAATTCCGTTGCCCCCTGATCACTGTGCCGGAAATTATATTAAGGTAGGTCGGAACGCCGTCGGTGACCTGGCAATTGTGGGTGTTACAGCCTTTGGCTATCCGGACACTTCCCAGCCATCTGGCACAAACATCAAAATCGTTCTAGCGTCTGTGGCTCCGGTTCCCCTGGTAGCTGGTGCGGCTGAAAAAATGTTGAACCAACAGGCCATCTCTCCCGCAACGATCAAAGATGCAGCCCAGGCTGCGATGGATGCCTGCACGCCGATTGATGACGTGCGCAGTAGTGCTCGCTATCGCAAATATATGGTGCGGAACATGACCGCCCAGGCTGTCACCAAGTATCTTAAATCAAATCGGGACATTATAGGAGGTCAACATGGCATACCATAGGATCACATTGAACGTAAATGGAACGGAAGAACAGGTCGATGTCCCGTCCAATATGACTTTACTGCAAATGCTGCGAGAAAAACTAGGACTGACCGGGACTAAAAACGGCTGTTCCGCCGGTGAATGTGGAGCCTGCACGGTTTTATTGAATGGCGAACCTGTCAACAGTTGTATGGTGCTGGCAGTTGAGTGCAACAAAGCTCGAGTGATCACTGTCGAGGGATTGGCTCAGGATGGAAGGCTTGACCCGATCCAGGAAACCATGATCGATGAAGGCGGCGTCCAGTGTGGGTTTTGCACACCGGGCGTTTTAATATCAGCTCGCGCTCTATTGGATCGCAATCCCGAACCGACAGAGGGAGAAATCCGAGACGCCCTGGTAGGCAATCTATGTCGTTGTACGGGGTACGTTCGGATTGTCGAAGCCGTTAGGAAGGCTGCCCAACCCAGCAAAGTGATCGCTTCTTAAGGATTGGAGGAAAATATGCCTGACAATGATTCAATTGCCCTTGTGCGTAAACCAGTTGGTGAAAGCGTTACTCGAATTGAAGCGCGTGAAAAGGTAACTGGCTCGGCTACATTTGCCGATGATTTTCAGTTTGGACCAGGATTGCTCTACGCCGCGTATCTTGCGCAGTCCTCATCCGCACGCCCTTATCAAGAATATTAACATGAGCAAAGCTCAAGCGCTTCCTGGTGTCAAGGCTATCGTCACCGGCGACGATTTCCCCGGTCTTACCGGTCTGTATTTGCACGATCGTGGAATTTTTGCACGAGAGCGGGCGCGCTACGTCGGCGACCCGGTCGTGGGTGTAGCTGCGATCAGTGAAGAGGTAGCCGACAACGCTATCGAATTGATTGAGGTCGAATACGAGGTTCTGCAGCCGGTGCTCGATCCGGAATTCGGTGCCAGTCCGGAGGCTCCTTTGATCCATCCGGATCTAGGTAACTATAAAGTTGCCAATTTTATTTTTCCAAAACCAGGCACGAACATCAGCAATCACTTCAAAATCCGCAAGGGCGACCCCGATAGCGCCTGGTCTAAATGCACGACCAGGATCGAGAAGAAATTCCATATCCCCCACATCCAACACGTTCCGATCGAGCCTCACATTGTCGTTGCCAAAATGGATGAAGCCGATAACCTGACCCTCTGGGGAAGCTCGCAGTCCCCATTCGCCCAACGCAGCCTGATCGCTACTGCGCTAGGAATTTCTCCGGGGAAGGTACAGGTCATCGCGCCTTACGTCGGAGGTGGATTTGGTTCGAAAGCCGGGGTTTCGATGGAAGCACTGGCAATCGGTTTGGCTACTCGGGTTAAGGGGCGTCCGGTCAAGCTGCGCCTGACCCGAGAAGAAGAATTCTACACGGCCTTTGTCCGCCAGGGATTGGTCGCACATTTCAAAATGGGTTGTGATCAGGATGGCAACCTGCTGGTCATGGAAACAAAATATTATTGGGATGCAGGTGCATATACCGAATATGGAGTGAATATCACCCGCGCTTCGGGTTACAGCAGCACCGGACCTTACGATGTGCCTAACGTCAATACCGACAGCTACTGTATTTATACCAACCACCCGGTAGGCGGCCCAATGCGCGGATTTGGCATGCCGGAAATGCATGCTGGTTTAGAGCAGTGTATCGAAGAGCTGGCACTTAAGGCCGGGATCGACCCGGTCGAATTTAGGCGGAAGAACTGTGTCCGCGGCGGCGACACCCTCGTTACAGGGATGAAGATGCACCCGACCGGCTTACCCGAATGCCTTGAAAAGGCTGCAAAGGCTATCGATTGGGGGAGGAAATCAACGCCAAGCGGTCCTCATAAGCTGCGCGGGAAGGGCCTTTCATTGATGTGGAAAGCCCCGGCGATGCCCCCCAATGCCGGCTCGAGCGCCTGGGTGCGCCTGAATGAAGATGCATCGGTCGGCTTAGGAATTGGTGGACAGGAGCTTGGGCAGGGCACCTTCACGGTGATGGCCCAAATTGCGGCTGGCTCGTTGGGCGTCCCCTTCGAATTTGTCAGGATAGCAACGCCGATCGATACCAAATACAGCCCGTACGAATGGCAGACGGTTGCCAGCCGGCTCACCTGGAGTATGGGCAATGCCGTCAGGAAAGCTGCCCTGGACGCCCGGAAACAAATTGTGGACATGGTCGCCGAAGCCTGGAAAGAAAACCCAGACGACCTGGATATCGTCGAAGGGAACGTCATTTCGTACAAGACGGAAGAATTGATTCCACTGCATGATATTGTGATTTACGGCATCTCCAAACCGGATGACAGCGGTTGGATTGGCGGGCCGGTAGTCGGTCGCGGCCAGTTCATGCCAACCTACGTTACCGGCCTGGACAAAGAAACTGGCCAGGGGGAGCGGGCTGTGGTTCACTTTACCACAGGCTGCCAGGCGGTCGAGATCGAGGTTGATATGGAGTCAGGCAAGCTGGAGATTATCAAGGTGGTTGCAGCTTTTGACGTCGGCAAAGCCATCAATCCTGATATGGTCAGGGCACAGATGGAAGGCGGTTTTGTTCAAGGGATGAGCACAGCCTTCTTCGAAGCTATGCAGTTGAAAGACGGAGTGATGCAGAATCCAAGTTTCGTCGATTACCGTATCGCAACCAGCGCAGATGCACCTTCAAACATTGAGACCTTCATCGTCGAGGTTCCCCAGGACGACGGTCCTTTTGGAGCGCGTGGGATTGGTGAACATGCGATGGTGCCAACCATTCCGGCGATTGCCAATGCGATCCATGATGCTACCGGTGTTTGGATGGGCGACCCTCCCTTTACAGCGGAGAAGGTTTTCCTGGCCCTGATGGACAATGGGATAATTAAATGATGTTTTGCATGTTTTCAGGAGAACGATGTGAATGATCAAATCATCGCAGACGATTTCGATGACCGCATCCGGTGGTGAAATGGATGGGCACAAAGTATTGATCGACGAGCTCAAAGGTTACCGGCAAAAGGCTGCAGAAGGAGGCGGCAAGACACGGGTAGACACCCAGCACGCCAAAGGTAAATTGACCGCCCGGGAACGGATCGCCCGGTTAATTGACGAAGGCACCTTCCAGGAACTGGGGACTTTTATGATCCACCGCCACAGTGATTTTGGCCTTGACAAAGAACATTATTACGGAGACGGCTTGGTCGCCGGTTTTGGGAAAATAGATGGCCGCACGGTTTGCGTTTTTTCCCAGGATTTTACCGTGCTTGGCGGTTCATTTAGCGAAGTTGCCGGTAGAAAAGTCGTCAAAATCATGGATATGGCCATGCAGGCCGGGGTCCCAGTAATTGGTTTAAACGATGGAGGTGGGGCGCGAATTCAAGAAGGCGTTTTTAGCCTTGAGGCCTTCGGTGAGGTGTTCTATCGCAATTCTCTGGCAAGCGGTGTCATCCCCCAGATCAGCGTCATGTTGGGCCCCTGCGCCGGTGGCGCGGTTTATTCGCCTGCCTTAACCGACTTTATCATCATGACCAAAGGGATCAGCAATATGTTTATCACCGGCCCTGAAGTGATCAAAGCGGTTACCGGTGAGATGGTAGACGTGGAGTCATTAGGTGGAGCCTCAACCCACACGACCATCAGCGGGGTTGCGCATTTTGCTGCGGATGGAGAGGAACAAGCTTTCCAAATCACGCGAGCGCTGCTTTCATACTTACCAGCAAACAACACCGAACCACCGCCAGCGGTTACCCCAACGGATGATCCCTGGAGAATGTCCGCCAAATTAAACGAAATAATCCCGGTGGATCCACAGCAGCCCTATAACATGCGAGACATTATCCGCCTGGTTTTTGACTCCGGCAGTTTCCTGGAGGTCCAGGAGAATTTTGCTCAGAATGCCATCGTTGGGTTTGCGCGGCTGCATGGGCAGGGCGTCGGGGTTATTGCCCAGCAGCCGATGGTGATGGCAGGGGTCATCGACATCGATGCTTCCGACAAGATCGCCGGTTTCGTGCGCTTCTGCGATGCGTTCAATTTCCCAATCATTACCTTGTCCGATTCACCCGGTTTTATGCCCGGAACGACCCAGGAACATGGCGGCATCATTCGCCATGGGGCTAAGATTCTGTATGCATTTTCCGAAGCAACAGTACCAAAAATAACGGTTGTTACTCGCAAGGGTTATGGTGGGGCTTACATCGTCATGTCGAGCAAGCATATCCATGCCGATCTCGTCTTTGCCTGGCCTACCGCTGAAATCGCGGTCATGGGGGCTGAAGGCGCGGTCAACATCCTGCATCGGAAGCAATTAAAGGAATTGGCAAATCCACCAGAAGAACGCGAGATGCTGATTCAGGAATATCGGCAGAAGTTTGCCAACCCTTACAATGCAGCTGCTGGCGGGCATATCGACGACGTGATTATCCCTGCCGAGACCCGGCCGCGGTTGATTGCCGCACTGGAATTGCTGCGCGATAAACAAGCTTCACTGCCGGCGAAGAAACATGGCTGCATGCCGCTATGATCCAAACCGTCCCTTTGCATGAAAATGACCTGGAGGTGGTGACTTGAGTGACATGATGCAGGGGTTGAGTATCAGCCTCATCGGTATATGTATTACCTTCTCTACCCTGGGCCTGTTCATCCTCTTGATGATTGTCTTACAGCGGATTTTTCCAGTCAAGAGGGACCCGGTACAAGAAGCCGGGACGCAAATGGAGACCTTCGTTGAGATCGAAATTGACCAGGAATCCAGTCCAGGGAATGAAGACCAGGCGATTGCAGCCGCAATTGCTGTTGCTATTAATTATTTCCGGGCTGTGAACCAACCTGCCCTGGGTGCGACTTTGGAAGCCGGGCGTGGACGCTGGTGGTCGGCCAATCAGCTTTCAGCTCGCCAGGTGAATTCTCTGAAGAAAAATTAGCAGAAGGATGGCATGAATAAGCACCAGATCAAAGTGATTGTCAATGGAACGCCTTATGAAGTCGAATTGGGCGATTTGAGCAGCTCTTCGACGACCGTAAAAGTCAATGGCCAACCCTACGAGGTAGTCATTGAAAATGATGAGGACGGCAGCGGTGGTTCTCGTCCGGCTTCCTATCAGAGGGAGGAGATCAAACGAGAAAGGCCGGTGATAGCGCAACCTGCCTCTGCTGTAACCAAACAGGAAAAGCCAGCAAGTTTTTCCAGCAGCAATGAGGTTAAAGCGCCTATGCCGGGGACGATCCTCGACATTGCTGTCAAAGCGGGCGATAAGGTCGCCAGGGGAGACCAACTCTGCGCCCTCGAAGCAATGAAGATGAAAAGCGCCATCCGAGCTCCGAAAGACGGCTTAATCGCCGGCGTAGATGTCTCCGAAGGCCAAAAAGTGGTATTCGGAGATGTTTTGGTCCGGTTGGCGTGAGGGTGTGATGGATTTTTCCAGATTACTCGTCCTTATCCAGGCGCCAGCCCAGTTGACCTGGCAGAATATCTTGATGATGATTGTCGGTGGAGTCTTGATCTACCTGGCAATCTCCAAAGATTATGAGCCAGTTTTGTTGCTTCCCATTGGATTTGGCGCGATTCTCACCAACCTTCCACTAACCGGGATTTCTGGTCCGGATGGATTCCTTGGAATCCTCTATAAAGCTGGGATCGTCACCGAGTTGTTCCCGCTGTTCATTTTTATTGCAGTCGGAGCCATGACGGATTTTGGACCGTTATTGGAAAACCCCAAGATGGCGTTATTAGGTGCTGCTGGCCAATTTGGCATTTTCGGTACCTTGATGCTGGCACTGGTGTTAGGTTTCAAGTTGAATGAAGCCGCATCGATCGGTATTATCGGAGCTATCGATGGGCCAACAGCAATTTACGTCTCTTCCAAACTTGCGCCCAACCTATTAGGCCCAATTGCGGTTTGTGCGTATAGTTATATGTCGCTGGTGCCGATTATCCAACCCCCGGTAATGCGCCTGATGACGTCTAAGGCGGAACGCCGGGTGCGGATGCCCTACACCGTGCACGAAGTCTCCAAAACAGTCCGGGTTTTGTTCCCCATTGTCGTTACCCTCTTGATCTCCTTAATTGCTCCTAAGGCTTCACCTTTGATCGCAGCATTGATGTTTGGCAATCTCTTACGTGAAGCTGGGGCAGTTGACCGGCTCAATAACGCGGCCCAAAACGAACTGGCGAATCTGACAACACTTTTTCTGGGTATCGTCATTGGTAGTACGATGGAAGGCACCCAATTCCTTACACTGCAAACCCTTGGGATCCTGGTTCTGGGCTTGCTGGCATTTGTGCTCGATACAATTGGCGGGCTTGCCCTGGGCAAGCTGCTGTATGTCCTCTCTGGCAAAAAATTTAACCCTTTGATTGGGGCTGCAGGGATCAGTGCCTTCCCAATGTCCGCCCGGATCGTACAGCGCTTTGGCGCAGAAGAAGATTTTGAGAATTTCTTGTTAATGCATGCAATGGGCTCGAATGCTGCCGGTCAATTAGCCAGCGTGGTCGCTGGCGGGATTGTACTGGCTTTGATGGCAGGAATCATGTAAGGGCTTTGGCCTGATTATTTTGTTGTGTTATTTCAAATTTCGTTAACAAGGAGAAAAACATGAAGATCATTGATTTGACTATCCCTTTGGGAATTGCTACTCCTGCCTGGCCCACTTACGAACCCTTGCAGGTAAAATATTTCAAACGGTTAGCACCTAATGGAGCGAACGGCCAGCTTTTGACTCATTCGAACCACCTGGGGACACATCTGGATGGAGAGATCCACTTTTACACACCAGGCAAAGATATTGCTGAGTTATCGATGGATTACCTGGTTCACGAGGCTGCCGTCGTCGATTTGAGCGATGTTTGTGGGGATTACGATGTTTACACCAGTAAAATGGTAGAAGATCGGGTCGAAGTCAAAGAAGGAGATATTCTGGTCATCCATACCGGCTACCACCATTTTGGTTGGGACATGCCCACCGCGGATGAAATTCGCTATATGGTCAAGCACCCAGGCCCGGATCGAGAATTTGCGGTATGGGCAAAATCTAAGAAATTACGCTGGATAGCCGTAGATTGTGGCAGCGCCGACCACCCAATGAATACAATCATTCGCCAGTGGATGCCGCGCCAGGCAAAAGAAGCTGATAAGGTATTTCAGAAGAAATTCGGCGTGGGACTTGAGGAGTTTTTTGATGACACCAAGTATCAATTAATGCATATCGAAATGTTCCCTCACTCGATCATCCACGCTGAGAGCTTTGGTGGGGAGATCGATCTGCTTCTCAACCGGCGAGTCACCGTTGGTTTCTTCCCATGGCGCTTCGTTGATGGAGAATTGAGCATTGGGCGAATGTGCGCTTTCGTAGACGATGACGAATACGAAGCCTTGATGGCCAAGAAGGAATCGCTCCCGAAGACGAAATTTGGGGATGCTTACAATCCGGCTCATGTCGACCAGATCCAAAAATTCACCCTGGCCAATTTGGCCTGAATAAAATCGCAACCAAGCATAATTGGTCAACTGATCGCCATGTCTTATTCACCAATTACCATTTGAAGGAGATATAGCTGTGAAACTAGAACCCCCTGAGAAAGTATCGGAAGAAAAGATTACCCTTGACGTCCGTGAGATTGAGCCCTTGCTGCAGGCGCCCCCTATGGATATTAAGCCTTTCCCGGGTGCGATGATCACCCTCAAGGATGGTCGCACCCTTTATATTCGGGAAGCGAAGATGGAAGAAGCACCGATGATGCTGGCATACATAAAACGTGTGATGGAAGTCGACCATGATTTCTATGATATCGTCGGGGCGCGGGTCTACGCCGAAATCCTGGGTTGGTACCGAAAGCGCCTGAAAGATCCTTATACCCTGGTTGGCCTGATCGATGGATTGTGGGCTGGTTTTGCCAACGGTCGCTTAATGTCTGAGGATATCAATATCAGCCTGCACACCATGGCCTTGATCCGCGGTGGACGAATTGGCGCCATCATGTATTACACCAAGGCCTATTATGCATTCGAGATGCTCGGAAATAAGGAATGGTGGGCAACCTACGAAAGCTATAACGGCTGGCATCGCTGGGGACTCGGTATGGCTCAACCCAGCTATCCCTGGCCTGAATACCAGCACGAATTGGGCGGCGCCAGGGTCTACTACGTCACCAAGAAATATTGGGACAAGGTTGTGAAGAACTACGCCCGCCAGATGGTAGGCGCAGACCTGGTGTTCGATGTCCCCGATGAAGTGGTCAAGGCGAACGAAATTATGCGCCCCCCAGAGGACGTTTCAGTATAGAGGTTGATTTTGTTCTAGAAAATTCAAGTGGTAAATAAAGAGCTGTTCGATCGAGCAGCTCTTTTTGTTAAAGGTCGAAGGCGACGAGCATCCCGGCCAGGGCATCGATCCCTGACGAGGCGCCGAGGCCGGTGAAATTATCCACGCATTCCTGAATAGATATGTTTCCAGTTATCAGGCCGTCGATGGCTGCCAAAAGGCGTTCGTCAGAATGGCATAAGGCGGCACATTCAATCAGATTCGCGCTGATGGCAGTCGTACTCAGATATGCCGATTGGATCACCAGTTGGTTGAGTTGAGGTAAGAAAGATACTGTCCAGCATGTGGTAGGCCAGCGGTTGAGCGCCAGCAGCATCCCCATGATGAAATCATCCCCTGACGGAGTCAGGCCTCGACCCAGGCCAAACAAATACTTTAAAATACCTAATGTTTCAATAGGGTCGTTCATCTCAAATGTTTTTCCCAAGCGCTGTACTCTGGAAAGAATATTTGATTGATTTGGAGTCAAATCATCCGGGCTGGTGTGTTTGAGCAGGGGGAGAAGCAAGAAGCTTAACCCTTGTTCTTCCCGTGTAGCCAGGATTTGCAGGATGATCTCTTCAAGGCGGATTTTGAAATTATGAGGGCGAGTAGTTAATTCAACCGGATTTGGTGGGAACCAGGGTTCGCGACAGGGCAACTTTATGAACAATCTGGCTTCAGGTATTTCGATTCCCCCTGGAGAAATATCCACCGGCATGCCTGGCTTCACAATGTCATAATAAAGAGCTGGTTCTTGAAGCGTGATTGTTAACGGGCTGCGATAGGGGTGATTCGAAATGAAAATCACCCTTTTTTTCGGGGTTAATAGAAAAATTCCTCTTGAGGTGGAACCAATTACCCTGGCAGTTTGCTCTTCGTTAATCGCTTGATATACCAGATAGCCGATACTTACATTAAGACATGGGTCAATAATCTCTTCTCTCATCTAGCCGATTGTCGCGTTTGCGTTTTGGTATTTCCTGAAAATTTACCCCCCAGACCAAATACAGCCAGGCCAATAACTGCGTATACCGCTCCGGCCAGAAGCGGATTTTGTTGGTTTTGGTTGATGAGAGCCAACCCGGTGTAAATCTGATATATTCCATAGACCAGGTATAGGCCGCCAGTAATCTGGGCTGATCTCAAAATCCATTTTTCGTCGCGCATGAACCCCAGGGCTGTGACAAGGGCTGCCAGGACAATACTGATTGCCAGAACCATCATGATTGTCAGATTGGTGCTGGCCTGCTGGTTGGTAATTCCGAAAGACATGGCATCTGTAGAGGGGTTGTTGAACCTGGACATGATTCCCGACCAATCTCCAGTTTCCATGGCAGCCAGAAGGATGAAGATAATCATGCCGATGAGCTGGCGTACGATTTTGCCAAAGGAACGAAAGAGCGCCTTCAGGATCGGTTTTACGTATCGACTGTAGTTCATGAGATTGGAGTTTTCATCCAGCCGGAGGTATTGTGGAAGTTGACGATTACGCCGCCGGGAGGGTTGATCGTATCACAGGCTTCTCGTTCGGTCTGGGTCAGCGACACGTTGAGAACCGGAATGAGATCGGTTAATTGCTTCATCGTGCGCGGACCGACAATCGGAGCCGTAATCCCTGGCTGGTCTTTACACCAAAGGAAAGCCAATTGAACCGGCATTTTCCCAAAATCTTTTGCCAGGCTGGAGAATTTTTCTCCGGCAGCTATGCCACGCGTGGAGACTCGGTCTGCGTAGATTGTCCCGGGCTGACGCGCTGCTCTCGAATTCGGGGGGTAATGGTTGGTTTGAGGTATAGCGACCGGCAAGAGTTCCCTGGGCCAACGGCGCCCATGGGATAACCGCCAGGCGGTACTTAAGGGCGAGCGGGATGAGCTCGTTTTCGATCCTGCGGTCGAGAAGATTGTAGGGAGGTTGCTCGCAGACATACCGCTCCAGGTGAATTCTTTTCACTGGCAGCCAGGGCTTCCATGATCATCCAGGCTGGGTGCGTGCTTGTGCCGATATAACGCACCTTGCCGGAATGCACCAGATCGGTGAGTGCGCCAAGTGTTTCTTCTACCGGGGTTTCCGGATCTGGCCTGTGGATTTGATACAGGTCTATGTAATCTGTGTTCAAACGTCGCAAGGAATCTTCACAGGCTTTAATAATGTGAAGTCGGGAATTGCCTTCATCGTTTGGGCCGTCCCCGACCCGCCCGTGGACCTTCGTGGCGAGAATCACCGAATCTCGCCGTCCCTGGAGAGCTTTGCCTACAAATTGTTCGCTACGTCCCTCGGTATAAACATTAGCCGTATCAATAAAATTAATACCTGCATCTAGGGCAGAGTGGACGATCCGGATTGATTCGGTTTCATCGGTCGGTCCACCAAAGTTCATTGTACCCAGGCAAAAGGGGGATACCTTTACACCTGTTCGTCCTAATAAACGGTACTCCATTTGACCTTCCTGGTTACATATAATTTTGTGAGCTTATTTTACCACGACCAAAAACCGTGTTAAAAATGACATTATTCCGGCAGAAAATTGAAAGTGCCTTTCCTATCAGACTAACCTTATAGTATATTTAGGCTCTGAGGATCTTCTGAAAATGGGCTTTTATTTTTCTTTTCCGTTGACACTTTTAATTGAAATTATTCTGCCATTCGGAGTGGCTTTTTGGATCATCCGCCATTACCACACATCCTGGCGATTAGTTGGTTGGGGAGGAGTCATATACCTGGCATCGCAGATGGTCTACATCCCATTGCTGGACGGAATTAATTCTTTATATGCTAATCATATTCTAACCCTGCCTTCTGGCGCTCAATTGATTTTATTAAATGCCGTGATAGGTGGGATTGCTGGAGGCTTGTGTGAAGAGACTATCAGGCTGATCGGATTCAAGTTGCTGAAGAAGCAAGCTCAGAATACCGGCGGAGCGTTTTCTTTGGGCATCGGACATGCTGGTATTGAGAGCATCATCATTGCCGGTTTGCCAATGCTCGGGACTTTTATTTCAATGGTTGCATATAAGAATGCCAACCTTCAGGATCCTACTCTAGACCAGGCGACGCTCGCCCAAATCGCCAATTTATGGCAGATGCCCTGGTTGACACCCTTAGCGGGCGCGCTTGAGCGCATGATGGCAATGATCACTCAAGTGGCATTGGCCTTCATGATTTTGCAGGTGTTCATACGTAAATCTTATTGGTTTTTTGTCGCGGCAATCTTATGGCATGCCTTCGTCAATGGCCTGATAACCGGGTTGATAGACACTAATATTGCCGGGGTTGCTATTCTGGGGGTCGAGGTTGTGCTGGGTCTTTGCAGCACATGGATCCTATGGCGTTTACTGACCAAACCCAAAGTTGATCAACCAGATATTTCTATCGAACAAATGCCAGTTTAGACCCCGGACATTATTCCGACGATTCACATCCCCTACCGATGCCAAAATAGCGGAATCCAATTGCCCGCATTTGGGCTGGGTCCCAAAGGTTACGTCCATCCATGATCACCGGAGTTCGCATCATTTGGAAAATGCAGCGAAAATCTAACTGCTTGAATTCATTCCATTCTGTTGCCAACACCAGGGCATCGGCGCCTTCCGCCACCAGGTAAGGGTTCTCGCAAAAGGTAACTTTATGCAGGGCTTTTCTCGCGGCGGGCATTGCTTGGGGATCGTAAGCCCGGATTGTGGCCCCCTCATTTTCGAGGAGATGAATGACTTCAAGCGCTGGAGCCTCGCGAATATCGTCCGTATTGGGCTTAAATGAGAGCCCCAACACTCCGATAACTTTATCGTTCAGGCCATTCAGCGAACGGCGTAAGCGGACGACCACCCGCCGGCGTTGGTTGCGGTTGATCTCGATGACAGCCTGGAGCAGCTGCGGATGAGTTCCATGTAAAACTGCCATGTGCGCCAGGGCTTTAACGTCTTTGGGGAAACAGCTTCCGCCCCAACCCAGGCCTGCATCCAGGAAAGCGTGTCCGATGCGTTTATCGTCCCCCATGCCACGAGCCACCTCACTGACATCAGCGCCGAGCTCTTCGCACATATTTGCAATTTCGTTTATAAATGAAATACGGGTTGCCAGGAAGGCGTTCGACGCATATTTGATCATTTCGGCGGTTCGCAAGTCGGTGATCATGATTGGGCATCTCAAGGTGCTGTAAAGTCGGGCGACTTTTTCGGCTGCCAGCTTGTCGGTTGAACCCAGGATTATCCTGTCAGGGTTCATAAAGTCATTGATGGCTGCACCTTCGCGCAAAAATTCAGGGTTAGACACGACGCTGAAGTCCAAATCATGTTGATTGCACCTTTTTGAAATGATATCTGAGACCCAATCTCCGGTGCCAACCGGCACGGTTGATTTATTGACGACGATGAGGGGGTGATCCAGAACGTCTGCAGTTGTCTCTGCTGCAGACCGCACATATTGCAGATCAGCCTCGCCATCTACACCTGAAGGAGTGCCGACGGCGATAAAAGCGAACTCCGCTTTTTCGATGGCCTTACGATAATCCGTGGTGAAGGTTAGGCGCCCAGCACGAACATTTTGATCGACTATTTCTTCAAGACCAGGCTCATAGATAGGCATGATTCCACGTTGCAGTCCATCAATGCGGTTTTCATCGATGTCAAGGCATACGACCTGGTTGCCTAACCCGGCGAAACAAACACCTGTAACAAGACCGACATAGCCGGTTCCTACGACGCATATATTACTCATGAGGTTTCTCCTCAGCAGGGTTATCATAAAATTATAATCCAAAGTTAAAAAGAGTATAATTTTCTATAGCTACGCTTATTTCTATATGTGGGAGATTGAAATGAATGAATTATCGAAGATTATTGATGGCGCTGCAGCAGCTAAAGCGATCAGGGCCGAAGTAAAACAAGAGGTGGCAGAATGGGTCGGGTCTGGCCATCGCCAGCCAGGTCTGGCGACAGTTTTGGTCGGTGAAAACCCGGCATCTCAATCCTATGTAAAATCGAAACAAAAAGCTTGCCTCGAGGCAGGCATTGCTTCTTTTGGTTATACATTGCCTGCCAGTGCTTCTCAAGCTGAGGTCGAAGCTCTGGTTATCAAATTAAATGATAATCCTGAAGTAAATGGGATTTTAGTGCAGCTTCCCTTGCCAAGGGTGTTCGACGAGGAAAGTGTATTGAAATCGATCAGTATCCAGAAAGATGTCGATGGATTCCATCCAATCAATATCGGTAGATTGGCTCAAAAAGGGCGTACGCCGCTCTTCATCCCTTGCACACCTGCCGGGATTATGGTCCTGCTGCAAAGGACACTGCCTTCTCTGGAGGGTTTGAATGCGGTTGTGCTGGGTCGTTCGAATATCGTGGGTATGCCGATAGCGCTGCTGTTATTACGCGCCAATTCAACAGTCACAGTCTGCCATTCATTTACCGCAGATATGGCTGACATTGTGAAGAAAGCGGACATCGTTGTAGCTGCAATTGGCAGGCCTGAGATGGTCAAAGGGGATTGGATCAAACCTGGGGCGGTGGTGATCGATGTGGGTATCAACCGGGTAGACGATACGTTTCGGCCGAAAGGATATCGCCTGGTGGGAGATGTGGCATTTGAAGAGGCAGTGGTAAATGCCAAAGCAATCACGCCTGTGCCTGGGGGGGTGGGGCCGATGACAATCGCGATGCTGTTGCAAAACACCATGCATGCAGCAAAAATTGCCGATCAAGCCTGACAGGTCAGGGATGCACGGAACTCATCCTCATCCAACATTGTCAGACAATTGACAATTCTTGCATTATTCGGTACACTATTAGATAGGTCTATGTCTACACTCTTGGTCCGAAATGCAGAAGTACTTGTAACCATGGATGACCACCATCGGGAAATACCCCATGGTGGTCTTTTTTCAAAAGATGGGATCATCACGCAGATAGGCGAATCCGGCGATTTGCCTCAGACAGCCGATAGGGTCGTTGATATGCACGGCCATATTGTCATGCCCGGATTGATCAACACTCACCATCATTTTTATCAGACGTTAACCCGAGCCATCCCACAGGCGCAAAATTCCGATCTCTTTCACTGGCTTAAAACCCTATATCCGATTTGGGCCAAAATGACGCCCGAAGATATCCGAGTTTCAACCCAAACTGCATTATCTGAACTTGCGCTGTCAGGCTGTACCACTGCTTCGGACCATCTTTACCTCTTCCCGAATGGTTCCCGGCTGGACGACGAAATCGAAGCTGCTGGTGAAATCGGGCTGCGACTGCACGCCTCGCGCGGATCGATGAGCCTTGGAGAAAGCCAGGGAGGCCTTCCCCCGGATTCGGTGGTGGATGATGAGGACACCATCCTTGAAGACAGCCTCAGGTTGATCGAAAAATATCACGATGCTTCACGCGGCGCCAAGGTCCAAATTGTCCTGGCGCCTTGCTCCCCTTTCTCAGTGACCGCTGAATTAATGCGCCAGAGCGCTCAGTTGGCCCGCCGCTACAATGTCCATCTGCACACTCATCTGGCAGAGACGCGGGATGAAGAAGATTTCTGTCTTGAGAAGTTCGGTTACCGCCCTCTAGGCTATATGCAATCTCTCGATTGGGTTGGCCCTGATGTATGGTTCGCGCATTCAGTCCACATCAATCCGGCAGAAATTAATATCATGGCTGAAACCGGCTGTGGTGTCGCTCACTGCCCATCTTCAAACATGCGCCTGGCTTCGGGGATTGCCCCGATCGGCGATTATTTAAGCCATGGTATCGACGTCGGATTAGGTGTGGATGGATCGGCCTCTAACAATTCTTCCCACTTGCTGGCAGAAGCTCGTCAAGCGATGTTGTTAGCTCGTTTGAAGGCGGGTATATCCCCAATTAACCAGGACGGGCAACCACATCCCCTATTAACCGCCCGACAGGCACTGGAAATTGCTACTCGAGGTGGAGCGGCTGTATTAGGCCGCGAAGATATTGGCTCTTTGCAGGCCGGTTATTGCGCCGATCTGATCGCAATCGACCTCAACCGCCTGGATTATTCAGGAGCATTAAGTGATCCGGTTGCAGCTACCATTTTTTGCGCCCCCCAAAAAGTTGACTATAACATCGTCCATGGCAAAATTGTTGTCGAAAATGGTCAGCTAAAAAACGTAGACGTTGTGGCTCTTATCGAAAAGCATAACAGAGCCGCGCGCAGGCTCGTCACGGATGAATAAATAATGAATGAAGACGCAAACAAATTGATTAATTCCCGGACGCTGGTCGATTGTGCCATGGGACGCACACCGGCAGACCTCGTTATCAGGAAAGGGATATGGGTATGCGTACAAACCGGCGAAGTCATTGAAAATACAGATATTGCAATAATACAAGGACGGATCGCATACGTAGGAGAAGACGCAAGCCACACAATTGGTAGAGAAACCCAGGTCATAGATGCAGACGGCAGGTACCTGGTTCCAGGTCTGTTAGATGCCCACATGCACGTCGAATCAGGCATGCTGACTGTAACAGAGTTCGTCCGTGCGGTTGCCGTCCACGGAACCACCGGGATGTTTATCGATCCCCACGAAATCGCCAATGTGTTCGGCTTGAAAGGCGTCCGCATGATGGTCGATGAGGCAGCCCTCCAACCCATCCATGTATGGGTACAGGTGCCGTCGTGTGTGCCATCCGCGCCGGGTGTTGAAACTCCAGGCGCGGTACTGAGCCCGGAAGATGTGGCCGAAGCGCTAACCTGGCCTGGAATTATCGGATTGGGTGAGATGATGAACTTTCCCGGTGTTGCAGCCGGTGACGATAAAGTGCATGCAGAGCTCGAAGCCACCCGAAGAGCCGGTAAAGTTATGGGCGGGCATTATCCTTCCCCAAATTTAGGTCTGCCTTTTCATGGTTACCTTGCCGGAGGAATCCAGGACGACCACGAAGGCACCCGGATGGAGGATGCGATCGCTCGCGCTCGGCAGGGGATGAAGGTAATGCTGCGCTACGGATCTGCCTGGCACGATGTGGCTGCCCAGGTTAGAGCTATCACCGAACGAAAACTAGAAATCCGCAATTTCCTGTTATGTACCGACAATTCACACTCCGAGACGCTGGTCAACCAGGGCCATATGGATCGGGTAATCAAACATGCTATCGCTCAAGGTCTGCCAGCCATGATGGCACTTCAAATGGGGACGATCAACACCGCCGAACACTTTGGCTTGAGTCGTGATATTGGCCAGATCGCGCCCGGTCGCTTCGCAGATATCTTGCTCGTTAAAGACCTGGTCAATCTGGAGATCGAGACCGTGATTGCCCAAGGCAAGGTGCTGGTCACAAACCGGACCCTGTTTGCTCAGCGCCCGCCGTTCCAACGACCTGATTGGCTTCTGCACTCGGTTATGATAAAAAACGATTTGAAAGTTGATGACTTTGCTCTACGCGTGCCCGAAGAGCTTCGGAATAAGAAAAAAGCTGCTGCCCATGTCATTGGTATTATAGAAAACCAGGCGCCTACAAACCACCTGCGTATGGATGTAAAAATAACAGATGGGCAAGTCTTTCCAAGCATCCCCGACGATATTGCTAAGGTGTCTTTGATCGAACGCCACCATGGCACCGGCAAAATTCAGGTTGGCCTGGTTCACGGTTTTCATTTTGATGTCCCTTGTGCAGTTGGATCCACGGTTGCTCACGACAGCCACCAGATGATCGTTGCAGGAAATGACGAAGCCAGCATGGTCGTAGCTGCCAATACTCTAAGGCAATACGGCGGCGGCCAGATCGTGGTAAAAGACCAGAAAGTCATTGGGTTAGTCGAGTTACCAGTTGCAGGATTAATGTCTGATGAGCCAGCCGAAACGGTTGCCAGACAATTGGTCAGCGTATTGCAGGGTTTCAGAAGCTGTGGATGCATGCTCAATAATCCAAATATGCAATTGAGCCTGATGGCTTTGGTCGTTATCCCAGCATTACGGCTTTCTGATATGGGGTTATTTGACGTCGAAAAATTACGCTTTGTGGCGGTGCTCGAATGAAGAAAGAAAACTTACACCCATATAAACGCCTTCAATCTGACCTGGCCGAGTTGATTTCGAAAACCCCTTCAGGAGATCGCCTGCCGTCCGAACCGCTTTTAGCAAAGCAGTTGGGAGTTTCTCGAGCGACACTTAGAGAAGCGATGCGAACGTTTGAAGGACAAGGGCTCCTCAGGCGTCGTCAGGGAATTGGGACGTTTGTCGTTGGCCCCACCCAGTTCATTGATACCGGATTGGAACTGCTCGAAAGTATTGAGACCCTGGCTCAACGGATTCATTTAGATGTCACTATGGGTGACCTTTCGATCACGCAACTCCCAGCCGAAAAGCAGAGCAAAGACAATTCAGAAGTAAAAGATTCGACTTCATTGGTCCAGGTCGCTCGGGTAATACTAGCTGAAAACAGGCCGGTTGCATTTCTAATAGATACATTGCCAAATGATATCTTAACTTCAGAAGAACTTCAAAATGGTTTTACGGGATCTGTTTTGGATCTGTTAATCAAACGCGGATCTCCTTCACTGGCAAATTCAAAGACGGAAATCCGGGCGGTTGCCGCTTCTTCAGAGGTCGCCAAGTCTTTGGAAATCCAACGTGGCGACGTTTTATTGCAGTTCGAAGCCTACTTATATAGCATGACCGGGCAAGTTGTCGACCATTCGCTGAGTTATTTCTTGCCCGGGTATTTCCATTTCCACGTCGTACGCAGTATCGGGGTGACCCAGGTAGAGGTCCCAGTAGGAAGTCAAGAATTGAATGTCAGCAATAAATAAAAAGTAATTTTCTTGAGGCCACCAGCTTATGCCTGGCCTCGTAATAAACTAACAATAAAAAAAATCAGGAGGATCAGCAATGCGTAGTTTCTCAGGTCGTGACATTTTGTCGCTGAAGGATTTCGAACGAGAAGAATTCTTCAGAGTATTCCAGGTTGCGAAGGATCTCGAGCCAATTGCTCGCGATCGCCGCAACAGCAATTTATTAGCCAATAAAACCCTGGTTACTGCTTTTTATCAACCCAGCACCCGAACCCGCCTGGCGCATGAAGCCGCCATGCACCGCCTGGGTGGGCACGTGACCGGATTTTCGGATGCCAAGATGACCCGTGCCGGCGACTGGTATCAAGAGAGCATCAAAGATACGGTGAAGATGCTTGAGTTTTACGGGGATGTGATCGTCATGCGCCATTTCCAGCAAGGGGCTCCACAAGAAGCTGCCAAATGGGCTTCGATTCCGATCATTAATGGCGGTGATGGTTGGGGTGAACACCCCACCCAGATTCTGACCGACCTTTTTACGGTCTTGACCGAGAAGGGTCGTATCGATGGGTTAAAATGGCTCGCTGTCGGCGATATGCGCATGCGTACCATGCATTCATTATCCTATGCCCTGACTCAGTTCGACTGCCCGATCACCTATGTAGCTCCCCCCGAAATGACCTTGACCGACGAGTTTAAAGCCGAACTCAAGCAGTACAGCTTGAACTTCAAAGAAGCTGAACATGTTGAACAGGCGATTGCAGAAGCAGATGTCATCCTGGTCGAACCGGTTGTCCAACCCGACTATACAAAATCTCGCCAGGAAGCGGGCGAACACGGGCAAACCCCGGCTAACTACAAGATCACCCGCGAGCTGCTTTCGACCAAAGCGAAATCAGACGCAATTCTACTGCATTCCTTACCACGTATGGATGAAATTCCTCCAGATGTCGATATCACCCGCTGGTCGAGGTATTGGCAGGAAGCTTACAATGGTGTGGTCATGCGTATGGCGCTTCTCGCATTAGTCCTGGGCGCCATGGAATAGGTATACGGGCATGGAATTTCGAGAGGGGATAATAAATGATCATCAACTCTCGATTTTCCGGTCTCGGTTCTCGATAATAACAGGAGAATAGAATGCAAACGTTTTTACACGGAAGAGATTTGATTGGAGACCTGGATTTTTCGAAGGAAGAAGTTGAAACGGTCTTGGACGTTGCCTTCGATCTTAAGCGCAAACGCGCATTGAATGAATCCCATGCATACTTGCGTGATAAAGTGCTGGCGATGCTTTTCTTCTTCAGCAGCACCCGGACCAGGGGTTCATTCGAAGCCGGTATGGCCCAATTAGGGGGCCATGCAGCCTTTATCGAATCCCGCACAACTCAGATATCTCATGGGGATACCCCGAAAGAAATCGGGCAGATTTTTGGCCGGTATTTTGATGGAATTGCAATCCGCCATGTTGATTGGCAGGTTGGAAATCAGTACCTCAACGAAGTAGCCAAGGCATCTCGTGTTCCAGTTTTGAACATGCAGTGCGATATCTACCATCCTTTCCAGTGTCTGGCAGACCTGATGACCATCGTCGAAAAGAAAGGGCGAGATTTACGCCGTAAAAAGATGGTTGTCTCGTGGGCTTATGCCGCTTCCTATCAAAAACCCATCTCGGTGCCCCAATCTTTGATCTTGCAGATGCCTCGTTTTGGGCTGGATGTCGTGCTGGCTCACCCACCGGAGTTTAAATTGATGCCGGATATCATGGAGCAGGCTCAGGAACAGGCGCGCCATTTTGGCACCGGTTTTGAAGTCGTTGACGATATGGAGGCTGCATTCAAGGATGCAGATATCGTTTATGCCAAATCGTGGGGGGCGCTTGTGCATACTGCGGATCCCGATGAAGGCGCCAGGATCATTAAGAAGTATTCTCATTGGATTACCGATGAACGCAAGATGGCCTTGGCGAAACCGGATGCAATATACATGCATCCCTTACCTGCAGATCGAAACATCGAAGTTACAGACGGTGTGATGGATGGACCCAATTCAGTCGTATATGACCAGGCTGAAAACAGGTTGCACGCTCAAAAAGCTGCAATGGCATTGACCATGAGCTAATCAAGAACCACTGTCAATCTTGTTTCATCAAATCAAACTGAAAACTACCTGAAGGGAGACGAACCAAATGGCTCAAAAGAAAGTAGCAGTTGTAGCAATTGGGGGAACTCTTTGATCAAGGATAAAGCTCATCAATCTGTAGAGGACCAATACCTGGCTGCTAAGGAAACCTGCCATCACATTGCCGATATGATTGAAGCAGGTTGGGACGTGGCCATCGGGCATGGGAATGGACCGCAGGTTGGATTTATCCTCAGGCGCTCCGAAATAGCCCATAAGACTGATGGCATGCACGAAGTGCCTCTGGATGTGTGCGGATCAGACACCCAGGGCGCAATCGGTTATGCTTTACAGCAGAATTTGCAGAATGATTTCAAGCTGCGTGGCATTAAGAAACCGGTCGCAACCGTGATCACGCAGGTCGCCGTAGACAGCAAGGATAAGGCCTTCCAAAATCCCTCGAAACCAATCGGTGGTTTCATGGATGAGGACGAAGCTAAGAAACGCGCTCGAGACCTGGGATGGAGTGTCGTCGAAGATGCTGGGCGAGGTTGGCGGCGGGTTGTCGCTTCTCCCATTCCCCAGGAAGTCGTCGAATTGGAAGCCGTCCAAACGCTAATCGATTCCGGTTGTGTTGTAATCACCGTCGGCGGTGGAGGTATCCCGGTGGTTAAACAAGACGATGGTTCGTATATAGGCACTGCTGCTGTGATCGACAAGGATTACGCCAGCAGCCTGCTTGCCAGGTTAATAAAAGCAGACCTGTTATTGATTTCAACCGCCGTTGAAAAGGTAGCTTTAAACTTCGGAAAGCCAGATCAGAAATGGTTGGACCGGGTATCGCTAGCTGAGGTCAAGCAGTATTTAGCTGAAGGGACTCACTTCTTAAAAGGATCAATGGCTCCTAAAATTCAGGCGATTATCTGGTTCCTCGAGGCCGGTGGAAAGCAGGCGCTAATCACCAACCCGGAGAATATCGGGAGAGCATTAGCCGGAGAAACAGGTACATGGATAATGCCTTAATGTTGGTGTAAAATAGGGTTCACATATCTAGACAAGATACAACGAATAGATACAATTGAATTCTGAAAAAATCTGTATTTATTGGACAGGTTTGAGGAACCATTAGGATCTGTCCCTTCATCGAAAGGAGGTTAGACCAGGGAAAATTGGTTGTTCTAGAATAGGTAGCTAGTATCATTATATTTTACCCAATTAAAGCTCATAATTCTTGCGGAGGAGCTAGATGAACAAAAATAAGAGTTGGCTGATTTTCAGCCTGATTTTAGTCGCATCCATTATGCTGTCGGCATGCGCGCCGGTAGCAACCACAGCGCCCACGACGGCCCCTACAACGGCACCGACGACGGCACCGACTGCAGCTCAAACCTCGATCACTATTGGCGAAATCTTGGTTGGCCCGTATAACGACAGTGGCTGGAGTCAGGCGACCTACGATGGTGTTCAATATGTGGTCAATAATCTATCTGGGACGAAATTAATCTATATCGATAACGCTTTCAACCACCAGGGTTCGACGCCGGCGCAATTAGCCGAACAACTGGTGAGTGAAGGTGCGAACGTCATCATCTTCAACTCAGACAGCTTCATGGATGATTCGAATACCTTTGCTGCTGCTCATCCCGACATTCCCACGATCATGTTATCTGGAGATCAAAATTGGGCCGAGGGCCAGGATTATAAAAATATCCCCAATATGATCGATATTATGGGCCAGATGATTTACATGAAGCAGGTCGCCGGATGCGCAGCTGCCTTGACTACCCAAACCGGGAAGATCGGCTTTTTAGGACCCTTGATCAACTCTGAAACTCGCCGCCTGGCAGCTTCAGCTTTCCTTGGCGCAAAATACTGCTGGACTAGGTATTGAAAAAGGACGCCGCCAGCCTGACCTTCAGCGTAACCTGGATCGGCAACTGGTTCAATATCCCAGGTCAGACCCTGGATCCTACCCAGGTAGCGGATAATTTCTTCAACACCGGTTACGACGTCGTCATTTCAGGCATCGACACCACCGAAGCTCTGGTGGAAGCCAAGAAGATGAGTGATGCCGGTCAGAAAGTTTTTGCCATCCCTTACGATTATAAGGATGCCTGTACGCAAGCGCCCAGCGTCTGCCTGGGTGTTCCTTATTTCAATTGGGGTCCAGCGCTCTTGACGAATATCAAAGCGATCCAGGATGGTACCTGGAAGCCTCATTTTGAATGGAACCCACCTGATTGGGCTAACTTCAACGCCACCGATAGCGGTGCAGTTGGCTTCAACTACGGCCCAGCGCTCACTGCTGATAACAAAACTACACTAGAGACTTTTGTATCCGATTTGGCAGGGGGACTGGATCTTTGGACCGGACCGATCAACCTGCAAGATGGTACGGTTTACTTGAAGGATGGCGAAGTCGCTACACCACAACAAATTTGGTACCTGCCCCAGTTACTGGAAGGCATGGAAGGCCAGAGTAAATAATCTGATGTGTTCGTGGGGAGGAAACCAGACGGTTTCCTCCCCTGCTAGAGGCCTCGATGAAGGTCGAATTAAAAAATATTCACAAGACATTTGGACCGGTATATGCGAACAAAGCGCTTACCCTGACATTCTCATCAGGAAAGATCCATGGAATTCTGGGTGAGAATGGTGCAGGTAAGAGTACCTTGATGAAAGTCCTTTCCGGTTTCATTCAGGCTGACCAGGGTGAGATCGTTTTGGATGATCAGCAAGTTATCATCAAATCGCCTGCGGATGCGATCGCTCATGGTATCGGAATGCTGCACCAGGATCCCCTGGATTTCCCGCCAATGCAAGTCTTGAATAATTTTATGTTAGGAGCCCCTGGCGGGATTTTTCCCGACCGCCAAAAAGTTAAGCAGGAATTCCTTGAACAATCCAAGGAGTTCGATTTTGATATTGATCCTGACAATTACGTTGATTCGCTGACGGTTGGCGAACGCCAGCAGCTCGAGATCTTGCGTTTGCTCTGGTTAGGAGCCGAAGTACTCATCCTGGATGAGCCTACCACCGGTATCAGTGCCACTCAGAAGAAAAAATTATTTTTACCTTACATAAGCTTGCAGGGGATGGGAAAACGATCATATTTGTCTCTCATAAGCTCGAAGATGTGAACGAACTTTGTGATGAAGTTGCTGTTTTGAGGTCGGGTTCGCTCGTTGGTAAGATGGATCCACCATTTGACAACGATCAATTGATTTCATTGATGTTTGGTAAGCTTATATTAAAAGCTGAACGCCAAACTCTTGAAACCGGAAAGCCGGTAATCGAATTGAAACACCTTGAGCTTGAAGATTATCGCATGAAGATGAATCCGATTGATATCAGATATCTACGAGGGAGAAATTATCGGACTGGCGGGGATGGAGGGCAGTGGCCAAACCCAATTTTTACGAGCCTGCGCAGGTTTGATGCGCCCTGTCGGTGGCCAAGTAAGCGTCCAGAATGAGGATATGACCGGGAAACCTTACCGGCATTTCCTCGAAAAGAAAATTGCCTATTTACCAGCAGCCCGGCTCGAAGAGGGATTGGTGCCAGGACTGACGCTTTCAGAACATTTCTCTTTGCTGGATGGGAACAAAGGTTTCTTTATCGATCAAAAAAAAGCTTTTACCATCTGTAACCAGCGCATCAAAGAGTACAATATTCGAGGTCGGGCGAGCAGCCCAGTGAAATCCCTCTCGGGTGGTAACCAACAACGCGCTCTGTTGGCCTTATTGAATGAAACATTATCGTTGATCTTGTTGGAGCATCCCACCCGTGGGATTGGACGTGGAATCCAGCATTTATATCTGGGGAAAACTGAAAGAACGCTGCCGTCAGGGAACTGCTATTTTCTTTATCTCATCCGATTTGGAAGAAATATTAAGCTACAGCGATCGTATTCTGGTCTTTTTCAGTGGAGATATTTCAGCGCCACTCGATGCATCCAAAACGACAGTCGAGCAGCTGGGCGAACTGATCGGTGGAAATGGCTGGAAAACCGAAGTGCAACCTATTAATTCACAAAAGCCATCATGAAGACAAAAATTGATCCGCGTTGGACCAATCTAGGCATCCAGGTTCTGGCAATCATTGCTGCTTTGGGGTTCACGACCCTCATCCTGCTGATTTCGGGCGCCCCCCATTCCAGGCTTACCAGCAATTAATTTACGGTATCACCGGATCGGTCAGCAATATTTCGAATGTTCTCGTTTCGTGGATGCCGCTCTTGATTACATCTGCCGGATTGCTGGTCACATTTGCTGCTGGATTGTGGAATATTGGCATTGAAGGCCAGATTATCATCGGGGCAGTGGCGACAACCGGAGTGCTGCGGTTGCTGCAGGATTCGACCCTGCCTGCTGGTATCATCATCTCCTTGGGGATCCTTGGTGGCATATTGGGAGGAGCACTTTGGGCATCTCTGGCGGGCGCTTTGAAGACTTTCGGTGGGGTTAATGAAATCTTCGGCGGCCTGGGATTGAATTTTATCGCCAATACGGTCGTTCTCTGGCTGATTTATGGCCCTTGGCGACGCCCCGGCGTTGCCTCATTGAGCGGAACCGTGGCCTTCCCTGATCGATTATCTCTTCCGACCCTCCCTGGTGTACAGATCAGCGTCTGGTCACTCTTGCTGGGCGCAGTCAGTATTTTCGTTATTTACGTCTTGCTGCGTGGTACTTACATCGGCTTACGCTTGAAAGCCATCGGCAAGAATATTCATTCTTCTTACATCCTTGGCATCAAGACCTGGCAATATTTGCTGCTTTCTTTCATCGTTTGTGGAATGTTTGCTGGTCTGACTGGGGCTCTGCAGGTTGTTGCGGTTTATCACAGGCTGCTGCCTTCAATCTCAAGCGGTTATGGCTTCCTGGGGTTACTGGTGGCGATGTTGATTAATTTTCAGGCAATCTGGGTTGCGCCCATCGCGCTGTTCTACGCTGCCCTCAATATCGGCAGCGTGCAGCTGCCAATTACATTGAAACTGGATTCTAACCTATCTGGTGTCTTGCAAGGCATATTGGTGCTGTTTGTTTTGCTGACTGAAGGCATCCGCCAGAAGTTCATCCGGAAAGCCTTGAGAGGTAGCAACGTTATGAGTTTTGACCTGGTGATTATTGGTCTGGCAGGCGTACTGGTAACCGCTGCGCCGGTTATTTTTGCGGTCATCGGCGAGACCTTTGCCGAACGGTCTGGCGTAATCAACCTTTCGGTCAACGGCACCATCGTTTTATCGGCGATGACCGGCTTTGCAGTGGCCGTAAATACCGG
The DNA here is from genome assembly GCA_963781665.1 of uncultured Chloroflexia bacterium. Lineage (GTDB taxonomy): Bacteria > Chloroflexota > Anaerolineae > Anaerolineales > Anaerolineaceae > JAJYIW01. Next base: position 3,748,711 of record CAWAGA010000002.1, read on the forward strand.
CAGCTTGATTTTAGGCTACCTGGCGGGAATGGCGGTCGGCGGATTTATTGCATTGATTATCGCATTTAGCAGTATCACGCTGCACCAATCACAGGTGGCTGTAGGTTTTGTTCTGACCTATACCACGCTCAGCCTGGCCTATTTCCTGGGGAGTGCTTACACTGGCGTGCAGGGCCACCACTTGCCCGCCCTGCGCATCCCGTTCTTATCGACTATACCTGTCTTAGGACCGTTACTCTTCCGGTCGGATTTGCTGACATATATCAGCTATTTCTTGATCGTCGCGAGCCTGGATCTGGATATTTAAATCGCGACCAGGTTTGGTTTTACAAGGGATCGGCGAACGTCCGGCGGCAGCTTTCGAACGCGGCGCCAATGTCAACAGGATGCGTTATTTATATACGGTCCTGGGTGGAATGTTGGTGGGCCTGGCCGGACCGATTTACTCGCTAGGGGTCAAAGCCGGTTGGAAAGGGACGATTTCTGGCCTGGATGGGATTGGCTGGATCGCTCTTTCGATTACCATTTTTGGTGGGTGGAATCCTTTGCGAGCGGCTTTTGGCGCTTATCTCTTTGCATTACTTCAGTGGCTCAGCCTGGTGATCCAACCTGTCTTACCTGGGATCCCGGCCCAGGTGCTGCAGGTAGCGCCTTTCCCTCTGATGATCTTGACACTGCTCCTGGTCAATATCAGTGACGCTGAATGGGTGGATCGGACGCTTGCCAGTATGCCGGAATCAACTCGAAAATTCATGGCGCGCCTCCTGCGCGCATTGCACGCATCTCCTCCCGGTTCGCTGGGAGTTCCATTTGAAAACGAATAGGCATTCATTTATGGCAAAATTTGTCGGTTATCGTTGTTCATTGTGTCAGGCCGAATATAATCCTGACGATTTGATCTATACCTGTCCAAAAGACGGGGGCAATCTGGATGTGGTCCTCGATTACGCTCGGATTAAGCAGGATCTCAACCCTGAAGAGATAAATTCGCAAAGCGAACCTTCCTTGTGGCGCTATCTGCCCCTATTGCCAGTCGAAGACCCGGGCAATGTTGGCACTCCCATTCGTTTTGCAGGATGGACGCCAACTTTCCAACCTCAGGTATTGGCGCGTGAGCTCGGTTTGGATTGGCTTTGGATCAAGGATGAAAGTCGAAATCCCACAGCATCCTTTAAGGATCGTGCCAGCGCGGTTGTGGTTGCGCAAGCCCGGCAAATCCAGGCCGAGGTGGTGGTAACGGCGTCTACCGGCAATGCTGGTGCAGCCCTGGCCGGAATGGCCGCGGCTGCCGCTCAAAAAGCAGTCATTTTTGCCCCACGGACAGCCCCATCAGCTAAAATTGCGCAATTGCTCGTCTATGGCTCTCAAGTGATCCTTGTAGACGGTAACTACGACCAGGCTTTTGATCTTACGATAGAGGCTTCTCAAGAATTTGGTTGGTACTGCCGGAACACCGGTTATAACCCATTTACCCTCGAGGGGAAGAAGACGGCAGCCTTCGAAATTTGGGAGACGGTTTTAAAACCTGGCTTGAAAATGCAGGCTTTTGGGCAGCGCCCGCTGGTGATTTTTATCCCGGTAGGAGATGGTAATATCATTTCGGGTATCCATAAGGGATTCAAGGATCTTCAGAAGCTTGGTTGGCTCGAACAGATGCCGCGCCTATTCGGAATCCAGGCTGAAGGATCACCAGCTATTTATAATTCATTTATTGCCGGTAACGAAGACATCCAACCGGTTGCTGCCCAGACCATTGCCGACAGCATCTCGGTCGATTTACCCCGGGATGGCGTCCGAGCGGTTCGCGCTGCCAGCCAAACGGGAGGAAAATATCTTACCGTAAGAGATGAAGATATCTTGAAAGCCATTGCCAGCTTGGGGAAGGTTGGTATATTTGCTGAGCCGGCTGGAGCGACAGCATATGCCGGATTAGAAAAAGCTCTCGGTACAGGTCTGATTGAGCCGGACGATCCAATTTTAGTGCTTAATACCGGAAGCGGGTTGAAGGACGTCAAGGCTGCCATGCAGGCTGTCCAGCCTGCGCCGGTAATTGAACCGACTTTAGTTTCACTCAAGAAATACCTGGGGGTATGATTTTTATGCAACCGACATTTTCTATCATAACGCCAATCTATAATGAGATTGGTAATCTGGATGAGTTGTACAGGCGCGTTAGAGACGTGATGGAAAATCTAGGAGAACCTTGGGAGCTGGTGCTAGTGGACGACGGCTCTAGAGACGGGTCCACGAATATGATCCGTGACCTGGCTGAGAAAGATCCTCACGTCAGTCCGGTCATTTTTGCCCGCAATTTCGGCCACCAGATTGCAGTAACTGCCGGATTGGATTTTTGTAAGGGAAAAGCTGTCGTGATCATGGACGCTGACCTTCAGGATCCTCCCGAGGTGATTGCAGACATGGTCGCTAAGTGGCGAGAGGGATACCAGGTGGTTTATGCCGTCCGGACCGAACGTGAAGGCGAAACCTGGTTTAAGACTTTTACCGCGTCTTTGTTCTACCGGTTGATCTACCGCATTACGGATGTCAAAATTCCCCTCGATACCGGCGATTTTCGCTTGATGGACCGGAAAGTGGTCAACGTATTGAACCAGATGCGCGAAAAACACCGCTTCTTACGCGGAATGTCTGCCTGGGTTGGTTTTCGCCAGGTAGGTGTCCCCTATAAACGGGCAGCGCGTTTTGCTGGTGAGACCAAATATCCGTTCAAAAAGATGCTCAAATTGGCCAATGACGCCGTGACTGGGTTCTCATATTTTCCCTTACAGCTTGCTATGTACATGGGATTCGTCTGCGCCGGGCTTAGCATCATCGGTATCCCCTTGGTAGTTGTATTCCGCATCGCTGGTCATCAGATTACCGGGCAGGCAACAACCCTTATTGCGGTCCTTTTCCTGGGAGGGGTTCAATTAATCTGTGTAGGCATTTTAGGTGAATATCTTGGCCGTGTTTACGATGAGGTAAAAGGACGGCCTTTATATACTGTCAGTGAGGAACCAGCAGATTTTCATCATACTGAAGTTGTTGAAAAAAAGGAGATTATTTCGAATGGCTAAAATTGATTTGGCGATTCATGCAGAGCGCCGCGAGCGGGCAATCAAACGGGTGAGAGAGCGCAATATTGTGATCCCGACTTTCGCCCAGATGAAAAACCCCCAATTGATCCCAGCTAAATATTCAGGCGAGCTCGCTAAGATCGGGCTATGGGATGTTGCACCTCGTAACTTATTCCGGATTACCTGGCACAACCAACCCAAATCGAGCGGGGGTGGATATGGGCCTGTCAATTTCATCGAGTTCCCCCCAAGTCTGACGGGGGTTGAAGCTCGCATCATAGCCCTGGTTGGAAAATGGTTTCCAACCGGTGCTCATAAAGTAGGAGCGGCTTTCGGCTGCCTTGTACCACGCCTGGTGACCGGGCAGTTTGATCCAACCACTCAAAAAGCTGTTTGGCCATCCACTGGTAATTACTGCCGGGGCGGTGCATATGATTCAGCCTTACTGGCATGTAACTCGATTGCAATCTTGCCTGAAGGGATGAGCAAAGAGCGGTTCGAATGGCTCTCCAAGATAGCCGGAGAGGTGATCGCCACTCCCGGAAGCGAATCGAATGTTAAAGAAATATTCGATAAATGCTGGGAGCTACGCCAATCGGGTCAGGATTTGATGATCTTCAACCAATTTGAGGAGTTCGGAAATTACCTCTGGCATTATGAAGTGACCGGACACGCCATGGAAGAAGTCCTTGAAAATGGTGATGGGGCCGGATGACAAATATTGCGGTATGACCTCAGCTACAGGCTCTGCCGGAACGATCGCCAGCGGCGATTATTTGAAACAGGTCTTTCCAACCAGCAAAGTCGTCGCAAGCGAAGCTTTGCAATGTCCGACGCTGCTGAACAATGGCTTTGGTTCGCATCGAATTGAGGGGATCGGCGATAAGCACGTTCCTTGGATCCACAATTCAAAAAACACCGATTTCGTGGTTGCGATCGACGATGCCGCAGTGGTCAACCTGATGCGCCTGTTTAATGAACCTGCAGGGAAAAGTTACCTTTCTGGGAAGGGTGTTCCCGAAAAGATCGTCAATAATCTCGATCTGCTTGGATTTTCAGGTATATCCAACATGCTGTCGGCTGTCAAATTGGCTAAATATTACGAACTGGGAAACCACGATGTCGTTTTAACCGTCTTGACCAATTCTATGGAACTCTATGGGAGCCGGCTTAAAGAAATGCGTCGGGATATAGGCGAATACTCCAGCCACGACGCAGCGGCTCATTATGCCCGCTATCTTTTAGGTGAATCGACCGATCATTTAGCGGAATTAAGCTATACAGACCGCAAACGGATTCATAACTTGAAGTACTACACCTGGGTCGAGCAGCAAGGCAAAACGTATGAAGAGATCCAGGCCCAATGGTACGAACCTAACTATTGGACAGACGTCCAGGCTCAGATCCCTGAAATCGATGCGTTGATTACCGAATTCAACGAGCGGGTCGGACTTTAGCAGGCGTTAGAACAGCCAAGCGGATTTCGAAATCATGTTACCTGAAACCGCTTTAGTATTGGTCGGAATTTTACCAGCCCTGCGGGACCTTGAAATTGCCCGGTTACTGGGCTGGTACCGGATTCCTCTGCGAACCGCTCCTAAGGTCGTAGATGTTGATTACCTGGCTTTTTACCAGACCTCTGCATTTGGAGAATCCGATCGCTGGCAAATTCAATTTCTTGCTGAGGTATATGGTCATGAGCTCGTCAGCCGGCTCGATCTGTTCCACGATGAACCTGACCATCCCAGGGCCGGAGAAGAATATTATAAAATTCAAATCGGTCCGTTGCTGCGTTTACCCACACCGATCCTGGCCGGCCACTGGCGGCGATTGACATTTCTTTATACTACCGGTGAATACATCAACCGGGGACGTAATCTCAACGATCTGGTTGTCAAATCTGAAGAGCGTGACGTTCTCTGGCGTTCACTGCGCGAGCGAGCCTTACAGGCTGGCCAATATAAGGCCAGGGATTTACCTGAGATGGCTATCGAGCCAGATTTGCTGGCTTTTTTAGCAGGCCTGGACCTGAAAATCGGCGAAAATTCTGATAGCCGCCCTTATGAAGAGACCTTGTAAATTCAATTGATCGAAAAAGTAGGATTTGGTGATGAGTTTATTAATAAAATCCGGGAAGCTGGTAACTGCAAGTGATACCTACATCGCTGACATATTGGTAGAAGATGAACGGATCGTCGAGATAGGCAGCCATCTCGAATTCCCAGGTGCTGAGATTATCGACGCCAGCGGTAAATTAATTTTACCGGGAGGCGTCGATGTCCATACTCATTTCGATTTGCCGATGTTCGCTACGGTATCTGCCGACGATCACTACAGCGGGCATAAAGCGGCTGCCTTTGGCGGAACGACGACGGCGATAGACTTTGTACCTCAAGATGCCGGTTCGTTAGCAGAGAACATTGACCGCTGGCATCAAAAAGCAGATCATAAAGCTGCCATCGATTTCGGCTTTCACATGAATATTACTCGTTGGGACCGGGCCACTCAAGCAGAAATCCCTGGCCTGGTGAGCGAAGGCATCACCAGCGTCAAGGTGTTCACTGCTTATAATGGCAGGCTGAGGCTTCAAGATGGCGAAATTTTCAGGGTGATGCAGGCAGCCAGAAAAAATGGATTGCTGACCATGGTCCATGCTGAAGGGGGGGATGTGATCGACATTCTGGTTGCCGAAGCATTGGCTGCCGGGCATAAAACACCGGAATGGCATGCTCTCACTCGCCCGGCGTGGGGCGCAGTCGAGGCGGTGCTGAGAACATCAGCCTTATCTGCCCAGGCCGATGCCCCTCTATATATCGTGCACATGAATGCAGCCGGTGAAGCCGACCAATTAAAATATGCCAGGGACCATGGGCTCAAGGTGATGGGGGAGACCTGTCCTCAGTACCTTTTCTTTTCGATCGATCAACTCCGCCAGGCAGATGGCGCTAAATGGGTTTGTTCACCGCCTGTCCGCACGAAAAATGATAATGCAAGATTATGGGAAGCGATTGCGCAAGGAACCATCCAGGTGATCGCTACCGACCATTGCTCTTTCTTTTTCGATGGCACTCAACCTATCCGTTATGAAGGAGAAATGATCGCTATCCCTGGAAAAGAATTGGGTGATGGCGATTTTACCAGGATCCCGAACGGCTTGCCGGGTGTTGGCGACCGACTGCCGGTATTGTGGACATACGGGGTTGGCTCAGGGAAATTGACCCCTAACCAGTTTGTAGCCTTGAACTGTACCAACCCGGCAAAAATCTTTGGCCTGTACCCGCGAAAAGGAGCATTACTACCAGGTTCGGATGCAGATATAGCGATTTGGGACCCAGAACGTCGCGTGGATTATGGAAAGAAGATTGCTCAACACCGCACCGATTATAATCTTTATGAAGGTTGGAAACTTGTTGGTTATCCTGAGAAAGTCTTATTGCGGGGAAAATTGATCGTCGACGGCGAGCGTTGGCTTGGATGTGCCGGACAGGGGACTTTCATCTACAGAAAATCGTCCGCTCCCATTCTTTAATTACTGATGTTGATCCTGGCTCCGGTAATTCTGCTCCTGGCAACAGCCATCACATTGATTATTCTTCAATGGCTGCGCCCTGGTTTTGGCCTGGCCTGGTTGGTTGCCACCGGAGCGACTTTGATAACATGGCTGCTGGTCATGTTCTTGCGCCTTAGGCTGCCAGATGTGATTACCATTGCTCAATGGGAGCCTTTGGCAATTTTTTATTCGTCACCTCAATTCATCCTCGACCGTATCTCTTGGCCATATTTATTTAGCCTGGCTACATTGGAATTTGCCTTTGTCTTAACTGCAACAGCAAGAGACCGCAGCAAATCCAATCCGTATACCTGGGCTGGCACCCAGGCGATGGTTGCTCTGGGAATGTTAGCAGTTTTGGCTGCCAACCCGTTAACCTTGATGATTGCCTGGTTTGCGATTGACGCAGTCGAATTGATTATTTTAATGAGCAGCTTGAACGACATTCAGGTTGGGCGCCGGGCAATTATCTCATTTGCTTCCCGTATTGGCGGAACGATGATCCTGGCCTGGGTCGTGATTTCTAACCCCGGAGTCAATGGCATTGGCCAACCTAGCTTCGATCTCAACCAAATCCCTGCCCGAGCAGGCATTTTTGTGATCTTATCAGTCGGATTACGATTGGGCGTCTTCCCACTGCATTTGCCTTTTTCACAGGAACCGAGGTTAAGACGCGGCTTAGGAAGCGTTTTGCGGTTGGTTCCGGTTGCTTCAAGCCTGGCATTACTCGGCAGACTATCCGGTGATGTCATTTCCAAGGAATGGATGCCGTATTTATTGGGATTGGCAGTCCTGGCAGCATTTTATTGCGGCATCAAGTGGTTACTTGCGTCAGATGAATTGATGGGTAGACCTTATTGGTTGATCGGTTGGGCATCTCTCTCATTAATTTGCGCTATCAATGGCCTGGCTGCCTACAGTGTCGCCTGGGGAGTGGCTGCGATATTACCAGGTGCGTTAATTTTCCTGTTTTCAGCCCGGGAGAAGCAGCTGCTCTTCCTTCCAGCATTAGGCGTGATTGGATTATCAGGCCTGGCTTTCACACCGGCTGCCAGTGGTTGGCAGGGCCTGGCAGGAAAGCAATTTACTATGGCCGGATTTCTGGCAATCATCGTTCAGTCACTTTTTCTTTTAGGGTATGCCCGTCATGCATTACGCCCAGGAGATGAGATGAGTAAAGTGGAGCGATGGGCGCGAGTAACATACCCGGCCGGTTTGCTAGTTTTCATCGTAGCAGATTTCATCTTGGGGATATGGGGTTGGCCTGGATCGCGCACGTTTGGAATCTGGTGGGCTGAGCTGATCTCGATTGCGGTCTTCGCCGCGATAGTCTTTATTTACTACCGCTACTTTGAGACGATCAGAAATTCACAGGTTGCTGGTGTATTTTCATCATTTACTTCGATTTTTATCCTCAGACGGGCCGGAAAATATGCTTTGGATTTCTTAGCCTTAATTGGCTTTATAAATTCTTGTCCTGGACTTTTCAGGGGGTCAGCCTGGTACTTGGAGGCGTTGTCAGCATTCTCGAAGGTGATGGGGGAGTGCTGTGGGCTTTGGTGATTATCAGCCTTTTACTGTCATTGGTGATCCATGGGGGCATTCTCTGATGTTCCAAACCCTGGCTATGCCCGCATTTGTGCTTTTAGTGATCACATCAACCGGTATCCTGGTCAGCCGAGATTGGCGTGTTGTCATTGCTTTCTTTGCCGCTCAATTCGTTGGTGTGTTGGTGTTGGTGGGTATCTCCTGGCCATTTGGATTAGCAGCTATCAAACTCATCGTTGGATGGATGGCAGGCGTGGTGCTGGGTATGACCCAGCTTGGCATCAAGAAGATTGCTCTGGATGAAAATTTCTGGCCGGCTAATCGGGTTTTCCGGATTCTTGCAGCTGGATTGGTGTTGATCGTCCTTTACACAATTTCTCCCCAGGTCAACTCCTGGCTGCCTGCAGTCGATATCTGGATTGTGCGCGGCAGCCTGACCCTCATTGGCATGGGGTTGTTGCAATTAGGTATGACATCACGGCCTTTTCGGGTCATCATCGGTTTGATGATGGTCTTATCAGGTTTTGAGATTCTCTATTCAGTCGTCGAATCTTCTGTGTTAGTGGCCGGTTTATTGGCTGCAGTTAATTTTGGGTTGACGCTTCTGGGCTCGTATTTCTTATCGATTTCCACGCCGGAGGAACTGGCTTGAGTACCCCGCTCATCTGGATATTTTTACCGGCCGCGATGTCTTTAATCCTTTGGTTTATCCCTGGGTTAATAAAGGCAAGGTTGAGTATTGGTTTACTCTTCTCATTAAGCCTGGCAATTTTAGCAGTAAATTTACCGATCGGAACCTTCTTCAGCGTTGGTCCCTGGTCGATCAAAATCGATGATACGCTTTCAATCCTTGGTAGAACCTTTACCCTGGGACCTGCAGCTCGGCCGATGCTTATCTTTTTCTATCTGCTGACATCTGTCTGGTTCTCAGGCGGTTTGCTCATCAAGGCCAATTCAATCCTGGCGCCGTTAGGCCTGGCGATGGTAGCATTATTAGTATCGGCCCTTGCTGTCGTTCCATTCCTTTATGGGGCGTTATTATTCGAGATAGCAATTATCACCAGTGTACTGCTTTTAGCGCCGCCAGGTGAGGCTCCTAGGCAGGGAGTGCTGCGCTACCTAATTTTCCAGACGCTAGGAGTACCATTTATTTTGTTTTCTGGTTGGATGCTGAACATCATCGAAGCCGGGTCAACCGACCAAACCTTGATCATGCGTACAACGATTATCCTTGGTTTTGGCTTTGCATTTCTTCTGGCGGTATTTCCATTCAACACCTGGCTGCCTTTATTGACCGGCCAGGTGGAGCCTTATCTGGTAGGGTTCGTTCTGGTCATGATTCCGATGGCTGCCCTATTATTTGCATTGAACTTCATCGACCTTTATTCCTGGCTGCGGAACGAAAATGAGCTGTATATCGTTCTACGCCTGGTTGGGATTCTGACCGTTGTCACCGGAGGATTGGCTGCAGCTTTCCAACGGCACCTCGGAAGGATGCTGGGATATTTCGTTACCATAGAGACCGGAATGGCGTTGATCGCGGTCAGTCTACGAAACGTGGGCGGTCTGCAAATATTCAGCACCCTTTTTCTCCCCCGAGCTTTTGGCATTTGGGTGTTATCGCTATCCCTGGCATTGCTTCACCAAAAAACCGGAAATCTGAATTTCAATTCTATCCGGGGCAAGCTTCACGCTTATCCATTTATCGTAGGTAGTATTGTTGTAGCCGAGTTTTCTTTAGTTGGATTACCTTTATTCGCCAGTTTCCCAATTCAAGGATCATTATTTTCAGACCTTTACCAGATCTCACCGATTTCAGCATTCTGGACATTCGCAGGTTTACTTGGATTGCTGGTGGCCGTACTGCGTTCTTTGAATGCCTTAGCGGTTCAGACGATCCCTGAAAAATGGCAGATGAATGAGCGTGGCGGCGAAGCTGCTCTGTTAACCCTTAGCTCAATCGGGTTGATCTTGATTGGAATATTCCCCCAGGTATTCTTACCTCCGTTGATAAACCTTTTAGGATTATTCCCCCATTTGCTTTAATTCAATATACAATTACTACAACCCTGACTGTAAATTTCGCCCATAGTATAATCGGCAAATTCATTGATACTTGTGAGGAAATATGGAACTGGATCAGATCATTAAACGTCTGGAATGGCTGGATGACGAGCATCGCAAGGATAAGACTGCATTAGCAACCCTGGAGGCGCGCATTATAGCCCTCGAAGGTGGAATCCCGGCTTTATCTCAACAAATTAATGACCTGAGTGGAGAACTAACCCGCATGACAGCAACTCTGGCTCGTCTCGATCAATTCGACGCTGCGCTGGCGCAGGTTCGGGTCGAGGTCAACCGGACGATCGAAGGGGTTGAAAAGGCGCGCAGTGACCACGAGCGAGAGGTTGAAAAGGTCCGGAGAGTCGAGCTTGAAGGGATCAACAAGGCGATCGGAGAAATTCGCAAGGGTTTAGATCCCCTCCCGGAAATACGCAAAGGTCTCCAAACTCGCCAGGATGAGGATTTCCGCTTAGGGCGGTTGATTGAGGAGGTCGAAAAGAAGGTCGTAGATACCAAACGATACGACGAAGAATATAAGCGATCACTGAGATTGATCGAGGAAGGGCGCCGTCAGGATTCGAAACGTTTGACCGATCTGGTCGGCGAAATTACGACTGCGCGTAAGAGGGTCGACGAACAACGGGGAAAGGTTGATCTAATGTCCGACGGAATTCGTAAATTGGAAACCCGCTTGGGAGAAATTCTTGCGGCTGAGAGCGAGCGGCGCCAATCGCAAGCAGCTTTCCTCGAAAAACAAACCATGGCCCAGGTTGAGCGAGAACGTACCTGGAAAGAATGGCAGGTAAGGTTCGAGACGGTTGAAAAGGTAGCAAACGGATTAGATACGCAGTGGCAAGGCATCGATGCCACTCATCGTTCGGTAAAGAAATCGCAAGAAACACTGGATGAAACCACCCAACGCTTCGAAAGGCGCATCGCTGAAATCACTGAAATGCAGCGGCTCAACGAAGACCGCTTCCGCCAGGACTGGATCAGCTTCAAAGCCGACGACCAGAAACGGTGGAATAATTACAGCCTTGCATCTGAAGAACAGCAACGCGAGGTCACCCGCCAGTTCGAAAAAATGACGGAACGGTTGGTCCTTCTTGAAGATCTAGGTCAGGAATTGCAAGACCTGGTGCAGCAGGTGAATGAAGAAGCCGGCCGGCGGCTTCAGGGGCTGCTTTCGTTGGCACACGAATACATGAACGCCTACGAAAATGTTTTTGGCCGGCCAAGATAAGATGCACGTTATCGGTACCGCGGGTCACGTCGATCACGGCAAGTCCACTTTAATCACAGCACTGACAGGCATCAATCCGGATCGCTTGAAAGAAGAGCGCGAACGAGAGATGACCATCGACCTGGGCTTTGCCTGGATGGCTTTACCAGATGGCACCGAAGTGGGAATTGTTGACGTACCGGGCCACCGCGATTTTATCGAGAATATGCTTGCCGGAGTCGCCGGGATCGATGCAGTCATATTCGTCGTCGCTGCCGATGAAGGCATCATGCCGCAAACTCGTGAACACCTGGCTATCCTCGATTTGCTCGAAGTCCAATCAGGCTTGATCGCATTAACGAAAGTTGACTTGGTCGATGATCCGGATTGGCTAGGCCTGGTCGAAGATGACATCCGGGCAATCTGCGCAGGTACGGTTCTGGCAGAAGCCCCATTGGTCAAGGTTTCAGCGTATACAGGTTTGGGTTTAGATGACCTGAAAATAACCCTCAGTCACATCCTGGCAGACAAACTGCCAAGAATTAACCTGGGCAAGCCACGGTTGCCGGTCGACCGGGTTTTTTCCATTTCTGGGTTTGGAACGATCGTAACCGGAACACTGATCGATGGAGAACTGCACGGTGGGGACGATGTCACTATTTTGCCTGCTAACTTGAATAGCCGCATAAGAGGGCTGCAAACCCACAAACAAAAGGAAGACCTGGCAGTTCCAGGCAGCCGCACCGCTATCAACCTCACCGGAGTCCGAACCGATGAAATAAACCGAGGCGATGTGGTGGTGCTTTCCGCTTCGCATTATGATCCTACCCGGTTGGTCGATGTTCGTTTCCGGGCATTGGCGGATCTTTCCAGGTCGATCACCCATAACAGCGATATTAGACTATACACTGGCACCTCTGACGTCCAGGCCCGGCTACGGCTGTTGGGGACCGAAGAACTTCGTCCGGGTGAAAGGGCCTGGCTGCAACTCGACCTAAAAAGCTCGATAGTCGCCGAAAAGGGCGATCATTTTATCCTGAGGAGACCATCACCAGGAGAAACCCTGGGTGGAGGAATAATCATCGATGCACATCCTAAGCACCGGCACAAGCGGTTTGACCCGGATGTTCTGGCGGGCCTGGAGATGCTTTCGTCAGAATCACCGTTAAAAGTCTTTTTCAAGGCATTATTGGACGTAGGACCTGCGCCTTTGAGTGAAATCACCGCTCGTTCGCGCTTGGACGCTGAGATTGCCAATCGGGTCATCTCTGAACTTAATGGTAGGGACCAGATCTTTGCCCTCAAATCCGGCAATCTGGACGCAAACGGATCAACGACTGTCATCGCTACTCCCAGTTGGGAAAAGATGACTGCGCAAATGACGGCAGAAGTCATGTCATACCACAAGGCTTATCCGCTCCGTCGCGGCATTCCCCGGGAACAGCTAAAAAGCCGGTTGAGACTCTCGAGTTCCATCTTCGTCATGGCTCTTGATCGATGGCTCCAGAGGGACGCTATACTGGAGATGGATGGTTTAATGTCTCTTCCAGGTCGAGTTATTACTTTAAACCCTCGCCAGCAAGAGGCGGTCGAAGCTTTATTGAAGCGGTTCGATGCTGCCCCTTATTCCCCTCCGACTATTAAAGAATGCCAGGCTGAGCTTGGGGAAGAGTTGTACCGGGCGCTGGTCGAATCGGGGAAATTGATGCCGGTTTCGAGTGAAATCGTTTTCAAAAAAGAAAATTATGAAAAAATGCGTGAAGATGTGCATCATTTATTGAAGGACGAGGGAATCTTGACGGTGGCAGAATTTCGTGACCGTTACCATACTTCACGCCGATATGCATTAGCGTTCCTGGAACATCTGGATGCAAAGGGTGTAACCATTCGCCAGGGAGATAATCGCGTCCTGGGTAAAGAATAAAGACCGCTTGGGGGGCCGTTTGTTTCTTTCTTATCTGAAGATGGTTAGAAGATTCATAGAATCTGTTGACAGCAGTCGCGTATACACGTATAATAAGCTTCGCCTTGCCCCGGCAGGAAATTGCTGGGGCATTGACACGTATCCCAAGCTTACCCGCAATCGGGCGTTTTTACAGCGCACGGGAAGCGGCAAAGTGAAGATTGGAGAATAGCATGAAGTATGCAATAGTAGAGAGCGGCGGCAAACAGTATCGAGCCGTCGAAGGCGCGACGATCGAAGTCGATCGCTTGCCTTTAGAAGTGGGCCAGAGCACTGGCTTGAATGCAATCCTGTTGATGGTCGATGACGACAAAATTACGGTAGGAAGCCCAACGGTGCAAGGTGCGCGCATCGAAGCCACCGTTTTGGATCAATTCAAAGGTCCAAAAGTGATCAATTTTAAGTACCGTCCAAAGAAACGCATCCGCGTAAAAAATGGTCATCGCCAGCAGTATACTCGATTGCAAATTGACTCGATCTTAACGGAGTAGTGATATGGCTCATAAAAAAGGTGGCGGTTCCAGCCGCAACGGACGCGATAGCAATGCACAAAGGCTTGGCGTTAAGAAATATGCCGGGGAGCACGTCATCTCCGGAAACATCCTGGTACGACAGCGCGGGACCCATATTAAACCGGGTGAGAATGTCGATATCGGAAAAGACGATACGATTTTTGCTATCGCCGAGGGTGTAGTCAATTTTGTCACACTCCCAAACGGTCGAAAACAAGTCAGTGTTGTCACACCCGCTGAATCTGACTGACCAGGTCAACGCGAAACAACCTGCGGCATTTTTGCACTTTATGATGGTGCCCGAACCTGGCAAAACGATGCTGTTCGGTTCATCATCAACCCCCAACCGGGGAAAGGACATTGAGTAATGAAAAAAGGAATTCATCCAACTTTTTATCCGGATGCACAGGTCATTTGCGCCTGTGGTAACACTTGGACAACTGGCTCGACCCGAAAAGTAATCCGTACTGAAGTCTGTTCGCAGTGTCATCCCTTCTTCACCGGCCAGCAGCAACGGATTTTGGATGTGGAAGGTCAGGTCGACAGGTTCTACAAAAAACTGCAGGCTCGCCAAGACTATGTTGACCAGCAGAAAGCTCGCGAAACTGCCCGAACTTCACCTGACCGCCCGGTCAGTGAACTCGGATTGGGTGCTCGGCCTACCGAAGCTTTGATCAAGGCAGGCATGGAGAACGCTGGTCAAGTGCTTGAGAAGATGAACCAGGGTGAAGCAGCTTTGCTGGCAGTTGAAGGGTTTGGACGAAAATCACTGATCGATTTAAAGAAACATTTACGCCAACTGGGATACGAATTACCCGCAGCCGCAGAAGAAATTATTGTGTAACTCCTTGGCGTTTCATATAAAATTCCGGTAAACTTAACAGGCAGATGCTCAGCATCTGCCTGTTATTGTAGGTTCATTGGAGGCTCTTGTGAAGCATCACAATGGTTCGATTGAGGTCATATGCGGGTCGATGTTCAGTGGCAAGACTGATGAGCTAATCCGTCGTTTACGTCGGGCGACGATTGCGCGCCAAAAGGTGCAGGTGTTCAAGCCTGCTATCGACAATCGCTATGCTATTCAGAAGGTGACATCTCACGCAGGGAGCGACTATGCCGCATTACCGATCCAACACGCTAATGATCTGCCCAAATATCTCGATCCTGAAACAACAGTTGTTGGCATTGATGAAGCTCAATTTTTCGACGATGAGATCATCAATATTGCTCAAGGTCTCGCGGATCAGGGCATCAGAGTGATTGTGGCAGGCCTTGATACCGATTTTAGAGGTGAACCTTTTGGCTGTATGCCGGTGTTAATGGCCCAGGCTGAACGCGTCGATAAATTACAAGCAATCTGCATGACCTGTGGAGAACCTGCCAGCCGGACGCAGAGACTGGTTAATAGTGCTCCTGCGAATTACTACGACCCGATTGTGATCGTCGGGGCTTCAGAATTATATGAAGCTCGCTGCCGTCTTCATCACGACGTCCCTGGAAAAAAGAGTAAGATATAGGGTAATTCCAGCTTTAGTGTTTAAGAACAAGGTCGAAAAATGAAGGATTATCACGAATTCCTTGGTGAAATATTGATTGACGAAGTAGCCCTACAGAAGCGGGTCGCCGAATTAGGGGAGGAGATTAGCAAGGATTACGAGGGTCAAAAGATCTTGCTGGTATGCATCCTTCGGGGCGGTGTCATGTTCCTGACCGACTTAATCCGCCATATTACGGTTCCGGCGGCTATCGATTTTATGGCAGTATCGTCTTATGGAATGGGCAAAAGGGAATCGAGCGGCGATGTCAGGATTACCTTGGACTTGCGTACAAGTTTGAAGGACCGCTGTGTGATCCTCGTCGAAGATATCATCGACAGCGGGCATACCGTGGCATCAGTACTGGATTTACTCACTACTCGCCATCCGAAAAGTATGTCAGTTTGCACCTTATTGGATAAAGCTGAGCGGCGTGAAATCGAAGTACCGATCCGTTACCGGGGATTTACCATTCCGAATAAATTTGTATTTGGTTATGGTCTCGACCTGGACGAATATTATCGCAATTTACCATTCATTGGTGTGGTTGATCTGGAAAAGTACCTTCCGGATGGATAGTTATTATGGAGTTTAACGAGTTATTTGAGGTTGTTCGCGCGGCTTTGCCAGTAAATAACCGGGTTTATTTAGTGGGAGGGGCGGTTCGCGATAAGATCCTGGGAAGATCTATCCACGACCTCGATTTTGGAATGTTTTCAGGGACCAAGAAAACCGCATTAGCAGTCGCTCATGAATTAAATTCGCCTTTCTTCATGCTGGATGAACAACGCCTGGCAGCTCGGGTCATTTTCCGACCGGTTGAGAACGAGGTGTGTCTCCTGGACTTTGTTACCCTGGTGGGGGAAGATCTGCAAACCGATCTCAGGTTACGCGATTTCACGATTAATGCTATGGCTATAGACGTCCGTGATCCACTCCAATTGATCGATCCATGCGGTGGTTTCGCCGACCTGCAGGACGGTATCATACGCGCTTGTTCTCCGTCTGCAATGGAGGATGATCCCCTTCGCATTTTGAGGGGTGTCCGCCTGGCAGCCAGCTTCGATTTTAAAATCTTGCCAGGAACTGAGGATTTGATGCGGGCTGGGGCTGCTTCGATTGGTAGGATTTCAGCGGAAAGATTGCGCGATGAACTCTTTAAGATTCTTGATGGGAAAGAACCGGAAGGGGCAATCGAAAGGCTGGATTCATTGAATGTGTTGAAAGCTTTCCTTCCGGAAGTAACCAGGTTGAAAGGCGTCAGACAAAGCGACCCACACGTCCATGAAGTCTGGCCGCATACTTTGAGAACGCTTCACTATTTGGATTTGATCGTTCAAGGATTATCGCTGGAGCATAGTAAAGCTCAGCAAATCCATCCTGCAATTGTGAAAATCTGTCAGGCTTTTAATCCATTCCGCCAGAACATACTCGACCAATTAAATGGCTCGCCGATTCCTGGGAGGCCTCAAAAATCATTGCTTTTCCTGGCAGCTTTGCTGCATGATAATGCCAAGTCGCTCACCTGGAGTATGGATCAAAGTGGAAAGATCCATAATTATGGCCACGAACAGTTCGGATCTGAAGCGGTAGCTAAACGGGGTAAAGATCTGGCTTTGGGCAATATTGAAGTCGATTATCTGGAAAGGGTCGTGGCGAATCACATGCGCATCCATTCGTTGGCGCAGACAAAAAATCTCCCCAGCCGGCGCGCAATTTATCGTTTCTTTAGAGATACCAGGAAGGCTGGGGTTGATATCTGCCTCCTCAGCCTGGCAGATACACTGGCGACGTATGAGAACACGTTACCGGAACAGGTCTTGCAGGTTGAAATCGATATTTGTACAGCTATGCTCGAGGCCTGGTGGCGCCAACCCACCCAAAGCATCGACCCACCTAAATTACTCACCGGAGACGACCTTAAGGTAATTCTTAACCTTAAACCGGGGAAACTGATTGGAAACCTGTTATCATCCTTGTATGAAGCCCAGGCTTCTGGCGAGGTGACCAACCGTGAGGAGGCACTCGCTTTTGTCCGAGAGCAGCTCAACACCTTGGAGCAATAACCGGTGATTGCATCAAGATTATGAACGTTACGACTGAACTAATAATCCGGAATAGGGGCGGGGGAAAGCGGAGGACGCGATAAAAATTCACATTAATGATATGGACATGTTCGTGGAAGAAACAGGGCAAGGGGTCCCGATTATCTTACTTCATGGTTATCCGCTTGACCATTCGATCTGGTGGTCGGTTATACCCTTCCTCACTAAGATAGCCAGGATTATCACGCCGGACCTGCGCGGACAAGGACAGAGTGACGCTCCGGAAACGATTTGCACGATGGACCTGATCGCGGATGACATTGCCGGTCTCATGGATGCATTGGAATTTCAAAAAGGAATTATCATTGGACATTCGATGGGCGGTTACGCTTCTCTGGCTTTTGCCCGGCGCTACCCGAGCCGCACAGCCGGCCTGGGACTGGTTGCTTCTCACAGCCGGGCAGATACTCCTGAGGGGCGTAAAGCACGGATGGAATCGGTCAATCAGATAAAGAAAGATGGTATGGCGGAAATCGCTCATTCGATGCCAGAAAAACTTACCAGACAAATCGAATTGTGGCCGATGCTCCAAAAATTAATCCAAGCTACCAACCCAAAAGGCGCTATTAACGCTTTGCAGGCGATGGCCGGCCGTCCGGACTCGATCAAATTCCTTGCAGATATCAAAATACCTTCTTTAGTCGTCGCCGGTGGTTCTGATTCCCTCATCCCGATTGAAAAAGCCAAAGAAACCGCGAGAAAAATGCAAAATGGTAAATTGGTCGTTATCCCAACGGCAGGCCACATCCCTATGCTTGAGTATCCGGTTGATACCGCTCACGCAATAGCTGGTTTGATTGACCGTGTAAAGGCAAACGAATAGTCTAAAAAAAGATGGCAATTAATCCATTGTCATCATATTGAAGGCCGTCGTTCTACAGCCCTTTCGTCGAATGAATGCTGTATCGGAAGAAGGGAAATGCATTGAAACATCTACAAAATAGTGCGGGATTTACCAGGCGGATTGGTGGAAACACCGGAAGAAGTTGAATTAATAGCCTTTACGAGATTGTGGGGGTGAGCAAAAATGACAGATCAAATAAATTGTAAGACTTTATTAAGACTATTGTGATCAATATTAATATATAAAAGCTTATAATCATATCAATAAGATTTTCTTATTCATAAATGTTTTTCCGGATAACCTTAGAGTCTTGAAGGTGTCCTTAGTGGAAAAGAGGTTTGTAAAATGAAACGGTCTGTCTATCTTATCGGCGCTCTTTTTGGCTTGCTTACCAGCCTGGTCGTCATGGCGATTTCTTACCTGGGAAACGTGATATTCGCTTTGCCTTTTTTGCCATTCGACCTATTCGAGGGCTTAACAAGGATTCTGCCTGGAGCGATTGTTGAAACAGGCATCCAGACCATGGTCAAGATTATTACCACATTGCAGTTAGGCCAAGTTGATACGACGGCAAAACTTGCGGAAGAAATCCAGGGATTAGGTCTGATAGTGGGTACAGGCATTGTCTTTGGGATTGTCCTGGCCTGGGTTAGCCAGTATAAAACAACTTGGCTGAAGTATACCGGCCTGGCAGGTGGCTTTATTTTATGGTTGGGGATGGCGATTATTGAAGCGATATTACCGAAATCCACTTCATCTGTGCTGATCGGATTGGTGTGGTTATTTGCCTTAATCCTGGGGTGGGGATGGTCATTGTTCCGGTTATTGGGCAGTTACCTCCAGGAGACAGTTAGCACAGTTCAAGTAGGCTCGTCAGACAGTGGCGCAACGTCACCAAAAGTAACAAGACGAAACATATTAGCGTTGCTCGGCTCTGGTGTGCTCAGTCTCGTGGTTTTGGCTTTGGGAATTAACAATAATCGGCAGCAAAGTGCAACCGTAAATATTCCTGATACAGGTGACACAAACACAACGTCAGTCGTCCCAAATATTAATGTCCAATACGGCCCAGAATATACCTCGGGGCCGGCAGCGTCACCTTCTCTGCAGGTTTTAAAGAACCGGATAGATCCGGCTCCTGGTACCAGGCAAGAAATTACGCCTGTAGACCAATTTTACCGGATCGATATCAATTTATTCCCACCCAACGTGGATGCTGCTACCTGGCGTTTGAATATCAAAGGTATGGTTAATAAGCCGTTATCTTTAACACTGAGCGATATTGTCGCTCGACCGGCAATCACCCAGGCGTTGACGATCTCGTGCATATCGAATTACGTCGGAGGGAGTCTCATCAGCTCGAACTACTGGACCGGAACTCGTCTGAAAGATCTGTTAGCCGAGATTGGCGTGCAGTCTGGGGCGACCGGGATCAATATGACAGCTGCTGATGGTTTCTTCGAGTCGTTGTCTCTTACTGAGGCAATGGATGACCGCACCTTGTTGGTTTATGCCATGAATGGGAAAGCACTGACTCCCGACCATGGTTATCCCCTGCGTATTTTTATCCCGGACCACTACGGAATGAAGCAGCCCAAATGGCTCACCGATTTGGAAATAACCAGCTCGCCTAGATTAGGTTATTGGGAACAGCGCGGGTGGAGCCACCAGGCTGTTCCCCAGACCACCTCTGCCATCGACACCCAGACTGTTGATGCAGGCACCCTGGTGCAAACCGGCGCATTCCCACTGGGTGGGATCGCTTACGCTGGGGCGCGCGGCATCCAAAAAGTAGAAGTCCAAATTGATGGTGGACCATGGGATCAAGCGGAGCTGCGCGATCCAGCAGTAAGCCCTTTGACCTGGGTGCAATGGCGTTATGACTGGAAGCCAACATCAGGAAGCCACCAGATAAGGGTCAGAGCAACCGATGGCACCGGGCAGCTTCAAATTGAAGTAAATGAGCCGCCTGCGCCGGAAGGCGCGACTGGCCTGGATGTTGCCAACATCCAGGTCTAAGACATATCCTCTCTTCAATTCAGGTTGTTGATTGTTATTGATTGATTATTGATTAGCAAACTGGTCCGCGAATTAGCCCGGCGGACCAGGTTGTTTATGTGTGCAATCAGAACGCTGCTTGGGACCGGCTTTACCAGATAGTCATCGGCTCCAGCATCTAATGCCCGAGCCACCATTCCGGGATTATCGAGTGCAGAAAGTACTAAAATTGGTATTTCGCTGAATTCACGGATAGCCACGCACACCTGCCAGCCATCCATTTCCGGCATCATCAGGTCTAGAATTACGACCTCAATATGGTCATTTTTTACCAGTTCAATCCCCTTGATTCCTGTTTCGGCTGTCACAACCTGTGACTGAGTGGGCCGCAAAAGTAACTTTAGCAGCTCAATCATAGCAGGATCGTCATCTATTACCAGGATTTTCATTCATCCTCCGCCATAATAACCTCTCACTTATTATCAGCTATTCAGTCCCTTTTGTACCTTGCAGGTTCTTTACAAATGAAACCCGGTCCCTATGCGTATTAATCTGAAATGAGCGTCCTTCCCGGCATAATCTTTAAGGTATAATACTTAATTTGGACCATTCAAGCCAGTAACTACTCGTTCTACCGGTTGGACCGGAGGCGGGATACGAGGTTTGTTATCATATTATTTTCTGGAGGACATGCATGGCTAACAAAAAATGGGTTTTTCTTTTTAACGAAATCGATCAGGCCGAAAAGTACGTTGGAGGGAATTGGGAAGAGGTTCGCGGCCTTTTAGGTGGAAAAGGGGCGGGTCTTGCGGAAATGACCCGCATTGGTGTCCCTGTGCCACCCTTTTTCACGATTACAACTGAGGCGTGTAACGCCTACCAGGCAAATGGTCGGAATTTTCCCGACGGCATGTGGGATCAGGCATTGGAAGCTTTGAAAAAAGTTGAAGAAAAATCGGGTAAGAAATTCGGCGATCCCAAAAACCCGCTGTTAGTTTCATGCCGCTCTGGTGCCAAGTTTTCGATGCCGGGGATGATGGATACGGTTTTGAACATCGGCTTGAACGATGAGACTGCTAAGGGAATGGTTTCTCTGACCGGAAACGAGCGTTTTGTTTACGATGCATACCGACGCTTGATCCAAATGTATGGCACCGTTGTGCTTGGGATAAACGATGAGGCATACGAAAAAGTACTGGACGATTTCAAGAAAACCAAAAATGTAAAACTGGATACGGAGCTTTCAGCGGGCGACTTGAAAGAATTGACATCGCAGTACAAAGCTGTCGTCGAAAAGCACAAAGGTTTTGCGTTCCCCCAAGACCCGGTGGAACAATTACGCCTGGCAACTCATGCTGTTTTTGAATCATGGAATGGGAAGCGGGCTGTCGATTACCGGCGTGCCACAAATATCCCGGATGACCTGGGAACCGCTGTAAATATTGTAACGATGGTGTTTGGCAATATGGGATCCGATTCAGGTACCGGCGTTGCCTTTACCCGCAACCCTTCAACCGGCGAACAGAAGATGTTTGGGGAATACCTGCTCAACGCCCAGGGTGAAGATGTGGTTGCCGGTATCCGCAACACTGAAAAAATTGAGAACCTTAAGAATCGAGATTCCGGATGCCTACAATCAATTCATGGAAATTACAGCCCGGCTCGAAAAGCATTATAAAGACATGCAGGATGTGGAATTCACCATTGAACGCGGTCATTTGTGGATGCTTCAGACCCGTACGGGGAAACGGACTGCTCTTTCTGCGATTAAGATCGCGGTAGATATGGTCAATGAAGGCTTAATTGAGAAGAAAGAAGCTGTCACCCGGGTCACACCTGAACAGGTTGATGCTTTGTTACACCCGCAATTCAATGCCGAAACAAAGAAGAAGGCTAAGAATGCCGGACGTTTGTTCGCTACTGGGGTCAACGCTTCCCCGGGTGCAGCAGTTGGAAGGGTTTATTTCGACGCCGATACGGCCGAACGCATGGGCAAAGAAGAAAAACAAGACGTCATCATGGTGCGCCCATTCACCAAGCCAGATGACGTTCATGGAATGTTAGCCGCCAAAGGCATTTTGACCTCCGAGGGCGGCGCTACCTCACATGCAGCTGTGGTCGCCCGCCAGTTCGGCGTCCCATGTATCGTCGGCGCATCGATGGTCAAGATCGATCTCGAGAGCCGCTCGATGGAATCGAACGGAACGATCATCAAAGAAGGCGAGTGGATCTCTGTTGATGGCGGCTCAGGTGAAGTATTCACCGGGAAAATCGAACTCACCGTTCAAAATGTCGAAGAACAGACCGAACTGCTGACCTTATTATCCTGGGCTGATGAAATATCAAGGCTGCAGGTCTGGGCCAATTCAGATTACCCGCGTGACGCTCAGCGAGCCCGTGCATATGGGGCGCGTGGGATTGGACTGTGCCGAACCGAGCACATGTTCTTTGAACAAGAACGCCTACCCATCGTACAGCAGATGATCCTTGCGAAAACCAGCTCCGAACGCACCGCGGCATTGAATGAGCTTCTTCCATACCAGCGGTCTGATTTCGAAGGCCTGTTCGAGGCAATGGATGGTTACCCGGTCATCATTCGCTTGATCGATCCACCATTGCACGAATTCTTACCAGCCGAAGAAGGCATCTTTGAAGAAGTAATCACCATGCGGGTTAAAGGCGAGACGGCTGGCCTTTCCGAAAAGGAATCTCTCCTGGCAGCGGTTCAGGGCATGCACGAAAGCAATCCCATGATGGGATTGCGTGGAGTGCGTTTGAGCATTGCTATGCCTGAGATCGTGGAAATGCAGGTTCGAGCGATCTTCGAAGCGGCGTCCAACCAGTCTTTGAAGGGTGTCGTGGTTAAACCAGAAGTCATGATCCCATTGACCGGGCATGTAAACGAGCTTAATTGGATCCAACCTCGCCTGGAACGGATTGGAAAACAGGTGATGGAAGAAAAAGGTGTGAATTTCACCTATAAATTTGGTACGATGATCGAGATCCCCCGGGCTGCCTTGGTCGCCGGTGAAATTGCTGGAGTCGCTGAATTCTTCTCATTCGGCACCAACGACCTGACCCAGATGACCTTCGGTTACAGCCGGGATGACGCCGAACGCGGCTTCCTGGTCAAGTATGTCGAAGAAGGTATTCTACCCAAAAACCCCTTCCAAACCATCGACCGGGATGGCGTGGGTCGCTTAATGCGCATGGCGATCGACGAAGGTCGGAAAGTCCGTCCTTCCCTCGAGATTGGTATCTGCGGTGAACATGGTGGCGATCCCAACTCGATCGAATTCTGCCATATCATCGGTAATAACTATGTGAGTTGTTCTCCCTTCCGGGTGCCGATTGCACGGTTAGCAGCCGCCCACGCAGCCATAAAGTATCCTGCCAAATAGGCAGCTTGATCCTCGAGGTCTATAGGTTCAAAGATGGATGATCCTCGCCAGCCAACCTGGCGAGGATCATTAGAGATTAAAACGGATTCAGGTATAATATTAACCATTAGTAACGGGCGGTATTATCGAGCACAAAAGTGGGATAAAAATATGGAGAAAAAAGAGCATATAGATTTATATCATCAGATGGTTGTGATCCGCAGGCTTGAGGAAAGAGCGGCTGAATTGTACCAGCAGGGGAAAATTGGCGGCTTTTTGCATCTCTATATTGGCCAGGAAGCAGTTGCTGCTGGACTGATTTCAGCACGCCGGCCTGAAGATAGAGTGATTACAGCTTATCGCGATCATGGGGTTGCCATTTGCTGCGGTATCCCAACAAATTCAGTCATGGCTGAGCTCTTGGGCAAGGAAACAGGCTGTTCACTGGGTCGAGGGGGGTCGATGCACATGGCGGATGTAACCAAGAATTATTGGGGAGGGCATGCTATCGTAGGCGCTCACCTGCCGATTGCAGCAGGTTTGGCCCTGGGAGATGTTTACAAGAAAAAGAAAGCCGTTACGATCTGCATGTTTGGAGATGGTGCTACGAATATCGGTTTTTTCCACGAGGCGGTTAACTTGTCCAAAGTTTGGAAACTTCCGGTTTTATGGGTGTGTGAAAACAACCAATACGGCATGGGAACTACAGTCGATCGAGCCTCGGCCGTGGCTGAAATCAGACAGAAAGCTGAAGGCTATGGCATCCCCAACAAACGGATCGATGGGATGGATGTTATGGAGGTCCGCAAAGAAGCCCAGGAGATAATCGAAGAAGTGCGCAAGGGGGACGGACCGTATTTCCTGGAGATCATGACTTACCGTTATCGAGGTCACTCGATGGGCGACCCCGAACGCTATCGAAATCAGGAAGAAATCCATCGTTATCAAGAAGAAGATCCCATCGGAATATACCGGAAATTCCTGGTGAATAATAAACTGGTAACAACAAAAGAGCTTGATATACAGGATGAACTGGTGCTCAAGGAAATTGATGAGGCAGTCGAATTTGCGGAAACCAGCCCCGAACCGGCTCCAGAGACGCTTTTCGATAATATCTACGTAGAACCGTAGGAGAGAGGTTAAATTTAATGGCTCGATTGACGATGCGTGAAGCCATTTCCCAGGCTTTATGGGAAGAAATGGAACAAGATCCAGACGTTTTTATTATGGGGGAAGAAGTCGGTGTCTGGGGAGGATCGTATGCAATTACCAAAGGGTTCTACGACCATTTTGGCCCTGACCGAGTGCGTGATACACCTATTTCGGAAGCCGCCATTGTAGGAGCAGCCATAGGAGCTGCTTTAACAGGTTGCCGGCCGGTGGCTGAGTTGATGACCATCAACTTTGCTTTCGTTGCTATGGACCATATCGTGAATGAAGCGGCCAAGCTCCATTATATGTTTGGGGGCCAAATGGTGCTGCCGTTAGTCATCCGGGCGGTTGGTGGAGGTGGACGTCAGCTGGCTGCCACCCATTCTCAATCCCCAGAAGTGATTTTTGCTCATTTCCCAGGGTTGAAGGTCGTTGCCCCAGGCACGCCGGCAGACGCAAAGGGTTTGTTAAAATCGGCGATCCGATCCAATGATCCGGTATTATTCGTCGAACATGCCACCTTGTATCAAACCCGAGGGGAAGTGCCAGACGGCGATTACACCACACCCATTGGGAAATCAGAAATAAGGCGACCTGGAAGTGACGTGACCATTGTAGCCTACAGCAAAGCCCTGGACACGTCGTTAAAGGCGGCTGATGAACTTGCTAAAGACGGGATTGAGGCTGAGATTATTGATCTGCGGACACTAAGGCCGTTGGATATGGAACCGGTAATTGCCTCATTTAAAAAAACCAATCGGGCGGTAATCGTCGAAGAAGGATGGCGATCTTATGGAGTGGGTGCTGAAGTATCTTCCCGGATTTACGAGGAAGCTTTCGATTACGTCGACGCCCCGATTAAGGAGTAGCTCAGAAAGAAGTGCCTTTACCTTATAATCGGACCCTGGAACAACTTGCATTACCACAAGTTGATGACGTCGTAAAAGCTGTCAAGGAGGTATTGTAATGGCTGACACCGTGACCATGCCCAAAATGGGCTTCGATATGGCGGAGGGCACCCTGGTACGGTGGGTAAAAGGGCGTGGGGAGAATATCTCAAAGGGAGATATTATTGCGGAGATTGAGACCGATAAGGCAACAGTGGAAGTCGAATCTCCTTATGGCGGAATCGTGTACAAGCACCTGGTCGATCAAGGCGCTGTCGTTCCGGTAGGCGATGCGATTGCGATTATTGCCGCTCCTGGCGAGGAAGTGAAGGAAGGTGCATTACCCGAGGCCGGTGGCAGCCTTGAAAAAGGCAAAGAGGAAAAAGCGAAGCTGCCTGACCAGGAAGAACATCTCGAAAGCGTGCAGCAGCCTCAGTCTGGGGAAACCGCTGAAGGTAGGATCATGGCATCGCCGCTTGCAAAAAGGATGGCGCATGAAAAAGGGGTTGACCTGGCAGAAATTAGAGGAAGCGGGCCTGAAGGGCGAGTTGTGGTCAAGGATGTCGAAGCTTTTGCTTCAACCCAGCAAATTTCCAAGCCTGCTGAAATAAAACCCCTTGAACCGGAGACCGGACCTCAAACGGTATCAGTATCTTCTCCAATCCAATTTACTGCAAAAGAAGATCAAGATGTGCCTTTGGATCGGCTGCGGACGACGATTGGCCGGAGGATGACAGAATCGAAGCAGCAAATTCCCCACATCTACCTGACACGTGAATATAAGATGGATGCTTTGATGCAACTGCGCAAACAGCTTAACCAACTTTTGCCGGAGGATCAGAAGCTGACCGTTAATGTATTCGTGGTGAAGGCAGCGGCTTTGGCATTGCGTAAATTCCCCAATTTAAATGCTTCTTTAAATGGAAATAAAATTACGCGCCATGGACAAATCAATGTTGGCGTTGCAGTTGCAGTCGAAGGTGGATTGATGACCGTTGTCTGCCGGAATACAGACCTGAAGCCGCTTTCGAGCATCTCGATCGAGATCCGCGAAAAAGCAGCGAGAGCCCGGGCTCGGAAGGTACGGCCTGACGACGTGGAAGGGTCAACTTTTTCGATCAGCAACCTGGGTATGTATCACATCGAGAATTTCAGCGCAATCATCAACCCGCCAGAAGTTGCAATACTGGCAGTCGGGAGCGCTCAACAGGTTCCGGTTGTGGAGGATGGCGAACTTAAAGCAGGTTGGCGGATGAAGGTAACCCTCTCCTCAGATCACCGTGTATCCGATGGTGCTGAATCCGCTCAATACCTTGAAGAAATTGGCCTTTTCCTCGAAGAGCCGCTGAGATTGGTCGTTTGATCTCATTTACCGGCGTTACGGCGCCAGCGTGTAGATTTGCTTGTATATATCATAATTTTCGACGATACGCATGACGTAAGTGCGTGTTTCGTCCAGGCGGATTACTTCGAGGAAGAGGTCGGGATCCCCGGAAGCCAGGTTTTCCCAGGCAAGTGAATTTCCCGGGCCACCGTTATAAGCAGCTAAAATGGCATACAAATCGCTGTTCAAATACTGCTTGTACTGCATCAGGTAATGAGCTCCCAAGCGGATATTGATCACCGGACGGGTAAGATCAGCCAAGGAGAAATTATCCGGCCAGCCCATATTCGTGGAAACCTCGTCGGCAGTGGCAGGCATGAGCTGGGTCAAGCCGGTTGCACCGGCAGAGGACTGAATGGTGCCGTCAAAGAGGCTCTCCTGGCGGATCAGGCTGAAAAGCAATAACAGATCGATACCTTCAGCATCAGCGGCAGCCATTACCTGATCTTTGAAATAGAGCCCAAATCTGACGTGATTAAAATAAATGGGGGCGGTCAATGTGGCGGCATCATCCATGCCGGCCAGGGTTAAAACCTGGCGGCTGGCCAGAATTGCCTGGCGATAAAGGCCTTGATCGAGAAAGAATTGGATGAGGCGGAAGGTGTTTACCGGGTCTGATTGGACCTCTGACAGCAGATCTTCAAATTCAATCTGCGCCTGGTCGTAAAGACCCAGGCTCATAAATTCTTTCCCTCGCAAGAGGCGCGGGTCGTTTGACATAGATCCAAGGTCGTCGAGATTTACAGATGCATCGATTGAAAAAGTGGAACGCATCCACGTTTCAGCATTGATTTTTTCAGAACGGAGATCATAACCCAGGTTGAGGTTCGATGAAGGTGGCAAAACCGGCAGGCCTAACAATAAATCTCTGGCACGGTCGCTAAAATAACCGGTAGGGTCCTTCGTGGAAGCCTGCTGCCAGGAAACCTGGGCGCTGCTGAGATCATTTTGAGCCTGTTGGGATTTGCCGACCCACAATAAAGCTTCAGCCTGGGACGATGGGTCGTTGGTCAGGATCAATGCGCGTTGAAAATCAGCCTGAGCCTTGTCGTAGGTTTCAAGGCGATAATAGCTCACGCCGGCGAGAACCAGAGCCTGGGATGCCTGGTCTGATGATGGGTATTTATCGGCCAACGATTCCCAGGTTTGGGCAGCATCCTGAAGCTGGTTGGCGCGCTCGTAGTAACGGGCAGCGTCGAAGAAGAGACCGGGAGCGGAAGTTCCCTGGGGGTCAGCTGAAACTGCAGTCAACAAGGTTTGAGCGGCAAGCGCAGGTTGGTCGAGGTAAGCCCACTGCGTATAGGCGATGTCTTCCCAGGCATCAAGCCAGTGGCGGTCGCCTGGAAAAAACTGGATTAACGTCTGCCACTCAGAGATTGCTTCCTGGTCTGCTGGTAGAGCATTTTGGGCTGCCAGTTCTGAGCGTTGGTTGGAGCCGAGGGGGTATTGCTGTTCTCCAAGAGACCGCGCAGCAAGGGCTTTGTAGTAGTGAGCTGTGGCAGGGTCTTCGCTGGCGGGATCGTTCAAGTAACGATCAAAAGCCTGGATGGCGACGTTGTACTGCCCAGCAAAATAATCCACCAGGCCGCGGTTCAGCTCGCTGACCGGTTGGCCATCGTTCACGAGGATCACCAAGGCCTGATAGCTATCAATCGAAGTCGGGAAACTATTGACTGCATCCAGGAAACGTTGGTAGGCTGCATCGGTATTGTCCAACGAAAGATTGGCTTGCCCAATGAGGAAATCCATTTGGGCCTTGGTGTAATCGCTTGTGGTCGAATCGTAAATCGCCGAATAAGCCTCAATGGCGCTGTTAAGGTCCCCACTTAAATAAATATCCGTTGCTATTTTGATGGCTAATTCTTCGTTGCCGCCCAGGTGGAGAGCTGAGGAAGCCGCCTGGTAAGCACTGGCAGCTTCTTGGTACCTGCCGCTGTGGGTCAAGCTATCGCCTACCAATTCCTGGACGTAATTATCGAGCTGGCCCGGCCTGGCCTGCAGATACTGCTGGTACGCTGCAGCTGCATCATTGTACCTTTCTAGATCCGTGTAAATCTGGCCCAAAAAATAATAAGCCCGGGCACCGTCGACCGTCGTTTTGAATTGATCGGCAAGGTTTCTGAAATCATCCAGAGCAATCGAGATATTTCCTTTCAGGTATTGGGCTCGTCCGATGCCATAAAGAGCAGCCGCTTGAATTTCTGGATCACTGGTCAGGTTATAGGCGTCCTGATATATTTGCAGAGCCTGGTCGTAATCGCCAAGGAAAAGGGCATAATCGCCGTTTGCGACCCGTTTGGCCGGGATAGGAGTTGCAGTCGGGGTCGGGACGGGGGTAGAGGTAGAGGTTGGCATGGGGGTCCTACTTGGCGCCACGGTCGCTGTCGCTGACGATAATGGTTTGACCGGAACGGTAAACGAACAACCTGTGACTAAAAGCAGAATGATTGCCCAAACCTGGATCAAATTTTTCTTCATTGCATCTGCCTTATCATGAAATGATAAAAGAAAAAACATGAAAAAGAAAAAACTTTGACAAACCAGAAGTTGCGTGTTAAACTGTGATCAAGAATCTGGCGCTCTCGGACGAGAGCGTCTTTTGGTGTAAACCGCAATGAGAACTCTCGAATGGGATCCTGATTCAAACAATCTACGTATGATTGACCAGCGTTTGCTGCCTGGTCAGTTCGAAATTGTCACCTTCGACTCATACCAGGGTGTTGCAGAAGCCATCAGCGCCATGGTGGTTCGTGGCGCTCCAGCAATTGGAGCCGCAGCAGCATTTGGACTTGCATTGGCGGCGGTTCATTCTCGGGCTACCGATAAAACAAGCTTGATGGTCGAGCTGGGGCAAGCAGATCGAATTTTACGAAATTCCAGGCCGACAGCTGTTAACCTTTCGTGGGCATTGGACCGGATGATGGCTTTCGCTCAGAAAACATCCGGTAATAAAGATGAAATTGTTAATAACCTGGTTTTTGAAGCTCTGAAAATTTCGGATGAGGACATTGCCATTAACAAGTCTATGGCCCAATATGGCGCAGAATTGATCGACGATGGCGATACGATCATCCACCATTGTAACACAGGCTCGTTAGCTACCGTCGATTGGGGAACGGCATTGGGCGTCATCCGGCTGGCACATGAATCCGGCAAGAAGGTGCACGTGCTGGTCGATGAAACCAGGCCGCGAATGCAAGGTGCCCGTCTGACAGCCTGGGAATTAGAGCAATATCACATCCCCTATGAAATCATATGTGATGGCGCTGCGGGTTATTTTCTCCGCAGCGGGCAGGTTCAGAAGGTCTTCTTCGGAGCGGACCGGGTCGCTTCCAATGGGGACGTTGCAAATAAGGTCGGATCTTACATGTTAGCCCTGGCTGCTTACGACAATGGCGTCCCTGTTTATTCAGTCTTCCCTTCCTCAACCGTCGATCTGACGCTTGAACGAGGGGATCAAATCCCCATAGAAGAACGCAGCATGGAAGAAGTATTAGGGATCCAGATGAATGGCCAGCGGGTTACACCCCAAAATGCCACAGCGCGGAATCCGGCCTTTGATGTGACCCCATTCCGGCTGTTTTCTGGCCTGGTGACCGAAAAAGGGATTGTTTACCCGCCTTTCCACATCAATTTACCCGGCATGGTCAAACGCGACCAAATCTCATCCTGACCGGGATAATCTTAATTCTGCGAGAATTATATGGATATCGTTTGCACCGGCTCGATTGCTGTAGATTATTTAATGACTTTTCCAGGTTATTTCCGCGAACAGCTTTTACCCGACCGCCTGGACAAGATCAGTCTATCATTCCTGGTCGATTCGATGATGAAACAACGCGGCGGGACAGCTGCAAACATCGCCTATAACCTGGCACTATTGGGCAATCGCCCGCGCCTGGCTGCGACAATCGGCGAGGATTCTGAGGAGTACTGCCGGTGGATGGAGAACAAAGGGATTGACATCGCCAACGTCCGGGTGATTAAAGGCGAATCAACCGCTTCATTTTTTGCTAATACCGATCGTTCGAACGCACAAATCGCCAGCTTTTACCCGGGCGCAATGTCGTTCGCCCGTGAGATATCGATGACGGGATTGATTGGTGGCACTCCCGACCTGGTGATCATCTCTCCCAATGATCCGGGTGCGATGAGCCAATATGTCCTGGAATGCCAGAATTCAGGCATCGCCTATTTATACGATCCCGGGCAGCAGGTCGTCCGCTACGAGGGGGAGGAACTTTGCCGTGGTGTAGACGGGGCCCAATCCGTTTTCCTCAACGATTATGAATATGACCTGCTGCTGAAGAAAACCGGTTTGCACACCCAAGACATCTTGAGTATGGTAGATTTTCTGGTCGTAACCCTGGCGGATGAGGGGGCAGATATTTACGCCGGAGATAAAAGAGTCCATATCCCTATTGTCCCCGCTGAACATATTTTGGACCCAACCGGGGTTGGGGATGCATTTAGGGCTGGTTTCTTAACCGGGTATGCCAGGGGGTGGGATTGGCAGTTATGCGGTAAAATGGGAGCGCTGGCGGCTACATACTGCCTGGAACAACGCGGCCCATCCAATCATTCATACACACTTATCGAATTTGTCCAACGCTTCCGCCGCCATTTCGATGACGGTGGAGTACTCGATGGATTAATGACCAATCATCTGGAGGAGTCACATGGATAATTTTCAAGTTAAGGACGTGAAACTGGCCGAAGGCGGCCGGCGTAAGATTGAATGGGCCGAAAGAGAGATGCCCGTCTTGCGATTGATTAAGGAGCGGTTTGCAAAAGAACGACCATTAGAAGGGCTCAAGATGTCTGCCTGCCTGCACGTTACCACAGAAACAGCGAACCTGATGCGTACGCTGCAAGCCGGCGGTGCAGATGTTGTATTGACAGCTTCTAATCCATTATCCACACAGGATGAGGTTGCTGCTTCTCTGGTCACCCATTTTGAAATCCCAACCTATGCAATCAAGGGTGAAGACAACGTTACCTATTACAAACACCTCAATGCTGCCCTCGACCACCAACCACAAGTAACCATGGATGATGGTGCAGACCTGGTCAGCACCCTGCATAAAGATCGGCAGGACTTAATAGCTAAAATGGTGGGCGGCACCGAGGAAACGACGACAGGCGTTATCCGCTTGCGGGCGATGGCAGCCGATAAAGCGTTGAAATTTCCAGTCATTGCAGTCAACGATGCGATGACCAAGCACTTTTTCGATAACCGCTACGGTACCGGTCAGTCCACGCTTGACGGCATAATTCGGGCTACCAATATCCTGTTGGCAGGTAAGACCTTTGTCGTGGGGGGCTACGGTTGGTGCGGACGTGGGCTGGCGATGCGGGCGCGCGGTATGGGTGCTAACGTGGTCGTAACTGAAATTGATCCTTTACCTGCTCTTGAAGCGGTTATGGACGGGTTCAGGGTCATGCCAATGGTTGAAGCTGCCAGGGTGGGCGATATTTTCGTTACCCTGACCGGCGATCTTAATGTGATTGACGTCGACGATTTTGAAGTGATGAAGGATGGCGCTATCCTGGCTAACTCGGGACATTTCAATGTCGAGATAAATATTCCAGCGCTCGAGGAAATGGCAGTGAGCAAACGGTTGGTGAGGCCTTTCGTTGAGCAATATGAGATGAAAGACGGTCGCAAGATATTCCTTTTGGGTGAAGGCCGCTTGATTAACCTGGCGTCGGCTGAAGGGCATCCTGCTAGCGTCATGGATATGTCCTTCGCGAACCAGGCGTTGAGTGTTGAATACCTGGTCAAGAACGCAGGCAAAATGGACAACATGGTATACAGCGTGCCAGATGAAATCGACAGGAATATCGCTTTACTCAAATTGAACGCGATGAACGTGGTCATCGACACCCTTACTGATGCCCAGGTAAAGTATCTGCATTCCTGGCAGGAAGGCACATAAACTTTTTGGAATGTTTCCAGGTTGTTACAGGGGTAAAGCTGCCTATAACAACCTGGCGTAATCTTTAATTGAGTTAACGATGGTGGGATAATTAAAAAGAATTATTTAACGTTTATTTCGATGTAGACAGGGTCACCGAAAGCATTCCCTGCCGGATCGAATGCCTGCCAGGAACTGCGGTAATTACCCGGTTCAGTGGGGGAGGTAAATACCAGCCGGAGCATAAATTCACTACCTGCCAACGCCGGGAATAAAAGCTGAGTTGGAGCGAGGCCCAACTCAGCTCCATTGATCAGACGGAGGGAATAATTTTCGTTCCAATTACAGGTGCCTGAATTCAAGACTTCCCAGCGTTTATCCAGGATTTGTCCTGGGTTGGAAATACTGCCATCTTCGATCGTTAAATCCGATTGGTAGGTCAGGCTGTTTGTGCAGGTGACAGTGGCAGTGACACGTGGGGTCAGGGCAATGCGCGTAGAAACCAGGGTTGCAATTGGTAACTCGGTAACTGCTGCCGGTTGGGTTGGTGCCAGAGTCGGAGGGCGATAAACCTCTGAACTAACTGGTATTTGACCGGCTGCAGCATCAGGTTGGGAACCACAACCCGCGACGAAGAAAATCCCGGAGAAAATTATCAGGAGAGCGAGTTTATTTATGGATCGGTAGGACTTAATCGTCGCCTGAGATGAAATCATCGCCATCATCAGATCCCAGCGCAATCGGTAAACCGCCGCCGATTGCCTGCTGGCGGACAGCAGTCTCAATTTCACCACACAGTCCCGCATTTTGGCGCAAGAATTCTTTGGCATTTTCTCGGCCCTGTCCAAGGCGGATATCACCATACGAGAAAAATGCGCCTCGTTTGGTAATAATTTCGAGCTGAGTTGCCAAATCGATGATATCGCCCACTTTTGAGATACCTTCATTGTACATGATATCGAACTCGGCCGTGCGGAAAGGCGGGGCAACCTTATTCTTAACCACCCTCACCCGTACTCTGTTACCGATTATTTCTGCTCCGACCTTGATCGATTGGATGCGGCGAGCATCCAGCCTGACTGAGGCGTAGAATTTCAATGCCATTCCACCAGATGTCGTTTCAGGATTGCCAAACATGACTCCGATCTTCTGGCGAAGCTGGTTCGTAAAGATCACCGAAGTTTTTGTCTGGTTGATGACACCAGAAAGTTTGCGTAAAGCCTGCGACATCAAACGAGCCTGCATACCCATCTGCGCATCGCCCATATCCCCTTCGATTTCTGAACGGGGAACCAGGGCCGCGACCGAGTCCACGACCACGACGTCGATTGCGCCCGATCTGACCAGGGTTTCCGCAATTTCAAGCGCTTGTTCACCGGTATCTGGTTGCGAAATGAGCAGGTTATCGATATTGACACCGCATTTTGCTGCATAGGACGGGTCAAGGGCATGCTCCATATCGATGTAAGCTGCCATACCACCCATCCGTTGGGCTTCAGCGACGATATGCTGGCAAATTGTCGTTTTACCCGATGATTCGGGTCCAAATATTTCTGTGATTCTACCGCGGGGAATACCGCCAATTCCCAGGGCTATATCCAGAGAGAGAGACCCGGTGGGAATTGCTGCAACGGTCATATGGTGGGCTTCACCCAGGCGCATAATTGAGCCTTCTCCATACCGTTTGACGATGTCGCCCAGAGCCTTTTCCAAAACAAGACGGCGGGCATCATCGATTGGAAGTGGTTGCGAATCAGTGGGTAATGATTGGGAACTGGAACTACTTTTTCGGGGCATAATTACTCCGTTTCTATGCACAATCCTGTACAGTTACGCCTGAATATATCGGCGTTCATCGAGATTAGGGCTTCTCCAACATTGTAGCACAAGTGTTCAGTATGTCAAGGATTTGAGGGGGTTGTTGCCGAAAGGAAATCGACTGTAGGCGTGACCGGTAAAGCTGTGCTGAAAAAATGAATGGCGTCAAAGCTGAGGAAAGTGACCATCCCGGGGTGAATACTGATGACCGTCCGGTAATATCTGCCGCCGACCGAGAAAGAGACGGCATAATCACCTGCAGGTAGGTCGCTCAACACCAGGTTCTCCTTATAGTAATCGTCTTCGTACAGAGCCTGGCTGTCGGCATAGGTCCGAACCAGCCAGGTCTCCTCGTTCGCCAACGATCTAACGTAGACATCTTGGGCATATAATGACGTCCAACTGTTTTTCATGATCCGCCCGACGAGGATTCCCCATCCCTGTGGGGGAACCAGCCAGAGCTCTGGATTTCGTGTGGTGTAGTAATAGTTTGAATACTCGACCCGGACTTCAAAGTGGAGATGTGGTCCGGTCGTTAGACCCGTATTGCCGACCAATCCAATTTTTTGGCCAGCGTTGATTTCCTGATCCAGAACCACATCAGCCTCGGACAGATGGGCGTACACTGTTTCGAGTCGCTCGCCCTGGTAACCAAAATCATGTTTGATCACGATCGCTAGCCCATAGGGATCATCCAGGTTAGTTCGACTATTGACCAGCCCATAACCGACCCAAACAACTTTACCAGCCGCGGCAGCCAGAACCGGAGTGCCCTTGGGAGCATCGATATCGATACCGGTGTGGAAAACGTTGCTTAAGCCGGGCCAGACAGCCCCATAGCGATAATCCGCTAATGGCCAATTAACTTCATCGGCAGCGATCGGGCGGGCAAAATAGAAATGGTCGAAAGGAGTTAACGCCCATGGAACGTCGTATAATGCCGGACGCCACGCAGATTTAGGTGGAGCTCCGGGGGTTGGAAATACAAAACGTAAAATTGGAGTGCCGCCATTTGGAACAACGGTCTGGGTTGGAGACGGGGCGATTATCTCGGTCGCAGTCGGGCTGCTTGTAGGCTCGGAAGTAAATGTTCTCGTTTGGCTGGGGAGCGGAGATGGTGAAATATTTGCTGTCGGGGTTTCTGACGGATCTGGCGGCAGGGTTACGAACGTGCCAGTACAACCGGCTAATGAACCTGCCAGTACCAGCACCAAGCCAGCATAGATGAAACCCATACTGGCTTTCATGGTGCCAGAGGTGTCCAGGTAGGCCGGAATGTTGGAGTAATGGTTGGCATACGGGTAGCGGTGGGGGTTCTGGGAGCCATCCATTTCGGAGTCTGAGTGGGGGTTGGTGAAGGGGGTAAAACCGGTGTGGGGGTGATGAGAATTTCCCTGGGATATATCTGCAGCATAGCCGTTTGCCAATCCAGGCCATCTTTGAGTACAAACTGGTTGAAGCGAATCCCAGGGTAAAAGGTCCGCCAGTTGATCAATGCAGGGAGGCGTTCCCAACCGTAACTGGCAGCCATGTTGGTAAAATCTAACCAATATCCACCAGGGATAGAACCAGCAAGACTGCCGCCTTGTTCGTAAATCTGGGGATCACCGCTGTATCGGGCATTCAAATCCCAGCCTAATTGCCTCATAGGAGCGCCTTGAGATCCGTCCTGGAAACGCGCCCGCAAGAAAATTCGCCAATAGGTTTGATTGCCGAAGTCTTCGCGGACAACAACCATCCAGGCTGCGCTCATCGGAGCTGTGTTGACGGCAATCGACCGTCCGGTATAAAGCCAATCATCACTCAATCCCGGTGGTAAGGGTCCTTCGAGGGGAATATAAGCATTTTCAAGACTTGCCAGAAAATCCCAGCCGAGTTCTGCAGCAACTTTTTGTCTCAGAGCTTGAAATGAGTCATCAACAGAGTCTTGCAGGTATGGATAGGGAGCAGAAACATCATCCAGCAAGACTACACTTTGGCGTTCGGGAGGACCGGCGGTAAAAGGTGTAAGAGTTGGTTGAATAAGCGGGGTCGGAGAAATTTGTGCGACCTGTTCAAGGTTGGCTGGGAGAGGATCTGGGAAGACTCCCGGTTCCCAATCCATTCCCTGCAGTGGCCCGGGCAAGGTTTCGGGCGGAAATTCAACAGTACCTGAGGCAGCCTGGTAAGCGGTTAGAAAGGTCAGGTTAGGAGTTAGCACGCGGGTCAAAACCAACGATCCATCCGGACTCCAGATAGGCCAATCTCCGTTTCCAATCCGGCGGGCAGGCACACCCGGTTGGTTTCGATCCCAGACATAAATATTTGCGATGCCATCCCTTGTCTCGGTCCAGGCTAATTTCTTACCATCGGGAGACCAGTTCGGACGAGCTTCAGCAGTCGCAGGATCGTTGCTAACATCAATGAACCGGCCTTCGATTTTATCCAAATCGGCGATCCATACCTCAGGTTCCCCGGTCTGATTGGATATAAAAGCAATTATCCTACCCTGAGGTGACCAGTTTGGAGAATAATTTGAAGAGGTGTCATCTGTCAGATGAATAGTTGGCTGAGTCGTGTCATCCAGAGAAATTATATCGATTTCCCAATTCTGATCCGTGTAGGTTTCATACGTCAACCATTCGCCATCTGGTGACCAGGAGGGTGAGCCTTCAAACGCAGGGTCATCTGTCAACCGGGTGGTCTCACCACTGCTCAAATCGAGAATATAAAGATTCCAATATCCATTTTGGCGGGAGCTATAGGCAACCTTACGCCCGTCGGGGCTCAAAGAAGGGTTTATATCGTCCCAAGGATGATTTGTCAGGCGCGTCAGGGGTAGCGTCTGTGGCTGGTAAGCAAAAAGATGGGAATAGCCGCCTTCTTCGATTGCCAGGACGACAATCCCTTGTCCAAGAGAGCCAATAATCACATCGTTTTTTGTGGTCGTAGCGGTCAGCGTGGTGGTCGAAGTCTGGGTGATTGTGGCTGTCGAGGTTGTGGTCAGAGTTTGGGTTGGGGTTGCGGTATTGGTAGGGGATAAGGGCGTTGCAGTTGGGTTAAAATACCCATAAATTACTGTCCAGCGGGAGATGGTAAATAGGATCAGCACTGCGATAATCAGGATGATCAACAACCCACGCAGGGTTATGGAAAGGCGGATTATCGGAGAGCTGTTCATCAGACCATTCTAGCATGGTCAAGATTCTCAGTCAATTTAATTGAGTTTACGGAATTGTCAGGTTGGAAAATTACGTGATTTTCCGGCACTCAAAATAGAACCGTTTTTCTTTAGCAGACCCCATCGAGAAGGTCTTTCTAGGCAAGACACCATCCAGAATGACGGTTTTGAAAAGATCTTTCTTTTGCATGGGGGGTAAATAGAAGCCTGCATTTCCGGGCTCCTGTCCCTGTGTAAATAAAACATCTTCGCCGTGGATGTAATCGATTTTTGTTGCAGCCCCGTGTTGGAGGAAATCATCCAGAAAAGCCTGCAAGGAGCCCACTGCCAGGTTCAAAGGTGGGTTGGCGATCGTCGCCAGGTGGAAACCAACAGAAGAGATAACACCGATTTGCTGCTTCCCTTCTTCTCGATCGTAAACGGCTGCTATCATTTCCTGGGGCGTCTGGCACGGGACCACTGTAACCTGCCCTGGAAAATATTGAGCCAGCGATCGTAGAGGATCTTCTTTTACACCAAACAATAAGCGATGGATTGGCTCGAAGTCCAGTCCATGGTCATGCAGATTTTCGATCTCGACCAGGGCGTAACGGGCCGGGTGATCACGGCTGACGTGAGGTTTAATTTTCTCCCAAATTGCCTTGGCGGTGGCAAGCGAATGATTACCATCGCCAATCGCAACCAGTAGGACCTCACGTTCCGAGCCAAGGTCATATTTCCTTTGAAAAGTTCGAGGATCTGCTAAAGCATTTAGCGCATTTAAGACCGAAATTTGCAAATCAGGGTCAGCAATACTGAAACCTGCTAGATGCCCGCTCCCCGCCATCAGCTCGAAATTGTATAGCTGCGGCAAGTCGTTTTTAACGGCTGTTATCGCCTCAATTACGGTTTCTTGAGGGTCGTCGATCAGGGCAATAATATGAGGGATTTCCATTGGAGCATCTTCTCTGATACGGATGCGTGGAGGTAACCGTTCGAGGATGGTCCCTTCGGTCGCACGAATCAGGGTTTGAGAGCCCTGGTTAAAATCATATTTTTCCAAATCTAGGCAGAGCATCAATCCCCTGCCGCGTCTTTCCATGGAAGGTTCGTTCAATGTAAATCGGACCATCATGGGCAACCAGAATCTTGCGATCCAATGCGTCGTGCATCGATTTGTTGATCCGGCGGATGCGCTCGGTCTCATCAGGCGAACCCAGGAATACTTCCGGCAAGATCATGTTGAAGGTAGAAGGGGAAGAACCTACTAACGACTGAACCTGTTCC
This sequence comes from uncultured Chloroflexia bacterium, assembly GCA_963781665.1. GTDB lineage: Bacteria > Chloroflexota > Anaerolineae > Anaerolineales > Anaerolineaceae > JAJYIW01. The sequence continues at coordinate 3,788,091 of CAWAGA010000002.1, forward strand.
CAATACTCGGGTTGGGCCGTGAATTGGTCGCAGGCAATGACGGCCCATTTTTGCAAATCAATCCCTTTGCCTGGGATCAGAAGTTGGGGGACTTTAATTCCTGGAATGCTGGCCTGATTCAACGTTCACCTCGCTGGGATAGCTAAAGCTACACAAAAAAATCATAAATCTGTCAGGTAAGCAATTCCCACCGTTCCAGGACCGGCATGGGTACCAATGACCGGGCTGACTGCTCCTTGAAGGATTTCCACCGTCTGGAACCTCTCTTCAATTCTTGAACGAATGAACTCAGCTGCTTCAGGCGCTTTGGCATCCAGGATACCGATGTGGATGGATTGTTTTCCAGCAATGCGTTCAGCGAGCAGGTCGAGCAGCCGCTCGTGGGCTTTGCTTTGGGTGCGGACCCGTTCGATTGGGATGATCAAGCCATCACGAAGTTCGAGAATCGGTTTGAGATTTAACGCCGTTCCGAGAAAGCGAGCGGCTGTACCGATACGTCCACCGCGATGTAAGAACTCAAGCGTATCTACGCAAAAAAAGAGTCCCGAATTTATCTTGGCTTTCTCGCAAAGCGCCAGGCATTCTTCCAGTGACGCCCCCTGCCTGGCTGCTTTGATTGCAGATAATACCTGGAAACCCAACCCAAGAGATGTCGATCTCGAATCAAATAGCTCAATGCGCGCACCTGGAAATGTTCTTTTTGCCTGAATCGCAAAATCGAGGGTACCTGAAAGGGCTGAGGATATGACAATACAGAGCACATCATAACCCTGGTCAATTAATTTTCGAAAAGCCTCTTCGAATTGGGCTGGTGTTACCTGAGATGTGCTTGGCATAATTTTCGCTGACTGAAGTTTCTGGTAGAATTCATCGGGTTGGATATCGATGGAATCCCGATACGATTCTTCACCCCATATCAGGGTTAAGGGCAGTATGGTCATTGGATATTGATCGAGTATCTCCTGGGGAAAGTTGACAGTGCTATCGGTCACAATCGCAACTTTTTGATTGGGCATAAGTTTCTCCAGATAATGTTTTTTTATAGAAAGGTATTGAACTTATCGTCGCTTGATGATACTATAAAACCCTTGAGAATGGAAAAGGTTACCGCTTCATTACACATCAACTGCTTCATTAAAATGCCCTTGACCATTCCTGGTATACAGGCTAAAATCTTACCACTTAAGCCGTGTTTGAGAACTTAACGGATCGCTTAAACCAGGTATTTCAACAACTCCGACGTCGGGGGAAACTCTCCGAGGGTGATGTTGACGCGGCTATGCGCGAAGTACGTCTGGCCTTGCTCGAAGCCGATGTCCACTACAGTGTCGTTAAAGGATTCGTGGCGAGAGTTCGAGAACGCTCGATCGGGCAAGAAGTTTCTAAAGCGCTCAATCCCGGTCAGCAGGTCATCAAAATTGTCAACGAAGAACTCATCGAGACTTTGGGCGATCCTGCACCCTTAAACCTGAGCGGAAACCGCCCACACCTGGTGATGTTGGTTGGTTTACAAGGCTCAGGGAAGACGACTGCAGCCGGAAAACTCGCCAGGATTTTACGCTCACAAGGCGAGCGAGTCATGCTGGTTGCAGCCGACCCCTATCGCCCGGCCGCCATCAAGCAATTACAGACCCTGGGCGAAAAAGTGGGGGTACCGGTTTTTACCGAATCCGGTGTTATGCCGCCTGACCTGGTGGTCCACGCCCGTGAATCAGCTCAAAAAGGCGGCACCAGCGTGATGATCCTGGACACAGCCGGCCGTTCGCAGTTGGACGATGCTTTGATGGCGGAATTGAAGGCGATAACAAAGCGAGTCACGCCGAACGAGATACTACTCGTAGTTGATTCGATGACCGGTCAGGAAGCGCTGCACATCGCTGAAGGGTTTAAAAATGCTATCCAATTATCCGGCTTGATCATGACCAAGATGGATGGCGATGCCCGCGGTGGAGCAGCCATTTCGATCCGATCAGTAACCGGGGTTCCGATCAAATTCCTGGGAACTGGCGAAGCACTCGAAGCGCTTGAAGTCTACGACCCAAAGCGCCTGGCTTCCCGCATTCTGGGCATGGGCGACGTCATCGGACTGATCGAAAGGGCAGAATCGACCTTCGACGAGAAGGTGGCAAAAGAACAGGCCGAGAAGATGATGTCTGGTCAGTTCACTCTCGAAGATTTTGCCAGCCAATTACGCCAGGTTCGCAAGATGGGGCCTTTGGCACAAATTTTGGAAATGTTACCGGGGAACCTCGGCCAAATGGCGAAGCAGATTTCGCCAGGCGAAGCCGAGCAGCAGTTAAAATGGACCGAAGCAATCATCAATTCGATGACGACCCAGGAGCGTCGCCACCCCGACGTACTCAATGCCAGCCGCCGCCGCCGGATTGCGCGGGGATCAGGAATGGACGTTCAGATTGTCAACCGGGTGATCAAGCAATTCAGAGAAGCACAGAAGTTGTTCAAAACACTTCAAAAAACAGGCGGGCGCGGAATGTCGCGCTTGTTTGGAGATTGACTGGCGGGTGACCCGAAGTGGTTGCGCCTCCTTCAGCGCACCTCTCCCTCCCAGGGTTTAATGGCCAGGTTTGCATCATGAAACGTTAATTAGGAAATAAGGAGATTTAGTTCGATGGTTCGAATTCGTTTACGTCGTGTTGGACTGCGCAACCAACCCAGTTACCGGGTGGTTGTTGCTAATATTGAAAGTCCTCGAGATGGACGGTTTTTGGAAATAGTAGGATTTTACAATCCTCGTACTCAACCGGCCACCCTGGACTTGAAAGAAGACCGGATCTATGAGTGGATGAGCAAAGGCGCTCAACCCAGTGAATCGGTAACTAAACTTTTCAAAACGATCAATTTAATGGATCGATACGCTCGTTTTAAGGCTGGCGAGCCGGTAGAAACCCTGGTGGCTGAAGCACAGGCTCTCCACGATAGCCAGAATATCAATCCCAAGACCAAACCGATTATGGAATTGCACTAAGGAGCTAATGTGAAAGAGCTCGTCGAATACGTTGCCCGTTCTCTCGTAGATGATCCCACTCAGGTTCAGGTGAGCCAATCAAGACAAGGATTTAAAGTCCATCTTGAATTAAAGGTGGCAAAAGATGATATGGGCCGCGTCATCGGAAAAAGTGGTCGCATCGCCAATTCTTTAAGAATACTTCTGCGGGTAGCTGCTGCCCGAGAGGGCAAACAAGTGACCCTAGACGTCCTAGAGCCAAGATGAACGACATCGATCGTTTTTCTGGCGTTGATAAAGAAATCCAAAATACAAACTCGCCGGAAAAGGGCGAGCCTGTATTTTTGGCCGTCGGAAAATTAAGGCATGCCCACGGAGTAAACGGGGAAATCACCATGGACATCTATACGGATTTCCCTGAAAGGCTGCGCCCAGGTAAAAAAGTTTACGTGGGCGAAAGGCACCAACCTTTACGAATTTCCGCCAAACGAAAGAAGAATAAATTTCTGCTGCTTTCATTCGACGGTTTTCAGGATTGTGACCAGATCAATGTTTTTCGCAATGAGATTGTTTACATCATTGCCGAAAAATTACCTTCATTGCCTGATGGGCAGTACTATCATCACGAATTGCTCGGGTTGACAGTAGTGGATCCTGATAATTCCATAATGGGTTCTTTGGCGGAGATTATTGAAACCGGGGCAAACGACGTTTATGTCGTTAAGGCAGAAGATGGCTCCGAGACGCTCTTACCGGCGATCGCTGAAGTTATCATTAAGGTCGATTTAGAAAATCGTCAAATGACCGTTCGACCGCTCGAGTGGGCTTAACGGTCGCAATCTGGTGAGGGAAACAAAGCAGTGATCGCCCCCAAAGCGTATTGGGTTGGATTCAATCAAGTAAAAGGCATTGGCTCGGTCAGAATCCGCTCTTTGTTGGATTATTTTGGAGATCTCGAGCAAGCCTGGCAGGCACCTGCGGAGCAGTTGGCTTCAGCTGGCCTTAATGCCAGGCTGGTTGAAAAAATCATCCAAACGAGGCACCAAACCGACCTTGACCGCCTTTGGTCAAAGATTGAACACCTGGGAATAGCTGTTCTAACCTGGGTCGACAAAGATTACCCTGCGAGATTAAAAGAAATCGATCAGTCACCCCCGGTCTTATATCTAAAAGGGTCCTTCCTGGATGAAGATAGTTGGGCGGTGGCGATTGTTGGTACCCGCCGGGTAACCCCTTATGGAAGGCAAATCGCGGATGAACTCGGAGCATTCCTGGGGAGAAACGGTGTAACGGTCGTCAGTGGCCTGGCACGAGGCGTAGATGCCATCGCCCACCAATCAGCCCTTAAAGCGGGTGGGCGAACGGTTGCCGTTCTTGGGTGCGGAGTTCGACCGCATCTATCCTCCGGAACACCGGCAGCTGGCCGACCAAATCATCGCCAGAGGAGGATTGATCAGCGATTATCCGGTCGGGACCCCTCCTGAAGGTATTAATTTTCCACCCAGAAACCGGATTATATCCGGTTTATCTCTGGCAACCGTCGTGATCGAAGCCAGCGAACAAAGCGGGGCGTTGATTACGGCAACTTTTGCGGTTGAACAAGGCCGGGAAGTCTTTGCGGTTCCAGGGAATATCTATGCTCCCCAATGCAAGGGAACCAATCGTTTACTATCACAAGGCTCTCGGCCGCTGCTCGAAGTTCAGGATGTCTTGGAGGCGCTTAATCTGACCATGGTCAACCAGCAGCAGGCTGCCAGAAAATTATTAAAGGTGGATCCATTCGAGGCAAATATCTTGCAGGTGTTGGGTTACGAGCCCATTCACATTGACGACATTTGCTCACAGTTGAATTTACCGGTCGAGAAGCTTTCGGCAACCCTGGCGATGATGGAATTGAAAGGGATGGTACGCCAGGTAGGTGGTATGAATTACGTGGCGATCAGAGAAGCATATTCGGAATACAGGTGAAAAAATGAACATCGATCATTCTTACGCAGTTATTATGGCCGGCGGCGGCGGCACCCGCTTATGGCCCTTGTCGCGCCAGGCGAAGCCAAAACAATTGGTTGACCTTTTCGAAGAAGGAACGCTCTTTAAAATGGCCATCCAACGGCTTTTAGGATTGTTCACATATGATAGGATATTTATCGTAACCATCGCCGAACAGGTCGAAGAGCTGAAGCGCGAATGTCCGGAAATTCCAGCAGAAAATTATCTGGTAGAGCCTTTACCGCGCGGCACAGCATCAGTGGTTGGCCTGGGTGCAGTAGCCCTTGAAATTAGAGACCCTCAAGCAACCATGGTCGTTTTAACCTCAGACCATTTTATTCAAGACAAAAATGTTTTCCACAATTTGCTAAGGGCTTCGGTAAATGTCGCTTCAGAAGATTACCTCGTTACCTTGGGAATCAAACCCACCTATCCATCGACGGGTTATGGGTATATCCAGCACGGCGAGCGCTTGGGCCAGTACCTGGGGCTTCCGGCATTTCTGGTTCAAAAATTCAAGGAAAAGCCTGACGAAGAACAGGCTCGTACGTTTTTTGAACAAGGCGATCACGATTGGAATTCTGGTATGTTTGTATGGAAAGTTGATAAAATACTGCGAGAATTCGACCGGCAAATGCCAGAACTGGCTGCGGGTCTATGGGAAATTTCTGCGAGCTGGAAAACTCCCGAAAGAAATGCAGTGATCAACAGAGTTTGGCCTCAAATAAAACCACAAACAATAGATTATGGTATTATGGAAAACGCTGACCGTGTGGCAGTGATTCCGGCGACAGGTTTGGGGTGGAGTGATGTAGGAAGCTGGGATTCACTATTTGACGTTCTTCCATTAGATGATAATGGAAATTTGATCTCTGGCGGAGAACACATCGATCTGGATACCAGGGATACACTCGTTTTTTCGAGAGGCTCGCACAGGTTAGTGGCTACAATTGGTGTCAGTGATCTGGTCATCGTCGATACCGGCGATGCCGTTTTGGTCTGCCATCGCAGTCAAACCCAAAAAGTGCGCGAAATTGTAAATCGTCTGAGGAAGAACAAACGCACTGAATATTTGTAGGAGAGTTAAACTTTGGAAGCATATTGCGTAAAATGCAAAACCAAACGAGAAATCCAAAATCCGCAAGCTGATTTCAATTCAGTTGGGGCGCCAGTCACAAAAGGTACTTGCGGCGTTTGCGGTACGCGATTATTTCGGATGGGCCGGACCCCGGAGCACGAAAAGCTGCCTCAACCGGTAGCGAAAGGCAAGAAGGCTATCCCACGCAGCGGAAAGTTGGTCATTGTTGAATCGCCAGCCAAAGCAAAAACGGTCGGGCGGTTTCTCGGCAAAGGCTATACCGTCAGGGCTTCAGTTGGGCACGTCCGTGACCTCCTGAGGTCGACGTTGTCAATCGATGTTGATAATAATTTCACCCCGAAATACCGGGTGCCGAATGAGAAGAAGGAAGTGGTCAAGGAATTAAAAGGCCTCGCGAAAAACGCAGCTGAAATCTACCTGGCTACAGACCCTGACCGCGAAGGTGAGGCTATTGCCTGGCATCTTCTAGAAGCAGCCGAGATCGATTCAAGCCTATCGCGCCGGGTCGTCTTTCATGAAATAACCCAACCGGCGATCGAAGACGCTTTTTCACATCCCCGCCAGATCAATATGGATTTGGTAAACGCCCAACAAGCGCGTCGGATTCTTGACAGGCTGGTCGGTTACAGCATCAGCCCTATCTTATGGGAAAAAGTGAGAAGCCGGTTATCAGCTGGGCGGGTTCAGTCTGTTGCTTTACGGCTGATTGTCGAGCGAGAAAGAGAAATAGATGAATTCGTTTCTCAGGAATTCTGGACGATTGCAGGTGAATTCCGGCCTGAAGGTGGCAAGGTGCCATTCGTCGCCAAATTGGCGCGCATGGATGACAAAGAGCCAACGCTCGATTCCGAGACGAACGTGCGGCCGATCCTCGATGATATGGAAGGGTCTCAGTACAGCATCGGCAAAATCAAACGGGGTGAACGGCGTCGAAAACCCTCAGCTCCATTCATCACCAGCACCCTGCAGCAAGAAGCATCCCGTCGCCTGGGATATACTGCTCGCAGGACGATGGCTTTAGCCCAGCAACTTTACGAAGGGTTGGATGTCGGTGAAAATGGGACGAGTGGTTTGATTACCTACATGCGCACCGATTCGACCAACATTGCTGAAACAGCGCAAATGGAAGCACGCCAGTTCATCGCCCAGCGTTATGGCGCTGATTTCATGCCATCTAAGCCGCCTCAGTACACCAAGAAAGTTGCCGGCGCCCAGGAAGCTCACGAAGCCATCCGCCCGACTTCTGTGCTCAGAGAACCTGAAAAGGTAAAAGAATTATTGAATCGGGATCAGTTCCGCCTGTACCAATTAATTTGGCAGCGTTTCCTGGCTTCGCAGATGGAGGCGGCAGTTTACGACACACTTTCGGTGGAAGTCAAAGGTACCAGCGAGGCTCATGAATATCTATTACGGGCTTCTGGTTCATCAGTGCGCTTCCCAGGTTTTTTAGTTGTCTATGAAGAGGCCCTGGATGAGGATTTGAAATCCGAAGAACCTGAAAATGTTCGCATACCGGCTGACATTGTAGAAGGACAAGCCCAGAAGTTATTGCGACTGATTCCGGAGCAGCATTTCACCCAACCACCACCACGCTTCACTGAAGCCAGCCTTGTGCAAGTATTGGAAGAATATGGGATTGGACGTCCATCAACTTATGCCCCAATCATGTCGACGATCCAGGAAAGGGGCTACGTCATTCGAGATGGAAAACGGCTGGAACCGACTGAAACCGGAATATTGGTCAACGATCTCCTTGTGGAGCATTTTCCAGATATCGTCGACACCAGTTTCACGGCTCACATGGAGGGCGACCTCGACCACGTCGCATCTGGGGAAGTTCAATGGGTCGATATTATTCGGGAGTTCTATGGGCCGTTTGCCGAATCAGTCGATAAAGCCGAAAAGGAAATGCCGGTTGCAAAAGCAGAGCTTGAAAAAGTAGACCGCCAATGCCCCGAGTGTGGCAAAGATCTGGTGATCCGATGGGGCCGTTACGGCAAATTCATCAGCTGCTCGGGGTTTCCAGAATGCCGCCATACCGAAGCATTTCTCGAAAAGATCGGTGTTAAATGCCACCTCGATGGTGGCGAAATCGTCCAGCGGAAGACGCGTAAAGGCCGCATCTTTTTTGGCTGCTCTAATTACCCCACATGTGAATTCACCTCGTGGAAACGCCCGATTGCTAACCCGTGTCCAAAATGCGGAGGCATGCTGGTAATCGCCAATAAACGTGAAGTTCATTGCCTGTCTTGCCAGGAATCATTTCTTTTGGATGAGGTCAGCGGAGAGACTACTACACAGGTGGCATAGATTTTGCACCATTAACCCTTGATAGTTACACGTTTTTTAATCTTGTAATTGCGCTTTTTGAACAGATGCTCTACAATTAGTACATCTCACTTGAGCAACGTAATATTCCTACGGGAGTGGAAAAATGGAAAAGATACGCGAGCTACTTAAGAACCCCTATGGCAGTGCCGCGGTCGCATTTGTGATTGGAGCTTTGTTTGGCTTGATCGTTCTGGGTTGGGGAATCTTCCCGGTCAACTGGGTGGACGCTTCCCCGCAAAACCTGCGGTCAGATCTTCAGCAAGAATATCTGAAGATGGCTATCCAGTCTTTTGCCGCCAACAACGACATCCAGGCCGCCCAAGAGCATTGGTCTCAACTTGGGCCAGGCGCTGCAAACCTGGTCACCCAAATACAAGACTCTGGAACCATCCCTGAAAACCAGATACAGGGATTCCTGGTAGCGGTCAACTCTCCGATCGTTGCCGTACCGACAACGGCCGCAAATACGCAAGCGCCTGGTGGTACTGCTCTTTCAGCTTCTGCAACGCCCTACCCGGCAGCCGCAGGCACTACCAACTTGCTAATCCCGCTGCTGCTCTTATGTCTTCTCCTTCTAGTAATCGTTGGGGCACTGGCTTATGTCTTCTTGGTCCGTGGACGCCGGCCAGCAACGAAGGCACCGGTTTCTCCGGTGATGCAGGCGCAAGAGATAACCCGCCAGGCTGAAAAGACGAATTTTGCTACGAAGGGTCAGGAAGCCCCGGTCGCTCAATTCATGACCACCTATATGGCTGGCGACGATCTTTATGACGACTCATTCAGCATTGATTCCCCAGCTGGAGAATTCCTGGGAGAGTGTGGAGTTGGGATATCAGAAACAATAGGCGTAGGCGATCCCAAGAAAGTAACTGCCTTCGAGGTTTGGCTGTTCGATAAGAACGACATCCAGACCGTAACAAAAGTTTTGATGAGCCCGCACGCTTTTGACGATCCTTCGATCCACCAACGGCTGGAATCCAAAGGCGAGCCGGTTTTAACCGAACCGGGTAAGACCCTTCTTTTAGAGACAGCAACCTTGCAGTTAGAAGCCAGGATCGTTGATATGAATTATGGTAAAGGGGCGATGCCGGATAACAGTTATTTCGACCGGCTGACTCTCGAATTGGCTATCTGGACGAAAGTGGCCGTTTGATCGATCTGCCTGAAAAAAGAGACCCGGACAAATAATCCGGGTCTCTTTTTATTAGTGGCATTCATGTCACTCAATTTTTAGAATTTTTAAGTGGATGGTACCATTTGGCGTTTCGGCGGCAATGGTATCATCGATGTGATGGCCTATCAGGGCTCGCCCGATAGGTGATTCGTAGGAAATTCGTCCCTGGCGTGGATCAGCCTCTTTAGGACCGACCACAAAATAGGTTTCAGGGGGATAATCTGCTTCTTGAATGGTCACATGAGTCCCAACGTTGACTTCGCCCCGTTTCACTTTTTGCTCGTCGATGATGATGACATTGTTCAAGACGCTTTCGAGTTCTTGAATTCGGCCTTCAAGAAAACCCTGGTCTTCTTTAGCTTTGGCATAATCGGCATTTTCTGAAAGATCGCCTTGTTGGATAGCTGCTCGTAAGCGCTGCGCTAATTCATCGCGCCCTGGACCTCGCAGATATTCCAATTCCTCGCGCAGGCGCGCCGCCCCTTCTGAAGTCAGATAAGACGCGTCATTATTCATATTTCACTCCTAAAGTGTAGGGAGCAGATTGAATCTTCATTGATAAAAACTCCAATCAGGGTAAGGTTGATGGTTCGAATAATTTTTGATGCTCTTCAATGGCGTACCGGTCCGTCATCCCGGCGATATGATCGCAAATTGTGCGCTCCAGGCCGCGATCATTGATTAAACTCTGGACGTGCTTAGGTAAGGTGCTGGGTTCAGCCCGGAATGCTGTAAACAAATCGGTGATAATCCGCTCTGCTTTCACAGCCATACGGACCACCCGGTAATGGCGATATAGATTGGTGTAAAGAAAATCTTTCAATTGGCGGTTACGCCGGTACATATCTTCGCTGAATCCGACAACGTTATAAGGAAGGCTCTGTAATTGTTCGGGTGAGCGTACGCCGCTGCGGCGTAATGCCTGGTCGGTCGACTGCAGGATATCATTGACCTCGAGCCCGATCAGCCTTCGAATCAGCCTGTGACGGGTTAACTCATCGAGTTGTTGAGACCAGCGCCAACCAATGCTTTCTGTCAGGATTCCCCAAATGGAAATCGGTTCAAGCATTGGTACGTTGATCATTTCGGAGCGAAGACCATCGTCTAGATCGTGGGCTGTGTAGGCAAGTTCATCGGCTACGTTGGTAATTTGGGCTTCAAGGCTTCCACGTAGTTCGGGGTTGAAAGATTTTGCATCCGAAATATCGTATTCGGTTTCGTGTTTGACGATCCCTTCGAGCACTTCCCAGGACAAATTCAACCCGGGAAAGTCCGGATACCGGTTTTCCAGGTCGGTAACGATCCTTAAAGATTGTTTATTATGGTCAAACCCACCATAATCGGTCATCAAACGAGATAGTACTGACTCGCCTGAATGGCCAAAAGGAGGATGTCCCAAGTCGTGAGCCATGCAAATGGTTTCGACCAGGTCCTCATTCGCACCCAAGGCGCGGGCGAGCGACCGGCCGATTTGGGTAACCTCGAGGGTGTGGGTTAGCCGGGTTCGGTAGTAATCGCCTTCGTAATTGATAAACACCTGGGTTTTGTATTCAAGACGCCGGAAAGCAGTTGTATGAAGGATACGATCGCGGTCGCGTTGAAAAACAGTGCGATAATCTGGCTCGTCTTCTGGATGCTGTCTGCCACGACTGTTCTTGCTCCGTAAACTATAAGGTGCCAAATGGTGGTCTTCAAATTCTTCTAATTGTGCTCGTGTAAATAACATCGTAAACTCCTTACCCCGCTTGAATAACAGTTCCTGGCCTGGATCCGAGCATCGTTTTTTGTAGGCTGCCAGGCTCAATTCCTGAAAAAATATTTATTTCAAGACCCGGAAGAGACCGTGCAAGATCGAACATGCTGGATACTTTCTGGTACATTCCACCGGTAACGTCTATCGCTGCAGATCCTTGAAGTTTTGTAGACATTTCGGTGAAATTACCCAGGTCAATGACGTCAATAAGCTTGGTGCAATCAGGAAAATCAACCCATACGCCTCGCTCGATCCCTGCTAATAAAATCCGTTTGGGTTTTAAACGTGTTGCGAGATGGGCGAAAATCTCTTCGGTCGAAACGATCGTCCCTCCTCGCCTGGTATCGATAACAACATCCCCATTCACTACTGGAATAAGGTTATGTTGCAAACAGGCTTCGAGGGCGGTTGTATCCCATTTTTTAACCTGGCCATCCTCGGTAATGACCCCGGCGGATGGTGGAAATGCAACTACCGGAAGACCAGTATTGACTAAAGATTCTATCACGATTTGATTGAGGTGATGCGCCTGGCGCCATACCTCGGCAAACCCTTTCCATTCTGCTTGAGTGTTGACGCCCTGGCGGGTTCCGTATCTGTTTGCGGCAACATGACCGAAAGATCCGGATCCATGTCCTATGATCAGGCGAAGATCTGGCTGGCTAGTGAAGACAGCATTGATTTCATGGGCCAGGCGGTCAATAATCTCAAGCCTGGGAGTGCTGGCGAGGTATTTATCGGTGATCAGTGACCCGCCTAATTTCAGGAACACCAAAGAAGTCATGGAAATGATTATACCTTCTGAAAGACCCCAGTCACAATTGTTCTAACCGCTCCCGCTTCTCGCAAATGCTCGGCAATGATATCTTCATCGCCATTGCCGACCAGAGCAATAACGTTTCCACCTCTCCCTCCGCCGGAGAGTTTAGCCCCAATTGCTCCGGCATTCAAAGCTGTATCTACCAGGTAATCCAGCTTTTCTGAGCTTACTGTTAGCTCCCGTAGGAGGGCGTGATTCCGGTTCATTAGATTTCCAACTATCTGAAGATTTCCTGCTTCGAGGGCCAGTGTGCCTTGTTCGCAGATACTGCGGATGCCATCGAAGAGCAATTCGATCCGGTCGTGATCTGAATTCCACAGCCGGCGTACATCGGCAACGACGGCTGCAGTAGAACTTTGTACGCCGGAGTCAGCAATGACTATTTTGAACGGGTAAGGAACCTTCAGAAATTGAACGGGCTGCTCGCGTTCGAAATAAACTGGCTTTTCAAAGGCAATTACAGTGTTATCGATCCCCGAAGGCGTGCCATGATAGATTTTCTCAACCTCGAACGCCAGGTCTGAAACCCGAGCATCAGGCAGGGGTCTTCCAAGATACATTGCTAATGCTCTGATCATTGCCACGGATATGGCCGCGCCGGACCCCATCCCGGATGCAAGCGGAATTGTTGAAGAGACTCTGATGGTTAGCGCCGGTGGTTTTCCGATGTGGATTTCGTCGAGCGTAACTGCGACAGCTCGTAGTAATGGATTGTTTTCTGGGAGCTCGGCCAGCCTGGCCTTTACCTGGATGTCTGGCGCATCGATTGTCACAATTCCAGTAATTGAAAGGGGATCAGGTGTGATGACAGCTTTTGCCTGGACATCTGAGATCGGGATCGCAATGGCTGGTCGCCCGTAAACGACAGCGTGTTCTCCGAATAAAATTACCTTGCCAGGCGCAGTAGCAAAGATCGCGGGCATTTCAAAAAACCATTTCCTAGGATGGCAAAATGTAGAAAATGATAAATATGGATGCCCCCCACAATAAAATCGCGATCTGCAGTGGCCGGTCGGTTAGAAGCACTTCTTCAGGCGCGCCGCCGATATTCTTGACTTGCACCAGATAAAGATAACGAAAAAAGCTAAAAAGAACGAAGGGTATCGTTAGCATCAAGGCATGATTGCCGTCGGCGGTGGGAGCCAGGAATGTGTACAGGCTGTATGAAACCAGAACGCCGCTGGTTACAATTACAATCAGCTGATCTAGAAGCGGGATTGTGTACCCTTCGAGCACTCGCCGGAACGAATGGGAGTCGTCGGCTAATAAGGCTAATTCTGCTCGGCGTTTACCAAATCCCAGGTAAAGTGCCAGCATGGTCATCAGCACGTATAACCACGGTGAAAACTGCTGCACCTGGATAGAAACCACCCCGGCGATAACCCGCAAAACGAAACCAGCCGCGATCGTAAATACATCGATCAATGGGATATGCTTTAGCCACAGGGTATAAGCGATGTTCATCAGGAAGTAGACAATTTCCACGATGACAAATTTTGTCGAAATGAACAATCCCAACCCGAGTGATAGGAGCAGTAAAATGGCCAGGCCGATAATCGCTGCCTTGATTGGCAGCTGGCCTGAGGCTATTGGGCGGTTGCGTTTCTGCGGATGCTTGCGGTCTGATTCAGCATCGAACAGATCGTTGAAAATATAGACTGTGCTTGATAAAAAGCAAAACAGGATGAATGCCGAGAGTGTGGGAATGAGCGCATTGAGCGCTAGAAGCTGCCCATCAAAAACGAGGGGCGCCAGGATGAACACATTCTTCGTCCATTGGCGCGGACGCATCGATTTAATAAATGCGAGCAGCATATTAATATGATAACATAAAATAATAGATGATAGAATAAACCGCACGTCCGCTAAAGGCAGGTTTTTTAGCTGGCAATTTTACGTATTTTGGGGAGTTGATGTGACCCGGCCGGTTGTCGAAAAACAAAATGCTTGGATTGGGTTACTGGCGATTTATACGTTTGGAAGTTTTATCGAAACGATTTTCTTCGGCCAACTGACAGCATTTACGCCGCTTTATCTACCCAAATTAGGCATCTCACCAGATTCGGTTGCACAATGGACAGGCATCGTCGCGGCAGTGACGGGATTTCTCGGCCTACCTTTTTTACCTTTTTGGGGGGCACTGGCCGATCGTTTTAGCCGCAAGCCTGTTATCATTCGCTCCTTTGCCGTGGAGATCATGGCTGGGGTTATATCGCTTTTGGCAGGCAATATCTGGATTTTCATCATTGGCAGGACATTGACCTCGCTGGCATTGGGTAACAGTGGGTTGATGATGACCACCTTATCCGAACGTGTCCCTTCCAGGCGCCAGGGATTTGCATTTTCAATCATGAATAGTGCATCGCCGGTGGGTGTTTTTCTGGGGCCGTTGATTGGTGGACCGGTCGTTGATCATTGGGGGTTTCCAACCTTACTCGGGATTGACGCGGTGCTGCTCACCATAGTGGTGCTGATTATGATGTTTGGTTATCACGATCGCTATCAAGGCGTTTCAGACGCGCCGATTTTGAAAATGGCGGGCGAGTCCATCCGAACGGTTGCAGGAAGTCAGCGCTTACGCATCCTTTTTGGTGCATTATTTCTACTTTTTGCAGGTTGGATGCTGGCGCTAACTTATGCCGCTTTGGCCATCGGCCAGCTTTACCAGGGGGCCAACCAGGCCACGGTTGTGGGGATTGTCCTTGGGGCTGGGGGAATCCTGGCGATGATCCTGGGGCCGGCAATTGGGGCTCTTGCAGACCGGTACGGTTATTGGCGTGTGCTGTTGATAGGCTCGATCTCGACAGTCGTGCTCTGGCTGTTGCCTGCATTTGCCTCCACCATCACCAGCTTTGCCATCACCTGGGCTTTGATCAATGGTTTATCCGCCGGGGTCTTTTCACTATCATTTTCGGTATTGTCCCAATCAGCGCCTGAACAAAAACGCGGCCGGGTGATGTCCTTTGCCTACCTGCCGGTGAATATCGGGTTATTTCTTGGCCCCGCTATCGGCAGTATCATTACCAGGGAAAGTGTATTTGCGATTTTCCCAGCAGCGGCTTTTTTAACTCAGCCTGGGAGTGATCTTGTTATTCTTTGCCAGAAAAAAGAACGATGTTGCGAAAGCCAAATTGGACAGCGTTTGATGCTGTTTCGAGCAAGAAGCCGGTTTGCCATGAATAAGAAACGGCTAGATGTTTTAGTTTTCGAAAATGGGCTGGCAGAAAGCCGCAGCCAGGCACAGCGCCTGGTCATGGCGGGCCAGGTGCGAGTTGATGGGCAAGTTTTGCTTAAACCTTCAGATCAGGTGCAGGTTAATGCACACATTGAGGTCGAAAACGGCCCGCGTTTTGTTTCAAGAGGTGGGGAAAAGCTGCAAGGCGCAATCGAAGCATTCCACATATCCGTCAAAGAAAAGGTATGTGCAGATGTAGGTTCTTCGACCGGAGGCTTTACAGATAGTTTGTTACAGGCAGGAGCTAGAAAAATCTATGCTATCGACGTTGGCTATGGTATCCTCCATTGGAAACTGCGGAATGATCCGCGTATCGTCGTGATGGAACGGACTAACGCTCGTTTTATCCAGAACTTGCCTGAGCCGGTCTCTCTAGTCACGATCGATGCTTCTTTCATATCATTAAAGATTTTACTTCCGGTGATCAAGAACTGGCTGCAACCGGCTGATGGAGAAGTCGTTACCTTAATTAAACCTCAATTTGAAGCCGGGCGGAAAGAAGTTAACCGGGGTGAAGGGGTCATCCGTGATCCGAAAATCCACCAGCAAGTCGTCGCCCAGATTCTTGAATTTGCAAAAAGTGAAGGATTTCTCTCTCAGGGAGTAATCGAGTCGCCTTTACGGGGACCTAAAGGGAATGTTGAATATCTGGCCTATTTTCAAAGCGGTTTTAATGGTTGATGGATATTACCCGGCCTCAACGGCCGATGACCAAAAAAGTTAATCCCAAGATTCCGACACCACACGATATCCAGGTGAGAGGGTGCAGGCGTTCCTTATAAATCACAGCTGATATGGTTAGAACCGCCATAACCGGCACCAGGACGGTCACCGGGTAAACAATTTGCGATCCCATCCGCTGAAGAGCCATCAGGGTCATGTAAATACTGACAGTCTGGATTGTTCCATTTGCTACTCCGCCAATCAGCTCTTTGCGATCAAACCAGGTGCGACCATGACAAATCATGAACGGTAGTAAGATGAGCGTGGCGAAAAAGAAAAATACAGACACCAGAGTGAGTGGTTGATTGGGAGCCAGGACGCTTCCCAGATATTGGCCGGTCATTGACATCGCTGCGAGGAGCCAACCGAAGAAAACCAGGATGACCCAACGAGAGGTGACGGCTTGTTCTTTTGCGCCGGATGCGGTCGTGCTGACGCCAAATCCGGCCATTGCCAGTGCAACCAAAAATAAACCGGCGATGATCGCAATGGAAAAAGTATGGCTGATGGGCCACATCAATCCCACGACCACCGGCCCAACCAGACCCATATTATTGGCCGCGACTGTTGGTCCGGTAGGTCCGATTTTTAAACAGTAGTTGATGATCAGGCAGAATCCAACCGAAAATGCAAAACCGATCATTAATCCCACTTCCCATATCGCAATCCCGGTGTAGGATTGGCCCAATATCTGGCTTAGAATAGCAGCAATGATTGCGCCGGAAAGCGAAATCCAGAACCCATAAGCATCTGTACGCCCGCCATTCATCATGACACGGCGGTTGAGAGGCCAAATCAATGTGCTCAAAATGACTGGAACTGCGAGATAAAGGATATTCAATTTTGACACCTCAGTTGATCAAACCGCGCAATTTTAGCATAAGGCTGGATTCGTAGCATAATATTGGGTAGTGGTTCTAAGGCGGCGAGGTATATCTCCGGGTTGTTCATTATTAATGAATACAAATAATCAAATTGGCTGCCTGAATAAAAAATGGGTTATACTTCAGCCGCCATTAATTCGTATGGAACTCTTCGCATGGTCGATAAAACCTTAATTCGTAATTTTTGTATCATTGCACACGTCGATCACGGAAAATCGACCCTGGCAGATCGATTGTTACAAATGACAGGAACGATCAGCGATCGAGAGATGACGGAACAGGTCCTGGATACGATGGATCTGGAACGTGAAAAAGGTGTGACGATTAAAGCATCTGCGGTCCGTATGGTCTATACGGCCGCAGATAATAATACATACGAATTTAACCTGATCGATACTCCTGGGCACGTTGATTTTAATTATGAAGTCAGCCGGGCTTTGAATGCCTGTGAAGGAGCATTACTGGTCGTCGATGCTACCCAGGGGATTGAAGCTCAGACCCTGGCAAACCTGTATCTGGCATTAGAGGCAAATCTTACAATCGTTCCTGTCATAAATAAGATCGATCTGAATTCGGCACGGCCGGATGAGGTATCTGAGGACTTATCGGTTTTATTAGGAACACCGGTCGAGAATATCATGCGGGTTTCGGCCAAAGATGGCACCAACGTTGACCAGGTACTCGAAGCGATCGTCAACCAGATTCCGGCTCCCCAGGGGGATCCAGACTTACCGCTCCACGCACTTATTTTCAATTCACATTACAATTCATATAAGGGCGTCGTCGCTTACGTCAGGCTTTTTGATGGCCAGTTCCGGTCCACGGAATCACTGCGGTTGATGGCTACTCATACAGACATTAAGCCAGTCGAAATTGGTTGGTTTGCTCCTGAGATGTATCCGGTGGAATTGCTTACAGCCGGCGATGTTGGCTACGTCGCGACCGGGCTTAAAACCGTGGCGGAATGCCGGGTTGGGGACACCATCACTTCGTCTATCAATCCCGCGCCTGCCCCTCTTCCGGGTTATCGCCAGGCAAAACCCATGGTTTTTGCAGGTATCTATCCGGTGGAAGGTGAAGATTATCCCGATCTTAAAGACGCTCTTGAAAAGCTGCAGTTGAATGATGCTTCATTAATGTACGAACCGGAAACTTCGCAGGCATTGAATTTCGGGTTTCGCTGTGGCTTCCTGGGTCTTTTTCACATGGAGATTATCCAGGAAAGGCTCGAGCGCGAATATGACCTTGATATTGTCGTAACTGCACCTTCCGTCGAATACGAGATTTTGATGGTTAGCGGCGAGATCGAAATGATCAACTCACCTGCCCGTCTGCCTGAAGAAAATCTGATCGCTGAGGTACGCGAACCGTGGATGAAGATCCAGATCTTTTCTCCGACTGAATATTTTGGTACGGTGATGGAACTGGCGCGCAGCCGGCGGGGAATCTTCATTGAACAGGAATTTCCAGCGCCAAACCGGGTCCAGCTTTCTTATGAAATACCTTTATCAGAGTTGATCGTCGATTTCTTTGACAATTTAAAATCTCGCACGCGCGGTTATGCATCCCTGGATTATCAATTTTCCGATTACCGCCGCGAGGACCTGGTTAAATTAGAGGTACTGGTCAACGATGAGCCGGTAGATGCTCTTGCAGCCATTGTCCACCGGAAGGATGCCTACCATAAGGGACAGGCACTCGTAACCAGGTTGAAAGCCATTATCCCTCGCCAGTTGTTTGACGTCCCTGTACAAGCGGCAGCAGCCGGACGGGTGATATCCAGGGCCACGGTGAAGGCAGTGCGTAAAGATGTTTTAGCAAAATGCTATGGTGGTGATATTTCTCGTAAGAAGAAACTGCTTGAAAAGCAAAAACGGGGAAAACGCCGTATGAAAATGGTCGGAAGCGTCGAAATTCCACAGGAAGCCTTTATGGCCATTCTACGGTTGGAAGATGAATGAAGGCTGTCAATAAATCAACCATATGGCTTAATCTACGCAGGTGGCTGCCGGGCTTTATCATCAGCGCTGTTGCCCTCTGGCTGGTTTTAAGAACTGTATCCTGGAAGGATTTTGGCCAGGCCCTGGCGGAGATGAGCCTGGCGACTTTAGGCCTGGGTATCTTGATTTACCTGGTGTCGATGGTATTCCGGGCTGTTTGCTGGCAGACGATCCTTCAGAGGAAAGTCCCTTTGAAACGGGCTTTCTTTGTGATGAATGAAGGATACATGCTCAACAATATCTTCCCTTTCCGCTTGGGCGAAGTGGGCAGAGCAGTTATTCTGGGCAGCAGCACTTCGATTGGGATTTTGCCGGTATTTTCGACGATTATCGTCGAGCGGTCTTATGACCTGGTAATCGCTTCGACCTTATTGCTTTCGACCCTTCCATTGGCTTTGGCGATGGATTGGGCTCGCCCCGTGGCTGCTACGATCCTGGGATTGGTTGCGGCAGGCCTGGTCATCTTGTTTGTGATGGCTCGTTTTAAATCGCGTGTTATTGCCGGCCTTAACCGGATTCCCTTCAAATGGGGATTCTATAAGAATTGGATACTACCTAAGATTGAATCTGTTCTGGATGGATTTTCGGTCTTAAATAAACCGCAGTTCTTTTTCGCAAGCCTGATATTAATGTTGTCAAGCTGGGGGTTGGCTATCCTGGAAGATTTCGTCTTACTTCGCGGCATCATTCCGGATGCGCCCATTTGGTGGGTTGCCTTCGTGTTGGGGGCAGCTGCGATCGGAGCTGGACTGCCCTCGGTGGCTGCAGCCATTGGTGTTTTCGAGGCAGCTGTAGTGGGCACGCTGTCTCTTGTCGGGGTCTCAACCAGCAAAGCTTTGGCTTTCGCTTTGATCGTTCATGCTATTCAATTTACTTTTTCGACGTTGATTGGTGTAATAGGTCTGACCATGGAGGGAGAAAATATATCCAGTTTATACCGCAGGTTGATGGTCAAGAAAGAGTAAACCCACGTATGCGCATCTTGATTGCATTAACCTATTTTCAACCGCATAAATCTGGCCTCACGGTCTATGCCGTCCGGCTTGCGAAAGCTCTAGCCCAGAAGGGGCATGATGTAAAAATTCTGACTTCGCATTATGATAAGAGTGTTCCGGCTCACGAAATTCAAGATGGGGTGGAAATCTTCAGGAAGCCGGTGATGCTGAGGGTCAGCAAAGGCGTCATTATGCCCACGCTACCCCTGGCTGCCTGGCGTCTTATCCGAAAATCCGATGTTGTCAATCTGCACACCCCTCAACTTGATGCTGCTTATCTGGCAATGATCGGTCGCATTTTAGGCAAACCGGTCGTATTGACCTATCAATGCGATCTGCAGCTTCCTAAGGGCATGATCAACCGCCTGGCAAACCAGATTTCATACCTGGCAGATAAAATATCGGCTGGTTCATCCCAGAAGATTATCTCTACCTCTGATGATTACGCTTTGAATTCAAAGTTATTATCCAGGTACCTGGATAAAGTAAAAGTCGTCCTGGCACCGATTGTTCTACCGCCGGTCACTGCTGAAGAAGTGCAGGCGTTCAAAGAAAAGCATCATGTGACTCCTGGCCAGAAGGTCATTGGGATTGCAGCCCGGTTAGCTACCGAGAAAGGGGTAGAATATCTGGTCGAAGCGATGCCGGCAGTTTTGGACAAATATCCAAATGCCAGGGTGCTTTCCTTTGGGCAATTTCAGAATGTTATAGGCGAAGAAGCTTATGCCCACCGCTTAATGCCGTTAATTAGTGATTTGGGAGAACATTGGTCATTCTTGGGTGTGATATCAGATCGAGAAGTTGCTTCGTTCTTCCAGACCTGTGACGTGACCGTCTTGCCGAGTGTCAATAGCACCGAAGCATTTGGCATGGTGCAGATTGAATCAATGGTATGCGGTACGCCCGTGGTAGCAAGTGATCTTCCCGGGATTCGCCAGCCCATCCTGGATTCAAAAATGGGTAGGATCGTCCCTCCACGTGACTCTAAAGCACTGGCTGAAGCAATAATCTCGATCCTTGCCGAAGGTGATTGCTACCGTGGTAATGCGGCCGAAATAGCCTTGCGTTACTCGCCCCAGGCAACAGCAGCTGCCTACGAAACAATTTTCGAGGAATTATTGACGACTAATGGAAAATAGCATTTCTGAAAGCATTTTGATCCGCCATTTACGTGACCTGCCTTATTTCCGCGCCATGCTTCGAGCGGTAGAAGACAAGTTTTACCAGGATATTTCTCTGGCAGCTCCGGTCCTGGATATGGGCTGCGGAGATGGTCATTTTGCTTCAGTTGCATTTCGCCAACACCTGGATGTTGGTATCGACCCATGGGTTGCGCCATTAAAAGAAGCACAACGCCGTGGGTGTTACCGTATGGTACTTCAAGCGGATGGCGCTCGGATGCCTTTCCCTGACAACTGGTTTGCCAGTGCGGTCAGTAATTCAGTTTTGGAACATATCCCTCACGTCGACCAGGTTGTGGCAGAAATCGCCCGGGTAGTGCGCCCAGGCGGCTTGTTCGTATTTTGTGTCCCGAACGACCGGTTCACGGTCGAGCTGCAAGGTGCAACCGTTCTTCGCAAGATTGGCATGCACTCAGCCAGCCAATCCTATTCTCGATTGTTTAACCGGATTTCACGGCATGCCCACACTGACTCTCAAGCAACCTGGCAGGAGCGGCTCGCAAAAGCCGGCTTTAGCGTGGAAAAAAGTTGGGATTATTTCCCTCCCAGGTCGCTCCACGTGTTGGAGATGGGCCATTTTTTCGGCTTGCCTTCACTGGTGACCAGAAGAATAACCGGGAATTGGATCCTGGTGAAAAATAACACCAATCTTTGGCTGCCCTGGCTAATCACTCACAATCACGTATTAAATCCTATCAGTAATCAAGGTGTCTATTCTTTCTATATCACCCGAAGAACCGATTCCGCTTAGTTTGGATTGTTTAACATGGATGAACCAAGTGTATTGGATTTTATTATTTCAAAAATAAAGTTCTGGCAAAAATCCACTCTCCACCTTCCTCCTGCCGAAAAAAGATCTCTACCCGATATCGAAGTTGAGGGCAGGGATTTTCACGATTCTCTGAATGTTGACCTGGAAGAAGAAGCAGCAACCGAAACCACGCCTCAGGTATTTGAAAAGCAGTCACTTTCAGCGGTGAATTTCCCATGGTTGACTGTGGTTGCATTGGTTCTGGCGATCATCGCTCAAAGGACTTTCGAACCAGCCTCAAACCGGGACTGGAAGTTCGGGGTGATTGGGTATGCAGGGACAGCTGTGTTGTTGGTGGTCGCCTATTTTCGAAAAGAGTGGAATTTACCTTCGGCCAATCCTAATAACGGTTCATCATCTTTCCCGCTTCACCTCGACCGCAATGCTCTGTATATTGGGATTCCACTGGCTTTGCTCACCTTTCTGGCATTCGGTGGGGGAATGTTCACCTATTTCAACCTGGCTTTGTGGCTGGTCACAATTGGTGTTTTCATCAAAGCTTTTTGGATCAGCCAGCCCAAGGCAGTCCCCTGGACCAGGCGGATATGGTCGAAAATAACACAACCACGCTGGCACCTTAACATCACCTGGTGGACAGTCCTCGTTTTCATTGTGGCTGTGGTGGTTCTTTTTTATCGTTACTTCCATATTTTACAGGTACCTTCAGACATGATCAGCGATCATGCCGAAAAACTCCTCGATATTTTTGATGTTGTCAATGGAAAACCAGGTGTTTTCTTTCCCCGTAATACGGGGCGTGAATTTATCCAGTTCTATTTGACGGCTGCGATTGTGATATTGTTCAAGACCGGCTACAGTTACTTGAGCCTCAAGCTTGGCACCATTTTCGTTGGGGCGATCACGCTGCCTTACATCTACCTGTTGGGGAAGGAAATTGCCAACAAGCGAGTCGGCCTGGCAGCAGTGTTTTTTGCGGGGATTGCTTACTGGCCCAATTTGATCTCTCGTATTGGCTTACGGTTTCCACTCTACCCCATGTTTGTTGCGCCAACCTTATATTTCTTGCTGCGCGGAATTCGCCTGCGTAAAGTGAATGATTTTATCTTTGCCGGCATTGCATTGGGATTTGGCCTGAACGGTTACACGCCTATCCGGGTGCTGCCATTTGTAGTAGTTGCAGCCGTTATTATTTATTTACTGCACCGCCAATCTGCCGGAGCCCGAAAGCAAACGATCATTGCCCTGGTGATCCTGGCAATCGTCGCGCTAATTTTCGTAATACCACTGGGGCGGTATGCAGTCGATAACCCGCAAATTGTTTTTTATCGAACATTGACCCGGATTGGAACGGAAGAACGCGCTTTTCCAGGCCCTCCTTTACAAATATTTTTCAGCAACTTCTGGAATTCGATTATCATGCCTTTCTGGTCTGATGGGACGGTTTGGGTAAATTCCATTCCTGGAAGGCCGTCCCTCGACGTGGTCACAGCTGCTCTATTCCTGATCGGATCGGTGATGGTTTTGATTCGCTACATCCGTCATCGGAATTGGGTAGACCTGTTTTTATTAGTCTCGATCCCCTTGTTGATGATGTCGTCGATCTTATCGCTGGCCTTTCCGGATGAAAATCCCTCGCTAAACAGATCTGGCGGGGCAATTGTCCCGATATTCCTGATTGTTGCCATGGCGTTTGATAGCATCCTGACTTCGATCCGCAACTATTTATCAGGGAAAGCCGGCCTGGCTGCAGCCGGTGTCATTGGCGCGTTTCTGGTGGCAGCTCCTCTTGTCCAAAACTATAACCTGGTATTTAATCAATTCGCTACCCAATACACTCAATCTGCCTGGAACACTTCCGAAATGGGGCAGATAGTAGCTTCATTCACCGACACCTATGGCTCGATTGATAATGCCTGGGTGGTTGCATATCCCTACTGGGTTGACACTCGCCTGGTCGGGATCAATGCAGGTTTCCCAACCCGCGATCTGGGGATCTGGCCGGAGAATTTTGGAACCACCGTGTCGCACCAAGGGGCAAAATTATTTTTGATCAATACCCAAGATTTTACGGCCATAACCCAATTGAAAGCAACGTACCCAGGTGGGATCCTCTGGCTGCAGGCTTCAAAAATCGACTCATCCAAGGACTTTTTTGTCTTTTTAGTTCCGCCCAGCGGAGGAAATGGTTAATGGCAGCGATTGAACAACCACTGGAAGATCGCCATCCCTTACCGGTGACCTCTTTGGGCAAAAACAATTGGATCTTCGATGTCCTCCTGGTCGTCGTCTTAATCGCTGGAGGCTATTTCCGGCTGATTGGCGTTCATTGGGACGACAATACGCACCTGCACCCTGACGAACGTTTCTTGACCATGGTCGAGACCGCAATTACGCCGGTGCCCAGCCTGGACCAATACTTTAATACAGCCACGTCAACTTTGAATCCTGCCAATCGAGGGTACACCTTCTTTGTCTATGGAACCCTTCCGATTTTTATCGTCAGGTACGTGGCTCAAGCTGTCTCGCAAACCGGGTATGACCAGGTGGATATCGTCGGCCGCTATTTATCTGCACTCGCCGATTTATTAACCGTTTTGCTTGTGTATTTGATCGCCTTGCGTCTATATAATCGCAAAGTAGGCCTTTTGGCAGCTGCTTTTGCAGCGTTTAGCGTACTGCCCATCCAGCTGTCCCATTTCTTCACTGTGGACACATTTACCAATTTCTTCGGATTCCTGGCTGTCTATTTTGCAGTTTGGATATTAACGAAATCGCCTGAAAACAAGCCAAAGTCATTTTTTGTGAACAGTATTCCCTACGCTTTGTTTGGTCTGGCGCTGGGAATGGCAACTGCATCAAAAATTAACGCAGCCGCCCTGGCATTCTTATTGCCGGTGGTTGAATTTATTCGATGGTCTCGCAAGCCCAAAGCAGAACAGCAGTCCCAGATTTTACCGGCCTTGGGGTACCTGGCTGTGGCTGCAGTCGTCAGCCTGTTGATCTTCCGCATTTTTCAACCTTACGCATTCACCGGTCCAGGGTTTTTTGACATCAAACCCAACCCGAACTTCATTAATAATATGATTTCGTTGAACGCCCAGGCCAATGGATATGTCGACTTTCCTCCGGCTTTACAATGGGCAGACCGGCCGCTCACGTTTTCGTGGACGAACATGGTCGATTGGGGATTAGGCCTTCCATTGGGGCTGCTTGCCTGGGGCGCTTTCTTATGGATGGGTTGGCGTATTGTCAAAGGGCAATGGCGGCAGCACCTCCCCCTCTGGATTTGGACCGGGGCATATTTCATTTGGCAATCGGTAAGCTTCACCAAATCGATGCGTTACCAATTGTTGATCTACCCTACTTTGGCAATCATCGCAGCCTGGGCGTTGGTGGCACTATGGGAAAAGGGAAAATCGAGCAAGATTACCCTTCCTCGCATCCACATAAAATTTTGGAGAAAACCGGCCTTCTGGCGGATCATCGCCAGTGTTTTAGCCGCCATTTCGGTTTTAGGTACGCTGGCCTGGGCATTTGCGTTTACGAGGATTTATACGCGGCCGTTGACCCGCGTTGCAGCCAGTGAATGGATTTATCAAAATGTGCCCGGCCCAATCAACTTAAAGATTTCTACATCGAGCGGGACTTACAACCAGCCGCTGTCTTACCATTCTGGGAATATCGTCCAGGGGGGGGACCCCTACACAATGGCGTTTCTCAGCCAGCAAGATGGCGCTGTCACCCAGGTGACGATCCCTTACATTACCGATACCAATCCACAAACGCAGCAATTGGACAAGACAATCCGGGTAAGCCTTGCATCTCCCTCAACACCGATGACAGCTATAGCTACAGGTTCGCTCACCGATATATTTAGTTCTATCGGAGGCGATCCACGCGGGAAAGACTTATTCGATATCTTTCGATTTTCCCGCCTTAGTCAAATCTGGAGAAGAATACCTGCTGCGTATCGATGAAACTTATGGCCAGGGTACCATCCAGGTCATGGGACCGCTGCAGCTAACTGTGATGGAGTCCGGCTATCCTGTTTACCAATCACTCCCACCGCCAGTACAGACAGTGACAACGCTCCAATCGTATTCAACGATTTTTGCCTCCCAGGCCGATGGCTTGCTGGGTGAAATCTACCTTCCGCACCTGGTAGATCAAAGCGCAACCCCTGGAGCAAAAACCTTGCAGGTGAGCATTACTCCATTGACATCTGCTGGAACCGGTTCGGTTTCTACAGGGACGGTGACCAGTGTTTTCCCCATGACCTCAGATGGTCGCGGCGGTGAATATCTGGTTAAATTTGATACACCGCTGCCGATTCTCAAACAGAACCTGTATTCGTTAAACATCAAATTCGTATCTGGCACAGGAAACATCGCCGTCTATGGCAGCGCGCCAGCATTAGAGAGCTCCTGGGATGATGCACTTCCACAGCCGATAAATGGTTATGGTCCATTCGATTATTACAATGGCATCTACCAGGGAGATCTCAATTTCGAGATGTACAACGATGATAACCTGGATAAGCTCAAGCGATTTGAAACGACCCTCGACGAAGCGAACTATATTTTTATCAGTTCCAACCGGCAGTGGGCAACGACGGTTAGAGTCCCGCAGCGCTATCCCCTTACGATTGACTACTACCGCAACTTGTTGGGATGTCCTGCCGATCAAAGCATCATCTGGTGTTATTCCGTTGCGCAACCCGGTATGTTCACAGGTAACCTGGGGTATAAACTGGTGGCGGTTTTCCAGTCCAACCCCAATCTCGGGTCGATCCAGATCAACGATCAATTCGCCGAAGAGGCTTTTACCGTTTACGACCATCCTAAAGTGATGATCTTCGAAAAAGAGGCCAGTTACAGCTCGCAGACAGTCCGAAACATATTAGGAGCAGTAGACCTTTCGAATGTGATCCACGTGACGCCCCGTGAGGCAGGATCACTGCCACCGCCCCCGAAGACGTTGATGCTATCCAGCAGCCTGATGGCAGAACAGACGGCAGGTGGCACCTGGTCTCAACTTTTCGATTGGAACGCGATTCAAAACAAATATCAGGCTGTTGGGGTGATTATCTGGTACCTGGCGGTCTTTCTGCTGGGCTTGCTAGTTTACCCCCTTTTCAGGATTGCATTCCCAGGCTTGTCGGACCGCGGTTATCCGTTGGCGCGGACGGCAGGGCTGCTCTTGTTATCCTTCCTGGTTTGGATCGGGGGCTCGGAAGGCATTCCATTTACCAGGGTAACCATCACCGTAGCAATCCTGATCCTGGCGTTGATCGGGGGTGCCCTGGCGTTTTATCAGCGCAAGCAGCTCAAGGAAGAGTGGCGGTCTAAATCTCGTTATTTCTTGATGGTCGAAGGTCTCGTACTGGCTTTTTTTGTGGTCGATTTATTGATCCGTTTAGGGAATCCTGACCTGTGGCATCCATATTACGGCGGCGAAAAGCCAATGGATTTTTCCTTCTTCAATGCGGTAATTAAAAGCACAACTTTCCCCCCTTACGACCCCTGGTTTGCCGGCGGTTATATCAATTATTACTATTACGGATACGTTATCGTCGGCGTACTGGTGAAATGGCTGGGCATTGCTCCTTCGATAGCCTATAACCTGATCTTGCCGACTTTATTTGCCATGGTAGCCATGGGAGCTTTTTCCTTTGGCTGGAATATCATCCAAAGCCGAAAGCGACCGGATGACCCTTTCCAGGACGCAGCGGACCCAGATCCAGACCCGGAGCCGGAATCCACACCTGACTCGCCTCAATCTGAAGTGTCTCCGGCTGCAGTCGGTTGCAGATCTGGCCTGACGCCGCTAACGCGGTTGAAAAAAATAATTTATGTTGAAAGTGCTCCTGACCCTTTTTCGGAAAGCACTTCAAAAGGTGAACGATTGGCTGTGTTCGGCCATCCATTTTGGATCGGATTGGCTTCATCCATCGGATTATTGATTCTGGGCAATTTAGGGACGGTCAGGATGATCTGGCAAGCGCTCCAGAAATTAGCGGCGCCTGGCGGAAATATTACCGATGGTTCGATTTTCACCCATTGGCTATGGTCAATCCAGGGTTTCTTTGTTTTCCTTTCCGGAACAGGCTTACCGATCACGACCAGTGACTGGTATTGGGTTCCCAGCCGGGCAATCAGCACAGCTGGCGGAAATGAAATCACCGAATTCCCCTTCTTCACCTTCATATATGCTGATCTGCATGCTCATTTGATCGCCCTGGGAATCACAATTCTGGCATTAATCTGGGCGCTGGCGATTATACTGGGTCGGGCGCACTGGGGTGAAAAGGATGGGAAAGGGAAATTTATCGGTCCGGTAGTATCTCTATTCTTGGGCGCGCTGATCATTGGCTCCTTGCGCCCAACCAATACATGGGACTATCCAACCTATCTCGCCATCGGTATAGTTGCCCTGGTATACACCCTGTGGCGTTACTTTGTCCCTCGGTCACCTGATACGGTTTTCGGCCTTCAGCCAATGGTACAGCGCTTGCTGGTTGTTGTCATCGGAGCCGCCGCACTGTTCGGATTGAGCCTGGTCCTTTTTGAGCCATTTACACGCTGGTACGGCCAGGCGTATGAAGCTTTTGCTGTTTGGACGGGCGGGCACACGCCCTTCTGGTCATACCTGACCCAGTGGGGTCTATTCCTTTTCATTATCGTCACCTGGATGGCCTGGGAAACATACGATTGGATGAAATTTACTCCCATGTCATCCCTGGTCAAGCTGCGCCCATACCTGCTGCTGATCGAGGTGGCTGCACTTATCCTGGTCGGAGCGGCAGTCTATCTCACGATAATCATGAAAATCCAAATAGCCTGGGTGGTGATTTTCCTGGCTGGTTGGGCAGCAGTGCTGATCATCAGGCCAGGTCAGGCTGATGCCAAGCGCGCTGTCTTGTTTATGATTGGCACA
This sequence comes from uncultured Chloroflexia bacterium, assembly GCA_963781665.1. Lineage (GTDB taxonomy): Bacteria > Chloroflexota > Anaerolineae > Anaerolineales > Anaerolineaceae > JAJYIW01. Next base: position 3,816,948 of record CAWAGA010000002.1, read on the forward strand.
GCCCTGGTATTGACCCTGTTTGTTGAGTTGTTCGTCCTGGTCGGTGATATTGGCCGGATGAATACAGTTTTTAAATTTTATTACCAGGCCTGGACACTTTTTGCCCTCAGTGCTGGTGCTGGATTTGGCTGGCTGATTAAATCTCTCCCTCGCTGGCATTTTAGTACGCGCATGGTCTTGCAAACAGCCGGGTTGGTGCTGGTCGCAGGCGCTGCTCTTTACCCGATCACTGCCGCTCCATCAAAGATCAGGGACCGGATGGCCCCTAATGCGCCCCATACCCTAGATGGTATGACGTATATGGCTTATTCAACTTATACTGACCCTGGCACCGGGGTAACGTTTCAGCTCAATCAGGACTATTTGGCGATCCGCTGGATGCAAGAAAATGTTCAGGGTTCGCCAGTGATCGTCGAGGGCAATACACCTGAATACCGTTGGGGCTCGCGCTTTACCATCTATACCGGCCTCCCGGGGGTTGTCGGATGGAATTGGCACGAACGCCAGCAGCGGGCATCATTACCATCGAACCTGGTCACCGACCGGATTGCCGAGATAACCAATTTTTACACCACCACCAACCAACAAGTTGCATCGAATTTCTTGCAGAAATACAACGTTCAGTATATTATCGTAGGGCAGTTAGAGCGCGCTTATTATCCCGGCCCTGGAATCGATAAGTTTTCTGAATGGAACGGCGTCTTGTGGCAGCAAGTTTATCAAGATGGCCAGACCGCCATCTATAAGGTACTTCGATGATTTCTATCATTTCTTTCATCCTCTGGTATCTTGCCATCATCTTACTCGGTTGGCTTGCATTTCCGATAGCCTACCGGCTCTTGCCCAGGCTTCCGGACCGCGGTTATACGATTGCAAAACCCTTAGGGTTGTTGGTATGGGGGTTCATATTCTGGTTGTTAGCTTCCTTAGGGGTGATCCAGAATTCATCTGGGGGGGTTGTCCTGGCACTCATCTTGTTAGCGGGGATTACCCTCTGGGCTGCCTGGCGGGATCGTTTGGGTGAGATTTGGAGCTGGGTCAGGACTCATAAGAAATTAGTTTTGGTATCAGAAGGCCTTTTTTTGTTTGCTTTTGCTCTTTGGGCTTTCATCCGCGCCGCTAATCCGGATATCTCGGCGACTGAAAAGCCCATGGAATTATCCTTTATCAATGCAATCCTACGTTCACCGGCATTCCCGCCCAACGACCCCTGGCTTTCGGGATATGCGATTTCGTACTATTATTTCGGCTACGTGATTGTATCGATGCTGATCCGTATCACTGGGGTAAGCTCAGGTATCGGGTTCAACCTGGCTATTGCGCTGTGGTTTGGCTTGACCGCTCTGGCGGCTTATGGTGTGGTGTTAAATCTATATCATCTATGGCAAAACAGAGTCGGGGCAAAGCAGGCGCGAGGGCTTTATTCATTACCTTTGTTTGGTCCCGTGTTTGTCTTGATTGTGAGCAACCTCGAAGGCATCCTCGATGTGCTGCATTCTGCAGGTGCGTTCTGGACCCAAAGTGCAAGCGGAACTTGGACATCGTCCTTCTGGCAGTGGTTGAATATCCCTGAGTTGACCAGCCCACCGCCTTTGCCTTTATCCTTAATGCCAACCCGCCCAGGTGGATTAGTCTGGTGGAGAGCGTCGCGAGTGGTGCAGGATTACACCCTTAACGGCTCCCCTCGCGAGATCATCGACGAGTTTCCTTTCTTTTCATACCTGCTTGCTGATCTTCACCCTCATGTTTTAGCGATGCCTTTCGTCATCCTGGCGATTTTCTGGCGCTCAACATATTGTTGGGCGGCGGCGGAGGTTCGTTCAATGTAATCGGCTTTCGGGTTCCGCTGAGCAAGCCTTCATTTCTGCTGACTGCGGTTTCACTGGGTGGATTGGCTTTCCTGAATACCTGGGACTTCCCATTCTATATCGTGCTCTTCTGCGGGGCGTATGCAGTTTCCCAATATTTTCGCGAAGGGTGGAGCCTGCGTCGCATCGGTGAATTTATTTACCTGGCCTTGATCCTGGGCATTACTAGCGTCGTTATCTATCTCCCGTTCTACGTTGGTTTTCAATCCCAGGCAGGGGGAGTGTTGCCCAGTTTGATTTACTTTACTCGCGGGACCTATTTCTGGGTAATGTTTGCCCCGCTGCTCATCCCTATCTTTGCATTTATTTTCTACCTTTGGAAACAAAAGAAAGATAAGGCTATCATCCGGCGCACAATCGATCTGGTTGCCATCCTGATTTTTGGTTTGTGGGGGCTATCCTACCTGTTCGGATATGCCATCAGCTTGCTTCCAAACCTGGGTAACCTCTTTATGAGCGTCCAGGAAGGCATCGATGCACCTTTCACACCGATAAGTACCTTGCTTACCACGGCATTCGTCGACCGGTTGTTAGCGCCCGGTACCTGGATTACGCTAGGGGTTTTGTTAAATTTTTGTTCTTGCACTTTTACAAAGGAATCCTGACAAAAGCGGGGGGGAGGAAGCTGAAGAGGTTACTCCAGATCCAGACCTGCACCAGATCCTGGCCGAACATCACGTTTTCCCACTCCTGTTGATTCTGATCGGTGGACTGCTGGCGCTTTTCCCGGAATTCTTTTACCTCCAGGACCAATTTGGTTACCGAATCAATACTATTTTTAAATTCTATTTTGAGACATGGATTATCTGGGGCCTGGCGGCGGCTTATGCGATTGCCGTCCTTGTCAGCACCCTTCAGAAAACCTGGAAAGCGATCTTCCAGGCCGGAGTGGTTGTTTTGTTGTGCATCTCTTTTGCCTATCCGGTGTTTGGATTATGGAACAAAACTAACGGTTTCGATCCTTCGACCGGATTTACCTTAGACGGCAATGCTTACCTGGCACAATATAACAGCGATGAAATGTCTGCGATTGAATGGCTGCAATCTGCTCCGGTGGGAGTCATCGCCGAAGCAGTTGGGCCGCAGTACTCCAGCTACGCCCGCGTTTCCGAACACACCGGTTTACCAGCCGTTTTAGGGTGGCCCGGTCACGAAAGCCAGTGGCGCGGAGGATATAACGAAATCGGTTCGCGCGAGGCAGACATCAAGACGCTTTATGAGACTTCATCCTGGCAGACTGCTTTGACCATCATCCAGGAATATAATATCAAGTATATATACGTTGGCAGTTTAGAGTTGAGCTCATACCACGTCAACCTTTCGAAATTTGATACCTTTTTGAATGTTGTTTATCAACAGGGCAGTGTCACAATTTATGATGTACCCACACAATTCGAAACGCCATCTGAACAGGTTCAATCTGGAGCGGTTGTTCCATGAATGACCATAAACCTTCAATCGACGGTTACATGTATGGCCTGGCTATCATCCTGGCATTGATTATCCGGCTGGTTAACCTGGGTTCTCCGCCCCTGAATGATTTCGAAGCAGCTTATGCCCTACAAGCATTGCAAACTGCCCAAGGTGTGCACATTCTGTCCGTTCCCCAGTCCGCTTACATTCAATTAACAGCTTTGTTTTTTGGTATATTCAGCTCCAGTGATTTCCTGGCGCGCTTGTGGCCGGCCTTATTCGGAACGCTGCTCGTTCTGATCCCTATCATTCTCAGGTCCAGGATAGGGAGATGGGCTTCCTTGACATTAGCTTTCCTTCTGGCTTTCGACCCGGGCATGGTTGCCCTTTCCCGGCAAGCTGGCAGCCCGATGATCGCCCTGGCAGGTGGAACGCTGGCACTCGCTTTTTGGATTGCAGCTAAACCGAGGTGGGCTGGTGTTTTCCTGGGGTTAAGTTTGCTCGGGGGAGAGAGTATCTGGCTCGGCGCGATCAGCCTGTTTGCAGCTTATGGACTGTTATATTTGTTTGACCGCTCTGCATGTGATGTTTTACGTACCTGGATAAATGTTGAAAAGCCAGAGCGGGGCGATCTGCCAGAGGGCCAGACAGAACCGGTCGATGACGAACACCCGACCAAAAAGAATGAGGTCTGGACGCTGGCTTTATTCGCAGCAGGAACGATCCTCGCTGTTGGCACGCTATTCTTTACCAGACCCGATGGGTTGAGCGGTCTTGGCAGCGGGTTGGCTGGTTATTTTGGTGGATGGGTCACCGTTACAGGTGTTTCATTTGTGAAAGTCATTGTCGCTTTGGTGGTATACGCGCCGCTTGCACTCTTCCTGGGAGTTTGGGGCGGTTTCCGCGCCTGGCGAGAAAAAGATGCACCTTCCCAATTCTTGAGCCTTTGGGCAGGGATGGTTTTCTTACTGATCCTGGTTTATCCTGGAAGGCAGGTTGATTATCTGGCCTGGGTGATTGTTCCATTATGGTTCCTGGCTGTCCGTGAATTCCTACACCACGTTCAATTTGCTCGTGAGGAGTTGGGAAACACAATCAACCAGGGTATTCTGACCTTTGTCATCCTCGTTTTTTGCTGGTTCAATTTGCAGGGGATTGCAAACAGCCAATTGAGCGGGGGGGTGATCAGCTCGCAGCTTATAGCTATAGGTATTGGGATGCTTATTTTGGTAATTGCCAGCCTATTTGTCTCATGGGGATGGTCTTCATCCATTGCCGGGCGGGGCCTGGTCTGGGGTGTAAGCTCAATTTTGTTAATCTACACACTGGCTATGATGACCTCTGCAGGATCTTTACGACCTGAATACACCTCGGAATTATGGACGCGAGGCAACAGCTTGCCACAAGCCAATTTATTCGTAAATACAATTAATGAATTATCCGATGCTCACACTGGTGTGAAAAATAACCTGGATATCGTCGTGGTTGGCATCAAATCACCGGGTTTAGAATGGGCTTTACGGCAGTTCCCCGGCACAATATTTACTTCCGAATTGGCAGTTGGGACGATGCCCTCGATTGTCATATCCCCACAGCAAACCGAACCTTCTCTAGCAGCATCTTATCGCGGTGATGGTTTTGACCTCTTGCAGCAGCCAGATTGGTCCCTGTTCTTGCCCGATGAATACGTTCCCTGGTTAATTTTCCATAAAGCGCCGCAGCGTTCTCAATCTGTGATCCTGTGGGCGCGAGTTGACCTATTCCCGGGCGGGACGCTGACGACGACGAGCCCGAACCAGTAAAGCCTGGTTAAAGCGATGACAACACGATGACATTTTTCCCATCCATCATTGCAATTGATGGTCCGGCAGCCTCGGGCAAATCAACCCTGGCATTGCAGTTAGCCAACTATCTCAATTATTTATTCTTTGATACCGGCATTATGTACCGAGCTGTTACGCTGGCGGTGCTCAAAAAAAAACTTGTAATAACTGACGAGGCAGCTATCACCCGCCTGGCTGAAGAAATTCAGATCGATGTACAGCCGCCTTCGATTGAAGATGGCCGGCTTAATGACGTCTTTGTCAACGGCGAGGACGTTACCTGGGAAATCCGCCATCCTGAGGTCGATTCTGACGTATCCCAGATTTCAGCTTATCCCGGCGTGCGCCAGGCCATGACGGGGCAGCAGCGACGCATCGGCTTGAGAGGCAACGTGGTGATGGTCGGCAGGGATATCGGCACGGTTGTCTTGCCAGAAGCCGAGTTTAAATTGTATTTGGATGCATCGGTTGAAGAGCGAGCTCGCCGCCGTTATATGGAGATGCTTTCACGCGGCGATGAAGCTTGCTATGAATCAATCCTCGTCTCCATGCGCAGGCGTGATAAGATTGATTCGACCCGGGCAATTGCCCCTTTATATCCTGCAAAAGATGCTTTAATTATTGATACAGATGGGATGAATTTAGACCAGGTATTTAACAAAGTGAAAGATATCCTGGCCAGGTGAAGGATCTTATGACGATAGCAAAAATTCAACGGTTTACCAAGCGATACCAACCAGCCATATACAGCCGCTTCTTTCGGGTAATCATTCAACCCCTGTTTCGCGGCTTATTCTATCTGTTCTCCAAGGTTAAAATTAGCGGCAGGGAGAACATCCCCTTGAGAGGACCCTACATGGTTGTATTCAACCACGTATCGCTATATGACCCACCGGTTGTCGTTGCGTTCTGGCCATCGAAATTGGAGGTTTTGGGGGCGATCGAGGTCTGGAGCCGCAAAGGCCAGGGGATTTTAGCCCGTTTATGGGGCGGGATTCCGATTCAGCGGAGCGAACTACATCGAGAAGCAATCGATCAGACCCTGTCGGTGCTTCGGTCTGATTACTCGTTATTATTGTCACCAGAAGGGGGCAGGTCACACGTACCGGGGCTTAGAAAGGCAAAAACCGGCATCGTCTATATTGCTGAAACCTCACACGTGCCCATCATACCCGTTGGCTTAACCGGCACCACTGACGATTTTTTGCAGAAAGCCTTGCAAGGTCAGCGCCCTGAAATTGAAATGAAGATCGGCCAGCCTTTTACCATCCCGCAGTCACTCGAAGACCAGGAACTAATTCCACGGGAGATACGCCAGCGCAAAGCCGACTACATCATGGCGCGGATTGCCGACCTTTTACCTGCAACTTACCGTGGGTATTATGGAAACCTAAAACAGCCAATCTAGCTTAGCCGGAATTTGCCAATTTAACATGACCGGAGGTCAAAATGTGTGACACGATGGTAGCACTGGCGAACTCCACAGCCGACGGTTCGGTGATCTTTGCCAAGAACAGCGACCGAGAGCCCAACGAAGCCCACTATCTAACTCTCATCCCGCACGCTCAGCACCAACCCCAAGATACTGTTAAATGTACCTACATCGAGATTCCTCAGGTAGCTGAGACAAACGCCATACTTTTAGCCAAGCCATTTTGGATTTGGGGAGCTGAAATGGGGGCCAATGAACATGGGGTGGTCATTGGAAATGAAGCTTTATTCAGTAAAGTGCCAGTCAATAAAGGACCCGGTTTGATCGGGATGGATTATTTACGACTGGCGTTAGAGCGTGCTTCCAACGCAAGGATGGCTTTGGACATTATCGTGCAACTTCTGGCGATCTATAATCAGGCCGGAAATTGTGGGTTCCAACACTCAATGTACTACCACAATAGTTATTTGATTGCGGACACTTCTGAAGCGTGGGTTTTGGAAACTGTGGGTAAACAATGGGCTGCGGAAAAAGTGGAAAGCATCCGTACCATATCCAACCTGATTACCATCGGCCGGCATTGGGATCTGGCATCTGAGGGTTTGGTCGATCAAGCTGTCGAGCGTGGTTGGTGCAAGGACAGGCACGATTTTGATTTCAGCCGTTGCTATTCCGACGCCATTTATACTCGTTTTGGCCAAGGTCGCAAACGTCAATGCCGGACAACCCAGCTCCTGGCAGCCGGCCCGGGAAAGGTTGATTTACGCGCAGCTATGTCTATCCTGCGCGACCATGGCGAAAATGGTGGCTCGGATTGGACTCCGGCGAAAAGCATTGCCTCTGTAAATGTATGCATGCATGCTGGTTTTGGCCCAATCCGGATCAATCAGACAACCGGGTCGATGGTTTCTCATATCAAGCCTGGCTCGATATCTCATTGGTTCACGGGCACGTCAGCTCCCTGTACTGGTGTATTCAAACCAGTCTGGATTGATGGGGGATTGCCCGAACAAGGCCTCATCCCATCAGGACATTTTGATCCAGACTCATCCTGGTGGCGCCATGAGCTGCTGCATCGTGCAACTTTGCGAGATTATGCCCACCGCATGGATGTGTTCCAGGGCGAACGCGACCAGCTCGAAGCTGATTTCATTGAGGCAGCTGGCAGGTGCGATTTTGCAACAGCCGAGGAACGAGCTAGATTCTCTGAAGCGTGTTTTTCCAGAGCATCCGAAGCTACCCAACACTGGACCCAGCAGGTCAAATCGCTGCCGGTTTCACAAAATATACCGCTCTTGTATGCCAATGCATGGCACAAGTTTAACCAAACAGGTCAAGTCGATTAATTCTATTTACTGTGTATAATCTATTTATCGGTTAAATCTAACTGGGAATTTCTATCTTTACATGCTTTTTCCGTTTGAGCCATCCTTGCACCTGGATTTTCCATCAAGCCTGATCTCCTGGTCTGGTTGGGTTATACTGTTCCTGATTGTTGCCATCCTGGCAGTCATCGTCAAAGGCCCAAAGATCAGATGGCAAGGCCGTCGATGGGTTTGGGCGGGAATCCTGACTTTATGTGTTTTCCTGACGACGCCTTTTTTGGGGTTGCCACTATCCGGTTTGCTTGGATCAACCTTACCCGCAGGGGAAATCTTGCCTGGCCCTTCGGTTTTGGTGTTCTTGAGTGCGTTACCCTGGATGATTGCCAGTGGGATGCTTGGCACTATCCCGGCTACGTTACTAGGGGGCTTATCAGGATTTTTGCTTGCTATACTTAATACACATAATCTTTATACACCCCTTGAAACGGCTAGCCTGGCTTTGTTTTTCAGCCTGGCCGTTCATCAACGCTACCGCACACCTTTTTATCGCCTGTTACGACACCCGTTTTTCAGTGTTTGGTTAGTCGTGATAATGTCCGTCCCGCTGTATTTTTATGGCGCACTTCTGGCAGAGTCCAGGATCTCTCGTGCAGCGTTGGAATGATGCGGTTGCCTGGCTCCCGATTGCAATTCTGGCAACTGGTGGCGCATTGGTCATTTCTGCTGCATTCACCGAATTTGTTGCCCGGGTCATCCCAGCCTCCTGGGGGCGGATAGACTCGTTACGGCCATCGCCAGCCGAATCCAGCCTTCTTTTTCGGACATTCTTCGGGATCGTAGCGGGGGCCCTGGTTTTTTTGGTGGTGTTTGCCAGTGTAAGCTGGAAAATCGCCCAAAATACAGCCCGGAAAGATATCGAAAACCAGCTATCGGCCCGTGCCTGGCTGGCGTCGCAAGAAATCCCTGTTTTTTTGGAGACAGGCGAAAACCTGACCCTTCAATTGGCGAGCGACGACCATTTCCTCACCCAAACGCCTACTAACCTCGGTCTCTTCTTGAAAAACCAGGTCAGTTCAACGGCTTTTTTTTCTCAGCTGGTGTTATTCGATCAAGACTTGAACCTTTTGGCGTCTTCACAGCCCGATAAAGATCCACCTTCGGCTTTGACCCAGGTGGAAGTCGATGCAATAAAGGCTGTACTCGCTGGCCAAGGTATTCAGACGATCAGCGTCGCTCCGGCCGATGGCGGATTGGCAGCTCAAATTGGGTTTGTGGCGTTAATCAACCGGGGGATCGGAAAGAATAATTGGGCGCTGTTTGCAAAAACCAGCCTGGCGACAAACCCATTTACGGCTGCAGTAATCCAATCTTTTTCCGAATTGAATTCCATCCAGGGTGTGGGCCAATTAATCGATGGGAAGCGTAATATTTTGTTTAATCCGGACCCTGCCCTGGTGATGAGCAAGTATACAGGAACGCTCCCAGATCAGGCCGCATTTCAAGATCAATTAGATACCAACCGCAATCCACAAATCGTTTATAGCCAACGTCTATCTGGGCAGGATTGGGCGATCGTTCTTTCCATCCCTGAATCCAAGATACAGCTTATGGCATGGACGGCATGGTCACCTCTATTCTTGATCGTTTTTATCATCATCGTGATTTCGGCTGCAGGCCTTTTCTGGGGCCTCAAAGGTGTGACCAGGTCTTTAAGGCGATTGTCGAGCGAAGCCAGGACGATGACACAAGGACAGCCTGACCGTCCTTTCTCGACAAGCCGGGCCGTAGACGAAGTCGGCCAGCTCAGAGATTCATTCGAGCATATGCGCTTGAGCTTGACTGCCCGATTGGCAGAACTTAACCGCCTATTACAGGTCAGCCAGGGTGTAGCATCGAGCCTTGAGGTTTCAGATGCGATTCACCCCATATTGGAAGCAGCCTATAATGAGCAGGCTTGCCTGGCAACCGTCATCCTGGTGGATGATGCAGCCGTGGATCTAGCCGCTCGGGCTCAGGAAGTTGTAATTTCGGGCAGAATGAGCATCGGTCCGGCGAGTCAGCTCTATGCTTACCTGGATAAGGAGATTTTACGGCTGACAAAGCAACGCGGTCTGGTGGCATTAGGCAATTTGACGCGGGGTAGGGCGCTGAATCTGGCGCCAAAATCCGTTTATCCGGGAGCATTGATAGCAGTGGCTTTGCGCCATGAAGCCCGTTTTTACGGAGCATTGTGGGTAGGGTACGATCATCCGCGCAAATTTTCTAAGGAAGAAGTCAGCTTCTTGGATACTCTGGCTGGTGAAGCGGCATTAGCAGCGGCGAACGCCCACCTTTATTCAACAGCAGAAGTTGGCCGCCGCAGACTAGAAGCGATTCTTGCTTCGACTCCTGACCCCGTTCTCGTAACTGACCAGAACAATCGACTATTGTTGACCAATCAGGCTGCTCAACAATGCCAGGGTTTAGGTGATTTTTCCACCCTGGCTAAACCGGTCGAGGATGTAATATCCCAAAAAGATGTATTAAGTTTGTTGATCTCGAATGAAAAAGAGCCGCTCTCGCGCGAGATTGTATTTCCGGACGGTTGTACATATCACACGATGGTTTCGACGCTGGTGGTTGACAATAAGATGCTAGGAAAGGTTTGTGTTTTGCGGGATGTCACCCATTATAAAGAACTGGATGCAATCAAATCGGAATTTGTAGCAACGGTCAGCCACGACCTGCGATTCCCTTTGACCTTGATTCGGGGTTATGCTACCATGCTGCCGATGGTGGGGGATTTGAACGAGCAGCAAAAAGGATACGTCCAAAAAATGACCACCGAGGTCGAGAATATTTCGCGCCTGGTTAATAATTTACTTGATCTAGGCCGGATCGAGGCTGGGGTCGGTCTGCAGCTTGGACGCATTTCAGCCGGCGACATCGCTAATTACGTCGTAGCCGCCTTACAAGCCCAGGCCGCCCAAAAATCGATCGATCTGACCGTAGAAATCCCATACGAATCTCAGCTAGATTTAGAAGTGGATTCGGCCTTACTGCAGCAGGCTGTTTACAATCTGGTTGAGAATGCCGTGAAATATACGCCTGTGCATGGGAAGGTAAAATTGGTTATCGAAAGCCTTCCTGGCAACATCTTATTCAGCGTGCAAGATAACGGAATTGGGATTGCGCCAATCGATCAACCTCGTTTGTTCGAAAAGTTCTACCGGGGGGGGCAGAGGGATGCCAATCAAATCAGTGGAAGCGGCCTGGGTCTGGCGATTGTGAAATCTATCGCCGAACGACATGGCGGCCGGGTCTGGTTGGAGAGTGTGTTAGGTAAAGGCAGTAAATTTTATCTTGAAATTCCCCGAGATTCATCCCGAATCGCTGCAAAAACCACTTGACAACCACTATTGTATTCTGCTATAATCCTAGATTGCATGCATAACAATTCGTACTGATATGGTAAATGAAGCGCTTGAGTTGGTGATTCTCATGCGCTTTCATTCGTTTATTTGTTATATGACTCCCGAAACTATCAGGAGGTTGACTAGTGGAGACCAAGGGTTTAACCGCACTTCGAATCAATTTAGCATCACCAGAAACTATCCGTAGTTGGTCTTATGGAGAAGTTCTGAAGCCGGAGACGATTAACTACCGTCGTTTACGACCGGAAAAGGATGGATTATTTTGTGAGGCGATTTTTGGGCCTACACGCGACTGGCAGTGTTATTGTGGCAAGTATAAGAACCCGCGTTATAAGGGCATCACTTGCGACAAATGCGGGGTTGAAGTTACCCGCTCATCGGTCAGACGTGAACGGATGGGGCATATCGATCTTGCCACCCCGGTTGCTCACATCTGGTATACGAGAAGAATTCCCTCATACCTCGGGTTATTATTGGATATCTCCAGACGAAACCTCGACCGTGTCCTGTATTTTGCACAATACATCGTCACGTACGTCGATGAGGAAGCCCGTCAGAAGGCTCTAAAACGTCTGGAAGACGAGATCAGTGTTTCGGAACGCGAACAGGCTAATCAGATCAACAGCAAAATTGCTGAGGTCAAACGCGGCCGGGATAAAAGGGTTACCGAAGTTCAACAACAAAAAACTGAGCTCGAAGGCCGGTTTGATGAAGAGCTTGCCAGCCGGATTGAACCAGTAATCCAGGAAGGGCAGGCGCTCGAGCGTTCCTTGCAAGAGAAGATGGGACAGGCTGCCCGCACCCCAATCGCTTTTACCTCGACATCATCTAAAATTACGGTGATCGAGAATGGCATAACTATCACTCCCCAACATATCTCCCAGGTGCAGCGAGTTGTCAAAGAGCGCCTGGAAGAGTTGGAAAGCGAGATCAGGGGCGAACGCCAGCGCGATCTGGAACAGCTAAAAATGTCTACCGAACGAATTCGGGCAGAAGCTGAAGAGTCCATGAACGCCTTGCGCGACCAATTGGAAGACCAGGCGATTGAAAGCCAGAGTCAAAGCGCCCACACCCGGGATGAGCTTCAGGAATTGCGGCCCTTTACTTTCTTAACCGAGAGTCGCTACCGCGAATTGAAATCTCGATGGGGACAGGTTTTTCGCGCAGACATGGGCGCAGAGGCCTTCTATGATATTTTACGTCGTCTGGACCTAGAAAAACTCTCAGACGATCTCTGGCATGAAGTACGGACTTCACGAAGCAAGCAAAAACGGAAGAAAGCTACCACCCGTTTGAAGGTAGTTGAAGTCTTTTCGCCGCTCTGGGAACCGCCCTGAATGGATGATCCTGACCGTTTTACCGGTTATTCCTCCTGATCTGCGCCCAATGGTGCAGTTGGATGGCGGTCGCTTCGCCACATCTGATTTGAACGATCTTTACCGGCGAGTCATCAATCGGAATAACCGCCTTAAGCGGCTGCTCGAGTTGGGAGCGCCGGACGTTATTGTCCGCAATGAAAAACGCATGCTCCAGGAAGCCGTCGACTCGCTGATTGACAATTCTCAACGCGGTAAGGCGCTTTCACGGCGCGGTCGCAGAGAACTCAAATCCTTAAGCGATATGCTTAAAGGAAAGAAAGGTCGTTTCCGCCGCAACCTGTTGGGTAAACGGGTCGATTATTCAGGTCGTTCCGTCATCGTCGTAGGTCCCAACCTGAAGCTATTCCAATGCGGCTTACCCAAAGCGATGGCTTTGGAGCTCTATCGCCCGTTCGTTATAGCCCGCCTGGTAACCCATAACTATGCTGCCAACGTCAAAGGCGCACGCCGTTTCATCGAACGCAACCGTCCAGAAGTCTGGGAAGTGTTGGAAGAGGTGATCAAAGAGCGGCCGGTCTTGTTGAACCGTGCACCTACATTACACCGCCTCGGTATTCAAGCCTTTGAACCTGTTCTGATCGAAGGTAGTGCTATCCAGCTCCACCCATTGGTGACGACCGCCTTCAATGCTGACTTCGATGGCGACCAGATGGCCGTGCACGTACCCTTATCTGAAAAAGCGGTTTGGGAAGCACGCCAGTTAATGCTGGCTTCGAAGAATTTGTTGAAACCGGCAGATGGTGAGCCAATCATCAGCCCTTCCAAGGATATGGTCCTGGGCGTTTATTACCTGACTGTCAAAGATAATCGAAAGCACAGCGGTGATGGACGAGTATTTGCTGATTTCGACGAGGTTGAACTTGTTTATAGCCTGGGCCAGGTTGATATCCATACGAACATCAGGATCAAGGCAACGACGTGGTACGCCGATAACAATGATCGCTTGAAAGCCCCCAGGGAAGCAATCATCGACACTACTGTTGGGCGGGTCATTTTCAATCGCATCTTGCCACCTGAAACCCAATTCGTCAACATGGAATTGGATAAGGGCGGCGTTAAGGATTTGATTGCGGATGTCTACGAAATCTGTGGACAGGAGATCACAACCGAAGTCGCCGACCATATCAAAGATATCGGTTTTGAATATGCCATGAAATCGGGCTCAACTATTGCCGTCGCCGACATCACGGTGCCGGTTGAGAAGCAAGAAATCATTGATAAAGCCCTGGTTGAGGTCGAAGCCGTCCAAAGAGATTTCAGGCGCGGCCTTTTAACCGATCAAGAGCAAAACGAGCGTGTCATCGAAGTATGGCAGCAGACTACCCGGTTGGTCGGTGAAGCGGTACGGCGCTACATGGATCCTAATGGAAACCTGGCCACCATGGCCAATTCCGGTGCGACCAAGGGCGGTTTTGGCCCCATCTCACAGTTAGCTGGTATGCGCGGTCTGATGGCAGACCCCGCCGGGCGTATCATCCCGCTCCCAATCCGTTCTAACTTCCGAGAAGGTTTGACCGCTCTGGAATACTTCATTTCGAACTCATGGCGCTCGCAAAGGGCTGGCAGATACCGCCTTACGGACGGCAGACGCTGGTTATTTGACCCGCCGCCTGGTTGATATCGCTCAAGATATCATCATCAACGAGGTCGACTGCGGTACAGAGGAAGGGATTTTCATCCGCCGTGCGGATGATATCGCCGGACAACCAATGGGTACCCGTCTTTATGGCCGGCTGCTTGCTCAACGTGTGGTCGATCCTCAAACAGGAGAGATCGTGGCCGAACGCGATGCAATGTTCGACCGTGACCTGGTCAGGAAGGTCGTTGCAACCGGGATCGAAGCTGTTAAAGTTCGCTCCCCACTTTCTTGCGAGCTAATTCACGGGATTTGTGCCAAATGCTATGGTATGGACCTCGGTCGTGGTGATATGGTCGAGCTTGGCGCAGCAGTTGGCATTGTTGCAGCTCAATCGATCGGCGAGCCGGGCACCCAGCTTACCTTGCGCACTTTCCACACCGGCGGTGTTGCCGCTGGCGGTGATATCACAACCGGTCTCCCCCGTGTTGAAGAGCTTTTCGAAGCTCGCCGCATGCCTAAAGGTGAGGCCATCATTTCACGCATCAAAGGTGTCGCCCGCATCATCCAATCAGACCGGTACAGCGACCTGCGGGTCGTCCGGGTTGAGAATAGTGAGATGGTCAGCGATGTCTACGATGTCCCCGAAGAGTGGACCATAGCCGTTGAAGATGCTGGTAAGGTAGAAAACGGCGATGTCGTCGGCCACCTGGGTGAGGCTACCGTGGTAGCGCATCACAGTGGGCGTGTCCGTATTGAAGATCGCAAGGTCATCGTTTCTTACGAACAGCGCGAGACTGAAGATTACGATATTCCCAGCACTGCTCGCCTGGTCATCAAGGATGGTGATCGTGTCTCTGCTGGTGAACCATTGACCGAAGGCTCACTCAACCCTCACAGTATCCTCAGGATTAACGGGCGCGAAGCCTGCCAACTCTATCTGCTGAACGAGATCCAGAAAGTGTATCGCTCTCAAGGTCAGAACATTAATGACAAACACTTTGAAGTGATTATCCGCAAGATGTTAGGGCGGATTCAGGTCATCCGCCCCGGTGATACCAAATTCTTGCCGCAAGACCTGGTTGACCGCCTTGAGATCCGGGCGATCAATGAAAAGCTAATTCAGGAAGGCAAGCAACCTGCCCGGTTTATGGAGATCTTGTTAGGTGTAACCAAGGCATCGTTGAGCACCGATTCCTTCTTATCAGCATCATCCTTCCAGCATACGATCAAAGTGCTGGCAGGCGCGGCAATCGCTTCGACTGAAGACCCGTTGTACGGTTTGAAAGAGAATGTGATTATTGGCAAGCTTATTCCGGCTGGCACTGGTTTTGTGCATGGCAGGTTCACACTTGAAGAGTTTGAAACCCAGGAACAACCCGAGCCTGAAATATCGACCTTGCCTACCGCTGCCGATTAGGTCGACTATCCGAATTTGGAACTAAATACAAACGCCTCTCTCGATCCACATTGAGAGAGGCGTTTTCGATTCTCTATTGGATTTATTTTGAAGGCTGGCTAAATGAGGTGTAGTGATAGCTGATTTTGTTATTCATCAAGCCGATGGTGTCATTCCCATCCAAAATTGAGCCCTTGTTGCAAGAAGCTTTCCACGTCAGGTGCCTGGAGTTGCCATTACTGGTAACACCGGTTTCGGTAAACTGCCCGTTAGGAATGACGCTCTGAAAAAGGTTAGCGTACCAACTGCGGATTGCATCCGTGCCTTGAATTGTCCGGGTGGCGTTAATGTGGACGGCGTTCGTCTGGTACAGTGCGGCTACCTGGGCGGCATTGTGCGAGTTTAACGCAGCCAGATATTTTTGGATAATATCGGTCTCGGTTGGTTGAGCCGGCCACGGGAATTTCCCGATGGCGTCAAACAATTTGGGCAGCTGCGAGCGTGACTTTTCCCAATCCCAAAAGTTGGCCCCTGGTAGATTAAATTCACGTGCGGCATTTAGAAATTCGGTTATGTCGTTTTGGGTAGGGAACCAGGACTTTTCATAACAGGCGATCCCGGTCGGCAATATGGGTCTGAAAGGCGAAATCGCTTTAAATTCGCGGATACAGCGGTCGAGCTGCGATTTTGGGTTATGGGCTTCAACCCAGTAAACCTGAGGCATATTCAGGTCCGATTTTTCGAGGAAATCTTTCCAGGGAAAGGTAGGGTGGTAGGAGGGGAAACGGAATGAGCTCAAGGCGATTGGAAATGTTGGCAGGGCGTTGCGTAATGCAGCCATGTACTGCCGGGCGGCCGCATCCATGCCGCGTTTATCAAATTCCATCTCAGCGTCAATGACGTATCCATCCAGGTTAAGGTCCTTGACGCGCTGGATGGCTTTGTTAGCCTCACCTAGTGGATCTTCACCATAAATATAATGCCAACCCCAGACCTGGATATTCCTGGCATGCAGCGCCTGAACGATGGGAAGCACATAGTCTTTGCCGGTGTTCTTGTCTATATTATAGGAATATGGGCCATCGGCTATTTTCACCATGACGTGTGCGAGGCCGGTGGATACGGCCAGATTGGTGATGGTTTGTGGATTGCCACCTTCCGTATTTAATACCCTCCAGATAAAAAAGCCTTTCCCCTGAAGTGTCATATGTGCATCCTCTCTTGATAATTATGGCGAAAGATTGCCTTCCAAACCCAATTGAGGTGCAATGGCGCGCATTGCTATTATGACATTGTCGACATGCTCCCAGAGCTCGATGCCAAATTCTGCGGCTGCGCTGGCGATTTCGTCCCGATTAGCGCCTGCGGCAAAGGCTTTATCTTTCCATTTTTTCTTCACCGAAGCGGCTTTCAGGTCGTAGAGCGACCTTGAAGGGCGTACCAAAGCCACCGCAGTGATCAAGCCGGTAATTTCATCGCAGGCATATAGCGCTTTGTCCATCAAGGTTTTTCTCGGGACGCCAGTTTCGACGCCATGACTCAATATGGTTTGGATGATGTCTTCGGGCACACCCCTCTCTCGTAAAATTGGTGCACCTGATAAAGGATGCTCTTCTAGAGTGGGGTGAATCTCCCAATCAAAATCGTGCAAGATTCCTGCCAATCCCCATTTTTCGACGTCTTCATTGTATTTCTGAGCGTAAAAACGCATAGCGGCTTCGACTGCCAGCATGTGATTAATCAAACCAGGACTCTTTACATATTCATTAACGAGCAAACGCGCTTCATCACGGTTCATGTAACCCTCTGTGTTTTAAAAAATCGGTTCGGGATCACCCAACACTGGCAAAGGATGGGCAATTGTTACATCCCACAAGGCTGCGAGTGTTGCTGGAAACTCGCGAAGTACCCAGTAGAAGTAAGATCTGCTTGGATAATCGCGCAGGTCGGCGGCAACGCCAACTGCTTTCACCCCCAACTGGTTGCATAAGAAGAGCGCTCGACCCAAATGGTATGCCTGGGTAACGACGATCGCTTCCTGAACCTGAAAAATTTGTCTGGCGCGATAGCAGGTGTCGTAAGTACTTCGGCCTGCGAAATCCTGGACGATATCTTGTTCTGGAACACCTAACTCGATGGCGTATTCACGCATGGCTCCCGGCTCGTTGTAGTCCACAAAACGGTTATCTCCGCTGACCAATAGTTTGGTTACTTTTCCGGCAAAATACAGGCTGGCGGCAGTCATTACCCTATCCCGCAGTACCGGAGAAGGGGAGCCGTCTCGATTCAATCCAGCCCCGAAAACGATCGCTACTTGTGCAGTAGGGGCTTTCGATACCTGATAGATAAGTGAATGGGAATAAATCAGCGTAAACAGTTTGGGGAGACCCAAAACGAGCACTCCGGCGAAGAGGAAGCCAAGCAATATTTTTGCTATTATTTTTATGAGGCGTTTCAGGAACATCGATGCATTTTACCACAACCCGATCAGCGACCGACCAGGCTGTCGATATCAACGGCTGAGTCTTTGAGGAACTTTCGTAAAGGATCGTAGTACGAATCATCGACTGCTCTAAGATCGGCGATATCATATTGGTTCGCACCAGTTAAGGCTTGTTTACCATCAGGCGTTTTAACCCAGTTGACCAGGGCATCTGTGATTAATTGGCGCATCCCTTTTGGAAGATCTTTATAATAAGCCAGGCCAATGTTTGGAATCACCGAGTCGGAACGCCAGATTATCTCTATTTGCTCGATCACTCCAGGCAAAGTATCCTGAACGGAGGAAGCTGTGCGCGGATCCCCGGAGATTGCGTAAGTTGCGCCGTAATCACAAATTCCCTGGATATATAACGACCTGATGACTGCATTAAACGTTTGTGACAATACCGGTTCTTGAAAGGTGATTTTCTGAGCAGACAGGATTCCAAGAGGAACGACATAGCCAGAGGCAGATTTGGGCTCTACCAGACAAGGGCGTTTGCCATCAAACTGGGCCAGAGCCTGGCTAACATCGGCAGTATTCTTGTTGGAATTGGGATCGAAATATGAAGTGAAACCGCTGTCAATATTTGCCAGGAACATCGTCCCATAGGAGTAGACGCCAAAATGATTGGTCATTAAAGCAATGTCGACCAGGCCTTTTTGATTGGCCAGAATGTAAGTAAATGGCGGCAGCCAGGTGACCATTACCTTTCCGCTTTCGAGGTCGGCTAATAAAGCGGCATAACTGTCGTATGCGATCACCTGGAAGTTGATGCCGGTTTGGTTGATTAAAAAGTCAGCTACCGATTTCTCGGCAGCGATAACCGCTGCATTATTGCTTGGCGAGACCCAGGCCAGAACCACCGGGTTGCCAGCGCTACCCAAAGGCTGCGGCGTTGGGGTTGGCGATGGGTAAGACGTTGGTGTAACACCTTTGGGTACCTGGGTGTTGTTCGCCGTGGACGTGACAGTCGGACCAGTCGGACCATTCGTGCCGCACGCGGAAAGGGTCATGAATACAACCATCATAAGCAAATATAAACGAACAGGCCGGTGTTCAGAGGTTATACCCATATATTTAATTATTCACTATTTAATAAATCGTGTCCAATCAAATGACCAGGTGAATCTATTGAGGTTCACGAAAAACCATTTCCCTGAGGTCAGACTCGGCCTGGCCAATTTTAGATTGGTATAACTTTAACTGAGCGTCGAATGATGAGGTTAAATGGCTTGCCTTATAACCAGCAACCATTTCTTCGAGCCAGTGATTTAGAACGACCGGTTGTGGTTCCGGGTACCGCTCGGAAAAGGCTATTTGTTCCAGGGGCAGTTTTGGCGGCATGGGGGGGTAGGAACCTTTCGCATAACCAAAGACAATGGTCATCAGCGGGAAGACGCCATCCGGAAGACCTAGTTTTTCTTTCAAGTAAGGGATATCCAGCAATCCGCTACGTCCGGTCTCTGAAAGCATCACCGAGGATACCCCAAGCGCTTCAGCCGCGACATTCATATTCATCGCGGCAAGAGAAGCATTCATCACGGCTATCGTATACTCAATTAATGGGCTGGAAGGAAAGGTAACATCGGTTTGCCGGATACGAAAAAGATCTCCCATGATGATTACCGCCCGGTTGCCTTTGAATGGGATGATCCTATCGAATTTTTGCTGCCATTGGGTCTGTGAAAAGACTGCAAAAGTCCACGTTTGCAGATTCACCGTCGAAGGGGCCAACCTTCCGGCTTCCAGAATAGCGGCAAAGATATCTTCCGGGATTTCTTGGACAGTAAAACTGCGAATGCTGCGGCGGTTTACTATCTTCGCCAGGAGTTGGTTCTCAGATAATGACGCAGGTACCCTGGGCTTACCCGATAGGATTCGCACCAGGGCTTTGACCGCATTGATCAGGCCGACTTTTTGCATTATTAATTTTTGGACGAAGCATCTTGTTTGGTTTTATCGACGACCGAAAGGAACCCACCAAATAAGCGATATTCGTCCATCCGGCAAGAATTGACCAACTTCCCTTCAAAATAGGTGATATCTGGACAGCTATCACACATATCGGCCCGACCATCGGGGAGGATATCCGGCGCTTGGATAATGCCGATGCTTTGGACGTATAAACTGCCGAAAAGTCGACCTGGGTGGCGGATGATATCCTTAAGCCAGTTCTTCCAGGCGCTGCGGATCTTCTTATCCCAAGGGGAAAGCAGGAATATTTTTGCCCCTATCCTGGCATACGAAAGGTAAGCCAGGTAAGTGCCGGTAAAGAGGTGGTGACCGGTCTGGGCGATCTCCATGGTCTCTTTGCCCACAGAACCATAAACCGCTTGCTTTGTACCCACACGAGCGCCGATCAGCCATTTAAACGAATCGTGTAGAATACTACCGCCGAGGTAACCGGATGCATCATAATCAGAGAAATTCTCTTTGATAAGGTGGTAGACCTCGGGCGACGTGATAAACTTTTCGTCGAAGCGGTCTCTCACGTAGCTCAATTTGCTGATATCGACAACCTGGTCGGAAGTATCCCGGCCCAGGCTGTTTTCGGTTGTTGCCGTACGGTACGTGATGAAAACCAAACCATGAACTTTGTCAATATTAGTCTGACCCCAACTGACGATATCTGGAATTTCGTGGAAGGTCGAGGGGTATACTGTCGAATTGAACACCAGGTAGATTCCACCGACTGATGCAATCATATCCGCGTACATCTGGCGCAGATCGTTCAGATCTTTTTCGTTCTTCCCTTCCCATTGCGGGCGGTTTTGATGGCTGTCGATATGGATGGTAAAACCTGCCAGGCCAGCTTTCTTGAGCTCGCGGAGCAGATCGGGTTTGAGGGCAACCGCGTTGGTCAGAATGACCGGCTTTATTCCATTATCTGCAATAAATTTGACAATTTCCAGGATTTGTGGGTGGATAAGCGGTTCACCACCGGCTATCGAAACGTTATCCGGATTGCGCCATTTCTTGAAGAAAAGTACTTCTTCTTTGATTTGGTCCAGGGTCTTATGACCGGTAATCCGTTGGCGGTAACACCCTTCACAGTGAATATTGCAGATATCACTCACTTCCAGCCAGGCAATAGGGTTATCGTTCATCGACCACGGTAACCGGTATAGTTCACGTTTCTCGAGTGACATTCTTCCCTCCAGGTAAGGTTATTAAGAATCGCCTGCTAAAGGCGTCGGGAGATTAATCAGATGATTAAGACTTTATTATAATTCAAAACCCCCCGATTCAAAAAAAGTTGTGCCTGCGATTACACGCGTTTATTCCACGTGTCGACCCCGTACTTCTCAGCAACCAACTCTTGAGTCCGGTTGGTTTCAGCAGCGGTCAGCTCGCCAGGGTCGAATATCAGGTTCAGCGATTGTTCGAAGGCGAGCCTGAAGGCTTCGGCAGCCTGGTTCCAGGTGATGGGCCGGTTGAGAACGGTCTCGACCGTTGTGGCGTGTTCCAAAAGGCGGGTGGCAGCTTCGGATTTACTGATACCGCTGCCAGGGTTGAGAACATCAACAATGCGGCTCAGGTCGCCATGGAGTGGAAGCGAACCGTGTTGGAGAACACCCTCCTTTCGCCGTGCCTGGGCGCTGCCGATCAATTTTTTTCCATCAACGGTGATTTCATAATTGGAAGGCACCTCAAAACAGATGGGGTTGGTATTTCGACCTGTGGGCGATCCATACGATTCCCTGGCTTGAGCCGGGAGCGACAGTATTTGCAAGGCACTTAACAGTGCTTTTGATAAGCGCGAATACGATTCGAGCACACTCCCGGCCACTCGGGGTTCATGCAAGGGAGTAATCACCGAATAGGTTAACTCGTCAGTGTGCAAAATTGCTCTTCCGCCGGTTGGCCGGCGGACTAATTGCCAACCATATTCGGCCAGTCTCCCCTGATCAACGTCTGCAACTGGTTGAGCATACCCAAGCGAAAGGCAAGGTGGGTCCCAGGCGAAAAGCCGTAGGGTCGGTAATGACTCTCCACCACCGACAGCATCTAGAATGGCTTCATCAACGGCCATGTTCCAGGCACCTGGAGCCGGCGGTGTATGCACTAATCGCCAATGTGATTCCTCAAATTGCATTTTGGCTACCTGTTTTGCAAATTCTATCACAGCTCGTATCGTAGACCGCAGATTATCTGGGTAAAGGAACTTGATTTTATGAGATGATGATGATATATTTTTAACCTAACCTCGGCATGGAACAGGGCCGCGGTACCTTTATTGCTAACAATAGAGCCTGGCCCGTATATAGTGAAAATGAATGAGGCCGGGCATTATTGTTTAAAGCCATTGAAGGAGTAATTATCTATGCTGGCATCTTCAGGTCTCACCATTATTTATTTATCTTTGTTAGGTGTAGGCATCCTTTATGCAATTTTCATATTAATTGGGACTGAGCTGCATGGAATCCATTTGCCGCATCTGCCGCATCTTCCCGACCTTGACCTGCATGTAGATGGGCATGATATCGGTATGGATGCTGGTACTGATATAGGCCACGCCGGTCCTGAAATTGATAGCTCAGCGATGAAAATACCTTCGCTGTCTCCAATTACTGTTGCCAGTTTCGTAACGGCATTTGGCGCTTTCGGTTTAATCGGGTTGGGATTATTTAACGCGTCAACCAAAGGGAGCCTGGCATGGGCCGTTGGGGGTGGTCTGGTGATTGCGGTTATTGCCCATTTTGCCTTTGGTTATTTCCTGATCTCGCCCCAGGGCTCTTCTGAGGTAAGAATGCGGGATATTTTAGGAAGCCAGGCAGAAGTTATCACACCAATCCCAGGAGACAGTGTTGGTGAGATTGCACTGGTAGCACAAGGAGGGCGCATTACCTATACCGCAAAATCTATCAACCACCAGGTGATTCCACGGGGGACGACCGTCGTCGTCGACAAGGTGATTGGTGGTGTGGCAATTGTTCATCCACAAGACGATTTGCAGGACACCATTACTGATGGAACAAGGAGTATCTCATGAACGACCCAATTTTAGCTGTTATCGCGATCTTTGGCTTGTTTTTTGTCATCCTGATACTGGCGCTGGTCTATTCAGGGCGATACAAGAAAGTTGGGCCAAATGAGGTGCTGATCATTTCGGGGCGGGGTGTATCATCAACGGATCAGACCGGGAAGGCTTATCGGCGCACATTCCGGATCGTGAGAGGCGGTGGTACCTTTATCTGGCCAGTGCTAGAAAGAACTGACCTGCTCTCACTGGAACTAATGACCATTGAGATTGTCACGCCGAACGTGTATACCCTTCAAGGTGTTCCGGTCAGTGTAGATGGTGTTGCCCAGGTGAAAATTGGTTCGGATGACGTTTCGATTGTGACAGCAGCTGAGCAGTTCCTTTCGAAAAACGTTGAGGAGATCCAGAATGTCGCACTGCAGACGTTGGAAGGGCACTTGCGTGCGATTGTTGGCACGATGACAGTCGAAGAGATTTATAAAGATCGGGATAAATTTGCCCAGCGGGTGCAGGAAGTATCTGCTTTGGATATGAAGAATATGGGGCTCTCGATCGTCTCGTTTACCATCAAGAACATTCATGACGAGCAAGGTTACCTGAATGCTCTGGGCCAGGCACGCATAGCCGAAGTAAAACGAGATGCAACCATCGGACAGGCAAATGCCCAACGCGATGCGACTATCCAATCGGCCCGCGCCCGGCAGGAAGGTGAAACCGCCAAATTTGAATCCGAGACCAAGATTGCAGAAGCTCAAAAGAATTACTCGGTGCAAAAAGCTGCGTATGACGTTGAGACGAACCTCAAGAAGGCTGAAGCTGAGCTGGCTTATCCATTACAGCAGAACATCAGCAATCAGCGGGTGAAGGAAGAGGAAATTCAGATTTCGGTGGTCGAAAAGCGCAAGCAAATTGAGGTTCAGGAGCAAGAGGTTCTGCGCCGGGAACGCGAGCTCGATGCGACCGTGCGAAAACCGGCCGAAGCAGAGCAATTTCGCATTCGCGCCCTGGCCGAGGCTAAAAAATTCCAGCTTGAAGTTGAAGCTGAAGGACAATCCTCGGCATCCCGGAGCATGGGTAAAGGTGAAGCTGACGCGAATAAGGCCATAGGTCTCGCCGAGGCAGATGTGATCAAAGCCCAGGGGTTGGCCGAAGCTGAAGCAACCTCTAAGAAGGCAGCTGCATGGCAGGAATACACCCAGGCGGCCATTCTACAACAGCTCCTGGATAAATTGCCCGCTCTTGCTTCTGCAATCGCTGAACCACTATCGAAAACTGAGAAGATTGTTATCATCAATTCAGGTGGAGATGGTAACAGCGGCGCAGGGGCATCGAAAGTCACCAAGGACGTGGCCGATACGATTTCGCAAGTGCCGGCTGTCGTTGAAGCTCTGACCGGGATTAACTTGATGGACTTGCTTAAAAATCTTCCGGCAGTTAAATCGGCAACCGTACCTAATGATCACCTACCGGTCGAGAAAAATAAGAACGAAGAGGCACAGCAAGAAATTTGACGCATCAATGTAATCGTGTTAAACTTAACGATTACGATGTGGTCATGGCTTGCCTTTCTACCGTTGGTGGTCATAATTCAGTTAGCTTTAACTGGCAGCCCAGTTAAGGCTACTGATGCAATTTCAATTACTTCACCAAAACCCGGCGAGGCCATCCAGGGGATTATCTCGATCACCGGAACCAGCGCTCTTGCGGGATTTGTTACTTCCGAAGTGGATTTCACTTACGAACAAAAAGAGCCCGCTGGGTGGTTCTTGATTCAAGAGAACGACCAGGCGGTTGCAGATGGGGCATTAGCCACCTGGGATACCACCACGATTACTGACGGAAACTACAATCTACAATTAATTGTTAAGCTGCAAGATGGCTCTGAACAAACGGTTCAGGTTGATGGGATTCGCGTCCGTAATTACTCTCTGATCGAAACGGCAGTTCCTACCCCGGTGCCAACCCACGAAGAGGCTACTAACTTGTTGGTGACGGTGACACCCAGCACTTATCCTGAGGTTACCGAAACCTATCCACCACTGCAGACCCCGCTGCCACCGAATTCAGCCAGCCTCAATAATCGCGATATCTTATCCAGCCTGGGTATAGGGGGGGCGGTTGTTGCAGGCCTGTTTCTGGCAGCCTGGCTTTTCATGAGCATAAAATCCTATCTTAAACATTGATGATTAAATTTATTATGAGTTTTTTACACCATGGTTTCAATACGAGCGAGTTTGCCCAGCCTTACCTCATTGTTGGGCTTGGGAACCCTGGTCGGCAATACCGCCTCAACCGCCATAATGTCGGCTTTATGGCGATCGATGCTATTGGTAAATCCATCGGTATCGAACTGAGCCGGCTCCAATCCCGGGCCTTGGTCGCCAGCGGTTCTTACCACGACAACAAAGTCATCCTGGCAAAACCACAAACATATATGAACCTTTCGGGTCAGGCGGTGGTAGGTTTGGTCCATTTCTATAAAATTCCCCTGGATCACTTATTGATCGTCCACGATGACCTGGACTTGCCGTTCGAAACCTTACGACTGCGTCCGGATGGTGGTTCAGGAGGGCAGAAGGGTCTGGGCTCCATCATCGAAAAATTAGGCACGGAAACATTTCCTCGCTTGCGCATCGGAATAGGGCGGCCACCGGGGAGAATGGACAGCGCCAGTTACGTCTTGCAAGACTTTCCCGCAGGTGAATTGGCACTCCTTCCGCCCTTAATGGACCGCGCCAATCAGGCCGTATTGACATTTGTCACCAATGGAATTGCAGCAGCAATGAACCAATTCAATGGGGTTTTATCAAAGGAATAGGCATTTGTTATCCACGATCCGTTCGATACCAGCCTACGTGCAATTAGCCCAGGATCTTCGCAAGGCCAATTCCTTACCGGGGTTGGCTCTGATGAGATCAGCTCGCTTGCCGGTCCTCGCTGCTCTTTATGAGGACCTGGGTTGGCCGATATTATTAATTACAGATCGGAGCGACCATGCTTTGACCCTGGCGGACGAGCTCTCGTTCTGGCTCAAGACCGGCCGCCACCTCGTATTTCCATCCCCGACGCCGCTGTTCTATGAGCAAGCCAGCTGGGGCAGTTCGGTTCGCCGTGACCGCTTATTTACTCTTTCAATTCTGGCGACCTACCACATTCCCGATGCAGAAAAACCGGTCAGCGCGCCGGTCATCATCGTCCCGGCCAGAGCATTGATGTCGCGTACGCTTCCCCGGCGTGATTTCATCAAGGCCGCCCGGGCAATCAAGCCAGGTCTGACGACTCAAATCGACACATTGCTGCGCCAGTGGACCGACATTGGCTACCAGGGAACGGACATTGTGGTAGAGCCTGGTCAGTTTTCAAGACGCGGCGGAATCATCGATGTGTGGCCCCCTTCAGAACCATACCCTGCCAGGGTGGAATTTTTTGGAAACGACATCGAGACGATTCGGCAGTTTGATCCATCAACCCAACGCACCGTCCGCAACCTCGCATCTCTCCTGGTAACGCCGGGTCGTGAGGTATTACCGGGATGGGCATTCAGAGCAGGCCTCTCGCCCCAAGATGTCAACGAGTATAACTTGCCCCTGGTACATCCTGCTCCAGCCAGCCTGCTGGATTATTTACCAAAAAAAGCCCTTATTCTGATCGACGATCTGGGTATGTTGCAAACGGCTGTGACCGAAATCGAAGAACAGGCAGTCAAAATTCGCGAAGAAAATATCCAAGAAGGGCTGCTGCCCGGTAATTTCCCTCTTCCATATTTGACCTGGTCGGAGATACAGGATAGCCTGGCAGGTCATCTATCGCTCGAATTAGGTCGTTCTTCTGCCGAGACAACCTCGCGCCTGGCAGATCTTTTCACACCTGGAGTCCGCTTCGGTGGGCGGCTCAGGCCTTTCATCGATTATCTGGTTGATCTGCACATGAGCGGAGAGCGTACCTACATTGTTTCTCGCCAGGTTTCCCGCTTGAAGGAACTATGGTCAGAACGAGATGTCGAATCGCTCGAGGACCGGGTCGATCCGGTTTTCATCGAAGGGACGCTGGGTGAAGGTTGGATTCTCACTCCAACCGGTGAAAATAATGTTCGCCTAAATTTACTGACCGACAGCGAGATATTTGGCTGGGAACGACCGCAACCTCGCCAACAGCCGCGTCCATCTGTTGAGACTCCTGAAGCTGGTTACGCTGATCTTCATCCGGGAGATTGGGTCGTTCACGTCGATCATGGAATTGGGCGGTATAAGGGTTTGGTCAGGCGCCAACTGGAAGGCCTCGAACGTGAATATCTGGAGGTTGAATACGATCAGGGAGACCAATTATTCGTACCTATTCACCAGGCAGACCGGCTGACGCGTTACATCGGGCCGGATAACCAGGTGCCTCACGCAACACGCCTGGGCAGCGGCGAATGGGCCCAGTCGAAGGAACGCGTCCAGGAGGCGGTTGCAGAGGTAGCCGGCGAATTGTTGGAACTCTATTCCAAAAGACAGATCGCCAGAGGGTATGCTTTCAGTGAAGATTCAGCCTGGCAAAAAGAGCTTGAAGCCAGTTTTCCTTACTTTGAGACCGAAGATCAATTAAGGGCGATCGGCGAAGTCAAGCAAGATATGGAAGAGGACCGGCCTATGGATCGCCTGCTGTGCGGCGATGTGGGATATGGAAAGACCGAGGTCGCCTTACGGGCGGCATTTAAGGCTGTCATGGATGGAAAACAGGTTGCCCTGTTGGTTCCAACGACGGTCCTGGCTCAACAGCATTTCGAAACATTCAACCGCCGCCTGACGGCTTTTCCGGTTACGGTTGAAATGCTCTCCCGTTTCCGGTCGCCCAAAGAGCAGGACGAGATTGTCAAGAAATTGCTTACTGGCGAGGTCGATATCGTGATTGGAACCCACCGCCTGCTTCAACCGGATGTCCAGTTTAAGGACCTCGGTTTGGTGGTGATCGATGAGGAGCAGCGCTTTGGCGTTAGCCACAAAGAATATCTAAAAAAGCTGCGGACCGAAGTAGACGTATTGACACTGACGGCGACCCCCATCCCACGTACGCTATACATGGCACTGACTGGGGTTCGCGATATCTCTACGATCAACACCCCTCCTGAAGAACGTTTACCAATCACCACTCACATCGGTCCGTATACACCGAAATTGGTGCGGCAAGCGATCCTGAGAGAACTGGAACGAGGTGGGCAGGTGTTCTTCGTTCACAACCGGGTGCAAACCATCCCGGCTATGCTGGCTCATCTCAATCGCCTGGTGCCTGAAGCGCGCATCGGTATCGCCCATGGGCAGATGCCAGAGCACGAGCTGGCAAGCGTTATGGAAAAATTCACTCACAATGAAGTTGATGTTTTACTATGTACGTCGATTATCGAGTCTGGGTTGGATATTCCCAATGCCAACACTTTGATCGTCGACCGCGGAGATGCGTTCGGGCTGGCCCAACTCTATCAATTGCGAGGTCGAGTAGGACGGGGAGCTCAGCGAGCTTATGCTTATTTTTTCCGCCACAACCGTAAATCACCCACTCCTGAAGGACAGGAAAGGCTCGAAGTGATTGCTGAAAACACCCATTTGGGGGCGGGGTATTCCATCGCTATGCGCGATCTCGAGATGCGCGGCGCTGGTGAGATCCTGGGCAGCCGCCAGCATGGCTACATAGCCTCGGTGGGCTTCCATCTTTATACTCGCTTGCTTTCCCTGGCGGTGCGGGGGCTGCGCCAGTCTATTGGATTGCCGGAACAAGAGATGCCCAATATTTTGAACGAACAGAGTTACCTTCCAGTTAACGTCGAGCTGCCGCTGTCAACCGGAATCCCGGTTGACTACGTCCCCGATCAGGATACTCGTTTAAAATTGTACCGGCGGCTGGCCGATATCCAGAATGAAAAAGACCTGGAAACCATTTCGGATGAATTTGTAGACAGGTTTGGACCCCTCCCAGAAGCAGTCCAGAACTTGAAATACCAGATGAAGGTCAAAATCAGGGCGGAAAAGGCCGGATTATCTTCGATTGGAGTCGAAGCGGACCAGATTGTGCTGCGCTATCCTCCTCTACCCAGTGGTACCATATCTCGGAACCTGATAGACCTGGGGCAGGTTGCCCGGGCCGGGAAGAACGCTTATTGGCTGCCCTATTCAGCATCCCTCGATGGATGGTTGGACCGCCTTCTCCAGGTATTGGGCGAATTGGACAAAGTCCCTGTTATTAGTTGAAAATAGAATCTTGTGTTATACTAGCACCGATATGTTATCAAATGTTCTATTTGAGCGTACAATCAAATCGAAAGTAAGATAACCTGAGATAGGAAGTGAAAAACTGTGGACTTTAAACTACATTCTCCATACCAACCGACCGGTGACCAACCTGAAGCGATCCGGCAGTTGCTTGAAGGCATCGGTAAAGGTTACCAGCACCAGGTGTTGTTAGGGGCGACCGGCACCGGAAAGACTTTTACGATGGCGAATATCATCCAGCAGATCCAGAAACCTGCCCTCGTGATGGCCCACAATAAGACTCTGGCTGCACAACTCTATACCGAGTTCAAGGACTTTTTTCCGGAAAACGCTGTCGAGTATTTTGTTTCATATTACGATTATTACCAACCAGAAGCCTACGTACCTCAGCACGACCTATACATCGAGAAAGAAACAGACATTAATGAAGAGATTGACCGCTTGCGGCTAGCCGCTACGACAGCTTTGATGTCTCGCAAGGATGTCATCATTGTCGCCTCGGTTTCATGTATTTATGGCCTGGGAAACCCTGAAGCATACGGAAAGGTAGTGATCGAGCTTGAGACTGGCTTAGTCTACCGGCGAAATGCCTTGCTGAGGCAGCTGATCGAAAGCCAGTACCAACGCAACGACCTGGACCTGCGCCAGGGTACCTTTAGGGTTCGAGGAGACACGCTCGAGATCTTTCCCGCGTATGAAGATAAAATCGCTTACCGCATCACTTTTTTTGGGGACGAAGTCGAAAGGATCATTTCGCTCAATCCCATGACCGGTGAGGTCTTTGACCAGCCTGAAAAAATTGAAGTCTTTCCCGCTAAGCACTACATAACCCAGGAAGATAAACTCAAGAAAGCAATAGGTGATATCGAAGCCGAATTGGAATCTCGATTGGCTGATCTCCGATCAGAGAATAAATTATTGGAGGCCCAACGTTTGGAGCAGCGTGCACGCTACGACCTGGAAATGCTGCGAGAGGTAGGATATTGCTCTGGAATCGAAAATTATTCTCGCCACCTGGACCAGCGACCGCCCGGTTCGGCTCCATGGACGTTGATCGATTACCTTCCCAGTGATTACCTGCTATTTATCGACGAATCGCACATGACCGTTCCGCAGGTCAGGGGGATGTTTAACGGCGACCGTTCCCGAAAGGGGACCCTGGTCGAATATGGGTTTCGGCTGCCATCGGCGATTGACAACCGGCCTTTAAAATTCGAAGAATTCGAAGAGCATATGGGCAGGACCATTTACACGTCGGCTACCCCCGGTCCTTACGAAATGGGACGTGCCGACCAGGTAGTCGAGCAGATCATCCGTCCTACGGGGTTGGTCGATCCTCAATTGGATATCCGCCCGACCCAGGGACAGGTTGATGACCTGGTGGTGGAAATCCGTAAGCGGGTTGAAAACGGCGAGCGAGTGCTGGTGACCACCCTAACAAAACGAATGGCAGAAGACCTGGCAGACTACCTGATGGAATTAGGAATCAAAGTACATTATCTGCATTCCGAAGTTGAAACGCTGGAGCGGGTAGGAATCTTGCGTGATTTGCGTTTGGGAGTCTTCGATGTGGTCGTAGGGATTAACCTGCTTCGCGAGGGGTTGGACCTGCCAGAGGTCTCCCTGGTTGCCATCCTGGATGCCGACAAAGAGGGTTTCTTGCGTTCGGAAACGTCATTAATCCAGACCATTGGGCGGGCAGCTCGCCACGTCCACGGGTTGGTTATCATGTATGCAGACCGCATCACCGATTCGATGCGGAAAGCCATCGACGAAACCAATCGGCGCCGGACAAAACAAGAGACATACAACGAGCAGCACGGCATCCAACCGGTAAGCATCATCAAGGCGGTCAGAGATATCACTGAGCGGTTAGCCGTTCCCCAGGGCGTTGCAGAAGCCAGAGCCGAATATTCGACCAAGAGGCGCG
This sequence comes from uncultured Chloroflexia bacterium, assembly GCA_963781665.1. GTDB lineage: Bacteria > Chloroflexota > Anaerolineae > Anaerolineales > Anaerolineaceae > JAJYIW01. Next base: position 3,848,220 of record CAWAGA010000002.1, read on the forward strand.
AAGCCTCTCGAATGGCGAAGTCAGATCTCCAGCGCATCATTTCCGAACTGGAGAACCAAATGAAAGCTGCGGCGAAAGAATTGGAATTCGAAAAGGCTGCTGCTATAAGGGATCAAATTTATGAACTGCGGGCTATCCTGGCTGAAGAGTTTAACCTTCAACCCTGGCAAAAAGCGCGTTTGATGGCAGGTGAGGTTAAATAGAGCAAGATTTTAATAACCTGACGAAACTACTCTAAAGCGGCTGAATTCCCCCGTAGCTGTAAACCATTCCTGTTGGATGTTGGTGATATACGCAGCTTGAGGACCTCTATGCAGGTCGAGCAGCAACTTATTGAGAATCTCTTGGGAACCTTCAGCAGTCACTTCAACCTTCCCATCCACGGTATTGCGTACCCAGCCAACCAGTCCAAGCTGGACCGATTTTTCTAAAACAAAAAACCGGAATCCAACCCCTTGGACCCGGCCTTCGATGGTCACATGCAATCGAGCCTGTTTTGTTTTCTCTTCCATATTCTTTAATTTATTCGGAGATTACGACTGGCGATCGCTATTTAGAAGGACCTGGTTTCTTCTTCCTATGGTTTGGATTTTCCGGTAGTTCAGTATCGATCAGGTGCCCGTCAGGGTCGATAATATGGGTTTCTGCCTGATCGGGATCCACATCAAGCATATCGAAAAGAGCCATATCTTCCGTGAAGCTTAGATTGTCGAGTGCTTCTTCGATGAAATCAACCTCATCTGGATCTTCCGTGTCCTCCAGCAAATGTTGCAGCGTCGGGCGGACTTCTTCGCCGCCAATTTGCGAAAGCGACCAGACCACGGCAGCCCAAACCTCATCGTTTTCAGATTCGTCCTGTAAAATTTGTAACAAAGGCTCACGTGCAGATGTAAGTTCAAGCTCGCCTGCAGCTTGAATGGCTTCAGCTCTGATCGAATCACGATCACTGTCTAATTGGCTCAGAACCATTTTCTCCCAGGCATTGTCGGCTGACCTTCCCATTGCAAACAGGGCGCTTTCTTTCCACTCCGGCTGGGGATTTTCAAAGGCGCTTTTCAAAAGAGCCGGCACTTCAGGCCGGCTGGAAAAGCCTAGAGATTCCAGTGCTCGCCGGCGTACCAGTGCTTCATCTTTCCCTTGGGTTACTTCCAGTAAGCTGTTTTCTGTTTTGGTTAATAATGAAGCAGGTATTTCTTCAATTTCTCCCATATAAATATAAACCCCAAGACCTGTAGCGGCAGCGGCGCGTACTTCCTTTTCCGCATCCTGCTCCATCATATCGATAAATACCGGCACCAATTTTTTATCTTGAACTTCCCAGAGCAGGTGAATAGCAATAGCCCTTACTATGGGATTTTCATCTTTGAGCGCCATTTTTGCGACGTCTTCGAAGGAAACCAGGGTATCGACTTCTGAAAGCCCTTCTAGGTCTTCCAGCAGTGATTGGCGGCGTTTATCCGAAATTTTAGGCCAGACATCTTTTAAGGCTGCCAGCTCTTTAGGTGAAATATCTGAGAAATTATGCAGATAAACCGGGGGAAAAGGCTTAGATTCATCCAACATAGCATCTATAACCAGCTTAAAATCTACTGGACGTCTTACAGGTCCATCCATAATAATTCGTTCTTCCTTATTAACAAATCTGAATTCGATTACTTCCAGGCAGCCTCATCAAAATGAGCCAACGATCAGTGCGGAATCACCGGATTGATGACATCCTGCAGGGTGATATACACCATTATCAGCAGCAAAGCCGCGAATCCAATCATATTCACCATATTTTCGTATTGGATCGGGATTCGGCGGCGGAATAACAACTCTGGTAGCAGCAGTACAATTCGGCCACCATCCAATGCTGGGATAGGCAGCAAATTGGTCAGACCCAGGGCAATGGCGATCGCAGCGACAATATCCATTCTAAATATGGGCAATCCCTGGGTTGTAGGTATTGCTGAGGTGCCTTGAGCATCCAATTGGCTGGCTTGCGAATAGATATCGAAGATGCCAACCACACCTAGCAGGCGGGCCTGGCTGGGAGCAATTTGCCCCTGAATCAGATTCACGGGTAATAAGACAAACTGCTTGGCCTGATCAGCGGCAGTTGTTATCGCAGATACCCAGGCTTCATCCAATGGTATTGACTGGAAAGCATTTCCTAATGCGATCCCCAATGCGCCTTCTCCTTGGGGTGGACTAACCCGAGGTATTATGTTGATCGTGCCGATTTGTTTATTTCGCTGGTATGTTAGCGATACTTCCTTTCCAAGGTTGGCCTGGATATCTTTTTGAAGGATATCAATGCTGTCGATTTTATTCTGATTAACCTGCAGGATTATATCGCCGGGAAGCAGCCCGGCTTGTTGAGCCGGTGAGTTGGCAGATACTTGCATTATCTCGACCACTGCTGCATTCGGTTTACCGATTGCCATGAACATGACTCCCAGGATAACAATTCCGATGAGAATGTTCATAAAAGGTCCGCCTAAAAGGACTGCCAGTCGCACTCCTGGTTTGGCAGCAGCCATGCCGCCTGGAATGGTAGGATCGTTCTCGCCTTTAGGGCGAACAAACGCTCCAAATGGTATCCAGTTTAAGGTTACATCGGTATTACCCCATTTGAACAACTTTGTAATTCGTGGGGGAAGACCAAAACCGAATTCTTCTACTTCGATTTTGAATAACCGTGAAACAATAAAATGTCCAAATTCATGGACGAAAAGTAGAAACCCCAGAACGATTATAAATTGGACCAATGTCCATACAAAAGTCATTTCAATCCCTTTATACGTTTAAACTATCAGCGAAATTTCCGCGTAAAACGCTTTCCCTGATTTCATTAAATTATAAAACCTGCTGCATAGGCCGCAGCGCTCGCTAATTATATCCTGTTTTGGTCTGATTTATTCTGTATTTCTACCAGGTGAGCGCCTGCCCCAATTTTTGCAGTGATAACCTTCTCAACCCCAGGTACCGTATTCAAGAGATTAAATATCTGCCCAGCTGCCTCAGCCGGGCAGATTACGTGAACGTTCGGGCCTGCATCCAGGGTATAGAAGACCGGCAGGTTGTTTTTGCGCCAGGATACAACTGCCTGCATCACTGCGATCGATCCAGGTCCCCAATAATTTAACCTCTGATCAGACGTCATAATTACAGCGTGCATCATATTGCTATCGAGCTCGGAAATATCAGCTAAAGCCAAAAAATCACGGTCGAGGATTGCCTTACGGCAAACATCCAACCGCTGATTGGCTCCCGTAATTCTTTCTGCTTGAAATGGACTGGTTCCAGCCAATGTATGACCTTCAGAGGATCCCACCTGTTTCGGTTGGCTGTTAACTAAGGCAATGTGGTCGACCAGGTCCCAGTAGTCAGGCGGTGCAATCGAATGGGCGTAAGAATCCAGATCTCCATTGCCGGCTTCCCATTCAACAAATCCACCTGGGATAGAACGGCAAGCAGAACCAGATCCGCGCCTTGCCAGGCGAGAGAGCTCAATTTCATCGAGATCGAGGTCCAAGGCGTGGGTCGCTGCCAGGCTAAGGGCTGCAAAGGCAGCTGCTGAAGAGGCAATCCCGGCCTTGATGGGGAAATTGTTCTCACTGGAAACATTGGCAAAATTTGTTTTGCCTGCGATGGCTCGTACCAGGTCGAGGAACAGGTGGACACGAGTCAGGGCCGGGCCGAACACCGGTGTACCATTGATGGAAAGCGAATCTTCGATTTCTTCATCTAAAAAAGAAACTGTCGTCCTGGCAAAAAGACCGTCCAGGTTCATCGAAATCGAACCGGTCGAGGGCAGCCGCAGGTGGTCATCGCGATTCCCCCAATACTTGATGAAGGCGATGTTCGGACAGGCAATTGCAGAGGCGGTTTTCATTTTTCAAATTGAATTATAAAGGTATTCGCTGAAATTGCGATAAACAACTCTTTTGGTTAGAAATGGCCTGTGACCGACAAAGATGCTGGTAGTGATTTGACCATCGAACGAATTTTGTTGAATTTCTACAGCTATAAGTGGTCAGGTAGTTTTGTAACCCCAATTTTGACCACATTCAACTTTTGCGGCAGGGGTTGTTTTTAAACCGTTTCTTTTTCCAAAATCCATTCTGCCATTTGCTTGATCTCATCTAAATCGGGGGAGCGAACCAGATAGCCAAAATCGCCAAGGGCGGCCGAGAAAGCGCCGGGAATTTGTTCGTGATGGGCGATTTTTCCGGCATAGCGGGCCATGATTTCGTTATGTTGGCGTATGTATCTGCGATTATTGCGCCGGCCGATATAGGCGCAGAAATAAGGCCGCGTGACACTGGCTTCGAAGCGGTTGTGGACGACCACATTTGCGTATTCGTGATAGATATTGATATCATTCGCATAGTCGAACATATCTGTGGTCAGACCGCCAGGCGGGCGCATATTAACTTCTAACCCGACCAGGCTGCCATCTGCTCTACGGAAGAACTCAAAATGAAAGAAGCGCTCTTTCAGGTTGTAAAGAGCTGCCAATTTGCGTCCGGCATCTTCCAAATCCTGGGGGATTGATCGTTGGGTGTAATACCAGAAATCAAGGTTTTCATTGACCATATCCATCATTCCATCGCTGTATTGCAGTGACGAAGAGAAGACGACCTTCCCTTCCTGGTCCACCAGTCCGTCAAAGGTCTGGATGATCCCCTGGATGAATTCTTCAAAGATGTAATCGACTTCAGGTTTGCTGGCAAAGAAACTCTGCAGGTCGGCGTCATTCTTTATCTTGAAAGTTGTGTTGGCGCCGACGCCGATATCGGGCTTCGCGACCACCGGATATCCGACATCCTCAATGAAGGTACAGGCTTCTTTATAGTTATCGATGACCCTCCCTCTGGCTGTTTTGATCCCGGCAGTCTGGAACATCTTTTTCATTTCGGATTTGCGTTTGATCCGGGCGAGGTCGCTGGTGTGGAAGCCGGGAATGTTGAAATCGGTCCGCAACCTGGCATCCGATTCCAACCAGAACTCGTTATGAGATTCGAGCCGGTCGATCTTGCCGTAGCGGTGGGTGAAATAGCCGACTGCCCGTACCAGTTCATCGTAATTCTGGGCATTGGTTAACCGGTAATATTCTGTGAGAGCAGATTTGAGTTCGCCGCGCAGGCTGTCGTACCAGACATCACCTAAACCCAAAACGTTGACACCCAGGTTGTGTAACTGAACGCTGAAGTGGTAATAGTTGGCTGGAAAATGGGGAGAAAAACTAATGTAATTCATAGCTTTACCTGCAAAAAGGATAAATGAGATCGATAAAATTCTAATATACCAAAATATACACCATTTTAGATATTATTGCAAAAATGGCGATTATCTGTTTTTAAATATAATTATTAACTGTTTAATTGAAAATGATTATTTGTCGTTGATGATCTCGACGATGCCTTTTTCCCCATCAATCGATAAAAACATGCCTGTCTCAATCGTTTCAATTGCGATTTGATCCACGCAGGGGATATTAGCAATGATACATCCTACAGCAGTGATCGTTTCACATTCGGCGTTAATGATAGCAAGGGGCGCTTTTCCATTGGCGCGTAACCGGTAGAGCGTATAGGATCCAACCGTTGAGCCTTTACCGCCTGGGAAAACCAGCACCTTTCCGGCGATGCATTGACCGCTTAGTTCGTGGCCGTTTTCGACCACGATACCATTCTCAGGATCAATTCCGCCAAAAAAAGAGATCTTCATCGCGGTCACCAGCGCATCTCCGCTTACCTGACCGGCAGAAATTTTGCGCCCTTGCAAAATCACCGACACGCCTCCGCCACGACCTCATCGAAGGATCGAAACATGGTTTTGAATTGATTTTTTCCTTTAGCGTAATAACAGGCTTTCGCGCTGTCAGTCGCCATGGCTCTAAAACGGCCTTTGATTGGCGCCACCACGCAGCAAGTATCCGCTGCAAATTTGGCTCCGCTGGCTTCAATCACCTGGCTGTATCCCATTTGATCGGCAATCGAGCGGGTTACCCGGGCGGTTGTTATCCAGAATTCTTTCGTCACCTTCTTCCCATTGAGCAGTGTAGCCAGGTGAGCTATTTCGTTCATAGACAGGTGCGGGCAGCCCAGGCTGACAAAATCGACCTCATCTGCAGAGCTGTCGCTCAGCGTTTTTATGGCCGCATCCAGGTTCTGGCGGGTTACCGGGATCATTTCATCTGCCGGAGAAAATTGGGATGCTTCGGGTGTGATCCCCTCCATGTGAAATAATGCGACGCCGCCATAAGTGGCGATGCTGGCACACAAAGACTTGAGTTCTTCCAGACTGGCCGATTTGATTCCCCGGATGTATGGAACGACCGATTTTCTTTCTGTCTCGATTCTAGTGCCAATGACCATACCGAGTGCGCCGAAGTCATGGGAGCCCTTCAAAATTCCGTTGACCGAAAAGACCATCGATGGTACGCGGTTCGGGCTGAGGTGATATCCGTAATTTGGGGTCCGGCCGGTTAATGCTGCCGCGATTGCACTTGGTCCACCTTCCCGGTTAGTGCGGGCACCGATGACCGAATTGGCATAACAGACGGCACTACTTTCAGCCCAGGCAATGTGTTCGCTAAAATGGGGGACATTTCCGCTGAGGTAAGGGGTACAGGTACAGGTGGGCAGGACTCCCATGTCCATAAACGCAGAAATCACTGACTCTTGTTTTTTTGCAAAATCTGCCGGGATGCCCAATGCTTGCCAGTTCTCAATGTCCATTCCGGCCGGGTTAAGCGTGGTCAATACCCTGGCTTTCCCTCCACCGGCGGCCATTTCTGCCAGCCATGCCAGGCCGGCATCTCCCAGGTTATCAAAGCTAACGCCGGATATCTGGACAGAGGTAACCGGTATTAATTCCTCAGCACCGTAGATCGTCCCCAGCGCAGTCAGGATTTCCATCGATTTTCTGGCTGCTGTACCCATCTGGCCATCCAGCATTGCCTGTTCTTCGGTTGATAATCGCATCATGCTTCCAATTAACGTTTTTCAGACGATCCCAGGAAATACTCGAGGTCAACATCCGGAAAAGTGGTTTTTTCGAATGATTTGCCAACGGAAAATAGCGGTCTGGTCAGATCAAAACCGGCCCGGGTTGTAAGATGCGACTCCGCCTCTGAACTTGGGTCCAGGCTGGAGCCCGGGGCTTTATCTTTAATCACCAGGCCTTTATCAGCCTGGAACCGGGTCGCCATCGCCCATTCGACCTCCTGTGGGTTGTAGATATCGACATCGTTATCGACGACGAAAACATGCTTGCAGGATGTATGCCCTAAAAAGGCTGCTTCAATCGCCTTCGTTCCGTCATCCTCAGCGTTTTTATCAATTTGTACGATGGTGTGCAGCCACGAGCATCCTCCCGGATTGACGTTCACATCCTGACAGCGCACCACCTCATTGACTTTCTTGAAGATAGTTGGCTCGCGGGGCATCCCCATCAGCAGCTTGTGTTCTAAGGCCCCTGGAAGAAGCGCATGCCAGATTGCATCTTTGCGATGGGTAACTGCTTTCAATTCGAAAATCGGCTGCTGCCGGACGATATCTTGAGTCTCGGTCAAGTCTACAAAAGGACCCTCAGAGTGCGTGGGTTCAATCCGGACGGTCCCTTCCAATACAAATTCGCTTTCAGCCGGTACGAAGAGATCGACGGTTTTAGCTTTGACTACTTTTATAGGCTCAAGAGCGTTGGCGATTTCCAATTCGTCTAATCCAATCGGCACCGAAGTCGCGGCCGCAACCATGACCGCTGGTGAGTTCCCGATGCAGATAGCAACATCGACTTGTTTTTGGTCTGAAAGGAAAGTATCAAAATTCCGTCCCTTGACCACCCGCACCGCCATTTCTCTCGCTGAAAATTGCATACACCGGTGGAAGTCGACGTTTTGACCGTATTTGGGATGGCGTGAGATCATGATACCCGAGCTGATATAGGGGCCGCCATCACCCTGGCAGTGAGTCAAGATTGGCAAGCTATCCAGGTCAGTGGAAAAATCGACGACTTCCTGGCACGGCGCAGTTTGGACGATTTCACAAGGTGAATGGTGGTCGATAGCCGCAATCATGGTTGGTATGATTTCAGAGGGCTTGATCCCCAGGTAACCAGCGAAAGCTGTCTTAGTACATACCAGGTTCCCCACCACACGAAATCCCGATTCTTTGACCGAAGCAAAAACCACGGGAGAGGGTTCGAGTTTCTTCAGTATCCCGGCGATTTCGAAACGTGTAGACGCAGGGACGCTGACCCTGATTAATTTACCCTGTTTTTCTAAATAGTCCAGGTAATCTCGCAATGCCATGTGTTTATCCTTGGCCTGCTGGTTGCAATTGTTTCTGGATGGTATATAACCGCGTATAGAGCCCATCCAATTTCATTAACTCGTCATGCGTCCCTACTTCGACGATATGTTTTCCTTCCAAAACAACAATCTTATCGGCATTGCGGATGGTCGAAAGCCGGTGAGCGATGATGATGGTCGTTCTACCGATCATCAACCTATCCAGAGCCTGTTGGATCAGCATCTCTGTCTCGGTGTCGACGGATGAGGTGGCTTCATCCAGAATAAGGATTGGTGCGTTTTTTAGAACGGCTCTGGCAATAGACAGGCGTTGTTTCTGCCCTCCCGATAGTTTTACGCCGCGTTCACCAATCAAAGTATCGTAGCCATCCTGCAAGGTCGTAATGAAATTATGGGCATTGGCTACTTTGGCTGCAGCCATCACTTCTTGCTCGCTGGCGCTTGGACGGCCAAACAGGATATTTTCACGAACGGTTCCATGGAAGAGAAAGACATCCTGCAATACAATACTGATCTGGCGCCGCAGGCTCTCGAGGGTGACGTTACAGATATCCTCTCCATCGAAAGTAATTTTGCCACTGCTGGCATCGTAAAAACGAGGGATCAGGCTGACCAGAGTCGATTTTCCCACCCCGGTAGGCCCGACCAGCGCAACTACCTGGCGAGCAGGTATATCCAGGTTGATATTCTCCAGGATCATCTCACCGGGATTGTAATAAAAACTCACGTCGTGGAACACAATCTCACCCTGGAAATTCTCCGACAGCTTTATCGCATCCCTCTTTAATTGAACTTCAGGCTCTTGAGTAAGCAGATCCCCAACCCGGTCTGCGCCGGCCAACGCTCCCTGGATATTTTCCCAGGCATTTCCAAGGATGCGCACCGGTTGATAGAAGAGGTCGAGATATAAGAAAAATGCAACCAGGTTTGCGACTGACAGTACGCCCTGGAAGGCCAGCTGCCCACCAAAAAAAATGACAATCAGGCTGCCGATTGATGAAGTGAACTCGACGAAAGGCTGGAAGATTGCCATCAACCTCAAGGCCGCTAATAAAGAACGTTTATAGCGGTCGATGCCTTTCCCAACCTGGGCCAGCTGTTCATCTTCGCGGGTGAATGCTTTGATGTCGCGGATGCCTGAAATGCTGTCGTTGAGCAAGGCATTGAGCATCCCCAACTCTTTTTGACGCTCGCGGAATGCGGGGCGAACGTAGCGGGCGTAGATCCTCAACGAAACGGCGACCAACGGGATCGGCAAAATGCTCAACAACGCCAATCTCCAGTTGAGGGTGAACAGCACCAGGCTGACTCCAATCAAAGTCAGGACGTTTACCAGCACGTCGGGTATGGCATGAGCGATTAGCTGCTCAAAAAGATCGGTGTCGTTGACCACCCGTGACATGAGCTGTCCGGTCTGTTTGTCTTCGTAGAATCGCAGCGACAACCGCTGGATATGCTCGTAGGTGTGTTTTCGAATATCGGCGACCACACCCCAACCGGCCACATGAGCCATATAGCTGCGCGCAAATTCAAGGCCAGCTCGTGCGATGTAAACGATTAAAACAATAACCGTTAATTGGATGATCAGGTTCATCGTTTGCTGGGATTCAACCTGGGTTGTAACTGCATCGATCAACCTGGTGATGATCCAGGGAACCAGCAATTGAACTGCAACCAGTAAGAGCATGCTGACGACGGTGATGATCAGCGCTTTCTTATAAACACGTGCGTAAGATAGAACAAGTAATAACGGTTTTTTTGAGTTGTCGCTTTGGGTCTGCTGCGATGTCAGCATTAATTCAATCTCCTAGGCTTGTCCCTACCTGGCGCGCACTTTCGATCCAGGGATGATCGAGGGGGATGGTTTTGTGAGAGCCGCTGTTTTCATGTAGAGGGACTGGTATGATATTGCCACCTTGTACCGAAAGCATGATACCAAAATTGCCGTCCTTGACTGCCCTGACGCTTGCCGTACCCAATCTGGTCGCCAACAGGCGATCTCCTGAGGATGGCGTACCTCCGCGCAGCAGGTGGCCGAGGATAGTGATGCGGGTTTCCAGGTTAGTAAATTGCTCGAGGCGGGTAGCCAGGTGAATAGTGTTGCCGATGAGCTGGTCTTCGATCTTTTCAAGGATTGAGGCGACCTTCTTCCTTTCGTCGCCTGTACGGATGCGCTCGTTAACTTCTAGAGAATGTTCGAAGAAATCGGCGGTTTCACGCGATTTTGCCCCTTCTGAGACTGCAATAATGCTGTACCGTTTGCCGGCTTGCTTTCGATGCATAATAGCGTCGGCGATCGATTCAGCGTTGTATGGAATTTCAGGGATCGCAATCACATCGGCGCCGCTAGCAACACCCGCTCCTAATGTTAACCACCCGGCATACGCGCCCATGATTTCAACCAATATGACCCGATGGTGGCTGTGGGCAGTAGAGTGCAGGCGGTCGATTGCCTCAGATGCAATACTCATGGCAGTATCGAAACCTATGGTGGTATCCGTCTCAGCAATGTCGTTGTCTATTGCTTTCGGCAAAGTGATGACGTTCAATCCGGCCTGTGTCAGGTGAAAACCGCTTTCGAGAGTTTCTTTTCCACCTAAGCAGACCAGGGCGTCCAACTTATGTCTTTGGTATGTATCGATTACCTTTTGGGTGATATCTTCTTTAGGTTGGTCTTCGCCGATGACAGTGTAAGGCCGGTCACGGCTGGTTCCGAGGATCGTACCACCCAACGTCAGAATACCGGAAAGGGCATTCCCTTCCAATGAAATCGGCTGATCGTTGATCAAGCCCAGAAAACCATCTTGAAATCCAATGATTTCCATGCCAAATGAACCTGTAGCTGCTTTCCCAATAGCCCGAATGGCTGCGTTCAAACCGGGAGAATCACTTCCGGCAGTCAGGATGCCTATTCGTGTGCCCATTTTTCTCCTATTACTATCGTCTAGGAACATATAACCAGGATTGTGTTCGAGAACTTTATAAAATTTTACTACAGTATCATTTCGAATTTTTTCGAAAGTGAAGAGAGCGAACAGATTCTCAGACTTAATGTCCGATCGACCACTACTTTAGGGAGATATTTACCTGAAAATGCTCTTTGTAAAGTTACCCTGCTATAATTGGAGTTTGGGAAATTGAAAGATCCTCGAGCAGGTGATAAATTGACAGCACCGGTCAAAAAACCGCTTGATGGTTGTTCGGACGGGTATCCAGATTGGGAATTCTATTTAGCATTGATCATGTATCGTTTTCTTACCAGACACCTGGGGGAGAAAAAATATCTGCACTTCATGATTTATCCCTGGAAATTGAAGAAGGGGAATTCATCGCTATCATCGGCGCAAACGGGTCAGGAAAGACGACCCTGGCTCGCTTGATGGCAACGTTATTGACCCCCACATCTGGAAATATGTTGGTCGCAGGGATTAACACTCGTGAAAAGAACGCCTGGAATGAGCTCCATCAGATGGTAGGGATGGTTTTTCAAAACCCCGAAGACCAGGTGATTACAACCATTGTCGAAGAAGATGTAGCGTTTGGATTGGAAAATATGGGGCTGCCGCCTGCAGAAATCCGCTTGCGGGTCAGAGAAGCGCTCGAAGAGGTAAACTTGTGGGACGAGCGAAAGCGACCTCCCAACCTGCTTTCAGCGGGCCAACTGCAGAGGTTGGCTCTGGCTGGGGTTATCGCCATGCAGCCCCGGTGCGTTATTTTCGACGAAGCTACCACAATGCTGGACCCTGTGGGCCGCAAAGTGGCTCTTGACGCGATGAAACGACTGAACGTGCTGGGTGTCACCGTGATCTTTATCACCCATTTCATGGAAGAAGCCGTCGAGGCTGAACGCATCATCGTCCTGAACCATGGCCGCCTATTCATGGACGGCAATCCTCGGAATGTTTTTAGCGATCCTGGTAAGGTGGCAGAGGCCAACCTGGACCTGCCTTTTGCTGGTGCGGTCGCAAACGAACTATGTTCGTCTCTACTGGGTTTCTCCAAAGGTATTTTGACCATCGATGGGTTGATCAATGAAACAATCGAAATCTGGAAGCGTAAAAATCGACCTATAACTCATCCGGTAGTGGAAAATACAGACTTATCGAAATGCTTTGCGGATAGCCAGTACCTGGTCCAGGTGGAGAATCTGGGTCACATTTACCTCCGGGGTACTCCTCTGGAGAAAATGGCATTGGATCAGGTTTCACTTCACGTTGGTGAAGGCCAATCCCATGGCCTGGCAGGCGTCACTGGATCGGGCAAATCGACTTTATTACAGCATTTGAACGGTCTATTACGCCCCCAATCCGGAACCGTAAGGGTTGGGCCTTACGATCTAAATGATCTAAATATCCACATCAAGACGATCATACAGATCGCTGGATTGGCATTCCAAAATCCGGAGATGCAGTTCTTCGAACAGTACGTAGGTGATGAGATTGCTTATGGACCTCGTCAGTTGGATATACCGGAAAAGTTAGCTGATAGGGTGTGTTGGGCGATGGAAATGGTCGGCCTCGATTTTCTGGCGTTTAAAGACCGCTTGATCTTCAACTTGAGTGGTGGAGAGCGCAGAAAGGTTGCCCTGGCATCTACGCTGGCATTAAAGCCATCCTTACTTCTTTTGGATGAACCGACAGCCGGATTGGATCCTTTCACCCGGAAAGAGTTGATGCTGAAATTTCGGGATATGCAAGCGGCTGGTGTGACGATGATTTTATCTTCACACCAGATGGATACGATCTCAGAACTATCAAGGAATCTGACCATTATGAGCAATGGAAAAGATGTGGTCAGTGGATTAACCGCTGAGATTTTCGGCCAGCCTGAACTCCTGGCGAAATACGGATTAGAGCCGCCAGAGTTGTTTAAAATCTCGAACGAGCTTCGGCGAAATGGTCTACCCCTTTCTGAAAAGATTCTTGATGGGAAAACCCTGGTTATGGAAATTGCCGGTATCCTGGGATGAGCAATTTCGAATTTTCACGCAACCTTAATATTGGGCAGTACCTGCCATTGGATTCGCCAATTCACCGGCTTGATCCGCGTGCCCGAATTTTGTCAGCGATATTCATCTTGGGTACCGCAGTAGTGGTAAACAACTGGCAAGGTTTGGCCATAGGGTTAATTGCCGTCTTGATCATACTGGGCCTGGCCCACATACCTCTGGCTTATGCCATCCGCGGCCTATTACCCCCGCTTCCATTCTTAGTGATCATCGGCATTATCCAGATTTTCTTCAATCCTTACAAAGACACGGTCCCGATTTGGTTCACGATTTTTGGAGATCAAATTTCTGGTGGTGATTTTTTGGCAGGAGGCGTGCTCATTTTCAGATTTGTGGTTCTGATTTTAGGGTTGAGCCTGGTCTCATTTTCGCTTTCCACGACTGAACTGACCCATGGGCTTGAAGCACTGCTCAAGCCTTTTGAGCGATTAGGTCTCCCGACCTATGATTTTGTGATGGTCATCCAGGTGACCTTGCGCTTCCTGCCCTTTTTAGGACAGGCAGCTGAGAGAATTGCCAAGGCGCAGGCTTCGCGCGGTGGACAATGGGGAACCGGGCGAGGCAGTTTGCTGGCCCGTGCCAGGCAGGTGTTCCCGTTGATTATCCCCTTATTCATGATTAGTTTGCATAAAGCTGAAACGATGGCGCTGGCTATGGATGCGCGCGGTTATGGGGGAAAAACCCGGCGTACTTCGATGACCGAGCTCGATTTTCGGCTAAAAGACGGCATCGCGATTTGTGTTGCCATGCTGGTCTCGGCTGCGATTATTATTGTTTGATAAGATGGCGCTTCCCTCTGACCGAAAAGCTATACGTTTGATCCCTGTCTTTTCCCAACCCTGATCTGTTTCCAGGCTGCTACAACTGCCAGAACTATCACCGCAGCGACGATAGCTTCGGGCAGCCCATTGGTCAACCCGATTACACCGAGGGCAGCCCAAGGGATGTACCCTAGAACCCCAATCATGCCCAGGACCAGGACGGTATTGGTGACGCTCCCGCCGATCCCGGCGGCGATCAGGCCAACGACCGGCCAACGTTTAAGAGCTTCCCAAATGAGCCAGGCGACCGGCCCGATTAACAAGCGTGGTAGTACCGAGAGCAGCGGGTTTGTAAACCATGGATCGGATGGCCCAATCGGGGCAATGGCTGCCTGAAGCATGCTGGTTAAACCAAATATCAAGCCAATCCCCAGGCCAACCAGTGGCCCTTCCAGAACAGCTCCAATGATGACCGGAATGTGCATAATCGTGATGGAAACACCAGCAATTGATGGCAGGTATCCCCAACGGGTGATCCCGAGGAAAGCGGAAATTGCACCCATAATTGCAGTAATGACAATTTTGCGCGTTCTATCCTGTGACATAAAATTAGACCTCCACCTCAATAATTACCCCTGCGAGGTTTTATACTTATCCAGGTTTACCGAAGCGATGTAAGGCAGGTTCCTGCCTTTTTCGTCGATATCCAACCCATATCCAACCACAAATGCATCAGGAATCTCGAAACCGAGATAATCGATGTTTATGTCGACCTTATGCCTGGCTACTTTATCTAACATTGCACAGACTCTGAGGCTTTTCGGATGTCGATCCATGAGGAGCTTGTGGATGGTATAGATGGTATAGCCGCTGTCAACGATATCATCGATCAGGATAACGTCCCATCCATTGATATTAGTCTTATGATCCGAGTCGATCCGGATAAAACCGGTTGAAACACTGCCGGCATATGAAGAAACCGACATAAAATCCATGGTTAAAGGCCGTTGGACTTTTCGCATCAGATCAGTAACGAACATCACGCTTCCGCGCAGCAGACCCAACAAGAGCAATTTCTGCGAATCTTGATAATCTCGGGTTATTTGAGCGCCCAGGTCGGCGACGCGCTGCTCGATCATTTCCTGGGTAAACAAAACTTCGTCGATGAAATTGTAAGGATAATTCGGAGCGGCACTCATTGATTCCAATCAAAGCCCTTTCAGCGGTTAATCGTCTGAACAATCGCGTTTAACATTCTACCTCAAATCATCATGATGAATGCAAACACATTTTCTCTAAAACAGCAGTTAAAACGTCGATGCTTGCTTGAAATTCTGATATGGAAATATGTTCGTCGGGAGTATGGTCCAGGCTCGAATCGCCGGGTCCATATGCCAGGACCGGGCATTGCCAGGCAGGGCCGACAATATTCATGTCGGCTGTGCCTGTTTTCAGTAAAAAGCCAGGCGTTCCTTTTTGATCTCGGATCGAAGCGAGGAAAGCCCGAACCAGCGGGGTGTTCTTTTCAGCCACAAATGCGGGAATCGAAGGCCCGTATTCGATATCTCCTTGCTGCTTGATATCTGCAATCATTGCTTTAGCCATATCGATTGAAAGGATGGTAGGAATGCGCATTCCAACCCTCAAAACAGCGGTGTCGTAATAACCGTCCGTGGTGGTATTCATCCCTTTCAAGGTTGGCGAAAGCTGGTCGAACGAGCGGTTCTTAGCCTCGTTATAGACATTAGCCAAAAGAACCAGCCGGTTCCAAAAATCGATAGCAATTTCATTGGCGTTTAGCTCCTTAGCGCTGGAATGTGCTACAGCCTTTTTAACAGTATACGTAAATGGCAGGCTGCCCTTGTAACCCAGGGTTACGTGATCCCAACCACTCGGCTCGCCAATGATTGCCGCTTTTGGCTGGTGTTTGCTGCAAACATGAATTGCGCCATGTGAATCGCCTTCTTCACCGATTGCGCCAACGACGGTTATCCGCCATCCGGCGATTAGGCCCACTCGCGCTCCAGCGGCGATGAAACAAGCTAGAGGACCTTTGGCATCAACCGATCCGCGGCCCCACAGCCGGTCACCTGATTGCCTGACCTCAATAAAACCGGGGACAGTATCGATGTGCCCTAACAAAACGATCTCGTTTGGGCCGTCACCGAGGATGCCGATGGCATTCCCGACTTCGTCTATCTGGCTGGCAAATCCCATCTGGTGCATTTGCTTCACGCAATAATCAACCACATCCCCCTCGTGTAAGGTGGGGCTGTAGATGGAGATTAAGCCCTTTAGCAGTGCGATTTCTGCGTCACGATCACTCATTTTTTCTTGCTTTAATCATCCAAAGATGTTGAAAGGACCTGATTAACGGTTGCGGCTACTTTTTCGAGGTCTTCTTTGGAAATCACCAGTGGTGGCAAGAAGCGCAAAACTGTCAAGCCCGCCGGCAAGGCTAGAACGCCGCGCGCCATCAAGGCTGCCAGGTAAGGCGTTACCTTTTTCTTTAGTTCGATCCCGACCATTAAGCCCAGTCCGCGGACCTCGCGGATAACCGGGGAATTAATCTCGCTGAGCAAATCTTGAAACCAGTTTCCCAACTCACGCGCCCGGTCTGGGAGGTGATTATCCTGGATGAACGAAATTGATGCCAGGGCTGCTGCGCAAGCCAGGGGGTTCCCTCCAAAAGTAGACCCGTGGACCTGGTACGGGAGCTCACCCAGTTCTGAGCGGAATAAGGCTGCACCCATAGGGAACCCCCCGGCGATCGATTTGGCGATGCATAACAGGTCTGGTTTTAGCCCGTAATATTGGTGCGCGAACAATTTTCCGGTGCGGCCAAAGCCGGTCTGGACTTCGTCGATAATTAATAAAGCGCCTTTGTCTTTACAGGCTTGCTGTGCCCCAAGCAGGTATTCGGCCGATCCTGGACGCACCCCGCCTTCACCCTGCACAACTTCGAGGATCACAGCCGCTGTATCCGTACTGATCGCCGATTTAAGCGCATCCAGGTCGTTATAGGGCACATGAGAAAAGCCAGGGACGAGTGGTTCGAATGGCTCACGGTATTTTTTCTCCCAGGTAGCCGATAACGCACCGAAGGTGCGTCCATGGAAGCCGCGCATGGCGGCGATAATTTCTTTTCGCCCGGTTAAAGTCCTGGCAAATTTTAAGGCAGCTTCTACTGCCTCAGTGCCCGAATTGCATAAAAAAACCCGGTCAAGGCTGGTGATTTCTGCCAGTTTAGATTCCAAGGTTGCGCGGCGGTCATTGTAGAACATTTCAGGACAGGCTACGAGGATCCTGGCCTGATCTGCAATCGCCTGGGCGACGTAAGGATTGGCGTGACCTATATTGGCTGTTCCCTGGCCGCCGACGCAGTCGATATATTCATTTTGCTCGCTGTCCCAAAGATGAGCGCCCTGGCCGCGTACGATTGCGATCGGCCGCTTGGTATAGACACCCGAAGTATGAAGAGATTCAAGGTCCTGGATTGAGGTGGGCAACGTTATTTCGCTCGAGTTGAATTCCTGGGATTGGGATAATTCTGAATTTTGAGCCATAATCTTTGACCTTTAGATTAGATCTTGTGGTTTGAAGAATTCACAGAAGTTGGATGCAGCATTATGTGATTTTTTCCAACCCGAATACAATAATCGATAATCATACCAGGGATATCCACACCGGTGAGTGGAACTGTTGAATGGAACTCCATCGTATGGTTGACTTCGTTGATGATATGTCCCTGGTTGGGATCTTCCAGAATATCGATGGCCAAAACACCGCCGCCCACAGCCTGGGCTGCGGCAACACTCAGCTCGTTGAGCTCTGGCGTAACCGGGCATACCTGGGCTACGCCGCCTCGGGCAGTGTTGGTAATCCAATGAGACGACTCTCGATAAATGGCACACACAGTTAAATCACCGATGACGAAAGTGCGGATATCTCGTCCTGGTTTCTTTACGAATTCCTGGATGTAAAAAATCGAGTGCTGGTACGATCCCAGGCTGTCTTCGTGCTCGAGGATTGCCTCAGCGGCATCCCGATCGTTGATCTTGGAAAGCATCCGGCCCCAGGAGCCGACCAAGGGCTTGAGCACGACCGGATAACCCATTTCCTCGATCGCTTGCAACGCCGATTTAGGGGTGAATGCTATCTGTACTCGCGGCTGGGGAATACCAGCCCGCGCCAAAGCCGCAGACGTCGCCAGTTTGTCGCCGCACACGGCTGCAACCTGGGCCATATTTACGGTAGGGATGCCCCAATTATTCAGGATTTGCGAGGCATACAGACCTCGGCCATAAGAAATACATCGTTCGAGAACCACGTCGTAATCCAGCCAGCGGCCGGGATTAGCCAGATCGAAATGGATTTCGCGGTCGTCGATCCGCTCGTATTCGATTCCTCGTTTATCCAGGGCTTCGAACAGCCATTTCTCCTCGACGCGCACACGAGAATATAAAACACCAAGCTTCATCTCTATTTCAACTCCTTTATCACAGCCTGTAAAATCTCACCGGTCGATTGATGGGGAGAACTTGAGGGGTTTGAAACACCCATGCCATGTCTCATAGCAGCTTCAACGGCACTTTCAATTGCCTGGGCTTCCGCTGTCATTTTCCAGGCCTGGCGTACCAACAGCGCCGCGCTCAGGATTGCTGCAATCGGGTTTGCCAGGTTCTTGCCGGCGATATCTGGGGCAGAACCATGGACCGGTTCTGCCAGGGCAATCTCGTCGCCCAGGTTGATCGAAGGAGCGTATCCAAGCCCACCGATCCAATGTGCGGCTTCATCCGATAGGATATCTCCAAAAAGATTGGTCGTCACGATCATGTCAAATATCTCTGGCTGGCTGGCGATTTTCAATGCAGCGACGTCGACCAAAAGTTCGTTGACCTCGAGGTTTTGCCCGCTTGACTTAACCACTTTTCGGATCGTATCGCGGAACAGACCATCCGTCAGCGGTAAGATGTTGGCTTTGTGGACGATGGTGAGTTTGTGCCTGCCCGTATTCTTAGCCAGATCGAGGGCGGTGGCAGCAATCCTGGCAGAAGCCTGGGGAGTGATCACTCGCTCTGCGATTGCCGCATCACCTTCCATGCGCTCCCTCCCCGAATAAAGACCCTCGGTATTCTCCCGAATGACGACCATATCGACATCCTCGCGGGGCGAGACACACGGTAAACTGCGTACCGGGCGGATGTTCGCATAGAGGTTGAGTGATTGACGCAGGGTGATGATAGCGCTGCGGTAGCCTTCGACCTTATAGGCGGGTGATGAAACCGCTCCGAATAAGGCCGCGCCGCAATCCCGGATGGTTTCGATGGTTTTTTCCGGAACCGAAACCCCATTATTTAAGAAACAATCCCAACCGGCTTCAGCGGATATCGTCTCGAGGTCGGGAATCACCCGGCGCAATACCTCAACTGCCGCCGGAATGACTTCCTGACCGATGCCATCTCCGGGAATAACGCATAATTTGTGCACGTTCTAATCCTCACCTGGGAAACGACCGTGTTCCTTAACGTAGGGGACGATCCCACCTGCGCTGACGATCTCCTGGGCAAAGCGGGGCAGGGGCGGCAGCTGATAGGTATTCACACCGGAGTGGATGGTGTGGTTGGCAATGTCGAGTGAAATTTCGGCGCCATCCTCTAGTGCATTGGCAATTTCTTCTGATTCGAAGAGGGGGATGCCAAGATTGATTGAATTTCTAAAAAAGATCCGGGCGTAACTGACTGCGATGATCGCTCCTACCTGGCGGCGCTTGAGCGCCGTAACGGCGTATTCTCGGGAAGAGCCGCAGCCAAAATTATACCCGGCAACGATAATATCACCTGGCATGGATAGTTTCGCATATTCAGGGCGAACTTCGATGAAGGCCGCATCGCCAACATCATCATTTGGGCGCATGTATGGTGCATAACGACCAGGCACGATCTGGTCGGTGTCGCAATCAGAGCCGAATTTCCAGAACTCGAGACATGATATTCCTCCATAGAGCAAAGATTACATAATCGATAAAGGATGACCAGCTATCAAGAGACGATGCGCGGGTCGGTGATTTTGCCGGTAATGGCGCTAGCTGCAGCTACAGCAGGGGAAGCCAGGAAGATTTTTGAATTGGGCGATCCCATGCGGCCTTTAAAGTTGCGGTTTCCAGTCGAGAGGCACACATCTTCATCTCCAAGCGTGCCCAGATGGCGGCCCATGCAGGGTCCGCAGCCAGGCGAGGTCAATGTAGCTCCAGCTTCGACCAGCGTCATGATAGTGCCGTCCGCCAATGCGCGTTTCAATTCCTGGCTGGAGGCGGGCGTAACGATCAGGCGCATGTTGCTCGCAATCTTTTTATCCTTTAGAATTTCGGCGGCAGCGTGCATGTCCTCGTACCTGCCGTTGGTGCAGGTGCCTAAGAAGACAGTGGTGATGGGTGTGCCGGCAATTTCGGGCAGGTCAACCACGTGGTCGACCGAACTGGGCACGGCTACCTGAGGTTCAAGTTGTCCGACGTTGATATTCAACGTACTGCGGTAATGTGCGTCGGGATCAACCCATAACCATTCTGGAGTGGTAAATCGTTGGTTTACTTCACCTGAAGGTGGAAAGATACCGACCTTAGCGCCTACTTCTACCGCCATACTGGCAATTGTTTGGCGCTCGTTGACCGCCAGCCATTCCAGGCCGTGATATTCGAGAGCGGCATAATTTGCGCCGCCGATCGTCAGCTCACGGCAAATCTTCAAGGCCAGGTCCTTGGCCTCTACCCAGGGTGAGAACTGGCCCTGCGTCAGTATGCGGATCGTTTCAGGAACACGCAGCCAGGTACGTCCTGTCGCCCATACCAGGGCGATATCGGTGGAGCCCATTCCCGACCCGAAAGCACCCACGGAACCGTAGCCAGTTGAGTGAGAATCTGATCCCAGGACGATGAATCCCGGCCTGGCAATTTTTTCCTCAACCAATACCTGGTGGCAGATGCCCCGGCCGACATCGAACAGGCGGATACCTTCTTCTTGGGCGAACCGCCGGGTGATGTTCTGACTGTTTGCAGTTCCAACCGTTGAAGCCGGAGCGACGTGGTCGATCACCAATACGACTTGTTGAGGGTCGTTTACGTGCTGTACACCCAATTCGTCACGCATGATGGTGATAATACTCGGTGTTAGTGAATCATGACCCATGGCGACGTCAGGTTTTACAACAACCATTTCACCGGCAGATACGTTACGACCAGCGGCGTGCGATAATATTTGTTCGGCAAGTGTTTGTCCCATTGATAAATCCTCAAAATATACTTAACTGCTCGGGTTCCCGGTGGTTCTCCGGGGTTTCTTGACCCGCATTGATTAGCAGCCGGTCCACTTCGTCCAACGTTAAAGTGCGTTCGTCAGACAGACATTTGATTTGATCGGTGATGCTCTTGATTTCTTCGTCGGATAAGGTCAATCCCAACTGGTCGGCGCGCGACCGGACTGCGTTCCAACCGGTGAGGCGATGGGCGATCGATATATAGCGCTTCAGCCCAAAATCTTCAGGCTTCAAAGCCTCGTAGGTCGTCGGGTCGTTGAGCACCGCTTTGGCGTGGATGCCGGCTTTATGGGTAAAGGCTGAAAAACCGGTGATGTAGTTGTTGAAGGGGATATCGACCTTGACCAATTCAGCAACGAACCGGTCTAATTCCAATAAGAGGGGTAAATTATATTTTGCGACCAGAGTTGAATCGGTCACATACAATCGGGCTAATAAACCACCCAACGAGGTGATACCATTGCGCTCACCAATACCCAGGACACTCGTATCAATATGTGTTGCTCCGGCCTCGAGAGCACAGTAAGCATTAGCGATGGCGCAACCTGAATCATTGTGGCCGTGAAATTCGATATCGGTTTTAACCCTGGCCCGCAGTTCGGATACCAGGTCGTATACCTGGCGAGGTGAGCCAATCCCGACGGTATCGGCGACACCAACCCGGTGAACGCCCATTTTCTCGACGGCTTCATAGACCCTGAAGATGTCCTGGCGCTCGCTGCGCAGGCTGTCTTCGGTGCTGAAGCGCATTTCGACGTTTTTGTCTTTAAGGTAAGCCAGGACTTCGGCAGCCATGTCAATAATGGCATCGATGCTTTTTCCATGACTGAAATTCCGTAATTGCGATGAGGTGCCAATGACGATATCGACCCCGGCAACGCCGCAGTCGATAGCACGCCTGGCATCTTCGATAGTGCATCTGACGTGGGTCAGGATTTTGCACTTCAAGCCTAGCTTCGAGACGGTATAACAATCCTTGGCACTCTGCGGCGACGCAGAAGGCGTGGTCATCTCAATATATTCCACACCAAACGCATCCAGAAGACGGGCGATGTGAATCTTTTGTTCTGTCGTAAAAAAAGCATTGACGAACTGTTCCCCTTCACGTAGTGTTGACTCGATGATTGAATATTTTTCCAGGCTCATCTTTTCCTCATAATGAAGCATCATAGGGTTATAAAAAAAGCGAGCTTTCCGGTCTCCCTGGTAAGCTCGCTAATTTCAAAAAATTGGTCCAAATAGGCGCAAGAAACTTACCAGAAGGTTTTCTGGCCACGCTTCTTTCCCTCGTTTTTAATTCAATGAAAAGCCGTACAATTTCGTCCATTTTTTTCCTGAATTCAAAACAACATTATAGTAATTAAGACTTCAAAAGTCAATGATGATTAATTCGTTTTTCGGTGATTTTCTGCCAGGATAGTATCTTTTCAGGAAATCACCGTCCCTTTACCTTCCAACGCTGAAAAGAGCGGCTTCTCAGTTCTGCCATCGGCAAAAACAATCCTGGGAACACCTAACTCCAGGGCTTCACAAGCGCCGAGTACTTTCTTCTTCATTCTTCCTTCGGCAAAAGACATGGCATCTTCCACTTTGGACTTGTCGATATGCTGGATCAAGGATTTTACGTCTGGGTAATGCCTTAACAGACCGGGAACGTTGGTCAATAAAATTAATTCATCAGCCTTGACCGCTCCTGCAACCATGGCTGCAGCTCGATCGGCGTCAACATTCAGGGCGTCTCCTTCCGGAGAAATTGCCAGGGGAGCGATGACGGGAGTCAAGCCAGCGTCTATCAATTTTGTGAGCAGGTCTGCATTGATTTGTTCGATTTTTCCGGTGTAATCGTCACGAATGATCCTTTGTTTGCCATTTTCAAGGATGCGAACTGATTCTTTTCTTTTGGCGACCATGACCCGACCATCAACGCCCGATAACCCGAATGCATTGACGCCAAATTTCTGAAGAGCTTCAACCAGCAATGTGTTGATCTTCCCGGAGGTCACCATGGCGAAAATTTCCAATGTTGTCCGGTCGGTATAGCGGCTCGTAAACCCAGAGACCGCAGTGATGAATCGGGGCGGATGGCCGAGTTGGGTGGAGATTTCGTTTGTTTCGGCTGAGCCGCCGTGAACGAGAATTATTTGCCGGCCGTTTTTTACCAGGGCGGCAATATCGCTGCAAATTGCCTGCAAATTGACTCCACTGGCGCCGCCGATTTTAACTACAAGCATTTAGAACTCCGTCGCAAATTGGTTAGATAGGATGTAATCCGGCAAAACCCAGACTGGTGGCTTCATCGAAGCCGCACATCAGGTTCATCGCTTGGACTGCGGATCCGGCTGCGCCTTTCATCAGGTTATCGATTGCTGCCATCGCCACCACGTGTCCGTTTTCAGGATCGTAGTCAAACCCAACGTCCGCATAATTGCTGCCAGCCAATATTTTTGGTTCTGGAACCCGGTAAATTCCACGCCGGTCTTTCACCAGGCGGATGAAGGTCTCTGAATTAGCCCAGGCCCGGAAGACCTGCCAGAGGTCTTTCTCGCTGACCCCAGGTTTAGTGAAGGCATGTCCGGTCGCCAGGGCGCCTCTCACCAGGTCTACAGAAGTCATCGTCAGGTGAACATTTTCCAACCCGAGCTCCTGGATGACTTCAGCTGTATGCCTGTGGCCAAACGGCGAAAAAGTGCGGATGATGCTGCTTCGTTCTGGGTGATGCGACCCCGGATTAGGCGAAGCGCCTCCCTCAGATGACCCAACTTTGATCTCGACGATAATCGGTCGGCTGGTATCCAACACGTCTGACGAAATCAATGGAAATAAGGCAAGGTTGGCAGCAGTGGCATTACAGCCGACCCCGCTGATGTAGCTGGCATGGCGCATTTCTTCCCGGTGCAGCTCGGGCAGTCCATAAATGAACCGGTCCAGCCATAGGGGGGCGTGATGATCAGTGCCGTAGAATTTCTTATAGAGGGTGGAATCATGGATGCGGAAGTCTGCCGAGAGATCCACAATTTTAGGAGCCAGGGCAGCGTATTGGTCGATTGATTTTTGGCTTTCGCCGTGGGGCAGCGCCAAAAAAAGAACGTCGCAAGGTGACAGAACCTGGCGAGATGAAAATTTTAAACTGGTTTTTTTCCGAAGGTTGGGATGCTGCTGATAAACATATTCGCCCACGTGACTTTCCGAAGTCGCCTGGCTGATTTGAACATCAGGGTGGTCCATGAGAAGGCGGAGCAGCTCGCCGCCAACGTATCCGGAAGCACCTACGATGGATACTTTCATGAGGTCTGACCTTGGGTCGAGGATTTAGGTTGCAATGATGGCATTTTTCTTTCCTTGGCTCACGGCCAGCTTTGGATACTTACTGGAAGCGAAATCGAAGGCGTTGGTAGGGATATTTTTCCACCGCCCACTGCAACGGCATATTCAACCAACAGGCCGGCAATATCCACGCCTGTGGTTGGCGCCAGTGTGTGGAATTCCATGGTGTGATTGACTTCGTTGATTAAATAACCTCTGGACGGGTCTTCTAAGACGTCGATGGCCAATGCACCTCCGCCAACAGCGTGAGCGGTGTCAATCAAAATCTTATGCAGGTCAGGTGTGATCGGACAGATTTCACCCAGCCCTCCTCTGGCAGTATTGGTGATCCAATGGGATGAGGAGCGATATATGGCGCAGACTGCTTCGTCACCCAATACGAAGGCGCGGATATCCCGGCCGGGTTTGCGGATGAACTCTTGAATGTAATAAATCGAGTGTTGGTACGAGCCGAGGTTCTCTTTATGCTCAAGGATTGCCTCGGCGGCGTCGCGATCGTTGATCTTGGATAAGAGCCGTCCCCACGAGCCTACGATTGGCTTAAGGACGACCGGATATCCAATTTCTTCGATGGCTGCGAGCGCCGATTCGGTGGTGAAGGCGATTTTTAACCCGGGGTTGGTTGATTCCTGCCTTCGAAAGTGCAATGGATGTTGCCATTTTATCGCCGCAAGTTGCCGCTACGTGAGCCATGTTGACCGTGGGCACACCCCATGCGTTCAATATCTGGGTAGCGTAAAGGCCTCGACCGTATGAAATGCACCTTTCGAGAATTACATCGTAATTGAGCCATCGACCCGGATTGTCCAGCTCGAATGTTGCCAGGCGGTCGTCTATTTTGTCGAAATCGATGCCATGACGTTCGAGCGCCTCGAACAGCCATTTTTCTTCAACCCTTACCCGAGAATATAGAACACCTATTTTCATTGGTCTTATCCTTTATCCTTGAAAATCATTCGCCCCAATCTTCTTCTTCCATCGGTGCCAGCTCAAGCGTGACAGGTTCGAGGCTGATCACTTCTAGATCTATGCCACAATCAGGGCAAACCACAATTTCGCCTTGGACGACATCTTCCAGTTCGATTTCCGCATCACATTCAGGACAGTTAGTCTTGATTACATTAGCCATACTAGGTTCCTCCATCATCGCATTGATAAACAAAAAAGCCCTCCTGGTCAGGAGGGCTCTCGGTTTTACTAAATTGCAGATAACGCTGCTTTACATTAACCGAAACGAACCAACTTCCCAGGGAGAGGTCGGGCATGTTGGCTTAGCTCGTAAACGGAGTTCAACAACGATTAATGTAGTCATATTGTTCTTCAACCCGGTTATATTAACTCAAATAACGATGAATGTCAAGAGCTATTTTTATTAATATTTTTGGATGTTAGGATCGCTATTTATTCCAGTAAAGGATGTTGTTATGGTCTGCGGAGCCAGCGCGGTATACGCAGGCACAACCAGTAAAGATGAAGCATTGCGGTTGGCGTTTTCGATGAAGATGGTATTGACGACCGAAGCGATAATAATCGCCATTACGAAGATTAAACCTGCAATCGTGTAGATAAAAATGGTCCTCAAAATAAAATTCCTCCATTCATGATCATAGCATCCCATATTAAATTTATGATGAGTAGGATGAAGAAAGGGGAATTAAAAAGTCCTGAATCTGAAGTGCGTTTCAAATCGAATCGATAATAATCTCAATTGACTCTGACCTGTCAATGCAAAGTAGAAATGTCCCCTATTCTGCAAAGTAGAGATGTCCCCTTGGGCAAGGGTGGGTAAAAAAGTATGGTAGATTCCATGGGACTCGTGAGGAGGATAGGGCAACGCTGGCACCCTACGAGTGCAGGGAGCGACCCGAGCGCCGCCACGAGGCCGAAGACTGGGCAGAGACCGAAAGGCACTGCCCTTTTTCTTTCTACCCAGTCTTTGGCCGAAAAGCGCTAAACTCACAGCCTGACCTGCCTCAAGATTGGCCATTGGGAGAGGGTTCCTGGATCGGCTGACCATTGAGATGGCGGCCGAAGTTACGTCGCCAGGGATGATCGGGAGCGGGGGCGTGTGGGGTGCGGAGGTGATGATCGAGGGTTTTGGTATCCACGACTTCAGCCTGATGCTTCTGCTTGTGAAAGATGGTGTAATCAAGGGGTTTGTTTTTATAGAGGATGGTGACTTCTCCTTGGGCATTTTCACAGATCAAGACCTGAGCATGGCGCAAAGCGTAATCGGGACGCTCGGATTGGACTTGGTAGATGACCTTGTTAGCTTGCACGGTCAGGTTTTTGGTCAAAATGCCTGTCTTTTGATGGCTGAGAATGAGGTCCAGGTTCTCAGTTTTGAGCAGTGGGCGATGGGCATCATGGTTGCTGCGAGGTACCACTGCAAATCGCCGATTGAAATCCTCACGAAAGGTGGCTAAAAAAGCATTCCCGGCAGTCATGTTGGAGATGCCCTGCAAGCGCAATTCCTTCACCAGGCGGTCCTGGAGAGTTCTGATTGGCACGTTCGACGCGTCCTTTGGCCTGAGGGCTATTGGCGCACAGGATTTGGATGCCCAGTTCACCCATCGCCCGGCCAAACTGGGTCAGACCAGGGCCCAGGCCTGTGGTTTGCTCGGCGTTGACATGGAAAATGCCATGCTTATCGCTGTAGAAGGCCACCGGCTTGCCACAGCGCTCAAAATAGTGCCGGGCAGCCTCACCATAGCCAAAGAAGCTCTCATGGGGCACAAACCACAGCTCCAGCAATTGCCCGCTGGCATCGTCGATGAAGACCAAGAGGGTGCACTTCGGTCCGCGCCCCTCAAACCAGGCATAGTCTGACCCATCAATTTGCACCAACTCACCCAAACAGGCTCGCCGCTCCCGCATCTGATGGACGGAAGGTTGCTTGGCTCGCTTGGGCTTCCAGATATCTTCTTCAACCATGATCCGTCGCACGCTTTCCCGCGATAAGTGCAAGTGATGCAATTCGGTGAGCTTCTCGTGGGCCAAGGTCGGCCCAAAGTCCGAGTATTTCTCCTTGATCAAATCCAAAGCTTGTTTGGCAATGCCTGCATCGAGCTGGTTATTACTGGGTTTACCTCGCCTGGTACTGACCAATCCTTTGGCCCCTTGTTGGCGGTAAGCCTGCCAGAGCCGCTTGACTTGGCGGGTGCTGATTCCCAGCAGTTGAGCAGCTTCTTTTTGGGTCAAACGTTTGTCCTTCAAACGTTGCATCACTTCTAAACGGGTTATTTCTTGTTTACTCATTGTCAGTAGTTCGTCCACTTTGTGTCCCTTTCAAAGGGGACATTTTAACTTTGCGAAAAGGGGACTCTACTACTTTGCGCTAACACAATTGACTCTGACCTTGACATCCCGGCAATAGAAAGTAAAATTGAATGCAATGAAAGCGGCCTTACTTTTCGATCGCGCTCGACGAAGCCAATCCTTGACATAAATGGATTGGTAGGAAGGCGTTATTGTAGCAAGACCAGAAAAAAATTGTATTATCTTCTATCAGAAAGCAAAGCCTACCCATCCGGTAGGTTTTTTGTTTCTCGAAATGGTGCGCCTTACTGCAGGGATGATTCCTGGCAGGGCCTGGCACTTCGAAAATTAGTTCTAATAACAAATCTTAGGAGGTCTAAATGGCAAATAAAAGTGCTAAGAAAGTAGTTTTGGCGTATTCCGGTGGCCTGGATACGTCTGTAATTGTTCCATGGCTGATCGAAAACTATAATTGCGAAGTCATATGCTACACAGCTGACGTCGGCCAGGGGGAGGAGATGTCAGGATTGGAAGAACGGGCTAAGCAAAGTGGTGCAAGCAAATTGATTATCGAGGACTTGCGCGCTGAATTTTGCACTGGCTACCTTTTCCCACTGCTGCATTCGGGCGCCATCTACGAACGCAAATACCTGTTGGGGACCGCAATTGCGAGGCCATTGATTGCCAAGCGCCAGGTCGAAATTGCTGAGGCGGAAGGCGCCGATGCTGTCGCTCACGGTTGCACCGGTAAGGGCAACGACCAGGTGCGGTTCGAGCTGGCTTTTACCGCTCTCAACCCGACTCTAAAGGTGATCGCTCCCTGGCGCGAGTGGAGCATCCAATCACGCGAAGACGCTCAAGAATACCTGCGCGCCAGGAACCTGCCCCTTCCCAAGAGTAACCCATCGCTATTCAGCCGTGACCGCAACCTCTGGCACATCTCCCATGAAGGCGGGCCACTCGAGGATGATAATTACGTTCCGGACGAATCGCTCTTTCTCTTGTCTGTTTCGCCTCAGAATGCGCCTGACCAATACGAAGATATAACCATCGGATTTGAAGAAGGCAATCCGGTCAGCCTGAATGGTAAAGCAGTTCCACCTCTCCAATTAATCGAGGACCTTAATAAAATTGGCGGAAAACATGGCGTCGGCCGGATCGACCTGGTCGAGAACCGCCTGGTTGGAATGAAATCGCGTGGCATTTACGAGACTCCCGGCGGCTCGATCTTGAGTTTTGCGCATAAAGAGCTCGAATCGATCACATTGGATCGGGAGACGCTCCATTATAAAGACATTTTGGCTTTGAAATATGCCGAATTGGTCTACTTTGGCCTCTGGTTCACGCCTTTACGCCAGGCGATGGATGCTTTCTTCAAGGAAACTCAAAATGTTGTCACCGGAACGATTACCGTCAGGCTTTATAAAGGTAATATCTCGGTTGCCGGACGCAGCAGCCCGTACAGCCTGTATCGTGAAGAATTTGCCACCTTTGGCCACTCTCCGGTTTACGACCAGTCCGACGCGGCCGGATTTATCCGCTTATTTGGATTACCATCCAAGGTTCAGGCGATGATGAAAGGCCTTGGCGAAGGCATTCCACCCGTACCGATTGAAAAGATTGTGCGCGATTAGGTTAAAATTAACATATGAAATTATGGTCTGGCCGCCTACCTGGATCGCTCGATCCGATTGCCGCCCGCCTGAATAACTCGCTTCCATTCGATCGACGCCTGGCCCAGGTAGATGTTCAAGGGTCAATTGCCTGGGCTCGGGCGATAACGAAAGCAGGGATCCTCAGCGAGCAAGAATCTGAAACCATTATCGCCGGTCTGCAGAAAGTCCTAGCGGAATTTAATGGTGATGAATTCGCCTACAAGGAAAGCGATGAAGATATCCACACGGCGGTTGAAAGGCGGCTGACCGAGTTGATCGGCCCGGTCGGTGGCAAGCTGCATACTGGCAGGAGTTGGAACGACCAGGTGGCGACCGATTTCAGGTTATGGCTGTTAGAAACGATTGGTCCTCTGCAACAAGAACTGGTGGATCTACAAGCGGTCCTGGTTGCTCGGGCAGAAAATGATTTTGGCGTTGCGTTACCCGGATACACTCATTTCCAGCAAGCCCAGCCCATCCTATTGAGCCACTGGTGGCTCTCGCATTTCTGGGGGCTGCAGCGCGATCGTGAGCGCCTTGAAGAGCTGATCCCTCGGATCAGTGTCTGTCCTCTGGGAAGCGGCGCCTTAGCCGGAACGAGCCTGGCGATAAATCGTCAGGGACTGGCAGACGAGCTTGGATTTACCGATGTTGCCCCAAACAGCCTGGACGCCGTTTCTGACCGTGACTTCGCGGTTGAGTTCCTGTTTTGGTCAACCCTGACCGGAGTCCATCTCAGCCGGCTGGCTGAGGCGCTGATCCTCTATTCGACCCGTGAATTCGGATTCATCACCCTGGCAGATGCCTATTCGACCGGATCGAGCTTGATGCCGCAAAAGAAAAACCCAGACCCTTTAGAGTTGGCCCGGGGGAAGAGCGGGGTATTGATCGGAAAATTGAGCGGGCTGTTGAGCGTGCTCAAAGGGCTGCCGTCCGCGTACGATAAGGATTTGCAAGAAGATAAACCTCCCGTGTTTGAATCGGCCGACATAATTGCGATGTTATTAAAAGTTATGGAAGGATTGATCTCGACCCTGACCGTAAACGCTGGTCGCTGCATGGAAGCGATTAGTTGGCAGCTTATGGCTACAGATTTGGCTGATTTCCTGGTTGCGAAAGGGGTGCCATTTCGCGAAGCTCACGGGGCGGTCGGTCAGGTGGTGCGCAAAGCAGAATCACTGGCGGTCGAGCTCCCCCAATTACCGTTGACCGAATGGCAGGCAATTCATCCAGGCTTCGACGAGAGCCTTTACCGGGTATTCGAGGTGGAGCATTCGCTATCGTTGCGGGCTGCCTGGGGCGGAACCGCTCCTGAAGCAGTCCGGCGGCAGCTTGAGCTGGCAAAGAAGACCCTGGCTGTGAGCCGGCAGCATTGAGAGTGAGCTAATAGTAAGCCATTTGCTTCAGCTGCTGAAGCGTCTTTTCGTAAACGTCGAAATGCTCGTTTTCCATCTCTTCGGGATCGACATACTTCAGGAACATGGCTTCCTCGGGGTGGTCGCCGGAGAGGACGCGCCGGCTCGTGCGTAAAAGGCCTTCGGGATCAGCCCAACGCACCTCTCCCATTTGAAGCAGAATGTAATTGTGAGCAAATTTGTCGACCAACTCGGCTTTGTGGTCGTGGTAAAACAGCCCTTGTTCAGCTGTGGTCTTGCGCCAGCTCACAGCCGTGTCGGGTGGATCGAGCTGAGCAGCAAAGAATTCACCTACCGGTGCCTGAACCTCCGATTCGAAATCGATCTCGTCCAGGTTTACGGTCCCGAAGCCATTTTGAGCAGCAATCAGAAGCGCATTTCGGTCACGGTGAAAGGGGGGAGTGAGCCAGTCGGCGGAGGGGTTGTGTCCCATCAAGTGCGCGCCGCAAACATCGGTGGCTACCACCTGGTCGCCTGCTATCAGGGTATTACAAATGCGTGGATCATCGCCTGGTCCCCACTCCATTCCGGCTTGCGTGACCAATCCATCGATGATGTTCAGAGCGGGATTGAAAATCTTGCCCAAATCTGCCAACATGTATGGCATCCTGACCAGATGATGGTAATAGGGCCGTGGACGTCCACCGGGGAGGAGCGACACCAGGGCGAATAGATTTTTCAAGGTTAACGTGATGCCCATGAAGGCGTGGTTTTTTAATTTCTGAACGTCAACCAATGCATCGATATCGGTTAATGGTTTTGGAATGGGGTAGCGGTCGAACATCAGGCCGCCTCCAGGCACTTTCACCCACTCAGTTTGCGCCTTATCGCCTTCGATGAAAGGTACGTCGAATTCCCGTAAGACAGGCATGATTGTCGTACTGGAGCCATCGGTGACGCCTCCGCCAATCCCTTCAACGCCAATATCTATGGCAAACAGTTCAGCCGAAGTATACTCACGCAGCAAACGAAGAGTGGCCCGGGTAACCTGGTCGCTCACCAGTTGCATGCGCTGCCCGGCATGGTACTTCACCCGGCTGGGAACATAATCCTGGTTGATTTTGATCGCAATTCGCCTGGCTTTTCGCAACTTGTCCCAAGATCTATCCAGTGGATCTGTTGCTCGTTTGAGGTCCTGGTAAACTTCTTCATCAGAGGAGCGGTAATCGCAATGAACGGCGCAGACGTGATAATTATTATTTAGATTTGCAGACATAAGGGATCGACTTGTTGGCGGCTATGCTTTTAGTGTTTGGCCCGCTATCCTTTCAAGGTATTACGATCAGAATCAAGGCCCAAATATAAATCAACACCGTATAAAAAGCAAGATCAACCTTGATGGTTGGGCTGTAAACGGCGCAGGAAGCTGATGACATCTTCGCGCGCCAACATCCCTGCAACGTGTCCATCTGACATAACCGGCATCTGATTTACCCCATTCCGGTCCATGCGCTCCATGGCTTCCCACAATTCAGTGGTGGGTGAGATCTGTTTGGTCTTCTCGAGAGGAAGCATGACCTCAGCGGCTGTGGTTGCCGACCATTTTTCTTTGGGAAGGTCACTTAATTGATGTAAAGTTAATAATCCAACGATTTCTCTATGATCTTCGACCAGGAAAACGCGGCGGCTGCCACCGATAATGTGGTTATCGATCAGGTACTGTAAAGTGGTATCCGCCTGGACGGTGGTATACACCTGGTTCATGGCTTCTTGTACCTGATGCCCGGATAAAAGACCTTTCGCTTTTTCCTGTTGGACCTGACCACCGGCTGCATCCAGAAGGAACCAACCGATAAATGCCGTCCAGAGACCGTTGAAAAGGCTCGAGGTGAAGATTTGATATACCCCAATCAGGATCAGTAAATACGCTACCACACGCCCTACATTGGCGGCGATAATGATCGCACGGTGCCTGTTGTGGGTAATCCCCCAGATGATCGCCATCAAGACGCCGCCGCCATCCAATGGGAAGCCTGGAATTAGATTAAACAGGAATAGCAGAATGTTGATATAGGCCAGGTATTGAACCAGAGCCAGCAAAGGAACAAAGCCGGTCGTGATTAATGTCAGCACAGCAAAAATGCCGGCCAATGCCAGGCTGACGATTGGGCCAGCCAGGGTGATCCAAAACTCGGAGAGCGCATTCTTGGGTTCCTCGCTGATTTGAGAGATGCCTCCAAAAATGAAAAGAGTGATACTTTTTACTGGGATCCCATACATGAGTGCAACCAACGAATGGCCCAATTCATGGAGGAGGACGCTGCCGAACAAAGCAATAGCGGTGATGATACCCAAAATCCAATATTGGGCTACCGGCCAATTACGGTAAGCATTGGGATAATATCCCACAGCAAAAGACCAGCTCAGCAATATCAGAATCAGGAACCAGGACAGATCAACCCCTATTGGGATCCCGAATAATTTACCAAGCGAAAGCGATTTCTTCGACATTTAATTTACACTGGCTGCGAACTTGTCAGTACCGTAGACTTCGGCCCGAGGATGCGGATGATGGCGTCTTGTTGGACGGTTTCTTCTTGGAGCAGTAGCTTGACCAGGTCGTCGAGTTTTTCGCGATATTCGAGGATCATCTGCCTGGCATAGTCATAGCGCTCTTGAAGTAGTTGTTGGATGTTGCGATCGATCTGAGCAGCCACTTCTTCGCTGTATTCACGACCCTGAGAGAGCTCATAACCCAAGAACGGCTGTTCTTCGTCGGTTTGAAGGGCCATCGGACCCAGGCTGCCCATGCCCCACCGGGTGATCATCCGGCGTGCCAGGCGCGTGGCTTCGGACAGGTCGTTTTCAGCGCCGGTTGTTATGTCATTCAAGGCAATTTCTTCGGCTACCCTGCCGCCCATCATCACAGCCAGGCGTGCCAGCAGATATTCTTTATCGAAATTGTACTGGTCTTCACCGGGAATTTGTTCAGTTACACCCAAAGCACGGCCGTGGGGAATGATGGTCACTTTATTAACCGTATCTGCATCAGGCGTGAACCAGGCGATCAAAGCATGCCCGGATTCGTGGTAAGCAACGATAGTGCGTTGTTCTTCGGTCAATATCAGGCTGCGTTTGGCTCCAAGCAAGACCCGATCAATTGCCAGCTCAAAATCGAACTGATGAATATCTCCCTGGTTCTCCCTGGCCGCGTTTAGAGCAGCTTCATTACAGAGGTTAGCCAGGTCAGCACCGCTGAAACCGGTGGTTGACCGGGCCAGTTTATCCAAACTCACATCTTTAGCCAGAATTCAAACTCTTTGTATGGATTTGTAAAATCCGTTCACGCCCCCGGCGATCAGGTAGACCGACTGTCACCTGGCGGTCAAAACGCCCAGGGCGTAATAAAGCCGGATCGAGGACGTCGGGACGGTTGGTAGCCGCGATAATGATGGTCTCGTGGCGATCATCAAACCCATCCATTTCGACCAGAAGTTGGTTGAGGGTTTGCTCCCGCTCGTCATTGACGTTGCCCAGGCCTGTGCCCCTGCGCCGGCCTACGGCATCCAGCTCGTCGATAAAGACGATAGCCGGAGATGAAACCTTGGCTTTTTCGAAGAGATCTCGCACCCGGCTGGCGCCAACCCCCACGAACATTTCGACAAATTCCGAGGCACTGATGCTGAAAAACGGGACGCCAGCCTCACCAGCTACTGCCCTGGCCATGAGGGTTTTACCGGTTCCAGGAGGGCCGACCAGAAGTACACCGCGGGGAATTCGGGCACCGATCCGGTGATATTTATCCGGACGGCGTAGAAAATCGACAACCTCTTGAAGCTCCTGTTTGGCTTCGTCTACCCCGGCAACGTCGTCAAATGTGACCTGCGGCCGGTCAATGTTATATTCCCGGGCCTTACTGCGCCCGATGTTCATGATTCCGGATTGTCCTGCCGACGATCGTCGGAGTATCCAGAACATTACCGCGACCAGTAATAGCAACGGTAATATCGAAGACAATAAAAATGAGACGATCGGGCTGGGCGGAGGCGAGACATTGATAACCACATTGTGACTGGTTAACGTATTGATGAAGGCTGGATCACCTTCCGTATCCGGAAACGTCGTCGTGAAATTTGAATAGTTTGTTACGGTCGCAGCCGGTGTTGCCGGTGCGGTCGATTGCGTAGCCGCAGGTGTTAAAGTTGTTGCCGGAATCGGATTAACGAATTGGCCGTTGATGGTGCTCCCGGAGATTTGAACGCTGGCGACCTTGTCGCTCACAACCATTTGCAGGAACACACTATATGGGATGCTTACTGCCGAAGGACCTTTAGGTAGATAGACGACAATATTCCAAACTAATAATGCCAGAGCAATGACCCACCATATCCAATGAATATTTGTCTTTTTGGGGTTGGGGTCTTTTTAATTCAGTTAATTCTATTTCTCCCTTTTTCTTAAATACAAACCACCATCCTTATTATCTATTATTATTATTGACTTCACTGCAAAAATTCGCACTTTTAACAACTCAGATTTAGTTTCCGAAAGCCAAAAAGGCCTCAATCCGAGCGCAATTACGGCTTGCAAACGGGCAAAAATAGAATCATTTTGCTGTTCTTGGGAGCATTTCTGCTCCCTTTCATCAGCATTTTCCTGTTTTTTGGCCTCCATTTTGGCCTCCAGGTAGCGTTGTATTCGGCGAGCGTTGGCTGCCATCGCTGAACCAATAACCATACAAGTCATTCGAAACAAACCCCTCACCGGCAATTTGCTGGCCGGGAAGGAGTGTTTGAGCTCGTGCATCGTTGCTTCAACCGCTGCTCGAAGGTTGCGTCCTTCACTATGATGCACTTTGCTTTGCCTGCGCCGATGAGCGACATTGGCCGCTTGCTGGCTGAAATTCAAGCGGATATTCGGTTTGTGTTTTCCCGGCACACCGGGACAGGTGGTTTGGAAGAAGGGACAGACCTGGCAAGTTGCCAGGTCAAAATGGGCGACAAAGCCTTTCTTCTGGCAGGTAGGATGCACAGCCACCGTTTGTCCCTGGGGACAGGTGATTTGGGTCGGTGTCCCTTCCTTGGTCTGGTGAATATCAAAATCCGCCAGGTTGAGCTTTTCTGCACTGGGAACACGGCCGCGGATCGCCGTTTGGATCTGTTCTACCTTATGGTCCTGTAGCACCTGGTCGCCGTCAGGACTGCCGTACCCCCCATCCGTGTAGAGCGTGTCCAGGTCGGTGCGTGCTTTCAAACCAGGCAAGGCTTCTTCCATCAATTGGGCATCATCGGTGCTGTTAGGTGCCACCTGAGCCTGAGTAATTAGTTGGAGCTTATTGACCGGGTCGCAGGTTTCGGTCACATTGGCAACATAGCCTTTGTAGGTTTTATGGGCTTTCTCCCGGTAGGTGGCTTCCAGGTCATCCGGCGATTGTAGACTGCTGGCACTCAACTCCTTGTCCACCTTGGTCTTGACAACCCTTTCTTCCAACCGGAAATGTTCCCCAAAGACCCGTTCCAGCATTTGATAGACCGGCTCTTGGCTATAGTTCAGTCGCAGTTCCTCCACCAGGCGCTGCATCAGATTGCCGATCTTCTGGAGGTGCTCACCGGTGTCCTGCCCTTTGAGATGATAGACATATTGCCCGGCATGTCCCTGGATGAAAGGCGCAAAGACTTCGCCATAGGCTCCTTGATCCGCTTCGTTCAGCATACGATGCACCCGCTGCAACACTTCGACTAACAATTGCAGCCGGCTCATCGCCCGCATGTTGCTGGCAATCTGGGTGCTGTCCATCCGCTGTTTGCCTGTTTTAAGTTGGTAAGCTTTGATTTGTTCATCGGTGACTTGCTCGAAGGCTTTCGCAATCAGATTGACCCCTTGCTCCTGCTGGTAGCAAGCCACCCGTTCCCGAAAGTAATACAGGCTGCGCAAATCAAAATCGCCTTCCCCGAATTCCCGATACCCCAGCGCATACCGCACCTGCAGATCATAGCTAAAAGCGTCGTACAGTTCTTCATCACTCCAATCAAAATGGGATTTCAAACTTTCCAATCCGACCAGGACGTTGACCGGAACGTTGGGCCGAGAAGGGAGATCCGCATATAATACCGCAAAGGGGCTTTCATCCAGCCGGCAGAAGGTTTCCCGGTAGAACACCCCAGCCCAGGAGGTTTCCAACCGCTTCCGGTGTTTTTCCGGCAAATCGTTGACATTGGTGATCAAAAACGGCTGTAAATGACGCTGATTTTTACGGAACATGAAGGAGTAGCCTCAAAGATTGGAGTAGAATGACCTGGCCTTATTATATTAAAGTTTTACCCATTTTGTCCAATCGTTTTTGCAGTGGAGTCATTATTAGAATAACATAATAATAAATCCGGGATAATAACCATTAATTACATTTTACATTGTATTTCCCCAATATTTTTAACAGGTCTCAAATTCACACGTATCCCGCCTTGAGCAGAAGTTCTGCGTTATAAAGTGAACCCCCTGCAGCCCCACGGATGGTGTTATGCGATAAGACCACCATTTTGTAATCGAATAAAGGGTCTTGTCTCAAACGGCCGATTACCGTCGTCATTCCTTTTCCGGTCATCCGGTCTAAGCGTGGTTGGGGGCGGTCGGGCTCATCGTGTAATGAGATAGCCGGGTGTGGCGCTGAGGGTAGGGAGCAGCTAATTTCTGGGGCCGTATAGGATTTTAAAAAATCAGCGACCGCGGCAAGAGATGCCTTTTCAACGAGAGCAGCAGACAGGCAGACGATATGCCCATCGCTCACAGCCACCCGGTTGGTGTGGGCTGAGACGACAAAATCAGCCAGTTCAATTGACCCATGGTTGACCGTACCGAGCATTTTACGCGTTTCCCATTCTACCTTTTCTTCTTCGCCATTGACGAAGGGAATGACGTTATCCAGAATGTCCAACGACGCCACTCCCGGATAACCGGCACCTGAGACAGCCTGGAGGGAAACCACAAAGACTTTCTGCAATCCAAATCCCTTCTGAAGTGCTTTTAACGCGACAGTCAGACCGGTGCTGGTACAGTTCGGGTTGGTAACAATCCCTCCCCGCCAACCCCGGTTTCGGCGTTGATCATCGATCAGGGTGATATGGTCCGGATTGACTTCAGGCAACAGAATCGGCACATCGGGCTCCCGGCGGTAGGCCGATGCATTTGAACAGACCATGACACCTGCATTGGCAAACAGCGGCTCCACATCCCGGGCGATATCCGCCGGTAAAGCGGAGAGCACCAGCGAGGCCTGTATGGCTGATGGATCGGTCGGAAGGACCTCCATCTTGCAGGCCCACTCTGGCATCGGCTCGGGCAGAATCCAATGACAGGCATCTTCGTAAACCTGTCCGACCGTCCGATCCGATCCACTCAGTGCTTTTACTTCAAACCAGGGATGGTTGTCCAATAACTGGACAAAGCGTTGGCCAACACTTCCAGTTGCTGCGAGAATGGCTACCGGTATACGTTCTGGCATCTTGTCCTCCTCAAAAAAGGGCCAATATGATAGATACTTGGGCGATATGTGACCTTACTGGCTAATTTGCAGCTTATATCCATTTTCCTTCAGCCAGCGGATATGTTCCTTGTAGTGCGGTTCGATCATTGCAACTTTGTTCCAAAATCCCTTCTGATGATTGCGTTCGACGGTGTGAACCAACTCGTGGATTACGACGTAATCGATCACAGGGAGGGGTGCCATAACCAGGCGCCAGGGGAAACTGAGCGTGCCGCGGGTGCTGCAAGACCCCCAGCGGGTGCGCGCAGAAGTTATCTTAATCGTTTTATATGAAAATCCGAATCTTTTGCTCAAAAAACCGGCGCGTTCTTCCAGTATTTTACGAGCTTGGAGACGGTACCAGTGGGTGAACACTTTCTCTACCTGAGGAAGTACTTTGCGAGAGAGATAAAACTTATCACGAAGTGTGATGCTGGAAGAGTTGCCTTCAGACACGTATAAGTCGTACTGCTTTCCCAAAAACCAAAACTGATCGTTTTTCTTAATGGCCTTTTGCTCTTTGGAGTTGTTGAACTTTTGAACCTGCGTTAATTTCTTCTCAATCCATCCCGTTTTCTGATCGACAAGGTCGTCAATTTTTGCCTTAGGGTACCGTAATGGTGCCCGGACGATGAGTTTACCCTCATTGGTAATGATGAGTGCAATGGTTTTTCTTTCAGAATGGATAATTTGATCGATCTTAAACTTATGCATGGCCTGGCATAAATGCATGTCAATCTACGATCAGGGAATGGATCACCTGAACGGCATGTTGGGTTTCGGCTGCGCTGATTAAGATACTGATAGATACTTCAGACGAACCCTGAGCAATAGCAATCACGTTAATGCGCTGGTCGCCTAAAGCACTGAAGACGAGGCCAGCAATTCCAGGTGTATTGCGCATGCCCACCCCGACCACGGTGATTATGGCTACTTCTTCGGTAGCCCATATGCGGTCGATATCCTGGCAGGCAATTTCCTGGGCAAAGGCGATTTCCAATGCTTTCACCACGCTTTGCGTCAATTCCATCGGTGTGGCAAAGCAAATGGATTGTTCCGAGGAAGCCTGAGTGATCAGGGAAACGCTCGTCCCCGTAGCTGCCACCGTGCTAAATGTGCGGGCAGCAACGCCCGGTACTCCCAACATTCCGCGCCCTTCGATTGTTACCAGCTGTTGTTTGCGGATTGCGGTAACGGCTTTAATAATTTTTGACCCAGGGAGCTCACTTTCAGTTATCAGACGGGTCCCCGGGTGGGTGGGGTTGAATGTGTTAAGCACGCGAATACCAATTCCCGCGTCGATAATGGGCCGGATGGTTTTGGGATGGAGCACCTTGGCGCCATAATAGGCTAGCTCACCGATTTCCTTGTAGGAAAGTTCTGGAATTGTCCGGGCATCTTTGACCAGACGTGGGTCGGCGCTCATCACCCCATCCACGTCAGTATAAATCCAGACTTCATCAGCTGGCAAGACCGCTGCAAGGATGGCAGCCGAGTAATCACTGCCTCCTCGGCCCAGGGTAGTCGATACCCCATCTCTGGTCGCGCCGAGAAACCCTGTGACCACCGGTACGATATCGGATTGCAGCAGCGGTTCGAGAGCCATCCGAGTTTTCTGGGTCGTTGCTGAAAGGTCGGGATAAGCTGATTGGAAATGGTCGTCGGTTACGACCAATCCGGTTGATTCTATGTAGTGGGCCGGCAAACCAGCCAATTCGATCGCCGGTGCCAGCAGTCTCACGGCCAGGCGCTCTCCCAATGAAGCGACCGCATCGAGGGCTCGTGGAGTAGCTTCACCCAGGATAGCAATCGCCTGGCACAAATTGGAAAAACTGCCGATCAGGGTCTCGATTTCAGATTTGACCTGGTTGCGAAGATTTGCCTCATTGATGAGAGCATCGGCGATTTCTGTATGCATATGAGTAAGTCGAAGGACCGTGTCGGCTTGGGAATTAAGGTCACCAGCAGCTGCCAGGTGCGCACTTTTCAAGAGTAAATCGGTCACTCCGGATAGGGCTGAGGTCACCACGACCAGCCGCGGCCATTCGAGATGGTTGGCTTTGACGATCTTGACAGCCTGGCACATGGCGTCGATTGTTCCAACGGACGTCCCGCCAAATTTCATCACGAGAGTTGGGGTTTTCTGGACCTGGTCAGTAGAATCCGGCACTTTCACCTCTGCTAAGAATTTCCTTTAATTAATTAGCCCCAAGTATATATCGATTTTCACCCCTGGTACAACTAATTATTGGAAAATCGCGGCTTCTCATCCATCAGGCGAAAAAAAACGATGAAATCCAGTGATATGATGGCGGTCAGTAATATGATTTTTTACATCTTCAAAATCTAATATAATGTAGATGAAGGTTAAATATGTCAAGGTAGGATACAGTAAGAGATCACATGTTTTTACAAGATATTGCATTTCAACGTTTAAATAACCAGCAGCTTTCGCGACCACAATTTTCAACCCCGGACCAGGTCGTTGCCTGTCTGGGGGCGATTCAGGCCCAGGATTACTACGGTGCAAAGTGGGCGGTGGGTCAGCGCTTGTTAGCTGTAACTGACCATGACATCGAACTCGCTTTTGATGAGGGCGTAATATTGCGGACGCATGTGCTGCGGCCGACATGGCACTTTGTTACGCCTCAAGACATAGGCTGGATGCTAAAACTGACTGCAGCCCAGGTGCATGCGGCTAATTTGCATTACTATCATCTTGCCGGTCTGGATGAATCAATTTTTAAGCGCAGTCATGCAATTATGGAAACATCGTTGCGAGATCGAAATTATCTCACCCGCAGAGAATTGACTGGCAAGTTGGGGCAGTCTGGAATCATTACGACGAACCTGGGATACCTGCTGATTCTCATGCATGCCGAACTTGAGGGATTAATTTGTAGCGGGCCACGGCGCGGCAAGCAGTTTAGCTACGCACTTTTGGAAGAGAGAGTTCCGGGTGGCAAAGAGTTCGGTCGCCAGGAAGCCTTGGCCGAACTCGCCAAACGCTATTTTTCAAGCCGCGGACCGGCTACCATCCGGGATTTTCGCTGGTGGTCGGGTTTATCTGCGGCAGATGCAGCTTCCGGGTTGGAAATGATCAAGTACCAATTGGATTGTGAGGAAATCGATAGCGCTGCGTATTGGTTTTCAACCGGTATGGAATTTAGCGACACACACCAATCCCGGTTGTACATCCTTCCCAATTACGATGAATATATCGTCGGCTACAAGGATCGCAGTCACGCCATAAATGATTTGCGGTCTCACCGGCTGGACCCGCGTGGAAATATTCTTTCTAGCCATACAATTGTTGCCAACGGAAAAGTGAGGGGGAAATGGGAACGAGACTTGCGCAAGGGGACAGTGAAGATCACGCCAACCCTGGTTTCAGCGTGGATTGATGGAGAGGAGGAATCATTCATTTTGGCTGCGCGCCGTTATAGCGAATTCCTTGACCTGGCACTGGAAATTGGATAACCGCTAAAAAATACCCGGCCTGTCTTTTTTATCTGAACAGGCCGGGTAAGGTGGGAGAGAGATGATTTTTTTAGAAGATGATCGCCAGGAGGATGGCTATCGGGGCGAATACCAGCAAGGCTAACACCGCTATCACCAGACCGATGGCAGCACCACCAACGCCAAGGACCAGGCCGAATGCGCCGCCAATGATGGCGACCACCAGGCCGATGATCCCGCCGATAATTCCAAAGAGAAATTTTAGTAATCCCATTTTCGTATCCTTCTTTCTATTGCGTTTATTCCACTTTTTTTGCAGATGCCGATCCATTCCTGGCAGCAGCTTTGCATTCCTAACTCTATTTACGCAATTTCAGAAGGAAAGTTTCATCGAATTATGTACAATTAATCATTAGCGTTTTGATTTCAAATGGTGAAAAATCCACGTCAATGCTGCCGTCCAAGAGGGGCAAATGGGATTGGGGCTGTTCCATGAGATCGGTCTCAAAGGCATCTACCACCGGGAAATCGAAGACCAAGGTAGCCTTTCCTGCCTTCCCATGGCTTTCGTATAGCCGAATAACGTAGGCGCTGCCTTTACCTGGCTGATCTTCTGCCAATTTGAAGGCTGACACTAAAATGGAATCTGACTGGCATGCCAGCCTGGCTTTTCCTGGTTTGTTTTTTCCGGAATGGCTGTTCGTTTTTTTCACGAAGGCCGGTTGGTTAAGTTCGGCGGCTTTTTTAATTGTTTCTGCCTTTGTCCACCCACCAGGATGGGGGAAAATCGAATAGATGAATGTATGCAGGCCTTCATCTGGGTTGAGGTCTGGCTCGTAGGAGGCGCGTAAGAGGGTCAGGCTGAGATCGCCGCCATCTGCCTGGTAGCCATATTTGCTATCATTCAAAAGTGAGAAACCATAATCGCCGTTTTGCTCGCTGAGGTCGCTCCACCGCAGAGCGGGTACCTCTCGTCCCTCGGCTTCTCGTCTGAGACCAGCAAAGGGGATTTCAAATGTGGCGTCTGTTGCACCCAGGCTGGGGGCAAAATGGACGCGCAGCATGGGAGCATCGTGACTGGCACTGCCATGTTCGTGCCAGTC
Organism: uncultured Chloroflexia bacterium; assembly: GCA_963781665.1. GTDB lineage: Bacteria > Chloroflexota > Anaerolineae > Anaerolineales > Anaerolineaceae > JAJYIW01. The sequence goes on from CAWAGA010000002.1 coordinate 3,891,278, forward strand.
AACTGCGGTCTCGAAATCGATTCTGCGCGACCGCTGAGTAAGGATGATGTGTTGAGTGATGGTCGAATTTAGAAATGCACGACGAGTTCTCGATAATCGCTCGCACTGGACCATTTTCGACGACCCTGGTTTGTACCTCAGCAGGAAGTAATTCTTTGCGGCTGATCTCGCCGATAACCCAGGCCGACATGGTGTGGGGTTTCTCCCAGGCGATTTCAAGCCGGTTCAGATACCCTATGCTATGTTGCGCTTGCAGGTCGTTTTTATGTATTGAGGATAGCAAATCTTTTTTTTCAAGCAGGTCTTCCAGCAAATCGATCTCCCCGTTTTCAGGGTTGACGTGCAATCGGAGAATCCCGTTATCCACGACCTGGGTGGCAGGATCGATGTGGACAAAACCTTTCGCTTCGGGCTTTTGATCGTAGACCGGTCGGTAAACTCGCGTCCAGAATGCAGGCAAGTCTTCTGCCAGGAAGCTGATTTCATGGGAAGATACCTGGATCGGCAAGAGATTCCCGGATTCGTCTGCGACAGCAACCGGCTCTTTCTCTCCTACATCTTCGATGGGAAAGGACATCAGGCTGTCTCTTTCCCAGCCCAGTGGATTGAACGCGACCCATCGGGTGGGTTTGCTGCCCGTATCCGCCAGATAACCGCAAGTGGTTTCGAGTTTTTCTGTAATCGTTTCAAGGGCTTGATCCAAAGCTTCATGAGCTTGCTTTTGCATTTGTTCCAGGCGTTCGTGGGCTTCACGGTATGTAACCGAAATTGCGCAGCCGCATAGGATGTCGTGGAATTGGTGGAAGCAGAGCGTTTGCCAGGCTTGTGCAAGATCTTTATGGCCATTTCCGCCAGAAATTACTGCCAGAGCAAGAGCTGATTCGGTGCTCATAAGTAAGTTTTCACTGCTGCGGTTTAACTTCTTGATGTCGCCATGGCTGGTATAACAACCCTCAAAAACCGTATTGAGTTCATCTTTGACGACCGGTAAGCTGGCAGCTTCGACCTCGGATTTTTGGTAAAAATTGACGGTGCCATCTGGGATTGCTGAAGGCACGAAAGGCGCAGAATTGATCATTCTTGCTGCTTCGATATCAGCAGCCGTACCACCGCCCCCATGGTCACCTACACCGTAAACGAGCAAACCATGGCTGGAGCTGCTGGCAGACGCAAATTGGATCACGCTGTCAACGACGGTCGTTGGATTGACCACACCCCCATACCCCTTGGGGTCTTGAACAGCCAGGAGGCGCGAACCATCCAGACCTTCCCACCAGAAAAGGGGGTAGTCCTTTCCAGCGCGGCAGAAATAATAATATTGAATGCCACTCTTCTTAAGCAGTTGGGGGAGGGTGGCAGGATGGCCGAACGTATCCGGTTCCCAGCAGATGAGCGGGGCAGATCCAAAGTGAGCTTGAGCGTAACGTCTGCCATGTAGAAGCTGGCGTACCAGGGTCTCACCGGCTGCCATATTGAGGTCACCTTCGACCCAGGTGCTGGCAGTCACATCCCAATTACCCCGGGCTGTTTGAGCCTTGATCTGGTTGAAAATTGCTGGAAACCCTGTTTCCATAAATTGGTAGGTAGCCGTCTGGCTTTGAGAGAAGTGGAATTCCGGGTAATGTTCCATTAATTTCAGCATGGCTGTAAAATCACGCTGGCATACATCGACGGTCTCTGCTTGGGGCCAGAGCCAGTTCATGTCGATGTGGCTGTGAGCGATCAAATGAGCGGTATAGGTCTTCGCTTCGGCTTCGAATGGAGCCAGCAGGTTTAAAGAGGAATCGACGCTCGTCCAGAATTTTTGCCAGCGGTTAGCCGATAAGGCCTCCAGGTCGAGCGCCTCAATGGCTTTTGCCAGCACCGCGGATTTTTCAGAACCTGTTTCATTTCCAGATAGGAAACGGCAGAATATCACCTGTGACTTAACCAGGTCGAGTTTAAAAATGATCTTGGCCAGATGACTTATTTCAAGCGATGCATTCAAGAATTGAGCCAATCCATCGGAGGTGTTGCAGCGGACTTCGACCATTAACGGCATTTTGGGATCGAAATGCTCCTCCAATTTCAACCGCACCGCCCGGCTGTCGGTCCAGGAACGTTCGCGATAGACTTCAACCCCATTCAGCAGTATCCCTGCCCCAATAGGAAGCATGAATTCAAATTCGACCAACGAATCATTAAGGTCAATGCCTTCGACGGATTCCGGCAATTTGATATCTTTTCTAAACCAGCCTTCACCTTCAGCCGACGACCAGGTATGCGAGATCGTGACAGCCTGCCAACCACCTTCGCTAGGGTCGACCAGGCCATCAGTCTGCCTGACGAGTTTAAACTCCCAGTCCTTGATTTGTGCAGGAGCTTTCAAAACATCTATTTTTTGTTGAAGATCATGAATGACGGTTTCGATCGCCTTAGCCATTATTTTTCCTCCATAGTTTACCCAGGAACATTACACAATGGGAAATTATACCTGTCTTCACTGGCAATATCAGGTATCCACTCATAAACGGATAACACATTTATAATTGCCTGATGAGGTGAAAAATGGCTAATCGTGCTGACTTTCTACAATATATCCAAAATGCCTATCGTCGTGAATCCGGCCAGTTGGAGCAGGAAATTGAAAACTGGCGAAAGCAATTCGATCCGAATAATTCACTTTTCGGTTATTCGCCACCTGGATGGCCATTAACCATGGCGTCCGTGACTGCTTTCTTGTTCGAACAAACAGGTGATCAAAAGTATGCCGAAACCGCTCGTGATATCCTCTTGCGTTATCGCGAATGGACCCGGGTGATGCCTGATAAAGTATTGAAAACACGGCCTGAATATGCAGACGGCGTGGCCCCGATCGAACCGGTCTTCCAACCTTTGATGTTCTTGCCTGCTTTAGCCCGTATCCGCCCGGCAATTTCTCAAAGTGATTATGAAACATTAGCCGATATTGTTGCTGACAGCGAAAGATCCGTCTGGCGCTTTCCTGAATGGGGTGGACACAATCGCGCGATGCTGCGCGCCGCGGGATTGGCTTTGTCTGCTCAGGTACTTGCAGATCACCCGGAGGCTTCCCGCTGGGCTCAATTGGCCGACGAATTAGCTGAAGAAAGCTGGGGTAGATGGAGCATTGAGGATGCCCAAATGTACCAATCCCATTGGCTGCGAGCATTGATCCATTACAGTGAAGCTCGCCAAAAAAGTGAAGTTACAACATTCATCCAACCTCGCATGGTCTTGAAAGCGATCACCCAATTGATGACGCCGTTGGGTTCTCTGCCGGATTATGGCGACAGCCATTGGATGATGCACAGCCAGTGGGAGTGGTTAGCGTGCCTGGAATGGGGCGCGAAAGCGTATCATGACCCGGCAATGAAGTGGGCAGCTAACCGCATCTGGAATCAGCGCCAGCAAGATACCGAATCCATTTATGGCGCAAACGTTTTGACGTACGCCTGGCGGTGGTGTGACGATTCGGTCGGAATGGAAGAGCCTGGCCCGACCATGGATGCTCTTGATGATCTCATTTTGAAAAAAGTTGTATTCCGTACCGGATGGGATAAGGACGCAACTTATGGTCTCTTTAATTATCGCGATGAAGGAGATTATGGGAGGATTGCACGTGACTACTTGAGGACAACCCTGGCCGTTTCAGCCGAAAAGATGCACCACGGGCACGGCGATGAAGGTAGTTTTTCGGTCCTGATCCATAAAAATACAGTGCTTCTTCATGAGAGTGGTTATCGTGAATTTCCCCCAGACGGCATCTACCGCTCAAACGTCTATCACAATCGCCTGGTTTGGCGTACAGGGGCAAACCCTGAAGGGGCCAGCTTGCTTGAATTTTTGCGGGGCAACGGCCATTACCAGCAGTTGCGCACCGAGCGCCTATACCAAACACGGATAGATGATGCCCAGATTACCCGCCTGAGGATAATGGATGAAAAACAGGGCATCTCCTGGGACCGCTCTATTTGCTTCCTGGCGGAATTGCCTTGTTGGATTTTGATCGATACCGTGTACGACCAAAAGCCGGCTTCAAAGACAATCGCCTCGCTTTGGTGGACGAAAGATATTTTGAAGCTAGGTGGCAACTGGTTCGAGACTCATGTGAGCAAGTTTGTCGATTGGACTAACTCAAAGAATGCTGCGTTGTTATTCGTATTTCCACAGATCCCTGGGCATAGTTCTACGCTTCAACAGGAAGCCCAACGACGAAGTTACCAACCGGAACTCGTCCTAGAAAATTCCTGGTCGGGCCAGCTTCAACCCAACTCACCGCTCAATTTCGTCACGGTTATATGGCCGCATGATTATGAAGATATGAACCCCTTACGCGCCAATGGCATCGCTGTACTTGCCAGCCAACCAGAAGGGCGCGGCCTGGCGGTCAGCATGGATTGGCATGGCGAGAAGCGATTATTCACGACTTTGAATGACCTGACGGTCAGCCGGATTGACGAAGATATCCGGCCGCGCTACATTGCCGAAAAAGGTATGGCGACATTTGGGCGGTTGGCTAGTGACGCAGCCTTTACTTATACCAGGCAGTCCGGGAATTTGATCAGGACCGGTTTGATCAACGGTACCCGCCTGGAGTACGATGGGCAAGAGCGTTTCCAGGCGCTCGAATGCGGTATGTTCCAGGAAAACGCTACCCAGATGCCTGGAATCGCAGCACGTTTCCGCTGGCAAGGGAGCTTCGAGATCGAATAACAGTCGACGATCAAGGACATTTGAGATGGGTCGCATGGGGTCATCCTGGAAGTGTTTTCCAGTCGAACGTGAGGCCCATCTCAAAAAACCAATGAAGAATTTCAATTATGTGGTATAAACAACCCCATTAGCTGCCGATAATTATCATTTACGTATTATCAATTCAAGGTACCAGTTTATTGGTTAAGATTTGCTGTTCCCAACATTTAGATCAATTTATTTAACCACGCAGCTCTCGTTATGACTGATCTGTAGTTCTTTAAGTCATTAAATTGGATGGAATAGATTGCAACGCAACCATCCCAAAGAAGCGGTGTTCAGTTAATCATAATTTGGTAACAGGTAGCTTTATTGTTTGGGTGAAAAAAAACCGGTTCGATCAAAAAAAAATTCTTGGAGGAATTTCCAATGACTGAAGTGATTGCCGAAGATCACTATTTGGAATATAAGCTGCATACGACCCCTATCGCTATTATTGGCATGGCTTCGATCTTTCCGAAGGCAACAAACCTGACAGAGTACTGGAATAACATACTGAAGAAGATTGACTGCATCACCGATGTCCCCGCTTCACGCTGGGATATCAACGATTATTATGACCCCAATCCAAATGCCCTTGATAAGACCTATTGTAAGCGGGGTGGGTTTATCCCAGACATCGATTTCGACCCTATCGAATTTGGGCTCCCCCCGAATATTCTTGAAGTAACCGATGTCTCGCAGCTGCTTGGCCTGGTGGTGGCAAAAGAAGCGATGGAAGATGCCGGTTATGGCGAAAACCGTGTTTTTAACCGTGATCACACCGGCGTCATTCTGGGTGTAGTCGGGATGTCGACCAAGCTGTTCACGCCTCTCATGGCCAGGCTGCAATACCCGGTCTGGGAAAAAGTGCTGAAAGCCAGTGGGGTTTCAGACGCCGATACCCAAAAGATCATCGATAAGATCAAGCTTGCGTATGTCGGATGGGAGGAAAACTCTTTCCCGGGGACAATTGCTAACGTGATTGCCGGGCGGATTGCCAACCGCCTGGACCTGGGAGGCACCAACATGGTTACTGACGCGGCCTGCGGTAGTTCGCTGGCAGCCGTCAAATTGGCAGCCAGTGAGCTGATCGATGGCCGGGCTGATTTGATGATCACCGGAGGTGTCGATCTGGATAATTCGATAAACACCTTTATGTGTTTCAGTAAGACGCCGGCATTTTCAAAAGGCGAACATGTCCGCACCTTCGACGCTGAATCAGATGGTATGATGGTTGGCGAAGGCATTGGTATGGTTATTTTGAAGCGCCTGGGGGATGCGGTTCGAGACCATGACCGGATCTACGCGGTCATCAAAGGCGTTGGGTCTTCGAGCGACGGCCGGTTCAAGAGTATCTACGCGCCCCGGCCCGCCGGCCAGGCGAAAGCCGTCTGGCGCGCCTATGATGAAGCGGGCTTTACACCGGATACAATAGGCTTGATTGAGGCTCATGGGACCGGCACGATGGCCGGTGATCCGGCTGAATTCCAGGGGTTAAAGGACGTTTTTAGCGCAGGAGATTTCACTCGCCAAACGATCGCCTTGGGAAGCGTCAAATCTCAGATTGGCCATACCAAATCTTCGGCCGGTGTAGCCAGTTTGATTAAGACTTCGTTAGCCCTTTACCACAAAGTATTACCGCCAACGATCAATGTTAAAAAGCCAAATCCAAAGCTGGATATTGGCGGGTCACCTTTCTACATCAATACCGAGACACGGCCCTGGATCCAATCCTTTGCTGGAACCCCCCGTCGGGCAGGCGTCAGCTCGTTTGGTTTTGGCGGGACGAATTATCATATCGCCCTGGAAGAATACCAGCCTGACCAGAAAGATGCTTACCGTCTCAATGAAGTTCCTCAGGTAATCATCCTCACCGCCCCTGATCCAGCTCAACTGGTTGAAGTTTGTAAGGCAAGCGCCAGCAAACTACAAGGAGTGGATGGTAAGCTATATTTTGCCGAGTTGGCCAACCAATCCCGATCTATCGAAATTCCTGCCAGCTATGCCAGGCTGGGTTTCACCACAGATTTAGTCGAAGAGGCGCAGAATCTCCTGAAGGCAGGCATAGACACCCTGGTGGAGAAAATCAGCCTGGATAACTGGGAGAATCCCAAGGGGATATATTACAGTAAATCCGGCCTTGATGCTGAAGGTAAAGTTGTAGCCCTATTTTCTGGCCAGGGATCTCAATATGTTGACATGGGTCGTGAGCTGGCCATTAATTTTCCGCCTATACGGAAGGTGCTTGGCGCAATAGATGATTTGTTCATAACGGATGGTAAAAGACCGCTTTCATCGGTGCTGTACCCGCCTCCGGTTTTTGACCCCTCGGAAAGCGAAAACCAGACTGTAGAGCTGCAGAAGACCGAGCATGCTCAACCATCGATTGGTGCTTTTAGTGTTGGCTTATTTAAACTGCTCCAGGATGCAGGATTCAAGGCGGATTTTATCGCCGGTCACAGCTTTGGCGAATTAACGGCCTTATGGGCTGCAGGTGTGCTCGATGACGAAAGCTACCTGGCGCTGGCTAAAGCCCGTGGCAAGGCCATGGCTCCACCACAAGACCCAGGCTTCGACGCCGGTACTATGCTGGCGGTCAAAGGGGACGTCGAGCGGGTCAAGGAGGAACTCAAAGCATTTCCTGACGTAACCCTGGCTAATTGGAACTCGAACAATCAGGTCGCTCTGGCTGGCCCGAAACCAGCTTTGGCGAATCTTCAAAAAGTGTTAAGCGAAAAAGGGTTTTCAGTCGTTCCTTTACCTGTATCGGCTGCTTTCCATACACCTCTGGTGGGGCATGCTCAAAAACCTTTCGCCGATGTGATCAATAAGACCCCATTTAATAAACCGCTTGCCAGGGTTTTTTCCAATACCACGGGGAAATTGTATCCATCCAAACCAGAGAAAATCCGAGAGATGCTCGCCGGTCACATATTAAAGCCGGTTCTGATTTAAGGATGAAATCGATCACATCTATGCTGAGGGTGGATATTTCTTCATCGAATTTGGGCCTAAGAACGTTTTGACCAACCTGGTCAAAAATATCTTAGCTGAAAAACCACATATGGCGATTGCGTTAAATGCAAATGCAAAGAAGGACAGCGATCGCCAGCTGCGCGATGCCGTTCTTCAGTTAAAGATTGCCGGGTTGAAGCTAAAAGATTTTGACCCCTATCAAAAACCATTGGATACAAATCCCCCCCGCAAAAAGAGCCCGGTCACGGTGACTTTAAATGGAGGCCTGTATGTTACCGAAAAGACGCGTACAGCATTCCAGAAAGCCCTTCAGGATGGTCAAAAGATCATGATCAACAACAATAATGGTAGTCATAACCATCAAGCCGAAAACGACAGCAGCACTTCAGCGCTTAGACCGGAGACAGCTCCCTACCAGGTTGTCACACCACAATCCGAAACGAAACCACAAAATCATCAGGTTTCTGGACCAGCCAATGGAGATCCTGCTTTGGCCAAGGCTTTCGAAAAAAGTCTGGCGGATTTTGAATCTCACCAGAGCGAGACGACCCGACTGCATGAACAATACCTTAATAACGACGCCGAATACAGCCGAATTTTTGCGAACCTGAGCCAGATGGAAATCTCTCTCCTTTCAAACAAGGATAGCGCTCAGCTTGCGAGTGTTCTGCCGGCTCTAGAGAGCCTTGAAAAAAGCATGATGCGGTTCCACGACCATCAGGCAGAGACACTGCGGATTCATGAAGATTACCTGAAAAGCCAGGCTGAATTTTCTCAAAACTTTGTCAGGCTCGTCCAGCAGCAATTTGGGGTACAGACTAATTCGAATTTTGGGGTTGCGGCGGCACCAACTAAAGCCACGCGGCAGCCAGAAACACCTGTACCGGCGGTTCTACCAGTCAAACCGGTTGGACCCGAAAAACAAACTTACTCACCTGCCGCTTCAACCGTTACCAACCAACCGGCTGTTCCGGTTCAAGTTGCAACCGTCAAGCAATTATCAACCCCGATAGCTGCACCACAGGTCTCGTCTGCAGATATTTCCCGAGACTTACTGAACGTCGTAAGCGAAAAAACCGGCTATCCGGTTGAGATGCTCGAACTTGAAATGGACATGGAAGCCGACCTGGGGATCGATTCGATCAAGCGCGTTGAAATTTTAGGAGCGATGCAGGCTTTATATCCTTCTTTACCAAAAATTGATCCGGAGACCCTGGCCGAGCTGCGCACCCTAGGTCAGATTATCACAAAATTGAGTGACGACTATCACTCTGAGAGTGTGTCGACGCCAGCAGCCCCAGATGTAATCCGTGCCATTGAAGCTCCGGCGCTTCCGGTTTCTGCGGAAATGGAAGTCGCTGCACAACCGGATGAAATTGATTCTGTCGATGGCGAACAGGTTACACAGGCATTTCTTCAAACGGTGAGCGAAAAAACCGGGTACCCGGTCGAGATGCTCGAGTTGGATATGGATATGGAAGCAGACCTCGGTATCGATTCGATCAAACGAGTTGAGATATTAGGCGCGATCCAGACTCAATTCCAGAATTTACCCAAGATTGAGCCAGAAACCCTGGCAGAGCTGCGTACTTTGCGGCAGGTAACGGACCATCTGGCAGCCGGGTTGGAGCAGCCTCGCCCTTTCTAGCTGCCCCACCTTTCGAAGAGGTGGGGTATGAACCGACGGAATATCCTGTCAATCGAGGTCTGGCCGGCCTGCGACCATTGCCAACTCCAGATTTACTTGAAACATTGATGCCTGATGGCTTTATTTGCTTGCTGACCGATGACGGCACGGATCTGACATCATCCCTGGCGAAATCGCTTACGGATAATGGATGGAAAGTGGTTGTGATGAGCTATCCTGCAGCGATGATTCCCAGGCAGTCGCCGCTAGCCGGAGGTTTCTCCCAAATTCAGTTGGTGGATGTTTCTGAAGATCACCTTGGTCAACGATTGGCAGAAATTAACGCTACATTTGGGCCTGTCGGCGCTTTTATTCACCTCAATCCCCCCGAGATCAGCAGCTCTGGTAAGGAGCTAAGGCCAGGTGACGAAAAATCGATTGTCAAGCACATTTTCCTGCTCGCCAAACACCTAAAAAATTCATTAAATGATGCTGCAAACACCGGACGTGGCGTGTTTATGAGCGTTATTCACCTGGACGGAGAATTCGGATTAAGTGGCAACATCGATTTTGATCCCATCAGCGGCGGTCTTTTCGGGCTGGTGAAAACCTTGAACCTGGAATGGGAACCGGTTTTTTGCCGAGCGCTCGATCTGGACCCTGCCTACGATGTGGAAACCTCTGTTCAGCATATCATCGCTGAAATTTTAGATCCAAACCGGTTGGTTGCCGAGGTTGGCTATAGCCAAAGTCACGGTCGCCAAACCCTTGTCGTCGAGCCTGGAACAGGTTTGGGAGGAAAGAAATGAGTCCGCGGTTACGAATTTCCCCGTCTTCGGTTGTATTGGTTAGTGGTGGTGCTAAGGGTATTACCTCGCAATGTGTCATTCGCCTGGCTGAGCGGACTAAATGCCGTTTTATTCTATTGGGACGATCCGGTTTTGAAGCGGATGAGCCTGATTGGGCGCAAGGATGCTCCGAGGAAGCAGAGCTCAAACGACGGATTATGGTCGACCTTCAAAATAATGGTGAAAAACCTTCACCGGTAATGATCAAGAAGGTATTTAACCAAATCCAATCTAATCGTGAAATCGCTAAGACCATCCAATCTGTACGTGAAAGTGGCGGCCAGGCAGAATATTTGAGTGTTGACATCACCGACCGTTCATCCCTGCAGGAAAAATTGGCAGGTGCAGTCGAACATCTCGGCCCGGTCACCGGTGTTATTCATGGCGCTGGAAGCCTGGCTGACAAACTGATTGAGAAGAAGACTGAAAAAGATTTCGATGCGGTTTATTTGCCAAAAGTTAATGGTCTTGAAAATATGCTGGCTTGTGTACCAGCCAGGCAGCTCGAGTTTCTCGTTTTGTTTTCCTCTATCGTGGGTTTTTTTGGCAATATTGGCCAGGCAGATTATGCTATGGCCAACGAAACCCTCAATAAATCAGCTTATCTGATCAAAAAACAAAACCCGGCCTGCCATGTGGTATCTATCAATTGGGGGCCTTGGGATGCGGGGATGGTAACGCCCGAACTTGAAAAAAATGTTCGAGCAGAAGAGCATTACCGTTATTCCGGTCGAGGTTGGGGCAAATATGCTGGTTGACGAACTGCTCACCAGCGATCGGGACGCTGTTCAGGTTATCATCGGCAGCTCTACGGGGCATCTGACTGCCAACGGGCTTGAATCAGGTTTGCGTAAATACCAAATTAAACGGAAATTGACCCTGGATGAGAACCCATTCCTCTACGACCATATGATCGGTGGGAACCCGGTTTTACCGGCGACCTGCGCTGCGACCTGGATCGCAAGCGTGTGCGAACAGCTCTATCCGGGATACGTCTTCTTCAGCCTCGAAAAATATCGGGTGTTGAAAGGGATCGTTTTTGATGAAAGCTTATCCGATGAGTACGTATTGGATTTAAAGGAGGTTTCTAAAACTGAAACCGGCGAAATCGAATTCGACGCTTTGATCTGGAGTAAAAACCACCAGGGCAAAACCCTCTACCATTACTCGTTGCGTGCGAAACTGATGCGTGATGCTCCTATCTCGCCAAGGAATCCTGAGCCGATATTGGCGTCTGCAACTGATATGGACAACATGACTGGCCAGGAGCTTTATAAAAATGGGACTTTGTTCCACGGGCCATCCTTCCAGGGCGTCGATCGCGTTTTGCATGTTTCTCCGGGTAAATTGATCATGCGCTGTGTCTTACCTGAAGTCGATCAAAAATACCAGGGACAATTCCCGGTGCAAACGGGCAATCCTTTTATTTATGACGCCATCGTACAGAGCCTTTTAATCTGGGCCCAGTATTACTATAACGCTCCTTGCCTGCCATCGCGGATGGAAAAACTGGAGCAGTATAAGGCTATCCCGTTCAACCAACCCTGCCTGGTTACGATGAGGGTCACCTCGCAAAATGAATTATCGGTAACAGCCGATATTACCGTCCAGGACGAATTTGGAAAGGTGTTTGTCAATATCACCGGCCTGGAAGGCACGATCAGCAAACAGCTACAAAGGTTATTCGGGACTCCAATACAGGCAAAATGAATTTAGCAATCACTGGTGTAGACGTGCTCTTCGCCGGCTGTGAAAGCCGGGATTCCTTCGATTATTGTATCTACAGCGGAAACCAGCTTGCAGGAGAACTACCACCGGAATTGAATAATGTTGCCAGTTTATTACAGAAGGTCATCCGCGGTGCTATCGCCGATAGCCAGCGCGGCACCAGCTGGAATAACCAAACCCGGACAGCATTAATCTATTCGAATTCCAACCCACAGGAAGTAGCCGATGATGTTTTTGCCAGGAACCTCGACATCAACGGCCCCATCATTGATATCTCAGAAGAAAGCGCGCCTTGGGCAGAAGCTCTCGGAAAAGCAGCTGATCTATTAACTCAATCGAAAGTAGACGTTGTCATTATTGCGGCCGCTGACATTCACGAAAGACCTTCTGGTCGGTCAGAGATTGACCTACACCCGCAGGCTACCCGCGCCGCAACGATGGGTTTCGATGTTAATTTCCAGGGAAGGCAAACGAGCGCTGGAGCGGCAGCTGTCTTGCTTGAAATTGAGGACAACTCACACGGAAAAGGCAGTGATGGCATCTATGCCGTGATCCGATCTTTTAGCTCAGCAAAGAATCCGAGGATACAAGTGGGGTTGGCAGATCACAGTGCGGGTGTATCTGAAGCAGATGTTGCTCGAACCTGTCTGGATGCGCTCCACATGTCAGGTGCCAAACCGGGTGACATTGGTTATCTCGAAGTCTTTGCAAGTGGAGATGATGCTCGCGACCGAATAGAGATTGGTGGCCTGGCTGCTGCGTACAGAATCGGGCAATCCGAGCTTACCTGTGGGATAGGATCGCTGGGAGTAAACCTTGGCTATTGTGGCCATGTGGAAGGCCTGGCCAGGCTGATCAGAGCCGCGCTTTCGGTAGCGCACAGGTTTATACCAGCCACCCGAGATTGGTCTCATCCGAAATTTCCGGAACTTTGGCAAAACAGCCAATTTTATGTTCCTCAGGATTCCAGGACCTGGTTCACGGATGGGCCTGAGCACTTCCGGCTGGCTGGAATCGATTATTTTGAGCAAGATGGCACTTTCATCCACATCATCCTGGGTGAAGGTCAAAGACGAGGATCCTTGCATTCGGATGGAGCAGGTACCAGTTTACGGGATGCTGCCAGGCCGGATTTGAGACGGGTGGGTTTCTTCATGTTCCCGATCGTTGGAAATGACGTTAGCGAGATTCTTCAAAAAGCTTCCGAGTTAAAAAAATCATTGTTGACAGATGGTGACATGGGGACCCTTTCCGCTGATTATCTACAATCTTACGAGACCCAACCAGATTCGGCCCTGGTGGTTTCACTGTTGGGCCACGACCAGGTGGAACTGACCCGGGAAATCGATTTCGCTCTCAAGGGGCTGGCCTCCGCAGTACAAAAAGGTGCGGAATGGCAGACTCCCCTGGGGAGTTATTTCACCCCAAGTCCCCTGGGCGCCAACAGCCAGGTCGCTTTCGTTTATCCTGGTGCGTTTAATTCTTACATCGGTTTTGGGCGTGATCTGCTTTATCTTTTCCCGGAATTGTATGCGCGACTGTCGAACCTGGTGGGAGATGTTGGCGCTGCCATTCAGGAACGATCTCTTTACCCGAGGTGTATGCAAGCGTTTACAAAAACTGAGGTTGACGAAATTGAAACTCGCCTCGTTCAAGACCCAATTGCAATGCTAACATCGGGGATGAGCATGGCGATTGTCTATACTTTAATCTTGAACGAGGTCTTTCAGGTTAAGAATCAGGCTTCTTTCGGGTACAGCCTGGGTGAAAATAGTATGATGTTCGCAGCCGGAGTGATGGAACACGGCGAAGAGGGGAAAAGGAAGCTCGAAGAGTCTCCTCTCTTCCATACGAGGCTGGCCGGACCTAAAAACGCGGTGCGTGAATATTGGGGGATGGCGCTGATAGATGACGATCCTGGAGACGATTCACTGTGGGCGAATTACGTTTTGATGGCATCTCCTGAAAACGTCAGAGAACTGCTGGATGGGGATGAGCGGGTTTTCTTGACTCACATTAACACCCCCAGGCAGGTTGCTATTGCCGGTGAAAAGCATAGCTGCGAACTGCTGATCGAGACCCTGCATTGCAACGCCTTGAAAGCTCCGTTTGATTACGTTTTGCACTGCGCCGCGATGCAGTCCGAGTATCCCGCCTTGATGGAACTGCATTCCTGGCCAGTCAACCAGGTCTCGACCGTCAGGCTGTATGCATCTGCCGACTGCGAAATCTATCCGATGGACCGGGAGGCAATTGCTCGCAAGATGGCTAAAGGCTTGTGCAGCCAGGTTGATTTCCCTCGATTGATCGACAGGGCTTTCTCTGACGGCGCCAGGTTATTCATAGAGTTAGGGGCAGGCAGCAACTGCACCCGCTGGATTGACGAGACGCTCAAAGGCCAGCCACATTGTGCTATGTCAATCAACCGGCGCGGGGTTGACGATTACGCCTCAATATTGAGAGTACTGGCCCGATTGTGCAGCCAACGTATCGAAGTAGACCTATCCAGATTATACAAAACGAGTTGAATGATGATCGATCATCAGCAAATCATTTCCGATAGACAACTGCAGGCAAGCCAGATCCACAGGCAATTCCTCCAGCACCGCCACGATTCTTTACAACAATTAAGTGACCTGTTGACCTTACAGATTTCGTCTGCCGGTTCGGTTCAATCGATGCTCGACCTGGATGCTTCAGCTCACTTTAACTTGAGGCAGGCTCCCCTCTTCGATGAAAATCAGTTGCAAGAATTTGCCACCGGGTCGCCGGCAAAATGTTTTGGGCCGGAATTTGCCATATATGATGGCAGGCGTTTTCCACGCGTTCCAAACGGCGAGTTTGCTTTGATAAATCGGGTTATAAAAATTGATGGGCAAAAAGGAAGATTCGATACCCAGGCTATCATCGAAAGCGAGTACGACGTTCCTCCGAACCCCTGGTTCATCACGGAAAATAGCGCGGCTGAAATCCCGTATTCATTCTTTATGGAGATTGCGCTGCAGCCGTGTGGATTCCTTTCGGCTTACCTGGGGACGCCGATCGTCCATCCCCAGAAGGATTTTTTCTTCCGTAATCTGGACGGCGAGGGCAAGATTGTCGCCAGGATCGACGAGCGTGGAAAAACAATCCTTACCCGGGCGGTTTTAATTTCGACTCTGGACAGCGGAGGGACCATCATCCAACGTTTTAATTTCGAATTGTATTGTGAAGGCCGGATGGTTTTTGAGGGCAATTCAACTTTTGGATATTTTTCTCCTGAGGCAATGATTAAACAATCCGGCCTGGATGGCGGCAAACGCCAGCGGCCGGCTTTTAATTCCACGGATAGTCCAATCACATCGATCGAGACCTTAGATTTTCTCAAAGAGGGAACACGATTTTATCCTGCTGCGACCAGGCGTTTGAAATTACTCGATGAGATTTCACTTTCGCGGAACGGTGGCAAATATAGTCAAGGATACATTTATGCCCGCAAGCAAATCAATCCTGGCGATTGGTTTTTTCGCTGTCATTTTTTCCAGGATCCGGTCATGCCGGGGTCTTTGGGGGTCGAAGCCATGTTGCAGGCTTTGCAGGCCTATGCTGCCAAATTCAATCTTGGGGAAAGCTTTGTTTCGCCCGGTTTTGGCTTGCCACCGGGGACCGTTTTAACTGGCGATATCGTGGCCAAATCGTACCTGCCAATGCATTGATGCAGCTCGAAATTCACGTTGTAAGCATAGAAAGGGATCGGGACTGGGTCATCATAAAAGGTGAAGCCAGCTTGTGGGCAGACGACCTGCGAATCTACCAGGTCAATGACCTGTCGATTGGGTTAACGGACGTTAATCCAGGTTGATAGGGTTTGATAGCCCGGAAGTTATACTGTTCTAAAGCCTGTGAAGGAAGATTAGTGATGGATACGACTGTTACAAGTACGAAAAACGGCTCGGTTTTGACTGCTTCAAAAGTCATCAAATCTCAACAAAATTCGCTGCATAACAGATTGATGGTTGCCTATGATGAAGACGGTATCAGGACGAAACTGCTCGACCTGGATAACGGGCTATTCGTCGTCCGGACTGACGAAGGCATTGGGGTAGCAAACCGTGTAATGTTCGACAGTCCAACCGGCGACGAGGCTAATTCCTTCGAGAACCTGGCAAATATCTCCGCATTTCCAATCGGTCGTCTGGGCGATCCCACATTTTGCGAATTCTACGGGACAGAATATGCCTATTATGCCGGCGCTATGGCGAATGGGATTTCGTCCAGCCAGATGGTGATTGAGTTGGGGAAAGCTGGTTTCCTGGGGTCGTTTGGCTCGGCTGGAATGGTCGCCAGCCGGCTTGAAGCAGCCATCTATGAAATCAAAGAGAACCTTCCTGATGGTCCCTATGCTTTCAACTTAATTCACAGCCCGAGCGAAGATGCACTTGAACGACTTGCTGTCGACCTGTTTTTAAAACACCAAATCACTACCGTCGAAGCTTCGGCCTTCATCGACCTGACCCCCAGTCTCATTTATTATCGGGCGGCTGGTTTGAACTTAAGTTCTTCCGGAGAAATCGTGATCGGCAACCGAGTAATTGCAAAACTATCTCGGAAAGAAGTAGCTTTGAAATTCCTGCAGCCGGCTCCGGCTGCGCTGCTTGCTCGCCTGGTCGAAGCTGGGCGAATCTCACCTCTACAGGCTGAGCTGGCCCAAAAGGTGCCGGTTGCGGATGATATTACCGTTGAAGGCGATTCAGGTGGGCATACTGATAACCGCCCCCTCGTCTGTCTGGTGCCGGCAATGGTTGCCTTGCGGGATGAGATTCAGGCGAAATATCGGTATCCGCACCCGGTCAGGATCGGCGCAGCCGGAGGTATCAGCACCCCAGGTTCTGCCCTGGCAGCGTTCATGATGGGGGCTGCTTATGTTGTCACCGGGACAGTCAACCAGGCTTGTGTCGAATCAGGCGCATGCGCGCATACCAAGAAACTATTAGCCCAGGCTGATATGGCCGACGTGATCATGGCGCCCTCAGCTGATATGTTCGAAATGGGGGTGAGGGTGCAAGTTCTGAAGAATGGAACATTTTTCCCGATGCGCGCCCAAAAGTTGTACGATTATTACCAGCGTTACAAAGCAATCGAAGACATTCCTGCAGAAGACAGAGAGAAGCTCGAAAAGCAAATCTTTAAACGCAGCCTGGAGTCGGTTTGGGAGGATACTGTCAAATTCTTCGAGGAAAGAGATCCGGAACAAATCGAAAGAGCGAACCAGAATCCGAAACGAAAAATGGCGTTGATATTCCGTTGGTACCTGGGTCTTTCATCGAGATGGTCAAGCCTGGGAGAGCCCGGACGTGAAATGGATTACCAGATCTGGTGCGGTCCTTCGATTGGACCTTTTAACGAATGGACTCGTAATACCTACCTGGCTCAACCAGAAAATCGCCGGGTGGTGGATGTTGCCAGGCACATCCTTTCGGGAAGCGCATACCTTTTCCGGATGCAAAGCCTGAAGATGCAGGGTATCCAATTCCCTGCAAGCCTCGAATCTTACCGTCCCATGCAGCCATTGGATCAGGTGTAGCAAATGGGCGATTTTAGTTTAGATTCTAAACGTGAGGAAGCTCAAGCGGGAGGTGGCCCAGAGCAGATCGAAAAGCAGCATGCCAGGGGGAAACTGACCGCTCGTGAACGGATTGAGGATCTGCTCGATCCGGGCTCGTTTGTTGAGATCGATATGTTTGCCACTCATCGCGCCACCGGTTTGGGGATGGAAAAATCCCATCCTTTCACCGATGGCGTCGTCGCTGGATGGGGCAAGATCGATGGCAGACAGGTTTATGTTTTTGCACAAGATTTCACCATTATGGGCGGTTCATTGGGAGAGAGTCACGGGCGAAAGATCGCAAAGGTCATGGATCTGGCTTTGAAAGCCGGGGCGCCGCTGATAGGATTAAATGATTCGGGCGGAGCGCGTATCCAGGAAGGTGTTGATTCATTGGCTGCCTATGGTGAGATTTTTTTGCGTAACACCCGCGCCTCCGGCATCATCCCCCAAATATCGGTCATCCTCGGCCCTTGCGCTGGAGGAGCAGTTTATTCACCGGCAATTACCGATTTCGTTTTTATGGTGGATAAGAATGCTTTTATGTTCATCACCGGGCCGGAAGTTGTTAAATCCGTTACCAAAGAAGACATTGATTTTGCTTCATTAGGAGACGCAAACGTTCATATGACCAGGAGCGGGGTCGCTCATTTTGTCGCATCGGATGAAGAGCTCCTTCTTAATCAGGTCCGCCAATTATTATCCTATCTCCCCTCCAATAATCTGGCCATTCCACCTTACCTCCAGCCTGGAGACGACCCAGGAAGATTGACACCCGAGCTAGAAGCCATTGTGCCGGTTGAACCTCAGCGTCCGTACGATGTTCATGAAGTCATCCAGCAAATTGTGGACGACGGTGATTTCATGGAAGTTCAGAACGGATATGCTCCCAACCTGGTGATTGGGTTTGCCAGGATGGATGGCTACCCAGTTGGAATTGTGGCAAACCAACCCGATTTCTTGGCCGGTGTGCTCGATATAAACGCTTCGGATAAAGGAGCTCGCTTTATACGTTTCTGCGACAGCTTTCACATCCCATTGCTTACCCTGGTAGATACTCCCGGATTCATGCCGGGAACCGAACAAGAGCACAACGGCATCATCCGCCATGGCGCAAAAATGGCTTTCGCCTATGCAGAGGCTACAGTCCCAAAAGTTTCTTTGATTTTACGAAAAGCCTACGGAGGCGCTTACATTGTCATGAGCTCCAAACATTTACAAGGAGACCTGAATTATGCCTGGCCCAATGCGGAGATTGCAGTGATGGGACCAGAAGGCGCGGTCCAGATCATGTTTCGCAAAGAGCTGGCAGGGGCAGCCGATCCTGAACAGACTCGCCTCGAACGAACCAGGCAGTACCGCCAGGAGTTTGCCAACCCGTATATAGCTGCGTCCAGAGGCTACCTTGATGACGTGATATCACCACAAGAAAGTCGGGTGAAAATCATCCAGGCGTTAGAGAGTCTGCGTGACAAACGCAGCGAAACGCTGCCTCGAAAACATGGGAATATTCCTCTGTAACCACTGAAAAGAAAGTATCTAATGAAAGTATTAGTAGCTAATCGTGGAGAAATTGCCATCCGAATTCTACGGACATGCCGGGAGTTGGGTTTTGCGAGTGTCGCTGTATATTCCGACGCCGACCAGGTAGCTCTGCACACCCGCTATGCAGATGAAGCTCAATATATCGGTCAAGCGCCCGTTTCAGCCAGTTATTTGAATATCGAGGCAATCCTCGCCGCCGCTCATAAAAGTAAAGTTGATGCCATCCATCCCGGCTATGGATTCTTGTCGGAAAACCCGTCATTTGCTAAGACTGTAGAATCCGAAGGATTTATTTTTATCGGGCCCAAGTCGGAAACAATCGCCTTGACTGGTGATAAGTTAGCAGCCCGCCGAGCGGCTCGGAGTGTTGGGCTGCCAGTCTTGCCAGGTCCGGATGTACCTATACCAGGGGAGATTCCGGCAAATTTAGCCGGTCAGGTGACCTTCCCGGTCCTGATCAAAGCGGTTCAAGGGGGTGGTGGGCGGGGCATCCGCCTGGCGCGCAACCCGCAGGAACTTGAATTTATGGTATCTGCTGCACGAAATGAAGCCCGGGCAGCTTTCGGCGATGATACCGTATACCTTGAACCGCTGGTTAACAAAGCCCGCCATATTGAAGTGCAGATTCTTGGCGATGGGCACGGGCAAATCCTATGCCTGGGTGAACGAGAATGTTCGATCCAACGCAGACGTCAGAAGTTGATTGAAGAAGCGCCTGCCCCAGGCCTGAGCGACCTATTGCGTTTCAAGTTGTACGACCATGCTTTGCGGTTGGGGAAGTCTTTAAACTACCGCAGCCTGGGAACAGTTGAGTTCCTACTCGATTCGACCGGACAATATTATTTTATCGAAGTGAACCCGCGTATTCAGGTTGAGCACCCGGTCACGGAATGGGTAACCGGAATTGATTTGGTGAGAGCCCAACTCCAACTTGCTGCGGGATTGCCGTTGAATTTCACCCAGGACCAGGTGAAAATGGAAGGTTGGGCGATCGAAGCGCGTATCCTGTCTGAAGACCCCGAACAAGGGTTTATGCCTGCCACTGGAGAGGTCACTCAATTAGGATTGCCAGGAGGGCCAGGTGTGCGCGTTGACACAGCGCTATTTGTCGGTATGCCAGTCACCGCCGACTATGATTCGCTGATCGCCAAGGTAATTGCCTGGGGAAAGGACCGCAATCATGCGATCTGCCGGCTGCAGCGCGCCCTAGGTGAATTTGAAGTCGGTGGTGTGGCGACCGATATCGAGTTTATTTCCCAAATCGTCAGCAGCAGCAGCTTCGAAGCCGGATGGACCGATACAACCTACCTGGATACATTCAAACCTGGATTAACCGGAAACGAAGAATCTTTAGAGAGAGAAATGGCGCTGACCGCTGCGATCGTGGCACACCAATCGCAAGCTAAGAATGGTGTGCTGCGGAACTCAGATGGAAACCTATGGAGAAATGCTGCCTGGCGGGAACAGATGCAGCGGATCGTTTAGGAGGTTATCAGAGATGACGATTTACCGGGTATATGTTGGACGTAATGAATATCGGATCGATGTTTCAGAAAAACGACTATTGGTGAACGGTGAGCCGATCCAGGCGAATTTAATTGCATTAAACGAAGTCGGCGCATATTTGTTAAGGTTGGGGGATCGAAAACGTGAGATACAAGTCAGTGCGGAAGGGAAAAGCGTTTACTCGATGACTTCTCGCGGGCGGAGAGTCATAGCCAGGGTGGAGAAAGGAATCGGCAGGTTGACGAATATGGCCAGAGCGGTAAACGAAAATACGATTATTGCTCCGATGCCGGGTTTGGTAATCGATGTGCTGGTTCATGAAGGCGATCGGGTACAGAACGGGCAGGCATTGGTCATAATGAAATCGATGAAAATGCAAATGGAAATGCGAGCGCCTGCTGCAGGTACGGTAGAGAAAATCTTTGTTGCCCCTCAATCCCAGGTTGAGAAAAGCGCGGCTCTGGTGAAGATGAAAGAAGAGTAACATCCCCCCATTCCCCCGTGAAAGGGGGATTAATTTAACTTATTTCGAGATGCAGAGGATGCCGACTGCTCCCGGGCCGACGTGAGTGCCGAGGGCTGGGGTTGCCTCAGTGATTAACGGGTCTTCCCCTTTGGGCAGAAGGTGCCTCACCTGGCGGCATAGCTCTTCCGCTCGCTGGTGAGCATGGGTATGCGCTACCGCTAAATATTCAAGCGGGCTTAGATCTGTCACCATAGCAATCATGTGTTCGACTGAGCGGGCACTGGTGCGGATGTTATCGATAGAAAGTTTGCCATTATGCAATGAAATGACCGGTTTGATCTGTAACAAACTGCCAAGGCCAGCTTGAATTGAAGATGCCCGCCCACTGCGCCGCAGATATTCGATCGTGTCGAGCGCTGCGAATAAATAAGTGTGCTTGATTTTATTGGCAAGCATCCCCACTATCTCTGCCAGTGATTTACCTGCCCTGGCAGCCTTAGCGGCGATAATCGCTTGAAAACCCAATGCCAGCGAGGTTGATTCCGAATCGACGACAGATATTTTAACCGGGGCCATGGCTTCGGAAGCCATTTGGGCGACGTTGTAAATATTACTTAATGCGCCAGCTGCGTGGATGGATACGATCTCATTTACACCATCCTCGATCAACCGTTTGTAGGTTTCCACAAAACGACCAATTCCAGGCGCTGATGTTGTGGGTGGAGTTCGCAGCGCCGGTAAATTATCGTAGAATTTTGAGTGAGAAATTTCGATTCCATCCAGATAACTGAGGCCATTCATATTGATGTACACCGGCACGACTGTGATGCCATATTCCTGTATGATAGAATCGGGTAAGTCGCTGGTGCTGTCAGTAACGATTCTAATAACCATTAAAACCTCATTAGGTAATCTGGATGATTGAATAAGTATATCTCATAACGACTGCGTACGTTTGGATAAACTTGGTCAAACGAACCTGTTGTATAATATCTGCCCGTATCCTCGTAACGTCTATCCAACTTTTTCTCTATCAGGAGACAGCCGCAATGAATTACCTCGAGCGCTTTTTGGCAGTCATGGAATATCAACCGGTAGATCAGGTCCCTAACTGGGAAGCAGGCGTGTGGGCTCAGACGCGAGACAATTGGTTGGCCGAAGGTGTGGATCGATCGCGTTTGCATTGGGATTGGTTCAAGGGCGAGGAAAGTCTTGGATTCGATCCCAGGGAATTCGTTCATTACAATCCATCAATGCTGCCATTGTTCGAACCGGAAGTTATCGAAGAAGATGACCGTACTGTTACGTTTCGAGATGAGATAGGGCGGGTGCGAAAAGCCCTTAAGGAGGGGTCTGTATCCGGTAATCGCATGTCTATGGATACTTATATAAGTTTTCCAGTCACCACTATGGCAGATTGGAGAGCGTTAAAAAAGAGGTATAACCCGACTGCAGCCGAAAGGTATGAGCCTTTTTGGTCGGTTTTCAGGGTGGATGGATGGCGCAACCGAAAGCATCCCCTGGTTTTTGGTGAGAACTGCACGACCCTGGGCCTGTATTGGTATCTGCGGGAGTTGATGGGAACCGAACCGCTCTCGTATGCCTTTTATGACCAACCTGACCTGATCAACGATATGCTTGAATTTCAGACTGATTTCCTGATAGAGTGTTCGAAACCGGTTCTGGAAAAGACTTCGGTTGAATATATTTGCTTGAGCGAAGACCTCTCCATGAAAAATGGACCATTAATTAGCCCGGCGCTTTATCGCAAATTTATGCTGCCCAGGTACAAACGCATTATCGCTTTCTATAAGTCCCATGGTGTCAGGTATATTTGCGTTGACACAGACGGGAATCCTGAAGCAGTCTTGCCGATGATGATGGAAGCAGGCGTAGACGCCATCTGGCCTATGGAGAGAGCCTCCGATATGGATCCTATCAGGCTTAGAAAAAAGTTTGGAAAATCCTTGCGCCTTTGGGGGGGGGTTGATAAACGGGTGTTGGCTCAAGGGCCAGAGGAGATCAAGGCTCACATAAAGACGTTCATCCCGTTAATCAGAGAAGGTGGTTTCATTCCGACGGTGGATCATACCGTACCGCCCGATGTAAGCTGGAAAAATTTTCAATATTATCTGGCTTGTAAAGAAAAACTACTCAAGAACGAGTTGAAACCTTGACATCCCTTCGGGCTTCATGCTAAAATATGCCCGATATTTATAATAATCAGGATAAGATCATGTGGTTTCGTAAAGGCAGTGCAATTTTGTTGGCGCTTTGCTCCAGGAACGGGGGACTGGCTGTTGCCTTGTCGAAATGAACCTGTTGATCTTTAAGTTATACGCATAACAATTTGGCCACGGTGCATTCTCGCCCGTGGCTTTTTTTTGGTTAGCTCAAGAGATTGCTGCGGGTAAAAACCCTGGCCGTCTCTTTTTTAACTGGATTGTGAGGTTTCAATGTCCGTATTAACTGGAAATAATCTTGGTCTTTCGTTTGGAGCGTTTGACCTGTTCAAAGGCATTTCGTGCGACGTCGCCCATGATAGCAAAATCGGTTTAATCGGTCTCAATGGCATCGGAAAAACTTCATTACTGCAGATTCTGGTTGGTATTAACCAGCCGACAGCTGGCACAGTGCGTTTGGCTCGTGGAATTAAGCTGGGTTATTTACGCCAGGAAGCCGTTGAAGCCTTTTCAGATCGAACCAACTCGGTCTACGAAGAGATGTTGTCCGTGTTTAGCGACCTTTCACAACAACAAAGGCATTTGCATGAACTCGAACAGAAAATGGCCTCAGGGCGTTATGCCGATAAACTTCTCGAGGAGTATGGCGAATTACAGGAACAGTTTGAGAAAACTGGCGGATATGATTTTGATTTACGCATTCAACAAACATTGGAAGGATTGAATTTAGGAAGAAAGCATTGGAATACACCTTTAAACCACTTGAGTGGTGGGCAAAAAACAAGGGTATTGCTGGGTCGCTTATTACTTGAAAAACCTGACCTGTTGGTGATGGACGAGCCTACTAACCATCTGGATATCGAAGCTGTTGGATGGCTGGAGAGGACTCTTAAGGATTACGACGGCGCTTTTATAATCATCAGCCACGATCGTTATTTTTTGGATAATACCGTTAATACAATCTGGGAAATGAGCTATCAGGGCCTCGAGGTTTTTCGAGGTAATTACAGCGCTTACTTGCTGCAAAGGCAGGAACGCTGGGATTATTATGAAAGGGTTTTCGAAGAAGAGAAAAACCGAATGCTGAAAGAGGTTGATTTTATCCAGCGTAATTGGGTGAGGGCCAGCACACATGCCAGGGCACTTGGTTTACTTAAACGACTTTCGCGCGACCTGGCGGTTGTCGATCACTACGGCATCATGGCGCTGCGGGGAGGAAAGAAATGGTCGGAAATGAAACTGTCTTCCGACCGCCCGTTAGATGTCTTTGAAGCCACGCGCAAGGTCAACAGCCTGACACCGGCATTGCACCGGCCCCCGAGAATCCGAGTCAAGCTTTCAGCTGATCGCGCCAGCGGGACGATGGTTCTCCGGTCGGAGAAGGTGGTGATCGGCTACCCGCGCAATACACTCTTCAAAGCCAGCAACCTCGAGCTGCGCCGCGGAGAATGTGCAGCCCTTATCGGTCCTAATGGAAGCGGCAAAACGACGTTCCTCAAAGTACTTTTAAACCAGCTCGATCCTGTTGAAGGTATATTCCATTTGGGAGCCGGTGTAAAAATTGGGTATTTTGCGCAGGCTCAAGATTCCTTAAATCAAGATAATAGTGTTATCGAAGAATTGGTCGGATCAAAACCGATGCCAGCCCAGGATGCTCGTAGCTATCTGGCAAAATATCTGTTTATTGGCGAAGATGTTTTCAAACCGGTCCGCGTACTGAGTGGGGGTGAACGAGCTCGCCTGGTGTTGGCTATCATGGCATTGGATGGCGCGAATTTCCTGCTGCTAGATGAGCCCACCAACCACCTTGATATTGCTGGTCGTGAAGCCTTACAAGAGGTTCTGGAATCTTTCGATGGATCAATTTTGCTGGTTTCACATGATCGTTTTCTTGTAGATAAACTTGCCACCTCGATTTGGAGTCTGCACGATAAGAAGCTAACTGTTTTCAATGGCAGTTACCACGAATTCGTTCTTAAGGGGGCGGCCGGGGCTGTCCACCTGGAAAACCATAAAAAAGTTGCAACCCGCCAGGCGATCTTCCCGGCGCGATCCTTATTTCAAGTCAACGGAAAAGAATCACGTCAGAAGGCACAAACACTGGCTTTGCTCGAGGAACGCATCCGCAACCAGGAAGTATCGATCCAGCACATGTCAATCGAGCTGCAAAAAGCTGGGAGCAGGCAGTCTTCTTCTCGAATTCAAGAAATTAGCCTTGAGCTTGCTCAAGCACAGGCCAGGTTGGATACTTTGATGACTGAATGGGAAAAAGTAGCCTGATTTCTTTGGTAAAATGAGGCTTGCTTTTTCCATACAATCGAATAAAAAAAAGAAAAACAAGCCGGCATGGAGGTACAAATGCCCTATCGAGCAATTGATTTGTCAAAAATAAGAACATATCCACTGCCGCAACGTGCAAGCAAGGTAGCCTTGGAAAACCTCATTTCCCCCGACAAGGAAGCTCCGCCTTTTGATAATCCAGAGCTCAATGAAGTCGCCGGTCGGATTGCTGCAGCACGTAAGCACGGCCGCCCCGTGGTGTGGATGATTGGCGGTCACGTGGTAAAACGGGGACTATCTCCGGTCTTGATTGATTTGATGGAAAAAGGGATCATTACTCACCTGGCGAGTAACGGAGCGACAACGATCCATGATTTTGAGATTGCCCTAAAAGGTCAAACCAGCGAAGACGTGGCTCGAAGCCTGGAAGATGGCTCATTTGGTATGGCTGAAGAAACTGGTGCAATGATGAACCGGGCAATTAGAGCTGGGGCAAGAGACGGGTTGGGGATAGGAGAAGCCCTCGGGCGGTTAATCGCCACGTACGAAGCTTTTGAATTCAAGCAATACAGCCTTTTATACAATGCCTACCGCTTGAAGATCCCTTACACCGTTCACGTCGCAATTGGAACCGACATTATTCACCAACATCCTGAAGCTGATTTTGCCGCCATCGGTTGGGGCAGCGGCCAGGATTTTAAAGTGTATACCGCTTCAATCAGTGAGTTGGAAGGCGGGGTTTTCTGCAATTTCGGTTCGTCTGTGCTTGGCCCCGAAGTGTTTTTGAAAGCTCTGTCAATCGTTCGAAATCTGGGTTATACGGTCAAGGTTTTTACGACTGCGAATTTTGACCTGATACCCTTGGTAGATTACCGCGCCCCGATAGGCGACGACGTCACCGATTATTATTACCGGCCCAGAAAGAATATCGTCAACCGGCCGGTGTCCTTAGGTGGGCGCGGTTATCACATCAGCGGCGACCACAACGTGACCATCCCCAACCTGCATCATTTAATCCTCAAAGAAATGGAAAGAGGTGAGAGGTTTGAACCTGTCCAACCATCCGAGCATGAAAATGGTATCCAATTGGGAGGTCAAGAACCATACCTGGCTCAATTATCGCCCTCAGCGGATGAAGTATTATCCAGGTCAGTGGAAAAGAATCCCCAGGTCGCCGGGATAAGCGCCAATCTGGAAGCAGCTTTCATCGAATTGCAGCGCAGCTTTACCACCGGGGGAAGGTTGTTCATCGCCGGTAACGGCGGAAGCATGGCCGATTCACTCCACATCAGCGGGGAATTGGATAAAGCATACCTCTTAGAACGGCCGGTTCCACCCGGTCACGCACAGAGGCTGGCAAAATATTCTGGAGGTGAAGAATTAGCTAAATACCTGCAATCTGGCCTGGCGACGATTCCCCTGGGGATCAATCCGAGTTTAAGCAGCGCTATCGATAATGACGTTCCATTTGCCCACATTGGAATAGCGCAAGAACTATACGCTCTGGCCCATCCAGGCGATGTCTTTTTGGGGATCAGCACCAGCGGAAATGCCTCAAATGTGTATTATGCGGCTATAACTGCCCGGGCGCTTGGGCTGACGGTCATCGGGTTGACCGGAAGTGGCGGCGGAAAGCTAGCAGAAGTTGCTGACGTGGTTATCCGCGCTCCTGAAAAAATGACTGCCGCTGTGCAGCAGTGGCACATCCAGATTTATCATATCTTGTGTGAAATGCTCGAAACTCATTTCTTCAAAGGCTAAAAATGGAACTTGAGATCTCACGCCAGCGGATCATGTCGTTGCTCGAATCCTTTTCGACGCGCCGGATTGGGGTTATCGGCGACTTCACCATGGATGGATATTGGTTTGCCGATATGACCCGTTCTCAATTATCTCGAGAAACTCCTTTGTTTCCGAGACCTGTGTATCGCGAATCGTATACGCCGGGTGGGGCTGCAAACGTGGCCTGGAATCTGGCTGACCTGAAGCCTGAAAGTGTTTTTGCTTTCACGGTTTTTGGACCAGATTGGCGCGGCGACCTCTTCCGCCAGGTATTAAAAAAGCTGGGATCCGCCTGGATGATATCATCACCCAGGCAGGTTGGAATACCCCATTTTATGGCAAAGTGATGTTGGTCGGGAACAACAGCCAGCAGGAAGATGCCCGCCTGGACTTTATCAATACCCAACCACTAACCCCCGAAGCTGAAGGCAGCGTTATAGCCAGGCTTCGGAGCCGTTTGCCAGAATTGGATGCCCTGGTGATTGCGGATTACCAGGCGGTTGGAATAGTTACCACCGAGATAACCAGGGCCTTAAATAAATTGGCGGCAGAGAACCCCAATATGCTATTCATCGTGGATTCGCGGGAGCGAATTTCGAATTTCAATGCAATGGTCATCAAACCCAACGATATCGAAGCTGGGTGGGGTTTTTACCCCGGGCGCGATATTGGGCAGATCAGCGTGGATGAACTTGGGAAGGCTGGTATTGAATGGAGCAGGACCAGCAACCGGCCTGTGTATATCACCCTGGGCCACCGTGGCTGCCTGGTATGCGCCCAGGGAAATGTAAAACTGGTCCAGGCTGTGCACGTACCTCCACCGATTGATACCGTTGGCGCCGGGGATACCTTCCTGGCCAGCCTGACGGCAGGCCTGGTTGGCGGGGCTACCCCAGAGGAAGCTGCCAGCCTGGCGACGCTGGCGACTGCCGTTACCATCCAGAAGTTGGGTGTCACCGGAACTGCTACGCGGGTCGAGATCTTAGCCCAATACGATAAGTTGTCCGATGAATGATCATAACGAGGATTGGATCATCCGGTTAAGCCCGGATATTAGCTCTCGCCTGGGTAATATCCAACATGCCCTGTTCGATTTCGATGGGACGATTTCGGTCATGCGTCAGGGCTGGGAAGATGTCATGCTGCCGATGATGATCGAATCGATTGGCGGACAGCAGCCAGTATCAGCAGAGATCGAAGCAGAGGTTCGCGATTATATCGACCGTTCAACAGGTATCCTCACCATCCGTCAGATGGACTGGCTGGCAGAGGCTGTCAAGAGGCATGGTCTGGTTCCTCATCCGCTGACTGCATTTGAGTATAAAGCGGTATATTTAAACCGGTTGATGGTACGGGTTAATGAACGGATCGAAGCCGTACACCAGGGCCAGGTCAAACCGGCCGATATGATGATGGCGGGAGCATTGGACTTGATAAAAAATCTATGGGCAGCTGGGGTTACCCTCTATCTGGCCAGTGGGACAGATCACAAGGATGTTGTAAACGAAGCAACCGTTCTCGGAATGGCACCATTTTTTAAAGGTGGAGTCTACGGAGCTCTCGACCAGAGTGAAGTTAACGGCAAAGAACGGATCATCCAACGTATTCTCGACGACCACAAATTATCGGGAAATCAGTTATTGGTTGCCGGTGATGGTCCGGTCGAGATCAAGGAAGCAAAATTGAGAGGTGCAGTAACCCTGGGTGTAGCCTCAGATGAGATTGCCCGTTCTGGTTGGAATTCTAATAAGATCTACCGCTTGACTAAAGCCGGTGTGGATTTGATCGTCCCTGATTTCACTCATTTTTCCGAGCTTTTAGATATCATGTGCGGTTCGAGGAACTGACGATGGTTTCAAATGAGAGAAATATCCTGGGTATCGATATTGGGGGAACAAAGACAGCCCTGGTACTTGGAACTCTTCAGGCAAAGATCCTTCACCGAA
Source organism: uncultured Chloroflexia bacterium (assembly GCA_963781665.1). GTDB lineage: Bacteria > Chloroflexota > Anaerolineae > Anaerolineales > Anaerolineaceae > JAJYIW01. Next base: position 3,920,483 of record CAWAGA010000002.1, read on the forward strand.
GCGAATTTTTGACACCGGTGCAAGACCCATTCGACCGTGCAATGGATCAAATTGCTGGGAATATCACCAAATTCCTCGCAAACTGCCGTGAGGAAGGTCACCTGCCTCCGCAAGCAATCAGTGTTGCAGTTGGGGGACCGTTGAATATCGACCGGGGCATCTTGTATTCCCCCCCGCACCTTAAGAATTGGGGCCAGGCTGCACTAAAACCTCATCTGAGCTCAATATTTAATTTACCCGTGTACGTCGAACACGATGGAAATGCCGGCGCTTTGGCTGAATACTATTTTGGCGCCGGCAAAGGTACCCGGAACATGGTTTTTTTGACCATGGGGACCGGCCTGGGAGCCGGCTTGATTGTAAACGGAGCCATTTTCCATGGATCGTCGGACGCTGCTGGAGAGGTTGGGCATGTCAGGATGGCAGACGACGGACCTGTGGAGTATGGCAAAGCGGGTTCCTGGGAAGGGTTTTGCAGCGGGGCAGGGATACTCAAGCTGGCTCAGGTGCGCTTCCCTGAGCGGTGGAATGAGCGTACGACGACCCGCGATATTGTTCAACAAGCATTAGCCGGAGATGGAACTGCCATTGCACTCATCACCGAAGTGGGGCGCTGGCTGGGTAAAGGCTTGGCCGCTTTAGTGGATATCCTGAATCCGGATGTGATTGTTATCGGTACTTTAGGTGTTGTGCTGGGCGATTTGGTTCTCGACCCAGCCCGGGAAGTCGTTGCTCAAGAAGCGCTTGAGATAACTGCGCGAGCCTGCCGGATTCTGCCGGCCAAATTGGGTTACTCGCTGATGGATGTTGGCTGTTTGATGGCTGTGTATGATGCTTATCGTAACGGACGATTGAATCAGGGTAATCCAGACGATTAACGCCATTTTACCTTCACCAAAATTTAAAATAAACCTAAAAACCATCATTTGGTGTATTTATTGCACGTAAACACGACGTAAATTACAAAAAGTTTTGAATGCTCCAGAATTTATTTTTATTATTTAATAACTAATCATTTTCTCCTGAGGATCATCATGCTTGCAACGATTAAGAAAACGCCGTTATTTCGTTTCTATGTAGCATCCGGTGGTGCGCTTGTTTTACTTCTCATCACGATTACGATCATCATTTTCGTTCAAGACGAGAATTTACGGATGGTGATAACCGATATTCTGTTTCCGGCTGCCAATATTCTGGTAGTAGGGGCATTATTTACGGCGGCAAAACGGTCCTCGGTATTTTCAATGCGGATGTTCTGGGTTTGGGTGATTTTAGCAATCGCTCAACTATCATACACGGTTGCCGATTCAGTTTGGGGGTTTCTCGAAACGGTACTGGCGCAAACGCCTTTCCCATCGATTGCTGATGTGTTCTACCTTTTCTATTATCCTGCATTCATGGTTGGAATACTCTTACTCCCCTCCAGAAAATCGAGCCTCACCGAGCGGGTGAAGTCGGGCCTGGATATGGGCGTGATTATGATAACCTCCGGATTATTATTCTGGAATTTTTTGATAAGGCCGATCGCAATATCTGAAGCCGGAGATACGATGCTGGCACAGCTGTTATCCCTGGCATATCCAATCGGCGATATTTTATTGACCTGGGCCCTCCTCATGTTACTTTATCGAAAGCAGAAGGTTTTTCACCGAGGAGTACTTTACTTATTGGTCGCGACGATGATTGTCATGGTTATTACCGATACAATTTTCAGCTACCAATCGATGAACGGCATGTATGTGAGTGGAGATCTACTGGATATTGGCTGGTTCGCAGCGTACTTGCTAACAGGTTTGGCAGGAATATTACAGGCAACAACAGCTCAAGTAAAAATCGAAGAAACCGGAACCGTCCCCAAGGATCGATCCAAGTTTCAGGCAGCGATAACACACATGCCGTACGTCTGGGTAATTCTGGCATTTTGGCTAATCTCCCTTGGTTATTTTTCAGAGCTATATATTGACCGTGTCTTTCTGGTCATCGGAGTCGGATTAGTAATCGCCATGGTTATACTCAGACAGGTTTTATCTTTCCGGGAAAATGACGCCCTCAATAGTCAATTGAACCTGGCGCTGGTTCAGGTACAGACCCAAAAATCCGAATTGGAAAAAACCAACCAGGAATTGACTGTCGAGATTTCAGAAAGAAAACGGGCTGAAGAGCGTTTATCTTTTGATGCATTACACGATGGTCTGACCGGTTTACCTAATAGAGTTTTATTTATGGACCGGTTAGGTCAGGCAATTGAATATACTAAACGCCGTCCGGATTATTTGTTTTCGGTACTTTTCCTCGATCTGGACCAGTTTAAAGTGGTTAATGACAGCCTGGGCCATACAGTTGGGGATCAGTTGTTGGTTGCGATTGCGTGCCAGTTGAAATTAAGACTTCGCACGAGCGATACCATCGCTAGATTAGGTGGAGATGAATTTGTATTTTTACTCGAGAATATATTAGCAGAAGGTGAGGTCACACTTGTCGCCAACCGCATTTTGAACGAATTAAAATCCACCTTCGTCATCCTAAACCACGAGGTCCATATTTCGGGCAGTATTGGAATTGTCTCAAGCGTGGCGAACTATAATTTTCCTGAAGAAGTTCTTCGTGATGCCGATATTGCCATGTATCGGGCTAAAGCAACCGGTAAGGCTCGTTTTGAAATATTCAATACTAACTTGCGTACCCAGGCAATCAGGCGCTTGGAATTAGAAAACGAACTTCGCTATGCCCTGGAGAACCAAGAATTTGAACTCCATTATCAGCCGATCATCACGGTGGAGTCAAATAAATTGACAGGATTTGAAGCATTAATTCGCTGGAACCACCCTAGCAATGGGTTAATTATGCCCGCAGATTTTGTTCCTGTTGCAGAGGAATCGGGATTAATTCAATCTATCGGCGAGTGGGTTCTATATGAAGCATGCACTCAGATGAAGAAGTGGAAGGATGCCATTCCGTCTGGCCAATCACTCGTGATCAATGTCAATATTTCAGGAAAACAATTTACCCAACCCAATTTCGTTGGCCTGGTTAAGGGTGTGATCAATCAAACAGGCTTGAATCCCTCTGATTTGAAACTGGAAATCACTGAGACATCTTTAATTGAAAATTCGTTGATCGCCAACGATGTATTCAGAGAATTAAGCGCCATTGGTGTTCAGCTTCAGATCGATGATTTTGGCACAGGGTATTCATCTCTGGGTTATTTGCAGCATTTCCCGATTCATACGATCAAAATAGACCGGACTTTTGTGAACGAAATGCGGAAAGGTAAAAAAGGAACGGACATTATTAGGGCGATGATATTAATGGCAAACGATTTGGGTATGGATACTATCGCTGAAGGCGTTGAGACTCAGGACCAATTGAGGCAGTTAAAATCCTTGGCATGTAAATATGTGCAAGGTTATTTGTTCGCCAAACCGATGGACAATGGAATGGCAGCAGAACTGATTCAAAGGGACCTGGCTTGAATGCCAAAACTGAATACCTATGATTTAATTTCACTCCTTTAAAAAAAGAGTGGATCTGTCGGTATGCCTTCAGATCCACTCTTATGATTAATGATAAGAATATCAATAAATCAATCGTCCAGAATATTGTGTGCCTGACCTGCCGGGATCGCTGCCGGTCGCTCGCAGGTGCTTTCCAATTCGATCACCCTTCCTTGGTCGGAAGCATCGTGAAAAGCATGCATAATATCGAGTACGTGATACCCCATTTTCCCATTTGCCCGGTGCAGGCGCTTTGACCGGATCGCATGAGCCATATCAGCTACACCCAGGCCGCGGCTATTCTCTGAACGCCATGGAATCAATGGGATTTCCTCCCATTGCGTATCACCAGGTTGCCACACTTTGACCGAACCGCCGAAGCCATTAGGGTCAGGAACCACAAGCGACCCTTCACTTCCGTAGATTTCAATCCAGGGCAGGTTAGCCTTCCACACGTCGAAACTGGTGATAATCGTTCCGACTGCTCCATTTGCAAAATTCATCAGGCCAGCTACGTGGGTGGGCACTTCTACGGTAATTTTTTTGCCATATTTGGGTTTGCTCGTGATCGTCCGCTCGGGATAGGTGATCCGGGCCGAACCGGCAACTGACTTTACCGGACCTAACAGGCTGACCAAAGCTGTTAGGTAATACGGGCCCATGTCAAACATTGGGCCACCGCCTTTTTGGTAATAAAACTCCGGGTCAGGATGCCAGCTTTCATGCCCGTGACACGTCATGAAAGCAGTCGCTGCGACCGGTTCACCAATCACTCCTTCGTCGATCAGTTTGCGGCACGTCTGTAATCCTGCTCCAAGAAAGGTGTCCGGAGCGCAACCAACCCGCAGCCCTTTCTCATCGGCAATCTTGAGAAGCTTCTGGGCGTCATCGCGGTTGATCGTGAGAGGTTTTTCGTTGTAGACTGATTTTCCAGCTTCCAGAGCTTGCAAAGCAACCTGAGAGTGAGAACCGGGTGTCGTAAGGTTAACGACGATTTTTATCTCCGGATCAGCTAACAATTCTTCAACGCTGCAAGCGGTCGGGACTTGATATTGGGCAGCTTTTTGCCTGGCTCGATCCATAACCAGATCGGCGCAGGCGGCTACCTCCAGAATGTCAAAGGTACGAGTGACTTCGAAATAGATACCGCTGATATTGCCACAGCCGATAATTCCAATTTTGGTTCGATTGTCAATCATTTTTCCTCTATATGAATTGAATTAACGAGTGGCCCACTCCAGTCCGCGGCGGACGATTTCACGGGCTTCAGGTGTGTTAAAGTCACTGGCGACGTGACCGACCGAAGTGTAAAATATCTTGCCTTTTCCCCACGTACGCTTCCAAGCGACCGGCATAACAGTACCTTCGATCCAGGCAGCGTGCTCTCCGCCAAAGGTTGTTGTAGCCAGTACCTCATTGCCGGGATCGACGTGCATATAATACTGTTCGGAATGCATCTTGAAATCAGCAAGCCCGGCAGTGATCGGATCATCGTGGTTGGAAACATTAACAGTGTAGTCAATCACACCTCCGGGATGGGCGACCCATTGACCTCCAACCATGAATTGGTAATCGGTACGGTTACGGAAGGAATCGCCTGCGCCGCCATGCCACCCACCAAAACCAACCCCGCTTTTGATGGTTTCAAGGAGGCCATTGAGTTGATCGTCTGTAATAGTACCCATGGTCCAAACTTGTGAAATTAAGTCAAAGGACATCATTTTTGGCCGGTCCAGATAGATGTCTAGCGTGTCATAAACTTCGACCTGGTACCCATCTGCTTGCAGTAGAGGGGCGAAAATATCTACACATTGCTTGGGTTCATGGCCTTCCCAGCCTCCCCAAACGAGCATTGCTGATTTCATGGAAAAAACCTCTCGATCAGAATTTTGAATGGATTATGAATATGCTTTGAAGTCTTCCTGAATTTCATTGACCTTGACAGGCCGACCTTCTCTGGCAGACAGGATCGCAGCCAGCGTACATTGTACCGCATGAACGCCATCTTCACCTGAATATCGCGGTTCTTTCCCGTGGATGGCGCAATCGATAAAATGATGGACCTGATTTATGTGGCCCTGGCTGTAATAAGAGATGTCTGATTGCCAGACATCGTCTCCACCTTCGTCGAAACGGAAACAAACAGGATCGCGCCCTTCACGATGGAGGATCAAATGCTGCTGATGACCGTCCCATAGTAAATTATGTCCCCCTTCGCCTAGAACCTCGATCATTCCATGTTCGCCGATGATAGTAGTGCTGAAGCCGCGCATATAGTCGTATTTGCCATTTAATCGTTCTGCCCGCATCCATACCCCCTGGCAGTCAGCATCGTCATATTTCCAGGTGATGATGGGTGTGTCAACCGTCGCTGTGGTGTAGGGGTCGTGACCGGCGCCGTTCTTAATCATTCCATGAGTCGTCGCTTTCAGTGCATATATTTCTTCAATTTTTCGCCCCGGCATAAAATATTCGGCTGTAGCGAAGAAATGTCCGGTATGATCGTAGATCCATGGAAATTCTCCGCCACCTGATTTCTGCGGATCAATGCGCCAGTTACGGTCCGCGGGACCAGTATAAACAGAGGCAACTTTTTTCTCAATCCACGCGCCGTGTCTTTGTCGGATTTGAAGCGGGCGGCCGATCTCACCAGCATCGATCAATTGGCGGGTTTGAATGTGGGACTTGATAAAAACGTATGTTTCACCAACCAGCAGCGTTAATCCAGCTTTCCTGGCTGTTTGCCAGGCTTCGATGCCCTCACCTGTGCTGCGGCAAAATGGCTTTTCGCAATGGACGTGTTTGCCGGCAGCTAACGCCTGCATCGTCATTGGAATGTGGAGGTACGTCGGTGTGGCGATGTCCACTGCATTAATATCCGCATTTTCGAGCATGTCTTCATAACTGGAAAAATGCTCCCCTATTCCATGCGAATTGGCAAACTCTAGAGCTCTGGATGGATCCATATCGCATACTGCGATTACTTCTGCATTCGGGTGGCTGGCATAACCCTTGAAATGTGAAGATGAGACCAGGCCCAGGCCGACGATCCCTACCTTTAACCTTATCAAGATTCATAAAATCCCTCCTAAGATTTAGTTTTTGTTTCAGATCTATTGTTTAAAAATTTTCCAAAAAGAGCCAATCGAAAAGCTATGACACATTTATCCAGAAAAGATGAGCCATTTGAGTCCCCCATATTTGCCAGGGATTCTTGTTAATTTGAAGTTGAGGTAACAAAGCGAAAAGTACGCCGGTCAATTCTGGCGGATTGTGGTCTTGATCCCTGTTGTCGATTCTCTGATATTTAGATGACAGCGAACTAAATAGGTTCTCGCGGGACCGGTTTGTTGCCCGCCTATTCTCTCAATCAGGAATTGGACGGCTTTAATGCCGAACTCTTTGGGATCGGCTGAAATTGCCGAAATCGATGGAGTCATGAATGAATAGTAAGGGACGTCGTCGAAGACAACAAGTGCAAGATCGTCTGGGAGGCTCATTCCGCGTGTTTTTATCTGCTCAAGTACACCTTGAGCCAACCGGTTGCTGGAAGCGAACAAGGCAGTCGGTCTAGGATTGGCGTCTAACAAGGAGGCGACCAGGTTGGGGCTGTTTTGGGCCTTGAAGGAATCTTCCTTAATCAATTGTGGATAAATGGGCAGGCCGCTATCCATGAGTGCTCTTTCGAACCCGCGCAAACGATCCTGCCCGGGTGTTAGGGTTGCTGGTAAATTTAGCATGCCAATGTAAGTGTGTCCTAAAGCTACCAGATGACGAACAGCATCATATGCTGCATATTCGTTATCAAAAATGACTAAATCGGCTTGCAGGCCATCAATCTGCCGGTCGAGCAGAACCATTGGCATCCCAACTTCGACTGTGGTAAAGAGTTGGGACCGGTTTGCCCCGGTTGGGAGCAAGATGATACCATCGACCCTTCTTTCCCGTAAAATATCCAACCACAATTTTTCTCGTTCTGGCGATTCATCACTATTACAGATGGTCAGGCTGTAATTCTGCTGAAAAAGAAGATCCTCGATCGATTTTTCGATTGACGCAAGGGTTGGGTTCTGGATGTCAGAAACAATAATGCCAATCGTATACGTTTTTTTTGTTTTCAGGCTGCGAGCGATGGTGTTTGGATGGTAACCCAGTTGTTCAATTGCCAACTCGACACGCTGCCTTGTTTCTGTAGAAACGGGCCGCGGTCCTTTGTTCATGACATACGATACGGTAGCTGGTGACACCCCGGCCAGCTTCGCAACATCGTCACGTGTAACTGTCATAGGTCACTCCGGATCTTTGTTAGAAGACATACGGGTAGTCTACTCGTGTAGATTAATACTATATTATCATGTGCAACCCGTCTTGTCAAGCTAAATCATGTCTAAATTTACCTATTTGAATGACAATACGATTGAAATATTGAGGGGTAGAAACCGGAATATTAAACCTGCTCACCTGTTTGTAAGGCTATACAGATCGAGAATATGTTAGCTTTGGAGAAACCCGCTGTTATTTCGGTTAACGGCATCAAACATGAAAAACTTGACAAATGCAGGCAGAAAATGCTATAATTTTTTAATCTACTCGTGTAGTCTACCCGAGTAAAACTATTCTTATCCCACAGTAAATATGGATACAAAAGCTAAAACCAATAAATATTCTCCTAATTATATCCATTTTGTTGGAAATGCGCATATTGATCCCGTGTGGTTATGGCGCTGGCAAGAAGGATATCAGGAGACCCGGGCGACGTTCCGTTCTGCTCTCGACCGCATGAACGAATTTCCTGATTTTGTTTTCACAGCCAGCCAGGCGGCGATTTACCAATGGATCGAAGAATCGGATCCGCAAATGTTTGCCGAAATAACCCGAAGAGTGAAAGAAGGCCGTTGGGCGGTTGTGAATGGGTGGTGGATGGAACCGGATTGCAACATCCCCGGAGGAGAATCATTTGCTCGCCAAAGCCTGTACGGGCAGCGCTATTTCTTCCAAAAATTCGGAAAATCGTGTTTGAGTGGTTATTGTGTCGATTCGTTTGGCCATCATGGTATGCTGCCACAGCTATTAAGCGAAGGCGGATTTAAGTACTACGTTTTCATGCGTCCAAATAACATTGAAAATTCGCAATGTCCCAATGGCCCCTTCTGGTGGGAGAGCCCTGATGGCAACCGGATACTAGCTTACCGTTTGCTCTCCGCTTATGGCTCGGGCCCCGAGGATTTAACTCCCGAATCGGTCAGAAAGATATCTTCCTATTTCGATGAAAATGTCAGAGATGAAATGTTTTTCTTCGGCGTCGGTGACCATGGCGGGGGACCAACGATCATGAACATCCGCAGCATCATCGAGATGCAAAAGGATAAATCGCTGCCCCGGCTCTTATTTAGCTCCCCCGACCAGTATTTTAAGAATTTGATCCAAAATTTACCCGGAGACGATGGCGCCAGTTTACCAGTTTACCGGGGAGAGCTGCAAATGCATGCCGTCGGTTGTTATGCAGCCCATTCTGGAGTTAAAAAGTGGAACCGGAAAGCAGAGCACGAGTTAATCAGAGCTGAACGTTGGACGACCATCAGTCATTCCCTTTTAGGGACGGCCTATCCCAAAGATGAATTCACCCGGGCCTGGCAAATGGTTCTTTTCAATCAATTCCACGATATCCTGGCCGGTTCGAGTATCAAAGAAGCTTATACTGACTCCCGAGATGCCTTTGGATTTGCTTTATATGCAGCTTCTTCGATGGAAAATGGTGCTTTGCAACGTCTGGGTGGTCGAATCGATACCCGCGGAGGGGAAACCGCCATCGTCGTCTTCAACCCCCACAGCTTTGAAATGACCATGCCGGTTGAACATGAGCTCATGACCTGGCATTTGGGCAATCAACCTCTCGCCCTCACCGATGAGTTGGGAAAAATGGTCACCTGGCAAGAAGGTCCGATATCGGCGACCGTTCCACCAGGATGGCGTAAGCGGATTTGCTTCCTGGCAGAAGTGCCAGCCTGTGGTTATCGGGTCTATTTTCTAAATGGTGGTACGAGCGATGAAGCTGAGCATGAAATAACACTTGCTTTCGACGCCCTCCCCTTTGACGTTGTCAATGGGTACGATACTCAGGCAGATGGGAAGAATGATATTGCCATTGAAAATGCCTGTTTTCGTCTTGTCATCGACAGTCGTCTGGGAGACGTGAAACAATGGATCGATAAAAAGACAGGGCATGAGGTCTTTTCCGGACATGCCTGCGTTGGAATTGTGCTGGACGACCCGAGCGACACCTGGTCGCATGGCTTGACTGCCTACCGGAATAACTGCGGGCGTTTCAGCATGGCCAGAGTCAAAGTCATCGAAAATGGGCCGGAGAGGATTATCGTCCGCGCTTCGTCGACTTATGAGAATTCGAAACTTGACCAGGATTTTATCGTATACAAAGATTTACCTTGGGTCGAGGTACGGGTTAAGGTGGATTGGCACGAACAGCTGCAGTTGTTAAAAATGGCATTCCCGGTAAAAGTCCAAAATCCTGTGGCTACTTATGAAATCCCATATGGCGTTATCGAAAGACCAGCGGATGGAAGAGAAGTGCCTGGTCAGCGTTGGTTTGACGTTACCGGAGAAATGGATGGCGATCTATTCGGATTGAGCATCATCAATGACTGCAAGTATAGCTTCGACGTGCTCGCATCGGAAATGCGCATGACGGTTTTACGCAGCCCGGTATACGCCCACCATACCCCCCAAAAACTGAATGAATCAAAAGAATACGAATTCATGGACCAGGGCAGGCAGGATTTTACTTATCTGATCTATCCTCATGCAGGGTCCGGGCAAGATTCCGAGGCGGTCCACCTGGCAGAGTTTTTGAATATGCCACCAGTAGCACTTACCGAAAGTATCCACGCCGGAGATTTTCCTGCAGCGCAAGGATTTCTATCGGTCACCGGGAAGAATGTGGTGATATGCGCGTTAAAGATGGCTGAAGATGGCGATGACCTCATTCTGAGAGTCCGAGAAACGGCTGGTGAACAGACAACAGTTCATATCACTATGCCGTTCATCCAACGTGAGATCGATGCGGACCTGACGCCCTGGAAAGTAAAAACCTTTCGAATCCCTATAGACCCTAAAAAGCCTATCCAGGTTTCGAATTTTATTGAGGCTTGATCCAGGTGAGCAAAATATGGGGCTTCGTTGGGGAAAAACAAGGCCCACTTAATTCCAGGAGTATTAAATGGCAGCTGAAATGAGAAATTTTCACGGGACACCGACTGTGTTTCTAAACGGTAAGCCCATCTTCGATGCATTGTTGTGGGGGAGTCCGCCGACTCAAATTGGATATCCTCTCAAAGACTGCGCCCGGTATTATGCTGAAGCGGATGTCCACCTGTTTACGTTCGATATGGGCACAAGTGGGACACCGCCTGATTGGCGCGGACCAGGTAAAGACCACCAGGGAGATTATGATTTTGAACATTTGAATGCAAGATTTGAACAAATCATTGCGATCGATCCCGATGCCAGATTTCATTTGCGCGTTCATCTTGAAATGCCGGAATGGTGGCAAAAAAGATTTCCTGAAGAATGCGAGATTGCCTCGGACGGTCAGAAATTATGCCAATCATTTGCTTCCAAGGTATGGCGCCAGCAGGCTAAAGATTATCTTAAGGCCCTGATCGGTTACCTACAGAAGATTGGTCTTGGGGACAGGATCCTCGCTTATCAGACAGGCGCTGGGCATACCGGAGAATGGGTAAAAGCCGCCAGTGCGATGCGGTTAGTTTGCGGCGACTTTTCCCAGCCGATGGCGGTGCATTTCAGAGGATGGTTGGCAACTAAGTACCATAACAATAATAGCTTGCAAAAAAGTTGGAGCGACCCTTATATCACTTTTGAAAAGGTTGAAGTGCCGTCTGCAAAGGCTCAATTGACGACAACGGAATATACATTCCGAAATCCCGAAAAAGAGCAGGCTGTAATTGATTATTACCAGTGCCTGGCAGAATTATGCGCCGACCTGATTGACGATTTCTGTGGGGTTGTCAAAGAAGCGACTGGGGGGAAAGCCCTTGCTGGTGCGTTCTATGGCTATTTGCTCGAGCTGGCCTGGAATGCTGGCTTTTTTGCCGAGGGAGTCGATTCGCTGTATTCAACCTACCAGCGCAGCGGCCATCTCGGATTAGGTAAGGTATTGGAATCTACCAATGTTGATTTCCTGGTCAGTCCTTACAGCTATGGATTCCGTGGGATCGGAGGTGAGGGTCCCGGGATGCTGCCAATGGGATCGGTAAAGATCCACAATAAGCTGTATATATTTGAGGATGACACCCGCACGCATCTCAGCCGCCATGCTGGCTCAAGTTTTGGCAAAGTGAATACGCTAGGCGAGAGTGAAGCGGTATTGAAGCGAAACTTTTCGTACGTGGTGACCCATGGGCACGGCATCTGGTGGTTGGGAGGTGGCGGTCCGGAATCGCCGCATGTCGACCTGGCACAAGAGCCTGCCTTCAGGCCGTTGATCAAGCGTTTTGCAGAGATCGGGGAACTGGCGCTGGAGATGGATCGCAGCCCTCAGGCAGAAATTGCGGTGCTGCTGGATGACGAGAGTTTTTACTATGAATGGCTACGCAACGACCTGGATTTGCCGTTGATCTTCCAGCAGCGGTTGTGGGGCTTACCCCGGCTGGGAGCGCCGTACGACACCTACTTGCTGAACGACCTGGTCGAAGGGCGGATGAAGCCCTACAAGCTGTACATTTTTCTGAATGCCTTCCACCTGGACGAAAAGAGGCGAGCGAAATTAGAAGCGGAACTCCGGCGTGATGGGCGGGTGGCGTTATGGATCTATGCCCCCGGGTACCTCAAGAGCAGGGGAAGCGACAGGACCGCAGCAGCGGAAGAGCCGGGGATGAGTTTGGAGTACATGAGAGAGCTGACCGGGTTCCATTTTGGGAAAGGGGATCATCCGTGGGGGCCGCAGATGAACCTGATTGATTTCAGTCACCCGATCACCCAAGGGTTAAGACAGGACCTGTTTTGGGGGACGAACAGTCTGTTAGGGCCGGTATTCCACCTGGAAGATGAGGAAGCGCGAGTGCTGGGGAATGTGGTCTACTCGGAAGGGCGCTGCCTGCCGGGGTTGGGGGTGAAGGAATATGCGGACTGGAAATCGATCTACTGTGCCGCGCCGAACCTGCCGGCCGGGGTGCTGAGGGGAATAGCGCGCTATGCTGGGGTGCATTTGTACAATGAAGATGGGGACGTGTTGTATGCGACGCGGGAGATGTTAGGGGTGCATACGGCTGGGGGAGGAGATCGGGTCTACCGGCTGCCGGAGAAGGTGGCGCAGGTGTACGACTTGTTCGAAAAACGAGAAATCGCCCGAGACACAGATGATTTTCGAGTTGAGCTGGCACCGGCTTCTACCCGGCTGTTCTATACCGGCAAAATAATCAGGGAGAATTGATGAACGCCAAGGTTAGATATTATCATGGGGCACCGACCCTATTTCTTGATGAAAAACCTGTTTTTGATGGGCTTATGTGGGGAAGACCACCGGGCATCGATAGCTATGCCTTACAGGACTGCGCCAGGTATTATGGAGAGGCTGGCATACATCTGTTTACATTCGATATGGGCGCCAGCGGCAATCCACCAGATTGGGTTGGGCCACATCCCGGCGGTGAGACCCATTATGATTTTTCAATGCTGAAAAAGCGGTTTGAATACGTCATCGCCGCAGACCCTCAGGCGCAATTCCACTTGCGGCTTCATCTTGAAGCGCCCCCTTGGTGGCAAAAGATGTACCCGGCTGAATGTGAAAAAACATCAAGTGGTAGATTGCTTTGCCAATCTTTCGCTTCTATAACCTGGCGAAAACAGGCAAATGATTATCTAGGGGCTTTGATCGCTCATATTAAATCGATAGGGATGGAAGACCGTATTATCGCATACCAAACGGGGGCAGGTGGCACTGGGGAGTGGGTGAAAGGCGCGGCGATGGCTGCTGAAACGATCGATTTTAGCCCTTCGATGCAAGATCACTTCAGAGGATGGTTAAAACGGCAATATCAAGATGATGAGGATCTATTACGCAAATCGTGGGCTAGTCCTGATGTCACATTCGGAACCGTTGAGGTTCCAACGGCAAACGAGCAATTTCAGTCTCGACAGATGACATTCCGCGACCCTATTCGCGAGCGCAACGTGGTGGATTTCTACCAATGCCTGGCTGAATTATGCGCTGATTTGATCGTTGACTTTTGCACCACGGTTAAAAGTAGCACCGGTGGCAAAGCATTAGCTGGTGCATTTTACGGCTATTTATTGGAGTTGGGTTGGAATTCAAGCTTCTTTGCTGATGGATTTTACAGCGAGTATTCTGGTTACCAGCGCAGTGGTCATCTCGGACTGGGAAAGGTGTTGGAATCTGATCAGGTAGATTTCTTGGTCAGTCCATATAGTTACGGTTTCCGCGGGATAGGTGGAAGCGGTCCATCGATGTTGCCTTCCGAATCAGTCCGGCTGCATAGTAAATTGTATATTTTTGAAGAAGATTCCCGTACCCATCTGAGCAAACATACTTCTGATTATGGCAAAGTGAATACGCTAGGCGAGAGTGAAGCGGTATTGAAGCGAAACTTTTCGTACGTGGTGACCCATGGGCACGGCATCTGGTGGTTGGGAGGTGGCGGTCCGGAATCGCCGCATGTCGACCTGGCACAAGAGCCTGCCTTCAGGCCGTTGATCAAGCGTTTTGCAGAGATCGGGGAACTGGCGCTGGAGATGGATCGCAGCCCTCAGGCAGAAATTGCGGTGCTGCTGGATGACGAGAGTTTTTACTATGAATGGCTACGCAACGACCTGGATTTGCCGTTGATCTTCCAGCAGCGGTTGTGGGGCTTACCCCGGCTGGGAGCGCCGTACGACACCTACTTGCTGAACGACCTGGTCGAAGGGCGGATGAAGCCCTACAAGCTGTACATTTTTCTGAATGCCTTCCACCTGGACGAAAAGAGGCGAGCGAAATTAGAAGCGGAACTCCGGCGTGATGGGCGGGTGGCGTTATGGATCTATGCCCCCGGGTACCTCAAGAGCAGGGGAAGCGACAGGACCGCAGCAGCGGAAGAGCCGGGGATGAGTTTGGAGTACATGAGAGAGCTGACCGGGTTCCATTTTGGGAAAGGGGATCATCCGTGGGGGCCGCAGATGAACCTGATTGATTTCAGTCACCCGATCACCCAAGGGTTAAGACAGGACCTGTTTTGGGGGACGAACAGTCTGTTAGGGCCGGTATTCCACCTGGAAGATGAGGAAGCGCGAGTGCTGGGGAATGTGGTCTACTCGGAAGGGCGCTGCCTGCCGGGGTTGGGGGTGAAGGAATATGCGGACTGGAAATCGATCTACTGTGCCGCGCCGAACCTGCCGGCCGGGGTGCTGAGGGGAATAGCGCGCTATGCTGGGGTGCATTTGTACAATGAAGATGGGGACGTGTTGTATGCGACGCGGGAGATGTTAGGGGTGCATACGGCTGGGGGAGGAGATCGGGTCTACCGGCTGCCGGAGAAGGTGGCGCAGGTGTACGACTTGTTCGAAAAACGAGAAATCGCCCGAGACACAGATGAATTTCGTGTTGAACTGGCACCGGCTTCTACCCGGCTGTTCTATACCGGCAAACCATTGTAAGATCGGCTTTTTCGCTTTAGAATCAAGCGAAATTTCAAACAGCCAATCACACTTCGGTGTACTTCAAAACAGGTTTAATTCTTTATAACATGGCATTGCAACTCAATCCTCTTCTCAATGATCCTGATTCGGTCCTGGTTTTTCGCCGGCCAATTGTTGAAAACCCTGAGCACAGGGTTTATTCTGAAATCGCATTCGATCTGTTGGAATTGATGGAAGTCGAGCTTTCTGGAGAAAAGGTCGCTGTAAAACCGAATGTGACCTCAGGCGAACATTTTGCAGACCCTGAAAATGGGATAACCACTCACCCGGCTTTCATTGGTGGAATGGTGGATTATTTGCGGCAGCATGGCGCCAGGCAGGATGGTATATATATCGTCGAGGATCCGAGAGATTCTGACGACTTTAACCCCCGTCATTGGAAAGGCACTGGTTATCTTGAGATCGCACAAACGACAGGTGCGAAGATCCGCTGCCCTAACTCGCATTATTGCATAAAAAAAACCGTTCCCGACCCTTTGATTTACCCAATCCGCAACGTATCGCGGTATGCAACTGCCTCAAATTCGATATTGATTAACGTCCCCAAAATGAAGACTTACAATTTGGGCATTACATCTTTATGCTTGAAAAACCTGATGGGACTTGATGATGTATTCGAGCGTCATTATTGTGGTCAGGCCTGGAGGGAACTACCGGGTATTGATAATTACGGGGGCCGCCCCAAAAATGAATGGATGGATGCAGATCTCCACCGTCTCTGGCAGCAGGGTCTGGCAGTTCGTTTAGCCGATCTGGCTAAAGTGATAAAGCCTGATCTTAATATTGTCGAAGGGGTGGTTGCCAGGGATGGCACCGGCTTCAACCGCGGTCAAAATTATGCCTTAGGGATGTCTGTTGCTGGTATTAATCCGGTCTCGGTGGATAGTGTAACCAGTTACATTATGGGATTCAACCCCTTAGAATTGGTGTACCTGCAAATTGCCCATTCTGCTGGCCTGGGAAATCATGACCTGGCTCGAATTCAAATATATCTTGCTGATGGTGATAAAATTTCGCCTTGCGATGATCCCCGGACTATCCGAACCCCGGTGCCTTTCCGGGTTATCCGCGATATTCTTGGTGACAACTGAACCAATTTCGATCTGGAGGAAATATGCGCTACCGAAAACTTGGCAGGACAGGCTTAATGGTTTCACAAGTCGGGTTGGGAGGGTTGTTCTTATCCAGCGAGAATCGCGAGACGGGGGTTCAAATCGTGCAACATGCGTTGGAAAAGGGCGTGAATTATTTCGATACGGCGCCAGGAGATTTTAATGGCCTATCCGAAGAAATTTTAGGCGAAGCACTGGAAGGCAAGCAAGAGCCATACTATCTTTCAACAAAATTAGGGTATCTTCCTGAAGGTTTCGATTATTCCTATGACATGTGCATGCGTTGTTTTGAAGGAAGCCTGCAGCGGTTGAAACGCGACCACGTTGATGTGTTATTCATCCACGATCCCGACCGGATGGGTGGTGGGTCTTATGAAGCGGTCTTTGGAAAAGGAATGGCACTTGAAGCTTGCCGCAAACTGAAAGAGCAGGGGGTCATCAAGGCTATAGGAATCGGTTCATTGTGGCTGGATTACCAGGCTTACTGCATCGACAGTGGTGAAATCGACGTTATCTTGACCTTCAACCGGTATGGATTGATCTGGAGAGACGCACAATTTGAAACATTTCCATTCTGCCGGCGGCACGATACTGGAATTGTTCAAGGTACCCCATTCCATCAAGGCGTGCTGGCCGGACGGCATGACGAATGGATTACCAATCCACCTGCCTGGATGACCGTCAGCGAACACCGAGCTTTTCGAAAGCTTTATGCCATCCAGGAAAGCAGCGGTATCTTATTGCCCGAATTAGCGTTAAGGTTTATTCTAAGTAATCCACAGATCAGTGTCACGATTCCGGGCGCTGCAAATCTGGAACAACTGGATGCTAACCTGGACGCTGCGGAAAAGGGTCCATTACCCGAGCAGCTCCAGGCTGAAATCGAAGCCCTGGGTATTTTGCATCACGATCCAAAACGATACATATAATCCATAAAGGTTAAACCATGAAGGGTCTATTTGTCACAGCTCCTGGTCACTTGGAAATTCTCGAATTGCCACTGCCTAAACCGGGTCCTTTCGAAGCCCTGGTAAAGACCGAGGCTTGCGCAATTTGCAATAGTACCGATACGAAAGTCATCCATGGGAAGTTTGTGTCTGGTTCTTGGCCGGTTTTGTTAGGCCACGAATCTGTTGGGAGGATAGTCAAGGTTGGCGATAAAGTGCGGACGTACCGGGCCGGAGATCTGGTGCTGCGCGGTTCATTAAGCGACGATCATATCCCCTTTTCAGACGGTAGGAGCTGCTGGGGAGGCTTTGCTGAATTCAACCTGGTGACCGATGTCTGGAGCCAAACGGGCCAGGCGTATTCCTCTTGGCCACATCCTCAACAAATCGTCCCTGAGTTGATCGATCCCGTTCACGCCACTGCCCTGATCACATTGAAGGAGAATTTGAGCGTTATCAACCATTTCGACGTGGTTGGGAAATCGGTCGCAATTGTTGGAACCGGACCGGTTGGCCAGGCGATGGCGTTGTTTTCCAGGTTATCCGGAGCTAAAAAAGTTATTGTTTTTGGTCGCAGCCAACAATGGTCAGACCGGTTCGAAAAATTGGGGGTAGACGAGTACGTTGCAGGTGATGTCCTTCCAAATCAAGTTCAGGCGATACTGAAAGAAGGTGGGTTCGACCGAGTATTCGAAGCTGTCGGTAGTGCGGCAGCGTTGAGCAGGTGTATCGTGTTGGCCGGAAGGCGCGGTAAGGTCGGTATCTATGGTATTCCGCCTGAAGATGAACCTTACCACGACAAGGATAAAAACAATCCGATCGTGTCGACCCCTGCGGTGGCTGAAGGAGAAGTGCACGCGGCGATCATCGCCATGGTGGAAAAAGAACAGGTTCAGCTAGCTGATTGGGTCAGCCGGAGCATTCCGTTTGAGGACTACGAGGAAGGGTTTCGATTGGTTTGGGCAAGAGAAGCAAATAAGGTCGTCCTGACATTTTGATCGTTTCTCTTCTTAATGTTCACCTTATCTAACCTCGAGCGGGATAATTTTCGCCACCTGTACACTGAGATTTTCTGGTACGGGATCTTTTTTGGCACTTCTCTTTCATTCTGGGGAGTGTATGCAGCTCATCTCGGGGCAACCCCTTTCCAGGTCGGCTTATTGAGCAGTGGACCGGGCTTTGTCAATTTAATCATCTCACTCCCCGCTGTTTTACTTCTTGAGAAGGGTTATCCTGAACGAGATACCTTTGTATCTTCAATTTTGAACCGAGTTGTATACGTCCTGCTAATTTTCTTGCCTTTTTTTCACAGCAACGAGTTACAAATATGGTTGGTTGTGTTGGTGGCGTTTGTGAGTGCGCTGCCTGGAACGATCCTGACGATGGGCGCGAACTTGATGCTTGCCGAAGTGATCCCGATCGAGTGGCGGGCTACTGTCATTGGTAGAAGGTCTGCGCTTCTGTCAGTCAGCATTACCGGGTCGATGTTGTTGTCCGGGTTGATCTTCAATAAAGTAGTCTTTCCGCTTAGTTACCAGATCGTTTTTGGGATAGGATTGGTTGGAGCTGCAGTCAGCAGCTACCATCTCAGCCGGGTGATTTCGGAGCGCAGGCTTAAGGCCGGGGAGGGCATCACCTCGACCAAAATATCTATCTTCTCTTGGATCGGAAAAAGTGTTAAGTATCTGCGAACTGGTTGGCAGGCGATATTTAGAACGAAGATCAAAACACTTCTGCGCTACGACCTGCTGAGAGGTCAATTTGGGACGTTTATTTTTGCGTATCTGATCTTTTACACTATTTGTGCATTTCCCATTCCTATCTTTACATTGTTCCTAGTGCAAACAATTGCCGTATCGGACAGCGTCATCAGCCTGGGGAATTCAATTTTCTATATTGCTATGATATTATTTTCGCTATTGCTTGCCAGCATCAGCAAACGGCTTGGAAACCATAAGGTCCTGGTTATTTCGGCGTTCCTGTATATCTTGTATCCTTTGGTTGGCGGTTTCGCCCAGGACCCGGTCTTATTTTACGTTGCCTCATTTTTTGGTGGCACTGCCTGGGGATTGGCGAATGGCGCATTAATCAACCGCCTTTTTGAACGGGCACCTGAAAACGATCGCCCGGCAGGTATGGCATTTCATAACCTGGCGCTTAACCTTGGGACCCTGGTAGGCGTGCTGATCGGTTCGGTTATACCAGAATGGTTGGGATTACGCGATGCATTGATCGTTTCAGGTGCATTGAGATCTATCGGCGGTTTTGTTTTACTATTCTTAGGCTGATAAGAAAGAAGGTTATTATGGCAACGACAGAAAAAATTGTTGGTCTTTATGGCGATCCGAATGCTATCGCCCAGAATCCGGGCTCCCTTGACCAGGCGCAGAAAGAGATTGGGTTGAACTGGATTATATTTGGCGGTGGGTTCAATTTATCCCAGCGTACCCGGATGCTCAATCCTTCGAGTGGGGGATTTGCGCCAGGATTAACCCTGGTCGATGATGATCAACCCATCCGCACAGCCATCGAAGAAGCCCATAAAAGGGGTATCCAGGTCTGGGGATGCATTTCCCTCTATTGGGCCGGGGCCGAGCACGCACCTGACCTTATGGCGTACGATTTATACGGTAAGCGCCTGGACGCTTATCCCCTCCGGGCATATGCACACGAGCAGGGCTCCATGACATATTGCCCGAATAACGAACGGATCAATGCCTGGTTCGAAGCAGCTCTGGTCGAAATTGCCAGGCAATACGATTTTCAAGGATATGCCTTGACCCATGCCAGATACTGCCATCCGGCATTTTTTGAACAAATGTTGGCTTGTGGCTGCCCGACCTGCCAAAAAAAGGCTGGAGAGCTGGGTTATGATTTCGATAAAATGAAGTCTGCTGTCTTGAATACAATCACAAAAATAAAGGGATTGAATCCAGCCAAAATAAAATCAGCCTTGAAATCCGGCTTCGGTTTCTTTGATTTTATCCAGATGTTAGGAGCAGATGGCGAGGGATTGGTCGATTGGTTTAATTTCAGGGCGGACGGCATCACGCTGAATATTAAACGAATCGGTGAAGCTGTACATGAAGTGCGCCCAGATTTCAAATTTGGATCTGACAGCCATTATCCAACCATGGCCTTATTGGT
The DNA here is from genome assembly GCA_963781665.1 of uncultured Chloroflexia bacterium. Classification (GTDB taxonomy): domain Bacteria; phylum Chloroflexota; class Anaerolineae; order Anaerolineales; family Anaerolineaceae; genus JAJYIW01. The sequence continues at coordinate 3,940,910 of CAWAGA010000002.1, forward strand.
TGGACAGCGCTATTCCGATCTTGTCAAAATATGCGATCAGATTTTGCCCTTGTTATCTCACAATGAAATCCATTACATGGATAACCTGGGCAGTATGGCCACCATCTTGACACAGTGGATCGATGGCCTGCAACAAGCAGAGGCTGTTAAGCTGGTTTACCGCTTGTTTGGTATTAACAGTGCGGCGATGCCGAAGACTATTCAGGAAATGCATTTGGGAGAGCCGCCATCTTCAGAAGTTAAACTTGAGGCATTAGAAGAAATCATCACAGCAGAGCTATATAAAGCCCGGGCATTCAGCGGTAGTTCGGTGCCTTCATATCCGGTTATCAAAGGAACTTTGTGGCCCGAGCTCAGCGTTCGTAATTTGATGGCTGCAGCATTAGAAGCCGGTCATGATGGGATTGTGCTTCAAGGGACTGACTCTTTATATAAATAACCACCCAAATAATCACAATAAGATAATCATTCCTTCCAGGCGTTCATTATCGAATTTTCTTGATGAACGCCTGGATTGATTTTGTTAGGATGACTATTTGGATCGAATTTCCTTGATCATGGATAGTACCTGGCTGGTTGACGAAGCGATACTATCGTAATCGCCGGCTCGGATCAAATCTTTCCGTATCAAGTTAGAGCCAACTCCCACCGCAGCGACTCCAGCTTTGAACCAGGCTGAAAGGCTTTCATAGGTTACTTCAACGCCGCCGGTTGGCATGATACGGGTCCAGGGGGTTGGGCCCAGGATTGATTTAACGAAATTTGGTCCGCCGACCGAATCTCCTGGAAATACCTTGACAATCTCAACCCCTAATTCCTCGGCTCTGGAAATTTCAGAGGCGCTTCCACAACCTGGCATATATGCGATTTTGCGCCGGTTGCACACACGAGCAACCGCTTCGTTGAGCACTGAGCCGACTACAAAATTTGCACCGTATGCAATGTAAAGAGCCGCGGTTGGTTCGTCGACGATTGAACCGACCCCCAGAATAACTTCTGGAGCTTCTTTGCGGCAATATTGCGACAGTTCTTTAAATACTTCAGGAGCAAAATCGCCCCGGTTTGTAAATTCCAGGATCCTGGAACCCCCTCCCAGGCAGGCTTTCATCACATTTTTTGCTACATCTACATCGGGATTATAAAAAACCGGCACAAGGCCTGCTCCCACGATATTGTTGAGAACATCTAATCTGCTAAAATAAGCCATTTTGTTTTACTCCTTATCAGAATAATCAGCGTGATACGCGGCCAGAAATGTCGCCGCCCATTATCTTTTCAACTTCTTTCACACTAACTTGATTGAAATCGCCAACGATCGAATGCTTGAGGCAGGATGCTGCCACTGCGAAGTTGAGCGTCTGCTGGGGGTCCTGGCTGTGTTGGCGCATTCCATAGATCAGGCCAGAAGCAAAGGCATCTCCCCCTCCCACTCTATCAACAATATGTTCGATATCAAAGACAGGAGCGGAATAAAATTCGCCTTGCTGCCACAATATTCCTGACCAGGTATTATGACTGGCTGAAAGAGATCCTCTCAGGGTTATTGCGATCGTTTTCAGGTTTGGAAACTGGCGGGCCATTTCGGTACAGACGTAATGGTATTGAATCGATTCGACTTTTCCGGATTTGACGTCAGCATCAGGGGCTTTTATTCCAAAGACCTTTTCTGCGTCCTCTTCATTACCAATGGCAACGTCGCAATATTTAACCAATTCAGGCATAACATCCGAGGGCTTCTTTCCCCACTTCCATAATTTTGCCCGGTAATTCAAATCACAAGATATGGTTAACCCTTTTGCCCTGGCAGCCTGAACAGCTTCAAGACATACATCTGCGGTGCCGGCAGAGATAGCAGGTGTAATCCCAGTCCAATGGAACCAATCTGCTTCTCCAAACACTTGTTCCCAATTGATGGTCCCCTTTTTGATCGTAGCCATGCTGGAACCGGCTCGATCGTAAACGACAACACTCGGCCTTTGGGCTGCACCCGTTTCGAGGTAGTAAATGCCGAGACGGTCGCCGCCTTTGGCCACAAAATTTACCCCGACCCCATATTGACGTAAGAATTGCAGGCAGGCTTCGCCGATTGCATTATCGGGGATGCGTGAGACGTACTCAACCGGCACGTTGTAGTTGGCCAACGAAACAGCTACATTCGCTTCGCCGCCACCATACACGACATCGAACGACCGCGCCTGGGTGAAGCGCAGAAATCCCGGTGGAGATAATCTCAACATGATCTCACCAAATGTTACTACTTTAGCAGCCATACTTTTTGTCTCCCGGATCGATTTTCCAAAAGGTTTGATGTACAAAATTCTTAGCACAATTTAAAACAAGACTTACCAGATGCCTTACTAAGACCTATTTTACTTTACAAAATGTACCTTCGAGAGAGTTTCGCTATTAAAGGTTATAGGGTTTTTATTGCCAGATAGCGAAAAAGTGATGGTATAATCTGAAAACGCTTACGCAATAATATTATGTTTCCCAATCGAAATACGAAATGTGTCACATAACCAATCAGGACATTTGTCACTCTGTTTCACGCCTTGTCTGTACAGGCTTGACATTATGTAAAAGTGAATGATATACTGGTTTTGTCATGTATTCTACTCGAATGGTCTACACGAGTTCAGATAAACCACATTTCAAATTGAGAAGCGAAATATTTTTAGTTCATGAAAGGAGGTGCTGGTCTTCTTTTTTAAGCATCAAATGAACTTACTTTAGTGAATGCATTATTGCACTACGTCTAGATGCAACTCCACGTACCACCACTATATTCTAGGAGGATTAGAATGACTATAAAGAAAGTAACTCGACGCGAATTCCTGCATTTTGCCGGTATGGCTGCAGGAGCCGCAACCCTTGCTGCTTGCGCGCCGCAGGTCGTCACCCAAGTTGTTGAACAAACCCAGCAGGTCGTTCAGACCGAACAGGTCCTTCAGACGAAAGTTGTCGAGCAAATTGTCACGCCAACTCCAGTCCCAGCTCTGGTAACCATCCAGGGACGTGAATTACCTGCAGATGCTGCCCCATTAGAGAAGCAAATCTTGATGAGCATGGGTTCCGAACCCAGCCATCTAGACGTTTCCCGTGATCTGTGGACAGCTGCCAGCATAATGCATTACGGAACTGAACCACTCCTGGCGCTGGATGTGAACCAGGAAATCGTTGGAGCTGAAGCTGAATCATGGAAGATTGGCGATGGCGCCAAATATACCGAATTTACTCTGCGCAAAGACATCGCCTGGAGTGATGGCACACCGCTTACTGCTGATGACTGGCTGTTCACTTTCCAGCATGCCCTTGATCCCAAACTGGGCAATGGCTTTGCCTATTTCTATGCAGATATCAAGGGCGCTGTCGCCTACAATTCTGGCGCGGCAGATGCTTCTGCTCTCGGAATCGTAAAAGTCGACGACCGGACCTTCCAAATCTGGGGTGAGAAACCTGCGCCACATATCCCCGCAATGATGACCTACCAGGCCGTTGTACCTTGTCCCAAATTCAAGGCAGAGAACGATCCTGAGCACTGGGCTGACACCATGGAAAACTTTGTGGCTTCCGGCCCGATGACTGTAACCAAGTGGGACCACAACGTGCAGCTGGTTCTCCAAACCCACCAGTATTACAATGGCCCATTCAAGATGGGTTTCCAGACTGTTGTCGAAAAGATAGGCACAACCAACACGAACTGGTGGAACGCCTTCTTGAACCATGAAATCGATATGATTGGCCTTGATCCGAGCACCCTGGCGCAAGCTCGCTCAAATCCTGACTTGAACGCCCTCATTCACTGGTGGCCCGATCCTCGAACCGACTGGGTCCAGTTCAATATCAACACCAAGCCATACGACAACAAAGACCTGCGCATGGCGATGGCCAAATCCATCGATCGTGTCACCTGGGCTCAACAGGTGTTGAATGGTAATGATTTACCAGCTTATTCTATGCTCTGCCCTGGCTTCCCGGCGAACAATCCCGACCTCAAACCGATCCAGGAATTCGATGTTGCAGCTGCCAAAACACTGCTCGAAACAGCAGGATACAAAGATGCCATCGATCCCGCAACTGGCAAGCCCCTCAAGGTAACCATCACCACCCGTGCAGCCAATGGCAACTACCCGCAGTTTGTCCAACAGCAGTGGCAGGATAACCTGGGCATCGAAGTCGTTCTCGATCAGGTGGAAAACGCTGTCTGGCGCCAGGCGCGCACTGATCACACGATGGATATTTACCTGCAATACTACGAGTATGACTACATGGATCCCGCCAACCTGTTGACGTCCATCTTCCACAGCGTACCTGGTCCTAACGGCGAAACGAATTGGGGCTCACCACAGAACCCCTGGTACAATGCCGATTTCGACAAGCTGACTGACGAGGCCGGTGTGGAAGTCGATCCTGTGAAGCGCATCCAGCTGTACCAACAGGCTGAGAAGATCCTTGTTGAGGATGCAGGCGCTATCTTCTTGCTGTGGATGTTGATCTTCCACATCTGGTGGCCTTACCTCACTGGTTGGGAACCGAACAAGGACGGTGTCGTTGAATATCGCTACTTGGATATGGCGATCACCCATCCTTATGTTCGCAATGATGTCGATAATTTCCGCACATCAACCTATTAGTTTTTAGCTAACAAAAATAATCAACAAAGGGTACGGGGAAAAATCGCTGTGAAAACGATGCAGGCCACCCCCGTACCCTTTTGTTTTGATTATAGAAGGTTGTCATGATTGATCTCAGGTGGGCCAGGCCTGTACCTCTCCGCACAATATTTTTGCATGATGGAATTAATACATGAATAATCCTCTTCTGGAAGTAAAAGACCTGAAGACACAGTTTAAACTGTCCAAAGGCACTGTTTTTGCTGTTAACGGTGTTTCCTTAACAGTGCATGAAGGAGAAGTTCTGGGGATTGTTGGCGAATCAGGCTGCGGAAAAAGCGTTACTGCTTTATCGATTATGCGCCTGATCGAAAAACCCGGTGAAATTGTAAACGGGCAAGTTTTGCTTCATAACAAAAAAGGTGAGGCAGCAAATTTGCTCAAGCTAGATGAAGGTGAAATGGAGCATATTCGTGGCAACGATATCTCCATGATCTTTCAAGATCCTATGACCTCGCTAAATCCGGTGTATTCCATTGGTTTCCAAATTATGGAACCCTTAAAACAACATCGTCACATGGATGAAAAGGCTGCCAGGGACTATGCGATCAAGCTATTACAGCGAGTTGGGATTCCTGAAGCTGCATTACGGCTTAAAGAGTATCCCCACCGATTTTCTGGTGGTATGCGCCAGAGGGTGATGGTCGCCATGGCCGTCGCCTGCACGCCACGTCTGTTAATTGCGGATGAGCCAACAACCTCTCTGGATGTGACGATTCAAGCTCAAATACTGGATCTGCTCCGTGAGCTCAAGGAAGAGATTGGCACCTCGGTGATCATCATTACCCACGACCTGGGAGTTATTGCCGAGATGGCCGACCAGGTTGCTGTCATGTACGCCGGCTTGGTTGTTGAAAATGGAACGGTCAGGGATATTTTCCATTCTCCCCAGCATCCGTATACCCAGGCATTGATGTCCTCTATTCCCCGTCTGCGGACGATGACAGACACATTGGCAACGATTGAAGGTGCACCACCAAGTTTGACAAAGGAAGTGGCTAACTGCCCATTCGAGCCGCGCTGCAAACTCCGCATCGATCGTTGCGTCGAAGAAAAACCTGAATTGCTGCAGTTAAGTTCTGGCCACTGGTGTGCCTGTTGGGTAGCGCAGCAGGAAGGAGTACAAAGCCATGCCTGATGTCTTGCTCAAAACTGTAGATCTTACCAAGAGTTTTCCGGTCCATCGCGGCTTTTTTGGCCAACAGCATTTTCGTTTGAACGCAGTTGACAGCGTTAATATTGAAATTAACCGTGGTGAAACCCTCGGATTAGTTGGTGAATCGGGGTGTGGCAAAACGACCTTAGGGTTAACGGTCATGCGTCTATACGAACCGACTAGTGGGCAAATCATCATCGAAGGCCAGGATATCACTAAACTTGATGGCAGTGATATGCATAAAGCTCGTCGGCAGATGCAGATGATTTTTCAAGATCCGTTTGCTTCTCTCGACCCACGGATGACGGTCGAAGAGATCCTGACAGAGCCGATGGAAATCCACAATATTGGTTCAAAAGAAGATCGCAAGAATGAAGCAAAACGCCTGGTTGAAATTGCGGGTATGCCGAAAGGAACCCTGCAGCGTTTCCCCAATGAGTTCTCCGGAGGGCAGCAGCAGCGGATTGGAATCGCCAGAGCTTTAGCCCTGCAGCCCAAATTAATCATTTGCGACGAACCGGTTTCAGCTTTGGATGTCTCCGTCCAGGCACAAATTCTAAACTTACTCCGGAAACTTCAAGTAGATTTCGAATTGACTTACCTGTTCATTTCTCATAATATCGCGGTAACGACCTTTATGAGTAAGCGGATAGGAGTGATGTACCTGGGCAAAATGGTCGAAATTGGACCTAGCCGTACCATCGTCGATGAACCCCGGCATCCTTACACTCAAGCCTTGATTGATGCGGTGCCGGAACCGAATCCGGATATCAAGCGTAAGAAACGTGGGATGGAAGGCGATGTACCGAGCCCAATCGATCGACCAAGTGGGTGTCCATTCCATCCGAGATGTCCTATAGCACAGGAACGGTGTTCAGTTGAAGTTCCTGAATTGCGTGAACTGGCGTCCGATCACTTCGCCGCCTGCCATTTTGCATAATGCAATTTATTCGTAACGAAAGAAAGGATTAAACGATGGGTCGTTATCTCCTCACGCGAGTTGCTGGATTTTTCGGTGTTTTGTTTGTAGTTTCGCTCATAACTTTTTTCCTGATGCATTCTGTTCCAGGTGGCCCGTTCGAGATGAAACTCGGAGAAAAGTCGGCAGCTGTACCGCCCGCTATGGTCGAACAATGGTATCACCTCTATGGCCTCGACAAACCCCTCCTGGTGCAATATTGGATTTATATACAAAATGTCGCTCATCTCGATTTTGGCTACTCATTTTTCTGGACGAGCCAAACGGTTCAATCTATCATCATTCATCAATGGCCGTATACGATCCAATTAGGTATCCTCACTTTGATTTTTGGAGGTACGGTTGGGTTACTTTTGGGGATATTTGCAGCCGTCAAACAAAATACATGGGCAGATTATTCTGGCACGATGATTACCTTATTCTGTATCGTCATGCCCACATTTGTTTTGGCCGTTTTACTGCAGGCGATTTTTGGAGTCTGGCTGAAATGGTTGCCGACAGGGGGGTGGAAAGAGCCTAAAGATTGGATCTTGCCGGTGGTGTGTAATTCGATGACGCCTATTGCGGTTTTGTTTTTCTTTGTCCGCAATGGAATGGTTGACGTCATGCGCTCGAATTACGTTCGCACCGCTCGCGCAAAAGGCCTGAGCCAGATTAAAGTGATGATGATCCACGTGTTCAAAAATGCTCTGACACCAGTAATAACCGTTGGTGGCCCAATGATCGCCGGATTGATCACCGGTTCATTTTTCATCGAATCGATTTTCAGAATACCAGGCATAGGTCAATATGCTGTGAATGCAGTTCAAAACCGGGATTACCCGATGATCATGGCGACGACCTTGATGTGGACTGCCATCATCAGCATAACCTACCTGTTGACCGATCTGGCTTATGCCATTGTGGATCCTCGGGTAACCTTCGTGAAGGAGAAATAACATGGCAGTGGCTACTATCGACCGAGAGATTAATGAGCCTAAAGCTGAAAGCACCTTACACAAGGTGTGGTTCAGATTTACAACCAACAAACTGGCGCTGATTTCTCTAATTTTTATCTTGTTCGAAATCCTGATTGCCATATTTGCCGCCCAAATTTCACCCTGGGATCCAAACAGACAGGATTACACGGCCATTTACCAGATGCCCTTTCTGTCCTGGAAACACGTCCTGGGTACAGATGATTTGGGTCGCGATGTGCTCAGCCGCCTGATCTTTGGTTCAAGGATTTCCCTTGCGATTGGGATTCTCAGCCAATTTCCTATCGTCATCATCGGACTGCCGCTCGGAGCGATGGCTGCATTACTGGGGGGTAAGATGGACTACATCCTGATGCGCGTAATTGATGTGCTATCATCGATACCGACCTACTTTTTCTACATCCTCCTGATCCTGGTTTTAGGTTCCGGGTTTATCAACATTATCGTTGCTTTGTCGATGACCGGCTGGATCGGAATAGCAAGGTTAGTCCGCGGACAGGTGCTTTCTCTTAAGGAAACGGATTATGTCCGCGCGTCTCGAGCCATGGGAGCAGATACCCGCCACATCGTACTCAAACATCTGATCCGGAATGCCTTGACGCCTGTAATCGTTTCAATCGCGCTCGGTATACCGGGTGCCATGTTTGCTGAAGCGGGTTTGAGCTGGCTGGGTATTGGCATCTCACCGCCAACCGCTTCGTGGGGGCAGATGATCGGCCAATACCAGATGTATATCCAATCGTTCTGGCATCTTACGGTGTTCCCAGCTCTCATTCTGGCAGCAACCATGCTGGCGTTTATCCTGGTTGGAAACGGCATCCGCGACGCTCTCGATCCTTCCATCCAGATATAAATCATTCATAAAAATATTAAGACCCGATAAAGCCCTGCTTAAGGTGAGCAGGGCTTTATCTTAAGATTCAATAAAATCGTACTGGGGGTAATCATAATTAACCGCTAATTAAGATCAAAAATATACAATGGATAGAGTTTGAAAGAATTACTCTCGAAAGGGTAATCACCGTTATTGATTGATCATTTTAGAAGTGTGCGGGTTAGTGGAGGAAAAATGAAATCACCTGAGATGATGAGAATGGATGACGGAAGATGTAACTGTATGGCCAGGTAAGTACGAAACGGATCTAATCTGGTCAAAAGTATCTTATAAGCTAAAAAGGAGTAGAAGATTAGGATTTGTTTGCAGCAAAAGAAATTCTAAAGGGAACCTGGCGACTTCGTCCCTGGTTATGGAGAATAGATGGCGTTATTTACAAAATGATTTTATCTTGTGTAGATGAAGGTATAACTCGAAATTTCGGATGAGAGGGGCAACATAACGAGATTTCTACAGGTTCAGAGATAGGCTTTTACCATGTCTCTGTTTAAATAGCTAATGGAGGAAAATAATGAATACTAAGAAACCTATTACCAGGCGTGAATTTCTCAAGATCGCGGGATTCCTGGCGGGGACAGCGACTTTGGCCGCTTGTTCGCCGTCAATTGCCACCGCTATTGCTCCTACCGCATCAGTTCAGCCTACTACCGGGTCGCCAACTCAATCGACGGGTACATCTCTACCAACAACGCAATCAACTCAAGTACCAACTCAAGCCACAACTGCTGTGCCGACAGCAACGACGGCTTCAGGCATCGTTACGCCGCAAGGGCGAACATTACCGGCCGACGCTGCTCCCCTTGATAAACAAATATTTAATAGTTCCGCCAGTGAGCTTAAGAATTTTGACTACGCCGCGAATGTCTATGAATGCTATGGTATGAATTCGCTTTCTGAGCCGCTCATTCATAACGATCAGAACTTTGTCATTGTACCTGCGATGGCCGATTCCTGGAAACCTGGTCCGCAAGCTGACTATTGGGAATTCCATATTCGCAGTGATGCCGTTTGGAGCGATGGCACACCGGTGACTGCCGATGACGTGGTTTATACTTGGGCGCATGCAGCTGACCCCGCCATGGCTAACCCCTTTATCTTTTTCTATTATCCCATTAAAGGGGTTGAAGAAGTTGCCAAGGGTGGACCATCTACCTTGATTACCGATCCGAAGACAGGTGGGGTACGCAAGATCGATGATAATACTGTCCAAATCTATGGAGAGGGACCAGATCCCAATGGCGACCCTTGCCCGTATATGCTGGGCCTGCTTTCTTACCAGGCATCTTGCATTATACCGGAACATATCGCTTCAAAAGATCCACTCCATTGGGCTGACAATTTACCACAGATTTCGGCTGGACCGTATCTATGCAGTTCCTGGAACCATAACGTCAGTATGACCTGGGACATCAATCCAACCTACAATGGTCCGGACAAACCCGGCATCCAGCATATCAACAATATCATCACAACAGCCAACACCAACATGATGTCCACCTTTTTAGGCCAGACAATAGATATGATCCAAATCTTGGCGGCATCCGACGTGGCAACCGCCAACGCCAATTCCAAGCTTAAGGCATTGGTGCACAATTGGCCCGACTTCGAGACGCAATATGTGCCTTTTAATACATTCATGAAGCCTTTGGATAATGCGAAATTGCGAATGGCTCTGGCGAAATCCATTGACCGAGCGACCCTCGATAGCCAGGTATTGAACAACACTTACGTACCCGGAGCAACCATGCTTCCACCAGGATTCCCGGCTTACAATAAAGACCTTGAATCCGCCCAGGCTTACGACGTGGCTTCAGCCCAGAAGCTTCTCGCAGATGCTGGCTATCCGGGTGGGAAGGATTCCTCTGGAAACCAATTGGTGCTCGAAATCACTTCGCAGGGCGGTGCTGACGATCTAAGGGCGCCATTTTTCCAGCAGCAATGGCAGACCAACCTGGGGATCAAGATCAATATCAAAGAGGTCAGTTCAGGCGATTGGGGAACGTTACGTTCCAAGCATCAAATGCAGATGTGGTTTGGCCAATACGAATATGATTACGTCGATCCTAATGACCTCTTAACCCTGCTCTGGCACAGCGACTCGGTAACGGCAGCAGCGAATAACACACCCCTCGATCAATGGGGTGCGCCTCGCTTTCCCTGGTATGACGCCCAGTTTGACCAGCTCTGCGATCAGGCTGGTACTGAAACCGATACGACCAAACGGATGCAGCTATATGACCAGGCTGAAACGATCCTGGTCAATTCTCCTGCTGCCGTTTTCTACGATCACCAGATTATTTCCCAGATCTGGTGGCCGTGGATCGTCGGAATTCCCGCCAACAAACTTGGCGAGGTGGCATTCCGCTGGCTGGATATCACCCAGTTCCAGATGTATGTTTCCAAGGACGTCGACACTCTGAAGGCGCAATACAAGGGTTTAGCTTGATTGGTTTTTGAATTGATATAGATAGCTTTTAGTTCCTGGTCCAGGGGAGATTTGTGAGTTTCAATCTTCTCACAATATCTCCCCTTTCAAATCACCTGATGATGGTGGGGATATAGCCAGAAACCGGGCCTTAAAGGAAAAACACAAATGGGTCGATATTTATTGATCAGGATTGCGGGGGTGATTGCTGTCATAATTGGTGTTTCGGCGATCACTTTTTTCTTGATGCACGCCGTTCCAGGAGATCCTTTTTCGATGCAGGCGATGCAGCACCAGGATGTCTTGCCCCCCAGTGTGGTAGCTAATTTGAATCATGTGTATGGATTGGACAAGCCGCTCTGGCAGCAATACTTGATCTATATCCGCAATGTATTTTGGGGTCCAAATTTATGGCCCCCTCAACCGCTCAATTTTGGCGATTCATTTTACAGTAGCCGTACTGTCTTGCAAATCCTGGTAGCTCAATGGCCCTATTCTCTCGAATTAGGATTATTTACGGCCATCTTCTCAGGATTTGTGGGGCTGGTTTTGGGGATTGGCGCTGCAATTAAAGATGGATCCTGGCTCGATTTTATGGGTACAGGCGTTGCTTTATTCTGCCTGGCGATGCCCAGTTTTGTCTTCGCATTAATATTACAATTGGTTTTTGCGGTTAAATTTGGATGGGTTGCGGCAGGAGGTGTGAATTTAAATATCCTGGTCCAACCCCAGCAGTGGATCTTGCCCACGCTTGCTAATTCTTTAGGGCCGATACTTATTCTGCAACGCTATTCTAGAGGCGCCGTATTGGACGTAAAGCGATCAAACTTCGTTCGAACCGCAAGATCAAAAGGGATGAGCGAATTTCGAATCACCTCAATTCATATTTTTAAGAATGCCCTGACTCCAGTCCTGACCGTTGGAGGACCGGTTCTGGCCGGCTTGATAACCGGATCTTTTTTCATCGAATCAATTTTCCGGATCCCAGGAGTAGGCTTTTATTTTGTGACCGCGATTCAAAACAGGGACTATTCATTGATTATGGCAACCACGATGATCTGGACTCTAGTGATAACGGCTACTTACCTTATAACTGATTTGTTTTACGCATTTCTCGATCCACGGGTTACTTTTACAGAGGAGACATAAAAAAATGGAAACCAGTGCTCCTTATCCAGGAAAAATTAAAGCCGCAAAAAGATCATCATTTCTACTATTGGCCTGGCATCGTTTCAGCCGTAGGAAAGCTGCCCTCGCCGGATTAATTTTCATCATTTTCGAAATCATCCTGGCAACCATTGCTCCCCTACTGGTCGACCTAAATATCATCGTCAGCCCTTATTATAATGACTATGCCGTCAGTTACCAACCGCCATCCAACCAGCATTTATTTGGGACAGATGAATTCGGGCGCGATATGCTCAGCCGGGTTATTTTTGGGACACAGGTGTCCTACGCAGTTGGCATAGGCGCAAATGTGATTGGCACATTACTTGGGATGATTATCGGCTCGATCGCAGGTCAGGTTGGCGGCTGGGTAGATTTTTAATCATGCGTATTATCGATATTCTCTCTTCCGTACCATCTTTGCTCTTGTACATCCTGTTAATGCTTGCACTGGGAGGCAGCCTGCTCAATATCATCCTTGCCATGTCAGTTACTGGTTGGATTGGCATAGCCAGATTGGTTAGGGGTCAGGTGCTTTCCCTTAAAAAGACTGATTATGTCCGCGCCTCCAGGGCTATGGGGGCGAATACAACTCAAATTATTTCCGCTCACCTAATTCGGAATTCACTAACGCCGGTCATCATTTCAACTGCCCTTGGAGTTCCTGGGGCTATGTTAGGAGAAGCAGCGTTGAGCTTCCTGGGGTTGGGGATTACACCGCCGACGCCTTCATGGGGTGACATGATTGGCGTCTATCAAACCTCGATTTAAGCCTGGCCGTGGCTGGTCATTTTTCCGGCTGTAGCATTGGCTTTCACCATGCTGGCCTGGTTCCTGGTTGGAGATGGTTTGCGAGATGCTTTAGATCCTAATATCCGAGTTTAGCAGTGAAAAACATATTAAATACCGTATCGATGAATGTTGTGCAAATGAAGATTCCCATTTTGATGAATTAACCCACGGGCCTGCCAGCGCCTGGTGTTTTCTCAAATTGAGTTCAAACAACATTCGACAGAAAGGGGGTAAATAATTTTTCAAGCAATTTATGTAATAATCAGGGAGGGAAAAAGTGATTGCCTGGACCTATCTGGCAATCTATTTGTTTATTACACTATCATTTACTGAGCTGGCCTGGTGCCTGGTAAGAGATGGCTTGCGGGATGCCCTCGACCCTACCATTCAAGTTTAACTCATAAAACGAAAAATCACATTGACAAAAACGGCGAAAAATAGTAAAAATAGGTTGTGCTTTCTGATGACCCGAAAGGTCTTCACGAAAAATTAGACAAATAATTGAGTTTCGTGTTCAGCTGAGGGAGGGGGTGGAGTGGGGTTAATTCAGGCGATGTGGAAGAAGCCGTCTCAGGTTTTTTTTCATCTATAGATCAAGCAAGAATTAAGACTTAATTGACAAATTCTATGCTCGATGTTTGTTAAAGCTGGACTGAGCTTTTTTGGTCAGGGAATTGCCCATCAACCCCATCTTGGGGCCAGATGATCGGTGTGGTTCAGACCTGTAAAACCGCATGGCGCTCTGGTTGGTGATTTTCCCAGCTATTGTTCTGACTATCAATATGTTGGCCCGGGTCTTATTAGGAGATGGCTTGCGAGACGCGCTGGGCACCATATCAGGGTCTGAACAAATCGCTACCAAAAATTGAAATTTACAAAAATCGGGAAGTCTCACTGCCAGAGTTTTATTCGTGATTAAAAGCATTGACAAATTTTCAAATAAATAGTAAAAAAGGACTCAGCATATTAATTTCCCCTTAATATCTACACGAGTAATTAGCCACTTATCCAGTATAATAGAGTAACTGAGAAAGGAGGTGAAGAGGATCATTTAAAAAAAATAGAGAAGTCCATCTATTTTTGTTTGTTATTCAGCAAAGAACAATGTTCTATATCAACCAGATATTCCACTCAAATGCTATTGGAGGAAAAGAATGAATACTGACAAATCCGTAACCAGGCGTGAGTTTTTGAAGGTGGCAGGACTAGCCGCTGGTGCGGCAACGTTGGCTGCTTGCACGCCGCAGGTTGTAACCGTTACCCAAGTCGTCCAGCAAACCGTGGTTGCCAATCAGACGCAGATTGTTGAACAAACCTCAGTCGTTGAAGTCACCCCGACGCCCATTCCGGCGATCGTAACGCCTCAAGGTAGGACGTTACCTGCCGATGCTGCGCCTCTCGATAAACAGATCCTTTACGGCGAAGCACCTGGCGAACGAAAGAACTTCGATTATGTGCGCGATATCTATTATGCCTACGGCATGAATACCCTTTCTGAGCCGCTGGTCCATAATAATGAAAACATGGAAACCGTTCCTGCCATGGCTGAATCCTGGAAAGCCGGTCCAGAAACCCGCTATTGGGAATTTGTAATCCGCGATGGTGCGGTATGGAGTGATGGCCAGCCCGTCACAGCCGACGATGTCGTCTTTTCCTGGGCGCACGCAGCTAACCCTGCTATGGCAAACTCCCTGATCTGGTTCTATGCACCCATCAAAGGCGTTTCAGCAGTATCTGCTGGAGGAGATCCCTCATTAATTACTGATCCTAAGACTGGCGGTGTCCGCAAAATCGATGATCGCACCGTCCGTTTCTTGGGTGAAGGGCCTTCCGCCGATGGCGACCCCTGCCCCTACATGCTGGGCTTACTTTCTTACCAGGCTGCCTGTATCATTCCCAAACATATGGCTGAAAAGGATGAGCTGCATTGGGCCGATAATTTGCCACAAATTTCGGCTGGCCCATACCTGTGCACCGATTGGCAGCACAACTCCAGCATGGCCTGGGACATTAACCCAACATACAATGGCCCGAACAAGGCTGGTATCCAGAAATTAAGCCAGATATCTGCACCCGCTGGCTTTGATGCCATGGGGAACTGGTTGGCCCAGAAAGAAGATGCCTTGACCAGCCTGTCTGCCGCGCAGCTAGCGGTTGTCCGCAGCAATCCTAAACTCAACCCATTGCTGCACTTCTTCAACAACTTTGAAACGCAATACCTGACACTCAATACCTTCGTGGCGCCGCTGGATAACCAGAAGCTGCGCATGGCGCTGGCAAAATCCTTCGATCGGACAATCTTATGCGCCCAGGTCTTGAACGGGACTTATGCGCCAGGGGCCACTATGCTCATGGCTGGATTCCCAGCCTATAACAAGGACCTCGAATTGGTCCAGGCTTTCGATGTCGCTGCAGCCCAGCAACTTCTGTCAGACGCTGGTTATCCAGGCGGCAAGGATGCCGCTGGCAAGCAGTTGGAGATCGAACTGACCTCTCAAGGCGGTGCTGATGATCAAAGAGCTCCCTTCTTCCAGCAGCAGTGGCAAGATAACCTTGGCATCAAGGTCACGATCAAGAAGGTCGAACCGGGTGTCTGGGGCACTATGCGCTCTAAACACCAAATGCCGATTTACTTTGCCCAATACGAGTATGACTTTATTGATCCGGCCAACCTGTTAACTGGGCTTTTCCATAGCAGTGCCAGTGCAGCGGAAGCAAACAATACGACTGTTGATCAATGGGGTTCAATTCGCCACGGTTGGTATAATGCCGATTATGATAAACTTTGCGACCAAGCTGGTGTAGAGCCTGATGTCGCCAAACGCATGGGGCTGTACCAGCAGGCTGAAACAATCCAGGTAAATGCTGCCGGTCAAATCTTCTACGATCACCAGGTTATTTACCAGGTTTGGTGGCCATGGCTGGTCGGTTTCCCGGTAGACAATACAGGCAACCAGGTCTGGCGATATCTGGACATCACTGCATTCCAGATTTACGTCTCCAAGGACGTGGATACACTGAAAGCCCAATATAAGGGCACCGTCTAGTATTATGCGAGTACATAATACTCGGTAACAACCTGATATAGTGGGGTATTGCGAGCATAAAAACTCACAATACCCCTATTTTTAATCATAAAGCGGGTTTACCAATGAATAAGCCGTTAATAGAAGTTAAAGGATTGAAAACGGAGTTCAGGCTGGCCCAAGGGACAGTCCACGCCGTCAATGGGGTATCCTTCACATTAAATGAAGGGGAAGTGTTGGGGATTGTGGGGGAGTCCGGGTGTGGGAAGAGCGTGACGGCTTTGTCGATCATGCGGTTGATCGAACAACCGGGGTACATCGTAGGAGGTGAGATCCTGCTGCACGACGATGACCGTGTGGTAGATTTGAGGAAGGTGCCGTTGGGAGACATGAAAGAGATCCGGGGGGTGAAGATTTCGATGATCTTTCAGGATCCGATGACATCTTTGAACCCGGTGTTGAATATCGGGTACCAGATCATGGAACCGTTGAAACTGCACCGGCACATGTCGGAGAAAGAAGCGGCGGATTATGCGGCCAAACTGCTGGATCGGGTGGGGATACCGGAAGCGCACATGAGGCTGAAGGATTATCCGCACCAATTTTCAGGAGGGATGAGGCAGCGGGTGATGATAGCGATAGCGGTGGCGTGTACACCGCGCTTGCTGATAGCGGATGAGCCGACGACGGCATTGGACGTGACGATCCAGGCGCAGATCATCGACCTGCTGCGGGAATTGAAGGATGAGCTGGGGACATCGGTGATCATCATCACGCACGACCTGGGGGTAGTGGCGGAAATGGCAGACCAGGTAGCGGTGATGTATGCGGGGAACGTGGTAGAGAACGGCATAGCGCAAGAGATCTATGAGAATCCGCACCACCCATACACCCGGGCGTTGATGGGATCGATCCCCCGGTTGAGGTCGTGGCCGGAGCGGCTGACAACGATTGAAGGAGCCCCGCCGAGCCTGACGCAGGTGCTGCCGGGGTGTCCGTTTGAACCGCGCTGCAGCGAGCGAATCGAGCGCTGCACCCAGGAAGATCCGGAGTTAAAGGAGACGGGAGAGAAACATTATACTGCCTGTTGGGTAGCGCAGGAAGGAGTGAGAGCCCATGCCTGAGACGTTATTGGAGACAATCGAATTATCGAAGAGTTTTCCGGTGAGGAAGGGATTCTTTGGGCAGCAGCACCTGAGGCTAAGAGCGGTAGATCGGGTGACATTAGCGATCGATAAAGGGGAGACCCTGGGGTTGGTGGGGGAATCGGGGTGTGGAAAGTCGACTTTAGGATTGACGATCATGAGGCTGTATGAGCCGACGAGCGGATCGATCCTGTTTGAGGGGGAGGATTTTGCGGAGTTGAACGGTGAAGAATTACACCGGGCAAGGCGGAAGATGCAGATGATCTTTCAAGACCCCTTTGCATCGCTGGACCCGCGCATGACGGTCGAAGAGATCTTGTCAGAGCCGCTGAAAATCCACAAAATAGGGACGAATGATGAACGGTTGGCAGAAGTAGACCGGTTATTGGAGATTACGGGGATGCCGGCGGATGCAGCTGAACGCTACCCGAGTGAATTTTCGGGAGGACAGCAGCAGCGGATTGGGATTGCGCGGGCGTTAGCCTTGCAGCCGAAGCTGTTGATCTGCGACGAACCGGTGTCCTCACTGGACGTATCGGTGCAGGCGCAGATATTGAATTTGCTGCGGGATTTGCAAGACCAGTTTGAGCTGACCTATATCTTCATATCGCATAACATGGCGGTAACGGCGTTCATGAGCAAGCGGATCGGAGTGATGTACCTGGGGCAGTTGGTGGAGGTAGGGCCGAGCAAGGAGATCGTGACGAATCCGCGGCACCCATACACGAAAGCACTGATCAAAGCGGTGCCGGAACCGGAGCCGAAGCTGAAGCGGACGAAGCGACAGTTGCTGGGTGATGTACCCAGTCCGATCGACCGGCCGACGGGATGTTCGTTCCACCCGCGCTGTCCGATTGCGCAGGCCAATTGTTCTGTGGATGAGCCGAAGCTGCGCGAACTGGTTCCCGGCCATTTTGCTGCCTGTCATTACGCTTAAAAGGATTTTACAATGGGACGATATATATTAATCAGGGTAGCAGGTGTAATTGGTGTCGTTTGGGCTGTTTCATTGATTACTTTCATTTTGATGCATGCAGTTCCTGGCGGGCCTTTTGATATGATGGCATTATCAACCAACCATGACCTTCCGGATGCCATTCGAGCTAATATCATGCGAGTCAATGGGTTGGATAAACCCATTTTGCAACAATATCTCATTTATATGGGAAATGCTGTCAGGTTAGATTTTGGCAGTTCGTTTTTTTATAGCAACCGGACGGTGTTGCAAATTCTACGAGATCAATGGCCATATTCTCTCGAATTAGGTTTGTATACCGCAATTTTTTCTGGGATCATCGGCATGGGCCTGGGGATTGGCGCAGCGGTCAAAGAAAAATCATGGCTTGATTATTTAGGGACGGCAACTTCTCTTTTTTGCCTGGCAATGCCCAGTTTCGTTTTCGCTTTGATGCTTCAGCTTCTTTTTGCAATCAAGTTGGGATGGGTCGAAGTGGGTGGTGTTAATCTTAATCCCGCGATCCAACCCGCTCAGTGGATCTTACCCACCATCGCCAACTCCCTCGGGCCGATTCTTATATTACAACGGTATTCCAAGGGCAGTTTTCTGGATGTGAAACGCTCTAATTATGTGCGTACAGCTCGCTCGAAAGGCTTGAGTGAATGGCGGGTAACCTTCGTCCATATTTTCAAGAACGCCTTGACCCCAGTCGTCACGGTAGGCGGCCCTATGTTGGCTGGAATGATTACGGGGTCTTTTTTCATCGAATCGATTTTCCGAATCCCTGGTGTCGGTTTGTATTTTGTGTCAGGAGTACAAAATCGCGACTACTCATTAATTATGGCAACCACAATTCTGTGGACGTTCCTGATATCCATTACCTATTTGCTCACGGATCTGGTTTATGCAGCTTTGGATCCTCGCATTACATATGTAAAGGAGACTTAATATGCAAGCCACTGCTTCCACTTTAGGTCATGAAAAAGTTAAACGCGTAAGTGGTCTCCATAAAGCCTGGTTGCGGTTTGTCCGTAGGAAAGCCGCGGTCGCCGGTTTAGCCTTCATCCTATTCGAAATTGTCTTAACACTCTCATCTCCACTACTGGTAAAGATGGGGGTTATTGTCGACCCTTATTACAATAACTACGCCGTAAGCTACCAACCGCCTTCTTCGCAGCATTTATTTGGGACAGATGAGTTTGGACGAGATATGGTGAGCAGGGTCATTTTTGGCGCTCAGGTATCTTATGCCGTCGGGATCGGCGCCAATCTGGTCGGCACAGTCCTTGGCCTGTTAATCGGTTCTATCGCTGGATTGTATGGCGGTAAGTTGGATTTCTTCATCATGCGGATCATCGATGTCCTTTCGTCCGTCCCGTCGCTGCTCCTTTATATCTTGCTGATGATGGTTTTGGGGGGGAGTTTGCTTAATATCATCGTGGCCATGTCGATCACGGGCTGGATTGGTGTCGCCCGCTTGGTGCGAGGACAGGTCTTATCGCTAAAGCAAACTGATTATGTACCGCGCGGCGACTGCCATGGGCGCCAATACCAACCATATTATTTCTTCTCACATGCTGCGTAATTCAATGACCCCTGTGATTATTTCGGCAGCATTGGGTGTTCCTGGTGCAATGTTTGGCGAGGCTGCACTGAGCTTTTTAGGCCTGGGAATTGCTCCGCCAACGCCGTCCTGGGGTCAGATGATCGGTTATTATCAAGCTTCCATTCAGGCCTGGTCCTGGCTGGTCATATTCCCGGCTGTTGTCCTCGCGATCACCATGTTAGCCTGGATCCTATTAGGTGATGGTTTACGTGATGCACTGGACCCAAATATCAGGGTATAACGCTAACCGTAATTAATAAAAAAAGCCAGCGCTTATTGCTGGCCTTTTTTTATTACCGACAATTATGTTTATGATTTGGAAAAATTAAGCCTCATACCCTGGTCATCGAATCCGATAATCATTTCTTTGGCGGGGAATTCTGCGATGCAGTATGGGCTTTCGTAATGGCGGAAATCTTTGATATCTTGTTCCTGTCCGTTAACCAATAATTTTGTTTCAGGACCGAAAGAGATTTCGTCTCCTCGCAGGTTGTGGATCCGGATCGAGGCGTCATCAATCGAAAAATCCATCGCTTTGATTTTTTGCTGGAAATCTTCAAATGTGCCATCCAGTATTTCCTGCCCCATGTGGCAGATCCACACATTTTGTTTCCCATAGGCTCGCAGCTCGCGCAGAGCAGATTGTCCCTTGGTAATCAGCTCAAACCCTGAATGTGAATATATTGCTAAATAACCTTGATTTTTACAGGCAAAGGCCCAGTGGTCTTCAATTACCGTGTTATCAAAGGTCGTCATCGGGAAATAAGCATGGGTGAAACCCAACCAATCATCTTCAGGAAGGTGATATTGGGCGATCAGGACATCGCCCCATTGGACAACCTGCGGTAATTGAGCATTCCCATTCCAAAAGTTCGGATGATGAGAGTCGTCCTGGCTCATACAAGCCGGGTGGTTAACAAATACGACTGAATCGGGACCCAGGGTTGCCTGCCAGATATGCTCTTGATTCCCGGCAGTAAACGGTTTGAAGTTTTGGGCCGAAGACAGCACATAATCGTTGGTTTTGTAAGTGACCTTGTTGACCTCGCTTGTTTCTGAACCATGGGTTTGGGCATCTTGGGTAAGGCCATGCCGTTCGCGATCCCAAAGCCCGCTCTGTGCATGGATGGCTACGTTCTTGACCGGATTGGGAAACTCGTATTTCTTCAAAAGTGCCAGGCTGACCGTTCCAAACAGGTTTTCGTTATAATTTCCCATTCCCCACATCATGCGGGTGATGCCAGATGTGGCTTCAAGGCGCGAGCTCAACAGCCCGGCAGTGCTGCTCCGTCCGTGGCTTCCACCTAACGATCCGTAATATGAGTTGATTGCGATGGCAAACAGGATCTTGTCCATCATGATCGAGGCCAGTTCACCAACCGTATATGTGTTGGCGAAATCGATCAGGTAGGACAGCGAGGCTAATTCTTCTTCAAAACCATCAGGGGAGTCCCAATCATTCCAGCCAAGTTCGCCATGATCGCTCAGCCATTTGGTGACCAATTTTTCACCCTTTTCACGATGCCATCTTCCGGTCTGACCGGAATTCGTGAAGGTTTTGTCTAGGAAATTTTGCCCGGCGAGGATCTCGCATACATGGAAGAGGAGCTGACGGCTTTCAGTTTTGAAATCCATGATGTCATCACCAGGTTCATCTTCCCAATAACGATACGCTAAGATGCAGGCTTCGATGTCGCTGCGAAGATCCTTGGGGAATTCAGGTTTCCGTTTGAAGCGCAGAAGCAATCCAATCAGACCCATAACGTCGATTACACTCCCCTCGCGGCGTTGATTGATACCTTCAAAAACACGCTTGAATACACGTTTATCGATCTTTGTCCACAATCCCATCACTATTTTGGCGATTTCGGTATATAGACTCCCACCTCGCCGTTTGGCCGCTTCCTCGATGGCTTCCCGTTTTCGTTCGTGGATGATGCTGTACATGTGGTTTGAGTAGGGGGTCCGGACGATGTAAAAAATATCCCGGCGCTGTACCTGAACCTTCTTCACATAATATAAGGCAGCTTCCGGAAGCAACTCCAGGTGGTGGGGCCCGTTGCGCAGGGGATAATTGCGTGCCAGTTCATAGACGGTCGTGGCATCGGTGGGCTTGTTACCCTCTTGAAAAATATCTCCCTCAAAACTTTGCAGGCGATAAGCCAGTGGATAAGGTCGAGGTACTCGCAAGTCTGAAGTAAAGCGGACGGTTAATGGTTCGTTTTTTCCATAATGATCGCCATCGTACCAACCGTACACGTATTTTTCCAGGTACCCGCTCATGATGACCTTTTCTACGTCGACGCGAGTTTCCAAGAATTCCTTTTCAATATCGGTCGGGATGACCACCTGAGCTTCTTCATCAGGCAGGCCGTCAATTCGAAGGGCCAGAACAAATGGAGTCTCCCGGATTGCAACGTTTTCGATGCGAAAGAGAAGTTTGTTCAATCCTGAGTTGAGCGTAACCGAAAACGAATTGCTTTTGGGAGATTGTTTTGAATAGTGCTCCTGGCGGTGGACATGCTCGTCGTTTATCCAGACATCTGCAGGTCCATTGGTTGTCAATGTGAAAGTAACCTGGCAATCCTGTTTAACGTCTAAGAAGCTGAATGCCCAGGCTCGCATGTATGCGCAGACAGGCGAAAAGGAGGTCAAATCAATGTAATGATCTTCCAGACAAGAATAATAATGCCAACGTAGAAAATCGTCATCATTGGCTGGATCCGTCAATGGGCCAACATCCACCGGTTCTTGAGTTACCCCTGATTTTGGTGTGTATTTCTGTTTGAGAATGGATATTTCCAGGTCATCACTGGGAAATGATGATAAACTTGTCACCGGGATTGATTTGGGTCCTGCAACCAACCAGTTATTCACAAAATGATGACTTAGATGGTAGCTCAGTGTAGAAATCGTCATTATTATTCCTCACTTCTTGCATTTGGGTTTCGAAAATTGTTTCGGTTTGGGTGGGATCCCACCCAAAGGGTACAACCAAAAGTCGAGTATAACATAGAATAGATTGAAACCGGTAGCTTGACAAACCTGAGAGGTGAAGTTATAATTTTTGGCGTCTACACGTATAGTCTACACGAGTAGATATTTTCTTGTGCCTCTAATATGGCTTTTATAGGATAATTGAAAATGGATTTGGCTGATTTAGATCGAGAGATCCTGGGTAATGTCTGGCTGTCTTCTTCGCTATGGGACAGCCTGATTTATTTATGTGATGAATGTAATGGAAGGCTAACCGGTTCGGTCGATGAACGCCGGGCAGGAGCTTACCTGGCAGGCAGATTCCAGGCTGCAGGCTTGCAGAATGTATCAGCCGAATCGTTCGATATGCCTGCCTGGGAAAGAGGAGATATTCATCTACAGATTCTTGACGAGAATAATCCTCGCGAGCTCTACTGCATGGCCCTGGTTGGTTCACCTGCCGGGGACGTTCAAGCCGAGATCGTCGACATTGGCCTGGGTACGGTTGAGGATTTTGATCGATTAGCCAGCCGGATTACAGGAAATATCCTGCTGACCGGGCCTAACGGCCCGCACCGGTTGGAGAAATACGTTCAAGCCCAACAGGCAGGCGCTGCTGCGATCATCCTCGCCCAAGGGGGGCCGGGGATGTCCATATCGGCGGCAAGCCTCGGATTGAGATCCGGTGAATCGGAAATCCCAATTATTAACCTGGCTCAAGAACACGTTGAGTATCTCCGCAGGCAGCTTCAGGCAAAAAAAACGATCCAGGCCAGGTTGAGTGTTAAAGGTGGCAGGCGGTTGGGGACCTCTAAAAATATCGTTGCCGAGATTCCCGGTTCGCAGCCGGAGCAGGGATGGATTATCGCCTGCGCCCATTATGATGGGCATGATCTGGGTCAGGCAGCTCAAGATAATGCTACTGGAACTGCCGTGATGCTGGAAGCGGCCAGAGTATTAGCTCCGCTGCAAAAATACCTAAAGGTCGGTATCAAATTTGCTTTATTTGCCGGCGAGGAAGAAGGTATCTACGGCTCACCGGCATTTGTGGCAGCCCACGAGGCGGAATGGGATAGTATCCGGCTGGCCTTCAACGCCGATATCGTCGGATGTGCAGCGCCACTAGTGCTGAAAACCCAGAACAGCCCGGATTTAGCCGGTTTTCTTCGGCAGCTCCCGTTAGCAGATATCGGCGCCAGCCTAGATGACAGCGAGTTTATCAATAACTCCGACCACTTTTCATTTTCTGCGGTTGGAATATCGTCTTTAATGGCTGTGACCTCGTCTCCAGGTCAGGGCCGGTACTGGGTACACAGCCCAGCCGATACATTGGATAAGCTAGATGTCAGTACTTTACGCGATGCGGCTGCCACCACTGCCAGAATCTTGCTGCGGATGAGCCTTGACCCTGAAAAATTACCCAAGGGTCGCAAATCCGCCGAAGAGGTTAAGACGATAATTATCGAAAAGGGATGGGAGAAGCTTTTGAGGATGCAAAACCGCTGCCCATTTTAATATCATCAAAGTCCATAAATCTGCCCTGCCAAGGGAGTTAATGAATCTATTCCAGGAGAAAACCTTACATGGGAACATTATTACCGCCATATGATATCAATAAAGTCCGGGAGGCTTTCCCCGTCCTGGAGAAGGTGTATTACCTGAACCTGGGAACGTATGGGGTCATCCCCGAACCAGCTTTGAAAAGATACATTCAAATGCAGATCGACAGCGAACACGGAACTTCGCGCCAAAACGAAGATAATCCGTGGACCAGGACAGCTGAAACTAAAAACCGGATCGCGGCATTGGTCGGTGCTACTCCCGAAGAGATCGCCTTTACTCGCAACGCAACCGATGGGATCAACCTGGTACTGGCAGGCATCGACTGGAAACCTGGGGACGAAGTTATCACCACGACCCAGGAACACGAGGCCATGAACCATCCACTACTTTACCTGCAAAAAACCAAAGGTATCAAAGCTCGCTTTGTTGAGGTATCGCCGGACGCAGATGTAATGATCGATCGCATCCAGGCAGTATTTGGACCCCGGACTCGGTTGATTGCCATGAGCTACATTTCCTGCGAAACCGGGGCTCGCATTCCTGCCAAGGAAATTTGCGCCTGGGCTGCCCAGCATAATATCCTGTCCTTGCTCGACGGCGCCCAGGCATCGGGTGCCTTCTCCATCGACGTTCGAGACCTGGGATGTGATTTTTACGCTTCGAACGGCCATAAATGGCTGTGTGGCCCCAAAGGGACTGGTTTCTTCTTTGCCAGGAAAGAAAAGGTCGACCAATTATCTCCCGCTCACGTTGGCGCTGGATCCCTCGAAACCGTAAATCTGGAAACAGGCCAGGCTGACCCCTGGATGAATGCTCAACGCTTTGAATTTGGAACCAGAGCCTGGTCGCTTACTGCCGGTCTGGGTTTTAGCTTGGATTGGTTCGAAAGCCTTGGTTGGAAAAACGTTTACGATTACATCGCTGGACTTAACGGCTACTTCAAGGAACGCATCCTCGAAAAACCTTATCTTAAACTCTTATCACCGGTTGAATTCGAAAAGTCGTCTGGTTTGACCAGTTTTGTGATAGACGCACATAATGCCGGTGAAGCCAGCCGGGCGATGTGGCAGAGGGATAAAATGATTTTGAGGGTGATCCCACACTATAATGCAATCCGCGTTTCGACTGCCCATTTCGTCAGCGAACAGGATATAGATAAACTGATGGAATCTGTTGATTCGGTTTACAAAGGAACGGACTGATTGTGAAGAATTTAGCGTCTGCTGCAGTTGACATGCCGCGCTCAGGCATCCGCGTCATCCATGACCTGGCATTAACCATTTCAGATGTTATCCATCTCGAAATTGGCCAGCCAGATTTTCCAACACCCGCTCACATCGCCGCAGCAGCTTGCCAGGCTATCCAGCAGGGTTTTACAGCCTACGCTCCCAATCGAGGCCTGACGGAATTGCGTGAAGCTATCGTCTCCAAGGTTCAACGCGAAAACAACATTAATGCCGGAATTGACAGCGTGACGGTGACGACCGGTGGTATGGGCGGGCTTTTTACCACTTTTACAGCTTTGCTAAATCCCGGGGATGAAATTCTTTTACCAGATCCGGGTTACCCAAATTTTTCGATGGCTGCTCAGTTATGTCATGCCGGCATAAAATACTATATGCTCGATCCACGCGCCGGTTTTCTTCCTAATTTGGACGATCTTGAAGCACTCGTTACCGATCGGACCAAGGCGATACTTGTTAACAGCCCTTCGAATCCTACCGGGGCTGTTCTTCCCAAAACGTTGGTGGCCGGTTTGGTTTCGTTTGCTCAGGCGCATGACCTGTATTTGATTTCAGATGAAAGTTATGAGCGCATCGTGTTTGACGCTGAACATATCAGCCCGGCATCTTTGGATGGAGATGGCAGGGTTATTACCATCTTCAGTTTTTCGAAGACTTACTCGATGACCGGATGGCGGGTAGGATTTGTGGTTGCTCATCCTGAAATTGCCGGTGTCATATCAAAACTACAGGAACCAACCGTGGCATGCACCTCAACAATCTCACAAAAAGCGGCAGAGGCTGCATTGCTTGGGTCTCAAGTTTGTGTTGAAGAAATGGTGGCGGCTTACCGTCAGCGTAGGGACCTGGCATTACAGATTCTGGAGAAAAACCGGTTGGCATCCTATAAGCCAGAGGGCGCTTTCTATCTTTTCGTCGATATCAACCGTAAATCACAGGATTCCGAGCAATTCGCGAAAGAGTTGCTGCTCGAGGAAAAAGTTGCAGTAGCGCCTGGAACAACATTTGGCGATGGCGGCAAACGCTTCGTCCGAGTTTCATTGGCAACTCAAGCTCAATTACTTGAAAACGGCCTCGAAAGGTTGTGCCAATTTATTAATCATTGAAAGTGTGGTCTCAATGAACGCGGATGATCTGGAAAAACCATTATCCGGTGAGAGTGCAATCGTAACCGGAGCAGCCAAAGGCATCGGTCGTGGAATTGCTCTGGCTTTAGCTGCGGCTGGGGTTAACGTGGTTATAGCTGATGTGGACAACGCCGCGGCAGTTGATACGCTGAGCGAAATCAAGCGAACAGGGCAGAAAGGTTTATTTATCGAGACCGATATGCGTGTAGATAACCAACTCGACCGTCTGGTCGACTTAACCCTGGAAGAGTTCGGTAAGATTACCATCCTGATCAACAACGCTGGGATTAACGCTCCTGGAGGATTATTAGGAGTTAGCCGAGAAGATTTACGAAGTGTGTTCGATACCAATTTGATCGGCCCGTTTATCCTGACCCAAAGGGTAGCGAAAGAAATGATCGATCGACAAATTCAAGGGAGAATGGTGTTCATTACTTCGATCCACAGCGTTGTGGCGCATTACCATCCCCACTATTCTGCTTCAAAGATAGGCGTAGAGCGGTTAGTTAGCGATGCTGCCCTGGAATTGGCACCGTACGGCATTCGGGTAAATGGCATCCGCCCTGGAGGTATCCAAATCCGGGGCAATATGGATTTAGACTCCTCCGAACTTGCATCTCCAGAGGTGCCATTGGGGAAGCGACGAGGGATTCCATCAGAAATTGGTGACCTGGTATTGTTTTTAGTGAGCGACCAATCTCGTTATATCACCGGCACGACCGTAACGATTGACGGCGGTCTCTCGATGCTTTCCTTTAGCTCGATCAACAGCCACCAAAATATCCTCGAAGAACAACGCCGGTTAAATCTTCCCGGGCCAAACGAGCCCAACCAATTGATTGTCAAGGTGATTCCTAAATAAATCTTTGGAGTTCAAAAGAATGGCACAAAAAAAATATTCAATAAACCTAAGCTGCGGTCAGACGGATATATATCCTCAAGCCCTTGAGGATATGGGCAAACAGCTTCACACCCCAATTTATTATCTACCTTATTTTGAGCTCGAAGTCGCGTGTATTGCAAAACTGAAGGAATTATTGCATACCCGCCATGACGTACTTACCCTCGTTGGCACGGCTACGTACGGAGAGGAAGCCGCAATGCTCTGCGCGCTTGAGCCTGGCGACCACGCCTTGACCGTCAATACCGGAGTTTTTGGCCAGGTTTTAACTGACCTGGTACGGGTCGTTGGCGCTGTCCCGACCGAGATTATCAGACCGGCTGGAGAGTCAGTGACCCCAGAGCAAATCCGCGAAGCTCTCCGCCAGGACCCATCGATCAAGATGGTTGCAGTGGTTCACGTTGAAACCAGTCGGGGAACAATGAATCCGATCGCAGAGATCGGGGCAATGCTTACCAAAGAATTTCCCCACATGCTGTACCTGGTCGATTCGGTATCTGGCCTGGCAGCCGCCGATCTCAGGTTGGACGATTGGAGCATCGACATCTGCTGCACCAGCAGTCAAAAGGCCGTTAACGCTCCGCAGGGAATCGCAATTGTGGCAGTGAGCCCGAAAGCCTGGAAGATCATCGAAAATCGCAAAACCCCAATTTACGGTTTATGCCTTGACCTGTTGTATTGGCGCAGGTATCACCTCGGAGTTGTCGATGGGATGAAGTCTTGGGGAGAAGCCAGCGGCGTAGATGCATCTTTCTCTGAGTATAAATCGGTCCATGGCCCATCACAGAGTTATGTGCTGATCAAAGCGTTAAATGCCGCATTGGACGAAATTCTAACCGAAGGGTATGATCGCGTGATCAAGCGACACCGTGTTACTGCCAAGGCCTTGCGAGCTGGAATGAAAGCGATGGGATTGGATATTCTGGCCTCTGAAGAAAATGCTGCTCCCGATTCCACCTGTGTCGTTCTACCCGGCGATCAATTCGACGTGAAATTCTTTATGCGTACTCTTTGGGAAGAATTTGGGATTGCAACCGCTGGTGGATCTGCAGAGGTTGCCCAGCAAGGATATGCCGGTTTCAGGGTGGGAACGATGGGCTTTATCGCTCAACCCGAATCGATATTTGCTCTACTGGCGGCGGTCGAAATTCTGCTGCCCGAGATGGGATATCAAATCAAGAGTGGTGAAGCTTTACCAGCCGCTCAAATTGTTTTTACTGACGTCGCCGCAGAGGTCATGGAGAAGTAAATGGAAAAAACTGTCCGAAGTGTTGACACTGCCTACAAAGGCCCCACCAGCAACGATGGGTGGATTGATTTTGTTCCGGCCATTGCTGCAATGGTGACCACAGTCGATAAGAATGGGAAGGCGAATATCCTGCCTTTGATCGCCTGGTCGGTCATGAGCCGCTTTCCTTTTATCATTGCAATCGCTGTTTGTCACAGCCATTACACCAAGAACTATTTCCCTCGTTACACCAACAAACTATTGGCGGAGGTCCCAGAATTTGTGTTGAATGTGGCTCATGCAGGTTTAAAGGATGCCATAACGATTTGTGGGCAATGGTCCGGTGACCAGGTCGATAAATTTGCTAAAGCAGGGCTTACGCCACAGCCATCCAAGATTGTGCGCCCACCGGTGATTGCAGAATGCCCGGTCAATTATGAATGCAAAGTGATCCAAAAGACCCGGATCGGCAGCCATGATGTTTATTTCGGCGAAACGGTTGCAGTCCATAGCGCAGTAAAAGAAACGGCGATCGAAGAGGATTTGATGTTGATCGATATGATCGAAGACGGCCATCCGAACGGCAAAAAGCTGGCCTGGAGATCGCTGCCCTGGTGGATTGAAGATAAAGGCTGAGAGAGCGAGATGCGCGTCTATTATAAAGCAAGCCTCTTGATCGATGGGAAAGGATCGCTGCCGGTCCATCAGGCTGCGGTTCTGGTGAATAACGGGATCATTGAAACGGTCGGACCTGCTGTAAGTATACCCTTGCCAGAAGATGCCACTTTCACCGATCTTGGCGACAGGACCTTGTTACCCGGTCTGATAGATGCCCATGTTCACCTGATAGGTGACCCTCAACCCGGCGCATTTTTTGCGACCCAGGAGGAAAGCGATGAGTGGCTGTTATTGAGAGCCAGCGCTAATGCCCAAACGGCATTAATTGCCGGTTTGACCACCGTCAGAGATTGTGGTGGTCGTGGGACACTTATCACTTCTCTGGAAAAGGCAATATCTGAAGGGTTGGTTTTTGGTTCGAAAATCATTGCCTGTGGGGCGCCAATTACCACGACCGGCGGGCACTGCTATTTCCTGGGGCAAGAGGCCGAAGGCAACGAAAATCTGCAAAAAGCTGTACGAAAGTTGCACAGGGCTGGGGCCGATTTCATAAAGGTCATGGTGACCGGTGGGGGCCTCACGCCCGGTAGTAATTCGAGAGCATCTCAATACAGCCAGGCAGAGTTGAATACGATCGTTGGCGATGCTCATCGCTTAGGAAAAAGGGTTGCCGGGCATGTCCATGGGACAGAAGGCATCGAACGAGCGGTTAACGCCGGTTTTGATACTCTTGAACACGCTTCCTGGATGGCAAGGGAATCCGATGGCCGCGACTATGACCCAGGGGTCGTCGCTGAAATCGTTAGAAAAGATATTATTGTCTGCCGGACGATTGCCGGTTTCGAGCGCATTCAGCTCGAAGAAGCAAACATTGACCATAAATTTTGGCCTGCTTATGAGGTTCTCAGGAACATGGTCAGGGATGGTGTCAAACTAGCGGCTGGTACGGATTCGGGAATAGATCTGACCCCGTTCTCGGGTTATTCACTAACTTTGGAGACGATGGCCGGTTTGGGCGGGATGAAAAACTCTGAGGTTGTATCTGCGGCTACGATCAATGCGGCTGAAGCCTTGGGTTTGGCTGATCGAATCGGTACGGTCGAAAAAGGCAAGAGAGCCGACTTGATTGCTGTCACCGGGAATCCCCTTCAAGATCTGCGTGTATTGAGAAAGATCGATTACGTCATTCAAGACGGGCGGGTTGCCGTAGTTGATGGCCAGGTATTACGGCAATCGTTTAAAGAATAATTCGGAAAAAACTCAAAATGAAAACCACCTACCAGACTATCGCTGTTGAAAATTACGCCCGGCGTAGTATTAACTACCTTGAAAACATGGTAGATAGTAACGGCTTACCATATTTCAATATCTTTTGGACAGAACCGGCCCAGGCTGCTCATGATTGGCCTGATTTCGGCGATGTGATGAGCCGCCAATTTCAAGCGGCTATCATGGCCCGCATAATGACCGGTGCCGAAGTCGCAACCGAAAAAGTTTGGCGCGATAAGATTCTGGCGCTAATCGATCCCATCACGGGTCTGCTGACCAGACCTGCGACAAATTACTCCAGTCTTGTCGCTGACCCCGGTGATAATGCCCTCACGTTGTATTCCCTTGTGACCGCTTACCAGGATCAGAAAGATGAAGGGTTACGCCGCATCATTTGTGGGATAGTCGATGGAATGCGGGTCATGCTAACGAACAGCCAGAGCGCAGGTGGTTGGCTTGGCGGTTTCGGGATCAAAAGCGCGATGGTTTGTGCCAGATATTTGGAATATGAACCGGCTCTAGACCTTGCTTCCGCAATGGTCGATATGGTCTTCAATAAAGCACCACTTTTCACGCCTGACAACACATTCCGGCATGGTGGTCACATGCATGGCAACTTGCGTACGTTAGTTGGCGCGGCTGACTATGCTTTGTTTACCAAGGACCCGGTCTTATACAGCCAGGTCGATGCACTCTACCGGTATGTCAGGAGCGAAGCGACCGATTTTGGTTTCTTGCCAGAAGCTATCGGTCGCAAAGGTGATATTGTCTCTTGTGAAACTTGCGCCTTAATGGATTATCTCGGCCTGGCAATTACCCTGGCAAACCAGGGGCATCCTGAATATTGGGAAGATGTCGAAAAGATTTTCCGTAACCATCTGATTAAATCCCAGGTCGTCGTTGGCTCCTGGCTCGATACTGATTCCGCTGAACAAGATACGTTCCAGTTTTCATTTCGATCGATAGGTGAGAGGATGGTAGGTGGATATGCGGGCTGGAGTTCCCCAAACCATATCCTGGCTGCAAAAGAAACACTGAATGCCCATTGGGGAGGACCGGAACTCAGAGATAAGGTGCGCGCTTTCCAGAATTGTTGCGGTGGATCAGGAACGCATGCATTTTATGAAGTATGGAAAAATGCATCTCGTTTCCAAAATGGGATTCTGACAGTCAATTTACACATTGATAAAAGTATTCCCCAAGCAGAAATTCGTGGTTTCCAACCCTATCAAGGTCTTTTATCAATCCATCTGAAGGAATCATGCCGTGTCAAGGTAAGAATTCCCGATTTTCTAAGGCCTGACGAGGTTAAGGTTGTGCTTCAGGGTAAAATCCTGGACAGCAAGGTCTGGGGAAATTACCTCGACATCGGGGACCACCAGGCAGGCGATGAAATTAGAGTGATCTACCCCCTTCATACACGGACAGATGTTATCACAATAGGTAACCCGGGTTTTCGCCAATATCATTACGAGGTTTCTTGGAAAGGCTCCACCGTCGTAAAGATGGAGCCGCTGGATAATGAATTTCAAGACGGTTATTCGGAATTTGATCGAAAACGAGTCAAGGTTTTTTATGGTAAAGATGGCCCGGGTCAATTATACTTACGAGAGCAGTATATTGATGCGGTTATGCCAGAAGAAATCCAACTAAGTACACTTCAAGTCGATCGTGGCTCACTTGATTTCTGGTATCTGACTTAGCTCAAAATATTCATCACACCGGGAGGTATCATGTATCCAAGCAGACCAGGTATGCCAGGGTCGCCGCCACCTCGCCCAATTCCACGTAAAGCACAAATTGTATTCCAGCCAAGGGTGTACCAGGGGTTGAAACACGGGATCGATCTGATTGCCAATGCTCTTCGGCCTACATTGGGGCCGTTACCTCGCCTGGTTGGCATTGCCAAAACAACAAGACAATCGAGTCCGGAAATCCTGGACGATGGGGGGACTATCGCCAGGCGGATCATCCAGGTGAAGGGTAGGAATAAAGATGTTGGGGCGATGTTGCTTCGCCATCTTGCCTGGCGAATGCATCAAACGGTGGGTGACGGCTCGGTGACGATGGCCGTGATTTTCCAGGCGTTGTTTAATGAGGGCTTGCGTTATATCCTCAATGAAGAAGGCAACCCGATGCTGCTGAGATTGGCACTAGAACGGTATGCCGCCATCGTCAGCGCCGCGATTCACGCCCGTTCGGTGTCACTTGAAGCAGATGGGGGTATCCGTGAAATGGCGAACGGTCTGTGCCATGGCGATGATGAACTGGCGAAAATGTTGACCGAAGTGATGGATATCGTCGGCAAGGATGGCACCGTTGAAGTCAGAAAGGGATCCAGAATTGGATTGGAGCGGGAGTACATCGAAGGGACATATTGGAGCTCTAGTGGATGGTTCTCCTCGATTTTTCAGAACGATAGCCAAAAAAAACGGGTCCTGGTAGAAAACGCATCCATTTTGATCAGTGATTTCAAGGTGAATAGTGCCAGCCAGTTTATCCCTTTGCTTGAAATGGCGGTTAAAGCCAAAATCCAAAACCTGGTGGTTGTTTGTACCGAGATCCCCGATGAGGCAGTCGGCCTTTTTATTAAGAACGCCGGATCGAAGACGATTAACGTCATACCGGTAAGGACACCCAGGACAATCGAAGCGGATCGTATGTCTTCTTTGGAAGATATTGGT
The DNA here is from genome assembly GCA_963781665.1 of uncultured Chloroflexia bacterium. GTDB lineage: Bacteria > Chloroflexota > Anaerolineae > Anaerolineales > Anaerolineaceae > JAJYIW01. The sequence goes on from CAWAGA010000002.1 coordinate 3,974,319, forward strand.
ATTTTAACCGGAGGAACTGCCCTACACAATGCTGCCGGTGAAACTTTGAATGATGTTACTATCGAACAACTCGGCCAGGCTCGCCTGGCGTGGGCTAACGATACGTACTTTGGGGTGATTGGTGGCAAGGGAGATCCACGTAAAGCCAGAGCATATATTAACCAACTCAGAGAAATGGCCAAAGAAGCTGAAGCAGATGCAAAGGAACAGTTGCAGAGACGGGTCGGTAGAATGGTTGGAGGTTCGGCAATTCTCAACGTGGGTGGAAAAACCGAAAGTGAAATTGCTGTTAGGACAGCGGTCGCAGAGAGAGCAGTCCTGTCCATGCGGAATGCCCTTGAAAGTGGGGTAGTCCTGGGCGGCGGAGTAGCCTTGTTGCAAGGCCAATCCGTTTTAGCATCAGGCGCATCAGATGAAATTGAAGAAGATAAAGCGGCTCGGCGGATCTTGACCAGAGCTTTAGAAGAACCTTTAAGGGTCATCGCCAAGAATTCCGGTTATGTCCCAGATACGATCGTCGACAAGGTAAAGGACTCGCCTGATGGGTTTGGTTTTGATGCAATCACCGGTAAAATTGTCGACATGAAAACTGCTGGTATCGTTGATGCGCTCAAAGTTATTGAAAAAGCGCTGCAAGTGGCTGTGAGTGGGGCAACCATGGCTCTCACAACTGATGTGATTATCCACAGGAAATTCCCTCCAGAAATTATGGAGCCATAAAATGATAGATAACCCTCAGATCAAAGCTTCCTCATCCTGGGATCTCTTAGGCGGCCCTCGAGGCGGCTCAGTTTATTCCCTGGCAGTAACATCATCTGCTGAGTACAAAGCTTTTGCTGCTACTGGCGTGGGCATATTCTGTTCCAAGGGCAGCCTCGAAAACATCGGCAAAAAATGGGATCGTTTAGTTGAATCTCCCGGCAGGGTGATGTCGGTAGTGGTCTCTCCTGGTTTTGATCGTGACCGGTGCGTCGCTGCCGGCAGCCAAACCGGGGTCTACATCTCTCTCGATGGTGGCGAATCCTGGAAGCAAGGCGCTCTTCCTCGAACTTCTTCTGCAGTTCAAAGTATCGTCTTTTCGCCAAATTTCTCTCGGGACGGAATTATCCTGGCGGGAACTGCTGAGGATGGCGTTCTTGTTTCTGAAAACCGAGGCTTAAAGTGGAGCACCCGCAATTTTGGTTTTCTAGACGCTTGTGTCTACACAATCGCGATTTCGCCTGAGTTTGCCATTGATGAAATGGCTTTTGCCGGGACGAATACCGGGCTATATTACACGTATAATGCCGGGAGAGCATGGCGGGAGTTACCATTTCTGGAAGATACCGGTCCAATTTTGTCGTTGGCAATCTCACCTTCGTTTGTAGACGACGGAACGATCTTTGCTGGAACTGAGGAGGGCGGGTTGCTGTATTCCAGGAGTAAGGGTAAATCCTGGTCTGTCCTTAACTCACCTGGATCGATGATCAATGCCGTCCAGATTTCGCCGCGATACGATCAGGACCATAGCCTCATCATCTCGACCGAAGAGGGTGTTTTCCGATCGAGCGACCAGGGCAATCATTGGCAAAAACTGTTCGAGATTGAGGCCGTGGCTTGTTTGGTTGGCTTCGACCAGGTCCTTTTAATTGGATTGATCGACGAAGGGATTTTACGATCGACTGATATGAAAAACCTCGAACAAGTTGGTGGGTTATTCGCGCGCGAAATAACCGACTTCAAATTATCGCCATCTTTTGAGAAAGATGGGTTCGCGGTTGCCTGTGGTTTTGGAGAGGGAATCTGGTGCACAACCGATAAGGGGCACACCTGGTTTTCTTTAAATGACGACCTCCCTGGGCCAGGAATTTATCAAGTGGTCTTATCTCCTACCTTCAACCATAACTACACCATGTATGCGGCATCCACCGAAGGTGTTTTGATCAGCAGGGATAAAGGCCAGCATTGGGATATTTGCTACAGCGAGCCAGTCAATAGCCTGGCCATTTCACCCAGCGGACATACCTTGATGGCCGGCACGGATGGACAAGGCGTCGTCACCTCGCGAGATTCGGGGGGGCATTGGGGATCGCTGCCCAGCCCGTGGGAGATCGAAGGCGATATTAAGGCTGTTGCCCTTGGCTCGGATAACCAATTCTTCATTTCGTCAGTGGATTTAACCAGCCACAATCTTGAAATTGGATATGGTAAACCTGGTCAATGGTACCGAATTTACAGCCAACCTTCGGCCAAGGAACTGGTTTTTTTCTGGATTCCATCCAGCTTTTCGGTGGATAATCTTTGGTATGCATCAACCGGTGCCAGGATATGGAGAATGGGTTTGCGCACAGATGCCAAGACAGAGGGCATGCCAATTCGCGGAGGATCTGTCGACGAGGATAATCCCTTGATCTTGGCTCTGTCTGGCATTCAGGCACTCAATAAGCGCCTGGTACTGGCGTCGACCGGTAAAAAAATCTACCAATCGGAAGATGGCATCGATTGGCAAGAAATGGCCGATTTTGGTGATTATCGCATCATTGGATTAGCATCGTCCCCAAATTTCAAAGAAAATCGCACGATTTATGCGATGAGTTTGGGCGGGCTGGTGTGGCAATCAATCATGAAGTAAACAGGAATCTACATGGAATCTCGTGAAATCGTCAAACAATCTCTGGAATTTGCATCACCGCCTCGCATTCCTCGCCAATTATGGACTCTCCCGTGGGCTGCTGAAAATCATCCCCTGGCTCTCAAGAGGATTCAAGAACATTTTCCTGATGATATTGTTAGCTCACCGGGTTTCTACCGCGAGCAGCCGGTTGTGTCCGGAGACCCCTACGAGATAGGCACTTACGAAGACGAATGGGGATGCACCTTTACCAGCTGCCAGAGAGGAGTCATCGGAGAAGTCAAAAAACCGGTCATCGCAGAATGGCAGGACCTGGATAAAATCAAGTTCCCAGAAAACGAGCTGACGGTAAATGTTGACCAGGTTAATTCGTATTGTCGTACGACCGGCAAATTCGTCCTAAGTGGCTGCTGCCCGAGGCCCTTCGAAAGGGCGCAGTTCTTGCGGCGCAGCGACAATTTTTACATGGACCTGGCCGAAGAACCTCCTGAGCTTTTTGAATGCCTCAGTCGCCTTCATGATTTTTTTATGAAGGAAATGGACCTTTGGGCAAACACTGAGGTGGATGGCTTGAGTTTCATGGATGATTGGGGAGCACAACGGGGGCTATTGATTTCACCGGAAAAATGGCGAAGGATTTTTAAACCATTTTATAAAGACTATATCGATATCGCTCATAGCCACGGCAAATATGCTTTTATGCATTCCGATGGTCACATCGCAGCCATCCTTCCGGACTTGATAGAGTTAGGTCTGGACGCGATTAATTCTCAGCTGTTCTGCATGGATATCGAAGCTTTGGGGCAAAAGCATCGCGGTCAGATCACATTTTGGGGAGAAATAGACCGCCAACACCTGCTGTCGACCGGGACGAAAGAAGAAATTGTCCAGGCAGTAAAAAGGGTCAAAAATGCTTTATACCAGGACGGTGGTGTCATTGCCCAATGTGAGTTTGGCCCTGGTGGAAACCCCGAAAATGTCTACACGGTATTCGAGACCTGGGAGAATTTATAACATTGAACCTGCGCCAACGTGTTCTGGCTGTGCTTGCCGGTAAAAAACCGGATTATGTTCCCTGGCTTGGCGATCTTGCTTATTGGGTAGACGCTATGTCTGAGCAGGGTAAGCTTTCAGAAAAATATCAAGGGCATGGGATCTTCCAACTGCATCGTGACCTCGGGGTTGGTTTCTATTTGCAAGGGTATTTCCCTTATCAAACCATCCATGAAGGGGTTCAGATCGAACACGAAACCAGCAATGATTTTCGAACCACGACAATAAAAACGCCTGTCGGAGATATATTTGCGGTAGAAAAATACCTACCTCAGTCCAGTTGTTGGGCTTACGAAAGCCATTACGTTAAAACGTGGCGCGATCTGGAACCACTGCGGTACTGGTACGACCATATGCAATTCGTTCCAGATTACGCTCAAGCACAGATCCGTTATGAACTGGTGGGTAATGACGGTCTGGTTTTGTGCTACCTACCTAAAAGCCCGTTGATGGAACTGGTTGCACTGGATGCAGGCATCGCAGCGGTTACGTATGCAATAGCAGACGCTCCTGATGAGTTTGAGGAAACCATCCGGGTCTTAGAAAAGAAAGCAAATGAAGCTGCTACCATCGCATTGAGTTCTCCGGCCGAATGTTTGATGATCCCCGAAAATCTTTCCTCTGAGGTGGTAGGAAAGCGGATGTTTAACCGCTACATGCGACCCTACGAGGAACGCTGGATCAAGGCTATCCATGCAGCTGGTAAATACGCATTTGTCCACATGGATGGCACCCTCAAGGGGCTTATTTCCGAAATCGCATCAACGGGATTTGATGTTCTCGAAGCCCTTACGCCTTTACCAGTAGGTGATCTTTCCATTGAAGAAATGCGCCAACGCACCGGGGACAAAACCATTATCTGGGGAGGGATTCCGGGTTTATTCTTTTCGGACTTGATTTCAGATGATGAATTTGATCGGTTTGTCATCTCTATTCTGGATACAATGAGGCATGGCAAGGGATACGTTTTGGGGGTAGCCGATCAAGTACCACCGGGAGCCAGGTGGGAGCGGATCAAACGCGTAAACGCGCTCGTCGAAGCTCATGGCCAGGTTCCAGCGTAAAAATTCTAATACCTCAACCCGTTTATAAATAGTACGCTACCTGTTTTTCTAAAACAGGTAGCGTAGGAAATGGGGTTCCGTTGTCGACATTTAGCTTATTACGTTTCATCCTTTCAGGTCAGTGTTGCGAAATCGACCTCCAATGCTGATACATCTTTGAAACCTCCCGCGGCTCAACTTTTTCAGCTATATGTTGGGACCTTCTCCTTACCAAGAGACGATCCAAATAAATAGATTCCAAAGTTTCATCGCCTCGAGACGCTTTAACCTTTGCTTCTTTATCTCAGTCCCTGGTAATTGCTTACGCTAGGGCAGGTCGAAAATCCACAAAGATTTCTGCTGGTATAAAGCTGTAAACTGATTGGAACTCCCGCTAAAATTATTATATGGCTAAAAATTGTCATTTTCATTAGATTATCTTAAGAAGATCATTAGTAATCTCCAGTAAACCCCGCAAATCTCTAGAATATAATTGGATGGCTATGGAAAATTTTAACAGTGAAGTTGCAAAACTCCAACCTCAAACGAAAGCATCTTCTCCTGAGGATGAGTATATCGAGAAGAATTACCGCCACAATTTTATTGTGAACGTTCTAGATGGCACCAATTTCTGGCTGGGGTATAGTTTTATCGCGCCTGGCGTTATTTTGCCGTTGTACGTCAGCCATTTCACCGACAACAAGTTGCTGATCGGCCTGGTAGCAGTGATTAACGGCACCGGATATTTTTTCCCACAACTGTTTACTGCTAATTGGGTTGAAAAGCTCACAAGGAAGAAAGTGCTCCCGGTGAACCTTGGATTCTTTCTTGAACGCCTGCCTATCATTCTGCTTGCGCCTACAGCATTATTGTTTGCAAATTCGTCCTCACTCGCCCTGGTCATTTTCCTGGTATTGTTTGCTTGGCACAGTTTTGGCTCGGGCACGGTTGCGGTAGCCTGGCAGGATATGATCGCCAAGGTGATACCGATCGACCGGCGAGGTAGATTTATGGGCATTACCAATTTTGGGGGCACAGCAACAGGCGTGGTAGGGGCTGCGGTTGCGGCCTGGTTATTGAACCATTATGTATTCCCCAATGGTTTCGTAGCTTGTTTCGCAATCGCAGCGACGTTTATTTGTATTTCCTGGATTTGCCTGGCGTTAACTCGTGAGCCGGCAGTGGCTACCAGGAAGACGACGATAACATCCCAGGAATACTGGAAGAAATTACCCGATCTCTTAAGACAGGATAAGAACTTTCAGAGGTTTATTTTTAGCCAGATCGTGATCAATCTTGGCGGGATGGCGTGGGGATTCCTGGCTGTTTTTTCAACCAGGAAATGGGGGCTGAGCGACGGAACGGTCGGCAGTTTCACGGTGACAATGCTGGTCGGGCAGGCTACAGCCAACTTGCTTTTCGGAATGCTGGCCGATCGGCGCGGGTACAAGGTCGTGATCGAGATCAGCTCGCTGCTTGCAATCCTCACCTTGGTCATCACGATTATGTCTCCTGCGCCGGAATGGTTCAATGGGGTATTTTTCTTGCGCGGGGCCAGTGCAGCCGGTTTCTTGCTGGCGATCCTGTTCGTATTTGAGTTTTCGACACCTGAAAAAAGGCCGACATATATCGGCATGAGCAACACCATTGCCGGTGTGGCTTCGGGCCTTGCACCACTTATAGGGGGGTGGATAGCTGAGGTAATAGGATATCAGGGCTTATTTATTGCAGGCCTGGCTTTGAGCACGGTCGGATTTATTCTCATCCGCTGGATGGTTAAAGATCCAAGAAGCATCGCTCAATGAGTGGGGATCAAATATCAAACATCCAGGTTCTGTACGTCTTTGGCGTGCGTCTGGATAAAATGCGTGCGAGGCGGAACAGCATTCCCCATTAACATATCGAAAGTCTGGTCTGCAATAGCTGCATCTTCTACCGAGACGATCAGCAGAGTACGGTTTTCAGGGTTTAAGGTCGTGTCCCAAAGCTGCTGCGGGTTCATTTCACCCAAACCCTTATAGCGTGAGAGAGATATCTTGTCAATGCTAACCCCCATTTCTTTCACGATGTGGTCTTTTTCTGCTTCGGTGTACGCATATTTCATTTCGTTTTTATATGAGATGCGATAAAGGGGCGGTTGGGCAATATACAGATGGTGTTCGTCGATCAAAGCCTGCATATAGCGGAAGAAAAAAGTCAGGAGAAGGGTGCGGATATGGCTTCCATCGACGTCGGCATCGGTCATGATAACCACCCGTCCATATCTTAATCCGGCGAGATCGAAGTTATCGCCGATCCCGGTGCCCAAGGCAGATATCAGCGCCTTGACCTCGTTGTTCGAAAGAATTTTATCGAGCCGGGCCCGCTCCGTATTCAGGATCTTACCCCTTAACGGTAGGATTGCCTGGAAGTGGCGATCTCGGCCTTGTTTAGCCGAGCCACCAGCGCTGTCGCCCTCGACGATGTACAATTCGGTTTTTCCCGGATCGCGCTCTGAGCAATCCGCCAGTTTTCCTGGCAGGGTCAAGCTTTCAAGGGCAGATTTACGGATGACCAGGTCGCGTGCTTTACGGGCAGCATCACGGGCGTGCGCAGAAGTCAGGCACTTAGCAATGATTGCTCTGGCGGCCTGTGGTTTTTCTTCAAGAAAGGTTCCGAATGCTTCGCCGACGATCTGCTGGACATAGGTTTGCACTTCCGGGTTCATCAGCTTGACTTTTGTCTGGCTTTCGAACTGGGGGTCGGGATGTTTGATGCTGACGATAGCAGTCATCCCTTCACGGGTGTCATCACCCGAGAAATTTTCATCACTATCTTTTAAGAAGCCGTTGCGCCTGGCATAATCGTTAATCACCCGGGTGGTGGCTGAACGTAAGCCGGTCAGATGGGTTCCACCATCAATGGTGTTGATCGTATTTGCAAATGAATATACTGATTCAGAATAGGAATCAGTATACTGGATGGCTGTTTCCACGCCGATTGCATCGATGTCCTTGCTCACATACATCACCGGATGAAGTTTTTCTCGGTTCCGGTTCAGGTATCGGACGAAGGAAGTAATCCCACCTTCAAAATAGAAGGTCATCTCTCGCCAGGAACGTTCGTCAACCAGACGGATGGTCACGCCTTTGGTCACGAAAGCCATCTCTCGAAACCTTTGGGAAAGGGTTTCGAAGCGGTAATCCAAATCGCCTTTGAAGATGCTCGTATCGAATTTAAAATCGGTTTGATTCCCGGTGACGTCTGGAGGACAGGTGCCAATAACTTCGACCGGACCAAGTGGTATTCCGCGCTCGTACCTCTGAAAATGGATTTTCCCCTCTCTTTGTACCCGAACCTCGCACCATTCAGATAGTGCGTTTACAGCTGAGACGCCGACACCATGCAGCCCGCCCGAAACCTTATAGCTGCTGCCGCCAAATTTTCCGCCAGCGTGCAAGGTGGTCATTACCACCTCGAGGGCCGATATTTTCTTCTGTGGGTGGATATCGACCGGGATACCCCGCCCATTATCTTTGACTGAAACGCTGCTATTTTCGTGTATGGTAATTTCAATTCGATCGCATTCACCCGCTAATGCTTCATCGATAGAATTATCGACGACCTCATAGACGAGGTGGTGAAGCGCTTTCAGATCTGTACCACCAACGTACATACCCGGACGCCGACGAACAGCTTCCAGGCCTTCCAGCACTTGAATATCTTTTGCTGCGTATGAATTGCCTTCGACCAATCGCTACCTCAATTTTTAGATATTTACTTTTTGGGATTTGTTATTCTGCTGGACGATTTCCTGAAGCCATTTGATTGCCGCCCCGTAATAGACGAAACTGGCAGCCAAAAGCCCGGTGGCTATAAATGCATGGCCGGCAATACCAACGAGCGCCATCCAGGAAGAATCAGGTGGTACCAACCAAAGTATATCCATCCCCTGACTAATGATGAGAATGACAAAGAAAAATATCATGCTTCCAGGCATCGAAAATCTGATAACCCGGGCACTGGTAAGTATCGACGTTAACGCATTCTGATGAAATACAAAAATGCCGTGGGGTGAAAATAAAAAGGGGATGACCAGCCAGATCAGCACGATGATAAATAATACCATCGTAATTTGAGCGAAACTTGGGTTGATCACCATGAGCAGTGGTAAAACGATCATCGACGGAATGAGTAGGACCAGCAGTAGTAAAAAAAGGGTGAATGTTAACAGGATGATCTGTAAGGTATTCCAACTGAGCGCCAGGATACCTGTATTTTCTTCCTTAGGGAACACAACCTGGGAAACTTTATGAAAATACCAGGTTCCAACAACCAGGCCAAGAAGGGAGATGATAACGAACCCTCCGAAAGCACTTAGCGGAGAATTGATCTGGAAAATCGGTGCTGTTCCAAGCGGCGTCTGAATGGGTGCCTGGCCGCTCATCAGACTTGGCACGCCTACAGGGTACGTCCGAAGCAAGCTGGCCAGGTTAAAGCGTTCGACGACAAACGTCCAAAAAGATTGCAGCGTCGTCAACACGCTGGCCATGTCCGGTGTATTCAATTCGGGTAAGCCTATCAGGCGCTGTACGAATGGGTCTAAAACGCTTTTCAGGCCTAGATGAGGGCCAAACCATAGAAGCAGATCCAAAATGAGTGGAAAGAGGATTAATTCGATATGATTAGCGACTGTATTGAAACCCGTAATGAAAGACGCGAACAGTTTCGGAGGCGCCGGTTCTGCTACTTGTACTTTGGTATCCATAGTCTGGATAAATTTTACCACACTTGAATTAATGAACACTTGGCAGCCAGGTTGGACAAGAGTAAAATCAAAACACCGATGAGAGTCGAAAGACATTCCGCTTTTCCTGACATCGATCGCCTTAGTGTGGTAGCAGCAATGATTCTGCTCGCCTATGCGCTGACCAGGTACCTTACGCTCGAACCGATCAGCCTCAGTTACCAATTCTTGGGAATACAGTTTGCCTTTCAAATCAGCTTCAAGACGATCGTTTCTATCCTGGTTGCCGGGTTAGCTGCTGCTGGAAGTGATTGGCTGCTGCGTGATCACCCGGCAATGCGAGAGTCATATAAGAATTGGAAATCATCTTTCCAACATTGGCTCCTTCCAGGACTGACTGCCTGGGTGATTGGCGTTCCCCTCAATACCCTGGCAACCAGTCCGGACTGGTGGATTATTTTTGGGATGGGCGGGGTCTTGTTGGTGCTGGTTTTTATGGCTGAATACAGCGTTGTAGATGTTAAGGTCGTTCAACATCCCCTGGCAACCATCGGATTAACCGCAATCTCATTTGCCCTCTTCTTGATTCTGGCCATTGCTGTCCGGTCAAGTGATTTCCGTTTATTCATGATGCTACCGGCTTTGGTCGTGGCAATCTGGCTCGTCAGCCTGCGTACGTTGTATTTGCGATTGAATGGACGCTGGTTTTTCGTTTGGGCGACAGTCATAGCCGGGGTGATCGGGCAAATAGCTATGGCCCTCCATTATTGGCCTCTATCTCCCGTGCGGTTTGGACTGATCTTATTAGGACCTGGATATGCCTTGACGAATATCGCAGGATCGCTGCAAACCGGGAAGCCGTTATCAAAAGCACTTCTCGAACCTGCGGTCATGCTGCTGCTGATTTGGGGATTGGCGGTCTGGTTAGCTTAACCTATGTCATTCTCACCAAAAATTTTGATTCTAAAAAAGCAGCACCGGGACCAAATGGTCGAGCACGTAATTGCTTGCTATCCAGAAGAGGCGTGCGGCCTGGCGGCAGGGAATAACGCATTTGTATCTGAAATCATCCCGGTAACCAACCAAATTCACAGCCAAAGCCGCTTCTTCATGGATCCGCAGGAGCTGTTGACGGCGTTGTTGCAAATTGAAAAGAAAGGATTATCATTGCTGGCTATTTTTCATTCGCATCCAGATGGATCGCTGGCGCCTTCACAGCTCGATCTGGAATCATTTTCATACCCTGGGGTGCTTTATCTCATCTGGTCGATAGCCGACGGAGCCTGGGAACCTCGGTGTTACGAAATGGGTCACGAGTCTTATGCTGACGCTCACCTGATTTTCGAGGAATAAATGCATCCTCTCGCTCTATGCAGTGTTTATATTATCGGTTCTGTAAGAATATAGTCTCTCAATCGCCGCAAGAATACCGGATCGCAAGGAAAAAACATGACGGACTTGATCACAATTGGCATATTGGTGATTTCGTATTTAATAGGTTCAATCCCATTTGGATTATTGGTTGTACGTGTAATCAATGGAAAGGATATCCGCAGTATAGCCAGCGGGCGTATTGGTGGAACGAATGCGATGCGCGCGGCAGGTGCAGGAGCAGGTGTCCTTACAGGTTTGTTGGATGGCCTGAAAGGGGCTTGTTCGGTCTGGATGGCGCGTGGTTTACAACCTGGCAACCATTGGATCGAGGTAGCCGCTGCCTTAATGGCAATTTTGGGCCATAATTTTTCGATCTATTTACTTGAGAAAAGTGATGGGAACCGGCCCAGGCTGCGCGGTGGAGCCGGAGGAGCAACTCTCGCTGGAGGAGCGTTCGGTTTATGGCCGCCAAGCCTGTTGATCATCTTACCGTTAGGTGCTGCCGTTTGGTATGGAATTGGATACGCCTCACTGACGACCATCAGCGCCGGTCTGCTGGCGACCGCGATTTTTGCATTCAGAGCAATATCAATCGGATCGCCATGGGAATACGTGGCTTATGGTGTACTTGCAGAGCTGTTTGTGTTATGGGCTCTGCGCCCCAATCTTGCAAGGCTGCGTAATGGTACCGAACGATTGCAAGGTTGGCGGGCAAAGCTGCGGACAAAAGTCAAAGATTAAGATGGATTTTCGACTTTGACCTCATTACTCTTGAGGAGGGAAGCAGCCGTAGGGCTTTCCTCTTCAGTCATCTGGCGGAATAACGCCCGTAAGTTGCGGCGGTGAAGCTCTTCAGCTAATCCCCCGAGGTATACGCGGCTTTTGCCACACGATTCGATTGTAACCTCGGTCAATGCATCCATCGGATTACGGCGGCGTGAAGCAGCCTTCACGGCCTTGCGTATAGATGAAAGATAAGCCAGATTCTCTTTGACAGCATCTTCTATTTCACCACGCAGGATGATATCGCCGTGTCCTTGGATGATGTTTTCAAGGCCCATTTTTCCAATCTTTTTTATCGAAGTCCCCAATTCTTCCAGGTCACCATCGACAACATAGGGTAAAGGTAGGAAGGCATCGCCTGCAAACAGGACCCGGTCTTCTTCGACCAGGATCGAAATGCCGTCTCTGGAGTGGCCTGGGGTAGCGATGAGGGTCAGGTTCTTTTTGCCTACCCGCAAGGTGAGATTTCCTTGTTCGAATGTCATATGTGGTGGGATGAGCTTAATCTGACGGAAGATTGCATTTTGACGGCGAGCTGCTTCCAAAGCTGATGGACCGCGATCGATAATAGCCTGGCGGCATCTTGAATGGGCAATGACGGTTGCGCCTGGGAAAAAACAATTCCCCCAGCAATGGTCGGCATGGTGGTGGGTGTTAATGATATAGCGGACGGGAACTTTAAGCTCTTCTTCAATAAAATTCCGCATCGCCAAAGTTTCTTCGGGTAACGCCAGAGTATCGATGACAACGGCCCACTGTGGACCAATCACCACCCCTGCAGTGACTTGCGCATAGATTTCACTTTGAAACCAGAACACATTTTCAGAAACGCGCTCGCGTTGCATATAATACAATCCTGTCTAAATTTTGCACAAGGATAGCATAAAAGACTCTAAAAGTCAAAAAAATGGCTTATTGGATAATTCGCCGTTGGATAAGATACCAAACGGCAATTCCGAGAACGATGATTCCCAAGACGCCACCGGTTGCCAGGCTAACCCAAAAGGCAGCTTTATTTCCTGCCTGGGTTGTGTCACCGGTTGGGGTGACAGAAGTAGTGCCTTGAGAAGATGGATAATCTCCCGTCGGGATGGTCGTTCCGGTTAAGTATGCAATCTGAGTTGTTTGTCCAGGATAACCATTGGAACCCTGAGATGGAGTGGCTGCCAAGCTGGGAGATGGGGTCACCGAAGGCGTTCCGTTGCTTATGGTCGATGAAGGGAAGGGTGTATTCGATTTCGACATCGTGCTCGTACGGAAAGGTGTGTTCGTTGAAGTACGCAATCGCGAGGCGGTATTGCTTCGGTAAACAAATAGGGTTCTGGTTTTCGTTGGCGTTCGAGTTAATGTGACCGTGCCTGTGAGGGTCCGGGTGAAGGTCATGGTGATTGTAGGGGTATTTGTGACAGTTGGGGTTGCTGTCGCCGTAATCGCAGCAACAGGACCGTAATAACCAATCGTACTTCCATCTTGACCGATAATTTCTAATTTGTAGTAATACGTTTTTCCGAAATCCAGGGTCTCGTCGATTTCAGCATAAATACCCCCTATGGTTTCGTTGCCCTTGTTGCTGATCGGACCGATAACCCTGTTGTAAATGCCATCCGGTTGCAGGCTGCGTATAATATAAAAAGCTGAGATGCCGCTTTCATATAAGGTTTCCCATTGGATGGTAGACTGGCTGACATTAACCTTGGTTTTGAAGGAAAGGAAGCCAACCGGGTAATACCCTGCGATAAAAGGCGTAAAATTTAAATCCTGGCTCAAACCAGGCCGTCCATTGCTTGAAAACGATACTTCGATTTCGTGGTTATTCGTCAAACAGCTCGTTGTTTGACCAGAAGCTCCATTGGCGCCAGTTCCTGCTGGGTTTTGGCCGGTCGTATCCCATTTATCGGTGACGTTGCCCTGGGGATCGTACCACCACAAAGGAAATTTTGAAGGATCAGATTGGCCGCAGAAATTCTGAGATTCAACCGTGGTGACGCAGGCCTGGTTTAAATCATAACGGAAGAACAAATTCAGGCTACCGGCACCTGCATTTTGCGCCAGGAAAATATCTAAGAAGTTCCCGCAAGGATTAATTGCATCCGTGCCAATGTTCAAGAATGGGATATTACTGTTACTCCCATTGCCATAATTGACGATATAAATATCGAAATCACCTCCGCTATCGTGGTTGAAGGCAATTCCAAGCGAAGGATAGGTTGTTCTTGACGAGGTGACTGTTACACGCCGGGCGTCGACCCCTGGCGTTGAATTGTTCTGGACGATGGCTGTGCCTAAGCGCTTCCCATCGGATGCAGTGCAATTTGCGACTGCTCCGCTCACCGATAAGCCTGTTCCCCAGAAATTATGGTCAACGTTCCCCGATCCTTTACAATCGACCTGTTTGCTGCCCTGGTTTCCATAAATATTATTAGCTGTGGCCTGGATGGAGCCATTCCCACCGGACTTGATTATGCCATACCCTTTATTCCCCTGGATTTGGTTGAACCTGACCTGCACACTTCCATTGTTACCGGTTAATGAAATCGCATTTTTTCCACCATTGAGATCGTCAGATTCAATGGTAACCTGATCCGGGCTGGCGACTGCGATCAAATCGCGGGTGCTGCTGCACGAACCGGCGGAAACGTTGAGCTGCCTGATTGTGGCACCGGCACTGACCTGCAGGAGAGGATTGTTCGAACAGACGCTGGTTGTGATGCTGGCATTATCGATACCTTGAATGATATCGCTCTGGCTGATGTTGACCGGGCTACCTTTAATATTATAGGAACCCAGGATATTTATGGTCGATGCCGGCGGCAAAGAGTCGATGGCATCTTTCAAACCTGTGCCGAGCCCGCCCTCCAGATCATCAGCGCTGTTGACGAAGCAAGGTGCGTTACTGCCGCATGTACTGGCGTCGTTAGCAACGTAGGCTGGGCTGCGAGGACTGGAAATTGATAGCTTGCTTAAAGTAAGCGTCGATGTCGCCGTCCATTTACTGCCATCATTGGTTTCGTAGATGGTGATCGAGATCGGATTGTCGACCGAAGTGACTGCGGAATCCTTGTTGATCCGGAATGCAAAATTTAAGGAATTTGGGCCGGCAGAAAGGTTGGCATTCGCGCCGCCCAAGAAATCATAATTGGTCGGAACAGTAGTACTGCAAATTGACCCAGATGGATCGGACGTCCAACCAGCGGAAGTTGTCGAAAAAGAGGCTTTGTCAATCCAGGTAGAATTTCCTGCATTTGAGCTGTAAAAACAAGCATGTACGTTTGCCGACCCTGAAAAACTCGTGGCAACGCCAAAGGATGCGAGAAAATTGATGCGTTGACCGGCTGCACAGCCAGCTGAAGGGCACGAAGAGGGATTTACCTGGGCAATACCATTAACTTGAGAGATGGCAGCATCCCTGACGGGCAACTGCATCCTGTCCCTAAAAATGCTGTTGGCAGATTTGCCTATCAATCCAGGCCCAATTATCCAGGGCAAAATTGCAAGAACGATAATGAGTGAAGATAACCTTTTCATTTTCGAGCTCCTGTAATCCCTACTCCATGAAGGCACCTGAATAAGCCGTTCGACTGTCTTAGCGATAAGATGAATAGGATGAGTTAAGTGCAATGATTGTAAAAGTTTGCGTGCTGACAGGTATATATAGTTGTAATGATAATCTTTTCTTTTTGATTCTACAACGTTTATAAGCGATCTGTTTCACAAATTGGTTTTTATGCTAGAATTTGCGAGGAGGGAGAGCCATATGCTGCGGACATTCATTATTAGCCTTTCCCGTGTTAGTTGGGCGCAATCGGCGATCATGAGATCTGGGCTCGCCTGGCGGGCTGCCAGTCGTTTCGTGGCTGGAGTTGAGCCAGAAGCAGCTATCCAGGCAGCTCGCGATGTAAATGATAAGAATATCGCGGCCAGTTTGGACCACCTGGGAGAAAATACACAGCAAAGCAGTGATGCAGTCCAGGCTACAATCAGCATTTTTTCGATTCTGGATCAAATTAGGTTTTCAGAAGTCAACTCAAATGTGTCTATCAAGCTGACCCAGATTGGGTTGGGGATCAGCACTGGATTATGTAAAGAGAACCTGCAGAAAATAATTGAAAAAGCACGTGAGAATGGGATCTTCATCCGGCTTGATATGGAAGAAAGTAAATACGTCGATCAAACTCTGGCATTATACAAGGAGATGTGTCATTCAGGCTACGAGAACCTGGGTGTTGTCATCCAATCTTACCTCTTTCGGAGCCAGTCAGATCTCATAGAATTAGCCCGGTTCGATGCCAAAGTTCGTTTGTGTAAGGGCGCTTATAAAGAGCCAATTGAGCGCGCATTTCCCAAAAAGGGGGATGTCGATCAAAATTATGACCGGTTGGCGGAGCAGCTGCTGGATCGCGCCAAGCTCACAATCAATTCTGGAATTAGTGAAATTTCATCTTTCCCCCCAATCCCCGCTATAGCAACTCATGACCTGGCCCGGATCGAGCATGTGAAAGCATATGTCGAAAAGATTGGCCTTGCTCGAGAGGCATTTGAATTTCAGATGCTGTATGGAATCCGCAGTGATTTGCAGGCGCGTCTATCTCAGGAAGGATACCGCGTTCGAGTTTACATTCCATTCGGCACACGTTGGTATCCTTACCTGATGCGCCGATTAGCTGAACGCCCTGCGAATTTATGGTTTTTTACCTCAAATTTCATCCACAAATAATTACTGTAATTATCGCTTCTGCTTTCTAATTTATGAAAAAAATATCGTTGAGAAAACTTAGTTCGTTGGTCCACCCCTATTTCTTGCTGGGTGGATTTCTATTGTATGCCTTAGGTGTAGGTGTTTCGCATTATTTGGGCCATCCGGTAGATTGGACGGCGTATGTGTTAGGCCAGGTGTGTGTCTTTTTCCTGCAACTAAGCATTATTTTCTTGCGCGATTACTTCTCCAATTTGCTGGAAGTCAAACCTGGCGACTATAAGCTGGAACATCAGGTGAGTAGCAGCATCGTCCAAACGGCCGAAGGTGAATATCGCCTCACCCAACAAGCATCGCTCTTATCATCTGTAACCGCGCTGACCTGTGGAGTCTTCTTTACCGTGCTGCTTTTACGTCAGGGATATTTAAGCCCGCCGGCATTAACCATTATCGTCATCGATTTTATGATTGCATTGTTTTTCGCTTCTCCTCCCATCCGGTTGGTCGATTCGGGATATGGCGAGTTAACGATGGCTATTTTTTTATCAAACCTGATACCTGCACTGGCCTTCATCCTGCAAGCTGGTAATTTGCACCGCCTGCTCGCCATGACAACTTTCCCGTTGACCGTGCTCTACCTGGCTTCGACTATGGCGTTTTCACTGCAGGATTATTTATCCGATCTAAAAAACGGGCGGCGGACCCTGCTCATCCGCCTTGGCTGGCAGAGAGGTATGATTATTCATAATATCTTAGTTTTAGTTGGATTTATGCTCATTGTTATTTCTATAACAGCTGGATTGCCATGGAGAATTGCCTGGCCTTCGCTATTAGCACTACCGATTGGTTTGTTCCAAATCTGGCAGATGAACCAGATTTCTGAAGGTGTGAAACCTCGCTGGAGATTGTTGTCGGTGACAGCCATGGCTACTTTCAGTTTAACGGCCTACTTTTTCGCCTTTTCTTTCTGGATCAGTTAAACCGCAGATGAGGGAAAAGCACCCCGAAAACGTCATGGCGTTGCTTTTTTTTGTATACGAGGTATAATCTCATCATTATTATTGTTACGAGATAGGCATGTCGATGAAGGAGGAATTTATGCCGATTGTCAGTGGAATTCCCGCACCTGATTTTGAACTGAAAGATGATGCAGACATCAAGCGCAATCTTTCCGATTATAGAGGTGCAAACGTCATACTTTATTTTTATCCAAAGGATGATACTCCTGGCTGCACGACTGAAGCATGCAATTTTCGTGATAGTTACCAGGATTTCCTTTCTGCTGGCGCGGTCATCCTGGGGGTAAGTCCGGATACGGTTAAATCACATGCGAAGTTTAAAGAAAAGTATCACCTTCCATTTCCATTGTTAGCTGATGCAGACCATAAGGTTTGTGAGATTTACGGTGTTTGGGGAATGAAAAAATTGGCTGGAAGGGAATACGAAGGTGTATTTCGTACGACATTTCTCATCAATCCCGAAGGAAAAATCGAAAAGGTCTTCGAAAAGGTAAAACCGGCTGAGCACAGCGCTGAGATATTAGATGTTTTGTGTGTGAGCTAATCTAATTCAGAGGAGGTTGTTATATTACTGAGGTTTATTAAGAATGGTTGTGGTGATTTAACGGTACATAAGACCTACCAGACCAAATACTTATTTGTTGGTTCACCGTGGGGGATATCGCCGACATATATATGTCTGCATCTGAGAAGGTAATACTGAAATTCAGACTGAGTTTGGCTAGAATGGCATGATGGAGAAACCCGCGGGAAGTGGAATTTGGCAGCACAAGTTGGTTCACCTGCTTATCGTAGTGGTGGCAATCGGCGTCTTATTGGCGTCTTTTCAATTCATTTTCCCCGGGTTGAATAGTTTCATTGCTCTGATCGCAGGAAGTGTTATCACTGCTGGGATAATCGTATTTGACCTGGTAATTTCTCGCCAGGGATGGACCGGCCATAATACAAATCGTGGCAATCAAGTAGTTTCACCCCTCGGTGCAGAAGAAATAGAATATATGGAAGCTCGGTTGGAGATGATTCGCAGGTTGAACAAGCACCTGATCGAAGCCAAAGATGAAAAAGAAATCATTTCCTTCACAGTGGACCTGATCGGAGATCTGACCAAAGCCGAAGGGATAACCTTTGTACCTTTCGATGAATACGGCCTTCCACTACCTGCGGTTATCAAGGGGACAATGCCTGAACAAGAGTTATTAGCCTGGGCAGAACACATAAATTCTCCGGAAACCAGAAGCGATTGTGAGGCTTGCCGGACCCTGCATTCGAGCTCAGGTACAACTTGCCCTTTGCAAACCCAGGCTACGATTATAGCTCCTGAGATTTATTGCCTTCCTATTCAGAGGGAAGGCGATACCTTGGGGATGCTAAATATTTACCTACCCACAATGACTCCTTTTACTGACAAAACGCGTGATTTTTTGGAAGGTGTTTTGTACGAAATGACCATTGCAGCGGAGGCAATCCGCTTACGTAATCAGGAAACCGCATTGTTACGGCAGCTGCAATTAGCACGCTCTGTTAAGGTCAGCTTGTCAACCTCGCTGAGCGATCTTTTGGATCAAATTCAAAATATTATGGAGCCGTATTTCGCCGTACTTGTCATTCGTCCTGCCGATTCTGGCCCAATTCCACAGGTATTCACACGTGGTTGTATATCATCACAACTGCCGCCTTACGTCCAAGACCTGTTATTCAAAGTATTTGAAGACGAACAATCGATTATATGTGAAAATATCGAGGAGGAATCCACCTTTCCCTCTGGGAAAGGATCGATTATTGCCACACCTATCTCGTTGTCCGCCAGCCCAGCAGCTGGCGTCTTGGGAATCGGGATAAGGTTTCCATTCCGGTTCCACAGCGAACATCTGCTTATTCTTCAGATGGTTGGCGTGCAGATAGCTCAATTGATCGAACAAGAGCGGAAAATGGTTGAGCTGGAATTTCAGGCGGTCAAAAAGGAAAGAACTCGCCTGGCAAGAGAAATCCATGATGGCCTCGCACAGACGTTAGCAGTACTTAAGTTACAAACAGGGCAGATGCAAAATTATTTGGCCCGCAAGGATTTGGCAAAGTTAGGTCAGACCTTAAAATTGAACCACAGGACGCTTGCCAGCGCTTATATCGATATCCGCCAATCGATCGATAACCTGCGATTATTTCCTCAGGAAAGCTTGTACCAGTGGCTCGAGCAAATCGTTGATGACTTCACCAGGATAACGGATCTTGAAATTACTTTAAACCTGGTTGAATCAAAGACAACCTCCAATCTATCCGCGGAAATTCAAGCACAACTCATCCGCATTATCCAGGAAACCTTGAGCAATATCAGAAAACACGCCAAAGCTACCCATGTTTGGATTTCGATAAATGAGTGGAACGGTGATCTGATCATTGAAGTTCGCGATGACGGACAGGGTTTCGAACCAGAAGATATCCCTAGCATTTCGCAATATGGATTGCGAGGTATGCGAGAGAGATCCGAACTTATTGGGGCAGATTTTCAAATCACCAGCCATCTCCAACAAGGAACTACGGTCAGCCTTCACGTTCCCATCCCATTCAGTGAGACTCAAATATGAATGGCCGCATCCGCATTGTGGTCGTCGATGATCACACCTTGTTTAAACAGGGATTGGTGAATCTTCTGGGAGATATACCTGAATTTCAAGTTGTCGGCTCAGCCGGAAGCGGAGAAAAAGCCCTTCAAGTTATTCAGGAGACCTCTCCTGATGTAATATTACTGGACGTCAATATGCCCGGAGTCGACGGCGTCGAGACCGTGCGCAAATTGCGTCAAAATAAACAAAAAGCTCGGATAATCATGTTGACGATTTCAAAACAAGACGAGGACCTTTTTGGAGCCATAGAGGCAGGAGCGGATGGGTACTTATTAAAAAATACCGAACCCGATGATCTCAGGCGAGCAATCAATCTCGTCGTAGAGGGCCAATCTTTCCTCTCCCCCGAAGTCACCCGTCCGGTGTTTAAAGCGATATCAAGAAACCAGGCTGATATGGTTCAAGCAGTTCAATTAAGTGATCGGGAAATTGAAGTTTTACAATGCCTTGCCAGCGGACAAACGACTGTTCAGATAGGATCGCTGCTCTTTATTTCTGAGAATACGGTCAAGACACATATTCGCCATATTCTGGATAAACTTGATGCAGCCAACCGGACAGAAGCAGTCAGCAAGGCTTTACAAATGGGACTTATTCACAAGTAACATCCAGAATATAACGCCAGATAATAGGAGAAAGAAGGACTATAAGTCCATTCTGGGAGCGAAAACGAATTGGGTAGGTTTGGGGAGGTCAATGAACTTGGTTCAGGTGGCTGATACTATAACCATTTCGTAAATGGGCTGGGTAATTATCAGGGGTAAATATGAATTTTCTACAAAATAATTGGCACAGATTTCGATTTGTTTGGCTGGGCATAATCATTATTTTCATAACGGCTGGATTGTTGCTCATCTCTTTTTTAACAAAACCATATACATACCACGGAACAGTGATCAACCCTCCTAAAGCAGCCCCCGATTTTTCCCTGCAGGATACCCAGGGAAATACTTTCCGGTTGAGCGATTATAAAGGCCAGCTTGTGCTGATATTTTTCGGTTATACCAATTGCCCTGATGAATGCCCGGCGACGTGCGCAATCCTCGAGCAGGTTTGGTCAGGGCTGGGAACCAAAACAAGCCAGGTGAAATTTGTTTTCATCACCGTAGATCCAGACCGGGATACAGCGCCGGTTTTGAGAACCTTCTTAGCCAAATTCAATTCTCAGTTCATCGGTTTGACCGGTTCTGTGTCTGAACTACAACCGGTATGGACTGATTTTGGAGTTTACGTGACCAAATCCGGGAGTGGGGCTGATTACAGTGTGTCTCATTCCTTGAATTTGTACCTGGTTGATAAACAAGGTGACGTTTATTTGATTTACCCGTATCCGACCACAACAGATGAATTATTGAAAGATCTATCCCATTTATTGGGTTGAGGTGTTATGCCATCCTGGGTAAATTTTATGTTAACCTCACGTCGAATCATTATTTCGATTGCCGTCCTGGTAATTGGAATTGTAATGATCCGTCTGGGCTTCTGGCAGCTGGACCGGCTGCAACAACGGATCGCATCCAACGCCAGGGTCCTGGCTCAAATCAACGCTGCGCCGCTTAGTTTGAACACGCTTGGACCTGAGGAAGACCTGGCCAGCATGCAATACCGGACGATCACTGCTTCCGGGACTTATGATTTTTCCCAGCAAGTTATTCTGACAAACCAGGGGTATAAGGATCAAATTGGCGCCCACCTGTTGACGCCATTAATTTTAACCGGCAGCAACCAGGCCATCCTGGTGGATAGAGGATGGATACCGCTTGCGGATGCAACCTCAAACGGAGCCGCAAAATATGACGAACCAGGTCAGCTGACCATCACTGGGATCATTCAATTGCAACAGCGCGAGCCAATCATCGGAATATCTGACCCGCAACTACCGGCCGGCCAGGATCGATTGCAAACCTGGATCGTGGTGAACCTTGACCGGATAAAAATGCAGGTCAAGGAGCCGCTGCTGCCCGTTTACATTCAGGTCACCCCGCCAAATCAAAATGATCATTTGCCTTTTCGGGTCGTATCCTCACCCGATTTAAGTAACGGACCCCATCTCAGCTATGCCCTTCAATGGTTCTCTTTTACGATTATTCTTTTTGTTGGATATCCCCTGATCATGCGAAAACAATACCAGAATCGTTATAATAAGGTCGAATCATAGATCCGGCGCCTTTTCTTGACTGTCGTTTTACCAGAGAGGGAACTTGACAATGGAAATTGGCATTTCAGAGATTGATACAGGGCAGATAACGAAACGATTTCGAAATCTGCTTTTGGCAACTGCAATTGCAACTTTATTGTTAATCATTATCGGATACGTTGTTCGCGTCACGAATTCATCTCTGGGCTGCCCAGATTGGCCAACCTGTTACGGACAATACGGATTGCCGGCGGGGATCAACGCTCAAATCCAATACCTTCACCGCATCGTCGCTTTCTTAGCCACCTTCCTGGTCTTGTTAGCCTCGGTGATCGCAGTTCGGAGTTATCGCTCTAAACAATTTATCACCATTCCTTTGTTTTCAGCGTCAGTTTTGATCCTGCTGGAAGTGATTTCGGGTAGCGAAGTGATTAAGATCACATTGCCGCAATTTCTGGGACTGATCCACCTGGCAATGGCCTTGACGATCCTGGCCCTGTTAATTTATGCAACTGTGCTGGCATACTTTGATCAAATGGGGATTTAGCGGAAAATTCATCTATCATTTAGATCCTTATACGAAAAACTAACCCTGGCTGTTTTTACCGGCGTCTTTGTACTGATGATTGATGGCGTTCTGATTATCAATAATCCCGGAAGTACCAACTGCACGTTCTGGCCGTTTTGCGTGAGCACCTCTGTCTGGACGATTGCCCTGGCCTGGCCGTCAGTATTGCATGGCTTGCTTGCCTTGGTGGTTATGGGATTATCAGGCTTCCTGTTCTTTACAGCCTGGCGTCATCAACGGAATCAACCATTGCTTTTATCTGCGGTTACCAGTACCACCTTGTTGTTTCTTGGGCAGGTTTTTATTGGATTATTAAAAGTTATCAGGAATTTCCCGGTTGATTTAATTGGAGTTCATGCCACAGTTACTGCTGCACTATGGGCTTCTGTTTGCGTGCTGGCAATTTCAGCCGGTGTCAAACCTGTGTCATGGATTGGTTCCCCCGAAGCAGATTTCAAGCACCGTGCCTTAGATTTCGTAAAACTGACAAAGCCGCTCATCGTGGTCCTGCTTCTGGTCACGACAGTCGCCGGAATGATCATCGGCGCTGAGCGCTTACCTTCGTTCTCGATCTTTGTTTGGACGATATTTGCAGGAGCCTTAGCGGCTGGTGGATCGAGCGCGATTAACCAATATATCGATCGTGATCTCGATAAGAAGATGCAGAGGACTGCAAAAAGACCAGTGGCTGCAGGTCGTCTTTATCCGGCGGAAGGCCTGGCATTTGGCATTGCTCTTTGCCTGATTGCTTTTTTCCTTTTTGTCGGTTTTGTTAATTTATTAGCCGGCGTCCTGGCGTTAGCCGGAATAGTATATTATGTACTCGTCTATAGTATCTTGCTTAAGAAAGTTACCGTACAAAATATCGTCATCGGGGGCGGGGCGGGTGCAATTCCCCCTTTGGTTGGTTGGGCTGCTGCAACCAATAGCCTCAATATACCCTCACTATTATTATTTGCAATTGTCTTTTTCTGGACGCCGCCCCATTTTTGGGCTTTGGCTTTGGTGCGTGCCAATGATTATGCCCGGGCAGGAATTCCAATGCTGCCTGTCGTCAAAGGCGAACATCAAACTCGAGTGCAAATTTTTGTGTACACACTCGAATTGGTTGGTCTGACCTTGCTGTTGCCACTTTTCAAACTGGGTGGCAGCTTTTACCTTGTCTCTGCGATTGCTCTGGGCGGATTGTTAATATTTAACGCCTGGAATGTCCTGGCAAAAGGAGGGAATAAGACAGCCTGGAAAATGTATCGCTATTCCAGCATCTATCTTGCTCTACTTTTCTTTGCGATGGTCCTGGACGTGTTGTTTAGAAAACCGGGATAAAACCTATTGGAAGTCTTAAAAGGACTTTGCCTTTTTCCCACAATTCTTCCAGGCGATAATACTCGCGCTGGTCGGGCGAAAAAAGATGCACGACTACATCGCCGAAGTCCGTGATCAACCACCCACCTGCTGGAGATCCTTCGGATCGTCCTTTAATTCCAAATTGCTTATTAATCTCTTCGACAACTGCTGAAGAAAGACTATCCAACATGCGATCGCTGGTACCAGAACAGATTACGAAATAATCTGAAAATGAAGCGATTTCTTGGATATCCAGAAGCAGGATATCTTCCCCTTTTTTATCTTCGAGAACATTAACGATTGTCCGGGCTAGTTCGATTGCGTTCAGTCTTCACCTCTCAACATACTAAAAATCCTTTTAATTGAAATATAGCATTCTTTACCAATACCAACCAGGTAAGAATCGATCGTTGTTTATATCGCAACTTGACTTCGTAGATTCAACGGGAAAGCCGAAATCGGTGTATATACAGGCCCACCTGGTAAAAGGTCACTTTTAAAGAGGACCACGTTAGTTACCTCATAACTGCCTACTTTTCCAACGTTATAACCCAATAATATCCTGCCGATCCGTTGGATTTCGGCAGGCGAGGCGTTATGCGAAATACGGGCCAGTGTCAGATGTGGAGAAAAGCCACGTTGTTCGGGACTATAACCCAACCTGATCGTTTCAGTCTCGACCCCTTTTTGTAAAGCCAATAATTGGGGTGATGAAGAAATCCCTACCCAAATGACCCGTGGACGTGAAGTCGTCGGGAAAGCACCAAAACCCTCGAAACTCAAATCGAAGTGATTATATCTGGCGACCTCAGCCCTCATCATTTTTGATAATAGCTCAAGGGTGGTTGAAGATATTTCGCCTAAAAACTTCAAGGTGATGTGGATGTTTCCGGTTACGACCCAACGGATAGCTTCACTTTTGGTTAAACTTTTGAGTTCCGCGTTGATTGCGCCTAATTCATCCTGGATAATCTTGGGGATTTCGATTGCGATAAACGCTCTAATCACAGGCATATCATCAAAATATCATAAGTAGGCAGAATTAGCAAGTATTTTTTTGCAGGCAGTTTTATCACTCTATACATCTCATTTATTTTGTGGTATAAAAAATATACCCTGCTGTGATCGTGATGTTGCACCACCGGTTTTGAGCCAACACCCATCCAATGGGTCCTATCTCGTAGAAGAAACGCGATAGGCTTCTGCCAAGGCGAAACTTCTCGTCCGGACCCTTACCTGCGAAAGCAGGTTCAAAACTAAGCAGCACACGGCATGGCGGGGTTTTTTTACTTAAAAAGAGAGTGTTGACTTTTGTTTTTCGGAGTGGTACAATCCTTTCAATTAAAAACATGAACGATGGTTGACAATTGAATAGTCAGGAGAAATAGCGGCTGAATCTCATCCTTGGGTGAGATGACGAGGTGGAGGTTCCTCTCTGCGAAGAGAGTGTTAACTCTGATGAAAATCAGAGAAAAATCGAAGATCAGCGGATGCCTCCGGAGTCTGACCACGGGCTCCTTTCTCCCTTCCAAGAACGAGTGTGAGCTGAAAAACATCCGGCGACGGGTGCGATAAAGTAACACAGTGGTCAGGTTTGACCTGTTCTTATGGAAGGGCTGCTAAGGTATATTTGTGATGTGGAGCATGCCCGAGCATGCTCTTTTATTTTAAGCACTTACTTTTTTTGGAGGTTATTATGAATCAGGATGATTTGCTGGCACGAGTCAAAGATGACGGCGTAAAATTTGTTTCTTATCAGTTCACTGATATCAACGGAACTGTAAAAAGCGTCGATGCCCCGGTCGATCAGCTCCAAGGGGCACTGGAGGGCGGTATTTGGTTCGATGGTTCATCCGTTGAAGGATTCGCCCGAATCCAGGAGAGCGATATGCACCTTCGTATCGATCCCGATTCCTATGCAGTCCTTCCATGGACTCCTCCAGAGTTAAGAAGAGCCCGAGTATTTTGCGATATCTACCAACCAGATGGGGCTCCATTCCCCGGAGATCCGCGTGGATTGTTAAAACGCACGCTTGAAAGCCTCAAAGAGCGAGGATGGGTTTATAACGTCGGGCCAGAGCCCGAATTCTTCCTTTTCAAGCGCAATGGCACGGATAACGTTCATCCTGTCCCCCACGACGTTGGCGGCTATTTTGACTTCTCCCCCAATGATGAGGCAGTGCGGGTGCGAACCGAATTGATGGACGCTCTGGGATCAATGGGCCTCGACATTGAAGTCGGTCATCATGAGGTAGCTCTAGGACAGCACGAAATTGATTTCCGTTTCGCGGACGCTCTAAAAACAGCTGATAATGTACTGACCTTAAAATATACAGTCAAAGCAATTGCCGCCCAACATGGCCTGGTGGCATCTTTCATGCCCAAACCGGTTTTTGGGATCAATGGATCGGGTATGCACTGCCATCAATCGTTATTCGATACCGCTGGCAATAACCTGTTCTACGATGAAAATGATGATTTCCACCTTTCGAAAATTGCTTATGGATTTATTGCAGGGCAAATTAAACATGCGCGTGCCCTTGCTGCCATTGTCGCACCTTCAGTCAACTCCTATAAGCGATTAGTGCCTGGTTACGAAGCACCGGTCTATATTGGCTGGGCTCACATTAACCGTTCTGCTTTGATCCGTATTCCGCGCTACAATCCGGGATATGTCAAGAGCACCCGGGCCGAACTGCGTTTCCCAGACCCATCGACCAATCCCTACCTGGCTTTTTCAACCATGCTGGCCGCTGCCCTTGACGGTATTGATCACGACATCAATTGCCCGGCGCCATTAAATAATGTCAATGTTTACCATCTGTCGAGCGATGAGCGCAAGGCGATGGGTGTCCGGGAATTACCCGGATCTTTGGAAGAAGCGCTGACCGAGCTCGATAAGGATGAGGTCATAAAGAAGACCCTGGGAAAGGAGATTTACGAAGCATTTTGCCGGGCGCGCTATTCAGAGTGGGACGAATATCGCATCCATGTCACCGATTGGGAAGTAGAGCGCTACCTAGAAACAGCTTGATCTCTATCGACCTCACCCCTAAAATTGTGAATATATTTCGCAGTCGCCATTGGAAAATGGCGACTGCTGCGTTACGAGTTATAGCAACTTTGATATAATCCATTTATGGAGAATGGCCGTGATTATAATGTAATCGCATATATTACGATTCCATTATTAATTGCGCTTTTTTTTGACTTATCCCCTCTTCCTGTAAAATATATGGATAACCTTTCTGGTGCAAATCCAGCTGTAGGTTACCAAAACAACGAATTGCAGGCTGTCTACCTTCAAACTGCTGCCAGCTTTTTCCCCTGGCGCGGTGACCTGTGGGAAAAAGCCGGCAGCCAGTATCTGGCTGCTGGAGATCTGGCGAATGCCATTCAGGCTTTTCAAAAAGCTGGTGCAGTGAATCAGCTTTCGTCACAGGGTAGAGTTGAGCTTGGTGATGCATTTTTTAAGAACGTTGAGATCGAAGAGGCTGTCACCACCTGGCAGAGTGCGCTAGATGAATCCGGGCCTTCCAACGATCTTTATTCAAGACTCTTACATGCATACGTGATCGATGAGAATTACCTGGCTGCTTTACATGTTATTGGATCCTGGAATGGGTGGGAGCGGCAATCCGCTGGAGACATCTTCGAAACCGGGCTGTACCAGGCAACCAGAGACCCGGACCAGGCATCTGGGATCTTAACTCTGGCTGGTTCGATAGATCCTGATTTACGGGCTAATTTGCGGATTATCACAACTGCGATAAACGCCTCAAATGCAGATGACCCGCTGGCATATCGTCTGGTTTTAATCGGCAGGGCATTAGGCTCGATTGACCACTGGATGCTTGCAAAAAATGCATTTACCCAGGCCACAATCTTATCGCCAAATTATGCTGAAGGTTGGGCTTTTTTGAGTGAAGCCCAGGACCAGACCGGTAGTGATGGGCAGTCAGCCTTAGCAAAAGCCCTTTCGCTTAAACCTAATTCAACTTTAATCCAGGCAATGCAGGCGATCTTTTGGGAAAACCATGGTGAACCAGACTTAGCCCTCATTTACTTACACAAAATCGCCAACGAAGAGCCTGAAAACGGAATCTGGCAAGTAGAACTTGGTAATGCCCTGGTAAAAATAGGCGACCTTTCATCGGCGTTAACTTATTACCAACAAGCGGTGTCGATTGAACCTGATAACGCGACTTACTGGCGTGCATTAGCCGGATTTTCAATTTATTACAACGTCCAACCTGACGAAATAGGCCTGGCAGCCGCCAGACAGGCTGTTGCCCTTGATCCTATAAATCCTGCAGGATTGGACATCCTGGGCCAATACTTTTTAATTTCCAAAGACCTATTATCTGCTGAGCGAATGTTTACCAGATCTCTGAAATCTAACCCGGCTTTCGCCCTCGCTCAATATCACCTCGGATTAACCTACCTTGAAGAAGGTGAAAAGGATGCTGCTTACCAGGCGTTAACGCTTTCAGCCAGCTTGGCTGATGGTCAGCCACTAGGGGAACAAGCCAGGCGTATCCTGGATCAGAATTTTCCCTGATCCTCCCGGACAAGTATGCTAAAATTGAAAATGAAGACGGTCCGCTGTTTGGTTAAAAAAAACCAAACCGCCAGCCCAATCCTTTCCGACGAGGAAATCTCCAGTGGTCAAAACCATCACATATCTGGCATTTGCAGCAATTTTGTTGAGCATTTCGGGGTGTTCTTTCGAATCGCTTCAAATTTCGGGACCGCAGGATGGCAATAACCATAAGATTCTTTTTCAAGATGATTTTTCAGATCCATCGACTGGTTGGACATCCAATAATGAAAAAGACCTGATCATGGGGTTTGATAATGGACGCTACAGGATGTGGATCAACCGCCCGGATCTGGTTAATTGGTCGCTGGCGAACTTGAAGTTTTCCGATGTCCGCATTGAGGCGGATGTTTCCCGCCTGGGCGGACCTACCGATAACAACATGGGAATCCTTTGCCGATATACCGATCCTGGCAATTTCTATGGATTCTTGATCAGCAGCGATGGTTATTATGGCATTAGCAAGCGCCAGGACGATAAATTTGAGATTATCGGTACTGATGGGATGAAGTTCAGCCGCATCATTAACCTGGGGAACGCGGTCAACCACATCCAGGCTGATTGTGTTGGCGATACATTGACATTATCGGTTAACGGTGTGGAGCTGGTGCAGGCCCAGGATTTCGTCTTTTCCCACCGGTGACGTTGGTCTATTGGGTGGAAGTTACGCTCAACCAGGGGTTGACGTCATTTTCGATAATTTTATGGTAACTTCACAATAATGGTATGAAAGTATATCTAGATTCTATTGGTTGTAGGTTAAATCAAAGCGAAATCGAACAATTTGCAAACCAATTCAGGGTAGCCGGGCACATTCTGGTCCCTAATCCTGGGGAAGCAGATCTGGTTGTGGTTAATACGTGTACGGTGACAACCAAGGCCGCTTCTGATTCGCGCCAAAAGGCACGCCAGGCTGCTCATGCCGGTGCAAAAGATATCGTCTTGACGGGTTGTTGGGCAACCCTGGAGGAGAAAGCAGCCCTGGCGTTGCCCAGTGTGTCCCAGGTAATCTCGAATACCCGCAAAGATCGCCTCGTCCAAGATGTGCTAAAGCTAGACGTTAGCCAGGAAATATTCGATCGTGAACCGTTGGAGCGCCAGCCCCTGCCAGGCCTGCACCTGAGAACACGCGCTTTCATAAAAGTGCAGGATGGCTGTGATAACCACTGTACCTTTTGCATTACCAAAATCGCCCGAGGGGTAGGGCGAAGCCGTGAAGTTAAGCAGGTCATCGACGATATCCAGGCTGCTGTCCGTGGTGGAGCACATGAAGTCGTATTAACCGGCGTGCAGCTAGGATCGTGGGGTCAGGATTTCCCATCAAAAATGCACCTGGGACATTTGATAGAAAATATTCTTAAACAAACAGGTGTACAGAGATTGCGCCTTTCGTCATTAGAACCATGGAATCTCGAAGAAAACTTCTTCGATCTGTGGGATGACACACGCCTTTGCCGCCATCTACACCTTCCGCTGCAATCAGGGTCGGGGAGCGTTTTACGAAGGATGGCTCGGAAAACAACCCCCGAGAAGTTTGCCAACCTGGTCGCAATGGCAAGAAAGACCTTTCCAAAATTGGCAATAACTACAGACATCATCGTTGGTTTTCCCGGAGAAACGGAAGCCGATTTTAAAGAAAGTCTGGATTTTGTCAGGCAAATTGGATTTGCTGCAGGCCACGTCTTCACGTATTCAGAAAGGCCGGGAACACCGGCTGCTCGTTTCGATCAAAAAGTCCCTATGCCTGTCCGCAAGGAAAGGAATAAGATGATGCAATCGATCTTATCTTCGAGCGAAAGGGAATATCGGTTTAGTTTTTTGGGAATTGTTTCGGATGTATTGTGGGAATTGACCAGCAAGGTCACACGAGAAGGTTGGCAGCTTAGTGGATTAACGGATAATTACTTACGGGTTTATGCAACCGCATCAGAACCACACTGGAATAAAATATCCACTGTTCAATTAACCGGATTGGTCAATAACGGGATGCAGGGGGAAATTATCGCCGGGCCAGGAATGCCAGAAAAATACTCAATCCATACAGCCCCATCAACGGAATCATAAGCAGCGACATATTGACCGGATCGACCGTGGGGGTGACGACGGCAGCAATGACAGCAATGATCACAATAGCGATCCGCCATTGTTTTGCCAGCATCGAGGCGCTTACAACTTTCAATTTGGCCAATACAAACATTATTAATGGAGTTTCAAAACTGATGCCAATCCAAAACATCAAGTTGGTAACAAAATTAATATCAGTTCGATATTGAGGGTCTGGTTAAAACACCCAGAAAAGTAGTCAAGAAGGGAATTGCCCTAGGAAGCATGACCTTGAAAGAGAAAAGTACCCCACCGAAAAACAATAAGCTGGCGAATGGGACTGCAATATAGACCCATTTTCTTTCTTTATCGGTCAGGCCAGGTAGGATGAACAACAATAATTCGTAAACAATCACCGGCATTGAGAGGATCACACCGCCCATTAACGCTACCCGCATGAAAACACCCACATTTTCAGTGACCTGAATTGCCTGCAGGTTCTGCAATCCGCCGACCGGTTCAGCCAGGATATCGATGAAACGGTTAGCGACCAGGAAGCTTGCGGCAGTCATGATTGCCAACGCAATCACGGCCGTAAATAGCCTGCGTCGCAGTTCATTGAGATGATCCCAGATGGTCATTTCGGAGTTATCTTCGCCCATATTTCTCCTGGTAATTCATCGTTTTCATATCCTGGGATTAACCAGAAAAATGAAACGAAAGAGGATTTTAACCGTCATTTCTAGGGGAAAATTGTTTACAGGTATAATCATGAAGAAAATATTTAGGACACATATTTTCGCGATACTTTTTCGGAATTTAGTATAACCGATTTATTTTAATTTCTGTGTTAATTACAGCGATATCGGAGATGAAAACCATGAAAGATACAAGGCGTTGGACAGGCCAGAAAATTGCCAGTCGTTTGCCGCTCATCGAAAATCTCGTTTACCGGAAAAAGGAAATTCTCGCTCCTTTCTATCACCACCCACTGATGACCTTCTCTGATTTTTTCGGGATGGATCTGCACCAGGAAAGTGACGAATGGACAAAAATCCCTTATGACTCCTACTGGGGTGAATGGTACTCGAATTTCATTCTTAAAAGTCGCTTTAGAATTCCTGATGGCTGGGATGCTGATGTCCTGACAGCATTGTATTTGCCATTGGGAGAATCGGGAGATTTTTGCCATCCCGAGGCATTGGTATTCATCGACGGCGAACAACAGGCATCGTGTGACCGTTTCCATCAAGAAATCCTCTTGCCGCAATCACTATTCGATTCGTCAGAACATTTATTAACCCTGGCAGGCTGGACTGGTATTGGCGACGTCGCCAAAGGATTAAGCACGAAGCTTTATATAGGCCCCTGTTTTGTGGTGCAGATCGACCAACCCACCCGCGATTTTCTGGCTTATGCTCGTGTAGCCCTGGGAATATTCGAAAACCTGGATGAAAATGAACCTTCTCGCTGGCGATTACTTAATGCCCTTGATGAGGCTTTCAAGTGCATCGATTTGGCAGAACCTGCTGGTGGTGAAGCTTTTTACCTGAGTGTTCCTGCAGCTCTGCAGAACCTGGTCTCTGGGATACAGGCTGCCGGAGCTCCCATGGATATCGATGTGTATGCAGCCGGTCACGCTCATATCGATGTTGCCTGGTCGTGGCCCTTGGAACAAACCCGGCGAAAGGCCAGGCACACTTTCCAATCCGTGCTCAAGCTGATGGAGCAGTTTCCTGATTTTAAATTCACTCAAAGCCAACCTCAACTATACGATTTCGTCCGTAATGATGCGCCGCAATTATTTGCAGCGATTAAAAATCGTATTCGCGAAGGCAGGTGGGAGCCGATCGGCGGGATGTGGGTTGAAGCTGATTGCAACCTCACCGGTGGAGAGTCATTAGCCCGCCAGTTTTTGTTGGGTAGACGCTTTTTCAAGGAGCATTTTGGCGAGGAAGCTGATTCTAAAGTGTTATGGCTCCCGGATGTGTTCGGATATGCCTGGAATCTTCCACAGCTGATCAAGCAAGCCGGACTCGAATATTTCTTCACAATTAAGATCGGATGGAACCAGTATAACCGTTTGCCCTACGATAGTTTTTGGTGGCAGGGTTTGGATGGCACCAGGGTGCTTACCCATTTTAGCCCGACCCCCGAAGCAGGATCCATTGATTCTGGGCATGGGGCCAGCACCTATAATGCAGCCGTTCTTCCGGTTCAAGCCTTGGGAAGCTGGACCAATTTCCAACAAAAGGATTTGGCAGCTCCAGATAAAAGCCTTCCTGTATTGATGGTCTATGGGTATGGCGATGGCGGGGGCGGTCCGACTCTGTGAAATGCTAGAGAACCTGGACATCATGTCCAAATTCCCAGCAACACCGCGCTTGATCCCTGCCAAGGTCTCCGACTTTTTTAAAAAATTGGAGCTTGAGCAGGGTGATTCGTTGCCGACCTGGAATGGTGAGTTGTATCTCGAACTTCATCGTGGTACCTATACAACTCAGAGTTGTAACAAGCGCGCCAACCGTAAAAGTGAATTTAATTTGCACGATGCCGAATTTATTGCGTCAGTTGCTACCCAAGTTGCGCCAGGTTTTGATTATCCAATCGATGATTTAAATCATTGCTGGGAAATTGTTTGCCTCAACCAGTTCCACGATATCATACCGGGCAGCAGCGTAACGCAGGTCTATTACGAATCCCTGGAGCAGTACAGTCAAGTCGATAAAACACTTGAGGATGTCCGGTCTAAAGCCTTCAAGGCGATTGTCAATTCACTCGCCATTCAAAGCGATATGGGACTGAAATCCTTGCTCATGATTAACCCAACTTCCTTCACCAGAAATGATCTGGCATTCTGGCCTGGTCATATTCCGGCTGAGGTTGCGCTCGCTTGCCAGGGTCGCCAGGTGATGTTCCAGGAAAGCCAGGATGGCACCTGGATTTGGCTGGAATACTGCCTGCCATACAGCATCAACCAATTGAAAATCGTCGCCGGCGATTCATTGAGATTATGGGACGAAAGAATTGGAACCCACCTGGTTGCATCTGCAGATAGGTTGGAAAATGATTTGATCAGGGTCGAGATCAACCAGGAAGGTGATATCACTCGGATATTTGACAAAGTTGCCCAACGGGAGGTGCTTCCAGAAGGGGCGATTGCTAACCAATTCCAGGCATTTGAAGACCGGCCTTTAAATTGGGATGCGTGGGATGTAGATATTTTTTATGACGATCGAATGTGGCTGAGCGAGCCGGCTGAGTTGATCGAGGTGATTGCAGCTGGGCCGTTGTACGCGGCAATCAAGATAAAGAGAAAAATAAGAAACAGTGAATATACCCAGGTGATATCGTTAGGTTTTAATACTACTCGCCTGGATTTTGATACCCACATCAATTGGCAAGAGAAGCATGTATTACTGAAAGTGGCTTTTCCAGTCGATATTTTATCTCCGACAGCAACCTATGAAATCCAATGGGGGAATGTCGAACGACCTACCCATCGTAACACAAGCTGGGATTGGGCCAGGTTCGAAACCTGCGCTCAGAAATGGGTTGATTTGAGCGAAGGTGGATATGGCGTGAGCTTGCTGAATGATTGTAAATACGGGCACGATATCTACATGAATGTGATGCGTATCAGTCTTTTACGCAGCCCTACTTTGCCAGACCCGGTTGCAGATGAAGGGGAGCATCAATTTGTTTACAGTTTATTCCCCCATCCGGGCAGGTGGGACACCCCATCGGTCTCGGCTGCTTACGGTCTAAACGATCGGTTAATGGTCGTCGAT
Organism: uncultured Chloroflexia bacterium; assembly: GCA_963781665.1. Classification (GTDB taxonomy): domain Bacteria; phylum Chloroflexota; class Anaerolineae; order Anaerolineales; family Anaerolineaceae; genus JAJYIW01. The sequence goes on from CAWAGA010000002.1 coordinate 4,008,728, forward strand.
TGCAGTGATTATGTTGACCACCACAGCACCCAAATCGACACCAAACACAAATTGACCAATATAGGGCCTTTTATTCAAGCCGATGCCGAAAATATCATCATCGAAACGATCAAACAAGCCGAGGATGGAAACGGGGTAATTGTTCGGTTTTATGAATATAAACGTTGCCGGAGTTGGATTACATTGACTGCAGGTTTTTCGATTAAACATGCCTGGAAGACCAATATCTTGGAAGAGAACCAGGAATCAATTTCTGTTGCAGGGAATAAAATACGGGTTTATGTCCACCCTTATGAAATTGTGACCCTCAGGCTGGTACCGCCCTCAAGTTAGATCAATGTTAGCCAGAAGCTGCTTTAGCACCTGGGCAGATTGTTGGATCCCCACGATTTCTCGGTCGTCAAGATCGAGGCGTAAGGAGCGTTCAATTCCCCCTGCGTCGATGACGGCAGGCATGCTCAAATACACGTCATCCATGCCATAATAATCGTTTATAAGGTTGGAGAGCGTGAGAACTGTGTTCTGATCGCGCAATATGGCTTCCAGAATTCGGGTTAACCCTGAGGCAATCGCAAAATATGTTGCACCTTTACGCTGTATGATCTCATACGCAGCATCGCGGGTTTGCCTGAAAATCTCGGTCCTATTTGAATCGCTGCAGCTTAGGTTGTTTGCCAGGCAGAAATCATTTAATCGCATTCCGGCAATATTCGCTAACGACCATACCGGCACCTCACTGTCACCATGCTCACCGATGATATAGGCGTGAACGCTCCTCGCATCCACACCAAAATATTGGCTGAGTAAATATCGAAAACGGGCCGTATCGAGGATGGTTCCAGACCCTATCACTCGGGCAGCTGGTAATCCCGAAATTTTCCAGGCCGCATAAGAAAGGATATCAACCGGGTTCGATGTTAATAATAAAAATCCTTCTGGATTGTATTTGACAACTTGCGGAATGATATTCTTGAGGATATTGATATTTCTGGCAACTAAGTCAAGTCGGGTCTCACCGGGTTTTTGGTTTGCGCCGGCGGTGATGACCGTTATGACTGCCCCTTTACAATCTTCGTAAGTGCCGGCCCATATACGTGTGGGATGCGCAAAAGGAACGGCATGGTTTAGATCCATGCCTTCGCCAATCGCCTTTTCAGGGTTGGAATCAATCAAGACAATTTCAGCGGCTAAGCCGCTCAATAAGAGGGAATAAGCAAAAGTCGCACCGACAAAACCCGCCCCTACAACCGCAATGCGCACCAGTTGGCGGGTGGCATTATCCTTCATTTTTTGAACGGCCGTTTTCGTGGGGAGTCAGCGTTTCGGCAATTAATTCATCTGGCTTATCCACTGGACCGGTCTTTGCGGTTTTGCGTTTCTTCCTGGTCTCGGGTTTAATTTCCGTCGAGATTGGGCCTGCATCGAGCTGGACCGATTCTTTAGACAATGGTTTGTGAGAGAGGGATGGATCGGAAGCCTCTGGTTTAGAGGAGTTGTCTTCTGGTGTAACCTTTGGCTTTCTGGTACGTCGTTTCGGCTGGGGAGCAGTGATATCACCTGGTTGTTCTTCAGCTAATGGTGTGCTCTTGGTGAGCGGTGTAACGATGGATTGAGACTCATCAACTTCAGGCTCTTCCACTGCCCGAGAAATTTGGAGTTGGTCAAACTCAACTATAAGAGGTTTGGGAGAATTTTCAACCTCATCCTGTCGTCCCACCGGTTCTACCTGGCTGGGTGAATAGTCAAAATCAACCTGTAAGGGAGCAGCATCTATCGTACCAGGTTCGATACTGCCCACAAGTGGCTGCCCCGGTTCTGTCTCGACCGGGTCAGATTCGACCGGGGTGACATCGACGACTTCATCCGCAGTGTCTGGTGGTTTTAAAGGCTGCGTGACCGGTTTTCCGGCTGATGCGACAGCAGATTTAATGTCGATTTTTGGAACTTCGATGGGTTCAATTTCGACTGTAAGCTGTTTCGCCGCTTCGTTCATCATCTGCTTTGGCGCTTGTGCAACCTTCTTGATTTCAGAAATATCTTCTTCCAGACCTGTTTCCTGAATGATCCGGGTAGGTAGGTTTCTGATTTCACGAGAAGTATCCATGACATCGCCCCACATAGGCGATCGGACAAGCTGGCGGATGAATGTCCCTACTTTGCGCGCTGTCTTTAACATCTCCTCTGGGCCGAGCACAAGGAGCATGATAATGATAATAAGTAGGAATTCGAGCGGGCCAATTCCAAAGATTTCCATAATCACCATATCATGGGTCACCAAACAGTGACGACCAATAAAAATTATCCTGGTTGATGACCCAGTATTTTGTTTTTGAGAGAACTATCCAGCAAATAAAAGTAGTAAAAATTCGTTATTTTACCAGTAGGTTATTCCTTAGTAGCTTTTTCTTCTTCTTTAACAGTTTCCCCTGAGGGATTATCCTTATCACCTTGTAGGCCATCTTTGAAGGCACGGATGCCGCCACCCAATTCACCTGCAATTTTCCCGATTCGTCCAACTCCGAAGAGGATGACGACGATAACCAGGATGATAATTAGTTCGGTAGGTCCTAAGCGCATAACAATTCTCCTTAATCGTGATAGTAAGTACTGCTATTATGGCCCTAAGCAAAACTATTATAACCGATTGCGCAAGGGTAAATAGACATTTACCCGAAAATCACCCAATTTCAATGATCTTTGATATATCTTGGATATTAAATCCCCCTGGAGGTTGGGGGAACAAAAATCGTTTATATATTCCAATTAATAAATTGGTATAATCCTTAGTAGATGTAAGCAGTAATTCATCTAATGATAATTCGATTTATTTACCCGAAGGTCTTAAATATCGATCTATGAATAATTATGACGAAGAGGTCGGTTCGCCCGTTCAATATCGAACCGCGGACTATCAGCCGCCTCACTCCTGGCGCACCTGGTTAATTGGCCGCCCGTTAGCGACGGCTGATGCACCCCATCAAACCATTGGGAAATTCATTGGACTGGCTGTTTTTTCGTCCGATGCAATTTCGTCAACGGCCTACGCCACCCAGGAAATGTTGGTTGTCCTGGCAGCTGTGGGGAGCAGCGCATTTGGATTATCTGTACCGATTTCGATCTCCATCGTCATCTTGTTATCGGTCCTGATCCTATCTTATCGCCAGACGATTCACGCATATCCCGACGGAGGTGGGGCGTATATTGTAGCTCGAGATAACCTCGGTGAACTGCCTGCATTAACCGCTGCTGCAGCTCTATTAATGGACTACGTTCTAACTGTAGCGGTCTCGGTTTCTTCCGGGATTGCCCAGATCGTCTCGGCCTTTCCAGAGCTGTACCCTCATCGAGTCATATTGTCAATGATAATCGTTTTGCTTATCATGGTTGTCAATTTGCGTGGGGTCAGGGAGTCGGGCATTTTTTTTGCAATTCCGACCTATTATTTCATTGTCATGTTAGTCTTCACAATCGGGGTCGGCCTCTTTCGCTATTTCACCGGCACCTTACCCCCAGTCACTGACCCGCCTTCAATGGAAATGACCATCACCCAGGGATTGACCGCCTTTCTGATCTTGAGGTCATTTGCCAATGGTTCGACCACACTTACCGGGGTCGAAGCAATTTCAAACGGGATTACAGCATTCAAGGAGCCCCGCAGTGTCAATGCATCCAAGACACTGGTGTGGATGGCCTGCATCCTCGGTTCCGGCGTCCTTGGGATTACTTTCATTTCATCAAAGATCGGCGCAGTGCCATCTGAATTCGAAACAGTCATCTCCCAACTTGCCCGTACAGTTTTTGATGGACGGGGATTTTTATACCTGGCAATGATTATTGGAACGATGGTTATCTTATTCATGGCTGCCAATACCTCATTCGCCGGTTTTCCGAGGTTAGGAGCCATGGTATCAACTGATGGCTTTTTGCCTCGCCAGTTAACTTATCGTGGCAGCCGCCTGGTTTATTCCCACGGGATCATGGCTTTAGCCTTGCTCGCCTGCCTATTAATTGTGATCTTCCAGGCCAGTGTGACAAATTTGATCCCGCTGTATGCAATCGGCGTCTTTATTTCGTTCACTTTATCGCAGGCAGGTATGGCTCATCGATGGTGGAAATCTGGCCAAATGAAACCCGGTGAGGAGAAAAAAGAACGGGGCTCAACGCTTCGCTATGGCACCGGCTGGTATGTAAAAATGCTTATTAACGGTTTCGGCGCTTTTTGCACTGCAATCGTAACCTTAGTATTCGCCATTACCAAGTTCGTCGAAGGAGCTTACCTGGTAATCATCCTTACCCCGATCCTCGTAATAATCTTCTATTCCATCAACCGCCATTACACCCACCTTGCCAGCCATTTAACCCTTGAAAGCGTAGAACCGCATCCACCAATCTCGCGCCACCGGGTTATCCTGGCTATCAGCGGCGTCCATCAAGGGACTCTGGCTGCTTTGCGGTATGCCCGTACGCTTTCTGATGACATCACCGCGGTTCATGTGTCGATTGATAAAACGGAAAGCGAGAAAATCAAACGTAAATGGGATATTTGGGGAGAAGGAATTCGCCTGGTGATATTGGATTCCCCCTACCGCTTATTCCTCGAGCCCATGCTCCAATACATTGAGGATTTGGATACACACCGAAATCCCAATGAAATTATTACGATCGTGGTTCCCCAGTTTATTCCACGCCATTGGTGGACCAACTATTTACACACGCGTACCGCAGATGCGTTGAGATCAGCGCTCTTCTTTATGAAGAATATCGTTATCACTGATGTACCGTACCAGATTGATTAATTCCCGGTTGGAGCTGAAGAAAGTTAGAAAATATGAAAATTATTATCGTAGGATGTGGCCGCTTCGGTTCCGAACTGGCTTCACGATTGAGCAAGGCTGGTAACGATCTGGTTGTGATCGATAACACCGCATTAGCTTTCCATAATCTGCCTGAGGGATTTCGTGGCAGGACTGTTGAAGGAGATGCTCTCAGCCAGGACATCCTCTTTCGGGCAGGGATCAAGCAAGCCGAAGCGCTCGCAGTTGTCACCAATTCGGATATTTTGAATGCAGCCGTATCGCACATCGCCAGAAACGTTTTTGGGATTAAGAATGTCGTTGCTCGTAATTACGACCCGGCGAACCGTTCTATGTTCGAAACCTTCGGAGAACAGATCATTAGCTCAACGAGCTGGGGGATCCAACGTGTTGTCGATATGATCTGCCAGCCAGAAATCAAGGCGGTGATGACAACCGGTAATGGTGAAATTGATTTGTATGAAATCCGTATACCTGAGGCCTGGAACGAGAAGATACTTAATGACCTAATCCGATCTTGCGAATGCCTGATCGTTTCATTGACGCGAGCCGGACATGCCTCGTTACCATCTGTCTCCACCCGATTGGCCGAAGGTGATATCCTGCATATTAGCGCAACCTCGGCCGGGATCCAGTCTATTCGAAACCGGTTAGAAACGACAAAGGGAGGATAGAGATGCTTGTCATCATTATTGGAGCCGGCCGGACTGGGGCGCAATTGGCAACGCTTTTATTAAAACAAAACCATTCGGTCCATTTAATTGAAAATCGCAAGGACGTGTTGAGCCGTATCCATCGGGAACTACCTACGGAGGTCATTTTTGAGGGAAGCCCGATTAACCCTCAAATATTGGAGACAGCCGAGATCAGGAAAGCAGACGTGCTGGCGGCAGTCACCACCAGTGATGAGATGAACCTTGTACTGTGTTACCTGGCCAGGGAAAAATATAATGTAAGGCGAACGATAGCCAGGGTCAATAATCCTCGAACAGCCTGGTTGTTCAATGAAACCTTCCACGTCGACGTAGCTGTCAACCAATCCGAGATTATGTCTCGATTGATTGAAGAAGAGATGTCATTGGGGGACATGATGACATTATTCTTGCTACGGGATGGCAACTATTCGATCATCGAAGAGAAAATACCATCCGGTTCGAAAGCCATTGGTATAGGTATCAAGGATCTGGGACTTCCCGAGCACTGCGTCATTGCGGCTATCATCCGCCAGGGGGAAGTGATCGTACCGCGAGGTATCACCACATTCCAGAAGGGAGATGAAGTATTAGCCATTGCTGATAAAGAAGGTGCAAAGAAGCTGATGAATATTTTGGCAGTACCTGCATAATTTCGAAAAAACACTTCGAAGCTGCTGCACTCTTCGGAAAATTCAAATTTGGTCTTTGACTGGTAAGGTTGTATGCGGTATAATAGCCGTTCGTGAATGTAAACATTATGCAATTATCTTGATGATGTGTTGCGAAAGGAATAAATTTAATTATGGTAAAACGTACTTATCAACCGAAAATTCGCAGACGATTGAGGGTACACGGGTTCCGCTCTAGAATGTCGACAGCAGACGGACGTGAAGTATTAAAACGCCGGCGTTTAAAAGGACGCCATCACTTGACTGTTACGATGAATAGTCACGTTAAGAAAATCCGTTGGTAGAGGTATTTCATTTCTACGCGCCAGTACGTTAATAAAACAGGTTAACGGGTGAAAAGTAAGTTTCGATTAACCCGGTCAATGGATTTCAAGCGGGTGCGGCGTGAAGGTAGATCATATGCTCACCCGCTTATTGTGCTAGTTGCCCTTCCGAACAATTTGGAGAATTGGCGAGTTGGTGTTTCAGCGGGTCGTTCGGTCGGAAATGCAGTCAAGAGGAACCGTTGCAAGCGATTATTACGGGAATCGGTGAATGCAATGTTTCATCGATTAAATCCCGGATATGATTTTATTTTGTTGGCACGCCAACCGATGAATTCCGCTACCTTCGAACAAACGAAAAATGCAGTATGTTATTTGTTTACGAGAGCTAAATTATTGGATAATAAGGTAGTGAATGGCATCTGATTTCGATCAACATTGTGAATATCCCCACGAACCACGATTACGGGATCTTCCGGTTAAACTGAGCACTTTACCACGTTGGCCTTTGCTGGCTCTAATTCGCCTTTACCAGAAGGTTATTTCCCCAGCTTTACCTCCAAACACTTGCAGGTTCTATCCAACATGCTCGCATTATGGATATGAAGCAATCTATAAGTATGGGGTACTAAAAGGGGGCATTATGGCAACCTGGCGAGTATTGCGTTGTAATCCATTTAATCCCGGCGGTTATGATCCGGTGCAATGAAAGAGAATAGATATTTTCACCAAACATGAATAAATCACACTTAAAATTCTACGTTTCAATTTTGCTTATCAGTCTATTTGCGGTGGCCTGTAGCGGCACCGTAGCATCCAGTTGGCCAGGTCTGACCTTGACGAAGGATATGGCCTATGTTTCGGATGCTTCTTTTGTTTACGGGATTAAATTAAGTGACGGAACCCTTGCCTGGAAATATCCAGCTGCAGCTGCTTCAGGGCAATCTTTTTACGCCCCCCCGCTTCTAACCCCGGATGGCAGCCAGTTACTCGTTGGAGATTACAACAAGAATCTTTACAGCCTTGATCCGGTAAACGGCACAATGATTTGGACCTTTTCCGTTGACAATGGTCGCTGGATCGGATCTCCTCTGGTGTTCAATAATTTAATCTATGCGCCTTGCTCTGACAACAATATGTATGTGCTTGACCTGCAAGGTAATTTACAGTGGAAGTTCAACACGAAAGCCGCATTATGGGCCAAACCGGTCACGGATGGAAAAGTAATCTACCTGGCATCGATGGATCACTGGATTTATGCCTTGCAGCCCTCCGATGGCACTGTGATTTGGAAAACAGATTCTGGCGGGGCGATGGTTGCTTCACCAGCGCTGGATTCGAATGGAATTTTGTATGTAGGCACGCTTGCAAACGAATTGATTGCCGTTCAAAGCTCAGATGGGAAAATTCTATGGCGAACGACGGTGAGCGGCGGAATCTGGAGTACACCAGCGCTGAATGATGGAATCATGTATGTCGGCGATCTCTCGGGAACGATATATTTCATTTCTGCCAGTGATGGAAAGATTCAATTTCAGCAGGATACTACTAGTTCAATAACAGGAACCCCAGCAATTATTCCTGATGGCATCGTTTTTGGCAATGAAGCCGGCACGTTATCTGCGCTTGATTTCAACGGTAAATCACTTTGGCCAAAGACGTTTAATGGTAAACTGTATACCAGTCCAGCCTATCAAACGGACCAGATTATCGTCGCGATCACTGCATCGTCCGACAACCTCTTGGTCTCCTTGGATACTTCTGGAAATCAGAAGTGGGCATTTTTGCCACCGAAATAACCCTGTGTTAAGGATAAAGTTATGTGGGACGCGATAATCATCACCCCTTTTGTAAATGTCTTATTACTTATTTACCATTTAGTACAAAATTTTGGGGTAGCAATTATATTATTCACGATATTAATTCGTTTGATCACTCATCCTTTGACTGCTCAACAGCTCAAAGGCACCGGAGCGATGCAAGACCTCCAAAAAGATCAACGCTGGATTGATATTCAGAAAAAATATAAAGATGATAAAGAAAAATTATCTCAAGAACAAATGAAACTTTACAAGGAGCTTGGTGTAAATCCATTCAGCTCTTGTTTGCCAACTATTATCCAATTTCCAATAATTATTGGTCTGTATCAGAGCATTATCCGGACCTTAGGCTCATCTCCGCTCGAGCTGCTATATTTACAGCAGCACGTTTACCCTTTTATGGGAAAGATCGTATCATCGATTATCCCGATCAACAGCAGCTTTTTATGGTTGAATCTGGGTCAGCCGGATAATACCCTGCGGATTTCCTTTATCCCATTTGCGATTCCGATTTTGGCGGTGATTGTCGTCATTACGACCTATTTGCAGTCTAAGATGATGATGCCGGCAACATCGGGTCCTGGTGACCAGGGAGCCCAGATGGCCAAGGCTATGAATCTATACATGCCATTTCTGATGGGTTGGATGGCATTGACCCTAGCTTCTGGCCTCGCCGTTTATTTCATTACAAGTAATCTCGTTGGAATTATTCAGTATGCTGCCCTTGGACGATTGAATTGGCGTAATTTACTCCCACAGCGCAAAGTTGTCGACGTTAAACCGGTTAGCTTGAAGGCCGGTAACCAAAAACCGGTTACAAGTCCAAAGCTTGATGGACCAAAAGAAAACTCAAAAAAGCCGAGTAATTTCAAGGTTCCCAATAACCACAAACCAGTTAATCCGAAAACAAATAAGCCAAAACCTGTTGGCTCGAAATCTGCCAAGAAGTAAATTTCATTTTTGCCGAGGTGAAAATGAGTGAAGATAGAACAACACTGGAAATCATTGCTCCCACAGTAGAAGAAGCTGTCACCAAAGGTTTGACAGATTTAGGACTGCCCGAAGATGCTGTTGATGTCGAGATTCTCGATTCTGGCAGCAAAGGCATTTTCGGATTAGGGAGTCGCCAGGCGCGTATCCGCCTGAAGGTGAAGCAAGACAAGAAGGCAATGGTTAGTGGCGGTGGGTCTGCCGTCGTCGAGAAAGAACCATCATCGGAAATTAACGATGAGGAGACTTATTCCGAGGAACCGGTCGCCCAAGAAGCCGATCCCGAAATGGTTATCGACGAGGATTTGGCAGACGAAGACCAATCGCTGAAAGTGGCTCGAGAGGTTGTTTCGGATTTGCTTGAAAAGATGAAGGTGCATGCGCGCGTTACAACCCGCTATGCAGATGATGGCGAGCAAGACGAATTAAAACCGATCTTAGTCGATATTCACGGGAACGATTTAAGCATTCTGATCGGTCGTAAATCGGAGACCTTGAACGCGTTGCAGTACATATCCAGCTTGATTGTCGGCAAAGAATTGGAGCGATGGATTCCTTTGCAGGTCGACGTTGAGGGATATCGTGCCCGGCGAGTAAGGATGTTACGGCAGTTGGCCCGGCGCATGGCCGACCAGGCTGTGTCAACCGGTAGGAGGCAAGTTCTGGAACCGATGCCTGCAAACGAGCGTCGCATCATTCACATGGAACTGCACGATCACCTTGACGTAACGACAGAAAGCATCGGTGAGGAGCCAAACCGTAAAGTAACCATCATTCTAAAAACCAAATAATGAATTTATAGATGCGCGCCGTTGATATTATCATCAAGAAAAGAGATCATCAGGCCTTATCCAAGGCTGAAATAGAGACCTTTATCAGGGGGATAACCAGCGGTGAAATTCCAGATTATCAAATTGCCGCCTGGGCGATGGCGGTTTTATTAAATGGTATGACTCCCGGTGAAACCACCGCCCTGACCATGGCGATGGCGCATTCGGGAGATATCCTGGATCTATCTGGAATAGTTCCAATAGCTGTTGACAAACATTCCACCGGAGGTGTCGGTGATAAGACCACTCTGGTCGTCGAGCCTACTGTTGAGGCTTGCGGCCTGGCTGTTGGTAAGATGTCCGGCAGAGGTTTGGGGTTTAGCGGTGGAACCCTGGATAAGATCGAATCTATTCCTGGGTTCAGAACCGACCTGTCCAAAGAAGAATTTTTACATCAACTTGCTACGGTTGGCTTGGTGCTAACCGGCCAAAGCGGCGACCTGGCACCCGCGGATGGCAAGCTTTACGCCTTGCGCGATGTGACCGGAACGGTCCAATCTATCCCCTTAATAGCTTCATCCGTCATGAGCAAGAAAATTGCGGCTGGCGCCCAGGCAATTGTCCTGGACGTAAAGACCGGCTTAGGCGCGTTCATGGAAACCGTCGCCGATGCTCGCCAGTTAGCCGAGTTAATGGTGGCAATCGGGGAGATGAGCGGTCGCAGGACGGTTGCTTTGCTTTCGGATATGAACCAACCACTTGGAAATGCAGTTGGAAACGCTCTAGAATTAAAAGAAGCGATTGATACTTTACGGAATAACGGGCCGGCAGATTTCAAGGAACATTGCCTGACGTTAGCATCTTATATGTTGGTTTTGGGCCAGAAGGCTCTAGATTTACCGACAGGCCGGCATATGGCTGAAAATGCCCTGGCGGAGGGTTACGCCTGGGAGTCTTTTCGCAAGCTGGTCGAAGCTCAAGGTGGTGATGTCAGCTACATCGATCAGCCTGAAAAGCTGCCACAAGCTGCATACTCGATCACCATGGAAGCACAAGGCGATGGCTGGGTGCAGGAAATTAATGCTCGGCTGGTCGGTGAAACCGCCGTTGGACTGGGTGCAGGTCGAGCTGCGAAAGGTGACAAGATCGATCTGGCAGTAGGCATTATCGTCAAAAAGAAAGTTGGCGATCGGGTTTTGCAAAATGAACCGGTCTTCATTATTTATGCGAATGACAAAGAAAAAATGTTCCTGGCAAAAAAAAACCTGGAGAAATCCTTCAAAATTTCTGACCAACCGCTAGACCGTTTACCATTATTCTACGGCACGGTCGGAAACATCCTTCCCGACGAATATAAAAATAGAATCTAGAAATTACAAGGTGTCCACGGACCTAATGAGGGCACATGCAACATTATTTTCCTGTAAGTTAGGGTAAAATGATTGGTTGTATACGCGAAGGAGATTATTTTGAAAAAATATATTCAAAGTTACGCCCTATTAGCCGGATTGGCAGGCTTGATCATCATTTTGGACCAATGGACCAAGGCGTTGGTCAGGGCGAACATTCCATATGGCGGGTATTGGTCACCCTGGCCATGGTTGGCTCCATACGCCCGGATTGTCAATTGGGATAACACCGGTGCGGCTTTTGGCATGTTCCAGGGGTTCAATGGAATTTTATCGATTCTGGCAATTATTGTCGCCTTGATTATCATTTATTATTACCCAAGGATCCCCGCCAGCGACTGGCCGATGCGACTTGTCCTGGGTCTTCAATTGGGTGGAGCATTGGGTAATTTCGTTGATCGAATTACCCATGGGCGCGTCACCGATTTTGTTTCAGTTGGTAATTTTGCTGTTTTCAATATCGCCGATAGTAGTATTACCATTGGGGTCATCTTATTAATCATAATTGTTTGGTATCGTGATCGACAAGAAAAAAACCAGCAAACCGCCAAGCTAATTGTTCCGGTAGAAGGAAATAACCACTCAGAACAGGTCATTCCGGAAAAAGGGGACCAAGTTGAATGACCAGATCCTCTCGATTACAGTTGATGATTCTCATAATGATCGATTAGACATATATTTAACCCATTATCTGAAGGATTACTCACGTACACGGATCCAATCTCTAATCCGTAAGGGCCTGGTTTTAATCGATGGCGCCATTCCTGAAAAAACCGGGATTATCGTTGAAAGAGGCGCAATTATCGAAGTACATATACCTGCGGTAGCACCAACCAGTATTGTCGCTGAAAATATTGAGCTAGAAGTCATTTTTGAAAATGACGACCTGATGGTCATCAATAAGCCTGCTGGTTTAGTGGTCCATCCTGGGCCAGGTCACTCATCGGGAACGTTGGTAAATGCTGCTCTGGCACACGCTCCAGATATGGAAGGTATTGGGGGGGAAAAGCGTCCGGGGATTGTCCATCGCCTGGACAAGGATACATCTGGTTTGATCCTGATCGCAAAAAATGACCGCTCCCAGCGCTGGTTGGTGGATCAGTTCAAAGCGCGTAAGGTGACCAAAATTTATTGGACACTGGTTGATGGGCATCCACCAACACCCCAGGGTAGGATTGAGGCTGCAATTGGCAGAGATCCTATCCATCGCCAAAAAATGGCGATTGTCTCCATGGACAAAGGGCGGGACGCAATCACGGAATACCAGCAGCTTGCACGCTATCATAAACATACGTATATAGAAGCTCATCCAGTCACCGGCCGAACTCACCAAATTCGGCTCCACATGGCTTTCCTGGGATGCCCGGTCGTTGGAGACCGAACTTATGGCCATTTGCATCCAACCATCGCGATCAATCGTTTTTTTCTACATGCTGCCAGGATTACTGTTTTGCTGCCTGGGGAGAAAAGCCAGCGGACTTTCGAAGTGCCTTTGCCTGCTGATTTGCAAGCCATTATGAATTCATTGGAGTGAAGACAAATGATCGATTTACGTTCCGACACGGTCACCAACCCTACACCAGAAATGCGTCAGCGCTATGGCTGAGGCCGAAGTGGGGGATGACGTATTTTCAGAGGACCCGACGGTCAATCGTCTACAAGCAATTAGCGCTGAAAAAATGGGTAAGGAAGCTGCCTTATTCTTATCTTCAGGTACGATGGGTAACCTGACGGCAGTATTGACCCACTGCGGTAGAGGAGACGAAGCTATCCTGGGCCACCTAAGCCACACATTTCTCTTCGAGGCTGGAGGAATTTCAGCTCTGGGTGGTGTGCACCCTCATACCCTGCCTAATCTTCCCGACGGTACCCTTGATCCCGACGATATAAAACATGCCATCCGAGAGAACAATGTCCATTATCCCATTTCTCGCCTGGTTATTCTCGAAAATACTCACAATCGCTGTGGAGGCGTAGCACTCACACCTGAATATACCCAGGAGGTAGGTGCTATCGCTAATCAATCAGGCCTACGATTTCACATCGATGGGGCGCGAATTTTCAATGCGGCTATCGCTAATCATGTCGATGCGGCTGTTTTAGCTGGCCCTGCGGATTCGATTACTTTTTGCCTTAGTAAGGGTTTGTGTGCGCCGGTTGGTTCCCTATTATGTGGATCAAAAGAGTTCATCGACAAAGCCCGACGGATTCGGAAGCAGTTGGGAGGGGGGATGCGCCAGGCCGGTATCATTGCAGCTGCCGGGATAGTGGCGCTGGATAAAATGGTGGACCGGTTAGAAGAGGACCATCAACGTGCCCATACTTTGGCTGCAGGATTACAGAACGTCAAAGGAATTGAACTGCAAATGGGTATGCCAAAAACCAACATGGTTTTTATTTCGCTTATGCCCAACGTTCAATCAGGCGCCAGTGGGGTGGCAGAAACCCTTGCCAGAGAAGGAATACTGGTGAGCGTGACTGGTCCGCGCTCCTTCCGCCTCGTAACTCACTATTGGATTTCCGACCAGGATATCTCTCGGATCGTCCCGGCATTTCAAAACGCTCTGAAAAATTGAAAAATTATATAAAATCAAGAATTTGTCGGCAAGGATGATCTGCTATCAGGGTCTAATGTTATAATCATCTAAAGATACAATCCCAGAGGCGGTTATGTCTGAAATAATGACGTTAAAACAAATCGACCAGGCGGCTGAGTTTATTCGAGCTCGCATCAGCCACAAACCTGGTATCGGGTTAATCCTGGGTTCAGGATTAGGAGGCCTGGCTTCGGCAGTCAAAGATGCTGAGGCTATTCCATTCAGTGAAATACCAAACTGGCCTCAATCGACTGTCTTGGGGCATCAGGGGAAACTCGTCTGTGGTCTGCTTGAAAAACAACCGGTTGTTGTCATGCAGGGAAGGGTCCATTATTATGAGGGTTATGAAATGGATCAAGTTGGGTTACCAGTACGAGTTATGCAACGATTAGGGGTGCATACGCTAATAGTTACCAATGCCGCCGGTGCGATTAACCCAGCTTATCAACCTGGCGACCTGATGTTGATCCTGGATCATATTAAACTTGATCGGAATGGCGGGTTTGAACCCACTGCGTGGTCCCAATTTAGACGAATTTGGACCCCGCTTTCCGGATATGAGCCAGGCGTATGACCGTGAATTGATAGAAATTGCCCGACAGGTTGCAGCTGAAAACTCGGTTACATTGAGAGAAGGGGTCTATATTTGCCTGGCAGGGCCTTCCTTTGAAACCCCAGCCGATTTACGCTTCTTGAAGGTCATCGGGGCAGATGCTGTGGGTATGTCTACTGTACCGGAAGTCATTACAGCCAGGCATGGTGGATTGCGGGTGCTGGGCATATCTGGGATCAGCAATAAAGCTAACCTTGATGGAAATACGATGACGACTCACGAGGAGGTTTTGGCAGCAGGCCAGATCATCGTTCCGGGACTTACCGCACTTATCAAAGGTGTGCTGAGCAAGATTTGATTTTTTTGTTTGTTCTTAACTTCACAGAGCTGGGCAGCCGCTTCAGAACGGTATATGGAAATTGCGATTTAGATTGATTGTCGATGAATGATATTTTGCGCCTGCTCAATTCCTTTGAAGTATGGATCTACATACTCCTTGGCATCGTAGGTTTTTTTTATCTCAGGAAATTTGTCCTGGCTTTGAAAGAGTGGCGTGGAACAATTTTTGGCCTTGAAAAAGATAATGCGCAGCGAAGATTAAATGAAGCTGCAACAATATTGATCTTATCGCTTTTGATTGCCTCGAGCGAATTTCTACTAACGACCTTTGTGATTCCGACAATACCCGGATTGCAAATCCTCAATACACCAACACTCAATGTGCTATCTACACCGACGAGTACGCTTAATGCTAATGCGACCAGCAACCTGGCAATAATCCCTTCGGATGCACAGACGCAACCGCCAGATGGTCAGGTCGTTCAGACCCAAACGCCAACCCCGCCTAACACCGGTTCCGACGGCTGTATAACTGGCAAAATCCAATTTACATCTCCTGAAAATGGGGGTGAAATCAGCGGTTTGGTGGACCTCAAAGGAGTGATTTCGGTCCAGAACTTTGGTTTCTATAAATATGAATATTCGAAACCAGGAAGCAACACCTGGATCACAATTGCGGCTGGTAACCAAATTAACCCAGATGGCAGCCTGGGCTCCTGGAATGTCAGCTTGCTCGTTCCAGGCGATTACCTTTTGCACATCATTGTATATAATAATGAAGGACAAGAGATGCTGCCCTGCGAAATATCGGTGAATGTTGTCTCGCCGCCATAAATTTTTGGAGGAAGGTTCATGCCTGAAATTATTATCCGCCCGGCTATTGAAAATGACATTTCAAGTCTTATTAATATCGATCATTCGTATCGGGCGCAATACGTTTGGCAGATGGATCTATCGCCTGCGGATAGGCAGATCAATATAAATTTCAGAGAGATTCGCCTTCCTCGCCCTGTTACTGTCGAATATCCACGCCAACCCAAGAACCTTCTGGAGGATTGGTCAGATAGTTCAGCGTTATTGGTCGGGGTTTTAGCAGCTAGCGTCGTGGGATACATATCGATTTCCGAAAAGAAGTCACCAACGACTGCCTGGGTGACAGATATCGCAGTCTCGCCGCCAGCGCGGCGGAAAGGTATAGCCAGTGCGTTGGTTCTGGCAGGAGAAGATTGGGCCAGGAAGAAAAATAACCGGCGGATGATCCTCGAAATGCAATCGAAGAATACACCGGCAATCAGGATGGCGCTCAAATTAGGTTTCGAATTTTGTGGGTATAATGATCATTATTATTCAAACCAGGATATCGCTTTATTTTTTGCCCAATTCATTAGATAGGCAAATTAACGTTTTTTGGTCATTATTGAGGTAGTACGTCCAGATGGATGGATCATTTGAACAAGGGTGGTTAGTGGCCTTTAGGACACTTGACCAGATTTTAACAGCAGGCGTTGCAATTACTGCTTTCTCCTTCCTATTGTATGCTCTGACCTTCAATCTACGTGATCGGGTTGCCAGGTCTTTTGCATTAATTCTGGCAAGTGTGGTCATCGTATTTTCCTCTCAAGCAATAAGCAGTGTCAATACCTATCCGTCAGAGATTAGTTTTTGGCTGCACCTGCAATGGATCGGCATCATTTTCATTCCACCTGCGTATCTTTATTTTTCAGATGCGCTCCTGGCAACGACCGGAAAACCAAGTCGCGGCCGGCGCCGTTGGGCTGTTAGAATTTCATTTTTATTTTCATTTATTATATTGCTAACACTCCCGTCTAATCTTCTGGTTGGGCCGCTTGTCAACGATGGGCAGTTAGCTCCCCATCTTCAGCGGACGTTATTGACCGGTTTCTTTTCCATTTATTATGCTGCCCTTGTCATCCTGGCCTGGGTGAACTTTGCCAGAGCATATCGTCGGACCATCACCCATGCCAGCCGCAGAAGGATGCTTTACCTTCTCGCAGGCTCAACCGCCCCCGCAATTGGTTCTTACCCGTATATTGTTTTCAATTCCTCAATTTTTGTAAACAATCCACTGTTCTTTTGGATTTTGGCTACCTTCAGCAGTATCTTGATCGGTGCGTTATTGGTTTCCATGGCCTATTCGGTGGCTTTCTTTGGCGTCCCTTTGCCTGATCGCGTCATTAAAAGCCGTTTGTTCGTCTGGTTGATGAGAGGTCCGGTTACAGCATCCATCATCCTGGGTGTCACTACTTTGTTGAGGCGGGCTGGCGCTCTGTTTGGCGATCCGTATAACACCCTGGTTCCAATCGTAATGGTGTTCGGGATTCTTATTACTCGAATTCTTGATTACTTTGCTGGCACCGGTTTGGGACCGCTGGCTTTTCTACGGAAAAGACCGGGGCGATGTCGTCTTACTAAAAACGATGGAAGACAGGCTGTTGAACTCGAGCTGACCTGCATCAATTCCTTGAGGTCGTCATAGCGGCTATCTGTGACCACTTGCAAGTTACTCAAGCATTTATTGCCGGTTTGAATGAGGGTGACCTTGAGCTGATTGTTACCTCTGGGAAAAACGAGTCGTTAAAGAATAAAAGCGATTCGCAAGAACTCCTCGGGTTAATCTCGACTTACAATAATATTGAAGAGCTGTACCGGTGGGATGGGTATATGCTCATCCCACTGCTTGATCACGATCATGGTTTTGAGCATCATCTCCTGGGTATCCTTGGATTTGTCTGGCAGCATGACAGCGAACTCGATGAAGACCAACAGCAGACCCTTTCACTTCTCTCCGAGCGGGCTGCGATGGCGTTACGTGACCGGCGGATGCAGCAGCAGGTGGTTCTATCACTAAGGACATTGACTCCTCAGGTCGCATTCATCCAACAACTCAGGGCTGTATCTGGTTTCGACCAGTCCATGGTCACACAGTTGGATGAAATGTTGCCCAAGGACGATTTAACTTCGTGGGTGAAGGACGCGCTGACCCATTATTGGGGTGGACCGAAATTAACTGAAAGTCCATTGATCCAATTTAAAGTTGTTAAAGATGCTCTTCATGACCACGAAGGAAATACTGCCAATGCTCTCCGAGCAATTTTAAAGAAGGCAATCGAACAGGTTCGTCCTGAGGGAGAAAGGAGGTTCACAGCTGAATGGATATTGTATAATATACTTGAGATGAAATTCCTCGAAGGAAAGAAAGTGAGAGAGATAGCTTCGCGTTTGGCTCTTTCCGAGGCAGATCTTTATCGCAAGCAGCGTGTCGCGCTTGAAGCTGTCGCCAAGGCTATCCTTGAAATGGAAAAGCAAGCCCGTCAAGAAATAACGGCGTGAGCAGGTTGAACCTTTGTTTCATAACGATTTTATCCGCATCATTTTTTCAACATTATCATTATTTGAAGTAAATACTCGGGAGGGTTACCTCAATGATTTATAAGAAAATGGTTTCGGGCATTGAAGAAGTACAACCTTCCTTACCGGATGAAGGCTGGTGGGCATCTGTCCTCGCAGATGAAGAATTATATGCCGCTAAGGAAGTTCAAACTCGCAGTGGAAACCCGAATAATCATGAAGATGTTGATTGGGATCGAATTCAACGGTTGTTTGAGGACGACGAAATAGTTAATTTAAGCGTCCAGAATTTTAATCGGGGTGGCTTATTAGTTGAAGGAGATGGCCTGCAAGGATTTGTGCCCATATCTCATTTGATCGACGTCCCTCAAGGGATTGATGAAGATCAAAAACAATCATTTCTTTCCAGATATGTTTCTCAAACTCTCAGCCTGAAAGTGATTGAATGCGAACCTTCTCAGGAGCGGGTTGTCTTTTCTGAACGAGCAGCATTGGCCGGACAAGGGCGGCGGAAATATCTATTTAATTCTCTTAAACAAGGCGATGTGGTCAAAGGTACTGTGACGAATATTACCGATTTTGGAGTGTTCGTTGACCTGGGAGGTCTGGAAGGTCTAATCCATGTTTCCGAATTGTCTTGGGGGCGGGTACAGCATCCGGGAGATATCGTTGCCATTGAACAAGAAGTAACCGCTCAGGTGCTGCAAATTTCGGAAGAGAATTCAAGGGTTGCCTTGAGTCTTAAACGCCTGGTGCCAAATCCTTGGGAAACGCTTGCCAATAAATACGTCCCAGGGGATGTCGTCCACGCAGAAGTTACCGGGATCGCCCGCTTTGGCATTTTTGCGCGGTTGGATGAAGGTGTTGAGGGATTGATCCATATTTCCTCGATTAATTTACCTTCACCATATTCCGATTTTTGTGAAGAATTCTATCCCGGGCAAAGCATCACCGTTCGCATCCTTCAGATAGAAGCTCAGAAAAGGCGGCTTGGGTTATACCTGGTTTCGTATGAATAAACAGGATGGCGATGTAAAAAAAGCCAAACTAAGCAATTCAATCACTCAATTATTTTTGCGTTTTTCCCGTTATGGCTGGGATCTTGCCGGTATTTTTCTCCTGGCCTTTACGTTGATCGGATTGGCAGCCTTCTTAGGGTTGACCGATGGGGTTTTGGTCTCCCCGGTTGTAGCTGAATTGAGGATCCTCTTTGGGTGGGGGAGCTTGTTGTTGTTTATTGCCATCGGTTATGGTGGATATCAGGCGTTAATCCATCGTTCAAATCGAAGGCCGTTCATCTCCACTGGCCAGATCATTAGCCTGGAGATTGCGGCTTCTTCGCTATTAGTTTTGTTATCGATTTTGAGCGGGAATGATGTGAACAGGGCTCAGGCTGGACTGGATTATGGAGGCCTGATTGGCTGGGGATTGGCCCAGTTATTATTGTATCTGGTTGGGTCGACTGGGCAATTGGTGGTTGCCATTGGTGCTTTTGTCCTTTTTTTGATTCTGGGAAGTGGGATTCTGAAAATTATTGGACGCTGGATCGATAACAAAATTGAAGAAGCCCAGGCATCAACGCCAGTCTTGACTTTCGGTGACCGGGAGGCGAAGGCTCCCCCGGTACGGGCCACAAAAACCACCGAAAATCAAAAAGCCCCAGCGGCAGCAAATCCCGAACGGTCGGGATTGTTTAAAATCCTACCACAGGTTGAACCCACTGTAACTGAAAAGATTGTCACCATAAAAGAAAGAGATAGCCAATTGCCACCATTAACGCTATTGACAGGAGACCATCGTGTTCGTCCGGATGAACGCCGCATCAAAGAGACCGGCGAGCTCCTGGAAAGGTCATTAGCTGATTTTGGCATTCCCGCTAATGTGACCGGATACCGGGTTGGCCCAACGGTCACTCAATACGCGGTCGAACCTGGCTATCTTGAAAAGACAGGTCCGGATGGTTCGACCATGCACCAAAAAATTCGCGTCTCGCAGATTTCTGCCCTTTCGCGTGACCTGGCATTAGCGTTATCTGCCGAACGATTAAGAATTGAAGCCCCGGTGCCAGGGCGGTCTTATGTTGGGATCGAAGTGCCTAACCCGCAGTCGACGACGGTTCGCTTGCGTTCAATTCTGGAGTCTACCGAATTTTATAAGCTCAATTCTTCGCTAGCAGTTGCATTAGGCCGTGATGTGTCAGGCCAACCGGTGGTTGCAGACCTGGCGCGTATGCCTCACCTCTTAATAGCTGGAACAACCGGCTCTGGGAAATCGGTTTGCATAGCGGCTATAACGACTTGTTTAATTATGAACAATTCGCCTGCGACCTTGCGGCTGATCATGATCGATCCTAAGATGGTGGAGCTGGTCCGGTTCAACGGCATTCCCCATCTATTAGGAAAAGTTGAAACCGAGCTCGAGCGTATCCTGGCCGTTTTGAAATGGTCTCTGGCAGAAATGGACCAGCGTTATAAGTTGTTGGAGCAAGCTAAAGCTAAGGATCTGGATAGTTATAATCGCAAGATGGAGCGCCGGAAACAGGCAACCCTGCCGAAGATTGTATTGGTCATAGACGAGTTGGCCGATCTGATGATGTCGGCCCCTGACCAGACCGAGCACTGCCTGGTACGATTGGCGCAATTAGCCCGGGCGACAGGCATACATCTGGTTGTTGCAACTCAACGGCCGAGTACGGACGTCGTTACCGGATTGATAAAAGCCAATTTTCCGGCGAGAATTTCATTTACGGTTGCGTCTTCGATCGATTCGCGGGTTATCCTGGATACGAACGGTGCTGAAACATTATTAGGCAGAGGAGACATGCTATTCCTGCATCCTGAGGCTGGCAGCCCTATCCGTTCACAGGGTGTCTTGATAACGGACCACGAGCTTGATCTGATAACCAATTACTGGCACAAACAAATTCCTGAAGAGGAGCAAAAGGCCGCTCCCTGGGAAGAGCTCATGAATGAGAGTGAAAACGGGAGCGATGATCTCGTCCAAAAGGCGATCACCCTGATTAAAAGCGAGCGGCGGGCCAGCACGTCATTGCTGCAAAGACGATTGAAAATTGGATATCCGCGCGCGGCCCGGTTGATCGACGAATTGGAAGAATTGGGCATCGTGGGACCTTCTCAAGGTGGGGGTAAAGAACGGAACGTATTGATTGATGAGGATGATAGCAACGGAGCGGATGATGAGGACGAGGATTTTTCCTGAGCACGAATTGCGATAATTTCTTGACAGTTTTGATGGGGTAAGATAGCATAGAAATGAGATAGATCGAAGATAAAGGATAATGACTGTGGCACAGGCGATTAACAAAGAGAAAAAGACCCTCACAGATATATTAAGAGCACAGTTCAAAGGGATCTTGGATCCAATCGGTGCATTCTGCAACCGGATGGGGCTCATGCCCAATACAATGACAATTTTTGGCCTGGTTGGAACCACCTTCGGGGCAGCGCTTCTGGCAATGGGTCACATCACATGGGGAGGTATCGTAATTTTGTTGATGGGCCCGATTGACGCCCTTGATGGCACCATGGCGCGCTTAAGGGGAGAGGCAAGCCATTTTGGCGCATTCGTGGATTCAGTGACCGACCGCTATTCAGAATTAGTCATCTATGGTGGACTTTTTATCTATTTTATCCAACAACAAGATTGGCTGTCATGCGCCCTGGTTTACCTGGCTGCGGCCGGTTCTATTCTCGTATCATACGTGAAAGCCAGAGCCGAAAGCCTTGGTTTTGATGCAAAGATCGGCATCCTCACCCGGGTTGAACGCTATCTGGTGCTCGCGCCTGGATTGGTTTTCAATATTCCCAAGCTTGCCTTGTGGATCATCGCGATTTTTGCTAACATTACCGCGATCCAAAGGATCATTCATGTTCGCAGCCAGGCTTATGCCACCCATCAATATCTTGAAAAGCCTTCACGTAAATAATTTGATATTTATTAAGCTGGCGCTTATTATTTTCGCTTATAATCGATCCAAACAGATATAATATGTCTATAACAAGGAAATTATAATGCCAGAAGTAATTCAAATTGGGCCAATCCCTATTCATATCTATGGAATCCTGATCATGTTAGGCGTTTTAGCCGCTGTCTGGATGTCACTCAGGGAAGCCAAACGGTTGAACGAGAATCCTGAAATTGTATGGGATTCGGTTGTCTGGATTTTGGTTGGAGGCATCATTGGCGCCAGGATCTGGCATATATTGACCCCCCCAGAATCGATGGTGGAGCAGGGGATCACTACCATGTATTACCTGACTCATCCATTAGCGATGCTGGAAATTTGGAACGGAGGCTTGGGCATTCCAGGAGCTGTGATGGGTGGCTCTCTGGCTTTCTTCATCTATACCAGATCCCACAAGATAAATTTCATCCTCTGGATGGACATTATTGCGCCAGGGCTGGCTCTCGCCCAAGCAATTGGCAGATGGGGAAATTTTGTTAACCAGGAATTATATGGCGCTCCTTCAAGTCTGCCCTGGGCTATCTATATCGATCCTGCTCACCGGATACAAGGTTTTTCTCAGTATTCCTATTTTCAACCCCTATTCCTGTACGAATCGATCCTTGATTTGGCAAATATGGGATTCTTATTGTGGTTCGGGCGCAAATACCGAAAATTGCTAAAACCTGGCGACATTTTCCTGGTCTATTTACTGACATACCCCCTAATTCGATTCTGCCTTGAATTTCTACGCTTGGATATTTCACCCGTTGCCGGGATTGATATCAACCAATGGTTGATGGCATTCATTTTTATCTGCTCGTTATTAGTGCTGATCTGGCGTCACCGGTTTTCCAAAAACAACCCACGCGGGACTGAAATGGAGAATGAAGTTGTCCCAGAATCTGAAACCTGAGAGAGGAAAAAAGTAGTCAATAACGTCATCTGGTTGGCTTAATGGGGACATTGAGAACAGAATAAATATTAGTATTAAGCTGGATTTAGGAGGACTATGATTCTAGCTGATCGCATTTCTAAGAAATATAATGAGTTTTTGGCTGTAGATCGCGTGAGCTTAAAGATTCGAGCCGGGCGAAATATTGGTTTTACTTGGCCCAAATGGAGCTGGGAAAACAACGACGATCCGCATGCTGGCTTCGGTATTGCGTCCAACCTCCGGAACAGCTTCAATCCTTGGCTATGATGTGGTAAAAGACGCCGAACGAATCCGTGGTTTGGTGGGGGTACTGACAGAGCACCATGGACTATATGGACGCATGTTACCGGTGGAATACCTGAACTTTTTTGGGCAGTTATACAACCAGGATCCAAAGGTTACTTACCACCGGATCGATAATTTAATGGAACAATTTGGCCTGGCAAATGCAAAAAATAAAAAGTTAAGCGAATTTTCCAAGGGGATGCGACAGAAGCTGGCTTTGATCCGTACGATAATTCACGATCCACCGGCAGTGTTGTTGGACGAACCTACCTCGGCATTGGATCCGGATAGTGCGCGGATCGTCAGAGAAGCGATCTATCAATTGAAATCATCATCCCGGATGATCCTTCTCTGTACTCATAACCTGGCTGAAGCAGAAGCAATTGCCGATAAGATCGTCATCATTAAGCAAGGCCGGGTCATAATGCAGGGTACACCCGCCGATCTAAAAACTCAGGTTTTGGGTAACCCTGAGTATGAAATCCACCTGGCTGAAGCTGTACCGCCATTTAATTATGATTATCCCCAGGGAGTGGTCCTCACCGAACGCGGGCCGGATTGGATTCGTTACAAAATCGATCATCCTCAAACTACCAACCCAACCTTACTACGAAATTTAATCAATGAGAAGTTACCAATTGTTTCTTTTCAAGAAGTACCCCGCAGCCTGGAACAGGTTTATTTAGAGGCAGTTGTGGAAGAGCAAGGGGATGGCAATCATGGTAATTCGTGAAATTAAACCTGTCTTGGTCATTATCAATCGTGAAATTCAAGATCAGGTCCGTGATTGGCGGATTGTATTGCCAATCATCGCTTTGACTATTTTTTTCCCCATATTAATGAACTTTACTGAAAACCAGGCCATGGTTTTGATACATCGGTATGGGGCTGACGTTATGGCCGATCAACTCGTCCCATTCTTCATGATGATCGTTGGTTTTTTTCCCATATCGGTATCGCTAATCATTGCGCTCGAATCATTTGTCGGTGAAAAAGAACGGGGTAGCATCGAGCCCTTACTGAACACACCCCTAAAGGATTGGCAGTTATATGCTGGAAAATTAATTTCAGCCATTGTACCATCGCTGATCGCCAGTTTTCTGGGGATGGGGGTCTACATACTGGGTTTGCTCGTTCAAGGATATCATTTACCGCTCCCCAGTTTATTGGCACCGATATTGGTTCTTGTTGTGATGCAAGCCCTGGTGATGGTAAGCGGCGCAGTTGTGGTTTCCAGCCAGGCTACTTCAGTCAGAGCGGCGAATCTGCTGGCATCGTTTATCATCATCCCGGTTGCTTTATTGATCCAATTGGAAACTATCGTCATATTCTCAGGCGATTACCGGGTGCTTTGGCTTTTCGTTTTTGGATTGATCATTTTCACGATATTGTTGATCAGG
Source organism: uncultured Chloroflexia bacterium (assembly GCA_963781665.1). GTDB lineage: Bacteria > Chloroflexota > Anaerolineae > Anaerolineales > Anaerolineaceae > JAJYIW01. The sequence continues at coordinate 4,033,622 of CAWAGA010000002.1, forward strand.
GTGGGCCTGTCTCATTTCCAGCGGGAGGAACTTTTGGGACGCGAATTTGACGTTTTGAATATTCGCTGGGGGTGGGGCATATTTAAAAACGCCTTTATCGGAGATTCACGAAATATTATCGATTGGTATTTACGTGTGCTGCCCGTTACCATCAAACGGCTTATACGGCCATCAATTTTTATGATCTTATTGTTGCTTTTTGCCATCTCGATAGGTAGCAGTCAAGTACACTTGTTTTCACGTGACCTGGTTAAAAGCCCAGTAGTCATTAATGAAAACCTAAAGTCGTTAATCACTGATTGGCCTGTATTTTCGCTTCCACCAGTCCTGGCGATTTGGTGGCAAAACCTGCGTGCGATTCTCATTTCGTTTACACTGGGCATTTTTTCATTTGGGATCCTTGGCGTAATGCCGCAAATTGCCACATTTGGCCTCCTGGGATTTTTATTGGGAGACATCATTCAAAATGGCGCATCGGTTTGGATTTATTTGATTGGGTTTATCTTGCCACACGGCTTGCTTGAGATTCCCGCAGTTATTTTGGCGGGAGCGGCAATTTTGCAAATGGGCGCGATCTTGGCTGCTCCGACACCGGGAAAGACCATTGCTGAAGTTTGGATTAACACCCTGGCGGATTGGTTTAAAGTGATGGTTGGGGCAGTGGTTCCGATGCTGTTTGTGGCTGCTGCTATCGAAGCTTGGGTAACCCCCCATGTTGCCTTGTTATTAATCCATTAGCGCCCTCCTGAGCCGAGTTTCACCAACCCGAGATAAAAGGTTCCCATTCACCATTTTCTACCAGATGCCTGCCGAAAATGTAATATGCCGAGCCTGGGGGTTCTTTGGGCAGATGCAGCAGGTGCATGGCAGCCTCTTCGGCTGTTCTACCCCCTTTACGATGGTTACAATGCGGACAGGCTGCAACGACGTTGGTCCAGGTGTGTTTTCCACCCAGGTGGCGCGGGATTACGTGATCGATGGTGAGATCGGTTGTGCGCCGTCCACAATACTGGCAGGTGTAGTTATCGCGATGGAATACTTCCCTTCTGGTCAGCTTGATATGGGGACGCGGATGGGGGACCATTTTCTCCAGGCGGATGATCGAAGGTAGGGGGTAGACCCGGCTGACTGTTTTAATCTCTCCCCGTCCGTTTAAAACAAGAGACGCTTTATCTGTCAGGACCAACCCGATCGCCCGGCGGACATTGCATATGTTGATCGGTTCAAAGTTCGCATTCAAGACTAGAACAGACGAGTTCATACATACTCCGCACATTTAATTATAACAGGGTTCAAAATGCGGAAATAAGCTGAAATCCAGGTTTTAATTACTTGAGGGTTGATCCTTCCATTGTTATTTTGATATGAATCCGTATTCATTTAAAACAGACTGGCCTTTGGGAGATAGAACCAGGTCGATGAAAGCATTGGCGAGATCAAGATGGGCGCTGTCTGATAGTGGGGCGATGGGGTAGACGGCTAATACATTGAGCGTATCGGGAATGGAGAGCTTTCCGAGCTGAGGAACCAGCTGTCGGGTTATATCACTGGAGTAGCAAATTCCAGCATCAGCCTCACCTAATGCGACCTTGGTGACGACAGTTTTAACATTATCCTCGAACGAGACGACATTTTTGAGCACGTCTCCCTGGAAGGATGAGCCGAAAGCAGGATCCTGGCTGGCCTTGGATAGGAACTGCTGGCTGTAATTACCAACCGGGACGGATTTATCGGCCAGGTCGAGCTTGAGATTGGGTTTAGCCAGGTCTTGTAGCGTTTTAATGCCAGCTGGATTGGCGATGGGAAAAATAACGACCAGGCGGTTTTGAGCAAAGTCTTTTACCGATGCTGAGTTAACCCGGCCGGTCGAAACAGCTGCATCCATATAGTTGGTGGAAGCGCTGGCGAAAACGTCGGCAGGAGCGCCCAGGCTGAGCTGCTGCTCGAGTTGTTGTGAACCGGCAAAATCAAGGGCGACTTTGACCCCGGGGTGAATAGCTTCGAACATCTGGCCGAGGGAGGTAAAAACCTCAGTCAGAGAAGCTGCCGCTAATACGGTAAGGGTTGTTTGTGAGGTTGAGGCAGTAGAGGAGACTTGAGGGACGAGCGATGAGGCGGTCGAAATAGCAATGGGTGCCGGCGAGCAGCCTGCAGCGGCTAGTAAAGCCAGTAATAACAAAGTGGACAATAATTTATAGGGCATGTGTTCCTTCAGCAATTAGGGATTGGCGACAATCATCAAGCCAGGTTAGCATGGCCTGGACCTGATGAATGCGAAATTGCACAACCAGGCGCTCGTAGTTTTGAGAAGAATTGAAGCCAGCATAGACCTGGCGCAAGTTTTTGAGCCAGGATTGGCAAGCGTCTTCTTGTGAGGCGATCAATTCATGGACGGAAGTCGGGCTGTCTTCAATCGCAAAATAGAGCCGGGCAAGGAATTCTTGGCGCATCTGGCGACCATGTTCGACCGGGGCAAATTTCCAATTATCGAATGCCTGCTGGCCTGATGCAGTGATCGCATATTCTTTTCGGAACGGGTAAGCTTCGCCTGCGACCTGGGTGGAAACTAACAGCCCAAAATCCTCCAGTTTTTCTAATAACGAATAGAGATGGCTTTGTTTAATATGCCAGATCATGGAAACACCTTCGAGGCCACTTAGCTTCTTATGCAAATCATATCCATGGATAGGGATCCGCGCTACTAACCCCAGTAAGATATATTCGAGAGAGAAAGGTGTCTGCTGACGTGGAGACATATTAACCCGATTGATATTCAATAAATGAGTATTCGAATTATATCATGAGAATCATTCGAGCCCCCTCAAAAAGGGGAAAGTGTATGATGTGTCCTAATTACCCACTTTCGGAAGGTAGAGAGGTTATATGAGTTCCCACAACCCCAACTTTAAAACCGATAGATGAGAAAGAACAGTACTCCACATTCTAGAATTTGACCAGAGGGATTTTTCAAATGCAAACTGAAGAAAGATCAAGGGTTCAATGATATACTCGTCTCTATGTTAAAAAGTGTTGAAACCATTTTCCTAATCCGGCACGCCAGCCCGGATTTAGATCGGCACGACCTGGTGTACCATTTACCCCCTGGCCCTCCATTGACAGCAGCCGGTTTACAAGAAGCGAATGCCTTAGCCGAATTTTTAAGTGGGATGAATATCGACCGGCTTTACTCAAGCCCATTGGAGCGCTGTTTGCAAACGGCCGGTATTATCGCTGAAAAATTGGGATTGCAAATTCAAATTGAGCCAGGTTTGGCTGAGATTCACCCAAAGGAATCAGAAAGCGCCTTGAAAAATCGGGTTTGGCCTGTCTGGGAAGCCATCACCGATGGAAGTGATATGAATAACGCGGCTGCCGTGGTGACCCACGGCGCTCCCATTTCCTTGCTTTTGAAGGAATTAAAGTTGGATGAGACATTGTTGACCGTAGCCAGGCAGCAATTCGATCATTCGAACCCCTTACCACCAGCCGGGGTATGGAAAGCTGAACGCCTGGTAGGTGAGCACACCTGGCAGCTCGAACTGGCATTCATACCAGAAAAGTATGACTTTAAATTATGAACCCGGGCGGTTGAACTCACGTTATAATTAGGTTACAAGGAGTCAACATTTTTAAAGGTTTGGGAAAAATCAACAATTACGTCCATGATTAAAGCCGTTCTCTTCGATCTCGATGGCACCTTGGTGCGGACTGAAGAATTCAAGAGCCGGTCGTATTACCAGGCAGTCTGGCAAATGAGCCGGGCTATTGTTGCATACAAAGAGGTCGAGGCAGCATATATGGCTGTAATCGGGCGGCCACGCCAGGAAGTTGCTGCTCATATGGTTGAGCGTTTCAACCTGGATGGGCCGAATAGAGTTGGGGGAGATGACAGGGATCAAGGTCCGGCACGAGAAGTTCTCATGCAGTTATATGTCGATGTTTACGAAAATATGCTTTCCGATGCAGACTTGGTGCGGAGCAGTATCTGGCCCAACACACTCGCATTGCTGAAGGAAGTACGCGCCAAAGAATGCCTGACGGCACTGGTTAGTATGGCGCCGGTGAAACAGGTTCAGCAAATATTAACGGCCTGTCAGCTGTCAGAATCGTTCGACCTGGTACTGACCCGCGAAAAAGTGAGACGTCCAAAACCCGATCCTGAAGTGTACCTGCTGGCCGCCCGCCTGTTCGGCTTGCTGAACACTGAATGCCTGGTGGTCGAGGATACTACGATCGGGGTACAATCTGCGCTTGGTGCAGGGATGTATTGCGTAGCTCTGGCGAGTCCATTGACCCGCCAGAGCCTGTTCGCATTTCACCAGATTCCTCACGAGTGGATCATTGACGATTCTCGAGAACTGGTTAGTACAGTAGAAAAGTTATTCAAGTTCCAGGTTATTACCTAGCAATTGACTACCTGTTGATCTTATCAAGCTTATTTCCAGGGAGCCACGATTGAGTTGGTGGCTGAATCTCCCACGTGAACCAGGTAGGATAGTCCCCAAGAATCGGCAATCGTTTTCAGAATTGAATAATGGGAATAGGGTGTGGCGTCCTGATAACCTGTTTTGACCAGGTCTGAAATCAGTAAGGTAGCGATATGGCCGCCAGCACTTGAAGGCAGCCCACAGCAGCTAGCATTTGAAGAGCCTTCGTCGAAGGTGATGACCAAAAGGCTGTTTTGGTCGAAGGCGGGAGATGTGAAAATCTTGCTGACTTCGTATCCGAGAAAACCGTCTGCTGTCGATGCCGAGCAGTCGTGGCCATCATTGCACAGGTTAGGGGTGATCCAGACGAAGTTTGGAACCTTGTTGTTTGCTAAATCGGTATCGAACTGGGTCAATGACACGTCATCGCTTTGGCAGCGGGCTGAGTTGGTGCGGATGTCATCGAAATATACAAACGGGTTATGTTTTTGAGCGTAATCACCCGAGTTCCCCAGGTAACAAGCTGAAGGCATGCTTTCCATATATGCCTTCCAGGTACGCCCGCTCCCTTCAATTAAATCGGCGATGTTAGTTGCATTAACATAACAAGTGTTGCAATCACTGGTTATCCCTTGGGTTGAACCGCTGGTTAATGCCAGATAGTTAGGCAGGCTGGGGTGAGCAACAGCATAGGATTGGGTCAACAATGTGTATTTAGCTGCCAGGCTATTGAAATTTGACCAGGAACTGCTTCCGACCACGCTGCTGTATTCATGGTTTTCAAAGATAATGACGAAGACGTGCGAGAAAGCTGGCACCTGGCCTGAAGCGCCAGTAGCGGACGGCGTCGGTGTTATGGTCGGATTGGCTATCGTAGCGGTCGGCGTCGGTGCTTTGGTCGGATTGGCTATCGTAGCGGTTGACGTCAGTGTTTTCGTCGGATTGGCTGTCGTTGCGGTTGGTGTCAGCGTGTTCGTCGGATTGGCAATGGTCGCCGTTGGTGTGGGGGTATTGGTTGCATTGATGATTGTCGCAGTCAGGCTGGGCGTAATTGTTGGGATGAATGTCGTCGTCTCGCTCGGACTGATTGTTGGTGTAAAGGTCAGTGTAGATGTTGGTGATTTGGTTGGTGAAGGTGATCCAGATGAATTGTAAGAGACGATGAGCTGCGGAGCGTGATCACCGGATTCACGTGTTGCCAGGTTGAGACGGGTATTAGAAAGCGGGGTGAGCACCAAATCGTAGATACCCGGCCCGGCAACGTAAGAGCTAAGATCGATCGAGACCCATTGATTTGCAGCGACAGGTCCAGATTGGACGATATCTGCACCAGGCGAAGGGGCGTTTCTGTAATCGATAGTATTCTCCTGCCAGCTAGAATCGGATAATTGGTTGACCGTAAACCCTTCATCGAGTTGTGAGTTCGAATAGAGCTTCAAAGTTACTGCAGTAATGGGGTCGGAACTCATATTTAAAAGGTTAAAGCGGATATAACTGCGCATAACTGGTGAATGATCTACCAACATATATGGCCCAGAACCATTATTTTCAGATTTTTCAGAGTCGTCAACATAGGCATCCGCAACTGGATTAAATGTCAGAGAGGCTGGTTTTAAAGTAGGGGCAATCTGTGTAGGTGTTGCTGTTGGTGTTTCCGTCGGAGTTGACGTAATTGTAGGTGTTGAGGTAGCTGTCGTGGTAGGCGTTGACGTACTCGTGGCGGTTGCTGTCGAAGATGCAGAATAGGATATGATCAATTGCGGAGCATGTTCTCCAGATTCACGAGACGCCAAGTTCAGTTGGATATCTGATGAAGGTGTGAAAACCAGGTCTAAAACGCCTGGAGACGCAACATAACGCGTCAGATCGATTGAGACCCAATGGCCTTCTGATACAGAACCTGATCGGGTTAGAATTGATCCTGGAGAGGGGGCATTTTCATAAGTAATTTGGTCTTCCTTCCAGGAATCATCTGATAACCCATTGATCGAAAACCCATCATCAAGACTTGAGTTGGCGTAAATCATCAGGGTAACTGCAGAGATTGTGTCCCCGCTCAAGCTAGAAAGATCGAAACGAAGATAGCTCCGCATGGTGGGTGAGCCATCAACTCTCAAGGACGTGCTTGATCCATAGTTTTCGAGTGGATTCGAGCTGTAGACGAAAGCATCTGCTACAGGGTTGAACGTTTGGGAATTAGCGGCGGCTTAAATCCTACCGGGAACAGCCAAAATAAGTAACAAACCTGTTATCACTAAAAGGAATAGGATTTTTACAGATCTGGGAAGCTGTTGCATGAAATCTTCCTCCTGGGGAGATCGAGATGTGTTTTTTGCAAGCCATCTAAATCAAACAAGGTTCAATTGATTCAACGTCCCTAATGGAGAGTGGAACTGGCTTGCAAAGGCAGTTTAGATTAATTACCCCGAGTACAATGCCACTCTCTGATGAAATAAGATAGTAATTGTCATGTTAGCACATACAAGAGATGCTGTCAACTTTGTGAAGGAAACCGCGTGTCTGCAAGTTCAAATATAAATTGCTTTGATGTAACCTTGTTTTCACGATAAAATCAGAACACCTGCCCTGGCAGATCAATCAACTATAAAAAGGAGTATCAATGCCCGAAGCTATCTCTATGGAAACAAAAGTAGTAACCGTCAATGACGCTCAGATATACTGCCAATTTCTAGGCAAGGGACCGGCAATTCTATTCATCCCCGGCCTTGGAGGAGATGGCAGCTCTTTCGAGGTAGTAGCAAATAAATTGGCAGAGAAATATACTGTGATCACTTATGACCGCAGAGGCCACTCACGCAGCCAACCTCCGTTCGACTGGCATAAAACAACGATGAAGGAACAAGCTGATGATGCAGCTGGATTGCTTAAGATCCTGGGTTTTAAATCAGCTGTGATTTATGGTAATGGCATTGGGGGTTTAATAGCGATTGAGATGATGGTTAACCACCCACAGGTTGTCAAGAAGGCAATCTTACACGACCCCACCATTTATGCAGCCCTCGAAAATGGCCCCCACAGCGACGTTCCAAAAGGCGCAGGCGATTTATTACGCTCTACCTTCTTCACAAAAGGTTCACGAACGACCCTTGGCATGTTCCTCCAGTGGGAATACGGCGCTGAAGCGATGGCTATGCTCCCAGGTCACGTCCTCAGCCGAATTATGAGCAATGGTGAGACGTTCGTGATGATCGATTTCCCGGCGTTTGCATTCTATAAACCGGACCTGGCTCAACTGAAAAAAGTGAAAACACCTGTAGTCGTATTGGCAAGCACGACCACGCCCCCTTGGTGGCGGGTGATGTGTAATTGGGCTGGAGAGCATCTGCACACCCCGGTCGAATCCTTTCTGGGTGGGCATGCGCCCTATTTGGACCATCCGCTCGAAATGTCAGCTGCCTTGCAAGAATATCTGTAAATTCGCTTTGCAACGAACTGAGATCGTTGGGGTGAATTTTTAAAAAGGACCTGGAAATATGATAAAATAGGCAAATATAATCTTGAGGGGTATTATTAACTAATGAATATCATAGCAAACGATTACCTGCGGGCAGAAATAACTCCTGAAATAGGTGCCAGCCTGGTGTCACTCTCCGGAAAGGTCCGTGGCCAATGGCAAGCAATATTACGAGCGACTCCGCCTGAGGTGGTCGAAACCCAAAATGCCTGGGAGATGGCGTCGTTTATCATGGCGCCATTTTCGAATATGATCCCTAATGGGCAGTTTACGTTTCAAGGACAGACATATCAGCTAAGGCCGAATTATGAAGGTGATGCCACCATTCATGGAGATGTTTATCGTCAACGCTGGATGATTGATGAGGAAAGCAGCGATTACCTGGTTTGCCATTTCGATTCCAGCCAGGTGCAGGATTTTAACTATCCGTTTCCGGTGGCTTTTGAAGTGCATTATTCGTTACTGGGTGAAATGCTGAAGATCTTCCTGGCAGTCACGAATACAAGCGACCAAGCCATACCGGTAGGAATGGGTTTTCACCCATTTTTCAATCGGAATTCTTCAGAAAATGGCGACTCAGCTTTCCTGCAATTTTCAGCGAGGGGGATGTATCCAGGCCTGGAGAGAGGAATGCAGCCATTAACTCAAGAGCAAAACTTTTCTGATCTGACCCCGGTTGACAATACGGAAATGAATAATTGTTACGGTGGGTGGGATGGCAGAGCGAAGATCATCTATCCGAAAGCGCGCATTGAATTGCGCATAGCCAGCGACGCAGTATTTAACCACGTCGTGCTTTTCAACCCACTCGATAAACCTTATTTTTGCCTTGAGCCGGTTTCGCACGCTAATAATGCTTTCAATCTTGCCGATGCTGGCCTGGAAGGAACCGGGATACGCGTCCTTGCTCCTAAAGAACGATTAGGGGGAAATATCCGTTTGACTCTGCTGGCCTGACCGGCCGGGTCAGCGCTGGTGCCCATTTAAAACCATATCGTGCCAATCCGGTATAATGGGATGGGGATGATCCTTGTCTCCCAAATTTAATTATTTTGATTAAAATTGGTTGGTGATGGAACAGAGTGGAATATTTAACGGCCTGGCAATATTTGTAAGCGGATCAGCAGCCCGCCAGATTTAACGTTTGGCGGCTACGTTACGATCCTTCTTACGGTGTAGTTGACCCGCATGTGACGCTTGCCTATCCTCCGTTTGTTCCTCTGTCGAAGTGGAAGGAAGTAAAACCTCTGGTCGTAACATACTTTAAACAGATCAAACCATTCCGGATCACCTTAAAAGAAGCTGGTACGTTTGCGGTTGTTTCGCAGGCCGAACCGAATGTCCTTTGGCTGAAACCCGATGACGGCGGGGTTATCGCTCAAATTCGCCAGGCTTTAGAATCTCAATTTCCGACTTACGTGCCGGCGATGCCTGGCGGATATATTCCTCACCTATCAATCGGGTTTATCCAGGGAGATGAAGCATTACAAAAAGCCTTGCATGAGGTGCAGGAAAACCTCGATCCTATCGAATTTACAGTCAACGAGATAGTTTATGAAGGTCTTGAACCTTTAGGAGGTGGCCAGTTTTTTGATCCCATCTCGTTGGGTGATAGTTAATGAAAAGAATACTACTTGGCGCCGTTATCATCGACGCCCTCCTGGTTACCTATAGTTTTATCGTTTATCCACCTACCGGTGGCTTTAAAACTGAAGACGTCTTATTAGAGTTTTTGTTAGTTGTTGTAGGATTTCTTTATCTGTTTGCTACTTTGTTTGGTACGAAGGAATACGATGTTGTCGACCGCTGGATACACCGCATGGGAACTATATTTGGCCTGGCAGCGGGCATCTTACTGGTTGGAGAGATTGTAACCGGAAGCATGGGGGATACACCCATATTCGGAAGCCAGAATCCATCTGATCTACGCTTATTCCAAGAAATTGGGATTATCCTGGTCACGTGTACATTTGCGCTGATCCTGGCAGGATCAATTTACGCTGCTCGTAGAACCGGACAAGTAACAGCTGGTGTGCGGGTTGGCTTATGGAGCGCGCTGATTGCCAGCCTGATTGGATTTGCTGCGATGACCCTGATTTCGCTCTTTTTCACGGGAGATTTAATCCAAAGCCCGTCTAATATCATTGATTTTAGTGCCAGCGGTGAACCAGATATAGCTGCTTACCTGGTTAGATCTGCTCGGATTGCAGGTACGATTGTGCTTGCATTAGGACTGCCCCTGGGGGTTAGCCTGGGTGCACTAGGTGGTCTGGCAGGTAGACGTCTGGCATTGATGCGGAGATGATCATTTATGCGATTTAAATTATGGGGGGCTGCGGCTGTCTGTCTATTATTATTAGGTGGATGCGACACGCTTAATGCGTATTTCAATTATGGAACCCAAACCCCTGTGGTTGTACCCTCACAAACCGGTTCAGCCCCCCCAGCAACCCAGGATCCAAATGCGACCCTGGCACCTGGAGAATATAGGATTCTCCCAACGAATGCCTGCCTTGTAGCGACCTATCCATCATTAAGGTCTAATTCGACCCAAACTGGGCTGCTTGCCTGGAAACCGAATAGCAAGGCTCTTGCATTTGTTGCGCCTTTTAGCGATCAACTCTGGTTTTCTGGGATTCTATCTGAAACCTCTGGCCAGGATTTTTCAACCCTAACCATACTCTCCAAGGATATCCTGGTTACAGGCAATTTGCTTTGGTCGCCAGACGGAACGACCCTAGCTTTTGTCGCTTATCGTCAGGCAGATGCTGTCTATACAGTGATGTTCGTAAAAGATAACAGCAACCCGACGGATTGTTTCCCTGATCAGGCTGCGGTAACAGACAAATATTCCAGCCCGAAAAAAATATTGAACTGGACGAATGACAATCACCTCCAGGTTGCCATTACTTGCGATGTCGATTGTGAGCAGCAGGTCGATGTTAACATCCTGGATGGAACCATTACTAAATCCGATCAACCTGTGCGTAAAGGTACCCTGATTCCCGCTGCGATTGCTACGAATGACCGTGCTTATGATAGTGCTAGTTTTCCTGTTATGGCAGACCCGGCATGGTCACCCGATGGCTCACAGGTTGTATACATGAATGATACCGGAGCCCCGTGGGTTCTTTCTGTGAAAGCTCGGACACAGTTTCCGTTAAATGTGAATGGGGCGGAGGTGATGGAAATAAAATGGTCGCCAGATGGAAAAATGCTGGCTGTCCGGACAGATAGCAACGTCGAGATATTTAAACTGGATTGTAATCCAGGATAGAAGATAAATGGTGCCTTGTATACCCCAAAAATCTATGTTAAATTAAATACTGTGCTGGATAAAAGACGTTTTCGAAAAAGGTAATCTTTGCCTGGTAGACGAGTTCTTTACCGGCGATAGCATCAGTCACAACATCAGTGGACCCGACAAGAATGGAGAATGGCCGCGAGGCCCAGAAGGGGCAAAAGCGGTCATGAATAATAGTGGCAGCGTATTTCCAGACCCAACTTTTACAATTGCGGACCAGCTTGCAGAGCGGGACTTTGCGACCACACGCCAGACAGCTCATGGAACGAATAAAGGATCTTTCATGGGAAAACCAGCCACCGGCAGGCTGGCGACCATTAATTGAATTGAGATCGAACGAGTCGCTAATGGCCGTATTGCCGAAAGTTGGACCTTCTTCGACCAATTAGGATTGCTTAACCAGCTAGGTCTGGTTGCCAGAGAAAGGTAGCGCTCAAATGTCAACCACAGAGAACAAAACGATTTGCTACCGCATCATCAACGCAGTTAATCCTGAAAACTACGATCTTTTTAGCCAGTTGGTAGCTAGACGCGCCATTGATCATTCTACGTCGGATAGGATGGCTCAAACCACGACAACATCATCATATCAATTAAAAGGTTGAGAAAACCTTTCCCTGATTACCCCTCAACAGTCATATTTACGGTTGCTGAAAGAGATCGTATAACCCGGTATTGTGCATCTACAGGAATCATGAAGGGTGATTTTTTTGGGTATGAAAGCATCCAATAAGAAGGCTACCTGGACTGAGATTCATATCAGCTGCCTGTCAGACGGGCAAGTGGTTTAGCATTGGCAGGAGATTGACCAGGTCAGCATGCTCAGGCAGATGGGTTTACTGGCAGGGATATAGCTCTATCAATTTTTAAAAGAAGCAAGCGATAAAACAATAATTCCAGGATTATGTTGCCCGCACTTTCATTATGTTATACTTTAGCAAGATCAGAACAATAAAACTCAACTACTATTTCCAATGTGAATAATCATGTCTATATACGGTGGTATAGAAGCAGGTGGCACCAAATTTGTTTGTATGGTGGCGGGTGGACCCGATGAAATCTATTCGGAAACTCGGATTCCGACGACCCATCCGGATGAAACTCTGGATCGAGTTATTCAATTCTTTCGGGATCAAGCCAAGACACAACCTCTGACTGCGCTGGGGATAGCATCCTTTGGCCCGGTCGACTTGAATCAGGATTCGCCGACTTATGGGTATATTACCAGCACGCCTAAACCCGGGTGGGCAAACACTGATATTACCGGAAGATTAGGTGCAGCCCTCCAGCTACCCGTTGCACTAGATACAGACGTGAACGCAGCGGCATTGAGCGAGTACCGTTGGGGCGCATCCCGCGGCCTGGACACTTCTACTTATTTCACGATAGGAACGGGTATCGGAGCCGGGGTAATTGTTGCTGGTGAACCTGCTCACGGTTTGGTCCATTCCGAAGTTGGGCATATGCGCATTCCTCACGACACCCTGAAGGACCCTTTTCCAGGGATCTGTCCTTACCACGGGGATTGCTTTGAAGGCCTGGCCTGCGGGCAGGCTATCCTTTCTCGTTGGGGCCAGCCTGCTGAACAATTGCCATCCGGGCATCCTGCCTGGGATTTAGAAGCAGAATATATTGCCCTGGCATTGGTTAACATGGTGGTGGTCCTGTCACCCAAAAGGATCGTCTTGGGTGGGGGTGTCATGCAGCATAGCGAGTTATTTCCACTCATTCGCCAAAAAGTTTTGTCTCTATTAAATAATTACGTTCGAAATTCTGCCATAATTGAAAAGATTGATTCATATATCGTCCCGCCAGGTTTGGGGAATCTGGCAGGAGCGTTAGGCGCCATTGCGCTGGCGCAAAGGTTGACTACACCGGATTCATCGAATAGGAATCAATTATGAGCAAATCGCTCGACTGTTAAAACTGTGGAGGACCGCTCGATTATAAAGAAGAAGGCGAATTGACCATCCGCTGCCCATTTTGTAATAACTCGGTTATTGTACCTGAAGATCTGTGTTCGGCGAAACCGATCATGAATGAACAACCGACAAACTAGGCCACTCCTGGCTTGGAAGCGAAGCACGCTGGTGCGGTTCTTGGCCGCACACACTGATAATCCGCTTGAGCTCAGGCGGATCGCCCGGGTCGAATGCCGCATCACACAGTGCTAAGAACGAGATGAAGACCACAAACAGCGTCGTGGTAATATCGGTAAATAAGAGGCTAACGGGTAGCAGAAACGACGTGGTAGCCGAACAACGGATAAGTACTTTCAATTCTTCAGAGGTGTTGGTGGGCTTATCGTAAGGCAATTATCCTGGGAAACTACTGCAAATGGTTCAGCATATCTCTGGCAATTTGGGTTTCGATCTCCAACGCCTGGTTCGGTCCTGGATCTATCAGCAGGTTAACGCTGCTGATAGCAAGGGTCACGTAGGCCATATCCTTTTCGAAAGTAAGTTGGCCATTTGAGAAAAAGGCGTCATCTCCTAAACCGGTAATGATCTGTGCACCCTGGGGGCGATCCTGCGAACCTAGCAGGGTCCAATCGATGGGGGTTTCAGTGACCGGTAGATCTATCCAGTAATCGATTTGCAAAAACTGGTAATCTTTCGATCCAGGATGGCTGAATGCGCGAAACGTACATTCTATTTCACTGGCTGGAGCATATGCATCGGTGAAGACCGGGTGGGTGGCCTGGCTGTACTGAAGGATTGGTTGTTCAACCTCTGCGTATGAAAAAAGATTGGCAAGATCGTAACTATCGAGCAGGCTGCAGGCGCTGGCCTGGTTGATGGTTGGCGTCGCTTGTGGTTGAGGCGATGGCGAAGGTGAAATTTTGGGTTCGATTGTTGGAGTGACTGGCGGAAGCGAGCTGTGGGCTGCAACCGATGACGGCGATCCAATGGTACAGGCAGCCAGGATTAATACCAGAATAATCAGGAAAGCGAATATCGATAGCTTTTTCATATTTGACTGAATTCCCCCTTTAAAATTATTTTTGGCGATTCCTATTTCCCCGGAGGTCACCCATGACAATAAACACCTGAATTATCCACAAATTTAAGAGGATTATATCACTTTAAAGACCACCGGCAATCGTCTTGCAAGGGCAACCTCGCTGAGGGTATATAATGAAGAATATGGAAAATCAAGCAATTTCCGCATCAGAAATAATCAAAAACCATTTTCTAGAGCCGTATCGCAAAAACGGAATTGTCTATTTCTCTGGTTTTTCAGGGGCATTGATTGAAGCCAGGGATGCAGCCAACCGGCGCGAGGACGGATCCAAGATCCAAAATATCAAGCACGGTGCCTGGCTGGCGGCGATCGGTTATTTTGCGTTACTGGAACAAATCGGCAACTGTTTCAGACCGAAAGAGACATCGATCCGAGTGCATGGCAATGAAAATGGAATCAAAAAAGCGCTTAAATTTTTCTCAGGTTTGAGCAAAGAAGAAATTGACGCACTGTATGCGTTACGTTGCGCCTTTGCCCATGATTTCAGCTTGAGCAATATCAAGACCTTAACATCAAAAAGCGCTCATCACTTCAGGGTTACTGAAGGTGCTGGTACGCCTTTGGTGCTTTTTCCCAAAGAACCTTGGGATGGAAATTACCAGAATATCAAGCCGGAAACGACCACCACGGTTAACCTGGAACTCTTCGGTGATATGGTTGAAGACCTGATTATCAATCTGAAACAAATGGCGCAGAAAGACCAGATCGAAATCGCCCTAAAAGGTGGGGCAGAAGAGCTGGAGAAACGCTATTCGTTTGTGATCATCCATTTCTAAATCCCGAAAATCACTCCCAATTAGCAACTGCCAAAATTTACTTCGACCGCGAACGTACCTGTTGTTCGATCCAAGGGTAAGTCAAAGCGATCCCCTCCCGTAAAAATACATTTGGCTTCCAACCAAGGGAATAAATCCGCTCGTTGCTGAAATTGCGTGATTGAACCCCGACCGGGCCATCGATATGCCGGACTTTAACGGTTTTTCCTGCGACTTCAGCGACTGTGGCAACCAATTCATTGACCGAAACATACTGTGGGCAACCGATGTTGGCGGCGCCTTCCAGGTCTGATTGCATCAGCAGGTAAATCCCCTCTACCATATCATTGACATGGGTGTAGGAACGGATAGCGCTGCCATCCCCCCATACTTCGATTGTCCCACCGTTTTCGACTTCAGCGATTTTTCGGCACATGGCTGCCGGCGCTTTTTCACGCCCGCCGGTCCAAGTACCTTCAGCGCCGTAGCAGTTCTGAAAACGGGCGATACGCACCTTTATGCCATATTTCCGGCCGTAGGCCATGGCAGTTCGTTCAGCATAAAGTTTCTCCCAACCATATTCGTTATCTGGGTTGGCAGGCACGGCTTCGGCTTCGGTCATTTCCGGTTCGCCAGGTTTCATATCGCGATAAACGCACACGGAAGAAGAGAAAAAATAACGAGGGATAGCCATTTCGGCCGCGGTATGGGTCATCCAAAGGTTAATCAGTGCACTGTTATGCATGATTTCACATTCTGCTGAGTGGATGAAACCCATCCCGCCCATATCGGCAGCCAGTTGGTAGACTTCGTCGAATTTATCCTCGGCGAGGGTAAGGGCGCGCCGACAGTTATCTTTTTCGCGTAAATCTAGAAGCAAAAACTCATCTGCGGCATCTGGTGACCATTCGTGTGGTTTGATGTCGACACCACGAACCCAATAGCCTTCGTTCTTTAATTTTTTGATTAGGTGCCCACCAATGAAACCCCCAGCGCCACAAACTAATGCTTTTTTCACAGTTTTCTCCTTCAGAAATGAATTTTTATTCAAGGCCAGGTAATTGCAGGGTAAGCTTCAGCTTGCCCTATAAGTCATTGGACTAAATCTGAAATTAAAATCCAGCCGATTACCGAAGCTTGTTCGTTGTCGTATTCGACCAGAACGCATTCCCGGCTAAAGTTGTCAAAGCGGCGTTCGGATGGGAGGAAACGGACTGCAGCTCCTTCCGGGATCCGCCCTATGGCGTCGTATGCCACGTAGCAGCCCGACCGCGCCCAAACTAAGCGCGCAACCGTTCCCACCAATGGCGTGGGAGTTAATGAAGGTAATGGTGTTGGCGGTGGGGTAATTGTCGCAGTCGGAATCAAGGTGGCTGTCGCTGTCGGCATCAGGGTGCGAGTAGGTGTTACCGTGAATGTGGCAGTTGGGGTGGAGGTGGGGGTGAGTGCCAGGATGTAGGAACGGACGCTGGAAAACATGAGGAAGATCACGTAGCCGACCAGGGCAATACCCATTACAATTCCTCCTACTTTGATCCCTAATCGCGTGCGGTGATAGTTAGATAATCCTCGGTTCAATTCCATGACGCCCGGATCGTTAGGAAAACGGGCGCGCAGTTCCTGGCTCATCCGAGAGGCTGATGCCGGCCAACTCCTGTTTGTGTTCAGGACAACAATCGCCTGTTGCAACTCGTCCTGGTAGCGTTGAATACTTTGGGTGAAACGATCGAGCTCTTCTTGCAGGTCTTGAAACTCGTCGTCAACTTTCCCCAGGCTGCGGGCCTGATCGAGTATCTGATGAGCCTGGCGGGCTTTAGCAAGGGCGGATTCAATCGTCTGAGCCTTCTCGGCCTGGGTTTTCAACGTCCGCACCTGGTCTTTTAAAGGTTCACTAACCCTGGGAATGATGCTTTCGAAACGTGTTTTGAGTTTCAGCAAGGTTGGATTTTGATCGTAATGGAGTAATAAACCGTCCAACTCAGATTTTGCTGCAGATATAGATTTGGCATCGGCCGTTGAAGCGTTGAGCGATTCACCAATCGATTCGAGATTGGATTTAAAACGGTGCATTTCCTGGGCTTTATCACTGAACTTAGGAAGGCCGGTCGCCCGGGCAGCTGTCTCGACCCGATCGATGCCTTCGTCGATCTGCCCTTGGTTAAATAACTGAATGCCTTCCGTATAGACACTCTCAGCATCAATGCTTTGCTGCAGCTTTTGTTCGAACTCCTGCCCTTCTTGCCATCGTTGGATGCCCATCTCCCTCAGTATCGACTGAGCTTTGTTCAATAATGCCATTGCATCTGAGTACCTTCCCAGGCGAGCCGCAGACTGCGCCTTTCCAAAAGCAGTACCAGCGTCGGCAGGAAGGGCTACCGATGGAATATAGCCGGTGCGCAGGTAGTTCTCTGATTCGTTCCGGTGTTTTTGAGCGCGTTCCCACATGGGCTCAATTTGTAAGACCTGGTCGTATAATTTGATCGCTTCGGCATAACGGCCCCCGTAAAAAAGCTTTTCGGCTTCTTCCATTTGTTGTTCGGCATAGGGATTGTGCTCCCTGTTCTCGGCTTTAATCCTGGTGGGGACAGCTGTAGCGGGAGAGATCTGGTCATTTAGGCCCTTTGCGACTGCAACCAGGGTATTTCCATTGCTGTTTCCGGAGCCTCGGACCAGGGTACGCAGCTCTTTGTAGCCATTCTGGAGAGGTACCCGATCGTCGTAAGTCAAAGCCTGGAAATCAGGGGAATTAAGAATTCGTCCATTTCCACCATCAACCGGCGCACTTCAGCCGCTGGTGGTTTTTCCTGTTCGGTCAGTATTTTTATTTGGTCGAGAAACTGTTGTGAATCGGGCATTTGAGTTCCCTATAAAGTAATGAAGGTTCCTTTTAAATCATCCCTTAACGCTTTAGCACTATTGTAGTTGCCAGCTAAGACTGCCTCTATGATGCCTCTCAGGTGAGGTGACAGGCGTTGGTCATCATAAGTCCATTGGGTATTGTAGGTCTCAGCTGCATGCTCGATCTCGTCTGGCCGCGTTGGACCGAGCGGTAAAGCACCTGGAGCAGATCGCCCGGTGAGGATGTGATGCAGCCCGCGTGCACCGAACTGTACCAAATCCATTTTCTTTTCGAATTCAGACAACCCATCCCGGTGAAGGCGCGCAACATTCCAATCGATGATGTAAATGCCGTTCGTCTTTTCCTGCCAATAATAGTGGAGAATTTTATGATCGCGGTAGACAATGTTTAAACTATGAGCAGTTGCAAGGATATCACATATTTGAATCGCCATTTGCAGCAGGTTGACGAGTGGTTTGAATTTGCCGTTGGTCATCCCTGCGTCGCACAGGAAGAGTAAATTATCTTCTTTTTTGCGGATCTCAATCCCCAGGTAAGGGGTCCAGCCTTCTTCGATCCGGGTCTCGAGCTGAGTAATGAATTTGTGAATCGAATCGGGTCCGATCCGCAGTAGATCCCCTTCGAGGTTGCGAACAGCCTGGAGGTTTCCATCTACTGGCAGTGGGCCAGCCTGATTCAGGTGGATAAAACCACATTCGAGCATTCGGCTTACGCCAGGGACTTTATCCATCAACGCCAGAACTTCGACCTCTTCCTGAAATAATGGCTGAGCGTATTCGATCTTATCCATACGCATTAACTTCACCGCCATTTGGTTGCTGTGGCCATCATTGCTCGTTAATTCACCCAGGTAAACCCGGGCAGATGACCCACGCGCTTCAGGTAACCAGGCGTCTAAAGGTTCGACCAGCCGCAGCTCACCTTCTGGACCAAAGACGCCCTGGCAGGCTCCAGAAAATTCGGGGAATACAGGAGAGTCAGCTGGTGTGATTTCTTCAATCGTCAAGACTTCTGGCGGCAGGCGCTCTATTCGTTCGAAGCGTTTCAACCAGGGCAGCTCAGTGGCAATACCGGGCTGGTCGTTTAAAAGATCGGCTGGCCAGATCCCTTTGCGCAATCGCGAAAGGCTGTCAAGAATCTCATCCAACCAGGCTGCAGGACCGACATGATTACGGAGCTCTCGCCCTTCGAACTCAAGGTTGGTGGCAAATTCCTGCCAGGAAGCGCCATTCGAGAAATCCTCTTCTTTTTGAGGGCCGAGATGCACTTTCTTCAACCAATCTGGGGCGCTCAATATTATTTGGTCTACTCTCAATATCCGTTTCCGGTCTGGGTCCCAAACCAAAATACTGCGAAGCGCACGGCTAGCTGCGACGAAATCTTTTCGTTCCCAGCCATCCATCACTAACCTTACCTGGCTTCGTGCGCCAGCCAATAAGGATTCAACCACCCGCCTTTCGATTGGTAAGTCGGGAGCTAAATCCTGAAGGAGATCATCCAGGTCCTCATAATCGAGCAAGGCATGCGGAGGAGGGGGATCGACCAGCAGCCAATTTCCCAGAATATCTTCTTGTAGACTGTTGTAGATACGCTGCAACCTGGCCAGATCGCTGCTTTCACCTTCAGGTTCGGAGTTGTTATAGCGTGGAGCTGTCCCAGCTCGCATGGGTTGGTGGAAAAAATGATGATCTTCGACCTGGCGCACCACCGCCTGTAGGCCCAGTGCCAACCGATTTACAGCCACGAGTAGAGAAATTCCATCGGGGTTTATACCAGCTTGTAGGAAACGTAATTTTCCGGTTACTTCCTGCCACCAATTCGGTTCAGGTACATCCTGGAGTGCCAGAACCAGATTCCATAACACGATATCGTGTTGTGAGCAAATAGCTGCCTGGAGAGCATCCAGAAATACCTGGCGAAGGTCCCCCTGGCTGCGGGTCGAAATTTGAGACAAACGTCCAATCAAACGCCATTTGTCGTTTTGCTCACAAGGCAATCCGGATGCCCAGGAGCAGACTTCCTGGGTCCTTCCCAGGTCGCCATCCATAACGAGGTAGGTTGCATAGCCTTCTGCAAACCGTAAAGCACCGTCGTAATCCGGTATGGCTCCCAGGCTTAGCAGCTCTTTGTGGACCTGCTGGAGCTGAAGAAGCGCTTCATTACTGAATGCTGACGGCTGAAATAATTTTTCTTCGCGTTGCCTGGCGGCCAAGAGTTTATCAGTTTCATCTTTTAATGGCAGATTCCAGACGCTCGATTAAACCACCCGGTTGAAAAAGATCATCGCCAGAAACATCCGTTGCCGGTATAAAATCCGATGTAACCCCTGGCCATTCCAGGCGCAGGCGTAAATCTGGTGCGGTCGAACCCAAGAACAACCCCATCCCATCAACGAATTGGCGGTAATCATCCCTGGTCGAGTACTGACGGTTCCGTGACATGCCGCCTTTGGTCACAAATTGGGCGTTTCCCCAATCGATCAACGTTATCGTCTGGCTATCAGGGTTCCAGAAAATGTGTTCCGGTTTGACGTCATTGTAGATGTAGCCTTCCATGGCTGTCTCACCCAACTCAAACGGTTTTAAGTGGATGAAGTGAAGCGTTTCCAGCATGGCAACCAGGCAGGTCAGAAGGATGCGGTCAGGGATATGGCCGTTTTCGGCAATAGCGTTGACCAAAATGCTTTCAGGCAAAGATAAACCTTGAGCCTCGTCATCCTGGGTGGTCTCGCGGTCAGGAATACCCATACGGCCTATGCGTCCCAGGAAATTCAAGTCGAGACCAGAGGCTTTTTCGATGATGATGAAGACCCGATCGCTGTAATCAGCGCCGGGTTTGCTCAGGTCCAATAATTCGGGAACCTGAACTTTGAAGCCATTAGAGGAGATATTGATACCAGCCAGGCTCTGAAGGATTTGCCCCTCATTTTTGATCTGGGTCGCCTGGCGAAGAACATCTCCGGTAAACGCGCTTTTTTGCGGGCGTTTTAAAACCCCAATTCGCCCGCCGACTAATGATTCCACCAGGTAAACTTCACCGGCGTCACCCTCGCCTAATTTCTTAATGATGGCCCAGGAGGATTGCTGGCCTGTAATAATTTCATTATCCATGGATCTTATAAGTTAAGAACCCAGAGTCCTTTTTTGAAGGTCGGAAAAATTTTGGCGGCTTCTTCCGGCTCAGGGGTTTTTTTGATTGAGAGATACCGTTTTACTGTCTATGATTGGCGCAACAAGACTCCGAATTTCAGGTGATAAATAATACCATTAAGCTTATTTGTTGGCGAGTCCATCATTCAAAATCCTTCACCATCCCCATTCGTTCGATGGGGATTAATCAGACTCAGGGAGAAACCCAAGAGTTTCTCCCTGAAATCG
The DNA here is from genome assembly GCA_963781665.1 of uncultured Chloroflexia bacterium. Classification (GTDB taxonomy): domain Bacteria; phylum Chloroflexota; class Anaerolineae; order Anaerolineales; family Anaerolineaceae; genus JAJYIW01. Next base: position 4,054,844 of record CAWAGA010000002.1, read on the forward strand.
AAATTGATAGATAGAAAGGCAATCTACTGGCTTAGATCGGAAACGATCTGCTGATATTCCTCACGACTGATCTCACCCCGGGCATAACGAGCCTGCGCAATGTCTTTTGCCGGTTGGCCACCTGAAGGTTGTATGTTGGTCGGGCTTCCGTTCCGGCTAAACCGCCTGACCAGCCAAATCACTAACAGTACCAATCCAATAAGAATAGCTACCGTGATAACCAGGCCGAGGATCATCCCGATCCATCCAAAACTACCCATACCTCCAAACCCGCCGTAACCACCATAACCCATCATAATCACCATCCTTTTATACTAGCTTTCAAATTTCAGCTCTCGGATCGAATAAGGTGCAGGAGCTTAATCAAAGATTTTATATCACTCGTCTCTTCAAACTGAGAACTATCCTATTTGTAATGATGATACTCTGCCAGGTTGAAGCGATCGTGAAGGATTTGTAAAGTTTTGATAAAGAAGGCGATATCATTTTCTAATTTGAGTGTCCAAACTAGGGACGCGACTCTCGTTAGCTGCCGGGATGGTGAAGTGAAATGTACTGCCTTTGCCCTCACCAGGGCTTTCGACCCAAATTCGCCCCTGATGCGCTTTGACCAACGCCTGAGCGATCGTCAATCCGATCCCACTTCCTGCTCCAGACCTCGCTCGTGATTTATCAACCCGATAAAAACGGTCAAAAATGTGACGGAGATCAGTGGCGCTGATTCCTACCCCGGCATCCCTGACGATAACCTCGACTTCATCGTGGACATTTTTGGCGAGGATGGAAACCCGCCCGCCGCTGGGGGTGTACTGTAGAGCATTTCCAACCAGGTTGGTCAACACCTGGGTAATCCTATCTTTATCCGCCTGGATTTCCGGCAAACCTGATGGTAGCGTGATCTCCAGCAGGATATCTTTTTCGTCAAACTGGCGCTGTAGATGGGCAGTTACACTTTTTACCAGGCTGTAAACTGAAACCGGTTCAAGCTTGAGCTCATAAGCCCCGGCCTCGACCCGGCTCAGCTCTTGCAGCCCATTCACCAGGCGCTGTAAACGGTCGGCTTCACTGTAGACCATATGATATGTCTCAGGAGTGGCAGGTAGCACCCCATCGACGAGACCTTCCATATAACCTTTGATTGCTGTCAGAGGTGTTCGCAGCTCGTGAGATACATCCCCGATTAACTGCCTGCGCATCGTTTCAGTTTTTTCAAGCTTGTTCGCCATTTGGTTAAAGCTAAGAGCAAGCAGGTCTAACTCATCGAACTGGCCAGAATTTACATCGCCTGCAAGTTTGAGACGCTTGCTGTATTCACCTTCGGCTACTCGGTGGCTGATATCCATCATTCGCCGTACCGGCGCTACGACCTGCCGGCTGATGATGACGCTGGCAATTATGGCAGCAGCTAAAGCTGCGATGGCAGCCACAGAAATCGCTTCGGTGACAGCAGCCTGGTAGCTTGTAAATAGCACATCTTGGGTCACGTTCATCATATTCCCGCCGGCCATCATCCCATCCATCCCCGTCATGTGGTTGAAGAAACGCCTGGGGAATGGATAAATTGGTCGAAATTCCCAGGGTTATCATACTGACCAGGATGACGGCTACATAGGTCAGAAAAACCTTCCAGGCGAGATGGGTGCGAATGGTTTTTATCATAAGCTTACCTGTCAATCTTCAAAACGGTAGCCAACTCCACGGATGGTCTCAATGAAGCGATCGTCGCCTAGTTTTTGGCGGAGGTGCCCGATATGCACGTCGACGACCCTGGGTCTCGCCATAATAATCATACCCCCAGGCTTTTTCGAGAAGCTGTTCTCGATTCATGACCCTTCCCATGATTTTGAGCCAGGATGAGTAGCAAGTCAAATTCGACCGCGGTCAGGTCGATCAGACGATCGTCAACCCACACTCGCCTGGCGTCTGGATCAATCCGCAGGTGGGAAAAAGCCAACAGCTGTGATGAATTGGGAGGATAGGGTCGGCGGGCTGTTCGGTTTTGAGACCGGTTGCTTGTATGCGCCGTAAGGCCGCCTTTGATTCTGGCAATCAATTCCCGCGGGCTGAATGGTTTGGTAAGGTAATCATCTGCACCGACCGAAAGACCAACGATTTTATCGGTTTCTTCAGCGCGAGCGGTTAGTAAGATGACGTATACATCCAGAATCACGTCGCAATCTGGTCAGCAGCTCGATCCCATCCATACCTGGAAGCATGACGTCGAGCACAATGATGTCTGGTTGGTAAGTTTGGGCAAGTTTCAACCCGGTTGGCCCGTCGCCTGCGGTTTGAAAATCGAAGCCTTCGGCGTGCAGGTAAGCGCTGACCAAGGTCAGGATTGAAGGTTCATCATCAATTACCAGGATTTTTGGCGACATGGATCTAAGAAATGAGAGTTGACAATCGAGATTCGAGAGTCCATTAGTCTAATTTGTCTAATTTTACCTTGATTCCTTCGGTTATTAATGGGTCAGAACCCTTGAGATTTCTCGACTCTCAGGCAATTTATCCTCCCGATGCAGTGATAAATGTCCCATGCCAGGTGTGGAGGAAAACTTGACCGGAGAATCCATTGACGCTAAGCATTCCTGCCGGTTTGCCATCATTCAAAATATCGATGGTGAAATAGCCATAGAATTGATCGGGGTCGGGGTCGGCCTGGTAGCCAGGATATTGGGAATCCAGGTAATGTTGGGCTAGCAAGACTGCCTGGTCGGGTGATACTGCCATTTCCGATGACACTACCGGAGGCGTCACCTGCCAGTTTCCATTTCCTTGATTGTAACCATCCATCATTCCGCTGTCGGCTCTACCCATCATACCGCCGTAATTACCGTATCCTCCGCCGTGCATCGGGCTGTATTTTAAATTCCACATCATATTCGGACCATATTCCGGAATCACAGCCTGGGTCGTGGAATCAACCAGCAGCTCCATGGCTCCAATCCCAGTATCTTTCTCGACCACCCGTACATAGGCATTGTTTGTGAAGACCATTATCTCTCTTATTTCCAGGTTAGGATCATTGATTTGGCTGAGGAAACCAGACGCTGCTTGCCTGGCCTGGTCAATGGTCAATGGGGTAGCATTAAAGCTTGGGCCAAAAGGGCTGTTCACTTGGGTTGAATTTGTCATCGCGTTATTTACAGACTGTCCATATTTCCCCATCATCGAATTTTCAGAATAACGGTTATTGTAGCCCCATCCCATCATCTGGCTGATTTTGGGTATGAGGATCCTATGAGCAGCATTAACAACGACCAAACCAGCTGTCAAAGCTATGGCGATAACAAAAATTCCGGCGAAAACACCAATAGTAATTTTCATACCTTTACTCATCCTTCAATTCTCCTTCCAGAACAACTTTGGATTCTGACCTGGTTTTAGTCTACCCAGTGCGCGTAAAGTGGACATGAAGGGTTATTAAAGGTATTGTAAAGATTATTAATTCAGGATGGATGTGAATCGATCTGCTGAATTAATGCCAGGGCCATCGCATGAGTCTTTTCCAAAACCTTAGCATCGATTTTATCGTAGGTGTCAGCGACCTGATGCCAGTGAGGCGCTTCTCCCTTGCTGGTTAATCCAAAAAGGGTGATGGCAGGGACTCCTGCCCGGACGCAATCAGCTAGCTCGCTGTTTCCTCCCGAAATTTTCACGGGGTAAGCGCCCCATTCAGGGTGTTCCAGGCTGATAGCTTCAGCAGCTTCCTGTAAATGCTGGTCAGAATGGAAGGGCACTATTATTCCTTCGCTCGTCAACCAACCAGGACCTGCACATCCTAACAGCTCGAAGACCAGGGCCTTGGGGGCATTCAGCTCGTGGCGATGATGCTTGAAAAAATCGATGGCGCCGTAATGCTGCACTTCCTCGCATCCGGTGCAGACGCAGGTGACCCGAGTGTGGTCGAGTGGCGCCTGGGAAAATTCTTCAGCTAACGCCAATACCATTCCGACTGCACTGGCATTATCGTTTGCCCCCGCTGTAAAAGGGGTTACCTCAGCCTGAATGCATATCCCAGCCAGAATCGCGGCGCAAACAGCCGAAGGGATACTGGCAAACCAGCTCCAACTCCAGGTGAAGATCACCCCTCCGATAAATAGGGCTGATTGGACCAGGAAAAGTACAAAAGCAATGGTAGTGAAATTCTGATAGGCTTTTACCCATCTTGCCGTTCTGAAAATCAGAGGTGTCCGTTGGGTATCGATGTGGCCGATCAAAACGAGGTCTTGTTGATAATCTTGACTAGCGGCGATGGTAGCGTGGACATTCTGGCTTTCGCCTTTAGGCAGGACGCGGCGCAGCAAATTGTCCTTGAAACCCAATTCGAGCAGTTCGGATGCCAGGGTAATGATCGTCAGGATGGCGGCAATCACGGCTGTGGTCCTGCCGGACAATGGGTAAATGGCGAAGGCTGTAAGATAAAGGATAGATGCCAGCATATGGGGTTGAAAAATCGACCTGGCGCTTCGGAATGTTTCTATGATGGGATTGAGACCGGCTGCCTTGAATGCCTCTCGGCAGTACATTGCACCGCGGCGTTCATTTTCGGTCGTCGAGCCGCGTGGGCCGATATCCACTGCCAGGGCATGGATGTGCTTGAGGATGGTTGAGACAGAATCTTTCTTTGCAATCAGCGTCATTAGATTACCTCGTCTGGTTTTCGGTACTCTTTTGCAAGCTTAAAATCCTGAATTCTTCAGCCAGTTGATACATAAATCTCGCCATTGGCCTACGATCGGGTCGTCCCAGGCTAATGCCATGCCGTGAGGCCCTTTGGGGAAAATGTGGAGCTCGAAAGGAATTTGCTGGTCCCTGAGTGCCTGGGCGAAGAGCAGCGAATTCTCAACCGGTACAGTCGCATCTTCAGCAGTGTGCCAAATGAATGTAGGGGGAGTTTGCTGGCCTACCTGCAGTTCATTCGATAATTGCCGGCGAAGCGAAACCGGTGGGTTCGGCCCGAGTAAATTCTCCATTGAACCACTGTGGCCGAACTGGCCAAAACTGATAACCGGGTAACATAATATGAGTGCATCCGGGCGAGAATTCAGCTCGGAGATAGGATCGGCAATCATTCCAGGATTTGGGTCTAGAAAGGTCCCAGTGGTCGCAGCGAGATGCCCACCGGCTGAAAAACCTAGGATTGCGATGTGTTCAGGGTCGATTTTCCATTCATTCGCATGGCTCCGGGCAATCTGAATAGCCCGTTTTGCATCGAGCAAAGGATAAGGATGGCGATACGGCGCAACCCGGTAATCCAAAACTGCCGCTGCAATACCCGATTGGTTAGACCATTCCGCTACCGGTTGTCCTTCGTAGTCAGCTTTAAACTCGTACCCACCACCCGGCAGCACGATCACCATACCGGTGGGATGCGGGGTTTGTAATAAATAAGTGGTCAGAGATGGCGCTGGTTGTTTAACTGCTGGATTATTGCCTGGGGGGAGATCTAGCCAGATTGGGGTGGTTGTAGGCATAGTTTTCAGGATTAGAGTCTAGGATCGAGTTTAAAATGGTCTGCGGCTTTTAGTATACAATGATTTTGGATCACAAAATCCAGAGATTTAGATAAGATATCAGGGTTACAATATTGCGACTAGAGTTAACGCTCAGTCGACATGAGGTATTGGATGATAGATAAATTTGTAAAGATTAGCATGGGCCGGACAGATCTTATGGTCAGCCCCATGGGCGTGGGCACGAACCGGTGGGGGATCCAGCGGATAGCAGACCCAGGCCTCGCGGACACTTTCTCGGCGGCATTGGAAGCCGGGCTGACTTTATTCGACACTGCTGAAATTTATAACTTTGGTGGATCGGAAAAGACCTTGGGAGCGTTTTTGCCAGGCGGTGATCCACAAATTATCGTGACGAGTAAGTTTTTGCCGTTACCCTGGCGGCTCGACAAAACAAGCTTGGTAAAGGCGCTGCGTGCTAGCTTGGAACGCCTGAAGTTGGACAGTTTGGACCTTTATTTGATTCACATGCAGTGGCCGCCTGTTCCGGTGAATATCTGGATGGACGCTCTTGCCGATGCCAATCAAGCGGGTCTTATCCGAAATGTTGGGGTTTCAAATTATGACGCGATTCATCTTGAGAAGGCTTCTGCTGCTCTCGGAAAGTTGGATATCCCTCTGGCATGCAATCAAGTGGAATATAACTTGCTCAATAGAAACGTCGAACGGAATGGCGTCCAGGCAATCTGCCAGAAACTAGGCATAACCCTGGTGGCATATCGCCCATTCGCGGGTGGCTTTTTGACTGGAAAATATTTGCCGGAAAACCCACACAAGGGCCTGCGCCGCTGGATGTACCCGGTTGGAAATTATGCGAAAATCGCACCTCTGCTTCAGACCATGAAAAATATTGGCGCAAATCACGGAGGTAGATCCCCATCCCAGGTGGCTCTCAATTGGTTAAGGTACAAAGGCGCAATGCCTATTCCTGGGGCGACCAAAGTCAGCCACATTCAAGAAAACGCGGGGGCACTGGATTGGGAATTGAGCGCAGATGAAGTGGCGCTGCTCGATCTAAGCAGCTAACTTTTAGTAAATCAAAAAGGTATGGACTTTAAAAAATGGATTGGATCGACCATATTCCTAAAATTGAACTACACTTGCACCTCGAAGGTGCAATCCCTTTACCGGCCCTGTGGGAATTGATCAAGAAGTATGGTGGCGACCCACAGGTTCCAGACCAGGCGAGCTTGCCACACAAATTTGAATACACCAATTTCCTACAATTCATCGATACCTGGATCTGGAAGAACCAATATCTGCGCGAATACGATGATTTCTCGTGGATCGCTGAATCTATTGCCCGAGACCTGGTACTGCAGAATGTTCGCTACGCTGAATGCTTTTTCTCTCCGATTGGGTTTGCCGGGCATGGGTTAACTCCCCAGGGTTTGGCACAAGCCATCCGGCTCGGGTTAAATCGGGTTCCAGAGATTGAAATCAAACTTATTGCTGACCTGGTGCGCGATTCCAGCCTGGAACAAGCAAAGCGAACGCTGGCAGAAATCAATGAAGTCCAATCTCAGGGAATCATCGGGATCGGTATTGGCGGGCCTGAATCAGGCTACCCTCCTGAACGGTTTGAAGTAGTGTTTGAAGAGGCAAGGCGAGCAGGTTTGCACACAACCGCCCACGCAGGTGAAGCAGCCGGGCCGGAAAGCATCTGGGGAGCTATTCGTTCTCTGAAAGTCGAACGGATTGGACATGGGACGCGGGCAGAAGAGGACCCTAAACTGGTTGAACATTTAATCGATACCCAAATTCCGCTCGAAATGTGCCCAATTTCTAATCTGCGCACGAAAGTTGTTCCATCGCCCGAAGCATTGCCAATGCGAAGATACTTCGAAAAGGGGATATTGGTAACGATAAGTAGTGATGATCCGAAGATGTTTGGAAATTCACTGGCGGATGAATATCGATTGCTGATCGACCGGCTTGGTTTTTCGGATGGCGAAATTAGAACACTCCTTCTCAATAGTGTTCACGCTTCATGGGCACCCATCGAGAAGAAACACCAATTGGCACAGGAAATCAAGAATTTCGATCCTTACCCGCCGACTTAAACTACATTTCTCTAAGGTAAAGGATAAAATCCAGGTCGCCTGGCGAATGACCGTTTTCGGTTAGAAGCACAGCTGCTTCGCTGCGAAATTGGGTTCCATGATTGACTACGTGAATTAATATTTGCCAGAGAGGCGTTTCGTATCTCATACCTCGGGTGGTCTCGTAAGCGATCCTTTTGGTTAAATCATTATCCTCTAGTCGTCCGAGATAGTTGCGCATAGACTGTTCTTCGGTCTGCCATCCCAGGCGGATTGCATTCAGTGTAGGAAAATTAATTTCCGTGATCATTGCCGGCGGTGATATACCTTCCTGACAGCGCATCCGCCACATCCACTCTGTACCAAAAATATGGATGAGTGTTCCCCTTATGCTGGAGAAATTGGCCCTGGTAGGGGCGATAAACTGCGCATCATCTAAACTTTCTGCAGTTTTTAAAATCCTCGAATTTGCCCAATAATTGTAATTATAGAGGATCAAAATCTCATTAGTGTTCATTGCGATTCCTGTAATTCAATCCCGGGATAGAAAAATTTCACCCAGGTCTACTGATATTAAAATCTTTTGTGCCGTTCTATCTCCAATCGATATGTCTAATTTCACGAATTGACAAAGTTTACCAAATTCGATGCTTTATCCTATCACATATTTCCGATCCATTATCTCATATTAATAACACCGAATTGAGATTTTAAGTTGACAAATACGGTAAAAATAACTAAAATTAGCTTATCGTTCCTGGAAACTTGCGAGGTTTGGATAGCAGGGGGGACTATACAACAGTGAAAGGGTGATAAATGCCTGTCATTTTTTGGATCGTTCCGGCATCGGGGATAATTTCAATTATTTTTGCATTTTTCCTTGCACGAGATGTTCTCAAAAGACCATCCGGTAATCCGAAGATGGTAGAGGTAGGAAATATTATATTTTTGGGGGCTAAGGCTTTTCTACGAAGGCAATACAGTACTATTGCAATAATGACTGCGGTAGTGGCAGTCATCATCGGTATTATTCTGGCTTTATTAGGTTCTAAAACCGGCATACAAGGCATTGATGCATTTGGAATTGCCTGGCGAACATCACTGGCGTTTGTGACCGGTGCACTTTGTTCTGGGGCTACGGGTTTTATCGGCATGTATATTGCTGTACGGGCGAATATGCGATGTGCTTATGCCTCACACAGTAGTATGCGAAATGCCATGCAAGCTGCTTTACGGGGCGGGGCAGTCTCAGGTTTTCTGGTTGTTTCATTAAGTATGCTGGGTGTTACTGCAATCTACCTGGCGTACGGTGGGCTGACAAATCCTGGAATTACACCGCAGTTGATCGTTGGGTTTGGCTTTGGCGCAAGTTTTGTAGCCCTCTTTGCCCAATTAGGTGGTGGAATTTACACAAAAGCGGCCGATATGGGAGCCGACCTCGTCGGAAAAATCGAAGCAGGGTTTCCTGAAGACGATCCTCGAAATGCGGCAGTGATAGCTGATCTGGTCGGGGATAACGTGGGTGACTGTGCTGGCCGTGGGGCAGATTTGTTTGAGTCAACCGCGGCTGAAAGTATCGGCGCTATGATCCTTGCTTCGGTTATTTATGCAATTACTAAAGATGTATCCTGGATTCTTTTCCCACTTGTCATCCAGGCATTTGGATTGCTCGCCAGCCTGGCAGGTATCCTGTCGGTCCGGCCAAAAGAAGACGAAAACCCAATGCACGCCCTCAATCGAGGTTACTTTGTAGCGATCGCGTTCAGTGTCCTTGGCCTGATGGTTACAACCACGACCTTGCTGCATAACTGGTATTTATTTGGAGCGGGCCTGGTCGGAATCGCTGCCAGCATTACCGTCGTTTATTCAACCCAATATTACACAGAATTCCGTTTCAGACCGGTTAAGTCGATCATCAATGCCTCATTGACCGGATCTGCGACAAATATTGTGGTTGGAACTGCAATCGGTTTTGAAACCACTTTGGTAACCGCAGTCACCATTGGTTTGTCGTTGCTATTATCATATTTCCTTGGAACACTAACGAACATTCCTGGTGGAGGGGTATTTGGGACTGCGGTCGCTACGATGGGGATGCTGATGACCTGTCCGTATATCCTCTCAGAGGATGCGTTCGGCCCGATTACAGATAATGCCAACGGGATCAATGAAATGGCCGGCGCTGGAGAAGGCATCAGACGGATCACCGATCGCCTGGATGCAACCGGGAATACAACCAAAGCATTGACGAAGGGGTATGCCCTGGTCTCGGCCGGCCTGGCTGCATTTCTTCTTTTTCACGCCTACCTCGACCGGGTAGCTTTCTTGAGGAACGCTGATTTTGGCGATGTCAATCTTAACCGAGTTGAGGTTTTTGTTGGTGCATTATTTGCTGCTATGTTGGTTTATCTATTTGCCTCATTAGCAATCCAGGCTGTTGGAAGTGCTGCGGCAAAAATCATTGCTGAGGTTCGCCGCCAATTTCAGGCCGATCCCCGCATTTTGACCGGTGAGGTCTTACCCGATTATGCTCGGGCAGTTGATATCACCACCCAGGCTGCCTTGAAAGGGATGATCGCCCCAGGATTGATCCCTGTATTGGGTCCGGTTATCATTGGCGTGGCATTCCATATGAACAAACAATATGACTCGGCTATGGCAGTTGCTGCGCTTCTGATGGTTGGAACTATCAGTGGTATCCTGCTGGCCTCATTTATGAATAATGGTGGGGGTGCCTGGGATAATGCAAAAAAATATATTGAAGATGGCCAGTTGACCGATGGTGATGGCACTGTACATGGAAAGGGATCGGCTGCTCACGCCGCCGCTGTAGTTGGCGATACAGTCGGCGACCCGTTTAAAGACACGGCGGGGCCATCCCTTCACGTTCTGGTCAAACTGCTGGCAACCGTGACGCTTGTACTGGCCCCGCTTTTCATTTAATAAAAATTAGTAATTATTTGATTCGATATTTATCGATTCCCCAAATATCCACAATTTCTCCATAATATATCCTGTGGAAATCTTGTTGATACATTTTATCAATGTACTTTGCCAGAAATTGGTTTGGATTGAAATCATCAAAATATATTTTCTGGCACTCGATCACAAGTTCCGCTTCTTCGAAGCTGGGAGCTGCAACCACATTTGAAGCTGTTACATTGAGACCTGATTCTGCGATTTTGTCTCCATCCCTGCCAGATTTGGTTCCAAGCAGATCCAGGGCATCTCGGTATTCATCCGAAAAAGCCGACAGGGTGAAACTATCCCCTTTTTCCATAAACTGGTAAGTGTAACGACTTGGCCTGACCACGACCTGCACGAAGGGTTTGTTCCACATGTTGCCAAGGCTGCCCCAGGAAATGGTCATTGCATTATAAGAACCGCTGGAATAATCGCCAGCAGCCAGCAAAAGCCAATCATCAAACAGGTGCAGACCGTTCAAGATGCACTTGTCAAGAAGTATATGTTTTCTTTCCATCTATATCTACGATTTGTTAACCAGTAAACTGGCTGTATTACGTGTGTTCTCTTCCAACGAGATGAAAAGTGAAATCAGCTCGCCGAAAGCATAAAATGCTAATGCGCCTAACGCTCCACCGATGATTGTGAATAAGGCGCTGATAATTCCGGCGACAACACTGGATGCGCCTAATGCAAACGGTATGCCTGACTGATTAAAATTTTGGGTAATCCCGCCCAGAAGGGAGGTGCCTAACACACTGGTGGCGCAGATACCCAATGCTGATATGATGGTGATGACACCCACAATTATTCCAATGACTTTGTAGAATCCGCTGATGAATCTGAGAACGCCATACCGTTTTTGCATTGCCTTATCCTCCTGAAATGAAAAATTAATTAATTTACATTAATTTTACAACTATTTTTGGGAAAAAGGTAGTAATTGTAAGGCGAATGCAGGTTCTCAGCTATCAGCTTACCTTATGATGAACTCGTATTCTACTCCACCGATGAGGGCTGTAACGCCGGATTGGACGTTAACGGGTCTATCGAGGATCTCTTCCCAGGCTTCTAGGACGAAATCACGCATACACTAGCAGCAGGTGGGTGAGGCTGTCTCTTCGGGAGGCAGGCTTCGCATACAACTGCAAAAGTACACATCGAAGGAATCATAGATTGGTGTGTAATATTGGCAGTTGAGTGGTTGAGTGTCCAATCCTAAACCAGGCGAATGCCCGCTGAGGGATTTTTCTCTTCGGGAGCCAGATACGCTTCGAGCGAGTCAAATTTCGACCGTTGCGATACACCGCTTGTGAGGACCGCCTTGTTCATTTACCATGTTACTAATTTACACAGCTTGCAACAATTTTTCGCCAAATTCAGTGACAGAAAAGGATACAGGTTTTTGGAAAATACCCATTTCCAACAGTGGATCGGCCACTCGTCTGGCGGATAAAATTCCCAACGATTCCAGGGGTTCAATAATCATGTCATCGATTGCAAACCTGGCATTACTAGAATGGCTATCATTTTGACCGGGATCCCACGTCCATCCAGATGCCTCGATCAATTGGTTGCAGAAAGTCTCAAAGGGCACTTCCTGACCGGCTTTCAGTTGTTTGAGTAATGTAGAAGTCGCATTGCGAAATGGTTCATAAAGAAATTGGCCGCTCAACTCGAACCGAGATGCGATCATCCAATTAATGCGATACCACCAGGTGATGAATAATACCCATATTTGCCCGACCGCCGGGGTTATAAGGAAAACCTCACCTGCCTCTGATATTCGCCACAAACGCCCTGGTCCTCCATTAATTAAAGCTGCCCCATTAGCTAATAAATGTGCATTAAACACCTCCCACACTTCCTCTTCTGAAAAGAAAGGTTTGCCGTCGCGATCGCTTTCATTTAAGCTCAATTGAATTGGCTGTGGAAATCTCACAGCAATAGCGGCAATAGCCTTGCGTGGGAAATTCCCCGTAGACTGGGTACCGGTTACCTTATTTTCGTTTATATAATGAATTAGGGTTACGACCTGTTGTCGCAGTTGAAGTGCTTTGGCCTGAGCTTCCCAATCATCTCGCCGGTACCTCGCCCAATGGAAAGGATCTAAAAGTGAAGCCTGGCGGCGAGCTTCTTCTTGGGCCTCAGCCGGTAAGTTTCCAGCCCAATCCCGTCGAGTATTATCCTGCAAACGTGACTGGGCTGCTTCTAAATCGAAGGCTTCGGGATCAAAACTCCCTCCAACCCACTCGAGCTGGTTCGCATGGTTTTCATCTGTGGGGTCGTTAATAGCAATTAGAAATCTCTCATACCCTGGAAGGCTACCTACATCTTCAGGGGGGCAAGCCCGCTGTCCACCCGTGCATTTAGGCAAACGTTCTCCTTTCACGGCCGGGCTGATTTGCTTGACTTCCAGATTGTGCTTCCAGTTATCTCCGAAATCGTATTGGTAAGTAAACTTATCTCCGACTTGTAGATTTAATTTCCTGAGCGAAAACTCGATTTCATCCCGGATATCTCGTTCGTGATATTCGTCGGTTTGAGGGTCTCCAAATCGGATTCCACCAATTAAAAACTCGTGGAGGTGGTAATCTTGCCAGGGCATGATAGCCTGGATGGCATCATGTAGATCGAGCAAAGTCGCCTTCTCAGAAATCAATAAACGCCGCCAGATAGGCGGCGTGATACCATCCAAGACTATTTTGAGCTGGTAAGTTTTTTGTATTTTTCGTTGGGGCATGGTTTTCCGTTAATTTATTGGCTGTCAGGCCATTTTGGTGCCACAATCTGGACAAAACTTAACGGTTGCTGCCATTTCTTTGCCACAATTTGTGCAGAACTTTGTAGCCGGGACAGGCTGGACCGATTTTGGCGTTTGAGGCGCATTAAATTGAATAGGACTTGGGTCTGCAGGTTGTACGACAGGCGCGGAAGGTGCCGGAGCATTGTAGGTTTCTGCGCTTATCCGTTGGATATCTTCGTTCTTAGTGGTAACCTGCTGTTCAAGCTGAACGATGGACTGGCAGATCTCATCGTATGCCTGGCCACTCGTTCCGATCGTAGCGTGCTGGCGGTAATATAGTTCACCTAGTTCCGAGAATTGCGCTTCAATCTGCTTTTTGAGCTGTTCCAATTCGCCCTTAGCACGATTTAAGCGGTTCATCTTTTCCGCTTCAAAAGCGACCTTACCAGCTCCACTCTTGAGTTTTCCAAAAAAATCACTCATGACGACCTCCCATCTATGTGGTTATATTCTGAATTGTATACTCATCGATCTTTGCAATTATACATCAGCCAGAATTTAACCTTTAACCGCACCGGACGTCAGACCGGCTACAATACAATTCTGGAAGATCAATACCAGGGCGATCAATGGGATGGTGACGATGATTGCCCCGGCCATAATTTCGCCGAACGGAATCTGGTGGGCAATTTGACCTGTGAAAAGGGCAATTGCTACCGGGACTGTCCTCGCATCTGGTTGAACTGTTGTAAAGGTCAATGCAAACAGGTATTCATTCCAGGCCGAAATAAATGCTAGAAGTCCGGTAGTGACTAATGCCGGAGCAGTGAGAGGGAGCAAGATCATATAAAACGTTTGAAAGGCATTTGCTCCATCCACCTGGGCCGATTGCATAATTTCAAGGGGTAATCCCCGAAAGAATGAGGCCAACACCCAGACGGTGAACGGCAGAGTAAAAAGCATGTATGACAGGATCATACTGGGGATAGCCGGTAAACCCAGATTGCGGATCACAAAATACAAGCCGCTCAGGACTGCTACCTGTGGAAACATTGTCATAGCTAAAATCAGGTACATTGACGCAGTTTTACCCCGATAGCGCAATTTTCCCAGGGCAAACGCTGCAAACGCACCCACAGCAAGAGCCAGTAGGGTTGTTGAAAAAGCAACGATGATGCTGTTGCGGATACCCAAAAGAAAGGCCGTATTTTGGAAGGTAGCTGAAAAGTTAACAAATGTAGGCGCAAATGCGCCGGTTTTCGGATCTAATGGTAAGAGAGATGCTGGTGTCATCTGTAGTTGGGCTTCGCTTTTCAATGCTGAATTTAGCATCCAGTAGAATGGGAAGACCATGTATACAAAAATGACAACGATCATCAGCCAAAAAAGAATCCTGTTAATGATATAAGCAGTATGGCGATTTATGGGTTTGCTCCTATTCCTGTTCTACGCCCAGGGTGCGAATGTAAACGACGGCAAAGATGAGGATTATTATGAAAATGACAACGCTGGCAGCAGAAGATAATCCCATCTGAGCATTACCGACAAGCTGGTAATATGTATAGCTTGCCATAGAAAAACGTGATTGGGCTAATACAATTTGGAACAGGTCAAATACCCGTAACGCATCCAGGGTCCGGAATATCAGCGCAATTGCTATCGTTGGACGCAATAATGGGAGAGTAATAGAAATAAATTGGCGGATTCGATTTGCACCATCGACATTTGCGGCTTCATACAAATCAGGTGAAATTAATTGCAGGCCGGCCAGCAGCAGTAAAGCCATGAAAGGCGTTGTTTTCCAGACATCGATAATGACCATCGCCGGAAGCTGAAAAGATGGATCGGTCAGAAACGAGAATTGGCCGTTGGTTAAACCCAAGGCCTGGGTGATTACGTTGAATAATCCAACCCGGGAAGGTTGGAACATCCATTGCCACATCCGTGAGGAAACAGCTGTGGGAATTGCCCATGGAATCAGCATGATCGCCCGCATAGCCCCGCGTCCTTTAAAGGATGTGTTTACAACCAGGGCTATAATCAATCCTAAAATCAGCTCGATGATGACCGATGCTACCGAATAAACCAGGGTATCGCGAATACTGGGTAAAAAGTATTCATCGACTGCACCGATTACATAGCGAGTGCTAAAAATACTGAATTGACCGATATCATGGTAAAGAACGGGGGTTTTAGGCAATACATTAAACGAGCTTTCGTAAACTACTTTTCCGGTTTTCGGGCTGATCTCGGGCTTGTTGGTAGCCGGGTCGATTACGGGAGGGAGCTGTACTATTTTGAATGTCAGGAGTTCCTTATAATTATCAAACCCAATGTATTGTGTTTGGGCTGCCGTCCCAAATTGGCGATTTGTGAAGCTGCTGACGAAAACACTCCCCAAAGGATAAAACGCGATCACTATTAGGATAATAAAACTAGGGATAAGTAAAAACAATGCCAGACGTTCTTCCTGCCTGGCCAGGTGGCTGAACGACGACTTCTTCAACATAAGCCTCTCCTCCTGAATATAAATGGTCAAGAGTCATTCGCTCGAGTGATAAACGGAATCAAATACCCCTTGGCCCTTTTGAATGGGATGATAAATACTCTTTTCCCTCTCAAATAAAGAAGAAGGAAAAGAGTATTCTTTCTTTAGTCTTTCATCTCCAAATAGGACATCGGCTTAAGGTGCAGCAGTGGGGAACTTGAGCAAGTTAACGAGATTAGCTTCAATCTCTGCAACTGCCGTCTTTCCATCCTTCTGACCCATCAAGACATCGTGAACACTGTTGAAGAAATCAGTGGAAACCTGGTTATAGTTAGGGGCCGTCGCAGTCGAAGGGCGGGGGACTGCATTGATGAATACGTCATATAGCTTGCCGAAGAAGGGGACTGCTTTCAGGACATCAGCATCCTTATACAAATCCATGATCGTCGGTTGGAAGCTTCCTTGAACGGCACGGATCTTCTGCTCGGCTGATGACGTAAAGTAAATGGCAACGTCAGCAGCTTCGGTGGGGTTCTTGCTATACGCTGAGACTGAGAGCTGCCAACCGCCTAAAGCAGCTGCCGGTTTCTCGTTAGGCTGAGCTGGCAGCGGGACAACGTCGAATTTGCCGGCAATTACACTATCAGAGGCCTGGCCCAGGCTGTAGGCATACGGCCAATTGCGCATAAAGGCGGAGTTACCCGCCTGCCAGACATTGCGGGCATCTTCTTCTGCAAAACCTGTGACACCAGATGGCGAAATGGTACCAACCCAGGTTGCAGCCATATCGATCGCGGCTGCTGCCTGCGGGTTATTGATGGTAATCTTTTTGTCAGGACTGACGATCGTACCACCACCATAGGAGTATACCCATTCCAATCCATCACACGTCAATCCTTCGTAGGCATTTCCTTGCCAGACATATCCCCAGAAGTCCTGGTTTCCACCTGATTGCTCACCATCCATGATCGTCTTTGCTTGGGTGGCCAGGTCATCCCACAGCTTCGGTGGACTTGAGATACCATATTTTTGGGCTAAATCAGTGCGGTAAAATAATAAGCCTGCATCGGTGAACCAGGGAATGGCAACTTGTTTTCCATCGACATTATCATTCTGGACCATCGAGGGGAATATCATGGCGAGTTGATCTTTCATACCTGTGTAGGATGACAGATCAATAAAGTTAGAAGCCAGGTCACCTGGCCAAATCGTATCGATCTGGTACAGGTCAACATCCGGCGATTTTGCTTCGAAAAATTGCCTGTAAACAGCCAGGCGGTCTTGAACCATATCGGGAGTACTTAAAATGGTCACTGTAACGTTGGAATGGTTATCCATGTAGCGTTGAGCGCCAGCCTGAGCCATTTGGAGCTCCTGGCCTACTGCTCCGGTAGCAACATTGATGGTCACGGCGGCTGCCGCTGCAGTGGTTGCAGTTGGTTGCATTTCTGTTGTGGCTGTAGGTGCTGTAGTCGCTGATGGTGTGCAGGCTGCAAGAATAGCAGCGCCAGAAGTGAGACCGGCAAGTTTTAGAAAATCTCGCCTTGAAACATTCTTAGTGGTTTTCATTCTTTTCCTCCAAAAAACCATGTCAGTTTGATATAAAGCTGTTTCGATAATTTAACGATAATTTGCAGAATTTATTTTCTTATATTTCCTCCTTTTTTATTTCCTAATTCAATTGATAGTGTTAAAAAACAACATCCTCCAATCTGGATTGTTGTCTCTTAAGCCCTCTTGGATTGAGATTGCAGCCGCGTCACGGATTATGGGATGTGATGAAACAATAATGAGTTTTAATGTTTAGGTTCGACGTGGGGCTTTCAAGAATAAAACCTATATTTCGTCAACGTTAACCCTACTCATTGACCTTGTATTGGATTTAGTATAGCATTTCTACTTTAATATTTCAATAGGAAGAAATCTATATCAACGTGCTGCGACGTTGCGTTTCATCAGAATCGCCGCTATGCTATAATATATACCAACAGTTACTGGTACACTTTTAAGTGTTTGACGAACCTTCATTATGGTAGAAGGACGATGCACATGCAATCCTCCACCAAAACCGTTTATTGATGATAATGAGATGCTTAATTTTGATTCGATTGAAAAATTAGACAATTCGAAATCTGGCTCGGAAATAGAAATCGACCGGGTCAGGTTTATGGAGTATCTCGTTCACGATATGCGTTCTCTATTGGCACCTATACAGGGATTTGCAGAAATTATGGCTTCGTCGACCCTTGATGATGAATCGATAGATCCGCAATATCTGAGCGAGATAATTGCAACCCAATCTTTTCAACTCGGGAAAATGATCGAAGATGCTTTAGTCTGCACTCGAATATTGGAGAACAAGCTCGAATTGCATCTTGAGCCGGTGCCAATAACGCCAATGCTCGATTCCATGCTCAAAGAAACCAGCGCTAAGTCCGAGAAAGAAATTCTATACTCGAATCATCTTGGAGATTCCTTGATCAGAGGTGATCTATTTTATCTGCGAGATGCAATCAATCGTATCATTGAGAATGCCGTGCAAAATTCACAAACGAAGATATTAATATCGGCTAGTCTTGATCGTCAAATGGCGGGCAGCCAGATCTTAATCTGCGTCGAGGATGATGGAATTGGGATTGCAGAAGTTGATATTCCGGCCTTATTTATGCTCTTTGGTCGTTTTCAAGATCGTCAATCCAGGGGAAGTTTTGGAAATGGGATGGGTCTTTTCATTGCTAAAACGATTATTGACAGGCATGGTGGCAAGATAGAGGTGCTGTCAAGCCCTGGAACGAAAACTGTTTTTATGCTTAGTTTACCAATGATCGCTCAATAATACTATGAACCATATAACAGACCTGACCCCAAAAATAACCATAGCAATTGTTGATGATCATCAGATGCTGATTGAAACATTACGAACTGTAATTGGTAATGAACCCGACATCCGGATTGTAGGAGAAGCTGATACCTGCAGCGGTTGCCTCGATCTCGTACGCCAGGTCCGTCCCATTGTGCTGCTGTTGGATGTTGCCTTACCAGATGGGGATGGGTTGAGTTTGGTGCCGAAAATTAACCGAATGTCTCCAGAAACTAATATATTGATTTTAACTTCACTCTCCGATGAAGCTACGCTGATGAAAGCAGTTGACCTGGGAGTAAGTGGTTTTGTAAGTAAGAACCAACACCTCAAGGAATTAATTTCTGCGATCCGCCAGGCTGCTAATGGAGAGATTGCGATCCCTGCTAGCCTGTTATTGGGCCTATTGAGTCGTAAGGTTCGACCTCATAATCAACCGGTTGCTAATCAAAACCAGGAAGCTCTTACCTCACGTGAGGTCGAAGTTTTAAAATGCCTGGCTCAAGGATATTCAGGACCAGACATGGCAGGTAAATTGAATATATCCCCCTTGACCGTACAAACTCACATCCGCAATATCATCATGAAATTGGGAGTTCATTCGAGACTGGAAGCAGTGACCTGCGCATTACAATGGGGATTAATCGACCCACCGCAATAAACCTGATTTAGAGATAGATATATTAGGAAAAATACCTTTCGAATACTTCACTTTGACGTGTTCAGGTAAATGTAGCGATGCTATAATATTTTTACAAGTCACTTCTGTGGAGAATTTTATGAAAACCCGTGTCTGGGTGGCCTATGACCCATATCTATTTCGAGAAGCTTTGACATCTCTGTTAAGCCAGATCGATCAAGTCCAGATAGTCGAAAATCATTCCGAAGATATCGATATTGCTATCTTTCGGCTGGCAGAGACCGGACAGCTTCAGGATTTCTTCTTGCATAAGTCTCTGCCAAAGGTCAAAATGGTCGTCTTCTCACCACACGGGGATCGGGGGTTTATCAGATTACCAGGAGAAACAAGTTGGAAGGATTTTAGTCCTTTTGGAATGGACCAACTTGTTGCAGAGATTATGGCCGGTAGTCAAGAATATGCTGATTATGGTCAAATCCCCTCAAAACCCCGGACTGGAAATTTGCATTATATAGAAAAATAACTGGCAATATCAACTCTTAATCAGATACCAGAATCATGGTAGGAAAAATACCTTTTTCTTACCATGATTTTGTTTACTTTATTGGTTATTATTATATTGGTTATTGTAAAAAAGGAGTTTTGTAAAAGCGGAAATGCTGATTAAGTCAATCTAGAATAGCATCTCTTTATTCAGTTGTTCGATTAAAACGATGTTCATAACTAGAAAAAACTTTTTCTGCTTATATATCCCCCCTGAGAGGTTTCATGGAGTTAAGCGCTTATATAAATGTATTATTACGCAGAATTTGGGTCATCGTGATCACCCTGGTTGTGACATTAACGATCGTTACGGTTGGGACCTTCATGATGACTCCGATCTATACCGCAACCGCAATCATTCGGATCGCGACCGCATCAGCTAACTCAGTTGACTACACAGCTTATCAGTATGCAACCTTACTGTTGAACACGTATGTAAATATCGCAACCAGTGGCCCTTTATTGGACAAATTATCGGAGCAGCTGGGATTAAATCGAGCCTCCCAAAGCAAGCGTCGAAATTATTCCCAATACGGAATTAATCCAAATTTCTATTGAAGATAAAAATGCGAGTCTGGCTGTCAACGCTGCCAATACATTGGCCAATATCCTGGTCTCACAAAGCAGCGAATTTTATTCTGGCGGTGGGAAAACCCCATCTGAGATATTGAAAGAACAGATGGATCAAGCTGTTAACGACCTGGCTCAGGATAAGACGAATTACAATCTCCTATTAACCCAAACGCCAAATGATACGGGCAGTATCAATAATGCAAGTAAAGCAATTGATTTACAGCAGCAGCTCTATACCTCTCTCGTTACCCAATACGAGCAGACACGTACCAGAGAAGCTATCCAGGCAAACCTCGTATCGATTGTTAACCCTGCAGTGTTGCCGTTAAGCCCCTCAAAACCTAATAAACCGCTGAACCTTGCCCTTGGTTTAATCGTTGGAGCCGTTGCTGGTATTGGGTTAGCGTTTTTATTTGAAAACCTCGACGGCACCTTATACTCTTCAGAGCAGATTACAGCAATCACAGGACAGCGACCGATTGGAAGGATTCCTACCACACACAAGAAAGAAGAAAGAAGCTTGCCGCTTGGTCAGAATACTCCATACGGTGAAGCGTTTTTCCGATTGAGAACGAATTTCCTGACAATAATTGAAGATACACCTATGCGTTGTTTCATGATATCCAGCGCAACCCAAGGAGAAGGAAAATCCAGTGTAATTTCATCCCTTGCTTATGCCCTTTCTCATTCTGGCAAAAGGGTCATTGTCGTTGATTGCGATTTAAGACTACCTACACTTCATAGCATATATGATGTATCGAACCAGGTAGGATTAAGTGATTTTCTAATTAGCAAAGCGGAATTAACTGAAATAATTCAGGTGACCAATCACAAAGGTCTGCATCTCATTACACGTGGTCGTATTACCAGTGAGCCGATCCAACTTTTATCTTCCCCCAGGCTGAAACTACTGCTTCATGCTTTGCTCCAACGATTTGATCTGGTACTTTTTGATTCACCATCAGTCCTGGCAATAACTGATGCAAGCATTATCGCGTCAATTGTTGATGGTATCTTGCTGGTTGTAAAAAAAGGGCAAGTTCAAAAAAGTCAGTTAGAAGCCGCGCTCCAACAGTATAGCGATGTTAAAGCCAAAGTCATTGGGTTGGTGATCAATGGCGAGAGGCTTAAGGAAACGTACTACCAGTATTCTAATTATGCAAAGAAAAACAATCATAAAATGTAGTTCGGGATTAAATTTAGATGCAAAGAAGAACCGGGTTTGAATTTTCTCAGGATATCCCATCGGTTGCGATTCCAGCGCACATCAATGGTCATTGGTTATATTTTTTCCAGAAGCGGTTATTGGATTTAATCGGATCGATTGGTATATTAATCTTTTCATTGCCCATTTTTATCCTGGTTGCAATTTTAATCAAAGCCGATTCTCCAGGGCCGGTCTTTTTTGTCCAAAAACGAGTTGGTGCGAAAAGGAAGATTATAGATAGAAAGGTGGTATGGAAACTAACGGAATTCAATTGCTACAAGTTCCGTTCAATGGTTTGCAAAGCTGATCCATCTCTACACCAGGCCTTCATAGCTGCATTAATCAATAACGACGAAAAGGGAATGGCATTGTTAAATGATAATTCGAAGGTAAGAAAACTAAAGCATGACCCGCGGGTGACGCGTGTGGGTTGGTACCTTCGCCGCTCCAGCATCGACGAACTGCCTCAATTTATCAATGTCCTCAAAGGTGAGATGAGCCTGGTAGGCCCTAGGCCGGCCATACCTTACGAAGTCGAAATGTATAAACCCTGGTATTTTGGCAGGTTGAATGCAAAACCTGGAATTACCGGTCTTTGGCAAGTTACCGCTCGCAGCTCGGTCGATTATGATGAAATGATCCATCTTGACATTCAATATATATACCAACAATCATTTTGGACAGATTTAAAAATCCTCTTTAAAACGCCATTTGTTGTTTTATCTCGAAAAGGTGCGGTCTGATTTATTGCATTTTTCGTTTAATTAATTGGAGGGATTAATTCATGATTAAAATCGGAATCATTGGATCTGGCTATTGGGGGCCAAATCTGCTCAGGAATTTCGTCGATATTCCTCAGTCTCAAGTCGTGATCGCTGCTGATCTAAAACGAGACCGGCTTAACCAGATTGGCCGTACTTATCCGAGCATAAAACTGACAACCGACTACCACGAATTTTTTAAAGAGGCGGTTGACGCAGTTGTTATTGCCACGCCTCCATCAACCCACCACCCAATCGCTCGCGAATGCCTGGCTCATGGGCTGCATGTAATGGTTGAGAAACCACTAACTTTAAACTCAGCGCATGCAGAAGAGCTGATAGAGCTTGCCCAAAAAAACGACCTGATTCTAATGGTTGGCCACACCTTCGAATACAACGCAGCTGTTCACGCCATGAAGCAGCTGATGGACAGCGGTGAATTGGGAGAGATTTACTACCTCGAATTCGGCACGCCTTAACTTGGGATTATTCTCCAGAGACCTGAATGTATTGTGGGACCTTGCGCCGCACGACATATCAATACTCCTTTATTTAATGGGGAAGCTTCCCATCACGGTCAGTGCCAATGGGACAGACTGCGTTTTTCGGGGAATACACGATGTGGCGTATGTCAATATGACCTTTCCTGGCGAGATCATGGCTCACGTTCATGTCAGCTGGCTGGACCCTTGCAAAGTACGGCGGGTAACCGTCGTGGGTAGTCGAAAAATGGCGGTCTATAATGACATCGAAGCTTTGGAAAAAATAAAAATTTATGATAAAGGCGTCACGGCCCCGGAATACACCGATAACTTTGGCGATTTCCAGTTTTCATACCGCTATGGCGATATCTTAATCCCAAATATCCGCTTCGTCGAACCTCTTCGAGTGGAATGTCAGCATTTTCTGGAAAGTATCGCTGCCCATACCAAACCTTGCAGCTCAGGCGAGGTTGGCTTGAACGTCGTTAAAGTACTGGAAGCTGCCCAAAAATCAATGACGAATAGCGGGCATCTAGAGGATTTAAAATGGTAGCCACTGATTTTTGCCGGATTGCATCAGATGTACGCCTGGGGAATAATGTCAGGATCTATGCTTTTGTCAACTTATACGGCTGCGAAATCGGCGACGATAGCCGTATTGGAACTTTTGTCGAAATTCAAAGGGGAGCCAGCATTGGCCGGCGGGTAAAAATTTCAAGCCATTCATTTATTTGCGAAGGCGTAACGATCGAAGATGAAGTCTTCATCGGGCATGGGGTCATGTTCATAAACGATCGCTACCCTCGCGCGACCAATATTAGAGGAGGACTTCAAACCGAAGTTGATTGGGATTGTATTCAGACGTTGGTCAAACGCTGCGCATCTATAGGCAGCAATGCGACCATTTTATGCGGAGTAACCATCGGAGAAGGCGCTATTGTTGGCGCTGGTAGCGTGGTTACCCACGATGTCCCCCCATGGACAATTGTTGCCGGAAACCCGGCGCATATCATTCGTACTCTTGAACAAAAGGAAGAAATTTATGAACATCCCGCTGGTTGATTTACACGCCCAATACGTCCCACTTAAAGATGAGATTTTCGCCGGATTCGAAAAAGTCTTCGAAAGCATGCACCTTTTCCTGGGTGAAAATGTGCAGGCACTCGAGAAAGAATTTGCAGCTTATTGCGGCGCAGAATTCGGGATTGGTGTAAGCGATGGAACGACTGCTCTTCATGTTATCCTGCGTGCGCTTGGAATTGGCCCAGGGGATGAGGTGATCACCGTCTCGCATACATTTATTGCTACAGCGGAGGCAATTGTATTGGCAGGCGCCAAGCCTGTGTTTGTCGATATCAGCGAAGAAACGTGCTTGATGGATGTTTCGCAGGTAGAAGCGAAGATCACCCCGCGTACGAAAGCCATCCTTCCAGTCCATCTCTATGGGCAAACAGTCGATATTGGTTCGCTCAAGGAAATTGCTGACCATTACGACCTGAAAATCATTGAAGACGCTTGCCAGGCTCATGGGGCTGTGAATAAAGGACGGCGGGCAGGTAGCCTGGGTGATGCGGCTGCATTCAGCTTCTACTATTCCAAGAACCTGGGGGCATTTGGAGAAGGCGGTTTTATTACTACCAGCGATCCGGAAATCGCTCGCAAGGCACGTATGATCCGCGATCATGGTTCCGAACGGCGTTATTACCACGATATGATTGGCTTCAACGGCCGGTTGGATGAAATGCAAGCCGTGGTGCTGCGCGCTAAACTGCCCCACTTGCAAGAATACAACCGATTACGGCGGGGTCACGCTTCCTTATACAATCAATTATTTGCCGGTACCCCGGTTACAACCCCGGTCGAAAACCAGGAAAACGAGCACATTTACCACATGTATGTCGTCCATACACCACGCCGGGATGCGCTACAGGCCTGGCTTAAGGAGAGAGGCATAGGGACTGGAATCCATTACCCGGTTCCAGTGCATCTCCAAAAGGCGATGAACTGGTTGGGGTATAAACCGGGTAATTTGCCAGTAACAGAAAGTGTGGTATCGCAGATTTTATCTTTGCCGATGTATCCAGAGATGCAAGAGGAACAGGTCAGGTCGGTTGTAAGTGAAATAAAGGCTTTTTATTCTGATTGAGAATTCCACCGCTTACTGACTCGTTTTGTTCAAAAAAATAAATATTCTTTTATTTGGATCCTTCGAATAATGGGAAGTGATTATGAAAACAGTTTACTCCATTTTTGGACTGGGTAAATTGGGTGCCAGTATGGCTGCTGCAATTTCCAGTAGGGGATTAAATGTAATCGGCGTTGATATTAACCACCACACGGTTGAGCTGGTGAATGCTGGTCATGCACCTGTTCAGGAAACTAATCTAGAAGAAACCATCCAGGCAAATCATGCCCGCCTGAGTGCAACCCTCAGCCACCGAGAGGCTATTCTTCAATCAGACGTAAGTTTTGTTATTGTGCCAACCCCCAGTGATTCGCGGGGAGCATTTTCACTGCAGTATGCAAAATGGGCTTTTCGAGAAATTGGTCGGGCTCTGGCGGAGAAAGACCGATATCACCTGGTGGTATTAACCAGTACAGTTTTACCTGGTTCTTCTCGATATGGGCTGCTTCCAATTTTGGAGCAAGAATCAGGGAAGAAATGTGGAACAGATTTTGGATTTTGTTATAGTCCTGAATTTATCGCGTTAGGAAGTATTATCCACGATTTTCTAAACCCTGATATGAATCTTATTGGAGAGTTTGACCTCCATTCTGGCGATATACTCCAAAGCTCTTATTCTGAGATCATGGCAAATAATCCGCCAGTCAGGCGTATGTCCCTCGAAAATGCCGAGCTGACAAAAATTGCGTTGAATACATATGTAACCACTAAGATAACATTTGCAAATATGCTCGCAGATCTATGCACACGCATCCCTGGTGGAAATATTGATGTCGTTAGTGACGCTTTGGGATGCGATTTTAGAATTGGCCGCAAATATCTGACCGGTGGATTGGGTTACGGCGGGCCATGTTTCCCGCGTGACAACGTGGCCCTGGGTTTCTTCGCCCGTGCACTTGACTATGATGCCAGTTTGGCCGAAACGACCGATCGGTTTAACCGATCCCTGGCAGACACCATCGGTGATTCTCTTTCTTCAAACCTTGCTCCAGGCAGCACGGTCACTATCTTAGGTTTGGCGTATAAACCACATTCACATGTTGTGGAAGAGTCACAGGCAATTTATTTGGCCAAGAAATTAGCATCCTTTGGTTATAGAGTGATCGGTTATGACCCACTCGCAAATCAAATGGCGCGCATAGAATTAACAGATAAGGCCATTATCCTGGATGACTTGCACGAGTGCCTGGAACAGGCCGATTTAATCGTGATTTCGACCCCTGACCCCAAATTCCGAGCTCTCACGTTGGCTGATTTCCCCCAAAGGACACCGCCGGTTCAAGTTTATGACTGCTGGCGGATTTTACGTGAACAGCTGGAAGGTGCACCGAATATTCGTTATATTCCACTTGGTATTGGTTCGGATGATGAGAAAAACAAAGCCAGACTTAAAATAATGTGGAGCTCTCCGGAGGAATAATGAACTATACCTTGACAGACCAACAGGCGCTTGAAACCATTGATAAGATCCGTAAATCAATACAAACCTATTTCCGCGAGAACAACCTGACGTATGCCATATTTGGTAAATCTGAGGGATTAGATAGTTCTGTTATCGCCGGATTATTGAGCAATCTGGAAGGTGTAAAACCGATCGGTGTTTTGATGCCTTGCGAATCGAAACCAGAAGTAGAGCGGATCGCCAGGTTAGTTTTGGACCATTATAAAATCCCCGCTGTAAAAGTTGACCTGACCTTCGAATTTCATGCCCTTATGGCACGTTTTTTCTCATCAGGATCAATTCAAGATCAACTGACCCAAATTGCTGAGGACAATAAAGACGAAAACCTGCTGCACCAGATAATTCATCGCAAGACCCGCGCAGCCGGGAATATAAAAGTTCGTCTGCGGATGATTACCCTATATCATATCGCCCAACTTACCGGTGGTTTGGTTGTCTCTACCGATAATTTATCTGAATTGTGGATGGGATTTTGGACAATCAATGGTGATGTTGGTGATTTTGCCCCGATCCAACATATTTGGAAAGGCTTGGAGGAATATACGGTAGCCAGGGTTTTAGGTGTTCCTGAAGAGTTTATCGTAGCTGTGCCAACAGATGGTTTGGATATTATCCCGAACGGCACTGACGAAGACCAATTAGGTTTGCCTTATTGTGATCTGGACCGCGTGATAGTTCGCTTGCTTCAGAATAAGTTCGATGGGGTAAGCCCCTATACAACCGATGAAATGGTATCGTTGAGTGAAACAATTGCCAGGGAGTTAAAATCTTCCACCTCAAAAAGTATTACATATTGCCCGTCAATTAACTAACACGAATTTCAAGCGCAATTGGCCCAAAGTCGTGACGAGGGAAGAAACGGGATTGACCGATCTACTATCAATGCAGATAAAATAATTAATGAAAATTGCACCCATCCATTTTAGAGCCATTGATCCTGGGAAGGCCTTCCAATTCGTTGTCTGCCTTTTCACAGGAATTTTATCAGGAGCAGTTATTTTATTAAATCTACCTGATAAATGGAAATTTGGCTTTATTATGGTTTTACTATTGGTAAACCTGGTCATTGCAATAAACCCCACCCATGTACTTCTGTTCTTGATAGCATCTTCTGTTCCAATTTACCTGGTTAAAGGGATAATTTCATTTCCCCGCCCAGTGAATGTTGGTCTTTCCACGGGGATAGGCGTTTCCCATACCGAGGTTATGGTGCTTCTTCTGCTTTTAGTTTTCTTGGCTACAATGAAATCAAGGAACATAAAAGTAAGCTTTTTCCCATCCATAACGCTGCCTGCCCTGGCTTGGATTGGGGTTTCCTCCTTATCGCTATTCAATTCACGCGATGTTACTCTTTCGTTGATGCAATTGATATATATGTGCTCACTTTTTGTGATCTACCTCATTTTCGCGAATTGCATCCGTGAGAAAATCGATCTCAAGTGGGTAATAGCAGGGTTAATAACGGGTATGTTATTCGAAGCTGCTTTAGGAATTTTTGAAGGGATCTTTGGTCATCCCCTCGGCCTTTCGTTTGTGGGTGAAGGATTACAAGTCGATCAACAAACACTCGATATCGTTTCTTTCAGTCGAGTACAAGGGACATTAGGACACCCAAATTCATTTGCGATGTATTTAGCTTCTGCAATACCATTTTCATTAGGGCTTTTTTTTATTCAAAAGAAAGTGCTAAGAAAGATCCTGATTGGTTTGACTTTTTGCATTGGGGGTTTGGGGTTACTGTTCAGTCTTTCACGAAGTGGGTGGGTGAATTTACTTATTATCATCACCTTTGGTTTGCTCGTGTGGGTTATCAAAGGCCGGATTAAATTTAGCTCTGCCTTTATTTTTTCCACAATTACCGGACTTATCATCTTGGGGTTAGTTTTCTTTGGACCGAATTTCATCCTGCTAAGGCTTACTGCAAATGATAATGGTTCGGCTGCCAGCCGCCTTGACCAGGCAGCCACTGCCTTCAAAGTCATTCAAGACCACCCGATTTTAGGTATTGGGCTTAATAATTATTATGAGGCAATGGCTGAATACAACCCGGCATTTTATAGTGAAACCCATCCAGCCATGGTACATGATGTTTATTTATTTATCGCATCTGAAACCGGTCTATTAGGTTTGGCAGCTTTTCTGTGGTTTTTGGCAGCACTTTTCTTGAACGCCTGGAGGGTTTTTATCAGATCAAAGGATGATTTTCTATCTGCGGTTAGTATTGGTCTCTTCTCAGGGGTTTTAGCTCTTGCAGTTCACGGACTTACTGACTATGGTCTTCTGGGTGATGGACACGTCACTGCCCAATTGTTTGTGCTGGCATCTATCATTGCCGTAATTGGCCAATCTGAATTTGGCAGAAACAAGCAAAAGAATGTAATGGTTGTTGGCAAAAGGGAAGGTTGAATGATTGAAGAATTAACGGCACTTCCAACCCCCTCGACCAAAAATGCATCCTTGACCCAGGGGCTGATGCGCAACACCGTCTTCAACTTGATCGGGTGGGTCTGGCCCATTGGCCTATCCGTTTTTTCGGTCCCTTTTATCGTTAGGAGCTTGGGCAACGATTCGTATGGCATTTTTTCTATCGTGGCTATCGTTGCTGGGTACCTTGGATTGCTAAACGGCCCGGTGGCAATGGGGAATGTTCGTTTTATGGCTGAAGCATATGCCAATGAGCGTTGGCAGGATTTGCACGAAGCAGTTGTGGCTGGACTTGTAATTAATGTAACTTTATCAGCATTGGGTGGGGGAATTATGTTTTTGGCAGCTGAGGTGCTGGCGCGCAACGTGTTTTCGATCCCGCCTGCATTGGTCAATACGGCGGTGACGGTATTTCGCCTGGCAGCTTTCAGCTTTTTTCTGAATGGCGTGGTTGGTACTCTCCAGGGGATTCCAACTGCGATGCGCCGTTACGATATTAGAAACCAGGTTGGATTAGTCGTTGGTACGTTGAACACCGTCGCGATTGTTTTTGCTTTGTGGCGTGGTTGGGGTTTGCTTGGCGCTGTCCTGGCTCAAGTTTTCTCGAGTATTTTAGGCCTGGTTCTTTTTTCTATCGTTGGCTGGTTTCTACTGCGCGAGTTTCCTGCTGCAAAACGACAGTCATTTGTCAGTAAAAAACTTCTGAAACGGTTGGCTGGATTTTCATCGCTCTTATTTGCCGGGCAGGTTGCCAGTTCAATTGGATTGCAAATTGATCAGACCCTGGTAGGAATCCTTTTAGGTACGACGGCGGTAGCATTCTATACGGTTCCGACCAAAATTACGGGTCGGATCCCAGGGATGATGTCTAGTTTCTCCAACGCCCTCTATCCGTTGAGCTCTGAGGCAGTTGTTTCCGGCAAAGTTGACGAGCTGCTGCACCTGTACCATGAGATGATCCGCTTATTACTGTGGATATCGGCATTCGCTGCCGCTTTATTGATTGTGCTATCTAAAGATTTCCTTTTCTTGTGGATGGGGCCAGATTTTATGACCAATTCGTGGCTTGTGCTCGCCCTTCTTGCAGCAGGTGTTGTCTGGCGCTCTTCTGGTTCGGTGGCGTACCAGGTAAGCAACGGCATGGGCCGGGCGGATGTCAACCTGTTCGCATCAATTGGGACCCTGGTTTTCCTTACTGTACCGGTGCTTATTCTATCTCCGATTTGGGGAGCGGCGGGTGCTGCCCTCGGTGTTTTCATCGGTCTCTTTATGACCAATCTGGTCTATGACCTGTATACGCAGCGGAAGCTGTTGGGAGTAAAACGCTGGGGCGAAAGTCTGATGCCTTATGTTCGCGCCTTCCTGGCTGAGGCAGGAGCAGTTGTGGTTTTTTCTGTTTTGTCTGTACATTTATCCGGTTGGTTGGGTCTTTTACTAGAGGCCGCTTTGGTATCCTGTTTCTACTTCGGGTTCAGCCTGGCGACGCATGCGTTAGAGGTGAGTGATATCAAGTTTCTTTTTGGAAAGCTCAGCAACCTTTTCTCTCGATTTTGGAGTAGGAAGGCTTCGATATGATGATCCCAAGTCCGCTGGTTTCGGTTGTGATCCCGTGCTTGAACCGGGCGCATTTCTTGATTCCAACGATTGAAAGCATATTGATGCAAGATTACCCCAGAATTGAGTGCATCGTGGTCGATGGTAATTCGAGCGATGGTTCGGTTGAGATCCTGCGTCAGTACGGTGATCGAATCCGGTGGGTGTCTGAGCCTGATAAAGGCCATGCCGACGCCATCAATAAAGGTTGGTGGATGAGTCAAGGTGAAATTCTAGCCTGGCTAAACGCTGATGACGTTTACGCAACTCCTGATGCAGTCAGCAAAGTTGTGGCTTATCTGCAAAACAATCCACAGGTGGATGTTGTCTATGGCGATTTTTCGGGGATTGCCGAAAATGGTGAATTGGTTCACGGGGTGGAAAAACCCCAGGAATGGGACCTGGTTAAGGCGGTCAAGTACTGCAAATATATCATTCCTCAAGCCGCGTCTTTCATGCGCCGCTCCATTCTTGAAACGGTTGGCTGGCTCGATGCTGCTTTTACAAATGGCAAGGATCATGAGCTGTGGCTGAGAATCGGCATGGTTGGCACCATCAGGTATGAACCTATTCATGTCGCCAGCATTCGCGATTGTGAGGGTCTCAGTCAGCAGCTGGATATGGGATCGGCCAAGGTCAAAATAACCGAGAAATTCTTCAAGCAGCCAAATCTTCCACCTCCATTCAATTCTCCCCGTTTTGAGAAGACAGCATTGAGCAACTCTTATTTAGTAGGCGCCATATATATTTGGGTGGGAACCAGGAAAATTAAACCTTTTTTTCAATATGTTTTACGCTCATTCACCCTGGATCCTTTGAACAGCCCGTATATCCTGTTCAAGCTGTTGCGGTTTGTGTACTCCGGCTTGCCTGAAAAATTCCGCCAGAGTTGCAAACGAGTTGGAAAAGGCATTTGGCGATTCGTTATTCAATTATCATCCTACCTTGCGTCAGTTGGGAAAAATTTTTCGCGGTTATTTTTCAGGATGAAGAACCAGAAAAGGATTTATTAGTGGTTACACACTGGCTTCATCTGAAATTGATATGTGTAAATGTTGATTGCGGCGTACTTAGTGCTGGAGATAAAGATTTCCTATCCAATTTTTAGGAGATTTGAGGTTTGTAAGGTTAAGCATCATGGAATTCGAGCGATTGTTGTTCCGGCGGCAGTTTTTACTGACATCCGAAAAATGCGGGACCCTTGAGAATTGGCAATACCAAACCTTGGGGAAGTTTCACATTTATGCGCACCCCGACGTGAATCTCAACCTGGTTGTAAAAGATCATGAAAAACCAGGCGTGGCTTGCATCGGATATATGATTGATCCGAACCACCCGGATCGAACTGACGTTGAAATTTTGGCTGACATACAAAACTCGGTTCAATCGATTAGCGAGATTTGTCAGTATCTCTACTTCCTCTCAGGACGGTTTGTCCTGATATTCAAATTCTCCGAGGATATCTATATTTTTAATGACGCCTGCGGCTTGAGAAGCGTTTTTTACACCAGGGAAAATGGAAAAACCCTGGTTGGATCTCAACCCCTGATTTTTGAGCAAGTGACACCGCTCAGGCGTGGAGAAAATTTTGCGAGTTATAACCGTTCTGATTACAAAAAGAGCCACATTGAGCATTGGATACCAGGCGGATATTCCCTTTTCGAAGATGTCTTTCAACTCCTACCTAACCGTTATTTAAAAATTTCGACACTCGAACAGGTGCGTTTCTGGCCTGACAAACCCATAAAAAATGAACCTCTTGAAAAGGTCTCCCGGCAAGCAGCGGAATTGCTGGAAGCCATAATGATTGCATCCTATAAGAGGTTCCCACTGGCTGTATCGTTAACTGCAGGTTTCGATACTCGGACAGTTTTGAGTGCTTGTAAATCTATTGCACCGGATATTTATTTTTATACATTGAAAATCCGAGATTTAACCGAGAAGTCTCCTGACATAGCGGTCCCTGCCGCACTAATGAAGGCATTGGGTTTTACACACCACATCATCAATTGTCTGGGCGATATTGATCCTGATTTTGCCAGAGTGTATGAATTAAACACTCCGATGGCTCACCTCAATGATTGGGGCAGGTCTGCTTATGGGAGGTTGACCGGTGAGCTTCCTGTAGAAAGGGTAGCAGTGACGGGGGTTTGCTCAGAAATAAGTCGCTGTGGATATTACCCGGAAGGGACTCATCAGACCTATGATACGCCAGAAAAGTTTTCGCAATTCGTCAGAAGCGTAACTGAGTGGGAAGGACTGCCCTTCTTATACGAGCAAATGGTCGATTGGTACAATGAAATATATCCTATCTCTAAAGCAAATCGAGTAGATATTTTGGATCTGTTCTTGTGGGAGCAGCGAGAAGGCGGCTGGCAGGCTCAAAGCCAGCTAGAATCGGATACTGTACAGGAGGTTTTCTCTCCATTAAATAATAGAGGGTTGATGGAAATTATGCTCAGAGCCCCCATCAAATATCGTTGTGCCCCAGAATATGTTCTGAATAGAGAAATTTGGAAAATTCTTTGGCCAGAAATATCGCAAGTAGCTATCAATCCTCCACATTCAAAAAAAGAATGGCTGCGTCAGACGATGTACCGGATTGGAATAGGTGAATCCGCCAGACGCATCTACCGGGTTTTTACTGGAAAACCGATATAAGGAATTATGAGCAATCAAGTCAAGCAAGAGACAGATGCAGGTCCGTCGATGATCACATTATTTGCGTGTCCTAAAGCTTTTCACGGTCATATTGATACCATTCAGAGGAACGCGATCATCAGTTGGACGCGCTTGAGCCCAAAACCAGAAATTATCCTGCTTGGGATTGATGAAGGTGTGGCTGAAATCTGTAATGAGCTGGGCTTGATTCATGTAGCTGAGGTTGAACGAAATGAATATGGTACACCCCTGGTGAATTCGGTTTTTAAGATTGGACAGGCACGGGCCAATCATCCGGTAGTCTGCTACATCAATTCTGATATCATACTCACAGATGATTTCCTGCGAGCAATGGAATCGATAGCCGCAAAAATGCCCCGCTTTCTGGTTCTGGGCCAGAGAATGGATATTGAAATCAACGCTGCCTGGAACTTTGATTCGCCAGATTGGCAAGCGGACTTGAAGAACCTGCTGGCTCAAAAAGGGATCCTGCACGCCCCAACCGGAATTGATTTCTTCTGTTTTCCACGAGGGTTGTATCAGGAGATCCCGCCATTCGCTATCGGACGTTTGAAATGGGACAACTGGCTGGTGTGGTGGGCGAGGACGCAGGGTTTCCCGGTCGTAGATATTACGAAGGCAGTTCGCATTGCCCATCAAAACCATGGCTACGACCCAGGCACGCTTCAGAAGTTGGAGGCTGAAGCCAGTATCGAGAGAAACCACGGACGCCCTCCAAGGAAATTAACTGGTGTCAGGGTAACCTGGACTGAGATTGGAGCTGAGGCGCGGCAAAACATGGAACTGGCTGGAGAACGAAATTTGAATATTTGGGCTGCAAACTGGATGCTGGATCCTAAGGGCAGGCTCAGGCGCCGCCAGATCACATTAATTCCAGAATATATTTATTACCAGATGAAATGCGTGATCCCTTTATATTGGCCTGCTTTCGGAAAGGGCTTAGCCTGGATTACATCAGTTACAAAACATTTGCTGCGAAGAACTGATCAAAAAAAGAATTTTGGGATACCTGGCAGGAGTTAATCTCGGTGGTTTATATGGTTTCTGCACTGATTTGTTCTTATGGCTTTTCTAAGATGAAAACAGGGAATTTGCTGTGAACTATGTAATTATCACCCCGGTTCATAATGAAGAAGCCTATATCCGGCATACTCTGGAAGCAGTCAGCGCGCAAACGATAAAGCCCACCCAATGGATTATCGTAAATGATGGGTCAACCGATAATACACCTAAAATTGTTCAAGAATATCTTGACCAATACTCATGGATAAAACTTGTTGATTTACCCGTGGAAGGGAAGCGGGAGCTTGGCGCTCGGGTCGTACGAGTTTTTTATGAAGGCTATAAACATATTGCTGTGGAATATGATTTCATTATCAAGATGGACGGCGATTTGTCGTTCGCACCTGATTATTTTGAGCTTCTTTTTGAGAAATTTAATGAGGATCCCTGCCTGGGGATCGCTGGAGGTGTGCTTTATATCCCGGCCGGAAACCGGTGGCAATTGGAAAAAGTTCCAGCCGACCATGTTCGTGGGCCTACCAAAGTTTACCGTAAATTGTGTTTTCTCGAGATCGGAGGCCTTCCAGAAACAAGTGGATGGGATGCGATTGATGAATGGCGCGCTCAGATGAAAGGTTGGAAAACCCGTAGTTTTAATGATCTGGTTGTGCACCATTTTCGACCTACTGGAGCTTCTTACGGTAAATGGGGCAGGTATATCCTGGAAGGTGAGCATGCTTTCTTTTTGAAATATCCCCTGCCAATCGTAATAGCTCGCAGTCTTTATCGCGGGCTCACAGATCGCCCTTTTCTGATGAGAGGGTTGGGTTATTTTTGGGGTTATTTGGGGAGCTGGTGGGCTCACAAACCCCAGTTGGACGATACCGAGGTAACAACCTATATGCGTAAGAAATTGTACCGGAGACTCCTTTTTTTCCGGCCTTCGAAGCCTTTATAGATGATCCGGTAGCGATTTCTCATAATTTAGGCCAGGAATTCTGGCCTGGACAGCGGCTGGAGAAGACCCTAAAAACTTAAAATCGTGTAACATTAAGTGGTACAGAAAATGGATTTTATTGATTACCAGTCATTATACGAGCAGCCTCTAAGATCCATAGCAAGAGCATTTGATTATGGGAATTGTAATTATAGCGAATTCAAAGATATGGATAAGTTTTCTCATCTAGGAAAGTTCATAATACAGATCCTTAGGTCTGAAAGAGGGGCAGGCTTGACCTATTTTATTGGAATTGAAGAGGTATCGTGAAAAGACGCGAATTCTTAATTGCCAGCGCGCTAACTTTATCTTCGTGCCTGACCCCGAAGCCATTAATCGATGGTAATTACATTCCGGGAAAAATTTATATTCCATCGATAATGAACAAGAGTGGTCCGGATTATATATACCTGCCGCGCTACCTGGTGACAAACCCCGGTAAAGTGTATGAGGATTTTGAAGACATTAATGATTGGTCCGTGGTAAAAGGAAATCTGCTCGCTAATCCCGACCAATATAAATCAGGAAAACAAAGTTTACGGTTGGTCAGCCTTCCTGGTGAAACGGCAGCGATGGTTAAAACCGTCGACTGGGACTTGAGCGGTGATTGGGGACGCTTGCAGCTCTGGATGTATGTCAACCATGCCGTAAGTGATTACAGCGATAATTTTACACTTTCATTATCCAACGATGCGAATTTCACTCACTTCTATTCGTGTCATTTGTACAATTTATACAACACGATCCACGGTTGGAATACCATGACCTGGGCAAAAGGTGATATGGAAGCCCATAATTCGCCATCCTGGTCTGATCCGATTGTTCGCGTACGGCTGCAGTGTGAGGTGGATAAAGAACCGGCCAGGAGTGTTGACGTCAGTTTCGACTCGCTCAGTTTTGGTATCCACAGTATTGCAGGGGCAGAATTCGCTTTTGATGATGGCAGCAACCAGCAGTATGACAATGCTTTTTTATACATGAAGCAGCTTGGAATTCGCGGCAACCTCTGGGCTGAAACCGACCTGGTGGGCGTAGATTCTGATTACCTCAGCTGGACGAAGGTGAAAGAAATGGCAGCGGCCGGCTGGACCATTGGGAATCACACCAATTCCAGATATGAATTAGAGGGTCAAAGTGAAATCGACCAGGAAGCACAGGTAAAGGGGGGCTATGACACATTAAATCAACAAGGCTTAAGTAAAGGGTCTCATTATGTGGCTTATCCAACCGGCCATTTTGATGAAAACACAATGACGGCGATGGCTAATCTCTCCATGTTGACCGGTCGTACGACTAAACCCACAACACAGCAGGGAGAACCGATGTTTGCGCTGCCGTTCGAACCCATGTATGTACTGCCTTCAAACGAAGTCAATTCAAATACGACAGTGGCTTTTTGGAAAGGTTTAATTGATCGGGCCATTTCTGGTGGCTACATCATGCCTTTTCACTGGCATAAGGTCGGTGAGTCTGTACAGATGTCGACTCAAGATTTCAGAACCTGCATGGATTATTTCAAGAGTAAAAAAGACGCGGGTTTGATATATGATCTGACGATCGATGACATTTATGAATTAACACTCGATTCTGTACGTATTCCGAAGTGAGAGAAGGGCACCGCGTTCAATCCATCTATGATCATGCATTGGAGCTAAACGTCAGCAATTATTGAGTGTTTTTTGAACAAGAGTTTTTTGTAACCAATGTAGTTTTTTTTGTTTTTGCAATAATTGAAAGGAGATTGAATGAACAGGCGTGAATTTTTGTTGGCCAGCGCGTTGGGTTTGTCTGCGTGTCTGGTGCCGAAGACATTAATCGATGGTGAAGGTCCTCCCCCCAGAAAATATCTTCCACTGATCATGAAAGATCATAGTCCGGATTTGTTCTACCTGCCGCGCTATTTAATGACCAATCCGGGTACATTGTATGAAGGTTTTCAAAACGCAAGTGACTGGACTGTCACTGACGGTACCCTGGCAGCCAATTTCGATCAATATAAAATTGGCTCGCAAAGTTTACGCTTGACCTGTACGCCAGGAACCGAAGCGTCGATGATTAAGACTGTCAATTGGGATATGAGCGGCGATTGGGGACGCTTACTGCTCTGGTTTTATGTTAACCATGATCTAAATGATCCAAGCGACAACAAGGATAGATTTGTGCTCTCATTGTCCAACGATGAGACCTTCACCAATTATTTTCAATGTTATTTATATAACCTGTACAGCACGATGAACGGCTGGAATACGATGACCTGGGCAAAGGGTGATATGGAAGCCATTAATTCTCCTTCCTGGTCCGACCCGATTGTTCGTGTCCGGCTGCAGTGTGGAGCGGATGATGCCCCTGATAGGATGGTTGATGTCAGTTTTGCGTCGTTGTATTTTGGCATTCAAAGTATTCCCGCGGCACAATTCTCTTTTGTAAATGGCAGCAATCAGCAATATGACAATGCTTTTTTATACATGAAACAGCTAGGTATTAACGGCACCCTGTGGGCGGAAACTGACCTGGTAGGAGTTTGGTCTGATTATCTCAGCTGGGCAAAGGTGCAAGAAATGGCCGCGTCCGGTTGGATCGTCGGAAATAAAACCAACTCGGGCACCCCCCTGGACACTAAAATTGAAACAGACCAGGAAGCCCAAATAAAAGGCGCATATGACACGTTAAATTCAAAGGGGTTAAGTGCGGGATCACGGTATGTGTTTTATCCGGGTGGATACTTCAATGAAGACACAATAACGGCCATGACGAATCTGTCCATGCTGACCGGGCAAACAACCCGGCCTACGTCATTGCAGGGAGAATTGATGTTTGCCCTGCCGTTTGGATCAACGTTTACACTGCCTTCAAATGAAGTCAATTCGACGATGACAGTCGCCGACTGGGAAAGCATGATAGATAGGACTATTGCAGGCGGCTATGTTTTGCCTCTGCATTGGAACAAGATCGGCACGACAGGCCAGATGTCTACTGCAGATTTCAAAACCTGTATGGATTATTTCAAGAGCAAGAAAGATGCAGGGTTGATATATGACCTAACCATCGATGATCTTTATAAATTAACTCTTGGACCGGTGGGAATTACGAAGCCTTAATGAAACCTTTGCTACCGGAGTCAAAATGATCGGGGTACTTTGTGCCGAAAATGAAGCAGATACGGCCAAGGAATTCTTTGAACTGTTCAAGACACCCTGGGAATTTTTTGATTCTTCAAGAAGGTATGATGTCATCCTTTCAACCTCAGGAGTAATTCCCGAGAACAGTGCCAAGTTGGTTATGGTATTTTCTTCCAGGCACCTACCATATGATGATTTCAGGGATCTTAAGATAGAACCGGGAAAATGCAATCGAATTAATGTTACCGACAAAATCCAACTGCCAATCTACGGTCGATTGGCTTATATCGTTGGCCAGGGTTTGCCAGTATTTCCGACCCAGACAAACCCTGGCACGCTTGCAACAATTTTTTCTGACCCTGGTCGGAATATTATCAGGGTAGGATATGATCTGTTTCAAGAAATTTCGATCCTTCTGACAAAAGGCCAACCGATTGAAAATGCATTAATCCCGGCAATTGAGATTCACATTTCCTTAATCAGAGATTGGATCATCAATCAGGGGATTAGTTTGATCGAGATTCCTCCGATCCCATTGGGTTTTCAATTCTTCACTTGCTTGACCCATGACATCGATTTTGCGGGTATTCGCCGCCATTTTTTTGACCATACCATGTGGGGCTTTATTTACCGCGGCCTGGTAGGCTCACTGCATTCTTTCCTGAAAAAGAGGATAACCAGAGCCAGGTTAGTGAAGAATTGGATCGCCGTTGCCAAATTGCCCCTTGTTTATTTAAGGATCAGCGATGATTTTTGGGAGCATTTTGACAGGTATACAGAAATTGATATTGGGAATGGCTCTACATACTTTTTGATACCATACAAAAATCAAGCAGGTGACAGGATAGAAGGAATAGAACAGCAAAGAAGAGCCGTTCGTTATGATATCGGTGATATTAAAAAACAGGTAACTCAATTAAAAAAAATGAGGGCTGAGATCGGCTTACATGGTATTGATTCCTGGCGCAGTGCACAAAAGGGGATGCAGGAGCTGGCTCGCATTGTTCAGGCAACTGGTCAACGAGAAACAGGAAACAGAGTCCATTGGCTGTTTTACGACCAGCAATCACCGTCTAAGCTTGAACAAGCTGGATTCGATTATGATGCGACCCTTGGTTACAACGAAGCCATAGGTTTTAAGAATGGAACAACTCAGGTTTTTCGGCCCTTAGGTGTAAGTCACTTACTGGAAATTCCACTTAATATCCAGGACACGGCCTTGTTCTTCCCGGGCCGCATGGCGTTGAGTGATGCAGAAGCTAAACGGATGTGTCACCATCTCCTGGACATGATATTAAATTATCATGGCGTCTTAACTCTCTCCTGGCATGACCGCAGCCTTGTCCCGGAAAGATCGTGGGCAGAATTTTATATTAATTTACTGCAGGAGCTACAATCTCGCCAGGCATGGATTGGGAGTGCTCATCAGGTCGTAAGTTGGTTTCGCCAGAGACGTTCGATTACTTTTGAGGAAGCAAGTTTGAATGGCAGTAAATTCTGTTTGAAAATAAAAGGTAATGATTCATTATGTGAACCCCAACAGTTTATTCGTCTCTATCCCCCTCAATCTCAAGATCGGTCTGGGGATAGAAAAGATCGTTATTGTTACGATATGCCCATTAGCTGTGAATCTAAAATTGAGATTTTATTGACCGAGGATTGTGAAGCATGTTAAAAGTGTGTATGGTTGCATATACTCATTACCCTACTGACACGCGGGTGCGCAGAGAGGCTGAGGCGCTGGTCGAACGCGGCGATGCTGTAGACATGATTTGCCTGGGTGAAAGAAACGAAGCCAATCCCGATTTTAAAAATGGCGTCAGGATCTATAGGATTTCACTTTTGCGTTATCGTGGATCAAACAGCCGAATGTACCTGGCATCTTACCTTTATTTCTTTTTTGCGGCTTTGTTATTGCTTACCAGGCTTTATTTAAAAAATTCATACCAGGTAGTCCAGGTCCATACGATGCCGGATTTCATGGTGTTTACTACGATTGTGCCCAAGCTTCTTGGCGCAAAAATAATATTAGATGTACATGATCTGATGCCGGAACTTTACCAATCAAAATTCAATTGCAGCGATAGGCAATTAATGATCCGCATCCTTACCTGGAGCGAGCGCTTCAGTATTAGCTTTGCGCATAGGGCAATTGCAGTCCATCAACCCCATCTCGAAGCTTTGTGCCGACATGGAAACCCTTCTAGTAAGTTTATCTTGCTGTTAAACGTCCCGGATATGAAAGTTTTTAAACATCAAGAAACCCAAAACCAGCCAGACCATCCTGGCCTTGAACTCATTTATCACGGAATGGTGGCAAAACGGAACGGTTTGGAAAATGCGATCTTAGCAGTTTCGGCCTTGAAAGCTGAATTGAAGCCATTGAAATTGAGAATCATTGGCGAAGGCGATGATATTTTGCATTTATCGGACCTTGTAAATGAGATGGGGTTAACAGATTTTGTGCAAATCCATAAAGGGATGATTCCGTTGGAGAAGCTTGTTCCGATAATTCAAGGTGCAGATGCAGGCATCGTCCCAATTTTATATGACGAATTTACCAGATATATGCTGCCGGTGAAATTGTTAGAGTATGTCGCCATGGGAAAGCCGGTAATATGTTCTCGGACCGCGACCATTGAAGCTTATTTTACTGACAAGATGATTCGATTTGTCACTCCCGGTGATGTTTCTGAATTAGCCTGCGCTATCCGTGAGCTATATGAATATCCCGAAAAGAGGTCTCAGTTGGTGACTGCAGCTGACCAATTTAATCGGGAATATAACTGGGAAAAACAAAAGAACATTTATTACCAGCTGATCGATGATTTGGTTAGGTAAATGAAGTTCGGCTAATTCACAAAACCAAATCAATTGAAGTAATAGAACAAAAAGCCAGGAATTTAGGAGAAAAACAGAATGGATGGCAAGGTTATCGTTGTTGGGCTTGGTGAAGTAGGCCGGCCTTTGTTTGAAGTCATATCAGACCACTTTGATGCGTTAGGGGTTGACATTGATCCCGTTGACTTTACCGGGGAATCCGAAATATTACATATTTGTTTTCCATTCCAGGTTCCTGATTTCGTTGGGCAATGTGTTGAATACATCAAAAAGTACCAACCAAAATTAACGGTTATCAATAGTACAGTTTCTCCTGGTACTACTCGCGCCGTTTATCAAAAAGCACGAACTGATATCGCTTACAGCCCGGTGAGGGGAAAACATGCCAGGATGAAGCAAGAATTGCAAGCATATGACAAATTTATTGGTGGTATTAACCCAGAAACCAGTTTAAGAACTTCGATCCATTTTCAAGCAATTGGGATGAAAACAAGAATACTATCTTCTCCCGAATCCGCTGAATTGGCAAAATTAACTGAGACGACCTACTTCGGTTTATTGATTGCCTGGGCTCAGGAATTAGAGAGATATTGCGATCAATTATCTGTGGATTATAATGAGGTCAGCTCGATTTTCGAAGAAATTGCTTATCTTCCACCAGTTAAATACTTTCCAGGAATAATTGGCGGACATTGCGTCATGCCAAATATTAAGATCTTGAAGGGGATTTTTCCATCTGAATTACTTGAGACCATTGAAAAATCGAATGAATTGAAAAAAAACCGGGAGCAAGTTCTTGATAGCCAGGGGATAGACCCATGCGAATAATCAATTGCAGTATCAAATATGAGGTATGAACCGCTTCACAAATCCTATCCAATTCGTTGGTTGAGGATAACCTAAGATTAAGGACAAACGCTGATGAAAATTCGAAATCGAATCAATCTAATCCCTAGAAACAATTGGGATTATGGATTCGATGCCCTTTTCAGTGGTCTTCGCAGCATTTTTCGTCATACTACCCAATCACCTAATATCGAAAATATCTTCCATCAAAATCCCATTTGGACGAGATCTGGTCGGGTTTCTCTGTATGCGATTTTAAGAGCTCTGGATTTACCCCCAGGCGCAAAGGTAGGCGTACCATTATTTTGCTGTTCAGTTGTTTTCGAAGCTATCTGCCAGGCAGGCTTATCTCCTCACTTCATAGACTCGAACCGTGATGATTTTAATATTTCAACCGATGACTTGCGGAAAAAACGATCAAATCTCGCGGCAGTCGTAGCGGTCCACATGTTTGGGAATCCGTTTGATTTCGATGCGATAAATGCTGTTGCAGATGGTATTCCGGTCATAGAGGATTGCGCTCAATCAATTTTCAGCACCTATAATCAAAAACTGACAGGATTGCTATCAGCTGCTTCATTTTTTTCGTTTCGCTGTGGAAAATACATCTCTGCCGGTGAAGGCAGTGCCATATTCTGCAAGGATAGAGATCTTCGACAGAAAATTGAACGAATTGTTGATACATTTGAGATCTGGTCCATCCCCAGAGTATCCTTTGATGTCCTCACGACGTTTATTAAAGCGAAATTGTACAATCGGCCCTGGTACGGACTCATCGGTTTTCCGATTGGCATGCGTCTTGATAAAAAATTAAATTTAACGGCCAAAGATGGTTTTGAAATAGGAAAAATAGCACCTACTCATCTTTCCCTTATTGATTCACGCGTCGATCGTTTCCGCGAAAAAATCACAAAGCAAAGGGAACATGCTCATATGCTGCTAGATGTATTGGAACCGGGTAACTTTGGCTTGCTATCTGAAACCGA
This sequence comes from uncultured Chloroflexia bacterium, assembly GCA_963781665.1. Classification (GTDB taxonomy): domain Bacteria; phylum Chloroflexota; class Anaerolineae; order Anaerolineales; family Anaerolineaceae; genus JAJYIW01. Next base: position 4,097,803 of record CAWAGA010000002.1, read on the forward strand.
TGGTTGCTCCAGCAATTGGCACCAGTTTGCACTAAGGTTTGAATCAGTAGATCAACGAGACACTATGGCAGAATACCTGTTTCAACAAGGAATTGACACCGCAAAGTATCTAGACGATATCACTGATGAAGCCCGTTCAAAATATGGCTATATTGGTGACTGTCCAACTGCGGAACTGCTTTCCAAAACCGTTCTGCTCGTGCCCATTCATTATTCTTTAAATACCGGCGATATTGAACATATAGCTCAATCCATCAAAGAAGGCTCTCAGACGATCTGAGACTCAGAAGGATGCTGTTTTTTGAACTTCAATATTTGCATTAATTATAAAATATGAAAATCAAAAAAAAACTATTAAAGCTCGTTGCCAAACACATACCAGGTTGTGGGTTGCGCATTAGCCTACTTCGTATGTGTGGATACATTATCGGTAATCACGTATACATCGGTGAAGATTTAATTATCATTGACGACTTGAGTGACACCGGTAACAATTTCAGCCTGTCTATTGGTGACCGCGCATCAATTTCACCTCGGGTTACATTTGTCATGCACACTCAGCCCAATGAATCGCGGATTGTGCCTTATGTGAATTCTCACCAAGGCTCTATTAATATTGGATCAGACGCCTGGATCGGGACTGGCGCAGTGATCTTGCCCAACATAATGATTGGTGAAGGGGCAGTTGTCGGTGCAAATTCTGTTGTTACGAAAAGCGTAGATCCCTACACTGTTGTAGGAGGAGTACCTGCGCACATTATTAAACCAGTGGTTGTTCCCTGGAATCATTCGGAAATTGAAATAACTGAGTTTACCGTCAACCCATGATAACTCGTTGTGTTCGCTGTTTGATGCCCGATACTTATCCAGACATTACATTTAATGCCGATGGGATTTGTAACCACTGCAGCAGTTATGTGAAACCAAAACCACTTGGAGAGGATAAACTTCTTCAAAAGGTACACTCGAAGCACGGAAGCCAATATGACTGTGTATTGGGCATCAGCGGAGGCAAAGACAGTTGTTATGTCGCTTATCTTGCCAAAAAGAAATTCGGGCTGCGTGTATTAGCTGTATCTTATGACTTCCCATTTATGGTCGATCTGGCCCGGGAAAACACGCAAGCGGTATGCGAGAATTTGGGAATTGAACTGCTTGTTGTTAAAATCTCGCAACAATTTCGAATACGACCTATTGCGTTCTCACTTAATATCATTAGCAGGAACTGGCACGACATGGGGTCAGTGCATGTTCTGCCATTATGGCATCGAAGCCATACTCTATAATACCGCCATTGACAGAGAGATTCCATTCATTCTCAGTGGAGTGACCGAAAGTGAGGTGTGGTGGAATCCTGGTAATCGGTTGAGTATTCTCGCAAAACGACTGGGCCGCCTAACCTTAGCAGAGAAGGCTCGTTTTGGACTTTATCAAAGTAAATCTTTTTTAAATTTAGTCGACCAACGTTTGCAGTTTCCCATCCCGGGTAATAGTCGTTTCAACGTTTATAAACGGGCTCATTCACCAACAGATGGCCCAGAAACCATACCAGTGTTTAAATATATGGAATGGGATCAGGTCAGGATCGAAAACACGCTTCAGACGGAAACTGGTTGGCAAAAACCTCCCAAATCGCTATCATGGCGATATGATTGCATTCTGGAACCCCTTCTTGACTATACATTCAAAGAAGAATTTGGCATCTCTTCCGCAGGTCTTTATCTGTGCGGTCTGATCCGATCAGGGAAAATAAGCCGTGAAGAAGCTTTCCGGATAATGGAAGAAAATGAAGAACAGGCTCGGCTTGATGCGAGTTTGAAAACAGTACTTGATTATCTGAATGTACCAACAGGAATACAAGAAAGATACTTCGATATTCCCCTGAAAAGAGCTTAAATGCCTGTCTTATTAAGTAACGGACGATCAAATATACAAGAAACTGTTCATCAAATCCTCGATACCTTCCTAAGCGATATCGATTGTACTCGTGGATTTTTCATCAAGCCGAATATTGTCTTCGCGGTCAAGCCAAGCAGTCATGAAATTACAAGTCCCGTTATTGTCAGGATATTAATCTCTGCAATACGAGCGCGGTATCCTAATACCCACATCATTCTTGGTGAAGGGGTTGCAGCAGGCTGCGATCCACTGGAAAACTTTAATACTTCTGGATACACCCAGCTTGCCAGGGAGTTAAATGTGCCTTTGGTAGATCTGCATCGTGCGGATCGCCAAACCGTTGCGTGGAAATTCGGCAGGTTGGAGCTTCCGCGGTTAGCCTTGGATTATATATATATCAACCTGCCGATATTGAAATCCAGTAATGCTTGCGTAATTTCAGGAGCATTAAAAAACCAGAAAGGTCTTTTACTCCCTGCCGTAAAGAAGCAATTTCACCGACACGGATTGCATGAACAGATAGCTGAACTGAACCTGGCGGTTCAACCGACTTTAACGATAATGGATTGCAGCAATTTCTTTGGTCCGAATACATTTATCTCCGGAAATAATTGCGGCGAAGTCGATTCTACTGCTTGCAATCTGTTGGGGATCGATGAACCCGAACATGTGCAGTTATGCCGAAAGAACCGGGTCTTTGCTTCAGGATATTCTGTCACGGGTGATCGATTAAAAATTAAGCGTCCTTCCATGCGTCCCAAGATCAAACAGTTTAAGCGCCTTGGACGCTTGAGATTGTGGTCCAACCCACTAGCCTGTACCATGTGTCGGCGAATTTTCCATGATGTGGAAATGGATGTGCTTAAACGACAGAATTTTGTCATGGGAGCGAAGTTAATGGCACATTCAATAAAGGGAGCTGAAATTATCATGGGAAAAGATCCACAATGGCGTAAGGAATACCGTACGGTTATCTGTATCGGTGATTGCACTCGCCGGGTAGCAAAAGAAGGCGGTTACATTCATATTCCTGGCTGCCCACCCACACTTGATGATTTCAAGAATCATCTTCCTTGAAAAGGGAAATATTATTACTATTGGGTCAGGGTCAGGAACAGAATAACCAAAATCTACCGGTTGCCAACTCTCTCAAGAGATTCGGTAAAGGGATGCTGCGCCTGGAGACAGTCAATAATGAATATATTGTTAATTCAATCAGAAAGCAGGGTTTGACCCGATTAATGAATCATTTTGTTGTGCTTGGAGCGTCAAATGGGTGAGCCAGAGATCAATAAAATCCAGAATATTTATGATGAAAGGTGGCTGACATTCATCCAGAATAATCCTCAGGCTAATTTTTTCCATCATCCAGCCTGGCTCTCTCTGATGCAAGATTGTTACGGCTATCATCCATTTGTTATTTCATTAAGCGACCAAAACAGCGAAATTCTGGCTGGACTCCCAATAATGGAGGTCAATAATTTTCTGGGTAAAGAGCGTTGGGTATCCTTGCCATTTACAGACTACTGCTCACCGGTTTATAACGATAAGCACAGTCTGGATGGTTTGGCTGATGGGATTGGCAGGTTGATAAAGAATGAAAAAAAGCAGGGTATCGAACTGCGTTGTGAAATTCCACTGGATGTGCCTTTATTTCGTACCGAGCAATATTTATTACATACCTTGAAACTTGATGATAATTTTGAACGAGTTTCATCCCGGTTTGACCGGATCCACAGGCAAAATGTTCGGCAGGCTGAAAAGAACCAAGTCCGAGTTGAGTGGGGGAGGAACCTTATTGATATTCAGAAGTTCTATGATCTTCAGGTTGAAACCCGCCGTCGACATGGCGTACCCAGCCAGCCCTGGCGTTTTTTCAAATCTTTTTATACTCATGTGTTGGAAAAAGGGTATGGTTCTGTTTTGATTGCATATCAAGGTGATCGGTGCATTGCTGGTTTGATCCTGCTCCACTGGCAAAAATCAATCATCTGCAAGTATGCTGCATCGCGCGAAGAAAGCATGAAGCTCCGGCCCAACAACCTGCTCTTCTGGACGGCTATCCGTTGGGGTTGTGAGAATGGCTACCAATTATTCGATATGGGCCGCACAGATTTGGACAATCCAGGGTTGAGAAGGTTTAAACAAGGCTGGGGAGCTGACGAATTACCTTTGACTTATTTTAAGTACTCATAAAAAACAGCAAAAACAAACGACTAAGTTTTTAGTAAATTGGATGAAACCCGTCATTCAGAGATCACCTATCTGGGTTTGCCGCCTGGCAGGTGAGCTCTTCTATAAATTCGCTGGTTAAGCGAATTTGGTTAAGGTTTACGAAGGGTGATGCACGTGAAATTAAAAGAGTGGTATTCCACGAGAGGACTTGATTATTTGCGTATCCGGGGCAAGAATTTGCTGTCCAGGTACCAACTATCACCATCAAAAGCCATCCACAGAATTGATGACTGCCTGGAGGGACTGGTTGACCAGGGTTGTGTCCCTACATTTGCAGCACCCGGGATACTTGTTCAACGCTACCCATTATTTTTCCAGCACCTTCAGCAGGTTGGAGCCGAAATTGCCGTGCATGGTTACCAGCATGTGAATTTAGCGACCTATTCGGTAGAAGAAGCTTGCCAACAATTAATCAAAGCGGTTAATGTTTTTAAGAATAATGGGATAAAAGCTTCCGGATTTCGCGGTCCATACCTCGGCCATTCTGATGAATTGGTGGAAGCCCTTCCGCTGGGATTGTTCGAATACAGCAGTAATCAAGCCATTATTTGGGATATCTTGAATGAAGTTGATGATTGCGATCATAATCTGGTCGTTGGCACCCTCCATAATTTATATAAACCTAAAATGTCCAGGGATATTATTTCGGTGCCATGGACCCGGCCCAACCTGATCGAAATTCCGGTTTGCTTGCCAGATGATATGGAATATTTGGATGGGCGTAACCTTGAACCAAACGAAGTCTCCGGCGCATGGAAAAAGATCCTGGTACAAATCCACCAGCGCGGGGAATTATTTAATTTGATCTTCCATCCCGAATTGGCTTTATTATGCTGCCAGCCTTTTATCGAAATTTTGGCCGAAAGTAAACAACTCCAACCGCCTGTTTGGATCGCGAAATTATGCGACGTCAGTCAATGGTGGCAAGAAAAAGCAGGTTTTAAAACCATTGTTACCGAAACAATAACCGGCTTACGCCTTGATTTTGCCTGTTCCTCTCGTGCTACTATTCTGGTAAAAGGAATTAATTCTCCAGATCGTTTAGATGCCTGGGAAGAACCATATCTTAGATTGTCGGGAACGACGATAGAAATCCCATCTTCTCCGCGACCTTTGTTGGGTCTTTCACAGCAAGCATCCCCGAAAATGGTTTCTTTCCTGGAAGAACAGGGTTACATTCTTGATATGACTGAAACCGCACCGAAATGCGGGATATTCATAGACAACGATCTGCTTGACACACTGGAAACAGAAGTCAAGATCATTAATTACATTGAAAACAACCCCGGTCCGCTCGCTCGCTACTGGCGTTGGCCTGATGGGGCTAAGAGTGCATTGAGCATCACCGGGGATCTGGATGCGCTGACGCTTCTAGATTATGCGTATAGGCTTTTTGTTGTGTGACTATTTCTACTTCTGTGTAAAGGGGATGAAAACAGAATGACCATTAATAATAACGGTAATTGAAATATCCTGAGGCGTATTTGTACTGTTATTGATTGTAGCGGTGATATTGACTACGACAGTCTGATTTGTGTTGACTTGAGCATTAACCTGAGCATCACAAGCGAGGCCTGATTGGGGTGTACCTGAGAAGGTTATTGTTTTGTTGGAAGCGGAATATTCAGCTGACATCGAGCAGGTTGTTGAGGATGACAGGTATTCGAACTGGTTTGGGATATTAATCGTTGCAGTGATTGGTACGCCGGCAGTCGAAAATGAAAGCTCAATTTTGGGTGTGTCACCATTCTGAATTGATGAAGGTAAGATACTTAAGGCTTCGGCTTTAGATTCATACATTCCAATATCGTAACCGTTACCCTGAGGCCGCGGGGTGCCATCAAAATCATCAGCAACTTGAGCCAGACTAATGCCTGCATCCTTGGCGGGTGATGAAGATGGGATGTGATAATCGCCGGCTCCTGGATTGATGAATTGCGGATTTACCTGCCAGAGATCATTTGGATAGGGTAGTCCATTGATTTGTTTTCCATCACTCCGGAAAACCAGGTTATACCCAACATCTAATCCCTGGCGTGAACTGCTGTCGTTGATGTAAATTATGGTGTTGGGAAGGTTATAGAAAATATTGTTCTTTATCGTCGTGTTGGTGGCTCCATGCAAAGATATCCCTAACGTATTCGAGGGATAAACGGAGGTCAATTTGGAAATGAAATCATTATTTAATATCCAAACGTAACTGTTACCGTTATCGTTTAAATGATTGTAGGCTTTAATAATATTGTTTCGAATAATGATGTGGTTGGCATTTTCCAGCATGAAGCCTGAGCCGCTCTTGCCACCTGAGGGGAAGTCGTAATTCTCGCATGAATTTCGTTCGATAACAATGTTCGACGCTACTTCATGGGAAGAATCGCTGAAGGTCTGGAAGCAATCAATATGGGGATTAACGTTTTCCGGAGCGCCTAACTGAATGTCATGAATATTATTCCCGCGGATTTGGTGACCTGATCCAAAAAACCGGATGCCATCTGCGTCCAGGCCGGCAACCGCCGGATAGTTGGGGCAAGAATAATGATTGGGGTTATCCGACGCATGATCCTCAACTGCAGTTAAACTCGGAAGGCATTGCACAGTCCCCCAAACTTCATTACCTTCAACATTATTATTCCGTCCATTGATGTTGATCCCAACTAATTCATTATGGTACAGCCGGTTATTCTCGATAATATTGTTACTGGAAATTGTTGGATCGCTTGGAGGCCCATATAGGGTGATGCCAGTAAGAGAACTGTCGTGGATGTAATTATCTTCGATTAGATTATTACTTCCTCGTATATAAATACCAGAACTGGTATCGTAATGCCATCGGACATAGTTTGTATTCGCAATTTCAAACCCATTAATCACGATGTAGTTTGCCTGGAGGTTAAATCCTTTCATGACCACATTACCACTCGCCTGGTAGGTGATCGTTGCCCCTTGGCTTCCCGAACGCGTCACCTGCACCCGTTGAGATGAATAGTCGCCTGCCAGGACCGTCACTGCATCACCCGCTACCATGGCATCTGCTGCCTTTTAAATCGTTTTCCAAGGTTGGCTTAGGGTGCCAGGATTGCTGTCTGCCCCGCTAGGACTGACGTAATAGCTGGTTCCATTAATCGTTTGTGCGGATACAGAATTCTCCGAGCCAAAAAAACTGCAGAAGATAAGGATTAGAATAACCCCCAAAACCATTACCCGGTTCGAGGTAGTGTAGTAATTGCTGCTTGGTTTTATATTAGGGATTGCATCATTCATTTTTCAGGTTCCTATTCATTGCAGGTAATTAGCCAGTCTAAAACAACTTATAAATGCCTGCTAGGCGGACCTGCCAGAAAGAGAGTAAGGTTATTAATTGACCACACGGTTCGGTAATCATGCAGTCAGAAGCCATTTCCGCCAACAACTTTCCGTCGTCACTCCCTTTCGAAATGCTTGCTTTTCTGAATTTTTTATTTTGATGTTTAGGTATATTATCACGAATTAAATCTGGTTAACTATACGGAATTGCAAGGTATACCATATTCCAGGTATAATATCGCAATTTTCTAATAACCTCAGAGTCTTAGAATATCAAGCGGACTATTTGCAAATAGTGTTATATTAGGTTTCTTGTTCAACTCGTCATATTCTGCCAAACCATTATTGGGGAAACAACTGCTTGAATCTACCCCTTCTTTTTAGAAGAGTCAAGAAGATTTGGCAATAATTATTATTTTATTAAAATGATTGCCAGAGCCCATCTAGGATCCCTGATATTAGCGAATCCAGTCTTAATTCCAGGATGTTGCCAGATCCGACGGTAAACTGACTTGCCGCGGATACTTTCGGCCAGATCCAAAATAGAACAATTGTGCTATAATGGGTGTATGGACATCAATTCCCAAGAATCTCAGAAGGTCGATCCCCAATTTAGGCTAAATAGGGCTACAATCTGGACGTGGTGCCCGAAATGCTCTGTACGAACCAACCACAGGATTTGGCAGGATTATCTACTCTGCCTGGGTTGTGGAAGTGTTCATAATGGCGCCCGGGTCATCAACAGAATTCAGATACCAGGGAGCAGTCCCGGAATACCGAATCAGGATAAAGACCTATGAGTAATGAAGAAATTATTTATGATTGGGAAGGGGTCAAACAGCGATTTACTGCCTGGTGGCAGGGAGATCTATTCGACCGTCCACTTGTTGCTATTACTGCTCCACGGAAAATTACCGTGAAATCTGATCGAGTCCAGTCTGTAGTCCCTTTGACCGAACCCTACGGACCAGCCTCACCAGATAAAATTTCTGCCCAATGGACCGACGTCGAAGTGATGATCGACCGCCAGGAACAGATCCTTTCTCGAACTTGTTTCTTCGGTGAAGCGATCCCGGTTTTCTGGCATAACTGGTCTGCCGGCCATGCCCTTTATTTTGGCTGTGACCCTCATTTTGCGGAGGATACTGTTTGGGTCGACCCGGCCCCGGTTGATGATTTGGGCTATCCTCACCTGGAAGGATGGGAATTAAATCCCTGGTGGCAATGGATGCAAACGGCTACTTTAAGGGCCGCCAGTGCCAGTCGAGGCCGCTGGATGGTCATGCCGATGTGGGGCAACCATGCAGGAGATAATCTCGGATTGGTGCGTGGGACTGAACGTCTTCTGGAGGATATCTCTACAGACCGTGCCTGGGTACGTCAGGCTATTCAAAAGCTCTCTGACATTCAGATTGCAGTTTTTGCCAGGTTGTGGGACTTGGTCGATCCAGCGATTACCAGAGTTGACGGTTCGATCAATTACGTGTCATGCTGGTCGCAAGGCCGCACCATGGCGTTCGACTGCGATCTGTCATGCATGATTTCTCCTCGTGATTTCAAAGAACTGTTTCTGCCGCCTCTGGTGGAGACAATGGCTACAGTCGATCATCGTATCTACCACCTGGATGGCGTTGTCGCTCTTCAGCACCTGGAGACATTACTCAAGCTGCCCGATCTTCATGCCATTCAATGGATCCCTGGCTCCGGTCGAGAGGAAATTTCTCAGTGGTTCCCCCTGATCCAACGCGTCCAGGCTGCAGGTAAAAGTATTGCAGTTTACGTCCAACCAGATGAAATTCCTTTACTTATAAAAGAATGCCGTCCTGAAGGTCTATTCATAAACACGACGTGCCAGGATCGCGATACAGCTCTTAAAATCATCGACGATCTTGAAAAGTGCTGAAATATCCTGAATGAATTAAAGCATCTGATTTTTCCACTATATGAAAATCTAAAATATCCAAGGATAAAACAATGATTGAAAATAAACTGGCAATTGATGGTGGTCGCCCATTACGAACAGCCCCTTTTCCCGTCTGGCCGATCAGCGATGAGCGTGAAGAACGTTTGATGTTAGACGTGCTCCATTCGGGAAAGTGGTCGGTTTTAAACGGAGACAAAGTAAAAAGCTTCCAGGAGAAATTTGCTGCTTACCAGGGGGCTCGCTACGCCATTTGCGTACCTAACGGAACCCTGGCGCTCCTTATGGGGCTGATGGCGCTTGATATTCATCCCGGTGATGAGGTCATCGTCCCGGCTTACACATTTATTGCCACGGTCAGCACAGTCCTGCAGATGGGTGCATGCCCCGTATTCGTCGACCTGGACCCTGATACCTACAATATCGACCCGAATAAAATTGAAGCGGCGATCACACCAAAGACTCGGGCGATTGTACCGGTCCACCTGGCGGGCCAACCGGCGGATATGGATGCCATTATTCAAATTGCCAATCGCCATAATCTGTCGGTCATAGAAGATGCGTGCCAGGCGTGGGGAGCAGAATGGAATGGCAAGCGGGTAGGCGCTTTGGGAGACCTGGGTGCTTTTAGTTTCCAGCTTGGGAAAAATCTGACCGCAGGTGAGGGAGGAGCCGTCGTCACCAATAACCCAGCCTTATATGAACGCTGCTGGTCGCTGCACAATGTAGGACGCACACGTGATGGTGCATGGTACCAACATGAGATCCTTGGCCTAAATTTACGCATGACCGAATGGCAAGGAGCCATCTTGCTTGCCCAGTTGGAACGCCTGGAAGAGCATTATCCACTCCGCGAGCAAAATGCAAAATATCTGAGTTCGGCACTGGCTGGATTGGGAGGATTATCGCCGTTATCGCCTGACCCACGTGTCACTCGTCATGCCCGTCATCTGCTCATCCTGCGTTACGACCCAGCTGGGTTTGGCGGTCGCCCACGCCATGATTTTCTTAGAGCACTTGTAGCTGAAGGGATTACACCTGTCAGCCAGGGTTATGTAGCCCTGCACCACTCACCAGCCATTCGAAACTCTATGCAGGCTGCCTTTGGGGTGGATACTGACAAACTCAATCTTCCGGGTACTGAACAAGCTGCAGCCCAAACCTTATGGCTGTCGCAAAACGCCTTGCTTGGGTCACAGCAAGACATGGAAGATATCATCTCGGCCGTAAAAAAGATTAAGCAAACATGGAGCTAATTTCATGAGGACCATTGACATCCATGCTCATTCTGGCCGGCTGCTATACACCCTACCTTTTTTGGAAATCGAGAACCTTCTGGGAATCATGGACGATCAAAAAATTGATCAGGCGTGCTTGATGGCAGTCGAAAACCCGGAAGAATGCGATTATTTCTTTACCACCGAGCAGGTTCTACAAGCTTGCAGCCGCTATCCTGACAGCTTGATTCCTTTTTGCTGTGTCGACCCGCGCCACCGTTATCCTGATTCTTTCGACCCCAAACCGGTCATTAAGGAATACGTCGAGCGTGGCTGCCGGGGGTTTGGCGAGGTATTGGCCGGAGTGCCTATCGACCATCCCGGTTTGCAAAAAATTTATGCTGCCTGCGGAGACCTGGGAATACCGGTATTGTTCCACTCCGACCATCTGATCTGTTCGGATGAACCCGGAGAGACGCGCCTCGAAAAAATGCTGCAAACCTATCCGGGAACAACATTCATCGGCCATTCGACCCGTTTCTGGGCCGAAGTTTCGCAGAATCCGGACCTCGACCCCGTGCGTCTGGCCCAATACCCAACAGGACCGGTCACACCGGTAGGCGCTACCGACCGTCTTTTAGGCCAATACCCTAACCTGTATGGAGATCTTTCTGGTGGGTCAGGTTATACAGCCCTGACTCGTGATCCTGAATTCGGTCTGGATTTTCTCGAACGTCGCCAGGATAAGTTGATTTTTGGCACAGACGTGCTGGAACCGGGGCGGCCGCTGCCGATTGTACCTTTCATTCGCACCTGTGCTATCAGTGAGACTGCTCGCGAGAAAATATTGCACACGAATGCAGAAAAGGTACTAGGATTGGAACGGTAATCAGCACTACCGCTTTCGGTTTAATTTAAATTTGGTAATGCAAGAATCGGATATAGTTTCGCTCTCTCTCAATTTTTGTTATGAAAGAGAGTTTATTCGATTTTGATGACATAGGCATATTTGCAGGGTCTCGCCGCTGCTCGCTGCAACTTGTAGGGAATGTCGACAGTGATCCCTTCCCTTTGCGGCATCCAGGCCAGATTCCAGTTAACACCTAATAGGCTTGCACGCAGATCCTTGCGCGGGACTACAGACGAGAGATGGATCTTCCTTCCTGGCCACCTTAGGCATATAGCATACAAACTTCGCCCATCTTTCGAGCGAGTATACATGACGTTCTCGCCTTCGCGCCAGGGATCGTTTGGGCGGGTGTCGTAAATGGCTTCACCGTTGACCTTCAACCATTCACCGGCTCCTTCCAGGTCTGCAACAGCTTTCGGATGAAAGCAGCCATCCCCATCTGGTCCGATCCCCACCATAAAGCACCCTCCCTTGGCGACACTACTGACCAGGTTATGCACGATCCAGCGGCTGCCTTTGTAATGCCGGGCGACCGGGTCGTAGGAAAAAGACTTTCCTAAGGGGTAGATTACCATCCAGGGCATGTCTGTATTCGCCTTATCGCCAGGGACGAAGCCTTCAGGAGTGTAGTAATCGCCGTAATTGCCGATTCCCCGCAAGCGCAGCATCACATCTGGCTGCAGCTTGCGAATGAGCTTGATCGTTTCTCTGAGTTGCGGCCAGACATCCTTACCAAGCCACATATCCAGGCATACCATATCGATCTGACCATACCTACTCAGAAGCTCCACCAATTGCGTCCGATGACGGTTTACCATGTCGTCAGTTTCTTCCGGCGTGCGCTCGGGGAATAACCAGGTGGGGTTCAACGCTAATCGTTGGTGGTATCCAGGGGTGCCATAATCCTGAGGCGCTTGTTTGACGCTTTCAGTCTGGAGCGGATGAAAACAATAGGGTCTAAAATCGGCGTCGTACCAATCGGGGTGTGAAAAATACAGGTCGATGCGTATGTCATGGCGGTGGGCAGCATCGCAAAGTTCACCGATGATGTCGCGCTTATAGGGAGTATCCATAATTGAATACGCCTGGTCACAGTTTTCGATCTGCGGACCGCCAGGCGCGGTCCAGTTGACCCTCCGTTTAACTCGAGTTTGGGTATCGAAGAGAGAAAAGCCTTCATGGTGCTTGCTGGTCATAGCAAAGCATTTGAAGCCCACTCGCTGGAATAAATCCATCCATTGGTCGGCGTCAAAAGCCTTTGGGTTAAAGCTCTGGTATAGCTGCTGGTATGCCTGGCGTTTTTCAGGAGGCATCTCGAGTAAGGGCCATGATTCGGGCTGTAACTTCAACAAGCTGTATAGCCCCCAGTGGATACGCACCCCGTATTTCATATCCAAAAAGGCCTGTCGGGCTGAATCTGGCGCGTGTTGATAATCCGGGTCTGGGTCTACCTCGATATACGATTTGACCTCGAGATAATGGGCAGTATGTTCAGGTGCATGATAATTTGGCATGCCTGTATTATACGCCATCCCCTTTCTAGTCCAGCTTAAAAGGATAGACCCATCTTTGCAAGTTGCTGGCGGGTCTGCTCGTACCCGGAATGATGAATGCCTTCAATCCCCATTTTTTTGGCAACTTCAATGAATAAATGCCGGTCATCGATATAGATTGTTTCTTCGGGTGGGACCTGACTGATATCTAAAGCAATCCGCCAGATATCCTCGTCTGGTTTGCGAAAATGGACAAAACAGGAAGAGATAAAAGCATCCATAAACTGGATCAGGCCGAATTTTTGGATGCGGTAAATCGTGAGCTCACGGCCTTCGTTGCTAACGGCAATCAGTTTCAACCCGTATTTCTCCTTCAATTTCCGCACCAGGGTTATCATTTCGCTATATGGCTGAGATTGGGCGTGCATATACGCGATGAAATCCTGCTTGTTGAAAGACCGGGGTTCGTAGAAAATCACCCGGTCGAGGTATTCGTCAAGACTGAGTTTGCCCTCTTCGTAGGTATCAAAAGTCAAGTGGTGGCGTTCGTTCATTTCATCGAGATTGATGTGGAATGTCTCTGCTGCTTTATGGCGAGTTTCACTATCCCATCCGTTGGTAAGCAATACCCCTCCGATATCCAGGAATAAGGCGTGATATTTAAAGTTCTTTGAATTCAAGAATTGTCCTTTCTATTTAAAACAAATAGGGTAATACTTATGCCATTATTTGTGAGCCTTCTCGACATCTTTCGAATTGAATGCCTACTTATCATTAATCGTTAATATATTGTGGAGAGCGTCCAGATAAATACCGTATCCTGAAGGACTGGTCCATTGTTGCGCGACTTCAATTGCCGTTCCTTCCCCCCATTCGTTGAATGTAGTAATCAATTGCCAGGGAGCACCTGACGAAACCATCGCCTGGATATTCGTAGCCCATTCATCGGGGTTGCGTGCCAGGCGAGGGGTTTCTTGCCCAGTCAGCCAGAAACCCGGGCTAATTGTAAAGCTCAAGCCTTTCACGTTGTTTACAGCTACAGCTGGCGCATACTGATGCCAGCTATCTGGTTGGCTGCCGCAAGAACGATATCCGGGAAAGATCTTCAAACTGACGTAGGCCGCCTCGCCCAGATTAGCATTGGCCTGCACCCAACGATCGGCCATACTGCAGCGGTCATTGGGGTCGTTATATACAAAAATGACAAATTTCCCATCTACGTGGAGGAAATTCTGATCGTTAGCGTAATGTTCTCTGATGTAGGTTAAATCATTCTGAATCTGGTTTACTGTGGGGTCACCCTGACCCTCCGGTTCGTAGTATAAAGTCCATTGGAAATAAGGATTAACTGACTGGCGGGTTGCTGCCAGGATGGTTGCTACACGCTGGTCGGTTGGTGAATTTTGTCCCCACCAGGATAGGATGCCTGCCTGAATGTTAGCATAAGTCATGGCCGCGATCTGTTCTTCAATGGTTGATGTGGAGCCGGAATCATAATATCCAGCAGAAGGTTGGTAGTTCGAAAATGGATCGAAACCTTGTTGATTCCAGGCTTCAGGGAACCAGGGATAAAAGAAAGCAGCCCGGATGGGAAAGACCGGTTCGGTATTGATGGTTGGTGATGGGGCTGGCTTCGTAACCGTAGGCGTCAGTGGCAGAGAATTACTCCGTGTGTTGGTAGTTGTAGCGGTTGCCAGAGATTGAAAAGAAGCAGTTGCCTGTACAGAAGGTATGGCTGTCATGGATGGTTGAGCCGGTAATGCCAGTGGAACTGCATTACATGCGCTCAGAATATAGCTGAGCAGAAATGCCAGTACCACTCGTTTGCTTGCGACCAGGTTGTTGGATATCCTGTTCCTTTTTCTGATCCCCTCAGGCTGCATGGCTCATTTCCAGGGGGCTGTGATCGGTTGAGTTGCTGGATTACTGGTGAAACCAATATCTGGCAAGTTCCAGGCGGAAAGAATGGTCTTTAAAAGCCCATAATGTGAAACAGGGGTCGTGTCAGTGAAACCGGGTTTGGCTTCTGGTGATATGAGGATGGTAGCTACCCGCCCGCCGGCCTTATTCCCCATACCGCAGCAGGATGATTTATCGCTGGTAGCAGCCTCGTCGTATGTGATCGCTATAAGGTAGTTGTTACCCAGGGCTGGTGATGCCTGTAATTTAGTAACCATTTGGTAAAGCCAGGAATCAGCCGTACTCTTCGAACAATCATGACCCGAATTACACAAGTTGGGTTCAATAAAGGAGAAATTAGGTAGTTGGTTGGCAGCCAGGTCTTGATCCAATTGAGTTATCGGTACGATGTCATTCTGGCAAAGAGTTTGATCGTTGCGGATTGAATTGAAGTAGAGTAAGGGATTGTGTTTTTGAACGTAAGGATTAGCATTGCCTATGTAACAGGCAGATGGCATATTCTCCTCATAGGCTTTCCAGGTACGCCCATTGGCATCCAATACATCGCCCAAATTTGGTGCATCTACAAAACAATCTGTGCAATCACTGGTAATCCCCTGGGTGCCTCCGCTCATCAGGGCAATATAATTGGGTAAACTAGGATGAGAGACCGCATAGTACTGAGTCATGAGTACATATTGTTTGGCAAAAGCATTCAGGTGAGGCATACTCGAGCTTCCAATAACGGCATCATAGCTTTGGTTTTCAAAAACAATCAGAATGATGTGGTCAAAATCAGGAACTTTTGCAGCGCCTGTTGCCGCGGGCAGTAATGTCACTGCAGGCTGAGTCGATGTCGAGGTTTGATTTAAAGTCGCTGCCGGCTTTGGTGTTGCTGTTGCAGCTATCGCCTGAAATGGCGTACTGGTAGGCTCTGTGGTGTGGATTGGTGTGAGGGTTGGATTGGTTGGAAAACTTGTTTGGGTCCCTATTGCGCTCGGTTGAGCTGTATTGCTGCTTAATGGCTGGGTCGTAAATTGTTGAGCCTGGCTTGCACCTGGCGCACAAGAAGCGAGGATGAAACATAAAGCAATTGTGACGATAATATTCTTCATAATAACCCCGTAATTATATTCGCCGGCGAATAATAACCACAACACAAGCCAGGATAATCACTGCCAGCCCTCCCAACGCTACGACACGCGATCCAGGAATTACCTCTGGGAAAATCCCATCTGGGATACTGGAATCAAATTCGGTCACATTTGGCGCTGGGGTTAAATCAATTTCCTTTAAAATATCAAGGTATTGAGTGCCATATTTTTGAGATGGCTCGATGTACGAATTCTCACTGAATTCATTCCAACTGATAATGCCCAAAGCATCCGGAGCAGACGCCAGAGCCGTATTGATCTCTGTCCTGAAGGTTTGCCCGTTGTTGCGGTCAACAATAGTTGTGCCGCCTATCAGCCGTGCATCGAACCCGGGGGCCGCCGGAGCAATCCATAAGCCACCCTCCTTGTGAATCGCCTGGCTCATCTGATCCAATTTGGTCTGATAGCCTGGATAAGTTGCAGGATTGACCGATGACCAATAGTAAGCATTTCCATCTACCAGGTTAGCGAGACGCTGGTAGCCTGTCAGATCACGTTCAGACGCCAGCAACAGGATATCGCTCCGTAGTCCACTGGCGACCTGGGCTATGTCTTGGGTTGAAAACTTCCAGGTACCGGACCAGATCACCACTGGCTTTGAAAAAATCTTGAAAACCGGTAGATTGGCGTATGTTTTGACAAAATACTGCAAGTCAGAATTCACGGTGGCAACTGGTAGTGGATTCCGATTGAAATCCAACCCCTGGTAAATCACTGTCAACTTGAAATTTTCTTGTTCAGCTACCTGTACCAGTTGGGTAAGTCGCCTGTTGAGGACTGGGGTGCTTTTCCAGCTCACGATAAAACCATCAATTCCTGAGGATTTTGCTTCTTCGATTTGCTGGCGCATGACCGCCACGTCGTCGCTAGAATATTTCCCTGCAAGAGGGTAATCTGTTTTTGCCCGATTCCACGAGCTCGTATCGTACCAAATGTAATAGTATGCCAGAACCGGAATTGGACTCTGCACCGATGAAACCTGTACTTGGGCAAGGTTTTTTTGCACCCCCGCCAGAAATTGTTTACGCAATACAAGCGCTGCTCCTGTTAAAAGCAGAACCAGGACTGCAGCGACCATGCCGTTCAGAATTGCTCGAGTTCTAATTTTCATGGATTGACGAATCTAAAAACTGGATCTGAGGTTCGGCCGATCTCTTCTTTTTGAAGATAAGCAATAAGAGCCAGGGTCGGCCATAAAAAATCAGGCCAAAGAATAGCAATGCACCCACGACGCCAACCACACCCATATCTATCGGAGTGATGACGTTCATATTGACATATTGCTGCCTTGATAGGGCTACAGGCAAGGTTGTTCCCATACCGCTCGCTCCAATCAAGGTAACATGATAGATTCCACGCGCCAATGAAGAGATATCTATCGTACCGGCCTTGTTCAAAGGATAGTTTTTAACTTCTCCGTCTGGGAAAAGAACGCTGATTGAGGTCCCGATTGGGGACGAAAATAACCCATCCCTTGCAGTAAGGTGAAGAGAATATAACAGCAGGGAAATCGTCCATAGGTCGCTATCTTGTTTCAGGTAGAACCTCTGCTGATTCGAATTGACTACATTTGAACCGTCGATGGTAACATTTATGATTGAATAGAGCAAATCCACCTGGTCCAGGCCAGTTTGGCGCCGGGCGATCCGGCTGGCAGGAAGCCATTGGGATTGGCCAACCTTCAGATCGAACACATCACCTTGCAGACTGCGAATCGTGATAGCTGTGATGCGGCTTGTATCTACGGGGTTGCCGTCCAGATCTACAAACGAGACGTTAACCTGACGGTAAACATTTAAACCAATCATGATCTTACTATCGGTTGGTATCTGGACATTGCGGTAAGGTTGGAATGACTCCTCTTCCCAACGACCAAATTCGATCCTTTGGCCTGGGTTTTTATACTGGTCTATCAAAGCATCCAACCGGTACTTACCTGCTTTATAGATCTGGATAGTAGCTATCCCATCTGCACCTGAAACGAAAGTGCGTCCATCCATCATAAAACTAATCCCCTGGATGGGTGGGACGATTTGGACCTGAACTTGAGCAGGAATCACATTCAAGACCATGTAGCCAGAGCCTGAAGCAACGTGTTTGTCTCCGTTGAAGGTCGCCGATAATAGATGAGTGGCTGCATTGATGGATTTCTTGACGACCGCTTGAAAATTGCCAAGGTTATCCGTGGTAGCGCTGCTGAGATGGTTTCCATCCATATTGATCGAAACAGTCTGGTTGGGAATACCTTTGCCGCTGGATAGATCCGTAAGAGTTCCAGTAACTGTGAAGGACGAACCAAGAGGTACGTTGCCTATCTGGCTTAAATTTTAATTCAGTACCTGGTAAGATTTGGATGTAAATAGTCGTTTTTGCTGGCGCTAGCTTGCGTTCGCCAGGATAGGTAGCTGTAACGAGGTGGGTGCCAGGGGAGATGGATCGATCTACTGGAAGCTGAAAGAAACCTTCTGCGTTGGTTTTGGCCTGTCCCAGGCTGTTTCCATCGAGAGTGAATGAAATGTGCTTCCCAGAGATACTCGTACCATATTCGTCTTTGAATGTACCCTGAAGCACAAAAGGTTTGCTCTCATATACATTGCCAGGATCATCAACGGTGATATGAGTGAGAGCAATTGGAGGAGAGTTGGCTGCTAAAGAGGCAGCAAAAACAACTTTAGGATGGGTGAGTACCAGCCCTATGACCAAAACACTTATGCACATGGCCAGGGTTATGAAGCGTTTCATTTTGTGGCATCCTCCTTCAGGTTGTTAGTTTTTGTCCGCCGTGAACGATAAACCGCCAGGCCAATTGCCAGAATTGATAAGGTAGATGCCAATCCATACGCCAAGGAAATCACCTTTGATGGGTTCTTCTTCACCACCGCGGTATCGGTTCGTACAGCAGATACATATTGAGGTGGCCGTGCCGCCTGGTTGAAATCGAATGCTGATAGGAAGTTATTAGCATTGGCGTCACGTTGTGTTAATGATGCAACATTCCAATTCTGTTCGATGAACTTCAACATGGAGGTAAAATCAAGCACTGTTGAATCGACGTACCCCTTTTTGGCATAAGGACTGACCAATAAAACCGGTACTCTAAGGCCGTAACCGTAAGCGTCGACTTGCGGTGGATGGACGTGATCATACCAGCCCCCCCAGTCATCGTAGGACAATAAAAAAGCTGAACTATCCCAGGCGCTTGAACGCATTAACTCCTGAATGAGGGTCCTTACGAATTTTTCTCCAGATGCCAGGCTGCTCGGTGGATGCTCGCTGGCCCCTGACGGTACGATGTAAGAGACTGCCGGCAGTGTGCCATTATTCAGATCGACGTAATACTGACTCAAGTCGACG
Organism: uncultured Chloroflexia bacterium; assembly: GCA_963781665.1. Lineage (GTDB taxonomy): Bacteria > Chloroflexota > Anaerolineae > Anaerolineales > Anaerolineaceae > JAJYIW01. The sequence goes on from CAWAGA010000002.1 coordinate 4,117,188, forward strand.
ATGTGGCTCGAAAGGGTCGGGTCATCGATGAAACGATCGAAATTGAGAAGAGGCACCCAAATGACCTGTGATTCACGGTTTCCGGCAGTCGCCGCATTATGGTAAGTCAAGGTCGGGTCATAGTTCTGGACGTAGAATTTCCAGGAAACACCAGCGGCCTGTAAACGATCAAAAATTGTCGGCACATCAGCCAGGAATTTTGATAAATCTTCTCCTTTGGGCGGGTTAGGAGGAGCAGCCGCTACCCAGAACATGTGATTGGCAAAACTACCGTCTTTTGCTGAACTGAAAAATTCATCGAAAAGCACAAAATTATCCGCCAAATTCCAATAATACGGGATGTCGCTCCCGTCGTAATAACCCATAGCTAACTTTCCATCCTGGTTACGCTTGTTCAAAGCAGCGACAAACCCATCCATGTTACCGTTATCATATTGATCCTTGAAGGTGGATGCGCTGTGGCTGATGTCAGTGATGGTTGAGTTGCCAATATGCCAGGGAACAACTGAGCCCAAGGAAGGATTTTTAGGATCGATCGGCATTTTTGTATCAGGTTGCATGCCATCGACTCCTGGGTAAGTCCCAAAATAGTTGTCGAAGGTGTGATTTTCCTGCATCACGACAACCAGGTGTTGGATGGGTGTGGCAGGTTGATGCCCGGCAGGTTGTGATGCAGCCTGGACCGGCAAGAAAGGTACGATAACCAGAACAAATACGATTAGTAATGCTGAAATTGTCTTCATGGGTGCACCTCATAGATGATGATGACCGGCTTTACAACAGGATTGCCTTCAGCATCATTGACTGTAATCGATTCGGTATGCACAACCCGGCCGTTATATTTGGTTACATAGCTCATCAGTTTCTCTGAAAAGAAAGATGAGCGGGAAGCTGAGAAAGAATCCCAGACGATGTATTGCAGGTTTGCGCTGCGAATCTGTAGGTCGGGATTAATGATAGGATCATAAGAAGGATTGCGGTGGAGCGGGTTAGGGCTGACAGATAATCCAAGAGCGGGGCGCTGCCCGTAAAACGAAACGATGTTGGCCATCGATGGTCCGATAGTCATGAACTCTGCATTCATCGGAACGTTTGCCTTAATCCAGGCGCCAGCCTCACGCCCGCCAGGAACCCCTCCAGTGCCTGCCAGAAATTCGGTCGATATCTCAGGCTGAATACGCTGCCAAGAGGAGAACCCTAGAGACAAAATGACTGCACCTACCACAAACCACTGAAGTGCCGGGTGAAAAGCAATGTTCTGGAATTTTGACCATTTTATTCCCAACTTTTCGCTTTCAATCCAGGCCCCCAAAGTCCGTCCAGCTAAAACAGCAAATGGGATCGCAATCGGGAGCAAATACTGGAAACCTTTCACTGGCCAAAGCTGGAAAAATGCAAAAGGTACGATAATCCAGGATAAAAGCAATTTTTCTCGCCAGGAACGCTTGCGCCATAACAAAATGATGCCAACCAATGCACCAACGATAACGAGAATGCCAATTGAGGGGGGGACAATGGTGAGGTAAAAGGGCCAATCGTGATTAGGCCGCCGAAAGAGCTGCCAGATCAGATAATTTCGACCGGTGGATGACCCACCTGCGAGCAGAAGGGTCAGCGGAAATGGTGCAATCACCAACACCATTAAAACAATCGAGCCGAAAAGATCTTTCAATCTGGTGCGGACTTCGGGTGCAAGCGCCAGAAATGCGAAAATGCCTCCGAGTATGACGATACTTGTCTCTTTTGTGATAACAGCCAGACCCATCGCTCCACCAGCAGCATACAACCATATGCCACGCTGAGTTTTTCCAAACCGCGCCAGCATAAACAAGGTCAGGGCTGTGAAAAAAGTCATTGGGCCATCCAGAAGGACCTGGCGAGAAACAATGACATGATAAGGCATCAATGCCAGGAACGCCGCCGCCAGGGCACCCGGAAGACGACCATACAGAGTTTTTCCAATCTGGTACGTCAAATAGACGGTGCCCAGGCCGATAGCAACGGATAAATATCGCCCGAGTATGTCGCTGAAGTGGATTCGGTATACCAATGAAAGTAAGAATTGAAACAATAAAGGATGTGCCCTGAAGATAGGGAAAATATCCTTCAAGACAGGCACTCCTGCGATCGCGGCTGCCTGCCCGGCATAGACAGCCTCGTCAGTATTGAACCCCATGGCATTTATCTGCCAAATACGCAGAAAAGCCCCACCGATGATTGCCAATCCCAGGATTACCCGGCTTAGCACCACTACATTGAGGGTTGGTGCCACCCGCATCGAATCCCGATTGGCGATTTGTTCATTAATGCTCACCATATTAATTTCTCCACCCCAAACCGGATCGAAATACACTAACAATGTCCGGTATCCCTGAAATCGTAATCTTAATAACCAATCCTAATTTGTTTACCTATCTCTTCTACCCAACACCTCCAGATGTACGAGAGAGGCCATACATCTGGAGGGGGAGGAGCTATACAATCTTTGCAAAAAAGATTAATACTTAGCTTTATCTGATGATCTTTTCTGATCTAAAGCAGTTCTCATTCGCCACACTTTATTCAATTGGCATGGAGCGGATAGCTTCAGCCTGAAGCGACTGTGAACGACTCCCATCGCAAGCGCATGCATTGGCAACCTGCTCGTCGACAAAGGTGGGGATCTGGCACCACCAATCCAATGTCCTCGAACGGATCAGAGTAGAAGGTAGTCCCCCCAGGGCCTGGCGGATTATTTCCTGTTCTTTTTTGCGTAAATCCTTACCCTCGCTGAAATACAGGAATTCCTTCAAATCGTTGTAAGGCGGGAACCCATATGCATCTTCGCAATTGCTCAATAAAACTTCCATAGCTTCTTTGTTTTCTATGGATTTTATGCCTTCTCCATCTCGTTCGATGATGAACATACCTGTGAAACGGGCTACCTTGGTTAATTTGACATTAGGAACCAGCTTGGACACAGAGTACTTAGGAGGCGGTATTACCATCTGCATGAACATATTAATGGTGGCTGCCGGAAAATTTCCTTTGCTGATAAAGGAGGCGACTTTGCGCCCGGTGCGTGAATGGATCCTGCTCTGCAAAGGAAGCGATAATTTTTCCTTGAATGTCAGCGTATCAGAATTAATTGCCCTAAGCGTGTGAGCGCTGATCGTCAACGGCTTGGGGTAAGTCAGAGCGATGCCGTCCGCCGAAACAATAGTCATATCATCGGACAAGAATCCTGCTTTATCGCTGTTACGCCTCTGGTGAGATAAAATTTTCAACAAAGTTGTTGTTTTACCCGTGTCAGTGCGGGCCGTGATCATATAAGCTTCTTTTCCGAACGAAATCGTGGCCCCATGGACCAGAGCATAACCTTTTTTAACGAAGGTCCACCTCAAAATCGGTTCGACAACGTTGGTATACAGTACGTGCGGCGATAATTTCATCAAGGGATTTGCAACGATCTTTACCTGATCGCCCATCGTAATCCCGACTTCAAATCCTAAATGGCCAAAAATTTCATGGAAACGTAAGTACGAACTTTCCTGTACGCCATTAGGCGGTGTTTTGGTTGGAATTCCGATAGTAACTTGAATGGTTGGCTGGTCGATAACTTTTGAAACCCTGAATGGCTCCAATTCAGGTAGTTCACCTTCAGAGACTACCGTCACCAGGTTGTGGATATTGTAAGAATAGGTATCTTTTACATTGGTCTGCGTCATTTTGTTTTCTTCCGATATAGGTGGAACTGTGATTGAGCTGCGACTCCAGATGAAGGAATCGGCAGTTAAGAAGCGGATGCCGGTCAACAATACCAGTGAAACCAGGTTCGAAACGACGTAGAAGATGCCGAAGATTGAGGTCAATACAAAGATTAATGGGCTCCGTAAGACCAGCGCGATCAAGTTCATTCCGAAGAACAGGGTAAATCTACGCGTGCGACCTTGGGGTTGGTTTGCAGAACGATACACCCACACTTCAGTTAGTGCGAAATTCCAAATAGTCGACACGAGGGTGGCAAAGACGACCGATACGAGGTAATAAATATGAAGTAGGTCAGTCAACAGGTATAATGCCAGTGAATTTACCGCAATGCCACTTAATCCAACTATTGCAAATCCAGCAAATCGGATTGATCCCGAGCCAAACCGCAGCGCCCACAGCAGGTTTAGATAACGCCAGGCTTCTTTAGCTGAAGCCTTGCTTTGGCCTGCCAGCCGCTCTCCGAAATGGAATGGAATTTCTGCTTTTTTCATTTTCGGGTTTCGAATGATGATTTCGAGTAGTATCTTGAAGCCGTTTGGGCGAAGTGTATCAAGATTGATCGCTTTAACCCGAACCAGGAAGAATCCTGTGAGAGGATCGCTAACTCCACGCAGCCGGCGGGGAAAGAAAATACGAGCCAGAAGATCAAGTCCATGTGAAATCTGGTTACGCGCCATGTTTAACCCGGTTACTTTGCTTTCTTGCGATCGACGGGTCGCTACGACCAGGTCAGCCTGTTTCGATATGGCGGTATCTAGAAGCTCAGGGATGACTGATGGTGGATGTTGGAGATCTCCATCCATCACACAGGCGTAATCAGCCTGGACATTCTGCAGCCCCAATACCACAGCTCCACCTAATCCACCTGCCCGCTGTTCAGGGGTGCGATGGATCATGCGGATGGTCAGGTCGGGGAAATGTGCAGCTTCAGATTCAACAATTTGAGGAGTGTTATCGCTGGAATCATCAACGAACAGCACTTCAACCGGGATGTTAGGAAGAGCTTGTTTTATTCCAGTTAACAAGGGGTTAATATTACCAGCCTCATTCCGGGTTGGAATCACGATTGATAAAACGTACTCTTTTTGCGATGTGTCAAATACCTGGGCTACGTCCAGGCGTGATGAAGCTCCACCTTTGAGCATTCTTGCCTCCTTTTTTCTAAATCCAAAATGTTGTCTTATCTGTAATTAATTTCTCGTTATTTCTAAATAGAAAAAAAATAACCTCACCGAAATAATCGAAAAATCATGGGCAAACAGAAATTCGCTTAAATTGATTGTGGAAGGGGTTTCCAAACCATTTTTACCCCTATATGTTGCTGTACTACTTACTTATTCAATTGTTAACACGCAATTAACAACGTTATAGGACAATTATAATGATATTTATATTAATTACAAGACCCAAATCATCACCTTATCGGGTTAATTTTTATAGATTTTGGTCTGAAATGGGGATTTTGACCGGTTTCCTTGCAAAAATGTAAGCTTATCTACCTGGATACGTGACATTAATCACTAGACTCGGGCTGAACTGTTGGATAGAATGCAAATATCTCGATCTATTGGTAGAAGCGTTCCACTTTCATTCGTGTAATTTAGCGCGTTAGGCATAGCTTTTCCACTTGAGTAGATAAGAATATTTGAGCATTGCCTCTGGCCCTATGCCTGGTCGCGACCTTTTAAACCTGTCCTCGAGAACAGGTGGGTAGTTTTGCTGTCTACAAACCTATCCAATATTTATGTTCTTGTGAAATCGAGTGGAATGCCTCCAGTTTAAACCTTATTGTTAAGAGGAGGCTGATCATTGCAAAACATGATGTTCGCTAGCGAGGTACTTCGCCTCCGTCGTCCAACCGGCTACCAGGGTTTTTAGAACTAAAGAAGAGACCAAGCCACCTGCCAATTAGGGGGAAAGGGGGTAACAAGGCAGCCTACTACTAGAATGATTCCACAAAAAAGATTTTGGACACTAATATTTCGCATGTGTCGCGGGAATTATTCTAAACACCCATCAAAGGAGAAATCCATGAACCCCATCATGTCCATCAGGCATCGCCTGAGATCTACTTCCGTTCTGTTCAGTTTCATAGGAATTTTCCTACTGGTGGCTGGCGGCTTATTTGCTCTCAGCCTACCAACCCCAGTAAGAGCAAGTAACACCCTGACTTTTAAACCTGTGGCAGATTCTTACGTCAGCCAATCCCAGGCCAACACAAATTACGGTGGCAATAAATCATTAAGAGTTGACCAATCACCGATTGTAAATTCATATCTGCGTTTTGATGTCGATGGAATTGCAGGAGATACAGTCAGTAAAGTAACCTTACGGATTTACGCCAACAGCCGTTCCAATGCTGGCTTTACCATAAATATGGTATCCAACAATAGCTGGCAAGAAGGCCAAATTACCTATAATAATGCTCCAGCTATCAGTAATCAGATCGGTACATCGAAAGGGTTTTCCGCAAAAACATGGGTGACCATCGATGTGACCTCACTGCTGAAAACTGATGGTTCAGTCAGCTTGGCATTGGTAGGATTGGACTCGACCGCAATTAACCTTGCGGCGCGAGAAAATAGCCGCAACTCACCTGAACTGGTGGTGCAAACCACCTCTCAAACCGTGCCTACTACCGCGGTGGCGCCAACGGCGACTTCGACAAAAGTGAGCATCGAACCGACCAATCCGCCTAACCCAACAGGTAATGATTACCAGCCATCATTTCCGATTCGGGCAGCGTTTTTCTATCCCTGGTTCCCGGAAGCCTGGAATCAGCAAGGCTACGACCCGTTCACGAATTATCATCCGACCCTTGGTTTCTACGATTCCGGCTCAGTCTCAACGATCCAGAGTCAGATCAAAGCCATGACGTATGCCAACATCAACGCCGCCATCCTTTCGTGGTGGGGGCAGGGATCCAGCACTGACAAGCGGGTCGCCACGATTCTAGGTGCCACACCAGGATCTTCGAACCCCAACTTCCGATGGAGCGTATATTACGAGAATGAATCGCAGGGCGATCCATCGGTCAGCCAGATTCAAAGTGACCTGAGCTACATTCAATCGAATTACGGCAGCAATGCCAGCTTCTTACGGGTGAATGGCAAGTTTGTGGTTTTCGTCTATGCCGATGGCAACGATGGTTGCGGCATGGCCGATCGCTGGGTACAAGCTGACAACGCACTTGGACACCCGGCATACATTGTGCTGAAAGTTTTTAGTGGGTACCGCAGCTGCGCCAGCCAACCCGACAGCTGGCACCAGTATTCACCCGCAGTGGCCAGCGACGAGCAGCAGGGTTACAGCTATGCGGTCAGCCCGGGTTTTTGGAAGAAGGGCGATAGTGTCCGCCTGGCGCGTGACCTAAATGCCTGGAATAACGACGTCAAGTCCATGGTTGCATCGGGTGATCCGTGGCAGTTAGTCACAACCTTTAATGAGTGGGGTGAAGGCACCTCGGTTGAATCAGCCCAGGAATGGGCGAGCTCTTCCGGTTATGGTCAATACCTGGATGTGCTGCATGCCAACGGCAGTGGCACACCTCCACCCCAACCGACAGCTACGCAACCATCCAGCCCATCGCCGACGGCGACCGTTACCACACCGCCGCCCACCCCAACAAAAACCAGTACCACGATTCCAACGACCCCACCTGGCAGCAACTACCAGCCATCATTTCCGATTCGGGCAGCGTTTTTCTATCCCTGGTTCCCGGAAGCCTGGAATCAGCAAGGCTACAACCCGTTCACGAACTATAATCCGACCCTTGGTTTCTACAATTCCGGCTCAGTCTCAACGATCCAGAGTCAGATCAAAGCCATGACGTATGCCAACATCAACGCCGCCATCCTTTCGTGGTGGGGGCAGGGATCCAGCACTGACAAGCGGGTCGCCACGATTCTAGGTGCCACACCAGGATCTTCGAACCCCAACTTCCGATGGAGCGTATATTACGAGAATGAATCGCAGGGCGATCCATCGGTCAGCCAGATTCAAAGTGACCTGAGCTACATTCAATCGAATTACGGCAGCAATGCCAGCTTCTTACGGGTGAATGGCAAGTTTGTGGTTTTCGTCTATGCCGATGGCAACGATGGTTGCGGCATGGCCGATCGCTGGGTACAAGCTGACAACGCACTTGGACACCCGGCATACATTGTGCTGAAAGTTTTTAGTGGGTACCGCAGCTGCGCCAGCCAACCCGACAGCTGGCACCAGTATTCACCCGCAGTGGCCAGCGACGAGCAGCAGGGTTACAGCTATGCGGTCAGCCCGGGTTTTTGGAAGAAGGGCGATAGTGTCCGCCTGGCGCGTGACCTAAATGCCTGGAATAACGACGTCAAGTCCATGGTTGCATCGGGTGATCCGTGGCAGTTAGTCACAACCTTTAATGAGTGGGGTGAAGGCACCTCGGTTGAATCAGCCCAGGAATGGGCGAGCTCTTCCGGTTATGGTCAATACCTGGATGTGCTACACGCCAACGGCAGCGGCACACCTCCGCCACAACCAACGGCTACACAACCATCCAGCGCATCGCCGACGGCTACGGCTAAACCCAGCCAACAGCCTTCACCGACGTCTAACCCAACCCAACCCCCTAGCAGTGGTAACGATCCGATCCTGTTCATGACCAGCGATCTGGTTTCGGGCAGCTCGGTCGATCGCGGAGCTGCCGTAGTCAGCCTCATCCAGAAGTTGATGGGGCAGCATCCTGGCACGCAGATGCTGGTCGCCTCTGCCGGAGACAACGAACAGGAAAATAATCCGACCCTCTCTAACTACCAGGATTATTTTGGAACGACCTATGGCGTCTTCGTCAACCAGGGCATCTTCATGCAAATCCGTGGGAACCACGATATCCAATCGGTTGGCTCTTACACCGATCCGAACGGGAATACCCACAGCTCCGGAGCTGCCTATTGGGATTACTTCGGCGCAAATTCACATGGGTTCAACATCAACGGCCAAATGTTGACGGATTACAGCTATGATCTGGGAACCTGGCACATCATTGGGCTGGACGAGCTCAATGGTAATGTTAACTCGGCAACTTTGAGCTTCTTGAAATCCGACCTGGCCGCTCACTCAGGTTCGACCTGCCAGCTTGTTTACTGGCACGTGCCAACCTACTCCTCTGGAGCAGCACACGGTGACTCAACCGGCTCTGATTCCATTAAATCAGGCAGAATATGACGCCGGTGTTGACATCCAGGTCAACGGTCACGACCACGACTACCAGCGGTTCTGGCCGATCAACCCCAAAGGCGTTAGAGATGACGCCAATGGAATTACAACCTTTGTCGCTGGCATTGGCGGGCAAGATGGACGCAGTGGTTCGCAAGCTTCAATCGCTCAGGCTGCATCTGCTGTATACATGGATACATTCCCTGGAGGCGCAGGTCATGCAATTGGCGTAATCCAATTTGTGCTGCACGCAACCTCGGCTGATTACACTTTGTATGACGCCAATGATGGCTCTATCCTGGATCAAGGCACAGTTAATTGCCATGGTAGTAATGCCGCAGGTTCGCCTACACCCCAACCTATCACTACTCAACCCGCGCCAACCGCTACCAAGACTAATCCACCGGCACCTACCGCAACCAAAACTAGTCCACCAGCGCCTACCACTACGGCTACCAAATCACCTAGTCCCACTCTACTACCTACGCCAACGGCAACTATAATACCTACTCAACCAGCACCAACCAACACTCCCTCATCGAACTTAACCCTAGTCACCCTGACTAAAGGACCTGACCTGCTCTACCCCGGTAGCAATACCCAGATGAAGCTCTTCTGGCAATGGACCGCCAATACCAGTTTCAGAGTCGAATGGGGACCCAGTACAAACTACGGTTCCAGCAGCCCCACTATCAATGCTTATGACACCACCAATCACCTGTACGCTTATACCATAACCGGCTTGAACCCCGGCACGAAATATTACTATCGGGTGGTTATAGGTAACCAGTATTCGGCTGGCTCTTTCATGACTGCCCCTTCCGCTGCGGCAACTTCCGTCAACTTTGTGAGTTACGGCGATAACCGTTCGAACCCTAGCATCCAAAATTCTGTGGCGGGACAGGTGGACCAGCTTTTCCAAAGCGATCCTTCCTACCAGACCTTTAATTTAGTGTGCGGCGATTTAGTCTCCAATGGTGACACTGACAGCACATGGACGAGTGAGATGTTCAGCTCCTCGTTTACAAACATCCGCACCGAGCTGGCCAATCTATCCTATTTGCCAGTAATGGGCAACCACGAGGGCTCTGGATCGCTCTTCGAGCGTTATTTTCCCCAACCTTACGTAGCAGCAAGCTACTGGTCATTTGATTACGGCCCGGTGCATGTGGTCATGATGGACCAGTATGTTAGCTATGGATCTGGCTCCGCTGAGTACAACTGGGTCAAGAATGACCTGGCTAGCACGACCAAGAAGTGGAAGGTAATTATGATCCACGAACCGGGTTGGTCAGCTAACGGCGGCCACGCGAATAACTCGACCATTCAATCGGTCTATGAACCGCTCTTTGAGCAGTACAACGTGGCCCTGGTCATTGCCGGTCACAACCACTACTACGCCCGGGCAATGGTTAATGGTATTCCCGAGTTAACAATTGGCACTGGAGGAGCTCCACTCTACTCCCCAGCAAGCGGCCAACCAGATATCGTCACGACCTATAAAGGCAATGGCTACGCCAGGTTCTCCATTTCTGGTAACACCCTCACCGGTTGGTTTATCAGCTCCAACGGCAGCATCGTCGATATGTTTACTGTAACACGCTAAAGGAATGATCATCTGCCTTTCATCGGATTTAAGCTGATCAACTGATTAGGTTTGTATAAAGAACCCCGGAGATTAAGAATTCGGGGTTCATTTTGCGTTCATCTCTGTCCATCTAATCGATTTCCTAGCGGAGTAGAAAAGTGAAAAAATTCATCCTGTCGCCGCCAGGTTGATTATCTCATGGCGCTGTGCAATGAAGACATTGAATGGAGACCATACTAGATTGGGATGAAGATCCGGAGGGGGAGATATGTAACCGGAAGGCTTCCCTCTCCTTTATCCCATTCCTGAAAGTATAGTTCAGTCGTATCCACGCTGTAACCTGCAGATGGTTTCCATCCTGCAGTGGTCATGGCCTGGGTATAAAACTGGACCGTGGTTTTTAAATCTGATGGGGCAGTAAAGCGTAACATTCCTGGAGCGATGACCATATCGGTCGCCCCTGGATATAAAGGCACCTCTTTGGGTAGCCCTGCCGATTCCACATTCTTCAGGGTTAAAGGTAATGTTCAGGATAGTTGCATCTCGGTGAGGAATTAATTCCAGGCTGATCTCATTGCCATCAGTCATTGTGTACGCCAGCACCTGGGATTGGCGCAGGTCCGGGGTAGCGGTCGGCATCGGCGTCACTCCCGGCGGGAAGCTCGGAAGATTGCCACCGCAATCGCTTTCACAGGTCTTCGTCGCTGCCACGGAGGCGCTCTCGGGCTTCCAATTCTTGACCGCAGCCTCCCGCTGGTAATACTGCACCACCGCATCGCTCTCCTGAAGGATATAAACTTCCCAGGTGGTGTCCGTGGCGTCTAAAATCTCGGACTGGTCCGGTAAGGGGAGGTCCTTAGGTAATAATTTGATGGCCTCAGAATCGAGCTGATGCCATTGGACCTGGATAGCCAGTCCGGTATTATCAAAAGCCAAATCTATCGACATAAAAAGTTGACCTTGCTCCCAATATTGGGTCACCCCACCTCCGTGGTTTGCATCAATATAACGTAATTTCCATCCCTGCTTTGGAAGGGCCGATTGATAAAACTTGTTGACGATTTCCAGCGAGCCTTTGGAGTGGAGCATAAATGCACCACTACTCTCTTGCTCTTCTGACCCACCGTTACCCGGATCAAATTGAGTATTTGGAGCCAGGGGGAAGGATTCTTCCGGGTTGGATTTGTCGTCAGACTCCGTTGTCGGAGCCGCTTGTATTTCAATAGTGCTTATAGGTGGAACGATCGATGTTGAGACCAGCGGCTGGGAGGTATCTGATGTGGGTTCAGTGTTAACCTGGTAAGGCTGAGTCATAGCACCCTTAGAGGTTACGATCGTTGTGCTGGTTGGTTTTGCTTTTGAATCAGGACTGCATCCCCCGATTAAGAATAATGCAAGAATTAAGATCAGGAAGATTTTTTGAATTTGCATGGCACTCTTCTACTTCTAAAGCGAGATGGTTTACTTGACGCCTTCAAATTGCTATCGGGGATTAACGAACCCTGCAATCTGCGCGGTCGATACCAATAATAAATAAAATTCTACCAGTGCTTTAGCTCCTAAATAGATACTACCATCATAATTAACGATTACATTTATCACCATCTTCTTATCAGAATAGGCCTGGATTTTCTTTATCTAATTTCAATTGTCACTAACAATAGGAATATCAATAAAATAAGATAGACTTTAACATGCCTGAGCCAAGAATTGGGTAGGCATGTTAAAGGGGAAGAAAGAGACAGGGGGGATGCTAGGGCCCCAGATCAACCACCAGTTGAGCGGCATTCGAACCAGATTCCTTCGCCGCAAAGCTGATTGTAGAAGGTCCAGTTGTGCTGATCCCAAAGCTGAAAGTACCTTCTGCGGTGACATAAGCAGTGAAGTCAATCGTGATCCAGCTGCCAGACGAAAAACTACCAGATGACCCTAAAACGCTGCCCATAGCTGGGGCTGTATTGTAGGTTACTGAGTTCTCACCCCAGGTGTTATCAGCTACAGAGGATACATCGATTCCGATGGCAGAAGACGAGTTGGCAAAGATCATTAATTTTGCCTGGGTGATGCTGTGACCTGCCAATCCAGAGACCGTGAAACGCAGATAACCGTTTGTTATCGGTGATCCATCTACACGAAATACCGTTGTCGATCCATAATTCGAAGTTGGATGGCTGGCATTCACGTAGGTATCTGCTTCGACGTTGAAGGTTAAACTGGTTGCAATCACCGGGGTAGTTACACTCGCCGCAGAGGATTGGTTTGAATGATTGCCGGCCTGGTCGAAAGCATCAACGGTATAACTGTAGGTTGAATTTGGTTGGACGCTGGCATCCGAATAGGCCAGAGTAGAACCAGAAACGCTGTCGATAGCATTTCCATCGCGGTAAATGGTGTATCCCACAACGCCAACATTGTCATTGGACGCGTTCCACGAAAGGTCTACCTGGGTAGCACTCGAAGCTGATGCGGTGAGACCGCCGGGTGTTGATGGTGGTTGGGTATCCACCACAGCCAAATTGATCACCAGTTGGGCTGCATTCGTCCCGGATTCTTTGGTAGCAAAACTCAAGGTAGTCGATCCCGGTGTTGTGATGCCAAAACTATACGTGCCAGCTCCGGTGACAAATGACGTTACGTCGATTGTCACCCAATCGCCGTTGGGAACACCGTTCGATGAACCTAATTGGCTGCCCATCGAGGGTTCATTGGAATAGGTCAATGCATTTTCATCCCAGGTGTTGTCAGCTACTGAATAAACATTGATAGAATTGTTTGAGCCCGAATTACTGTAAACGAGCAGGCTGGCCTGGGAAATGCTGTGGGTTCCTAAATCTGGAACGGTAAATTTTAGAAAACCATTTTCTGCAGGTGTACTATCTACCCGTAATGCTGTCGCTGATCCATAATTATTTGCTGGAAAGTCAGAATTGTCATATGTATCGGCTTCGGTAGTGATCGAAAAAGTTGTTGGCAGATCTGGGGTGGTAACACTTGCAGGCGACGATTGGTTTGAATAATTCCCGACCGGGTCGAAAGCATCCACAGTGTAGCTGTAGGTAGTATTTGGCTGAGCGCCAGGATCTGAGTATGACAATGTCGAGCCGGATAAAGTGGCTAGAAGTGAGCCATCCCGGTATACGTCATAACCTGCCACACTCACATTATCCGTCGATGCGGTCCAGTTCAAGTCCACCTGGGTTGCACTGGATGGGCTGGCATTCAGACCAGATGGCGTTGAGGGCGGTTGGTCGTCAGGTACCGAAAGGTCTACAATCAATTGAGCAGCGTTAGCCCCCGATTCTTTTGCGGCGAAACTCTGGGTGGAGGAATTGACCGTGGTTATCCCAAAGCTGTAGGTTCCTTCACCGGTCACATATGGCGTCACATCGACTGTTACCCAACTGCCGGCTGTGTACGATAAGGATGAGCCAATTACGGATCCGAGAGTAGGGGCGTTTGAATATGTAATTGTATTTTCAGCCCATGAATTGTCGGCAACCGCCAGGGCTTGAATTCCCATTGTAGAAGAGGTGGTATTGGTATAAAGCGATAAAGTTGCCCGGGTGACAGCATACCCGGCTAATCCCTGAACATTAAATTTAAGATACGAATGGATATCCGGAGACGAGTTTACCCGCCAGACCGTAGCTGATCCATAATTTGAACCAGGATTGGACGCGTTTACATAAGTATCCGCCTGGACATTGAACGTCAGGCTGGGAGGCATCACAGGCGTGGTGACGCTGACCGGTGATGATTGTGTGGAACTGTTGCCGGCCTGGTCGAATGCGTCAATTGTATAGTTATACGTGGTGTTTGGCAGACCGGTGAAATCTGAATAAGATAAGGTGGCATGAGAGACTGTCGTGACTGGATTCCCATCCCGATAGATGGTATAACCCGCCACACCGACATTGTCGGTCGAGGCATTCCAGGAAAGATTTATCTGGGTGGAGCTGGCAGCGGTTGCCGTCAAACCTCCTGGCGTACTGGGAGCCTGTGTATCTGCTTCGGCATTTACGCAGGGCACCACCCCGGAGTCCAGGACGACTCCGCTGCTGTTGATATAGCTGAAGCCAGCGCCGCTGCTGTTAATCGCTAATTTCAGCACACCGAAGGTCTCGGGGTTCAAATCATCTGAAAATGCTACCCGGCTGTCAGAGTTAATGATGGTCTGCACGCCATGTCCGGCGCCGCCGGCCACAAATTCGGTGATCCCTGTCGGACTGGGATTGCCATTAGCATCTAACGGCACCCAGCGCTGGTAATCGTGGTCGTGCCCATTGAGGACAATCGAGACCCCGTACTGCGCCATCAAGGCCCAAATAGCTGCCATGGATGTGGTGGGGCCTTCGGGGCCGATATTGTACAGTGGGTGATGGTAATAGACAATCGTACAAGCGCCAGGGTTAGCTGCCAGGTCCTGGGATAACCATTGGTACTGGGCTGAAGAAGGATCGACGCCAATCCGGGAAGAATTAGAATTCAGGCTAATAAAATGCCAGCCGCCGGCATTGAAACTGTAATAGTTGGGGATGTTATTCCAATAATCAAAATAACCAGCTGCAGAGCTACCGGTGTATTCGTGGTTGCCAATGGTCGGGTCAGTGATCGACGCGAATGCACTGAAATTGGATCCCTGGTTACCATACCAGTTATAAAACTCTGATACGGTCCCATCCTCATAAACGTCTCCTAAATAAAGGAACAGGTTCGGGTTTAGTGAGGTCACCAGGTTGGCTACTCCGGTTGCAGCTGTGGCGCCATCGGCGCCATCACCGGCGGCAGCAACGATGAAAGGAGCTCCCGGCTGTGGTGTTGTGCCGGTTGAGGGGGTAAAGGTGTTGTGGTTGACAGGCGGTTGGTTGATACCATTGTTAAAAGTCACCGAAATGGCCGGTTCCTGGGTGGTGGTATACCCATCCCGCATCAATGCAGTCGCCTGCAGCGTATAGACCCCATCCTGCCACTTTGTCGTCGGCAGGTTGAAAGTATAGGGGCTTTGAAAATCTGTCAGCAAATCGACACCATTCAAATAAAAGATGACCCGCTGGACGGTTGGCGCAGTTCCGGTGGTGCTGACTGACAAGCTCACACCTGGAGCGCCGTTGAGAGTTGAACCACTTGCAGGAGATGTAAAACAAAGCGTTACAGTGTACCCACCAGTCGATGGGGTGCTGGTAGAGCAGGCATTTCCTACCACCTGGGTCGGGGTCGGGGTCGGGGAAGGTGTGGGTCTTGGGGTGCGAATTCTTCTGGCATAAGCCAGGTCGCCGGGATTGACCACAAGGTAAACCAGTAAAATGATTAGTGGGATACTAATTACAGCCTTTTTCAACCTCACGATAACCTCCTTTGGAAGCCACGGCACATTAACTAACGTCTACAGGCCCACACGTAAATACTACCGGTAGAAAATATTTCATTCACGAAATCTCCCCGAAAAATTATCACGTGTCTTCACTACTCCAGGGGATCATTGTAATTTTGTTAAAATGAACAGAACAATAAAACCGCAATTTAATATCCATATTAATAATACATATATTACCGTAATTGTCAATAACCTGCATGTACCAATTTTGATAGATTTTCTACCAATGACGATTTGTTATCATTATTTATACATTTCCGACGATCTCTCATCAAGAATCACGATAGACTCTATAATTAAAGATCGAAATTTACGAACAATGGGAGGGAGATAGTGGACGTTTATGAGGCTATTGAAACGCGGATGACCATCCGTGATTTCGAAGACAGAATGGTCGATCCAGATTTGGTTCGAAAATTAATTTCTGCCGGTTTTAAAGCCCCGACTAACAACCATTTACGTCATTGGCATTTTGTTCTGCTACCTGATAAGACCCAGCGTAAAGCCATTCTTGACAAGGTCATCGAGCCGGTGGGGAAGAAGGGTGCGGTTGGGATCGTTAAGAGTTGGGGATTAACAGAAGTGAGCCAGCGAGAGATGTACATTGAAGCAATTCCCAGGCAGTATGATATGCTGTACGGAGCAGGCTGCCTGATTCTTCCTTGTTTTTGCCAACAGCAGCCGCTGCTGAAACCCAAAGATCTTTCAGCATTAAACCCATTTGCCTCAATCTGGTGCTGCATCGAGAACATACTTGTTGCAGCTGCGTCTGAGGGGATATACGGAGTAACCCGTATCCCGTTTGAAACAGAGCGAAAAATCCTTAAACAAATCCTGTCCATCCCCCCGGAATTCGAAATCCCTTGCTATATCGCTCTGGGTTATCCAGCCGAAAATGCTTTGAGGACCAGGCAAATTGAAATCGATCTGGATCTAAGAATCCATCTTAATAGATGGTGATAGTCATCGAATTGCTTGCTCCTACAAGAAAGAGTTTGATTTCTCACGAATATTTATTGACAAATTATGCTCTATGGCCTATAATACGTTTAGTTTAAACTAAACGTATTATAGGCCATAGATGGATCCAACGATTAACCACGCAAGGGAAAACTTCATTCAGGGAATGAGCCAGATCAGCCAGTTCTGGGGCTTTCCGAAGGCCATGGGGGCCATTTTTGGGGCAATTTATCTATCGCCAGATCCTGTCAGCCTGGACCAGCTGGTCGAACAAGTCAACGTCACCAAGGGGGCTGTCAGCACCAATGTGCGCGCTTTGGAACGCCTGGGAATGGTTCATCGCCACATCCAGATCGGTGAACGCAAGGATTATTACATCGCCGAAACCGATTTTTGGAAAATCGTACGCAGTGTTCTAAACGAGCGCCAGAAAAGCGAATTCGACCTTGCTATCCATTCTGTGGACGGCAGTTTACAAATGGTCAAATCCGTAATTGCGGACAAGGATGATCTGGCAGTGGTTGGTTTCTATCAGGACCGTCTTCAAACCATCCAGACTTTCTTCCACAGTTTGGATAACCTGGTGGCGATGGTATTGGCGCTTGACGAACTGCGCATCGGCACACTTGAGAAATTTTTAGGCAACCGAAAGGTGAAATTATGAACGACAGCCTGGTTTCCAAACACGAGAAACTTTTTCATTTCATCGAATGGGCTCTGGCGATTATTGGCGCAGTTTTTTGCCTGGTAGATGTTTTCTTATTTGCATCCCTGCAGCCAAATGACCTGTGGCCCATCCCGGGTTTTTATTTCATCGAAATAAGCATGATGGCGATCTTTGGCGTTGCCAGCCGAATTGAGTTTAAAGGCTCACTCGCAACATTGAGCAGTACCATCCCCTGGATTGCATCCGGCATTTTACTACCCATTGTGATCCTTGGCATATTTTCCATCGGCATTTTTTTATTCCCGGCTATGCTGGCTTTCCTCCTGGTAGGTTTGATCGCCGACCTTCGTATAAGACGTGGGATGGGAATGCATGCTGGTGCAGGTCTGGTTGCCCTCTTAGTACAGACCGGAATTATGGTATTTTTCTTATTAATAGTCACTCGATAATTCTGAAGAAGATCGAATTACAAACCGCACGTATCGAATGATTATGATCTCGAACTTTTCGTAGGATGCGTTTCTGAACGCATCCGCCTCACTGATTGAAAAATAAATGAGGGAGAGACTAAAATGAATGTATTAATCACTGGTGGGACTGGATTAATCGGCAAAGCATTGACTGCCAATTTGCTCTCACATGGACACCAGGTGACCATTCTAAGCAGGAACCCAGCGAGCTCTCGCGTCCCTCAAGGCGCTTCAGTGGTGAATTGGGACAGCCACACTGCAGATGGTTGGGAAAAGCAGGCCGCTGAGTCTCAGGTGATTATCAATCTGGCTGGAGAAAGTATTGGTGAAAAACGCTGGACTAAAGCTCAAAGGGTACGAATAGCCTCAAGCCGAAAGTCAAGTGGGAAAGCGGTTGTTGATGCTATCACAAAATTATCTGCTAGAAGCAGCTCCATGCCAAAGATTCTTGTGCAGGCATCCGCAGTTGATTATTATGGCAATCCTGGGGATACCGAATTGGGTGAAAGTGCGCCATCGGGGACGACATTTCTATCTCACGTTTGTCGAGAATGGGAATCATCTACGCAGGCAGTTGAAGCACTTGGCATAAGACGCATTGTGATTAGAACTGGCCTGGTACTCTCGTTGGCAGGTGGAGCGTTGCCCAGGATATTGCTTCCATTCAAGCTGTTTGCCGGCGGACCATTAGGCAGCGGTAAGCAGTGGTATTCGTGGATCCACCTTCACGACGAGGTCGAAGCTATCCGGTTCCTCATTGAAAATGAATCGGCCCAAGGTATTTATAATCTAACCGCGCCGCAGCCTCTCAGGAATGCTGCATTCGGTAAAGCAATAGCCAGGGTTTTCCATCGCCCCTATTGGATTCCGGTCCCCGCTTTCGCGCTTCGATTGGTGCTGGGTGAGATGAGTTCGCTGGTCCTGAACGGGCAAAAAGTGATACCTACCCGACTGCAGAAAGAAGGTTATCAGTTTCAATTTGGAAATATCGAAGACGCCTTCAATAATTTAAAAGACAATCCCAAGTATTGATCCTCCATATCTGATGTTAAGTTATCCATAGAAACGAAATTAAAATCATTTGGACCTTGATTTGCTAGCATATAAATTGAGCCCCGTTTCCATTACAGAAACGGGGCTCTTGTTTCAGAAAGTTGTTTCAGTCAATGCAGATTATGGAATGCTAAAAGCGAACAGGCTGGTTGCTCCTGCGGGAGAGCCGATGGCAAGCCTGCTGTACCCAGTTACCCCAGTAAACGACTCCATTAGCAATAGCCGGCCCCGAACCCACCGAGCTGCCGCTTGCAAACGACCATAAGATCGTCCTAGTAGCTGCATCCAAGGCAAACATCGTGGGATAGGTTGCAGAAAGACCGTCACTGCCACCAAGCGAGCCAGCATAGACAACCCCGTTAGCAACGCTCACAGGCCCAATATCCTTAACACCATTTACTACATAAGGGCTGGTATCAAGGGTTTTCCAAATGACCGCGCCGCTAGCAGGATCTAATGCTTCCCAGAACCCGCCTGAAGCATTTGCCAGGTAGATACGGGTACCATCCGTCGCAGAGCCCCATTCCATCCCGCCTAAGGAGCTGCCAGAACCGGTGTCAGTCGACCAAACCACTGCACCAGTTTCAGCATCGACTGCCCAGAAAGTACCGCTTTTCTGGCCATCGACCACCAGATCGCGGGAGAGGCCATTAATCGTTGCGGTAATCAGCATGGGCCCTTGGCCAAAATCGTAATCAGGCTCTTTAGGGCTGGGACAATTGCCAGACCCCGGTTGAGAGGTAAAGCACGCCACAGTCCAAGTATCAAGCGATGTGATTCCCATCAGCGAGTTTGCCCAAACAACCTTACCGGTTGCCATATCCAGGGCAAGCATTGCGTCAGTGTAATCGGTAGGTGAGATCGTGGTTGGATCAGCAACGACACTTGCAGGGACGGTGTAGTTGTTGCCGGTACTGATATAAACCAGGTGCCGTCCGGGATCGATGGCTGCCGTGCTGCCCCAGACTGCATTACCTGAATAGCCACCTGTCTGACCGCCGTTGTCCGGAGCTGTGTAAGTTTTCCACATGATCGCGCCTGAATTGAGGTTGACTTCCAGGAAGCTGCCCCGGAAGGTGCAGCAAGGATATGCGGGGTTAGTTGCAAAAGCTTCTTCGCTGGATGAAACCCCAACATAAATCATATTATTGTAGACTACAGGTGATTGGGTTAATGCTGCCGCCGGGTAGGAATTGAGCTGGGTCTTCCATTGAAGACTTCTGTTTTTACGATTGATCGAAAGCAGCCACGCGCCATTCAAGGTGCCGAGAATCAGGGAGTTGCCTTGCACTGCTGGCGTATTTCGAGAGATCGTATTAGGAATTCCAGTGATAGCACTCAACTTTATTGACCAATTAACTGACCTGGTTGAGGCATTGACACTATAAAGATTTCCGGCCCAATCTGGAAAATAAATATTGCCGTCATTAACTGCAGGAGTGGCAGAAACATCACCACCTCCCGGTTTGAGAACCTGGAATTTGGTCTCCAAGCTACTGACGGTGGTTGGAGAAATCGAACTCTCTGCTGGTTGGTAGCGCCAGTTTGTGATATTTTGGCCTGAAAATATCCAGGAAGCTTGTTTCGAAGAAGCTGCCATTAATAGCAGTGCAAGCATGGCTGCGATCCTTCCAATTGCAAACAGCCTGTTGGGTCTTTTTGCATTCCTTACCCACATGAACATATTACCTCCTAATAAATGCAACATCCCAATCGAATACAACCCGTGAAACATAATTCGGGTTATTTATACTAATAGTCAATTGTCTAGAGATAGTTTGAATGCCAGATCACGAATTATGCACCCTTCCCATTAGCGTGTAATTACTCTAGCCTTTACAATTTTTTGGGGTTACCGATTTGGAAGAGTTTAAACCATTAAATTCATCTCCATTACCAGAAACCGCTTGGATTGCCCCTATCAGGCCGGTTAATCTGTTGTGGAATAATGTTACCAATAAGATAATATTGCTCTACTTAATCACTCATAATTTATCAACCCGAATCAAGGGTTGTCAATAGGCAATTTCGAGGATTATTGGGAAATGGGTCAACCCAGCCACAACTCGACTGAATGAGCGCTATCTGGTAAATTGGCTGGAACCAGATTGCCTGGAAAAACCTGGCCATCCACAACCATCCGCGTTACGCCTTTACAGACGTGATTGGGATTGTGAACCGATATTTGTATCGTTTTGCTGCGGAAATGGCGGACTGCCTTGAACCCTTCCCAGTCTTCAGGAATGCAGGGGTCGATACGGAGACCGGCAAATTCAGGACGTATGCCTAAGATCCATTGGGTGCCGGCCTGGTATGACCACGAAGCGGCGCCGGTAAGCCAGGCATTTCGAGCCAGACCAAATTGTGGGTGTTCATCGCCGAGGATATTCTGAGCGTACACGTAGGGCTCGCATTCATATACTTCAATCAAGTCGTTCTTTGTCGCCGGGTTGATCTGGGCATAATACTGGTAGGCTCTGCCCCCATTTCCCAGGATTGATTCGGCAATCGTCGCCCATGGATTGGGATGGACGAATATCCCTCCATTTTCTTTAGCTCCAGGTGGGTAGGTTGTCACCCCGCCAAATTGGGGATCATACCCATTGTAGCCAGGGGTAGACAACTTAATTCCATATTTCGTATTCAGTTTGGTGAAAACCGAATCCATGGCAATGCGCGCCCGTTCTGCAGAGGCGAAACCGGAAATAACCGGCCAGGTTTGGCCGTTCAGGTAGATCTGACCATATTCGTTCTGGGATGAACCAACCGGCTGTCCTTTATCATCGAAATAACGCAGATACCATTGGCCATCCCAGGCTGTGCTTTCTACTCGCGCTTTCATCTCATCGTATGCAGCTTGATAATATGCAGCCCTCTTGTCGAGACCTACAAATTTGAACAGATTGATCACCTCGCGCAGAGCCAGGCCGTAAAGGTTGGCTGTGAATAGAGATTCGGCTCCTGTGGGCAGGTTGACAGTGTCATTCCAATCTGCAAAGCCAAGTAATGGCAAGCCATGGCGGCCAACATTCTCACGTGTAAAGGACAGGCCTCGTTCCAAATGCTCCGTGAGAGTCCTTTGTTCGTGATATTTGTCCCGGCGATCTTTATCATAGAAAGGGATGATCTCGTTGAAGAAATCGAAATCGCCGCTCTCTTTAAGGTATGCAATCACCGCCAGGATGGTCCAGAGATGATCGTCGCTGTAAAAATGGGGCCGATTTTCCATTTCGCGAGCATCTCCAGCGTCGCCCTCCATGGTCAGTGGATTGAATTGGTGCATTGCCGATCCATCTTGCTTTTGAAATGAAAGGAGGGTTTTTAGGAAGTGACGGCTTTCATCAGGTTCAGAAGCAAAAACGGCCATTACATCCTGAGAAGAATCGCGGATACCGATCCCGCGTGCCCCCAGGCCCGGTTGGTAATATGAAAGATACCGCGACCAGGTGCGGGTGATATAACACTGATGCGGATTGTAGATGTTGAGCATGGTGTTCATGCTCTCGTCTGGCGTTGTGACCTGCAACGCACTGAGGTACTTGTCCCAGAAACGAGCGATTTTTGCCAATGCATTCTCAACCGCACGGCTCCGGCGGTAGCTCTCGATACTGGACTGAACCACAGCCAGGCTGGCAGCCTGACCTAGCTGGGTAATCAGGCGGAAACTCAAGCCCGGCTTGAGCAGGCCCGCATGGTGCATTAGTACGGCTACATTATCTCCCCTCCAGGCCGGTAGACTGCTCAATTCAGGCTCTAACAAGCTGAAAGGCATTTTGAAGCTGCCGTACTCGTTTTCTCCCAGGAATCGCTTCCTTTCAGTCTCAAATGAGGCTGCTGGCCAATTAGAAGTGAAATAGTTAATCTGGCTGTCGCGGTTCATAAACGGGTATTCGACCAGTACTTTAAAATCGTCATCATCGACAGCCTGACAAACCATGGTCTGTGGAACCCAGTCAGCGTTGGTGAATTGCTTCAATGCATCGGGATGCGAAAATTCCACCACTGGTATGACGTCGATAGCAACTGGTAAATCGCCTAAATTCGTGATGCGAATATCACGAATTTCACACAGTTCATCGACAGGCACAAAGATTGTTACTTCGGTGCGAATATTATGAATTTCGGATATGATCCGGGTATAACCCAATCCTACCCGGCATTCAAATTTTTGATAGGGGGTCAGGGTTGGGACAAAAAAAGGCGAGAACACCAGTCTTTCTTCGTCTGCACCAATTCTTAGATAAAGGGTTTCGCCTTTAAAATCGGACGATGGGAGTTGTTGGATGTAACGGGTAATACGGTTGAAAGTGGGATCATCCTTACAAATCAATGCCCCACCGGTATGATCAACGAACCCGCCAAATTGAAGTGACCCGATATAATTTATCCATTTTACTGGTGTGCGCGGGTTAGTGATCACGTATTCGCGAAATTTATCGTCAAAATATCCAAATTTCATAGACTATTTGGTATTTACCCGTCTTTTTTTAGTTTATTCTTTTATGAAAGGCTGGGGGATATTTACAGCCGGTTTCTTGAATACGCAAATGACCTGCTAGGATCTTACGCCTATCCTGGCAGTAACTGAAATATTCCTCATTCCTGGAGCGGGTAAGGGGATGACCGTCCCTCGAATCTGCAAACCATTTACTTCGAGCTGGACGTTATTGCCAGGGCCAATTCTCTCTACGTGAATATCATAATGGACGCCGCGGAACTCACGGATGGCTTCAAATCCATCCCAATCAGAAGGAATGACCGGAGCAATTTCGAGGCCGTTGTATTCGGGACGGATTCCCAATATCCATTGGGTGATAGCAACGTAATTCCAGGCAGCCGTACCGGACAACCAGGAGTTCTTCGCTTCGCCAAAAGTCGGGGCATCCTTTCCGGCAATCATCTGCGCATAGACATATGGTTCGCAGCGGTGAACATCTGATAAGTTCTCCCTGGCTGATGGGTTGATGCGCATATAATACTCGAAGGCCTGGTCGCCTCTCCCAATCCTGGTTTCTGCAATCATGATCCAGGGATTGGTATGGCAAAAGATGCCAGCATTTTCTTTGTATCCTGGAGGATACGAAGATATTTCGCCCAGGTGTAAATAATAACGAGAAAAGGCTGGCTGGAGCAGCACGATTCCGTGAGGGGTGGACAGGTGGGTGGCCACCGAGTCGAGCACTTTCTGCGCTCGTCCATCTGTGACCCCCAGGCCTGCCATCACGTTCATCCCCTGCGGTTCGATGAATATCTGCCCCTCCAGACATTCCTTCGAACCGACCGGACGGCCAAAATCATCGTAAGCGCGTAAGAACCACTCTCCATCCCAACCCGCTTTCCACACCGTTTCTTCCATGTCGCTTGCCGAGCAGTTGAACTCATCAACTTGTAGGTAAAGCCGTCTCTGTTTGGCGATTGCCGCCATCTCATGGGCAGCCAAAACGAAGAGACCGGCAATGAAAATGCTTTCAGCAACCTTACCGTCTTTATTCGTCGTTGTTTGGAAGGATTGCCCGGGTTCAACCGAGAAGCAATTTAAATTCAAGCAGTCATTCCAATCAGCCCTACCGATGAGCGGCAGGCCATGAGGTCCAAGGCGGTGAAGCGTATATTCGATGGAGACTTTCAAATGATCGTAAAGCGGTGATTCGCTCCCCGGCCGGTTGTCATAAGGGACTGCTTCATCGAGGATACCCCAATCACCGGTCTCCTTGATATACGCCGCTACCGCAATAATTAACCAGAGGGGGTCATCGTTGAATCCACTGCCCACATCATTATTACCACGCCGGGTTAATGGCTGGTATTGGTGGTAAGCTCCGCCTGAAGCCATCTGGGTCGAAGCTACATCCAGGATGCGCCGGCGTGCCTGTTCAGGAACCAGGTGGACAAAACCCAACAGGTCCTGGTTTGAATCACGGAAGCCGATGCCGCGCCCGATTCCACTTTCAAAGTATGAAGCCGAGCGCGAAATGTTAAAAGTGGCCATGCACTGGTAAGGGTTCCAGATATTGACCATGCGGTTGGTATGAACGTTCGCGGTCTTGACCTGGATGCGGTTTAATAGTCCATTCCAATAATCTTTTAAGGCATTAAATTCGTGTTGGACATTTGCCTGGTCAAGATATCGAGTGATGGTATGCCTGGCAGCCTTCTTATTTATGGTTTGCGAATCAGGTGGATCGAATTTTTCATCCTTTGGGTTTTCTTGATACCCGAGCAGAAAAATGATGGTCTTGGTTTCACCAGGTTGGAGGTTGACGCTGATCTGCTGAGCGCCGATTGGCTGCCAACCATGAGCCAAAGAGTTGTGTGAATGGCCGCATTCAACTACCTCGGGAGAATCCCACCCCCGGTAAGGTCCAAGGAAAGCTTCGCGTTGGGTATCGTAACCGGCCATCTTTTCGGAACATGTGAAATAAGCAAAGTGATCTCGCCGTTCGCGATACTCGCTCTTATGGTAAATGACATTATCGACAACTTCCACTTCTCCGATGGAAAGGTTGCGTTGATAATTGGTTGAATCGTCCATCGCGTCCCAAAGACAGAATTCTACAGTCGCAAAAAGCGAAAGCGATGCTATTTGCGGCCGGAGGTTGGCTATGGTCATCTCCCATATTTCCAGGGTATCACTGACGGGAACAAAATAGCGGATATCCGCTGCGATCCCGTTCAATTTTGAATGGATTTTGGTATACCCCATCCCGTGGCGACACTCATATTCCTCGAGTGGTTGTCGAGTTGGCTGCCAGGTGGGCGACCAAAATTGGGGCCGACCTTCTGAACCCTGATGACCATCATCCCGGATGTAAATGTACCTCCCGCTCACATCCAGGGGTGCATTGTTATAGCGGTAACGAGTCAGGCGGCGCAAGCGGGCATCTTTGTAGAAAGAATACCCGCCGGCAGTGTTCGAAATGAGGCTAAAATATTCTTTACTGCCCAGATAATTAATCCAGGGTAAGGGTGTATCGGGTTGCGTAATAACATATTCACGATTATGATCGTCGAAGTAACCGTAGTGCATTGATTCCTCGATAACAGTTTTTTTAACTGGCTGTATGCACCTGTTCAAGCATCAGATCTATCATCTGTTCAGCCGGGGCTGGCATATCCTTCTGTGAAAATTCAAAAATGGATAGTAATGGCATGTCCATAAGCCCCAATATTTCTGTATCGGCTGCATCTTCATTATGTCCTTCAGCGCCAAACATAGCCTTCATTTGAGAGGTGATCATCTCGTAAATCGGATCAAAAACAACTTTGCCACAAGGGTCTTCCAGCCATTCACGAACCGTTGAAAATCGGTTTAGGAGAGATGGTTGTTTAATCGTAGATTGAAGCGTTACTTTTTCAGTGCAGCGAATGTCGGTGGCTGATGCGCCGATCAAAATGTCGAATTTACCATCTTCAGTGATCCATTTGCCGTAGCCTGGATGATAAAAAGCAAAAGCTCGTAGGTTGAGCTGGACTGTCACAGTTTTCGTCTCGCCCGGTTGAAGCTCAACCTTGGCAAAACCTTTGAGTTCCTTGGGAGGTCGAGCCAAACTTGCCATGTGGTCATGCACATAAAACTGGACGACTTCTTTTCCAGCTCTCTCGCCGGTGTTTGTGACGTCTACAGAGACCATCAAACCATCTGTATCGCGGAAGGTTCGAGCGGAAACCTTTGAATTACTGTAAGCAAAATTCGTATAGCTGAGTCCGTAGCCAAAGGGGAAGAGTACGTTAATTTCTTTTTCATCATAATAACGATAACCGATGAAAATTCCCTCACCGTAACGCACTTCATCATTCTCACCTGGGTAATTGAGATAGGCCGGAGTATCGTTCAGCTTGAGGGGAAACGATTCGCTCAATTTACCTGAAGGATTGACCCAACCAAAAAGGATATCGGCAATAGCGCTTCCGCTGGCTTGCCCACTTGCCCACCCTTCGAGCACTGCTGCAACGCCGTCGATCCACTCGCTCATTGCTACCGCTGAGCCATTATTAAGAATCACGATGGTTGAAGGTTGAGCGTGGGCCACAGCCTGGATCAGGGCAACTTGCTGCGGAGTCAGATCAATCCCAGGCCGGTCATTGCCCTCGTTATCAGCAATTTGGGCCATACCGATATAAATCAAAGCAACATCGGCTGCCAGAGCTATCTGGACGGCGTCGTCGATAAGGTCTTGTTGGATACCTTCATCTGAAACATACCCCTGAGAAAAGCTGAGTTCGGCTTCTCCGGCTGCCCTTTTTAGCTCGCTGATGGGGTTGTCCAGTATGATCGGATTGACCTTCGAGCTTCCTGAACCCTGGTAATAAGGTTCTTTTGCTGCCAGACCGATGACTGCAATATGTTTGCGGGCTTTCAATGGTAAGATGCCGTTATTCTTGAGCAGCACGATCCCTTCACAAGCGGCTTGTTTAGCCAGATTATGGTGGCTCCTGGCGTCGAAACCGCTTTTCTTTTCGGGAGAGGCTGCCATAAATACAATATTTAAAATTCGGAAAACCGATTCATCCAGAATAGATTCTTCAAGCTCGCCAGCCTGCACTGCGTCCACCACAGCCTGCACCCGGGCCGGTCTGGGACCAGGCATTTCCAGATCCAGGCCACCTTTCAAGGCAGCTACACGGTCGTGTACTGCGCCCCAATCGGAGACAACCAGGCCTTCAAACCCCCACTCATTCTTGAGGATATCGACTAATAGGTGATGGTTTTCCGAAGCGTAAGTACCGTTTAGTCGATTATAGGAGCACATCACCGTCCAAGGCTTACCCCGTTTCACTGCCTTCTCGAAGGCCGGCAGGTAAATCTCACGTAAAGTGCGTTCGTCTACCATGGAGCTGGCGGAAAAGCGGTGGTACTCCTGGTTGTTGGTTGCAAAGTGTTTCAAAGAAGTACCCACACCTTTGCTCTGTACCCCTTCGATGATGCTGGCAGCCATCTCACCCGCCAGGTAAGGGTCTTCGGAGAAATATTCGAAATTGCGGCCGCATAAAGGCGTTCGCTTCATATTCACCCCCGGCCCGAGGATCACATCGACGCCTTGTGTGATGCATTCCTCAGCAATCGCCTGGCCAACAGCATTGACCAGCTCGTTGTTCCAGGTAGAACCCAGGGTAGAAGCAGTCGGGAAGCATGTAGCCGGGAAGGGTTGGCTTGCTAGCAGGTCGGGGTCAGCTACGTGTCGTAACCCATGCGGGCCGTCTGACATCGTAAAGACTGGCACACCTAATCTGTCCAGGGGAACTGTAGCCCAGTTGTTTGCACCAGTGCACAGCGCAGCTTTCTCTTCCAGAGTCATTTGTTTGACAATGGCTCGAATATCAGACATTTTAAATTTCTCCTCAATAAGTATCATAAACCGATCGTATCCTCAAAGCAGAATACGCCTGGTCTAATGTCCATCCCTCAGGAATTTCGCACGCGATTTCCACTTTGCGCCTGGCTGGTAGATCGAAATAATTATCGCTAAAGACGGTATCGATACCTTCCAGTTTGCTTTCCACCAACCTGGCAAAAGAATGGGTCGAAAATTCAATCCACAAGCAGCGATTTTCGATCCGTAGGGTTGCTGCAATTTCCGGTGGGGCCAACGACAGATGCTTGGTTGGGGCGAAAGTAGCTACTTTTAATATTCAGGCGCCGCCCCTCCTGCCATAATTCGGCTACGAATACCAGCTCTCTCCTCCGAGCATCGGTAACTTGTTCGGCAAAGTCAAGTGTGCAGATGTGTGCAGCCGTCCGTGGCGCAACCTGAACCTCTTCTTCACCTGATTCTAGTATCTCTCCCTTGAATGTCTCAAGAGACCAATGGATAGACCCTTTCCAGGTTTCTCCCAGGTCGCTGCTAATATAGAGCTCTTGTCTGGGAGATTGGTCTTCAATAGAAAGCATCAGCGGGGCATAAAAACGACGGGCGGCATAGTGCAAAGCTTTCCAACGGCCAAAATAATCCAGGCTGGACCAGGATGCTACCGGCCAACAATCGTTGAGCTGCCAATAGAGTGTTCCGGCAACCCGGTCCATATGCCGCCGCCAATGCTCAACGCCGTAACGGATGCCTTCAGCCTGAAGCACCATGCTCAAGTAGCTCAGGGAGGAAAAATCCTTGGGTAGGCGGAATGTATCCAGCATTTGGCCAACGATCAAGCCATTACCGCTGTCATTTTTCTGGTGCTGCTCCATCACGTACGAAGTCATATTCCAATCAGCTTCAGACGCATAGGTCTTGATCGTCTCAAATGGGGGTAGGGCTTGAAAACCAAATTCACTCATGAAACGTGGAAACTGGCTGCGGTAGGCGGTAAAGGGTTTGCGACCGTGCCAAACGTCCCAATAATGGGCGTCACCCTGCTCCTGGCTGTTGGGATGCAGGTTCGGTGTGTCGGACGAGGGTGAGCTGGGCCAATATGCATGGTCGGGATCTTCTTTTGAGCACCAACCAGGCAAGGTCTGGTTATAAAAGAGATCGTAAGCAGTCTTGAGGTTCGCGATATTGGAACGTTGCCAGTTCCAATCACTCCAACCCCATTCGATCTCATTATTGCCACACCAGAGCGCCAACGAAGCGCGATGGCGCAATCTACGGATATTTTGCACAGCTTCGACCTTAAAATTCTCGATGAATTCAGGTTCATCCCATGGATAAGCACTGCAGGCAAAGATGAATTCTTGCCAGACGAGGATGCCGTAGCGGTCGCACAGGTCATAGAAACGTTCATCTTCGTAAAAACCACCCCCCCAGACCCGCAGCATGTTCTGGTGGCTTTCAGCCGCTGCCCGGATCAATCTTTCCAGGTGTTCATCGGTGACCCGGGTAGGGAACGAGTTTGCTGGGATCCAATTGCTTCCTTTAGCGAATATGCGGACGCCGTTGACGATAAACTCAAATGAACGGCCCCATTCGTCTTTTGCCTGGCGCAGCTCGATTGTCCGCAGGCCTATCTGCAAAGCGCGTCGATCCAGATTCAAGCGGCCCGCGACATCCGGTTGGGAAAGGTGGATATCAACCTGATAGAGCTCCTGTTTGCCATAACCATTTGGCCACCATAGCTTTGGATCGTTTATGACAATCTTGATGACTGCATCAACGCTGCCCTCGGGCAACGGCATGGATTGATGGAAGATTTCACCATCAGGAGCCGTGATCGTGGTATTGATGGATAACTGCGCACTGCCAAAACGTTCCACGGTAACATGGGTTTCAATGGTTATCTGGCCATCTTGATGGTATTGATGAATTCTGGTTTCTGAAATACGGGCCTGCGTGTAACCTTCCAGGCGCAGGTCCTTCCAGATGCCAATTGGGGGTAACTGCGGGCCCCAGTCCCAGCCAAATTGGCAGGGAGCTTTTCGTAAATGAGGTCCCCCAGGAATTGCCTGGGATACTCCTAATAAAGGTTGGGACGCCTGCTTTTGGCTAACATAACGGACCGGGGAAGCGAATTTCACCAGTATTTCGTTCTCCAGTTGGCTTGCCTTTATTAATGGTTTTACATCCCAGCGAAATTGGCGGAACATGTTATCGGTCTTGCCTAGAATGGAGCCGTTAAAATACACGGTTGCAAGTGTATCCAGCCCATCACAAACGAGGAAAATCTGGTCTTCTACAGCCAGGTCGGGATCAATCAGGAAACTCCTTCGATATTCCCAATCGTTTTCTGCAACCCATTGAACATGTTTTTCGTTATCGCCAACAAAAGGATTAGGGATATGACCTGCTGCTAATAAATCAGTATGCACACCGCCAGGAACATTCGCTGGCAGCCATTCGTCCGTTCCAACCTGGCGAAACTGCCAGTTTCCTGATAAGGAAAAAATATTCATAGGTAGCCTTATATAATCCTTTACTGAATAATTAAGATTATTGGGGAGGCATTATACAGTTGATAGATCCCACTCTTCGTAGATTTTGGGAACATCGTTGATCAAGCGTTTGGTATAGGCTTCTTGCGGGTGCAGGATCACATCATCAGCAGATCCATGTTCCACAAATTTCCCGTGCTCCATGATATAGACGCTGTCGGAAAGGTAATACGCTAGGCCAATATCGTGGGTGATGAAAATGAGAGTCATCCCGGTCTCATCACGTAATTTCAACATCATATCGAGAATGGTGGCGCGGGAGCTGGCATCGATCATCGAGGTTGGCTCATCCGCCAATAAGATCTTAGGTTTCAGAAGAAATATTCGGGCAATCATTAAACGCTGCATCTGCCCGCCTGAAAGCTCAAAGGGGTACTTATTGGTCAATTCTGCAAACTTTAAATTAACAAAGCTGCACGCCTCGGTCATTAAGGCTACTTTTTCCTCATTCGGCAGTTTTCGCCCCCCGCGCATGTTGATGCAATCCAGCAGCACTAAATCAATCTTATTAAAAATATTAAATGAAGAATATGGATCCTGGAAGATTGCCTGAATACTTTTCCAATATTCCTGTTTCTTTTTCTGGGAGCTTATATCCCGCTTTTCACCCAGGAAGTAAATTTGTCCCTCGGTTGTACTTATCAATCCCAGGAGCATTTTCGCTAAGGTGGTCTTACCGCTACCAGATTCGCCCACGATTGAGACGATTTCGCTCTCGTAAAAATCAAAATCCACGTGATCGACAGCTAATGTTCGTTGGCGGCCAACCCCAAATATCTTTGTGAGGCCAACCCCTTTCAGGCACGGTTTTTTTTCATCAGCCATTTTGATAATATCTCCTCAGTTCCTCCGGTAAGAGAATGCAGCGGTAAGCGCGCCCAGCATCAAGTTCATTCATCTTCACAGACGCTATCTTACACTCTGCGCTGACGTATTTACAGCGGTCGGCAAAACGGCATCCAGGTGGCGGCTTTTTGAGATTAGGCGGTACCCCAGGAATGGCTGTCAGTTTGACATCGCGCAGGCCCTGCTCTGGCACAATGATCGAACCCATGAGACCTTTAGAATAAGGATGGTAAGGATCAAAAATGATTTCCTTTGCGGTGCCCTTCTCCACGATTTGCCCGGCGTACATCACCATGATGTCATCCGTCACGTTATACAGCAGTGGAAGCTCATGGGTGATGAAGATCATTGATTTTATGATCCCTTTTTCCATCAGGTTCCGCAGCATCTTAATAACCATCTTTTGTGAAGTGACATCAAGTGCCGATGAAGGTTCATCGGCGATCAGAACTTTTGGATGCAGAATGGTCGATACTGCGATCACTGTGCGCTGTTTCATCCCGCCCGAAAGTTCAACCGAGTATCTTTCCAGGACTTCCACAGGGAGCCCTACAGTCTCAAAACTGGATCTGGCCAGTTCAAAAATATCTTTCTTGGTGACTGCTGTATCATGGGCTTGAATAACATCTTCAACCAGGTTGATGACTTTTTGGGTGGGGTTAAGCGCGTTCATTGCAGATTGGGGAATATAAGCAATTTCAGTTCCCAGGATCGACTTGCGGATATCATCCGGTTTCATCCCAGAAATATTACGACCATCGATGACAATCTCTCCACTCGTATAGTGCAACGGTGGAAAGTAGTATCCCATCAGGCTAAGTGCCAGGGTCGACTTGCCACAACCGGATTCTCCAGCAATCCCAAGAGATTTTCCTTCTTCGATCTTGAGAGAAACGTGATCGACCGCATAGACATCCTCCCGAAACCGGGTGATATATTTTGTTGTTAGTTCCTTGACCTCCAGCATTATATTTGCCATATTAATCACTCAGTCCCTTAAAGCGGGGTTGAATACCTGGTCAAGACCGGTATTCATTAAATTCATAGAAAACGTAATCAGGGCGATAGTTAGAAGCACCGGGACGTATGCCCACCATTTTCCGAGGAGCTCGGCCTGGTAGAGCATGGCCCAATTCATCATTAAACCCAATGTTGGCACATCGGTCGTTCTTGGCCCTAAACCGATAATCGACAAGCTAGCCTCATACAATATAGCCGAGGAAATCTGTAAGATGAACGCCATCACGACGTAAGATGCGACGTAAGGCAGAATATCAGTCAGGATAATATGGACGATCGAGTGCCCGGATAGTTTCGATAGGTTGACATGGTCACGGTTCCTTAAAGAAGTAACCTGCGCCCGCACGGCCCTGGCGGTCCACACCCAGGAAGTGAATCCGATCACAATAGCAATTGTCACAGCCCCGCGTTTATCCTGGCCGATGCTGAAGGAGATCAAAATGAGCATCACGAAGGGCGGAATTACGGTAAAGAGGTTGGTGACGAACATGATAACGTCATCCGTGAAGCCGCCGATATACCCTGCCAGTAACCCCAGTGTCAGGCCGATCACTGTCGCAACTAATCCGGCAACCAGGCCGATCTCCAAGGAAACACTTGCAGCCTTGACGAGCTCAGTAAGCACATCTCGACCGAAATTGTCGGTTCCCAAAGGCAGTACCTGCACATTTGCAACCTCCCCCACATTCACATAATCGGTTTGGTTGACAGTGCCTGTTGCTTCCAGCGCTCCCGTTTGAGCGTTTGTTGTAGCAAGGGTCACACCTTCAGTCGATAATATTCCTTGAAGGGCACTATTGAGCCTGATGTAGTAATTTCGTTGGGCGTTTGTCAACCCCTCAACATTTACAGTAGGATTAAAATGATTCTCCCACAGGTTTAAGAGATCAATGGTGTTGGTGATATCAATACTTACTGCAGGAACCCCATCCAACTCGAGCCAGCGCTGCATTGCGATGCGATCATCCTGGGACATTTTACTGGCAATGCGTTTGGCGGTTGCATCCGGCAGGTTGAGAATAAAGGTAGTTGATTGCAGGCTGTCATAAACGTTTACGTATATTCCCGGTGGGAAGAATGTGCCCTGACCAATAATTTGTAATGGAGGGCCGGTTATGATCAGGGGATAGATAAAAATGATCAGCAGGATTGTCGCGAAAATTATGAAACCGACGACAAACTTCCCAGAATGAAAAACTTGTCGAAATGTATTTTTCATGTCAGCTGCTCTCTTAATCAGCCTGCGCAGCTTTGATGCGCGGGTCAATGAAACCGTATAAAATTTCGATGGCAAAATTTGCCAACAGTACCATCACGGTAATGATCAAAGCGGCTGCTGAGATTAAGGGGTAATCTTGTCCCAACACGCTGTTCAAAAATGTAGTTCCCAGACCCGGATAGCTAAAGATAATTTCGGCTACCAGAGCGCCGCCAACCATGGTGCCAATAGATAGCGCCAGGCCGGTTATCTGGGGCAACATAGCATTTCGAAAAACATATGTAACGATTTTGCTATCTTTAATCCCCAGGAAACGGGCATATTTGACGTAATCCGCATTCAGTTCGTAGATCGCCATTGAGCGCATACCGATGGCCTGCCCACCGATTGCGATCAACACGATCGACCAGAAAGGCAGCTGGTAGTGGACGAACACCGACCACACGAAACCTGGCGTTAAAGAAGGAATCAAATCAAACCCATACCCACCAGCGACTGGAAACCATTTCAAATCCACCCCAAAAAGAACCAGCAAAATGATCCCCATGCCGAATGCTGGTAAATTACCAATAAAAAGACTGACGGGCATGAGGATTTTGTCAAATCCCTTTTTTAAATAAGCCGCTAAAACCCCAAGGATATTGCCAAGGATCCAACCAACAATGATCGCCGGGAACTGCAGGCCAATTGTCCACCAGATTGCAGCCCCAATTACCTCTGCCACCGGCCTGGGATATTGGCTGAAGGATACACCGAAATTGCCATGCGCCACATTTCCGATATAAAGGATAAATTGATCTGAAATGGGTTTATCGATACCAAACTGAGCAGCGTATTGTTTATAAATCGCTGCTATACCAGTCGTGTTGGACGAGTTTGCGACAAGCTTGGCCATAATGCCTGCGATGGGGTCCCCGGGCATCAAGCGAGGCAGGGTAAAATTCAGGATGAAAGCAGCCACAAAAGTGACCAGCAACCAGACCAGCTTGTTGAGAAAATACCTGCGGTATCCTTTCAATCCAGCACCTCCAATTGATTTTCTTTTATCAACTGTTCTTAGTAATAATACATTATTTTGTTTTAGCTGACCTACAAATTAGGTCAGCTAAAACAAAATAGTTATCATATGGAAAGAGGCTGTCCAGTTTCATTGCCGGACAGCCCCTCTTTGGTGGATTAGGTTTTACCCGCTAACTAGTTTGACGTTATAAAGGGCAGCTACACCCCATCCGTCGGTCATAACGGTCGGCGGAACAGGCGGATTGGTGCCATCGTTCTGGTGCGGGAAGTTCGTCCAGACGCTCTCGTTTACCGTGTGGAAATATTGAGGACGGTACATGAGGGTGAAGGATGGGACATCGGTCAGATACATCTTGGTGATCTGAGTGTAGGCATCCTTGATCTTTGCGGTATCTGTCATAGCGGGGAGTGCATTGAGCAATGCATCAATGTCAGGATTCTTGTAACCACCCCAGTCGCCACTCCAGTTATTCTTGGTTTCAGCAAACATAGAGTTAAGTAAATGGTTGGTGCGGCTCCAGGGTTCAGCCGGGCCAGCGCCATCATTGTACATCATGAAGATATCGAAGCCAGTGGCGGGCAAAGGCCAGTTGGTAACCTGGGTTTGGTAGATGTTCCATTCAGGATAGTTGGTGGTGATGTCAATCCCGATTGCTGCTCCCGCAGCCGCTACCACTTCGATGGCAGCCATCCAGTCGGTCCAGCCATTGGGGCAGGTTGCAACATAGTGCAAAGTCTTTCCATTATATTGGCGCAAGCCGTCAGAGCCTTTGGCGATGCCGGCGTCATCCAGAAGTTTGTTGGCTCCTGCGACGTCATTGCCGACCCACTGCAAGTCGGCAACAGCAGCCTGGTCGTATAGGGCTTGCTCGCCTGGGGTTGGATTCATCAGCGAACGGGGAGCCTGGCTGAAGGTCGGCGATTGGTTGGTCATGGCGTTGGCGATGATCGTATTGTAGTCAACTGCGATGGCAATAGCTTTTCGGATAGCCACCTGGTCCAGGCCGTAGGAAGCCATATTGTAGTAAGCCGTCGGCAGGCTGGCAGCAATATCGTATGGAGCATCGGGGAGGTAGGTGGAGATGGGCAGGTTTTGCTTGAGCCACAAATCCTGAACGTTGGAAATGAATTCCTGGCTCACATCGACCTGACCAGCCTGGAATGCTGCTGTTCCAGCGTCATTATCTTTGAACATGGCGTGTCCAATGTACTTGGGAATTGGCAGTTTGCCCCACATGGAAGCATCCTGACCCCAATAGTTGTCGTCACGAACGAAGATAACCTTTGTATCATCAACGAAGAATTTGTGATATGGACCTGAATAGACGACGTCTTCAGCAGGGTCGGCTAAGAATTTAGCTGAATCACCGCTTATGCGGGCTTCCAGGGTTTGAGTCCATGCTTTCTGAATGACGTAAGCATTGCTCAAGTAAGAGAAAACCTGTAGTGGATTGACCGCTTTACCGCTATCGTCCAGCTTTGCATTGACCTGAACGGTCTGCGCATCAACTGCAACGACTGTATCTACGTAAGCGCTAAAGTTAGCTGCTGCGGTTGCACCATATTTGACATAACTGGCCCAGGTGTAAGCAACATCATCTGCTGTTACCGGGGTACCATCGCTCCACTTAGCAGCGGTCTTGATCTTGAAGGTGATCTGGGTCATATCGGAGTTCCATTCCCAGGGTCCATCCGCCAGGAAAGGATATTGTTTGCCATCGAGCATGTTAAACAGGTAAGGAGTCTCGAACATGATCACGCGGCTATTGTCGCCCGGTGCGACTGCCAGGGCGTTGTTCATGCTGGAGGAATATGGGTTCCAGCCATTGATTGGATTCCACTGCTGGCCATTGATGTACAGGGTCTGGTTGCGTGGAATTGATGTTAAGACGGGTTCAAAGGTCGCTTCGACCGTTGCGGTGGGTTCGGTTGCGCCCTGGGCTGTGGTTGCCGTAGGTCCGGCTGGGGCGGTGGTTGGGGCTGTCGTAGCGGCGGGTGCACACGCGGCTAGTGCAGCAGCGGCAGCAGTCATAGCTGACCCGATTAAGAATTGACGACGACTAATCGCTTTCTGTGTCATTTTAACATTTCTCCTTCTTAGAAATTGTTTTCTCTATCCGAATGGTGAAATAAAATTTTTAGAATTGTTTAACCTGATCTTTTTTGATCTCTTTTGGACTTCTTATTTATGCCTCCTTCGTGGTGCTTTTTTCACGGACTCTCGAAGGTCCACAGGATGATCGAATGACCAGTGCAGTCGGTAAAATGATGTGGCGGTGGGTATTATTAGGATGGTCGATCATGTCGATCAAAGTTTCTGCTGCAATTTCGCCGCTGCGATGAATAGGTTGGCGGATCGTCGTTAATGGCGGATCGGCGGTCGCTGCAAATGGCATATCATCAAAACCGGCAACACTGATATCTTCCGGAACTCTCAATCCTGCATCTTTCAGGGCGCGCAATGCGCCAACTGCCATCCTGTCACTGGCCGTGAAGACAGCTTCCGGTTTACATGGCAGCAGTTGTTGCATGGCAAAATACCCACCTGGTTCTGTAAAATCGCCTACTGCGATCAATTCTTCTTCTACTGGCAATCCGTAGGTTCGCAAGGCGGTCCGATATCCTTCCAGACGATCAACTCCGGCTATCATATTCAACGGCCCAGTAATCGTAGCAATTCTTCGATGACCTAATCGCACCAGATGCGAGACAATCTCATAGGATGCGTTGTGATTGTCGACGTCGACGTAGGAAACATCCGGGTTTTCGGGAAAACGCCCAACGAGAATAAAAGGCAGTTCTCCTTCAATCAATGCTTCTAGCAAAGGGTCGTCAATCAACATCGATGCGATGATTGCGCCGTCAATGATGTGACTCTGCAATAATTGGCGGATTGTCCGGCGCTCATATTCGGGTTCGCCTAACCAAAGCATAACGTACCGATTGAGTTTATTACAGGCGGCACAAACTCCCTGAATGACGATCGAGAAGAAGGGATCGTCAAAAAGAGTTGCCACTCTCATCGGAACCATCAATCCGATAACTCCCGTTCGTCCCCCGGCCAGACTACGGGCGATCATATTCGGTTGGTAATTTATCTGATCGATCACCTGCTTGACCCGAATTCGCGTTTTTTCACTGACGTTCGGGTCATCATTAATCACACGCGAAACCGTGGAACGAGAAACTTTTGCTAGAGAGGCGATCTTTTCAAGAGTAGTCATCGGTATTTATTGGGAGCGCTCCCGTAAATCTACAAAAAAAATTTTAGAATTTCTTGTGTCGATGTCGATTTTTCACGAAAATTGCTTGTTGCACGGACCAAAATTGGTGAAAATTTTATCAAAATGGACTAAAATATTTAATAAATGGGAGCACTCTCAAAATCAAAATAATTATATAAATTATTTGCGATTGAGTCAAGTATTTTGACACATTTTTTGAAAACTCGTTACAATTATTTGGTCATTTGGGATGTTTTTCTTTAGGCGCGTCAAATACATGAACCACGATCAGATTACATCTTTAAATGATTCAAAGGGGGTTGCCCAAGATGATAAAAGCTGCTTGACAAACACTTAATCCATGTTAACATATTGAAATATTAATTCAATAATCAAGTGTTTATACAGAATCGGACGAGGGAAAGATGAAGCCTAAAGTAAAAATCAGTGATATAGCCCAATTAACTGGCGTTTCTCCTTCGACTGTTTCTCTCGTTTTGAATAACAGGCCTGGTGTGTCTCAAGAGACTCGCAGCCGCGTGATCAAAGTCGCCGAAGAACTTGAATATCCCCTAAAAACGGCGACTGGAACCGGTACCAGTTCAGCCCTGACGACGATAGGGATGGTCGTCAAGACTGAGCCAGAGCTCCCACCTCATGCCAATCCCTTCTATTCAAAAGTCATCATGGGGATTGAAGAGGTCTGCCGCCGTAATTCAATTAATCTCTTATTCGCTGCCTTACCAGTCGACGAAAAAAACCGGCCCCTTGAAATCCCGACGCTGCTTGAAAATAATATCGTGGATGGCATATTGATGGTTGGTACCTTCGTCGACGAAACCATTGACACCATTTCGGGGAAATATACGATACCCATCGTTTTGGTCGACGGTTACTCTAACAATAGCTGCTTCGATACGGTCATTTCTGATAATTTCCAGGCTTCTTACCAGGCTGTTGAACACCTGATCCTCAACGGCCATCGAAATATCGCCCTGGCCGGCGGCGATAATAGCAGTTATCCGAGTTTAAAAGAACGCCGTAATGGCTATTTTAGAGCAATGAAGGACAACGGCATCCGCAACACCAGCACAGCCAATTTCAACATCAGCAAGACCAATGGCCTGGATGAAATATCGGCGTTATTGAAAGACCACCCCGAACTGACTGCTTTGTTTTGTATCAACGATAACGTTGGCAGCGCTGCTGTCCGGGCTGCCCAACGCCTGGGCAGGCGCGTGCCAGAAGATATTTCAGTCATCGGTTACGACGACACATATATCGCTTCGCTCACCCAACCTGCCCTGACAACCATGCAGGTAGACACGCTGGCTATGGGACGGGCTGCAGTCCATTTACTTTCTTTACGTATGGATAATCCCGAATCGGCCCGTATGACTTTGACCATCCATACCTCCATGGTTGAACGTGACTCAGTTATCGATTTGTCGGTAAGAAATTTGAAATCCGGGTAATGGGGGTACGAAGAGAGAATCGTTATCTTCGCTTTCTCTCTGTAATTATCCAAAAGTAACACATTTCTTTCTGTGGAATATTTTGAGAACCATGAAATGAGGCTAAGAAAAGAGCTTACGTTTCTGTAAGGTCTCTTTACGATTTTCTATGCTACTATAAATTTGATATAAAACCGCACAGAAATGGCAAACCTGTCGAAAGGCAGCGACGCAAAGTTACGGATCTAAACGGGAAACCCGCACGATCGCCGAACCGCCTAAGCAATATATTCTATTGTGTAATCTGGTGTGTTTGGCAACCAGGTTTTTTGTTAAATATGTAGCAATGCCTGCCTCCTCTGCTGGGTTTGAAATACACGGGAGCAGTCATGTTGA
Source organism: uncultured Chloroflexia bacterium (assembly GCA_963781665.1). Lineage (GTDB taxonomy): Bacteria > Chloroflexota > Anaerolineae > Anaerolineales > Anaerolineaceae > JAJYIW01. The sequence goes on from CAWAGA010000002.1 coordinate 4,157,279, forward strand.
ACACCTCAAACCAGCCACACCATTATACAAAGTCGAAGTTTAGTTATGCCATAAAAGTAGGATTAATATTTGCTGTTATTTTATCGACTTTTTTCAGCCCAAACTACCTCACCCTGGCCGATACCAGTGGGGGAAACACCTATTACGTGAGCCTGGCTGGTTCCGATTCCAACCCCGGCACCCTCAGCCAACCTTGGAAGACAATCCAAAAAGCAGCGAATGCAATGCTGGCAGGTGATACACTGATCGTGCAAGCTGGAACTTACACAAATCAGCGTGTGAATATCTCCTTATCTGGTAGTTCAGGAAAACCGATAACTTATCAGGCTAGTGGCAAAGTTGTCATGAAAGGCTTCAACATTCAAGCAAGCTTCATTAATATCCAAGGGTTTGAGATTGCCTTCACCGAATATCAACGCTGGAATCGATCTTTAGGCGCTGGTATTTATATTAAAGGTAGTAATAACAATATTGAGAACAATTATATTCATGATGCTGCATTAATTGGCATCATGATTTTTGGGTCTACAAGCCAACCTACAATTTCTAGCAACAATATTATTAGGAATAACCGGCTTTTTCACAATGAATTGATTGGAATTGATGTAAGTGGTCGCAACAATACCATTGAAAATAACGATATTAGTTCCACCGTTCAATGCCACCCAACATTAACTGCCGTTGAAAATAATGCTTCGGATAATCCGAATCATCTGGCTTGTCCAAATTATCCGGGGGTTAGCGGATTGGATGCGGATGGCATCCGTTTTTTTGGACAAGGGCATATTTTCAAAGGGAATAATATTCATGACATCGTATTTAATTCCGAGAATATTACCCCACATATTGATTGCTTCCAAACATGGTCGGACGGGGCAAGTTATGAGACCGCTTCAAATATTGTTTTTGCACAGAATTCTTGCACAAATTTAAACAAAGGAATGTATGCCTTTACGCTCGATGGTGGCGCGAACAACCTTACAATTCAGAATAATATAATTAAAGCTTTTGGGGGAATTAACAGTTCCAGCACGACCAATCATTTATTCATTTATAACAACCTTTGGATTAATGATATGTCGTTTGGCTCACAGGGTAATCCGATCGGAATTGTTCTTAGGGCTCCGTATTCTATAGCTAAAAATAACATTTTCTATAACCAACCATACCAGACGATCATTGCAATCGGCGATACCACTGGAACGCAAGTAGACTATAACCTGGCCTACAATAGTGATGGTTCTAATGCTGATTGTTTCAGAGTAGGGGATTGGGTATGTGCAAATCCGCCCCCTCCCCACAACGAGTGGAACGTGAATCCCCAATTCATTGATCCCAGCAGCGGCAATTTCCACCAATCGAATAATTCACCCCTCATCGATTCAGGTATTGAGCTGCCGGTTACTATCGATTACGACAATCATCTTCGTCCGGAAGGGAATGGGTATGACATTGGTCCATATGAATATGTCTTCACCGTTGCACCAACGGCCACTTTAAACCCAACGAATACTTCGACACCACTGCCGACTAATACGCCTACTTCGATCCCGACAAATACACCAACGTCATTGCCGACGAATACGCCTACTTCGGTCCCAACCTTCACCAATACTGCGATTCCGGCAACTGCCACCAGTAATCCTCCGACGGCAACCAGTATCCCGCCGACTGCTACTGCTCAGCCTTCCGCAACACCCGCGCCGACAATGACCGTAACTCAAAATCCTCCATTCCCCCAACCTACGGCAACTGCCACTGAAATTCCTGCAACAAGCCAACCAACATTTACCATCACTCCCACTCTCCCCATCCTGCCGCCCACAATAACCGTGACGAGTTCTCTGCCGACCAGCCAACCCACTGCAACTATAGCACCTTCTCAATGCGCCAACTGCACCACAGCTGATAGCGGGTGGCCGATGCTGAGAGATAATACAACCAACGATGCGCGCAGTTCATACAATGGACCCAGCCAGCCGGTTAAGAATTGGTCGTATACCAGCGGGGCAATCAAAATCTCAGCGCCAGTTCTCGATTCGTCAGATAATCTTTACCTTGGGGTAAATTCATCTCTGGTCTCTCTTTCTTCCAAAGGTGAAAAATTATGGGCATTTTCAACTAACGGCGTGGTGACTTCACCGCTTTTGACGTCTGGCAATACGCTGTATTTCGGATCGGGTGATGGTAAGGTGTACAGCGTGACGACCCAAGGAGCGCTCAAATGGACCTATCAGACTGGTGGTCCGATCACAGCATCGCCAAATATTGCTTCTGATGGAACGCTTTATATACCATCGAACGATGGGAAGCTTTACGCCTTGACGCAATCCGGAATCCTTAAATGGGCATATGCTACTGGCAGTACTATCAGGTCATCACCGGCAATTGCCAATGACGGAATATTTTTTGGAGCGGCCAATGGCAAATTGTATGCTCTCGATTCAAGTGGATCACTGCGTTGGACCTACCAGACCAGCGGGTCTTTGACGACATCTCCATCTATTTATTCTGATGGAACCGTCTTTATTGGATCTGGAGATGGACGCCTCTATGCCATCTCGGCGGCCGGAATAGAAAAGTGGACGGCTTTGATCGGTGGGACGATCAGTTCACCTGCACTAGGTGTGGACGGCACAGTCTACGTGGGCAGTTCAAACGGCAGGTTGAATGCTTATTCTCTTAAAGGTTCTCGCAAATGGACTTTTAAAATTGGTGTTAGCGTCAGCTCACCGGTCATCAGCCAAAACGGAACAATTTTTAGTGGTTCTGAAGATGGCACCATTTATGCTATTTCTTCAAATGGATCGCTTGTTTGGAAATTAAAGATGGGGGCAACTGGCTTAACCGACGCGGCTATAGGGTCACAGGGGGCATTATATGCCAGTGCAGGCGGAACTATCTATTCGATCGTCAACAAAAAAAGCCCGACTGGTATAGGCAATATAAAAATTTATCTACCAGGAATTTATTATTCACACCCCTAGATCTACGATTAAAGCGCCAGATTTAATGGAGAAATTTACCAGGTTTGTTTGAATAAATTTCGTTGACGGTCTTCTTCCAGGCAGGGAAGAAGACCGTCGGCGTTATTTCAGCGGGGTTGGTGAAATACATTGTCTTCCTGGCGGTGTTTCTCAAGTTGAAAAATCTGTGAAATATAAATTTACTTAGTCCTCGATTCTTTGAAATGCAATCACTAAAAAATGAACCCATAAGCAGATAATCAACACATCAGTATTTTGAAGAATAACAGGGGTATTTAAGAGCAAAAACCGGTCATCATATGGCCGGTTTCGCTGGTACCTCACCGAGATTCGCCTTTCCTAAGATCAGGCGTAAAACCAATAAATTGACCCGGTTTGCATGTTACAAACTCACACTATAAGCAGCCTATCGATAATAAACCATGCAAACTGATTACCAGTAATGTATCTACCGTTATGTAATTACATTATAGGTTATGGATAACAAAATGGCATTTGGATTAATTGGTATATATTGACAATGATAATTATGAGGGAATTGCCCCTACGAAGCGGCGGGTGATTAACTGAGGGGCTGTGATCGCTGAGCCGATGACCACTGCATACGCTCCGGCTTCAAAACACATCCGTACATTTTCGACCGTCCAGACCTGGCCTTCGACGATGATAGGGCGGTCGCAGATTTTTACCAAATCTGCGACGATATGGATTGCGGGGCCATCTTCTGGTTTGCCATAAGGATCAGAAGTAGCCATCGTGGTGGCGATGACGTCTGCGCCATCATCCAGGGCTCGCAATCCTTGTTCGGTTGTTCCTACATCTGCCATTATGGGAATATCCAGATTTTCATGGACAGATCTGACGATCTCTGCAAATGTTTCACCACTGGCACGGGGGCGGCCGGTGGCATCGATCGCCACCAGATTAGCGCCGGCTTTGACCACCGCTTCGGCTGAGGCATAAGTGGGGGTGATATATATGTCAGAACCTGGAGAGTGGATCTTATAAATTCCGATAATTGGGAGAGCACTGGCCGCTCTGACCGCGGCTACGTTTTCCGGGCGATCTACCCTAAATCCAATAGCGCCGCCCATCTCAGCGGTCCTGGCTAGAGCAGCAATCATGTGGGGAGCATTTAACGGGCTTTCGGGAGGTGCCTGGCAGGAGACGATGATTCCGTGTTGGATGGCTTGGATCTGATGGTATTGTTTGCTCATTGACTTAATTCTCCTGCATGATATTTTAACACACGGGTTTATAATTTTAGTGGTCAAATCATTATTGAAAACTCATTTGGAAAAGAAGTGAGCTGCCTGCGGATCCAGCTCATTGACTGGGTCGTAAAAATGGGTCGCTGAGGCCTGGAAAGCAGGTAAACCTTGTGCGTGGAAATTAAGACCTGCGAGTTCTATGTTCCCCATAACGCAAGAAGTGTTTACGAAAAATAACTGAAAAATGCTAGCAAATCTGATCAGCTGGTTCTATATTTTCGGTCTTTCAACGATTTACGGTGCTTTTTTAATCGAATGGCGTTTCGAGTTGCAATCTTCGAAACGCCATTCACAGATTTCCTGGCCGATTGTGGTTTTACTGGGCCTCGCAATGCTTACGGGAGCTACGAGTTTACTTTCGCTGGTGATCAAAACCGGCCTGGTTTCGAACTTGATCTTGCTTGGCGTAGGCCTGGGGCTGGCAGTTTTCCGCCATAAGACATTAGCCTGGTTCTTCCAAGAAAAATGGAAAAATTTACGCCGGGTTAATCTCGGGTCGGTCATCCTATTCAGTGCGATATTTTTGGTTGTTCTGGCTAAATCAGCCCAGGTACCTCAAAACTATGATACCGGTCTTTACCATGCCCAGGCAATCCATTGGATCGAGTCCTTCCCGGTTGTGCCCGGTTTGGGTTTGCTTCAGGACCGGCTGGCTTTTAATTCCAGTTGGTTGCTGGTCAATGCATTGTTTAGTTTTGAATTCTTAGGAATTCAATCATTTCACGCTTTGGGAGCTTTTCTGGTAGTAATCACTGCCGCTTATCTGGTAACCAAATTTGATCACCTTTGGGATGGGCCAATCCACCTGAGTAGCGTAATTGCCATCGTGGCGTTATTCCTGATCCGGCGTATCTTCCCCCTGGAATTTTCGTCCCCTGGCACGGATATGCCTGCGGCGCTTTTGGTGTGGGTCATTTTCTTATTGAGTGTCGAGAAAATCGAGCACGGTGAAGCGCGCATTTTCGATAGCCGTACGTTGGCGATGATCATTCTTTCGGTGTATGTCCTGACGATCAAATTGTCTGTCGTTCCGGTGGTGTTTTTACCCATATACTTCCTGGCCGTCTCCATAAGAAGGATTAAATTTCGATCGTTGGCAATCCAAGGTGGTTTGGCTTTGCTATTATTTGCTCCCTGGGTTGGGCGGAATGTCATTCTGTCAGGTTACCTGGTTTACCCTGTGCCTGAAATCGATCTATTACAAGCACCCTGGAAAATTCCGTTGAATCAAGCCAAAAATACCGATACCATTATCAAAACCTGGGCGCGGGTTTCCGCCAACGAACCTTCCGCTTTATCAGCACCTTTGTCCACGTGGCTCCCGATCTGGTATCAGAAACAGAACCCGGCAGATATCCAACTGATATGGATTAGCGTTGTGGGTTTGGTTGCCTTTCTGGGAACTGCGGCTGTCACCGTTTTCCGTAAAAGGTATGAGCTGGAGTCACTGGTAGGTTACCTTGTAATTTATGCTACAGCCCTGGGTGGACTGATTTATTGGTTTATCGAAGCCCCCTCCATCCGCTTCGGGTACGGTTTTATCGGGGTCTTTATCGGTCTGGCGTTTGCGCCGCTGCTCGCATGGCTGCTGGGACAAACCGGCAAAATCCGACGATTATTACTTTATGGAATTGTGGCTGGGCTCGTTCTGTACCAGGGGATCAGTATCTACAATTTAGTAAAAACTTCTGATTGGAAGTCACAACTCATTTTACCTGCTGACTATCCACAGGCGCCAACTGCAATCCAATCGATCGGCGATTTTACATTCTATATACCCACCCATGGCGATCAATGTTGGTACAATCCGTTCCCATGTGTACCATCGATAACGGCGCATCCTGTTCTACGCGATTCCGAACTACAAGATGGCTTCATCAATCGACCATAATTCATCAACAACCGTGTGGTCTAGATTGGTTTGGATGTCTTTCAATTTACCTTCTAACCAGACAAAAGTCAGTCTCCAAACCTGAAATCCTCCTCGCTTCTGTTTCTCATGTTACCCTGATGACAATCAAGAATTACAGCGCCAATGGGATGAGCTGTTGTTTTTTACTTTCGTTCTGGTTCCTGGATTAATCAGCCCGTTAGTTCTGTTTCCTGATCCACATGTATATTACAATTGAGTGGTGGGCTGGACAGGCCAGGTTTGAAGGCTGTTTGAAAATGATTATTGGGGAACGTCTCTAAGCCAGGCAGGCCGGTACCCGCCTTAGATTTTGCGATAAAAATTGAGGAGGTTTTCCATGGCCAATCGATCATTTTCGAGATCCATTACACGATTGTTCATCCTTCTCAATATCATTATCTGGTTTGGATTGGGTATCCTCATAGCCATTGATTCTCATCCTGCTATCCCCGACCAATCCCTGTATAAGGCTTTTTTGACAGCGGGTGCATTAAGCTTAGCAATTATCCTATCAGGATTGTTTTATTTTCTCGGAAAACAAAACCGCAATGCTTACTACCTGACGATCACAGCCTTAATCATCACTTCTCTGTTGGCCTTCTTTGATGATTTTGGCTGGATTGATTTAATTGTCCTGGTCATTAACTTGATTCCAGTAGGATTGTTGATTAAGGATCGAAAATGGTATCTTGGTAAGCTCACTGGCGCAGTGTGATCTGCAGCCTTAGGTGTAATATATTTTTTAATCAGTCATCAGTAGAGGTTAATCATGGTTGAAGTGACACACAAGAAGTGGTGGAAAGAAAGCGTTGTTTATCAAATCTATCCGCGTAGTTTTTATGATAGTAATGGCGATGGCATCGGAGATTTGAATGGCATCATCCAGAAATTGGATTATCTGAAGGACCTGGGGGTAGATGTAATCTGGCTGTCGCCCATTTACAGTTCACCCAATGCAGATAATGGCTACGATATCAGTAATTATCATGAAATCATGGCAGAGTTTGGTACCCTGGAGGATTTTGATGCTTTGCTGGCTGGTTTGCATCGGCGCGGAATTAAGTTGGTGATGGATCTGGTCGTCAACCATACTTCTGACGAGCACCCCTGGTTCGTTTCAGCCCGGAAATCAAAAACCAGTCCTTACCGTGAATACTACATTTGGAAATCGGGAAAGAATGGGGGAGAGCCGAATAACTGGGAATCGTTTTTTGGCGGTTCAGCCTGGGATTTCGACCAATTGACGGGTGAATATTATTTGCATCTCTTCACTCCAAATCAACCCGACCTGAATTGGGAAAACCCAAATGTCCGGCACGAGGTCTATTCCATGATGGACTGGTGGCTGAAAAAGGGTGTCGATGGTTTTCGCATGGACGTGATCAACATGATATCAAAGGTGCCTGGCTTGCCGGATGCGGAAGTGACCGGATCAGGCCGCTATCAGGCCCCAGATAAACTTGTCATCAATGGTCCTCGTTTGCTAGAGTTTTTGGGAGAGATGAAGGAAAGTGTGCTGGATCGTTACGATCTGCTCACGGTTGGTGAAACCCCTTTCGTGACTACCCAGGACGCGATTGCCATTACCAGTGAAAAGGATGGTTACCTTAACATGGTCTTCCAGTTCGAGCACATGGACCTGGACGGTGACCGGCGGAAATTGGATTCGCTTAAGATTAGCTGATTTGAAAAACGTAATGACTCGCTGGCAGAAAGACCTGGCAGGAAAGGGGTGGAATAGCAATTACCTCAATAACCATGACCAGGCCAGGCAGGTCTCTCGTTTTGGGGACGATGGGCGTTATCGCCTGGAATCCGCCAAGATGCTGGCCACTTTCCTTCATATGCTTCAAGGTACACCTTACATTTACCAGGGTGAAGAAATAGGCATGACCAATGTCGCCTTTGAGTCAATCAATGATTATAACGACGTCGAGACATTAAATATTTACCATGAGCTCGTCGACGAAAGAGGGTCTGACCCCCGAGATGCATTACGCCTCATTCATGCTCGCAGCCGGGATAATGCACGCACACCCATGCAGTGGAACAGCAGCCCACAGGCTGGGTTCACCAGTGGGACTCCCTGGCTAAAGGTCAATCCTAACTATCCGGAGATTAATACCGCAGATGCATTGCGTGACCCCAATTCAGTCTTTCATTATTATCAGAAGCTCATCAAGCTGCGGAAATCGGTTCCTGCGGTAGTGTATGGGTCGTACGACTTGATCTTACCAGATCACCAACAGATCTACGCCTTTACCCGCAATCTTGAAAATGAAAGCCTTTTAGTCATATTAAATTTCAGCGGAGAGCAGGTATTATTCGAATGGCCAGAAGACTGGGGTTACGCCAGGCAGGAATTGATGATCGCTAATTACCCGGTCGCTCAAGGCAAAGTGATCCGCAAAATTATGCTGCGACCCTACGAGGCCCGCGTTTACAGATGTGAATAAATTCAAATCCAAAATGCTTTTACAGGGAATTGTCCCAGTCGTTAGGAATCAGGTTCCGACTGAGATCATTGGCGGTTTAACATTAGCGGCATTGGCGATTCCCGAGGTGATGGGATATACCAAAATTGCCGGAATGCCGGTCGTCACCGGCCTATATACTATCCTGATCCCCATGGTTTTGTTTGCCCTGTTCGGTTCATCGCGCCACCTGGTAGTTGGAGCCAACTCGGCTACGGCTGCCATTATGGCAGCCGGGCTATCCGGCCTGGCGGTTACAGCTTCAGCAGATTATGTGGCCTACGCCGGGTTACTAGCCTTGATGGTAGCCTTTTTACTCATCCTGGCCCGCCTGGTCCGCCTGGGTTTTCTGGCTGATTTTCTTTCGCATACCGTTCTAATCGGCTTTTTGACCGGGGTTGGCATACAGGTGGCTATTGGCGAAATTTCAGGCATACTGGGTATCCCCGGTGGGGGAACCGGGACCGTTCAAAATATTATTGCAGACGTACGCCAGTTCGACCAGTTAAATCTCTTATCACTGATCATTGCTGTTGTAGTGGTTTTGGTCATTTTAGGCGCCAGGAGGATCAATCGAAAAATACCTGGGGCTTTGATTACTGTCACAGCAGCAATTGCTGCCAGCTATTTCCTGGATTTTTCGAAGTTAGGAGTGACCCTGCTCGGATCGACGCCACAGGGAATACCTGGTTTAAGGCTTCCGCAAATTCCTGTAAACATGGGGTTAGTTACCCAACTCCTGCCGATTTCGATTTCGATGTTTATCGTCATCGTTGCCCAAAGCGCTGCCACGGCGCGGGCTTATGCTACCCGTTACGGCGAGCATTTAAGTGAAAATCTGGACCTGGTCGGCCTGGGTTTGGCGAACCTGGGAGCCGGACTTTCGGGTACTTTTGTCGTCAATGGCAGCCCGACCAAAACCCAAATGGTCGACAGCGCTGGAGGGCGCAGCCAACTGGCTCAGCTTACAACGGCCTTGATTGTCTTGTTCGTCCTGCTCTTTCTTACCGGTCCAATGGCTTACATGCCGACCGTCGTTCTTTCGGCGGTGGTATTCATGATCGGTGTGGAGCTGATCGATATCAAGGGCATGCTGCGAATTAAAGCCGAAAGGCCGTACGAGTTTTGGGTGGCAATATTCACTGCCGCTGCCGTTGTTTTTATCGGAGTGGAGCAGGGCATCTTACTGGCAATCTTACTCTCTCTCTTCATCCATACCCGCCATGGCTATAAACCGCGTAATTCTTTACTAATGATCAACTCTACTGGAAACCTACGTATCACTCCTGTAAAAAGTTGTGCCCAGGTTGTATCAGGGTTAATGATATACCGCTTTCACCATAGTATGTATTATGCCAATTCTGAATTTCTGACTCAGGAAGTGCTCGATCTTGTTGACGGTGCTTCACCGCAAATTTCCTGGTTCTGCATTGATGCCATCGCTATCGACGATGTCGACTATACGGCAGCTGCTACATTGCGGAAAATTTCAGGAATGCTGTCTGCGAAAGGAATTTATCTGGTGTGGGCGGATCTCGACGACCACGTCCGAACCGAATTGATCAAATCTGGGGTAATCGCGCTGCCTGACCAGCAGAAAGTGGTATTTGATTCTTCAATCGATGTGGTTCATGCCTTTCAGTCGATAGGCCGCGCAAGAGCTACACCCTCGAATGTTATCAGGGGGTGATTCAATCGATCAGCAATTATTCTCGTGGCTTTTAGAAAACCCTCCATGATATATTATCGTGTCTGGCAAGGATTACTAAGCTACCCAGGCGAACAATCCGGGTTGATTATGGATTACCAAGCAATGTTGAAGGATGAACAGGTCGACGGGCTGATTATTGGAGAGGTTGATTTGCCGGAAATAATTATCAGCAGTCACAAATCTGTTGGAGATGTCTCCTATCGCTAGGGTTTTCTGGTTGTTCCATGCAAGAGCCAGAAGAGGTTTGAACTACCTGATCGGATTGGTCTTGGAAAATGGCTGCCATTTTTTGACCTCACCCGAGATTGGCAAAAATTGGTGAAAAAAACGGCACCCCAAGGATGAAAGATACCTGTCAATTTGGTTGCCCTGGGAGGATGGGGAATTTTGTCAGAAAAATAAATTTTCCTGCTGGCAAACAAATCGCGTAAAATGCATTAAAATTAGAAATCCTGCCTGACTTGATGTTATACTCAATCCACGAATCTGTTGATAATATTAATTTTCACCTGAGAACATTCCATTCCCACCTTATTTAGAAGGATTTCTAGTGATCACCCAAGAAGATACTTTAATCATCCGCCAGCTGGCTACCCAGGTGGCAGAGATTGCCGCCCTTCCTATCCAGGAAGAGAAGCGCAGATTATGGCGTGAGCTCAATGCCCTGCAACCAGAACGACCGATGGTCATGATCGACCAGGTCTGCTGGAATGAAATGGTTCTTGGCGATGAGTTAACCCTCCGCTGCAGCGATGCTGAATGCCGCAATTATGAGGAAGACCTCCGTAAAATTCTCTATCAGTGGAAACATTTCCCGGTAGATATGGTCGTCGATCCGTTCATCAAGGTTCGCAAAGCAATCCAGAACACTGGGTTTGGTGTAGACGTACATGAAGATATCGCCATGACCGACCCGGAAAATGACGTGCGCGCCCATCGTTATGCAAACCAGTTCCAAACCATGGATGACCTGGAAAAAATGCACATTCCGCAGATCAGCCATGATCCAGCCGAGACGAAGAGACGATTGGAGGTGGCTCACGAGCTGTTTGATGGTTTGTTGGAAGTGCGCCCTTGGGGTGCAGATCCCTATTTATCGCTGTGGGACCCGATCGCTACCTGGATGGGTATAGAAAATGCGTTGTTGGCGATCATGGAACAACCAGAAATGATGCATGGTTTAGTCGGGCGAATGACTGATGGTTATTTGAGCATGCTTGACCAATTGGAAGAGCAAGGATTGTTGTGCCAACCACAGAGCCTGATCCACTGCACAGGGGCATTCACCGATGAACTGCCTGCTCCCGGATACAATCCAAATAAGCCGCGCACAAAAGATATCTGGATGTTTGGCCTGGCCCAGATGTTTTCGTCGGTCTCCCCTAAGATGTTCCAGGAATATGAGGTCGATTATGCCAGTCGCATCTGTGCCCGTTTTGGCCTGGTCTATTATGGCTGCTGCGACCCACTGGACAAAAAGATGACCCAGGTCAGGATGATTCCCAACGTCCGCAAGGTGTCAATGAGCCCGTGGGTTAACCAGGAACGAGGAGCCGCCGAGATCGGTCGCGACTTTGTCTACTCACGCAAGCCCAGCCCAGCGATGCTGGCTTTTAGTCCCTTTGATCCCCAGGCAGTCCGGGAGGATTTGATCGCGACTCGCACCGCCTGTCAGAAGAACCACTGCCCGCTGGAAATCATCCTTAAAGATATCAGCACTGTACGTTATGAGCCGGAGCGGTTGTTCAAATGGGCTGAGATCGCCATGGATGTAGCCTGCGGTTGAAACCCATGGGAATGAATGCCGGAATGGTAAGACCAGCCCGGCTGTAACATTTGTTTGGCAAAATATAAGGGAAAAACCAGCAATACCCCATTGCGTTATGCTGGTTTTTATTTGCTCTGGCTGAGTGTCCCCTATTTTTTGAGGACGTTGGTTAATGCAAAAAAAAAGGTCGTTTTTTATATTCCGATGATCATGCCCCTTTGATCGCTCCGATTACAATCCCTGCGCAAATTCCTAGTACCATCCCGATTGGAAGATTTCCAAATACGATTCCAATGAGGGTTCCAGCTAGCAGCCCATAAATGATCCAGGATCCAAGGTCTTGTTGTTTGTTGCCATCGGTTTTTTTTTGGCTATGATGATTGGCATTCATTTGGAAGCTCCATTTTATTAAAAATCGGTTTTTGTAAATTTGGTTGTAGCGATGATGATCAATAAGAAAGTCAAGATTGCTGTTGCAATCATAGGCGGCCATAATACATCAGCTGGCACTGACTGATTGCTGGAGATCAACGAGGCGGACCGTGATAGCGTCCATGGGGTCACGGATAATAGGGGTTTAAAAATACTTCCCAGAATACTTCCACCAAGGACAAATCCCAGAGCGATTCCCAAAATTGGGCCACGGCTGTTGAAGAACGTTCCCAAAGCAATGGTCAAAGCCAGATAGAACATCGTGTGGAGAGTCATAATCCCTACTGCTGATAAGAACAGGCTCCATGGGTATAATGCACCACCCCGAATGAAAAGCAAGGCATAAGCGATCCCGGAAGGAATTACGATCAATAAGATGAAGCTGACAAGAGCATTCGCTAATGTCTTGGCTAATATGTATGAGCGGCGAGCAAGCGGTTTCGAGAGCAGCCATTCTGTCACCCCATTGTTTTTCTCGCCTACAATCAACCCATTGGTCATTACGATTATCCCGATCGCCAATGCTGTAGAACCAAATTCAAAGAAAACGCTCAGGCCGGTTTGAGTGATATAAGAAAGCCTTTCGCTCTCTGAGGTAAAATCTGCGCCTCCCACCAGGTTTCCAGCGACGAACAATACCTCTGCCATCAAACCGCAAAGAATGATAGGCCAGACCAATGCATTGATCCACCAGAGCCGGGCCTGCCACCAATCCCGGTTTTCTTTGCGAAAAAGATTGCTAAATCCACGCAAGCCATTCCACTCTTTTACCCGTTGCATTTCCATATTAGCTGCCATGAATGCCTCCTTTTACGATTTCTATGAATGCATCTTCTAATTGACATTTCTTGCGGCTGAATTCAATCACCGTCAGGCGTCGATCCTTGAGGACATAGCGCAGGAGTTCTGATTCGGCAGCCAATTCGTCGTTCACATTGACCTGCCATAAGCTGCTGCCATTGTGTTGGGTTACTGCCGTATGGGTGACCCAGGGAAGGGATTTCAGGCGTTCACCAAGTCCATCTGGCGGGCCATGAACCGCCAACTTATAGACTGGCCCTTCCTGGCCATTTAGGATTTGTTCGATCGGTCCGCTGGCCTCCAATCGCCCCTGGTTCAATATGGCAACCGTGTCGCTCACACGTTGTACGTCGTCAAGGATGTGAGTAGAATAAAAAACCGTGGTGTGTTTGCGTAATCGTTCCATAACATCCAATACAGCATGCCTTCCTAAAGGGTCCAACGCAGAAGCCGGTTCATCCAGGATGAGAAGGTCTGGATAGTTCACCTGAGCCTGGGCTATCCCCAGGCGTTGTTTTTCGCCACCTGAAAAACCTTTGATCGGCCGGTCCGCTTTGTCCTCCAGGCCCACCAATTCCAGCATCTCGTTGCACCTTTCTTTGATCTTAGATTGAGGGCCATTGAAGAAGAAATTGATTGTAAAATGCAGGTTTTCACGGGCAGTCATGTATTCGATGAAGCGTGGATGTTGAGGTAGATAACCAATTCTCTCGCGAAATCTCGACATTTCTATGAACGGCGTCGTAGCCGAAAATCCTGGCACTTCCGGAAGATGGGTGGGTCAATCCCAGCAGGATTTTCATCAGGGTGGTCTTTCCGGCCCCATTGGGGCCAAGGAAACCGAAGATTGAATGAGTGGGTATGTTAAGACTTACATTCTGGAGTGCTTTAATGGTGCCAAAGGATTTGCTTATTTCATGTATTTCGATCACGTGTGGGTTAGATTGTGTCATATTTTTTTCCTGGTTGGCTAAGTGGATATTTTCAATTATCAGAATAAATGAAAAACCCCCAGTTCACACCGTCGAACTGGGGAGATTGTATTCTGGTCAATTAGTTAGACCATGAACTGGTCAGGTGGGTAGGAACCTGTCTGCAAAAACGTTTCTTCTATTGATCCTTTAGCCTAGCCTGGATAAACATCCCATAATCGTTCATTTGCTGGAAGCCCTGCGTGAACATAACCGGCAGCCATTCGTCGTCATACCAGCAGGCTACCCACCCAATCCCATGGTTATCGAGATAATCCAGTAATGGTTGGCCATATGTCACCTGGCTGCCAACAAGGTAAGATTGCTCACCTACGTTGGTAGTCTCCAGCCAACCCCATTCAGTCATCAACACCGGATATTTCTCAGACACTTCGCCAAACCAATGGTCCCAGGAGGATCTATTATGCGATGGATAGATATGGGCGGCATAGGCCAGGTTCTCTCCGGCCACAGGTTGGGAAAGAACCCAGGAGAGGTCACGTGAATATTCCACGCCACCGATGATGATAACCTGGTCAGCTCCTGTTGAACGGATAATCTCAACGATTTCGATTGCATTCGACCGCCAGGTGTTAGCCGCGATATCCGCTGGTTCATTGAATATCTCGAAAATGACGCTGGGTGCATCTTTGAACTAAGCTGCGACTTGTTTCCAGAATGCGATTGAAAAATCCTTGCTGTGAATAGATATATCTGGCATTTGAGACCCAGAACTGGTAGCGATATTCCCAATGAAATGAAGATCGATGATGGTGTAGATTCCTTGCTGGCAGTTCCAGGTGACCAGTGGGTCCAAATAACGCCAGAGGTAATCAGGGTCGTGTTCCCAGCGTTCAGGATGGACTGGGATGCGAACCACATTTGCTCCGCTTGAGGCGATTTCTTCGAAGAAAACCTGGTTGAAATAACCTTTGCTTCGCATAACCGCCGGGTCGGCAGGCATCACGCCGTATAGCGTTACCGGTTGACCGCTATCGTCGACCAGAATATTACCGGAAGTCGATAACATCGATGGGCATTGGCCGGCAACCAAATTAAAAGAATCTTTATGTTGGATCGGTAGGTTAATGGATAAGCGTCCGGATTTTGATAACATCAGGACTGCGCCACTTAATATCAATAAGCCTACGAGTGGAATTACCCAGATTTTCTTTTTGATAGTAGATACCCTCTATTAGACCAGTTTGTTTTGCAGCGCGGTTGCCACCGCCTCAGTACGGCTGGCTACCCCCAGTTTAGATAAGATACTGCTCACGTGATACTTGGCAGTTGAACGGCTTATAAAAAGATTTGAAGCGATCTCGTTGTTGTTCATGCCCCGTACCATTAAGGCCAGCACCTCTCGTTCACGGTCGGTCAGATCGAAACCGATTTTTTCATTAGCCGAACGAGTAGCTTGAATGAGCACTTGCGCAGCTTCTGGAGCCAAAGTTGGCTTACCTGCGTTGGCTGAACGGATAGCGTTTGCCAGTTCAGCGGCTGAGACGTCTTTAAGCAAATATCCAATCGCGCCGGCCTGTAAAGCGCCTTGCACCAATTCCTGTTCTTTGAAACTGGTCAGGGCGATGACCTGGATATCCGGGCATTGTTTCCGGATCTCGCGGGTAGCTGTGGCGCCGTCCATGCCAGGCATCATCAGATCCATTAAGACCACGTCAGGTTTGAGCTCGCGGCAAAATCTGACGGCTTGTTCTCCGCTGGACGCTTCACCTACGAGCTCCATGTCATCGCAGATCAACAAAAAAGTAGACAGACCGCTGCGTACGACAGCGTGGTCATCTACAATCATTACCTTGATGCGTTCTGCATTGTTCATAGTGTCTCCTGTTTTCTCCGCCAAAGCAGATGGATTTGTGTGCCGGCTCCGGGTGCGCTTGTAATAGTGAGATTGGCTGTAATCGCCCTGGCACGTTCTTTCATGATCTTAAGGCCCAGGTTCTCTGGCGATAATGTTGAAATATCGAAACCGCGGCCATCATCTTTGATTGTGACTTCAGCCCAGTTGTCCTGGGCGATGAGGCTGATTTGTACCTGGGAGGCATCGGCATGCTTGATAATATTGTTGAGAGCTTCCTGGGTCACACGGTAAAACGCTTCTTTGACCTCTTGGGGGAGGACAAGCTGCCCTTGCTGGCTAAACGCAACCGGTACACGAGTTCGACCGGTGAAAGCATTAGCCAGGTGTTGATAAAGATCTCCCAGGTCTACATCTGCGAGTGTGTCCGGACGTAGCTCTAGCAGTAAAGTCCGCATCTCCGATAAAGCGCCACGGGTGAGCACCCGAAGTTCGTCCAGTTTCTGGCGAGCTATTGCAGGATTTCTTTCCCATAGTTTCGGCAGAACCTCTGCAATCAGACTGGCTGAGAACAAGGTTTGGGTAACGGCATCGTGTAAATCACGCGCCAGGCGATTTCGTTCCTGGGCGATGGCGGCTTGTTCAGCCTGTTGATACAGGCGCGCATTTTCGATAGCGACGGCGGCATGGCTGGCAAATGCCATGGCTAACTCGGCGTGCGAGAGAGTGTAATATCCTGGTTGCTGGTGGTCAAGGGTTAACATGCCGACCACTGTGTCTTTAACGATTAATGGCACACCCATCCAACAGCGCAGGTAATTATAGGTGGTTTCTAACTCATCCCTGGCGCTTTCCCTGATCGCTTTCGCAAACATAAAATCTCCCCGAACGTCTTCGACGATCAACGGCTCGCGGAGTTGGACGACGCTCTGATTGGCTTTAGCTTCGCTGACGCTGAATTGGATTCCGAGAGCTTCTTCGTGAGCGATCGGACCTCGATATGCTAAGATTTTCAAAATATCACGGTTCAAAATCATGATTGAAGCTGCATTGTATTCCACCACAGATTTGAGCTGATCCAAAATCAAATCAAGGAGCGGTTCCAGATCCAACATCGAGACAAGGTTGTGCGATATTTCCAGAAGGGTTGAAAGTTCGTGAGTACGTTCGTCGACCATTTGTTCCAAATTCTGACGGGTCATGACCCGTTCGGTGATATCGGTGATGAACCCTTCCAGGGCAATAATCTTTCCAGTGGAATCCTTGACTCCCTGGCCTTGTTCCCACACCCAATGTTCGCCTGAAGTTGAATTTATCCGGTACGATACCTGGAAAGGACGGTTTTCACATAATCCGGCCTGAACTTCCTTCCAGACCATCGCGCGATCGTCATTTTGAATTAGGGAACCATAACTGACAGCCCCGCCATTTAAAAAGTCGTTTGGACGGTAGCCGGTTAATTCCAGGCTGCCTTCACTGACAAACTCCATCGTTCGATCCATGTTGTTTTGACAGCGGTATGCGATACCCGGTAAATTACTGATCAGGGTAGCAAATGTTCGTTGGCTTTCCTGTAGAGCTTCGTCGACTCGTTTACGCTCGATAGCTACTCCGGCAAGGTGTGCGCCTATTTCAATCGTGCGCAGCTCTTCCACGGTCGGCGCTCGGCTGTGCCGGTAGTACATAGCGAAAGTGCCAATGACCGTTGATTTAGATGATAAGATCGGTTCTGACCAACAGGCTGCCAGGCCATACTTGACGGCTAGATCTCGCAGGTCATCCCAGCGTGGATCAGTAAGAATATCTTCTACAATGACACGCTTCTTGGTGAAGGAGGCGGTACCACAAGAGCCAACATTAGGGCCGATTTCTAATCCCTCAATTGAATCCAGATAGTCTTGTGGCAAACTTTCGGCCGCGCCGATGTGTAGATGTTTTCCATCTTTGTCTAACAAAAGCACCAGACCCAACATACCCGGCCATTGTTCTTCGATGATTTGGATCAGCTTATGGAGCATCTCCGAGAAATCGGCACCGGTTGCAAGCAGCTCGAGGAACTGTTGTTGACCGGCCTGGATGAGCTGGGATTGTTTCCGCTTGATGGCATTGGCAAAGATATTCCCCAGGAGGTGGAGATAATGGTTGTATTCGTGAGCCCATTCTCGTTCAACCTGAAGGGATTCGAAGTCGATAAAGCCGATCATTTCGCCTTGAAAGATCATGGGGATCACGATCAGCGAACGTGGTACTGAAACCTGGTTTGCACACCCACTAACGACGTATTCGCATGCACGTGGGAGATTTAACACATCTCCTTTGGACAAGATGAGCTTTGCCCAAGGAACATAATCAACAGGTTTATTCTGGATGTGGCTGTAGTCAGCTTGCACAGATCCGGCGTTCCAAATGTGTGTATTCGCCAGGGTGGACTTATCGCTTGAAAAACGGAACACAGCACCCCGTTCAACCTCCAGCAACTCGCCAATTTGTTGAAGTGCCTGGTTGATGCCCTGGTCGATGTTATCCGTTTCGAGGCTGATGAAGCGGATGGAAGTATTGAGAATGGCATGTCCTAAAATATCTGAATTCGACATTTTTAAATTATAGCAAACTATCCTCGGTTGAAATAATTGTACGAATTGGTGTTCCCTTCAATTATAGATTACCCCGGTAGATATCCGCCGTTCGTTTCAAACAATAGCCAATACAGCTATTGTTTTTTGATCTTTCATTCTGGTTGTAACCGGAGGCAGATCTGACCTCTTCTTCACGAAGCATATGGCGATTGATTATGAATAGTTTTCGGCATTTACAACTATCTGCAGTTACCATCGTAAATAAAAACCTCCTCAATTTCATCTTCCAATTGGAGAGGTTTTTATTGCCAAAGGAAGCAATTCAAACCTATCCACTCGGACAGGTTTGAAAATTCTACTCATAAAAACAATTCGATAAATTAGAAAACATTACGATAGAATTAGATTATCCACAAGTGCTTAACGAATTTTCTCAATCCGGGTCTTAATCCGAAAAATCGCAAATTAATTCTCGGGCAATCCTGGTCCATTCGTCCATCCGCTCAGGATGAAGCTCAACGGTATGGGTATCTTTCAGGATCATTTCCATTACACAATGATTTGCTTGAGTAGTGTCCAGGGTATGACGGATGTATTTCCGGATTAATTCAGGGTTGAAATCACCGACCAGATGAGCGGGTTGTGGCTTCCATGAGAAAATATAATCCTTTCCCAATATTTCGGCACACGCGTCGACGTTGGCAAAAGGCGAAATTGAAATTCTCCGAATATGTGGAATGGTCAGTACATCGTCTAACTTTTTGGAAAGATCTTCACAACAGCCATAGCCGTTCAGGCCAAAAGGCTCAAGTAGCTGTTTTTCATATCCTTGGACGAATTCGCGGTGCATCTTTGGTGAAACTGGCTGCATCTCCTGGGATTGAGCGCTGGCCCAAAGATCGGCTGGGCGGATATGACCAGGGTCAAAACCGGCAGTTGGGAGTTCGTCCGAATAACCGTTTCCTCCAGATGAATGGTAAGTGCTGTCATTGTTCAAACTCAAAAAATTGCTATCAACGAGCTGTTGGAGCAGGCGAGTATGGCCCTCAACCAAGAAGCCCATAACCTCATGGACAAAATCTGGCGCATCGACCATATCCATTAATAAAGCCGTCTCGCCTCTTAAAAAAATGTATTGTGAGGTTAACCCATATGCTATGCGAGAAACCCCTTTTGGCCGGATATTCAAAATATCGCCGAAGAGATCATGCATCTGCGACAGGTTTTTCTGGGTAGAGACTTCATCATAAATTAAATCGGGAAAATGCATTTTCCCCAAATCGGAATATTGTTTGAGGGCAGGCTCAATTCGATATGCTCCTCTCGCAGATCTGCTATCTTGTTTGATATCGTCTAAACCCCATCCGGTATCTCCTATGACCGCATTTTCAATCCATTCCCCTTCTATGACGGTATCATCTTCAAAATGGTTGTAAGTATAAATCCGCGACCGGAGATTCCATTCAATTTCTCGGGCGTGAACATCTTCGCAGAATAATGCCGAAGGTGGCAAAAGCTCTTCCCAGGCGCCTTCAGGAAAAATGAGCATCATCGGTTGGTTGGAACGAAGCGAATTGTGTTCGATCCATCGTTTTTTACGAATTTCCATTTCGGGAAGGCAGGCTATATCTGCAACCTTCCGGGCAAGATCACGTAGCATAAGTTTATCGTGAAGGTTTATTTTCATTGAACTAAAATTACCTAAAAATCCTAATTAAATAAAATATATAGACAAGGGCTAACAGGCGGAAGTAAAATATTTACTTGGTGGGGATTTGAGATTAAATCTTAACGAATGGCGCCGCCGTGGAAATACAGCTTATAGACTACCTTGCCATCCAGACTGATATTTTCCTCTCCAAGGAAAAATTCGATGCCTCCTTGCCATCTGCAGTCATAGGCAAAGCGTTCGAACTTGAAGTGGGCTGGACCACGATAAGGCGCATCTGGCGGAACTTCACGCAAGGCGCGTTTGAGGAAAGGTCCAAAATCTTCGGGGATTAACTCGACCAACATCGTGCCGTAGTAATTCATGCTCCACAGCGGGATGTCCGCCCGCCAGACTGCCTCTTCACCGGCGAAGCTAAACCCACCCAGGTAAGTATCGAGGTAAAGAAGGTTTCCTTCGCGGTAGCCCAGATCATGCGAGGACGGACGAGAAGAAGGCATTTGAGCACTGGCGAGCTGATCGGCGTCATCCGAGGAAGCATAAGTGGCGCGCTTTGCGCGCAAAAGAAATGGCAGGAAGTTAGTGTCCATGAGGCAATTATATAGCCATTAGAATAATTAATCGAAGGATCAATCAAAGGACCTTCTGGTCAGGTGTGCGTCTTTCAACGACTCCTGCTGCCAGAAGGTCTTTTCAATTCAATCCCTTGAATGATCAATTATTGTGGGTGCGATTACATGGGTTTCGCTCTCAGTTTTTCAATAACAATATGCTTCGCGCGGGTCCAACGTTATGGCCTGGCAATCTTGATGGCTGTGCCGTTGCTATCGCCGTCCGGGTCGTGGTTTGCGGATGGATCGTATGTATACCCACTAAGCGTCAGCTGTTTGACCGTGAAAGTGACATTGGTCGATATTCGTTTGATTTTTCCAGTAGACAGTGTGCAAGCACCGTTGCTGGTAGTTACACATTGGGCGTTACCAGAATATCCACCGGTCCAGCTTCCACGGACGGTGACGTTAACGACAGGTTGGTGGGTGGCATCATGCACGGATACCTCAACAGTTGCAACCCAGGTGCGCGCCCCACTTGAACTACCGTCCAGGTCGCCCACATGCAGGCTCCCGCCGGATTGAGGTACGGGAGTGTTGGTAGGCGTGGGCGTTGGCGTCGGTGATGCCCTCCCGCTTTGGCTCAACCTGACCGCATATAGATCGGAAGGAGCATTAATGGCTCCGGTGAAAAAGATATCGTCATCTGGCCCTAAGGCAATCCCTTGACTCGTATTGGCAGAGGCGGAAAATATAGTTCCGCTCCAGCGAGTCTGGCTTCCGCTGGCATCCAGACTCAAGACGAATATACCTGTTCCTGAGGCGAGGAAATTGCTTGAGGTGGTATAACCGACCACGAAAGCATTTCCAGTACTATCGATGGTTATTCCATGGGCCTCATCGTTGTTATTACCCCCAAGAAAGGTGCTGTAAGCAAGACCTGAACCATCCGGATTCAAGCGAGTGACAAAACCATCGTAGCACGGATATTGGCCAAAGCCAGCCGCTCCACACAATCCGCCACCAAAGGTTATCTGGTAGGCGCCAGGTGAAACCGGATAGTTGCTAGAATTGGTCGTCCCGGCCAATGTCAGGCTGCCTGACGGATCTAAAGCGAACCCCCACAGGGTTTCGGTTCGCGCACCTCCCAGGTAAGTACTGTAGTCTAAATGAGAGCCACCAGCTGATATCCGCGCCGCCCAGACATCAGAATCTCCGCTCCAGGTAGGCTGGAGCGCTTGGACAGTGGGAAAGTCATTCGACTTAGTAATGCCAGCGATGTAGATATTCCCGGCTGCATCCAGGCCAATTTTATCGCCCTGGTCGTCACTACTGCCACCGAGGTAGGTGCTGAAAAGAATGGTATGGGCATCAGAAGCCAGATGGAGCACAAAAGCATCGTCGCAGAAACAGTTCGTAAGATTCAGGCTTGCTTGTATGGGATTTAAAGTGGGGAAGTTGGTCGAATCCGTTTTGCCAACAAGGTAGATTCCACCGGTTGAATCAATGGCAATTCCATGGAATTCGTCAGCTCGATTCGCCCCGAAGAAACTGCTGTATAAGATACTCCCATCAGTAGTGGATAATTTCGCCAGGAACCCCGAACGAGTGGCATCTTTGACCGGTTGGGCAGCATTGACCACAGGAAAATCGGCTGAATCGGTATAACCTGTAACCCACAGCCCACCATTGCCATCCAGTGCCAGGCCGGTGCCGTAATCGAGAGAGCTGCCGCGCAGGTAGGCAGAAAATAAAATTTTTCCGCTGGGTGACAGTTTCACCACCTCCACATCATTATTTGAGTCATATGCATAAGCCAGGATATAGGCATTTCCAGATCCATCAACCACTTCAGCGAGCCCGTTATCGAATTGAGCACCGTTAAAGACTGTTTGGTAGACAAAGTTAAGACTTGCAGCCTGAGCTGTACCCGCAGGAACTAAGACCCCCGGAAGGAACAATACTGCAGCTAAAGCTGCTATGATAAGGATATGGCCCGGAAAAACATACCAGGCCCGCAAATGAGAAGAAGTACGCATCAACCACCTCCTATGCAGAAAAACAATTAATAGATCCGGCTGAGCGATTCATGCCAGGATCGAAATGTATTTTTGAGGGAATGAACCTGTGTCAAAAACTTGGAATACGATCTATCGCCGAGCCTCTCTGAATTTCCCTCGTGCTCATGATATAGCTGTTGCAGGATGAAGTGATTACAGAATTATTAAATAAATCTTAAGGACTTGGTTTAATTGGCGAAGATACTGTGTTACAGGCTCGTGAAATTGTTCAATCCGAAACGTTTCAAGCTCCTCTCAAGGTTGCGCAACATGGGGCTGACATTGATTACGGTAAGGCAGGTCCAGGATGAATCTTGAAAAGGGGGTAGGGTAAGGTTCTCATAATGCGGTCGGGTCGATTGCCCCCCTGCCGAAAACGGGCAAGCATTCTTTTTAACCGTATATTCCCTGATCGCCCATCCGGTAGCAGTGAAAAGTGCTGTATGCGTCTAAATTGCTTGGCCGGGTAGAACTGATCCTGGAATAAGCTCTCAAGGTCGCTGTTCTGGGGACCTTCAAGATTAATTCGAAAGATTGCTCGAATCCGGTTGGCAAGAAAAACCAGGTGGATCTATTGCTGTTGACGTTCTAAGTTAACCAACTTCGATCTTTACTTCCTGTTCGCCTTTTCCGTCTGCGTTCAGGAAAACATCCGCAGTTTTGTGCCCATTGATAGTAAACTGCTTGACCTGGCTTCCAGATCCAACGATCGTTAGATGCAGGTTCTGATGGCGATAAGGCAGATCAGCCAGGGTAACATGGGTAACACCTTCCGGCAGGAGCGGGTGGAAGGTGATCCCTTTAGGATCGAATCGCATGCCGAATAAGCCCATTAGCACCATTCGCAGAAAGGCGGTGGCACTCCATGTTTGTTGGCGGCAAGAATGCCACTGCCAATCCGGAGAGCCTTCCTGCAAGCCGCCGTAGACAGCACCATTCGTGGGGTGATAGATTTCAGCGAACATACCATCACGGGCGGCTAACCCAGCCAGATGGATCAATTCGTGGCGGAACTTCTCCGGTTCTCCGGCTCGGGCAGCAACCTCGGCCCAAAAGCCCTGTACATGCGGCCAGACCGTGCCACTATGGCGCCCATAGGAATCATCCGTTCGTCGGTAGCGTTCAAAAGCTGGCCAGACGCATGGAATACCAAATGGGGTAATCACCTGGCTGTCCAGCACCTGCCTTTCCTGGTCGGTAGAAGCGATACCGAATAACAGCGCAAAGCTGGAGCCCAATCCTTCCTGGTGGTCGCAGCTGTCCCTGTCGTCTACCAGGTAGCGGTAGCCGGCTTTTCCCTTCCAGAAATGAGAGTTGATGGCGGTTTTGAGAGCGATAGCTTTTTCTCTCCAGTTTGGATTGGAGGGTTTGCCCAGCTCGCCAGCCATTTCATCCAGCAGACGGTATGCGTTGTAATAAAGGCAGTTGGTCGAAAGCGCTTGCAAGGGGATACCAAAGCCGGAAGGCGCGGTCAGATCCGGATTGCACTTCGGCCAGTCGAGGATACTTGAGGAGCCATTTGTTCTTGCATAACGGTCGGGATAGGCAGCCACGCCATCTCCATAGCAAGCCGGGCCTCTGAAAAGACCGGTGAAAAGGTTGTACTCGTTTTTTTCGAAGCGATCGAGCGAGTTTAAAGTAGCGGAAAATGCAAGCGCCAGAAAATCCCGGTCGCCGGTGTATAGGTAATAGGCCCAGGCGCTGGAAGTCCAAATGATAGCATCCCAATACTGGCCTCCGATGGCAACTTTGCCGTCTTCCCCGCGCTCCAGAACGGAAAGCAATGTGTTGCGAGACTCGGTTGGAAAGATCAGCCCGGCACCATTCCACACGTTGATGGCTGTATCGCGTGTCCAAGGGGTGTCATACTCTAACCCGGCCAGGATGCAGCGGCGGGGCTCGTCGAGTAAACCGTCTTGGAAAGGTTGGATGTTACCTACCAGGTTACCCAGGGCGATGCGGAAAGCGGCATTCAAAATAGGGTTGTCGGTGGTGAGGTAGGGTAGTGCGAGCATGCGAGTCCTGAGGTGAGAAATAAGCAAAGAAACAGATGGGTATACAGGACCCAATTATACCCATCTTGCATTGACCGTCCAGCTGGTGGTTATTCGAAAAGGCTACCTCATCCCCATGATGGTATCAGGAATCGCTCGTTTGTCTCTTGCTCCACGGTGTTACCGTCCAAAGCTCTGTTGCTCCAAGGTTGATGGGTATCCTTATGGAAGAAAAACACTTGAGACGGTCAAGTCGTCAAAAACGATATCGTAGGTCAGCCCGGGTGTGTTCTCGCCTAACTGAATCCGACCTATAGGTGTTGTTCCAAAAGGATCTGTTTTGCTCATGGCGTTGACCAGGACACCGTTATACCAGACTTCTATTTGGCTGGCGTTCCCTGCAATCTTGAGATGGACCTCAAGAGATTGCCATGTCCCTTGGGCGACAATGACAGTACTATTAACACTGGTTCCTGCAACGTCATTTCGATAGCTCAAACGGCCAAGGTTGTTAATGCTCAGGCTCAAAATTGGGCCGTCGGTGGTGGTGCGTAATTTCATCAAATTTACAGTGTTGGCAGCCTGGCTGACTACGAAAAAATTAATTTTGTAGTATAGGTCTGTTTGGGATGCAGGTAACAATTTTCTGGCAAAGGTTGGCCCACTTCCAACACTCGTTTCGCGGGCAGCAAATCCACCGGTTGCAATGACCTGAGATTGTACGATCAAACCATTCACAATCGTCCAGTTGGTGAGATCCCCGCTTTCAAATCCATCGTTGAAAATATCAGGGTTTGGGGTGGAATTTGTCGGTGTAGGTGGGATAGTTGGAGTCGGTGTAGGAGTGAATGTCATCGTAACCGTGGGGGTTATCGTCTGCGTTGCAGTCGGTGTAGGTGTCGGGGATAAGGAAGGGCTTATTCCAACAGTCACGGTTGGCGTGGCTGTCATTGTCGGAGTGGGGCTCACCCACGGTGTAGCTGTGGGAGTTGGAGTTGATGTATTCGTTGGGTATATCCCCATCGTTGCGGTCGGTGTTGATGTGGGCGTGAGTGTGGGAGTTGCCCCGATTGTAACTGTCTGAGTTGGAGTGACTGTTGGAGTCATACCTAGCGTGGCAGATATATCGTCAAAAGCGATATCGTATGTCAGACCGGGCGTATTCTCGCCTAACTGAATCCGTCCGACAGGCGTAGCGCCGAATGCATCCGTATTGCTCATGGCGTTAATTATGATCCCGTTATACCAGACCTCTATCTGACTGGCATTCCCGGCAATTTTAAGGTGGACTACAAGAGATTGCCACATCCCCTGGCTAACCATGACTATACTGTTGACGCTGGTGCCTGCAACGTCGTTACGATAGCTCAGCCGGCCTAGGTTATTGACGCTTACACTCAAAATGGAAGCATTTGCAGCAGTCCGGAATTTCATCAGGTTTACTGTATTTGCTGCCTGGCTGATTATCTTGAAAGAAATAGCGTAATATAGGTCTGCCTGAGGTGCTGAAAGGAGTTTATTTGCATAAGTAGCCCCACCCCCAGCACCGGTTTCTCTAGCAGCATAGTGCCCATCTTCAACTTCCTGGGTCTGGACGACTAATCCCTGCACGGTCGTCCAGTTCGCTAGATCTCCGTTTTCAAAATCATCGTTGAATATGACCGGGTTTTGTAACGTGGTTGTTTGAGTGAGGAGTGCGGTGGATGTTGGGTCTATCCCCACTGTTGGTGTTGGTGTCGTAGTAGGGCCAACATTTTGAGTTGAAGTCGGGAAAGAGCCAGACGTTGTGACCACCAACTGCGGGGCAAATCCAACTGTGCCTTCCTTTGATGAATAATAAGCGCCATCTCCGGAGGATGAAATTCCCTCAAAGCTGAAAGTTCCATCTCCGGTGACAACCGAAGTGACGTCCACCTCATACCAGTTATTTGCAGTAACCCCTCCCAGGCTGGCTAAAATATTTAAATCAACTGTTGGCGCAGAATTCCAGGTTGCCGTACCTTCTTTCCAGGAGGTATCCAGGACCCGATGGAATTCCCCGCCAAACGGAGACCCATTCACATTATATAGCCGTAATATTGCGCTTTTCACTGGTCTTCCGACCACGCCTGAAACAGTAAACTTGATAAGAATGTCTCTGATGGGGGAATTGTCAGTAACAATCTGAGATGATGATCCAAAGCTGGTATTTGGTTGGTCAGATTCTATATAAGTATCATCTGAGGGTGCGAAGGACAAAACAGGAGGTGGATCTGTTGTCATTACGGCTACTAAGTTAGAAGGACTCGAAGCATTCCCTGGGGTGTCGAAGGCAACAACAGAATAGTTATACGATGTCTGGGGATTTACAGTCGTATCCACAAATGAATTTGAGGTGCTCGTAGCAATCTGGCTCCCATTTCTGAAAATCTGATAACCTGCAACACCAATATTATCAGTACTGGAAGTCCAATTTAAAGAAACCTGGTTCCAATCGATGCTGGTTGCATTCAGGTTCGTTGGCGTCGTAGGTGGCGTCGTATCGGGAATGCTTGAGTGGCAAAACCCGGTGCCAGAATCGGTAAAGGTAAAACCCGGCTCGGGTACAAATGACCAATCATACCCTGTTGAGTGAAGCGTCAGCTTCAATACACCAAAAGTATCAGTATTCCGTACCTCGCTGTTGGCAGCCACCGTGGTGATCGTCGTGTGGTCAGCCCCACCGGTACCGACTATGAATTCTCGGATGCCGTTGATTGGATCAGCGACACCTGCCGGTGTTTGAGGGGCAAATCGTTCGTAAATATGGTCGTGTCCGGTTAAGATCAGGTCTGCATTGTGGTTATAAAGCGCTTGCCAAAAGGATAATGAGTTTTGGGCGGCACGTCCTCCCGAGCTAAATAATGGAATATGCCAGAAAGCCAGCGTGCATAAATTCGAATGATTGGCAAGATCGTTTTCCAGCCATTTGCCCTGGGGAGAAGAAGCGTCACACCCGCCAACATCACTACAATTTGAGTTCAAGGCGATTATATGCCATGAACCTATGTCGAAGCTGTAGTATCCTTCACCTTGAATACCGGCGGAGGAACCAAAATAATTGAAATAACCAGCTGCACCGGCATTGGCACTGTTGCAATCTGTTCCACCCGAAGTAAGGTACTCATGGTTGCCCACGACTGGATGGGTGATTGATTTCAAACGTCCCCAACTGGGGTCGTATGACTGCAGAAATGCCTGATACCCTCCGCAATAATATTGGGTATCGCCAAGAGCCAGTACGGCTTCGGGATTGATGTTTAAGATAAGATCGGAGGTGTAAAGCTCACGGCAGGCACCGGATGTACCGCTTCCGCCATTAAAATCTGTATTTGACGGATCACAAGCGATATCACCGGCAGTTGCTATGACCGGGTCGGAAGCTCCATAGACAACCTCGTTTAATTGCGATACAACTCCGGTCTTGATCAATATGCCTGGCCCGACCAGGATGATTGAGGCAATCCATAACACAGGAATTAAATACCTGGAACGACGTAACATACCGGTAACTCCTCTCCGATGAAGAACCAATTCTGGCAACTGACGCTTTCTACCAATTATTCCCAGAAATTGACTCTATAGATCAACCCCAAACCCAGCCAAATGGCCCCTCTAATAATTTTCACGAAAAGAGGGTAGATAGCGGTGAGTTTATGATAAATAATACCATAATTGTATAAATACAAACAGGGAAGGGTTACTCTGTCCTTGAAACAAACACAAGTCGAGGTGATTGGATATTCTCAGAAACGAAATCTATTTCGTATAGGCAAACATTTGTCCTTTAATGATTTGATGAAAACGGCTGTGACGAGTGAAGCATAAAACCAAAAAACGACCTTGGTTGCTCTTGGAGGTGAGAAGAATTTCAGAGTGCCATCGACACGGATCAGATAATCGATGAAGTGATGAAGATTACAACCAACAAAGATCAGGAGTGGGAATTGTAGTTGCAGTCAATCTGGAAAGTTGTTGAGAGTCTTCGGACGCGGAAATAGTTGAAGCCTAGGCCGGTGATGCAGCAAAAGGTTTCGTGGTTGTCGCGGAAATAGCCTATCGTCTCGCCGGGGCACCGGACAAAGTCAACAGGGAAATACAATCTTTTATCAAGGAAGTCCAATAAATAATAAATGCACCGAGCTGAGCATGGTTTTAAGAAATGATTGAGATGATTAAAAGAAACTGGATTATTTGAGAAAGGCACTCGCATTTATTCAGCAATTTGCGCATAGATAACAACTCTTTTGGGGTAAAAGCATACATGAAAAGAGTGTTGGTTACCATTATTCCCAACTTCTTTAACAATTCTCGGGAAGGTGTTTTTAATCCACCTGCATTAGGTTGGCGAATAAACCCTTACTTGAAGATGGTTACGTCGACGATGTTCATCCAGGCCGAGCGAATCGGATCTGAGGGAAGGGTTTTTACCTGCGATTGAAGATTAAAAAACATGGTAGTGCGATGGTCCGGCTCGTAGGGCAGCCACTCCGGTAAAGCCGGATGGTTGGGGTTGCCCGTGCGTGCAAAAGTAGTCCAGGCCGCCATCATCGATTGCGACAGGCAGACTTCCTCGTCATTTCCCGTGACCTGCATCATGTCCGCAACATCTGAGGTCTTCAGGTTACCGAAAACGAAATACAGTTCCATAACGTGCGGTGCAGCACCAATTTTTGGCGCCTGGTGTGCAAAACAATAAAAATATACGTTGGGACCAGCGGATTGTTGAGATTCGGCGAACAGGGTTGCCGGGATGCGGAAATATTCATCGGAGAATAGATGATTGTATTCCCGGTGCGCTTTACGATCATCAGCAGATATGGCGGTGCGGTAAAGTTCAAGGAGAGTATTGATTTGCCGGCTGGTTGCACCAAGCTTCTTTAATTTTGAAAGAATGGTGTACTTCACGAATAGCTGTGTGAGCCCGGGTTTCAAGAGCGATCCAAATATTGGGAGCTCCTCGGCATTGTTCCCGATGATAACTGGAATTTTTTTTGCACAACCTTCCCGAAGTGCATCGTAAATATTTGCAGGGACGATTGTTCCATCAACCACCGGGTAGAATGCACGGTCACTGAATAATAACCGGCCTGCTGCCTTCTTCTCTGCGTTTATGATCCTGGCATAAGGAATAGGTTGTAGTGATTCCAGGTCTCCTACTGCAATTTTGAGTTCTTTTTAAGAATTTCTTTGTGCCGGTTTCAGCATAACGAATATTGTCATCTTGAGATTCAAACGGGAATGCGCCGCTCTCCAGGATGGCCTTGTGGAACAGGCCTTTAGCAGATGGCATAACCAAGAGATAAGCTACCGATGTAGCCCCAGCGCTTTCTCCGAAGATCGTCACATTGGCCGGGTCGCCGCCAAAGAATTCGATGTGATGTTTGATCCACTCCAGTGCGCAAACCTGGTCCTGTAAACCCAGGTTTGGTGAGACTTCTCCTCCAAACAGGAATCCAAAAGCGCCCAGGCGATATTCGATCGTTACCACGACCACATCCCCGTACTCTGCCAGGGGACCTCCATAGGTACGCGGCCGAGAACCGCTGTCTATTAAGAATCCACCGCCATGGATGAAGGCCATCACCGGGCGCGTTTTCCCGTCTGAGGCTGGGGTGTAAATGTTGAGGTAAAGGCAATCTTCAAATTCTTCCAGTTGAATGGGGGGTGTATCAGGATAGGCTTGTGGTGCGATGGGTTTCCAATGCGTTGCGTCGTAAATGCCTTCCCAGCTATCTTTGCGTTGCGGTGGTTGGAAACGCAGTTCGCCGACCGGGGCTTGAGCGTAGCGGATGCCCAAAAAATCCTGGTGACCGGCTTGCTGCAAACCCTTTATCTCTCCCATGGGTGTATCGAGAATTATTTCAGTTTGATTCTCCATATTCACTCCATCTTCCATTCAAATTCATAATACCCGCTACCGACTTCCAAAAAGACTGTACCGGGTTGTTGTCGTAGATTCCGGTAATCGTTATTTTCAACCAATAACCCCTCAATTGTGTGGATGTTTTCTATCAGAGCATGGGGGAGTGCAATCTGGGCGGTCGTATTGGGAGGAATCCTGGCGATCAATTTCATCAGGCTGCCGGTGATCTTCCAGCCGGTTATGACGGACCCATACATCGAGTGGAAGCTGGCTTCGGCATGCTCCAATCCACCGCCGGGTTGAGGCTGAATGAGGATATGTTTGTAGCCCGGGATTTCCGGATCGATGTCGAGACCAGCCACAACCCGGTAGAGCCAATCCCCGATTGCGCCGAACGCGTAGTGGTTGAAGGAGACCATGTTGTCATTGCCCATAGCAGATTCGTTTATGCTGCCGTCGTGCCGGATTGCATCCCAACGTTCCCAAATGGTGGTCGCGCCTGAGGTCACCGGGTACAACCAGGATGGGCAGGTATCCTGGAGCAGCAGACGGTAGGCGGTTTCGGTCTGGCTGTTGTTGCTCAAGGCAAAATTTAGCGGTGGTGTGCCCAGAAAACCGGTGGTCAAGTGGTCACCATGTCGGAGGATATCGTCTGCGAGGTGCTGAGCAGATGCTGGTTTAACAGCAGGTGCCAGCAGGTCGAACTCGAGCGCCAGGGCATAAGCAGCCTGAAATCCGTCCACGATTACCCCGCCGGGTCCAAGGAAACGGTCACAAAATGCTGTCCTGATTTTCTCGAATAAATTCAGAAATTGTGCGGATTCTTTTTTATGCCCGATGATATGGGCGATATTTGCAAGCAATCGGGCAGATTGCGCGTAGTAGGCAGTAGCTATCCACGGTTTTTTTGCCATCCACTCTTTCTGATCTTCCCCAGGTGCCAGCCAATCGCCGAAGTGAAAGCCGCTGTCCCACAGATATCGCTCGTAGTGGAAATAGCGGTGCATATGAAATAGGTCTTTCAGCTTGGGCCACGCTGCACTGGCTGACTCATAGCGGAACCATTTCTTCATGCTGCCATATTGCTCCACCAGGATACGTTTATCACCATACATGAGAAAATGGATCCATGGGACGATGATCGCTGCGTCGCCCCAACCGGATGATGCAACTGGAAGACGAAATGTGGTTGGAATAAAGAATGGCACTGCGCCTGTGAATGAATGAGAGACCGCCAGATCTTTCAACCATTTCCGCAAGAAACGATCAACTTTCATATTGAAAGCGGCAGTTCTAGCAAAAACCTGTGCGTCGCCGGTAAAACCAGAGACGCTCGTCGCGTTGCGGGCAATCGGTGGGTATGTCCAGAAAGTTGCCTTTTTCACCCCAGCGGATATTTTCCTGAAGCTTATTAATCAGTGGGTTCGAGCAGATGAATTTTCCTACCGGGTGCAGGTCGGAATGGATAACGATGCCTGTCAGGGTGGAAAGATCGGTCGAAGTGTAGTCTCGGATCCGGGCATAACGGAAACCAAAGAAGGTGAAGTGCGGTTCGTAAATTTCTTCTTCCACCCCTTTACAGGTGTAGACGATCTGCGACCGGGCGGTGCGGTAATTGGCATAATAGAAATTTCCTTCCTGGTCAAGAGTTTCAGCAAAGTCGATGGTGACCTGTTGGCCTGCTTTGCCCCTCACTCTCAGCCTCACCACGCCGACCATGTTTTGACCGAAATCCACTACCGTTTCCCCGGCAGGCGTTTGAAAAACTTTCTTTGCCGCAATAGTCTCGATTTGCCTGACCTTTTCTCCGAGCGGGGCGACCAATCTCTGCAGTGGGTACCGATGATAGGTACGGGCATGACCCCAGGCGCGGTCATCAAAATCAGGAAGCAGCCAGCCAGTCTCCAGGCGAGCATCATAATCTTCGCCATCATAGATGTCTGAACGCAGGATTGGCCCGGTTGAAACTCTCCAGGTTGTATCACTAATAATCAGTTCCTCACTACCATCCTGATATTCGACATGCATTTGTAATAAAATTGCGCCAGTTTTCCCCCAGGTGTTGCGGCTTTTGATCTGATAACGACCCCGGTACCAGCCTTCAGCTAACACCATGCCAATTACATTCGGACCAGGATGCAGATCTGTTTCGTAGGTCTGGTATTGGATGTGATGTCTGTACTCGGTCAAACCTGGGGTGAAAAGCTCGTCACCGATACGCTGATCGTTCAGATGGATCTCATACAGTCCCAACGCACTGGCATATATCCTGGCGCGGTTAACAGGTTTTGTGATGTGGAATATTTTTCGAAAATAGTAGGCTGGTTTAGGATCCTCGACCTTTTCTTTGAAGGGATAAGTCAGCCAATTGGACTTCCATTCGCTGGTGGTAAGAATACCCATCTCCCACCAGCCGGTATCGCTCCAATCGGATTCGCTTCCCAAATTATCCCAGACATTGACGCGGTAATAGTATCGGGTGCGAGAGGCCAGGTTGTTGCCATCGTATTCCACGTAAAGGGATTGATCGGACCGGACCTGCTGACTGTCCCACAGAATGGCATCGAATGTAGCGGTTGCAGCGACCTGAAGCTGGTATGCGGTCTGCAGGACATTGCGCTGATCAGATTGCAGTTCCCAGCAAAAGCGTGGGTGGTATGCATCGATCCCCAGCGGATTGGTCGAGGATTCGCAGGTAAGGTTGGTAACCTTTAACATGATATTCTCCCAAACTATTGCGCTGGTAGACAATCCCAAAGTTTGTGGGCCAGTGGTATGCTCCGTAAATCACCTTCAGAAAGCTCAAACACCTTGTTCATAACATAGGCCATCGTGATGTTGCGCTCGAGATCCATCAAGCAAACCGTTCCGCTGGCTCCAGTTGTGTAAAAACTGCGTGGACCAAGCAGTAAATCTTTATTGAGCAAGAGCACCCCTAATCCCCACGCCGATTGGCGCCCGAAAGCAATCGCGTCCTTGCCACGGATCTGTTCTTGGATGGCGTGCTCAACCATTGCGCGCGAAAGTACTTGTTTGCCATTATATTCGCCGCCATTTGCCAGGATCGATCCTAATTGGGCCATCGATCTGGCATTCCCGATCCCGTTGCCGGCAGGGATTTCCGCGGCATGGCAGGCGCGGGTATTAAAACTTGTCATATCCAGCAAGGGTGGATTGACAGCATTCTTTTGAGCAGCAGGAAAGAAAAATTTTAGAATGGCTAATTGGAAAGGCGTGATTTTCTGTTTGGCATTGACGATATCTGCAACACGCGTTTCTTCTCGCTCGGGCAAGCCGATATGGAAATCAATCCCCAGTGGACCGGTAATCTCATCGTGCAAAAACTGGCCTATAGTTTTCCCGGTCACCCGCAGCACGATCTCACCGAGTAAGAAACCGTAGGTAAGTGTGTGGTAGCCCAGTTTGGTTCCCGGCATCCACAATGGCTTTTCAGCCTCCAGGATATGGATGATTTTATCCCAACCAAACATGTCTTCGAACGTGACCTGCGGGGTAAAGGCGGGGACTCCAGCTGAATGCGAAAGCACGTGGCGTATGAGGATTTTATCCTTGCCATAGCTTGAATATTCTGGCCAATAACGACAGAGGGGCGCGTCCAGGTCGACTTGCCCTCGGTCTGCGAGAAGGAGGATGCACAATGCGGTGACCATTTTTGACGACGAGAATACAGTGACTATTGTGTCTCGATTCCATGGTCTGGTATGCACGGAATTGGCAAATCCACCCCACAGGTCCAGTACAATTCGATCCTTGTACATTACCGTTAATGATGCGCCCACTTCCTTACCATCGGTAAAATTCTGGCAAAAAGTATCCCTTAAAGGGGCAAAAATCTCATCGCATGTTCCGCCAGGAATAAAATCAGCCGACATTTGCAACCTCCGCAAGAGCCAGCGCTTCCTTCTTTTGGAAATGTTTTTCTTTAATTCCTGTTGAAGATCGTCAAAACGCTGGCCCTTTTAACGGGTAAAGCCAGAGTAGCAGCAAGTTGAAGGCGGTTACTATTTGTGGAACCAGCAGGAAGATAATCTTGATGCCCAGGAAGACGGAAGCGGGTTGGCTTTCTGCCGGTGCACCTTGAATGTATGCGAAAGCTAACATAATCGCCGTTCCCAGGGCTGGTCCAAAACTCTCGGCGGGTTTAACCAAAAGTGCATTCATGCCGTAGAACATGCCCTCTCGCCGCTGGCCTGAATTCAATTCGTCCTGGTCGATGACCAGCATTTGCATTGGTCCTTTGAAGATCGAAGCGCCAGCAAATACGGCGTTCCAGACAATGCCCACCCAGATCATCCATTCGCGGGATGGATCGAGCACCAGGAAGAAGATAGACACCCCGCCGATGATCTGTAAAATCCATGAGACCATCATCAGGTTGATCATCCCCGTTTTTTTCCTTAGTCGCATCGCAATGAAGTTTGATATGTATCCAATTACAATACTGCACAGGTAGTACCAGAGGATATTCTTCTCACCGATAATGAACCAGAACAAAAAAGTAAAAGCTGCGGTCATCGTGCTGGAAAGTTGGCCGAAAAAATTCATTCCAACAACGCTTAAGAAAGCCCGGTTCCAAAGGGTGTATCTGGCTGCCTTCCAAAAAGGTACAGGAGGGTCGTGGTGAAATTCCGGTTTTTCCTTGCAGAGCTTAACTACCAGGAAATAAAAGACCGGAGAACATAAGGCAATACCCAAACTGGCGATTTTGATTTGCTCATGATTTAGGGTGCTGACGGCTAAAAGCGGTAATCCAAAAATGAAAACAGCCACCATACTGATCAGGGTGATTTTGGTGCGTTCATCAACATCCATGGTCATCTCGGGCAACAAAGACATCCATGTCATAACCACCATGGTCATCAAAGTATCGTAGAAACACAAGGTCAGTGTAAAGTGCAGGAACAGCATGAATTGGGTATCATGGTCCGTGGGAATCCACCAGATTAATGCAAAGGCAAGGGCCAAAAGGGGAGCACCCCATTTAATATAGATCAGGCGCCGGCTTCCCCATTTTTTCGCATCAGTAGAATCGCTGAGATAACCGATGATCGGGTCGTTAATTGCGTTAATCACCCCATAAATTGCCAGGCCGATGTACCAGAGCTTGGGATCCAGTTTCAGATCATTCAGGAAGAATTTAGAATAAGCAAATCCAAAAAAGCCGACGATGAGTATGGTTGGGACCATGCCTGATAGGTAACCAACCAACTGCCTGGTGGGGAGTTTTTCTTGGGTTTGCATTTTTTCGGTATGGAACAAAGTATTCATTCAGCGCTCCTCATTGCTCGAGTAAGTTACGTTTGAACAGTTCCAGGTAGAACAGATTGCAAAGCCTAAGGGCTATAGGTGATTTTTTCTGCCTTGTGAAAACTAAACCTGCCTTCAAAAGCGTGAGATCATAGCCAATAAAACATACATGATTGTTAAAAAGCCATTTAGGGTCTTCCTTCTCTTAAGTGATCAAAGTACACATTGATCATTTCTTTGAAGGAGATTAACTGTTCATCCAGTGGAACTCCCTGTTCATTCGACAATAACTCCCCTCGCGCTGCCATTTTCTCTAAGAAACTCATGATGGTATTGAGGATCGTGACAACCTGCTTGCGGGTCAATAAAGCCTGTCTGTTTTCTCCTGATGAATCGTGGCCCCATTTCAGCGAGAATACCTGGTCTCTATACCAACCGGCCAACTTTTCATTAGGGTAGTGATCCCCGTAAAGATGATCGAACATTCCGAGAAATCGGTAGGCGTCCCGCAACAAATAAAACTGATCGATCATCGCCAGGACGTTTTTACGCATGGCTTCAAGCCTGTGAGGATTTTCTCCAAGGTCGGTGGATTCTGCAATTTTATTAAGCATTCTCGCCGCGATCTCGAAGGCAATTGGGTCACAGTCGGAAAAATAGCGATAAAGCGACATCCGGGTGATGCCTGCCTGGGCAGCAATGTCTGTCATATTGGTGTTCTCAAGACCTTTTTCCAAGAAAAGTTTTTGGGCAGCATCCAGGATACTGGTGCGCTGTTTTTCCACCTGGGTTTTGCCATTCAACCGGCTAACTTCTAACTTCGAGATTTTATTCATTGGCATGACCTGGTGCGGAATATATGACATGGTGTCACATCATGATTTTACATGTTGTCAAATACAAAGTCAAGATTATTTATAACGTGAAGTATCTGCCTTTGGTGAAATGGAAAGCAACCCCCAAGGCCAACGATTGGTCTTTATTTGCCTTAGGAGAGCTTACTGGGAGAGAAGATGTGGGTTTCAAATTGTTTTTTCCAACACTCGAATTGACCTCTTATCAAAGGTTGCAGCACCGGGGTTGATGTGAAATTCTGGGAGATGGTCTTTAAAATTTTCGGGCTGGCTTCTTAGTAACCCGAGTAGGCTCAGTTTGAGGAACAAACTCCATTGATTGGAACACGATAATTCTCCAAACCTGGTTCGTCAGCTTCTATCCAATCGCAATGGGGATACGCATAAAGTACCACAATTTGGGTTAAACCAGCTTGTATCGTAACCTTCCCATCGTGGCGACTATAAGAATTTGTGCACCACGCTGTTTGGTAGGGTGCATCCATTGGATAAAAATTAAAACGCCAGGAGCCTTTATTTTCATAGACCCAATATTCGAGCGTCATTACATCTGAACCGCTGTTATTGGTGAACTGA
Source organism: uncultured Chloroflexia bacterium (assembly GCA_963781665.1). Taxonomy (GTDB): domain Bacteria; phylum Chloroflexota; class Anaerolineae; order Anaerolineales; family Anaerolineaceae; genus JAJYIW01. The sequence continues at coordinate 4,194,854 of CAWAGA010000002.1, forward strand.
AATTCAGCACAACAGGCATAATTGTCGGGATTGGATTTACCAATTAATTCAGTCATAATCACATTTCTTGCTTCATATAAGTTCGTTGATACGACGCATGCCTCCAAGGGGCAGGGCGCAATTCCTTCCGAATCGATGCACCTGGTACCGAATGCAGACCCATTTTCCGAATTCAAATTTGTTGTCGCTTCCATATTTGTATTTTCAGCCGGCTGCCCATTATCCTGTGAATCAGAACGGTGAACCCAGTATTCAACTAAGGACAAATTGCACCCCAATATAAAAATGATTGCACAACTTAAAATTGCTGCTATCCCAAATCGATGGTGCTGAAAGGCTGATTTTTTCCCTTTTCCATGATTTTTCTTCCCAACTCTATGTTTACCCTGATATACAGAAAATGATATCTGGCTTTGCGTACATCCACGCACCAAGCACGCCATATATGGGGATTCCTTATAGGGATTTGCGACAAGAACATTATAATTCACCAACGAAACAACGGTCATCAGAATTTGATTCGGGTATTATTAATATGGGTTGCATTCCTTCCACCCAGAACAAAATTTTTCTGTTGATTTTAATCAAGTAAGAAATCATAAAAGCATTGAGTTTTATGAAAGGTTAACCATAAATCCCATTCCTCTCAAAATTGCCTACATAGGCGGTGGAAGCCGTGGTTGGGCTCGCATATTGATGACCGATATTGCCTTCTGCTCTGACCTTACAGGCGAGGTGGCGCTTTATGATATTGATATGGAGTCTGCACGTCTGAACGAACACCTTGGTAATTGGATGCAGATGCAGGCAGGTGTTGTGTCCCGCTGGAATTACATTGCCGTCCCCACTCTACAGGATGCGTTGCAGAATGCGGATTTTGTCATCATCTCTATCCAACCAGGTCCTTTGGCGTTAATGGCGGAGGATATCGCCCTGGCAGAGGAATATGGCCTCTTTTTCCCGGTAGGCAACTCAACTGGAGCGCCTGGTTTGATCCGTGGACTTCGATCGGTTCCGATCTACAGGGCATTTGCGGAAGCTATCGCCGAATTCTGCCCGAATGCCTGGGTGATCAATTACACCAACCCGATGAGCATCTGCACACGGACGCTTACTCGGGTAGTCCCCGGATTAAAGGTCTTTGGTTGCTGTCATGAAGTGTTTGGAACCCAGGAGTTGTTGGCCCGCCTCGCCGGTCAGTATCTGAATATTGAACCTCCCGCTAGAAGCGAAATACAAGTCAATGTGATGGGAATCAATCACTTCACATGGGTGGATCACGCAATGTATCAGGATCACGACCTGCTTGACTTGTTGAGATATCACCTTTTACAGCCAGGAATACTTCGCAAATATACCCAGGCCGAAGTGGAAAGTTGGAACAACTGGTTCCACAGCGCGGAACAAGTCAAGTTCAACTTGTTCCAACGCTTTGGAGTCCTTGCCGCGGCAGGAGATCGCCACCTTGTAGAATTTTTGCCGGGATTTATTCGTTCGCCTGAAACATTGTTCGAATGGGGCATTATCCGCACGCCTGTCTCGTGGCGAATCGAACGCTGGGAAACTGCCCCGCAAAAGACCCTTGATCTGATCAATGGCGTCACACCATTTGTTCTGGAACGATCCGGTGAAGAGGGGATTAATATGATCCGGGCGCTTCTAGGCCTGGGCGATCTCGTTTCGAATGTCAATATGGAAAACATTGGTCAAATATCCAACGCACCTCTTCATGCTGTGGTGGAAACAAATGTACAATTCAGTCGCGACACGATTCGTCCATTGAGCGCAGGCAAGCTCCCCGCGGGGATTGCGCCATTGATCAACCAGCATATTGCCAACCAGGAGCTGGTCATTAAATCAGCATTGACGGGGGATCTGGATCTTGCCTTCCAGACGTTTTTCAATGACCCCACCAATCATCTTCCCATCGATACTGCCTGGGAGCTTTTCAATAAGATGTTGCAAGCAAACCGGGATTATCTGCCTGCCACACCAAAAACCTTGTAGGGTGAGACCAGATTATTCATTTTTTTGACCGGGCATTTTTCTTTGGGGGGTTCTTTTATTTGGATCGTTTGATGGCCTATCCCGGGCTTTGCCAGGCGAGTTAATAGGGATGGGTGGCAGTTTATCCTTTGGGAATTGGCGTAGGGATAATACCTGTTTAACCCCATTGCATCCATCGGCCTCACCCTCCCGGACTTCCGCAATCCCCATTTCTGGCAAACTGCCGACGGAGTGGATCAGGAGATTCGTGCTTCAGGTTACCGCCTGGCTCCTCCCCAGCGCAGATCTCAACCCTGATTACGGGGAAGATATTTTCAAAGAACTGTCTCGCTGGCGCATTGACGGGCTGCCTCTGGTTGGCACTTGGCCCGCATTCGAGAGCTCGACAGGCCGCACCAGAAAATTATGCTTTCAGCGCACTTGATTCTCCGAGAGTCTACTGGACCAGCTTCATCTTGATAAGGCTGGTATTCGCAGTATCGAAAAGTCGACCAGATCAATCATCAAAGGTTTCTTTATGCGGAAAAGATCCGGTATTGTCAAGTTTATCAAGCGCAACTCTGCCGGCTATTTATTCCTTACGCCGTAGCTTCTGGGTTTTCTTGTGTTTACACGTTACCCGATGATATATTCTCTGTATCTCGGCTTCACGAATTATGATTTTACAAAGCCCGATTTGACCCAATGGATCGGGCTTGGCAACTATCCGAAAATGTTTGGACCGGTATTCGGGCTGTCAAGTTTCACTGCGTCTACAGGCGAAGCCATGGGCGCAGACCCGTACTTCCTGAAATCGTTGTCCGTGATGTTTACCTATGTGTTCGTTTCTGTACCGCTAAAGCTGATCTTCGCCCTTGCGGTAGCGATGCTGATGAACCAGAAACTGCGAAGTGTGCCGTTTTATCGGGTGGTGTACTACATTCCCACTCTGCTCGGGGGATCTGTGGCAATTGCTGTGCTGTGGAGGAAATTGTTCGAGAAACAAGGTTTGGTAAAGGATTTATACCTCAGTAGCCGACCGAACGATCCCACAGGATCCGAACCTGCCTAATGACCAGGAGTTTGTGAACGAGCTTCCGCTGATCGGCCAGGCGGTAGCCTACGGGCAATCCACGGTTGACCAGGGCGCGGCAGATCTGCCGGCATTGATCGTGCGTTTGGCGGTCAAGTAAATTCCATCTGTAATGGTGGTATCAATAAAGTGCGGGGCGGTAAAACTCCGCACTTTTTTTTAACATACAGGTGATGAAGATCAGCTTTTACATTATATTTCGTATGGCACGGTTCCGGTTGCATCCATGGGATAGCCCCAGTGATGCATGTAATCAAGGCCAGGTAAGAATTCATCTCCCTGGCCTGCAAGTAACTGATTTAGGATTACATCCAGGTGAGACTGAACATCCCTCAAACAATTCTCATTGCACAAATTGACCATTTGGTAAGGATCTACGAGGTTATCAAATAAAAGCCAGGGACCTTCTAGATCGCGTACATAGGTATAACGCCGGGTTCGCACCCCGCGGTACTCACGTGCCGTTGGCCAGGGAGGGTTAGTCCATTCGCCAAAACAGTGGATGCATTCGATCAATGCTGCCTCTACAGTCAAGTTCTCGTCACCACGAAGATAAGCTGCATAACTACGACCTTCTACTTCATTTGGAATAGGTAAACCACACAATCCCAATAAAGTAGGCATGATATCCGGGCTATTGAAAGGTATATCCACAATCCTTTCTTGTTTTCCCAGCTGGTGCGGCCAGCGAAGAAGGAAGGGCACCAGGATTGATTCATCCCAAGGCCTTTGTTTGCGCTGCTCCCCCTGTGACCAGAGCATATCACCGTGATCTGACGTATATACTAATAAAGTATCTTCGGCAATGCCCTGTTCATCCAGGGTTTCCAAGATACTGCCGAGACATTCATCCAAAGCAGAGATGTGCGCATAGTATCCAGAAAGTTCCTGTCGGGCGATTTCCTGGTTTTCATCTGGTACATTTGGTCTCAAAATAATGTCTTCTGGGTTGTACATATCCCGAAAGCGCGGTGGAGCAGTATCGTAAGGATTATGCGGCGGGCCCCAGGAAAGAACCAATAAGAATGGTTTACTTTTATCATGAAGGCGGATAAAGTCTTGGGCTGCAGCTGTCTGAGCCTGGGCATCATAACCATTCCACACTCGTGCATGAGGGTTGTTTCCCTCATAATAAATTGAATGGTTGTAATCGTGAGTGCACTCCAGAACTTTCCAGGTATCGAAACCTAAATGCCGTTCCAGGTCGATAAAACGGCTGCGCCCGTGGCCGTCTACATGCCATTTACCGATACAGGCAGTATCATAACCTGCAAAGTTGAAGCAATCTGCCAGAGTGGCTGATGTTGGTTTGAGGTTAACGTCATTAACGAAGACACCATGCGTCAAGGGATACTGGCCGGTTAATAAACAACCCCGGTAAGGACTACACACCGGTGCGCAGGAAACCGCATTGGAGAAGTTGATACTTTGCCGGGCCAAATGATCCATTGCCGGTGTTTTGACATTCAAGTCGTCATTGTAACCGGTGGCCTGGGCGCGGTGCTGGTCGCTAAAGATGAAAACAACATTGGGATGAATATTCATAGCAGGTTATTTGAATTTCCTTATCTAATAAACAGGTTTTCAGCGCCATGTCGTTTTCTCGCAAAAAATTCTATCCACGCAGCCAGCGGGCAATCTGCGTTTTTTGACGAATGCCTGACTGTAGGAATGCGCCAGACTAAATGAAAGACTGCGATTGAGCATAAAGGAATCCACCTCACCGAATTAAATGCAAAAAATGGTTTCATTCAATTAAATAACAATTCGCAGGTATGCTGTGCATCACCTGCCTATAAAGGGTCTTCAGGTGGCGGAAGGACCCCGGATTCGATTAAAGCAATCATACCCAGTAGACCACCCCAATGATAAAATGCGTCAGAATTGGGTTTGTCACAGCCTTCGCCGGTATCTGCATTGTAGTTTTCATGAACGTGCCCGTTAATCAGCCATTCATTTAGCAGAAGGTTGCGTGATTTATTGGCTAGTTCACGGCAGGCTTCATTTAAGTCATATCTCCGTAGTCCCAGATAGACCAGGAAGTTCATTGGTCCCCAGATGCGTCCACGCCAGTAATTTTGATCTGCATATGCCGGATCATGACGAGAGATTGTCGGAATCATCCACTCCCCCCAAAACTCATCCGGATTGTTGAAATGCTCATTGACCAGGCGTTCAGCCTGGTTCTGGGTGGCAGCTTTGGCGATCAGCGGGTAAAAACTGGTGGGAGAAATGCGTGGGATGGCTTCTCCGGTATCTGCCCGGTGGTTAAGATAAATTCCGTGGGTTTCGTCCCAAAGGCGTGAAAGCGCTTTTCGATAATCGTTGCCGCGCTGGCGCAGCTCCGCCTCTTCGGCTGTTTTTCCCAGGACAGCGGCCATATCAGCCAATGCATCGCAATCGGAGACGTAGAGACCATTAAGACCGGTATCGTGAAGCAGCAGCAGATGTTTATCCGAATCGAAAGGCACCTCATCAAACACAGGTGAGTTGTCCAATCCCGATTCAAAAGCCCCAGCCTGCCACACGTTGACTGATTGGATTTCAGAAAAAGCGCCGTTGACCGGCTGGTACGGATCAGACCCCCAACAGAGTAATCCGTCCAGGTCGCGGTTTTCAGCCCACCACCTATTCCATCGAAGAAGGTCGGGAAATACTTCTTCCAGAAACCAGCGATCACGGTAGGTCCGGTAGAGCTCACGGCAAACCAGCGAGCCGACTGGTGGTTCCGAGCGATCCCGTGAGGCAACACCGTTGGCTGTGGCAAAATTAGGAACGAGCCCACTTTCGGTGATCGCGTGGGTCATTTCTACCGCGTTGGCATAGGCTATTTCTTTGTTCTCCGGAGCGGCCATATAAGCTGCAAAATAATTATCCCATTCGAAAAGAACGTAGCCGCCCCAGCCCACATTCCAAATACGGCTGACCGGCGTCACCACGCGCTCGATGCTCAGGTTCATAAATCGTATCCCATGCCATTACTGTCTGGATCGCTTTATAAACTTCGGATAATTCGCCGTAACGTTCAAAGTGGCTAAGATGTTCCGAACGTGAGGCAACCATGATATTTTGGATTTCGTCCACCTCACGCATCTGACCAGTCGAAATTCCTACCGGGCTATCCAGTTCCATCGCGAGATAAGGGCCTTGCGACCAGACGTGGGGATCTTGAACGAGGTTTTTGGTTGCATAAACCGGGATTTCACCCTGGTCAAAATGACCAATGAGAAGTCTCGCCTTTTAAGGCAACGTATCCCGGCCGGTTCCACAGGATGCCACCTTCAGCGATTAATAAGGGCGGGCGGACTACCTGAGGTGGTTTAGCCAATGGTGTGACTAATAGGACCAGATCCTCGCCGGCAGTTGCAGATTGGACAAGGATCTTATTTCCCTGCCATGTAAGCGTTAACTCAGAATAACGACCGTCATAGGTGTGCGGTCCGGGGTGAATTTTTTCATCCACTGAATCTCGTCTTCCAATAAGCGCTTCTTTTAATTGTCGTCCACGGGCATATTCGCGCAAGCCCAGGTTGATCGCAAATCCTTCAGGCAAGAGCACGTGTGAGAGAACGCTGCGCGTGTTCCATGTATTCCAACCCCTTGCTAACCGTTTCTGAATTAACCTATATTCATCATTCATGGATAAGACCTTTAGCGAAAAAGTTTTACATAATTTTACTGTTTGATTTGGCTGGTGGCAATTCATTGGCCAAAAATTAAAAACAGCAGGCCAGGAAGATGTACAAAACCTCAGTCAATATATCATGAAGATTTGCACTCCTCATCCTGAAATTCGAATCGGGAAAATCTGCCTTTTTTTGATTCAATAACCTGACAGAGCGGTTTGTTTACCTATTCCTCTATAAATGCGATATTCTTTCAGAAAAGCGGGTCTTAATTTGGATTGGATGGGGATCAATTCCGTTTAAACAGCTTTTCTATTTAGACTATGCGGTCAGTTACGTAACCGAGTTTTAAATCAATTACCCTATTACGATATTCTTTCGCTATAATGAAATAGAGCGTATTCATTAATAAGTGACAATATTCAGGGTGTAAACCAAAGGGAGTGAAATATGCTCAAGCCTGGAAAAATCAATTGCCATTTTTTTCAACTTATTGCCGGCCATTTTGTTATTTGGGTCGATCTCAAATTCCATCTAATGGACGGGTAGATCCAAGCTACTCAAATATTTTGGTGTCGTATTAACGTTGGTTGAATAATGCCTATTAAACCGGATTGAATTGAGTCGGAGGAGATTAGGGATGACAGATCCATCTGATTTTGATAAGTTTCGGGCACACCCCTGGCATGGTCTTTCTGTTGGTATTGATCCCCCGCACATTGTGCGGGCATACATTGAAATCACCCCATTTGACTCTGTCAAATATGAAATTGATAAAGCAAGTGGCTATTTGAAAGTTGACAGGCCTCAACGTTCGTCGTCCTTGCCTCCGGCGTTGTATGGCTTCATTCCACGCACATACTGCGGACCACATGTCGCTGAGCTCTCGCCGGAGGTTACCGAAGCTGATGGTGATCCATTGGACATCTGCGTACTCAGTGAAAGGCCGATTAATCATCCTGAGGTCCTGGTAGATGCCTTAGTCGTGGGTGGGCTGCGTGGGATCGATAGCGGTGTAGCCGACGACAAAATTATTGCAGTTCTCTACAACGATAATATCTGGGGAGACGTGGAGGAGATAACTGAGCTTCCCCACAAGATCGTCGAACGGCTCGAACACTATTTCTCAACCTATAAAATGATACCCGGCAGTGAATCAACGATGGAAATCCGGGAGATCTATGGTGTTGCACACGCACATCAGGTGATCAACGCAGCCATGGACGATTACAAAGTGCGGTTTGGTCAACCAGCCCCCAGACACTGGTAGAAAGATGGATGTCCTGACGAAAGAGATGGTCCTTCTCGGCCTTCAGGCAGCCGATAAAGTGGAAGCCATCCGGCGTGCAGGCCAGGTCCTTATCAAGTCGGGCTGTGTTGCACCGGTTTATGTAGAAGGAATGCTGGCGCGTGAGCGATTGATGTCAACCTACCTTGGCAATGGCATCGCCATTCCGCACGGTGAACTGGCAGATTTGCGATCAGTCTTCCGGACAGGGATTTCGGTGCTTCAATTACCAGATGGTGTCGAATGGGATGCTGGTGAGCGCGCCTACCTAGTTATTGGGCTTGCAAGTATTGATCAAAGGCATGTCAAGGTGCTGAAGAATTTGGTAGACCTGCTGGAGGTGCCTGATGACATTGCGCAACTTATTAAGGCTGCCGATCCGTTGGTAATTGTTGAGTATCTCAAACATGGAAGGAGTAAATAGGATGGAATTAGAACACAGGAATGTTCAAATTCATGCCAGGGTTACCAATAAAGCGGAGGCAATTCGCGCCGCCGGCGAGATGCTGGTCGAAAGCCAATACATGAAAGCCGGTTATATTGAAAGCATGTTTGCCCGAGAGAAGGTAGCTAACACCTTCCTTGGTAACGGTATTGCCATTCCCCATGGATTGCCAAAGGACCGTGATTTAATCTTGCGCACGGGCATCGCTGTTCTACAGGTACCGGATGGCGTGGTATGGAACTGGGGTGAAACGGTGTATCTGGTTGTTGCCATTGCCGCTCGATCTGACGAGCACATCGGTATCCTGGCAAATTTAACCAATGTCTTGACCGATGACGACGCAGTACGTCGACTTGCAGAAACCGACGATCCTGACGATATTATCAGAGAGTTGAGTGGATCGCAACCACCTCGAACAGCACCGGCAGAGACACCGGTTGATTTCGCTTCCTATGTCGATCTGACCATTCACAACCCAACAGGCTTCCACGCCCGACCGGCGACCGTCTTTGCCAGTGGGGCTAAGGCGTTCACATCTGAAGTGCGCGTGCGTTACAAAGATAAGGTAGCTAATGGGAAGAGCCTGGCTTCTCTGCTGACGCTGGGAATAGAATTCGGCGGCGTGATTCGGGTGAGCGCACAAGGCCCTGATGAGGCAGCCGCGCTGCGGGTATTAAAAAAAGCAGTGGAAAGTGGGTTAGGCGAGGAAGAAGCGCAGCTGGTCCCTCCGCAAGCCCAACTGGTATACGAATGGGAAGCTGAAGAGGGTCAGGTGGTTTTGCCCGGTGTCCCAGCATCACCAGGCGTTGCCATTGGCCCAACATCTTTCTTCAAACGCAGTAAATTCGTTGTAGAAGCAACCGCAGTAGACCCGGACGCCGAGATGCTACGCTTGAAAGAAGCGATAGCTGCTGCCCGGGGGCAATTGAATGACCTTTACCTGGGAGTTAAAGAGCGAGCAGGTGAAGGTCAGGCCTCTATCTTCCTTGCTCATGCCGAATTCCTGGACGATCCTGATCTGGAGCAAGCGGTCGAGTCACATATCGAAACCGGTGCCAGCGCTGGGCGAGCCTGGCAACAGACGATTGAAGAACGGGTCGCTGAATTACGGTTGGTTGATGATCCCCTGATTGCGGGACGGGCTGTTGACCTGGGGGATGTGGGCAGCAGGGTACTGAATTTTCTGGCCCACCGTATCGATGAGGGGCCGCTCATGCCCACCAGACCAGTTATCCTGCTGGCTGAAGACCTCACACCCTCTGATACAGCCGGTTTGGACCCGGCTTTCGTTCTAGGATTTTGCACTGCCGGTGGCGGTCCCACATCGCATAGCGCCATCATCGCCCGCGCACTGGGTATTCCAGCTATCGTTGGAACCGGGCCGGCACTATTGAACCAATCGGAAGGGATTGAAGTTATCCTGGACGGTAATCGTGGCAATCTATATGTGGCCCCCAATCCCGGCACTTTAGCATCAGCCCGCAAAGCAATTAAAGCAATGGATGAACAACGCAATGCAGAGAAACTACGCTGCTATGAACCTGCCCTCATGACCGATGGACACCGGGTTGAGGTGGTCGCAAATATTGGCCACGTTGAAGAAGCTGCTCAAGCGGTTAACGCAGGTGGCGAAGGTGTCGGCTTACTACGAACCGAGTTCCTCTTCCTTGACCGTAAATTGCCGCCTTCTGAGGAAGAACAATTCATAGCTTACCGCGCCATGGCACAGGCTCTAAGCAATTTGCCGCTCATTATTCGCACCCTGGACATTGGAGGGGATAAAGGCGCTCCTTACCTGGATTTGCCAGCTGAGGATAATCCTTTTCTGGGGGTGCGCGGAATCCGCCTGTGCCTGGCCAGGCCAGATCTCTTCCGTACACAGTTGCGAGCGATCTACCGCGCAGCTGAATTTGGGTTGATCAGGATTATGTTCCCAATGGTTTCCACAATGGAAGATCTCGAAGCTGCTAAAACCATTGCCGCTGAAGTTCGCTGGGAAACAGGGGCTATAGCCGTTGACATTGGTATTATGATCGAAGTCCCTTCGGCAGTCATGATGGCTGATGAGCTGGCCCAGGAGGTTGACTTCTTTTCTATCGGAACGAACGACTTAACCCAATATGCGCTGGCAATGGATCGCGGACATCCGATTCTTGCAAAACAGGCCGATGGGTTACATCCCGCTGTGCTGCGTATGATAGATCATACGGTGCAGGCAGCTAAGGCTGCCGGTAAGTGGGTGGGCGTGTGTGGTGGAATCGCCGGCGACCCTCGAGGGGCAGCGATCCTGACAGGGTTGGGAGTCACAGAGCTGAGCGTATCTATTCCCAGTATCGCAGCGATCAAAGCCCAGATAAGAAGTCTTTCTCTGGAAAAGGTACAAACCCTGGCACACCAGGCTGTGGCTTGCCGTACAGCTGCTGAGGTGCGCAGTTTGCCTATATAGCTGGTCGGAAAACTGCAAGATTCAGGTGCAGGTTCTTAATATTTTTTTCTAAAACTTGAAAGGTAGGCAGCATATGGGGCAAGAAGAAAAAATCGTTTCCGTCACAATCAATCCTGCCATTGATCAGACTGTTATTATTCCAAACTTCAGAGCTGGTGCTGTAAACCGTGTCCAGTCATCGCAAGTAGACGCCGGCGGAAAGGGGGTTAATGTGGCTTCCTTCCTGGCTGACTATGGTGAGCCAGTTACAATTACCGGTTTTATGGGTGCTGGTAATGATGAGATCTTTCGCCATCTTTTCGAGCGGAAGAGAATCGTGAATCGTTGCGTTCGAATCGCCGGCCAAACACGAATCAGCGTCAAGGTGAGCGACCAAATCCTCAATCTGACCACGGATATCAATTTCCCTGGTGAGACGCCCAGTGAGGCAGATATTTTCCACCTTTTTGATATCCTGACCGAGTTAGCCGCCACGCATGACTGGTTTATCCTTACCGGCAGTATCCCGTATGGGGTTAGTGCCAGTATTTATGCAGATATGGTAGACAGATTAGCAGGCAAGAAGATCGTGCTCGATACGAGCGGGGAGGGTTTCCGCCTGGCAGTGGCTGCGGGACCGTGGCTGATCAAGCCTAATGTGGATGAATTAGCGAATATACCGGGAAAATATTGGATTCGCCCGCCGCTATTCTGGAACAGGCTCATTCAATCATCAAACGTTATAACGTCCATATCGTGGTTATTTCGATGGGAAAGGAAGGCGCTATCTTCGTTGAAGACGATGAGGCAATTTGGGCAATACCTCCGGCTGTCGAGGTGAAAAGTACTGTAGGTGCTGGTGATGCAATGGTTGCCGGTTTAGTTGTCGGGAAGATCAACGGCCTTATTCTGGGTGAATGCGCCCGGTTGGCAACCGCATTCTCGGTGACCGCCATCAGTCACATTGGATCAGGATTGCCTTCAATTGAAGCCGTTCAGGCAGCCAGGGACCGGGTCACCATTCGAGAATTGGACAAAGGATAGGTTAATCATATCAAAGAAGGAGAGTACAAATGGCTAAGTTAGTTGCTGTAATGGCTTGCCCAACAGGGATAGCCCATACTGTTATGGCTGCAGAAGCGCTTGAAAAAACCGCAAAAGCCATGGGACATACTCTGAGGGCAGAAATGCAGGGCTCAGTGGGAGCGCAAAACGTCCTTACCAACCAGGAGATTAGCGATGCCGATACTGTGATCATCGCCACGGATATACATATCAATATGGACCGTTTTGGAGGCAAGCCTGTCTATGCCGTCTCGACGAGCGACGCCATTCGCAGAAGCAGGGCCGTTATCGAGGAGGCATTAGCGGAGGCTGAGGAAGTAAAAGCAGCTGCAGCTGCGCCCGCGCCGGCTGCAGTGGCAGCCTCTTCAAAACCAAGTGCCGAAGCTGGAGCATCAAAGTTCCTGGTAGGTGTTACTTCCTGTCCTACCGGGATTGCACACACCTTTATGGCGGCTACAGCTCTGGCCAAAGCCGCAAGCGAATTGGGCTATTCTATGAAGGTTGAGACCCAGGGTTCGGTTGGAGCGCAAAACACGCTGACATTCGAAGAGATTGGGCGGGCAGACGCGGTCATCATTGCAGCCGATGCTTTTGTGGACAAGACCCGATTTACTGGCAAAAGGCTCTATGAAACTTCGACGAATACTGCTCTCCGTGAAGGCCAGGACGTAATAAAACAAGCTCTCGCTTTACCAGAACCTGGTGGCGCTGGCCTGGCGGACCTGGCTAAGGAGATGAAAAAGGCTCGCGCAGCTCAAATGCCAGGGGCATATAAGCATCTTATGACCGGGGTTTCCTACATGCTGCCCATCGTGGTCGCTGGTGGCATTTTGATCGCCTTATCGTTTGCATTTGGCGGTATCAAGCCTCAGGGATATCCCGAAGGGACGCTCGCCTGGGGGTTGATGTTGATCGGTGGCTCCACGGCGTTTGCATTATATGTACCAATCCTGGCGGCTTTTATAGCTTACTCCATCGCTGACCGGCCCGGTATTGCACCCGGCATCATCGGTGGAATGCTTGCCACCACGATTGGATCAGGATTTTTAGGTGGCATCATTGCCGGTTTTTTGGCTGGCTACTTGACCCTTTGGCTGAACAATATCATAAAACTCCCAAAGAACCTGCAGGGTCTCAAGCCAGTCTTGATTTTGCCGCTACTCTCGACTTTGGTCGTTGGTCTTGCGATGGTCTTCTTGATTGGTCCTCCGATGAAAACGGTCAACACCGGCCTGGCGAATTGGCTGAAGGACATGCAGACCGGGAGTGCTGTCGTGCTTGGCCTGATCATGGGAGCGATGATGGCTTTTGATATGGGTGGGCCGGTCAATAAAGCGGCTTATACCGTCGCGGTTGGATTGCTTTCCAGCCAGATTTATTCGCCAATGGCGGCGGTGATGGCAGCCGGGATGACGCCACCGCTGGGGCTGGCGTTGGCTGCATTCCTGTTCAAAAATCGTTTTACTCAGGAAGAACAGGAAGCTGCCGGTGCAGCGGTAGTTTTGGGAATCTCATTTATCACCGAAGGAGCGATTCCATTCGCAGCTCGTGATCCTCTAAGGGTGATTCCGAGCTTGATGGTTGGGTCTGCCGTGGCGGGAGCGATTTCAATGGTCTTTGGCTGCCAATTGCTCGTTCCCCACGGCGGCATTTTTGTTCTGCCTATCCCGAATGCAGTCGTTAATCTGGGTGGTTATATTGTAGCCATTTTGGCTGGCACTGTCGTAACTTCGGGGATGCTGTTCGCTCTAAAAAGGCCTCTGGCAAAGAAGGAACAGGCCTTCGCCAGGGAAACAGCTATCGCCTGAACACAATCTTCAAGGTGGAGGTCCGGGATGAAGACATTTTAGTGGTAAAAACCCGAAGGGAAAACCGCATTTGCTTGCTACACGCTATGACCAGTTGCGAGGGCGAGACCTTATGCCCCGGTGAAATGTCAAAATGATCAAGAATGGATGAATCCTTCATAAAAGTTTCACCCATATCAGGAATTCAAACAACTTTAAGGAAAAAGTGTGCGTATGAATTTCGATGAGAGTCAAACTCACTATCTCCAACTCCTGGCGAAACAGTACCCTTCCATTCGAGCTGCCTCCACTGCTATTGTAGCTCTGAATGCGCAGCTCAATTTGCCCAAAGGCACGGAGCATTTCCTGTCCGATGTTCATGGAGAGTATGAGGCATTTCGACATATATTGAAGAATGGGTCCGGATCTATTAAACGCCGGATCGATGAGATCTTTGGCGAGAGCCTCTCGCCAGTTGAAAAACGAACCCTGGCTACCTTGATCTACTATCCAGAAGCTAAATTGCCGCTTGTCTTAAAATCGGTAGAGGATCGGTATGAATGGTATCGGACATCATTTATGCAGTTAATCAAACTCTGTCGGGATATCTCAGGTAAGTATTCTCGGGCCAGAGTCCGTTCGTTTTTGCCAGGCGACCTGGTCGGCATTGTTGAGGAACTCCTTTACGAACAAGAGCACAATAAGGACAAAGTTGAGTATTATCAAAGTATAGTTGATACTATCATCGCCACCGGAAGCGCCGACAGCGTCATCGTTGCTTTAGCTGAACTGATCCAACGGCTCGCCATCTCCAGGTTGCATATACTCGGCGACATCTATGACCGCGGACTTGGAGCCGACCTGATTCTCGATACGCTGCTCAACTATCACAGCGTGGATCTAACCTGGGGTAATCATGATATTTTGTGGATGGGTGCGGCTGCAGGGAGTGAAGCTTGTATTGCCAACGTCATTCGGATAGCCTTGCGTTATGGCAATGTCAGCACACTTGAGCATGGCTATGGCATCAGTCTGATTCCTCTGGCATCCTTTGCAGTCGACACCTATGGCGATGACCCTTGCCAGCAGTTCATCCCGCCACCCATTGATGAAGATGACACCAGCAGCGATGAGCGCGCCCTGGTAGGCCAGATGCATAAGGCGATTACGATCCTGCAGTTGAAATTGGAAGCGCAGATCATCCTCCGGCAGCCTCAGTTCGAAATGGAAGATCGTTTACTCCTCGACAAAATTGACCAGCAGAATGGTACAGTCCAGCTCGCCGGTGTGACTTATCCGCTTCTTGACCTTAACTTTCCGACCGTAGATCCCAACCATCCTTTTGAGCTGACAGCCCGGGAAAAAATCGTGATTGAGAAATTAAAACTCTCATTTACCAGCAGTACAAGGCTGCAGCAACACATCCGGTTTCTCTTCTCAAAGGGGAGTATGTATCTGGTTTTCAATGGGAATCTCCTCTATCATGGCTGCATACCGATGAATGAGGATGGTTCTTTTAAAGCTGTTGAGGTGGATGGTCACTTCATAGCTGGGAAAACCTTAACGAACTCGTCTTGATCGCTTGTCTCGCCAGGGCTATTTCGCCACGGATAATCCAGCCAGCATGCAAGAGGGCATGGATGTCATGTGGTATCTATGGAGTGGAGCACAATCTCCCCTGTTTGGCTCTGAGAAAATGGCGACCTTTGAGCGCTATTTTATCGCTGATAAAATTACCCATGTGGAAAGAAAGAATCCATACTACATTTTCAGGGATCAAGAGGAGACTGCGCGAAAGATAATGCTAGAATTCGGTGTTGACCCCAATTCGGGTCATATCATCAACGGTCATGTCCCAGTCCAGGTCAAGCATGGAGAGAGTCCGGTTAAAGCGAATGGAAAGCTGCTCGTGATTGATGGGGGTTTTGCAAAGGCCTACCAGAAAGAAACCGGAATTGCTGGATATACCCTGACTTACAATTCATACGGTCTGCTCTTAGCTGCGCACCATCCCTTTGAGTTAGCTCAGAAAGCTATCGAAGCGGAACTCAACGTAGACTCGACCACACAAATACTGGAAACCAATGATATCAGGATTTGAGTGAAAGATACTGATCTTGGCCGCAGCATCCAACAGCAGATTGACGACTTACAAGCCCTCCTGATGGCATACCGTAGTGGGCTGATTTAAGAAAATTAGAAGTGGAGAAGATTATGTCAATACTGATTAACTCACCTGCCTGGCAGGCATTGCTAAAACACAAGCAGCAGATAGCTGATATGCACATGCGGGATATGTTCGCCGGCGATCCTGACCGCTTTAAGCAGTTTTCCGTTATGTGGGAAGATATCCTGTTTGATTACTCGAAAAATCGTATCACAGAAGAAACCATGAAGTTGCTGATTGCATTGGCGCACCAGGCCAACCTTCATCATGCGATCGAGGACATGTTCAATGGCACGAAGATAAATCTTACCGAAAACCGGGCGGTTCTGCATATTGCCCTCCGTAATCGTTCAAACCGCCCAATTTTGGTCGATGGTAGGGACGTTATGCCCGAGGTCAACCACGTCCTCGCGAAAATGCGGATATTCAGCGAAGCAGTTCGCTCGGGGACATGGAAAGGTTATTCTGGTAAGCCTGTAACCGATATCGTCAATATCGGCATTGGCGGCTCGGACCTCGGTTCTAAAATGGTAACAGAGGCTTTGAAACCTTACAGCAAACCGGATCTACGTGTGCATTTCGTTTCCAATGTCGATGCCAGTGATCTGGTCGAAACTGTAAAATTGTTAAATCCTGAAACAGTCCTTTTCCTGGTTGCCTCGAAAACCTTTACTACCCAGGAGACGATGACCAATGCCCACTCTGCCAGAGCATGGTTTCTTACAGCAGCTCAAGACGAAAAGGCGATTGCCAGGCATTTTGTAGCCATATCAACAAATGCAGAAGCTGTAAGTCGCTTTGGAATTGATCCTGAGAACATGTTCGAGTTTTGGGATTGGGTTGGTGGACGCTATTCATTATGGTCTGCCATCGGCCTCTCCATCGCCCTTTTCTTGGGCATGGATCGCTTTGAGGAATTATTGAGCGGTGCTCACGCAGTGGATGAATATTTTCGTACGACACCCTTTGAGAAGAATATTCCGGTTATTATGGGCCTGCTCGGAATCTGGTACAACAATTTCTTTGGAGCAGAGAGCCACGCGATTCTGCCATACGACCAGTATCTAATGTACTTCCCAGCTTATTTTCAGCAAGGTGATATGGAAAGCAACGGCAAGAGTGTGACTCGCCAGGGTAAACGGGTTGATTACTCAACCGGACCCATTATCTGGGGACAGCCGGGGACCAACGGACAGCACGCTTTTTACCAGCTGATCCATCAAGGCACAAGACTCATTCCTTGCGACTTTCTGGCAGCTGCGTCAAGTCACAACCCCTTAGGCGAACACCATCGCATCCTCCTCTCCAATTTTTTAGCACAGACTGAAGCGCTCATGAAGGGACGATCGGCCGAAGAGGCACGTGCCGAGCTTGAGGTAGAAGGTTATGGAGGGGAATATTTGGATAGGCTGGTTGCAGCAAAAACATTCGCTGGCAACAAACCGACGAATTCCTTCCTATACCCGAGGCTGACCCCTCAGATCCTCGGCTCATTGATCGCAATGTACGAACACAAAATCTTCACCCAGGGGGTCATTTGGGACATCAACTCTTTTGACCAGATGGGTGTTGAGTTGGGTAAGCAGCTGGCAAAGGCTATCCTGCCGGAACTCAAAGCCGAACAAAATATTTTGGGCCACGACTCATCGACCAATAGCCTGATCAGCTATGTCAAAAAGCACTCAGGTTAACTTAAATCCTGAAAATAAACTATGCGTGTAGATGGCAGTTAAGTGTAATTTCGATGACTTACTTTGATCGTCGATTTTCTGTTGTCGAATGCCGTGCGGGACCAACAAACGGCGATGACTGTCCCAAGTCATTTATTGGGGCAATACGGTGTGAATGAAATCGCCCTCTGCATGCCATCAATCATGGAATGTGGGGGAGTCGCAGATGTGTTAAACTTGCGATTGAGCACTTCCGAGCTAATACCATTTCAAAACTCAGCACGAAAATTGAGTGATCGGCTGGATGAAATGAGCTAATCGAAAGGAGTTTTTATGAGCCTGCATCCCTTGGCGGGCAAGCCACCCCCGCACGAATTATTGGTTAATATCCCACGGCTGGTAACTGCCTATTACACTCATAAGCCAGACCTTTCAGACCCGGCTCAGTTGGTTGCCTTCGGAACATCCGGACATCGAGGTTCAGCCCTGACGGGCGGTTTCAACGAGGATCATATCCTGGCCATTTGCCAGGCAATCTGTGAGCACAGGCATGCACAAAAAATCACAGGCCCGTTGTACATTGGAATGGATACACATGCCTTATCCGAACCAGCACTGGCTACCGCTATCGAGGTATTTGCTGCCAATGGACAGGAAATTGTGATTCAGACAGGATTGGGCTATACACCCACTCCAGTCATCTCTCACGCTATTTTGACTTACAACCGTAATCGGATGTCGGGTCTGGCTGACGGGGTGATAATTACACCATCCCATAATCCCCCCGATGACGGTGGCTTCAAGTACAATCCACCGCAGGGTGGACCAGCCGGTACTCAAACCACCAAAGCGATCCAGGACCGTGCAAACGAGATCTTGAAGGAAGGTGTATCGTCAGTCAGGCGTTGGCCGTTGGCACGCGCTATTAAAGCGGATACCACCCATGAGTATGACTACATTATGCCCTATGTGGAGGACGTGCAAAATGTGATCAATATGCCGGTAATTGCCCAAAGCGGGTTAAAAATCGGGGTCGATCCGCTGGGTGGCGCCAGCGTCGCTTTTTGGCAGCCGCTTGCTGAACGTTATGGGCTCAACCTGGAGATTGTTAACCCCAATGTAGATCCAACCTTTGCTTTTATGACCGTCGACCGAGATGGCAAAATACGTATGGATTGTTCGTCTCCGTATGCTATGGCCGGCCTGATCGGGCTCAAAGACCACTTTGACATTTCCTTTGGCAACGACCCAGACTGTGACCGGCACGGAATCGTCACGCGAAGCGCCGGGCTCATGAATTCGAACCATTACCTGGCAGTCGCCATCTGGTACCTTTTCCAGAACCGACCAGCCTGGGGTAATGACGTCGCAATTGGCAAAACCCTCGTATCCAGCTCGATCATCGACCGCGTTGCAGCTCATATTGGCCGGCGCTTGTGCGAAGTACCGGTGGGCTTTAAATGGTTCGTGGACGGTTTGTTGGATGGTTCCTTAGGTTTCGGTGGGGAAGAAAGCGCTGGGGCATCGTTCCTGCGAACCCAGGGAAAGGTGTGGACCACCGACAAAGATGGCATCATCCTGGACCTATTAGCGGCCGAGATTACTGCCGTCACGAGTCGTGATCCGGGTGAGCATTATCGGGCGCTGGCTGAAAGATTTGGGGATTCAGTCTATGAACGCATAGATGTAGGTGCCACCCTTGATCAGAAGCATGCTTTGGAACGGCTTTCACCTGAGATGGTGACAGCGGAGGATTTGGCTGGTGAGAAGATCATCGCTAAGCTTACCCGTGCACCTTGTAATCAAGCGCTGATCGGTGGGCTAAAGATAATTACTCAAAACGGTTGGTTTGCTGCCCGACCCTCGGGCACTGAAGACATCTATAAAATCTATGCAGAGAGTTTCCTGGATAAAGATCATTTGCAAATGATTTTTAGCGCGGCTAAATCCATTGTAGAGCAAGCTTTTCAGGCAGCAGGTTTGTAAATGGCATATTTCCAGGCACACCCATTCCCTGCTAAACGAATCAAGGAATTGGAAGATGTTTTGATGCCGCACTCAGGTTTAGATATTGATGAGTTTAGCGGTGGGGATGAGGCTTGACCATTGGTCCATCGGTTTCTATCGGAAAAAGGATGCAAATTCACCAGTAGATTAAGCCACATTTTCGAGGCAGATGGACAAACCTGGTTTAAAATAGAAATAAAGATGCAAATATATCAGGAGGAATGTTTAATGACCACAGTCAAAGATCTGGTACCTGCCGGCGTCATCGCCGGTGAAAATGTACAAAAAGTGTTTGATTATGCCAAAGCGCATAGGTTTGCTCTCCCAGCGGTTAACTGCACGGGAACGAATACGGTTAATGCTGCTTTGGAAACAGCCGGTGAGATAGGCAGGCCGATGATCATACAGTTCTCAAACAGCGGTGCAGCCTTTTATGCCGGAAAAGGCCTCAAAAACGATGGTCAACGTGCTAGCATTGCCGGCGCAATTGCCGGTGCGGTGCATATTCACCAGCTTGCCGCCGACTATGGCGCCCGCGTTTTGGTGCATACCGATCACTGCGCCAGAAAACTGCTCCCCTGGGTAGACGGCCTTCTGGATGCTGGAGAGGCTTACTATAAAGAACATGGCTTCCCGCTCTACAGTTCTCATATGCTGGATTTATCCGAGCAGCCACTGAATGAAAACATTGAGATATGTAAACGTTACCTGGACCGGATGAGTAAGATCGATATGACGCTCGAGTTGGAACTGGGTGTCACCGGTGGTGAAGAAGATGGGATAGACAACACCGGCGTTAGCAGTTCCCGGTTATATACACAACCGGAAGACGTTGCATATGCCTATGAGGAGCTGATGAAAGTGAGCCCGCGGTTTACTATTGCTGCTGCCTTCGGTAACGTTCACGGTGTTTACAAGCCGGGTAATGTCAAGCTGCGCCCAGTAATCCTCCACAACTGCCAGGCGTATGTCCAGGAGAAGTTTGCTACGCCGGAGAAGCCGCTGAATCTGGTCTTTCATGGCGGTTCTGGTTCGACTCCGGAAGAGATCCGCGAGGCAGTCTCCTATGGCGTAGTCAAGATGAACCTGGATACTGACTTCCAGTGGGCGTTTTGGGATGGCGTTAGGAACTACTACATCAAAAATGAAGGTTATCTCCAGGGACAAATCGGCAATCCCAAGGGTCCAGATGAGCCGAACAAAAAGTTCTATGACCCGCGCGCCTGGCTGAGAGCTGGAGAAGAGTCCTTCAAGGCACAATTGCGGCGCTACTTTGAACAATTGAACAACATTGACGCCTAGCTGCAAACTAAATCAACTTATATTCTTTAGCTTTGAATATATGAGCCGGTTACCATTACAATGACCGGCTCACCTAAAGGAGTGAGGTTATGGAAGCTGTCGATCTAAAAGTTCTGATGGTCAGCGCCGAATGCAGGGACCTCGCTAAAGTTGGCGGGCTAGCTGATGTTGTTCGAGACCTCTCGAAGGCTCTGCGGTCACTTGGAGTTTCCACCAGCATCGTGATGCCCTGCTATGATCGGATTAAACACCCTGCAGAACCGGTTTATACGTTTCCAGTGCAATTCGGATCCAGGAAAGATTTTCCTGTCGATGTGTTTTCTCTTGAATTGGACAAAGTCCCGGTCTACCTGATTTATAACCGGGAATTCTTTGGCGGAGATTATGGAGATGTATATGTCGATAGCGAACGATTGGGTAAAGGACCCTTCGAAGATGATGCTCTCCGTTTCGCTTTTTTCTCTACGGCCGTCCTGGAATTGATGTTGGTGTATCCGGAGCTCTCCGAAATCAATGCCCTGCACTGTCATGATTGGCATACAGGGGCCTTGTTGACCTTATTAAAGTACAGCGCACGTTATCAAAAATTGTCGAACTCATTGCGAAAACTATTCACCATCCACAACCTGGATTATCAAGGCACACGTCCTTTCGAGTTGTCCTCGGCAAGATCTTTGAGTTCTTTTGCTGAATGGTTTCCTGAACTGTACCAGGAATTGAAAGTTGCCAATAACTTGACAGCAATCACCGATCTCCATTCGCCTGTTCCATGTTTCAACCCGATGCGAGCAGGAATCAATCTGGCGGATATTGTCAATACCGTCAGCCCTAATTATGCCCTTGAAATCACCCAACCCGACGATGAAGTCAGAAATTTTATCGGAGGCCGCGGCCTCGAAGAGGACCTCAAAAAGCTTGGCAGCCGCCTATTTGGGGTTCTAAATGGTCTTGATTATGAGTTCGAATAATCCGTCTGCATTGTCACCACCTTTCGACTCGACACTTCCAAACTGGCAGGACGCTCGCGTGGAGCACAAAGTTGGTCTTTTGGAAGATCTTGCACAAAATTTCGAAACAATAGCGGCTAAATTAGGCAAGCGTTTCAAGAATAGCGCGGCCGTGCTTCAAAAAATAGAGTCTTTTCAAGCCGAAAAGTGGAGCGACAAGCCCCTGGTGGTTGCAGTCACCCGCGCTGTCCGCCAAAAGGTAAATATCTTGTTGGAAGAGCTGAATGGATCGGGAATTATCCTACAGGAAATCCTCAGGCGGGATATTTTACTGCTCATCCTGGGCACTGGAGACCTTGAAGACCAGTTGGAAGCAATCAACGAATATGAAAACGGCCTTTTTGTTTGCACCTTTGACCCAGGATTCGCCGATCTTTTATATGCTGCCGGAGACATATTTCTAATGCCGTCTGATTTCGAGCCATGTGGGATTTCCCAGATGATCGCCATGCGCTACGGCTGCCTTCCGCTTGTGCCTGCTGTTGGCGGCTTGAATGACACTGTTCAGGATAGGGTCAACGGTTTTGTTTACCACGGCGCCAATCGTCCCGTGGCTCGTATGGCTCTTATAGACAAGCTCGATGAAGCGCTGGACTGCTATTATCAGGACCGAAAACAATGGGAAGCAATGCAAGTTGAAGCGATGGATGCCCGTTATAAGTGGTCAGATTCTGCCATGGAATATATCGAACTCTACCGGAATCGGTGACAGGAGGACCCAATGAGAATCGCATTCATTAATCCCCAGGGTAACTTTGATTCTCAAGATAGTTATTGGAGCGCCCATCCAGACTTCGGTGGGCAGCTTGTCTATGTAAAGGAAGTCGCTCTGGCCTGTGCAGACTTAGGTCATCAAGTCGATATTTTTACCAGGCAGATGAATGATCCTGATTGGCCGGAGTTTTTCGCTCCACAGGATGGCTATCCTGGAGTGTCTGCTGTCCGGATCATCCGAATACCATTTGGCGGACCAAAATTCTTGAATAAAGAAGAACTGTGGCCCTTCCTCGGAACTGAATTTGCTGACGGCGTCAAATCCTTTTACGGTCAAGAAGGCACAATGCCTGAAGCATTTACTGCCCATTATGGTGATGGCGGTATTACCGCTGCGAATTCTTGCAGAAGATACCGGAATCCCTTTTACCTTTACCGCTCATTCGCTTGGCGCTCAAAAAATGGACAAGTTGACTTCGACCCGGGCAAATTTGCCTGAGTTGGAACAGAGGTACCATTTTGCACGCCGTATTTTTGCTGAACGAACCGCGATGAATCATGCAGCCGTCAACATTGTCAGCACAACCCAGGAGAGGATCGAACAATATGGCCATCCTGCTTATCGTGGCGCGATCGACGTTCTTGACCTAAAACGATTTGCAGTCATTCCCCCAGGTGTCAATCTATCCATTTTCGATCATCAGGTTCACCTTCCTGGTGAGGAAAAGACCGGTGAAAAAATCCGGCAGATGTTCCAACGCGATCTTGCCCCTGACCGCCAATCGCTCTCAGCCATTGTCTCTTCCAGCCGGCTTGATTCTAAAAAAAATACTACCGGCCTGGTTAAGGCCTTTGCCACGAATCGTCCTTTACAAGAACTGGCCAACCTGGTCATTTTCGTTCGTGGGATCGACAACCCGCTTCGTGACCATTCCAAATCTCAGTTTGAGGAAAAGGATGTATTGGATGAAATTGTTCACCTGGCCAACACGTACCAGCTTTGGGGAAAGATTTGCGCATTTCCAATCGCCGGCCAGAAAGAATTAGCTGCCGCTTACCGATATTTATCCCATCAATTTTCTGTATTCTCACTGACTGCTCTTTACGAGCCGTTTGGATTGGCCCCGCTCGAGGCAATCGCTGCCGGTTTACCGGGTGTGGTAACCAAGAATGGAGGTCCAAGTGAGAGCCTTTATGATGCAGATACTAATCAAGAATTTGGGGTTCTAATCAATCCTGTTGATCCTGACGATATTGCCAAGGGTTTACTCAAGATTTTGTCAGACCGGAAAACCTGGGAATACTACCAGAAAGCGGGTATCCAAAGGGTTTATGACCGTTACACCTGGGAACAAACGGCAACGAGTTATTTGCACGTAATTCGAAATATGATCGAAAAACCGGAATCATCCAAACCGGATGAATTGCTTCAAATCCCAAAGTTTTACCGCCAACCTGACCTGAAAAATGATTTCAGGATTGAATCCTTACTCGAATTGCTTCAAAATAAATAAGCGTCTGGAGGAAAATGTCAGCAGACTCTGATTTTCCAATGGAAATTCCTGAAGGTGAGCTTGACTTTCTGTCGATTGGTGAAACCCTGATCGACTTCATTTCGCTTGAAATAACAGAATTCGCTCAAGGGGGCTAATGTTTTTCAACGTCATTTAGGTGGATCTCCGGCTAATATCGCTGTGAATATCTCCAAGTTAGGTGGAAAATCAGCAATATACTCCAAAGTAGGCATAGGTGCTTTTGGCCAATTTCTGAAATCAGAACTGGAAGTCCAGGGAGTCGATACCACCTTCCTGATTTTGGATCCAGGTGTGCATACTACTTTGATTTTTGTTTCTCATACAAGTGGTACGCCCGACTTTGAAGCTTACCGAAATGGCGATTATAAACTGTCCCCTACAGAGATCCGTGAAGAAGCAATTTTAAAATCTCGAATTGTCCATGCCTCAACCTTTGCGCTGTCACGAAACCCTTGCCGCTCGGCCGTCGAAAAAGCATTGGACCTGGCATGCAATAATAATAAGATCGTTTCCCTCGATCCAAATTACAGTTCAAGCATCTGGCCCGACATCGACGAAGCCAAAAAAGTAATCAAAGCCATGTATCGCTTTACCTCAGTGACCAAACCTTCGGTAGATGATGCACAACGTCTTTTTGGACCGGGTTACAAACCAGAAGAATATATCCAGATGTTTCACGAAATGGGCCCTCGTTTGGTCGTTCTTACCATGGGGAAAGATGGTTTTTATATATCATTAGATGGAAACATCCTTGCTAATATCCCTGCCCGGCCTGTAAAGGTTGTCGATGCAACTGGGGCGGGTGACTCGTTCTGGTCTGGGTTTCTAATGGCCTTGTTAGATGGACTGCCGCTTTATCAATGTGGGCTTTTTAGCCGCGAAATCGTTGAGCTTAAGCTGACAAGGATTGGCCAACTACCGGAAGCTTTGGATCGCAAGGCCATCTATGCCAGGCTGAGGGATGATAGAAACAATTTATCTGGATAGTTGCTGATAACCGGGGTGCCAGAGCTCTGCCACTGACTGAACAGGTGATAGTGATTCACATGGGCTGCCATCGATGTAGGATAAGTCCCTAGCAAATAACACTTTTCTCCCAATAGCAGATAAAGCTGTTTTTTTATCACTTTCAAAATCGCCTGGCAGAGCCCATACGATTTTATCTTACGATCCAGGCAGAGCGCCTCTCTCTGCTAACATCATCTATGGCAGGTCTAAGAATGAACTTTATCAATCAAACAGCTCGAAGAACAAACCATTTTTGTGTTTTCCTTTTGGTGTAAACCGGGGTAACTGCTTAAGGGAGATATACACCATCGGTGTAAAGTGTGGCTCTGGTGTATTCCCGGATGCCTTTAGGGTGCAAATAATCCATCCACACCGTCAGGATAGCCTCCTCATCCCTATTCAACGACATCTTTAGCCATATGCATCAGCTTTCCGATTTATTGTGTTTTTGCATTAAGATTTCACACTATCAAGGAAAGGCTGATGATCGTTACCCTGCTGATATCATTATTCTGCATATTCCTCGATCTGTTAGCAACCCTGGGCACTGCCAAAAGTGATAAAGATGTGGAGATCATTATCCTACGCCAACAGGTACGAATCTTACAACGCAAAACGAAGACACCCATACGGATATCTGATCCTGAAAAAATGGTTTTAGCTACCCTTGTGCAAAAGTACGGCCATTTTAAGCAAAGTCCACGCCGGCATCTTGATCAGGTCATGTTGATTTTCAAACCTGACACCAGTCCTGCGCTGGCGGTTAGAAATGGTTCGGCGAAAGTGGACCTTCAGACGAAAAGGAAAACCAGGCAGGTCTAAGTAATCTTCAGATCACCCCACCTCGCGCACCTCTACCGCCCGATTGGCATTCAGAAAACACATCAGTGCTCGTGGATTTTGGCCCAACAGGGCAGTGGCAACCTGGCGGTAGCGCAGCAACTGGGCGGTGTACATTTCCACCGCTGCCTCCAGCTGACCCCGGCTGCGCAGCTCATCCGTCTTGAAATCCACCAGCACCCAACCCGATGGTATGCGGTACAGGCAATCCATGAACCCCCATCCGGCATCTTCCTGGGAAGCCGGTCCGGTGAACGGCACTTCATGGCGGCGCTCCAGGGCGGAGTCCATCTCGGCAAATAGCGGGTGGCGTTGGAACCGGTTGAGCAATCCCTGAGCCTCACGGACCGCCTGGCCCAGCAACCATTCGTCCACCACGCCCTCCATCTGGGCCTGGGTGCGCAGGGTGGACTCGAGCTGTGCATCGCTGGGGAAGCGCCAACGCTGTAGAGCTTTGTGCACCATCTCGCCCACCACCCGGGCCGGGGGGGTGCGGGGTTCCAGCAACAAACGCCGGTGCTCGCTGGGTTCAGGGAGCGTAACAGTCATGGGCAGGGCCGGGTAGAGCGGCTCAGCCAGCAAATCGGGCCAATCCGGGGCTGTCCCCAGGTCAACCGTCGGGGCATCCGGGGACAGCGGCGCCAACCAAACGGACCACTCACCCCCACCTAGCAGCGCAGTGGGCTTCCAGGTACCCGCGTCTTCCAGGAGCGTATCTGGGAGGACCCCGCCGGCATCCAGTAATGTGCTCAACCAACCATCTGCTTTGAGGTGATCGCTCTTCAAGCTCAAATGCCCATTAATGATCAGCTTCTCCTGGGCACGAGTTAGGGCCACGTACAGCAGGCGCAGATCTTCGGCATCTGCCTGGAGGTTATCTTGCCATTGGGCTAGGCGGAAGGCCAGTGGGTTGCCGTCGACCTTGTCAATCCCAAAAGTCCAGCTCTGGTCCAATTGGTAAGCCAAGTTTCGGCCCCGGTTGGGGCGGCGGTTGGCATCCGCCAGGACCACAATCGGGAATTCCAACCCCTTTGCTTTATGGATGGTCATCAGACACACCACGCCTTCCGCTTCCGAGGCGGCCTCACTCTCACGTGCACCTACGTCCCGCATCGTGGCGATGTATTCCAGGAAAGCCCGCACCCGTACCGCGCCGCTCTTCTGGGCATCGCTGATCAGCTTATCCACATTGTGCCATAAGCGCGCGCTGCCAGGTAGGTGGGCGCAGGTTGCCAGTATAGCTCGGTAATCTGATTGATCTACGATACGCTTGAGCAGCGATGCCACCGGCAGGCGATCAACGATGGGTTCGAGGTCTGCCAACACCTCTCTCGCTCGCAGGGTGTGTTTCTGATCGGCGGGCGACAGGTTGCTCAGGTCACCGAGAAGGGCATCCCGCAGCGGGCGCAATTCGTTTGCACTTCCTCGCCGGAGTTGGTACAAACCCACGTCCGAAATGCCCAAGGCGGGCGAGCGCAGCATCCCGGCCAGAGCCTGGTCATCCCAGGGGTCCGCCAATGCGCGTAAGATGTTGAGCAGGTCGCGCACTTCGGGGCGGTCGTAAAATCCGCTCCCCGCGACGGTTACGAATGGAATGCCAAAATCTTCTAATGCCTGTTCGTAGATCGGGAAGGGTGTGGATGCGCGAAAAAGCAGGGCGATCTCATCCCATGACTGGATTTCACCGTTTACCTTCAATTCCGCCAGGCGGCCAGCCAGGGCATGGGCAGAAGCGGCGCGGGCCGTTTCGCTGTCTTCGCCGGCAGCCAGGATGCATTCCACAAATGGGGCATGCATTCCTGCTCGCGGCATTACCCGCTCGGAATGCAGTGGGGCGAAGGGGATGTAATAGGGGCGCTGCCCGTCAGGCGTGTTGCCCATGACCTGCGACAATAGAGCGCCGGAGCTGGCTAGCAGAGCGGGGTGAGCACGGAAGGTGCGGTCCAAATCGATGTTGCGCCCACCCTGGCGTTGAATCTCAGACTGCAGGCCGGTGAAAACAGTCACGTCCGCGCCGCGGAAGCGGTAGATGCTCTGGCGAGCGTCGCCTACCACAAACAAGCGCCCGGGCTGCTCTCCGCATAATCCCTGGATGATCTCGCGCTGGCGGCCATTCGTATCCTGAAACTCATCAACCAGCACCGCGGCCACTTCAGCCTGCCAGTGGGCACGGATGGCCGGGTTGCGCAGCAGGTTCACGGTGCCTGCTTCCAGGTCGTCGAAATCCAGACCGCTTTGTTCATCCAGGGAGGCCCGGTAAAAGGCCAGGGCCTGGTCATACAGACTTTCCAGCAGTGGGGAGAGTTTTGCCAGTAGTTGGTCCACATTGGGATCGGGCGGCAAATCACCAGCAGAGGCACCACCCAACCAGGGCTGTAGCAGACCATCGTAACGCTCGCGTAGGGCTCTCACGGCGTCTTTAGCGCGGGAGGCCCGCTTGCCCAGGTTCAATTTCATCTGGCTGCGCCGGGCGGTAAAAAGGGCCAGGGCAGATGCGGCGGCCTCCTGGTGGGTGGAGGCACCTTCAGCGACATCCAGGGAGGTCAACAATTCGACGATCTGGTCTGCAAAGGTTTCGCCGGCGTCGCCAGCCAGGGTGAGGTCAGTCCGGGCCAGGTTCAGTTCAGAGCGCACGCAGCTCACGGTCTCATCCTGAAAGAACTTAAGAAGAGCCTGCGTGACGGCTCGATTGAGCTGATCGGGGGCAAATGAACCTGGAACCATGTCTAACCGTTTGCCCAGGAATAACCCAACCAGTGCTCCCAACCGGTTGAGGCTGAAGTTCTGGAAGAGCGCTGCCATCTCAGGCCGTTGGATGGCCCATATCAACGCGCTTTCCACGGCCTGAACGCGCAGCGCGGTAGCCGTATTTTCCTCGACGACGATAAACTGCGGGTCCAGAAGGGATTCTGCTGGGTGGTTGCGCAGGATCTCCGCGCACAGGCTGTGGATCGTGCCAATACGGGCGCTGTCCATCTGACTTTCCAGGGCAGCCCAAAAGGTGCGCCCTTCCTGGGTTCCGGCAGCCAGTACCAGCTGGCGCAGAAACAGACGGGCGCGACTGCGCATTTCCCGGGCGGCTTTCTCGGTAAAGGTGATCGCAACCACCTGGCGCGGTTGCGATCCCTGGCTGAGGTAACGCAGGTAGCGTGCTACCAGAGTGCGCGTCTTGCCGCTTCCCGCCCCGGCGGTGACGGCCACATTGCAGGAGTCCTCCCCGGCAGCCTTACGCTGGCCGGCGGTCAGGCCCAGAATATCCAGCAAGTCAGAAGCTGCATGTTCGGCTACCATCTAACCGCCTTGTAGTGCCAGCACCAGGCCGCCGCCACACAGTAGCTCGGGCAGCCACCCTGGGGCGTCATAGGCTCGAAGGATCCCTGGCGAATGCCATTCACGATGGCTTCAATATGGTTGGTCGCCACCTGGAAGGCCGCCTCGGCCCCTTTGCCAAACTCGCTTTGGAAGCTGCTCAGTTTTAAGGCGCTGGCCCCACCCTGGAACAGCTTCCAATAAAAACCTTCCACTGGTTCGCCCAGTTTAAGGGCGTGGCTGGCAGCCAGGGCATAGATCGGGAGCTGAAGGCGGCGGCCGTCGATCAAATCGCTGGGCGACAGGTGAGAACTGCCCGATTTGTAGTCGATCACGCGCAGTTCTCCCCGCGAGTTGATATCGATGCGGTCGACCAGACCGTGCAGGTGAATATCCCCACTTGCTGTGTGCAGCACCAGGGGCGGCTGACCGCCCATACCGAATTTAGCTTCGAAAACCAACGGCCGCCAGCCCTGATCCGGGTCCAGGTCGGCGATCCCATGCACTGTTGCTTCTAATACCAGCAGTAGATCGGCTTGCTGGGTCTCCCACAATGGGGAGGGGCGGAACTGGTAATCCTGCGGGGCGGTTGCGAACACACGCCGGGCAGCTTCGGACAGGTGGGCCAACACCGCGGCGGTGTCGGCCGGGTCAGCCACTTCTTGATAGACCTGCTCCAGAACCGCATGCAGGATGGTTCCAAGCTGGTTCGCCTGATATCCAATTTGAGGTGCTTCGATCACCTCTAATCTGAGCGCTGAGGATACCAGGAAAGAAAAGGCACAGGTCGCGTCAGATTCCAAGAACGCGAAGCGCTCCATCCGGCGCGTTCCCCGTAGCGCAGGCGCAAAACCCGAGCAAGTTCTGACAAATCTCCATCATAAGCGCCTCTGGCTTCTTTCTGCAGCCGGTCAGTCAGCACGGTTTGCATATCCGCGATGTGCTGCCAACGGGTGCCAAACTGGACGGAGAAAGCCTTCGCCAGATCCAACCCGGTTTGCGACCAACGCCGGGCAGCCCAGAAGAGCAGCTCATTGGGAGAAGCCGCTTCGCTTAGCGGGCGAGCTTCATCGGGATGGAGGCGCTGGGGTTTGTCCGCAAGCAGCTCTTGGAGCGCATTCCAATAGGGAGAAAACTCCCAGTTTTCACCATCTTTGGCCAGATAAGGCCGGGTCAGCAGCAAATAGCGGTCGGCGCGAGTCACCACCTGGTAAAACAGCCCAGCCTGCTGCTGGCCGAGATGAGGTTCCATGCCCAATTTATCGCGCACTTCTTCACTGAGGAAGGGATCGGCGCGTTCGACCGCCGGAAAAACCCCTTCCGCCAGGCCAAGTACTGCCAGGGCATCCACGCGGATCCCACGCGCTTCCATCAGGCGTAAAATGCGGACAGCAGGCTGGGCAGTATTCGAAACTTCCACCTTCACAGTGGTCGTGCGCATCAGCCCTTCCCACTCCCTGAGAAAACCTTCATAACCGGTGGGGCAGTCTCCGGTGAGCGCTTCGCTCCGCGCCAGAGCCTGCAGTAGTAGGTCGATTGTGGTGCTCAGCCCGTTTTCGCTGGCGGATTCCAGTTGGTTGAAAAAGCCCAGATTTTCCAGCAGTTCCTGCAGCCAGACGGCCCACTGCCGATAGCTCATCTCGCCCACCGGCTGAGACAGGCGCCCGGAAAACTGTCGCAGACCTTGTAGCAGGCGGACTGCCGTGGCGCCCGTCGGCAGGTGTGGAGCGGCAGTTCCTTCTTCGGACAGGTCCTCTAAATCCTCTGGGCTTGAATCCTGTGCGGATAAAGCCTGCAATGTTTCTTCCCACTGGGCGAACCCCTGGACTACCTGCCCGTAGCGGCTGGTAATTTCCAACAGCTTGGCATCAGTGGGCTGCATACCGAAAGCTGCCAGGTCAAAAAAAGGCGAGCGAAGGGTGTCTAGCAAGGGACGAAAAGGGTAATCCTGAAATGGGAGGCTTAGCAAATCTGACAAAGCAGCGCCCAGGGGAGTGGTGGACACCAATACCCCCTGGCTGAATTGAATGGGCAGGCCAAATTCATCCGCGGCATCCTGGAGCGGCGCGCGGTAGATTTCCAGATCGGGTACGGCGACCGCGCAGGCAGACAGCGCCAGGCCGTCGCGCAGGATGTGGGTTTTTAGCCATCGTAGGCCTTCACGTGCTTCTTCGACCGGTGAGCGGGCTTCGATGCGCTGCAGGTCGCTGCCTGACCGGAAGGGTTGGCCGGGGGTCTCAAAAAAACTCTGCTCCACCTGAAGCAGGGTGGGAGGTAAACGTGGTGCGGTGGGTAGGGTTTGAATTTCAAGCGGCTGGCTTTCTGCCAGGCTGCTGGCGACCGGGGCAAACCTGCGCTGAGCTGGGCGGTTCATCTCCGGTGTGCCCGGCAGGGTGATCCAGGTTTCGGCGGCGCGGACGGCGGCAATCTGTAAGATCTGCATCTGAGCAGGATTGAAGTTATCGAATCCATCCACGACCACAAGGCGACATCCGTCAATACATTCTGACCGGAACCGAGTGCCTCGAGCGCATATGCGCTCAACCCTTCCAGGTCCGTCCAGCCCAGGTTCAGCAGCCGCTGCTGGAACTCGTCATAGATCTGGGCCAAATCGATCAGGCCTGGATCGGATTGGGCATAGGCCACTTCCGCCAGGCGATCAGGTGCGACCAGGGCGCGTTTCAATTCGGAGATCCGTTCGCGGACTCCGTTTAAAAAGCCTGGCAGGACGCAGATGGGGGCGTAGTGGGGGATTTGACTGTGAGCGTTCAGGATGCGTATGATCTCCTGCAGTAATCGGTGGAGCATGCTCTGCCTGGCTGTTGGCAGGCTGCGACCAACCCTTTCCAGGATCTCTTCGTACAGATCTTGAAAAGTGGCCACTCGCACGGGTAGTACCTGTCCGCTGGCAGAAAAACGGGCGCGCACAGCATCCGCCTGGAGCTGATCTGGAACGAGATACCAGATCTGCGCAAATGGACTATCTTGGGCAGTGGATTTGACCAGATCCAGGCAGGTTTGGGTTTTACCGGTGGCGGGTGGTGAGATTAATAAATGGACAGGCATTTGAAGGAGATCATTCTGAAAAAGTCTTATTGAAGTAATTATAGGCCATATACAAAGCAATTGGGTTGTCGTTCTTGACTTACCAGTCATTAGTCAGGAGACCACATTTATATTTTCAGAAAGGAATAAGGGAAATCACAAAAACAATTTGTGGAAGAAACGATGGCTCAGATATTCCGCTCACCAGCAGTCGGTGGCGAGATTAAATGTTTGTTGATGGAACCAGTTAAAGTGCCAGTTTTGCTTCAAAGGCTGATGCGCTGAAGTTGATCCGTGACCAACAAATCAAGCTCGATCGGGGATTCGATTTTCAGGGGAGCAAGATTTTGCTCAAGGATTATTTGGTCCAATGGCTTGAAAACAGCCAATCAGCATTAAGGGCAAAAACAGTCCACCAATACCGAGCGGTGATCAATAAACATATCATCCCTCCCATCGGGGACATTCAGCTCAGGGATCTTAAGCTATCAAAAATCGAACGGTATTATTCAGATCAGATCCAAGATGGCGTAGGAATCCGGACAGTTCGTATCTGTCACAATATTTTGTATAAAGCATTGGATAAAGCTGTTCGGTACAACCTCGTCGCCTATAATCCGGCCCATGGAGCAGCGTTGCCTCAATACAAACATGGTGAAATGCAGGTACTGGATGAAACCCAGGTTTCCCATTTTTTAATTGCTGCCCAGGATAGCCCATATCGAGCTTTGTATCATGTGGCAGTCACAACCGGAATGCGTCAGGGAGAGTTGTTTGGCTTGAAATGGATTGATCTGCAATGGGAAAGTGGGGTCTTGCATTTACAACGCCAGGCACAACGGGTTCCAGGACAGAACTGGAAATTCGTTGAACCTAAAACGAGGTCAGGCCGGCGAACGGTCAAGCTCGGTGAAGGCACACTTCAAGTGTTGCGGGAACATAAGATCAACCAGCCGGTGTATAAGGAAAAGATCGGGGACAAGTAGATTGAGAATGATCTGATCTTTCCGAACTTGGTTGGAAATCCCGGAGATCCCAGTAATTTAAGGGTCATTTTAACCGGGGTTTAGCCAGAGCTGGCATACCTAAAATCAGGTTTCATGATCTTCGCCACACAGCAGCTTCACTCTTGTTAAACCACAATGTTCCAGTGATTGTTGTCTCGAAGATGTTGGGGCAATCCAAACCCAGTGTAACACCCGATATCTATGGCCATCTTTACCAGGAGAGCCAGGGGGAAGCAGCCGAAATGATGGACAAGCTGGTGACACCGATCCGGGTTCAAATGCCAGAAGAAGTTCAGAAGTAATTGGAAATGTTAAAAACAATGGTGCAATATCTTGCACTAAATTGCACCAGCAGAAATGAACCTGCCGGTTTGGCAGGTTTTTACCCCCACCTGTGGGGGATTGGATTAAAACTACCCCCACATCTAGCGCCCCCGGGGAGACTCGGACTCCCAACCTACTGATTCGAAGTCAGGCGCTCTGTCCAATTGAGCTACGAGGGCGGGTTCTGGCGTACAGGTGGGGGTTGTGGCATCTGGCAACCCGTAGAGGTGGTGGTCAACATTAATATAAGGAGATTTTTCTTGGAACCACCGAAAAATAACCACCTGACGACGTTATTTTCTTTACTAAATTCCTTTAAGGTTCGATGCCACACCGAAGGGTTTACACCCATGACCATTCAATTTTATCATGAAAGGGCTCCACAGCTGCTGAAGTTCTGCGAATAAAATCGCATTGTGTACGCCGAAGAACTTGATGTGATAGTAGTGCGTAATTACATCCTCTAGTTGCAGGATCGAGGTCACAATCTGTGAGGTGTTCAGGCTGCTTTCCATGGGATGCGGGTCATACCGACTTCCAGGTGCTTCGTCGCTATTTGGCTCAGCGTCTGAGGAAATCACTGAAGGCATTGGAGAACTTCCCCAGGATCGTAGCGGCTCAAATTTGAATTTTTACCTTAGAGGTATCGATGCCTCAAAAAGTAATATTACCGAATTAATTGCCATAATTTGGCTACCTTTGAGAGGATGAGCTCCTGAAAGCGTTCGAGTGCCGTCAGGGTTTCGAGGAAAAATGGCTTGAGCCGTTTCGAGCAGATCCGCCCACAGGTTTCCCAGATCTTCTCCAAGACCTGTACCACTTCACCCTGGTAGATTTTCTCCCGCCCAGGCTTCTTCAGGCCTTTGGTTTTTGGACAGTGCTTCAACACTCGAATGGCGTACTTGCGATGGTAGCTAGTAGTTGCAATCAATTCGTCCAGGATCTGCTGTTTGCCGGTTTTGTTGGTTTTCAAATAACGTGGGCGGATGGCTTCGATCATCTCGCGTTTACTGCGTTAACTCATCATTGTCTCCCTCGGCGGATCCAAATTCCGCACTAGGGTAACATTTTTTGTGAGCCATCGTTAGCTCTGATAGTTACATTTTATTTGAGGCAATTCGGCTACGCGTATCCGCTGGCGATCTATGGTATACTATTAATACATCCTATAAATAGACACAATTTATCTGTTTTCGATGTACGGGCTGGGGTTCGCCTTAGCTCTATCTTTATGCTATAAGGACTCCAGATGAGTTTTAATTCTTTTTCATTTCACCCGCAAATCCGCGCGGGAATTCTTGCTGCAGGATATGGAACACCCACCTTGATCCAGGCAAAATCCATCCCCCCTATCCTTGAGGGGAAAGATCTTATCGGGTTGGCTCAAACCGGCACCGGGAAAACGGCCGCTTTTGTGCTGCCTATTTTGCAGCGCCTGCTCTCCGGACCGCGGGGTAAGCTACGCGCCCTGATCATAGCCCCCACACGCGAGTTGGCCGAACAGACCCATACCGCCATCCAGGCTCTGGGCCGCAAGACGGGTCTGCACAGCATGACCATATATGGCGGCGTGAGCGCTCAACTTCAACTGAAAGGTCTGCAAGCGGGGATCGAAATCGCTGTCGCCTGCCCTGGACGGCTGCTTGACTTAATGAACCAAAAAGTGGTGAACCTGAGCATGATTGAGACCTTGGTCTTGGACGAAGCAGACCAGATGTTTGATATGGGTTTCATGCCAGATATCCGTAAAATCCTAGCTGCACTTCCCCCTCACCGTCAGACGCTGCTCTTCTCGGCCACCATGCCAGCGGAGATCCGCAGACTGGCGACTGACCTGCTGCACTGTCCGGTAACGATCGAGATCGGCGCGCGCAAACCAGTCGAGACGGTCCGCCAGGCCATCTACCCGATCGAAAACGAGAATAAGTTTAAGACCCTGCTTGAGCTCCTCTCTCAGGCTGATGGCGGCCAGGTTTTGGTCTTTACTCGCACGAAACACCGCGCTAAGAAATTAGCGCTCCAGTTGAGTAAATATGGGCTTGCGGCCAAATCCTTTCAAGGGAACCTGTCTCAGAATCAGCGCCAGCAGGTGATGGATGGGTTTCGCAGCGGACACTTGAGGGTGATGGTCGCGACCGATATCGCCACGCGGGGGATTGACGTATCGAAGATTACGCATGTTATCAATTTCGATATGCCGAATACCACTGATATGTATACACATCGGGTTGGCCGCACCGGGCGGATGACCCATCTCGGAACGGCATTGACCCTTGTGACCCAGGACGACCTGCCAATGCTGCGCACGATCGAGCGGTTATTGGGACATTCTCTGGAAAGACGCCAGGTAAACAGGGCATATTGACAGACCTCTAAGCCGCTCACACCTTGAGAGTTTGCCTGGATCCAGCCCACTGGCCGATATACACATCAATCGACGCCCGATCGTTTTGGTCCATCAGTACTCAAAACAGGGGGGAGTCTGCCAGCAAGATATACGTCCCCCGCAGGGTGAGGACCAGAGTTCGACAGCGCTTCGCTGTCGACATCTTCGGCCAACACCACTAAATCACGCTTGCCCATTTGCAGTAGTTTCTCCATCAACAGCCCAATGTCGGTTGCCCCGCTGATCTGCTTGTCATTAAGCTAGATATAGGGATTCTCAAGCTCTTGATATTAGGTCCTGTCGGTAGTAAGCGAAACACCACTGGGGTTTACCTCACTGACAAGGTAAACCGCTAATAGCTTCTACCGGTTCCAAAAATGAGGAGTTCGGATAACAACGGAAGAAACCCCGCTTTGTCGTTGGGCAATAGCCTCACCAATCACCTCATGGGCAGCTCACCTTTAAAAGCGATATGCTTACCTTCATGGGTCTGGCCTTCTAATCTGGTTTGCGTTACCTGATCAACGGCCACACCAAACTCCTCTACCTCATCGGGTCTTCGGTTCTTTATCCTGATTGGAGGTCCCGAACCTTGGCTTCAATCTGGCTATCCGTCATTTTACCAACTGTTTCAACGCTAACAATTCGCCCATCTACTCTGTCACGCTCGAGGCGATTTTTGAGTTCAATTTTCGCCTCGCCTGGTCCAAATATCCAGATCGCATCAGCTTTCTGCAGCATAGAAATCACTCCATCATAATACTCGCTCAGATGGTTACCAAATCTTCGATCAACCACATCTTCGGCGGTCAACATTTTGCTTATGTTTGGCTTTCTTGCCTGTAAGCCACCGGCTCCCCGCATATGCTTTTCAACATTGGACCTGATTTCCTAAATCTGTTCCCCTTCGTTTTCCATGATAACCATCACCGTCTTGTGATGGTCAATCCACAAACCTACTTCTCTTGTCATAGTTCGCTCCTTGACTTAATCTTTTTCAACATCTCAAAGTCGGACCTGTCGGTTTATCCCCGATTTGGGATTATCGGCCAGCACCTCTTTTTTTGCTTTCTTACTACCAGAGAAAGAATACGGGATAGATCCCGTTTTCCCAGATGTGACCGACCTCTTGCAAAAAAAATGGTGTTTTCGTTAATTTCGGCTGTGGGAGAGAGATCGGACCCAATTTTGAAATTTCCAACCCAGCTTTTCGGGTTCTCTGAGCTGATCGGTGATTTGCCAAAAGGTATTTCTTTCACCACTCTCACATATGATAGATTGCGTAGCAGATCCTTCACGATTTGCTACCCCCATAATAACCTGGCTGTCCGAATTTATTTTCATACATTTTGGACAAACGACATGGTTTGCCATCCTCTTTCTTTTATCAATGATTTAAGGAGTTCTCTAGTATTTGATGGTTGAACGGTACACCAATATCATATTCGAAATGCACTATCTAAACCCCCTGGTTCGATCTATAAAATACCTACTTACCGAGGAGTTCCACCGCTCCCATGCCCACCTCTCCCTTCTTACCTGCAAGGAAATGAAAAGCAACGTTTTCTGGTATGATCTTCAGCTCAGATGACCTTCTTAGCGAATAGCGAACGAGTTGGCCTTCACTTGCACCTGGTTCTTATTTAGCCGATCCATCTGTAGCTGCGCCGACCTGAGGTCAGCTGTCTGCACCGTGATCAAAACCTTATCAGCGGTCTGCTGTATGGAGGTTAATACATCTTTTTGATCTGTTCCAAATTGGCCAGAGGGGGCATCCAGGGCAGCTTAGGCCAGGGTCAACGACAGGCGTGCTCCATGGATACTTTTTCATTCATTGTGTTTCTCCTTATCTGTTTCTATCGTTTTTCCTCGGTGTTTTTGTGAGACCTTGGTACCGCATGAGGATGAATGCCTAAGCTCTTATTCGTTCTGTAGAAATGTTTCAACAATCGCTCTAATTCGTCTATAGCCTTATCATTCGTGTATCCATACTTCTTTTCCAACAAGCCCAGGAACCGTTCACGCTTAGCATTGGTCTTATCCGGATTATATTCACCAGGTTTGCTTAACAATCCTCGGACTCCACTATGGATCTGATTCACCTGCTTCTTGATAATTTCATTTGACATAGTTTTTCTCCATTAACAACCAGTACTTCGGGGTGGTTAAATCTTCAATACCATCCTATGCGAAGAAGGCTATCTATGTCCCTGACAAAACCTATAAAATAACTAACAAATAAAGGAGTCGTTCTATCCACAATGAAAAACCCCGCCGCGGTGGGCGAGGTTTAGAAAACAGTAAAGAATAGTTTTTAATATCCCCGATCGCCATCCCGCTTCGGGGAAAGACTGCCATACCCACCCATTGGGTTAGTGTCGAAACGGTTTGCTGAGCGATCTTTTCCCGATCGAGCGAGATTCACCTTCAATTCTCGGCTGCCAATACTGTGCCCATTAAATCGTTCAACGGCCTTATTTGCTTCTTCTTCACTATTCATAGTGATAAATGCAAACCCTTTAAAACTGCCCGTATCGCGGTCTTTTATCATTGCAACCTGGTTAACTGTGCCGGCCATTGAAAATAGCCTGCGCAGATCATCCTCGGTTGTTTCGTAGGAAAGGTTTCCTACATATAGCTTTGTTTGTCCAACATTATAATTATAGTTCATCATTTTTCTCCCGAAATATGGGTGTGTTCAAAATTGTTGATCATTCATCATGCAAATTCTATTCTGGCTTACGAATGGAATCGTATGTTCTAAATATAGGCTCTCAGCATCCAAGCCATTTTTTCGTGCTGTCGCAGGACATTGACAAGCTGAGCAAAGGTACCTTGATCCTCATATATTTCGGAACATTTCTGGGAATCCTCTCGCAAGAAACGAATTAATGCCTCTTGATCGGCTAAAATACTCATGACCTCTGCGGCAGCTGAAAATTCTCCATCTAAACGGGCTAAGTTGATTGATGCCTCAGGCCCGCTCAGGTTCGATCCACCAAGGATGCCGACCCGTTCTGTAATCTCCACGATGATATCCCTTATCTCTTTGTACTGTAAATCGTAAAGAGATCGAAGATCCGGAGAACCATTTTCACTCGTAAGTTCGTTGGCACGTTGTAACTTGGTCGATAACACGAACTCATCAGCCAGAACCAGGTTTAAAATTTCCACGATCGAATGGCGGACGGTAGCATCCAGACCTATATTCGGCTGGAAGGTAACCTTGACATCTTTGCGTCCATAGAAAGTGGTTCGTGGCATACTGCTCCTTTCTTCGCTGACATACACAAGCGAATGGTTGTGTTTGCTTAATGGCTTGGTCTTTCCCGTGGCTCATCCCTGGGTTCCCGGTTTATATATACTGTACCGGCCGCAAGAGCTTCTTCCTTAAATCGCCTGATATAGGTGCGTTAATCGTTTAGGCAATCGCTTAATTTTCGGATTACTTTTCTCATTTGACATCAAAATTCAACCCTGTATCAGAGGATTAATCCACGACCTCCATATTTAAGAAAACACGTATGATCAGGCAATGTAAATAGGTTGTGTGAAAATCATTTATTTCTATCGTATAGGATGGCATCTATCTATGTCCCGGAGAAAATTTATAAAATCCCTATTAAATCCGTTTTCACCAAAACAGAAAGTATCGAGCCGTGAAAAACTAGCTCGATACGGATCATTCTGACTCAGAAGATTGATCTCTTCTTTTTATTTAGAATTCGTAATACGGATTTTTTCTTATATTCTGAGCAAGCTGTTCAAGAAAACAAAAAATCCGTAGAAAAGAAATACATCTCTACGTAAATTAGCTAAAAGTGTAAGATGGCTGGCGGAGATGCTTCGCTCTTCCCGGTCTCAGACTATCCCTTCACCACTATTTTTTTTCTGCTTGGACCGGATAGGTTCAAGTAAGACTTTTGTTAGGTATTTTAGAGATTATATCCGGGACATAGATAGCTCAATCGAATAAAATTAATTTGTAGAAATAGACCTTTTAATTAACAGAATGGCAACTGTTGAAATCTGGATGGGTCTTCAAGGAGATTCAAAATGGAAATTCCTTTAAACGCACAGGTTGAGTGTAAGGACGGTGTTTTTGGTCGCTCAGTATTTGTGTTGATAAACCCGGTTATCGACCAGGTGACCCATTTAGTCGTAAAAAAAGGTGCGTATCCCAATACAGAGTATATCGTTCCGGTTGATTTTGTGACCGAAACAATATCCGGCACGATTAGAATTCGCTGCAGCAAGGCAGAGCTGGAAAAGATGGAGACCTTTATCAAAACAACGTTTATCGAAGAAAAGGTGCCTGTAAATTATTCTGCTTATGGTAGCGGGTATGGCAATATGCTGAACTCAAGCTACTATTGGCCTTACACCACCCATACGAAATCCGTGCAGATACCGGTGGAAGACCGGCAAATTCCACCTGGGGAACTCGCTGTGCGGAGAGGTACCCGGATCGAAGCTACTGACGGCTATGTTGGTAAAGTCGACGAATTCGTCATCAATCCGGAGAACGATCATATTACTCATTTAGTGATGCGAGAAGGCCTTTTATGGGGAAAGAAAGATGTGATCATACCCCTTTCAGCAATAGGTGATAATCGCGAGGACACCGTTTTCCTGAAGATCGATAAGGACCAGATTGGTTCTCTACCGACCTTTCCAATACAAAGGCATTGGTCCTGATCTTTGGGGTTGCCGGTGCAACTTGCTCTGGACTGATAAAAAGGTCAAAATTCATCGGCATCAAATATAAGGATCAATATGCAATTTTAGGTGTGCTACCGACCGCCGAAAAGAAGGTAATCAAGCAAACCTTTCGCCGGATAGAAATCGAGTTGGCCGCCCGATCGCCAGCCAGCCGATCGATCCCATAGAGTTCAAAGAGCTGGCGTTCAGCTTCAACAACGAATTTATTTTCCCTGCAGATCAAATCAACCGGTTCGAAAAACCCCATACCGAATGCGATTAATGCCAGAGCTTGAATTTCTCCCAGGATGAAAATCCGATCTGCTCCGGCTTTTTTTCATAGCACTGAGCGTGGCTAGGTAATAGCCTTCGCCCCAGACTGGTGGGGCGTGACCGCAATCACCACTTTGAAACGGTGACCTTAGCTGGAATAATGCTATTTACCCCAAGCCAAACATGGGGT
The DNA here is from genome assembly GCA_963781665.1 of uncultured Chloroflexia bacterium. Classification (GTDB taxonomy): domain Bacteria; phylum Chloroflexota; class Anaerolineae; order Anaerolineales; family Anaerolineaceae; genus JAJYIW01. Next base: position 4,236,054 of record CAWAGA010000002.1, read on the forward strand.
AGCGGCCACCAGGGATATAAAACCCCACCGATCTGAACGGGAAAAGTTGATGCCCCAGGATTATCCCGGGGCATATTTCAATTTTTTTATTAGATTTTTCCAATTGGGCTTAGGCACATTCCCTTACTTTTTTTACAATTTCCGCATTTTTGACAAGATCGAAGGAAGATTGCCATCCATTATTCGGTACGCCAGTAATTTGAATTGGTCATTGATCACAAACCACACCAGGGCATACCCCCACACGAGCAAGGCCCATCCCCATCCGATTGGAGTGATAAATAATCCATAAACGGAGATCAATGTGGCTATCGCTTGTGCTGCGAAAATTGCACCCATCAAGATCGGCGCAGGTCGTGATGACCAAAAACGCCCGCGAGTTCTTGTCAAATAGATAGTTAGTGTCCCGGCTACTGAGAGTTTCAAATAGATGAAGCTTTAAATCATGGTGCGGTCCAGGTGAAAAACCCGTTCTCCAAGATAAAACAACCCAAATGAGGCGATGACCCCCAAAATTCCCAAAACCGATGCGATCGTTAACACCCGTTTCATGTTCCATTTTTCAGGCTTGGGAGAGTAATGGACATGATCATAGGCGATTGATATGATCGCGCCGTCGTTCAACAATGCCAGTAAAACAATCATTACGGCTGTTACCGGGTAGAAGTTGAACACGATGATCGAGAGGGTCATAAAGAGCAGCACTCGAATGGTTTCAGCAATCCGGTACATGGCATAGCTGTTCATGTGCTGGAAGATCTTGCGGCTCTCCTTGACTGCATCGATGATCACTGAGAGCCCGGGGGTTAGCAGAACGATATCAGCAGCTGCGCGGGCAGCATCGGTAGCACCCGAAACGGCGATCCCTGCGTCGGCTTTTTTCAATGCAGGGGCGTCATTGACGCCGTCTCCGGTCATTCCGACGATGTGCCCTCGCTTCTGAAGTACATCCACGATGTGGAATTTATGCTCTGGGAAAACCTGAGCAAACCCATCTGCTTTTTCAATTGCTTCTTCTACCTGGGCAGCTTCGTTTTGCTTGGTTTCGGTTAAGGTTGATGCGTTGAGAATATTCATGCCGAGGGCCAGTTGCCCCGCAACTTCTTTAGCAATTGCTAATTGGTCGCCGGTCAGCATTTTTACCTGGATCCCCATTTCTTCAGCAGCCTGGATAGTCGCTTTTAAATCTTCCCGCGGCGGGTCAAACAGCGGTAATACTCCCAGGAATTGCCACTTCCCTATGTCATTTGTTCGGGCAACACCTAAAGAGCGAAATCCGCGTCCTGCAAATTGGTTGACAGCCTGGTCGACTTGCTCCACGACCTCCGGATCATCGCCTAACAATTCCAGAATCACCTGCACAGCGCCTTTGGTTGTCTTGAAGGATTTTCCATTTGGACCTTCAAAGGTTGTTTCGGTTCGTTTGTGCACCGGGTCAAATGGCTGGAAGTGGGTTACCTTTATCCCGGCTTTGGTATTGTCTTTTGGCTGGTGTGCCAGAATCGCCAGATCAATCGGGTCCTGATCCTCAGTCCGGGAAGCCAGACCGGCGTAATAAATGACTTCCTCTGGCTTGATCGCACCTATGCAGAAAGGATCTCCGAGGGTCAGCTTATTCTGAGTCAACGTACCGGTTTTGTCGGAGCAAAGGATGTCGATCCCTGCCATTTCTTCGATCGAAGCCAGCCGGCTGACAATTGCTTGTTTTTGGGCTAACAGGCGCGCACCGACTGCCATGGTCACCGAAAGCACCGTCGGCATTGCGACCGGGATGGCTGCCACAGTTAGAACCAGTGCAAATTGTAAGGTGGTGACCATATCATTGCCTCGGAACAAGGCAACCCCCAGGATCACAATGACCAATGCGAGGGCGATGACGATCAAAAAATCACCAATCTTCAAAACGGCTTTTTGAAAATGACTGACAGTATGGGCGGCTTCGACCAGTTGGGCGGTCTTGCCAAAATAGGTATTCGTTCCGGTGCCATAGACCAGCGCGCTGATCTCCCCTTGTTTGACGACCGACCCCGAATAGACGGTTTCCTCAGGCTGGTGGGTCACTGGCAGCGACTTACCAGTTAAAGCCGACTGGTCAACCTCGATTGCATCTCCTTGCAATAAGATGGCGTCAGCAGGAATGATATCTCCCATCCGGATCTGGATAATATCGCCTGGCACCAATTCATTCGCAGGTACCTGGTTCCACTCCCCTGAGCGGAGAACACGAGCGCGCACGGCCAGTTTTGCTTTTAACGCTTCAATAGCATTTCCAGCCTGGTATTCTTCCCAAAATCCCACAACTGCGTTGACAATTAACAGGGCAAAAATGATACCAAAATCTTCCCAATGATGAACGAGAGCTGATAATACGATAGCAACTTCAATCATCCAAGGGATTGGTCCCCAGAAATAGGAGAAAAACTTTAAAAATGGGTTGACCTTTGTTTCCGGTAGCTCATTGTAACCATAACTTGAAAGGCGTGCAGAAGCTTCTTCTTTTGATAAACCTTCTGTGGTTGCGTTCAGCTTCGACAACAAATCACTCAGTTTAACATTTGCGTTACCTGAAACCTTTTTTTGGGGTTTGGTTATCATTTTATTCTTTACAGGGGTATTAATTTTCTCCATTATTTCTCCAAATACAATTATTAATTTTCGTTCCAATTCCGATCAATTTTAATTGAAGGCAATGCTTCGACCTGGTGTTTGTCGATGTTCAGCTCGACGAGATCCCTGTGTGCTTCTTTGATCGCCGAAACAGGGATAATGACATCTTTCTGACCCCACAAGTGGCCTCTACGCATGACAATATGGGTGATATGCTCGTTTTGCGGATCCACCATAAGCTCATCGATTTGACCGATATTACCTTCGATAGATCTAACTTTAGCACCGCGCCTTATGGCCATCTCTCCCGAGGGGATCTGAGGATTCTCGACTGGAACCCGAATGGTCCTTTCAGCGCTGACGTATGGCCAAAGATAACGGGTGCCGATTCCATAAGGATCACTGTAACCGGTATATCCAGCCGGGATTTTCTCTTCGACATACTCGATTTTGTTAAACTCGTCCATTTTTTTCAGGTCAGCTTTGCTACATTTCATATGAATCGTGTGATGGGTTGTTTCAGTTATAAAGCCGGCTGGTACGATAACTTCTGATTGCTGAGCATTATCGAATTTAACGACGAGATGCGTAATCAGATCCGTAAGCGGGTTAATCAAAACATATATCGATTTCCCACATACGCCATCCGCACAAACGACCTGTGCATTAATCGGTATTTCCATTTTTTCCTCGATTTCACTAATACCATTATTTTTCCTGCAGGGCCCATTGTTAGTAATCAACGGCTCTGCAGGATGATGGTGAGTTATTCAACAATTGATGTTCTAGGGGTATCTGAACTGGACTAATGCAGCCAGCTTGACCTTCAAGAAAATCCCAACCAATAAGGCTGCCGGGTAATACACCTGTTCCTCTTCCTGGAGGTGAAGCTTCATCCAATTGACGAATTCGTTATAGACCGGTTTGTTTTCCTTAGTAGCGGCTTCATCCAATTCGTCCAGGGCCAAATCAATCATTTTGTGCTCTTTGAGCATATGCGGCATTTCTGCTTTCAAATCATCAGCCATCTCAGCCGCGACATCCATCTCGTCTTCGAGTTGGCCATTCACAATATACGGAAGCAAACCCAGGGGCGGCAACGCGAAACTTTTCTTCGTGTTTGATATGCTGGTTTACAGCTACTGTTAGTTTTCTTGCAGCCTCAGCGACCAGGCCACCTTCGTCGATGGCTTTTCCTAATTCGGTTTGTATCTCTTCGTGATCCTTCAATAAAGCTTGCGGAATTTTTATCTCCATTTTTAACCCTACCTTTCTATTATTCGTCCACTTTAATAAATTGATAAATGAATTTTCGTTATTGATCATCCCAGCGATACCTCTAAGCTGATCAGCGATGCGGATGGAAGTCTCTCCTTTACTGATGAATAAATCTGCGCCTGCAGAATGAGCTGCTTGTTGTTTTGGATCCATGGGGCTGAAGAGAACGACAGAAAATGAGCTCGAGCAGGCAGCTTTGAGTTTACCGATTGCGGTTGCAGGCTCGGTTGGAAGCAGGTCCCAATCTACTAGCAGCAAATCAAGGTTGGTTTTCGGCGCTTGAAAGATGGTGCTGGTCCAATTGTTTGCCTCTCCTACGACCTTCATATTCATATCCGATACCAACAAACGCAAGGCGGATCGTTCATCGGGGTGAGTATTTGCTAGAAATACATTTACCATAACGATATCGTACCCCGAATCGCTGTGGCAGGCATCCGCCATTCAGGGAATATGCGTATCCCCCAATTGGGGGATTAAACTACTTTTTTACTTGGTGATGTGGAAACGAACGGCTAAGGCCACTGCTTCTGACCGGCTGGCAGCCCCCATTTTGGAGAGAATGTTACTCACGTGCGATTTTATGGTTGAAGGGCTTACCACCAATTTGCTGGCGATTTGAGAGTTGCTCAAACCTTCAACCATTAACGCCAAAACTTCTCTTTCGCTGTCCGGTTAAATCATGGCCAGGTGGGTCTGGTTGGTTAGCAGCATGAACTATTGCTTCTGCTGCTTCCGCTGCAAACGTAGGCTTTCCTGCGTTTGCAGCTCGGATAGCCTGGGCCAGATCGTCTGCTGATACGTCTTTAAGCAAATAGCTAATTGCCCCTGCTTGTATTGCCTCTAATACCAGCGTTTCTTCCTTAAAACTAGTTAGAGCGATTACTTGAACAGACGGGTGTTTTTGGCGAATGATGTGGGTCGCTGATGCACCATCCATCCCCGGCATGACCAGATCCATTAGCACTACATCCGGTTCGGTTTCATTACAAAATTGCACTGCTTTTTCACCGCAGTCGGCTTCGCCTATTAATTCCAGGTCGTCGAACACTTTGATAAAGGTCGAAATTCCTTTACGCACCATGAGATGGTCATCGACGATCATGACACGGATTGGAGTTACAGGAGTCATTTGTATATTCTCTTAAATCACTTTGTCTGCCAATGAATAGAGACAGTTGTACCTAATCCAGCCCGGCTATTTATAGAAATTGAAATGCCAGCTGCAGCTGCCCGTTCTTTCATCATGCTGAGACCGTAATGGCCTGGCAAATTCTGATCCGGATTAAAACCTTGGCCATCGTCGAAAATCAATAAGTCAGCAGCAACATCCGAAAAACGCAATTGAACGTCGACCCTGGTTGCATGTGAATGTTTGGCAATATCATTAAAAGCTTCCTGGCAAAGCCGGTAGAAAGCCACCTGGACATCTCCGGAAAGGTTTGGGTCTCCGTTGACGGTCAGGTTCACAGGGATATTTGTTCGCCCGGTCAAGGCATTAGCTAATAACTGCAGCAGGTCACCGAGGTCAGAGTCGGTTAACGTATTGGGACGTAACTCGGCCAGCAAGAGGCGCATATCCGCCTGAGCGCCATGGGTAAGACGACGCAAGTCTTCCAAGGACTCCCTGGCTTCCTCCGGGTTCTTATCCCATAAGCGGGGTAATACTTCTGCGATCAGTCCGGCGGAAAATAAAGATTGGTTGACTGCATCGTGCAGGTCGCGAGCAAGCCTCTGTCGTTCTTGTATCGCAGCCAGGGCCTGGGCATGGACGTAAAGTTCTGCATTGGCCATGGCGATCGCCGCTTGGTTTGCCACGGTTAAAGCCAGGTCGGCATGGTGAGCAGTGAAGAAACCCTCTTCTGAATGGGTGACGCACAGCCCACCTAAGAGTCGCCCTTTAACCGCAATGGGAACCCACATCCAGGCCCGCATCCCTACCAACAAACCGGTCATCTTATCGTTCAATATTGTTCGGAGGAACCTGGCATCAGGTTCGTCGCTCCATACATCGTTAATCCGGGTTGGACGATGCTCGTTGAAAAGAGTCTCCAAAATATGGAAGTCAGAAACGTGGATATCAAATGGGACTGCCTGTTCCAACAGTGATGAACCTCGGGCAGATTCTGCAACCAGAGTCATGTTATTCAATTGGAACCGCACCGCATGCATGTACTCGATCACCACACCTAATTGATCGAGTACAATCCCAGGTTTTAGTTCGAGTGTTGAAGCCAGCGTTTGAGAGATTTCGAGCAATGTCGCTTGTTCTCGCAGGTGGGCTTCAGTCTGGCGTTGGAAGGATTCCTCGGATTCAATCCAATGACTGACATCGTGAAGGCTGCTCATTATGCATGCCCGACCGGTATAGTCGAAAGCAGCCCCCTTCATTTCCACATAAAACCGCGAGCCATCTTTTCGCCTGTGAGTTATACCCATTTCAAGAGGCACGCCATCATGTATTGATTGTATATATTCACCGAAACGGTCCCAGCAAGCCGAGTTGACGAAATCCAGATAAGGCTTACCGGCCATCTCTTGAGCTGTGCAGCCAAACATCTCGGATGCTGCTGGATTTGCTTCTACGATCATATTGGTCTGCAAATCGCTGATAATTAAAGGTGTTACGATCGCAGCAAAAGATGATAGATTAATTGGCATGTATTCCCTTTGTGAATTTTGTTTCATATGCATATATTTTACTTCATGTTTCATTCCCCAATTTTAGTGAACCAGGAAAAAACTGGAAAAACTTCGATAGAATCTGGCACTGCAGAGGTATTGACATCATATCGAAGGCTGCTTGCCTATTACCAGGGATAAATTCAAGGGATGTTGAACCACCTCCGCTATCTTTATCCGCCGTCTCAGCCAGAGGGTCTTTCCAAGCAGCAGCCAGATTGCCATGAGCAACTTTTGGTCTGCTGATTAAATTGCAGGGATGGCCATTACAATGGTAGGGAAGAGGGACTACACATCCAACTGGGGGATTCGAAACTGGAACAATGATGCCAATGAAGCCGGAAACAAGATATTGGTGGGAACGTTTAGCGGTTTTTGATTACAATGAAGAGTACCAAGCAATATAGGAAAAAAGTAACAGCACCAAAATAAAAGACCCATTGTTGCAAATTAACAGTCTATGATATAAAATAGGCGGAATTATCAAAGAATGAAGAGCAACGTCTAATTTCTGTTTTTATGCAAGGAGGATATGATGGTTCTAATATTAAACCGAGAAAGCGTTATGGCAGTTCTGCAAATGAAGGACTGCATATCAGCATTGGATAGCGCATTCACCGAGCTGTCCAACGGTTCGGCGGTGCTTCCATTGCGCATAGGCATAAATGCACCTGATGGTGTTTCGCTTTATATGCCTGCTTACCTCAAACAAATGAATGCCCTGGCCTGCAAGGTTGTTTCAGTTTATAAAAATAATCCCCAAAAGCACCAGCTCCCAACGACGATCGGTAAAGTACTCGTCCAGAACCCTGAAACAGGCGAGGTTATCTGTATTATGGATGGTGGTTATCTGACAGCAGTCCGGACCGGTGCAGTCAGTGGGTTAGCGACCCAATATTTAGCTCGGTCGGGGAGTGATATGGTTGCAGCCATTTTTGGCGCTGGTGTACAGGCGCAAATGCAGCTTTGGGGAGTATGTGAAGTCCGTAAGCTTAAGTATGCACTTGTCTATGACAGTGTGCCTGGAGCAGCTCAAAAATTTGTGGAGGTGATGCAACCGAAGCTTGGAATCGAGATTAAGATTGCTCAAACAATTGAAGAGATGTATGCTGCCGATATTATCTGCACTGCCACTTCATCGCCAACTCCGATTTTTGATGGTTCTGCTGTAAAGGCTGGTACCCATATCAATGGAATTGGGAGTCATTCTCCTGGAGCTCGTGAGCTTGATAGCGCAATCATCAAACGGTCGTTGTTGATAGCAGACGCTCGAGATGCCTGCCTAAATGAAGCCGGAGATGTGATGATCCCGATCAAAGAGGGGGTCATTACACCCGAGCACATTTATGCCGACCTAGGTGAAATTGTCACAGGTAAAAAAATCAGCCGGACTTCGGATGAACAGATTACGCTGTTTAAATCAAATGGATTGGCCATCCAGGATGTCGCTGCTTCGAGGCTGGTCTATGAAAGAGCCCGCGAAGCTGGATTAGGGGTTGAAGTCGATCTATAAACTGAAAGGAAGTCCATGGATATTTATGTCAAAGGCAATCTAACCCGGCAAGATATTCTCAAAGCTTTTATCCGGCATTTACAGCCTACCCGTAATTCGTTGTCGATCCGTATCTTGTTAATTGCAGTGGTCGCATTAATACTGGTGTTTGGTTTTTATCAAGGCACATCGAATTGGTGGACGATTTTATTGGGAGCAGTGGTATTAGTTGGTGTAGCGATACCCTGGTGGCTTCCTTACCTTCAAGCCCTGACCTTCGATAAGAACAGTCCTTTGCTCAAACCTCTCACCGGAACCCTGACAGATGAAGGCGTAAGTTTGCGTGGAAACAATTTCAAATCCGACATTAAATGGGCTTCCTATTCTTATTTCAAAAAAAGTAAAGATATCATCTTGCTGTACCAGGGTCCTAATGCATTCAATTTCCTGGCCCGCCCTTTGTTCAGGAGTGATGCGGACTGGCAGGAATGTGTTTCATTGGTCTTGAAATATCTACCATCGAGTTAATTTTCGGTGATGTGCATTAAATCAGTGATCTTCGATCTCGATGGCGTCATCATCGACAGTGAGTATCTAATATTTAAAGCCTGGCAGCGCTACCTCATCCGGCAGGGTTACATGCTGGATGATGATGATTTCCGCGCAATGTATGGGTTGGATGCTGCCCAAACCGTAAGCTACCTCTGCGATAAGCTGAACCTCGCTTCTGCACCTGCGACCTTACTCGAGCAGAATGAGAGCTTGATGCTTTCGGTACTATCCGATAATCTTGAGCCGCTGCCGGGAGTTTTAAACTTAATTGCGCATCTTTCTGAGCATGAATATCCCCTGGCTATCGCTTCAAATAGTTCGACCTATTATGTAAAACAAGTGCTCAACAACCTTGGTATTTCTGGGGCTTTTAGCGTGGTCATTGGGCGCGACCTGGTTGCTACAGGAAAACCCGCGCCAGATGTTTATCTTGCAGTTGCCAAGCAGTTAAATATTTTGCCCGCCCAGTGCCTGGTGATCGAAGATTCGCCGGTAGGTGGGGAAGCGGCAGTAACCTCAGGTGCTCGTTGCATCTTGGTGCGACCGCTCGACGAAAACAATGAAGCGGTAGGTGGGGTCTTCGCTGAGTATTCATCGATGCCCGAATTAATTGCTGACCTTGAAAGACTTATGAGGTGACCATCCAGGTGGTTGGTCATTCATAAGAGAAGAACCTATCTTGTTTATGGAATCAAAACCATTGGCGATCTTCTCTCAATAAAAGATCTCCAGGCGAGGATCAACCTGGAGATCTTTATCTTTCTGCGTATACCGGGTAAACGTCTCTTGTAAAGGGCTTCTATTCTGCAATAACATCCAGACTTTCTGAGGCCTGGTTTTTTCGCATATTGAAATTAATGTTTTTGGAGAAGTCACCCGCACGATCACGCACCTTGGTAATGACGTCTCCGGCTTTTCCGCGTGTTTCCTGAACCGTCGTCGAGGCTTTGTCACGAAGCTCAGTCCCTTTTTCGAGGATAATTTTACGGGTTTTTTCCCCTGATTGCGGAGCAGCTAAAAGTGCCGCAGAAGCTCCTACCAGGGTGCCAATCAAAATGCCAATAAAGAGATTACCAATAGATTTTCTATTCTGATTTATGGTTCTTTGGTTCCTTTCATGGTTACCTAGGAAATTATGGGATTTGGTTTTCAGATAAAGTTTACCATGTTGGACGCCTAACAACAATCCCCAATTTTTTACCCACCCTTGGCAAAGGGGACATCTCTACTTTGCATTGACATCCCCAATTTTCTACCTATACAAATTCCGTTCAGATTTCTTGCATGTTTTATAGGATTTTTCAATTTTTCTGGGATTGAAAGCGCTGGCTTCTTAGCTACTTTTTTTACAGCCTTCACCAAGCACAAAACTTCTTTCCGAACTCAATCCAGGTCAGTTTTCTTGGTAGCCATTGTTTTGATCGATGGGTGCATCCTGGTGGCGATCGAGATGAAGTGATTTTCGAAAAAACCACCAGGGGATTGCAATGGAAAGGATGGTTGCCCCAATGATCAAAATCGTAGCGCCTTTCTGAAATTGGCTGATCGTGACGACGGAATAATAACCTGCTAGAATTAAAATGATATTCTTGAAAACTTCAATGACTAACAGAGTCGGCAACCATCTTTTCCAAGAAAGCCTGATCAACCCAGCGGCGATCATGACCGGCAGAACAAAAACGCTTGATAATTTGGCCAGAGTGATAACTTTTGGAGCCTGGTCGTTGAGACTGGATTGGAGCTGGCCAATCAGACCAGAATTGAGCCTCAGCCATTTTATCCGCAGCAACCAATCAACTTTTCCCAATTTGCCGATCAAGTACCAGAGAATATCGGCAGAAGTATTCCCGATTGTGACCGCGATGAAGATCCCCACCGGATTGATAATCCCGGTTGTGGACGCAGCCGCCCCTAAGATGATTGCGACAGGTCCTTGGATGACCGACAATGTTGCCAGGACAACGTAATACCATAACTGTTCATGTGCCATGTTCGCCCCTCTTCATTTGATGCTCCCTCCGTCCCTGGTATTTTAGATGAATAATATCTATCGAAGTTGCAAATGCGCGAGGTAATTTTAGCTTTTCCCAGTTGTCAGGAATATGCCGGCTTCCCATTATTCTTCGCCCCTTAATTTCTTTTTGTCTCCCCAAGCTGGTAACTCTTTGGGTGAGGTAAACAGGTTACGCCTTTGGTTTTTTTTCAAACTTATTATATCTAGGTTTCAATCCCAAAATAGTGCTTCGCTGGTTTTGGCCCCCGGAGTGGAACCGCCTGACTTCTATAGACAGTATACCATTTTCGATCTGGAGGATACCGATCAATTTCGATTATATACGATAACCGTCGATTTCTAAAAACGATAGAATGCAATCGGAAATAAGAAACTACTCCCAATCTTCTGGAATATAACGCCGGATTCGCTTTATCTCTCCATGTTTTTTCTTGTTACCTACCCGGGCGGCTTTTGAGGTGATGCTTGGCCGAGTTGCTTTACGAATTTTTGGTTTCTCTAAAGCTATTTGGATCCAGGTGATCAACCGTTGAGTTGAATCAAACCGGTTCTGTTCTTGTGTGCGGTAGCGTTTGGCTTCGATGATGAGAACGCCATCCTCGGTAACGCGGCTGCCAGCGAGCTTGATCAGGCGCGCCTTCACGTCTGCGTCCAATGAAGGGGAATTAAGGACATCGAACCTCAGTTGTACTGAAGAGGAGACCTTATTAACATTCTGGCCACCTGGGCCAGAAGCACGGATGAAATCGTATTGGATCTCACTATCGTCGATTGTGACTGTCGAAGTAATTGCTATCATCAATATGATTCCGTAATTGCAGAATTTCCACACGACTTATAAATTTACAATCTTATTATAGTGAACTTCTCATACAAAGAAAGATAGTCAAGCTAGGCATTACTGATGGAAGGTATAAATCATGCTATCGTTTACCCCGTAGATAAAAAACAATCTCAGGTGTAGAATAAAAGAGGTTATTGCTTCGCTTCTCTAGACCTGGGTTTTATTCTCGCATCCTAAAACACTGGTTGATATATGAATCGAATTGAAAAACACCCAATCTTATCCATACCTGATCGTTTACCGGTAACATTTTTTTGGCAGGGGAATTGCCTTGCTGCATATCAGGGTGAGACCATTTCCTCAGCTCTTTTTGCCAATGATATTCATATATTTGGCCATCACCCGCGCGATGGATCTACTCAAAGCCTTTTTTGTGCGAATGGCCAATGTGCGCAATGTATGGTGCTCGTAGATGGCTATCCGGTAAAAGGCTGCATGGAGCTGATCAAGCAAGATATGCATGTCGAGCCGGTCGATAATCTTCCCGTCCTGCCGGATGTTAATCATTTCAATTCGAGTTTTGCCGATCCGGTTGAAATCGCGGTTCCAGTTTTGATCATCGGAGGTGGACCGGCGGGTCTCTCGGCTGCTATTGAACTCAGCAAAGCAGGCATTCGCTCCTTACTGGTTGACGATAAACACCGCCTGGGTGGTAAGTTGGTGCTTCAAACCCATCGTTTCTTTGGTTCAGCAGATGCCGTTTTTGCCGGTACCCGCGGAATTGATATTGCGTCCCGCCTTGAAAGCGAGCTGCGAGAATTCTCCGAATGTGAAATCTGGCTGCACAGCCCGGTTTTAGGTGTGTTTAGCGACCAAAAAACGGGAATATTGCGCGACGGTAAACGATATACGCTTGTTTCTGCGGAGTATATCCTGGTCGCGAGCGGCGCCCGAGAGCTGTTCCTTGCTTTCCCCGGTAATACCTTGCCCGGCATTTTTGGGGCAGGCGCGTTTCAAACATTGGTAAACCGGGATCTTATTCGTCCAGCGGAGAAATTATTCATTATCGGAGGTGGGAACGTAGGCTTAATAGCCGGTTACCATTCTTTACAAGCCGGTATTGAGGTCGTCGGACTGGCTGAGGCCATGCCGGTGTGTGGCGGATATAAGGTTCACAAGGATAAATTGGCGCGTATGGGAGTGCCTATCTATACATCCCATACGATTTCAAGCGCCAATGGTGTAGACAAGGTCGAATCAGTCACGATTGTTCGAGTTGATAAAGCCTTTCAGCCAATTGCCGGAACGGAACAAACCTTCGCGTGTGATAGTGTTTTGGTTGCGGTGGGTCTGGAGCCGGTAGATGAATTTTATCGAAAAGCAGTTGATTTCGGCATGAAGGCGTTTGCGGCCGGTGATACTGAAGAAATTTCTGAAGCATCCGCCGCAATTTTATCGGGCAGAATCAAGGGACGTGAAATCGCAAATGCGATTGGCTCTGCACCCACTCCCATCCCCACGGAGTGGTACCACATCGGGGAAGTGCTTAAATCTCATCCGGGGAAGGTGGTTCAATCCCCCGAATTGCCCATCGGGCAGCGGGTTATGCCGGTAATCCATTGTACCCAGGAAATCCCATGTAACCCCTGTTCGACGATTTGTCCACGTGGGTTGATTCGCATTAACTCGGATGATATCCGCCAGGTGCCGGTTTTTCAATCCGAAGCTGGATTGTGTACCGGGTGCGAGCTCTGCCTTACTTATTGCCCTGGTTTGGCGATCACCGTGGTGGATTTTCGCAGGGATTCAAACAATCCCACCGTATCCATCCCGTTTGAATTCAACCTTGATCTCGTCGATGACCGCCAGCTAGTGGAAGTGACCGATACCGAAGGGCAGTCGTTAGGAGAATACAAAGTTCAAAAAATAAAAAAAATGGCTAATCGTGATCACACCTTGATCGTTCAACTGCGTGCGCCGCAGGATATCGCAACTCGCATTGCAGGAATCCGCGTGCAGGAAGAAAATCTAGATCAACCCATGAGCCATTATATTAAAAACATTCACGATGAAACGATTATCTGTCGCTGCGAACGTGTTACTGCTGGCGAAATTCGGGAATTAATCAAGCAGGGATATCACGATATAAATGAAATCAAGGCGATCACCCACGCAGCAATGGGCGCCTGTGGGGCCAAGACCTGCCGCCCGCTTATCAGACGACTTTTCAGAGACGAAGGGATCGAATTGACAGATGTAGTCGACTCTACTCGTAGACCAATCTTCGTCGAAGCTGCATTAAGCGTTTTTGCAGGAATGGCGAAAGGTGAAGAGGGGCGCCATGAATGAAACCGGATCACAAAGTTACGATGTTATCGTCATCGGTTCCGGGTCGATCGGTGTTCCTGCTGCTCTTTCTTTATCTGAAGAGGGATTTCGGGTTCTGCTACTCGATGGCAGTGCTAGCGTCGGACAGGGCTCGAATAAACGCGCAATCGGCGGTGTACGCGCCACCCATTCCGATCTGGCTAAGGTTCGCCTTAGTTTACGCAGCATTGAAATCTTTAAAAATTGGCAGAACGAATACGGTGACGACATCGAGTGGGTTGAAGGAGGCTATTGCTTCGTAGCATATGCTGCTGATGTGGCTCAGACTCTGAAAATGCTGCTGGTGAAGCAAAAGGACCTCGGGTTAAACATCGACTGGTTGAATCCTACCGAACTGCTGGAAGTGGCTCCTGGTTTGAACGCGGATGGGCTCTTGGGGGGAACCTTATCACCAGAAGATGGAAATTGTTCGCCTTTGTTAGCATTACACGCCTTCTATAAGCGGGCTTCTCTTCTGGGTGCAACCTTTCATTACAATGAGCCGGTTATTGGGCTGCGCATCGAGAACGAGAGGATCAAAGGAGTGCGGACCAACAGGGGCGATTATTCGACCGGAATTGTGATTAACGCTGCCGGCGCTTGGGCCCACCAGGTTGGTGATTTCGCTGGTGTTAACCTCCCGGTCCGACCAGATTCCCACGAGGCTGGCATCACCGAGGCGGTCGCACCTTTCTTGAAACCGATGGTCGTGGATACTCGGCCTGGGCCAGGCAGCTCCAATTTCTATTTTTACCAACATAAAACCGGCCAGGTGATCTTTTGTATAACACCTGAACCGTCTATCTGGGGTTTTAACGTGGCCGAAACGAGCCAGTTTTTGCCCCAGGTCGCAAAAAGGATGATCGCCGTTATGCCAAAGCTGCAAAACATCCGTGTCCGTCGTACCTGGCGTGGTCTTTATCCTATGACCCCAGATGGTAATCCCCTGATAGGAAGGTCGCAAGAAGTTGTGGGATTGGTTCATGCCGTGGGGATGTGCGGGCAGGGATTTATGCTTGGCCCGGGAGTAGGCGAACTTCTGACCCGCCTGGTACAAGATGAGCTTACTCCCCAGGATGTGCAAACCCTCGAAGCTCTTTCACCGTACCGGTCGTTTATGACGCATGAAAAGTTGCAATAGCTAACATTCTCTGGATGGTGTAAAATCAGGCGGGTGTAATTTTCCAATTTTCTACATCGGAGGCAGCCGAAATGTTTATCAGTGAATTGGTTGGGAAACCGGTTGTCGATATCGATGGTGAGCGTGTTGGGTCTTTGACCGACCTGATCGGTCGTTTTCAAAAGGACGTCGCCCACCCAGTTATTGTAGGGATTGTCGCTAATTTCCAGGGGGAAATCATAAGGATTTCCATTTCCGATGTGGCGCTCATCGTTCCTCTGGCTGTTTCTCTCAGAAGGCACGTACCTGATCTGATTCCTTACATTCCTCACAATCAAGATTTTTTCCTGGTCGAAGACGTTTTGGACAAACAAATTATCGACGTAGACGATGTACGTGTCGTACGTGCGAATGATTTGCAATTGCTGCGGGTTAATGACTCCCTGGTTCTAAGCAATGTCGACATCGGCACATCCGGAATCCTACGCCGGATAGGCCTGGAAGGCACTATGCGGAAGATTTCTTCGCGCTTAGGTCATCCTGTAAAACCCAACTTTATTTCATTGGACGACGTTGAGCTATTGCCCAATAGTCAATCGCTGCGTTTACGCATCCCTAGTGCCAAACTAGCAAGTCTGCACCCCGCCGACCTGGCAGAGATTATTAGCGATCTTAACCGGGCAGAAACCGGCCACTTATTGGATTCGTTGGACGTCAAACAACTTGCCGATACGCTTGAAGAAGTCGAGCCGGATTTCCAGGCCAGTCTGATAAATGAAATGCCAGATGAAAAGGTGGCCGACGTACTCGAGGAGATGTCTCCTGACGAAGCAGCTGACTTATTGGCAGAGCTTCCCAAAGAGCGTAGTGAAGATCTACTCGAATTGATGGACAGCGAAGATGCGAGAGATGTTCGCAAGCTGCTGGGTTACCCCATCGAATCGGCCGGGGGTATCATGACCACAGAATTTACCACCATCAAGCCTGAACTGACCGCCGGACAAGCCATTCCCTACCTGCGAGAAAACATTGAAGAAGCTGAGACAGTATTCTACGTCTACGTTCTGGATGAAAATAATAGTTTGATCGGTGTATTTTCGTTAAGTGACTTGATTATGGCTGAGCCGGAAGTAAAGGTCGCGGATTTTATGCATAAGCGGGTTGTCAGCGTGCACCTGCTCGACGACCAGGAAAAAGTCGCCCAAATGATAGCCAAATATAACTTATTAGCCGTCCCGGTTATTGATGAGGATAACGTGATGCATGGCATCGTTACAGCCGATGATGCCCTCGATCAAATCATTCCAACTGCCTGGAAAAAGAAGCTGCCGCGCTTGTATCATTAATATTTGGGGTTAAATGGAAACCAGAACTCCCATCAACCGCCGCAGGCTTGTCATCCATAATCTGATCAAGAGGATCATGATCTTTTTGACAGTATTTGGTCCGGCAACAATTACTGCCATGGCAGATAATGACGCATCTGGTGTGGCAACTTATTCGATTGCCGGATCCAAACTTGGTTATCCGATCCTTTTCCTCTTGGGCATCATAACCATCCTATTGGGAGTCACGCAAGAGATGGGGATGCGCCTGACGGTGATCACCCACAAAGGATTAGGTGATCTTATCCGGGAGAAGTTTGGTGTCAGGGTTTCACTGCTTCTATTTGCCTGCCTGGTGATTGCCAACATGGGGACGATCATCGTCGATTTATCGGCGGTGAAAACCACCAGCCTGATTTTTCATCTTCCTACAGTCCCGTTGGTTATTTTCATCGTTCTAATCACTTTTTTCTTCGTCACCCGGGGCAGTTATAAATTGACCCAATCAGTGATGCTGTTGGCCTGCGTTTTTTACATTGTTTACATCTTCTCTGCGATCAAATCTAACCCGGATTGGGGTCTTGCATTAAGTAATATCGTTTATCCCCACGGAGTTACCTTTGATTCGACCTATATGCGCAATTACTTATTGATCGGAATGGGTGTACTTGGAACGACGATCACTCCTTGGGGACAGTTCTTCATAAGTAGTTTCGCTTACGACAAGAAAATTGAATCCGGAAATATCATCTATTCACAATTGGAAACATATTGGGGTGCTTTCCTGACCGATTTTTTCTCATTTTTCATGATCGTCGCTACAGCTGCTACCTTATTTGCCAATCAAATCCCGCTCGTATCAGGTGAACAAGCTGCCCTGGCGATCAGACCGTTTGCAGGGGAGCTGGCTGGCACACTTTTTGCGATTGGCATTTTAAATTCCGGGTTCATGGGGATCATGATTATTTCATTATCGACTGCGTATGCTTTCTCTGAATTTTTTGGTGTTTCAGGAAGTTTAAACTCTTCTTTCCGCCAAAGTAAAACATTTTATTTTATTTTTTTAAGCCAACTGGTCGTCGCTACCCTGGCAATTTTCATTCCAGGGGTCTCACTCTTCTCCCTGGCGGTCGCCATGCAGACGATTAATGCCATGGCCTTACCCCTCGTATTTTATTATTTGATCAGGTTGACCAGCAACCGCAAATTAATGGGGAAATACAGCAACAGCGGTTTTCAGCGATATTTTGCCACAGTGCTATCGATCATCATCGTGATTGCCTCAATATTTACCCTGGTAACTACATTCTTAAAATTCTAAATACATTCGTCAATCTACAATCGTGAAGTAAGGACTAGCAGGTATGGGGGATTTGCCTGGCGGGAGATGCCCGGGAAAGTGCTTTTTTCTTTCCCGGTGTGACATTTTTTAGACAGCTTATACAAATCATCTACTTAAGTTAAGGTTCGTTTAAAGTCGGGTACTTTTTATAGTTTTAAAATCATAATTAAGAACAGGGTGGCATGATTCCCGAAAGGAGGCAAGCATTTCTATATTAAAAAGGTGGGATTGTTAGGAACCGCTTTCTATGGGGTATTACAAATAATATTGTTAATTATGCAAGAGGAGAGCTAATTTATGTCTAGAAAATTTATAAATGTATTGGGCATTGTCGTGATGGCCATGATGTTGTTGTCAGCCTGTGCGCCTACCGCGAATGCCCAACCGACTTCTGGTGTTACTTCGGTGCCAACATCCAGCAGCACCGGTACGACTGCCCCTACTACGGCAGTAACTCCAACCACAGAAGCAACCACGGCAGCTACCGGAACCAGTGCTCCAACAGCAACAACGTCCGGTCCGACAGCGGTACCAACCCAACTGCCAACGCCGACCTATGCCACGAATTCAGCAGCTGAAAGTGCAGCTCTTGCAGCAGCCGGTGGCCAGAAAATTGGTGGATCAGTTTCATTCGTTGGACCATGGGGTGGAGCAGAACAAAATGCCTTCACCTCTGTTATCCAGCCTTTTGAAGCTGCGACCGGGATTACCGTTAACTATACCGGCTCACGAGATGTAAGCTCACTGCTGGTCACACGGGTGACTGCTGGAAACCCACCGGACCTAGCGGATTTCTCTACACCCGGTTTGCTTGCTCAGTTCCAATCCCAGGGTTCTCTCCAGGATTTAAGTAAAATTCTAGATATGAACACGATCAACCAACAGTACGCTAAAACCTGGGTTAACCTCGGAACCTTTGGTGGTCAATTTGTAGCGATCACATTCAAGGCCGCCCTCAAGGGGTTGATCTGGTATGATCCTAAGGTCTGGGCTGCTGATAATCTTACCATCCCCACTACCTGGGATCAGTTGATCACTCTTTCCAAGACATTGGAGAGCCAGGGGAAAACTCCCTGGTGTATTGCTGTCGGCAGCGGCTCTGCCAGTGGTTGGCCTGGTACGGACTGGCTCGAAGATATCGTTTTGCGCCAATCTGGACTTTCAGTTTACAACCAGTGGTGGCAGGGTAAGATCGCCTGGTCTTCCCCACAAATTACCCAGGCCTGGAAGACCTGGGGTCAGATCGTAGCCGATCCGAAAATGCTCTACGGTGGTGTTAACCGAACCCTTTCCACCAATTTTGCTAATGATGCCGACCCATTGTTTACCAGCACCCCGGGATGCTATATGGAACACCAGGCCAGCTTCATGTCGGGATTTATCCAGACTGACAATCCCAAACTGGTAGCCGGTACAGATTACAACTTCTTTATGTTCCCGCCGTTCACTGCCGGTGGTGCAAATAGCGTTGAGATTGCCGGCGACTTAATTGGGGCTTTCACCAACACCCCCCAGGCACAGGCTTTAGTTAAATACCTGGCAACCCCTCAGGCTCAGGATATCTGGGCGAAGATCGGTGGTGGTTACCTCTCGGCTAATAACCAGGTTCCAGCCACAGATTACCCCGATGTTCTCAGCCAGAGTCAAGCCAAGATCATGGGCAATGCCCAGGTGGCTGCTTTCGATGCATCTGACCAGATGCCTTCAGCTATGACAAATGCTTTTTATTCGGCAGTTCTGGATTACATCCAGACTCCTTCTAACTTGACGAGCATTTTGCAGAACCTGGATACTACCCAGAAAAGCGCTTACACTCCCTAATCGAATTTCAATTTATGAAACGGCGATCATCAGATCGCCGTTTCATTTTATGAAGGAAAAAAAATGTTGTTAGGTTCTCGGGTACTCACGGCTATTGTTGTTGTGGTGGGAGTGCCGGCGATTTTATCGGCTTATATTTACCTGGTGGAATGGTCCGTGGGTAAACTGCCATTTGCGCTTCAGCCTAAGGTTCGCCCGTGGTTGTGGTTGATGCCGGCGTTGATTTTAATGGGCGTTTTTCTATTATATCCAGCCCTTGATACGATTTACCTCAGTTTTTTTAGTTCCAACGGAAAGGAATTTGTTGGACTGGGCAATTACACTTATTTTTTCTCAACTTCGGGTACGCTGACTGCGCTGAGAAACAATGCCTATTGGTTGGTTTTCCTGACAATTTTTACAGTAGCCCTCGGATTGGTGTTCGCGGTCTTATTTGACCGAGTAAAGTATGAAGCCACTGCCAAGGGAATCCTCTTCCTGCCGATGGCGATCTCTTTCACAGCTGCCAGTATCATCTGGAAACTGATGTACGATTACCAACCGGCGGGAGCTGCCCAAACCGGCACCCTCAACCAGATTATTACGATGTTTGGAGGCCAGCCCGTTGCCTGGATAATCAACCCCAGCATTAACAACCCTGCCCTGATCTGGGTTGGCATCTGGATGTGGACCGGTTTTTCGGTGGTCATCCTATCAGCCGGCTTGAAAGGAATCCCGACTGAAATCATCGAAGCAGCTCGGGTAGATGGGGCGAATGAATGGCAAATCTTTCGGCGGATCATCACACCCATGATGAGCACTACCATTGTGGTTGTTGGTACGACAATGGTCATTAATGCCCTAAAAATCTTCGATATTATCTACGTGATGACCGGTGGATTTTTTCATACCCAGGTATTAGCAGTGCAAATGTATATCGAAATGTTTACCAATTTTGCCTTTGGCCATGCCGCAGCTGTGGCCACCGTCCTGCTGTTAACCATTATTCCTTTCATGCTTATTAATATCCGCCGCTTCCGAGAACAGGAGAAGATCCGATGACCACCAGAATTGAAAATGCATCCAAAGCTGTTACAGATGCTCCCCCCCGGCGTGGGCGAAATCTGGCACGTATCCCCCTGCATCTGGTCATTATTTTGGTTTGTATCATCTGGCTTGTGCCAACGGTAGCGCTATTGGTCAGTTCATTCCGGCCAATCAATCTCATTGCGACAACCGGTTGGTGGACGGCCCTCAAACCACCGTTTAATTTCAATCTGAACCTGTACATTCAAGATCTGACCCAGGTTGGTTTAGGAACGTCATTTCTCAACAGCCTATTTATTACCATTCCGGCTACCATCATTCCGATTATGGTGGCAGCTTTTGCCGCTTATGCATTCGCCTGGATGGATTTTCCGGGTCGGAATGTATTGTTTGTGGTCGTGGTGGGGTTGCTGGTCGTCCCCTTACAAATGACCTTGATCCCTGTGTTGAAGATCTTCAACGGTCTACACCTGAGTGGGACATTGCCAGGAATATGGCTGGCACATACCGGTTATGGGTTGCCATTTGCGATCTACCTGCTGCGAAACTTTTTTGGGAATCTTCCCCGAGAGATGTTGGAATCAGCTTATCTGGATGGAGCATCCAGCTATACTGCGTTCTTTGATCTGGTCCTCCCGACTTCGGTACCAGCGTTGGCTTCACTTGCTATTTTCCAATTCATGTGGGTCTGGAATGACCTCTTAGTTGCCTTGATTTATCTGGGCAGCAATCCCCAGCTGGAACCAATGACCCTGAATATCGCCAACCTGGTCAGCTCTTTAGGTGCTGGCTGGCAATTATTGACTGCCGCTGCTTTTCTTTCGATGCTTTTACCGCTCTTCATTTTCTTTGCACTGCAGCGTTATTTCGTGCGCGGCATCCTGGCTGGCTCCGTTAAAGGGTAACCGTATATGGTCAAACCAGGAAAAATGAGGTCGATTCCGCCATATCAATGCTATAATATTCGGCTGATATAAGTCTTTTCGACCTCGAGGATGTATGAAAACCATTACCCCCTGCCGGCCTAAATGGAAAGGTCTTTTATCTGACCGCGAGCGTTTCATTCGTCAGATGCATTACCAACCCATCGATCGTTCTTTCAACATGGAATTTGGTTATTGGGATGAGAATTTTAAGCTTTGGTCCATCTTTACAGATAACCAAATCACATCCAATGAAGAAGCTGATCGTTACTTCAATTTTGACCGGTTAGAGACAGTTGCTGGAACTACCTGGATGAGCCCGATTTTTGAAAACAGGGTCGTTGAGGTGCGTGATAACCATAAAATATTGATCAACGAAGATGGCCTGTATGCTGAAGTACCTCTCGATGGTCACGACACAATCCCCCATTACATAAAATCTTCGATCAAAACACCCGATGATTGGAAAAAAGTAAAAGCTGAGCGGTTTCGCCGGGATGACCCCACTCGAAAAATAGATATCGCCGCCCTTAAGAAAGTCCACGATGGCAGGGATTATCCTTTAGGTGTATGGGTCGGCTCGATGATCGGAAAAGTCCGCGACATGCTGACCTTTGAGGGTCTGGCTTATGCCACCTTCGATTACCCGGCAATGGTCGAGGATATGGTTGAGACGTCTTGCCAGATCGTAGAAGACGAGCTTGACCAGCTGTTGCCGCATTTTGACTTTGATTTTGCTTCGGGCTGGGAGGATATCGCTTACAAAGGAGGCCCGATTGTTTCAGTTAAATTCTTCAAGAACATTGTCATGCCGCGCTACAAGCGAATCCATGCAAAATTGAAATCTGCAGGGATTGACATCTGGTGGATCGATTGCGACGGCGATGTACGCCCGATCCTGCCGTATATGATGGAAGGCGGCGTTAACTGCCTGTTCCCCTACGAAGTGAACTCATGCACCCATCCTGCAGAGCTGCTGGCCGAATATGGCAAGGACCTGCTCATGATGGGAGGTGTGGATAAGATAGCCCTGGGAAACGGACGAGACGCCATCAAGGCATATCTTGATTCGATTGCACCTCTGGTCGAACGGGGCGGATACATCCCCTTTGTCGACCATCGCTGTCCTCCAAACGTTACGCCGGAAGATTACATCTTTTACCTGGATCTGAAAGAGCAAATGTTTGGAATGAAATAACTGAGAAAAAATCACATTTTCGTTGGTAATAAAAAGTAACAGGCTCTGAAGGGTTGCAAAACCTTCAGAGCCTGTCTGCGTCAATATTCTTATAGCTCTTGGCTAATTCGCCGGTATATAGCCCATCGGCGCTGGTTTAATTTCCTCAACCGGTAGAACGTCGACCAGCTCATAATCGCGAGAGCCCATCCCCAGCGCTTCTCCATATTCGAGCACCTTGTAAGGGTCCTTGAATGGTCCGTGCAGCCAGGCGAAAGGATGGCCCTGACGGGTATGAACTTCTAGAGAGGTGGGAATGTTCTCTTCGATCAGCCGGCTTTTTGCAGTCATATCCAAGACAGCCTGTTCAATCGCGATGATGTCGTCTGAGCCAAAAATGCCAGCATCCGGTAGGATGGGCATCGATGTGAACCCGAAACAATCACAAACGGGTGTTAATTGGGTTGCCAGGCTCAGGTGAACAGCCTTACCGGGTTCGAAAGTGTCCATCACCAGTGCAGCGCTGATGGCATTGGATTCCATAAATGTATGGAAATTGATCGGATCGATCTTGAGGCTCCCGGGCGGGGCTACCTGCAAGCAGCGACCGCACTGGTTGCAGTTGTTTAGATGCAGATGCAGTTCTCCAGGATTTTGCCTGTCGTCAACTAATGCACCGAATGGGCAGGCAGCTTTAACCCGATTGCGCGTGGCATCATCCGGGCACATCTCACTGAACCAATAACGGTCATATTCGCAGGTATCGTGCATGGCACTGCGGGTCCTGCCTGTCATACAGCCCAATGCCAGGTTCTTGATGCAGCCGCCAAACCCGGTGAAAGGATGGCCTTTGATGTGGGCAAAGTTGACCAGGAAAGTGGCGTCTTTGATCATGCCAGCCATTTCCCACACTTTCATGTTCTTGTACTCTTTCTCAACCGGATAAAAATAGCGGTCATTTGGACCTGCTACCGGATAAATTGGGCATCCCAGAGTTTCGTAAGTGTAGCCACGTGCTTCAGCGCCGGCAACGTCCAGATTGATGTCGCCTACAAATGGTTTTCCTCCGCCATCTTTGATCGCCTTAACAACCTTGCGGATGAAAATCGGATGGATGGTCGAATAACCGATATTGCCACCTGAGTGGATTTTGATCGCTACTGTTTCCCCTTTGACTCGATCTCGCAAGCCGAGCCGGTCGATGATTATATCAAGTTTGGCGGGCAAAGTCTCATTTGCTTCCAACCGGGCCTGGCGAGGAGAGCCATAATAAACAACACTCGGCATGATGCATTCTCCTATTAATATTTTTTTTTACGTGTGTAGAAAGATTGTACTACAGACATTCTCAGTTAGGCCAAAATGATTCACATTATCTACGCAATTATCCGCCATATTTAAGCTATAAAAAACAATTTTGACAGAACCAATATTAATTCCAAACAAGGGGAAAAAAAGCACAGGTTGCTTTGGCACGAATTTTATTGACCATTAACCTCGCCGGTGTTTTGGTAGGCGGTGGGATCATTTTATTTAACGACAGTTTTCCTGTTGGATATCACGCCGGGTTGACCCTAGTGAATTCAAGTGTGGCCTCCGGGAATACTCCCCAGATGCCATATTATGACGGCACCGGCCTTGGTTTGGCGATCGCCCGTCAATTGGTACAGGCTCATGGGGGTCACATCAGTATAACCAGCCAGCTCGAGAAAGGAACCACATTCACCATTGATTTACCACTAATGGTAGACGAGGAGATGGATAATCCTTAGTATAATTTCACTTCTATGAAGTTTCCTTACCTCATCTCTCGCGCCGCCCCATCATCGGTGCGCTTGAGAGCCGATCTGGCGCTTTTATTCGCTGCTGTAGTATGGGGGACTGGATTTGCTGCTCAGCGATTGGCTGCTGCCCATATCGGCATCTTTTTCTTTAATGGCATTCGTTTTCTAATTGGGGCAATGGTCTTATTGCTCATCCTCAAGTTTCGCCTTCGAATCGAACGCCGTTATCTGCCATGGGTTTTTCTGGCAGGGGGCCTTTTATTTTGTGCTGGCAGTTTCCAACAAGCAGGAATGCTGACAACGACAGCTTCCAATGCCGGGTTTATCACCGGTCTATATACCATTCTGGTCCCCATTGTGCTGTTCGTCGGCTGGCGCAGACGGGTTAACCGGCGGATTTGGTTGGCGGCTGGCATTGCAGTTGGCGGAAGCTTGCTTCTCAGCCTGGGAGGATTTTCGAAACCGGCGGTTGGTGATTTATTGGAATTAGCAGGCGCTCTGATGTGGGCTTTCCACATTATCGTTATCACCCATCTGGCAAATCGAATCGATCCCATCCAATTCAATGCCGGCCAACTCCTCGTGGGAGGAGCGTTAAACGTCCTGGCAAGCCTGATTTTTGAAGGTACGTATTCGTTCGGCAGTATGCTGCCGATCTTTTGGGTGGTCCTATACAGCGGCCTGATTCCGGTGGGGATCGGCTTTACCCTCCAGGTAATTGGGCAGAAACATGCGCCTCCTTCAGATGCTGCCCTTATTATGTCAATGGAAGCGGTTTTTGGTGCTATTTCCGGGCTTATTTTTCTGGGGGAGACGCTTGCCTGGGTTCAGATTTTTGGTTGTGCATTGATTTTTGGAGCCATTCTCCTGTCACAATATGCAGGACTGAAAGAGGGTTAAACAGGGCCTCCCCTGCTGCGTCAGGCAGGGGAGGCAACTGCGATCTAGGAGGAGAAGAAGTACCCCATTTGTTCCACGACTATAGTGTACGTCAGCAAAATGAACGCAAGATGAAATATATGATGTTTGTGAAATTAGTCTTTATTAATTTAAAGCGTTTCTGGTAGGATATAATCACCCAAAATACTGAGATTGCCCGGTTCGGAGGAAATAATGAATAACGTCCTTTATTTACAACAAGTTGAGAAAAGCCGGCCTGAGCGCATCCTCTGGTGGCAGGAGGCGCGTTTCGGCATGTTCGTTCACTGGGGATTATATTCCCAGCTTGGCAGGCATGAATGGGTGATGAACCGAGAGCGCATTCCAATGACTGAATACGAGCCTTTAGCCAATTCCTGGCATCCCCAGGAGCGTCCAGCGAGGGAATGGGCAAAATTAGCCAGGCAGGCCGGCATGAAGTATATCGTCATGACGACCAAACATCACGAGGGGTTCTGTTTGTGGGATACACGTCAAACTGACTACAACTCCATGAAACATGGCCCTCATCGTGACCTGGTTCAGGAATTCGTAGACGCCTGCCGAGAATTCGGATTGAAGATCGGTTTTTATTACTCGATGATGGATTGGCACCACCCGGACGGCGTAAATTGTTACAAGGACGAAGCAGCCCGCCACCGATTCCTTGACTTCACCCAGGGTTGTGTGAGAGAGCTTTGCAGTAATTACGGCAAGATCGACATCCTCTGGTATGATGTTTCCTGGCCGTTGGAAAGTCCGGAGCGATGGGAAAGCTACGAAATGAACCAGATGGTTCGCCAGCTCCAACCCGATATCTTGATCAACGACCGGTCCCTGATCGATGAAGATTTTGGCACACCCGAAGAACACGTCACCGCAGCCAAACCAGGTCGGGCGTGGGAAGCCTGCATGACTTTCAACGGCTCATGGGGGTACATGCCGATTTCTCCCGATTGGCATTCAAGCCGGGAAGTGGTCGAAATGCTGCGTAAAGCTGCTTCCGGAGATGGAAACCTCTTGCTTAACATCGGCCCTGCGCCAGACGGTTCAGTTCCTCCAGAGGCAATCGAGCGTCTCACCCAGGTAGGTAAATGGATCGAAACCTATGGTGAGGCTCTCTACGGGAATGTCGACCGGGCCGATATGACCCTGGATCTGGCCATGCTGACCGGAAGTTGGAGCCTCAAGGGTAAAACGGCCTATTATTGGTGCAATCGCTGGCCGGGGACCGAACTGGCAATCGGTGGTTTGGTATCGAGAGTGAAGAAAGCATCTTTAATAGCCACAGGGGAACCAATTAATTTTGATCAGAGTGAAAACCGCCTGGTTTTGAGAGGACTGCCGGCTCAAAACCCCGATAAAAGTGCCGGCATTTCGGTCATTCGCCTCGAATTCGATGAAGTCCCGGTTCAAAAATTAAGCGAAGGGTACGTCTACATTGAAGGATGGCCTTCTTGGGGCGAGATCGTGCAATCGTTGAAACACCAAGACTAGAAAAATCAAACCTCCAGAACCCCGGTTTGGTTCAGCAGCCAGGGTACTGGAGACTGTAAAATTATTTCTGGCACGATAAATCAAGACCCGGCCTAAATAGTAGGAGAATAAATAATGTCAAAGCCATATCGCGTTGCCGTCATCGGCACAGGCATGATAGCCAATGTTGGACACATCCCAGCCTGGCAAGCAATGGGAAAATCGGTTGAAATCGTCGGTGTGGCTAATCCGGGGATAGAATCTGCCCGGTCTACGGCTCAGCAGTTTAACATTCCCCAGGTGTACTCGGACCCGCAAGGAATGCTTGACGATCTGAAGCCGGACATCGTCACGATCTGCACCCCAAACGCCTACCATAAGGATTGGGCACTGGCATGTTTCAAGGCTGGCGCTCACGTTTTGTGTGAAAAGCCTATTGCCACCAGCTATGAGGATGCGGTTGAGATGTACCGGGCAGCAGAAACAGCCGGGAAAATGCTTTACATTGCTCAAACGATGCGCTTTCAAAATCCTTACCGGGCTGCAAAAGATTTTGTCTCGACCGGTGAGCTGGGTGAGATTTATTTTGCTGAAGGTAATTACATCCGCCGGCGTGGAATCCCTACATGGGGAAAATTCCACATGAAAATCCACAATGCTGGGGGACCGCTCTGGGATTTAGGTGTGCACGTCCTGGATTTCTTGTTCTGGGTGATGGGTAATCCCAAGGTTCAATCGGTTAGCGGTAAAACCTACCAGAAGATTGGACCGCGTGACGAAAAACTGGCCACAACTCTTACAGAAAGCGGTGCACACGGCGGTGTTTTTACCCACCGGCCTTACGATTTTCATGAGTTCGACGTCGAGGATTTTGCAACCGGATTTATTCGTTTAAAGAATGAGGCGACGATCCTGATTAAAGTTAGTTGGGCGATCAACCTCCCTGATGGATCGAGCCTCTTGCTCGCTGGAACAGAAGGCGGTCTTCAATTGCCTCCCTTGCGAATTCTCACCAACCAGGCCGGTTATCAAACTGAGACCTTGCCCAAACTCTCCCAGGACCCCCAGGTTGCCTTCGCCGGACATTATGGGCTGGTCAAGAACTTCTTGAGATCGCTTGAAGGGGAGGAAGAAATGCTGGTAAAACCAGAGGAGGTATTAACCGTCACCAAGGTGATTGATGCTCTCTACCAGTCCAGCCGCGAGGGCAAGGAAATTGCGATCAATGATTGAGTTCAAAGAGAAGGCGTAATCCGATCAATGCCAAATCGGGTTCGACAGCTTCGATAACATTGGTTTCAGGTAAGATCAGGTCGGCCAAACCGCCGGTTGCGATAACCCTGGCCTGTCCACCGATCTCTGATTTTATCTGCATGACCAATTTCTCAACCAGCCCGGCAAAACCATAAACAAACCCGGCTTGTAAAGATTGGATAGTATTTTTTCCAAGTGCGCTTGATGGTCGGGTTAAAGCAACCTCTGGAAGTGTCGAAGTGGCCCGGAAAAGCGAATCGCCGCTGGTAGTCACCCCAGGAGCAATAGCAACACCAACGACATCCCCTTGTTGTGATACAGCAACAAAGGTTGTAGCAGTCCCAAAACCGACCACAATAACCGGTGATCCATACAAATGGCGGGCAGCCAGGGCATTCATCACCAGATCAGCGCCGACTTCTACGGGGTAATCGGTGTTGACCTTTATCCCTGACGTGACACCGGTATCCAGCACTAACGGTTCTTGCTGTAGATAACGTTTTGATACTTCGCCGAAGACCTGGGTTAGAGCCGGTACCACCGATGATATTGCACACCCGCTGATCTGTTCGGGTTTGATCCCTGCAGAGGCAAATAGGTCGTACAGCAGCATCGCATACTCATCTGCGAGGCGGTTGCGATTGGTTGCAATTCGCCAATGATTGAGTATTCGGTCGTCCTTGAACAGCCCGAATTTGATGTTCGAATTGCCGATATCAATACACAGCAGCATGAAAAACCCTCCCAGAAAACAAGTCATCTACCAGACCCAGCGATTCGATGTTGACCTGAATTGTGTCGATATGTGAAGGTACGCCGTCCTATGAAGCCAGGTTTGAATCCAAATGGGTTGTTTGGTTACCTTTTGCGGTACGGGCCATAGCGATGCGTTTGCTTAATGCGGGATGAGAATATAACAAGAATTCTACCCAGGGTTCTGGGTCGGCGTCGGCCAGGTTTTGGTTGGCAAGGCGGGTCATCGCGGTCTCAAATGCTCCAGGATTGCGAGCGGCTTGTAAAGCATACTCATCTGCGCGGCGCTCTCGCCAGCGGGAAAATCCATTGGTCAAAGGCATGGTGATCAAGCCGTATAATCCCATGGCAAGCAGGAAAACCGGTAACGCAGCGATATCCGCCGGTCCTGAAAACCCAAATGCATTAGCCCCCCAGCGCAAGACAATCGAAGCCAGGAAAAGTCCTCCCAGAGTGAGAAGGCTTTCGACAACGATCCCAGTCGGGATGTCGTGATTGACCTGGTGGCCTAATTCGTGAGCCATTACCGTTTCAATTTCATCGGCTGAGAATTGATTGAGGAGGGTGTCGCCAAGGATAATCCGGCGGGTATTTCCAAGACCAGCCAGGGCAGCATTAGCGGACTTGGTCCTGCGGCTCATATCGAATTTATAAACTCCCCGAACATGGGTCCTGGCATTATCTGCTAATTTCAGCAGGCGTTGAGAGAGGTCGGTGTATTCCTCTCCGAGCGGGATGAATTTGTAAAAAAGAGGCATCAAAAGCACCGGAGCCAGGTTGGAGAGGAGAACATTGAACACCAGCAGGATGATCGCCACCCATAACCACCAGGAATCCGGGTAGGTACGTAATACCGCATAAATGATTTCCAGGACCAGCCCGCCCAAAACCCCGCCGATAAGCCCAGCTTTTACCTGGTCAGAAATCCAGCTCGACAAAACCTGGGTAGAGGTTTCAAAGCGGTGGGGTAGAATGAAACCTTCATAATAAGATAAAGGCAGGCTCAGAATCACTAAGACGCCCCCAAAAACGAGGCCATATCCCAAGACAACCAACCACTGGGAGCTGGTGGCCTCCAGCAAGGTAGTCTTAAGTGCGACGGATGCGCCTGTGACCAGCCAGGCAAGTGTGTAAACAGTGGTAATAGCCAGGTCGACGACCATCAAGCGGCGGCTTAAGCGCGCGTAGACCTTGGCTTTTTTCTGGCGTTCAGGATCGAGGGTTGTTTGCGGTTCCACTTTTTCGATTATAGCACCTACAATGGTCGTTCGACATACTCTGGGATATCGATCATCGCCGGTCGCTCTTGTTCGACGATTTCCTCAACCTCGAGGAAAAATCGTCCCGGTTCGTAACGGATTAATTTCATCGTGCGGTTGATATCATCCAGGAAGCTTTTGTTGTAACGTTTTTCTAAACGCCTGAAAACCGTCTGGATGATTGTGAACGACATTTTCGACAACGCTTCGAGAGGTTGGTTGTGATGGACCCGTTCCAGCAAGTCGACCTGGGCGATGGCGCTTAATCCAAATGATTCAAGTAGATCGATTAATAAACCTATTTCGACGCCATAGCCTGAAGAAAAGGGCAATCGTTCCAGGGCCGTTCTGCGCCCCCCATATTCCCCGGCTAAGGGCTGGATCAGGCCGGATAATTCGGGGTAAAAGAGGTTCACCAGAGGTCTTGCAGTCAGTTCTGTCACCCTGCCTCCTCCTCCAGCTTGCAATTTATCGCCCACCCGTAAGGGGCGCTGGTAGAATCCCTTGACGAATTGGATTTCAGGCCTGATTAAGAAAGGGCCTACCAGCCCATATACGAAATGAGGTTGAATGTTGATGATATCGGTGTCGATCCATAGGATGATGTCGCCATGAGACACGAGCAGGCTCTTCCAAAGCGCTTCGCCTTTTCCGGGGCGAGGTCCATATTTGGGTAATAGTTGCTGGTGTATAAAAACCGGAACGCCCAGGTTCGATGCAATTTCACGGGTGTGGTCGGTTGAATTGGAGTCGATTAATAAAATCTCATCCAATAATGGCGCTTCCTCCATCAGATGATTCTTGATGGTTGAGATTACATTGCCGACGGTTTTTTCTTCATTCAAGGCCGGCAGTACCAGGCTGATCTTCAATTTCTGCTTGTGCTTCAGATCCACCAGGTGTTGCAAGTTGATAAATTCATCGGCGTGGTAGGTATTTTCAGCAAACCATTTGTCAACCAGGATCGAAATAGCTGACAGGCTGATGGTTTCGCTCTCGAAATTTACCGGTGCAGGCCTGCGTGTTTTTACGACGATGACCCCGCAGCCACCTCTTTTTAGGATTAACTCAGCTACAGGTCCTAAAGGTCCTACGTGGTCATCCTGGCGGGCAGTCGCTCCCAGAATGACAAGGTCGTATTGCTTTGATTCTTCAAAAATGGAGCTGGCAGGATCCCCGGTCATTAGGGTCTTGTGGTCAATTTCGGGCATTTGCACCAATATTTGCTCGATGCCACGATAAGGCGCGTCATGCTTGGAAGACATGCTGGCTGGTGGAATATGTAATGAAGTAACCTTTGCATCCAGGCTGTGGGCTATTGCTAACGAAAGGCGCAAAGCCAGCTCTGCATACGGGCCGCCTCTGATTGGAACGAGGATATTCTTGACTTTTTGGTTGATTGGGCCGCTGATGATTGCCAGGTCGCACGGTGGTCGTTTCCATCCCTCGGATTGGATACCCAATTCGGCAAAGTTGCGCGGCCATTCCAGAACCAGCATATCTGGTTTCTTTTGGTTTATATAGGCGACGAGTTCTCCCCAGGCGTTGTAGGAAACAAAAACACGTTCTTCAATGCGTATGTGCTTGTTATCTGAGTATGTTTTCATGAATTGGCGGATTTCACGAGCCTGGATGGTTGCAGAACTTAATGACTGACTCTCAGGGACGCGCACAATCCCAACCAGGGTGACACGTCCTTCTCCGGCAGAGGCCAATGCCATAGACAGGACTGATTCGCATTCACAACCCACCAGGATGGGGACTAATATTTTTCGAAATGTAGTTTTCTGATATCGCTTTCTGATAATATTCCTCCTTGAAATTTAAAATAGAAAATCAAGACAAAACGAGGGGTTTGATTTGTTCTGAATAAATCTGATCCCAGGTGTATTTTCTCTTGACGTGTGATCGTAGTTTGAAAGTCAGATCAGATTCGAGGCGTTTGATGATCGCAGCAGAGATGTGTTCAGGGGAGGAATCGGCAGAAAAGTAGGTAACCATATCCTTCCCCAGATCGCTCAAAACAGGGATGTCACTGCAAAAAACGGGGATGTTGGTAATGCCAGCTTCCAACACGGGGATGCCAAAACCTTCTTCCCGGCTGGGGAATATTAGGGCGTCGGACAGCCGGTAGAAATCGGCGATGACCTTATCTGGCAGATAATCGGGCGATTGTTCTGCCATGAAGATGACTTGACGATCTAAGCCAAGCTGGCAGCGCAGGTCAACCAACTGGTTGAAATATTGAATATTGGCTGGATTATGCGGGCCTAAAGGACCTGTAACCACGAGCTTCAAATCGGGATACTTTTTTTGACAGACAGCCATGACCTGGATAGCCAGTTCGATGTTTTTACGCGAGGTGATACGTACAGGAAGCAAAAAAAGAGGGCTTGCGTGTAGCAAATCAAGTTTGTCGACAAACGCCAGGGTTTGATCTTCCAGTTTCAAAAATTCTCGGACGTCGATTCCATTTGGTACGACATGAACACGTTCTAGAGGTATCTTGAGCAGGGTTGCTAGCTCCTGGCGGCGAGGCGGGGAGATGGTTACCTGTATGGCTCCAGGCCAATCTGTTTTTAACAATTCCCAGGGATATCCTTCATACAATTCATTACGATAACGGGCTGCCGTCCAGGCCAGATCGTGATGCCATAGGATCAATCTAAACCCGGGCTGGCGGTCAAAAAGGATACGCAACGCAGCAGTCAGGGCAAGGTTTTTATTTAATGAACATACATTATGGGCGATCAATACATCGATCCCCTCCAGGCGCCGAGTAAGCTCATCTACCAACTCAGCAACCAGCCCCTCGAACCGTTTGGTTACCTGTCCCAGGTCCAGTTCGGATTTGACGGCGAGCACCTCGGGAAGGCGTGAACCGGCAGCTGGTAAATCGATATAAGCAATGCGTGGATCCGTCCGCGCACC
The DNA here is from genome assembly GCA_963781665.1 of uncultured Chloroflexia bacterium. Classification (GTDB taxonomy): domain Bacteria; phylum Chloroflexota; class Anaerolineae; order Anaerolineales; family Anaerolineaceae; genus JAJYIW01. The sequence goes on from CAWAGA010000002.1 coordinate 4,268,939, forward strand.
ACGACCCGCCATGATCGCGACATTGTGCCCATCATCAGCGAATAACCTGGCGTGACGGCCGATAACACTCTCAACCCCGCCCACGGTCGGTGGGGCTGCGTAATGGAGCAGTACGATCCTCATCTTATTCTTTTCCGAATATTTTCTCTCTTTTTAATTCTTCTTCTTCTCTGGATGCATGGATGGCCAGGTCGATAAAAACAGCTGAAGTCCAACCGAAAATTGCGGCTGCCTTGGGGGGATTAATGCCGGTTTTGGGATTGTAATACTCGTAAATGTCTTTCTGGTTTCCAATCAACTCCAGGGTGCGCTTCCTGAGTTCTCTCGCGATCTCAGGATAGCCAGCCTTGAACAGCCCTTCGATCATCAAATAGTTAACATTTACCCAGGTAGGGCCACGCCACATAGTGTTGGCATCGAATTTTGGGTCGTCAAGTGCAACGGATGGGATTGGGTAGCGCGGCCAAAATTTTTCTTCATTGGTTAATTCTGCTACCAGGCGATCGGCGATGGACTTCGGAAGCCGGCCTGTAATTAACGGGAAAAGGTTGAACGGCGTCCGAACTGCAACCCTCATGCCGTTTTTTGTTGCCCAAAAGAGACCGGCTTTCTCATCCCACATCAAATCGATCATGCGTTGGATGGTCATTTCAGCCCGGCGGTGCCACATGGCTGCGTCGGCTTCTTCGCCGATGGCGTGGGCAATCTTGGCCAGTGTGTCCTGCTGGATACAAAGATATGAATTGATGTCTGGCGATTCAACCGGCATCCCATCATCCCACAAGGGGCTATCATCCAAGCCGGAGGAAAAGGGGTGCCAATATTCGCACAATCCGTTTCCATCCCCGTCGTTATCATCGAACCACCAGTCTGTATTACGTTTGATATTCTCGTAGATTTCATTCAAAAATTCGACGTCCTGGTCCAGCTCGAAGAGTTTCCAGGCTGCCCAGGCAACCAGTGGTGGTTTCGTGACGTCACCGACAACCGGGAAATCCAGATGATCGACAATTCCTTCATCGTGGACGGCGTCTGGGATCAACCCATCACTGCGTTGGTGGTCTAATAAAATTCGCATTTGGTCCTGGGCCAAACGCTTATCAACGTAGCGGAAAGCAACGGAATGAAAGTAAGCATCCCATTGCCACACGCCTACGTAAAATACTTTCGATGGGGTCATCGCTTCGTGAGTAGTATAAAAACGAGGTGAGATTAATCCGGCACGCATAACCCACCAGGCAAAGTAATACTGCTCACGATACGAATCGATAACTGCTGGAGCCGATGCGAACCAATTGTGCCAGCGCGTGGCAGCTGCTTCGATCGTTTCATCTCGGTCGGGGATATAGCGGTTGAAGCCTAATCGAGGCGTGATGTTAAGTAGAAGCTCGGCGCCACCGGTCGCATCGACTAATAATTTTATTTGCTGAGATTCGACGTCGATTGCGCTGATTTGATTGAAAATAATCCTGGCATTGGTCGTGTAGGCGATATTCCGCCGAATATTTCCGGTTAGACGTAAAATCCCACCCCTCCGGTCTATTTCGGATTTATCCAGGTTAGCTTGAAAAGTGACACCACAATGACAGGATGGAAAGGTGATCAGAAGCGATTCTGAATCGGCGAAAGTGATTGTAAAATCACCAGGGATGGTATGGACGACGATCTGGTGAGGAAAAGTTGAAACGGTCGAGTCGAGTGAACGGCCGTCTTCATCACAAAAAACCAGACCTGTGATGATGGGCGGCCTCAGTCGATATGCTGCCAGATCGTTAGTGCGTTTGATCCATCGCTCTGCTAGGCGGATGTAGAACGAATCGCCATCTTTAAAAACTAAAATTCTCGACCCACGGTCGGTGAAGGGAACCTCATCCAGATTGATACGGTCCTTGAGTAAATTCAGGTAAGGTGAGTTTATCATTATGTAATTATAACAAACCGAATTAGAGCAAGAAGATCAAAATTGATTTAGAGATCTTCAATATAAATCGAATCGACTATCCCCACAATAACCGATATCACACACGCATCCGGGTTATTAAGCACCTGACGAGCGCCATTGCCCTCCCGGTTGACGAGTACAGTATCGCCAATACCGGCATGCGAATTATCCAAAGCAATAAATCCTTCCTCTGGTCTATCACCAGGGAGGGTGAGCGGCTGCACGACCAGTAAGCGGCGGTTCTTAAAATGCTGGTGGCTGATGGTTGTGACGACGGTTCCTACAACTTTGCCGATAACCATATTCTTGATCAGGTATAGCGGGTCCAACCCTTTTTGAGGGTAAAATCGAACTCATTGTCAGGCCTGACGACGAGTTCATCGATAATTCCGACCAATGCCAGGTCGACCGGAACGAAACGGATATCCGTCATGGCCAGGGCAGCTTCACGCGAACGCACCATCATGCATAGATCGCCAGGACCCGCCTGGACAACGTCAGCGGCAACCTGTAAAGATCCAGCCGGGTTAAGATGCCGATCGAGTGGTTGGACGACGAGCAGCTTGACACCTTCAAGTCCTGGGTATTTCAGCGTGCAAACCGCTGTGCCGTGAACGCGACCGAAAAGCATAGACTCTGGGCTACCTTTTTTCGACTGTATTCAAGACGCGCTCGATGATCGTATCGAGGAGGATCGGATCGACCTGGCTGCCTAAGCGTGCAACCACGCCATTCTTGATCCGCAGCTTGAGATTTTCTTTGTCTAAAGTTTTTGGCGTGCTGGATTGACGGCTGGTATTATCTGAATGTTGGCCAGCTGGACTGGCGATATAAGGACGCACAGGGGCAGCCGGAGGCGTGTCGATTGCATTGACCAATTTGAGACCAAGACGATTGGCTTTTTCAAAAGCTAATTCGGTCAAAACGACATCATCGTTGAGTACCAGAGACTGAACGCCTCGTTTCACCATGTCTTCGATTTCATGTTCGGTATAAAAGGTTTTTGCCATCATTTACCCTTCAACCCCTTCCAGACTTTCAAGTGCTCTAACCGAAGCATCTCTCGCGGTGATGATCTCAGATTCGCTCCCCGCAAGCCACATCCGCCCGAACCGCCCAACAGAAGATACGTGTACCAGCTTGATATTGGCTTTCTTTTCAGCCTCATTGCAGGCGTAATTAATGTACGCGGCCGGGGCGCATTCCAATACGAGCATGGTCTCTCCTGGAACCAGCATGCTCCCCCGTCGAAACCGGTTAAGCAATTGAGCCTGGTAAGGATCAACCCTGGTAATGACCTGGATCGATGCGATCTGAGGGCGGATTCGTTCTTCAACTTTCATGCCCAATCGATCCAGAACGACCCGGCCAGCTTCGATGACAGCCGCCTGGTTGCTTGAGTGAACTTCGAACATGCCAAATTCGCGCTCGACAATCTGGGCTCCTGGCCTGGCTTCGGTAGCCTTGACGGCGATATCTACAATACGAAAGACCTCGTTCCCGGGGGACATTTCGACATAAAGAGCAGCCATGCCTTCGATAGGCAGGTCTCCCTGCGTTATCGTCCCAACAAATGCTGCATATTGAGCCTGCATGCGATCGAGCAGGCAGTAACATCTTAATGAAAAAGTATCGGCCATAAAATTCCTTCTATTCCACCAATTCACCCATCCGACATGGCAATCCCCAGCGGGGTGACGAAAATTGGATGAGATAATGCCCTGGTGGGTATTCCTGTATACTGTTCAACGACGCCGGCAAAGCCCGGAAAAGCAGTGGCTCCTCCTACCAGAGTGATCTGTCCAACCTCATGACCGTTTATATGGTGACGGACGATACTGGCCACCTTTTCCATAACCGGGCGAATCACGGGGAACAAACGAGATTGTTCTGAAGGTTTTTTCTTTATCACTTCAGCTTCCTCGAAACTTAAACCCAATGCGCCAGCGATGACCAATGAAAAATGTGTTCCACCGGTTGGCTCATCGGCTGTGTAAATGACCTTGCCATCTTTGACGATCGCAATTCCGGTGGTGCCGCCGCCGACGTCTACGATCACGCCATCCTGGAGGTTGAGCACGTTGTTGGCTGCGCTGGGCTCATCGATCAACCCACTGCATTCGAATCCGGCCGCTTCAACCACACTTGCCGTCGCCCGCACTTCTACCCGAGGAACCCCAGGGGGAAAACCGCTGGCGGCATGAGTCAATTCCCGTCCTATCCGCTGCTCAACCCTTTGCTTCATTGCCTTGAGCCGGTCGATTGCACCGATGAAATCCACGACGAGACCGTCGCGGACGACCTCTGTGAATTGAAATTCACCGCAAACAGGCTGCTTTTCATGGTCTAAAACAACCAGTACCAGGTAAGCAGTCCCCAGATCGACCCCGGTAAAGAGGTCTCCCAAAGGAGGCGTTTCGATTGCCGTTACGTCGCTGTCGGGCCATGGATTGATCACCGATTCAGCCTGTAAGAGGAAATCCTCAACGGCTTGAGCATGGAATAGATTGGCTGGGGCTATGCCGGTCAGGTGGGTATCCAATTACCTATTTCTTTTCTTCGCTGGATGATCTTCCGCCAAAACTACCTTTGCTGTTATGAGGCAGGATCATCTCAACATCGGAATGGGGGCGGGGAATGACGTGGACCGAAACAAGCTCGCCTACCCGCTTGGCAGCTGCAGCCCCTGCGTCTGTAGCGGCTTTCACCGCGCCGACATCCCCACGTACCATCACCGTAACGTAACCGCCGCCGACATATTCCGAGCCGATGAGAACGACGTTGGCCGCTTTTACCATGGCATCGGCAGCTTCAATGGCGCCAACCAGGCCACGGGTTTCAACCATTCCAAGTGCAATCAAGGCAGGATCTAATGACATCGGATTTTCCTTTCAGTTTTTAAGAGGTTTTCAAAATTTCATCAATCACGCTGATAACAGTCTTTTCCACATCTTGAGGAGATGGGCCAGGCACTGGTTCGCGATTATGCAAGGCAATTTCCGGAGGCGTTTTGATTTCAAAAGCCAGGCGTTTGACATTGAATAAATGATAAACCGTAACGTTATCTCCGGTGATCGAGCCGCCAATTCCACCTGACCCGAGGGTCATCGAAGGCATTAAGCCGGTGCTGTAACCGATAGCACCCAGGGTCCCCATGGTATTAACTGCAATTCGAAAAACAGGTTTTTCAAGACCAAAAGCCATCACGACTTTTTCGTCGTTGGCATGGATGATCTGGCTGTGACCTCTCCCACCAAATTGGATCAATTGGATACAGCGTTCACAGCCGGCTTCCCAACCATCCGCCTCGTACCAACCGAGAACAGTTGTTAATTTCTCTCGCGATAGTGGTTCGGCTCGCCCAGTCTTCGATATGCGTGCCACCAAAATTCTGGCACTAGATGGAATATCAATCCCGGCCATTGCAGCCAGATATTGCGGTGATTTACCCACTGTGATGCTGTTGATCGTGCCGTCTGAATGAAAGAGCAGCTTCCGTAAAGCATCAGCCTGGTGATCGTCAACAAAATATGCGCCTTCAGCTTCCATGAGCTGGGATAATCGTCTGGCAATCGGGCGGTCAGCCACGACAGCCTGTTCGGTCGAACAGATTGTTGAAAAATCGAAAGCTTTACTAGCGACGATATATTGGGCGGCTCTTTCGATATCCGCACTGCGATCGACGTATACCGGCACGTTTCCAGGACCTACGCCGTAAGCGGGTTTCCCAACCGAATGGGCTGCTTGAACCATGGCCGAGCCACCGGTTGCCAGGATCAATGCCACCCGGTAATGCCGCATCAATTCTTGGGTCCCTGGCAGCGATATGTTTTGCATGCAGTTGATCAACCCTGGAGGAGCGCCTTCGGATTCAGCAGCCCTGGCCATTAACTGAGTGGTTTCATAACTGCAATGAACTGCCGCTGGGTGCGGGGCAATGATGATCGCATCTCGCGCTTTAACAGCCATTAATGTCTTGGCCATCGCCGTCGAAGTCGGATTCGTACTGGGGGTCAATGCAGCGACAACACCCATCGGCCAGGCAATTTCGTAAACCTTTCGTTGGGGATCGTGACGGATTACACCTACGGTTTTGATATCCTTGATGCTCTCCCAGACTATCCGTGAACCAAATTCATTTTTCAACTTTTTATGCAGAGGTACGCCATAGCCGGTTTCTTCGGCTGCCATGCGTCCCAACCGCTCGGAAGCTTGAAAAGCTACCTCGGCTACTGCCGCGGCAAACGCGATCAACCTGCTCCTGGCTGGCCTTAGCCCATATTCTTTGTGCTTCGTAAGCTTGCAGCGCCAGATCACGGGCTTCTTGGATTGAACCCAGATCTTTATCCATTCCTGCCATCGTCAGCTCTAAACTTTTAGCTCTTCCTGAAAACGACTTCGCCATCTACTTCAAGTGAATCGATGATTGCCATGATGACGGCGTCAACCGGGGTGTCTTTGGTAAGGTAGGTTTGCCGAGCGCTTGATCCGGCTGCGGTCAAGACCAGGTCGCCAACGCCGGCATCCACGGTGTCGATCGCTACGTACGGTTTGCCTGCCGGAGCCCCGTGTTCATCTGTTGGTCGCACAATTAAAAGTTTTCGACCGGTAAGCTTTTCATCTTTGATAGTAGCAACTGTCGTCCCAACAACCCTGGCAATCAGCATAAGCGGCTCCAATCAATCGATCTATTAATCAATATGACTTTACGTCCTGGGGTTTCTGTGGCGCGGCTGCCTCAGCACCTGCGACAATTTTAATTCCGGCGCTGGCGCCGATGCGGGTCGCGCCGGCTTTCACCATGCTTTCGGCTTCTTCATAGGTGTGGATCCCGCCTGAGGCTTTGACGCCTAAATCAGGCCCAACCACGCGTCGCATAAGTTTAATATCTTCAACGGTTGCCCCTCCGCCGCCAAATCCGGTTGAGGTCTTCACAAAATCGGCCCCTCCCTCCTTTGCCAACAGGCAGGCGGTAACTTTTTCCTCGTCGGTCAGCATGGCGGTTTCGATTATCACTTTGCACAGCGCTCCTGCTTCGTGAGCGGTTGTCACAACCCCACGGATATCGCGTCCGACCAGTTCGTAATCTCCACCTTTGAGCGCACCAATGTTTATGACCATGTCAACCTCGTTGGCGCCATATTGCAAAACGACCTGGGTCTCGAGCACTTTCACTTCAGGAAGCGTGGCTCCAAATGGGAATCCGATTACGGAACAGACTTTAACCGGAGAACCTTTCAGTAAATCGGCGCATAATTTTATATAAGACGGGTTGACACATACAGATGCAAAATTATAACGTCGGGCTTCAACACATAATTGAGCAATCTTATCGGATGTCACGTCTGGCTTCAGGAGGGTATGGTCGATCATCTTAGCCAGCGACATATCACTTGGCAGTACCCCCAGGGTTGAAGAAATGCGTTCAGCTCCAGCGCTCACTACCTGCCCGACTCGATTGAAACAGGTTTTGACGCAGGTGCCTTCGGCGCATTCGAATTTACAATACGAGCCATCTTCTGCTACCTGCAGTTGTGCTGTGAGTGTTTGTTCATTCATCAATTCACGTGTAATGGTATTGATGATCGTTTCTATGGTTTTTTCGTCCAGAGTTGCCATTTAATTTCCACTTTTCATGAATTGGCGTTCGATTGCCACGATTTTATCCACCCGGCGAGTATGGCGCCCGGCCAGAAATGCAGTCGCTAACCAGGTGCTGGTTATCTGGCGGGCAAGGTTCAGGCCGATCAAGCCAGCGCCGAGGGTTAATACATTAGCGTCGTTATGTTCCCGGCTATTCACGGCGGTTGCATAGTCATAACAAAGGGCTGCCCGGATTCCGGGGACCTTATTAGCTGCCATACAACTGCCGATACCTGCCCCGTCGATTACGATCCCGCGCCAGGCTTTTCCCTGGCTTACCAATTTGGCAACGGCCAGAGCAAAATCAGGGTAGTCGACCGCATCTTTACCATTTGTTCCGCAATCGATCATCTGGTACCGGAGGTCTTGTAAATAAGCTTTGAGCGCTTCCTTCATTTCAAAACCACCGTGGTCAGAGCCAATTGCGACAATCTTCTGAGGATCCTCTGGGTAAATCTCAGTTACATTTTTATCTAATAGGTGGGATTGACTCGCTTGCTGAGAAGATCTATCTTGATGGTCAGCCAGTGTCTCCTGGATCACATCGCGGATGATTTCTTGCAATTCGCCTTCGTTAAGGGACGGCATATACCAATTACCCCTGCTGAAAAAATACTTATTCAGGCAATTATACTCAGCGCCTGAATCATAATATCACATTAAATCTTAAGAGCAAGTGAGATGAAATTCACATCGATACCAGGCAAAACCCCTAGACACTACCAATAAACGAATCATTGAATGCTCCTACCAGGACGAGTATGATAATGGCTGAAGCAGCCAGACAGGTGGTATAAAAAAATGCTATTGCCTTATTTATATGTCGCGAGAGGAACCTGTAAGTACCCCAGGCCGATCCAAACCCGCTTCCTAACAAGACTCCATCTAGAGCCAACCAACCTGCTCGAGGAGTATATTGGGTTAGCAATTCTACCAGGGGTGGATTTATAGCTCTCCAGAGGAAAAAAGCCAGGAAGATCAGGATGATACACAGGATTGATTTGAAAATCAAATCAGAAAGCTGGGAAAAACGTAACTTGAACACTGGCCGGAAGAACGTAAACCAGACCCCCATCATGACTAAACCCAGGCTGGCTGCTCCACTCAAAGTTAACCCCGCTTCGACTGGTTTGTTGAAGACCAAAACGACTAAAGCTGCAAGCCCGAGACCTGATGCCATGCCCCCTAATGTAGCCGGTTTTATATTGCGCCACCAGATTTGGCGGGTAATCTTCACCCGAGAAGGTGAGTGATGGAGCCATGCGCCGACTTTTTTCTGAAAAATCTTTGATGATGGGTGTGTGTTTTTTGTTGGTCGGGAAGGGTTAGATTTCCCCTGTGGTTTTGTTCGAAATTTGGAGAAATTACTGGTAAGCGCAGACAGCGAGATTTTAAAGTGGACGCGATGTTTTCGAAGATGAAGTGGCTGTGGGATGGGATGGTGTCGGGCTAGGTGTAGGTGGCGCTAAGGGCTGGTATGTTGGTTTGGTTCCTGGAACCGCGATCGTTTGCACCGGTGGTAAAGGTACTTGAAGCCGCGGTTTTTCTCTCAAGCACCAAGGACATTGACGCAGATGACTTGAATACCAATGGGCGGAATTTTTTCGGCAGTTTCGAAGAGAACCTTCTAATTTCTCGAGGGCTGTTGTCCATTCAGCCGGAGCGGGGCGTGTTTCAGGATGGCTATACCCTTCGACGAAGCAGCGCAGCATCAAACGGCGAATTTCGGCTGGTAAGATTTCGAATTTGGGAGCGACCGGGCGGGGTCCACAGATTGGGTTGCTGGCGTAAGGGAAAGCCCCATTCTTGACACAATATATATTGTCTGGATCAGCTGTTGGATTTTCGGATTTCATTTTCCCACTGAACGGGTGATTGCCTTCCATCAGCAGCAAGAAGATCAACACCCCCAGGCCAAAATAATCATGCTCTGGTAAGCGGTTGATCTGGTTGAACTGGATGCCCTGGAGCTCAGGTGGGGTAAATTCTTCTTTGCCAACCGGACAACGGAAAATCTGACCGTTGGCGTCCTGGACTTGGAACGAATCGGTATCGATCAGGCTTACGAGAGCCCTGCTATTAACCAAAATATTCCCTTCATTAACATCGCCGATCACATAGCCGCGGGAATGGACCGCATGCATTGCAATTGAGAGGTTAAGGGTTGTATGCACCAGATATTTCCAGGTAAACCCCGGGCATTTAATCCTTCTCGTCCTGGGATTGTAAATGTCCAAGATTTTGTGGCTGTCCGTGAGGCGCGGCATTAAATATCCGGCAAATTTCGTTCCCTGATAAAGAATTTCCGTTGGCCAGGTAATTGAAACGTGGTTATAGCGGTCCCGCATGTCGTCGTGAGGGGGATTCGTTAGCATACAAGTTAATTTATGTTCGCGTTCTTGCGTAGCGATATTTGGCAAGTAGACTTTTGCTACATCCGGTCGGCCAACAATATTCCAAATGCTGCCTTCACCCCCTTCACCTAATTTTTCGCCCAGCATAATCGATCGATGATGGCGAGTTTTCCAGACGAGAGTTGTATCGATCAATTTTGGGCCTTCAATCGTCTACATACTTATTGGCTGCGAGCACCAGGGTTTTGTCATCACCCGATAACTTCCTGACTTTTTCGGATGCCAGAAAATTTGCTAACGAATGCGCAGCCTGGCTTGCATCACCGACTCCATCAAGCTGGCGGAACAGAGGTGCAAAAAAAGGCGTGTGGGGTGAACCATCGATCTGGTGAAGAGCGATCCTTTGCAGGCCATCAGACAACAAAGCCAGGTACTTGGCGGATCCCTGGAGAATTTGATAATCGGTTCGATCATTCGCGTCTGATTGGGTCAGAGCATTAGTCTCATTGACGAATTCGCCGTTCTGAGGTTTACAAACTGATAAGAACGAGCCATGGTCATCTACTATCACCACCGCGCCATCTCCGATATTTGCCGCCGCTAACCAGCGTTTAGAGACCGCGACTAAGATCAGCGTTGTTGCAAAATCGAACAAATTGAGGTTTTGGCGATCGGCTTCATCCACCAGCCTCTCTCTGGCGGAAAAAAAAGCAGACTGGAGTAAATTGCGCCAATCCAATTCATTTTCCGGAATCCCATCAGAAAGAGCGGCAGCGACATTCGCCAGGGCAGACTGAACTGCTAGCTGTGCCCCTTGATGGGCTAACACCGCAGATCCCACGCCATCGGCAATGGCAATCACCAGGCAATTACTGGTCGATAGAAAAGCCTGGGTATCCTGGCAGGGGGTTCCCTCCAGCAAATGGTGGGTGCCCTGGACCGTAGCCCCGATGAGGATCCATTCGGGTGTCAAAAGGGCTGAGGTCAATTCGGATGGGGTTGAAACGGTATGACCGTTCGAAACCATGATTAGGGGTAGATTATACGCTGGACCAGCCATCGGTCGGTGCCAATGGCACCTGGTCGCCGACCTTGGAATGGGAAACGTTTGTGAGGCTCTTCGACAACCACACAAATAACCCCTTGAAATCGAGCCCGTTTAACGGTTTTGGCGGCCTTTCTCGAGGTGCAATTTGTGTAAGTTTTGCCATGTCGGCCCGGTCGACAGCGACTGCAAAAAATGCGATCGCTTTACGATCTTCGGCATCCTGGACCCGTTTTGCTGCGCTGTGCCAGTCATCGGTTGGTTCGCCGTCGGTGATCAAGAATATCCACGGGCGAAAATAAGCTGTGCCAGAACTGCGGTATAGCTTTTTGCGTTCTTCGAGCTTATCAAGGCCCAGGTTGATGGCTGCTCCCATCGGCGTTGACCCGCCTGCAGCCAGGGATTTCGGGGTAAATTGGTCGGCGGTCACAAAATCCTGGACCAGGTTAGCCTGGTTGCCAAAGGTTACCATTGCAATCTCGACCCTCAAGGAGGCCAGTTTGTCTTGTTGAAGGCTTTCTTGAAATGCTACCAGACCTGCATTGAGCTGGGCAATGGCTTTTCCTGCCATTGACCCAGATGTATCCAGCAAAAGGATGCATGGACAACGTGGTTCTGGATTATCGGCGAAATCGGCTAATTGTGGGTCAAATTCTGGATTGATATCACTCATTTATCTCCCTCGTTCTGGTTATGGGATTTGGGTAGGGCTGGGACCGTTCTGTTTCTGGGTGAGGTTGGTTATAGCTTCCAATGTATCTGCCTTGATGAGTTCACTGTTATTTTGAAGGTATTGGTAAAGCAGAGTCATATCATTATTACTGCCTAGTTTAGCGATGAGAAGGATCGCTTCGCCGCGAACGTCGTCGGGCAAATTGAGGTCAGAAGCGGTCGTCCTTGCGAGGGCATAAATATCGCCATCTTGACTGATATTCATCTGCAGGAAGGTGTTCAAAACGAAAGACAGAACCGGATCTGCGCCGCTGGCTAGCAGAGATTCTGACTGGATATTGTTCAATTGAGTTTGAACCTGAGACGCCAGGCCGTTTATTTGTTGAAGTTGAGATTGTCTGGTCTGGCTATCCAATGGCTGGGAATTAATTTCATTTTTCAAGCTGGCAAATGATTGCGCAAAATAGCGATTATACAAATCTGTTGGAACATTGGTCCCTGTTGTAGTTTGGAGGTGAGCCTGGAAAGCTGAGATCAAGCCAGGTTTTGCTTCTGCCCCGTAGGAAGCAATCGCTTTTGACAGTTCATTCGCTACCTGCCAGCTAACCGTTGCGGTATTGTCTTTATTCAATATTTGGAACAACTGCTCCAGCCCCTGGCTGGAGTGGATTGCCTGGATGGCCTTTATCCCTTGAATTTTTGTGTATGGGTCATTTGAGTTGGCGATGGCTGAGCCGAGTTGTTGAATGGAAACATCAACGTTCTGGTTGAGAGAGACGGTAATCATGCGCGCCATATATGTCTCTCCAGGAGCGATCATGAGTAAATTGGCTGCTGTGAATATTCCGACCGGAATAATCAACCCGCCAATCACCATTGTAACCAACCGCACTCGCGGTGATTTTTTCTTCCTAAAACGATTGACAACATCGCCGAGTAGAACAGTCAAGACCAGGCTCAATAAAACGAATAGAAGCGCAAAAACGGAAACTGCCAGGCTGCGCTCCATTGTCCAGAAATTGATCGCGCCGGCCAGCCAGTACAGCACACCTCCAGTGACAGCTACTGGAGCCAGAATTTGCAGCAAAAATAAGCCGACATCCTTGACGAAATCTTCGAAATTAAAAGATCGCTTCTTAGGCGCGACAACCTGATCTTGACCCATGGGAACCTCCAACGGCGTGATGAGATCATTATATATCAGTTTAGGCGCGCCAGTAAGCAACCTGCTGAATGATCAGGCACAAGAGAAATATTTTGGTTTGAGTTTTCCCCAGGTTTATAGCAAGAATTGGGACTTAATTCGCCTGTTGACCGCTTCATTATATAGTTTCATATATTGCGGCGCAGGTACCGACCAGGAAGAATCCCGCGACATCCCATTCAGGATCAGTTCTGTCCAACGATCAGGCCGTTCAATGAGGGTCCGCACCGCCCGAATGACACTTCGTAGAAGCAAGGTCGTTGCGGTGGAAATATCTGCCATCTCTGTCTTGTCTTCGACCGGTTCCTTGAATTTGAATCCGTTTGCCTGAATTCCGGCAGCTTCATCGATGATCGTATCCTCGAGTCCGCCAACTGCGCGCACAACGGGTACGGTACCATACCGCATCGCAATCAGCTGTGTCAGGCCGCAAGGTTCATACATACTGGGCATCAAGATGATATCGGAAGCTGCATAGACCATGTGTGAAAGGGGTACGTCGAATCCATCAAAGAAGAACAGATTATTTTTTAATTTAGCTGCCAGGGTTGCGGTATTCTTTGTATAATCCTGCCCTTGATGGTCCATTGGGTGTGCACTACCTAATATCAAGCATTGAACTTTAGGAATGCTGCAGATCTCTTCGAGGACAGGCAGGAGAATCGGAAACTTCTGGTCAGCAATCCGCCCGACAACCGAGATCAGGATCGAATCGCTGCGCAGGCGAGTGAAAGGCAGGTCGCTATTCATGTCTTCCCATTGTTTGAGGGAAGACCTGATGTTCTGTTTCACCTTGTGAATTTCTGCCGCAGATTGGGCATTAGAATAATTATTAGGGGCGATATAAGGATCGTGACATGGATCCCATTCGTGGGTGTCGATGCCATCGACGATACCGCAAAGATCGTGCGATCTTTCGACAAGCAGACCATCGAAACCACCACCGAAAGCCGGGGTCTGTATCTCGTGGGCATAGTTCAGGCTCACGGTGTTGATAAGGTCAGCATATCCGAAACCCCCTTTGGCAAAATTAAATAAGGTCAAATGTTCGACGGAATGGGTCTCGTTTGATTGGAAGTCGGCTTCAGTCAGACCTGCTAGTTGGACCAATTCTTTTTGGGTAGGGGTGGGGATGTCTTGGTTGGGGAATGCGCCCTGATATCCATACCCGCTGTTATGAGTGGTGTAGAGGGTCGCAATCCGGCCGAGGAAAGGATCGGAACGGTAAATTGTATTGAGATATACCGGAATCAGGCCGGTATGCCAATCATTACAATGGATGACGTCAGGCCTGAACGTTTGAGAGAAGCGTAAGAACTCAATTGTCGCCCGACAAAATAGGATTGCTTGTTCCGGTGAGTCGCTGGCCTTATCAAAGGCCGGCGTATGCAATAAATAGCAGATAACCTCAGGTGAATCGGGCAAACCATTCGTCAAATGGAACTGGCAGACGTCAACCAGGATATTTTTATTTCCAATAGGTACGGTGAGCCTGGGAAGGATGATTTTTTTGAAGCGGTCTTCGAGGCCTTTCCGCGAGATATTTTCAAAACCGGGCATGATCACGCGGATATCGACATCATCCCGGTGGGCTAAGGCTTTTGGGAGAGCATAAGCTACATCACCGAGGCCACCGGCACCATCGATTCCTCTCACCTGATTGGACCCAAGCAGTACGTTGAGCTTCATAATAATCGTCCTTCACTGCATAAGGCGTCTTGGATATGATTCGAGTGTTTACATTTGATCGAGATATTCACCCACCTGTTCCAATGCAGATGGGAGATCCTTTCGTCCCAGACCGATCCGGAAATGGCTACCCAGATCGTCGAAAATGCTTCCAGGTACGATCATGACACCTTTTTTTTCAAGAATTTGTTGGCAAATTGTTTCGACCGGAACCGGACCGGTCCATAATGGAAACGCAACCGATCCAGCCTGGGGTGACATCCAGGTCATGAAATCAGCATACCGCTTAAAAAAATTATCCAGATGTTCCAGATTGGCTTTAATAATCGCCAGATTCCGTTCCAGGATTGCTTCTTTCGCCTGCAGGGCGATGATGGCGAGGATCTCCGATGGAGCGCTGTTACAGATGGTTGTGTAATCCTTGAATGTTGCGAACAGGTTCATGGCGGTCTTATTGTGGGTTGCAAGCCAACCGATGCGCAGCCCGGGCAGTGCCAATGATTTTGATAACCCGGAGAGGGAGATCCCTTTTTCATATAATGTGCAGACCGCTGGCAGCCGTTGTTGCGGGTTGTATTCCAATAACCGGTACATTTCATCGGAAAAAAGGTAGATGTCGCGTCGGCGCGCCAGATTGACGATCCTTTTAAAATCCTCGACGGAAGGCAGATATCCGGTGGGATTGTGGGGAAAATTTACGACCAACATCTTCGTTTTTGCAGTGATAGTGTCTTCTAAAAGAGCCAGGTCCCCAAACCAACAATCACCCTGGGCTTGTATAGGCCAGAATGTCACCTCGCAGCCGATCGAACGTGCCAAATCGTAGAGTGATTGATATGCAGGCGAGATCACTACTACGTGATCACCCGGTTTCAAAATGGACACCATTGAAATGTAGATAGCTTCTTCTGGAGCAGCCACGATTATTCCTTCGCTGGGGATCCCCGGATAGAACCTGGCGATTTCCGCGCGTAGGAGCGGATTCCCTTGAGATTCGGTATATCCCAGGCGAAGGTCTTCCCATAATTGCTGAATTTCGGGGTTGGCCATCTTCAACAAATCAGCCATTCCCAGGCTCTCACAATCGGAAGGGCTCAACAGGTAGCGAGCTTTGAACTCATATTCAGCAAAATAACGTTCGAGTTTAAATGGATTTATTGTCATCGACCCTTTGAGGACTTGAATGAGGATGTATTTTCCATAGTTTTTGATCTATTTCGCGTGGTCATCACAGACCCGGCTCCTCCGAGAAACCGAGGTTATGAGAAAAAACTTCTATCGATATCGGGTGCTCTAATTATGCAAAGACCTGCTACCACTATATTTCATTTCTTGAGTGAAATAAGTAGCCCACCTTATTCGATAGCAGGTCCTCGTCGGTCATTCCCCGGTATGATTTTATTAATATTGCAATCCGGACAAAATAAGTCCACAAATAGTATATAAAAAAACCGTTACGAATACAATAGTTTTTCGAAGTACATCTGCGCTAGAGTTCGCCATCATGTCCTAGGATGCTGATTTTGGCACTGACAATTGCAGCCATTTCAGAAACGCCTGGACCTGTTTGTCCCAATAGGCCCATTCATGGCCGGCGCGACCTTCAGAATAGTCTATTTCAAGATTTAATCCGTCGGCATAGGCCTTGAATTTCCGGTTGATTGGAAGCAAGAGGTCTTTCGTTCCGCAGCACTGGAACAATCGTGGGCGGGGTTTCTTAGATTGAACCAATTTTTGTGCCAGGTAAAACAGGTCCTTGGGACTGCCAGCAACCTTATCCAGCCTGCCAAAGATGAGCTCCAATTCAGGCAACTGCTCGTTATTACGATATCCCATCAATTCCACAATATCTACTGCACCTGAAAAACTACCGGCTGCAGCAAAATTCTCGGGGTAGGTCAATGCCAGTTTGAATGCCCCATATCCGCCCATAGAAAGACCTGCTACAAAATTATCTTCGCGGGCTGAGGATAGGGGAAAATAGCTTCTGGCTATTTCAGGGATCTCTTCGCTTACGTAAGACCAATAACGTTGACCTGACGCCATATCCGTGTAAAAACTGCGGTTAACTGCTGGCATAACCACAGCCAGGTTCAGAGCGGTCGCATAGCGTTCAATCGATGTCCTTCGCTGCCAGATGGTGTGATCATCTGACAGGCCGTGTAGCAGGAATAGGGTTGGAAACCGGATGGGTTTTAAGGTGTTCAATATGGGGGTTTGCCCGGTGGGTAGATCAGGTAAGATAACACAAATGGATGAGCTCAACTTTAGGGTTTGAGAATAAAAATCGCAATGGATCAGAGCCATATAACCTCCTGAGACTCCCCTGGATGAAAGCCTTTTATTATACAGAGATTTCTTCACGAGCAAATTTCGGGTAATGGTACATCAATTCCAAAGAGGAGACAAGGAATTTCGAATTGGAATTTGATGAGAAAATCGAGATTCAATTAATACAAATATTACCGAAATTGCTTGATTAGTCACATCTGATTCGCTATAATATAAGAGGCAAAGTTCAGGTGGTCTGAATTGCTGGGTGAGCTACGCCACCAGACTGTAATTGCGCTTATTTGGGAATAAGATCGATATTTCGAACAGTGTATTTTAACCGGTGGGTTATTCTTTTATCCATATTATTTATATGGAGGGCTTTTATTGTTCAGGACATTGATAGATCGCGTACCATTATTTTCGTTGCTCAGTAATGAGGGGATAGAAGAGCTTCTGGTGATCACCCGCTCTGTTTCTTTTTCACCAGGAGACTCTATCATCATACAGGGCTCACATCTCGATAATTTCTATATTCTTCTGGACGGGAAAGTCGAGTTAATATCGAAGTTGCGAGAGGGGGATGAATCGGATCTGACGGTTCGAGGTCCAGGGGATTTTTTTGGAGAGATTGAACTTCTGATACCTGAACGGGTGTTTTCCATTAGCGCCAAGGCGATCACGTATGTTCAAGCTTTAGAAGTGAGTTATAGCGATTTCTCAGATCTATTTACTCGCAGACCGAACCTTGGGTATGGAATTCTTCAAGGGATGATTTATCGTAGCAAATTGGCGGACGTAAATATCCTTCAAACCTTGCGATCCGAAAACAGGCGATTAACCCGGATTAATTTTGATTTCAATCATGATCAGACTGAAATATTAGAGCCCACCGATATGGAACGAGAGATGCAGGTGGCCAGGCGAATCCAGAAAGGGATATTACCGAGAAAATTACCCCAGTTATCTGGATTTGATTTTGGCGTGCGGATGGCACAAGCGCGAGCGGTGGGTGGTGACTTTTTCGACTTTATACCCTTAAGCCGTGATACGATTGGAATTGCCATAGGTGATGTATCTGACAAAGGTGTTCCAGCGTCCATTTTTATGGCTGTTACCCGGTCACTTCTGCGCGCTGAAGCTCACAACGGAATTCTTCCGCGGCATGTACTGCAGCGTGTTAATTACCACTTGATGGACATGAACGAGTTAGGCCTATTTGTGACTGTGTTGTATGGGGTCTTGAATGCTGTTGACCGGACATTCAGGTATGCCAGGGCTGGACACGAAATCCCCTTGATTTTTGATGAAAATTGTTCTGCCAATTGTATTGAACCTGGTCATGGGCAGGCTTTGGGCATCTTCTCAAATCCTCAATTCGATGAAACCCAGATCAGTTTTTCTCCAAACTCAATCCTTCTCCTCAATACCGATGGTGTGACAGATGCAATCAATCAGGACGGGGTTGCTTTTGGGATTGAGCGGTTAAGCGAAGTCGTCAAGAGAAGTAAAAATGACTCCGCCCAATATATATGTGATAACGTCATCGATTCAATTACCGCATTTGTCGGGACGACACCTCAATTCGATGATTTGACATTGGTGGGTATCAAGTCAGGTTGAGGCTTTGGTTCGACCGGTGAAAACCAAAAAGAAGTTGCTCCAATCATCGATAAGACACCACAGCCAATCAACGTTGGAGCAATGCCAATCATATTGGCTATGGCGACCCCAACCAAAGGGAAAATAAAAGCTCCGACATTAACGATCGTGTAGTACAGGGCGGTATATTCAGGCCTTTTTTCAGGCGGCATGGCTTTCATTAATTGGTTGAGCTGGCTCAGGTTGAGGCCTGCCGCAAAGATGCTGTTCAAAGCCACTGCGAAAAGGGTGATAGTAAGATTTTGGAAAAGACCGACGAGTAATGGATACGCACCTATTGTCAAAGCGGTCCGTTTCAATGTATTTGGCTCACCCCACCTGGACATAACCCAGCGAAAGAACGCATAACCTAGAATCGTTCCCAGGTTTGCTGCAGTACTTTGGATACCAAGCCATGCATCGCTGGCGCCCAGAGATCTGACGAAAAACAAAATGTATAGAGGAGTGGCAATCCATAAACCAATGCTCAGTAGAATTGTGTTACGGGTAATTCTGAGAAAGGCAGGTTGGCTGCTGTATGCTTGCTTCAGGGAATTCCATTGGGCTTTGAGATTGGTTTTTGTCTTTATCCGGACTTGAGCGAGCTTCGATTCGGGAACCTGAACCTTTGAAAGGAAAAAGTAGCTCATCATCGATATAGCCCAGCCAAATGCAAACATGACCTGGTAGTTGATTGGAAATGCAACCCTGCTGAGCCATTGACCAAAAATAAACACAGCAATGCTGGTAGTTGCCCCGGCGATCATGTTTCGGGCTGAAAAAACCGCGGCGCGGTTTCCTTCTGGAATGACGTCGGCGAGCATGGGGATGAAACCAACATTGAAAAACGATGCCGGCATGCTCATGACGATCAATATCAACACGACCAGTAACCCTTCATTTCCACCAATGTGAATAAAAGGTGAAAGCGCAACCATCAACATGCCAACTCTAGAAAGGGTGAGGCTTCCGAGAATCCAGGGTTTTGGCTTGGTTTGATTTTGCAGGAAACGGCCTGCGGGTATCGAGATGATCAACGCCAACAAAGCCGGGATGGAATTCAGGAGACCGATTTCTGAATTAGCTGCCCCCAGTCGGACGGCAAAGGCCGCATTAAATGCGGATGCGCCTCCCATGATCGATGCAAAGAAGATTTCGGCGACCAGGTAGATAGCGTTGCGGTCGTCCTTTTTGCTCGTATCGACGCGGAATAATTTATTGAAAATCGACATACCAGGAAACAATGACCTCAAACAATGAAATTCATAAAACAGGATTGTAATCGAATTTCTCGAGAATCAAGTTACAAATTTATGAGAGGATGATTTATACTTGTTTCATGGCTGTCGATTTTACCAGGGTTTCCACTTTGCTCAAAAATATTCATCTCTTTAATAATCTTACCGATGGCCAAATTGCCGAAATAATCAGACGCTCCAGTGAGTTGACACTGGCGTCAAATAGCGTCTTATTCCGAGAAGGGGACGACGCTGATAATTTCTTCTTAATCCTTGAAGGAAAGATCCAATTGACAGGCGGTATCGCTGGGAAAAGCTCCTGGACAGCACTTTTATTTGAAGGTGATTATTTCGGCCAGGAAGCATTGGTTGGCAAGCCCACTCGGATTGAAACCGCCAGCGCAGTCACTGATTGCAGTATTTTGCGGGTGAGCTATACCCAGGTCAGGTCGTTAATTCAACACACACCTGGATTGAAAGCGAATTTGCAAGCAGCTGAAATCGAGCCGTCACCTGACCAGAAAGAAGAGTTGGAATTGGATCAATCCGGATGAAATCATCTACGCTCTTGTTCGTGAGCATCCGTATTATTTGTACACGAAATTAACCCTACCTGCGATTGCTTTGGCAGCAGGATTATATTTATTCACTTATATGTTTTTTTATTTTGATCCAACGAAAGCTTCATCCCTCGCCCTGATAGTTGGCGGGGTATGGTGCCTGGCAGCTCTCCTTTGGGTTGGTTGGGATATCTGGGATTGGTCCAACGATTATTATTTTGTTACCAACCAGCGGGTGGTCTGGCTCGAAAAAGTAGCTGGAATTTACGAAAGCCGTCAGGAAGCCCCACTGAGTACAATCTTATCGGTAGGCGTCGAGAGCGACCAGATCGGGCGCATGGTAGGATTCGGAAATGTGGTCGTACGAACTTATACCGGTTCGATTCCGTTGAGGAGAGTGAAAAACCCAAATATCATTGCATCCATCATTGAGGAACAACTCCGCCGATCGCAAATAACGCTTCAGAAAGAAGAAGCCAGCGAAATGGACAACGCGATCAGGACAAAATTAGGGTTAACATCATCGGTAGAAGAGCAGGAAACGATAGAAGATGCTGCGCCTTTAGAAAACAGCATTCGGCAAACGGTGAACCCAGGCGTTTTCAAACGGTTATTCGGTTATCTTTTTCAGGTCAGGTTTGATGTCGGAGAGGTCGTTACCTATCGCAAACACTGGTTCATTTTGCTGGCGGCAACCTGGAAGCAAACAGTACTTTTCTCATTAATTGCCGCGGCTTTAATTAGCGATGCGTTAGGTTTAATTTCATGGATAAGTAATGAAGGAATCATCACCTTGCTGGCCGCCGCGTTAATTATTGTTTTCTTGTGGTGGTTTTACGACGTCATTGACTGGCATAACGATATTTACCAGGTGTCAGCAGACCAGATCATCGATATTAATCGAAAACCGTTTGGTACTGAAACTAAAAAGACAGCTCCTTTGGAGAATATCTTGAGTATCGAATACGAGCGATCCGGGATTATTGGCCTTGTTTTTAATTATGGAACTGTCAAGATAAAAATAGGCAATGCAAGCTTCGATTTTGATTATGTATTCAATCCTTCGCGTGTACAGCACGATATTTTTCGACGGAAGTTGGAAAAAGAGGCAAAACGAAAGAAAGCAGAGCGAGAGGCAGAACGAGAGCGCCTTTCTTCCTGGATTGCCACGTATCACCATTACAATGAAGAAATTCCTAAAGAAGGGCAAACATGGCTCAATCCACCGCCGCAGGTAAATCCTGGTGAAACGTCCCAGGAAGTTCACAGGCGAGATGAAGATGATGAAGACCGAGATGGATTTGGTTGGATAAATTAATAGGGTAAAATAAGTTTTGATTTTAAAAGTAAGAGAGATGTTATGGCAATTAGACCGATTATTTATATACCTGACCTGGTATTGAGAAAAAAAGCGCATAAAGTAACAGAATTTGATAAAGACTTTCAAACTCTGGTAGACGATATGATCGAAACGTTACGAGACGCGCCTGGGGTAGGGTTGGCGGCTCCTCAGATCAACGTATCTTCTCGCTTAATTGTGGTCGAATATGGAGAAGAAGATGAGGATGGGAAGCAGATTTTACCCAAGAAACTATACGTGGTAGCGAATCCCGAGATCATCAAGACTTCTGACGAAACTGAAATCGGAACGGAAGCCTGTCTATCGGTGCCTGGATTGGTGGGGGATGTAGAGCGATACAGCCAGATTGTTGTCCGGGGTGAAAACCGCCATGGTAGGCCATTAAGGCTGAAGGTCAGTGGATGGATGGCGCGGATATTTCAACACGAAATAGACCACGTTAATGGGGTCATTTTTACAGATCGGGCCAGCAAGGTGTGGAAACCTAGGGCTGACGAAGAACCAATCGCAATGGCTGATTAATGTACCTGACCCACCTGGCATTAACCGATTTTCGCATGTTCAGCCGGTTCGACCAGGACATGCCCCGGCAGCTCGTGCTATTGGTTGGAGATAATGCCCAGGGGAAGACAAGTTTATTAGAAGCCATTTACTACCTGGCAACTTTCACTTCATTCCACGCCCACAATGACCGCCAGTTAATTCATTTTGCGGCCGCTGAAAGGCCTCAAGGTGTCGCTCGATTGGTAGCCGATTACGTCAGCGGCTCGAAAAAACACCATCTCGAGGTGCGGTTGATCCAGGAGCTGAATGGCGCGGCGTCATCGTCGCGTTTTCGTAAAGAGGTTTTTTTCGATGGGGTAAAGCGAACCGTTAACGATGTCATCGGTCAGTTTAATGCGGTCATATTTCTCCCTCAAATGACCCGGATAATCGAGCAAGGTCCAGAAGAACGCCGGAGGTATTTAAACCTGGCTCTGGGCCAGGTCGTTCCTGGATATGCAATTGCTTTAAGCGAATACAACCAGGCTTTACTGCAACGCAACGCCTTGCTGAAGCAGCTTGGGGAGAGAATGGGTGGAGATCTTGACCAATTGAACTTTTGGGATGGAATTCTGACGAAGCGGGGAGCCCAGATCATGGCTGAGCGGATTTCAGCGATCCAGGACCTGGAACGGTTGGCATCCCGCATTCACGATCGCCTGACCCATTCCATGGAAATTTTACGCCTGGTTTACCAGCCTGCCTACGAACCGCTTCCTCAACCGACAGGCCAGTATGCGCTTCCGATAACAACCCCTGTAGATAGAACCGGGCTGCGGGTTGAGCAAATTCAAGAAGGTTTTTGCCAGAAGTTGAGGGAGCTGCGCCGCGAGGAGATCAATCGCGGCTTAACCACCATTGGACCTCATCGTGATGAAGTTCGTTTCTATTCCAACGGCATCGACCTGGGAGATTATGGCTCCCGCGGCCAGGTGCGCACGTCATTGCTTTCATTGAAGCTTGCTGAGGTCGTTTGGATGAAAGAAAAAACAGGGCAATCACCGGTGTTATTGCTGGACGAGATCCTAGCTGAACTTGACATTCAGCGCCGTGAGGATTTGCTCGAAACGTTAAAAGACAACGAGCAGGGTCTGCTGACGACGACAGATCTGAAGTTATTCGCGGATGATTTTCCACGCCAGGTGGCATTGTGGCAGGTAAAAGGGGGAACAGTCAGGAGTCTAACCTTCGATTAAATACTCCTGAAAGCAATCTGTGGGGCCAATTCACAAATAGGAATTGGCTAACCGACGTAAAGATGCCTGGGATAAGAGCCGAACACCCGCAGCATAGTAGCA
Organism: uncultured Chloroflexia bacterium; assembly: GCA_963781665.1. Classification (GTDB taxonomy): domain Bacteria; phylum Chloroflexota; class Anaerolineae; order Anaerolineales; family Anaerolineaceae; genus JAJYIW01. The sequence goes on from CAWAGA010000002.1 coordinate 4,292,399, forward strand.
TATTCGCCTAAATGACCTAGCGCTCTGGATACGGGGGGTTCAATTGTCGAGCCGATAAAATCGATATAAAAAAGATATTCCCACGTTTTACCAGGTTGGGGCCGAGATTCGATCTTGGTCAGATCGATATCGCGTAAAGCGAAAACGCTCAAGGCTTTGAACAGCGAGCCGGGTTGGTTGGCGGCTGAAAATGCCAGTGTCGTTTTAGCATTCTTCTCGGGGTATACTGGCTGGCTGGCGATTGCCAGGAAACGGGTGAGATTATTGGGCATATCTTCGATGTTCTGATCGACGATAGCCATACCGTAGATGTCAGCCGCGCGCTGCGAAGCAATTGCGGCAATCGACCGGTCTCCCTGATCTTTGACGATCTTGACGCTTCCGGCAGTATCGTAAACCGGCTCGACCTTCACACCAGGAAATGAGCGCAGGTAGCGTTCGCATTGAGCCAGGGCCTGGGGGTGACTGATGATTTTATGTATCTCCTGCCTGTTTACCCCAGGATGGGCGATCAAGCAATGGTGGACGGGGAGGTAATGTTCCCCAACAACTGATAGGTTGTGATGTAAGAGAAGGTCGTAATTGCGATGAATGCTGCCGGCTAATGAATTTTCTATCGGCACCAGGCCAAATTCGACCGTTTGATCGGAGACAGCCCTGAAGACATCGTCAAACGATAAACACGGGACAGCTTCCGTCACAGTCGAAAAATGTGCAAAAACAGCAGCTTCAGAGAATGCTCCCGGCTCACCTTGGTATGCTACTTTGTTTTCCATAGATAGATCCTACGAAATAAAGAATTTAAAGTAACTGCTCAGGCAGGTAAAGAGACGAAAGAAGGACAATAAGGTTTTCCAGCAAATACCAGGTGTAAGGCTTTCAATACCTTTTGGCCGTTCTTACGAGCGGTCGACAAATAGCCCCGAACCTGGCAGAAGGCCTCAGCACCTTGGGTTGAGCGGAAACAGCCAGAGATCTTTTGCTTGACCTTCATCATCCGAATATCTCGTTCGGCCTGATTATTATCAAATGGCACCTTAAAATCATACATAAAAGCCAATACCGCTGGTTTGTGTTCCCGAAAGCGATCCAGCAAGTTGAGAGGTGGACTCTGTTTGGGACGTCCTCGTTTCTTGGGTTGTTCTTCCCCTGGCTCAGGAGTTGGATTAGCTTGAAAACCTTGGAGCAGGAGGGTATCGTATCGTTCTTCGAAGGCCTTGATCTGAACCAATGTCAAGCTGGAAGTCTGAGTGAGCTTGGCGGTTTCTACGGCTTTCTTGATTTCGAGCAACAAATCCGCCAGCCCATTCTCCCACTCTTGTGGGTAACGCTCCTGGAGGAATTTCAACTCGCGTAAATGATGGCCATTGCACAAAGCATGGGCACAGAGATAGGCGAAATAGCTCTTCCAGCCATCATGGATGGCTCGCCCGTGCAGATTGGGCAGAATGCCAATCGCATCCATGGCTGACTGACCTCGCTTGGCATGCACCGCATAGGAAGTCAAATCTTGAGTGCTGGCCGAATGCAACCAGTTGAGTTTGCCAGCGATCTGGGCACCGGTCTCATCGAAGTGCACCACCGCTTCCTTTTCAGTCAGGTGGGTCTTGATAGCTGTATTTACCGAGTGGACCTTTTGGGCAACTTCCTGGCAGGCTTCGACAATCGTGCCTTCGGCCACGCTCTGCCCATAGAATTCGGATAGGGTCTCACTGACTCGCTCCAAAGGGATCATCTGGTATTGGTTCAAATACACCATCTGGGCTTTGATCTGGGGTCCATACTGGACAGGCTGAGTGATCCCTTTTGGAAAGTCGGCTCGGGTCACTTGGCCACAGTGAGGGCAGCGCTTGATCTCAACTTGGTGCTCAGTTACTTCAATCTGGATGGGAGGCAGATCGAATACCTGGCGTTTTTCTATGGCTTCTACTACAATCTCTTCTAAGGGAGTCTGGCAGTGTTGACAACGCTTCACCTTATACACTTCCACCTTGTTCGGATGGCTCACCGCCTGCAAAGTCGTCCCTGGATGTCCTGGCTGACCACCGCTTTTCTTGCCATGGCGCTTGCGCAGGCTCTTGGGCGCAGGTTTATTCAATCCATCACTGGATGGTGGTTTCCCACTATTCCGACTATTCTTCGCCAACCGGTCTTCCAAGACTTGGATTCTTTGGGTGAGGAGGTGCAAATTTTGGTTCATCGCCTGAATGAGGTTCACAACCGCATCTTCACCTTGCCGGTAGATGGATCGTATTTCAGCTTCACTAAGTTTTTTGATAGGCTCCATGCAATCCATTGTGCATTATCCATGGAACCAATGCAAGAATCTTTCATCGTGTTTTTTCTAGATTTTTGACTCAAATGCCTGAGCAGTTACAATTTAAAAATAATATCACGAATAAAGTAGATAAATAGGGCGGATTAAAAAAGTGATTGAATTAATAAACACGAATAATAAAATCGAAAAGGGGAAATCAAGTGAATTTAAAATAAGTTGCGATTAGGAAAAACGAATACACAAACGAGAATTTTCTCGTGTTTTTGTAGAACGAAAAGGGTTATCTGAGGCTTAAAAACTGCTCATGAAGAAAATTCGTCTTAGTTCGAATTTTTGTGTAATTTGTGATTGCAGCTTAAAGCCGGTCTATAAGCCGCATCATCCCTCAATGGGATTCGGGCCAATCCAAACTGATTGTAATAACCTCAGGCCGGTCTATAAGCCGCATCATCCCTCGATGGGATTCGGGCCAATCCAAATTGATTGTAATAACCTCGAGCCGGTCTATAAGCCGCATCATCCCTCATGGGATTCGGGCCAATCCAAACTGATTGTAATAACCTCAGGCCGGTCTATAAGCCGCATTCTGTCCGGTGGAAGGGTTAACCCGAAGGCACAGCTTCCACCTGGGCGAGCATCTCTCTCGGCTGTGCGTTACCGCATAGCTCCAGCAGTCTACCCGAAACTTACCTTTTTTCAAAGGAGGAAACGAGCAGCTTCCCATCCACACGTGGCGGATTTTATTTCTGCTTGACCTTGCTCCTGATGGGGGTTGCCTGGCCGCCAATATTACTACTGGCGCCGGTGGTCTCTTACACCACCTTTTCAACCTTACCTGAATGGCGGTTTATTTCTGTGGCCCTATCCAACGCTATTAACGTTCCGGGTGTTACCCGGCATCCTGCTCTACGGAGTGCGGACTTTCCTCGACCGTGGCTTGGCACGGACGCGCTCACCCAACCGGCCTGAGTTTATACATAATACCATATTTGTTTTCAAAGAACACTGGACAAATTAGACCCCCCCTAGTAAAATACACTGTTGCAATCGTGTTCTGTGATTTCTGGAGGATAATTTGGCTAATATAAAATCTGCAATCAAACGAAATAAGCAAAACCAGAAGAAAAGGCTACGCAACCGTGTCTTCCGTGGTCGCGCTCGTACTTTCGTTCAAAAAGCTCGTGACGTCATCAATAAGGGAGATGCCGAGGAAGCACGGGTTGCTACCTTAACCGCTATCAGCGCTTTAGATAAAGCAGCCGAAAAAGGAATCATCCACAAGAATAATGCGGCTCGTAGAAAAAGTCGTTTGATGAAACATTTGGCTGCAATGGAGTAGGGTGTCTTAACCGACTCAAAAAGAATAAACAGCGCAAGATTCTACTCAAATGAACTCGGGTTTGCGGGAGCGCGATTAGCTCCCGTTTTTTGTGCATTAATTGATCGGTTCTGATAGAATCTTTTTCTAGATTTTATGACAATTGGTTCAATTCCCTACTGCAACAGGTTTATGGTCTTGAAAATGGAAACGTGACACATGGCTAATCATAATTTTCGAACCCTGATCGAAACAACTCACCTGGTTAAACGCTACGGAGATAAACTCGCCGTGAATGACGTGAGTTTCACCGTGGATGCTGGCGAAATTTTTGGTTTCCTGGGTCCTAATGGCGCTGGAAAAACTACAACACTCAAAATGATTGTGGGCTTGCTTGAGCCATCCTCCGGCTCAGTAAAAGTAGATAGCTTTGACGTCAAAACCCAGCCTATCCAGGCAAAATCGATCAGTGGATACGTCCCAGATGAACCAAATCTGTACGCCAAATTATCCGGTAATGAATTATTGCGGTTTGTCGGTGATTTATACGATCTTGATCAGGTGCACATTCGCCGGCGCATCGATGAATTGCTGCGCCTATTTGACCTTTTCGAAGTAAGGGATGATCTGGTCGAATCATATAGCCATGGGATGCAGCAAAAAATTTCATTAGCTGCAGCATTGATGCACGACCCTAAGATTCTGGTTTTGGATGAACCGACAGTTGGATTGGATCCCAAATCTGCCCGGTTGATCAAGGATATTTTGCGCCAATTTGCCGACCGGGGTGCGGCAGTGATGTTATCGACCCATATCCTGGAGATTGCAGAGCGAATGTGCGACCGGATCGGTATTATCAATAAAGGCCAGCTTGTGGCGGTCGGAAATATGAATGATTTGCGGGCGTTGGGCGGCTCACAGGGAGGTATGAGCCTCGAAGATATCTTCCTCGAACTGACAGGAGGGGCTGAGTACGCAGAAATCGCCGAGGTATTAAAAGTGAACAAAGATGGTCTATCTGGGACAAGTAATTCATTGGCGAATTCGGCAATTAGCGGATCGCCAAATTTAATTGGCAGGCAGTTTACCATCTGGCATTATATTTGGAAGCTCTTCCGTCTTCAAATGGTGTTGACCATGAGCGGCCTGCGCCGGTCGAAAACCCGCCGAAAAATCGGAATAGCGATTATTGCATTATTTATTCTCACCCTGGCAGGATTGTTGTTCTGGGGGAGTTGGGCTTTGCTACGTTTGCTCAAATCACCGGTTGTGACCCAATTTACTGATCCCACAGCTTTACTCAACAGCATGCCAACGGCCATCATTTCGTTTGCCTTCATTGCTATCCTTTTGACCAATTTTGGCGTATTACTTCAATCGCTTTACCTAGCCAAAGACATGGATTTCTTGTTGAGTGCACCTCTCCCTATGCGAGCCGTGTTCTTTACCAAAATGCTTCAAGCCATCCTCCCAAATTTTGGCCTGGTTTGCCTCTTCGGTTTGCCGGTATTGTTCGGATTAGGCGCATCCGGTAATTATTCGTTCATTTATTTTCCCCTCGTCGTTGTTGCCATGGCGTTGTTAACATTGGCTGCCGGTGGAATATCCAGTATGTTGGTGATGGTCATCGCTCGTTTTATACCGGCTCGCCGTGTAGCTGAAGTCCTTGGCTTTGTAGGTGTGCTGATTTCGGTTATTTTTTCGCAGACAGGCCGGTTCATTAGCGATATCAATTTCTCTAATTCCCAAATATCCACCGGCTTTAATACCCTGCTGCAGGTCAATTCACCCCTTTCACCTCTGGCCTGGATCGGGAGAGGGTTGGTTGCCATCGGTGCTGGCCAATACCTGATAGGTTCAGGCCTGTTAGCTATCTCTTTTGGAATGTTTGCCGGGATATTCTGGTTGGCGTTGGTTGGTGCTGAGCGTCTGTATTACACTGGCTGGGCCAGTTTGCAAGGGAGTCCCAGGAAAAAGAAGCAAAGAACTTCACAGGCTGTGCAGGTAGGTTCGGTAATACCTGAACGCAGGGTTGAAAGACCAGTTGAAAATTTCATGGTTGAAACAGTTACGGTCAAGAAAAGGTCTTTCAGCCTTTTGCCTGCTCCATACAAAGCAGTCGTGCACAAAGATTTTTTGCTCGTCCGCAGGGATCTGAGGAATCTATCCCAATTAATCACACCTCTCATCATTGGCGTGCTGGTCATCGTTTCGATGACTCGAACGACCGGTTCGGAGGGATCTCCTCTTTCGGGTTCGCTGGTGGATCTGGGGGGAAATATTTCCTTCTATACGAGCATGGGATTTACCTTGTTTGTGGGTTGGTCATTAATGTTCTCATTGACGATGAGCGCCTTCTCACGCGAAGGAAGAAATTATTGGTTATTGAAAGTCTCGCCAATTAGTACCCGTGATTTGTTATTAGCAAAATTTACAATTTCATTTATCCCCTCTCTTATTTTCGAATTGATCTTGCTGGGGATCATCATGGTTCTGCAGCATGTCAATGTTGGAATGTTTTTCATAGGTGTGGTCGTGGCAGCATTATACGTTGCCGGTGGGATTGGGATCAACTTGATGTTTGGTATCATAGGCGCTCGCCTGGATTGGCAGGACCCAAGAAGAATGAACTCTACCAGCATGGGCTGCATTGCCTCGATTGTGAGCTTTATTTACCTGCCGCTCAGCATCGCTTTCTTCTTCCTACCCCCGATAGGTTTCTCCCTGCTAAAAATGAATTCAACCGTAGGTGAGTTGATCGGATTGGTCCTGGGCGGTTGTTTTTGCTTGGCGTGCGCCATCGTCCCTCCGCTGGTTGTTCGCAAGCGGATCGATCGAATAGGTTCAAAATGAAACGATGTTATAATCTCCCAACCAGCTCCAATCTCATTCAATCGACCGGGGATGGGAAATCTAGAGGTGTAAATGTTTGAATCAGAACAGCGAGCTGTCGAGGATAAAATCAGAGCGTTTTGCTCTGAACGCGGTCTCCCTAGCATCAATCTCCAATGGAATTGGATTCCCTTCAGCGGTAAATGGGGAATTTGTACATCATTTTTCCAAACGGCTTCTCAAGAAGCAAAAGATGCGCCTCAAACCGTTGCACCGTTCAAGCGATTACCTGTGCCCCAGCGCGCTCAAGAGATTGCCGTCGAGGTTGCGGAATACCTGGGCACGCCTGAAGGGTTTGATTTGGTGGAGCCTGTAAAAGGTTATCTAAACCTGTATTTTTCGACCAGCAATTATTCGCAGAAAGTTATCGATACTGTCCTGGTTGAAGGCGAGCGTTTCGGGCAAGGGGCACAGAAAGGTGAGCGTATTATGGTTGAGTTCTCTCAGCCCAATACCCACAAGACCTTCCACGTTGGCCATTTGCGCAACGTTATCCTTGGCGCCGCAGTGTCGAATATCCTCGAGGCAGCCGGTTTTGACCTCGTCCGCGCTAACTATATCGGTGATATCGGCTTGCACGTCATCAAATGGATGTGGAATTACCAAAAACATCATTCCGGAGAACAACCTGGACCGGATAAGATGCGCTGGATGGGCGATTTGTATGCAGAAGCAGAGCAACGCCAGGAGGGTGAGCCTGGGGCTGAAGCTGAAATCAGGGCGTTATTTGGCCGCTGGGACCGGCAAGACCCTGAAATTGTCGCACTTTGGAAAAAAACACGCCAATGGTCTCTGGAAGGTTTCGACCAGGTTTATAAGATGCTTGGAGTCCATTTCGATAGGATATATTTCGAAAGTGAAATGGAAGAACCTGGCAAAGAGTTGGTCAAGGAACTGATCGAACGTGGGATCGCTTCCGACGAACGTCCGGAAAACCCGGTTCTGATTCGCCTGGATGAGTTGTTGGGTTCGAAGAACGATAAATATCGGGTCCTGGTCATCTTAAGGTCTGATGGAACCTCCCTTTATGCGACCAAAGATTTGCCGTTAGCGATCAAGAAGGTAGAGGAGTTCAATCTCGACCGGTCGATCTACGTCATCGATGTTCGCCAATCGTTGTATTTACAGCAAATTTTTAAAACCTTGGAGTTGATGGGGTATTCTTGGGCCAAGGATTGTTATCATCTGGCATATGAAATTGTGAACCTGCCAGGTAATGTAACCATGAAATCTCGCGAAGGGACCGTCGTTATGTTAGATGATCTCGTTAGAGAAGCCACTTTGCGAGCGATGCAGATCGTCGAAGAGAAGAACCCGGAACTGTCATCCGAAGGCAAGAAAGCAATCGCTGAAGCGGTCGCTATGGGAGCTTTAAAATATTCGATGCTTTCGCGCGACAACACCAAAATCGTGACGTTCAATTGGGAGACTGCCCTGGATTTTAACGGACAAGCCGCACCATATATACAGTATGCCCATGTTCGGGCTACCAGCATTCTTCGCAAAGCTGGAAATAATCCCAAAGAAGGCAATGGCATTTCCGCGACTGTATTTCCCATATTTGAACTCCATCCATCTGAGGTTGCGTTAATTGATCTGATATCTCATTTGCCCCAGGAGATACAACGGTCGGCAAAGGAATACCGCCCGCTTTATATCGCCAACCTTGCTTACGATTTGGCACGAACGTTTAACGATTTTTACAACCAATGCCCGGTCTTATCGGCCGAACCATCTGTTCGTGCTTTCCGGTTACGCCTGGTTGCTGCTGCTCGCCAGGTGATCGCAAATGCGCTTGCATTGCTTGGCATATCTGCTCCCCAGGCCATGTAATTAATCTATCTGAAAGGACCAGCAATTATGTCACCAATTCGAACCATCATTATGGGCGCGGCCGGCCGTGATTTTCATAATTTCAATGTCTATTTCCGCGATAATGCCGATTATGAGGTGGTTGCATTCACTGCCACCCAAATCCCAAACATCGAAAGTAGGAAATATCCACCTGAATTGGCTGGATCTCTTTACCCAAAAGGCATTCCAATCTATGCAGAGAGCGAATTGGTCGATCTTATCAAAAAAAATAAGATTGATCAGGTTATCTTCGCCTACAGCGACGTTCCTCATTCTTACGTGATGCATAAAGCTTCCATCGTACTGGCTGCCGGAGCAGATTTCCGCCTGATGGGAATTGCTACGACCCAGATTAAGTCAGTCAAACCGGTCGTCTCAATCTGTGCCGTGCGGACCGGTTCTGGCAAGAGCCAGACTTCGAGGAGAGTCTCGAAAATATTAAGGGATATGGGCTATCGTTTAGCAGCAATTCGCCATCCGATGCCATATGGCGATTTAGTGAAACAGCGCGTTCAACGCTTTGTTGATTACAGCGACCTTGATAAATTCGAATGCACCATTGAGGAAAGAGAAGAATACGAACCCCATCTGGATAACGGCGTGATTGTCTACGCGGGCGTCGATTATGAAGCAATCTTGCGCCAGGCCGAACAGGAAGTCGATATCATTCTCTGGGACGGAGGGAATAACGATTTTTCTTTCTATGTTCCTGATGTAAACATCGTCGTTGCCGATCCTCATCGTCCGGGCCATGAGATAAGTTACCATCCTGGAGAAACAAATGCCAGGGCTGCTGACGTATTCGTCATCAATAAAGTCGATACTGCCGAGGCTGATAACGTCATCACAGTTCGCAATAACCTTTTTGCGCTCAACCCTACAGCAACGGTGATTGAAGCTGCCTCACCCCTTTTTGTTGATCATCCAGAGGAGATCCGGGGTAAACGCGTTCTGGCAATCGAAGATGGGCCGACCCTTACGCATGGTGAAATGGCCTACGGTGCGGCTTATATTGCTGCCCGGAGATTTGGTGCGGCTGAAATTGTTGACCCTCGCCCCTTTGCGGTTGGCTCGATCATTGAAACCTATCGTAAATACCCGAAAACAGGCCAGATTTTACCGGCGATGGGTTACGGGGATGAAATGGTTCACGATCTCGAGCAGACGATCGCTAACGCTGACGTCGATCTGGTTCTGATTGGAACACCGATCAACCTTCAAAGGGTCATGAAAATCGATAAACCCAGCCAACGTGTACGGTATGAGCTCCAGGAGATCGGCCAACCAACGCTGGAAGATGTGCTCAAAGCAAAATTTAAAGGGAAGTGATCGGGGTATCACCACTCATAATGTTCATTGATCAGGCTAAGATTTTTATTCGTTCAGGGCGCGGTGGAGATGGTGCGGTACATTTCCATCGCGAGAAATTCGTTCCCCGCGGTGGCCCAGATGGGGGTGATGGGGGCCGGGGTGGTGATGTCATTCTCGAGGTGGTCCCGACCTTAAATACACTGTTCGGTTTTCATCACAGAACTCGTTTTCTCGCAAGCGATGGTGAACGCGGCGGGTCTAATAATATGAGTGGAAAATCAGCTGACAATCTGGTAATCCCTGTACCTCCAGGAACCATCATTTATAACGATGATAATACTGAGCTGTTGGGGGATCTGACTGCACCTGGCCAGCAGCTTCTCGTTGCTAAGGGCGGTAGAGGGGGGCGAGGGAACCAACACTTCGCCACTTCCCGCAATCAAGCGCCGCGCATGGGTGAAAAAGGTGAGCCTGCTCAGGAGCATAACCTGCGGTTGGAGCTCAAATTAATTGCAGATATAGGTATCGTAGGTGTGCCCAATGCTGGAAAATCCAGCTTGCTGGCTTCAGTGACCAATGCCAAACCAAAAATTGCTGATTATACCTTTACCACCCTCGAACCTAACCTGGGTGTGGTTGAAATGGATTTGGAAACGACGCTTGTTTTGGCTGATATTCCAGGATTAATCGAAGGCGCTCACGAGGGGGTCGGATTAGGTTTTGATTTTTTACGCCACGTGCAGCGTACACGGGTGTTGATCCATCTCCTGGATGGGTTAGCGCCTGACCCCCTGGCTGATTTCTCCCAAATAAACAGCGAGATGGCATTATTCGATCCAGATCTTGCTAAAAAACCCCAGATCGTTGCATTAAATAAGATTGACCTGCCTGAAGTGCAAGAACGCTGGCCTGAGATAAAAGCAAGTCTGGAAAAGAAAGGGTACCGCCCAATTTCAATCTCAGCGCTTGCCGGTATCAACGTCAAAGACCTTTTATGGAAATCTTCCAACCTGCTAAAAGCCAACCCAGAAGTCGAGCAAGTGGTTGGGTTGCCAGTTTACCGCCCAGCAGACGATCCACGCGAGTTTTCAGTTGAGCGGATCCAGAAGGGATGGCGCGTCCACGGAGCCGCAATCGAAAAGGCGGCTGCCATGACCTACTGGGAATACGAAGGATCGGTCCGGCGCTTCCAACGGCTGATGGGGAACCTCGGTGTTGAAAAGGTGCTGAGAGAAAAAGGCATTCACAATGGTGAGACGGTGTACATCGGTGAATATGAGCTGGAGTGGCAGGACTGAAAGATGCGCATAGGCATTTTTGGCGGGACTTTTGATCCGCCTCATATCGGTCACCTGATCCTGGCATCCGAAACGAAAAGCCAGCTTGAATTGGATCGCTTATTATGGGTAATCACGCCTGACCCACCTCACAAACAAAACCAAAACATAACCAGCATCGAAACGCGCTTTAAATTGGTTAAAGCCGCAATTGAAGGCAACCCGGATTTTGAATTATCACATTTGGAAATGGATCGGCCCGGACCGCATTATGCCGTCGATACGGTACGGTTGTTGGCTGACAGTTACCGTGGATCAGACCTGATCTATCTGATTGGAGGAGACTCGCTGCATGATCTGCCAGCCTGGTATCGAGCTGGCGAACTGATCGAATTATGCGCTCAAATCGGGGTCATGCGCCGTCCTGGGGATTCGGTCAATTTTGATGAGCTGGAGCAAAGATTGCCTGGTATCACCAACCGCCTGCGAATCGTTTCCGCTCCGCTGCTTGAGATCTCGGCCAGCCAAATTCGCACCAGGATAGCAAATGGTAAACCATACCGTTATTACCTGCCCGAAGCGGTTTACCGGATGATTGTGGACCATAAGTATTATCTGACAAATTAATAAATCCAGCCTACCCCCAGGCTTAACGAAATAATGGTAATGATCATGCCCGAGCGGACATATTCTCAATAATTGAGGGGCTTTTAGAAAGTTAGATGACCATTTCCGGTTTTAAAAATGCCTTCTTTTCGAATTCGCATAGGTTGAGTCTGATCAGTACGATCCAGGATACTCCCCAATCCCACCAAAGACTCTGGACGAAAGTTGATCAAAAATAATCCAGATAAGATATTGCCGATGTGAAACGATTTTGATTTTTGCTGATAGCAGAAGGTTGTATTTACCTCGTCAACAATAGTAATCCTACATCAGAGAGGAGGATAGATACCCGGTTTGACAGCAAATTGGGCTTGTGGCCGGTGGAGCTGGCAACATAGGTTACCAAAAAGGTTGCTAATGTGATCCAAAAAGACATCAAGCCCTAATTTTAAAGGTAGACGTTAAATTAAAAGGGTTTTTCGGAAGCTCGTAAACTTCCGAAAAACCCTGAAGAAGAAGTATTTTGGCTTACTTGCGATTTAGTTTGACTGATCCGACCGCAACCTCAGCTTTGATCGTCAGGGTATGGCCATCGCCGCTGGCGCGATAGGTGTCGCCGTTGACAGTCCATGTCCCGGATGTATTGATATTGCTAACCCCACCGGAGTTGATGAAAGTTACCGCCATTGACGCTGGCACATCGATCGTGATGCTACTCACACCGGTTTTAATCGTTACTGTTGCATCCTGGTTGAATGTCCCAGAAAAATCGAAATTGTATTGACCTGCGCCACCTTCAAAATCTAAATTGGTGAAATTGGCATTTGCCAGTCCACTTAACTCTACCTGCGATGCGCCGGTCCGGTAAGTGAAGCTGTTCATCATTTCCGGGTTAGGCGTGTTGAAGGACACAGTATTTTGACTAGCGCCATCCATAATGCTCAGACTGGTCAGGTGCAAACCGCTTAGGTCCATGGTGCCTTTATAAGCTCCCGCTTTGATTGCCAGATCGAGTGGTGTTGTATCGTTCAAGTGGATCACCCAATCGTTAATCAGCTTATTTGAGGGGATACCGGTGATATTCGTCTCATTCCCTTGAGTGATCATTACCCCTGAACCAGTCTCGGTCACTTTGGGATCCCAGTCTGGGATATTATATTTAATGGTGCCTTCTACTAATGAGCTGGCCCCACCTGAAAGGTCGAGTGTACCTGCTCCCATATTGATGTTAACGTTGGCGGTTGAAGCATCGGATGGTAAGGGTTCGTTCACATCATATATTTTTGTTGGGCCGACCGCCATGGTAGGGATGTTAATGTTGATTGAACAGGCTATTGTGGCCAACAGTAAGACGATGATGACTGCGTATAAGGGGCGTTTCATTTTTGTTTTCTCCTAAACCAAATTCGTAATTTTTGGATGTTTATTTTTCTATTACTCAGATCGATTTACTTACAAAGAGGATTCCATCGAATTGGGGTCAACCATTTCAGTTGAATTGGTTGTGGGATAGATTTCGCCAGAACCTTGAGGTTCTGACCGATCTATCATTGATGAAGGCGGTTGAGTTGATGTAGGCGGAGTCGATCCTGGCGTAACCATCATAGATCCCGTTACTGGGGTAGACGGTGGATAAAATTTCGATCCAAACTGGGTAATGATGACGCCTCCAAGGCCGACCATGGCGATCAGGAATGGCACAAGCCAGCCGACGCAAGGAATCGCCCCAATGAAGCTGGCAATCAAGGAAATCGTTAGCGTTCCCATGCCGGCTAAGAGGGCAGGCTGCCAATTTACTTTTAGTAAATCGCCCAGACGCTTACCGACTTCAAGACCAACCCCAAACCAGCCAAACAAGATAGCAATTCCAAGTGCAAGAAAACCCAACAAACTTACCGGTATCAGGATAATTGTTATCAGCAAGACGATCAAGAGCGCTGGTAATACAACGGCTGTCAATAATCCCAGACCACCGGTGATAACAGGTTGGGTGCCGATCGCCTGTGCTACCCTTTCTGTGGGTCGTGGCCAAACCAGGACGACCAGCAACGCCAATGCCGACAAGATAATTATGTTTACAAAGGTGCGGAACACGGTAAATAAGGATTGAAAACCTGAAAATAGATTGATATTGAACGGCAGACTGGGTAAATTGATGTTGAACGGATTGATACCTCCATTCACAGTCTGACCCAATACCTGTGACTGGCTGGAACGGTGAAGGCCGCCACCCAACATGCTCAAATTTCCATGAATGATTGCCTGGTCGCCCAGGAAGAGAGAGCCCCCCAACGTACTGAGGTTTCCCATTATATTTCCGTTAGCGTTAAGGGTACCTCCAAGCAAGACGACGTCTCCGGTAACCTCGGAATTGTTTTCAAGGGTAACAGTTCCACCCAGAATGGTCAGGTTTCCATCCAAAACGTCACCAGACATCAGAAAAAACGTGTCGCCAAAGACTACTTTATCACTGTATGACTGGCTTTGAGAATTTGCCGGCAGTGGGGCTGCGTTTACCTGCCCTGGCAAGGCGAAAAGGGCCATTGTCAGCAGGAAAAAGCATAGGATGAGTTTATTAATCGACTTCATGATCTTACTCCTTTAGGAATGAAAATCTTCCATATTGCTACAACCCACGTCAGGCAAAGCAAGCATAGACTGGATGCTGCCAGGATCCAAATCGATATGGATAACAAAGGTGGCACATTTGTTATCAGAATTTCGGCGATTTCGCGTGCCTGATTCGTTTTGACCAGAAAAACAGTTAAGAAATAAAGCACATTTGCTAGAAATGCACCAGGCGATAGGCTGAGAACATCAGGTATATATAGAATTCCAAGACCAATCAAAGCGACACCCAGGCTCGATCCAAAGATCCACCAGGTCAACCGGCGCTGTTTCTCAGCTCGCTTCTTCGTCAGGGTCGACTGCCATCGTTGGGTGAAACCGGGTTGAGGGGCGAGAATAGGAGTTTGTTTTATATCAAGCTGTAATCCTGGCCAGGCATCAGCTAGCGAGCGGCACTGGTCGCATATGTTTATATGATTTTGCAGTGACTTCTTCTGTTCCTGATCGAGGGTCTGTTCTTCAAACAGCCAATTTTCATAAGGCAGATGATTCATATTGCCTCCTTGCCGCGTTTGCTGGAATGTTTTGCTTAGACCGCCAGAGTTGGGCCAACTCAATCCGTGACCGGTGAAGGCGGCTTTTTACTGCACTGACTGAAAGCGATAATGCCTCTGCTATTTCTTCATAAGATAAGTCATACCAAAAACGCATGATAATTACTGCCCGATCTTGAGGATTAAGGTCTGATAAGAGCGCTTGAACCGCTGCTCTTTCTTCATGCTGCGAAAAACTGGCTTCTGGCCCTGGTGAATAGTCTGGCGCTGCCTCTTCCGGCAAAATTTCCATCGGCAATACAACTATGCGGCGCTTGCGTAATTGGTCGATGCAAAAATGAGCGCTGATCGATAATAACCAGGTAGCAAATGGTCTTTGTAGATCGTATTTCTTCAGAGATTGGTACGCCCGCCAGAAACACTCCTGAGATGCATCTTCGGCTTCATTTGCATCACCCAACATGCGGTAACACAAGTTGTAGACAGGTCTCTGGTACTTTTCAACCAGAAGAGCAAATGCTTCGTCGCTTCCTTGACGAGCAGCTTGAACCTGTGTATTCAGCCATGCAATCTCGGGGTCGTCCAACGCTTTCTCCAGATTCCAGATCTTTCTATGATGATATACGGAACAGGCATAAAAAAGTTGCAGAAATGGAATATTGTTTTACATTTTATAGATATTGGGGTGGCAAATTTGTTTTAGATGTCATAAAATTGCTGGTATGATGATTTTTGATATCTGCATAACAGCGAATAATTGATCGGCTAATCCCTCCTTTAAGGATAACATGAATCTCAACTTACCTCATCGCAGGCGAAATCTTTTAACCGGTGAATGGGTATTAGTTTCCCCGCAACGCGCACAAAGACCCTGGCTTGGACAAGTCGAAGAGGCTATCAAGGAGATTATCCCTGATTATGATCCGGATTGCTACCTTTGCCCAGGTAACCGTCGCAATACTGGTGAGCGAAATCCTGCGTATTCTCATACATTTATCTTTGATAATGATTTTGCTGCATTACTCCCTGAGGAGACAGGAGGCCAGGTCGAAAAATCCGAGAATGGCCTGCATGTTGTCCAACCAGAATCGGGAATTTGCCGGGTTATTTGTTTTTCACCCAGGCACGATCTGGACCTGGCGCAACTGCCTCAATGCGAGGTGGAGCTCGTGGTGAAGGCCTGGGTCGAACAATCACGCTTGCTAGGTGAGAAGAGCTTTATTAAATACGTCCAGGTTTTCGAAAATAAAGGCGCCATGATGGGCGCCTCAAACCCCCATCCCCACAGCCAGGTGTGGGCCACAGCCCACATTCCGAACGAACCGGGTAAGGAGCTTGGTTGCCAGGATGATTATCTCAACTCTCATCAGAGTTGCCTGTTGTGTGATTATTTGTCAGAGGAAAAAAAGCAAAATGAGCGGGTGGTTTTAGCTAATGACTTTTTCACAGTTCTGGTGCCTTTTTGGGCTATCTGGCCTTTCGAAACCATTCTGATCGCCAATCGCCACCAGGCATCCCTTCCGGATTTGCAGATTGAAGAAATCTCGGCTTTGGCCGATATACTCGGGCGATTGACCAGGCGTTATAATAAACTCTTCCGCACATCATTTCCCTACTCGATGGGTTTTCACCAGGCGCCTTGCGATAACGAAGAACACCCTGGCTGGCATTTACACGCCCACTTTTACCCTCCGTTGTTGCGTTCTGCAACAGTGCGCAAATTCATGGTCGGTTTTGAGTTGTTAGCTATGCCTCAAAGGGATCTGACGCCAGAAAGCGCGGCACAACGGCTC
The DNA here is from genome assembly GCA_963781665.1 of uncultured Chloroflexia bacterium. Lineage (GTDB taxonomy): Bacteria > Chloroflexota > Anaerolineae > Anaerolineales > Anaerolineaceae > JAJYIW01. The sequence continues at coordinate 4,308,850 of CAWAGA010000002.1, forward strand.
AGGGGTTTGGACGATACATTCTAAAATACCATTTCTTCTTTCCCTGCTAACCTGTCTTTGATGCGGTTGACGACCTGGTCTAGATGGGCTGGCTTATGAACGAAGTCGAGGTCCCCGGTTTGGATGGTCAACACCGGGCATATATCGAAAATTTGCATCCAGTCTTCGTAAAAACTGTCCAATAGAGTGAGATAATCTGCTGAAATCCCTGTCTCAATGTTGCGAGCCCGACGCTGGATGCGCTCAACCAGAACCTGGACCGGTGCGCGAAGATAAATAAGCAGATCTGGCGCAGGTAGATTCTTCACGACCAAATCAAATAGACGGCGATAAGACTGATAATCGCGCTCGTTCAGGTTTCCCATTTGATTTAAAGCACGTGCGAAGATATAGGCGTCTTCATAAATACTGCGGTCGAGAATAGCAGAACGTGGATCCTGCGATAATACCAGGTGCTGCTGGGCGCGATGGCCTAGAAAATAAACCTGGAGATGGAATGACCAGCTGCGCATATCTTTATAAAAATCTGGCAAGTAGGGGTTATCTGCAACGGATTCGTAGGCTGTCAACCAACCCATACGCTCACCGATCCGTTGAGTGAGCGATGTTTTACCGGATCCGATATTGCCAGCAACCAGTATTAGTCGTTTGACCATGGCATTATTCTAGCATATATTGCACTCTCACGAAATTCCAGTTATATTTCTCTTGTTTTCAGAAGAGTAACAAACAAACATGAGAACGAAATTATGTATCCGAGGAATATATGAATTCTAAAGAACGTATGAAGATAGCTTTTTCCCATCACGAACCTGATCGAGTACCCGCAGGAGAGATAGAAATTGATGAACCGGTAGCTTCAAAAATATTGGGACACGAAGCCTGGGTTGGGTATGGAGGTCATCATCGTGGTAAGCGAGCTAATGAGATGGCTCGATTGGGGCGGATGGACGAATACTACACTCGCGAAGCGGAGGATAAAGTTGCTCTGGTGAGAAAACTCGGCCTTGATTTTTTGCCAATCTTGCCCCATGGAAAAACTATTGGTGCCCCGGAATCATTGGGAGAGAATGTCTGGCGTTATGGAGATCCCAAAGGTGACGATTGGAGTATATGGCAGTACCAACCTCAATCGGATATGTACTCGGAAATCGATAGTGCCCTGGTACATTCGGGCCTGGCGGGTTTTGAAAGAATGGTTGAACGAATGGAAGCTTCTACACCTGACGTCGCCAGTCTTGACTTCACCCAGGTAGATTGGATCGTAAAGGAGATTGGCAGCGAGGTATTCCTGGTTGGGAACGTCGACGTTTATTTTGGGATGCATATGGCAGCCGTTTCGGTTCTGTTCGAAGCAGTTGCATTGAGGCCGGACTTGATGGATCGTTACCTGGATTGGCAGATTGCATTTGCGCTCAAATTCGTTGAAGCCCAATCAAAGCATGGCATTGATGCCGTCCTGGGCGGCGAAGATTGGGCAGGTAAGAATGGGCCTATGATTTCTCCTAAACATTTCAGACGTTATATACTTCCGCGATTGCAAAAGTTGGTACAGAAATGCCACGACCTGGGGTTACTTTACATCAAGCATACTGACGGAAATATCACACGGATCGAGCAAGAACTATTGGTTGAAAGCGGCATCGATGCTTACCAGGCAATCGAACCGGTTGCAGGTATGGATATATCTGACCTAAAGAGACGTTTCGGTCACAAATTGACCTTGATGGGCAATGTTGATTGTGGATATTTGCTGAGTGATGGAACCCCACAGGAGGTCGAGAAGGAAACTCGCCGGTTGATAACTGAAATTGCACCTGGTGGTGGGTTCGTATTGACCTCAAGTAACTCCATCCACAGTGGTGTGAAAGTAGAGAATTATCTGGCGATGCTAGAGACCGTCCATAAATATGGTTGTTATCCCATCGTTTAGAGAGCATTTTTACCAGGCAATTTTAAGCAGTAAAATTGAAGTTGATCATACTTTGTTTGGGGTATGTTGGAAATATCGGGATCTACTGTGAGTGGTAGTCTATGTACAGGAGGTGTGTAGCAGATGGAAGTGAACCGTCAAGATGTTAACCTTCTGGTCTTTGTAATCGTTTCGAGCGAGCAAATAAACGATTTGGTACAGGAGTTGATCAAAGGGAGTTTCTATTTTACCCGGATCGATAGCCATGGAGGAATATTAGAAAAATCAACTGTCTCGCTCCTGATCGGGATTAATAAAACCCGCTTTGATTTGCTCATGAGCATCATTCACAAGATCTGCCATACCCGGGTGAAGTTTATTCCCGCCAGGGTTGAAGCGCCTTTGATGCAGGGGCAACCGTTGATGATTGAAGCGGAAATCGGCGGTGCCACTGTTTATATTGTCGATGTCGACCGCTTTGAACAGCTTTAATTGCATAAAGGAAATGAGATGAAATTGATCATCGCAATCGTGAAAGATGTGGATGATGTCACGGTGACAACTCTTCTGCTCGAAAGAGGTTTCAGAGTAACGCGGGTCGCAAGCACAGGGGGTTTTCTGCGCAGCGGTAACGTCAGCCTATTGATTGGAACCGACCCCGACCGTTTACAAGAGGCGATCGATCTTTTACGTGAAACGTGTTGTTCGCCTGAGATTCCCGACCAACACCGGGCTACCTTGTTTGTTTTGGATGCTCCCTATTTCGAGCAAGTATGACTTTTTAGGGCGTGTTGAACAAATTGAAAGTGCGTGGTGCAGTGCTTGGTTTATGGGGAAGATTTTATCAGAAAGTTCGCCTGGTCACCTCGGGGGGAAAATGGTCCAGGTCTGTCCCTGTAGATATTCAAATAAACCTGCGCTGGTTCTTTTTCGATGGGTTCTTTTCTTCAGGCCAAGATGGCATCGCGATTACTTATATTTCACTTTATCTGCTGGCATTAGGCGCAACCAGCGGCCAGATCGGCTTGATGGCATCCCTGGCCAGTCTTGGTGCGACTTTAATGCTGTTGCCCGGAGCAATGCTGGTAGAACGCCTTGGAAAAAGGAAATGGATTGTTTTATTGAGCGGGGGAGGGGTGACCAGATTAATGATCCTCCTTCTCGCGATCATACCTTTCTTCCTCAAAGGCAGCCTGGCCATATTCATAGCTATCGGTTTAAAAGTAATCGCTGATGGTTTTAGTAATTTTGGCTTACCTGCCTGGACCTCGTTAGCTGGTGATATCGTTCCACTTTCTTGGCGAGGTCATTATTTTGGATCGAAGAATTTCTTCATGGCAGCTTGCTCGATTGTGGTCATCCTTGTCATTGGATATGTTATTTCACAGGTCGGGTCAATTTCCGGGTACCAGGTCGCCTTTGGAATCGCATTCATCTTTGGAACTGCAGCAACATTTTCTTATTCTCATATCAAAGAGCCTGATATTTCAGAGCTTAAACCGCGCCCTCAGGCATATTCAATCGGCGCCCTGGTTCGAACTCTCAAGGATGACCTTAATTTTTCGCACTACGCCTTATTCGCCATCGTTTGGAATATGGCAATTGGCGTCGCCGGGCCATTTTTTAGCGTATATATGATCGAAGGCTTGAAGGGAAACGCTAATGAGGTAGGGATCATGACCATCGCTGGGATCCTTGCAGGAGTTCCAGCGCTGCGATTTTTTGGGAATATTTCCGACCGGTGGGGCCCTAGAAAAGTAATGCTTTTTACTGGGTTTTTGATCCCTTCAGTACCGTTAATCTGGTTATTGGTTCATTCGCCCTACCAGGGGATTTTAGCCAATATTCCTGCTGGAATTATGTGGGCTGGATTCAACCTCGCGGCTTTTAATTTTCTTCTGTCCCTCGCTCCGCCTGCGAAAAGGGCTCGCTATACGGCGCTGTTCCAGATAGCCGTTGCTATTTCGACTGCTGCAGGTGCAGCTCTAGGTGGATTGATCGTGACCCGTTTTGGTTATATCCCGATTTTTGTGGTATCAGGCGTGGGCCGCCTGATAGGGATCATAATTTTCGCCCGTTTTGTTCGCCAAAAAAAAGAGGAGCCGACCGACCTGGCTCTTGGCTCCTCATAAACTACAATCGACCAGCTACTTAAATTTATCTTAAGTGCGAAATTCTTGATGGCCATTTCGGCGATAGTTTTCCCGATGCTGATTGACGCTGTAGCTGCCGGTGAAGGGGCATTCAACACGTGAACCATTCGATCGGCCTGGACGATGCGGAAATCATCCGCCAGGTTTCCATCTGGTTCGAGCGCTTGAGCTCTGACGCCTGCTCCGCTGCGGCGGATATCCTCCGATTTTAATTCAGGGATCAGGTGCTGCAAAGCCTTGACAAAAGCCGGTTTGCTCAACGACCGGTACATTTCTCCGAAACCCATTTTCCAATACTTGAGCCCCATACGCCAAAAGCCGATGAAGGTCAAGTAATTAAAGACATCGCCTACTGAAAAATCTGTGAATTTATAACCTTCACGTTTGAAAGCCAGGACTGCATTAGGACCTGCCTCGCGCCCACCTTTGATCATTCGGGTGAAGTGCACACCCAGGAATGGAAAGCGGGGATCCGGGACTGGGTACAGGAGATTATTGAACAATTCTTCGCGTTCTGGAACGATCTCGTAATACTCTCCCCTGAATGGTAATATCTGCAGACCTGGATTGACACCGCATAGCCTGGCCACCTTATCGGAATGGAGACCAGCGCAATTAATCAGATTATGGCAGCGAACCTCACCCTGATTGGTTCCGAGAATGAATTCTTTACCGGAAGAATCGAATTTTTGAACCCGAGTATTTGTACAAATTTCTCCCCCAGCATTTTTGACTATTTCTCCGTAGGTCTTTGTGACCTGGATATAATCGACAATACCGGTTTGGGGAACGTGCAAGCCGGCAATTCCGATGGCATGAGGTTCGTATTCCTTAATTTCTTCTGCGTTGAGTCGTTTTATGCCTTCTAGCCCATTCGCTTTCCCCCTTTCTTCGAGCTTCTCCAAAGCAGGCAATTCCTCCGGCTGGGTAGCCACGACGACTTTCCCACAACGGTCATGAGCGATGTCATGCTCTTCACAGAATTGGTACATTGCCAGGCGACCCTCGACGCAGTTTTTCGCTTTCAATGATCCGGGTTTGTAATACAGACCTGAATGGATCACTCCGCTGTTATTTCCGGTCTGGTGGGCAGCCAGCTGGTTCTCGGCTTCTAACACGACCAGAGATTGATGTGAGGATGCCAGGGCCATGGCAGTCGCCATTCCCACAATTCCCCCACCGATAATCGCAATGTCATATGGTTTCGAATTCATCCTGGGATACTCCCCTTGTTTTCAAGAAATACCTTAATAAATACATTTTAGTTGTTTCTATCCTAAAAAAATCCATTTAAGGTAGGATTGGATTAATAGATCCACCTATTTTATCACCAGATATCATACGTTAAGGACTTTCGCTCCGCGGATATTTCGATTCTTCAATTCCATAAGCGCCTGGTTGGCATCTTCCAGGGAAAATTCCTGCACTTCAGGCCTGATGGGGATATCTGCGGCTAATTGTAAGTAATCGCTAACATCCTTCCGAGTGATATTGGCTACCGTCTTGATCTCTTTTTCCATCCATAAGTGAGATGGATAATTCAGGTGTACAAGGTGTTCTTTATCATGATCTTCTTTGCGAATGGCGTTGATGACCAATCTGCCGCCTGATTCCAGATTCGCTAAAGCATTTACGACCGGTTTCCAGGCCGGTGTCGTGTCAATGATGGCTGCCAGCTTTTGTGAGGCGTAATCTCCGAAATCACCGGTCCAGGCTGCGCCTAATTCGACTGCAAAATCCCGTTCCAGGTTGCTTCGTGAGAAGACGAATATCTTTGAATCGGGATATTCGTGCCGGATCATTTGTAAAACCAGATGCCCTGAAGCGCCAAACCCGGCCAATCCAATGGGTTGCCCATTCTCGAGCTGCGCTAACCGAAGCGAACGGAACCCGACTGCACCTGCACATAAGTTAGGAGCAGCTTCGGCATCGCTAAAAGTAGGGGGGATTAAGTATGAATAGGCTGCAGGAACGACCATATATTCTGCGTATCCGCCATTGGCATCTCGCCCGGTTGCCCTGAAATTAGGGCAAAGATTTTCCTGGCCAGACAGGCAGAATTTACACTGACCGCAAGCGGAATAGATCCAGGCAACACCAACCCGGTCATCTAGCTTGCGGTCTTCAACTCCAGGGCCTAATCGTTGAACTTTCCCGACAACCTGGTGACCAGGGATAACCGGTAGGATTGGAGGTGGCGTCCGGCCTTCAATCTCGTCCATCTCCGTGTGGCACACACCGCAAACCGACACTTTGATCAAAATCTCACCTACACCGGGAACTGGATCAGGGACATCGACAAATTTCAACGGGTTTGGGTTTTCATTGAGTTGCACAATCCGGTCAATATGCATGGCTCTCATGAATGATCCTTTTCTGGATGACGATCGTTTTACGCAGTGGGCGAACGCATGTCACCTTGACAGCTTTTTAATTAAAAAACACCTGCCGGATTACATTTTCGCAGCAGGTGATAATGTAAAACATGTATTTTCTTTGACCATTATTAAAATTTTCCTGTTTCCCTCCTGATCCCTACAAATTATCGCCGCCGACGGATAATTCTGGCCGGAACCCTGATCAGCGATGCACGAGCTCGAGTTACAGCGAGGATATCCAAACTGATCATCGCGCCCATCAAAATAACTCCCGCTATTTCGATAACAGTAACTAGTGTTGTTACCATTTCTATAATCAACTCCTTTACACTCGTAACTACCTGCCAATTTCACAAATATCAGGTTTTTTCTCTTATTGAGAGTATAACCGATAAAGATGAATAGAAAATGAATAAAAGGCGGATTTTTAAAAATTCATTTTGTTATTTTGGTTATTGGGCTTTTACTATCGGGTCGTCAACAATCCAGGTTTTGGAAGTTTGATCTGAAGAGCGGCAGCAAAATTACCGATTGCGATGAATACCCCTAACAAAAATACGTATTGGAAGCCAAATACATTCCAGATCACTCCCCCTATGAGCGCCACGCAAATCGAAAAGAAGTGATCGAGGGTAACAGAAACGGTCAGAGCCGGTTGTACGTCTTCAGGGCGAATGGCAATCTTTTTTATGTACATCGCCCGGGCCATATTAACCGACATCAGCATTTGATCCAATAGATAGAATACACACACCAGGAGAAAAGCGGTGCTCTCAGAGAAAATATTTTTGACAAAACCGTATCCAAGGCATACGAATACGAGTAGGACAGCTTCCATGATAAGCACGAAACGTTCACCGAGTTTATCCGTAGCCCATCCTAAAAAAGGTTGAAAGAGGATCCCAATGATGCCTCCAATTGTGATCAAGGTGGCTAATGTCTGAGTCGGCTGCTTGAAAATGGTCACGATCACCCAGGGTGCAAAGGTAATGAAGAGCTGCTTGCGTGATCCATACAAAATCGAAAGCACATAATAAAGGCGATATTCACGATGAAGCTTCAGGTAGAGTTGCGCTTTTTTGGGCTTTTCGGGTTTCATCGTAGCCATAAAAACGGCAGCAACGACAAAAAGGGAAGCTGATAGTACAAAAGTATTCTGGTAGACGAACCCCAGGTATTTGAACCCGATGAAGACTATGAAGCTTCCCAGGATAGCTGCCAGATTGCGAATTGCGTTTAATTGACCCAGTCGCTGTCCTGTTTTACCTTCCTTTGCAAGCTCCATCCCGATTGTGGAAGCTGCGGGCATAAACAAGTGCTGTCCGAGGCTGTAAACGAACAGGCAAACGACGAGGATGGTGAACGTCGAAGATGCAAAACCGATCAAGAGTGTCCCGGCAACGCCAAGCAACATGGCTACCACTCCCAGGCGCCGGCTGCAAAAGAACCAGAGTAAAGCGGTTATGAAAACGACTAATAATCCGGGGAGCTCACGGGGTAATTCGAGGAAGGACCTTTGGAAACCGGTTAACGCAAAGCGGTCATCAAGGAAGTTATTCAAGGTTGAATCGATCAGGCTGTAGGCCACACCCATTACAAATGATGCAGCAGCGAATATTTTTAATTCACGAGAAATGCTCGCAAATCGATTACGTAAGGCACTACGGGATGCAAGCGACATGGAACTATTGACCTGTTCTGTACGTGGTTTGGGCGAACTGCCCAATTATAAAACATTAATCCTTTGAACGCCTTGACAGATTAAATGAAGATAATTAAAATCAGTTAAGTAAGTTAACTATTTTCGTGGATGGTGACTGGGTGGCGGATAATGAATCGGCAGGCAGAGAAGATCTGGTTCAACAGACAATCGAGCGTTTTTGGGAATCATTTCCACCTGTTTGGGATCGGATTCGTGCAAACGTTCGATCGATAGCATCGGAGCAGTTCAATATCTCGGTCACCCAATTCCAGATAATGCGTCTGGTCAGACGCGGGCGTTCTTCGGTGAGCGATCTGGCCGAGGCCAAACAGATCAGCCGGTCTGCAATCAGTCAGGCTGTAGATGGAATGGTAGAGATTGGCTTGCTCGACCGGCATCAGAACAATGAAGACCGGCGCTGTTATGAATTGCGTTTGACGGAAAAAGGCAGTCATCTGCTCAATGATATCTTTAAGCAAAATCGGGTTTGGATGTCGGAAAAGCTGGGGTCTATGAACCCGGAAGAAGCTCAGATCATGATGCAAAGCCTGGAAATGCTAAAACGTTCATTTTTATAGGTGCCTTCCCCAATTTTTTGAATTCAACTGAGATTTGACGAAAGTATTCATTGATATGCATCATGCCAGGAAAGTCTTATCTTTTGTAAAACCTTATCGGAAACTGGCGGTCATTGCCCTAATTTTGCTGGCCATGAGAGTCGCAATGGATCTCTCGATCCCTAGATTAATCGAACGGATCATCGATCAGGGAATCAAGGAAAACGATCTCAACGTCGTCATCCAAACTTCGGCAATCATGATTGTTATATCCTTGTTGGATGCGCTTGTCGCTGTCGGGAATAACATTTCGTCTGTAAGGGTAGGACAATCTGTATCACGTGATCTGCGTGAAGCTATTTTCTTGAAAATCCAAGAATTCTCTTATGCAAATCTTGACCATTTTACAACGGGAAAGCTAATGGTCAGGTTGACGAGCGATGCTGATGCCGTTCAAAGATGGGTACAGGTTTCCTTACGGATCGGCACGAGCGCTCCTTTGATGATGATCGGAAGCCTGATATTAATGATCACCACAAACCCGCGCCTGGCATTCAGCCTGCTTCCCCTCCTGGTGGCAACTTCGACTGTGATAATCTTTTTCAGTTTCAGGATGGAGCCCCTCTTTCGTATCGTCCAGCAAAAATTAGATCGATTGAACACAGTGCTGCAAGAGAATATCGCCGGGGCCAGGTTAGTAAAAGCTTTTGCCCGCGGGCCGCACGAAAACGAACGCTTTGATGCTACGAACACTGACTATACCCACCAGACCGTAAAAGTGATGCGGTTCATGGCGACCATGTCTCCTGTATTAACCATATTTGTCAACATGGGCCTGGTTTACGTCGTTTGGGCGGGAGGGCTGCAGACCATCCAGGGCAGCATGACGATTGGGCAATTGATCGCTTTTGTTAATTATCTTATTACGACGATGAACCCGCTCTTGATGATGTCGCAATTATCAAATACCTGGGCGAATGGGTTGGCCTCTGCCCGAAGGATCGATGAAGTTTTGGATGCGGTTCCGGAGGTGGAAGAAACTCAGGACCCGCATGAATTACCAATTGAAGCTCACGCCAGGGTGGATTTCAACGAGGTTTCATTCCATTACAACGGCAGCTCTGATGGGACTGTATTGGAAGACATCTGCTTGAAGATTGAACCGGGAAAAACCGTTGCCATTTTAGGAGCCACTGGATCTGGGAAAAGTTCCCTGATAAATCTGATCCCCCGCTTCTACGACGCTTCAGCTGGAGATGTAGAGATAGCCGGATTTGATGTACGCAATCTCAGCCAGGATACATTGTTATCGCGGGTAGGCGTTGTACCTCAAGAAACGATTCTATTCTCGGGTACAGTCCGGGACAACATACGTTATGGCTGCCCGGAGGCAGGTGAAGAGGAGGTCGTTTTCGCCGCAAAGGCGGCCCAAGCTCACAAATTTATCTTGGATTTGTCTGACGGTTATGACAGCCACATTGAGGAACGTGGTTCAAATCTCTCAGGTGGACAGAAGCAGCGGATTGCCATTGCTCGAGCGATCATCATGAAGCCTGACATCCTGATATTGGATGATAGTACCAGCTCGGTCGACATTGAAACCGAAACCAGGATTCAATTGGCTTTAAACGGGATCATGAAAGACCGGACTTGTTTTATTGTCGCCCAAAGGATCAGTACGGTTCTGAATGCAGACAAGATTATTGTGCTGGATAGGGGCCATATCGTTGCTGAAGGGACTCACTCCGAACTGATCAAAAACAGTTTGATTTACCAGGAGATCTACAAATCACAGCTTGGAAATGGTTTCCGGGAAAATAACGATATGTTTACCAGTGAACTTGCGGAGGATTGACCGGTGAGCTTGCAAAACACAGCCCAGAATAATAGTGAAGTCCGCAGCAAGATGATGGCCCGCGGGCCAGGAAGGCCTGCCAGATTCGAAAAAGCCCAAAACCCACAAAGAGCCCTGGCGCGGTTGTTTTATTACCTCCGACCCTACCGGGTTACGATGACTCTGGTGATGGGATTGGTCTTAGCGTATACATTTGTGGGCCTGTTAGGGCCATATTTTATGGGCCAGGCAATCGACCGGTTTATTTCGGGGAACGATCCGGAAGGTTTGTTGAGAATGGCGCTGTATATGGCAGGAGCATACCTGGTCAACAATATCTTTCAGGCGGTTGCCAATTGGGTCATGGCCAGGATATCCCAAGATGCTTTAAAACTAGTGCGGAAGGACTTGTTCCAGCATCTTCAGAAGCTTTCTATTGCATTTTTCGACACTCATCCGGCCGGCGGGCTGATGAGCCGCCTGACGAACGACATCGATGCGATCAACCAGGCAGTCTCTCAAAACGTAATTTCACTGGTTGCCAGCATCCTTTCGATGGCCGGGATCCTCATCACCATGTTTGTTTTGAATCCCTGGCTCGCTATGGCGACTTTGCTGGTGGTGCCGATCATGTTTTGGTTTGCTGAATTTGTCGCTAAATATACCCGCAAAGGGTTTCGCGATCTGCAATTCCAATTGGGAAATCTAAACAGCGTCACTGAAGAAACGATCAGTGGGCAAAAAGTGATTAAAGCATTTCGGAGGAGCGATGCGGCTGTCGCGGAGTTTCGCAAACGAAATCAAGCGGTCTTCGAGGCTGGGGTCCATGCTAACAGCTATGCCTTACTGCTGATGCCATTGACCAATGTCCTTGGAAATTTCTTCGTTATTGTTCTGGCCGGGCTGGGGGGGGGGCTGGCCTTGAAAGGTCTGGTAACGATTGGAATGATTGCCACCTTCATCAATTACGGCCAGAATTTCATTTCGCCATTACGCCAGATTGCGAATATTTACAACTCGATTCAGGCAGCCCTGGCCGGGGCTGAACGAGTTTTTGACATCATCGACACCCCACCCGAAATCCCTGATAATCCAGACGCTTATCACCTCGAAACTATCAAAGGCAAGGTAAGTTTTGAAAATGTGAAATTTGGTTACCTCCCAGATGTGCCGGTGATAAAGAATATGAACCTTGACGTGAAAGCAGGTGAAATGGTCGCTCTGGTTGGCCCAACTGGTGCCGGAAAAACGACCATTGTCAATTTGTTGACCCGGTTCTACGAACTCCAGGATGGAAAGATTACTATCGATGGCAGAGACATCCGTGATCTCCGCAAGGCGGACCTACGCAGGAAGCTGGGTTTAGTTCTACAAGATACCTTCATGTTTGCGGATACGGTCATGGAGAACATCCGCTATGGTCGCCTGGATGCCAGCGATGAGGAGTGCATTGATGCTGCACGTTTAGCGGATGCAGATTATTTTATCCGCCAGCTGCCTGATGGGTACCAGACCAATTTGAGCGAACGAGCCAGCAACCTGAGCCAGGGGCAGCGCCAGCTTCTGGCGATTGCCCGGGCGATCCTGGCAGATCCAGCTATCCTGGTCCTGGATGAAGCCACCAGCAGTGTCGACACCCGCACCGAAGCAAAAATCCAGAGCGCGTTGCTCAGATTGATGCGCGGCCGAACCAGTTTCGTCATCGCCCATCGTCTCAGTACCATTAGGGATGCAGATAAAGTTGTGGTGATCAACCATGGAGAGATTGTCGAGCAGGGTACACACCAACAACTATTAGATCAAAAGGGTTTTTACCATCACCTCTATATGAGCCAATTTAAAGGACAGGTAATCTAATGGGGGTGTCGCAAGAAAAAGTTATCCACTGTGAATTTCCAAAATTATTATCAAAGGTTGGAAAAATAGGTATAATTACGTTGATGAAAATCAGGTCATGCGGTTTGTATTATTATTTTGATTGAACCCAAGGTTTCCCGCTTGTGGCGATTGACGCGCCCTTTCAATAGCGGGCGCGTTTTATTTTCTGTTTTCGAGGTGTTGAAATGAAAATTAATGAACAGGTCGAATACTTGATGCAGGGCACCGAATATGGTGATCAAAATCTTCACGATCATATGGCTGCTGAACTCCACGAGCGGCTGGTTGAAGCGGACAAGAAAGGTCGTCCACTGCGCATCTACTGTGGATATGACCCTCGAACCACGGACTTGCACCTGGGACATACCGTTACCATGCGGAAATTACGCCAATTTCAAGACCTGGGCCATGATGTCACTTTTTTAATCGGCAATTACACCTCGTTGATTGGCGACCCATCAGATAAAGATAAACTCAGGCCGCAGTTAACGCCTGAAGAGGTCGCGGCAAATGGGCAGACCTATGCTCAACAGGCATTCCGTATCCTAGATCCAGAAAAAACGCAGGTTAGATACAATGCTGAATGGCTCTCGAAGATCTCATTCGCTGATTTGATCAAGCTAGCTTCCAATTTCACGATTCAACAATTCTTGACTCGAGAAAATTTCAAATTAAGGTGGGAGCGTGAAGACGCAGTCTACCTTCACGAGACGTTTTATTCGATCATGCAGGGTTTTGATGCGTATTCGCTTGACACAGACGTGCAGGTTGGTGGAACCGACCAATTATTCAATATCATCACTGCCTCCCGTAAAGTCATGACATATTTGGGAAAAAAGCCTAATATCGGCATCATCCTGGCAATCTTACCCGGCACCGATGGGGTGGTAAAGATGAGCAAATCCTTGGGAAACCATATCCCTATCAACTCGACCCCGGAGGATATGTTCGGAAAAGTGATGAGCATTCCTGATACCGCCATGCCTTCATTTTTCCGTCTCGTTACCCGTTGGACACCTCCGGAGATTGATTCAATCGAAAAGCAGTTGGCTGATGGCAAATTACACCCACGGGATGCCAAAATGAGACTTTCGCATGAAATTGTCGATTCCTATTATGGGAGCGAAGCAGCGGAAAAAGCTGCAGATAACTTTATCCGTTTGTTTCAAAAACACGATCGCCCAACTGAAGTTGAAAAGTTTTACCTACAAGAAGGCCAAACGGTCATCGACGTGATGGTTTCTGCTGGGATGGTAGCCAGTAAAAATGAAGGGCGCCGTTTAATAGAGCAGAACGCTGTTCGTCTCGACGGTGAGACCCTCTCAGACCCGCAAGTGCCTTTCCCGCATCCCGGCATTCTTCAAGTGGGAAAACGCAAATTTATCGACGTTGTTTACTAAGGATTTTGGGTGGCCAGGATAAGGGCCTGACCTATTTCCTGGGCAAGTTGGGGATTGTCCTGCTCTAACAAGACGGAAATTGCGATTGGGGTCCCTTGCCATGTCGGAAGGGTTCCACCGATATACCACGTGATCTTTTCCCCATTAGCGGTTATGGCAGTACCGATACTTTGCCATCCCGGAAAACCGGTTATTGCCAACGAGTTGATGGTGGAGGTTGCCTGGTCCGATGTGAATACCTGGCTGGGCTTATCCGGAGTTTTCAAGATAGTCCAGCCTTTTTGAGGCAAGTTAACCGAAGAGGTTAGAATGGGGGCAGGCATTTTCCCCTGGGCGGTCAAAGATGCAGCAGCAAGCGCCATCTGATAAGGTGATATTGTAATCTGGTCTTCACCCAATGCGTATAGGTTAATATCGCTAACCACAGCTGGTAAGGCAGCACTGGCTGAAGGTAAGGGGAGATCTGGTTGTGAAAAGAAACCCAAACGCTTGTAGAGCGCGTCTAATTGTTGGGCATTAAAAGTGGTAGATAGGCGTAAGATTGCTTGCGGGCATCCTGAAGAAATCAGGTTATTCCAGGAACTGGGGTCTTGCAACGGGAGACTGCACGAAATTGTGCCGTTGCCAAACTTATATGAATAATCGTTCAATGAAGGAGCTGTTGGTAAAATTCCAGAATAAGCTTCCGCCAGAAAAAACGGGGCGAGAGCTGTACCTGGTGGATAAAGGCCCTGGGCCGTACGGTTGAGCAATGGTGTCTGTGAGTCATTGATCAGTTGAGACCAGGTGTCTTTCAATGTGTTGGCGTTAAAATAGGGGTGGGAGGCCATTGCCAGCGTTTCACCACTGGTGGCATTCAAGATAACAACCGCACCGGCGTTGTCACCCAGAAGTGTATCTGCTTTCTTCTGAATTGGAAGACTGATGCTTAATCGAATGTCAAGCCCTTGCGGATGTTGGCCGTAAATAAGCTGGTTCCATAGGACGGTGAGTGCAGGATAGCCTTGCAAGCCTCGCAGGTAGGAATTCAGAGAACCTTCAAGACCGCTTTGACCATACGTCAGATCGGTGTATCCTAGAACCGGGCTCAGGGCGGGATAAACGGTATCGACCGAGTAGTTGCCAGGCGATCCATTTGAACTGACCAAAGTAGACCCATTCCGGTCGAAAATACTCCCTCGTCGTACGTATATGTCGCTAATGCTTTGGCGAGGATTGTCGTTTCTGGAGACAAGTTCTGCACTATTCCAGACTGACCACCAGCTGTTTATCAAGACGATGGCTGAAAGTCCAGCTAAAAAGGCAGCTCCAATCTGCAAATAGGGTTTGGAATCAGGCAATTTGAAGGGATCGTGCTCGGTCTGCTGGCTGAGGTGGACAAGTAATGCGAGTGAAAGAAATGATGTTAATAAGGATGAGCCGCCATAAGAAACAAATGGCAAGGTGATACCTGTCAAAGGAAACAGGTTTAGATTACCTCCGATGATTAAGAGGCTTTGAGCGCATAGATAAATTGTCAAGCCCGTGGCCAGATATCGACGATAAAGATCGGAAGCGCGTAATGCAACTTTTAATCCGCGTATCGCCATCAAACCAATGATTGCAACCAACCCAACCGACCCTAAAAGGCCGGTTTCTTCGGATATCGCCGAAAAAATAAAATCTGATTGAACGACCGGGACGAGTGTGGGACTGCCTAATCCAGGCCCTCGCCCAAAGATTCCTCCAGAGGCTACTGTAATCAAAGATTGTACGATCTGGTACGAATGGTTTGTTGCGTCGAGCCATGGATTCAGCCACGCATCCAGACGGATGCGGACCACGTCGAACACCTGATAGCCCAAAAAGAATATTAAAACGAGTACAGCCCCACTGATCAAAATGATCCTTCTACGACCGGTCGCTATATATAGTATCCCTGCATAAATCACAATAAAAATGAGGATGGTGCCCAAATCTCGTTGGACGAGCAGCATGGCCAGAACCAGACCGGTCAGGACCAGCGTCGGCAGAATTAAATGGACCAGGTTGAAATTGAGCGGGATGCGATCTGCCAATAGCGCAGCAAGAAAGATGATCAATAATAGTTTTAATGGTTCTGAGGGCTGCAAGTATACACCGCAGCACCCAAGCCATAAATGGGGTCCAACGCCTCCTGGGTAGGTGCCAAAGAAGAAGGTCAACAAAGTCAATGCTAGACCTAACGACAGCCAAATGTATTTGTATCTCCGCAAGTAGGAAAAAATATTTGGAAATCGCAATAACAGATTGAGGGCGAGCATGCTGACGATGAACCAGATCGTCTGACGTATTCCGAAAGAAGACGAAAGCCGCCAAATAACCAGTAAGCCTAAACCTGAAAGGATCGCACCTAAAGGCAGCAGGAACGGATCTCGGTTAGGCAATAATTTGATTGCCTGGCGATGAGCAAATGAAAATAAAACCAACCACGAGGCGAAACCAATCCAATGTGCCCAATTTAAAGGAGTGCGGATATCCTGGTAGCGTACGATAGGTGCAAAGGTCAGGCTGACTGAAAATAAAAACAAGAATAAGGTCGCCAGCTTCATCAGGCGTCCCTGAATAATATCTGCCGTTGAGGCAGGGATTGAGGATGGGTAAAGGAATGACACCGTTCTAGTTGAAATACTTTTTAACCAAAAGGTCCAATTTGCTGCGAGTTTCTGCTGGGATGACTGCCGGGTTGGTGATAATTGAATTTGCTAAAGCAGTTTCGCAATCACAATCGCGATCGTCGTTCAAATTTTGAAGAAGTTGTTTGATGGCATTTTGTGCCATTGTAGTATTTCGATTTAATGTCCGCAGGACCATATCGACACTGACTGGTCCCTCCGTTACGTGCCAGACGTCGTAGTCGGTAACGTGAGCCATGGTGGCGTAACACATCTCCGCTTCTTTAGCCAGAAAGATCTCAGGAACTGCCGTCATGCCTATTATTGACATACCCCAAGACCTGAATAAGCTTGATTCAGCTTTGGTTGAAAAGCGCGGACCTTCGATCGTAATATAGGTACCACCAGCGTGGGTGGTAGCCCCAGCCTGACCCAATGCTGCCACCAATTTCTTAGATAAATCGGGGCAAAAAGGATCAGCTACGCTGACATGCGCAACCATCCCTTTACCAAAAAAACTTCTTTCACGGTTGCGGGTAAAATCAAAAATTTGATCGGGCACAATAATATGACCTGGGGCATAATCCTCTCTGAGCGAACCACAAGCGCTGATGCTGAGGACACGTTTTACCCCTAATGATTTTAGGGCATAAATGTTAGCTCGATAATTAACTTCACTTGGCGAAATATGGTGGCCTACACCATGCCGGGCCAGAAAAATTACCCGCTTACCTTCAAGCACACCGGATACTAAAGGCGCGCTGGGGTCGCCAAAAGGGGTTTGCACAGTTATTTGCTCGGTTTTAATTAATCCATCGATTTCGTATAGACCCGAACCGCCAATAACACCAAGAGCAGGGGTTTCTATCATTGTTTTTCGTTTCTCCGGTTTTCGTTTATGGAAAATGAAAAGTTAGCAGCGAGACGTCAATCCAGTTTTTTTCGGGATTCGTCGCCGATCGAAATGAACAGTGTAATGTGACCAAAACGAAGCTCATCACCACTGACCATGACAGTAGGGGTGAATAAGAGTTCCTGATTTAAATAGGTCCCGTTGGTCGAATGCATATCTTCTACCCACCATTGGTGATTGTGAAAACTCAACCGAGAATGGCGGGCAGAGACAGCTTCATCCTGGATGAGAAAATCGCAGGAAGGATCACGACCGATGATTATCTCTGGGTTATAGAAATAGCGAGTATTTGAATCCTCCGCTCCCAAAATTTTCATTACTAATGGCGGATTTTTCTGCCTGGGAGAAGTTGCCTTGCTTTGTTGTCTAAGATCCTGCCAGATTGAATAAAACGCCCAACCAACAAATAAATATAAGGCGACCGAAATAGCTATCCTGATGATTAAGACTGCGATTGCTCCAATCATGTTTTTTGCTCAGGATCAGACGGATTTCCTGAGTTGCCAGGCTTTGAAGGCAATCTAGGAATGATTTTCATAGTTTGGGTTTTATTAGCGTCAGCAGGGATGTCGTGAACATAAATAATCGGAACGCCTGCCAGTGAGATGACATCCCCTGAATTCAGAGTGCATTGAGAGACCTTCGAGCCATTGACAAATGTGCCCCCTTTTGAGCTGAGATCAAATAAAATGTATTCTCCCTTGATTTGTCTTAATTGTGCGTGAGATCGCGAGACCCTGGGATCGTCTATGATGATTTGATTGCTGCTGCTTCTACCAATATTAACTACTGCTTGTTTCAGGTAGATATTCTCTTCAGAGTTTACGATAAGATATGATTCGGGAGCAATAAGCTCTTTGGTCTTCCGAGGATCTTTAGGATGCGACGTTCTAGATAGATAGGTAGTATCGTTCATTAAATTGTCAGAAGCTGGTAGTTCAATTCTAAACTCGTCAATGGATAGGCTGTAATCGGCGCCTACGCGCAGGTCGGGTGACTGGACAAAATGGATACCGGCTTCTTGTCCTGCATCTTTTAATGATCCCGGCCAATTCATCGAGCAGATATTGCTCAGGAATCCAGGTTTTACCATGAGAGGGGTTAATGTAAATTAGATATTGATACGGTGCGCTAATCCTGCCATCTTGCCAGGTGGTCAGATGGCTGCGCATTGATTCGACCAAACCGTGCGCCAGGCTTTTACGGAACTTACTTTCCAGCATCTGCTGCGACGTGTTGCCTTCTATTATTGTTTGTAGGCGGGTTTCGATCTGGTCGAGTTTTTCTCTGAGAAAATTGGATGATTGATTTTTCATCTGTCGGTATTTTCAAGCTGGAGATAAATATCCATCGATTATTATACTAGGGCTTATCGTAATTTTGGGATCAGGCAGCGACCAAATGGAATTAATGAACGTAAATCGGATTACTATAAATCCAACCTCTTGGTTTACCCAGGAAAGGGATATAAGCCTCTACCCGATAGCTTCCCGGGCTGGTTGCGACAAAGGTGCAAATGTCACGCCCCTGCCAGTTCTTTAATACGTTGCCGTTTCTAATTAAGGCGCAGTCAACCTTTTTAGGAAGCTTAATTTGGAATGTAATACCAGCGTTAAGCGAAACATCGTCTCCCATCCAACAGGCCCCATCATTGCTGTGAGCGGTGAAACGGAAACCCGTTGTCGACGCTGGTAAATCATATCCGACGAATGAGTGACCCTGGCGTAATGCATCCAGAATCGACATAGAATCAGAAATGGCATTGCCGGTGAGCTTATCGGAAATTAATACATGATTGTTAATACACTTGAAATGAAATTGGTAAGGGAATATGGTCCGCCTGAGTGGACCCATTCTGGCCGGCAAAGCGTGGGCATCTGAGCCTCCGATAGCCACAACATGTCTCCCATTTGCCAACAACTCATCCCATTTGGTCAAAGTTCGTTTGAGCGGTCCGTGGGCCAGGTATGCGGGGAAAAAAGCATAAAAAATGGCCTGGATTCTGTTCTTGACCACTGATTTAAACTCGCTCATCCCATTCCAGAGCTCGATTCCGGTGTAACCATGTGATTGCCAATCAGCCCAAGATATGTCCTCCTCGTTGTACAAGGGCAAGGCATCTTCGAATGGGTGGGCGATAAAAGCCAGGCCACCTGATCGAATGGCCCGATCGATCAAATCCTGTATGTTTCTGGCATAGGGTGCCAATTCTTTCCCTGCGCCGAAAACGAGCAGGTGGCTCTTCTGGGGGACACGCGCCTGGTCATGGATTTCTTCCCCGGTGAAAACCAGGACACGGTTTTGTCCTTGCCGGTAATAACCATCAACCCCGTTAACCAGTACATTATGATCTGTTGTGATTACCGCATCTATGCCTGCCAGTATAGCCTGCCTGGCAATTTCTGAATGGTTGGCGTGCCCATCAGAATAACGGGTATGCATGTGTAGATTTACGACCAATTCTTGCATTTATGTTGACGATTCAGAGGTTTAGACGTTATAATCTTGTTTGCTCAAAATTTGAGGAGGCATGCAGTGACAAGCTATTTAAATATTGCTTTGATTATAACTTCAATTGCGTTGATCGCGAGTGTAATATTGCAGAGCAAGGGAGTGGGGCTGGGTGGCCTTACCGGAACTGATACCGGTGGCGTCTTCACCGCTCGCCGCGGCATCGAAAAAACGCTGTTTTGGGTTACAATCGGGCTAAGTGTTTTGTTCTTCGTTCTCACATTAGTTACTGTCGCAATAACGAAATAGGTCCTGTTATAAAATATCCTTCGGGTAATCGTTCAAAATTCAACATATGAAGGCGACTCGCTACAAAAAGGGGGAGCGCCTTTTTTTATATACCGACTATGAAAAAACTTCGTTGGCAATTTGTTATTTTGTTATTCACAGGATTATTGGTTGGTATTTTATTAATCAGCCAACAACAACCTGCAATATCTCAGGATAATGTTCCGACTCCAGAAAAGGGTGGTAGTTATACCGAAGCTCTGGTCGGAAATCTGAAACGTCTCAATCCTGTTCTCGACCAATATAACCCCGTCGATAGAGACGTTGATCGATTGATCTTTAGCAGCATGCTGCGTTTTGATTCGAGAGGGCTCCCTGTAGGTGACCTGGTTGAGTCATGGGGGATTTCTAAGGATGGCACCAAGTATAATTTCTCCTTGAAACCCGGACTAACCTGGCAAGACGGCCAACCCATCAACGCTGACGATATTGTCTTTACGGTCGACCTGTTCAAAAATGGCGCTGACCTCGTCCCTTCTGACATCCAGGATTTCTGGAAGGACATCGAGGTTCAAGCTTTGAGCGATACATTAGTCCAATTCCGGTTACCGGAACCATTTGCCCCCTTCCTCGACTATTTAACTTTTGGCATATTACCCAAACATTTATTGGGAGACGTTTCGCCCGACCAATTGGCGGACAATTCATTCAACCTGAGTCCGATAGGAAGTGGCCCATACCGGTTTGATCACCTCATCGTCGAAAACGACCAGATTACTGGAATAGTTTTGACCGCCAATAATCGTTATTACGATCAAAAACCATTTATAGACCAGGTTGTCTTCAAGTATTTTTCGGATGCCCAATCGGCCTTTTCGGCGTACGCTGAAGGCGCAGTCCAAGGAATCGGCAATGTCAGCGCCGACATTTTGCCTGAGGTTCTCTCTGAACCTCATCTGGCAATCTACAGCGGTAGGATTCCCAAAATGACGATTGTCTATCTTAATTTAAAAAACACGGATGTGCCGTTTTTCTCGGATTCGAACCTGCGCCAGGCATTACTCACGGGCATTAATCGGCAGTGGATCATCGACAATGTTTATAAAGGCCAGGCTATCCAAGCTGAAGGACCTATTATCCCGGGGAATTGGGCATTTTATGATGGCCTGCACCAGATCAAATATGACCCTGATGCAGCTCGCAAAATCTTGAGTGATTCTGGTTACCAGATAAATCCCGAGACCAAAATGCTGGAGACGAAAGATGGCCTACAGGTGAAATTCCAGCTTGCTTATCCTGATGATGCCATTCACCAGGCAATTGCTGAAAATATCCAGCAAAGTTGGGCAATCCTGGGAATCTCGATCGATTTGCAGAGTATGCCTTACGACGAATTGATCTCGGACCAGCTGGACTCCAGGACGTACCAGGCAGCCCTGGTTGATATCGATATGTCATCCTCTCCTGATCCTGATCCTTACCCGTTCTGGGACCAGGCCCAAGCGACAGGAGGGCAGAACTATTCCCAATGGGACGATAAGACTGCCAGTGAATACCTTGAGCAGGCTCGGATTACAACTGACTTCACCGAGCGTTCACGTCTTTACCGCAATTTCCAGGTAATTTTCCAGAAAGAACTGCCATCCTTACCCCTCTTTTTCCCGGTATATTCGTTTGCAATTGACGACCAGGTTCTTGGGGTTCAAATGGGGCCAATTTATGATCCCAGCGATCGATTTGCTACGATCACCAGCTGGTTCTTGGCGGGTAATAATCCGCTCAAGAAAACGACAATCCCGACGATGACGTCAACTCCGTAAGATTGTGGGTATTATCAAATGTGCCCAATCTATACACGCGAAGGTGACGAAGGTTTTACTCACTTGTTGGGTAAAGGGCAATATCCTAAAAACGACCCCCGATTGGAATGTTTAGGCGCTATCGATGAAGCTAATTCAGCATTAGGCCTGGCCAGGTCGCAATTGCAGTCCGCCCACTTGGGCGATATCATATTAAGGCTACAGCGCGACCTATATCGAATAATGACAGAGATTGCCGCCAGCCCCGACCACACTGCTCAATTTCCAAGCACTAACCGCGACCAGGTCTCCTGGATAGAAAGCCAAATCTCAGATTTAGAAGAAAAAGTCCGCCCTCCTGAAGATTTTATCTTGCCCGGTGACAGCACAGCTGGGGCCGCATTAGATATGGCAAGGACAATCATCAGAAGAGCAGAAAGGCGTTTACTTGACCTGGTCCAACAGGGATTAGTGGCGAACCCTGAACTCCTGCATTATTTCAATCGGTTGTCTTCCTTATGCTTCATCATGGAGCTGGACGAAAACAACGCGGTTGTGCCAGGGAAAACGACCCTGGCAAAAACAGGAGATTCCGAATAGGTATCAAGGCGTAGCAGTTGCTGAAGGTGAACTGCCTTGTGTGCCCGTTCCTAAAGCTGCATCTACCTTAGAATTAAGATCAGTCATGTAAGCAATGGTTGTTCCATTCACCAGGAAACTGGGTGTCTGGGTGATGTTGTCGTTGATAGCCTTGTTGTAATCATCTATGACTTGTTGTTTATATTTTCCACTTGAGTAACAGCTGTTAAATTGGCTCATATTGAGCCCCAGTGCCTGGGCATAAGCTGCCAGACGCTTATCAGTGAAGTCCCCGATGTTTTCACCGGTCTGATTGGCGTAGAGTAAATCGTGGTACTGCCAGAACTTTCCCTGGTCGCTGGCGCAGTAGGCTGCTTCGGCAGCTGCGTGAGATTTATTACCCCCGGGTACATTCTGGTCAATAAAACTAAATGGCGTATAGGTAAAATAAACTTTGCCGGTGACGACATAGGTGTTGATGAAATTTGCTTCTTCGTTCAAATCAAATTCTTTGCAATACGGACATTGGAAATCGGCAAATTCTTCGACTTTCACCGGTGCATTCGGATCACCCATTGATAATCCTTGAGGGTGAAACACGGGGTTAGGAGTGATTGATGTAATTTGCGGTAGAGGTTGAAGGGATGGATAAATTAAAATCGCCGCAATAATCAAGGCCACTACCGCGATAGCAATGATAAAAATTGCTCTTTTGCGGACCTGTTCTTTACGCTTCCTCTCTTTCAATATTTCACGTTTCGATACTTTAGCACTTTTATTCATTGGTACTCCGTGGATGACAAAATAATGTCATAGATTTTGCCATACATTATCTACATTGTCCAGTCGATCTTGCAACTTTCAAATACTCCGGAGGTCTACCTTAATGGAAATTCATAAACCGGGAATTTCTCCCCGGTTTTATGAAACCCCATTTTTTCATACAATGCAATTGATGCGGCATTGTTACTTTGGGTATTCACCGTTATACGTACTAATCCTGATCGGTTGAAATCGCGGAGGAGATTGTAGACCAGATTGTATCCAATATTTTTCCCTTGATAAGCTGGTAAAACAGCCAGACGGGCCAGATGACCACTGAATGAGACCGAGGTGCTCATTTGATACCCGATGATCTCATTCCCTATAAATGCTACGGTGCTTGAAGAAGATTGCTTGAAGGCTGAGGTCAATGAATTAATTGAATTATGCCAGAGTGGATCGAAAGCAAGCTGATCGACAACCTTTACAACGGGTAGATCTGCTTCTTGCATCTTTCGGAATTGAATTGAATCAGGAATGGCGATAGCCGGAGGGATCCTTCCATTCCATTCTAAAACAATGATATCCTGCGAAGTCGTAAACTGGCTGGAAATTAATAAATCTTCGAACCAGCTTTGCAGCGCTAAAGATACTAACCGACAATTTTCTTCATTTTTTAAACTTTCAATAATTTCAGCAAGAAGTGTCATCCACACGGGCCTAGGTAGAATCAGGTTAGATGAGGCGAAAACTCTGACCCAGTAGATTTCTGCAGGGTCGGGTGGACAAGCCAGAACCGCCCTGATATTACCCTTTTCTTCTGCTAATAGAAATGGTTGTTGCCCTAACCAGTCAAGCGGTGAGCGCCAATCTAGGTGGCGGTGAATATGGGTTTGGAAATTCAGGAAAGAGGATAGCCGATTTCGATCACTAATTTGAGCCGGTACGATATTAAAATCTACCATAATTAATTGACGTGGATCGATCGGTCAAAGGCCTCAAAATTTGAAGGGAATTTTTAGCAGTTTCTTCAGAAAACGTTCGATGAATGAAGGTTTTTTCTTGTACGATAGGGCAATTTGCATGGTTGCCATCGCATCAAGTTGGTGCCCCATCTTCATATGCAGCTCTGAGAGAGATTGCAGAACCATTACCCGCTCTTCAAGGTTTGTGCCGGTCTCTTTAAAAAGTCTCGAGCTCTCTTCGTATTTTTCAAGCGCTTGGTCAAATTTCCTTAACCCTTCCAAAGCAGCCGCTTGATTAGCCAAGGCGATTGCCTGATGTTTAATATCATTCGCGCTTGCGAAAACTTGATCGGTTCCTGAGACAACATCGAGAGCTTGTTGGGATTTACCACTTTTCAAGTAGCAAACACTCAAGTTATTTGCTACTTCAGCAGCGAATAATATTTCGTTATTAGACTGGTAACCCGCTAATGCTTGTTTAAAATACTTTAATCGCAGTCTCATAATCCTGGGCTCGAAATGCTTTTAGTCCATTTTCAGTCAAATTCTTAGGAGATTGCGTTCCTGTCAGCATTTTGGTTAATATGTAATTTCAAGGATATTTTCAGCAACTGCTCTTAATTTTTCAACCGACAATTCGCTCAGCCTTGCGGCTAGTTCAATATATGGGCGATTGATTGGTTTGCAGATGAAATCGCGTAGTTCTTGCGGCATTTCAGTGAAATCATGGATCGATTGCTGCTCATCCATCCAATTCGCAACCGGTCCATGTTTGTCCTTAAAATAATCAACGTGGCTGTTGATCGCCTGGATCAGATTTTCGAGGTCGGGTAAGGGGATCGCCTTTTCTCCCATTTCGAAGGTGTGTAAATCAGTTTCAGAAATCCCAGTCCGATCGGTTACTTCCTTTGACGAGAGATTCGTCTGTTGGCGGACCTGGCTGAGAGTTGCCCCGATAATTTTCTGCCGTAACTTGATGAGGCGGTCAACATCTGCGATCCGGTGTTCGCTGATGTTTTCGGAAAGAGACGAGCGACTCCAAAAATGATCAAGAGGAATGTTCAGATAATAAGCCAATACTTCGATTTCTGGGAGTGAAGGGGATTTAACGCCACTCTCATATTCTTGAAATAACTCGGCTGTAATTCCAATTGCCTGGGCGCAGTCCTGAATGCTGTGCCGGGCAGCCAGGCGGGCATCATAAATAAGCACTCCGAGTTTTTTTGTTCGAATGCTGCGAGCTAATGGGTTTACACTCATCTAAATTCCTGTTTTGATAATCTACCGGGCTACTGTATTAAATAAAGGTTGAATTTCGAGTAATTATAGCATCGTTTCTTTTTGCATATGTTCACCGGTGGCGATGCGAGTTAAGAATATCGCCAATATTAGCACCAAAAATTTCAGGTCCTAATTTAAACCCTGCAATTTCAAGGCGCGGGGTAAACAAGGGCCGTATTCCGGTCGGTTTTAATTCGCCAATCACTTTTCCATCCGCGCCGAAACGGGTCTGGTCGAACTTGAAGATATCCGTCAGCACGACCGTGTCCCCTTCCATTCCAGCAACTTCCGTAATTGCTACAACCTTGCGGCTGCCATCTCTCATACGCGAAATTTGCACGATACAATCGATTGCCGACGCAATCTGTTCACGGATCACCCGAATGGGCATATTCATCCCGGCCATCATACACATCGTCTCCAGCCGCGAGATTGCATCCCGGGGAGAATTAGCGTGGAGGGTCGTCAATGAACCATCATGTCCAGTATTCATGGCTTGGAGCATGTCCAACGCTTCTCCGCCACGTACCTCTCCAACAACGATCCGGTCCGGCCGCATCCGCAGCGAATTTCGCACCAGGTCACGGATGGTCACAGCGCCTGTACCTTCTACATTGAGCGGTCTGGTTTCCAACCTGACGACATGTTCCTGCTGTAACCGTAGTTCGGCTGCATCCTCGATGGTGACAATTCGTTCGTCGATGGGGATATAACCAGATAAGACGTTCAGTAAGGTCGTCTTGCCCGATCCCGTTCCACCAGATATGAGGATGTTAAAACGTGAAACTACACAAGCGCGGAAGAACTCGGCCATGTTATAAGTTATTGATCCAAGTTCGACTAACTGGTCGATGGAAAGCTTGCCTTTTTGGAATTTTCGGATGGTAATTGTTGGTCCGTCGATCGCAACCGGCGGGATAACCGCGTTTACCCGTGAGCCATCGGGTAAACGCGCGTCTACCGTGGGACTATCGGAATCAATCCGCCTTCCGAGAGGTGAAATGATACGATCGATCAATTTCATAACGGCATCGTCGTTCTCAAAAACAATACCTGTTTTCGATAATTTGCCGTCCTTTTCAATGTAAACGTGGTGAAATCCGTTTATCATGACTTCTGAGATTTGCGGGTCATCCAAAAGAGTTTGAATTGGCCCAAATCCTAACATATCATCGAGTATTTCATGAAAGAGCTGGTCACGGTAGGCGGTAGGTAGTTGGACTTTGGCTTCAGAATACGCCTGCTGCAGATATTGAATAACACTCTCACGTCTTTGTTGGACTGTAGGGGGATTTGAATCAAGCTCGCGGGAAATGATATTAATCGAGATATACCTTTAATTTCCGCATCTCCTGAGACCGGAGAATATTGCTGGATGCAGGTGAAGGAGCGGTCATTGAAGAACTCCGATCTCAGCCTGAAAATTCATTTTCGTCTTCTTCATCTGGAAAAAGCCAGATAATATTGTGGCGGTTGATGAGCAGAAAGCTGCTGTGGTACACTTCCTGGTCCAGTTGATTGAAAACCTGAGCATTGGTCACAGCAATGAGGGATTCCGATTTATTTAATTCATCTTTCAACCTATCCCCATGTCTGACATAAACCTCGCCTTGTATCCGGTGGATTGTTGTTTGAATTGTCACTTTAACTGGCCTTTTGGAAATGACGTCCGTGAAAATTTTCCCTTTTTCATCGAACTGGGGGATCATAACTTCTCCTTAACGAGAGCCTCTATGGGTGGCATGAGGTAACCCAGACCTGCACGTGTTACGATATGTATCGGTTGGTGTGGATTATCTTCCAATTTCTGGCGTAATCTGGCGATACTCACCCATAGAATTTCCTTGTCGTCTTTATACTGAGCACCCCAAATTGCGACCAGCAACTGCTCTGCAGTTAAAACCTGTCCGATGTTATGTGCGAATTGGATAAGCAAACGGTATTCGGTAGCAGACAGATAAACAGGTTTTTCTTCTTTCCATACTTCTGCGCGGGCAAAATCGATGCGCAGGTTTCCATGTATGAAGAAACGATCAGGAACAGTTTCGTTCGAATTATGCGTACGTCGTAAAACTGCTCTTACTCTGGCCAGAACTTCTGTCGCGGAGAATGGCTTGACGATGTAATCATCTGCACCAACATTTAACCCTTAACCCTTTCTTGCTCTTCGCCTTTGGCTGTTACCATGATCACCGGGATATTCGAAAATTGCCTGATGCGTTCACAGGTGGTCACGCCATCTAATTTTGGCATCATAATATCAAGGAGAACAAGGTCCGGGTTCTTATTTGAGATTATCTCGAGTGCTTCTTCGCCATTGGTTGCTGTGATAACCTCAAATCCTTCTGTGATAAGGTTTATTTCTAAAAGTCTCACGTATAATGGTTCATCATCAACTACCAGGATGCGTGTCATTCAACTCCTCCTTTGCTATCTCTTGATGGGAGTCATCTGAATTGGCCACTTCTTGCCCCCCTGGAAGGTGGATAAACACTGTCGTCCCTTTTCCAACGGTTGAATTAACAGATATGCTTCCATGGTGTGCTTTGATGATTTGTCGACAAATATACAAGCCTAATCCTGTACCGCGTAACGTTACAGATTGTTCCGGATTTCTGAAAAATTTTCCGAATAAGTGCGGTAAGTATTGTGCAGGAATGCCGGGTCCAGTATCTTGAAATGCGATGACAATCTCGCTATCGACTTCCTTAATGGTTACAGCTATGGTTGAATGAGGTGCATATTTAATCGCATTATTCAGAAGATTTTCGATGACCTGGGCTAAACGCCTAGGATCACCCTGGATAGGTCGAATTTGCGTTTCAGTAAATATATGTACGATCAACCCGATATGTTGCATCTGAGCGCGGACGATAACATCTTTTACCAGCACATCCATCCGAACCGGTTGAAAGTCCATTGGAAGTGTGCCGCTTTGAAGGCGGCTCGAATCCAGGATGTTGTCAATCAACTCTTGCAGCCGGTCAGTTTCCTGGTCGATAATTGTCAGGAATTCACGACGGGTGTTTTCGTCCCAATTCGTATCAGACCTTAACAAGGTTGTGGCGTAACCTTTTATGAACCCCAAGGGTGTTAATAATTCGTGAGAAATGGTCGTTATGAAATCTTCCTGGTGTTGTGATTGTTGATATTCACGCTGCAAGAAGGAGAGGACACTCTGGAGATGACGTCTTTCAAGGAGATGGGCGATTTCATCTCCAATGAATTCGGTCAGGCGAATGGATTTCTGATCGAAAATCGGTCCACCAAACCTGATGAGAACCAAGATCCCGAGGATTTGTTTTTTAAATTCAAGCGGCACACCGAGGACGTAGGGTTGTTCTAAACGATTGTTATCTTTGGAAGTGGGGAGATTTTGTGGTTCTTGTAGGCACAATTCACCAGTGGACATCACCTGGTTGATGACAGTCTCTCCCCAGGAAATATCTGTTCCAACAGACTTCCCTCTACCTACAGCTCGGGCGTAAACTGCTTCCATAATGCCGTTACCTGGTTCGGGTAGATACAATACCAGGTTGTCAAAAATGAAAATTGACCGGATTATCTGCACAATTTGATCAAGTGCGGCTTTCCAATCTTCCGTTTTGTTGATAACCCGGTTGATTTCGAATAAGATATCTAATTCATTTAAGGTTGTCAAGTTGACTTGACCCGATTTCGACCATTTCCTGTCCGATTCAAAAAGGATTAATCTCTTTCGATAAAAGAATTTCGATTCTCAGTAAATTATGAAAGGTTATTTGCTGGTAAAAGAAAATCAAAACGAGTTCCCTGATTCAATTTGGATGAGACCCTGATGATTGATCCATGAGCTTCAATGATTTGTTTAACTAGCGCAAGTCCAAGGCCGGTCCCACCATACCGGCGAGTAGAAGATCCATCTAATTGGTGAAAAGGTTCGAATAATTCAGGAATGCGATCGGGTGCTATCCCAATCCCATTATCTGTTACGGAAATATTCACAAAATTCCCTTCATACTGTGCGCTCAATATTACATGACCTGCTTCAGGTGAAAACTTTATGGCGTTATCGAGCAATTGCAAAATAACCCAGGTAATCTTCTCCCTATCGGCGTTAACCGACGGCAAGAGAGGGGGCATATTCAATGAAAGAGTAACCTTCTGCATATTAGCTTTTACTGACGCACGCTCGTAGGCCATTTGGAGCAGATCGGAGGTTTCAATGGTCGATAAGTTGATCGATAATTCTCCTTGCGAAGCCATTGAAAACTGGATCAAGCCATCGATCAGTTCTTCTAACCTTTCGGACGAATTCTGCATAACATTGAGTGCGTCCATTTGATCTGAGCACACTGGTCCTAAGGCTTCAGAAACTAGCAGTTCGAGATAGCCTTTGATGTGTGTTAGAGGCGTTCTAAATTCGTGTGAAACATTGGCGATGATATTCGTTTTTAACTGGTTGAGCTCTGACAGATGTTTTAATGCGACTTGTAGTTCATTGGTCCGTTCCTGGACTCGCCTCTCCAACTGCTGATTTGTATCTTGTAATGCAGTACGTAGTTGCAAGATTTGTTCCGTAATTGCCTGGTCAAGAGAGCTTTGATCAATGAGGTTCAAATCAACCAAGACCTGGCCCAAAAGCGCATTTAGACCGCGGGCACGCATTTCTCGCTGGGTCTTCAATGCATTTTCTAGATCTTGAGGTTTTAACACCCCTTTTTCAACCAGGTAATCGCCAATTTTTGGTACGAGTATTTCTGGTGTTAACTTATGCGGGTTACTCATAATCTCTTTCTTAATTTCCCTTCCAAACCCAATTACCATTGACCATGGTTGCTAAAGGGTGAATGTCAGTTAAAATCTGCGGCGATAGGCTAAATGGATCGCGGTCCAAGACGATCAAATCTGCATCAAACCCTGGGGAAATCCGCCCCAAATGATTTTCTAGTCCGGCCGCATAAGCTGGACCGGTTGTATAAGCTTGCAAGGCCTGGGACAAAGAAAGTTGTTGTTCAGGATGCCAACCCTGGCTGGATGAGCCAACATCCCGCCGGTTGCGGGTAACTGCTGCGTGTAAGCCCCAGAATGGATTAGGCGACTCTACCGGTGCATCTGATCCAAATGCTAACACAGAACGGTTATTGAGAATAGTCCGCCAGGCATAGGCATAACTGGAGCGTTTTCCCCAATAACGATCAGCCATATTCATATCGGAGATAGCATGGATCGGCTGCATAGACGCTATGATGTTGTACTGCGCAAAACGGCTTTGATCATTTGGATCAATTATCTGTACGTGTTCGATCCGGTGCCGGAGAGGTTTCAAATGATGCTCGATTTCGTAAGAACGTAAAACCTGATAAGCATCCAAGGTTTCTTTATTAGCCTTATCGCCGATAGCATGTATTGCCAGGTTTATGCCATTCTCCACCGCCAATTTTCCGTACGCGATGATCTTCTCGGAATCCAGGAAAAGAAGCCCAAGGTTGGTTGGATCATCTTCATAAGGAGAAATCATTGCGGCTGTGTGTGGTCCCAGAGCGCCATCAGCGAATAATTTCACCGGGCCTACTCTCAGATATTCATCACCATACCCGCTCTTGATACCGAGGCTGATCGCATGAGATAAATCTTCAAGCGGAATCCCTTTGACTACTCGGATCCGAAGATTGTGTTCGAGGTTCAATGTTTGCAACGCCGAAAAACAGCTTGCCCGGTCGAAATCGTGTACTCCGGTCACCCCCATGGAAAATAATCTCTCTTGAGCTCTGAGTAAGGCGTTTTCTACCTGGTTTTGATCAGGTTGGGGGATTGCAGTTTTACAAAGATTGACGGCTGCTTCGAACAGGATTCCGGTCGGATTTCCACGGTCATCTTTTTGGATGACACCTTCTTCCGGGTCAGATGTTTCGGCTGTAATTTGTGCAAGCTGCATGGCCCGGGTATTAATCCAGGCCGAGTGCAGCGATTTTGAAGTCAAGAAAATAGGATGTTCAGTCGAAATTCGATCTAGAAGCGGTGCGTTTCCGAACCCCTCTTCCCAATCATTTTGATTCCACCCATGACCCAGAATCCATTGCCCAGGTGGCGTCCGGTTTACTTTTTCTTCTATTCTCTTCAGGCAAATGTCTCGAGAAGGTGTTTCGCAATCGACATAATCCAGGCTCAAACCATATTCTTGCAGGTGGATATGGGCATCGATCAACCCCGGCCAGATCGTCTTCCCATCCATATCCTCGAGCTGGGCTTTTAACCCAAAGTTGGCCAGGATATGGGCATCACTCCCCAGATCTAAAATGCGTCCATTTTCAATCGCGACTGCCGTAGGGTTTTGACCCCCTGGCCCTGGTTGTGAAATATTCGCATTGTAAAGGATGAGCACCATTAATAATTCCTTAATATTTGTCCGATAATTGCGTTCAATTCTTCTTCAGAATAATAATGGATCACTAACCTGCCGCCATTTTTGCTATCCAATAAACTAACCCGGGTACCGAGTTGTTGCTGCAATTTTTCTTCGAGTTCGAGAATCTCCGGTGTCCTGGGTTTGTGACCCTTTAGCGCATGAGCGCTGCGATTACCCAACATGCGCTGGACAAGCTCCTCCGTTTGCCTGACGTTCAGGTTTTCTCGAAGGATGGTCTGCAGTGCAGCAATTTGTGCAGGTTGGGTTGGCAATGCTAAAAGCGTGCGAGCATGTCCTTCGCTTATACGTCCATCAGCTAGCGCGGTTCTCACGATTGTTGGCAGTTTTAATAACCTGATCGAGTTGGTTACACTGGTCCTGCTTTTACCTACCTGCTGGGCGATAGCCTCGTGCGATAATCCAAAAACTTCGTTGAGCTGGCGATAGGCTTCTGCAGTTTCTAAAGGATTTAGATCGCTTCGCTGTATGTTTTCGATTAACGCCAGTTCAAGAAATTCTTGCTCAGACACCTGGCGAACGATGGCTGGGACCGAGGTTAGACCGGCTAATTGAGCAGCTTTCAGGCGTCGCTCCCCTGCCACCAGAGTAAATAAACCACTTGCAACTTCTCTACTGACAACCAAAGGCTGCAGGATTCCATGTTCTTTTATCGAAGATGCTAAGTCAGCCAGTTCATCTGGGTTGATATTGGTTCTGGGTTGGCGCGGATTCATCTGAATCTTATCAATAGGAACCGCCAGAACACTATCTTCTCTCTGGTCGTTGGAATCACCCGGTATGAGAGCATCTAATCCTTTGCCAAGTCCTGTTCTGTGAGCCATCGCTTACCTATTCATTCCTGAAATACAGGTACCCGAACACCGTCAGTTTGTAGAATCTCACGGGCAAAGGCAGAATAGGCCTTCGCTCCATTACTTTCCGGTGAATAATGTGATATTGGCAAACCATATGATGGGGCTTCGGCCAGGCGGACGCTCCGGGGAATAACCGTTTCAAAAACCTGATCAGGGAAGAAGCGTTTGACTTCAGTAACGACATCCCCCGCCAGGCGAGTGCGCCCATCGAACATCGTTAGTATTACGCCGCGGATCTTCATTTCGGTGAACATTGACGCTTTTATCTTATTCAACGTTTGGGTGAGCTGACCGAGACCTTCCAAAGCTAGGTATTCGCATTGTACTGGAATGATGACGCCATTCTGAGCGCAGACCAAACCATTGATCGTTAAGAGACTCAACGAGGGTGGGCAGTCGATAATAATGTAATCAAAACGATCGGCTATTGGCAGCACCACTTCCTTCAAGCGTGTCTCACGGTGGGCTATATCCACCAACTCAATCTCGGCTCCAGCTAAAGCAGGTGAAGAAGGTAACAAAGAAAGCTTTAATTTTGGATTATGGAGGATGTGAGCTGCGATAGGCGCTGAGCCGATGAGAACTTCATAGGTTCCTTTACGTACGTTTTGTTTTTCGATTCCGAGGCAAGAAGTCGCGTTTGCTTGTGGGTCCAGGTCTATCAACAAAACACGTTGGCCGTAATACCCCAAATATGCTCCGAGGTTTATCGCCGTCGTCGTTTTTCCTACCCCACCTTTTTGATTGACTAGTGTATAGATACGCCCCATATTCCTGGCTCACTTTTTACCTAAAATTTGAGGACCTCAATTAACTCTGCCATAGCCTCCTGCCGGGTAGGTATACCCTCTAATCCATTTCGTGTAACCGAAACCGCAGCTAACTGGGTGGCAAATCTGGCAGCTTCCCAGGGATTATGAGTCGAATTGAGCCGGATGAAAAATGCAGCAGCAAAAATATCTCCAGCTCCGGTCGGATCTATTTCTTTTTCAGCAGGCGGGCGAAAACGGCGTAAATCTCCATTCCAGTAGACTCGGGCGCCTTCAGCTCCTTCGGTGACAACCAGGACACGAATTGACGAGACCATGTCTTCGATGCGTCTCTCATCACCATCGACGTCTTCGATGCTTAAGACGGCTGCAGAAGCTTTCTCTAGTACAAAGCTGCTTTCGGGCCATTCGCCTGCAAAAACTTTTCCATCTTTATCCCATTGCCTGAGCCAACCTTGAGGAGAAATGCCCAAAAATAAATCTGGAAAATATCGCACCAGGTTTGGTTCTACTTCTTGGGCTACTGGACCAAGATGAACGATTGGTGTATTTCTCCAGATCTCAGGAATGAAGGTGATATCGAGGTTTGGAGCGATTTCGTAAAGGTATTGAATTCTACCTTCGTCGGTGATAACGTTATTAAAGGTCGTGGTCTTGTCGACCGGCAGTGAATATATTTGAATGCCTTCGAGTGCATCTAAAGCGACATCCGGCTTGATGGCAGTAATAATACCCGTCCGTAAACCGATAGCCCTGGCTGTTAAGGCCGCGTACGACGCAGTGCCTCCTAACCGCCAGCCTTGTTTTGTTAAATCTTGAGTGATATGACCGATAACGAGGTAATCTATAGCTTCTAAAAGGTTAAGACTTAGCATGGTTAATTATACCTGTAGTAGGATGAACAAGTTCCTGGAAATATTGTAAATCATGATTCCGCAGGTTCGACAGGCTCGATCGGTAAAGAACGAAGCGCATCGTCCATAGTCAAATTATCCCGTCGCATTCCAGGAGTTGGAGTTCCACAATACGGGCACAAGTTCCACGAAAGCTCCATTAACCTATTGCATTGGTGACATGCCTTCCTTAATTTCGTTAAACAATTTGGGCAGATGATCCAATCTTCTTTTATATGTCTGCCGCATCCTGGACAAAGCGGATTTTCTTCAATGGATTGCAATAATGCTTCTTCTTCCAGGGTGTGTTGATATTCTTCTTCAAGCGTCTTTCTGGGGCGCAGAATAAAATAGATGATGATGCCTGGCAGAAATAATACAGCCACAATTAATACAGCCAGGATGCGGGCAAAATTATCGCGGGCTCTCTGTTTGATATCCCGGTAAGTCCAGATGATCAGGCTTAACCAGAGGGCTGCAGCAAATGCTGCTGCAAACCC
Source organism: uncultured Chloroflexia bacterium (assembly GCA_963781665.1). GTDB lineage: Bacteria > Chloroflexota > Anaerolineae > Anaerolineales > Anaerolineaceae > JAJYIW01. The sequence goes on from CAWAGA010000002.1 coordinate 4,343,761, forward strand.
TGTCAAGCCCATGAGGATGTTTTTCAATACAATTGGATCAAAGACCATAATTTGCTCTTTTAAATTATAGCATGGAAGAAACCAGCCAACAGGCCAAATAGAAGGCTTATCGATTAGTACCCGGGTCGGGTTTCAGGATGTTACGACCTTTCCAGGTGGTCTGGCCCGACCGGGTAGAGATCATCGAATAAATCGTCACAATGAAATTCATTATAAAAGTAAATGGATATAAGATAGCGAGCACACCTGGGAATCGTAATCTGATATAAGAAGCAGCCCAAAGGAAAAGGGTTAAACCTATCGCGACCAGATCTGCAATGACCTCTGCAGGCGACAATGCAAACCCCGACAGATACATAATGATTAATATGACCGGGGTGAGGAACAGTACCCCGGTGAAGAGCCAAACAAACAGAAGGTTAACAATGTGATTTTCATATCCCAGGTACATAAACCTGGTCAAGCCATGCCAGGTTTCCTTGAAGCCGTCATACATTCTGCATTGTATTCGCCGGCCCCCGTCAACCATTCGCCATCGCAGTCCTGCTGTTTTTATCCTTCGCCCCAAGGTGAGGTCTTCCATAAGGATATTGTGAATAGCTTTATGCCCTCCAATATGAAAATAAGCGCTTTTTTTGAATAACATGAATTGGCCTATCGCAAAACACATCGAAGAAAATCGCCAACGATGAGCCAGTCCGATGGGCATTAGGGCCAGGGCGCTAAAGAATATGTATGGGAGTAATAATTTTTCACCGAAGCTCTCGAGCCTTTCATACGGAATTGCTGTCAGCAAGTCTGCCTCTTGGGCCAGGATTGCTGAAATCCCTTCTTGTAAGGTCTTGGAGTGATGGATGGTATCTGCGTCAGTAAATAGTAAATATTCTCCGGTCGCTTTCAACGATAATTGGTAGCAAGCCCAATTTTTCCCCATCCATCCATGTGGTAACGGCTTTCCTTTAATCGTTTTGAGCTTCTTATTTTCAGCCGCGAGCCTGTTCAGAATATTGGGGGTTTCGTCGCTTGATTCATCGTCCAGGACGATAACTTCAAAATTGGGATAATCCTGGTGAAGAAGTGATATGACACATGCTTCTATATTTTTTTGTTCATCACGAGCTGGCAGCAGGACCGAAATTTTTGGCTTTTTTTTGGTTTGAGGGAATTGATCCAAACGGCGAAAATAAATTAGATTCGAAAAAAGGATCAGGTTGGTGCCAACGACGATTATCAAGATGGATGCTATTAGCCAGTTCATTAATCCGAATATTTCCCTTTAATAACCGATTTTCTTAGAGACCGAAAAACATTCAGCTTTGCCCAGCCGTCAAATTCAACCTATTATAATTGACAACGGTTACCAGGAATTGGTGAAAAAAAACTGGAATGCGATCCGATCATTCCAGTTTTTTTGCTTAAGATTTAATGTGGATTCAAATCCCCAAATATGCCGCTCGAACTTGGGGGTTTTCTATAATTTCACTGGAGGATCCTTCCAGGACGATACGCCCGGTTTCCAATACGTAAGCGCGCTGTGAAATAGACAATGCCATTTGGGCATTTTGTTCGACCAGCAGGATGCTTGTTCCCTGGTGATTAATATCTTCGATAATATCAAAGATTTGTTCGACCAGTATCGGTGCTAATCCCATCGAAGGCTCATCTAGTAGTAACAACTTGGGATGCGCCATTAAACCGCGCGCAATCGCAAGCATTTGCTGCTCACCGCCAGAGAGTGTCCCACCCAGTTGATGGATCCGTTCTTTCAAGCGCGGGAACCTGGCATAAATTGATTCAAGGTCTTTCTGGAATTGGACCCGGTCATTTACTGTGAAAGCACCCATTTCCAGATTTTCCATGACCGTTAATGTGGCAAAAATTTTTCGTCCTTCTGGAACCTGGATGATCCCTTTACGAACGATATTTTGCGGAGGTAGATGGGTGATATCCTCATCTTGAAGCAGGATCATGCCAGAACGCGCCTGCTGAATACCTGAAATAGCATTCAAAGTGGTCGACTTACCGGCGCCGTTTGCACCAATTAATGCAACGATTTCTCCAGTCTCGATGTGAAAATCGATACCTTTCAAAGCGTGGATTGCCCCATAATATACGTGTAAATCTTTAATCGTTAGCATCAGACTGCTGCCTCTGGTGTTGGTATTTCTCGGATAATGCCGCTGCACCAGGGCCGAGATAAGCTTCGATAACGCGGGGATTCGATTGTATCTCTTTCGGATTACCTTCAGCGATTTTCACGCCATAATCCAATACGGTAATTTGGTCAGAAATTCCCATAACAACGCGCATATCATGTTCGATCAAAACGATGGTGATCCCTAATTCGTCGCGCAAGCGCTGGATAAAACGGGTCATGACCTCTGTTTCCAAAGGGTTCATACCTGCTGTTGGTTCGTCTAATAATAACAAGGTTGGCTTGTTCGCCAAAGCCCTGGCGATTTCCAACCGCCGTTGAGCGCCATAAGGGAGGTTTAACGCCAAGTTATCACCTAATCCTGAAAGGCCAACGAATTTTAACAATCGACGGCTTTCTTCAACGGCTAAATTTTCTTCTTTTTGAAAGCGGTGAGAGTGAACCACTGCATCCAGCCAGGAGGCTTTCAGGTGGGGAGTTTGCCCGACCATGATATTCTCGATAGCCGTCATGTTAGCGAACAGGCGAATATTCTGATAAGTACGTGAGATTCCTCGATTAGCGATTTGATTTGTTGGCAGGCCGTTGATTGGCTTCTCTTCGAAGAATATCTTTCCCTTTTCGGGCATGTAAAACCCGGAAATGCAATTGAACAAGGTCGTTTTCCCAGCCCCGTTGGGACCAATAATGCTGGCAATGGTATGTTCGGGAACGACCAGATCGACTTTATTTACTGCGATCAATCCTCCGAAGAATTTGCTAACTTGAGCCGCTTCGAGAAGGGTCGTCATAGTTGTTCCCCTTCACTTGTTGATAGACTTTCTGTTTGCTTAGGCGGAATATCAGCTGGGCCTTGCTCCCCGACTGCGTTCTCTTCGGTCTTATATTTTTCATAAGTCCTGCGTTTTGGAGGCCAGATTCCTTCCGGGCGAATGATCATCATGGCGATCAATAAAGCGCCAAAAACCAGTAAGCGATAATTGTCCAGCTCTCGCAACAATTCGGGCAAACCTTTGAGGACGAATGACCCGAGGATAATTCCCGGAATACTTCCCATACCACCGACAATGACCAGGCACAAAACGTTGATTGAAACCATCAAACCATAATCATCCGGGCCGGTTGATTGGCTGCGTGCTGCGAATAAAGCGCCGCCAATTCCCGCAAAGGCTGCACCTAAAGCCAGGGCCAACAACTTTGAGCGGAATGTATCTACGCCGGTTGCTTTAGCCACGGTTTCATCCTCGCGAATAGAAATCCACGACCGGCCTGTATTCGAATTCTGGATGCGTTGGGTAATAAAAATGGTTATCAAAATACCGATCAAGATCAGGTACATAAAATCGACATCGGAAGAAAACTGGTAGCCAAATATGACCGGGCCGGATATGTTCAAGACCCCGCGAGGCCCTCCCGTCATGGATGTCATTGCATCACTCTTTAAGAGAATCCGGATGATCTCGCCAAAACCCAAAGTCACAATCGCCAGGTAATCGCCGCGTAAATTTAAAATTGGTAGACCGGTCAAAATGCCAGCGATCGCTGACAGGACTATGGCTACGACCAGTCCAATCCAGAATCCCCACATCAAGTTGTGAGGTTGGGGTGCATTCAAGAGCGCCAATGCATAAGCACCGACTGCAAAGTAAGCGACAAACCCCAGCACCAGTTGACCGGATAAGCCGACAATGATATTCAGGCCCAGGCCCAGGATCACATATATGCCGACTGTGCCCATGACGTAATTCCAATACGAACCCCATTGGGTGGGCAAAAGGCCTAAACCGATCAGGATCAGTCCAAATACGGTATAGCGCACCCATTTATTCGTGGTCACTTTTTGGACGAAGGTCTGGTTTTTTACTGATTTCCAAAGCAGGCCAGCTTTTTTAGTGGCTGTTTTTCGACTTTCGCTCTTGAACCCCTTGGCAATCAACCCACCAATTGCCCCACTTGCGGATAAAATGCCGAGGAGTACCAACGAACCTGTTGCTGGTCCCAGGTCGAAATTAAGAAAGCGAATATCTTCAGGTGAAACTTCACTCAAATAAGTCCTCAGGTCTATGCCATTCGCATAAACGGTCCCGAGAATATAAGCGACGATACCGGTGAGGATTCCACTGATGATGCCCATCGATAATCCCGAAACCGTGGCGGCCAGGTACGATGCATTTTCCCGGCGTGCGGCAGTGATCCCACCCAGGAGGCCGATGATAATCAGGAATATAACAAAATCGATGACTTCTGGGAGTGCACTTTGGGCGATCGGGGTTCCCAAAGCCTTTGACACTAAGGCCGCTCCGGTGACGGTGAAGCCGATCAAAATCATAAAAACCAAAACAACAGAGAAAGTGATACCGGTGTTAACACCATAACGTAAGGATTTTGCTATCATACTTTCTCCTGCGATAAGACTTCTCCCAAGAATTCCTGAGGGACGGAATATGAGCACCAGGATAAGTATAGTGAAAGCTATTACGTCGCTTAATTGAAGATCGAGGCCCAGAGCGGATGGTCCCATCGATTCAATCACCCCCAATAGAAGGCCGCCGACCATAGCTCCTGGAATATTGCCGATTCCTCCAACCACCGCAGCAGTAAATGCTTTGATGCCGGGAAGGAAGCCCACATAATAATTGAAGCCGTAGGTATGGATACCGAACATCACACCTGCAGCACCAGCCAGGGCGCCGCTGATGATAAAGGTCTTGCTGATAACGTTATCCACGTCAATGCCCATAAGCGATGCTGTTTTCTTATCTTGTGAAACAGCTCGCATCGATCGGCCTAATCTCGTTTTCTGAACGAGCAGATAAAGGCCAACCATTAACAAGACGGAGAGAGCAAATGTCAATGCGCCGGTATACGTGACTACTACCTGGCTGCCACCGATATTGATATACCATCCAACTCCTCTTTCGAGGAAATCTGGATTGGTATAAATCCTTTTTTGAGGGCCAAATAAAAGCTGAAAGGCATTTTCTAAAAAGATCGAAGCCCCAATCGCGCTGATCAAAGGAATGAGGCGGGGCGCACTTCTCAATGGACGATAAGCGATTTTCTCAAGATAATATCCGGCGAGAGCTGAAACTGCCATGCCAACGATAAATGCCAGAATAACTGAAAGGACTGGTTGATAATTTAATAAATTGAGGCCGGTTTCAGCTGACCCTGGGGCAGGGATTGCTTTGAGAGCTTCAAACACAAAATATCCACCGAAACTGCCGATCATCATGACATCGCCATGAGCAAAGTTGATCATTTGGAGGATTCCGTACACCAGGGTATAACCAATGGCGATCAGGGAATATAACCCCCCAACAATCAAACCTGAGATAGCAAAACGCAACCAGGTGTCTGGCCCGTAGGGTTTCTCAATTAAAATGACTTCGATTAAACGCCAGACAAGATAAAGCGAAACAATGATCCCCAATATCCAACGGATGATCTTACCCGTTGGAAGCGAAGATTGAAGAAAAATTTTTCGGAGAAGGGCCATAATTTGGGTAACTTCGACAGTCCTCAAACCAACGAAATGCGGTGAACTGCAATCCTTAATATTACTTTAAAAAACATGCTAGATAGCAATTATAATGCAGGGACAAAGGTTGAAGCTTACTAGATTCCGCTCCAACCTTTGTTCCCAAAAAAATTCTACCGACTGATTATAATTTTACGGAGCAGGTACCCACTTGCCATCTTTTACCATGTAGAAGATAGGGCCAGAGGAGTTGCATTCGCCGGTTGCATCACAAGTGAAGGTGCCGGTGAGCCCGTGATAATCTTTAAGGCTGCGGACAGCAGTAACCAGGGCGCCACGTGGAATGTAGAGGTTTCCATCGTCACCTTTGACCGCTACGGTCTTGATGACAGAAACCAGAGCCGCTACAACGTCATAGCCGTTCCAGGTATATGGGGAGAGTACTCCGGGATCCTTGCCGAAGGCAGTCTTATAGGCTGCATCGAATGCGGTTTTGGCAGCTGAGTCAGGCGGGGTCAAGGATACAGCGTAAGCGCCTTCAGCATTTTTACCAGCCCGATTAATAAAATCAGCGCCGTAGGTGCCATCGCAACCGAAGAAGATAGTATTGGTCAGGCCGGATTGTGACATCTGGTTAGCAAGAACGACTGCATCACCGATGTAACCACCGAAGTAAAGAGCCTGGGGCTTGTTAGCGGCAGCTTTTGACAAGACAGCAGTGTAATCAGCCTCACCAGGTGTAATTGCATCGAATGAAGTGACATTACCGCCGAGTTTTGCAAATTCGGTCTGTACAACCTCTGCTAATCCTTTGCCGTAGGCAGATCCATCGTGCAGGATTGCTAAATCTTTTATGCTGAGCTTATTGTAAAGATATGCAGCAGCAAATTGTCCCTGGGTTGCATCGGTGAAAGCTATTCGGTTAAAGACTTTTGAGCCCGATTGGGTAAGGGGAGGATTCGTTGCCGATGGCGAAAGCATCGGTAGTCCGTATTTTTCGTAGATCGGCATCGCAGCCGCGGTCGCACCTGAGAAGATGTGACCTGCAATTGCTACCATAGTCTGATCGGTGACGAACTTATTGGCAACAGCGGCTCCACCTTCAGCAGTACCGCCATCGTCCTGGGCAACCAATTCGAATTTCCAACCCTGCACGTCGCCAGCATCATTGATGGCAATTTGGCCGCCTTGGGATATATCGATACCGAAGGATGCATTGTCGCCAGTCATTGGGCCACCCATACCAATCTTGACGGTTTGGCCGGGCTCTATTTTTGCACATCCGTAAGTGTCTGTGCCACACACTGCAGGTTCACCGGTAGAAGGGGCCGTGGTCGATGAAGCAGTGGTCGGTGCCGTCGTCGCAGCAGCTGGCGTGCAGCTTGCTAGAATTAGGGCAGCTAATACAATTACATACAAAATATTACGAGGTTTCATCTTTCTTCTCCTTAAAAAAATGTTGTCGTTTTAATTCAAGATGAACTGTTGAGATACACTTAATCTATCTCCAGCGATCACCTCCTTAATAAAAACCAACTGGATGATCTTTCCTTATATTTCCTGCATTTGTATACGTTCTGGGGAGTATTCTTATTACCAGACCCAGCTTATACATCAGGGTAGCTGTCAATTATCGCGGTTTTTTATATTTCGATTTAAATATAATTCTGCACATAGTACAACAAATGAAGTCTATTTGTCAATAGGTTTAAAAATTTTGATTGGGGGAATTTCGTGCTAATTCGTTGTTACGCGCCAATAGCGTTCGAATCGCATCAATCTTTATCCATTGGAGCCATACGATGAATAACCATGAGCGTGGTATCATCTCCAGGGGGTTCATCTTGTAAAAAATCGCCTAAGCTCGTATCGATTGCTTCAATCAATTGGCGTGAAGTAAGACCTGCAGCGTCTTCAACGGTTCTTCGCAGCCGTTCTTCACCAAAAAATTCACCTTGAGGAGAAAACGCTTCGGTAGCCCCATCGGTAAAGAAAACCACTGAATCATCCGGATTTATTACTTTGTGATGGTCTCGAAGTTGGATGGGACTGCCGAGTGCTCCTAATGCTGCGCCTCCACGCGCCAATCGTTCGACCTTCCCACTATGTCCATTTCGAAATAAAGGTTGGTTATGACCAGCACTGGCATACACCAGATCGCCATTTACGAGATCGAGAACAGCATAAAACGCAGTCACAAATAACCCATTCTGAGAATTGATTAATAATAAGTCATTGACATGTTCCAGAACCCGTGCTGGCGATTTATTATCAGGAATTGTCGAGCGGATGAGTGTTCGAGTGACTGCCATATATAAAGCAGCCGGCATGCCTTTATCAGAGACATCAGCGATGACCAAACCCAGGTGCATGTCAGGCAGCTCAAAAAAATCATAAAAATCGCCGCCGACCTGGCGGGCAGGCCGCCAGCTCACATCCAGCTCCCAACCAGATAAATCAGGCAGCATTGCAGGCAAAAAAGTTCGTTGGATTTCTCGAGCCAGTTGAATTTCTCTCTCTAGCCGTTCTCTTCCAACCATTTCTTTTTGCAGACGGTCATTCTGGATGGCAATGGATGCTTGTTGGGCGATGCTTGAGATGATTTCAGCTCTTTTTTGCCTGAATTTTTGCTCAGTGCTGGTTTCGGCGGCTAAAAGAATTCCATATTGATCATCTTTAACTGCTAAAGAAAAACCCATGATGACCGCTGAGCGCCTGGTCAAGACTTTATCAATGTCTTGAAATTCATCAAGAACTGGAATGTGTTTCCAGTCATCTGGAGAAAGGCCGTCTGCTTCAAAGTTGACGAAAATCGACTTTTCTGATTGCCAGACTGTATCCAATATAGGAAATTCTCCTGGTAAATATGAATTCATTCGAATTTGCTCGTCAACGCTGGTTGAACCTGAATGGACATAGGCAATTTCGAAACGGTTTTTTTCTTCGTTGAACAGGTAAATCACACACATATCGATGCCGATTAAAATGGGCATGATATTCACAATCGATTCAAGTATATCGTCGAGGTTGTTTGAACTGGCAATAGATTGTGCAACTTGAAGCATTACGGCTGTTACGTATGCTTCTTCTTGTCTGGCTTCGAGCAAGCGGATATTCTCGATTGCAACCGCAGTTTGCTGGATGATGCCTTGAATAATTGTTAATTGTTCTTCTTCACGATTGGGTGAATTGGTTGGGTTAAAATTGGCGAGGTCGTAAGTCAACAAGAAAGCCCCCAAGAAATACTGCCTGGTCTCGAGCGGCAAAAGAACGAAAAACGAATCATCAAATGAAGTCATTTCGCTTTGCGGAATAGACAGGTCATGGACGGGATCGGTGATGATGACTGCATTATGCTCATTGACGAGGCGCTCGAAAGCTGGCACTTTCTGGGCAGGGAATGGAGCAGATCCAATATGCAGGTGATGCGCCTGGACCTTGCCATAAACGGTTTTCAAGCTAAACTCATTCTCGATATCGTCCCATAAAAAGATCGAACACCCTTTTATCCCGGCTAAAAGGGCAGTCAGTCGTACGATAGCCTGGATCAGGTCGTCGATCGTGGTCAGCGATTGTGAGGCTTCTGTCACCTGTAGGAGTAGTGTTGAGATCCAGGCCTGCTCTTGAGCTGACGAATATAAGCGATTATTCTCAATAGCGATCGCTGCGTATGCAGCAATCGTAACCGTCATTTCGCTTGATTTACTGTCGTATTGGCCTTTGGTCTCATGAGCCAGGGTGAGTATTCCAACGATATGCCCATTCGCTCGGAGGACAACTGCAATTGAAGAATAATCCACTGGAAATGCCATCGCCAATCCCAATGGTTCGATGGGATCACCAATCGAACGGATAAGTGGTCCCTCTTCCTGGCTGATTCGCGAGAACCAGGCGTCGAAATCTTCAGATGTATCTTGAACCTTTTCGACCATTTCTCGATCACACCCATGCACCGACGCGAGATGGTAATGCTTGTCCGGCTGCTCATCTTCATTTTTTATAACCTCGTCCAGCAGCCAGATCGCGGCAGCGTCGCAAGGCAAATGATTTTCCAATTCTGTTAGGATGAAATCAAGTACTTGTTCGAGAACGATGTTTGTTGAAATTAAGCTGGCTACATCTCGCAAGCTTTCTGAGATCTCGTGGCGCCAACTTTCAGTGTGATAAAGAGTGGCATTTCGTAAGGAAATAGCGATATTGGCAGATAATGCTTCAAAAAGAGAAAGGTCATCTTTGTCGAAAGCATTCCGCTCATTGCTCTGGATATCAAGTACTCCCAAAATATCATCGCCAAAGATGAGGGGCAGGGTTAGCTCTGAGTTAGTTTCTCCTGCTGATAATAATGACGGGCGATATCGCTCATCCTGGCCAACGTCATTTGCTAAAACAGATTGCCCATTTCTGGCGACCCAAGGGATGATTCCTTGAGGGTTATCCAGGTCGTAAGAAACTCCCATCGCCTTCATCGATTCGCTTCTCAATCCGCTCCCTGCTTGAAACAATATTTTGCGTTGAACCAAATTGATAGTAAACAGGTGTACGAAAGGGTACCCAAATCTTATATGAATTAAATTGACGACTTCGTGTAGCAATTTCTCCAGATCGAGAATGGACGTGATGGCACGGCTTACTTCGACGACGGTCGATATTTGATCTGCCCTTCTTTGAGCTGTGCCATACAATCGAGCCCCCTCAATAGCCAAGGCAATGTTGTCGGCAAGTGCCCTGAGAACCATGATATCCATATCGTGAAATGCATCCAACCGGTTACTTTGCACGTCGAGAACACCCAGGATCTGTTTTTCGATTTTTAAGGGGAGCACTATTTCTGATTGGGTTTCCGGCAGGCTATCGACGTAGCGAAAATGTGGTTCTTGCTTAACATCGGAGGCAATCAGCTCTTCCCCGGTCTGGGCGACGTAACCTACGATTCCTTCGCCTAAATGAACTAAAAACCCTTGTGGGAGGTAATCCGAATCTTTTTCAGTGATGAACCTGGCGCTGGCTCGAAAATTTAAAATATCCTGATTCTTTTCGATAGTAATAATGGCAACATAATAAAATTGAAAAGTGTGGAGAATCAACCGGGTGACTCTTCTTGCTAGTTCATCCAGGTTTAGGACATTTGCAATTTGAAAACTTACGGAGCGGACGAGGGCGAGTTGTTCGAAGCGCCAGTTCTTAATCGCAATTTGCTGGCTGATTTGCATCGAGGCTGCGGAATGTGACGCCAGCGCCTCCAGAAATTGCAGATCATTTTCATCGAAAGGGCGGCTGGGAGGTCTTTCGATCCGTAAGACTCCAATGAGGCTGTCCTGAGAAATCAGCGGTATGGCGATAACATCCGCTTCAGGAGACGCTGATGCTGGGCTTGCTCCAATCTTGATTGTTTTCCTAGAGGCTAATACTTGCTTGATCAGGTCGTTCGTAGGCGAGAAGAATATTTCAGGATCATCCGAACCAGGAAGATGGAAGGCGTCAAAAGATAACCATAAATTTGCTTTGCTCGCTGTCAATCTCTCAACCGTTGAAGTGATGAGAGCCTGTTGAGAGGTTAATGATGTTTGAGATCCCAATTGCTCACTAAGCTTGAGGATCTCCATCCAGTCATAGCAATTTTCTGACCCAAGTTTAGCGCTCAAGATACTATTTCCTTATACTTGACCATGGTCAGAATATTTTCAGACTCACTTGAAAAATCAAAATGGATTTCATCCATCATCTTACGCATAAAATATAGACCAAGCCCTCGTTCTTTTCGGAAGTCAATTGGGCTGGTTAAATCAGGCGCTATTACCATTCCTGGATCAAACGCATGTCCATGGTCGGTCAATTTTATCTCGATATGGGTTGGGTCAACTTTACACATACATTCGATGTCACCCAAATCTTCGCCCCCATAAGCATGGTCGATTATATTCGAACAGGCTTCGTCCACCGCCGTTTGAATACTGTATCTGGCAACTTCGTCGAATCCTGCTTTAATTGCGAAATTGTCGACAAAATCACATATTTTTTTTAAATTTTCAAATCTGGCAGGAATAACGATTGTGGTTGGCAATATCTTATCCTCACCACAGATGGTTTTAATTTTATTATAACACTCGGAAATTCGCGAACCCAAAGTCGAGATTTGTAAAATGCTTGCGTGATAAATCGAACATATATAAAATGAGGGTACTGTATCAAAAAAGCCAAATTGGAGGTGTCAAATGCTGGTGGGAGAACGGATGTCAAAGCCGGCGATAACAATCAAGCCGGATGTACCAATTTAAGAAGCATTGGTACTCATGCGCAAGGAAAAGGTAAGGCGGTTTCCGGTTATTGATCGCCGTGGGCGTTTAATTGGTATGGTTTCAGAAAAAGATTTATTGAACGCTTCTCCATCGGAGGCCACATCGCTTAGCGTTTGGGAATTGAATTATTTAATAAGTAAAATAACAGTTGAGCGAGTCATGACCTACTCGATCATATCAGTTACGGAGGATACTCCTGTTGAAGAAGCAGCTCGGATCATGGCTGATAATAACATCGGTGCGCTTCCGGTTCTTAGAGGTGATGAAATTGTAGGGATGATCACCGAGACAGACCTTTTCAAGATTTTCCTGGAGTTATTCGCTGCACGAGATGAAGGTGTAAGAATTACTGTGCTTATCTCAGATAAGCCAGGTAAACTGCACGAGCTTACGGGCGCAATCCTGGATGCTGGAGGAAATATCCTTGCCCTCGGATCTTTTCTAAGCGATAAGGTCGAAAATAAAATTATGACGATCAAGATAAGCAACCTTGCGATGAAAACAGTAAAATCGGCTATCTTGCCTTTCGTCGAAGAAATTCTAGATATTCGAGAAATGAAGATGGATTTAAGATGACCGATAGGGCGCCATCGTACCGAATCAGGGATCTGTCCGAAAACGATCGCCCGAGAGAACGGTTAGAAAAATTAGGCGCCCAGGCATTAAGCAATCCAGAGTTGTTGGCCATTTTGCTTCGAGTGGGAGTGCATGGAGAAAACGCGGTCCAGGTTGGACAACGCCTGATTTCTGAGTTCAAGGGGTTGGCAGGCATTCACAGAGCTTCATTTGAAGAGTTATGCAACCAATCAGGTATTGGCCCCGCAAAAGCCGCCCAGGTTAAAGCCGCGATTGAATTAGGTAAAAGGCTGAGTATTGAAGCACCTGACGAACGCCCATCTATTCACAGCCCGGGTGATGCTGGCAGTCTGGTCAAGTACGAAATGAGCGCCCTCGAGCAGGAGGAATTATGGATTATGCTGCTCGACACGCGCAATCGCCTGGCACACATCGATAAACTGTACCGGGGATCACTGAACGCTTCTATGGTAAGGGTGGGAGAAGTATTTAAAAGCGCCATCCGCAGGAATATAGCCTCAATCATCGTTCTTCATAACCATCCGAGCGGAGATCCAACGCCAAGTCCAGATGATATTAATTTGACCCGAGCGATTGTTCAGGCGGGGAAATTATTGGATATCGAGGTTCTCGACCATCTCGTTGTTGGGGGTGGTAAGTTTATCTCCTTGAAGGAACGCGGATTGGGTTTTGGATAATAGATTCCATTGCCGAAAGCCGTAAATTTCGATTGAGATTACCTTTCAGCTTGTTGTTTTCAATAGGATGATACAATTGGTCTCGCTCCGATAAAACACACATAAGGTGTATACATAAGTGTATATGGAATCCATAACAGATATCAGCATCACCGACATTCCCAATCCCAGAGTTGAAATCTACCTTCCTGATGGCCGCATTTTATCAGGACCTAGATATGCGCCGGTGGGCGCGTTCTTGAGAAAATTACCTGAATGGGAAAATCCTCCCATAATCGGCGCAGTGGTCAATGGAGACTTACGGGAATTGACTTTTCCCATTGAGATTGACATGAAGGTGCGGCCGGTCACCATGGCGGATTCGGATGGCGCTAGAATTTACCGGCGATCGATCACCTTCCTCCTTGAAGCAGCTTTTGAAGACCTTTTTCCCAAGGCCGATTTAACTATCGACCACTCAGTTTCTTCTGGCGGATTCTTCTGTCAGGTTCTCGGACGGCCACCGCTAACAAAAGATGAGTTGGTCAGATTAGAAACTCACATGAAGGCGCTAATTACTGCTGATTTGCCTTTTGAGCGGACGCAGGTTCCATTATCCGAGGCAATTTCATATTTTCAAAGTAAAGGCCATAGTGATAAAGTCCGATTGCTGGCATATCGCCAGAAAGACAACCTGGTTTTATATAAGCTCCAGGGGCACGAAGATTATTACCACGGGTATATGGTGCCCTCCACCGGCTACCTGAAATGGTTCGGGCTGATGCAGATGGGCGAAGGTTTCGTTCTCAGGTATCCTCGGCGCCATTCTCCGACAGCACTATTACCCATGCCCGAGTACCCCCAGTTATTAAGCGCTTTTCGCCAATATGGCGATTGGCTTGACCATCTGGGGATCAGCAGCGTAGGCGCGTTAAATGATGCCATCCGCGGGAACCGCATCCAGGAGATAATTCTGGTTTCTGAAGCATTACACGAACAACAAGTGTCCAATATTGCCGAGCAAATCGCAGCTCGGCGTAATCAAATCAGGGTGGTGTTGATTTCTGGGCCGTCTTCCTCAGGTAAGACAACTTTCTCAAGGCGATTGGTCGTTCAATTATTAGCTTCGGGAATCTCACCTTTTGCTTTGGAGATGGACAATTATTTTGTCGAAAGAGAAAAAACCCCGATTGGTGAAAATGGACAGCTTGACTATGAGTCTATAGATGCCCTGGATAGGCCTAAGTTGAACGCCGATTTGAAAAATATTACTTCTGGACTAAAGGTGCAATTACCACATTACGATTTTGTGACCGGGCGGTCTGAGCCAGGTGATATTGTTCAGTTAGGATCAGATCAAATCGTCATTTTGGAAGGAATCCATGGCTTAAATCCCGATTTGATTCCTTCTTTCCCAAAAGAGCAAACCTTTAGGATCTACGTGTCTTGCCTCACCCAACTAAACCTGGATAAACACAACCGGATTTCAACAACAGATACGCGAGAACTTCGGCGGATCGTACGAGACGCCCACGAACGCGGATATTCTGCTCAGCAAACCATTCAACGGTGGGATTCTGTTCGGCGCGGAGAAAAACGGCACATATTTCCTTTTCAGGAAAATGCCGACGTGATGTTTAACTCTGCCTTGGTTTATGAGCTTTCAGCACTCAAACCCGTCGTAGAGCCTTTGCTTCGGCAGGTCCCCTATGGCACGCAAGAATATATTGAAGCTAAACGTCTTTTAGCTTTTTTGGACTGGTTCTTACCTGTCGACGCTGGATTGATCCCCGATAATTCGATCCTGCGTGAATTTGTAGGCGGATCGATCCTGCGTAATTTTAAAATCTGGCAGGGTTAAACAGGCTGCTTCAGGTTGGAAGTAATGACGTCTTCAAAAACTCCAGCTAACCTGGCGATACCTTCTTCAATCACATCGGGTTTGCAGTACGAGAAATTTAACCGTATCGTATTTAAGCCAGTATCCGGTCTGGGGTGAAATGAACGACCTGGTACGAAGGCTACTTTTCTGGCTACAGCTATCGGGAAAATCTCCTCCGTATTGAAGTCTTCGGGAAGTGTGACCCAAAGGAAAAGACCACCTTGAGGATGGGTCCACCTGACACCGGATGGCATGTATTTCTCCAAAGCTGCTAACATAGCATCGCGCCGCTCTGAATATGTTTCGCAAATATGGTAGATGTGATGGTCCAGGAAACCACCTTTCCCCACTTCGTGGGTGACGACCTGATTGAAAGTTGCTGTATGTAAATCCGCTCCTTGTTTCGCAAGCACCAGCTTGCGGATAACCTCGGGAGGGGCGATAACCCACCCTAGGCGCAGGCCGGGAGCTAATATTTTTGAAAAGGTGCTGAGATAAATGACATTGCCGCGATAGCAGGCATCGTGGTTAGCTCTGAGATGACCATCCAGCACAACAACAGATGATAAGTGCTCCCCTTCATACCTCAATTGACCGTATGGATCATCTTCGATGATGGGTATGCCAAATCGATCGGCCATTTCGACCAGTTTCTTGCGGCGTTCAAGCGACAGTGTAACCCCTGTCGGGTTTTGGAAATTGGGTAACACGTAAATGAATTTAGGGCCGATGCGGAGAGCTTCTTCCAGCGCGTCAGTATCCATCCCATCATCATCTGATGGCACCGTAACGTATTCGGCGCCATATGCATTCCAGGCTTGAAGGGCGCCCATATAAGTTGGAGATTCAACTAAAATGCGGTCACCCCTATTAATAAAGATTTTACCTAATAAATCAAGCGCTTGTTGAGACCCAGAAGTGATTAATATATTATCTGGATTTACCTCGATGCCAAATCTGGCTGTGTGACGGGCGATCATTTCTCTTAACGGTAAATAACCTTCTGATGAGCCATATTGGAGGGATAACGGGCCCAATGACCCGGTTTGTGTGAGCACTCGAGAGCAGGCTTGTTCGATCTCTCGGTAGGGGAAAACATCTGGTGCAGGCAAACCACCAGCAAAAGAAATCACATCGGGCTGTTCGACAAGCTTAAGGAGCTCCCTGATCGCCGAACTGCTCATTTTTTGGGTTCGTTGTGCATAACGATAGTCCCATGGTGTATTCATTCAACCTCCAATAAAACAAGATTTTAAAATTTATGTATTAGACAAATTTGCGGATGCAACGCATCCGCAAATTTGAATTCTTCACTGACTTTACTTTGGGAACCGGCTGATGATAACAGCCGGTACAGGTAGTGTGAGGCGATCGCCCAAGTTCAGGTCGATTGGATTTTTTCCGACCGAGCGGGGTGAGCCTTGATAAATCATGATATTAGTGCCTTCAACCGCGAGTTTCTTTTCGATATAAACTTGCCCGGTCAGGTATCCTTCGCTGTCGATAGCGCAGCTGGTCACTTTACCGACCATCTGACCTTTCTTATCGAGGACAGGATCACCTAGATGAGCCATTCGCACACCTTTCTCGGCAAACCGGAAGCGGGCAACCACGCTGGTTCTGGCTGCTTCCCTTTCGATGTAAGTTTGCCTACCGATGAACCAGGGCTTATACACCTTGACATATGATCCGAAGCCGGCTTCTGAAACACCCAGGTTGAGCTCGCCGCCCATTTCGTGACCATAAAGCGGGAGGCCGGCTTCAGTCCTTAGTGAATCGCGAGCGCCTAATCCACAGGGTTTCATGCCGAGTGGGGTCCCAACTGCCAATAGAGCATTCCAAAGAGTTGTAGCCTGGTCGGGATGGACAAACAACTCAAAGGCCATTTTCTCGCCGGTGTATCCGGTGCGGGAAACCACGAGGTCGAAATCGCCGATTATCGCCTCGCACAACTCTGTGCGTTTAAGCGCAGTGACCTTCTTGCGTGTTTTTGCATCACATCCAAGACCCAGTAATATATCCCGTGAACGTGGGCCTTGCAGGGCAATGTCGACCCGCTGGTCTTGACCTTCGTTTTTGTCACGCAAATTTCGCAGGATTACATTTTTACCAAATGCCTGAACCCAAGGCCGAATGGTATCGACCATGACTTTACCTTCACGAACCAAATTCAGCCAGGCCCAATCCTTGTCGTCATTAGAGGCATTCACGACGATCAAGAAAGCATTCTCCGACCGGCGGTATACGATAGAATCGTCGATCACGTTTGCATCTGGATCAAGGAAATGGGTGTAGCAGGACTTCACCGGATTGAAGGCTGCAGATATCATTACCACAGACGCTATCGAGGAAAACCCCTGCATCGGGTCCCTCAGCCTGGTAGACACCCATGTGCGATACATCGAAAAGGCCCGCTGCCTGCCGGGTAGCAAGGTGTTCTTCGACGACCGAGGAATACCAAACAGGCATCTCCCAGCCCGCAAATGGTACCATTTTCGCTCCCAGGCGCCGGTGGGTTTCATGCAGAGTGGTTTTTTGTAAAGGTTTCTCGATCTCTATCCAGCTAAATTTCCGGCACGGTTCTTCGGTTTGGGCTTGAATACCCACATAATAAGGTTTTATGCTGGAGATAGATTTACCTTCGGGTTTTATATCCGGAGCATGTTCGGATTCGGCAACAATAATTGGTCCAGGGATGCGGCGGGTGACGTCCCCATCAAAACCGATATACCCATCCGACATATCCCGCAACCAGGTTGCCACTAATCCAGCTTTGCCGGCGGGTACGCTCAAACGGAAGGTTGAGGGTGAAACACAGGTTATTATGCCCTTAACCTTGTTTCCAGAACAATCGACGCTCGTTGCCTGGCTTTGACCGGCTTTTAAATTCTCGACCGCGCTCGAAAAAACGTAATTTGTAAATTGGCGAATATTTCGACCGGAAAGCTCCAGGCATGACATCGAATCTTTTTGTTTGAAGGTATCATCAAGATAATAGAAGTGCGGATAGCCGTGCGAACTATGTTGGTTATCTGCCGGCAGCGCACGGACCATCTCTCTCACCTTTAGGCGAGCATCTTCTAATGCCGCGAAGTCAACCTTGGCTCTTTGAGCCAGTCCCTTGGCGGTTTCTACCTCGTAAGGAGTGGTTGCCTTCATCAAATCAGCAATAATATCGGCAACTCTTATGAAATCACCTTCTTTAAAACCGCGCTGGGTGAGCCAGGGGGTCCCCATGCGAATGCCGGATGCTTTGGCTGACGTTTTATCGCCTGGGATGGTATTGCGGTTTACGACGAGTCCAGCGATATCGAGGATGCGAGCAGCCTGGTCGCCAGAGAGCGTGACATTTTCTGACGAAACGATCGATTTACAATCGAGGTTCATCATATGGGTATCAGTACCGGCGAATGGAATGTGAAACCCACGTTTTTTTAATTGTCCGGTGAAAACGCTACAATTTTTGAGGATCTGGCTTTGTAGGTCTTTAAAGCGCTCACTCCTGGCAAGTTTAAAGGCGAGCGCCATCGCCGCAAATACATTGACATGCGGGCCTCCTTGTTCGCCAGGAAAAACGGCGCGGTCTAATTTCCTGCCAAGCGCAGAATCGTTGGTAACGATGCACGCTCCACGTGGACCGCAGAATGTTTTATGGGTTGTGAAGGTTACGACGTGAGCGTGTCCGATGGGAGAGGCGATCACTCCGCTGGCTACCAGCCCGGCTAAATGAGAGATATCCGCCACCAGGCTCGCACCGACTGCATCAGCAATTTGGCGAAAACGAGCCCAATCCGGCACCCAGGGATAAGACGAAAAACCTGCAATAATGATCTTTGGCTTTTCAGATCTGGCGATCGCCTCAACTTCATCGTAATCAATTTTTTCAGTTACTGGCGAAACGCCATAATGGACGGCATTGTAGAGTTTTCCGGAACGGTTCACCGAAGAGCCGTGGGTCAGGTGACCTCCGTGGAGCAAGTTCATGCCCATGATGGTATCGCCAGGATTCAATAGGCCTGTGTAAACGGCGTTATTGGCAGGTGCTCCTGATAAAGGTTGAACATTGACATGAAGATCTTCAACGGGAATTCCGTTACCTGCGAAAAGCTCGGCACACCGTCTCCGAGCTAATGCTTCAACGATATCGGCATATTCGACACCTTTATAATAACGAGGATCGCTATAGCGGCGAAAATATGTCAACCGATCCGGGTAATTTAAAATCTCGGCTTCGCTCAACGAGCGAGTATCCTCATCAGGATACCCTTCAGCGTAAATATTATGAAAAGCTGATCCTAATGCTTCCCGAACAGCCATTGGGGCGGCGCTTTCACTCGGGATTAGGATCAGCTTACGGTATTGGCGTTCCGATTCCAGTTGGGCAAGTTCATAAACCTCAGGATCCAACTCCGCCAGCGTGCCTCGAAAGATAAAATCACTCATTCAATCTCCTTGCTGGTTACCGGTCAGAAATATTCAAATGTTCCTATGCCGGCTATCGTGAATTCTCGAACTTTCACTACTAATTTCTATTTTAGTCCTTGCTGATGTTTGGGTCAAGCCAACTGGTCAATTGTTAGACAATTTTCATGTATCCACCTGGGCTGGAAATGACTCACTTTATTTACCATTCGCGTAGAAAACTACTTTTCCGCTATAATTCATAAAATTGAAAAAACAACGTTTTCAAATTAATTACCTGTGAGGAATATCAAAAAAGCGTCGTGAAGGTATGGCGAACCGCAATACTCCTGAAAATTTGCACTTTGCTCCACTGATCTCTGACCGTTGGCCGGATGTTGAAACTCTGTTTGGCCCCAAAGGTGCTTGTTGTGGGTGCTGGTGTATGTATTATACAGGTTTGATGTCTTCTTATTCCCAGGTGGGGTTTATCGAGGTTCTTCGCAGATCCCCAACCCGCCCTATCATGCGTTATTATTTGTAAAGTAACGTAACAAAATAACCGGGGTTAGATTAAGTGACCCGTTGATGAGGAAACATTGTGCCAGAGCCTGGCGATGAAGAAACACTCGTTTTAGCAGCTAAAGGGGATCCGGAAGCATTCGGCGTCATTTACGAGAAATATGTGAACCGGATTTACAACTATATATACTATCGCACAGGTAATTCGTTTGATGCTGAAGACTTGACTGCCAGGGTGTTCTACCGGGCGATCAATCATATTGGCAACTATCGGAATATGGGCGTTCCATTTTCGGCCTGGTTATATCGAATTGCTCATAACCTGGTAGCAAATTGGCACCGCGATAACAATCGACGGCAGGAAGTCCCTCTTGAGGACATTAACCTCCTGCCTCATAAAGGGTCAGCGCCTGAAACAACTCTTGTCCACAACCAAGAAGTCGAGGGTTTACTATCAAAAATTCGATCGTTGAGCGATGATCGCCAGCAACTGATTATCCTCAAGTTTGTAGAAGGTTTATCAAATTCGGATATTGGGATCATTATGGGCAGGAGTGAAGGCGCGGTTAAAGTTTTTACCACCGCACATTGCTTGAACTGAGAGATGGATATGGATCGATTGAAAACGAGTGAAAGAAACTCAAGCACACATGAAATTGGATTGGAGGACTAAAAGATGAGAGTATCGAAAACACAACCTGATAAATTATTGCTCTCGCTGGAGGGTCATTTACAGACCTCTCTTCATCCTGTTTCTCCTGACCCGCAATTCATCAACTTATTGAAAAAGAGATTGGTGACGACCAATCCAATCATTCTTGAAAAAGAAACAAGCGCAATCAGCATGCTTCTGATTGCTTTCGGATTACTGACCGGGGTTACAGTTCTTTTATTAGGATGGCGTGCAGTGATCTTGCTGCTTGCCGGGATTGGGGTTTTAGTCAACCGGCAGAAAAAGGGTAATAAATCTTCCGGTTGATCTTCATGGGCTAATTTTTATAAATTCGTTACACTTGTTTGCGAGGACGGCCTCTGAGGGTTCAACCAACATACTGCTGTCGGGGAAAATGATCGTAGGAACACTGCGGTATCCATGGTTGACTTTTTCGACAAAGGCTCGCGCCTCCCTATCTCTATCGATATCAATAAATCGATAAGGGATTTCTTTCTTGTCCAGGTATGCTTTTGCCCGGCGGGTATCACCACACCAGAGCGTCCCATACATTACAATTTCGCCTTCTTTCAATTCCATACCTTAAATTTTTCCTTTAATTTTCCATTTAATTTTACCGCAATTGCGGAATTTCACACAAAAGCGGAAGACAAACAAAAAAGAGCGGGATAACTTTCATCCCGCTTTTATTTATTTGGTAAAAACTCATACAGGCAATTTGTCTAAATAATTCTTGACTTCCCCATCACTCAGAAATACCAGGTTTAGTATTCCGACAACCAGGGAGATGAAAGCACCGGTAATGATTGCGACAATTTCAAGTATCGCAATCACCTGAATGTTGCCTGGATTCCTCACTGGATTTGCCAGCAGTTTGGTTGCCATGATGATCTCAAAAATGCCTAGAATCGATGGCAAGATGGTGAAAGGGCTGCATAACAATCCGATACCCAGCGTTCCGAGTACGATTGCACCCGTCAAACCCAGACCGTAAAGGATGTTCAGGATGCCGTTGACCAGCATCATGATCGAGATGGCCTGGAATTTACCAGGTTTTTCACCTGTCTGGGTAGAGTACGGGGAAGATCCCATGCCTGATTAAATTATGCCCAACCTTGGGTCTTGACAAAGTTTGTGATTACAGGAATGTTGACGTATTTTCCCTGATAAGCCTGAATACCCCAATAAATTGAAACGAGCCAGCATAACGGGCCAACGCAAATTCCAATGATGAAGAAACTGGTGATAATTGTTACGATGGTGGAGACGACTGCCCATGCCAAAGCTTGATAAGCATGCGCTTTGATAAATGGACGATCTTTCTTATCTTCCATCAATAGAACTACGATTGGGATAATAATCCAAATCACATATGATAATAACGCCCATAATTTGTCGTCACTGGTTGCATCTGTGGATGTCATCGGATTCACTTGATTAGCCATGTTATTCTCCTTTAAACGCGATGAATTGAATATGAGAAATGCTTAATGATCATTTTACAGGTTTTTACTAAAAACGCAAGTGTATTTTACGTTTTGTCAAAAAGAGATGTGTTAAAATTTGTGGTATGGGATTTAATATCGTTTTCATGGGGTCTCCAGATTTTGCCCTCCCAATCTTAAATGCATTAACAGATCACTATCTTGTGTCAGGGGTTATCACTCAACCGGATAAGCCCGCCGGTAGAGGGAAGGTCCTGACCTCACCACCGGTCAAAGAATTGGCAATTTCCCGCGGACTCCCGGTAATCCAGCCCAAGCGCCTGCGAGAGCCTGAAGCAATGGCGTGGCTGCAATCTTTCCGCCCTGATTTGATTGTGGTTGCTGCATTCGGCCAGATTTTACGAGCTGATGTCTTGGAATTGCCGGAATTTGCTTGTATCAATGTCCATGCTTCGCTGCTCCCTCGCTGGCGAGGGGCAGCACCTATTCAGGCAACAATTCTCAATGGCGACGTTGAGGCGGGGGTCACAATTATGCGCATGGACGTTGGGGTGGATACCGGACCAGTATTAAGCCAACGGTCGCTTCTCGTCAAACCTGGGGAGACTGCGGGTGAGTTAAGCGGGCGTTTATCGTACCTGGGCGCTGATCTGTTAATCGAAACCCTTCCTGGTTATATCTCTGGCAGCGTTCTTCCCAAACCTCAAACTGAATCATTGGCTACTAGAGCGCCAATGTTGAAAAAAGAAGATGGACTTCTAAACTTTTCAAATCCCGCTGATTATCTTGGGAGGCAGGTGCGAGCCTATAACCCCTGGCCGGGCGCGTTTGCCTACTGGCGGGGAGAAACGTTAAAAGTATTAAATGCGCATCCATTGCTTGATGTGAATGCCATATCCGGGCAAAGGTATGTAATCGATCATTTTCCAGCTTTCGGTTCATTACACGGATTGTTGGTTCTGGATGTAGTTCAATCTGCTGGAAAGAAACCAATGACGGGCGATGTCTTTCTTAGAGGCGCTCGTGGTTGGCTGAATGCATAATTATGGATGGGAGGTTGAATGCCAGAGAAACCAGCTTTAAAAAGATTCCAGGAAAATTACCAGGATGAGATCGACAGCGCCGCGTTATACCGGACTATCGCAGCCATTGAAAAACAGCCTCAATTATCTGAGGTCTATAATAAATTGGCCGATGTCGAGGAGGAGCACGCTGACTTTTGGGAAGAAAAGCTCAAGGAGGGTGGGGTTGAATCGATATCGAAAACCCCAAGCTGGCGTTCACGAATCTTGAGCTTACTGGCCAAGCGCTTCGGCTCTGCCTTTGTGCTTCCGACCATGGTCGGAAGAGAACAAAAGGGCAGCGCAGGTTACGATAACCAAACTGAGGCTAAGGGCACAAACATGGCGGATCAAGAACGATCTCACGAACGTTTGCTAAAGACCATCTTCAAAAAGAACCAGGGTGGAATGGAAGGCAGCGCTCTGGCAAAGTTAGAGGGCCGTCATAAGGCAGGCGGTGGGAATGCTCTCAGGGCGGCTGTATTAGGAGCTAATGATGGTTTGCTGTCCAATTTAAGCCTGGTAATGGGAGTGGCAGGCGCCGCTCTTTCTAATAAATCGATCCTGATAACCGGCATTGCGGGGCTGCTAGCAGGGGCATTTTCAATGGCTTTAGGTGAGTGGTTGTCCGTGCAAAGCGCCCGGGAATTATACCAACACCAGATCAACATTGAAGCTATGGAAATATCCACAGCGCCAGAAGAAGAGATGGAAGAGCTCGCTTTGATCTATCAGGCAAAGGGATTGCCGCCTGAAGCAGCTCGTCTCCTGGCTGAAAAGATCATGTCTGATTCAACGACCACGTTGGATACACTGGCTCGAGAAGAATTAGGCGTCGATCCTGATGAATTGGGCGGGTCTGCTTGGGAAGCGAGCATTACCTCGTTTTTATTATTTGCAGTTGGAGCGATCATCCCGCTTTTCCCCTTTATATTTCTTAGCGGTACAAATGCAATTATTGTTAGCCTGGTCGTTAGTGGGGTAGGGATGTTCTTAATCGGAGCGATGATTACTTTGCTAACCGGGCGGAATGCGCTTCAAGCTGGTTTACGCCAGGTCGTTTTTGGGTTGGTAGCCGCAGGGGTTACCTTTGGAATTGGGAAATTCATCGGCGCCAATTTGGGCGGTTAAAAAACATGCTTTTTAGATTGGTCGGTCGGAGCGGCCGTCTATTTGTTTAATAATTATAGGAGGTTTAATGACCGTTCCGTATTGGGTTCAGGATAGCATCTTCTATCAGATTTTTCCAGACCGTTTCGCCAATGGGGATTCTCGCACCGATCCAGTTAACGTTCGTCCTTGGGATGCAAAGCCGACCGTACGTGGATTTCATGGGGGCGATTTACGTGGAATCATTCAAAATCTTGATTATCTCCTTGACCTTGGCATCAATGCGATCTATCTTAATCCAATATTTCTATCGACCTCTACTCACCGTTACAATACCATTGACTATTTTCAAATAGATCCAAAACTCGGTGACCTTGAGGATTTTAAAGCGTTGATCGAGGTTGTCCATCGAAATGATATTCATGTCATCCTGGATGGTGTGTTTAACCACTGCGGGCGTGGTTTTTTTGCTTTTAACGATATCCTTGAAAACCAGGACCAATCACCTTACCGGGATTGGTTCCATGTCAATCATTTCCCGGTAGAAGCATATTTACCAGGGGATGCCACCGATTTTACAGGTTGGTGGAAATTGAAAAGTTTACCTAAATTCAATACCCAAACCCAGCAGGTCAGAGATTACCTCTTGAGTGTCGCTCGTTATTGGATTGAATTGGGAGCAGATGGTTGGCGGCTGGATGTACCTAACGAGATCGACGATGACGCTTTTTGGGCTGAGTTCCGTGAGACTGTGGTTTCGATTAACCGGGATGCTTACCTTGTCGGAGAAATTTGGGAGGCCGACCCTCGTTGGGCCAACCATACCCATTTCGATGGCTTGATGAATTATCCGGTTCGAGATAAGCTGATCAAATTCATTACTGGCAGTTTACCGGCGTCGCAATTTGCCGATCAGGTAGAAAAAATAGTCAAGCTATATCCGCACGAAAACGCATACGCCATGTATAACATTTTGGGCTCTCACGATACAGAAAGAATTTGGAATATCTTGGGCGAAGATCTGAAAAAGGTTCAAATCGCGTTTTTATTTCAATTCGCTTATCCAGGTGTTCCGTCAATTTATTATGGAGATGAGATTGGCCTGCCAGGGGGCAAAGACCCTGATAACCGGCGAACATTCCCTTGGGACCTACAAAATTGGAATAACGAGTTAAGATCTTTCGTCCAAAAGCTTGTCCTATTGCGCAAGAGGATTCCTGCACTGAGAAGGGGTAATTTCAAGCGGTTACTCGTCAATGATGCTCGTGGATGTTTTGCTTTTTCAAGAAGCCTTGGGGATGAAAATGTTGTGGTGGCTCTGAACACAAGCTCAACCCGGCGGTCGTTACGTCTGCCTGTATCATCTTTGGGTTGGCAAGATGGGTTAATCGTACACGACTTGTTGGGCGAAGGTGAATATATCGTATCGGGTGATACGCTTTATGTATCAATACTGCCATTAAGCGGTCTATGGTTGAAATAGATAGATCATGGCAGGTAAAGAATAAGATAAATCATGTCCTTCGGCTGCCTGGTTTTCTGGGACGGAACCTGACATCGCTTACCTGTTTTGGATTTATCCTTCGTATAGTCGATCGGTTTTAGCTGCCATGATGAAATCATTTAAATGCAGTCCCTTAACTTTATGGGTCCACCACGCAACTGTCACTTTTCCCCATTCAGTGACGATCACCGGATGATGGTCTTGCTCATTCGCGATTTTTCCGATTTTGTTTGTAAAGGTCAGAGCCTCAGAAAAGTCCTTGAATTTGAAGCTATGCTTTAATTGGGGCAAACCATCAACCGTAAGTCTTTCCCATTGGGGGATCCGGTTTATATATTGGCGGATTTGATCCTCTGATAATGCAATTGAATTTTGGTTAAGCTGTTCGCAATTCATCTGATCCAGTTTTTCCATTGTTTTCTTCCTTTACCTATAATTTAAAGATGTTCCTCAGTAAACATCCGCTGCCATTCATAAAGTTTATTCAGCGCCTCTATTGGTGAGAGCGCGTTGATATCCAGCTTTTTTAATTCGTCAACCAATGGATTGGTTTCGGGAAAGAAAGTAAGCTGTTGAGGGATCATCTGGTTTTGTTGCACCGCGTGACCAGATGATAACTCCAGCTGCTGCAGAATTTCCCCGGCTCTTTGGATGACCGGCCGAGGAAGACCGGCTAATTGAGCCACATGGATTCCATAAGAGCGATCAGTGCCACCCGGTATGATTTTGTGTAAGAATATTACCTTGCCATCTGCTTCGCTGACTGCAACATTATAATTCCGTACTCCCGGCAGCAAGTTCGATAGTTGCGTCAGTTCGTGATAATGGGTGGCAAACAAAGTGTGGGCGCGCAAGCGCGGATGGTTGTGGATATATTCGATCACTGACCAGGCAATTGACAGGCCGTCATACGTGCTCGTACCGCGCCCGATTTCATCCAGCACCAGCAAACTTTTGGAGCTGGCGTGGTGGAGAATATTAGCGGTTTCGATCATTTCGACCATGAACGTGGATTGCCCCGCGTGGATTTCATCCTGTGCGCCGATGCGAGTAAATATCCGGTCGACCATCCCTATTTTAGCTCTAGCAGCCGGGATAAAGCTCCCCATTTGAGCCATCAAAACGATTAATGCTACCTGGCGCAGAAAAGTGCTTTTTCCACTCATATTTGGGCCGGTGATGACCCTGATAATTTCTCCTGATTCAAAGATTGCATCATTGGGTACGAAGCGATTGCCGTTCAAGGTATGTTCTACCACTGGATGCCGTCCTTCGTGGATTTCGATACCGGGGTCTTCCACCAAAACCGGGCGTGTATACCCTCCTAGCACAGCCACTTCTGAAAGCGATGCGACGACGTCTAAATAGGCCAAAGCCCTGGCAGTACTTAACAACTGTTGGCTGGATTTGGCTAGTCGAGCACATATTTCTCGGAAAAGGCGGCCTTCGATTTCACGAATGCGCTCTTCAGCATTAAGTACCAGTGCCTCGTATTCTTTCATCTCTGGAGTGATGAACCGTTCAGCATTGACCAGTGTTTGCTTACGGATGTAATCAGCCGGCGCCTGGGTTGAATTTGACCTGGTGATTTCGATAAAATAACCAAAGACTTTGTTATATCCGACTTTCAGGTTCTTTATACCGGTTCGTTCTCGTTCTACCGATTCGAGATTTGCAATCCAATCACGGGCATGCTTGGATGCTTCATTCACACCGTCAAGTTCTGCAGAAAATCCTGGCCTGATTACCCCAGTGTTTTGCAATGTGGCAGGGGGATCATTGGCAATGGCGGTTTCCAGCAAGTCGAGTTCTTCGGCGCAGGGGTGGAGACGAGCATGTGTTTTAGAAAGAGGCGTATCTTCGTCTTGAAAAAGATTTCTTAACGACGGGAGACAGCGCAAGTTGTTGCGGCCGATAACCAGGTCTTTGGGTAAAGCATGCTCGCTGATAATCCTATTCGTCAGCCGTTCTAAGTCGGTGAAGGATTTCAATGCGGCGCGAAATTCAGACCGCAACATACCATTCTTCACCAGATATTCCACTGCATCTAAACGCTGATTAATTTCTATCAGGTCGATCAAGGGTTTGCTCACCCAATGGCGAATGAGTCGCTTACCCATCGGGGTCACTGTTTTATCTACTACTCCCAACAAGGAGCCCTGGATGCTTCCACTGCGGATTGTCTCTGTCAGTTCTAGATTTCGCCGGGTGGTCGCATCTAGTGCCATAAAATCACTTAGATTGTAAGAACTGAGGCCATTTAACAGCTTGAGTGCAGCGGGTTGGGTTTCTTTCAAATATTGAATAATCGCTCCGGCTGCTCTAACTGCCAGAGGCAGGTTATGGAGTCCAAAGCCATCCAATGTCGATACTCCAAATTGAGACAGGAGTATTTCCTGGCAACGGCCAGGTTCAAAATGCCAATCAGCCCATCTGGTTAATCGACCTGGAAGCGCGTTGGGTAAAGACAGTGTTTCGGGATAAAGGGTTTCGGCCGGATGTAAGCGGATTAATTCGGTTCGCAGTAGAGAGGTGGGGTCAGCTCCAATTACCTCTGTTGCCATGAACTCTCCGGTCGTTATGTCGGCGTATGCAATTCCGGCTGTCTCGTCTCCACAGACGATTGAAGCAAGGTAGTTGTTTGTATCCGTAGGAAGCAGGCCGGGTTCGACAATGGTGCCGGGTGTTACAACCCGGACAACCTCACGGGGGAATAGTCCCTTGACCGGCTGTTCTCCCATCTGTTCGCAAATTGCTACGTGAAATCCATTATTTATTAATCGTGATAGGTAATTCTCAACGGCGTGATATGGAATTCCAGCCATAGGAACGCGCACACCCTTAGAAACCGGCCTGGAGGTTAGAACGATATCCAATTCGCGTGAAGCGATTTCCGCATCCTGATCGAATGTTTCGTAAAAATCGCCCAGGCGAAAAAAAAGGATGGCCTCAGGATATTTCCGTTTTATCTCAAGATATTGTTGGCGGATAGGTGTTATATCTTCAGGCATGATTTCATTCTAAGGGAACGTCACTTTTTCCGCAAGGGGGTGATTGTCTACCCTTGCGGTTCATAAAAGGTTAAATTTTGTATGCATTTAAGTCGGGATTAGAAAAATCTCTCAATACCTTTTGTTTTTCATGTACAAAACTAATTGTATTTTTCACACAGGTGCCTTATAATTTATTCACTATATTCGTCAAGAAATGGAGGATAAAATGGCTAGTGTAACTTACGAACATGTATGGAAAAAATTTGGTGATTTCACAGCATTAAATGACCTGAATATTGAAGTCGAGGATAAGGAATTTATTGTTCTGGTTGGCCCATCTGGCTGCGGTAAGACGACCGCCTTACGCTGTCTGGCGGGGCTAGAAGAAGTTAGTCAGGGCAAAGTAATGATTGCCAAACAAACTGTCAATGATGTTGCACCGAAAGACCGGGATATTGCAATGGTATTCCAGTCTTATGCACTTTATCCTCACATGTCGGTTTTCGACAATATGGCATTCGGACTGAAACTGCGAAAAGTACCCAAGAATGATATCCAGCGGCGGGTCGAAGAAGCTGCCCAGATCCTGGGCATCGAGCAATTGCTCAAGAGAAAACCACGCGAATTGTCCGGCGGCCAACGCCAGCGTGTTGCCGTAGGTCGTGCTATCGTCCGTGAACCTAAGGTATTCTTGTTCGATGAACCACTCTCAAACCTGGATGCCAAGCTCAGGGTCCAAACCAGAGCTGAAATCAGTAAGCTGCACCAGCGATTATCCACCACATTCATTTATGTTACCCACGACCAGACTGAAGCCATGACAATGGCGACCCGGATCGCAGTGATGAATAAAGGCGTCTTGCAGCAGTTGGACACACCTCAAACCCTGTATGATCATCCGGCGAATTTGTTTGTGGCTGGATTTATTGGTTCTCCAGCCATGAATTTCTTCCCAGCTCATCTGAAGAGGGACGATGGAAAGCTCTTCGTCGATGCCGGGGACTTCACGGTCAAAGTCCCCGAAAAAAAGGTAAATACCTACATGCCTCTTGCCGGGAAAGAGGTCATTTTTGGCATCCGGCCCGAGGATATTCATAACCCGGCTTTCGCCCCTTCGGAAATCAGTGCCGAACCGGTCGAGACCAAAGTTGACGTGACCGAGCTCATGGGCAACGAAATATTCCTGTACCTGATCTCAGGGAATAACAGTTACGTCGCTCGGGTCGACCCCCGCACTCGCTTCTCAATTGGAGATCGGGTCCAGGTCGTCTTCAATATGGATAACTTCCAAATCTTCGATCCGTCAATGAACAAAGAGAACCCCCCTGCAATCAGGTAATGATTGGTAAAGGTAACCAGCCCGGCGGCATCCCACCGGGCTGGTTTTTATTTTCCAGGTTTCGCTCTGAGAAACCACCCCAGCAGAAATCCTCCAACGACACAAAATAATCCGATATAGATAAACCCATCCTGCCAAAATCGTAATGGAAACAGGCGGATCAAGGTATCTGAGTACAAGAATATCCAGCTATTGGCGCTGAAAAATAACTCGTGGAAATCGGTAAAAAACGAATTGAAACTGGTGACAACGAATAGCATGATTAAAATGATCAACCCAATCGTAGCCCACCCCCCAATCGAGAGACCTTTCTTGATATCAGGCCACCACTTCAAGCGCCAGCTTAATAATCCAATGATCAATAACACGATGATGGCAATAATCCAATCCCGCAGAAGAGCTTGGACTACATTTTTGACGTCAACCAGGTGGCTAAGCTCTCTTTCGTTATAGATAGGCGTTCCGTCAGCGAATGTCTGGTCAGCGAGAAAAGAAATTCCCGAATTATTCAAAAGATAATCAAGTGAAATCGTCCCCCACTTTAAACGATCTTGCAAATTAAAACCATAGCTATCCACCGGAAACCCTGGCATGCGATATTCAATTTGTAGGTAGAAAGGGTTCATTAAAAGGCGAACCGAAGACATGATTAATATAAATGGGACGAGGATGGCAACCACGATCAAGAAGAATTTTCGAATGACGTTTTCTATAGTTTTCATTTTAGTGTATCCACATCTCCGGAAAATATGAAATTCAATAACATATTATTGGTAACCCATTCGATCGGTGCTTTGTCATCTGTAAAAACGATGGTTTTAGGAGGGGTAGGTTGGAGATTAGCGATAGCAATCTGCATCAACTCGAGCAGTAATTTGGGAGTATTTTCTTGATTATTCAGAGCCACGTAGTTTTGGACCAAATTCTGAGCTATGGTAGGTCGTTTGGTAGCAAAAATAATCGAGTTGAATGAATCGGGTACGTCAACGACGTAAATCGACGGGAAAATAGCTGAAATCGTAGTGCCTAGATCATTGATTAAACGCCGGTCAGATGGACCTCGACCAACATTGATGACCATGACTCCATCGTCGCTAAGGTGCGAGCTGACCAATGAAAAGAATTCGACAGTTGTCATGTGCCAGGGGATGTAAGGCGGTCGATAGGCGTCTATGCTGATAACCTGGTATTTTTTCGAGCTATGCGCCAATCCCCAGCGTCCATCCTGGGCGATGGCATTCAAGTTTGGCTCGTTCATATCAAAGAATTCGCGACCGACCTGGATGATTTTAGGGTCGATTTCGAATCCGTCGATTGGAATAGGGCCGAATACTGCAGTAGCTTGCCTGGCAGTGGTGCCAGTAGCCAGGCCGATAATTGCCATGCTATTTACCTGAGATATGCCAAAGGGTGGTTTATTGAAGAAAGATCCTACCAGCACTTGTTCCCATGGCCCATAATAATTAAGCACGTTTGGGTTATAGACCGAATGAACGCCTTGCCCATCGTTCAGCCTGAGGAAACGATAATCTCCCGACTGAAGCACCTGGATGTAGTTATAAGCGGATTCGGTTTCGTAAATCATCCCCGAAGTTAATTTTTCGGGTCCGCGCATACCAAATATCGACAAGAGGACCAGGATAACCGGCATCCAGGCATAATTAAGAACGCCTTTCAATCTGCCAGTCTGGAATAATCCGAATAAAGCCACCGCCATGAGAATTGCGCTGCTGACGATAAAGGTTTGGTACGTTCCAATTGTGGGGATCAAGACTAAAACAGGCAAGAAAGTCCCGACGAACGATCCCAGAGTAGAAACGGCGTAGATCCGGCCTGAAACAACACCGGCTTGGGCAGTATCGACAATTGCCAACCGGATGGCAAAAGGCGAAGCAGTACCCAGAAGTGTCACCGGTATGATGAACAGCACCACTACGGTGACAAATGAACCGAACAACACAGCCAGTTGGAGTTGGTCGAATGCATTCGCCGAAATCTGCAACACCGGCCGCGAAAGCACCGGGACCAATCCAACTGCCAATGATGCCCACGCCAGAATTGTGTAGAAA
The DNA here is from genome assembly GCA_963781665.1 of uncultured Chloroflexia bacterium. Classification (GTDB taxonomy): domain Bacteria; phylum Chloroflexota; class Anaerolineae; order Anaerolineales; family Anaerolineaceae; genus JAJYIW01. The sequence continues at coordinate 4,375,945 of CAWAGA010000002.1, forward strand.
AACCGCGGAGAAGGATGTTTGTCGGCTAATCGTCCCCCAATAAAATACCCCAGGGTCAGGTAAATTAAAATTAAACCGATAATGCAAGCCCAAACCAGGTTGCTGGTTCCAAAGGTATTTCCTAACAAACGTGACGCCGATAACTCGACCATCAACGACGTCATTCCTGCGATGAAGACCGTGAGATATAACAATCTTTTATTTACATTCATGATTTAATCCAGGACGGTATAGGCTACAATTCTAAAGCATTCCCTTGAAAATGCAAGAAGACCGAGACATTATGAGTAAGGTATAATTCAAACGCTTTTGCCAAAATACTTTGGCAAATTATGAGGAGTTTAGATGGGAAAATATTTTTCCGGAGCCAGCATCCGTAAATCTTTTATCGATTTCTTCGTAAGCAAAGGTCATACGTTTGTGCCTTCATCTTCTTTGGTCCCAGGTGGAGATCAAACACTTCTATTCACGAATGCCGGTATGGTTCAATTTAAAGACGTATTCCTGGGAACCGACCGCCGGCCTTATAGCCGGGCAGTGAATTCTCAAAAATGTATGCGCGTTGCCGGCAAACATAATGACCTGGATGACGTTGGCCGGGATAATACTCACCATACTTTTTTCGAGATGCTTGGCAACTGGTCGTTCGGTGATTATTATAAAAAAGAAGCCATTTCCTGGGCATGGGAGCTACTCACCCAGGTTTGGGGTTTACCAGGTGACCGGTTGTGGGCAACCTGTTTCAAGGATGACAAGGGAGATATCCCGTCAGATGAAGAAGCTGCTCAAAATTGGCGGATACAGCCGGGAATGCAACCGGACCATGTCCTTTTCTTCGGAAGGAAAGAAAATTTCTGGGAAATGGCAGAAATCGGTCCGTGTGGACCATGCAGTGAAATCCATCTCGATCGCGGCGAAGAATATTGCAACCGTAAAAACGAGCCAGGCCACACCTGTCGCGTGAATGGTGACTGTCCCCGCTTCTTAGAGCTGTGGAACCTGGTATTTATCCAATACAATCGCCTGGCGCCAACTCACCTTGAGCCTCTCCCAGCCAGGCACGTTGATACCGGCATGGGGCTCGAGCGGATCGTCTCGGTTATTCAAGGGGTAAATTCAAACTATGCGACCGATTTACTATCCCCCTTGATGGATACCGTTCAACGGATTTCAGGACAAACTATTGAAGAACGCGAAGCGAACCTGACACCATATCGCGTGATTGCAGACCATACTCGTGCGGCGGCTTTTTTGATTGCTGATGGGGTTGTTCCAGGAAACACCGGTCGGAATTACGTCTGCCGTATGATCATCCGTCGTGCGGCTCGCTTTGGAACCAAGATTGGATTGAACCAACCTTTCCTGGCGCAGGTCGCTGAAACTGTTATTGCGAACTACGGAGATGCCTATCCAGAGCTGCAGCGCTATTCAGCTGTTATCGTAGACAATCTCAACCGTGAAGAAGTGCGCTTCAAACGGACGATCGAGAGCGGCCTGTCAAAATTACAGGAGTTGTTAACCGGATTGAAATTGACCGGAGAAAAAGTAGTATCAGGTCAGCAGACGTTCGACCTGTATGCAACCCTGGGCCTACCATTTGAAATTACGCGTGATATTGCCAGAGAGGAAGGCTTTGGGATTGACGAAAGTGGTTTCAGAGCTGCTATGGAAAGCCACAAAACGGCTTCTGGTGCCGGGAAAGCCTTCGGGATCATGGGGGGAGAAGATGTCGATATTTATCGGTCTATCTTCGCAACCCTCGTCACCCAGGGAGATCTGGACACCAGTGGCGTGGAGTACGACCCTTATCAATCTTTTCAAATTGAAGGACCTATCCTGGCTATCGTCAAGGAAGGTATCCAGGTAGAAGCAGCTGCACCGGGAGATTTGGTCGAGGTCATCCTTCCGAGGACTTGTTTTTACGTCGAATTGGGCGGGCAGGTATCAGACACTGGCACAATTCGATCGACCGGTGGGTCCGATTGGGAGATTAATGTGACCGATGTGCGAAAACCTGCTGCCGGGATCATCGTGCATGCCGGAAAGGTGGTCCGTGGAAAGCCTGAGACCGGACAAATAGCCTGCGCCAGCGTCGACGTCCGAAGGCGGCAGGATATTATGCGTAATCATACTGCAACCCATCTGCTCCATTCGGTTTTACACCAGGTTTTAGGCCCGCATGCGCTTCAAGCCGGGTCGCTGGTGGCGCCTGACCATTTGCGCTTCGATTTCAACCATCCCTCGTCGATCTCAGATGCGGAGCTTGAACGAATTGAAAAGGGAGTAAATGAGGCAGTCCTGGCGAATTTTCCAGTAAAAAAGAAGGAAAAATTACTGCAAGAGGCGATCTCCGAAGGGGCAACCGCGTTGTTTGGCGAGAAATATGGGGAGAATGTTCGCACCATTACCATTGGAGACGGGTCGGTTTTTTCATATGAATTGTGTGGTGGAACACACCTTGATGAGACTGGGAATATTGGTTTGTTTATCATCACAAGTGAAGGTAGCGCGGCCGCAGGTGTCCGGCGTATCGAAGCTGTAACTGGACGTGAAGCCTACACTCTGGTGCAACACCGGATGAGGAATTTCAAGAAAACTGCTTCGGTACTGGAGACATCCCTGGAAGAGGCTCCGATCAAAGCCGGCAATCTGGTTAGTGATCTTGAGGGCCTTCGCAAAGAATTAGTCCGAATGCGGCAGGAAATTGTTGCAGCTGAGTTTAAACAGAAATTGGCAAACGTATCGAAAATTTCCGAGGTCCCGGTGCTTACCACGACATTACCAGGAGCAGATGCCGACACGCTGCGCCAGATGGCTGACCGTTTCAGGCAAGCCTACCCAGAGGGTTGTGTTGTCCTATCCAGTATTGTTGATAGCCGCCCTTTGATTGTAGTGGCAATGTCCGACAGTCTTGTTAGGCGAGGATTAAATGCCGGAGAATTAGCCAGAATCATCGCCCAACCTCTTGGAGGGAGCGGCGGAGGTAAGCCTACCCTGGCCCAGGCTGGGGGGAAGGATCCATCTCGCCTGTCAGAAGCTCTTGACCAGGTGATCCCATACGTCAAGAAAAAATTGGGCTAACCGATTTTCGAATAAAGCCGGTTGAGCCGGTGTTCAAAATCGGTGAGTAATGATTTTCGCAGGTATGGTGGCAGGTGGCTCGAATCCAGAAAAGTGATGGCCGTCCGAGTCCATTCCAGGGCAGATTGTGCATCGCGTATTTGATGCTCATAATATTTGGCGAGTTCGATGCATGCGTACAATTCGCCGTGATTGGCAGCTTTTGTCCACAATGTCACAGCAGGTTCCCAGGTACGAGAGCGTTTATATAGAGCAGCAAAACGTTCGATTGTTTTCCAATAGAATTCTTCTGGAAGTCCCTGGTCCAACCCCTGTTCGTACAGGGTGATTGCATGATCGAGATACCCCAGGTCTTCGTAGAGTTTTCCCATGGCAACCATATCCAGACTGGGGAGATCGGAAACAGCGAGCGGATTTGCCAGCAGGTTGCTGGTGTGGTTCAAAAGTGCGGCCAAAGAGAGGATATCCATGGCATTGTGGTAGAAAACCCCTTGCAATGGACGGGCGTCTCCCGTCTTTAGGTAGTCAAAATAGTATTGTGGGATTAGCCACCCAGGGACTTCGTCCTGGGTGCGCATAGCCCCTAATATGTTTGCTTCAAGGTATCCGAGCGTCCGGCTTGGAAGGCGGTCACGCCACAAACGACGCGCCAGGTGCAGTAAATCGAGGTGGGGAATCTCATGGAAAGGGGAAGTGATCGCTTGCAAGGTGTAACGGGTATTGAGTAAAGGGACGTCAAAAGACTTGCCATTATAAGTGACCAATGCCTGGCATGGTAAGACGAACTCAGCTATGGCTGCCAGCATCGCATTTTCTTCGGATGGATCTCGTAAGAAAAATTGGACGAGTTGGAATTCATCTCCCTGGAAACGGCCTACGCCGACCATGAAAGCATAGGTTCCAGTGCCACCAGATAGACCAGTCGTCTCGGTGTCCAGAAAAACAAAACCTTGCGGTTCTGAATGCGTCAAATTAACGAGATGGCTCCATTCAGCCAGGATATCGAGAGGGTGATTGATCCTGATGGCCTGGTTACCCTGGATGTGGTCGCTGGGATATAACGCATCAGCGTAAAAGACATCCCCATAAATTGTCGACCAGAATTTTCCCGGCAATACCGAATCAATTGGGTAGTTGGCCTGTTGAGGCGGACTCGAAATTTCCTGAGCGCCTAATTTAACTCCCAATGCCTTGAGCTTGTCAGATAACGAATCCATTAGTTGACATTATACTCAAGGGGGCGATCCCATTCAATATTGAAAAAATTGCCAGAGTTCTCGCGTTTTCCCCCCATGCCATTTTCACCTGCCGGTCCAACACAGGATGGACAACCATCCGAGCAATCACATTGGGTGACGGTTTCGATTGCCTGTGCAACCAGTCCTGCATGTAAATCATATAAATGCTCACTCAACCCGATTCCACCGGGGATATTGTCATAAATTACAATCGCAGGTTGGCCCTCTGCCAGTGACGATTGTGGATCAGATGAGATGCCTAAATCGTGTTCGTCACACATCAAGAAAAGCGGCGCCAGTTTACCCAGAAGGAATGCGGCTCCTGCCAACCCACTGCGGATCCTGACAACTTGTTCGACCTTGCGATGGCAAGTTGGGCACAGCGTAATCAAGTTTTCAAGTTGGTTAGCCGCTTCAGGCGAGGAGAATGTTCGGAAGGGTCGCTTGTGATGGATTTGCAAGCTATTTTCAAGCCCCAGCGATCCGCATATCTGGCAACGATTATGATCGTCGTAAAAGCACGCGTTTCCTTAACTCCTGCCATCCTGGACCATAATCGTTGGGAGCGTTGGTCCATAATCCTTCTGATTGAAGCTTTTCGACCGCTTCCTCATCCAACCAGAGCCAATAGCCGCTGGTGTTAAGTTGGGAGGGCGGCAGATCCAGGCTGCCCGAATTGAGGATTTCGTGGGTGGCCCATTTGATCCTTCTAAAACCTGTTACCTGGCTCGTCACCACCAATTCGCCAAATGCTTTCCCCCCCCAAGCACTGGATCTTTCTTCAGGGTCGAATTCTGCTCAACCGTTGTTTCCTTTAGCGGTTCGGTGAAATAGTCGAGATGGAACTGCTCCAGGAGCGCGATTTTCTTGGGGATATCGAGCTCCTTGACCAGGTACTGCTGGCCCTCATGAAAATAAATCGCTTGAGGATGCACCATCCAGTAAGCGCTGGGATCATCAACCTGGCCAATCGTTGTCCTCTGGTTTTCATTTTCCACTTGCAATAGAAATGTTCCCGGTGAACTGCTGCGCAAGGAGATCTCATTGGCAGGATACTGGTCAGCCATCCAATAAAACTGGCCGCGGCTTTGATGGAGCAGCCCCGAAGCTTCAAGGAACTGCAAAAACTCCGCAACAGTCTCTTTACGCATGGCGCCAAATGACTTACCGTTCTTAAACGGTAACTCGAAAGCAGCGCAGCGGATGTGGTTCAGCACGATGAGCAGGTGGTCAGGTTGGATCAAAGCCTGCTCGGGGGATTGTTCGAAAAGATATTCAGGGTGGTGAGCTAGAAATTGGTCGAGCGGATCGGCGGAAGCGACCAAAACCGCGAGCGAGTTGTCAGCCTTCCGCCCGGCCCGTCCGGCTTCCTGTCGGGTAGCTGCGATGGTTCCGGGATAACCGATCATCACCACCGCGTCCATGCCACCAATGTCGATCCCTAATTCAAGGGCATTCGTTGCCACCACAGCACGGATGTCGCCATTTTTCAGCCCGCGTTCGATCGCGCGCCGTTCGGCCGGTAGATAGCCGCTTCGATATCCGTGAATATTATCCGGATCGCTGCTCTTGGATCGCAGATAGGTTAATGCCAGCTCGACCGACCGCCTTGTTCGAGAAAAAATAATGGATTGGACGCCGTAATCGAGAAGGTCTGCCGCCAGTTGGACGCTTTCCAGGATTGAACTCCTGCGCAGGCCAGTGTTGCGATCCACTACAGGTGGATTGTAGATCAAGAAATGCCGTGCTCCGTGGTTAGCGCCATCTTTATCTATTAAGCTCACTGGTGCTTCGACCAGTCGTTCAGCCAATGCGGCCGGGTTTGCTATGGTAGCCGATGTGAGAATGAATTGAGGGTCACTGCCGTAAAACCGGGCGACACGCCGAAGGCGCCGCAGCAGGTTGGCGACATGGGAGCCGAATACACCCCGGTAAGAGTGCATTTCATCGATGACGATGAACTTCAGGTTTCTGAAAAAATCCTGCCAGATGGTATGGTGTGGCAAGATGCCGATATGGATCATATCCGGGTTGGTTAAGATGATATTGGTGTTCTTACGGACGACCGGACGGACGTCTGAAGGTGTATCACCATCATAAACTTCAAAAGTGGGCTGTTTTAACTGCTGCACTCCAGGCGGCACCAATTTCCGTAACGATTGAACCTGGTCTTGCGCTAATGCTTTGGTCGGAAAGAAATACAATGCTCGCGCTTTGGGGTGGCTGAAAATATAGTCAAGGACTGGCAGATTATAGCAAAGTGTTTTTCCGCTCGAAGTACCGGTGACGACAACAATGTGGTGGCCTTTTTTTATTTCTTGCCAGGCTTCGTGTTGGTGGCTGTAAAGCTGGCGAATATTGTTATCGTTAAGCGAAGCGACGAGTGTAGGATCCAATTCGGAGGGAAAATCATTCCAGGTCGCTTGCTGGGCGGGTTGTGTTTGCCAGGCGATGATATTCGCGTCAATGGATGGATCAGATTGCCATGCGGTTAGCACCCGGTCGATTTTCACATTCTTTTACTCATCCATCAAATTTTCTTAGCGGATATCAAGCCAGGTTGTAGGGATGAATCAATTCACATTACCATCTGCCTGATCTTAGGCCTCAGTAGATGAATGGTCAAATATCCAGCCAGACACACAATTCCTCCAACTGCCACGGCAATTGGCGCTCCCCACGACTGAGCCATCCAACCGATAAACAGACTCCCAAAAGGAGCAAGCCCGCTTTGGGCCCAAAAATAGGTACTCATGACTCTACCACGGAAATCATCAGTGGTAATCATCTGGATCAAGGTGTTGGTCATGGCCAGATGGGTAACCGTTCCCCAGCCGATGAGCAAGAGGCAGATTATGGAAAGGGTGATGGTGCGCGAGGCAGCAAACCCGATCAGCCCCCCGGCGAAGACAAACTGTCCAATGGTTAATGCCAGACCTTTGTATCTAATATTGCTGAAAGCAGCCAGGGTGAGAGCTGCTACCAATGCACCGGCGCCTTGAGCCGCAACCATCAAGCTGTTGCGCGTAGCCACAGCCGCGCCGGTATCTCCGGCAGCTTTTAGCACGCTGCTTGCAAACACCGGCATTTGTTGTGAAAATGGAAAACCGAAGAAAGAGGGGATGGTAACCATGATGATCAAAAGTGTCACTGTGGAGGTAGTACGAATAAAACGTTGACCTTCCATAAAATCCGAGATCAGGTTAGTTTTCGCTTTTAAATCGTCGATCCGCGACCTGGAATTGATCAAAAACAGTCCACCGATAACGAAGAGATACGTCAAGCCATTCGCAAAAAAAGCCCACCCTTCACCGCTTCCCTGAAAGATGATCAAAAATGGCGCTGAAAATACCGGACCTACCACTCTTGCCAGGTTGAATATTGTGGAATTGAGGGCAATCGCATTTGGCATGCTTTGTTTATCTACCAACTCGACGATCATTGATTGGCGTGCAGTAATCTCTATCGAATTAGCGATGCCCAGGACGAATGCCAGACCGATGATATGCCAAATGGTCACAACTCCGGTCAAAGTCAAGAATGCCAGAATGAAAGCCTGGACCATCATGATCGCTTGCATCAACATAACCACTTTGCGCTTGTCCAACCTTTCGATATAGACCCCACTCGGCAGCATGAGGAAAAGCGCTGGAATAGACACGGCAAAACCAATCAGGCCCAAATAGATCGGCTCGCTGGTTAATTGATAAGCCAGGTACGGCTGGACGGTTGTTTGCATCCAGGTACCGATTAACGAAATGAATTGCCCGATCCAGAACAAGCGGAAATTACGAAATCCCAGAGCAGGAAACCGTGAATGAATCACCAAACACCCTTGGAAGAAAAATCATTGTAATTTTTGTCGTGCATTTCACCTGTGTTCTGGATTATACTTTCAGAAGAGGGTTTTGATCATTAAAAATAGCCACTTGGTAGGATCACAGATTAAAGGGAGACTAATAAATAATGCCGATGAAAACCATTTTGGTTTTTGCCCCACATCCAGATGATGCGGAGTTTTTCGCGGGTGGAACGATCAGCAAATTTGCTGCCCAGGGAGACAAAATTATTATCGTCGTGGTTACGGATGGCCGAAAAGCTTCATTTCACATCGCAGCGGAAACGCTCCGGATTCAAAGAAGAACAGAAGCATACCAGGCAGCCGAGATCATGGGAGTATCTTCGTTGGAATTCTTGGATTTTCCCGATTTGGAGCTTGATTTGCTTCCCTCCGGCACGCTTAGAGAGCGATTTGTCTTTCTCATTCGCCAACACCGGCCTGATGCCATTATTGCCGAGGACGTATTAGCCGCTGGAGAAGTACATCCAGATCACCGGGCTGTAGCTCTGGCAGTATCAGATGCTGTATCTTTTTCCCACTTACCGCTCGTCTATCCTGAGCAGATGGCTTCCGGTGTTTCACCTCATTTTGTGGTTGAGAAATACTTCTATTCGGATGACATTACCAGGTCCAATAAGGTGGTCGATATCAGCACGACATTCGAACTAAAAATTGAAGCGGTTGGTGCACATGCCAGCCAGGTCGAGTTTCTGGTAGAAGAGATATTGATGCAAGCTCGCCTTGCTGCTCTTGATATAGGGGCTATCCTGGGCGATGCAGCCGGTGATTCCCTTGCTGTCATCCGCTGGGCGATGCATACTCAAGCAGGCGAAATTGGAAAACAAGCAGGTTACGAGTATGGCGAAGCCTTCAGGTACGTCAGGTTTCATCCTTATATCGAAGGCGTATTGAAATACAAGCCATTCTGTCTAGATAATTATGTATGACGTCATTGTTGTCGGCGATTACTGTCTCGATTTAATCGTTACAGGATTAAGGTCAGCACCGGCTCTCGGAAAAGAAATTTATGGGACTGGTTGTAAATTATTGCCGGGGGGCGGCTTTAACACTGTAGTGGCGATGCACAGGTTGGGGCTGCGAGTTGGATGGGCCAGCGACTATGGTAGTGACGATTTTAGCCGTCAGGCGCTGCTGCAAGCCAGACTCGAAGGCCTTGATGGGGCCTTATTCGTGAAAAGAAAGCGGTCGCTGCGGCATATAACCGTGGCTGCTTCTTATCCACATGATAGGGCATTTATCTCATATTCTGACGCTGCTCCGTTGGTTCCTGCCGGGTTACTGGCGTTAGTCAGGAAATCAGCCCGGGCTCTGTTTGTACCTGGTCTGTATTATGGACCCTGGTTCGATCTGGGTGTTTACCTGGCAAAGAAAAAAGGGATGGCGATCATGATGGATGGAAATTCATCCAAGGAGACCTTCGCCAACTCACCTGCGCTTGCTAAAACGCTTTCTAGACTTGATATTTTCATGCCAAATCGCGACGAAGCGATGCGTTTGACTGGAAAGAATACCGTTGAAGATGCAGCATGGTCTCTTTCAGCAGTTTGCAAATCGATTGTGATAAAAGATGGAGCCAATGGGGCCTTTCGCGGTAAACGATGGCTGTTTCATCCATTCCCCAGCTTTGCCCATTGATCCTCTGGACACTACCGGCGCCGGAGATTGTTTCAATGCCGGTTTCGTCAAGGCCTGGCTGCAAGGGTCTCCACCAGATATTTGTCTAAGGTGGGGGAATATCGTTGGGGGACTATCCACGCTTGCACAGGGTGGAACCGGGAATAAGGTTCGAGAAGAGGTGGTTGAAGAATGGCTGAACAAAGTCTGATGCGATATGCCAGATCGACGAGTACGTTTCACAAGTTCAGTTGGGGTCTTTTGGCCTACAATTTATTGGTCATCATGTGGGGAGTATACGTGCGGGTGAGCGGCTCCGGAGCCGGCTGTGGCGGGCATTGGCCGACATGCAATGGCGAGATCGTTCCCGTTTCACCTCAATTTACTACCATCGTGGAATTTTCTCACCGGCTGACCAGTGGATTTGCGCTAATTTTAGCTGCTGGCATATTCCTTTGGGCTTTACGTTTGTATCCCAAAGGACATGCAGCCAGGGTATTTTCCGCAGCCATCCTGTTATTTACCTTGACCGAAGCCATTATCGGTGCCGGATTGGTCCTATTTGGATTAGTTGCTAACAATTCTTCAATAGCTAGAGCGGTATCGATTGCTGCTCATTTAGTCAATACCCTTCTACTCATTGGGGCGATTACGCTCACTGCCTGGGTTACTTCGGAGGATGAAAGCAGCTACATGACCGTGCGGAAACCGGCTCCATCTGACCATCGATACAGCCTGCTCTTAGGCGTGTCGCTTGCCGGAATGTTGGTTGTCAGCGCAGCCGGTACTGTGACCGCCCTGGGGGACACCTTGTTTCCAGCCAGCACCCTGGCTCAAGGATTAGCTCAAGACGTTTCCCCCTTATCGAATTTTTTATTACGTTTACGGGTAATCCATCCAATCCTGGCAGTGTCATTAGCATTGTTTACGGCAGGATTGGTAATCAGAATTCGATCGAAAACAAACTTTCAACTCATCCGAAAGTTATCAAATGTGTTACTTGGGTTATTCTCGCTGCAGATATTACTGGGTTTGCTGAATGTCGTTCTCTTGGCCCCAAATTGGATGCAATTTATCCACCTGCTGGTTGCCGACCTGGTATGGATTGTGCTGATCATCTACACAACCTTTTTCTCAAGTTACAAGGGATTCGCCTAACAGGGTTCTGTAAAGGATTAAGAACCGTTCTTTTTTTTGTGAGTACTTTTGGTTTTGTTCAAAGCCATCGAAACCAGTTTATCCAGTATGGGGAGAGCGATTCCTGGAAAAGCATTGTATAGGAAGAATAAAACCTTGACATCAATCCCAGGAATAATATAAAATGAGTTCCTTTCGATGCCATGGACGATCGATCTGGCAACAGCATCAGCTGTAACCGGGGTCCCGATCATCTCACTCAGCGCTTTTGTTTCAGGGGGTTTGTGAAGGTCGTCGTATTCTAATTGTGGGGTGATGGTATCGAAGGGGAAAACGACCGAGACTCGAATGCCATAAGGTTTCAATTCGGTACGCATCTGCTCGGATAAACCTCTTATGGCAAATTTTGCAGATCCATAAGCACTGTAACCGTACCAACCGACAAATCCTGCCCCTGATGAAATATTGACAACGTGCCCGGATTTGCGGGCAATCATCGCGGGCGAAATTGTTTTTATCACGTTCAGTGTTCCAAAAAAATCGACGTCCATCATCAACCGGAATATCTGCACCGTTTGGTCCTCGAAATAGCCAGGTTCGACGATACCGGATGAGTTAATGACGATATCCGGGACGCCAGTCTCAGCCATCCACTGGTTTAACACCTTCGTTACCTCTCCGTCATCCGAGACATCTACCTTCAGAACCCCGGTTTTTTGGTTGCTAGACAGCCGCGCGGCTTGGATTTGGGTTTCGGCCGAAGCTAATTTTTGAGGATCACGAGCCAGTATCCATACATTCGCCCCTTTTGCTGCCAGCAGGCGCGCAGTCGCCAGGCCAATTCCACTTGATCCCCCTGTAATTAATATCAATTTTCCTGAAAAATCCATTATCTGGCCTCAATGGTGACATGAACCACATGAACCGCCACTGCAGCCGCCGCACCCCCCAGAAGTTGCTGTAACAGTCTTCTGGCCGCTTTTAGTAACAAACAACGATAATTGCCTGACGGTGTTGCTCCCACGGCAATCAAAGCAGACGATAGGCGCATCAGCCTCTTTCATTGTTCGCAAAGTGTCGAAATGGGATCCACAATCCTTACAAATATATTCGTATATTGGCATTGAAACTTTTCCTATTTATAGTTGTATCTATTTTATGACTACCGAAATCCTTTGGCAAGGGTGAAAACCTCAGGTTGAAATTTTGATGCCGGACAATAAAAAATGGCGGCGATAATATGAAACTGCTAGGAAGAAAACAAACTCGATGACTGCGTTGATGATCGTCGAAAACTGGTCGAAATAGAACACGAATAAATTGACAACCGTCAATAAAATCAATAATCCAAGGTAAGCAAATGCAATTCCGCGCCGTTCATGACCTAACAGTAATTGCGATGCTGAAGTTAGTAAAATAAGGGCGACTGTAATTTCCAATCCGGTCGAAATCTCGAACGATCTTAAACTTACCTGGCCGCGCAAATTACCCGCAATGACCAGGTCAGTAATAAACTGCTCCAATTTGCCAGGGAAGAAGGAAGCGGTAATCATACGGATTGGGGTATAAGCTGTCCAGAAACCGAGGCTAAACAAGCCTACCAGGATGAAAATCCGTAATCGAATTGGATCGATGACTCGATTAGCTAAAGATACTGACCAATCTTGAAACCGCTCCAACAGGTCAGGTACGTGGGGAACGATGATTAACTTGTCAGATTCGATAAAACGTTCCAGGCTTTTCCCCAACCGGGCCAGGTTTTCATCCTTGGTTTCTTGTTCGACGTGATGTAGATGCGTAATGATCTCTCCGCGCTCATCGGCTGATAGATCGTGATCAAGCACCTCTTCAAGTTCATCGATGACGTTGTACATTTCGGTGCGGGCATCCTGGTAACGAGGACGGCGGGCCTGCATATAAACGATTACCGTGATCAAGAACAACGCATACACCAGTGGCGCAGCAGCCGGGTAGAAGTAATCGTTATTACGGGTAATAAATTTCCCGACCTCATCAATGAATAAGCCGACTCCTGCCCCATTGACCAAAGCAGAAACCGTCAAAGCCCAGCGGTTTGCGTATAGCAAAGGAATCAGGGAAGCAATAAACAATAACAGGCCTCCCCAAAGGACATGTGCAATATGAAGCTCTCCTGATCCGATCTGGGGATAACCGGTTAATTGGAGGAACAGCCTGGTGAGGGAAACGGAGAGGGCGAAACTTAGCAGAGAAAAAAGAATATAACGAGAAGCGCTCTTGCGCCAAACCGCCCTGCGAATACTGACCCTTCTACTCTGCTCATCTTTCATACGGGTTGATATTTATACCAGTTTTTCCCTTATTTTTGCACTGGCAAAATCCATAAGGGCGACAACAACAACGATAAAGAATATGACTGTCCCGGCTTTATGATATTGCATCCCGCCATAGTAGGTCCAGAGTGTCAGACCAACGCCACCACCGCCTGCCAGTCCGATGATGGTTGCCATGCGGATATTAATATCCCATTGGTAGATAAGATATGAGGCAAAAGGTGGGATGATTTGAGGCAGTACAGCATACATGATCATTTGCACGCGATTAGCGCCAACGGCGGTAATCGCTTCGATGGGGCCGGTTTCGATGTTTTCGATCGCCTCGGAGAACAATTTACCAATCAAGGCAAAAGTTGTGATGCTCAAGGCCATCATGCCTGCGAAACGCCCGATCCCGACCCAGAACACAAAGATAGCGACATATAATAAAGCTTCAATCGAGCGAAGAATATTGAAAGCAGAGCGTGAGAGGTAATATAACCAGAAAAAGAAGCGGTTCTTTCCGATCAGGTTTTTTGCAGCCAGGAAACTGAAGGGGATGGCGACGATTGCGCCCAGTGTCGTCGCTAACAATGCCTGAAGGATGGTATTGATCATCTGTTTGGCGACTTCACTGACCACTGGTGCCGACAGGTCTATCTTTATAAAATCGGTCACCAGGCGGCCAAATGTTAGTCCTGGGTTGAACATTTTACTGATGTTAATTTCGGCAACGTTCCATAGGTACACGAACAACGCCAGACCAATCAGTAAGGATATCCATCTCAAGATAACCGGTAATTTCCCATATTGTGACTTTTTCGCCTGAGGTTGATCCTTTAAAATACTTTCACGCCAGCGTGCGCTGACATAATCGACCAGAATAATCACGATTGCCACGATCCACAGAGCAGCAGCGTACTGCTGGTAACCTCCCATCCGGATTGTTTCAACCACGAAGAAACCAATCCCACCCCCGGCAACGATACCTACGATGGTTGCAGAACGCATATTAATGTCCCAGCGTAAGAGGGTGTAGCCCAGGAAAGGCGGTATGATTTGTGGAATCACGCCATAGCGGATGACCTGGAACAGGTTCGCTCCGGTTGATGTCAAAGCTTCAACCGGTCCGGGATCAATGTGTTCAATCTCTTCCGAATATAATTTACCCAGGGTCGCGATGGAGTGAATCGTTAAAGCGATCACGCCTGCAAACGATCCCAGGCCGACCCATACGATAACAATCAGCCCCCAGACAAGTGTATCGATGGCACGCACGATATTGAAGAAAGCGCGCATGAAATAATATATGACATTGCCGCCTCGAACCCGGCTCATGATATTATGCGCCGCAAGGAAACTGATAGGAGCAGCCAGAATGGTCGAGAAGATCGTAGCCATCAAGCCAATGGCTATCGTATCGATCATCTTTCCCTGGGTGAATTCCATTATCGTCTCACCGCCGGAAGTCTTGAAATGGTTTTGGTTCAACCTTTCCGATAATATCCCCCAGGTTTTTGCTCATACTGATTACTGCAGTTGGTTTCCCTTCGACGCGGGTAACGAGGTTATCCCATAAACAACCCCAGGCGCAAATCTGTGGTTCGCCATTGATGTAGATCGAAAACAGGTCGGGATTGACGATGGCTGTTGCCACAGTCCTGGCATCATTGAAGCGGCTCACAAGCCGATCAAGTCGTACATCCGTTGAATCCCAGGCGATCGAATACAAGATGATCACTGCGAAAAAAAGTCCGAGGATGGCCGAGGTTATTCTGCCTGAAGCAAGTGATACCGAATCAAAAACATTCCATATCCAGAATAAGATCAACGGGATAATCAACCAGCTGGTCGAGATATTACCTATCGTGACAAGGCCGAATTGGTCATTATTTAGCGACCAAAAAATCAGCGAGGTTGTGATCAAGGTTACCAGGAATATCACAAATCCGCGCCATCTATGATTTGTTAAGTATTGACCTGAACCCGGAATGATGACTGATGCAAAGGGTATAAAAGAAAACAGTTTAGATGGTTTCACGGCCTGTCGTTCAGATAATGTCATGGTGTAATCTTCACTCAGATTATGGTTATGCGTTCAGCTTCCTTGCCGTAGATTTTCTTAAATTGATCGTCATCAATCTCGTTCGGCAAGCCTTCAAATACGAGATCACCATCTTTGAGTGCAATTGCCCGGGTAGCATAACGATGGACGAGATCCAGGAAATGCAAGCTGCAAAGAACTGTGATGCCGCGTTCTTTATTTAATTGTTCCAGGTATTTCAAGATGGAGTGAGCCAGGACGGGATCGAGGGAAGCCACCGGTTCGTCTGCCAGAATAATTTTCGGATCCTGCATGAGTGCACGTGCAATCCCAACCCTTTGCTGTTGGCCGCCTGACAAAGAATCGGCCCGCACGTGGGCCTTATCTGCTAATTCAACCTGTTCCAGATTGGCCATGACCTTTTCGTGGTCTGCGGTTGAATGGATTTGCAACATGCTGGGAAGGGTGTTGAGATAACCTAGCCGGCCAGAAAGTACATTGGTATACACCGATGAACGTTTTACCAGGTTAAATTGTTGGAAAATCATACCTATTTGGCGCCGGATCGTACGAATTTCTGCTCCAGAAGCTGCGGTGATATCGATGTCATCCATGTAGATCTTGCCAGAAGTTGGCTCAACCAGACGGTTGATGCAACGCAATAACGTCGATTTCCCGGATCCACTCAGTCCAATGACTGCCAGGAATTCTCCGTCAGCGACTTGAAAGCTGACGTTATTTAATGCTTCCGTTCCATTGGGGTAGACTTTTCTTAGGTTTTCAATTTTTAACATAGTACCAGCTCGAAAACAAAATAAACCCTCATCAAATTATATCAATGAGTGGTTCAAAAAAAGAAATGCCTGGCAGGCAGTAAAAGCTGCCTGCCAGGTTGAAATTATTGGGTTATTTAACAAGTGTGGCTGGATCGACGCCTGCTTTTTGAAGGGTTGAAACGAAAGCGTCATAGTAATTGGAATCGATTTGTTGGAACCCGTTGATGGTGTAAAGGTTCTTGAGGATATCGTTTCCTGCCGGATCCGCAACCATGGCAAGCAAGCCAGAAACAACAGCGGATTGGATTTTGGGATCGAGATCCTTGACAAACTGAACCCCATCATTGGGGATGCGGTCGGTGTCGGCGAATGCAACAACCTTCTGGGCAATGTCAGGATAGGTGGCTGCCAGATTGGCGGTGGCATCACTTATGACGTCAATGTAGGTGACGCCAGCGTCGCAATCGCCTTTATACACTGCAATGGCTACGTTGTTGTGAGAACCGGCATTGGTGACGGCTTTGAAATCTTTTTCAGGATCAATCCCATTGGCTTTGAGGACGATATTGGGGATGATGTAGCCTGAGGTCGAGTTTGGATCGACGAAGCAGAAGGTCTTGCCTTTGAGATCGGCGAAGCTGGTGATGCCAGAATCGGTCCGGGTGATGAACTGGCCCTTGTAGAATGGCTCGATTTGGCCAGCCAGAGCCTTATCAGGATCGATCGCATTGGTATTGTAGTTGCGTAAAACCAACAGCGCAGGGAAAACCTGGTATTTGGTGTAGGCCAGAACAGCCGAGAAGGTATTCAAGAAGCCGATTTGGGCCTTGTTGGCGCCCATGGCTTCAACTGAAGCTGTATAGGATGTGCCAACTTCGACCTTGAAGTAATATCCGGATTTTTGGTTCAAATAATCAGCAATTTGATTACCGGCTGTGGTGATCTTGCCGGTATCGCCGGATGGAACGAATGTAATAACAACCGGATTATCTTTGGTTCCTAAGGCAGGTGCCTGTTGGCAAGAAGCTAATACCATTGCTAGTAACGCAAAAAGCAGGATAAGACGTGTCACACCTATTTTACGCATGAGTTTCTCCTCTTAGAAAATGAAATTGGAATTTTGGGGGATAGTTCCCGCCGGCGTTTTAATCATATATTAATTAATCTAATGAGTCAAGCATTGGAAACCTTAGAAAATGGGCAATATCATTAGTATTTTTGGATCATAACGACAGAATTTTTTCAGATAATAAACGCTACGCCAGTAAATGATTTTACCCTTCATAAATTGAGTGTTAATGCGAATTTGACAAATTCACGGTATAATATTTTTATATGCATGGGGATGACAGGCTTCGACGGAGGAGGCTGGTCCCGGATTGCGAGCCGAGAGGTACCGATCTCGTGAAATCAGTACAAACAACAAGTGCCAATCGCACTCCTTCATACGCTGCAATGCCCCTCGCTGCCTAACAGCGAAGCAAAGTAGCAATGGTTTCCTAATACGAAGCCACGTCCGCCGATCCCGTTTTCCGACCGGAGATCGTGTCGGGCGTCAAAAAGTCGGAATGCCATACGTGACGTCATTAATCGTATGAAAGAGGGCTTTTGAGCCTGAATGACTGGCCAATTGGGAACCTGGCAGGTCGGTGAACATGCGGCGACAAACATAGGCCTGCTACGCTCGTAGATATTCGAGGGTCGAGTTTTTCGGACGCGGGTTCGATTCCCGCCATCTCCACTTTTATTAGTGCCCACTATTCGAAAATTAAAATTTAATAGCCAGCGTCAAACGGGACGGCGGTCCCGTTTAATATAGATTGGGAGGAATTATGGACTACCAGGAAGCTGAACGACGATTTAGAGAGCTAGAAAACGGTTTCCGCGCCGGCAAATATGACCTAAAAACATATGAATATTCCTTGTCTCAGATTAGGGTGGTGGATGGAACGGGGAGAATTTGGCAAATGCAAGCCCACACCGGAATCTGGTTTTATTATTTGAACGGCCGATGGGTAAAAGCCTCACCTTTTCCTACAAAACCATCTGCGGTCAACCCTCAAGCGCCTCGTATTTCACAGACACCCTCATCTCAAAAACGCAGGTCTCCGTTGGTCTACGTCGTCGGAGGTTTGTTGGTTGTTTTCATCCTGTGTGGATTAACTGGGCGGCGGGATCCTGCTGGTATCAACAATCTTTGCAAACCTCCCGGGTAATCCATCAACCGATAATCCCGTGACGTCAGCGGGAACTCAAGATATTTCGCCAACAGCACCTGCGACAACCTCATTTCAGCAAAAAGAGATAACCACTGCCCAGGCTGGTGGGAATAGTGAGCCAGATTCCAATGGTGTCAGTTTCTCAGTACCGTCTGGTGCGCTCAATTCTGACGTCACGGCACAGTTGACAGCCCTTGTTGCTGTAGGAGAACTGCCTCAAGCGCTCCAGGAAAATTACACCTTGGATTCCCCTTTCTATTCTGTTTCGACCCAAAACCAGGACAGCGGCACCGGGTTGGCGACTTTGACTTTTCCAGCTCTAAACGCCAAATCGCAAATTCTGGCAGTGATCGATGATCGGTACCCAATCCTTTTGAACATTAAACCTCAAGATGGTAAATTGACCGTCCGTACTCACCTGGGAGCCGGTGATGTCGACGGATTACCTCCAATCGGTACTTCTGATCCTGGTGGCAGTATCTATTACGCTGTCATAACACCCAAGGGTGATTTGGGATCGATTTCGGCGGATCTGGTCATTCCAGTTGATTCCCAATGGCAGCAGACGAACACCAATACAAATTGTTCTCCGGAAATCATTAAGTCCAGGGATGCCGGTTTTGCCTGCCGGGCAAATTCTTCCGGGTCGGTGGTCGTGTCCTACAACGCCAGCCTTGGGATGACTGGTAACGATGTGGATAATGTCGTCAACAAAATTGAAGTCATGATGAAAACCTATGCAGATCTTGGCTTTACTTCAGCAAGATCATGGCCAGATGCCCCGATGATCGTTGTCGTGGCAGATCGGAGCGGTGATCCGATATATAAAAATCTGAGTGGCGTAATTTACTTGCCGGTTGATATCGCCAGAGATATAGAGCGTAGTGGTAACGCCCTCTGGCATGAGATGGGACATTGGGTTCAGAATAAATCTTACAATATGACCCTGGCTTACTGGAGCGATGCAAAGAAGTGGTGGATTGAAGTCTCGGCTGAAAATATGGTCATGTTAGCTGCTCCGGATTATATCAAGAACAACATGGACACTTATGGGACCATCACTGCTGAAGATAATTCCCAGGCATTAACCAATTCTCCGTACCAGTGGACGACTGATTTATACGTGCACGCTCAATTGGTCAAGCTCAATATGTGTGAAAGCGGCTGTCCACTCTCCCAAAAAAGCTTTGTCGAGGCCATTAATAATGGAATATACCCTTATTCGGATGAGAGTAAACAAGCTGCACTAACCGCCAACCTTGACGAGTATGCGCGCTACTTGCTTGGCGTTTCTCCGTTAAAAGCCAATACTTCAATCTCACTCCTGGCAGTAGCCTCTCAGGCAAATTATGGGCAGGGAGTCAGTATTAGCTTTTCTAATACAAAAGGGAGCTTCTATATTCTCCAAGATGGTAATGCTCCTCAAGTAACCGTTCAAAAGAAAAATGGTTGGAATAACCTGGTATTTTCCGTGCCCATTCAAAAAGATGGGGTATATCCGTTAGAGATCCTCAGCGGGATTAAAGGGCAGAGTGCGGGCTTACCTGCTATGCTCACCATTTCTCCAGGTGCACCTTTTTACTACCGGCTGGATAATGGGGATGTGGAGTACAACGATGGCAGCAAACAAATTGTATTAGGACCAATACATTTGACAATGGGCATTTCTGACTTGCGTCTGGTCGCGTTGAGTAAAACCGGAGAGCAGTCATTTAATGGTCGTCTGGAAGTGATCGACTTGAAAGGCGCCTGGGCGATCGAGCCCGGGGAGATGGTCAGCAAGAACATCGTTTGCAGCGGAGATGCTGAAACACTAGCCTTTTCACAAGATTTAGCCAAGAGTTTTGCGATGTTATCCGGAATATTCACCCTTTTTGGCGATATGACCCCGAATGCAACCGATGGGTCCTCGCTGGATTGGACTTCGGTAGCCGGTCGCCAATCATCAGGAATTGATTCCGCTGGATTTAGCATGAAAGGGACTGCCCTTATCACCGAGAATGGCGTCAAACTCCAAACCGGATTAGAAATGTCTCCACCCACCTCATCTTCTTCGACCAAAATGCCGCCGCTCGTTGCAGTTCCAGGTCTGGCAATGCTCGCTTTACTTCCTGCCGGTAAAATCCGCCAAATAAGAGATGGGAAAAAGCGGAAGCTGGCGATTATTATGATTATCGGATTTGTCGGATTGTTATTAGTTGGATGTGTCGGGTTGTCAATTACCGGCACCATTAATTCTGACATGACGATAACCGGTCTGCAGTATGTGGGTGGAACGGAGAAAGTCACGATTGCGTTTGGACAGCCAATGACCGGTGATCCTATTTGGAGGATCACCGATGGAACGGCAACTTATCAGATCAACCTGACGATTATCCCAAAGTCGTTGGATGGTCAGGGGTATGACACTTCCAAGACAGCGATTTGTTCCGGACCGGCGACGTTCAAGATCACCGGAGGAATTTACCCGGACGTGACTGTCTTGCTGCCGGCTGATTAATTCTGACCAGTCCTCACAGGATGCAGACCAGCCCCTTTAAATAGGCACCTTCGGGAAAGTTCAATGCAACCGGATGGTCGCTTGCTTGTGACAATTTCGAAATGATTCGGGCCTCAACGCCAGCATCCTGGGCTGCACCTGCGACGATCTTTTGGAACAGGTCAGGACTGATTCCCCCAGAGCATGAGAAAGTAAAAAGAATTCCCGCCCGGTCGGAGTAGTTTGAATGCCAGAAGATTGATATCTTTATACCCCCTGGCAGCCCGTTCGGCTTGCGATATCGTTGGCGCAAACTTCGGCGGGTCCAGGATGATCATATCGAAGGTTCTAGCCTGATCACGGAATAACCTTAACATCCGGAAGACGTCTCCTTGCAGCCACTCACAGCGATCGGCAGGCAAATGGTTCAAACGGATGTTTTCGCTCCCCAATTTGAGCGCATCCTCCGAGCTGTCGATCGAGAGCACCGACCGAGCGCCATGAGACAAACCGTAGACTGCAAACGCACCGGTGTACGAAAAGCAGTTCAGGATTTCCTGGCCCGACGCGTAGCGAGCCATATAGCTGCGATTTTCGCGCTGGTCCAGGTAAAATCCAGTTTTATGCCCCTGTTTGATATCGACGTAGAATTGCAGGCCGTTTTCGTTGATTGTTACAAGGTCATTGACAAAATCTCCACATACCGGGCCAGTTCTTTCCATTAAGCCTTCAAGCTTACGAACATCGACGTCTGACCGTTCGTAAATCCGTGAAATACCGGTGTGGTCGATAAGAATATCAATCAGGTCCTTGCGCCAGAAACTCAACGCCAGCAGACAATAACTGGATGACCAGTGAATCATTGTAACGGTCGACGATCAGACCTGGAATGCCATCCGATTCCGCATGCACCAGGCGGAAGGCCGATGATTGCTCCTCGATTGCCAATTTCTTTCGTAAATCGATAGAATGGTTAAGCCTTTTTTCAAAAAAAAGCGCATCGATCTTTTCTGCCGGGTCCCACGACCATATGCGTCCACGAATTTGAGATACAGGACTGTACGCCGCCCATCCTAAAAATTCCCCCCGATAATCATTCACCTGAACGGTACTACCTGGTTCAGGCGATCCTTCTAAGCGTTGAATCGATCCTGAATATATCCAGGGATGTCGTTGTAATATCGATTTTTCACGTCCCTTTTTGATAAATATCGTTGGCATTATTTGGCCAACCCACGCAGCGTTACCTCATCGATCGTTTTTACGCCTAGCTCTCTAGCTTTATCCAGTTTTGAGCCTGCATTTTCCCCCACAACGAGATAATCCGTGTTGCTGCTGACTGTCGAAGTTACTTTACCGCCATTTTCCTGGATGAATCCTTTGGCTTCATCCCGAGACCATGAAGGTAGCGTGCCAGTGATTACGAAAGTTAACCCTTTGAAGGTTTCCCTTTGTCCCGTCTGCCCGCTGCCCGCCAGATTCTGGATTGGCCATATGGCGGATTTCCTCAATTTCTCAAGCACGGCCTGGTTAGCGGGCCGGTCGAACCAATCGACGATAGACCTGGCGATATTGGGTCCAACGCCTTCAATATTCTGTAAATCTGCGAAGGTGGCATGGCTAAGCGAATCGAGGTCAGGGTAAATTTTCGATAGATCTGCCGCCATGACTTCACCAACGCCACGTATTCCCAGAGCATTGATCAAACGTGACAGCGGTTGATTTTTTGAAGTTTCGATGGCTGCCAGAAGATTATCAGCCTTCTTCTCGGCGAAACCTTCAAGTCCTATAAGGTCTGTGCGGGAAAGGGTATAAAGATCGGCAACATCTTCAATAAGATTATTGCTAATCAATTGTTCGACGATCTTTATGCCCAAACCCACAATGTCCATTGCAGAACGTGAAACAAAATGCTCGACGTTGCGGATGAGCTGGGCTGGGCAAGATGAGTTTACGCAATAATAGGCCACTTCGTCGGGCAGCTTTTCCACGAGCTGCCCGCAAGCCGGGCACTTTTCTGGGGGAAGGAATTGTTGCTCATTTCCTGATCTGGAAACTACAACCGGGCCGATGACATAAGGGATCACATCGCCTGCACGTTTGAGCATGACCCGATCGCCAGAGCGGATATCCTTTTCGGCAATGTAGTCGAAATTGTGCAGGGTTGCCTGGCGGACGACCACACCGCCAATCTCGACCGGCTCGAGGACTGCATAAGGCGTCAATACACCGGTGCGGCCGACCTTGACGCCAATATCGATCAAGGTTGTGGTTACTTCGTGAGCTGGAAACTTAAAGGCTATGGCACCCCGTGGATCTTTGCCGACAATCCCAAGATCCGCTTGCAGCGCCAGGTCGTTGATTTTGATCACCATGCCATCAGCCTCGAAAGGCAAACGCTGGCGTAATTCAATGCCAGCTTCGCAGGCTTCAATCGCTTTAGAGATATCAGTGCTTAATGCCGCATTTTCAGTGACTGGGAAACCGAGGTCTCGCAGGTATTGCAAAGTCTCCCATTGAGATTTGGGCACGGGTCCATCAGCGACGACAATTGCATAGGTTAATAATGTCAATGGGCGGGTGGCAGTTAACGCCGGGTCGAGCTGTCTTAATGAACCCGCAGCAGTGTTCCGTGGATTTTGATAAGGTTTTTCACCTGCGTCAATTAATCTCTGGTTGAGCTCTGCAAAGTCCTTGAGATTGATGAAAGCTTCACCGCGCACGGCAATATATGCTGGAGCATGCGGAGCACCCGGTTTGACCGGGATGCGTAAGGGTATCGCCTTAATCGTTCTGAGATTACTGGTGATATCTTCACCAATTTCACCATCGCCACGGGTTGCTCCTTGGACGAAATCACCATTACGGTAATGTAAGACAACCGTGAGACCGTCTATTTTGGGTTCAACCACAAAATTGGTTTGGGTTACACGTTCATCCAGACGGCAAATACGGTCATACCAGGCACGCACCCCGTCGCCATCGAATGCATTAGCCAGGCTGAGGATAGAACCGGGATGCTTGATCTTTACGAATTTTTCAGACGGCGAAGCGCCTGCCCGCTGGGTTGGAGAGGTCGGCGTGATCCATTCCGGATGCTGGGATTCGATCTCTCGTAATGATTGCATCATGCGATCGAATTCGATGTCGCTAATGATCGGGTTGTCTAGAACGTGATAGCGGTAATTATGAAAATGGATCTCTTTCTGGAGTCTTTCTAATTCTTGCCGAAGCTCAATCTCGTTCATTTTCTTTATTTGTGTTCTTCGACCAGGACCATCCTCAAATAGGATTCGGCGTAATCAAAACCCTTTTTCTTGCCATCTTCTTTGGCCCACTCACGGACCATCTCGCCGATTTTTTCGCCATCAAATTGGCTTTTATGTTGTTTGAGAGCCATCACTTTTTGGTCGATAGTGGATGAAATATCGATCCAGATGTCGGCGTTTTCCGATCCATGTAAGTAGAGGGCACTGACATCGAAAGGTTCGAAACCTTCGTGCAGCAACTCGGAAAAAATCGGCCGTGAGCCAGCCGAAGGGAAAACCGCATCGCAAGCAGCATCTGCAGCAGCGCGATGGTCTGGATGGTTCATGTACGAATTCCCATAAAACCTCACTCGGGGATCCCCACAAAGCACAGCTTCAGGGCGGTATTTGCGGATAATCCGGGTGAGGTCCCGTCGCAGTGCCAGGGATGGCACCAATGTCCCATCAGCATAATGTAAAAAGATTGTTTCCTTGACCCCAAGAATCTTATTCGCTGCTAATTGTTCTTCTTCTCGAAGCTTTGCCAGGATAGGTCTGTAAGATTCATCGTGTTGAGGGTCATTATTCCCAGCGTCTCCACTGGTGATGATGACACTGTAAATTTCACATCCCGCATTAGCCCATTTCGCCAGGGTTCCGGATACAGAAAACTCCTGGTCATCTGGATGAGCATGAATTGCCATAGCGCTTTTAGGTATAGGTGGTTCGTTATATTTTTCTTGTGCTTGTTGAGTTTCGATATCCGTTTCCCCGTTCATAACATCTCCTACGAAAAAATGTTCCCGGCGAGAACTCGAACTCGCATGAATGGCTCCGGGGGCCATTGCCTTGTCCATTAGGCCACGGGAACAGATTAATAAAATTTTACCATGTAGTATTCATCTTGCAAGGATCAGTTTCGATTACGAAACTTGGGCGGCAGACGACACCTATATAATTCTGAACGTTTTCTACAGAGAATTTGCCATGATCATTTTTATCCGTTCATAGCGGGCCACCTCAGGCTGAAGGTCTAAAGCCGCTAACATTTCTTCAGGCCGACCGGTAGCTCCCTGGCGTGCTGCCATCCGCATCCAGATCACGGTCGTTTCAGGACTGCCGGTTCTCAATTCAATCTCCTCAACCAGCGACCGTAAATCGTAAGTTTTATTGCGCCGCACTCGCAAGACCGAAGGCGCAGCCATAAAATCGTGGATGCGGCCTGAAATCTCCACTTGGTTGCCATTCTCAAGAAGCGTGACCTGATATTCGTTCGAGACGACCTGGGTCTGCAGAGGCGGTAGATGATCGTCGACTACTTCGATATTGGAAATGCGAATACCCGGTGGAACAGAATCTTTGAGGGCCTGTTCGATTTCTTGAGCATTCACTGTTCTATCCAACCAGAAATCCATAACCTCACAAGTACTGGTAAATCCCAGGGGAAGCGCAGAAGCAATCTGAATGCGAGCCTGAGGATTGAACCCCTTGCTGTAGGAGACAGGCAGGTGGCTCCGGCGAAAAGTCCTTTCCCAAACTCGCTGTAAGTCCAGGTGTCCGGTGAAACGGATCGCATCCGATTTACTATAGGTTACTCTGGCGCGCATATCAACCCGCCACCGAATTAATTTTACGAAGGTTAACCGGGCATTTCCAGACTGCATCTGGTGTATTCCGTCGTAAATCAGACATAAGGGGGAGGATGCCACAGGCATGGCATTGTTCCCGGCAGTCACTGGTTATCGTTCCCTCCTGACTCAGCCGGTATTCTTTAGCCAGATATGCTTTGCGGACTCCGGTATTAATGTGATCCCATGGGAGGATCTCATCCGGGCCGCGCCAGCGGTGAGTATAAAAAGATGGATCGATGGCCTGATCTGCAAAAGCTTCCATCCAATGAGAATATTGGAATTGCTCGTGCCACGCATCAAATTTTGCCCCTTTCTTCCAGGCACCGTAGATCACCTTAGAAAGGCGCCGGTCCCCGCGCGCTAACCAGGCTTCGAATAAGGTGGCTTCTGGTTCGTTCCAGGTCATCTTGATGTTTGGCGAACGCAATCCGTGTTTCAATAATGCCAATTTTTCTTTGATCTGGTCGGTCGTATCGCAGGCAGTCCATTGGAAAGGTGTTTGTGCTTTGGGAATGAAGGTGCTTACCCCGACGTGGATTTTCGCTTTATTGCCCCTGATCTTGCGACCTTCTGTCAAAACAGACTTGCACACGTCAATAATTGCCTGTACGTCTTCGAGCGTTTCAGAAGGGTGTCCGATCATAAAATAAAGCTTTAGAGATGTCCACCCATGAGAATAAACTGCTCGGGCGGTCTCTAATAATTGCTCGGTGGCGACCGGTTTATTGATGATCTGGCGCATTCGCTCAGAAGCAGCTTCTGGTGCCAGGGTAAAACCTCCTGAGGGATGATTTTCCTGTAGTTGATCCATAAGATCGACAGAAAAAGATTCAATCCTCAAGGAGGGAAGAGAGATGGACAGATGACGTGAGCTGAACTTCTCTTTAACTGCAGTAACAAGGTCGAGGATATGCGTGTAGTCAGACGACGAGAGGGATAACAAAGCAACTTCTTCGTATCCGGTGCTATTCAGGGCTTTTTCTATGGCAACTACTATCTCGTCGACATCCCTTTCCCTGACGGGCCTGGAAATCATTCCTGCCTGGCAGAAACGGCATCCTCGGGTACAACCGCGCATAATTTCAATTGCAACCCGGTTGTGAACGACTTCGATCGAAGGAACTATAAAATGAGTTAGCGGTTCCGGCAGTTTTGGCAAGATCCGTTTATATATCATTTCAGGAGCCTGATCATTTATGCTCTTAAAATCCAGGATCGTACCGTCGTTGTTATATGTAACTTGATACAGGGCAGGTACGTAGACACCAGGGACTTGCGCTAAAGCAATATGCAAGTCATTCCTGGTTTGTCCCCTTTTTTTCCATTTTTGGTAAACGTCGATTATTTCGTTGATTACCTCTTCACCCTCACCGATCACGAATGCATCGATAAACGCAGCCATTGGCTCGGGGTTATATGCAGCATGCCCGCCAGCAATGACCAGGGGATGCTTTTCGTTGCGATCAACGCTGAAAAGTGGGAGACCTGCAAGGTCCAGGATATTGAGGACATTCGTGAATAGTGTTTCGTAGGGCAAGCTGAAACCGATAATATCGAAAGAAGACAATGGATGCTTGCTCTCAAGCGAGTACATCGGTATGGCTTTATTTCGCATAACTTCTTCCATGTCTAGCCATGGACTGAATGCACGTTCTGCCAGCGTATCTTTGCGTTTATTGAGAATATCGTAAAGGATTGCCAGCCCCAGATTAGGTGTGCCAATGTCGTAAATATCTGGAAATACTAATGCTATGTGGGTGCTGACACTGTCCCACTCCTTGACGATTTGGTTTAGTTCGCCGCCAACGTAGCGACCTGGTTTTTGAACAGAAAGCAGCACCCGTTCCAACTGATTTTGGATTTCTTCTGGTGAGAAGAGCATACTCTATAAAGTTCCTTTGTAAAGGCCGCCATCAACGGTGAGCATGACGCCGGTAAGATAAGAAGCTACCGGAGATAACAAGAATACGGCGGCATTAGCAAATTCCTCTGGAGTGCCAATTCTTCCCAGGGAGGTTTCTTTTGATTTCTTTTTCCGAACTTCCTCGAAAGTTATCCCTTCCATCTGAGCCCGGTAGTCGTCAATCTCGCGAGTACGCTCGGTGTCGATCCAGGCTGGTAGGATGGAATTAAACCGTACCCCTTGCGATCCTAATTCAAGTGCCAGTGTTTTTGTCAAGCCAATCGTGGCGGCTCGAACGCTGTTCGAAAGAACAAGATCAGGAAGGGGCTGTTTGATCGTATAAGACGTCATGGTCAAGACGCTGGCGGCATCTGACTGTCGGAGGTAAGGGATTGCTTCGCGGATCAAACGCACGTGGCTAAATAACAACGCCTCAACCGCTGATTGCCAATATAGAATCATCGAAAGTCTCGAACTTACCCGACGGAGGCCCCCCTGAATTTGTGACCAACAGGTCCAGGCCATTCCAGGCAGATATCACACGGTCGACTAGCTTTTTTGGGGTGGCAGGGTCGCTGATATCCCCTGGGAGAGCCAGGACTTCAACTCCCGTCTCCTGGGCTATTTTGGCTGCGCTCTTTTCCAGGGACTCGGAATTGCGTCCATTTATGGCAACATTTACGCCTTCGAGCGCCAGCCCACGCGCAGTAGCAAAAGCCAATCCCCGGCTGGAGCTGGCTATTAAGGCTCTTTTACCTTTTAATCGTAAATCCATCCTTCACCTTTGCGGTCATTAATAAATGATTTCCAGTTTTTGGTCCAGAATCATGCAATCAGGCCAGTTTGATTCAGTAAATCGGATGACTTGCTGGATGACCCGTTGGATATGGCTTTGATCGTTGCTGATAATTGCGCAAGCCAGGACTGCTTCCTGCCATCGATCCTGTCGATCCATTTCGGCGATGGAAATATTAAATTCGCGGTGCAATCTAAAAAGAATCGGTTTTATCCGGCTGCGTTTAGCTTTTAATGATGTACATCCAGGCAATTGAAGCGTCAGGGTTAGAACTCCAATAGCCATAGGCTGAGATTGTACCATAATTACATTGACGATCATGATAGTATGATTTACTATCACTACAGATCGCTCTTGCGGAAACTAATCGCGACGGGTAAAATCCTTCAACAACAAGGTTTCTTCTAAGATAAGGTAAATTTTTATCAATGGATGTTCACTTAAGATATCAAGAATCTTTAGATTTTCTTTATAGCTTTATCGATTATAGTTTGACCCGCTCTTTTCGATATACGCCGGATAAATTCAACCTGGATCGAATGGTCGATTTGATGGAGAAATTGGGTAATCCCCACAAACGATATCCGGTAATCCATGTCGCCGGGACAAAGGGTAAGGGCTCGGTTTCAGCAATGTGCGCTAATATCCTTAAGCAGGCCGGATATAAAGTTGGATTCTATACTTCTCCGCATTTGCAAGAATATACCGAACGCATCAAAATTAACGGTCAGCAGATCTCTCAGGGCGATTTCGTCGAAATGGTCGATGAAATCAGACCATTTGCGTCACAGATTGAGCACATCACCACATTCGAGCTTACAACTGCGATCAGCTTTCTCTTTTTTGCCAGACAGAAAGTGGATATTACGGTTCTCGAGGTTGGTCTGGGAGGGCGACTGGATGCAACCAATATTGTCGATCCGCTCGTTTCTGTAATCACTTCATTGTCTTACGACCATATGCAGGTCTTAGGAAACACCTTGACAAAAATTGCTGGTGAAAAGGCCGGTATTATAAAACCAGGCCGCCCGGTCGTTGTTGCACCTCAAAAAGATGAAGCGATGGCTGTGATTGAGCGAATTGCCAATGAATGTGATTCGCCGCTTTATCGAGTCGGCCGGGATTATCAATTTGAGGCGGTTGCACATTCACAAGAAAAACAAACATTTTCAGTGTGGAACCCAGATGATCGAATTGGATGTCAACCATCTGCAAACTCCTCAAGTGAACCGGTCCAATTCACAATCCCATTGCTCGGGCTGCATCAAGTTGAGAACGCTGTGACGGCCTATGCGGCCTTACAAGTCGCCTGCAAAGAAGGCCTAAAATTGAACCGGGCTGCAATCAAATCGGGCTTTGCCACTGTCTTTTGGCCTGGCCGATTTGAGATACTTAATAAAGCCCCTGCTTTGATTGTCGACTCAGCTCATAATCCCGATTCTGCGAGGCGGCTGTGTCAGGCAGTCGACGATTATTTTCCGGGAAAAGATGTCACCTTGATTTTTGGAGCATCGGAAGACAAGGATATCGCTGGGATGTACGCCGAATTGTTACCTCGAGTCAGTAACTTAATCGTGACCCAATCGGTGCATCCTCGTGCTATGAATACCGATATGCTTGTACAAATAGCTAACAAATACAATTGTAAGACCACGGTTAGCATTCCGGTAGAAAGGGCACTCGAGACAGCATTTACTTTAGCTGGTCCCGAGTTCAGTTATTTTAGTTAGCGGAAGTCTGTTCATTGCAGCTGCGGTTCGAGAAGTCTGGCTCGGTAAAAACCGTATACGGTTACAATTAGTCAAGACGGTTTCCGAAAAAGAGAAGGATGAAAAAAGCGGATGAAAAATGATGAATGGACGCAGCAGATAGAAGATGAAGAAGAATTTTCTTCAGCCCTCCATCAAAGAACGGAAGAGCTTTATCGCATCCCGGATTCTGAGCCTGATAAAAATGGTTTGATCGAATGCCCGGTCCTACCGCTTCGTGATCTGGTCGTATTTCCACGCATGGTTTCACCCATCTTCATTTCGCCTGGCCCCAGTTTATTGGCCGTACAAGAAGCACAATTCAACGTCCAAACGGTCATCGGTCTCACGCAGCTTGATTCTGACAAAGAGGATCCCGGATACGAAGATTTTCTTCCCATCGGGGTTGAACTGGCTGGTGGCCGTCTATTGAGCATGCCGGATGGGAACAGTTCTGCATTGGTTCAAGGAAGACGGCGAATAGAAGTCGTAGAATTTGTTCAAAGAAGCCCCTTCTTGATCGTGCGCGGCCGGCCGATTTTTGAACCTGTTGAGGTTGATCGCCAGGTGGATGCCTTGATGCGGACGGTTCGTGACTTATTCGAACGATGTGTTCAGTTGGATCGCAGCTTGCCAGATGAAGCCCATTTATTTTCGATCAATATTTCCGAGCCAGGCTGGCTGGCCGATATGATTGCGACTGCTCTCTCCTTGCCAGTCAAAGAAAGGCAGACCTTGCTGCTTTTGCCAGATCCAACCGAAAGGTTGAAGCGTGTCAACTGGTTGCTGGCTCAGGAATTGGACGTGCTCCAACTGGAGGACGAAATCCAGACCCGCGTCCAGACCGAAGTGGACCACAGCCAACGGGAATTCTACCTGCGTGAACAAATGAAAGCCATCCAGACCGAACTTGGCGAAGGAGATATTTGGACCCGCGAGCTGGCCGAACTTCGGATCAAGGTTGAAACGGTGTCGTTGCCCGATGATGTAAAACCCCAGGCGTTAAAAGAGATTGAACGATTGAACCAGATGACTCCCATGGCACCTGAGGTCGGAATCATCCGGACCTACCTGGATTGGATCCTCGATTTACCCTGGAGGCAGGAAACCGAAGATAACCTGGACGTTCAGCACGCAGCCAAGATATTGAACCAATATCATTATGGACTGGGAAGAGCTAAAGACCGTATCCTCGAATACATTGCTGTGAGAAGTTTAAATCCGAAGAAAGCCCGCCAACCAATCCTATGTTTCATGGGTCCACCTGGAACTGGGAAGACATCATTGGGAAAATCGATTGCGGAAGCACTTGGCCGAAAATTTGTCCGGCTATCGTTAGGCGGGGTCCGAGATGAAGCTGAAATTCGCGGCCATCGCCGTACCTACATCGGCGCTTTGCCAGGGCGAATTCTGCAGACCATGAAACGCGCCGGAACAATCAATCCCCTATTTATGCTCGATGAAATTGATAAGCTCGGGGCTGATTTTCGGGGTGATCCTGCTGCTGCACTGCTGGAGGTATTGGACCCGGAGCAAAATTTTGCTTTTTCAGACCATTACCTCGAACTTGCCTACGATCTATCCAAGGTCATGTTCATTACGACAGCAAATTCCCTTGGCAGCATCCCCCCAGCCCTGCTGGACCGCATGGAGTTAATCGAATTTCCGGGTTATATCGAAGAAGAAAAGCTCGAAATCGCCCATCGTTTTCTGGTTCCTCGCCAAATTGAAGAGAGCGGATTGAACCCAGGTGAAATTAAAATACTTGACCAGGCTCTAAGTCGTATCGTTCGTGAATATACGTATGAGGCCGGGGTTCGTAACCTGGAGCGAGAAATTGGACGCATGTTTCGCAAAGTGTCTCGGCTAAAATCTGAGAAGAAGCATTATCCAACCCGTTTGACCGAAGCAATGGTTGAAAAATTCCTTGGTCCTCCTCAGTTTTTCGGGACCGAAGCTGAACTCCAGGATGAATCGGGGGTAGCAACCGCGATAGCATGGACAGAAAATGGCGGTGAAATCATGCCGGTGGAGGTGTTAATCCTGGAAGGAAAAGGCAATCTGCAAATCACTGGCCAGATCGGTGATGTGATGCAGGAGTCAGCCCAGGCAGCCTTATCGTACCTGAAATCGCGCTCGCGCCAATTTCAAATTAAGCCTGATATCTTCGAACGCTGTGATATTCACATTCACATTCCGGAAGGCGCCATTCCAAAGGATGGACCCAGTGCCGGTATCACCATCGCAACTGCACTAATTTCCGCATTCACCGAGCTGAAGGTGAATAAGGAAGTTGGCATGACCGGTGAGATTACCTTGCGAGGACGGGTTTTACCGGTGGGCGGAATTAGAGAAAAAGTGCTCGCTGCGCACAGGGTCGGTTTGAAAACGGTCATCATACCTGAACGCAATGTGAAAGACCTGGTCGACGTTCCCAAAAAAGTATTAACCGATTTGAAAATAGTGCCAGTCACTCATATGGACCAGGTCCTGGAAATAGCCCTTCACCAACAGGATGAGAAACCGC
Source organism: uncultured Chloroflexia bacterium (assembly GCA_963781665.1). GTDB lineage: Bacteria > Chloroflexota > Anaerolineae > Anaerolineales > Anaerolineaceae > JAJYIW01. Next base: position 4,408,542 of record CAWAGA010000002.1, read on the forward strand.
ATCACTCCAGAAAGACCTCAAATAAATCTGAAACCAATTCCAATAAAAAGGAAATCCCTGCGTTTTCTGAGGAAAGCCATCCCGAAGGTGAATAGAAAACAATAAAAAATGGCGTCGTAGATCAATACTTTTTCTACGACGCCATTTTTATTTTAAGAAACAGGGTTTGTTATCTGGTTTTTTCTGTTTGAAGCGTGCTGATGCCGTTTCGGACCTGGTTCAATATCCTGTCCAACTCCATCTCCAGGCTATTTAGTGCGTCAAGAACGTATTCATCAGCTTCATGCCGGGTAGCATCACCTTCAACCCGCGCCTGGGCGATTATCTGTTCTGCACGCCCTTGTGCAGCCTGGACGATTGAATCACGTTCGACCAACTGCTCGCTCTTCTCTCGAGCCAAAGCCAGGGTGCGGTTAGCTTCTTCTTGAGCTTGAGCCAGGATACGGTCACGTTGGACCAGGATTTGCTGAGCCTTCTTTATCTCTTCGGGGATTGAAACACGCATCTGATCGATCAAGTCAAGCATACGATCTTCATCGACGATTACACTATGAGTAAACCAGATAGGCCGGCTCTCGTTAAATAATTCTTCCAGGCGATCAACCAGATGCAATATATCCATGGAATCCTCCACATTAACTAACTAAGGCAGGTGGTGCAAGTTCTAAGCCAAAGTTTAGACCTATTCGTGAAATATGTCAATTTAATCGAGCAAGGAAGTTTGAGGTACGATGGTTTGGCCATCCCCCAATTCCAGGAACCTTTTCTTCAAGGCTGCCTCAACTAATGGCGGTACCATGCTGCTGACATCGCCGCCTAAGGCTGCAATTTCTCTTACCGTGCTCGAAGAAAGAAAAGTGTGTTCTTCGCTTGTTATCAAAGCAACGATTTCGATATCTGCAGATAGCCGGTGATTAGCCAACGCCATCCGAAATTCATGTTCGAAATCGGAAAATACTCTTAAGCCGCGGACCATAACCTGGGCCTGAACTTGGTGACATAGGTCTACTGTCAGGCCGCTGTATCCGATCACCGAAATCTTAGGATCATTTTTGAATGTCTGGCGGGAGAGGTTAATTCGATCTTCAGGCGAGAATAAAAAATTCTTGAGTGGGCGGTCGTAGACTGCAACCACCAATTCGTCGAAAAGACGGGAAGCTCGATGGGCAATATCGATATGCCCGTAATGGATGGGATCGAAGGTTCCTGGGAAAATTGCTCTAATCATGAATATTAACTGATATCTCCTTGATATTTATTCCAAAAGAATTGAAAGTTCTGGAATAGTGATTGGTTCTCCGGTTCTTTAAACTCGGGATCCTTTTCGAATAATGTTTGTGCCTGGACTCGAGCTTTTTCAATCAGTCTGACGTTGCTCAACGTAGCGATTCTGAATTCGGCAAAACCGGATTGGCGATTTCCCAGGAATTCGCCTGGCCCTCTTTGCTCGAGATCACGTTCAGCCAGGATAAACCCATCATTTGTCTCTTCCATAACAGCCAATCTGGCATTCTCAACTTCGTCTTCGTGATCCGGGATGAGTAAACAATAGGATTTAGCATTTCCCCGACCAACCCGGCCGCGGAATTGATGCAATTGAGCCAGGCCAAACCGGTTTGCGCCTTCGATCAGCATCACTGTTGCATTCGGAATGTCGACCCCAACTTCAACAACAGATGTTGAAACCAGGATGTGCAGTTCGCCGTTTTTGAACTGCGACATGACAGCATCCTTTTCCTCAGGTTTCATTCGGCCGTGTAGTAAACCGATATTAAAGTCCGGAAAGATTTCTTTTTGCAATCGCGCGTGTTCCTCGACTGCAGCACGGATCTCTTCGTTCTCGCCTTGTTCGACATAAGGATAGATGATGAATGCCTGGTGTTTTTTTTGGATTTGAGAGCGGATAACAATGTAGGCGCGTTCGCGTATGCGCGGGTGAAGTACATGGGTTTCGATTGCCAAGCGGCCTTGGGGAAGTTCGTCCATCACCGTCAGGTCAAGATCGCCATAGATGGTCAACGCCAAAGATCTTGGGATGGGGGTTGCTGTCATCACCAACAGGTGAGGGTTTTCCCCTTTTGCTCTTAACCGAGCGCGTTGTTCAACCCCGAACCTGTGCTGCTCGTCAACGACGATCATTTGCAAGTTATTAAAGGTGATTGCATCTTCAATTAATGAATGTGTGCCGATAACGAGTTTGACTTCTCCCAATTCGATCGCAGCCCGAATCTCTTGCTTCTCAGCCTCAGGAGTATCGCCGATGAGCAGCCGGATTTCCTCCACTTTCAATGGGCTTGAATCCGGTTGGTCTTCTCGACTAAAGTATTGGCACATGTTCTTGAAATGTTGTAAAGCCAGGATGCTGGTCGGAGCCATTAAAGCCGCCTGACCTCTTTGGCGGACGACCATCGAAATACCCAGGGCAGCAATGATTGTCTTCCCAGACCCCACGTCGCCTTGTAAAAGCCGGTTCATCGGCTTTCCCGATCCAAGATCTGCCTTGAGATCATCAACAGCATGGATTTGAGCTGCTGTCAATTGGAACGGAAGTTGGTTAAGCTGCTCTTGCAGCCAGGCATCTTCAACCAGGAATTTTTCAGCAGCAACCTGCTGCCAGGCATATTTGTGACGTAGGACACCCATCTGTAGAAAGAATATTTCATCGAAAGCCAGCCTTTCCCTGGCCGCACTTAACTGCTCGTGCGAGGTTGGAAAATGACATTGTTGGATGGCTTCGGATAAATTGGGAAGGTCGGTTTGCAGCAGAACGCTTTCCGGAAGATAATCCGAAATTCTGGGCGCCCAATAATTGATGGTCTGAAACATGATTCGCCGCAGCCAATGTTGTGTGATTTGTGCTGTGAGCGGGTAAACCGGAACAATACGATTGGTATTGAGCTGTTCTTGATCGATCGATTCACATTCCGGATTATTCATCACTGGTCGACCGAGGAACTGCTCGACCTTTCCTGATATCGTGACCGGTTGGCCTTTCTGGATGCGATTGATTTGCCAGGGCTGGTTGAACCAGGATAGGCGCAGAGAACCGGTGCCATCGCTGGCAATCGCTTCGATCATTTGGGCAGAGCCTCCTCGAATCGGGCGACTGATAATGCTTTGAATGGTGGCAATGACCGTGATTTCCTCACCATAACGGATGTGGTTGATTGATTTTAGCTGGCTGTAGTCGTCATAGCGGCGGGGAAAGAAGAATAACAGATCACTCAATACATTCAAGTTTAGATTACTTAGCGTGGCTGCATGGCGCGAGCCGATCCCATTGATAACCGTCAATGGAGAGTTGAGACCGGCGATGGTGAACTCTTTCCGAGATGCTTTACCCGGAATTTTATTTATGGTCGATTCTTCTTTATGGATTTCGTTTTTTGAAACGATAACCGTTTCTTGGGTTTTTTCTTGAGGATGGGGCAGGTTGCCCTCTTCTGTTTTAAATTCAGCCGGATGGTCTGGATTTCTTTCAGGTTGCCCGTTAATTTTTTCAATCACCGGGCGGGTCGTATTTACGGACTTCTTTTTAGACCTGGGGTCCTGCATCCTGGTTTTCCGTCTTGATTCTGCCGTCAGGTTTTTTTTACCTGGGAATGAGGAAGCAAGCTCGGCTTTACCCTGATTTCCTTGCAGGTGTTGCCATAAATTTCTTAACGATTCTTCACGTGATTCAGGAGCGAGCTGGGGATATTCGCTAATTGCTTTGATAACTGATTGGATTAATCCATCAGATAGGTTATCTGCACGTGCTTGCGCTTCCCACGAGGATAGTATCTTATCAAGGCCACCCACAACCGCACGATTATCAAAACCTCTTTCAGCTTCGAGTCTGAAGAATTTGTTTAACTTTTCTAAAGATAGATACATCATTTTTTTTATTATCTCGCTGCAGGGATTTCGATGGCAAAAACGCCCAGGCTTCTCGGTCCGAAAATCGTCGCTAATGATATCCCGATAGGATGTTCGCTAAATGGCGTTCCAGGAAAATTAACGATTGCATGTTCTCGCAGCGCTCTACCCTCATTCACCATCGGTGGAACGCTTTGGATTAAAGAGATGTGACCAAGGTCGTAGAATTCATCCAGAAATTCTTGGAAATAATCTCCCAGATGCCTGAGATTTCTAGCTTTCTCGACTGAAGTCAAATGCCCTTCCTCCAGGCTGAAAAGAGGTAACAGCCCTAAAATCTCTCCAGCAACAGATTGGGCATGGTCAATAAAGCCGGAGTAATATAGGTAGGAAAGGGTTGGTATACAAAACATCGAATAAATATGAGGTATTACACCTCGTAATAGCCGTTCAATTTCAATGGAACTAGCGTTATTGATTGCTGCCTGTGCTGCTAATTGTACCAGGAAGCCAAGGCCAATCGAGGTTGTCTGTGTATCGATGACCTGCACCGAGACGCGGCCTCTTACAGCTAATCCTGCTTGCTGAGCAATTGAGTAGATCGGATTGAGTTGCGACGAAACGAGGATGGCCAGGATTTCGTTATAATGGTTCCCCAAGGAAATGAACTGTTGGCGAAGCTCTTCGGCATTCGGTATGACGAGTTTTGGGGGATTCCCATTTTGAGCGGAAAAGGGAAGGTCACTGGTTTTAAATTCTGATCCGCCTGGAGTATTTCCAAGCCAGGTTTTTAGCTGAATGATATTTACCAATTGGTGGCCTGGGAAAGCGGGTCGCAGGAATTGCACGGTGCTGTCAGTAAGGATACAAATCGATGTCATCCTTTACTCGATCGACAAAATGAATTGGTAATGCGGTTGACCGCCTTCGTGAAGTTCGATTTCGTGAGAGGGATAGGCTGAGCGGATCTTATCGACCAGATGATTTACTTCCTTAAGGGGTAAATCAGCTCCATAAAATAAAGTGATACGTTCACGATTGTTGGTATCAGTTTTGGCCAATAAGCCTAAGAGCGCTTCCTCGATTGTGCTGGCCGAATAGACCAGTTTCCCGTTATGCAAGGCAATCACCTGTCCTTTTTCAACTTGAACACCGTTTATCTCCACCGTCCGAGTGGCGATTGTGACCTCTCCCGTTTCGACCTCGTGGATACCATTGTTCATCTCTTTCACGAGGTAATCGAAATCCGCTTGTGGTGAAAAACATAACATAGCCGCAAGGCCTTGGGGGACACTGATGCTGGGGATGACGCTCACTTTTTTTACCGTTACATTTGCAGCTGCTTCGGCAGCCAGAATGATGTTCTTATTATTTGGAAGGATGATGATTTTATCTGTCGGAAGGTTTTCGAATGCCTTCAGGATTTCTTCTGTACTCGGATTCATGGTCTGGCCACCTTCAACAATTGAAGAGACACCTAAACTGGAAAAAATCCTCGAAATACCTGCACCTGGAGAAACAACGACAACAGCGATTTCCCCTGGTTCAACCGCAGCCAATTTGATCGAAGGTTTGCTTTGTTCGTTATTTCCTACTTGTTCAATCAGGTTTTCAATGGCAACTTTGGTAATCGTTCCAATCCCCATGGTGTAATCGATCGGCTTATATCTTCTTTCGGTTGGTACATGGATGTGCATGCGGTAGATCCCATCCCCTTCGCCAACCTGAATAGACGTGCCGATCTGTGAAAGGTCGCTGTAAAAACGGTCAAGATCCAAAGATCCGTTTGGCTTGAAATCAATGACGATTTCAAAATCCTGACCTGGCTCGATGTTCTCAGTAGCATTTTCAAAACTCATCGCAGATAAAGGCTGTACCGAAGCAAGAGCTGTATCAAGTGGTTGGCCTTTCATATACCGGCACATCCCATCCAGGATGAAAAACAATCCTTTTCCGCCTGAATCTACCACGCCAGCCTGCTTTAAAATGGGTAAGAGCTCTGGGGTCCTCTTTACCGACCGGTCTGCCGCGAGTACGAGCTCGTTGAAAATCGTATCCATATCAAGATTTTTTGCCAGGCACTCTTCCGCACTTGCAGCTAAATCCTTGGCTACGGTTAAGATGGTCCCTTCCACTGGTCTTACGACGCCTTTATAGGCTGTATTCCGGCTTTCTACCAGCGCTTCCACCAGGATTTTAGTATTCATCGTTTCCAAATTGTCGAGTATCCGGGCGAAGCCACGTAATAATTGCGAAAGGATAACGCCAGAATTCCCTCTTGCGCCCATTAATGCGCCCTGTGCAATGGCGTGAGCCATCTTACCAATATTTTTCTCTCCGAGAGTGGCAATTTCGTTGTATGCAGCCTGCATCGTCAAGACCATATTTGTGCCAGTATCGCCGTCGGGAACTGGAAAAACATTAAGAGCATTGACAATCTGCTGATTGGTCTTCAACCATGTCAGGGATGCCTCGATCAGGATTTTTAATCCTTGCCCGTCTATGGTATTATTTTTAATAATTGGATTCCTGACCTGCGCTGTTGTACTTAAATCATCAACGCTCATGAGACTCCTATTAAAACATCGATAATGAGGGTAGATTTTACCATGTGAAAAATATTTAGTCAGGATTACTAATACGCAAACCGCGAACGTGGACGTTTACCTGCTTGACAGGTAATCCAATCACCTTTTCGACTTGGAAGCGCACATTATCCGAAACGGACGAAGCTACTGATTTGATGCGGGTCCCATATTCGATCACAATATAAAGATCGATGACGAGGAATTTGTCCTCGAAGTGGATGTCGACCCCTAGCGCCGGATCCTTGATCAAAACTTGAGCAAGATCTTCTGCCAGGTTTTTTGCGGTCAGGCCTACGATACCATAGGATAGCAGGGTCGTTTGATACGCGACTGTTGCAATTGCGCGGTGGGTGACGTAGATATTGCCAAGGGGATTTGTTCCATTGATCATGTTATAACCTTTGTTAGATTAATAAACAAATTAAGTCGGAAAACGTTACGAATTGTGGTAAAATTTCAAGTCGCCGTTCAGGTAGTAGGTGCAATTATCTTGCTAAGTGTAATTTTGAAAGGATAACAACCATGGCAAAGTGTGAAGCTTGTGGTAAGAGAACAACTTTTGGACATAATCGCAGTTTTTCGATGCGGGCGACGAACCGGGCATTTCATCCAAATCTTCAAAAGGTTACTGTGATGGAACGAGGTCGAAAAGTCCGTAAAGTATTATGCGCCAGGTGTATCCGCACTCTGGTAAAAACTGCTTAAAAAGTACTGTTATTTTTTCTTAATCGCGGCTTGCCCGCGATTTTTTTTATTTCACGATACTATTACGCAACGAACGTATCCCTTGATCGATGCCATCAGGATTTTTGAAAATTGCGCTGGCTGATACAAAGACGCGGGCGCCTGCCTGGTAAGCAATCGGCAAGGTCTTGTGGTCTACCCCACCGTCAATTTCAATCAATGCCGAAGAATTGAGCTCTTTGAGCATTTTGTCGACTTCGGATATCTTCGCCACTTCATCTGAAAGGAATTCTTGTCCAGATGCTCCTGGGTTAACTGTCATCACCAATACGAGATCAACCAGGTGGGCAATTGAAGAGATGCTTGCCGCCGGCGTACCCGGATTGAGGACAACACCTGCTCTGCATCCCAATGATCGGATCACTTGCAGCGTATGATAAATATGTGGGCAGGTTTCAATGTGAACAAACAGGTTAGAAGCGCCTGCTTCTGCAAACGATTGTAACATCCCTTCAGGTTTTTCTACCATCAGGTGGACATCAATCGGCAAATTAGTAATCTGGTGAACTGTTCTTACAATAAACTGTCCCATGGTTATATGAGGAACGAAATGCCCATCCATCACGTCAACGTGAACCCAATCGATCCCACCAGATTCAGCTTCACCGATTTGTTCAGCAAGCCGGGCGAAGTCAGCAGATAAGATTGATGCAGATAAGGTAAATGACATTAATAATTACCGGACAGGTGGATTAAGAGTGAAATATACATATAACCAGAATGGAATAAGCCCACCAACGGCAAGTACGGTAAGCAGAGCCAGGCCGACAGACATCCAATCAATCCCCAAAAAGATGTCCTTTCCGGAGGCCAAGGTTGTCGCAGCCGGAGAATCTTGATTAGCGGCAGGTTGCGCGGGGGTGGTCATAGCTGGGGATAACATTGCATCAGCCTCGCTCCCTGACCGGTTGAGGTTAATTAAGACCCTCCCCATCTGATCGGCGGTCCGGTATCGTGCTGACGCTTCTTTCGACAGCACTTTCAAAATAATCTGTTCAAGTCCTGGAGTTATTTCTGGAACGAGCTGCCTGGGAGGCTGTGCAGTGCCGTCGCGATGAAGACGAGCTAGCTCTTCTGGGTTATTCGAAATGAACGGCAGCCGGCCAGTGATAAGCTCATATAGAATGACACCGAGAGAATAAACATCGGATGCGGGTGAGGGCGCCAATCCTGCAGCTTGCTCGGGCGAAAAATATTGTGGGGAACCCCAGATTACATCATTGTATTCATCTGCCCGGATGCTGGCCAACGCTCTCGCAATCCCGAAATCGGTAACCTTTAACCGCTTATCAGGGGTTACAAGCAGGTTGAGCGGCTTCACGTCACAGTGGACCAGCCCCGCCCGGTGCGCATAACCAATTCCGGCGCAAGCCTGTATGATAAGTTTAATGGCTTCGCTTTCCGGAAGGCGCCCTCGTTTTTGTAGGAGGGCTTTCAAGTCTGTCCCGGGAACGTATTCCATGACGATGAATAAGCGGTCGTTATCGAAACCAAAGTCATGGACAGTGACGATATTGGGATGAGACAGATTGGCTGCGGCTTTTGCTTCCTGGCGGAACCTTTCCTTGAATGTTTCGTGGCGCGAAAAATCTTCCCGGAGAACCTTTACCGCAACTGTACGCTCGAGCATGAGATCATGTGCCCGGTAAACGACGGCCATTCCACCAGTTCCGAGAGCTTGCTGTAATTGATAGCGATTATTTAATAAAGGCGTTGCCGGTGTCCTGATGTCCATAACCCGAAAAGATTATATCATGATGTTTCAGATTATAATGGATTGCAGAATTTCGCCCATTTCTTCACAATTGAGTGCCATGATGGCAAGATTTAAAACATTTCTAGTCGAAAATCCCCTATCTTTCTTTTTGATTGCCTTTCCATTAGCATTAATTGCCAATTGGTCTCATTGGGGGTCTACATGGGTATTTGTATTGGCTTCCTTGGGCATTATCCCCCTTGCAGGGTTCATCGGTGATATGACAGAAATTCTTGCGGCACAGTTAGGAGATCGGTTAGGTGGGCTGTTAAACGCTACCTTGGGAAATGCCGCAGAATTAATTATCACCCTGGTAGCAATCAAAGCAGGATTAATCGACCTGGTCAAGGCATCCATTACTGGATCGATTTTGGGAAACCTGCTGCTGGTGCTCGGGTTTGCTATTTTAGCCGGCGGCCTAAAAAATGGAATACAAACCTTCGATAAACGCCAATCTAATAATCATGCTGTATTATTACTTCTGGCCGTTCTTGCCCTGGCCATTCCATCGCTATTTAGTGGATCGGTTCCGTCTGCACAGAATTATCAGGTTGAATATCTCAGCATAGGTGTTGCTGTCGTTATGCTGATAATTTATTGCATCGGTCTGATCTTCAGTCTACGGTCTGGCGACAAAACAATCACTTATCAGATTTCGAATGGCCAACCCAAAACGAGGAACCTTTTGGTGCCGATTATCATCTTAGCTTTATCGACCAGCGGTGTAATTTGGATGAGCGAATTATTGGTCGGTGCAGTAGAAAATGTGGTTTCCGTTTTGGGTCTTTCGGAGTTCTTTCTTGGAATTATTTTGATCCCAATTGTGGGAAACGTGGCAGAACACCTGGTTGCAGTCAAGGTAGCCCTCAAGAATAAAATGGAATTAAGTGTTGAAGTTGCAGTTTCGTCCAGTATTCAGGTTGCTCTTTTTGTAGCGCCGTTATTGGTATTTGTCAGCCTGCTGATGGGTCACCCATTGACGTTTAATTTTCAACACTTTCGAGTTGATCGCATTAGGTGCTGGCGTATTGGTTGCAACCCAAGTAGCTGGTGATGGCGAATCAAATTGGTTGGAAGGAGCTAGCACTTCTGGGAGTGTATTCGATTTTAGGTATCGCTTTTTACTTTTTACCCGGATAAGTGGAAATGAAAAAAAAACCTCCTACAAACAGGTCATCAATCGCATGGATCTTATTGGGAGCCCTATTTGCTGGGCGGTTTGCTGTATGGCGGCCTGATTTTGGGATTGACAAACATGCATCCGTCCAGTCCTGATAAATACACATTTTCTACGGCTGAAATAACCCTAATTCCAGCTCCTACCTTGACGCCTGTTATCATCGTCCCAACATCTGGTCAACCCTCTGAGACGCCAACTTCGAAGTCACCTGTCCAAATCGGCGGAATTGGCGTGGGGGTTTATGTCAAGATTTCAGGGACAAGTGGAGAAGGATTGAACCTCCGTTCTTCGCCTGGGACCGACAGCTCCATCCGCTTCCTGGGGATGGATTCCGAAGTTTTTCTGGTAAAAGATGGCCCAGATCAAGTAGATAACATCATATGGTGGTTTCTTCAAGCCCCTTATGATTCAACTCGTAATGGCTGGGCTGCCGCAAATTTTCTTGAAGTCATCGAAAACCCCTGATCATTCAGGTAATCTTTGATATTTTGTGAAAATTGGCGAGCAAAAATGGGTGCTGCGCCGATATCCGGGCTGCCTGCAATTAAATCGTGTAATTCTTGCGATGATAGGAATTGTTGAAACTCGAGCTCATCGGAGATTAACGCTATGAGGGGATTGGGTTGACCGGATTGGATTTCTTCCCAGGCTTTCAGCGAGAGTTCCGTAAACGCGAGTGCGTTGCCTGACGGTTTGCGCCTTGTCTGCTGAGTGCAGCCAGAACCTGTTCGGTGGCCGAAAAGGGGGCATAAATCGCCAGGTTACGCTGGATGGCCTGTGTATTTATTTGCAATCCTTCTAAGATTTTCCTTGCGACATCTAATAATTCATTGCACATCAAAAATCCCTCGGGAAGCAAGCTTCGCCGGTTAGCGCTATCATCAAGGGTGCGTTCGAGTAAAGAATTAGCCGCGTTATCCCAGGCAATGCGCGGTAATTGTGCCAGATTTCGGGATATCGAATCAACCTTCTCGGATTGGATTGGATTGCGTTTGAACGGCATGGCTGAAGACCCGATCTGCTGAATGCCAAAAGGCTCAGAAATTTCTCCGATTGGTGGAGATTGAAGGATGCGGATATCAAATGCAAATTTATGCAGCGATGCCCCAATTCCAGCAAGGGCGTTCAAGATCTCATACTCTTGCTTTCTGGGATAAGTCTGACCCGTGACCGGGAAAAAAGCAAGATCGAGGGCGGAACTCATACGTTTTTCAAATTCGCTGAAATTTTCTAACCCGACCAGATCAACATAAGTAGAGGCGGTTCCGACTGCTCCTTTAAAACCCTTGCCTTTCAAGTTTCCGTATTGTTGCTTGACGGCAGCCAGATCATTTAGCAAATCTTGTGCGTATAGGCATATTCTATAGCCTAAAGTGGTTGGCGCAGCGGGTTGTAAGTGAGTGAAGCCGATTACCGCCAAATCTGCCCACTCGTCAATCCTCTCTTTTAGCAGATATAAAATAGTTTTCAATTGATCGATAACCAGCTCGAGAGCTTGTTTTTGCCTGATGGCGTCTGCATTATCTTCGATATCCATTGAGGTTGCGCCGAGGTGAAGAATGCCGCCACCGATAGGGCACTGCGATGCAAATGCCTGCAATTCTGCCATGAGGTCGTGATGAATATTCTTTTCAATCTGAAATGACAGCTGAAGGTCGATTGTATCAGAATGACTTTGCAGATCACCGAGCTGTGCCTGGCTAACCAGACCGAAATCTGCCTGAACTTGTGCCAATGCGATCCAAATTTGACGCCATAATTGTCGTTTATGGTTTTCGCTCCAAATAGCCCGCATTAAGTTGTTTCCGTACCGCCAGGTATAAGGTGAAAGATAAGTACCGTAATCGTAGGTTTCTTTTGTCATTTTATTCCAGACCCTAATAGCGCTAATCCGTGAATTCTTAATTCAAGTTATGCAGTAGAATGATGAATATTAATCTCGTATTAAATCTGGTTGCATTAAGCTAAGTTGCTGTTTATAATTGTACCAAACACACATGGCTGGAGACACAAATCTTGAAACACAACGAATAACTCAGAGCTTTTCAGGGGGAAATGAGCCTGAGCAGCAATTAAAGCCAGGAGTTACCCTGGTTGATCGTTATTTAATCCAGGAAGTTATCGGTGTTGGGGGGATGGGATCAGTATACCGGGCGCGTGATTTACACTTTCCAAATGTGATCAAACTGGTCGCTGTCAAAGAAATGATCAACCAGGCCAGAGATCCGTTAATCAGGCAGACAATCGTTCAAAATTTCGAGCGAGAAGCAAACATTCTGGTTACACTCAGCCATCCCTCGATTCCACGAATATTCGATTACTTTACCCACGATGATCGTTCATACCTCGTCCTTGAATACGTAAATGGCAAGGACCTAGAAGCGATTCTCAATGACTCGCAAAATTTTATTCCTGAAGATCAGATCATTAGTTGGTCTATCGAGCTTTGTGATGTGCTTGATTTTCTTCACAACCACAAACCGGAACCAATCATCTTCAGAGATATGAAGCCATCTAATGTGATGGTTAACCAATATAATCACATCATCCTGGTCGATTTCGGAATTGCTAAACTATTTAAGGCCGGCCAAAAGGGAACAATGATCGGCACGGAAGGGTATTCACCTCCGGAGCAATATCGGGGTGAAGCTACACTGCTCGCTGATATTTATGCATTTGGCGCAACTCTCCATCATCTTCTGACCCGAAGAGACCCACGGCTAGAAACCCCATTTACTTTCAGCGAAAGACCTATCCGGCAAATCAACACCGCGATCTCATCTGAATTGGAAGCAATCGTCAATAAAACTCTTGAATATAATCCTGAAGACAGGTTCCAGAATGCAGCCGAAATAAAAGAATCCTTGATGGCAGCGGCGCGGAAAACAGGAGCCCTCGTTCGTCTGGCATATACATCAACACCAATTATCAACCAGGGGCAAGGAATCAGGCCTTTGTGGGCATTTGAATGTGAGGATGAGATCCGCGGCTCAGTCTCGATTGAAAAAGATACCCTTTACGTAGGCTCGTACGATAATAACCTTTATGCTCTGACCGCAGCAAATGGCGATTTCATGTGGAAATATGCATCTGAAGGGGGTATTGTTTCGAAACCTGCATATTATGAAAGTATGATCTTCGTCGGATCGGAAGACCATCGACTTCATGCGATCTCCGCCAGATCTGGAAAAGTGATTTGGACCTATTTTACAGATGGACCAGTGCGATCATCGCCCAAGATTGCCGAAGGGCACCTGTTTTTTGGTTCGGACGATGGTTTTTTGCACGCTGTTAATCTTGGCTCTGCACGCCGTGCCTGGCGATTTGATGCCACCAGTCCAATCCGATCTACGCCATACATCATCGACGACCATGTCTATTTTGGTTGTGAAAATGGGGAGTTTTACTGTATCGATTTTCGCGGTGAAATAAAGTGGCAATTCAAAGCCAAAAGGGCCATCACATCTTCTCCCTTTGTTTCCCAAGGGACAGTTGTTTTCAGTTCGGTCAATTCGCAGCTTTATTCTCTCGATTCAAAATCGGGATGGATTATTTGGCGATTCAGAATGGGCAAAGGCTCGGTGTCTTCTCCCTATCATGAAGATAATTATATTTTTGTTGGATCAGCTGATGGCTTTATTTATTGTGTGGATTCAGGCAATGCAAAAGAGATCTGGCGATATCATACCGATCATCAGGTGAGTGGATCGCCTGTCGTATATCGTGACTCTGTTTATTGTGGTTCTGCCGATGGAATTATGTATTGCCTTGAATATCGGACGGGGAGGCTGAGATGGAAATTTTCTACCGGTGGACCAATTACAGGAACTCCTGTCATATCCAATGATATCCTGTATTTTGGATCGTCAGATCATTTCGTTTACGCATTAATTGCTTAGGCAGCAGGTAATAATTAATTCTTTTTTAGGCGGGTAATTCCAGTCTTCTGGTTTCATTGAAGAGGAGATTAGCTAGTGATGGGTTTCATTCGAAATATCTTAAAATTTAAAAAGATCCGACCCAGCGAATGTCAAAACAGCTCCTCTTTCAGCTGAGCAGGTAAAGGCTGTCAGTAAAAGAGTGGTTCAATTTATTCCACCTCAGTTATTGACTGGAGTAGGTAACTCAACTGGAAAACAACGCGATCATAACGAAGATACATTATTTACTTTAAATGTGACCCTTGCCGGAACTTCCGAAGGTATTCCATTTGGAATATTCATTATTGCAGATGGGATGGGCGGAGAGCAAAATGGTGAAATGGCAAGCGACCTTGCAGCAAGAACGATGTCAGCCTACATGGTTCAAAAATTGTATGCCCCCTTCTTTAGCCCCCGAACAGAAGAACAATCGGAATCATTCCAGGAGGTCATGCGAAATGCAGTTCTCGAATCTCAAAAGGCTGTGATTAAACAAGTTCCAGGTGGTGGCACCACGCTCACTTCTGCTTTTATATTTGGAGACCAGGTTACTTTGGCTCACGTGGGTGATAGCCGGGCATATTTCATTTACCCTGATGGACGGATGCAGGTCATAACCCGGGATCATTCACTGGTGAAGAGGTTAATTGAATTAGGCCAGATCACAGAAGAAGAAGCGTTTGTTCATCCGCAGCGTAATGTTCTTTACCGCGCTGTTGGACAGGGAGAACCTTTTGAACCAGACATAAACACATTCCCGATGCCCCATCCTGGTCATTTATTATTATGTACAGACGGTCTCTGGGGTGTGGTTCCCGAGTTGGAGATCTATCGAATTGTTTCCAATGCTGTTTCCCCTTCGATGGCTTGTCACGAACTGGTCGAAGCAGCTAATGCAAACGGTGGCCCAGATAATATCAGCGTAATATTAGTCCAATCACTCAACTAGTTACATACTTTTAAATATGATGAGCCGTAATCATTATTCCGCATTGAGAATTCCTTTGGATGCAACCCAGGAGGAAATTAAACATGCCATATAAGGAAGCAGCTCGCCAGTTCCATCCCGATGTAAATACACATCCAGGATCCGAAGAGGCCTTCATCAACATTCAACAGGCTTACGAAACCCTCTCGAATCCTCAAAAACAGGCGGAGTACAACGAATTGTTAGGATTGCCTTCAATTCCTAACAATTCTATATCTATTAATATCATAAACAGCAGGGAAAAAATTCAAAGCCTTGATGATCCCCAATTATTCTATACATTGATCGAACTTACACCGAAGACACAAGACGCTAACCAGGAAGCGCCTCCACTTAATTTAGGCCTCGTGATAGACAGGTCTACTTCTATGCAAGGCGCGAAGATGGATTTGGTTAAAGCCAACACGATCCAAATTCTCCGCCAGTTAAGGGATAAAGATTCCTTATCGGTTGTTGCATTTAGCGATACCGCTGAAGTGTATGCAACTGGAGCTCACAATTCAGATTTCTCCATCCTTGCATCCAGGATCAGTTTGCTGCAGGCTGGAGGCAGCACAGAAATATTCCAGGGGTTGAAAAGCGGAATCGACCAGATCAGAAAAAATCTATCTCCTTCTCACATTAATCATGTGCTGATAATCACTGATGGTCATACGTATGGTGATGAAGATGATTGTTTACTGCTGGCGCGGGAAGCAGCCAGCTCGGGTATTGGCATCAGCGCCTTAGGTTTAGGCGAGAAATGGAATGACGATTTCATGGATCGCCTAGCAAGATTGGGCGGCGGAAATAGCGCTTACATCTCTGCGCCAGGTGACTTGAGTCATTTTCTTGAGACCAAATTCCATTCACTGGCTACAATTTACGCGGAAAATGTCACCTTAGACCTCAAGAAGGTTGAAAATATAGAGGTAAGAGATGTATTTCGATTATCGCCTGATCCCTTCCCGATAAAATCAGATAGCACCATTAACCTGGGCGCGATTCTTTCGTCTTCATCTCTAATCGTTATGATTGAATTCTTGATCAATCAGGTGCCAGGACATTTGAAAATATTCCCGTTATTAAAAGGTCGTATAATGATGGAGGTTCTTTCAAATCCGGTGCCGACCGAGAGATACACCCTTGATATCAATCTCCCAATTGATGAAGGTTACGCATACGAACCCCCAAATGCAACTATTTTACGGGCCATGTCTCGATTATCCCTGTATCGAATGCAGGAAAAAGCCCGTGAAGAGGTTATTAAAGGGGAAGTTGCCAAGGCTACCAGGCATCTCCAATATTTGGCTACCCATCTTCTATCTTGTGGCGAACGCGAATTGGCTCACAAAGTATTGGTTGAAGCGGATCATATCCAAAAAAACAGTAAATATAGTAGCAATGGGGAAAAGTACATAAAATATCAAACAAGAGCCCTTTTATTGCCTGCCGGCACGGAGAATTAATAAACATGATCACATGTCCAAATTGTCAACATCAAGAACTTCCAGGGGCCCTTTTTTGCAGTGAATGCGGCGCCCAACTGGCATTTACCGAGAAATTGTCCCGAGCGACCATCCAAAAAGTGGAACAGGAGACAAAAAAAACCCGGAAAAATCCGGTCTTGGATTCGCCTTCAATGACTTATCGACCTGGAAGTGAATCGCAAATTTCTTTGCACCTTATCGATTCGGGAAAGGTGTTAGCGCTTGCCGGAAGAAATGAATTTACCTTGGGACGTATTACCGAAGGTCAACCAATTCTGCCTGATGTAGACCTGACGCCTTTTGAAGCTTACTCACAGGGTGTCTCTCGACTGCATGCAGCACTTAAGGTTGTCGACCAACGAGTGGTCGTAGTTGATTTGGGCTCTTCGAACGGGACCAGGGTCAATGGCCAGAAGATAGTGCCCAACGTCGATTATCCCATCAGCCATGGTGATATCCTGGCGCTTGGGAGGCTCAGGATTCAAATGCTCTTGAACGTGTAATAAACCAGGATAGTTAGGGGATACTGCATGTACACTGTATTACTACACATAAATAACGAAGACCCGGTCGTGGGTGAGGTTGAAAAACTGCCCGAATCTGTCGATACGTTAATACTCATCAAGAATCCACGCCGTCGTGATGGAAAAGATTTGCCTTATCTCGAAGTCAATGTGG
Organism: uncultured Chloroflexia bacterium; assembly: GCA_963781665.1. Lineage (GTDB taxonomy): Bacteria > Chloroflexota > Anaerolineae > Anaerolineales > Anaerolineaceae > JAJYIW01. The sequence goes on from CAWAGA010000002.1 coordinate 4,425,723, forward strand.
GAACTATTCTCTATCCTGTCCATCGCATTGTCTTAATTGAGGTAATGCCAACAGCTGAAGAAGAAGAAATTATTGGTTTTGTGAGAGAGTGAGCAGCTTATGGTAGATGATCAATTTAGAAACCGGCGGATATTAGTCGTTGATGATGAGGAAAGGATGGTGCGTTTTATCCGGTTAAACCTCGAACACGACGGGTTTCAAGTCGTCGATGCCTACCGAGGTGCAACTGCAATTCAACGCTTACGCGACAACTTGCCTGACCTGATTTTATTGGACGTGATGATGCCTGATATCGATGGGTTTGAAGTACTGAAAATGATTCGTGAGATCAGTTCAGTGCCGGTCATCATGCTTACAGCAAAAGGTGAGGAAGACGATCGTGTCCGTGGATTGGAACTCGGAGCGGATGATTACGTCACAAAGCCGTTCAGTCCTCGTGAGTTGGTGAGCCGCGTTAAGGCGGTTCTACGGCGTAATGATTCTTCCAGTGGGGGTATGCGGGGGTTGATCGAAGTCGATGATCGCCTTAAGATAGATTTTGATAGGCGGGAAATCTGGGTTGACAACGAACTGGTAAAACTAAGACCAACCGAATACCGCTTGCTTTACCATCTCGTCCAGAACGCAGGCTGGGTAGTCACGCACGACCAACTCCTGGCAAAGGTTTGGGGCTATGAATATCGTGATGAACCCCATTACGTTCGACTTTATATCAACTATTTAAGACAAAAGCTTGAAAAGGATCCTGCAAACCCTCAGTATATCTTGACCGAAAGAGGGGTAGGATATCGTTTCGTTGATTTTCGCCGTTCGAAAACCAATGAAGGCGGGTAGTCCACCGCTAGAATTTTTGAAATCGTAACCAGAAATAAATGCAGAAAAAAGAGGTAAGAAGGTAGCATGGATACACAGCGAATCTTATTAGTTGATGATCACGAAGTCGTCCGCCTGGGTCTGAAAGCATTGCTAGAGCATCACCCCCAATTCGAGGTTGTCGGTGAAGCCGGGAACGCGAAGGATGCGATCGACCAGGTTGAGCATATCCAACCGGATGTGGTTTTGATGGATATTCGTTTACCTGGCACTTCAGGAATTGAAGCCTGTGAAGAGATCACCCATCGTTTTCCGGATACAAAAGTCATTATGTTAACCTCTTATGCGGAAGATGAAATGTTGTTTTCCGCGATCCGGTCAGGCGCATCCGGATACGTCCTCAAGCAAATTGGTGGTGAGGACCTGATCAAAGCGCTTGAGGCAGTTGGTAGAGGGGAGGCGCTGCTCGATCCGGCTGTAACCCAGCGTGTATTCCAGGAAGTTCGGCGAGCAGTAAAAGAAGAAGAAGCCTCGGCTTTTGCAAACTTGAGCCAGCAGGAAAAACACGTGTTGCTTCTGGTTTCAGAGGGAAGGACAAATCGGGAGATAGCGAAAGCTTTGTTTCTGGGGGAAGGAACGGTACGAAATTATGTTAGCAGCATTCTGTCGAAATTGGGGGTAAGCAACCGGGCAGAAGCGGCTGCTTATGCTGTCGAGCATAACCTGCGCGAATATATCTAGACCGCTTACAACTTGCGATTGACGATATATTCTGCCAGGTCTGAGTAATGCGGACTTATAGGGTCCGTCTGGCAAGCCATCAAGACCTGCGATACTCTGCTTTACGAAATGACAGGCTTCATCAAGAGATTGGTGGATTGCCTGACTGCCTCTGACCGAATCAACCAATTGGCTTGCCTGGAGGTCGTTAAGACAATGGCCTTGAAGTAATGCTTTAACGATAGGATCGTCAGGGTATCCTTCAATGTAATTAATCACAGGTAAGGTAATGATACCTTGCTTTAAGATCGCTGCCGACCGGCTTACCTAATGTCGTTTGTTCGCCGGTAAAATCGAGAATGTCGTCTACAATCTGGAAGGCAATCCCAATCCCATAACCATATTGGCGGATTTTGTCTACGACTGCCGGGTCCGTGGGGTTAATCATGGCAGCGGTAATCGCAGATGTCTCAAACAATGATGCGGTCTTTGCGTATATCCGTTTAAAATAGCCGTCCCGATCAGCACTGCACCGGCTGGCGAATAATTGCGTAATCTCTCCGTTTACGATGACAGTCAGAGTTTGCGAGAAAACCTTCATGATCGCGGTTGAATTCGGAGTTCAGCTGCCAATTTCGCAGCTCGAGCGAACATAAAGTCCCCAGTTAGAACAGTTGCGCCTGGAGTCCATTGAGAATTGAGGGTTGGTGTTCCTCTTCTCAACAAGGATCTGTCTATCAGATCATCGTGGACCAGGGTTGCGGTGTGCAGCATTTCAATTGCTGCTGCAATTGTGATTAATTTATTGTCAGGAGCGCCTAACATTTTCCCAACCAATATTGTAACAGTTGGCCGGATACGTTTCCCCCCTGATGAAAGCAGCAAACTGATGGCTGCTCCCAGGTCCGGATCATTTCCATCTGCTTGAGATTGGATCAATGCTTCGACTGAACTAATATTTTCTTGGGCTAATGAGAAAAAGGAAGCTGTCAATCTACGAATTCCCGTCTGAATAATTCCGCTGCATTTTTGGTTGAAATATCACTGATTTGCGTTAATGGCTCATCTCTAATTTCAGCAATTTTTTCGGCTATTATTTTTATATGGCCTGGCTCATTTCGCTTACCTCGATAGGGATGTGGCGTCAAGAAAGGTGCATCAGTTTCTAATAAGATGTGCTCGATAGGTAAACCAGCAGCTAACTCGTGTTTATCATAGGCATTCTTAAAGGTAACCGGCCCACCAATCCCAATAAAAAAATTCATTTTGATGTATTGTAGCGCAGATTTCAATCCTGCTTCGAATGAATGCATTACACCCGGGTGTTCAGTTAAATGAGAATTATTTGCATTTAATGACAAATACCATTTTGATAATAAATCGAACAAATCATCACTTGCTGCCCGGCTGTGCACAATAACCGGTAAATCCAATTCTTTGGCCAGCGATAATTGGTCCTGAAAAACCACTTTTTGCAGACCTGCATCGGCTTTCCCACGATAATAGTCCAGGCCAATTTCACCAATAGCTACCACGCGAGGATTTTGTGCCAATGTTCTTAACTCTTCAATTGTTTGCTCGGTCCAGGTCTTAGATTCGGTAGGATGAACCCCGACTGCGGCGTAAACACCTGGGAAAACACCTGCTAGTTGGGTGGCAATCTTACTCGAATTAAGATCAATTCCTGGATTGATGATGTATTTGATCCTTTCCTGATGAGCCCTTTCGAGAACCGTTTCCCGATCAGAATCAAAGAGGTTGAAGTCAAGATGGCAATGCGTGTCAACCAGGATCAATTAGCTCAACCCTGCGATTTTGAGACCATCCTTAAGAATGGATTGAACGCTTTCATGATGAGTTGTTTCACAATAGACCCTCATAATTGCTTCTGTTCCCGAAAATCGGATTAACAACCAACCTCCGTCCTCAAGTAAGAATTTGTAGCCATCTAAGGTGTTCAAACCGGTAACCTTCAATCCACCGATCGTCGACGGTTTAGCAGAAAGAATTTTTTCCTCACGAGCTTGTCTGTCGCCATTGAAGGATGTATCGATTCGATCGTAGTAATGCGGGCCAACTTTGCTGAATAGAAGCTCGATCAACTCAGAGGGTTTACGGTTCAATTTGACCATCATATCCAGAATATACAGCCCGGCCAGAATGCCGTCTCTCTCAGGCACGTTGCCTCTAAAAGCATAGCCGCCGGATTCTTCACCGCCGATCATCGCATTGGTTTCGAGCATTTTAGGAGCGACATATTTGAACCCAACTCCCGTCTCGTAAACAGGAACGTTGTATAGTTTGCCTAATTTGTCCAGCATACTTGTCGTCGAAAGGGTCTTGACAATCGGTCCGCGCTCTTTTCGGATCTCAAGCAAATAATAGGCTAATAATGCATACGTTTGTAGTTGGTTGACAAATTGCCCATTTTCATCACCCAATCCTAACCGGTCGGCGTCTCCATCTGTTACCAATAAAACGTCAGCTTTTTGCTCTAATGTAGTTTTTAAACCGACGTCGATATTTGGGGGAATAGGTTCAGGGCGTTTCATCTCGGGAAATATCGGATTTCGCGTATTGTGAATTTCATTAATCTGAATATTCCCACCAGCTAAAAGACGGCTGAACCAACCAGCTCCATTTCCCCACATGGTATCAACCACGACATGCAGCGGAGATTCAATAATGGGTTTAAGATCTATCAGGTCGGTCAAATGGCTGGAATAAGCTGGGACTGGGTCAAATTTCTGCACCAGTTTTTGCATTTCCGCATCAGTTAAAGGGATGCGCTTGACCCCATCGATGGATGGGGGGATATAAGATTTTATTTCAGTTAGACCTGTGGGGGCAATTGCGCCTCCATTTTCATCCCTAACTTTGAAGCCATTGTCTGTTGGTGGGTTGTGTGACGCCGTGATATTGATTGCTCCCACGGCTTTGCGGTTGACCACCGAAAAAGAAATAACCGGTGTCGGTGTTGCGCCATCGGTCAGATAGACCCGTAAACCGTTTGCGGTCAAAACTTCGGTGGCTGCAGCAGCGAAATTTTCTGATAGAAATCGTTTATCGTGCCCTATGACGACCCATTCGCCTTTTCTATCCATGCTTAAAGTAGGTAGGTAGCAAATCCCTGGGCACATCTTCTAACGTTATCAAAGGTGTAATCTTCGGCTATGTAACCTCGCCACCCATCCGTTCCGAATTTTATTTGTGGCATACGCTTCCCTCTATCACTAAGTAAGTGAGAATATGAACGATCACTTCTATTATATCAAGGTAAAGGGGATGGGAAAAGAGCAACTGAAGGCCTGGCATGCTATAATCTACGCTGTTGGAGATTGTTAATGGAGACTTTGGATAGAATATATCTTGATTATGCGGCCACAACCCCTCTTGACCGGCGTGTACTTGAGAAGATGACCCCATATTTTAGTGAAATTTTCGGGAATCCCTCATCAATTCATTTTGTGGGACAGGCAGCAGAAGCTGCCTTGGAAAAATCTCGAAATATGGTCGCCAACACGCTGGGCTGCTCTGTGGATGAGATTATTTTCACCGCCTGCGGTACTGAAAGTGATAACCTGGCGCTGATGGGCACTGCGCTTGCTATGCGCCAAAAAAGTGGGGCATCTCGCCTGCTCATTTCACCAGTAGAACACCATGCAGTTTCGAGGACAGCGGAAAAACTCAACCAGCTTTTTGGATTTTCAATCGATTATCTACCTGTCAATCGTTTTGGGCGAGTTGATCCGGATGATGTTTCGCGGTTGACTGGGAGTCAGACCGCTCTGGTTTCTGTAATATATGCCAACAATGAAATCGGAACGATCAATCCAGTCGATGAAATCAGCCGGATATGCGCTGAAAAAGGTGTTCCTTTTCATACCGATGCTGTTCAGGCTGCTGCGCATCTCCAAATTCGCCTGGAGAACAGCCAGATGAACCTGATGGCAATCGGTGCGCATAAATTCTATGGGCCGAAAGGTGTTGGGGTTCTTTATCTTCGTAAAGGAACGCCTTTCCTACCAATTCTCATGGGGGGAGGGCAAGAAAATGGGCTGCGGCCAGGAACCCAGAATGTGGCATATATCGTGGGCCTTGCCGAAGGTTTCAGGTTGGCACAGGAAGAAATCGATGAAAGGGCGAAACATCTTATCCCGCTGCGAAACCGTATCATTGGGACGGTGTTGGAAGAAATTCCAGACACCCAATTAACCGGTGATCCTGAATTGCGCCTGCCTAACCACGCCAGTTTTGTATTCAAGGGAGTTGATGGGAATGAGCTACTGATGCTATTGGATGCAGCTGGTTTTGCATGTTCGTCTGGCTCGGCCTGTAAAACAGGAAATCCGGAGCCATCGGAAGTATTGAATGCTATCGGTTTACCCCGAGAATGGGGATTAGGGTCATTGCGCGTAACCATCGGAAGAGATACAACTCTTGAGCAAGTTGATTCATTCTTGAAGGTATTACCCGGTCTCGTCAAAGAAGCCATTATTACTTAAGTTGATATATCTACACAATAATCGTATATTCCTGTGAGTGGTTGAGAAGAATGGTCAATGGGTAACAAGATAAAGGTTGTCGTCGGGATGAGCGGCGGAGTAGATAGTTCTGTTGCCGCTGCGCTCCTCGTCCAGCAGGGTTTTTCGGTTACTGGTGTGATGTTAAGGTTGTGGAGCGAACCAGGCCGCGAAGGATCCAATCGCTGCTGTACACCAGACTCGATGGCTCAAGCAAGGCGGGTTGCAGCGAGTCTTGGTATCCCGTTTTATGCCCTGGATGTCAAAGATTTATTCCATAACGAAGTGGTCGAAACATTCAAGCGTGGTTACAGCCAGGGAATAACACCTAATCCTTGTCTGGTCTGTAACAAGAACATCCGCTGGGGATATTTGCTACAAAAAGCAATGACGATGGGCGCTGATTATTTTGCGACCGGGCACTATGCACGAATTATCCATCTCAACGATAACAACGTTCAATTATATGAAGGAGTGGATAAGTCGAAAGACCAATCGTATGTGTTGAGCGTTTTAGATCAAGAGCAGTTATCGCATACGATCCTCCCCTTGGGAGAGTACAAGAAAGTTGAGGTCAGGCAGTTAGCCCGAGAATTTGACCTCCCTGTGGCTGAAAGAGCCGATAGCCAGGACCTTTGTTTTCTAGCTGGAAACGATTATCGCTCTTTCCTGAGGACGAATATGCCTGGAATCGCCCAGCCGGGTGAAATTATCGATCGCCACGGCTCGATTTTAGGCCAACATGAAGGTTTAGCATTTTATACGATAGGGCAGCGAAAAGGTTTAGGAATTTCTTTCTCAGAACCCCTCTATGTTCTGGAAAAAAAGACAAGGGAGAATCGGTTGGTTGTCGGCTATAAAAACGAGCTTGGTTTCAATACATTGATAGCAAGAAAGGCCAACTGGGTCGATGGAAAATCGAAGGGCCAGAAATTTCGTGCCCAGGTGAAGATCCGTTATAAAGCGTCTAAAGTATGGGGGACTATCTCACTGGAAGGTGAAGGTTTTTCGGTCAAGTTCGATGATCCCCAGCGGGACATAACTGCCGGACAATATGCAGTAATATATCAAGATGAATTATGCCTGGGTTGTGGTTTAATTGATGAAGTGATGTGATCTTCTTGAAAAACGGGAGAAAGCGATGACGTTACCAGCTATACTTTTTGGCCTGTGCGTATCTACCTTATTAGGCGCTATCTTCCATTTTTGGAAGGATGGTGGGTTAGGGCGACTTATTTTTGATGTCGTTCTAAGCTGGATTGGATTCAGTATCGGTCATATCTTGGGAGATCAGCTTGGGTGGGGCATCGTTGACGTAGGGACGCTGCACCTGGGGACAGCCCTGGTCGGAAATGTGGTACTCCTTTTTTTTGGACATTGGCTGAGCGAAATCCAAACCGAGAAACAGGCTTGATATCTTTTTTATTATTTTGGAGGAAGTATGAATTACAGGATTGAATCTTTACTTTCAGCCAGGTCTTTCTTACGCCCGCAAGAAATTGGCGATCGTATTTATTTTATTTCAAATATCAGCGGTCATTTGAGCCTTTATTCTATGGACTACGGTGGAAGTATACCCGTGCCTTTATTACCGCCTGATATTGCCCTGCAAAATCCTCACCTGGTCGACGGATATTCTTTCTTTGTGTTTGAAAACCTGAGCCAGATTGTGGTCATGGTTGATCATGATGGAGACGAGAATTATCAACCGATGACCATTTCACTGGATGGCGATTTCCCTAAACCTGCTTTTGATAATTTTTTTGCAGATAAAAGGGTTCACTTGTTAGATTGTGATCCCAATGAAGATATTTTATATTTTCACGCCGAATCTCGGCAGGACCAAACCCAAGATGGCTTTCAATGCAATTTACGAACCGGTGAAGTAATCAACTTGGGTTCCAGCATTTGGGGGAATTTTCCCGCGGGTGCTAATGATCACCACGATAAGGTTGTGCTGATCGACAGCTATACAGCCGCTGATAATGTTGTTTATTATTGGGAGAAAGGGACAAAGGAACGAAAGCTTCTGTATGGCATTCCCATTGAAGACAGGCAGCCCGATCAAAAAATTGCTTTAAGCGCTATATTTCGATGCTATTTTACCGAAAATGATCGTGGTCTGGTTTTATCGACTGCATTATTTTCAGATACTTACGGGTTAGGTTACTTAACCTTTGACGACCCGGATAATATTCGACCGGTCAAGATTAACGGCATAAAGCACCAGGGTGTCGGTGAGTTCGTTAACTTTACCCGTTTGAAAAACAATCGATTTCAGCTGGAATTCAACATCGACGGTTGTTCCTGGGTATACGAGGGTGATTTTGACGAGGCATCCTTGGAAATGAACCTGAAATATGTGGTCGTAGGCTTGGGCGAGCTTTCGAACGGTGTTTTAGATTCTATTCAATATAATCCAGAGACAGACCGCTATGTGCTGGCGTTTTCTACGGCGACATCGCCAACTTAAATTTACACGATTGCCGGCTCACAACGCGATCGGGTGGTCGCTCACACCCATGAAAAGGTGTTCGGCATTCCCTATGAATTATTATCGCCTGGTGAAGACGCATCATATACATCTTTTGATGGTTTACGTATTTCAGCTCGATTATATTTACCCTCAAAGCCACTAGGATTTTCGACGCCGTTACCTTTGGTTTATTACGTCCATGGAGGTCCCCAGGGCCAGGAGCGGCCTGATTTTGCCTGGTTTTCGATGCCTTTGATCCAGTATCTGACTTTAAATGGATTCGCTGTTTTCGTACCGAATGTAAGGGGCAGCACGGGCTACGGCTTGAATTTTACAAAACACGTCGATCGCGATTGGGGTGGCAAGGATATGTTGGACCACGACCATGCCATCAAGGTATTGTCCCAGGATCATCAACTCGATACGACGAGAGCCGGTGTGGTCGGTCGATCCTATGGCGGTTACATGACGTTAATGCTTTCCAGCCGTTTCCCTGATTTGTGGTCAGCCGCTGTTGATATGTTCGGCCCGTATGATTTGTTTACGTTCATGGATCGTATCCCGCCAACTTGGAAGCCGTATTTCTTACTTGCTGTAGGTGACCCCGAAAAAGATCATGATTTTTTGGTTGATCGTTCACCTAGAACCAGGATGGATTCTATTACCTGTCCATTGATGGTAATCCAGGGGAAAAATGACCCCAGGGTCGTCGAGCGCGAATCGCATGAATTGGTAGATCACCTTCGCAGCGAAGGGAAAAAAGTAGATTATTTATTATTCGAAAATGAGGGTCACGACGTGTTAAAATTTGAAAACAGGGTCAAATGTTATAATGCCATCACCGATTTTTTCCTTGCTAACCTGATTTAACGGAGCTGATTCTTTGGCCTGGAATGTACATGGTGTAAATGCCAACGATGGTGACTTGATTGAGTTGGTGGGCTTAAATCATAAACATTTCATCATACGTCTGCAGAAGGGGGCAGCTTTTCATACCCATCGTGGCATCCTCCAACACGATGAAATGATCGGGCTGGCCTGGGGCAGCCAGGTATACAGTCACCTGGGCAGCCCATTTTTTGTGATGGAACCCTCGCTGGTGGATTTATTGAAGGGCATCAAACGAAATACCCAGATTTTATATCCCAAAGATTTCGGTTACATTCTGGTGATGTTAGGGATTGGCCCAGGAGTCCATGTTTTAGAGGCCGGAACCGGCTCAGGTGCCTTAACGGCTGCATTCGCATACGCAGTTGGGTCGGAGGGACGCGTGTCAACCTACGAGGTGCGGCCCGAGATGATCAAACTGGCAAAGGCGAACCTGGAAAAACTAGGATTGGCTGAAAATGTTACATTTCATGAACGGGATATCTTTGCTGGATTTGATGAAACCGGCGTTGATGCCCTTTTTCTTGATTTACCCAATCCTTTCGACTACGTTGTTCAGGTCCGCCAGGCTTTAAAACCGGGAGGTTTCTTCGGCTGCATCTTACCTACATTAAACCAGGTAACCTTGTTGCTGACTGCATTAAGGGTTCAAAAATTTGCTTTTATCGATGTATGTGAAATCCTGCTCCGCTTTTATAAGGCCGAACCGGAGCGGTTCCGACCAACGGACCGAATGGTAGCTCACACCGGATTTCTTATCTTTGCCCGCCCGGTTCTAGGTGGTGATGAGGTCCAGGATAAAGAATTATTGATCGAAGCTTCAACCAGAGAATAGTGGTGCAACAGGAATTGAATTTGGAGCATTTTTATCGATCGCTTGATGAATTGAACATAGAAAAAATTACCGCCGCATTGAATGCCCATTGGCAGAAACGCGATCCCACCGATCCAAGGAATGCGGATAGCCAATTTAATCCAGAATCGAAATGCGCAGCTGTTCTTATGCCGCTGGTTCAGACTCCTGATGGCTGGGATTTATTATTGATAAAGCGGACAGAAACTGTCGCGGACCATAAAGGGCAGGTGGCATTTCCTGGGGGAGCTTGCGAGGCTTTCGATCGAAGTCTGGCAGATACAGCATTAAGAGAGGCGATGGAAGAAATTGGTTTAAAACCGGCAGATGTTAAAATTCTGGGCCAGCTATGCGATTATCATACCGTTAGCCATTTTCGAGTTGCCCCCATCGTAGGCACTTTTCGGTGGCCTTACCAGTTTATCCCCTCTAAAGATGAAGTTAGCCGAATTTTCACCATTCCACTAAAGTGGCTGCTAAATCCTGAGAACCAGGAAACCCGCTCTCTCGATCGTCTGGGCAGATCTTTCCAAGTGATCTATTTCAAGCCGTATGACGGTGAAATATTGTGGGGCGCTACTGCCAGGATGGTCGATAATCTGCTGGAAATCCTGGATCTCAGGTAATTTATTTAAATTGTAAATTGCAATTGACGGAAATCGTTTACTCGTCTTCCTCTTCCTCTTTCCTGCCTCGTTCAATTACTTCTGGTTCGCCTTCAACCTCAGATACAGCCTCTTCCTCTTCCTCTTCCTCTTGGCCAGCGAAAGTGGCAAGGGCAAGCATTTCATCTGGATCATCCAGGATTGAAATAGTATCTGCAATCACAATGTCTCGGACATAAATGCCATCACCGATTCGGACTAATTTGGAAATATCGATATCGATGTGTTCTGGCAGGTCTTGAGGAAAGCATTCAACTTCAAGTTCGTCAAGTCCGGTTACAATGAAACCGTTTAGGTCTATAACTGCTGGGGACGATCCTACAAATTCAAGACCAACCCTGGCCCGCAATTTTTCAGTTGTTGACACAGCCTGGAAGTCGACGTGTAAGTAAGTCCCACGGATAAAATCACGTTGTTTTTCGCGGACGATAGATGAATATACTTCCCCTCCAATATTAATCTCAACCAGGGTTGATGTTGAGACACCCTGCAATGTTCTGGAGGCCTCTCGCAAATCCATTTCGATCGGGATTGGGGTAATATTATGACCGTATAATATGCCAGGGAGTTTACCCGCTCGGCGTAATACCCCTACTTTTTTGCCAGTCACAGTCCGACGGCTGGCATTCAAAACTACCTTTTCCATTCTTTCCGTCCTTTTAGCGCCTCTCACCTTTTTCAGGTTACCTTCGCTCTTTCAATATGAATTCGTCATACGCCGTGGTTATTTCATCTATCGTTTTACCATAAACCTGATAACACTAACGACGATTCCGATTATTGCGCCAGCTACCGCTCCAAAAAGCAAGGCATTGCGAGTATCCAATTTTGTTTCAACCGGTCCATTGACCCTGGCAGCAACCAGGATCACCGCCTGAATTTTATCTCCTTGCATCTCACGAGCAACGATGACACCGGCTTGACTCTGGTTCATCGTCACAGCTCGCGAAAAGATCGCTCCCAGGTTTCCGCTCAAGGTCGAAGTCCCAGAATTAATCATTCCGACATCACTATTCTGAATCTCCATCGTTTCCGCTTGAGCATTACCGATAATCGTTTCGTGAGCCTTGATGGTTTGGGCATCGATAAATCTTGCGCTGCTGCTTTCAAGGTTAGCTTCTTCCGCAACAATATGATCGATAGTCGATCCGTGGGCATGGATGATATCCCCGTGAATATTATCGATATCGGCGTTTTCCAGAAATACTTCATGCTGCTCTGGGTTAGAGCCAGTTGGTCCTGCAGGTTCGGTCGTATTTTGTTTGGGAGTAGTCATACCATCTCCAAATGATCGTCCGGATGATTAAGCCGGTTTAAGCGCTGAGGGATTGTATTCGTCTTCAAAGCAGGTGTCAAGGTGTAGAATAGAAGTGTGTTAGCGCAAAGTAGTAGAGTCCCCTTTTCGCAAAGTTAAAATGTCCCCTTTGAAAGGGACACAAAGTGGACGAACTACTGACAATGAGTAAACAAGAAATAACCCGTTTAGAAGTGATGCAACGTTTGAAGGACAAACGTTTGACCCAAAAAGAAGCTGCTCAACTGCTGGGAATCAGCACCCGCCAAGTCAAGCGGCTCTGGCAGGCTTACCGCCAACAAGGGGCCAAAGGATTGGTCAGTACCAGGCGAGGTAAACCCAGTAATAACCAGCTCGATGCAGGCATTGCCAAACAAGCTTTGGATTTGATCAAGGAGAAATACTCGGACTTTGGGCCGACCTTGGCCCACGAGAAGCTCACCGAATTGCATCACTTGCACTTATCGCGGGAAAGCGTGCGACGGATCATGGTTGAAGAAGATATCTGGAAGCCCAAGCGAGCCAAGCAACCTTCCGTCCATCAGATGCGGGAGCGGCGAGCCTGCTTGGGTGAGCTAGTGCAAATTGACGGTTCAGAGCATGCCTGGTTTGAGGATCGTGGGCCCAAGTGCACCCTCCTGGTCTTTATCGATGATGCCAGCGGGCAATTGCTGGAGCTGTGGTTTGTGCCCCACGAGAGCTTTTTTGGGTATTGTGAAGCCGCCCGGCACTATTTTGAGCGCTATGGCAAGCCGCTGGCCTTCTACAGCGATAAGCATGGCATTTTCCATGTCAACGCCGAGCAAACCACTGGCCTTGGCCCTGGTCTGACCCAGTTTGGCCGGGCGATGGGTGAACTGGGCATCCAAATCCTGTGCGCCAATAGCCCTCAGGCCAAAGGACGCGTCGAACGTGCCAATCAGACTCTCCAGGACCGCCTGGTGAAGGAATTGCGCTTGCAGGGCATCTCCAACATGACTGCCGGGAATGCTTTTTTAGCCACCTTTCGTGAGGATTTCAATCGGCGATTTGCAGTGGTACCTCGCAGCAACCATGATGCCCATCGCCCACTGCTCAAAACTGAGAACCTGGACCTCATTCTCAGCCATCAAAAGACAGGCATTTTGACCAAAAACCTGACCGTGCAAGCTAACAAGGTCATCTACCAAGTCCAATCCGAGCGTCCCGATTACGCTTTGCGCCATGCTCAGGTCTTGATCTGTGAAAATGCCCAAGGAGAAGTCACCATCCTCTATAAAAACAAACCCCTTGATTACACCATCTTTCACAAGCAGAAGCATCAGGCTGAAGTCGTGGATACCAAAACCCTCGATCATCACCTCCGCACCCCACACGCCCCCGCTCCCGATCATCCCTGGCGACGTAACTTCGGCCGCCATCTCAATGGTCAGCCGATCCAGGAACCCTCTCCCAATGGCCAATCTTGAGGCAGGTCAGGCTGTGAGTTTAGCGCTTTTCGGCCAAAGACTGGGTAGAAAGAAAAAGGGCAGTGCCTTTCGGTCTCTGCCCAGTCTTCGGCCTCGTGGCGGCGCTCGGGTCGCTCCCTGCACTCGTAGGGTGCCAGCGTTGCCCTATCCTCCTCACGAGTCCCATGGAATCTACCATACTTTTTTACCCACCCTTGCCCAAGGGGACATCTCTACTTTGCAGAATAGGGGACATTTCTACTTTGCATTGACAGGTGTAGAATAGAAGTGTGTGGATGTTCAGCGAATTTGACACCGCATAACTGTTCAGCGAAAATGTCACCCTATGGAAACAAGAGTGACATTGAACATGAAAGAAATTAAGCGATTGCACTTAGTGCAACAAATCATAGAGCAAAAGATGACCGCCGGACAAGCTTCTGAATTGCTAGGCCTTTCACTTCGTCAAGTCCGTCGTTTGGTTGCCAAATATCGGGTAAAAGGAGCACCCGGGATGACCCATGGCAATCGAGGTAAGCGACCGAACAATCAAACCGAAGAAGAGGTACGCAACGAAGTTTTGAAATTAGCCAAGGGTCAGTATCAAGATTATAACGATTGTCATCTGACGGAAGAATTGGCTGAAAATCATAAGCTCAACCTATCCCGATCGACCGTTCGCCGGATTCGTCATCAAGCTAACTTACCAAGCCCTCGCAAAAGGCGAGCTCCCTGCCATCGAAGCCGTCGGGAGCGTAAGGTACAAGCCGGGATGCTTCTCCAAACGGATGGTAGTCACCACGACTGGCTGGAAGGGCGAGGACCCTGGCTGACCTTGATTGCTTATATTGATGACGCCACGAATGAAGTCTCTGGAGCCGTATTCCGAGAGGAAGAAGACGCTGCTGGTTATTTCTTGGGGCTTCAACAAATCTGTTTGAACAAAGGGATACCGGCAGCCATCTATGCTGACCAACACACGATCTTTCAGAGTCCTATCAAAGTTACACTTCAACAAGAATTGGCCGGAGAGCAGCCGCGCAGTCAGTTTGGACGCCTTTTAGACGAACTTGGGATCGAGTTGATTGCTGCCAGAAGCCCACAAGCCAAAGGAAGGATTGAGCGGTTATGGGAAACCCTTCAGGATCGCCTGGTAAAAGCTTTACGAGAAGCCAATGCAACCGACCTGGATGAAGCTAATCAAGTCCTGAAGCATTTTTTACCTAAGTACAACCGTCGGTTTTCGAAAAAGCCCACCCTGGATAACACAGCTTTTATCCCTTGGCCAAAAGAATATCGGGTCCAGGATTTCTTTTGCTTCAAGCATACTCGCACAGTAACCAATGACAATACCATCCCCTTTGATGGTCATCGCTTGCAAATTCCGCCTGGCCCAAATCGTGCCAGTTATGCCAAAGCGAAAGTCGAAGTCCGCCAACATTTGGATGGCCGCCTTGAAGTTCACTATCATGGAAACAGTTTAGCCATCTTTGCACCCGTTGATGACCGGCCCGTTAGAGTGAATAAGTTTTCTCCCAGGCAAGAAGATCACCCAACGCCAGCCGAACCAAAGACCTTGGAAACAGCTAAAGAACGTAAATCCTATAAACCGGCTGCGAATCACCCATGGCGTAAACCATTGTTTACCAGAAAGACGGAGGCAATGAAAGAATGAGGCATGTACTAATAAATCAAAAAGACGAGCAGACCTTTTGGAAAAGATCCGTCTCGCCTTCTGTTTTGGGTCAAGCCGATTATACTAGAACCCTAACCTTGGTCAAGGTGACATTTCTGTTGACCAGTTAGGGTGACATTATTGCTGAACAATGACAGGTGTAGAATAGAAGTGTAGAATTTGATTATCTCAAATCGAAGGGACCAAAAAAACTTGGTTTCACAAAGATTAACCGATAAGTTTGGTCGATCGATCAATTACCTGCGAATTTCCGTAACCGATCGCTGCAATTTTCGCTGCCAATACTGCATGCCCGCCGAAGGGGTGCTTCTTCAGACCCACGCGGATATCTTGACGTATGAGGAAATAACATCTATTGCAAAAGTTGCCATCCAAAATGGGGTCACCAAAATTCGTTTGACTGGCGGAGAACCTTTAGTTCGGCGCGATCTTCCATGGCTGATCGAGTCCCTGGCGAGAATCGAAGGTATCGAAGATTTGAGCCTGACAACGAATGCGAGCTTGCTCTCCAGCAACGCCCTATCTATGGCGAATGCTGGCTTGAACCGAGTCAATATCAGTCTCGATACTTTAAATCCGAATAAATTTCGATCGATCACACGCATAGGTAAGATTGATACCGTCTGGGCTGGAATTTTAGCTGCTGAAGCAGCAGGACTTTTACCAATAAAGATTAATGTGGTCGTTATGAAAGGGATCAATGACGACGAGCTTATCGACCTGGCCAATCTGACCTTTGAACATCCCTGGCAGGTTCGCTTTATCGAACTTATGCCGTTCGATCAGGATTTCCGCGAATTAGCAGGCGATGGTGCAAACGATCACTTGTTCGTTCTGGTGCAGGATATGAAGTCGATGTTGGTTGGATTCAACCTTGAACCTATCACTGATAATTCCAGCAATGGCCCAGCACGAATATTTCGACCTGCTGGCGCACAAGGAACCATCGGTTTTATCTCCCCTTTAAGTGAACATTTCTGCGGTACTTGCAATCGCATCAGGTTGACGGCTGATGGAAAATTACGCCCTTGCCTTCTTAATAATTTAGAGTTCATGATACGAGATCCACTTCGAAGCGGTGAAGATATCTTGCCTCTCTTTAAACAGGCAGTTGATGCAAAACCCGAGAAACATAACCTCAATTACCGACCAGAATCCTTCAATCGAAAAATGTTTCAAATCGGAGGGTAAGCTAGTGCCATCTATGGCGCCTCAGAAAAGGCTAACAATCGCCCAATCCAGTATATATTACCTGGATCCGTCGAACAGCGATTGTCCACCCGTCTTGCTCCTTCACGGTTTAGGAAGCAATTCTTCGTCATGGCAATTGCAGTTACCTGAGATGATCAGCCAGGGATTCAGGCCGGTTGTACCAGATATTCCTGGATTTGGTCAATCAACCTGCTACGATAAGAATTGGACGGTACGATGTAGTTCCAGATTAATCGAGCAGTTCATCACAGAACTAGGAATAAATCCTCTACCAGTTGTTGGAATTTCCATGGGCGGAACGATAGCACTCCAGTTAGCGATCGAACGCCCCGACCTGATTACCGAACTGATTCTCGTCAATACATTTGCTTCGCTGCGTCCGGTTAATTTCAAGGGTTGGTTATATTTTCTAATGCGCGCCCTGCTAACCATAGGACGAGGTCCTAATGCCCAGGCGGATTTCGTCGCCCAAAGGATCTTTCCTGAGGAAAACCAGGTGGAACTGCGGTCAATTTTGGTCGAACAGATTATTCAAACCGATCCACGTGTCTATAAACAAGCCATGCGAGCATTAGGTTTGTTTAACGTTCAGAACAAACTGAAAACAATCAAGATGAGGACCATGGTGATTACTGGTGGGAATGATACGACCGTCCCACTGATCGTTCAATCGAAACTCGTTGGGTCAATTCCTAGAGCAGTGCAATCCATCATCCCTGGCGCAGGTCATGCTGTTATTGCAGACCACCCCGAAGAATTCAACCGGGTTTTATTGAATTTCCTTTCTCAATCTGCCTTGTGAAGGAATTTACTTCAGGTTTTGTTGCGGCAACTGGCTTGTCATTGATTCTTTGTAGTTAGTAAATGTTGAAATTCTGCTAGCGATGGTGTTGGAAAGCGGCATGTGAAATTTTCGCAAACGTAAGCGGTAGCCTGGTCTTCGATAAGCGTACGCTCTTTAAAGAAGCGTGGGTGATCCGGATGGGGGTGGAAAAACGCTGGATGCGAGAATTGACCGGGGACGAAAATCTTGCCAGAATACATTTGAAAATTCCATGAGCTTTGGGTCGCCAGGGTGGGCTAATACAGCTATCTGTTGGACTGGGCCTGAGGCGAAATCGATGGTCGCCAACCAATATGAAAACGCGGTTGGATATTGTCTGGCTGCATTTTGTACCAGGGGTAATATTTGCCTGGCTCTTCGATACCACTCATCATTCTCAGTAAATGCGTTTAATCGCAGCAAAGCGCTGGCTGCCATAGCATTACCACTCGGCGTGACGTTATCCTGGATATCTTTAGGCCGGATGAGGACGCTATCAACGTCATCTCGCGTGTCGTAAAATCCCCCGCTTTCATCAGAATAGTGATCCAGCATTTCATGAGCGAGGATAGTTGCAGAACTAAACCAGGCGGGATCCGGATCGCTTTGATAAAGCGTCAACAGGCCCAATATTAACGAAGCGTAGTCCTCCAAAAATCCCTGGTCTTGAGATAGTCCGGCGCGCCAGGATCGTCTTAATGACCCGGAGAGATGGCAGTTGGTCAGGAGAAATGAGGCATTATCACGAGCAATTTGAAGATAATCCTGCCTGTTAAGGAACCGGGCTGCTTCAGCAAAAGCAACTATTGCCAAACCATTCCATGAAACTAAGACCTTATCATCCGTTGCCGGTCGCGGTCTACTCTGGCGAGCTTTAAAAAGTTGCCCGCGAAGTTCTTCAAGCTTTGACTCAATTGCGACCGTTGAGAGCCCAAATTTTTCCGAGAGCTGTTCGTTTGAAAACCGCTTACGCAGCACAATGGGCTTGGGGTTAACGTCTACCTCATCAATCCCAAACGCGGAGATGAATAGGTCACGATCGCTCTTTTCACTTAATATTGACGTAATTTCGGAGACAGCCCAAGTATAATAGTTGCCTTCACCCCCATTACTATCCGCATCGAGGCTTGAGAAAAAGCCGCCTTGAGGGGAGGTCAGTTCTCTTTTGATGAAATCCAGGGTTTGTTCACTAATGAGGCGATAAGACGGTTTTCGGGTCAGGCAGTAAGCATGCAGGTATACCCTGGCCAGTTGGGCATTGTCATAAAGCATTTTTTCAAAATGTGGAATATGCCAATGGCTGTCAGTGCTATAACGGTGAAAACCACCGCTTATCAGATCATACATCCCGCCCTGGCTCATTACATCCAGGACATGTTCCGCAACTCGTAAGGTTAGTTTATCCCCTCTGGTAGCCATTTGTAAAAGAAAATCGATAGCCAGCGGTTGGGGAAATTTCGGGGCAGCACCCCATCCTCCGGATTCCCAATCGTAAGATGCTGCTAGGTTTTGGGCTGCTTCTTGTGTCAGATCAGGGTCTAGAACTCTGTACTGGCTGGAAGGTCAGAATTTTCGGTTAAATATTCAGTTATTTTCTGGGCGATTTCTTCAATCTGGCCTTTTTCATTTTTCCAGGTCTGGAGAATGCTCTCTAATACCTGGATGAAGGCAGGTAGCCCGGAGCGTCTTACCGGTGGAAAATATGTCCCGGCGTAGAAAGGTTTCCCCTCAGGGGTCAGGAAAACGCTCAAAGGCCAACCACCCTGGCCGGTCATTGCTGTTGCAGCCTTCATGTAAATATTATCCAGGTCGGGTCTCTCTTCACGGTCCACTTTTATGCTGACGAAATGTTCGTTAAGCATCCTGGCGATCTTTATATCGGAGAATGATTCGTGCGCCATAACATGGCACCAATGACAGGCAGAGTAACCGATACTAAGGAAAATGGGTTTTTTCTCAGTCTGTGCCCGCGATAAAGCTTCCTTTCCCCATGGGTACCATTCAACAGGGTTATCGGCATGCTGCAACAAGTATGGAGAGTTTTCGTGAATTAATCGGTTAGACATTTATCGGCTAATAATCGAATTTTCAAATCATAATAGGTAAATTAGATTGTTATTGTCAACTAATTGGATTATACCCCTTTATGTGTTTAGGCCTAGCGGCCCAAACGCATTTTCCATTAAATGAGCTGTTGTCTCTGAGTATGCAATCAAAAAATTGACAGATCGAATCGTTCATGTTAATATTTTGTGCCGTGAAAAATAATTGGCCGTTGAATTTGATTAAGTTTTGGGGACCGGCGCTTCTACTCATGCTGGTTATTTTCATACTATCCGCCAGGCCATCCTATTCATTACCGGATTTTGGAAACGTTGACACTTTAATTAAGAAAGGTTTGCATTTCTCCGGGTATGGCCTGCTGGCTCTATCTTATTTGCGAGGAGTGTCCGGGGTCCTCAATAAGCGGCAATCAGCCTGGTTATTTTTCTTTTTAGCAATCGGATTAATCATCCTATACGCTATAAGCGACGAATACCACCAATCTTTCACACCGGGCCGAACGCCTCGCTGGACGGATGTTGGTATTGATACAGCTGGGGGTCTGGTAGCGATCGTTTTTTGGCGAATATTTCCTAGTGTCAGGAAAGTTGTTTCACCCTGGATGATTTCTGTTCACGCCAGGTGAATTTGGCCCAATTCCCCTGGTTTTATCCAAGATAATCACTTTTCAAAAGAATTGATTTGAATTTAATCGTTTTTTTGGGGCAACTTAAACGTTAAAGTTGGGTTAAATATTAGTGACCATCGCGTTGCACCTATACTTTGCTAGGTGTATACTTAACCATTCGGTTAGAATTCCACATCTGAGGTGCAGTCATGCTGACAATTGAGCAAGTCGACATTAATTCAAAATCCCAGGTTGACCAATTTGTCAAATTACCGTTCAGACTGTTTAAGAATCACCCACAATGGGTGCCACCATTCATTGGTGACATTAAAGTAATGCTCGATCCAGCCAAGCATCCTTATTACGAACATTCGGATGCCGATTTCTTCGTCGCCAAACGTAATGGGCAAGTCGTAGGCAGAATTGCAGCAATGGAAAACAAACCATTCAATCAATATCACAGTACCAAAGATGGGGAATTTTACTTATTCGAATGTGAAAACGATCAAGAAGTTGCTGATGCCATATTTAACCGGGTTTTTGATTGGGCTCACAAACGTGGTTTGAACCACATTGTTGGTCCTAAAGGGTTTAGCGCATTCGATGGATACGGACTTCAGGTCGAAGGTTTTGACAACCGCTGTATGATGACCATGATGAATTACAACTATCCATATTACATCGACCTGGTCGAAAAAGTCGGGTTTACTAAAGCGGTCGACTTTATTTCCTGTTATATTCGCAGGGAGGATTTTATCATTCCCGAAAAGGTACAGAAAGTTATCGAAATCTTGAAAAAACGAAAAACGTTCGAAGTGTTGCGCTTCAAGACAAAAGCTGATCTAAAGAAATTGGCTAAACCGATCGGCGAAGCTTATAACAAAACATTCGTGAATAATTGGGAATATTATCCTCTCACTGAACGCGAAGTTCAGTTTCTCCTCGACAATTTAATGCTGCTGGCAGATCCGAAATTGATTAAGGTCATTGCCCATAAAGGGGATGTGGTTGGATTTCTATTCGCTTTTCCAGATATTTCTGCCGCACTTCAACGTGGTGGCGGTAAAGTAAACCCAATCTCAATCGCCGATATGCTGCTTGAGATCAAGCGAACAAAGTGGGTCTCCTTTAATGGCGTAGGTGTACTGCCTGAGTATCATGGTTTGGGTGGAAACGCTTTAATGTACGATGAGATGCAAAAAACCATGATTGATTCGACATTTCAGCATGGCGAGTTAACCCAAATGGCTGAGACGGCTGTTCAGATCAGGAAAGATATCATCACCTTAGGCAGTCGCCCATATAAAAATCATCGGGTATTCCAGATTGAAATTTAGAATGACTGGGCGGAAAGCTTCAAAATCTTCTGGGGAAATTCTGCCGCAGTAAAGCCAAAGCATCTTGAAAATCATTGGGGTAAGGAGCGCTAAAGGTCACCCGCTCGCCAGAAAGGGGGTGAGAGAGGGTAATCGAACAGGCGTGCAGCGCCATTCTTGCAATGATCAGGTTTGAATATACCAGATGATCGTCCGGTGTGGACTGCCCAGGATGAGCCATTGGGTAATAGAGCTCATCTCCAACCAGAGGAAATCCAAGATGAGTGAGATGCGCCCTGATCTGATGCGTATATCCACTGTGGGGGTGAGCTTCGATCATCGTAAATTTGTCAAATCTTTCTTTCACGGTAAAGTGGGTTGCAGCTTTTTTCCCCAGACGATGGTCGACTATCGTTCGATGATGGCGGTCGCCATTTTTTCGCAGAGGTAGGTTAACAGATATTTCATCCCAACCTGGCGATCCAAAAACCAGGGCGTGATAAGTCTTTTCGACCTCCCGCTTCTGGAATTGGCTGTTTAGGATTCGATGGGCATCACTGTTGCGAGCGATAACAACTACACCACTGGTACCACGGTCAAGGCGGTGAACGGTAATCAATCTTCCGAATTCAGGTTCGAGAATACTATTTAGATGGGGAAGGGCCTGGTCATAACCATCAGGGATTGCAAGTAACCCGGCAGGCTTATTCACTACCAGCAGATCGCCATCCATATAAAGTACCATTTCACTTGGATCGATCAAAATACGACCTTCATCGGATAAATTCAAAAACCGCCTACCTAACCAGATATTGTAATTATAATTCGCGCGCGACATGATTTGCCTTCAGTAAGCCTTCACCGACGGTTAGAGAGATTTGCAGTTTGAAGAATGGCTTTATGAGGTCGTTCACCAATTCCCATTAATGATAAACTGTAAATAATCAGAAATTCACGGAATTGTGTCGTTAGTGAGATGGGGTTTTGGGATGGGTTCAAACCCTTGCTAACGCCGAAGATTTGGGAAACAAGGTGCATCCGATTGCACCCATAAAGTTTAATAAATGACAGGAGGTTATCATGCTCGTCGTATTGGTCAATATTCACGTAAAGCCAGAATTCATCGAACAGTTTAAAGTTGCATCTCAGGACAACGCCCGTAACAGCGTTAAAGAGGCCGGTATCGCCCGTTTTGACATCGTCCAGCAAACGGATGACCCGACCAGGTTTGTTCTCGTTGAGGTTTATCGTTCAGAAAATGCCCCGGCTGATCATCGTGGGACCGAGCATTACCAGAAATGGCGAGCCGCTGTTGAAACAATGATGGCTGAGCCGAGGACACGCGCTGAATACCGGAACGTATTCCCCGCTAGACTCTGGTTGGTGACCCGATGCACTTTGAATTTTCAACGACCGCAAAGATCATCTTTGGTAGTGGCTCACTCAAGGAAGCAGGTAGTGTACTTTCGGAGTTTGGGAAACATGCTTTGATCGTCACCGGTCCGAAGATTCCAGGGTTAACCATAGTAATCGATTTATTGTCCGCCAATGGTGTGACCACTGACGTTTTTTATATTGAGGGAGAGCCCACGATCAGGCAGGTCGATGAGGCCCTTCGACACACTAACCAGGCGCAATGGGACCACATCATTGGCCTGGGCGGCGGCAGCGCAATCGACATGGCTAAGGCCATATCAGCATTGGAGACCAACCCAGGAAATATCCGTGATTATCTGGAAGTAATCGGTCTTGGTAAAAAGATTACACAACCTTGCTTGCCAGTAATAGCCATTCCTACCACAGCTGGGACCGGAGCGGAAGTGACTCGCAATGCTGTGCTCATGTCGCCGGACGATAAGGTAAAAGTCAGCTTGCGCAGTCCTTATTTACTGCCCAAATTGGCAGTTGTTGATCCTGAGTTGACGAGTAGCTTATCCCCGCAAGTCACTGCCAGCACTGGGATGGATGCCCTCGTGCAGTTAATCAAATCCTTTGTCTCATCGCGATCGAACCCCTTAACCGATGCGATTTGCGTCGAGGGGATCAAAAAATGGGTGGGATCGATTCGCAGTGTCTACCACGATGGAAATGACTTAGAGGGTCGTGAGAATATGGCGCTAGCCAGTCTTTTTGGCGGGCTCGCATTAGCCAATGCCGGTTTAGGGGCAGTTCATGGGTTTGCCTCGGTGATCGGAGGAATGTATGCCGCCCCTCATGGAGCGATATGCGCTAAATTATTGACCCCAGTCATCTCAACTAATAATCGAGCGCTTTTATATGCTTCCCAGACTGAGCGGGCAATAACTGACCGAACCTTGGAAAAATACCGCTTCATCGCCAGACTGTTGACTGGGAATCATGAAGCGGAAATTGATGATGGGATTGGTTGGCTGGAGTGCATATGCACTGATTTGGCTATTCCAGGGTTATCTGCCTATGGAATTCTTGAAAAAGATATTGAATTAATCGTCGAAAAGGCAGCGGTATCCAGCAGCATGCGAGCAAACCCAATTCAATTATCTGTGGATGAATTGCATTGGGTTATGACACAAGCACTATAAGATGTTTTCTAGCTCGCTTGGGATTTGGTGAAGAATGAGAATGACATGATTTTTGGACCGCCATGGACGACGACCGCAGGTGGGGCTTCATAGATCGGAACCTCAGGGATGCCTAAGGTTTTAATAAAATAATCTGCCAGCTCTTTAGCTTCATCATAAGCCTCGCACTGACTAATGGTCAAGCGCGCTTCAGGGCCGCATGGGCATTCTGCAATCACGAATTGCTGCATGCGGAGGATCGCCCGTTTTTTAGTCCTCTGGGTCTCGAGAGATTCGGTCCGGCCGTCTTTCAAAACGAGGATGGGCTTAACCTGAAGGATACTTCCAAATAATGCCTGAGCGCCGCCAATTCGTCCACCTTTATAGAGATATTCGAGGGTGTCAACCACAAAAAAGGTCCTGTTTCTTGGGATCATTAGATCAAGATTTTTCGCAAGCGATTGAGAGTCCATCCCAGTTTGCACCCACTCCCAGGCTTGCAGGACAATCTGGCCCAACCCACCGGCGACCGTGCGTGTATCGATAATGTGAATGTCGGCATCGGGGAAATCATTGGCTGCTACCATTGCGCTGCGATACGTCCCACTGATATCGGAAGAAGGTGCAATCACAAAAATGGTATCCCCGCGCTCAGCGTATTCTTTAAAGATAGGATTGTACATTGAGGGTGGTGGTGCTGCGGTCTTTGGTAAAGATGACGCTGCCTTGAGTTTCTGTAAAAAAGTTTCCGTATCAATTTCTGTATCATCGCGATAGGATTCATCGCCAAAGATGATGATCTGGGGTAGGACGGGGATGCCAAGGGCGGTGAGATGATCCTGCGGAATGCTGCAAGTCGTATCAGCAACGATTCTGATCATGTTGGATTCTCCTCATGTGAAGATACATATTGGATAAACAGGTTTGCAGCGCTAAAATTGGAATTAACCTCAAGTAATTATATATCACAGTTGGTGTTCAAGCTGTTGTTTTTGCTCGAGGTTGGCACGGATTGCAGCCTGGATCCGGTCTACTGCTTCCTGGACGTTGTTTGCTTGCTGGTTCGAAATTGAGTGGCGAGTATAACGGGCTTCGATGAAAGCCTGGGTAACCCCATCGATATCGGGGATATTATCCGGTAAGGCAAAGCTCAACACCCGGGCATACTCGTTGGGCGTCTGATTATCTTTCCGATTGATCCCATTATGGCTGTTCCATCGGATCATGGTTACATAGATCAGCATGATACGCTGCCGGGCAGGCAGAAGCCGGGATAACCTACCGATTGGGTCGATCGAGACTGAGTTTTGGGAAATAAGCGATCTAATCCGGTTGATACTGTTATCGACCACAGTTGCTAACTGCCTGTTCACAAATATAAATTGGCGTTTGATCCAATTCCAGGCTTTGGAAAAATTGATCCATCCAAATACTCGCTGGAATCCGAGGGCCAGGCCGCGATGGTTCATCACGTAATGGCGGAAGGCATAAACGACCACGAATAAAAATACTCCCCAGAAAATGAGCGATTTTATCAGGTCAAGAAAGTTATTTGGGGGCGCCACCTGAGATGGGGAAGGTGTGGGGACGATCGGCGGCATGGTTGCTTGAGCTGACGGGGTTTCAGTTTTTCCCAATAATCTCGCTATCAATGAAAAGAGAGCAATCAAGGGGGTAAAAAGGAGGAGCTGAAGGAGGGTGAAGATATACAGAAGGATCTGTAGGGCATATCTTAAAATATCGAGAAGGCCGAGGGAATAACTGGTCGGTAAAAATATCACAACCAGGGCTATCGAAAGGATCAAAATTACAGCGTAGAGCATCCAACACGTGCCGACATTGGGATTGGCGGGAACACTCTCAATGTACCAACGAGCTTTCAAGATTACTAATTAACTCCTCGCCAATAAAATAAAACCTGACACAAAGAAGAGCATAATCAGGCCAACATTGAACAAAATCGGGTTTTGCAGAAATTGGATAAAAGGCAGGTCGATTTGGGTAACCGTGGTCATGAAAATCATCACACACCCTAACCCAAAAATCAAACCCATTAATCCCCGGCGGGTATCGGTCCGGTTTGTTCGAGCATATCCCTGGCGTTCCAATTCTAATAGCTGCACATCGTCTCCCAGCTTATCAAGATTGCTGGCGAACCCACCGGCCAAAACCCAGATGATTAGCATGTAGATGCAGGTGACGAGATAATCACTCTGGAAAAAGAACGTAGAGAAATCTTGCCGCCAGGAATTGATGTCAACCATCAATTGCCCTGGTGAAGAAAACAAATATGTGATTGCTTTTATTCCGATCAAGATCACGATCCATTCAGTGATCCTGGTGACGATCGGGTTAGCGTCAAATATCGTTATTTGTTTAATCGTCCTAAACGAGACCAGGGATTCCAGGGTGATGACCAGAGAAAGAAATATCAGTAGATTTCCATTCCAGCCGGGTAGGGAAGCTTGAATTCCATTTACGATGACAATGGTTAAACTCACCAGCATTATTGTGATCATCAGGTAATTCAAGACGAACCGATCGTCCCCGCTTTGTTTTATTTCGCCATCAGGTATGTCTTGGGTCATAATTGCCAGGCTTCCAGATCGGCTTCATTAGTGAACCGATAGATGGGAAAACCAAAACGGTTCGCTTCGATTTTTGCTTGCTGAAATTCTTCAATCTCGCCGCTAAGAATAATGACCACACTTAAACCGGACTTTCGAGCGCCGAACAATTCTGTCAAGAGTGCCCTGTCATACCTTCCGGTAATTAAAACCATGGTCGATCCCCAGGCGAGGTGGGCCATCGATTGGTGGAGAAGATCGATCAATGAAATGCTCTCACCCGCCTGGATTCGTGCCAGGATGTCTAATATGTTCATCAAATGGAGCGACCCACTATGAGTGGTGAGTGGGTGAGGCAGCTTATTATCAGTAAGGGGATCTAATCCATTTGTGTATAATCCAACAGATTGTTTCCTTTCGATTGTCCAACTGGCTATTGAAGCGGCAACCACAATTGCCAATTCGGTCGCAAGATACCTATGCCGTATATCGTAATCGTCAGCATGTAAGTCTAGAAAAATGCTGGTTTCGATGGAAATTGATGCTTCATATAAACGGACTTGCATTTTTCGGGCAACGGCTGTTGCTTTCCAATCAATCCGTTTAATTGGATCACCTACCTGATAATCCCGTTTCCCCATGGTACGGCTGGTATCCTCATAGATCGGATTCTTGTGATGGATAGTTCCGAAAGGCGAACGAGATGGTAATGTGATTTGAGGCAAAGGAACGATTTTGGGGTAAACCGTCACGTATTCGGCATCACCCGCTTTTTCATCGTTCTTAGTCATTCCCAGCAGGTCTCCGGTTGAAAAGAAAATAGGGCCCACGAGGTAATATCCCCGCTTGTTGGCTTTCAAGGTGTAGTTGATGCTCAATTGATCGTGGGAGCCAAGGGAGATTACCTGCTGGTAGAAGCTTGGAACGATGAGCGCTACAGGCAAACTCTCATGGATCTGCAGCCACGGGATTGGCAGCCAGCCCCTATTCGATAAAGTAAGAGTAATCGGGATGGTTTGGTTTAAGAAGGCTCTCGTTGAGAATTTTCTTACATATGAAAGGTTATTTAGCGACCTGCAACTCCAAAATCTTCCGACGAAAAACACACCGATAATAAAATAAAAAATGATCAAAACTGCATCTTGCCGTAAAAATGCGGCCAGAATCATCAATATAATAATAAATGGGAGAAAATCAACCATCCTGTTTAGCAGAATCTTTCAATGGTTTACCAGATTGATTATGCATTTCATCGAAAACATCAATCTTCAAGTCCTAATTGGGTTGTTTCGACTAGTTCCCGCACGATGGTTTTGGCCGTTTTACCTCTCAATGCGGCATCTGGTTTTAACATCAGCCGGTGTGCCAAGACCGGTACTGCCAGGTATTTCAAGTCATCCGGGATGACGTGATCGCGATCATGGATGGCGGCAAATGCCTGACAGCTTTTATACAGGGCCAGGCTGGCCCGCGGGCTGGCACCCAAGACCAGGTCGCGATGCTTGCGAGAACCATCTACCAGGTTGATGATGTAGTCCTGGAGTGTATCGTCAATATGGATATTCCACACCAGGTGTTGGAAATCTGATACTGCCTCGAGCTCTACAACCCTTTTCAGCGTAGTTATGGGGTGTTCGTAACGCAAATTGGCCAGAATCAAGCGTTCATCCTCGTGAGAAGGGTATCCCATCGAAATTTGCATCAAGAACCGGTCGAGCTGAGCTTCGGGCAGTGGAAACGTCCCTTCGTACTCTACCGGGTTTTGGGTAGCCAACACGATAAATGGGCGTGGAAGCGGGTTGGTGACGCCATCTACGGTCACCTGCTGTTCCTGCATGGCTTCGAGAAGCGCAGCCTGCGTACGCGGTGTGGCCCGATTAATTTCATCAGCAAGCAGGATATTCACAAAGACTGGACCAGGGCGAAATTCAAATTGAGAGGTTTGCTGGTTGAAAACCGACACACCGGTGATATCGTTGGGCAATAGGTCGGGCGTGCATTGGAGCCTTTTAAATTCGCCACTCATGCTCACAGCTAGCGCTCTGGCCATCATCGTCTTACCAACCCCGGGGACATCCTCAATTAAAACGTGTCCTTCGCATAGCAATGCAACCATCAATAATTCAATCGTCTCGGTTTTCCCGATGATGACTTTTTTGATGTTTTCGCTAATTTTCGAAACATAATCCTGCAATTCGCTCATAAAGCTACCTATTTTAACCCATTTTATTCTATTCGCCATTCAGGCTTATGAAATCTGCTTGTCTTTCAATTATACATTCGTTGATGACTCCAATTATTGAATTGCATCCATGCCATGATATTGCAGCAATGAATGATACGAAACAAGGTAAAATTGTACCGAAATTTGCAAATTAGCTCGGTCCAGGAGGAAAGATGAAATTAGGCATTATTGGATTAGGCAAAATGGGAGCAAATATGGCTCGCCGTTTACACCGGGGTGGTCATGAAGTCCTGGTTTATAACCGCACTGCTGAAAAATCTGCAGAGTTAGCCGCGTCCGAAGGTGTCACGCCTTCGTATTCATTGGACGAGTTAATCGGAAATCTACAACCACCACGCATAATCTGGGTAATGGTTCCAGCAGGAGAACCGACTGAGTATATGCTCAATTCGGTTGCCGATTTGCTTGATCCAGGCGATATTTTGGTAGATGGCGGTAACTCTAACTTCAACGATACCATTCAGCATGCCAAGTTGTTGGAGAAGAGGCAGATAAAATTTGTGGATGCGGGCACGAGTGGAGGAATTTGGGGATTAACCGAAGGATATTCGATGATGGTTGGCGGTGATAACGATACGGTTGAATACCTGCGGCCCATTATCGAGACGCTGGCCCCCGGACCTGATAAAGGCTGGGGACATGTCGGCCCCCACGGCGCCGGTCATTACGTGAAAATGGTCCACAATGGAATTGAGTATGGCATGATGGAAGCCTTAGCAGAAGGCTTCGAGATTATGTACGCCCATAAGGAGTTCGATCTAGATCTACACAAAATTGGAGAGATCTGGCAATATGGATCGGTCGTCCGTTCCTGGCTACTTGATTTAACCACGAATGCTCTAGCAGACGACCAGGATTTGAGCGGTATTAAGGACTGGGTCGCTGACTCAGGCGAAGGCCGCTGGACAATTCTCGATGCAATAAATAATGATATCCCTGCTCCTGTTATCACCCTGGCACTCCTCCGCCGGTTTGAAAGCCGTCAGGAAAGCAGCTACTCGGCGAAACTACTGGCAGCCATGCGCAATCAATTTGGTGGACATGCCATAAAGAAAGCTGAAGGAAAAGAATAGATATGCCTGCTTTTGGGATGCCCGTTTCCCCTCCGGCGGAAGGGGGAGTCGCCATTGTCATATTTGGGGTGACAGGAGATCTGGCTCACAGAAAGCTTATTCCTGCACTTTATGAACTTAAGCTAGGATCTCACCTTCCTGAACCATTCTTCATCTTTGGTTTTGCTCGCCGGGATTGGAGTGACGAGAAAATGCGGGACACTCTCCACCAGGGTATTCTCGATCACTCCCGGACAAAACCGGTCGACGAAGAGGTTGCTGCTAAATTATTGTCCAACGCCTATTTCATCCGCTCCCAATTCAGCGAGGATGATGGTTATAGGCGGTTAGCCGAGAAGCTTGAGCAGCTAAACATCAAAGACTGCTTGTTCTACCTGGCAACTCCTCCGGAGTCATATGTAGAGATTATCCGCCAGATTGGCGCGCACTCGATGTCAAGGAAAGAAAATTATTGGCGCCGGATTATCATCGAGAAACCCTATGGTCGTGATTTAAATTCTGCCCGTAACCTCGATTACGAAGTCCATAAAGTATTTGAAGAAAGCCAGGTATACCGGATTGATCATTATCTCGGAAAAGAAACCGTCCAAAACATCCTCGTATTTCGATTTGCGAATGGCATTTTCGAACCCTTATGGGATCGACGCTCGATCGATCAAGTTCAAATTACTGTAGCAGAGACAGTCGGGGTTGAAGGCAGGGCCGGGTTTTATGAGACCGCAGGTGTCATTCGAGATGTATTTCAAAATCACCTGCTGCAATTACTGACTTTGACGGCAATGGAGGCGCCGGTTGCATTTAATGCCGACGCTGTCCGTGATGAAAAGGTGAAAATACTTAAAGCTTTACGGCCAATGCGAACGGCAGACGTCATTGGGAATACCTTTAGGGCCCAATACGTTTCTGGATTTATGGACGATCATCGGGTGCGCAGTTATCGCGACGAACCGGGAGTATCGCCGACGTCGACCACAGAAACACTGCTCGGCGCTCGTCTTTTCGTGGATGATTGGCGATGGTCAGGGGTTCCCTTTTACATCCGCTCTGGAAAACGGCTTCCAAAAAGAATCACTGAAATTGCCATTCAATTTAAACAAGTCCCTTTAGCCTTGTTCGGAACCCGCAATTTCGCGGGTGATGCCCCTAATTCACTGGTGCTGAAAATCCAACCCAATGAGGGAATAACTTTAACCTTTGGCGCTAAAGCCCCAGGGCCTATCCAGCAAATCGAACCGGTCAAAATGGAGTTCCGGTATGCCGATACATTTGGAGGAGAACCACCAGAAGCTTACGAACGTTTATTGTTGGATTGTCTAACTGGAGATGCGACTTTATTCACCCGCAGCGACGAAGTTCTTTCAGCCTGGGCCTTTACGACCAATATCATTGATGGATGGATGACCCAATCTCTTCGTAACTTACCGGTTTATGAAGCTGGAACTTGGGGTCCCCCTGGTTTAGATGAATTTATAGAAAGAGATAACCACGTCTGGCGCAAATTCGACAGTGCTTAGTAATTAGGGACAGCTTGTTTGCAGTTAGGGCAGTTTACCTCGTGGGTTGTAATAACAAACCCACAATTTGGACAGGTTCTGGGTTGAGCGTTTCCCAACGGCGCCCCACAAGAAACACAGTTTGATTCCCCAACCGGATTTGCTGATCCGCAGTATTCACAGACAACCCGGCGCAGTTTCTCAGAAAGCGCAAAACTTGCCCCTTTGGCATGAGCCGCGCCTTCAATTACATTCCAGACTTCTGTGCTGATTTGGAGTGATTCGATATCCTGGGCGATATCATCCAAACGTCCTAGCAGGTTAAGAGGGTTAACCAGGGTGACGAGAGCTGAAAATCCCAGGCTGGCAGCAATTCCGGTCCATTCTTGCTTGCTGATCTGGATCGAGACCCCATCAGTTACTGTTTGGATATCAACACTCAGCGCGGTTTTTCCGCCGGATGATTGCATCGACCGTGTCGCAATCTGAACTGCAAGATGTGCACCGTTGCCGATCTGTTGTACCTGATAGTTGCCCCGGTTGAAATAGGCAATCAGGCTTTGAGCTATATCTGCCGGTGTCAGGTTTCCATGAAAAATGCGCTGTTCCATAACTTAGATTATAATCGGAACTGAAAAATCCACCCCATATTTTCTGGAGAATTTATGCAGGAACAAACCCATAAGAAGACCGGGTTTTGGATCACAATAACATTTATAATTGTTTTGGTGAGCTTGATATTCGTAGCTCCATATTTTGAATTGGCATCTGCGAAGTCACCGGCTCAAATTCCGACCGGCTCCATTCCAACTGTTACTGGTACACCATATGGACCCTATATCATCGTCAATAATGATAACGATCAGATCAACGTACGTGAATACCCGGATCCATTGGCACCGAAGGTAGGTGTTTTGCTTAAAGGTACGAAAGTGCCGGCGAAAGGACAATGTAACGGCTATTATCTCGTGGAGTATCTTGGAATTCCCGGCGGACAGGCCTGGGTATATTCGGGCGTGGTAACGGCTTATGGGGATATCCCGGTGGTTGAACCGCCGGCTACGCCAACCCCTTTATATACATCGACCATCGATCCCACTCTGGCTGCTCAATTTCTGGTGACGCTTGCACCGACACGCCTGCCCACTTTTACTGCACCAGCGCCATTAGTCGTGCCAACGTTTCCATTACAAAGGAACGGCAGCTCGACAACCAATAACGGAATACCCATGGGATTGATTATCGTCGGAATTGGGGCTTTGGGTATTTTATTAGCATTTGTCTCGATCGTCAGGGGCCATTAGCCAGACAAGAAATCGTCCAACCCATGCAAACAGGCCATGCTTAATTTATGGCCTGTTTCACTTTCGCAATAATTCACTTTAGCACCTGCGTCTTCAAGGACATTTACGGATTTGCGAGCCAGGGCGATTGGTACGGTCTGATCTTGAGTCCCATGGGCAACATAATACGGTTTTCCATTTATAGAACTGGTCCCCAATTCTTCTATCCAGGTCGGCGGGAAATAACCTGCTAAAGCCGCAACCGAATCGACCCTGTGCGGGTATAGGAACGAGAGGGCGTAGGACATGATAGCACCCTGGCTGAAGCCCATTAATGTAAAATGGCTGGAATCGATGTGTTCGTTTAGCGACCATCGATCGATTTTTTCTAATAACCCCACAGCTGCTTGCCTGAACTCGGCTAAGGAAGGCATTTCGCCAGCCTTCACAGGTACCCAGCCATAACCGCCCTCCGGCGCGGTGATTGAGCCGCGCGGGGCCAGGATCCAGCGATCGGTAGGGATATTCCTTGCGAAAATCCACATTGCTTCTTCATTTCCGGTCCAGCCGTGGATGAGTAACATCAATTTTGATGAGGATTTATCAATTGGAGGACGGAAACGCATCACCAATCCGCCCTGGTCGTATTTTATTGTACTGAAATTGTTTATCACATTTTTCCCCAATTCGTGATCCGTATGCTTTTACCCCGGTAAGCATGGGTCACAACACATGCTTACCGAGTAATTGGTAAAAATTAATTCGACATAAACTTTGAGATTGCATCCAACAATATGTCGACCTCTTCCTGGGTGTTGTAAGCCTGGATTGAAAAGCGGACGAGGTTATGCTCTTTCCATTTCATGATAGGAATTATGATGTGGTATTGCTCATGGAGCATTTTCCCCAGGGCATTGATATCAAGGTCATTTGGAAGTGATGCTGTACCCATCTGCGAATACCATTCAGTTGAATCGGGATATAGCGAAGGAGTGTTACTAAGCTCGAAAAGTTTGTGGCGAATTTGGGCTCCAAGGTCGTGGCAGTACTTCCGAACGGAAATCCAATCGTGCTCGATTAAGAATTTTACAGCATCAGCACCTGCCAGGTAAGGAGAGATATCTCGTGTCCCCGTCCATTCCAGTAAATCCACAAAGTGATTCGACCCGGTATTAGTCTCATTCCACCCGAAGCTGACGACCAAAGGCTCCACCAGGTTTTGGACTTCTGGCCTGGCGTAAAGGAATGCAGAACCTTTAGGCGCGCACACCCATTTATGCAAATTGCCAGTATAGAAATCAGCGCCAAGGGAATCCAAGTCAATGTCTATTTGTCCCGGAGCATGAGCTCCGTCGATTAAGGTGTAGATCCCTTCATCATGGGCTTTATGGCAGATTTGTTCGATTGGATAAATCATTGCGGTTGGCGACGTGATGTGGCTCAATGAAATCACCCGGGTGCGCGGTGTTACACCTTGCCAGAAGGATTCGACAAAATCTTCTGCGCTCTTGACCGGCACAGGAATCTCGCGGGTAATATAGGAGAACCCCTTTTTTGTTGCAAGGTAACGCCAGGTGCGATCCATTGCACCATATTCCTGGTCTGAAGTTAACACTTCGTCTCCCGGTTTTAAATCTAAGCTGCGGGCAATTATGTTGAAACCTGTGGTAGCGTTATTAACAAACTCGAGATTTTCCGCTTTGGTCCCCAAGTACTCGGCGACAACCGTTCTGGCATTGAGCATCAGATCATGGTGGCGGCCTGCGAGGAATTCGACTGGGTTCCATTCAAGTTCCCGCTGCCATTTCTGGTATGCCTCAAAGACGGCAATCGGGGTTGCACCGAAAGAACCATGATTGAAAAAAATCACATCAGGATCGAGCATAAAAAGTTGTTTCATTGGTAGCATGGGTATCCCTGTTTACGAAGAATTATTGAGATTAAGTCTAGTCTCTTACCTCAATTAAGGGAATAGTTATCTTAGTCTTTTTTTGAAAATTCACGAATAATTAACATGAATTGGTCATTTCTGGTTATTTCAAAAACAATCTGATCACCTTGGGAATTGCACGGACGAGTTGTGTTAAAATAAACGCCATGGGTGTAAAGGTGGTGGCGACCAACCGGAAGGCTGGATTTGAGTATTTCCTGCTCGAGCATTTCGAAGCCGGCATATCTTTAACCGGTACGGAAATAAAATCTGTTCGATCTGGCCAAATTAGCCTGGCTGAAGCCTATGTAAAAGTCGATGAAAAGGAAGCCTGGCTGGTCAACGCCCATATCGCTCCCTACGATCCCGCCAGCCAATTCAACCACGATCCATTAAGACCCCGGCGTTTATTGCTTCACAGTCGTGAAATCCGAGAATTATGGGATGAGGTCAGGCAAAAAGGAGTAACCGTCGTCCCTGTCCGTGTATATTTGAAGGATGGAAGGGCAAAAATAGAAATTGCGTTAGCCAAAGGAAAAAAGCTTTACGATAAACGCGGCTGAACTTGAAAAGCGTGATGTAAAACGCGAAATCGAAAGACAAATCCATTCCAGAGACAGATGACAGAAACCGCACATAAGTTAAAAATAGATGGGAACCACCTGACCATAGCAGACGTAATCAGGGTTGCCAGGGATAAATTACCGGTTACCCTTGCCGATGAGGCTCGCCAACTGGTTGAACGTTCGCATGGCTGGGTAGACGACATTGTCGCCGCGAATAAGCCGGTCTATGGGATTAATACAGGCTTCGGCTTTTTTGCTGACCGCCGCATTTTATGTGAAGATGCTTCTGCCTTAAGCCGGAACCTGATTCTGAGCCATGCAGTATGCACCGGCTCACCTTTACCTGCTGAGGTTGTCCGGGCAGCGATGTTGGTCAGAGCCAACACCCTGGCCAAGGGACTTTCGGGTGTCCGGCCTGTGATAATTGATACCCTTTTGGCCATGTTGAATCTGGACCTTGTGCCTGTCGTCCCCTCGCAAGGATCGTTGGGATCTTCAGGCGATCTTGGTCCGCTCTCTCACCTGGCCCTGGTCTTCACCACCGATGCACTCGACCGCAGCGAAGATTCGGGTTGGGCAGAATATAGCGGTCAGGTGATGCCCGGGAAAGAAGCCATGGCTGCAGCCAACCTGGAAAGGTTAGTGCTGGGACCTAAAGAAGGACTGGCGCTCAACAATGGAGCTACCTTTTCTGCGGCGCTTGCAGCATTAGCAATTCACGATGCCGGTCAATTGTTGGACACGGCGGAAGTTTCCCTAGCATTAAGCCTGGAGGCTATGTTGGGATCTTCCAGTGCATTCGATCTCCGGTTGCATGCAGCAAGAGGGCTTGCTGGCCAATCCGGAGTGGCTGCAATGGTGCGCCAATTAATTTCAGGCAGCACTTTGATCGATGCAGCCGGGCGGGTGCAGGATGCTTACTCACTCCGCTGCGCTCCCCAGGTCCAAGGCCCAGCTCGCGACACGCTGAATTTTATCCGAGCCATGATTACATCAGAAATCAATGCAGCCACTGATAACCCCTTGCTCTTCAGCCGTGCTGAAGCCTGTTCGGGAGGTAACTTCCATGGAGAACCAATTGGTTTAGCCATGGATTTCCTTTCGATAGCCATGGCTGAAATAGGGGCCATCTCCGAAAGGCGAATCTTCCGTATGACTGACAACAAGCTCAACGGCGATTTACCTCCCATGTTGGTTGACAACCAGGCTTCGGCCGGGTTGAATTCCGGAATGATGATGCCTCAATACACAGCAGCATCCCTGGCACTTGAGAATCAGAATCTGGCTGTACCTGATAGCATTCATTCGCTGCCTACCTCCGGTGAGCAAGAAGACCACAATGCAAATTCAATGACTGCCGCCAGGCATGCCCGCCAATTGCTTGAAAATGTTGCTCACATTCTGGCAATCGAAGTATATACCGCAGCTCGTGCGATCGATTTACGCTTCAGGCAGATGCCTCATGCAAAACTAGGCTCAGGCACGAAAGTTGCTTACGATCGCATCCGAAAGGCGGTGCCCTACCAACCAGGAGATGCCTGGTGGGGTCCTGAGATCGAAAAAGTTCACGATATTATCCGCCGCGGCGAATTAGCCGGTCTGGCAAATGATACACTTATAAACTCATCATGAATTATTATGGATACCTGGCCAATATGCGACTAAATCAATCTCTATCTCGTAGAAAATTCCTTGGGCTATCTGCTGTGGGTTTGGGAGGGTTGGCATTATCACCTTGGTTGAGTTACCCAAAAGCGCTTCCAGAATTCCCAAATTCGCCACGAATTGGGAGGGTTTGCGCTGGGGAGCAAGGCGCTCATTTTGATCTGCGTAAATATCCATATTCTGACAGCGAGACGGCCGAGATGGTATTCAGAGACGATGTGATCCCGTGGATCAGAGAAGTGGTGACGACACAGGTCAATCGAAATGTGATTAATCAACGCTGGATTGAAACCGAGGGCGGCTATATTTATGCAGATAACGTCCAACCTGTGAAGAATGAGCCGAACCAGCCTGTAAATTCGCTCCCGGCTTATGAAGACGGAACGACAGGCGCCTGGGTAGAGGTCACCGTTCCCTACGTCGATTTCACCGTCCAAAACAAGCCGGCGATTTCGCCCTGGATTAGCGCTGCCCTGAGACCCCGGCTTTATTACAGTCAGATCATGTGGGCAGACCAGATCAGGCAAGATGCTGACGGCCAGGTATGGTATCGTGCCGTGGAGAAATATGGCACTTACGGTGATATTTTTTGGGCTCCGGCGGAGGCCTTCCGCCTGCTGACCGAGGACGATATCCAACCTATCCATCCGGAAGTGGACAACAAAATCATTGTCGTCGATCTGACCTATCAAACTTTATCCTGTATGGAGGGTAACGATGAGGTCTATTTTTGCCGGGTTTCTACTGGTGGTATGTATGATGTAAATGGGAACCCGACCGATAAATGGGCCACCGACTTGGGCTCTCACCCGATATCGCGTAAGATGATTTCTACCCACATGAGCGCGGGAACGATGGAGACCGGATACGATACACCCGGTATAGGTTGGGATTGCCTGTTCTCAAATGGCCAGGCCATCCATTCAACCTTTTGGCACAACGGTTTTGGAGTAGCCAGGTCTCATGGTTGTGTGAATACGTTACCTGAGGATGCCAAATGGATATTTCGGTGGACTACACCGAGTGTCGGTTATCAGCTGGGCGATACGACCATCTCCGGAATGAACGCCTCTACAAGAGTTAACGTGATTAATGGATAAAACTATGTTAACAGTGACCCTTTATTGTCAAAATGGAAGTGCAGAATGCAACCAGGCTCGTCTAGACCTTCAAGCCTTGAAGGAGCTTATTCCCCACCAGCTTGTTGAAGTTAATGTTGAGAAAGATTCCTCTCTGGATCTCACTTTTGGTAATTCGATCCCGGTCATCGATATCGGCCCTTACCGGCTACGTTCACCCTTTACCCAGCAAGACTTGCAGGTTGCGTTGAAAGCAGCCCAGGACCGGCAGGTTCAATACGAGATGGCCGGCGATCAAGGATATAAAGCGCGTCTACAGCGTGGGCACACCTTATCGAAAGCGGACCGGTTTACAAACTGGTTTTCAAAACGGTACATGCTGGTCTTCAATATCTTCTTTCTACTTTACGCTGGATTACCCTGGTTAGCACCTGTATTTATGAAGGTCGGAGCTACCGGGCCTGCCAGGGCTATTTATACAATTTATAGTCCTTTATGCCACCAACTCGCTTTCCGTTCCTGGTTTTTATTTGGAGAACAGACAGATTATCCATTGGCAATGGCAGGAGTACCTGGATTAACATTTGAACAGGTCACCGGTATGACAAAAAACGATGTTCTGGCTGCCAGGGCGTTTGATGGGAATTCTTTATTGGGCTACAAGGTTGCATTTTGCGAAAGAGACGTGACAATTTACGGCTCGATTTTACTTTTTGGATTGATTTTTGCGGCGACAGGAAAGAAGCTAAAATCTGTTCCCTGGTATCTTTGGGTAATCATTGGAATCGTACCGATTGGTCTCGATGGATTTTCCCAACTGCCAGATCTTTTAAATACGACTTTGCCGTCGTGGATTCCAATCCGTGAGAGTACGCCTTTTCTTAGAGCTATAACCGGTTTCCTCTTTGGATTTATGACAGCCTGGTATGGGTTTCCCTTTATTGAAGAATCGATGCGAGAGACAAGACGGATGCTGGCGCAGAAGATCGCCTTTGTTACGCAAATAGCTAAGGTCTGATCCTGATGAATTTTCACAACAGCAGCGGGGTATGTTATTATACTTTTCCCTCCCTGGAGGAAGCAGGGGTCACTGCGGCAGTTTTCACGCGGATAGGCGGCGTGAGTCCTGCGCCCTGGAATACCCTCAATGTGGGCGGAACGGTCGGCGACGATCAAGGCCGGGTAAATACAAACCGGGAATTGGTTTTTAAATCAATGAATCGGCCCAGTGAGTCGATTTTTGACGTTTGGCAGGTGCACAGTACCAATGTGATTCGTACTGACCGGCCTCGGCCTCTCAATCAGGCGCACCAAAAGGCAGATGGCATGTTGACTAACAATCCCGAGGTCACATTTTTCATGCGATTTGCTGATTGCGTCCCAATTTTGCTTTTCGACCGGGTGCATCAGGCGATTGGCCTCGTTCATTCAGGTTGGATGGGGACGGTCAATTGGATTGGCAAAGCAGCTGTCGAGGAAATGGGTAAACAATTTGAGACGAATCCTCGAGACATCCTGGCCTGCATCGGCCCCTCGATTTGCGTTGATCATTATCCCGTTGGAATTGACGTTGCCAATCGAGTCCGGCAATCCTTTAATAGTCAAGCCGGTCGACTCCTGAAGAAAACCGGGGAAAATGTTCATTTCGATCTCTGGGGGGCGAACCAAACTATTCTTCAAGAAGCAGGGGTGGAAAAGATTGAGCTGTCAGGAATTTGCACTGCCTGCCATCCTAACGAATGGTTTTCGCATCGTGGAGAAAAAGGTAAAACAGGAAGATTTGGGGTCTTGTTTGCTTTAGGTGTTTGATTCCTATCGGGAATAACCATGGAAATTATGACAGATGAAAAAATCCAGGAAAATGTCCTCAGGGTGCTAACCAAAATTGATAGAGCTGCTCTTCTTGCAGGTCGCAACCCTGAAAATGTACGTTTATTGGTCGTTACAAAAAAACAACCGGCCAAAACGGTAATAGCAGCTATCGCTGGAGGCGTGCGGTTATTTGGTGAAAATTACACCGATGAAGCCATACCTAAAATCTTGTCTATTGCCAGCCGGGAACGACTGGAGTGGCATATGATAGGCCACGTTCAATCCCGTAAGGCGAAAACTGTTGCCGAGTTCTTTCACACAGTCGAATCAGTCGACTCCATAAAGATTGCCGACCGGTTGAATAAAATGTGTATCGACCTTCGCCGAAAAATGGATGTTTTATTGGAGATAAATTTAAGCGCCGAAGAGAACAAATCGGGATGGCATTTTGAGAACGAATCCAATTGGGAAGCATTGCTCGCGGAGCTCGGTCAGGTTGCAGCTTTTCCCCATTTGAAGGTTAAGGGTTTGATGACTATGCCGCCTCTTTTCGATGATTCTGAAGAAGCTCGCCCATATTTCAAACAGCTTATCAAACTCCAGGGTTACCTCAAAGAAAAAATTCCACAGGCTGGTTGGGATGAGTTATCTATGGGGACAAGTCAGGATTATGAAGTTGCCGTAACAGAAGGTGCGACGATCGTCAGAATTGGTAAGGCAATTTTAGGGCCACGCCCGGAGTGAACCCTATTACTATGATTTTCCAGCCTGGAGAAGAGAATGGCTTATCTCGCAAGTCTGATTCATATTATTTTTCAATTATTATCACTTTTAATTATCGCAAGTGCAGTTCTGTCTTTTTTTATGTCGCCTTTCCATCCCATCAGACAAACCGTTGACCGGTTTGTAAACCCGATGTTGCAGCCCATTCGAAAAATCGTGCCTATGGCAGGTATGATCGATCTTAGTCCCTTGATTTTGCTTATCATACTTCAGGTTTTGGACGGCTTCATCAGTAATTTATTTCTCAGCATCCATTAAAGTAATGGGCCAAAATCAACGCTTTCGCCATGGGAAATTGGGTTCTGCCATCACGGTCAGGATATCTCCCAAGTCGAGCCGCAACGAAATTTCCGAAATACTGGCGGATGGGACAGTCAAGATCCGGCTGACCGCGCCCCCAGTTGAAGGCCAGGCAAATAAAGCGCTGATCAAATTTCTTGCAAATATCCTGAATGTTGCCCCGACCAATATCGAAATTATCTCCGGACAAAAGACCAGAGATAAATTAGTTATGATCATCGGATTGAATGCAGAGGCTCTGCAGGAGCGATTACTGGCTCAAGTCCACCTATGAATATTGCTGAAGGACAATCCCATATTGAATTGGGGAGGGAAGGCTGATGCCGCGTACTAACATCAACCATAATATGTGGAATGCAGTCTCCCTGAGAACCCCCTTTTCTGCAAAAGCGATCCGGTAGATGGAAATGATTACACTCGGATCGGGATCCGGGATAAT
Source organism: uncultured Chloroflexia bacterium (assembly GCA_963781665.1). Lineage (GTDB taxonomy): Bacteria > Chloroflexota > Anaerolineae > Anaerolineales > Anaerolineaceae > JAJYIW01. The sequence continues at coordinate 4,466,875 of CAWAGA010000002.1, forward strand.
CGATAAATACCGGAGAGCAGCCTGGCGTTCTTCGAGCGTCCCTGTTTCCATGGCGTTCATGAGCATGGGGGTTACGGAAGTCGAAAGAGAAATGCCTTTTCCTTGCTTGCTGGCAAAATTGATCAACCAGGTGACATTATGCGGATCTGGTAATTGCTTTGGAATAAAGAGGTTGTAATTCTGACGATTTTCTAGCGCTTGAACTGCAGCGTTGCGTACGACCCATTCACCTTCTTCTATGCTCATCTTTTCAAGCATCTCGAGAGACCATTTTTCCGGGATCAATTCAAGTCCAAAGACACCAAAACGCCTGATCAACAGATTTTCGTCTGTGCACCATTCCTCAAGCGTGGACTTTCCAAGGGTAGGGTGCGATCCAATCGCGATCGCAATGATTCTGCCTAATGCTTCGTCGCCACGGAACAATGCCTCTTTGAGCGGTCCAAGGATATTTGGTGTGCCAATAGTTACCAGTGCAATTCCTGCCGCGGATTGGACGAACGGATCCGGATCAGAAAGCAATCCGTTCAAATCATGGAAGGATTTCTGATCTTGCAGGGCTCCGACCCCTAATGCTGCCAGTAGGCGAGATGTTGGCCGGTTGAGGATCAAAAGTTGGCGCAGAAGCAATACGACAGAAGGGTCATTTGAATTGAGGAAAGCCGCCAGCGCACGTGAACGAATGCTGAGGGGGTAACTCTCCTGTTTCAAAATTTCCGTTAGGCGCCGCATGACCGTGTTTCGCCAGGGTGTTTTAACCGGTACATCTCGGAGCCAGCGAGCAATCATAAACAAGTTTTGAAAAAATAAGCTGAGTCCATCTTCAGATAGCATTGTCTCTATCGGGTCCGTCAAATCAGCACAGGTTGCCGAATAATGTAGAGCCAAATTTCGCCCAGCCCAGGCTGGCTGCTTGACGGTGATTGCAATGGTTTGAGGATCGTTAATTGCCTGACCAGCAAGATATCCCATGATGATGGGATGGAGAAATGCGATTCTTCCTGAGGTACTTCGAATGATTATGCCAGTTCCAACCAGGGTTGCAAGATCAACATCAAACTTCTCAAGAATTGTCGCGATTTGTTCATGCGGTAAGGAAAGGTTGTTCGCTTTGAGCATATCGATTGCGATTGCTTCAAGAGCAGGTAAAATTTTCGGGTCGGGAAGATTCCGGCGGAAGAAAGAATCCAATAAATCGGTCGCTTTGTTCCCAAATACATCTCCGCCATATGCGGCCCAGGTTTTCAACGTCAGCTCGAATGGTGAAAGAAAATCAGAGTCATCCATGAGCCAGGCGTTAAGCAAATATGCATCAATCGTCTCGAGGTTGTCACCCTCATTGATAGGCTCGATGAGTTCGGTCCACAAATTCCCCCATCTTTTTATGTAATGACTGCAATCATCCTTCGTCCAACCAGCTAAAGCCAGAGGGAAAATATTCAAAGATGTTAATCCATCCAGGTAATCCGGCGATGCTGCGATGATAAGGCGAATTTTTGGGTTTTCCGTCAGTAATACTTTCAGGAATTTTGTAAGCTCTTTGACTTGAGTCGATGACAACTCGTCGATTCCATCAAGAATTAACAAGAAGCGCCCTTCATCTATTTCTCGTTTCAAGAAGGTGCTTATTTGAGAGGAAAAGATTCCAGGCAAATATGCCTTCATAGCCTGGATAATTACCGCAGCAGCCTCTTTGGATTTTCCGTTGATAATTTCAAGATCATTGATATGAAGAAATGCAGGGAAGAGGCCAGATAAATTTCCATTTTTCTGGTTGTCATGTCCAATTTGGATGGCCAACCAGGAAAGGGCAACGGTTTTTCCACTCCCAGGGTGACCGATGATAGCAATATTTGTTTTTCCCTGGAGGGCATCTATCATGCTTAACGAAGGAATGCATAAATGGCTGGCTAATTCAGGCCAATCCGGGATGTAAGATACGACGGGATGAATTAAGTCTTCATAATTGGTGGGTTCGTCTGGATTTGTGAAAGGGAGAGGCAGGATAATTCTTGGCGGTATGACAATTTCATCCAGAGAAAAAAGCGGTGCCGCCAGATGATTTGCTTGTGCCTTTTTTAGAATCTCTTTCAACAGTCTTTGCTTTATATCCGCGATCGATTTTTTCCCCGATCGATCTAGTTGCTCCTTTAAATATGCTCGCGCCTGCGGCCAGTTTTTTTGCAACCTGTTCACCGCCCATACGGTGATTAACGCAACCACAAAACCTGATAAAAAAGATAAGGGGTCAATTTGTAGGTTGGGAAACAGTTCGCGCATGGGCTAACCTGCGTAGATAATTCGCCCGCAGGTAGGGCAGTAGCTGATTTGGCCTGGTGACCTGGCTATTTGCATTTCGGCTGGGGTTAAAGTGGTCCCACAGGCATCACAATAATCGTCATGGACGGTTGTTACAGCCAAACCTCGTTTTTGCAGGCGTAAGCGATCAAATAATTTATGCATATCCTCAGGAAGCGTATTTATGATCGCCAGCCGTTCGGTATCCAGGCGCTCATATTCTTTATTAAGTGTATACTGTTCGCCCACCAAGGTGGAGTGTGCATTCACCAATTTTGCCTGGACATCCCGTCTGTTTTCTTCAGCCTTCGCGCAAAGCTCTTCGGCATTTTCCAGGGCGATCATCGTTTCCAACTGCTGATCTTCCAAAATAATCAGATACTTTTTCAAAGCCGTTATTTCTTGTTGAAGGTCTTGCAGTTCTTTAGGGCTGTGGATTCTTCCACTATAAAGGCTGGTGGTATCTTGTTCAATTTTGATATGTTGGGCTTGCACTGCATCTTCTGCTAGTTTTAACGTTTGCCTTGCATGGTTAACCGCCTGTTCAGCATCCTTTAGTTGTTTTTGAGCCTGGCGTAATAACTGATCTTCAGCTAATTTTTTTTCAATTTCAACCAATCGGGTCGAAATTTGATCTCGACGAGTATCAATTTTTTGTAAGCGAAACAAATCAAGCACCTGATTCATGTCATTGATTATAGAGGTGTATTGGAGTATGCGCAAGGAAAAAAGTTCGCAACGTTGCCCCCCCTAGAGAATAAGGTTATACTCAATTCAGGCTTCCAATATGGCTAGAAATAAAATCCTGGTCCTGGTATTATTGATCGTACCATTGGCGATCTTTTTCCCATTTCTGGGAGATTTTGTTTTTCAACCAGGATCTTCTTTTTCCGATTTGGCTATCAGCCATTTTCCCAACGCATTATTGATAAGACAATCGTTAGCATCAGGGAACGGCATACCGCTATGGTCTCCGGCGATCTTAAGCGGATATCCATTCGCTGCAGATCCACTTTCTGGTTTGTGGTACCCGCCAGCATGGCTGGTGCTGGTTTTACCGCTCCCCTTCGGTTTCAATCTACTGCTGATGCTTCACCTCTTTTTCGCTGGGGCGGGAACCTATCTCCTGCTTCGAAACCGCGGTCTACGCATGTCAGCAGCCTTATTCGGTGGATTGAGCTTTGCTTTCTTACCTAAACTCGTGGCTCATTACGCAGCAGGTCATATTACCCTGGTGTATGCTGTCTCGTGGACACCCTGGCTGCTCCTGGCTGCAGTGAATTGGGAGAAAAACAACAAAATCTGGCGGTTTTGGGCGGCGCCCGGATTGATCTTGGGAATCATTGCTCTGGCAGACATTCGCTGGGCTGCTCTGGCGTCAATTTTATGGTTGGGGTTTGGATTTTTTGATCGCGAGAGTTTTGCTTCTCATGCGATTTTGGTCGGAGATACCAATCTCACTGATGAAATGCAGCATCAGTCGAAATGGTGGCTAGGGGTGAAGATAGCTGGAGAATTCGTCTTTCAGATTTGCATTGCAGTGTTAATTGCAGCCCCGGTTCTGCTTCCGCTTTTGCAATATTCTCAGCTCTCGTCCCGGTCAGCCCTTTCCATCACGGAAAATTTTAATCTTTCTTTACCACCGGCGAAATTGGTAAATTTATTCCTTCCGGATATCGGGGGCTACGCTGAATGGATACTCTACCCTGGGATCTTGACAATCGCCCTTGCTGCTACTGTAATATGTAATGCTGCACTTCGAAAACGATGCCAATTCTGGTTATTTTCTGGTCTTCTCGCACTGATTTACTCATTGGGATCGAGCATCCCGTTTTTATCTTACCTGGCGATAATCCCAGGCTTTAACCTCTTGCGCGTTCCGCCGCGGGCGTTGTTTATTCTTGGCCTTTCCTTCGCCATCACTGCTGCATACGCGGTGGATTACTTGCTGGAGGGCAAATCATCCAGTCCGACAACTTCGAGGATAGATCCAACCATCGTGTTGACTGGCCTTTCAGCATTCCTCATCTTCTTAACGGCCGGTATCTATTTCCTTTCAGGATCCTTACCGTTTGGATTTGTTTGGGGGACTTCTGGAATGGTTTTAGCATCGGTCTTGATTGGACTCCGGCTGAAGAAAAAAATCTCCAGAAATATCTTTATCGGATGCATGCTGGTTTTCTGCATGGTTGATCCTGGAGTAGTCAATTTTCTTTCGATAAGCCCGCGTACACCTGAACAGGTCCTATCAGAAGGTGAGCAAGCCGCTAATTTTATCAGCCAGCAGCCAGGTATTTTCAGGGTTTACTCGCCATCCTACAGTATTCCCCAGCAGACCGCAGCCCGCTATAGTCTTCAATTGGCCGATGGCGTCGATCCACTTCAAATGAGTTCCTACGTTGCATTTATGAAGGAGGCGACCGGCATTCCTAATGATGAATACAGTGTCACCTTGCCGCCATTTCCAAACGGCGAGATTAATCTCGATAACCTCAGCTACGTTCCAAATGCACATCTCCTTGGTTTATTGAACGTCAAATATGTTGTATCGTCATTTAATATTGATGCTACCGGTTTACGAATAATCGCTCAATTTGGGCGAACCAGGGTGTATGTGAATGATTTCTGCATGCCACGTGCCTGGCTTCAGCCTCCAGCTGCCCAGGCGGAGATTGGTGTTTCGGAAAATGTAAACCTGCTTAGGTTGAGCCCGAACGAGATCGACCTTGAAGCTACCGGACCTGGTTTGTTGGTCCTGTCTGAAATTTATTATCCAGGATGGCAGGTATATGTGGACGGCGTCCAGCAAGCCGTGAGGGAGGATTCGGGATTATTCAGGGCCGTTGATCTTACCGAAGGTGCTCATCAGGTGCAGTTCATTTTCCGGCCGTTTCTGGTCTACCTTGGTCTTTCATTAGCTTTTTTCATGGGGTTCGTTTTGGTAGCAATATCATTCGTTTTTTCTGGTAACCCTTTTAGGAAATCGAGGTTGAATATTGAAGCCTAATCCTCGAAACGGGGTGGAAAATGGGACTCATTTTCCCCTAATAAATTCGGTATTTTTCCGGCACCTGGGCCAGGTCGTTCTGGATTGGCTGAAGTCTTTCGGGTTCCCTTATCTGCCAATCATCATTGCTCCTGTCATCCTGTTCTCACCGGTATTATTGTCAGGTCAGGCATTATATTGGGGAACGCCTTATTTACAATTTGTCCCATGGCGGTCTTTGGCATTTAATATTCTGAAAAGCGGGTCGTTACCTTTATGGAACCCCATGGTTGGCATGGGGGCGCCTCTCATGGCTAATTACCAATCAGCCTTGTTCTACCCTGCTACCTGGTTCTTATTTGCGCTTGAAGCTATTGGGGGAACTGTTCTGATGGCCTGGGGACAGACACTTGTCGTCGTTTTTCACCTGATTTTGGCAGGGACAGGAATGGCGCTGTTGTGTAGGAACCTGCACCTTAACAAGTTCAGCCAGACAATTGGCGGGTTAGCTTTTTCTTTGAGCGGCTATCTTGTTGCCAGAGTGGGTTTCTTGAGTATTAATGCAGCTGTAGCCTGGCTGCCATGGATTATTTTGGCTGCGAACCGGATCGTGGGGCCACAAGGCACCTATGCAACGACCGAGAAGTCTAATTTAGTCAAAACAACCTTTCCTCTGATTGGTTGTCTGGTTTTGCAATTACTTGCCGGCCATGCTCAAACGACTTATTACACCATCATGTTATTAACTGGTTGGATCGTCCTTTGGGGCTTTCGAGCTGGAAAATTAAGAGGCGCCCTGAAAGCAAGTGGCTATCTGGTATTCGCGCTGGCAGTTGCCGTGATGATTACGGCAGTCCAAATCGTGCCAACGGCAGAATACCTGCTTCAATCTCAACGCGCCAGTTCGGTCACCTATGATATAGCCACAAATTATTCGTTTTTCCCCTTGCGATTCCTCACGCTTCTAGCGCCTAATTTGTTTGGTTCCCCTGCTCAAGGTAATTATTTGCTCCCATCTGATAATTATTGGGAAGATGCTGTATATATCGGGTTTATCCCCTTGGCGCTAGCCATCGGGGGGTTCTGGCACAGCGTCAGGCTAAGATTTGATGGAAAACGAGATGATTCCGGTTTTCCACCTCGCATTCTTCGAACCCTGGCCATTTTCCTTCTAGTTGCCATTGTCATTTCCTTTACCATTGCCTTAGGAAAAAATTTACCGGTATTTCCATTTCTTTACCAATTTGTTCCAACATTTAATCTGTTTCAAGCGCCAACCCGGATGACGATTATTTCTATATTTGGATTGGCATTATTGGCGGCAATTGGTGCCCATGGGTGGACGCGGCCGGAGGGAAGGGCTCGCGCCTGGACCAGAAGGGGAATTGCTATCTCGATTGCGATATTCTTAGGGTTGGGATCCGGCTTGCTGGTCCTAACCGGAGATATCACCATATTCGTGAAAGCTCTGGCCATCGCCGGCGGGCTTGGATTAATTACCGGTTTCATGAGCATGTACCATCCAACTGGTCGTGGACGGTGGAATGCGATCTGGTCACTTCTCGTGGTGCTGATCATTGCCTTGGATTTATTATCAGCTGGATGGGGTTTGAACCCTGGAATAACGACTGACCTGTATTCAAACCAACCTTCAACTGTAGTTCAGACTAAGGGATTAATCCAAGGGGATCGAGTGTACCTCGACCCGAAAAGTGAAGATGCTCTCAAGTTCGATCACTTTTTTCTATTCGACAATTTCTATAATAATCCTCAGGTGAAGGATCTCCGCGCAGCAATGCTTCCAGACAGCAATATCCTGGTTGGGATTCCTTCGGTCAATAACTTTGACCCTTTCGTACCCGGACGTTATGCCCGGTGGATGGATTTCCTGGAATCAGCCGCGGCGGATGTCAGAGCTCGAATGCTGGGGTTAATGAATGTCGGTATTCTTGAGACATACGATGAGAACGTTCAAGCTGAGATCAGTTTCACCCGGGTTCAGAGCAACCAGGCTACCTGGACAAGCTGTGCGGTATCGGCCCTAAATGAGCAGGATGCCTGGGAGAAGACGGTTAGCTGGTTGCAAAATACCCGGTCAGATTCTCCTGGGAGCCAGATTGTAATTGAAGGAACTACTGTTGATGTATCATCTGGATGTACGGCCAGAGGAAATTTTTCAATTTCTTCATTATCACAGAAGGCTGACCAGATCACAATTAAATTAGCCACCGACGAACAAGGGTGGTTGATGATTCCAGATACGTGGTATCCGGGATGGAAGGCTTCCATCGATGGGCAGGAAACGCCGGTCTTGCGGGCAGATTACATGTTTATGGCCATTGCATTGCCTCAAGGTGCGCATACGATTGAGTTTCTCTACCGGCCTCCCAGTTTTTACCTGGGAGCGTTGTTAAGTGGGGTGGGAATATTGCTTGCTGTTTTGGCATTTATCTTAGAAAAAAGCAAAATGTGAGATAATTACATAAAATCCCTACATGTAAGGTCATAATGGGGAGGATTAAAATAGTTGCATGATTAAGGAGCTACCGAATGTCTCTGAAGATTTCTGATGTAAAGCCTTTCACAGAACGGGTCATTCTTAACCTGGAAAAGGTCATTGTTGGCAAACACCAGGTCCTTGAGCAAACTGTTATTGGCCTTTTATGCCAGGGTCATTTGTTAATTGAAGATGTGCCAGGCGTAGGAAAGACCATTTTGGCTAGAAGCCTGGCTTTGTCATTAGGCTGCACTTTCAAGCGAGTCCAATTCACGCCTGATATGTTACCCAGCGATGTTACCGGAGTCTCGATTTTCAACCAGGTGAGCCGGGAGTTCGAGTTTCGCCCAGGCCCGGTCATGGCGGAGGTTGTCCTGGCCGACGAAATCAACCGGGCAACACCTAAAACACAGTCGGCATTATTGGAGGCTATGGAAGAACATCAAATTACCGTAGATGGTATTACTCACCGTTTACCCAATCCATTTATGGTTCTGGCAACCCAAAATCCGATTGAATACGAAGGCACCTTCCCTCTCCCTGAGGCGCAATTAGACCGTTTCCTGATGAGAATTCGGCTGGGGTATCCTTCATTGGTTGATGAAATCCGCGTATTAGAGCTGCAGCAACTGCACCATCCCATCGAAGATTTACAACCTGTGGTTGAACTGGAGGAATTAAAAGAAATTCAACAAATCATAAAAACTGTGTACGTTTCTAACGAAATCAAGAAATATGTAGTCGAATTAATCCGTCACACACGGGAGCATTCGGATGTTTACCTTGGCTCCAGCCCGCGCGGAAGTTTGGGATTATTCAGGGCCGGACAGGCGCGGGCAGCAATGGTCGGTCGCGACTACGTACTCCCGGATGATGTTAAAGCACTGGCGTCATTTGTCTTATCTCATCGAATTGTAGTCAGTCCGGCCGCCCGTTTGCGGAACCTTGGTTCGGAAAAGATCATTCAGGAAATATTAAGCACATTGCCCGTTCCCGGTGGCGACCTTTCGAAGGGAGGAATTGGCAGGTGATCACTGTCGGGCGATCTTTTTGGGTCGTCGCCACTTTGTTTGTACTTTGCATTATTCTGGCAAATATCCCATCTTTAGGGGAATCCCAGTTATATTTTCGTCTGGCATATTTGTGGGGGGTGCTCATTGCGGTCAGCTGGATCTGGACATTTGTTTCGATAAGAAGAGTCACGATCGCGCGCCAGGCGCGCACGCGTCGCCAGCAAGTTGGCCAGGTTTTCGAGGAACGTATTGAGATCAATAACAAGATTTTTCTGCCGCGTGTCTGGATTGAAGTCCTCGATGAATCGGATTTGCCAGGCTCAGCTGCGTCGCGGGTATTGACCTGGGTTGGTGGTGCTCAAACCAGATCGTATCTGGCTTATACATGGTTGAATACCAGGGGGTCGTTTCATTTGGGTCCGACAAGATTGATTTCAGGGGACGTTTTCGGGTTATTCAGGGCGGCACGTGTTTTTTCCAACAGTTCAAATTTATTGGTTGTGCCCTACATGGTCGACCTGGTTGGTTTTCCATCACCGCATGGCATCCTCCCCGGCGGCAGAGCTATACGGAGGAAAACGGTTGACGTCACCCCTTATGCAGCCGGCGTCCGCGAATATGCCCCTGGAGATGCTTTGAACCGCATCCATTGGCCAACTACGGTCAGGCGAGACCGCCTCATGGTTAAGGAATTCGATGAGGATCCTCAAGCTGAAGTATGGATATTCGTTGATGCTCAGAAATCGGTACAGGTTACCTTACCGGAAGAAGTCCCTGTGGTAAAAGGGGAATTTGCCTGGCTGCTGATGCGCAAAGTTGAAGTTAAACTTCCGGCGTCGACGATCGAATACTCCGTCAGCATCGCTGCTTCTGTGGCTAATTACTTTATCAATCATGGGCAAGAAGTTGGATTGGCTAGCGCCGAACTTGTTTTTACTATTTTGACTGCAGAAAAAGGTGAACGCCAAATGGGCAAAATCCTGGAAACGCTTGCGCTTCTCCAACCCGAAGGAGAATTGCCGTTCTTGGGCTTGATCACTGCTCAAGAAAACCACTTACCTAAGAGCAGCACGGTTGTCATGATCACACCATCGACAGAAAAAGGGGTGGCATTAGCTGCAAATGAACTTGCTTTGAGGGGGATGCATCCGGTCGTGATCTTGATAGATCCCGCAAGTTTTGGATTGGAACAAGATGGATCTAAGGAATTAGAAATTTTATTGGAAGAGCAAGGAATAAATGTTTTTCGAGTATCTAATCGCGATAATATAAAAACGGTCCTGGAAGGTGCCACTAAAGGAAATATCGAGAAATTTGATAATTGGTGGAAGGATGGAAATTTAGCGTAAATAAACAAAAGATTATTAGTTTTGACCAACTTTTGGCGATAAAGTATCAATGCGTGATGCCTCAGATTAAAAAGTAACTTTAGGGGTAACGTTGCCTCAAATAGAAATGTTACCGAATGATTTTCCACAATTGGCCGACTTTCGCGTCGATGCTGGCCCGCAAGGTAACCGGGTTTAGTTGCACATATTGAGCCGTGAGTTTGGCTTTGACATCCAAAGCCAGAGAGTTGAGGGCCAGGACGCGGCGATAAGGTGTGGTAGCCCGATCATACGTCCGGACGGTTTTGCCGTCAATCCGCTCTTTACCAACCAGTTTGAGCACGGGCTGAAAGAAGTTGATATACAGCCGTAGGTCGGTGTAAATGGACCTCAACAAGGCCAATTCTTCAGGGGTCTCCAGACGATCATAACCAATGGTGTGGCGAACCACCGACCAGTTCTTTTGTTCGACGTGGGCCTGATCATTTTTCTGGTAGGGTCTCGAGCGGGTAAAGGTGATCTGCTCTGCCTGGCAATAGCGTAAGAGAGTGTCGTTGATAAACTCACTGCCATTGTCTGAATTCGAGCCCCAACAGAGCAAAGGGTAGGAGTTGGCGCATGTTTTGGATGGCTTCTGAAACGGCCAACTGGGTCTTGTTGGCTACTGCCTGGCATTCAGTCCAGCCAGTGGCCAAATCAGTGGCGGTGAGGGTATTGAGATAGCTGCCTTCGGTGGTATTGCCACAATGCGCCACCAAGTCAATTTCCAGAAAACCTGGATGCTCGTCTTCCCATGGAGTGAATGTGCGGATCGGGATGGCCTGCTTGAGCAAAGTCCCTGGTTTGGTGGTAGAGAGCCCATGCTGGGGATGGGTAAAACGGGCTTTCTTCAGGCAGCGGTCGATGGTCGCCCGGCTCATCCCCAATAACAGCCCCTTGGTTTCCTCGGATAGGCTCAGTTCATGGCAGCGCTCTAAGACCGCAACCATCTCGGGTAGAAAAGGTTGCAGGCGTTTGGAGCAAATCCGCCCACAGATTTCCCAGATCTGCTCCAAGACCTGTACCACTTCACCCTGATAGATTTTCTGCCGCCCAGGCTTCTTCAGCCCTTTGGGTTTTGGACGGTGCTTCAACACTCGAATGGCATACTTGCGATGGTAGCCAGTGGTTGCAATCAGTTCGTCCAGGATTTGCTGTTTGCCAGGTTTGTTGGCTTTCAAATAACGTGGGCGGATGGCTTCGATCATCTCGCGTTTACTGCGTTGACTCATCATTGTCTCCCTCGGCGGATCCAAATTCCGCACTAGGGTAACATTTTTTGTGAGCCATCGTTAGCTCTGATAGTTACATTTTATTTGAGGCAATTCGCAATGCAAATAGAAAGTTGTGTGCATGGTATAATCTGCTCTGGAATTTTAATTGTGATTCCCTTGCTTTGCAAACAATAGAATCCTGCGAAGGAGATTATTTTGGCAATAAATCCCCTTAACTGGTTATTGGGGCTATTTTCCCTCGATATTGGAATAGATTTAGGTACAGCTAATACACTTGTTAATGTGCGCGGAAAAGGGATTGTTATCAATGAGCCTTCGTGGGTGGCTATCGATAAGAGAACACGCAGACCACTGGCCATCGGCGCACAGGCTAAGGAAATGGTTGGGAGGACACCCGCCAATGTGATTGCTATCCGCCCATTAAGAGATGGCGTGATCTCTGAATTTGAAATTACCCAGGCGATGCTTGAGTATTTTATCGGTAAGGCTCACCAGCAGAGCATCGTGCCTCTGCCAAGGCCCCGCATTGTGATAGGGATCCCATCCGGGGCTACAGAAGTTGAACGCCGAGCAGTGTATGATGCTGCCATGTCTGCTGGCGCCCGAGAAACATTATTGATAGAAGAACCGGCAGCTGCGGCGATTGGCGCAGGTTTACAGGTCGCCGAAGTACGTGGCAATATGATCGTCGACATCGGCGGCGGAACCACTGAGGTGGCGGTCATATCGATGGGGGGAATCGTGGTCTCACGCTCGTTGCGTGTAGCCGGCGACGAGATGGATCAGGACAATATTACATACATCCGCAATAAATATAACTTGTTTATTGGCGAAAGGATGGCAGAGCAGGTTAAAATCAATATCGGCTCGGCTTATCCGTTGAGCGAAGAAAAAACGATGTCTGTACGTGGTCGCAACCTGGTCACTGGTTTGCCGGAAGCCATTGAGATTTCCTCCGTTGAAATCAGAGAAGCATTGGCCGGGTCGGTGCAGGTTATTATCGACACAATCAAAGACGCTCTGGATGAAGCTCCTCCTGAAATCGTAGCTGATTTATTGGAGACGGGTATTTGTTTGGCTGGTGGCGGTTCTCAACTGCGAGGATTGGCAGAGCGTTTAGCCGACGAATTGCACGTGCGTGTCTGGGTAGCTGAAGACCCGATGACCTGCGTTGCCCGTGGTGCGGGAGCCATCCTTGAGGATATCGATACCTTCGGGCGATTATTGGTTGGAGTTGAAAGGAATTCGTCCACCCGACGGAGTTGATTAATTGGTCACCCCTATTTGGATATTATTGTTTATACTAAAACAAATTAATTTGATTTTTGCACCCTGACATGAATCTTTTTTCCCCACGTTCGCTAAGAACGGTAGCCATAACGATTGTCGTTGTTGGCTTGATCGCCTTAGCGTTAGGCGGTTATTTAACGCCTTTATTACGAGTCACTTTTAGCCCAATCATTTCAATTGAGAGCTGGATTTCTACTCGTTTTATGGCTGTGTATGATTTTTTGTCTGTTCCCAGGGATGTCAACAGCCTGTTGGAACGTAACACCCAACTCGAATCCGAAAATTCCCTCCTTCAAACCCAGATTATCGAATTACAACAAGAGCTTAGCCAGGCACAGTCGGTCAATGCCCTGGTCGGGTTTGCCCGCCAACACCCTCAAAATCAATACATAGCCGCAAATGTCATTGGTAGAGATCCCAGCCCCTATATGAAATATATCTTGATCGATGCCGGGACGGATAATGGTTTGAGGCATGGTATGGCAGTCGTCACTGAAAATGGCCTGGTAGGCCGAATCGATGCAACCACAGCAAATGGATCTCGAGTGCAGTTAATCACAGATCCGGGTTCCGCGGTTAACGTCCGCTTACAATCATCGCAGACCGAAGCCGTCATGACCGGATCGTTATCCGGTGACTTAAGCCTGGATATGCTTTCACTAAGTGCCTCCGTTTCGGTGGGCGAGATTGTCTTGACCTCCGGTTTGGGTGGTAATTACCCCCAGAATATCTTCGTCGGTCAAATCCAATCGGTACAGAAAAGAGAAAACGACCTTTTCCAGACTGCGACGATCCAACCCTTAATCGACTTTACCGATTTGAAAGCAGTCCTGGTGATCACCAACTTTAGCCCCGCCGACCTGACCCCCCTCCAGCCGGCAACATCGCCTTGAGGTCTATTTATTGGCTACTTTAGTCGCCATACCCGTGTTAGTGGCGCTGGTGATCCTTCAGACAACCATCGCCAGTCGGTTGCCACTATTATTTGGGACTGCCGATCTCGTTATGGTCGCATTAGTTGCCTGGGCACTGCAGGAGAGAGTGAAGAACGCCTGGATTTGGACCGTGGTTGGAGGGTTTATGGTTAGCTATATTTCTGCTCTCCCAATGTACGTGCCGTTGATTGGTTATTTGATTATTACAGCTATCGCTCGCGTTTTGCAAAGACGGGTTTGGCAAACTCCGGTTCTGGTAATGTTTTTAACCACTCTGATTGGAACAATCATCACCCAGGGTCTTTCAATCTTGGTTCTGAAGGCCAATGAAATCCCTATCGACTTGGGCGAAGCATTACGAATGGTGATGCTTCCCAGTATTTTATTAAATCTGGTATTGGCGATTCCGATACGGGCAATAATGGTAGATCTGGCGGAATGGGCTTACCCAGTGGAGATTCAAACATGAATAACGAAGAAACTAATAAATCGAAAGGTCATTTTGAAAGATGGCGATTTTACTTGCTATATGCCATCATTGCAGTGGTGTTCGGTTTTTATGGATACCGCTTGTTCAGCCTTCAAATAATAAATGGGTTCAAGTACGTTGCCCAGGCTTTGGATAACCGCAGAGTTGAGATCAGCATTCCGACTCAACGGGGGAGCATTTATGACCGCAATGGGACTATCCTGGCTGATAATATTGCTTCATACAATGTGGTCATTACCCCGGCGTCCTTGCCAGGTGACACTGGGTCAATTAGCGGAGAAGTATCAGGATCAGTCCAGGCGGTTTATCGCCAGCTCTCAAACCTGATAGGAGTGCCGGTCACAAATGGCACGATTAACAAAGAAACCGTCAAAAATTTCACCCCTTGCAATACCGATCTAGGTATTACCCAAATCGTCATTCTTGGCGATACCAACTCACCTTACGATCCGATCCGGATAAAATGCAACATCGACCCAAGTACGGCCATGATCATCCGTGAGAAGGAATCTGACTGGCCGGGGGTCACGGTCGAAGTCGAGCCGGTGCGTGATTACCCTACCGGTGAACTGACTGCTGATATCATTGGCTTTCTTGGACCGGTGCCTGCTACATTGCAAGATTATTACGTGAACCAGGGGCTCGTGTTGAACCGGGACAAAGTTGGTTACGCCGGAATTGAAAACACGATGCAAGATGTGCTTGGGGGTAAGAATGGCAGCCAGGAAGTCCAGGTAGACGTTGCCGGCCAGGAATTGGGCTTGCTGTCTCCTCCGGTAGATCCAATCCCAGGGGATAATGTTGTCTTGACCATCGATACTCGCCTGCAGGCAATTGCTGAGGCGGCATTAACCAGCCAAATAAACCAATTGAATACCCAGGCAGGAAAGATCGAAACGACCAGCGGCGTAGTGATTGCGATCAATCCCAAAACGGGTGAAATCTTATCCATGGTTTCCTACCCAAGTTATGAAAACAACCGTATGGCGCGTGTCATACCGGCTTATTACTACAACCAATTGAAAGAAGATCCGACCTTACCGCTTTTCAACCAGGCGATCTCGGCTGCCTTGCCTCCCGGCTCGGTCTTCAAGATGGCAGCAGCAATCGGCGCATTGAACGAAGGTGTGGTCACACCTGATTTGACAGTCGATGACCACGGCTCAATCACCATCATGGAAAAATATTACGCTAACGATCCCGGCACCCCTCACACGTTTTATAACTGGGATCGCAATGGAGCTGGGTTGGTCGATTTCCTCCATGGCATCGCCTGGTCTAATGACGTCTATTTTTACACGATTGGTGGCGGTTATGACGACGTTGTACGCAATGGAGGCTTGGGAATCTGGCGCCTGAGCGAATATGCTAAAGCTTTGGGATATAACCAGGTTACCGGCATTGAGCTTCCTGGTGAGGCTAGCGGGCTGATACCCGATCCCACCTGGAAACGGATAACCTGGGGTGAAAATTGGTCGACGGGAGACACCTATATTGCAACGATCGGCCAGGGGTACGTGCTGGCGACTCCTTTGCAGGTCCTGGATTCTTACGTCACTATCATCAATAATGGGAAATTGATGAAGCCGACATTAATCAAGGAGATTACCGATCCTCAAGGACAAGTTGTTAAACCTTTCCAACCAGAAATGTTGTGGGATATAACCCAGACGCCTTTGATCCACGAATACGACGGTGACCAACCGAACGGACAAGTGGAGACCGTGCAGCCTTGGGTTTTACAGATGGTCCGGCAAGGCCTGCATATGGTCAATGAAGAAGGAGGAACGGCGTATTCCGCGTTCAAAACCGAGACCCTCGACACTGCCGGGAAAACGGGAACCGCCGAATATTGCGACAACATCGCCAGGGCGGCTAACCGCTGCCTTCCTGAAGCCTGGCCCACCCACGCCTGGTATGTTGGTTACGCGCCTTACGATAACCCTGAAATTGCTGTCGTTGCTTTTGTCTATAACGGCAGCGATGGTTCAATCACGGCTGCGCCTATCGTACGCAAAGTGCTCGATGCTTATTTTGAATTGAAAGCAATCGACTCCGGCCAAAGCAATCCCTAGGATAAGTGGTTTCTGCTATAATCCTTCGAATCAGAGTAAAAGATTATCAATATGACGGTTTCCGTACATCAAAAGATACAGATCAAAGGAATACAAGACGGGATCCTGGTATCTCTTAGTGAAGGTGCCTGGGAGGAACTGCAGGCCGATTTGTTGCAGCGAATTGCCGAGCAGTCCTCATTCTTTCAAGGCGCTCACCTGGCGCTAGACGTTGGAAACCGGGTATTGCATGCTGCCGAATTGGGTGCATTACGCGACCAGCTTTCAGACCGGGGAATTTCGCTCCGAGCCATTTTGAGCAACTCTCCTACAACCGAGCAGACTGCCAGGGTGTTAGGATTGGCAACCCGTCTGCATACTCCGAAACCAGAAAGGACGATCCGAGCGCTTGATACTAACCTTTCAGGGGAAACGAGCATTTTGGTCCAGCGAACATTGCGGTCAGGCTACAAAATGACGGTTAAAAGGGCACGTCACAGTCATTGGAGACGTCAATCCAGGAGCGGAAATTATCTCATCTGGAAATGTGGTGATTTGGGGCAGGTTGAAGGGCGTCGTTCACGCCGGATCGGAAGGGGACGACCAGGCGGTGGTATGCGCGCTTGAGCTGACTCCTACCCAATTGAGAATTGCAGGTTATATCGCCGTGCCTCCGCAAAGAAGAGGCAAGAACCAGCCAGAAATCGCCCGTGTTGTTGACGGTCAAATTGTGGCTTCATCCTGGGATAAAAAAGGGAAGTGATGTGTGCGGAATATTAACGACAAAATTGTAACGATAACATCCGGTAAAGGTGGTGTAGGAAAAACGACTACGACTGCAAATCTGGCTGTAGCGCTGGCATCCTTGGATCAGAAGGTTGTTTGCATCGATGGCGATATTGGCCTGAGGAATTTGGACGTGGTCCTTGGGCTTGAAAACCGGATCGTCTACGACCTGGTCGACGTGGTCGAAGGTCGCTGCCGCTTGAGGCAGGCTATGATCCGTGATAAGAGGCTGCCTGAGCTGTACCTGATTCCAGCAGCTCAGACTCGTGATAAAAGTGCAATTTCCCCCAGCGATATGGTCCGCCTTTGTGATGATCTCAGGGCAGATTTCGATTGGATCCTGATCGATTCACCAGCCGGTATAGAGCGCGGTTTCCGTAACGTTTTAGCGCCGGCAAATATGGTTTTTGTAGTTACCAACCCCGAAGTTTCCGCGGTACGAGATGCCGATAGAATCATTGGACTGGTTGAATCGGAAGAAAAGGGGCCAGCAAAATTGATCATCAACCGGCTTAACCCCGGATTGGTCAACCGGGGGGACATGTTGAATGCTGAAGATGTGATTGAATTATTAGCGATCGAATTAATAGGGATCATCCCCGACGACGATAATGTCGTCGTGAGCACAAACCGGGGCCAACCGGTAGCGATTGATGGAAAAACGCGCGCCGGTCAGGGGTTTCGAAATATTGCCAGGCGGATGATGGGTGAAGAGGTGCCTTTCCTCAAAATAGAAGAAAAGAAGGATTTTTTTGGTCGTTTGACTCGCCTCATCCGACCGGGAGGTGCGTAACACATGGCCAGTTTATTAGCCAGGTTAACTGGACGCAACCCCAAAAGCGCAGACCAGGCAAAAGAACGTTTGAAACTGGTTCTCATCCACGATAGAACCGACTTGACGCCTGAAGCGATGGGAAAATTGCAGGATGAATTAATCAAAGTGATCTCTCGCTACGTGGTGATCGACCCTGGATCTGTCCATATTTCGATGACACAGGATGGGCGCGAGCAGAGGCTGGTTGCAGATATCCCGGTGAAATCTACCAGGCGAAAGAACCTCGGATAGGAATCCTCTATGCGCGGTGAAATATGGCGTCATTTTGATTTCTGGCTGTTTGGTAGCGTGCTTTTGCTATCGATATTCGGAATTGCCATGATCCATTCGGCCATCGCCGGTAACATCGACGTCGCCAACATCGATACTCGCCAGGCTATTTTCCTTGCAATCGGCATGGTGATTATTTTCGCTACAGCTGCTATCGACTACCATTATTGGGCGTCTTTGACCCGGCCGATGTACGTCATCACGGTAATCCTTTTGGTTGTGATATTTGTCGTGGGTCAGGCCAGTTTTGGATCGGCAAGATGGCTAGAAACAGGCATTATCTCGATCCAACCATCCGAAATCGCAAAAATAGTGATGATCTTGATCCTGGCTGAATTTTTCGCCCAGTCCAGAAACCAACCTCATGACATGCGCTGGGTTGCTCAAAGCTTTTTATTAACGCTGGGCGTTGTCCTCTGGATTGTTTTACAGCCCAACCTGAGCACTTCTATCGTCATCCTCGTGATCTGGTTTGCATTATTGTGGATCAGTGGGCTTCCGATCAAGTACATTATCATCTTTGCTATTCTGGGTGTCTTTGCTGCCGGTATCATCTTTCCATTCCTGGCAGAATACCAAAAAGCGCGCATCGTCAATTTCTTCTTTCCGGACATTAATGCCCGCTATGGGAATAACTACAATGTGGATCAGGCGCTTGTCTCGATCGGATCTGGTGGCTGGTTTGGTCAAGGATACGGTCATGGTACCCAGGTTCAATTACGGTTTTTGAAAGTGCGCTGGAGTGACTTTATATTTTCGGCAATATCCGAAGAATTTGGCTTTGTCGGCACCATGATCATCATTGTTTTACTCGTTTTCGTCATCCTGCGGTGCCTCAGAGCAGCTCGTCTGGCTTCAGATGATTTCGGTGCTTTGATCGCCTATGGCTTTGCAATCTTGATCTTCTTCCAAACGATGGTGAATATCGGGGTGAATCTCAACGTGATGCCGGTAACCGGGTTGACATTACCCTTTGTCAGTTACGGTGGGAGTTCGGTGATCTCACTGGCGCTTGGGATAGGATTAGTGGAGAGTGTGGTCATGCGTCGTAAAATGGTTGAGTATCACTGATATATTTGCGCGCCAATGGTACACGAAGAATATGATTATTGGCTTATCCATAGGTCAAAGTTGATAATGTGGTAAAATATTTCCTCGCAAAACCCTATGGGGGCTCGTCTAACGGCAGGACAGCAGACTCTGGATCTGTTAGTAGAGGTTCGAATCCTTTGCCCCCAGCTAAAAGATGACGTAACCCGCAACCGTAACCCGCAACCATCAAGTTACAGATAATGTCCATATTCGGGGCGGAATTCTTTGGATGCATAACCTGATGGCAGATTCGTTAGGACCGAGGGTTGATTGCATCCTTTTTTTACGCCGGAATCCTGTATAAATGGTAATATTGGTTTTGAAGGGGAAAACGATAATGTGCGAGGAAACTGAGAGGGCTAATTTAACCCGCAGCTCAATACGTTATTTTATGACCGAATTGATTAAGGTAAGTGCGCCATAGCGTTTAGCTTTATACGAAGGGTTTAGATATGGGACAAAAGATCATTGGATTGGATTTGGGCACAACAGCGTGTAAAGGTGTTGTGCTGGATGCGCATAGCCAAGTAATTGCCAGCTCGTCCAGTACACACAGAATGAGCTCACCAAAACCGGGATGGGCAGTTGAGGATGTGACCGAAATTTGGAAAGGCGCAGTGGCAGTCTTGAAGGATTTAGCTCATCAGGTAGATGTTCACGATTTCTCGGGAATCTGTTTGAGCGGGGCCATGCACAGCCTGATACCAGTAGATGAAAATCTGCAGCCATTGGCTGCAGCCATGACCTGGGCAGATAACCGCTCGGCTGCGATCGCAAAAAATATTCGATCTCAAATAAAGCAGGCTGACCTGCTGATGAGGGTTGGCTGCCCGCTGCAGCATGTGTACAATCCAGCCAGGCTGCGTTGGTGGGTTGAAGAGCAGCCAGAAATAACACGCAAAACCAGGCATTTCATTGCCATAAAGGATTGGGTTGCGTACCAATTGACTGGTAAACTGGCAACCGACATCGGCCTGGCGTCGACGACAGGCCTTTTAGATATCAATTCTTATAAATGGGATGACGAAGCGGTCAACATCTCGGGTGTAAGCAAAGATCAACTCCCTGGCCTGGTATCGCCTGTTGATAAGATAGGTGGATTAATAGCTGAAGCTTCTGAACTGACAGGGTTACCTCAAGGCTTACCAGTCTTCGCTGGAACGACCGACGGCGGGTTGGCTAACCTGGGATCAAAGGCCATTTTACCCGGCCAAAGGATTGTTACGATTGGCACGAGCGGGGCAGTCCGAAAAATCGTCGACCAACCCTGGGTAGATCCCGGTGGCCGTACCTGGTGCTACGTTTTGGTGAAAGGACGCTGGTTTATTGGCGGAGCAATCAACAACGGCGGATTGACTCTGCAATGGATCCGAGAAAAATTCTATGCAGATATTGAGGGGGATAAGGCTTATGACCAGCTTAACCAGGATGCGGGCAGTATCTCAGCAGGATCGGATGGCGTTATGATGCTGCCCTACCTGACCGGAGAGCGCAGCCCTTATTGGAACCCGGATGCGAACGCAGTCCTGGTTGGTTTATCCTTGCAGCATACCCGCGGCCACATTGCCAGAGCTGCTATGGAAGGGGTTGCCTTTTGTATTGCGGATGTCTGGGACATTTTACACGAAGAGCAAAAGGACGATGATTCATCCGTGTACCTGACCGGAGGGGTCAACCGGGAATCGACCTGGCCGCAAATCATTGCCAATGTCCTTGGGGTACGGCTGATTCAAATCGAGATTGCAGATGCCTCGGCGATAGGAGCCGCGATGTTAGGAAAATTGGCTGCAGGCGAGGTGAACAGCCTGGATGACATGGTGGTGCGAAAAGATGAAAAGGTGAACGTAAATTTTGATCCAAAAATTCATCAGCTTTATCGATCCGAACATAACCGGTTTAACGCATTGTATCAGGCTCTTGAGACCGGTAACCGCGTTTGATGATAAAATCTTAAGGTTGTAATTCAATCATTGTGACCCGTTTATGACCGCTGAATTCACCCTTCCTGAGCGATACCATACCAATCGAAGTTCCCCTGTCCGCTGGGTCTTTTCACATGGGATCAAGCAGTGGCCGTTAATCTTGATGGCATCGATCGGAGCATTCGTCAATGCGGCCATGTCTGCTCTGACATTTGTGCTCATAGGGGATGCTTTCAATTCCATCCTGGCGTCACCTCCGGATATCCGGCGCCTCGTTCAAATTGCTATCCTTATCGTGGTATTGAATGTCGTCAGAGGGCTGCTGCAGTTCTCTCGTAATTTTGGGTTTGAAGTGATTGCCCAACGGCTGGAGCGAAACATCCGTGACGAGCTCTACTCGAGCCTGTTGGGAAAGAGTATGACATTCCACAGCCTCCAATCGGTTGGCGAGACCATGGCTCGGGCAACGAATGACGTCCGTGAAGTCAACTTTTTATTCAGCCCAGGGATCAACCTGGTGGTTGGCTCGCTGAATTTCCTGATCATGCCTCTGATCGTTGCTCCGACCTATTACCCCTCATTAATTCTGACCCCGGCGATATTTACGATCTTATATTTCTTTGCCCTGAGGGCTTATCTGCGCAAACTGCAGCCAATCACAACCGATGTAAGGTCGTCTTTTGGCAAGCTCAACGGGCGACTGGCGGAAGCCCTGGATGGGATCGAAGTTGTAAAAGGAGCCTCGCAAGAAGAAGCCGAGGTGAATCGCTTCAGTGAAAATGCCGGCAGGTATCGCGATGCAATGGTGCGCCAGGGGGATGTTGAAGCCCGGTTCATCCCCATGCTTCTGTTTAGCATCACCCTTGGAACCGGTTTATTCCATTCTTTAATCCTATTCCACCAGGGATTGTTGGATATTGGCCAAATCGTCGGGTATTTTGGGGTATTGTCCATGTTGGAATTCCCCACCTGGTCTTCATTATTTGCATATTCACAGATATCCCTCGGGTTAGCAAGCGCCAGGCGCATCCTCGATCTGATGAACCGGGAGAATAACCTCGATCAAAACCTGAGCGGGCATAACCGCTCGATGAAAGGGGAAATCGAGTTTAAGAATGTCACCTTCCGTTATGAAGATCACGAACCAATTCTTACAGATGTGAATTTTAAAGTGGAACCCGGGCAGACGGTGGCAATTGTCGGTCAAACTGGCTCTGGTAAAACTTCATTGGCGAAACTAATCAACCGTACCTATGATGCTTCGAGTGGAAAAGTATTGATTGATGGGGTCGACGTGCGTGACTGGAATTTAGAGTCTTTGAGAAAAAATATCTCAAATATCGAACAGGATATCTTTTTGTTTTCACGATCAGTAGCTGATAACATATCCTTTGGCAAACCAGACGCGGATCAGGAGACCATCCTTCAGGCTTCGAATTCTGCCCAGGCCGATGAATTTATCAATTCTTTCACTGACGGTTATGAGACGATCATTGGCGAGAGGGGAGTAACTTTATCCGGAGGCCAGCGTCAACGTTTGGCTCTGGCAAGGGCCTTCTTAACCGATCCACGTATCCTCATCCTCGACGATTCCACGAGCGCTATCGATAGCGCCACCGAAGATAAAATCCAACAAGCCATTTTTACGGCAGCGCGCGGCCGGACGACCCTCATCATTACCCACCGTCTGTCGCAAATTCGCTGGGCGGATAAGATCATCGTCCTTCGGAAAGGCCGAATTGCTGCTATCGGCAATCACGATGAACTGATGAAGTCATCAGAAGCATATCGCCGCATTTTTAGCGAATAGGTCCTCGAGATCACTATGGGTTTCTTTTCAGGATTAAACGCAGAAAAATACGATCGACAATACTCTGATAAGGCATTATTCAGCCGCATCATCAGCTATTTTAAACCCCAGCAAAGAAGGCTGCTCATTATCACCGCTTTGGTGCTTTACCTGGCAGGTTCGGGTTCGCTGCAGCCGATCATCGTATCGAGCGGGGTTGACCTTCTGAAATCTGACCCTTCTATTGCCAAAATTAGCTTAATTGCGGGAAGCGTGCTCTTTTTGAGCGTTTCGGGTTGGTTTGCTAATTGGGCCAGGCGCGAGCAAACGGTCAGAGCAATTGCAGGAATGGTGATCTCGCTAGCTTACGATGCATTTAAAGCCTCGACCGGTCATGACCTATCCTTCTACGATGAATTTTCTTCTGGACGGATTCTTTCCAGGATAACGTCGGATACACGAGAATTTGGCCAGTTAATCACCCTTGTAACTGATGTCATTTCGCAGGTCGTGCAGGCATTAATCCTGGCTGTTGTTTTGATTCGTATCGATTGGCATTTGTTCCTCTACCTGATGGCAGTCATGCCTTTTGTCTTTGTTTTTGCCCTCAGTTACCGCCGCCTGGCTCGAAAAGTGACCAAGCAAGGGATGCAAGCCATGGCTAACGTGAATGCAGCCATCAAAGAGACGGTGAGCGGCATTGCCATCGCAAAGAACTTCCGTCAGGAAGCGACGATCTATAATGAATTTGACGGCGCCAACAGCCTCTCGTATAAGGTAAACGTCAAGCGCGGCCTGGTGTTAGGTATGGTTTTCCCGGTCCTGAATATCTTAGGTGGATTAGCGACGGCCTTATTGGTCTACGTGGGTGGCTTAACCGTCGCCCAGGGGATTGTAACCGCCGGAGCATGGTATCTATTCCTCTCAAGCCTGGACCGGTTCATGTCGCCGATGATGAGTCTCTCGAACTTCTGGACTTCAGATTCAATCCGGCCTTTCAGCTTCGGAGCGGGTTTTTGCGTTGATCGATGCCACCCCAGCCGTCGTGCAGATTGAATCAAAACCGGTGCAGTCGATAAAAGGCAAAATCGATTTTGAAAATGTCGTGTTCCGTTATAAGGTTGGAGAACCGGTGCTTGAAGGGTTTAACCTTAATATCAAACCAGGAGAAACGCTGGCTTTGGTTGGGCATACAGGAGCCGGTAAAACGTCCATCACCAAGTTGATAGCACGGTTTTATGAATTCCAAGATGGACGCATCTTGATCGACGACCAGGATATCCGTACATTCAAGCTGGCTGAATATCGCAAACAGCTCGGGATTGTTTCACAGGCGCCGTTTCTCTTTTCGGGGACGGTAGCGGAAAATATCCGCTATGCCAGGCCTGAGGTGAGTGATTTCGAAATCCTGGAAATCGCCAGGCAAATCGGAGACGGCGAATGGCTTGAGACTCTACCGGATGGCATCAGGTCTGAAGTCGGTGAAAGAGGAGCGCGTTTATCAATGGGTCAGCGCCAGTTGGTTTCTTTGATGCGCGTCCTCGTGCAGCGTCCGGCGATATTCATCCTGGATGAAGCCACCGCAAGTGTCGACCCATTTACCGAATGGCAGATCCAACAAGCCCTAAATCTGATCCTTTCTAAAACAACCAGCATCTTGATCGCCCATCGCCTCTCAACAGTACGCTCATCAGATCGAATTATCGTGATGGAAAATGGGAAGATAATCGACCAAGGCAATCACGAAACTTTAATGGCGCGGGGTGGTCAATACGCAACCCTTTATAATACCTATTTCCGCCACCAATCGATTGAGTATCGACCGGAAGGGTTGGACGAATATTTAAAATCGAAACAGCAATTTAAAACCGAGAATCAGGGGAACGTTTAGAACTCACCACGGAGTTGTTGGGGTAATAACGCTGCGATGTTACCCATAACGATCCGGCTGGCATTACTATCCAGGTCACGCGAATTGAGGTTCTCGTCGAGGCATAGACGATAGTGAGGCCCAAAATTCAATCGCAGAAAGTTTTCTTCCTCATAGATGCCAACGGGTACAATTACAAGATCCTGTTTTACCAGGTGATAGACAAACCGACCGCTGCCTGGTGGGGGATTACCCAGGCGTCCTAACGGAAAATCCATTCCTTCCGGCGAAAGCCCAATGATTGGATGATCGGTTTGGCGTACAAACGCCATTACTTTTCGAACTGCAAGGGCACGCTCTGCGATCTGCGAAGGATGTGGCGGCATGGGTGGGATGGTGATGAACCCATAGATGGATGCAATTTTATCGAAGATGAAATGGCTGAGCGGTCGTAATATTTTTTCACGCCTTTGACCAGGGTAGGTCCAATTGCTGGTCATAATCCAGCAGATCTCTTTTTCGACGTTTGCGCTGACCGCTGCAATTGCCCACCAGATTCCAAACCCTATGCGGTAAAAATGGTTGATCGTAAGCAAAACCCTACCATGGGTTGGAATCCACACATCCCCGCTTATCTTCACCTGTACTGGTTTAATCATTTTACGCCCATCTTCGTGAAATGAGCGTTTCTGATTGCCTACACCAGCCAGAAGGATGCGTGAGGCTGTAGAAAGCGGGATTGGGTAAGTAGGATAAACTTTCTCAGGCACCAGGCTCTACGTGTATCTCACCGTTTATGTCGATCTTTCTGACCATCCTCGATGGGGATGCGGGTGCTTAACGCATTCTGAGTCAAGAGGGACAGGTTATTTTCGATTTGGTCAAAATTCCACCCTCCCGGCTTGACCTGGCGTTTGATTGCCTGCATCTCCGTATTGATATCATTCAATAAACGTTGAATGTTTGCAGTCGCAACCGTATTGCTGATGTAAGCAGTTTTTTGGCGCTGCCACAGTCTCGCTGCTTCTTCGAGCTGCTGTTCCAGATCTTTTAAGCGTTTCTGCTCCGCTTCAGCTCGTTCACCTGCCCTACGGGTTCCGGATGCAAGGTCCTGATAACGGGCAGCCAGGTCGCCTAACCGGCCGACCAGCCAGATTGCTCTGGGCTGGCCTTTTAAAGTTGAAGCACGCATTTGTTCGATATCCTCGTATTCACGCTGTTGTGCTTCCAGGTTAACCGAAGAAGGAGGCCACTTTTTAGTTGAAGACATCCACCTAGATACCTGGGAGAGTTGTTCCCGGGCGTCTTCACGCTTTTGTTCTACCTTATCGAAAGCATCAAGAACCGGACCTTCAATTTCATCGATGGCGCGGGCCAGCGAAATACAATGCTGCCAGGTTTCATTCGTCGTTTTGTAATGTACGAAAATATCAGACAAAGGAATCCGGTTCCTCGTGAAGGATAATACACTTTCATCACCATCAGGCTGGCTCGTTTCGAGGATCTGCCTGGCATCGGCAATCGCTGGCTCGCTTAGATCCGTGATTGATTTAAGATGAGAAATTTTCTCGGAGATGATTTCCTTCTTTACCCGGACGTCGACAATAAGCTTATCCAGCCAATTGTTGCTGCTTTGCTCGGTTTTATTCAGGAGGTCATTGACTTTTTGGATCTTTTTTTCCACGAGGCCTTGCGAATGGTAATTGAGCTCTGTGATCATCTGGTCGATATTCACAAGTAAACGATCTATTTCACCCCCTTGTGACTCGCGTAAAGCTGGATTAGCGTTAGCCAAAAGAGATATCTGGTTCAAGACCGCCCGAGCCAGTCCCAGGCTTTCTTGCGCTTCGCTTTCCATGGTTTGAAGTTGAACCAGGCGGTTATTGATTCGGTCTTCACGGTTTTGAAGCGCTCGAGCCTGCTGAGTAACTTTTTTCACCTGGTTGAAAAGTTGAGGTAATTCTGTTTCTTTCAAAGAAATTGTAGCGCTCTCAGGCACGACAGTTTTTAGGCCGTTTAGAAATACCTCCAGATCGGCTTTGAAGTCATCAATTCCATCCTGTCGTGGCCAATTATCAGAGTTATATTCAGCTAGTTGAGCGGCGATCCGGTTCGATTTCTGGCTTTTTACCAGAGTGCCATGAAAATCTAGAGATTTAATGACCTGGATGATCTCGTCATATATTTTAGCAGTAGTATGAAATTGGTTTTCGAGTTCTTTGACCCTGGACTGGAGAGTTTTTGCCATCGTCAGGTCTTTTTCCAGTAATGCCGGGGTTCTGGGTTTTTCAATCCCTCCCAGAGCGGCAATCCGCTGGCTGAGGTCATTCAATTGAACCTGACTCTTATTCCAATTAAGGGGGTATGACGGTCTTTCAGACAATTGGGCCATAGCAGCCATCAAGGCTGCGTGGGCAGGTTGGATTTCCAGGATAATGTCAGATAGAGACGCACGATGGCGTTTGATCAAGCTCAGGCTCTCGCGAGTGGCATTAACGACTTCAAAGATGTCGGAGATTTCCTGGTTGACTGCAGCCAGGTTGCCAATCTCGTGCCGCAGGAAATTATCATCGGTCTGAGTGATCATGACAGAGATGCGATCAAATTGGGCTTCAACTTCCGAAAGGATCAGTCCGGCAGGTCGGTCGCTTAAGAAATCTTGCAGTGCAGTCACCGTTTCTTTCAATGAATTCCGGCCGACGATTGCGGCATTATATTGCTCATCCCATTCAGTAGCCAATGAATCCAACTCATCGACCAATGGTTGGGTGATTGAAGCGATCTGGTATCCCGCGACGATCTCATCTCGAGTGGCTTGGGCCAGAATCGATTCTCGCGGTTCAGTGAAAAAATAGATGGGGATATTATTCAATTCGGACAGAATTTGGTTCCTGGTTTGAAAAGCCTGGGTCAACAGCTCACCGTGCAAATCCCTTTTCTGGAGCTGGGTAAGAATCTGGTCGGTGGCGGCCAATCTGGCTTTCATCTGCTTGATTTTGCCTGCAAGGACCCAGCCTTGATCTTCGATTTCATCGAGAACCAGGCGCGTATCTTGAAGAGAATTATTTTCAAGTTTGAGTTTCTCACGCAGATCTGTGACTTGCCTGAGCAGCCGGTAAAGCTGTATGGGGCTGGAGCTGATAGATTTCCAATCCCTTTGCGTGGTGTCGCGAAAAGCTTGTTGGCAATTTCCATACTGCTGGGATAAACCTTGAACCGCCGCTTCTGATTTTTCTAGACGGCTGCGAAGCTTTGCCACAAGTGGGTTGAATGGTAATGGCGGGTTATCGCTGAAATTTGAAACAGCGGCATTCAGGCTTTTTCCTTCCGATCCTAAACGTCGTAATTGGGCGCTGATCGGCTTTAATTCATCCTGTATCTTCCGCTTCCAGAAACGACTCAGGACAAAAGCGGTTAAGATAAGCAGCGCCAACACCAATAGGGTGAGCAGCAAAATAGTTTCAACTAAAGCGATGAGATTCGGATTCATCTAGACCTCGGGCAACCGGTTCAATATAACAATTCGAAGATTACTGACTGCTGACTTGCTGCTAAAACGAGGTGTATAAGTTATGATTGTATACTTAAGTGTCTACCTTGGCAATCGAAATGATTGAATTGCCTGTTCGCCCCCATTAAACATTTGAACATTGGTCGAACGAACCTGGTCTTCGATCCAATCGATAGCGACCGGGGCTCCGATCACCCAACCATTCAAACGGATTTTATCGATACCCAATGGCTCGAATACAGCGGATGCAGCTCGCATGAGCAGCATCCGGTAACGAGCTAGATCAACCGCTGCCGGATTTACTGCATCTATTTGGTCCCAGGCGTGTACTCTGGAGTCCCCCCTGATGTAAAGGAAGCGGGCGCGCTCTCCAGGCTGCAAAGACTTTCCTGAAGCAGCCAGCTGAGCAGCTGCCTGAGCACCGGGTGAAGGCGAGCTGTAAGTATCCAGCTTGCGGCTCAACTTTTGCGAAACTAACAACTGTTCGAGTGGAA
This sequence comes from uncultured Chloroflexia bacterium, assembly GCA_963781665.1. GTDB lineage: Bacteria > Chloroflexota > Anaerolineae > Anaerolineales > Anaerolineaceae > JAJYIW01. The sequence continues at coordinate 4,495,609 of CAWAGA010000002.1, forward strand.
CCTTGCCGGAACGAAGCCTCGCCAGTTGGCGGCGTAACAAATAAACTGCGCCCGGTAAACGAATTTGAAGCTGGTCGACATCTCTGGCTTGCGCCAGGTAGTTCAGCAGCTTCATTTGGGTGTCTGCGATGAAGGGAGGGGTATCCCGTCGGCGCGCTTCGATCCCGCGAATTTTGAGCGAACCATCCTGGAATACACCAAAATAGCGATTGGGAACTGGAATACGCTCATCCTGGCGCGACGGCAGGAACGCAATCCAGCGGAAGATGCCGTCCAGCGAAATCGATAGACCGGTGCGCGTTGCAATCAGTTCCAGAGCGGGTTGAAAATCGGTAGGACGGGAAGCGCCGGCTTTTTTGATCCACAATCCATCGACGTACATATGCAGGACCGTAAATCCAAGGCTTTCAGCCGCTTCTTTGGCCAGCAGCAGCGCTTCACGACCCCAGGTCGTGACGGCTTCATGAGCTTCAATGCGACCAAAGCGAGCGTTCTTATAACCCAGGTAACCAAAACAAGTTACCAGCAGCCATTTGTGGGCAGAAGAGCGGGCGCTGCCGCGCTCGTAATCCGGGTGCCATGAGGGCATTTCGGCCAGACGAGCTTTAAGGCTGATGCGTTTCTGCAACAGGGGCTTAAGCGTAAGTGGGATCAGGCCGGTTGTTTCGGTTTCAGGTACCAGACTGTCTGGGCGCATCGTTTCGGGGGAGATATTATGGCGGACCATCAGGCTGGGATACATCGATACGAAGTCGATTTCTCCCACGTCGCGATGCAGCCCGGTGATAGGCTGGTAAACCATCCCTCCCTGGTCGGTGCGCAGCAGGTCGAAGGCGGTCTTCGGGCGTTCAGCTTCTTGTTTATGCCAGGGGACCAAAATACCCTGCCTCAAAGCGGTAGTGATCTGCATCGAAGAGATACCCGTGCCTGGAGAACAACGGGCTGAGACCTGGACGGGCAGGCCGGTGACGCGCGCCGTTTCGAGGATACCATCGAGGGCATAGTTCCCCCATAACATGGCGTTGCAGCGATCGATGTGCCAGCGACCGAAGAGGTGGATCTGTTGGCCTCTGAAAATGATTTGCCCATACGAAAAATAGGACCTTTCCGGACGGCGGGTAACTTCCTGGGTAGGCGCCCGGTTGAGAGGCAATGGGAAATTGTGCTTCTGCGACAAATCCAACAAAGCAGGCAGGAGCCAGGTGTCGCCCCAGGCAGTGATAATTACATCCGGATCAATTCTTAGAAGGAGAGAGCGCAGACTGCGGAGGAAAGAGTGAACTGGGCGCAGAGGAATCATACAATCGACACCGTCACTGCGCATAGCCAATTTCTGAGGCGGGGAGTGAGAAGGATCCGAATCCGGCTCAATCGTCAATATCCTGAGAGGAGGCTGCTGGACATCCAGGTCCCAGGGGGAATCTAATACGGTCAGACTCTCGACCTGTCCTTGTTGGTTGATTCCCAATTCGCAATGCGCCAGAGGAAAAGTGCCAAACGCGGCAGCATGGCGTAAGGCCAAAGCCAGGTCGACATCAAAATAGGAAAGGTCAGGAAAGCGCCGCGATAACTTTCTGAAGAGGGTAAGTTGGTCAGCTGTTCGGGCAACCTGAACGGAAAGGACCGGTAGTGGTTTTGGATTGGATATCTCCCTACGTTCAGTATATTCAAATTTGATCGGGTAAGTCTGCCTATTCAGATAATTGATTAAGCTGTTCAATTGGGATTGAGGGCCAGCGATATAGAAAGTTATTGGGAACGCTTGCCTGAAACAATGCCGTATCCCGTCTTCTCCCAAAAGCCATAAGGAAATGCCGCCCTGAGAATCCTCATACAGGTCAAGAAGCCATCCGCTGATCCCGTTCATTCAATCAACTAATTAGCAGGACTGGTCGCCGATCTGAGTTTGGCAGGAACCAGGATCGACCAGGCTTTTAAGCAGCGCCTCGAGCTGAAAACGCAATCGTGCAATCTCCTTGCGTTCTTCCAATAACATAGATAGCAATATATTTTCAACCGGCAAGGTGTTTGTCGCTATCGCTGCGGCTGCCTTGTGTTTCTCAATAGATGCGAACAGATCGTCGAGGACGATTTGATCGCTCTGACGTAAGGCTCGACGGAAGCGTCCATAGGAATCCTGCTCAGGCAGGTAAGCCTGTCTGATAGAAGGTAATTGTTCGTCCGGCATCTTCTCCTACTCCTTATTTCTATTTACTTTCAGGGATTGGCCAGGGCAGTGGAAAATTTTGACCAATACCACAATCTTTCCCCTCTTCCGATGGCGGTTGGCTTATTTCCCATACCTGGGTAGCATATTGGCGCAGCAGGTCGAGCAAGGAACTGCGTTCCTGAACCTGGCTGCCTGGAGGTTGAGCGCTAGCGATGACCGGTGCTGATTTTCCCAGGCGTTGAAGGTGGGTCAAGCAGGATAATAAGAGCCGGCTGCTTTCTGGCAGAGTAACATTTTCATCGTAAAAAGTGGCCAGGAGGTCAAATACCAGCGTCGGCGTATGGTCAACGGGTACGGCTCCAACCAGAGAGACCATCTGGTAGCAGGTGAAGCCCCGCGACATACGGATGCCGCGCAAGACATTGGGTAGATCGGCAGTATAACGGCGGATGGTACGAGCGACTGGGTATGCATTGAATTGGTTCCCTCCATCAAGGACACGCATTGGCCCGCGCAAAGCCAGTCGAGCGGCTACATCCAGCATGAACGATCTGCCAGCTTGGGGGGCTATAATTACTGCAAAACATTCAGTTAAAAGGGGAGGAAGAACCTCGATAGATAGAATTGAAGCAGACGAAGGTGGATTCATGCCTTTATCTTAATGTCTGCCGGGCAGATGGGCAATCAACCGCCAGGGTGAATCAAAGCATGTTTTTGGGGTTAATCCAAAGGGTGATACCCTGGTTGAGCTTATCGTGAGGAAATTTTACGATCTTGCTGTTGGCGGTTCCATTGCCAGGGCCACACTGCTGGCACCACAGCAAACACACCTGCGACAAAAGCCAGTATTACCAATAAAATGCCAAGGATTGAGAGAGGTGGAACCGCCATGCTCAAGGCAAAGCACACCAGGCCAATGAGCAGTAGAGCTGCGCCAATGGCAAGTGATATCCCTGCCATTCGCCAACCTTTCTTCTGCGAGGCCAGGCGAACACCTCCGATCTTGCCGGTCTGCCCATTAATAAACACGGGGTGAGGATTCCCTTCATCATCCGTATAGAAGGTGAAAAACATTGGAAGAAGCAGTTGGGTCCAATGGAGCTGATTGTATTGGGCATCGATCGAAAAATTGCGGATATGTTGAGCATCGCAAGCGCGCTGGCAGTCGTTCGCGGTCAGCTTATTCAAGCTGTATTGAGCCGCTGGCCAGGCGCTTTCAGGCTGCAGGTCGGGTGCCCTTAAAATGGATCCGCTTTGTAAATCAGGATGGTAAGGAATCGCCTTTGAAAGATCGCAAGTCCCTATCATAGCCTGTAGCGAACCATGGTCAGAAACCGCATTTGAGACCACATTGTCATAATGCCGTTGGGCCTGGCCGAGACGAGGTTCCCAGCGAATGCGAGTTTCGACAACGTCTCTGGATCTCCATCCGCTGGAGCCATAGGATTCTTGTGAACTTTTAACCTGGTAATCGAAACCTGACTCTGCTTGCCAGGTACCGGTTATGTCGCTGTCCACCAGCCATAATGGCCAGAATACCGGTAGTAACCGGCGATACATGCTGTCGGCGTTGAAATCATCTGGCCGCAGCCAGACCCCTTTTTGAAATTGGGTTAAAATCGGGTACAGTTCCTGGGTTTTCTTTTGATAGGGTACGAGCAGCTCAGGAGGCTCGCGGCGCAGTACCACCGGTTGGCTGGCCAGTTCGGGAAAGCCGCAAACTGGGCAGACTTTGCTAGTGTAGGCTTTTGGTGCCAGGAAGACCTGTTTGCAATGGGAACAACCAAGAGGCTGGAGAGCTACACCCCATAATTCATCGACGGTATCGACAGCCTGTGCGATTGGGTGAGAAGTTTCCATGTCAGGCTGCCTCCGATAAGATGGCTTGTTGGTAGATTTTATAAGCGATAATTCCGCCGATAATCAACAGAATCAAAGCTAAAATCATTGTAAAAAAGCCAACGCCGCCGGCGACGAGTAGTGGCAGGCTGATTAGTCCCACAAAAAGTCCAGGGGACAACAGCGCAGCGATGGCCACCCATATTTTCCACCAGGCAACCGGTTTTTGCCCGGCAACCATTCCGGTCTGGCCATTCACCATCACCTGGAAGACCTTATCTTCGAATTTGTAAGCAGCCAGGTAGATCGGCAATAATACGTAGCGCCAGGATTCGTCAGCAAAATCAGCTGTCATGCTAAAGTTCCTGATGTGCGCTGAAGCGATGTCAGCGTAACAGGCCTTCTTGGCCCGTTCTCGCATGACAGCCTTCCCTTGTTCCCAGGCATCGGGTAAGGTTACGTCATAAACCAGGGCTTGCCAACCGGCCAGGAAATCCGGTGTGTATTCCACCAGATCGCTTAGTTTAAATGGATAGAGGCGTTGAACAATAAGCTGGCTCACATGTTGATTGCCTGGGATCAATAAATCAGAGACGTTGATTCCCACTCGTCCATTTTCCCAGCGCCAATCGATAACGATCCGAGTTTTATGCGTTTTACTTGCAGAGTCGTAATATGTTTCGGTACGCTCGTGACCGACCTCGGCTTTCCAAAGTGATGCAATATCTGCAGTGAATGTCCAAAACGAGAGGTAGATGCCGGAGAAACGGTCGAGGATAGCATTGACAGATAGCTCTTTGGGATGAAACCAGCCCTTACCAAGCCATTCCATGGCTCGGGTGCGTGTATCTTTGGGGAGAACCTTAAATGGGATCAAGAAACGGGGACGTAAATGATCTGATGGGGCTGTACGTATATTGACTTCATTCGACGCGCAGAATGGGCAGGTGGTTGTTAGTGCGCCTTCTGGAATATCCAGGTCAGCACCACAACCTTTACAGTGCAGTTGTTTGTGAGAAGTCCCCCAACCTTGTTGGGCTTGTGCCAGGGTCTCCAGGGTAAATTCGTATTCGCCGGCAGCCATCCCAACTTTTTGAGCCTGAGCTGGAGCCGTATAGCCGCAGCTTTCACAGGCGATACCTCCTGCTGCGATGTCAAACCGGGTCGTGGCTCCGCAGTTTGGGCATTTATAGCTCTTGGGGCTATCATCATGTTTTTGCTTTGGGCGGGGGGCAAATATAGTGATACCAGGAAGCGAAGACTTCACTTCCTGGTAGTTTTCAGGGGGACGCCAATTAGTTTGATCGGATGTTTTAAGTGCCATTTGACGGTTTGATCTGGTAAATGTCTGTTCTGGTGAGCGGTAAATTACTTTTTCCCTTTTCGGGTTTTGAGAATAGAGACTGATTTACGTTTATTTTACCAGAAGAAAAGTTGTACGCAGACGATGCCATATATAAACGCCAGGTTCGTAGGGTAGCCTCGCTGGTTGATTTGATAGCTTCGTCCTGATATTTTTCCATGAGGTAAACCCATCGGCGTAGGGTTAGAGCATAGTGTTCCCTGAGGTTTTCCACATCGCGCAGCTCCAAACCACATTGAGCAGCAACCAGGTTAGCTTCACTCACCGGTACTAATTCACCATCTGGGAAGAAATAGCGCTGTGAGAAAGAGCCAGCTGCCAGGATATTCTTATCAAGGTATTTTTGAAATAACCCTGGTCGGATGCGGTTTTCGCTCACAGGACCTTTTCCGGCCATGAACTCGAGTGGCGCCACGAGGCCGATCCCATGGTTGAGGAACAAACCACCTGGCTTTAATAGTCGAAATACCTGGGCAAAATATTCTGGAAGGTTGACCTTCCCGACGTGCTCAAACATACCGATGCTGACCACCTTGTCAAATGGACCATCCTCAATATCACGGTAGTCTTGCAGGCGGATATTGACCAAACTGGTGAGGTCGGCTTTTTCGACCTGGTCAGTAGCATATTTTAATTTGGTTCTTGCTCAGGCTTATCCCAATGACGCTCACGCCATATTTTTCAGCGGCATACATGGCAAGACCCCCCCAACCACAACCAATATCAAGGATTCTTTCACCTGGATGAAGCCGCAGCTTGCGACAGATATGCTCGAGTTTTTGTTCTTGAGCCGTATTGATATCTTCTTCTCCGCTCAGGAAATAGGCGCAAGAATATTGCATGCGTTTACCTAACCAGAGTTGATAAAATTCGTTGCTCACATCGTAATGATATTGAATTGCAGTTTCGTCACGCTGTCGAGAATGGCTGGTACCACTTAATTGGGCGGGACCGCGATTCTCTACCATCTTTCCATTGGATTTCGGCAGGCTTCGGTAAGCTTTGTATAACTGGTAAGCCTGGCCAATGGAATATTGGCGGCCTGCGACGATGTCACTTAAACTCACTGCATCTAAAATATCCCCTTCGATATCAAAGTCCGAGTTCATAAATGATTCGCCCAGAGAATTTTCGATAGGAGGCGTAAACATCTTACGCAAAGTGCCAGGGTGTTTTAAAACCAATTTAAAACTGCTGTTGGGGTTTGAAGCTGGCAATTCAGTTCCATCCCATAGACGAATGGGGAAATCACGAGGAGGTGGAAAGGCTAAATCCAGGAAATAGATTGTAGCCGAAACACTTTTAGGTTTTGTCGTAATACAATTCTCGGGTATGGTCATATCAGTTTGGGTCATTTATTCCTCCTTAAATTAATTTAACCCGGCTGCTATTTAGCCATCAATTGTGCGAAATGCCATTTAGGCTTTTATTACTAATTGGCATTCTTTTCCTATTTCACTATGTTATAACCCTGGATTAGCGATTTTGGTTACCATTAATGGTCTCAATCCTTGGGAAAGTGAGCTAGATCATAAATTATATATCAAAGTTTAGGACATTACGGCACTAAAGTCAAGTTTTTCTTATAAAATCCTTAGGTGTATAATCGCTTTTATCAGTAACATTTCGGAACGGAATGCAATTTGTTTCCTGATTCCATGCATTTATTTTCTAAAATTTACAACGGAAGTAACATATGAATGCCAATATTTGGAATGACATGTTTCAACTAGGTTTGCCTGTTCTTGAAAAAATTATCAGGCCGATCATCGTTTATGTTTTCTTGATTGTCGGACTGAGATTAGCCGGAAAACGTGAGCTGGCGCAATTGAACCCTTTTGATCTGGTCGTATTGTTAACATTATCCAACACGGTGCAGAATGCAATCATCGGAAATGATAATTCGGTGTCAGGTGGAATTATTGGCGCAACTGCACTCTTGGTCGTCAATTACCTGGTCGTCAGGTTTATCTATGGCCATAATAAAATCGAAAAGATTGTCGAAGGCAATTCAGACGTTTTGATTGAAAATGGAAATATTGACATGGCCCGCTTACAGAAGGAAGTCATCACCCGTGCCGAATTATTGGCAGCGGCTCACCGGCAGGGGTTTTCTACATTGGATGAAATCGAGACCGCGACGATTGAACCAGATGGGGCGATCTCGTTCATCGGCAAGAAGCCTGATGCTTCGATGGAAAGGCATAACGAGTTAGTTAAGCGTCTCGACCAAATAAATCGAGAATTAGATGAACTACGTTCATCAATGAAACCAGGAGTAAACCATTGAAAACTTCTTCACAACGGATCGAAAAACTACGCCAACATGCCCTGGATGTCAAAGAAACGCTTCAGTGGCTCCCACCCCGGATCGATTTATGGGCTCAGCGTGCCTGGATTGCTTCAAGCGGTGAACCCTGGTCGATTGTCAGGCATGCCAGAGAAACTGAAGCCATTCTCAACAATCTCAAACCAGTAATTGATCCTGATGAGCTTATTGTCGGCAAATTTGATTTAACGCCGTTATCAATACCGGAAGCTGAAGAACTGAATTTTTACCATCAAAAAATCCAGCCTGCTAAACCCTTGATCTTAGGTATGAAAGCTCATATGGCTATCGATTTCGACCGGCTTCTGCACCGGGGAATCTCGGGAACTCAAGGAAGAGATTGACCATTTTCGTAATAAATTGGATCTAGCAAGCGCAGAGATGCTCGCAAAGGATGCTTTTTATCGGGCCTGCAAGATCTCTCTGGACGCTTTAATCACCTGCGCTCATCATTATGCTGAGTATTCAGAATCACTGGTCCATCAAACAAAAGATCCAGACCGAAAGGCAGAGCTCACCGAAATTGCCAGAATTTTCAGGCATATCCCCGAGCACCCTGCAAGCACATTTTATGAAGCCGTTCAGTCCGTTCATTTTGTCGTTTTTTGCCTAGGGGCTGGCACTCAGACAACTCTTTTTCAATATGGACGCCCAGACCGGTATTTACTTCCATTTTACCGGAAAGATATTGCCAATGGGAGAATCACTCCGGATCAGGCTCAAACCCTCATCGACTGTCTTGGAATCATGCAGACAGAATTTACGCCCGGTGGGTTGGCTATCGGTTGGATGGTCGGTGGTCGCAATTCATCGGGAACTGATATTTGTAATGAATTGACCGAAATGTTCCTTGAAAGCATCGATCACGTTCGTTTACCTTACCCGGACGTTGCCCTGTGCTGGTCTCAGGATACACCATCCAAAATAATGCAAATTAGTGCCAAGGCTATCGCAAAGGGGCTATCTCATCCGGCGTTTTTTAATGATCAAGTCATCACCCACGGTTTGATGAACGCTGGTTTACCGCCTGCTGAAGCCTGCCTATATCAGAACAGCACATGTGTTGAGATAACACCGGTTGCTTCTTCGAACGTATACGTGGCCTCGCCATATATAAACCTGCTGCAGATCTTGAACGATATTCTCGGAATTCCACCGGAAGGACCGCAATCAGCGGCTAATGTGCCTTCTTCTATAAAATTGAGGCCAATAAGTGACTTACCGGTCAGCTACGTGGAATTAGTCGACCGTTTCCGTTCAGGTCTTAAGCAGGTGATCCGAGATGCGGTTATTGACCAGAATACACAACAAGCTACCCGCTATTTCAATGGCGGGCAACCCTTGCTTTCCTGTTTTGTCAATGATTGTCTGAGCAAAGGAATCGATATCGACCAGGGTGGTGCTCGTTATAACTGGATTGAACCGTCATTTGTCGGACTGTCAAATCTGGTCAATTCGTTAGAGGCGATCAAAAAAGTCGTTTTCGAAGATCACCTGGTCAGCTTTGAAGATCTGGCTTCAGCCTTGCGCTGCAATTATGAGGGATTCGAATCCATCCGCCAACTATTGCTAAATCGTATCGTCAAATATGGAAACGACGATGATCGAGCAGATTCAACTGCTGTCCAGGTAACCGGATGGATTGAAGAAGACGTCCGTTCTTACCGGTCATTTCTGAGCGGTCAAATTATCTCCGGGTTCTTCACTTGGATCATGCATGAGCAATTAGGCCGGCAAACAGGGGCTTCGGCCGATGGACGTCGGGCAGGCTTCCCTTTGAGCGCTGGATCTGGAACTTCACAAGGATGTGAGAAAAAAGGTCCGACTGCGGCGGTGCTTTCCGCGACAAAATGGGATCACTCCCCTCATCTGGGTGGAATTGCAGTTAACCTGAAATTTAGCAAACCGAGAGACGATGATGCCTTCGAGCAGCGGTTAATGGATGTGGTTGAGACATATTTGAAACGAGGCGGTTTTGAGGTCCAGGTCAATGTAATTGATCGTGCCACTTTAGAAGCAGCGCGCCAGTCCCCAGAGCTTTATCGGGATCTGGTCGTCAGGATTGGCGGTTATAGCGATTACTTTGTCAGGTTATCGCCAGAAATGCAGGCAGAGATTATCCAACGGAGTGAACACGACTTATGATTATAGCCCTGGTCGCCATTCAATCCCGGTGATACGGCGATTATCGGCTTTAGCGACGATCACCTGCGCATTTTTTATCGATGGTAAAACTTTCAGGATGTTGGGGAGGTCGACGTTCTGGATGTGACTTTCTGTGAATTCGATCGTTTTGCCTCCTCGCAAGTGCCGTTCCTTCAGACCTGATAAGATGCCAGCAGGATCAACCTCAAGGAAGATAGCTGTATTGAAAAGGTCCTTGAATTTATCCCAGGGGGGATCGTCCAACAACAGGTAATTGCCTTCGATAAGGATTATTTGTTGCCGTTTGCGAACCGTTCCACCTGAAGCGATGGGTTCGTGCAATTGCCTGCTATAAATTGGAAAGTCAATCTCTTTTCCCTCCTTGATTGCCATTATCGTCTGCAGGGCTGCTGCAACGTCGAAAGTCTCGGAAGATCCTTTAATTTTTCGGAGAACCGTGGGTTCACCATTATGGATGATTGTTTTGGTATCTAAATATTCATTGGAATAATGCCACCCATCCAGGCCGATGCAGACGCTGATTTCTCCCTTATTGAGGATATCGATGGTTTTCGCAAGGACAGTTGTAAAAATAGATTTTCCACTTCCGGGTGGACCAGCGATTGCGACGATGAACCTTTTTTCAGTTGAGGCTTCTTGCAGCAACCACCTGGCTATTGGAATGTAACAGCTTTCAATTTCTTCACGTTCCAAGACAATTGCAATTTTCGTCTGGTCTATGTAAAGCGGCTCTCGAGAAATAGTCTCCCATACGTCAAGAAAATCTTTTTCCACGGCTTACGCCAGTTTCCAATCCGACCATTCTTGAAAAATCTCGGTGTGGAGCGGTGACCCTGGATCAATCTGGCATACCTCACTTAATACCCGGTCCAGGCCTTCTTTCTCGATCTTATCGGCTAGTTGAACCGATTGAAGATCTTTAGGTTGTTGGTATTTTAGGGCAGCGACGATCCCCTTAACGATCCATTGCCTCGATAGGTTGTATTCAACCGCCAGTTTGGCGGGGGCGACCAGGCGTTCGCGCGGCGATAATTTCCGGATTGGGTCGCGGACCACCCGCAGAATCGCATCTTGCATTTGAGGGATTGCTCCGCGTCGTCCCAGGTCTTGTTTGTATTCTTCAATCGATTCGGAAGAGAATCCGTGACGGACCCTGACCACTTCACCTAGCTCATCGAGAGCTCCAAGCACGTGGTTGGTCACTATAGGATCTGTCAGGGCTTCATGAATGTATTTCCAATTACGGTGGAATCCCACGTAGCCGCACACCGCATGTCCGCCGTTATGAATAAACAATTTGCGTTCCAGGCGGGCAGTCTGGTTATCAACCAATTCTAAAGCAATCAATCCTTCCGGTTTAGATCCTTTGAATACTTCCCGGCGTGTTGTCCATTCATTGTAATCTTCGGTAACGATCATCAAGGGATCTGGTTCAGGTTTTGGTACGACCCTGCTGATCATACAATCGGGAAAACCAAAGGCTGTATCCATATAGTCTGTTCCAGTCGGATCAAGCAAAGCTCGAACATGTCTCCCAAGCGTCGAGGAACTGTCCATCATGTTTTCGCAGGCGATCACGTTGAGAGGTTCTTGCCTGCCATATTTCTTACACAAGTCAACCGCCAGGGCAATTGTCTTGGCAGCATCTGCCAGGTTCTGGTCAAATATTGCCGTAAGAACCAAAGCGCTGTCGGAGATTTCGTCAGCGATGGCCAATCTGTCATCAGAATGATAAATTCTAAAATTCTCGACCCGAATCTCCTGCACGTGGTCACCGTACAGCTTGACGTTGTAATACCCACTGCTTTTTAGCAAATCGACCAATGATCGATTTTTATCGACGAAAACGATTTCGTATCCTGCCTGCCAGCACAGCAGACCAACGTGACCCCTACCTGTAGCGCCTGCGCCAAAGACGACGATTTTTTTCTTCAATGTGGTCACCCCATTCGGTGGTAATCGTCTTCGACCCGGACAACGTCATCAAGCTCAGGTGTGCTAACTTCAATCAAGCGCACATCCTCCAGAGCGGTGACTCGGTGTTTCCTGCCCGGTTTATTTTCGATGACGTCCCCTGGTTGTAATATGAGGACTTCCATTTCACCCTGGTCGTTTTCCCATTCGACTTGTAGTTTTCCAACATCTACGTATACGTGTTCGTGTTTTTTTACGTGATATTGCAAACTGGATCGTGATCCTTGTTTAAATTCAATTATCTTTAAGGCATATTCATCGCTATGGGCAATCCAAAGCTCTCTTCCCCAAGGTTTTTCTACGATTTTCATAATATTGTCTCCTGGAAGGTACTATTTGTTGATGTAACTCATGACGTTTTTATAATCCGGTATACCGGAACGGCCACCGGGTTGGGTTGCTTTTAATCCGGCTGCGACAGTCGCAAATTGGACTGCGTCTCGTACGGTTTCACCACGGCTAATTGCTGCCGCGTAAGCCCCATGAAAAACGTCTCCACAACCGGTGGTATCAATTGCCGAGATACTTAAGGCCGGAAAGTATTGGGTTTCGAGACCGTGTTCGCAAAACCAGCAGCCCTTGTCACCAGCTGTAACGACACACGCAGCGTGATCCTGGCGGTTGAGTGAAGTCATGATTTCTTCAATCTCTGATTTACCAGTGAGCTTTTGGGCAAAATCGATACCGACAATCAAATGATCGACGAGAGATATCAACTTGACTAAATTTGAATGGGGATCGCCTTCAAGATCAACTATGACCGGAATATTGCGTTTTTTTGCAAGGATGGCTGCGTGTAAGCCGATATTGCAAGCTTGATGATCTATAAATAACACCCCGCTACTGGCGATTAAGGTCTCGGGCACTTCGTCTGGAATAGGTTCGGTAACCCCTTCATTCGAAAAAAGGATGCTGCGTTTACCATCGGTCATATCGACGATGACAATGGCAGAAAACGGTTTTGCGCCGTTTTTCTTAATAATGACAGATGTATCTACCCCTTCACGGTCCAATTCAGCGATCGAAAACCGGGAGAGCTCATCTTCACCCAGGACACCACAGTAAGCAGCCTGAGAGCCCAGGCGAGAAACCGCTACTAAAGCTGTTGCCGTATTGCCCCCTCCCTGGCGTTGTTTCCTCGCGATCGGTACTTTTTCATCTATTTTGGGGTAATGATCGACGTAGACCAACTCGTCAACGGCGATTGCACCAAATCCTAAAACGTCCCATTTCCGGTCCATAGTCGAACTAAATGCCTGCGAATTTTTCAACCTGTGACCGGTAAGGCAGCGAACCCTGTGCGCCTAAATGTGTGACGGTCAGTGCAGCCGCAGCATTACCATATCGGGCTGCATCGATGAGGGTGAGCCCTTCTGCCAAACCAACTGCCAGGCCGCCGACAAAAGCATCGCCAGCTGCAGTAGTATCGAGGACCTGGACTGAATGGCCGTGCAAGTGAAACGTTTCGAGATCACTTCTGACGACAATCGCACCTTTTTTACCCAGGGTTACAACTACCGAACCTACTCCCATTTTTACTAAATGCCTTCCGGCGGCTTCGGCCTGGTCCATGTTCGATACCGGCATGCTGGTGAGTTGGTTGGCTTCGATTTCATTCGGCACCAGAATATCGATAAGGTGCAAGAATTCCTTGGGAAAACGGCTTACAGGCGATGGGTTGAGGATGACTTTCGCCCCTCGGTTCTTTGCAATGCGGGCCGCTCTCTCAACGCATTCCAGTGGCAATTCCAGTTGGAGGATCATCACGGACATTTGTGTTTTCTGAGCCAGGGCATCTTCCATTTGATCAGGGAGAAGGCGCATGTTTGCCCCTGAAACGACGACGATTGTGTTTTGACCGGATTTATCGACCGTGATCAGGGCAATCCCAGTTGCCGCGTCTTTGTCTTTCTGGATGAAGGATGTGTCGATCTTTTCTTTTTTTAGCCGATCGATCAAGGTTTCGCCATAATTGTCCGTTCCAACTCTCCCAATCATGGTTACTTTTCCGCCAAGACGTGAGGCTGCGATTGCCTGGTTTGCCCCTTTTCCGCCAGGGTTCGATATAAAATCTTGTCCGAAGATGGTCTCGCCAACAGCAGGCATGTGCGCGGTGCGCACGACCAGGTCCATATTTAAACTGCCAACTACAATAATGTTATCCATATTACACTTCCTGAAGAATGAGATAATGAGATTAGATTTGGTACAACATAAGATCGATTAATCACTTTTTTCGGACAATCCTGCTCGTAAGGCCAGGACCGCAGCCTGGGTTCGATCGGCAACATTGAGTTTTGTCAAGATGGAGCTCACATAATTCCTTACCGTTCCTTCTGAAAGAAATAAGCGATGCGCAATTTCACCGTTACTCAATCCATTGGCTAACAAGCGCAGAATTTCTTGCTCTCGTTCGCTCAAGGATTGGATGACACTGTAATCGGTAGGTGTGCCGCCCTTGGTTATCTGTGCGAATAACTTCCCGGCAACCGCCGGATCCACATACGTTTTACCGTTAACGATACCTGCAATAGCCGAAATTAACACATCTCTCGGAGTATCCTTCAATAAATATCCGCCTGCGCCATTGCGGATCGCGTCAAATACCCATTCGTCGAAATCATAGGTGGTAAGAACCAGGATATGTACATCAGGGTATTGGTTATGGATCAAACGTGTGGCTTGAACGCCATTCAGCACAGGCATTTTTAGGTCCATGAGGACGACGTGGGGATGATGGATAGAAACGAGCTCTAAAGCTTGTTCGCCGTCGTTTGCAATCCCTACAACCTCGATGGTTTCGACTGTGCTCAGAATTGCTTTTAAGCCTTCACATACGACTGTTTGATCGTCACAAATCAGAACTCGGATCAATTAATCTCTCCATGACCAGCCGTACTTTGGTTCCTTTATCCGGAAAACTCTCCACATCCAGAGTTGCACCTATCGTATCCGCATATTCGTGCATGCCTTTTATTCCGAAATGGCGATCGGAATCTTGCGGTTTTTCAGCAAATCCGGCTCCGTCATCTTCTATTTCTAAAAGCAAGTGGTGGTCTTTCACACACAAACAAATTAAGACATGTTTGGCATTTGCATGTTCGGCTACATTTCTCAGAGCTTCCTCAGAGATCCTGAATAGGCTGTGTTCAACCACCGGATTAAGGGCTGGCAAATCTTCAGGTAGCTCCAGGTGCAGGTTAACACCAATCCGTTCGGCAGTTGATTTTGCCAGGTTCTCTAAGGCGATAACAAAGCCGACGTCCTCGAGCGGGGCTGCTCTCAAAGCTTGTATCGCTCGCCGGGATTCATTCAATCCAGTGCGTGTCATTACCAAAGATTGGTCCAGCATCCCTTTTGCTTTTTCATGATTATTATCCCATAAAGCAGTGACTGCTTCCAGTTCAATCGAAACCGCGCTGAGCGTATGTGCCAGGGTGTCATGGAGCTCGCGGGCTAACCGGTTGCGTTCTCTACTCACAGTAAGTTGTTCAAGGGTTACAGCATAGCTGGCCAGCTTTTGGTTAGCTGCTTCCAATTTCGCGTATTGATTGCGTTCTTCTGACACCAGCCGCACAATAACGTACCCGATCAATAAATAAATTAGAGTTCGGAATAGAAGGATGTTGAAAACAAGGAACGGACGTGGACTGACTTCGAAAATGATCGGCATGGAAGCGACAATTTCCAGCAAAGCCTGGAAACCGCACCAGGCTGTAACTATCTTATATTTATATCTCCAACTGATAAAGATCAGGGGTATAAAAAGTAAAATTGCGACCTGAAATTGGCCGGCTATCGATTGTATTTGTGCAAATTCATCCACCTGGTGCAAATCAATCGCCAGATAATTTTCGATAATTGGCCCAATAGTGGCAATAATCAGTGCGATTGGTAGATAAATTCTTCCAAATTTGGAGCGCAATTGAGGCCAGGATAAATATACTAATAAGAAAATTGTTTCTCCCACCGACAAAAGAATCGAAGGTTCGTAGAACTGCAGTCGGCTAATTCTGGACGAGTTGAAGAAACGGGGAACGATTAGCGTGAATACGGAGTACAAGAGCCTCACTGCTACAAAGAAGCGAAAAACTGAAAATAAGCTGGTACCAAAAAGACTCTTTTTCACAATTGAATTTTAACACATCGTTTGTTTGGTTTACGAGCCTTTTTCGATCCATAATAGAGATAACGAGGGTTAATGCCGGAAAGCGATTAATTTTGAGAGTAAAATTGAATTGCATGAATTATTGGCAATACATTCTGGAATTATTGACGTATTAGCCCGTTTGGTCATATCGATTGTGGTTGAAAGGTAGGGAGATGGATGACGTATAAAAATCTGGTAGCCAACCCAGATAATGATAAAGCAGAAGCCCCAAAGGTAATTGATACCCTGAACCTTAAGAAAGTCTACCAAATGGGAAAGGTTGAAGTCAACGCTCTCTGTGGCGTATCCATTCAAATCCGGAAGGGTGAACTTGTTTCGATTATGGGGCCTTCCGGATCGGGGAAATCAACGCTGATGAATATTCTGGGTTGTCTGGACCTACCCTCAAGTGGGGAATACATTCTCGATGGCGAAAACGTCTCCAGGCTGAATGACAATCAATTGGCCCGTGTCAGGAATCAGAAAATTGGGTTCGTGTTTCAAAGCTTTAATTTACTGCCGCGGGTTACGGCCCTTGCGAATGTGGAGCTTCCTTTAAATTATTCGGGCATACCGCGGGGTCGGCGTGAAAAAGCCCAAAAAGCATTAGCAAGCGTAGGATTATCAGACCGGGTTCATCACAAACCGACAGAGCTTTCTGGAGGGCAGCAGCAGCGGGTAGCCATCGCTCGGGCGCTGGTGAACGATCCGGCAATATTGCTTGCCGATGAGCCTACTGGTAACCTCGATTCGAAATCAGGTAAAGAGATTATGGAATTAATCCTTTCGATCAATCGGGATCGTGGTATGACGGTGATTGTCGTCACCCACGATCCGAACGTTGCTGAAAAGACCGAAAGAGTCATCCAGCTTCAGGATGGCTTGGTGGTTAACAGTGAGGGAAAAATTTAGTTCAGGTGTGGGTCCCAACCAAAATTGGACAAACGCCTACGTATTCTGGGTGAACCATTCTAAAATCTCGCTGGCCTCTGATTGCGATGAAGCTTCGATCTGGAAGCATAAACCTTCCGGTTCGAGCTCTTTATAATGCTGTTTGATATCTTCAAATTGCCAATCAAAGAGCCACAACCCCTTGCCGGCTTTTTGGATTTTCTTCAATAACTCCATCCATTCGGGGCTGCGGGCACGTCCATCACCCGGAACCCACTGGATAACATCGATAGCAGAGATCGAGAGGATGTCATCGAGATGCCTGAGCGCGTCGGGACCATCATAATGGTAGATGCAGTGGTCCAGGTACGAAGCCTCTTCTTCAATTGCAGGGATGACGAAACGGCGAGCATGCTTGGGACCGATCAAGCCAATAAAGTCGCATTGAATGACAGCCGACCTACCTTCACAATAAATTGGCGACCAGCCAATTGTTCCCCGGTTTTGCATACCGCCGGAATAATAGAGACTTTCATATATCGGTTGATATAACTGGCGGACGTCATCCAGGACGCGTTCAACTTCTTCGCCATCGTAGACGAGGTCTATACACAGATTCTGCGGGCCGCGCATGGCATTCAGGCAGTCCATATTACTGTGCAAATCGAGCATACTGAGTAAGAATTTATCCTTACTATATTGAGCCCCGGTTTTCATAAAATCGAGCATCATGTTCCACCGGCTACCAGGTCGTGTGTCCAGTTTTACCTGGACCTCACGCCAATCGGTGACGTATGGTTTTATCCACGAAGTAACACGATCCCTGCCCATAATGAGCTCTGAACCGAGGAAAGCTGCAAATTGATCTGGTCCAAAAGACAGATCACAATAAGGAATGGATTCCCCACCAAAATACCTGGTTGCAGCCCACTTATCGTATGTCTGTAGAGCTTCCAGGTAATCGCCCTCAAAGCCGGACATGTAAGACATTCCCGGTTGGGGTGTCGCGCCTTCCAATGGCGAATTTACGCAAACCACCGGCCGGTCGATGATGGTGTGGTTCCAGAAGGCTTCCCAATACTTCCTGGCCCGGTCGAAGTCCGGTTTATACATTAGCTCCATTGCACGTCTCCCTCGTTCTTTTTAATAATTCTAATCCTAATCGGTCTTGTGTTAAAATTGGATTTGCTTGATTTTACGAGATTGTCCAGGTGGAGGACTATATGACAAAAATCGCATTTATTGGAGCTGGCAGCCTGGGATTTACGCGCGGGTTGGTCAGAGATATTCTAACTTTTCCTTTACTCGAAGATGCAACCCTGGCTTTGATGGATATCGATGCTGAAAGGTTGGAATTTGCCCAAAAATCCGTTCAGCGGATTGTTGACCTGGGGCATTACCCGGCAAAAGTGACTGCAACTATGGATCGCGCTGAGGCGCTCTCAGGAGCTGATGCTGTTCTGGTTACGATCCTGGTAGGTAATACCGAGGTTTGGAAATATGATATCGAAATACCCAAACAGTACGGTATCGATATCAACGTTGGTGATACCCGTGGTGTATCCGGGATTTTCCGCGCCCTTCGTACCATTCCGGTGATGCTGGAAATTGCCCACGACATGGAAAAGTATTGCCCTGATGCGACCATGTTGAATTACACCAATCCGATGGCGATGTTATGCCGGGCCATGCAAAAAGAAACATCGATAGAGTTGACAGGCCTCTGCCACAGCGTCCAGGGGACTGCCAAAATGCTGGCAAAATGGATTGGCGCCCCGGATGATGAGATTACGTATACCTGCGCTGGTATCAACCATATGTCCTGGTATCTAAAGTATGAATGGAAAGGAAAGGATGCTTACCCGCTCATCCGTAAGGCAATCGTTGAGAATCCCGAAGTTTATAATGAAGAAATCGTCCGAAATGAAATGTTCTTACACCTTGATTATTATGTGACGGAGTCGAGCGGTCACAACTCTGAATATAACCCATGGTTTCGTAAACGCCCCGACTTGATCGAAAAATACTGTTTGCCTGGCACCGGTTGGAACCCAGGTGAATACGCCTACGTATTGAAGGAATATCGCAAAGCTGAAGATACCTGGAAAAACCAGGCTGTTCAATGGTTTGCATCTGACAACCCAATCTCATTAGAAAGAGGGCACGAATTTGCGGCGTATATTATCAATGCCTTGCAAGGTGGCGAGCCTTTCCAATTTAATGGAAATGTCAGCAATAGTGGGTTAATCACCAATTTGCCGCCTGGTGCCTGTGTTGAAATTCCGGTTTGGGCCAGCAAGAATGGTTTAAGCCCGGTTTATGTTGGAAACCTGCCGCCCCAATGCGCAGTTTTAACTAATTTAAGCTCTTCAATTGAAGAAATGGCAGTGGATGCAGCCATTAACGGTGACCCTCGGCGCGTATTCCAGGCCATCTTATATGATCCGCTCACGGCAGCAGTACTATCAATGGCTGAGATCAAGAGGATGGTCGAGCAAATGTTTGATCAGAACCGGCATTACCTGCCACAGTTCAAGCATTTCAAGGTCTGAGTAAATTGTGGACATTCATCACGATTGGGAAAACCCGGAGATTCTCTCCCATAACCGAGAGCCTGCCCATGCCAGTATGGTTCCTTTCAATTACCTGCTCGCTCACCCAGATCTCGAACTGAAAAACTCCTCATTCTTCAAGTCACTTAATGGCATTTGGGATTTTTATTATGAGGGTTCGAGTGGGAAAGAAGCTGTTGAGAATAATATTTTTCCTTCCAGGGAAAATTGTGATTGGCTCAAAATGAGGGTTCCTGGAAACTGGCAAATGGCGGGGTATGGTAGACCACAATACACGAATCTGGCTTACCCATTCCCAATTGATCCGCCATACGTTCCCCAAGTAAATCCAACTGGAATTTATACCCGTGTATTTAGCCTGCCGGCTGAATGGTCTGACCGGCAGGTTTTTCTGGTGTTTGAGGGGGTTGATTCGGCCTTTTATATCTGGATCAATGAGCAGATGGTTGGGTACAGCCAGGGCAGTCATTTGCCTTCAGAGTTCAACATCACTTCGTATGTAAAAAAGGGAGAAAATAATATTACGGTCAAGGTCTTCCAGTGGTCAGATGGTAGTTACCTGGAGGATCAGGATATGTGGCGGTTGAGCGGGATTTTTCGCGACGTATACCTCACCGCCACACCTGGATTGCGCATCCACGACGTTTATGCCAGATCTCAATTTGGCTCTAATTTTGGGGACGCTGCCCTGGAAATAACAACCAAAATCAAAAACTATTCGCTAGACGACGAAAAAAAATTTGGCCTTTCTTTTCAACTTTTCGACCCTTCAGGATCGATGATAATCGAGCGCCAAACCAGCCAGGCCCAGCTTATTGGTTCAGGCGAAGAGATCATTATTTCTTATTCAGAACGGATCACTCAACCTGTGCTGTGGAATGCAGAGAATCCGGCATTATACCGCCTGGATCTACTGACGAAAACCCTGGATGGAGTAGTAATCGAAACTCAAAGCATTATGACTGGTTTCCGCCAGGTAAAGGTTGATGACGGACGCCTCTTGATAAATGGCGTGCCGATCAAAATTCAGGGGGTAAACAGGCATGAGACCGACCCGGATACTGGGCATGCCGTCTCATATGGTTCCATGTTGAGCGACATACTTGCGATGAAGCGACATAACATAAATGCGGTTCGTACTTCCCATTACACTAATGATCCGCGCTGGCTGGATCTATGCGATAAATATGGCTTATATGTCATAGACGAAGCTGACCTTGAAGCTCATGGTTTTGGACTGGTTGGTCAATTAGACCGCCTTAGTGAAGACGCAGCCTGGAAAGATGCTTTTTTGGATAGGGCCGTGCGGATGGTTGAAAGGGATAAAAACCACCCATCAGTGATAGTCTGGTCTTTAGGAAACGAATTGGGATATGGGCCTAATCATGATGCTATGGCAAATTGGATCAGGCAGGCGGACCCGACCCGTTTGATCCATTATGAGCAAGCTGAGGAAGCGGCTGTGGTTGATATCGTTAGCGTCATGTACCCCACGGTTGCCAGACTCGAGGAAGAGGGTAAGAAAACTGGCGAATCGAGGCCATTTTTCATGTGTGAATATGCCCATGCCATGGGCAATGGGCCAGGAAACCTTCAGGAATATTGGGATACGATCAGAAAATACCCGCGTTTGATTGGTGGATGCGTATGGGAATGGGTAGATCACGGCATTCGTCAGAAAACTGCCGGTGGCGCTGATTGGTTCGCATATGGTGGGGATTTTGGCGACCAGCCTAATGATGGCAACTTTTGCATCGATGGTCTGAATTTTCCTGACCGTAAACCATATCCAGGGCTGATCGAATTGCAGAAAGTATTGGAACCCGTTGAAGTAGAATTGGTCAACCTGGAAGCAGGGATTTTTAGAATCAGTAATCGATATGCATTTAAGTCTCTTGAGGATATTGCCGGTTATTGGAACGTTGAATCCGATGGCCAGGTCATCGAAGAAGGGGACCTACCAGTTCTTCAGATTTTGCCTGGAACTGGGGAAGAGATCAAAATTCCTTATCACCTGCACAGCGCGAAGAATGCCGGGGAGATTTGGCTAAATCTATCTTTCAGGTTGACTAAGACCTTTCCTTGGGCTGAACGCGGTTTTGAGGTGGCCTGGGCTCAATTCCAACTTGCAGGGTCGAAGCCAAAAATTTTCAAACCACTTAAAAAAACTTTTTCTGATTTGAAGGTCGATCGGAGAGGTTACGATGTTTTAATTGATGGTGTGGATTTCCACATGGTTTTTGATGCATTGAACGGTAAGCTCACGGCCTGGGAATTCAATGGCGCTCCAGTCATTTCCAGCGGTCCTTTATTGAACCTGTGGCGACCTCCGACTGATAATGATATCAATATTGCAGTGGAATGGAAGCAGGCCGGATTTGACAGCCTTGTCCAAAAAGTGACCCGTATTCAAGAAGAACAGAACGAAGCAAACCAGATAAGATTCAAAGTAGATACACACCTGGCCAGTAATTCGCTCGAGCCAGCTTTCTTCGGATCGTATTCCTATACTATTTTTGGAAATGGTGAAGTTTCCCTTGGGGTTGTGTTAGATCCATTTAACCCCGACCTGCCTTATTTACCAAAAGCTGGCCTTCAGATGATGCTTCCTGGTGAAATGGATCGCCTGGAATGGTACGGGCGCGGGCCTCATGAAAATTACCCCGATCGAAAACAGAGCGCTCGGGTTGGGATATTTTCACGCAAGGTCGAAGATCTTTACACTCCCTACATCAAACCTCAGGAATTTGGTAATTTGTGCGACGTGCGTTGGGTTTCTGTTACAGATATTCGGGGAACCGGCTTATTTATGAGGGCCTCGCCATTAATCAATGTCAGCGCACGCCAATATACGGATGAAAATCTTTCGAAAGCTTCGCACACCTACGACCTTATAAAATGTGGTCAAACAATCCTTAATCTGGATGCATTTATGGCAGGTTTGGGAAGCAACAGCTGTGGCCCTGGCCCACTCGACAAATACCTGATTAAGCCAGGACGAATTGAATTCTCCGTCAAATTACGGCCATTTTCGAATGAATTGATTTCGCCAAAAACGTTATATAAGAATATGGTTTATTCTCAGTTATAACTGTGCACATTTCTTGAAAAAGCGGTGGTCCAGAATAGAGCGGGAGTAATAAAGTGGAGGTTGATTTTAAGACGATTATCTGGGAACAGTTCGGAGCGGCTATCGATATGTTTTCTAGAGGAATTAGATCCAGCAGGGGTTTTACCCGAAAGAGCGTATAGTCAAGACGAGCTGCTGACGTACCTGGATTTCTACCGGTCGAAATGCAAAGCGACGTTCGATACGCTAAAAGCGGAATCTGCAACCAAGATGTGTTTTTTTCCATGGGGTGAGCTTACCTTTGCAGGATTGCGTCTATATAATATGCGTCACGTCCAGGAACATACTGCTCAGCTAAATTTGTTTCTTGGGCAGAGAATTGGTTGGGAACCTGGGTGGGTTGCCAGGGCTAATAAGATTGTCAAGAATAATCGCTAAATTGGCATTTCTTATCAATAAGAAAGGAGAAAAAATGACACGTCCGGTTACATTATTTACAGGGCAATGGGCTGACCTCCCATTCGAAGTAGTTTGTGAAAAAGCCAAACGCTTTGGCTACGACGGTCTTGAACTGGCCTGTTGGGGTGATCACTTCGACGTCGAACGGGCTTGTTCTGAGGATGGATACAGTCGAGACCGTTGGGATATCCTTAATAAATACGGACTGAAATGTTTTGCAATCAGCAATCATCTGGTCGGGCAGGCAGTTTGCGATCAAATTGATGAACGCCATAAGGGCCTGTTGCCTGCCAGGATTTGGGGCGATGGTTCAGAGGATGGAGTTCCGCCGACGGGCTGCAGAAGAGATGAAGAATACTGCCAGGGCTGCAGCGTTATTTGGAGTCAAAGTTGTGCCTGGGTTTACCGGTTCTTCGATATGGCATTATATGTATTCTTTTCCCCCCAATACCCCTGATCTCATTGCAAACGGATACCGTTTCTTTGCTGAATCTTGGAACCCAATTTTAGATGTTTTTGATGAGGTTGGCGTAAAATTCGCGCTTGAAGTTCATCCAACTGAGATCGCCTTTGATGTTGCCAGCGCTGCAATGACCCTGGATGCTATCAATCACCGTGAAGCCTTTGGTTTTAATTTTGATCCCAGCCACCTGGGCTATCAAGGTGTTGACTATGTCGGGTTTATTCGTAAATTTGGCAGCCGGATATACCACGTCCACATGAAAGATGTAGGTTGGTCAGACCATCCCACCGAAGCAGGTGTTTTTGGCGGTCATCTCAATTTTGGCGACCCACGCCGGTATTGGGATTTCCGGTCGTTAGGTCATGGCAAAGTAAACTTTGAAGAGATCATGCGCGCTCTCAATGACGTCGGTTACAATGGTCCCTTATCTGTCGAATGGGAAGACAGCGGGATGGATCGTGAGCATGGCGCTACTGAAGCCTGCGCCTTTGTCAAACACGTCGATTTTCCAACGTCAGGGATCGCATTTGATGCGGCTTTTGAGAAGAAATAAGGCCGCTCGAGGAGGTTATCATGAATGACGAGGTTGGTTTTGTAAATATGGCAGGACCTAAAGCATCCAGGCCGGCTCCTAAAATTGGCGTCGCTATGATGGGTTATGCATTTATGGGAAAAGCTCATACCAATGCTTTCAAAAAAATTCCATATATGGTTTACCCTCCACCGGCGATACCTGAACTGATAGCAATCATCGGCCGTAATCAAGAAGCTGTGAAAGAAGCTGCCACCCGGTATGGGTATGAAGATTACTATACGGATTGGCGCCGTATCCTGGATGATGACCGTATCCAGCTTTTCGACAACGGTGGCCCCAATAATATGCATTCTGAGCCTTGTATCGCCGCCGCGACAGCTGGTAAGCATGTGTTGTGCGAAAAACCGCTAGCGCGGTCAACCAGCGAAGCTGCTGCAATGCTTGAAGCCGTGACTAAAGCTGGAGTCAAGCACATGACAGCCTTTAATTACAGGTTTATCCCGGCTGTTCGCCAACTCAAGTATTTACTTGAAAAGGGGATGCTTGGAGATATTTACCACTTCAGGGCCGTATACCTGCAGGAGTGGATTGCCGACCCAAATTTTCCCATGGTCTGGCGGTTGGATAAAGCTGTTGCGGGTAGTGGAGCTTTAGGTGACCTGGGGGCTCATATCATCGATTTGGCGCGCTTTTTGGTAGGAGAACCGAGGCGGGTTTCTGCATTCACCAAGACGTTCATCAAAAACCGCCCGGTCGAGGAGGGGGGAGGGATGGAAGAAGTGACTGTGGATGACGCTTTCGAAGCCCTGGTCGAATTTGAAAATGGCGCTGTTGGTACCTTAGAAGCTTCACGTTTCTGCCCGGGTAGGAAGAACTACAATTCATTTGAAATAAATGGCTCTAAAGGTTCGGTGCGGTTTAATCTGGAAAGGCTGAATGAAATGGAAGTCTTCTGGAAAGGAGAGGCCCCTAAAGAGACCCAGGGATTCCACAATGTGATGGTCAGTGAATTTTTCCATCCCTTCTGGAACAATTGGTGGCCGCAAGGGCATATTATCGGCTGGGAACACACTTTCGTTCACGAAATTGCACATTTATTAAATTCTATTGCCAATAACGAACCGGTTGAACCTTATGGGGCTACCTTCGAGGATGGGTATAAGAATGCTGTTATTTGCGACGCGATTTTGGAGTCAGCAAAAATAGAAAGGGCGGTAAAAATTAAATATTGATTCCCAACGACGATTTAAATTGGGTTTCATAAAGATGGGCATATAGTCCCTTTTTGCGAGGAGCTCTGTGTGAGCTCCTCGTTCCACAATTTGTCCACGGTCGAGGACCAGGATCAAATCTGCCGCCAGGATGGTACTTAACCGGTGAGCGATTACGATGCTGGTGCGACCTGCCATGACCCGTTTCAACGCTTCCTGGATCAAGGATTCGGATTCGCTGTCTAATGAGCTGGTTGCTTCATCTAGGACCAGGATACGAGGATCTTTCAAAATGACTCTGAGCCAGGGCAACCCTTTGCTTCTCACCACCGCTGAGTCTATAGCCCCGTTCGCCTACGATCGTATCGTATCCATTAGGAAGATCGACGATAAAATCGTGGATATTGGCTGCTTTGGAGGCAGCGATAATCTCGTCCTGGGTTGCATCGAGTTTGGCATACAGAAGGTTGGTTCGTATGGTGTCGTGAAACAGATGTGTTTCTTGTGTCACCATGCCAATTTGCGCCATCAAAGAAGACAGAGTCACATTTCTTAAATCATGGCCATCGATCATGATACGGCCATCAGTCGGATCGTATAACCTGGGAATGAGATAGGTCATGGTCGTTTTCCCGGCTCCACTTGGGCCAACCAAAGCGACCAATTGGCCGGGGGAGACGTGAAAATCGATATTTTCGAGTGCATCTTCCCGGGCTTGGCTGTGGCCAAACATCAGATCCTCGTTGACGTTATTATTGTGGTCCCCGCTCAAAGCTGCGACCACATTATCCATATGTCCTGGTCTTTTAACGTCGCTCAAGAGAAACCGATCGTCAGTTGAATACTTGAAGGTAACTTGATCGAAAATAATTTCGCCGGAGACATCGTGCAACGTAAATGCATCATCTTTTTCGGAAATATCGAGTGGAAGGTCGATGACCTCAAAAACGCGTTCGAAACTGACAACAGAAGTGGCGAAATCCACAGGCGCATTTGCCAGGCTCTGCAAAGTGCCGTATAGGTTTCCCAGGTAAGAGCCAAAGGCGACGATCGTCCCGATTGTAAATGTGTGTAAGATGACCAGGTAACCGCCAAACCCATAGACGAACGCAGTGCCGACTGAACTCAGCAGGCCGATAATGGCGAAAAAGATCGTTCCCATTACAGCTCTTTGAACACCGAGGTCGCGAACCTTTGATGACCGTTCTTTGAAGCGGTCGTCTTCCAGTCCAATTCGACCAAAGAGTTTTACCAACAACGCCCCTCCAATGTTGAGGGTCTCATTCGCCATGGCGTTCATTTCTGCATTTGATTCAAGCTGCTTGCGGGCAATATCTCGCAACCTTGTACCCAGGCTGCGGGCGGCGACCAGGAAGAGTGGCAAGACCAGGATGCTGATCAGGGTCAAGCGCCATTCCAGGGACAGCATTACGGCTAATAATGCGATTGCCTGGATGATATTGGTAATGAGGTTGACAATCGTGTTGCTGATCGCATTTTGAGCGCCAACGACGTCGTTGTTCAGCCGGCTGATCATTTCTCCCACCTTGGTATTGGTAAAAAATCGCAGCGACATACGCTGCAGGTGGGTGAACAAAGCAACTCGTAAATCGTAAGTAACCCCCTCGCCGACCGAAGCGTTCAAGCGCCTTTGGAAGATGTTTGCAATCCCATTGAATGCTGGAATTAACAATAACACCAATGCCAATTCGATCAGCAGATTTATATTTCCAGAAGGAATAACCTTATCGATTATGGCGCGAAATACTAAAGGTGTTAATAAGCTTAATCCAGTTGTGAACAGGATAATGACCAATAAACCGATTAATTTGAGTCGGTATGGCGCAGCATAATTTAGGACCCGTCTCATCAATTTCCAGGTCACTTTTGGCTTTTCGTCGGTTGCCCGTAAATAGGTGTGCCAACCTATCCCATGCATTCCCATTATCTAACCTCTTTTCTTGAAACCAGGCGATGTTCTGGCGATAAACATCGCAATAATATTATCATAATGATATGGATAGAAGCATTAGCGTTCGAACTATTGGTTACCCAGATGCAGGTCTCAAATCATATGTTGCAACAATAAAAGCAGCAGCGGTATGCCGTATCAAAAGGGAGGTGATGTTCTCAGGAAAGCAAATCCTGGGGGCTGGCTATCGGCCAAAATCCTGCCAGGGTTTCGAAGGATCGGTAGATAGAAAAGAGCTTTTTTCAGAGAGACTTGTACATTAATTCTTGGGGACAACAAAAATGGGTGTTTGAGCAACGATTCACGCTGGAAACACCCAAATTAGATAAGCGCGGTAAATTATGGTACCTAATCAGCTTCGACTTCAGGCGCGCGCTTTATTGCGGGGTCGGTGAAGATATCGTATTCATCGGTGCTGTGAGTTGAAAACTCCGAAACAATAGCACCTTGAGGGCCTCCCTGGAACCAATGATAGGTCTCAGGATAGAGTGTGTATTGTTCGCCAGGATGAAGTACGATGTGGTGCCGCATCGTAAAATATGCGGCTCTATCCACCGGCAACTTTCCGGAAAATGCTTCCAAGTTATCTCCAGGGACGTATAAATGGACTTCACCCCAGCGGCAGCGAAATGTCTCCTCCTTCCCGGGGTGACCATCGACAGTCGGATGCATATGTTCTGGACATAGCTGCCAGGGGAAAAGAGCGATTTCTTTAGCACAGACACGCTCTGTATTAATATATGTGTTGATCTCAAGGCCAATTTCAGTAAGACGTCCGAGGCCAAAATCTGCAATTTCTAAGCCTTCAATTTCTTCGGGCGTTAAAACAATTTTTGCCTCGGCAAACATATCACAGGCTCGGTTATGGGCAATTAGCCATTCCTCTTTAGTTATCATGATCCGCTCCAAGTTAGATGTTTAGAGATGCTTTTTCAAAGATGCCTTGCGATGGCTGGTCTGAAACTGCGCGCCCTAATTATAGTTGAAAACAATTTAGTAGATTGCCAGGAGGCCTATTATGGGGTCGGCGTACTCGTCGGTAATAGTATCAATGTGGGTAAGAATTTGATCGGAGGTCCCAGGAGAATAAAACGATACATCGAATAGGTATAGGTTTGATTCTGCGAGGCATCAGGATATTGGTCGTAAACGGTTACCACGAGATTGTTACCTGAGCGAACGATCGTAATGGTAGATTTTTTGAAACTAAAGTTATATGTTCCCGAAAGCGAAAATGGAGTAAAAGGTACGATAATATCACCGCCAGTCATTGCAGACCAATCACAATCCGTCGGTGTACATTTTCCATAACCATGAAATGAAACGGTGGTTTCATTGATTTTGGTAACAACTAATCGAGTCATCCCGCCTGTGTTTGAGTCGGTATTCATCCAAGTCCCCACAAAATCATTGATGACCGCACCGGGCGCTAAGGTTGGCGTGATGGTAGCGGTGGGCGTATCGGTGGGTGTAGCTGTTTGTGTTTGTGTGGGTGTGGCTGTCGGTGTATCCGTGGGGGTAGGCGAGATTTCTGGAGTCAATGTCATCGTTGGTGTATCAGTTGGGAGGGCAGTTGTTGGAACAGCTGCGGTAAGGGCGATGGATGTCGCGGTTTTTGCAGCAACTGTTCCCTGAACCTGGGTATTAACCAGTTGCGCGGCTGAAGTAACTTGTGCAACTGCTGTTTGGGTTGTACGAGTGGACTGTGCCTTGACCTGGTTGAAAATCAACACTGCCGCTGCCGCCAATCCAAGGCACACAACCATCACCACCGGAATAACCCAAGGTGGGATTACCGCTCGACTCAATACATCACCGTTCTGTGTTTGCAATTCACCTTTTTGAGTAGCAATTTGGACCGAAAATGGAAAG
This sequence comes from uncultured Chloroflexia bacterium, assembly GCA_963781665.1. Taxonomy (GTDB): domain Bacteria; phylum Chloroflexota; class Anaerolineae; order Anaerolineales; family Anaerolineaceae; genus JAJYIW01. Next base: position 4,524,646 of record CAWAGA010000002.1, read on the forward strand.
GATTTTTCATTGCCAAACCAGCGCCGCTGGCGAGTTGAGACCTTGAATTCGGCCGCGCCTGTTTGGCTTTCCGAAACCAGCAAGGTAGCCTTGGGTGGATTAAAAGAAAGGTCGTCTCCCGGATCTTGCCATTTCAGGTTATACGTATTTTGGACATTCCCCTGGTTGGTGATCGTAATCCGGCTAATTTTTCCTGCTTTAATCTTCGACGGGTGCAGTTCAGTTGAAAATTGCGTGAAAGGCGAAACGGTTAAAGTTGCTTTCACTTCAGCTACCTGGTCGGGTGCACTCTGGCTGGACACCTTCAACGTCAATGGGTAGCGACCTGCCCGGCTTTTAGAATCACGTGGCGGTAAGAGTGTAAAAGCAATTGTCTGCTGGTCCCCGGGGAGCAACTGTACTGGTGGGGGCTGAGTGGGAAGCCAGGTTGGAGGAACACCGTTAATTGAGAGTTTAAAATGATCGACCACCGTTCCCTGATTGAGTAAGGTAACCGAAGTTGTGAGCGCTGCGCCGGGTTCTACTGAGAGCTGCTGGTTTTCGAGATATACCCCAACCCTTCCCTGTCCGGGACTTGATCTGACCAAATTGGGGTCGACTGATGTTGCCGGGGAGGGCGAAACCGATGTGCCGTCTGTACGTTGAGCGCGTACGAGGCGAAGGTAAGCATCCCCGATGCGGAGCGGCTTATCTGGGGTCCAAATTTCCGGGACGCCTGGCAGCAGCCTGGCGCTGCCTAAGTAAGTGCCATTGGTCGAATTCGAGATCGGTCAGCCGGTATTGGCTGCTATCGAAATCAATCCGAACATGATGGCGTGAAGCGCTCTGGTCGTGTAGGACGATTGCGTTATCGCTTTCACGACCCACTGACATAGAACCTGACGAAATCGGATAAGCACGACTGGTGTGATCGGGTTCTACCACCTGGATGTGGTCCTGGTTTTTATCGACGGATTGAGCTGGGAATTCATTGAAGACAGAAGGCCCACGCATCTCACCAGAGTCCTGTTTCAGCTGGGTGACCAAACTGACGGCGCCTTCGATCGGTGACGGGCTGGAAGCTACAGTTGTGGCGACAGGGATGTTGCTATCCAGGGCTTGAGCCAGCTCCGCTGCTGTCTGGAAGCGGTCCTTGGGATCCTTCGCGATCGCCTTGAGGATGATCTTCTGGACTTCATCCGGAATATCCGCTTTTAGAGATTGAGGTGGGGGCGGGGTTTCCTGGGTATGCATCCGGATCGCCTCTGTCAAGGTTTTCGCCTGGAATGGCAGGCGGCCGACAACCAGCTCGAATAAAAGGATACCCAGCGAATAAACATCGCTGCGCCGGTCCGTTTTTGTTCCCATGGCTTGCTCGGGTGACATATACGCCGGAGTCCCCATTGAAGTGCCATCCTGGGTGAAAACACCCCCTTCAGCCAGTTTTGCCAATCCGAGGTCGGTAAGCACAGGCCGGTAGGGCAGGCCATTGCTGGCTTCTGGCTTCAACATGATGTTATCTGGCTTGATATCCCGGTGAGTAATCCCTTGTTGGTGGATGTAGTCGAGTGCACTACTGATCTGGCTGACAAGCTGAATTGCTTCGCCCATAACGATCCATTGATTTCGGGTGCGAAGATCACGCAGCAATTTTCCCAGGTTATTTCCAGGAATGAACTCCATGACGATAAATAGCATTCCTTGCTGTTGGCCGAAATCGTACACTTTTACAATTGAGGGATGGTCAAAGCGGGCGGCGGTGCGTGCCTCCTGAAGGAACCTTTCTTGAAAATTTGGCTGCCTGGCAAATTGGGGATGCATGATTTTGAAGGCAACGTCCCTTTGCAAGGTGAGATCTCGCGCTTTATAAACTGCGCCCATCCCGCCTTCCCCCAATAAGCTGATTATTTTGTAACGGCTCAGGGTTTGCCCAATCAGTTGGTCCATAATTCAATCCTCTTAATCGGTAATTACGTTAAACGGAGTATACGATTGAATAAGCTGTATAAGCCGGTTTATTTGCGTTGATCAGTCGTTCGACGAGTTCCTGATTTACACGATCTTGGGAGACAGGTAATTTTACTTTGAAAGTATATGGCGCAAGACCTTCTTCGTCTTCAATTATCTCTGGCGGCTTACCCAAATAGATTTCCAGGATGTATGAGAGCGCCCATCGGGTGCCTCGCCGGGCAAATATTTTATGTGCTTCTTTCAGGAGTTTGCGCCTCTGATTTTCATCCCATGAGTTATCGAAACTGATCGCAAACCAATTCATCAACCAGGGAAGGAATTCATAAGGGGCAGTTGAGGGGTCAAGAAACAAATCAAAATTATCTACATTCCATTCTATCGGAAAAAGGATAGATTCGAAAAGAGCCAGGAACCGATTAGTAAAATCATTTTGGTAAATACCTGGCAGATAATCAATTAATTTGGTCGATGTAAAAGTTAACCCTGGTGGGGGAACCTGTGGATTTATCTGCGAAGGGGGAATGGTTGTAGGTGGTTCACCTGGCACATCTGGTGGGGGAGGCGGTTCGTCTGAATGGCTTTCTGCTGGCTTTGCTGAGAGTGCTTCTTGGGGCAAAGCATCTGTTTGTTTTGCGATAGGAATTTGAATATCTGCCGGCTCTTGTTGTTCCGGTTCGTGATCCTGCGGGGGAATGGTTTCAGTTTCTTCTTGCAGCACACCTTCCAGTTTTATCTCGAAAGGACCTATCTTTATGATTGCGCCGATTTCTAATGGATATGGGATTGATGGTGTGAGTTTTTCGCTGTTAAGGTTGGTGCCATTCGAGCTGTTGAGGTCGGTGAGATGACATTCATTGTTATCACAATCGATCCTTGCATGGTGCCTGGATATCAGAGGATTTATCAAGACGAGGTTATTCCCAGGCTCTCTCCCAATCGTGAAAGGACCCGGTATTAGGTCGATTGCTTTTTCAAAATCTGGACCGGTTATGTGGATGGAAAATTGGACATTTTCAGTCATCCGCGAATATCTCCTTTAAACGAATTCAACTGAATGGATTCCAGAGGCAATGACACCATGCGCCATGACATCTATTGTTTCTACCGGATTACCCTTATTTTGTCCGTCAGGCGAAGTGCTGAACATTTCGAGGCCGCGGATAAATTGGATGTTTGGGACTTTTTGCAGACATTGGTATACATCGGAGGAGTAAAGTTTCCCGCCCGAAAGGCCAACCTTTACCGTCGGACCATCCGGTCAATGGATTGAGGAAGCGATAAAGGGCGTTGGTCATATCGTTCGCGACCTTTTCCTGGCTTGTTCCCGGTATACCTCGTAGCCTGACTTTAATCGAAACCCATTGATAGGCTGGTGGGCGCACATCCAACCGGGTCGTCAGCAACCTTCTTTCATCGAGATATTTCGTCAAAGATCCTATATCTTCCGGTTTCAAAGCAAGTTGGTCTGCCTCCAAATGTCCTTCAGGGTGGAGAACGCGAGGAATAACGAGCAGGAAAACCTGTCCAGGAATGATCCGGTTAGCATCCGAAGGGTTAGGCTGCAGGCATTTGACCCTTCCGATTTCAGCTGGTAAGGCTTGCATTGCCAGGAATTCAAAATCTGACTCGGTGACCGCTCTTTCCCGCGAATGCAATAAGGCTGGAGCACGAGTCTTCGCCGATTTCAAGCGATTCGGCGTCCAGACCCCCGGTCGCCGGGAAGCGGTTATTGACCCGGCCAATGTAGGGAATCGCTGTTTTTAAAGTATTAATAATTCCAGTTTGCACGTTCCCTTCTTGACCCCCTCCATAGCGATACGAATCGAAAGTAAGAAGCGAACGCCTGGGTGGAATCGCGCCAAACAATTTGATAGTACCATCTTGCTGGCGTATTGCCGGCCCAAGGCGGACTTCGCCTGAAGTGCTATCGAGGGTAAAGTGCTGGCTGTCAGCATCCGAATTTGAAAAATCGACTACCTCCGTCCATTTTTGAGGCGCTTCTCCTTCGCTCTGAACGGTCAGGGTTTCAATGACGGACCTTCGTAAAACCGGTTTGAATTTCAAAGTGAAACGTTGACCAGCTGTACCATCGCTTTGGCCCAGGAATTCACGGGTTACTTTTTGGGAATGAGTTGCTTTGGCGGTTCCACCCCAGGATGCAATAGATACTTGTCTCAAACGAGGAGAAAGGCGGTAGGGACGGGCGCCTTCCCGGGCCTCGATGGGTGAAATTTCTCGGTTTCTGACCCTCACCCAAAAAAGCTGGATGTTGTTAACGTTGTACTTTCCCATTTGCGGCAGGTGTATTCGAACACGGCCTATCACGTTCAAGCCCTTAGTGGTATCCATTTCGACGTCGCATTTATCCCAGTGTTTTGTTTCTTTCCCGGTTGAAACTTCCCAGATGTAAGGCGGATAAGCAGGGTCAACTCCTGCGCCACCAGCCGGATCAAAATCAAAATCAAAACCCAGGAGATGAAAGCTGAGATCGTTATTGAATCCAAAATAGAGCGCATCGTCAATTTGGGGCACATGCGAAAAAACCTCCACGCCTTCGAACCCGGTTTGCAAGCGCCGAAGATTGTGGTCCTGCATTACCTTTTTTTGGCCATCACTCGAAGTAAGTCGTGACGATACCATGGCGAGATCAGGTGGCTGCACCCGTAGATCCTCATCCGACGTGAAAATAATCGAACCTTCTGTTTCAGTCTGGGTGCTGGCGACTTCGGTTCCTTTGGGAATCAGGGTAACTGTTGGCTGTGGTGCGGATAGCCAAAAAGTGACCGGTACTTTCGCAGGCTCAGGCTCCTTCAAGGTGATCCCCAGCATTTCCATGAACTTGATGTAGTGTAAATCGGGGACTTGATTGAGTCGATAGAGGATCACATCGGTCATCCAGGCAAAAAGCTCGATAAATGTGACCCCCGGATCACTGACGTTATGGTCCGTCCACTCTTTGCAATATTGTGGAATACGCTTCTTAGCTTCGTCAACGATGTCTTGGAACTGGCGATCATCTAATTTGGGGACTACAAGCGACATGTGAACCTCCGTTCGGGAAGGTGTGGATCTAATTGGATCAGACCGGTTCTTCAGGGATCAGATAAAATGGGTGGACCAGACTGCGGCGGTCATGAGTGACCTTTATTTCATATTCAATTTCAATTAAAAGACGGCTGCCGTCTTTGGAATCCGGATGAGCATTGACTTTCATCACGTTGATGCGCGGTTCCCACATCCCCAGAGCTTCTTCGACGAAGCGTTGGGCCTGGATAGCTGTGTAGTTGTTATTAGGAGCAAAGACTAATTCGTGTAGCCTGCAGCCAAATGTGGGCCGCATAACTCTCTGGCCTGGAGATGTATTTAAAATGATTGTAATTGATTGGTCAAGCTCATTGCGGTCATTCGTTAACACCAGACCTCCTTGCTGACCGATTCCCGGTGGAAATGACCAACCTCGGCCAATGATTTCTTTCGCCATTTACTTATCCTCCAATATTTACAGTACTCATGCCGGCAATTTTCCCTGCCATATTCGGCGCCGGGTCGGCGCAGGTTTGCACGGTGTCGGTGATCCTGGCAGCAGGCTTGCCGTTAATATTCACGGTACCGCTTCCGGTCATAATCGTCGCCTTATTTGTGGGAGGCATTTGAAAGGCCGTACCTGGTGGGGTGGGAATATGCGGAGGTTGATTCGAAGCAGTACTACCTTGGGTAGCGGCCGGTATACCCATAATATTCACGTTTGAGCTCAAATTCCCATCGAGCATTCCAATGAAGGGATGGGGCAAAGGCGTCGGTAATGGACCGCCTGGTGATGGTACCATTACGATGTGAGTGTCAATTGCAGTGACTATGTCATTTTGTTTAGCCGCGGGACTTGCCATCTTTCTCCTTAATTTAGATTTACAATTGCGCCTTTAATATTGACCTGTCCACTGGCTTGAATATCGATATTACCGCCTGATTCTAATCTTGAAATTGGACCCTGATTTTAAACTGATATCGCCACCGCTGCCTTCTAGCTGAATTTTATTATCCTCAACCACCAGTTTTGCATTTTGGGTACTGATGGTAATCTTTTTGTTTTTGTCATCCAAGACGATGTTCCGACCATCGTGGGTCGATATCTCGATTTTCTTGTCGTCATTATCGAAAAATGTAATCTTATGGCCATTTGGTGAATGAATGCTTCGGACCAGTGGTTTTTCTCCGTTTCCGGCTGCAGACCCTTCCGGCGGAATCTTGTTCTGTCCATTCCACACGCCGCCTATAACCACAGGCTGGTTGAAATCCTCGTGAAAGAACGCCACTACCACTTCATCGCCAACAGCCGGAATAACAAACATTCCCGATTCCGGCCCGGCGCCGATACCTATCACTCTTGCCCAGTTACTTTCGGAATCGTCGCTCAACCAGGGAAATTTCAGCTTGACCCGCCCCCAATTGTTTGGGTCATCGGTATTGGTGACGATTGCCTGTACCAATCCTAGTCGTGGTTCTTCTTGATGGTTCTGGGAAACTTCTTCTGTCAACAACCCGCCCCGCAATCCATTTACCGTGAATGTTGTACGCAAGCCGGAGGCGTTGTAGACGTGGGTGCAATGAGTAACCAGGTAGGTTCCACTGAAGCGTTTCCCCAGGGCTTCGAGTTTTGTCGTTTGGCCGGCTTGAATATCCGGCCTGCGAAATGCAATTCCTTCGGCGTCGATGAAAGCTCCACTGATTTCGGCGAACCGAGCGGCGGCCAGAATATCCGCTTCAGATTGGCTGATCACTGGCTGGTCGATGATGATTTTCTTGCCGTTGCCGAATTGATGCGCCCATTTTGCGCCATCTTTTTGCTCACCGATCTGCGGATATAAATTCCCCGTGGATGCTTTTCCAACGATTGCGGCTTTTTTATCAGTATCCCAACCCATGACCACAACCTCGTCGATCTGTTCTGAAAGGGTCATTCTAGGGCGGAAGCTCAGCAAATCTTCTCCCCACGTGAGAGTAATGGTGGCGGAACCGGTCGGCGGTTTGCGGAAATAGAGCTTTCCATCGGAGATAAAACATTCGAATCCAATTCTCCAGGCGCGTGATGCCAGAAATGCGAAGTCTGTCTGGTTGTGCTGGAAAATATGGTCGTATACAAGGTTGGTCTGGTCGATAACCGGTTGAAGGCCTGCATTCTGGGCGATCTGGTTTGCCAGATCACTATCTTTAACGTTTAAATAGGCTGTACTCTTATTCTCCCGATACAGGCGGTGAAGTTTATCGTATCCGCGAACAACCAGGTCGGATATCATCCCCTCGCCAAATTCGGGTTCGAGGGAGGTGATTTCACCTTTTATCAACGTGCATTGTGAGCCATCCGATTTTTCGGCGGAGATTTCGACTTCTTTGGTCAGGTCGAACGGGCCTTGATCCAATATCTCCAGATTGGGATCATGGAGCCGGATTTCGAACATGTCCGGCAAATGAGCGTGTTGGTCGACCAGGACCGAATCTAGTTTTGAAATGACAGTTTGCGCCACATCACTTCCGTTTAACTTTATGTGAATCTGACTTGCAATCGGATTTCGATCCATAATGTTTCCGTATAGGATAATTTTAGGTCTAGCCAGTTAATCGATTGGAATAATGAGTTGCTGGCCAGCATGCAAGGCGAGTGGATTCTGAATGCGATTATGTTCCGCAATCCGCCGCCATTTTGTGGCATCACCATAAACGTCGTAGGCAATATTATCCAGGCGGTCTCCTGCGATAACCTGGTGGATGCGATCGATATCGCCGCCGCCGGATGTTGGGTTTTGATTGGGATAATCCTCAAGATCTACATGCTGCGTAAATGTGACATCGACCTTTGCCCTGACCGGGGTTCCATCTGATTGAAATAATGTGAATTTCTGGGTCATATTGGTAATAACAGCTACAAAGCGGAAAACACCCCACTCAAAGGCAACATTTGGCGGGGGCACTTTTTTGTTTTTATTACCTTCCTGGCGGGTCTTTGACTCCATTAATTTCCACAGCTGGTTGGTAGTCAGGCTGACGTCTTCTTTTTGCTCATAGGTATCAAAAGTCAGGTTGAGCTTTAAAGTTTGAGGCCCGGCTTTTTTGAATTCAATCTGGGGGACATCGCCGTTGTTTTTAGGGTTTTCGCTGTACGTATTTTGTTTGGAAACCGTATATTCAAAAGGGTTGAACATGCAATCGACTCCAACCCCTCCGCCTTTTTCCTGGCCTGAATCTTCGACTTCATATATTCTTGCTGCTACCAATTTTCCGCGTGTGATTGCCATACCTGCCATCCTGCTGTCTGTTTTTATTTACGACGTAATCGTTCCCATTCGATCGAAAGTCGTCTTTTAATTTCTGAATACACACGTAAGCTGAGTTCATCTTTTTCTTGCTCTGTAAATGTAGGCTTCTCAGCCCGTGGTTCGGAAGCTGCTGCTTGAACTGACTGGGCCTGGTTTTCGCTTTCAACCAGCGCCTGGGTGGTTGTGGTTGACGGGGTTTCAGCCGTCTCAGATTGGGCTGAATGTTGAGAGACCTGGGCAAACTCACTGGTTGAAGACTTTTCGGTGGTTGAAGCCGCGGCTGTTACCGGATGAGTGGACGTAATTTCTGCCTGAGACGTTTCATTGGAGGAGGATTTGTTTGATATTGGAGTGGTAGTTGTTTCAAACTGAGGTAATCGTGTCGGTGTTTGTGATTGATAGGTGGCCGCTGGTATCGTTGCAGTAGAGGCTGGAGCAGTTTCAGATTGGGCTGGCCAGGCAGTTGTCTCGCCAGGCATTTCGCTCGTTTCTTCCTGGGTCACCGGTACAAAGGCATTTTCTTGATTGTTATGCTTATCCAATTCTCTGTGTTGGATATTGGGGGAGTCTGGGAGTTTGGGGAGATCGGGCCAATTGATCCAGTTTTGGTTGCAGTTCTGAAGATTTGTCTTCGGTTTGATTCCCCGATATTTTTAATTGTACCCGGTTGCGTAACATTCTGATTAGCGCTCGGGATGGGTTGATCGAGCAACTTCCATAGGTCCTGGGGTAAAGGGCCGATCTCGGTCTGAACCATTTGTTGGTCCCCTTGGTTCAAGGAGTTGTCGTTTTTATCCAATTCATTTTGCGGTTCTTGTAACGATTGTCTGGATTTTGTCGATGGGACTTCGTCAGGTTGGTCCAACCTGGTTTCAGGCCCTGATTCTCCTGCCGGATTAGCCGGTCGCGGCCGGCGAGGTGGGATAATTTCTAATTTCGAGCTTGTTGGCTGGGCAATTTCAGGTCGGGTCATCAAGCGCTGAATTCTAGACAGGTTTTCATTTGTTAAAGGCGTTTTGATATCAGAAATATCCGGGCGATTTCTTGATGAAATTTCACCACCGGCTTCAACTGTTTTCTTTTGAATGGAAACGGGCCAAATTTCTTGAAGCGGTATGCCTTGATCGACGATTTCAGTCTTGGGGTTCTGGTCGCCATCCTCATCGATCGGTTGCGGCGTCAGGGTTGATCGGGCATTTGTAACCTCAGGCGTTGCGTTTGGGAGAGTACCTTCATCCCGGCGTTGCTGGATTTCACTTGCCCGAACAGGGTTGACAGGTGTCTCGGCAATCTGAGAGAGATTTCGCATTCAAATTGCTTGGGGCCAAATTGGATACAGCCTGGCTTTGATTAGCTTGCGTTGGAGCAATCTCATCTGCAGGCTTGTCCGGTTTTCTTTGTCCGGAACGAAGAGTATCCGACTCGTTGGTTTTTTTGTCCACCTGGCGAATGGAACGGTCGCCTGGCACCAATTTAGACACGTCCGAAACCTTCTTTGGTAAATTATCAATTTTCGATTGGACCATCCCCGTTGAATCCTGCCCGGATGTTCGAGCAACCTCTTGTTGCTTTTGGGAGATAGAATTCGGCGCTTCAATATCTCTGCTTGTCGTTTCATCATTTATTATTGCTGTTTCGGTCTCTTCAGCTTCTGCATGTCGTTTAAGGATCGCCTGCAATCTCCGCCAATTTTTCTCGTCGGTCAATGGTGTCGTGGTTGAATTAACTTCATCAGTCCTGATGCTTTCAGCCTTCTTCAAGCTTGATTGGTCGCCAGGAGCTGTTGCTGCGTTGGGGACAAAATTCTCGACTTGAACTGGGACGGTATTTTCTACTTGCTGAGATATCTCGGGGCTTAATTCATGGTCGCGGTCAGTTCTGGATACCAAAGACGCCTGTACAACCTGGTTATCGATATTAGCCTGCCAAGGTCTCGGGTAAGATTGGGAAGATGCGGAAATTTTCTGGAACGCCTCGCCGTCGGCTTTTTTAAACAAAGTCGTCATCGCCGCATGGCGTCTGATTTTCAGTACAAGAGGGTTATTTAACGTATTTCTCATCAATTATTTCAATCACAACAAAGTAATTTCACCGCAGGCAAGCTCGAGTGTTTGGACAGCAACGGTGTTATCGTCGGCTTTCATCTGAGGACCGGTCCATTTTACCGGGATGGCATCCTCGATATTCATTACGATGACGGGTATCATTAAAGGGTTGAGTAGTGTTACCGTAACCATTTTGCGGGAAAAGTTCTCGTTCATGGTGCGGAAATACCAGAGGTGCAGATCGGGAGAGACGGCCACGCCATTTTTCAAAACAATCTTGTTCGACTTACGCTGGCCGGGAAGTTGGTGGACGAAAGTATTCAAACCACCTTCTTTCACTACTTCAATATCCCACTCTATGGAGGGTAAAGTGCATTCGGTGAACGCGCCAATTGGCACCCCATCAACAGCTACGACGAATTTGAAAGCAGCCGTAATGAATGTGTGGATCATTTGCTCGACGATCATGACCTTCCTCCATAGGGGTAGGACGTGTTGGCTCTCGAATTCACCCGGCGTTCTTTTTCAATTTTTAAATCCCGGAGCATCAATGCGTAGACTCTGTCGGCGATTTCTCGTATTAGCTGCGAATCGACAGCCGGATTTTCCATCTGCGCAATATTGGCATTGCTGCTCTGTGTGGTATTCGTAGTTTCAATATCCATAAATACCTGCTAATCTACACTTTCATCAATCTTCAAATGACAATCAACTTTCATTTCCCGTGAGAGGTGCAACCTGTAAATTGAAATGGGCGCTGCAATTCGGACAAACAGCTCCAACCAGGATTTGCTCCTGGCTGTTGAGGTGCATATAGATATCTTCTAGGTAACCAACGTCAGATGCAAATAACTTCTCGATGATTGCAGGCTGGATGTTGGTCAAATGGCCCAACCGAATAATCACTCTGCTGAGCAAGATGACCGGGAGGTAAGCTTCATTTTTTATGACACGCGGGTCCTGGATTGCTTCGATTTCATCCAGGGCGGTTGCCAGCCGCATCATTCCATCCCTAACTAACTCGCCTTCCGTGTTAAAAAAACCTCGGGGTAAGGTGAAAGTGAATTGTGTTTGGTATTCAGGCATAGATCACCCTTAATTTCTTGTCTTGAGTTGATAAGGAGGGCCAATCTTGTGATCGGCCACTCCTTATCGTTGTGCGGGTACATCATTTCACGCGGTTAATGTATTCGTGAGCGATGGTCATTTCTTCAATGCCAATCTCATTACTATCGGCTTTAGGTTGGGGACCGGTCACCTTCAACGGCCAGGCGCGTTCGAAATTCCAGCGAGCTACCTCTTTGAGGTGTTCGTCATACATGACGATAGATCCATCATGTCGGGCGTTTTCGACGTTTCCATCTTCGACCTGCTTGCGCCAATCCCAGATATCCATACTGCTGGTGATACCACGCTTGAGGGTGATATTTTCCCATTTGAGCCTGCCGGGGAGCTTGAGGATGACTTCCTGTCCCTTCTCGGTGACAACCTTATGCTCGATCAGTTCATTTTCTGAGCCTAATCCGGAACACTCGGTGAAATAACCCTTGATAACTCCCTGTATGTCTACGGCAAAATGAAAACCAATTAACGGGTCTTCGCGATCAGCCATTTTTGACTCCTTTCAATTATTTACAGACATCCAATCATTATTTCACGATCACGCTTCAGCATTTGCGCCAGCCCATTGACTGATGCGGAAGATAACGAATTCTGCCGGCTTTACGGGTGCGACGCCAACTTCGATGATGAGCTGTCCTAAATCCCTGATCTCTAGCGGATTCAGCTCTTCATCGCATTTGACATAAAACGCCTGTTCTGGGGTATTTCCAAACAAGGCGCCGCTGCGCCACACAACTCGCAGGAAAGATGTCACGTCGCGGCGTACCTTGGCCCATAAAGTGCTGTCATTTGGTTCGAAAACCACCCAGCTTAATCCGGATTCCATTGAAGCTTCGATCATGATAAACAACCGGCGAACGTTGATATATCTCCAGGATCCATTGCTGCTCAGGGTTCTAGCACCCCAGACGCGAATGCCTCTACCTGGAAACGCTCGGATGCAATTAACGCCGACGGGATTCAGCACATCCTGTTCACCCTTGCTCAGGTTCACCTCCAGGTTGATCGCGCCAAGAATGACGTCGTTTGCCGGGGCTTTGTGAACGCCGCGATTTGCATCGGTGCGATTGTAAATGCCAACCACATGGCCGCTTGGTGGAACCAACTTGCTGATGCTTCCAGAACCGCTCAGATCAGGGACTTCGATCCAGGGATAATACATGGCTGCATAGGAGCTGTCAAAATTGACATAAGATCGCCATTCTTTAGCTTGTTGAGGATTTAATCCCGGCGGAGTATCCAGGACAGCAAAACAATACCGCAGTTTTTCGCAATGTGCGATCATTGCAGTCTGGACAACCTTGACACGCTGCTTGGCTTCTTCCGAACCATCGTATCCGACCATAACATCCGGGCACAGAATCAGGCGGATTTCGTCAATTGGCTCGAGCCCACCCAGACCGGTGCGTTGCGAAGGATCGCCAATAAATTGCGCTGCGGTTAAAGGTTCTGAACCGCCTCCAGACAGAACGTAAGTGCCTTCGTCAGGCAAAGCGGCAGCCACGCCTACATCGGAAATTGTAACTGAGTCAAATACAGCGTCGCCGATAAAGTTCTCACCTTTTTTCATGGTCAGTCCGGATTTGATCTCTCCACCTACACTCATGGTAAATAGATCTTCTCCGGAATATTTAATATTGACAAGGAGGTCATTGCCTGAAGCGCCAGGGATTTTTGCAGTGATTTTGAAGCTGGTTTTCCCCTTGGAGGGAATAGCAACGGACGCGCTTTTCATGACACCGGTCATCTCGTTGAGTGCGCGCAGGCTGGTGACATAACAAGCTCCACCGCCATTTGCAAAATAACCATAGACAGCTTCGGGTAGAAAAGCTCCCGACGTGAAATCTCCGAAAACATCCGTAAACTGAGTCCAGCTTGTTACCAGGGTTGGTTTGTTAAGCCTCAATTCGACCACAACCCGTTCACCAGTCGCTGGATTGACCCCTTTAGCGCTGGCCTCAGCCGTAATCCCGATGAAAGCGGCCATCGAAGTGCCGACAGCTTCGATGGGTTTTGTTCCCCGCTCCACCTCTTCTACATAGACACCTGGTGATGCATACGTTACTGCCATTTCATAAACCTCCTTACTCGAAAAATATTCTGGATTTTTTTATTTGAGGATTAGCACGTAAAATTAACATTCATATATTTGTCCTCCTCAACTGGTGGAGAGCGAGTTTGAAAACAGGGATTAATTTCCATTGGACCTGTTATTTAGACCAGTAGATCAAAATCAGCGCCAGTTAATGGCACCATGATTTTCTTTTCAATTATTTTTCCTTCGGCTAGCCAGGCAATCAGGGTGTATTCTCCTGGCGCTAATCCTCCTAATACGAAATGGCCCTGATCGTCGCTGGTTGAGAAAAAACCAGTCCCTTTGATGGCAACCTGGATGCCTGCCAAGGGATTATCGGGCTGGCCTTTTTCATTTTGTTGGATGACCGTGCCGCCAATAAATACTCTTTCTGAATTAATGCCTTCTTCAGTAAAAACTTGCTTGTGAGGTAGTGTGTTTGTCGCCCCGGTCCTCAACGTCAACGAATGGACGATCGGCCCGGTTACCTCAGTCCAGGGATCGATGGATATGGTGATGATATAAGAGACACTTGGACGCATTTCGTTATCCATAGCGCTCCACAGTTCGGCCGGGTTGGTAAAACGATCATGGCTTGCCAACCGGGCTTGAATGTCGTAAGGCTGGTTCTTTAAAAGCCCAATAAGGCGGTTCTCAGGGATGATTGGGTTCCTGAATAAGGCATAAAGGCACCTGGAAAGCAGCCGGTGCTCATCGTCGGATTCGGCGGCCCAGGTAGTTATCATATAAAAACAATCGATCCTGAATGGGGAGCGTTTCCGGTGGGCCAGGGGATCGCCTGCTGCTCGAGGCGGAAGATCTTCCCATTGGTGCTGGCGTAAAACAGGATTCTCACGCAAATCATACAGGAAGAAATTAATAGTCGGCTTTGATAACCGCGAGCTCCAATCCCGTCTGGGTTGATCAAAGCTGATATCGATTTCACTGTTTTTAATCGGCATTTCGGATTTAACTAATTGCCGGATCGTTTCGTCGAGATCTTCAATCATAGCCAGGCCTCCCGGTTTGGCAAGATTTATGGGTTATCGGAAACATTCGGCCCTTCCCAGAATCATTCCGCCATTTCATCATCAGGCATATAAGGACTCTGTCGGGATAATGATTTACGACCGACCGGGCGGCCGAGTTTGCCTCTTGCTCGACCGGTCGATGGCAGTATTGACGGTCATGTTCCTTGAGCTTTTCCATCTGACCTACAACGAATGTATCCAGAGATTGGTAATGACTTCGCCAGCTGTTAATCCGGTTTTCTGTCTCTTCATCCAGTTCGGCAGATTCCTGAACCTGACGTTGGGCCAGAAGTCTTTGCAAAGCCTTCTTTTTAGCATCAGCTTCCTGGCTGCGGCGGTCATGCGCCCCCGGTTTTATAGTCCCTTCATTCTGGGGTATATCTTGCTTAGGCATCGTATTGCTCCAATGGTTCAATGCCCTGGTTGCAGCCAATGTTCTGGGGCCAAAAATGCCATAGATAGCCTGAGCTGACAGTTCTGCCCAGCAAATGTCTTCCCCTTCCATGCGCCGGATTGCATTGAGTTCCTGGTGCTGGCATGTTTTGATAGGATAGGGATTTTCATATTTCGCTTTTCGCATGGTTTACCCTACCCGGAAGTCTTCTTCGCCTACCAATCGACCGAGCTTTTGGTATTCACGATGGGTGCTATGGAGGATATGGTGCATGGTGACCTGACCTCCATCTGCGGATGCCAGAAATGCTGCATTTACGAGGATATTTCGGATGTTGCCGCCAGCCAGACGATAACGGCTGGCGAGGAACTGCAAGTCAATATCTGGCTCACGAGGGACTTTTGGCGGGAACAGAGTTCGCCAGATGCGGAGACGATCGGCTTCATCTGGAAATGGAAAATTCACCGAGAATTGCAAGCGCCGGGTAAAGGCCTCATCTAAATTGGCTTTCAGGTTTGTTGCCAAAATAGTAACGCCATCGTAGACTTCCATACGCTGCAGCAGGTAACTGATTTCAATATTTGCATAACGATCGTGTGAGTCTCTGACTTCTGAGCGTTTACCAAACAAGGCGTCGGCTTCGTCGAAGAATAATATTGCATTACTCGATTCTGCCTCAGAAAAGATCCGTTCCATGTTCTTCTCAGTTTCGCCGATGTATTTACTGACGATGGTCGAGAGGTCGACCTTGTATAGATCCAGTCCTAATTCACTGGCAATGATTTCGGCCGCCATAGTCTTTCCGGTTCCTGGGGGACCGGAAAAAAGGATGGGGATACCAGCGCTGAATACCAGCTTTTCGCCAACTCCCCATTCAACGAGAACCCGCGCTTTCCCCCTGAAAGTAGCAATAATTTCGTGAAGGATCTCGATTTGATCGACAGGCAATACGATATCGGACCAGCCGTATCGAGGTGTGACCTTGCGGGCGAGAGAAGACAGGTGGGCGTTCGAATGTGACCTTGCGGCCGATGCCAGGTCTTCGATATTAATAGGGCGATGATTCTTGTATGCAATATCCTGTGCGGTCATAAAGGTTGCCTGAATTTGCGTGCTGGTCAGTTCAAATTGCCCGGCCAGAGTGGCTGCGGAATCATCTGGGACAAATTCGGAGGGCAAGAAATACTGCCACAATTTGGTCCTTTGCGCATAGTCAATGACAGGAAAATGGATTTTTATAAAATTGAGATCTCGGCCACCCCGGTTAAAACCCCACTCAGATTGGCTGGAGATAATCAGGGTATCAGGAAATTCACATACTTCTAAAGTTAAATTATCGGGGGGGTTATTGTTGTCATCGAGACAAATATCCCACCCAGAAAACATTGGAATTGCATTTAACAAAAGTGAATCTCGGAGGATGATTCTTACGGCTGCCTCAAGCGACCTTTCGTTATGGTTAATTCTGAACAAATCGATTGATAACAAAGGTTTTTCAAGTTTCTTTGCTATTGCTTGAGCAGTCGCTATTTGACAACCATCATCCGGGCCAGAAAAGATAAAATGGGGGGAAGAATATAATTCTGGATGAACCTCTGAATGCAAAAATGTCGACAATAACTGGTCGACCGGTTTGAGTACCGGATCCGAATAAACGATAAAAGGTGCATAATCCGGATGGGATTGGTAATTGCCAAGAAGCCACCTAAAGATTGTCTCGTTGACCATTAATGATTGCCGTAAAACCGGTTGATTACTCGAATCCGCAATCCTATCGATCAATTGAAATCTAACTAACGGCGATTGCTCAGACAGGTGGGTGAGAATCGAGAAACGGTCTAGACCAGGTGGCGCCAGCAAATTGAGGAGCAAATTTACGCCGGGCTGCTTGCGGGTGACATCATCTTGAAGATAGCCAAAAATCTGTTCGTATTTCAGATCAAGCGCAGGCGCCAGGCAAATCAGGAGGATGTCAATATCTATCGGCGTCAAATTAAAGATAGATGAAAGTTTCTTGAGTAGGATTTGATCTGTCTGGTCAAAATGAAGCGTAAGAAATTCATCGATCTTTTTTTGTGCGTCTGCGAACTGTTTCGTAAAATTGTCCTCGTCCTCGTGGGGAAGATCCATCGTCTGACCCCAACTGACTGCCAAGGGTCGAGAGACAAGATGGTTTGTTTCATGGTCAGAGATGTATAAACCCCGGTAGGTATCATCCAAATCCTGCCCGGCTAACTGCCAGCGACGTACCTCTCTGCGAACGAGCAGATCGATCCTAGAAATTTCCAGACCAAGGTATTCCAGATTTAGATGCGTCAGATTGGGCTTAGTCTGCAAAGCTATCCTTGCGTTTTTTCGTTCTTGAGAAAAGAGTAGTAGAGATGCTCGTAAAAATCAATTGCCACCATCGAAGCCGTGGCCTTTCCACGATTCCAGTCTGCTCACAGATGAATTTGTATATGCTTTCAAAGCTGCAAAAATAGAGGTGTTTGTCATCACCTACGTGATCAATCGAACCGTGCCACTGGCCAATAATCCCATCTTCGTCAATACTTTCGTCCCAAATCCGAATTATGAAAGTATTGGGTTGGGTTTTTGATCGCTTATTGGATACAAGCTTTTTTTCCGGGCTTGTCATTTGATCTCCGTAATAAGGGAATGAAGATACATACTATTCTTAAACGCAAGACGTCCGAGAAGCGTCACAGTACCGTCTCACGAACGTCTTACGAAACATGGAAAAAAACTATCATTATTAAGGGGAATCTGGCTCTCTTAACGCCTCATCAAGAAGTTGTTCCAGGTGATGGAGCTCGTTTCTGGTCTCCTCAATTGTTTCTTGAAGCTGTTTTAGCTTTTTAAATACATCTTGTGCTACAGGTTTGGTCAGTTTTTTCCGGTTTTCATGCTTCTCGTAATATTTATTGTCAACTAATGGCTCATTTACTGCGATCGGCTTGCCTGATTGTAGATTTTTAAACAGCCTGTGAGTTTCTTCCATAGGTGAAATTCCAAATTCATCTCTCATGATCTGGCAGCAGCGTTGGTATTGATTTATGGCTGCTCGCCGATTACCTGCTTGCAGGTACAACCGCATCATATACCGGTGGATTTTTTCATGGGTTTGATCTATCTCGAGCAATCGGTTGCCATATTCGATCCCCAATTCAAAACAACCTCGCTGGGTGTAATAATCCATAAGTTTGCTGAGATTGCTGGTGTACAGTAAACGGAACCGTTCGCGATCGTACAAACACCAATCATCATAGTTGCTTTCCATTAAATCGCCGATGTATAAATTATTGGCCCGTTCGAGCTTTTCGGCATCCTCAATGGACAAGTTATACCCCTCAATCTCATGAACCTCTAAAGACGTTTTCTCGAAAATTTCAATATCCAGCCAATATGGGCTAGAAGATAAGAAAAGGATGCTGTCTTCATACATCATGAGATAATCTTCAGGCGGTGCTCCTGCAGATTGCAACACCTGTCGAAGGCGCCACAAATTGTTCCTCAGGTTTTTGCGTGATATGGTTGTTGGGAAATCGCTCCAGAAAACTGATGCCAGTTTTTCACGATGGTGGGGTTGTTCCCGATTTAGGAGCAGGTAACAAAGAATTAAGCAGCATTGCTTGTTCGGAAACCCGGAAAGGTAGCGGTCATAATACTGAGCTTGTCCACTACCAAACAGCCTGACCTTCAACATTTTGACCTCCCTCATCAAAGTTGATGAATTGTTATATGTCGATGTCCTTATCGGTGAACTTGATGTTAAACCGAACCAATACTATAGTCGAACGATTTTCCGGAAAATGAAAATGTATTAAAATTATTATAGCATTAATTACACCAAAAATATCTTATATAGAATTGGCTTGGAAAATAATTGCCAAATTGTAACCAAACACAAATATAATTAGTCTTGTTGATCCAATTATTGCGGAAATATTCAAGAAAATCCCGGGGATTAGAAATGACCGACCAATATGACGAATACCATCATTTACTTATGGACGAAATCATCGAAAGAAAAGAAGAAGGTTGTGATGTTTCCGGTTATTCTGAGAGGCTTTCTGAGGCGAAGGAGATCGAAGACTTATTTAATATCTATCACGATCTGATCGCCATCGATCCAAAGGCGGATTATAATGAGCCGTCCGGCCTGGAAGAAATCCACAGTGAGCGAAAAGAAGGAATAAGAAGATTTGCTGCTACTTTGGACGACGATCAGCTCTTGAATAAGATATCTGGTGGTTGGTTAGGTCGCTGTGCAGGTTGTCAATTAGGCAAACCGGTTGAAGGGTGGACCCAACCGCAGATTAAAAGATTGCTTGGCAACGCGGACGGTTGGCCATTAGACAATTATTTTTCTCAATCCTTTTTTGACCCGGAGGAACTGAAGAAATGGCCTGCCCAGAACAACCTGGGTTCGATGCGAGAAAATTTGCGTATAGCCATTAGAGATGATGACCAGGATTATACAATTTTATCAATCAATATCCTCAAAAAATATGGAATTAAGTTCACGCCGATGCAAGCGGGCGCAGAATGGCTTTCTTCTTTACCTTATCTTCAAGTATATACAGCAGAAAGGCAGGCATATCAGAACCTGGTCAAAGGATTTGATTACCCCGAGACCGCGATCCGTTGGAATCCATATCGAGAATGGATTGGAGCCCAAATCAGAGCAGATGGATATGGCTACGTGGCACCTGGATGGCCAGAAAAAGCTGCCGAATTAGCATTTAATGATGCGGCATTGTCCCATGTAAAAAATGGCATATATGGTGAGATGTTTATGGCAGCAGCCATCGCCGCTGCATTCGTAACGGATGACATTAAACTATGTCTGCAGGCAGCCGCTGCTGAAATTCCCCAGAAATCTCGCTTTTCTCAAATGGTGAAGGATTGTTTCTATTGGTTTGAGAATTACAAGGATTGGGAGGAGGCCAGAGCAGAAGTTGAGAAAAAATACGGGAAATACAATTGGGTACACACAATCAATAATGCTGCTGTAACAATCCTGGCTCTATTGTATGGAAAAATGGATTTTGAAAAAACGATTTGCCTGGCAGTGAGTGGCGGCTGGGATACCGATTGTAATGGCGCAACTGCAGGGAGTTCTGATCGGAGTTATGACGGGCGCAGATCATCTTCCTCAGAAATGGGTCGGCCCGTTAGGCGGTTCCTTGCAAAGTGCTGTGTTTGGATACGGTGAGGTCAAAATCAGCGCTCTGGCTGAAGAAACTTTCCAACTGGCTTCTAAGGTGATTCGGGGTTAGGGCCGAAGTGTTTGAGCATGACGAGCGGGTCCGTTGTGCTTTCATTGGTTACCCTGACGCCTTCTTGAGCCGCCGAGAAGCTGATAAAAAACTCGTCATTTGTTAACTGGCCGAACCGGATTAGAGCCGGTGTCTCTGATTAACCAGTGTCCTAGATGCCCGTGGCCTTGAACCATAACCATACCATATGGCCCAGAATCTTTGATTACGACCGATCGACCGGGGAATACTGTTAATTCTTTCGCGGAAAAGTGGGGATTTCCATAACTGATCCAATTTTCAATATAACCGTAAGCATGCAGAACTGAAGGATGTAGTTTCAATCGTTTTCCTGGATTTGTTCCTCGGGGGACCCACACATGGGCAAATCTGAGGATACCTTCACCTTGCTCCAAGATGTTTACTGGCATTTGCGCTCCTTAATCTGGCAAAATGATGTTTTCTGCTCTGATCACTGGTTCAATCCGCGAATTACTCATTTCAACAACGCCTTCAACCTGGATAGGCTCCATTCTGCGCAGCAAATCCTTGCAGCGATTATATACACTTGGCGGCACAACCACGTCGACCATGCCTTCCAGATCTTCAAGGGTGATATATGCCATTGTTCCTTGTTTTCCAGCAAACGATCGGTGCCAGTTTAGACGAGTACCGATCAACCGCACTTTCTCTCCTACTTTAGATTCAATCTCAGCGGTCGTTTGCAAGGCGCGGATAGAAATCCTACCCAGGACTATTTCGATTGGGTGAGCGTCAACCCCAATCCTCAAAATCTCCTTCTGAGCAGCGACCTTTTCGGCCGTGGACCAATCTTCATGCTCAGAACTGACATTTTCGAATAAGGGTAACTGACCTGCACTCCACCGATTTTCCTTCAAAGCATATAATAGGTCCGGGATTGTACCAATACCTGAAAATGCCCCAACTTTGATTAGATTCTCAGCCTCAGAAAGTCTGGGATCCACCCGAATGAGAAAATCATTCAGTGATTGAAACGGCCTTTCTGCAATAATTCGCCGCTGTGCCTTACGAGTTAAATCACGGATCTGGTCTAACCCCATGTAAAGGATCGGTCTTTGCATTGACCGGTCGACACTAAACTCGACCCTTGAGAAATTAATGTGAGGTGGATGAATTTCCAGGCCCATCCTTTTTGCTTCGGTCAGATAGACTTGTTGGCTGTAATAACCTCCCCAGTTTGCCAGAACCGCAGCCATAAATTCTGCCGGAAAATGGGATTTACACCAGGCCGACCGCCAGGAAATCATTGCATATGAGGCTGCATGGGCTTTTGGAAACCCATAACCTGCAAATGCAGCCATTAGATCCCATATCTGAGATGAAATTTCAGGATTGACTTTACTTTTCTCCCAGGCGCCCCGGATAAAATTCTCCCGAATTATTTCGAGCTGTTTTCCTGGGTCAAAATGGCTCATCGCTCTTCTGAGAATATCCGATTCAGCTATAGTTAATCCAGCAAGATCATGCGCGATGCGTAATACCTGTTCTTGATAAAGGATCACGCCATGGGTCGTATTCAATATGGATGAGAGGTTGGGATGTAAAAATGCACCAGGTTCCAAACCATTGTGCCGCCTTACAAACGCATCCTTGTCACCGCCTTTGAGTGGACCTGGTCGATATAACGCCAGGGCTGCCATGACGTCGTCTACACTACGGGCATTAATTTCTTTGAGGGTATTCCTCATACCTGGACTTTCGATCTGAAAGCAACCGATTGTTTGACCCTTTTCGATCCGGTCGGAGGTTATTTCATCCGTCAAAGGGATTGCTTCAAGGAATTCCAAACGCAATTCTTTCCCGCCAGGCTTTTTTGATCGGGCACTATCGATGACATCTCCAAGCACGGTGAGACCGCGGATCCCTAAGAGATCAATTTTTACCAGGCCAAGGTGCTCCAGTGAAACCAGATCGAATTGGGTAATCGTCACCCCTTTCTGTCCAGATGGTTGAATAGGTACAAGTTCGGTCATCAGACCAGGGGAAATGACAATGCCACCAGCATGCATGGATAGATGGCGGGGAAGGCCGAGGATAGCAGCGGCCCGGGAAATAATTCCCCGTTGCAGCCTTGGTAACGGACTCAAGAGTAGATCACGAAATGGTGCTTCACCTTCATCATCATCTTCTTCAAGCCCAGGTCGAGAAAAATATGGCAGTTGATTGACTAATTTCCGGATTTCAGGTTTAGGAAGGTCATAGGCCTTGGCCACATCTGCCAGGGCTGACCTCGGGCGATAAGTATTGATTGTTCCAACCATTGCCACACGATCGGCTCCGTAGACGTCGAAAACATGTTGGATCACCACATCGCGATCCCGCGAACAAATATCTGTATCAATATCTGGTGGCGTTGTCCTGGCAGGGTTCAGAAACCGTTCGAAATAGAGGTCAAGTTTCAAAGGATCTGGGCTGGTAATTCCCAGGCAATGCGCAACGAGCGAAGAGGCAGCCGAGCCCCGCGAAGAAAACAATATGTCAGAATTCCGGGCAAATGCAAGAAGCTCCTCGACGACAAGAAATATTGGCCCGTACCCGCTGTTCGCGATGATTCCCAACTCGTGATCCAGTCTTTCTGCAATTGTTGCATTCACAGCGCCGTACAATTTTTGAGCGCCTAAAAAAGCTTTCTTTCGCAGCAGATCGGCGGGACGAATCCCCTCAGGAAGGGACAAATTTGGAAAGTTGTGGCTTCCGAGAGGAAGCTCAAGGTTGCAATCAGCAACTACCGCTCGAATATTCTCAATTGCAGCAGGCAGATGTGAAAACCGGCTGATTAATTCGTTTTGATCGATGAAACCTGATCCTTCAGGTATGATGTGATCGGCTGTCAATTTGTTAACTGGTACATTTAACCGGATTGCGGCCAATACTTTTTGTATATCAGCCTGGTCATCGTCCAAATAATAAATATTATGGGATGCAACTACTGGTAAGGCAAATCTTTTAGCTAATCTGGCCAACTCATAAACGAATTGGTTGTCATCAGGGCGGCAGAACTGTAGTTCAATATAAAAATGATCGCGATAAAGATCACCCAATTTCCTCAATAACACTTCTGCATCCAGGGACTGGTGGCCGCGAACAAGCCCATTTATATAGCTGAATGAGCCACCACTCAAACAAATTATGCCGTCTGTGTGATCGTATAAAGCTTCGAAGGGGCAGATTAAGGGTGAACCCGGTCTGGATTGATCGTGTGCTTTGCTGCTCAACCAGCACAAATTCGCCCAGCCGCTCGCATTCCGCGCCAGGAAGACCATCGGGCCAGTCTGCAAGGCGTTTTGATTTGTTGAAAAATCTATATCAAGTTCCAGACCGATAACTGGTTTAATATTCTTCGCTTTACAAGCCAGAAAAAACTCAATTGCACCGGTCAGCTTAGAATGGTCGGTCAATGCAAGTGATGTCATTCCCAGTTCACTGGCTCGTTGGGCCAGGTCTTTTGGTGAAGGAACGCCTTCAAGTAATGAATAAAACGAGTGAGTGTGTAGATGCGTTATCAAGATATTGATTCTCATTATACCTGGATGAATCCCAACTAATTGATCGATCAGGAAAGAAACGATGATTTAGAAACATTATTTGTTAACAATGGGAAATGATCAATCAGTGAATTGACCCGCTTTGACGGGATGATAGAATTGGTTAACTCTGTGATCGTTTCAAGGATAACCCCAAAGATGACCGGGTCAATCATAGTTACAGGCGATTGATAATATGAGGAATGAAATGCCAACAAAACTGTATCCAGGAATTTGGAAATTTACCTTTGGCGAACCCGAATTATTCACGCCCGTAAGGCTGCGTGAACATCAACCAGTAGTTTCCACTTTGAATTCATTCCCGTATGATGGCGAATGTCCACTATCGCCTGATGCCATTAAAACCAAATTGACTTCAAGGGGTTATCTAATTTCGCTTCCTTTAGACGAAGATGAACATATTTACGGATTGGGGCTGCAGTTATTTTCTGTCGATCATAGAGGGTTGAAAAAAGTTGCGCGGGTAAACAGCGATCCGAAAGCAGATATTGGAGATACTCATGCACCGGTCCCGTTTTATGTTTCATCTTCTGGCTATGGTGTGTTTGTAGATACCGCCCGGTATGTAATCTTTTATTTTGGCTCAACCAGACTGGCAGAAGATCCAAATGAAGACCGCCGATCCGGTGATATGAAAACTGGCAGTAGTCGAATTTTCATCGAGGTGCCATCTGTAAATGGCGTTGAAATCTACATTTTTGCAGGCCCTGAGCTGCTGAATGCTATCCAGCGTTACAATCTATTTTCGGGCGGTGGATTTGTTCCGCCGCGGTGGGGATTGGGTTTCTGGTACCGCTGCGACCTGAGTTTTAATCAGGATCAGGTGATTTCCCTTGCTGATGAGCTATATGAACGTAACATTCCCTGCGATGTAATAGGTCTGGAACCGGGCTGGCAAACTCACAGCTATTCCTGTTCATTTATGTGGAGCGCCAGCTTTCCGACGGTTGAAAACTTTATTAATAAACTCTCGAAAAAGAACATTCATTTGAATTTGTGGACCCACGTATTTACACACGAATCCTCACCAATATATTCCGCCCTTCGGCCATTTTCAAGTGACCATATCGTATGGGATGGTTTGGTCCCTGACCTGACGCTTGAAGATGCGAGGAACATTATGGCGGATTATTTTGCAAAAGAACACGTCGCTAAAGGCATCGCCAGTTATAAACTCGATGAGTGCGATAATTCCGATTTCAACACCATTCCGTGGTCCTTCCCGGAGTTCAGCCAATTCCCTTCAGGGGTTGATGGCGAACAGATGCATTCATTTTTGGGTTTGAAATTTCAAGGCATGATCGACAGCATCTACCAGAAGAGAGATTTAAGGACGTACGGTGAGGTTCGCTCTTCGCACGCCCTTGCTGCGCCCTATCCTTATGTGTTGTACAGCGACCTTTATGACCATGCCCAATTCATTCGAGGACTGGTTAATTGTGGCTTTTCAGGATTGTTATGGTGTCCGGAGGTCAGACATGCATCCTCTGCTGAAGATCTGGTCCGCCGCCTGCAAAGCGTCGTTTTTTCTCCTCAAGCATTAGTCAATGGATGGTACATTCCAAATCCACCCTGGAAACAATTCGATACCGATAAAAATAAAGCAGGAGAATTCCTGGATGATTGGATAGTCCTTGAAGCCAGCTGCCGCGCGATTATTGAATTGCGGATGAAGTTAGTGCCATACCTCTACAGTGCGTTTTACGAATATTTCGCTAAAGGAATTCCGCCATTTCGTGCCTTGGTTTGCGATTTTCCTCGAATCTCGGATACTTATGATATTGCTGACCAACTCCTCGTTGGCGATAGGCTTATGGTCGCTCCTGTAATCGCTGAAAAACCGGACAGAAAAGTGTACCTGCCGCCGGGAGGATGGTATGACTATTGGACGCGGCAATATTACGAAGGGGACATCACCTTAGAAATAGAACCACCTTTAGACATAATTCCTCTATATGTCAAATCCGGATCTGTGCTACCTATCGCAATTCCTACCCTGAATACAGCTGATCCGAAGAGCCTCGAGCTGCAAGTTAATATCTACGGCGACGGATCTCTTCCGTTTACGCTTTATGAAGATGACGGAAATTCTTTAGGTTATCGGCGGGGAGAATTCAATTCCCTCGTCATTTCATGGGACCATAACACTGCAAAAGGATCGATGCTGCGAACAGGTAGGTTTGACTTTCCGACCTATGAGGTCATCTCCTGGGACCAACCGAATTCCTGATGCAAAATGATTGACAATCCAGTATGAAGGTAGTATGATCGGCCTAATTAAATATTATAGATGAGCAGTTCTTATCTAGAGAGGTGGAGGGATCGGCCCTGTGAAACCTCGGCAACCAGGCAACGAAGTTAATAGCCATGGTGCCAATTCCGACAGATCCCTGACGGGTTCTGGAAGATGAGAGTGAATTGCATTTTTTTTTGCTAATGACCTCTTCCTCCAACCGTTGAAGAGGTTTTATATTACCCTCTCCTCAATGATAAGAATTATCCGGTTTTATAGTATGTGAAATGGTGAAGAGGAGAGTAAAAATGAGTGACCACACATCCACCAGGATAGTGCACGCAGGGGAGCCAAAGCGCAAGCCGTATGGGGCAATTACTACCCCGATTTTCCAGGCATCCACATATACGTTTTCAGATTCGAATGAAATTTTCGAATATATGCAGTCAAAGATGGACGGAGGTAAGCCATCCCGAGACGAATACGGGCGCTACGGCAATCCCACCCAAAGAACTGCAGAAGACAAACTGGCATCGATTGAAGGCGGCGAGCAAGCCCTATTATTTCCCAGCGGGATGTGCGCAATAACTACTACCATGCTGGCATTGTTATCAGCAGGTGATCACGTCGTTCTGGTAAGCGAAAGCTATCACCGCACCCGCGAGTTTGCCACGTCGTTCTTGCAGCGTTGGGGTATTGAAGTTTCATTGGTCTCTTGCGATCATCCGGGTGGTGTCACCTCGGCGCTAAAACCGAACACCCGTTTGGTTTTTGCAGAAACCCCCACTAATCCATACCTCAGGGTCATCGATATTCCTGCTTTGGTCGAATTGGCCAGAAGCCGAAACTTCTTGACCATGGTCGATTCCACTTTCAGCACTCCGGTCAATATGCTTCCTCTGGAAATGGGAGTGGATCTCGTCATCCATAGCGCTACAAAATACCTGGGAGGACACAACGATCTTCTGGCGGGGACTGTTATCGGACCTGCCATGGTTTTAGCACCGGTCGAAAGAGCTAGAGGAATCCTGGGAGGGATTAGTAATCCCAACGATGCTTATCTACTCATTCGAGGTTTGAAAACGCTAGAGTTGCGTGTGGCGCGTCAAAATGAAAATGGTATGAAAATCGCTAAATACCTCGAAGCTCACCCTCTTATCGCGCGCGTTTTTTACCCCGGATTATCGTCTCATCCGGATAATGGCACGGCCCGCCGGCTGATGAAAGGCTTCGGCGGGGTTGTCAGTTTTGAGTTGCGGGGTGATTTCAAACAAACAAATATGTTTATCAATTTATTGCACCTGCCTTATATCGGGCCAACCCTGGGTGGTGTGGAAAGCATCATCGAACAACCTGCGGCTTTGTTTTCTTTGGACCATGATGAATGTAAACGAGCTGGGATAAGCGATAACCTGGTGCGGTACTCATTAGGAATCGAGGATGCTGAAGACATCATAGCTGACCTGAAGCAAGCTTTAGAAAAAATATCTTTAACGGAAAGTGCCTTATGATCGTGCATAAGTTCGGAGGAACATCTGTTGGAAATGCTGAGCGTTTTTCACGGGTAGCAGATATCATACTTTAATCAACAAAGCGTGAGATTTTCAGATCCGGGAGACAGTGATGAATTCAAATTAGCTCCCGCGAATTCTGAGATCGTTGTGGTTGTATCGGCAATGAGTGGTGTCACCGACCAGCTTATTGCAGGAGCACGAGCTGCAGCCGAAGGTAAGGATAAATTTTGGTGGGATGTCAAGGCAAATCTTCTAAAGAAGCATCTTCAAGTCGTCGAGTCCCTTTTGAATGACAATCCAGAACGCCTGGAAACCGGTGGTTTTATCGAAGACCAATTACACGACCTTGAAAGGCTTTACCGTTCTATTGCCATTCTCGGAGAATTGACCGCCCGAGGATACGACGCTGTGGCTTCATTCGGCGAGCGACTTTCCTCTCACATTTTGGCTTCAGTCCTTCGTGAGAGAGGCACCCGGGCGCTGGCTGTGAGCGCGACAGAATTAATAGTTACCGATAACCACTTTGGCCGAGCAGAACCTATCACCGATGCTACTTGCGAAAAAATGCAGGCAAAGATATTACCTCTGCTGGAAAGAGGCATCGTTCCAATAATCACCGGTTATATTGCCGCAACCCGCGAGGGAATAACGACCACCCTTGGCAGAGGCGGGAGTGACTATACCGCAGCAATTGCTGGAGCATCGCTAAACGCCGATGAACTCTGGATCTGGAGCGATGTCGATGGTATTCTGACAGCAGATCCCAACGTCGTTCCGGATGCACATACCTTGGTTGAGCTCTCATATTCTGAGGCTGCTGAGCTTGCATATTTCGGCGCAGATGTTCTCCATCCCAAAACGATAAAGCCGGTCGTCGAAAAAGGCATTCCGCTTCGCATTCGTAACAGCTTCAACCCCGATCACCCTGGAACATTGATCCTGGCCGCGCCGGATGCTGGACGGCAGATCCTCCCGGCCATTATTTCGTCGACGGGCCTGTCGATGATAGCTATTGGCAGCGTGGATGATTCATGGACATTACATGAGGCTGCGATGGCTCTCCAATGCCTGAGTGATGGTGGAATTGATGTACTGCTCTTCTCGCAATCCTTCTCCGAGCATAGCTTGAACCTGGTCGTCAGAGAGGAAAACCAAACCTACAGCTTGCAGCTGTTAGCTGCCCAGTTTAAAGACGAAATACTGTCAGGTGGCTATCCTGGTTGGATTGATACGTCCAAAAACCAGGAGCAAAGTGATAAAATCGCGTCTGCCAAGAGGCTTCTCTTGGGGACAAAAGAAAAGGTAGCTACAATTTCGGTTATCGGACTGCCAGGCTGGAATAAAACCGGAACAGTTTCACATGCCTTTTCGGCTTTAGGAATGTTTGGCACGAGAGTGTTGGCCGTAGCTCAGGCGGGAAAAGAACATAGTATTTCTTTTTGCATTCCCGAAGACCAGATGGTAGGAACAGTTAATTTTTTGCATAAGGAATTGGGTTTGGAGCTTAATCGTTAATGGAAAACGGTCCAACATTACGGGGAAATGAAGGCAGCAAAAATAAATATTGGATCCTATTAGCAATCGGTATCGGCACTTTTATGTCCGCTTTGGATGGAAGCGTCGTAAATACCGTCCTGCCGGTTATCAAAATTTATTTTGACAGTAAAATAGCAACCGTCGAATGGGCGGTCGTCGTCTATTTGCTAATCGTCAGCAGCTTATTGTTGATGTTTGGCCGTTTGGGCGACCTGCGGGGCCATAAAAAGATCTACCTGACCGGCTTCGTCCTTTTTATCTTTGGATCTGCGCTGTGTGGATTGGCTCCTAATGACTGGGCATTAGTGGTTTTTAGGGGATTTCAAGCAATCGGCGCTGCGATGCTTTTTGCGAATTCACCAGCCATCCTCACAAAAAGTTTCCCTCCCAGCCAGAGGGGGAGAGCATTAGGGATACAGGGTACGATGACCTACCTGGGCTTAATGGTCGGCCCGTCGCTTGGTGGGTTTCTAACACAAAGGATCAGTTGGCGGGCGGTTTTTTATATCAACATTCCTGTTGGCTTGCTTGCATTGATATTGAGCATTGTTTTTGTTCCTGCTTTCTCTTCAGAAACAAAAGAAGGAAAATTTGATTTTCGTGGCGCAGCCGTTTTCATGGCCGGTCTGATTAGTTTACTTTTGGCTTTGAATAAGGGGAATGAATGGGGTTGGACTTCTGCCATAATTATCGGCCTTTTGGCTTTCTCAATCATCCTGTTGGGAATATTCATTCGCCTGGAATTGAAGGTTTTGCACCCGATGCTAGATCTTTCGTTATTTCGCGAACGGCTGTTCGCAGCGGGAACAACAAGCGCTATTTTGAATTACATTGGTGTTTACAGCATCATCTTCTTGATGCCGTTCTATCTTATTCAAGGCAAAGGATTGAATGTAGAACAAGCCGGAATCGTCTTGACCGCCCAGCCATTTCTGATGGCAATCGCCGCACCGCTCAGTGGCTCTATATCAGATAAAATTGGATCGCGCGTTCCTTCGACAATTGGGATGGGATTATTGGCGATCAGTATGGCATTGCTGGCCACAATAAACAAGGATACTTCCCTATATCAAGTGGCTATTTTTCTGGCCATCGCTGGGGTCGGCACAGGCATATTCGTTTCTCCAAACAACAGCGCAATTATGGGCAGTGCCCCTCGCAACCGCCAAGGGATTGCGGCAGGAGTCCTGGCAACTGCCAGGAATGTGGGTATGGTACTTGGGGTTGGAATGGCAGGTGCCTTTATAACTACAAATGCCCAACAGTCGTCTCAATTGATTTTTACTGGCGTTCAGTCTGGATTTATTGCTGCAGCCATTGTGGCGTTGCTAGGCTGCCTGGCCTCAGCGATCCGTGGCAAAGAAAATATTAAAAGGTAAACAAAAACTGCTCAGAACCCTGAGCAGTTTTTTAGCGGGAGCGACGGGATTCGAACCCGCGGTCTCGGCCTTGACAGGGCCGCATGTTAGCCGCTACACCACGCCCCCGAGTGACAAGAGTTTATCATAGCCCCTATAGATCGTCAAGGTAATTTATGGTGGCCAAAACTACCGGGAAGACGCATAACGTTGTTTAATGGCCGGAAACAGGTACTCATTGAAGGCTCGTTCCTGGTCAAAGTCAGGCTGCCAATTCCAATCTCGCCGGGCGGCGGAATCGTCGATATCTGCGGGCCAGGTATCGACGATATCCTGTCGGTTGATATGGGGTTCGAATTCAATCACTGCCTCCGGAAAGGCTTTCATCACCAGATCATAGATCTGCTGGGCGGTAGGCGAAAAGCTGGTAATGTTGTAAACAAATTGGGTAAGCCTTTCTGAAGGGGCTTTTTCCAGGCATAAAAGGGCCTTAATTGCGTCTGGCATGACCATAAACGGTAGTTGCGTATCTGGGCGCACAAAACACTCGTATGGCTCTCCTAAAGCAGCATGGTGGACCATTTCAGGCCCGTAATCACTTGTGCCGCCGGTGGGGATCGTATCGGCGCTGATCAAACCTGGAAAACGAATGCAGCGGAAATCAATGGTCGTCAAATTTCGGTCAGCAGCCAACTGGCGATAGTACAACTCATAATACCTGCCAAGTTGTTCGCAGTAAAGTTTGTTGCACCCGTACATGGTGGTGGGGAAGCACCACTCATTTTCCTTAACTTTCCCGACCGATTGTTTCAGCGTTAGGGTAGGAAGCCCATAGGCGGCGATTGAAGAAGGGTAGATAAACTTGACTGGCTTCCCTTGCCATTGCGATTGTTCTACTCCCAGGCGAAGTAAATTCAATGTACCTTCTACGTTGACCTTGTGCGCAGTTTCGGGATTGTATTCTGCCTTGGTCGACAGGATTGAAGCCAGATGATAAATCGTGCGTATCTCATACTCTGCTATCAGGCGACCCAGAAGCATGGTATCGAGGATATCACCCTGGATAAACTTTCCGCAAAAAGGTTTGAGCACCTCGTCCAATGGCGAAACGTCCAATGCAACGATATTGATGTTATCCTGACAGCCCAGTTTCGTAATCAAGCCATGACCAATTTCCCCATTAGCTCCGGTAATTAAAATGACTTCTTTTCGCATAGGTGTACTCCTCAAACTCTGTTGCTAAAAAGGGGTTCTGTTCGGATTTTTGACCGCCTCAGAACCCCTTTTGAATAATCTATCCTTACAGTTGGGATTAATTGCTGGTTGCGATCCCTTGTTTATTCTTCGAACCCTTAAACCAATTGCGCCATTCCCGGTTTTCCCAAACCACCAAAATGGGAGATGCGTTGAAAATGGACGAATACGTACCGCTGAAAACACCAATGAGCAGGGTAACCACAAAGTGCCGGATTGTGATCCCTCCGAATAACGCCAAAGCAAAGAGGGTCATCATGACCGTCAATTGCGTGTTGATCGACCGATCAAGGGTTTGAATGATGGAATGGTTTACGACCGTTTCAAATGGGAGGCTGCGGTAGATGCCCTGGTTTTCACGGATGCGGTCGAAAACAACAATCGTATCATGGACCGAAAAGCCAATAACGGTCAACAGCGCAGTCAAGAAAAGCGAATCGACCTCCCAGCCAACAAAGTGGCCTAATATGGCTTCCATCCCGATGACGACAGCAACATCATGTAACATGGCGATAATAGCTGCAGCTCCGAACCGGAAGGCATGCGGAATTCCGCGAAAAGCAAACGTGATGTATCCCAGGATGAATATGGCTGCGGCGCCAACAGCCAGGGCTGCGCCTTTGGTCACTTCCTGGCCAACCGAAGGGCCAACGGAATTGAATTGAAGCACCGTTACGGTTGTATTATATTGCTTCTCAATCTGGGAAATGAGATTGGTCTCGGTTGATGAATCGATTTGTTTCGACCTGATGGTCAAAGAATTATTACCGCTGGTTTGAACTTCAGCGCCTGAGATACCATTTTGAGCAAATAAATTGACGATATCTGAGGGTTGAGGCACCGTACCTGAGGTAAAACTAATTTCCAGCAAACTTCCACCGGTAAAATCGATTGCCAAGGGCAGCCCCCAGATGACCAAAGCGATCAATCCTGGAATGATGACGATGCCCGAGATCAGGAAATAAAGATAGCGTTTATGGATGAGGTTCATAATTTAATCTCCTAGGCTCCAAACCAATTTCGGTGCTCGCCAAACTTCAAGCCATCTAAAACCACGTGCAAGAAAGTTCGGGTCACGATAATTGCGGTGAAAAGGCTGATAAAAACACCCAATCCCAGGTTGATAGCAAAACCTTTTACCAATGAAGCCCCATATGCAGAGCCAAAAATAAGTAATATCAAGCAGGTGATCAGGGTAGAGATATTTGAATCTCGAATCGAGGGCCATGCACGCTGCCAACCTAAATCAATTGCCTGCCGCAGGCTGCGACCAGCTCTCAATTCTTCTTTCAAGCGTTCAAAAATCAAGATGTTAGCGTCGACTGCAACGCCGATGCTTAAAACAAACCCAGCAATACCCGGCAAGGTCAATGTGATCGGGATCATTTTGAAAAGCGCAAAATTGGTCAGAGCGTATATGATCAAAGCCAGATCCGCTAGCACCCCGGGCAAGCGGTAATATAGACCCATGAACAAAATGACCATGACCAGGCCAACGATTCCTGCAATTATACTTTTATTGATTGAATCCTGGCCTAATGTAGCGCCGACCGAATTGCTTTCGGCAACTTTCATCGCGACCGGTAAGGAGCCGTAACGCAGGGAGATTGCCAGTGAGTTAGCCGAATCATAGGTGAAACTCCCCTGAATAACACCGCTCCCGCTTGGTATCGGACCATCGATGGTTGGATTAGAAATGATCGTCCCATCGAGAACGATCGCCAAAAATTCACCCACGTGGTTAGTTGTAAATTCTTTGAAGATCTGCGAGCCTTCAGGATTCAAGGAAAAGTTAATCTGGTAATTACCCAAACTGTCTCTGGATACTGCGATCGAACTTTCGATCAGATCTGCGCCCGTCATGAGGGCATTATAAATAGTTGGCAGTGGTGTTGGCGCGACACCTGGTGTGGCGGTAGCACCAGGTGTTGTCGTCGTGCTTGAGTTTGCTGCTGTCGTCGTTTGCGGGGTCGTTGTTTGGCCCTCTGTCGGAGTGCTGGTTTGTGGACCTAAGGTCTGTGTAGCTACGCTCGTTCCTTCAGATGGTGTTGCTGTGGAGGGTGGCATGAGAGTATTCGAAGTTGCAGGGTTGTTGGCAGTGCTGTAATTTACCTCAATCTGGGTACCACTCGGGAGATTGTTCGTTCCTAATGGGACGAACGCAAGTTGGCCGGTCTCTTTTAGCAAAGAGATGACTTGATCAGTGTTCGTAATTCCGGGGAATTCAGCCAGGATTCGGTTTTGCCCGACGATTTGGAAAGTGGTATCACTCAAGCCAAGTCCGTTAACCCGGTTCTCGAGGATGTTCATCGTATCTGTCATTTGTTGGGGTTGGACAGACGTTCCGGCCGGAACATCAGCCTCCAACAATACGCTCAGTCCGCCACTCAAATCCAAACCAAGCCGAGTAGCGGTATTGACCTGCAGGCCAAAAGGAAGCGTCCCAGGATTGTTTGGCCAATCGATCCAGGCGACAATGATGAGAAGTATAACGATTACGGTCAGGTATCGGTAAATATGTCGGGTCATGCCTTTAAGGCCTCCAGATTCATGAAAATGCCAGCCGCTGGCTGGCGTGCGAGGAAAGTAATTATACCTTTATTGGAATGATGTGAAAAGAGCAAGTGAATTCTTGCACTGCTGATCATGATCTTTGGTCCAAAAAATGAAGAACTGCTGTAAATACTTCGAGCTCGGTCATAGTATCCGTCTGCAGTAATAAACTGGCATGCACGCGGGCATGCCTTAATCGGTACTGCTGTTCATTATATTCTTTAATCGTCCAGGTCAATTTCCGCCGTTCTATCGTCACCGAATAAGATGCGTCCAGAAAGATCAATACGTCTGGTTTGGTCAACCTTTGCCACATATCCGCCACATAGGAATGTTCCTGGGCAATATGGCGACCGGTCAACCCATGCTTCGCCAGATTTTTAATCAAGGTTGTCTTGCCTGAAGCGCATGGACCAACCACCCCAATTAGCAGCGTTTGATCACCTGGCATAGGCATACTTACTGTGATTAAAAAAATACTTATTGATGGTGTTAATCTATTTAATAATTTTCTACCGGAAGTTGGACAGTCATCCGGCGGATCAAATCCCCACAGTCAGGTAGAGTCCGTAAAACGACGACGCTGATGTCGTCACTTGGGCGGCCTTCGTCTAATTTAATCGCATGAGTGAGCAGCGCGTCTGCAAGTTCTTGAGCTGTTGGGTTTTGTTCTTCTAATAGAGCTTCAAGAGTTGTACATACATCCATGGGAGTTCCATATCTTTCCCCAGCCTGGGTCAACCCGTCGGTAAATAGCACGATTGTCAAACCGGCTTGAAGGGCAACCTCGCAAATCGATGGGCGCATGTTCCTGGACGTTCCGATGGATAAACTCTCCGTGTTAAGGCTATCCACCTTGTCCTCCTGTGACACAAAGA
Organism: uncultured Chloroflexia bacterium; assembly: GCA_963781665.1. GTDB lineage: Bacteria > Chloroflexota > Anaerolineae > Anaerolineales > Anaerolineaceae > JAJYIW01. Next base: position 4,559,747 of record CAWAGA010000002.1, read on the forward strand.
CAGGAGCCGGATTATTCCGAGTGATGACCACAGTATTTGTTTGTAAATCTGCAGAAAGAATGTTCAGGGTAGCTGTTACCTTTCCGTTCCTTTCGGTGAAAAGGTAATCAGAAGCAGCTCGGGCAGCCGCGCCATCACGCACGCCTTCAGCCAACAGGCTGATTACTTTGCGCACGACCAGGGTAGAGACTGTTTTAGCACCTCGACCCGACGTTTGGCCGTCTGCCAAAACAACAGATAAGCCTCCATTTGGTCTCTCGACCACTTCAAGTGTATCTCCGCTCTCGGAAGTAGCATATTTATTAATTTTTGCTACTGCAATCGATATTTCCATACTAATTATTTTACAACAAATCGGGTCAACGTTACGACCAATTTGGATGCATCCGTATTAATCCGTGTGCCATTTAACAGGTCATTTTCTGTTCTTTACCCGATTTTTCGGCTCTGATTATAAGTACTTTGCTTTTACGATATTCGGTTGTGATAATCTCAGGAATCAATGCGGATTTTGAAAATGGCAGATCGAGATTTTCGTTCCAAACAACAGTCTGATCGATACGTTTGGATAACCAGGCTGATATGCGGTCGGTCCAGCGTTTCCCTGTGATCTCAGCACCTAAGGCAATCACCAATTGTCCTTCTGGAACAAGAACTCGTTCAAATTCGCTAATCGATTTCGGATCGAAAATATATGCAGTCGGAAAAGTTGACACAATGCTGTTAAAATGAACATGGGGCGAAAGGTAGAAATTGTGCTCTTCCCTGGAGGAGATGAGGAAATTTCCTAATCCCTTTTTCGACACTGGTCGCCTTATGGGTATTTTTCCAGGCCAGTCGGGCCATTTGGCTGCTTTGGTCGATGCCAAAAATGTCACATTTTTCGGAGGTCATGCTATTGAGTAAATGGCCTGGACCGTAACCAAGTTCCAATATTCTCGGTCCCCGGACGAAAGGCAGCGTCGTTTGCATCCAACCTGACCACCTCCCGGCAGACGCAATCGCAGCAGTGAAATCATACGTCCAGGCAAGCTGGTGATAAAGCAATCTGAATGCAATTTTCAACAAAGTATTCTTGAAATTGGTTGTAACCATTCTCTTTCTTCCGCATCTATATAAGTGTAAATATGACTTATGTTATACTAACTTTGTTGATATAAGGCAATAAAATTTTGTTGGAGAATAAAATGATCAATGAGCCTATTCATGTAACAGACGCTGCATTTGAAAAAACCGTTTTACAAAACGAACTTCCCGTTATAGTCGATTTTTGGGCTCCCTGGTGCAGCCCCTGTCGAATGGTTGCGCCTACTTTGGAAAAAATAGCCAAGGAATCCGCAGGAAAATTGGTCGTTGCCAAAGTTAATACGGATGAAAACCCAGATTGGGCTACTCGCTATAGTGTTCAGGGAATTCCTACGATGCTTTTAATCTCAAATGGGAAGGTTGTTCATCGCCAGGTCGGTGCATTGCCTGAAGGAATCCTCCGAGATGTTGTTAATCAATTCCTCGATATCGTACAAAAGCAGACAAACGCTACGTCTACCGCCAATTAGTTTTCGTAATTATAATTAAAAAGACAGACGGGTAAATTTACCCGCCTGTCTTTTTTTTTAAGCTGTCAGGACCGGTTCCTAAAGCGGTTATCAGCCTGATTTAATGATCAGATCAGCCAGAACAAAAGGGGGTTACAAAAAATGGATATTGCATATCTGTATGGTGGTATTATTAATCCTGTGTGTATATAGATTGGTCGCATGATATTTTTCAATGAAAAACCTTTTTTTGAACCTGAGGGCGCGATTAATTTTCCTCTGTACGGTCTTTTTCATCGTCTTAGGATTGGTTATCTATATGATCATCACCCAGGCAGTTCAGTTCGAAGTGGGAATGCTCAGCCTGATCATCATTGTTGCTATAACCTCATTATGGATCAGTTGGGATTTCCTCATCCTGAAGCGGGTAAATATCATATTGAGAGCTACCAGAGGCCTGATTGCCGGAGATGCTCACGTTCGCTCGGATGTGCCTTATGGCAATAGCGAGTTAGGAAGCTTGGCCAGAGCCTTCGATCAATTAGCAGTAATTTTAGAACAAAGGGAGAAAGACCGCCAACAGGCAGAAAACGAAATCAAGCGTCACAACCGCGATCTGGCTACGCTAAATATCGTGACCGCAACTGTAACGACCTCATTGGAGCTGCCAGAAATACTCAATTTCCTCAAAAGGTTGCTCGCAGAGCAGTTGAATATCCCTGGGGGGATCATTTATTCATATAACCATGAAAAGAATCAAACAATATTGGTCGCTTCGTGGGGGCTTACCCCTGATATCCTGATCGAGTTTCAGCGAACTGACGAATTGACAAAACTGCATCGAACGACAGTTGATCAAAAAGAACTGGTTGCTGAACAAAATATGAGTAGAAATATGCCCTCGACCTTTCAAAGACTGGGAGGCGCCCGTCAGGAATGGTTGAGTTATATCTGCGTACCATTCATCGCTAAGGGTGAAATCCAGGGAATTGCCGATCTGTTTATCCAGCAGCAGACAGCCTTCTTTCATGATCGGGTATCACTTCTAAAAGCTATTGGGCAGCAAGTTGGCGTGGTAATCCAAAATGCCCGGCTTTTCGAACAGGTCAGATCAGGCCGGGAAAGGCTGCGGGTGCTTTCGCAACAAATTCTCGAAATACAGGAAACCGAAAGGCGCCACATTGCTCGAGAGTTGCACGATGAAATAGGCCAGGCGTTGACGGCAATGAAGGTGAATCTCCAGTCGTTAGACCAACAAACAGAATTTTCAGCAATCGAGTCGATCAAGAGCGAAAACATTTCAATTCTCGACCGCACTTTAACACAGGTAAGGAACTTATCTTTAGATTTGCGACCTTCATTGCTCGATGATTTTGGCGTTGTGGCTGCAATCAGGTGGTATGTTGACCGCCAGGCACAAAGAGCCGGATTCAAGGCACAATTCTTATCAGACCCGCCGCAGATGAGATTCGATCCTGCGCTTGAAACCACTTGTTTCCGGGTAGTCCAGGAGGCATTGACCAACGTTGTCCGCCATGCTCAGGCAAGAAATGTACGGATTGAACTTAAGCAAAAAGACACCGAGATCGAATTAGTCATTGAGGATGACGGCATAGGATTCGACGTCCAAGCTGCCAGAGATAGGGGCGCAAATGATACCAGCTTAGGATTGATTGGGATGCAAGAACGGGTTTTATTGGTGGGTGGCTTGATTGAAATTCACTCCGACATCGGCCAGGGAATTGGTACACAGATTCGAGCAAGATTTCCATTTCATTCCGATGCCGGTCAGATGACCTCGATCGACAAAGCCGAGAAGGAAAATGAACAAAATTAAAGTGCTATTAGCCGATGACCACACCCTGGTCAGAGCCGGCATTCGTTCGCTGCTACAAAACACAAATGGGATTGAGGTTATCGCAGAAGCCAGCAATGGGCGAGAAGCTTTGTCTCTGGTGGAGACTACACAACCTGATGTTGTGTTAATGGATATTGCTATGAGCGAACTGAACGGACTCGAAGCCACGAAGTACATCGTCGACGAATTTCCCAAGGTGCGCGTTATCATCCTATCGATGCATACCAATGAAGAATATGTCTGGCAAGCTTTACGGGCGGGGGCATCGGGATACATCATCAAAGATGCCGGCACAGTTGAATTAGAATTGGGTATCGCCTCGGTGGCACGCGGGGAAATGTACCTAAGCCCGCCGATATCCAAAGCCATCATCTCGGAATACGTCCATCGAGTGGGTGGTGATGTCGAGAGAAGGGAAAGCGTATTCGGTCCACTAGAAAAATTGACTCTACGTCAAAGAGAGATATTACAGTTAATTGCCGAAGGGACAACGACCCAAGAAATTGCTCGGAAATTGAATATAAGCATCAAAACCGTGGAAACGCATCGGACCCAACTTATGGAAAGGCTGAATATCCACGATATCGCCGGGTTGGTTCGTTTTGCTATCAGGGTGGGATTAATTGAACCATTCGACTAGCTTTTAAAAATGCTTACTGATTATTTTACAGGTCTATAAATCAGGTGTTTCCGTTCATAAAATAAGGTTCCCCCTGATTGTTTGTCGGTCCACATCTCAATAAACTATAAAAGTAAATAGGATTTGAAAGCAATTCTTGATGTATACAGGTGCATTTGACCCTACAAAATAATTCAATTATTGATGCATTTCGGCAACGATTTCCTGTTGAAGACTTTTCTATGGCCCCTATTCGTGTCTTATTGGTTGATGACAGTCCGGAATTCCTTGATGCAACAACTCGGTTCTTAGTATCCGATTCCTGGCTAGAAATAATAGGACAAACCTTATCCGGACAAGAAGCGCTTGAAAGAATGCACAGCCTTAAACCCGATTTGGTTCTAATGGATTTGGCAATGCCAAAGATGAACGGGCTGGAAACGACCCGCCGGATGAAAGCCTTACCTGATTCACCGCGAGTGATCATCCTTACACTTTACGATAACACAGAATACCGGCTTGCGTCCGAAGAAGTCCATGCAGATGGTTTCATTGCCAAGTCGGATTTGGGAGCCCAACTTCTAATGATGATTCACACACTTTTTGAGGATGATTATTTGTCTGATACCAAACGTGTAGATTAGTGCGACTGTCATCGGTCGCCGGAGAAAAAAGATGGGAAAAATGACCATTCTAGAAAAAATTGAAAAGCTGCAAGATCAGAGCAGTTTTATTGACCAGCATTGGGAAGGTACATTTGAAGATTACCTGGAGCTTGTGCGCCAGGACCCAAAAATTATTCGGACCGCATTCGAGCGGGTCTACGATATGATCGTTTCGTATGGTTTAGACGAATATACAAATTTTCGCGAACCACTTACCCATTATAAATTCTTTGATGATCCAATCGAAAACGGAAAAGACGCTATCTTTGGCCTTGATAAGCCCTTGATGGAGCTCGTTAAAATATTCCAATCAGCAGCCCGCCATTACGGCACCGAACGCCGCGTCTTACTTTTACACGGGCCAGTCGGAACAGCTAAAAGCACCATCGTCCGTTTATTGAAAAAGGGACTTGAAACGTATTCTCGGACTGAAGATGGTAGGTTGTACTCGTATTATTGGCAACCGGATGATGGTGACAGGGTTGATTGCCCCATGCATGAAGAACCTCTCCACCTGATCCCGGTGGAGTTCCGTGAAGGTGTTTTAAACGAGCTTAAATCCGGAAATAACCATGGCAGCCAATTCATTATTGAGGGAGATTTATGTCCTGCCTGCCGTTTCATGTACAACCAATTGCTCGAGAAAGCATCTGGCAACTGGCTGGAAGTCATCCGCCAGATTAGAGTCAAACGGCTGCTGCTTTCCGAAAAAGATCGGATAGGCATTGGTACATTCCAACCCAAGGACGAAAAGAACCAGGATTCGACCGAGCTTACCGGAGACATCAATTATCGGAAAATTGCAGAATATGGTTCTGATTCGGACCCGCGAGCATTCAACTTTGATGGCGAATTGAACATCGCGAACCGGGGCATGGTTGAATTCATCGAAATCCTAAAACTAGATGTTGCATTCTTATACGACTTATTGACTGCTTCACAGGAGCACAAGATCAAGCCAAAGAAGTTTGCGCACACCGATATCGATGAGGTCATTCTTGGGCATACTAACGAGGCTGAATATCGTCGCTTATTAAATAACGAATATATGGAAGCGCTGCGTGACCGTACAATCAAGATCGATATTCCCTACGTTACTCGCTATAACGATGAAATAAAAATTTATCAACGCGATTTCAATGAACGCCGGGTGATTGGTAAGCATATGGCTCCGCACACCCTTGAAATCGCTGCTCTATGGGCTGTATTAACCCGACTGGAAGAGCCAAAACGTGCAAATCTCACCCTCCTCCAGAAGCTGAAACTGTATGATGGTAGATCATTACCAGGCTATACCGAAGACAGTGTGATGGAACTGCAGGCTGAAGCCAGGCAAGAAGGCATGATCGGCATATCTGCTCGCTATATCCAGGATAAATTATCGAACATGCTGGTAAGCGATCAAAACTGCACCTGCGTCAATCCATTTATGTTAATGCGTGAGCTCGAAGTGGGACTTCGTCACCATTCGCTTATAACCAGCGAGGAACAGCGCAAGTATTATCGTGAGCTGCTGGCAGTCGTTCGCAGCGAATACGACGAAATTGTCAAGAATGAAGTTCAGCGTGCAATCACCGCCGATGAAGCAGCAATCAAACGGTTGTGCGCAAACTATATTGACAATATCAAAGCTTATACCCAAAAACAGAAGGTACGTAATCAATATACCGGCCAGGATGAATCTCCAAACGAACGCTTGATGCGTTCGATAGAAGAGAAAATTGGAATCCCTGAAAGCCGCAAAGATGATTTCCGTCGCGAGATCATGAACTATATTGGTGCATTGGCAATCGAGGGTAAAACTTTTACCTGGGATTCGAACGAACGGTTGCGCCAGGCGCTTGAGATGAAGCTATTCGAGGATCAAAAAGACTCGATCAAACTAACCAGTCTGGTTTCAAATGTCATGGATCCCGACACCCAGGAAAAAATCGATGTAGTAAAAAGCCGGTTGATTAAGAATATGGGTTATTGCGACGTGTGCAGCAGCGACGTACTCAATTATGTTGCCAGCATATTTGCTAGAGGTGACACGGCAGGTGAAAACGTATAAGAATAATAAACCAACCAACCCCCACAGTTAATGTATTTTTGCCCAAAGAAGGTAAAACGCGATGATTTTAGCAATAGAACAAGATACTAACCGCTTCAACCAGATTGTTCGTGGAAAAGTTCGCCAGAATCTACGAAAATATATCTCAAACAGTGAATTAATAGGGCGGCGCGGAAAAGATCTCGTCAGTATTCCAATTCCACAGATTGAATTGCCGTCATTCCGCTTTGGCGATAATGGTGAAGGGGTTGGCCAAGGAGAAGGCGATGTTGGCACGCCGGTCGGCCGGGGAGAGGCAGAAGGTGGCAGCGGAGGAAAAGGCGGAGATCAACCGGGTCGACATATTCTTGAAGCAGAATTCACCCTGGAAGAATTGGCTGAACTGCTGGGTGATGAATTGGAGCTTCCCCGCATCGATCCGAAAGGTAAACACAATGTCGAAGGTGAAATCATGCGCTATACCGGAATCCGCAGAGTAGGCCCTGAAGGGCTGCGTCATTTCAAGCGGACTTACCGCGAGGCATTAAAAAGGCAGATGGCCTCCGGCTCATACGAAAAGGATCACCCTGCTATCATACCGATAAGAGAAGACAAACGATACCGGTCGTGGAAGGTCTATCCTCGTCCTGATAGCAGTGCCGTCATTTTCTATATGATGGATGTGTCCGGGAGTATGACCGACCGCAAAAAAGAGTTGGTTCGCCTGGTTTCGTTCTGGATTGATACATGGCTGAGGGCCCACTATAAGAACCTGACTGCCAGGTATATCGTCCACGACTACTTTGCGCACGAAGTTGACGCCGACACTTTCTACCATATTAGAGAGGATGGCGGCACGCAAATCTCCTCAGCCTACCGCCTCTGCCTGGATATCATTAACAAAGACTATTGTGACAACGATTGGAATATGTATGCTTTCCAATTTTCGGATGGAGAAAATTCTGGGAATGAAGACGACCAGAGATGTCTTTCGCTGATCAAAGATGAACTCCTGCCTTCAATGAACTTATTTTGCTACGGCCAGGTCCAGAGTGAAGCTGATTACCTTTTTCGCAATGTCCTCAATAAGAATATAGAGGACGAGAAGGTGGCTACCGCCCAAATTAATGAAGAGGAGGATATATATACTGCGATTAAAGCTTTTTTAGGGAAAGGGCTCTAAATCATGCCTTTGCCTGTTGAGTTTGAAAACCTACAAGTTGACATCGAAAAATATGTACGTAAATTTGGTCTTGACTTCTTCGAAGTCAGGTTCGAAATGCTGGATTATCGCACAATCAACCAGGTAGCTGCTTACGACGGATTCCCGACCCGGTACCCTCATTGGCGCTTCGGGATGGAATTCGAGCGTCTTTCTAAATCGTACGCATATGGACTACATCGTATCTACGAGATGGTTATCAACACTGATCCTTGTTATGCATATCTGTTGGCAAGCAATCAACGCGTCGACCAGAAACTGGTCATTGCCCACGTTTACGGTCATTGTGATTTCTTCAAGAATAATCTGTGGTTTTCACATACAAACCGTAAAATGCTCGATGAGATGGCGAACCATGCTGGCCGGATTCGGAAAAATATTGAAAAACAAGGGTACGAAAAGGTTGAAACTTTTTTGGATGCCTGTTTATCGCTTGATAATTTGATCGACATCAATGCTGCTGGAATTGCCAGGTTCGCCCAACCGAGGGAATCCCAAGAAGCTCAGTCTTCATCTTACCGGATGCCGGCAAAGAACTATATGGATCAGTTTATAAATCCGCCTGCTTACCTGGCACAGAAAAAGGAAGTCGAGGAGACCCAAGCAGAGAGAAACAAAAATTTTCCGGTCGAACCCGAACGCGACATTTTATTGTTTTTACTCGAGAATGCGCCGCTAGAGAATTGGCAGTACGACCTTTTAGAGATTGTCCGTGAAGAAGCTTATTACTTCGCCCCCCAAAGGCAAACGAAAATCATGAATGAGGGTTGGGCTTCTTTTGTGCATACCCACATCATGACAGAATATGCCCTTGAACCAAATGAGCTCATCGACTATGCCGACCATCATTCTGGAACAGTAGCTATCCAACCCGGCCATCTTAATCCTTACAAATTGGGTCTCGAACTTTATCGTGATATTGAAAATCGTTGGAACAGGGGAGCTTTTGGAGCAGAATATGAAAACTGCGATGACACCCGTGCCCGGCGGGAATGGGATAAGAAAAAAGGAATGGGTCGGGAAAAAGTTTTTGAGGTGCGTAAAATCTACAACGATATCGGCTTTATCGATGAGTTTCTGACCGAAGATTTCGCGCGGGAGCACAACTTATTTACGACTGACTACAATGCAACCACGAACCTTTACGAGATTTCGAGTCGCGATTTTCTCGAGATCAAACGCCGGTTATTATTTCAGCTGACCAATTTTGGTCAACCAATTATCGATGTCGTCAATGCGAATTATGAAAACCGGGGTGAGATGTATCTCGTCCATTATCACGAGGGCCTTGATTTGGACATTACGTATATAAATAATACCTTACCCAACCTTTACGCCCTATGGGGAAGGCCAGTCCATCTTCAGACTGTGTTTGAAGGCAAAGAACGGACCCTGTTTAGCTGTGACCCGGATGGCCTCCATCGAAAAACAATTGATTAAAAGGGTAGCATTCTCCACCTATTCGTTTAACCTCTCAATATTGGCACCTAAGGATGCCAATTTCCGATCTACGCATTCATAGCCACGATCGATTTGCCCGACATTTCGTATAGTCGATTTTCCTTGGGCTGAAAGAGCTGCCAGAACGAGCGCCATCCCTGCCCGGATGTCCGGACTTTCAAGCTTTTCGCCAAAGAGGCTGGTCGGTCCCTGTACTATGCAACAATGGGGGTCGCATAATACGATTTGGGCTCCCATGCCGACCAGTTTATCAGTAAAATACATCCGGCTTGGGTACATCCAGTCATGGAATAAGATACTGCCACGGGATTGGGTGGCCATTACAATTGCCATACTCATTAAATCGGTGGGGAAAGCTGGCCAGGGCATGACTGTTATTTCGGGAATTGCACCCCCAAGATCGGGTTCGACCACCAACGACTGATCTGAAGGGACAATAATGTCATCATTCTCTTCGAGCCAGTTTACCCCCATACGACCTAAAACCAGCTTGATCATGCCCAAATGTTCGATCCCCGCATTATGGATGCGGATCGATCCATGCGTCAAAATTGCCGCGCCAATAAAGCTGACCACTTCCAGGTAGTCTGGCCCAATGGTGAATTCACCGCCATGTAAATGAGGAACACCATAGATGTGCAGTGTGTTCGAGCCAATATGGTTGATTTTCGCCCCTAACATATTCAGGAAATGGCAAAGCTCCTGGATGTGCGGCTCTGAGGCTGCATTTCGAATGATCGACTCGCCTTCGGCTGTGACGCATGCCATAATTGCGTTTTCGGTACCGGTCACGCTGGCTTCGTCAAGCAAAATATTAGCGCCGATGAGCTTTGACGCTTTGAAATGGAATGAGCGATCGTAGTTGATATCTGCACCTAATGCTCTGAGTGAGATCAGATGCGTGTCAACCCGCCGGCGACCGATGATATCGCCCCCCGGCGGCGGTAAATGTAATTCACCGGTCCTGGCGGTCATGGGACCAGCAAGTAAAATAGACGCCCGGATCTTTCTGCATAGGTCAGGGTCCAGATCAGCCGGCCTGACTTCTTTTGCTTGTATATGCCAGGTATTTCCATCAACTGGCGTGATCGAAACTCCCAGGCTTTCGACTAACGCCCGCATGGCTTTTACATCGCCGATTTCGGGTACATTGTGCAAGATGACAGGTTCATCTGTCAACAAACAAGATGCTAACAAAGGTAATGCTGAATTTTTATTACCCGCCGGGGTTACCTCACCGTTTAACGGTTGGCCACCGTAGATGATGAATTTTTCCATGCGAAACTCCCTTCTTGGCTATCGTGTATAATTGATTAATGCCAATCAATTACATCTGGGTGGGAATAATCACCGGTATAATTTCCGGTTTTCTGGTTAATTATCTCTCTGATGTGCTTCCGTATACTCGCCGATTTAGCCGGCCGTTCTGTTTGCAGTGCCAAAGCGAAACAACCTGGTGGGAATATCTTAGCATGAAACGCTGCAGTAAATGCCACAAGGTTCGTTCGATCCGAACCTGGGCGGTACTAACCTTTTTTCTCGTGGCAATCTCATATTTATGGTTCCGGCCATCAATGCATTTAGGCTTTCTGGTAGGGACAGTCCTTTTAATCTTCTTTGGCGTCGTTTTTGTGATTGATGTTGAATACCGCCTCGTCTTACATCAGGTTAGCATCGCGGGCGCATTACTTGGTCTGGCAATCGGAATCTGGCTTCATGGATTATGGATCACAATCATTGGCGGCGCGGTCGGGTTCGGTTTCATGCTGGCTCTCTATTATCTTGGTGATGTGTTTTCCCGATGGATGGCCCGCCGCCGCGGGCAGTCGATAGATGAAGTCGCTTTAGGATTTGGTGATGTTAATTTAGCCGGAATCATTGGTTTGTTGCTCGGGTGGCCTGGGATTATACTAGGCCTGGTTTCGGCGATTCTCCTCGGGGGGCTGGTCAGTCTCATTTATATCTTATTTCTCTTAATATCTCGAAACTACAAACCCTTTGCGGCCATACCCTATGCACCATTTCTCGTATTCGGCGCGTCTTTTTTTCTTTACCTCTTTTGAATTTATGACCAGTGGGGATGCAACTCAGAATTTTGGCCCGGCTGCTAAGATCTCAGCGGTAACCCCACCCGAAAATTGATCAAAATTAGTAATAAACTTTTCAACCAGGTTTTTAGCAGAATTTTCAAATAAGCTTTTATCGGGCCATAATTGTTGTGGGTCCAATATTTCCGTTGGAATATCAGGGCAGAATTCAGGAATGTTCAAGGCAAAATAATCAGTTTGCGTGTAGCTTACTAAATCCAATTTATGATTGACAACCGCATTAATTATCGCCCGTGTATAGGGCAAAGGAATCCGGTGTCCAATGCCATAGGGACCACCAATCCAACCGGTATTGATCAACCAAACATTCACCTGATATTTTTCGATTTTTTCTCCGAGCAATTGGGCGTAGGTATAAGGGAACAACGGCAAGAAGGGCGCGCCAAAACAAGTCGAAAATGTCGGTAGAGGCTCATTTCCTAATCCCTTTTCGGTATGTGATAATTTTGATGTATAGCCTGACAGGAAATAATACATGGTCTGGGCTCTGGTAAGCTTGGAAATTGGTGGCAAAATTCCGGATGCGTCTGCAGTCAGGAAAAAAACATTCTGGGGATGCTCACCATATCCCTCTGGGATAATATTTGGCAAGAAATCGATAGGGTAAGCAGCCCGTGAGTTTTCGGTCAGGCTGGAATCATCAAAATCGACTTTTCGGGTGATTGGGTCGATAACTACATTTTCAAGGATAGTGCCAAAATGGCTGACAGCTTGCCAGATAAGGGGTTCAAATTCTTTGCATAAATGATTGGTTTTTGCATAACATCCACTTTCAATATTAAAAACCCCTTCATCATCCCAACCATGTTCGTCATCACCAATCAGTTTTCGGTCCGGATCCGATGATAGTGTTGTTTTACCAGTTCCTGAGAGACCGAAAAATAAAGCAACATCGCCATTGACACCTTTGTTTGAAGAACAATGCATTGAAAGCACGTGTTTCGGTGGCATTAAATAATTAACGACCGTAAAGATCGATTTTTTTAGCTCGCCTGCGTATCCGGTTCCACCGATCAGGATAATTTTTCGTTCGAAATCGATGATGATGAACGCCTTTGAATTTGTTCCGTCAGTGGATGGAGCTGCTTCAAAACCAGGGGCATGTATCAGGGTGAATTGGGGTTTGAAGTCAGCGACATCGTCGCGGGGGAAATTCTGGAATAAATTCCGGGCAAATAACGCATGCCAGGCATTTTCAGCTATTACCCTGACTGTCAAACGGAATTTTGGATGTGAACCCGCGATCAGATCTTGAACGTAAATATCACGCCCCTGGAAATAGGCGGTTAATTTTTGAAAGATATCATTCGCATGGTTTGCTGAAATGGGTTGGTTGATTTTTCCCCACCAGATTGACCCATCTTCGTCATCGGTGTGCCTTACGATAAATTTGTCGTTTGGAGATCGGCCGGTGAATTTTCCGGAATTAACAACGATTGAACCGTCTTGGGTCAGTAACCCTTCATTTTTTTGAATTATGTGTTCTATTAAAATCTGGGGCTGTCAGATTCCAATATATTCTTCTTAAATTTTGCAGCATCTCCAGATACTGGTCTGTCTTCGATGGTAATCCTTGAATCTCAACCATCTAATTCTCCTATCTGAGATGCACAAGTTATGTTTACATTGTTCGAGCAGATTACTGACCTAATCTTGAAAACCAATAAGTTAATACCTCCGAAGCGGGCTTACCATTGATCGAAGAGGATCCATCTTGAATGGTAACCGGTGGGAAAAATCCTCGCGAAACGAAACCATTTATCCATGGACGTTGGTTTACAGTGACCATCAATGCTGAATAGATATCTGCCTGAGTTTGCAGGTCAATGATATTCATTGACCCTGACTGAGTGGCCGTACCCTGGATGATACAGCCTGAAGAGTTGATGCCCGAACATAAGCTAGCGCCAGTTTCGGTCGATGCATACGAAACCCCTAATATGATAGGTTTCGCAATTGCCTGCTGCCATGGAGCCAGAATGTTGTCGAAAATTTCCGCAAATGCAATTTCCAGCTCGGACAATATTGGAGTGTTGGAGCTGGCAACCGGCTCAGAAAATAACACGTAGATTTGATCCAGGTTCTTGACAAAAGAAGGAAGTGGTTCCCCAATAACTGAAAAGGGCATGGCCCATATTAATTGACCGGAGAAACGGGCCCTGATATCGCCGATCAATTGCTCCCACCTGGTTCCGGCATCGGCGGGGACACTGGATGAAGCGCCATCGATAAGTTTCCCATCCGGCAATGCGGGCAAAACCCAATCACCGCCAATGACCATTGCACTGGCGTTCGTTTTTGCACAAAGATCGGCATAATTAAGGATAAATGTCCTGTAGCTCTCAAACCAGGCTACCCACCACGAAAAATCTTTTGGAGCAGACTGCCACCATTGATTGTCTGGCATTGAGAGGGAAGCCTGGGGAAAGACCGCAATTTGGATACCTGAGGAACGCGCCTGGGAGATCGTTTCTTCGAGATCATTCCACAACGCATCTTTTCCTGGGACAGGTCCTAAATTGGGGATATTTTCATTGGTGTTGGTCCAGGTCGGTGTTAAAAAAGACCCAGCGATCTCCATCTTGATGGAGAGTCTGGAAATCAGCCAGATATCTGGATTGCCAGGAAGGCTGGTATTCTGGTGTGAATTCAACGCCGGCGATAAAAGAATTATCGCGAGGAGTGATAGTCTCCGCGAGATTCATCGTTGTTTCTGGTTGGAGGTCTAATCCTGACCATTGATGGACAACATCGTTAAAAGTTTGGGGTATGTCGCCAACGGTTACTTGCCAACCTTTGGCTGTCTGTCCTTGGGTAGCGGAATCATCTGCAACCCCACATTGATCGTTACGACAGTAGCGGTAGGAGAAATTTTTCACCAGGTTATAAGGACTGAACAGGACGTACATCCATTGATTCTTACCCACGGACCACATCGGTACCGGTTCTGTCCAGCCGTATGGATTGAATTGAATTGAAACATTATCGCCTGGAGGTGTATTTTCGGGGACGGTCAAATTGAAAGTTATCGGGGGCTCTTGGCCAGATGTCCAGGTCGCAACCGTATCGTTGAAGGTCGTGTCATGATCAGGTATGATCACATCTCGCACCACGAAATTGCCTTGTTGAGTGTGTTCCGAGTTCCAAAACCCGTCACCTAACGAATACTTGTAATGAAGATCTGTGCCTGCAGGGAGAATAAGTGTAATGGATTGTCTACCGTCAGGTAAGGGCGTCATCACTGGCATTCGTGATGCAATAACACTCACACCACCTGATAAATCAGAAAACGTGTTTCCCAAAGAATACAAATCACCGGCCAGACGTACCGGTACACCTAGAATTTCGGGAGGGATAGTAACCGTAAATGTAATCGACACCATTTTTGTTGGCGTCATTTGGATTACTGCTGGAGTCGAAGATCCAGCCACGATATTTGCGCCTTGCTGAAAAATTGTGAATGAGCCATCTACAGTCATAGCCACCAGGTTATTTACTCCAGGTGGAAGGCCTTCCAAAACAAAAGATCCATCGGAGCTGGTCAAGGTTTGCAGGCCGCCCGCACAGACCAAAACATTTGCAATCGGCGATTGATTAGTCACATCAATAACGGTGCCGGTGATTCTCCCACTTGGATTAGAGTATCGTTGGTCGATCCAGCCACTAACAATATCATCTACGACCATCGGTGCAGAAACATTCAACAGTCTATACCTGACCTGTTTACCGGCTGAGGTATATTCTATCGCGGGGATATCACCGCCGCGAACATATCGATATTTAACGATTTCACCCAGTTTAATAGGTAGTTGGATTGAAAAATGCTGCGGGTCAATGGCATCCATTCGATAACGAGCCGGATTCAAAGCCAGGCCGGTTACCTCATCAAGAATGTCAATATAAATACTCGTTGATTGGTTCGTGCTTTGAGGAATCGAAACGTTGAAAGTTACGACAGCTTCAGAAACAGGAAGTGACGTAGGCGTTGGCTCGATTGTCGGTGAACTCGAGGTTTCCGTGGGTGAATTATCAAATAGAGGGCTGCAGCCGGTTAAAATGAGGATCGATATTAAAGCAAAGGTGAAAGTTGTGTTCCGACTTTTTTGACGATTTATGCAGCCCGCAATGTTTATTCTCATTCCCTTCCTCAAAAATGACATTGAAAATGGATTTTTGCAGCGTAATTTTAAATCTATATCGTGCAAGAAATGTGCAAAAGTGGATTTGCTCGAGCTATACCCATTAATTAGCTAGGAGCCTGGTTGCTCAAGCTCCTAATCTCCGCATCGGTCCAAAAGTTTGGCGAATTTCATTTTCTCTTACTGCAAGGCTGCCTAACACGCCATTAACGAAACGAGGCGTGCTGTCCGACCCATACATTTTTGCCAGTTCAATCGCTTCATTTATTGCGACCTTTATTGGTGTAATCCCTTGAACCGCAAATTCCCACAATGCAATCCGGAGGATATTTCGATCGACAATGGCAACCTGGTCGAGAGGCCATTCGGGAGCGTGCTGGGAGATAAAGTTGTCGAGTGGTTCGACCAGAGAAAGCACTCCAAGGGTAATTTGGCGAGAGAAATCAGCCAAATCCTCATCCATAGGATTATCTACCAATCGCTCCTCGAGAACTTGCGAGGGTTTATGGCCAGTTAAATCTATTTCGTAAAGTGCTTGCAAGGCTATCCCACGTGCCTTGGTACGTAATTTCATCGGCTATGCTTCTGGTATTGAGTTGTAATCGATATCCTCGATATGAATATTGACCCGACCCACTTCCATCCCGACCATCTCGGAAATTGCCCGGGCTACCTGTGACTGAATCAATCGGCTGACATCACGGACGTTGACGTCTTTGTTCAATATAACGTAAATGTCAGCATAAACAGTATTATTCTCCACCAATATTCTCACACCTTCATTCTCGCCTCGTTTGAAAAGCCGATTTACCCCGCCGGATATGGTGCTTAACCGATTTACACCAGTCGTACTAAGCGCTGTCAACCTGGCAATAGTAAGCAAGACATCCGGTGCGATGGTGGTTTTACCTAGTGTTTCAGGGTTGTCATTCACCATTAGACTCCATATTCATAATATGTCAATTCACGGAATACAAAGGACATGCCTGTTCAATTATAACCCCAAAAAAATCCTATCATTCCGGTTCTTCCTCATCCTGTTCGTATGGCAAACGACCGCTCAACCAGACTGCCATCAAGCTGATATCGTCATCAGTTGCTGGGTCGTCCGGATACATCACTTTGTAGGCTTGGTTAATTAATTCAAAATCTTCATCCTTCGGCCAATTAATCAAGAAACCTGGCAATTTAGTCCGGTCAATATCGAGTGGTAATAACTCCCAATTTCTAGCCTTCAGGAGATCGTTAAACTTTCTCCGCTAGCGATTGATTTAGCCGGAACCATAAGTCTAAGGTGAACGCTGCCAGTTCCGGTTTTTTTTCGAATGCCGATATATATGGGGTGGTCCGTAAACCCACGGGAGCCAGGGCGCTGTTTCTAAAACCAGGCACAGAAATATATTTTCGGGTAAAGGCATTGAATTTTTTCTTAATCTCATCCGAAAGCGTTGGGGCCGAAATGCAAACCTGTTTAATAACTTTTACCTGGTAGTCAGGACGCATGAAGATATTGATTGCATTAAATGGTAAAAATCTGACCTTAGAATCCGTCATTCTGGTTTTTTCCCTCTAAAATTGATTTTCTGATGGTATTTGATAATCGATGGGTATAAAGTTACTTTGATCAATTGATAACCCCGGAAATTTCAATCCAGGGTGGTTTGTCAACAGGCTGGGACAAAGTCAGTATTCTTCTTCGTCTTCATCAGCCCATGCATCATCATCCTCTTCTTCTTCTCCTTCCAGATCTTCCCATTCGTCCATCTCTTCCTCTTCTTCCCAATCATCCTCAACATTTGATTCTGCTGAAGGCGAGAAAGTCATACATCCGGCATCAGGGTCAATCTCTACTGCGGCAGCACTGCAATAGCCATCGTCAAGAAAAACGCAATCTAGATAGTGACATCTAATTCGGGGCATAATAAGTCTCCTCACCAGGGATTTAAATAACCTGATTACGAATCAGGCGGGCGATAGTTAGGGCGAAAATTGAGGTCATGATAATTGCCGAAATTACACAAAATGGACAAATGGTTCTCAGAACTGCAACTTCAATGTATGTGAGATATGCAGAGAATATGATACCAATCAAGGTTACGCCAAACTGAAGCAGTAAACCGTTTGATTGCAAAAAATCATTCTTCTGTTCGAAAAAAATCAGCAATAAAAAGACCAGATATCCAGTCATGCCAATTACGGCGACCGGGATTCCGAACCATTCGGAATATTTGCTACTGTTAACGGTGATGCAATCGCCAACTCCAATAAAGCACAAGGATTGGTTCTGGCTGAATTTAATCCATAAAAGGTAACTTGAATCGATAAAGCCTAAAAATGCCAGCAAGAAACTGGCCAGAGGCAGCCGCTTATTTAAAAACATACTTTTCACACATCAAATAATCGTACTTCTACCACGCTTCCGGCAGGGAGCGATTTTACCCCAGATGGGACAATGAGTAAAGCATTTGCTTGCACCAGAGATAATAAATTACCTGATCCTTGGTGACTTTCGGTCAATTCCGCAACTAATTCGCCGTTTTTATCTGTCACCTGACAGCGTAGATAACTCTCGCGTCCATCAGATTCAACTGGCCCTGCCAGACTAGCAAAGGTATGTAAAGTGTTAGAAAGTCGAATTCCTGCCAATTTTTCGAGGACAAGTCGAACAAAGACCTCAAATCCGATATAAGCAGAAACCGGGTTACCGGGAAGGCCGATGATCGGAAGATTTTTATAGTTGCCAAACGCGATCGGTTTTCCCGGTCGGATATTTACGCGCCAGAACTCAATTTTGCCAAAGGTTTCAATGACGGTCCGGACGAAATCGAATGCACCTACACTGACCCCTGCCGAAGTCAGAATCAGGTCTGCCCCGCCTGTAACAGCATTATCCAGGCATGTTTGAATCGATTTGGTATTATCTGAAGCGATCCCGAGGTGGATCACTTCCGCGTGATGACGTTCTAGTAACGCCTGAAGCATGTAAGAGTTTGCATCGTGGATCTTCCCAGGCGAAAGCTGTTCATCGATTGCAACAAGCTCGTCGCCTGATGAAAGCAATGCAACCTTAGGTTTTCTAAAGACCGGAACTTTTGAAATCCCCAACATGGCCAAAAGTCCGACGTCTTGAGCTCTCATGCGATTGCCGGCAGATAAAACCTGCTGGTGCTTTTTGATATCCTGACCTGACGGCCGGATAAAAGTACCAGGGTTACTGGCTTGAAATATTCGCACTGTATCGGGTAAGTAAGCTGTGGTACTGGTTGCCTGGTCGGTATCTTCGACCGGGATGACCAGATCTGCTCCAAAAGGCAGCGGTGCGCCGGTCGTTATCCGGGCTGCTTCGCCAGATTTTAAAGTAATTTGGGCGTCAGTTCCGGCCGGGATATCACCGATCACTTTAAGTGTGGTTGGGTGTTCTTCAGATGCACTGACTATATCCCCCGATATCACCGCGAAACCATCCATTTGAGAATTGTCGAATGGCGGTAGATCCATAGGGGATAAGATGTTTTTGGATAGAACTAAGCCATGACTATGTTCCAGACTGACCTCGGTGAAACCTACCGGGTCCAAGCCGCCCACCAAGCGTCGCTGAGCTTCCTCAACTGAAATCAATCCTGGCACGATAATACTTTCCAACCTTCCTCTTTAGCTCCTCCTAAGGACGAAGCGGTATTATACCACTGACTAACCAGGATGCAGGCGATGAGCTTCCATGATATTCGGCAAGTTCTCGATCCGTGTCAATACTCTGCTTAGTTGGGCGATATCGCCGACTTCAACGATCAGGTTGATCGATGCTAGATTATGGTTCACTTTAACATCGACGTCAAGGATATTTATGCCTTCATTTGTCAAAATATTGGAAATATCAACCATCAAACCTTGCCGGTCGTACGCTTTAACGTGGACCGAAACCGGGTACGTTTTCTGTGGTTCTCCCCAGGTCACTTTCACGATCCGTTCGTGATCTTTTAATCTCAAGATATTCGGACAATCTTGGCGGTGGATCGTTGCACCTCGACCTCTGGTAATGTATCCAATGATCGGGTCCCCCGGAACCGGATTGCAACAATGAGCGATAGAGGTCAATATGCCTTTCAAGCCCAGGACTGTGATGTTATCGGCAGATGGTTTACTTTCTGTCGGTGCCTTGGTACTGAAAAGAGCATCAATCTTTTCTTTGTCCGACTCGGAGAGCCGGTTGATGATACGACCAATAGACACATCTCCACAACCGAGGGCGACGTATAAATCCTCGACTGAGCGGTAATCCATGTCTCTTGTGATTTGATCTGGATCGAAATTGAATCCCAGGCGCTTGAACTCACGATCTAAAATCATCTTGCCTTGCGCCAGGTTTTGTTCACGATCCTGCAATTTGAACCACTGCTTTATTTTTGTCCTGGCACGCTGCGTAACCACCAACCCCAGGTTTGTATTCAGCCAATCACGGCTCGGACCGCCTTGTTTTGCGGTCAAGATCTCGACCTGATCGCCGGTCTTGAGCGTATAGTCGAGTGTGACTAACCGCCCATTTACCTTAGCGCCGCGGCAGCGATGACCGATCTCAGTATGGACGTGATAGGCAAAGTCGATTGGGGTCGATCCGGTGGGTAGGTCGATGATGTCTCCCCTGGGGGTAAAGACATATACCCGATCTTGAAAGACATCCGTTTTCATCCCGTCGACGAATTCGGCGGCATCTTCCACATCCTGGCGCCAATCCATCAGGCGTCGCAGCCAATTGACCCTTTGCTCATATTCTACGTCTCTAGGAGTGCCTTCTTTATAGCGCCAATGTGCAGCGATACCGTACTCAGCGTTTTGATCCATTTCCGATGTCCGGATTTGGATTTCAAGCGGTTTCCCGTCGTCATAAATGACTGCAGTGTGTATGGATTGGTAGAAATTATCCTTCGGAGCGGCGATGTAATCGTCAAATTCATGCTGAATCGGTCGCCAATGGGTATGGATCACACCTAGAGCGGCGTAGCAGGATGGAATGTCCGGGACAATCAAGCGAACGCCGCGCAGGTCCCGGACCATCTCAAACGATTTACCCTTATCGAGCATTTTCCGATAGATCGAATAAATATGCTTCGGTCTGCCTGATATCTCATCTTGAATGCTTGCCTGGGTCAGAATCTCTTGTAAATGGCGGATTATCTGCTTGATTTGCTGTTCACGATCCACGCGCCGTTCCGACAGGTTTTCGGCAATTTCTTTATATTTTTCGGGGTTAACGTATCGGAACGCAAGGTCTTCTAATTCCCATTTGATTTGCCAGATTCCCAGACGGTTTGCCAATGGGGCAAAAATATCCAGTGTTTCCTGGGCTATCCTGCGGCGTTTTTGTTCAGGCATGTAACCAAGTGTCCGCATATTGTGCAGACGGTCGGCAAGTTTGATTAGAACGACCCTGACGTCTTCCCCCATGGCCAGAAAGGTTTTGCGAAGCGTCTCAGAAGTAAGGTCTCGTTTTCTGCTCTTGAGTAGTGGATCACGCCCATCGTCTGAGATCGGGTGACCGCGTTGGTCAACCCTTTCACGCTCTTCAACTTCGATCTCTTCTGCGTGTTGGTCGTCGCGAGATACACGTGGCAGGTTGGTGAGTTTCGTAACACCATCTACTAATTTGGCAACTTCCTCGCCAAATTCTTGTTTGATGGAATCTAATGTAACCTTAGTATCTTCGACAGTGTCGTGCAGAACGCCAGCGATAATCACAACGGGTGGGACCCGCATTTCTGCCAGAATTTCAGCTACTGCCAGGCAGTGGGTGATATAGGGTTCTCCAGAAGCCCTTTTCTGGCCTAGATGAGCTTGTTCGGCAAACCGGTATGCGCGTAGGATCAAATCGCGGTCCACCAGACCGTAATTTTTTGGAAGTGAATCGAGCAGATTTTCGATACGCATATCGCGTTACCTCATTGTAAACCGATCCAGACAGTCTTCAGCTACCAAAAATGTCAACCTATCATCATCTTCAAAATCTTGAGCAATTCTTGCGTTCCTGTATACTGGATGGCTCTAATCCCGATGTTCTTTGCGCTGGTTACATTATCAATATTATCATCAATAAACACCATTTCACCAGTTGTAAGATGGAGCATATCTGCCGCGTGGTGGTAAATTCGTGGGTCCGGTTTCGCCAGGCCAACTTCAGCTGAGATAATCATGTGGTCAAAAAGCGGTCCCAGATGAAAATGATCTGTAAATAATTCTCTGGCATCGGGCCAGGCGTTGCTTATAATGCATGTGGTAAATCGATCTTTTACCGATTTGATATAATTCACCAGGTCTTGATCGAGGTAGTCGTTCTTCCAGAAATCCGCTCGCAGTTGCTTTAGCTCTTCGGAATCCAGTCCCAGGGTTGATGCAACGTTTTCCCAAATCGCCAATTCGGGAGCCAAGCCGATTGTAGCCTGAACGGCTGCCTGCAAATCGAAGACAAGTTTTGACAAGCCTCCTTCTGTGAGATTAAGTTTCTGTTCCCAATCCTTTCGCAAAATATCATTTTCCGTCCGGACCAGCACACCGCCAAAATCAAATAATAACGCTTTTATCTCGGTTGACATAAGGTCTTTTCTTGATGCGTTTTGATATATATCATACCATTTATCCACTTTATGCAGAATTCTAGGTTAAGCAACCACGTTTCGACCAACCTCAAAAATTAAAATGGAAAATTGTATTGGGTAAGGCCCAGATCAGCAGCAATCATTTTTATATCTTTCTGCAGGTTTGGCACGACTGGAACACCGAATTTTCGTACCTTTTTTTCGTTTTCATATTCCTTTTCACCAGCCGTAAATATTCGGTCGTGATGGGGATCCTTCTGAGATTGCCGCAATTGGCGCAGAATGTCACCGGTAGTTTTCTTAAATTCATCTAGATCGGTGAAACTTTCGATATTAATTGCCAGGAAGAAATGGCCTACTTTAAAATGAGAAGGATTGTGGTTTTTGTCAAATCCGGTCAATCCATATAGGAAGCTTCCGCCTTGGAGTGAAGCGGACAAGATTTCGACCATGGTTGCCAGGCCATAACCCTTATGACCTCCCAACATTTCTCCAATGCCGCCTAGCGGTAGCAATGCGTTTTTCCCGGTTTGCAAATCGCGAAGGATTTGGTCGCTATCCATTACAGCTGAACCTTCCTGGTTGATGGCCCAACCAGGTGGGGTTGGTTTTTCCTCTCGGGATAAAACTTCTATTTTTCCACGCTGGGAAATAGAAGTAGCCGCATCAAATAAAAACGGGAATTCTTCATCCGTTGGTGCTCCGAACGCGACCGGATTTGTCCCTAACATGGGCTGGACACCAAATGTAGGCGCGATAGAAGGTCGTGCGTTGGTGAAACTCATCCCGATCATCCCCGCTTTTACTGCCATCAACGGATAATAACCGTCAATTCCAAAATGGGTTGAGTTTCGAACTGCAACCGACCCCATCCCATAGGTTTTGGCTTTGTCAATTGCGAGCTGCATTGCGCGTACACCGATCACCTGGCCAACACCATGATTTCCATTGACTACTGCTGTTGCCGGGCTCTCCCTAACAATTCCAAAATTGGTTACCGGAAGGTGTGTGCCTTTTTTCAACCGTTCGTAATACATGCTCAACCGGCCAATCCCGTGTAATTCAATTCCTCGCAAATCGGAAGTGATCAACACTTCTGCAGCAATCCTGGAATCTTCTTCTGGGACACCTAACGATGTGAAAACATCTCTCATAAAATTTTCTAGCGTCTTAACGGGGATATATACTGTTCCCTCAATCATTCTTAAACCTCCGAAACGAAAAATCAGGTTTTCGACCTGAGAATAAACGGGTTTGATCAATAAATTGTATCAATATTCTTTACAAATCGCGTACTTTTCACCATTTAATTTCAGGAAAATCAACAGCTAAATTATTTGCATGTGGTAATATATCTTTGGTATGATTAATTTTTCATTTACTTTTTCCTGATCTAGAAATCTTGGAGGACTCGATGCGAAGAGTGGCTGTTCTAACGAGCGGGGGGGACGCCCCAGGGATGAATGCGGCTATCAGGGCCGTAGTTCGTACAGGAGTTGGTAGAGGTTTTGAAATGTATGGCGTTAACCTGGGATATTATGGTTTGATATCATCAAATTTCGTACCTTTAGGAACACGGGATGTTGGTGGGATCATCCAAAAGGGTGGGACCATCCTTGGCAGCGCTCGTTGCCTTGAATTTAAAACCGAAGATGGCCAGCTACGGGCATTGAGAAATCTCAGGCAGAAAGGGATTGACGCCCTGGTTGTTATCGGCGGTAATGGTTCTCAAACCGGTGCAAATGCCTTATCAAAACTAGGTTTTCCAGTGATCGGTATCGCATCTACCATTGACAATGATCTATTCGGTTCCGATATGACGATCGGGGTTGATACTGCACTAAACATCGCACTGGAAGCGATCGATAGGCTCAAGGTGACCGCATCTTCTCACCAACGTGCCTTCATTATTGAAGTAATGGGTCGGAATTGTGGATACCTTGCATTAATGGCAGGTATCGCCGGTGGAGCTGAACATATCATCATTCCAGAATTTGAAACCGATGTCGAAGAACTGGCCCAAAAACTGCGTAGTGCTTATGAACGTGGAAAAACTCATGCCATCGTCGTCGTCGCAGAAGGCGCCCACTATAACGCTGAGAATCTCTCTATCTATTTTAATGAACATCGTGACCGCCTCGGTTTCGATCTCAGGATTACAACCCTTGGCCATATCCAAAGGGGGGGAACTCCGGGTGCCTTTGATAGGATCCTGGCCAGCCGTATGGGCGCTGCCGCAACTGAATGCCTCGCAATGGATCAGCATGGGGTTCTGGTGGGATTACGAAAAGATGAAATCAAAACCACACCTCTGGCTGAAGTCGTAGCAAATAAAAAACAGTTGGACTTAAAATTATTGGACCTTGCCAAAATCTTGGATTAAGCCCACTTAAATTCTGACGTAAGGGCGCTTATTAGATGTAAAAGGCGAAAAAAACTTTCAGCTAATAAGGCCCTTTTATTGTTAATTTATAGTTTTCTCGTTTTTAACCCTTCATCGCCGTCGGCATCCGCAAATAGGCCTCAATAAATCCATCGATATCTCCATCGAGGACACCTTGAGCATTGCCGGCTTCATATTCAGAGCGATGATCTTTAACCATTTGATAAGGGTGCAAGACGTAAGATCTAATCTGGCTGCCCCATTCCGTTTTTACAAAATCACCACGTAACTGAGCCAATTGTTTTTCTTGCTCCTGTCTTTTTATTTCCAAAAGGCGAGCCTTTAATACCCGCAAGGCATTTTCGCGGTTTTGCATTTGAGATCTTTCATTTTGACAGGTAACAACCAGGCCGGTTGGTAGATGAGTTATGCGGATAGCCGTTGCATTCTTTTGAACGTTCTGCCCACCAGCCCCGGATGATTTATAAATATCAATCCGTATCTCATCTGGGCTAATTTCGATGCTGTCGTCATCACCTACTTCTGGAAGGACCTCTACTTGGGCAAACGAGGTATGGCGGCGATGAGCTGCATCAAACGGTGATAATCGCACCAGGCGATGGACGCCTTTTTCAGGGTGCAAATAACCATAGGCGTTGCGGCCATTTACTGCAATGGTGACGCTTTTTATTCCAGCTTCTTCACCTTCAGCAATATCGAGGATTTCTGTTTCAAAATTGCGCCGCTCCGCCCATCGAAGATACATCCGCTCCAGCATCGCAGCCCAATCCTGGGAATCTGTTCCACCGGCCCCTGAACTGATTGTTAAAAGGGCATTCCCCTTATCATAGGGGCCTGACAATAATGTGGTCAATTCACGGGCAGATACCTCACCTTCGAGAGATTTGACCTCGTTGTCAAGCTCTTCAAAAATACCTTCATCATTTAATTCTGCAAGCTCTTGGGCGTCTTTTAATCTTTTTTCGAGACTTTGCCAATAATTTATTTCATCTTGTAATTCAGAACAGCCCTCGCATAGTCGATTGAGCTTCTTGCCTATCGTTCCACAGGTCTGGATCCTGAGATTTTTCCTCGAGTTTCTTTTAATTTTTTTTCTTTTCCTGGTAAGTCAAAGATGCACCTGTAAATCATCCACTTTACTTGTCAGGGCTTCGATACGTGAAGATAGATCTTGCATGTGTCCTCCAAATTGAAAGTTATTGGTTAACTTCTAGAATTCCATCAACGAATGCAGCTGGATCAAAGGGTTCAAGGTCTTCCAGTTTTTCACCTAATCCTGCGAATATAATTGGCAGCTCTAACTGCTTTTTGATGGCAAAAGCCATACCGCCTTTTGCCGATAAATCTAGTTTTGCCAGGATAACACCATTGACATTTACCGCATTTTTAAATGCCTGAGCTTGTTGTAAGGCGTTCTGCCCGGTGGTTGCATCCAAAACCAGCCAGATTGCATGTGGTGCGCCAGGAAGGGCTTTACTAACAACTCGGTATACTTTTTTCAACTCTTCCATCAAGTTGTAGCGGGTGTGCAGCCTGCCTGCAGTGTCAATCAACACAAAATCAGCATTTCGGGCCAACCCTGCTTGGATACCGTCAAAAGCAACCGCACCAGGATCGCCATTCGGCTGTCCGGCGATGACTGGTAATTTTAACCGGTCTCCCCAGACCTG
This sequence comes from uncultured Chloroflexia bacterium, assembly GCA_963781665.1. GTDB lineage: Bacteria > Chloroflexota > Anaerolineae > Anaerolineales > Anaerolineaceae > JAJYIW01. Next base: position 4,586,047 of record CAWAGA010000002.1, read on the forward strand.
CAATTGATCAACTGCAGCAGCCCGGTAGGTATCTGCCGCCACCAACAATACCTGCTTTCCTTGCGAGGCAAACACTTTTCCAAGTTTTGCGATGGTGGTTGTCTTGCCTGAACCATTGACGCCCACCATGAGGATCACTGCTGGTCTTTGGGTGAAAACAAGGTTTGGGGCTTTATCCAGCCTGGAAATCAGCTCAATTCGCAAAGCATCTTGTAATTCAACTGACCGAGCCAGACCATCATCAATAACGGTTTTCTTCATGGATTTCAGAATTTCCTGGGTGGTGGCCATACCGAGGTCGGCTTGCACCAGGATTGCTTCCAGTTGATCCCAGGTGTTTTCGTCGATTTCGCTTGTTCCCAATAGATTAGCGATCCGCCCGAAGGTCACCTTACGAGTGCGCGAAAGTCCATCTTTCCATTTATTTAGAAAATCAACCATGGTTTGGAATTATAACATGTTGAGTAATATCATTAATTGCCACGGCTGGCCAATTGGCCGCAGCCAGCCTGGATTTCAATCCCTCTGCGCACCCGGATCGTACAGGGAATCCCGTATTTTTCTAATTCCGTACGAAAATCCTCAACCCTCTGGCGGGTTGTAGCTTGACCTTCATATTTAGTGGTTGGGTTCAGGGGAATAACATTGACGTGACACAATAAACCTTTAACAATTTGAGCTAACTGGCGAGCGTCTTCCACGTTATCATTCACCCCCTGGATAAGCGCCCATTCGAACGTGATCCTCCGGTTGGTCTGTTCGACATAATACCGGCAGGCCTGGATCAATTGATCGAGAGGGTATTTCTTGCTTATCGGGAGCAATGTCTGGCGAAGGGTGTCGTTGGCAGCGTGTAAACTAATCGCCAGGTTGGTCTGACGTTTTTCATCTGCAAATTGACGGATCTTGGGTACCAATCCGACAGTGGAAATTGTAAAATGCCGTGCGCCTAGATTAAAACCTTCCGGGTGGTTGAGACGATCGATTGCATTAATCGTAGCGTCATAATTATGGAAAGGCTCGCCCATTCCCATCACGACTATATTGGTGACCCGTCCATTGTGTTTTTTCAATTCCCTGGCGAAGTAAAGAACCTGTTCGACGATCTCTCCGCTCGATAAATTTCGTTTATATCCCATCTGACCGGTAGCACAAAAAACACAGCCCATTGCACATCCAACCTGGCTGGAAATGCATAGTGTTTTACGTTCATTGTATAACATCAGAACGGTTTCGATGGCAAGGTTGTCTTGTAAACTAAAAAGTATTTTCCGCGTTGAGTTGTCGCCTGATTCGATCGACCGGACCGGATTAAGGGATTCAAAAAGGAAATTGTCGGATAACCGCTGCCTGATTTGAGCAGGAAGATTGGTAAATTGATCGACGCGATTCCAGAAATTTGCGTATAGACCTCGCCAGATTTGAGAAGTGCGATAAGGAGGTTCGCCCCAATTAGCTAAAAGTCCTTCTAAATCCGAATAATCCAGGTCATAAATTAAGGAAGTCTCAAATGCCATCTGGTTTCACTTAAAATCTAGATATTGAGTAAAGTGGAAAGGTCAGGGGTGATTGCATCAGGAGCTGGGGTCCATGCCTGCGCGGCTAGTGCGCTTGTAACCCCAGACAGCACCAATACGGTCTTGCATCCGATATTTTGCCCACCAGCGATATCGGTTTCGAGACGGTCTCCGATGCATAGCACCTCTTGAGCGGTCACGCCGATCCGTTCAATCGCCAGTGCAAACATAGGAGATTCCGGTTTGCCTGCCAGCACAGCTCTGACGTCAGTTGCAGATTCGATCGCGGTCAAAATCGCGCCTGATCCTGGAACCAATCCTTCAGGCGTGGGGAAGGTCCGGTCGGGGTTCGTTCCGATAAAGGGGATTCCTTGGCGAATTAATAAAGTTGCGTGGCGAAGTTTTTCATAAGTCAACATCCGATCCATCCCAGCCACAACCACAGTATTCTCATTATTCAGGCTTTCTGAATATTCAACCGCTTCAAAACCGTATTTTTCCAGGACTCGTTTCAAACTATCAGCACCAATGACGTAAACAAACCGACGGCCTGGATACTTTTTTTGCAAGAGATATCCGGTTGCCTCAGCTGAAGTCACGATTTGCCATGGTTCCAATCTTACTCCAAATAATCTTAATTTATCAAGATATTCTTCAACTGTTCTGGTTGAATTATTAGTTGCCAGGGTGACTTTCAAGCCTAAGTCGTCTAACCGTGAAAATATTACTGGCAAATTTCCAATCGGTTGGGTGTCTTTCCACAAGACGCCATCCATATCCAGGATAACACCTTTTATGCCGGGGAATTTCTCTAAAATCATCGATCACCTCATAAAACAGATCGGATAGCCTTACACCTGCTGCCAGGTCAGCTATCCGATCGCATCCCTTTTGAATATTTACTTCAAGAAATTGTCAAATTCTTTTATTTATCTGGCGCTACTAGCACCTGATCGACCAGTCCGTATTCGACTGCTTGTTGAGCATGTAAGAAGAAATCACGTTCTGTATCATGCTCGATTGTTTCGATCGGTTGACCTGTACGGTCTGCTAGGATTTCGTTTAGCCTTGCTTTGAGGCGGAGGATTTCACGCGCATGGATTTCGATATCAGACGCCTGACCTTGAGCCCCACCCATCGGTTGATGCATATGGATGGTCGCGTGGGGGAGGGCATAACGCTGCCCTTTTTCACCAGCTGCTAAGAGAACGGTACCAAATGATGCTGTGAACCCTACTGCAACTGTGCTGATTTTATTAGGAATCATCTGCATCGTGTCGTAAATAGCGAGTCCAGAATATACCTGACCGCCGGGAGAATTAATGTACATCTGTATCCCTTTTTCCGGATCTTCACGACTTAAGAATAATAATTGGGCTACGATTACATTAGCAACCTGGTCATCAATGGGTGTCCCCACGAAAACGATGCGTTCTTTCAGTAGCAACGAAAAAATATCGTACGCGCGTTCGCCGCGACCGGTCGATTCGATAACCATCGGGATGACCGAGGTAATATCGGGATTAAACATTTTTTTACTCCTGTACTCTAATTAACACTAATTATTTAGGCTATCTGCCTCGGACTGGTCTGACAGCTCTTCCTCGGCAGCTTCGGGAGATACAATTTCTTCATCCCTGGTGGGTTCAGAAGAGACCTCCGCATTCATGGTCAAATCTTCATCAGGTTTCGGTTGATCAGGTAATGCTTCTTCAGCCGAAGGTGAAACGTCCTCTAAAGGTTCACCAGCCTGGACTGCAACGACTTCATTTTCATTTGGTCCGGCAGGTGCTTCTGGGTTTTCAACATTTATGTCAGCAGGTTGTTCGGCAGAACCGGTAGCAATTTCCCTTAGGCGATCCATGGTTTGACGGCTCATTAACCTCGAAGCAGCTTCATAAGCTACCGCATCGGCCAACTGTTCGTTCGATACGCCTTTACGAGTCTTCTTAAACTCGCCAGACATTTCCATGGCATTTACCGTTTCGGTGATTTCATTTTCGACCATTTTTGGATCGAGTTGCAGCTTCTCGAGCCGAGCAACCTCGTCCATTACTAACGAACGCTCTAACCTCAACAACGCGGCGGGTTTTATATCCTGCTCAATAAGTGCGGCTTTATCAAGCTTCCGGATTTTCAAATAAGTTTCGAGATCAAGTTTCTGTTGAGCCAGGTCTCTATCGAGCCGTTCCAGCATCTGGTTGATTTCGTTATCGAGAAGGTGTGGAGGATATTTCAGAGAAGCCTGTTCGCGTATCTGATCGATAACTTTGGTTATGAAATCCTCTTCGTACTGATGTTGAGCATTGTGTTCCATACGTTCGGTAATGGAACTCCGCAGGGCATCAACGGTGTCGTACTCACCGACCGTCTGGGCAAACTCATCGGATAGATCAGGCAATTTCATTGCCTTGACCGATTCGATGTGAATGTGGAATTCTACTTCACGCCCACGAAGATTCTCTTCTTTGGCATCATCCGGAAAACTGTGGGCGATCGTCTTCTCGTCTCCAGCAGATAGACCAATTAACTGCCGGGTAAATCCAACAAAAGGCCATTCTTCTGGTTTCTGCTGGTCCTCAGATTGGACGATGACTTGTTGAGGCGTCTGCACGAATACTTCTGGATTTTCGCCTTCAGCTGGTGACGTAAGGTGACCGCTTATCGTTAAGTAGACCAGGTCAGTTTCTTCAATTGGTCGTTCAACGGGTTCGACACTTGCATAACTATTTCGGAGTCGTTCGATATACTTATCGACTTCTTCTTCCGGAACAGCTTCTGGTTTGTAATCCAATCGGACTGAACGATAATCACCCAGGTCGATTTCAGGTTGGAGCGGTACCAGCAATTCCAACTTGATGATATCGGTAGTTTCAACGTTTTGCAGTGATCCGGGGCCAGATGGCTGAAGATCTGCCTGCTTAATAATTTCCGGATATTCCTTATCGATTAACAGGTCAACTGCCTGGTTTTCAATCGCTCTATCCCCAAATAGACGTCGAATGACTTCGAAAGGAGCTTTCCCGGGTCTAAATCCAGGGACTTTTGACTCTTGGGATATTTTTCTGGCAGCCTGACGTTTGAATTTATTGTATACCTCGGGCTCGAATTCGACAGTTAACATCACTTGCTGGTCTTCACGGGGTTGAGCTTCAATCTTCAATTTCTTTATCCTTGTACTTCCGTTATGGTTTTCCACCTGTGGGGAAGGCGGGACTTGAACCCGCACGTGTTGCCACACATGATCCTAAGTCATGCCTGTCTGCCAATTCCAGCACTTCCCCGGCGTGGTGCGAATTATAAGCGAGAGCAGGTATAGCGTCAATGAATGCCGCCGCATTTCGATATTATAATGAAGGGTTGTAAGAACTATGTTAACAATTTGGAGGAATATCAATTGAGCAGGATCATTAATCCTGAGGGTTCTGGTAAAGAACGTACCCGCCTTACAAAACAAATCGTCCTCTCGATCCGTGAGTTGATGAAACAAAGCGAACCTGATGAGAAAAGCAGGGACCTGGCAGCATTTATTTCTATAGCTTTGCACGATATTTCACAAACGATTGAAACTTCTGTAACTGCATGGGAAAAAAGGGGTTATTGGGTCAAAGCAGACCGTTTTCGTATGGAATGGGTCTGGACAGAAAGATTGGGCAATGCGATGCAGCAAGCTTTATTGAATGAAGATTGGGCGGGAGTAGCAGTGACCTCATCGCAGATTGCTCAGAAATTGATGGCTATCCAAGTCTCCGACCGAAACCGCCTGGGGACTCCTTGGGTAGGGGCGTACAAAGAGTTGAATCGCCACAAATAGCCTTTATCAACTTCATGCTTTCGATAAGTATCATTATCAAAAGCATGGTCTAAATTTATGATACAATGGCACCATGGCCTTAGAAGCTAACGAGCAATTGTCGATAACCATCGAAAATGCAATCACGGCTTATTGTGATCGTATCGCTGAGGCCCGCAGCGCCAACACCGCTCGCACTTATCGTAATGGCATGAATGTCTTCCTAAGGGTTCTAAAGGAACATAAAATTGAACCTATAGCTACTTCAATAAATCTACTAAGCGAAGATGTTATTACCTGGGTCATTGTCAGCCTCAAGGACAACACTGCTACTACAGAACGTCTTTACCTGACGGCTATTTCCGGCTTTTATGAGTTTATATGTGCGGATTACCTCGTTCCTATCAATCTACCCAGGGTTCGCCAATTGATCAAGCTGCGTGCCCGGCGACCGGGGCAAAGGCTGCCTCAATTTCCTAGAAATTCCATCGAACAAGTGCTTGAATTCGCTGAAAGCCTTTCAACCAAATTAGTTGAAAGCGAAGATGAACGCCTGCGCAACCTTCGTGATCGGGCTTTCTTAATCACCCTGGCAGATACCGGATTGCGTGTCCACGAAGCCTGTGGATTAAGGCGTGGCGACGTGGATTGGTATGAATACCAGGCCATCATCATCGGCAAAGGAAATAAACAAGCTGTCATCCGGTTCTCAAAAAGGTCAATTGCAGCTATCAAGGATTATCTTACAGCCCGATCTGCATTGGACGGTGCGTCTGGACGTCCCCTCAGTGCGCTTCCTTTATTTGCCCGACACGATCGTGGCGCCGGTAACAAAATAAAAACAATCACAACCACGACTGGAAGGAATATTGTTTCTGAACGAGTTGTCGAATGCCTGGGTGAAGATTCCCTGGGAACTATTACTCCTCACTCTTTTCGCCACTATTTTGTCACTACGGTCTTACGTGCCTCTGGCAACCTGAAGTTAGCCCAGGAGCTGGCCAGGCATAAAAATATCGCCGTAACTCAACGCTATGCGCACCTTTCCAACGACGAACTCGATCGCGGATACGAAGACATATTCAATTCGAGCAAAACTAACGAGTGAATTCTGGCTAATTTCAAGTCGAAATTTAACTATGCGCAAACCCATTTGTTTATTACGTTTTTAGTATCGTAAATAATTGATTATATTGGTCAATTCGATAATCCGGAAGAATGTCCATATCCCCCTTTCCATACAAACAGGTCTGAACCCCTGCAGATTTCCCCGATTGAATATCTATCTGGCGGTCTCCAACCATTAATGTCTGAGTCGGGTTGAGTTGGTACTTATCAATTGCCACCTGGACCATCCTCGGATCAGGTTTCCGCGGATAGCCTTGCTCACTGCTGAAAATATCCGTAAAGTACTGATCCATTGTATGTACTTTTAATAATTCGAGGGTTGATTTGGGACTCCGGTGAGTTATGACGATATTTAGTCCTTGTCGATCACAGACAAATCCACATATATCACTTACACCGGGGAAAGGCTGCTGATTAGCTAATGGTATGGGTTGGTAAGCCGCCTGGAACTTATGTCGAAGTAAAGCAATATCCAATCCAAAACGTTGAGATAAGGTTTCAAAACAAAGTTCAATGGATTGCCTGGTTAACCCATCTATAACGTTCAATGCAATCGAGACACCTAAATCATTAAGCGACTTGCTAATTGCAAATGTGATTGCCGGATAAGTATCAAATAAAGTTCCATCGACATCCCATAAAATATTCTTGATCACTGAAGCGCTCCAATCAATGAAAGGGTTCTCATTTTTTATCTTGTAAATAGTAAATGCAAATCCCTTCATGTACATCCGGCATTTGTGGTGATTCGCGACTGGACAGATGGAGGGTTTTGTATTGGTCAAGTGACCGGGTTAATATTTACAAATAGCACACGACAGCGTCATGGATGGAGGTGCTTAAATTCTTCGAGCATTATGGCTGTTGCCGTAGCACCACAGCGGGTAGCGCCGGCGTCGATCACGTCCAGCAAGGCTTGAAGTGTTCTAATTCCGTGTGCAGCCTTTACCTGGACCTGTGGACCGACTGAATTGCGCATCAGCTCGATATCCGCAACTGTTGCCCCACTCGGAGCAAAACCTGTTGATGTTTTAACGAAATTGGCTCCAGCCTCTTCAGCCAATTTGCATGCCTGGACTTTCTGGTTGTCATCCAAATATGCATTCTCAAGAATTACTTTCACCAGAGCGTTCCCCTGGGCTGCATTTACAACGGCCTTTATCTCATTTTTGACGTATTCGTACTTTCCAGAACGGAGTGCACCAATATTGATCACCATGTCAAGCTCTACAGCCCCGTTTTGGATAGCATCCATTGCTTCGGCAACTTTAATGGCCATAGTAGAATGTCCGTGAGGGAAACCGATCACGGTACCGACGGCTACGTCTGTATCCTTCAGTAACCTGGCGGCTAGAGCTACATCTGCAGGTTTAACACATACTGATGCCACATGGTATTTCAATGCCAATTCGCAGCCGGCAATCACCTCTGGTTCGGTCAATTCAGGCTTCAGTAATGAATGGTCGATAACTTTAGCTATTTGTTCGTATGTAATGGTTTTGGATGAAAGCATCGATTTTTTACCTTGCTATAATTAGTGAATCGTTCAATCCAGGTGAAAAACTTCTTCGAGTTCCAACATACTTTCATCGGCGTGTTGTCCTGATAAATTCTCAAAAATTGGAGCCATGTAATCCTGCCATTTTGCATTGATTTGTTCCTGGTTCATCCCTTCCAGGGCGGTTTGAAAACTATCAGGGGTCTCGAAATAGCCAAATAACAGCCCATCTTCGCGCATAAAAAGTGAATAATTATTCCACCCCGTTCGTCGTAAAGCCTCCAACATCTCTGGCCATACCGCTTCGTGCCGCTTTTTGTACTCGGCCAATTTATCTTGTTTTACTTTTAGTAAGAACCCTACCCTCTTCATCATCCTCACCTCGTCTTGGAATGGTTTGCGATTTATTATAAATCAAATCAAAATGGAATACATCTTGACAAATATATATTTATTATTATAATAACATTATGCTATATATCGAAACGTTATGATTGGGGTCATAAAATGGAAACAGATTATTTGCCTGAAACAATTTTGGAGTTTTTTAAAGCCCTGGCGGATGGCAATAGGCTAAAAATAGTTGGCTTATTGGCTCAACAACCTCACACAGTTGAACAGCTGGCTGCCCTTTTAGGGTTAGGTGTTTCGACCACATCTCATCACCTGGCTCGTTTGGCAAAGGCAGGATTGGTCAGCGCTCGGGTTGATGGACACTATTACATTTATTCATTGCAGATCGATCATCTCCATGAAATGGCACAAAGTCTACTAAAAAGAGAGACCCTGCCCAAGTTATCGAACAACATCGATCTCGAAGCCTATGATCGAAAAGTATTGGATACATTCCTGGAACCAGGAGGTCGTATCCGAGCATTTCCGGCTCAATTAAAAAAACACCAGGTGATTTTGAAATACGTCGCCGGAGCTTTTCAGCGTGAGAAACGTTATAGTGAAAAAGAAGTCAATGAAATCTTGGCAACCTTCCACGCGGACACGGCACAATTACGGCGTGATCTGATCGATTTTCACTTCATGGCACGTGAAGCAGGCGGAGGAGCTTATTGGCGTTTAGATGATTAGAGCGGGTTCAGGGCGTACCAGTTGTTTGCGGGGTGCTGATTTGAACATCCAATTGTTGTAGCAAGAGCGCCATATTGATGCGAATTGTCGCAACCAATTGAGTATTTCCTTCATTTTCAGCCAGGGTTGAAGCAGTATCGAACGATTGATAAGCGGCAGAATCCTGGCCCAGATTTTGATAAGCAGTCGCCTGGTAAAAATATGCTTCTGCCGATTGGGGGTTGATCTTGATGGCATCCTGGGCATCGGTTAATGCTGATTGGAAATCACCAATTCGGATGTAAGTGATTGCTCTATCTAACAACAATGTCTCCTGGTTACCAAGCATCTGTTCTGCCTGGGAAAAGGTCAATTTCGCTTCAGTTGCATTTCCCATTTTCAATTGGGCGATGGCTTTTAAAATCACTAGGGTGGGGTCATTGGTCGCAATCGTTAAACCCTGGTTGGCTGTATCCAGAGCCGTCGAATAATCTCCGGCCGAAAGAAGAGATTCGACGTTGCTTTCATAAGTCAATTCTGCCTGGGTAATCGGGTCAGGAGCAAGGAATAATTGGTACCCTGCATACAGGACTGCAACGACGATGACAATAACCACACCGGTTATCAGGCTTCGCTTCTGTTGTGCTTTTATCTTTTTTGATTGATATTCATCGAGGAACCACCACCATACTTCGGATTGCGGTTGGCGTTTGTATCTTAATTCTATGTATCGATGGATCCCACCGACATTTTTGAAGAAAGATCTGGTATTCTTCTTTAAAATATCTCCAATATAGGCAAATTGAGCTTCTTCCCCAGATTGGGACACTCCCTGGGCATGCAATTCATCGAAACGCTGGTAAATTTCATCGAGCTTGTACAAGATATTTTCAGCCTGGATCTTGGAGAGCCTCCCAAGTTTACTGATAGAGACTTCGACCTGATCCAGACTTTCGCTTAATGATTTTTGTTGGATATTGTTTTCAGACACAACAAAATTATATCCTTATTAATCATTTCCTTCTGATAAAACAGTCATACTTTCGGGAACGACCCTCTTACGTGACGGAGAGGTGATCAATATTACCGAGCCCAGGATAATCGCTGCAGCGATCAATGTTTTAACTGAAAATACCTCTCCGGCGAACAGATATCCCACGATAATAGCTACAACCGGGTTGACATACGCATAGGTCGACACCAGTGAAATTGGAGCTGCTCTTAACGCCCAGGTATAGGCTGCAAATCCAATTAATGAACCGAATACGATGAGATAGCCGACTCCAAACATGGATTGGCTCGTGATTAATTGGCTATTCATGGTTTGCATTTCGCCGGTCATGGTTCCTGCCAGGAATAAACCCGTACCTCCGGAAAGCATTTCCATTGCTGTTCCGAGCAGCGGTGAGGCAGGGAGCACAGCTGTACGACTGTACAGCGATCCGAATGCCCAGAAAATTGCTGAAAACATCAGTACCAGGATGCCAGTGATTTGGAATGGCTCTGCTCCGCCTGATTGTGCCGGCCAAAATAACAAAACAATCCCACCAAAGCCTAAGGTAACTCCAAGAACAACCTTACGATTTGGCCAACGGCCCCCTGGCTTGATTGCATTAATGATGATCATCCATAACGGCACAGTCCCAACTAATAAAGCTGCCAGGCTCGAAGGGACTTGCTGCTCTGCCCAAACGACCCCTCCGTTGCCCAAAACCAGCAAAAAAAGGCCAATGATCGCCGCAGAGCGCCATTCTTTCCAGGTTGGCCATGGATCTCCCTTGAATATGCGATACGCAAACAGAATTATGCCGGCTGCCAGGAACCGGATAGAGGCCATATAGAACGGTGGGATGGTAGCAACCGCGAATCGGATTGCAAGATAAGTCGATCCCCAAACAATGTAGATCGTTATCATTGCGATCCAAATGGACAGACTGGAAGCTTGTTTTGGATTGCTTACAAACCTATTTCCTGAACTCATCAAATCCTCCATAATAGCCACTTATTATAAATGGTTTTGAATCCCACGATTTTAAAATTCCGATAAATCACCCAGAAATATTCATAAAATTTCTTCTGAAATAGTGCTTGACATTCAGTTTTTGTGTCTTTATAATGATTACAAGTTATGCAAAAAACGACTCGTTATTATTTTTATTGCTACTTTTACGGCCTCCGAAATCCGGTTGCCGGTGGTAGCGCTTAACGGGTTAAAGAGTAGAAGTTAAACCCAAATGCGAGGCCCTCGGCCTCGCATTTTTTTGTTAATTTACTTTTCGGAGAAAAAAATGGCGCTAAGAGGTATACGGGGTGCGGTTACTGCCAATCGAGATGATTGTAAAGAGGTTTTAGAAAGCACTCAAAATTTATTGGATGCAATATTGAAGGCTAATCCAGATCTTAAATTGGACGATATCGCCAGTGCCCTCTTTACAGTAACTCCCGACATAACATCGGTATTTCCAGCAAAAGCGGCCCGAGATATGGGCTGGCAACAAGTACCCCTGATGAATTTTCAGGAGATACCAGTCATTGGAAGTCTGCGATTTTGTATCCGGGTGCTGATCCATTGGAATACAGATCATTCTCAGGAAGAAATCCGTCACATTTACTTAGGCAAAGCGCAAGCGCTCCGACCAGATATCATTTCGCAGGGGGATGACCTCTCGATTAACGCTATCGGTGTTGAATAATTTAGTAATACAGGAGATATGACAATGATGATTATAATGAAAAACGATGCTACTAACGACCAGATAGGCACAATAATTAGCCGGGTCGAATCGAATGGTTTACGAGCTCATTTATCCCAGGGCACTGAACGGACCGTTATTGGCCTGGTGGGCGACGGCCGGCCTATCCAGAAGGACCAATTCATGCATTTGCCCGGGGTCGATCGAATAGTAGCCATTTCAAGGCCGTATAAATTGGCATCAAGAGAATTTTCTCCCCAGGATTCGGTATTTCCAATTAATGGCGTTTCGATCGGTGGAAATGACGTAATCGTTATCGCCGGTTCGTGCGCAGTTGAAAACCGCAGCCAATTCCTTGAAACAGCTTTCGCAGTGAAAGAAGCTGGTGCTAATGCCTTGAGAGGTGGTATTTATAAACCCAGGACCTCCCCATATTCCTTCCAGGGATTGGGAGATTTAGGGCTTGAACTACTCCAGGAAGCTAAAGAAATGACCGGACTGCCAATCGTGTCAGAGGTGATGTCCGTCAACCAGGTTCCCCTGCTCAAGCAGGTGGTTGATGTGCTGCAAATTGGAGCCAGGAACATGCAAAATTTCTCGCTCTTACATGCAGCCGGTGAGAGTAATCACCCGGTTTTGCTCAAGCGTGGGATGAGTGCAACTATTGAGGAGCTGTTGATGGCTGCGGAATATATTTTATCTGATGGCAACAAGCGGGTGATTTTATGCGAACGGGGCATCCGCACGTTTGAGACAGCTACCCGAAACACAACCGATATCAACGCAATACCTGTCCTGAAATCATTGACCCACCTACCTGTCATTCTCGATCCGAGTCATAGTACCGGGCATTGGGAATACGTCAATGCAGTGGCCCGGGCAGGAATTGCTGCAGGTGCTGATGGGTTGATCGTCGAAGTCCATCCTTCGCCAAGCGAAGCTTTGTCAGATGGCGCTCAATCGCTCAAGCCGGAACGATTTGCCCAATTGGTAAAAGACACTCGGGCAATTGCTCAAGCCATAGGTCGCAATCAAACCACACACGAGCCACTTGAGCTGCCTGCGGTGAAGCATCCCCAGGTCATTCATTAACAGTTTATACTTATTGTATGAGTGAAGACGTTCCTTTTTTTTCTGATCTGAACATGACGATCATTGGTTTAGGACTTATGGGGGGCTCTCTTGCCCTGGCTTTGAAAGGTCATTGTAAGAAACTTGCCGTCGTGGATAATAATGAAGAATTCCTTAAATCTCGCAAAAGAAATGAGAATTGCCGACCTGGTCACAGATAATCCAGAAGAGGCTTTGGCGGATGCAAATATCATCATTTTGGCTACACCGGTAAGAGTAATCATTCAGTATCTCAAGGAATTGCCTCAGATGATTTCTCATGGTGCGATAGTAATAGACATCGGATCGACAAAAAGTCAAGTGACAGAAGTGATGGAATCGCTTCCGAGGCGTTTTGATCCCATTGGCGGTCATCCAATGTGCGGCAAAGAAAAATTATCCTTATCTAATGCAGACCCTGATATTTTCTACGAAGCGCCATTTGCATTGGTCAGACTAAAAAGAACTTCTGAGGTGGCCGTTACCTTTGCTGAGCAATTGTGTAAATTATTAGGTGCTCAAACGGTATGGATCGACGCAAAAACGCATGATCGCTGGACGGCTGCTACAAGCCATTTACCTTTCCTGGTCGCGAATGCACTTATCCAGGCTCTGCCAGAAGAAGCCGCAGCGTTAATAGGCCCGGGATTTATCAGCACCACTCGGTTGGCAGCTACACCGGCATCGATGATGATGGATATCCTGAGGACTAATCGCATCGACATTATCAAGGCGATTGACCGTTTGCAGGATAATCTGTCCGAATATAGACAGTATTTGGACCTCGAGGATTACGACAAAATGGCGTCAACTTTGGCGGAAATCGAGAACAAACAGATCGTTAACCTTAAGGTAATGAAGGGGCGTACGCTGCAATGAATCTGACAGTTTTAGCGGGGAGGCCTCTCAAAGGTCAGCTCACCCTCCCTGGAGACAAATCGATCTCCCACCGAGCGGCGTTATTTGCAGCAGTTGCAGATGGTGATTGCCACATTCATAATTTTCTTTTTGCAGGGGTTACCGAGGTGATGCTCAAAGCGCTCGCAGCACTCGGTGTCATTTTTGAGCGCGATGGAACGACATTAATCGTCCACGGAAAAGGGTTTAGCGGATTACATGTTCCAAACCACCCTATCGATTGTGGAAATTCTGCGACCACTTTAAGGTTACTTGCAGGATTATTAGCAGCGGCGGGCATCCCAGCTATCTTAGATGGGACTGAAAGTTTACGGCACCGCCCTATGGGGCGCATTGTCACTCCCCTAAAAGTTATTGGGGTTCCTATCAGTGCTTCCCAGAGCGGTGGCGCTCCGGTTGTTATCGGTTCACGCCCATCCCACCACAGGCTTAAGGCCATAGACTATTCAATGCCAGTTGCCAGCGCTCAGGTCAAGTCGACGCTTCTCATAGCATCATTAGCTGCCGATGGGGTTTGTTCGATACAAGAGCCAGGTCCATCGCGCGATCATACAGAGGTGATGTTACGTGGATTTGGCATTTCGGTCAAAACCGCTCAATCATCAAGTGAAGGCCAGAAAATGATCCATAAGGTCAGCTTGGGTCTGGATTATCCACCAAGAATACCTGCTTTTGAAATGGCAATCCCTGGAGATATTTCCTCAGGTGCATTTTTGATCGCCGGGGCTTTGATCGCCCCTGGTTCTCAAGTCCAAATCGAAGGCATGGGATTAAATCCTACGAGAACTGGATTGTTGGACGCCTTTTGCAATATGGGTGCAGAGATTGGTATTAATCAAAAAGAGGTGCGATATGGAGAGGCCAGTGGGGAAATTACTGTTGGACATCAAGATTTACATTCGACCGCTATCAGTGGATCAATGGTCGTTCGGATGATTGACGAATTTCCAGCTTTCACCTCTGTTGCAGCAACGGCGCAGGGTGAAACGTCAGTTACCGACGCCCAAGAGCTGCGTACAAAAGAGTCAGATCGCATCTCGTCTTTAGCTCAGGAATTTAGGAATATCGGGGTCGAGATCGATGAAAGAAGCGATGGCTATTCATTAAGTGGGCCTGTTTCGTTCAAAGGCGGGACAGTCGATCCACATCACGATCACCGTCTGGCAATGGCGCTCGCAATATGCGGCCTGGCGGCTGAACATCCGGTGACGGTCAAGAATGCCGGGATTATCTCCGAGTCTTATCCTGATTTTATAAAGGACCTGCAAACCCTGGGCGCATCCGTCAGGATAAGCGATGATAGTTGATTCCGCCAAACCAATCATACTGGGATTAATCGGATTCCCCCTTGGCCATTCTTTGTCTCCCCAGCTTCACCAGGCAATATTAAAGCATACGGGACTCTCCGGGGAATACCGGTTACTTCCCATTCCACCCGGTGAGATTAGCCAGGGACTTTTTTTAGATTTATTTGCTCGAGTACGGTCAGGAGAAATTGGCGGGATAAATGTTACCATTCCCTACAAACAGGCAGTTATCCCATTTTTAGACCAGCTTTCGCCAGAAGCTCGAATAATTGGTGCTGTAAACACGATCTTTTTATCGGACAACGGCCTGACCGGTGGGAACACCGACGCAATTGGTTTTAGCCGAGACCTATTTGAAATGAGCGAAGGTTTTCATGTGAAGCGTGGGACGGCACTGGTCTTGGGAGCTGGTGGCGCAGCTCGTTCCATCGTTTACGTTCTACAAAAAGCTGGTTGGAATATCTTGGTCGCCTCGCGCCGGATCGTGCAAGCTCAGCAGCTTTGTGCCGATATGCTCGGAAATTATCCTTCCGATAACATTCGATCCCTTGAATTAACTGTAGAGGCCATGAAAACTGTGCTTACAGAAGTCAACCTGGTTGTCAATACTACCCCCCTTGGAATGGCGCCAAATAAAACTGCTACACCCTGGCCTCGAACTCTGCCCTTGCCTTTTGACGCCTTTGTTTATGACCTTATTTACAATCCACCAGAAACAGGTTTATTGAGAAGTGCTCGCCAGGCAGGATTACTGGCTCGTAATGGCATGGGTATGCTGATTGAGCAAGCAATTGCTTCATTTGGGTTGTGGACTGGCCAGACCTGTCCAAGTTCAATTCTATGGGATTTTATGGCAACATTTTTTCTTCCATCAACTGAAGACTCTCCAAAACCGAAAGGAAATTAAAGTGCCATTACGGTTTCTAACTTCAGGCGAATCGCATGGTCCTGCGATCATGGCAATTCTAGAAGGTTACCCTTCCGGGGTATCTTTATCGGTTACAACCATTCAAAAAGAATTAAATCGGCGCCAGAGCGGATATGGCAGTGGACCTCGCATGAAAATTGAATCTGACCACGTCCAGATTTTGAGTGGATTAATGGAGGGGGTGACAAACGGCGCACCGCTGGCTTTCTTGATCGAAAATTATGACCACAAACGGTGGAAGGGGCACCCAATCCCGGCTTTTAGCGCACCCCGCCCTGGCCATGCAGACCTGGCCGGCGCGATAAAATATGGTTTCGATGATTTACGGCCAGCTCTAGAGCGGGCATCAGCCCGAGAGACTGCTGTGCGGGTCGCAGTTGGCGCTGCCTGTAAATTTCTTTTATCGCTTTTTGAGATTTCCTTCTCTGGATATGTCGTCTCGATTGGGGAGATTTCTGCCAACATCAATTCTGTCTCGCAAAAAGATCGTTCTAAATTAGCCGAGGTTTCCGAGGTTCACTGCCCAGATCTAGAGGCGTCTTCCCGCATGGTAGAAGAAATCAAAAGAATTATTAAAAATCGAGATACATTGGGAGGAATTATCGAGGTTGTGGTCACAAATTTACCTCCCGGTCTGGGGTCATATGCACACTGGGACCGCCGTTTAGACGCTCAACTGGGTGCGGCTGTTCTGAGCGTCCCTGCTATAAAAGGTGTCGAGATTGGACCTGCATTCGAGAATACACGCCTGCCAGGAACTAAAGTCCATGACCCCATCAGGCTGGATGGCGATTTAATCGAACGGTCTACCGATAGATCGGGAGGGCTTGAAGGTGGGATAACGACAGGACAGCCTTTAATCGTTAGAGCGGCGATGAAACCAATTGCCACAACACTCACCCCACAGGCAACAGTTGATTTGGCCAGAAAGGTTGAAACTCAATCGAATTACGAACGATCTGATTTTTGCCCGGTACCTCGAGCTGTTCCAATCATTGAGGCTATGGTTGCATACGTCCTGGCCAATGCACTGATCGAAAAAATTGGCGGGGATAGTATCAAAGAAATGCTACCTCGTTTTAAAGCACTCAAGCGAGCCAGATTGTCGGAAATTGAAGTCAAGAAAATCGATCGAACCTGGTGGCCCGAATGAAGCGCTTAATTTTTATATATGGTCCTCCAACGTCTGGGAAAACCACAACCGGTAAATTGTTTGCAGATCAAATAGGCTTACCTTTTATCGACATCGATGACGTTATAGAATCCAGGTATCAAAAAACGATTACAGAGATCTTTGAAACGTTAGGTGAACAAGGATTTCGGCGGATTGAAAAAGACACGATTTTGGGGATCATTGCCCAGCAAGAAGGAGTCATTGCTCTCGGCGGCGGGGCTTTACTAGATCCAGATTTATGCGAGTACATAAAAAAAGCCGGGCAGGTAATTTGTTTACGAGCGTCACTCGAGAGCTTGAAATCAAGGTTAGCTGAACAGAATAATGGGCAGAGACCCTTATTAACCGGAGACCAGGTCCACAACCTTGAAAATTTATTAGCCCTGAGAAAGGATCATTATGCCTCGTTTGCTACCTGGGTCAATACTGATGGAAAAAATCCAAGAGAGATAGCTAACGCACTGCAAATTGAATCGGGCAACTTTCACCTTAACCTAATGCCATCCGAAAGTGATATTTTGGTTCGGCGAGGAATCATTGACAGCATCGGATCGTATTTTGGCTCTTTCGTGTTGCAAAAGCAAAAAATTATTCTGGTGACAGATCATAATGTTGAACCAATTTATTCCCAGAGGGTGATCGAATCCATTGAAGCAGAGGGTTTTTCAACTGGCAAAATCGCTATACCCCCTGGCGAGCAGCATAAATCCCTCGATTCCCTTACCTATCTTTGGGACAAGTTCCTGGAAAAAGGTTTGGATCGCCAGGGTCTGGTCGTGGCATTAGGGGGAGGGGTTGTTAGCGATCTGACGGGGTTTGCCGCAGCGACCTTTATGCGGGGTGTCCCATGGGCTGTTATTCCGACAACTTTACTGTCTATGGTCGATGCAAGCCTGGGAGGAAAGACAGGCATTGATTTACGCTCAGGCAAGAATCTGGTCGGCGCGTTTCATTCCCCTAATTTCGTCTTCGTAGATCCTGATACAATCAAGACACTTCCAGATGTTGAGATCCGTAATGGCATGGCAGAGGTGATCAAACATGGAGTTATTGCCGACCCAGCATTATTCGAATACTCAGCTTCCGGAATTCCAACCTCAGATGCTGGTTGGGATCGATTGATCAAGCAAGCTATCGCGGTCAAGGTTGGAATCGTGCAAATCGATCCGTTTGAAAAAGGCAGGCGAGCAGAATTGAATTTTGGCCATACCATCGGACATGGATTAGAAGTGCTATCCGGATATCAGCTCCGACATGGGGAAGCGGTTTCTATTGGCATGGTCGTTGAAGCCGGCCTTGCAGAGCGAATGGCCATATGTCCTCCTGATACATGCAATCAAATCAGAAAGGTACTTTCTGCTATCCAACTGCCAACCTGTATTCCTGACTCTACCGACCTCGATGCTCTCCTCAAGCTTATCCAGGTTGATAAGAAACGCGTCGGCGGTGTGGTGAGGTTTTCACTGCCCCAAAAAATAGGAAAAATGAAGACGGGTATTGAAATCAAATCAATAAGAGAAATGCTTTCAACATTATGAAAACGATCTACATCATCCATGGACCAAATTTGAATTTATTGGGAGAGCGAGAGCCAGAAATTTATGGCTCAATGACCCTGGAGGAGATCGACCGCCGTTTGATCGAAAAGGGAAGAAAAAACGGAATTGAGGTCGTGACGTTTCAATCGAACCATGAGGGTGAATTAATCGATCTACTGCACCGCGCCCGTCAAGCAGCGTCGGGGGTTATTCTCAATCCTGGAGGGTATACTCACACATCCGTTGCATTGCGTGATGCTATTGCTGCAATTTCTATCCCGGTGGTTGAGGTTCACCTTTCAAATGTATATAAACGCGAGGCATTTCGTCATTCCTCGTTGATCTCACCTGTTTGTGTGGGGAAGATCGTTGGGTTTGGTTGGTATTCGTATGTTTTGGCATTAGACGTTTTTATTGGTGATGTAGTTGATTTTAATAGATTAAATATAATGGCTATGCGCAAATTTTGCATTGAAACTTTTTTTGCCCATTGCTCGTCATATCATTATTCACTTTCCATACTTCTTTACCAATAAGGACACATCCACATGAAAAAGCCGGCCGCCCTCCTCTTATTTATCATTACTCTACTGCTATCTGCCTGTGTCTTACCGATGCCCAGCTCAACCCCCTCTCAAGATCAGGTTGGCACCCAGGTAAGTGTTATTTTGACCTCAATGCCTTCGTCTTCTCCGGAACCTACCGCGACCGCGATCATCGTTCCTACGCAGGTTGTGGCTACCAGTTTGGCGACGGCCACTACCATAATCCCTTCGAATACGCCTCAACCAACGGAAGCCGAAACCGCTGCCGCGACCGCGACGACTGCCCCAAGCGCTACCCCAGAGGCTACCGCTACAACGGCTTTTTCCCCAACTCCACCAACTGGCGATCCCAGATCTGCGTTAGGGAACCCAACCTGGCAGGATAATTTCGCAAATGATTACAACTGGCCAACCGGCGATAATGATTACACTTCAATTAAGATTGAAAATAATCAATTAACCTTGACAGCATTAACCAAATTGGATGGCTGGCGGTTATCGTACCCCAAGCTACAAGACTTCTATCTTGAAGCATCTATGAAATCTAGTAATTGCAGTGGTCCAGATCATTATGGCTTGATTGTCAGGGTGCCGGACGAGAAGACAGCTGACGCAGGTTATCTCTTTGGTATTACTTGCGACGGCCAATATTCTATTCGTAAGTGGAACGGGACTAAAATGACGACCCTGGTGAATTGGGCCAAAAATGATGCCATCCTTGCTGGTGCAAACCAAACTAATCGCCTGGGAGTTTTGGCAGTGGGCAGCCACCTTAGCCTCTATGTTAACGGAACCCTGATTGCCTCCACTCAGGATAGCAGTTATTTGGAAGGTTACTTCGGAATCTTCGTCGGCGGCAACAATACGACCAATCTTTCTGTGACAATCAACTCGATAGCATATTGGGAAAATCCCAATCTATAAAATAAAGAGCTGAGGCGGATCGCTTCAGCTCTTTATTTTACCTTTCAGAAATTCTCACTTAATGGATCAGGCCAACCTGCTTTCCGACCTTTTCAAACACGCACAGCACCTTATCAAGCTGCTCGTCGGTGTGTGAAGCCATGTAACTTGTGCGCAAAAGTTGCCTTCCAGGTGCTGTCGCCGGGGCGATGACCGGGTTTACAAAGACGCCGTTTTCAAATAATAATTTCCAGGTCATGAAGGTAAGCTTGTCATCGCCTATGATAATGGGGATCACCGGCGTAACCGAGTTGCCGGTATTGAAACCCAGCTCGTGGTAAGAACGGCGCATTTTCGCTGCAATCTCATTTATCCGTTCGATGCGTTCTGGTTCTTCTCGCATTACACTTAATGCGGCTAAGGCTGCTGCTGTGTTCCCAGGGGGAATTGATGCACTAAAAATTAAGCTGCGAGCAAAGTGCTTGATGTAATGGACCACATCTTCCTCCCCCGCGATAAACCCACCTAAAGATGCAAAGGATTTACTAAACGTTGACATGATCAAATCGACCTGATCGGTGACTCCAAAATGGGCTGCTGTTCCTCGCCCTTTTCCCAAGACCCCCATGGCATGAGCGTCATCGACCATCAACCGGATGCCATACTTTTTACACAACGGCAAGATATCTGGCAATGGAGCAATATCTCCTTCCATGCTGAACAAACCATCTACAACCAGCAGCTTGCCTTTTTCCTCCGGTAAAGTCTTGAGTACTCTCTCCAGATGTTCCATGTCATTATGGCGGTAACGCTGTATTTCTCCTCCACTCAACCTGGCGCCATCGACAATGCTGGCATGATCATCTTTATCGAGAACAACGATATCGCCTTTTCCAACCAGAGCACTGATGGTTCCCAGGTTTACTTGCATGCCTGTTGAAAATATTAATGCAGCAGGTTTGCCAACCCATTCAGCAAGTTCACCTTCCAGCTGTTCGTGCATCTCCAGGGTGCCATTCAAAAAACGCGATCCGGTACAACTGGTCCCGAACCGTTTTATGGCGTCCTCTGCTGCTTCACGAACCTTGGGATGGGTAGTTAATCCTAGATAATTATTCGATCCACACATGATTAATCGGTGGTTACGATATAATACTTCTGTGCCTTCATTCTCAGTTAATGGAATAAAAAAGGGATAAATTCCTCTTGCGATTGCTTCTTTTGCATCAGTGTATGTATAACATTTCTCAAATAAGTCCATTGTACATTCCTCGATTGTCTGAACATTTCGTTTTTGGAAAAAACATGGATGCATTATGTGCAGGATAAAAACCCACACCAGGCAACAGTTTTTTAAGCTCAATAGGATAGATTGCCGCGCAAAATGAAGTCTTTTAAGTATTATACTTTAGATCGAACTCCCCTGCAGCCGAAATTGACAACCGTGTAGAAAGCACAATCCTCCATCAGGAGTATCAATTCATGAAAATTTTTGTTCCAGGTCGAATCTGTTTACTAGGTGAGCATTCAGACTGGGCAGGTGGATATCGCCGGATAAACGCCGAACTCGAAAAGGGGTATGCATTAATCTGCGGAACCAACCAGGGGATTTACGCTGAAGTTGAACCACATCCGACATCTTTAATTCTTACGTCGACAACAGAAGATGGTGAACACGAAGGCCCCTATGAAATTCCGATGGTGCCGAAAGTATTGATTGAGGAAGCCCAAAAAGGCGGATTCTGGAGCTATATTGCCGGGGTTGCCTATCAGGTACTCACAAATTACCACGTCCGCGGCCTTGTTATCAATAATTACAAGACAGATTTGCCGATTAGAAAAGGCCTTTCCTCCAGTGCAGCTATTTGTGTCCTTACCGCGCGAGCCTTCAACCGGGTCTATGACTTAAAGATGACCATCCGTGGTGAAATGGAACTGGCATACCAGGGTGAGATATCCACACCATCCCGTTGTGGTCGGATGGATCAGGGATGTGCTTTTGGAGACCGGCCCGTGTTGATGACATTCGACGGCGATCGCCTAGACACGACCGAGATTAAGGTGAACAAAGAACTACATTTTGTGATTGTCGATTTGCAGGCCAAAAAGGATACGCTGGAAATCCTCAACCGGTTAAACCGATGTTATCCATTTGCTGAAAATGAGATTGAACGTGGAGTGCAACATCTACTCGGACCGGTAAATAAGCAGGTAGTCCTTCAAGCTATAGATTATCTCGAAGCCGCTGAAGCGGATAAGCTCGGCAGCGTCATGATAGAAGCGCAATCCAATTTTGATAAATTTGCTGCACCAGTCTGCCCGGAGGAGCTGGTTGCTCCAGTGCTGCATCAAGTACTCAATTATCCAAAACTGGCGCCCCATATCTATGGCGGTAAAGGAGTCGGCTCGCAAGGTGACGGAACAGCTCAATTCCTCGTGCGCAGTTCTGAGGATCAATTAAAGGTCATCGACATAATCGAGCAAGATCTGGGTTTGCATTGTTTACCACTTTCCATGCACACCGGCCCTAAAGTCCGCAAGGCTGTTATTCCCGCCGCAGGTTTCGGTACACGTCTCTTCCCAGCCACAAAAGCCACAAAGAAAGAGCTTTTCCCAATTATTGATCGGGATGGTATTGCCAAACCAGCCATCCTTTTGATCGTGGAAGAAGCAATGGAAGCAGGAATTGATGAAATAATTATCATCGTTCAAGAAAATGATCTTAAAGATTTCCAAATATTTTTCAACGAACAAATATCGATCGAAAATTACAACAAGCTCCCCAGACAATTCCAGGATTATTCTCGCAGAATTCTAGAAATTGGAACACACGTAAAATTTCAAGTCCAATCCACCCAGGAAGGTTTTGGCCACGCGGTCTATTGCGTGCACGACCTTGTTGGCGATGAACCATTCTTGTTGATGTTGGGGGATCATATTTATCGTTCAACCGGCGAAAAATCATGTGCCAGCCAGTTGATAGACGCTTACCAGACCCACGGAATAAGCGTACTTGGTTTGAGGAAAACCCCCGAAGATCAAATCGGCACTTTTGGCACGGTTACTGGTGTCTGGGTCGAAAATGGCGAGCTGCTCAGCATCAACGAGTTTGCTGAAAAACCAACACTCGATTATGCCCGTAATTGCCTGCATATTCCTGGGTATGCTGAAGATGAGTACCTGACTGTTTTCGGACAATATATCATCAAACCGGAAATATTCGATTATCTTGAAGAAAATATCAAAAACAACGTACGCGAGAGGGGCGAGTTTCAATTAACTTCTGCTCTCGATCGGTTACGGCAGGAAAATAGTTTTCTAGGATTAATTATCAACGGTCAACGCTTCGATATCGGTCTGCCAGACTATTACCTAGAGACCTTACAGAATTTTCGACATTAGGCAAAGGAAATCATGATGAAGAAAAGCATTGTGTTCTTTGTGCTGATAATATTCCTCCTTTCGGCTTGTAATTACCCGGCCCAAACGACGCCGGATACAAACCAGGTTGAAACTCAAGTAGCTATCATTCTGACAGCTGCTCCGTCATCTACGGCAACAACCATACAACCGACACTTCAAGCAACAAAAAGCCCCACATTAGCTCCTCAACCAACTCAAACAGAAACGCCAACATCAACCTCAACCCCAACAGTAACCCCTTCACCTACCACGACCTTTACTCCTCAGCCATCTGATCCAGCTTTTTCTTTAGGACCTGCCAGTTGGATCAATGGCAACGATTGGAAAGGTTTTTATTTTGACGATACCGGCTCAGAGATCCATTACTCGCTGTCAGGAAATGATCTGGTATTATCAGCTCTCCACGCGAATGGCTGGCATGGTTGGAGCCTGACCTATATTAAAGGTACAAATTTTTACCTTGAAGGAACTTTTTTCATAAATTCATGTGCAGGTTTAGATCGTTATGGCCTGGTTTTTCGATCTCCGGATACAACCCAAGGCTATTTCTTTGGTGTTTCATGTGATGGACAATATTCATTAAGGAAGATGGTTGCAGGTGGATTTAGTGATGACGATATCATTCCATGGACGTTTTCAACCCAAATCTTGGCAGGGTCAAACCAGGAAAATCGTCTGGGCGTTATGGCAAATGGTAATTCATATTCTCTTTATGTAAATGGGCAATTGATCGCCACCACAAGCGATGATACATTTGTTGGTGAGGGCGTTTTTGGAGCTTACATTGCCTCGATTAATACGCCTGATCTAACAGTAGATGTAAAGTCGATGAAATTCTGGAATCTCGATTAATATAACTGCGCCAGGTTCATTATTCATTGGGAAAAAAGTATATGGGAAGGAGACGACAATGTCAATTACGACCTATCAGACCCACCATCTCGTCAAGAGTGAAGACCTGAACCATCACGGCACCTTATACGCTGGGAGAAGCGCTGAGTGGTTTGTCGAATCGGGCTTTGTTGCTGCAGCCGGATTGACCAGACCCGAAAATATTGTCTGCTTGAAGATCCACGGAATGTTATTCACCCGCCCAGTCCATCTTGGCGAAATCGTTTTATTTGAAAGCAAGATTGTTGATACTGGGCGATCCAGGATCGTCGCCTATATCGCCATGAAGGCGCATGGGCAAGTTATCGTGAATGGTTTCATAACATTTGTCAATGCCGATCAAGAAGGCCATCCATTACCCCATGGAATAGAAATCCATACCGAAAATGAAGAAGACAAGGATCTTCAAAGACAAGCCAGAGAATTGGCGCATGAATAAATCGATCCAGAACATGGCTATGCGCTTTCAATCATAATTCTTTTTCTCATTTCTCATTACGGAGCTTTTTACCTTGCCTGGTGAACACATTCTTGCAATCGATAATGGGACTCAGAGCGTGCGCGCTCTCCTTTTCGACCTCTCAGGAAATTTAATCGCTAAAAACCGGGTGCCCTTAGAACCTTATTTTTCTACTGCACCCGGTTTGGCCGAACAACAACCTGAACTCTTTTGGCAGGCGGTCTGCCAAGCCTGTTCAAATTTATGGACCATGCCAGGTGTAAAAAAAGACTCACTTGCCGGTGTCGCACTGACTACCCAGAGGTCAACTGTCGTAAACGTTGACCGCAACGGTAAACCCCTTCGACCCGCAATAATCTGGCTGGATCAACGTAAAACTTTGCACCAGAAACCAGTCGGCGGTCTATGGGGTTTAGCCTTTTGGTTAACTGGTATGTCTGAAACCGTCGCCTACCTTCAAACCGAAGCTGAAGCCAACTGGATCAGGGAGAACCAACCAGATATCTGGGCAAACACGTACAAGTATCTATTCTTATCCGGATATTTGACTTTTTGCCTGACCGGGCGAATGGTTGATTCAGTTGGCTGCCAGGTTGGATACGTTCCCTTTGACTACCGCAAAAAAAGGTGGGCAGATAAATCTGATTGGAAATGGCAAGCCGTTCCAATGGAGGCGGAAATGCTGCCCGAGTTGGTGGAACCGGGGTCAATTCTAGGCGAAATTACCCGGAAAGCAGCTGAGGCAACCGGTATTCCGGCTGGCCTGCCCTTGATTGCTGCTGCTGCAGATAAAGCTTGTGAGGTAATTGGTTCGGGCTGCCTGGAACCTAACAAAGCTTGTTTAAGCTACGGTACTACCGCAACGATAAATACCACTCACAAGAAATACATCGAAGTCATTCCATTAATTCCGCCATATCCTTCGGCTGTTCCAGATTCTTACAGCCTGGAAGTTCAAATTTTCCGTGGTTTTTGGATGGTTAGCTGGTTCAAGCAAGAATTTGGCCTCTATGAGCGTAATATGGCTGAAGAGACTCATCAGGAGCCCGAGAGCTTGTTAGACGATTTGATAGAATCAGTCCCGCCAGGATCACAGGGATTGATCTTGCAACCTTATTGGTCGCCAGGTTTGAAAGTGCCGGGTCCAGAGGCTAAGGGGGCGATCATCGGTTTTGGCGATGTGCATACACGCGCCCATCTTTATCGGGCGATCCTGGAAGGCCTGACTTACGCATTACGTGAAGGGGCTGAGAGAATTCAAAAGAGAAGCCACGTTTCCATTACCGACATTATTGTATCCGGTGGAGGCAGCCAAAGCCGGGCAGCGATGCAGATCACAGCTGATGTTTTTGGACTACCCGCATCGCGTCCCCATGTCTATGAAACTTCAGGTCTGGGTGCTGCAATCGATGCAGCTGTGGGCTTGAACTTATTTTCTGATTTTTCACAAGCGATCAAGGCCATGACACATCCAGGTGACGTTTTTGAGCCAAATATTAACAACCATAAGATATACGACGAATTCTATAAAAGCGTTTATCTCAAAATGTACCCCCGCCTCCAGTCACTATATCGGGAGATCCGCCATATTACAGGATATCCTGCATTTTGACAACAATGATTTAACCTTGCTTTAGAGAACAAAATGACTGAATATAATTTACATTATGGCCACGGCTCTATCAAATTTGAGATTCCTGGTTCTACTCAGATCGATCTTATTGCACCGGTTGATTTCCCGGCGGCATTGGATCCATTTGAGGAAGTCAAGCATGCCTTGCTTCATCCCCTTGGTGGAATAACCCTATCTCATTTTAGTCAAGTTAGAACCGCAGCAATTGCCATAAACGACAAGACCCGCCCGGTTCCGCATCATTTATTGCTTCCTCCATTATTGGACCAAATGGAATTGTTGGGTCTTTCACCCGCCAATATTTCCTTGATCATCGCCACCGGAACTCACACTCCGATGAAGCCAGAAGAATTTCCGCTAGTACTACCGCGAGAAATTATCGATCGTTACCCGATTTTTTCCCATGACGCCGATAGCCCTGACCTCGTATTTATTGGGGATAGCTCTCGGGGTACTCCCATCTACATCAATCGACAGTATATGGAAGCCGATTTGCGTATCGTTGTCGGAAATATCGAGCCTCATCACTTCATGGGATTTTCAGGCGGCGTCAAAACGGCAGCTATTGGGCTTGCAGGAAGAGAAACCATTAACCGCAACCATGCTTTGCTTCCTCATCCAAATGCAAAGACTGCGCATTTTGAAGACAATCCCATGCGCCAGGAAGTTGAAGAAATAGGCAAACGAATTGATGTCCAATTCGCGCTGAATGCTATCCTGAATAACGACATAGAAATCGTCAAAATTATCGCCGGCACTCCCCTTTCCGTTATAGAAAAAGGCATCGTTCTTGCTAAATCTATTTGCCAGGTTTCTGTGGCCCACCCATACGACCTGGTTATTGCATCAGCCGGTGGCCATCCGAAGGATATTAATCTCTACCAATCGCAAAAAGCTTTGACGCATGCAGCCTTATTAACGCGAGACGGTGGCACGATCATCTTGTTAGCAGAATGCCCAGATGGTCCTGGCAGTGACGGTTATGAGAAATTCATGGATGGTGTGACTTCTTTCGATCAAATCTTTGAAAAATTCAATCGTGATGGATTTGAAATCGGTCCGCATAAAGCTTTTCTGGTCGCCCGCGACGCCTCTCGCGGTTAACATATTCATATTATCCTCAATGGCACCGGAGACGGTTCGCAGGCTGCTTTTATCGCCAATCACAGATTTGGGCCAGACCATATCTGAAGCAATATCAGGTTTCCAAATACCCCCCAGAATAGCAGTCATGCCAATCGCGACGATCACAATCCCGGTTTTTACATAAAGAAAGCCCAAGCTGATAAAGTCCCTTTCTGAGGACATGATAAAATATAAGCATCGTCAATTCATTTTAAAATTAGAAATTCCACCCGAACCGAGGTTATGAGTGTCCCTAACTGCAGAGCTCAAAGATGACAAAGGACAGGTTATTGCTGTGGTGATGGTATCGCCGAAGGATTTTAAAACCGGATCCAAAGGTTATTATGGCAATACGAAGCTCGAAATCGATGGAAAGCGATACCAGAACTCAAATTCAACTCGTTGAAATTGGAAGCAAGCCAAAGACTGGAGGGGAACCATGAAAAACCATTACCTGCAAAAGCTTTTAGGTGAGAATGAAATCATCAATCTGTCAACTCACCAGCATTGGTTTGTATTATTCTCCTCCATCCTGGCGGAGATCATCATTACACTGATTATCCTGGTCATTGTTACTATTGCCTGGAGGGTATGATTGCTTATACCCTTGGCCGTCATTGGTTACATTCTCGTATTGTTCCCAATTCTCAGTATGATCCGCGATATTTTGCTTTGGACTAATCAAGATTACATCGTGACCAACCTGAGGGTCATCCAATTATCCGGAATCATCAATAAAAATGTCATCAATTCATCACTTGACAAAGTCAATGACGTCAAGATGACGCAGTCATTCTGGGGCAGGTTATTTGATTTTGGGGATGTCGAAATATTTAACTGCCAGCGAGTTGGGGGCCAACTTATTCAAAAGGATTGGAAACCCTGTTCGCTTCAAAACTGCCATGTTGAACGCAAAAGAAAAACTTGAAGGCCGATTCAAGTTCGAAACCGACCCATCAGCAGATATCCCCGGAATGATAGAAAAACTGGATAAATTACGTCAGCAAGGTATATTGTCGGATGGTGAATTTCAAAATAAAAAATCTGAGCTTCTTAGCAAAATTTAAATTTGTCGTAGTAAAAGCTTGACTTCTCTCAGTTTGAAAGTGTAAAATGGTGGAAATTACGGATGAAAGGAGGCGTGCCATACAATGAAGGTTAGATTTCTCATCAGCTCACCCAATGCCTTTATTTTGCGCGCCCGCCTATTCTGTCCATAGTTTTTTATGAATGTTTACGAAATCTTGGAGAATCACGGGCCAAAACCAGGCCCGTGATTTTTTCTTAATCATCGCTATTTACCGTAAGGGAGTAATCTGTCTTGACATCCTCATCTGTAAAAAACTTCGAGCTTCAATCAGCAATTTCGCCTAATCGATTAGTTGGCCTGTGGCGAATGATGACGGGATTCCGCCTTACATATCTCGGTGCTACTATTTCAATTGGACTCTCAGCTCTCTCGAAAACCGCAACTTTCTTGTTACTCCGCTATTTGGTCGATCAAGTGTTGGCCAAAGGCCGGTATGACAATATCTTGATATTCATCGCACTCGGTTTTCTAGGGCTGGCAATTCTAGAAGGTTCTTTCTCCTTCATGAGCGGACGTCTGGCTTCGAAGACAGCCGAAGGCATCATCCAGCAGCTTCGCAACTACCTATATGACCACCTTCAACGTCTATCATTCGCTTACCATGCCCAGACCCCAACCGGCGAGTTGATCGAGCGGGCCACATCAGATGTGGACGCCATGCGAAGGTTCTATTCTGACCAGGCTATCAATATCGGGCGGATCATCTTGCTTTTTGTCATCAATTTCGTTACGTTGTTAAACTTGAACGTCGAACTGGCATTGATTTCGATCATTGTGGTTCCTTTCGTTTTTGCAGCCTCGTTCTATTTCTTCAAAAAAATCTCTAAAGCCTACGAAGCCTATCAGGAGCAAGAGGCGACTCTTTCGACGACATTGCAGGAGAATTTAGCCGGCGTACGGGTTGTGAAAGCTTTCTCCCGGCAGGAATTTGAAATGGCAAAATTTGAGCGTGATAATTTGGAGAAATATCAGCGGGGTAAAAAATTATCGCGGCTTCAATCATTTTTCTGGCCGATCACCGACACATTTTGTGGTCTGCAAATGCTGGGTGGGTTTCTGGTCGGCGCTTTAATGGCAATTAATGGCACAATTACATTGGGTACATACATGGCGTATGCCGGCCTGGTCGTATGGATAATCTTCCCAATGCGCAGCCTGGGCCGGTTGATTTCACAGATGTCTACCGGTCTAGTTTCATACACCCGGGTGGTAGAGATCATCAAGCAAGAAGAAGAGCCTTTGACAGTTTGCGACCACTGTCCCGCTACCATCGAAGGTAAGATGGCTTTTCGGGATGTCTCGTTTGAATATGAACTTGGTGTACCGGTTTTGAACCACGTGAGCTTTGAGTGTAAACCGGGACAATCCATTGCACTCCTGGGTTCGACCGGTTCGGGGAAAACCTCGTTGGTCAACCATCTGCCTAGATTCTATGACGTTACTGGCGGGGCTATCTTGCTTGACGATGTCGATTTGAGACGTTATTCTCGTCGTTTTCTTCGTCAAAATATCGGGGTCGTAGAGCAAGAGCCCTTCTTGTTTTCGCGATCGATCCGCGAGAATATAACCTATGGGATGGATCACGCTGTTTCTCAACAACAAGTCGAAGAAGCTGCCCAATCAGCGGCAATCCACGACGTCATTCAATCATTCCCGCAAGGTTATGACACACTGGTTGGCGAAAAAGGGGTCACGTTATCAGGCGGTCAAAAACAACGGGTAGCTATTGCCCGAACCCTGTTGAAAAACCCTCGTATCCTGATCCTGGATAACTCAACCTCTTCAGTCGATATGGAAACCGAAAATGCTATCAGGCAAGCACTTCAAAACCTGATGCAGAACCGGACTACCTTCATCATTGCCCATCGCATTCAAAGCATTATGAATGCCGATCTTATCCTGGTCTTCGATAAAGGGAGAATTGTTCAAAACGGAATCCATTCCGACCTCCTTGCCCAAGATGGAATTTATCGCCAGATTTATGAACTCCAGACTCGGATTGACTTCGAGCTTGAAAAGGAAATATCAAGTGTCTCAGTTTGATGATTTTGAAGATGATTATCAAAGCCAGTTAACCAACCGGGTATTCACCCGGATCATGGGTTTGGCCAAACCACACTGGCGTTGGCTGCTGGGTTTCATAGCTGCAATCGCCGTTGTGTCGATTCTCAATTCCTATTTTACTTATCTCAGCAAGCAGATCATCAACTCGGGAATCACAGCCGGTAATAAGCAAGCCTTGATAAGAATCGTGATCACGTACGGCGCTTTGATCATCGTTCAAGCGGTAAGTGTGTTCGTATTCATCTATCTCGTAAGTATCTTAGGTGAGCGAATACGTTATGACCTACGTAAAAAGATGTTCAATCATCTCCAGAAGTTATCATTATCCTATTACAGCCGTACGCCGGTTGGATGGATAATGGCCCGGGTGTCTTCCGATTCTGACCGTTTAGCAGATTTGACGACCTGGGGGATGCTGGATTCGATCTGGGGTGCAATCAATATAGTGACATCTTCGTACTTTATGATCCTGATCGATTTCCGCCTTGCTATCATTGTTCTTGCCACAATTCCAGTACTGGTTGTAATCGCCATACAATTTCGAAAGAAAATTTTAGTTGAATATAGGAACGTCCGCAAGAATAATTCGAAAATCACCGGCGCTTACAACGAGAACATTTCCGGTGTGAGGGTCATTAAAGCGTTGTGCCGTGAAGACCGCAACCTGGAAGAATTCAGCAAACTGACAGGTGCTATGTACAATTCAAGCTACCGGGCTGCCTGGTTGTCCGCGTTGTTCCTCCCCACGGTCCAAATCATCAGCGCGGTAGCCTTAGGGTTGGTGGTCTGGATTGGAGGGGGGCAGGTCCACATTGGTGGCATTACCATCGGCGGAATCCAGGCTTTTGTAACTTACATCACCTCGATTATGTGGCCAATTCAAGATTTGGCCAGAATATACGCGGAGCTGCAGCATGCGGTTGCATCTGCTGAACGGATTTTCGACTTGCTGGATACCGTTCCAGACATTCAAGACAGGCCTGATCCCATCGATCCGGGAACGTTAAAAGGCGGTATCGAGTTCGATCACGTCTCCTTCTATTATGAAGATGGCAAGCCCGTCTTAAATAATTTCACCATGAAAGTAAAAGACGGTGAGACGATTGCTCTGGTTGGTCCTACCGGTGGAGGAAAAACAACCATCGTTAACTTGCTTTGTCGTTTTTACGAACCCAAAAAAGGGCGTATTCTAATCGGAAATAATGACTACACGCAACTCTCGAGCAAAGCAATCCAATCCAAAATTGGGATTGTGTTACAAACCCCCCATTTATTTTCCGGTACGATCCGCGAAAATATCCTTTACGGGCGTCTGAACGCCAAACCAGACGACGTTGAAAGAGCGGCTCAAATCGCCGGAGCCCACGAATTCATTCTTAAGTTCGAAAAAGGGTACGAACAGGAAGTTGGCGAAGGAGGCAATCTGCTCTCTGTGGGACAGAAGCAGTTAATCAGCCTTGCCCGGGCTGTTTTGGCAGACCCGGAAATATTCATCATGGATGAGGCCACAAGTTCTGTGGACACATTGACCGAAGCTTTAATCCAAAAAGGAATGGAAGCCTTGATGCACGGGCGCACAAGTTTCATCATCGCACACCGTTTATCAACAATAAAACGCGCCAATAAAATCTTGGTAATCGATAATGGCGCAATTACTGAAATGGGCACCCATCCCGAATTAATTTCGAAACACGGCCATTATTTCAGGCTCTACACGCAACAATTTCGAAAGGAAATGGAACGTGAGTATGGTGAAGACGCGATCCAATCCTCTAATTTGGGGATTTCCGCAGCAGATTGATTTGAACTCTTGACCGCAGTTATTCGCCTATCAATTCTTTAGCTTTCTTGGTTTGCTTACCCCTGTCTTCTGTATCCAGGATCCGTTTTCGGACCCTGAAGTTTAATGGGGTGACTTCGAGAAGCTCATCATCTGCAAGATATTCTATCGCTTCGTCCAGGCTCATCATACGAGGAGGTGATAATCGGATTTCGATATCTTTGTTCGATGAACGCATATTTGTCAGGTGCTTTTTCTTGCATACATTAACCGTCAGGTCGGTAGGCCGCTGAGTCTCACCAACGACCATTCCTTCATAAACATCAACACCTGCTCCGAGGAATAGGATGCCACGCTCCTCGGCATTTTTCAAGCCATACGTACTTGTAACGCCATCCTCCCAGGCCACAATCGAGCTCGAAGCGCGCGAGGTGATCGGCCCTGCCATGGGTCCATAACTGTGAAAAGTCGAATTCATCGTACCCATTCCACGGGTCGAGGTCAAGAATTGGTAACGGAATCCCAATAATCCCCGGGTCGGTACGAGATAAGTCAGGTGAACGCTTGTATCAGGATTATTTACCATATCCAACATTTTGCCTCGCCGGCTTCCCAACATTTCAACCACCGTGCCAACAGTATCTGAGCTGGTCTCAATGTGTACTTCTTCGAATGGTTCGAGCACCTCTCCCAAGAGGCCTTCTTTGAAAATCGCCTCAGGTCGTGATATCTGAAATTCATAGCCCTCCCGGCGCATTGTTTCAACAAGGATCGCTAGATGGAGTTCGCCTCGTCCGGAGACAATAAAAGTGTCTGGGGATTCGGTTTCTACAACTCGCAATGCAACGTTGTTTCGCAACTCCAAGAACAATCGCTCCCGAATTTTTCGCGAGGTGCTCCATTTGCCATCTTTACCGGACAATGGCGAAGTATTAACTCCAAAAGTCATCCGTACAGTTGGCTCTTCTACCAAAATTGGGGGTAACGCTATTGGGTTTTCAGGGTCTGCCAGGGTTTCACCAATATTGATAGCCTCAAGTCCGGCGAGAGCAATAATCTCTCCGGCTTCAGCATGTTCAACCTCAATTTTATCCAATCCTTGATGGACATATAGATACCGCGCTCTATCTGGGAAAATTTCTCCATTATGGGTTATTCGAGCTAACGCCTGGCCTGCTTCGATTTTCCCGGCGAATATTCGCCCTAAGGCAGTTACACCCCGGTAATCATCATAGCCCAAATTTGTTACCAATATTTGCAGAGGGGAGTCCAGATCTACTTTCGGGGCTGGTATGTTATTCAGGATAGCCAAAAATAATGGTTGTAAATTCGGACTCATGTCAGGAGTTAACCCCGCTCGTTGGGTAATCGCGTTTGTATAAATAACCGGAAAATCGGCTTGTTCGTCGTTTGCACCCAATTCAATAAATAGATCGAAAGTCAGGTTAAGCGCCCGTTCAGGGTCAGCGTCTTTTCGATCCATTTTATTGATGACGACCACTGCCTTGTGACCCATTTCAAGTGCTTTTTTGAGTACAAAACGAGTTTGCGGCATCGGCCCTTCGGCAGCATCAACCAATAAGAGCACCCCATCAACCATATTCATCACCCGCTCGACTTCTCCGCCAAAATCCGCGTGACCGGGAGTATCGACGATATTAATCTTCACCAATTTCCCGGTAGAAGGGTCGGGAATGGTAATCGCTGTGTTTTTAGCAAGAATGGTAATTCCCCGTTCACGTTCGAGCTCATTCGAATCCATAATTCTTTCGACTACTTGCTGGTTTTCTCGAAACACACGTGCTTGTTTCAATAAACCATCTACAAGGGTCGTCTTCCCATGATCCACGTGGGCAATAATGGCTACATTTCGCAAGTCGGATCGTTCAATAATCATAAAGTAACACCGTTCTTTCTCTTTCCAACTCCACTGATTATTAATAAATACTGATTTTTCACACAAAGACCTCGGCCCGAACAGCCGAGGTCGCTCAATGGATTATAAATATCATATCAGAGGGGAGGATATTTGAAAAGGGGTCAAAATTCTCGTGTTAGCCAATCCTATTGACTTTTTATGTCGATGCAAATACAATCAATCAGTCTCAAATAATCATATCCAAACCTTCAGGGAAGAGTCCGGATGAAATAAACCGGCACCGAAGGGGCAAATCGGACGCCAATCTACTTCCGACGAAACTCTCAGGTAAAAGGACCCTGCAAATTGAAAAACCTCTGGAAAGTCATTTGACACCGATGGGGCAAACCTCAAGAACAATGAGGCGAATCTCTCAGGTTTTAGACAGAGGGCACACAGAAGTATTTTTTGTGTGCCTTTTTTGTTGCCAGACATCCTAATTATCGCCACCAGGAGAAATAATATGAAAACCCCTAAAGAATTGAAGTACGCAAAGACAGACGAATGGATAAAAGTTGAAGGTAATATTGGAACGATTGGGATCTCGGATTATGCCCAAGACCAGTTATCAGATGTAGTATTCGTGGATCTTATGCCACGGGTTGGCGGATTAGCCAAGAAGGGAACGATTTGCGCCACCCTGGAATCGGTAAAAGCAGCGGCAGATGTAAATTTTCCAGTTTCAGGAAAGGTGGTCGAAGTAAACGAAGCTTTATCAGACACTCCCGAAGTCGTCAACAGTGATCCATATGGATCAGCCTGGATGATAAAGATTGAGCTTTCCGATCTGTCTGAGCTGGACAGCCTTTTGGATGCAGATGCTTACGAAGCGTACTGCCAGGAGCGTGACCATTAACGTTTATCCCCCATACTCCGAAAGAAACGGAAGATATGCTGGAAACAATTGGCGTCAAAAAACTTGATGACCTGTTCAAAGACGTTCCAGAACAATTCCGTTTCCCCAAACTAGATCTACCTGCAGCCCTGACGGAAATGGAAATCATGTCTGAGCTCCAGGATCTATCGCAAGCCAACGAGACCAGCCAGAATCTGGTAAGCTTCTTAGGCGCTGGGGCTTATTACCACTATATCCCAGCTGCAGTCGATACTATCTTGAGCCGCAGTGAATTCTACACAGCTTACACACCTTACCAACCCGAGATTTCCCAGGGCACACTTCAAGCCATTTTTGAATACCAAAGCTTGATCGCCGCCCTGACAGGCATGGGAGCAAGTAATGCTTCGCATTATGATGGGGCTACAGCAACGGCCGAAGCAGCAATCATGGCGTACCACCACTTTCGCGGCGATCGCAGAAAGGTTGTTTTATCCCCAGGCGTTAACCCCCAATACCGAGCTGTTGTACGTACCTACACTCAAGCTTATGAAAATCTGGACCTCGTAGGAGATAAGCCCGGATCCGATATTCGTCTAGCGCCGGAAAGTCTCGCTGAATATATCGATAATGAAACAGCTTTAGTCATCGTCCAATACCCTGATTTCTTTGGCAGAATATATGACTATGCGCAAATCGTCGATTCTGCCCATGCTTCTGGCGCACTGGTAGCATTTGTTGCCAACCCAATTTCGCTTGGACTGCTAAAAACCCCCGGAGATCTCGGCGCTGACATCGTCGTTGGTGAAGGCCAACCACTTGGAATCCCGCTTTCATACGGTGGACCATACCTGGGTTTCTTTGCTACGAAGAAAGACCTGGTGAGGAAAATTGCCGGCCGGCTCGTCGGTGAGACCGTAGACGCCAGTGGTAAAAGGGGTTACGTACTGACCTTGACCGCCCGGGAGCAGCACATCCGGCGCGAAAGAGCGACCTCGAATATTTGCACGAACCAGGGTTTGCTTGCATTGGCGGCTACAGTCTACCTAAGCCTGCTAGGGAAACAAGGCTTGAAACAAGTCGCTACCCTTTGCTATCAAAAAGCTCATTACGCAGCCAAGAAAATCTCAACGATTCCAGGTTACTCTTTATGTTTTGAAAAACCATTTTTTAATGAGTTTTCGGTATGCTGTCCTCGCCCGGTAACAGAAATCAATGAGCATCTTTTAGAACATGGGATCATCGGTGGATTTGATCTCTCTTCAGACTATCCGCAATTCCCTAACCACCTGTTGATAGCTGTCACCGAGATGAATACCCGTGAAGAGATCAATGCTCTTTGCGACACACTCGAGGAGCTGAGCGAATGAACGAACCTACTATCTACGAAATATCTTCCCCCGGTCGCAAAGGCGTTACTTTCCCTGAGCCCGATGTTCCGATCTCTGAAATTCCTTCGGAACTGCTGAGAGACGACCTTCCACTCCCAGAGCTAGCCGAAGTCGACGTGATCAGGCACTTCACCCATCTATCAAAGCTGAACTATTGCGTGGATGATGGCCTCTATCCATTGGGTTCATGCACGATGAAATATAACCCCAAGGTTAATGAAGAAGCCGCACGACTGCCAGGTTTTGCTAATACCCATCCACTTCAACCATTTGAAACTGTTCAGGGTAATCTGGCATTGATGTATATCCTGCAAGAATGGATGAAGGAGATCAGCGGCTTCGACGCTATCAGCCTGGAACCAGCTGCCGGAGCCCAGGGTGAATTAACTGGTGTCTTAATCATTCACGCTTACCAATGTTCACAGGGACATCCTGAACGCAATAAGATCCTGATCCCCAATTCTGCGCATGGTACGAATCCCGCAAGTTCCTCAATGAGTGGGTTTCAAGTCGAGTCGATCCCATCCGATCAGCGTGGAAATGTTGACCTGGCAGCATTGAAACAAGCTTGTGACGGCACCGTAGCCGGATTGATGCTGACCAATCCAAATACTCTAGGCCTTTTCGATGAACACTTGCAGAAGGTGATCGAGATTGTCCATGCTGCCGGCGGGCTCGTGTACGGTGACGGTGCTAATTTCAATGCACTTCTCGGCGTCCTTCGCCCTGCTCAAATCGGGTTTGATATTATGCATTTTAATTTGCATAAAACTTTTTCTACCCCCCATGGCGGCGGCGGTCCCGGATCAGGTCCGGTAGGTGTAAAAGCATTTCTCGCCGATTTTCTCCCGGATCCGGTTATCGCAATCGTTGAAGAAGGCGACGACGAAATGGCGCCTTTATATGGTTTTCACAAACCTGGAAAGACAATCGGACAAATCAAGACTTTTCAAGGTCATTTCGGGATGCTGGTTCGGGTATATACCTACATGTCGATGCATGGACCCGACGGCATAACCGACATCGCCCGGTATGCAGTATTGAATGCCAATTACCTGTTAGCCAGGTTGAAGAATTATTATACGGTCCCGTTTGATCGCAGCTGCATGCATGAGTTTGTACTCGAAGGTCATTGGTCAGACTGTCCGGATGTCCACGCCCTAGACATTGCCAAAAGGCTGATGGACTATAATTTCCACCCGCCAACTAACTATTTCCCATTGAATGTCCACGAAGCGTTGATGATCGAACCGACTGAAACCGAAAGCAAGCAAACGTTGGATGCTTTCGCAGACGCTCTTATAAAGATCGCCGGAGAAGCCCATAACGAACCGGAATTACTCAAGTCTGCGCCTCACATCACACCTATCGGTCGCCTGGATGAAGTAAAAGCAGCCCGAGATCTTGCCCTTTGCTGCCGTCTACCAGACCCAATAGAAGAATGAAACTTAGGTTGATTGAATAAGAAGAGAGCGCATTCAATAAAGAAACTATATTGAATGCGCTCTCTTCTTTAATTTTGTAGCTTACAAGATGAGGGTCACCGGGCAGTGATCTGAACCCAGGACCTCGTCGTGGATAATGACATCTTTGACGGTCGACACCAATTCGTCTGAAATGAGGAAATAATCTAACCGCCAGCCCACATTGCGGTCTCTGGCTCGAAACAAATAGGTCCACCAGGTGTATTGAACCTTTTCCGGATACAATTTTCGGAAAATATCGGTAAATCCATTTTCCAGGTAATAACTAATCCAGGCTCTTTCTTCTGGAAGAAAACCTGAGGTGGTCTGGTTTTCCCTCGGGTGAGCCAGGTCGATCTCATTGTGAGCTGTGTTAAAATCACCCGTAATGATTATCTTCTCGCCCTGTTGGTGCATCTGTTTGCAGATTTCCAGCAACTGTTTATAGAAATCCAGTTTGTAAGAGAGCCTGCCCTGATCTCTCTGCCCATTAGGGAAATAAATATTAAAAAGAGTAAAATCCTCGTGGCGTGTCTTGATCACCCGTCCTTCAGAATCAAAACGCGGGTCCTGAATGCCCAGCTAAATCTCTTTTAGCGAATCGTTATGAAATGTGGCAACCCCACTATATCCAGGTTTTTGAGCTGAATTCCAAATGCTGTGATATCCGGAAATCTCGCGCTGTTCCGGTTCTAATTGGTCGGGTCTGGCTTTAATTTCTTGCAAACAAAGGATGTCAGGTTGGTATGAATTCACCCAATCCAACGCCCCTTTACGTATTGCGGCGCGGATTCCGTTAACATTCCAGGTTGTAATTTTCATTTTGCGATCTCGTTATATTGCCTTCGGCACGTGTTACACTTATAATTACTGAAGAGGATAGTCGACATGAGCGAAAAACAAAAACAAATAGTGTACATCGAAGATGATCCTGAAATGATCGACCTGGTCACTTTAATTCTTAAGTCTAAAGGATTTGATGTGCACGGAGCGAATGGGGGGCGAGAAGGATTGGACTTGATATCGAAAGAAACGCCAGACCTGGTCCTGCTCGATCTCATGATGCCCGATATGGATGGATGGGAAGTCTATCACCAATTAAAGGCCAAAGAAGAGACATCCCAAATACCTGTCATCATTATAACTGCAAAAGCCCAGGCTATCGATCAGGTACTAGGCTTATATATCGCCAGAGTCGACGATTACATTAGCAAACCGTTTCATTCGCAGCAACTCATCAACAGCATTCAGAATATTTTGGCCAGGAATAAAGTCTCTGGCTCTTAATCTTTTCCGGCTTCCATTGGTTCATGCGCCAGGTATTCATTAAAAACCATACGCATCCTTTACCACAGCCTATTTCGGTTAGTATTTGCAACTCTTTTATTAACCGCTTACGTGGATTTATGTTTCAACGCCAAATACCGGTGGAAAATGGACTGTTATTCATCCAGGGAAATGAAAGCCGCATCAACTCGGCCATCCACATGTTTTTCGTGAATTTCGATCTGGCCGTCATCTGGTTAGACAATCATAATTGCGTCGTCAATAAATGTCTGGCTCAGCGTTGGCGTCCATTCTATATGCCTTCTGGAAAGGCAAAGATGATTCTTGAACTTCATCCAACCCACCTGGATAAATTTTCTATCGGTGACAAAGTGAGCTTCGATAATGGCTAAATGGATCTATTTTTTAATGTTGGTAGTTTTACTATCTCAACCGTCTGCCGTGTTTGCTCAAGATCCGACGACCGATCAACCCGTCTACATCGTCCAAGCAGGCGATAACCTGAATGCAATCGCTTACCTTTTCAATGTTTCTCCGGTCGACCTGGCTGATGTTAATGGCATAACAGATCCCAACCAGATATCTGTGGGTGATAGGTTAATTATCCCAGGATTAGTCGGTGTCAGCGGGGTATTGGAAAGCGTCGTCGTACCTTACGGACAGTCCCTGTTAAGTCTCAGCCACCTTTATAACGTACCCGAAGAAACACTAATCAGTCTGAACCGGATAACAAGTCCGATGGAATTGTATGCCGGATCTAATATGATCATCCCACAAAAGGACCAAAACGCCACGTCCAATTCATCCCAGGTGATCCTTCAAGCAGGTGAAAGTATGCTTGAAGCAGCGGCTTCTAATGGAATGAATCCCTGGACCCTCGCTCTTGATAATAAATTATCAGGCAGTTGGCAGGCTGTTCCGGGGCAGACGATTTACTACCAAACTGGCGATCAGGTGTCGTCAGAAGAAATGATCACGCCATTAATTACAAGTATCGACGTGCATCCTCTACCAATCACCCAGGGTAACACAGAAGTCATTGATATAAAAACTAAAGAACCAGTCAGTCTGGGCGGCAGCCTGGGCAATTATTCCCTTCAATTTATCCAGGTTGAACAAAACCATTATATTGCTCTTCAAGGGATCGAAGCGATGCTAGATAAAGGCCTTTATCCATTAAGGTTCTACGGGACCTTTGAAGACAATACGAAATTTGATTTCCAACAAAATGTATTGATTAAACCGGGTTATTTCCCACAAGATCCGGAATTGACCGTCCCCCCCGAAACCCTCGATCCAGCAATCACTGGACCGGAGGAGAACCAGGTTGATGCCATCGTAAAGCCTGCGGATTCAAACCAATATTGGTCGGGTCCATTTCAATATCCTGTTGATGAACCAATTTGTGTCATGTCCGGTTATGGAGATCGTCGATCTTACAATAATTCCGGTTATATTTATTTTCACACCGGGATCGATTTTGGTGTTTGCGCAAACCTGAACATATACGCGCCTGCCGATGGTGTAGTTGTCTTTACGGGTTTATTAACTGTTCGTGGGAATACAACCATCATTGACCATGGTTGGGGAGTATACAGCGGTTTGTACCACCAATCAAAGATACTGGTTCAGGTCGGTGATAAAGTGACAGCCGGGCAAAAAATTGGCGAAATAGGAGCAACCGGACGGGTCAATGGCCCGCATTTGCATTGGGATCTCTTTGTTAACGGGATCCAGGTGTCACCCTGGGATTGGCTGCAAAATTCTTACCCATAGAAATAATAAAAAAAACCGCCTGGTGGCGGTTGCTCAATGCGCTGGGGGGGACTTGAACCCCCATGCCTTTCGGCACATGGCCCTCAACCATGCCTGTCTGCCAGTTCCAGCACCAGCGCCAGGAGCTAAGATATTATAATCGCGTCCATGGTCTTGTCAAGTAAAGATGGCCCCAGCCTTTTGTTACCAGCAGGATTGAAGACAATTTTTAAAAGATATTGGTGCCTGAATTAATTTATGTTGAATCTTAAATTATCATGAAAGAATAAGGAGTAAGAATGGCAATCGTTCTAGATGCAATGGGAAGTGACAACCGTCCAGACCCTGAGGTGCGCGCTGCCATAGACGCAGCCAGGCTGATCGAAGATGAGGTCATTCTTGTTGGCGATGAAAATGTACTTCGCCAAAAATTGGCGCAGCAAGCTCAAGGACCCTTTCCGGTGACCATCGTACATGCGCCTGAGGCGCTTGATATGCAGGACCACATCGAAGACGCCAGAAAGAAAAAGCAGAATTCGATGCGGATTGGCATGGATCTGGTCAAGTCGGGCAGAGCCAGCGCATTCGTCACGGCGGGCAATACCGGTATGGCTATGTATTATGCTAAAAAGGTGTTTGATGATATACCCGGTGTGATTCGCCCTTCATTGACAGCCATCTTCCCCGTTCATGGTGGGTATTGCGTCGTTCTGGACATCGGGGCCAACGCGGAGTGCCGCCCCGAGTTCCTGGTCCAATTTGCCCTGCTCGGAAGTATCTATGCCGAAAAAATGCTAGGAAAAAAGAATCCGAGGGTTGGATTATTAGCAAACGGCGAAGAAGCCGGTAAAGGGAATGACCTGGTCAGGCAAACCTTTCCTCTGCTTGAAACCAGCGGATTGAATTTTATCGGTAATGTCGAAGGGAAAGAGCTGTTTGGTGGTCAGGCAGACGTGGTCGTGACCGATGGCTTTACTGGCAATGTCCTATTGAAATCGAGTGAAGCGGTAGCGAAACTATTAACTGATTCTTTGAAAGAATTTTTGATGAAATCTATCAGAACAAAAGTCGGTGGTTTGTTGTCAAAACCAGCGTTTAATGAATTAAAAAAGATGATGGACCCAAGCGAAGTTGGAGCTGCTCCATTGTTAGGGATAGATGGATTGGTTTTTGTCGGTCATGGCAGGTCCAATTCTCAAGCATTGATGAATGCCGTTAGAGTAGCAAACATCGCAGTGAAAGCAGGTCTTCTAGATTCTCTCCGTGAAGCCATCCACCAGAGAATTTCAGTGCTGCCGATAAGCCAAAATTAATTCAAGTCCGCCACTTAATTTGATCTTGATGCAATAAATTAAATTTTTTCTGGAGGAATAATAACAAAATGAGGAAAATTACCAACGAAAAACTGGTTAAACGCAACCGGGTTGCCGGTCAGGTACTTACGATTGCCAGCCTGGCAATTCTTGGCTTGAGTCTTTATCTATCCTTTCAAGCTTCATCTCAATATATATCTTATTCGTTCTTGGGCTTGATTCTAGGGTTCATCCTATCGCAGGTCGGTATCTACTTTACCAATCG
This sequence comes from uncultured Chloroflexia bacterium, assembly GCA_963781665.1. GTDB lineage: Bacteria > Chloroflexota > Anaerolineae > Anaerolineales > Anaerolineaceae > JAJYIW01. The sequence continues at coordinate 4,628,854 of CAWAGA010000002.1, forward strand.
CTGGGGACGTCACCCTCGTCCAGATGAAATTATCGACAATTCGCTAAAAGGCCTTGACGATAAATATTCGCTTTACCACTACGTTACACCCGTTTCACATCTACTCTTAGGTCCGGCTGGAATCTGGATCATCTTGCCTTACAGCCAGGGTGGCACAATCACCTACGAGAAAATCGCTGGCATCAAAAAGGTGGTAATTTTTATCTTAAACTATTTGCTCAAGAAGGTTTAGGACGACCTGATCTTGAAGCCAACAGCAATAAAACCGAGATCCAAAAATTCTTCAGCAAGCATCTATCTGAAACTGATATACCACCGATCAACTCAATCCTGGTATTCACAAACGGTAAAGCAAAAATTGACGTTCAAGAAGCCCCCAGCCCGACTATCACAATTAAGAAACTCAAAGAGTATATTCGCAAAACGGCTAAAGAAGTTCCAGTTCCGATGGAGACGATAACAACGATTAAAGATCTTTTCCCCTCGGAGTAATTTTGGCCTTTAAAGGATTCCGGTCAGAGTTCTGCTTTTTCGAAGAATTCCCTTTCGAACGGGCTGCCGCATAGTTATTTCGCTGGTTATTTCTGCGAACTGCTTTGTGGATTGTCTTTGAAATTGTGGGGCCGCTCTTTAATGACGTAATCTCCTCAGGCGCAAGATAGCGCCATTCTCTTGGTTTTAGGTTGCCCAACCACAGTGTGCCTATGCGCAAACGAACAATTTTTACAACGGGCAGGCCGATTTGGCGGCCTACTTCACGGATCTGTCGTTTCCGACCTTCACGCATAATCACCCGCAGCCATATGCCTTTCCCCGCAGGAGAATCAACTTCAACTTTCGCCGGTACGGTATGGTAACCATCCTCTAATACCACTCCCCTGCGCCAGGTTGCCAATTGCTTCTCGTCCGGTCGGCTCGCCACCAGCACCCGGTATTCTTTTTCGTGGCCGAACTTTGGATGAGTTAGCCGATATGCCAGGTCGCCATCATTTGTCATTAAGATCAGGCCTTCGCTTTCAAGATCAAGCCGTCCGACCGCATATAGTCGCTCTGACAATGTGATCAAATCTCTGACGCTGGTCCGTGGATCATGAGGATCCTCATCGGACAGCACACCCCTGGGCTTGTGCAAAGCAATGTACACTAATTGTTCGGGCCTTGTAATCGCCGCTCCATTGACCGCAATCGCGTCTTTTTGAAAGTCGGCCTTGCTGCCCAGATGAGCGAGAGCTCCGTTTACAGTAACCTGTCCACGCTCAATTAATCCTTCACAAGCCCTTCTTGATCCATATCCCGCTCTGGCCAATATTTTCTGTAATCGTTCTTCTGCCATTCTAATCCTTGAGTACCTTATTATTTTCTTTGGGTTGTTCTTCGATCGCGGTCTGGCCATCTTCCAACACAGGTAAATCCTTAATTGAACCTAACCCAAAAAACTGTAAGAAATCGCTCGTCGTGCCGTACATGATCGGTCTTCCGGGTCCATCTGAACGCCCAATTTCCTGAATAAACCCTTTGCTCAATAAACTCTTAATGACTGCGTCACTATTTACACCTCTAATCGAATCAATATACGGCCTGGTAACAGGTTGCTTATAACCGATCACAGCTAATGTCTCGACGGCTGCTTTGCTTATTCGAGTAGAAGATTCCAGACCCAGAAAACGCTCGACCAGCAGTCCCATCTTTGGGGATGTAGTTAACTGAACTTTTCCGGATTGCCATTGTAAGCTCAATCCACCCGATTTCTGATAACCAGCATCCAGTAAAAACAATGCTTTTTCGATTTCCGAGTTCGAAAGGCCAACAACTTCGGCTAACTGGCTTGTAGAGACAGGCCCTGACGCCACAAACAAAATGGCTTCGAGACAACCTTTCAGATCAGTTCGGATCAAACCATCAAATTCTGTCATGCTATAATTGCACCATTGAAGAGTGTAAAAGATTATACACGAATTGACCCGACTATGAGGATAATAAAAAGTTCAATATGGGATAACCGAGGGATAATCATCCTTTTATACTGTTTGACTATGTTAGTTGTTTTTCCGCTTTCTGGCTGCACCTCGCCTCAACTTACCCAGGGATTGATTCAGGTAAACCTAAATGTAGATGGAAGGACCCAAAAACTCTCCCTTCCCGCGGGGAGCAAGGTTCAGCAAGCAGTGACTACTGAAAATATTACCTTGGGGAACTTGGACATTATTGACCCGCCTTCGTATACGGTCTTAACCGACGGTGCGACGATTAAAATTACCAGGGTGCGAGAATCTTTTGATATCAGTGATGTCACCATACCATTTGAACACCAGGTGGTTAAGAACGAATCGCTACCTGTTGGGCAACAGCTCTTAATTCAACCTGGGGTAAACGGCATTCAAGAAATCACCACACGGATCGTCTACCAGGACGGAGTCGAAACGTCTCGGGATGTGTTCAAAACACTGGTCGTCAAAGATCCTGTTCCCGAAATCTTGATGATCGGTGTGCAGACACCTTTTAGTTCCTTGCCTATTCGAGGGAAGCTGGCTTATTTAATTGCCGGGAATGCCTGGTTGATGGAATCCACAACCGGAAACCGCACCCCCCTGGTAACCTCAGGAGACCTGGATGGACGCATCTTTTCGCTGTCTCCGGATGGTGACTGGCTTCTATTTTCTCGGAAAACACCTCCCCCAGATGATAATCCGATCAATACTCTTTGGGTCATCAACATTGCAACCCCTGAATCAAAACCAATATCATTGAATGTTGATAATGTTGTCCATTTTGCCGAGTGGGTCCCCGGGAAACCGCTGACGGTGTCATATTCAACCGTCGAACCACGCCCTACGTCTCCGGGATGGCAGGCTAATAACGATTTTCAGGAGCTAAGTTTTTCCGCAGCAGGCAAAGTTAAAAGCCCGGTTGAGATCGTCCCGACCAATTCTGGTGGGATTTATGGTTGGTGGGGAACTTATTATTCTTGGTCTCCCGATGGCTCCACACTTGCTTATGCCCGCCCTGATGAAATCGGATTGATAGATTTAGAAAATGGTGCTTTCATCCCGAAACTTGCAGTTACACCGCTTCAAACGCATAGTGACTGGGCCTGGGTGCCTCCACTTAATTGGAGTCCTGATAGTTCGGTGCTTTTTACGGTAACCCATGCGTCTGGTTCAGCTCAAATTTCGGCTGAAGAATCACAGGCATTTAATGTAAGTGCGGTATTGTTGAAATATGGAAGCGTCGTATCTCTAGCTAACCAAAGCGGTATGTTTGCTTATCCAGTTTCTTCAGCGTTGATCAGTGGCAGTCGCTATCAGGTATGTTTCCTCCAGGCTGTTTTCCCGGACCAAAGCGATTCCAGCCGTTATCGTCTGGAAATTATGGACCAGGATGGAGCCAACGAACAAACCCTATTTCCATCAGAAGGGATGCCGGGAATTGATCCGCAGCAGATCGTTTGGGCTCCACGATCATCAGGCGATTCGGGAGGATTAATCGCGCTTATCTATCAAGGTAATATTTGGTTCGTCGATGCCATTACGAAGGAATCTCACCAGATTACGGGTGATGGCTTAGCCAGTCGCATTGATTGGAAATAGGCAATGAGAAATAATATCAAGGTTAAGGTATAAAATGCGGATCTTAATAACAGGCGCGGCCGGATTTCTAGGTTCACATCTGTGTGATAAATTATTGAATGAAGGCCATCAGGTCATTGGCATGGATAATTTCATAACAGGCAGCCCTGAAAATCTATCCCACCTGGCCGGGCATCCAGATTTTGCCTTTATCGAGCACGATGTAGCTAATTTCATTTTTGTCCCCGGTAAGATTGATTACGTCCTCCATTTTGCTTCTCCCGCCAGCCCGAACCCAGAATCTCCGCTTGGTTATCCTAATCTACCCATCCAGACAATGAAAGCTGGTGCGCTGGGTACACACAATTCAATCGGAGTGGCTAGAGCTAATCAAGCCAAATTTCTACTAGCATCGACCAGCGAAATCTATGGCGACCCGGAAGAACACCCGCAGAAAGAAACATACTGGGGTCACGTTGATCCAATCGGCACCAGGTCTGTTTATGATGAAGCTAAACGTTTTGCAGAAGCACTGACAATGGCGTATCACCGCTATCACGGATTGGATACTCGCATCGTCAGGATCTTCAACACCTATGGCCCAAGGATGAGGCTAGATGATGGGCGTGTCGTTCCGAATTTTATCAAGCAAGCGATTAAAGGCGAACCGCTGACTGTTTTTGGTGATGGCTCCCAAACCCGAAGTTTCTGTTTCGTCCAGGACCTGATCGAAGGAATTTACAGCTTGATGCTATCTGAGGAACATGATCCGGTCAACATCGGCAATCCAGCCGAAATATCAATCCTGGACTTTGCAGAGACGATAAACGAGCTGACCCAGAACAAAGCCGGTATCATTATGCAGCCCTCATCGAAACTGAGCGAAGATCCACAGCGGCGCCAGCCAGATATTACCAAGGCCCAAGAAATATTGCATTGGACTCCCCTAATTTCACTGGACGCAGGATTGGAATTAACTATCCCTTACTTCAGGAGGAAGATTATTTCGGAATGATCTTGACCAATTCTCGTGAGCGGGTGCGTTTTTTTAGATTCGCAATAGTCGGAACGATTGGAGCTGTCATCGATTTCGGAATCTTTAATTTCATTAACATCTGATCTAAAGACACCGGTGATTATCGCCCAGGCATTTTCTTTTTCAGTAGCAGTGACCAGCAATTTCCTTTGGAACCGTTTCTGGACTTATCCGGACTCACGTACCAAAAGTGTTCCCCAGCAAATTATTCAATTTTTCCTGGTAAATATTATTGGCTTACTCATCCGTACACCGTTGATTGGTTGGACAGGTCCATTGATCATTGCCTTAATCTCACAAATTTCGCTCTATTACCACCTTTCGGCAGACACCATAGGCCACAATTTAGCGCTGGCTCTTGCGATCGGTGTGGTCATGTTGTGGAATTTCTTTATTAACCGTTTTTGGACCTACTCAGACGTTGAATCCACTTAATCCCACGAGCCTTAGTTAAAGGATTTTCGATGGAAATACCAGCTGCTTCTCCAAACCCTGACCAGGAGTTTTCGACAGAAAACACATTCAGGACGTTAAAGGAACTCATCGATTACGTTAGTGGCCGCAGCATTACCGACACCATCCCGCTTGGAGAAAGCGGATATGCTGACCATTTGCCTTTCCCTTTTCTCGGTTTGGTCGGGCAATTTGAAATGAAAATAGCTCTCGCCCTCGCTTTGATAAATCCGGCGATCCGCGGGGTATTATTGATTGGGCCGCGCGGAACCGGGAAGACAACTGCTGTCAGGGGTTTACTTGATTTATTGCCAATGGTCCAACATAGTACCTGCTTCTACGGCTGCTTGCCTGAAGATATCGAAGATAATGGAATCGATGCGGTTTGCCCGGAATGTGCAAAAAAATATGGGCAGGGAATTTCGTTTACAAAAATGGAAAAAGCCAGCCTGGTAGAGCTGCCATTGAACTCGCTGCTCGATGACGTGATCGGATATCTTGGGGAGGATCATCAAATTCATGCCCGTATGCAATTGAAGAGAGGTTTGCTCGCGCAAGCAGATCGAAGCCTGTTGTTCGTCGACGAAATTAATTTACTACCGGAAGAAATTGTCAATGCAATCCTGGACGCTGCCGCTCAAGGGACCTATACCGTCCGGCGCGGACCAATTTCTGCGACCTACCAAGCCAGGATCAATTTGATAGGATCAATGAACCCTGAAGAAGGAAAATTACGCTCGCAAATCCTCGACCGGTTCGGTCTCCGGATCATCGTCAGGGGACTCGACGAAATACCTGCAAGGTTAGAAGTTTATAAAAGAGTCAAAGCTTATACAAGAAACCCACGCCAGACGATCGCCCAATTTTCTTACGAGACTTCTCTGCTTGCTATTGAAATTGAGAATGCGCGAAAAACGCTGCCCGAGGTTGAAATTCCGGAGGATGTCGCCAGGCAAGGGATCACATTGATCAAGAATTTACAGATCGATTCTCTCAGGGCAGAAATTTCCCTTTTTGAGACTGCCCGCGCATATACAGCCGCAGATGGCAGGGTTCGAGTTCTCCCAGAAGATATTCGGGCTGTTGCAAAGATGTGTCTGCGGATGCGCCACTCTCATTTTATGGCAGATTATTTTGAGAATGTCGAAAAAGAAGAGGAACGTCTTGCAGCGTACCTCGATCAAACCTTCGCATAATTATTGCATGAATCCAGGAGAATCTTAATGGCAGCCAAAATAAAAGAAAAAGTAGTTATTGTCGAAAACCCCGAACAGATTAATCCCACAAACGCTGAAGGATTTTCACAGAGGGGTTGGGCTTATTACAACCTTCAGGAGTATGAATTGGCTAAGGATGATTTTCTTGAGGCATTAAAAGAAAATCGGGAAGATATTGATATTCAATACGCTTTGGCACTAACCTTAAAATCCATGGGCAAAAAAAATGAGGCAATATCCCATTTCGAACAATTGTTGGGTTCGCTTGATAAAATAAATGATCGCAACCGGGCTTCGATGATAAAGAAGCTTACTTTGGGGCACATTCACCGATTGACCCAGGGCGACTGGAATTTAGGAGTCAATGAGTAATCCCAGGATAATCTCCGGCAAAGCACGCGGTTTCAGGTTGCAGCCCGTTCCGGGAAATGTAACCAGACCGATCACGGACCGGGTGAAAGAAGCCTTATTCAATATTATTGGTGCAGATGTCGTCGAATCTGCATGGTTGGATTTATTTGCAGGAACGGGAAGTGTTGGCATCGAAGCCTTAAGCCGGGGAGCAGCGCATGTTTGTTTTATCGATAAGAACCGGAAAGCCTACGAAACCATCCGGTCCAACCTGGAACAAACAAGGTTGTTGGAACCCTCCGAAGTAATCTTTGGAGATGCTTTTATTGCAATGAAATCGTCTCATCTTCGACCATCCGATTATATTTACGTAGCCCCACCCCAATACAAGGATATTTGGTCAGATGCACTTCTGGCAATCGACTCTAGACCAGACCTTATCAATACCGATGGCTGGGTCATCGTTCAAATTAACCCTATGGAATACCGTTCTGTCGGATTAAAAAATCTCGAGGAATTTGACCAACGCAAGTATGGCGATTCGTTACTTGTTTTTTACCGAAAGTCTATGGATTAAATTCGACTTCGAGTTCTTCTTTCTCATTGTAATAATATCTCGCTGAAAAAACCGGATCTGTCGCTTTCATTGCCAATACCCGCGGTAATATTTTTGGAAGGTCTTCAACCAAGGGATAATTCTGAAGGTCTGAGGTTTGGATCCACTCAGGTACCCCTTCCTTCGAGGAAACCAGATTGCCTGTGTCACTTTCTCCCTTGATGATGAATAAACATATGCCCAGGTCTTCCCCTGAATCCACTATGACAACACCACAAAGAAATAAATTAACAACTTCCAATCCGGTTTCTTCGAGCAATTCGCGTTTTGCAGCGCCCAAAAAATCTTCGCCTATTTCGATGTGACCTCCCACACCGTTGTATCGGTTCGCCCACAGGCGTTTTTTTGGCGAACCCTTCAACAACAATACAGCCTCGCCCCTGGTAATAAATATCAATGTTCTTGGTATGACCGCATAGCGATCTTTGGATACACCTTGTTCAGATCTTGGCATTCTCGATTTTATCCCTGGATAATCAAAATAATTAAAAATCTGGAGGGACTTCTCTGCGGCTGCGAGCTAAATACAATTCATATATGAACGCCGGGTAAATACCAAGGTCAGCTGCGGCGTTATGGGTCACAAGGCGAGCCATTCTCTGGCGCTCGCCCGTTTCAAGAGCGGAGATTTCGGCTAATTTATGTACGTTCTTCAAAGAAGTAATCTTAACTCAAGAACATTGGAACGCCCATAAAATCACGAACTTTAGGCCGGTAGTTTTCGACGTCATAATAGCTGGGGACATCAACCCGCTTCTTTCCGGTCATGATCATTTCAAGCGGGACAGTCGAATATTTTCCACCATGTAAAGCCACCATTTTCCCCCATTCCTTCCTTCTAATGAGCTGCATGGCAAGGTTTCCATACGACATTGCTACCATCCGGTCCAGGGAATCAGGTGCACCAGAGCGCATCATATAGGCTAGTTGTTGGTACATAATTTCATGACCGGTAAACCGCTTAATTGAATTGGCGGTGATCAAACCAACGCCACCTAATTTCCGATGCCCGAACGCATCGGCTTCGCCGGTCTCGATGACCTCGCTCCCCTGAATGATAGCTCCCTCCGAAATAGTCATAATTGCGTAGTTCGACGGATTGTTGCGTTTATCCTCTAACAAGAATTCGGTCAATTTATCCATCTCAAACGGCACTTCGGTGATTATTGCCCTATCGACATAAGCCAGGTAGGCGCTGATCAAGCTCGTCTCTCCCGAATTCCGGCCAAAGAGTTCAACAATGCCAATCCGCTCGTGGGAACCGACTGCAGTCCTCATATTCGTGATCAATTCAACGCTTCTGGTGACAGCGGTTGAAAAACCAATGCAATAATCCGTGCCAAATACGTCGTTATCCATGGTTTTGGGTATGGCTACTACCGGGACACCTTCCTTGTGTAGTCGCACACCATAACTCAAGGTATCATCTCCGCCAATCGGGACCAAAACGTCGATCCCAAGATGGTCAATGACTTTCAAGACATAATCGGTGTAATCTTTGGTTCCCTCATCGTCTATCGTCTTCCCATAAGAGGAATTCTTCAAAAAATCAGGGATTCTGTTTTGGCTTACCTTTTGGGGGTTTGTTCTGGAAGTATGCAAGAAAGTTCCCCCTGTCCGATCGATCGTCCTGACATCGTCTCGCTCCAGGCCTTTTGTATAATATGCATGGGTTGAAGGTTCATCAAGGTTATAGTTCAATAATCCAGCCCATCCTCTTCTAATCCCGATCATGCGGTAATCAGATTCGAGGGCGCTCATAACAACAGCTTTCATACAAGGGTTCAAGCCCGGAACGTCTCCCCCACCTGTTAAGATTCCGATCGTTCTTGCCATCATTTACTTCTCTCCTTCGATGTAAGTTGATATTGATTATGCCTGAAAAAAACGTTCGACAGGCCTAATTTGTGTGTTGTGAAAAAGCTGTTGGTACTTGAACCATGACTTTCGTTCCCTGGCCAACCTCAGAATCAATTTCCATGGTACCACCCAACATACCGACCCTTTCCCGGATCAAGTTCAACCCCAACCCCCCTGTACCTGACGTGGATGCAGGAGCAAACCCCTTACCGTTATCTTCAACGGAAATCTTGATGGCATTTTCATCCAGTGAAAAATGGACTTTGACCCTGCTTGCCTGGGCATGTTTCACGACATTCCCCATCATTTCTTGCAACGCTCTAAAAATCATAATCTCCAGATAGGGTTCAAAACGCCTTTCCGCCCCGCTGACGACAACCGAGGTCTCGATCCCGGTCTGTTCTTTAAAGGTATCGGTATACCGGCGAACTGTCGGGATCAATCCCAAATCGTCCAGCATCATTGGACGCAGGTCAAAAATGAAGTTGCGCACCTTTTGAAAGGTGTTCATGGCGGACATCTTTAAATTGGTTAATTCTTCTTTGGCTTGGATTTGATCTATGTCAAACAGCTTCATCGCAATTTCTGTCTGCAAAATGAAATTCGATAGGGCTTGAGCCGGACCGTCATGCATCTGCCTGGAAAGGTGCTGCCGTTCAGATTCTTGCGCATTAACCAGCAGTTCCAGGGTATTCATCGATCCATTAGCCGGCATAAGGGTTAAGGGTTTTTCCCCTGATAACAATGACTGGCTTCTGTTTAGAAGATTAATATATTTCTGAAGGTATGATTGGTCGCTTTGGAGCTTTTCCAATTGGCCGCGGGTCAAAAGGAGGCGTTGTTGGGCATCCAAGGCAGAATCATAAGCCATACGTATATCTGCTCTGGGCATGCTGTCAATTTGCGATTGGACTTGTTGCAGATGAGCAGTGATTGCTGTATTTCGCTGAGTCAGCTTTTTCAGGTCTACCTGGCTTTGCTCAAGCATCATCGATATTTCTTTTAAGGCGCGTTCTGATTGATCGAGCTCAGAAGTAATCGCCTGCTCAAATTCTTCCCAAGGTTCACTATTTGTCATGTGGTCAATTAGAGCCATTTTTACTCCCTGTGACACGCTCGGTTAAGTTGAATAGACCAGTTGTTTATTATAAACCAATTCGCTCGCGCATCAATTCCAAAGGCATGCGTGATGTTCGTACGGCCCACCAATGGATCCAAAATAAGCCAAGCAGGACGGTTATTGGAGGCAGCAAGTACATTGATGCTGGGGGATTACCTGTTTGCTTGATTGCAAATGCATAAAAGATCCAGGAAACGATAATAATCAAAGCCAGGATGATCCAGGAGGCAATTTTCGCTCCATGTTCCCACCTTTCTTGCCAGACTCTGAAAGATAAGGAAAAGACAAGGAATTAATAAGATTGAATATGAAATATTGACCCTATAGCCTACGAGATTTGTTACGGCTAAAGTCATCAAAGCAGTCCAAAGAAATAGATTATCGTCTTTCTTGATGGACTTAATCCACCCAATCAACATAAAAATCAAAACAATTCCATGCAGAACAACATTTAATGGCGTTCTCACACCTGGCATAGCTCTAGCGATAAGCGACAGCGCAGTTTGGTAGATATTCATTTGCCCTAAAGACGGGACCATAATTTGCAGCCATTGCAGCGGCCATTGAGGAAACAACAAAATGGTGATCACCAATAGGAAACATATGCTCACCCAAATACTCCAAAATAAACGACGCCGCTTGCTGAATAAACTCCAGACAATTATATAAATGACCAACAATAAGCTGGTATCAGGTTTAACGGTTGCTAGCGCCAGGAGGAATCCAGCGCCGACATCCTGCTTTTGAAGGATTAAAAATAATGCAACTACCAGTAACAAAGAGGTAATGATATCGAACTGTCCCGAAAAAATACTGCTAGCCCCATTAAACCAGACCATCAACAATAAGATGACGATTCCCGTTTCCCAATAAGACGTCTTCCACCTGGTTAATCGAATGCTAAACACTACCAGAAGCATGAAACAAATCTCAATCAAAATCATCCAGGTTATTCTTGCTGCCGGGTAATGTATCAGGGTAAATGGGCCGAAAAATAAGATTCCATACATAGGATAAACAAAGACAGGATCGGCGATCGTCGCCCCTGCAATGTTACCGGTCATCTGTTGTACCTGGGTTAGCATCGTTGGGTTGTAAGGACTTTGCCCGTTGATCAACCACGAGTAACTCGCAGTCCAACCTAAAGCAAAATCCGCTTGCCCGAAGGATTGGGGTAAAAAACTGCTATTAGCCCAGATTAAACCAAAAAAGGCTGCTACAGTAGCAACAAGCAGCAGGATCGGATATCCAATATTGAGTTGATTTTGCAATGTATTCTTCTCGGGTTATAATGTTGCAGGTAGAACCTGGGTCATATAATATCGTTTGTAATAGAATTGTACCCTTTTTCCAAATATGGGTCAATTCAAGGAATTTTGTGGTATTTGGTCTTCACCTACATGCTAGAACACTATTTCCATAATTCTATTCGTGAAAAAATCTTAAGAGATGAAACTAAAAATTTCTTTAGGGCAGATGGATATCGCATTTGGACAGATTGCTCAAAATCTGGAAAAGATCGCCCAATTTACAAAAGCGGCATCGACTTCTGGCAGCGATCTGATTCTATTTCCTGAATTAATGTCAACCGGTTATGATCTGGCAAATTGCCAGGTCCTCGCCGAACCACTTGACACCGGGATATTCTTGACCATTTCGCAATTGGCGGCAAGGCATCATATAGCTATTGGCGGTACCCTTCTGGAGAGGTCAGGATGCAGCATTTTTAACACATTCATTTTATTCAACTCTGAAGGATTTCGGGTAGCGAAATATCGAAAAATCCATTTATTTCGCCCAATGAACGAAGATAAGTGGCTATGCGCAGGTGATGAAATAATTGTAGCCAGTACCCAGTGGTCTCCTACCGGGCTTGCTACCTGCTACGACCTTCGCTTCCCAGAACTGTTCAGGCACTTTGCTTTGCATCAATGCACCCTATGTTTGATCCCCGCTGAATGGCCTCTTCCACGTAGCGAACACTGGCGTACGTTGCTGCGAGCCAGAGCTATTGAAAACCAGATGTTCATCGCGGCAGTCAACCGCACCGGAACCAGCCCGACCGATAAATTCGGCGGAGCCAGTGCTGTAATAAATCCTTGGGGAGAAACTTTGATCGAAATTGGTGATGACGAAACCCTGGTCTCAACTGAAATCGATCTTGGGGAGGTCGATCGCATCCGTAAACAGATTCCGATACTGGAAGATCGCCGGCCGGATATTTATGGTTGAATGGATACTGGCACCCGAATGGGTTTCGGATTTAACCGGGTGAACCAGGTTAGCGCCAAAAGAATAAGGATCAACGTCCTCAAGATTACCGTTATCCAAAGATCATTAAAAAGACCGCGAGATAAAAGGACAGGCCATTCCAGTACATTAACCAGGACAATTGTGGCCGTCATTAGCAGAGCTTCCCTACGGGCTAAGCTGAGTAAGATCAAGGGAATCAGGAACAGTACCCATTGAGGACTCCACCCGGGTGACCACAAAAATGTCAAACACAATGTCAATCCTGTAAAAGCGATTACCTGAATCAGCCCTCTTTCTTTTGGTTTCAGGAAAATCCAAAACCCGATTCCCCCAAAAAATATTAATGAAATGAGCGGGTTGATTACAGGCGGATTTCTGGAGGTTTCATTAGCTAATTCAGGGATGAGTTTTTCACTGTAAGGTCCAAATAATCCGGTCTGAAGATTCCCATCTATTAATGCCCACACCGTTTCCCATGATCCTTTATTTAACTGCGAGATCAATGAAGCCCTCGTAAAACTGGGTGAAACCAGATATAGACTGCCATAAGCGAGCACGATAAGAGCCACCGCAGAAATAGTCACCTTTAGAGCCCGTTTTATCGGTAGAAAACACCAGACCATTGCTAATAAAGCCAGAGGAAAAAATTTTGTTAAAGCTCCAAAAGCAATTGCACCACCCGCAAGTAGATCACGTTGCCTATGTAAAAGGTATAAACCAAGAAGGATTGCAAACACAACCAACGAATCAAAGTACCACCATGTATACGAAAATGCAATCAATATGGCAAGGTATGAAAGCATACGCCATTGACCTGATTGGATTCCGTGGATATTGTCGCTGATCTTGGCAAATAGGATCAGATTTGCTGCATCGACAAATATCAGAAAAAAAACAAAGAGGTAATCGTAATTTGGTTCCAGTCCACCGGAAAGATGGAATATCAATGAGTTTAGGAAGGGGAACACCGGAGGGAATTCAACCCAATAGTTAATGAAGGGCAAGCCAGGTAATTGAGCCAATTGAAAATAGTTAGGCAAATCACCGTATCCAGTCAAACCTTCGAGATTTAGAGTCATGACCAGGAGCATCCGTGCTCCAAAAAACAATAATGCCGGGAATAATATGTAATCCGGCAAATGTTTTTCTTTGAATTTGACCAACCGGGCTTTAATCGTCATTTTGTTTCGAATTAATGTCCAAAGATAACCGCAGTATTATCCCGGTACAGAATTTTCCAACCCGTCAAGGGAAGTATTTTGTCTACCGGCCAATATGGTTCCAACAAGATGAGGTTTACTCCCCAATCGTTCAAAATCGTTTGCCAACCCTCATCCGCATTTACGACCGTGAGCCATTGTCCAATGATTTCATCTGAAAAAAGATCCGTCCTTCCATCCACAAAAACCGGATAATCTCTTAAGGCCCATGTAAGATACCCACCCCAGTTATAACTATTTAAAAGATTCCCTTTCGGGTGATTTGATTTGATCCATGCGACTGCATTAACGGGGAAGATTCTGCGCGTTAATGTTAACCAGGGCTGGGCTGGTTACCAGGTAGACTTTGAAGAGTGCAATAATCATCAGAATGCTGATAATGGAAAAATTTATCACCCGGGTCCGCCCTGGAATTACTTGCTCTCTGCTCGTTTTTATCGATGCCTTTCCCAATATCGGTATTTTCATCAACGCAGGTAGTATCGCTGGTTTTATCCGAATATACCAGGATTGAAGCGCAGGCCATAAATGACGACCAAGGATTGGGGCAGCCACGATGGCGAATGGTCCAAAATTTCGCCGGGCTAATAAGGCAGCATAGCTAAATATCGCAAAGGTTATAAAATCTGTCGCGTCAAGCCGTTTAAACGAAAAGCCGATAGCGCCAATAACTGCTAAAACCATCCAGATGAAAGGTTGTTGAAAGAATTGATGAAAATCCGGTGAAGCCCACTCCACGATATAGTTCTGAAGCGATACTACACCTACCGTTTGAAATGGGATCAACCAGGTCCTGATCCCATTGGGATTTACCAGTACAGCCAAAATACAAACCAGCAGCCATCCCCCTAACCTGGCGATGCGTCGGAAGGATAAAACTTCATCTCCATCAAACCCAAGAAATCTATTAAGAATCTCTCCGGCGATCATCGCTCCAATAAGGCCGATTCCCAAGACATAGCCACCATGAAGGTTCGACCAGAGGATAAACAAGGGGACAAATAACCATAACCGATCTTTTCTTTTCCATTTATACAGGTACAAAAGAAAACTTGCAACAGCCAAAAGGACCAGGGAAGCAATTTCCGGCCTGGGAACCCACAACGGCGACGATACTGTTGCTGTCAGAATTAAAATAAAAGCCTTTATTATTGCCGGACCTTCGATTTGTTTATAAATCAGGCCCATTGAGGTTGCAGCAATGAGCGCAATTGCAGCGCTGATCGCCAGGAAACCACCCTTTTGGTACAACCCATACATCACAATTTGAGAAAGCCATTGGTGGTTTGTCCAGGTTTCACCCATTCTCGTATAAGAGAACTGATCTACCATAACCGGTCGACCTGAAGTCCAACTTGCTTCTCCACTACGAATTTGCCACCAAAAATCGGTGTCCAAGGGAGTAGTAGCAGCCATAATAAAAATAAGTATAATTATCGCAATATAAATTAATAATCCACCATTGCTTTTCAGATCAGTTGGTCGTTTATACGACAGCAGTTTATGGATCATTTAAAACCACCGCCGTAATCGGACTAGAAGAGATAAGCTTGATGTTTTTCGGTGTACACCCATCGATCATGATCCTTAATACAAAAGATTTATTTCTGGTGGCCTGATAGGTTTGGATAGATCATAGAACACCCGGTAGTCTCCGATGCATTTTTCATTCCAGGTTGCATCTGCTTTCTTAAAAGCATCCCTTATTCGTTCATCAAGTGCAGGGAAATTCACGGTAATATATGCCACTTCATTGCTAGCTGCTACCATCGAATCATAAGGGGCATAGCGGTCGTCACGAGATGTATACCTGAAATCATCGTGATAAGGCAGCTGGGGAACAAAGATTAAGCTTTCGTTTGATAAAAAGGCGATAGGATAGGCAGTCCAATAATTGCTATAACCTCTGGTAATGTGGTTTATCTCCAGAAAATCAATTAATTGCTGATCGTAACTGTGGTCGATGATCGTCGCCGAATCAAACTGGGTGGTTAATCTATGAGGGAATGAAATTACACTTTGGACTGTTCCGGATAAGTTGAAGATCAGAACGAAACCTAACAAACCAAAAGACAACTTTGCATTGCGTTTCAGTCCAACTACCATGACATAAGCAGCAAAAATTGATAGGATCACCGCAAAAGGTAAAAAATATCGACCAGATGGATCGACTCCAAATGACGTTCCCAAGAATCCAAGAAGTATAAAAACAACAGGGCCAGACAATAATAACAGCTCACCATTATAATTATTCTTTTTTATGAGCAGTCTTCCGAGGGAGATACATACCCAAATCCAGAAGAATAATACAAAAGGGATCAATGGAAGGGCTAACCAGAATACATCCCAGGGGGGGCGGAACCCGAGCATAACTGGAATCCCTAACAGGCAGAAATTCAGCAGATGCTGCCCAACCTGCATAAGCCAGGTGCCATTTTCAACCGCAACAGCTGATCCAAAGTATTCCGATACCAACATCTCCAAATTATGTTGAACAGCGAAAAGCCAGATTGGAAAAGCGCCAACAAAAAAACCAAAAACAACCGAGCTGACAGCAAAAGTGAAAAATTCACGCTTCCCGCTTAATCGCTTTGCTGAATAAATCTTGTCTACAAAAATTCCAACCAGATAGATGATGGAAGGGACCGAATACACCAGCGTCAATCCATTTGCCCACAGCCCCAGGCCAATCATTAATCCCAATGCAAGGCACTTGACGAGCGGTATCTTCACGTGAAATCGATCTTCTTTTTCGTCACCTTGAGAGGCCTTGGTTCCGATGAGTAAATCCACTTCTCGTTTAATTGAAACCACCAGGAGCAAAATCAGGTTTCCTATTAGTAAAGCTTCACCATATCCGCCGAGGGAAATGGTTGTGTATAAAGTAACATTGATTACCGGGACGGCTAACAAAGCGGCGCTAATCAACCCAATTTTGGGTGAATTGAAAATCATTTTTGCCAGAAAATAGGTCGATAAAATGGTACTGGCATATAACAAAGTCTGAACCATGCGAATGACCCAAACCGATTGCCCAAAAATCCAAAAGAAAAGGGCTACCAAGTAAGCATCCAGACTGCCCATGTAGGCCTGTCCATAAAAAAAAATCGGCCATTCACCTGAAAGGATATGACGACCCATCAACGCGACAATGGCTTCATCAGAGTTGAAAGGGAAAGACTGTAAAATTAAAAGACCTACCTTCAATAAAACCGCGATGAGGATAATCGCAGCCAGAGAAATGGATTGATGTTTTTCAATCTTTGCCATGTAAAAAATGCCAGTAATTCAATTAATTTGACTGCCAGGGTTTGCGTACGTATAATTTCATTGATATTGTAGCCGCATACCTTAAGAATGACAACCTGCACAACTTCTTGAAATTAAAATCGAGTAAATGATCCGTTATGAATAGTTTTGTGAGGCGGGCTGGTGCAATCGCGAATAGCCATCCAAGACTTAAGCAAATAGCAATGGGAGCTATTCTAATTTTTGCATCTTGTTATTATTTGGGAGGGCTAGCTGCTGTGCCGTTCCATCCCGATGAAAGCACTTACCTGTTCATGAGCAGCGATTTCAAAGCTCTTTTTACTGACCCGACATCCCTTTTTTGGAATGCAAGGTCTGAGGATAATCTGAAACAACATTATCGTGAAATCGATCCGCCAATCACTCGTGACCTAATCGGCGCTGGGCTGGCGATTGCAGGATTAGAGCCATTAGCCAATGATTGGGATTGGTCAAAAACGTGGTCAGAAAATGTTGCCGCAAATGCTTATCCAAATGAAGCCCAGCTTATCATTGGACGCCTATCTGTTGCCTGGTTGTTCCCTTTATCCCTGGTTCTGATCTTTATGTCCGGCCAAAAATTGTCGGGCGATCGATGGTTTGGTCTGCTCGCTGCCGCCTTATTACTCAGCAATGCACTCGTCATGCTCCACACCAGACGAGCCATGGAAGAAGGTCCGATGGTTTTTGGCATGTGCCTGGCGATCTGGGGTCTGCTTAATCTGGATAAAGCCCCCTTGATAGCCGCTCTCGGTTGTGCTCTGGCATTTAATTCAAAACAGTCGGCATTAGTCTTGGTTCCGGTTGTAATTTTCGGTATTTTTTGGGTCAATCGAGCACCAATATCATTTTGGAAGTGTTGCGTCCAGGCAGTCATTTTCCTGGCAATTTTTTGTGTGATCACTTACGCGCTCAATCCTTTCCTATGGAATAATCCAATCCAGGCTACCAGATCAGCAATCGCCAACCGCCTGGCCCTCGTTCAAAACCAGGTGAGTACATTCGAACAATTTGCTCCTCAACACATTTTAACCTCTCCCGCAGATCGACTGGTCGGTTTAATTGCCCAATTATTCATTGCCCCACCTGCCATCCAGGATGTTGGTAACTATACGCAATCCTTGTCGCCGTCAACGGCATATTACCTGCAGCTTTTCGGATCAAACCTCTTTCGAGGTTTGGTGTGGGGTGGATTAGGGCTTGCCTTGACCCTGTTGGGAATCGTTCAGGTGCTGATTATTAGTTTGAAGAACGAGATCGCATCAGCGCGATTATGGCTGCTTTTCATGGCAGCATTTATGAGCCAGATAGCCGCATTGATTATTGTGGTTCCGATCCCATTTCAACGTTATTGGGTGCCTGTTATACCATTCATTTGCATCTTAATCGTCAAAGGCATGGAGCTGATACTTCAAACCGGAATCCTGTTCAAAGCGCGTTTACGCAGAAAAAGATCCCTGGTTTCGTAACCAGGGATCTTGCAATCTGAAATTAATCTGTACTAGCCAGGATTTTGGCATCCAGAACTTCTGGTACCGGTTTCTTGCTCTGCAAAATACCCCAAGCCGTTCCAGCGAGCAAAAGACCAACAATTATCCACCCTACCAGATCTAAATGATCATATTGCACGATTATCGGTGCGACAATCACACTGACCAGGTTCACAACTTTGATCATTGGGTTTAGCGCTGGGCCGGCAGTATCCTTTAATGGGTCGCCCACCGTATCGCCTACCACACTGGCTTTATGTCTTTCAGATCCTTTACCTGTATTTGCTGCTAAATTCCTTGGTTCGTCTTCAATGGATTTTTTGGCATTATCCCAAGCGCCACCGCTATTGGCCATGAAAACTGCTAACAATTGACCGCTGAGGATAACCCCAACCAGGAAACCACCCAGAGCTTCTACTTGTAACACCAATCCAACCAGAATGGGTGTTAACACCGCAACAGCCGCCAGCGGTATCAATTCCTTTTGCGCAGATCGAGTCGAAATTCCAACCACTTTAGCATAATCAGGTTGAATCGTTCCTTCCATAATTCCTGGAATGCGGAATTGTTTACGAACCTCTTCAACGATCTGGCTTGCAGCCCGGCTTACAGCCTTGATTGACAAGGAGCTAAACAACCAGGGTAATGCTCCACCCAATAACAACCCTACAAATACCCGGGTATCCGATACACGGATATCGTGCATCACCGTAAGTCCTAATTGAGTTTGTGCCCGGCCAACATCAGTAATGAAGGAAGCGAATAAGCTGACAGCAGCAATCACAGCTGAAGCGATCGCCACACCTTTTGTTATGGCTTTTGTGGTATTGCCAACCGAATCGAGATCAGCCATGATCTGGCGAGCTTTCTTCGTCTCCTTATCGTTCAGATCATGCCAGGCCATTTCGCCAATGCCATTAGCATTATCGGATATCGGACCGTAAGAATCCATCGCCACATTATTTCCGGTATGGCTCAACATTCCGATACCGATCATAGCCACAGCATAAAGTACGTAAGTTTGATTCGGAGAATTGCCGTAGAGCAGAAGGGCAAAAATAAAACTGACGGCAATCATGATCAATGCCCAAACGCTCAATTCCATACCAACAGACAAGCCAGATAGAATCGTCGTTGCCGGTCCAGTTTTTGTTGATTTGACAATATCCTTTACCGGAGACTTCTTGGTCGAAGTGAAGTAGGATGTGAGTGGGTTGAATGCCACCGCTAATATAACCCCGATCGTGGTCAATGCTGCCATACGCCAATCATTTGCGTATAAGATCGCAACGACAAATGACCAGATGATGGTATTGATGCTCGACACTTCATATGAACGGAACATCAATTCTTCAGCATCGTGCGCTCTTAAGAATTTTATTGGAAATTTTTCCCAAATAGGTACGGTAAAGGTTCCCAGGATCGAACTCAGAACGCCAATTCCGCGAATGATTAAAGGGTATACGATCCATCGCAGCTTCAATGCAGGATCGGGCTCTATTGCAGATAACGCCAACCCAAGGATCAACGCAGAGACAATTGTGACCTCATAACTCTCAAAAATATCAGCTGCCATCCCGGCGCAATCCCCTACGTTATCACCAACCAGATCGGCAATGACCGCGGCATTACGAGGATCATCTTCGGGAATATCCTTTTCAACTTTCCCAACCAGATCTGCACCAACATCTGCCGCCTTAGTATAAATACCCCCACCTACTCTCATAAACAAAGCTAATACAGTACCACCGAAACCGAAACCGAGTAATGCGTCCGGCGCAGCCGTTCCGAAAATTATAAAAATGACCGTTCCGCCCAAAAGGCCCAGGCCATCCGTTAACATTCCAGTTATCGTTCCGGCATAATAAGCAATCGAAAGGGCCTCATTAAAGCCACGCCTGGCGGCTGATGCAGCCCTGACATTAGCCTGGATTGCCATACGCATGCCTAATTGCCCGACAATCAAGGAAAATGATGCCCCTAATATGAAGGCCAGGGAACGTCCAATCGCAATGACGATCCGAGCATTATTAGCACCAAACTCATTGATAGCTTCGGAACTAGGTGGGACTACATAGACACTAAGGAACAGGGCGACAGTCAATAACGCCACTGCAGGCAAGATCGTCTTTAATTGGCGGCTAAGGTAACTTTCAGCCCCAATTCGTATGGCATTCCATACTTCCTGCATCCTTTTGGTGCCTTTGTCTTTCTTGAGTACTTTGCCTCTTAAAAACCAGGCGTACAGCAAGCTGATAAATGCAACAACCAGGACACCAATGACAGCAATTTGCTCAAAATCGTTGAGGTTGTGCCTGGCAAGGCCGAGTAAGTTCATGACTCCTCCATATGCAAAATATTAAGCGTCTACTTGGCCAGGAGCGGGTGCCCAGATAGTACGCTTGTGTTTACTCTACAATATTGCGGCAAAATTAAAACTTCTGCCCATTTTTAACTTTACAATGTTGATATTTCATCCTATTTTATCACGCAAATCCAAGATGTCAATTGATTGGTGAAGAAATGAACTAATTCAAATACATTAGTGTTTGATTAGAGATAATTCTTCCGCTTGACTTTGCCATCTTCACTGTTGTATATTGTTAGACGGCCTCGACTTGGCGTACATATTTAAATATACAGTGAAGAAAAATAATCCCCCAAAAAAATATATAAAAACCCGATTGTATATTGATTCCATCCGGAGCTCTAATCCTGGAGATTTTAATGATTAATGTATCTAAATTAACCAAAGACTATGGGACAAGGCGTGCAATCGATAATCTTACTTTCACCGCAGAAAAGGGAGAAATCCTCGGTTTTCTAGGACCTAATGGAGCTGGAAAGACGACAACTATGCGCGTCTTGACCACATATTTTCCTCCTACTACTGGTTCAGTGAAGATTGGTGGGTTCGACGTGGTCGACCAATCCATCAACGTGCGGAAATTGGTCGGATACCTTCCCGAGACTGTCCCCCTTTATCCAGACATGAGTGTCTTTGAATATTTAAAATTTATGGCCAACGTCCGTAAGGTGGCCGATGCTGAAGAAAGAGTATACGAGGTCCTAGAATTAGTTCATCTCGAAGATCGCGCTGATGGTTACATTTCCAACTTGTCTAAAGGCATGCGCCAACGGGTTGGATTGGCTCAGGCATTAATTCATAAACCCGAGGTCTTGATCCTCGACGAGCCGACCATTGGCTTAGATCCGGCCCAAATCATCGAGGTTCGAAAACTTATCCAGGAAATTGGCCGAGAAAAAACTGTGTTGCTTTCAACCCACATCCTTTCCGAAGCCCAACAGATTTGCAACCGCGTTTTGATCATTAACAAAGGTCACATTGTTGCAGAAGATTCGCCCGAGCACTTACAGGTGCGCTTGACCGGCGCGCAACGAGTTACAATGCGTGTCCGTGGAAATTCGGAAGAGGTGCTTCCTATCGTCCAGCATGTTCCTGGCGTAATTTCTGCTTCAGTTCAATCCGATGGTTCCCTCGAATTCGAGTCTGCGCCAAATCAAGACAGTCGTCCGCTGGTAGCACGAGCTATCATTGAAAATGGATTTGATCTCCTAGAGCTTCATCCAGAGAGCCTCAGTCTTGAAGAGATTTTCTTGCAGTTAACTCGGGACGAACCTGCATCTCCTGTTTTCCAGGATTTGAATGAGGAAGAATATGAAGAAGTCGAAGAAGAAGAGGAGGAGGCTTAGCTCGTGCGTAACGTCTGGTTTATTGCGAAAAAGGAATTTAAAGCATATTTTGGTAGTCCAGTTGCTTATGTAGTCTGGTTTGTCATATTGTTAACCCTGGGCTTTTTCTTTTGGGACGATATGAATTTCGCTGTCCAGTCCCAACAATATGTTCCCAGCATCCAAAACACGTTTCAATTACTGGTTTTTCCTTTGCTTTTCCTGGCTGCTCCGGCAATTACAATGCGGACGATGGCAGAGGAAAACAGAATGGGTACCCTCGAGCTCCTGTTGACTTCACCGGTTAAAGATTGGGAGTTGATCGTAGGAAAATGGTTGGGAAGTCTCTTCATGTTCCTCTGCTTGCTCGCGGTGACAATCATCTTTCCGCTTGTTTTGAACTCCATGATTCAGCCCGGATTAGATCAAGGAGTTGTTTTTACGGCTTATCTCGGCCTCATCTTATTAATTGCTGCTATGTGCGCCGTTGGAATATTCATTTCTTCAGTATTCAACAATCAAATTGCAGCCTTTTTTGCATCTATAGGTGTAATGATCTTATTCTGGGTTATAGCAACTCCAGCCCAATCGATGACGGGAACCGGATCCGATATCCTCAATTACCTAAGCTTACCTAATCATTTTTATAATACTTTCTTGAATGGAATTATTGATTTACAAGATATAGTTTATTACCTCAGCCTGACGGCGCTTGGCCTGTTTTTAGGAACGGTATCGATTGCGGTCAGGAGGTGGAGATGATAAATTCCAACCTGAAGAAATTGGCTCCGTGGGGTTTGTATTTAGCACTTATTGCGGTTATTGCAGCTATCGGCATTTTCATTGTCCAACAAAAATTCAGTTTGGTTCTTGAGATTTGTCTCGGACTGGTTGTCATTGGCCTGGCAATTTTTGCGATTTTTGACCCTCAACGTGTGCGCGAAGCTTTGACCGGCCGCCAGGCTCGTTATGGCAGCAATACATTGATCATGTCATTGGCATTCATCGGAATTTTGGTTGTCATTAACTTTTTAGGGTTCACAAATACCAAACGCCTTGACCTTACTGTTAATCAATCAAATACTCTCTCTCCTGAGACCTTAGATGCTCTATCTAAACTGCCTCAAAAAGTTACTGCTCTGGCATTCTTTACCAGCCGGACCCCTTCGGCAACTGCTAAGACTCTTTTATCAAATTACAAAGCAAATTCACAAGGCAAATTTGATTACGAATTTATCGATCCTGATCAAGACCCCGTCGCAGCTCAAAATGCAAAAATTCAAACCGACGGAACGATTGTCCTGCAGATGGGCCAGTCAATGCAGCCTGCTGATTCAGCCGATGAACAAGGGATAACCACTGCATTAATCCGTTTGATCAGTCCGGGACAGCGAACAGTTTACTTCCTGACCGGGCATGGGGAGCATGACCCAACCGCTACCGGTGATTCGTCTTATTCTCAAGTCAAAACCACCCTACAGGATAAAACGTACACCGTCAAGCAGTTGAATCTACTAGTCGATAGAGCAATCCCCGCCGATGCCCTAGCAATTATCATTGCCGGACCGCAGAAGCCATTATCAGCCGAAGAGGTAACACTGCTGAAAGATTATGTCGATAAGGGCGGTTCTCTGGTCGTCATGGAAGACCCAACACTTGTTACTCAATTTGGAGATTCCAGCGACCCCCTGGCTGACTACCTCAAATCCGAATGGGGGATAAATCTAGGAAAAGATATCGTCATTGATGAGACGTCGAATTCACCATATTTTGCGATTGCTGCTAATTACGGCGACCATCTCATCACCAAGAAATTGCAGGGCATGGTAACGGTGTTTCCCTATGCGCGCAGTGTCCAGACCGATCCAGTCCAAAATGTGACCCAAACAACGTTGGTTACAACCGGCCAGCAATCCTGGGCCGAAACAAACCTGGCAGACCTGCAAACAAATAATAATGCTGCCCCTGATCAAAACGCTGATTTTATCGGATCGGTTCCACTCGCAGTTGCAGCTACAAACTCAACAAATAACTCGCGGGTCGTCGTGATCGGCAACTCCACATTTGCGATCGACAGCAACTACAACGCTTACGGCAATGGAGATTTCTTGATTAATTCGATCGATTGGGCGGCCAAACAGGATACCCTAATCAACCTCACACCCAAGACTCAGACACACCAGGTAGTTGTTCCACCAACCAAATCCAGTATAAATTTGATATTCCTTGGTTCTGTGGTCGTCTTGCCTGGGATTGTCGTATTATCCGGCATCCTTGTATGGATTCAAAGGCGTAGGCGCGGGTAACCAGGTATGATTAAAAGAAATACCTGGATCATGTTACTGGTGTTTGCGCTTGTCGCGGGTGCAGCTTATGGAATTCAAAAACTGAATATCCTGGCACCTCAGTCTTCGCCTACATCTACACTCAGTCCTTCCCTCCTGGATTTAACTGGCATAAATGTTACCGGAATCAAGCTCACAGACCAACATGGCCTTGATGTTTCTGCTAAATTAGGAAGCGATAATCAATGGTCAATCGTACAGCCAACCGGGATGCAAATAAGCCAGGGAAATGTGCAAGCAATCTTGAGTGAACTTGGGAGTATTTCTATCCAATCTGCTTTGTTAAGTCCTTTACCTTTGGATGCGACTGGATTACAACTACCGACTTATACACTAACCCTGACCTACGCATCCGGACAAATCCATACCATTAAGGTTGGATCATTAACCGCAACAAAAAGTGGGTATTACATCCAGCTTGATTCAGACAATTCAGTAATTGTCGACCAGTATGGTATTGATAACATAATTGAAATGCTGAGATCAGTCACTTATACACCTACCCCCACAAGCCCTGCGGTAAATTCAACTCCGGTCGTACCCTCCCCAGGATCAACTGCATCGCCGACCTCAGGACCATAAAATGTACTCATTTAAATAAAATTAAGTTTGTCTTAATAATGAATGAAGAAAAGGTATTGATTTTTCACTCAAAAAAGAGTATTCTGAATCATAAGAAATATTAAAACGCAATCTATCAATTTTACCACCTGAAAATCGAAAATTTCAGGTTTCTAATCTCGATTGGTAGGCTGGAAGGAATTTGGACGAATGATGGATGATGTGTTGATTAATGTAGCAGAAGATGAGGATGAGTATCCAGCCATTGCCCGATTGATTGAGCTTGGTCGTCAAAAATCCTATGTGACTATTGATGATATCCTCCACTTCTTTCCCGATGCAGAACAAGATGTAGAACAGTTGGAGGAAGCTTTCGCCGCCCTCATAAGCGCTGGCATTCCCTATGTAGAAGATTTGGCTTCTCTTGGAGAACCGTCGGAAGACGAATTGGAATCTGACGAGAGTGACGAAGACGAAGACGAAGAGGAAGATCATAACAGGGGTATCTATTTAGATGACCTGGCCAATATAGACACTGATGACACGATAGGGCTCTATCTTAAAGAAGTAAGCCGTGTTCCTTTATTAACCGCAGAAGAAGAAGTTTCTCTCGCTCAGCGGATTGAACGTGGTCGAATGTCGCGTGAAGAGTTAGCCCGAGGGAATGTTAGCAACCGGAGACGGATGGAATTGCGGCGTTTGATAGAAGACGGCTGGTCGGCCCGCGAACATTTGATCACTGCCAATTCGCGCCTTGTCATTTCTGTTGCTAAAAAATATATGGGACGCGGAGTGCCTTTCTTGGATCTCATTCAGGAAGGTAATATTGGCCTGATTCGCGCCACTAAAAAGTTCGATTATCGCCGTGGCCACAAATTCAGCACATATGCCACCTGGTGGATTCGCCAGGCCGTGACCAGAGCTATTGCTGACCAGGGGCGCACAATCCGTGTCCCGGTACATATGGGTGATCAAATCAACAAACTATTGAGGGTCCAACACCAATTGACCCAGCGTTTAGGCCGCGAACCCTCAGTAGACGAGCTCGCAACTGCCCTGGAAGTTCCACCTAAGAAAGTTGAGAACATGATACAAGTTGCCAGGCGTCCTCTATCGTTGGAGACCCCTACGGATGATGAGGAGGATTTGGTATTAGGCGATTTCATTGAAGATGACGAAGCCCCGCCACCAGATGACACCGCAACTTACAACTTATTGAAGGAACACCTTGAAATTGTTTTGAACTCCCTTCCCCCTCGCGAAGTACGCATTTTACAACTGCGCTATGGGTTGCTGGATGGACAGGCGTATACCCTCGAGGAAGTTGGCCGAAAGATGGGTGTCACCCGCGAACGTGTTCGCCAGATTGAAGCTCAAGCATTGAGCCGTCTTCGTCACCCATCTATCCGTCGAAAGCTTCGCGATTATCTGGGCGAATAAATCTGGTTCAATGGTTCGAATCTCCAGAAAAGAGGGCGTACCTGAAACGTGCGCCTTTTTTTGTTAATAAACTGAACCTGTTTATCTCATGGACAACTAAGCTTTTTATGGGTAAACTTTAATTGTCCTTGCATTATCCAGCATCTTGATGCATACTTGAAATCAGGAGGATCAACTATGGCAAAGGTATCATTGCGTCTGTATACTCGAGAAATTGAAACCTTGATTGACGGTGGCCAAATCGAGGAAGCGATTGCTCATTGCAAATACATTCTTCAATCTTACCCCAAGCATATTGAAACCTACCGACTGTTGGGTAAAGCCTATTTGGAAGGCCATCATTACGGAGAAGCGGCAGATATTTTTCAGCGGGTATTATCTTCTATTCCCGATGATTTTGTGACCCATGTGGCGATGAGCATCATCCGCGAGGATGAAGGCAATCTGGATGAATCCATTTGGCATATGGAAAGAGCTTATGAGGTCCAACCTTCGAACACTGCTTTGCAGGATGAGCTTCGCAGACTTCTTGGTAGGCGGGATAGAGCCGAGCCTGAAAAGGTCAGACTCACTCGGGGAGCATTAGCCCGCATGTATGCCAAAGGGAATCTTTATCAGCAAGCGATTGCTGAGACCCGAGCGATGCTGGCCGATGAACCAGGTCGGGCCGATCTACAGGTCCTTCTAGCGCAAATGTGCTTTCAAGCCGGCAAACGGATCGAAGCCACGGAATTGTGCAGCTCACTATTGAGCAAATTCCCATTTTGTTATGAAGCCAATTCGATTTTATCAAAAATCTTGCCCGAGACCACCCGAGCAGATGATGCAATCGTTTACAGCCAGCGGATAATCGCTATGGACCCTTACGCTGCATATTTAGATAAGAGCCATCCCGATTTGAACGATATTCCAGATAATGCGGTGATGATTGACCGGCTCGATTATATTCCTGGCAGCTCAACCGAATTCAACCAACCCGAATGGGCATCTTCATTAGGAATTGATATGCAATCACCCCCTACAACCATTAACGATGACGACCTTCCATCCTGGTTGACGGGGACAGATGGATCGGAGGAAATTTCCGATTCGGCTATTCAAACCCCCGATGAAGAAAATCCACCTGTCAAAGGAGATCAAGAAGGAAATCTTATCCCGGATTGGATGCGATCGGCTGGTTGGGACCAGTCTGACCATCCCAGCGAAGAGGTACAAGAAATAGAATCAGAATTTCCAGAGGAAGAACCTCACGAAACCATTGCTGATGCAGCGCCTGCCGATTTGCCAGATTGGATAAAAGATATGGCACCTGAAGCAAGTTTGAATGCTGAGACTCCCGAAGAGATTTCTGCGGACTTACCTGATTGGATCAGTAAAATAGAAGATGAGAAAATTCCGATTGAAGATACAATCGCCGAACTTTCTGACAGTGATGTGCCAGATTGGCTGAAAGAAATCGATAAATTGCCCACAGAGGTGATAGAAGAAAAATCTTCTATATCGGTAAGCTCTAAAAAAGAGACAAAGATGTTCGATTCTCCTCAGGAAATTCCGGATTGGTTAAAGGAGTTGAAAACACAAACACCCAATACAACTTTAACGCCCATTGATCCGGTTGTTTCTTACGATGAAGTCCCTGGCGAACCTACTTCCGAAATTCGGGTCGAACCACAACCAGAGCCCCCAATTTCGTCAGGATTGCCCGAATGGCTATTCGGGCTTGAATATACGCCTGAAGAGAGTTTGGAGCCCCCTACTCTAAAGGATTCTGTGGAAAATAATGAGCAAATTACTGTTGCCCCTGAAGAAAGTTTCCAGCCAGCCCCAGAAAACATTCCGGTGGAGGAAGTTCGGTCCAGCAATCCGGTATTGACATCTTTTCTGGACTTAGAGCAGGACGAAGAGGGTCAGATCTCTTTTCCAAGCGAAGAGGAACAGGATGATGCCTTTGCCTGGCTGGAAAACCTGGCAGCTAAACAAGGGGCGGATGAGGAATCCTTATTCATACAACCAGAAGATCGGAAAGTTGTGCCTCCAGCCTGGGTCAATGAATCGGAGCTGGAGGAATCATCAGAAATAAGCGCTGAGGAGCAGCCTGCAGAAGAAAGATTTCCGCAAACTTCGCTTGAAGATATTATTGCGGTAGAACAAACGTCTGAAAGAATCCCGTTCGAACTCAGGCCCAAAGCCTGGGACAACGATGCCGCTTACCATTGAAGAAGAGCCTACTACTGATCAATTTGTTGAAGAAGATGAAGAATCTGTCGGATCGGTAGAGAATATATCTGGTGAAATCACCCAAGAGCCGCAGGGCGAACAAGCTCTCAGCCAGGAAGATACCGATGCAGCTTTAGCCTGGCTTGAAAACCTGGCTGCCAAGCAAGGGGCGGATGAAAAAACTCTGTTTGTCCGGCCCGAGGACCGCGTCGAGAATCCCCCTGAATGGGTCCATCAATTCGATGAGTTTCCCTCTCCTGCTAATGAAATCGGCATGGAGCCAGGTCAAACTGAATCGATTGAGACTTCTTCATCCGGAAATTTTACCAAAGATACCCAGGATGGGAGCAGAAAACAATCTGAAGATGAACTTCCGGATTGGCTGCAAGGATTCGAGGAGACTCAAGCCGCAGATGTAGAAGAAGCTTCTGCTAATCTAGCGCCGACCTGGTATGAAACTGCAACTATAGACTCACAAGAAGAGATTTCACCCGAAGAGATCGAGACAATCCAGACTGAAGAGATTAGCCATCAAATTCCATCTGGGCAAATGGGTGACCAAACTCCATCTCCAACTCCTGAGGGTGAGACAGTTTCAGTAAGTACAGAAGATCACGAGAAATTATTTATAGATTCTCAAAAGGCAATCAGCGATGGCAAAATTGATCTTGCTATTGACGGTTACAACCAGCTTGTAAAAAGTGGTTTGTATCTCGAAGAAACCATTCATGATCTTCGCGACGCTCTTTATCACTTCCCGATCGATATTACGATCTGGCAAACCCTGGGGGATGCCTATATGCGTTCTAATCGACTGCAAGACGCTCTGGACGCCTTTGCAAAAGCCGAAGATCTGATTCGGTAAACATCACGTTTTCAGGAGATAAAATTGGAACGAACACTAGTTTTAATTAAACCCGATGGCGTCGAACGTGGCCTCGTCGGTGACGTAATTGCTCGCCTCGAAAAGCGAGGATTGAAAATGATAGCTGCCAGGTTTCTGATAGTATCGAGAGAGCTAGCCGAGACCCATTATGCAATCCATAAAGGAAAACCATTTTATGAGGGGCTCGTCTCTTATATTACTTCTGGTCCAGTCATGGCAATGGTCTGGGAAGGAACGCAAGCGATCGCTGCCGTTCGCCAAACAATGGGAGCTACTCGCCCATTAGAAGCTTTACCTGGAACGGTAAGGCACGATTTTGCCTTAGAAGTATCCAGGAATATCACTCACGCTTCTGATTCGGTTGAAAATGGATTACAGGAGATCGACTTATGGTTTAAAACTGATGAAATTTATCCCTGGTTCAGAAGCGTTGATGAGTGGATTATCGGCTCATGAACGATTCCGAACGATTTATTGTTGTATATACGTCTAATGGAAAATTAAATGCTGAGATGATCAAAGCTTTCCTCGAATCAGAAGGTGTCAAAGTCATGATTTCGCAGGAAAGTGCTGGAAGTACTTATGGATTGACCATCGGACCTTTAGGCGAAGTCGATATTCTCGTGCCAGAAAACCAAGAAACGCATGCCAGGAAGCTGTTATCTGATATGGAAAAAGGGAAGTTCGAATTGGATTCAACCGATTCACTTGATGATTTTTTTGAAGACGAATAATACTTGACAGGTGAAAGCTAAATCAAGTATAATCCTCCCGCTATTGTAAATAAAGGAGTAATAGATGGTTCCTCTTCCAAAGCGTAAACTCTCAAAAGGACGCCGTGATCGAAGGCGATCTCACGATGCATTAGTAGTTACAAACCTCGTTCAATGCTCTAATTGCGGTGAAATGC
This sequence comes from uncultured Chloroflexia bacterium, assembly GCA_963781665.1. Taxonomy (GTDB): domain Bacteria; phylum Chloroflexota; class Anaerolineae; order Anaerolineales; family Anaerolineaceae; genus JAJYIW01. The sequence goes on from CAWAGA010000002.1 coordinate 4,659,376, forward strand.
GTCTACCCCACACGGTATGCCCAAGCTGTGGTTACTACCAAGGTCGTGAAGTGATTGCAATCGAGAAAGAAGATAAGAAAAAATAATTCTGAATATTATTTACCCCTGGTAAAATTCGAAATTCGTAACGTGGATTTCGAATTTTGTTTAAACTGAATTAGAGAGTCCATGCCATCATAAAACCAATGATCGCCAGGATAATACCAATATTGAGGAATAAATTGCTTTGGGTTAGCCAACCTACCGGGAATATTTGAAGTATGACATTGACCAAAATAAATAATAAGCCGATGATCGGCAGGAGCCCTTTGCGGCGGGCAAAAAATTCAGATGCTTTATCCAGCGTTAGTGAAATTTTCTGGAACATGTCTCACCTGGTAGATATCTGATCGTTTGAGGGTTTGATGAACGGTTGAAACCGGGTATATAACCTACCCGGTAGATTACCCTGAATTGAAACACCACCCCGCTCATGTTCGATTTTTTCGACCTGTCCTTGATCGTGAAACAGTGAAATCAATTGGCCTTCCTGATAAGGAATTCTGACCGAAATTGGCATGAAAGTTTCAAACAATTCGGTTTCAATTGCCACCAATAGATCATTCACTCCTTCACCCTTTTTTGCGGAAATTGCAATTGCATTACTATAATTTTCAAGGATTTGTTTGGCCATTTCCGGATTCTTCATAAGGTCAATTTTGTTCAAGGCCGTTAAAACCGGGATTTGCTCGGCGCCAATATCAGTCAAAGTTATTTGGACAGCTTTTGCCTGTGCCAGTGCGTCTGGGTGGGTTATATCGACGAGGTGGATCAGTAAGTCGGCTTCTGTGATCTCTTCCAACGTGGCCCGAAATGCTGCAACTAATTGAGTCGGTAATTTTTGGATGAAGCCAACTGTATCAGTGAATAAGGCCCAATGGTTTCCGGGTAAATCGACCCGCCTGGTCGTTGGATCGAGGGTAGCAAAGAGCTGGTTGGCAACAAAAACATTGCTTTTGGCCAGCCGGTTCATTAATGTAGATTTTCCTGCGTTAGTATATCCAACCAATGCTACGATGGGGATATGAGATCGTTTTCGTTTGGCGCGATACCGCATACGGTGAGCGCGAACAGCTTCGAGTTCCTTCTTTAGATGCGATATATGCCGCCGAATTTCTCGTCGGTCAACTTCAAGTTGGGTTTCACCGGGGCCGCGCAGTCCTACCCCACCCACACTACCTGACCTTCCTGCGGCTCCACCTGTTTGGCGTGCCAGGTGCGTCCAGGCCCGCGTCAACCGCGGTAATCTGTATTCGTTCTGCGCTAATTCGACTTGTAGGATTCCTTCACGAGTGTGAGCATGTTGCGCAAATATATCAAGAATGAGCGCTGTGCGATCGATTACCTTAACCGCTTCACCAAATTTTTCTTCCAGCTCTCTTTGATGCCTTGGCGAAAGCTCGTTATCGAAAACCACAACTTCCGCAAGTGTTTCTTCGACCAGCGCTTTGATTTCTTCCACTTTACCAGTGCCGATATATGTGACTGGGTTGGGCTGCTCAAGGTGTTGGGTGGCCTGTCCTACGATGTCCAGACCAGCCGTATCTGCCAGCAAACCTAATTCATTCAGTGATTCTGATAAACTTAACAGGTTTTGTTGTGTATCAATTTCAACACCGACAAGAAAAGCTCTCTCTCGAGGTAGTGTTGTAGGTTCAGCTACTTTTTTTGCCATTCACACCTAATCCTTCTTACACCATGCAACCACGCGGTTCATAGCTTCTTTCAGGCGCTCGGAATCGGTGCTGATCGAAATCCGGAAATAACCTTCACCATGGTCTCCATAAACGATGCCTGGGGTAGTGCTTACTCCGGTCTCTTCGAGCATCCTGCTGCAGAAATCCATACTATCACCAATGCCATGTGGTAATTTTGACCAAACGTAAATTGCTGCCTTGGGAGGAGATACTTCAATTCCTGCTGCTCTTAATGAATTTACCACCATGTTCCGTCGGGATTGGTAAATTTCATTACGCTCCTCAAGCCATTCCTGATCTCCAGTTAATGCTGCCGCTCCGGCTTCCATGATAGGAGTGAAGTGAGATGAATCAAGTTGGCTTTTATAAGTATTGATGTACTGGAGAACCTGAGGGTTACCTACGACCATCCCCAGGCGCCACCCAGCCATATTATAGGTCTTAGACAGCGAATTGAATTCTACACAAATATCTTTAGCGCCTTTAACCTGCATGATACTTGGCGCTTCATATCCATCAAAACAAACATCCACGTATGGCGCATCGTGCGCAATCAGGATTCCATTTTCTCTTCCGAATACCACTGCTTTTTCGAAAAATTCAAGTGAACCGCTTGCGCCTGTGGGATTGTTTGGATAATTTAGCCACAGTATTTTTGCCTTAGCTAGAACTTCCTGAGGAATTGAATCTAAATCGGGCAGGAACCCATTTTCATCCAATAATGGCAGATTATAGACTTCGGCCCCGGCGATGATGCTGCTGGCACTATAAACGGGATAACCTGGATCAGGTACTAACGAGATGTCGCCTGGATTAAGCAAGACCTGACTAAGGTGAAACAACCCTTCTTTGGATCCTAAGAGGCCAAGTACTTCTTTCTGGGGGTCGAGCTCCACTTGAAAGCGGGTATGATAGTAGCTTGCCACTGCTTGCCGGAAACCTGGCGAGCCGCCATTCGGGGAATATCCATGCACATCTGCTTTTCGGGCCGTAGCAACCAATTTATCAATAATGAAATCAGGTGGAGGAAAATCCGGTGACCCAATGTCAATCCGAATGATGTCCACATTCTGCTTTTTCAAGGCATTAATTTTCTCATTCAATGCTGCGAAGAAATAAGGTTTGAATGAAGCGATCCTCTTTGATGGTGCAATAACCTTTACCATGAAATTCAATTAGTCCTTCTTGTAAGAAAATCCAAGCAGACCTTTCGGTTGCTAATATCTAGAAATTGGCAACCCGATTATAGTTACCTGCTTTGCGATACCAGCCAATGCCATAGGGTATCGCCAACAATCTCAAGACTCCGTGCAGATACTTTATCGAGCGTATCCTGGGTCGTATGCCAATAAGGATAATCAAAATCGATGATATCAACCGCCGGTATACCAGCATTTAAAAAAGGTGTGTGATCATCGAGCATGCTGTATTTGTACTGGTCAATGAAATTTTCAGAATAACCCAGACTGGCTGCCTGCGACCAAATCGAATCAACCATCCCCTGGTTTGAATTTCTTTCCTTATATATATTCAAATTAGAATCGCCTACCATATCAACGATCACCGCTTCATCTGGATGACTGGTTAATTTGTCGACGAATAATTGCGACCCAAGCAGCCAATTCCAACCGGGGATATCGCCATCATCCTCAGCATCAAAAAACACAAGCCATACTTGTGAATCGAGGTCATTGGGTAACGATCTCGCCAGTTCTAATAATACGCCTACTCCGGAAGCACCATCATCCGCACCGGGGACTGGTGACTGCCTTTGGGTTGGATCTGGATCCTGGTCGGCCCAGATCCGTGAATCATAATGTGCACCAAGCACAATCCACTTCGATCCATCTCCTCTTTTCCCGATGACATTTATAACCGGATGTCCCATGACTGTTGCAGATTGTATTTCAGTGGTCCAGCCATATTTCTGCATTTCAGCTTGCATCCAGGTGACAATTTTGTCATGGGCTGAACTATCTGGAATTCGTGGACCCAGTAATAGTTGATATTGTACATCGGCATAGGCTTGATTGCCATCAAATTTCAGTATAACAGGTTTTGGATTATTTTTTCCATAAGCGACAAAAACACCAATACCGATGAAAAAAATAATAAGCAATCCGAAAAATAAACATCTTGGATTTTTCAGTGGGGTCAATTTAGTCCCACCGCTTGCATAAATGATGACAAATCCCGTAATGCTCGTTGGCTATACGATATCGCCCTTTCTTTTTTACTCTTAATCACCGTCTCCAATGGGGGCAGAATTCCCATGTTCGCTTTCATTGGCTGAAAATCTGCCAGATCTGCTTTGGCAATATAATTCGTCAGAGCGCCTATCATTGTAGTCGCTGGAAAAGTCACTGCTTCTTCGCCACCAGCTCTTCTCGCAGCGTTGATACCGGCAACCAGCCCTGTGGCAATGTTTCCCATATATCCTTCAACACCGACAATCTGCCCGGCAAATAACAATCTCTCACTTTGTCTGAAGAATAAATTGGGATTTAACACCTTTGGAGAAGCGATAAACGTGTTGCGGTGCATTTGCCCATATCGAACGAAATCAGCCTTCTCCAGTCCGGGGATCAACCTGAATACTCTTTTCTGCTCACTATAAGTCAAGTTTGTTTGGAACCCGACAATATTATAAAGATCTCCTGCCAGATTATCCTGGCGCAACTGGACGACGGCATATGGCCGTGCTCCAGTGTGAGAGTCGTACAATCCTATAGGCCTCATAGGCCCGAATGCCAGCGTTTGAGGACCTCTTCTGGCCATCTCTTCTACTGGCAGGCAGCCTTCAAAAAATTCATGAATGCCAGCCCGCACTCCTTCGTGTATCTCTCGCTCGAATTCTTTGATCGTGATTTTTTCTGCATGAAGCAAAGCATCGATAAATTGGGCATATGTTTCACCATCAAAGGGGCAATTGATGTAATCTCCTCCATCACTAACTTCTCGCCTGTAACGAGACCCGCGAAAGGCTATATCCATATTAATCGTTTGCGCCGATACAATCGGTGAAATAGCATCATAGAAGAAAAGGTAATTCTCTCCAGTTAAATCAGAAATCGATTTTGCCAATCCTATTGAGGTAAGCGGGCCTGATGCGATCACTACAATTCCCTCGGGAATATCAAGCACCTCTTCACGAACCACTTCAATATTTGGGTGCGAAGTAATCCTTTTTGTCACCATTTGCGAGAAACCATTTCGGTCTACAGCTAACGCGCTTCCGGCTGGCAAGGAAGTTGCTTCTGCGCATTGCACCAGGAGGGAATTTAATTGGCGTAATTCTTCTTTTAACAAGCCAGACGGGCGATCTGGCATATTCGATCCCAACGAATTTGAACAAACCAACTCGGCAAAATCTGCGCTCACATGAGCGCCTGTACTTTTTTTAGGGCGCATTTCATACAGGCGGACATTAATCCCTCTTTCCGCAGCCTGGAAGGCTGCTTCACTTCCTGCCAACCCGGCCCCAACAATGGTGATTTCGAGATTCCTTGATGATCCTGTCATAACTGGGCTAATTTTACCATTGCAGGAAACCACCGCATTTGAGGCAAATTCATTTGGCATGTAACTTGCACCAGAATCCATGTCGGGTTATACTTAAAGTAAGATTAAGGGAAGGACTGCAATGCTTCAAACTCACATTCAATCTCTACGACCGCTAACATCTGCTCACCTCGCTCAAACCATGACATTATTGAGTTTGACTTCGGCCGAGTTGCGCCAACAGATTGACGCTGAACTCGCTTCGAACCCGGCGCTGGAATTAATAGATGAGCGGCGCTGTCCAACCTGTCACCGGTTATTAACCGGCTCGATTATTTGCCCGGTTTGCAGCAAACCCCAAGAGATTTGCCCCGATGACCCTATCGTTTTTATCTCAACCCGTGATGATTTTTCCTATGGAGGGGAAATTCAATCCGAGGACCTGCCTGAAGATAACTATTCCTCAGTAGTCGAAGATTTGCCCACTTATGTCCTCCGCCAAATTGCCCCCGAATTATCAGTTCAAGATCGACCAATTGCTGCTTATTTACTTACACACTTGGATGATGAAGGCTTCTTAACCATCGAGTCTATAGATGTCGCAAGATACTTTCACGTTCCAGTCGAAAAAGTGAACCGAATCATTCGAATGATTCAACGGTGCGATCCTATTGGAGTTGGATCTCCAGACCCGCAAGGTGCTTTAATTGCCCAGATCGAGGTGCTTTCAGAAACCAGGCGTGTCCCCCAGTTGGCTAAACAAGCCATTGAAATGGGGTTAAACCTCCTCAGCCATCATCAATTCGCCGACCTGGCTCGTCAGCTGCACACCTCGATTAAAGATATTCAAGAAATTTCCAGGTTTATTTCTGAAAATCTCAATCCGTTCCCAGCGCGATCCCATTGGGGTGATAGCCGCCAATCGACAGAGCCGATTTCCGGGGTTTATCATAACCCCGATATTATCATCAGTTATTTGAATGATTCCCCAGAAAATCCTTTAGTCGTCGAGATTATACTGCCCCTTTCTGGTACCTTGCGAATTAATCCATTGTTTCGCCAGGCGATCAAACAAGCTGCTGAAGAAAAGAAAGAAGATTGGAAAAATGATTTAGAAAGGGCTTCATTATTGGTTAAGTGTCTACAACAACGAAACCATACAATGCGCAGATTAATGCAGCGAATAACTATCTTGCAGCAAGAGTTTATCCATAAAGGTGAAGTCTACCTGAAACCGGTCACCCGGGCTCAGATTTCCAGAGAATTAGGTGTCCACGAATTGACGATTTCTAGAGCAGTATCAAGTAAAATAATACAACTTCCAAACAAACGAATCGTTCCTCTTTCACTTTTCTTTGATCGTTCATTAAACGTGAGATCAGTTTTGAAAAATATTATCACCCAGGAGAACCGACCATTAAGTGATTCGGAATTGGTTCATATCTTATCTCAAAAAGGATACCAGGTCGCCCGTCGAACAGTTGCCAAGTATCGTGCTATGGAAGGGATCTTGCCGGCTCACTTAAGGCATTCAATCGCAACAACTGCCACATGACAAATGCAGCATCACACCGCCCAATACCTTCACTAACCTGGCGAGGAAAATCTCCAGGTTTTAATGAATTTAACGCTATTCTGAATATATTTGATTACCCTGTTTTGCTGATTGACCTCGTCAAGAACCAGATCATAGGCGCAAACAGCAAGCTTTTTAGCTTGATCGCCTTCACCCAGGTTGAGGTTATCGGTTCTAGTATTTCGCTGCTATTCCCAGAAGTAGCCCGTTTCGATCTTATATCTGACGAAATATTGGAGATGGTATTGGCGCGTCATAATCGCGAGCCAATGAAAGTCTACGTTCAAAGGACGCCTCTGGACAGCAGTAATCAATGGATGGTGATCACAATCACCCCCCAGGACGTTTATCAGCAAGCCCAGATAAGAGCGCAATGGGAGCAGAACCTGCTGAAATCCTTTGTGAAACTAGCAAATCTGGGTTTGCAGCAAGATTTATCCTTAGCATTATCATTGGCTATCGATTGCGGCGAATCCCTTTTCAACGCTTCATTAATCAGTATTTACAGCGGAAAGATACAATATCCTCAACTGCAAAAAATTGCTACGTCTGAAACCGATCAAAGCGCTCTCTTCCCTGAAAATCTAACTTCAACTGAATTAGTGCGCCTGCAATCCCCAACCATCTGGAAACCGGGCAGAAAAGTAACGTCTGAACTTCAACGGATTGCCCGGGTGGCCAATCTCCAATATCTCGCGACCCTACCCTTAGGGCAATCTGGTGCATTAGTCGGTTTATTAGTCATTGGGGATTCCCAAACCGAACCCTTTGATGATTTCTTAGCGTTGATGGAAATATTCGGAGCGAACCTGACTGCGATCATCGAACGTCAGATTCTGATGGATAATATCAGCGAAAAAATTCGGAAGAGCAAGAAAGCTTTAGCAATTCAAAGCTGCATATCGGAAAACGCCCGAGAAGGAATCATAATCCTGAATAATGACTTGACGATAGCCGAGATGAATCCCTCGGCCGAATTCATCTTGGGTTACTCAGGCCACGAGGTGCTTGGTCAATTGGTAGATAATATCATCATTGGCACAGATACATTGACCTCAGCCCTCAAATCTGCTCTCCGAGGCATTCCGACGAAGAACCTTGGCAATCTCAGGTTACATCGCCGGGATGGGCATGCTTTCCCGGCCCATTTACAGACCATCCCAGTGATGGTGAACGATAACGCTGGTGACGAATTAAACGGTATCATCATCTTCATAAGCGACCTGAGTGAAAACGAGCAAATCAGGGTGCAGACCCAACAGCTCGAGCAAAGGGCGGTTTTAGGTGAAGTCACAGCAATTTTCGCCCATGAGGTCCGAAATCCGATCAATAACATCAGCACAGGGCTCCAACTTTTATCCATCAATCTCGGTGCAGAGAATCCAAACCATGAGCTGATCGGCCGATTAGAAAACGATTGCAACCGTTTGACCGGTTTGATGGAATCGGTTTTATCTTTTTCACGCCCAATGGAATATAAATCCGATCCGATCGACCTTGCCTTATTCCTGAAACGAATTTTGGATCGATGGGGTCCGCGCCTGGCACGCGTCAATGTGCAGCCCTTTTTTTCTTCTGCCATCAAATCGCCTGAAATTATAGGTGATACACGGGCGTTGGAACAGGTCTTTACCAATTTGATTAATAATGCTGTGCATGCCATGAAAGATTCAGGCGGGACCCTGGCCATAAAAATTGCCAGAGGTCAAGCCAATTTAGATCCGCCTCAATTAGAAATAACCGTCTCGGATACAGGTACCGGGATACCGGATGAGATCCGCGACCAAATATTCAAACCATTCGTTACAACCAGTCCTGAAGGCACCGGCCTGGGTTTAGCAATAACCCAACGGATCGTTACTGCCCATCATGGTGGAATTTCTGTGAGCAGCTTCCCCGGAGGAACCGTATTTACGATATCATTGCCTGAACACGTTAATGAGGGATTATGACCGCAACAATTTTAGTCGTTGATGACGAAGAGAATGCGCGCCTGATTATGTCAAATTTCTTGACATCAAAGGGTTACGAAGTAATTTCAGCCCCCACCCTTCAAGAGGCTCGCCTCAATCTTCAAAGAGGCACTGCTGACATTGTGCTGCTCGACGTTCAATTGCCGGATGGGTATGGGCCTAATTTGCTGCACGAGACCGCACAAATGCCGTACCGCCCGCCTATCATCTTAATCACAGCCTACGGAGATATAGATATGGCCGTCGATGCAATGAAGAACGGCGCCCATGACTTCATTCAGAAACCCATTCAATTAGTCCAATTGGAAAAATCAATTCAACGTGCAAGCGAAATCGTAGCTTTGCGTAGAGAACTCGTCCATCTGCGAAAAACGCAACACCAGAATGCAAATTTTATCGTCGGCAAATCGAAACTTATGCAGCAGGTAGTCTCACAGGCTCAACGCGCTGCCAATTCTTCAGTCTCTGTCCTCATTACCGGAGAAACCGGAACCGGGAAAGAGATTCTGGCAAATTTCATTCACAATTCTGGGCCAAGGGCAGGCAAACCATTCGTGGCGATTAATTGCGCAGCCATCCAAAATACAATGTTAGAAGCAGAAACTTTTTGGCTACGAAGCAGGAGCATTTACTTCCGCTGAAAAACGTAAAACCGGATTGATGGAAGTGGCTGATGGCGGCATCCTTTTTATGGATGAAATTTCATCTATGCCGGTCGACATCCAGGCCAAGCTCTTGAGGGCAATCGAGGACCATTCTTTTCGAAGGGTTGGTGGAACCAATCTCTTAAAAGTCGACGTTCAAACCCTGGCTGCATCCAATCGTAATCTGAAAAACATGATCGCTAATGGCGAGTTTCGTGAGGATCTTTATTATCGGCTCAAGGTCGTCGACCTTCACCTTCCCTGCTTACGCGACCGCAAAGATGATATCCCCGAATTAGTTGGGTTATTCATCCGTAACAACAACTCCCGCATGGGTATCAATGTGATCGACATTAATCCCAGAGCCATGGAAGCTTTAAAATCATATGACTGGCCGGGAAATATCCGCGAACTGTCAAACACGATCGAAAGAGCCATGTTGTTTAGCAACGGTGAAACAATCGAGCTGACCGATCTCCCGAATGAATTGCTCTAATCGCCCGATCACATCTGATTGATCTGGCACAAATCTTGCACATAAACCTCCTGAGAATAGATATCAGGAGGTTTTCATGTTTTCTTCACCCCAACAATTCATCATGACTATGACCGGAGTTTTATTTTTTTCCGGCCTGATTAACCTTGTCGTCGGTGTGGTCATCCTTTCCAGCCAGGCAATCGGCCAAAATGTAAAGACGATCGCCGCTCAATTGACCAAACTGGCACAAAAAGGGATTTCAGAAGATATTTCTGGCCTGGTAGGGAATGCATCCTCTCTGCTTAATGCGATGAACCAATTGGTCCGATCAACTGCTGGCATTGGGATATTCTTGATTGTCGTGAGCTTCGTTTTGTTCGCGGCTTCCTACGGATTGATCACGACGATCAGGTAATAATTCTCAACATTGCTTTTGTGGCCAACCCGAGGATGATCTCTTTTCTCCAGGCCTTCTCAAAGGAGTCATTATGCCTTCTACCAGCTTTTTCTTGCAACTAGCGCAAAAATTCACGGAAGATGCTTGCAAATCGATTATCAATGGTTTACGACAAGATAATTTAATCTGGAATTGCTTCAATGATCAGACGTTTTCAGACAAAATAATTGCGATTGCAGATCACGTCGATCAATGGAACCCTGGCTTTCTGGCTGCGGCGGCAATCGCACCGGAAATCTCAGAGAATGAAGTTGATTTGATCCGATCTAAGCCGTTAGATCCCGATCTTCGGCAAAAAGCAATTATACATTTTGAACAAGCATTACTTTCCGAAAGGCAACCCTCATCACTTGAAGAAGCTGCCTGGATTGCATTAGCCCTTAAGGAGCGCCGCCGCCTCAAAGGCTCATGGCTCGGTATTCGCGAAGAATTATCAATGAAATCCCCTGAAACCTCAATTTCTCTTTTCGATATTTGGGCCACCCCAATCGCGTGTGTGTACTCGATGTCGAATGATTCTCTGGATTTTTTGAAAGCTTTGCTTCCTCCAAAGAACGCCTCAGATTCCAGCGATTTTATTCGCTTATGCATGCATGCAATTTTGAGTTGTCCACTTACGCCTGAAAGTCAGGTTGATCGAATTGTTACGTTGATCAACGACCTCCCACCTGATACCCAACTTAAATTCCTCGACCAGTTGACTGATTGGCGCCGAATGGAACTGGTCGAACGGACTGCGAGTTCGTTGCTCAGGGGTGATTCGTTATCATCCTATTTCTTAGATCTCAACTTGGATGGGGTAGAAGATTTCTCTCATTCATTCAACGGAGAAAAGAAAATTGAAGATCCTCTGCTGGCAAAATCATCTCTCCAACCAATAGAAAAGCTACAGCAGCTATCATCATTTTACCGTTATGCCGGCCAGGTCAACCGAGCCATGGATGCGCTCACATCGGCGAGAGATGCCAACCGGCGCCTGGAGGCCAGGCTTGTTTCTCAAATCGCAATGATAGCTGATGCTAACCAGGATTATTTTCATTCAATCAAATCGTGGGATCATGCATCTCGTTTAGCTCCTGATTCAATGATCGCCAAAGTTAAATTAGCGAGTTCAAAAATCGCTGCAAACCAATATTCAAGCCAACAAGATGATTTTCCCGAACAAGATTCAAGCAATATTGGCAAAATCGCAAGAATTAAGATCGCCCTGCTTGCAGGTGATCGTGAAAAAGCAGTGTCCTATGCACGCCAATTAGTAGATCAAATCGTGAAGACAAAGAATGGCCAAAACGGAATCGACAGCCTTCCGCATCCGGCAGAATTGCTGCATATGTTACTTGAACTGAACATGGTCAAAGAAGCTGTCAATTTGGCTCAGAACCTGATAACCCAATTTTCGATCGATCCCAGGTCGTTGAAGTTGGTAATGAAGACTTATCTGCAAGCCAGGAAATACGATGATGCAGTTAAAACCGGATTAATGGCTTCGATGAGTTTTCCTGCAGAAATCGAATTACATCGTTTACTCTCGACCGCCTTTGAACATTCCGGTAACCTCGCTAAAGCACTCGAAGAACGCCAATACATCATTGATGGATCAGAAAACCCACAGGTTGAAGATCTGCTAGCTCTGGCAGCGATTGCCTTGAAGACCGACCAGATTGAAAAATGTGTAGCTACGGCTAAGTCAATCCTGGAATCCGATCCCGATAATGGACAGGCTCATAATCTATTAGGCAAAGCAGCTTTAAACCAAAAAGATGGCACAACTGCGATCAAGCATTTTAACCAGGCTACAATGCTGATCCCTGAATGTGTCGAGCCCTGGATGGGATTGTATCGGACATATGAAGCGTCCGGAGAACTCAAAAAGGCCTCGAAACCCTACGTTTGGCATCACAAGCAGTTCCGCAATCGTCCCAGATCCAGTTTGCGTTGGGTGAATCAAGTTTGAAGTCCGGTTACCCATCGGAAGGCTTACCCTATTTACGCAAGGCTTTCATACTTGACAAAGTTGATCCCCAGATAGCTCTCAAATTGAGTGAGACGCTTTTTGACCTCGGCCATTTTGAGGAAGCAAACCAGGTCTTGGTCGAAGCTCGTAAAGTTAATCCGCAAGAACAGCCCCTGGCCTTCTTGCACGGACAGGTGAACCTGGCTCTCGGGGATAAAAAAGCAGCAATGCTGGCATTACTTAATGGAATTCCCACCCATATGACGGATCCAAATCCTGCGATATTACTCGCCCAAACGTGCAAAAGTCTCCTTGATGAGGAAAATGCCTGGGATGATCCGATGGATACCGGGAGCGCAAGCGGAAATTATGCCAATGTCGAGCAAATAGGCAAAATTGTCGACGCTCTAAAAAGAGCTGTAGAAATAGATCCACATAACGCCGAAGCGCAAATACTTCTGGGAGAACTCTCATACGTATCGGGTTCATTCCAGGACGCTTTCAATATTTTCTCGAAGATCATCGAAGATAATAAAATTGCTGATTTGGATTGGTTATCTCGGCTGCGTACCGGGCTGGGTAAGGCAGCAATAAAACTTGGACAGATCGAATTTGCCATCACCTCCTTACGAGAAGCAGCTTCCGCTAATGCGGATAATGTAGCCATTCAAAAAGCACTAACCGATGCGCTTATCGCCGCAGACCTAAAAAAAGAAGCGCTTCAAACCGCTAAATCTATACTTCAAATCACCCCTGATGAATTGGACGATACTATCTGGTTCGCTCACAAAGCGTTGGCTCTCGGCGCTGACCAGGAAGCAAGGGATGCTCTTAATCATGCTATGCAATTGGCCCCTGATAACGCTACGGTAATGCTCTGGTTAGCGAAAGTCTATCTCGAATCTGGAGATAAAGATACTGCTCGTACCTTGTTGGTACAAATCGCAGCACTTCAAGAAGCGTCTATTGGCAATTATCGGAAAGCGGCCAACTACCTTACCCAGATAGATGAAATAAACGATGCCATCACTTGCCTCGAGAAAGCAGTTCAGAAAGATCTCCATCCATCCTGGGATCTCTACGTTGATCTTGCTATGGTTTACAAACAGGCAGGCAGAAATGCCTCCGCTCTGTCAGCCATTGAGAATGCTGCCTTATTGAACCCGGAAAATGCAGAAATTTGTGTTCTCCATGCAGATTTATTAGCCACCCTGGGTAATGACATTGCCAGCCTGGATTGCCTGAACCATGCCATGGAAATTGTCCGGGGAGAACAAGATAACCGTAAAAGTGAACAAGTTCTTGAAAAAGCTGGATCAAAAACGCCTGATTTGACGAAATGGGTTACTGTTTCAGTAAATGAGATATTGACTCGAATTGCAAAACTTTTGCAATATACCGGTCAGTTCTTCCAGGCCTTGGCGACATCAAAAGAAGCAGTACAAATTGAACCTGAAGATATTCAAGCTCGAAGGCTTGCTGTTGAGTTAGCCTTCGGGCTCATGCAAGACGAAGAAGCGCTGGCCTTATGCCAATCTTCTGATTATTTGGAAAAGTTTACGAAATCAGGATCACCTGCCTCGTCACCCAAATCCGATGAAACAGTCTCACTGTTGGCGTTATTTGCAGAATTACTTCTCGAACAGAACCAAACCGAAAAAGCAGGTGGGGTGATTTCGGAAGGGATGAAGCTCGCGCCAGACCATCCCCACTTATCTGCCGTTCAATCAGAACTATTTGTCAAAACCGGTGATACGGATGAAGCCATTCGTAGTATCGAAACCGCAGTTTCTCAATATCATGTCAATAAAGTTGCTGAAGAAAAAACCTCTTCGTTTGAATCCAATAAAACCGCTAATCAACAGTCAATTTGGACAATGCTTGCAATAGCTGATGCAGCTCTGGCACTCGAACAGTGGCAAACAGCGAACTCGTTCTACCAGCTTGCAATTCAAACTGAACCGCGATTACCCCGGCCTCACCTGAAAATGGCTCGCGCACTTGTCATCATGGCAGAAAACCAGGATATTTGCCAGGAGCTGAACATCACAGCCCACGCTCCAGGCACAGAATTACTTGGCGACAGCAGTTTCCACCAGTTCGAAAGCGAAATTACATCCGCAAGCAGATTTTCGGCTTCTCCAGAAGTTGGGTATTGGGATCACCGTGGACAGGCATTCTTCGAGCCATCGGTCAATTCCATTCACAACCTGAGGCAAGACCTTACCAAACTGGATGACATGACAGCCCTGGTTGGCGTTTTTCGTAGGATGGCTAATCCTCAAGGTGCTAAAGAAGCGGCTGAATCCGGGCTAGAAAATCCACATACGCTGTTCCAATTAGCTCTTGCGTTGCGTTCCTCAGACCCAGACATCAGTGCTGAGATAAGTAGAAAATTGGTGGCAGTGGATGCAAATAATCCGCATTTCAATGCTTTACTAGCGCAATCGATCCGGAACGATCCATTGGAAGCGCGCCAATTCATCGAGAAAGCTCTAGAAAGTTGGCCTGATGAAATCGAATGGCATAAACTGGCAGCCAGATTATGCGCTCAGGCAGGAGATCATTTCTCCGCTGTTAGCCACTGGCAACAAGTCGTAGACCTCAATCCTTCGGATGCTTCTCATAATGTCGCGTTAGGGAAATCCTATCTGGAATGCGGTGAATATGAAGATGCCAGGTTGAGCTTTGAACAGGCAAGCCGCCAGGATCCAGACTTGGTCAGCACATGGAAGCTGTTGGGGCAAACTTATTTAGAATCTGGAGATATCGAGAAAGCCGTCCAATCGATCGATTACGCTCTATCTCTTGACCCAGATGACCGGGAAGCATCCATCCTCGATAGCCGGATCAAGCTTGCAAACGGCCAACACGAAGAAGTAGTCCAAAAAATTCAAACAGAAATGGAAGAATTCCCAAATGACGCTGAAACGGCGCTTATTTACGCTCAAGCTCTTAAGCAATCGGAAAAATATGCCGAAGCCCTCAATGTCCTCGATCAAGTGCTGCCGATGGTTGGCGATCCATACCCATTACAGTTGGAACGGGCAAGGATTTTAAAGCAAACTCAAGGCAATGAAGTGCTTCTCCCATCTCTGTTGGAATTGACCAATGCCCATCCGGACCGCCCCGAAGTGTTGGCTTTGCTTGCCAAGACATTTTCCGAATTGGGACAGCTCGACGCAGCCGAAAAAACAGCTCAGGCTGCCTTACGGTTAGCGCCAGATCAACCGGACATGCACCTCTTGTTAGGTCATATCGACCGTGCGAAAGGCCAACTCGACCAATCCGTTTACCATCTAGATGTTGCTATTCGAAGGATCCCTTCTCAAGTTGATGCATATCTCGAACTAGGCCTGGCTTACCAGGACCGGCGAGAGCATCATCAAGCCCTCAAGACCTACCGGCAGGCGTCACAAATTGCCCCTGAAGATTTTCGTCCCTATTACCAGGCAGGATTAGTTTTGCGTGAAAGCAAAGATTATATCAAAGCAAAATCCATGTTCAGGCGGGCTGCCCGGCTTGCTCCAACCGACGTCAATGTAAAACGTCAGTTAGGTGCTGTAATTACTCTAAATCTGGTCCACAACCCACAGGAAGCAATGATATCCCATGAATACTAAATCTACCCTCACCTTCTTTTCTAAACCAGTTAGCCGTAAGGATTTCATCCGCCTCATCAAGGCAGCTCTGAGCATATCTGAGTATCGCTTTGCCCGCCAGGCATCCCTGGATTGGCTGGCGAGTTTTCCAGGCGATCTCGAGCTGTCTCTGATTTTCGCTAAAAGCCTCGTCGGTGAAGGAAAATTTACCCAAGCGATACCAGTTTTAGAGAAGCTGTGTTCTCTTGATCCGGAATATGAAGACGCTTTCAAATTATTGGATGAAGCGCAACAATCCTATCAGGTTTTAAATTCTTCAGTCAACCGTAAGGGTGTTCGTTCCGGATTGAAATCAAACACAGCACCATCGATGGAAATCCCTGAATGGAAACTCAACTATTTTGCCAGCCAGAAAGCATTAGTGGACCAGGCTTACGAGGATGCGGAAAGATTAGTTCAAAAAGCGCTTGTTGCTAACCCGGCATCCCCCATTCCTGCCATCCACCAAATGAATATCTTTCATAAAAAGCATGATTTCTTGACCACCCAGAATCTTGCAGAAGTCTACCACCAGCGCTGGCCCGAATGCCTGCAATTCACGCTTTATCTTACCGAATCGTATCTCCGGTCTGGAGATGAAGCCCGGGCTGTATCGTTGCTTCACCATTGCGTTGCGCTCGATTCAACCGGCCAGGTTGTAAAACGTTTATGGGGGATTAACCATCCATATAAGAATCTTTGGCCTGAACGCATGGAAATAAAATTCTCCGTCCCTATCCCGGCGAATGTTGCGATGGTCATGGGTTGGAATCAGCTCCAGCCAGGACCAACCGAAGGGGAAGATGGGGCAAAATTAACCGAAACGAACCAATCAACCGTCCCCCAGGTTGACTTCTCGATAAACGATATTGCGTCAAACCTATCTGAGAAACCCGGCAAAGAAAAGGAATTAACGAGTGACGTGCCAATTGACTCCCAGGTAAATCCTGGCAATCGATCTTCTGAAATGGAAATTCATCCACCTATGGTGAATCAGAAAAAACCGCTACCGGAAGACCTTGCATCCGTACAAACTGAGTTTGCCAAAATAGCCAAGAGGATAAAACAACCGCAAGTGGGCCAATCCGATGGAAGGTTCCCGGTTTTTGTTTTGCTGTCTTCCCGGACCGGACTTGAAAAACAATACGGCGCCCAAACGACGAATGTACTGGATCTTCAGATGAAAAATCTGGCGGCCTTGATCCAAAAACTTCCCGGGTGGGAATCGATGGTCTTCTGCCCGGATGATCCTGCAATAACTGCAGCGGTAGAGATCAAGCCTATTCTGGTCAACGATCCCTGGAAAATTAAATTAAGCCTGGCCGATTTGGATAATAGTCTCAGTAAAAAAGGGCAGCGGATCGGGGCCATCCTGATCGTGGGGGGACCTGAGGTCGTCCCGTTCCATCATTTACCCAATCCAACAGATGACAGCGATCCCGATGTCCCTTCAGATAATCCTTACGCCACTTCCGATGAAAACTACTTCGTCCCTGAGTGGCCGGTGGGACGTTTACTTGGAGAAGCCGGATCCGATCCTGGAATGCTTTTAGAAGGACTGAGGAAATTAACAGCTGATTATACGATCAAAGCAAAACGCTATCAGAATAAGAACGTTGCATTACAGTTTTTAGGCAACATGAATGCAGCAGTTAACCGGTTGTTGAATTGGATCAAGCAGGGAAAAATCTATTACAGTTTTGGATACTCAGCCAGAGTGTGGCAAGACGCCTCTTCTGAAGTATACAAAACCATCGGGCAGCCGAAATTATTGATGACTTCTCCCCCGGTTTCGTCAATTAGCGGATTTGGCAACGGTAAATTACCCGCTCGTCTGGCGTATTATAACCTCCACGGCATTCAAGATGGCCCCGAATGGTATGGACAAAAATGCCCCGAAGAGCCAGAAAGCATACCGGATTATCCGGTTGCCCTAAGCCCTAAAGATATCCAGAGCGTTAAATCCATTTCAGAGATTATTTTTAGTGAAGCCTGTTATGGCGCTTACCTGAACAACCAAAAGGTTGATGATTCGATTGCTCTTAAAGTTCCTCGCTTCGGGAACACAGGCATTTGTCGGATCAACGTGTGTATCTTATGGATCGGTCACCAAACCATTGATAGCTGCCGATTTACTGGCACAGGGTTTTTGGACCTATTTGCGGCAGGGCCAAAGCGCAGGTGTCGCTTTGCTCAAATCAAAAATTGATCTCGCTCAAGAGATGAGCAAACGCCAGGGATACCTGGATGGCGAGGATCAAAAAACCCTGCTCTCCTTCGTCCTCTACGGCGACCCATTAGCTACCCTTACGGATAATCTAGTGATCCAAAAGAGCATCCTGCGATCAATTGACCATCCAACTTTGAAAACCGTTTCCGATCGACGGGATGAATCGATTTCAGCTGATCAATTGCCTCCCATCATGATGAGCAATGTCAAAGAAATGGTCAGTCAATATCTGCCTGGGCTCAAAGACGCACAATATGCGCTCAACTTGCAAAGCTGCACCTGCAAAACGAGCAAAACCCAATGCAATGGCTGCAAAATGACTGCTAAAGGACCGACATATAAAAATCAAAAACAAGTCGTGGTGACTTTATCCAAGTCGATTAAAGGATTCAATGAAATCCATCACGTGTACGCCCGGATGACCCTTGATGCGAATGGTAAGGTAATCAAATTCTCAACATCAAGGTAAAAATCTTACCAGTACCTACACAACACTTAGGTTCTCTATTCAAAAAACATGTGATGTGGTAAACTCACAAATAGAGAACTTAAGCTGTTGTTTTTAAGCTTACTTTCCGCTCCAGGCCGGTCCACGATCAAATCCTGGGGCAAACCCGTGGAAAGGAGGATTCCTTATGCGTAATTATGAATTAGTTGTCATTGTTCATCCGGACCTTGACGAAAACGGATTGAATTCTGTCATCGACAAGATCAAAGGATGGATAACCGATGCAGGTGGTTCGATCACCAAGGTCGACTTATGGGGCAAAAAGCGTATGGCTTATGCTATCCGTAAGCAGCGTGAAGGTCAATATGTGCTATTCCAAGCTGATATTGCTCCTGAATTCAACGCCGAACTCGAGCGTAATTTACGGTTCCTAGAACCAATCATGCGCTATTTGATTATAGCAACCAACTAGATATCTGATTTCATTACCAGTGTATTAATATTTTATGAGGAGAATCACATAAGTCGAGGCTTGAACAAAGTGATGATCATCGGGCACCTGGGACGTGACCCCGAAATGCGATATACACCTTCAGGCCGGCCAGTCACCACTTTCACAGTAGCAACCAGCCGAAGCTGGAACACCTCTGATGGCGAAAGACACAATGAAACTGAGTGGTTTAATATAGTTACCTGGGGAAATCTCGCAGAAATCTGTAAACAGTACTTAACAAAAGGCCAACAAGTTTACATTGAAGGCAGATTACAGACCCGCAAGTGGGATGATAGCGAAGGAACCAAGCATACCAGCATCGAAATCGTTGCCAACGAGATGATGATTCTCGGCGATCGCAAAGATAGCAATCCATCTCAAGCAAGTGAGAATCTAATGGCTGAAGATGAAAGTGAATTCCCTTTTTAATCCAGGGTTCTTCTCAATTAAGACAATAATTCAGGAGCTTTAATTCAATGAGCGATGAAGTATCAAATGAAAATGAACAAATGTCAAGCCGGCGGTACGTCCCCCGGCCCAAACTTTGTCAGTTTTGCGTTGACAAGAACGCAGAAATAAATTATAAACAGGCAGATCTCCTACGCCGTTTCATTTCAGAAGATGGGAAGATTCGCCCAAGACGACAAACAGGCACGTGCGCAAAACATCAACGTGAGTTAGCCAGAGCCATTAAACAAGCCAGGCATATTGCTCTACTTCCATTTGTCAGCGAGTTCTGGACAAATCCTCTCGATAATTCCAACAATTGGGGCATGGAAATTTTTTCCACGCCCCAATTTCTCAAATAGAGGAAGAAGATGCCTAAAAGAAAAAACCCAAAAGCATTAACAAAAAAGCATTTGGCGCGTCTGGAACGTGAAAGGATTCAGAACCGTAATGTTATTATCGTTTCTGCAATAATTTTAGTCATTGTGGTTGGCCTGGTTGGTTATGGAATTCTCGATCAGACTGTATTACAAGGTCTTCAACCTGTCGCCAAGGTTGGAAATGACACGATAACCTCAAGAGATTTCCAGGTACAGGTAAGATACGACCGGGTCAATTTAATCTCTCAATACAATCAATATTCACAATACGCACAATACTTCGGTAGTGATCCGTCCTTCCAAAACACGATGTCTCAGATCCAGACCCAGCTTACTAACCCAAATACCGAAGGCAGTAAGGTACTCGATCAAATGATCAACGACATCTTGATCCGCCAGGAGGCAGCCCGAAGAAACATCACCATTTCTCAGGCAGAAATTGATAATGAGCTTCAAAATGCTTTTGGTTATTTTCCAAGCGGCACCCCAACCCCCACAATTACGCCAACTGACATTACCACACCAACCTATAATCCTACAGAGATTTTCTTAATCACACCAACCGCGACCTCAACTGTAACGCCTACCGCAACACCGGTCACGGTTACCCCTACGCCAACTGAAGCGCCAACATCTACTCCTACAGCGACAACCGGCCCTACCGAGACCCCTACGGCTACATCGACGCCGTACACGATCCAAGGCTTTCAAACCTCAGTTACAAATTACCTGGACAGTCTGAAATCCTACGGATTCACCCAAAAAGACCTCGACAAGGTCATAAAATCTTCTCTCTACCAGCAAAAAGTTATGGATGCCATTACAGCTGACCTGAAACCCGAACAGGAACAGGTTTGGGCTCGCCATATTCTAGTTAGCGATGAGGCAACTGCTCAGACGATCGAGACAGATCTGAGTAATGGTGAAGATTTCGGTAAGCTTGCTGCCCAATATTCATCTGATACTGGATCAGCACAGCAAGGCGGCGATCTTGGTTGGTTTGGCAAAGGTGTCATGGACGCAACCTTCGAGACTGCAGCATTTAGCCTTCAGGTTGGGCAAATAAGCCAACCCATCAAAACTCAATTCGGTTATCACATCATCCAGGTTCTTGGACACGAACTGCGTCCACTCGATGCAAGCGGTTTTCAAAAATATAAACAAACCTATTTCAACACCTGGTTGACCAATACACGGGCTGAGAATGAAGCTAATATCCAAAAATTCGATGTCTGGATGAGCCGGGTACCGACTGATCCAACTTTCGTAGCTCCTACTAGTGCCCCGGTCTCACCTAATTAATCCAATCTATCCATTAGAAACCAAAAACGGGCAGGCTAATTTTATACCTGTCCGTTTTCATTTGCCTGACGCCGAAAGATTAGCTTGCCAACTCTTCTGGCACTTCATCAAACTTCAAGCTGACCACCTGACTGCTTGAGTCCTTTCCCATAGTAATGCCATAAACCACATCGGATATTCGGACCGTATTTCGGTTGTGGGTGATGACAACAAATTGAGTGGTTTTACTTTGTTCAGTCAAGAGCGAGCAAAATCGAGCGACATTGGCTTCATCTAACATCGCATCGACCTCATCCATGACACAAAATGGTGTGGGAGATACCTTGAGTAATGCAAAGATTAGAGCTGCGGCTGTCAAACTTCTCTCGCCACCAGACAATAATGAAAGTCCTTGCTCCCTTTTCCCAGGCAATTTTGCCTCAATCTCGATCCCAGTTTGATTGAGATTGTCTTCATCATCCAGAATAAGCCGGGCGCTGCCACCATCGAAAAGCCTTTTAAACATCTGATGGAATTCACCTGCGACTGCATTGAATGTATTCCGAAAATCACGTTTCATTAATTCATCTAACTCGGAAATGACCTGTCGCAAATCACCTTCAGCATTACGCAAATCGGCTACCTGGCCGGTAATAAATTGGTAACGGTCTTTTACTTCTTTGTATTCGGCGAGCGCCTCTGGATTGATTGCCCCCATACGTCTCAACTGATTTTTCTGGCGGGTGATATTGTCTTCTAATCCTTGTGGTAATTCGCGAACAACCGGTAATTGTTCAACCATTCCCTCGAATGGCAAAGGTGTTGGCCCCGAAACCGTAGCCTCGTATTCAAAGGCGACCAGGCCAAAATCGTCTTCAATCCGGCGACGTAACAATTCCAATGCTTCACGTTGGCGGATCATTTCCGTTTGGGCTTGTGAATAATACCGTTCAACTAACGATAATGATTGCTGTGATGAAGCCTCAAACTGCTCCAATTCTTCGCTTTGCTGTTCTTTGACCTTCAATTCTTCCTGCGAAGGCATTAACTGCTTTTGCAAGTCTTGGATTTGGGATGATATTAAAGCCTCTTCAGAATTTCCTTCAAGCTGGCTTTTCTCAATTGATTTTAAATTTGCCTCAATTTCCAGCCCACGTTCGACCAGACCATTTTGCCGATGTCGGTTTTTGGTAATTACTTGCTCCCTGTCTTCGAATTTTTCGAAAACGCCTTTCAAAGCTCGTGAAATCACTGCCTTTTCGGTTTGCCAATGGTTAACTTCGAGTTGAATCTCTTCAATAGGCAGCTCAATAATTTTCGATTGCAGGGTGCTAATCTGCACTGCATGCTTCTTGATTCCAACCTCACAATCAATTATACCTGCCTTGGTCTGTTCAAGTTCTTTGCGGGTAAAGTCGATTTCATTTTCAATCGTCTTGATTTGATTCTTTAACCAATCGATTTGTCCTGATAATTGGTCTACCGAAAGGTTGATGCGGTTAACAGTCTCGGAGATTTTCCCGTGTTCGATCTCCAACAGCCTTCTGTCGTTATTCAGCGCTTTCTCGCTTGCTTGTAAGTCAGCCAATTGATTGCGTAGGTCTTTGTCAGACGATTGGATCGTGACATTTTGTTCGGCCAGTTTGGCCAATGCTTCCCTATATTCAACCTTTTGCCTTTGGCGGCTTATGGTACCTGAACGGTTTTGCTGTCCGTAGACGACCATCCCCTGTTGGGTAAAAACCTCGCCGGTTAAGGTTACGGCTGTAGAAATTGATTGATCGTTTTGGATTAATCGCCGAGCTGCCTGGCGGTTCCTGACAACCAAGATATCCC
The DNA here is from genome assembly GCA_963781665.1 of uncultured Chloroflexia bacterium. Taxonomy (GTDB): domain Bacteria; phylum Chloroflexota; class Anaerolineae; order Anaerolineales; family Anaerolineaceae; genus JAJYIW01. The sequence goes on from CAWAGA010000002.1 coordinate 4,682,451, forward strand.
CGAGCAAAGTTTCAACAATTGGCTTAAGGTCATCGGTGCACGCAATCAGATCTGCGGCCCGTCCAATGAAATCAGGATCATCTGGAAATCCAATTTTCCTATCACCTTCCTGATTCCATTTTACCGGCAAGAAAGAAACCTTGCCTTTTCCAAACTTTTCTAGAAATTGCAAGATGGCTTCAGGATCTACGTCTTCATCCAGGATCATTAAATCCAGGTATTCTCCTAATGCTGCTGAAATTGCATCCTCAAATTCAGCCTGAACCTGAATTTGATTACCCAAAGCCTGGTGAGTTCCCTTTACCCTATTTTGGAGAAAAGCCGAGTGAAGAAATCGCGCTCCCTCACTGAATCCGGTGAGCGATTTTTCAGCTTGCTCAATGACTTCAATTTGCGCATTTATTTTGGATTTATGAGCTTCTAACTGCGATTTTTTATTGTTCAGGTCTTGGATTTTTTTCTCAATTTCCTGAGTTTCAGCCTGGATAGAAAGTGAAGCTGTTTTGTTTTGCTGAAATCTTACCAATACTCTCTTTTTGTCGTCCCGCATAAACTTCAAATTCATCCTTAAGCTTGCTTTGTTCAGCTAAATAGGCGTTAATCGATTGCAAATTCTGTTGTATATTTTTCTCATGCGCTGCCAGGCGGACCTCCAACTCGTCTTGGTGAGCCTTCAATTGCACCTGCCGGGTTTCATTGGATAGTAGATCATGCCTTGCTGATACCAGTTGCTTCTCAATCCGGGCCCTTTGTTCCTTTTTAATTCGCAGTTTATCAATATTATCGTTTATTTGCCGGTTGGCTTGTTCCAGATCACCTTCCAACCTCTTTTTTTCCTGGCCAGTCTGGTCGAGAAACTTTTCGGCGTCCCGAATCTCAACCTCTAGACGGCTCAGGTCCTTCTTATTAGTGGACAATTGGTCTAGCAAGGAATTCTGCCTTTCAGCAAGAACTGCCAGGCCCCGGCCAATTTTTTCCAGATGGTTTTGGAGATTAGCTGATTGGTTATACCACTCGTTTATCTGGCGCCTTTCTGCTTGAATCGAGGTTTTTATAAGCGAAAGCTGCTGCGATATCTCTTGATGATGCTTACGAGTTTCAGTCAATCTGGCTTCTTGATTCCGAGCAATTGCACGAGAACGGTTGGCCTCGACCTGATTATGATGCCAGTGATATCCATACCAATCACGGAGAAGCAATTTGAGGTCCGCTTTGACCTGTTCGTATTCCATAGCTCGCCTGGCTTGTTTTTCCAGACTTTGTAAACGTGGTTCGAGCTCAACCAGGATATCCTGGACACGGTCGAGATTTCGGCGGGTCGTTTCAAGGCGGTTTAGAGTTTCCTCTTTCCGTGCCCGGTATAAACCAATCCCGGCCGCTTCCTCGAACAACCGTCTTCTTTCTTCCGGTTTTAATGCCAGGGCAGCATCGACCAGCCCCTGGCCAATAATCGTATATGTCCGTTCAGCCAATCCTGATTTTGACAACAGCTCTGAAATTTCCCGAAGTCGAACTCTCTGCCCGTTAAGCAAGTATTCATTCTGACCGTCGCGATAGGCACGCCGGGTTATAGCAACTTCAGCAAAATCGATCGGCAGCCAATTGTCGGAGTTATCGAAGGTGATTGAAGCCGACACCATTCCGGCCCTGGGCCGCTGCTCAGACCCGGCAAATATCATATCCTCCGTTTTCTTCCCTCGCAGAAGAGAATAGGATTGTTCACCTAAAACCCATCGCAGAGCATCAGCAATATTCGATTTACCCGAACCGTTAGGGCCAACGATGGCTGTAACCATTCCTGGGAATTCGAAAACAGATTTTGACGCGAAAGTTTTATAACCGTGTAGTTCTAGGGATTTCAGACGCGGAGGCATAGACGATGATTAATTACTCTTGTATCTATCGAAATCAAACTGAATCAACTACTAGACCTAATGATTTTAAGGCTTCGAATGCAGCAGCCTTGGCAGCGGTTTGCTTGCTGTGCCCAGTTCCGGAACCAAATACATTCCCATCGATCAAGACTTCAACCTCGAATACCTTTGCATGGTCGGGTCCACTGGCGTTGCGGGTGACATATAATGGAGCCAGAAAACCTTGCCCTTGAGCCCATTCCTGAAGTTGACTTTTAGGATCCTCGTTTTTATGCATCGCCAGGATATAGTCTGCTGCATTTTCCCACAAAGGATCGGTAAATTTACTGACAGCGGCGATATCGCCCTGCAGATATATTGCACCGATTAATGCTTCGAAAGTATTACATAACAATGCTGGCCTTTCTCTTCCACCAGCTTGAATTTCACCGTGGCCCAAACGCATGGCATTACCCAATCCAATTTTTTCGGCAAATTCTGCTAACTGCTCAGTATGGACAAGCGCGGACCGCATGCGGGTCAAATCACCTTCAGCCATCTCGGGAAAATGGTTATACAGCCAGGCCCCGACGACAAAATCCAGAACTGCATCCCCCAGAAATTCCAATCGCTCGTTATCCTCTATTGCGTCAGGGTGTTCATTTACATAAGAACGGTGGGTAAGTGCACGACTGAGCAGCATTACATCGGTAAAAGGCAAGTTCAGCCGTCTTGCAAGGTCCTGAGGTGTTTCTTCCTCAAGACCACTTAGTATGCGTTCCATATGGTCCTCCCGAGAACTCAGGGAGCGGCAGCCACCTGACAATCAGTGAGGTAGCTGGCGGTCCATTAGTTCTTGATTTCCTTAAGTTAGATTTTTTATATATTTAAAAACCTGGTTCTGTACCGCGTCTATTTTGATAGTCTTGATTATAATCGATTACCCTGTACTATTCCTGACGATATTTGAACCCCGACCCAGATAAAACAACGACGATTGGTGCCGGTACCTTACCACAAACCTGCTGCAGTGCGTCCCAAACAACAGCCGATGTAGGTTCAACAAAAAAACCTTGTTTGCCCAGCGAATCCATTCCAGACAGTATTTGATTTTCACCGACGACAACGATCTGGTCAAATTCACCGGTCATTTCTTGAATAAGCGCACGAGCCCTCACCGGCTGCAGTACTCTTACTCCTTCCGCCAGAGTCTCACCCTCGATTACCAGCCCAACATTACCCTTCGCCATTTGCCAAACAGGAGCACATGCGGCAGATTGAACCCCAATGTAGGTTGGGACCCTCGAAATTCTTCCACTCTGCTTCAGGGTGGTAAAACCTCTGATGATTCCCAGCAGCAAACTTCCATGACCGACCGGTGCGACAATGGTCCCTGGTAATTCATGCAATTGCTCGATAAGTTCGTACGCTATGGTAGCAATCCCCAACATACCAAATGGCAGATATGCGTGGCTGGCATAAGATAAACCACCTTCTACGTCTCTAAGCACCGCCTGAGCTGCCGCAGAGCGTGGCCCAGCGACGGCAATTAACTCAGCCCCATAAGCTTCAATTTGAGCTCGCTTCGGACCAGACGCGCTTACAGGAACATAGACTCGCGATTTTACGCCAGCCCTGGCTGCATATGCTGCAAACGAAGCACCGGCATTCCCAGATGAATCCTCGACTGCCATTCTAATCCCCCGGCTTTTAATGTAACTCAGCAGAACTGCACTACCTCGATCTTTATATGACCCACTTGGATTGAGGTATTCCAATTTATAGAAGACCCTGGATCCAAACGCTTCACCAGCGATTGCAGGCGTTTTACCTTCGCCTAACGAGGTTATCTGCGCGTCGTCTTCAAGGCCGAACATATGGCGAAACCGCCAGATTCCAGGCATCGTCGTAATTTCCGGTTCAATGACATAATCCGGAAATCCAACCCAATCGAACACCCCACCACAATCCGGACAAAGGTGTGGAATTCCCCGGCTCGGAAAGGGTTTCTGGCAACCACTGCAAGCTATATCAAGCATTAATCCTCGCGAGTCGGGATGTAATCACCTTCCACCCAGGTTTCACCCCCAGGACCAACCTCTTTTTTCCAAATCGGTACAATTTCTTTGAGCCGGTCGATCCCATAATGTGAAGCATCAAAAATGCCTGTATCTCTATGCGCAGCCGAACAGGCAATCACGATCGTCGGTGTCAGGGGTTCTAACCGGCCGATACGCTGAACCATGTAAATATTTTCGATAATAGGCCATTTATCCGCTATTTCATTGGCAACCTGCTGCATTTTAGCTAATGCCATCGGTTTGTAGACTTCATATTCCAAATACGTCGTTTCGTGCGAATTTCCTCTTTGAGTTGAACCTCTGACGATCCCGGAGAATACACAAACAGCACCAGTTGTCTTCAAAGTCATTTCTGTAATGACCTTGTTGAAATCAATCTGGTCATCGACGATATCAATGTACACGTGGGGTCTGCTTCCACCACTCACCGGGGGAAACAATCCTATTTCTGCATCCGCCGGGATGATATCTTCATCAAAGGCGTATTCTTGATTGACTGCGACCAATACGGTTTTTAATGCCGGTGATATTGCTGGATATTGGCTTTCAAGTAAATTTTTAAGATCACGAACGCACATATCTGAGCTGACATCCAACGTCAATTGCCTGGCGCCGGCTTTTTCTCTCAAATTTGCAAATAAAAGCACTGTAATTTTCATCGGCCGTCACTCATTGATGATGTCGCCGCTTTTCCCACCATGTTTTTCAACCAATCTGATATTTTGAATCTTCATCGTTTTCTCAACAGCCTTCGCCATATCATAAACGGTCAATGCTGCGACCGACACAGCGGTTAAGGCTTCCATTTCGGCGCCGGTCTTTCCCCAGGTATGAACCTTTGCGGTTATGGCTACACCTGGCAGCCCAGGAGATAATTCGCAAATGACGTCGATTTGGTCGATGAGCAAAGGATGACATAATGGGATCAGATCCGCGGTCTTTTTTGCCGCCATTATCCCTGCAATTTGGGCAGCTGTAAGAGCATCGCCTTTCTTTAACCCACCTTGAACCACCAAATCGTAAGTTTGGCGCTTCATTTTGACTTCGCCTTTTGCAATTGCCACCCTCTCTGTCTCAGATTTCTCTCCGATATTGACCATATGTACTTGTCCCGAGGGGTCAATGTGGGTTAGTTTCAGATCGGTCATATCTGAATTATAATCTACCTTGTGAGTAATCGGGTTGCGGGACATCAAACAGACAGCTACCGGATCGAGACCGATGTATATGAGGGGCCACTCGATTTACTTCTGGAATTGATCCAAAAAATGGAGCTTGACATAACCAGTGTTGCATTAGCCCAGGTAACTGACCAATATCTGGGGTATCTGCATAATTTACAGCAACAAGATGCCGGCCAGGTCTCAGCCTTTCTGGTTATTGCTGCTAAATTGCTGCAAATTAAATCCGAATCACTGCTTCCCCGACCGGTCGTTCGCGAAGTTGGAGAAGAAGATCCTGGCGAAACCCTGGCTCAACAATTAATGCTGTATCGAATCTATAAGCAAGCTGCAGAATGGCTGCTAAACCGTGAATTTGATCACCTCAAGACCTACCTGCATACTTCTTCTCAACCCAAATCAAAAGCCAAACCGGTTCCTGGGGAAATTTCTTTATCCGAGTTAATAGGTGCAGCCCTATCAGTTTTTTCCATCAAATCCGATATGCCAATATTAAGCGATGTTGTATCCATTCCAAAAATTACAATTCGCGAGAAAATACAAACCATTCTGGATACATTGCACAGCCAGCCCACGACGACCTTCAACGAATTAGTCATAAAAAATCGATCAAGGATTGAGGTTGTAATAACGTTTCTGGCGATCTTAGAGCTAATAAAGCGGCACATCATCGATGTTCGTCAAAGCAACCTATTCGCAAATATCGAACTGCAACTCATCCACGAATGGAATCCCCCGGATGAATTCGAATTGGAATTTGAGGAATAGAAGGGTTCGTTTGCGATAAAATTCAATCAAATTGTATCGTAATCGGTGAACAATTTATGATGTGTCTTGGTTTCATGTATGTTATAATAAATTACAATGATTGAGGAAAATCTAGCCGGAAAAGATCAAAATACGGAACCATTACCGATTGACCGTTCCCAGGAAAAAAATTCACAACGCATACGAATTATTCTTATCTCAGGGATTGGGTTAGTTGTCTTAATTGCATTTGTAGTTGGCATTTACTTCTTATCGACAACAAGTGTTGAGACAACAAGTCGGATTAGGGATATTTTCATCATTTTCATGGCGCTTGAATCTCTGGTAATTGGACTTACCTTAATCATCTTAATTATTCAGATCGCGACGCTCATTAACCTTCTTCAAAATGAAATAAAACCCATCTTGAACTCGACGAATGAAACAGTAAACACTTTACGTGGAACTGCATCATTTATGAGTGATCACCTGGTCGAGCCCGTGATGAAAATGAACGAATATTTAGCCGGCCTTAAGAAGCTGTTTGACCTTATCCGTGTTACAAAAAAATGACAATAATTAAAGTCAACCAAAGAATTTCGAATTGAAGAGCAGATGTGTTTTTGAAAGGAGATTATAAAATGGCAGAACGAGATGATTTTTCAGCTTTCTTGATAGGGTTTCTTATTGGAGGATTGACTGGTGCAGCAGTTTCATTATTGTTTGCACCACAATCAGGTGAGGAAACGAGAGCAATAATCAAGGAAAAGGCGATTGAAATCGGCGATAAGGCATCTGAAACCGCGGAAGATGCTTATGCACGGGCTGAAGCAGCCGCTAATGATGCAAAGGCAAAAGCCGATGAACTTTCCAAACTGGCAAGAGCCCGCGCCGAAGAATTACAACGCCGCGGCCAGGTAATTATTGAAGAACAGCGATCTCGAATCACCAGCGCAATTGAATCAGCTCGAAAAACCGGTAAGCAAGGCGAAAGCGACGCTGAAGCCACTCCATCCGAAGCTTAATAATTTTCACGAAACAAACAAGAAGAAGGCCACCATTTTGGTGAGCCTTCTTCTTGATTATTCTTTTAGTTCAGCCATAACCGGAATTATTGATTTAATCACGTCGCCCGCTAACACTGAAGCGGTTGTTCCCAGAGCCTGTGCTGCCTTCAACCCAGCCTGGGCGTGGATCCAGGCTCCACAATACGCAGCTTCGAATGCACCCATTCCCTGGGCACGCAATCCAGTAATTAGCCCTGCGAGCACATCCCCGGTGCCTGCTCGCGCTAAGGCCGGTGTAGCAACCGGGATAATTGCGGTGCTTCCGCCCGGATCGGCTATTATGGTGAATGCACCTTTCAAAACGATCACATGCCCCCAATCTTTTGCATATTTCTCGGCAATTCCGATCCTATCCTTTTGGATATCAGCGATGCTCAAGCCGCTGATAACACCCATTTCTCCTGGGTGAGGTGTAAGAATGGATCGCTCAGGCAATAAATGAGGCCAATCGGGAATTTGCGCCAACAGTTTTAATCCATCCGCATCGATAATCAAAGGAGGAAGAGAAAAGGTATCTGATTGTCTCGCTTGGGTTTTTGTGAGGAAACCAATATTGGTATCGCGGCTAGTTGTTTTTTCCGGATTAAGCAGATTGGAAAGAAAACTTTGGGTAGCTTTTTCTGTCCCCCAACCAGGCCCCAATAGAATGGCAGTAACCCTTTTGATGTTGCGCTGGATGGTAACCGCAGCCGAATCAGAAATGACTCCAAAGTGGTTTGCCAATAAGAGCCAGGTGGCTTCCGCGAAATGTCCGGCAATAATGGCATGGATTGGTTCGGGAACAGCCAGGGTCACCAGCCCTGCTCCGGACCTGTACGCAGCTTTCCCAGCGAGTAAAGCTGCTCCAGTATAATTAATCGACCCTGCCACTACCATTGCTGTCCCAAATGTGCCTTTATGGCTGTCCGGTCGTCGCTCAGGTATTGACGCTCGAACGCTATTTAAATTGATCACATTTCGCTGGATCTGAGCATAATGCTGGTTTTCTTTAGTTAATCCAATATCGATGACCTGAAGGTTTCCCACATAATTAAACGCCGGAAATTCCAATAGGCCGCGTTTGACCGCTGCCATGCAAATCGTTGTATCAGCCGGAATACACTCGGGGGCAGTTTCACCATTATCACAATTCACCCCTGATGGACAATCAACTGCGACCACATAAACTCGTTTCCCGCTTTCTTTGATTATCTCCCTCACCTTGCCCAATATTTTAGCAATCTTCGCTTTTAGCGGTAACTTAATGCCCGTACCTAACACCCCATCGATTAAGATGGTTGCTCCATCCAAGTGGGATTTCAGATGGATAAGCTCATGGTCGTTATCTGCAGAAATGATCGAAACGCCTTCATCAATCAGACGTTTGATCAGGTTATCTTCTGGTGGCCTGGCCCTGACTAGATATGCTGAAACAGTCCATCCCATCTCATGCAAATAATGCAAAGCGACGAGTGTATCGCCCCCATTATTACCTGGACCGATCAATCCGACCACAATCTCTTTTGTGGATCGTTCTGCATTAATCCAATTCGCCAGTCCTCGACCGGCATTTTCCATCATTTGTATATAGCTCAAGCCATTTCCATCTACCTCTTTTTCGATGTCCTTCATCTCAGTAACAGTGACCAGTTTCATACCTAACCCTCTATCTTTTAAAAAGAACGGATTTGCATATATTTTTCGATAATCGTTGATTTATTCGAAGGATCCTGATCTTTTTGTTGAAATTGTCATCAATCTAGCAAAATTTATATAAACCATTATAAGCGGATTTGCCAAAGTGCAATTTTTCGATTTGATTTCTAATCAATTTCTTATGATACGTGTAATGCTATCCTTTTTCACGCTGAACCGGGTGAATGGCTCATGTTAAGGTATAATAATAACGAGTATCATCGTATACGAAGGTCTTTCGCGTCTTTTCGCGAATGCTCTTGAATTTTATTTGAATGTGTGGATAAGTGATGTATGGCGAATGTTCCATTTAAGCTGCGAGAAGACTATTGGGAAATTTTTCAACTAGAACCAAAAGATCTGGAATATTTATACAACCGCTTGCTCGAACTGGAAATCCCACTGACGAGCCTTGAGTTAACCGAAGCATTGGTTACCCAACGGATTGACCGGGAAAAACAGGCTATTCAAAACAGGCAGCTGTCTGATGGCAAGATTTATCTTCCTAAGGAGCAATACGAACCGGGTCAGGTACTTTTCTTTCCTGCATTAGACTGGCAAAAAGGAAAAGTCGTTAATGTTCGCCACGGAAATAATCCCAGTGCAAGTGGTTTTGAGGTAATCGAATTAGAAATGGATCGAGGGGGTTCTCGCGAATTTGCAGTTAATTTGCCTGACCATAAACTGAATCAACCCATCGAATTGAGTATCGACGATGCTTTGCTCGACTATGAAAAAGTGATGCATGAATATGGCAATGCACTGGTAGGAAAATTAGACGCTGCATTTGAAAATAATCAGGACCTGGTAAAGATTGCAGCCCGCTGGTTCCCCACCGCGCTACTCGTCGATGTTAACGTCGGACATTTAAATCTAGCGGAAGCTGCGCTCGATATGGTCGGAGGTGGGCCATTATCCAGCAAAGATTTGCTAGAACAAATCGATTTACCGACTGATGTGAATTCTAAATTAACAGAGTTCTCCTTGAATTATGCCCTCCAGGAAGATCCCCGGTTCGATGAGGTTGGTGCATCTGGTGAAATTATCTGGTTTCTGAACCGATTGGAACCGGATGCTGTAAGGGAAACCCCCACATTTCTACGCTATTCCCGTGCGGAGTCCGATCGGTCCAACCTCACAGAGGAAATGGTTGAATTAGAGCAGCAATTAGCTGATGAGTTGGTTCACTTTCAATCTGAACCGGTGAAGCTCGATGAAACAACGATAAGTTTGATCTACCCTCATTGGCGCTCGGGAACGATACCTCTGACAAATCAGACCATGCAGCTGTTTCCTACCGCATTTGAGTCTCCTCGGATCCGTTTTACGCTCATTGATGCCGATAGCGGTGACAAATTTCCGGGATGGGTCGTCAGGCATGCCCGCTACGTTTTTGGGTTATCTGATTGGTACAAAGACCAGGGTGTCATACCAGGCAGTTTGATCCACATTCAAAAAGGGAAAAAGCCCGGAGAAGTCCGCATCCAGGCAGAAAAACGCCGCTCAAACCGTGAATGGATCCGGACAATTCTGGTCGGCGCGGATGGTGGTATTGTTTTTGCAATGTTGAAACAAATGGTAACGGCGGCCTTTGACGAACGAATGGCCATCGCTATTCCAGACGTGGAATTTATTGATCAGGTTTGGGAAAAATCAACCCATCAAAAATCAACACTATTGAATAGTGTTATGTTTACGATGCGTGAGTTAGCTAAACTTAATCCTCAGGGTCATGTACACGCACAAGAGCTTTACGCAGCTTTGAATGTTATCAAGCGCTGCCCTCCTGCTCCTTTGCTTAGCCTGCTTTCGTCCCAAACCGCTTTTATCCATGTCGGTGATTTGTATTTTCGGATGGATGAAGATCAATAGGAATTATATATGCAAACAAAGCGATTTAGTCTGGTCAAACCTACCCTACAAACACCTTTCCACATTGATTTTGACTGGTGGAAACAACATGATAGCAATTGGAGAGTGTACCTGATCAGTTGTCTTTGCGCTGAACACCAGCAGCAAATTGAAAACACAGACATCGATACTTTTATAGACTGGATCGATCCGGATACGGCAGAGGTCCAACGTGTTGACGGCCTTCAGCATACTTTGATGAACCACTGTGCCAAGCTAGAAGGCTTTGTGACCAACTACACTTCGCTCGTGGATGCGGTTTTCAGGACATTACTGGCTAACGGGAATACACCGCTCAGCCCTGAAGAATTATCGCAACAACTAGGCAGGCCAGCCATGACAATTTTGTTAACCTTAACCGGCTTGCGTGTATATAAAGGGTTAAGACCGTTACCGCGACCAAACTAAGTTACCAGGAGAATTTATCAATATCACCTGCCTCTGTAGCTCAATTGGACAGAGCACTGGACTTCTAATCCAATGGTTGCGAGTTCGAGTCTCGCCAGGGGCACATGATCGTTTTTGGAAACCAGCCATTGCCTGAAATATTTACTTCTCGACCTTTTATAATAATATAAACACAGATCAAAGGTATCGTAAGATTTGGTGAAACTGGATATACAAACGACCTTTTTATAGGAGCAATAAGATGGTAACACTAGAAGTAAAACCCAAGTATACAAAAACAACAGGTTATTCACCTGAAAATGCTCTCCTCTTCGCTCAAGGCGTGACAGGTTGGCGTTTGTCAATTCGGCAACATATCTGGACGCCTCCCACCGATGTGTACGAGATGGAAGATAAATATTGCGTAAGGGTTGAAATTTCCGGAATGGATGAAAATGATTTTACAGTAAAAATCGATTCCAACAGATTGACCATCAGTGGCATTCGGTCTGATCTTCCGGAGACGCGCGCTTATCATCAAATGGAAATCCACTTTGGTGAGTTTAGCACTTCAGTGGACCTGCCGGGCCTGGTGGATATCGATCACGTATCTGCTGACTATACGAATGGTTTTTTGCGGGTGAATTTACCCAAAGCTCAAACCAAACACGTAGACATTTCTCAATAGAGGGTTAAAGAGTATAGCGAATGCCTGCATCTCGTTGGAATTATACAATACTAGATTTACTGAATTGGATCGATGAAGGCCGCGATGACTTTCTCGAGTTGACTCTCAATCCCATTCAGACACAAATCAATTCTGAGGAAAGCCCAGATGAGACCTTTATCATCACCGAAGATAAGGGCTCAGTGAATATTCCAGAAGAAGTACCGATTCTACCCCTGAGAGGCGTTGTCGTTTATCCCCAGACAGCAGTGCCTCTGACAATCGGTCAACCACGGTCTGTCCATCTTGTGGATGACGTTGTCGCCGGTGATAGATTAGTCGGTTTGGTCGCAGCTAAGAACCCAGATTTGGAGAATCCGGGGCCAGATGATTTATACTCGATAGGATGCGTCGCTTCCGTTCATCGCCTTTTTCGAGCGCCTGACGGCACTATCCGCTTGCTCATTCAAGGCCTGGCACGGTTTCGACTGGTTGAATTCATTCAAACCGAACCTTACCTTAAAGCGAAAATCCAATTAGATCCAGAAACAAACGAAACCGGATTGGAGATTGACGCATTAGCTCGTAACGCCCGAGACCAATTTGCTCATATTGCCGAGATGATCCCATCCATTCCGCGTGAATTGGTCAGTTCAGTTTCGGCATTAGACGACCCATTGACCACTGTATATACAATCTCCAATTTTCAACGGATGGACCTGACAGAAGCCCAGGCGATACTGGAGCTCGATAAGGTCAGTGAAAAACTCCATAAACTCGTTTCGATATTAACCCGTGAGGGAGAAGTCCTCGAGCTGGGACAAAAAATCCAGAACGAAGCCCGATCGGAAATTGAAAAAGTCCAAAGAGAATACTTTCTTCGTGAACAGCTCAAAGCTATCCAGCGGGAGCTGGGCGAGAGCGACGAACAAACTGCCGACATTGAAGATTTCAAGAAAAAGATTGACGACGCTAAAATGCCTGAAGAAGCTGATAAGCAGGCCAGGCGCGAAATCGATCGTCTCTCACGGTTGCCGACTGCCGCAGCCGAATACGGGATTATAAGAACATACCTGGATTGGTTGGTCTCCGTCCCCTGGTCAAAATCCACTGAAGACAAGCTGGATATTGCCCATGCACGCAGCGTTCTCGATCAGGACCATTATGGGCTTAAAGACGTCAAGGAAAGGATTCTTGAATTCTTAGCCGTAAGAAAATTGCGTATCGAACGGAAAGAAGAACCCGAGACTCAGGAGCAAGTCGATTTTATCCGCAAGGAACGCGAAGGCGTTATCTTGTGCTTCATTGGACCCCCAGGAGTCGGAAAAACATCGTTGGGCCAGTCCATCGCCAGGGCTATGGACAGAAAATTCGTTCGTATCTCGCTTGGTGGAGTTCGCGATGAAGCTGAAATACGTGGCCACCGGCGCACTTATATCGGTGCGATGCCTGGCCGGATTATCCAGGCCTTACGACGGACCGAATCTCACAATCCCGTGTTTATGTTGGATGAAATAGATAAATTGAGCTTTGATTTCCATGGAGATCCCGCATCGGCCTTGCTGGAGGTTCTCGATCCTGAACAAAATTCAGAATTCAGGGACCACTACATGGAAGTAGCCTTCGACCTATCACCAGTAATGTTTATTACGACGGCCAATCAATTGGAGACCATTCCTGGCCCCCTGCTCGACCGGATGGAGGTCATCCATCTTTCCGGATACACCGATAACGAAAAAGCCCAAATTGCCCGCAATTATTTGCTGGCGCGCCAGATTAAAGAAAATGGCCTCCATACTGATGAAATAAAAATCCCAAACAATTCATTGCTTATCATAATCCACCAGTATACCCGTGAAGCAGGTGTGCGAAATCTCGAACGGCAGATTGGTGCAATCTGCCGGAAGGTAGCTACACAGATTAGCGAGGGAACGTCAACTCAAATTGAAATAACACCTGAATTAATCCGGGAATACCTCGGACGGCCATTATTTTATGGCACCGAAGAAATACTCACCAGAACGTCAATCCCTGGTGTGGCAACCGGCCTTGCGGTCACTCCGTTTGGCGGTGAAGTGTTATTTATTGAAGCAACTCGCATGCCTGGTAGCAAAGGATTCCAAATCACAGGTTCAATCGGCAATGTAATGCAAGAATCCGCTCGAGCAGCGCTTTCATACGTCCGTTCCCGCGCTGAGCATTTGGGAATTAACGAGGATTTCTTCGATAAGACCGACATCCACCTGCATATCCCAGCAGGCGCCCAACCTAAGGACGGTCCGTCCGCGGGTGTGACTATGGCAACTGCGTTAGCATCTCTTCTTGAAGGTAAACCCGTTCGCTCAGACACTGGCATGACTGGAGAGATTACCTTACGAGGTCAGGTTTTGCCGGTTGGAGGAATTAAGGAAAAAGTCCTGGCTGCCCATCGAGCCGGCTTGAAGACCGTCATTTTACCCAAAAGAAACGGCGCCGACTTGGATGATCTACCTCAAGATGTCAAAGATACAATGAAGTTTATTTTTGCTGAAACAGTCGACGATGTCCTGTTAAATGCAATCGACACGGATAAGAAAGAGAAATCTTGAGCCTGAAATGCTTTCTTGGTTATAGACCTGAAGTGCTGCGGTAGCTTATCTGAAAACGCAAATATAGTGGACCTCGAAGATGACCAAAGTAATGTTGATTGAAGATGACCAAACAATGCTAACCCTCCTGAAAACATTGCTGGAGTTGGAAGGATATGAGGTCTTCCGTTTTTTTGGTCAGTCGCCAGATCAATTGGTACCCGAACTTCTACAAGAAAAACCGGATATATTGTTATTAGATGTACACTTTCGTCATATTAATGGCCTTGACCTTCTTGATTCGATCCGTAAGAATGATCAATTCGACGATATGCGAATTATTATGATGTCGGGCATTGATCTCAGCGAAAGATGCATCCATTTCGGTGCTAATGACTTCATATTGAAACCATTCATGCCAGATGAACTAATTTCAAAGCTTCAGGGACAGACTGCTTGATAGAAACAAGTTATTTGCCTATATTATTTGGTTTTAGGCAAAAAGAAAATGCTAAATTGAATTTAACAACCCAACAAGGAGAAATTGTGGGGAAGAAACACAATCGCGCGAGCCTTCAATGGAAGTTATTAGACTTCCACATTCATACAACTGCGTCAATTGACTTCCAACAGCCTGAAGTTAATTTTCTGGATATCCTACAGCGAGCAGAGGTTCGTGGTCTCGATATTATTGCTTTTACCGACCATAACACCGTAGCTGGTTATCGGAAGATGCAAGATGAGTTTAACCAGCTCGAAACGCTCGAGAAACTCAACCGCTTATTACCCGAAGAACGTACCAGACTCAATGAATACAGGCGATTAAGAAATAAAGTCCTGGTCTTACCTGGTTTCGAGTTTACTGCGACCTTTGGATTCCATGTCATGGGGATATTTCCACCTGAAAAACCGGTGCGCGAGCTTGAACACTTGCTGTTGTCGTTAAATATTCCGCCCAACCAGCTTGACGATGGATCGGCAACCGTTGGCGCAACCATGGATGTATTAACTGCCTATCAAAAAATCAATCAGGCCGGTGGATTGGTGATCGCCGCCCACGCGAATTCGAGCAATGGGGTTGCTATGCGGGGTTTTAACTTTGGCGGCCAAACCAAAATTGCCTACACGCAAGACCCCAATCTTCATGCGCTTGAAGTCACCGATCTCGAACAGAAAGGTAACAGGACTACTGCGGCATTCTTTAATGGGACTAAGCCGGAGTATCCTCGTCGCATGCACTGCATCCAGGGATCGGATGCTCACCGTTTAGCTTCCGATCCCCTCCGTAAGAAAAACCTGGGAATCGGTGATCGAGCAACAGATGTTTTGATCTCAGAGGTCAGCTTCGATGCCTTGAAAGAATTATTCATCGGAAATGATTTCTCGCGTACCCGGCCTCATCGTCACAAGGAAGAACCTGTTTTTGATTTCATTCAAACCGCACTCGAAGAAGGTCCAAACATTATTCAGGATTTTCATGAAAGCCTGACGGTTCGGGGTGGCAAGCTGTATGCGATCATTGCCGATATCTGCGCTTTTGCCAACACCAATGGAGGTACACTGTATTTAGGCTTGAGCAGTGACGCTGACAAACCCCCAAACGGAGTCCAGGACCCAGATCAGACCATCACCTCACTTGACAAAGAAATCGACAAACGCATCAGCCCTCCCCTTTCATGCAATATTGACGTCCACGACCACAAAAATAAAAAGATAATCCGCATCCTGGTTCCGCGTGGAATCGACCCGCCATATGCAGTAGATGATAATAAAATTTATATTCGCGATGAAGCTGAAACAGGATTGGCTGTCCGGGATGAAATCGTAGGCCTCGTGCTTCGCTCTGGACAATTACAACAGCAGGCTGCCAGTACCGCGGTTAACGCCAATATCGAAAAAGATGATGAAATCAGATCCGAGATCATCAATTCCATCAACGACCAGGAAGCTGACTTCGCCCCTCATACTGGCGTTGAAGTATTACCTCCTGAAGAGCGTGAAGGGGCAAGATACTACAGCATGCGAGATCTTCGCAACGGAAACATCGTAAAAAACGTGACCAGGGCTTCTGCCAGGCGCCTCTGGCACTACGCTATCAGTCGCTATATTGAATTTGAAAATAATAAGGATCATGAGAAGATCCAATGGCATGGAGAATTTGGATTGATAAATAGCTACAAGAAGGGTAAGTCAACCCACTATGATTTCATTCAAAAAATTTCTCCCGGTTTTCGCTTCTATTTTGGGGTAACAGAAGATGGCATCCATGGTCCCTGGAAGCAACTGGTAGGCGAAGAAGAAGGTTAGCTGTGCCGGTAAACGTGGGAATATTAACCATTTCAGACCGGTCATCATCCGGTGAACGTCCGGATATCGCCGGTCCTCTTTTGCAGAAAATTGTCAACGTCCAAGGTTGGTCCGTGGCAGCATCTGCAATTGTTCCCGATGAGATCGAATTGATCAAATCTACCCTGTTCAATTGGGCAATCGACCTAAAGGTAGATTTGATATTAACAACCGGTGGGACCGGATTTGCCCCCAGGGATGTCACCCCCGAAGCGACTCTGCAAGTTATCACCAGGGAAACTCCGGGATTATCCGAAACCATCCGCCTCCAGGGAATGAAGACCAATATTCATGCGATTCTTTCACGCGGTGTCGCGGGGATTTACAAAAACACATTGATTGTCAACCTACCAGGGAACCCAAATGGTGCAGTAGAAAGCTTCGAAGTGATTTTACCGGTTTTACCTCATGCCATCCAACTCATTCAGAACACGCCGACTGCTGAAACAGGTCATCACGTTTCCGGATAATCACTGCATTCAATCAGAACTTAAAATTCGCTTAGGATTGACAACTTGCTACTCATGTTCTAATCTGCTATAATAATTATTTGCGCTATGATCTCGTCTATGATAAGGTAAACATTTTTTATGATCGATGTTAATGAGTTACGAAAAGGCGTAAATTTCGTCCTTGATGAAAATTTATACAAGGTATTGGAATATACCCATAATAAACCTGGTCGTGGAAACGCGACGATCCGCATTAAAGCCCGTGATATCCGCAAGGGTACGACACTAGAAAAAACCTTCCAATCTGGTGATCGGGTTCAGGATGTTCGCCTGGATTATCACAACGTCCAGTATTTATATAATGATGGCGACGTTTACTATTTTATGGATCTCGAAACCTTCGAGCAGCCGGGCATCAACCGGGGAATCCTGGGTGATTCAGCCGGGTTCCTGAAAGAGGGGATGGAAGTCAAGCTGACTTTCTATGATAACGAGCCAATTGATATTGAGCTTCCGACTTCAGTCGATCTTAAAGTTACTCGAGCAGAAGCAGCCGTTAAGGGTGATACGGCGACCGGAGTAACGAAACGTGTTGTTACTGAGACTGGCCTGGAAGTACATGTTCCATATTTTGTTAATGAAGGTGACACTATCCGCGTGGATACCCGCACGGGGGCTTACGTTACTCGGGTTTAAAGCATAAAGCAATTAAACAATGCGAACACCAGCTGGAAAAGAGTGCTCATATTTTTATGGCAACTATTACCGCGGCCGCCAAAAAGAAGAATGCCGCTTGATTGGTCATAAACCGCCGCCCGGAAACTGGACCCCCAACCTGTGCAAGACCTGCCCGGTTCCAGGCATTGAGCAGGCCAATGCCTGTCCTAATATGATCCTGGAAGGCACCGTCGATAAGGGATTGTTGCGACTGAAACGGCGCGTCAGTGTTTCTGCCTTTTGCACGCGAACCAAAAAAAATGTAACTGAGCCATATATTGGCTGCGGCGAATGCCATCTTTTATCTTTTAATTTGAATGAACCCAATGACCCTGACGTTGCTGCTTGACCTGGATGATACGTTATTGACAAACGATATCCAGGTTTTTCTACCTGAATATCTTAAATCACTCAGTCAATACCTTTCCGATTATGTTAAACCATCTGTGTTGATCGAGCAATTGCTAATTGCCACCCAGAAAATGATTGGCAATAATCAACCTGACATGACCCTTGAGGCAGTCTTCGATGCATCTTTTTATCCCGCCATTGGGGTTCCCAAAGAGGATATCCTTGACGCCATTAATGCTTTTTATCAGGACGTTTTTCCAAGCCTGAAGGCCTTAACCACCCCCCGAAAAGAGGCGGTAAAGCTAGTCGATCTCGCTATTGAAAGAAATTGGCGAGTAGCGATAGCAACTAATCCAATTTTCCCAAAAACTGCGATCATTCAAAGGTTAGAGTGGGCTGGTTTTCCTGGCGATAAATATCATTTTGATCTCATACCCTCTTATGAGTCATTTCATTTCGCAAAACCGAACCCGACCTTTTTTGCAGAAGCATTGGCTCACCTCGCCTGGCCTTCTGGGCCAATCTTGATGGTTGGAAATGATTTTGCCATGGATATCGCGCCGGCTAAACAAGTAGGATTGTCCGCATTTTATGTTTCCTCCAATGGGAATGAACGCAGTGAACTTCATGATGTTGACCCTGAATGGCGAGGGGCTCTATCAGATTTAATCGAACAACTGTCCCTGCCATTTGAGATAAAGAAGAAAACCGATTTACTTAATTCAGAAGCTCTCCTGGCCACTTTACGATCGACCCCAGCAGTTTTATCAATTTTATCTAAGCATATCTCGCAAGGTATTTGGACCACTCGCCCGGTTCCTGATGAATGGAGTTTGACTGAGATCCTATGCCATTTACGGGATGTAGATCGAGATGTCAATTTACCCAGATTACAAGAATTAATAAATGTAGAAAATCCATTTCTTCCAGGGATAGACACTGATCCATGGGCCGAGGTGCGTCAATATCGCCTGCAAAATGGACATGACGCCGTGGTCGAGTACATGGAGGTAAGAAAGAAAATAATCTCATTGCTAGAAAACCTGCCTCCTGAAGGATGGAACCGCACTGCCCGCCACGCAATCTTCGGGCCTACCAGGTTAATCGAGCTCGTTGGATTTACTGCAACCCACGACCAAAACCATATCGGCCAATGGCAGCAGGTTTTAAAGAGCGTTTTATCCAGGTAAAGTTGACCTACTAATTCAGAGAAATTTGTTTTTTTCTTGAAATCTGGTATATCAGCCTGTAGATTGGTATAATCTTTATTTGGATGAAGAAAATGAAAAATGAATTACGCCTCTCAGTAAGGCGCGTTATTGTTTGGAGGCTTCAGTGAATCGCAGTCAATCTTATGTTGTTTACCTGTTGTTGTTCGTGGCAATAATTGCCCTTTTTGTTTACAACTTCAGGCAACAAAATAATTCTTCGACCGAAATCCCGATAAATCAAGTAGCTAATGACCTTCAAAATGGCTTGATCGGTAAAATTACAGTCAACGGAAATAATATCCAATTAGTTTATAAAGATGGTACGAATAAAGTTTCTACAAAAGATACCGGCTCTACCCTCCTACAACAATTGACAGATTTTGGAGTTACACCCGCAGGAACTGGCTTCTAACAAGGTCCAAATCTTAGTTCAATTACCCAGCGCTTGGGTTGGAATCATTTCAGCGCTCGCTTATATCCTTCCATTCCTTCTTCTGGCTGCTGTTTTCTGGTTCATTTTCCGTCAGGCCCAGGGAAGTAATAATGCCGCTATGTCGTTCGGTAAATCTCGGGCACGAATGTTTTCTGGAGATCACCCAACAGTGACCTTTGACGACGTTGCTGGTGTCGATGAATCCAAAGAAGAGCTGAAAGAGGTCGTTGAGTTTCTACGTGAACCTCAAAAATTTATTTCACTCGGTGCTCGCATTCCTAAAGGTGTCTTGTTAGTTGGCCCTCCCGGAACTGGGAAAACCCTACTTGCGAAAGCGGTCTCAGGGGAAGCTGGCGTTCCATTCTTTTCAATTTCCGGATCTGAATTCGTTGAAATGTTCGTTGGCGTAGGTGCCAGCCGAGTTCGTGATCTTTTTGATCAAGCTAAACGTCATTCGCCCTGTATTATTTTTGTTGACGAAATCGATGCGGTTGGACGCCAACGCGGTGCAGGTTTAGGTGGAAGCCACGATGAACGCGAACAAACCTTGAACCAGATGTTGGTAGAGATGGATGGTTTCGATACCGATACAAACGTCATCATTATGGCAGCAACCAACCGCCCGGATATTCTCGACCCGGCCTTGCTCCGGCCCGGTCGTTTTGATCGCCGGGTAGTATTAGATCGACCGGATATGCGCGGCCGAGAAGCAATCCTAAAAGTCCACGTGAAGGGGAAACCATTGGCACCTAATGTCGATCTTGGGGTCTTATCCCGCGGCACACCCGGATTTGTTGGTGCCGATCTCGAGAATCTGGTTAACGAAGCTGCTATTCTGGCAGCTCGCCAAAATAAGCGTGTTATCGGGCAGGCTGAATTCGAGGAAGCGATCGAGAGAGTAATAGCCGGTCCGGAGCGCAAATCACGATTGATCAGCAGTGACGAGAAACGCATTGTTGCTTATCACGAAGCCGGCCACGCTGTAGTTATGAACACCTTACCAGAGGCGGACCCGGTTCAAAAAGTATCGATCATTGCGCGCGGTATGGCGGCTGGATATACGCTGTCCTTACCAGAAGAAGACCGCACCTTGATGCCCCGCAAGAAATTCATCGCTGAGATGATCAGCGCATTGGGAGGACGAGCAGCTGAAGAAATCGTATTCGATGATATTACATCAGGAGCGGCCAATGATATCGAACGGGTTACCCAATTAGCTCGAAACATGGTAACTCGCCTCGGAATGAGCGATAAGCTTGGACCGATGGTCTACGGCCAAAAAGATGAAATGATCTTCCTCGGCCGGGAAATTGCCGAACAAAGGGATTACTCCGAAACTGTCGCAGAACAAATAGATCATGAGGTTCGAATCCTCGTCGATGAATGCTACATCCAGGCGCGTCAGATTTTGCTGGAATATCGTGAAAGCCTGGACGCGGTCGCAACTCGACTGCTTGAGGTCGAGACGATCTCAAGAACTGAATTCGAACGGATTTTCCCCCCTCCATTCCCAAAGATTAGCGGCATTCCTGCCCAGATTAATGGGAAAGTATCGTTGGATCCATCCCTTCGAGATGCTGTCTAATCAATTCTCGTTTTAGAATTTTACCGACGGGTGTTCTGGGAAATTCTGTTCGAAATTCGACGAGGACAGGAATTTTGAAATAAGCCAGGGAAGGTTCACACCAGGTTTTAATGTCGTCCTGGGTTAATGAACTCCCTGGTTTTTTTATTACCCAGGCTTTTACTACTTCCCCCTTCTTTGCGTCTGGTACACCTGCAACACAAACATCCACGATCTGCGGGTGAGCAGAAATGACCTCTTCAATTTCGCGTGGCCAGACTTGAAATCCACTGACTTTGATCAACTCCTTCTTCCGTCCTACCAGGTAGAAATAGCCATCTTCGTCCATTTTGCCGATATCACCGGTAAATAACCAGCCGCTCCGAATAGCATTTGCAGTTTCTTTGGACTGATTATGATAGCCAACCATAACCTGGGGACCACGCACGATCAATTCCCCTACCTCGCCGGTTGTTAATCTTATTGTGCCATTTTCCATATCGACAATCTGGGAGTCTACGTCCGGGAGGGGTAAGCCTATCGATCCCAATCGATTTTCGCCATGGATGGGATTACAATGGGTTGCTGTTGGCGCTTCTGAAAGACCGTAACCTTCACACAGTTTTCCAGAAATTAAATGCTCAAAACGATTTTTTATTTCTACAGGCAAAGACGCTGATCCGGAAATAGCTATGCGGATCGAACGCAAGTCAGAACGATCCGGATTGACTTCGAGATTATGTGAGATCATCCCGAACAATGAGGGTACACCAGGAAATATGGTTACTTGATACCGGTGGATTTCGGCAACCAGGGCGACGATGTCCCTGGGGTCAGGGACCAGAACCAACAGGCCAGCAGTTGCAATGCACAGGCTCATTCCAATCACCATTCCGTACACGTGATACATTGGGATCGCCATTAAAAAAACTTCCTTGCCTACCTCAATGTCAGCTAACCAATTCCTAAACTGAAGGCTATTTGCAACCAGGTTCCGGTGCAACCCAATCGCTGCTTTTGGCGTTCCAGTCGTTCCTCCAGTATATTGGAAAACCGCAGGGTCGTCAGGATTAACGCCGAAATCGTCACCATCCTGGGGGAAGTCTTGATCCGTAATTTCGTCAAAGAATATATCCGGAGGTTGTACTCCACTCAGCTCTGAATAGGTGTTAATTTCTGGCTCGAGATCTTTCACCACAATAATTCTAGCAATTGTTGTTTTAGATTGGATAGATTTAATCGCGTCGTATTTTGATTGCAGCGTGACCAGGAAAATTATCCCGGCATCGTTTGCTTGATGGATGAGTTCCTGTGGCTTGAAGGCGGGGTTAATTGCTGCGATAACCCCACCGGCCTTCGAAACCCCATAAAATGCAATGACAAACTCCGGGATGTTCGGTAAGAATAATCCCACCCTATCGCCTTTTCGCAATCCTGACTGCCTAAAAAAAAAGGCTGCCTTAGTGGTCAGTAAATCCATTTGGTGGTAAGTAATTTCCCGACCATTGCAAACCGTACACACTTTATCAGGGAAATTGCGTGCCGATTTAACCAAAAATGCATGCAATGGTTTGTGTGGGTACTCAAGTGATTTCGGGACGTTCTTATCGTAAAACTTGATCCAGGGTCGGTTCTTCATTTTCCTTCCTATCTAACTCCGGCCAAATTCCGCAAACACCACCTGTTCCATTTGGTCAACCGTGTCATTTTCTACGGTGAACCACTTGATATTGGCATCGGTCTCTCTAAACCAATTCGCCTGGCGCCTGACAAATTGCCGTGTCTTCCTTTTAATCAATATAATCGCATCTTCAAACGAACATTCACCAGACAAATATTCAGCAATTTCTTTATACCCAATCGCCGAAAAGGATGGAAGCGTTCTTGAATAGCCGCGCTTCAGTAGCTGATCAATTTCTTCGACCAGACCATTGGCCACCATGGAATCGATGCGAGCATCGATCCTTGTATAGAGATCCTTCCGGTTACGCATCAAGCCCAGGGTTAATACAGAATAAGGTGATGTCATTTTCTGCCGCTGCTCGGAGAATCGCCTACCAGTCATCAGACATACTTCTAGCGCTCGGATCGTTCGCCTGACATTTCTCGGATCGACGATTGAAGCTGCCACGGGGTCGATTACAGCTAATCGTGTATGTAAACCCAGACCGCCAATTTGTTCAGCCCACTTTGTTAATGCATTGCGCATATGTAAATCGGGTTCCTGCAGTGGTATTGTCCATCCTTCAATAACAGCCCTTACAAACTGCCCGGTTCCACCTACCATTATTGGCAATTTGTTTTTCAGATGAATCGTGCGGATCGCAGTCATTGCGGCGGCCTGGAAAACTGCCAGACTCCAGGTATCATCGGGGTCGGCCACATCAATCAAGTGGTGGGGTATATTTTGACGCTCGCTCATCGCTGGTTTTGCGGTACCGATATCCATCCCCCGGTAAAATAGCCTTAAATCGGCTGAAATGATCTCGCCATCGAGTCGTTTTGCCAGTTCTATGGATAAAGCAGTCTTTCCTACCCCAGTAGGTCCAACTATTACGACGAGCGGCGGTTTATTATTAGAACAAGACATTTTCGAAATGCACAATTTCCGGCGGTAATTCTCCAGCCAATTTTCGGATAGCAATAACATCCAACCGCCAAACCCCATCGCGATCCGGGTTTGCTTGTAAGAACGCCTCAGCCGCGTTGAGCATGTGGATCTGTTTAGTATGGGTGATTCCGCTTTCTGGAAAGCCAAATTGGGCTGTTGTACGCGTCTTTACCTCAACGAATACCAGCATCTCACCTTCCTGGCTGAGGATATCTATTTCACCATAAGGAGTGCGGATATTCTTACCAATGATCGAAAAGCCTTTCTCAATAAGAAATTTTTCGGCCACCTGCTCACCCCACCGTCCCAAATTCTGGCGGTATTTCTGTGTCATCCCCAATCACCAATGATAAGGTTATGACCGATCCATTTTCCAGTCCCAACCCGCGATCGAAATTCTTTGTTCATCTGGATTTCAACTTATGTAGATCTATCAATAGTAACCAAATTCTTCTACTGCAGCGAAAAATGCCAGGATATTTTCCCAGGGTACATCCGGTTCAAGCATGTGGGTTGGTCCGAGTAATAAGCCGCCACCCAACCCCACGGTTTCGATCCTCTGGCGGACGACACTGCGGATATCTTCCGGGGTTCCAAAAGGAAAGGTGGTTTGTGTGCCGATTGTTCCCCAAAACGCCAATTGATCCCCATATTTTTGTTTTAATACTTGTGGATCCATGCACTCGGGCTGTACCGGATTCAAAATATCGACTCCGATTTCAATGAGATCCGGGATAACTGCCGAAGGGTTTCCATCACTGTGATAAAAGACCAAAATATCTGGGCGAATCTGCCGGGCAGTTTGAATGATCAGGCTCAAACGAGGCTTCAACCACCGGCGCCACATAGCCGGGCTCATCATCATCCCAATTTGGGTTGCGATGTCATCCCCCAACACAATGAGATCCACGCCCATCGAAACCAAAGCTTCGACGTACTTACAGCGAATTTCTGTGACTCGATCCAGGAGGATAGCAGCCAGCTCGGGCCGAAGTGAAAAATCTTCAAGTAATTGTTCTAGACCGCGAATTTGCCAGCTTACTTCGAAAATCGAACAGGCTGCAGCACCGGCGACACATAATCCTCTCTCTTGGAACGCCTCGATCGTTTTTATTGCTTTTTCAAGCCGCCAGTTTTCGTTAAACGCCGGAAATGGAAACGACTTGATTTCCTCCACTTTAGTGGCTTTCAATAATGGAAAAACGATCCGTGTAAAATGATGCTCTGAGCCAGGGATATGGCCTGTTCCCCATTCGGTTATTGTAGACTGAGGAGGTAGTTCACCTAGGAATGTGCGGAAAACCTCAACCTTCTTTTCCCATTCAGGATCGTAATCATCATCTTGCGGGTCAATGCCAAAACCTCGTGAAATTTCTAAGCCGACGAAACGAACGTCGGTCTTAAAATAATCATCCGCATCTGCAGCACCAGTGCGTTCTTGAAAGGTTTTTAAAATACCTGGAGATAAACCCCAGCTAAGATCAACTGGAACGCGATCAGGTTGTTGGCGGCTCATTGCAGTAATGACACGAGTTCGTGAGTCCATCATTCGTTTCCTTTTCTCCAAATTATACTTTGATCTACTCCGACGGTTTGACATTTTCCAATTTCGTGTTAAACTACCCGTAATCAATGCACTTTTTCAATCTGAATTCGGTTAATGGGGTCATATGCCAACTGCAGAAATTATCACTATTGGAACAGAATTATTACTGGGGGAGATTCAGGATACGAACACCAGATATTTAGCCAGAACGTTACGCGATTGTGGGGTTGATATTTACCGGACAATGACCGTTGGAGATAATACCAAAAGAATTTCATTGGCAATTCAAGAAGCTTTACTGAGAACAAACATTATAATCACCACCGGGGGACTCGGGCCAACAGTTGACGATCCGACCCGCCAGGCGGTCGCCGAGGCATTAGGAGTCCAGCTTGAGTTTTTACCCCGTTTGTGGGATCAGATCCTGGCTCGCTTTCAGAGATATGGCAGGATACCAGGTGAAAATAACAAACGCCAGGCATATATTCCTCACGGTGCAATCCCGGTTGAAAATCCGGTAGGAACCGCGCCGGCTTTCATATACGAAATTGATGATAAATCTGTTATTTCTCTTCCCGGCGTCCCTCGGGAAATGGAATATCTCACCCAAAATGTCGTTTTACCATATCTTCGTGAACATTATACCCTGCAAGAAATCATCAAAGCCAGCGTACTGCATACAGCCACCATTGGTGAATCGACTGTAGACGAGCTTGTAGGCGACCTGGAGATAATTGCCAATCCCACCGTTGGCCTCCTTGCCCATCCCGGGCAAGTCGACATAAGAGTGACCGCCAAAGCCGCGACAATGGAGGATGCCGATCAAATGATTGCCTCAACAGTTGCCATTATCCGCCAAAGGCTGGGCGATTATATCTTCGGTGTCGACGAAGAAAAGATAGAAGATGTGACTATACGCAGCCTGTTGGGCCGAAAGTGGTCACTGGCTCTGGTTGAAGCCGGCTTGGGTGGTGAATTGGTTCAACGCTTTTCTAAAGCGGCCCTCACTACTGTGAACGGCGAGATTGTATCTTCACCTCTAGGATCAGACAAGTTAACTGAACGAACCGTAGAACTTCAAGCACGTTATCAGGCTGATGTCTTGATCGGCGCCAACCTTACTCCTGGAGGAGAAAAACAAAACCTGAATGTGGTTTTAATTACACCGACCGAGAAAAAAGAATATGACGCTTCATATGGAGGCCCACCCCAGAATGCACCGTTGTGGGCTGCAAACCTGACCATAGACCTTGTTCGCCGCCTTCTACAGAAAGAATAACCCGATCGGATCAAATTATGAACGTTGACACTCTATTTACGAATGCACTCGTTTTGACAATGGATGAACAGTTCCATAAATTCGAACCTGGAGCTGTGGCTGTTCACGGGGACGCGATTATTGCAGCCGGGCTGGAAACAGACCTGAAAGAAAAATACCAATCGACATCGATCATCGATTGCCAGGGAAAGGTATTGATGCCAGGCCTGGTAAATGCTCATACCCATGTTCCAATGACGCTTCTGCGTGGATTGGCTGACGACCTGCGCCTGGACGTATGGTTGATGGGATACATGATGCCTGTTGAACGTCAATTTGTCTCACCAGACTTCGTCGAATTGGGGACAACCCTGGCTTGCGCCGAGATGATCCGTAGCGGTGTTACCTGTTTTGCCGACATGTATTATTTTGAGGAGCACGTTGCGGAAGCTACTGCTAAAGCAGGATTGCGGGCAGTTTGCTCTCAAACCGTATTGAAATTCCCAACACCTGACGCACAATTCTTCGAAGAGTCGCTGGCCGCTGCCCGTGATTTTATCAGCTCATGGAAAGGACATTCACTCATCGTACCTTCCGTTGGCCCACACGCTCCTTATACCTGTACGCCAGAAATTCTACGATCGACGGCTGCGTTAGCGGCTGAATTCGATGTGCCATTGCACATACACATATCTGAAACGGCCCTAGAAGTTGAAAACATGCGCCATGAACAGGGGATGCCGGTCATTCCCTACATCAAAAAACAAAACCTCTTTGATGCCAAGGTACTTGCAGCCCATTGTGTACATGTAGACGAAGGCGAAATTCGAACGATGCTCCACTATGGTGCAGGAGTTGCTCATAATCCTTCATCGAACATGAAGTTAGCGTCAGGGGTTGCCCCGATAAAAAAAATGCTCGATTTGGGCTTGAACGTTGGCATCGGTACTGACGGCCCAGCTTCAAATAATGATCTGGACATGTTCGAAGAAATGCGCCTGGCTTCCTTCCTGGCAAAGGGCTTTTCAGGTGACCCGACTGCTCTTCCAGCTCGTACATCTGTATTAATGGCAACCCGTCTTGGAGCGCAAGCTCTTCATCTGGGCGCGATCACTGGCTCGATCGAACCGGGTAAACGAGCCGACCTGATCCTTGTGGACATATCGACACTACATAATACCCCTCGCTTTAAACGTGATCCCCAAGGTCCTTATGCGCAGCTGGTGTATGCAACCAAGGCAACCGATGTTACAGATGTGATGGTTAATGGCTCCTGGCTGATGCGTGACCGCCAGATATTGACAGTAAATGAAAGTGAATTGCTTTACCAAAGCCAGGATTATGCTCGCCAGATTGATTCCTTCTTAATAGATCGTGAACAATCTGTATTGTCGAAATTGATAGCTATTGGCGGCGCCTCGCAAGAAGAAAGCTTCGAGATACAATTGAAAGTCCGCCTTGATGACCAGATACCACAAGTACTGGAGACCCTCAACAACCCTGAAATAGAGATCATCCGCACCCGCCATTATCGTCAATATGATACCTATTACACTTTCGAAGATGCAGATAAGGGCAGGATCCGTTATCGCGAAGATGATTTCATCGATGATCATGAACAAATCACGAATGTACGTTCGAGATTAACCTTGATCGGGCCAGTCCGTGAAGGTTACTTTGCTCAACAGGTATTGCTTTCACGCTCTCGTTATCTGGCGCCTGCTACACAGAGCTTACGCTTTTACCACGAATACTTCAGACCATGCCAACAATTGGAGGTGCAAAAGGATCGTTTGAGATTCTTGATCAAATATAAAGGGACTGAGTTCTTTATTAACATCGATCATCTCATAAATCCGGATATAGGCCGATTCCTGGAAATAAAAAGCCGAACATGGAGCAGACAGGACGCAGAATTAAAATCTGGCCTGGCAACGGACCTGATTGCATTCCTGGGCCTTTCTTCTTGTGAGGTCGTCACTGAAGATTATTTCGAAATAGCCAAAACGAATTGAACCCAACCGTTCAGAAAGAGGCGCAGAGTCATGAAAACACGAGCTGTCATACTTGCTGGAGGTGAGGGATCACGCCTGGGTGTATTGACGGTCAAACGGACCAAACCTGCCGTCCCATTTGCTGGTAAATATAGAATAATCGACTTTACATTATCAAACTGCGTTAATTCAGGAATTTTCGACGTCACAATCGTGGCTCAGTACCGTCCACAATCACTTATCGAGCACATCGGAGCAGGAGGACCCTGGGATCTGAACCGTGATTTTACCGGAGGGGTACGCATCTATACCCCTTTCAAAACCCGCCGGCCTTCAGACTGGTTTACAGGAACGGCTGATGCCATCCAACAGAATTTTTCGTTCATCAAGCGCGGCGATCCGGATTCCATCTTAATTCTCTCAGGTGATCATATTTATGCTATGGATTACGAAGTGATGGTTACATTCCACACCTCGCATCATGCTGACTTAACCATGGCGACCATAAACGTACCGATTGCAGAAGCGTCTCGGTTTGGAATTGTCGGAGTTGGCAGCGATTATCGAGTTCAATCATTTATTGAAAAACCTGAAAAACCAGCTTCAAACCTGATAAATATGGGGGTCTACCTTTTCAATCGCAATGTCCTCGACCGGGCATTGTGGGAAGATCACCTGAGCCAGGACTCGGCTCATGATTTTGGGAAAAATATCCTGCCACGGTTGATTGCTTCTGGAGCAAAAGTGTATGCTTACCCATTTTCAGGGTACTGGGTCGACGTAGGCACCATTAATTCTTATTGGCAGGCCCACATGGACTTATTGAAAGAGCCACCATCTATCGATCTGAATAATCGATCGTGGATCATCCATACCCGCACCGAAGAACGCCCGTCTATGTTCATCTCCAATCACGTCGATATTCAAGATAGCATGGTTTCCGATGGTTGCATCATTCGACCAGGGGCCAGGGTTTTCAATAGTATTTTATCCCCGGGTGTGATCGTCGAATCGGGTGCAACTGTTGAATACTCGATATTGTTAACTGATTCGATTGTTGAAAATGGGGCGACTGTGAAGAATGCTGTACTTGATAAAAAGGTCCGGGTTGGTAAAGATGCCCAGATCGGCGGCGATTCAGATGGTCAAGAACCACTCTTAGCCATGGCAGGAAAATCTAGCGTTATTCCACCACAAACAATTATCTGTCCGGGAGCGATGGTCGGAACGGATGTGGTTCCTTCAGATTTTCCGAGTCTGGTCGTTGAATCAGGCAAGTATATCCAAACCAGGAGGTTACCTAATGAAATATAAGCGATCATCTGGCATACTTTTTCATCCCACCAGCTTGCCTGGCCCAGATGGGATCGGTGACCTTGGTCCTCAAGCTTATGCCTGGATCGATTTCTTACATGAAACTGGGTGTGCTCTGTGGCAGGTATTACCACTTGGTCCAACTGGTTATGGGGATTCACCCTACCAATCCTTTTCAGCCTTTGCAGGTAACCCTTATTTGGTCAGCCCTACAATTTTGCTTGACGAAGACCTTTTAACCCGTCAGGACCTAGTCGACCGGCCTAAATTCTCTACGGGCCAGGTCGATTTTGGGCCGGTAATTGAATGGAAGGTTAGATTATTGGATAGAGCCTACGATAGGTTCAAAGGATCTTCAGATAGTGAGTTGGGGCGCGAATTATCTTCCTTCCAAAAGGATCAGGCTTATTGGCTCGACGATTACACCATGTTTATGGCAATAAAAGAAGCCCAGGGAGGTGGTAGTTGGGATAAATGGCCTGCAATCCTCAAACACCGGGATCAATCAGCCCTCGATCGTTTTCGAAAAGAAAATCCTGACGCTATCCAACGTCACGTTTTCCGCCAGTTTATTTTCTTCCGGCAGTGGCAAGCCTTGCATACATATGCAAACCAGGCAGGTATTATGATCATAGGTGATGCGCCAATTTTCGTATCTTATGATAGTGCTGATGTTTGGGCTCACCCGGAATTATTTTATCTAGACCAAAAAGGATTGCCTTCAGTGGTTGCGGGTGTACCACCAGACTATTTTTCGAAAACAGGTCAATTATGGGGTAATCCTCTTTACCATTGGGACATCCACAAAGATACCGGGTATTCCTGGTGGATCGATCGATTATCGACGCTTTTAAAAGTTGTTGATGTTGTTCGTCTCGATCATTTTCGCGGCTTTGCCGGTTACTGGGAAATTCCATACGGTAACCCAACGGCTGAAATAGGCCGTTGGGTTCCAGGTCCCGGAGCGGATCTCTTCACAGCAGTAAATAAAGCTCTAGGCGACCTGCCGATCATCGCCGAAGACCTGGGCGTGGTAACACCAGATGTGATAGAACTGCGCGAGAAATTTGAGCTTCCTGGCATGAAACTATTTCAATTTGCCTTTTCGACAGACCCTGATGATCCATTTTTACCCCACAATTTTCCAGAAAATTGCATTGCTTATACGGGCACCCACGATAACGACACGGTTATCGGATGGTATAAGACCGCGCCTAAAAGCGAACAGGACTTCTGCCGCCGTTATTTGAGTAAGCCAGGCAACGACATAGCCTGGGATATGATTCGAGGAATTTGGGGATCTGTTGCCAGTGTCGCAATCGCTCCCTTACAAGATTTCCTCCGCCTGGATACAAATGCACGCATGAATTATCCTGGCCGTCCGGAAGGAAATTGGACCTGGCGAGTATCGCATGATGCCTTTACAGATGAGCTGACTCAAAATATCCACGAAATAAACTACCTTTACGGCCGCTCGCTGTCAAAAACAACCGTTAAAAATCTTAAACGTAACTGCTCAGGCAGGTAAAGAGACGAAAGAAGGACAATAAGGTTTTCCAGCAAATACCAGGTGTAAGGCTTTCAATACCTTTTGGCCGTTCTTACGAGCGGTCGACAAATAACCCCGAACCTGGCAGAAGGCCTCAGCACCTTGGGTTGAGCGGAAACAGCCAGAGATCTTTTGCTTGACCTTCATCATCCGAATATCTCGTTCGGCCTGATTATTATCAAATGGCACCTTAAAATCATACATAAAAGCCAATACCGCTGGTTTGTGTTCCCGAAAGCGATCCAGCAAGTTGAGAGGTGGACTCTGTTTGGGACGTCCTCGTTTCTTGGGTTGTTCTTCCCCTGGCTCAGGAGTTGGATTAGCTTGAAAACCTTGGAGCAGGAGGGTATCGTATCGTTCTTCGAAGGCCTTGATCTGAACCAATGTCAAGCTGGAAGTCTGAGTGAGCTTGGCGGTTTCTACGGCCTTCTTGATTTCGAGCAACAAATCCGCCAGCCCATTCTCCCACTCTTGTGGGTAACGCTCCTGGAGGAATTTCAACTCGCGTAAATGATGGCCATTGCACAAAGCATGGGCACAGAGATAGGCGAAATAGCTCTTCCAGCCATCATGGATGGCTCGCCCGTGCAGATTGGGCAGAATGCCAATCGCATCCATGGCTGACTGACCTCGCTTGGCATGCACCGCATAGGAAGTCAAATCTTGAGTGCTGGCCGAATGCAACCAGTTGAGTTTGCCAGCGATCTGGGCACCGGTCTCATCGAAGTGCACCACCGCTTCCTTTTCAGTCAGGTGGGTCTTGATAGCTGTATTTACCGAGTGGACCTTTTGGGCAACTTCCTGGCAGGCTTCGACAATCGTGCCTTCGGCCACGCTCTGCCCATAGAATTCGGATAGGGTCTCACTGACTTGCTCCAAAGGAATCATCTGGTATTGGTTCAAATACACCATCTGGGCTTTGATCTGGGGTCCATACTGGACAGGCTGAGTGATCCCTTTTGGAAAGTCGGCTCGGGTCACTTGGCCACAGTGAGGGCAGCGCTTGATCTCAACTTGGTGCTCAGTTACTTCAATCTGGATGGGAGGCAGATCGAATACCTGGCGTTTTTCTATGGCTTCTACTACAATCTCTTCTAAGGGAGTCTGGCAGTGTTGACAACGCTTCACCTTATGCACTTCCACCTTGTTCGGATGGCTCACCGCCTGCAAAGTCGTCCCTGGATGTCCTGGCTGACCACCGCTTTTCTTGCCATGGCGCTTGCGCAGGCTCTTGGGCGCAGGTTTATTCAATCCATCACTGGATGGTGGTTTCCCACTATTCCGACTATTCTTCGCCAACCGGTCTTCCAAGACTTGGATTCTTTGGGTGAGGAGGTGCAAATTTTGGTTCATCGCCTGAATGAGGTTCACAACCGCATCTTCACCTTGCCGGTAGATGGATCGTATTTCAGCTTCACTAAGTTTTTTGATAGGCTCCATGCAATCCATTGTGCATTATCCATGGAACCAATGCAAGAATTTTTCATCGTGTTTTTTCTAGATTTTTGACTCAAATGCCTGAGCAGTTACTCTTAAACAAGAAAATTACTCTATCATCGTTTTCGGTTTTTGAGTTGATGTTAATCACCAATCTTATCTTGCTAGGGGGTAATTAACCCTCTGGTGATTTTTGGAGTTGCCTCAACCCTGGATGCAAACACGATGCCTGTGAGAATTAGAACTGCTCCCACAATTTTTAATAGCGAAGGGATTTCACCTAAGATTAAAAACGCCAGGATCGTTGACCCAATAGGCTCTCCGAGCAGCGCAATCGAAACGAAAGCTGCTGACAGATAGCGTAAAACCCAATTAAATGTCGAATGGCCCAGAAGTTGAGGAACGACTGCCAACGCCAGGAACCAAACATAAGTTAATCCCGGATAACCGGTCAGTGGCATCCTGCCAACCAATGTCGCTGACAATAAGATCAGAGCAGCCACACCATAAACCAGAAAAGTATATGAGATAAGAGACATCTTCGATCGTAATAAACGGCCGATCAGCAGGTATCCCGAGGCAAACATAGCCCCTAACAAGGCTAGAATGTCACCAATGAAAGAATTTCCCGCCAGGATATCAGCTGCAGACGGGCAGGATACTCCTCCCCCCCCTAATTGACATACATCGCTTATTCCTACTATAAACCCACCGCCGAACGTAATGACCAGACTCAAAATCAACCTGCCTCGAATCCGCTCCTTCAGGAAAATTGGCGCTAATAATGAAACCCATAAGGGCGAGGTATTGACCAGGACAACCGAGCTTGCCACGGTTGTATATGCCAATGATGAAATCCACGTAGCGAAATGGAAGGCCAGGAATATCCCAGAAAGAATGGCCAGAAGGATTTCCTTTTTAGTGAGTTTCATCAACTCAACTCTATTATTCGGTTTTACTGCCGAGGGCAATAAAATCAAGGTGGCGAGGCTTAACCTGAAAGCAGCAATCACCAGGGATGGCGCGTTTTCCTGGGCGAACCGGATGAAAATTGATGAAGTAGACACCGCCAGAATGCCTAAAAAAACGGCCAGATTAGGCGGAAAAACGGGCGGTTCTCTTGATTCATTCATACCCAAATCCTATTTACCAAAATATTGCTGTCATTGTTCAGCGAAAATGTCACCCTAACTGGTCAACAGAAATGTCACCTGTCAATGCAAAGTAGAAATGTCCCCTTTTCTGCAAAGTAGAGATGTCCCCTTTGCCGAGGGAGGGGAAAAAATAGGATAGAAAGGTAAAGTTTGTGCGGAGGATAGGGCAACGCTGGAGAGCGACCTGAGCGCCGACACAAACCCGAAGACTGGGCAGATGCCGTAAGGTACTGCCCTTTTTTTCTGCCCAGTTTTTGGCCGAAAAGCGATAAACTCATGGCTGACCTTATTTCAATCCGATCCAGGGGGAGGGGGTGGCTGGATGGGTTTACCATTGAGATGGCGACCGAAGTTACGTCGCCAGGGATGATCGGGAGCCGGGGAATGAGGGGTGCGGACCGCTTGATCGAGGGTTTTGGTATCCACAACTTCCGACTGATGCTCTTGCTTGTGGAAGATAATGTAATTAAGGGGTTGGTTTTTATAGAGGATGGTGACGTCTCCCTGGGCATTTTCACAGATCAAGACCTGCGCCTTGCGTAAAGCATAATCGGGGCGCTCAGATTGGATTTGGTAGATGACCTTGTTGGCTTGCACGGTCAGGTTTTTGGTCAAAATGCCGGTTTTCTGATGGCTGAGGATGAGGTCCAGGTCCTCCGTTTTGAGCAGCGGGCGATGGGCGTCATGGGTGCTGCGGGGCGCCACGGCAAAGCGGCGGTTAAAATCTTCACGAAAGGTGGGTAAAAAAGCATTCCCGGCGGCCATGTCCGAGATCCCCTGCAAGCGCAGTTCTTTCACCAGGCGATCCTGCAAGGTTTGGTTAGCCCGTTCGACCCGTCCTTTAGCCTGGGGGCTATTGGCACACATGATTTGGATGCCCAGTTCGCCCATCGCCCGGCCAAACTGGGTTAGACCTGGGCCTAGGCCTGTGGTTTGCTCGGCGTTGACATGGAAAATGCCATGTTTATCGCTGTAGAAGGCCACCGGCTTGCCACAGCGCTCAAAATAGTGCCGGGCAGCCTCACCATAGCCAAAGAAGCTCTCATGGGGCACAAACCACAGCTCCAGCAATTGCCCGCTGGCATCGTCGATGAAGACCAAGAGGGTGCACTTCGGTCCGCGCCCCTCAAACCAGGCATAGTCTGACCCATCAATTTGCACCAACTCACCCAAACAGGCCCGCCGCTCCCGCATCTGATGCACGGAGGGTTGCTTGGCTCGCTTGGGTTTCCAGATCCCCTCTTCGATCATGATTCGGCGCACACTTTCGCGCGAGAGTTCGAGTTTGTGGATCTCCGTCAGCTTTTCGTGCGCTAAGGTCGGCCCAAAATCCGGGTACTTCTTTTTGATCAAATCCAGGGCTTGTTGAGCCACACCGGCATCTAGCCGGTTGTTACTCGGTTTCCCGCGCCTGGCGCTGACCAATCCTTTGGCTCCCTGTCTACGGTAGGCCTGCCACAGCCGCTTCACCTGGCGAGTACTTATGCCCAGCAGTCGAGCGACCTCTTTCTGGGTAAGGCGTTTGTCCTTTAACCGCTGCATCGCTTCTAATCGGGTTATTTCTTGGTTGCTCATGGTTAGTAGTTCGTCCACTTTGTGTCCCTTTCAAAGGGGACATTTTAACTTTGCAGAAAGGGGACTCTACTACTTTGCACTAACACAACAGAAATGTCACCTTGACCAAGGTTAGGGTTCTAGTATAATCGGCTTGACCCAAAACAGAAGGCGAGACGGATCTTTTCCAAAAGGTCTGCTCGTCTTTTTGATTTATTAGTACATGCCTCATTCTTTCATTGCCTCCGTCTTTCTGGTAAACAATGGTTTACGCCATGGGTGATTCGCAGCCGGTTTATAGGATTTACGTTCTTTAGCTGTTTCCAAGGTCTTTGGTTCGGCTGGCGTTGGGTGATCTTCTTGCCTGGGAGAAAACTTATTCACTCTAACGGGCCGGTCATCAACGGGTGCAAAGATGGCTAAACTGTTTCCATGATAGTGAACTTCAAGGCGGCCATCCAAATGTTGGCGGACTTCGACTTTCGCTTTGGCATAACTGGCACGATTTGGGCCAGGCGGAATTTGCAAGCGATGACCATCAAAGGGGATGGTATTGTCATTGGTTACTGTGCGAGTATGCTTGAAGCAAAAGAAATCCTGGACCCGATATTCTTTTGGCCAAGGGATAAAAGCTGTGTTATCCAGGGTGGGCTTTTTCGAAAACCGACGGTTGTACTTAGGTAAAAAATGCTTCAGGACTTGATTAACTTCATCCAGGTCGGTTGCATTGGCTTCTCGTAAAGCTTTTACCAGGCGATCCTGAAGGGTTTCCCACAGCCGCTCGATCCGTCCTTTAGCCTGAGGGCTTCGGGCAGCCATCAAATGGATCCCCAGTTCGTCTAAAAGGCGTCCAAACTGGCCGCGCGGCTGCTCTCCAGCCAATTCTTGTTGAAGCGTAACTTTGGTAGGACTCTGAAAGATCGTGTGTTGGTCAGCATAGATGGCTGCCGGTATCCCTTTGTTCAGACAGATTTGTTGAAGCCTCAAGAAATAACCAGCAGCGTCTTCTTCCTCTCGGAATACGGCTCCAGAGACTTCATTCGTGGCATCATCAATATAAGCAATCAAGGTCAGCCAGGGTCCTCGTCCTTCCAGCCAGTCGTGGTGACTACCATCCGTTTGGAGAAGCATCCCGGCTCGTTCCTTACGCTCCCGACGGCTTCGATGTTGGGGAGCTCGCCTTTTGCGAGGGCTTGGTAAGTTAGCTTGACGACGAATCCGGCGAACGGTCGATCGGGATAGGTTGAGCTCATGATTTTCAGCCAATTCTTCCGTCAGATGACAATCGTTATAGTCTTGATACTGACCCTTGGCTAATTTCAAAACTTCGTGGCGTACCTCTTCTTCGGTTTGATTTTTCGGTCGCTTACCGCGATTGCCATGGATCATCCCGGGTGCTCCTTGTACCCGATATTTGGCAACCAAACGACGGACTTGGCGAAGTGAAAGACCTAAAAATTCAGAAGCTTGTCCGGCGGTCATCTTTTGCTCTATGATTTGTTGCACTAAGTGCAATCGCTTAATTTCTTTCATGTTCAATGTCACTCTTGTTTCCATAGGGTGACATTTTCGCTGAACAGTTATGCGGTGTCAAATTCGCTGAACATCTACATTTACCAAAATATTGCTTGACAAAGATTATATCGGAGACTACAATGATTCATGACAGCAGACAATTCAATTGGAGGAAAATATGACCCATATTATCACCAGTTTATGCCTTCGTGATGGGGGTTGCATCACAGTATGCCCAGTCGAATGTATCGTACCAGGAAAACCGACAGATGAATGGCCCTGGTTCTATATTGACCCGGATACCTGTATTGATTGCGGAGCGTGTATTCCAGAATGTCCTTTTGGAGCAATTTTTCCGGAAGATGAAGTTCCGTCTGCTTATAAAGCCAAAGGAGGAGAGCGAATCGCCCAACCCGCAGGCACACCTGGATTTACGGAATCATATGATGGCATTGACCACACCGGTAAAAAGGTTCACCTGGATTCGACCCGAGCATTGAAACCTGGCGAAGTTGTGGATCTCACAAAAGATATTCCCCCGAATTACGATTATTTCCAGTCCGGACCAGGATATAGCGCGAACGATTGATTATTGGCAATTTAAATTGAAGCGATAAAAAGAAAGCCGTATCTGGCTTTCTTTTTTTTCCGCCTATTGTACAGTTAATTTCAAGGTTCAATCTACCTATTCGAAGATTTATTCGTATAATTATGGTTACATTACATGGATTATTGTATACAAACAGGAGGAATTATGTCCCAGACAAACAAGATGAGGCTTGAACACAATTCATTAGGGGATATTCCCGTGCCTATCGATGCCTTATATGGAGCTCAAACCCAAAGAGCTGTGGACAACTTCAAGATATCAGGATTATATCCCTGGCGTGCATTTATTTGGCCGATGGCAGTCATCAAGAATGTTGCTGCTTCTGTAAATCTCGATCTGGGATTATTGGATCCCCAAAAAGCTGGCGCGATCATCCAGGCAGCTCAGGAGGTTATTGAAGGTAAATGGGACAAAGAATTTGTCATTGATCCCTTCCAGGCTGGTGCGGGAACAAGTCATAATATGAATGCCAATGAAGTGATCGCAAACCGGGCAACCCAGCTCTTAGGTGGGCAGCCAGGAGAATATCGCGTTCATCCCAACGACCATGTGAATATGTCGCAATCGACAAACGATGTGATCCCTACAGCTATCCGCCTGGGTTGTTTGTGGCGCCTGGATGAATTGCTCACCGAAATCCACTCCCTTGCGGATGCTTTAAATCAGAAAGCCGTAGAATTCGATGATATCGTCAAATCTGGCAGAACCCATCTTCAAGACGCAGTGCCTGTGCGTCTCGGTCAAGAATTTAGCGGTTACGGAAAAGCAGTTGAACGCGATGGTGATCGTATTGTTAGAGCAGCTAACAACCTCCGCCGGCTGGGAATTGGAGGGACTGCTACCGGAACCGGTTTGAACGCTCATCCTGAATACCACAAACGAATGGTCAGCGGAATTTCCGAACTAACCGGAATTAAGCTCTTCGAATCAGATAACCTCTTCGAAAGCATGCAATCGATGGCCGATGCCGTTGAGTTTTCATCTTCATTAAGAGTATTGGCAGTCACGTTAATCCGCATAGCCAATGATTTCCGGCTTCTTGCATCAGGGCCATCGACTGGTTTGGATGAAATCCGGCTGCCTGCAGTGCAACCAGGATCAAGTATTATGCCAGGAAAAGTCAATCCGGTGCTAGCAGAGATGCTCGACATGGCAATGTTCCATGTAATAGGCTGCGATACGACCGTGATGATGGCTTCTCAAGCCGGGCAATTGGAGCTAAATGTGATGATGCCGATCATTGCCCATAATTTATTCGAAGCGATGCAAGTCATGATCGGCGCGATCCGTGCATTCACTCAAAAATGTGTTGTGGGTGTAAAAGCCAACCGGCCTAAAGCAGAGGGCTGGCTATCAAAGAACACGATTATTGTCACCGCCCTTAATCCAATTATCGGATATTCTGCTGGCGCCAGTCTGGTGAAAGAAGCGCTCTCCCAAGACCGCACCGTCCAGGTAATCGCTGAAGAAAAGGCAGCGCGAGGAGAACTTCGCCATCGCTCGGAGGATCGTCTGGTTTCAGTCGAAGAAATTCGAGCTGCACTTGGAGATCTACGCCGATTGACCGAAGGGGGGATCGCCGGATAAAACTATATTAGAAATTGCAAAAACCCTTACTGCTGACCGGCTAAAGCCGCGCCGACAATTCCAGCAATATTCAATAATTTGGCTTGAACCAGGGGGCAGTTGAGATGGATTTCGCTAGAAAATTTTTCGAAATCCTTGCTGGCACCACCTCCCAGGATGACGACATCCGGCCACATCAACCTTTCGA
The DNA here is from genome assembly GCA_963781665.1 of uncultured Chloroflexia bacterium. Lineage (GTDB taxonomy): Bacteria > Chloroflexota > Anaerolineae > Anaerolineales > Anaerolineaceae > JAJYIW01. The sequence goes on from CAWAGA010000002.1 coordinate 4,721,976, forward strand.
TTGTTTGTAGATATTCATTGAGGTTTTTGGCCCATTTCGCCCAACTCAGGTCTTTGCGCTGGCGGGCAGCATCTGAAGCCCGCCTTTCTGCATCTTTTCCCCTGATTTCGATGTGGCCGAATTCTGTATTTGGAAGAAGGTGTCCATTCACAAAGACAGCTGTTCCAACACCGGTACCCAAAGTAACTAGAAAAACTACCTCATCTTGCCAATCCTTCCCCGCCCCAAATTCCATCTCGGCAAGACCAGCGGCATCAGCATCATTAATAACTTTAGTTGGGCAACCGGTAACCTCACTAAAAAGTTGGCTGATGTCGGTGCCAATCCAGCTTGGATCCACATTAGCAGCGGAAAATGCCACACCATTCCTGACGATTGCCGGAAATCCACAGCCAATTTTTTCTGACCAATTGAAATGTTTAGCAATTTCTTTGATGCAATCAGCCACGTCATCCGGTCTAGCACCTTCTGGCGTTGGTATGCGATACCGGGGTCCCATAAGCTCTCCGGTTTGAATATTTACTGGGGCACCTTTAATTCCAGACCCGCCAATATCGATGCCAAGTATTTCCATGAATTCCTCCTATAATGAATTATGGACAGGCGTTGTTCAATTGTTCTTCTAAAGTCGTGGCAAAATTATGCCGTCCTGACCCATCGCATTTAGCCCGGAAATAATAATAAGGTGTTTGCGCAGGAAATGCAACTGCCTCGAGAGCACTAATTCCAGGATTTGAGATTGGCCCAGGCGGTAAACCGGCATACAAATACGTATTATAGGGCGAATCTACCTGCAAGTTGGTTGTAGAAAGTGGATTGGTCCACCAGGTTTGCTGAAGTTGGTTATATCCCAATGAATATTGAACGGTAGGATCACTTTCCAACCTCATCCCATCATTCAGACGATTCAAAAATACCGAAGCTATAATCGGTTGTTCATCTTTTACCATAGCTTCTCTCTGGACAATTGATGCCAGGGTGACACCTTGTATTAACGACAATCCCTGGTGGTTAAATCCTTCACGGATGTTAGCATCCACATTGTCATCAAAATTTTGCAATATTTTTAAAATCATCTCATCAAGCGTAATATTTCGATTAAATTCATATGTACCTGGGTACAAGAAACCTTCGTCAGATGTAATATTCGGGTCCGGATCGTTTAAAGGTATCCCGAAGGGAGTGGAATACGCAGCCTGGATGAAATCAACCGGAGAAATCGATAGTCCAGATGTAGGCAGGGAGGCCGCGATTTCTTCGATCCTCCATCCCGATAATATCGTAAAGGTCACCTCTTCCGGTGTTGCATCTTGAAGTTTTTGAGCGATCGTGATTGCCGATTTTGAGGGGTCTAGCGAATACTCTCCTGCCTGGATACGAGTATCCAATCCTGCATACATCAGATACAACCTGAATGCATCCGCATTTCGAATTAGACCAGCTTTTTGTAATTGCTCGGCGATCGCAGATGCCAATTCACCTGCCCCTATCTGAAAAACGACCTTTGCCTCTTGATTTGCCATTGGCCTGGTTAAACCGTCACTGTCGATCAATAATCGAATCGGATAAGTAATTTGTTGGTAAAAGCTAAGTGAAGGCGCAGGAGGTCCAAATATTTCCTGGGTGGCCTTCGGAATGCGATCGAAAACCAGATAAAAAATAGTAGAAGAGATGATGCAAATGATCGCCAAAATTAATAAAAAGGCGATGGGAAAGGAAGTGCGTTTTCTGTTCCTGGTAGTCATGGTTGTAGGTATTCTCTATTATCCGGTGGGGGGTGATGCGCTTCAAGATATGATTGCAGGATGATTGCAGCAGCCAGATCGTCTAAATAGCGCTTGATCTTCTTTTTTTTGGCGTGCATGTTTATTCTGATATGCTGCGCTTCAATTGTACTTCCACTTTCATCCCATGTTTCAACCGGAATAGAAGTCACAGTCCTCAATACCTCTGCCAGTCTTAGTGCTTTTCGTGCCTGAGGTCCGTTATTGCCTTCATCATCCAGGGGGAGACCGACGATGATCAAACCTGCATTGTTCTGACTTGCCAATTCGGCGATTCTGATTGCATCTTTTTCTCTGGATATGTGCTTTATCACGGTTAAAGGAGTTGAAATGGTTCCGGTCGGATCACTGACTGCGATCCCTAATCTCTTTGTACCTGGGTCAACTGCCAATAATCGCACCGCTGACCTCTTTAATCAATATCCTGAATGAAAAAATTGGCATACGCGGCCACCAGGATGGATCAATAATGATATCTGGCTCATTCATGACTGGTAATATCGCTGAAACAAGCTCCTGTGCAGCATTGGGCGTCAAACCAATTATCAATTGTGTGACCTGGCCATAATTCAGGTTTTCTTGTATTTGCCGGCTGGCCGTAAACTTCCATTGAATGGTCCGATCTTGATCGATAACAGGTAATCCTACCTCTTCGACTGTAATATTTTCGTTCATTGTCGAGAAAGTGGGTGGTAAAACAGCGTCAAGATTCATTTGGCCAAGGTCGTCCAGGTCACTTTTCGATAAATATGAGCCAGAAAACTCCAATCTAAGGTTAATAGTCAATTCATCAGCCGGTTGATTCAATCCTGGATCGCTCTGCTCGTCTAATACATCCTTGATTTGAATCGAATTAGCAATGAATTTATCTCCTGAAGCCATTTTTGCCCTTATTTGAGCGATGGCTAATGATTGAAGTGACTGGATGACTTGATCTCTCAATTTTTCGTAATCTGCTTCGCTTGCCGCTTGAACGACCTTTGTGTCCCCACCGGTAATCGCCTCCTTGTTCGTAACTGAAAGGATGAGCCCCAGCTCACCTTCAATGGTATTTACCTTGCCAGGCTGCAAATTACCACCCGGCCCAGGTTGAATGGCCCGGATCAATACGACCAAAGTCGTCCCTGGGCCAGCTGCGATCTGCCTATTTTGAGTTGTCAAAAATCGGACACCTTCTTTTCCGGTTGTTTCAACGACTGTTCCCGCAGGAATGTTTACGAATTGATCGCTTAGATTGGTAAACACAACCCGTCCGGAGGACAAATGATCTGGAATTTTGAGGCTTCCCGTTGTCTGGAGAGAACCATTTCCTTCTACTATTACAGAAACCGTGTGAACAGGAATTACTCCGGAAATATTGACACTTTTTACCTGGGAGTTGGCAAAAATATCTAAATTAACGGTTTGAATTTTATTTACCGGTTCGACTGTGACAGTTGCGCTTGGGAAAAAAGCAGCAAACAAAATGAAGATGGATAGAATTCCTACAGACAAGCATGTAATCTTTACCCATTTTCGATCCATCCAGCTTGCATACATTTCTGAAAACTTTCCCTTCGCAGATGCATCGATTTCTTCCTTCAGCATCTTGATATCAGGAATTGGGAAAGGCCGTTCGGTTATTTCTTTTTGTCGCTTCGTTTTCCACCGGGTTTTTAATGCCTGGGCTTCATTTCCGAAATAGGGGATTCCCAGGTCCTGGGCAATCTTCCGAACCTGGAGATCTTCCGTAACGATTCCAATTTGGGATCCATTTGCCAGGCAAGTTCTCTTCAGCAAAACCAGATCCAACCTTCTATCCAATATCTGGCTGCCAGAAGGCCAAACAACTAAAACACGTCCGGCTTTACTCCAGGATAATTTGTCTCGAGCTGAAAGCAAGTCGTCATGTGACTCTAATTTGATGATCTGGATCTTCATTTTGACCTGATTGAATTATTATACAGTGTCTTCGAACCACAATTAGATTGATTATTCGTGTTAAAATTTATTTTGAGAATTGACCACAATGGATTTGCAAACGCATGGAGAAATAGGATGGGAGATCGATCCAAAATTACGGATTCATTACGGACTGGAGATTCTGACACATTAACAGCTGCTGCGGATGTCCTTTCAGGGAAGAGTAAAAAAGGTGGGCTTGCGCGTTTACTGCCATTTCTCGGCCCGGCTTTTATTGCCAGTATTGCATACTTAGATCCAGGCAATTTTGCAACAAACATCCAGGGTGGCGCACGTTATGGATATACCTTACTTTGGGTGATCGTTGCCAGTAATCTTATGGCGATGTTACTTCAAAGCTTATCGGCAAAATTGGGGATCGCTTCAGGAAAAAACCTGGCAGAACACTGCCGCGAATCCTTTTCTAGACCAGTTGTCCTTACCATGTGGGTGTTGATGGAGGTCGTTGCTATGGCAACGGACCTGGCAGAATTCCTGGGCGCCGCTGTCGGTTTCAATTTGCTGATGGGTATTCCACTTTGGTTAGCAGGTATATTGACTGCAATTGCAACTTTCTTGATTTTAGGCCTGGAACGTTACGGTTTCCGCCCTCTCGAAGCAGTCATAACAGCTTTGGTCGGTATCATTTCATTCAGCTACCTGATCGAAACAGTATTAGACCGTCCCAATTGGGGCCAGGTCCTGCATAGTGCAGTTGTCCCTGCATTTGCAGGCCCTGAGAGTATTGTCATCGCAACAGGCATCTTAGGGGCAACGGTTATGCCCCACGCCATTTTTCTACACTCTGCCCTTACTCAGGGCAGAATCAAGGTTAAAGAACCCAGACAATTAAAATTGTTATATCGTTTTGAACTTCTCGATGTCTTCATTGCCATGGGCATGGCCAGCTTGATTAATATGGCCATGTTGATTATGGCAGCAGCCACTTTTTTCTCTCAAGGGTTGACCTCAATCGGTACATTGGAAGAGGCTCATCGCACTCTGGAACCGCTCCTCGGATCTGCAGCTAGCGCTATTTTTGGAATTTCATTGTTGGCATCGGGTTTGTCATCGTCTTCGGTGGGAACGATGGCCGGTCAGGTAATCATGCAGGGTTTCCTCAATCGCCAGATACCGGTTTGGATTCGTCGGTTGACGACAATGATCCCATCTCTCGTTGTCATTTTCCTGGGTTTTGATCCTACCCAAACTCTGGTTATCAGCCAGGTCGTTTTAAGTTTTGGCCTTCCAGCTGCGATCATTCCTTTGGTAATGTTTACCAGCAGAGAATCTCTGATGGGTATCCTCGTAAATCGCCGTCTCACAACGATCATCGCCAGTATGATCGCGGCTGTTATCGTCTTTCTTAATATTTATCTCCTTTACCAGACATTCACTGGAGGGTGATCAAATTATGTTTAAACACATCCTGGTTCCTTTAGATGGATCAAAACTGGCTGAATCCTCATTGACCGCAGCCAGTTATCTGGCCCAAAAAACCCAAGCCTCGGTGACTTTGATCCACGTCATTGAAAAGAATGCACCTGAAGCCGTCCATGGAGACCACCACCTGACAGACGCTCAGGAAGCAGAGCATTATTTGAAATTAATTGCTGAAAATAATTTTCCTGCAGATATCAACGTGGAGTATCATGTTCACAGCAGTGAAGTTAGTAACGTGCCCAGGAGTATCGTCGACCATGAAGACGAATTTGATCCTGACCTGATTGTTATGTGCACTCATGGTAAGGGGGGATTGCACGAATTTCTGGTTGGCAGTATCGCCCAACAGGTCATCACCATGGGTAAAACGCCAGTTTTATTGATACGCCCTCAAAAAAATGGCGAAACAACGCCATTCAAATGTGACCATCTCTTGACGCCACTTGACGGACTGCCAGATCATGAACTCATTCTTCCATTTGCAAGGACTCTAGCAAAAGTTTGTCATGCAGATATTCACCTATTAGCTGTCGTACCGACCTTAGCCACATTAAAAGGCCAACGCGCGGCTGCAGGAAAGCTGTTACCAGGCACAATGACGGCAATGCTGCAGTTTTCCGAAGAAAATACCCAAAATTACCTTTCAGCTTCATCTGAAATGATAAAACTCGATGGAATTTCAGCCACTACTGAAGTGGTGAGAGGCGATCCTGCGGAAAAAATTATCGAGACCGCAAACAAGGATAATTCTGATATCATCTTGTTGGTAACCCATGGCAGGATCGGGCAGAATGCTTTTTGGGCAGGGAGCGTCGCGCCACAGGTATCTGGCAGGAGCCAGATACCTGTTTTGCTCGTACCATTTACAGAAAAAGATCAAAAAGCTTATTTATAGGATTGTATCGAGGCGAACTCCCTGTAAGTGAATACGCAAAACCCGGCGTTTTCTAGCTGCCAGCGCATCCATATCTGCCAACGATTGGGCCCTTTCCAGTGCCCCAAAAGTGATGCCTTCTTCGGGAATTTTCAGGTCTTTGTCGGCATCGCTGGTAAATTGGATGAATAATCCATTATTTAATCCACCCTTATGCAATTGACCAGTAGAATGCAAAAACCGCGGCCCAAACCCTACTGTCGTCGCCAGGCCGGTCATTTTGCGGATTTTTGTCCTTAACCTGGATAATTGAGCGCCATTATTGGGATTATTTGGTAGATAGGCATTGAGGGCTACATAATCGCCCGGTTTCCCTGACTTCAGGAATTTCCCAAAGACCGCAGATATAGAATCGGTATCAGCGATCTCGAGAGACGAATTGCAAAATATGCTTGCTTCGTTTGCTTTCCAGGCCGGCAGCCCTTCATCAAAATGACCTGTTTGTTTAAACTGCGCCACCTTCTGAACTGTACGGGTTTTGCTATCTTTCACATCTGGCTGGTCAAATCCGTTGACGCCAATAATAGCGCAGGCAATAGCAATGCCTATCTCCCAATGGTAGAATTCTTTACCCAGGTCATATTCATTATGAAGCGAAAGCGTGATTACTGGTTGTTTCGCATTTCTCAACTTGTCGACCTGCTGGTCAAACTGACCTTCCGATCGCAAGTAGACGAATATTCGGTCGTCTCGGTAATCAGAGGGAACTCCAACTGCTTCACCATCGATTGGGATAATTCCCTTACCATCTTTACCGCTGCTTTCAGCGATTAATTGTTCCAACCACGATCCGAAAGCTGCAACATCGTCATCAGCGATAAAGGTTAACTTATCTCGTCCAGCCAGAAAAGCCTCACCCATGATAGCTCCGAGAACCGCGCCTGGATTTCGTCCAACCGGGAGATCTGGTCTACATTCAGCAGCCATTGCTTGCGAGGAGGTCAATAAGCGATCTACGTCATAACCGATTAAACCAGCTGGTACTAATCCAAAAGCGGATAGGGCGGAGTATCGCCCGCCAACCTCCGGTTCAGCTAGGAACACCTGGCTGAACCTCCGCTCCTTTGCCAGGCTCTCTAGCGGAGTGCCCGGATCAGTGATAGCTACAAAATGCTCTCCGGCTCTTTTTCCGAGCTTTCGAACAGTCCGTTCCCAAAAATAATCCAGATAAGCTGTAGTTTCCGCCGTAGTCCCCGATTTACTGGAAACAATATAGATGGTCTGGTTAATTGAAGAGCGTATTGCTGCCGCGTGGACCTGGCGAGGATCGGTAGAATCTAAAATTGCCAGATCCAACCCAACTTTACTCCAAGCGGCCTGAAAATTTTTCGCAAGGAGCTGCAAAACTTCAGGAGCTAAAGATGAGCCCCCCATCCCCAATAAAAGCACATGAGTGTAACCTGCTTTCTTACATTCATCCGCCAAATTAATAATTGATGGTAATAGTGACCGACTCTGATCTGGCAAATTTAGCCAACCCAGGCGCTTTTTGATTTCTTTTTGCCCTACTGGATCTGTCGTCCACAGCGTCGGATCATGATCAAAAAGACGCTCGATTGTTTTCTCTGATTCTAGATGTAAAACGCGATTTTTTACCACGGTATGTAAGGACCCCAACATCGCCCTGGCAGAATTACTGCGTTCATCGATCGTTTTCAATAGAACCGTGAACGCATCAGCAAAAGCTTTAACCCCTTCATCCTCGAGCTCCTGTGTGATTTGGGCCATGTCTATACCCAATTTGTCAAGCTTATTAACTTGCTCGTGAGCTGCTTCGATATCACTTGCCAGGGTTAATTCAGAAGCGCCATGGTCACGAAATGCATCGAGGGTGTGGGGGGGAACGGTGTTGACAGTATCCGGACCGATGAGCCCATCGATGTACATCACATCCACGTAAGTCGGATTTTTAGTGCTGGTGGAAGCCCATAAAGGTCTTTGAGGATGCGCTCCAGTTTCTCGTAATCGTGCAAATCGAGCGCTTCCAAAGGTGCTGCAGAATTGTTCGTACGCCAATTTCGCATTGGCAATCGCAATTTTTCCCAATAAGCTAGCGGCGGTTTCTGCGTATTGATCCTCTTTTACAATCTTTTCATGTAGTTGGGCATCTACCTTGGTATCAACTCTGGAAACAAAAAAAGATGCGACAGAAGCTATCCTATCAATTGGCAAATTTTTATTTACCCGGTCCTCGAGGCCTTGAAGGTATACATCCATAACCAGGGCATAGCGAGTTAACGAGAAAATCAATGTCACGTTTACATTGATTCCGGATGCAATCACCTGTCTAATCGCCGGGATCCCCTCTTTCGTCGCTGGGATCTTAATCATCAGGTTCGGGCGGTTAACCTCAATCCAAAGCCGTCGTGCTTCGTCAATCGTTCCCTGGGTGTCATGCGCCAAATAGGGGCTGACTTCCAGGCTGACGTAACCATCAGCGCCGGAAGTGTCTTCGTATAATTTTCTGAACAAGTCGGTGGCAGCGCGGATATCTTCGTAGGCGAGTTGATAAAATATGTCTTTTGATTCCCAGCCCGACCACGCCATGGGCAAGATCGCCTGATCGTAATCGTGAGATTTTGCAATTGCACTTTGGAAGATGCTGGGGTTTGAAGTGACGCCACGGATATCGCCATTGGAGATCATGGCGGCCATTTCACCATTCTCTAATAATCGCCGCTGAATATTGTCATACCAAATTGATTGGCCCAAGGAATGAAGCTTAAGAATCGGATTCATTGTATTCATTTTTTGGATTTAGTTATTCTCTTCAATTTTTTTAATTTTTCCCACTCTTCTTATGTGGCGTTCCCCATTGGAAAAACTGGCATTCAGGAAAGTACGGACCAGTTCTTTCGCAAGTTCAGGCCCGATAATCCTGGCACCAAGGCATAAAACATTCATGGCATCATGTTCAACCCCTTGATGAGCAGAATAATTGTCATGGCAGACCGCTGCATAAATGCCCCGTATCTTATTTGCAGCAATACTGGCGCCTACACCTGAGCCACATAATAGAACACCTCTATCCGCCTCACCTTTATTAATTACTTTGCCGATCTTTTCAGCGTAATCCGGATAATCATCCGGTTCGGTGTTGTAAGTCCCAAGGTCGATAGGTTCATGGCCTTCTTCTCGAACGGCTTCAATAACCATCGCCTTCATGGGAAAACCTGCATGGTCAGTAGCTATCGCTATGCGCATAATCCTCTTTTCTTACTCCTGTTTTTGCAATCACATTTAGCGCTTTTTCGATTACAGCTTCAGGGGTAAAACCGAATTTTTCAAAAAGCACCTTTGCCGGAGCAGATTCTCCATATGATTCCATCGATATGATCTGGCCTTCATCTCCAACCCACCGCTCCCAACCTTGGGAGACACCTGCTTCGACTGCCAGACGAGCTTTGATTTCAGGGGGTAATATACTGTCCCGATATTCCGGATCCTGATCCTTAAAAAGTTCCCAACTTGGGAACGAAACCAATCTTATATTGATTCCTTCCGCACCCAGGCGTAGACCAGCCTCAACGATCAGCGATAGTTCAGACCCGGTGGCCATTAAAATCAATTGCGGATCTCCATCGCCGATATCAGCCAAAACATATGCACCTTTAGATAGCTCAGAGGCAGGCGCAAACACATCCCGATCAATCGTTGGTAGGGCCTGGCGAGATAAAACCAGGAGCGTAGGACCGTCACGCCTGGATATGGCCACCTTCCAGGCCTCGGCTGTTTCATTCGCATCCCCAGGCCGGATCACCACCAGGTTCGGCATCGCTCTCAAGGATGCCAGGTGTTCGATTGGCTGGTGAGTAGGGCCATCTTCCCCTAAACCGATGCTATCGTGGGTGAAAACCCAGATGCTGGGTATCTTTGAGAATGCAGATATCCTGATGGCTGGCCGCATATAATCAGAGAAAGTCAGGAATGTTGACCCATAAGGGATTACTCCGCCATGAACGGCCATTCCATTGACGATTGCACCCATGGCGTGTTCTCTCACTCCAAAATGGAAATTGCGGCCCAGGCGATCGTCAAGTTGAAAGGCTTTACTTCCATCAATCCAGGTCAGGTTTGATGGAGCCAGGTCAGCAGACCCGCCCAGCAACTCGGGGATTTTAGCTGCCAGGCTGTTAATGACCTTCTTCGAGGCGGCTCTACTGGCTATCCCCTTGGAATCGGTCGGGAAAACCGGTAATGCACTTTGCCAATCATCCGGTAGTACGCCGGTTAAACGTCTTTCCAATTCAGACCCAAGATCTGGATAAGCTTTTTTATACACCTGTAATCTTAGATTCCAATCACTTTCAAGATCACTGCCTTTCTTCAACGCGTTTCTAAAATTCGCATGGACGTCTTCGGGAATATAAAATGCCGGCTCTATCGGCCAATTCAACGCTTTCTTTGCACCATCCAATTCAATCTGCCCAGGTGGCTCTCCATGTGCCTTGGATGTATCCTGGCGGGTGGGCAAGCCAAAGCCGATATGGGTGCGGCAGATAATAATTGAAGGACGCAGGTCAGTCGTTGCCAAATTTATCGCCTGATCGATCGCCTCGACATCATTTCCATCCTCGACCCGGAGTACCTGCCAGCCATAAGCCTCAAACCGCCTGCCTCGATCCTCCGTAAACGCCAGATCGGTTGAACCATCGATTGAAATACGGTTATCATCGTAGAGGAAAATGAGCTTTCCGAGACGTTGATGGCCAGCGAAAGAAGCAGCTTCAGATGTAATCCCCTCCATCATGTCGCCATCCGTAATAATTGCGTACGTCCAATGATTGATGATCTCAAACCCAGGACGATTAAATTCTGCCCCCAGATGCGCTTCTGCAACTGCCATTCCAACAGCATTGGTAAATCCCTGTCCCAACGGACCGGTCGTAATCTCAACACCTGGCGTTAGCTGATATTCCGGATGGCCTGGAGTGAGGCTACCCCACTGGCGAAAAGACTTAAGTTGGTCCAACGGTAAATCGTAACCGGTCAAATGAAGCAATGAATAAAGCAGCATCGAACCATGCCCACCGGATAGTACAAAACGATCACGATTCGCCCATCGCGGGTTTTTGGGATTATGGTTCAGGTGCCGGGTCCAGAGTGTGTAAGCTATAGAAGCACAACCCATTGGAAGACCGGGATGGCCTGAATTGGCTTTTTGAACGGCATCTACTGATAGGAACCTGAGTGTATTAATTGATCGCATCGTAAGATCGGACGTGGTTAACATTAGCCCTCCCTGGCTTTCATCTTCATTTTTCTAATTTTACCATGTTGACCCTCCGCACCGCTCTATTTTGATTGACGTCAAAGGGTTGTCATGCTAAACTCAAAAAAAATTCATGTGGGAGATCAAAATGGCCTACCTTCTAGGGATTGATGTCAGCACAACCGGCGCTAAAGCAATTTTAGTTTCAGAAACAGGGGACATCATTGCCAGCGCAACTAATGAATATCCTCTTTCAAATCCCTACCCATTATGGTCTGAACAATCTCCGTTTGATTGGTGGGATGGAACGGTCAAGAGTATCAGACAGGTTTTGAATAATCCGCAAATCAAAGGTCAAAAAATTGCAGGGATTGGCCTGACAGGTCAAATGCATGGCCTGGTGATTCTGGATTCAAACGGGAACGTTCTCCGCCCGGCGATATTGTGGAACGACCAACGAACCGCAACTCAATGTATAGAAATGACCGAAAAAATTGGTTTCGACCGGTTATTATCCATCTCAGGCAATCCTGCCTTAACCGGGTTTACAGCTCCCAAAATATTATGGGTACGCGAAAACGAACCTGAAACCTATCAAAAAATTGCTCATGTGCTCTTACCGAAAGACTACATCCGATATCGATTGACCGGAGAATTTGCAGTCGATTGCGCCGATGCTTCAGGTACTTCGTTAATCGATCTGAAAAAACGTAACTGGTCCTCAGAAATCATGCAAGCCTTAGATATCCCTATTCAATGGATGCCGAGAATATTTGAAGGCCCACAGATCACAGGCAAAATTAGCATTTCTGCCTCCGAAATTACTGGGCTGGAGGCTGGAATTCCGGTCGTTGCCGGTGGTGGGGACCAAGCCGCTCAGGCAGTCGGTGTCGGCGCTGTCCAGCCGGGAATTACTGCCCTGACCCTGGGAACCTCTGGGGTCGTATTTGCGCCAACCGGCCAACCGTTCATTGAAGCTGAGGGCCGCCTTCACGCGATGTGCCATTCGGCGCCACCTGAAAGTGGTTCTGGTTGGCACTTGATGGGTGTAATGTTATCAGCAGCTGGTTCATTAAGATGGTTCCGGGATGTTTTTGCTCCCGGAGAATCGTATGATTCATTTTTAGCACCATGTGCAGCCATCTCTCCTGGGTCAGAAGGGCTCGTTTTCTTGCCGTATCTAACTGGCGAACGGACACCCTATGCCGACCCTCTTGCCAGAGGTGGATTTGTTGGTTTGACTGTACGCCATAACATGCCTCACATGGCCCGATCAATTCTTGAAGGGGTTGCATTTGGTTTACGTGACAGTATGGAGTTGGTGAAAAAAGCTGGTTTAGGACAGATTTCTCAAGTCAGGATTTCGGGCGGAGGTTCGCGCAGCGCGCTTTGGCGGCAAATCATCGCAGACGTAATGGATTGCGAATTGGTCACCATCAATGTAAGCGAGGGCGCTTGTTATGGCAGCGCTCTCCTGGCTGGTGTGGGAGCAGGTATTTGGTCTGGGGTCGTCGAGGCCTGCAATGCAACTATCAAGATAGTAAAAACGACCGATCCCCACCAAGGATCAGTTCAAACCTACCAGGAACTGTATCCAATCTACCGGTCGCTTTATCCGATGCTCAAGGAAACATTCGCATCACTGCAGCGTTTTTAATTAACGCAATAATCCGTTCTATTATGACCGTCTCAAGCGTAGGCTGTTACTTACCACAAAGATACTGCTGAATGCCATCGCTCCAGCCGCAATCATTGGATTTAGCAATCCTATCGCCGCAACCGGTACCAGAATCACATTATAGAAAAAAGCCCAGAAAAGGTTCTGCTTGATTGTACGCAATGTCATTCGTGAAAGACGGATAGCTGCTTCGACAGATCTAATGTCTCCGCTAATCAAGGTCACCGGCGCGGCTGCCATGGCAACGTCTGTCCCGGTTCCGATTGCCAGTCCAACGTCAGATATTGCCAGTGCAGGTGCATCATTTATGCCGTCGCCTACCATAGCAACAATTTCGCCGGATTCCTGAAGCTTTCTTATTTCATTCACTTTTTCACCAGGAAGTACTTCAGAAAAGACCAGGTCAATTCCAACCTGTCGAGCGATTGCCTCGGCAGTCAAGCGATTATCTCCCGATATCATGGCTACACGCAAACCCATCTTTCTTAAGTTGTGAATCGCTTCGATAGAGCCATCTTTAATCGTATCTGCAATTGCAATGACTCCGCTAGCTTCACCATCGACTGAGACAATAACAGGTGTCTTCGCTTCCAATTGTAAACGGTCAATTTCTCCGGCTAATCCATCCATTCGGACTTTTAACTCATCCATAAACCGGTTGTTACCGACCGCAACCCGGTGACCATCTACAAATGCTTCAGCCCCCATCCCTGGAATTGCCTTGAAACGATCTGCATTTTGAATGCGCACACCTTGCTCACCTGCTTTAGCAACTACAGCTTCTCCCAAGGGATGCTCGCTGCCTTGCTCAACACTTGCTGCAAATTGGATTAATTGCTCTGGTGTGCTGCGATGATCGCGGCTGATGACATCTGTTACCACAGGTTGACTACGCGTTATCGTTCCAGTCTTATCAAAAACCACCATGCTGATTTTACCGGCCCGCTCCAATGCCTCTCCATTTTTGAACAATATGCCATTGACGGCCCCTCGACCAGATGCAACCATGACTGCAGTTGGAGTAGCCAGGCCCATTGCGCATGGGCAAGCAATCACCAGCACTGCAACTGTATTGATCAACGCTCTCGTAAACCCGTTTACGTCACCTGCTACCGGCGGGGGTACGATAAAAAACCAGATTGCAAAAGTGACCAGTGCTATTAAAATAATCGCAGGTACGAAGTATGCCGATACCTGATCCGCCAGACGCTGGATAGGTGCTTTGCTTCCCTGGGCCTCTTCCACCAGATGGATGATTTGAGCTAGTGCAGTTTCTTTGCCGACTTTCGTAGCTTCAAACTTGATAAACCCCAATCTATTAATGGTCGCCCCAATTACTGCCTCACCTACACTTTTTTCCCGCGGAAGCGATTCCCCGGTGATCATTGATTCATCAATAGATGAATGCCCATCGATTACAACTCCATCCACTGGGATTTTCTCGCCCGGACGGACGCTGATGATGTCGCCAACAAGGACTTCATCGATTGGTATATCAAGCTCCGCTCCGCCACGAACGACGTGGGCAGATTTTGCTTGCAAACTCATCAGCTTCTTTATTGCTTCACTGGTTTGGCCCTTTGCCCGAGATTCGAGAAATTTACCCAACCGGATCAACGTGATGATAACTGCGGAAGTTTCAAAATACACCGGACCTGATACCAATCCCAATGTCACCGGTATCGAATAAATATATGCAACTGATGAACCCAAAGCGATCAAAACATCCATATTTGCTGAGAGGTTTCGTAAGGCTTTGTATGCCCCAACGTAATACTGCCAACCAACATAGAATTGAACCGGTGTCGCTAAAGCCCACATCAACCAATTTATCCAGGCCGCGTTCTCAAGATTTCCCGGCAAATAATTGAAATCGCGCAGCATGGAGATTAAGAATAAGGGCACCGCAAAGCTGATCCCGGTGATCAATAATCTGCGCTGCTGGTCTATTTCAGCCTGTCTTGATAATGCTTCAGCGTCTTCGGTTTGCCCCCCTAGATTAATTACCTGAAAACCGGATGCTTGAATGGCCGTGCGGATATCAGCCTGGCTGATGATCGTGGGCACGTAATGAACGCGCACTCGTTCTGCAGTGAAGTTAACCTGAACGTTAAGGATGCCTTCGAGTTTCTTAATGGTTCTCTCAAGCCTGAGGGCATCATTGGAGTCGCTCATCCGCTTGACGGTAAAATCTGCTTCGCCCTGTGCGATGTCATATCCAGCTTTTCTGATTCGGCCAATAATATCCCCCGTTCCGAGTAAAACTGGATCGAAAGATACCGTTGCCCGTTCTGATGACAAGTTTAACTGCAGCTGTGGTTACACCATCCAGCCGCTTCAAATTGCGTTCTATCGTAGACACGCAATTCGCGCAAGTCATCCCGGTGATTGGAAGTGTTATTTGCTTCGAATTCGACCATATTTACCTATTTTTCTGGTGGATATTCAATTTCAGTTAGTAAACCTTCTATTTTGGTGTCTGTCGCCGGGGCTTCGTACGTGACAACAACCATTTTCGTCGCAACATCTCCTTGAACAGAAAGAACACCGGAGATTTCTCCTAATTCAGTCTTGATCGTGTGAACACAATGCTGACAACTGATATTTGGAATAGTATAAGTTACTGTATTCATTGCTTTCTCCTTTTGTAACTGCTCAGGCAGGTAAAGAGACGAAAGAAGGACAATAAGGTTTTCCAGCAAATACCAGGTGTAAGGCTTTCAATACCTTTTGGCCGTTCTTACGAGCGGTCGACAAATAACCCCGAACCTGGCAGAAGGCCTCAGCACCTTGGGTTGAGCGGAAACAGCCAGAGATCTTTTGCTTGACCTTCATCATCCGAATATCTCGTTCGGCCTGATTATTATCAAATGGCACCTTAAAATCATACATAAAAGCCAATACCGCTGGTTTGTGTTCCCGAAAGCGATCCAGCAAGTTGAGAGGTGGACTCTGTTTGGGACGTCCTCGTTTCTTGGGTTGTTCTTCCCCTGGCTCAGGAGTTGGATTAGCTTGAAAACCTTGGAGCAGGAGGGTATCGTATCGTTCTTCGAAGGCCTTGATCTGAACCAATGTCAAGCTGGAAGTCTGAGTGAGCTTGGCGGTTTCTACGGCCTTCTTGATTTCGAGCAACAAATCCGCCAGCCCATTCTCCCACTCTTGTGGGTAACGCTCCTGGAGGAATTTCAACTCGCGTAAATGATGGCCATTGCACAAAGCATGGGCACAGAGATAGGCGAAATAGCTCTTCCAGCCATCATGGATGGCTCGCCCGTGCAGATTGGGCAGAATGCCAATCGCATCCATGGCTGACTGACCTCGCTTGGCATGCACCGCATAGGAAGTCAAATCTTGAGTGCTGGCCGAATGCAACCAGTTGAGTTTGCCAGCGATCTGGGCACCGGTCTCATCGAAGTGCACCACCGCTTCCTTTTCAGTCAGGTGGGTCTTGATAGCTGTATTTACCGAGTGGACCTTTTGGGCAACTTCCTGGCAGGCTTCGACAATCGTGCCTTCGGCCACGCTCTGCCCATAGAATTCGGATAGGGTCTCACTGACTCGCTCCAAAGGAATCATCTGGTATTGGTTCAAATACACCATCTGGGCTTTGATCTGGGGTCCATACTGGACAGGCTGAGTGATCCCTTTTGGAAAGTCGGCTCGGGTCACTTGGCCACAGTGAGGGCAGCGCTTGATCTCAACTTGGTGCTCAGTTACTTCAATCTGGATGGGAGGCAGATCGAATACCTGGCGTTTTTCTATGGCTTCTACTACAATCTCTTCTAAGGGAGTCTGGCAGTGTTGACAACGCTTCACCTTATGCACTTCCACCTTGTTCGGATGGCTCACCGCCTGCAAAGTCGTCCCTGGATGTCCTGGCTGACCACCGCTTTTCTTGCCATGGCGCTTGCGCAGGCTCTTGGGCGCAGGTTTATTCAATCCATCACTGGATGGTGGTTTCCCACTATTCCGACTATTCTTCGCCAACCGGTCTTCCAAGACTTGGATTCTTTGGGTGAGGAGGTGCAAATTTTGGTTCATCGCCTGAATGAGGTTCACAACCGCATCTTCACCTTGCCGGTAGATGGATCGTATTTCAGCTTCACTAAGTTTTTTGATAGGCTCCATGCAATCCATTGTGCATTATCCATGGAACCAATGCAAGAATTTTTCATCGTGTTTTTTCTAGATTTTTGACTCAAATGCCTGAGCAGTTACCTCCTTTTTTATAAGCGTTTTTCAGGATTTGTTTGCAGTCTCAAAAACCTCTGCAATTTCTTTAAGGACTCGTTCGCGTTCTGAAGGATCCTCACCTCTTACTGCCGTGATCAGGCACGAATTGAGGTGTTCGTCAAGGATCATGGTATTAACTTTGCTTAATGCCGCTTGTACCGCCTGGATCTGGCGGATGACATCAATACAATAAACCTCCTCGTCGAGCATCCTTTGGATTCCACGGATATGCCCCTCAATGCTGCGCAGGCGTTGGATAGCTTCTACATGCTTCATCTGGTTTTTCCCTTTATCCCCCCCCACTGGGGGGGGGGATATCCTAATAATAATATATCTTACCAAATTTGTCAAGGAATATCAGCGGCTATCATAAGGTGAAGTTCGTTTATAATCAGATAGGGAAATAGCGGGTATATAAAAGTCAGTAAAAGATGCTCTTGATAGATCCGCGACCTGGAAGGGATGGAATTAATACTTGTGATAACCCATGATTTGGTTGGAAAAAATATCTTAATCACAGGCTCAGCCCGGCGAATTGGGCGGCATCTTGCTTTAGCGTTAGCTCAAGCAGGCGCTAATATTATCATTCATCATTCGCATTCAATCCTTGAAGCCGAAGAAGCTATTAAAGAGATCCAGGCCTTAGGTGTAAAAGGTTTAGCTCTCTCGGCTGATTTTAACGACCTTAGCCAGGTACAATCCCTGATCGCCAGAGCGAGTAGTTTTGGCACATTGTATGGATTGATTAATAATGCATCCATATTCTCACCATTGACCTTTTCCCGAACGACGCTGGTGGACTGGCAAACCCACCTCAATATTAATCTGACTGCCCCTTTCTTGCTTAGCCAGGCCTTTGCAAATTCATTACCGCCAGAAGATTCTGGCCGCATCATCAATATCCTTGATTGGCGAGCGTTACGACCGGGGAAAGACCATTTCCCTTACACAATTAGTAAAGCCGGTCTGGCATCTTTGACCAACGCAATGGCAATTGCTCTGGCTCCTCGGATATCTGTGAATGGATTAGCCCTGGGTGCGATCCTTCCACCTGAAGATGATGTGAACCTTGCTGCGATTATCAAACCGGTCCCTGCCGGTAGATGGGCTGAGCTCAATGAAGTAAGTCAGGTTGTCCATTTTCTACTTACCGGTCCGGAGTATATTACCGGCGAAATTATCCACCTTGATGGGGGTCGCCATCTTGTATAACGGCTGAAGATATCGTTTGGAAAGTACAGAACGATTCGATCTTATAATGGATTTATATTGCATAACCAGATAGGATTTTATCGAATGCGAGGAGCTTATTAAATGGATAAAGTGATTATCAAAGATTTGCTCGTTAGAGGTATTATCGGAATCAATGATTGGGAGCGTAGGCTCCCCCAGGATATCTTGATCAATGTAGAGCTTTTCACCGATATCCACAACGCTGGTATGAATGACAGCATCGATGACTGTATTAATTATTCCACTGTTGCAAAAAAGATCATAGCCCATTCAGAGCGTATCCAACGGCAGACGGTAGAAGCACTAGCCTCAGACATCGCCGGCATCTGCCTGGATCAGGTTGGCGTGGACCACGTCATGGTCAGGGTTGAAAAACCAGGCGCAGTTCGATTTGCTAGATCGGTTGGGGTAGAAATAGTGCGTGAACGGGAAAAATGAAACCTGAACTTCCCAACGGTTATCTCCTTCTTGGCTCGAACATATCTCCGGTTATCAACCTACTGCATGGCTTGAAATTGCTGAGGGAAGCGTGTCACGTGATGGCCATTTCGAATGCCTGGGAAAATTATGCAATAGGAGGTCCTGGACCTAATTTTATCAATCTGGCGGCTTCTATCAAAACGGTGTTGACCCTCGATGGTTTACGAGCACATGTCATTCAACCAATCGAAACCCAACTCGGACGGGTCAGGACAGAAAACAAGAATTCTCCGCGGACAATGGATATCGATATAGTGATATTTGATGGGCAAGTACTTGACCCAAGTCTCTGGAACCGACTTCACATCGCTTTACCATTTTCGGAACTATTGCCCGACCTTGTTGATCCGACTTCCCATCGAACTTTGCTCGAAATTGCCATCTCTCTTCGTAAAGAACAATGGGCGGTTTTAAGACCTGAAATTATGTAACGAAAAAATAGCCCTACCGGTCAAAGTAAGGCTATTATCAAATTAATGCTGCGATTTATATGTTGATTTACCTCACAATTCTGGTTCAATCAATCCGTAAGATCCATCCCTGCGGTGGTAGATGACATTAATCGCATTGGTATTCACATTATAAAATACAAAAAAAGCTTCGTGTCCTAACAGGCTCATTTGCTCGATTGCTTCCATTTCATCCATTGGAACCAGCCGGAAGTTCTTTCTTCTTGCTATGACCGGCTCATTATCCATCACATCTTCTTGTTCATTTTCCAACGGAGCGACTTCAGACGCCGGGGTGCCATCTCCACGACCTCTAGATCGTTTACCCTTGAATCGTTCAATCTGGCGCTGCATTTTATCAAGTGCAGTATCTATCGCAGCAAATATATCGTCCGCTCGTTCTTCGCTGCGTAATATGTATCCTTTTCCTCGAATGGTAATTTGAGCAACCTGCCGATCTGCAGCACTGCGTGCTGATTTAATATAGTTTAAATCTACTCTTACTTCTTCTATTCCCATGATAAATCGATCTAGCTTTGAAACCTTTTTGTTAACGTAATCGTTTATCCGCTCAGTGACCTCCATATTCCTGGTGAAAATGTCCACTTTGAGGCTCATTTACAATTTCCTCCTGTCTAAAAAGATTCCTTTTGCTATTACATTATACCTGACAGCTTGATGCAAACACATCAAGCTGATGCAAGGTCTCAACCTAAAACCGCTCTGGCTAATGTGAATTCCTTTAACATCGCCCGCTCCTGCTTCAATCAAAGTCAAAGCGCAAGCTTCGATAGTTGCTCCAGTAGTCGTGACATCATCGACGATGAGAACTCGTTTATTTGCCATCCGCGCATGATGCACGGCAAAGACACCGTGAACATTCTGCCGGCGATCATGAAGTGATAAGCCAACCTGGCTCTTCGTTTCTTTGATTCGCGCCAGACTCGAATCGGAATACGGTATCCTCAATGCCATGGCTATTGGTTTTGCCAGTAAAGCCGCCTGGTTATATCCCCTTTGTTTGAACCTTTGCGAACTCAGAGGGACCGGTACAACCAGATCCACCTCCCATTTTAGGTCGGAAATCATTTAAATCAGCGGTCGAGATAACAATTCGCCTAATCCGAGATTCCTGCGGTATTTGAGTTGATGGATGGCTTCACGAATAGGACTCTTAAATACCGCCCAGGACCTCAACCGGGAAAAAGGCGGTCTTTTCTGGTTGCAATTTTTGCAAATGGTTGAATTCCCTTGAGGATTTCCACATACCGGGCAAAGGACTGGGCCAATGATTTTTACCTTACTTTGACAACCAGGGCACCAGCGATATCCTTTTTGAGAACAACCTGGACATTCGGGAGGTAAAATCAGATCCAGACTTCTCCAGAATAGTTGATTTACCCGATAGTTGAAGTTCATCAGGCTGATGCCATTCACCCTTCTTCGCATCTTATAGTGGATCTCGTTAAAAGAACATGGTACCCAAAGCAGAGTGTACCAACCTTAATGCTGCCGGAGTAAGTAAGGTAATCATTAATGAGGGAAAAATTAATAATCCCATAGGAATAAGCATTTTGATAGGGGCTTTATGGGCTTCTTCTTCCGCATACTGCCGTCTTTTTACCCGCATCTGATCAGATTGAATCTGTAAAACCTTCGCCATGCTCACCCCTAATTGCTCGCTTTGGATAACAGCAGCGACGAAGCTGGTCATTTCAGGAATCCCCACGCGGTCAGCCATGGTCCGCATCGCATCCTTCCGGAGCTTTCCAAGTTGGACTTCCTGGATTATACGAGCAAAGGCAATTGCCAATTCGTTTTCCCACTTTTCACTGACCTTCGCCATAGCTGCATCAAAACCTAATCCGGCCTCAACGCATATCGTTAGAAGATCCAATGCATCAGGCATCGCTTTTCGGATCTCTTTTTGGCGGGCGTTGATTTTGCTGGTCAACCACATTTGTGGGAAATAAAATCCCAGGAACACGAAAACCAGGACAATCAAAAGCCTGGTACCCAGCGACCAATTAACTTTAGCAAACGAAAATACCAGAAACAAGAATGCCCCAAATCCGATTGCTGCTCCGAATTGAAGTGCAAGAAACATCGTAGGTTCTAACCTGGCAGGATTTCCGGCCAGTTCTAGTTTCTTTTCAACCGACACAAGGGCATTCTTAGGGGTAAATTTTTCGGCGATCTCGCCAAATTTTCGGGCTAAAGGATAAATAATCCTTTCACTAAATGGTTGTGACATCTCGATCTTCTCGAGATTAATCGTCTCTCCACGTTGGGTAAACTCCTCAAGCCGCTCTTGTAGGGCAAAATCATCATTTGTCGTTGGATTTCGTAACCCAATGACGACCAAAACAGTCGCGCCAATGACAATCGCAACAATAAGAATGATAAAGACAGTCATTTATGCACCTCGATAATCTTTCGCTTGTATTAGACTTCGATATCCGCTAATTTGGTCATTGCAAAGTAACCAGAAACAATCAAAGTCAACGAGACCCCAAGCGCAATGTAGCCGCAGGGAAAATTAACTGGCAAGAAGAATTCCATCATATATTCGCAATTCATTAAGTAAAGGATCAAGATAACGATGATAGGTAGGAGGGAAAGGAACCGTCCTGAATATAGCACTTGAGCAACCAAAACCCGAATTTCGCCTTTGATCCGAACACGTTCTCGAATCGTATACGAAATAGTATCGAGGATCTCCGCCAGATTACCCCCTACTTCTCTTTGGACATTAATGGCTGTAATTACCAGGTCAAGGTCCTCGCTGGGTATCCTGCGTAACAGATTCTCCAAAGCCTGCTCCATGGTTACGCCCAATTGCATTTCCTGAACCACCCTCCGGAATTCATCACAGATTGGTGATGGTAATTCTTTGCTTACAGCTTCCATCGCTTGCATGGTTGAATACCCAGCGCGTAATCCATTAACCATTAAGTTAAGCATATCGGCTAACTGGCCGTTGAAATCTGACTAAGCGCTGTCCTTGTTCGTGGCGGACATAAAACCTTGGCACGAAGAGGCCAAAAATAGCCCCAATAGCTCCGAGGAGAATGGATTGCCCGCCGATAAACCAGGCAACAACACCTATACCCACGGACGCAATAATCATTAATGCGATATATTCACCAGGTTTAAGTTTGATATCAGCTCTGGCGAGTTCCCGGGAAATATTTTCTCCAAAAGAAGATCTTTGAACGCGTTGGTTGATCCAATCCGTGAGTGGAGCGGTATTTCCACTGCTGCCATCTCCAATCGTCATTTGCTCTTCTTCAATATACCGCCCTAACCGTTCTTCGACCAAGGACCTTTCACTGGAAATTGAAACAACAATCCCAATTACGAGAAGAACAAAAGCAAATCCTCCACCAGCCAACAATATAATCATCGGGTCCATTGAATCACTTATCCAGTCTAAAATCGTCGCCGTTCGGAGACGCCAAATATGGAAGCAGGTAGCCGGATGCCAGATGTTTCAATCTTATCCATGAATTTTGGCCTGAGGCCAGTCGGCCGTAGGCGGCCAACAACGCGGTTATTCTCATAGCCAGAATGTTCAAATTGAAAGACGTCGGTCATCGTAATAATATCACCTTCCATACCGGTAATTTCAGTAATATTGACAATCTTACGTGTACCATCGCGTAAACGCTCTTGATGCACAACCAGCTCAATAGCAGATGAAATTTGCTCACGAATAGCTCTCATGGGTAAATCCATTCCTGCCATCAAAGTCATGGTCTCGATACGGGCAATTGTATCTCTTGGGCTGTTGGAGTGGCAAGTTGTCATAGAGCCATCGTGACCAGTATTCATAGCCTGGAGCATATCCAACGCGGCAGCATCCCTGATCTCACCGACTATAATCCGATCAGGCCGCATGCGTAATGAATTTACAACCAGATCCCGAATAGTAACTTCTCCGCGATTTTCAATGTTAGGTGGGCGAGACTCTAACGTCACCACATGCTCTTGCCTGAGCTGAAGTTCAGCCGCATTTTCAATTGTGACGATCCGTTCATCACCAGGGATGTATCCAGATAGGATGTTCAAGAGCGTCGTTTTTCCAGAACCGGTACCCCCAGAGATCACGACATTGATGCGAGATTCTACACATGCCTTCAAGAACTGCAAAGCTTCTGGGGTTGCAGTGCCAAACCTGACCAATTGATCGACAGTAATAGGGTTCTTGGCGAACTTTCGGATTGTAAGAACCGGTCCAACTAGAGAGATCGGTGGAATGACGGCATTAACACGTGATCCATCTGGCAACCTGGCATCAACGTATGGGCTCAACTCATCAATTCTCCGCCCTAAGGGGGCTACAATCCGTTCAATTATCCTGAAAACGTGAGCATTACTCTCGAATGTGACCGGTACCCGTAAAATTTTGCCTTCGCGCTCGATGTAGATGTTCTTAGAACCGTTCACCATTATTTCTGTGATCGTTTCATCTTCCAACAGCGGTTGTAACGGTCCAAAGCCCAATATCTCGGCCGCGATTTGTTCGAAAAGGCGAGCACGCTCAGGTCTGGACAAAACAATATTTTCTTCATTCAGGATCTGCTCAAATAATTCCTGAATTTGGCGGCGCACCTCGCTGGTTTTGGACACATCCATAGATGGATCCAATCCGGCTAATAGCTTATTCTGAATTCTTATCTTGAGATCTTGATAAGTATCCTGCTGCGGAATAACAGATGGCGGAGCTACTCGACGCGATTGTAGTGATGAGGTCTTGACGACATTATCGCCATTCGCCTGGTGATTTGATTGATCGCCGTTTGAATCCCCTTGTTGCAATCTTTTAAGAAGTGACATACTCGGTTCTCCTTACCGGTTTCACTTATTTATTAATGCGCTCTAGCTCAACAGGTTCTTGTTTAGAAATGGATTCTCTAATGCGGTCTGCTAATACAGAAAGGTTCCGACCAACAGGTTGGGCTTTATTATCGAGCATAAATGGGACGCCTCTGTTCACAGAATTTACAACAATTCTGTCATCTTGAGGAATGACTGTGATAATTTCTTGTTTCAAGCTTTCACCAATTTTCTCGGGTGTGATCCTGATATCTTTATTATATTTATTCATGATGAAGAAAATTCGTTTTCGCTCGATCCTCATCCCATCAACTACAGATAAAAAGATTTTAGCATTTTTGATAGTGGGGATGTCCTGAGTGGTTATTAGAACGATTGCATCTGATATATCAATAGCTGCAAGAACGATGTCGGTTAAATAAGTGGAGGTGTCTATGATTATATAAGAAAAAAGTTGACGCAAATACTTGACCAATTTACCAAATTGCTCTCCTGTGACTCCTTCGGCTAACTCAGGTCTGGAGGGGGCCGCTAAAACCTTTAGACCTGAAGCGGCGTGAGTAAGCATAACCTCAGCTACAATATCAGGATCGAGATCGTCAACCCTGGGAGCAAGATCCAATATTGTGTTCTTACTTTGTTCATTCAAAAAGACAGCAATATCACCGAACTGTAAATTTCCATCGATCAACGCCACTTTCGAACTGTCGCTGTTGAGACTCACTGCAAGGTTTGTTGCGATTGTGGTACAGCCAGTTCCACCTTTGGGGCTATAAACCACGATAATCTTCCCCAAATTACCCTGGGCAGTCAAAGTAGTTTGAGCAACGCCGGCTATCGAAGTTTCCATCGGAGCTGGAATTTTATTACGTTCCTCGATTGCCATTGCACCCGCCCGCCTGATAGCTGCTCCGAGATCATCTCCCATCGGGGGCTTTGTCAAGAAATCACGTGCTCCAGCTAACATTGCCCGGCGCATATAATTGGAGTCATTTTGAACGGAAAGTATAACAATTTGAACGAACGGTTGCCTACGGCGGATAGCTTCAGTAGCTGTAATCCCATCCATATCAGGCATGTTAATGTCCATGAGGACGACATCGGGCCTTAACTCCAGTGAGAGTTCGATGGCTTCATGACCAGTTCGTGCCGCGCCAACTACCTCGACATCCGCCTCGAATTGAAGCAACTTACGAATATTCTCTCGGGTTTCAGCGATATCATCAACTATTAAGACCCGAATCTTTTGACTTCCAGCCATTCGTCGAATTATCTCCTGGTGACGCCCAATTTTTAAGGTGCAGAGGGAATATCGTAACGCGGATCAAGCTGCAACGGCGCAACGGGTGTCGCCATATCTGTGCGGGGTTCGGTGCCGTAAGGAAGTTTTGCCGGCAATGGAATGTTGTATTGATCCATCAAATATTGAAGCGTAACTGCCTCAGTTTGCACCCTTTGCGAATCACCGGTTCCACGTAGTACCAGGGTTAATTCGGCTCCCGAATAGATGAGGTAATTAAGAGTTACTGCATCTTGAGGGGTAACGATGACTGTGATGGTATCCGGATAGATGATTGCAGAAATTGTTGGCACGGGGGTTGCGCCTGGCAATGGGGTTGCCGTTGGAATAGCTTCTTGCGCCTGTTGAGCAGTTGTTATAAAATTACCCACACCCAGCACAATCGCGTCCTGAAGGAGAGTTTGACTTACCAACCTTGGCCTTTGAGATTCGGATGGATAGACATAAATGGGTTGTTGCAAGGTTGGATCCAGAATAGCGGTTCCCTGCATGTTTGTGCCTGTCGTGGTTCCATCAGCGTTTACGCCGCCGCCAGTGAATACTTTGGCAGTCAAATCAGGTGGCGTCGCATTGGCATCTGGAGCGA
This sequence comes from uncultured Chloroflexia bacterium, assembly GCA_963781665.1. Classification (GTDB taxonomy): domain Bacteria; phylum Chloroflexota; class Anaerolineae; order Anaerolineales; family Anaerolineaceae; genus JAJYIW01. The sequence goes on from CAWAGA010000002.1 coordinate 4,748,088, forward strand.
CTACAGATCCAACATTATCCGGAAGAACGGATTGGAAATTCGTATCCAGGTCGACAAATGTCATTGCTGCAATGATATTAACGTGATCTCCAGCCTGAGGAGCATAAGAAATCGCCGATACCCAATTCTTTAATGGGAGCGAGATAGCCACCATACCGGCCGGAATCTGCTGCGCATTCAAAGTACCATTTTCTACAACCAGGCTTTCAGTGAGAGGCACATGTGCCTCGAGGTCAACTTTGGCTATTTTACCAGTTACCTCAGCAATGGTTTTGAAAAACGTTCCGGTATCATATTCCTTAGGGTATTTTATAGTCGTCAATACATCGGCTGTAAACACTGTTCCCCTGGAAACGTGCTGGGTGGTCACAACGATATCTACCATGGGTTGCTGGGTTGCTACCGGGGGAATTGCCGTAGGTTGATTGGCGAAACCTGAATTGAGATTTAATGTACCACTCAAGTAAAGATATGCTAGAACAATAATTAAAATTAAAGATTAATGCAACATAAATTATGATACGCCCACCACGTCTAGATCGCTGTGCCATAAGAGCCTCCCACTTTGAAATTTGTTCCAGATAACCCGAATGTCTTTATTATACGCTAAAACAAGTATTCCTAATTAATAAATCTGCCGTCGAAATGAATGTCAAGAAGAATGAATTGGTGCAATAAATAAAGAAGAGCCCTATAAAGTTTTAATATAGGGCCCTCTTTCCAGTTTCAATTCTTTAATTTCTCTGAAGATGTCCCCTGGAAGGGTTTTATAAGGCGTTGGCGATGTTCTGGAAGATATTTGCGATGGCGGGGCCTAATAAAGCAAGAATGGCAATAACAACGACTGCAACCAAAACAAGAATTAGCGCGTATTCAACGAGACCCTGCCCTTTTTCCTTAGGTGCGAACAGCATTTGATTCACCTCCTTTCGGTTTAGTTTTGGAACACTATCTTTGACCTAGAACCATTATACTTGCTTACATCAGAAAATCAATACGGTTCACATTACAAACGCCTTACAATCATCAACAATACTGGATACTTTTGTGACTGTGGGCGTGAGGTCCCATTTAGGAATTCTGTTACTTTTTTGCTCATACCTGCTATTTTCAAATGATGTTAAATATTATCGATAATATTTTGAAAGGCATTACCGATAGCCGGGCCAAGTAGAGCCAGAATTACAATCACGACAAGAGCTATGAAGACGAGAATAAGCGCATATTCGACCAGGCCTTGGCCACTTTCACTGACTGCCAATAACATATTATGCACTCCTCTTGATGACAAATTATGATGACAAAAAGACCGACTACTTTATTAAACGTATCTAAGCAAAAAAAGTGTCGAATCAATTGCTAAATTACAACAATTTTGGTCCCCCAGATAATCTATTGTTTTATAAATTAGTTCACGCTATAATTTAAACATGTAAACGAGAAAAGGTATTGACCTGCTCTTGAAGAATACGTCCAGCCAAGGAGAAAGAAAATGAGTGAATTATTCGACCGGGTTACGGCTGATCAGGATATTTTCAAAAAGATTTTTAGCAAGATTCCGGGGTTCAGTGGTTATATTGAACGTCAAAACAGGCGCGCATCCGACAAACTCCTCCGAGAAACAATAGCCAGTCATTATGAAAAATCCTGGCAGCGCATTTCTGCCCTACAGAAGGATTTGATCAGCCAGGGCAATATTGAATATGTCGATGATCTGGAATCTTCTGCAATCAAATTACGCCAGTTTATCGATCGTGTACGCACAGCTTCCTATGGATATTCAGGTTTCTTTGATGCCATAAAAATCAATGAAGCAGAATTAGCCAACGTCTATCAGTACGATTATTCACTGCTCCAATTAGAAGATACAGTGACACATGCGATTGATAACATTGAGACTTCAATCGGATCAGATGGCCTTCCTGCTGCCATACGCAACTTGACTAATGCAGCTCGACAGTGTGTTGATGCATTTGATAAGCGTACTGAAATAATGCTTGGAATTGGAAGCGAAGCTGCTCAATAATTATCGATCCTGTCAAGTGAGGGTTTGGTATCAATTCCCCCCTTTTCAGATCTCCGAAATTATTCAATCATAAACGGAGTAATAACATGGCTAGAATTTTTGATGTTGTCGAATACCCTAATGAAATGGTGGATGAGATCGTCCATCGTTTCCCAGAAAGTGGCGTTGCCGACCTGCGAATTGGTTCTCAGGTGATCGTGCGCGAAGCCCAGCGAGTTGTTTTCGTCCGTGATGGTAATGCGCTGGATGTGTTTGGTCCAGGCCGACATACCATCGCCACTGCAAACATCCCTGGGCTGGTTAATCTCATCGGCAAAGCCTTCAATGATCGTACACCTTTCATTGCCGAGGTTTATTATGTATCCATGCGTGAATTTGTCGACCGCAAATGGGGTACACCTCAACCCATCATCGTTCGCAACCCCGGCATGGGCCTGGGCGTTGCTTTGTTGCAAGGGTTTGGAACTTACAGCTTTCAGGTGAATGATCCGCTGCAATTTGTCAACCAGGTTGTTGGTTCCCAGGGCGTCTACCGGACTGCAGATATTGAAAACCGTTTACGCACAATGCTGCTTTCAAAGCTTCAGGATCTACTAGGCGAGACTGCTGCCAAGCATAGCGTTGTAGAGTTAATCGGATTGATCGAAGAACTTGGTGCTGGCGTCAGGGCAAAAGTTCAGGATGATTTCGCAGCAATCGGATTGATAATGAAATCATTCTACATCGGCAGTTTGAAACCTTATGAAAAATCGGCTGAAGAATTGCGATCAATGGGTATGCTGGATATGCAAACCTATACTCAATTGCAGGCTGCCGATGCATTACGCGAAGCCGCCCAGAATCCCAGCGGCGGTGCCGGCCTGACAGCCGGAATCGGTGCCGGTATGGGCATCGGAAATGTATTGTCTCAATCACTTCAAGGTGTCGCCAACGCATCGAAACCGCAAACTAACGGTAATGCTGCCGCGACTGCACCTGCTCCAGACAGTGGTCCCGGCCCCTCTCTATCGGACGTAATGACACCATCTGATGTGGCTTCATATCTGAAGGTATCAGAGGAAGATGTCGTCTCGGCAATACAAAGCGGTGATTTGAAAGCCAGGAAAATCGGATCTGCCTATCGCATCAGCCGTGATTCGCTCGAGAGTTATTTGAAGGGATAGCGATTCCGCCGAGTAATGCCAAACATAGCATCGATTGAGAAAGCTTTGGGGATGACACTCCAGAGCTTTTTTAACGATTCTTCATTTACGATAAATAAGATATGATAATCCTAATTTTATAATGGGCATGGTATAATCTAATTGACATAAGGTCAATTTTGATTTCGGGGAGAATAAATGAAATTACACGAATATCAATCCAAACAGATTTTCGCCAAGTTTGGAATTCCAATTCCTCGAGGGAAAGTTGCAATTACTGCAAGTGAAGCTAAACAGATTACTGAAGAGCTGAACACCCGCGTCGTCATCAAATCTCAAGTGCTGGTAGGAGGTCGTGGAAAAGCTGGTGGAATCCGACTTGCAAAAACACCGAAAGAAGCAGAAGACGTAGCTGCAGCGATCCTGGGAATGGAAATCAAGAATTTACCGGTTCGGAAAATATTGATAGATGAAGCTGCAAATATCAGTGAAGAAATTTACCTTGGCATTACCAATGATCGTACCGCACGTAAACCCGTCATAATGGCCTCATCAGCTGGCGGGATCGATATCGAAGAAGTAGCTTCAACTACGCCAGAGAAGATCCATAAGGTTTTGATTGACCCGCTGCTTGGACTGAGAGATTATCAGACAAGGAATCTGGCAACTAGTATTGATCTACCCCGTCAATATTGGCGTGATTTCACAGAAGTGACCAATGGCTTATGGCACGCTTTCACTGCCTGCGATGCGTCATTAGCTGAGATTAATCCCTTAGTGATTACAACCGATAAGCGCTTATTAGCGTTGGATGCCAAAATGGTCATCGATGACAATGCCCTCTTTCGTCATCCAGACCTGGTTGAAATGCGTGATCTGGATGCAGAAGCCCCAGCCGAAATTGAAGCGCGTAAATTTGGTCTTTCATACATCAAACTTGAAGGAGAAATTGGATGCATGGTCAATGGCGCCGGATTAGCTATGGCTACAATGGACATCATCAAGTTATCCGGGGGAGAACCTGCCAATTTTCTTGATATCGGTGGCGGCGCGGGAGCAGAAAAAGTTGCTGCAGCATTGAGAATAATTCTCTCAGATCGAAATGTAAAAGCCGTCCTTTTTAATATTTTTGGTGGAATAACCCGGTGTGACGAAGTTGCCCATGGAATTTTAGCCGCTATGGCAGACGTCAAACCTACAGTCCCGATGGTTGTCAGGCTGGTCGGCACAAATGCTGAAGAAGGTCGCGAACTTCTTTCACAATCCAGGATGATTACTGCTGAAACATTATTAGAAGCTGCACAAAAAGCAGTAAAAGCTGCAAAAGGAGAAATCGCATGAGCATCCTGGTCAACAAAAATACCCGTGTATTGGTCCAAGGCATAACCGGTCACGAGGGTTTATTTCACACCCAACAGATGGTTTCTTACGCAACCAACGTCGTTGCCGGAGTTACCCCTGGAAGAGGTGGTGAATGGGTCATGAATGGGAAAATTCCCGTCTTCGATTCCGTCAAGCTGGCTGTCGAGGTTACAGGAGCGAATACGAGCGTGATTTTTGTGCCAGCCCGGTACGCGCCTGATGCCATTTTTGAGGCTGCAGACGCAAACATACCATTGATTGTTTGCATTACCGAAGGGATTGCTGTTCAGGATATGATGCGCGTTCGAGATTATATTGATCAAAAAGGTTCGCGCCTCATTGGTCCTAACTGCCCTGGACTGCTCACTCCAGGCGAAGCAAAAGTAGGCATCATCCCTGGAGATATTTCGTTCTCTGGAAATATAGGGGTTGTTTCCCGGTCAGGAACCCTGACCTATGAAGTCCTTTATGCTTTGAAGAAAGCTAATCTAGGAACCAGCACATGTATCGGAATTGGGGGGGATCCGGTTAATGGGACCAGCTTCATAGACGTTCTCGAAATGTTCGAGGCCGATCCAAGAACCGATAAAATTGCGCTCATTGGTGAAATCGGCGGTTCAGACGAAGAAAGAGCCGCAGAATATATCGCCAACAATATGACAAAACCTGTTGCGGCATTCATCGCCGGGCAGACTGCGCCACCTGGCAAGCGGATGGGTCATGCTGGAGCCATTATCGAATCCGGATCGGGTATGGCCGAAGATAAGAACCGTGCCTTACAAGCTGCCGGCGTCAGGATAGCGCACCATCCCGAAGAAATTCCGGATTTATTGGCTTGAGACCGGACGACGAATCTGGTGAATATTTTTAAGGTGATTGATTGGGAAATAAAAAAGAGACGCAAAAAAAATGCGTCCCTTTTTATTTATGACGAGTGTGTTTTTTGCTTATCGATATAACCTACTGCATCGGCAACTGTTTTGATCAGCCTGGCATCTTCGTCTGATATCGTGATGTCAAACTTGTCACAGAATCCATCAATCAGGAAGAATTGATCCATGGAATCTGCTTTAAGGTCTTCAACGAAGCGAGTGGAAGGTCCAATATTTTCGTCATCAATCTTCAAAACATCCACAATGACTGCCTTGACGTCATCTATAGTATCACCCATCGAGCTCCTCCTGATTTTTGCTTGGCTATTTGATACATAAATTGTAACTTCACTATATAATCTGTCAAGGTTATCCTGGTTTTCGGTTTTTTAAAAAGCCATATTCAGAATCACCCTGCCAGCAACTAACTCTTAATAACAACACTCAATTATGTCAGAAGTTTCACAACTCAGTTCGCGAAAATCCGACCACATCCGCATCAACCTTGAAGAAGATGTTCTTTCAGGTTTGACGACTGGCCTCGATCGATTCCAATTCATCCACCAGGCATTGCCCGAATTAGATCTGGATAAAATAGATACATCTATCCAAATCTTTGACAAGACACTCAAGCTTCCTTTATTAATATCATCGATGACGGGGGGAACCCCCGAAGCAGGCCAAATTAACCTAACGTTAGCAACTGCCGCCCAATTAACCGGAGTCGCGATGGGCGTCGGTTCCCAAAGAGCAGGATTGGTCCATTCGGAATTATCAGATACATTTAAAATTCGGAAGGTTGCCCCTGAGATCCTGCTTTTTGCTAATCTAGGCGCAGTCCAATTGAATTATGGCTATACTATCGACCAATGCCGGCAGGTAGTCGAGATGATCGAAGCCGAACTCATTGATTCTTCATCTTAATGCATTGCAAGAGGCATTGCAGCCGGAAGGTAATACCAGATTCTCCGGCCTGCTAAAAAAGATCGAGCAGGTCTGCAAACTGCTTTCGGTTCCGGTAGTGGTGAAAGAAGTAGGCTGGGGAATTTCCGCTGCGTGCGCAAGCCAATTAAAATCAGTGGGGGTCGCTGCAATCGATGTTGCTGGCGCGGGTGGAACATCCTGGTCCCAAGTAGAAAAATTCCGCACGAAAGACGAACATGGCCGAAAAGTCGTTGAAGCCTTTCGCAATTGGGGTATTCCCACAGCTGCCTCTATCCTCCAGGTGGTAAAAGCTGTACCAGAAATGCTGATTTTCGCGTCGGGCGGCTTGAAAGATGGAATTGACGTAGCAAAATGCATTGCCTTGGGAGCCTCCCTTGGTGGAATGGCTGGATTATTCCTTAAATCTGCAGTCGCAGGCGAAGAAAATACGATAAATACGATTCGTGAAATCGAATCGGAAATAAGAATTTGTATGTTTGCAGCAGGTGCGGCAGATATTTCCGGATTAAAGCAGACACCTTTGGTCCAAAAAGATGATCTCAGAGTTTAAAATGTCACTTTTGTCTTATAAGAATCTGTTATTTCCAGCGATCGAATCATATTTGCAAAAAGTCGTCGACCAGTTTTTGCCATCATATGAAACAGAATTAAGGAAAATGATAGTTTACCATTTGGGATGGGAAGGCGGAACCAATGGGCCTGATACGCAAGGAAAGCGAATCCGTCCTTTACTATTGCTTTTAACGACTATCTCATTGGACAGTGCCTGGCAATCTGCCCTTCCTGCAGCGGCCTCAATTGAATTAATTCACAATTTTTCATTAATCCATGATGACATTCAAGACAAAAGTGAGTTGCGCCGTAATCGCCCTACTATTTGGACAAAATGGGGTATTCCTCAAGCGATTAATACCGGGGATACCATGTTCACTTTAGCGCAGTTGGCAATGCTAAAAATGGCGGAAGAAAAATCGCCACTCATCGCCCTAAGAGCAAATCAATTATTGAACCAGGCCTGTATATCACTTACAAATGGGCAATATTTAGATCTCTTGTACGAAACACGAAGTGAATTAACGTTGGATGATTATTGGCCCATGATCGAGGGAAAAACCGCTGCACTCCTGGCCGCATGCACCGAGGTCGGGGCGCTGCTTAGTAGCACAACTGCCGAAAGGATTTCAGCTCTCCGCAATTTTGGTTTCTATTTAGGCATGGCATTCCAGGTGCAGGATGACCTGTTAGGAATTTGGGGGGAAGAAAGCGAAACCGGTAAATCAACCGACAGCGACCTGGTTTCGGGGAAGAAAACGCTGCCGGTTCTATATGCATTGGGAAAACACGGTCGTTTCCATGATCGTTGGGTTAAAGGCCCGATAACTGCCATGGAAGTTGAGCAGGTTGTCGACATATTATCCAACGAAGGCGCGTATGACTACACGAAAGCCAAGGCGAATCAAATGACCCGCCTGGCGCTTGAGGCACTCGATGCCGCCTTGCCTGTAAAGAACGAGGGCGGACAATCTCTACTCGAATTGACCGATGAACTCTTGCATCGGAAATCTTAAAAATAATAAGCAACCTTTGAACACTCTAAATAACAAATACTTTGCAAAGGTTTTCCCCTGTACCTTTACCTTTTTCCATTGTGGAGATTCAGCCGGGTACGTATTCAGCGCTGCTCTTCAGTTGTAAACTTAACCTTCCACCCGATTACAAGCCTTTTTCGATAGAAAATTCTGGTACTTTCCTGTGGCTAAGGAACCAGCATTTCCGCTGGATGGCCGCCATGTTGTCTTTGTTCCCTGGATTTCTGGATTTGGTGCTGTTGCAGGAGATGTTCTAAAGATTACAGTGGACAACGACCGTGTCCAAGCAGACCATGGTTCAGATAATCCGTAAATTTCCAGAGACACGCCAATTCCCGTAAACCTGGCAACACTTGAGGTGGTTTAAGCCGATTATTCAAAAATCTTTTTTGACATCAATTCGAGGATTTCAAATCAGCCAATTTTCCGCAAAAGAAAATTAAAACTCATTTTTTCCCTTCTATAATCAAATTCAATAAACGTCTTCAAGCGTCGAGCAAAACAACCTTTTGGACTAAATTTTGGCTTTGCAATTCAATGGTTAGATAATCTTTTCCACCTTTGAAATTTAATAGTAGATTTCCCTACCTGGCTGTGCAATTGTTTGGTAAAATACGAATGAAAGCTTATAAAAATCAACTGCAAGTTAGTCGTGAGCCGCAGCATCAGCTCTCTTCAAAATTGACTAAGATATTAGCGGGTGTCGCCAAGTGGTAAGGCAGTACCTTCCCAAGGTACCATTCGTGGGTTCGAATCCCATCACCCGCTCTGTAGGTAAGTACCCCCCTCAAATAGCATAGGATACCGTACTTAGGTTTGCTGAAAACCTCATCGGACATGGTAAATACTTAAAAAGCTCTATTCGCCGATTGTCTTAAGAATTTCAGCAAAGAAAGAAGGTCCTATGCAACTCGAAAGAGCTATTGAGGGGTTTTTTATTGACCGGTCAATCGCGGCATTTCCCCCCGAACAGTCAGACAAAACAAATTGTGCTTGCGCACCTTCTCCAGGTAGTATCTGACAGAAGAGTTGTATCTCGATTTTTTGTCTTTGATCCACAGAATTCGATATACCCTTGTTCCGACATAGTTCTCTCCGCCTCTTCAATCCAGCTGTCTTAATACATTTTCTTCAATTCGGTAACTTTAACCTTCGACCTCTGTACTATTGCGCGGAAAAACCCTCAGCTTCGCACCGCATAAACGATTGTGTGGTGATCGAACTCTCCGTTTATGATGTTTCCAGCGCAGGTGATGAGCGTCAGGTGGCTGAGGCCGTCGGGTGCTGGTTGTGGCCCCGTGCCGGTAACCGGCCCGATGCCGAAGATTTGTGCCAGCACAGCTGGGTCGGAAGACTCCTGCAAAGTGTAGACCTTAACCTGGACTACTGTGAAGCGAATGTCAACCGTGGTATTTTTGACGTGGATGATGATCAGATCGCCGGGATGGAGGTTCTGGAGGTGAGCAAAGATCTCAGGCCGTCCAAGAGGATCGTCAACATGGCCTGCAATTGTAGCTGTACCTGGGTCACCTGGGAGACCACTGCCGCGATACCAGAATGCCGTCCGCCAAACTGGGTCGTCAATCGGACCTTTGGGAGCATCCATTCCATTTTCCGGAGTGATTCCGACTCCCAGCATTGGGGCAGTGACTGATAGCGAAGGAATCTGCAGCTCGAGCGGCACCTCAACTGGCCCAGCCTTCAGGTCGAGCGATGGATCAAAGAGCCTCCCTAGCGTGAAGATTGTGGGTGTCGCTTGAATAGTAGGTGTAACAGTCGGTTGAGCTGTCGGTGTATGTGAAAGCGATCGCGTTGAAGACGGGGGAAGCCTGGTCAGCGCCTCCTCCTTCTCCTTGTTTCCGCATCCCGCAACCGCTACCATGATCACCAGAACGGTCACCAGGCTACCGAGCGAACTGCGGCGAGTGCCATTAATCATCGCGTGCACAACATTGAGGATATTACTTATGCCTTAAGGTGCGGCGATATGCTCGAAAGCCTAAGAACAAAGCTATGGCGCTGAAGCCGCCGGCGATCACCCAAATCTGGGGGTCAGCTTTGTTTGGAATCGGCCCTCCTCCCGTACCCGGCAAACTGGTAAGAACTGGTAAAAGCGTAGCTGTCGCTTGGGGAGTCATGGTGGTGGTGGCGTTACTCGGTCGGGTCGTCGCAGTGGCGGCTTCGGGAAGGGTCGTCGCAGTAGCGGCTTCGGGAAGGGTCGTCGCAGTAGCGGCTCCGGGGAGGTTCGTCGCGGTGGAGGTCGAGGTTCCCGTCGCAGTGGAGGTCGAGGTTCCCGTCGCAGTGGAAGTCGAGGTGGCAGTTGATGTAGCCGTCGCCGGTGCTGAGGCGCAGATCGGACCGGTGATGGTGTTGCCATCTGTGGTCAAAGCGCCAGTGAGGGATATGATTCGTCCATCAACGTTTGCGCCGGAGACCAGGGTGATATCTCGCGATGCAATGAGTGTTCCAATAAACGTACTGCCTACAGCGATGGTTGCATCTCGGCCGATCTGCCAAAACACATGGCAGGGTTGTGCATTGCCGCCCAATACCACCGAGCCAGAGAAGGTCATGTCGCGCCCAATCTGGAAAACCCAGACATCATCATAGCCGCCATTAAGCGCGAGCGTTCCATCAAACGTAGTATCGGAGGCAACGGTCCACACACCTGGCACAGGGCTCGTACTGCCAGTCCATGTCCCATCGGAAGGTTGACCTGCCAGGTTGTTGAAAGCACCCAGGGCATCCGTTTCGGCGGTCCCGGCTAATGAAAGTGGACCAAAATATTCCGAGCCTCCTACTGTCCAAGGCCCAGTTTTCGAGGATTCGAGACCTGGGCTGAGTCCCAGATCGCCTCCTACGGTGGTTCCAGCACCGGCAGCGCTCATCGACAAGGCTGCCAGGACAGAGAAACTTCCCGCTGCGCCCAGATTAGGCGCACTGGCCGCTAGCGGGCGTGCAGTCACGTGGAATGATTGTCCTGCCAATGAAAGTGAGATAACCAAAATGATTGAAATCGTTAAATACCTGAGTTTGGTCATTATATTTAGCCTCCTCCCGAAAACATCCAATCCACGAAAACAATATTAAGGAACCGGAATTCCATGTCGAATAAGTTCGACCAACATTTTCATCTCAAAGGGTGGTGATAATGTCAATTTTGTTTTCAGTTTAGCACTATTTTCTCCGTAGTGCATAATTTTTTGTGATCCACTTTCACAAATTCGGGCATCTGAAATGATTTTTTCCAGCCAGAAATATGAACTTCAACCGAAAAGCCTTGATTTCCTGCCGATATTCTGTTTCACCTACGAAGTCCATCTTGAACAGCAAACGCAAATTGTATGCCAGCGTCATTAGCTGAAAGATCGCTTCAAGGGCCAAAATCACTGGAGCAACATTAGTTCAAGGAGCGTTGATTTTGGTTGAAAAATGATGAAAAATCGGGTTAAATGCCCTCATTTTGCCTCAAAATTTGGTTGTTTTCTAAAAGTGCCTTTCTTCTATTAAATGGGCGACGTAAAATCCAGGTAAATATATTTTTACCAAGACCGGCATGGTCCTTAATCATGCCGGTTAGGTGATCAACATGAACACCCGCAACCGGGTGAGAAGCCTGACCAAACTCTACCAGGGTTCGGTCAATACGTCACAAGTGCGAATCTGCGAGGTTTTTCGTCAGGCCGTGATCGAGAATGCGCCGGCCATCATTGTTGCTCACAACCATCCTTCGGGAGATACCTCACCCAGCCCAGTTATATGGAGAAAAAATCAAGGGTAAAAAGCCATTGATCCGTTTTCGAAACAAGAAAGAGAAGAACGAACCGCTTCGAGCAGGGGATTGTCCACCCTCCGGCCACCCTATCAAGGGTGCTCCGCTGCGCTGCGCATCCCTGCGGGACGGTGCAGCCAAAAAGCGGCTGCACCGCCCTTGACAGGGTCCCGTCCTGCGGGCAGGAATCCTGCTTAAGAAGCGGTTCATCCAAAACATGTTCGTTGCACCCATCCACTGCGCCGTGGCGTGCATCAGATATATACCTCCGGGAGAGCGATGCTGTGGCTGCATGGCTCGGCATTGCTGCGGGATTGGAGCGATTGGATGTGAGCCAGAACCATGTTGGCCTTGAGGGGCATTTCCAATTTAAGGAAGCGCTGGTACATTTCTTGAAGACGGGAAAGATCGTCCATGGAGGCCTGGAAGCGGTCGCATAAGAGGCACTTCACATCGCTTTCGCAGTTGAGTTTTGGATTTCGGCGGCAGTAGCCGTGGGGAAGGCGGATCCAGTTCACCGCATCGGCCTTACTGAATATGGCGAAATCTTTGGAAGAGAAAAAACTGGGCACCCAACTCAACTGGTTGCTTTGCATCTGTTGAATGGCTTTGTTAAAGGATTGTTCGACGGTGCGATCCAGGATGCGGGCATATTCCAGGGTCATATTCAGGGTCGCATGCCCCATGAGTTTCTGGAGAGCCGATTCACGGATACCGTAATTGAGCAGAGCCACGGCGAAGGTGTGCCGGAAGCGGTGCGGGGTCAACCCCTGGATGTCCAACTTGAGGCCCACCTGGCGGATGATTGTGGCAATATTCGCATGACCCCGCCATGGTTGGCCAAAACGGGTGAAAAGATGCTCATCAATCTGTTCCCAACCCTCTTTCTGCCAGGCCTGCAGGCAGCTCAGGCATTCGGGGGTGAGTGGAATCACCCGGTCTTTCAGACCTTTGCCTTTCCGGACATGCAGCTTCCAGCGTCCTTGAATCTGAACAATGTTGGAAGTGGTCAAGGCGGCTAACTCGACGGCGCGCAGGCCGGTATGGAGCAGGGTAATAATCACGGTGCGTTCTTTGAGAGTGGCGTTCTTGCCGCAGTATTCCAACACCTTGCGCAGCTGGTCATCCGGGATGTAGCGTGGAACTGGATCGGGGTCGGAAGGAGTATCCTTTGTGCCAAACGGGTTGCGGCTCGGGGCTGTTTCCAGTCCCTCATCGATCACGAAATTGTAAAAGAGACGCATCCCGCGGTAAAGATCGGTGCGGTATTTGGGCGAGAATTCCCCTTTCTCTACCTTGTTCTTGAGAAAGAGCAGATATTCCAAAGCGGCAGAACGATCGACCTGGTCAAGCCGCGCACAATCTGGGTGCTGTTCTTGAAGCCAGAGAAAAAAGTTGAGCAGGGCGGCCCGGCGGCTGTGAATGGTGGACTGGGTATATTTCGCGTCGCACCACTGCATATGGACCAGGATCGCCTGGCGAATCGGCTCATACCGCAAGCGGGCGAAGTGTTCTTCGTGGCGAAAAACGTGTCGAGCGACTGGAATGATCTCCCAATGCACGAGATAGCGTTCCAGGCGGAAGAGACGGGCGTCAGGCCGACCCGAGGTTTGGCGTCCGGATTGCAGGTACCAGGTTTGGTATTGGGACTGAAAAGTGTCAAAATCTGCCCGGGTCAGCTGTTCCAAAGGTTTCCCAACCACAGCCAAAAGAAAAATCAGCAAATTCAGCTCGGTGCCTCCTCTGGTAGGATAGTAATGTAATTCCTGGCAGGTCTGCGCAAGACGCTGTTGAAAAGGCATGAGCGCTTTGCGATAATGACGGCCCAGATGGGTGGGAAGTTGGACGAGCAGGTCAAGGGAGGCGCGCCGGTACCCACGAAAAAACAGGAAGGCCAGAAAAGCGCTGTAGTAATAACTGCAGGATTTGTGGCGGGTGGCATACAAAGACAGGATCTCGCCATCGGTCCATTGTGGGATGGGTTTGCCAATCCGGCGCAGCATCGCCATGGGTCCGCCCTGCAAGTTATGGATGACCTCTGGATTTTCCTGCTGAGCATTGTCGGCCAGGAATTGATAGTACTCAGCAATGATTGCCTCATCGGTTTGTGCCAGGCCCTGTCCGAGGATCATTTTGCACCTCCCAAAAGGGAGCCTTCCAGCCAAACAGAGAGATCCAATGCGGATTGAGCGCGCTCAAATTCGCTTTCGACAAACTGATCGCACAAATGAAGGTACGGGAGCAGGGAATCGGGGCTGCGATGCCCAACCATGTCGCGAATCGCTGGCTCCGGCATGCCTTGTTGAACAAGTTGGGTGATACCCGTATGCCGAAAGATATGGGCATGCAGGTGATCGAGGTGGCATTTCTCGGCGTAATAGGCCAGCATCTTTTGAACGACGTTCACGCTGAGTGGATGACCTCGGGCCCGACCTTTGAGCGAAATGAAAACATGCTCTTCATCTGGAAACAGGTTTTTTCGTTCGTTATCCAGGTATCGGTTCAAAGATTTGAAGGTAAGTGGATCCATGAAGACCGTCCGGGGGTTGTTGCCCTTGGTCAGTGGGATACGAATACTGCGTCGGCTGCATTCGATATCTGGATAGCGAATATTGACCGCTTCACTGACCCGCAAACAACTGATCCACATCAGCATCACCAGGGTGCGATCGCGCCAGCAGGGCAACGCCGCGCAGAAAGTCTGCAATTCCTGGGAAGAGAGGATTTGGGGAATGGGCTGGGCCTGTTTGCGGTATAGGCTCTGCCCTGCCCGACTTGGATCTCGATAGCGCTGACGGGGATGGACTGGATTGCGAGGAAAGCGATCCGGATCCAGAAGATGAAGCTCATTGAAAAGCGACGAAACGGCCGCAAGACGCCGGTTGATCGTTGCCCCGGAACAACCACTTTCATCCTGTTGTTTCATGAAATTGAGACAATCCGAACGAAGGATGGTCTCGGGTGGTTTGGCAGCCACCCGGAAGAATACCTCCAGGTCATGAGCATAGCTGATCCAGGTGTTATAGGCCCGGCTCATCTGGAGCAGGTCCAGGAAGTGATTGACCAGGGGTGAGCTGGTGGTTACTTTGGTGACTCTGCTTTTCTCCTGTACAAAGTTGAATAAGACCGCTGGTTCAGTCAATAGATCGCTATTCATGGAAAGCCTCCTTGGTTCCACTCTACTTATCGGGTGGAGTGAAGTCAATAGATTCTCCATATAAATAATGAGGACATCGTCGTCACCAGGGCGATCTGCGCAGCCGGCAAGATGCTCGATATCGATGTGCTGGATCACCTTGTGGTTAGTAATAATAAATTCAAATCTATGAAAGAAGGGGGATGCTTTCCAGGAAGGACACAATAATGAGGAGGCTGCACCTTTCTCGCCGAAGATGCAGCCCATATGAGAATTATGTTATGCTGCCTGTCAGATTGAAATCAACGCCCGCGTTTTCAGGTCTTTATTTACGTTAGTTTCAGCCTTCCATCCTGGCTTTTAGGTTGGCCAGTAGAACATCCGCCTCATGTTCATTTTGCTTTCGGATGAAGGCCTCAGCTAACTTGCCCAGTAGTGGGATTGGAATGATGTATTGGGTCTTCTGAGTTAAACGGGTTTGTCCATCTACCGGTTCAAAGGTGTAATCGAACGTGCTTGTGATGTCTCCTGTGGAGTTGGTAACTGTGCGCTTGTTGGCGACAAACTCGACACATTCACTGGCACCTTTGAAGTGCACGCCAGCCATCTTGTATACCCAGTTATAGGTACTTCCGACGTGCTCTGGTGTATCTTTGAAGTCCTTTACCTCGACCATGCTGGGCCAAATTTCCGGCAGATTGGTTGGCTGCAATAAGTACTCGAAGACCTTTTCGACCGGGGCATTGATCATGGTGGTTCGTTCTATCTTTACCATGGTGGTTAGCTCCCTTCTAAATAAACCAATCGAACAAATCGTATTCTAGTAAAACTTGCCTTTGACGAAAGGCGGCATAACATTTGGGGTCAGTAGTGGGGGCGGATCAGGCAAGACTACTCCTGATTATAGCGCAAAATCTATCATAGCAGCTAATTTTCATCCTCGCATAGTTCAATTGAAAAAAACTGAGGGGAAAAAATGAAAAAGATCATCGTCATGTCTGGTCTTTCCGGCGCCGGAAAGACCTTTACCTGTACCCACGATCCCGAGCTGAAGGACTTACCCCAGCTCGACATTATGGACATCTTCCGCAAGCAGAGGGGCATCACTTCCACCAGCGCCTTCCCGGCTTTCCTGGGTGAAGTCCAGATGTTCATCAACCAGAACGATGCGATTGTGCTGGAAGCTTATTTCCGCCCTGGTTCCAGGCAGCGAGATATGCTAATATGGATCGCCGAGGAATTTGCCGCCTGGTCGAGTTTCGTGAACTGAACACCCCCTTATTGGTTTGCAAGGAGCGGGTGATCAAGCAAGCAAGGGAGATGTCCTCGATTGAACCCAACGATCCCTTCTGGAAGCAGTATACCGATGTCAGGTCGAAGATCCTGGAAATGGAGGCCGCATAAGCAATTGGAACACGGCAACTTCAGAGGATATTGCAAAAATGGCGCTGATGGTCGAGGGAAAATGACCCCTCGAGGGCATCGTTGCGCCAGATGGCGTATGGTCGTGAGGGGATCTGGCTCTACCATAGCGGGGCGATTATCCTGCATCCCTTCGCCTCAGCTCCCCGCTACACAACCGTATTGGCCAACGGCCTTGACCTTATGCGTAAGAAAGCTCGTCGCCTGGGTCTAACCCCGGATGTTCGGGGCGAGGAACGTCACGTACCTTTACAGCATTTGCGTCAATCGTATTTTCGCTGTCGCCTTGGGAGTTTTTGGGGCGGATTGATATTGATCTGATTGAGTGTCAGGTTTTGCCCCTTGAGAAACTCTGCCAGCTCGTACCTCTCATTCTGTCCCTTGGGGGCTTTAACGTCAACCATCCTGAATAACTCCTTGATCTCTGCCAACCGGGTTCCCGCTGGCGTGTCATTATCTGTAATCAGTGACTTGAGCTGCCTGACAGCCGCCGGCAGCATATCCACTACAGCCGCCTGAGTAGCTTTCAGCCGGGGGTCGTGGCCAAGCTCCAGGAAGTGCTCGTTGTAAGCGTCCATGATATCCGGCAGCTTGGTCAGGTCCTTCAAGGCGTTGACCGACATCCCCAATTCCTGAGCAATTTGTGACAGCGAGCGCTTCTGGTCGATGCCCAGGAACATGGCCACTGCCGCTCAATCTGGCGTGAGAAAGCAAACTCCTTGCGCTCTCCCCGGTTGAGCATCATCCGGTGCGCGCCATTCGCCTTCAGGCGGTTCTTGAACATTCCCGTGATTTCGACATTTTCCCCGGGCTGCCCAAAGTCCGTCAGTTTGCTCACTACCCGTCCCAATTGCACCAAACGGCTCGCAAAGATCCCTGCTATCAAAAAGGCCATCGTCGTCACGCGGTTAATCCGCTTCTTCGGTCGCATTTGCTGAATCTTTCGTTTCCAGGTATCATACGGCATTTCGGCTCTCCTTGCAGAATGGTTTCCGCAAAACGCATTCTACTGGAGTTTTGAGTGCCGATCAGCTCTTTCTTTCAAACTGTCGGGGTGCTAAATTCTTGACGGACTTGAATATAACCGCCCTTTCGGATTCCTGATTGGTCGTTGTTTTTTGTGATGTTTATCACTATAATGTAACAAATAAACATTGCCAAGTCTTACCCTTTCTCACTGCGGGGAGGTATCATCCTCCTATTTGTCTGGATGTTGGATTTGTTTTCAAGGAGGTTAGCAATGAAATCCCAGCATTTATTTCGTTTTATTAGTGTTTTTGCTGCGCTTACGATCGCCTTTTTAGCGTTCGGTGCTCAAACTGTAACAGCTATTCCCCTGGCACCGGTGCCCATCAACCCGGCGGAAGGCTCGACCATTGTCATTCCCACATTCACCTGGCTGGCTTCCACTGGCGCGGCCAAATACGATGTGGAGGTTGGACCTCAAAGCGACCCTAACACGGTCTATTGGAGCGGCCAGACGGTTAACCTTACCCTGACGCCCAACGCCGCCCACGATTTCACCAACATCCCTCTGTATTGGCGGGTGCGTGCGTATGACAACGCCAACCTGCCCGGTGCGTGGAGCAGCAAGGTCAACTTCACCAAGTACATCCCCGCTCCCGTGCTGGTCAGCCCTACGAATGCCAGTAACCTTATTACACCGGTGTTCGAATGGCAGGCCGTTCAGGGTGCAGCATACTTTAAGGTGGAACTGAGCACTTCTTCCAATTTCCTGGTTGTGGATGATACCTATATAACCTACAATACCCACGTCACCCCCACGAACACCATCACCCACGGCACGCACTTTTGGCGGGTGAGCGGTGTGGATGCCGCCGGGCACGTCGGAACACCCAGCACAGGCTGGTCCTTCTCCAAGGATATCCCTGCCCCCAGTCTGGTCAGCCCCTTTGATGGTCAGAACGTCTATATCCCTACCTTAACCTGGCTGGCGGTAGATGGCGCGGCGTACTACAAGGTGGAATTGAGCACCTCTAATACATTTATCCCGGTGGAATACACCTACACCACCTATAATACCAGCATCACGCCAATACACTCGATCAGCAACGGCTTGCACTACTGGCGGGTGAGCAGCATGGATGCTGATGGGCATTTAGGTACGCCCAGCAGCGGCTGGTCCCTCAATAAGTATACGGAGGCCCCAATGCTTGTCAGCCCTGGGGTTAATGCCAGCATCACCGAACCGACAATGCAGTGGCAGGCTGTGGAAGGCGCGGCTTACTACAAGGTAGAGCTAAGCCTGTCGAATACTTTTGTACCCGTGGTGGCTACCTACCTGACCTATAATCTACAAATCACGGCTGTGGATGCACTTGCTGAAAATACCTACTATTGGCGGGTCAGTGGGGTGGATGCTGCCGGGAATGTCGGAAATTTCTACTGGCGCAAGTTTACATTGAATTCCCCGCCGACTGCAACCGATCCTGTTCCCCTTCTTTCAACGCCTGCAGCTTCGGAACTATTGGTTACTGACCCCACTTTCAGTTGGACACGTATGGTGGGTGCGGCAGATTACCGATTAATTATCAGCAAAGAAGCGGATCTATCGCCAATTTATGATCAGGTCCTCACGGACTATAACAGCTATACCCCATTTACGGCTGGTTCTTATGATGCTTTTCCGAATGGCACCTATTATTGGCGGGTGGATGCCCGCAATGGCAGCGGTATCGTGATTGGCACCAGTGACGCGCGCAGCTTTACCAAACAGGAGGCTCTGCTACTCACTAGCCCGGCGGACGAAGTGACAGGTTTATTGGTTGATCCAACTTTTACATGGAATCAGATCGTAGGCGCCAAGACCTACCGATTAATCATCAGCAAGGAAGCGGATCTTTCGCCAATTTACGATCAGGTCATCACGGACTATAACAGGTATACCCCATTTACGGCTGGTTCTTATGATGCTTTTCCGAATGGCACCTATTATTGGCAGGTGGAGGCGCGCAATTCATCTGACATTGTCATCGTAACCAGCGCAGCGCGCGGTCTGACCAAACAGGAACCCTTGCCTTTGGTTAACCCGGTAGACGGAGCTACTGGTTTGTTAGTTGACCCAACCTTTGAGTGGAGCCAGATTGTGGGTGCCAAAACCTACCGCTTGATTATCAGTAAACAGGCCAGTTTGTCGCCGATCTACGATCAGGTGATTACTGATTATGACAGTTACACTCCTTTTACGGAAGGTTCTTATGATGCTTTTCCGAACGGCACCTATTATTGGCAAGTAGAAGCGCGCAACTCTTCTGGCATCATCATCGCGACCAGCTTAACCCGCAGTCTGACCAAACAAGAGCCCTTGCTACTCACTGGCCCTGGCAATAGCGCCAGTCTGGTCGCAGATCCGACCTTCGCCTGGGCACAGATTTTAGGCGCCAGGACCTACCGGCTGATCGTTAGCAAACAACCCGATTTTTCACCCATTTACGATCAGGTTGTCTGCGATTATACGTCCTATACCCCGTATACCCCAGGATCTTACAGCACCTATCCATTGGGCGTTTACTATTGGAAAGTGGAAGCGCGTAATTCATCGGGCACCGTGATCGCGACCAGCAGTAACTGGAGCTTCAGCAAGGATTACAGGGTTTACCTCCCTTTCTCCATTAAGGGCAATCCTTAGTTCTCGAAAGAAAACCGACAAGGTCCGTATTAGAGAATATTACCTAGCTACCCAGAGGGTGTTGATAAATTGGTAAGAGTTGAAACAACCAATCAGATTATGTCAGTTAAATCGATAATCATGGCACAATCTGCACCATAACAACTCAAAATTGACCCATCCAGCTTCTGGCTTTATCTCCTTTCCATAAGGATCGACGAGTTCGATTAGCCTGTGGCAGCCGACGACCCTCTCTATAGGCGCATCATCAGCCCAGCAGGGACAGCATCCAGACCCGCAAAGACTACTGGAAAGCAGTCAAGCGATCCAAAGCGGAGTAGTACCTGGACAGCCGCATAGCCGCTGAAGAGTTCCGCCTGTATTCCGTGGATTTGAAAGGCGATACTCAGTGGCACGAAAATCTCCTGGAAGGCGAAGATGACCAAACCGCTCTCCGAGAAACCTGCACAATGAAAGCTACTTTTTTTACCGCCTCTGTTGCCGACGGGCACATCGGTTCGGCGGTTAAAGGGATACTGGTGGGTGAACCGCCAGCTCGAATTCTGTCCCACAACATCCGCAAAGAAGCCCTGTTCACAGCATGATCAACGCAGAGATGTATTACTCTGTCCTCGAAGTTCAGATCAAAGGCCCGCCTGATGAGTTCGAAGTCGATCTCGAGCGCATTAAGGCATTGTTTTCCAAGAAGGACCGCTTTTTCGATGCTGGAAGAAGAGCCTGGATTATCAAGAATGTCGAGAATTACCGGCACATCCCCTTCGTCAATCTGGCCATCAAGGAGCGTAAGCGCCAGCCAACCCTATTCTAATTTTCTAAGATGGCAAGGAGGTCTATGAAGTACGCAATCAGCATTCAAGCCGTAAAAAGGGCCGGGTTCATCTGCCCGGCCACAATCCAGCACGAAGTTGCCGCTATCAATGCCAAGGGCCCAAAGCGCCTGCAGAAAAAAGCAAAAAAGCTCATCGATGAGCTTTTCCCGGAACGTGAGTATATGTTGCAGAAGGCAGTCGTGGCGAAGGCGGTTGGATATCCGTTTGGAGAACTGCCCTGGCTCTTGCCCATAACATCGTGATAGGCGACAATGACACTCCTGGCAAAGTGCTGGGTGAAAGGCGTGCTGCCCTATTCGCTGCAGACCTGAGATTTCCGCTGGATAAGTGTAAGGATGTAGACCAATGGGCACTTGCCGATCCCAATGCAATCGATTCTATCAAATCTTGGACGGAGGATTATGGACATCACCGCCAAAATACTCGCAACTAATGAACCGGTCAAGGTTTGAAGGACAAAAGATCGAGCAGCCATAGAAGGTGGAGGCAGTATTGTCACCGCCGACCTGGCCCCGTTCAATTAGCTGGTGAATGATTCCTACCAATTCCGCGATTACATGGGGCTTGATGCCAACCAACGTTTCCAGTTTCTTGTATCCGACATAGGTGAATTATCCGAAGAGCTGGTTCAGATGAGGCCAGTTGGTTAGGAATAATCCTGGGAATAAGGGTAAAAGGTTTACCGGTGAGACGCTGGAGGGTTGATGATGTTTACCAAGGAGGCAGGTAATTTGAAATTCAACCGATACTGGAGTTTCTGCGAAGACCCAACTTAAAGGGTTCCTGTTTAAAAAGTCTTCCGGCATTTGAAAGGCCTTGTCAAAGAAGTGATTGCTGTTCCGCCTTCATCTTTTTTAAGTGTTATTATTGGCCAATGTCATTTTGAAAGGGAGAAATACGATGAAATATACTTGGGGTCACCTTTCCTCTTAATTCCTTCTAATCATCTTAGGCCTGGCGGCATGTAACAAGGCTCCTGATAATACCACTGCAGGTAGTCCAAAGAGCACTAACAGACCCCAACAGGCAACAATGACACCCTTGAAACCATCAACAAATGCCACGTCTAGCGCCAATCCAATTAACACTGAAAATGTCAAGAATGGTGAACAGGTTTAATTTCGAGCAATAGATTTGCAAGGGAATACGATATCTTACACCGGCGAGCCAACGATGAGTGGGATGATGGGAAATTTTCTCACCTGCACCTCCTGTCATGGCCCAGAAGCGCATGGTGGAGAACACATCATGATGATGCAGGTTATGGATGCCCCCCCTATTTACATTGACGCACTGGTGCAAATGGCGCAAAAAGATGCTGGAAAAAGTTCGTTTACATTAGATGATTTCGGCAAGGCAGTGATACAAGGACAAGATGTAGATGGATCCGCTTTGAGCCAGGATATGCCGCGTTGGCAAATGAGCAACCAAGATCTGACAGATCTTATTGCCTTCCTACAAACAATCCATTAGAACCAATTTTATCCATTTCTGAGATACCTTTTAGTTATCATCTCTATGTTAATTATAACAATCATCATAGCTGAGGAATTAATGGAAATGATCCGCTAGGCTAGTTGGTGAAAATATCTAAAAGTACCAGCGCTGGTTAAGCGCCGGTAAAGGGTATTACTCTCTCTATCGCTTAAAAAGGTCCTCTTGGAGGTTCAGGCTCCTCCTTCTTGTGGCCATTGGCATTATTAGCATCGAGCCAGGAAACACATAGGTTCGAATCCCATCCCCCGCTCTCCCAGTACAATCAAAATATTCTTATTCGTGCTGCGTGCCATCAGGCATGGTTGTGCCTGTAAGCGATTTTGCTCTCAACAATTTGTAATCGGGGGCGTTCGAACCGGATAAATTGGCATTGGTCAGGTTGGCGTTAGTCAGGTCTGCACCCCCAAGATTAGCATCAACCAGATTAGTTTCACTTAAATCCACTTCAAACAAATCAGCTTCAGACATGTTAGCTTCACGTAGATCAGCGCCATGTAGATTTGCCCCTCTAAGGTAGGCTCTTCTCAGGTCGGCTCCAACAAGGTTCGCTTCTCGCAAATCCGCACCACCAAGGTTCGCCTCGTGTAAATCAGCCCCCCGCATAAACGATTTTCGCATGATTGCTCCAACCAAAGCCGCTGCGTGAAGGTTGACTCCCCGCAGGTCCATCTCACTTAAATCAACACCACACAACCATAAAGGCTTGGTCTGATTTAATAAGATATAAACTTCGTAACGTGTAAATTCTGCCATTTTGCACCCTCAGGGAAAAATCTCTATTGATTAGTATACAAGAATTCATTACATTTTTGCAAGCAGTTAATCCTCGCACTTAGCCACATATCCACTGCCGCGGACATTGATAATCCGAAGGTTACATCCTGGAATCCTCTCAAGTTTATGGCGTAACCGGCTCACTAATGGCCTCAAGACAGCGGGAGCATCGACCTGACTGGCGTCATATCCCTGGGCAAGTGAAACCAGCCTACGATGGTCGACTACCTGCCCTTCGCGATCGAGAAATACCCTCAAGAGCCGGTTCTCGGCAGGCGTCAGGCTCACTTTATGCCCGGCGCATTTTATCAAGCGCATGTTCACATCGATTACAATTCCATTATCGAGCTCAACAATTGGATGAGATCGCTGAAGGTACATCGACGCTGCGGAATAATCTGGCCCACTCTCTGAGGTCTTATTGCCATTATTTTCTTTGAAGGCTTCTTTTATACTGTCTAAAATGACATGGGAAGCAGCAGGTTTTTGGATGTAATCGTGAACTCTCAAGCGTAAGTGCGAAATCCGGTGAAATCGCACACCTTAACCGGAGTATGCAGCACAGTGGGGGAAGAGAAAATGCTGGTCAAAGATATTGTACATCAGGTGTGCGGCATGGTCCGGTTTCCGCGTAACTTTCTTTGAGAATCTCCGAGTAAAGATATGCGGTAGGCATTGTGGATTGTTCTATCCAGGATGGCATCCCCTAAAGTGGGATCAGGAAAGCGGAGATGCCAATCAGCTACAGGGACTTGAGAAACAATCAGGGTGGCTGTTTTTCCAAAACGATCATCAAAAACTTCCAACAAATCTTGTGCGGCAGACAGCTGGATCGGGTCACGCATCCAATCGTCCAAAATCAAGACATCGGCTTTATTGAGTGAGCGCAGGAAATTGAGGTATGAGCCATCCTGTCTGGCTTGGGCCAGGGAATGCAAAAAACGAGAAGTCCGCACATAGCGAACAGAATAGCCTAAACGGCAAGAAGCAACACCCAACGCAGAAGCGAGGAAAGATTTTCCAGTGCCCGTGGCCCCCAAGATCAAAATATTGAGCGCTTTGTCGATCCAGCAGCATTGAGCCAATTCCAGAATCATGCGCCGGTCCAGCCCACGTTCGGGAGAAAAATCAAGGTCTTCAATGGTCGCTGGCATGGGAAAATCGGCCAGTTTCAAGCGGCGCTGGATACGGCTGCTGGAACGGTGAGTGCATTCCAGATCCACCAGCAATAGGAGCCGTTCCTCGAAAGAGAGATCGGCATAATGAGGATTTGAGGATTGTTCTCGCAGTCCTTCTCGAAAAGCAGTCAGGCGTAGTTCCAGCAGTTTGTCCAACAGTGTTTGAGAAATCATAATGGGGCTCCTTAATGGTAGTATTCATGGCCGCGGATATTGGCATGGGCGGGCAGGGTTTCCGGTGCGATCGGCAAAGCTGGTTGTTTAGAGAGCCAGTCCAATTCTTCTTTAACGACTTTGTAAGAGAAAGTCTTAGCTTCCAGAGCCGCCTGGCAGGCCTGTTCAATCTGGGGATGAGGATACTTTTTTGCCAGACTGAGGATGCCCAGGCAAGAACGATAGGCTTGTTCGGGGAATGGACGTGATTTTAGAGTTGCATTAATCAATGCGCTGGTCTGCGGACCTACCGCCTCGGCCCATTGCAGGAGTTGTTTGGCATTGACCTGGTCCACAAACAGGTGGTTGGGCGGCATATGCTCACGCAGGGTTGAAAAACGTCCAGGCTTGAAGCTGCGAGGATGTACCGCAACGGATTTGCCTTTGTAAAAGATCTCCACCATATGTTCTGTGGCACGAAGATCGACTTCCTGGTGAATCAAGCGATGTGGAACGGAATACAGATGCTTTTCAAACTCCACATGGTAGTCGATATGGACCCGGGCTGTCTTGCGAATGGCATATTCATAAGGTTTTTCCGGAATGGGTCTCAAATTCGGTTGGTCAATGTCTTCAAATTCCTGCCGCCGAGTACGCCCCACGGCCAGCATGACCTTATTATTAAGTTTGTTTAACTGTTCCTGGATGGCCCGATTCACCTCAGCCAGGCTAAAAAAGGTGCGGTTTCTGAGGGGCGCAATGACCCACCGCTCGACATTTTGAACTCCATTTTCTACAGCCCCTTTATCGCGAGGTTTCTTTAACCCTGGCTGGTAAAACGGCAAATTGGTAATGCTCGGCCAACTCCTGGTAAGCCGGGTTGATATCCGGCTCGTAATAATTCGGCTTGGTAATTCCAGTCCTTAAATTGTCGGGAACAACAATGCGTACCACACCGTTAAATATATGCGTAATCCTTGATTCAACCTGGCATTTGGTGGTACTGTCGAAGAAAAACAATTCTTGGTCAGTTTCATTCTCAAGGAGGTGCGCTATGACTTACCAACTCCACCGTGAAGTACGGAATGGGCAGCTTCATCGTCTTTGGCTCAACCTGGAGTGGGCCGATGAATATCTGGAATTTCTTCACTCCCGTTGCCGTCCCAATACCTGGCTCAATTATGCCCATGACTTGAAAGTCTTCTTTAACACGGTCGATAAAGCCGTGGTCGAGGTTACAACCTCCGATGTTTTACGCTTCATGCAATCCCAAACCCAACCCCCGCTGGTAGATCCCCAAACGGCAAAAAGTTCCCAACCGATGTGCCAGCGCACCCTTAAACGTCGACTGTGCGCCGTCTCTGGGTTGTATAACTATCTGCTCATGGGAGATGATCCGCCCGTCAAGCGCAACCCTGTTCCCTCGGGTCTGGTTCTGCGCGGGCATATTCCTGGCACAGCTCCACGACTGAGCCCTTTGATCCGGGTCCCGACCACCCTTCCCCAATTGGTTCCGGTGGAACATATCCAGCAATTTTTGCTCACCTTGCATGCCTACCGAGATAAGGCCATGATGTTGCTCATGATTTTGGCTGGGTTACGTAAGTCGGAAGCCCTGGCTCTGGAGTTGGCTGATCTGGATGCTCTCAAGCGTACCGTCCGGGTTCGCCAGGGAAAAGGGGGTCGAGAGCGGATTTGTTGTGTCTCAGAGCTGTTTTTCCAGATCCTGGAGCATTATCTGCACGACGAACGGCCTTCCACCACTTGCCCCCAGCTCTTTTTGGTGCTCAAGGGTCCCCAGCGCGGTCAGCCGCTTTCAGTTTCCGGCCTCAATATGATCATCACCTATCATCGTCGATTGGCTCACACCCCCGAATTAACCTGTCATCGTCTGCGGCACACTTGCCTGACGATGTTGCGTGAAGCAGGTATGTCCTTGGAAGCCCTCCAACAACAGGCCGGCCACCAGAGTATTAATACCACCCGAGTTTATCTGCATCTGACCAATCAAGCCTTGCGAGACGAGTATTTCAAGGTTTCGGAATGCCTTTTCCCCAATACGGAAGCGGGGTCCCATGCTTGAAACCATACCTCGCACTCTACCTTGGCAATCACCTCAAATTGGCACTGTCAACGACAATTAGATATTCCCATCAGCGACAATTAGAAATGCCCATAACAGAAGGCATATAAACGTATGCCTTTTTCGATAGCCTGCTTTTGCTGGTGAGTCCTGTGGCAGCATGGCAGGGGACATTTCAGGGGGTCTCCTGAAGACGTTTGGCAGCTTCATCGGCTCTGTGGCTGGACATCTCCTTTCCGAATTCGACGATGATACTGTGGTGGACGACGCGGTCGATGGCAGCAGCGGTGGTCATGGGGTTTTTGAAGATTTGATCCCATTGGGAGAAAACCAGGTTGGAAGTAATGACCACACTGCGGCGTTCATATCGCTCGGCTAGCAAGGTAAAGAGGACTTCCATTTCTTCGGGGGATTGCTGAACATAACCGATATCATCCAGGATGAGCACCTCGAAGCGGTCGAGGCGGCGTAGCTCATGTTCGAGGAGCAGGTCGCGTTTGGCGCGCAGCAGGCTATCCACCAGGCGGTAGGTCGGGGTGAAGAAGACACTGCGGCCGATGTTGACCAGTTCGTGGCCAACGGCGGCCACAAAGTGCGTTTTCCCACGGCCGGGTAAACCGAAGACCAACAGGTTGTCGGCGCGGTCCACGAACTCGCCGGTGCATAATTGGGGCAGCAGGCGACGAAGTCGCAAGGGAAGATACCCCTGGTCAAAGGTCGCCAGGGTCTTTTCGACCGGCAGATGGGCCGCATCCTGCAGGCGTTCGATGCGCCGTTGGCGACGACCTTCCATCTCCTGTTCGAGTAGTTCGCCCAAGAATTTTTCCGGCGACCAGTTTTCGTTGGTAGCGCTAGCCAGGAGTTCTTCAACCACCTGTACAGCGGTGGGCATGTGTAAGGTGCGCAAGTGCTCTCGAATGGTCTCAAGCGGAGACATGGCGTGCCTCCGGGCTCAAGAATTGGTCATAGAGGGTCAGGTTGACAGGGTTGACTGGTAAGTCAGGGATCGCTGTTGGCGTCGGCTGAACTAATTCGGCCACGGTTTGGTCATCCCAGTTCTGACCGGATGTCAAAAGCATCTCCAGCGCTGCAGCCACATCCGTCTCCAACCCGCCTGCCGCCAGTTTGAGGATCCGCAGATAGGTCAGATCTGCTTTTCGGGCTGAATAACGTGCTTGGAGCGCCTCCCAGGCCTGGCGGAAGACCGCTCGCGGGAAAAGATCGTCTCGGTAGCGGTAATTGCGAAATCCGCCCGGCTTGCGCAGCAAGCTGTCGATCACGTGGTGGTAGTTAATGCTGTAATGTTGCACTCCCGTCTGGCGGGGCAAGGTCTCCACCCGTTGGTTGGCATACCACACCTCAATCTGCCATTCGAACACCTTCACGGTCACTCGTTTGCTCTTCAAGCCGCTCGGTACGGTGTAGCCGTTCGAACCGACCCGCA
Source organism: uncultured Chloroflexia bacterium (assembly GCA_963781665.1). GTDB lineage: Bacteria > Chloroflexota > Anaerolineae > Anaerolineales > Anaerolineaceae > JAJYIW01. Next base: position 4,775,962 of record CAWAGA010000002.1, read on the forward strand.
AGATGCCATTCGAGCCGACCCGAACATTCAACTCCCGCACCTCAGGCCAGGGAGCTACCGTCAGGGGTTGCATCACGGCCAGCTCTTCGGCTAGCTTTACCCGACGCCGGGCATTACGTTGCTCCATGATCCCCCACAAAAACGCTTCGTAGGTTTCCAAACTCTCAAAATCCCGGCTGCCCCGCAACAGCAAATGCTGTACGACAGTGCGTTTGAACCCGCCGTTCGATGATTCGATGTCGCCGTTCTCATTGGGGCTGTTGACATGGATCGTGCGCGGCTCCATCCCAAAATGCGTCAGCAACTGCAAATATTCGGCGTTAAATCCACGCTCTTCCGGGCTCCGGTCACGTTGGTTGGGTCCCAAGTTGTGGGTGGCGGCCGTTGTATTATCGGTCTGGTGGATCTTGGGCACATGTCCCAGTTTCATCAAGGCGCTTTGCAGTCCCAACCGGATTGCCAGCAGTGATTCTGATTGCACCACGCGTCCCCATTCCCAATTTGAATAAGGCAGTACGCTATGGATAACCAGGTGTTCAAACGCTTCTCCCTGCAAACTGATCCCCAGATTATTCATCCAGGTCCCATCTGTTTGCAGTACTTCACCCGGCTGGTGCACCTGATCCAGGGTGAGGGTGGGGTTGCCATTCAATACCCGCCACTCGTTTACCCGACGTTGCAAGGTGCGCAACTGCCCTTCCTGGTATTTCTCCGGCTGCCGTTCGCACAACCATTCAAACAGCGTCTTGGCTTCCAATTCAGGCGCATCCTTCAACATCTTTTCCAGTTCGTCCCATTCCGCTTCAAATGGGTCGGTCCGAGTGCGATAGCTCCGCGGCTGTTTCAGTTCACTCGGTAGTTTTCCCAACTGTTCATATTTCCTGACAGTCTTACAGCTGCTCAGGTTTGCCTTCGCAGCCGCTTGTTCTTGGGTATGCCCTTGGTTTCGTTCTCTCATGATAATCCTCACCTGGGCGTCGTTAGCTGTCATGCACTACTCCATGTTTTTGGAGTAGTTTACTCCGGCTATCGACCACCTCTTGGTGGGTATTTCTAATTGTCGTCAGGGGGTAATTCTAATTGTCGTTAACCGTTGGCAACGACCTGGTCACGGAATACCAGGCGTTTCAGCTGAGCTCCGGATATGTCTTTGATGGGAAAATACGTCCTTGGGCCGCACGAGCTTTCCTTCAGCGTTACCCAGACCTGGTCAGTTGGCGGCAAGCTCCGCTGGAAGAGCAGCTCGGGTTGCACAGGAGTCTAAAATACTTTGCTAGTTTCCTGTTCCTAAAGCACTACCTCCAGCCTACTTTGCTTTACCTGCTCACGGCGCGACCCCAATTGGCTACTGTTGGTAAACGGTATCTGTATGCTCAAGTCTACACCCGGCTGGATCAGCTGGGTCGGCAGTTAGGTTATAGTCCGGAGGTTCTAGGGCCTACCCTCCACCTGCTTTTCCACGTCATGGCCTATGCGGGGAGAGCAATCGAAGAGCTGGACCAGGACGATATCAAGGCCTTTGAACAGGACTTGCGTACTCTCCACCTTCCCCAGGGGTTTTCATTTTCCCTACGGACCTACAGCCAACACCTCTATCGCATCCGGGTGCTGCTCTATCATGCCGGGATCCTTCCCCAACTGGGTCGGCGGTACACCCCTCATCCTGCTCGCTCCCTGGAGGTCCTGTGGGCTGAGATCCCTCAGCCTATCAGCGAGGTGGTCTGGCGTTATTTGGACCAACTAGACACCGCGCGTTCTGTGGATACTGTGAAGAACAACGAAGGCTATCTACGACGTTTCTTTGCCTGGCTGGCGCAAGCCTACCCGGAAGTCCACTGCCTGCGCCAGATCACGCGCATCCATATCGAGGACTTCAAACGCTGGTTGCAGGACACCACCTGTCTCACGGGAAAGGCGTATCACCGCCACACACGAAAAAGCACCTTGAGCAGCTTACGTTGCTTTTTCCAAACCCTTCAGGAATGGGATTGGCCTGAAGTTCCCGAACGCCTGCTGGTTTTTGCCCGAGATTTACCTATACCCGACCAACCTTTACCGCGCTTCTTGGATGATCCCAAGGCAGCTGCCTTGTTACATGCCGCCCGCACTTCCCAGGATTTGTTCACCCGAGTGTGTGTGGAAATATTACTGCGCACCGGGTTGCGTAAAGGGGAATTCATTGGGTTACAGATGGACAGCGTGGTTCGGATTGGGGATGGTTACTGGCTGCGCGTTCCCCTGGGCAAGTTGCATAACGATCGTTATGTGCCGCTGCACCCAGAGGTCAAGCAGTTGTTGGATGAATGGGTCGCCCAACGGGGCCAGAACCTGCGGACGAATGATCTCTTTATCAGCCACGGAAAGCGGGTAAGTCTAGGACGGGTCGATGAGGCCGTGAAACGGGCTGCTCGCGCAGCGGGCATCGCCGAAGCGGTTTCCCCCCATCGGCTCAGACATACGCTGGCTACCCAGGCGATTAACCGGGGGATGACCCTGGAAGCTATCGCTGCCTTGCTTGGACATCGCTCGATGACCATGACCTTGGTCTATGCGCGTATTGCCAGCCAGACTGTTCACGATCAATATACTTCGGTTTGCCAGAATCTGGACATGCTCTACGCAGACGCCGCTCTGGGGAAACCCCAGGCTACTACAACAGAGAAAGGAACGATCGGTTGATCACTATATCTCGTGTAGATCCATTCTTTTCCAGAATGAAAACGAGAGAAGAACATAAAACGGATCATGGCCTTCTCCCGCTTCCTTTGGGCAAACTCAGTTTAACCAGTTCCCTGGCCAATGTCAAGTCGTCTGAAAATCCGTTCTTTACGATTACACATATAACCTCCAAAAAATTCAATCGCCCTAACGTGTCCATTATTCCAGTTGCATTGGTTCTCGCTGGACTGGGCTTCAGCATAAATATAGTTGCTGGCTGGCAGTTCTGCCACAAATACCGAAACCGGGCTGACCTTACCCGTTTCTGGGTTGGTTACCTGCATTTTCAGACCGGCATAATCCACCTGCATGCGTTCGCCGCCCACGTGGGTATGATGCATGCTGGGTTCACCATGAGTTTTCTTCCAGCGTCGATAATATTCTTCGAATTGGGAGTGTTTGTAGCCATCCGGATATTTCTCAATATATTCAATCCAAATCAGGTGTAATGTGACCCCCTTTTTGCGTAATTCTTTTCGCACCTCTTCCCAATCCGGCAGCGGCTTGGCTTTTTCTGGCAATGGCGTTGCTTCCCCAAACATCTTCTGGTATATCTCGTCTTCACTCAGCTCTCCCAACGGCCAACCGATCCCCGCTGCCTCCGCTCGACGCAAATACTCCCCAACTGTGCTGTTGGAGATGTTGCAAGCCCCGGCTATGGCTCGGTTGGATAGGCCTGCTTCATGTTTCAAACGCAAAATTTCTTTGATTTTTCGCATGGTTAATCGCTCCTGGGGCATCACTATCTCCTTGTTTTCTTAGGAAGTAGCATGCCATATTTTGGATTAACCAGCGCTTTTCTCTTGTCCCCACTTTTTCTAAATGTGTGCGACTTACTCCGGTTTAGGTGTGCGCCTTGCTCCGGTTTGGGTGTGCGGCTTACTCCGGTTTAACTGTGCGCCATGCCCCGGTTTTTGCACGTAAGGCTGCAATTGCAGTATCAATCGACGGAAAAGCCGTTAAGACGATGATTTGAGCGTCGGGCGATCGTTGTACTGCTTTTTTCAGCACATCTATTCCGTTCACCCTCGGCGTTTTAATGTCCAGAATTACCAGGTCGAATGACTGGGAGAGTAATTGCAACCCGGTTCTATTATTCTGGGCTGTGGTCACTTCTTAGCCTTGTGTCGATAAAGTATCGGCTAGCGTGCCACCTGCAGTTACTTCATTATCTACGATCAAAATTCGTTTCTTCATCGAATTCTGTTTTATGGATACATTTTGTTTTATTGCATACATTGCCGAACTAACTCATCATGCTTGATTTGCAATTAATGTGCCCGATTTGGTATGAATTCGCGGAAATTCATTACGGGATTCACCAAAATGACATATCAGCAAAAAAAAAAATTAAAAGCAAATAATCAATCACCAAGAACCAAAAAATTAATTTAGGATAAAGTACAGGTTAAATTATAATAAACGAAATAATTCGGTTTCCGATATCAAGGAACAGATTCACTAAGGATTAATTAATCATAACATGGAATTATGCATTGATTAATTAAACCAAATTATCAGGAATAGTTTCACTGAAATATTAAAACCTTCCAGATATTTAATATTTTCAGGCCTAAAGGGCACATTACTTTTCATGACAATCTCATTGTCCGGGTCAAAATCACCTAAATCCTTTAGTTTCCTTCCCAGTGAGATATAAATCAACTTAGCGGCTATAATATACCTGATCAAATGAACACGAAAGATTTTAGGGAGCAAAAATGAAAAAAGATTTTATTGCCATCAATGATTATTCACCCAGTCAACTTCAGAGAATGCTTGATCTTGCCATCCGTCTAAAGAAAGAACGAACAACTGGAGGAAATGTTGCGGTTCTCAAAGGAAAAGTGCTTGCAATGATTTTCCAAAAACCCAGTTTGCGGACTCGGGTGAGTTTTGATATGGCTATGCGACAACTTGGTGGAGATGCTCTTTATCTTTCTCCAAATGAAATTGGGCTAGGCCAGAGGGAATCCATTGCAGATGTCGCTCGCGTTCTTTCCGGATACGTAGATGCCATCATGGCTCGTGTTTTCGCCCACAATCACGTTGTTGAGCTTGCGCGTTGGGCCAACGTTCCAGTTATCAATGGACTGAGTGACTATAACCACCCCTGCCAGGGTATGGCTGATGCCTTGACGATTTATGAGCATTTTGGGCAGCTTAAAGACTTGAATGTCACCTTCATCGGTGATGGAAATAACGTTGCGGTTTCACTGCTGCACGTTTGCGCCAAATTCGGCGCCAATTTTACTCTGGCCAGCCCTGAAGGTTATGATTTGTCACCCGAAGCGCTAAGAATTGGCCAATCATTGGCAAAGGACAGCGGCTCAAAGATCCATCTATTACGTGACCCTCATGATGCCGTCCAAGGTGCCAATGTCATATACACCGATACATGGACTAGTATGGGGCAGGAAGATGAAACCCATAAGCGCGAAGAAATTTTCCAACCGTACCAGGTAAATTCGAAGCTGGTCGATGAAGCAGATCCGGAAGCAGTAGTTCTCCATTGTTTGCCGGCTCATCGTGGCCAGGAAATTACCGACGAAGTCGCCGACGGACCGCATTCTCTACTTTTCCCCCAGGCTCACAACAGAATGCACGCCCAAAAAGCAATTATCCTCGAGGTATTGGGAGTATGAAATGAAAAGCGCCGATTATATTGAATTAGAAAAGCAGTATGGCGCCAATAATTATGCCCCGTTAGACGTTGTCCTCACCCGCGGGCAAGGAGTTTGGGTATATGACATTGACGGAAACCGTTATCTTGATTGCCTGAGCGCTTATTCAGCATTAAATCAAGGGCACGTTCATCCTCGCATCCTCAAGGCCTTATTGGACCAATCTGCTAAGCTAACTCTTACATCGCGCGCTTTTCGTAACGATCAACTTCCGCTATTCTATGAGGACCTCTCAAGAATTAGCGGGTATGAAATGTCTCTCCCGATGAATAGCGGCGTTGAAGGTGTTGAGACAGCCATTAAATTAGCTCGCAAATGGGCCTATACAATAAAAAAGGTCCCCCGCTATAAAGCTGAGATTATCGTCGCTGAGGGAAATTTCCATGGCCGGACGGTGACAGCAGTGACGATGTCCTCCGAATCATTTTATCGAAATGACTTTGGCCCCTTCACTCCAGGGTTTGTGCTCGTGCCTTATGCCAATCCGGCAAAAATTGAACAAGCGATCAATGAAAACACCGCCGCGGTTCTGATTGAACCGATCCAGGGAGAAGGTGGTGTCATCATTCCTCCAGAAGGTTACTTGTCACAAGTTGACGCCATTTGCCATAAACATAACGTTCTCTTCATCGCAGATGAAATCCAAACTGGGTTGGGCAGAACCGGCAGGTTGTTTGCCTGCCAACACGAGAATGTGCGACCGCAGATAACAATTATCGGCAAAGCCCTATCAGGTGGTTTCTTGCCAATATCAGCAATCCTGGCAGATAAACCCCTCCTGTCCTTGTTTCGACCGGGAGAACATGGATCAACTTTTGGCGGTAATCCCTTAGCCGCAGCCGTTGGCAGGGCCGCAATCAACGCGATCATCGATGAAAAAATGATCGAAAACGCGGCCTTGATGGGCGAATATTTCATGGACCAATTGGCTGAAATTCCTTCACCACATGTGAAAGAAGTCCGCGGTAAAGGTCTTCTAATCGGAATAGAATTAAAGCCTGAAGCAGGTGGAGCCCGGCGGTTCTGTGAGGCGCTTCAGGAAAAAGGGATTCTGGCAAAGGAAACTCACGCAAATATCATTCGTCTGGCGCCTCCGCTCATCATCACCCGCGAGCAAATTGACTGGGCGCTTCCGCGCATAAAAGATGCGCTGAACAGGTAGAGAGGTTTAGGGATCATCCATGGATCGATTTGCCAAGATCGTAGCTACTATCGGACCAAGCTGCAGCGATGAAAAAACTCTGCGAAAGCTGATTGATGCAGGCTTAGATGTCGCCAGGTTGAATTTTTCTCATGGCACGCATGAAGACCATGCAAAAATCATCTCGTTAGTGCGCAGCCTCTCAAAAAAGACTGGGAAACCTATCACCATTCTTCAGGATTTGCAAGGACCCAAATTGCGGGTTGGAATCATTCCTGGAGGAAGCATTTTGCTAGAAGCTGGCCAGACTGTCATCCTAACTCCTACCGAAAAAACATCTTCTTCAATTAACGATGGTCCCATCATCATTCATTTTGAATTTCCAGACCTGGAAAAAGTCGTCAAGCCTGGGAGTCATATATTGCTTGATGACGGTAATCTGGAGCTCGAAGTGTCCTCAATTAACGGTGTGGAAATTGACACCAAGGTTGTCTTGGGCGGTAACCTCAGCTCGCATAAAGGCGTGAATTTACCTGGGGCCCACTTAACTATTCCAGGGTTCACTGAAAAAGATAAGGAAGATCTTGAATTCGGCCTTCAACAAGGGATTGATGCTGTTGCTATTTCATTCGTATGCACGGCAAGTGATATCGATCGGGTCCGCCAAACGATCCACAAGTTATCTCCTCAACGAAGCGACACCCCGATTATTGCCAAACTCGAACGTCCTGAAGCATTGGAGAATCTGGACGCCATCCTGGATGTAGCAGATGGCGTCATGGTTGCCAGGGGCGACCTGGGGGTTGAGGTGTCTCCTTCTATAGTCCCAATCGCCCAGAAAAAGATCATTCGTGCCGCGAATCACAAAGCAAAAATTGTCATTACTGCGACCCAGATGCTCGATTCCATGATCAATAATCCGCGACCAACCCGAGCTGAAGCATCAGACGTAGCAAACGCAATTTTTGATGGAACCGATGCAGTTATGCTTTCAGGAGAGACCGCATCAGGGAAATATCCATTAGAAAGCATTCAGATGATGGATTCAATTGTGTGCGAAGCCGAAAAGCATTTCAAAGAATGGGGTAATCCTGGAGGCGCAATCGATGAAGATTCACAAGATGATTCCATTGCAATAACTCGCGCAGCCCGTGAATTGGCCCACGACCGTAATGTGACCGCGATAGCTGTATTTACCCACACCGGTCAAACCAGCTTGTTAATGGCAAAAGCCAGGCCGCGTGTTCCCATCCTGGCTTTTACACCTGATGAAAAAACATTTCAACGAATGGGCCTATATTGGGGAGTAACTCCCTTTTTGGTACCCTACGCTTCTACCATGGAAGAAATGTTAGCGATTGTCGAATCAGGAATCATTTCTTCCACCTCGCTTCGACCAGGCCAACAAATCGTTTTGATTTCTGGATTTCCTGTTGGCGACCGCCAGTTACCAAATTTCGCTTTTCTCCATACTGTAGGCAGTCGAATCTGAAAGCTTTAAGCCAACGAATTGTTGAGATCATCCAGGCTTTTCTGCGACGGTCTTAATTGTGCATTCTTCATCCGGTTCAAGGGCATATCCGGCATATCATACATATCAAAAATCGTCGGTTCGTTTGGGCTGACATAAATCAAACCGGTCACCAACCAATTGTTTGCTTCGGCCTCTTCTAACATTTTAAGAGCTTGCCAACGAACGGTCGGATCATAGTCCTTTTCCAATTTTTTCAATATCACCACAGATCCATTATGAAGGGTGACCTCGCGGGTGGTACCCTCTTCAAAATCCTCAATGGTTATTTCGTCTTTTGGCGGTACGTACGAAATTTCGTGTAAAGGCGCTTCGTGGTCCTTTCCCCAATTATATGAATGGTAAGTATTATCCTGATTGTGAAAGGTGACGCAAGGGCTGATAATATCCAGGACCGCAATCCCGTTGTGGCTAAATGCCGCCTTGATCAGCTCCCGCACCTGCTTGGGATCTCCTGCAAAGGATCTGGCTACGAAGCTTGCATTCCCAACCAATGCCTCCATCGCGATATCAACTGGCAAGTAAGGATTGGTTCCTTGTTTCTTTAACATCAAACCCTTCTCAGCGGTTGCTGAGAATTGGCCTTTGGTCAATCCATAAACGCCGTTATTTTCCACAATGTACACCATCGGCAAATTGCGCCTGATCAGGTGTTTAAACTGGCCCAGGCCAATGCTCGCCGTATCGCCATCGCCGCTGATACCAACACCTTTCACGGTTATATCGGCAAACATTGCCCCTAACGCCAGAGATGGCATCCGGCCGTGTAATCCATTAAATCCGAATGAACGGTTTAGAAAATAGGTTGGGCTTTTACTGGAACACCCGATCCCACTAAATTTAACAACCTTCTCCGGGACGATATCCAGGTCGTAACAAGCTGCAACGATCTGGTTAGCAATTGAATTGTGGCCACAGCCCGCGCACAGTGTGCTGGGTAATCCCTTATAGTCTGTCTTACTTAATCCGGCTGCATTGAGTGATTGTCTGTTTAATATTACCTGATCGACCATAGTTATTTCTCCTCTTCTTTCAGGATTTGTTCCATTACCCATTTGGCTGTAAGGGGAAGGCCGTCAGAATGTGCAATTGAGGTTAGATTCTGGCTGCTGCATTCGGTAATTGCCAGGGTAAGCAACTGATGTAATTGGCCATCCTGATTAAGCTCAACGACGTAATTTTTACGATGTTTCTTTACAAAGTCAAATACTTGAGGTGAAAATGGCAGCGCTTTCACCCTGAGATAATCGGTCTTGAAGCCGGCGCTTTGCATCATAAATCTGGCTTCGTTCACTGCTGATTCAGCACTACCCATTGTGATGATCCCAATTTCAACGTCACCATCTTGTTCGACGACCGGAGCAGGAACAATTGTCTTTGCTTCTTCTAACTTGTGCTTAAGCCTCGTCAGGTTGAGTTCCCAATTCTCAGGTTCTTCAGAATAATGTGCAAAATCATCGTGACCGGTACCGCGGGTGAAATATGCGGCAGATGGGTGCATATTCCCCATGACCGTTCGGTAAGTGATCCCATCTCCATCGACATCATGATAGCGCCCCCACTCGCCATTCAGTTTATCAAGATCGCCTTCCCAGAGTACCTTGCCGCGATCCATTTCAGCAGCAGGGTAAGCAAATCTCGGTGAGATCCATTGGTTCATCCCCAGGTCCAGGTCACTCAGCACAATCACTGGTGTTTGAAGATGTTCAGCCAGGTCAAACGCTTTCCAGCCAAATTCAAAGCATTCATTGACTGTAGCCGGTATTAAAATGATGTAATGCGTATCGCCATGTCCGAGAAAACTGGCCATGGTTAAATCGCCCTGGGCCGTTCGGGTTGGCAGACCTGTGCTTGGCCCCATTCGTTGGACATCCCAAAGCACAACCGGTATCTCTGCAAAATACGCCAGGCCGGCATATTCGGTCATCAGACTGAAACCTGGTCCCGAGGTGGATGTCATTGAGCGTAACCCAGCCCACCCAGCCCCGGTAGCCATTCCAATAGCTGCTATCTCATCTTCAGCCTGGACGATGACGCAGGTATCTTTTCCGCTTTCAGGATCCTTACGCAACCTGGGGATATACTCATGCAGGGTTTCAGCCAGGCTCGATGCCGGTGTGATTGGATACCAGGCTGCGAACTGCACGCCGCCGTATATTGCACCTAATGCTGCCGCGGAATTACCATCAGACATGATCAGACCATCGTTTCCACCCATCGATTCAATCCAATAAGGATCTGTCTTCGTCAGATTTGCTTGTGCCCATTCTGCAGCGGTTTTAACGACTGTATAATTCGATTCGATCGGTTTGGTCTTACCCTTGAAATGTACGTCAAGCGCATCATAAATTTGCTGCAAATCGATCCCGATGATTTGAGCAACGACCCCGACATAGACCATATTTGCTATGTAGTCACGCAGGTTCTTAGGCACATCGGCATCTCGGGAGATTTGTTTGACAGGCATCGGGTAAAGTACTACATCGTTGCGATAAATCGGGGTTCTGATGTCGTCAGCGTAAAAAAATGCACCTCCTGGAACCAGACGAGCCAGGTCTTCGTTGAAAGAGCTGGGGTTCATGGCAACGACAATTTGTGTTTCATCTGCCCTGGCGATGAACCCATTCTTGTTAACCCGAATGGAATACCAGGTTGGCAATCCCTGGATATTTGACGGAAACACATTTTTACCCGACACCGGGATTCCCATCTTGAACAAAGCTCGTAAAATAGTCGTATTCGCGGTTGCGCTGCCTGAGCCATTAATCGTGCAGAAAGTAATCGTGAAATCATTTATGATGCGTTCGTTAGCTTTTCCTGAGATTGCAGTCGAAGATTCAGCCATTTCACCGATCATATTTTGCTCCTCTTTATAGACTTGTTTCCGATCTTTGAGAAATCAAATTGAAATGTTCAACCAAAAGCTTTTTGCCTTTTTCCAAATCCCCCTCGCAAATTGCATCCACCATATGGCGATGGTACAGCCACACATTATCCAGGTACCGGTAATCAGTGTACACATTCAAGCCAACTGCTTCATACATTTCCCAATACGCCTCCAGAAGGCCAATAACAAAGGGATTCCCCAAACGCTTGTAAATCATCAGGTGTAGTTCCTTGTGTTCACCTTGGGGGATTTGAATTGGTTCTCCGTGAAGCTTTTTTTCGGCACGCTCAATCATGGCATACATCGCCCGGATATCCTCAGGTTGCAACCGGCTGGCTGCTAGCTCCCAGTAAGTTGCTTCGACGTGACTGCGCAGGTCTGCATAATACTGGAAACTATTAGGGTCGATTAATAATGAATACGCCATACTCTGTTTAATCGAACTCATAAAATGAATATGGCAGTCGCCGGATTCCACGATGCGGGCGAACCTCGACTAACCCCAAGGCTCGGGCAACTTCGAGCTGCTCGCGCAAACTTCCCACACTGATTCCTAATTGGCGGCTGAGCGCTGGCAATGCAGGCAGCTTCTCTGCCTTGCTTCCGTCAAGATTTGCCAGAAATTGCATAAATTCAGAAAGGATTTGGGAGGATACTTTTTCTTTAAGCATCATATGCTATCTGCTAATTAATCATATTAATCTGATCAATCAGATGAATAAAGTATAGCACGCCCCTTTGAGCGAGTCAAGCAGGTTTTGAGAATATAAATTAGGGTTTTCTTAATTTGAAAGGCTAAACGGACAAATGGCTGATTGCAGCCAGCGTCATCAAGGCGCTGGCCTTGGGTAATATACCTTCATCAAAATTAAAGCGTGGATGGTGATGACCATATGCTAATCCCTTTTCTGGATTAGCCGATCCGACCATAAAATAGCAACCTGGAATCTTTCTAAGAACGAAAGCCATATCCTCTGACCCCATGGTTTTATAACTGGTGTCGATAAAATCATCCGGGTACGCCTGTTGAAAAAGAGATTTTAAGTTATCTGCAACCGGTTGGTCGTTAACCACCGCCGGTGTTAGCATTTTAATTTCAATTTCAGCCTGGCAGCCCATGGCGGAGGCCATATTTTCAACAAGCTGCTTCAATCGATCGATGATCACCTGGCGAACGTCACTTTCAAATGTCCGGATCGTTCCCTGAAGGTCTACATATGGTGGAATCACATTGAAGGTTTCACCCCCGCTAATCTTGGTTACACTGACGACCCCCGATTTTAAAGGAGAAATGTTGCGTGATACGAGAGTCTGTATGCTGCTGATGATTTGAGCTGATGCCACAATCGGATCGACCGTTTGATGAGGTAAGGCGCCATGGCCGCCCTTGCCTTTAATTCTTATTCTGAATATTTCCGAGGCCGCCATAACAGGTCCAGGTGCAACTCCGATCCACCCAACCGGTTTTTCATTCCAGATGTGCAATGCCAAAGCAATATCCGGATGGGGATCGTCAAACAACCCGTCGGCGATCATAGCTTCTGCGCCGCCTAAACCTTCTTCCGCGGGCTGGAACATCAGTTTGATGGTTCCATGAAGCTCATCGCGATGATTCACAAGCATCTTTGCGACCGTTAGTCCAATTGCCACGTGCCCATCATGTCCGCAAGCGTGCATCTTGCCGATATTTTGCGAAGCGTATTCGATCTCATTCTCTTCGTTAACCGGTAAGGCATCCATATCAAAACGAAGCAGGACCACTGGGCCAGATTTTTTGCCCTCAATAATTCCCAAGACTTCCAGTCTTCCCGACCCCCCCTCGGATTTCCAATCCCAATTTATTCAGCTCGCCTTCGATTATTCTGGCCGTTCGAACTTCCTCAAAACCGATTTCGGGATGCATGTGGATATCCCGGCGTAACCTTCGGGTGTAATCAAATAAAGATTCGGCTTCCTCAAGGATTTGATTGTACATTTTCTTATCCGTATTTAATTCTAAAGAATCGCTCTTCGAATCTTAGGAGCATCTTCCTTGCTTTCTTCCACACGCCGCGAAAGCATCCGCTTTTCGAATTCTATGGGATCTCCGATCTGGCTTTTATGTTCTTTTAGTGCTTGAATTTTCTGTCCATAATATTGGGAAACATCCAGGATCGTATTTGGCTGTGAAGTCACACTCATCCACACTTCCTTAACCTGGTGAGGGGCTAATCCTTCCATTATCAGCAGGTCTGGGAAAAAGAAATCGTTGCCTGCAGCAGGAAAAACCGCATCGACAACAACTTGACCAGCAGCACGGTGGTCAGGGTGATTAATTCCTGTTCCGTTCGGAAAAATATTAGTTGGATCACAAGTGACAACGATGTCTGGCTTTTCTTGCCTGATTACCCTGACAACCTCTCTTCGCAAGCGGACATCTGGCACCAGGTAACCATCTGGCTCATTCAAGAAGCGGATGGACTCGACATGCAAGACGTTAGCAGCTGCTTTTTGTTCAATCTCCCTTTTTCGAGCTACGTCTTCTGTTGTCAAAGAGAAGTCTTTTTCACCTTTATCGCCTCTCGTTAACAGGCAATAACTCACAATATGCCCGGTGGATGTCCACCGGGCGATTGTTGCACCACAAAAAAACTCAGGATCGTCGGGATGGGCCAGGATCACCAAAATCCTCCTGGGTCCATCCCAATCTTCAGATGTAAGGGTCATTACTTATTTTTTTCTCCATTTTGGCAATCACATCCACCATCAGTTTGTTTGCATGGGGTTTCAGCTTTCTTTTTAAACGCCTCTAGCTCTTCAAGCGGTTGCAGATCGTCTTTAGAGAACTCCTTTTCACCAACCTCAGGAATTTCAACGATCACAGCTTCTCTTAAAGGTACGTAATCCACAACTCTTCCTTCTCCCAAAGGCGTAATGACGCGTTTGTTGCGCTTAGGCATTCCCTGACGGGCTGCCCTATACTGTTCATATTCGTAAATCAAACAGCAACGCAGCCGCCCACACATTCCGGTTATCTCCGATGGTGTTAAGGAAATTCCCTGTTCCTTTGCCATTCGGATGGATATTGAACTGAAGTCGGTTAAAAATTTCGTGCAGCAACGAGTTTCAAGGCCACACGCACCCATGCCACCCAGCATTTTTGCTACGTCTCGGGGACCAATTTGTCGAAGCTCAACCTGAGCCGGGTTAAATGCTCTTTGCATATCTTGGCGGAGGGACTTCAAATTGGTTTTTTCTTCATTTTCACTACTATACATAATAGCGAGTCTCGAGCCATCGAAGCTGTATTCGGCTGCCAGTACTTTGACTCCGCCAATATTGATCTCACTGACCCTTTTCCGGCAAGTCGTAATGACATCTTCTTCTTTACTTCGCCAAACCTGGCGAGTAACCAGGTCACGTGGGGTGGCAACCCGGTCGATTGGTTTTAGAGCTTCTCCAGGTGAATCAAGTTGGTCGACAGGGACTTGAGCAACCTGCCCCAACTGCCAACCACGACTCGTTTCAACGACAACGTGATCACCAGTTTTTATTTCTGGCAATTGAGTGCCGTCGAAATGATATATTTTTCCTACCTTTGAAAATCGCACACCAACAACGATTGGATTATCCATAAGCAAAAATTATAACACCTGTAGATTTTTGTACTGACGATTGGATAGAATGACTTACTGTAATGCAGCCACACTCAGAAGTGCAGCAATTTTCTCGGTAATTGATTGCAACGCCTTCGCCGAGGGTGAATCTGGCTTAGAGATAACCACCGGCCGGCCCTGGTCACCACCAGCACGAATTTCGGGATCTAAAGGAATAGTTCCTAAAAGAGGAACTTTTGCCATTTTTGCTAACTGAGCCCCACCACCTTTACCAAAAACCTCTATTTTATTGCCATCCGGCAATTCCAGATAGCTCATATTCTCTATAACACCCAAAACGGGAACCTTTAACTCGGTGAACATCGCCAACCCTCGACTGGCATCTTCGATAGAAACTTGCTGTGGGGTTGTTACGATCACACCTCCGCTCAATGGAATCGATTGCGCCAGGCTCAGTTGGGCATCGCCTGTTCCTGGGGGTAGATCGATAATCATATAATCCAGGTCGCCCCAAACGACGTCGGCCAAAAACTGCCTGATGGCGGAATGCAGCATCGGTCCCCGCCAGATAAGCGGTTGGCCAGGGTTAACGAGGAACCCAATGGACATCATTTTTACCCCATATGCTTCGGCAGGGATAAGTTTCTCATTTTGCGGCGCTGGTAGCTGATCGACGCCCATCATGATCGGAATATTCGGCCCATAGATATCTGCATCAAGCAATCCAACCCTGGCACCGCTTTGTGCTAAGGTCACAGCTACGTTGACCGCGACCGTGCTCTTCCCTACGCCGCCTTTTCCGGAAGCAATTGCCACCATGTTTTTGACTGGCAGAGATAATAAGCCACGCACTTTACCATCCGCAGGAACGCTGGCATCGACCTTAATATCAACGGATTTTGCTCCTAACGCCATTATCGCTCGCCTGACATCGTTTTCAATTTCAGTCTTGAGAGGGCAAGCTGGTGTCGTCAGTACTATCATCAAGCTCACCCGATCTCCGCGAATTTCAACATCGCGAACCATATTTAAAGAGACCAGATCTTTGTGCAGCTCAGGATCTTGAATCTTTCGTAAAGCGCTTATAACATTTTCTTTTGTGAGTTGAATATTTGCCATGTTCTTATTTTTCGCTCATTTTTCTTGTTTTCTTCACATTATTGCTGATCTCTTCTTGGGCTTGCGTAAAAAGAGAGACGAGCTCCTGGTCATCCCCGCGAAATCTGCGAATGGTTTGCCTGGCGCATTGCGTGCATCCACGCATCGCCCGGTACAAATCGGCAGTACATGTCACACATCCACACATACGTGCCATCACCAAAACAAACGCTGAATATTCAATCCCCCCTGGGTCTTTAGGGGCGACCGCATCTATTAAATTATGCCAGGTCTCACCACGAAGCGTACATAATTCTGGGATAATGCGAGATGGGAAAAGAAGCTCGGTGTCTGAATTGAACATTTGTTTTTATCCTCAGGCTGCTGGATTGGCTGCGGTGGGTTTGTGGCTGGCTTTTTGGGCTAATTTTGCCTGTTTTTCTGCCCGAGCAGTTTCTTCGATGGCGAAGTTCTTGGGTCGGATTGAGGCATAATAGGTGGCCGATTTGGAAAGTTTCGCCTTGTTATAAATGTTGGTGTCCAACCGCTCGAAGGTAGATATCTCATAATCGTGGTCCATCTTGATTGCGTCGAATGGGCAATATTCAGCGCACAAACCACAATTCATGCAAATATCGATGTCGATAAAGAATTCCGCAGGCGCTGGAACCGGCCTTCCAGTTACCGGATCGTTAGTTCGTTCGATCCAGATACACTGCGGTGGGCAAACTTTGGCGCAAATTCCACAGGACGTGCATCGATCAACTTTCTCTCCATTAGGTTTTTCGTCATACACCAGAAATGGAATATACCTGAATTCTTCTGGGAGCGGCATTTTCTCATCGGGATATTGGATTGTAAAAATCCCGGCTGTTTTACTGCTCATCCGTTCGGCCAGACCTTCAGGAGTGCTGTAACGTTTACCCAGCCATTTAAAATCCTCAAGATAAGTATTGATAAAATGCTTAAAGGTAACCCCTAATCCTTTGATAATTCCGAGGCCATTCATTTCAATACTCCTCTAGCGGTCAACTTCACCCAACACAATATCTATTGATCCTAAAACGACCACCGCATCAGCTACCTTATTATTCTTACACATCGTTTCCAAGGCAGTCAAGTTAATGAATGAGGGTGCCCGAATGTGGTACCTTACCGGGTTCGGTTTCCCATTAGATAGTACATAGAAACCCAGCTCGCCTTTCGGCCCTTCAACACGCCCATAAGATTCACCTGCCGGAACTCTCACCTGGTACTGCGGTCTTCCAGTTTGGATCTCGCCTTTAGGTATTTGCTTGACCAATTGCTGTAAAATCCGGATGCTTTGACGCATCTCGTCAAGCCTCACCATGAAACGATCGTAAACATCGCCAGCATAACGAACTACCACATCAAAATCGAACCGGTCGTAGATGCTGTAAGGATCAGCCCGGCGGATATCAAAAGGTACACCAGAAGCCCGTAAAATCGGTCCGGAGGTAGAATATTCGATTGCCTGTTCGGCGGTCAAAGCGCCAACCCCAATGCAACGGGATTGAACGATCTCCGAATTGGCCAGGTAGCGTTCCCATTCATCCAGTTTTCTGGGTAAGCGGTCGAAAACCAACTCGTGAACTTTTTCCAGAACGCCTTCAGGCAGGTCGCGAGCGACCCCTCCGAACCGGAAATAATTACACATCATGCGTGAACCTGAAGTGGCTTCAAAAATATCCAGGATCAATTCTCGTTCCTCGAGCGCATAAAGAGCAGGAGTGAAATAAGCTCCCAGGTCGTTCAATAAGAAACCCACAGACATGGCATGACTGCTGAGGCGGGTCAACTCGGCCATCATGACTCGAATGTACTCAGCTCTTTCGGGAGGAGCGATCCCCATCAATTTTTCCACAGCCAGTGAATAGCCGAAATTGTTGCTCATCGAGCTAATATAATCTAACCGGTCGGTGAACGGCATATTCTGGAGGTAGGTATTGCGTTCGCCTATCTTCTCATGGTTGCGATGCAAATAACCCATGACCGGTTTGAGGTTGACAATCGTTTCACCATCCAGGGTTACCGCCATGCGGAATACACCATGCGTAGAGGGATGCTGTGGTCCCATATTGACGATCAGATGGTCTGTTTTCAACTGGTTTTCCATTGATTTCTCAACGGGCGTTGTCAGGCTGGTGTACAGCATGGGATCATCTTCTGAAATCCAGCTGTCCGGGTCAAATCCAGGCGGAAAGTGAACATTCTCATTAAACGGGTTGAGATCTTCGCTCCTGGTGATTTTCCCTTCAGGCCAACGGCTTTTCAAAGGTTTGGTTTCTTCTTCAAAATAGGGTTCGTGCCAATCTTTCCTCAACGGATGGCCGGCAAAACCTTCCCACATCAATATTCTCCGAAGGTCGGGGTGATCGGTAAACCGGACCCCCATCAAATCCCAGGCCTCACGTTCTTGAAATTCTGCACCTGGAAAAACAGGTACAAGTGAAGGAACGGTTGCATTATCCCGTGGACACTGAATCCGAAAAACCAAAGGAGTTCCACCGGTTGTTTTATTGATGTGATAAACAACCTCAATTTTGTCTTCCGGAAAATAATCAACTGCCGTGATTGAAGTCAAGTAATCGTAATTGTATGAATCTCGCAGGATAGTTGCAAATTGTTTGAGATAATCTGCTGAAACAACCAGACCCTGAAACCCAGGTCTGGTCTCCATCGTTATAGATTCTGGATTACGTTCGGCTAATTCCCGTACGACTGGATCGGCAACTTGTTCGCTCATCGTTAACTATCAAGCCTGTTCTACGACATTATCTTCATCTGGAGCCGGCGCTTTGTAATTCCTGATTTGTTCTGTCTTACGAAGATCAATAAGGTCAGGACCTAAAACCGGGACCGGAACTGCCTCAATCTCACCTTTTTGATACCAACGAACCGTTCCCAAAGATTCGCCTTCAATTTTCTTCTGCAAGGTTATTAATCCGTTCAGCAATGCCTGCGGTGTTGGCGGGCATCCAGCGATGTATACATCAACCGGAATAAATTTATCCACCCCTGATACGACATTATACCCTTCCTTGAAAGGTCCACCGCCAGAAGCGCAGGCACCCATGGCAATCACATATTTTGGTTCCGGCATTTGATTATATAAGCGGACGATTTGGGGTATCATTTTTTTCGTAACCGTACCCGAAACGATCATAACGTCTGATTGGCGTGGACTGGGTCGCATCACTTCCATACCGAACCGTGAAAGATCGTACCTGCTTGCTGCTGTGCAGATCATCTCGATGGCACAACATGCTAAACCGAACATCATAGGCCATAAGGAATTCTTGCGGCCCCAGTTATACAGTTTGTCCAGGCGGGTTATAGCGACCTGGCTTTTAATTTCTGGCGGAATTGTATACCCTTCAGAATTTAATTCCTCATTACCCATTTAGCAACCTCCTGGGATACAAGTCAAGCTAAACTCGACTGATTGTAACATTTTCCCATAGACTGTCAAGCAAGACTTAAACAAAATATTATTTGCTTTAATGCTATACTTGTGGCCATGCCTTCCACCCGAACGAGAATTATCCAATACCTGAAAGTAAATCCCGATTCAGCTGCAGCTGAGATAGGCCAGGCATTGAGTATGTCGGCGGCCAATATTCGCCATCATTTACACGTTCTCGACCAGGCAGGTCTTGTGGAATTCACGAAGTTTTTGCCACCCAACGGCCGCAGTCACCCCATCTACCGGTATCACCTGACTAGCCGTTCGCAGCTCAATAACCTGGACATTCTGGCCGATATTTTGCTGCAAGAATTGTCTATGCGCAGTACCTCTGTCGATTTCGATCTACTTTTACATTCGGTCGCCAATCATTTAATGAACCGCATGGATTTTCATTCCACTGCAAATCGCCACCTGACTCCCCGTTTGACCGAAACAGTTCTTTGTCTCAACGAATTTAACTATCAATCCAGATGGGAGGCGCGCTCGCCTTCTCCTCTATTTATATTTGGCCATTGCCCTTATTTCATCATCCTCGACCGTCACCCAGAAATGTGTCAAATGGACCAATTCCTGCTCGAAAAATTGATCCAAACACCGGTCAAACAATCCGCCCAGGTTGGAAAGGGGTCTCCCCCTTCTCCTATCTGTTCCTTCGCAATTAATTGCTAACTCCTGCACTTTCATGATTTTCATACCACCGCCTCAAGGTGGATCAACCATTACAACCATTGGTCGCAGATAAATAAACCCGTCTGGCATATAAAGTTCGCTCATAATAATCTAACAGCAGATAAACTCAAGCGTTTTTGTCATATTTTTCACGGACAATCGTCTACCGCTATCAGGACATTCGGCAATTGAGTCTCAGGTTCTGTTTTACTAGCATGATTTAGCACATATATATCGCTTGATTCAACTCATAAACCTTTCTCTGCAGGAATGCCTATTTGGGGGAGCATGGTCTTTGGTCGTTAAAACATGTAAATAACCTTTGGTCAGGCAAAGGTCGTTTTAGTTGTAATAAAAACCTGATTTCCAATCACGAACCAGGGGAAGGGGGCAGGTGCAATTCCTGATCATCCTAGCTAATGGAGGAACCCATGCCTCAACCCCATTTTGCACGTAAAGGGGGATTTGCGTTAATTATGCTAAGCATTTCTTTGAATTTCACACTCTTGCCTGCCAAATTCATATCTGGTAGCATTTATGCAATTCAACCTTCCAATCATCGCGTTGTCTATCTCCCAATCGTCTCAAGTGGGAATACCGCATTACAAAGCATTCCAAAGAACACGCCAACGATGACTCCCAACCCACAACCTATGCCTGTTGGACAATCAGGGAACTGGCGCCTCGTTTTTCGAGATGAGTTTTCTGGTTCCACACTGGATACATCTAAATGGCATCGTTGTTTCTGGTGGGCCGGGCAAAATTGTTCGATCGAGAGTAATCAAGAATTGGAATTATATAATCCCGATGATGTTCTCGTTCAAAATGGAACGCTGCGGCTGCGAGCTCAAAAGCGTGATATGGTTGGTTGGAACGGCAAAACCTATCATTACACTTCGGGGATGGTCATGACCGGAGGTCAGGGTGGTACAACAAAACCCAATTTCGTTTTCACCTACGGCTATGCCGAAGCTCGTGTAAAAATTCCAGCTGGACAAGGTTTATGGCCTGCATTCTGGTTGCTGCCTGCGGATTGTTCCTGGCCTCCAGAAATTGATATCATGGAGATTTTAGGCCATGAAACCTCTGTTATCCATATGACCTACCATTTTCCTGGCGGACAACAAGGCTACGCCTGGACAGGTTCAGATTTTTCATCAGGTTGGCATGTGATCGGAGTTGATTGGGAACCTGGCTCCCTGGTATGGTATGTCGATGGTGTTGAAAGAGCTCGTTACAGCAATGCTTCAACCATCTCCAACAAGCCGATGTATCTGCTCCTCAATCTGGCGGTTGGCGGAACCTGGCCCGGGTCTCCAGATGCGAACACCCCCTTCCCGAGCAATTTCGATATCGATTATGTCCGTGTCTGGCAAAAATAATCCAACCCGATCAGAGAATCAATGGCCAGATCAAAAGCAAACCGATATTCCACAGACTTCGAGCTGCTATGCTTCCCCACAATGATCCGCTCTTCTGAACCCATAAAGCATAGAGCCATCCAGTAAATCCAACAAAAACAACATACACCAGGGATAATGAGCCGGCATAAACGAGTGCATAGATCAAGCTGACCAGAACAATACCAAACGAACCAAGGGTTTCTACCGCCACACGTTGAAGGATCCCTCTGAAAAGCATCTCCTCAAGAAAACCCACGAATAATGTCAAAATCAGTGCGGCAGCCACAAGGTAAAACCAATTAGTCGGTATTTCTAATGGTTTGGGCTTGAGAATCTCGTAGGCAGCAAAACCCAACGGGATACCACTCAACCCCACCAGGAATTGGACCGGTAGATTGCGCAATTTTAAGGTGAGATAATCCCATGAGAAACGGGCATACCTGCTGAATAAAACCATCGTTCCCAGAAACGGTAATCCAACCAGAACGTACCAGTATATTTCTGGGATTTGTATGAGAGGTACTGCCAGGCTAAGGATTCTCAACAAGGGGAGTAATGCTAATGCAAACCCGGCCCGTTGGTAACGAACCGGTCCGAAAAAGACGATGTAGTTTACCAACCCCAACAATGCGCTGCTGTCTACAATGATACCGGCAACAGGGCTGACAAAAGCCGTCAGTAATTCTGCCAATACGATCATTAACGTAAATACAGATAATATCATCATAACAATTTCATGAATTGAGCGAATCTGACCATCGCCATGACCACTAAAATGAATAACAAAGGTCCGATGGTTAAATCAAATACAGGCGTTTTTCTACCCGGATGGTCCTGCGAGACAGCTTCGAAGAAAATAACTTCGAGGATTAACAAGACTACCAGAACGATCACGATAATGCCGATGACGGAACTGAGCCCGCCATAGGCACTATTACTGATCGAATTTATGATTGATATCGTAAAAATAGAATTCATTTATTCAACCTGCCAGGTTCCTTCTTTGACGTAATGCCAAAATAATCTGGGCGATGGCTCCCAAGGATGCGATAAAGGCCAGGATGAAATCCACCCATATTGCCGACCAAATATTTGCCATGAAAAAAACCCCGGATACCACAATATCGATGGTGATGCTTAGTGCGATCGCCAGAACCCATTCAACGATGACATCAACAAACCCGAATAGTTTAATAAAGGCCATTCCGGGAGATAATAATAAAAACCAGAAAGCTGCCGCAACCCGGATGGGTTCTGGCAAATTGAGGAAGGCGCTAATCACCATCAGGTCCGCAGAAACAAGGATGATGATGGGCCATGCAAAAGGCTTCGACGTTCTTTGAACACCAACATTTCTCGTCATTATGGGCTCACACTTTCCGGTTGAACCATGGTAGATGCCGCCGGTTGATTCAAAGTAATGATAACGGCATCTGAGTTTTGATAAAAAACTTTAAACTGAGGTGATTTCAATAAGTCGGTCTCAATTTTTTGAAGAGAACCTGGCTTCAGATAATGGAGCATGTCGATTTGAGCTGCTTCACTTCGAGTCAGTATCAAATATGAAGTCTTATAACGCTTCATCACACCGGCTATCTCCGTCACTGGATTATTCAATAGTTTTTGCTTGCTTCCATTGAAATATTCGATTAATGTTACATAGGTGTAATTCTCATAGTCCTTGAAATACTTAGGCCAATCCCAACTCAGGTCGACAATCGCCGAACCTGCCGGGGCATTATCGATCAAATAAGTCGATGCCTGCACTTCTTCAGGTGAAAAATAATTCATTTGTTCTCTTCCATATGCTGAAAAACAAAAACCGCCAACCATGGCAACAATCACGAAAAAAAGAGCCAACCGGGTGAAGATTGATTTCCCCGCTTTTATAACTGGAAAGAAAAGGCCAGCTGCAAAGAAAGCCATAAATGGCAGTGCGAAATAATAAACTCTCAGGCGCATTTCGCCACCATAGCTATTGGCGGCGAGTAAAGGGATCGGGCTGATCATTAATAAAATGGATGGAAGATCCCAATGGTTGTTCTTTAATCTCCTCAAAAGTCCGGCAACCGCAAGGAGGACCACACCTGCTGATAACAACCGGGTAATTTCTGCGACGATCGACTGATTGGGGCTGAGTGATTTTGCATTCACCACAATATAGCGTGAGTTGAAGATGAGCAAACCGATCGATTTTACGATCCAGCTGGTATTAGCCTGCAAAAAATCGACTGCAAAGAAAATTAACCATATGGTTGTCAATGAAGCCAATAATACCGGCAGCCTGATTACCCGATTGATATTGAAAATTGACAGAAAAACCAGGGCAGAGATCAGCATGAATGGCGTCAGCTGGTGGCTTGAAACCAGGACGGCAAACATCATGACCAAGATCACCATCAATCCAGCTAGCTGCAATTTGCCGGCCTTTTCTTCTGGAATGAGGCTTGCGGTAGAACGAACAAAGATCTGGTGGACGATATTCGCCAGGAAATTGAACCTCAGCCATTTCTTGACCGAATCAAAAAATGGCGTGCTCCTTGACCTGAACCACCGTAAGATGATGCCTAATGTCACCAGGTAGAAGAAAAATGCCATGGCTTGGGGGGAGAAATAATCCTGTCCAATCCAGTTCCCTAAGAGAAAAACCCATACCCCAGCCCAGACAATCCGTTCATCTGTTACCAGGGATCGAAAAATAAAAACAACGGCACCAATATCAAGAATATTGAAAAAAACAGGTCCCCATCCTGCATAGGAAAGAGCACTCTGAAATCCTGCTGTTTCATTAATCAGTACACCCAGGATGAAAAAGCCAGGCCAGTTTTGATATCCGCCTAAGGTCGAAATCGCCGGATTGATGCTGCCGTGGCGCTGAATATAGTCGATTATTCCAATATGCTTCCAGGTCCACGAATAACGCAACGTTCCATAGATAAGTTGCGGCGTGCCAAATAAGAATAATGCCAGTAAAATGCTGTGGATCAATAATAACGCCTGATTCTTTTCAACAAAAAGTTGATATACGAAACTGGCTGTTAACAGCAACGATTCCCACATAGAACCATACAGGTAAAATGGACACTAATCCCAGGTCGGTCATTTGATTGGGGTTCGTTCCAATAAAAGTGAGAGACCAAAAGATAACCGCAATCACTGGCGGAAGATAATTGGCAAGCCTGATCAGCCAATTACGCAGGATCGTTGACCGGGCGGTTATATCAACTGCGTTTATGTTTTCAGTTCTGATAATTAGCTCCTTACCATATTCCTATCAAGAGCGCTTTTCTTTGATACCAGTGTCCTGGATAGCTTCAAATAATTCAATGACAGGATAGATATTGTCCGAAATCCACCTTTTTTGGCGCTGATACCGGCTCGATTTTGAAATATTCGTTGCTACGTGGTGCAGCCATAAAAGTAACAACAGGGAATCCTGGCTGAATTCATCTCCTCTTTGAAACTGCTTCGCATAATCGATAAGCGCCTTCTCTGCAGACGTCCACTCCTCACCCAAAATAATTGCACTCACAAGGTCTCCAAGCTCTCTTTTTTCCAGAATCATTTTCGAGCTAAGAAGAAGCATATAAATATCTATCATCGGCAGGTTTTCTTTTTCCGACAATTCCCAATCAACAATTCCAGTCACCGATTGACCATCGCGTGTCATCAAAATATTTCCTGGGGCGAAATCGCCATGGATCCTGCTGAGATGTGCATAACGTCCGAGGAGCTCCATCGCCAATAGATTTTCTATTATGTCCAGCCGATTACGAACGAATGCATTTGTGGTCACTCTCTTAATCACAGAGATGGGTTGGTAGACCCAGCGCTGAAAATCTGCAAAGTCGATTTCACGGGCAATGGCTGTCCTTTGATGAAATTGTGAAATTCTGATTATTGCAGGTTTACTGATTCTTGTCCGATCCGACCCATCTACCAAGAGTTTTGCAGCTGTCACGCCAGGTAAGATTCCCTCGACCAGATAGAATTGGTTAGAGATTTGACCTTTAATAAGTATTCTGGGAACCAGACCATTCCAACCCGATAAGCGGAAATCGTTTTGTAAAGATTCGATTATTTCGACTTCATTTTTAATGGCCCTGACGGCTTTCTGACTTATCGATACTTTCATTGCTGCAAAGGGCAACTGGCCTGGTGGACCGATGAAGAAAACCTGTTGATCGTTAACTGTCGGCACCGGGTAAATATTCCTCCATGTCTCAGGTTGCGGGTGGCTTTCATGCACAGGAATTGTTTGGAGGATTCCAGGGAGGATGGCTGAGATTTTTTGGGCCTGTTTTCGAGCTCTCAACCGGATTTTCATCTGGTGAACTGACATTAAATAATGCTTGTAGGCGACCAATAATTTGGATTTGCCCGGATGATGGAACCTGCCTGGTGTAGACAAGGTTTTGCCACTCATGTTGTCCGGAAATATATCCTTGGCCAAAATTGCCCTTCCTCTTGACAGCAAAATGATGACAGCGATCGTTGTTTGGCTGGCTAAATAAGCGTAGCCAATTCCTATGATCCCGAATTTGGGCAGGAAAATAAAACTCATGCCCAGAATTGAAAATGAGGAAGCCAGCTGGGTAATCAATAATGCATTCCGGTGTTGCTGAACCCTCGCCGAACTGATAAACAGGCTGACTATGATATTGGGGATCGTCGCCAGGGCTAAAAGCCGTAGTATAAACGATCCTTCCTGAGAATAATTATTCCCAAAGATTTTTAATATAATTGGCGCTCCGGCAATGATCATCAATGCAAGCGGTATTACCAGGCGTCCCACTTGTTTGAATACCCTGATCAGATCTGAACGGAGATTTTCGGGTTGAGCCGAGGCTTCAACCACAAACGAATAACCGATATTCGGTGTTATCAAGAAAATCGTATTGGCAATCGTCCAGGATAGGAAATAATATGCATTAGCTGCCGGGCCAACCCTGGTTGCAACAATAACCGGAAGCAGATAAGTGCATATGATCCATGAAAGCCCACCCACGTTGTCTGCAATCATAAATTTGATGACTTTTGGAGAAATATCCTTTTGTAGGGATTTTTCTTGTGACCGGCTTTGCTTTGGGAGCAGAAACTTTATCAGGAAATACCCGGTAGGAATCATTAAAATCACACCAGCCAGCGTCCAACCAAGGAATATCCCCAACAGCGGAACGGTTGTTGCCATCAAGATCATAAATACAATCTTAGCTAGCGAATGGATTGTGTTCTTAATCGGCACCCAGGTCGCATAACGCAATCCAGTCAGTGTTCCATCTTGTAAAGAAAATATGCTCCAGCTAACAACGGATATCAGAAACCAGATAGATAAAAAAAGGTTGGATTTGATGAAACTCAGTTCCGGTGTCCACCGATCGATCTCCAATAAGAAAACAATTCCGCTGATCACCGCAATTGCGATACCGATGGTGTAAATTAACACGGTGAACCGTTTGGCGCGTAAACCTGTCGTTCGGACGAACCTGATCATGATATTGTTCAGGTTTAGTTGTGATAGACCTGCCAGGAGCAACATCGCAGAAATCGCAGCCGAATTCAATCCAACAATTTCTGCAGGATAAAGGTGCGCAGCCAGGATCCAATAAATCATTCCAAATCCGGCAGTCCCTAACGCGCTGGCTACCAGAGCGTATCCATTCAGGAACAAAGGCGTCCGAATATGAGAGAGAAGTGGCGAAAAAATTGACTTAACCTCATGATCCTTATTACCATCGTTTTCAGATTGGAGAGAATCGATATATGTTCTGATAGATCGAAGGTTCATTCTATCCTTCTTACCCTGATCGCCAGACTGGCTGCACGTTTCAACATATCTATTCGAGAACCTTCTTGGGCTGCCATAATATCTAACAGTAATGACCTTTCGAATGCCTCCTTATCCCATGAACATAATGAGCAACCTCCAGGTCGATGGTGCAGGACCCGCGTGACAGCCTGTGAAAGACCAGCTTGATAAGGTTTACTCATTCGTTTAAAGCTATGAAACCGATTAGGTAAGGTCGAATGCGCTGGGACAAACGACCTGGCGGCAAGCTCGAACATTGGAAGATCTGAGCTGGTATCTCCTACGGAAAAAACCAATGGTTTTTCCGTGGCTGCGCGTTCAGGTTTCAACTCCTCAATCAAGCTCATCAATCCTGTTCTCTTATCAATTCTTTTGATAACAAAATCTGTTTGAGCCTTTCCGCGTATCATCCTGAATGCAGATAGTGTTTGTTTGTTGGGGAATAGATTTTCAATGACCTCAGGCGATAACCCTACCCGTTGTTTATTACCATCCTCCTTATACGCCCGGATTATGAATTTATAATCAGGATCAATTTTTATCCCATCGTAACTGCCGATAATTTCTTGAAATCCATTTACCATCTCGCGTTCTTCTGAAGTCAATAAAATATGGTCTTCCCCAGATAAGTGGTTATGAAATGCCGAGCCATATTCCGCCACTCCCCCAGCCAGATGGTACGACTGGCATCGTTCACTGACCTCATCGAGGCTCCTACCGGTGACGATCAACGGCTGAAAACCATGACTTATCAACGCCCTGAGGGCTAAAGCGCTGCTGGGTGTCAACTGTGGAAAACCGAAAGGATGGGTTTCCAATACACCATCAATATCGATGGCACACAACCATCCTGATCTCGGGATTTCCAGGTCTTCGAAGAACAGTTCAGAAAAATAGCGTTGAAAGACACGAGCCATGGATCGCTGAGTGAACGGAATCTCGTTCGAAGAAAGGCGGTGTTTGTTCCATAAGTGGACCCATTGATACAAAAGCCAACGCTCAGGAGTTATCTCTTGTTTTATTGATTCCTGGTAGACATTTCTGAGAGCTTCTGAAAAACCATCCATTGGGCGGCTTGCCGCAAGATTAGCCAGGTCAAAAATCGGGTCATAACAATACAGATCCAGATGAGAAAAATCTCTTTCACTGAACCCAACCTTCTTTGGCGCGTTAAAATCATTTCTAGGGATGAACCAATTCTGTAAATCCATATTGCCGTCGATGATTGCCGGCCTGTCAACGGATAATAAATGCCTGGCCAATTCTTTTGTGAATAACTCATTGGCAAACAATTTGGCTCTTCCAAATGCCTCGCTTAAAAGTGTTGCAGCAACCTCCCAAACCGGGTTTTGACCTGACATTATCCTGCTGATGTCTGAATTTACGGCTAATCTTTCCCTCCTGCGTCGTAACATAGGTGGCGAATTGTGCTGCCATTTCCTTTTCCCGGTTTGGAAACGCAGTCGAAAAACGCTGGTCATCAGGCATCCATTCTCGATACAATAATCCATCCTTTACCCCAAAAATAGAAGGGAAATAGCCCTGGATAGCCTGGTTGATAGCCAGCGCATGGTGGCCAAAATAACCCAGGCCAACACCCTCAATGAATACATACTTTTGGCCCAGACTTCGTCCAGCCTGATTGGTTATTTCAACCCGGTAAAGAACATGAATATGTCCACGGCGAGGTTGAGCCTCTTTTGGTTGTTGGATCTTTTCTACTTTTTTCACCTGCAAACCAGGAGTGAATAATTGACTTAATGCCATTTCTGTGAATTGTTTCTCACAGCGTTTATGCACACTCCAGTCTTCCCAGGTGAGCATGATGGTGTGGTAACCGCTCAAGAAACCTGGAACCTGCCCAACGGTTTCGAATAGTGCCAGGAGCAAGACGATTGCCTCTTTTGGGAATTTGCTCCTTACCAGTTGATCAACCGTTGCAGACAGTGAATGCCCTGTAATCGGTGGATCATCGATCAATAATGCCAGACCATTCTGTTTTGCAGCCCTTTGAAGTGTTAACTTGAGGTGGCGGTTTGGTCTTTCATCTGGTCTGATAGTGAAGGTCAAACCGCCTTCGTACCCATTAGCCCTCAAATAAGCGCTCAATAACGGGGCAAGATAACTTCCCGAAGTCCTTAATCCAATAACTACCAATGGACGCTTTCGATCAGGAAATTGGGTCGCAAATTTCTCGACCAGTGCTTTAACATCATCAGGATGCTGGTCAAAACTACGAAAACAAGACGGCAAGCGTAAAACCTTATTTGCCAAATCGGGTTCAATTTTTTGTAATCCCTGAAGGCAATCCGAAAATGTTCTTACAAGGTCGCTGACGTCCGGAGATAAATACCCAAGGCTGGCTTCCGCCAGTATTTGAACCAAACCGGCTATTTTTGCCTGATAACTTTCCAATCTTCTATAGCGGGTTGTTTTTTCGGTTAATCCAACAAGCAGATCTTGAATAAAATCAATTGCTTTCGCTGCGTGTACAACCGCTGGAATTTTGGATCGTTTAATGAATCGAGAGCCCTTCGCTAACCATTTGTTTTCGGTTTTGATGTAATCTTCAACAATTTGGTTGATTCCTACCGCAAGAAGGTAAGCATTGAGCCAATCCTGCTTTTTGATACAGGAAACTAAAAACCCGGAAAGGTCTTCAAAGCAGTTGATCAGATTTTTAATTAACAGAGATTGTAGCTCGACTGCCTGTTCTGTGCGTGCCTCGAGCTTTAGTTCCAGGCTTGCAGGCATTACTCCGAGGCCGAGGTATTGGTGAGATTTAAAATTCCATTTACTTCGGGCATAGGCAATTGGCCCATAGATCCAACCGAGCCGTTCCAACCAGACCAACCTTTTTGGATAGGACTGCTGCTTGAATTGATTCTTTTTTGAGTTTGACCTGACCAGGTAACTCACCCCAGCCGGGATTGTCTTGATGGCCCGCCACAAGAGTCTGGGGTTTGCTGAAATGATACTGGCAAGATATGCTGTCAGACCGGTACCATAATTAAATATTTGTTTTTGGAAAGCATTGAATTCACGCCGGTGAAAATGCCTGATTAAAGCTCCAGGATTGTAGACTAATTGGTATGGTTGAGTAACAATGTTGAAGAACATCGCCAGGTCTTCACCCCCATTTGTTGGAGTTCCAGCCCCAGTTGCCGGATCGAATCCCCCAATCGATCGCAATACACTCGTTTTGAACGCCATATTTGCCCCGACCCCAAACCAACCAGCCGAAAATGGGATTAATGGGTTTTTCAACATAGCGCGGTTCTTCATGTCAAAGATCTGCGGCTCGAATCCTTTTCCCATTCCCCCATACTGTTCCATTAATTCCTGCGCCTGCGTTTCTATTTCACCTGGACAAACCAGACCGGTAACGCAACCTACATTTTTGCCCAATTTAAATCCGGCTGCCAGCTGTTTCAGCCAATTCCGGTCAACGCGGACATCGTCGTCTGTAAATGCAATAATCTCACCTTTTGCGTAATACAGACCTGTATTGCGCGCAATCGAGAGGCCTGGACGGGGCTCCAGAATGTATCTTAATTGCGGTAGCGCCTGGTGAAATAGCCTGGCCAGGTTTCGGGTTGGATCACTCCCCGGTGCATTATCAACCAAAAGTATTTCAAAAGATGGATAATCCAGGTCCATAATCGAACTCAAACAGTTCTTCAAGCTGGTAACACGTTCGTGGGTACAAATGACTACACTGATGAACGGCCAATTGCCCTCAGGAAGATTTAGGTAAGAAGCGCATTCCGAGAATTGATCACCAGACTGGATAGCAGAAAGGGCAGGTCCATTTACCGGAGGTAGGTGATCTTTTAAGAGATGTTGGTTAATTTGGGTTTCCAGGTTATCCCAAATTGCAGACGAAATTCTTGAAGCCGGTATGTGTCCTTCACAAAAATTCAGATCAATGCTGCCTAAAGGGAATCCATGTAGGCGGACCAATATCCTGCAGCTAGAATAATCTGTTCCGGTCCTGATATCTGCAGCCAGAATATCATTGATCGGTTGAGAAATTTCGATTTCATGAATTTTGATATGATTTACTCCAGCTTCATTTCTCACCGGAATATTTACTGGTAATATTTCTTCCATAATGTTTAATTACGCCAGGTTTCGTTGTTATTGATTTCGATCCATTTCATAGTGGTAAGTTTCAATAGGTGGTAGGCTTGAGGGTAAAACATTAAGAGTGTGCTTACGCAGCGACAAGTTTCCTATGAGATAGCCGCCGGTCGTAATGAGAAGACCCGAAACGATAGCCAGTGCTCGCAAAATGAGCGCTTTTTGCCGCAATCGTAATCCTGCAGATAAATAATTCAAAAACCCTTTAGGTAAGGTTTTCATCGTATAAGCTCGTTCGCTTTGTAAACCATTCTTTTTGCCAACGAAGTTTGAGACCTGAGCTTTTGACAGACCTTCAGCAAAGCAGCGAGAAATGAAATACCTCCATTGGATCCTGGCTTGTGGCACTTCGTGAAATACCTTTGCATCAGGTTGAAAAAGGAAAAAACCTGTCTGAAACAGGCGGAAGGCTCGAATACACAATTCAGTTTCCTCACAGCCCTTAGGAAGTGTCATGACCCGCCCCATCCCATTCCTGAAACCGCCGGCCTCCCACAGAATTTCACGCCTGAACGACATATTGCACCCTATTAAATTCCGAACCTGCGACTTTTTTGTGGGTAGTCCCTCGTAAGTACAGCCGACCACCCAATAGAATTCAGGTGGAAACCAATCAGGTTTTTGATTGATCCATTCCGGGATAATCGCCCCTCCGACACCCATCACTTCTTGGTTATCGTATTCAAGCAATAAAGTTTCGAGCCAGTCAGGAGAGGCGACAGCATCCTCATCAAGAAATGCAATGATTTCCCCTTTTGCGAACCGGATCCCAGTATTTCGTGCGCCGGATAATCCCGGCGCTTCAAGGTTGTGAAAAGCAAGAATACCCGTTAATTCTCCATCCACTCTTCTTAGCAGATTTGGATTATGGTCAACAACGACAATTATTTCGAGTGGCGATAGGGTTTGTTTCTTAACTGACATCACCGATTTCTTTAATTGCTCCCATCGATCTTCTGTATAAGCGCAAATTATCACTGAAACATCGGATTGAATATCGATCATTCGTCCCCATCATCCATGTAGCTATACGCAAATTCCTTTTTTTCAGTCCCCAAGAATTGCGGATCAAGATAGGCTTGTTTAGTACTCTTTGAATCGGCAGATTTTTTCGATGGTTTTGTCGTCCATTCTTTAACGATCAATTTCAAGATTCGCCAACCATCAGGAACGGCTTTTAGGTGACTTTTTCCGAACTTGCGAGTTGCCTCGAAACTGGGCGCTTCTGCAACTTTCAATCCATAGGTTAATGCCCTCAAATTCAGCAACGTCTCGACTTCAAAACCGTTTACTTCAGGATAAAGGACAGACAAATGCCTCGCCCAAAAAGCATTGTAGCCGTAACATAAATCAGTAAAATGCGCTCCGAAACCTAACCGGGTCAGCATCATCAACCCCCAATTGCCAAACTGTCGGGTGATCGTCATATCGCTTGAACCACCGCCCTGTATGTAACGTGAGCCCTTGACAAAGTCCACACCCATTCTCAGCAGAGCGATGAAAACTTGCATTTCTCTGGGATCGTTGGAGCCATCAGCATCCATCATCACGATGATGTCTCCTCTGGCGGATCCGAAACCCGTTCTTAAAGCATCCCCCTTACCTTTCCCCTTCTGGTAAACAACCCGAACTGCCGGGTGTAGCTTTTTAGCCAGCTGTGCAGTTCCATCAATGGAATGCCCATCAACAATAATAATTTCAGTGACCCACTTTGGAATCGTCGGTAGTACATAGGGTAAATTTTTTGCTTCGTTCAAGGTAGGTATGATGACACTGATCCATGGTGGGTTATGCGTTTGTGTTTGAGTCATAGTTTCTTCGTTGTTCCTTTCACGGTAAATTCCCCCGCATTTCTTATCGTTAGTCGCGTTAGAAAATCCCCTTTTAGCAAAGGATATAAAAATCAATCTACTTACAACTGATTTTTTTCTTGTTTGAAATTACAAATCCCCCTAACGAAGTATTGCAAAATTTTGCAAAATAAATATTTGTATCTTTCTCACTAAACGTCGATTACTTACTAAACTTCGCTGAGTATACTATTTCTATCTTAATTACCTATTAAAACATTGAAGTTACAACCTCTTTCCAGGCAACGCTAATTTTCAATTTAGACGGAATTACGTTTCCTTTAATCTCTTGGATCACTTAACACCTTGTTAAATGGATGTTAATCAGGATTTGATCAATTGTTAAATACGTTTGGCCATAATATTGATCGAAAAGGTTTATTATGACGATGCAAACGGAATTACCTCAACTCCATATAAGAGCGAATTTTTATAAAGATATTGGCCTTCCAAAAATCAAGGTAAAGAATCTGAAAGTTAGTTTCGACGAACAGGAAATCCTTCATTCGGTCAACCTCGAATTTGGGGCCAACAGGATATCAACTTTGCTTGGCCCGACTGGCTGCGGCAAAACAACCCTGTTAAGGACGATGAACAGGCTGAATGACCGGGTTGCAGGGTTTAAATATGATGGGCAAATAGAGCTTGATGGAGAAGACATCTATGGCGACATCCGCAATGTCAGAGATGTTCGCCGCCGGATCGGTATGGTTTTCCAACGACCCAATCCTTTTCCCCAATCCATTAAAGAAAATATCGCAATTGGTTTGCGTGCCCATCACTTGGTGAATAAATTTCAAATTGATGGAGAGGTTGAATTTCAGCTTAAACAAGTTGGATTGTGGGATGCAGTCAAAGACAAATTGAACGCTTCCCCCTTTGGATTATCAGGCGGACAGCAGCAATTACTTTGCCTGGCCAGAACTTTAGCTGTCAAACCTGAGGTTATCTTGCTGGACGAGCCCACGTCTTCATTGGATCCGATTTCTACTCAAAGAGTAGAAGATCTTATAGTTGCTCTCAAAAACCAGGTAACCATCATCATGGTTACTCATAATGTTCAACAAGCTGCCAGAATTAGCGACTACATCGTGTTTCTTTACGCCGGCGAGGTCGTCGAAGCTAACATTGCAACTGAAATGCTCGTCAATGCCAGAAATAAAATAACTGAAGATTATCTAACAGGAAGAATGGGCTAGACCCTGATTTATGGAGGAAAATTTTATGTTTTCGAAGAAATTTACTTGGGGTGGCACGCTTCTAGCGTCCTTATTGGCACTAACCATCCTGGCCGGGTGTGCGGCACCTGCAGCCAGCGCGGCTAACAGCCCAACAACGGGCTATAACAGCACCCCGACAACTGCAAACTCGACAGTCTCAACCCAGGCAGCCGCGGCTGGAGGAGAGAGGACCGGTAATCCATCCAGTCCAGTAACCTTGTTGGAGACCGGCTCGTCATTGTTATACCCTCTTTTCAGTGCCTGGGCGCCGGCAATTAACCAGGCATATTCAAATATTTCAATTCAGACTGCCAGTACTGGCAGCGGGACTGGTATCTCCCAGGCGATCGCTGGCGTTGTCCAGTTTGGCTCAACGGATGCTTATATGAGTGATTCACAAGTGAAGAAATCACCTGGGATTGTAAATATCCCCCTGGCTATTTCGGCCCAACAAATAAATTACAACCTTCCGGGAATAACCTCTCCTATTAATATCAGCGGAACTGACCTGGCAGGTATATACCAAGGAAAAATCCAATACTGGGACGACCCGAAGCTAACTGCTGAAAATCAAGGTGTAAACCTTCCCCATCAAAAAATCGTTCCAATTCACCGTACAGACGGTAGCGGCGATACCTTTCTTTTTACCCAATATCTTTCTGATGCAGACTCGAACTGGCAGAATACCATTGACTTCAATACGTCGGTCAACTGGCCATCTGTCCAGGGTGGGCTAGGAGCTGAAGGCAACCCCGGTGTCGTCCAAACTCTGTCCCAAACCAAATACAGCATCGGATATGTTGGCATCAGTTTCCTCGATCAGGCTACCAACGCCGGGCTCGGAACTGCAGCCTTAAAAAACCAGGCCGGAAAATTCGTATTGCCAACCCAGCAGAATATCCTGGCAGCTGCAACGGCGATGGTCCCGCAAACGCCCAATGACGAAAGAACATCTCTAATTTATGCTCCAGGCGACAATTCGTATCCGATCATCAACTTTGAATATGTTGCCGTGCAAACACAACAATCAAACGCCTTAGTTGCAGCTGCGATGCGCACAGCTCTTCTTTGGGCGATCTCACCAAAAGGTGGAAATGCTTCTAGTTTCCTGGAAAAAGTTCATTTTCTGCCTTTACCTGTTTCAATCGTTCGTTTGAGCACAGCTCAAATAAATCTTATAAAATGATTTTTTTGATCGGGTATTTCAGGGAGTGACCTCCCTGAAATACCCGGAAGCGTAAAAAAAATGTGAGCGTGAAATACGCTCTTTAGAAACCAAACCGGAGGGCAACAGAACATCAAATATGGCAAATCGCGTGGAAACCAGGTTAAACCTGGCTAAAAGCAGAATGAAAGCTCAAACTGGAACGATTTCAACCCGGTTTGACAGGGTCTTGATTTTCCTGGGGTTGGTCGGCGCGCTTGTTCCAATATCAGCATTAATATTCCTTGCATTAGTTTTATTGGTCAGCGCTTACCCATCAATTCTTTATAATGGTATTGGTTTCATTTTCCATCAGGACTGGAATTTTGGTAATTTTTATAGCAATTCAACGAATACCGTTAACGGGATTGTTGCGCCGGTTGGCGCCAGTTATGGCGCTTTGCCAATTATCGTAGGTACCTTGTTGACTTCGGTGATTGCCTTCGTTACCGGTGTTCCAGTTGCCGTTGGAGCGGCCCTGATAATGGTCGAAAAGTTGCCCTCAAAACTAAGCAACTTCCTGTCCTTTTTCCTTGAGTTATTGGCAGGGATTCCGAGTGTGATCTACGGATTATGGGGTTTGATCGTTTTTGGGCCATTCCTTGCAGCCCACGTCTATCCGCGATTGGGATTGCTTGGTTCGATTATCCCCTGGCTCGGTCCACCAGTCGGGTCAGGTCTTGGTCTGCTGACTGCCGGCCTGGTGCTTGCAGTGATGATCATCCCCATCGTCGCTTCAACCACACGCGACTTGCTTTCTCAAGTGCCAGTCCTTCAAAAGGAAGGTGCAATTGCGCTTGGGTTAACCAGCTGGGAAAGCGCCCAATTGGTAAGTATCCCCTGGGTAACCAGCGGTATCATCGGCGCGGCTATGCTGGGTTGGGCTCGTGCTTTAGGTGAAACAATGGCCGTATTGATCGTCAGTGGAAATGGAGCTAATTTTTTACCGGCAAATATATACAGCCCAATATCGACGATTGCATCAACCATCGTTGCTTTGCTCGACAGCGCTCAATCCGACCCTACTGGCCTGGCAGTGTCGGCCCTGGCGGAAGCTGGCTTATTATTGATGCTCATCACCTTTATCACAAATTTCCTGGCACGTTTGCTGGTTCGCCGGGTGAGCACCACGAACCTTCCTATTGGTAGAGGTGTCTGATGGCCTGGCGCACCATGAAAAATATCGTTATGTGGGGATTATGCGGCATAGCATTGGCATTGGTTATCTTGCCAACGATCGATATTATCATTGCCATAATCATCCGCAGCACAGGTTCGTGGAACTTTTCGATTTTCACAACCCCAACCACGGGAATATCCGGAGGATTATTGAACGCGTGGACTGGTACGATTGCATTAATGCTCCTGCTGCTCATCCTGGCTGCTCCATTGGGGATTGCTGGTGGGATTTACATGGCTGAATTTAGTTCGAAGCGGTTGGCACACGTGCTCCGATTTGCGGCTGAAGTATTGGCAGGGGTTCCTTCTATCGTCGTTGGCTACGTCATATACCTGGTTTTTGTCGTAAAGTTTGGTTGGAGCTTTTCGGCTTTAGCCGGTGGGATCTCACTCACCATCATTGTTATCCCGTATATTATGAAAAGCACCGAAGCCGCGTTACGGCAGGTACCGGTTAATATGCGTGAAGCGAGCATCGCCTTAGGCCTTTCACCACTTCTATCTATCCGTAAGACATTGCTGCCGATGGCTGTTCCCAACATCATGACCGGGCTGGTGATTGCCGAAGCGATTGCAATGGGAGAAACTGCTCCTCTCATCTACACTGCAGGTTGGTCTAACAGCTTGCCGAATCTGCAGCTGATTTATCGGCCCATCGGCTATCTGACCTACGTTGTATGGACTTTTATCAATCAACCTTCGCCACAGGCCCACCAGCTGGCCTATATCGCCGCCGCTCTACTCCTCGTGTTCTTACTGTTGCTAATTGGTCTGGGACGCATTATCAGCTTGCGAGCATCCCGCTTTACCGGTCGGTTTCAGGTGTAAATAAAAGTTTACTTTTTTTATTGGCGAAAATCCCTAGATTACTTTTCACAGGGATTTTTGCATTCAATTGCCACATTTGCTGGTTAATCTTCGTTTAAGAGACTAATAAATCCTTATATATTCAAATGGTATTCCTGAATGGATGTGGAATAATGTTGCTGATCGAGTGTCATAATTTTAGGACATATATTCGCAAAAATCGTCATCCATATTACGGAGGGATACAATGAAAATTAAAAGGCTTGTTTTTGTTGCTATTATCGCGTTATTAGCATTACTGCTGACGACCCAGATCGTATCAGCCCACCAGACTGTAACCATCGGTAATTATGACGTCGAATATGGATGGATCAATGAACCGGCGGTCATAGACCAGGCCAATGCAATTGTGATCAATATTACCGATAATACTGGCACTGCAGCTGATGCGAATATCGACGCCTCATCACTGTTGGTACAGGCCGTGTTTGGAGACCAGGCCAAAACGCTGACCCTCCAACCCCTCGGCGAAGATGCTCCCGGTCAATTTATCGCTCCGATTACGCCCACCCGGCCGGGTGTGTACACGGTTCACTTGGGAGGATCGATTGGCTCAACATCCTTCAACGATGACGTCCAGCCAGAAGAAGTAAATACGCTGGATCTGGTTCAATTTCCTCCTATTGTTCCATTAGCTGGCGCGAGCCCAACATCGTCCATCGCCTTTTGGTTTGCGATTGCCGGTCTTATTCTTGGTGCTGCCGGCACCGGGATCGGTATCTACTCCTTGAACCGGAAACCGCCTCGCGGGTAATTACATGAAAAGCCGCTTACGCATCCCGGTCGCTGCAGCTATCTTATTGGTATTGGGGCTGGCCTGGATCGGCACTTCTGCCGTCCAGGCTCACGCCATGCTGATTCACTCGGTTCCCGACGCAAATGCAAGCTTAGATGTTACTCCGGAAAAAATCGACCTATATTTCAGCGAAAGCATTGACCCCAACTTCAGTAAATTACACGTCCTGGACATAAATGGTCAGCGGGTCGAAAGCGGCAATTCAGCAGTCGATCCCAATGACCCCACCCATATCAGCATAAGCATAAACCATCTAAGCGACAGTGTTTATACTGTCTCATGGAATGTCATTTCTGCAACAGATGGGCATCAAACGACCGGTTCGTTTCCCTTTGGAATTGGCAAAATTAACCCGAACGCCTTATCTGGAATCTCTACACCAACCACCGGGAATCAAATACCTCTCAGCGATGTGGTGAGCAAAGCATTTCTGTATGTTTCGGCAGCAGCCTTGATGGGGGTCATCCTGTTTACTTTTTTGGTATGGAATCCTACGCTCAGGAATGGACGAATTCTTCAAGTTATCGTGGTGAAATATGCAGTTTTAACACAAAAAATGTCTCTCAGTGCTTTGGTCGTATTTGCCATCTCAGATGTATTGAATTTATTTGCTCAAGCCGGACAGGTGACCGGGTCGCTTATAGCTTGGCCCTGGCAGCCTACCTTCTTAACCATGTTGATGGATACCCGCGTAGGAGTGATCGGCATCGGGAGGCTGGCTTTGGTATTCATACTGAGCGGCCTGCTGCTTCCGCGTCAAAATAAATGGAACCGGTTCGCTGCATTGGGAGTCAGCCTGTTGTTCCTTTTAACATTCAGTCTCGAAAGCCATGCAGCAGCCGGAATGACACCTGTGATACCGGTCATCGCGGATTGGGTGCATATGATTGCAGTTTCTGTTTGGATCGGCGGCCTGTTCTCCTTCCTGGGATCCATGCAGTTGATCAGAAAACTCGATCCTGAAGCTCGCACCCGTTTGACCGCTACCCTGATACCGCACTTTTCCAATCTGGCGTTGACAAGCGTTGGCATCCTGACATTGACCGGAATTTATTCTGCGCTGATGCATATCGGCACCGTTCAGGCAATGATCTCGACATCCTATGGCCAGGCTTTCATTTTGAAAGGAATTATCGGTTTTGGGATGGTAGGTTTGGGGGCATACAATTTCTTGGTTACTACTCCTAAGATGCGCCAGGCGGCGGCACTTCCGGGCGGAAGCCCTGAACTGGTGACTCACTTTAATCAACGTCTGGTCGTTGAAGTCGTATTGGGACTGCTCATTCTTGTCTGGGTCAGTGTTTTCACCTCTCTCTCTCCAGCCAAAATTCCGGTCTCTCCGGCATTTACCCGAATGACAAAAGTCGATGATCTGACCGTTACCTTAACAATCGACCCGAACAAGCCAGGAACTAATACCTTCGTTGCGCTTGTCAAGTCCGGGTCGACATTGGTCAACAACGCAAAAAGCGTTTCGCTCGAATTTACCTCTTTATCCGGAATGGTGCCTGCCAGTAAAGCTGCCATGGCCAATAATAACGATGGAAGTTATACCCTCACCGGTGGTTACCTGGGGATGGCAGATCAATGGGATGTTAAAGTAGTCGTTGTACGCCAGGGGAAATATGATGCTTACGCTGATTACAAGGTTAAAAATTCTCAAACGCCGACGCAACCCATCCCGCGGCGAACAATAGCTTCAGTCTTGATCGTCTTGTCCGGTTTTGGTTACGCGTTTGCTTTCCGCATGATCGATTGGAACATCAAACGTTGGATCACGTTGGGAGTCATTCCAGCGATCGCTATGGGTGCTGCAGGAATTGTCGCTGGTATTTTGTAGTTGTCGAGAAATTTGTTGCTCCAAGATAACTAAATTCTGTTGGAAACAACGCCACATTTTGGGATTGTCAATTCAACTTTTTCGTAAGGATTGAAATCTTTACAAGCGAGCCTATAATTAGAACAAAAGAGTAAAGATAATCAGATCTCACTCAAGGTTTATTATTGGGTGTGTTGGGCTAGAATAATCCCAATATACCCAATAAATATTTAAAAGATTTACCTCGTTTACTAAGGAGCAAAAAATTACCTTTGGATAATTACCAGAAAAACAATAATTTATCTGAAAAATCAAATGCAAATGGGGAAAAACCTTCCTCGAAAAAAATTGATTATAAATGGATAGCTCTTTCGAATACCTCGCTAGGTGTTTTCATGGCAATGCTAAACGGGAGCATTGTTCTTATTTCTCTTCCGGATATTTTTAAAGGTATTGGTATTGACCCGCTTGCACCTCAAGAAATCAATTATCTGCTTTGGACATTAATGGGATATCTAGTCGTTTCGGCTACCCTTCTGGTCGCGTTTGGACGCATATCTGATATTTTCGGCCGGGCGCGCCTTTACAATTTGGGGTTTGCCATTTTTGCGCTTGGATCTATTTTATTGGTGTTCGTCCAGGGAAGCGGAAACCAGGCAGCTTTACAGATCATCATTTTCAGACTCGTTCAGGCTGTAGGTGGAGCTTTCTTATTTGCCAATTCCACAGCCATTCTCACAGACGCTTTCCCTCCCACCCAACGCGGTATGGCTATGGGCATCAATCAAATCTCAGCTCTAGCAGGTCAATTCTTAGGTTTAATTCTTGGTGGTATATTGGCCGTGATCAATTGGAGAGCAGTATTTCTGGTCAGTGTGCCCTTTGCTATCGGCGGAACAATTTGGGCTTACTTTGCACTTCATGAGATTGCACCAGTCAAACGAAATCAGCGTCTTGATATTCCAGGCAATTTGCTCTTCGCCATCGGTTTAACAGCTATCTTGATCGGAATGACCTATGGCCTGCAGCCCTATGGCAATTCAAATATGGGGTGGACCAGCCCTTACGTTCTAGCCAGTTTGATTGGCGGAATTTCTCTCCTGGTCATTTTCGTGTTCGTCGAACGGATCGTTCCAGAGCCCATGTTTCGATTGGATCTCTTCAAAATTCGCATGTTCACAGCGGGTAACATTGCTGGATTTGTTTCTTCATTAGCTCGCGGTGGCTTGAATTTCATGCTGATCATCTGGCTGCAAGGAATTTGGCTACCGCTCCACGGCTATTCCTTCGAAGAAACGCCATTGTGGGCAGGGATTTACATGCTGCCCATCACCGCCGGTTTTCTTTTAATGGGACCCTTGAGCGGCTACTTATCAGATCGCTTTGGCGCCAGGTTCTTCTCTACCAGTGGCATGGTCTTAACCGCAATTGGCTTTGTCGGATTAACTCTACTGCCAGTAAATTTTGTCTACACTCCTTTTGCCTTAATTCTGTTACTGATCGGTTCAGGCATGGGAATGTTTGCCGCTCCGAATACGACAGCCATTATGAACGCTGTTCCGCAAGAACATCGTGGTGCTTCTTCAGGCATGCGCGCGACTTTTCAAAATACTGCGACCACTTTGAGCATTACATTGATCTTTACGATCGTTATCATCGGCTTATCAAGCTCAATGCCGGCGACCCTTTATAACGGCCTTACCCAAGCGGGTGTACCGGCAAACGCCGCACAACAAGTTGCCAGTCTACCTCCAACCGCAGCTCTTTTTGCTACATTTTTGGGGTACAACCCACTCAAGACAATATTACCGCCGCAGGTTATACAAGGTATGACTGCTATCGCCCAATCTAGATTATTAAGCACATCCTTTTTTCCAAACCTGATTTCAGGCCCATTTCAAAGCGGTTTGCATCTCGCCTTTATCATTTCCGCAGCATTATCCTTGATTGCTGCCCTTGCATCTCTGCTTCGCGGAAAACGCTATATCCCTGAATTGGACCATCAGCAACCATCAATGTTAGAAGTTCCCCAGGGGGACAAAACTACGATTAAATAGAATTGGTCCGTTTTTTTTGATTAATCATAAAGAAAAAGTATGTTAATTCACTGGCAGAATGACTGAATGACTGCAACTAATAAGAAACTCAAAATTGTATTATTCGGGTCACTTATCTGGTGGAAAATCGATAGATCGCTGCTATTAAAATCGGTTATAAAAATCGACCGAAAAGAGTGAATTCATCTATCGCTTGTCGTCCCATAAAATCAGTACATTTTTCTTAATCCCGATCAATTACCGTAGTTTCATTACGCAATCATCGCCATAAGCCTATTTTATTATCGGTAATCACCAATTTCGGGGAATAGCGAACCCATTTATGATATTGCATAAATTTCTGTTTTGCATTATTATTAATAATAATGATTGCAGATAAAATATATGGAGTTGAGCATGCCGAAGTTAACTAAATTGAATAGCGAAGAAATCGAAGCGATGAAAAAAAAGAAATCAGGCCTGAGCGAAAGAGCAAAAATCCGCCAGGAATACGTTGATTATTTGAATACCTTCCAACCTGGAGATTGGGTATCGGTTGAGTTGGATGACGGCGATAAGCGCCAAACTGTCAGGAATCGTTTAAAGACCGCGGCTAAAGAACTGGGTTATCATCTAAATTTCATGCGCACAAGAAACAATTTGATATTTGAAATTCAGAGACCATCCGAATAGTAATATTTTAGATTAACTGCGAAAATCAGAATCACAGTAAGGTTTTTATGTTGGTAAAAAGATGAGCTTGCACTCATCTTTTTTGTTTGCCATCGGAGATCTGTTTAAGGATCGAAAATAGAAATAATGGTCATCAAAATAAACTGGAGAATTCACGATTTGCTTTTAAGCGAACGTTAATTCTAGTATGCTATTATTAAGATTGATATTTATATAGAATATCAACGGAAAACAATTTATTAACGATTTAAACAAAGGAAGGTCAATGTCAACTTCAAAAGAACAATTGGATAAACCACTCATTAGTATTACGGATGGAGTCAAGGTTGGAGAGATTAAAGACCTCTTCGTCGATACCGATATTTCGAAGGTAATAGCTGTTTATTTAGGTCAGGAAGGAAATTTATTCAATAAAACTGATCAAGGACTTGAAAGGTCTTATATCCAGGTCTATGGAATCGACAGCTGGTTAATCGCCGGTTCCGATAAAGTCCGCGAGTTATCTGAGATTGCCGGTTCCGAAGAATTCGTCCAGATAAGTGAGATTCGGGGACGAGAAATACGTTCGGAAGGAAATACACCGCTTGGCATTATTGATGATGTGTTGTTGGATAAAGAGGCAAATGTCATAGGGTTCTCATTAAGCAAAGTCTTCGTAAAGGGACCGCTGTCCGAAAGAAATGCGATTGCGCGCGAAGCCATTACAAATTTTGGCTCTAAAGACATTCCGATGAAAACGCTTCTCACAAAAGCTGAATTGATTGAAATCTCGGCCTTAAGTATCTATTGATATAAAAATTTGCATAGTAATAGAATTTTTATTATAAAATGCCCGCTGAGCATTTTGAACCGGTCAACGATGTTCGGATTGGGATAGATCAAATAATGAAAGATGGTAGATCGCCTGCCACGTCGATTTGGCAGTACGCTTATTGGGGGAATTTTGATCGACCAGAACCAGGAATGGCTTACATTTATTGGTTGGATGACATTCCCTCTTGACCCGGATATGTGAGGCTATTCCATTTGCAATTTGATGTAGAAAGAGAAAACTGCTGGGTGTTTTCCCTGGCATTTCTATATATTTTTATTATGCAACTCAGGCCTACTCTACAGTCACTGATTTCGCCAGGTTCCTGGGTTGATCCACGTCTAAACCTCGCAGGGCAGCAATATGATAGGCAAATAACTGCAAGGGAATTACCGTCGCCACCGGACTCAGCATCCAGGGGATTTCAGGGATCCAGAAGACGTGGTCCGCCAGTCCCTGAACGAGGTCATCCCCTTCTGTTGCCACCGCAATGACCTGCCCCCCCCTGGCTTTGGCTTGCTCGATTTGACTGATCATCTTTTCTCGCCAAGGGTCTTTTGGCGCAAGAGCGACTACCGGCATGTCTTTATCAATTAATGCAATCGGGCCATGTTTCATTTCACCTGCAGGGTATCCCTCCGCATGGATATACGAAATCTCCTTTAATTTTAGTGCCCCTTCATAGGCAATTGGCATGTTTATCCCTCGGCCCAGGTAAAGCGTATCGCGGGTATCCTTCAATAAATTGGCGATC
The DNA here is from genome assembly GCA_963781665.1 of uncultured Chloroflexia bacterium. Classification (GTDB taxonomy): domain Bacteria; phylum Chloroflexota; class Anaerolineae; order Anaerolineales; family Anaerolineaceae; genus JAJYIW01. Next base: position 4,820,360 of record CAWAGA010000002.1, read on the forward strand.
CGGAAAACCTCGTCTTCACGATCCAGGCAACGCCCGACCACATGGGGTACCATCGCCAGATCTGCCACCAGTTGGCGACGTTGATCCGGCGAAATGGTCTGGCGAAGGTCTGCCAACAGGACAGCCAGCATGTAAAGATCGATGATGGGGGCAGTAAATGCCTTGGTCGAAGCCACGCCAATCTCCGGTCCGGTTTGCATCGATATATATCCATCTGCAGTTCGCATGGCTTGAGATCCGATCGCATTGACGATCGACCAGAGCATCGCTCCTTTCGAACGGCCTTCTTCCATCGCTGCCAGGGTGTCGGCGGTTTCTCCGGACTGGCTGATCGCCAGAACCACAGTATCTGCGCCGATAATCGGATCCTGGTAGCGAAATTCAGAAGCAATGGCTACCTCAACCGGGATGCGAGCAATCCGTTCGATCAATACTTTTCCTACCATACCAGCATGAGCGGCTGTTCCACAGGCAGTTATGAAGATCTTCTTGATCCGCTGTGCTAACTCAGGTGTCAGATTCATTTGAGGCAGCCTTATCTTGCCTTCGTCAAGATTGATCCTGCCGGCCAGGGTATCGGTCAGCGAGCGCACCTGCTCGTGGATTTCTTTTTGCATGAAATGGCGGTACTCACCTTTTTCGGCTGAGATTGGGTCATATGCCAATGTATGGATCTGGGGATTAACTGGTTTTCCAGAAATGGTCTGGATGCATACATTACTGCGCTCGACGATTGCCATCTGATGAGATTCAAGGAATATCACTTTGCGCGTATGCTCCAAAATCGCCGGGATGTCTGATGCTACAAACATTTCGCGCTCGCCGATGCCGATCACAACCCCACCGGCATTCCCAATCCGGGCGGCAACAATTTTATCAGGCTCCAGAGATGACATCACGACCACCCCATGGGCACCTTTGAGATGTGCCAGAGCGCGGCGGACAGCTTCAGCCAGATCTACACCCAGGGAGAGATAACGTTCTATAAGGTGGACGATTGTTTCCGAATCGGTATCAGAATTGAATTCGATTCCCTCTGATACAAGCTCCTCACGTAGTTCCAGATAATTCTCGACAATTCCATTATGCACCACGACGACTTTCCCCGTACTTCCGAGGTGGGGGTGTGCGTTGCGAGCATTAGGCACACCATGGGTCGCCCAACGGGTATGGCCTACGCCAACTTTTCCATGTAATGGACTCGCCTCCACCAATGCTGCCAGACGGTCTAGTTTTCCAGCATCCCGCCGCAATTCGATGTGAGAATTTTCTAAAACTGCAATCCCAGCCGAATCGTACCCTCGATATTCAAGCTTTTTCAAACCGTTGAGAATGATTGCGGTTGCATCTTTATCGCCAATGTAGCCAACAATACCACACATATCTATTCCTCCGGATATGATAAACTTCAATGAATTACCAGCAAGAAGCTTGCCAGCGAGCATGTTTAACCAGGCTTGATGCCTGGTTCTGTCCGCCAGGCAAGACCTGGAAACGTGCATCATTTAGATCGAACATGAGAGTAGCAAATTCGGTTGACCCAAACCACATCAGGATGGCCGAATTTCTTCTATCAGTTCTCGATTTTCGTTTACGAAGGGAAAGTTGTCAGATAATGATGATTAGACTTTATCCGGAGGGCATCCGCTGATCTCTCGATTTTCCCGGACATTTCAGGACGGCATCCTGAAATGGTCCGGTTAACCTCACCTTGCGGTGAGGAACCCTCATCCTCGTCACCTTGCCCGGTACTAAAATATTCCCCTGGCGGCAAGGCCATGCGCTATCTCTCCCTGGTTGAGTGTATTTGCTGACTGAGCCTCCTTCAAATGAATTCCTCAAAATTTTAGATAACTACCAATCAAGTACTCGTATTATACCTCAATGAACGAATTCAATAAATAATAAGCAAATCAAAAGAAAAATTCTTTTGTCTTTTTCAATAGTAATTGCTCTCATAGTAGGTTTCGCAGCCGGTTTCTTCGGCAGGGATTTACTGGGGCAGGAGGACTATCCACTCCTCTCCCAGGCCGTCTCAATCGTGGCGAACAATGGACTGAAACCGATACCGGCCGAACCAGCGTTAGAATATGGGATGATTCAGGGGATGCTGCAAGCATACGGTGATCCCTATTCTGTTTTTTTAGCGCCACCTCAAAATAAATTGCAAACTGAGCAGCTACATGGGAGTTTCGGGGGGATTGGCGTCAGGTTGGAGAAAGATAGCCAGGGTTTTACACTCCTCTATCCCCTTCCGGATTCCACTGCCCTTTCTGCTGGAATTAAAGATGGCGACCGTTTGCTCGCTGTTGGAGATTTGCCAATTACTCCCCAAACCTCACTCGACGATATTCAGGCAGCCATCCGTGGGCCGGTTGGTCAAGATGTCTCAATTACAATTGGTCGCTCTCCAGATTTTGCCCCGGTTGGCCTTACGGTCCAACGGGCGGAAATACCTTTGCCCTCGGTGACCTGGAACCTGACCCCTGAGAACAGCCTGGTTGGTATCATCCAGGTAAGCATCATTTCATCAACGACATCCAACGAACTGCAAACGGCAGTCAAAGATCTGCAAAACAAGGGTGCAAAATATTTCATCCTCGATTTACGCAATAACGGTGGAGGGCTGCTGGATGCAGGAATCGATGTTGCCCAGCTCTTCTTGAAAAATGGCGTGGTTATTGACGAACAATATCGCGCCCAGGCAGTCGAATCCTTCGAGGTTGACAAACCAGGACCGCTCGCAGACATACCGCTCGTTGTTCTGGTCAACCAGGGGACAGCTAGCGCGGCCGAGATCATCGCCGGATCGCTCCAGGCTCAAAGCAGAGCTAAATTGGTAGGATCACCCACATATGGGAAGGACACGATCCAACTGGTTTTTGATTTACCTGGAGGGGCCAGTTTGCATGTGACTGCGGCAAAATGGTGGGTACCTGGGCATACCGTTCCACTGCAACCCGATTACAGCGTCGCCGATAATCCTAATTCTGATCCTGTTGTAGCAAAAGCCGTACAGGTGATTTCAGGACAGCCGTGAATCGGGTCGCTCATTGAGGTATTCTTCGGGCGTGTCCACGTCTTTCAGAATGCTTGCCGAATCGACCTCCAGATAGGTGATTTTATCTTCAAACCGGTTGAGAAAATCTCGCAAGGTCTCAGGCACATTCAAGCTGAGGATATTATTCCAAAGTTCACGTCCGATCAACCAGGGGTGTCCACGGCGCATCTGAAAACTCGGTATAATCAAACTGGCTCTTTCTCGGTTGTAGACCTCCAGGATTGATGCTATCGTCTCGGGGCGCATTTGAGGTTGGTCACCCAATACCATCAAGGCGGCCTCACTTTCCGATCCCAGGCTGTTCAAGCCGGTCTGCATTGAGATTAGCATCTCGCCATTCTCAAAATCGGGATTAAACACCAGCCTGACATTCTTTCCACTCACCAGGGTCTCGATCTGTTGGCGAGCACCTCCGGTAACCACAATGATTTCTTCAATCCCCCCGGATGACAATGTCGCTACGACCTGTTCAATGATTGTTTTTTCCCCCATTTTAATGCCATCTTTGGCCGGCCCATCCGCTGTGACAAACCGGCTGCGAGCACGATTGCTGAAATCAAGGTTTCACCAACCGCTCGTAATCCTCGCGCAAATCGACATCGATCAAAATCGATGAATCATGCCAGGGGACATAGCTGACGTGATATTTAGAAAAAATCGCCCGACCACCTACGTCGCCCGTCAATCCCATCAGGTCCTTGAAGGTAATCCGATCGAAAAGGACGGGATTGGCTCGACGTCCATCGACCAGGGGGGCAATGACCGGCGCCAGAGTCTGGTGATGGCTGCTCGCCAACTGGCTTAATAAAGTTACAGGTATTTGGGGCTGATCAGCTAACATGAAGACTACTCCTCCACAATGATCGGGTAAAGACTTCAATCCGGTCCGGATGGAGGTACTTTGACCCTTTTCCCAATCGGGGTTATGCTGGATCATCACCGGCAAACCATTAAGGGCCTGTTCGATTTCATCTATGATCGCGCCAGTAACCACTATCACAGGCGAAAAACCTGCTCTGACAGCCGACCTGGCGACATGGCGGATGAAAGATTCTCCCTTCCACGCCAACAGCTGTTTAGGCTCTCCCAATCGCTTTGACCCTCCGGCCGCCAGAATGATTGCACCAATCCGGGTGAACGCAGCAAATATCCGTTCCTCCTGACCTGGCTGACTTGAGCCAGCTTCGTGAATCGAGGGTGGTTTCAGACTGGAAACGAGGACTTTTGAGTAAGGACCCAGCAGCTGCTCTGCGATCGAATAGCCTCTACTCTGCAAGTCCTCCGAGTCAGCCTGGTTCAGAAGAGCTACTCTTTGGCTGCCGGCAGGGATCCCTTTCAAGCCACCATATTCACTCAGCAGGACGGAAGCGACAGTCTGGTTGGTGATAGTGTCGTTTATTTGTATGTGACCGATCTCGCCATAAATTTCTGGTCTGTGGACGAATTCTGAAGAGAGAGGCTTGCCGATAGCAGATAAGCCCGCCACGACCACAGTCGTTTCGATCCAGTCAGGAACCACCGGTTCGTGGTCTGCAGGAGCCTTCAGTGGGAGGCCCCTGGCCCCATCTGCTTCAACCAGGATTGAGATGGACAGACGATAGGCTGCCTGCCATAACCGTTCAAAGCATTCACTTTGAAGGGCTGAAGCTCTGGTTGGATCTAAAGAAGGTCCAGTAAATACATTGACACCTGCAAGTTTTTGCAAGGCGCTTTCGATCTGGTCGGGTGAATCAATTTCAAAGTGAATATCGGCCACCTCGAGCTGGTTTTTTCCAAGGTGGGTCGTGGTTGTAACAATTACCGGATGAGGTAATTGCCGGGCTAATTCGAACATAGCAGTTGTCTTCCCGCCTGCTCCGATAAAAGCAATTCTGGCAGGAAGCCTCAATTGCAGGGCATTTACAAATTTCATTTCACCACAATTGGGTACGGATTTCGGGGCTGGAAAGGACAGCTTCTACCACGCCGCCGCCCACTGCCAGCGCTTTATCTGAAACGTACTTCGCAATGGACGGATCATCCCGCGGATCGAGGTCCCCGATTTTCAATCCCTTGGTCACCACTTTTCCACTTCGTAATAAGCCACGCAGGACACCAGCAAATTGAGCATAAACAAATTTTCCAGCAACTTCTGCAATCACCTGCCCTGAATCGATGTGGTTGCCGATCTCAGCATGGGTAGTCAATATGCCGGCATCAGGGGCTCGCAATACTCGCTCCGCCTGAAAATTAGAAACCGTATCCGGCAGACCGGTGTCTTCTTCGGCACCACCCACCCAGATTACCCTGCCTAAACTTGGCCCCCGCCTGGTTTCGACGACCACGTGACAATTATCACCGGCGATAAAGCCTGGTCCTAATCCCACGTAGAGGGGAGCGCAGTCGCGATCAAGGTCAGGCGGCAGCTTCGTCATACGACCATCGATGATAACAATTGGATCTAATTCACGACGAGAATTTATCTTGGGATCGACCAAAATCGGCACAATTCCTCGAGTTAAAAAATCAAAGACCTCGGTCGGGTTATTAGCTTTCTGGGCAGTTACATCTTCTATTTGGACGATCCCATCATATATGGCCTGCGAAAATGCTACCATACGCCTGACCGCCAGAGGTTCTTCCAACTCAGTGACAACAACTTTGATTCCAACTCGATGAAGGCGTAGAATAACCCCGCTGGCCAGGTCGCCTCCACCTCGGACTAAAACAACCCGCCCCACTTATTCCAGCTTTCCTAATGCCCGGAGTACACGTTCAGGCGTCAATGGAAATTCATCGATCCACACCCCAGTAGCCGAATGTACCGCAGCCGTTATGGCTGGAACAAGTGGAAGATAAGGCATCTCACCCATTCCTCGAGCCCCGTAGGGACCTATCGGATCGGGATATTCGAGGATAACCAATTCTACGTTCTCCGGAATGTCCAGAATGGTCGGAATCAGGTACGTCGAAAGCATCCCTGTTAATACCTGCCCGTCTTTTTGAATAAAATTTTCGATCGTCGCATAGCCGCCGGCCTGGACAACTGCCCCTTCAATTTGGCCTTTTACCTGTTGCGGGTTGACCGCCTGGCCTACATCGTTGACACAAATCACCTTAACCAGACGAACCTGCCCGGTTTCCACGTCGACCTCAACCTCAACGGCTTCAGAGACATAACCATAAGCAAAATTAGGTTCGGATTTCCCGGTCTGAGGGTCAAATGGAGTGGTCTTTGGTGGTCGATACTGGAAGCTGGCAACTGCTGGCCGTTCCTCGTTACGCCATTTTGCCAATGCCAGTTCAGACGCGCCTTTTATAGCATTTCCGGCCATAAAAGTCATTCTCGAGGCAGAAGCGCTTCCTGAATTGCCGGTCCGGGCTGTATCCGAAGCGACCACTTCAACTTTTTCGAGTGGCAGGTTGAGTGTTTCAGCTGCAAATTGGGCAAAAACTGTATGAGCTCCCTGACCGACATCAGCACCGCCGTGATAAACGATTGCTCTGTCAATTTCATTGGTCCCAATCAATTCAACGGTTGCTTCAGATAACTCAGGAGCGCCAAATGAAAAACCGATATTTTTATAGCCACTGGCAAAACCCAGGCCTCGCCTCAAATAGGGTTTTCCCGTTTGCCCTGATCCAAGATCAGTAGGATGCTGCCACAAGTCATCCTGCTTTATCCACCCAGCTTCCAGGGCACAGCGTTCAAGCACGGCTGGCATACTTACCCCTTCGGGCAGTGGCGTTCCGACCGAAAGCAAGGATCCCTCGTGGAGGATATTTCTTTGGCGGATCTCAACCGGGTCCAATCCGAGCACTTCGGCCAGCTTATTCATCTGCTGCTCGGCTTCAAAGAGTCCCTGAGGACCGCCAAAACCGCGGAAAGCACCGGTAGGTACGTTATTAGTATAGACAGCATACGCATCAACTTTGACGTTCGGAATTTCGTAGGGTCCGGTGCAAAGTAAGGTAGCATTTCCCAGGACCTTAGTGGACGTATAGGCGTATGCGCCGCCATCAGAAATCATCTCCACTTCGGCGGCCACAATCCTGCCATCTTTTTTTGCACCCCAACGCGCATGTAAATAATATGGATGGCGTTTGTGGTGGCCGATGATGAACTCTTCGCGAGTCCAAACAATCTTAATCGGGCGACGAATACCCTTCTGATCGAGTCTCCAGACTGCCAATGCCAGGACGATCTGAACCGACATATCCTCTCGGCCACCAAAAGCGCCGCCGATAGCTGGATAGATCACCCTGATTTTTTCTTTCGGTAAGTTTAGAGCATGAGCGATCTGTTCCTGGTCTTCGTGGACCCACTGGCCGGCGACCTTGACAGTGATCCGTCCCTCCTCATCGATATAGCCGATTCCCGCTTCAGGCTGGAGGTATGCATGTTCCTGGAAGGGAGTCGTATAATCACCTTCGATGATGATATCTGCCTGTTCAAATGCTTTACTGACATCCCCATTTCGGATACGGTAATGACAAAAAACATTCGAACCCCGGTCGGGGTGTAAAAGAAGGGCCCCCTCTTGCATGGCGTGGCGCGGGTCGCTGACGACCGGCAAATCTTCGTATTCCACCTCGATCAAATCGCAAGCTTTTGCTGCAGTTCTTTCGTCCTCAGCAATCACCAGGGCAACCTGGTCGCCAATGAACCTCACCCGGTCTGCTCCAGGTGAATTCGATCCTGGGCCACACAAAACTGGTTGGTCCGGATAAATCAGGCCATATTCATTTACTGGTACATCTTTCGCCGTGAATACTGCAATCACGCCGGCCACAGCTTCGGCTCTTAACGTGTCAATCCGGTGGATTATCGCATGCGGACGCCTGGCAAACAAAATCTTCATATATGCCTGGCCTGGCATATTGATATCACCAGGGTAAAGCGCTTCACCCTTTACTTTAGCCAGCGCGTCAATTCGCCGCGATGATTGTCCAATGACCGCCATTTATCCTCCAACCAATTTTTATTTCCACCGCTTGCGTGATTTCCTTTGGATTGGTGGCGCATCCGTAGGACCATACCGGGTAGGGGCGAATAGCCGGTAGGTTACAAATGTAACCACCATGAATAATAAGTAGACGAGCAGAGAGATTACGATGGTAAGAATAATCTTAATATACAGGTCTGGATCCCCGGTGATCTTGGCAACTAATTCCGGAGGGACCGGCACCCAATGCCTTATTTTGTTTGCTTCTATTAATAACAAGCCGGCAAAATATGAAATAACCGGAATAATTACCATCATTGCGAAACCTACCCCGCGCCAGATGGGATGGATTTCAGGCTTGTCGGTGTAACCCGGTCTCTTATCCGAATAAGAAAACTGGTATCTGCCCATTACAACCTCCTGCTGGTTTCCTCTATAGCCTCGATTATTTTATAATAACCTGTGCATCGACACAGGTTACCGGTCAATGCCTGGGTAATCTGATTTTTCGTAGGATGGGGCTGTTCTTCGAGCAGCTTGGCTGCAGACATCAGGAAACCCGGGGTGCAGTACCCGCATTGAACCGCACCGCTATCGATAAATCCCTGCTGGACTGGGTGGAGCTGCCTATCCTTGGCCAGTCCTTCAACGGTAATTATTTCTGCACCATGAGCGCGCGGCGCCGGGACCATACAGCTCATGACTGCCACTCCGTCAAGGAAAACAGTGCATGCGCCGCATTCTCCTTCTGAGCATCCTTCCTTCGTGCCGATAAGGCCAGCATCTTCCCTCAAAAGCCGAAGAAGCGTTTTGTCGTGTCCGCTTTCGAAAGCAAAGGATTTCCCATTAATGGTAGTAATAATTCTGCTTCCGGTAGAAAACACAGTTTTTTCGGCAACGACAGGCAGATTGACGTCAGTCTTTCCCCAAAGCAAAATCGGATCATCAGGAAAAGAGGACCGTTCATCTCCTCTCCCGATCAATCCTAGCCCTCGGCGGGTGATGACTTTGACCATCGATTTGCGGTAATCTCCTGAACTGCGTATATCGCTGATCGGCCTGGCAGATTTTACGGTGAGGTCACTTGCTTTCTGAATGTTTTCATCTGTAAGAGCACACCCCACCAGGAATTTTTCGGCTTCAACAGCATGCACAATCGTCGGTGCTACTGCACCTAACGTGATTGTGGCGGACTTAACGACCTCCCCTTCCATGGTAGCCACGATAGCTACGTTTGCAAGTGATATGGCCTGGGCATGCCTTAAGGCAAATTTGATAAAAACGCCGTGCTGGTTTGCTTTCATCGCCGGTAGGAAAATGTCTATCAACATCTCATCCGGTGCTAATATCGTCTTTCTTACCCCCTGGTAAAAGGCAGATAGGGGCACAACCCGCTCTCCGCGTAGTGACTTTAATAATACCCTGGATTCCAGTGCCATCAATGGCGTAATCGTATCATTAGCGGGCGAAGCGGTTACCAAATTTCCTGCAATCGTCCCTCTATTTCGAATTTGGGGAGACCCTACCTCCAGGCAAGCCTGGGCCAAGGGGAATGCATATTCTTTGATCAATTTCGAACCAACACATTGGTTGTGGGTAACCATAGGTCCGAGGTGGATAAACCCCTCTTCGTCTAATGAAATTTGGTTGAGGTTGTGGATCCGTGAAATATCGATCAGTGTATCGATGCCCTGACGGACTCCCCGCTCCATTTCCAGGATCAGGTCGGTACTTCCTGCAACGATCCGAGAGCGGTCTTGCTTTTCAGCTAAAACCCGTAGAACTTCGTTGACTGAGAATGCATTAATGTAATTCTGCCACATCTCGTGGAACAGCGCTTGTTCCATATAATGATACCTCCAAGAAAATTATACCTTCATACTCATTCCTGTCCCATCATTTTTTAGCATGATGATTTCTGCCAGGATACTGACTGCAATTTCTTCTGGGGTCTCAGCATTGAGTTCGAGTCCCATTGGAGAGTGAATTCTATCAATCTTTTCGGCTGAAATACCGGCCTTTTCAAGAGCATCCCGGGTCATCGACCAGCGCCGTCTGGAACCGATTAGTCCGATAAATTTGGCATCGCTATCCAGTAATGCCGGAAGGCCAGGTACGTCTATCGCCATGCTTCGGGTTGTCAAAACCAGGTAGGTCTGCTGGGTGATATGCTTCTGGCTTGCTAAATCCTTCAAAGGGACTGGAAAGAATTCGTCACCGTCCGGGTTGCTTTCCTTCGTACAAAACTCAGGCCTGTCATCAGAGATTACGATGCGAAAACCCAACCATCGACCCAGGTGCGCCACAGCTTTGCCAACGTGGCCGCCTCCGATGATGACCAGCTCAGGGCGTTGGCCGAGCGGCTCGACGAATACTTCCACCTGCCCGCCGCATACACCCGGATCTCCTCTTTGCGGTTCGACCATGTTGTAGTGCAGCTTGCGTGTTTTGCCGTCTTTGAGGGCAGTTAATGCTTCCTGGATAACCCTGCCTTCTACCTCTCCACCCCCAACCGACCCCATGATCTGCCCCGAGGAAAACACTAGCATTTTGCTGCCTTCGTGGCGAGGAGTGGATCCGCTGCTCTCGATCAACGTACAGATAGCCACCGGTTCGTTATCAGCTTCTGCTTTGACCAGGCGTTCGAATATCGACATGGGATTACCTCTCCAACAAGCTCAACACCGTAGGCAGCAATTGTTTTTTACGGGAAACGATGCCTTCTGCCAGGCGGGTACCGTCCGGCAAAGGAACGTACGGCAGGTCGTCGAGCAGCGGTGGGGCACCTGAACATACCAGGATGCGACTCGATCCACCAACCACATCTGTGACCATCAACATTGAAAAATCCAGTCCTCTGCTATCCCGCAGATCGTCGAGGGCGTGGTTCAGGGGTTCGATGTGATCGGTTACTTCGTGCAGGTCACTGACCTCGGCCTGAGCGATTGCAAATTCATAGTCAGCGGCTTTATAGATTTTGAGATCGGTTGTAACTACCTCGCGGGGTGATCTACTGGTCAGGCCGGCGCCTGCTTTGAGTATGTCTTGTCCATAGGACTTGATTGTTTCATTTTCCAAAGGGGTTCCCCGGACAAAAGCCCAGCGGGCTAACCTTTCAGCAGCAGCTCGATCCCGGTTTGTCGTAGTCGGAGAGGTCAGGACCAATGTGTCAGAAAGCAGCCCCCCCAGCATCATTCCGGCCAATGCTGTCGGAGCACTTAACCCGGCATCTTCGATCCGCTCGGAAATCAATGTTCCGGTGCTGCCAACGACATCTACCGTAAATTTTATCGGAATGTGAGTCGATGGATTCCCCAGGCGATGATGGTCCAGGATTTCAAGGATCTCGGCCTCCTCCAGCGATCCCAAAGCCTGGTGAGGTTCATTATGGTCGACCAAAATCAGCTTAAGTTTAGGCGCATTGAGAATGTCTTTTTGCCGGCATATACCCGCATAACGTCCATTTTCATCTAAAACCCAGAAGTCGTCCCCTTCCTGGCGGAGGATCTTATTAATCACATCTCTGATACGGGTCGTTGCCTGGAAACTCGCAACCTGTGTATCCGCAGCCTGGCGGCAGGATATATCGAATAATTCGCTTACCTTCATCTCTTTAAACTTGGGATGAGGCCCTACCAGCTTACCGAGAAAATTAAAAATACTTCGTCCTGTTATCAGACCGTAAGGTGTGTCGTCTTCATTGATAACTGGCGCAACGCCTCCCGTGCGGCTCAGCAGCATCCAGGCTTCTCCCAGAGGTTTTTCGGGCAGTACCGTATCCAACCTGCGCATCACCGATTCAGAATCTTGGGGATGCATCGGTCAGGAGTAATGGAGGCTCAAGGTTGAGCTTTTTCAAAACCCATGAGGTCTGGGGGTTGACCGCCCCCGCTCTGGCGGCCACTGTATCGAGCCCATCCCTCTCCCTTAGCAGCCAGGCATATCCCATGGCCGAAGCGATCGAATCGGTGTCGGGATTGACGTGTCCAATCACGAAAATCTGGTTAGGCATCATGGAGTTTTTTCCACACCCGTTCTGGCGTTAATGGTATAACGTTCACCTGAGCACCGCAGGCATCAAATACTGCATTCCCAACTGCCGGGGCAGCCCCATCCATCGGGATTTCAGCGATTGCTTTTGCTCCAAAAGGATGGGTCGGCTCGTAGGTTTCTACGAACAACGTTTCCAAGGCCGGCATTTCGTTCGCCCGGAATATGTGATATTGAATCAGGTCTTTTTCAATTGCACTTCCGTGGTCATCATATCGCATTTCTTCGCAAACACCATAACCTAAAGCCTGGGTCATACCACCTTCAACCTGGCCGGATGCGGTTACCGGGTTCATAATTACCCCACCATCAACAGCCATCACCAGCCGGTCTACTGTGACCTGTCCGGTTTCGACATCGACCGTCACTTCAGCAAACTGGGCTGCAAAAGGCGGCGGCGATGAAGGAGACACGTGCGATGCAACCGCCATGATCTGTTCCTGGTTATCGACGTGCAAGGAATGGTGACCGATCTCATCCATGGTAACAAATTCTCTCGTGGGGGCGATCGCTTTCCGGTCCTCAAGGATGATGTCCTCGGGTTTTACCTCGAGGTCGCGTTCTTTAAATATCCAGGCGGCTCGTTGTTTGATGCGTTCGGAAACTAACTCAGCAGCCTTGGCGACTGCTGTCCCGGAAATATAAGTCGTACTGGAAGCATAAGCGCCTTTATCAAACGGCGTGAAATCGGTATCCGACGAGTAAACGATGATATCGTCAATAGGGACGCCCAGAATCTCTGCAGCCATCTGGGCAAGCACGGTATCCGAGCCGGTGCCCAGGTCGGTTGCCCCGACGAGTAAATTAAAGGAGCCATCATCGTTCATCTTGATGCTGGCGCCACCCATATCGAGGTACGGAATCGCGGTTCCTTGCATGACTGTGGCGATACCGATGCCACGTTTCAAATAAGGTTTCCCCGTGACCTCCTGCCAGGCTGGATTTCCAAATTTATGCTCCCAATCAACTGCGGCCATCCCCTGCCGGACGCACTCTTCCAATCCGACCGTGTGGACTATTTCCGGTCGGGGAGCACGACCTTCACTCCAGGCGGTGCTAAAAGGATGAAGCTCACCTGCCCGTAAGGTATTCTTCAACCGGAATGAAATCGGATCGATTCCAAGCTCTCTGGATATTTTTTCGATGTGGCGCTCAACCGGCCAATAACCCTGGGGAACGCCATAACCCCGGAACGCGCCGGCTGGCGGATGGTTGGTATAGACGATGTCGGCATAAAAACGAATATTTGGTGACTTGCGGTAAGGGCCATCGCCAACATACAATGCCATAGCTTTGTGCCCGGTATTACCGGTGACGGTTAAAGCGTGGCAGCCATAAGCGCCGGTATCGGTCAGGCAGTACATCTCATTAGCAGTAATGGTGCCATCCAGCTTGACCCCGGTTTTCATATGAACGTGCATTGGATGGCGCGACCTGGCAGCAATGAATTCTTCTTCACGGCTATATTCATAAATGACCGGTCGTCTGGTAGCGATGGTCAGGTGAGCAGCAACATCTTCATTAAGCACTTCTTGCTTCCCGCCAAATCCGCCGCCGATACGTGGTTTGATGACCCTTATCCGTTTTACCGGGAGCTCCAAAACTGGCGCCAGGATCCTGCGGACATGGAAAGGCACCTGGGTGCTCGTCCTTATTACCAGGCGGTCATCCTCATCCCAATAGGTAACAACCACGTGAGGTTCGATGTGCGCCTGTTGAACTTTAGGAACCTCATAGTCAGCCTCAAAGATACGGTCCGCTTCGGCGAACCCGCGCTCTACATCACCGATATCGATCCGAATTTCAGCAGCCAGGTTACGTGCCGGGTTTGAATCGGCAAAATTGACGAATTCCTCTTCGTCGTGCAACTTGACCGCATCAGCGTCCATGGCCCTGGCTGGATCTAATATTGCGGGCAGCTGTTCGTAATCAACCTCGATCAGTTCCAAGGCATTTTCAGCGATTTCAGCGCTTTCGGCGGCGACGAAAGCTACCCGATCCCCAACAAAACGCACTTTATTATCAAGCGAGAAAGTGTCCAGAGGTCCTGGGATCGGATCGGATTGACCAGCGGTCGAATAAACCACCCTGGGGATATCCTGCCAGGTCAAAACAGCCGCGACACCGGGTAAGGCTCGTGCCCTGGTGGCATCGATGCGTTTGATACGGGCGTGTGCAACCGGACTGTGTAAAACCTTTGCCACCAACATTCCGCGCATTTCAATGTCGGCAGTAAATGCTGGTTTCCCTTGGACCATCTTGATGGCATCCACTTTCTTTTCAGGTTTACCCACGGTATTCCAGGTTTTCGTTTCAGGGGTTACCCATATTTTGGGCATGACCCCACTACGGGTCAACACATCCGATTGTGCTTCGGGTGGCAGCGAACCCTGACCAGGTTCAATCCCTTCTCCTAACCATTCCTGCGGAGCCGGTATCCCTGCCCCAATTTTGTCGACGTTCTCTCCCCGCAAAGCTGCTGCAGCCCGGAGAATCGCCTGGACAGGTTTCAAATATCCGGTACAACGGCATAAAACCCCTGAAAGCGCTTCACGCACCTCAATTTCACTCGGGTTGGGGTTTGCGTCCAGCAGGGCCTTGGCAGCCAACACCATTGCCGGTGTGCAATAACCGCATTGGATAGCGCCAGTATCGACAAATGCCTGTTGGATCTCGTGTAGACCTGAAGTCTTTTTCCAGCCCTGATCGGGGTGCTCGCCGATCGATTCGATAGTCTGAACCTGATGTCCATCAGCCTGAGCTGCCAATAACTGGCAGCTATTAACCGTGCGATTATCCAACAGGACGGTGCAAGCACCACATTCGCCATGTTCGCAGCCGCCAAATTTTGTTCCGAAATAGCCTTCTCTGCGCAATACTTGCAGTAATGTTTCACCAGGTTGAACGTGCCAGTTTTTCATTACCCCATTAATCTGTATTTCGATTTCCATTTTGCTCTTTCGCTTTATAGAGGAGGCGCAAGATCGATTAAGCAGCGCCTGGTTAAAGTCCAGGCAGTTTCCTGCCGGTATTCTGCGCTGGCCCATTCATCCCCTGCATTCGAGACTGCGCTGCGAACTGCTTCTTCAGCGCCTCTACCTTCTGGACCGTCCATCACCAGAATGGGTGATCGGCCGTATCCGCCGGCAACGATCCGTCTCCTTCCAGAAGCCCATCCGGCAACGGCCACACACAACAAGGGTAGATCTGCGGGAGTGCGCGAGACTTTGTGAAACGCAAGCTCCATCCTTGCCGGCCATTTCACGGTTACCAGGATCAGACCAGGGTGATCGATCACTGCACCCCTGGAACTATCTCGCACGGCCAGCCAATCGCCAAACCCAATTTCATACCCTCCTGGTTCCCAAACCAGATTTGCGTCCATCGCCATAAAGATCGTTGCTAAAGGAGAGCGCCCATTCGAAGCGATCAAGGTGCCACCGAGAGTTGCGATTTGCCTGCGATTTGACGTAGCTTCGAGGCGAATCACTTCAGCCAATACTGGGGAGATGATTTCTGCATCGAACACAGACTGCAGAGTTGCAGTTGCGCCTACCGTGATGAAAGCTCCTTCCTGGCTGATCTTATTCAATCCAAGACCTTGCAAATCGACAACGGCAAACGCCTCTTTACTATTATGCGGCAGGTCGGTTCCCCCTCCTAACGGTACCGTTCGAGGGGTTTTCCTGCTGAGCGCTTTGACTGCAGCATCCATCGTCCCGGGCCGGAGATATTCAATAATCGTCATGGCTTCAACTCACCATCCGGGTAAACTTGCCAACCCAGGGCTTCATGATCGATACTATCCAGGGTTTCCTGAGGAACATCTACCAATACTGCCTCTGCCTGCGCCAGTAAATCCCCCTCTGGCCCAAAAATTTCGCCTCGAGCCTTTGCTATCCGTCCACGGCTTTCTCCGGCATGTCCAAGGATTCTCAGCGGTCGGTTCAGGGGCACCGGTTTGCGATAACGGATTGTCAATTGAGCTGTGTACATAAACCGGTCAGTATCTGTACCCATCAGAGAGCGCCCACTGGCTTCATCGAGCATCGCAGCAATCACACCACCGTGAACGATCCCCGGATAGCTTTGAAATTGGGAAGGGACAGTGTATTCTGCAACCACTTCACCAGGTTCGGGTTCAAAGAAATCCATCTTTAAGCCATTAAAATTCTCGACACCACATACGAAACAAGAGCGTGAATTGGGCTGTTTAAAGGTCATTTTGCTCCCTTGTTTTTATGATTGGGCAAAGGTATCGATCAACAATCTGACATCGCCACCGACCGGATACAATATTGGGCAGGTGCAGCCGTACTTACGATATTCAGCCACTTTAGAACGAGCTTCTTCTGGAGTCCCTGAAGCCGTTATCCGTAGAATCAAGTCTTCTGGAACCAGGTGCTTCGCTTTTTGAATTTGTTCTTGGGTAGCCGGCCACCCTAAAATCGATTGGATTTTTGTGACGATTTCTGGCGAAACCCCTGATGCTTTAGCAATATGAGGTTGCTGCGCCAGGTATTGGGTGAGCAGCTCTCGAGTTGTATCGATTGCCTTTTCGTGGTCGTGATCGACCGAACAAACCACTAACTGAGGGCGATCGATGTCCTCCAATTTGCGGCCGGTTTTTTTTCCGCCTTTTTCGAGAAGTTCCAATGCTTTGACATTGTATTCAGGCGGCACGCAATAGTTAAGGACAGCGCCATCGCCAATTTCTCCGGTCATTTCCATCATCTGGTCGCCGGTCGCACCAATGTAAATCGGCACGTTACGTGGCTCTCTGCGTCCATGCACGACGTCCAATTCAATTCCGTCAACCTGGATGAATTCACCGTGGAAAGTCACCCGCTCCATATTCAATAATCGTCTTAGCACCGTTACGGTCTCTCTCATCGCCAGCAGCGGCTTGGTCCGGTTGATGCCTACGTTGCGCGCCAGTGGGTCCCACCAGGCGCCTATTCCACAATAGATACGGTCAGGCGCCAGATCGTCCAGAGTCAGAAATGTAGCCGCCAACAAACCGATATTGCGGGTCCAGTTATTGATCACCCCAGAGCCTACTTTGAGGTGGTTAGTTACCGCTGCATAAGCAGCCATAGGTACAATCGCGTCTCTGACCAGCCGGCTTTCTGCCTGCCAGACAGCCTCGAATCCGTGTGATTCGGCATATCGAACGTAATCTAACCCATCTCTCAAGTCATGTGCATCTTGTAAATAAAGAGCAACCCTTTCAGTCACATTTTCCTCCTATACCTGTTTTACTTCTAAAGAATGGAACAATTCCAGGTCCTCCGGAAAATCGATGTCCAGTCCGATGGAGGGTAATTCACAAATCTCCAGACGGATGCCGGCTTTAACAACCCGCTCACAGTGCCTTTTGAATGATCCCGGTCCATAGGTATATTCAATCAACCCGGCCGGCGAAACCAGCAGAGCATTGGTTCCATCACCACGCCTGTCAGGCACGATGACGACAACTGGAGGTTGCTCAGCTAATTTAATGATTGTTCGAAGATCTTGCGAATTTAGAAGGGGTAAATCCGCTGGTAAGATTAAAACCCCTTGAATCGAATAAGCCTTTGCGACGATGGTCGCCCTACGAAGAGCAGCATTTAAAATCGGAGCGCCATCCTCCTGGACGGTTCTTGCGCCATAATCACGTGCCAGGGCCAACGCAGCTGAATCACGGCTGACGACCAGGGTTTGAGAAACCTCAGGTACTTCACTTAAGGTTTTCAACGTATGTTCGAACATCATCTGGTTGAGGCTGGTACGTTCATCTTCAGATAATACTCCCGAAAGGCGGGACTTTCCTCGTCGCAGGGGTTTGACAGGTACAATTGCCCACAGGCCCATCCGTTTATTGCCTCCTCAACAACGTTTTTCCAAATCTTATAACCTCATTCGCAAGGCGAGCACGATCACCCCCTGCAGACATGAGTGTGTTTGTCACCAGTAAAATTATACTCCACGCAGCAAATTCATCAACCAGGCTTCGATCGACCTCATCCATCACAAAACCACTCAGGATATCGTGATAATGCCTGGCTACAGCCAGAGCTGACGGGGTGATTCCTAACTCTGCATACATTTTTGCAGCCGGTCCTTTTACAGCTCTCCCCCCGATGATTGGTGAAACTGCAATTACCATTTTTGCCTTGACCGCCTCCCTCATTCCAGGAACCGTAAGGATTGGATCAATGCTGACCCAGGGATTCGAGGGGCATATTACCACCAGATCAGCCGAATTAACTGCTTCGAGAACGCCAGAAGCAGGTCGGCTATTTTCGATGCCATCAAATCTAAACCCGGCGACTTCAGGTTCGCAGCGGCGATGGACGAAGTATTCTTGAAAGAAAAGCTCCCCATCGTTTTTCGTGATCACCTGGGTTGCCACCCAATCGTCTGTCATCGGTATCACGGCTGGTCCAATGCCCAGCGCACCGCATAATTGCCGGGTAAACTGGCTGAGAGGCATACCTGAGGTTATACACCTGGTACGCTCAAGGTGCGTAGCCAGATCCGAATCACCTAATCTGAACCAGGTGGGTCCTCCGAGTTTTTCGATTCGATTTAAGGTGTTCCAGCTTTCTCCATCAAGACCCCAACCAGTTTCACGGTTTTCTAAACCTGCCAGGCTATAACACACAGTATCCAGGTCTGGACTTATCCGCAAGCCAAAATGGACGAAATCATCACCAGTATTGACGATAATCGTCAACTCGCTGGCAGCAAGAACCTGTGCTAATCCTGCTGCCAGTTTTGCTCCACCCACCCCACCTGCAAGCGCAACAACCTTCATCCACTACTCCAAATTTTTTTCCCTGGTTCCCCGCTCTTAATCGGGAATAGATTTTATCTGAATAAATCCTTATCCTTTGGCCGAATCATCTCAGCCAGGCTGCCCTGGCGTAATGGATAAGGAAAACCACGCACGTGGACTGCCGGAATTCGCTCATCCGCCTGTCCCATCAACAACGAAGCTGCAGCAGCCAGTTCGTCAGCGGCAGCTATTTCGGTTATGCGCAATTTGTAACCAAAAATGTCGGGTTTTCCCCGCATATCGACCAATCCTGGCAGCCCCGAAAAGCCTATCGCGGTGCCAATGATACCCATACGCCAGGCGCGCCCGTGTGAGTCGATAATCATGACCCCCAGGCTCACTTTGTTGAGCGCTTCCAATTTGTCCCTGATCACCTCAGCTGACCGGTCGGGGTTTTGAGGCAGCAGCAGCACCCAATCTTCAGGGTTGCCGTAATTCCCAGCGACGTTGGAATGATCAATTCCGGCATTGGCACATACAAACCCCAGTCGATGCTCAACAATTATCGTTCCGGGTCTGGTACGAAGCACTTCACTGCTCTCCCTGAGCACGAGTTCGACAAAGCGCGGGTCTTTTTCAACTTTGATCGCCAACTCGCATGCTTGTTTTGAGGGAGTAATTTCAGTCAAGTTATACAGGCGGCCTTCAGCTTTAGAGACAATTTTCTGGGCCAGTACAAGCACATCGCCATCTCGCAGATCGATGTGTTCGGCAGCCAGACCCTCTTGTAAGTAAACAGGCAAATCATCGCCCGGCTGGATGAGAGGGATTGTTGTTAATCCGGTCAACGTCAATACCATGTAGCTTACCTTGAAATCCCGGTAATCCGTATCCCCGCCGATTTTACTCCATATTGAATGTTAATCCCAATCAATATGGATGTGAGGCCTTCAACAACCATAGAATTAGCTAAAGGACCGGCATCAAAGCCGGATAATCCTGCTGCGTCGACCAGTGACAGGACCTGCTTTCTGGCTGCCTTGCTGTTTCCGCAGACCAATACATCGCAGTCGACCTGTTCGCCCTGGTAAAGGTTCTCATGTGAGATGTTTTGAAACGCAGTAACCACCTGCACGGTCTCACCCAGGATTTCTTGAGCTTCTAAAGATGCGCTTCCGGCTGGCGGCATCTGTACCCGGGTAACTTTAGGTGGGACGATTGGCACGGTGACGTCGACGACTATTTTCCCTTGCAAAAAAGGCTTTAAGCTTTCCAGTGTAATTCTGTGGGCTGAGTAGGGTACGGTGACAACGACCAGGTCTGCAGTTTGGGCTGTTTCAGAATTCTCCAATCCGCTGACCTCGGCCTTTCCAGCCAATCTATCTCTGATTTCAGCCGCTGCGGCCTGGGCTTTTTCCAATTGGCGAGATCCAATTAAGATGCGATAACCCGCTTTTGCCCAGGCGAACGCAAGGCCCTTTCCTTCTTTTCCGGTTCCGCCGATGATCCCAATAGTTTGGATTTCACTTTCATTAGGTGATGCCATATTATTCATCTCAGTCAATTATGATATTTGTTGAAAGCGTTTCCAGGTTTGTTCGGCAAGTTTTTTGGCTTCTTGCGCGATTGCGGCTTCGTCAAGGGTAAGCAGTTTCCGGTCTCTCATGAGTATTTTCCCGGCAACAATGGTTGTGGTTATCATGCTTTCCTGGAAGCCAAAGACGATGTGCCAGGGTAGGTTACCGCTGTCCATATCGGTAAATGGATGGTAATCGACGAAGATCAGATCGGCCTGGGCACCGGGTGTGATTGTCCCGATAGGCTTGCCAAAATACTCGCTCGCCAGCTTACTGTTGTTTACAATTGCCATCTGGGCGATCGTATCGGCTTGCATCCGGCGCGGATCGCGGTTCCAGGCTTTATGAACCAAATAAGCGGCTTTCCACTCTTCCCACATCGCATTAGAAAAACCGTCATTTCCCAAACCGACCTTGACTCCGGCTCGCATGAAGGATTCCACCGGCGCAATGCCAACAGCATTATTCATATTGGAGCGGGGTTGGTGAGTAACCCAGGTGCCTGTTTCGGCCAGAATCTCAGTCTCTCGAGTATCGATATTGACTGCATGGGCAGCGATCGTTTGGGGTCCCAGGACACCATGTTTATACAGGCGGTCGACGACCCGCAGGTTTGATTTTGCCAGACTGTCGTATTCATCGGCTGCATCTTCCGCAACGTGAATATGGAACCCTGCTCCTTCAGGCACAGCCTGATGACAGGCATCTAATGTCTGGTCTGAAAGAGTCAGGCTTGCATGCAATCCAAAATTAGCAGCTATTCGGCCTCCCGCAGGTTTTTCTACTCTGACCCGGTTGATGAAACGAACGTTTTCATCAATTCCGGACCGGGCTTTTTCCGTCCCGCCTCTGTCTGTGACTTCATAACATAGGACCGCCCTCAATCCAGATTGTTCTACAGCCTCAGCAATGATGTCCAGTGATCCCCGGATCGCATTCGGGGAGGCGTGGTGGTCGAATAATGTCGTCGTTCCATTGCGGATGGCATCCACCAAGCAAACCAAAGCGGAGAATCTAACTGCCTCTGGTGTCAATGCCTGGTCGAGGGGCCACCATAGTTTCTCGAGGATTTCAACAAAATTCTGCGGCGGGCTGCTGGGAATGGACAACCCTCGGGCAAAAGCGCCGTAGAAGTGGGTGTGGGCGCAGATGCTTCCAGGCATTACATATTGGCCATTGGCGTCAATCGGGTTTTCCCGGAGATATCGTTCCTTCATAATTTTCTGAGGGCCAAATTCGACGATCTTTCCATCAGCGATGTAAACGGCCTGATCACCCAAAATCGAATTGGGGTTCTCCCAGGTTATCAAGTTCGCATTGACGATCAACATAGTAATTGAGTCCTCCCTTCTATAGAATCAAATTATCCCCGCTTGAAACGATCACTTTTCGGTATTTTCATTCAGAATATCAATTGTAGCGGTCAGGTAGCAGCGTTCATTCATTGACATAGGATCGGTGGGAAAGGATAAGGCGGTACTTTTCGACGGGTATTCACCATCATCTTTTAGTTCCAACCCGACGCCGTTACAGGCATTACCTGTGACGACCCCCGAGTCCATAGTTTATTGATTCTAGCATAAAAGCTGTGCTTTTGTATTCTCAACTAAGATTACTCTCACCTGGATCAAAAAACTTCACTCTACGACCTTGATTTCAAAGAATATATCGAATGCTATAATCCCTGGATATTGGAGGTGCCATTGGAAGAACAACAAAGGGCCAAGGATGGAATAGATGATTGCTCAGATGAACTCCATCCGCAAGCTGTTGTAGGATTGAAACTGTTCAATGAAGGTCAGTATTTTGCATGTCACGAAGCGCTGGAACTGGCCTGGCGCGAGGATACCGGCCCAATTCGGGACCTTTACCGTGGTATTTTGCAGGTTGCGGTCGCCTACCTCCACATCCAACGAGGTAATTACCTGGGTGCAATCAAAATGTTCAAACGCTGCCGTCCCTGGTTGGAACCATTCCCCAACATTTGCCGGGGGATCAACGTCGAAAAACTCAAACGGGATTACCAGGCCGTTCAAGTGACCATTATCCGCCTTGGCCCGACCCGGATTTCCGACTTTGATCCGGCTTTCATCAAACCGGTCGAATGGCAGCCGGTCTCTCCCAGAAAACCTGGTTTGGAAACCTGATTGCGCTTTTTACCTGAACAGAGGGCCGACGAACCCATATCGTTTGCGATTATTCTTCGATCAAAACTGTCCTTGCCGGAGCGCCATCCGATCCCTTGAGCTTAACCGGAAGGCAGTAAAGCTGGTAAGGACCAGGCTTGATCTCCGAAAGGTCTAAACCTTCGATGATCACAATACCTTTTTTTAATAACACTTCATGCGTGGGTTTACTTTTCTTATAGGGCGAAACCGATATATAGTCTATCCCAATTAATTGGATTCCATGCTCGACCAGGTAATTAGCGCCATCCAGATCAATCCCCACAAAATCAGGCTGGAATTTCATCACATTATCACGCCAATATTGTGAATTACGAGTTTTAAGCAGCACCCGGCGCGTACCTTCGGGAATCGCTAATTTCTGTAAGACCTGGGCATTCACGACATCAATCGCGTCATCCAATTGGTACACGATGGCAGGTCCGATAAGTACGTTAATGTCGACTTGATCGATCCCCTTCGCACCCATCAAAAAATGGCAGGGGGCGTCAACGTGCGTCCCAGTATGCACACCCATATCGATATGTGAAACGTTTGCATTTGCGCCTTCTTCGATTTTGCTGGCGCGTTCCAGGGATATAGCAGGGTCTCCAGGCCAGACAACCAGGTCCGGACTAATCGTTAATGACACATCATGAATTTTCATTATTACTCCTCATTTTTCCACCCAAAGATTTATTACCAATTCTACCGCAGTCTGGATACCGTTTAGATTTTTTTCGTCCTGGCCCTTCGCTGGCCGAATTGAGGAAATAATTATAGAAATACCGCCACAGCTGTCAAATCATGGCTCGAACCTTACGTCATGATGAATTTGATAGATCTTGAGAGATCACCGGTTTATAATACAAGTCAAACCTTTTACCGAGGTCAAATTAGCAATACGAATTTTGACTCTCGGCAATCAGTGAAACATATTAAGGACTGGATCGAATATGCGTGAAGTAGCTATCATTGGAATCGGACAAACCCGAGTCGATGAACACTGGGATAAATCTTTGCGGCTTCTGGCGGGCGAAGCCATTCTGGCAGCATTGGCTGATGCCAGGCGCGAATCGGTCGATGCGCTTTTCGTCGGCAATATGTTATCCGGTTCGGCCAATAACCAGCAGCATCTGGGTGCATTGATTGCCGATTGGGTTGGGCTGCGTTATTCGGAGGCTGTGAGGATTGAAGCTGCATGCGCTTCAGGGTCCTCTGCCCTCAGGGCTGCGCTCATGGCTATTCGATCGGGCGAGGTTGAAAGCGCAGTGGTTGTCGGTGTTGAAAAAATGACCGACTCCCCCGGTGAAGAAATCACTGCTGCCCTGGCTTCCGCGGCCGACGCCGATTGGGAATTAGATCAAGGGCTTTCTTTTGTCGCATTGAATGCCTTGATTATGCAGCGGTACATGTACGAATATGGCTGGAAACACTCAGATTTTGCCGGGTTTTCGATCAACGCCCATGCAAATGGCGCCTGCAATCCCTTTGCGCGCTTTCAGGAACCAATCTCTGTGAGCGATTACCAGAAATCTCCAATGATTTCCAGCCCAATCAATCTCATGGACGCATCCCCAATGGGTGATGGAGCCGCAGCCTTGGTCTTGGTCCCGATTGATCATCTGATTGGACCCCATCAACCCCTGATAACCATCGCTGGTTCCGCAGCAGCCACCAATTCAATCGCCGTCCATGGTCGCAACGACCCTCTCTGGCTCAGCGCAGCTGAAAAGTCCGTTCAAAAAGCATACGCTCAGGCGGGTGTGGGACCACAGGATATCGATGTTTTTGAGCTGCATGATGCATTTTCGATTATGGCGGCGTTATCGCTCGAAGCCTGCGGCTTTGCCGAAAGGGGCCAGGGACCGCGGCTGGCTTTGGACGGACAGATAAGCCCGCAAGGAAAAATACCCATAGCCACCCGAGGCGGTTTAAAGGCCCGAGGCCATCCGGTCGGAGCAACCGGAATTTACCAGATTGCCGAAGTGACCCAACAATTACGTTGGGACGCAAGTGGAACCCAGGTAAATGATGCCCGAGTAGGAATGGCCCAAAATATTGGCGGCAGTGGATCGAACATCGTCACGACAATACTGAAGCGCAGTTGATGCCAGTTTCACCCTTATCAGCCTTCCTTCAAGACCGGATCAATGCTTATCGACTAGAGTCGTTCTATCTTAAACCAGATTTACGGCTAACCTCGGTTGATCAGGCGATCGATTTTGTCGAAAGGCGTGGTTTCGTCTTTTTCTGGCCGATTAGAGATATCGTCATGCCCAGTTTATGGGGCGCGGTCGCTGGAGATCGACAGGTGGCAGATGAACACGACGATCCCGGACACGTAACATGGGGTTGGAAAGATGCACTTCTTGGAAAACGAAGGTGGTACTATGGGCGCATCCTTCGTAAAAGGAATACGATCATTTCACTGCATGCAGCCCCTTATTTTTATGCCCTGAGCGAGAATTATGGCGATTATGAGGAAGATTATCTCATCCAGTACGAACAGGGGCGGATGACGCAGGAAGCTAAATTGGTGTATGAAGCATTATTAAAAAATGGTGCTCTCGATACACTGACTCTTCGTAAGGAAGCCCATTTAACTGGCTCGCAAAGTGATTCGCCCTTTAACAACGCCCTGAACAGCCTGATGGCCGATTTTAAGGTCTTGCCAGTAGGTATCAGCGACGCAGGTGCGTGGCATTATGCTCATATCTACAACATCACCGCCCGTCATCTACCAGATGTTGTTGAAAAAGCGCGTTTTATCCAGGAAAATCAGGCCAGAGTCGAAATCGCTCGTTTGTATTTTGATTCGGTTGGCGCCGCGCACCAGAACGATCTGATTAAGCTGTTTGGTTGGCCCATCGATCAAGTCGAAAAGACCCTGGAAACTCTCGAAAAGAAAGGAGCGACCAAGGGAGGGGGGTCAATTGATTCCAGATACAAAGATTGGTTCTTTATAAAACAATTAGTCGAATAAATACCGTTTATATCTATTGAACCCTTACATCGTTACAAATGCGGTAATGCTATAATTCAATATAGGAATTAATTCGTCAGGTTTTGATCAGGATTAATCCCTGACGACGGATTGGTTTTGTTACCAGGATGGGAGTAAAAATGGAATTTCACATCTCGCGCATTTCACGTGATCGCTATCAATTTGACCAGATGCTTTTCTCCTTCAGCGGCAACGTTATCTTCACAAATTTCCACGCTGCGAGAATTTTCGCTCAAAAAATGAACCAAAGGCGCGATCTGATAAGTTTCCCTGAACAGGCAGTCCGCGCTGGTCAGATAAATGCCATGGGATTAATCGATGAGATTCTCCACCTTGTGATGAGCCTGTACCGCCAACAGATCAATCAGAAAGTACTGAACCAGGCTGTTGTCTGGCTCGATGATGCACTCGGTAAAGAAGTCGTCGATAAAGCGCTCGTATTATTTTGCGATGAATTCCCTCCCCTTGCTGTTTATCAACGGAAAATTACAGTCGAGCAATATCTACAGACGCAGACAGACGGAAGAACTAACCGCGAAATTGCACTCGAAGAAATGCTCATGTTATGGTTGACGAATCAAAATCATGCTATGGCGCTGTTCAATGAGCTTTTCGATGATACACGTCTGCGCAATGAAACATCCTACCTCCAGATCCAATCCAGTCTCCATGATTTCTTCGATCACCAACCTTTCTTTGGACCTGATAACCAGAACCTGATCGATATGCTGCGTGCCCCCGCTTTGGCGTTCCCGTATTCACTATCTGCCCAATTAGAGTTCATCCGCTCCCGGTGGGGTTTCCTTTTAGGAAAATACCTATACCGCATTCTTTCGAGTCTCGATTTGGTTAAGGAGGAAGAGAGCCACCGGTTTGGTGGCCCAGGTCCGACTCAGGTGTATCGATACGGAGGTGTGGACGAACCTGAACGGTTCAGCAAGGATTTAGAGTGGATGCCGAAAAGTTGTCCTGATTGCAAAAAATTCACATGTCTGGTTAGACCAGCTATCAAGAAAGTACCACCGCACGATCGCCCATCTGGATGATATTCCCGATGAAGAATTGGATACCCTGGCAAATTGGGGTTTTTCAGGTCTTTGGCTGATCGGGCTGTGGGAACGCAGCCAGGCTTCCCAGAAAATAAAACAATTCTGCGGTAATCCGGATGCAGTTGCATCGGCTTATTCCCTGAACAGCTACAGGATTGCCTCCGACCTCGGCGGAGAGGAGGCCTACCGCAATTTACACGATCGCGCCTGGAAACGTGGTATTCGTTTAGCCAGCGATATGGTCCCCAATCATATGGGGATCGATTCACCTTGGGTAATCGAACACCCAGATTGGTTCATATCGCTTGATTACAGCCCTTTCCCTTCCTATTCATTCGATAGCGGCGATTTATCGACTGACAGCAGGATTGGCCTGTACCTGGAAGACCATTATTATTCTCGCTCCGATGCAGCGGTGGTATTCAAACGAGTAGACCGGTCGACTGGAGATGAAAAATATATTTATCATGGCAATGATGGCACCAGCATGCCGTGGAACGATACTGCCCAACTAAACTACCTTAACTCAGAAGTTCGTGAGGCTGTCATTCAGACAATCATTCAGGTCGCTCGCCAGTTTCCTATCATCCGTTTCGACGCGGCAATGACTCTGGCCAAGAAACATTACCAACGCCTGTGGTTCCCTGAGCCAGGCACCGGTGGAGCTATCCCTTCGCGCATTGATCACGGCATGAGCAAAGCGCAGTTCGATGCGGTTTTTCCGATCGAATTCTGGCGCGAGGTCGTCGATCGCATCGCTCAAGAAGTCCCTGACACCCTCCTACTTGCAGAAGCTTTCTGGCTTATGGAAGGTTATTTTGTCCGTACTTTGGGGATGCACCGCGTATATAACAGCGCATTCATGAATATGTTGCGGACTGAAGAGAATGCAAATTACCGGACCGTCATGAAAAACACCCTTGAATTTGATCCTGACATAATGAAGCGCTTTGTGAATTTCATGAATAATCCCGATGAACGCACGGCCATCGACCAGTTCGGGAAAGACGACAAGTATTTTGGTATTTGCACGTTGATGGTTACGCTTCCAGGACTTCCGATGTTCGGTCATGGCCAGATCGAAGGATATTCCGAAAAATACGGGATGGAATTCCGGCGGGCGTATTTGGATGAACAACCCGACGAGTATCTGGTCCAGAGACATGTTCGGGAAATATTCCCGTTACTTCAACGCCGCTATTTGTTTGCTCAGATTGAAAACTTCTTGCTGTATGACTTCTTCACCCCTGAAGGTTTTGTTAATGAAGACGTTTATGCCTATTCGAATGGAGTTGGTTCTGAGCGCGCCTTGGTGATCTACAACAATCGCTTTGCGAACACTCATGGCTGGATAAAAATGTCAGTAGCCTTCCTGGCAAAATCCGGCGGAAGAGACAGCAGGAGAATCATCCAAAAGAATATCGGAGAGGGTTTGGGGCTTCAGCCTAAGGCCGATCATTATTGCCTATTCAGGGACCAAATTAGTGGGTTGGAATTTATCCGCAATAATATGGAAATTTGGGACCGCGGTATATTTGTTGAGCTCGAAGGATACCGCTATAACGTTTTTCTCGACTTTCGTCAGGTCCAGGACGATGAGTGGCACCAATATTCACAATTAGCTGCTTATCTTAACGGTCGCGGTGTTCCCAGTATTGAAGATGCAATCAAAGAATTGTTCCTGGCGCCGATCCATCATCCTTTCAGAGAGTTGGTCAATAGTCAATTTTTCTCACAATTGATCAATTCGCAGCTTATCGACCCAACCATGGAGGTCGATCCGCTGCTACTCGAAGATGCGCGTGAAAAATACCGGCACCTGATTCATGCTATTAAACAAATGACCGCACCTCAAAGAGAAGACTGTCTGGAGGAAGAAGAGCTTGCTGACGAAATCCGTTCGCAATTACTAACCTTCCTGGAATTGCCCATTTTAGCAAGCCGATACCGCCTACCCGGATCCAAGAAATACTCCAATGCTTTGGCCTTCTTGAAAAGCCGCCTCACCAACCAACCAGCTCAATGGGGTATCTTAATTGGATGGCTGTTTGTCCATGGCTTGGGCAAAGCTACCTGTGTCGATGGTTACGAAGACCAAAGTCGAACCTGGATTGATGAATGGCTGTTGGGCCGGATTATCGCCAATACAATCCACGAAATGGGCACCGATGAGCATAAAGCCTGGCAAGCAGTCAACACGATAAAACTATTGACTACTCACCAACTTTGGTTCGAAACAATGGGCGACAGGTCGGTTTATCAAATATTGAAAACGTGGTTATTAGATACCGAACTACAACAATTTATCGGCGTCAACCGTTATAAGGGTATCCTCTGGTTTAATAAGGAGGGATTCGACAGCCTGCTCTGGTGGATGATGTTCCTGGCGCTTGTTCAATTCCTGGCAGGTGGTCAGAATAACGTGTCCAGTATCGTCGAACGTATCATAGCCTGTTACGATGTGATCGAAACCATCCGAAAAGCAGAGACCACTTCAGAATTTCAGCTCGAAAAGCTGCTGGAGAATTTGAAATAGGGTAATCCGTTTGAACTGATCATTTGGGCCTGGCGGAATTTTTGGATAAAAACCAGGTCTCCTCTTATGCCGGTGCGCTTGCTTTTAACTTTTCTCAATAAGGCGATGGCTTCATTGCTCAGATCCTCACCGGTAGCTTTCTGGTTGAGCCAGATGGCATGAGCAGCATAGGCGATATTATTCTTCGGTTCAATCCGGTCGAACTCATCAAAGAACCATCCACACGAAGTAAACATACGTTGTCTTTCATATTGGGCCGCCAGTAGCAGTTCGATACGGTCTGTGACTTCTTCGTCCAATTTTTGGTTTGCCAGCGAATGGACCAGGTCTGTGACGGCGACTTCACCTAACACCACATGGATGAATTGGTGACGCATTTCCCAGGGGTCGTCCACCCACGGAATCAGAGCATTGAAATATGAATTATCCAGTAACACAGCCAACCGGTTCAATGCCTGGCGTAGTGGCGCTTTCCATTTGCTCCCCGGCGTACAGTCACACTCACCCATCCAGCGGGTGATCCCATGATGACAGCTCCATGAAGTATTTTCCTTGATTTTGATCTCTTCTTTGGGAGGATGCTGTTTCAACCAGAGACCGGGGTAGGTAAGCTCGATCCCATGATTCTTGGATGCACCGTTTAGCAGATGAGACAGGAATTGATCACGGAAAGGTTGGTGGTGACCATAGAGTTCGCCATCAGACGCCAGCAAGATGAGCTGGGGGTCATCGACTAAACGTTTTGCCTTGAAAATCGGTAGAACTGTGTAATTGAAAAATGAGTTCGGCGTTAATTGTAGCACCGGGGTCAAAACTTACCCGTGTGCTCAAATCCTGGTTATAAAAGAACACGGCTATCTTGCGCTGCTCAGGTAAGTCTACCCAATATGGTAAACTGCTCCGCGCCGAAGCCTCACCAGCTTGCCAGGGTGCAAGCAAGGTGAATTCGATCCCATTTTCTGCAAGAATCGAAAGGGTTTCAAGGTTAGCGGCTGTTTCTGGTAGCCATAAACCCAACGGTTTATGGCCGTAGCGGAATTCAAAATCTGCAATGCCCCATCTGATTTGGGTCACCTTATCCAGCCGGCTCCCTAATGGCAAAATAGTATGGTTATAGCCTTGAGCAATCGCATTTCCAACCCCAAAATGCTTAAAATTATCCCGGTCTTGTTCGATAATGCGCGCATAAGTAGAAGGATCCTGGTTCTCCATCCAGGTCAACAGAGTCGGGCCAAAATTGTAACTGATTTTGCGATAATTTCCCCACTCAGCATTTGGGCGATAACATTCAGCGTTAATTCGTTCGTTCCAGTTGTGGTATGGCGCTGCGCCTGTCTCAAGCGGGATGACCCCTGAAAATGGATCTTCCCTCGGTGGTTGGTAAAAATGACCGTGAACACAAAATGCTCTAATGCTCATAATCTACCTTGAGGCTTCGTTGGATTTTCGAATGGCATAATACCACATATATCCCGTAAAATTTATCGAATAATTACCGATTAATATTATTGTAATTTCGTGAAATACCACAACTCATGCCATATCAGAATATCTCTTTATCGCTTATAAAGCGACTGCCATAAATTCTTTTGCCAGGCTTGACCGCTGAGGTAACTCAACTTCTGTGCGAACCTGGCAGGCATCAAGCCAAAAGTACGTGGTACAGTATCAAGTGCGCAAGTGCGGTTAGCAGCCAGGTAATCTATCCAGAAAACAGAAGTCGGGAATGATGGAAAGAATTGTTCGAAAAGGACTGTCAGGCTTCTGAGAATAACAGGCGATACCGGCGCCAGAAATCGTTGGACGCCAATCATCTTCATCACCTCTTCGACGGTTTGCCGGAATGGAAGATATTCAGGGCCGCCAATCGCGTAAGTCTGATTCCGGGTCGTCGCATCGTCCAATGCCCAGCACATACACGTAACCAGATCTTCGACCCAAATAGGCTGAAGCAGCATCGATCCATCTCCGGGAATAAAGAAGACCGCCGGGAAGGCATTTACCAGGGTACTCAAGCCGGTTGTGAAATGGTCGTTATAACCGTAGACGATAGCGGATTTGAAAATGGTGAAATCAACCCCGCTTTTCCTGATGTGGCTTTCCGCAATAGCCTTTGCCTTGAACACCGGAAAAGCGGATGCTCGATCAGAGCTTAAATGGCTGAGGTAAAAGATACGTTTGACCCCGGCTTCTGCTGCTGCTCGTGCCACTGCTTCCGTCCCCTGGATATCGACCCCCATCAAATTTGCTTTGTTCCCATGCCATTCGACCCCAGCCAGGTGGTAAACCGCATCCACCCCTTTCATGGCGGCTCTTAAGCCTCTTTCATCGTTGAGGCTGGATACAGTAATTTCAATCGGGACACCTCTGGGCAGGTCAGGTGTCTTTTTTGAAGGCCGGATAAGCGTCCGGACTTGTTTCCCCATTCCTGTTAGCTGTCTTATCAGCACCTTGCCGATAAACCCGGTTCCACCTGTGACCAGAATCATATGCTTGGAATTATAGCAGAGGAGCGGCCATACCGCCAACCTGGCATATATCTTGCTCCTATGAAGACAATCGATCGGATCGCATTGAATATTGGAAATGGGATAATGGACAAAATGGATTCAATTCACTTACCAGAACATAATACGAGATTAGGTTTCCATTACTTTCCCGATACAAACCATTACCGGGAAAGTGACCTCTTGAACTGGGTTCCCGAGCTTCGTTCTTTGGGAGCTTCCTGGTTGACATTGATCGCCCCTCTCGACCGGGCAATTCCCGAATTGTTTATTCGTGGATTACTATCGGCTGGGATCGAACCTCTGCTGCATTTCCAAATGAACCTTCAGGATCCCCCCGATCTGGCTGATACCAGCATGCTTTTTGAAGCCTATGCGAAATGGGGGGTCCATTATGTCATTTTATACGACCGTCCTAACAACCGGTCCTCATGGAAGGCAGCTAATTGGGCCCAGGAAGATCTGGTTGAACGTTTTCTGGACCGCTACCTGCCATTTTCCGAGTTAGCTGCAGAATCAGGTCTCACCCCTGTTTTTCCACCGCTCGAACCAGGTGGCAGTTATTGGGACACTGCTTTCCTGAATCTCGCCTTGCAGTCGCTCGTGCGCCGGCAAAAACAAGCTTTGACCGACCGCCTGGTCCTGTCTGCCTACGCCTGGACGAATAATCGCTCGTTGAATTGGGGGGCAGGCGGTCCTGAACGGTGGCCAGGCTCTCACCCATATTTTACCCCTGCGGAAGAAGAAGACCAATGTGGCTTTAGAATTTTTGACTGGTATCAGGCAATAAGCCGGTCTGTGCTCCAACATTCCTGTCAGATCATTTTACTAGGTGCGGGTGGCCCACCTTCCCAACCGGAGGCTTCCGCACAGGCAATCAACCCGGTTATCCATGCCCAAACCAATTTTTCGATTGCCCGCCTGGCTCTAGGGGAAACCGTAAACGATCCTACCAGGCCAGCAGAGCTGCTGGAGCCGTTACCGCCAGAGGTAATTGCCAGTAATTTCTGGTTACTTTCTGCATCTCAGAACAGTCCTTTTCTCCCTCAAGCCTGGCTGCAGCCAGAAGGACAAATGCTGCCGGTTGTCGGAACAATCAGGCAATGGTTTGCGATTTCTCAAGAGAACCAACCAGCCTTGAAAACTCCTCCTACGATTATCAACCCTCACACAATCAATCATTACTTGCTTTTGCCGATTTATGAATGGGGTGTCGCCGATTGGCACCTGGATGTCATCCGGCCTTACATCAAAAAATATACTCCCACAATTGGTTTTTCGCTGGCAGAAGCTGTCCATGCGTTGAAAGTAACAGTCATCGGCAATCAAAACTGCTATACCGACGGCGACCTGGATATGCTCAAGAATTCTGGCTGTTCAGTAGAGCGAATTAGTGGAGATGGCACAAGTATTGCAACACAATTAGCAGAGAGGTGACCCAAATGACCCTGAAAATGACATCAAGAACATACCAGAATATCCCCCTGGTCACTTACAAACCTGTCCTTAAGGTTCTAGGTTTAGGTGGAGGTGGATGTAATGCCATCAACCGCATGATCGAGCTCGATTTGGGCGGTGTTGATTTCATTGCGGCGAATACAGATCGCCAGGCTTTAAATTCTAACCTGGCCCCGGTCAAAATCCAATTAGGGCCGCATTGTACCCGTGGGTTAGGCGCTGGCGGCATTCCGGACGTTGGCGAGGCTGCCGGGGAAGAAAGTTATCGCGAGCTGGTCAACGCACTGAGAGGTGCCGATATGGTTTTTCTGACGGCAGGGATGGGCGGTGGAACCGGGACCGGCTCTATCGCCGTGGCTGCTCGAGCGGCGCGCTCGCTCAATGCTGTTACCATCGCGATCGTCACCACCCCATTTTCATTTGAAGCCGGCAGACGACAACGAAATGCCCAGCTTGGGCTAGATAAATTACGCCAATATACAGATACATTGATTACTGTGCCCAATGATCGCTTGCTGTATGTTGCCCCGCGTGACCTACCTATAGACATGGCTTTTCGCCTTGCCGATGACGTCCTCCGTCAGGGAATCCAGGGAATCACCGAGATTATCACCGAAACGGGATTGATTAATGTTGACTTTGCGCATGTACGCAGGTTAATGCAGTTGGGTGGTGGGTCTTTGATGGCGATCGGTTACGGTCAGGGCGAAGGCAAAGCCAGGCGTGCCGCCGAACAAGCGCTCCATCATCCTCTCCTTGATTCTGTTTCAGTTAATTCTGCGGCCGGCATCATCGCCAATTTCACCGGAGGTCCTGACCTGACCTTTACCGAAGTGACCGACGCATTGAATTATCTACAAGAAGAGACCGGCAGCCAGGCAGAGATTATCCCCGGCGTTATCAACGACGACCGTATGGAAGATCGCGCCCAGGTGATCTTGATCATCACCGGGCTGGGAGCTACGCCTATTGATAAAGCTTTACCCGGAGCTGAAAGGGTAATATCTTCGAACCGTCAAAACAGCTCGGTATCGTACGAACGTGAACAGCCCAAACCGGCGGACCGGCCTTCTTCCGCTCAAAATCGCCAGGAACCAACCTCAGATTACAAATCCGCATCATCCAATCTTGACATCCCCGCTTTTATCCGCAAACGCAACCATTATAATAACGGATAAAAAATAGGATAAACACCATGGACACAAAAGTTCTCGGTACAGTCTGCAACCAAATCTATAAACGCTTTCCTGAAGTGGATGGCGCTAAGCCAAAGGTCCAAACCCAATCTTCAGGCCAGGATGGACCTGTCTATCTACTGGTATTCAAAGGCAAAGCCGTAACGGCAGACGGTAAGTCGATGCCCAGGATCGTTCGGGCCACTGTCGACGACCACGGTAAGATAATTAAAGTCACGACGTCAAGGTAACCATTGAAGGAGCGTCCCTAATGAAAAAGATCGCCACCCGGGTTGAGCTTGCTTTTTGGGATCTGGCAATCCCTCTTCTGAGCAAATCTGAATTCGTAAGAGGTTCTGTGCGGAGCGTTCATTCTGTATGTGCCACCAAGAGCAATTGGATTGTTCCAATTGTTTTATCCTGGCTGGCAATCGCATTGATCGCCGCATTTCTGCTTGAAACCAATATTATCGTCGCCTGGTAAATTTCTGGGCCTTGCGTTTAACCTTCAAATTTCGATTTTAACAATTTTCTTAATTACATTCGAAGATTTAGGCTTGTAATCGTGAATTGAAAGCTGTATAATCCCAACAGATTGTTTACATACCGCCGAATCTTTCGAGCGGGGGAACCTCTCTCGGGGCGAATTGTCTGAAATTTGCTGACAGATTGTTGACATAGGGCTATCCCAGGCCCGAGCCCGGCAGCTAACCTCGTAGGCGTTTGATAGGGAAATTGACCCAGGTGAATAACCCGGGTCATCATGTTTTATATCTCAAACGTGTACGATTGCTGCCGGACTGCTTATGAACCAAATTAATACAGAAGAAAAGAACCATCCACATTTTGTTACTGGAATACCCAATTCAGTAATTAATGACTATCAAATGGATGGCGGCCAGCCTGAAAAGTTGATCATCGCCCAGGCATCAGATTTAACCAATGAGGCTACCTTTGGTAACCAGTGGGTCATAATTGACGATCGCCACGTCAGGGTCGTGTCAGGAACTGGCCCGGACCACAAAGAAAAAGTCCGCATCCCCCTCAAAGACATCCAAAATGCCAGGATAGAACAATGCGTTGGTAATGCTTTGCTCGAGGTAACCCTACAGGGAAAACCTAGAATTCTCCTCCATTTCTCAAATGAATTAACCGAAAATTTTGCTCTCGTCGCCAATTATCTTCACAGCTTTAATGAGAGCAAAGAACCTCCACCGGTTCCTGACACTTATTCCGAAGGCAAACGCTGCATTTCTTGCGGTCGGAAATTACTGGACCCGTCTCTCAAAGTTTGCCCCTCATGTATCAAACGCGGCCAGGTGATGCGGCGGATGCTGTTTTTGGCGCGTCCTTACTGGAAAAAGGGCGGAATCCACATCGTCTTGATGCTTTTAGGGATAGGGGTTGATTTAATGCCACCTTACCTGACCCGTATCTTAATCGACGACGTTCTTACCGTCCAGAATCACGTCGGTTGGTTAATTTGGCTGGTAGCGGGGCTGTTAGCCTTACAGGTCGTGCGAGTACTGGTAACCATTCAAGATAATTTACTCATAAACCGGATCAGCAGCCAATTCGCAGCATCCGTTCGGGAAAAAATGTTCGGTCTTTTGAAGACCCTCTCCCTTGACTTTTTCGACCGGAATGAAAGTGGTCGGCTGATGACCCGGATTAACCAGGACACAGAAGAACTCCAGGGGTTGATCAATCAGTTGGCCAGCTTTGCATTGAATGCTTTACTGGTCATCGGCATTGGATTGGTCCTGTTTTCAATGGCGCCATCGCTTGGTCTGTTCGTATTGATCCCTGCGCCGTTTGTCATCGCCGCATCGATTGCTTACCAGCGCTTCATGTACCCACATTTCCGCCGTTATTGGACAACTCGCTGGCGTTTGAACGCGATGCTAAGTACATTCTTATCGGGCATCCAGGTCGTCAAAGCATTTGCTCAGGAAGATCAGGAACAAGCTCGTTACAACGAACGCAACCAGACCACCCTGGCAGCCCGCTTACGGGTCGATCTGGCCTGGAGCCGTTTTTTTCCATTGATTTCCTTTGCCTTTGGCGCAGGGGGGTTGATTATTTGGTATGCGGGAGGCAAAGCAGTTCTGGAACATAGCATTACATTAGGAACCTTGATGGCCTTTCTAAGCTACCTGGGCATGTTCTATGGCCCATTATCGAACATGGCCCAGGTAAGCCAGGCATTCAACCGCTTTGTGACCATATCCCAACGGACGTTCGAGTTTCTGGATGAAGTTCCGAAGGTAAAAGAGGCAGCATCGCCTTTCAGCAGCCACAGCGTGCAAGGAAAGATTGTGTTCGACCACGTTTCATTCGGATACGATCCCTATTTCCCCGTGTTAAAAGACGTTTCCTTAGAAATTACACCGGGTGAAATGATCGGCATCGTCGGGGCGAGCGGCGCTGGAAAAACAACCCTGGTCAATCTGATCAGCCGTTTTTACGATCCAACCCAAGGCCAGGTTTTCATCGATGGTGTTAACTTGCACGACTATAGTAAGGATGAACTCCGCAGAAATATCGGAATCGTACTCCAAAGTCCATTCTTATTCAGCGGGACCCTCGCTCAGAATATTGCTTATGCCAGGCCGGAAGCTTCACGAGAAGATGTCATCCAGGCAGCTAAGGCGGCTAACGCACATGAATTTATATCAAATTTCCCAGAAGGATACGACACACTCGTTGGCGAAGGAGGAACCGGGCTGTCGGGCGGCGAACGCCAGCGTGTATCGATCGCCAGGGCCATCCTCCTCAACCCCCGCATCTTGATCCTCGATGAAGCGACTTCTTCTGTCGATACGGAGACCGAACGCCAGATCCAAAAAGCGCTCGAGACCCTGGTAAAAGGCCGGACGACGATTGCTGTGGCGCACCGCTTATCTACTTTGTACAATGCTGACCGGATCATAGGCTTGGATCGGGGAAGGGTTGTAGAAAGTGGGTCACCCGGAGAGTTAATTGAACGCAAAGGATTATTCTATAACCTCGTCCAGATGCAGACCAAATTCGCTCATCTGGACGGAGTCGCCAGTGTTTAGGGAGCATTTTTATTATGACCATTGCAAAAATTGAACAACAGCGTGGCAATTCTGCTGTTAAAGAATTTCCAAATATCGTTTTCAAAACCATCGAAGAAATACCGGAACGGCCCGAGCCTTCTTTTGAGCCGGTGTATTTGACCCCCAACAAAGTCCATTTGCAATATGAGGGTGAAAATTTGACCTTCACAGATGGTAATGGCTCTTTTTTCCCACGGGTTACATTACGACGCTGTTTTCCTTTATCGGACAATAACACCCTGGTTTTGGTCAGGGTGCCAGAAACCGAAACTGAACGAGGCTACGAAATCGGTATTCTCAATGATCTTGGCAGCCTGGATACAACCTCACAGGAAGCAATTGCCAGGGAGCTGCGATTTTATTATTTTGTTCCGGTTATCCAACGCATCGAAAAAATAAAAGAGGAATTCGGGTTCCTGTATTGGACGGCTGAGACCGATCGTGGCCTGAAA
This sequence comes from uncultured Chloroflexia bacterium, assembly GCA_963781665.1. GTDB lineage: Bacteria > Chloroflexota > Anaerolineae > Anaerolineales > Anaerolineaceae > JAJYIW01. The sequence continues at coordinate 4,858,168 of CAWAGA010000002.1, forward strand.
GAGTTTATTCTCCGGGATAATGTGGTATCGTCAACTCGCCAGGTTGCACCTAACCGCTGGTTGCTGATCGACATCAATCAAGCGCGTTACGAAATCCACGACCTTGAACGTTTGGATTTGAACAGTCAAACCCTTATTAAACGGTATCTCCTGCTTTGAAAGAACTAGCTTAAAAGAAGAAGCTTGGACGGGAAAATCATCCAAGCTTCTTTTATTTAAATTTTTCTTCGAAGAGAGTTTGCTGTGCTATTAACCCTGGATTTCACTTATCTTACTGAAGTGGTACTGATAAATTGAAAACTGAATTGCCAGCGGGAATTTCCTCGGCTGGCGGAATAACGACCAGAAAAACAACCGCCAATAATCCCTGCGCCCTTTGCCGGCGAGCCCAAGATAATAAATCGAGCGGAAAAGGGCTAATACTTCTTGGAACCGGATTGGACCAGATCTACGGGCGGGGTTATATTCCTTTAGGAATGTTTTCACTCTTTCATAGAAATATTTTGGCGAGTAAATTTGATCCAGGATGTTCTTATAACCCGCTTTAAGGACTCCCAGGTCCATCTTTGGGATGATATTAGTCGAGCCATCGGTATTATCACCGGTCATATCGTCGATCAAGCGGCCTTCATTATGGAGACGCTCGTAGAGTTTGGTTCCGATCGGCGCCTGTAGTAATCCAACCATCGCGGTTACGATACCGCTGCTCTGGATAAATTCGATCTGCCGTTGAAAAATTGAAGGCGTGTCGCTGTCGAAACCGACGATAAAACCGCCCATAACCTGCAGTCCTGCTCTTTGCATTTGTTTCACACTGGCAACCAGGTCACGGTTCTTATTCTGGCTTTTATGACATTCTGTCAGGCTGATTTCATCCGGGGTTTCGATCCCTACGAAGATAGTGTCAAACCCAGCCAGAGACATCAAATGCATCAATTCTTCATCGTCTGCGAGATTGATCGAAGCTTCGGTAATAAAATTGATGCCGCTCTTCCCTTTACGCCATTCAATTAATGCCGGTAACACCTCAGCTTTGAGAATCTTTTTATTGCCGATGAAGTTGTCATCCACGAAAAACACGTTGCGGCGCCATCCCGCTGCATAAATCCCATCCAACTCAGCGATGATCTGTTGAGCTGATTTCACCCTGGGAATATGCCCCAAGAGAGCCGTTATATTGCAAAAATCACAGTTAAAAGGACAACCTCTGGAAAACTGAATACTCATCGAATCATAAGCCCCAGCTTCCACCAGGTTCCACAAAGGTACCGGAGTTTGGTGGATATCGGGAAATTCCTCAGTTTGATAAATGTGGCGGGCAACCCCGTTTTTTAAATCGTCAAGGAAGGGTTGCAGTGTCAATTCAGCTTCGTTCAGAATAAAATGATCGACCCCCTCGAATTTTTCGTGTTCCGCAGTAAACAACGGTCCTCCGGCGACAACCTTGACCCCTAATTCATTACAGTGAGTGATAACATCGCGTGCGGATTTTTGTTGGACGATCATCGCACTTAGGAAGACGTAATCGGCCCACTCAAGGTCTTTTCGGGAAAGACTGCGAACATTCATATCAATCAGCTTTTTTTCCCATTCTTTGGGCAGCATTGCAGCAACGGTTAGAAGCCCTAATGGCGGTGATGACGCTTTTCGCCTTACAAACTTAAGGGCATGCTTGAAGCTCCAAAAAGTGTCTGGAAATTCGGGATAAACCAACAAGATATTCATCTACGAGGACCCCTTCTATAATAATTTGGGATTTTTCCGCTTTTAGTCTATCACTCCTTGGTTTTCCGTCTATGTGTCCTGGGTCATGAGTAGGCGCACAATGATTGCCATTACCGTCACAAGCTGGTCATGACCAAAAAAAAACGGGTCAAGCGCTGACCATTGGCCTACACTTGAACCGTTCTAGAATGATTGATGTAATCTCAAAAGCCTGTTTCGAGCACCCTGGGCAGGACGTTTTTTATCACCTCTTCATCGTTCTGAGGGACCGGTACATTCTTGAAGAGATACCAATCCTCGAGATGCTCGACCGCTGCGCCAGGTGCGATGCTGACAAATGGGCTCAAGCTTTCGACCTCTAAGATTTGATCGTTGGTAAATGTTTCCATGGAACAGCCAAAATCCGGATAAGATGCAGAGGCAAAGAACTTGCTTTTCTTAATAAAGAGGTGTCCACCGCGCGCATATGCCATCCACCCATCCGGGACCGAAGCCCCGATTTTTTGAGGTTGTGTCGCCTGGGGATCCTGCTGCAGCAATATATATTTCCGTCCAAACGTCCAGCGGTTGTCAGAGAGATCTGTGTAGGCCCATAAAGCTAGATTGTTTGCAGGTAACAGTGATTCACCATGAGAACCCCTCGGCGGCAGGGGAAGTATCGCTTTGCCGCCGGTTGCCATCACACTTAATGCCCAGGCCGCCATTTCAACCGCCCACAAGTTCTTGTTGATCAGCCGGTGTACGATATGGACGTGATTAGAATGGTCGGAAAGCTGGATGTCCATTTCTTTTTGAATAGCGGTTGTCGACTCGGTTGGCTGCGTTACAGTCAAAATGCCGTCGTGTTCCCTATACGCAACCGGGGTGTTATCAGGAAAATAGGTCCGTACCAGGTGCTCAGGAGCGTGCCATAACCGGTGTCCACCATAACTGTGCCAGGCATCATCACCAGTAAGGCCAATCTCTTCGGGAAATTCCTTGAATTCGTTTTCTTCACCGGTATAACCAAGCCGGATAATTCGCGGACCCACGTCAGTGGTCACGATTAATTCGATCTGATCATTCGCCAGGCGCAAGCAGTTTGGCCAACCTTTGAAATCTACTTTTTCCATCAGTACCTCCCGTAGAGCGAGCCGAAATTGGAGCATGCCCGGTAATCAGCACCTTGCGGATCCATCGCGCCAAACGCACTCCAGGTTGAAGGCCTGAAAAGATGCTCCTCCGAAACATTGTGCATGCAAACAGGGATCCTCAACATAGACGCCAGCGTGATCAGATCACTCCCAATATGCCCGTAGCTGATCGCCCCATGGTTAGCGCCCCAATTAGCCATTACCGAATAAACATCTTTGAAAGCGCCTTCCCCGGTTAGGCATGGTGCAAACCAATGGGTGGGCCAGGTGGGATCGGTGCGATCGTTTAACCGCTTGTGTACATCTGCAGGTAGGTCCACGGTATATCCCTCTGCCAACTGCAGCACTGGGCCAAGTCCTTTTACGAGATTGATGCGGGCCATTGTAACCGGCATACCACCAGGAGTCAGGAAACCCGAAGAAAAACCACCTCCCCTGAAATAGCCGGTCGAAGCAGGATACCAGGATGTCGCTGCAAGACATTTCTTGGCTTCGGCAGTGGTAATTTCCCAGAAAGGTTTCATTACCGGTTTGCCATCGGATTCCTGTTGTCCGGAAGCATCCAAAGTAGCTGCTCCCGAATTAATGAGATGGATGATTCCATTCTCGGCCCGACCGGTAAGGGTGAACCCGGTTACACGTTTGACTGCTTCAGGGCTCCAATATGTCCGAACATCGGCGAAAATCTGGGCGCGATTGGTTAATAAGTAGCCCAACAGCATGGTTGCACCATTCAGACTGTCGTTCTCGGTAGCAAATACGAAAGGCTGGCGAATTCCATTCCAATCGAACGACGAATTCAATATGGCTTCCATAAAATCACCATTGGGGAAATGGTCCGTCCATTGGCGCTGGCCCTGGAAACCACCCGCGATAGCGTTATGTCCTAATGCCTCTTCTCCAAAACCCGTTTCTTTTAGACGAGAATTTCCAATCATCAAATCGCGACCGATTAAAGTCATCTTAACCACGGTTTCCCAATCCCGATCTTTTTGCTCCCGGGTGCGCTGCATTTCAATTGGATTATGATCACGTCCTTCGACACAATTTTCCTTGACCCAGCTCAATGCCCGCTGGAATTCATCTGCATCATAAATGTGTTCATCGATCCGCCGCGTAAATTCACTCATATCCACGACTTCGACCCGCATACCCAGGTAATCTTCAAAAAAGGATTGATCGACGATCGAACCCGCAATTCCCATCGAGACAGTGCCGAGTGACAAATAGGATTTTCCCCGCATTTGTGAGACTGCCAGGCCTGCCCGGGTAAATCGCAATAGTTTCTCTTGAACGTCAGCAGGTATTGTCTGATCGCCTGCATCCTGCACATCGCGGCCGTATATACCAAATGCCGGCAGTCCTTTCTGATTATGAGCGGCCAATACTGCAGCCAGATAGACAGCGCCTGGTCTTTCAGTACCGTTGAATCCCCATACAGCTTTTGGGATTAATGGATCCATATCCATTGTTTCAGATCCATAACACCAGCAAGGAGTCACCGTTATGGAAACACCAACACCTTCGCGAGCAAATTTTTCGGCACATTGGGCCGCTTCAGCCACACCACCAATGCAGGTGTCATTAATCACGCATTCGACGGATTGCCCATTGGGTAAACGCAGGTGATTGCTGAGTAGGTCAGCAACTGCGCTGGCCATTCCCATGGTCTGGTCTTCGAGACTCTCACGTACCCCATTACGCCGCCCATCGATCGCCGGGCGGATGCCAACTTTTGGCCATCTCCCAATCAACCGGTTGGGATATTTGCTGTCCGTGGACTCCTTACTCATCATCATGCCGACCTCCCATTTCCCAAATTCTTCATTGTTCTAAATGCAGTGCTTTTGCTAATTGCTCTTCATCGTAATCGACCAGGATGGTGCCATCAATGTCGAAGGTGGGGGTCGTCAGGTTGCCTCCAGCCCACTTGCGAACCTGATCAGATGCCCCTGGGTAAGTTGTAACGTCTACTTCAGTAAATTCAATATTATTGGCCTTAAACCAGGCTTTTGCCAGCTTGCAATCAGGACACCAGCTCGTGCAATACATGACAACACCACCTGAAGGAAGCTTGCTTGCCTCTGGTTTAACCTGTGCCACGATTTCTTCATCAAAAACCGGATTGATCCTGGCCAATTCTTTGAATAGGATTTCATTACTAGGCTGGGTGTCAATATCGTGGATATCGATATATTGGATAATTCCATTGCCGTCAATAATGAAAATAGCTCTTTCGGTTTTACCATCTTCGCGAAATACGCCATAACGTTTTGATATAGCGCCATGCGGCCAAAAATCGCTTAACAACGGATAATGGATTCCGCCGATAAATTCTGCCCATGCCTGTAAACAGGGAATATGATCGATGCTGATACCCAGAACCTGGGTATTATATCCCGCAAACTGAGCCAGGCTGGCTTCGTAAGACGGGATCTGGCTCGTTCATATGGGTGTGAATGCCATTGGGAAGAATGCAAGAACGACTGTTTTCCCTCTGAGGTCGCTGAGACACACATCTTGATCCTGTCCCAAATGGCTGGGTAACCTGAACTCTGGTGCTTTTTGACCTACGCTTAGCGTCATAGAATCCTCCTTTGAAATTCATTCAGCGTTATTATAATTCATCTAGAAATATCGGGGCGTTAAGCGAATTGCCTCAAATAAAATGTAACTATCAGAGCTAACGATGGCTCACAAAAAATGTTGCCCTAGTGCGGAATTTGGATCCGCCGAGGGAGACAATGATGAGTTCAACGCAGTAAACGCGAGATGATCGAAGCCATCCGCCCACGTTATTTGAAAACCAACAAAACCGGCAAACAGCAAATCCTGGACGAACTGATTGCAACCACTGGCTACCATCGCAAGTATGCCATTCGAGTGTTGAAGCACCGTCCAAAACCCAAAGGGCTGAAGAAGCCTGGGCGGCAGAAAATCTATCAGGGTGAAGTGGTACAGGTCTTGGAGCAGATCTGGGAAATCTGTGGGCGGATTTGCTCCAAACGCCTTCAACCTTTTCTACCCGAGATGGTTGCGGTCTTAGAGCGCTGCCATGAACTGAGCCTATCTGAGGAAACCAAGGGGCTGTTATTGGGGATGAGCCGGGCGACCATCGACCGCTGCCTGAAGAAAGCCCGTTTTACCCATCCCCAGCATGGGCTCTCTACCACCAAACCAGGGACTTTGCTCAAGCAGGCCATCCCGATCCGCACATTCACCCCATGGGAAGACGAGCATCCAGGTTTCCTGGAAATCGACTTGGTGGCGCATTGTGGCAATACCACCGAAGGCAGCTATCTCAATACCCTCACCGCCACTGATTTGGCCACTGGCTGGACTGAATGCCAGGCAGTAGCCAACAAGACCCAGTTGGCCGTTTCACAAGCCATCCAAAACATGCGCCAACTCCTGCCTTTCGCTCTGTTGGGGCTCGATTCAGACAATGGCAGTGAGTTTATCAACGACACTCTCTTACGCTATTGCCAGGCAGAGCAGATCACCTTTACCCGCTCGAGACCCTACCAGAAAAATGATCAGGCCCACGTCGAACAAAAAAACTGGTCGGTGGTTCGCCACACCATTGGTTATGATCGTCTGGAGACCCCTGAAGAATTGGCCTTGTTGAGCTCCATTTACACCGACCTACGGCTGTATATCAACTTCTTTCAGTCCGGGCTCAAACTGGTTGGTAAAGAGCGGATTGACGGCAAAACCGTCCGGACGTATGATCGGGCTACCACACCGTATCGCCGCGTCCTGGCCCTCAACTCTCTGGCTTTGGATGTCAAAGCCAGACTCACGGCTCAATATGTGCAACTAAACCCGGTTACCCTGCGGGCCAGCATCGACGCGAAAGTCGGCCAATTGTGGAAAATCATTCGGTAACATTTCTATTTGAGGCAACGTTACCCCTAAAGTTACTTTTTAATCTGAGGCATCACGTAAGGATTAACAAGCCTACGGTATTTTTAGTTTCTTGGGATTGGGGTAGAATAAACTTCGATATTTGGACCTGTTAAAAGAAATCCGATTGACCATAAATTGGATTAATTAAGTCTTGAAGAAAGGGATAGCTACTTATGTACCAGCTAGTTTTATTACGCCATGGCGAATCAACCTGGAATAAAGAGAACAGGTTCACCGGATGGACCGATGTGGATCTTTCTGATAAGGGCGTTGAAGAGGCCAAACAGGCTGCGGTTCTGCTCACTCAAGGTGGTTACACCTTCGATATCGCCTATACATCCGTATTAAAAAGGGCAATTCGCACCCTTTGGATCGTCATGGATGGCATGGCACCTGATGTGGATTCCGGTCATCCGAACCTGGCGCTTGAACGAGCGTCATTATGGCGCCCTCCAAGGGCTCAACAAAGCTGAGACCGCCGAGAAATTCGGAAACGAACAAGTCCACCAATGGCGGCGGAGCTACGATATCCAACCGCCAGCTTTAGAAGTCTACAGATTCGCGCTTCCCTGGCCACGATCCTCGCTATAGAGACGTCCCGGCGGATGAACTTCCGTTAACCGAATGCCTCAAGGATACTGTGGATCGCTTCCTTCCTTATTGGTTCGATGTAGTGATACCTGCCATAAAATCTGGTAAACAGGTGATTATTGCTGCCCATGGCAACAGCCTGCGCGCGCTTGGTTAAACACCTGGACAATATCTCCGATGAGGAAATCCCTGATTTAAATATTCCCACTGGTGTTCCGTTGGTATACCATCTGAATGAGGCCATGAAGCCCATTGAGCATTTTTACCTGGGTAACCAGGAAGAGATCGAAAAGGCGATGAACGCTGTAGCCAATCAGGGGAAAGCCAAGAAATAACCTGACCAATTCATAACACAGGGAGATTAGAAAAACCATGCCTCAACCTCAAAAAGGATCTCTCAGAAAGATTTCTGCAGACGATCTCTATAATTTGCAGGCGATTACTTCGTGCGAGATTTCTCCGGATGGTAAATTTGTAGTCTACAGCGTCCAGTTTGTCGACAAAGAAAAGCAAAAGAAATTTGCGAATTTGTGGCTCGTTCCGTCCGACGGGGGCAAACCACGCCGCCTGACAGTCGGCGACCAGGTTGACAGCCAACCTCATTGGTCTCCAAGTGGAGATAAGGTTGCCTTCATCTCAAACCGTAAGGATGAAAAGCAGCCTCAAATCTATATTCTGCCAATGGCAGGTGGGCGATGCATATCCAATTACCAACCTTGAAGGGGAAATTGGTGCATATACCTGGTCACCTGATGGCAAGCGGCTTGCTCTCCAATTCCGGAAAAAAGATATCGAAGTCATCGAGCGAGAAAAAGATGAACACAAAAAAGAACTTGGTATCGTTTCGAGGCGGATCAATCGTGTCTTTTTTAAGCTCGACGGATATGGCTATCTTCCCCGGGAACGCTGGCACATCTGGATCGTTGAGGCTAACTCTGGCCGAAGTCGCCAAGTGACCGATAATGTGATGGCGATGAAGATACACCTGCCTGGTCGCCTGATAGCAAATGCCTGATTTATTGCTCTAACCGCACCCCGGACCCTGACTTCAATCCAGATGCAATCGATCTTTTCATCTTTAATCTGAAATCTGGTAAAGAAACTAAACTCGAAACAACTTTTGGGAATAAGGGTTTTCCGGTTTTCTCGCCAGATGGCCAATGGATTGCATATTATGGTCAGGAAGGACGAGCTGAAGGATGGCGGAATACAAACCTCTGGATCGTCTCTACCGATAACCATTCACCGGCAACCAATCTGACCAGCAGCTACGACCTTCAAGTGGCGCGGAAACGTTAACCGACACCGTAGCGGGAGCCAGCCTGGCGCCTGTATGGTCGCTTGATAATCGCACGATCTATTTCCAGGCTTCCATTCATGGAAATGTTATTTTAAATTCAATTGATGTTAAACTTGTAACATGGCTGCGGTCGTCGCTAATGATGGGGTCGTCGGTCATTTTAGTGTTGACCGATCTTTATCCAGGCTAGCTTATTTCCATGGAGACATGCGCGAGCCATGCCAGGTTTGGGTGCAAGATCTGGCATAAAAGCAAGCGCTCGGCGCCTCACCAATGTTAACGAAGAATGGTTGGCTGGCATCGACCTGGGGAGCAACTGGAACCTGCTGGTTTAAAGGACCGGATGGGAATGATTTGCAGGGATGGATCATAAAGCCCCCGGATTTCGATCCTTCAAAAAAATACCCTTCGATTTTGGAAATCCATGGCGGGCCATTATTGCAATACGGTAACCACTTTATGCACGAATTTTATTACCTGGCTGCCCAAGGATTACGTCGTTTACTTCAGTAATCCACGCGGCGGGCGGGGTTATGGTGAAGCGCATGCCGAAGCAAACCATGCCGCCTGGGGTAGCTGTGGATTATGATGATTTAATGGCCTGGACTGAACCGGCTGCTTGAAAAAACCTTACATCGATCCCGAGCGAATTGGCGTGGCCGGCGGAGTCCTATGGCGGTTATATGACCAATTGGATAATCGGCCACACGCATCGTTTCAAAGCTGCCGTGACTATGCGCAGCGTGAGTAACCTGGTCAGCATGTGGGGCTCCAGCGACTTCAATTGGTCATTTTCAAGAGATCCTTCGGAAACAAAGCACCTTACGAGAACATTGAAACGTTATGGGAAATGTCCCCCATGAAGCACATTGGAAATGCAACCACACCGACGCTGGTGATCCACAGCCAAAATGATCTTCGCTGTGCGATCGAACAAGACGAACAGGTCTTTGTCGCTCTGAAAAAATTAGGGGTTGAAACAGCGCTGGTTATCTTCCCGGATGAACCTCACGGCCTATCCCGCATGGGTCGCACAGACCGCCGGATCGAGCGACTCAAGAGCATTCGGGGTTGGTTCGACACATATCGCCATCCGAAACGAAGGCAGCATAACCACTTGAGTTAAGAAACTCTAGCTCATTTTTAAATAAACAAACGGCTCAATAGTGTATACAACTATCGTTCCCAACTGATTTATTAGCTGACCATCTGGATGATCCTGATTGGCTGGTCGTCGATTGCCGGTTTGATCTTTCTCTCCGGCCTGGGGTATGAGAATACCAGCCAGGCGCACATCACGGCGCGTTTTTGCCGATCTCGAGAAAGACCTCTCAAGCCCGGTAACCGAAACAAGTGGGCGCCATCCGCTTCCATCGAACCAAATTTTGTTTCCAAAGCATCATCCTGGGGGATCGATAGCAGAAAGCAGGTTGTTGTTTACGATTCGAGCGGAGGAGCTTATGCTGCCCGGCTGTGGTGGATGCTTAGATATTACAGCCACCCAAGGGTTGCTGTTTTAGACGGAGGTTTCACCAAGTGGCTGGCAGAAGGGCGTCCAACTAGGGCTGGAGTTGAACGCCCAATCGCATCCAGCTTCGAAGGCTATCCCGATCCATCGCAGGAAATAGATACTGGCGAGGTGGACCGAATTCGCCAGAACCCCTGAGTACAGGTTAATCGATGCGCGGGCACATGAACGATTTTTAGGTGAACGTGAACCGATTGACCCCATTGCTGGGCGTATACCCGGAGCGGTAAACCGCTTTCATGGCTTGAATCTGGCAAGCGATGGGACTTTCTTACCTCCGGAAATTTTAAGATCACAATTTGAACCTCTTCTGGGTGACGTTCAACCTGAAAACGCCATTGTTTACTGCGGGTCTGGGGTCACTTCGTGCCACCACATCCTGGCAATGGAAATAGCCGGATTAACAGGCGCACGCTTGTATGTGGGATCGTGGAGTGAATGGATCAGGGATCCCAGGCGCCTCCAGGCAAAAGGGTGATTTGAACCCCAGACCTAAATTTCGACCAAACTGGTTTTAATTGAAAATTCGTGGATTGATGACTTGGTCCATCGCCAGGGAAATTCGGCTCGCCTTATGCCATCAGAGACTTTCTTGAAGTAATTCCGGAATTGGGCAATCTCTAGATTCGATGCCTTCCAGTCCGATGTGGCTTCGTTCCTTCCCCAAAGTCTCTGGCATCTGGCACGCTGGGAAGTCGATCGCGCAAAATCTGGCATCATCTCGCTGGTCGAAACAGTCCATGCCAGGAATTGGGTGCATTTTCTATTTTCAGGCACAATCCACACCTGACCTTTTCTATTCCGACCTGCTTGATTTCGATTTATCCGAGTTTGAGCCGAAAACGATTCCCACCAGACACGTGATAATCAGCCGTAGACTTCAGGGTTAGCACAATATGGGAGTTTTTCACCTTTGATCCCTGCTAGCAGGTTTTCAGCAGCCATCAGCGCCATTTTCTTGCGGGTCTGGTAGCTTGCACTGGCGATGTGGGGAGTGATGATGATGTTTTCAATCTCTAAGCAAGGGGCTATCCATCGCAAGAGGTTCGGGTTCGGTTACATCGAGGGCTGCATATGCAATTATTCTGAGAATTGAACGCTCGATATAACGCATGCCCGTCGATAATAGGCCCCCGGGCGGTATTGATAAAAAGCCCATTGGGCTTCATCAGCTTGAACTGGCGTTCTCCAAAAAGGTGTTGAGTTTCTGGTGTAAGTGGTGTATGGATCGAAATGAAATCCGAATCGGTAAGCAAGGTTTCGAATGGCGTAAACACAGCACCGGTTTGCTGTTCAGCTTGTAAATGCCGGGTAGTGTCGGTGTACAGAATCTTCATTTCAAACCCGCTGGCGCGTCTGGCTAGGGCCTGTCCGATGCGACCGAATCCTACAATCCCCAGCGTGGCACCATGAACATCGTGCCCAAGGAAGGTTAAAGGTCCCCAGGTCTTCCAGTTACCACTTCGGGTCGAACGATCGCTTTCGACCACCCGCCTGGCAGCAGCCATCATTAATGCCCAGGCAAAATCGGCTGTGGTTTCGGTCAACACTTCAGGCGTGTGGCCAACCGGGATTCCTGCCTGGGTGGCGGCATTCAAGTCAATATTATCAACTCCGACTGCGTATTGGCTGATCACTTTTAAGCCTGGTAAGGCAGAATTGACCAGGTCTGATCGACCTGATCGGACAAAAGCGTTATAACCCCATCCATCCCACGAACCGATTCTGATAAGACCTCATAACCAGGAGGCATTTCACCAGGCCAGACCTGCACATCCACAACTTCAGCTAAAAGCTGATTCCTTCTTCTGGAATGCGGCGGGTGATGAATACCTTGGGTTTTTTCATAGCGCTCCAGATTGATTAAAAAGCGAACAGGAAAGTAAGATCGTTAACATTAGTGCCGGTAGATCCGGTCTTAATCAGATCATCGAGTCTGGCGAAGAAATGATAGGCATTATTTTCGTTCAGGTATTTCGCGGGTTCCATCCCGGCTTCCATCGCCCGTCTCATACTTTCTCCGGTCACGACCGCGCCGGCGGCGTCTGTCGGACCGTCTTCGCCATCTGTCGCCAGGCTCACCAACACGACCTGATTAACCCTGTCAATGTTCTGATTGCGCCAAGAGCTACCTCTTGATTGCGACCACCATGACCTTTGCCATGGACAACGACAGTGGTTTCGCCACCGGTAACCATACAAGCCGGACGCTGCAGCGGTTGGCCTGTATCAGCTATTTGGGTCAGGATACTTCCCAGGAAGCCACCAACACACCGTGCTTCCCCTTGCAGGTAAGTCGTCAAAATCATGGCGTTCAAACCTTCTTTCTGGGCTTGGTCGCAGGCTGCTTCACAGGCCAGCTGGTTGCTGGCGATGACCAGGTTTTGAACTCGCTCCAAGCGATAATCTCCTTCCTTCAGGGTTTCAGCTAATTCACCTTTTTTGCCGGAATCTACAACCATCCTGACGAACTCGGGAATCTCGTACCAGATTCCATAATGTTTGAGTAAAACTTCAGCTTCTTCAAATGTGCTTTCATCCGCCGTTGTAGGTCCAGATGCAATTACGTCTAATGGATTACCGACGACATCTGAGAGAATTAGGACTGCAGATTGAGCGGGATAGATCATTCGAGCCAGGCCCCCACCTTTTATCTGATCGAGATGCTTACGGATTGTATTGATTTCATTAATATTTGCACCGCAAGCTAAAAGCCTTTTGGTCACCAATTGTATATCTGATAGCCTGATGCCCTCGCAAGGCTGGGTTAATAATGCTGAGCCTCCTCCCGAAATTAATCCAATCACCAGATCTGTTTCATCCAAATTAGTCAATAATCCGATAAGCTGCTTCGTACTTGAGATGCCGCTCTCATCGGGAATTGGATGGCTTCCGGACAATCTTTGAATTTTGGACGGTCTCCCATCACTGACATCAAGCGCTTTATATTGGTCAAATCCTGCTTTGGAAATAATAATCCCTGCCTCGAGATAATCTTCAAGTAGTGGTTCGAGAGCAGCTGCCATCGTCAAGCTGGCCTTACCAGCGCCCACGACAAAAACTCGGCGAAGTAAGTTCAGATGGTAAGGTTTTTCGCCCACAAATAGCGTATTCCCCTCTCTACGGACATACCGGTTGACTGCGGTAGCAGGATCCACCGCTGACAGAGCTGAATCCATTATTTCGGCGATCAGCCTGCCTTGTGGCAGGCCCCTGAGGCTGTGAGTAAGGTACCTCTCCTGATCTGTCATAGATTTATCATAGCATAGGATGAGTAACTTTCATCAATCCACCCGATTGGATGTTGACTTTTGTGGGTTTTTCATCATGATCTTTGTCATCACTCTTCTCTGGGGGTCTACCAGTCTATTAGTTTAAGGTATACTATATTTTTGGATGTCAGCAATTGTTTTTACCAAGATTGAATCATTGTTTTCAGGAGGATTTGAAGTGGATCGTGTTGCCTTAGATGGCCTTCTCAGGCCAAAATCGATCGCTATCGTCGGGGCTTCTACCCAACCCGGCAAAATTGGATATACCGTCCTTGATAATTTACTCAAGAGCGGTTACAAAGGTAAGATTTTTCCGATCAACCCCCAGGCAAGCGAGATCCTGGGTATTAAAGTATACCCAAACGTAGAATCGGTCCCAGATGCGGTTGATGCAGCCGTATTGACCGTACCCGCAAAACTATGCGCTCAGGTAACAGAAGACTGCGGGAAGAAAGGTGTGAAAGGATTAATCATCATCACATCAGGGTTTAGCGAAGTGGGCCGTCATGATATGGAAGAGGAACTACTTTCCATAGCTGCCAGATACAATATGCGAATTTTAGGCCCAAATATCGTCGGCATCCTCTCGAACTCAGACCAATTAAATGCTTCATTTGCTCCTTTCTTACCTTTTAAGGGTAAAGCTTCGTTGGTTTCACAAAGCGGCGCTTTGCTGATCGCCATAGATGCCTCGACTTATACTCGTAAAATCGGTTTCGATAAGCTGATTTCGATTGGCAATATGTCCGATGTAGACATAGCTGACACCATCAATTGGTTGGATGAAGATGACAATACGACCTGCATTTCGCTTTACATCGAAGGTTTGAAAAATGGCCGGCCATTCATCGAGGCCGGTCAAAAAGCACATAAACCAATTATTGCATTGAAATCTGGTATATCCGCTCATGGAGCCGCAGCAGCGGCTTCTCACACCGGCTCTTTGGCCGGCGCAGCCAAAGTTTACAGCGCAGCCTTTCAACAAGCAAACGTTATCCAGGCGACCGACCTGGATAACCTCTTCAATCGCACCCTGGCTTTATCACTGCAATCACCAATGACCGGCGATAATCTATTGGTAATCACTAATGGCGGTGGAGTCGGCGTTCTGGCGACCGATGCTGCTGAAAAATATGGCGTTCCTCTCCACTTCGCTCCTCAGGATGTCCAGGTCGAATTGAAGAAACATATGCCCGACTTCGGTTCAGCCAAGAATCCGGTCGACCTGACCGGAATGGCTGGCAACGACTGGTATTACGATTCGGTTTACTATGCCTACGCTCATCCTTGGGTACATGGGTTGGTTGTGCTTTATTGTGAAACAGCAATGACCAATCCTCTCGAAATTGCCAAAGCGATCAAATCCGCCGTGGATAAGACTGGGATTACGGACAAACCTGTCATTGTCTCTTTCGTTGGGGGCGAGAAGTCAGAAAATGCAATGCAGTGGTTAGTTGAAAATGGCATCCCAGCGTATGGCGCGCCTGACATTGCCGTCAATGCGATTGGTGCTCTGCGCGAATATGCTCGCATGAATACCGCCGCCGAACAGACATCGGCGCCTTGCGTGGCTGTCGATGCTCCAACCGCTCGGGCTGTGATCGCGAATGCTCGCCGCGAAGGCCGCAATGCCCTGACCGAAATCGAAGCAAAACAGGTCTTCAATGCTTATGGCTTACCGGTTACAGCCACGTCACTGGCCCATTCTGAAGACGAAGCTGTAGCTCTGACTAAAGAGATCGGTTATCCGGTCGTCATGAAAATCGTCTCCCCGGAAATCCTGCACAAATCCGACGCGGGCGGCGTTAAGATAAACATCAAAGACGAGGCATCTGTCAGGGAAGCTTACCAGACAATCAACGCAAATGCCAAAGCATACAATCCGAATGCCCACATTCATGGGATTGCAATCCAGGAAATGGCTCCATGGGGTACAGAAGTGATCCTCGGTTCGGTCAACGATCCGACATTCGGCCCCACCATGATGTTCGGTCTCGGTGGGATTTTTGTGGAAGTTCTGAAGGACGTGACATTCAGGGTTGCGCCGGTCCCTTCGACTCAGGCGTTGCGCATGCTGGATGAAATTCGCGGTGCTCCGGTGCTGGCAGGTGTGCGTGGCGAAAACCCACGTGATAAACAAGCGCTTGCAGACGTCCTTTGCCTGTATTCGTCGATGATCCTCGATCTCGGCGATGAAATTGCCGAATCAGACGCAAATCCAGTCCTGGTATACGAAGTTGGCAAAGGTGTGAAAGTCGTCGATGCCCGCATCATTTTGAAGAAAAAGTAACCAGAAACAAGATTCCTGGTAGAATAAATAATGGTCAGGAGATGTGTTCGTGCCTGACCATTATTTTTAGGAGGACATAGGTATTAATGACCATACCTAAACGCCCGAATTTGAGCCGGGTTGATTCCGAAATTGTTGACTATATCGTTGCTTTAGAAAATGAGCTCCAGCACACCACCAGGCGGGGGTTGAAGGAGACCAGCAAGCCTCCCCGGATAGAAGCAGCCGAAAGTGATTTTTCATTCAATGAAGAACTCGAACCCGGCGAGCCACCTTCAACCCTAAATCTGATCACTGTTAGCAGGGAGGGTATGATTAAGCGTACTCCCCGTCATCTATTTCTGCGCCAGAGGCGCGGCGGTATGGGTATTTTTGACCTGGATTCTCGCTCTGATGATTTCCCAGCGTTCCTCACGGTTGCTGACGAGAGGCAAAGCCTGTTGATTTTCACTGATCACGCCCGGGTCTTCCGTTTCCCGGTCAATAAATTATCCGAATCGGAAATTCGAAGCAGAGGGGAAATGCTTTCCGAATGGATCCCTTTGGAGCCAGATGAAAGCCTGGCTGCAATCTTGCCCGGCCAGGCTACCGGCTATATCGCACTGGTCAGCCAGAATGGGATGGTACGATGTCTGCGCCACCATCTCTTCGGTGAATACTTGAAACCCGGTACCGCTGTTCTAAATATTAAAGAAACCGGCTTGCTTGCCGCCGCGTGCTGGACCCCCGGGGACGCTGATCTATTTATTGCTACACGCAATGGGATCGCTATCCGTTTTGCCGAGAAACTGATACCGCCGAAAGGCGCAATCGGGATCCGTCTGGCCGAAGGTGACACCATCGCAGCCATTACGTCTGTCAATGACGATAGCAGCGTTTTCCTATTGAATTCTGATGGTAAGGGCACTTTGCGCCTCATGTCGGGGTTCGCCCCGAATAAATCTTCTGGCGGGGGCGGAAAAGCCGCGATGAAAGCCAACAATATCGTAGCTGCATTCAGCATCGGATCAGAGGACGATATTTTCATCATTTCACACCTGGGGAAATTAATCCGGTTCAAGGCACAGGAAGTATCTCCGACAGAAGGCGTGGTCCAGGGAGTTATCTGTATTAATCTCCGTGCGGATGAAGCTACGGCTGCTGTGCGCGGTATACCTCAAACTATCTATTAGTTCACCCTATGGAACCTGACTTTTCTAAACGCCGCCATTTTCCAGGTACGTCTGGTTCGCCGTTCGATTCGTTCCTTCACTCGATCACCGCGATCGAAAAAATTTCATTCCCATTATTCAGTGTTTTACTACTTCTTTTAGCTTTATTTCCATCCCCGCTGACTTGGCAGCTCGATCTGATCCATTGGCTTTTTTTTCTGGGGGATTGGGTATTGGTCGCGAACCTGCGTAATTTTAAACGTTCATTCGGCAAGCCTAAACCACCAGTTCTCGTCCTGGCGCTGCTCAGAACAACAGTCAACTTGCTTCCTCCTTTTATATCAATTCCGCTGCAAATCGTTGGGACGCTGCTGGTGATCTATGCTTTTTGGATTGAACCCCATCACCTGAGGTTGACAAAGCAAACCTTGGTCACATCAAAACTTGGCCCGGGCAAAAAAGTCACCATTTTACATCTTGGCGACCTTCATGTCGAAAGATTAACCGATCGCGAGCGCCAGCTAAATCGCTACATCTGCGACCTCGGGCCAGATTTGATCTTGTTTAGCGGTGATTTTATCAATCTATCTTACTTGAAGGATTCCCAGGCTCATAACGATGCACGCGAGATCATGAAAGATTGGTCGGCTCCTTTCGGGGTTTATGCTGTAACCGGAAGCCCAGCAGTGGACCTCCCCGAGATGATCCCCAACCTGCTCGATGGTCTTCCTTTGCGTTGGCTAAAAGATGAAATCCAGACGATCGCCATCCGTGGAGAGGAAATCGAGTTAATCGGACTGACATGCAGCCACAAGCCATTTATCGACGGTCAGCATTTACAGGACCTGGCCAACGATTTATCCTCACATTTCAGGGTACTGTTGTACCACAGCCCTGATCTGGCACCAGAAGCTGCCAAAAACGGCATCGACCTGCAGCTATCAGGCCATACTCATGGCGGTCAGGTTCGCATACCTGTATTCGGTGCATTATTTTCTGGTTCTTTATATGGCAAACGGTTTGAAATGGGCCGGTATGCACTCGATGCAATGACCTTATATGTTAGTCGCGGAATTGGCATGGAAGGCGCAGGCGCACCGCGAGTTCGTTTCCTCTGTCCGCCTGAAATTATTCTCTGGGAGATCATAGGTAGAGAATAAAATACGCTATACTAAGGCGGGAGGAAAAGCAACAATGGGCAATCGCAATTACTTGATCGACATGGATGGTGTGTTGGTGCAAGGGAACCGGATCATTCCCGGCGCTGACCGCTTTATCGAACGCTTAAAATCGTCCGTTTCCAAATTCCTGCTCCTGACGAATAATCCACTTTATACCCCTGGAGACCTGGCCCATAGGCTTCAATCAATTGGATTGGATATTTCCGAGAACCAGATTTTCACTTCAGCGATGGCGACTGCCTTATTCTTGAGGAAACAAAACCCGCAAGGGAAAGCATTTGTTCTAGGAGAAAGTGGATTAACCGAAGCAATCCACGACGAAGGATACATCATAACTGACTTCCAACCAGATTACGTGATCCTTGGCGAAACTTTTTCTTATAATTTGGATATGATCAAGAAGGCCATTCGTCTGATCGTCAACGGGGCCAGATTCATAGCCACCAATCCAGATCCTTCCGGACCAGGCGAAGGTGGCATCACCCCGGCGTGTGGTGCAATGGCGGCTTTGATCGAAAAAGCCAGTGGAGTATCTCCATTCTTCATTGGAAAGCCCAACCCATTAATGATGCGAATGGCCTTGAATTACCTGGAAGTCCATTCCGAAGACACACTCATGATCGGCGATCGTATGGATACAGACATCGTTGCCGGTATCGTCAGCGGCATGGATACAATCCTGGTCCTTTCGGGCGTAACCCGCCGGGAAGATATTCAAAAATTCCCTTACAGACCAACTCACATTTTCGAATCGGTAGAAGCTATAGAACCATGAACGCGAGATTGGTATAATGAACGAGGATGAAAAAACTTTATTCTCGTCGTGAATTTCTCTACCTGGGTGCTGCCAGCCTGATTGGTTTGGCAGCAAATCCCTGGAACGATCTCGACCTTAGCTCTGAAAGTGGTGACATCGCCAGGGTTGCCTGGGCGCACTGGAACAGCACCTCCAATCGGTATGTCGTTCCAGTTTACTCGCAGCCCAACGATAAAAGCCTGATCGTTTGCCCCCATTACCGTGATGACGTTCTCCATATTTATGACCTGGTTAAATCTGCCTACGGACCCGATTACAACCCTTATTGGTACCGGGTATGGCGCGGCTACATCCACAGTGCGCATTTGCAGCTCATCAACCTTCGACTGAACCCGGTTCTCTCTAGCATTCCTGAAACCGGTCAATTAGGTGAGATCACCGTTCCTTTTACCCAATCCTGGAAATTTGATTCTTTCTCCGGATGGAAGCGCGTCTATCGCCTATATTATGAATCGACTCATTGGATCGTTGCCGTCGAAGAAGGACCAGACAAGCAGCCCTGGTACCGGCTGCGGGATGAACTGGGCAGCAGTGAGTATTTGATCGATGCCCAGCATATTCGCCCTATACCCCCGGAAGAATTTACACCAATCTCGCCAGACGTCCCAGTCGGTCAAAAAAGGATAGAGGTTTCATTGATGATGCAAACCCTCACTGCTTATGAG
Organism: uncultured Chloroflexia bacterium; assembly: GCA_963781665.1. Lineage (GTDB taxonomy): Bacteria > Chloroflexota > Anaerolineae > Anaerolineales > Anaerolineaceae > JAJYIW01. Next base: position 4,877,730 of record CAWAGA010000002.1, read on the forward strand.
GGGTCAAAGGTTGTCCTGCAGACTAAAATATCTTCGGGTGAAGCATCGTTCAGGACCAATCCTGATGATATACCGACTGTAACGCCCCAGGGAACGTTTCATGTACAGAACAAAATGCCTTCCAAACATATGGGCAACGGCGTTCCCCAGGCCGATCCGAATGATCCGAATGCATACGAATTACCAGGCGTCCCTTGGGTCTCATTCTTCGAGCCAAAAACAGGGGTTGCCTGCCATGGCACCTATTGGCACAATAATTTTGGTATTCCAATGAGCCACGGGTGTGTGAACATGCGCAACATTGATGCTAAGTGGCTGTACCGCTGGACGACCCCAATCGCAAAGCCTGAAGATGAAGAACGCATCGGATATGGGACCCTGGTCATCGTAGAATGACGCAAATCAGGCTCCAGCTGTTTTTACATGTTTTTTCCTCTGAGTACCAACAAATTCCATAAACACTTGATTGCCTAATAACCGTCCCCGTTTTGTTAACCTGAGGATATCGTGATAATTACCAGCCCATTCCAACAGCCCCTTATTGATAGTTCCAGAAATTTCACTTCCAAACACAGCCAGCATCGACTGACCAAAGCGGTCTTCAAAATCTCTGGTAGAAACACCGTCACGTGTCAGGCGTAAACCCACCATCATTGTTTCTTGCATTTCGGAAAAACCATCGATTAGTGTTACCGATCGGTTGGCGGTCGATTGCGGGAATGATTTCTTTTCGTTTCGGGCAACTGCATTGATGTATTCTCTAATTCGAAGTACATTCTCCGTCCGCAGCCCACGACTGATTGGATCGGAAGCATTCTGGTATAATGCACTCATATTATTCTTGGGCATATGTACAATATATCCGTGCGCACCAGCGCCAAAACCGAGATAGGGTCTGTTATACCAATATTGCAAATTATGGCGGCAGGCAAGAAGGGTGCCGTCCTTTCCAGGCCTGGCCCAATTGGAAATTTCGTATTGGATGAAACCTGCATCCAGCAAGCGGTCGCTGGCCCATTCGTACATATCAGCGGCCAGGTCCACGTCTGGAGATGTAACCAGACCCTGGTCAATCCACCGGTAAATGGGCGTTTCGGGTTCTATGGTCAGACCGTATAACGAAAGGTGTTCTACACGCAACCTGATTGCAAATTCAACAGATTCTTGCCATTGCGCTACCGATTGTCCTGGCAAGCCGAAAATCAAGTCCAGGTTGATTTGATCAAAACCTGCCAACCTGGCCCATTCGACTGCCCGAATCACATCCACCGGACTATGCTGCCGTTCAAGCACCTTCAAGAGCTCGGGATTTGCCGATTGCATCCCAAAACTGATACGGTTATACCCAATTTCATGCAGGCCAATCAGGTAATCCTTCGATACAGTGCCTGGATTTGCTTCCAGGCTAATTTCAGCGTCAGGTATGAGTGAATATCTACTGTAGACAGTATCGATGATTTTACGGTGTTGTTCGAGCGGAATCAACGAAGGCGTTCCCCCGCCCAGGTAAATCGTATGTACAGGTATGCCTTCTCCTGATGCCTCCGCCACCTGCTGCATTTCTGAACAAACCGCGCCGCAGTATTCGGGAATCTCAGCCTCTCTTCCGGCGTAAGTGTTAAAGTCGCAGTAGCAACAGCGGTGTATACAAAAAGGAATATGCAGATAAATACTATACAATTCCATACCTTCGAGCATATCATAGATCAACCTTGCTGCGAAGGTGCCAGCAAAATGCTGATATAATCTCACGATCTCGGAGTAACTCACTTAAAAACTATGAGCCCTGAATCTAATCAAACCACAAAGTTGTGTCCGACTTGTGGAACCCGCATCAGCGAAAAAGCCACCCGCTGCCTCGTCTGTGGAAGTGACTTGAGCGCGACTGCGTCGTCCCGCACAGCCAAACCTATCCAGGGGACGCGCATGCCTGAAGTAACATTGAGCTTACCAGCAGCCCTGGGCTTGTTAGCCTTGTTAATCACAATTGGAGCTGCCCTGGTTTACTTCGTTCTCAACCGCCCAGGGACACCGGTCGCGATGGTTGGGACAACACCAGTTGAAACGGCTACCATGACGTTAACCCCCACCCTGACCCCAACGATTACACCAACCCCAACCGATTTACCTACCTATACACCTCTCCCTCCCTTGTCATATACCGTAAAAACGGGAGATTCATGTATCTCGATCGCTATCTTATATAAGGTCGAGGTTGCCAGTATCATCACATATAATAATCTGGACTCGAATTGTACGCTTAGCATTGGCAAGGTCCTGCAAATTCCCCAACCAACGCCAACGGCTTCACCCCAACCTTCAGCGACTCTCAGCTCAGCCGAATCGACCGACGCAGCTTGCCAGAAGGTAACATACACCGTCCAGGCAAACGATACACTCAGCGGAATTGCCCAAAGCTATAACGTTTTACCTTCTGCCATCCGTGATTACAATGGTTTGCCGAATGATACGGTCTATGAAGGCATGCCGATCACTATTCCTTTATGCATGCAAGCGCCAACCGCTGGACCTACGCCAACAGCCACACCACCACCACCTTATGCCGCTCCCAATTTGCTTCTCCCGGCGGATGGCGCTCCATTCACAATCGTAAACGACACCGTTACGCTGCAATGGGCCTCAGTAGGAACACTACGCAACAACGAAGCGTACCAGGTTACCATTGAAGACGTTACCAACGCCAGTGGCAAAAAGCTGATCGACTACGTCACGGATACGAAGTATATTGTCCCGACTTCATTTAGACCTGCAGATACCGCGCCGCACGTGATGCGCTGGTGGGTCCAACCAGTCCGCCAGGTAAGTACCGATAGTTCCGGTAATCCGGTCTACGAAACGGCTGGCGCAGCGAGCACCCAGCGTGTGTTCACCTGGTCCGGCTCAGCCTCAGCTCCAACCGTCGCTCCAACTACTGCCCCAACTGATACACCTACCCCTTAATCCGGTCATCCATTTTTTCATTGATGGATTGATTTGAAAATAAACCAGCAAAAAGCTCCGGTTCGTTTGAACCGGAGCTTTTCTGAAGGCTGATCGTTATATTCAGCAGACTCACTCTTCTTGGTCTTCCAGGTATTTGCCAGCCTGGATAGCAGCCGCTGCGCCCATCCCCGCGGAGGTAATGACCTGGCGGAATGTCGGGTCTGCAGCCTCTCCAGCCGCAAAAACACCTGGTTTGCTGGTCTGCATCAACTTATTCGTTTTGATGTACCCATTTTCGTCCATCTCTAGCTGACCGGCAAATGGATTAGTATTAGGTTTGTGACCGATGAATATAAAGATTCCATCAACCATTAAAGTTGTCTGAGCCCCGGTTTTCACATTTTCCAGGCACAATTCTTCGACTTTTTCTTTGCCGCTGATCTCTTTGACCACAGTATCCCAAACAAACTTAATCTTGGGATTCTCATTAGCGCGTTTTTGCAAGATTGCACCTGCTCGTAAGCTGTCTCTGCGGTGAATGATCGTTACCGATGATGCATACCGAGTCAAGAACAACCCTTCTTCGAGGGCGCTATCTCCTCCGCCAATGACGACTACCTTTTTGTCTTTAAAGAACCAGCCATCACAGGTCGCACAATAAGAGACACCCCGCCCGGTTAATTCAGTCTCTCCGGGTACATTTAAGTGGTTGGGGGTAGCTCCTGTTGCTATGATCAAACTTTCGGCAGAATAGATTCCACCGTACGTCTTTACCTTAAAGGGTCTTGTGGAGAGGTCAACCTCAGAAGCTGAATCATATTCAATGCGCGCCCCGAACCTTTCTGCTTGTTTTTGGAACAGGTCCCCTAACTCCGGACCGCCAATTCCTTCCGGGAATCCTGGATAATTCTCGACAGTGTAAGTTAAAGCTACCTGGCCGTGGAGTTCAATCCCAGCAAACAGCAAGGGTTTCAATTCTGCCCGAGCCGCATATAGTGCAGCCGACATTCCAGCTGGCCCAGACCCAAGGATCAGGACTTTCTCCACACCAGTCTTTTCTTCGGTAGAATTGCTCGAAAAATTAGTGAAATTTAGATCCATACATGCCTCTCTACGGAATAAAATGATTACTCTTTATTAAGATGCGGAAAACCTCTGAAAGGTTACACAATAACGACCTACGCCAGCATTATTAAATCCTATCACAAAATCGATTTTAATCGCATATAATCAGACAGCAGTTGTTTAAATTGGAACCAGACAAGATTTGAAAGACACAACTGACTATTTACAAAGGATTTTTAATGCTCGATATGAGAGAGACGGCTCTTAATTTTGCCCACTTAAATGCGAAGCGGTTCGAAGATGATTTAGCAAAGTTGGTTGAAATCCCATCGGTATCCACCAATCCTAACCACGCAAGCGATATGGTGCGGACAGCGGAAACCCTGACTGCACGGTTGGCAGACCTCGGGGCAAAGCAAGTCCGGGTCCACCAGACAGCCCGCCACCCACTTGTTTACGGCGAATTCCTGAACGGCGATCCCAACGAAAAGACGGTATTGGTTTATGGCCATTACGACGTCCAACCTCCTGACCCGCTCGACCAGTGGAAATCGCCGCCGTTCCTCCCCGAACGCCATGGTGAATACATGTTTGGGCGAGGGGTTTCGGACATGAAGGGCCAGGTCATGGCATCCCTGGCTGCAATCGAATCGATCGTCCGTACCGATAAACTACCCCTCAATGTTAAGTTTATTTTCGAGGGGGAAGAAGAAATCGGTTCTCCCAATCTCGACAAATTCATCAGCGAACATAAAGAATTGCTCGCCAGCGACTTCGTTCTTAACCCGAACTCAAGCATGATTTCTCCGGAGGTGCCCACAATCGTTTACGCACTTCGTGGACTGGCATATTTCGAATTGAAGGTATTTGGTCCATCCGGTGATCTGCATTCCGGATCATTTGGCGGCATCATATACAACCCAGCACAGGCATTATCTGAATTGATCGCCGGTATGCACGACCGTCAAGGCAAGATTACTTTGCCCGGTTTTTACGACCACGTCCTTCCCTTAGCAGAAGATGAACGCAAGCAACTGGCAGAGCTGCCGCTGGACGACAGCTATTACATGTCGCGCAGCGGTGCTTCCGCATTGTGGGGAGAATCGGGATACACACCGGTCGAGAGGGTGGGTGCTCGTCCAACCCTGGACGTTAATGGGCTCTATTCAGGATTTACTGGTCAAGGCTCAAAAACTGTCATCCCATCCTGGGCCATGGCCAAGATCTCCATGCGGCTGGTTCCCAATCAAGACCCAAAGGAAGTCCAACAGCAATTGATTCAGTACCTCGGAGAACACCCACTTCCAGGAATTCGTTGGGAATTGGTTGCTATGCCAGGTGGCCCAGCCAGCCTGACTGACCGAAATTCAAGTGGAACCAGGGCATTAGCCAAAGGTCTTCAAGCTGTTTGGGGTAAAAATCCCGTCTTTAAACGTGAAGGTGGCAGTATACCAGTGGTAGCCTCCATGCAGCAAATACTCGGGATAGATTCGGTATTGACCGGATTTGGTCTTCCCGATGACAACATCCACGCCCCCAATGAGAGGCTTCACCTGCCAACCTGGCATAAAGGGATTGATGCCCTCATCCATTTTTTCTATAACATTCCAGGTTGAACAATATGATTGAACGTATGCCATCATATGGCGGTCAAGCCGTCATAGAAGGGGTTATGATGCGCGGGGCAAAAGCGGTCGCAATGGCTGTCAGAGCCCCGACAGGCAAGATCGAACTCCATACTGAATTGCTCGGGGGGATTTATACGAGTGGGATCGCCAAAATCCCTTTCCTCAGAGGTCTGATCTTGCTTTGGGATTCCTTAGGCCTGGGGATGCGTTTTTTAACCCTCTCCGCTAACACCCAAACTGGCGAAGAAGAAAAAATCGAAGGCCCAGCGATGTACTTGACATTGGGTGTTTCACTGGTCATTGCCGTATTGGTTTTCTTTCTGGGACCAGCTGCAATTGGACAATTGGCAGAACGCTGGTTAGGGATCAATGCCTGGTGGAGCAACCTTCTGGAAGGAATTATCCGCTTCATTTTGATGGTCGGATACATTTGGGCTGTCGGCTTAATGCCGGATATTCGCAGAGTTTTTGCATTCCATGGAGCCGAGCACAAAACGATTAATGCATTCGAAGCAGGCGAAGAGCTCACGCCAGAGTCGGTCTCCAAATATTCAGTCGAGCATCCTCGTTGTGGAACAGCCTTTTTATTAACCTTGATCGTGCTTTCAATCATCTTATTCACATTGCTAGGACCATTGCCGGTCTTCTGGCGCCTGGTATCGAGAATTCTGCTGCTGCCGGTGCTGGCGGGTCTGGCTTACGAATTTATCCGCTGGACCGCTCGCCATCTCAATTCACCGATCGTCAGACTCATTGTAAGGCCCAACCTGGCCTTGCAGCACCTGACGACCCGTGAGCCCTCCCTGGATATGATCGAAGTCGCTATTGCCGCCTTTAATGCCATGATAGCCATGGAGACGCAAAAAGCTGTAAAATTGGTTCCGGAAGCTATTGACACTCCAGCTTAGTCCGCTATACTTTTATCATGAAATCTTGGGGTGGTGTCTTGGCAGGCTTGCTTGCCGGATTGTTATTGAGCGGGGTTATCATCTTGATCATCATCCCGCATCGGGGAAAACCGGTTGTGCTTCTTTCCCCACCTACTCCCTCACCGCTCGTGGTTCACATCGACGGGGAAGTTAACAATCCAGGAGTTTATCAGCTGGCGGCAAATAGCCGACTGGCAGATGCCATAGATGCCGCTGGAGGCGCTCAGGCAGACGCCGATCTTTCTCTGGTTAACCTTGCACATGTCCTCGTTGATGGTGACCGGGTATGGGTGCCTCAGAAGGTAGATCAAACTCAAGAAGCTGTCTTAGCTCAAACCGAAGCAGCACTTAGGTCTTCACCCACCCCAATACCCTTATCTGCAGAGAATCCAATTAATATTAATACAGCCTCTGAATCCGAACTTGATCTTCTTCCAGGTATAGGGCCAGTGAAAGCTGCTGCAATTTATGCTTATCGGCAGCAATACGGACCATTCACGTCGATTGAAGCCATCAAGAATGTGCCCGGAATCAGCGCCTCGGTCTACGAGGGGATCAAAGACCTCATTTCGATTTATCTCCAACCATGATCGCCCGGTTTCATCGTTCGATTACATCAGAGGCCATAAAAGGGAAGGTCAGTTCGGCCGTTTTAAAGGTGATTATCGATGCCAATTTGAGGCAGGATAATTTAAATGGGTTGATTGGCCATCCTGAATTTCATTTTGACGATAATGCCTTCGAAGCTGGCAGGCTTTACATTTCCCAGCAGTATGAGCTTTTGAAAAAATCGACCAACAACGGTGAAAAGCTGCCAGCCTGGGAAGCATTTGGCCGCATAACCCATGCTGTCCAGGATTTTTATGCTCACAGCAATTATGTCAACCAGTGGGTAAAATTACATCCCGATGACACAGCCGAAAGAATCGATCCTCTTATGCCAGAAATTATCAATGGTCCAGATTTACGCTCTGGCCGGATCTATTCGCCCTGGGAAACGATGGCTTTCATTCCAATCATGGGAAAATGGTTGAGATACCTGCTCCCACGCGATTCCCACGCCTGGATGAACTTGGATTCACCCCGAAGTGGTAGTTTATTTGAATTTGCACGCATCTCAGCAGTTAAGCGCACCCGGGTTGAATTTCAATTTCTCAGCGACCAACTCGCTCATCTCGGGGGAAGCGAGATGGTTTCCCGATTTTTAGAACTGACCTGATCAGCGAGAAAGAATAATGGGCTCGAAAAGGTCAATAGGTTATGCTTTTCATTCCAACTACAATTTATTTTGACCACGGACTATACTGGCACGGACCGTGCAAACCATGTTTTCGGGCAGGGTCCTCAGGATGTAAATGCTTGCGAGTGCGGGCTATTCCCTTGCGGGGTAGTGAAGTGTCGATTGAGCAGGTACAGGTAATAAAAATAATGAATTGACACAGCTTCGATCAATTTTGGATGAAATACGAAGCTAATGCCGTGGGGTATAATAATATTATGGAAACATTAAAATCGAGACTCGAATCAGGTCTGAAGGACGCCATGCGTGCGAGTGATGACGTCCGGAGACGGACAATCCGGATGGTGATTGCAGCAATCAAGCTTTCTGAAGTAGAAAAAGGCAGCCAGCTTGATGACGTCGCTGTGATGGGTGTGTTGCAAAAAGAGGTTGAAATCGCGGCGAGAATCGATCGAAGATGCTCAAAAAGCTAACCGGCCTGACCTGATCCGTGCGAACGAAGAAGAGATCGCGGTACTCGAGAGCTATCTTCCCAAACAAATGACCCCGAAAGAGATTTCTGCAACTGCGCAGGAGGTCATAGCTGAAATCGGCGCGGCTTCAGCGGCCGACATGGGCAAGGTTATGAAAGTCCTTTTACCTCGTCTACAGGGAAAAGCCCCAGGCAATCTCGTCAGCCAGGTTGTCCGCCAATTATTGCAGTAACAAAATAGATTGATGGCAATCGAAAGCGTTCCACAAATTGGAAGGGTCAAAATCAACCGGACGTTAGTCAAGTTCGTGTTGTTAATCGTGACCAGTATTTTAAGCCTGGTTTCACTGGTGATGCCTATTGCCATTCGCCCATCCTCTTTTCCGCTCCAAGTTGGTTACGTTTCACCTCAAGATCTTGTGGCGCCTTATGCGCTGACCTACCAAAGTGACTTATTAACCCAGGCAGCCCGCCAACAAGCCGTTAATAACGTCGCGCCGGTGTATTTGCCTACGGATCCGACGATTACACGCCAACAGATCGAACGGTTCAACGTGGTCTTGAACTATATTTCGACGGTCCGGCTGGACACGTATGCGACCCTCCAGCAGAAACTCTCCGACCTGCACGCTTTGACCGAGGTTCAGCTCAGTGATAGTGATTATGAACGTATTTTAAGTCTGAACGATTATCGCTGGCAGCTCGTACAGCAAGAATCAACCAACGTCCTTGAACAGGTTTTGCGAAATGAAATCCGTCAGGATAACCTCGATCAGGTCAAGCGGAGCGTTCCGACATTAGTCAGCTTCAGCATGCCCCAGGATCAAGCTGCCCTGGTCGCCGATTTGGTGACCCCGATGGTTGTTGCTAACACCCTTTATTCAGCCGACAAGACTGAGGCAGCTCGTCAAAATGCAAGTAATGCAGTTAAACCGGTTGAAGTGACTTATGCAGCTGGTCAAACCATCGTTTTGCGCGGCCAGATCATCACTGCTCAGGAGATGGAAACTCTTCAAAAATATGACCTGGTGCAACCAGAGAACCGCAACATGGACATCGTTGCGGCTGGAATCATGGTCCTTCTACTTACTTTTTTAACCGGCGAATATTTCTATCGCCGCCGTATTCCCCCAATTGGTGATCTACGAGGGTTGGCGTTAATCGCGCTGGCCTTCCTGGTTTTTTTGATTGGTGCCAGGCTCCTGATCCCCAATCGTGTTGTCGTTCCATATCTTTATCCTGTAGCGGCATTGGGTTTGATCATTGCCGCGTTATACAACCTGGAAACCGGTCTGGTTTTTTCGCTGGTTTTAAGCATCCTGGCGCCATATGGATTGTCAAACAGCCTTGACCTGACCATTTTCTATCTCCTCACCAGTTTTTGCGGGATTCTTGTTCTGGGTAGAGCCAGGCGTATTACCTCTTTTTTCTGGGCAGGCGCTGCCGTGGCATTATCAGGACTGAGTATCGTATTGATTTTCCGCTTACCCGACACCATCACCGACTGGCTCGGCATAGCAACTTTAGCGGGTGCTTCTATGTTTAACGGAGTTGCATCCGCCAGCCTGACCCTCTTATTCCAGTACCTGTTTTCGCAGATTCTCGGGATGACCACACCTCTCCAATTATTAGAAATTTCTCGGCCTGACCACCCGCTGCTTCAATACATCCTCCGTAATGCTCCTGGGAGTTACCAGCACAGCTTGCAGGTAGCGAACCTGGCGGAGCAGGCAGCTGAAAGTATTGGAGCCGAAGCTCTGCTCGTTCGAGTTGGCGCTATTTACCATGATGCCGGGAAGGCTTCTAACCCGGGTTTCTTTATCGAAAACCAGGTTGGAGGAAAACATAACCCGCACGACGATCTCGACCCGGTCACCAGCGCCTCCATCATCATTCAACACGTTCATGATGGCGTTCAATTAGCCAGAAGATACCGGTTACCTCACCGGATTTATGATTTTATTACCGAGCATCATGGGACGATGATTACACGCTACCAGTATACCCATGCGGTTGAGGCTGCTGGAAATAATCCTGATCTTGTGGATAAAGAACTCTTCCGTTACCCTGGCCCCCGACCGCAAACCCGGGAAACCGCCCTTTTGATGCTGGCTGACGGTGTTGAAGCCCGGGCTCGCGCCGAATTACCCAAGGATGAAGCCGATATCCGCAACCTGGTAAAAAGAGTTATTGATATCCTCCAAAAAGTAGAACAGCTTGACGATACCAACTTGACCCTTAAAGATTTGAGTACGATTATCGATTCATTCACGAGCACACTTCAAAACTCATATCACCCGCGCATTCAATACCCCGAATTAAAAATCAACCCCCCGATTTCCACTGAAAGCGGTGAAAAGCAACTACCCCCGCCGAATCCGCCTTTACCAGCACCTTCTACAGAGAGTGTAAATGATTAACCTTCAGATTGATGATGTTTTTTCTGAAGAAGGATTAGAAAGTGGTGTCATCACTGCAGCCGAGGTCACTTTGCAGCTCGAGCAAAAAGGTCCAACGGAATTTGACCTGGCAATCGTTATCACCGGAGATGAACAGGTTCGCCGCCTAAATCGCAAGTTTAGGGGAATAAATGCGGCGACAGACGTGCTTTCCTTTCCAAACGATGAGGATGACCCCGACACCAATCGTCGTAATCTCGGGGATATAATCATCTCATACCCTCGTGCCGTGGAGCAGGCCTTGGCGCGCCAGGGAAGCCCGCTTTCTGAAATTCAACTTCTGGTCGTCCACGGAATTCTGCATCTCTTAGGTTACGATCATGCAGACGCTGACCAAAAACAACAGATGTGGTCAACCCAGCTTAAAGCTTTAAAAGAGCTGAACCTGGAAACAATTAACCCGGCTTGATGGTCGAATTTTTTCGTTCACGTATTCGTTCTTTCCGAAATGCATTTGTAGGCTGGGGTTACGTCATCCATACCCAACGAAATGCATGGATTCATGCTATGGTTTCAATCTGCGTTTTTGCCATAGCGTTTTGGCTGGCTATCCCATTGCGTGATTGGGCAGTTTTGATTCTGACCATCGGGATGGTCTGGACCGCCGAATTTTTAAATACTGCACTCGAAGCTGTCGTAGATCTCGCCAGCCCACATCAACATCCCCTGGCAAAAGTCGGTAAGGATGTCGGCGCTGCAGCAGTTTTGATTGCTGCCGTGTCTTCGGCAGTGATTGGTTTTATGCTGCTTGGTCCTCCCCTCTGGTCGCGTCTGGCACTGCTTTTCCGATGAACCGAGTTTATAAAAGGCAAAGAATATGTCTGCAGAAAACACATTTTTATTTGGTACAGTAGGTTCACCAATTTCGACTCCGAAGAAACCCGGTGGCAGCGTCGGAGCAGTTATGCAGATTGCAAATCTCGGCCTTGGTGCTCTTGAATTGGGTTGGGTCCAATCAGTCAGGGTGTCAGAAGAGACCTGTCAGGCTATTCGTCAGAAAAGTATTGAAATGGGTGTTGCGATCAGCGTCCATGCTCCCTATTTTATAAATCTCAATGCTGACGATGACGAATGGCCTAAATCCCGTAAACGCTTGATGGATGCAGCCTATTTCGGGAACCTTGCCGGTGCTACAGATATCGTGTTTCACCCGGGTTCATATTTCGAACAACCTCCCGAATTGGTTCTCCCCCGTGCGATTGAAAGACTGGGCGATTGCGTCGAAGAATTACGTCAAACGAGTAATCATGTTGTGCTAAGGCCAGAAACGATGGGGAAAATTGCCATGTTAGGGTCCATCGAAGATACGATCCAAATGAGCCGGGTAATTCCTGGAGTTCAGCCTTGTCTTGATTTCGCCCACCTGCATGCCCGCACAGGCGATGGCACGTTGAATACATTCGAAGAATGGGATCTCTTATTAGATGGCTATGCGCAAACCTTGGGGGATGACGCCCTCACCCACCTCCACGTCCACCTTTCAGGAATCGAATATTCTAAAAAGGGCGAACGCAAACACCTACCCCTGCGTGAGTCAGACCTCGAGTTGATTGCTCTTTTTAAAGCGCTAAATTCGCATCACTGCCGGGGCCGCATCCTCTGTGAAAGTCCTATTATGGAAGAGGATGCTTCATACATGGCCAACCTTTGGGCCACGCTTTCCTGATTATTTTTTCTGGGTGTCCTCAAGTTTCTGAAGATCGATCAGCTCAACCACCTCGAAACGCGGCGGCAAGCTGTACGGTTGTAAGCGAACCCATAAGATAGGTGGGAAGTATCCCATCCTACAATGCATTTCAACCAGTATCAGCGCGGCGAGATTATTTTGTGTGGGTAATATGATAGCGACCGGCTCGTTTCTCAATTCGTTATAGGTCAACGGGAATTTTCCCATGGCCTCTTTGAATTGCGGCACGAGCAACAGGTCGCTATCGATTTGGATATTAAAATTAACGATTTGCTCGATTTGTTCGTGTAACAAACTTTCAGCCTGTCTGATCTGATTTTCTTTAATCGGAGAAGAAAAATTGATCAGGATCACAGACCGTCTATCCTTTTTCGTTGATAATCCGGTCGACGACAATCTGGCGGAACTCAGGTGACAAACTGGCAAAAAAAGCACTGAAACCAGTAACCCGAACAACCAGGTCCGGATATTTACTTGGATCTTTGTGAGCTTCCAATACCTGTTCGGCATCGATGATATTCAGATTGATTTGGGTTCCACCCAGATCAAAATGGGATCGGATTAAATCGGCGATCAGTTCTACCCCACCTTCTTCGCGAGATACCATTGGATCCAATTCCAATTGCATGGGGCAGGCATTCCCATAACCGCTCTGGACAGATGCGATTGCCACAGCCATCGCTGTCGGTGCGCCATCTTTCCGAAATCCGGGATCGGGGTTTGAGCCATGTGATATTGGTGCCTGAGCAAACCGCCCGTTAGGGGTCGCACCAACATCCTTCCCCATGGGGATCGTATTCGCCCAGGAGAAAAGACCGGGTATAAGGTTGAAACCATGTGGTGTGGGACTTGCTTTCACGTAGTGTGTAAAGCACTCTGAAATTTGTTGAGCATAATCATCTCCCAAAGAGCTGCCGCTTCCATACCGGGAAATGTTTCGCATCATCAGTCTGGCTTTTTCGCCATCGCTGCCGGCCCAATCGGTATCGATATGGCGTTTCAGATCTTGCCAGGTTATCCGCTTTTCTTGATCGATGCGCTGGTGGATGGCAGCAAAGGAATCAGCAACAGTCGCCAGTGCAGATCCGTCGATACACAAATTGTAATAATCCACGCCACCATGGGTAGCATCCTTTCCCCGTTCGATTGGGCCGTGGCACAACAGGTCCATAACCAGCTCGGGGAAAACCTCATCCATATGGTCCATGTGAAAGTCAAGGCATTCTTTAGTAATCTCTACCGCCCGTTCGAGATGGGCCTCAAAAAGTTTCCATAATTTCTCAACATCTGGCGTGATTGTGCTGTCAGCCATTAATTCGTTGTAAGCAACCTCAAATACTGCAGCAAAATTAATCTTGACGCAGTCGTTAAGAGTATATTCGACGCCCGGTAATGCCGACCAGTGGCAGCCAGCATACGAACGCTGCCTGGCAAGCTCGAGGGGATAACCATTTCGAGCGAACCCAGTCGTAGTACTATCAATTCCCAGGAATTTTGGAACTCCTGTCCGGTCTTCGAACATGATCTCAACTCCGCGTTTGAGGAGGTCTGGATCGACTTTCGCTCCAACGCACACGCCAATGTTGGCAGGGATGCGCAAACGGTGGGCTGCATCGAGCACCAGGAAGGAAACAGGGGTAGTTGTGTCATTACCTTCCACATCTGGCCCGCCAAGTTGGATATAGGCCGGTTCTCGCAAGATCATGCAAGCCAGATGAAAAGTCGCTTCCTCATCGGTCAAGATGCCGGCTTCTTTATCGCGTAAATAATACGGTTCAAGATAAGCGTCGATCCGGCCTTCTGATCCGCTGCCGTTATACATACGAGCAGCGATCAAAAACCAGAGGATCCATTGGCAGGCTTCCCGGAATGTTCTGGGTGGCTGGGAAACCAGGTTTTCGTTCATTTGTGCAATTTCTTCCAGATTAGCTTTAATTTGCAGGTTGGGTTCGTTTTCAGCCAAACGCTGGGCTTCCACAGCATGCTTTTGAATCCACCCCTGGAGGCCTAAGATGATGGCTTCCAAACCATCATAAAACCCCATCGAGTTGAGATCCGTTAATCGCGCGATAACTACGGACTCGTTCTAAAATGCCTCCCCAACCTTGCTCTAAACCGATATTCATATCCTGGTTGAAATGTTGGGTTGCGCCGATACCTGGCAAAAGCTTGTATTTGTCGATTCCATACATTAAATGTGAAAAATCAAAATCGGGATTCCAGTGAGGGTCGCGGTAAGACATGAAGTTGACCATATAGGCTCCGGCCAAAGAACTGACCGGGTCGATATAGACTGGATGGCAGTCAAGTAATTCCTTAAAGTTCTCACCGCAGGACTTAGGCCCAAAAAAACCGCCGCTGGGATGGTTCGGTTTCGCTTCAAATCCTTTTAACAAGCAGTCGACGATTGGCATTCCGGAAGAGCTCATCGTTTCGACCAGTTTGCGGTCATCCTTGGGCGGAAGGATCAAACCATGGTCGTCGTGGTCCATCGCACCGACCACATCTTGTTTCTCTTTCGTTTCTAAGAGCTTGGAGGCTCTAAGAGTCTGGAGGCGTTGGTCATAGGTAAAGGTTTCATCGATTATTGCAGTGTCCATAGATACTCTTCTCGGTCCTTCGTTGCTGATTTAATTTGAGTCGTCCACCCATCCTCCATAGATCGTAACCGACAAATTGTGAGAAAGAGGGTGAATGTTATTTAAAATTATTTGCCAGTATTTTCTCCGATCTGATTGTATCGAATTAGTGGAATTTGTGGTAGAGGTGGATATAAACTAGAAAATGGTTAATAATAGGTGAAATTTATAACTTGCATTTTAAGATTACATTCCGTATAATGGTGAGAATTTAATCCATGCCTTTTATATTCGATGTTGTCTATACCAGATATAGGAGGTAATCTTTTTTTATATTCTTGGAGAAGAAGATGAAAAATTTCCGTTTTTTGACCATGCTCATTGTATTTGTGATGGCCGTGGCAGCTTGTACGCCCGGTGCTCCACCCGCAGCTACTTCAACAGCTGTCCCCCCCACCCCCGTGAGTACAATCTCACCGGATCTCCTGGTTCAAAAGAATCACCTGTTGATCTGCACTGATTTCCCTTATCCTCCTCAGGAGTTCTACGATGAGAACGGGAATCCCCAGGGTCTCGACATCGATATCGGCATGGAAATCGGCCGCCGGCTCGGCCTCCAAGTCCAATTCGTGAACAGTGTCTTCGACACGATCATTGCTGCCGTAAACAGCGGAAAATGTGACATTATTATCTCAGCTCAAAATATTACCACTGACCGTCAGAAATCCGTCAGCATGATCCCATATTTTGAAGCCGGCCAATCCTTCGTCGCCTTGAAAGGAAATCCCGACAACATCAGCGGCCCAATGGACCTGTGTGGAAAGTCAGTTGCGGCTGAAAGCGGCACGACTGAAGTCGCCTGGCTTCAGGGAACCGATGATTACAAGGATAATGGATTAAGCCAGCAGTGCACTGCCGCCGGACAGCAGCCTCCGAATGTCGTTATCACCCAGAAGGATTCGGATGCACTTCAACAATTACAAGCTGGCAAAGTGGTCGTCTATAATACTGACTCGCCAGTAGCTGCTTATTACACCGTGCAACAACCGGATACATTTCAGGTCGTAGGGCAAGTGATCGAACCCATCCAGGAAGGCATCAGTGTTCCCTGCGGTCAGGCCGACTGCACCAATGCGCCATTGACGCCTGTTGGAACGGCGATTAAAACTGCACTCGACAGTATGGTGCAAGATGGCGCTTACGGCAATATTCTTGCCAAGTGGAACCTCTCCAGCAGCGCTGTAACTCCCTAGAAGTAATTTCCCGAACTGGCTCATGTACGATAAGTAGAAACGGGCCAGCCGTTGCGATTATCCAAAACGGCTGGCCTATTTAGAAATGATACTTCTGGCGAGGTTCTAATGTTCTTCTTTAATTGGTCCGTTTTCTTTCAATACCTTTGGCCGCCATCTGCGCTGCAAAACCCCCTGATCCGCTCCGGTCTGATTGCCACAATCGTGGTTAGCATTGTCGCCCAGGCAGTCGGCGTTATCCTTGGACTTTTTGCCGCCCTGGCAAAGATGTCAAAATTCCCACCAATCCGCTTGATAGCAGATATCTATATCTGGTATTTCCGCGGCACACCCTTATTAGTTCAAATGGTCCTGTTATATTTTGGCCTGGGTGTTACCCATATCTATGATTTTCCGGATATCCATATCGGAATATTGGTGATCAGAGGCTCTATCCAGGCTGCAACCCTGGCTCTGGCAGTCAATGAAGGCGCTTATATGGCTGAAATCGTGCGGGCTGGCATTGAAGCGGTCGACCTGGGCCAGATGGAAGCTGCAAAGTCGTTGGGGATGACCTATTCCCAGGCAATGCGCCGGATTGTACTTCCCCAGGCTGCCAAAGTTATCGTTCCACCCCTGGGAAACGAGTTCAATAACATGATGAAGACGACCACATTAATGGTGATAATCTCTGGTGCCGACCTGTTTTTCGCATTTGAACAGGTCAACGCCGTTATATTCAGGCCATTTGAATTATTCATTGCCGCGTCGTTGTATTATCTTGCCCTGACCACGATCTGGACAGGAATCCGGAACTGGATCGAATCTCGTCTTGGTGAGCGTAAGACCTCAGGAGATGGTACCCCTCCCGGCTTACTCCAAAGGGTCTTCGCATTCAAAGGAGGCCATTGATGTCTTATAGCTCCCTTTCACCAACCTCACCAGACCTTAATCCGGTTATCGTCAAGTTCGAAAAGGTCAACAAATTTTTTGGGAAGCTGCATGTGTTGAACGATATCAGCCTTGAAATCCTCAAGAATGATGTTATCGTCATCATCGGCCCTTCTGGATCAGGTAAAAGCACGTTGCTGCGTACCATCAACCATCTCGAAAAAATCAACAGCGGCCACATTTACGTCTTTGGACGCATGGTCGGATATCACGACAAGGAAGGCAAACTGGTCGAGGAAAGTGAACGGGTTATTGCCAGCCAGCGAGCTGAGATCGGGATGGTCTTCCAACGATTTAACCTTTTCCCACACCTGACCGCAATCCAGAACATCATGGAAGCGCCTATCAACGTTCGCAAGGTTCCTAAAGCACAGGCCGAAGAGGATGCGATGAAACTGCTCATAAGAGTTGGCCTTGCGGATAAACGAGACATGTATCCGTCTAAACTATCCGGAGGTCAGCAGCAGCGCGTCGCTATCGCCCGCGCCCTGGCAATGAAGCCTGGTCTAATGCTCTTTGACGAGCCCACTTCAGCCCTCGATCCCGAAATGATCGGAGAAGTGCTGGATGTAATGAAAGAGCTGGCGCATGAGATGAGCATGATCGTCGTGTCCCATGAAATGGGGTTTGCCCGGGCTGTCGCTGACCGGGTCTTATTTATTGACGAAGGCCGGATCATTGAGGACTCAACACCAGAAGAGATGTTCGATAACCCCCAAGAGGAACGCACCAAACAATTCCTGAGCAAAATTCTTCATTAATCACCAAGCCACCAGGGATCATTGGTGGGTTCCTGCTTATGTTGTAAGACTTCGACCTTTCCTTCGTCCAACCACAAAACGGGTGGACGAGATGCCAGGTTGTAATTGGATGACATACTGAGCTGGTAAGCGCCAGCTACAGGAATCACCAGATGCTCCCCTTTTCTAGGAGCAGGAATTTGAGCAGCATGGATCAATTCATCTCCCGATTCGCAGTATTTTCCAACAACTCTTACAGTTCCGGTAGGCACATCATCCGGCCGTTCGGCGATAATAGCTGAGTAAACAGCCCGGTAGAGAGCCGGGCGCGGGTTGTCTGCCATGCCACCATCGACCGCTACGATCGGGATCCCATCAACGCCCATTTTCTGATATCCAACCGAATAGATCGCCATGCCGGCCCGAGCAGTTAACCACCGCCCGGGCTCGATGATTAATTTGGGAAGGGATGTGGCTTTTTCGCCCCATGCTTGCTGGATACCTTCATATATCGCTTTGACCCAGTCTCGCAGATCAGGCTGTGGCTCTTCAGGAGTATAAGCTACACCCCACCCTCCTCCTGGCGAAATTTGGTCAGGCTCAAAGCTGCATTCATGTGCCAAAGCCAGCAGCATTTTCAAGGCACGCTGATATGGTTCCGCATCTCGTAGCTGAGATCCCAAATGTGCATGTAATCCGGTTAACTTCAGGTGAGGTGAACCAATCGCTAATCGGATCGCCTTACTAGCAACTCCATTCCGGATTGAAAGCCCAAATTTGCTCGCAGTGTGCCCGGTCTGGCGATATGGATGGGTGTCGACTTCGATCCCTGGAGTAATACGCAGCCAGATGCTGGCTTGCTTTGCGAGCCCGGCTGCCATGGAATCTATCACTTCGAGTTCTTCGAGGCTGTCAGCAACGATCGCTTGAATCCCCCAGCAGATAGCTGCTTCCAACTCTGCGTCGGATTTATTATTTCCATGCAAGTGAATAAGGTTTGGAGAGAACCCGGCTTTTTTGGCCATTTCTAATTCACCCAGGCTGGCAACATCTACACCCAGTCCGAATTCCTTGATGTGCCGCCCAAATCTGAGGGAGAAGTACGATTTAGCAGCGTAATCAATTTCAGCCCTACCCGGGTAAATTTCCTGCAATGCCTTTTTTAAAGTATCCACCTGATAGCGCACAGTAGCCGCATCATAAATATATAAAGGCGTGCCATATTTTTTCGAAATGTCGACTAAATTATGGCCAGCAACAGTTAGCTTTCCGTGTGTATCTCTAGCGGTAGTTATTGGCAGAATTGAATTAAGCATTTTTTGCGTATTCCAAAAATAGCAGTGAGTATACAAATTTTCAAGATCAGCAGTAGATCCCAAAGGTGTTTCGATCTCGGGAAGGATCATCGAAAACCCTGCTTTTTAGATTTTAATTTGTAGGAACAAAACCTCAAAGAATAAATTCAATTCTATTACAAATGGTTTCCTTCTTTGGATGATCTCCGAGATTGGTATTTTCATCCATCCTTATTCCAACCCTATTTCTCTATCCTTGCGATCGAATCCGATTTCTTACCTGTTGGAATTATCGGATCAAACAGCCCAATTTTCACACAGTATTTTTTATCATGATTAATTACCGCAGGTGTAAATTCTTTTCATTGTCGATATATATTGAACGGCAAGAGGTGGGAATTTGATTGATTTCTGTGTTCCAAATCTAGCAATGTCCACTATAGTCTAGGCCTTGATCGATCAAAATACCAATAACACCTCGTTTATTTTTCGATGAATTAGCTCAAACCATCCGGGTTGGTCAACTTACATTTATAAAATCGTAATGGTATTCGTCGTATATTATCTTCCTGGTATGGACATTTTTGTCCTTTTGGGGGATAATTCACAGAAGAAGGTAGAAATTTGCTTTTATTTAACTAATTTTAATGTCAGGTACTTTATGGCTCGGTATACTTGTTTTTAGTTAATTGTATTTGAGAAATCTATCACGAACGGGGAATCCACCAATTAATTTAAGGGACGAGCTAACAAAAAAAATAACGGCAAATGAATATTCCCAACTGAGATTTCTGGCAGAAAAACACCCAAACTAAGGACGGGAGAAAAAAATGGACCCATCATCGTCGCAATCTATTTTGCTATGGCCTTTAGCAGTTTATTTTGGCCTGGTAA
This sequence comes from uncultured Chloroflexia bacterium, assembly GCA_963781665.1. GTDB lineage: Bacteria > Chloroflexota > Anaerolineae > Anaerolineales > Anaerolineaceae > JAJYIW01. The sequence goes on from CAWAGA010000002.1 coordinate 4,897,844, forward strand.
TTGTCATCCTTGCGGGCATGCTGGGAATTTCTTTCGTTTTGGGCCAGAAGCACACCTCACGCTCTACCCGTGAGCCTTACGAGTCTGGTATGGTCGCTACTGGTTCGGCCCGGGTGCGATTTGACGTCAGATTTTATCAAAATGCCATATTTTTCGTTATATTCGATCTGGAAACCATGTTCGTCATTGCCTGGGCCATCGTGGCGCGCCAGGCAGGTTGGCCTGGTTATATCGAGATACTGGTGTTCATCGGAGTTTTATTGGTTACCTTGATTTATCTGTGGCGTATCAAAGCCCTTGACTGGCGGACCAGGCGTGAAAAAGATCCATCCTACCGGCAGTTTCCCTTTGGACCTTTAAACGCCAAAGACAAAGATGACATGGGCAATTCCGGCTCTGGCCCCACAACTCTCGAATCTCAACAAAAAGGATCGTGAGATGCAATTTAATTTAACCAAAGCAACTGCTGGAACTTTAAGCAAAGATCTAACAGAAGACACGACTGAAAAAGCCGTGAAACGCGTCATGTTTATGAACTCGTCTCCAGGATTTGCTTGCCTGGGGGCGAAAAAATTCGATCTGGCCTTTTAATTTCGGCCTGTCCTGCTGTTACGTTGAAATGGCAACAAGCCTCACCAGTAAATATGATGTAGCCCGTTTCGGTTCCGAGGTTATCCGCGGCACCCCACGTGAAGCTGACCTGATGGTGATCGCGGGTACAGTGTTTATCAAAATGGCACCGGTTATCAAACGCCTTTACGATCAGATGATGGAACCGAGATGGGTCATTTCCATGGGTTCATGCGCTAATTCGGGCGGAATGTACGATATTTACAGCGTCGTTCAAGGTGTCGACAAGTTCTTACCGGTTGATGTATATGTGCCAGGCTGCCCACCTCGCCCGGATGGTTTTTTGCAAGGTGTCGTTTTGTTAAATAAACTGGTAGGTAATGAAAAACGCCCACTAAGTTGGGTTGTCGGTCCCCAGGAAGTCATCCGTCCAGAGATGCCTTCTCAACGCGATTTGAAACGACCTGAACGAATACAAGCTACCAATTTACGTCCTCCGGATGAGGTCTGATTCAAAAACCATGAATGATCTTCCTAAAGTTCTCCAGGAAATTGAGACAAGATTTGGCAGTGTTTTGGCTATCCAGCCTACGCGTGATGGCATTCCAACGCTGTGGGCAGCAGATACGCAAGTAAAATCTCTCTTGAAATTCCTCAAAAACGAGATTTCAGCTCCATACAAGATGCTTTTTGACTTGACGGCAATTGACGAGCGCCAACGGGTCAATCGCCAGGGCCAACCGGAGAGCGATTTCACCGTCGTATATACTTTGCTTTCCTTTGATCGCAATTCGGACGTCAGGATTAAAGTACCGCTGAAGGAAGATCATCTCAATCTGCCTTCGATCGTAGATATCTGGCCAGCAGCCAATTGGTACGAACGCGAAGTCTGGGATATGTTCGGCATTACTTTCGACGGGCACCCCAACATGCGCCGGATCCTCATGCCGACGACGTGGCAAGGGCATCCTTTGCGTAAGGATCATCCAGCCAGGGGAACCGAAATGGGTCCATTCCAGATGCCGGAGGACAAGGAAATTGAGGAGCAGAATGCTCTCCAGTTCCATCCCGAAGAATGGGGATTGGCAACTAAAAGCGGTGATACCGAATACATGTTCCTGAACTTAGGTCCGCAGCATCCAGGTACACACGGTTTACTCAGGGTTGTGTTGGCTTTGGATGGGGAAGAGATCGTCGATGCCATTCCTGATATCGGTTACCACCATCGCGGCGCAGAAAAGATGGGAGAACGCCAATCCTGGCATACATTCATCCCTTATACCGACCGTGTAGATTACCTGGGTGGGGTGATGAACAACTTCCCTTATGTGATGGCGGTCGAGAAATTAGCCGGTATTGAAGTCCCCGCCCGAGCACAGATTATCCGGGTCATGATGGCTGAAATTTTCCGCATCAGCAGTCACCTGGTCTGGTATGGGACATTCGCCCAGGATTTGGGTGCTATGTCGCCCGTATTTTACATGTTCAATGATCGTGAACGTGTATTGGGGATCGTCGAAGCTATCTGCGGCGCTCGCCTGCATCCTGCCTGGTTCCGAATCGGCGGAACTGCCCAGGATCTTCCCAAGGGTTGGGATAAGCTGGTCACAGATTTATTGAACTATCTGGATAAACGTTTGGGCGAATATGACCATATGGTCATGAAAAACAGTATATTTCGAGGACGGACAGTTGGTGTGGGCAGCTATACCCAGGAAGAAGCCATCGATTGGGGGGTAACCGGACCTGGCCTGCGCTCGACAGGTATTGAATGGGACTGGCGTAAAAAACGTCCATATTCAAGTTACGATCAGTTTGATTTTGATATTCCCACAGCCCAAACCGGTGATTGCTATGCGAGGGCTGCCGTCCATGTCGAAGAGCTGCGCCAGAGTGTCCGCATCATCCGCCAATGTGTTGCAAACATGCCTTCTGGCCCCTACAAATCAGATAACCCGCTGGCAGCTCCTCCGGTTAAAGATCGTACCATGCACGATATTGAGACTTTGATCAACCATTTCCTGAGTGTTAGTTGGGGACCGGTAATTCCGCCTGGTGAAGCTCTTGTAAACGTTGAAGCCACGAAAGGGCTCAATGGCTACTACCTCATCAGTGATGGCGGGAATATTTCATATCGAACCCGCATCCGCACTCCATCGTTTGCGCACATGCAGGTTATTCCGCTGTTAAGTCACGGGTTGATGATACCCGATCTTTTAGCCATTCTTGGCAGTATTGATTACGTGTTATCCGACGTCGATAGGTGAAAAATGCTTTCTGATGATGAAATTAAGGAGATCGAGGCCGAAATTCCACATTATGCTGAAAAACAATCTGTTTGTATCGATGCCTTGAAGATAGTTCAAAAGCATCGAGGAGGTTGGGTTTCTGACAAATCCTTGTACGATGTGGCATCCTTTCTCGATATGTCCCCTGAAGACCTGGATGGTGTTGCTACCTTTTATAACCTCATTTTTCGGAAACCGGTTGGCAAGCACGTCATCCTCCTCTGCAATAGTGTCAGTTGTTACGTGATGGGCTATGAAAAGGTCAGCCAATATTTCAAAGAGAAAATGAACCTGGAATTTGGGCAGACTACTCCGGACGGCAATTTTACGCTCCTTCCTACGGCATGCCTGGGAATTTGCGATCATGCACCTGCCATGATGGTCGATGAGGATACGTATACCGATCTTAATCCTGAAAGCATCGCACCCATTCTTGCTAATTACATCCGTGGAAAGGAATAGCATGGAGCAACCACTGACGCACCTGATTAGAAAGGGACAGGAACCCCTCAGCTTAAAGGAGTATGTGGCAGCAGGCGGTTACCAAAGCGTTCAAAAAGCCTTGAAGGAGCTCAAGCCTCAACAAATTACAGATTTGATTAAGACTTCGGATCTGCGGGGTCGAGGCGGAGCTGGTTTTCCAACCGGGATGAAATGGAGTTTCGTCCCTATGGGTCCGGATGCCCCCCATCCAAAATATCTGGTCGTCAATGCCGATGAAATGGAACCAGGTACTTTCAAAGATCGCATGCTTCTTGAAGGGAATCCGCATCAACTGATAGAAGGCATTATCTGTACGTGCTATGCCATTCAAGCCAACACCGCATATATTTTCTTACGATGGGAGTATCGCCTGGCGGAAAAACGCTTGCAGAAAGCCATCGCCGAGGCTTTAGAAGCCGGGTATCTGGGAGATCACGTTCTGGGAACCGATTATGGCTTGCAGGTTTATTTGCATATCAGTGCAGGACGATACATGTGCGGCGAAGAGACCGGTATGTTGAATGCGCTCGAGGGAAAACGAGCCAACCCACGATCCAAGCCACCCTTCCCGGCAGTTGTTGGCTTATGGGGAAAACCAACCGTCATAAACAACGTCGAGACGATCTCTAATGTTTCACACATTGTCATTAATGGTCCAGGGTGGTTTAAGAATTCGAGTCTTTCCACCGATGGAGGAACCAAAATATTTGGCATCAGTGGTAGAGTGAAAAAACCAGGCGCGTGGGAGCTGCCCATGGGTACCCCAATGCGTGAGATATTCGAATCATATGCAGGCGGGATGCAAGACGGTTATCAATTACGGGCGATCATTCCCGGGGGGGCATCCACCGAGTTCGTAACTCCCGACCAGATGGACGTCAAAATGGATTATGACAGTTTACCCAAGGTCGGCAGCCGGCTTGGAACCGGGACGATGATCGCTTTGGACGATCATACCTGCCCAATTGGGATGCTCTTGAACATGGAAAATTTCTTTGCTCAAGAATCATGCGGCTGGTGTACTCCTTGTTGGGCCGGATTGCACTGGATTGCCCAGATACTTCAGGATTTCGAAAATGGACAGGGACGGGAAGAAGACCTGGGAGTACTGGAATCACAGGCCCGGCTGCTTGGATCTCCCGGTCGGACTTTTTGCGCCCTTGCTCCTGGAGCGGTTGAACCACTTGCATCGGCGTTAAAATACTTCCACGATGATTTCATGCAGCACATTCAACATAAAGGTTGTCCCTGGAGGTAATTATGCCAACAATTTACGTGGAAGGACAACCTTACGAAGTCCGTGATGGTCTTAACCTGCTCCAGGCCTGTCTTGAGCTGGGTTTTGATTTACCATATTTCTGCTGGCATCCAGCGATGGGCTCAGTTGGCGCTTGCCGCCAGTGTGCGGTCAAGCAGTTTAAAGACGAGAATGACACCCGCGGCCGGATAGTCATGGCCTGCATGACCCCAGCTTCACAAGGAACTCGTATCTCAATCGCCGATATTGAGGCGCAAAAATTCAGGGAAAGCGTGACCGAGTGGATGATGATGAGCCATCCGCACGACTGCCCGGTGTGCGATGAAGGCGGTGAATGCCACCTGCAAGATATGACCGTGATGACCGGCCATAATTATCGCGGGTATCGAGGCTTCAAACGCACGTTTGTCAATCAAGACCTGGGGCCGCTGGTCAACCATGAAATGAACCGCTGTATCCAATGCTACCGCTGCGTCCGCTTCTACCGGGAATATGCTGGTGGAAAGGACCTCAACTCATATATGAACCGCGACCAGGTTTATTTTGGTCGCCACAAAGACGGTGTGTTGGAAAGCGAATTCAGTGGAAATCTGGTCGAGATCTGCCCGACCGGGGTATTTACCGACAAAACATTAAAGAAACACTTTACTCGCAAATGGGACGAACAATCAGCTCCTTCGATCTGCGTCCACTGCAGCCTGGGCTGCAATACCATGCCCGGTGAGCGCTACGGCACCCTGCGCCGGATTCGTAACCGCTACAACGGTGAAGTAAACGGTTACTTCCTTTGCGACCGCGGCCGTTATGGTTACGAATTCGTCAACGACCAACACCGTATCCACAACTCCCGCCAGGTATCAAGAACCGATCCATTGTCAAAAGTGGATGTCATGAATGCCTTGAAGTCGATGTTGGGGGGAGACAAAAAGGTCATCGGAATTGGCTCGCCGCGGGCTTCACTTGAAGCGAACTTTAGCCTTAGGGCATTGGTTGGACCGGATCATTTTTACCAGGGCATACCGGAATCTGTGACTCACCTGGTAAACGAGGTCCTGGGAATCCTGCGAAATGGATCTGCCGGGTCAGCCTCACTCAAAGACGTCGAAAAGAGTGATGCGGTTCTCCTGTTAGGTGAGGATGTTACCAACACTGCCCCAATGCTATCCCTTGCACTGCGCCAGTCTGTACGTCAGAAACCGGTGAAGATGGCAGGCAAAGCACGTATTGCAGCCTGGGACGATCACTCCGTTCGTGAGTACCTTCAGGGTGAGAAAGGACCTCTTTATATCACCGCATTGACGGATACGCGCCTTGATGACGTTGCCAAACAGACCTTCCATGGTTCACCGGAAGACCAGGCTCGTTTGGGTTATGCCGTTGCGCATATCATCGACCCGTTAGCTCCTGAAATCCAGGATTTGCCAGATGATCTTCAGGTGTTAGCAAATAAGATCGCCGAAGATTTACAAAGTGCAGAGAGCCCCCTAGTCGTATCTGGCACGGGTCTTGGAAATTTAGCTGTTATCCAGGCAGCAGCCAATGTAGCCTGGGCATTGTGCAAAACCGGCCATCCGGCGAAAATTGCGTTCGCTCTACCAGCAGTGAACAGCATGGGATTGGCGATGATAGGCGGTTTACCCTTGGAGAGAGCCATCCAGGAGGTTGAAGAACAAAATATTGACACGATCGTCATCGTTGAAAATGACCTCTACAAAGAAGGCAAGCCAGAACAGATCGAGAATCTGTTCTCCCATGCCGATCAAGTGATCGTTCTGGACTATCTCGAAAACCGCACTACTGAAAATGCCCACCTGTTGTTGCCAGCTGCTACATTTGCCAAATCACAAGGCACCTTCGTCAATAATGAAGGGCGTGCCCAACGTTTCTTTTCCGTTTTCGTACCGGCCGGCGATGTGCAGGCAAGCTGGAGCTGGCTACAGGCGTTCATCGAGCTAGGCACCTCGCAACAGAATCCTGCCTGGCAAACACACGACGAATTATTAGAAGTCATATCGAAAGATATTCCTGAATTGAGACCCATTCTGGAAATTGCACCCCCATCTGATTTTAGAATCGGAGGTATGAAAATTCCGCGTGAATCTGCCCGATACAGCGGACGGACAGCCATGCACGCAAACAACAACGTTAGTGAACCCAAACCACCTCAGGATCCAGAATCTCCCTTATCTTATACGATGGAAGGCAGTCGCTTGCAGCCACCATCATCGCTTATTACCGAATTCTGGCAGCCGGGTTGGAACTCGATCCAATCCCTGAATAAATTCCAGCAAGAAATTGGCGGCTCGCTGCGGGGCGGCGACCCGGGTAAACGACTGCTCGCACCGCCAGAGCAAAGTGAAACTGATTATTATCCTGCCCCGGAGCAGATTTCATCTACTTACGAAGGTGAATGGCAGTTTGTCCCTATCTATCATATTTTCGGCTCAGAAGAATTAAGCGTCCATTCGCCAGGCATCGCCCAACTCTCTCCCCAAGCATACATCCTCCTCAATCCAGATGATATTGCATCCCTCGGATCAGAATCTGTAACATACCGGTTGGATGGCATCCAACAAAGCCTTCCGGTAAAAAGTGATGCCGGGTTGCCATCCGGGCTGGTTGGCCTTCCCGTTGGCCTACCTGGATTAGCTGCGCTATTCCCATTTGGCTGGGGAAAACTTGAGCCGGCATCATCTTCGGCAGGATGGAGCAGCAAATAATATGAATGAAACCGTCTATCACGTGATCGTTTTGATCGTCATCCTGTTTGGTGCTATCACGGTAGCTGCCGGGATGATCTTTTTTGAACGTCGTTTGCTGGCAGTCTGGCAAAACCGCAGCGGTCCCAATCGGGTCGGACCTTTCGGGACGCTCCAGGTCGTTGCCGACATGATCAAGATCTTCACGAAAGAAGATTGGATCGCTCCATTTGCCGATAAGCCGGTTTTTGTAATCGCGCCGACCATCGTTATGTTCACCGTATTGATGACATTCGCGATCATTCCCTTCAGTCCCAATTTTGTTGTCGCTGATCTCAACATCGGACTGCTCTTTTTCCTGGGACTTTCTTCTTTGGGTGTTTACAGCGTCGTGCTGGCTGGTTGGTCGTCGAATAATAAGTACTCATTGTTAGGTGCAATCCGGGCTGCTGCCCAAATGGTCAGCTACGAAGTTTTCATGGCACTCTCGTTAATGGGTGTTGTGATAATGGCTGGCTCACTGAACCTCAGTACAATTGTCGAAGCCCAGCAGAAATTGTGGAACGTCATCCCTCAATTCTTAGGTTTCGTCGTCTTTTTGATTGCCGGGATCGCCGAAGCCCGCCGCTTACCATTCGATCTGGGAGAATCAGAGAGCTCATTGGTAGCAGGGTTTCACACAGAATATTCCGGAATCAAATTTGGCATGTTCTTCGTGGGGGAATACCTGGGGGTGGCCATGATGTCTTGCATGATAACCGCCTTGTTTTTTGGGGGTTGGCTTGGACCTGCGCCTATCCCGCCGTTTATTTGGTTTATCCTAAAGGCATTCATCTTCATGGCCTTTTTTATTTTGCTGCGGGCGTCCATGCCTCGCCCACGCCCAGACCAGCTTATGACCCTGGGCTGGAAAGTGCTGCTGCCCCTGGCGTTGTTAAATCTGGTTGTCACCGGAGGGATCGTCCTGGCTACCGCTCATTGATAATTCAGGATTGTAATTACCGTTTACACCTAGATAAAGGACATTATGCTAAGTCTCTTACGAACAATTTTTGACGTATTTATTCATATGTTCCGCCCGCGGGTGACCGTCCAATATCCCGAACAGAAGAATTATCTTCCACCTCGTTGGAAAGGCAGGATCATCCTTTCACGCGATCCGGACGGGGCTGAACGTTGTGTTGCTTGTTACTTATGTGCAGTTGCCTGCCCCGTTGACTGCATTTCGCTCCAGGCGACTGAAGACGAATCTGGCCGCCGCTATCCGGAATTTTTCCGCATCAATTTCTCGCGCTGCATCTTCTGTGGTTATTGTGAAGAAGCCTGCCCTACCTATGCCATTCAGCTCACTCCTGATTTCGAAATGGCCGAGTATGACCGCCAGAACCTGGTGTACGAAAAGGAAGACCTATTGATTTCAGGCACTGGGAAATACCCTGATTACAATTTTTACCGGGTATCAGGTCTGGCGATCAATGACAAAGGAAAAGGTGAAGCCGAGAGAGAAAAACCGCCGGTCGATCTTCACACTTTATTGCCATAATTTCGAGGTGCAATGAATGTAGTCTTCTATCTTTCAGCTCTAGTCGCCATTCTGGCAACGATCATGGTTGTGACGCGCCTGAACATCATGCACGCCCTTCTTTACATGATCGTTTCGCTCCTGGCAGTAGCCGTCGTTTTTTACACCCTTGGAGCGCCATTTGTGGCAGCCCTCGAGGTGATTGTCTATGCTGGGGCGATCATGGTCCTGTTTATCTTTGCCATCATGCTTCTCAACCTGGGCACTCAAACGATCGAACAGGAAAGGTTATGGCTGAATACCACCGGTTGGATCGGTCCTTCAATTCTGGCCTTGATCTTGTTGGTAGAGATCGGATACATAATCAGCAGCCGGTCATATCCACCAGGTGGAACCATCATCGAACCGACCGAAGTTGGGGTTTCGTTATTCGGACCTTATCTTCTAGGTGTTGAGCTTGCTTCATTTTTATTACTGGCTGGCCTGGTCGGTGCTCGCCATATTGGCCAGCGCAGTAAGGCAGATCAGAATTCAGTAGCCATACACGAAAATAGTCAGACCCAAGATAAGCCGGTCGATACCAAGGAAGAACGGATGCAAGCAGACGCCGAACCTCAAAAAATGGCAACCAATCGTTGAAGAGACTTAGATATTTGTGCGAAATGGATTAAAGGAGTGAAATAAATGGCATCGATACCAATGGAGCAGGGCTTATTTCTAGCAGCCATACTTTTTACCATTGGCCTTCTGGGTGTCCTGATGCGGCGCAACATCATCTTTATTTTAGTTTCAATAGAGATCATGCTCAACGCTGCTGGCCTGGGGTTTATCGTCGCAGGCTCACATTGGGGACAGCCTGACGGCCAGGTGATGTTTATTTTTATCCTGGCAGTCGCTGCCGCTGAAGTCTCGGTCGGCCTGGCCCTCGTCATGCAGCTTTACCGGCGCTTCAAGAACCTTGATACCGATCACGCCAGCCAGATGAGAGGATAAGATGGATCAGGTTTTATGGCTCGTTCCCGCCCTTCCTTTGTTAGGCTTCTTGGTCCTGGCTATTGCCGGACGATATTTTTCACGTCCTTTAACTGCAATTATCGGCACAGCATCCGTTGGGCTTTCCGCCCTGGTTTCCCTATTAATCGGCGTCAGCTTTCTCAGTAACGGCCTTCAAAATTCAGCATTCACCCAGACTCTTTGGACCTGGATCAGTGTGGGCAATTTCACACCGGCCATTGCTTTTCATCTGGATGCGCTTTCGCTGATCATGATCCTTGTGGTCACCTTCGTAGCTTTCTTCATCCACCTGTACTCAGCCGAATATATGGAGGATAGCGAAGGATACAGCCGTTTCTTTGCTTATATGAATTTGTTCGTCAGCTCGATGCTCATCCTGGTACTTTCAGATAACCTGTTGCTTCTTCTACTAGGTTGGGAAGGCGTTGGATTGTGCAGCTATCTTTTGATCGGCTTCTGGTACCAGGATGCAGCCAATGGCTATGCCGCTCGTAAGGCATTCATCGTTACCCGGGTCGGCGACGTTGCTTTTTCAATTGGTCTTTTACTCCTGTTTACCAATCTGGGGACTTTGAATATCCAGGATATTCTCACGAAAGCTTCACAATCGTGGGCCAGCGGATCCTATTTGCCGATCATTACCACCCTGCTGCTGCTGGGAGGTGCAGTTGGCAAATCGGCGCAACTTCCGCTCCAAACCTGGCTGCCAGATGCGATGGCCGGCCCGACACCGGTGAGTGCCCTTATCCATGCAGCTACCATGGTAACTGCTGGTGTTTATTTAATCGCCCGCATGCATACCCTTTACTCTCTAGCGCCAGCGGTGATGCTGGTCGTGGCGATCATAGGAGCAGTCACTCTCCTATTGGCGGGGTTCAGCGCCATCACCCAATCGGATATAAAACGCGTCCTGGCTTATTCCACCATCAGCCAGATAGGCTATATGTTCCTGGCATTGGGCGTTGGTGCCTGGTCAGCGGCTATCCTGCACTTCATGGTCCATGCATTTTTTAAAGCGCTGCTTTTCCTTGGCGCTGGTGCGATTATTTTAGGCCTGCACGAAGAACATAATATGTTCAAAATGGGAGGTCTGCGCCGCCAATCACCTTTGACGTTCTGGGTCTTCCTGATTGGCTCGCTTTCCCTGTCTGCCGTACCGATAATTACCGCTGGTTTCTACAGCAAGGACTTGATTTTATACCAGGCATATTCAAGCTACGCCGGGAGTGCCTGGTTATGGGCAGCCGGATTGATCGGAGCTTTCCTCACTTCGATCTACACCTTCCGGATGGTTTTCTTGACCTTTTTTGGCGAGGAAAAATCTCAGATGGAACACAAGCCCGGCATACGCATCAGCATTCCTCTAGTTGTGCTGGCATTTCTATCGGTGGTGGCTGGGTTCGTCGAATTACCGGCCTGGATGGGGAATCATCCCTTTTTCTCGAATTTTCTATCCGGCGTCCTACCCGTCCCGAATGACATCCACGGTGGCACTTCAATCGACGCAATCCTCACAGCAGCAGCTGCCGTAATCTCATTAGGGGGAATTTACGTGGCTTACTTTTTCTTTCTTCGCCGGCCGCAATATTCAGAAGCTCTGGCGAGATCGCCACTCGGCAGCCCGCTTCACCGCTTCTTGTTTTCAGGTTGGGGGTTTGATCGGCTCTACAACGTTTTATTCGTGCGTCCGGTCGTCTGGCTGGCCCGGGTTAACAAAGATGACGTGGTAGATACCTTTTTTGATGGGGTCGGGTACATTGCTCGAGTTTTCAATCGAGGTTTGAGCATGACTCAAACCGGTCGGGTCCGTCACTATGCCATCGGAATCTTAATCGGCGCGGTGATTATCACCGGGATTGTGGTGCTGCTATGATCCTTACCGTTCTAATTTTCTCGTTATTCGTTGGGGGATTGATCGCCTGGCTCTCCAGCCGCTGGAGTGAAAAAGCGCCGCGCTGGGTATCGTTGATCACCCTACTGCTCCACATGGGCCTTCTGCTTTACATGTGGGGAAACTACCTGGGCCAAATCGGGCTTCCGGGTCAGGGACCCTGGATCACAGATATCACTCTCCCCTGGATCCCCCAATTGGGCATTGATTATCACCTGGGGCTGGATGGTTTCAGTCTCTTGATGATATTGTTAACCAATTTTTTGGGCATTCTTTCCGTTTTGGTGTCGTGGAATAGTGTTGAATTTCGGGTCGGCTTTTTCCATTTCCAGCTGCTATGGGTGCTGGCTGCCATCACTGCAATTTTCCTGGCTCTTGACCTCTTCCTTTTCTACTTCTTCTGGGAAATGATGTTGATCCCACTCTATTTCTTAATCGGGATTTGGGGTCAACGAAACCGCACCTATGCAACTTTGAAATTCTTTATTTTTACCCAGGCCAGCAGTCTGCTGATGCTGGTCTCAATCCTGGCGCTCTATTTCATCCACGGGGGAGCGACTGGTGAATACACCTTTAATTACCTCAGTTTGGTTCACACCAGCCTACCCCCGGCGACTGCGTTTTGGATCATGATGGGTTTCTTTGTTGCTTTTGCTGTCAAACTACCCAGCTTTCCGCTTCATTCCTGGCTGCCTGACGCTCATGCTGAAGCGCCCGCAGATGGCAGCGTCGATCTGGCTGGCCTGGTGATCAAGGTAGGAGCTTACGGCCTGTTGCGGTTTGTCCTGCCGTTATTTCCCCAGATATCTTTCTCGATCGCCCCATGGATCATGGGATTGGGAGTCATCAGTATTTTTTATGGTGCTGTGGTAGCTTATGGGCAGACGGATTTTAAACGCCTGGTCTCATACAGCACGATCAGTCACATGGGCTTCGTATTAATTGCCATTTTTGCCTGGAATCAACTTGCCCTCCAGGGCGCAGTTATGGTGATAATCGCTCATAGTATTAGTGCCAGCGGTCTCTTTGCCGTTTCAGGTAACCTTCAAGCCCGCCTCAAAACAAAAGAGATGACCGGAATGGGTGGCTTGTGGGCGCTGCTGCCTAGATTGGGAGGTTCCACCCTCGTCTTCACGCTTGCAGGTCTCGGACTGCCTGGTTTGGGAAATTTTGTCGGTGAGTTCTTGATTTTACTCGGGGTCTACCAGGTTAATGTGACTATCGCAGTGCTGGCGACATTTGGATTCGTTTTCTCAACAATTTACTCGCTTTGGATGATGCAGCGGGTTTTCCACGGTTCATCCGCTCCTGGGTTGAAGTTGCCGGGATTGAATCTTCGCGAGATCGCTATTCTGGCAATGATGGTCATCGCTTTACTTTGGCTGGGCCTTTATCCACAGCCAATACTGAATACTGCTTCTGCAGCCTTGAGGAATATGCAAACCTACACTTCTGACCCCGGTATCTCTGCTAAAATCCCAGCGCCACCTGGATCAGTCATAACCGGTGCCAATACTCCATCGTCGGAGGTACAGCCATGACCACTGCAGATCTGATTACCATCTTGCCAATGCTCATACTCGGTGCAGGAGCCGTTTTGCTCTTGCTGGTGATCTCATTTGTCCGCAGCTTACCTTTGCTGGCGACATTGAGTCTCGTCGTCCAGGGACTGGCTTTTGGCTCAATTTTCATTGCATATAACAACGGCGGCGGACCGGTTACAGAGATGGTCTCATTTGACGGCTACGCTTATTTCATTACCGGCTTGTTAATAGCCGCCAGCTTTATTGTCACATTGATTGCCTACGGCTATTTACGTTCGCACGAAGGTGAGCGTGAAGAATTCTTCGTCTTACTCCTTTCGGCTACCCTGGGCGCGTGTGTCCTGGCTGCAAGCAGTCACTTCATTTCTTTCTTCCTGGGCCTTGAAATCCTCAGCATATCGCTATACGCAATGATCGCTTATTATTACAATAACCCATCAGGTATCGGTATCGAAGCTGGCGTCAAATACCTGGTACTTGCGGCTTCATCTGCAGCCATCATGCTCTTTGGCATGGCCCTGGTCTATGCCGAAGCCGGTACGATGTCTTTCAGCGGGATTGCCCAGGCGCTCGATTCGGGAAATGTCGATTTCTTTATCGTTGACACTGGCCTGGTCTTGCTCTTCGTTGGAATCGCCTATAAACTGGCTCTGGTACCTTTTCATATGTGGACTCCGGATATTTACCAGGGTGCTCCGGCGCCAGTCAGTGCCTACATCGCAACCATATCGAAGGGCAGTGTTTTTGCCCTTCTGGTCCACCTTTTTTATACGCTCAACGTCAAGACTGAGCTTTCTCTATTTGTTGTTTTTAGTGTCGTCGCGATCGCAACGATGCTTATTGGAAACCTGCTTGCCTTGCTGCAGCAAAACGTCAAGCGTATGCTGGCTTATTCTTCGATTTCGCACCTTGGATACCTACTGGTCGCCTTCATTGCGACCGGTTCAATGAACCTGACCGCATCTACCTTTTATCTGGTGGCGTACTTCACCACCATCCTGGCTGCTTTTGGGGTCGTGACATTCCTTTCAGGATCCCAAGACGATGCCGGTGATATCGAGGATTTCCGTGGATTGATGTGGCGCAACCCCTGGCTGGCTGCAGTCATGAGCGCTGCTATGCTTTCGCTGGCCGGCATTCCATTAACAGTCGGTTTTTTGGGCAAGTTTTATCTGGTCCTCGCTGGAATCGAATCCTCCCTATATTTCCTGGCGATTGCGCTGGTGACGACCAGCGCAATCGGGCTGTATTTCTACCTGCGGGTTATCGTCGTCATGTTCTCCCGACCGGCTGATGTGGTTGAAACCGGAGCTCTCACTCCTTCTCTTTCGCTCACAGGGGGAGTAAGCCTGGCCGTTCTGGGTGTTTTGATCATCTGGTGGGGTGTTTATCCCACACAATTGCTCACCTTAATCAGAACTCTGACAGGTGCAATCCATTAGTCCGGTTACTTAACTTCAACTGGCCGCATCTCACAACCATTAGCTGCGGATTCAAGTGCGGCCAGCGTAAACTGCAGCACAGCTTTACCAGTCGGACCATCAAGCCGAGCTTTTTCGCTCGTGTCCAATTTATCGATCAAATCTCGAGTAGCTGCAGTAAAGCTGTCTTGCCATTCTACACCCTCTACTTGGATCGGAGCCGTCTTTCCATCCTTGAAAAGCATCAATTCAGGAAGGTCAACTGTCCGAGCGGTATAGCGATTAATCGAATAGAATCCCTTTCTCACCGATTACCTCAATCCGGTCGTCATCGGCATAATAATCGGAGTATATTCGCATCTTGGGCGTATATTCAATGTCAAGCATCCCATAACGGTGGGATGCTTTATATTGGAAAATAATGGCTGCCGGGGCGTCTATCTTGACCAACCCGACCGCTTCGGTGACCGGGGTTTGATCGATCCAGGCAAATACTTTTTCAACCGGTCCGCCCAGGTAGTATGCCAGGGAGAAAAGATGGTACCCGTGGTCAAAAACCAACGGTCCGCCGCCACATAGTTTGGCGTTAAACCGCCACAACCAGGCGGACAGTGGTACTTCCCATGAAGAATCGGCAGTACCGGTCGAAACATGTAAGCGGATTGCACGGATATCTCCAATTTCACCTGCGTCGATCATTGCTTTGGCCTTCACCGCGGGCGGGTAGTAAACAAAAGTCTCATAAACCCGAAAATACACTCCTGCCTTGTCGGCTGCTGCGATCATTTCATCTGCTTCGGCAGCTGAGAGCGCCATAGGTTTTTGGACCGAAACGTGTTTGCCTGCTTGGCAGGCCTGAACGGTCATTGGACAATGCAGATTGTGGGGGGTAAGCAGCTCGACTAAATCCACGTCTTTATCTTCGAGCAACCGCTGGTAGTTGTTATAGACCTTATCCACACCCCAACTCCTGGCTTTCTCACTTGCCCGCTTCTTGTTGCTGTCGCAAACCGCCACAACCCTGGCGCGTCCATAATCCCGGTAACCCATCTGATGAAGGTCCGAGATGCGGCCACAGCCGACAATTCCAACCCGAACTTGTTTCATATTTTTTCTCCCTTGGTGATTGGTTCAGCTAATCGTATATTTCTTTAAAACCGGATTCCTTATCGCTTACCGAACCTCAATTTTCTAACTTTGATCAGACATCTGAACATTATGAAGTTGGCTACGGCTCAATTCTCTAATTCCGAAAGGCAACTCAGACCAACGGTGAGTGAAACAGTGTCCTACCGTTTTAGTGCCAAATCGAGAAGAATTAGTTATCCAAGCTGACGGCAAGCTTTACCCAAGCCACCACTGGCAGAAACCTGGTCTGCTCGGGCAACTTAACTGCGCTGCCAACACCAATTCCTCCAAGAATGTAGGAATAGTAAATTGTAGCATTAATCATCGTGCAAAAAAACATGAAGTATAATTGGCGTTATTAAATTCTTCACCTTGAATTTGCCGTAACCTTATCGATCGAGCAGTGTTTCCAAGTTATATTAACTATAAATCAATCAAAAAAATTTTCCCAAGACCTTGCTACCACCCTTAAAACCGAATAATGCCATCACAAAACAATCGCTGCCCACTGCAAACCTATGATCTCATATCTCGATCTGATTGAACGCTTCAATCATGGTCCCCAGGTCGCTAAAGATCAATGGGATCTTGAGTACGTCGCCCTACCTATCCGAAAACTGGTAAAGAAATACCGTCTGACATGGGAACCTGAGCAGGTTGTACCAGACGATGCAGACCTTGCCGACCGGGTGTTCCAGGCCGCTCTCGAACTCGCCAACCAATCGGGCGCTTATTCCTTATCAACCGGCCGGACCATCACATTCGAAACCGGTGAGATAGAAGCTGCGCTGAAAGCAGTTCCGCAGGAGATTACCATGGGCGAGGGCAAAGACGCCCGCAACCTTTACGCCCGCCGCATCCTCGATCAGCGCCCCCCCCTGGCGTGGGCCGGTAACCCTGGTTGTCCCACCCCAGAAGAGCTGTTTTTGCCTTACGTGATGAGTTGTATGCAGGAACCACTCGTCGACCTGGTTACCTGCGGTTCGCTGACCAAAGTGGATGGACACGTTGTGACAACCGGGAGCCCGCTGGAAATTGCTGCGACCCGCCGTGAACTAGATTTGCTCCGCACCGGTCTAAAACGGAGCGGTCGACCTGGAATGGGCATGCTGGCTGCTCAAAGTAGTGTCTCCGAGCTAGGTGACCTGGCAGTTGCCGCGGCAAATTACTTGAGACCCTGTGACGCCCACCTCGTCCCCATGCTCAACGAGCTGGTGATGGACAACCGTAATATCGCCAGAGCGGTCAACTCGATCGATTACGGCATGCGCAATGCTTCTCTTGCGTGCGTGATGGTAGGCGGATTGGGCGGCGACCCGGCTGGATCGGCTGTCCTCCAGGCAGCTTCGTTTATGGTTGCCAACCTCACCTGCCTGGCCGATTATCACCTGCTCCATCCGATTCACATCCGCCATGTGGCGACCAGCACCCGCCAGGTGATGTGGGTACAGGGAATCGTTGCCCAGGCATTCGCTCGTAATGCCCCATGCATCATCGTTGCAGATATCTATCCAAAGAGCGGCGCCCTCACTCAACAGCTGCTTTTCGAGACCGCTGCCAACACTATTGCCATCACGGTTAGCGGTGGGCATCTCGAAGGAGTAGGCGCGGCCGATGGCGCCCTCCCCAACGGAACAGGCCTGGAAGCCCGACTGATGGCTGAGGTGGGTCTGGCTGTCACCCGACAGCACATTGACCTGGAAGAAGCCAATACGTTGATTCTCCAACTCCTCGAAAAATATGAGGCTGTTTTCGAATATCCTGGAGGCAATCCAGGCGTTCGTTTCGATCAGGCTTATGACCTGGATACCATCCGGCCCGTCAAAGCCTGGGAAGCAATCTACCATGAGGTCACTGCAGAAATAGCTCAAATGGGCCTCGACATCCAATCCTAGAAAGGAGGTGAAATACAATGGCGCTTTATCTGCTGTTCAACGTTGCTTTGCTCGTCGTACTGGGTCTCGTCGCCCGAACTTTTGGCAAAGCCAAAGCCTGACGCCTTCATTTTCTTACGTCACGGAATTGCTATTTTTGACTATTCTCGTCTCTCGCTCCGCCTCAACCGACTGAAAGGAACCTGAAATGAAAGCATCTAAATCTGGTTGGAATTTAAACTATTCAACTCGTGATATCGTAATCATTGCGGTTATTGCCGCAATCGCCGGGGTCGTCAACACCGGTACCGCCCAGGTCTGGAACCTGGCAAATTCGTCACTTGGTCCTCTCGGTGGTGCGCTCCTCCAGGGGGCATTTATGTGGGCATATGTTCTGGTGATGTGGTTGGTACGCAAACCAGGCGCAGCACTAATCCTCGGCCTGATCGAATCGGCTGTCGAGATTCTGCTTGGAAACCCAGCTGGAATTGGCACCCTTGGTTGGGGAATAACCCAGGGGTTGGGGATCGAGGTCGTCATGGCCATTAGCGGTTACACCCGCTTTGGTTTGATGGCAGCCCTCATGGCAGGAGCCGCCTCATCCCAGTTCGGCACGATTTGGACCGCAATCCTCTATGGGTGGGACCCTTCATACGCTAACGACGTTTGGCTGGCAGTGCCAGTCAATCTGATTTCAGGGTTGGTCATCAGCGGACTGGTTGGTTTCTACTTGTTCAAAGCCCTGGCCCGTACCGGTTTAATCCGCTCTGCGGCGGCAGTGTGACCGTAATCTCAAACTCATTACCCGCGTATGCTTGCTGATATTCTTGCCGACGTCCAGCACGTTACCTATACTCATTGGAATCAGTCACAACCAACTCTTAAAGACCTTTCTTTACAGATCCGCCGTGGCACTCTGAATATTCTCGTCGGGCCCGGCGGATCTGGCAAATCAACGCTGTGCAACCTCTTCAACGGTGAAATTCCTCACCTGATGGGCGGGCAGTACCAGGGTGACGTGCTCATCGGCGGAGTAAATACCCGCACGATCCAGGTGAAAGACCTGGCGCATCAGGTCGGGCACGTCTTCCAGGACCCAGAATCGATGTTTGCCACACTGACCGTGGAGGACGAGATCGCCTTTGGGCCTGAGAACTTACAGGTTGCCCCAACGGAAATACACAAGGTGGTCGACCAGCTCCTCGCAAAAACAGGTCTCGACCCTTTTCGAACCAACCTGGTATGGGCCCTTTCCGGAGGCCAAATCCAAATGCTCGGATTGGCTTCAGTCCTCGCCATGCATCCCAGTCTGGTCGTACTTGACGAACCCACCTCAAATCTGGACCCGGCTGCAACTCGGCGTGTACATCAGATGACTCTGGATTTGCGCGCCCAAGGTATGACCATTCTGCTGGTCACGCGGGAATTAGACGATTTCCTGGCCCAAGCCGACCAACTCCTGGTGATGCAAGACGGTAGTTTGCTTGCTTCAGGGCCCCCTCAAGAAGTACTCGCTGCTCACGGCGCTTATATGGCGCACTCTCTCGGGATCTGGCTGCCTGAGACGACCGAAATCGGCCTGGCCCTCAATATCAGGCCGGTGCCAATCACTGTGGAGGGAATCATCGATCCGCTCATCCACAGGCTTTCAAACGCCGCAAATATCGAAATCGAGGTCAAGCCTGCCAGTTCAGAAAAAACTGGGGCGATTCACCCTGCGCCTCTACCCGGCGAAACCCTCATCTCCGCCCATCATCTGGAATTCACCTACGGCGGCAACATCCAGGCCCTCAGAGATGTGTCGCTCGAGGTGCGCGCAGGAGAAATGCTCGCCATCGTGGGACGAAACGGCGCCGGAAAAAGTACTCTCGCCCGGTTAATGGTCGGTTTGCTCAAACCCCAAGGAGGAGAATTAAACCTTTTCGGCCAACCGGCGCGCCAATGGAAGGTTCAGGACCTGGCTAACCGGATTGCCCTGGTCTTCCAGAACCCTGAACATCAATTTCTCACCGATACCGTGGCCGATGAGATCGACTACAGCTTGATGGCGCGTGGAATTACCGCCGAATCAGAACGAAAATCTGCCACCGATGAGATCCTGACCCGGTTAGGGTTGAAAGGTTTTGAGAAAATCCATCCATTTGCTCTCAGCGCTGGTATGAAACGCCGCCTGGGAGTGGCTACCATGCTGGTTTGCGAACCCCAGGTGCTTCTGGTAGACGAGCCCACCTACGGGCAAGACAAACAGATGACCGAAACCCTGATGGAAATCATGGAAGACATCCGAAGCCACGGTATCGCAGTAGTGATGATCACCCATGATATGCGCCTGGTCCAGGAGTATGCCGACCGGGTGGTCGTCATGAGCCAGGGATTGGTATGCTTCGATGGCGATCCGGGCGGCCTTTTCAATCGGGAGGATGTCTTGACCGGAGCTAACTTGCGACCAACCCTGCTCCACCAAATTACCAACGGCCTGGAAGCCAGCGGTTTGACCCTTCACCATCAATTCCGCAGCACAGCCGGGTTCCTGGCAGCTTTGAATGACGGTTGGCTGATCGCGCCCGAGGAGGGTCGCTGATGGCAGAATCCACTCACAGCCTGCGTTTCGTCTCGCGAGATTCCTTGCTGCACCGGATGTATCCTCTCAGCAAGTTAATCTGGGTGGTCGTCGTTGCCGTTGGCCTGTTTATTTATAGAACACCTCTATCGGGCGCAGTAGTGCTCGTCAGCGTCCTTCTACTGGCGCTGACTGCCGGCCGTATCCCCCTACGAGAAATCATTGGCTCATCCCGCGTGATATTTGGCATTGGCCTGGTACTGATGATCTTCCACTTCTTTGCAGACCCAGGAAATCCGGTTTACCACCTGGGGCCGTTGACAATCACAGACGAAGGCCTGCGCGAAGGGCCGGTTTTCTTCTTCCGTCTTTCGGTAGTCGTCCTTGCCAGCTTTATCCTCATCTGGACCACTGACAGCCGTGACTTGATGGTCTCATTGACCCGGGTAGGTATTCCCTATCGCTTTGCCTTTGCTGTATTTCTGGCTATGCGCTTTTTGCCATTGATCCAGCGTGAGGTTGATGCCGTCCAGGCAGCTCATGCTATCCGTGGCCGGGCGACGCGGTCGGGTTTAGGTCATCGCCTCAAGTTATGGCAGCGTTACATGTTCACCGTCCTTGTCAATGGGCTTCGGAAAGCTGAAGCCACCGCTACCGCTCTCGATTGCCGGGCATTCGGTACGTCCTCTCAAAGGACGTACGCCAAAGATGTGCCTTCGTCGCACGGCGGGTATGTGTTGATCGCGGCATATATGCTGCTTGCTGCGGGTTTGGTAATTTTGGAGAGAGCCTAAGTACCCTTCTGCCCTGTAGGATTGGCGGGCAAATGGTATTCGCCCCTTCAGCTCTTGAAAGGAGGTTCGAAGATTCTTTTGGCAAAAATGCCATATAATAATAATCATGAGTTGAGATTGATGGTCAATCCCATAGGTATTAGCGATCAGGGAGGGAAAATGTCAAAAAAAGACAAAAAAGCATCAGCAGAAGAGCATGCTGAACTTGATCAGCCTGTAGTCATCTCGAAAAAGAGCTATCTTAAGGAGCTAAGCCGCTTGCAGGTCGAGCTGGTCAAACTGCAAGAATGGGTACGCAGTAAAGGCCTCAAGGTGGTCGTTATTTTCGAGGGGCGGGATGCCGCCGGCAAGGGCGGGGTGATCAAACGCATCACTGAAAGCCTCAATCCACACGTCTGCCGGGTGGTGGCTTTGCCAGCGCCAACCGAGCGGGAAAAAACCCAATGGTATTTCCAACGGTATATCGCCCACCTTCCGGCAAGCGGTGAGATCGTCATTTTTGATAGGAGCTGGTATAACCGGGCAGGGGTTGAGCGGGTGATGGGTTTCTGCAGCGACGACGAATTGAGCGAATTCTTGCGCTCGGTGCCCGAATTCGAACGCATGCTGGTACGATCGGACGTTATTCTGATCAAATACTGGTTCTCGGTAAGCGATAAAGAGCAAGAACACCGCTTCCAGGACCGGATTGCCGATCCGACCAAACGTTGGAAGCTCAGCCCAATGGACCTGCAATCACGGGCACGTTGGGTGGAATACTCAAAGGCTAAAGACGAGATGTTTGCCTATACCGACATCAAGCAAGCCCCATGGTACGTGGTCAACGCTGACAGTAAGATGTGCGCTCGCTTGAACTGCATCCACCACCTGCTAAGCCTCATCCCGTATGAAGATCTGACGCCCGAGCCCATCAATCTGCCACCCCGCCAACACGACCAGGCATATCTGCGGCCCCCGATCAGCGACCAGACCTTTGTCCCTGAAATTTATCAACCTGATAAACCTGCAGCAAAAGACGAATAAGATTGTATAAAACAAATCTTGAAAATTGCAAATTATCGGATACATACGGCAAATTCCAATGTATAATGTTTTATAATAAATGCGGTCCATGTTAGGATAATAACGTCCTTACAGGGGTGCCTTGTTTAAAAATACGCCTGAAGCACCCAGCTATACAAATTTTTTCTGACATACCTGGAGAAGAAATGGCGCGATACATTGCGGGAAGGTTAATTGGATTACTTTTTACCTTCCTCATGGTTTCGATCATTACATTTTCACTGATGCATGCCGTCCCGGGGGGGCCGTTTGACGAGACCAAACAACCCTTGCCGCCTGCAGCCAAAGCAAATATCCTCCGTAAATATGGCCTGGATAAGCCAATCTGGCAGCAGTATGGGCTCTACATGTGGAATGCTTTACATTTTGACTTCGGAATCCCCTACCAAAGCCCAACTGAAACAGTGACCCAACTTATCGCCCGGGTGTGGCCGGCTACCCTGCAGCTTGCCGGGGTGGTCATTTCATTATCGTACGTGCTGGGATTACTGCTGGGAATCCTGGCAGCGATCAACCAAAACACCTGGATCGATCAGGCAGTCACTTTCCTGGCTACCCTGGGATTCACTGTGCCAAATTTTGTCATTGGCGTTTGGATGATTCTAATTTTTAGCGTTAAACTGCACTGGCTCCCCACCGGTGGTTGGGGTACCCCCCAACAGTTCATCATGCCAACCATCGTGTATATGCTTGCCCCAATGGCATTGGTGGCACGCTACACCCGAGTCAACACACTTGAAGCTTTAAGAGCAGATTATGTTCGTACTGCTCACGCAAAAGGTCTGAAAGAAAGTACCATCATTATCCGTCATGTCCTAAAAAATGCGCTGATTCCGTTAATCACGGTTTTAGGGCCGCAAATTCCGAATATTGCCACCGGGTCTATCTTTATTGAAGCTACCTTCCGCATTCCAGGTTTGGGCCGTTACTTTGTCACCAGTGTATTTAATCGGGATTACCCGATGATAATGGCTACCATGCTCTTAATCGCTGCATTATGGGGAGTGACGTACCTGATAAGTGACATTCTCTATACCGTAGTCGATCCCCGAGTAAAACTGGCTGGTTCGAAAAACATATGACAACTCCATTAATTGCCCAAGAACAACCTCTCACGATATCGAAACGCACCCTATGGAGTGACGCAGTCCGCAGCTTTTCCCGCAATCGGCTTGCCATGGTTGGGTTGGTGATTGTACTCTTGATGGTAATATGCGCGATTTTTGCCAATTTTATAGCCCCACAACCTTATTATAAGTCTGAGCTTTCTCAAAATCTCCAGTTTCCTAGCGCCCAGCATTTATTAGGAACAGATGCAATCGGCCGCGATATACTCAGCCGGTTGATTTACGGGGCACGAACTTCATTGGCCGTTGGTTTTTCTGTACAATTCATTGCTTTCGCCATCGGTTTTCCTTTAGGCGCTCTGGCCGGTTTACGCGGCGGGAGGATTGATTTCCTCGTGACCCGCTTTCTCGAGATCATGACAGCTTTCCCCGGGTTCCTCTTTGCTCTTTTCTTAATGAGTATTCTGGGAAATGGCCTGGGCAATATTATTCTGGCTGTCGGAATCACCAGCTGGGTTGATGTTTGCCGGTTGACACGAGGACAACTTATGTCCTTGCGAGAGCGCGAGTTCGTTGTAGCGGCGCGCTCTTATGGGGTTGAAGATTGGCAAATCCTTTTTCGACATCTTTTACCCCACGCCTTACCACCCCTGATCATCATGCTGGCGCTCGGGATCCCCAATGCGATCTTTGCCGAAGCCGGCCTCAGCTTTCTTGGCGTCGGGATTAATGATCCGATCCCCAGTTGGGGCAAGATGGTCAGTGATAGTTTGAGTTACATCAGCGTTTATTGGTACATGGGCCTTTTCCCCACCCTTACGATTGCGTTGGCTATGCTCGGTTTCAATTTCGTGGGTGATGGCTTGCGCGATGCATTAGATCCTACCATGTACAACGTTTAAAAAAAGGATGGAGGTGATGCAGGTTATTATGTCAAGTAGCCAGTTCGATCTCCGATCAGGTTTGTTGTGAGAAAAAGTTTATTGAGGGGTTGTCGCACCATAAGTAAACAGCAGCGCGAAAAATGAAACCCGAAAAAAAATTTATGTGGTTATGTGAGGAGTAATGAGTGTTTCACAATTACAAAATGAAGCAACCTTTCACCTTCATATAATCAAAGGAGAACAAAATGATTGACAAGAAATTGAAACGCCGAGAATTTCTTAAATGGTCTGCGATTGCAGCTACTGGAACAATCATCTCTGCCTGTACCCAAGCCACCCAAGTCCCAACTACCCCCCCTACCAATTCGCCGATGCCACAACCGGCAACTTATACACCCCAACCAATGCAGCCGGAAGCGACTGCCACCACAGCCATGGCGACCACGGCACCGACGACTGCTCAAGCAGGTATCACCAACGCCTGGGGCGTGACGATGCCAGCCGACGCAGCACCATTAGATCAGCAATTCTTCCACGCCCAGTCCTATGAAGGGACATGTGTTGACTTTGCCGTCAGTGTTTATAAACGCATGTCTAATGCTTATTCCGACATCCTGTCTACAGACCTGGTTCAAATTAATAAAAATTTTGAGATTGTCAATGTCGGAGCGGAAAGTTACTCGGTTTCTACGGATGGCATGACCTGGACGATTAAGCTTGATCCAAATGTGAAGTGGAATGATGGCAACCCGCTGACCGCAGATGATCACGTCTTCACTTTCCAGTATGAAGCCGATCCAAATCATGCCTGGGATTTTGCCTGGTTCTGGAGTGACATTGCGAACTTTAATGACGCAGTAGCCGGGAAAGTCGCCACCACAGAAATTGGGGTGAAGGCAGTGGATCCGTATACCCTTCAGATTTCTACGAATGTGCCTTCTCCTTATTTGCCCTCTAAGTTGCTCTACGCTCGCCCGATGAGCAAGGCGGCTTTCCAAAAAAGCGGTGAACTCTATAACAACGACCCCAGTACTTCGGTTTCTTCCAGCCCCTGGATGATGTCGGAATGGACCAAGGGGAAGCAAATGTTATTTGTCCCGAATACAAGTTATACTGGCAAGCTAAGACCTTATCTGGAGAAAGACCTTATCACCTTCTATACTGATTCATCCACTGAATTTAGTTCGTATCAGAATAATGAAGTCGATTATTGTGGTACATTCAGTCCGGCTGATATCACTACCATATCAAATGATGCCACGTTAAACAGCGAGTACCACCCCGGTTACGGCGATTTCCGGACCTATTACCTGACCTTCAATACGGATACCAAGCCTTTTAACGATCTCAAGGTACGCCAGGCGTTTGCTAAAGCGATCGATCGCGATTCGATCATCACCAATATCGTCGGCCGCCAGGGCATCGCCGCCTATTCCTTCCTCATGCCAGGTTTTCCTGATTCCAACTCTACGGCTTTGAAAAATGAGGACGTAAACAAATTTGACGTTACCGCTGCTCAGAAGTTGCTATCTGATGCCGGCTATCCCAATGGTCAGGGATTCCCAGCACAAGAAATGTGGCTGCGTCAGAGAATCACAGTTTAATCAGTCAATCGCTGAAGCTATCGCAGCCATGCTCTCCCAGAATTTGAATATCCAGGTCACCGTATCTAACAAAGAGACCAAGCTCTTCACTGATGCCATGAACGCTCACAACCTGCCGTTCTTCTATATCTCTTACGGCTTCGATTACCTGGACCCATCGAATATGCTCGGCATCTGGGTAACCGGCGGACGGCACACCTGGACTAATCCCCAGTTCGACCAACTGGTCAAGGATGCCACGTCGCTGATTGGCGATCAGGCTAAGCGCGATCAGGAGTTCAAAGACGCTGAAAAAATTCTGGTGGATGATGTAGGAGGCGTTTTCATTTATCATGTGACCCCTGGTGCGATCTACAGACCTTACTTAAAGGGTGAAGAATTAGAGCCCGATAAAACCGGAGTTGCTGCCTTCCACTGGCCCCAATTTGAAGATTGTGGCGCCTTGATGCCTACGGTTTACATATCGAAAGACGTTCCGCCAGACCGACACATGTAAATCCTTTAATTCACTCATTATTGCGTGGGCGAAATGCCCACGCAATAATTTTGGAAAATATTTGCGATGGAAGATACATTGCTAGACGTGCAAGGCCTAACAACTCGGTTTAAAACTCCTGAGGGGATGGTCCATGCCGTAAACGGAGTCTCTTTCAGTCTGAAGAATCGAGAAACAGTCGGTTTAGTTGGGGAAAGTGGCAGTGGCAAGAGTGTAACGATGCTCAGCATGTTGCGTCTCATTCCCACTCCTCCTGGAAAGATCGTTGCCGGAGCGGCTTTTTTCCACAACCAGGATCTACTGAAGATGGACGATCAGGATATCCGCCGAGTTCGTGGCGCACAGATCAGCATCGTATTCCAGGATCCAATGACCTCATTTAACCCGGTGCTGACCATCGGCCGCCAGATCACAGAAGCCCTCCAGGCTCACCTGGGCACACCGATTGCTCAGGCACGCACACGAGCTGCCGAGCTGCTCGCTATGGTCGGCATCCCCGGCGCACGCCAGCGCTTGGATGACTACCCGCACCAGTTTTCGGGGGGGATGCGCCAGCGGGCGATGATAGCCATGGCGTTGGCCTGCCGCCCGCAAATCTTGATTGCTGATGAGCCTACTACCGCGCTAGACGTAACGATCCAGGCCCAGATTGTCGAGCTGGTTAAGAACCTTCGAGATGAGTTCGGAATGGCGATCATTTGGATCACTCACGACCTGGGGATCATCGCCGGCCTGGCTGAGCGGGTGATCGTGATGTATGCCGGTTTCTTCATCGAAGAAGCGCCGGTTAAAGATCTGTATGCCACTCCACGCCATCCCTACACCCTGGGATTACTTGCCAGTCTGCCTCGGGTAGATGCCAGCCGGCGGAAACACCTACCCACGATCGAAGGATTACCACCCATCCTCTACGAAAAACCACAGGGCTGCCCATTTACACCACGCTGCAAATTTGCGATCGCCCGCTGTTCACAGGAAAAC
Organism: uncultured Chloroflexia bacterium; assembly: GCA_963781665.1. Classification (GTDB taxonomy): domain Bacteria; phylum Chloroflexota; class Anaerolineae; order Anaerolineales; family Anaerolineaceae; genus JAJYIW01. The sequence continues at coordinate 4,924,984 of CAWAGA010000002.1, forward strand.
CCACAGCTTGAGGAGGTGTCCAATCACCATCGAGTTGCATGCTGGGTAAAGCCCGAAAAGGGGAGGCAGCCAGCATGAACGACACTGATAATGTTTTGCTTCGGGTAGAAAACCTGGTCAAGTATTTTCCGGTGACCAGCAGGGACTTTTTTAACAGGCGCAAGGCCGTGGTACACGCGGTTGACGACGTTTCATTCGAACTGTACCGGGGTGAAACACTCGGCCTGGTGGGCGAATCGGGCTGCGGAAAATCAACAACGGGACGAACGATCCTGCAGCTGTACCGGCCAACCTCCGGGGCGGTCTATCTGGAAGGGGTCGATCTGGTTAAGCTGAACCGGCAGGAGATGCGGCAGATGCGGCAGAAAATGCAAATGATCTTCCAAGACCCATACGCCAGTCTGAACCCGAGGTTGACTGTGGGCGAGATTGTGGGAGATCCGCTGCTCGTTTACAACCGGCACCCTAACCGAAAAGAGATCGACGACCAGGTGAAATATCTGCTCACCCTGGTTGGACTGAATGCCTCTTTCTCTAATCGTTATCCTCACGAGTTTTCCGGAGGGCAGCGGCAGCGGATCGGGGTAGCACGTGCCTTGGCTTTGCGCCCAGAGCTGATCGTTTGTGACGAGCCAATCTCTGCCCTCGATGTATCCATTCAGGCCCAGGTTGTCAACTTGCTGGTCGATCTCCAGGAACAGTTTAATCTGACTTACCTGTTCATAGCCCACGATTTGTCAATTGTGCGCCACGTTTGTGATCGTGTGGCAGTTATGTATCTGGGTATAATCGTCGAACTGGCCGAGAGCGAAGAACTTTACACCAACCCGCTGCACCCATATACCCAGGCGCTGCTTTCATCCGTGCCAATTCCCGACCCATCAGTGGAAGAAAGACGCCAGCGCACCATATTGAAGGGAGAGATCCCTTCTCCAATAGACGTACCTTCAGGCTGCCGCTTCAGAACCCGCTGCCCGATTGCTCAGGACATTTGCGCTCGGGTGGTGCCGGAATGGCGTGAGCTGCGCCCGGGGCATTTTACAGCCTGTCATTTCGCCGGTTAGTTGCCCCAGAAATTGTCACCTAGCGACGATGCGGGCAATCTGCTTGAGGTGAGGCCTTTCGTGGCGTGCCAACCACTGTGCATAAAAAAATGCTGTGCGCTCGAGAGGTGCACCTGCTCCGGTAACAGAGGCGGACCGCGACCAGTCTGCCGGCGTTAATGCTTGCAGTACGACCACAAGTTTGGAGCGCTGCTCCGTATAAGCTTGCAGTGAGGGATGGAATTCCATTTCGAGATAATCCGTACTTTTAATCCAGGTACGGGGATTGACGGCCCGCACAACCGACCTGTCATGGGTGATAATCTCTTTGATGCAGCCGCCCCAGACGTCGGCGCAAGCACGTATATGGGCCAGAACTTCATTAGCCGACCATTCACCAGGAGCAGGAGCAGTGAGCAATTGACCCGGATGGCAACCGGCGGTGAGGGCAGTGATGCGCGGCGGCGCTTGGGCGAGCATGGTTAATATCTGTTCAATGGTGTAGGATACTCTGGACAAGGGCCGTCTCTTTTCTAATGATTTGCAGGTGATTACGATTGTGGGTCAAAGAAGCTTCACCTACCTTCACTTATAAGGGGGGAGTGACCGAAAGCTTTGCCTTAAGGGTCAGACAGCGGCCTTGCCGGGCGTATTGACCACCGGTTCCTTGCCTAACATTTAATAGATTGGAGAAGGCGCATTCATCTACGGCGAAAGATATTGGACTGAGAAGTTGGAGAATTCGACGGTGGCTTTTTCGCCCTGGTCAGGAAGATTGATGGCGAGCCCGATTGATCCGGTTTGCAGGTTTTCGTCGATAAAATGGTCGATCATCTGGTTGTTGATAAGAAAGATAAATTGGGAGCCCTGCACTGCAACTCCCAGTCGGTTGACCTGACCGACATTGATGGCACTGGAATCGGTTTCGGGGATGAGTGAAGTCCAGTTCGAGCCGTCGTACCAGCCAAAATAATACTGGCCCAGGTCGTTTACCGAGAAGTAATACCAGCTTGGATCGGCACTGCTGAACCGCAGCAACAAGCCGCCGTCAGCATCGGGATCATCGGGCATCTTGACCAGCTTCATATCTACGCTGGCAAGAAAATCAGTTTGATCAGGCATATCGGGGACGGAATAATCGATCGAGCTTTGGACGGTCGTGACGTTCCAGGTATAAACACCGTTAGCAATGGTGCGGTTGCCGGTAATGTAATCGTCGCGTACATCCCCGGTGTCCCATTTATTACTATTATCGGTAAAATTGTCGGTATAACCTGCGGGCCAACCCTGTTCGACAGCAAGTATTGATTGTAAAGATTGCTCAGTCGCTTGAGCTTCAATGGTAGCCGTGGCATTGTCGCCAGGCGATAGCGCGATGGCGGTTTTGCCGTTCGAGTCAATAGGTATGCTGTTCGAGGACTTGTCGGGTAAGTTCATTAAGACGGCAACAACAATGAAGACAACTGCCGAAAGGATAGCACTGATAATAATCACAGCATTGAGCTGCTTGTTTGCAGTTCGGGTTGGCTGGGGTCTGGGAGGCTTGGGCAGAGGGACACGCAGGTCTTTGGGAATGACGACAACTTCGTGGCAGTAGGGGCACTCTACAGTTTCCTGGCCTGGATGAGGATCGAAGTTAAGCGGCGCACCGCATTTAGGACAGTCCAAAGCCTGATTCATAATCATACTCCCCAAATCACATAGTTTTTCTTAATTCTATTGAAATTATAGGCTAATTTGGCATTAATTGTCAACTATCACTGCGTAAAATCAACATAATTTTTCTCATACGGATAAGATAAAATATTGATAGAAAGGAAGCAATTATGACCACAAAAAAGACGTTCGATATCCTGTTGTTGATCGCCCGGCCAGCGGCGGGGAAGAGCGAGGTGATCCATTACCTGAAGAACACGCCAGTAGAAACAAGGATAGAACAATTCCACATCGGCCAATTCGTCGAGATCGACGATTTCCCAATGCTTTACACCTGGTTTGAAGAAGATGCGCTGTTGGACAAGATGGAACAGCCACGGCTACATTCGGATGCCGACGGTTATTTTCTCGGAAATCACCTGTGGGATTTGTTGATCGAGCGGATCGGCCTTGAATACCAGAAAAAGCAGCGAGACCTCTCTGGATTCGACCAGGACTACACCACGATCGTCGAGTTTTCGCGAGGCAAGGAACACGGCGGTTATGCCGAGGCTTTTGCACATTTGCCCTTGGAAATGATCGAGAAGACGGCAGTGCTCTACCTGGACGTAAGCTGGGGAGAATCGCTGCGCAAGAACCGTAAACGTTTCAACCCGGCCAAACCCGACAGCATCCTGGAGCACAGTTTACCGGACCCAAAGCTTGAGCGGTTATATAAAGAGATCGATTGGGAAGAGGTCAGTGCAGGCAGCCTCGATACCCTGATTTTGCGAGGTAAAGAAACACCGTATGTGGTGTTCGAAAACGAGGACGATGTTACCAGCCCGCAGGGAGAGGCATTAGGGCTGCGATTGGAAGCCAGGTTGGGAAAATTGTGGCAGCTCTACCGGAAATCGCGCGGATCATAATCGATTGAAAACGCGGCTCTCAGGGCCAGCGATAAGCAAACGTGCCGGTGGAAGGATCGATAGCAAAGAGCCGGCCTTCCAGGGTGAACCAGGCAAGGTCATCCTGGCCAGCAAGGTGAGTGGGGATATCGTAAAAATCCATGCTACTGTCGATGCCGAGGGGTAAATCAATTGGGCCGCTCAGCTCACCAGAGGTGGGAGCGACGCGAGCCAGCTCCACCTGGTGAGGCGCAGCTTGGAAGGTTACCAGCCACAGGCCGGCGGAGGTGGATTGAAGGGTCCAACCTGATTCGTCTTTATCGAGCAGCCCGACCATTTCTTGAGGAGGGTCGATCGGAGAGCTACCTACCAGCGGGCGCTTCCATAAAGGTTGCCCACCGGATAATTCGTAGCCCCACAGCTCGCTGCGGGACGTACCTTTGGTGCGAGTGGCGCGAACGATCAGTTTTTGGTCAATGACCAGGAGAGGGATGCGATCGTAATCAGGCTCGGATCCGAAAGATAGGAGCGAGCTGCCGCTTGTGCTGTCAATCGCGAGGAGTTGGTCGTCCAACAAGAAGTAAAGGCGGCCGCCGGCCAAAAGGGCAGGCGCGTCACTTGGGCGGTTGAGATCCTTATCTTCGGCGAGATACTGCCAGTCCATGGACATCGTCGAAAGGTCCCAACGTTGGACACAGGCATTGAAAAAGCCGAATAAGACATAGACCTTGGACGATGGGTCGCTCGGATCGAATAGCACCTCGGAATAGTTGTCCATTTCATCGCCGAAGCCATCGGTAGGGACACAGGTTGGGGCGATGCGGGCGATTTCATCTCCACTGGCAGCAGCGAAGATACCCAGGGCCGAGCCGCGCTCCAGGGAGTAAACCAACCCGACGCCGCTGCCATAGGGGTAGAGAGCATCGCCGGCCGAATTGAAGGTCTTCTCCCAGGTTTGGTGACCGGTGAGAGAATTGTAGGCCGCCAGCGTGTCGCCATTGGTCAGGACGACCACCTGGCCATTTACCACCTGCAAGCAAGAATTGCAGCTGCCTAAAAGTGAATCTGGCAGGGTTGCTTCCCAGACCTGTTGGCCATTCCCTGCCTGGACGGCGATGAGCCGATCTTTAATTACCAGATAAATCAGGCTGTCGCCGGCAGTCAGAGCGTCGACAGAAAGATAATCTTCCTGTTTAAGAGATGTCCATACAACCTTGTGGTTGGCGATATCTAAACGAGCCAGAGAATAGCTGCCTCCTGACGCGTAGGTAACTGCAACCAGCTCGGGAGACGCGACTTGAGCTTGAGCTGGCAACAGCAAGACTGGAGTTCTGATCTGTAATGGAAAAAGGTTGAGGGAGGGGGGCGAACCCGATATGATGGAATTGACCAGAACAACCGCCCCCACAGTTACTACCAAAATGACGCCGATGATTGCAAAAGCCCAGGGCAGCCTGGAGCGGCTAGGCTGGCGTGGCCGCACCAGAGGCCAGTCGACGACTGTAAACAGAGGGGTCTCGGGATCAACTTGGGGATGCTGATATTCCGGATTGTCGATTGAAGCATTACAATAATCACAGCGGATGATGGGCTGATTCGGGTCGATCTCGAGAGGAGCCCCGCAGGTAGGGCAGGTGAAGGATTTCAGCGGAGAAGAGGGTTGGCTCATAGGAACGGTTTGGAGAAGGAAAAGAAATGAGGCAGAATTAGGCTGAATTAATATCCATTAAAATTATACACGGGATCACCCAAGCGAAGTTGGGATGATATGCCTTATCTGTCATCCTTCTCGACCTTCTTACGTAATCATGGCAGGACCGGGGCAAAAAGAAGATGTATGGCCGCCAGGGCAAAGGATGCAAGCCTGTATATGAACGATAAAGAAAGCAGGGCAAGAAGAACCCATCGACAAAGGTAGACCTGGTCATTGCTACCCAGCCTGGATTTGATTACCGGGGTGATCCAATCGATGAAAGTGCTATTTCTATCATAAAAAAAGAAAGGTGGATTATTTGGCAATTGATTTCGATCTCGAAAAAGGACATCGTCACTTTTCTGCGGCCTGTTTCAACCTGGCCTGGAAATATATAGATAAAAAGGAGCGGACACCCGAAGAGGAACTGGCTATGTTGGAGGCGAGTATGGCCTCGCTGTGGCACTGGCAACAGCGTCCCGACTGCACTCAGGGGAATCTTTCCATCGGTTACTGGCAGCTTTCCCGAATTTACGTTCTGCGCAAACAACCAGATGCTGCCCGTAATTACGGCCAGCTTTGCCTGAAAGCCAGCCAGGGAGAGGGGACACAACCATTCCACCTTGCGTATGCATACGAAGCGCTGGCGCGTGCAGCTGGATTGGCAGGTGATCTCGAAGCGCGGGATGGTTTTCTGAAACAAGCCAGGGAAGCAAGCGAGCGAATGGCTGACCCAGAAGACAGAAAGAATCTGCTTGAGGATTTAAAAACGATTTGATTTGGGTTGGACCAGTGAAGATGGCGCGCCAGGACCGCGCCCAATGAAGGCAGGCGGCAGCAACTGACTCCCCCGGGCTTTAATTTATTCGATCAGCTCGAGGAGCTTGCGATAGACAAGGGCCGGCTGGCCTTTAGGCTGGTCGCTGCTGATGCAGTCGTGAGGGATTCCCAGTTCGTCGGGGAAGGTGTAGGATTCCACGTCTAAGCCGGGCCAGTGGCGCCAGAGGGAGACCAGGCGCTCTGCTACCAGGTTATTGACGCTTTCGTCGTGAGCGTTCAAGACCATACGGATACTGCCAGCACAGGGTGGGGTTTTTGCGGCAAAATCCGCGGTCCTGAAAGCTAGCCGGAGGATTTGGACCAGGCTGTGGGTGGAAAAATGGAGGTATCCGTAATTAGGCCCGGCCAGGTCCATCTTCTTAGCCGGGTCCCACCACAATTTGAAATCAGGAAGAATTGTAGCGCCAAGAGCTGCCAGCCGGGTGAGGTTTGCAGGTATCACCCGAGCGCCGAGAAAAGGCGCTACACAAATGACAGTGGACACATCGCTACGTTCCTGGGCAACCCAGGCAGACATGGCGCCGCCCATCGATAGGCCTCCAACGATGACTTCATCTCCCAGCCCTGCGGCTAAATCGACCATCCGGTCGCTGAAGCGGACCAATTCCAACGTATCCAGGCGACTGACTTCGGGGCTCATCCTGTCTGTAAATCCATGGTGAGGCACACATGGTACAAGGACGTTGTACCCTGCTTCGAAACAAGCTTCGCCTAACTCTTTAAACTGGCGCGTGGCAGCGGTGTAGCCATGGAACCAGACAACAACGCGCCTGGTACGCTTGCCGTGGGTCAAGAGAATGGTTTGTAAGGCAGGATTGAAGCCAGGTTGGTCTTTTTCTTGGACCTGCATGGTCTGAATGGAGGCAGTGGTTTGGGAGTAATCTAGGTGCGGGGTTGAGCGGGAATGAAAGTCGTGAATGGACATGGATGATGGATGAGGTCCTTTTGGTGGGAAAATTGCTACGCTGATTGTAGATCGATTTAGCGGGAAATGCAATTCGATTCTCAATATGAAAACCATTTTGGGCAGCGGCACAGGCAGTGGTACGAGCGGACAACTGCTGGTTGGGTGCAGGCAATTGAATCCAAATCTCCTTTCCCTTATCAAACCAGGTGATGAAATACATTACAGCTTTCTGAAGAGGAGAAAAAACCGAAAAATGCGGCAAGGATAAGCATTGCGGCGGAGCAGCCATTTAAAAAAGATCGATTCCGAGGATGCGGTAAACCCTCGTGCAACCCGGCAATGAACCTTGGATATTACAAAAAGAGAATTTTATTGGCATTTTTTCACTAATGGCTATGCGATATGGGGAATATTTTCGAGAAGTCACTGTAACATCATCATCCTCGTCATCCCCAATTGGTGACTTTCGTCAATAGAGACGCTTCAAAAACTCCTTTACAATGGGTTGGTACTGGATCGGTTGCTTGGAGGTAAGTTCAGTTCGTTAAAAATGAGTTGGTCCCTAAGACTTGAGTTAGTGGCAAAGCCAGGCTAGCCAGTCGAGGACCCAATTGGGTTGCTGAATGAGCAGGCATTTTTTCGAATATAACTGACCTGCCCTTTCGAATGTTGCAACCCAAAATCTTGACCATACCCTGGGGGGCAAGCGTCGAGATGGCCAAGAATTCAATCAGGAGAAAAAATGAATATCGAACGCAATCCTTTCGATATGGCAACTTTTAAGGTTGCCAGGGGGGTCTGCTTATCTATATTTACCGTTTGTTCCAGGAGGACTTCATGAACGCATGGTTCACAATGAAGACCGGCCGTAAACTGCTGCCCCTGGCGCTCATCGTTTTGGGCTGCCTGGTGACACTGGTCGTTTTCTTCATGCTCAACCGGCCTTTCCCCGCAGATGCCAGCAGCGGCTATCTGACGAATGCAGAGTCAACTTATCCTAATATCAAGGGGACGAAACTCAATTCCTGCAACCTCTGCCACACAGCAAGCATCCCTGCCTTGAATGCCTACGGGTCAGATTTTATGATGAACAGTCATAACTTCAGCGCGATCGCCAGCCTGGATTCTGATAAGGATGGTTTTACCAACATCCAGGAAATCAATGCATTGACGTATCCAGGCGATGCAAACGATCATCCGGCCAGTGCGCCGACCGCAACCTCCACCAACACAAAGCCGGCTGTTCCTACTGCAACCAATACCAAAACAGCAGTACCAACGGCAACCAGTACCAAAACAACAGTACCAACGGCAACCAGTACCAAAACAGCTTTACCAACTGAAATCAGCACGAATACAGCAGTTCCTACTGCGACTAACCCTGGCACGGCTGTGCCAAGCGCAACCGGCACAACTCCGGCCGGAACAACCGACACACCAACCGATACCCCGGTCGCGTCGGAAACGACAACAGATACCCCGGCAGCAACGGCGACCGAAGAAAACACGGCAACCCAAGTGCCTACAATCACTGATACTCCAGGCGAGCCGCCGACTGAAACCGCTACAAAACCGCCAGCTGCAACCCCATCCGAAGAAGTAACGGAGACCACTGAACCGACCAGAAGGGCTACCCAAGTGGCGTCACCAACGAATGAGCCAACCGATGGTGAAGAAGACAGCGAACCTACGCGACCTGCAGTAACCACCAGTCCGCGACCATCAGGCGACAGCCGCATCAATGCCTCCGCGGATACATATGTTGAACAGCATTCGCCTGACAATAATTTCGGCTCTGACCACCTCTTGCGAGCAGATAACTCGCCGCTGCGCCGGTCTTACTTGCGTTTCGACATTCCCGATAATTTGCAAGGGGCAGTCGAGACAGCCACTCTGCAGCTGTACGTCAATTTTGAGAGAGGGTCCGGTTTTACAATCCATGCGGTCAATGGGGCAACCTGGAATGAAAACCAGATTACTTTTGTAAATGCTCCGGCGATTGCAGCTGATGATCAGTTGTCTCTGGCGGTCCACAACCTGCATGCCGGTCAGTGGGTCTCGGTAGACATCACCTACCTGGTGCAAGGTCAATCCAGCGTCGATCTGGCGTTGGTAGCCAACCAGGGCGCATGGAACAGCTTCGCATCACGCGAAAGCGGCGAGCACGCCCCGATCTTGATACTAAACACCAGTGGTGGGTCGAGCCGTAATGAGCATGAGGGCAACGGCGGAAACGGAGAAAATGGCAATTCGGGCCACGGCAATAGCTACAAACGCCGCAGCCAAACCACCCAAGATTGAAATCTTCGCCACCCGGCGAAAAACTCCTGCTGTAACCAGGTAAGAACTTGCCTGGCTGAATTCCTGGTACAGCCAATTCGTAAGATACTCAATGAAATCCCTGGGCATTGAAGCCCAGGGATTTCATTATTTGGGGTCTTCTCCTTACAATCCCTCATTTTGCGTGCTCTAGCGGACCTATTTTTAAGTGGTATGCAACTTGCATCCCTAGTAGAATATGGTAGGTTAACCGGTTGACCTCCACGAATTGCAGACACCACTTTTTTCATAAGATCGTTAATTCGGATCAAACTATCGGGAGGAATAAATGCAAAAAAACACCACAGATAAATCTAAGCTGCTTGGGTTGATGCGGTTTTGGTTATTTGGAACATTTATCATCGTCTTCGCGGCTGTAACGGTCTACATCGGCTTATTTGTGGACTGGTCTGAAGCCCTCATCCAGGGTTTACCGATTTGGGGGCTGACCGCAGTACTATGCGTGATCTGGTATTTCGCATACCAATGGTTTCTGAACCGCAAAGCGTCATAACTCCCCCAAACAACCAACTCTTTCAACCATCCACACGACAGGCTAATAGGAGCTGATTTCCGGAACAGCTCCTATTGGTTGTTTTCCGCGTATTTATACACATTCCAGATTTCTCTCTTGACGGGTTAATCTAAATGGGATTCGGGCATATTACAATCTTTGCTCTAAGCAGAATCGATCATACCCGTCATAGGGGAAATGGCTATTTCATCTCCGCCGCCGTCAGAGAAAATAGTCCAGGCTGCTGCTCCCGGGCCTGTTCCAGGAACGAGGGCAGCCCTAGCTGGATTGAATCCGCCTTTTCCCACCCAAACCCGCCAATACAAGGGATCACACCGGTCCTGTCCAATCCGCCTGACCTATTCGCGACATCGATGGAACCACCTACCTATGTAGCGCAAACCCCGAGATTGCCGCAAAATCCCATCTCAACCATTGCGGCCATCCGCGAGTCATTATCTTTACCGGCGTCCATGGCTGGCACTAATGACTTTTCTTGGATTGCGCAGCGCTGACTGCAGCCCTATGGGCCGAATTTCCAGGGAACCCGATCAACTAATTAAGCTTGCAACGTGAGCTCCTCGCCTCAGGTAATCCGGAATTAGACTTAGTAGGTGACGGCAGTGGACCCTGGGATTTAACACCACCCACGGTTACGAATAATATGCCGGGCCGGCAGCGACCCTGCTTAATGCCAATGGGGTGCAGGCTCATTCTTACAGAGGATTCACCCTGGACCAACTCAAAGCCAGCTTTGCGGCTGGGATCCCGGTGATCGCCTGGGTATTCGGCAATGTCGGACCTGGGAAGTCTGTCATTTACTCTGAACGCGAAGATATGGAGACTAGAATAGAGGCCTATAAACAAATGATAATCGCCACCGGATACACTCCAACTACGATCCATTACACAGTAAAAGGATTTCAGGAGGTTCGTTCGATCCAGTAATTAATTCTATCTCTGGGCGTTCTGGGAAAATTTGGCGATCGTAAAATAAATAGCTATGCGCAATTGGCGAGTTAAAGACTCTCCTCCCCCTACTCCATTCCTTAGCGTGAGGCAATATCTAAAATAGGATCAGGATTGGCTGCCATCTGCAGGTGGCCAAAGGCGCGGCCAGAAATCGCCGACAAAAGGTTGGCCATCAAAAACGTTGGGACCTAAAAACACTACATTGGGGTGGAACTGGTGCCCTTCGGAGCGGTAGACGGTGCCACCTGGGAACAAATGGGCGATGATGCACAAGCGGGGTTGGTCGGACGTGTTTGGACCCGATCCATGGAAGGTGAGTGAATGATGAAAGCTAGCCTGGCCAGCTTTGAGGATGCAGGGCTCGTCCAGCCAGGCTCCTCCACCTTTAGCAGCGTAATCATGATCTAATTGTTCCAGATCGCGAACCGAGAAGGTATCACTGCCCTCGACAAGTCCCCACTTATGCGAGCCGACGATCGTTCGCATACCCCCATTGCTGAGATCCGCATCCTGAAGCGCTACCCAGGCAGTGATCATGTTCGTGGTGCTGCTGGCCTTCCAATAACCATAATCCTGGTGCCAGCCAACGTTGGCGGCATTAGTTGTCTGCTGGCCAGCCGTACCCGGTTTGAAGAGGACCTGATCGTGCCATAGGTAGACTGAATCAACGCCGATCAGGCGGGCCGCGATCTTTCCAATGATCGGAGAGGTAACCCCTTTGCGGATCTCGTCGTTGAGCCAGAACCCATTCAACTGTTGGCGAAGTTTGGGGCTGTTCATGTCGGTGTCGTGGAGGCCGTATTGGGGTTGGATATAGGGGTGATCGAAATCGTTCGCCCACAGACGGTCGTGAGCCCTACGCAGCAGTTCAATTTGTTCGTCACTAAAAATTTTGGGGCTGATCCAATAACCGCGCTCCCAATATTCGGATATGACAGTCTCATCTACAGTTGCATCGATCTCTTCCAGGGTCGGGGTTTGCTCTGACATATTTTCCTCCACTTTGTTAATTTCCCCGCCATTATATAGCACATAATAAAGATAATCAATATCCATTTACCAATTGAAATCTGGTTTGAACTATGTATAATGTTATAGGATATTTATTATCCAAATAAAAAACGCGGCTAACGATGAGTAGCAGAAAGGGGTGTGCTATCCAGTAATCTAACATGACGTTGTTTCCAAAATTTAGATGAAAGCTGATAGTTCCGACATTGGTGTTTCGATATTCTTAACTGTATCTAAAATACCGTTTTCGTTCGGTGAGATCCTCACGACGTTCACCTTGGAGATCATACAACTGGCTTGGGGGTTCCTGAACGACCAACTTTTTAAATATACTTAATTGATATGGAGAAAAAGATATGAAACTAAAAAAAGCTTTTAGCTGGATTGCAGCTTTAGCATTTATGGTAACCTCAGTCGGGGTTTTCCCGGCGATAGCCTCTGCATCAGCCTCGGCATCCCCCTTCGTCGAAGTTGGACCTAAAGCAGTACTCTCAAATTCGGTAAATTCGGATTATGGTCTATTCACCTGCCAGGTCGCGGGGCAGAACCCAGGTGTTACCTGCTATGATCCTTACCAGATGCGGCATGCATATAATATCGATTCGCTAATCAACGCCGGTTATGATGGTAAGGGAAAAACCATCATCATCGTCGATGCCTATCAATCTCCAAACATCGTCAGCCAATTGAATTATTACGATAATTTTTACGGCTTGCCTGGCTTGAATGGGTTAGGAAATCCTGAAGATCCCAGCCTGGGCACCTTCACCCAGGTAGCGCCGGATGGACTGACGCCTTTTGATTCAAACGACGGAAATATGATCGGTTGGGCCGAAGAAATCTCGCTCGATGTTCTCTGGGCCCACGCCATAGCTCCTGGAGCAAATATCGTGCTTGATCTGGCTAAATCCAACCAGGATGCCGATATCCTTAGCGCGACCAAATATGCCGTCGACAATAACCTGGGTGATGTGATCTCGCAGAGCTTCGGCGAAAACGAATCATGCATGGACCCGTCCCTGGTAAGCCAACAACACCAGGTGTTTGCAGACGCGACCAGCAAAGGCATCACCTTGTTTGCCTCATCGGGCGATTCTGGCGCTGCCCAGCCAACTTGTGATGGAAATTCGTACGTCAAGGCTGCCTCGACACCTGCCAGCGACCCGCTTGTCACCGCCGTAGGCGGCACTACCCTGGACGCGGCGCGCTACTGCCTGGTAGCCTTGGGCTGCGACCCAACCGCCAACCCCACTCCCGGGACATATTTTGGTGAAGTGGCCTGGAATGAATTCGATAACAGCAGTGCTTCAGGCGGAGGCTTCAGTGTGCTTTACAACGAGCCTTCCTACCAGCAAGGGACTAACAATGGTGGAAAAGCACTTGGGGTTCCGGATGTAGCTTACAATGCCGCGGTCTACCACGGCGTTTTAACTTATCTCAATATCCCTGGAATCCCGGTCGGAATGTACCTGTTTGGCGGCACCAGCGCCGGGTCGCCTCAGTGGGCTGCGCTGCTGGCAATTGCTGATCAAAAAGCAGGACACGATCTGGGCTTCATCAATGCCGACCTGTACAGGATCGGGCAGGCTCAAGCAGCCTATTCTGCCTCACTGCACGATATTACCAGCGGAAATAATTCTGTCCTCGAAGAAGACATTGACTCGAATCCGGTTACCATTGACGGCTTCAGCGCTACAAAAGGTTGGGACGCTGTCACCGGTTTGGGATCGCCATCCGGCGTGCAAGTCGTCAATTACCTCATTCAACATTATTCACAAGGTGATGGAAAGGCGGCTATTGCCACATCCGCACCGCATAGGCAAGGTAAGCCTTCAAACCCAGGGCATATGAACTCACATTAATTCATCCAGGTTGTGCTTAAAATAGACTGAAATAGATATGGATGTGCTGTCTATGGATCAAGGCAGCACATCCATCGCGTCTAACATAGGATGACAAAAACCATTTCCCGATTCAAGCAAAACCAAGCCCTTTGAGCCTGTCTGGGTGCTCACCTAAGGCAGATTTCGTCGAATACAAAGCCCGGAATCCAAGAAACTCCACAGGCTTGATGGTCAGACTCGTGGTATAATTAGACCGACCGGTCGGTTTAATTCCTCAAGGAGATCAATTGCAGCAGCATCGTGAAGAAACCAAAACCTGTATCCTCGAAGCAGCCCAAAAGTTGTTTGCATCCAATGGGTACGATGCAACCGGTGTAGCAGAAATATGCGCGACCGCTCAGGTCAGCAAAGGTGCTTTTTATCACCACTTCCCCTCCAAGCAATCTGTTTTCCTGACCTTGCTGAACGAATGGCTGGCGATGATTGACAATCAATTAGCGCCTCTTCTGAATACCGCTGTCAGCGTGCCAGAAAACCTGGTAAAAGCAGCCGGCATTTTAAGCCTGGTGTTTGAATCTGCCAGCGGCCAATTACCGATGTTTCTGGAATTCTGGCGAGCATCCAGCCATGATGCTAGGATCTGGGAAACAACCGTAGGGCCAATCCGGCGCTACCAGGACCAGTTCACAGGAATCATCCAAAGTGGAATTGACCAGGGGTCGATAAAAGTGGTCAACCCGAACACTGCCGCGCGGGTGATCATTGCTTTGGCGTTAGGAATGATTCTTCAAGGGGTTATCGATCCCCAGGGAGCGGCCTGGAGTGATGTGACCCAGGAAGGTTACCAATTGTTATTCGAAGGATTATCAAGATGAACGGTACTGTTTTGGTCACAGGCGCGTCAGGCCATGTTGGCAATACACTGGTGCGTGAATTATTAGCCCAACAGAAGACTGTGAGGGCGCTGATCTTGCCCGGCGAAGAAACTGCCGCACTTCAAGGGTTAGCAATCGAAATGGTTTACGGAGACGTGCTCCAACCCGAAACGCTGAAACCAGCGTTTGAAGGCATCGAAGATGTCTATCACCTGGCTGGCATTATCTCGATCATGCCCGGCCAAAATGAAGTGATGCGCAAGGTAAATGTCGAAGGCACGAAGAATGTCATCGCAGCCGCTAAAAATGCCGGAACAAGGCGTCTGGTCTATACCAGCTCGATCCATGCCCTCGGGCGGCCGCCCCACGGCGTTACCATCGACGAAACCCTGCCCTTCGACCCGCTCTGCCCGGCCGGTGATTACGACAGGACAAAGGCAGAAGCAACCCTGGAAGTGCTGCAGGCTGTGCGGGATGGGCTGGATGCTGTCATTGTTTGTCCAACCGGCATCATCGGGCCGCACGATTTCCGCAATTCTGAAATGGGATTGCTTTTATCCGGCTGGATGCGCCACCGCCTTAGCCTGTTGGTCGACGGGGTATTCAATTTTGTCGACGTCAGAGATATCGCCAGAGGTCACATCCTGGCTTGCGAGAAAGGCCGCAGCGGAGAGACTTATATTCTTGGAGGTGAACAGGTCTCCCTGGCCCGGCTCTGGGCAATGGTGCGAGAAGCCGCTGGAATTTATTCGCAAACGATCATCATTCCATTCCACCTGGCGATCCTGGCTGCGAGAGCAGCTGCTGTCTGGTACCACGTTTCAAAGACCAAGGGCCAGCTTACCCCTTATTCCCTTCAAACAGTCAACGACAACTCAACAATCAGCATTCTCAAAGCCCAATACGAACTCGGCTACTCCCCACGACCTTTATGGGATACGATCGTAGATACCGTTCGCTGGTGGCAAAACAATCGCCTGAAATATGGCTAAATCCTGGCAAAACAAAGTTGCCCTGGTAACAGGGAGTTCGAGTGGGATTGGAGCTGCCACAGCCCATTTATTGGCATCAAAAGGGCTTAAAGTTGTTCTCGTAGCGCGCCGTATCGAGCGATTACAAGTCCTGGTCAATGAGATTACCTCATTAGGGGGAAATGCTTCATTAATCCAGGCTGACCTTTCTGAAACATATGAATGCCAGGACATATTTCGCCAATGTATAGAAGAATTCGGGAACGTCGATGTGTTGGTCAATAATGCGGGGTTGGCCTATTATGGCTATACAAGTGTCATGCACTGGGAGACAGCCAAGGAGATCCTCCAGGTAAATGTCATCGCTGCAGCCTACCTGACCCGTCTTTTTTTACCAATGATGGAGGCACGCCAGAATGGGCACATCATCAACATCGGATCAGTGAATGGCGTCATGCCCAGCCAGGGGACGGCATTTTATTCAGGTAGCAAAGCATTCCTGATTGCTTTTACGACCGCCCTCTATCGTGAGCTCCGTGGTAGTGGGGTGATAGTAAGTGTAATCAACCCCGGACCGGTTGCGACCGAATTGTTTGATAATTCAGAAAAGATCCCCAACGGATTTCGAATCCCAGCGGAAAACTTTGCAGTCCCAGCAGAATCTGTAGCGGCGAGTGTCTGGTCACTGTTACAAAGGCCGCGCCGGATTGCTTACGTCCCCTGGTATTGGCGCTGGACTGCGATCACTGAGTTTGCCTTCGGTTGGGCTATGGATATGGTCGGACCGGCGCTGCTGAAGAAACAACGGAGAGGGATCAGCCGGTAAAATGTAATTTTGTATCAATAAAAATGCACCACGACGGGTGTGTTTTTTTAATTTACGCATCAATACAATTCTTAAATTTATCCAAATATCTTTAACAGGCAATGTAGGCAGCAACGAAGACGAAGTTTTTTTGAGGTTATACTTCCCAGATCGTAATCCCAGAATATAAACCAAGAACTCAGAAGGTGAAAATGCGAAGCAACCGTGTAAAGGAAAAATTGGGGCGTGGCGAGGTTTGCAGGGGTATCTGGCTGGCGATCCCTTCGACGCACTACGCCCGGCTGCTGGCGTTCCAACCAGTCGATTGGCTGGTCATTGACGCGGAGCACGCTCCGGTTGGGACCGAGAGGTTGGCCCAAATGACTGCAGCGATCATCGAAGCGAACGGACCTGCGCCCCTGGTTCGTCTCTCACAGGCGAGCAGCGAAAATATCAAGCAGGCATTAGACGGTGGGGCTTTTGGTGTGATCGCCCCGATGATCAACTCACGTGAAGAAGTGGAAAAAGTGGTTGGCTGGTCAAAGTTCCCTCCTGAAGGCCAGCGCAGCTATGGCAGCCCTTATCCAGAGCTGGCATTTGACGCGAGCAGTATCGAATATCTGCGCCAGGCGAACCAGCAAATCCTCACGATGGTCCAGGTCGAGAGCCAGGCTGCACTGGGAAACCTGGATGCGATGTTCTCGGTGCCAGGGCTTGACCTTGCCTTCGTCGGCCCGATCGACCTGTCACTTTCGTTGGGCCTGGATCCATTACCCGAAAACACACATCCGATCTTTCTCGAAGCGTTGGAAGAAATCAAGCGGGCAGCCCAGGCGCATCACCTACCCCTGGGAATTTACTGTTCAAACGGCAAAGCTGCGGCCCAGCGCATCCACGAGGGTTTCTTGCTGGTAAATGTTACCAGCGACGTCAACCTTTTAAAGAACGGCGTGCCTGCCGAACTGGATGATTCCGGATATTAACCACCTCCTCACCCGCGAGCCAGCGCTCGAAATGGGTTAATTACAGTCAGGCGATGGATGTCCTCAGCACCCACTCCTGCCTGGCCCAGTTTTGGCACAAAGATTTCGGGGAGATAGGTGAAAGGTTTGGGCGTCCCGCCCCCCAGTTCAGCAGGTGTAAACCAACCTCGATCGTGGCTCAGAATCACCTGCCCACCAAAACCAGCGGCAATCATGGTTTTGATTCGCTGCAGATACATCTCATCGTCTCCCCAGCCAATCCCATCGTAAGAAATCCAGGCGCCGCGCCTGGCAGCTTCCAGGTTAAGCTCGAAATCCGGCTCGGCCTGGTCGTGGATGCAAATAAAACGAGAGGCTGGAAAACCGCATTTGGCGAGGATATCCAATTGGTCCAAGACGACTTTGCCCCGGATGGTGTGGCTGCCGATGGCAGCCCTTGCATCAAGGCCAGCCCGGGCGGCGGCGCGTAAGATATTGATTTCAATTGGGGTCAGGCCCTCATCCCCTGCGCTCAGCTTGATCCAATCTGCCTGTACGCCTGTCCCACCAATGAACCCCTCCAACTCCCCCAGCATCCAGGCATAAAGCTGGTTTTCTGATGCAGCCCGCGCCCAATCCGGCACCCACGGCTCGCGGTAGATCCCGGTGGGCACCACGATTGGAAGACCAGCAGAGCGTGATACAGCAGCGACCAGGTCCACGCGCCGGCCCACTCCTTCGGGGGTGCATTCGACCAGAGCAGTCACCCCGGCTTGCATTGCACGCTTAAGCTCAGGCGCCATCAACCTGACCACATCCACGATTTCAGCCTGGCCGTGCCCGGGAGTATCCAGGGGACGCAGATCGACAAAGATGTGTTCGTGGGGAAGGATCAAGCCCAATTCGCGCTCAGATTTTGGCCCGAGAGTGGTGATGAGTTGTGGCATGGAAGTCCTCCATGGATGGGGCTAGAATAGAGGCCAGGAAATTGTGACCCGGCGCATATAGTGTACATCGAGCTGGTTGTTTGAATCAATCTGCTTTCCGCCATTACCCATCCAGGTTAGTTTTGGCACCATCAAAAGCAAGAGCATGTGGGCACAGTGGAATCCACGGTTCTCGCAACGGGTTAAAGCCGCGAATTGAACGGATTAGATTCTAACTGAATAAAATGCGAAGACCGCGTTTTATTCCAGGGGAGAAGAAAAATTATTATTTATCAATTTGGGAACTGAGTCAGATAAAAAAAGGGGTGGCTGAAGGGATTCGAACCCTCAACAACTTGATCCACAGTCAAGCACTCTGCCATTGAGCTACAGCCACCATGCTCGGTCAAGATTTTATCACGAAGGATTCGGGCTGGCAAGCATTTCCTGGATAGCTTGGACAGCCTGACCGCGTGAGACGGTTTGTTGGGTCCGGGTCAGCAGGTCTTTGATAGTAACCTTTTGATTGGCAAACTCATCTGGGCCTAGGATGACGACGACAGGAACGGTGACGCGATCGGCGTATTTCAACTGGCGCGGAAGCTTGACCGGGTCAGGGTAACAGCTTACCCTCAAGCCAGCCTGGCGCAGCTCAGCGGCTAATGCCAGGGAAGCGGACTGCAATTCTTCATCAAAGACGGTCACCAACACCGGGGCGGGACTTAACGAAAAATCGGGAATGTGGCCATATTTCTGTAATACTAAGGCTATGACCATGTCCCCCATAGCAAAACCAATACCCGGCAGCGGGTCGCCGCCAACATCAGCTACGAGGTTATCGTAACGCCCACCACCTAAAATGGCTCTGAACTCTTTCTTGCAATCGGTGGCTTCGAAGACTGTACCGGTGTAATAATCCAGGCCGCGGATGACTTGAGGGTCATAACGGGCATAGTCGCGCACACCCAACACCTCCAGGGCAGCAAAAACTTTTTTCAGTTCATCAGATTTTTGCCAGAGGGTGTCATCCTCTAGAAGGGCAGCCACACTCGCAACCTGCTCCTGGGTTAAGCCGGCTTCCAACCCGTAAGCTTCCCATTCAGGTCGGCGCAGCTTGTCCCGCCGGTCAATCAAACCAAGGGTTTTTTTGCTCAAATCAGGAGAAATGCCCAGGCGGGCTAGTTCGGTAGACACCAACTTGCGGTTATTGACCCGTATGGTAACTTCGGCAGGAGTCAGGCCGAGGTTTTTAAAGAAAGTGGCAACAATGGCGATCAATTCGGCATCCGCTTCCGGGCTGGTCGCTCCAATCAGGTCGATATTCCATTGGAAGAACTCCCGAGAACGGCCTTTCTGAGGTTTTTCGTAGCGCCAGAAAGGACCGAACGACCACCAGCGCAAGGGAAGATTTAACAGGTTTTGGCGTTGGGCAACCATGCGAGTAAGGCTGGGAGTCAATTCAGGGCGCAAGGTGATCAACTCACCGCCCCGGTCTGGGAAAACGAAAGCCTGTTCTTTGACCAATTCTTCGCCGGATTTGGCGGCGTACAAGTCAATTTTTTCGAGAAATGGACCATCGTACTCCTGGTAACCGAACTGTTCGGAAACATAGCGAATTGCCCGGTAGAGCCAGTTGCGCAGCGCCATGTCTTCTGGGTAGAAATCACGAGCACCTTTAACCGTTGGGATGACTGTCTTCATTTAATTAATTCGTCCTATTATCTCTGAAGATCAAAACGTCCTTATAATCAATTTATTCCACTTGATATTCTCTCAAGAGAAATTGCAGAAGAAATTATAACGTATAATACAATATCATCACCTCCCCTCCGATCCTTACGGATGCCCTTTCCTGCTTACTGTAAAACTCGAAGCAGGTCTCCTCATATTGGAGGAAATTCGTAAATTGCCCCTTGTGACAAATTTCGCAAAACATGGTGATGTAAACCACTTACGCAAATGCGCCTTTTTTGATAGAAATAATAGTCGCTGGGAAACAGGTGGCTATTGGATAATTTATCATCCGCATATCTCGCTAACAAAATTTGGAACCACTATGAAGATCAAAGAGCTAATCTGCCTAATCAATGGGGTCGTATTAACACCGGATATCGACATGGAACGGGATGTCAAAGGCGGCTGCGGAGCAGACCTGATGAGTGACGTTCTCGCCTCGATCCAGCCTGATGCCGTGCTGCTGACTGGACTTTGCAACCCCCAGGTGGTGCGGACTGCCCAGGTGGCGGACGTGACCGCAGTGGTGATCGTGCGGGGAAAACGCATCCCCAACGAGACTATCGCCCTGGCGGTGAAAGAAAATATGCCCTTGATCTCCTCGCCTTTCGGAATGTTCGAACTGTGCGGACGTCTGTACCAAGCCGGCCTGGTCAGCCTCGAGAACTCCCGTTGAAAACGGGGAATGTGACTGCGGTTAAAGGATAGGATATGAGCCAATCTATCCCATTAAAAGGAACACCGATCACCGACCAGGTTGCCAGGAATATCACCCGCGTCGAAGAGCTGGCTTATGAGCTCAAAGTCGAAGAGGTGATGACCCGCAAGACCTACAACCTGGGTCCGGATATGACCATGCGCGACGTGCTGGTACTATTCCGGGAAGCGCGTATTTCCGGTGCGCCTGTAGTGGTCGATAACAACCTGGCAGGTGTAATCAGCATGGAAGACCTGATCCAGGCACTCCAGGTCGGCGATCTGGACGGGTTGGTCAGCGCCTACATGACCACCCAGCTTACTACCGTCCTGATTAGTGACCCGGTGATCGAAGCACTCAAGGTATTCGTCAAAACGAAATTCGGCCGCCTACCGGTGCTGGATGGGGATGGCAAACTGGCCGGCATCATCACCAAAGGAGACATCACCAACGGCCTGTTAGATGCGCTCCAACGCACTTATGAACAAGAAGAACTGATCCGCTACCGGGCCAGCCACCTTTTCGAGGACATCATTTCAGACCGCACCAGCCTGATTTTGCGTTACAAGATCAACCCACGTGATTTTGATCGCGGCGGCACTGCTTCAAGCAACATCAAACGCGCCCTGCTGCGGTTAGGAGCTGACGCCAAGATTGCCCGACGCTGCGGGATTGCGGTTTACGAAGCAGAGACAAATCTGATCATCCATGCAACCCATGGCGGCACAATCAGGGTCGAAATCGAACCCCACCAGATCTCGATGGAAGCCTACGATGATGGGCCCGGGATCAGCGATATCATTCAGGCCCTGAAACCCGGGTTTTCCACCGCCAGTGAAGAGGTGCGAGAAAAAGGCTTCGGCGCCGGTATGGGCCTGGCAAACATCCAACGCTGTGTTGATGACATGAAGATCGAATCCTCACCTTCGAAAGGTACCAATTTGAGAATGAGGATTGATTTACATCACAAAGAGGCATAATATGGATCTGCAAGAGATTATCAACCGACTAGATTTGAAGGTACTGACTGCACCCAAGGAATTTTCGAAAATAAACCCTAGCAGCGGTTATGCATCCGATCTATTAAGCTGTGTGATGGCCGGTGCCCAACACCAGAGCGTGTGGGTGACGTTACAATCTCACGTTAACATCGTGGCGGTAGCGGCACTGCTTGAATTATCGGCTGTGGTCATCACTGAAAACGCCTTGCCCGACGAAGTAACCATCGCTAAGGCAAACAACGAAGATATCACGCTTTTATCGACACCGAGGACTTCTTTTACCATTTCCGGGCAATTATGGGAAATGGGCTTGCGGGCGAATTGAAACCTTATCTGGCAGACCTGCACGTTCACACCGTGTTGTCTCCATGCGCCGAAGTTGAGATGATCCCCCCGTTGATCATCAGCGAAGCACTGAGCCGGCACATCGAACTGATCGCAATTACAGATCACAATGCCAGCGCTAACGTAGAAGCAGTCCAGCGAGCGGCGGAAGGATACCCCATCACCGTTCTGGCAGGGATGGAACTGCAAACCCGCGAAGAGGTACATGTGCTTTGTTTGTTCGATACAATCGCCCAGTTGGAAGCCTGGCAGGCAGACGTGACGGCTTCACTCCCACGACTGGAGAATAAGGCCGATTTCTTTGGCGAGCAGTTCATTGTTGATAAAACCGGTGATTTCATCCGTCGTGAAACGCAGCTGCTGCTCACATCTTCGAATTTCAGCTTCGACCAGGCCTCCCTCAAAGTCCACGATTTGGGCGGGCTCTTCATCCCGGCTCACGTTGACCGCAAAGGTTTCGGATTGTTCGCCAATTTAGGCTTCATCCCAGCAGATGTGGAGATCGACGCGATCGAGGTTTCACGCCACATTCAGTGCGAGCATGCCGCGGAAACATTTCCACAGATCAAGCGGTTCACACTGGTCCAGGATGGCGACGCCCATCGATTGGACGAACTCTTGGGTGTCAACGAGTTCTGGTTGGAGGCTCCAACCCTGGGTGAGATACGCTTAGCGCTGCATCAAAATGCTGGCAGAAAGCTCAAAATTGTTTTATAGCCGAATTGACAACCTGCGTGTAATTTGGTGACATTTGGTATTTGACCATTTTTAGGACTGGCGAGTACACTCAGTTGTGGTATTAATCACAATTAGGGTAATCAGATCCACATTATCACAACATATTTAAACCATTGGAGCAGTTAATGCTTGAGGCAACCAAAACAATAACGGTGACCGATCCGTTGTCTATCCCTGAAAAGAAAGCTATCATCGATCGCATCCTGAAGGATAATGAAAATACTCCAGGAGCGACGATGGTCGTATTGAATGAGGTCCAGAGCCAGATCGGGTTCATTTCATTACCGATGCAAGCATACATCGCCAAAACTCTGGGAGTCCCCGCAAGCACCGTCCACGGGGTCGTCTCATTCTATTCATTTTTCACCACAGCTCCCCGCGGTCGCCACACGATCAAATTCTGCCTGGGCACCGCTTGCTACGTGGGCGGCTCTCCCCAATTGATCGAGAAAGCCAAGCAGGTATTGGGGATCGAACCAGGCCAGACCACTCCTGATGGTGCCATCACTCTCGAGATCTGCCGCTGCGTAGGCGCTTGCAGTCAAGCATCAGTGGTCGTGGTTGACGAACAACTCCACGGCCGAGCTCGTCCCAATAAATTCCCCCAACTGGTGCGAGGGATGCAAGAACCCGAGTGATGGCAGTGAAGCTAACTGAGAGAAACGTTGAGAGAACTGGCTTTGCACTTACTTGATATTGCCGAAAACAGCGTCGCAGCCGGCGCCAGAAATATAGAGATCGTCGCCCTGGCAGACACTCATAAAGACCGTCTGTACCTATCGGTAGCCGACGATGGCTTCGGGATGACCGCCGAGATGGCGGCCAAGGTGACCGATCCCTTCGTCACCTCGCGGACAACTCGTAAGGTTGGCCTGGGGATCCCTCTCCTCAAGGCTGCAGCTGAGGCCTGCGACGGTTGGCTGATCATCCAATCAGCACCTGGTAAAGGCACCCAGATAAAGGTCGAATTCTGCAACAGCCACATCGACCGGATGCCATTGGGAGATTTGCCTTCAACCTGGCTGGCGCTGTTGGTATCCTACCCCGCCATCCACTGGATGTTCAAATATGGGATCGACAACGACTGCTACGATTTTGACGACCAGGCCATCAAGGATACGTTAGGCGATATTTCGTTGACCGAACCAGATATTTTAGCCTTTCTGCGGAACACTCTACAGGAAGGATTTCATGAAATCAATGCAATTCACAACAACTGACAGGAGAAAAAGAAATGCCTACCGTCAAGTCTCTTGAAGATCTGAAGAAATTACGAGAAGAAGCTCTCGAGAAACGCCGTTTGAAAACTTCCGAGGGAAACGTTCAGGTTATCGTTGCGATGGGTACCTGCGGGATTGCAGCCGGGGCCCGCGAGACGATGAAAGCAATTTTGGATACGATTGAGAAAGAGAATCTATCCGGGATCGTCGTCAGCCAAACCGGTTGCATGGGTCTATGCGAAATGGAGCCCATTGTGCAGGTCGTCTCCGGGGACAAACCTAAGGTGACCTACGGTAAAGTTAATCCGGACGGCGCCAGGCGGATTATGCAGCAGCATGTTGTCGACGGACAACCCGTCCAGGAGATGATTATTCAACAATGAAGTATTACCGCTCACACGTTTTAGTCTGTGTCGACCCCGAATGTCTGAAAAGAGGCGCCCACCAGGTGCTGGATGCGTTTCAGGATGAGCTGGTGGCACAAGGCCTGATCGACGAAGTCCAGGTATTGGAGACTTCGCGGATTGGCGGGTGTTCTAACGGCCCAGAGCTGGTCGTCTACCCGGAAGGCGTCCATTATTCAGGATTAACCGTCGACGATGTCCCTTACCTGGTTTCCGAGCAGTTCTTGAAAGGCCGCACCGTTTCAAAATTCATCGCTGCCGAGGAAGCTGAACAAGATGAAGAATTAGGCGCTCCCAAGGCCAAGGAAGTCAGGGTTGTGCTGAGAAACTGCGGCCTGATCGACCCGGAAAACATCGAAGACTATATCGCCATGGATGGCTATCAGGCGTTAGGTAAGGTTCTGACCGAATTGACCCCCGATCAGGTAATCGAGACCGTCCTGGCATCCGGACTACGCGGCCGGGGCGGAGCCGGTTTTCCTGCTGCCAGAAAATGGCAGTTCTGCCGCGACAGCCAATCGTGGCCGAAATATATGATTTGCAATGCAGATGAAGGCGACCCTGGTGCGTTCATGAACCGGCGTGTGCTCGAAGGCGACCCGCATTCGGTGATCGAAGGGATGATCATCGCCGCGTATGCTACCGGCTCGAACCAGGGCTTTATCTACTGCCGGGCAGAATACCCCATCGCCGTACGAACCCTGAGGATCGCGATCCAGCAAGCCCAGAATTTAGGCTTACTCGGTAAAAATATCCTGGGAAGCGGGTTTGATTTCAACCTCGAAGTACGCATGGGCGCAGGGGCATTCGTCTGCGGCGAAGAGACCGCCTTGATGAACTCGATCGAAGGGAAACGCGGCGAACCGCGTCCAAGGCCACCCTTCCCGGCAGTTCACGGTCTCTGGGGCCAACCCAGCAATGTCAACAACGTCGAAACATACGCCAACGTTCCCCAGATCATTATCCGAGGACCGGAATGGTTTGCCGGGATGGGAACAGCAAAAAGCAAAGGCACCAAAACCTTTGCACTGGCTGGAGATGTCAAGAATACCGGTTTGATCGAAGTCCCCCTGGGGATCACCTTGAGAGAGGTTATCTTCGATATTGGCGGAGGGATCAAGAACAACAAGGGCTTCAAAGCCGTGCAGATCGGCGGTCCAATGGGTGGATGTCTTCCTGCCAAATACCTGGATTCGCCTGTCGACTACGAATCGCTGGCTGGAGCTGGCGCAATGATGGGCTCGGGCGGCATGGTTGTCATGGACGACGAAACCTGCATGGTCGATATTGCCCGATTCTTCATGGATTTCGTCCAGGACGAAAGCTGTGGCAAATGCACGCCCTGCCGGGTCGGTACTCGTCGCATGCTAAATATATTGGAAGACATCTGCGCCGGAAAAGGCAAATCCGGCGATATTGAAACACTTGAAATGATGTGCAAAGAGATCCGGATCACCAGCCTGTGCGGCCTGGGACAGGGCGCTCCTAACCCGGTCGAGAGCACGCTGAAGCACTTCAGGGATGAGTACGAAGCTCACATTTACGAGAAGCGCTGCCCGGCCAAAGTCTGCCGGGCCCTGATCAACTACAGCATAGACCCTGAAACCTGCACCGGCTGTATGGTGTGCGCCCGCAACTGCCCAACCGGCGCCATCAGCGGCGAAAGACGCAAACCGCACGTAATCGATCCAGATGTCTGCATTCGCTGCGGCATTTGTATGCAGGTGTGTAATTTCAACGCAGTTAACGTCAATTGATCCTCCGCCTTCACCTGAATTCAGGTGAAGGCAGGAGAAACGAATGAGGAGGCAAACCATAAATATGGAAACCAGCACGCAAACCGACCCCGTTTTGGTTGCACGCAGCGCAGTTGTTCAGCATGGCAATTCGCAGGCTGAATTGATCCCCATCCTGAACCAAATTAACCAAGAAATCGGTTACCTGCCAGATGCGGCCCTCACAGAAGTGGGCCGGATGATGCAAATCCCACAAAGCAAGCTTTATTCAGTAGCCAGTTTTTATCACATGCTATCGATGACCCCGCGCGGCACTCACATCGTGCAGTTCTGCGAAAGTGCCCCATGCCACGTGGTAGGCGGGCGTGAAGTCTGGAATGCTTTGAAATCTAAAATGGGTTTGGCGGCGGGCGAGACCAGTAAAGACGGCAAGTGGACCCTGGTTACGACAAGCTGCCTCGGCCTGTGTGCCGTTGGCCCTGTTATTGTTGTTGACGACGACGTTTACGGCAATGTGACGCCCGAGCAGATCGCCGGCATTCTAGCCAAGTATTAATGGAGGATGATATGAAAGCAGTCCGCTCGATGGTCCTCGTCTCAAGTGATGTTCACAGTATGGAACAAGGCGCCCAGGCCGTATTTCAGCGTCTTCAAAAGGAGATCAGTCGATTTGGCCTGGATGATGAAATTTCTTTAACGATGGTCGGCGATGTAGGTCGTCACGATGTAGCCCCGCTGGTGATCGTCTACCCTGAAGCGGTGGTGTACGGACCGGTCAAAGCCGAAGATGTACCTTACCTGGTCGAGGAGCACCTGTATAAAGGCAGGGTTGCAGCCGGTCTCCAGGCACCATCGCATGAATTAACCGGAAGGATCGCCTGGATTTCGGCCCGGAAAGGGACTCTGCCAGCTGAACAGCGGATCGTGCTCGAAAGGGCCGGTATTATCGATCCGGAGGATATCGAAGATTACATCCTCCACGACGGCTACACGGCCCTCGGCAAGATGTTGACCGAAATGACCCCGCCGGGGGTGATTGAAGTCATCGAAAAATCGGGACTGCGAGGACGCGGCGGAGCTGGGTTCCCGACCGGAGCCAAATGGCGTTTTGTTGCCAAGACCCCTAGCGATAAAAAATTCGTGATTTGCAATGCTGACGAGAGCGAGCCTGGTACCTTCAAAGACCGCTTGATCCTCGAAGGTGATCCCCATAGCATCATCGAGGCTATGGCGATTGCAGCTTATTCCGTTGGTGCAGACGAAGGATACATCTACGTCCGAGGTGAATACGTCCTGGCACAAACCCGTCTTGAAAAAGCCATCGGTCAAGCCCGAGAAATGGGTTTCCTGGGAAAAAATATTTTCGGCACAAACTTCTCCTTCGACTTGCACGTTCATTCAGGCGCAGGCGCATATATATGCGGCGAAGAGACGGCGTTGATCGAGTCGATCGAGGGAAAACGAGGTGAACCACGAGCCCGCCCGCCCTATCCGACCACCCACGGTCTGTGGGGAAAGCCCACGGTCGTAAACAACGTCGAAACCCTGGCAAATATTCCGGCGATCATGCGAAATGGAGCAGTCTGGTATCATCATTTCGGAACGCCGAATAGTCCCGGAACCAAGGTTTACACGATCCTGGGCCACGTGAACGTGACCGGTTTGATCGAAGTACCCATGGGGATTACTCTGCGCGAGGTCATCGCGATTTACGCTAAAGGAATGAAAAAAGGCGCTTCGTTTAAACTCGCCCAAACCGGTGGTTCGAGCGGATCCATCATTCCTGCCAGCCTGCAGGATACACCTATGGACTTCGACTCGTTCAGCAAAGCCGGCGTGGCATTGGGCTCAGGAGCTTTATTAATTTGCGACGATGATACCTGCGTTGTGGACCTGGCGAAGGTTTTGATCAATTTCTTCCGCAACGAAAGCTGTGGAAAATGCAATCCCTGCCGGATCGGGACGCAGCGAGCTTACGAGATCATCGATCGGATTTCCCAGGGTATTGGCATGATGAAGGATTTGGACGACCTGTCGATGTTGAGCGAAAACCTCTACCAGCTCTCAAACTGCGGTTTGGGACAAACAGCAGGTACGCCAATCCGCGATATTCTCAAGCATTTCCGGGCTGAAGTCGAGGCCCATATCAACTTAAAAGTCTGCCCGACGGGTATTTGCCCGATGAGCGGTAAAACAAACTAGAGCACCAAAACGATAAACAACTTGAAAGAGAGAGGGTCGATAATGATCAGTATCACTATTGACGATAAGAAGATCGAAGTAAACGAAGGCACCACCGTCCTCGAGGCATCCAGGCAGGCAGGTATTATTATCCCGACCTTATGCGACCATCCTGAGCTGACGCCGTACGGCGGATGCCGGCTCTGCCTGGTCGAAGTCGAAGGGGCCCGAACGCTGCAGCCTTCTTGCACGCTGCCGGCCAGCAATCATATGGTTGTACTAACAGACACGGAACGCACCCGCGAAGCCCGCAAGTTCGTCTTGACCTTGATTTTCAGCGAACGCAACCATTTCTGCATGTTCTGCCAGGTCAGCGGCGGCGACTGCGAGCTGCAGAATGCAGCCTATCATGAAGGAATGACCCATTGGCCGCTTTCGCCAAATTACCAGACCTTTCCGGTGGACGCTTCCAATCCCTATTTCGTATTGGACCACAACCGCTGCATTCTGTGCCGGCGCTGTGTGCGGGCTTGCAACGAACTGGTCGGTAATTTCACTCTGGGCTTCGAAGAGCGCGGGGCAAAGAGCTTCCTGGTAGCAGACCTGGGGGCTCCCCTGGGCCAAAGCTCCTGTGTCTCCTGCGGTACCTGCGTGCAGGTTTGCCCGACCGGCGCTCTGATCGATCGCGACAGTGCCTATCGCGGCCGTGAAACCCAGGTCGATCATACCCTGACGACCTGTATCGGCTGCAGTTTGGGCTGCGGGTTGGATGTGCTGACCCGCGACAACAACCTCGTCCGGATCGATGGGGATTGGGATTCCCCGGTCAGCAGCGGTGTCATTTGTAAGACCGGCCGCTTCATACCGGTAAACGAAGATAGGCAACGCATCCTGACACCGATGATACGCAAAGACGGCGCGTTGAAAGCCGCAACCTGGGATGAAGCCTTGACTACAATCGTCAATAAGATAAGACCTTTAGCCGGAAAGAACGGTAACGGCCTCGCAGCGATTGCATCGACCCGCCTTCCGGTCGAAGCCCTCTCCCAATTCAAACAACTTTTCGCCAACCAACTTCAGAGTGGAATAGTAACCAGCCTGGAAGAAGGCGCATTTACCGCGGCCACTCAAAGCGTTGCCAATGAGAACGGCATGCCTTTCGAAGGCAAGCTCGATGCTATAAACGCCAGTGATTGTGTGATTGCGATCGGCGTGGATCTGGTTAACGACCACGAAGTCGCCGGATTCTTCATCAAGCGCAGCCTGCCGCAAGGCACGCACCTGGTGGTTATCGACAGCCAGGATAATCCCTTGGAAGCGCTGGCGAAGATTGCCTTGAAACCTGAGAAAGGCACGGAAATCGATTTGCTCCTGGGTTTGGCATCGGCAGTTGTGAACTCCGGAACTGAAGCGCAAGACCTGGACAGCTACGCTCCCAAGAATACCGGCCAAAAGACCGGCCTTGAACCAGAAACAATTGTGGAAGCTGCAAAACTGATTGCCGAAAGCAAATGCCCGGTCATCGTATTAGGAAGCGCTGTGACAAAGAATGGATCGCAGGCAACGGTAAAAGCCGCATTGACTTTGGCGACAGCAGCCGGTGGGCCAGACCAATGCAAGTCCACGGTAGTGAGCATCAAAGGGGAGGCGAACAGCCTGGCAGCCGCGCTGCTCCAACTCGAGCATCCAATCGAGATTAAGTCTCAACAGGCTGCCTACGTCGCCCTGGGTGACGATACACCCAGCCAGAAGTTGATCCAGGCGCTCGAGAATGTACCCTTCGTGGCGGTGCAGGCCAGCTACGTGTCGCCCCTAACCGCAAAAGCTGATGTCGTCTTGCCAGTTGAGATCTGGTCCGAGCAAGAAGGCCATTACATCAATCTCGAAGGACGGATCCAGGCTGCCAACCGGTCGATTAAACCGGCTGAAGGCATTCGCGCCAATGCTGCGGTTTTTGCCGGCCTTGCCGAGCAGCTGGGGTTCGATCTGAACGACGATTGGAAAGCACAATTAGGCCAGGTCATCTCTTCAGTGAACCTGTTCGACTGAAACCCGATGACCCATTTCTATTTAATTAATCAGGAGTAAGTCATGGCAAAACCGAAAATTTCTACAGATTGGTTAGCAGGTTGTTCCGGGTGCCATATGTCTTTATTGGATATCGATGAACGCATTTTACAGGTGCTTGAACTGGTCGATATTCGGGCCACACCCATCACCGATTTAAAACAGCCGGATGAACAAGGGGTTGATGTCGGCATCCTTGAAGGGGGTGTGAATAATACTGCCAACGAAGAGGTCGCCGAACGCATGCGAAAACGCTGCAAGGTGCTGGTGGCATTGGGAGACTGCGCCGTCTTCGGCGGAGTACCAGCTATGCGCAATTTCTTCTCGATCGAGGAAGCCCTGAGACGGGCCTATATCGAAACCCAAAGCACAGATGCCGAAGGGAAAATCCCCAGCGACCCAGAGCTTGGCGTGCCGACAAAAGTTCGTGCCTTGCAAGATGTGGTACCGGTTGATGTATTCGTCCCCGGCTGCCCCCCAGACGCCGATACAATCTTCTATGTATTAGCCGAACTGGCCCAGGGCCGCAAACCGGTACTTAAAAATGAGAACCTGGATTGGCATTAGGAGGAATGATGGCAACTCAAAAAATTACGATCGAACCGGTGACCCGCATCGAAGGGCACGCAAAAGTTACCATCCATCTTGATGACCAGGGGAACGTCGAGCAAGCGTACCTCCACGTCAACGAATTCCGCGGCTTCGAAAAGTTCTGCGAAGGCCGTATGTATTTCGAGATGCCGATGATCACCCCGCGCATCTGCGGGATTTGCCCGGTGAGTCATCACCTGGCGTCAGCCAAAGCCGCCGAAGCAGTCGCCGGCTGCCCACCCCCCCGCCCGGCTTCATTGCTGCGCGAATTGATGCACATGGGCCAGATCATCCAGAGCCACGGGATGCACTTCTTCGAATTAGCCGGTCCCGACCTGCTGTTGGGGTTCGACGCTGACCCTGCTATCAGGAACGTGGTGGGATTGGTTCAGGCCAATCCTGGACTGACAGTTAAGGCGGTGCAGTTGCGAAAATTCGGCCAGGAAATCATCGGCACCGTAGGTGACCGGCGGGTCCATCCCAATTTTGCCGTACCCGGTGGGGTCAACAAAGCCTTGAAAGCCGAAGGGCGCGACCACATTCTGGCCGGTTTGGATGACGCCATTGCAACGATCCAGGTAGGGCTGCAAATCATGAAAGATTGGGCAGCGAAAAACATGGAAGACATCGCCAAGTTTGCAGTATTCCCAACTGGATACCTGGGCATGGTCACCCCTGAAAACAGCCTCGAGCTTTACGAGGGTCCCATCCGCCTGATCGACTCGAAGGGAGACCAGCTTGAAAAGTTCGCCGGCCAAAATTACCTGGATTACATCCAAGAACATGTAGAAGACTGGTCATACTTGAAATTCCCCTATTACAAGAAAATGGGCTGGCCGCAAGGTGTCTATAGAGTTGGCCCTCTTGGAAGGCTTAATGTCGCCAAAAAGATCGACACTCCTTTGGCAAACGAAGCGTTCAAGAGCTATCGGATGTTTAACGATGGCAAACCGATCGAAAATACCTTGATGTACCACTACTCACGCCTGATCGAAACGTTGTTTGCAGCCGAAAGGGTCAAAATTTTGTTGGACGACCCCGATATTCTCAGCAATGAGATCCTCAATACAAAGCGTGATTTCAAAGGCGAAGGGGTGGGCGTGATTGAAGCCCCACGCGGCACCCTGATTCATCATTACCAGACAAACGAAATGGGTCAGCTGCAGTTCGTCAACTTGATTGTCTCAACCGGTCACAATAACTGGGCCATGAGTCACGCTGTCGACAGCGTCGCCAAGACCTACATTTCAGGCCACGAAGTGAGTGAAGGCCTGCTCAACCGGGTTGAGGCAGCCATCCGGGCTCACGATCCTTGCCTTTCTTGTTCGACGCACGCAGTCGGCCAGATGCCGTTAATGATCGATCTGGTCAGTGCCGATGGAGAAGTGGAGCGGACGATACAGCGCGATGCCGAGTAAAATTTTACTGGTCGGCTATGGCAACGTGGACCGCCAGGATGATGGTGTTGCCTGGCATGTCTTGAAAACTGTTGCGCAAAAGCTTGGATTACCATCCCCGGATACTCCCGGGGATGGTTTTTACGAAGTCGAATTGTCACCATCCACTGATTTGGATTCTGGGGATATGAAAACCCTGGTTGATATCTGGTTTGAACCTCAATTGACCCCCGAGATGGCCGAAACGATAGGAGCATACCAGTCGGTTTGCTTCGTCGATGCTCATACCGGCAGTGTTCCCGAAGAAATCAGTTTCCGCCTGATCAGCAGCAGTTACCAGGCTTCCCCATTTACCCATCACCTGACACCTCAGACCTGCCTGGAGTTATGCAAAGTGATTTATGGGCAGACGCCAGAAGGACATTTAATGTCGGTGCGAGGCTACGTGTTTGGATTCGCCAGCACCTTATCGGAGAGGACAAATGAACTGGCGCAAGATGCAGCCCGTCGATTGGTAATTTGGCTGGGTGAAAAAGTCGATTAAGATTTCCTGGTTAAAAGTGGTCAGTACAGAAACAGGCTTTAACTCAATGAGTGTGAAACTGATAAATTGAAAAACCAGGGAATACACAACCAGCTCCAATCCTAATATTCATCAGGTATGGGTGAATATCCTCAAATGTCAACTTTACAAGTCTATTTGGACTATTAAGGTGATGACAATTTGCAAGCGCCCTGATGACGTAAAACACTATGTTCTTTATTCTAACAATGATACAAAAAGGGTGGACTTTTAAGGATTATTTTTATGTTATCGCAAATCGACTTAACCGCAACCTTAGCAACAATTCCCTGGTTTCGTGACCTGTCGCACGACCAGATCGAACAACTTGCAGGAATCATCGAAATCCGCCAGCTGGAAAGGGGCGATTATCTCTTCTTGGAAGGTGAAAAGATCGATAATCTTTACGTCATCCTCGACGGCGAGGTCGCAATCGAGAATTACGTGCCGGGCAGAGGTAACGTGCGCGTCTTCACTGCTGAACCCCTGGATGTGATCGGTTGGGCCAGCCTGACCCCGGTCGTACGCCAGAGAGAAGACAGTGCCCGGGCTTTGGTTCCGGCCATCCTTTTAGGGTTTAGCGGGTATGCTTTAAGGCAGCTTTGTGACCAGGACCACGACCTGGGCTTTTCAGTCATGCGCCGCCTGGCCAATATCGTCGCCAGTCGTTTGCTCAGCACTCGCCTGCAACTCCTGGACATCATTAACGGTTTACAGACGAATAACGCCAGGTAGATGATATAAAGGAAATCCACCGTTTTATATAAACCGAATAATCAGGCAACCTGGGGTTGGTCCACATCGACGAAGGTCGCCAGCCTGGAAGGACCTATAGGCCGGGTTACCAACCAAATTTTATCTTCTTAGGGTTTATAATATTCTATGCATGAACTCGCCGTAACAGAAAGCATCCTCGCTATCGCCAGCAAGCACGCCCAGGCAGCCGAAGCAGCTAAAGTAACAGACATATACATCGTGCTCGGGCAGCTATCGAGTATCGTTGATGATTCCGTTCAATTCTATTGGGACGTGGTCAGCCAGGAATCGATCTGCGCCGGAGCAAAGCTCCATTTTGAACGGATACCTGCCAACCTGGTTTGCCTGGATTGCGGAGCGGCATACACCCTGGACCGCGAGCTGACCGGTTGTCCGGCCTGCCAAAGTGCCAGGGTTAAGGTTGTATCCGGAGACGAGTTCCGCCTCGATAGCATCGAAATTACAAAGGAAGTAGAGTAAATCATGACAACTATACGCGTTCCAGTTATCGAGCAGTTGCTGAGCGCAAACGACCAGCTGGCTGCACAAAACCGTAATTTATTTGATGCTGCCAGAGTGTTTACGATCAATCTCATGGCTTCGCCTGGAGCTGGGAAAACCAGCCTGATCTTGAAAACGATCGAGCGGGTCGCGGCTAAACACCGCATCGGCGTCGTTGAAGGCGATACTGCACCGGTCACGATCGACGCGGATAAGGTCGTAGCGGCAGGCATGCCGGCAGTACAGATCAACACCGGAGGAGATTGCCACCTGGATGCGGTAATGTTAAGAAAGGCCATCCCCCAGCTGCCTCTGGACGACCTGGAACTGCTAATCGTCGAAAACGTTGGAAATTTGATCTGCCCGGCCGCTTTCAGCCTGGGTACACACGCTAACGTATTAATTGCCAGCATCCCGGAAGGCGACGACAAGCCCTATAAGTACCCCAATATTTACCGGGGGTTGGACGTGGTGATCATCAATAAGATCGACCTGCAGCCTTACGTGCATTTCAACCGGGAATATTTCCAGCGTGGGGTCGAAATGCTCAATCCCGGTGTCGTCACCATGGCACTCTCATGCCAGACCGGTGAAGGTTTCGACGAATGGATCGATTGGCTGAACAACCGCATTGATCAGATGAAAGTAAAATGATTTCCGAGCAGGCTGGAGCCAAGATTCTGGTGAAAGGGATCGTCCAGGGGGTCGGTTTCCGCCCATTCGTTTACAATTTAGCCATCAGGTTGGGTCTGACCGGATGGGTTAGAAATTCGTCGAACGGCGTTGAAATCGAAATCAACGGACAGAAAACTGCAGTCGCCAGTTTCCTAGATGCCTTGACTGCCAACCCTCCTCCCCTGGCAAAAATCGACCGGATTGAAAGCCAACCCATCCCTCCAGATGGATACAACTCTTTCGAAATCTACGAGAGCCTGGCCAGAGCCGGGGAATTCATTCCAATTTCACCGGACGTGGCCATTTGCAGCGAATGCCAGCGCGAGCTGTTCGATCCGGACGACCGCCGCTATCGCTACCCGTTTATAAACTGCACTAACTGCGGTCCGCGCTTCACGATCATTAAAGATATTCCCTACGACCGCCCGTTGACGACAATGGCGTCCTTCGAATTATGCCCTGCCTGCCAGGCTGAATACGATGATCCTACCGACCGGCGCTTCCACGCCCAGCCGGTGGCCTGCCCGGACTGCGGCCCACGGACCTGGTTCGAGGTAGATGGTAAACGCCAGGACGGCGACGGAATCGAGATTGCCAGAGACTGGCTCAAAAAAGGCAAGATTCTGGCTGTTAAAGGATTGGGAGGCTTCCATCTGGCCTGCGACTCTACCCAGGCCGAAGCTGTGGCCGAGTTACGGCGGCGGAAACATCGCAGTGAAAAACCTTTCGCCCTGATGGCATTCGACCTGGCGACGATCACGCGCCATGCTGAGGTTTCGAAAGTCGAAGCAGGGCTGCTGCAATCCCCGGCGCACCCGGTGGTTTTGCTCGAGAAGAGACCAGCATCGCCAGTCACCGCAGAGGTCGCTCCTAAACAGGTTACACTGGGTATCATGCTGGCTTACACGCCGCTGCACCTGCTGCTGCTCGAGCCTGCCCCAGGTTTTCCGGAAATTCTAGTCATGACCAGTGGGAATCTCAGTGAGGAACCGATTTGTTACGAAGACAACGACGCTCGCCAGCGCCTCAATGGTCTGGCGGACGCCTTCTTGATGCACGACCGGCCAATCCACATGCGAGTGGACGACTCGGTGGTACGAGAATTCGAAGGCAGACCATATTTCATCCGGCGCTCGCGCGGGTACGCTCCTGATCCGGTCCACCTTTCCAGGCCGGTAAAATCGATTCTGGCGGCGGGCAGTGAGTTGAAGAATACCTTTTGCATCACCCGCCAGGATTACGCATTCATCAGCCACCACATTGGCGACCTGGAAAATTACGAGACGCTCAAAGCCTACGAAGAGGGCATCAGGCATTTCGAGCATGTCTTCCACCTCAACCCGGAGGTGATCGCCTGCGACCTGCACCCGGGCTACCTGGCGTCACAATACGCCCGTCAACGAGCCGAGAAGGAAAGCCTGCCCCTGGTCGAAGTTCAGCACCACCACGCCCATTTAGCCGCTTGCCTGGGTGAAAATAGCTGGTCGGCAGACGAGCCGGTGATCGGGCTGGCCTATGACGGCACCGGCTATGGGGTTGACGGTGCCATTTGGGGCGGTGAAGTATTGACCGGCAGCTACCAGGGTTACGAACGCGATTACCATTTAAGCTATGTGCCCTTGCCCGGCGGCGACCTGGCGATCCGGAAACCCTCACGGATGGCTTTAGCTTACCTGTGGCAGATGGGGATCGAATGGGAGCCTGACCTGCCGCCGGTCAAAGAATATTGTGCCCAGGACCGGATGACGCTGCGCAGCCAGCTCGAGCATCACCTCAACACCGCGGCGACTTCGAGCATGGGACGGCTTTTCGACGCTGTTGCCGCCCTGACCGGCTTGTGCCAATCCGTAAATTTTGAAGGGCAGGCAGCCATGGAGTTGGAAGCCTCGATCGACCCCGATGAAACGGGGATTTACCCCGTCAACCTCGACGCAGGGCAAATCCAGGTAGATGCGATGATCGCGGCGATCATCGCGGATTGGCGGGCAGGCAGACCACCCGGGCAGATTGCCGCTCGTTTTCATAACAGCCTGGTGAAAATGAACCTCGAGGTTTGCATGGATATCAAAGAGAAGCGTACAATCAATACCGTAGCTTTAAGCGGCGGCGTCTGGCAAAACCAGTTCTTACTCAACCATACAATAGAAACTTTAAAGAAAAATGGGTTTAAGGTCCTAACTCACTGGCAGCTTCCAGCTAACGATGGGGGCCTTGCTTTGGGCCAGGCAATGGTGGCAGAATACACTGTAACGTAAAACAGGAGAACAACTATGTGCCTTGGTGTACCAGGGAAGATAATCGAAATAAATACAAACAGTGGGATGCGTATGGCCCGGATTGATTTCGGTGGCGTGGTCCAGGAAGTTTGCATCGAGACCGTGCCTGAAGCAAAGGTGGGCGACTATACTATAGTCCATGCCGGATTCGCACTCAATATCTTGAGCGAGGATGAAGCCAACGCCACGTTAGAAGCGCTCAAGGAACTGAGCGACATCGAAGACGGTCTCGCATTTGGAGATGCTTGATGCGGTTTGTGGATGAATTCAGGGATGCAGGCCGCCTCAAACTCGTCTTGAACGAAATCCAGCGGACGGTGACCCGACCCTGGGCAATGATGGAAATTTGCGGGGGGCAGACCCATGCGATCATGCATTACGGTCTCGACCAGCTGCTGCCGCCAGAGATCGATCTCGTGCATGGGCCTGGCTGTCCGGTGTGTGTTACCCCCCTGGAGCAGATCGACAAAGCTTTGTTAATCGCTTCTCAACCGGGGGTGATTTTCACATCATTCGGGGATATGCTGCGGGTGCCCGGGTCGTATCATGACCTGTTTTCTGTCAGGGCGGAAGGCGGCCAGGTTAAAGTCGTGTATTCACCACTCGATGCCGTCCGGATTGCCCAGGAAAATCCAGATAAACAGGTCGTGTTTTTTGCAATCGGGTTCGAAACCACCGCCCCGGCGAATGTAATGAGTATCGTAAGAGCCAGGGACCTAGGATTGAAGAACTACTCGGTACTGGTCTCCCAAGTTTGCGTACCTCCAGCTATGCACGCCATCCTTGGCTCGCCTGGTAACCGCATCCAGGCCTTCCTGGCAGCCGGGCACGTTTGTACGGTGATGGGCTATTGGGAATACCCGCCCATTGCTGAGAAATACCACGTACCGGTCGTCGTGACCGGATTCGAGCCGCTCGACCTGGCGAATGGTATCTTGCTGGCAGTGCGTCAGCTCGAAAAGGGACAGGCGGAAGTCAAAAATGCTTACACGCGGGCGGTCACCTACGAAGGCAACCAGGCTGCCCAGGCATTGATCCAAAGGGTTTATCAACCGGTGGACCGGAAATGGCGCGGAATTGGCACGATCCCGATGAGCGGCTGGGGGTTAAGGCCAGAGTATGCAGAGTTCGACGCCGAACGACACTTCGACCTCGGCGCTGTTCAAACCCAGGAATTTACCCTGTGCATCGCCGGCCAGATCTTGCAGGGATTCAAAAAACCGCACCAATGCCCGGCATTCGGGAAAGAATGCACTCCCCAAACGCCTCTGGGAGCGCCAATGGTTTCAACCGAAGGCACCTGTTCAGCTTATTTCCGCTACCACCGTATTCCTGAACAGCGAGAACCCAATACGTTAAGAGATTGACCACCTATGGCTGAAGAAAAGATGATTTCGATGCAAGGACCGGTATGCCCGCGCCCGCTGAGACACAAGGACCAGATCGTGATGGGCCATGGCAGTGGGGGACAGATGACCGATGAGCTGATCCGTAAACATTTCAAACCGCACCTTGCCAATGAGGTTCTCCTGCAAGGCAACGATGCTGCGCGCCTGACTCTACCCGTCCAGGCTGGCCTTTCAGGGCGACTATCGCTTTCGACCAATTCGCACATCGTTTCGCCGCTCTTCTTCCCTGGAGGTGATATAGGTCGTCTGGCGATTTGCGGCACAGTCAACGACGTTTCTATGTTAGGGGCCGAGCCGCTTTATCTGACAGCCGGTTTCATCCTCGAAGAAGGGTTGCCAATCGAAACCCTCCAACGGGTGATTGCCTCCATGGAACAGGCCGCAGCCGAGGCCAACGTCTTGATCGTAGCAGGGGATACCAAAGTCGTCGAAAAAGGGAAGGCAGACGGGCTGTTCATCAACACCGCAGGTCTGGGCTGGATCCCGGCCGGACGGATAATCGGCGGCGAGCAGGCCAAAGCTGGAGACGCTGTACTGGTATCAGGTACTCTGGGCGACCATGGTATCGCTGTCCTGGCAGCTCGAGGTGAGTTGGGTTTCCAGACAGAAGTCCGGTCAGATGTCGCACCTTTGAACGGGCTGATCCAGTCCCTCCTCGAAGTTGTTCCAGACATTCACGTGCTGCGAGACCCTACCCGAGGAGGTCTGGCAACGACCCTGAATGAAATTGCTATCCAAAGCCAGGCCGGCATCTGGCTCGACGAACCGACAATTCCGATTAATCCTGCGGTGCAGGCTGCCTGCGAATTACTAGGGTTCGATCCACTGTACGTCGCTAATGAGGGAAAATTGATCGTCATCTTGCCGGCAGATAAAGCTGATAAAGCGCTGATGACCATGCGAACTTCTGTTTACGGTCAGGGTGCAGCGATCATCGGAAAGGTTGAAGCCACACCACCAGGACGAGTCCTGCTGCGGACAGTAATTGGGGGGACCCGAATTTTAGACGTTTTGGCTGGGGAGATGCTGCCAAGAATTTGTTGAGGCCAGGAATGGCCTTCACCTCTGTCAAAAATTGTCCTACCGGGGGGAACAGAGGTTTAGGATGGCAGGGATTGGTCGGGGTGAGATAAATCTTGCCCGAGAGCGTATTGGTGAGCAAGGTGTTATGTGGCAGCGATTGGTTGAGGCTAAATTTATTTTGGTCTGCAAGATGCCTGTTACTTGAGATGAGGGGACAAAACTGGTGTAAAATTCAGGGTGCATTTCGACAGAAAAACCAGATTGTGAACATCGAATCTTTACTCTCGATGAACTTACCGAGTGGGACCCTTATTGACCCTTCAGCGAGGCAAAATGAAATTCAATTATCAAGAAACACCTAACGACTTACTTACCCGGATCGACATTCACAACAAATATGGCGGACGCGACATTGATGCGTGGATGCTCGACCTGCTTAAGCTCAAGGCGGGGATGAAGATCCTGGACATTGGGTGCGGCGCTGGCAAACAATGTTTCTCGTATTTCAATTTTCTCAAAGGTAAAACCGATATTACCGGAGGCGATGTTTCCGAAGACCTTTTAGCCCAGGCGCAGGCTGCCAACGCCGCCAGCGGCGACCATATCCATTTCACCCACCTGAATTTCAACCAGCGGTTTGCATTCGACGATAACACATTCGACCTGCTTTCGTGCTGCTTTGCGATCTATTACGCTGAGAATATGAGCTACACCTTGAGCGAGATGCATCGGGTTCTCAGGCCCGGCGGCCAGCTCTTCACCACCGGTCCGATGCCTGAAAACAAAGCCCTTTTTTACGATATCATCCGCGAAGCGACCGGCAAACCTATCCCATTGATGCCGGGCAGCTCCCGTTACGACAGCGAGATCTTAACAACCATGCAGACGTTATTTTCGAAAGTGGAGGTGCACATTTTCGAAAACCCATTGACTTTCGAGACTATCGATCCGTTCATCGCCTACACACAGGCTTCGCTTTCGGAAGATCGCAAGCTGTGGAGCAGCTTCTTTAACGGAAAGGATGATTTCGAACAGGTGATGTCTCAAGTCGAAAAGGTGGCAGCCATACGCCTCCAGCGGGATGGT
Organism: uncultured Chloroflexia bacterium; assembly: GCA_963781665.1. Taxonomy (GTDB): domain Bacteria; phylum Chloroflexota; class Anaerolineae; order Anaerolineales; family Anaerolineaceae; genus JAJYIW01. The sequence continues at coordinate 4,965,608 of CAWAGA010000002.1, forward strand.
CGCCTGGTGATGACCAAAGTCGTTGGCGGTTTCCTGGCTGTCAAATAGAAGAAATCAATATGAACCACGATATGCTTTTTTTCGGCCAAAAAATATGCTTCATCGGCGCCCATCCGGACGATATCGAACTGGGATGCGGGGCTTTGATCGCCCACATCGCACCGATGACTGAAGTCATGACAATTACGCTCTCCAATAACCAGAAAAACCCGGCCCTCACCAACCTGGTCGACGAGCATTACCGCAGTATGGCGGTCTTAGGCGTGCCGCGGCAAAACATATACCTGGGGGAATTCGAGACACGCCGTTTCCCCCATTTCAGGCAGGAGATTCTCGAATTTCTCATCGACACCAACCGTAATCATCACCCCGAAATCGTCTTTGTTCACACCCGAGCCGATAATCACCAGGATCATAATACGCTTACCGACGAGGTGTTACGCGCTTTCAGGGGTACGACGGTCTTAGGTTTCGATGTACTGCGCAGCAGTTATGGATTTTTCCCAAATTTCCTGGTGGAAGTAGCTCAAGCAGACGTCGAATGCAAGCTTAACGCCCTGGCCGAATATAAAACCTATGCGAATAAGTACTATTTTGACCCGGAGACTACCCGGGCAACGATGATCCGCTATGGAGCGCTGGCCGAGAGGCCTTACGCCGAAGGCTTTGACAACTTGAGAATTATCGGTAATTTTGGGAAATAGAACTCATTCATCGTGCGGGATGCCGATCTCAATCTGGTTATCGACGATCCTGACCGGATAGGCGGGGGTATCGATCACTGCCGGAAAGGCTAAAGCTTTACCGGTGCGGATATCAAAACGGGCACCATGGCGGGGACAAGTAATCTCAAAACCCTCGACCTGGCCATCGCCTAAAGGGCCATCGTCGTGGGTACATACATCGCCAATGGCATAAAGATTCCCGGCGATATTGAAGACGACGATGGCTTGATCGTCGATTTCAAGGTAAAGTCGCTCTCCACTCGGCAGCTCTTCGACAGCAGCAATGCGATAAAACTGGCACTCCGATGGGCTGATCTTTGTATAGTTGTAAAGAGACATTAACTCAGTATTCTCCCTCCACCAGGCTGTCGTCGGCTTCCCCCAGACCATAGGCTCCCGCTTTAACCACCTTCAAAGGCAGTAAAGCACATTTCAGGCGAATCGGGCTTAGCTCGATCCCGAGCAAATCGAGAACATCCTCTTTCCCAAGCGCTTTTACCTCATCCAATTGTTTGCCGATGATCAATTCGATCAACAAATCGGCGGAGGCTTGAGAAATAGCGCAGCCATGGCCGCTGAAGGCAGCCTCTTTGATCTTGCCATTAGCATCCAGGCGTAAATCTACGCGGATGTGATCGCCGCATAAGGGATTCTCATCCTCGAAGGATATATCCGCAGGCGAAAGTTCTCCCCGATAAATGGGGTTTTTGTAATGCTCGATAATTAACTCGCGATACAGATCGTCCATGATCACCCAAAAATCTTTTTGACGTGATAAAGTCCTTCAACCAATGCATCAATGTCCTCTTTAGAATTGTAGAGGTAAAAGCTGGCCCGCGATGAAGCCGGGATATGAAGGATATCGTGAAGCGGCATGGCGCAGTGATGCCCGGCGCGGATGGCTACCCCATCCCGGTCGAGTATCTGGGCGACGTCGTGAGGGTGGATGCCATCGACCACGAACGAGACTACCCCACCCTTTTTATCGGCAGTAGGACCTAGCAGCTTGACCCCTGGGATTTCTTCCAACCGATCCAGGGTATATTCGGTCAATTCGTGTTCATGAGCAGTGATTGAGTCCATGCCGATGTTTGATAGGTAACGGACTGCTTCCCCAAACCCGATTGCCTCAGCAATGGCAGGTGTACCTGCCTCAAACTTGTGGGGGACCTCATTGGGCTCGAACGTCCGCAAAAAAACCCGCCGGATCATATCGCCGCCGCCCTGGTAAGGAGGCATCGCGGCCAATAGTTTATCACGACCAAACAAAGCACCAATGCCGGTCGGCCCGCACATCTTGTGAGCTGAAAACGCCAGGAAGTCGACGTCAAGATCATTGACATCGACTGCAAAATGAGGCACCGATTGAGCACCATCGAGCAAGGTTACCGCCCCAGCATCGTGCGCCAGGCGGATGATCTCCTTCGCCGGAGTAACCGTTCCGAGGACATTCGACATATGGGTGAATGCGACCAGCCGAGGTTGTAAATCTAACAGCCGGCGATATTCGACCAGGTCTAATAACCCTTCGTCCGTGATCGGGATAAATTCCAACTGGAAACCGATTTCAGCAGAGAGCATTTGCCAGGGCACCAGGTTGGAATGATGTTCCATCTCGGTAAGGATAACAACATCGCCGCGATGGAGGTTGGCCCGCCCCAGGTATTGGCAACCAGGTTGATTGATTCGGTGGTATTGCGGGTGAAAATGAGCTGGCGCGGTGACCTGGATCCGATAAAGGCTGCAACAGCGGCCCGAGCGTCTTCATATGCAGCAGTGGCTTCCTCTGCCAATGTGTGCAGGCCGCGATGGATATTAGCGTTGTAGCGGCGATAATACTGGTCCATCGCAGTGATGACGGCAACCGGCTTCTGAGACGTAGCAGCCGAATCGAGATACACCAGCCGGACACCTTCACGAACTTCGCGCTGCATGATCGGAAAATCGGCGCGAACCCGTTCGATATTCATGGCTGGAGACAATATATCAGTTTTCATTCGTTATAGATCCGCTTTGGTTATAGGAGCCCTGTTAGTGCGTTTAACCGGCACACGCAGGTGCTGTGAATTTTGGGGAAACCATAAAATGTGGTCGGGCACCATCCATCCATCGGTTAAGAAGACATTGGTGCGGAATTGGACCGCTACCATCTTGGCATCAACCTGTACAACGATTCCCTTAAGCCAACCTCGGATCCTTTCGCCGTTCTTTTCATGATCACAAAATACTTCCACGACATTTCCAACATCAAAATTGTGTTCGGGGATTGGCTCTCTCATAAAGGGATAACTGGACATTTAGCGCCTGCGCCTTTCATTTTGAAATTAATCGAAATAACACTTAATTTTACTCGAATATGGTTTTTATTGCTTCATTTTTGACCGGTGTGTTTTATCCTGGTTTCCATCTTTTCGTGGATAGCCATTTGAAACCGGCGCTGAACGCCTTCAAATGGTATCCGCTGCATGATGGGGTCAAAAAAACCTTCAACAATTAAGCGCTCGGCTTCTTCACGCGGGATGCCGCGGCTGAGCAGGTAAAAAACCTGTTCAGCATCGATCTTGCCTACTGTGGCTCCGTGAGTGCAGCGCACGTCATCAGCCAGAATTTCCAGGCCTGGGATGGAATCGGCACGGGCTTTGGGGCTGAGGATCAGGTTGCGATTGGCCTGGTAACCATCGGTTTTCATAGCGCCTGGGGCAACGTAAATCATGCCCTGCCAGACCGACCGGCTCTTATCTTGAAGCGCACCTTTGTACAATAGGTCGCTGGTCGTGTTAGGCGCCAGGTGGTTTTGCTGGGTGTCATGGTCAAGGTGCTGGTCGTGATCGGTGAAATAAAAACCGGATACCCGTCCAGTAGCACCCTGGCCAACCAGGTCGAGGTCGGAAAAGTTCTTGGTCAGGTGACTGCCGATTGCACCAAAAATCCAATCGAGGTTGCCATCGCGTTCGACCTTTACTCGCTCGTGGGTGAAATTCCAAACGTGCTCACCCCAGGACTGCAGCTCGACAAATCTCAAAGATGCACCGCTGCCGACCCTGATTTCTACGATGCCATCGTGGAACGACTGCCCGCCGACCTCGCTGTTCGAAGCATACTCGTGGACGTAGGTAACGGAAGCGCCATCGTCAACCCAGATCAACAAATGGGAGAAATAGGCCAGGCCCTTACCTGGGCCCCAGAGGATGCTGTGCAGTGGTTGGGTGACTTCCACTCCCTTGGGCACGTACAGGACGACCCCGGAATTGGCAAAAGCGCCGGCCATGGCTGCAAAACGGTCTTCGTCTGGTTGGACGATCTGGCCATTCATGCTTTCGAGCAGATCTGGATGTTGGCTTTCGGCAGTTGCAAAGTCGGTGAAAATAACACCTTTATTCGCAAGCTCTTTACCGAGTGAGACTCTCGCACCACCGGGTAGGAGGACGATCTCCCCGCCATGCTGTTCGCCGGCAATTGGTTCGAGCAGTTCGTCAGGAACGGGCTCGAGATCCAGGTAGGCGTCCTGGCGAGGGATCTGAAATGACCCGCGGTCCAGGTTATGGATATCGGTTCGCCGCCAAGGCTCATCTTTAAGGGTTGGCATCGGCAGAGACTTGAAAGCATCCCATGCACGGCGGCGGTATGCCTGTAAACTCGGTAGCGTGGCAGCCGGGACCATCCTTTCGGTAAATTGGAAGTCCTGATCGGTAGATTGGATCCGCCGGGTGCGGGAAATGATGTGAGGAGTTTCTGTCATAAATAATGCCTTGATTTCTATAATAGTCAACGGCGCGGGACCAGCTCAGCCGACCGAACCAGTCATCTGGAGCTGGATGAGGCGGTTCATTTCGACCGCGTATTCCATCGGCAGTTCTTTGACCAGCGGTTCGATGAACCCAGAGACGACCATGGTTGTTGCCTGTTCCTGGCTCAAGCCGCGGCTCATCAGATAAAAAAGTTGCTCTTCGCCAATTTTCGAAACAGAAGCTTCGTGGCCGATCGTAACATCTTCTTCATCGATTTCTATCGAAGGATAGGTATCCGATCGCGATGCCTCGTCGAGCAATAAAGCATCGCAAACCACATTCGAGCGCACATCCTCAGCGCCTTTATGAACCTTGAGCAAGCCCCGGTAAGATGCCCTGCCACTTCCCTTGCTGATCGATTTCGAGGTGATCTTGCTGCTAGTGTGGGGGGCGAAATGCAAGACTTTGCCACCGGCGTCCTGGTGCTGACCGGGACCCGCAAAGGCCATCGAAAGGATCTCACCATGCGCACCTGGACCAACTAAATAACAGGAAGGATACTTCATGGTTACCTTCGATCCCAAGTTGGCATCAACCCACTCCATGGTGCCGTTTTCCTGGACCATAGCGCGTTGGGTTACCAGATTGTAGACGTTGGTGGACCAGTTTTGGATCGTGGTATAGCGGACCCGTGCGCCTTTATTCACCACAATTTCAATGACACCACTGTGAAATGAATCGGTCGTATACTGTGGTGCCGTACAGCCTTCTACGTAATGCACCTGAGATCCTTCGTCGGCAATGATTAGCGAGCGCTCGAACTGGCCCATATTAGCCACGTTCAAGCGGAAATAAGCTTGAAGAGGCAGATCGACCTTAACATTCGGTGGAACGTACACAAACGATCCACCTGACCAAACCGCACTGTTGAGTGCGGCAAACTTGTTATCTTCGATAGGGATGACTGTTCCGAAATATTTCTTAAAAATGTCAGGATGCTGGCGCAGGCCATCTTCAATACTCAAAAAGATGACGCCCAATTTCTGCAGGTGCTCCTGAATGCTGTGGTAAACCATCTCAGATTCGTATTGGGCGCCAACACCTGCCAGGAATTTTCGCTCTGCTTCCGGGACTCCCAACTGATCGAAGGTCTTCTTGATCGAATCAGGAACGTCATCCCACGAACTGCTGCTAGATTCGGTAGGTTTTACGTAGTAGTAAATATCATCCAGGTTGAGGTGGGACAGGTCAGCTCCCCAGGAGGGCATTGGTCGCTGCATGAAATGAGCGAGGGCCTTTAAACGAAAATCTAGCATCCACTGCGGCTCACCTTTATAGGCTGAAATTTGCTCGACAACTTCCCGGTCCAAACCCTTACGTGATTTGAACACGTAATTTTCGGGATCGTGGAAACCAAAACGGTACTCCCCCAATTCTTCAAGAAACTCGGGATGTGGACTGGTACCCATAATAACCTCCAACTATATCCATTAATAAACTTCTTGATCTCGGCATTTCGATCAGGAAGAGATTTTGATAAATATTAAGGGAGAGCGTTTTCATATTTTTCGCGCACCCATTCGTAACCATGTTCTTCGAGGTGGATCGCCAAATCGGCGTTGCCAGATTCGACGATGCGACCGTCCATCATCACATGGACGAAGTCAGGCTTAATGTAATTCAAAATTCGCTGGTAGTGGGTGATGACCAATACGCCCAGGTCTGGACCACGTAAAGAATTGACGCCTTCGGAAACAATTTTCAAAGCATCGATGTCCAAACCAGAATCGGTTTCATCCAGTATGGCAATTTCGGGCTTCAACACCGCCATCTGCAAGATCTCGGCTCGCTTCTTTTCGCCACCTGAAAAACCTTCGTTGAGGTAACGTCCGGCGAAAGACTGGTCCATCTTGAGGAAATTCATCTTTTCACGCAACAGCTTGCGGAATTCTGGAATAGGAATACCTTTATCCTCAGGATGGGCGGCGCGGCGATGGGCATTCAAAGCGGTCCGTAAAAAGTTGGCAACTGTCACCCCTGAAATAGAGACGGGGTATTGAAACGCAAGGAATAAACCCAGGCGAGAGCGTTCTTCGGCACTTAAATTAAGGATATTTGTACCTTTAAAAAAGGCTTCGCCCTGGGTAACCGTATAAGAAGGATGCCCCATTATGCTGTAAGCCAGAGTCGATTTACCGGTGCCATTCGGTCCCATAATTGCATGGACCTCACCTTGCTTAACCACTAAATTAACTCCCTTTAGGATCTCTTTGTTGTCAATATTTACGTGCAGATTTTGGATGCTCAAATCGGACATCGAATTGGGGCTCCTTGTGCCAAAATTTTCCGAGATTTTACCACTATCTCATATTATTGTCAATATTTATAATAATTATCTATAAAAATCATCGACCAGGAACATTATATCACGGGGAGGCTTATTCGTCAATATTTACCTAAATAATCTTATATATTCTGGGGTATAATCTGGCGAGCCTTGAAACCTATATCGACCTACATTTCGCGGAACTACCGACTTGGCGTGGCCAACGGTGTGTTCAACATCCTGGCTGAAGCTCTTTTCGATCCCACCCTGGTGTTGGTAGCGTTTCTCAGCCACTTAACCCAATCGCCGCTACTGCTTGGTTTAATCGTCCCACTCAGGGATGGGACATGGTCACTTCCCCAGTTCTGGGTTTCCGGTGTGCTGCAAAAGCGGAAACAAAAAATCTCGCTCTACAAACAGATGGCGATCTTTCGCGGTTTGGCCTGGCTAGGCCTGGCATTAGCGATCAACTTGATCGCTAATCCAGAGTGGCTGCTGCTGGCTTTTTTCATATTTTATGGGTTCTCTTCACTGGCCTCCGGATTGAGCGGCTTGCCCTTCCTGGAGGTCGTTGGAAAGACGATTCATCCGCGGCGTCGAGGAGAATTCTTCGCCTGGCGCCTTGGATTAGGCGGGTTATTCAGCATCGGTGCCAGCTTTTTAGTCCGTTGGTTGTTGGACCCGGCCGCTCCAATCCAATTTCCGCATAATTTCGGTCTGTTAAGCATCCTTTACTTTATCATCGGGTCGATGAGTGTAATGACCTTCTGCCAGGTGAAGGAACAGCCTGAAATTACACTACCGCTTACACCTTCTATTAAGGATCAATTTAGCTCGGCTGTAAAATTTTTGAAAAACGATCCAACCTACCGCCGGTTTATCACCATGCAAAGCACGTTGCTGATGGGTGGCGGAGCGACTCCATTTTTTGCCGTCTTCGTCCAGCAGCAGTTAGGCGGCTCTCCTGCTATGATCGGGGTTTACCTGGGCGTGATCATGGTGACTAACCTGGTCGCTAATGTAGTCTTCGGGAAGGTTTCCAATCAGCATGGCAACAGTGCGGTGATGCGTTTTGGAACGGTGGCTGGCCTGATCATGACAACCTGGGTGTTCATCTTGGCGATCCTGGCTGCTCCATTAAGTATCACCGGGCAGGCGGCATCGATCCTGCTGATTCCAGTCTACATCTTGTCTGGGATTCGAGGAACGGCAATCGGTGTTGCTGGGAACAGCTTGCTTTTGGATATATCTCCTCAGGAAAACCGCTCGCTGTACATGGGGTTTACCAATTCATTATTAGGGATTGTGCTTTTCAGTACCGCACTCAGTGGGGTTTTACTGGAACTACTTGGCTACCAGGTTCTATTCTTACTGATGATATTACTGCACATCTACGCTTATTTTTCTGCGGCACGGATAAAGAACCCAGCTGGAATGCAATACCCAAGCCAAATTGAATATTTACCATAAAAATCTAATATATTGACTTTTTTTGGGGGGGTATGGTATACTTCAAAAAACAAATTAGTATCCAATATTTACCCACTATCTCAGAATAATGGGACCAATTATGAAAAGTACTCGAGAAAGAATTCTACAGACCCTGCTTGTCCACCCAAGGTCGACTATCAACGACCTGGCAGAGGCGGTTAATATCAATGCGATATCTGTGAGACATCACCTTTCAAGCTTGCAGGCAGATGCCCTGGTTGTTACCGAAGAAGAAAGGCACGGCGTTGGCCGGCCCAGGCTGGTTTATTTTTTAACAGAAAAGGGGTTGGAACGTTTTCCGACAAGCTATTTCCGCTTGACGACTCGCTTACTCGACCAGATAAAAGGCACAATGCCTGAAACCGTTGTAACCGGACTGTTCACGAAAATGGCCGACGAGCTGGGAGCTGAATATGCCAGAAAAGCTGCCAAACTAGCGACAATGGAAGCGCGGCTGGATCTGGTAAAAAACTTATTGGCCGATGAAGGCTTTACGGTTGAATGGGAAAAAAAGGGAAAACAATACCAGATCCACGAAATTACCTGCCCCTATTATCACGTCGGGCAGAGCCATCCTGAGGTATGCACTGTGGATCAGACTCTCATCTCAAAGGTCCTGTCAATTCCGGCAGAAAAGATCAATTGTATCCTGAGGGGCGATACCCACTGCACCTACGTCATCCCCATGGAAGAAGTATCTGAGAAAATATGACAACCCCTGAAATTCAACCCAACCGGCCTACCTGGCAGGCAGAGAACGACCAACCAGAACTGGTCGTAAAATTCAAAGAAGCAATGCGTGAAATCATCGATCCCGAAATCGGCATGGATATCATCCAACTTGGATTGATACGCGACCTGGTCGTCGAAGATCAGATGGCAGTGGTAACCATGATCCTGACGACCCCATTCTGCCCTTACGGCCCCGCGATGATCGAGACCACCCGCGAGAAAGCCGAGCAATCATTAAACCGACCAACCTCGATCACCTTCGGCAGTGAGATTTGGGATTTCTCAATGATGGAAGAAGGAGCCGCACCGGATTGGGGACTCTATTGATCAAGCTTAAAAAGGCTGGTAAGCTTCATCGCCAGGCTCATATCCCCTTTTAACTTTAACTTGCCGGTCATAAAAGCGCGCATACCATCGAGCTTTCCGGTCAAAATATCCAGGCAGTCCTGGGCTGCCGCGGTGAATACCAGCTTGGGTGAAGACGCCTCGCCTTTATCGACGCTGCAATGCCTATCCCGGATGGTTACGAACCAATCGCCGCCATTATCGCCGGTTAAATGGAATTGAACCACTGCATCGATCCCGGTCGCTTTTTCGGGAACAAAAAATTGGGGGATACTTTCCATAAACTCAGGGATTGATTTTTCCATAATTTATCCTTTTTTATCTACAATAATCCAAACTGAGTAGTCGGATGGTTTTATTTGTATACGGGCAGTATCCTCAGATAAGCCCATTAATTCACGAAGCATCACCACAATTTTCCCTGCTTCGACAAAATGACTGCGCATCAGCAAGACCTTCTCTGCCAGGGCCAGGAATTTTACGGATAGACGACGAATATCCGGTTCTTGAATCACTAACCTCCCCCCTGGCTTGAGCGAGCGCCACATTTCAGAAAGGGTTTCCTTCTGAACAGCAACGTGGTGAAAAGCATCGATCATTATAACCCGCTCAAACCGGTTGGCAGCAAATGGTAATCGTTCAGAAGCCGCACAAACGGTTTCAATTCCGGGCTTCAACCTGGCCTGCCGAAGCATCCCGGGTGATAAATCGACGACAATCGATTTTTGGCAGAGATCTTTCAACCCATATGCGACACGACCTGTCCCGCCACCAAGATCCATCAAGATACCATCGGCGGGCAAGGCGCAATTTTCAGCCATCCTTTGACGATCGTTAAAACTGCCTATGTGGTCGTAAAATCTGGCAATTGCGCCAAAATGGTCTAATCCCAGCATCTAGATTAACCTCCAATTGCTACTTGACAAAATAGAACATGGGTTCTATAATTAGAACAGTTGATCTAATTAACTTACTCACGGAGGAAACCATGTCACCTCAAAGGAATACAGTTCTTTCATCTTCAGTTACAAAAAAATTGAACAGCCTGGGAATTAATCGGGGCATCATGTTCATCCTTATCATCCTGACAGCGCTCCTGGCTTTCGAATCGTTCAACTTCAGCACCACCAATTTTGCATTAACCGATCTATTGGGCAACCTGACGTTTGCCAGCTTGAGCTGGGCTACCATTCTCTCGATTGCCTTCTGCGGCATCGATTTTGCCGGGATCGCCAGGCTCTTTACCTCAGACCGTAAATCTGGCGAAACGACCGAGGTCTGGTACATGTTCGGAGCCTGGATGCTGGCAGCAACCATGAATGCAATTCTAACATGGTGGGCGGTGTCTTTGGCTTTGGAAAACCACGCTTTGCGCAGCACGACAGTCATCGATCAAAACACACTGCTCAAGGCTGTGCCGATATTCGTGGCTATGATGGTGTGGTTGATCCGTATTCTGATCATAGGAAGCCTGTCGATGGCAGGAGATAGGCTTTTGACGCACGAAGTACACCGCGCCAGCACCGATTATTCCGAGCCGGTGAAGACTTACACACCCCACCCGGCCCCGATCCACTCGACTTCAACAGCACGCACCACAACTCCAGTGAACGTGTCTTCCAGTTCGTTCCAACCCGTCCAGAGAGCAGCCGTACGCCAGGAAACCGCAACACCTCGCCAGGTTCTACCGGTCAGGAACAACGAGTCGCTTTATAAACATGCCGAAGTGAAACACTCACAGTCCGAATCGCCAGTTATGCGCCCCGAACCGGTTTACCAGCCGGTCAACAGCAGCTCAAAGCAAACCAATCAGGCTCACCTGCTGTAGGATAGCTTTAAGTGCATCGTCTGTTTTCGTATAAATGGTCGCGCCAAGCTTTCTCAACGCTTCTTGTTTGGCTTTATCTTCAGAAATGCCCCAGGAATGGAACTCGATAGGGACGTTCAAGCCGGATAACATCTCGCAAGCTTGTTTTCCGGCTTGAATCCCCACCGGGGAATCCTCAACCACGTGAACGATCCTTCCTGCGGCGCGCATTCGTGCTAATATCGGTTCAAGCGCCTCCTTCAATCCAGGCTCAGTAGAATTGTCCACAATCTCTCCTGGAAAAACCCAACCAGACAGTTTACAGATTTCGACCGCCAGTAATAGGGCGGTTTTTTCATCGCCAACTTCGGCTGCCAAAAAAGCGGCAAGCGCTTGGAAGGGAGACGGTTTGGCCAGCACATCGGTCGAAATCTGCAGCATTTGGGCCAGGTACAACAGGCGACCATACGCAATCAGCGGATAGGCTTGCAGTTCGACCAGTTCGACGGCCATTTCAGCTTCGGGTGCAAAGCCAGTCTGAGAGTAACCGGTTCCTGGAGGAGGAAGCGAAGGCCTGGCTGTGTAAATTACAGGTGCAATGCGGCCTTCCAGGGTCATCAGCTCGATTGCCTGCCGGGTTTCACCGGAAAGCTGAGGAAGGTCAAATTCCTTGAGATACGAGGGCGCTTTGACCCGGGATGGTGTGGCATAAGTCTGGAAATAAATGTCGCTCCCCAGGACGAAATTCTGCAGCAGTTCGGTCGTGATGGAATGGCGAACATCTTCATTATTGCTGAAAAGGCCTGGGAACAAAGGCTGCCTGGATAACAGGCGGAATGGTGCAAGCTCGACGTTCCGGCTCCTCCGCTCGAATATGGTCTTGGATATCGACTTTCCTGGTTCGATCCATGCAGCAATACTGGCTATGGGTCCGTTAAAATCGATCGGTCCTGGATGAGCATGATACTGGCGAATGATACCAGCTGTTTCTTCCCAATCTTCAGCCAGGACAGCCTGGGGAAATTGGGAGAGGAAAGCCTCGAGGATGATCCCAAGGATGATGGGGGTCATATCCCATTCATTGGTGATTCCCTGCGATTCGCAAAATGCCAGGGTCGTTTCATCCGGCGCCAGACCTGGTAATCCAGCCTGGTCGATCAGGTAATTGATGGTAGCGATCAGGGCAGCCCGATAACCGCCAGGGCGCACGAGCACGCTGTCGACGTCCAATAGAAGGATCGTTTTTGCATGGTTCATAACTTTTTTTCAATCATTCGCGGACGCCATTTATTTGACAAATAGGTGGGTTCATAGTAAGATATTCCCGCTCGATTACTTCCAGATGAACAGGCGAGGTAGCTCAATGGTGGAGCAGGGGACTCATAAGCCCTTGGATGTGGGTTCAAATCCCACCCTCGCCACAAAGTTTTTTAAATCCCTTCGACTCGCAACCGGTACCTGCAACTGGCAAATTATACCTGAATGATTTGATTCTTTAATTAATTCTTTAGGTCAGCTTATAACTGGTTTAAAGCCCCCTACCTTGTTTGTGTCTATGATATAGACATGCGAAAAGCTGGGGGCTTTATTTATTATTTGTTAGCTACCAGAAGGAGAGAAATCAGAGGTCACAAATGATATGGTAATTTCATCCGTTTATGTACAAATGGCTGAGATACATCTACTTACTTCAGCAGATTTTAAAAAATCAGATATCAGGAATTCCACATATCGAGAAGGGTTACCAGTTTCAGATCCATCAGGACATAGTCCCAAACAACATAACCCACCCAGCCGTTCTCGAATTATTTAAGGAAATACGAATGCGAAAAATCGTCAAGAATCCTACTTTTTTTATTTCCGCATTGGCAGTCATTGCCATGCTGCTGGCTTCGTGCTCCCCATCTGGGGTTTCAGCCGGTTCAGGGACCGCAACAACGGCTCCGACGTCCGCATCGACCAGCCAACCTAGCTCCCAGACAGGCACAACTGCAACCTCCCCGGCCTCAACGGCAACAAGCAGTGTTCCTACTGGCACATCCAGTGCGCCGACCGGAACTGCCGTTTCACCTACCGCAGGCCCGACACCCGTGGTAAAGAACCCCAATACGTTGGTGGAAGCCACAATTTCACAACCGTCGTCAATGGACCCAGCCTGGGAATATGATACTGCCAGTGCGGATGTGCTCATTAATGTCTATGAGACCCTGGTATTCCCCAAAAAATCATCTCCAACGGACATGGTTCCTATGCTGGCTACCAGTTGGGATACCTCATCCGATGGTTTGACCTGGACTTTCCACATCCGCAGTGGGGTGAAGTTTCAGAATGGCGACACGTTGACCCCCGAGGATGTAGCCTACAGCTTCTGGCGGGGGATGATCCAGGACCGTGCCGGTGGCCCGCAGTGGATCATGCTCGAGCCTTTCTTCGGCCTGAACGTTCAGAGTTTTCAGAATGATGTTGTTCAAGCCCTGTTCAACGGCAATTTCGCCAATGCAGCCCAGGCCGTTGAAAATGCCGTCACCTATGATAATTCGGCCATGACGGTTACCCTGCACCTGAAACAACCGTATGGTCCGATGCTTGAAATTCTCTCAGGCTCATGGGCTTCGGTCATTGACATGAACTGGGCCATCAGCCAGGGGGCTTGGGACGGCAATCCAGGTGATGCCCAGAAATACCACGATCCAGCCGCTAACCAGGATGCTTTGTACCAGGTTGCAAACGGAACTGGCCCTTACTCTATGACCAAGTGGATCCAGAACCAGGAAGTTGACCTGACTGCCAACCCGAATTACTGGTCAACAACACCATTGTGGCCTGGCGGTCCCTCTGGAGTGGCCAAAGTCAAGAACGTCATCATCCAGGATGTACCCGAATTTGGAACGCGGTTTGCGATGTTAAAGACGGGCGATGCCGATATTGCATATATTGACACCCAATACTATTCACAGGTTGACCCGTTAGTGGCGCAAACCTGCGACCAGAACGGCACCTGCACGCCGACAAATAACAACGGGGCATCGCTAACTTTGTTCAAAGGGCTGCCATCTGTTCAGATGGATGCCATTTTCATGAATCAAAACATCAACACGACCGGTGGAAACTCGATGATTGGCAGTGGAAAGCTCGATGGCAATGGCATTCCAGCCAACTTCTTCAGCGACATCAACGTACGCAAGGCTTTCAATTACTGCTTCGATTGGCAAACTTACATCACCCAGGTCTGGAACGGAGAAGCTATCCAGGCTTACGGCCCAATCATCCAGGGTGAGCTTGGATACAACGCAAACCAGGGCCATTACACTTTCGACCTGACCAAGTGTGCAGATGCCTTCAAAGCTTCGACATTGACTTCTCCCAGCGGGGCTTCACTCTGGGACACCGGTTTCACCATGGAATACATCTACAACACTGGCAACGCTCAGCGCAAGACTGCCGGCGACATTCTGGCAGCTGATCTGGCCAAGGTTAACCCGAAATTCAAGCTGCAGGTCGTGGCTGAACCTTTCGACTTGATGCTTAAAGACCAGGTCAGTGGTACCATGCCGATCTTCATGTTGGGTTGGTTGGAAGACTATCATGATCCAAGCGACTGGGTAGCACCATTCTTATCCAGTGGCGGCGCTTATGCAGCTTACCTTGGATTCCCGTCCTCATTGACGTCTCAAATGGATCCGATTATCACCCAGGCTGCCACCACGACCGATCAAACTCAACGCGCTTCGCTCTACGGACAGTTACAAAATCTTGCCTATGAGAATGCGTTGTACATCTTCGTTGAGCAACCCCTCCTCCGTGAGTATATGCAGTCCTGGATCACAGGATACTACTACAATCCGATTTGGGGCAACACTATCCACTACTTCTATGCCTATTCGAAATAAGAGACATAGATAATCCATTCATTTTTACGCAAATCCAGGCAGGTGTATTTTATCTTTTGGGGACCTGCCTGGATTTGGTCAAGAACAGCTACTGAACCAATCATCATGATTAATTACATCATTCGCCGCCTGATCGCCCTTCCATTTGTATTAGTAGGACTGAGCATTATGGTTTTTGCAATGCTGCAATTTTTAAGTCCAATTGAAAGGGCCTCTCTGTATGTCAATAATCCCCCACGTACTCAAGCAGCTTTGCAGCAAATCATCCATAAATATGGATTGGACCAACCGATTTACATCCAGTATTGGAATTGGATCTCAGATGTGTTTCACGGAAATTTGGGGTGGTCCAAAACCGCTGGAATGCCAGTCGTTAAGGCAATTGAATCTTATTTCCCGGCCTCTTTCGAACTTGCTTTGTGGAGTTTTATACCGATCATGTTTATAGGTATCTGGCTGGGAATCCAGGCTGCCATTCACCAGAATACCATCATCGATCAGGCAGCCCGGATTTTCAGCATCATTGGATATTCATTCCCGACATTCGTTTTCGGTTTGTTGGTTTTGATGCTCTTTTATGCAAATTTACAGTGGTTCCCGCCCGGACGTCTATCGGATTGGGCGACCGCAATCGTCTATTCATCGAGCTTTCACCAGTACACCGGTATGATGACCGTAGATGCCCTCCTTAACGGACGATTTGATATTTTTATAGACGCCTTACGCCACCTCGTCCTGCCTGCTTTGACACTATCGTACGTGAACTGGGCGTTGATACTGAGAGTGATGAGATCATCCATGTTGGACGTGATTCACCAGGATTATATCGTCACCGCTCGGGCGAAAGGTCTCAACAACCGGATGGTAATCAACAGGCACGCCCGGCCAAATGCAATGATCCCGGTGGTCACCATTGGGGGCTTGCTTTTAGTTGGTCTACTCAATGGAGTTGTCATCACCGAAACAGTCTTCAATTACCACGGAATGGGGCTTTTCTTTGGGAACGCAGCATTAAATCTGGATGCAATCTCGGTATTGGGAGTGACTATTTTCGAAGGTGCGCTACTGGTCCTGGCGAACCTGGTAGTGGATATCCTTTATGCCGCCCTCGATCCTCGTATCCGGTTGGGGTAAAAAGATGACATCAATCACAAAAGAAAACATTCAACAGACCCTGGCGAGAGAAGATCTGCCTCCAGTATCGCGGGGACCTCGCTGGCTGCGTGCGTTGGCGCATAATCCAATTTCAATCCTTGGAACAGGGATCGTTCTATTTTTCGTCCTTATAGCCGTCTTTGCACCGGTTATCGCGCCGCCCCAAACACCTTCGAATCCTTTCCAGATACCAGAAGAGGGATTCTACGCCCAACCCCAACCACCCTCTGCAGCCAATCCCTTTGGAACCACCCAGGGTCAGTACGACCTGTTTTATGGAGTTGTCTGGGGCACTCGTACAGCATTTGAAGTTGGATTGCTGGTTACTGCAACTGCAGTATTGATCGGTGGGACGTTGGGAGCGATTTCCGGTTATGCTGGAGGTTGGGTCGATATGATTATCCAGCGTTTCGTCGAACTGTTCCTGGCATTTCCTTTCTTGCTGGCAGCCATCACCATGGCGACAGTTTTGGGACCTTCTATCCGTAATGGCGTGGTGACCGGGATGATCGCCCTGATCGTTTTTGGATGGACGGGTTACGCCAGACTGATCCGGGGCGATATCCTGGCAGTCAAGCAAAGGGATTACGTTACCGCAGCCAGGGCTCTGGGTGCTCCTGGGTGGAAAATCCTTCTCAAGCACGTCATTCCCAACGCTATGTACTCGTTCCTGGTGGTGGCTTCCCTGGATATTGGCACCAATGTACTTTCTTTCGCAGCGTTAAGCTTCCTCGGAGTGGGGGCACCGGTAGGTTATGCCGATTGGGGACAGTTATTGAGCCTTGCCAGGAACTGGATACCATCTTTATCGTCCTACTGGTATATCGTCGTCTTTCCAGGTGTGGCTCTTTTATTGTTTGTTCTAGGATTCAATCTGATTGGTGATGCCTTTCGCGATGCTCTGGATCCAAAAATGAGTGATGTCAAGCGGTGAGGTGTTGAATGATGGCGCGGGTCAATTTAATGGTCAGAAGCCTCGATCATACGGTGGGGGTGATGAAAAAGAAATAAACGGGTAATAAATGGGGGAAATATGATACCTGGCTGAAAGAGGAGTATTTACTCCCCTTTCTAAAATCAAGGATCTTTTTCTCAGTCGAGATAAAAGCAATCTTGTTTATGATTTTAATCTTGTTATTTATTCATTTTGTATTAAAATCCATTGGATTAAGTTTTCGTATTAATAAGTGGGGAGTTGTTTATTTAATGAAATCGTGGATATTCTAATTGTCGATGATGATGAATTATTGAGGCGCAGCCTGGCCTTCAGTCTGGAACAGGTTGGCTTTAAGACCATTACGGCAGCTTCAGCCGAGGATGCGCTGGACATCGTGAAACAAAACAGGCCGGATTTGATCATCCTGGATATCATGCTGCCAGGGATGGATGGAATGGAAGCCTTGAAGCAGTTCCGAGAAAACATGGGAATACCGGTAATCTTCTTGACTGCCCGGCGCCGTGAAATCGACCAGGTAATCGGTTTGGAATTAGGCGCAGATGATTTTCTCTCTAAGCCATTCAATCCGGACGTCCTGATCGCACGCATCCATGCCGTTTTAAGAAGAACTTCATTCCAGCCGGTGAATGAGGGCCAACCACTACCGGTCAAAGTCGGGGATCTGGAAATCGACCCATCAGCCAGAACAGTCTCACTGGCAGGTAAAGCGGTCTTGTTAACGCCTAAAGAATTCGAAATATTATTAACGCTCGCATCCGAACCTAAACGCGTCTTCTCTATTGAAAATTTGCTTGCCCGCGCCTGGGGCGCAGAATACCTGGGTGAACCTCAGATCGTCTACGTTCACATTCGTTGGCTGCGGGAAAAGATCGAACAAGACCCTCAGCATCCTGCACGTATCATCACCGTCCGTGGAGCCGGGTATAAGCTGATCCCATCATGAAAGCATCTTTACGGCGCCAGTTGTTAGCCAGTCACATCATCCCGATATTCTTGATCATACCGATAATCGGCCTGGCGTTGATCTATTTTATCGAAGAATACGTTTTGCTCCCTGCCCTGGCAAATGAAATGGTCGATCAGGGGATCCTGATCGGAAAATTAACCATTGTCAAACCCGACATTTGGCACGATCCACAAGTCGCACAATCCTTCATCGCAGATTTGGCAATTCACCAACCCAACCACATAGCCTTGTTGAACCCTGATGGAGTGCTGCTGGCGACCAATCAGGCCATTTCCGGGTCTGATGGACCAGGGATAGGGAGCGTGGTAACCAATTTACCAGCCCCTGGACCGACACCGAACGCCATCCGTTGGCAGGTCAAACCAGGGGTGTTCTCCAGCTCGCCGATCTTGGACGTGGTTGTCCCGGTCAGCGACGCTTCCGGAAATGTTATCGGTATGGTCAGGCTGTACCGCTTGTTATCAGATGTCAGCCAGGGATTATTAAAAGTACGCCTGATAATTCTGGGAATTTTGCTGGTAGACCTTATCATTTCCAGTCTGATCGGATTGGTGTTAGCCGAAACAATGAGCCGTCCCATCCGCCGATTAACCCAGGAAATTGCCGAAACCAATCTGGAAGGTAAAGCCAAACCACTGCCAGAAGTCGGAATCACAGAGGTCAACCAGCTCATCCAAACCTTTAACCGGTTGCAGGATCATCGTTTCCAACTTGAAACATCGCGGCGGCAGATGCTGGCAAATCTGGTTCATGAAATCGGGCGCCCTTTAGGCGGACTGCAAGCTGCCTTGTTTGCGTTGATGGGCGGCGGCAGTGATAACGTTGATTTCCAAAAAGATCTGCTCAAAGGGATGTCCGAACGTGTTCAGCAAATGTCGCATCTGCTCGACGACATCGCCAGCTCTTTTCGCAAACCCTTAAACCCACTCGACCTTGACTGCCAGCCTGTGAACCTCTTTGAGTGGGTCTCTCGCCAGGTGCCTATCTGGAGCGAAGTCGCCCATTCCAGGTCCATTGAATGGAGAGCAGAAATCCCGACCGACCTTCCGACAATTTTGGTCGATGCCAGGCAGCTCGAGCAAGCCTTGGGAAACCTTCTCAGTAATGCCTTTAAGTTTACGCCGGATGGAGGCAAGGTTACTTTGAAGGCTGGCGCTACAGACAGCATAGTATATTTCGAAGTGAAGGATGACGGCTACGGCATCTCCAAGAATGACCAGGCTAAAATTTTCGAGCCTTATTTCCGCAGTATTACCCCCTCGTGGAAAGCACCCGGGCTTGGTTTGGGGTTATCAATCGCCTGTACAATCGTCGAAGCCCACCATGGAAAGATCACCCTGGATAGTGTTCCGGGCGAAGGCAGCACATTTACGATTATCCTACCCAGGCAGATAGATACAGCTTAAACCTTCCTTAAGGTTTGCAACGGCCCACCTTAAAGATCAAACTCTGTATAAACGATAAAATAAAGAATATTCATCGCTTGAAGGGGAAATTGATTTTTATGGGTTCAACCTCCATCCCCTGGGTGATCGCTTTTCTTGTCGGCGCAATCATTATCGCAGTCATCATCAGCCTGATCACACTGATTCATACGAAGGGGAAACCCTTCACACCTACGCTTTGGATCGTTAACCAGCGTTTCCTGGGAATATTGTTGGTCCTTGCGTTATTGGCAATCTTGAGCTTGCTGGCATTTCTCATTCAAGGATTCGGTCGAATTAAAATCGGGAAAGAAAAACTAGGCGCGTGGTGCAGATCTAAAAAAGAAGAGCCGTCTCCTTAATTCCATAGGAGAAGGCTCCGATCAAGGAAAACTGCACTGCGGATCCTTTTTTTTGAGGAGAAAAGCATGGCTTTCAGAAAGATTTATCAAAATCAGAAATTAAGATGGATAAATCCTGCAGGAGTACAGCATGCTAATTCCTTCAACACACCAACTTTTTAAGGTATGGTGCGCTGAAATAACCCCTATCACACATTCCTACCGGCATTCGACAAGACTTCTTCGATTTTTTTGATGATTTCAGCCGGTTCGATCGGTTTGTCCAAAAAAGCCGCGACCTTTATCGCCTTTCCTTCTTTTTCAATCTCAACGATTGGGTGGGCAGTTAGTATGATCACCGGAAGACGCTCATCGACCTGGTTGATCAGGCTGGTCAATTTTATCCCTTCGATGTCGGGCAATTGCAGATCGACGATAATTAGGTCGAAAGTCTTTTTCTCAATTCTTTCTAAAGCAGCGGCTCCATCCGCCACCATCGAAACCTGATAACCAGCCCTCTCAATGATATATGCCAGCGATCGCCGAAGATTGATTTCATCATCTACGATGAGCACAGATTTTAACATGAATCATAAGCTCAAACTCCTGAGAGCTATTCTTAACCCCACTTTAATTCTACTCAAAAAAAAACCGAAAATAATTTGTGCTTATTGGGAAAAATTGAAAAATTCTTTTATTAAATTCTAAGGTAGTCGCTTAAGTTACAAGACGATAACCGACATTGTGAACGGTGATGATAAAACGAGGGTGTTTGGGATTCTCTTCTAGAGCTTTGCGCAATTCATATATATGCCAGCGGGCAATTTCGCGAGCTTCTGAACGGGTCACATTGTATCCCTGGGCTTCGGTGACCAGCGTCTCATAGGCAACCGGGCTGGGGGCGTGGCGGACGAGGGTTACAAGATAGTCATACGTTGACGGGGGTATCGAAATACTCATCTCGCCATTCATGACAATTTTGGCATACAGATCAAGCGTCAAGGGACCAGCTCTCAAAAATCTGGCAGGGTCGACAATTGTTTGAGCTATTGGGACTGAGCCTTCATCACTGTTACCTGCATCCATCTGGGTCAGCTGACCGACAAGCGTTTGTATCTGACCGATTATATTCATTTGGCGTTTCGGTTGAGATTGCTCGGCAAGAATGCAAGCGATACGGTCTAAAATTAGAGCGGGTTCAAAGGGTTTTAATAAATAATCTCTTGCCCCCTGCCTGACGGCTTCGATGGCAGAATCAAGCGAAGCATGCGCGGTTAAAATGACAACCGGCATCAGAGGATACATCTTGCGGATGACTGGTAAAAAATGAATTCCTTCTGTATCTTGCAGCTTCAGATCGAGGAAAACCAGATCGTAAGCCCCTTTCTGAAGAAAATGAAGAGCCTCCCGGGCTGATCCGGCAGAAGTAACCTGGTGACCGGCGTGATTAATTATAGTTGCTAGAGTTTTCCGCAGGCCAGGTTCGTCATCGATGATCAAAATTGAGCTTCTGAGGGTCATTGGTGCCTCTTCCCAATATTATATTACCAAGAATTTTTGAAACCCGATCTTTACCAAATCGATTTTATAGGATGAATTTTATTCTGATTTCTAGGTCCGAAATATCTAGTATACTTGGATGAATTGTACACCAAAATACGCTTGGGCCGGATACAAGAAAACCACACGAACCCAGGGAAGGAAACGTAACAGGACCCCTTTTTATCCCCCCATCACCCAGGCAGAAACTATTACGAAGAGGACCACATGGCATTTAAAGACGACACTGAAGACCAATTATATATTGATGCAATCAATTTACGGCAGCGCCAAATCAGTGATGATCAAATCCAAAAATACGAAGGCTACGTTGCTGAAATTTTCTCAGCTTTTGGTATGGACCTGGAAACAGCCTCAACTCAGGATACACCACGCCGGTTTATTAAAGCCTTGTTCGACGCAACCGAAGGCTACGATGGCGACCCAAAGCTGCTCAAAGTATTTCAGACCGAATGTTTTGGCGACGACGACTGCCGATTGAGCCAGGTGATCGAAGGCCCCATTAATTTCTTCTCGCTTTGCGAGCATCATGTCTTCCCATTTTATGGGCAAGCCTACATTGCTTATATCGCCCATGAAAATATCATTGGCATTTCAAAGCTGACTAGGCTAGTTCGCTTATTCTCGAAGCGCTTCTCCGTGCAGGAAAGAATAGGGCAGCAGATCGCCGATGCGCTGGAGAAAATGCTCGACCCATATGGGGTTGCTGTTTATCTAAACGCACATCATTTATGTGTTGAGATGCGCGGTGTGCGCGAATTGTCACCAATAACCCGGACAACGGTCTGGCGCGGTTTTTATGCTAACAATTCAAGTCTACGATCAGAATTCTTTACGGCCTGCGGTATACCAAAATAACCTTTTTCTCATTTTGGCTGAAAACCAATTTAAGTGGTGGGCGAACAATGTTCGTCCATCACTTTCTTTATAATTATTAATCCATTTTTTAATCGACTATTAAGGTAGACATAGTATTATAGTGGCATAACAATGACCAAGGGGGAATTTCTCCTGACTATGACCACTTGCTAAGGGGGCAAATATCCTGGTCATAAGTCAGGAGAAATTCATTTAAAAGCGGGAATTCGCACCCGTAACAAATGAACCAACCTTTTCGGCTCATGTACTGAATTGAAATTTCCAGAAATATGGAGGTCAATTGTGGATACAAAAACAGGAAAACCAACAACAAACCAAGATCTGGACGGGGTATGTATCAACAGCATCCGCTTTCTGGCAGTCGACGCCGTGGAAAAAGCGGACAGCGGCCATCCTGGATTGCCGCTTGATGCAGCCCCGATGGCTTATGTGCTCTGGGCGTATTATTTGAAACATAATCCGAATAACCCCCAATGGTTTGATCGAGACCGGTTCGTGCTTTCTGCCGGGCATGGATCCATGCTGCTGTACAGCCTGCTGTACTTGAGTGGATACGACCTCCCTTTAGATCAGATCAAACAGTTCCGCCAATGGAAAAGTCGAACACCCGGGCATCCCGAACGTGGAGTAACACCCGGGATTGAGACGACCACAGGACCTCTTGGACAGGGTTTCGCCAATGGGGTTGGAATGGCAATCGCCGAAGCCAATCTGGCAGCCAGGTTCAACCGCCCGGGCTACGAAATCATCGATCACTACACCTATGGAATCGTCAGCGACGGGGACTTAATGGAAGGGGTGGCATCCGAAGCAGCTTCTCTGGCCGGGCAGCTTAAATTAGGAAAATTGATTTATTTTTACGATAATAACCACGTTACCCTCTCTGAATCAACAGAATCTGTCGTTCTCAGAAGATCGGGAGGCACGGTTTCGAGCTTACGGCTGGCATACCCAGGTGGTTGCCGACGGCAACGACGTTGCAGCGCTCGACCATGCATTGAAGGTAGCCCAACAAGAAAAAAACCGCCCGTCTTTGATCCTGGTAACAACCCATCTTGGGTATGGAGCACCGAATAAACAAGATACCTTTGAGGCCCATGGCAGCCCATTGGGCGCGCAAGAGACCCGATTAACCAAAGAGAACCTGGGGTGGCCCGAAGAACCTCCCTTTTTCGTTCCGGAAAAAGCCCTGGCAAAATTTCGCCAGGCAGTCACAAAGGGAAAAGAGGCGGAAAACAAGTGGCAGGCACTATATCATGCCTATGCGCAGGATTTTCCGGACCTTGGGCGCGAATTGGATGATTTGATCGCCGGACGATTACCTGCTGGTTGGGATCAAGACATTCCGGTGTTTCCGACTGATGAAAAAGGCATGGCAACCCGCAAGGCCTCCAACAAAGTACTCACAGCCATCGCCCCACGCTTACCAGGCTTGATCGGTGGTTCGGCCGACCTCAACCCTTCTACGTACACCACTCTTACTGATATGGGAGATTTTGAATATCCATCCAGGCTGGATGCGAATATCCAGGGGTCCTCCGGTGGTAAATTCTCCTATGCTGGACGAAACATTCACTTCGGTGTTCGCGAACACGCTATGGCGTCTATTTTGAACGGAATTGCAGCCCATGGTGCTTTGCTGCCGTTCGGAGCAACGTTCTTGATTTTCTCAGATTATGCCCGCCCGGCGATGCGTCTGGCAGCATTAATGGGACTCCACGTTATTTACGTCTTCACCCACGATAGCATCGGACTAGGCCAGGACGGTCCCACACACCAACCGGTTGAACAGCTGGCCAATCTCAGGGCGATCCCGAATTTCATGCTGATCCGTCCAGCAGATTCAAACGAAACCGTCATTGCCTGGAAGATTGCGGTCGAAGCTAATAATCAACCTGTAGCCCTGGTTTTTTCCCGCCAAAATTTGCCTACCTTTGATAGAACGAAATTCGCTTCAGCCGAAGGCACCCGGAAAGGCGCTTACGTCCTCATCGATGCACCAAACGGGAACCAACCAGACGTGATTTTGATTGCAACCGGATCTGAAGTCCATCTGGCGGTTGAAGCTAGAGAAAAACTGCTGGAACAAAAAGTGTTCGCCAGGGTCGTATCGATGCCTTCGTGGGAACTATTTAAAACCCAGCCCCGGTCATATCGTGAGGGAGTTCTTATTACCCGAGGTAAAAAAACGGGTTTCGATCGAAGCCGGAGTGGCCCAAGGTTGGCGAGAATTCGTCGGTGACTACGGTGACATCATTAGCCTGGACCATTTTGGCGCTTCCGCCCCAGGAGAAACCGTTATGAGCAAATTCGGTTTCTCGGTCGAAAATATTCTTTCGAAGGTGCTGGCTTTAATCAAAGAAAAAGAGGAAATATGAGTGAAAACCCGTTAAGAAAACTGGAAACATTCGGGCAGAGCATCTGGCAAGACTATATCCGTAGGGGGGCACTCGAAAGTGGGGACTTGAAACGGCTGATCGACGAGGATGGTCTCAGTGGGGTAACCTCGAACCCATCAATTTTCGAAAAAGCGATATCAGGCAGCCATGACTACGAATCAGCCATCCGATCTATGGCTTTGGAAGGAAAAAACCTGGACGAGATTTACGACAACCTGGTAATTGAAGATATCCGCCGGGCTGCTGATCTCCTTAAACCAGTGTACGATCACAGCAGCCAGGCTGACGGCTTCGTCAGCCTGGAGGTTTCCCCCCACCTGGCATATGACACCTCCGGAACTATCGCAGAAGCGCGGCGGTTATGGTCCCTCGTCGACCGGCCTAACGTGATGATCAAGGTTCCAGGGACAAAACAAGGACTGCCTGCAATCCAGGAATTGATCTCGCGAGGGATCAACGTTAATATCACTTTGCTTTTTGGTCTGCCGCGTTACGAAAAGGTGGTCGATGCCTTCCTCAGCGGCCTGGAAAGCTGCCTTGAGCAAGGAAAGCCCATCAATTCAATCGGTTCTGTTGCCAGCTTCTTCCTATCCCGGATCGACGTCATGGTCGACCCCCTGCTTGAAAAAGAAATGAATAATCCTGCAAACGCAGAGTTAGCTCAGACCGCGCATGGCCAAACAGCGATTGCCAGTGCCAGAATTGCTTACCAGATGTACAAAGAATTGTTCAACAGTGAACGATTTAAGAAGCTCGCAGCTAAAGGCGCCCACCCCCAAAGGTTATTGTGGGCCAGCACCAGCACGAAAAATCCGGATTACAGCGACGTAAAATATGTTGAAGCACTCATCGGGTCTCAAACGGTTAACACCCTTCCAACCGAAACCTTGG
Source organism: uncultured Chloroflexia bacterium (assembly GCA_963781665.1). Classification (GTDB taxonomy): domain Bacteria; phylum Chloroflexota; class Anaerolineae; order Anaerolineales; family Anaerolineaceae; genus JAJYIW01. The sequence continues at coordinate 4,991,226 of CAWAGA010000002.1, forward strand.
TAAATTATCGCGACCACGGCAAACCAGCTGCCCGGATCGAAGAGGACCTACCCCAGGCCAGGGATGCATTGGCAGCATTAAAAAAGTTAGGGATCGATATCGACGAAATCACCCAAAAGCTCGAGACGGAAGGTGCGGACAAATTCATCAAATCCTATGATTTGTTAATGGAGGCGCTAAAAAATAAGCAGACCGCGGCACTCGAAGAGCCTGTGGACCTGCAGCACATGAAACTCAATGGATATACAAAACCTCACCAGGAACGGTACGTCCGGCTCGAGGAAGAAAAATTCATTGACCGCCTGTGGCGCAAAGATGCATCCCTATGGAGTGATGATCCCGAAGAGCAGAAAGTGATTCAAAATGCGCTCGGCTGGATTCACGTACCGGAAAAAATGGAAGAAAACCTGGATGAAATCATGAATTTCGTTCAAGAGGTAAAAAGGGCAGGCTACAAACATGTGGTTCACATGGGCATGGGCGGCAGCAGCCTGGCTCCTTTAGTTTTCAACGAAACCTTTGCAAAGAAAAAAGATGGATTAGATCTGGCGGTGCTTGATACAACCGATCCTGAGACCATCCGCAAAATCGAAAATGCTTTCGACCCAGAAGACACACTATATATCGTCGCCAGCAAATCAGGAACGACGGCAGAACCTTTGGCTTTCGGTGAATACTTCTATCAAAAACTGAAAGAAAAGATTGGCGATAACGCTGGGGATCATTTCATTGCCATCACCGATCCGGGAACCTACCTGGTCGACTTGGCGAAAGAACACGGTTTCAGGAAGGTTTTCGTTAATTTCAGCGACATTGGCGGTCGTTTCTCAGCCCTTTCGTTTTTCGGACTGGTACCGGCTGCGTTGTATGGAATTGATGTATCCGAGATCTTGATCCGTGCGCTACGGATGAAACATGCCTGCACATCATACGTTCCAACCCAGGAAAATCCTGGGGCAATGCTGGGGTCTGCGCTTGGAGAACTGGGACGCCTCGGACGAGATAAGATCACCTTCCTGATGCCCCAACCGATTTCATCGCTGGGGATGTGGCTGGAACAGCTCCTGGCTGAAAGCACGGGCAAAGATGAGACCGGCATCCTTCCGGTCGCTGGTGAAAAGATCGGCCCTCCAATTGTTTACGGACAAGACCGGTTATTCGTTTATTTCCGCCTGTCGAACGAGATCGATAACGACCTGGAGAAAGGCGTGCAGGCACTACAAGACGCCGGACAGCCGGTCATATCTATCCATCTGGCAGACCGGTTGGACATCGGGCAAGAATTTTTCCGCTGGGAGGTTGCCACGGCAGTTGCCGGTGCAATCCTTGAGATCAACCCCTTCGACCAACCTAATGTCCAGGAAAGCAAAGACAACACCAATCGCATTTTGGATTATTTCCGCGAGAAGAAAAAGCTACCGGAAGAGACAGTGCCGTTGCACGAAGGTGCTTTAAGTCTGGCTGCTGAAGAGACTGAAAAAACGATCAAGGACACGTTAAAAAAGTTTTTTGGATTGAAAAGAAGCGGTGATTACGTGGCCCTATTACCCTACCTGAGTTACGAGGATAGCATCGCCCAGGCGCTGGATGCAATCCGGTTAAAGATCCGTGACAACTTGCGAACGGTAACAACCCTGGGGTACGGCCCACGTTATCTCCATTCGACCGGCCAGTTCCATAAGGGAGGTCCGAATACCGGCCTTTTTATTATCCTAACAGCCGATGTGAGAAATGATGTAGACATCGCGGGGAGAGTGTATTCTTTCGGTGTGTTTAATCGCGCTCAGGCAGTGGGAGATATGGTCGCTTTACGCAAACATAAACGGAAGGTCGTTCACATCGACCTGGGAAAAGACCCAAAAGCGGGCCTGTCGCAATTGAACAGCATCATCGAATCAGCGATCACCAGGTGAACTTGCCTTTAATAGGTAATTAGGTGGTATTATTATTACTATATAGGGGTGAAATATCTTGATTACTGAAGCGTTAAGGAGGAAAATGCAAATAAAAAACGCTGACATAGGAATGGTTGGTTTAGGTGTGATGGGCCGCAATCTGGTCATGAACATGGTCGATCACGGCTTTTCCGTTGCCGGTTATGATAATGATCCTGAAAAGGTTCAATCCCTGGAAAAGGAAGCTGGAGGTAAACCGGTTGGTGGGGTGACCAACGCCAAAGATCTGGTAGATTCTTTGCGCGTGCCACGCGCTATCATGATGATGGTGCCTGCTGGCTCTCCGGTCAATTCTGTGATCCATGACCTGCTCCCTTTACTTACGCCCGGGGACATTTTGATCGACGGCGGCAATTCTTTTTACAAGGATACCGATTTACGCGCGAGTATGCTGGCTGAAAAGAACATTACTTACCTGGGGATTGGCATTTCAGGGGGAGAGGATGGTGCCCGGTTCGGGCCAAGTATGATGCCTGGAGGCCATCTGCAGGCTTACAAGCGGGTACAACCCATCTTCGAGGCGATCGCAGCCCACGTCAACGGCGATCCTTGCGTCACCTACCTGGGACCAGGATCGGCTGGACATTTCGTCAAGATGGTCCATAATGGCATCGAATATGGCATCATCGAGCTGATTGCAGAAGCTTACGATTTGATGAAACGCGGCCTGGGAATGAACGACGATGATCTGCATACCACTTTCAAAAAGTGGAATAGCGGCCCGCTGGCGTCTTTTCTGATCGAAATCACGGCTGATGTCTTCTCTCAGGTCGACGAGCGTACTGGGCGGCGGTTGATTGACGTGATCCTGGACGAAGCCAGCCAGAAAGGCACCGGGAAATGGACCTCGCAAGAGGCATTGGACTTGCAAGTTCCTGCACCGACCATCGATATCGCCGTCATGATGCGAGATATGTCGATTCTCAAGCCAGAAAGGACTGAAGCCGGCAAGATTTATAAAGCAATACAACGACCACTGGAAGAGACGACCGGCCCTCTGTTACAGCTATTACCAGGTGCGCTTTATGCTGCCTTCGTTACAACCTTTGCCATGGGGTTCGAGATCCTTCAAACCGGTTCGAGTGAGCACCAATACGATTTGAAACTGGCGGACATTGCCCGTATCTGGCGAGGTGGATGCATTATCCGTGCTAACTTATTGGATCAAATTATGAAATCTTATCAAAAAAAGCCCGATTTGGCGAATCTCTTACTCGATTCTGATTTTTTCAGCAAAGAACTCCTGGCGCGGCAGTCGGAATTAAGGCGAGTGGCAGCGATTGCATCTCAAATGGCAATCCCAGCCCCGGCATTGATGGTATCACTATCTTATCTTGACGCATATACGAGCGAATGGCTTCCCGCCAACCTGATACAGGCCCAACGCGATTATTTTGGCGCTCACACCTACGAACGAATCGACGATAAGGGTAAATTTCATACCCATTGGACGCACGAATAAAGATGAGCGAAATCTTGCAAATCGACCCTGTAATTCTAGTGATCTTTGGTGCAGGTGGAGACCTCACCTGGCGCAAATTGATCCCGGCTTTATACAATCTATACCTGGATAAACGTCTGACAGGGCACTTCGCGATCATCGGATTTGATCTGAAGAAAATGTCGATCGATGATTTCCGCAATCATTTACGCCAGGGCATCGACCAGTTTTCTCGGCGTGGAAAGACTGAGAAAAAGACCTGGGACGAGTTCGCCTCTCACATTGTTAAATATATTTCCGCCAACTTCACTGATGAGGACGTTTATAAAAATGAACTGCTAAAGACTGTGATTGATCTGGAAGAGACTTGGAAGGCAGAGGCAAATCGCGTTTATTACCTGGCCATCCCCCCATCACTGGTTGAATTGATTTGCGACCAGGTGGGAAAATGCTGCCTGGCAGAAGATCGCAGCCACGTACGAATCGTGGTCGAGAAACCTTTCGGCCATAATCTGGAATCGGCAAAATCGTTGAACCTTATGTTGAACAACGTCTTTCACGAAAACCAGATTTTCCGCATCGACCATTACCTGGGGAAAGAAACCGTCCAAAATATCCTTGCATTTCGTTTTGCAAATGCTCTATTCGAGCCAATCTGGGACCGCCGTTATATCGACTTCGTACAGATCACCGTCGCTGAACAAGTTGGAGTCGAGCACCGAGGCGGATACTACGACCATGCCGGAGCGCTGCGAGATATGATTCAGAACCACTTGCTCCAGCTGCTATGCCTGGTTGCGATGGAACCTCCGGTATCTTTTTCAGCGGATGAGATCCGCAACAAGAAAGTAGATGTCTTGAATGCCATCAGGCCGGTGCCTATGGATCAGATTCACCAATTTGCCGTGCGCGGCCAATACGGGGCTGGATGGAGCGAAGGGGAGCGTGTACCTGCTTACTCAGAAGAACCGGGGGTTAATCCCGAATCACATACTGAGACATTTGCCGCTCTCAAGGTATTCGTTGATAATTGGCGTTGGCAAGACGTACCATTTTACATGCGCACCGGAAAACGCCTGACTTCAAGGATTTCTGATATTTCGATCCAATTCAGGCCGGTTCCGCACCAATCCTTTCCACTTTCATCCGCACTGGATTGGCAGCCGAATCGTCTGGTCATTCGCATCCAACCTCAAGAAGGTATCATGCTCGGCTTTCAAGCCAAAAGACCAGGACCGGATATGCGCATGAGCACCCAGCAAATGCGCTTCACCTATCAAGACGCCTTCCACTCTACATCGCCTGAAGCTTATGAAACTTTACTTCTGGATATTATTCTGGGGGACGCCACCCTATTCATGCGCGCTGACCAGGTTGAACAAGCCTGGTCAATTGTAACGCCCATCCTAAACGCCTGGGAAGACACCCCACCTATTGATTTCCCCAATTATTCTGCAGGGACTCGCGGCCCAGAAGCAGCCGAAATGCTGGTTGCCCGGGATGGTCATAGCTGGCTGCCTTTACCCCTGCCCTAAAGAAAGATAATTATGAAGGCTATTTCGTTAACTGTCGGTACAACTGCCATCGATTTGGTAGACCGTCCGGAACCGCAGATCACTGCACCGGATGAAATAAAAGTGCATGTTTTACAGGTTGGAATTTGTGGGACGGACCGCGAAGAGGTCTCCGGAGGGCGCGCCCTGGCGCCTGACGACCAAAAGAGTTCTGGTCATCGGTCACGAAATGTTCTCTCAAGTCACAGCGGTTGGAAGCTCGGTCAAGAAGGTCAAGCCGGGTGATTATGCCGTATTTACCGTCAGGCGCGGTTGTGGCGAATGCCTGCCGTGCACCATGAACCGTTCGGATATGTGCCGTACAGGTAAATATCACGAACGCGGAATCTGGGGACTGGACGGTTATCAATCAACCTATGTTGTCGATAAGGAACAGTATGTCGTCCGGGTGCCAACCGAATTGGCCAATGTAGGGGTGCTATGCGAACCGCTATCGGTAGCAGAAAAAGCCATCGACGAAGCTGTGCGTTTGCAATCTGCGCGCCTGCCGGATAGTCTGGCGACGCCTGACTGGCTTTATGGACGCACCTGCCTGGTTGCCGGAATCGGGCCAATCGGCCTGCTCGCCGCCATGGCGCTGCGATTGCGCGGAGCTGAAGTCTATGGGATTGACATCGTCGACGAGGGCTCGCCTAGACCAAGCTGGCTGAAAGCAATCGGTGGCAAGTACATCGACAGCCGCCAGGTCAAGACAGACCTGGTTGAAACCATCGTACCTCCGATGGACCTGGTTTTCGATGCAACCGGAGTACCGGTGATGGAATTCAATCTGATGGATACTCTTAACCAGGACGGCATCTACGTTTTAACGGGTATCCCTGGGGGCGATCGACCACTGGAGATCGATGGTTCCGAGATCATTCGCCGCATGGTGCTTCAAAATCTGGTCATGTTCGGGAGTGTAAACGCTTCCCGCGACCATTTCCAATTAGCAGTCAGCGATCTCACCACGGCTCGGCTCAAATGGGGCAAGATAATCGACAGCCTGATCACCCATCGTTTTGCATTTACAAATTACAAAGAGGGACTTACTCAACATTTAGACGGTGAGATCAAAGCTGTCATCGATTGGTCGGAAGCGAGGTAAATGTGAAAGATGAAAATCGCCATCAAGAGGTACCCGGTTGGCCCGGGATAGCACCACGCTGGACCTCAAGCGCGAAGGATGGGGTAGGAACATCATTGAGCAACACCAGCCGGGTATGGTTCACCCTTAGCCACGGAATCATCAACGAAGTTTATTACCCGCGCCTCGACCAGGCGTGTACACGTGATCTGGAGTTCATCATCACCGACGGACGGGATTTCTTCTCAGAAGAAAAACGGGATGCAAACTCCCAGATCGAGTTTCTGACGAATGGAGTACCGGCATTTCACATTACGAATACCTGCCGCCAAGGCCGGTACAAAATCGAGAAGGAAATTATTGCAGATCCTCACCGGGATACCGTGCTGCAAAAAGTAAAGTTTTCGGCGTTAAAAGGCTCTCTGGCAGATTACCACGTCTATTTACTGCTAGCCCCCCACATAGGCAACCACGGGTATGGAAACAACGCCTGGGTTGGAGATTACAAGGGCGATCCCATGATCTTTGCCGAACGTGAAAGCGATGCAATGGCATTAGCTTGCTCTACCCCATTTCTGAACCGCTCGGTGGGCTACGTTGGCGTATCAGATGGATGGCAGGACCTTAACAAGCATCGCCAGATGACCTGGTTTTTCAAACGGGTGAACGACGGTAATGTGGCTCTGACAGCCGAAATCGATGTGACATCAACCGGCGGTGAACTCGTTTTAGCCCTGGGTTTTGGCACCGATGCGGCAGAAGCCGGGTTCCGGGCCCGATTAAGTTTATATGCCGGGTTCGACCATGCTAAACATAAGTACATTAACGAGTGGCAGGCCTGGCAGGAAACCCTCCTGAAGCTGGAAACAAACGAAGAAGGGTGCCGTAATATTTACCAGGTTTCGACCAGTGTGATGCGCATCCACGAAGCCAAGCGGTTTCCGGGTGGGTTGATCGCCAGCCTATCGATTCCATGGGGCTCGATTAAAGGGGACGATGACATGGGGGGATACCATCTGGTGTGGCCGCGCGACCTGGTCGAAGCGGCAGGCGGTTTGATCGCCGCAGGGGCCAAGGCGGATGGGCACCGTATCCTGGAATACCTGCAGGTCACTCAAGAAGCTGATGGCCACTGGCCGCAGAATATGTGGTTGGACGGTTCGCCGTACTGGGATGGTATCCAGATCGATGAAGCAGCATTCCCCATTTTATTGGTGGATATGGCTGCGCGGGCGCATACATTACCTGAAAGCGAACGTTCTCGCTATTGGCCGATGGTCCTCAAAGCAGCCAGATTCATCGTCCGGTATGGACCTGTCACACAGGAAGATCGTTGGGAAGAAGACCCGGGTTATTCACCCTTCACGCTGGCGGTCGAAATAGCAGCATTAACCGTAGCTGCTCGGATCGCTGAAGAGCATAACGAACCGGGGATCGCTGAATACTTGCGAGAGACTGCCGATAATTGGAATGCGAATATCGAACGCTGGACTTACGTCAGCGGCACAGAACTGGCAAAAAAAACCGGGGTCGATGGCTATTATGTGCGCATTGCTCCGCCAGAAGTAACTGAAGCATCCTCTCCTGCATCCGGTTTCGTGCCTATTAAAAACCGGCCCGCCGACCAAAGCCAGGAACCGGCAACCCATATCGTCAGTCCGGACGCGCTGGCGCTGGTTCGCTTTGGATTGCGAGCCGCCGACGACCCTAAAATCCTCAATACCATAAAAGTTATCGACCAGCTGCTCAAAGTTGATACTCCTCTCGGTCCGGCGTGGCACCGGTATAACGACGACGGTTACGGAGAACACCAAGATGGTTCTCCGTTTGACGGTACCGGAATCGGCCGGGCCTGGCCCCTGCTGACCGGCGAACGAGCTCATTACGAAATTGCCGCCGGTCACATGGATGAGGCCAAACGACTGAGAGGAGTTCTTACAGTGTTTTGCAAATGAGGGCGGCCTGATTTCAGAACAAATTTGGGACAGCGCCGATATCCCGGAAAAAGAGCTCAGATTCGGGAGGCCATCTGGATCGGCTATGCCGCTGGTCTGGGCTCATGCCGAATATATCAAGTTGTGCCGGTCTCTTCGGGATGGGTGTGTTTTCGATACACCTCAAGACACCCTCCAGCGATATATAAGTCGTAAGTCGCCATCACCCTGGACATCCTGGCGTTTCAACGGCAAGGTGCGATCGATGCCCCTGGGAAAAAAACTCAGGATCGAGCTCTTTGCACCTGCTATCGTACACTGGAGCAACGACCATTGGAAGACCAGCCACGACGTAGAAACCCGTGATAGCGGAATGGGTATTTTCCTGGTCGACCTACCAGATCCTGGCCTTAAAACCGGCGAGCAAATTTTCTTCACATTCCATTGGCATGACCCCGACCGTTGGGAAGGCCAGGATTATGAAGTGACCATTGTGGAAAAAGAGGCGAGCGGGGCTTGACTCACCTTCTCGAAACTGAATACTACCTGATATATTGAAAAACCAATCCGAACCTGCCTGGCAGCAGTTTGTTCAGGCAATGGGATGCGCATTGGGTAGGATTCCGTCTTGGATAGGACTTGTTCTGTGTCATGATCTATGTTAGAATATTGCTGCCCTCTGATCGGTTGCCCCCCTCAACCGGTTGGAGGGTATTTTTATTCTGGATTAATTCAATTCTTCAATGCAGTGTATAATTATTACGTCCATGAGACAACCAACGGACACAAAAAAAACATCATTGAAAAAATAGCCACGTTTTGGGAGGAAACTAAATTGTATGGGATGACAGGTTGGCACGAAATTTGCTGCATATTATGACCGGACATATTGTACTAATTTGCCCTCAATAAGGTGATGTATGCTCGCTTCAAAAGCCAACCCTATCCGTGTATTGTTAGTCGATGCCGATACTGACCTGCGAAAGCAGGTGATCGAAATCACTCATTTCTGCCCCAACGGCGTTTACAATTACAGAAGCTGGTGAACGTGCCACGCTCGAGGAATTTTTCACCAACACATCAAATGAATTTAACTTCGACGTGGTCGTTAGCGAGATTAATTTCCCTGAAATTTTAAATTTCGAACCCGATTCGATTGGTTCAATCACGAGAACCCTCAATACCCATCATTATTCTTACAGCCAATCATTCGATAAATGCTGCCATTAAAACCAGTAAGGTTGGAATCGCAGACTATGTATTGAAATCCTCGAGGAATTTGCGACGACTGCCTGAGATAATCATGGCTGCCATCGAATACAAGCGGAAATCGGGAAGATTTTCCTCTCAAGGTAAAGCCGAAGAGCAGTTGAGGACATATGCAGATGAGATCGTGCGCAAGAACCAGGCTCTGGCTGAAGCGCGCGATAGAGCCGTTGAAGCATCTCGACTTAAATCGGAATATTTGGCGATGATGGGACACGAGATCCGCACCCCGATGAACGCCATGACCGGGATGACCGAATTGTTGCTAGATACCCAATTAAGCCGCGAACAGCGGGATTACATAGAAATCCTGAGAGACTCGAGCCAGGTCTTGTTAACCCTCATCAATGATATCCTCGATTTTTCGAAGATCGAAGCAGGTAAACTTGCCCTGGAGAAGATCGAGTTCAATCCGTTGGAGCTGGCAGAGTCGGCGATCGACGTATTCGCAATGAATGCGTGCAAGAAAAACGTTGGCCTGACCATCTACGTTTCACCGCAAATACCTTCACTGGTCAAAGGCGATCCGATGCGTTTGCGGCAAGTTTTGAACAACTTGATCAGCAACGCAGTGAAATTTACAGAATTGGGCGAAGTCGAAGTCAGGGTTGATTTGCTCGAAGACACCGATAAATACGTTATGCTGCTGTTCCAGGTACGGGACACCGGGATCGGGTTATCGGAAGAAAGCCAGGCGACCTTATTCCAGCCTTTTACTCAGGCAGAAGGCAGCATATCACGCCGTTATGGGGGTTCTGGCCTTGGTTTGGCTATTTCACGCCGGTTGGTTGAGCTGATGGATGGTGAGATCAGCGTTGCCAGTGTTATTGGAAAAGGGTCTACCTTCTGGTTCACAGCAACGTTCGAGAAATGCAATCTTCCGGAAATTAAACCAATTTGGAAATCTGATTTCGGCTCGATTGGACTGAAAGCTCTGGTGTCCGACCAGAACCAAACCACCCGCCAGGTGATCAAAAATTACCTGGAAATGTTGGAGATGCGGGTCGATGAAGCCGGTGATAGTATAGAAGCGCTGCAAGCATTAACCTCTGGGGTGCAAGCAGGTGATCCTTACCAATTTGCGGTGATCGGCCTCAATTTACCTGCGATCATCGATCCCGAGCTTCCACCCGAGATCGTCCAACTGGGTTCAATTTCGGCTACATACACGATCATCATGGTGCCTATCGACCAACGCCGCCTGGGAGAGAATGCTGTTAAACTGGGTTTTTCAGCCTACCTGATCAAACCAATCAAGCGCAATCATTTTCTAGAGACCATCCACAATCTCTATCAAGGGAAGATAACGACCTCAGATCGGGATACAAAAGACATCACGTCAATCCTGGCGAACGAGACTCCTCCAGTGCAAGAAGTCAAACCACAAGTTAATGCCAACCGCCACCCCGTTCTCCTGGTCGACGATAATACGACCAACTTACGGCTTGCAACCCTGCAATTAAAGAAGCTGGGCTATTCAGTCGATGCTTTCAGCAGCAGTAAAAAAGCAGTCGCAGCAGCCACGGAAAAGCCCGGGAAGTATCTGGCCATCTTGATGGACTTGCAGATGCCGGAACTGGATGGATTTGAAGCAACCCGCCAGATCCGCAGCTTCGAAACTGAGAATAAATTACATACCCCAATCATCGCCTTGACCGCCAGCGCCGTCGACCATGACCGGGATGCCTGCATTGAAGCCGGAATGGATGACATTATCACCAAACCGGTCATGCTGGCGACCCTCCATAAAGTGCTTCAAAATTGGGGGATGCGCCAATACCGTTCACGAGTTCGAAAATGCGTCATCACCAGCCTGGCCTGAAATATCTCACCTTCTCGATGCAACCATTTTACGGGAAATCATCAGCATGCAAACGCCAGGCGAGCCTGATATCCTGGTAGAATTGATCGATATTTACCTCCAGGATTCGGTTAAATATTTAGATAAAATTATAGAAGCCGCAAATAGCGGAGAACTCGATCTGTTGAAGCGATCCATTCACAGCCTTAAAGGCTCCAGCGGAAATATTGGAGCCAGATTCTTTGCTGCACGCTGCGATGAGCTCGAGAACTCACTTAAACAGGGAGATATAAAAAGTGCGAAAAAGCTGCTCCCACAGGTCGAAATCGAATACAATCAAGTTCGCACCGTACTGAGCGATTATCGGGAAAAACGAATTCAGCTTAACGCTTGATGAGAAAACAATAGCGCTGTTTAGCCATTCATAAAAAAGAGGCGTTCGGTAAAGGAGTTTTACGGATGAAAACGTTATCAATCGGGAAATATCGCCGACTACAGCAATGTTCAACTTCACGCCAAATCATATCGGTATTAGCTTTAGATCACCGCCAGAATCTACGCCATTCGCTGCGTCCCACGGCTCCGGAAACGGTCACCGCCGAAGAGCTGTCCAGCTTTAAAATCGAAATCGTCCGGTCGATTGCACCGGTTTCAAGCGCGGTATTGCTGGACCCACAGTTCGGCGCAGCGCAGTGTATTTCAGCCGGGGTCTTTCCTTCACACGTGGGCATGCTGGCTTCGGTGGAAGCATCAGGTTACAGTGGGGAACCAACCTCACGAGTCAGCGGCATCCTACCGGGCTGGAGCGTATCAAAAATCGAGCGAATGGGCGCCAGCGCTGTCAAACTACTGGTGTATTACCACCCTCAATCCAGCAAGGCAAAAGAAATCGAAGACCTGGTCGCAGCCGTAGCTGCCGGCTGTGAGGATGTCGATATTCCCCTCTTCCTCGAAATTCTGTCATATTCACCCGACCCGGCAGTCAAGAAACTAACGGGGAAAGACCGGCGGCAGGTGGTGCTTGAATCTGCCGATCGTTTGACTATTCCGGGGGTAGACATTCTCAAAGCCGAATTTCCGCTCGATATTGCCAGCGTGCAAGATGAGAAAGAATGGGGCGCTGCTTGCGCAGAATTATCCACAGCCAGCCATGCCCCCTGGGTGCTGCTGTCGGCGTCAGTTGCATACGAGATTTTCCTTCGCCAGGTTACTGCAGCCTGTGAAAATGGAGCCACCGGGGTAGCCGTGGGACGAGCTGTTTGGCAAGAAGCAACCAGCATGATTGGCGCCGATCGCCAGGACTTTGTCGCCGGTCTAGGCCGCGAACGGATGGCGCGCTTAACCGCTTTGTGCAACGGGTTAGGAAAACCCTGGACCGAGATCTATTCTCCAACCAGCGTATCTGAAGAATGGTATAAAGAATACCAGGATCTGCATTGACATATAATGATTATTCTGGTAAATTAGAAAACTAATGATTACTGGAACTGGCATCCACCATCATCACTTAAACCTCTTTCCCAACTGACCGAGGTCGCGTGAGTTTTGGTTATAATGAAATTACTCCCCCGGTCTTCCGGGGGTCTTTTTTTTATCAAAGGGTTTGATTGGAGAAAGGAAGAGCACATGGAAATTGATTCATCAACAACGAAAGAAATGAGCCACACCAGCTTACCATCACGCCTGTTGCGCCTTTCTCTCCCCTCCAAAGGGCGTTTAAGCGAAGACAGCCTCTATTTTCTAAATGACTGCGGGCTGCGAGTTGATAAGCCTAACCCGCGCCAGTATCAGGCACACATCCGAGCTCTGCCTGAGCTGCTGGTCCTTTTCCAACGCCCGGGGGACATCGTGGTGAGCGTACGCGATGGTAGCGTTGAGTTTGGAATCACCGGGTTGGATGTGGTCCACGAGCGAAAAGGCGAGAGTGACGATCTGCTCATTCTGCACGACGGGCTCAATTTCGGCCACTGTACCCTTTCACTGGCAGTGCCTGAAAACTGGGAACCGGTACTCACCATTGAAGACTTACGGGATTACACCCAAAACCTGGGCCGGCCGCTGCGTGTCGCCACGAAGTACCCTACTTTGACTGGCAAGTTCCTGGCAGAACGATCCATTCCGCATACGCTGATCTCAGCTGAAGGTACCCTGGAAACAGCCCCGGCAATCGGTTATGCCGATATCATCTCCGACCTGGTCTCATCAGGACAGACTCTGCGGGACAATCGCCTGCGAGCCTTGCAGGATGGAATGATCCTGACATCGCAGGCCGCATTGATCGCCAACAGAGCCGCATTAAAAAATAATCCCCAGGTTTTGAAGGTGGCCCGATATCTTTTAGAGTTTTTTGAGGCCCATTTGGTGGCGGCGGATAACCTGGCAGTGTTTGCCAACATGCGTGGCACTTCCCCCGAATCAATTTCGGAACAGATCTTCTCCAAGATGACCATCAGCGGCTTGCAAGGACCGACGATATCACGGGTTCACGTACGCCAGCAAGACCCCAACTGGTTTGCGGTCAACATCATCGTACAGCGTTCCGAATTATTCCAGGCAATCAGCGAATTGCGCGCTATCGGCGGCAGCGGTGTTGTCGTACTGCCGGTTACCTATATATTCGATGAAGAGCCGCAGCGTTACAAGGCCATGCTGGAGGTGCTATGCTGAAGCTTTTTTCTCCAGAAGAAGCCAGAACCTCGCTATTGGTACGCCAACCTTTGGATGAAATGCCAGTCCCGGTTGGATTATCCCAGTCACTGGAACATCTTTTTGGAGATGCGCTGACACCCGACCAGGCGGTCAGCCGCATCCTGAGTGACGTACGCAAACGTGGGGATCCAGCCTTGATCGAATGGACTGCCCGATTGGACGGGTACCAACCTGAACGGCTCACAATCTCAAGCGAAAGATTGCAATCTGCGCTGACCAACCTGCCCAAGGACCAGCGCCTGGCTTTGGAAACCGCCGCCGACCGCATCCGCCGATTCTACCAGGCCCAACCGGTAACATCGTGGTTGACACAGGCTTTGGGTGGAACTTTGGGCCAGCTCGTGCGTCCAATCCGGCGGGTGGGGCTTTACATCCCATCCGGCAGCGCGCCGCTGCCGTCTACGATCCTGATGGCAGCCATACCGGCTCAAGTGGCTGGCGTCGCCGAGATCGTCATCACCACGCCACCTCAGAAAGGTGGAGGGGTAGCTCCTATCATTCTGGCTGCTGCAGCCCTGCTCGGGATCGAAGAGGTGATCACCCTGGGAGGCGCTCAAGCAATCGCAGCCCTGGCTTTTGGAACCCAATCGATTGCCAGGGTCGATAAGATCTTCGGGCCAGGTAATCTATTCGTGACCTTGGCGAAACGCCAGGTCTACGGTATGGTAGGCATTGACGGGCTGGCAGGGCCAACCGAGACACTGGTGATTGCAGACGAGTTCAGCCAACCCTACCTGGGTCGCAGCCGACCTGCTGGCCCAGGCTGAACACGACCCTCTGGCGGCGGCCATATTGTTATCACCCTCAGCCCGATTGATTTCTCAGGTCAGAGAAGGAATAACTCAGCAGGTCGAACACCTCAGCCGGAGCGGTATCATCTCGGCTGCTCTGGCGAATCGCTCAGGCGCAGTGCTGACTTCTTCAATTGATGAAGCCATCCAGCTCGCCAATCAATATGCCCCCGAACATCTGTGCCTGTCTGTCGCTGACCCCTGGAATTGGGTTGAGAAAATCACGGCGGCCGGTGGGATCTTCGTGGGTGAGAATTCGTTCGAGGTGCTGGGCGATTACGTTGCCGGACCCAGCCATGTAATGCCAACCGGAGGATCGGCCCGTTTTGCTTCACCTTTGAATGTACTGGATTTCGTCCACCTGGTTAGCTTGATCGCCCTCGACCCCGCTACCACCCGGCAAATCGCCCCCATTGCGGCAACCCTGGCGTCGTGTGAGGGGTTAAGTGCCCACGCCGCAGCCGCGAGGGCAAGAATATCATGAGCACGCCGCAAGAGATCTCCGCCCGCTTCGGTCACTTCGCTCCCTACACTCCAATCGAGCCATTCGAGGTATTATCCGCCCGCCTGGGACGCCCTAGCGCCGAAATCATCAAGCTGGATGCCAACGAAAACCCTTACGGCCCATCTCCCCTGGCAAGGGAGGCTCTAGCCGGACTCGCATATCCGCATATTTACCCCGACCCTGAAAGCCGGATTTTACGAGCCGCGCTGGCAGATTTCACCGGAATTCCTGAACAAAATCTGATGGCCGGTTCGGGAGCAGACGAACTGATCGACCTCATTTTGCGGGTGATGCTCAAACCGGGCGACGCAGTAATTAACTGCCCACCAACTTTCGGCATGTACAGTTTCGATACCGGCGTCAACGGTGGAAAGCTGATCGAAATTCCCAGGCTGGCAGATTTCTCGCTCGATATCCCCGCAATCCAAAAAGCAACCGAACGCTACCATCCTGAGGTGATTTTCGTAACCGCCCCCAATAACCCGGATGGGCGTTTTCCGACCAGGCCTGAAATAGATGCGCTCCTGGACCTACCGGCATTGGTCGTCATTGACGAGGCTTACATTGAATTTTGCGATCAAGGCGGGCGACTGGGAGAAAAGATGACCCACCTGGCACAAACTGTCCAGCGTGAAAACCTGGTCGTGCTGCGAACTTTCAGCAAATGGGCTGGACTGGCAGGATTACGTGTTGGCTACGGGGCTTTTCCAGACTGGATCATGCCGGTCCTGTGGAAGGTCAAGCAGCCTTATAACGTCAATGTGGCGGCAAGTGTCGCAGCGGTAGCCTCACTGGCGGACCTGGATTACCTGGCTGAAAACGTTGCCCAACTCAGGCGCGAGCGGAATAACCTGATGTCCGACCTTGAGGAAATTCCTTATCTGCAGCCTTATCCATCCCAGGCCAATTTCATTCTGTGCCGGGTTCTAGAACCACTTTCGGCTGCTAAATTGAAATCAGCATTGATGGAACAAGGAATCCTCATCCGCTACTATCATACCCCCTTGCTTCAAGATTACATCCGCATCAGCGCCGGCAAGCCCGAACACCACACAGTTTTGCTTTCGGCCTTGAAAGAGCTGAAAAGGCAGCCACAAGCTGCATTGAAAGAATAAATGGTAGAACCGTTTTTCAAGAAGGACATACGATGACCATGAAAATCGCATTCATTGTTTATGATGGAATGACCTTGCTAGATTTCGTCGGCGTTTATGATCCCCTGACCCGGTTGAAAAGTATGGGTTTCATTCCTGACCTGAGCTGGGATATCTGCGCTTTTTCGACACCGGTCAAAGACTCTCAAGGATTGGCACTGACTCCAGACCGGGTTGGGGAGTCTCTCGAAGGATACGATCTGGTCGTCGTTCCCGGAGGGCCTGGCGGCCGCGCCCTCACCCAACCCGGGCCATTTGTTGATTGGTTAAGATCCGCGGCAAAAGTGCCTGAGTTGGCTTCGGTCTGTACAGGGGCTCTGCTGCTGGGCGCCGCTGGGTTTCTGGAAGGAAAAACTGCAGCGACCCACCCGAATGCCAGGCAAGAGCTTGAACGATTGGGCGTAACCGTGCTGAATACCCGCCTGGTCGAAGATGGATGCATTATTTCGTCCGCCGGCGTTACAGCTGGGCTCGATTTGGGTCTTTATCTCTGCCGAAAACTGGCCGGCGAGCAAGCAGCTGAAAAAATCAGGCGTCAGATGGATTACCCCTGGCCGGTAGCAAGCCCAATCCAACCTGGTGCAGCCCAGGCGGCCGCTCCCAGGGTAAGCCACATCAGCCGGGGAACAGCTGAAACGAGTGTTGAAATATCGCTCAATCTCGACGGCACAGGTCAGCACCGAATCGATACCGGTTTGCCTTTTCTGGACCATATGCTCACCCAGGTTTCGGTCCACGGGCTTTTCGATTTGGAGGTCTCTGCTCAAGGTGATTTGCAGGTCGATCCACATCACACTGTCGAAGACGTAGCCCTGGCATTAGGACAGGCATTTTCAGAATCGCTGGGCAACCGGGCAGGCACCGTGCGGATGGCTGCGGCAGAGTGCCCCATGGATGAAAGCCTGGCGAAGGTCGTCATCGATTTTTCTGGGCGACCTTACACCATTTTTGCAGGAACATGGCATAACCCCGAAACTGGTGGGATCCCGGCTTCGCTATTTCCTCATTTCCTGGAAAGCTTCGCCAACCAGTGCCGCTGTAATCTACACGCAAGCCTGCTTTACGGCCGCGACGACCACCACCAGGTCGAGGCGTTGTTCAAGGCTTTTGGGCGAGCACTCTCCAGCGCCAGCCGGATCGACCCTCGCCGGACCGGAACCCTCCCTTCCAGCAAAGGCATATTATTCTAAGGCTCCAGATATTGATGGCATCTAACCGTACTGCAGTATTGATCGACGCCGGAACCGGCAATTTGCATTCCGTTTACCATGCATTGATCAGCCAGGGATTTGATATTAAAGTCAGCGACAACCCGGCTGACCTTTCAAAACCGGGACGGGTGATATTACCCGGGGTAGGATCCTTTGCAAGATTTGTGGAAGGCCTGCGCCAACGAAACCTTGAGGAAACGTTGCGAACAGCCATCGACCGGGGCGACCCTTTCCTCGGAATATGCGTTGGCATGCAAGCTTTATTCGAGACCAGTGTGGAGATGGGAGAGCATCCAGGCTTGGGCTTGCTCCCTGGAAAAGTACGCCGCTTTGAAAGCCGGAGCGGTTACAAAATTCCTCACACCGGTTGGAACCAGCTGTGGCAGATCGACGCTCACATGTCGCCTTTGATGGAAGGAATTGGAAGCGGAAATTATGCTTATTTCAACCATTCCTATTACTGCCAACCTGGTCTCAGCGAAGACACGGTCGCTATTACAGATTACTGCATCGAATTCACTTCGGTCGTACAGCGCGCCAATCTTTTCGGCGTGCAGTTCCACCCCGAGAAAAGCCAGCAGACCGGGCTTAAACTATTGCAGAACTTCATGAGGCTGTGATGAGCGCGTTTACCGTATTCCCGGCAATAGATCTGCGCCACGGCCAGGTCGTCCGCTTGCAAGAGGGCGATCCAAACCAACAGAAAACGTACTCTTCCGACCCAAAAGCTGTGGCCGAAAGATGGCTGCAGGCAGGAAGCCGCTGGCTGCACGTCGTCAACCTCGATGGCGCTTTCTCCGAAGCAAAACAGGCTAACCAGGAAGCAGTAGAAGCCATCGCTTCGATCGCCAGCGATTACCAGGCTAGCATCCAATATGGGGGAGGGTTGCGTACGCTCCAGGCAATCGAAGCTCTGCTCGCCAGCGGAGTGGTGCAGCGGGTGATACTCGGCACTCTGGCGCTGGAACAACCTGAATTAATCGGGGAGCTGGTCCGCGATTATGGCCCAGAACGGATTGGTGCCAGCCTGGATGGTCGGGGTGGCCTGGTGCAGGTACACGGTTGGCAAACTTCGTCTCAGACTTCGGTCGTGACGCAAGCCGCCCGGCTCGAGCAAGCCGGGTTAGAGTGGCTGGTGTTCACCGATATCAGCCGGGATGGAATGCAGACCGGATTGAACCTGGCAGATACCATCAACCTGGCCCATTCCACCCATTTGAAGGTCATCGCTTCCGGAGGAGTTCGCAACCTGGCTGACATCCTGGCAGCGCGCGAAGCCGACCTGGCAGGGGCGATCGCCGGGAAAGCGCTGTATGAAGGCGCTATCGATCCCAAGGAGTTGTTCGAACAAAATGTTAGCTAAACGTATCATCCCTTGCCTGGACATAGCCAATGGCCGGGTTGTCAAAGGCATCCATTTTTTAAACTTGCGTGATGCCGGGGACCCGGTCGAACAGGCCCGTCTGTACGATGCTGCCGGAGCGGACGAGCTGGTGTTCCTGGATATCTCGGCAACGCCCGAAGGACGCTCAATTGTAATCGATACCGTCCGGCGAGTTGCAGACCAGGTATTCATGCCCCTGGCGGTTGGAGGCGGCATTCGCACGGTCGAGGATATGCGCCGCTTACTGCTGGCCGGAGCCGATAAAGTCAGCGTCAACTCTTCAGCTGTTCGCCATCCCGAGATCATTTCGGCAGGCGCGGATAGGTTCGGCAGCCAATGCATCGTCCTGGCGATTGACGCTCGCCGGTCACCGGTAACGAAAGAAGCAGGCGCAGTAGATACCCGATGGGAAGTCTTCGTGGATGGCGGGAGAACCCCGACCGGTATGGATGCGATCGAATGGGCACAAGAAGGTGTATCAAGAGGAGCCGGCGAGATACTGCTAACCAGCATGGACGCCGACGGCACCCTGGCAGGCTATGATATCGAACTCACCCGCAAGGTGGTTGAAGCCGTCTCAGTACCGGTTATCGCCTCGGGCGGAGCCGGAAAGTTGGAGCATTTCGCCGAAGTTCTGAAAGAAGCCGGAGCGGATGCCGCTCTGGCGGCTTCATTATTCCACGATGGCATCCTATCTATTCCAAACTTGAAAGCTTATCTTGCAGGTTGCAACATCCCCATCAGGCCGGCATTAAGGCAGGAAGATTATCATGACCGCTAAATTGGAACCCCATTATGACCAGGCTGGATTGGTCGCGGCTATCGTCCAGGATGCAGCCACAAACCAGGTGCTCATGTTGGCATATATGAATGAAGAAGCTTATCACCTGACGCTGGAACGGGGAGAGACCTATTTCTGGTCGCGCAGCCGTGGAAAGCTCTGGCATAAAGGTGAGACTTCTGGTAATATCCAATATATCGTCGATATCAGCATTGATTGCGACCTCGACGCGTTATTGATCCGGGTAAATCCAGCAGGGCCTGCCTGCCATACCGGGAATATTACCTGTTTTTACCGGTCAATTTCTAACTGAACTGCGAGATCTAGTGATATGAACCTTGATGACTTATACAAAATTATCTGTGACCGGCGCGATCATCCCTCTGCCAGGTCTTACACGACCAGTCTGTTCACCCAGGGTGAAGATGAAATCATTAAAAAGGTGGGAGAAGAAGCCATCGAAATCATATTGGCTGCCAAAGGGCAAACAAACCAGCGGTTAACCGAAGAGGTAGCTGACCTGGCTTACCACTTACTCGTGCTTCTGGCGGCAAAGGGTGTAAAACCAGAAGATATCAGAGTTGAATTGGAAAAGCGCCACCAACAGAAAATATCCCCAGGGACAGGCTCGATCGACCGCAATGTCCTTTAATCAGGACCGCAGCCATGTTTTCCTCAGCCTGGAAAACATCACCAAACATTATTCTGAAGGCGACCGCATCCGAGATGTGCTGAGAAACGTCACTATCGAGATATGCCAGGGAGAGCTTGTTTCAATCTTAGGGAAGAGCGGCAGTGGAAAAACAACTTTATTAAACCTGATCAGCGGGATCGATCTACCAGATGCCGGGATCATCCGAATGAATGGAACCGATCTGACGGCGATGGATGACCGCCGCCGGACGTTGTTCAGACGCCAGAACATAGGCTTTGTCTTTCAATTCTTCAACCTGATTTCAACCCTGACAGTCTGGGAAAACATCACCTTACCGCTCGAGCTGAACCAGCGCCTCGATCAACATGGAAAACAGAAGGCGAAGGAACTGCTCGAACTGGTCGGCCTGGACGGGCGAGCCAGAGCCTATCCGGACCGGTTGTCCGGTGGCGAACAGCAAAGGGTGGCGATCGCCCGCGCCCTGGTGCATGACCCGGCTCTGCTGCTTGCCGACGAACCCACCGGAAACCTCGACGAGGAGACCGGTAAGCAGGTAATGGCGCTGCTCGACCGGTTGACGCGCCAGGCCGGTAAGAACCTGATCCTCGTCACCCACAACCCGGATGCAGCGGAATCCAGCGACCGGGTTTTTTATTTGCGAGAAGGGAAACTGCTCGGAAAGCCGGCATGAAATTTCCGGTTAGGCTTCTCGCCAGGATTGGCACGAAATACCTGCTCAGGCATGCCTGGCAAAGCATATTAATGGTTATTGGCATTACCCTTGGAGTTGCGATAGTCGTTGCGATTGACCTGGCCAATGCAAACGCCAACCAGGCCTTCAAGTTGAGCGCTGAAACGGTCGCAGGACGCGCTACCGACGTGATTGTGGGAGGACCGCAAGGCATCGACCAAAGGGTATATGTCGACCTGCGGCGCAATACCGACCTGGTTGATATCGCTCCAATCATCGACGAAACCATCTCTTCACCTAACCTGGGGGATTTACCGTTTCGCTTGCTTGGAATCGATCCATTTGCTGAAGCACCGTTCAATGATTACTTTGCTTCCGGAGCGGGGGTTCCACCCGCTCAGCTCACAGCTTCTTAACGCAAACCGGGGGCGATCTTCCTTTCATCCAGCGTCGCAGCCCGGTTCCGCCTGGAAGTCGGCGACCCGCTGATGCTCGAGATCGGCGGAAACCAAAAAAACGCTTTCGTAGCCGGAATCATCACCCCTGGCAGCAATCTGGACAAGCTGACCCTCGATGGGGTTATTTTGGCGGATATCGCTACCGCTCAAGATCTCACCAACAGAGAAGGCTGGCTGGATCGGATCGACCTGATCCTCCCGCCGGGGAACGAGGTCATCAGACAGCAGATCACTTCCGCCTTGCCTCCTGGCGATCATCTGGAAGCAGCCGGTACCAGCCAGGATGGCCTGGCGCAGTTGACTTCAGCATTTCAGGTAAACCTGACCGCTCTAAGCTTGCTGGCATTGGTGGTTGGATTGTTCCTGATCTATAACACGATGACCTTTTCGGTCGTGCAGCGCAGGGGATTGTTAGGTACGCTGCGCAGTCTGGGGATGACCCGCCGGGAAATCTTTGCGCTCGTATTGGGGGAGGCTGTCATCGCCGGAATCTGCGGCGCGCTGTTAGGCGTCCTCCTGGGGATTTGGATGAGCCAATTCACGATCAAGATGGTCCTTCAAACTGTCAACGACTTGTATTTCACAACCACGGTGCGCCAGGTGACCATCTCTACAGCCAGCCTGGTGAAAGGCGGGCTAGCGGGATTGGTTGCGACCATTCTCACTGTGATCCCTCCTGCGTACGAAGCCTCGACCGTCCCACCCAGGGTTGCCATGACCCGCTCATCCCTGGAAAGCAGCGCCCACAAGACCGCCTACAAGGCAGCCTGGACTGGTCTTTTCCTGATCGTTGGCGGAGGTCTTTCCTTCTTGCTGCCTTTGCACGATCTGGTTTCAGGATTTAGCGCAACCCTGGCCGTGGTGCTTGGCTTTGCCCTTTTTGCGGCGCTTGGTTTGAAAGCTTTTGCTTGGTTGGTCAACCCTGCCACACACCGGTTATTTGGAATTTCAGGAAGGATGGCCCCACGCAACGTGGTAAGCTCACTTAGTCGAACGTCTGTAGCAGTCGCCGCATTGATGGTTGCTGTTTCGGTGATCATCGGTGTTAGCTTGATGGTAGGCAGCTTCAGGAATACTGTCGTCGTCTGGCTTGCCCAGACCTTGCAAAATGACATTTATATCTCCGCCCCTTCTTTCACCGGCACCTCTCCGGTAAATTCGATCGATCCCAGGATACTGACGCGCTTAACAAGCTTTCCTGGAGTTTCGCAAGTCAATTTGCTAAGGACAACCGAAATCAATTCGCCGGGTGGCACGATTAGAGTGGCAGCAACAAACGATACTCTCCTCGGCCAGGAACGTTCCTTTTATTCACTGAACATCCCTAAAGCCCAGGTCTGGCATGCTTTGCAATCCGGGTCGGTGATTATCTCTCAGCCGCTTGCCTACCGCCTGAATCTTTCGCGCCAATCCCACTCTATCGATCTTTACACCCCGCAAGGCCTGAAATCATTTTCTATTGCCGGCATTTACTACGATTATTCATCCAGCGCAGGTATTATCACCATGTCTCTCGAAGTTTACCGGCGAATATGGGACGACAACCTGGTCACTGCGGTAGGTCTGCAGCTTTTACCAGGCGTGGACGTCAGCCAGGAGACAAGCCTGCTCCAGGGTGCCCTGACGCCCATTCAACAGCTTCAGGTACGCCCCACCTCTGTGTTACGCCAGGACGCCCTGGCTGTGTTTGACCGGACCTTTGCTATCACCGCGGCCCTGCAGCTGCTCGCAACTGTTGTGGCCTTTGCGGGCGTGTTAAGCGCATTGATGCTGCTTCAGATCGAAAGGCAGCGCGAATTTGGCATCTTGCGCGCCATCGGCTTGACGGTGCGCCAATTATTTGGAATGGAAATGCTCGAAACCGGGTTGATGGGTGCTGCGGCAGGTTTGTTGGCAATGCCAACCGGATTTGCGCTCTCGCTGATCCTCATTTACATCATCAACCGGCGGTCCTTCGGTTGGACGATCCAGATGGTCATTACTCCCGGTCCGTTTGGGCAAGCCCTGGCTGTCGCCCTGGCAGCAGCCCTTCTGGCGGGGATCTATCCTGCTTTCCGCTTGGGACGTCTCATGGCAGCAGAGGCGATTCGCTATGAATAAATCCAGGAGAATTCTTCCTTTTTTTCTGATCATCGTCCTCATCGGAAGCCTGGCATTTTTATTGGCTAAGGCTTTACCTCATCCATCTCAAACTGCGCAAGCTGCAGTGGTGGGGCTCCCCGAGACGAGCCCGGTGGGATTTAAGCGAGCCGATGGTCCTCGCCAATTTTCATTTCCAGCCGACTTTGGACCCCACCTTGATTACCAGACCGAGTGGTGGTATTACACCGGCAATCTCGAGACAGCCTCGGGCCGCCATTTCGGTTTCGAGCTGACATTCTTCCGCCGCGGTCTGCTCCCACCTGCGCAAACTGTCGCTAGACCATCTGATTGGGCTACAAACCAGGTCTACATGGCCCATCTTACACTCACCGACGTTTCCGCCAGCCATTTTTACGCCTATCAAAAACTCGAGCGCGGCGCAGCCGGCCTGGCTGGGGCACAATCAGCCCCTGATTACCAGGTCTGGTTGGATAACTGGAGCGTCGCCGCCAGCGGAAAAGACAGCTACCTGCTGGCAGCAGCCCAATCCAATATTGCTATTGATTTGAAATTGCTTGACATCAAAGGACCGGTGCTGGAAGGCATCGCTGGCTACAGCCAGAAAGGGCCTGGTGTAGGGAATGCCTCTTATTATTTCAGCCAACCCCTGCTCGAGGCCAGCGGCACCGTTACCATCGACAGCCAGACTTATGCCGTCCAAGGTTCGACCTGGATGGACCACGAATTCAGCACCACCGCCCTCTCGGGAAACGAGGTTGGCTGGGATTGGTTTGGGTTGCAAATGGGCGACGGCAGCGAGTTAATGCTCTACCACCTGCGCCTTCAAGATGGCTCCCCCAGCCCCTATTCTTCCGGGACATTCGTTGCGAAAGATGACAAAACGACCTACTTGAAGCTGAATGACTTCACCATTCAGGTGAATTCGACCTGGAAAAGCCCAACCACCGGAGCCGAATATCCTTCAGCCTGGACCGTGAGTGTCCCCTCTTTGGGATTGACCTTACAGATACAGCCTTACCTGCCCAACCAGGAGTTAAACCTTGCCGTTGCTTATTGGGAAGGGGCGGTCAAAATCACTGGAGAACGATCAGGTCAGGTCATTTCCGGCCAGGGTTACGTCGAGCTGACTGGTTATGCTGGATCTTTGAACGGCCAGTTCTGATTCAACCGGGATAGGGATAACTTTAAGGAAACGGTTGAAGAGGGTATCTTCGTCACACAACGAGCGGATGTGTTCGGCGGCATCGTACTGGTAAGTCTGTTCCAAAGCTTCGATGTAATGCCCCAATAAACCTCGCACAGTAGCCAGATCGTCTAGATCGATGGGCAGGATGGCGACATTGGCGCCTTGGGCCAGGCGCCGTTGAAGGGCTTGCTGATCGAAACCCAGCACCGGATTGAGCATCTGGAACACCTGGCCGCCGGTCATTCCGGAAAAAGCATAAGGGCCCGGGTCACCCAGAATAACCACATTTCCGCAGGTCATATACTCACAGGCAAACCCTTTGAGATTAGCGTTTGCGCCGATATCGCCTTTACTATCATCAATTAATGAAGAGATCTCTCCGCCCAGGACAACGTCAGCACCGGATAAACGTACGCATGCCCGTGAATCGGCATTACCCTGAACGATAAAAACTCCATTTTGAGCGCCATATGCGAAACTCTTGCCGACGCTGCCATCTATGCGCATGCCTTCGTGGTTGATCCCCTTCATAACCGCTACGCGACCACCGGCAGCGCCTTTGGCGACCCCATCCTGGGCGCCACCTTCGATGAGGATGTCAATCTGATCACTTATCCAGGCCGCGAAGCCATTCCCAGCCAGCGATGATGGTCCGAAGCGAAGGTGCAAACAGTCGATCTGCCTGGTAAGCTGCGGATTGCGCACCAATTCACCAGCAAGCCGCGCACCCAGGGCACGGTCGTATGCCATGACCGTATCCTGATAAGTTACTTCTTTTTCATCGCCCAAGATCGTATTGACAATCAATTCACTCGATATGCTCGTCAGGCTGTTTCGAGGTCGGATGAGCAAGATGCCAACTCCGGGTTCCAGGGCGGGACGAGCCTTGATTGGTGCCGGCTCGAACATCGTTTGGAGGTCGACTCGGTCTTTCCCCAGAAGCTGCTCCAACAAGTCGGCCCTACCTACCAGGCTCTGCAGGTGGGTTTCACCCAGTTGTGCGGTTAATCCACGCACTTCTTCACCGATGCCTTTAAACAGGCGTACGAGTCGGTCTACAGATTTGGAGAGCTCAAGGGGAACGAAGCCCTTTATTCCCTTCTCGGCAGCCTCCTCTCTGGTTTTTACCTGGGTGGCAATACCGAAAGAACAGTTCCCTCGGTCGCAGCGCCGGCAGATCGAACAGCCGATGGCAACCATAGCCATGGTGGCGAAACCAACCCGGTTAGCCCCCAGCAAGATCATTTTGACCACGTCTTCCCCGGTCTTCATGCCGCCGTTACACCAGATCTCGACCTTGTGGCGGATTCCAGCGTCGATCAAAGCCCGGTGAGATTGGATCACCCCGATCTCGGCCGGCAAGCCGACATATTGGATCGAATGTTTGCGGGCAGCTCCGGTACCGCCGTCGTAGCCACTCAGATTGATAATATCTGCCCCCGCCTTGGCAATCCCGACGGCGATGACGCCAATTCCAGGGACGACCGGGACTTTAACAGAGATCCTGGCTTGAGGGTTGACCATACGCAGCTCCTCGATGAGCTGCGCCAGGTCTTCGATCGAATAGAGATCGTGGTTGTTTGATGGCGATAACAGGGTGACATTAGGCGGCGTCTTGCGAGCGCTGGCAACCTGGGGTGTAATCTTAAAGCCGGGCAGCATGCCGCCTTCACCGGGTTTTGCGCCTTGCCCGATCTTTATCTCGAGCACAGCAGCCGAATTAAGAAATTCAGCATTGACCCCAAAACGTCCGGAAGCAATTTGCTGGCCGCGGTTCTTGCGATACAGCCCCATCATTTCCGGCAGCTCTCCCCCTTCACCGTTGATACATATAATATTCAATTGGGATGCCGCTTGAGCGTAGGCTTTATAGGATAATTCACCTTGAGAACCGAAAGACATGGCATCGATCACCAGGGGCAAATTATATTCGTGGACAGTCAAATCGACATCTGTTGGATCGATAACGTCGGTAACATGTTTGATGGCGATCAGATGGCGCAAGGCAACCGGCATTTGTTCAGACAGAGTTTGGTAGGTCTTGCGCAGATCAGCATACCCTGTTTCAGAAGCGGCATAAGCCGCAACTTTTTTCCAGAATTTGGGGTAGAAGCGTTCCTGGCGGGGTAGACGCAGCCCTTCAGCGGCAGCCGTAAAAAGCTCTCGCCGATCGGCCGAATCCTGATCCAGGCGTGCCCAGGACAACCCACAGTTTTCACTCCCAAAATAATTAGGACTCTTCATGACGGCAGCCAATCCAGGAGACAGACCGATCGAACTGCACACCCTGCCATAGCCCCGGAGTTCGTGACATCCCATGGTCGATATTACTTTTTCCAGGCCGGTCTTGATGTTTTGCACCAACCGCCGGAGAACGATTTCACTTTCTTCTGGACTTATACCGCCTTGATCAAATTTTAGACTTAGGCCGGTAAAAATATAGGGATTGATCGCATCTGCCCCAAAGCCACAGAGTAAAGCAATATCGTGCAGGGTGCGGATGCTGGCACTGCGTACGATGACTCCAACTCTTCGGCGCAAGTTTTGATCAGCACCGGCTTTCCGCAACGCTTCGTCTACGGCAGCCGTGGCCAGGTGGGGATCCAGCCATCTGCCAATGCCGGTGGTTACCATCGAGTCATCCAGCACCAGGCACATCACCCCAGACTGTACTTTTTCCACAGCTTGTTGTGATAAGCGTTCGACTGCCGCCTGGGTGGTCTCACCCTCAAGCAATCCTAAGGCCAGGAAATGTGTCTTCCCACCAAATTTGGCGATTGCTTGTTCGATCGTTAATGTTCCAAATTCAGCAGCGATTGACTCATTTACTTCTTGCAGTATCTGGCCCGGAAGGCCGCCAAGCAAAATAGGGATTTCAACCACGACCAAAAGATCGCTTGAATCTGGCGCTTGTCCTATCTCAGGGCTGGCTCCAAGCAAGGAGCTAGTAGAAAACACTTCACTCTCACGAGCCTGGTCTATAGCAGGGTTGGTGACCACTGCCACCAACTCTTTATAATAATCTGCCAGGTTGACCCGGTTTTGGGCCAAAGCTGCCAGCGGCCCATCGTAGCCCAGTGAACAAACCAAATCTTGGTTATCTGCAGCGGTGTAAGCTGCAAGATCTCGCAAATGCTCGAGCTGCCATCCATTTGCCGCTAAAGAAGCCAGCCCAAACGTCTGGCGCTGATCGGCTTTTTTCCAGGGAACCTCGACTGCGAACTGCTGATCTGGTCCAATTTCCGCAGGAGAATCTGTTCGCTGCAGTTTAATTGGGATTTGTCCGACCTGGTTGTCGAGACGCCTCCTGGCAATCGGATCCAGTTTTGCCCGACCGTTTTCCCAGCCGGTCCAATACAGACTGGCAAGCTGTGGTGCTTCTCTCTGGTACATCTGGGTCATCACCTGCTGGCGGATCATGGCATGACTCAGAACGGAAGCCTTTTCACCGCGATGGAAGTTGATAGCCATCTTTTCACCTGGAGCAAACGGGTGCGGATCACTTACCATGATCTCCAAAGGGATAGCTCCTCGCTCGGAGCTAAAAATATATTCTTTTTCAGTCTCCACGAACCATAAGGGACGCAAACCCAGGGCATCGACCGAAGCAACGATATCATTGCCGTAACGGGCAACAATTCCGGCTGGCCCCTGGGCATACGGCCCGAAGGATTGACGGATGCGGCTATACACGGCCCGCAGGTCGGCCGGAAATTGGCTTAACTCGTAAGGCGTAGGTGGAAAAACCGTCTCCAGGGCTTCGATCAGGTTCAATCCGTAGCGAACGCAAAGGGTATGCAAGGCACGGTCTACATCCTGAGAGTCAGACCCATTTTCGGGTAAAACGACGCCGATCTGGTTGGCTTCCCGGCGGAAACGGTTAATGGTATTAATTTCACCATTGTGACCGATGATCCCAAAAGGTTGAGCCCGTTCGAAACTTGAGACAGTGTTAGTTGAATAGCGGGCATGTGACAAAACCATAGACGTATCATAATTGCGGTCCTGAAGGTCAGGATAATAGCGTGAGAGGCATTCAACCGAACCCCTGATCTTGTAAACGACGGTGTGAGAGCTCAAGGAAGAAAAATGGAATGGATGTCTGCTCTCGAGCTCTATTTGAACGGACAGCAGGCGCTCTTCAACATCCTGAGCATCGCTGTAGCCGGCAATCTGCCAGAATGTAGGTGGATCGATGCGGGCGTTCTGGCCTAGAGCCTCCGGACGGACGCGGCCGGGTTGATTGATAAGCATCCCCAAACCCTGTTGGGCGAAACAAGAGGATATCGCTTCGCGTTGGCGTTCAAACGATTGTGCCGGGGGGATGAAGAGATGCCCTACCCAAAACCCGGGTTGGGTGGCCAGGTAGGATGGTAAGCCAATCTGGCTGAGTTTCTTGGTCCATAATCGGCGAGGGATGTCGGTTTGGACTCCAGCGCCGTCGCCCTCACCATTTACAAAACCGGTTCGATGCCCCATTTGCACCAGGGCCCCTAAGGCGCGTTTCAAGGTACCAAACGTACTCTGGCCCTGTTTCCGAGCACTCATGTAAATCGCACAAGCGCCTCTTTCTGGGCCATAAGGGAATTCGTCTTTAACATCTGTTCGGATGGGTCTCATCGCATCCTCCTACCGGTTTACCTGCAAGTCTTTAAATAATGATTGATTATGGAAATGGATATAGAAGAAGAGCACCAGACCAGGTGCTGGGAACAAGAAGTGAGGCGTCAGTCGTGTAAGGCTAACGCCGAGTGGGGCCAAGCATAAAATTCAGAAGTTGTCCAGCCACCGCTTTCAGCAACATAACCCGAAATCACTCCATCCCTAAATTGGATAATTCAAGGGGGAAATTAAATTCCGTGAAGTATAAACGGTATCTGATAAAATGTAAATGGTTTTATCATTTTGTTTCAGATGCGAAGATTTATGGGGGTGAAGTACCCAACGATAGAATGGAGATTAGCGGTGGAATCAGTTGAAAACGATCACTCAAACCAAAAAGAGAAAGCCGGATCGAAAAATTCCTGGATGAAAAAGTTTGTCGATACTGTAATTAATACGGTTAAGGATTTTTCAAAAGATCAAGGCACGCAATGGGCTGCTGCTATTTCTTATTACAGCCTTCTTTCGATCTTCCCGCTCTTATTAGCTACCATAAGCATTATGGCTTATGTCGCCAGTCCAGAGTGGGCGGTGAAACAGATCACCAGCGAACTAGGGAAATTCATGCCAATTGATCTCAGCCAGATAGACAGCATCGTAACCAATTTAATCCATTCCAGAGGAACAGCAAGCATTATCTCGCTCATATCTCTGCTGTGGAGTGGAACCGGCGTTTTTGCCAGTATCCACACCGCATTGAATATCGCCTACAACGTCGATACGCAATTTGGATTGGTTAAAGGCACGCTGTTCAAATTCATCATGCTGCTGGGAATCGCCCTGCTTTTCGTCGTCGCCTATATTGCCCAATATGTCGTCAATTTCATTGGAAACGAATTGGGTTTAATTCTCCCCAATACCCAAATAATCGTCTCGTTATTGTTGGGAACTGTCTTCAGCCTCCTACTTTTTCTGGCATTTTTCATCCTATACAGGTACGTTCCCGTACGCAAGGTTGAATGGCAGGCAGCTGCCGGCGGCGCGTTTTTTTCGACTGTCCTGTTTATCGCCGCCCGCTCTCTTTTTGTGGTGTACCTCAAGAATTTTGCCCATTACAGCCTGGTGTATGGATCCATTGCGACGATTATCATCCTAATTTTTTGGATCTGGATCATGGCGACTATATTGATCTTGGGCGGAGAATTGGTCGCCAATATCCAGAAGTTCTTCTTCGGCGACAAATTTGTTAACAATTGAAGCCAATCGGTTAAACTTGAAAGGTGTTGGAGAAATGCAAAACCCTGGGAAAACCATCGTTCAGGGTTTGATGTATAAGAAATCTGCTGGTATCCAGCCGACTCGCCCAAAAAGGTCGCGCACTTCGATCCACTCAAGGTTATTGACGGTCTCCCGCCGGTAGAGAATTTGGACAGGCGATCCTTCAGGGAGAGCTGCGATGATCGTTCCTAAAGGCTGCTCGCGCAGGTAAATGCCCAGTCCACCGGTGTTCTCGATCAAGGCAACCACAGGTGTTGGTGTGGAGGTCGGGGTGGCGGTTGACGTTTCAGTTGGAGTATTGGTGGAGGTTGGGGTAGCCGTACTGGTCGATGTGGGTGTTAATGTTGCTGTATTCGTTGGCGTCAAGGTAGGTGTCAAAGATGGCCCCGGTGTAGCTGTACGGGTTGGCGTAGGAGGGATAAGCGGGTCAAGATTGGTGGTCGGCACGATAATCAAGCGAAGGGCAATCGTACGTTGGAGCTGCGAGGCGATCTCTTTTTGCATCGCAACGACTTGCTCGTAACTGGGCTGCTGCGATGTGCGCACTGTCACGATCAGAAGCAGCCCTTTCCCACTGGGAGACGTCGAGATATCAACCAATTGAGGGTTCGAAAGGGTCATTATTTGAGCCGATACCGCCTGGCGTACTTCACGATCTAATGATACCTGGCTAACGACATTGAGCGTAACCGCAAAAAGGGGCACCGTGGTTAGCAGCACCAGCACCAAAGAAATTGCCAGGCTGTGTGAGAAGCCGTTTTTCACTTCACCAAGGAAAGCAAGGCGGAAGCCCAAAGCTGCGAAAACGACGATGCCGGCAAACGAAATTGCTACCCCGTTGGTGACGAAAAGCAGCAAGGCTCCCAATGCGACGCTTTGGTCCGAAATCGCAATGCCAATCCCCACCGTGCAGAGCGGTGGCATGAGTGCAGTTGCAATGGCCACCCCAGGCAAAGCAACCGACAGGCGTGGTTGGGCCAGGGCATAAGCGGCTGCAGCCCCGCCTGCCAATGCCACTCCCAGGTCGAACAGCGAGGGGTGGGTGCGGAGCAAAATCTCTTGGGGAAGCTCCACTAATAATCCCAACGGCAGGCTGACGGCTGCCCGGCTCAATAAGGCTGAAAGCCCGATTGCTAATAAAGCACCTTCCAGAAGGGCACCAAATGCGCGCTGAAACATAACTCGCCGACCGGCGATCGAAGCCAGGGACAAACCGAGAATCGGGCTCATCAAAGGTGCGACCAGCATGGCGCCGATGATGACTGCGGCCGAGTTGGTGATCAGCCCAAAGGTGGCGATGATACACGAAAGCGTGACCAGCAAGAAGTAATCAAAACCGGGCGAAGAAGCCTGCTCCAGCTCGTCGAGGACGTCGTCTTTCCGTGCCCGAGTCAACAAATGACTTCTGAAGGAATTGAGGATTGCGAAGAATGGTTTCTTCCCTCGCGGAATCCTTAGCTTTCCCCGGAAAAAATCAAACATTGGTGACACCTGTTATTTGGACGTATCTGAGAACAAATTGGAATTTTCTTCGAAAACGTGCATGATCATATCTTCCGTGACAACACCGATTACATGGTCAGCTAGTTTCGCTCCTAAATTATCAATAACCAAAGCGTTGGAAACCTTCATCTGGTACATCTTTTGGAGGACATCCAGATATGGAGAATTGCCATTCACAATTATATAAGATTTATTGATAATATTGCTGTTCAGCAGGTCGGAAATAAGCGTATCTTTTGCGATTGGGTCCTTGGATGTGGAGACAGTCTGGTTAGCAATGAGACCGATTATATTGAGATCATTGTTCACAATGCAATAGGTCGGATGGCCGTTCTTATCCCCCGATTTTTCAACATCATCTATCGTATTGGAAGGTGTTACCAGGCGAACTGGAGCTGCCATAATCTGGTCGATGCGTAAATTATCGTGGATATTCTTGCGCATTGCGTCCGGAATGATGTGGCCGCGGCGGGCAAGTTTCAATGTGTAAATGCTTTCACTGCACAGCGCTTTGCGTACTTCAAAGCTGATGGCGACGGCTATCGTTAGTGGGAGGATGATGTTGTAGTCAAGGGTCATTTCAAAGATCATCACGATGGCCGTCATTGCTGCGCCGGTCGTTCCCCCTACGATGCCTGCCATCCCAGCCACGGCGAATGCAGAGGGGGCGATATTCAACCCAGGGAATATGGACTGTAAACCAACCCCATAAAGGCCACCCAGGGTAGCTCCGATGAACAGGCCGG
This sequence comes from uncultured Chloroflexia bacterium, assembly GCA_963781665.1. GTDB lineage: Bacteria > Chloroflexota > Anaerolineae > Anaerolineales > Anaerolineaceae > JAJYIW01. The sequence goes on from CAWAGA010000002.1 coordinate 5,024,020, forward strand.
GTGAAAAAATCCCTCCAGAGGCCCCAGATCCCAGGGTGAGTGATGTAGCGAGCAGTTTCAATAATAACAGGACAAGGAGAAGATATGGGTTAAGAATTGTGCTCATGAGGATATCCTGGATAGTGGAATACCCTACTCCCTCGACATAATAATGCCCGGTGGTCACCGCCATTACGTAAATAATGATTCCAACCAGCAGCATCCCAAGCATGTGGCGGGTATAGTAGCTGCCCTTGATGTGTTTATCGAAGAAGTCTTCCATCCAGTAAATCGAGCGAATGAATATCACTGATACGAGACCGGTTAACAACCCTAAACCGACGTAGAAAATGAGCACCTGAGGTTGGGTAATTTGGAAGTAAGGGGTTTCAAAATTTGGAATGATGAAGGAGGGATGAACCCCAAAGAATAGGCGACCGATGTAAGTGCCGGTCGCTGTAGCAATGGCAATGGGGACGATCGTCCTAACGCTCACTTCGTGGACAATGATTTCCAATGCAAATAAAACCCCGCCGACAGGCGTGTTAAAGGTTGCCGCAATTCCTGCACCAGCGCCAGCAGCGATCAGCGTGATTCTCTGCCAGGCAGGCACCGGAAGAATTTGGCCTAAAGTCGAACCTAAAGATGAGCCAATTTGAATGATCGGGCCTTCTCGGCCAATGGAGCCGCCGCTGCCGATTGACATGGCAGAGGCTAGAGATTTTACAAGGGCGACAATTGGCCGGATCTTTCCTTTACTGTAATAAACAGCATCAATAACTTCAGGAACACCATGCCCCTTGGCTTCCGGTGCAAAATTTTAACAAGGAAGGAAACCCCGGCGGCGCCGATTACCGGCACCAGGATGACAAAGGGACCTAGAAAACCGGTCGGGGTGTGGGTGGTAGCATCGTAAAAGATTGATAGTTGCCCGCTAAAGAATAAATTATGAAACAATGCGATCAAGCTGCGAAAAAAAACCGCCCCCAGACCGGTTAATATGCCTAGTGGGACGGATAATAAAGCTAATTGAGTAGTACTTAATGGCTTGAGCTTTTTCTCTTCCGTTTTAAATAAGTGATTCTTGCCCATATTTCCAATCGTTGGACCTGTGATCACGACTGAGGCTTTCCCCATTTATGATGTTCTTCTCTTTGTCCGGCCTCTGAGAACCCAATTTCACAAAGAAACCGGGGTTCTGATCGTAATGCCCATTTGTAATATTTGTAACAAGAATACTATAACATTTCATTTTGTCAAGCTATGTTAAAAAACTCTATACCTATTTCCCCTTAGCTTCAGATGCAATGAATAATCACCAGAAATGAGACAACGCGGACAGCAACAGTCGGGGGAGCGAAATGGATCCTAAGTCTGGATGACTTCAAGGCCGTCCGGATTCTTTTCCAAATCTACCTCGATTGAGCCATCTCTGCGCACCTTTAGGTGCGGCTTTTTCTTTGGTTATAAAACCTCCTGGTTCTGATATTAATTATAGCCAAAAGCTGTGCCTGTCACCGAAAACAACACTCCGACAATAATGCCCATTGCCAATCCTTTATTAGCGACGGCCTATCCCCATGGGTCGTTTGCCAGATCGTGCCGAATGAGAGTCGTGCCCAGCGCAACAACGGTAGCGACCATCACGCTTGTAAAAAGAATCACGAGTGGATCAATTTAATTCAAATTACCCAGGAAAAATATTTGGCGCTGCCGTCACCAGGGCCGTAAGTAGATGGAACCATGGTGGTGGAATCGAACCTGGTTGCACAATTTGGTCAGTCACCGTAAAACTCGTTAACCGGCAAATTTCCCGGGATTATTATTACGGGGCGATCGGAGTAGGTGTGGAAGCGATAAAAATCACGTCGACAAAACCCAGATTATGCAAAAGCCGGGAGAGATAGCTTTCACCATTAACCATAGCTTGAGAAAGAATGCCATCATTCACAGCAGCTTTATAGATTTCTTGTTCGGCAGCCTGTCGTGCCAGCGTTTCCAGGTTTGGTTGGCCGCGAGTTAAGACGCCGGTCTGTCGGTCGAAAACGTAGGACTTATCATTGTCAAGGCTGGCGCTGAATATTTCAGGATCAGGAAGGTGTATTATCAATGCACCATCCTGGATAGACAGGTCTGATTGGGACAGCTTATCCAAATCGAAACCTGCTATAACTCTCCCGTGGGCAACAAACAGTAGTCGGTCACCGAATAAAGGTCGGAAAATGGTCTGGCCTGAATCAGCGGTGATGACTTTCTCGACAGTGTACTGGATCGTCTCAAGCCGGGCTAGGGCACGGATCTCATGGATAATGGTCACTGGGTCAGGAAGGATGGTGGGTGTCGGGTGAAGGAATTGGACCACCTGGGTGCGCAGCTCACTGTTGGTTTGCAGTAAAGGGTCTAGCACTTGCTGGGCAGTATTGCGGACGAACAAAACCGTCGCTGCGCTGGCCAGAAGCACCAGAATGCACAAGAAAATTCCGATCAAAAGCCAGGATCTTTTCACTGTGTTCATGGGGATTTAGGAAGGTTTTCGTTATTTTTACTCTCAACCGGTGTTCGAGTCTGGCGAGACCGCCTGCCCTCGAAAAACTCCAGCACGCCAGCATAAATTAGGATACAGGCGACGCCTTCATCCAGGTTTCCGATGATTGGGATGTTATCAGGGATGAATTCGATGAAACCGGCAGTCGGATTGAGGATATACAGTACGCCGATGATCGCAATAATATAGACCAGCCATACAGGCCAGCCCCGGACAGAGAGAGGTGTGACCAACCAACTTGGAGGTCGTGGGATAGGATCATTCTTTGGTATGATTAATTTATCGGGCATGGAAAGGTCTTTCAATTGATATCCAGTTATATTTTACGATGGGCAAAACCTATACATGATACTGCCATTTCTATTCGAGATCATGCATATATACTATATCACATCCAGGCCTAATATAACCTTCCACCTTAGATCATTTGTTTCCTGATATAACCAAGGTGCTAGTTCATTATCTGAAATCAGCATTGGAAAGTTGGGCGCTGCATTTTCCGCGGGGTATAACCGAAATTCCACAGAAGTAACCCGGCATCGGAGGTGAGATTTGTGGCAGAAAATTCGATTTTATTGATCACGACAGTATCCTTACGTCATTTTTTCTTTCACTCAAAATTTTAACACCGCGTTTCTATCAATGAAATTTGTTTCACTTATTTAGTGAAAATTTAATTCTGGCCTCTCAACCCCAAATTTTTCCAAAGTGGGTGAAGATTTGTAATTTTGACAGAATATTGATGCAATATTTGTAATAAAACGCTATTTTTACACCAAATGTGGGGCTCTTCTTCAATCCTTTCTTTTCATTGATTTAGCTACGTGGAATCCGGGTTTTACTAACCCACCTAGGCGGACCGGATGGAAAAAAGCTCTACGCCTCCTGGGTATATTCCCTACCTTTCCTACGCATCCAATTTCAGTCTACCAAAGCGTTCTTTTTTTCTGATTTACACCTCCTATTGAAAAACCAGTATCAATCCAATATAATGTCTGAACAACATTAATCCGGGATAGGTTACCAAAAGGTGATCCTGGTGCTGGCACGAACTATCCAAAAAAAAACTGAAGTGATCGTGATGATGCGAATGTTTTCGCAGGGGAAATGATGCATGTGATCATGACGGCAGATGATTTTGGAGCATCGGGGGAAATAAACGAAGCCATTAACCGCGCTTTCCGATTTGGATTATTAACCGAAGCCAGCCTGATGGTTAACGGCGCTGCCACAGAAGAAGCGATCTGTTTTGCCAAGGAGAACCCGCAGTTCAGCATTGGCCTGCACCTGGTTCTGACCGATGGGCGTTCCACGCTACCCCCGAAGATGATCCCGCACCTGGTCGACGATCAAGGCAACTTCCCAGCGAGCCCTGAACTGGCCGGTTTTAAGTATTTCTTCTCAAAACCCTGCCATCAAGAATTAAAACACGAAATAGAGGCACAGTTCGAACGCTTCGCCGCCATAGGCCTGAAATTATCTCACGTGGATGGGCACCAGCACCTACACATCCACCCTACTATTTTCCCGTTGATCCTCCCTATCGCCGAAGAATTTGGCGCCAGAGGGATCCGCATTCCTCGAGACGATCTTGCAGCCAACCTGGGTTACAGCCGCAGTGGGCTTGATTGAAATTGGTGTGGAGTGTCATTTTTGGCATCCTTTCAACGTGGTGCAACCGCCAGTTAGTAGCTTCTACGCTGATGACGACAGAGCGCGTGTTTGGCGTGTTAGAAACCGGGCGAATGCGAGAAGAATATGTGGTCTATTTGCTCCACCAGATCAACCTGCCTTCCATCGAGCTGTACTTCCATCCAAGCCTGGGTGGCAAACAGATGAAAAATGGGCCAAACCGGAAGGATTTCGAGACCTTAACGAGCCCATTGGTGCAAAAAACGGTTAAGGATTGTGACATCCACCTGTGCAGCTATACTGATTTAAAGGATTCGTACAACAGAACCTCATGATTAACCGGGTCCTCTTTGATCTCTTGATCGCCTTGATTGCTGCCAGCTGGTGTTTCTGACTAACATCAGCCATTTTAGTCTGGCTGTTCTTTTCCGAAAAACCGCAACCAAACCCCGGTCCCTTCCCCCCAGTTTCCATCCTCAAACCGGTTAAGGCAATCGACGTCGAAGCGTATGAAAATTTCGCCAGCTTTTGCCACCTGGATTATCCTGATTACGAGCTGGTATTCGGCGTCGCCGACCCGAATGATCCTGTTATTGACGTGATCAAACAGGTGCAGAAGGATTTTCCCGAACTGCCAATCCGTTTGGTCATCGCCAGACCGGATACCCCCAACCGCAAGATCAGCTTATTATCGCACCTGGCAAAAGAAGCCCGTTACGAGATTTTGGTTGCGAGCGACAGCGATATGCGCGTCAAACCCGAATATTTAAAGCGTGTCGTACAGCCGCTGAACGATCCCAGGACCGGTCTGGTCACCTGCCCTTACCGCGGTGTCCACCCGGTTAAACTGACCGCCCGCCTGGAAGCTCTCCACATGGGTGTTACATTTCTACCTTCGATGCTGGTAGGTCGTGAAATTTTAAAAATGCGCTTTGCCATGGGTTCGACCTTGGCTATGCGAAAAAAAGATTTGCAAAGAATGGGTGGCTTTGAAGCAGTTGGCAGTTATCTCGCCGATGATTACCAAATCGGTTTAAGGATCTCTAAACTGGGTCTGAAGGTACAACTTTCGGATTACGTAATTGAAACCATCCTGGGTGCTACTTCTTTCAAGGAACAGTGGCGAAGGGAACTGCGCTGGGCCTATTGCAACCGGGTGAGCGAGTCAGCTGGTTACCTGGGACTGCTGATCACATTCTGCACCCCGCTGGCGACCCTGCTCTTTATCGCTACTTCGTTCAGTGGCTGGAGTTCTTGGATTTCTGGCAGTATCCATGCTGTTGCGATGGACCTGTGGATTTTGGGTTACCACCTGGACAAAGGATCAGGCTGGCCGGAAATGGTTGTTCTGGCTGCCGGTCCGTGATTTTTTATCAGCGATAATCTGGGCTGAGGGTTTGTTTGGGAAGAAAGTTGTCTGGAGAGGCGAAGCTTATTGGCTACACGCAGGAGGTAACCTCGAACCGGTTGATGATGGATGCAAATCACTGGCAGCCGATCCCGAAAACCCGGCCCTCCCCTGACCGCTCAATCATTTTTATCCTGCCAGAGGCGATCAAAGGCACCATGGATCTGGTCGAATGCCTGCCCGAGGATGGCGCAATCCACGCCAACCTGGAGCCACTGCGCCCCGCGGCGAGCCATCTGGTATGCAAAATCAGGGTCAGGCCCCATGCCGCACCCCACCAGGCAGCCATGTTCTCGAGCGCTGGTGATGATCCGGTCGAAGGCCTGGACCAGCCGGGAATCATCCATAGCTCCTTGGGCACCTAAAGCCCACGAAAGATCTGCCGGCCCAATGACGATTGAATCGAGACCGGGGAGAGAAACCAGGTCGTCAATGGCCTCGTAAGCTTCGCGGGTCTCAACCATCACCGCCACGAATACGCTCTCATTGGCCTGGGCAACGAATTCGGCGTTTGCGTTGCGGAAATAATCCGACGATACGCGCGGGCCAAAACCACGCCTGCCCGAGCGGTGGGTATCGGCAGTCAGCCACGATTTGCATGACCTCTTCGACCGAGCGGACCTGGGGGATAATGATTCCGTCGGCACCCGAGTCGAGAGCCGGTTTGATGAAACCCACACCGCCGGCAGGCAAGCGCACGATACCAGGGATTCCCCGAGAACGGCATGCCAGCAGGTGACCACACCAGGCTTCAGGGCTCATGGCGCTATGCTCGAGGTCGATCCAGATGAAGTCTGAAGAACTGGCCAGGGCTTCGCTTACGAGCGGGTCAGCAAACGAGACCGCTGGGCCGAGCATGACCTGCCCCGATCTTAACTTCGCTTTGAAATGGTTGATGGCTGAAAATGGCATAATGTAAATTCCTTAATCTTTAATATAACCCACACGAAATCCTTCAGGTAATTGAGACCTTTAGTCTTTGCTCCCATAAACTAATTCCGCATTTTTACCCAGGATGAGAGCCTGCTCTTGCGCGGGCAGATAGGCAATGTGCGTTTTGATCATGGCGACGAGCTGCGGCAATTTGGCATGTGCCAATAATCCAGGCTGGTCGCTTCCCCACAAGATTTTTGCCGGTCCAATCCGATCGACTGCCATCTGCAGGTACCTGCCAGCGGTTACAAAAGGGTATTCTTCTGACGGTAAATATGCCGGTAGTGCTGCGCAATCGAACCAGATATTCGCTAACAAACCCAGATCAATTTGCTCTTTCCAAAGGGCCCATTTTTCGGGCAGCTGCTCGGCTTCCGGCCTGGGTTGGCCCAGGTGAGCAATCACGATCTTCAAGCCCGGGTGGGCGGCAGCGATAACGCGGACTGCCTCAGTCTGGTAGGACCGGCTGGCAATTGCACCCAGATCGAGCACCAATACCATTTCGCTCCGCTCGAGTCCATCCCACAACCAGGCAATTTCGGGCTGCGAAAGCTGCGCCGAAGGGTGCAGGCCGGTCAAACCGGTCGTTTGAGAGCATTCCAGCTTGACTCCTTTGAATGCTTTCTGTTCTTTAATCCGGTAAAATGACGAACGTGCATCCTGCTCCCAGGGGTCAAGGTAGGCCAATCCCATGAGGCGGTGTGGGAATTTTTGCAGGGCATCCAGGACGTAATCGTTGCATTCTCCATAGAACGGCCCCTGGAGGAGGACGGCCTGGTCAACCCCGGCCCAATCAAGATTGGCGATGAGCATTTCAGGTGTGAAACGGGTCTGAATCTGATATGGCGGAAGCAGCTGCTGGATTTCAGCGCCGACTTTGACCCGCCCGTAACCGGCTGCGTGCACCGGCCCAGATGCGGTGAGTCCCTGCACCTTGGGAAATATATGAGCGTGGGCGTCAACGATCACGGTCGTCACTCCCCTCTTCCGGAGCGTTCATTTCTAGAATTTCTGCATCAGTATACATTTCGTGCGGTCTGAAGCGGGTACCGCCATCGATCACCAACTCGGCCCCGGTTGTGTAGCTGCTGAGTTTATCTGAAAGGAGCAAGACCGCGGCCGGCCCTATTTCATCGGGGTCACCGATACGCTTGAGAGGCACGTCCTTCTTAAGCACCTCACTTTTTTTACCTGAGAAGAAGGCTGCGGTAATTCGGGTGACAAAGGGACCAGGAATAATCGTGTTGACCCGGATGTTGTAAGGTGCCAGTTCAATAGCCAGGACTTCTGCATATACCATAAGGCCAGTTTTGCTAACACGGTATGACCCTTCTTTATAGAGAGGATGGATCGAGGCGGTCGAACCAACGATCAAGATGCTGCCCTGCCGGCGCTCGACCATGTGCCGGGCTACCTCACGGCAGGCCCAAACGCAGGCCGACAGGTTGGTATTGATCGTATTCATCCAGGCTTCGGTGGTGATCCGGGTAACGGGCTCGTGCCATTCCCAGGCGGCGTTATTAACATAGTGGTCCAGGTGGCCAAAATGAGATACAGCCCGGGCCACCATTCTGACGACCTGATCCTCCTGGCTGACGTCGGCCTTAATTGCCAGGACGTCGACGCCAAAACCGCGCAGCAGCTCAACAGCTTGTGGATCAGGGTTGCGGCTGGCGATAGCCAGGTTCACCCCCTCGGCTGCCAACGATTTGGCGATTCCCAGTCCAATACCGGAGGCACCTCCGGTGATTAAAGCAGTGTGACTTGCCAACCCGGCGTCCATGACGAACCCTCCTCAGGAAATAATCGCTCCGACTTTTTGGGCAGTTTCCACAATGAGATTCCAGACGCTCTCGGTCACCGGGATGCCCTCTTCAAGACGTTTATCGTAGGTTCTAAAATCCAACTCCCCTGGCAGAACGATCTCATCGTGGCCTGGAGCAGGTGGGGAACTTTTCATATAGTCAACCATCTCACCTGTCAAACTTTTAAAAACATCCCGACCGGCAAAAGCGTCGGGATTAATCGCTATCAGGCACAAGCCATTCACGTATGGGAGGTCTTCTTCTGTGGCATTTCCAGCCATCACGCCTCCTAGGATTTCAGCAAACAGGCTCAAACCGAACCCTTTATAACCATGATAGGGCGATCCCAATGGTAGGATGGTGCCCTTGGGTGGGCCGTAGAACAACCGGGGGTCAGTGACCTGGTTGCCGGCATCATCCTGGATAAAACCTTCGGGGAGAGATTGGCCCTGGTACATCGTCGATCGAATCTTCCCTTCCGAAACCATGGCGGTCGACATATCCAGGACGACCGGATGTGGCCCGGCAGCCGGAGCGCTCATCGAGATCGGGTTAGTTGCCAGGCGCCCTGCCCGCCCGCCGTAGGGGACAACCCAATGGCCGTGTTTCGAGCTGTTGGAAAAGCCGATACCAATCAGGTTGTTTTCGGCGATCGTCTGGGTGTAAGCCCCTAAACGGCCGATATGGTTGCAGTTTTTGCTGACGACACAGGCGATGTCCATCTGGCGCGCCTTATCGCAGACGACTTCGGTCATATATTTCGCCCCAACCTGGCCAAAATTGAAACCGCAATCTACCGTGGCGGTGCTGCGGGTTTCTTTGACGACCGTGACAGGAGCACCTGGATTGATTTTTCCCTTGAGGATATCGTCCACATATTGTGCGAAGCGCATCACCCCGTGTGAATCCAGTCCCATCAGGCTGGTATTCACCAGGTGGTCTACGACAATCCTGGCTTCATCGATAGGGGTTCCACAAGCAGTGAAGATTTTAATGCCGATCTCGCCAAGTTCATTCGCTGATAAGACGGTCATGAGCTATTTTGATCTGCCTCTTTTTGTTAGGATGGAGAAAACTCAAAGAATGATACACTATTATCTGATTTTTAGCGCCAACAAAAGGCGAAGGGATGGACTCAAAAGGGTCTGAAAACCTTGAAGAGGAGTGTTAGAAATGATCAGTACTTTGCACGCTATCGCGACTTTTCACGCCAATGTCCGTACTGATATCCGGATCGCTCACGAAGCCGGTTACTGCGGTTATGAAATCCTAGAGACCAAACTACTGCGTTACCTGGATCAGGGTTACCAGGCTGAAGATCTACTGCCGTTGTTCGTGCGCTACCAAGTGCAGCCGGTATGCATCAACGGCTTGAAAGACGTTGAAAGTATCGCCCCTGACGAACACCGGCAGCTCATAGCTGAAGCTGAAAGATTATGCCAGGCGGCTGAAACGCTGCACTTCCCAACCCTGCAGCTGGTTTGTTTCGACCGGTTGAAGGGCCGTCCATGGGCTGAGGTGCTTGAGATCACCGCAGGCAATGTGGCCGAAATTGCCGATATCGGCCGGCAGCATGGGGTACGCATGCAGCTCGAACCGGTAGCCTGGTCGCCGGTCCATTCTCTCGCCAAAAGCCTCGAAGTGATATCTGCAGCCGGCCGCGACAACGTCGGGTTGGTGATCGACTTCTGGCACCTGTGGGCGGGCGGTGAGACCCGACCGGAGGAAGTCGCCAAGTTGGACCCCGGTTTGATTTACGGCGTCCACTTCTGCGATGGTAAAAGGCCGCTTGATCCGGGTAAAACCTGGGATGAGACGGCTCTGCGCAGCTTTTTGCCAGGCGAAGGGGACGTCCCGATCGAAGATTGGGTAGAAGCAGTCAAGGTTACAGGTTTTGACGGTTCGTGGTCGGCAGAGCTGATCAGCCCCAGGCATTGGGAGTGGGATTTACTGGAAATCGCGGTGACAACCCGGAAGCTGTTAGAGCAATATACAGGATCAGATACAGGTGATGGGGATTTTAAGGCTTAAGAAACCCCATTCATGGCACAGCTGCTGGCAGCATGACCCCGAAGATATAGGTTAAGCCAGAAAAGCATCTTGTCTGAGATCCTGCCGTTTATTCAAAAAAAATGGTAGATGCAAATTGTCATTTTACCTATATAATGATTGATAATCCCCAACATCTTTGCGGCAAAATAACCTAACTGGGCAAGTACTTCTCATTTAAATTGTCTTTCTAACCAAAATGGTTAAAAATAGAAAGTAATCTGGCAGGATTTATGAAAAAGGTAGCATTTTATGCCTGTCTAATTTTGATGATCGCATTCGGTTGGTCCGCCTGCCAGACAATCAAGATTTCCCCAGAACAAGACTTTACCCAGCCAACACCTATTTTAGAAGCTACCACACTTACCACAAAACCAACCCCTGTAGAACTTCAACCGGATATCACCGGATCATCTCCAGTAGAAATCGCAGCGCCTGCTACACCTGAACCACCTGCATCCAGTCTTTCTTCAACTCCTTTGATCCTGACTGCTGCCCCCATCTTGGCCGATACTTACATCTTCCCCACAGGCACATTTACCGCCACCCCGGATAATGCCACAGCTGAACTGGTCGACGCTTGTAAACTAATCCTGCCGGACGATGTATTCTTTATTTTCCCAATTCTCCCGATTCCAACGTATAACGCTATCGACAATGGGAGCTACAAAGGGTCCTCCTGCATATTTCAAGGAAATGATTTAGTATTGACCGTTTCAGTCGCCATGGATTTTGGCTCTATCATTGAGATCTCTCAAGACGTGGAAAACATCACGAAAATGCCAGGATCGATATCATTTTCGACTTCCGGTGCGGATATTTACCTCGTCGATAACCTGGTCGATGATAGTGGCTTGAAAGGTTTTGGGGGTATCATCCTGAGAGATGACATCAGCGTCGAAATAATCGGCAGTGGAAATCAATACCAATCCAATTTAGAAAATGAAACTGATTTGTTGAACACCCTTGCGAGTAGATTACCTCCCTATTCGAGAATCATTGATCGGATTAATGCTTGTTCGTTGGTCCAGGCAGACGAGGTTGGGGCGCTTTTTCCAAACCCACCCCGACCCCAAAATGCGTTCAAATTCGGGGTCAACAATCTCATCTCGGTTTGTACCTATGAAAACGAAAAAATGACCCTAATCTTCAACCTGGGTTTTGTTACCGAGGAAAACAGGCAGGGCCTGGCAAATACTCAGGAATTGACCTTGACGCTAATCCCGGAAGCAGAATTATATCTGGCTGGATTTCCAAATGATGTACCCGGTGCCGGAGACGATTTGTTTGGCGCGATTGTCAAGAACGGTATCCTCCTGTCCATTCAAGGACATGGCAGTCAATATCATTACGATCCTGAGCGAGAAAAACAGCTGTTGATTAATATCGCTGCCAGTCTCCCTTGAAGGTTCATTGTGAAGGTTAAGGCATAAGGATAAGGTGCCCTTCGGCGTTATGGGTGATGGTGGCCTGGTCCCAGAGCATGGGATAGTATTGGATGCCAGCCCACAAAGGCGCCATGTCGGCGTAGTGCTGGTTGTAAGCATGCCCCGACTGTCCGGTGGTATGGACGGTGAGCGAACCAGCCAGGTTCCCCAGGTCCACGATCATGCGCATGGAGGGAAGCGAAATCACCTCATAGCCATCGTTAATCGACCAACCAGTAGCATCGACAATGGATGCTCCCCCACCGGTGGCAAAAGGACCGCGGTTAAATAATCCTTCGATCAGGCTTATTCCTGATTCTCCCAGGGTCTGGTTGCGGAAGGTGGCTGTGTGCAGCCCCCCCCACGACCATCTGGCAGAGTCATTGCCAAAATCTTTTACAAGCTCCTGTACGGCCTCGGTGAATGCTTTTTTCAGAATTTCCGCACGGGTTTCCACCATATTAGTCGTGGATGGATCATCCCACCAGGAGCTGCTGGCTGGAAGCTGGCGCATGACCTGGTCCCAACGCGAACCGCCGTCGGGCCAATAGGTTTCGGGGAGCTTGTTGTCAAAAGTATCCTGAAGCAGGTGGCGCCAGAACACCTCGAACACGGCCGCGGGAGCTGAGTCGACCCGGGCCTGGCCATCCCAGGCGGAAAGTAAGCCCATGGCCATACTCTCGTCGCTTGTCAAACTGCTGGAATCCATCTGCGCCAGCACCGGAACAAAGACAGCAGCATTAGGGTCAAGCGTGTCGCCCTGCATTTTTTGGATGTAAGCCAAATCGATCTTGGCGGGAGCTGAGGTAATCATATCCACGATACGGTTGGCGCGGAAACCATAGTCCCAATCTGAGGTAATGAAATAGGGGTAATCGGACGATACCACCTGGTTGTTGGCGGTGACGATGTAACCCTCGGAAGGGTTGAATGTGTAGGGTAACTGGTCAAAAGGAATGAAACCGGTCCATTCGTAATCATCTGTCCAACCGGGGACCGGAAGGCGGCCGTCGCCATTGGCGCGGATGGGCACATCACCCGGCATCTGGTAGCCAATATTACCGTCGACGTCGGCATACACCAGGTTCTGAGCCGGAACGTGGAACTGGCTGGCTGCATTACGGAACTCCTCCCAGTTCTGAGCCTTGTCGAAACCCCAGACGGCTTTAAATGGGGTCGAGGGCGTCAAAGCCGTCCATTTCAGGGCGATCACATATTGGTCGGGTAGTGGAATACCAACACTGTCTTTAAACGGGACGAATTTGGGATCGTTGGGACTGCCCTGGTCCATCAATGGGCCGTAAGTTTGGGAGATGACTGGCCCATGGCGGGTCGAGCGTACGGTGAGCGTAACCGGCGCGCCACCAGAGACTTTGATCGTCTCAGTGCGGGTTTGAAAATCGACCCATTGGCCATTTACTTCATATTGGTTGGGGTTATCAGGATTGACTTTTTCGATGTATAGATCCATCACGTCGGGGCTGGTGTTGGTAAAACCCCAACTGATCCGGTCGTTGTGGCCGATTACTACTCCTGGCACGCCCGCAAAGGAAAAGCCGGCCATTTCGAAGGGGCATTGGTCGGTTTTGGGCTGGCAGTGCATACCTACCTGGTACCAGATCGACGGCATCTGAATTGCAAGATGAGGATCATTCGCCAGGATTGGCTCCCCGGTGGTCGTGAGACTGCCCGAAACGACCCAGGAATTGGAGCCAATGCCGTCGCCAAGCGGGCCTAACAATTGATCTAACAGGGAAACGTTCTGTTCGAGGTTGACCAAGGCTTGATCGGGAATAGAACCTGTGACTGCAGCCGGGCTGGGCAGGCTGGCGCTGCCCGTGCCAATATGATTGACGATGACAGGATGGTCGGATGGATAGGGCGGGTAAAGTTCTGAAACCTGCTCAGGGGTGAGCGTCTTAAGCAACACGGCACGCTGGATCTCCTCATCCATGTTACCGCGCAGGTCCCAGGCCATGGCCTTGCCCCAGGTCAGGCTGTTGACCGGAGTCCACGGTTCGATCGTATATTTGGGGCTCAAGAGCTTGAGCACGGCATATTCCAGGCTGAGTGTGGTGCCATTGTGGTCTTTGAGATAGGCATTGACCCCGTCTGAATAGGCCTGGAGAATTGCGCGAGAATCGGGATCAAGCTGGTCCCATTCGGCCTGGGCAGTCTGCTCCCAACCCAGGGTTCTCAAGAAGGAATCGGTATCGACCTGAGCGCTTCCAAACATCTCTGACAGGCGCCCGGCGCCAATGTGGCGCCAGGTGTCCATCTGCCAGAAGCGGTCCTGGGCATGCACGTAGCCCTGGGCAAAGAAAAGATCGTGAGCGTTAATAGCATAGAGGTTGGGGATGCCCATCTGGTCGCGATAAACGTCTACGGATGCAGTCAGGCCGGGCACGTTAATCTGCCCATCGATCTGGGGAAAGGATTGGGGTGCGAGGGTATGGGGGATGTAACTCAGGAACAAGAAGGCGCCACCCGAAGTTACGATCAACATAATCACGATGAGGACTACCAATATTCTGACGATAACCCGGCGTAGTTTCATGCATATGACTCCGTTTTGAAGGTTTGGTGAATATGAGATTGATAACACTATCTAAGTTGGATGGATGCGGTTAAAACTTAACGTGAATTTTCCTTGTAAATGAAATATAATCTAATCAGATAATAATTATCGCTATTACCGGGAGGTTATCATGTCTGATGCAATGACGGTGCTGGTTGACCTCAACGAGGATTACACCCTGACCCCAGGGCAAATCGCGGATTACCAACGGGACGGCCATATTCTGCTGCGGGGAGTGGCAACCCCTGCTGAGATCGCTGCCTACCGGCCTTATTTGAACCAGGCGGTCGCCGAATACAACACCGAAAAACGACCGTTAGCCGAAAGGGATTATCATGATATGGCTTTCATCCAGGTCATGAATTTATGGGTCAGGGATGAAGCCGTGCGGCGCTACGTGATCGCCAAGCGCTTTGCTAAAATTGCAGCAGAACTGATGGGTGTGAGTGGCGTTCGCATTTATCACGACCAGGCGCTTTACAAAGAAGCAGGCGGCGGGATAACGCCCTGGCATCAGGACCATTACTACTGGCCATTAGCCACCGACAATACGATTACGATGTGGATGCCGTTGATGGATGTCACCCCGGATATGGGCACGCTGATCTTTGCGTCAGGATCGCAGGTGAACGGGCATCTCGGTAATATCCCCATCGCCGAGGATTCAGAGGAAATCTTCAACGAATATGCGAAAGGGCGAGGTTACAAGATCGTTCAGACGCCGGGCATGGCGGGCGGCGACGCAACCTTCCATTCAGGTTGGACCCTGCACAGCGCTCCTGGCAACCAGACGAAGATAACGCGTGAGGTAATGACGATCATTTATATGGAAGATGGGTGCCGGACCATGCAGCCTGATAACAAGAACCGCGAAGCCGATCTGGCAGCCTGGCTGCCGGGGATTAAGCCGGGCGAGCTGGCAGCCAGCCCGCTCAACCCCCTGGTATACAGCGCTTAACCGAAGGCCAGCAGGGAGGGGCAGACTCGACAAAACGAGTTTACGATTACCACAATTGGAAACCTTCAAATCATTGAAAGGCAGGCCGCTGATGACCCAAGCCAGGTTTCTGGATATCAACCCGGTTCTCCCGGTAACGAATATGCCGGCTTCTATTCGCTTTTACACCGAAAAACTGGGTTTTGGCCTGGTGTTTCAAGACCCGCCTGATCTCTACCCCCAGGATCCAGGCCCGCAGCACCCTTCGTATGCCGTCCTCGGTCGTGACCGCATCCAGCTGCACCTGCAGAGTCATGACCCCGAAGCCGCCGGCGACCAGGCAGAACCGCTCCACATCCGCTTCATCATCGACGACATCGACAGCCTTTATACCGAATACCAGGCCAGCGGAGCCATCGTCCCTGCTGGCTTTGATGGAATGGTAATTACAGACACACCCTGGGGAACCCGCGAATTTGGGCTCTACGACCCGGACAAGAATGGCCTGTTCTTTTATCGCAATATTTGAATCAATCGAAAAATTCAAAGCGGCGCGACCAGGTGTACTTTTCACCCGGCATGATATTTATTTCTACAAAAACTTCAGTGCTGATGACGTGCGCCAACCCCCATACCGCCACGTAGAGTGGGTGAAAATCGACAAATTCCCGCATCCCCACCCCATCTGAAAGGCGCAACTCCCACTGGGCCTGCCCGGTCTTAACTGCGCCGCGCGGGCGGCAGTAGAAATCTTTCTGCGGTGAAGGTGTCCGCAGGAATTGGATTGCATTGCCTTTAACCTCGATCACATCAGGCTCTTTGAACTGGGTGGTTGCCGGATTCAAGTCGACCGGATAGGGAAAGGTCAGGGTGTAATCAGGCCCGATCGGGGTACGATCGATGCCGATGAAATTATGGACGTATTCGTGGACCAGCACCGGGCGGGTACCCACATTTTCGAGCTGGTACTGGATGTGAAGCTGGTTGTCCTGGACGGTCAAAACCTTTTCCTCACGGACGGCATACCCGCGGCAGTCAAGCGGTTCGACAACGTAGCGGGCTTCATCAGTGGAGCTGGTCAGATTGACCGGGAAGAGCGCGGCGACCTCTTGCGGGCTGAATACCGAAAATGGCCCATCATCCTGGCGCTTCAGCAGACCAATCCCCAGCTTGGGAAAGGTCTCGCCCACCCTGGCTTCATCGTAGCCAACGTGGGTCGAGTGAGTGAACTCATTACAGATACCCATCCCCTGGGTGCCTACACCTGGGAGGTAAGATTCCGGAACACAAAAAGTGTGCATCCCATCCAGGGTCACCTGGGTCACGAACCCGTTCAAATCGAAGCGGCACCTGCTCATGGGGACTCCTGGCGCCGCAATCTCTACAGCCAGCCGGTTGGACTTCAATATCGTTGGCTTTGGGTTAGAACTGGACTGGTTTTCAGTCATATCACAACTCCATTGATATAAAAATTTGATGAAAGGCCAACCGGCTCACCTGAAGGTGGCCGGTTGGGAAAATAAGATCCAATATCAGAATCGATTTACAACGGTTTGCGATAGGTCGTATGCCTCTTAACCACCCGGAAACCGCAGTCCTCATAAACACGGGTTGCACCGCTCAGGTTTTCGCTGTCGACACCCAGCGCAGATTCGGTCATACCCAGCTCTTTTTGGGCGCTCAGGCTGCGGGCAATCAAGGCCCGGGCCAGGCCCTGTTTGCGCCATGGGCGGCGGACGCTGATCCCTTCGGTATACCCGCGTTTGCGGTTGTATTTCTCATTCTGACCATGGTCGATGAAAGTCTGCACCTGGCCGGCGACCTGGTTACTTTTAACATCCCATGCCACCTGCCACAAAGCCGGTTGGAAGGTGCTCTCGTCGCCCATCCAAACCTGATAATCATCTTCCGTAGGTTGAACGAATCCCCAATGATCGCGGAATGCTTCGGTGGCTGCATCCCAGATCTGGCGGTAATGTTCGGGAAGCGCCGGGCGAACCTCCAATCCTTGAGGCAGTGGGAAGTCGGGGATATCATCCAGAGAGGGGCGGACCATTTCATACGCGTATCGAACCGCCTGGTACCCGGCTTTTTCGAGCAAGGCGGTAAAGCCAACTTCATATTGGGCGGCAAAGGCCTGGAAAAACTTGGGGCGATCGGAGGCTTGTTCGGCAGCCACGGCGCGCATCCGCTTCTCCAGCCACTGCAAGACAACGCTCCCGATCCCTTTGCAGCGCCATTCGGGAATGAGGAAGCCGATAAAATTATAAATGTAGATTCCGTCGTTTTCATCGAAGCCCCACCAGGCGCGGGAATATCCAACCACCTGGCCATCGATCTCGGTGAAGATCATATCCTGGTAGGGATCGCAGTTGGTCAAGTGAGCGTATGAGTTAGCAATATCTGCGACCGTGGTCACGCGCTCTATTTTATCGGCGTCGGCGCTGGCCGCGATGGCCTTTTCCATCTGCGGAAAGTCGCTTTCGCCACGGAAATGGCGAAACTTAAGCCCGGGAATAGCCGGAGCCCCAGGGAGGAAAAAAGTGTCGTCGTTCATACAAAATACCTTTCGGATAACAGGGAGAACCCGCTGGAAAATGCATGCCCATTATATCCAGAATTGGCGTTTTTATTAA
This sequence comes from uncultured Chloroflexia bacterium, assembly GCA_963781665.1. Lineage (GTDB taxonomy): Bacteria > Chloroflexota > Anaerolineae > Anaerolineales > Anaerolineaceae > JAJYIW01. The sequence goes on from CAWAGA010000002.1 coordinate 5,041,949, forward strand.
TGAATTCAATTATCGACTTTGATAATTGGGCCATTGAAGAGTGGAATTTTCAATCGCGGCAGGTAAATAAATTGTATTGCTAACCGCTAACCCACACCTTATCCAGCCGGCTGAGAGAAGGGCAATCAACAGACGGATCTATATTCTGCGAATTGCGTGAGCCAAGCCTGCTTCAAACTGACATACCCGATGCCAGCCTAAAGTCAACTCATTTGATAGATGCGGACACAAAAAAGGTTTATTACGGCTGCGCCGACTTGACCAATCCAGATCTGGCCTGGGCGGTCATAAACTGAGCTGATTTTATTACAATGGTCGTTGTGTCAGGAAATAACCATCCTAACCAGTCAAATTTTTAAAGTGTGCCAACGGGTTAACTTACCTAACCACCAGAGGTAGATATATATTGTTTTTATCATAGTCAACATTGATGGTTTTTAATTCTGCAGGCATTGTTACAGTATTTGTAACTATTGTGATCGTATCATCATCAGTTCCAGACCAGGAACTAACATGGAACCCAGGAGATGGATTTGCCGATAATATGATGGTTTCACCAGGTTTATATTGACCAATCGGACACCCTATCGAATTGGTAGGGTCGGCAATTGGATCATTGCCTTCACCACCATGGTTTAGTAAAAGAAGGTAGCAGCTATTGCTATCATCGCCTGTGGCAAAACTCCAAATACTTCCATCTGCATCAGTATTGCCGAAATAGTCTACAGCTTTTACCTGCCAATAATAGGTTGTATTCGGCTGGAGCCCTGTTAAAGGAGTATACGATTCGCTAGATATTGAATTAATCCAATTAGAACAATCGTTTTCATCCAAGGAAAGGCAATACTCATAACCTGTTGCTCCATGGCTCGCGTTCCAATCCAAATAAAAACTGGTTGATAAATCGGTTAATCCATTTAATGGTGCTACTTTGGTGAACGTGCCTGGCAATCCACCTGTTGTGAAATTCCAATAAGTGGTTGAAGATCCATCAGCATATGTTTTTCCGTTGTTGTTATTTGCACGTACTTGCCAATAATAAGTCGTGTTTGGAGTCATATCGTTTAATTCAATGGCAGAATTATTGCCTACATCAGCCCAGTTTGCGCAAGAGTTGTCATTCGTCGTGTCAATGCAATACTCATAACTTGTCGCTCCGAGACTTGTAGACCACGATAGCCATGGATCCGACGTAAAATCGATTACGCCATTTGTTGGTAGACGCTTGGTAAAGGTTCCTGGCAGATATATGATGGTTGAAAAACTCCAATAGGCAGAAGAACCTCCATTTGCATAGGCGATTCCAAAGGCGTTTCTTGCCCTTACCTGCCAAAAATAGATTGTGGATGTATTCAACCCATTTATGTTTGCGCTGGTGTTAGTTCCCACGCTGATCCAGGAACTACAAACATTATCGTCTGTTGTGTCATAGCAGTATTCATAACTGGTGGCACCTGTACTTAGCCCCCAACTAAAAGTAGTATTTGTAGAAACATTGATTGCACTATTCGAGGGTGTAACCTTTGAAAATGCTCCAGGCACATTACCGGTCGTAAATCTCCACCAGTTAGTACTACCATCTGCATAAGTCGTCCCATAACTATTTTTACTTCTAACTTGCCAGTAGTAGGTGGTGTTGAGGGTTAGTCCGTTCAATATAACACTGGTGTTCAAACCTGCATTGATCCAGTTTGTGCAATTGTTATCATTAGAAGTGTCATAGCAATATTCATAGCTGGTAGCGCCAAAACTGGTTCCCCAGATCAAGGATGGATTGAGCGACAATCCAGTTGCGCCATTACCTGGGGTGTTCTTGCTAAATGAATATGGGGGCACATCCGTACAAAAAATATTCAGGTCCGCTGCCATGGTTGGACTTGAATTACTGATATTGTTGACTGAAATACACGTCTTTCCAGTACCATACCAGGAACTGGATTCGGGAACTGTGGAGCTTGTCCAGTTGCGTTTGTTCGTTGTTCCTGGGAAGGGATCGCCTGCATCTCCGTAGTTACCCCCAGAAACTTTGTATGTACGTTCAAGCTGGAATAAACCATCAGCCTGCTGTAATGCAACCAGATAATGTTGGCTATCACTGCAGCTTGATTGTGGAACCAGCGAACATTCATAATTATTTTGCAATGAATAAGTATTCATTGCCTCGTCGACATGCCAGATGAACAAACCGCTTCCTGGCAAATATTGATCGTATGAACCGGACACCTTCTGGCGATTTTCCACCAAAAAATACTCATTTGGACCTAGAGCTGGAGAATGCAGCTTGAAGACGGTTCCTGCAGTAGGATTATTAAATACCTGGGGAATATTTTGACCCATAATATTAGTTGTAACAGTCGTCGGCGTAATAAAGCCCATCTGCATCCGGATCCAAGCACTGGGCCAGGCAGGTACGTCGCCAGACCCATGCGGACCATTCCAGTTGCCTGAAGACATCAAATCAAAATACCCTGCACCTTGCGAGGAATAATCAATATCGTAGAGATCCGGAACTCCAAAAAAACCATGTGCCATTTCATGAGCAAAAACGCCGATTGTCGTATTGATAATATAGTTATTCCCAAAATCAAAATATTCTGGTTGGATGGTGAACCGTTGAATTGTGACACCATCATAATAACGCGCATGTGAATTAGAGATAGACCAGGAGACCGACCACAAATCGTCAGGATTGCCAGTGGTTTCTGCTCCTGAGCCAGAGTGAATAATCACGATTGGTTCAGTAAAGCCATCATGGTTATTGTCGTATTGTGAAAAATCAATTGTCGCATTAAGCGCATCGATAACATCTTCAGCCAGTTTCTGATCGTTGTAAGGGTAAGCGCCTTCCCCATAATCGTGGTTAGCATAATAATAATAAGGCGATGGGGCTCGAACCCATCCAAACGAACTGGGAAGATTAAGCGTGACAAAATCAACCTGACCATATGAAATTTCATTATAATAATCGCGTACTGATCCAGGACCAGGTTTTGGAAGAGCAAAAAGCAAGCTGTCGAAATAACTGGCTGATACCGTATGCACCTTGTCAGAAAAATCAACGGCAACTGCCAGCATTCTGATATTCCCTGTTAATTGAGTTGCGGATTGTTCTGAATTAACTGCGTTGATTCCAGAATTGGTTTGCCATGATGGATCAAACATATGAGGAAGAGTGACTTCACCCTTCTTAATTCTGTCCAATAGTTCAGGACTAGGCGGTACAAAATCCTGGGGAGTATTTATCGATTGTTCTTCAGGATCTGATGCTATTTCATTATTTAGCTGTAGGGAATTTAAAAGTATTATTGAAATGAGAGAAAAAATAATAACAAAATTTAGATTTTTTCGAGTGTAGCTATAGTTCACATTCCCTCCTGAAATCGAATCGACCCTTATAAAAATAACCGAGACACTAATAAGCGAAATAACATAGACTCTTTTACGATAAAGAGCTACAGCTTTAGTGGTTTTTTCGCTTATTTATTGGTGAGTAAATTTTTATTAATTGTATATCAAAATTGGAAAAATTTCACAAGGTAAAGAACCTTACGGTTTCGTAAGGTGTCCACTAATTAGAACATGATGCCTGGAACTACTTACGGGCAAAAGAATTTATCGAGTATATCTCGACGCTTTCCTTGGGTAACCAGCAGGTCAGAAGCGATATCATCGGGGATGGGTACGAACTCCTGATCAAGAAATTTGCCGACGTCATCAATAAGAAGTCAGGAGCGTTCTACACGCCGCACAGAGTGGTACGTTTGATGGTTGATATCCTTGAACCTCACGAGGGAGAGACGATTTACGACTCGGCCTGGCGGGACCGGCGGTAAACTGCTGGGAGCTGTTGCTCACGTGCATGAAAAGGGAGGAACCTCCGCACTTTCTATAGCCGGCTTTACGGTCAGGAAAAGAACCTTACCACCGCTACCGTAGCCCGCATGAACCTGCTCCTGCAAAGGTCTGGAAGAACTTGGGGCGTTCGGAGAGTTGTTCTCCAGCCACTGCAAGACAACACTCCCGATCCCTTTGCGGCGCCATTCGGGAATGAGGAAGCCGATGTAGAATTGTCTTGATGATAGAAAAGTTGGTGAATTACGAGTAAGCCATTCACAGCTTTCTCATGCGGACCGGCCTTGATGTGATATGGTAGATGGGCTACCCCACGTATATGGGGTAGCCCAGTCGGGTGAAAAGTTTAATGGACAACGATCGGCAAGAAAACACTGACGATTGGAATAGGTTCAAAAGGTGAGGTAACATCAGTGCTCAGGGAGAAGAACTCGTCCAGGTAAAGTGTCGTAAAGCTTATGCTGGCGAGGCCCACCGCCGTGGTATCGATGCTTTCCATCCCCCTGTACGCGCCAAGTCTTTCTTCAGTTAGCTGGAACGAGCTGGAATCGCCTGCGACGTTTGCCACCAGGTCTCCGTTGACGTACAGGTTCAAGCTCGAAGTTTGATCAGACTGCCAATCAAGCTGCAGGTTCTGTTCAACATTGTTAATTGATACCCATTCGGTGGGAAGATCGACCAAATCCGTCCTCACCCAGGCACGGATCTGGAAGAGATCGGGGACGGCCGCTTTGTGCAAGTATTGCACACCGAAGATTTCATTACCTTGCGCATCCATCCCGGTAAAGATATCGATTGGTGTAGCGCTGGTGACAACTCCATTAGGATTAAAGTAGAAATTAGCCATGATGGATCCTAATGGGATTGCAGTTTGGTGGAAGACGTAAGCCGGTTGCATCTCGGTTTCTATCTCATCCACACCCCAGGGGACTGACAGCCCTGACCAGCCGTAACCGCCCATGGCTGCCTCTGAACTGGTATGCACACCCCCCACCTGGCCAGTCCAACTGGATAGCCCAAACTCAAAATCATCCCAAAACTCAAGCGGGGAAGTAGGCCCATTGTTAATTACGGCTGCTGGTTGAATCCCTGCCGTCGTTACCCAGGCAGAGGATCCGAGTACGTTGTTCGCCAGGATGCGGAAGGACCACGTCACCTGCGCAATAGAACCGGTGACATAAGTAGTGGCATTGGTTCCGACATTCGCAGTCCCGGAAATGGCGGAAAAACCGGCATCCCTGGACCATTGAATGGTGAAACCGGTCTCGTTGTTCGAATTGTCTACCCATCTAAGTGTCACCCTTTCATTACCTCCCTGACGGACAGGGAAGGCGAACAGGGCAGAAGGTGCTGGGGGAACGTCATTAAAGCCGGCTCACAGAACGGGTCGGTGTTGTACTGCCAGGTGTCGGGGTCATTCAGATCACAAGGCACGTCAAGCAAAGTGGTAAAGTCATCCGCTGTCCCCCGGATATTATCTGGACCGAGCGGATTCATGATGTAGTACGGGTTGCTGATTGGCCCATATTCGCTGTCGGAGGGTAGCCAGAACCAGGACCGTACATCCAGCGCCCATAGGCGCTCATTCCACCTGGATCGCCGGGGTTCTGAGCCGGCATATAGACATGTTCATACCACAGGTTACCTTCACCGCCCCAACGGGATTGATCCCAGGTTGGGTCCTGCCCGTATTCTCCATTCGCTGGATCCCCATAGTTTGGCGAGGGGCCGAAATAGTGAGGGACTTTCGATTCATCTACCGGGCTTGCAGGCGCATTGACGGCTGCCCTGGATGGCGAATTGGTCGGTTGGGCAAAAGCCAGGCTGCTATTACTAGCAACCTGGAAGCAGCAATCGTTTAAGAAAGAATTAAATTCAAGAACTTGTGGAAGCGCATGGTTTTCCCCTCCTTCCAAAGCTTTCAGTCCAATCAAAAAGTCACCGAGCAGAAAAGATGACTTACCCTCTCTTACCTCCTCCTGTTATTTGGATTACCTCTTCGAGATAGAAAGCCGGTCTTCGCGTGGAAAATATGGGTTTTTACGAAAATGGTTGAACCAGCCTTCTTTGTTTAATCGCAGCCACAATTTTTGGTGTGGGCTTTGTCTTGGTCTCGCACCCATTTCCTAATTTCGATTTCGGCTTGGGCTTTGCCGTAGCCATAACGCTGCTGCAATACTCTTGCGAGGTCCCCAGTTTTACCGCTCAACAGAGTGAGATCATCCTCGGTGAGCTTGGTCCACTGCTGTCGCACCAAACCCTTGAGGTCATACCACTTATCTGCTAAAGTATCCTTTGTAGCTTCCATATCGTTTCACCAATTCTTTATTCCTCTCTTTGCGACTGATGGCTGTTCTCGCGTATAGCGCCAGCAAAATCGATCCACAAACTGAGGAGCATACGATGAGAACCCACCAAGTTTTTACGAGAGAAGCGTTATTTCCGCTTATCATGGAACAACATAACGCGTGTTATCCGTTATTGTGTATCTTTCGGATTCAAGCTCATCAGACTCATCATGCTAAATAAAAATGCTACGGCTGCGATCACGATCGAAATCATTAGACCTCTTTTTTGCTGTAGTAACCCGCCCGGTACTGATTGTAGCCGGCAGAATCTGACCGGTGGCCACAACGAGTAAGATAAATCGCCCGCTGCCAGTCGATTAACGGTGCAAAAAACTCCTGTGGCCGCGGCCTTGGACTGCGCGCAAGACGAGAATCAATATGATCGCACCCAGAAACGCGACCAAAATACTGGTTGGGTTGATACCATTCACAACATCCATCAAATTAAAGATCAAACCAGCTAACCAGCCGCCGACCACACCACCGATGACACCCACCAGAATGTCGCCTAGAAGGCCGAACCCCCGGCCCTTCATCACCATTCCGCTCAGCCAGCCAGCAATTGCCCCAACAACGATCCATGATAATATTCCCATTTGAATTTCTCCTCTGCTTTATAACCCTTGGTTGAAAACCCCTATTATGCTTATTTCTACTATATCTGCTTAGACGGGCGTTGGCTATCAGCGTGAGGCTGATTAGCGTGTAAGACAATGATTGGGTTGTCTGTCAGTGTTTAGACTACACGTGTGGACTTTCATTATCGAAGGCTATAAGACATCTGCCTTAAAAGCTCGAATGCCTGTATTTCCTCGGACGATTGCTCTGGATAATCTGTCGGTGGCATTCCTTGAACTATCCTCGTTTCCACGGTGAGTTTTTCGGTATTTGGCTTGAGCTGAGCCCGCGAACCGAATCGCCGCGAGCAGACGTGGATGAACTCCGCACCAAATAGCAGGATCAACGAGACCAGGTCAACCCAAACCAGGATCACAACCAGGGCTCCGGCTCCTCCGAATGCCAACCCTGGATTTATCAGACGAAGAGCCACACCTAGAGTTGCCTGAGCGACCGTAAAGAGCAGACCTGTCAAAATAGCTCCGGGCCAAACGACCCTCCACGAGATGTTGATATCCGGCAAGATCTTGAAGATGCCGGCAAACAACAGGACAACCAGGCCAAACGAAAGGATAGATTCGGTTACCCGCCAAATCGTATCTCCGCCCACAAGCGTGCCAACCGCGTTGACGCCAGCAGTGAGCAGCAGTGATGCCAGCATGAGAAACCCGAGTCCGAGGACCATGGCAAAGGATAAGGCATTGCTGCGAATGAAATTGACAAGATGGTGGCCCGGTTTTGGTTTTGGCGCAACTTCCCAAACCGTGTTGAGTGCGTCTTTAAGCTGGAAAAATAATCCGACCGAACCCAGGACAACGCCTCCCACACCTACTACCGCGGCGATCACTCCTGCGCCCGGGTGGCTGGCGCTCATGACCAATCCTTGCACGAATTGCGCGGTGCTGCTCCCGACCACCCCGCTGATCGAGCTAACAATTTTATCTTGACTTGCCGCTTGGCCGAAGACCAACCCGGCGATAGCAATTCCGATAATCAGTACCGGGGCAATTGCGAACATTCCGAAGTAGGCCAGGGCGGCTCCCAGGCGAATCGCTTTGTGCTCATTCCATTTGGAATAGGTTTCAGCCAGCAGGCTAAAAACAAGCTTCAGCTTCTTCGTTCCGGCGGTCACGGTGCCTTCTTGTTAGAGAGTTCGGCCACTGCCTCGGCGTCAACCATGCTGGCCTTCTCGACCATTTCACCGGCTTGATTGATGGCCTGGTCGACCTCTGCCAGGAGTGCTGTATGCACCGCGGCTGTGTCCGTTCCCGATGTCTGTTCGGCCTCTGTGAGTGCCTGGTCGGCTTTGCTCAACAAATGGTCCACCTGGCTGTCTACATCATCCCGGTCCCCTATCGTAAGAGAAATGCGGTCATTTCCAGCTCGTAGTCGCTGCAACCCTGCGGCGCGCAACCGTCTAATTTGTCCCCGCATTTTCGCCATGATATTCGGGGCACCTTCGCCGGGTTCTTCAATACCGCCTACTCCCGCATTCAGGATCAGGTGGTCCATCAAGACCTGCAAGATGGATGCAAGCGGGATGGCCAGAAATGCCCCGGTGATTCCGAGAAGGCTGGTAAAAACCAGAATGGCCAGGATGACCATCACCGGACTTACACCGACCGAGTGCCCCATCAATCGCGGTACCAGGAATTGGTTCTCTGCAACCTGAATGATGATCGAATACACAACGACGAATAAGGCTGCCTGTGGAGAAATCGATAGGGCGACGATGACTGCGGGAATCGCCCCGATGGTGGGACCGATCATTGGCACAAGCTCAAGCAGCCCGGCCAATGCCCCGAGTGCCAGCGCATAGGGCAGGCCAATCACCAGGTAGCCCAGGCCGGCCAGTACACCAATGGAAGTCATCAACAGGAGTTCGTTGCGCACATAACTGCCCAGAACGGCTCTCGATCTCCCGCCAGATGGCCAGTATTTCAGGCCGTCTGGACGTGGGAGCCAGCGACAGGCTGAATCGCTCCAACCGCGATTGGTCCAGCGTCAGGTAGACACTCAAGACAATGGTGGTGAACAATTGACCCAGAAAGGCGACCACGCTCATACCGATGCCAAGAGCCCCGGTCAATACAGAACCGCTGACTGCCTGCAGCTGGCTGACCAATTGGTCTCCGGTCGGCAGCCGCGATGGCAGGGTGCGTATAATTTCATTGGAATTCTTCGCCAGCAAGTCAACCAGGCTTACATACACCTGAGGCAAGCTGCGGAAAAGCGCTCCACCCTGGTTGATCAGTGCTGGGATCACCAGAATGAACAGCCCGGAGAGCGTACCCAGGATGCCCAGGTAAATTAGCAGCAAGGCCAGCACCTTGGGTATCCCCAGACGCCGCAAAGCAGTTACCATTGGGCGGAGTGTGGCGGTGATCACCAGGGCCACAAACACCATAATCAGGATATCCAGGAGTTGCAGAACGAGCAGTGCAGCCCCAAAAACCGCCAGCAGCATCAGCCCTGCCAGAGCTACCTGCAAAGGCTTGATCTTGAGTTCCACCGTTTGGATAGGTGGTTTAGAGTCTGAAGGGTTATGCATGCTGGCTCACAAACTCCATAATTACTTCTCCCAATTGGATCTCCGTTAATACACCAAGCAACCTCATAATAACCGCTTCATAAACCGGTGACTATCAGCACAACGCTGAAGAGGATGTAAGCATTGCCCTTATACGGTTGTCAGTATTTGTCCTACGAGAAAAAAACCTGGTCATGTCTGGTTACCTACCAATGGCAAGATTTGAAAAAAGGGGTCAAGTCGCAGTTTGTACCCAATTTACTGTCGCAAGAAGATTAGCCTGTTGGGCTGGTGTAGTCCAAGCACCGACATCCAACCTCAGCCTTGGCTTACATACAATTCAGCCTCAGGCTGATAGTCAGCTGCGGTCTAAGAAGGTATAGTCATTAAAGAATGAAGAGTGTTTCTATGTACAGAGTGGAGACTTTAAAGTGGATTCACAAACCCTGGTTTTGATCCTGGTCGTAGTAGTCGTCGTGATCGTACCTTTTCTTGCGCTCTGGTCGATTCTCCGCCGGAAACGCAGTCAAAACCTGCGCGAGAAATTCGGCCCTGAGTATGACCTCACGTTGAAAAATGAAGGGAATCGTCGCACGGCTGAGCAATCCCTCACTGAGCGAGAAAAGCGGGTTACCAAGCTGGATATCCGCGAACTAAATCAAAATGAAAAAGATCGTTATCTCGGAGAGTGGAATAAAATTCAAACTGTTTTCGTAGATAATCCCTCTACGGCCGTTAAGGAAGCCAACCGCCTGATTTCAGAAGTAATGATCGCCCGCGGATTCCCGGTGGCCGGTTTTGATCAGCGTGCGGCAGATGTATCTGTCAATTATCCAGATTTCGTTACGAATTATCGCAGCGCGAATGCCATCTCGTTGAAGAACCAGAGTAACGGGGCCTCAACAGAAGAGCTCAGGCAGGCCATGGTCTCTTACCATAACCTGTATTCAGAACTGGTGGGGACTGCGGAAGCTAAAAATGGTGAAGATTAAGAAAAGACCAGGAGTGCAAACCAATGAACGATTATTACGGTTTCCATCAAGAAAATGTTCAAGGTCCGGCAAACATTGTGCAGTCTGATGTTGTCCAGACCACAGATTTCAAGCAAGAAGAGGAAAATAAACCGGAAGCCCAAGCGCCGGCCCTGCCAGTTGTCGAGAGTGGCTCAGTAGCCTTACTCAGTGCCGAAGAGGTTGATGAATTTCAATTACATTGGAACTCGATCCAGGCCAAATTTGTCGATGAACCGCACACTTCAGTAGAACAGGCCGATGCGCTTGTGTCGGAGGCGGTGGAGCGAATCGTCCGGGCGGTTACGAATAAAAAAACGATGCTGAATGGACAATGGATCAATAACGCGGATATCTCAACCGAAGATCTTCGGATTGCACTAAAGGGCTACCGGTCATTTTTTAAAAATCTCCTTGCCATGTAACCTTTGAGCTCGGTATAGAGCGCCAATAGCAGGCATACTCTCTGCGGAAAGAGTAAATGCACCTTTTCCGCAGAGCCAGAAGTTTAGCCAGGCGCGATTAGCCGGCTCTCGACCTCAGATTCGGAGCTGGCTTAATGACATAATTTCATAAAAAACGATTGGTCGCACCTGAGCCAGGTCATGGGTTCAGCGGCAAAGAAGGATGGGCTATATGCCTGGGATAAAAGATCTCGTCAATGTTTGGAAAAACACGAAGGAAGTCGATCTGCGTCCGTTCCGGAAAGCAGCTCTTACCCCTATAAAGTTTGCCATCGTTGGCCAGCCAGGTGTCGGCCGCCATACCCTGGCTGATCAGCTTCGTAGCGATCCCCAACGTCCGGAAAATACAACTCAAACGATGGTGCTAATTTCGGACCTGAATTCGGCGGATTTGGCTGACGCAGCCGAATTGATTTTCCTCATGCTTGATGCCACTTCAACTGACTTCCGCCTGGAACAATCATTGGCGCGGAAATGGACTAACACAGGTAAGAAAGTTTTGGTTTTTGTCAATAAAATAGATCTGTTAGGAAACAAGCCGTTAATGACTAATGCGCTGGGATGGGAGATGGAGCAGGTCCTGCACGGTTCGGCAAATAACTCGGTTTTCGTGCAGCGTGAGTTCGTCCCGGCTATCCTGGATCTTCTTCCGGAGCGCCATCTGGCTTTAGGCCGCCAATTTCCCCTATTTCGGGAAGCCATTGCGCACCAATTGATTAAAGATGCTTGTTTTTCCAATACTATCTATTCGATCAGCACGGGAATGGCAGAGGTATTCCCTGTCTTTGATATCCCCCTCAACATAACCGACATGATAGTGCTGACCAAAACTCAGGCATTCCTGGTCTACAAGCTGGGCTTAGCGTTGGGCTTTTCTACTCGCTGGCAAGATTACCTAGGTGAGTTCGGCAGTGTTATCGGTGGTGCTTTTGTGTGGCGGCAACTGGCGCGTATGTTGATAGGCCTGATCCCAATTTGGGGCATCGTGCCGAAGATAGCAATTGCTTATTCTGGAACTTATGTTGTCGGACATTTTGTTCTGCAATGGTATCTCACCGGGCGTCATTTATCCAAACAGCAAATGAGCGCCATCTATAACCAAGCCTTTATTAATGGAAAAAATATCGCTTTAAATATGATATCCTCGCTGTCGCACCGGCATCCTGACAAGCGCAAAACTACCCAGCTGCAGGCACGCAATTTTAAACCTTGCCTGTCCTGCGGAAAGCCAAATGCGCCTGATGCTCTTTTCTGCCAGTACTGCGGCGGAACCGTTCAACCCTCTTTACTGCAGAAGGCTGCTTAGAGTTCATATTCCTGGGGGAAAATTCTTTTGCTCAATTTGCCATGCGGCGTCCACGCAGCATGTTGAGCCCTTGCGAACACAAGCTTAATTGGGCAATCAATAACCAACCGATTACAAAGGTCAGGCTCCAGGCGATTGTCGTTACCCAAACTGGCGCCGCTAGTTGCGCGGTTTCAACCCGGTCCGCAAGCTGATTGGTGACTGATTTATATTGGTCTATGACAGTCTGCGCATTTCCGAGGTTGGTGCTGATGGCTTGAGTGGTATCCGAGATTTTGTTTAACTCGTCCTCCACAATGCTCAGGTTAGCCTTACCATCAGTCAGGCTGGTGTTGATGGTGGCCAGCATAGGCGTTAGCGAATTCAGGCTGGTTGAAACCTGGGCCAGAGCGGTATGCAAAGGCACATCAGGTTTATAAGCGTTCGCCTGCAAAAAAGGAAGGCTGGTCAGGGTTGCTAACGCGCTGTCAATGAGCAGTGCGCTGCTTTGAGCCGAGGCCAGCGAGGTTTGGGTGGCGTTAACTGAAGCTGGCAAGTCCTTGCTGGTCAGGCTGGTCAATGCATCGAACATCGGGCCAGTGTCATGGATCGCTTGTGCCAATGCCTGAGTAGTGGTTTGCAGTGAAGCTACGTCATCCGTTGTGGTCTGGACCACCTGGCTGACGATGGTAAGACCGTCATGAGTGGTGGTAAGAGCCTGGTCAAACAAAGACAGGTTATCAATCACGGTTTGTGTCACTACTGGCTGGTAGCGCCATATTTCAATCAGACCAAAGACGCTGACTAAAATCCCAGCAGCTGCAGTAATAACTAAAAGAAACCCGAACAGTCTTCTTAGATTCACATTGTTAACCAGGCTGGCACTCGCCCACACGACCCACTGCAATCGGTTTTAGGAAATCTGTACGACATTTTTCCCAGATTCAACGAGTGTGGACCTGAAAAATTATCCGCACAATCATCTTCGACGGACCTACCAAATCATCACAGCGTGGAGCTTACAACACCCCAAGGAGATGCAAAACGAATAGAATGATGGCAATTACGATCAAAGTGTGAATCCAATTGCCGGTGCGAGGGAAGCTTGAACTGATGTTCCGGCCGAAAAAGCCGAGAAGCCATAGGATTACTAGAATAATAATGATTGTCCACAACATGAGAATTCTCCTTATCAAATAGTTAGGTGCGCCAGTCCAGCGCTGATTTGCGATATTCATAGAAGCTGAGGTCGGCATTTAACTCCCATTATTATTTGTCCCATAAGGAAATGTCGCCTCAGCTCTATGAAAGCTATCGAATAAGCCGGGTAAAGCTGAGTAATAACGTCACCTACACGGTCGAAAGTCCAACACCTTACCATTCGTTTTACACATTTACGACCTGAACCGCTTTTGCTTCAATGAACAGATTGGCGACTCCGAACCGAACTGTTCATCATTCTGGACCGTGTTTTTCTTGAATGCGAGCGTCTGTTTCTGAGTGTTTTTCTCATTCTCCACGCGTTGTCCTGGTGGTTTGTCTTGCCTTCGTTATTCCGCTGCGATGACCATTACATCTCAACTCATAAACCATATCCATAGACCTGCCATCGTATGAAGCGCGCTGAGGTAAAACATCTTGAGATTCAAATTAGCTTCATTTGTCACTCAGCTGATTTCTCACATCTTAGTCGTTCTTGAACATCAGCCTCCCTGCATTATTCGTTAGTTTTGTTAAGGTTCAACCTGTTGACCAGTAACTCTAGATTTTACGTTATCCCTGGTTTTTCTCCTTTTCAGTTTACCTGAGGCTTGAGGTCATCTTTGTTGCTGCATCTACTATATCGGCTAAGACAGGCGCTGGCAATCAGCCTCATGCTGATTTAAGTGTAGGATAAATTGCGATCAACTGTCGGTATTTTGACTACGTGTGCTTTCCAGATCTCGTTGACGTTCTTTTTTTTCAAGGCAGCAATTTCCCTTTACGGTCTGATGGGCGTAAGCCGCGGGATTATCTTGAATTCATTGTTGACACCCAGATTAACCGGGGTCGCCACTATGATCAGCCGGTGTGTATTGTTTTCGTGCGGCCAGCAGGTAACCAACGTCAATCGCTCGTCCTTCGAAGGCTCAATCCATTGAGCATTCTTGAGTTCTGACTTCCATGGGCTGATTTCTCTCTGGGAGAATCATTTTCAGTGCTATTGTGTAGGTAAACTCTTTATTGCCCGAATAGACCAATATCAGATCTCCTACTTGTAAATCAACCAGGTGAGCAAAGACTTCACCGTATTCATTATGATGCCCGACCAGTACAGTATTGCCAATGACTCCCAGAGGTGCTGAAGTTATGAGCTGCCCAGCAGCGAACAGGTCTGGTGCCTTCCATTGCTGATAACGTTGCCCTTGATACTCAAAGTCTATGAAACTTGCTAATATCACTGGCGCATCTAAATCGATGGATGGGATGACAATCCGGTCCGGGATCCAATTTGGTTCTGAGGTTGAGGTTGGCGATGGATCATCGCTCGCAGCCGGGTCGTTCCAGCCAATTGGTGGGGAGGCAGGTGTTACTGTCTCCGAGGATATGTTTAGTGGAACCTCTGAAAGACCGCTCGTTTGCGCGACCAGCGTCGGGGCTCCCCCCGGGTCAACGAGCTCCAATTCGGGAATAATAATCGGAGCAAATCCTTTGCTCGATTGGCCTGGGTTGCCTATCGGATCTATAGGTGAGGGAATTGGATGCGTTTCCGAAAGGACGCTGGCAGCTGTCGCCCCACTGATGAGCAGACCTAACCCAATCAGCAAAATGCTCGCTACATTCAAGGGCATCCGCCAGTTACGCACCTTTATGTCTTACCTCCGTAGACTATTGCTCACTATATGGTCATCGTCGCCATCCCTGTTCAGGATCGTGACCACCCCCTTTCAGAATATCGAGCCTGATCAGGGCGAGGGAAGACCCACAGTGGATATCCTATAGTGCTTGTGATGCCCCAATACAATCAAGATTAAAGCCGCCGGTCTACTTTCGGATTCTTGAGCCGCAGCGTGAACCCAAGCAGCACCATTCCCAGGCCCAAAGCTCCCACGCCAAAAAGCATCCATTTCTGAGTAGCAAGCGCCTGTGCACCGGCAATATCAGCCCCGGTCACGGGTAAGAGGACTGCCGGTGTGGCACTAGCTTTAGGTGTTTCAGTTTTTGGGCTGCTCGTGGGTGGCACTCCTGTCGGAGGAATTTCAGTTTGTGGGCTGCTCGTGGGTGGTACGACTGTGGGAGGAATTTCAGTCGAGGCGGCAGCGCAGGTTGGACCGGAAATGGTGTCGTTGATTAGCGTCACATTTCCAGTCAATGCCAGGGCTCGGCCATCCAGACTTACAGAGTCTCCGAACGTAATGCTGGTGTTGGCAATAATCGTTCCAACGAACGAACCGCCGGAGATGGCTGCACTGCTGGTGACGTGCCAAAACACGTCACATGCCATCGCCCCATTAGTCAAGGTCACCGAACCGCTTGAGTTGAGGTCAGACGCCACGAGGAAAATATAGACGCCAGGGCCGTCCAGCGTAAGAACCCCAGACAGCAAAGCCGAACCCACAGAATACACACCTGGGGTGAGGGTCAATCCAGTCAGGTCGGGGCCAGCCGGCGAAGCGTCGCCTGCCTGGGCTGTTAGTGCAAGGTCCGCGGTACTGGCGTCAGCTTCTGCCCCATTCACTTCAGGAGCAACGACTGTCCCACCTGCGGTACCCGGGGGAAAGCCAGTGATGGAGTCAGCGCCGTCGGCACCAACATTTCCAGATAGGACGGAATTACCGGTATTGGTTACCCCTGCTTTTCCCAGTACCGAGTAACTTGCTGCTGCACCCAACCCTGGTGCGGTTGCGGACAGTGGCGCAGCCTGGACGCCTCCACCTGTCATGCTGAGCGCGAAAGCAAGTGCCAGGCTCACGATTCCCGCCGCAAATATAAAACTGGACAAGCGCCTTGGTTTATTTATTTTTCTATTCTTTCTCATCTTGCATCTCCATTCGGACCAGCCGTAAGCTGGCATGATTCCAAAACGTTGAGAAATCGTCGGTGGTGACACCCCCGATACCGGTTGATTTCAGGTAAACACTGCCTTTGCGATGGTTCAGGTAACTTGGCGCACTCCTTCGAGTTCTAGTCAGTTGTTTATTTCTCCCTCCCTGGGTCAGTTTGCCCTAACGCTGGTCACACCTGAGCCTGGGTTCCGAGGAGATGAGCAGTTGGAGCAATTGACCGATTTGCTCCAACCTGTGATCCAAAGCTTAATTTACCTGATGGTGGTATTAGTGGTCCGTTCATTTCCGGGGCCGCCAGGGGTCTGTTCTCGCGTCGAGCGCGTGACTGTGCGCGACGTGGGCCGGTAGGCAAAAATCTGGATCACGCGAACCAGAACCCAGAAAAGTAATGCATAGACTGCCATTGCAACAAGGGTTGTCACCTCAAGGATCGACCCCCCGGCAGTAGGTGTCCCAAATAAGGCATTAAAGGGTGCCACAAATACCCCGGTAATACCGTAAATGAAAACGGCGAAGCCGCTGCCCGCGTTGGCCGCTACCAATTTTAATATGAAGCGAAGCCCCAATAAAATCTCCATTATGCCAAGCAAGGTATACAGGATCCGGTTGAGTTGAACCCCTTGCATCCGTCGCTCCGCGGCAACATCGCGAGTCACTTCCTCACTCGATGCATAACCTGGCTGTTGAGTGACAACGGTTTCTGCGCGTCGGTCCACTCCTACTTGATTAACATCTTGATTTTCTGTCATGGAATTCTCCTTAATGTCTCGTTTTTACGTAGTAAGTAAAACCAAATGGCTCATCGACCCAGCAAGATCAAGATACCCGCTGCAATCGCCAGTATTGCCATAATGGTGGGTAATGCCGAAAAGCTCAAGTTAAATAACCCGATCAATCCGGTTAAGATAAGCCAAATAGCAAGTAATAACAATCCGAGGTTCTTTGTGAGTCGCATTTTTTCACTTATCCTTTCGATCTAAAAGACAAAACATTTCCAATCTTCTTTCTGTGTGAATAACGTATGATTTTTATCCATTCGTCTCTACCTTCTTTTCCTCGGTTACAGCATCATTGACTTCCATAGTTCCCAGTAATTGATCATAAAGGGAGTGGTAATAGACCATTGCCTGCCGGAGATCTTCAGTCGATGCCCCCTTGCGTTGATTCTTTTCAGCGATGTCAAACGCTTTGCGATAATCTGTAACGAGATTTGGATACATAACAGATATGTCGGCGGCGCGCTGTTCGAAATCTGACACCGGGATTCCACGGGCGATCATCACATCTGAAATTAACCGGTTGGCTTCTTCAACCGATTTTGAGGGATTATCCACGAAATCGGCCTGGGTTTTAGTCCACTCGCCGCGATAACGATTCCTTTCTCCATCGTTCAAGGCGCGGATTTCCAGGTTGGTAACCCGTTTCTCTCGCCCTTTAAGCGTTTCTTCAGCCACGCGTCGATTCCCTGCTTGATCCAAAGTGTGTTTATATTCTGGGCCGAATTTCTCACGTAATTTTTGACTGCAACTCCTACGGATAATCGTCCAGACAGTAAGAATGGCGATGATCAGTAAGACAACAACGACGAGGATTAGAACCTGAGTTCCACTATTCACTTGAAGCCTCCTTCAACCTGGTAAAAAAGCATTGGTGTTTCTACATCTACTATATCGTCATAGACGTGCGCTGGCTATCAGCGTGAACCTGATTTAGGTGTAGGGTAAAAATGCGATCGGCTGTCAGCGTTTGGACTACATTAACAAACGCTCATCGTTTGGCAGCCTCCGCCCTCCACCTACAAAGTGCAAGCCGCCTGGAGCTGGGTGTTCATGCGCGCCAAGCGAAATAATCATTCGGCACAAACCGCATTAATGGAAACATAAACTTCCACGCGGTTTCGATGGGTAAGCTAAGCTAAAGCTAACTGCTTGCCTGAGACAATAATGAAAAAGCCCGATCTCTTACGGCGTTAAAGAGAAGGCCTGAGGTATGGCTTAAAATCTCATGGAAGGGATCCGGTTGCGGTGGCGGTAGGTGCCGCTGTGTCCGGCCAGATCGACCAGGAGGGCAACTCCCAGGATAATCCATTCGTAGCCCACGATGCCCCCCGGAGAGAGAATAAGATAAGCCAGGGTCGTCCAGGGCAGTAAAATGGCTCCAACCAATGTCCATAACCAGGCCGGGATAACCGGGATTCCCGGTATGACCCAAGCCTTAAAGGGAAGATCGTGAGATTGCGGGTTCACCAGCCACCAGGCCAGAATTCCGATCCGCGAAATGAGCACTAAGAAAAGGGTAGTAATACAACACATGGTTTCCTCCTCATATCAATTGAGACAATCGCCTTCTCAGAGAGATAGATAACGGGTGAAATCATCATAATGTCATCTCGCTTCGCTGACTATCAGCACAACTCTGAAGTAGGTGTAAGCCTTGAGACTGCTGGGTTGTCAGTAATTGTCCTACATTAGACCAAAATGACGATTTGAATGCTCCAAACAAACTAACCCGGGCTATAATATTAACAATGAAACTGTTTTTAAAAATCGGTCACGTGTTGAACCGAATCTGGAGGAAGGCAGGTTGGTTCGATGAAAGGTCAAACCGTGGGATTACCCGCTGAAGAGCAACTTGGCCTACAAACGCAGCTGTTGAATGCAGTCGGACAGGCAATTCTGGCAGTTGACCTGTCAGGCCACATTTTTTTCTGGAACCGTTCGGCTGAGTTGCTCTATGGCTGGACATTGGAAGAAGTGCAAGGCAGAGACATCGGCGAGATTCTGGAAACCCCACAGCTGATGGAGTCGGCCCGCTCCAATATGGAGCAGATGCGCCACGGCAAGGGCTGGTCGGGAGAATTTCTCTTGAAGCAGCGAGATGGGAAGACCTTTATGGCCCATGTAAGCGCTTCACTCATCCAGAGCGATCATCGCAGTTTGATCAGTATTGTGGGCTATTCCCTTGACAGTGCTGAATACAGGCTGCTCCAGGAGGCAAACCGGTTACTGGCAGAGGCCAGCGCGCGCCTCGTTGATGCTGTGGATGATGATGCACCGCTCGCAACCCTGGCGAATCTTGCCGTCCCGCAAATCTCAGACTGGTGCGCCGTTCACCTGCTGCAAGCCGATGGCTCAATTAAGCAGGTGGCGTTGTCACCAGCTGAGGTAGCAAACCTCCGGGCTACCCACGATTGGCTGAATAATTACCTGACCAATGATGCCGAAGGTTTACCTTCAGTATTACGCAGTGGCGAGCCGAAATTATTTAACAATGTTATCGCTAATCACTTCGCGACTGCGGCAGCGATCAAATCGTATATGATCGTACCGTTGATCACGCGCCCGAAAACCTTAGGAGCAATCACTTTTGTAGCAGCAGAATCAGGTCGCCGCTTTGATCAAAACGCCCTCGCCCTGGCCGAGAATCTCGCCAGCCATATCGCTATCTATATGGACAAAGCCCAATTGTATAGTGAGAGCCAACATCTGAAAGCCGAACTTGAACAGCGGGTGAGCGAACGGACTATAGACCTGAGCACAGCAATTGCCCAATTGAAACAATCCGAAAACACGGTCCAAACGCTGTTTCGGATTAGCAACAAATTGAATGCGACGCTTGAGGTGAACACCATCCTGGACGAGCTGGCAAAAGAAGCGATCCAAATCGTCAATGGCTCGAGCGGTTTCGCAGGGCTGCGCACCGCTGACGGTATGGCCGTCCGTAAATATTTTCATCATGGGGAGGTAATTCCATTTGAATATACGTGGTCGCCAGGACAAGGAATCCCAGGTTGGGTCTTGGAGAATAAGGTCCCATACGGTACGAGCGACCCTGCTAACGATCCGATGTTCCAACGAGAGCTGTTGATCAATGGCGATGTGCGCTCAATTATCTGTACTCCGATTCTCAATTCAACCGGAGAGGTGCTGGGTTATTTTGACATCCGCAACAAAAAGGAAGCTGAAGGTTTTACGATCAACGACCAAGAAATGCTCATGGCGCTTGCGCCGGCCGCGTCCATCGCCATCCAAAATGCGCAGGCTTATCAGCAGCGCATGGCGACAGTCACGGCGCTCAAAGAATCTTCCAGTCTGTTGCAAGCGTTAGCCGCCAATCTCGAATTGGCGCGCGAGGATGAACGAACTCATATCGCCCGTGAGCTGCACGATCAATTAGGGCAGGCACTGACAGCCATGAAATTTGACCTGGCTTGGTTAACCGATCAGCTCAAGCGAAAGGATGCCACTCTTGCTCAAAAAACCAAAACGGTTACGAACCAGATGGACGCGATGATCAAAACCGTGCGGCGTATTGCAACTGAATTGCGACCGGGTATGTTGGATGACCTCGGACTGGCTGCCTCGATCGAATGGCAGGCCAACGATTTCGAGAAACGGACCGGAATTGTGTGCGCAGTGACTGTGCTAACCGAAAACTTACCCCTTCAGCACTCTCAATCTGTAGCGCTGTTCCGCATATTTCAGGAAGCGTTGACGAATGTTGCGCGTCACGCCAATGCACAGCACATTGATATTACCCTGGCTGCCACGCCTGAGACAGTCACGCTCCACATTCATGATGATGGGCGGGGTATTCAAACCAAAGAAATCGCCGGCATGCACTCGCTAGGCTTGCTAGGGATGCGGGAGCGTGCAAAACGACTGGGTGGGACCTTTGACATTCAAGGCGTTCCGGGTGATGGAACCATCCTCAAAGTGTCTATTCCCATGAAACAAAACGATTGATATAATTTGATCCCCCACGGTTTCCTGAAGGGTAGGGTATCCAAAGGGTTTGCATATAGATTGAGGGATTGCACTGGAGATAATTAATGCTGAAATTATTATTGGCAGATGACCACGCCGTTGTACGCCAGGGGGTCAAACAAATTTTGGCCGAAGCATTTTCAAAGGCCAATTTTGGTGAAGCTCAAAATGCGTACGAGTTATTGGATTTGGTCAGACGCGAGCGCTGGGATATTGTGGTGCTAGACCTGACCATGCCAGGTGGCAACGGTCTGGAAGCGTTAAAACAGATTAAGCAGGACCATCCGCAGTTGCCAGTGCTGATTCTCAGCATGTTCCCAGAAGATCAGTATGCCGTGCGAACGATCCGAGCCGGGGCATCGGGCTATTTGAATAAAGAGAGTGCACCGGAAGAACTCGTGCGGGCAATCCAAAAAATATTGCACGGCGGAGAATATATTAGCCAACAAGTAGCTGATGAGCTCGTACTGTATGCCCGGCATGTAGATGACCAACCGCTACATAAGCACCTGTCGGACCGCGAGTATCAGGTGATGTGTCTGATCGCTTCCGGCAAGGAAGTCAAGGAAATTTCTACTGAATTGAATCTCAGTGCCAAAACGATCAGCACCTATCGGGCTCGGCTTCTGGAAAAGATGAACATGAAAACGAATGCCGAGATTACTTATTATGCAATCCAGAATGGTCTGGTTTAGCGCGCATGCCTTAGAGACATACACACTATCATTAATAAACCCGAATTGAAACAGCCGCTCGATGGTCCCTCACTGACAGAGATTATAAAATCGAAAATAGACCGGACAAAGATAGGAGTGGTGCTGGTCACCGTCCTGGTCATTATTTTGATCGTGATCCTGATCCTCTCCCGGAATATGGACAGCATCCGAGCATTTCTCCTGCGCAGCGGCAAGATCGGTTTGGTGATCAGCGTCGGGCTGTACGGGCTCTTGGGCGCCTCACCGATCCCGTCGGAGCCCCTCACCGTGCTGCTCAGCGCCCTCTACGGTCCTTTAAACATTACCATCGTCGCCACCATTGGCAACCTGCTGTCTGCCCTGGTCGAATATTACATCGGCAGAAAAATCGGGGATGCCTCAGACTTCGAAAAACGCCGGCAAAAGTTACCTTTCGGCCTGGGGAAAATCCCGGCTGATTCCGTGGTATTCCTGATCCTGGCTCGCTTTGTGCCTGGCTATGGTTCCAAGTTCATCAGTGTCCTCAGCGGCATCTACCATGTGCGCGTTTGGCGCTATACCTGGACGACGATCCTTTCTACCCTTTTCGGCGCAGCCGTCGTCGCCTATGGCGGATTCGGTATTCTGAACTTGTTCAAGTAGACTGTATCCCGTCAAACATTTTTTCCCTTTCTATCCTGGCTGAATCCGCGCGTGCGGGACGAGGCTGGTTTGGCGGCAGCTTAACCCATTCGCGCAGACCGGCCCAGGCCAGCCAATCAGGTCGGAACGAATTTCTCTGCGCCGAAGACCAGGTTTGGCAAGCGAGCCCTCGCCCTTGGGGGGAAAACCATCGAAGTTCTGCGAATGCATAAATTGAAGCAGCAAGAGGACCGCCTGGCTGCCGGCAATGAATGGAAAGAGACGGGGTTGATCTTTACGAATTCCTTGGGTGGGCCAATCGATAATCGCAATCTGCTGCGCAATTACAAGCAGTTCCTCAGGGATGCAGGTCTAGCGGAAATCCGCTTCCACGATCTGCGGCACACAGCAGTCTCACTGATGCTCAACGCCGGCATTCCGGTCATCTTGGTTTCAAGGCGGCTGGGTCATGCCAGGGCATCGATCACACTGGACATTTACGGTCATCTGATCCCCACAATGCAGACCGAAGCTGCAGAAAAGATCGACGAGTTGGTGACACTCGTGGCTGTGGCGTTTGAAAAAACCAAAGTACAGTCTGAAAAGTGATTGCACACGGCTGCGTCTGGTTGATCACGGTTGCACACGAAATGAATCCTGAAATCATCTCAACAAGATTTAACCCCCATATATAGCCTTTAAAACCAATTTACCCACACGGGTGGGGGTAAAAAGGTGGGCGGAACAGGGCTCGAACCTGCGACCTCATCTGTGTAAGACCCAAAAGGGGGTTGTCCATAGAATCCATCCCGTACAGGTGGGGGTATCACATCTATTGAATCCCACCTGTGGGGGTCAAAAGATCCATTGAATCCGTATTTTCCATGCCGTGTTATCGTGGTTGCACACGGTTGCACACGACATGATGAAGGAAAGGCAATCCGATGCTAAAAGATCATGAATTCTAAATCTCGTTAATTATCCAAACGGACCCCTTTAGTATTTTGTCAAGGGTTCTTGATATCTAAAGACGTCCAATCGGATACAAGATTGCCTGTTCATCACTTCTTAAGGAATTTTTATGCGATCTAGCTTGTTTCGCTTAAAAATCAAATCATTGAGTATCAGTTACAATCGGCAGGTAGATCCTTGCTTCTCCCGTACCATTCATATTTAGAGAAATGGGTGGCACTCCGGTATCAACGGTGACAGTAATTATTCCATTTCGCGTTCCAGTATATGTTGGACTAAAAGCTACATCGATTGTACAGCTTGAGCCAACCGGTAAGGAAAACCCAACACATGTGTTGGTCTGGTGATAATCGCCTTCGACTGTGATACCAGTGATTCCCATCATAGCTCCACCCAGGTTGGTCAATTGGACGGTCTGGGCAGCACTACTCGTCCCCATCGCTTGAATGCCAAAGCTAATGCTGGTAGGAGAGAGCATAGGAGACGTCGTACCTGTTCCTACAAGTTCAATCATATGAGGACTCCCTGATGCATTATCTGTTAGGGTCAATTTACCCAACCGGACACTGGCTTGGCTGGGGGTAAAGGTAAGGTTGATTGTACAGCTGCTTCCAACGCCTAAAGTGATCCCACAATTATTGGTCTGAGAGAAATCAGAAGGGCTGGTAGCGATACTGCTGATCGCCAAATCCGCAGTTCCATTATTGGTGAGGGTTACTTCATGAGTAGGACTAAAATGGCTAACTTGCTGGTTGCCAAAATTCACCACAGCTGGCGAAAAAGAAACCACGGGGATAATACCTGTTCCTGTTAGCGGAACAATCTGGATACCTCCATTTGCAGCGTTATCCGAGACAACCAATAGACCAGTTCGCACTCCGTTTACTGCTGGCGTAAACACGACACTAATTTCGCATGATCCTCCCGGTTCAAGCTGGTTATTGATACACGTATTTCCGCTTACTAGAAAATCCCCGGAAGCAGTAATATTCTCGATGGTTAAAAAACCGTAGCCAGTGTTAGATAGCATTACAAGGAAAGGAGAACTGGGACTTCCAACGGTCTGGTTGGAGAAATTTACAAAGGTTGGTGATAAGCTGGCTAATGCTGGCAAAGTGGAAACATACACTCTCCCACTACCACTCCATCCACCCAAAGCTCCAGTAACAATAGTCCCTTCGGCAACTACAACCGAAGAGCCATACATAGTATATGTTGACGTATCAGGGGACATCAGTATGGTATTCTGCACCAATATTCCGGACCAACCGGCTGTCGGACGTACAAATAAATAAACTACACCAGAATTTGGATAGTTATTCAGACTGGCAAACGGAGAACCTATAGCTATAACATTTCCATTGATTGAGATAGAATATCCGAAATAACTCCCTTCAGTTTTATCCATAGCTGTCAATTTTGCTGATTGCGTTAGTATTCCTGACCAACCTGACACAGGCTTGACAAATACATATCCAGATCCAGACTGGGCAGTCCCACCTGAGCTGGCATTGTATGCACCTACAGCAATCGTATCCTCATTCAACGAAATTGAGCATCCTAAATTGTCTCCTGCCGCCTTATCGTCCGCTGTCAACTCGGCAGATTGAGTGAGATTTCCACTCCATCCTTCCCCCGGCATGACAAACACGTAGGCTGCCCCGGCATGAAGGTAATCGCCAGGGCTGGCATTCAACGCTCCAACCACTAATAAACTCTCGTCCATATCAATAGACCAACCAAAGTTTGCATCATCTGCTTTGTCGGAGGCATGCAGCTTAGCGACTTCGGTCAAACTGCCTGACCATCCACTTGCTGGTTTGTTAAACATGTAAACTGCACCTGCGTCTGATGCGCCTATTAAGTCAGCATCCGGCGATCCAACCGCGATATTATCTCCAATGATCGCAACGGATTGACCAAAATGATCCCCTGCAGTCTTATCCGATGCGGTTAGCCGGGCATTTTCGGTTAGTGTTCCTGCCCATCCAGAGGTTGGTTTTATAAAAACATAAGCTTCACCTGCATTAGTTAAGTCCCCTGGACTTGCATTATAAGCACCGACCACAATCGTATCATTTTGAATATCTACTGACCTACCAAAATTACTCATATTGGTTCGGTCGGAAGCGATCAACTTGGCACTCTGCCACATATCACCTACCCAGCCATTATTTGGCTTGACAAATACATAAGCTGCGCCTTGAAATTTGGAAATTTCTAAGCATGCTCCTTCTGTACAGTAATTAGGTGCTCCAGCGACAACTGTATCTCCACTAATTGCTATTGAATAACCTAATTGGTCACCTCCAGACGGATCTGAAGGTAACAATCGGGTATCTTGAAGGAAAGCTTCAATCTGGACGGGGTAGGTCGCATCATCGTCTGCAACGTTCAGTTGCAGGTTTGAACCACCTCCTTCCAACCAGGTAGATAATGTCCTTCCACGTGCATCGATCGCAGTCAGACGAGTATATTGCAGAAAACCTCCTTTCTCAGAGACCATAAATGCTGCATTTGTGTGTTCAGCGTTGACCGTGGCCTGCCAATTACCTGTCAGATTCAGATAAAAACTTAAGGGTTGGGCTTGATCATCAGATGGTGGTTTCTCCAGGCTAAAAAGCTGCTCAAGCCCGGAAGGTCCATTGATATATTTCTCCTTGAGGTAACCATATGAATATTCAACCAGATTATCGCTGACAGAAAGTAAACCAGCAGTGGACTGAACTAAATTCTCTCCCCGGCCATAGCTAACTAGATTAATCCCCAAAAATTGACTGTCTTCAAAAATGCTCAGACCTTTTGGGGTAAATTCAACCTCAGTACCTTGACCTGCCAGTCTGGTTTGGAAGGTGCCACCTTTATTGATAATATGGTAGCCAACCTGGTCTTGTCCAATGGTAGCGGAAATGTTAGCGATTTCTTGGAAGGTTAACCTAGATGAACTCTTTAGCATTCCCTTGTGGTAGTGATTGGACCTGGACAGCGTTAGTTGTTGGTAACGAAAACGGAGAAAAACAAACAACAATCACTGTAGTTAGACTAATTCCCCACCGCTAGAGACCTCGCGTAATCCGGCGAAGAAATATAAATTTCTTCATTGAAACCTCCCCTTTAAGCTTGAGCACTAGATGGTTAATTAAACAGAACCTTGGACATGAAGATTTACAGGCAAGTTGATAATATCGATGAAGAGAAAAAGTCGCGCTTAGAATTGGCCAAATTCGCGTGGATTTTTCTTATTTGGTTGTTGATTGTTAGGCATCTTTTTTATACATACAATGCTTTGGTTTGTCAACTTTATTTCGTTATTATTCGATCGCCACAAAAGTATGTGTAACATTCTTTCTGTAAATTGCTGAACCTTAACAAAAGTGGTGAGTCAGAAGTATCCTATACAGGTTACCACACCAAAATAGGAGACTGCAATGACTTACCAAGAAGATTATAACCCTTCCGAAAAAGTGACTAATCTACTGGCTAAGAATGGCTGGGGAGCCCTTCCCGAGTGATTAAAACCTATAATCACCAAAGCATTTTTTGCAGATTTACCAATAATTAAAACATCTGGAACAAAAAATTTTCAGTCCTCGAAATTCTTGATAGTCTGTTTTTTACCTGCCCAAATAGGCTTGCAAATGTCTACTTTTTTGAATCCGGCATCGATGGCTCTTTGTATAAGCGCTGAAACTTCTTAACAATCACCCTCTAAAATCAGGTAAAAACTGGATCATATTACGCTTTTTCAGCTTGTTTACGATCTCTTATTGTAACCATTCGTCAAAATCGATTATTATTGGCTTTCCTATGACAGGTAATGGAACAACTGATTCAGTTTTATTGATTGTTTGATCAAGTTAAAGGGTTTATGCGTCACTGGCTTCTTCTTCTAGGCTGCTACGAATGGACAGGGAGACTGTCTAAGAGTTTGAATTAGGTTGCTGGATGAGGTCTGTTTACCAGGCCCATATATTCCGTGTTTCAAGATATTCGGAAAATTCCTATCAATGTGGCACCAAAAATGCTACAATATAGAGAATATATCCAAAATCCTTATCATCTGTTGAAGGTAATTGGAGATAATATTATTCCGAGGGGGTTTTCAGGAAGAAAATCCTTCCAAAATTATGTGCCAGTTGAAATAATGAAGATAATTTGATGATTGCATCGAAGTTAAGCATTACTGGCTTAAACGTGCCCACAACGCACTCAGCAACTGGTATAAATTGAGCCCTCTTCACTCTTTTGTAATACAGCTACGTTAGCTTGAACTTTGAAATCGAGAGTAACTGAACTTCACCCTATAAAATAAACACCGAGATGAGGCAGGATGTGATAGCAGGTCTCAAATTGGCCCGGTGAGAAACACCCCAAGGTTGAGTGAAGCCTGACAGTATTTTAAAACCTTTCGATAAAGCTGAAAATGTCAGTACGAACCTGGGGCTGTGTTTGATATTTTTGTTGGTTGACCCAATCGTTTTTCAGTATTACATAGTTTGGCCACTGAATAGGGTGTGTATTTGTTTCTCAATTCATGTTAATTCACATTTGAAGGAGAACCAATGAATACAGTTAATGCCACTTTTTATGTTCCAGAATATATTGCACAAGGATTATCAAATAGATTTTATGAACGTGTAGGCGGGGTTGTGCGTGAGAGGGGATCGAAACAGGTTGTTACTTGGTTACGTGATATATTTGAGAATAGCGATCCAGCTTTATCAAATATTTCGGCACTTCCCCCAATAAATGCCGTATCCAATACCTTAAATTTGGCATTTTCCACAGTGACTGCTGTATCCAGTATCTTAAATTTGGCAATTTCAACAATGGGCTTTATTATCGTTCAAAAACGTTTAGGTATCATTGAGGAACAACTTAAACAAGCTCAGGAAGTTCTCCAAACCATTGATTATAAAATTGACTTGTCTTTTTATGCTAACTTTCGTGCTGCTCTTGATTTAGCCTGTAACGCATTCACGATGACCAACCCTGAAACCCGCAAAATTAGTGCTATACAAGCCATAAACCGTTTTTTGGAGGCAGAGCATTACTACACCAAACTTACGGATATAGAAATTGGCAATGGTAGTCCGGTAGCAGATGAATACCTTGCGACATTGTGCTTGGCTTATGTTACCGAAGTTCGTTGTTACTTGGAATTAGAAGAACTTGACACTGCTCGTCGTCGTCTGCAAGAAGGCGTGGCTGCACTTCACCCACGTTTTGAAAAGCACATCAATACATTATTGACTTCAAACCCAGCCGCTTATTTGCACCCAAGTATAAAGGAACAAGTTGGGTTGAAACGTCTGACTAATGTTTATCAATGGTTTAACCCGAGTCAAGATGAGAGCGATGTCTTTGAAATGCAACGAGAAAATCTATTCATTCTGGCTCAGAAACCGGAAAAGTGGGTTAATTCACTTCCACAAGCCATTCGCATATCGAAAAGTGGCTCTCCCGCCCAAACCAATGTGTTTAATGGTTTAGCCCAACATTCTAAAAAGTTGATCGGACAATTACCTTTGATGGTAGTTATTTCAGCCTTGAAAACCAATTCTCAAGAAGCGGTTACTCAATCTCATGAAACAAAGATTTTTGACTCTTTACCAGCTACGATGGGGGTAATGGAGTCGATGATTGAAGATGATAACCGCTTGGCGATGTATGATTTAGAATTGGAGATAATCCATCGGTTAGGGATGAGTTTTCACGAGTGGCAGCTATTAAAGCCATCGATAGCTGCTCAAGGAAATGGAACGGATTTAATTTACATTTCTGTGACGTGACAGTTAAAGACCCAAAAGGGGGTTGTCCATAGAATCCATGCCGTACAGGGGGGTAATTTATCGGATGAATCCTACCTGTGGGGGTAAAACTATACATAGAGTCCTTATTTTCCATGCCGTGTTATCGTGGTTGCACACGGTTGCACACGACATGATGAAGGAAAGGCAATCCTTTCTTATCAGCACATGGTCATGTCAATTAACGATTGTGAAAAGCCGATAATCAACCTAACCAGATATTATTATAGGCAAAAGATTATTATGATTCCATCTTTATTACATCTACCCAATTTATGCCGCCATTAAATTATAAAAAATGAAAATGATATACAATAACTGTATATTCATGGGAAATACTTGGTCTTTTCCGGGAGGGATTATGAAGGATTTCATCACCCTTACCTGCCCATCCTGTGGCGGGAAATTACATTTCACGCATGATATTGACCATTTCACTTGCGAATACTGCGGATCAGAACACATTGTCAAGAATAGTGCGCGTATCTTGAAAGCTGAACCTAGTAAGTATCCAATAGCTACAGGAATCAAGGTGGGTGATGTTCTAATTTCTCATAAACAAGGATATCACCATATTGTTATTTCTATTGAAGGGAATACAGCAAATGTTCTCTGGTTAGCACGAGCAGAAGGTGAGCCAATACCTTTTTACCACTATGTGCGGAAAATTAATTTACAAAATGCACTCAGTTATTACGACCATTTGCCTGCAAGTGATTTTAATTCGATCGAACTATAAGATGCCTAAAAACGGTTGGCCAGGATAGTCAAAATGGCAGAAGAGTTGTGAAGAATTAAGATTTAACTTGGAAGCATCAAGGAGTTATGGCAGGGCGCCTTATTCAATATGAAACATGGAAAAGTCCATACCTTTGGTTGCATCCGTATTTACGCGTATGGTAATTCACCCAATTACTCCTCACTTTAGAACCACCATCTCTTCATCCAAACCCTGGCGAAAATACTCGAGGCTCGATTCGTTTCTTGTCAGATAAGGTTCTTCAATCTTGAACGGAAACAGTTTCGGCGAACGGATGATAGCACCCAATGGTGCCATTTGTTTGCTTTCACTGGTTAACACTGCTTTGATCATCCATTGCTTCATCTGTTGGTCGTTGATGGTCTTTACCCCTGACAAATGGTAAACCCCGCTTTCTTCCTTCTCGTGCAAAATGCCCCACTCGCTAAATGAATACAAGACGTACCGGGTGGAGCGGGCTGCAAATTCACGCTGACCGTAGAGCTCACGCATTCGATTCTTCAGCAAGATTGTCGCAACTGAGCCTTGTAGGTTGAGCATCCGGCCGGCAGTATCCGCAACAACGCCAAAAAAGGGATAGGCTGTCATGGCCATGCCCCAATGTAAGGCCAGGTGTTCGCTTGTCGAAAGCCTCTTCATCAAAACCAATGCCTCGTCTCGCAACGCCACCAGGTGCTTTGGGATGGTCACCCAGATGCTGAGCAAGATGGAAATCGTCTTCCCCCGGCTTCCTCGGATGGCATCACTACCGACAGAGAGCTGATCTTTTAAATATTTCTCTAAAGATACTTTGACATGCGGTATTGTCTCTCCGGCGATCATTAACGAAGCCGTATAATCCAGCCATTCAAGCCTAACCTGGCGGTTATATCCGATCTGTTGATCGCGCGCTGTTCTCATCGTTTTTCTACCTTGATAAAAGGCACAATCACTTCCTCCATTGTAATCCCACCATGGCAGACAGTATGTGTACCTGCCTGAACAAAAGCAAACCTGCTTGAGGCCAGCAAAGGGAAATAGCCCTCCGGTAGGCCAACCGGTTTCCATTCAATAGTCTTTGGGAATTTAGTTTTTACGATATCACGTAACGTTTCGTTTGGGTAAACCCGGACCCTTTCGCCGCATAGATCCGCCGCCGCTCCTTCCCCTGGACGGCCGATACCGGTCGCCTCAATATTGCCGTGGTCGGATGAGATGTAGATCTGAAATCCTTGCTGCTCAAGGAACTGGATCAATCTCGCCAGATCGCCTTGCTCAGCCCATTGTTGAACCTGGTTGATCATGCCCGACGATCCCATCTCCATGCCGTGCATGATCTTGTCCACTTTATCGATCACGATCCCGATCACCCGCACTTTCGAATCCGATAATGCATCCAACCAGCCGTTGAGCGCGCCGGTGATTTTGGCATAGCGGATCTGGTAATCAGCAAGCCCGGCATCCATCCAAAATTGTGACCAAAGGGTACTTTCAGCATTGGTGTCCCAGATGCGATCCGGGAAGAACATGGGTGCCTTTCCGGCAAAAATCGACTGCCGCGAAACAGAGGTCAACGTCGGCACCCAGGCAAAAGACCCACCGACGGTGAAGTGTTTATCTCGAATTTGCTTCTGAAGCATGTCGCGGATAGCCACCCATTGGTCAAATGCTAGGCCATCTACTACAATCAACGCGGCTTTCGACCCGGGAATCTGGAGCTCTTTACTCATAAAGCGCGGAATATGATGCACCATGACCGGGTCAGCGGCGATCAAATTATAAAGCGAGCCAAAGTGTAACTGCATCCAGGCAGAAAAACGATCATCGATCTTCTGGCGTACCTGCTCGTACCTGGAAAACAATGGGTTGTAATAATTCAATTGCTTTTTGGCGCGGTACCAGAGGAAATTCGCCTCAGCCCATTTCAAGGTCAGCTCAAACAAATCCGTAACGCGGGATGTCTCAACCTGAAGGTCTGTCCCTTCAATGACCTGCAATATCTTTCGCAGCCGCGCCTGGCGTTCTGCTTCAGGATCATCGCGAATCCCCATGTGAACCCAATTGGGATATTGCTGTGACGATATTTCGGGTGAAGTTCTTTGATGGTTTATATCATTCAAGGATACCGGCTTTAGCAATCCTTCTGCAAAAAGGTTATCCATGTAGACCCGAACGTCATTGTGATCGAAAGGAAGAATTGCCGGGCCTGGCAGGGTTGGGTGATAGGTATCGGCCAGCTCTTTCGTAAGCGTTGCTTGATCTATTTCCAATGACCGCAAATAGGTCGGCCAGCGCTCCTGTAAAAAAGCCAGGAAAGCTGCCCGGTCGGGAACAATCGCTTCCAGTGGCCAATCCGTGAAGTGACTGGACTTGCGTAACATCTCGATGAACCATTCATCCAAAATAGCCGGGATATGCTGTTGGCGGTAATGCTTTCGCAGCAAGACGCGCAGCAGGTCTGCCGGCGACTTGATCACCTCAGGGGCAATTTCGAACACGTGGCGGAGGAGGAAGTCTTTGGTCGCATTTTCGCTCATATACTGCGGTGAATAAACCGCTTGGGCCTGGTAAAGGGCATCCAATAAGCCCCGATCGATTGCATGGAGAATACCCTGGTTCATTTCAGGGAACAACCGGTCGAGGCTGAAGGATAATTTACGAGCACCCGATAGAATATCATAAGGCACATCAGTAAATCCCTGGCTTCTCAAAAGAACAACCAGTTCAGCCGAGTCCCCGTTTTCCAAACTCGATCGATATTTCAATTCATAAAGGTAACGGAATGAAATGGGCTCCTCATACAAGACCAGGTCAAACCCGCGCGTCTGTATCTCCTGGGCAATGATTTCCTCTGAGATCAACACATCCGGATCAACTACCAGCGTGACTCTGGCAATTTGAGGGGTAAATTCTTTCAGGATATTGCTGCGCCAGTTTTCCATTCTGTCCTCATTTTATGTCTCAACGATCCGGTGAGGGGCTGATTGGTAGCACTTGTAAGATTAATATCGCCGTCAGCTCCGGTTGAATGGCCTCCCGGTTCCGCATTTCTTCAGTCCATGCAGTTTCTTCCTTGGCCAGTTGAGCCAGCCGGTAAGCTCGAACCGATGGCAAGCCAAGACGCTCGATCATCCTGCGCCGCGCCTGGAAAGCATATTCACCCTTTTGGCGATCGAATTCTAGCTGCTGCTGGTGGAACTGTACCAATTCTGCGAACAACCCTTTGCCCAGGTTTTCCGCCGCGGCACAGCCCTGCTCGTAAGCAGAAAGCGACAGTGATTGGTCCAGGTAATCGTTAACCTTAACCTCCTGGTCGAGCAGCTTATCCCACAACGAACGGCCGGTCGGTAAGAAAGGCCGGCCTTGATCGCTGATAAATACCGGCAGCATGCGCTGGGCCAACCACCCGGCCGATTGGACCGAGATCCGCCAGAGCGACCAGGTGCCACGCAACGTATCTGGGATATCCCCCATCACCACCACTGGCACAGGTCCGCCTGGAGCAAAAACAGGAAATTGTTGGAGGATACCGCATAAAAGAACAGAATCCAGGCTCAGGCGTTCAGCTTCTGGAGTAGCCCATTTATCCTGAGGGGTAAACACAAATGGCTTCTTCCCAATCGAGCGAATCCAGCCTGCCAGCTCAGGTACTTGAGCAATATTTTTGTTATTTTTCTTTTTAACACTGACCGGCAGCGACCAACCCTTTCCGTCCTTGATTGGAAAATACCCTTGACAGCGCAAGTATTGGATGGTCATCTTCTCCAGCCAATAAGGCATGGGGTTTTCGAGCGTTTGTTGTGCAAGTGTCGGATCCAATATTCCCTGCGATCCTAATACACGCGCGCTTTGCAGGCCAGTACGGGCCTGGTCTTCCACCAGGCGGGCGACAGTTTCCACCGTTTCTACTAGTTTGTCCGGTTTGATGATTGCCTGAATATACAGCTTGTCGAACAGCGTTTCAGCCTGACTTGAATCAAGTACATCGCCAGTTTTATCAACACCGAATTCTTTTAGGATTACCTGTAGCTTCTCTTCAAGAACTTCCTGGACCCGATTCTCTACCGTATCTTGCAGCAAGAAATTCAAGGCGCGGACAGGATGAGCTTGCCCAATTCGGTCTACCCGGCCGATGCGCTGTTCAACGCGCATTGGGTTCCAAGGAACATCGTAGTTCACAACAACGTGACAGAATTGCAGGTTTATACCTTCACCACCGGCTTCAGTAGAGATCAAGATTTGCGCTGGGCCAGAAAATTGAGCCTGAACCTGCTGGCGCGCATCCATGCCCATCGAGCCATTCAGGTTAACCACTGAAAAACCTCGCTGGGTTAAAACTCAGCTAGCATCTCCTGCGTGGGTACAAATTCGGTAAATATAAGCACTTTTATGTCAGGAGAGCTTTCTTCTTGCTGAAATTTATATATCCATTCCAGCAGAGCCTCGGCTTTGGCATCCGGCCCTTGTTGTTCACAACGCCGGGCGGTTTCCAGAAGCAGTTCCACTTCTTTTTGTTCGTTTTTCAGACCAGACAGGCGCGCATGTACTAGCGCTTCTACTTCCTCTTCACTGTCTAGATCTCCCCAATCAGCATCATCGAGCATAGGGAACAATGTGAGCTGCTCTTCTGGGGAATGCAGCGCATCCAGGCGGCGTTCCAATGTAGTAAGGATGGCGCGGGTAGAGGAAGTCAGCAGACGCTGCATCAGCGTCATCAGAAAGCCAATATAATTGCGCTTTTCCAGCACAGCCTGGTTATAACCCTGACGCACATACTCGCTGACAGCAGCATACAGGACACGTTGAGTTTGATGACGAGGCTGCCAGGCGATTGGAATTCTGCGAGTGTAACGCGGTTTGAATAATGGCTGTCCATGCTGATCAATCACCTGCCGTTTTTCAGTGCGAATGACATAGGGTTGAACGCGCTCCCTTGTCACACTCGCCTCGTCAGGGAACTGCTGGTCATCCAACAGGTTAACCAGGCGGAAGAACGCATCTGTTTTACCCTGGTGTGGCGTAGCGGAAAGAAAGAGCACATACGGTGCTGCTCCGGTGAGACCCTCTCCTAAACGGTAGCGCGCTACCTGCTCGGTGCTGCCTCCCAAGCGGTGGGCTTCATCCACAATTACCAGATCCCAACCAGCAGTGACCAGGTCCTCAAAGCGCTCGCGGTTATAGGCTTGCACCTGCGCCTGATTCCAACCACGCCGACGTTCAAGCGGTTTGACCGAATCCATTGGCACGATCACCTGGTCGTATGATTTCCACAGGTTCTCATTGCTATCGATCCGTTGGAAAGCGCCAAATTCCCCAGGGATGATCAGGTGGAAGTCTTCACCAAAGCGGTTTTTCATTTCAGCAACCCATTGGATGGCGATCCCTTTGGGGACCACCACCAAAGTGCGTTTAATACGCCCACGCAGCTTCAACTCTCGCAATATCAGCCCGGCTTCAATTGTCTTGCCCAGGCCAACCTCATCGGCTAGAAGGTAGCGCACCTGTCCCCCAGCGACCGCTCGGCTGAGAGCACGGATTTGGTGAGGCAATGGGATGATATCCGCTTCCAGCGGAGCCAGGAGCACATTTTGAGACAGGGCCTCAGTCACGCGCGCTGCTGCACTGATCCAGCCGATTTCATCCGCTTTTTTGCCCAGAGCGGCATCCAAAGGCTGCAGGTCTTCAACCAATACCTGAACCACCGTGTTGATGGTAGGCAGCCACAGACGTACCAGGTGGTTTTCCCAAAGCGTGTGGTTTTCTACCACCAAGCCAGATTGGCGATAGGTATGGCTCCAAACCCAGGCTCCGGTTGACATTTCTATCATAATCTTCCTATTTGCCGCTACGGGTTAATGCCTGGTCATACCACATCAATAACTTAGAGTCTTCTTGAAGGATATTCTCTGGGATCTTATCTGCAACTCGAATAATAATATCGTAGTCTTTGCTTTCCCAAGCATGTTTGAATCCAGCCCGAAGTGCTTCAAGCCGAAAGATTTTTAGAGACCGCCCTGACAGTGTACGATAATCATTAAATTCTTTCAATAAAGCTCGTTCCCGTAGTTTTTCAAGATCCTGTGCCCGGTTCGGATCAGGTACATACCAACGATCTTTTGCTAAAGAGGACAAAAATGGCAATGGCTTCTCTCGAATATGCCCTTTTAGCAGATCTCGTGTAACTTCATTTCGTTCCATCCACGTCCAGATTTGTTGGGGAATCGCACCTTCTCCATCATAGCGTAAATAATTTTGTTCCAATATTTCAAAGAGCTCTAACTGCTTTTCACTTTTCAACCATCCATTCTTTTCTGCAAAGAATTTCGGATGTAGTTCTTGGTAGGTCTGAGGATGTTGAATAAGTTGATTTCTTAACCATTGGATTGCGGAGGATTCGTCAATGATAAATAGTTCTAGTTGTTTTACACTTTTTGCATTTACACTCGTTTGATCATATTCACCAACCTGATCAGTTAAGAAATACATCTCTTCTCTTTTAGAAAACTTTTGTTCTAATCCAGCATAAAATTCGGCTGCCGATAATGGTACGGAGACTCCATTTTGAATGTGAAAACCCACCATACGATCAAACAGTAAGTAATTCATCCTTTCAGGAATCAATTCAAGTTGTCCCTCTTTGGAAAGCACGCAAATAGGTAATTGTCTTAAATGCATTCTTACAAAATCCCAAGCCCCTTCTTCTGTACCTTTTACTATTTCAAATTTTTGAATTGCCACATCATCCGGCTTGTAAGCCGAAATGATTAAATCCTGTTTGACAGCCGATCCATAACTAAGCTGTTTAGTCGTACCTTTTTGCTTATCTAATGTTCTAATATCTGCAACAATAAAACCAGCAGTTGTCAAAGCTTCCTGGATTGCATTCCATATTGAATTTTGGGAATTATGAAATTCTATTGTGATCCAACGGCCCGGTTTAAGAATCCGAAAAAATTCACTGAAGCTACGATACATCAAATCCTTGTACTCAAATAATCCCTTCTTTTGGATTTCGTTTACTACAGCTTCTGATGTGTTTTTGGTTCTTACTTCTAGCCATGCCTCAATCAAAATATTCAACTCGGAGTAATTAAGATTTCCCACCGAAGGGAGGATCGGTGAAGATATAATCCACAATGTTATTCGGGATATTTCTTAAATCAGTTGCACTTTGAGTAGATATGAAAACATTTTCCCCTATTGGTGCATTAAGACACCTTCGCAAATCATCTATTCTATCGAGAGCATAGTTCGTGGCAGGTATCTCAGCAGTTAATTGGGAGACATATAAAGTTCCAGAAAGGGGACCGACATGTCTATCGTGTATAGGCATGTAGCGGTTTAGTCGGCAAACTCGTTGAATAGTACCGGTTAAAACATATAACGCCCCCAACCTTTCTATAGGATTCTTAATTGCCCTAAACCTATTCCATAAAACTGATAACAATAACAGGTTCCGGCGCGTATAGAAATGATGGCAGTGGGTAAAACCGTGTGAAAGGCGAGGTTGTGCCGTGTTAAACCCATCTGGCATTTCAACAACAGGTGTTGATGAAGGTAGAGGAAGAGCCTCTATACGCACAATTTTCTCAAGATCTGATTCGTCAGGATATTTCTCGAAGCGTTTCTTTCCCACACTATAATTTATCATTACTGGTACTTGTTTTGCCTGCGTTATTGTTGTCCCAAGCTCGTGATCAAAAAATGTCCGTGTAACCCGCAATAAGTTCCTTTGGGTAAGGAGCACGTTGCATTTGGGGCAATATAACTCGTTAGGGGAAGGTTTCCCAGGCCCTTTGAACACCAGATCCCAGTATATAATTTCTTCAGCACATTCAGGACATCTAAAAACATCTGACCATACAACATATTCTATTTTTCCTACACTTGTACTTTTTAATGAGTTATTCCTTCGAAGTGAGTTATTTTCTGTCCCACGAGGCCATCCCACATGCTTTGTTTCTAGCAAATCCCTATTTTCTATGGCGACCTCATTAATTATCTTTTGAATTCTGTCAAGATAAGGTAATACCAATCCAAGCGAAGTAGTTATTTCAGCAATAAAGGTAGCTGCTGGACTTAAATCGATAAGTAAAGACCTTCTCTCTCCATATTTCAAGCCATTTCGATTGTTACGATTTTCCTCTGACGAACAAATTTGAGTTGCGACTCCCGTCATACCTGTTCCACAGAAACCATCAAAAACTAAATCTCCAGGTTTAGTGTAATGAAGAATATACGGAACGATTGCTTGTGGAGGAACTTTTGTGGAATAGTAATGAGCAAAGTAGAGCGGATCATTCTTGCCCTCAGAAACATCTTCTGTAAAGGGAGCAAAAACCCTCTCACTGTTTCCTTGTATATTTTGACTTCCAATAAGATTTGGGATAAAGGGATTTGGGCAGGAAGTATAATTTTCGGGAAGA
Organism: uncultured Chloroflexia bacterium; assembly: GCA_963781665.1. Classification (GTDB taxonomy): domain Bacteria; phylum Chloroflexota; class Anaerolineae; order Anaerolineales; family Anaerolineaceae; genus JAJYIW01. The sequence continues at coordinate 5,080,131 of CAWAGA010000002.1, forward strand.
GATAAGCTTAAGATGTTTTCTTCTGACCCATTTGGGTATCCGTCAATTTGTTTAAGACTTTCTAAGGCATCCTTTAGAAGCGCATACTGCGGTTCCTGTGCTCTGTTAAGGCGATCTTCCGGTTTTGGGTTGTAGGGAAAGAGGAAATCTTGTGTCATTTTCTCACGCTTTTATTTGATAATTTTCCAAAATGAATTTTGCTACCAAAGGTAACATTCTTTTCAATGTGCTACTCCCACCACCACCACCTAATACGGTTCCACCTAAGGATGGAGGCAATATTCCTCTAAGGACAGAATAGTTGTAGTATTCGCTTTGATCCATTGCGTGTGAATCAAGATACTCAATCCATGAATCAGATAGACCAAATTCAGAGAAGTTGAATAATTCATTAATATCTAAATGCATCAATTTTTCGGCTAACTGTTCACATAAATGAGGGAATTTAAAGCAAAACCGAAATGCAGCATAGAAACACTGACTAAAATGGCCGGTCAAATTCTGGCCATCTGCATTTGTAGATCTGCGGTGAAGGATAAGTGCGCCGCTTAGTTCATAATGGTTTTCTAACCATGCCTGGTATCTGTTTTTATCTTCCGGAACTGGCTCATAAGAATTTGGCGAGGAATCTCTCCCATATTCAAGCAGTTGATCTAATTGGGCTTGAAGTGGAGCATAGATTTCTGGCTGTCCGGTATCGGCTTTGCGAATTTCTTCGATGGCTGCAATATTTCTAATAATCCATTCATTGAAATTTGAAAAGGAAAGGTATTGAATAAGGGGTTTAATTTCTTCGTCTATCCGAGAAATCGCATATGACGCTTCTCTATCTACAAATTTGACCATTAACTCGAGATTATTTTCAAACCCACCCGTTGAAAGATTAGCAGATCCTATTAAAGCAATTTTAGTGTCCGCCGCGTATGCTTTTGCATGCAACCTTTGATAAATACCAAAGTTAACCTGCATTCCCCGCTCAGATAAAATGTTAATCAAAGATGATATTTCTACAGGATCGGATACACCTTTAACCCATTCAGAAGGGCTTAAGCGAGTCCAAATATCAACAGAAGGACAATTTCTGATATTTTCAGAAACACATCCAATTCCTTCTTCAGTAATAAATGGAGAGCAAATTACTAATCTATGCTCCGCTTGTTGAATAACGCTTTTCAGCTCATTCCAATTTGACCGAATTACTGTCGCCACTATTTTCTCCCTTTCTTAAACTAATGCTTACTGTTCCATCCGGGTTAACGCCTGGTCATACCACATCAACAGTTTGGAATCTTGTTGAAAAACTTCCTCAGAAATTTTCTCGGCCACAGCAATAATCGTCTTGTAATCCCGATCTTGCCAGGCTTTTTTGAACCCAGCTCGAACAGCTTCCAAACGAAATACTTTCAACTTCTTTCCTGAACACTCTTTATAGGAGTTGAATTCTTTCAGTAAAGCTTTCTCGCGCACCTTTTCCAACTGTTGGGCATTGTTCGGGTCTGGTACAAACCAACGACCTTTTGCCACGGTCCGTAACGGATTGGACGGATTTTCCCGGTTCTGTCCATTGACCGCTGCATGTGTATCCTCGTCTTTTTGCATCCATGACCAGATCTGTTCCGGAATGGGTCCAGCGCCATCATATGACAGAAAGTTTTGTTCCAGAATCTCGTAAAGCTCCAGCGCTTTTTCTTGCTTTTCCCAGGCGCTGATTTCACGGATAAACTTTGGGAAGAGGTCTTGATAAGTTTGTGGATTGGCCCCCAAATGCTGACGCAGCCACAAGATAGCGCTAGATTCGTCGTTGACGAAGAGTTGAAGTTGCTCGACCTGATGGGCTTGCAGGCGCGCCTGGTCGTATTTGCCAACCTGGTCAGGCAGGAAGTACATACCGTCGCGTTCCGGGAAGCGCTGGACGAGTCCGGCGTAAAATTCGGCGGAGGACATCGGAACGAGGATTCCGCGTTGCACATGGAAAGCCACCATGCGGTCAAATAAAAGAAATATTTGACGTTCTTGATTGACGATTAGGATACCGTTTATTACATTGATTATTGGTAGCTTGCCAAGATGATAATGGATAAACTCCCAGGCGCTTTCTTCCGTGCCTGCGGTCAGTCGGGTGCGTTTTTCTAGGTTGTAATTGGGTTTATAAGCGGAGATGATCAAATCTTGTTTTACTGCCGCTGAGGTCGTGACTTGTTTAAAGGTACCTTGTTGCTTGTCCAACACACGCACATCTGCAATAATAAATCTTGCTTGTTGTAAAGCTTCTTGAATGGCAATCCAAACAGAATTTTGGGAATTATGAAATTCCACAGTCATCCAGTGGCCCGGTTTGAGTGTCCAATAAAACATAATAAAACAGGCTAAAATCAAACTTTGATATTCAACCAACCCCTTTTTTAGTTCTTTGTTAATGATAGCTTCAGATTCATTATTGGTTATTACTTTGAGCCATGATTCCCATAAAAAGCTCAATTCTGAATAACTCAGATTGCCACCAAACGGGGGATCCACAAAGATATAATCCAATGTATCATTCAGAAATAGACCCCTTATTGAAGAATTAGTAGAAATAGCACTCTGGCCATTAATTTTTCCCATTTGAGAAAATGCAGAAGTCAATCGGTTAGCTTTCCCGGTAAAAGCGTATTCAGGCGACACTTCTGCGATAAGAGAAGAAACATATAAAGTACCACTTAAAATACGGTTTACTTGTGAATAATGAGTAGCACCATAGCGGTTGAGCTTTGTATATCCGAGAGCTAAAGATTGCATCATGAAAAACAAGGATTTTTGTAATCTACTATCTTTTATTTGGTTTATCTTTTTAGCCAGAATGGAAATAAATAGTAATGAACGCCGGGTGTAATAATGGTGCACATGTGATAAACCGATATCATCATTTCTCCTGCTTTCCGATCCTTCAGGCATTCGATCTAGTGGAATTGAATAATTAATCTCGATTTCTTCTATGTTGTGGATCAAATCCAAATCACTGGCATCTGGACGCTTATCATAACGGTTTTTGCCCACCGAATAATTGATCATCACCGGGACCTGTTTTGACTGACGAATGGTCTGCTTCAACTCATGATCAAAGCGGGTCTCCCAGGCACGTTCCACACGCAGCGCGCCGCTTTCTTTTTGGGGGCGTTTAGCCAACACGGTGGCACAGCCAGGGCAGTTCCAATCGTCGCTTATCGTCCTAGCCTCCTGGTCTTTGTCCACCGCCACATCCCAAAAGGCCATTTCCATGCCGCAATTTGGACATACAAACACATCTGACCAAATGGTGAAATTAATTTGGCCTTTCTCACGATTATGGGCAGTGAAGTTTGGATGCCAGGTCTCATACATCCAGCTGTATTCTTTATCGATCTCATTAAGAATTCGTTTCGCTTCGTGTTTGAAAGTCACAGGATCAATCGAGGTGTTGTAGTTATAGGCAATGAATGTAGCAGCGGGCGAAAGGTCATTAAGAACCGCCTTGCGCGTCCCCAGGATAGAAATAGCCTTGCCATCCTCCCAGATCGTTCCATTTTCGTCCACTCTGTAGCCCAGTTCTTCCACAGCTTTTCGGTCGCCGCACAGCTGGGTAGCAACTCCGGTCATGCCAGAACCACAGAAGCCATCATAAACAATATCGCCCGGCTCAGTATAGTGGAGAATATAACGCATAATAGCTTTGTGGGGCACTTTAGTATGGTATGAATGGGCATTATATATTGGGTCATTTTTGCCTTCAGATATATCCGCCGCATATGGTTCATGCTGCTCGTTTGATTCGGATAGTCCAAGTCGTGCGTGGATTGCCAGTCGCTCTGCTTGCCATTCCGCTAATACCTCAGCTAAAAATGGGTTTGGGCAGGCGGTGTAGTAGGGCGGGTCTGATAGACGTAGAATATCTTCATTCTCTCCAATTGGAAAGCCTTCTATCTTACGAAATTCAGGATCCTGTAGTTTTTCACGCAGGCGGTCGGTGAAGTATGCTCTCCGCGCTTCATCGTTTTCAAAGGTCATGCCCAGGCATTCCACCGGGCCTTGCTTTTTATCGTTATGATGGTCAAATAATGAGGATTGTTGAGAAGATTGCATTCAGCATTGCTCCTGATAATAACTTGATCACTGACCAGGCTAATTGCTGAAAACCAGGTTGATCACTGATCAAGCTTTAAGGTTATCTAGGAATAACATCCATGTTGTGTGGAGCAACGGAGGCAAATTCGATTGTTCCATCGGCGCATTCCCAGAAATGCAGGTGATAAACGTAGTCAATATCTCGCCTCCAGGCTTTGTCATCGTCACGCATTTCCTGCGGATTACCCCCGCCTTTACCCGTCCGCTTGGCATGAACGTCTCCCATATTTTGCTTATCGATCGTCTCTGCCAGGGCACGTAGGGTGCGTTCCACTAGCCCGGGGCTGCCGCCACGCTCACTTGCACGCATCCATTGGAAAAATTCACGCCCAAAGCGGAAGCCCTGGATCGCGTCCCAATCCGGCTCAATGTTCCGTTCCAACCGGGATTTATAGACAGCGATTTTAACTGCCAAGGCTAGCCCTACTTCATCCTCAGCTGCTTTCCAGATTGCAGCTTCGTTTAGGTTCAATACCAGCTCGCGAAAATTTTGACAAGCGAGAATCTCTCCTTCAAAGAACTCAGGCGGCACAGGGATTGCGCCCAGGTCATCTCGGGTGGTCTCAATGTCATGGACGTGGGCGCGTACTTGAACAACAGTGCTTCCTAGCCAAGGCTTTACAACAAGGCTATGGTCTAAGACTGGTAAATTGCAACAGGAGCGTAGAATTGCGATAATCACTACAATTCGTGCCAGTTCGCTGGTAAGTTCAGGCCCAGTATGAATTGAAAGCAGGTCGGGAAGCGTGGTGACATCCTCAGATAAAACATCGCGGATCCGGAAGTAAGTTTCAAAGCCCGGTGTCTTTTTTAAAAGTTCTTCGGCTAGCAATCCAACTGTATTTGCGTCATACTCTTGGATTCCCCTTGATGAAAATAGACGTTTCAACTCATTCCGAAGAGGATAAACCCCAGCATCGATCATTGCTTCTGCAGCATGTTCACTCATATAGATGGCTACCCAAGGCTCGTCCAGTAATTTCTTCCAATCAAGCATGATTTCCACATATTCGAGAATATCATCCCGTGTGGCTGTCAGGGGAGGAGCAGCAAGTACACAAGTATCAATGGTTACGCTGGGCATTTTACTTCCCCTTCTCTGCTTTACGTTTCAGCGTTGCTGCTCGGAGAATCTCTTCTGCCTCAGATTGAGATTGATCAAAGAAACCATCCGGCCAGTCGGTAATGGCGCCATATTTATTAACTTCAACTGGGCGAAATACCGAGTTGCCCTCTCTTTTCTCTACAAAATATATTTTCATCAAGGAAGATATTTCTTCGGCTTGCGCGGCTGCCGCGCGGAAACGCAGGCGATTGATAATGTATTCGCTATGAGTTTCAATGATGCATTGTTTCCCAAGCAAAGCCATCGACAAGAAAAAATCTGCCAACAGAGTCTGTACCTTAGGGTGAAGATGCAGTTCGGGTTGCTCAATCACAATCGTCGAATCAGGTTCAGCCAGAAAACACATCACCAAAATTGGCAGTACCTGACTGACCCCAACACCGACGTGGGTCAAGTCTTGCTCTTTACTGGTGTCATTGGTAATTACTTTCAGCTCGTGACCGATCTTTCCCAAGTCATGGGTTTGGACATCCAGGGCTACATCCAGGTATTTGAGCCATTCAATAATGGCTGTTTTAAGGGCTCGACTAGCAACTTGTGGTTGAACAGCAGGTGTTGCAAAGCCATCGGGTGGAATATATGATGTGATCCTGTCTTTATTAAGATCGAATACTCCAGCTGTGTGTTCACCTTTAATCCCAATATCGACCGGATCATTACTGGTCGCTAATGGGTACAAAGGGCGAGGTTCATCACGAAGCGGGCCCAGGTATTTAATCGATGATGCAAAAAACTCGTCTACATATTGGTTTACATCGCTTAGGTCTGAAACCCCCCGCACGAAAGATAATTGCTGGTTTTCTCCAAGGTCATCACTAACGGCTTTTCTGATTTCCTCATATAATTTTCTATTTTTTCTTATTTTTTGATCAATAACTTTTTGCTGAGACTTTTCGAGATTGGAAAACCGTTCCAACAAAGTTGGTAAAGAAATAGACTCGTTTTCTTCACTCCCCAAAATGAGACTGGCAGAATTTCCAAGTTGGTCCTTGAGTAATCTAATTACACCCAGGGGAATTCCAATTTGGTAGTTCATCTCGCGTAACAATACGCGATCAGATAAACCGATAGGCAAATCTCGCTCACAAATTGCGGAAGCGATTACCCTGGCTATTCTTTCTGTTTCGTTTACGATGAACAATACCCTCGTCGGAAGAAAATGCCTGAGTTGAACGCCAACTGGAATGGGTGAGGTGTATTCACTCCTAATGTTTTTTTGACTCTCTGGATCTAGATTTACATCGTAATCCAAAGCCTGGAGAAATACCTCATTTTCTGTCTGTAGCTTATTGATTTCGATTTTCCTGATTCGATCTTCGATCCGACGGATGCCAATGCTATGTGAAATTTCTCGCCCCTCGATCTCGGAAATCCAACTCATAAAGTGACTATAAAGCCTGGGCTGTAATTGAAGAATATCGTTCCTAGTGCCCTGTACACCGGCATCGAATGACAATTCGCAATTCGCTTTCCGAATCTCCCTCTTAAACGATACAAAAGCCGGTTGGAGGACGAAGATCTACTAGCTGCATCTGCTGTGAACCGAGGTTCAATTTCCCAGCCAATCAGAATCTGGTTAGCATCACTTCCATAAGACCGGAGATCATCAAACTGCCCCAACTTGACAATTGGGCCGTTCAGGACGACTGATCTTGAACTGACTCTACTCATCAACGTCTGGCTGATCAAGAGCATTGACTGGAGAACAGTACTTTTTCCGCTGCTATTTGATCCAGCCAGTATGGTTAATCGTGCTAAAGGAAGTTCTGTCAGGTTACGTATTGACTTGAAATTGCTTAATTTCCATTTTGTAATCATTTATTCTTGCTCCCTGAGTTATTCCACCACGATCCTGACTTTACCTGGATCTTTACCCTTGGTTAAGTTAGACAAGTGCTCTTCGAAGCGTTTGCGATATTCTTGGATGGTCACTGGGGAACCGCCATTGCGAAGCTTTGCCTGCAAATCATCCATCTTGACTGTAATTTTTGTCAGTGTAGAGAGCGCTTCCTGTAAAGCCAGGATAAAATCATTGGATATCGGCTCCGGAAGCTGTCGGTTGTCGATAAAAGTCTGAATGATTTGTTGGTATTCTGGGCGCAACAACTCGAGGTTTGCCTGAGTCATTGGATCTTCCAAGTTATCCAGCAGTCCTTGGGTCCAATCGGTAACAAGAGAGTCTAGTTCCTGGTCTATTTGGTTGATTTGTGGGCCGGCATTTTGACCGGTGGGCTCAGCAGCAGGCTTGAAACCGCAGTGTGGACAGACAGGTGTAGCCTGTAAATCTAAATCTGTGAGTGAAAAACACGTTTTTAGTCCAATTAGCCGGTTCTGAAATTCATTGAGTTGAGCGGAATGCATCAATTCGATGGCTGCCAGCTTGCGGAGCTGTTCCAGGCGGGAATCATGCAGCAGTGCCGCCTTTCGTCTATCCTCATTTAAATTCAACCGGGCTTTTGTATGCAGCCCCTTATAGATGGTTTGATATTCTTTCTTTAATTGCGCTAGTCTCTGGACTACTTGTTGGCGAAAACCAGGCTGGTTCCGTTTGGCCGGCGACTTGAGCTCACCAATATTTTGGGCCTGTAAATCGTGCATCTTTTCCACCCAGGCATGCTCCGATGGTAGCGCCAGAGCCGCCTGAGAGCAGTAACCAGCAAGCGGATTCAAATCAGTCACCAATGCTTGTATGGCTTCCACTTCCTTAAGTGTATCCAGAGCTGCCAGGTATTGTTCAATAGTGGCTGCTTCTGTGTTAAAGTTCTTCAATTTCCCCAGGGTATTAAAAGCCTGTGCTGATTCCAGGAACCCTTTGGCAGCGGTAATCCGTGCCAGATACTCATTTGTCTCATTCTCGGCGAAAAGTGTATTTCCCCAAAATAATATTCCAGCTTGAAGTGCCTGCTGCGCCATCACATAGCGATTGACAATCTCACCGATTTTTGGGGTTAATTCCTGTGCAACAATCGAATCGGCATTTGAACCGCCCTGAGTGACCAGAATAGCTTTGCCTGGCTCCAATCCCACCATTGTGAACAGTAACTTGAGCGCTGGTATGTTCCAATCCTTTGGGAACTCAATGTATTTGAACCGGCTTAGATCGTCGATCGAAGAGGCCGCCAGGGCATCCAGCATGCTGGCATCGTACTTTTTGCCGGTAACCGCCAGCACGATATCCCCATTGAATACCAGAGCAGCCAATAGAACGGCCACCCATTCCGGCTCAAGTCGGTAGCAATCTGGCGCCATATAATCGACGCCATTATCTTCGGTGATCAGTTCTCCACGGTTAAGCACCTGACCACTACCTTTTTTACGTAACAAATCCGTGATGAAATTGGCGTAGCGGGAATTATTGACAGCCAGCCTTTCGCCGTCCAGTAATTCCAACGCATCTAATATCGCAGTAGCTTGTTGGGTCTTTGTAACCCCACGGATCCAGCGGATAGCGTCTTGAGCAGCATGTTGCCTGTTGTCGTTGGTAATTGTTACCGAAAAAACCGGGTATTCAGGCGCATCATTCTGAAAGCTACGAGCCAGGCAAATGCTGCTCACTAAGTTGACTAGATCACGCACATTTAGTTTCGTGCTGCTGAGCGAGATAGAAACCTGTCCACTCTTTACCCATTCGGCAACCGTCCGGCTAACACCTTGGCAAGTTACTTCGAACGCGGTAGTAATATGCTGCAGCAACCACCTAACCATCATGGAGGAATACTCGCTGGCTTTGTCTTCATAAGTTTTCTTGTCCTGGCCGGAAGATGTAGTAGCCAGATCTAATGCTGCAGCATAGCGCTTCAGAGCCAGGAAAAAGTCATCATCAGCATTAACTAACCGCCAAAAAACTTCATCCGCTCGTTTCTCATCCTTGTATAAAGGTGCATCGTTGGGTTGGATAAAGTAAACGTAGAAATCGCGTTCTGGTTGGGCTGTCGAACGCTGATTCGGCGTGCCGAAGAAAAGATAGCCCCGCCTGGCAGCATGTCGTTCTCGCCATTCTAATTCGTACTCCCAGGCAAGATGAGTACCTGGGTAGTAGCTGTCCGTGCGTTCGAGCATCCGTGTCAAGGCGCTATAGTACGCAAGGTCCAGCCAATTGGCGTCTACCGACTCAATCCGCTTATCGATCAGGGCAGCATGATCAACATCTTTATCCACATCTAGAAACACCTGGCCACTATCTTCTACTCGGGAAATGAATTGACCATTGACGGTCTTAAGAATTTCCCTTAAGACGGTTTCTACCTGGGTAAGTAGGTTATCGGCTGCCTCGCCCCCCATTTCTTCAATACCAGCCTGATACAGACAAAGCGTATCGCGGAGCTCCGTGGCTGTAGGCCCGGTTTTAGCGCGGATATTATTGGTTGATAGGCGATGAACCGAAAGCGCTTGAATGACTCGGCGTGCCATTGGGAGGTAGGCTTTGCGAGTGAAACCTTGTTCGATGCGTGTTTCGAGAGTTCTGGCTGACATCAATCACTTTACGGATATCTGGAACCGCCCGAAAGGCTGGGTTCTCGCGTAGATTGCTCCAATAGCTGTCATATGCAATGAGCTTGGGATAATCCTGCGGAACCTCGTCGTCCAGAATCCGCTTCATGGCCAATGAGAGCGTTTTCAGTACCTCGCGCTTCTCAACGGCAGTGATCCGTTCAAAAATATCGATGTAATCCGGATGGATGGGGAACATCTGAGTGTACTCATCCAATCGCTCGTTCATATTGCCATAGCAGTGGGCGAAACGAAGCAGATATTCCCGAAATCTTGGCTTGTTGATCGACGGATTTTTTGAGCAGCCTTTCAGAGACGACATATTTCACATCTTGTCGGGCAATCAGCACCTGCACAAAGCGATCTTTTACCTTTAACATGCTGGATGCGACGAACGAAAATCGTTCATTGTCGAATAAGGTTTCTTGAACACCGGTAATAAATCGAAAACGTAAGTCTTTTGAAACCTCGCCAATCTCTCGCAAAAAATTGAGATCCAGGATTAATTCCTGATCCCGCCGGGTACGTAGATAATCCAGAAGCTCATCAACGACTAACAACAATCCATGGTCAGGATATATTTTTCCAAAAGCAAGCATCATTCGTTCAAACGAGGGCTTATAAGAAGCAACTTCGCTTGCCTGGGGGAAGCTGAAATTCACACCAATCGTCGCAAGGTATTCTTCCAACTCCGCTACCAGAATATCTCGTAGGGACATTGTCGTAAATCCAATTTCTGACCTGATGACTTTGAATTTGCCGGCGACCTTTGTGATTTCCTCAGCCAATGTAACTGGCTTCTTATCCAGGTTTAGAACCTTTTCTGTCGGTCGGATAAATACCGCTAATTCAGGATGCTCGACGACTGCTGATAGAAATGACATCAGGTGTGATTTACCGGTGCCATAATTTCCAACGATCAGCAATCCCTTGGTATCAAAGGGTTCGTTAAATTGCAAATTGGGAATAACCACATTGATAATCCGCTCTGCCATATCCCTGGAAATCACGTAGGAGGCAACCAGCCTTTGAGCATTATTGAGCTGGCTGGCAGATCGAAGCTGGATGACAGACTCGATGGGTTCAAACTGAATGAGATCATGATATTTCATACTGGCTCCTAAAATAATGGCATTAGCCCCCATAATCATTTAATGAAAGGATGATCAAATCCTTTACTGAATACCGGTGATATTCGGGATGATCGGGTGATGCATAAGTAAGGTATCCATTTTCAACCTGCCCGTTCCACAAAGCCAGGATAACCTTGTTTCGTGAGAACCCTTGCAATAACCGGAGAGGGTCCTGTTTCAACTGTGGGGTGAAAAGGATCTCGATATGGTCCAGAAAGACGGGCTTGTCTTCATAATTGGCAAGAATTTGATTGAATATATCGGGCAGTCGCAAAGGTCGTTGCCGTTCAGTGAGTTCAAGGAGCATCTGGCTCAAAGTCAAGCCAAGGTTTTCATAAGCAATTCCCAAATCTTCCGTAACTTTCCAAATGGATTTATCAACAGGTTGCTTTGAGGAATTCAAGATAATGATCAAGCGATAGTATTGCAGTGGTGCTAGGGTAAATTGGCTGCTTAATTCATCTTTCAGTGACTGCATGATCATGGTCATCCTTCATGGATTTACTTTCGCGATTCTCTTCCAGCCAATGATCTATCGCTTCCTTTCGAAAACGCCAATGACGGCCAACTTTCTGGCAGGGGATCCTCCCTTCCTGAGCCAGTTTATATAATGAAGACCTGGCGATTCTCAGGTAATGGGCAGTCTCCTCAATCGTCATCACATCGGGAAGCAGGCTGGTCATAGGGTGCTCCTGGAAACTTGATTTAATGGAAGTCAACTATGAATATAGCAGACATTATCAGTTGTTGTCAATTGATTCCAGGTAGTGAAGATCGGAACAAGGTGAATAAAATACAAAGGGATTCCATCCGGTGTAAATTCGAACCTATCCTATAAGATTTACATTCATTACGGGGATAGAACGAATCTCAAAGTAAGACATCTCTTATAGACTAGACATTGTAATCACCATTAGCTTGATTCATTTGTTATAAATTCACATATCGGATTGGATTTTGACCACCTTTTCCCACAAAAAATCCAACATATTGATCCCGTATATCATGGGCGATATGACCTGAGAATTCCCATCTCCCACTATTTAACGTAAAGAGATGGATCCCGTGTTTGGTAATTGAGAGTTCCAGCCGGCAACCAATGATCGATCTGATAGACTTCTAAAACCACACCCTGGTAAACTGCCATGGCATAGTCAGCTGTATCCTTTCGGGGTCCAAGAACCCAGAAGCCCTTGGTTGCCTCATAAAGTTCCAAGGGTGACATGTTTGGACGATAGAGTTTATTGATGGTGAATAATATTGCCTTGTGGCGAACGACTGCTGGTTTATAGGTATACATTTGAAGAATCTCCCCAAGAATTGTTCGGCTTACCCGTTTCTATTATACATTCATGTAACGGATAGGATTTTGTCCGGCCTTACCCACTGAATGGCTGATATATTCATCACGAATATCATAGGCAATAATTCCAGAAAACTCCCAGCGTCCCTAAGTCATAAATGTAGCGGGGTCACGGGTTTTATATTCCTGGGTGCCGGCTGGATACCACTGATCAATATGGTAGACTTCCCGGACGATGCCATAAGTGACACACATGGCATACTCAGCTCTTTCCCTACGCTTGCCCAGCTTCCACATTCCTCGTGTGGTCTCATACAGCTCCAACGGAGACATACCGCTGCGATAAAGCCGGTTTATAGTGAATAGGATAGCCCGGTGACGAACCTCGACCGGTTTAGCAGCCAATATTTCCCTGATATCTTGGGAGGACATCCTACCGACGCTGTGATCATGATAGCCAGCAACTCGATTTGTAAGGTTTTCCCGGCCGATTAAGTCTATCGCAGAAGCTTCTACAAGCCTGGCCTCTAAATCTGAGAGACCATAACGGAGAATATCGATCTGCGGCTCCAGACCCGCTTGGTGGATTTCATCGATCCGGGAAACCTTCTCTGATTCCGAGCGATCTTCAAGATGTGAATAGACCCGGTTTCCTACGCCTTTACCGATGTAGAATGGCTTTCCGTCACGTGGGTCGCTATAGATATAGACATAAGACTTGAGGATCTCAGCCATTTCCTCGGTAATTTTCATTGATTACTCCCTATAATTGATGATGCTGATTTTTTCGGCAATAGTTACACGTCAGGTTGGGCTTCGGTAACGATTGATGGAAGATTGTATTGCTTGCACATTTCATAAAAAACTTTGATCTGATCGACTTCAACCGTATTTCCCATCCAAGTTAGTGCCGTCTCCCACGAAAGAATATCGACCTTCATATGGTAAAAGGTTGGCAGGAAATACCGTTCGAACCAGTGATCGGTAATATCTTGATAAGCATCAACCCTGGCTTTAACCTTTTGCTCAATGCTTTCCCTGGAGACTAAATTCATAAAAACGCCAGCGGAAATTTGCAATTCGGGAGCGATAACATAAAAAGCCAACCGGTCAAAAGTATCCGGATGTATTTTTTCTTCAGCAATCATTTCGGCCATACAGGCAACTGTCCGTGCAGCCTGATCGTACGAAGGAGCATTTCTTGTGTCAGCAGACAGCTTGCTTCCGAGTTTTGCCTCGATGACAACGAATTGCTTAGCATTTTTGTAAAGGGTAGTATCCCCACGATCAACGGCATTAATCTTGAAGTGGCCGACTATGCCATCGGCATGGGTGTAAGCTTCGCCTTTAGCATCACCTCGCTTCTTACGAGGAAAGTGGGTGGGTAAAAGCGCTTCTGAAAACCAGTGGGCTTGAGGAGTAAATGATAGAGGATAGCCTTGATATTGGGTACGATGGAACCAGTCCAATACCAGGCGAAGCATCCAACCCTCGTTATAGAGATGCGTTGGTGGTAGAACGGTGTTCTTTAAATCGCTCCGTTCAAGCATTTTAATGATCAATTCAAGCATCATTCCTCCTTTTCAGTTTTTCCATCTAATCCCCCTTGGTTTCCAACGACATGCTCCGACCAAAATTCCTGATAATTCTGCCTGGTCTTCATGACATAAGGCAGCCGCTGAGCCACCAACTCGTCGGGTGTCAGGCCATCAAATTTCAATCCATTCGTTGACGCTTTGTCAGAGTAGCGATTATCGGCCGTATTGCAAAAGTTGCAGGCAGTGACGATATAGTCGGGATTGTCTCGATTGGGGTGACCTTTTGGAAGGAGATGGTCCCAGGATAACGTCAGCCAGGTATTAAAAGATTGATAGCCGTCAATCCCACAGTAACGGCATTTGAAGCCGTCACGCTTGTGGATGGCGTAGGCATAACCGCGGAGGGAATCAGTGTATTTTGCCATGAGAATTTCTCCTACTATACGATTTACCGATAAGGTTTTTTGGAAGAAAATTGAAAATTCTTGACTTCTTTTTATTATAGCCCTCGAATTTTTTAGTGATCCCTAATAATTAGCGTATTTTTAACGAGATTGTGATCACCGATCAATCCACGACGATCTAAAATGAGAAATCTTAAATTTTCTATAATAAGATGGATGGGATTATGACCCTGTTGTATTTTCACCTCGGATGTGGTATAAAAATCACATCGTAGCTTCAGACCTATTTCAGGGGCCTTTTCTCAAACAGACGAGGCTGTGAGGAAACCCCAATCTGGAAGAAGGTCTAGCCTCTGGCGACAAGTGGAGCGATCTAGCCGTACACACCATTAGGTGTGCCTCGTACGGTAGACGCTCTTTTTGTTTAACGCCGGAGACACATGACGACAAATTCTACTGATAAAGATGAATTTCTACGCATTCGGTTAGATTCCCAATCAGCAAAAATTTTAAATATTCTGGCCCGACGATCATATCGTTCTAAAGCGATGGTTGTTCGATTCCTAATTGCCGCAGCTGGTCAAGCGTTAGAAAGAAAGGAAATCGATACATCCAAGGTTTCAATTGGGGGCGAAGATGAATAAAGGTCCAGATAACTTCTGTCGATCTGCCTTATGGTATGCAGAAAAGAAAGGCTGGAGGGTTTTTCCTGTTCATGGGAAATTTCCAATCATTAAGGATTGGGTTAATGCTGCATCGACAGATCGAATTCAGATCGAAACGTGGTGGCGCCAATATCCTGGCGCAGGGATCGGAATTGCCACCGGTCATCTTTCCGGTTTTTGGGTCCTCGATTGTGACCCCAAAAACGGGGGTGGTGATTCGCTTTTTTACTTGCAATCGAAATATGGATTATTGCCAGACACACCTACCAGCATAACCGGCAACAATGGGCAGCATCATCTCTTTTCATGTAATGGCGGCCCGACTATTCGCAATTCTGCTGGCAAGATAGGTCCTGGTCTGGATGTTCGTGGGGAAGGTGGATTTATCGTAGCACCACCAAGTATTCATCCAAATGGTCAAGCATATCAATGGGAATTGTCCAGCCGGCCTGACGAAATCGAAATTGCCACAGCACCAGATTGGCTGATTGCTCTTGCGACCGCAAAACCAGAATCAAAAAGCACACAGACCATAGGAAGCAAAATTCCGGAAGGGCAGCGAGAAACATATCTCTCATCGTTTGCAGGAACAATGCGTAGACGAGGAGCATCAGAGAGAGCGATCGAAGCGGCTTTGAACGTCATCAATGCTGAGCAATGTGATCCTCCTTTGACTGAAAAAGATATTCAGAAAATCTCGAAATCAATTGCCAAGTATGAACCCGATAAGATTCTACCAGTCAATAAACCAACTGATGATGAACTTCGTGACAGATGGTTATTGAAAGCCCCCTTGACAGGTTGGGGCTTAGGTGAGTGGAAGCGCTATTCAAATGGTGTATGGAACGCAATTAGTGAAGATCAGATTGCTGGAGAGATCATCAAAACCCTTGAAGAAGCAAAAAGTGAGGGAATCAAGCCATCAAATTTTGTTCTAAATTCCGTTGCGGAATTAGCCCGGCTCAAGGTCGTCATTCCTAATGATCAATGGGATGCAGATCCAGATATCATTGTTTGCCAGAATGGCGTATTGCATATTGAATCTATGTCATTGCAGCCACACAGCGAGAAGAATCATGTAACTAGTGCTCTCCCATTCGATTACGATCCAAGCGCACGAGCGGATGTCTGGCAATTCTTCCTCTATTCGACGATCTCTGAAGCTGAAGATTTCCTGCAAGAATTCGCCGGATACTGCCTTACGCCTGATACTCATCTCGAAACAGCTATTTGGTTATATGGCCCACCAGGAAGTGGAAAATCAACCTTCATTGAAGGCATACAAGCCATGCTCGGCGAGAAAACAATTGTCTTAGGATTGGCTGATATCGAGCGAAGTCGATTTGCCCTTGGCAATTTGCAAGGAAAAACTCTAGCTGTTGCGTCTGAACAACCTGCCATGTTCATCCAATCATCCCATATTCTCAATGCCCTTATTTCAGGAGAGAAACTGACTATTGAACGTAAATTCAAGGATCCGTTCAATATGCGGGCGCAAGTCAAGCTCTGTTGGTCAATGAATGAGCTCCCACGAGTACCAGATGCCGGGAATGGATTATTTCGGCGGGTGAAAGTGATCAAATTGCCCGTCCTCGCAGAAGAAGACCGTGATCCCTGTATCAAAGAGGCTATTAAAAACGAAGGTGCTGGAATCCTCAATTGGGCATTAGCGGGTTTGAAGCGTCTCAAAGAAAGAGGGTATTTCGAGATTCCTTCATGTGTCAGGGATGCTACCCAAGATTTCCAGCTTACGAATGACATTCCTGCGGTATTTGTCAATGAAACCTGCTTTTTAAGTGCAGGATCAAAGGTTCGCTCCGGGGTGTTGTACCAGCATTATAGCGATTGGTGCTTTAGGAATGGGCATAAACCTCAATCGAGTACTTCCATTGCGGCAGAATGGGAACGCCTTGGTTTCGAAAAGAGGAGAGAAGCAACTGGAATATTTTGGCACGGCATTGAGTTGAGGGCAAATGAGATCCCATAATCATTTTTACCTTTGGTTATGTGATTTGTGTAGGGTATGTAGACTTGCTCTATTTAATACTAAATGCGTGGCCTTGAATAAATTGGATATTAGGAAAATAGATAATCTTAATTTGCAATCCATACACACCCTACATACCCTACAAACACAGACGCTTTTTGCCCTTGACCATATCGACCATTTTCAAAGAGTCTGTGTCGTTACGGTTTTCGTAATACAGGTCACTTCATTAACAATGAATGGATTTGAAATTGAGTAATGATATGGCACACCGAGTAGATACCAACCAGCGAGCAATTACCCTTGCGTTACGACAAGTCGGCGCTTCTGTCCAACCCCTTCACACCATCGGTCGGGGCTGCCCAGATCTATTGATTGGCTTTCGAGGAATAAACTTTTTGCTCGAACTCAAGATACCTGGCAACAAACTTACCTCTGACGAGGTCGAATGGCATGAGACCTGGAGAGGGCAGGTGAGAATCATCTCAACAATTGACGAAGTATTCAAATTAATTATGGAGGAGACAAAATGAATATTGCGAAAAGTCCGATTTTGGCAGATTTTAGATGGACCCGGAAACGAGTTCAAGCAGCAATGTCGCTCGCCGAAGGTCAAAGTATTAATGAAGCGGCCAAGGAGGCCGGCATCAGCGAGCGAACGCTGTATCGTTGGCGACATGACATCGACTTTGGTGCTGAAGTAGACAGGCTGTCTTTGATGCTCGGAATTGCGATCAAGGCCGAACGGGTTCGCATCGCCAAACGAGCGGTCCGGCAAATGGTTCGGGAAGAACTCGATCCCGATACCGGCAAGTACATATCGATTGTCCACACTGATCGTGATCTGCTGGACTGGCTCAAATACGTTCAAGGTGAAACCGAAGGCATCCGGTTGGATCTCACGAACCTGCTGGCTAGCTATACTAACAACTTTCATGCGCCGGTCAACGACCCATCCGTTGAATTATCCGGCGATAATCCAGACTAAACAAATCGATGATAAAGAGGTCCTTATGGATACCACTCTAGAAAATAACACAATGATCACTTTCAGACTATTGAAAGCGACCGACGTCGCCAATATGCTAAATGTTTCACGTAGTTTTGCTTACCAATTGCTTGAAACAGGCCAGATTCCAACGGTTCGAATCGGGCATGCCCTTCGGGTTCGCATCCAGGATCTTGAAGCTTTCATCGAAGCAAGCCTGGATCCAGGCAACCAGGGCAGGTAGGGCTTTTCTTTTCCGAGTGTTCGATGCTGCCTCTCGTCGCCGACTTTATTTTGTTTCCACTCTGTCCATTGCGGTGTAAAATAACGTTGTACGTCCGCACCTTAACAACTCAGTGGACAGAGCAAACAGGATTGCCTTTTCTTTACGAAGGTATCTACAAGAGTAAAGGAAATGGCTAAGAAACGAGGAAATAACGAAGGTACCGTGATCAAGCTCCCCAGTGGGCACTGGAGAGCTCAAATCATGCTTGACGGCCACCGGATCAGTCATACCGGCCCAACCCAACGGGAATGCCAGGATTGGATTCGCAAGAATCGAAACCAGATCGATGAGGGGATGACCTATGCCAGTACGAAGATAACGCTCAAGGAATTCCTGTCAGATTGGCTGCAAAATATCAGGGCGGCCAGGCAGCCATCTACCTGGATCAAAAACGAGCAAATCTGTCGTACCTACCTGATCCCCAACCTGGGCCAAGTTAAAATCCGAGAGCTACGCACCGATCATATCCAGAAGCTTTATGGCTCGCTCGTCGAACGAGGGGTGGGGGATTATACGGTTATCAAGGTTCACGCAATCTTGCACACCGCCCTTGAGCAAGCCGTCCGAACGGGCATGATCGGTCGCAATCCAGCCGATTTTGCAGAGCCGCCAAAAGAGCCGGCTACGGAAATGGCCATCCTCAATGAAAGCCAGGTCAGCCAGCTGCTGGTAACTGCAAAGGGACATCGTTGGGAAGCACTCTACCATTTAGCCATAGTCAGTGGCGCCCGCCAAATGGAGCTCCTCGGGTTGAAGTGGACTGACCTGGATTGGATGCGCCAGACGCTCATCATTGAGCGGCAATTGGTCAGGCCCGCTAATCAGGTCGGAACGAATTTCTCTGCACCCAAGACCAGGTTTGGTAAGCGAGCCCTCGCCCTTGGGGGGAAAACCATTGAGGTTCTGCGAAGGCATAAAGTGAAGCAGCAAGAGGAACGCCTTGCGGCCGGCGAACAATGGAAAGAAACCGGATTGATCTTTACGAATTCCTTGGGTGGGCCAATTGATAATCGCAATCTGCTGCGAAATTACAAGCAGCTCCTCAGGGATGCAGGTCTCCCAGAAATCCGCTTCCACGATCTAAGGCACACAGCAGCCTCACTGATGCTCAACGCCGGCATTCCGGTGATCGTGGTGTCACGGCGGTTGGGGCATGCCAGAGCATCAATCACGTTGGACATCTACGGTCACTTGATCCCCACGATGCAAACCGAAGCTGCCGAGAAAATCGACGAACTGGTGACACCTGTGGCTGTGGCGTTTGAAAAAACCAAAGTACAATCTGAAAAGTGATTGCACACGACTTATTCTGGTTGCACACGGTTGCACACGAAATGAATCCTGAAATAATCTCAACAAGATTTAACCCCCATATATAGCCTATTTAAGCATTTTACCCCCACGGGTGGGGGTAAAAAGGTGGGCGGAACAGGGCTCGAACCTGCGACCTCATCTGTGTAAGAGATGCGCTCTAACCGACTGAGCTACCCGCCCCTACACTTGCGGCTATTATACTCTACCGTCGTTTTAATGACAATCTTAAGCTCCAACTGCGATCCAATAGTTGCAAAAATGCTTACTTCAGATTTCCGGCTATAATCAGCTTTAGCGTAATTTTTATTTCGCACTCGTCAGAGCTGTTCTACCATTCCCCGGAAGGAACCAGGATGCGTTTTGTCCGCTACCAATACCGCAACCAACCGCCCCGCTTTGGCTGGGTGATCGAAGACCGCCTGGGTCCGCTCGAGGGTACCCCGTTCACAGAGTTCCGGCGAATGGAGGCCGATCTGCCGGTCGAAAAGGTGCAGCTTTTAGCGCCGGTCGAGCCTGGTAAGATTATCGGAATCAATGGCAACTATATTGGCTATACGAAGAATGCTGGCAAGGAAAAACCGGATATCCCGGTCATTTCCCTCAAACCCCCGTCGGCGATATGCGGTCACGGGCAGGAGATCGTCATTCCAGCTCAGTCGCAGCAGGTCAACCACCAGGCAGAGCTGGCTGTCGTCATCTCCAAAACCGGGCGCTGGATCCCAATCGAAAAAGCTCAAGATTATGTTTTCGGATTTACGATTGGAAATGATGTATTTGCGGCAGATATCATCGAGCAGGATGGCTATCCGGTCCGGGCCAAATCGTTCGATACCTTCTGTCCCCTGGGGCCCTGGATCGAGACCGAGTTTGATGCAGCCGATGCCCTGATCACATGCCACGTCAATAAGGAAATGCGCCAGATGGCTTCAACCCGCGACATGGCTTTTTCGGTGCGCCAGTTGATCGTATTTGTTTCTTCAATCATGACTCTCAACCGGGGGGATATCATATTGACCGGCACTCCGGCTGGAGGCGGCATTTTATCTCCTGGCGATAAGGTGGAAATTGCGATCGAGGGACTCGGAAAATTAGTCAACCCCGTCGTAAAAGCTCGATTTCCTTAGGAGAACCCAGGGCATACAGAATAAATATTTGGCAGGGGTTTACCCCACTACGACTGCCTTCACAGCCTCTCCCCTGTTTTCCCACGGTCGCCCGGTTATTCAGGCACGACGACCACATCCTGGGCTTGAAGGCCTTTATCACCGTCAACGACCAGAAATTCTACCTTTTGTCCTTCCTCTAATGACCGGTAACCTTGACCTCTGATTGCACTGTAATGAACAAAGACGTCGGTTCCTTCACTTCGTTGGATAAATCCATAGCCTTTCGTCGTATTAAACCACTTGACCGTCCCGATCTCCCGTTCTTCCACGGTTTGTATTCACCTCCTTTCGTGAATAAATGCGATATTTATTATCCAACACATCCATAGAAAATGTCAAGTATTGATCTCGACCACCAGGTGAATTGACCTCATTCCAGCTTGCAATTCGCCTGATCTGTAGCAAATTTGAGCCATGGTATAATTTAATCTAAGGGTTCCCACCATTTCTTACATTCTCCTGAGGAGACTATTCGTATGTCAGGACACTCACATTGGGCTACAATCAGGCGGAAAAAGGGCGCCGCCGATGCGAAACGAGGACAGGTTTTCACCCGCCTGGCGCGTGAAATAGTGATGGCTGCGCGGGAAGGCGGCGGAGATCCCGATCTAAACGTCCGCTTACAACTGGCGATCGAAAGGGCTCGTGCCCAGAACATGCCAAAAGACAATATGGACCGCGCAATCCGGCGCGGCACGGGCGACAGCAAAGAAGGGCTCATCATCGAGCAGGTTTTCTATGAGGGCTACGGGCCGCACGGGGTCGCCATGATGATCGAATGCGTCACCGATAACCGCAACCGGGCCGTCGCCGAAATCCGCCACCTGTTATCCCGGGGCGGAGGCAGCATGGGCGAGGCGGGCTCGGTGGCCTGGCAGTTCACACGTGCCGCTTACTTCTCTTTCCCTCCGGATGACCACGACCCGGACCACATCTTTGAGCTGGCGGTCGAAGGCGGTGCAGACGACGTGAAGATTGACGAAGAAGAGGTCGAGATTATCGCTCCGGTAGAATCCTTTAAAGCAATCGGCGATCGCTTGCGGTCGGCCGGAATCCATCCCGAAGAAGCCGGTTTGCGGATGATCCCAAACCAGGAGCTCGAGCTCAGCACCGATGAAACCCTGTCTGTAATGAGAATAATCGAGTCGTTGGAAGACCTCGACGACGTACAAAATGTGTTTTCCACCTTACGGATCACCGACGATGCAGTTGCTGCCCTGGAGGGCGACTGATCGGTCATGCTGGTATTAGGGATCGATCCTGGGACCGCAACCACGGGTTATGGTCTCGTGACCGAAACCCAACAAGGTGATTTGAAAGTTGTAGATTTCGGAGCGATCGTTACGCCGGCCGACATGCCCATGCCAGACAGGCTTTTGATCCTCTATCAAAGACTGAATGAAATCCTTCTTCTCCACCATCCGGACACCGGAGCGGTGGAGAAGTTGTTTTTCCAAAAGAATGTGACCACGGCTATATCAGTTGGCCAGGCGCGGGGGGTAGTCTTGCTGGCCATGGCGAATTCCGGTGTGGCATTGACGGAATACACTCCTTTGGAGGTCAAACAAGCCGTGTGCGGTTATGGCAACGCCGGAAAGCGCCAGGTGCAGGAAATGGTGCGGGCCTTGCTCAGCCTCCCTTCCATTCCTAAACCTGACGATGCCGCAGACGCCCTGGCGATTGCAATTTGCCATTTAAATAGTTCAGCATATATGGAGAAAATAAAGCTGTCAGGGCAGTAGGTAACCAGGCAATCCAATGATTGGGCAGATGGGCTGCCAGGTTTTTGATTGAAGGGAGCTACCCCAATTATCGCAGTACTGCATCCCTCAGCTAACCAATATATGAACATTTTTAACGCCCAGATCAAACTCATTCGCAAGCTGCGCGAGCGCAAGGAACGCCAGAAGTCCGGCCTATTCTTCGTCGAAGGTCTGCGTATCGTTGGTGAGGCTATCCAGACCGGCGCTCGGATCGAATTCCTGGTGGTATCTCCTGCCTTACTGACCAGCGAGTTCGGGCGTGATCTCATTCACAGCCCCCAGGCTCAGGGAATCCCCATGGTTGAAGTCTCAGCGGATATTTTCGCCAGTTTTTCGACCAAGGACAGGCCTCAAGGACTTGGGGCAGTGATACACCAAGCCTGGTCATCGCTCGATCAGATCGGTATTTCTGGCCATTGCGACTCTCCCAATCAAAAGCTGATCCAATCGCCCCTCTGGATCGCATTGGATGCAGTGCAGGATCCAGGGAACCTTGGGACCATTTTGCGCACCTCCGATGCAGCCGGTGGGGCGGGAGTCATCTTGCTCGACCACGCCACCGATCCCTACGACCCCACAGCCGTGCGAGCCAGTATGGGAGCGATATTCTCTCAGAAACTGGTCAAGTCCGATCTGGCAACATTTGCTGCATGGAAAGCCGCCAACCAGCACCCGGTCGTCGGCACGTCCGGTGCAGCCGAGTTGGATTACCACCAGGCCGCTTACCCGCAGCCCTGCATCTTACTGATGGGCAGCGAGCGCCAGGGACTGACGGCTGACCACCTGCGGTTATGTGATATGATTGTGAAAATTCCCATGATCGGTCGCAGCGATTCTCTCAACCTGGCTGTAGCCACAGGCATTGTTGTGTATGAAATTTTCAACCAGCGCCGGTCAGGCGGCAAGCCTTAGCCATGATTGCCTCACTCAGCGGTATCGTTTCTCAAGTGACAGATGACAGCCTGGTAGTCAGCCTGAGCGGGCTGGGCTTGCGCGTATTCGTGCCAGCTCACCTGCGCAGCAGTTTGCGAACAGGTGAAAGCGTCGACCTGCACACCTATCTGGTAGTTCGTGAAGACGCCTTGAGTCTATACGGCTTCGAGACGGTTGACGAGCGCGATTTTTTTATCTTGCTGCTGGGCGTCGATGGGGTCGGACCACGCACCGCTTTAAACGTGCTCTCGATCCTAAACCCGGATGCGATCCGGCGAGCAGTCGCCAGCGAACAAAGCGAAATTTTCAGCCGGGCGCCGGGCATCGGTAAAAAGACTGCTCAAAAAATACTGATTCACCTGCAGGGACGCATCCACACCGAAACACCTCTTGGCCCGGTGGCGAGCCGCTTGAGCGAAGTCGAAGCCGAAGTCCTGGCTGCCTTGACCACCCTCGGGTACAGCGTGGTCGAAGCCCAGGCTGCGCTTCAAACCATCCCCAGGGGAGCCCCTGAGGACGTCGAATCCCGCCTGCGCCTGGCCTTGCAATATTTTTCCTCTTGAGTTGGTAAATAAAATAACTGGACAACTCAGCCGCTTTAAAGTATGATCTTTTAAGAATCTGGATATTTTCCATTGGAAGGGGTTAAATAACACATGCCTGCTTTTAGCCACGAACTGGGCATAGACCTGGGGACCCTTAACACGGTTGTAGCCGAAGGGAACCAGGTGCTGCTCCAGGAGCCTACGGTGGTTGCCATCGTAATCCAGGAGCAAAAAATGGTCGAATGGGGAAGAGTTGCCCGAGACATGATGGGCCGTGTCCCCGAAACGATCGAAGTGACGCGCCCTCTCCAACACGGCGTCATCGCTGACTACGAGATCACCGAGAACCTCTTGAAGGCATTGGTGAAGAAAGTAGCCGGGCCGATGTTCATTTTTCGTCCCAAGGTCATGATTACCGTTCCTTATGGGGTTACAAGCGTCGAAAGCCGGGCAGTGCAAGAAGCCGGGCTCGGCGCCGGCACCCGCGACGTGTTCTTAATCCAACAACCGCTGGCTGCCGCCCTGGGCATCGACCTACCCATCGGAACGCCATCTGGAAACATGATCATCTGCATGGGCGGAGGCACCACCCAGGCAGCAGTACTGGCGATGAACGGGATCGTCTCAGCCGACAAGACACCTACTGCCGGGTTAAAGATGGACGACGCGATCATCGCCTACGTCCGCAAGAAATACGGGGTCATCATCGGCCAACCGACTGCGGAACAGCTGAAGATAAGAATTGGCGCAGCCATCCCCCAAGACGAACAGGGATCAATGGAGGTACAGGGCCAGGACCAGGTCTCAGGCCTGCCGCGCCCGGCAACTCTGACGACCGACGAGATCGTCGAAGCTCTACAGGATCCTTTGAATGAAATTGTAGCCAGCACCCGCCGCGTGCTCGAAAAGACTCCACCCGAGTTGATCTCCGATATCATCGACCGGGGAGTGGCTCTCTGCGGCGGTGGCGCTCTGCTGCGCGGGGTCGATAAGTTTCTGACCAAATCTCTGGGGATCCCGGCTTACCTGGTTGATAATCCCACAACCTGCACGGCTGAAGGCGCGGCGCGAGCGATCGGCATGAGGGAGATCTTACGGAGGAATCTGCCTTCAGCGTCGTAAAGATGGTGGAAGGGCATTGTCGTTGTAGCACAAGATTTCGTGTCCAAATGGAAGCAAAGAATGGCCAATGATGACAGGCAAACTTCTTCGGTAAATCTCGGTGAAGTTGTAGGCGAATACCAGCTCCGCCAGGCAGGATTGGTGCGCTGGGGGAACCTGGGAACGGCTCTCATTTGCCTGACAAGCGCAATCGTGATCTTGATTGAAGCCTTGTACCTGGCTTATTATTACTACGCAAAATTTGGACCGGCGATCGTGTGGAAGAACGTCCGAATTCCAACAATCATCGTAATATTATTGCTGGTTGTGGCTGTCATCACCGCCTGGAATGCGTATACAAAATGGCAGCGACGCCTGATATTATTTGAAAATGGCCTGGCTTATTACGATCGCAGGGGGGAACACCTGTGGCAATGGGATGAGATCCAATGCCTGCGCTATCGGATCGCTCAGGTATATTCGCTTCTGCTTTCTCCCAGGGTCGACCAACATTACGTTTTTTACATGAAAGATGGTCAAACGATCGAAATCGACAGCCGGTTCGTAAACGCTGATCAACTAGCAGGCAGTATCCGTCGTAAAATCTTCCCCAGATTATTCGCAAAAATAAACGGTGAATTCCTCGCTGGAAAGCCCATCCTGTTTGGCAAACTGACACTCAGCCGATCAGCGGGACTTCAGTTAGGAAAAACAACCTTGCCTTGGGAATTTATCTCTGCTTACGCATTGGACCATGGCTCGGTCGTTCTAACCACTAACCGCGAAAATAAAACCGGGCGCGTTTCAATCGGTAGCTTCGATATCCCCAACCTGGATGTTTTTCTGGCAATCCTCGCCGAGATGAAACCGCTTCCCCCTCACAACAAATAATAGGTCATCCTCTGTAAATGGACTACCGGGTCGATGTACTGGACGTGAACCGTATCCGGTACGCTTAAGACATACGGGGCATAATTCAATATCGCCCGTACGCCAGCTTGAATAAGCAAATCAGCCACAACCTGGGCGACTTCGGCGGGAACCGTGATCATCGCAACGGTGATGCCGGCAGCGCGCACAGAGGTAATGATCTCCTTAAAGTCGTGCACTTGAAGGTTTCCTACGTAGGTTCCGACCTTCCGCGGGTCATTATCGAAAATCTGGACGATTTTGAAACCGCAGTCGGCGAAACCCTGATAGCGGGCAATGGCATGCCCCAGGTCACCAGCGCCAACCAGGGCCATATCCCAGACCCGGTCAACCTTGAGGATATGTTGGAGCTGTCCTACCAGGTATGAAACCGAATAACCAGTGCCCTGCTTGCCAAATTCACCAAACTGCGAGAGGTCTTTACGAATCTGAGCTGCAGATATTCCCAGCCGAGTACCGAGTTCTTGCGAAGAAGTCGTTTGCTGGCTATTTTGAGCCATAAATTGAAGAATGCGAAGGTAGCGCGGTAATCGTCCAACGATAATATCGGGGATTTCCTTCTCTGACATCGCACCCATCCTATATAAGAGTAAGTTACCCTAAATGTATCACAATTCACCCATTTGTGCAAATTAACACCAATCGGGCAGAATACCTTGACGGTCACTCCGGTCAATTCTATAATGGATCAATTATTAATTTTTCCCGGACCAAACTGTAAGAACCACAGAAGTTATTAAAATATCTTTCAGGAGAAGGCCAAATGAGCGACGGTGTACCAGAATTGATCCAGCAGCCAGATGATGTCATGGGTTCCATGGTACGGGGTGGATGTAAAACCATGCTTTATAACAAAATTTCCGAGCAGCTTCCAGCCTGGCGCGAGCGGGTTAAGAAACTGATGCACGACCATGGCTCGTATAAGGTGAGCGACGTCACCGTCGACCAAATCTACGGGGGTATCCGCGGCGTGCAAATCCAGGTCAGCGACATTTCGTACGTAGACCCCAATGAAGGCATCCGTTTTCGTGGTTACACTATCCCCGAGGTCCTGGATTGCCTGCCCAAAGCCCCTGGGTCAGATTATCCCTTATTAGGCGGCCTGTACTACCTCCTGTTGGTAGGCCAACCCCCCACCATGGAAGAAGCCCTGACGGTCGAAGAGGATTGGAAATGCCGCAGCGATGTACCCGAGTACGTTTTCGATGTAATTAATGCGCTGCCACATACCACCCACCCGATGACAATGTTTTCGATGGCGATCCTGGCCATGCAGAATGAGTCTGATTTCCTAAGGTTATACGACGCAGGCATGATGAAGACCGATTATTGGGAACCATACCTGGAAGACAGCCTGAACCTCATCGCCAGGCTGCCAACGATCGCGGCCTATATTTACAACTTGAAATACCGCTCGAGCTCGCATACTTATCCCAACCCAGATCTCGATTGGGGCGCTAATTTTGCATATATGATCGGCAAGGGGATCGACAAGGAATATCAGGATCTATGCCGTCTATACCTTTTACTGCATTCCGACCATGAAGGCGCAAATGTCAGTGCCCACACCACCCACCTGGTGGCAACGGCCCTGGCAGACGTGTATTATGCCTGTTCGGCTGGTATGGATGGCCTGGCCGGCCCGCTCCATGGGGTGGCCAACCAGGAATGCCTGCGCTGGCTATTGACCTTACGCAACGAATTTGGGGGCATTCCAACCCGAGATCAATTCGATAAATACGCCTGGAACCAGCTTAACAGCGGCAAGGTCATCCCCGGCTACGGGCATGCGGTCTTACGCACCACCGATCCACGGTTCACGGCTCTCTACCAATTTTCCGAAAACCATTTCCCCAACGATGAGCTCTTTAACCTGGTCAAGCTGGTCTACAAGCAACTTCCGGGCATTTTATCTCAATTCGGCAAGGTAAAGAACCCCTGGCCAAACGTAGATGCCATCAACGGCACCACCCAATATTACTACGGCATAAAAGGCTTCGATTTCTACACAGTCTTATTCGGCATGAGCCGCATGCTCGGTCTCACTGCCCACATCGTCTGGGCTCGCGCCCTGGGGAAACCCATCGAGCGACCAAAATCACTCACCACCCACATGCTGGAACAAATGGTTTTGAAATAAGCAACTGTCAATTCGAATGGTTTTGTGAAAGCTGAAGATATTTGCTTGAGAACGAACAGCTATGTTTTCAGCTAACGGGTTGCTGGCATCCTCATCGTCGACTACCTGGCTATGTGCAGTGATTCAGTTGGCAGGACCGCGATTCCAGCATGACCTATTCTTGGGTGCATTCTTTGCTGCTGACCGGCGATGGTGAGCTGAATATCTTTAACGCTGCCACCCTCAAACCACTCGAAAGCCGTCATATCCCCATCTTCGATCACATCATTCATTCAGCCAAAATTGCGATGTAATTTCAGGTTTTTTTTCCTGGGATTCTGCCGTTAATGGCATTTGGAGCGGGTATAAGCTTCGGTTAGATCGTGACCTGGGAGTTGCAGCCAGGTGACGAACGCGTCCAGGTTGGCTGCAAGTGACTGCCCATTTCAACCATCGTTTAGGGTAAAATATATATAAATGGATAGACAAAGGGGGGATTTCTTTTTAGGAATAATGATTTATGATGGATCATCAGAATTCTTTTGCTAATCTCAACCTCGGATACATAACCGAACTGTACGACCGCTATTTGGAAGATCCGGCCACGGTTGACCCCGGCACCAGGGAAATCTTTCGAAACTGGACCCCACCAGAGGAAACATTTGAAACGCCGGAAAAGCCGCCGCTAACCCCATTTGACGTCGAAAAGATCGTCAGTGTTGCTAATCTCGCTCAAGCAATCCGCAGTTATGGGCACCTGGCAGCCCATCTAGATCCTCTTGGCTCTACCCCGAGCGGAGATCCTTCCTTAATGCCAGCGACCTACGCCATCGATGAGACCGAAATGGCCCAATTTCCCGCATTATTGGTCGGCGGCCCGATCGCTGAAAGGTCGAAGGATGCGCTCCAGGCAATCAACGACTTGCGCAAAGTCTATTCATCCACAACTGGTTTCGATTACGGCCACATCCGCGTCCCGGAAGAACGCCAGTGGCTTCGTGAGTCGGCTGAGGCCCGCATTTTCCGCCCGCCCGCATTCGGGATCGACCTCGTACGCCTGCTGGACCGACTGACCAGGGCTGAAGCCTTCGAGCAGTTTTTCAACCGCTTTTTCCCTGGCAAGACCCGCTTTTCGATTGAGGGGCTCGATATGCTGGTGCCGATGCTTGATGAGGTGATTCGTCAGTCAGTCGAATCCGGTATTTGTATGGCCATCATCGGCATGGGTCACCGCGGCCGGTTGAACATCCTGGCGCATATCCTGGCAAAACCTTACGCTCAGATCATGGCCGAGTTCAAGGACCCGGGCAACGATTACACGGCCATTCACGGCACCAGCTGGACCGGCGATGTTAAATATCACAAAGGCGCTAATCGGGCGATCAAAGGCGAAGAGGAAGTCCAGATTGTCATTATTCTGCCCCCTAACCCCAGCCACCTCGAGTTGATCAACCCGATCATATCGGGAATGAACAGAGCTGCCCAAAGCGCAGTCGATACCCCAGGCTCACCGCGCCTTTACCCGGATGCCAGCCTGCCGATCCAAATCCACGGGGATGCCTCATTCCCGGCGGAAGGCATCGTCGCCGAAACGCTCAACCTGTCTCGCCTGCCCGGCTACCAGACCTCCGGCACAATCCATATCATCACCAACAACCAGCTTGGCTATACGACCCCCGCGTTTCAAGGACGCAGCACCCATTATGCCAGCGACCTGGCAAAAGGATTCGAGGTGCCGGTCATCCACGTCAATGCCGACGATCCGGTAGCATGTATCGAAGCCGTGCGGACCGCCTTTGCATACCGGATGAAATTCCGCAAAGACTTCGTGGTCGACCTGGTTGGGTACCGGCGGTATGGACATAACGAAGGCGATGAACCCGGTTTCACCCAACCGCTGCTCTATGAAATGATCGGAAACCACCCCACAGCCCGCAAGCTGCTGGCGGATAGGCTGGTTGAACAAGGGACTCTCTCACAAGATGAGCCTAAAAAGATGCTCAATGAGCACGAACACGAACTGCAGGTTATCCTCGAGAACCTCAATCCAGAAAAAGAAGACCTGGTGCCCTCTCAAGAAACGCTTTCAGCTGACCAGCACCCCATGGCGATGGATACCAGGATCAGCATCACCGCCATCCGGTCTCTCAATGAGGAGATATTAAAAGTGCCGGAGGGGTTTGCCCTCAACCGCAAGCTGCGTCGGCCGCGCAAACGCTGGCAGGAAGCGCTCGATAAGGTTGACGAACCCGGAGTCGAATGGGCTCAGGCTGAAACCCTGGCCCTGGCTTCAATCCTGGCCGAAGGGATCTCGGTGCGGATGACCGGGCAGGACGTTGAACGGGGCACATTCAGCCAGCGTCACGCAGTTCTACATCCGGTCGAAGTCGGCGAATCCTACGTCCCTCTTCAGAACATCCCGCAAGCGCGCGCCGCCTTCGAGATTCACAACAGTCCCTTATCTGAAAGCAGCGTAATGGGGTTCGAATATGGTTACAACCTTTTCGACGCAACCCGGATGGTAATCTGGGAAGCACAATATGGAGATTTCTTTAATAACGCCCAGTCCATCGTCGACGAATTCATCGCCTCTGGAAAATCGAAATGGGAGTTGAAATCCTCCCTGGTCTTGCTGCTGCCCCATGGATACGAAGGTGCTGGACCTAACCATTCCAGCGCCAGACCCGAACGCTTCCTTCAGCTTGCCCTGGATACTAACCTGAGAGTCACCAACTGCACCACTGCTGCTCAATATTTTCACCTGCTCAGGATGCAAGCCAAACTGGCAGCGATAGATCCCAAGCCGCTGGTCGTCTTTACCCCTAAAAGCCTGCTGCGGCATTCCGCAGTTTCATCATCCTTAAGAGAACTGGCAGAAGGTGCCTGGAAACCGGTCCTGGACGATCCATTCGTTTCATCGGGCAGGGAATCGGTCGAAAGGTTGGTCATCTGCAGCGGAAAGCTTGCGGTAGACCTGGTCGACAGCGAGTTTCGCCAAGATGCTATAAATGTGGCGATTATCCGCCTGGAACAGCTCAGTCCATTCCCCACGGAACAGCTTCGATCTGTTTTGAAAACCTACCGCCATTTAAAAGAGGTGATTTGGGCCCAGGAAGAGCCTGAAAACATGGGTGCCTGGGATTACGTCCAGCCGCGGATCATAGAGCTACTCGACAGCCGCCTGACCCTGAAATACGTCGGTCGTTCTGCCAGCCCCAGCCCTTCCGAAGGCTCCTTGAGTTGGCACAATCTTAACCAAAAGAATTTGATCGGCCAGGTATTTGGAGCCACTAGCCCAGAACAGCCATCCGAAAAGGTTCTACAACGAGCAACAAATAGATAAGAAGGGGTCAAATATGGAATATAAAATTCTCGTTCCGGATATGGGTGAATCGATCGTCGATGCCACGATAGCCCGCTGGCTCAAACAGGCCGGTCAGAAGGTCAATGCAGGCGAAGCCCTGGTCGAACTGGAGACCGATAAGGTCACCCTCGAGGTTCCAGCTGAAGGGTCGGGAACGCTGGCGAAAATTGCTCACCAGGAAGGCGACGACGTCAAGGTTGGCGATGTGCTTGGGGTAATTTCGAGCTCACAGCCCGAATCCGAACCCAATCCTGGGTCTTCCCAAACAGCCCGGGCTGCATCCGCATCAGATGCGGATGCAGCTTCCAGATCAGAAGAGTCCACCCAGGTTGAGCCATCTTTCAACGCCAACCAGACCGTCACACAGGCAGCTAGCGAAGAAAACGCAACCCCTCTCGCTCGAAGGGTTGCCGAAGGCCAGGGGATCGACTTGGCGCGCGTCCAGGGCAGCGGGCCGGGAGGGAAAGTCGTGCGCGAGGACGTGGAAAAATTCGTTTCGCAAGACGCGGCAGGGCACAAACTCATGCCTGCAATCCCAATCAGTAGGCAGGAAGAAGATCGCCGTGAAGAGCGAGTGCGCGCTTCACGCCGCCGCCGGACCATCGCCCAACGGATGGTTGCTGCCCAGCAGTCGACAGCCATGCTGACCACCTTCAACGACGTCGATATGTCAGCCGTTATGGAAATCCGCCAAAAACGCAAAGAAGCCTTCAAAGAGAAACACGGTTTCAGCCTGGGGATCGTTTCATTCTTCGTCAAGGCGTCTATCCTGGCGTTAAAGGAGTTCCCCCAGGTCAACAGCGAGCTCAACGGGGACGACCTGGTCCTCAAGCATTATTACGACATTGGTGTTGCAGTGGGATCAGAAGAGGGTCTGGTCGTACCTGTCATCCGCGCGGCTGATCATATGACCTTTAGTGAAATCGAAGCGGCCATCCACAATTTCGTTCAAAAAACCCGGGACGGCACTCTTTCGTTAGAAGATCTCAAAGGCGGAACGTTTACGATTACCAACGGTGGGGTGTTTGGTTCACTGTTCAGCACACCGATCCTCAATTTACCCCAGGTGGCGATCCTGGGCCTTCACCGCATCGAGGAGCGCCCGGTGGTGGTCGACCACCAGGTCGTTATCCGCCCCATGATGTACCTGGCAGTTACCTACGACCACCGCATCGTGGATGGTCGAGAAGCCGTTCAGTTCCTGGCGCGAATCAAGGAGGCCATCGAGCAACCCGAGATTTTATTACTCGAGCTCTAGGCGGCGAATGCTAGCCTCGAACCAGAGCGACCACAACTATAAAAAGTGCCAGGATCCAGCGGTAGTATACAAATGGGACGGTGGTGTTCCGCTGCAGGTATTTGAGCAGAACGTGGATACAAAGGAACCCACTGATTGCGGCTGCAACGAATCCCCCCAGAAAAAGCAGTGTGTCCTGGCTGGCAAAAACGGTGGCGCTCGTCAGCACGTCGTATAAGCTCTTCAAACCAGCTCCGGCAATAATCGGCGCAGAAAGCAAAAATGAAAAGCGAGCGGCATCTGCCCGTTCAAGGCCGAGGGCCAGGCCAGCGGTAATCGTGCTTCCTGAACGAGATACCCCTGGAAAGATAGCTAAAGCCTGTGCAAGTCCGATTAAAATCGTATCTTTAAGCGTAATATCTTTCATTGACCGGTTGTGGATGGGCAAGCGGTCGGCAAAAAACAATAAAGACCCCAATAATGCAATGATAATCGCCATGACGATCATGGCGATGGCAGATATCGGCACACCGGGCTGGTGGAAAAGCGCATCGATTTTGCTTTCTCCCAACATTCCGGCGATCCCACCGGGGATGGTTCCGATCACAAGCAGCCAGACCAGTTTACGATCGGGGTTTGCTCCAATCTTCCGCTCGACCAGGCTTGAAACTGCAGCAGCTATCAGGCGGACCCAATCTTTTGCGAAATAGGCAATAACCGCCAATAACGTGCCCATGTGCAGGGCAACGTCAAAGGTGAGGCTGGTCAAAGCCTGGTCTGTCCATCCAAACAACCAGGGGACGATAATCAAGTGGGCAGAACTGGAAATCGGGATGTATTCGGTCAAACCCTGGACGATGCCAAGAATGATAGCTTGGAGTAAGATCATGGTGCTAGTACGTCCTTTCAACAGGCAAGATTGGATGAAAAGGAGCAAAAAATTTAAGCAGTCAATAAGCCAATCAGGCAAATAAGAAAAACCAGGCCAATGGTGAACGTAAAAAGCTAATTACAATCGGCTAAATGCTGGTTGTTGGTTTCAGATTGCTGATTTCTAATCACCTGATTATACCCGAGTGGTGGAACATATCTTATAATATCGGGCAATGGATCAATCTCAAAAAGAAGTTTACGACGTGATTATCGCTGGCGCCGGACCGGGAGGGGGGACCGCGGCTTATTTCCTGTCGAAAGCCGGGCTGCGAGTTCTGGTGCTCGAAAAGGAAAAACTGCCGCGCTATAAGACCTGCGGCGGTGGCATTTCATATCGATTTTAAAAAAATATTCCCCTTTTCCTTTGATGAAGTCTGCGATGCTGACGTCCATGCATTGAGCTACATCTACGGCCGGCATGAGGTGACCATCCCGGTCGAGCATGGGGGAATTACGATGGTGATGCGCAGCAAGCTGGACCACTTTATCCTCGCCCACAGCCAGGCTGTGGTGCTGGATGGGATCAGTGTCCAGCACGCAACCGAATTTCCAGACAGGGTTGTGATTGAGACGGGCGAAGAGCGCCAATTTACAGGCCGCTACCTGATAGGCGCTGATGGCGCCAGTTCGATCGTCGGCCGCGATCTTGGATTACGCCGTTCAAAAGACCTGGTGGCAGCCATTGAGGTCGAAGCACCCGCTTCTAAAGAGTTGATGGCTGCTTACGGCCACCGGCCTGTTTTCATCTTCCGTGAGATTGCCAACGGTTATATTTGGATCTTTCCCAAGGCCGACCACCTGTCTGTTGGGATTGCCGCCCTCCACCCCAGCCGGGGTGAGCTGCAAGCCACGTTGAAACGGGTCATGGCTCGCTTTGGAATTTCGTTGGAAGGCCTGCAGATGCACGGCCATCCCATCCCAATCTATACCCGCAAAGAACCGGTTTCAACCAGCCGAGTCCTCCTGGTCGGGGACGCTGCTGGCCTGGTTGACCCATTTTCAGGTGAAGGAATCCGCTACGCGATCAAGAGTGGAAAGTTAGCTGCCGAAGCTATTCTTGCAGGAAAGGTCGACCAATACCCGGAGATGATCTACCGCCACATCGGACGGGCGCACGTATTATCCATGCTCGAAGCCAGAATCTTTTTCCGGTTGGAGCGCTATTGCCTGCGCCTGGGTGCTCCCAACCCATTCACGACGCAGGCCATTATCGACCTGCTCGATGACCGCACGACTACCATCTCGGTCATGCTGCGTGCCATCGCGACTCTGCCGCTTTTTGCAGCTACTGAAGCACTGGCCAGGTTATCAGCGCTCTTCGCCGGTCCCGACCTGCCACACCGCATCCGAACGGCTGTTTATCCCGGATTCAAGGATGTTAATTCATGAACCTCCACCGCAACGCTTACCAGAGGATCGTCGTCAAGCTGGGCACCTCGACCCTGACGGCCGGGACCAGCCGGATTTCACAACCGCACCTGGTCGATATCGCCCGCCAGGTTGCACACCTCCATCAAGATGGGCGCCAGGTGGTATTGGTTTCCTCCGGGGCAATAGCAGCCGGCAGGGAAGCCCTTGAATTTCCCGAGCTGCCAAAATTTATCCCGTCTAAGCAAATGCTTTCCGCCATCGGCCAGCCGCGCTTGATGAGCCTCTACACCCAGCTATTCGAGATTTACGGGGAGACGGTGGCCCAGGTGCTGCTGACCCAGGAAGATCTCTCTGACCGCCAGCGGTATTTAAATGCGCGCAACACCCTCGATGCGCTGCTGGCGCACAAGACGGTGCCGATCATTAATGAGAATGACACAGTAGCAATCGAGGAAATCCGCTTTGGCGATAACGATAGTCTCTCAGCCCAGGTTGCGAGCCTGATCGAAGCCGACCTGCTCGTGCTGCTAACAGACCAGGATGGACTGTTCACCAGCGATCCGCGCCGGGACTGTAATGCTACCCTCATCAGCAGGATCGACACGCCCGAGATTCCGGAAGAATTGTGGCATTCAGCCGGGGGCAGCAACTCAGGCCTCGGCACCGGCGGAATGGAAACCAAACTGCATGCCGCCGACCTCGCTCGGCGCTCGGGTACGGTGGTGATCATCGCCAATGGGAATGAACCTGACGTGCTCACTCGCCTGGTCGAAGGTGAGTCGTTTGGTACCACTATCTATCCTTCAGCCACGAAACTTGAAAGCCGCAAACGCTACCTGCTGACTGGGGCTCGCGCCAGTGGGATTTTGTCGGTTGACGGCGGTGCTGCGCATGCCCTGGCCCAGGGCAGCAGCCTGCTTCCGGTCGGCATCACTGCCATCAATGGTAAATTTGTGCGAGGCGATACTGTGAGGGTCAAGGATGAAAGCGGGCGTGAGTTGGCAATCGGCCTGGTGAATTACCCGGCTAAGGATTTACAGCACCTTTGCCGCCACAAATCAACCGAGATCGAACAAATCCTGGGGTATACCTTCGGTGACGAAGTCATCCACAGGAACAATTTGCTTTTATTATAGTTAGGCAGGTAAGGATATGGACCTGATTCAAATGGCGAAGAACGCTCGCCGGGCTGCGCATACCCTGGCTCTGATTGATACGCAGCGAAAAAATTCAGCATTAGAGGCCATCGCAGGGCGCATCTGGTCCGGTCGTGAGAAAATCCTGGACACCAACAGCCAGGATATTGATGCTGCGGCTCGCTCTGGACTTCAACCGGCTTTGGTCGAACGCCTGACCCTGAATGAGGCTCGTCTCAACGGGATGGCCAAGGACCTGATTAATGTGGCCAGTTTGCCTGACCCGGTCGGAGAGAGGTTCGACGAACACAACCTACCCAGCGGTTTGAAGATTCATAAGCAGCGCGTCCCATTGGGGGTGCTGGCTGTGATTTATGAATCCAGACCGAATGTCACCTTGGATGTCGCCAGCCTGGCATTGAAATCGGGCAATGCAGCAATTTTACGAGGCGGCAGCGAGACCATCGCGACCAACCGCGCCCTGGTAGACGTCATTCACTCGGCTTACGATGAAGTCGGAGTCCCTCGAGACGCCCTCCAATTCATCGCTGACCCTGACCGGTCGCTGGTAACAGAGCTATTAAAGCTTTACGAGTACATAGACATGGTCATCCCGCGCGGCGGCGCCGCCCTGCATAGGTACTGCCGAGAAAACAGTCTGATCCCGGTTATCACCGGCGGCATCGGCATCTGCCATTTATTCGTCGACGAGAGCGCTGATCTCGAAGCTTCATTACGTGTGATCCGCAACGCAAAAATCCAACGGCCAACGGTCTGCAACGCCCTCGATACCGTCCTGGTCCACCAGGATGTTGCTGCCAGGATCATCCCCAGGCTGATACAGCTGTTAGCCAGGGACGGGGTTACCTTTAGGGCAGATCCAATTTCGATGGGGGTTTTGGGGCAGGCCGCTAATGACTGCGTAAAGCCAGCCGGACCGGACGATTACGACACGGAATGGCTTTCACTGGTGCTGGGCATCAAGGTCGTCGCCGGATTAGCAGATGCGATCGACCACATCACTGCGCACAGCACCGGCCATTCAGACGGCATTCTGACCGGGAACGACGACCACGCTCGCCGCTTTATCCAGGAAGTCGATTCCGCAGCTGTTTATGTAAATGCCAGCACCCGCTTTACTGATGGCAGCCAGATGGGATTAGGCTCTGAAGTGGCGATATCGACTCAACGCCTTCATGCCCGCGGACCGATGGGCCTGCAGGAATTAACGACATATAAGTGGGTCGCAGAGGGCGATTATCTGGTGCGCGCTTAACCCTGGAGCATCTTAAGCAGCTCGACGGCCGCGGCTTCAGGCCCTTTTCGCTCCATCCCCGCTATCCCCAGGCGGGTGCGCATCTGCCCAACTTTTACGCCTTTTTCATAAAATGCTTTGAAATAGCGTTCCGCTAATCCTTCGTACAAATCCTGGTTTTGTTGGGGGCCAAAGATATTGGCGAAATAGGTGCGCACCAGGCCGGTGGTCGAAGTGGTTCCTTTGCTCATTACCGCCCCTTCTCGGAAGATGTCCAACGCATCCTTGACGCAGCCAATTGTCTCGATAATCGGGTGCTGGCTGTCAATTTCCTGGTAATTATTGGCGTAAAGTGCGAAATCGATACGGAAGCCTTTAATCACATTTTGATAAGTGGTCACCGGAAGCACTACACGGGCATTGGTCTGGTCGGGATTCATCAGGATCGTGCGGTCGATCTGACCGAAAGCGTAGCCAAGCTGGAGATCATCTAACCGTACGAACGCACCGGTTTCGGTGCCATAACCCACGACGTAACCTTCAGCATCAATTGCCAGCGAACCCATATCGTCTGAGATAATGGTGATGTCTTGAATCACATCCTCGCCAATGTGATGCAGCGCCTCGAGGGTTTCCGATTTTCCCGCCCCGGTGTCACCCATAATCAGGATCGTATAATCCCCCTTATCGCGTACGATCAGGTTTACCAATGCACCATGGAAAGGTAACCGGCCTTGTTTCATCATTTTGATGTTATGGAGCGTGAGCACCATCTTTTTTAGGTAGCCAAAATAACCAAACTCATTCCGATCGGGAATGGCGCCGACAAGGATATCGTTTTTGGTGTCTTCGTAATAAACCGTTTGGTTAGCTTTGGGATTGGCGGGCCCGTTGGGGATGCAGTCGTCTGGAACCCCAAATAACAAAATGGCATCCGGTTTGCTTTCGATACCGGCATCATCGGCCAATTCGAATAGATTGCTCAAAGAAAAGCCAAGCTCGAAAAAGCGATCGTTGAAATAGATCATCACCAGCAGAGAACCAACCCGAGCCGGATAGCACAGCCAGTCTTCTTTATTCAAGCAGCCGTTTTCCAATGGGT
Organism: uncultured Chloroflexia bacterium; assembly: GCA_963781665.1. Classification (GTDB taxonomy): domain Bacteria; phylum Chloroflexota; class Anaerolineae; order Anaerolineales; family Anaerolineaceae; genus JAJYIW01. Next base: position 5,118,461 of record CAWAGA010000002.1, read on the forward strand.
TCTGGTAAACCGGTTCGAAGGTACCGCTGCGTTTGTTCATCGGAGGGTTGAAAATTAACGGCGGATAGATCAACACCTGGCGGATCACCGATATTGAGTTCAACCGCTTATAGGTTTCGTCCGGATAGTTAATATCCCTGGGTAAGGCGATAGCGCCAATCTCTGCCCCTGCGCTGACCTGCCGGTAGATCCGCGGGTGATTGCCGGTAATATTTTCCTGCACTTCACGGTACGTCGTGCGGACGACATGCATCAAGGTTTCTACGGTGTTATTGAAGGTACGATAGGGGCGTTTATCGTAACGATCGTCTATCAAATCACACACGATCAACCGCTGCAGCTGGCGCCAATAGTTATATAAGAATTCGACAAACTCATTGAAGAGCAGCCTGTTATTGAAAAACTGCCCCGAACCGGGAACCACATTCACCACGAGCTCTGCTGGAATCTTCACCAGTAAATGGAAAGTTTCAATCAGCAAGTGGATATCGTCATCGGTTACGTCAGGGTGATCGAAGATGCCAAGCAAACGTGAGCGTCGTCGAGAAAGGTCCCTAATACTTCGCTTTAGAATATCATGAAAGAGTGGGCTGCTGAGCAGCTCGTCAGGGTTATCGCAGATCCGGTCTCGCGAACGAATGATGACCTTACCATCGAATAATTTATACGTTCCGTTTTGCATGGGAAATCTCCGGCACAAATTCCGATAAGAAATTTCCCTATTTTACCACCCACGCGGAAAACGAACTGTACCATTTATGACGATATTATAAAAGTAAGAAATGCTTTTTACCAAATCTTCAGGTTTCTGAAAATAAGGTGAAAGCGCACAAATAGAGGTTGAATCATGCAGAATAAATGTCTATACTCCTATATATGATCGAATTATCAGGTTTCCTCTCTCTAGGGTTGAAACCCATCCTGAGCCTGTTGAGCAGCTTTCGCAATCCGATCGTCAATGGTTCAATGCGGCTGGATGGGTTGGATGCGCCGGTCGAAGTGATCCGGGATAAATGGGGTGTCCCCCATATCTATGCTAATTCCCTGAATGACCTGTATTTTGCCCAGGGATTCGTCCATGGCCAGGACCGGCTTTTTCAAATGGACATCTACCGGCGCTTGGCGTCGGGCCGATTGGCGGAGATCATCGGGAAATCCGTTCTGGATTCCGACCGGTCGATGAGAACATTAATGCTCTCGGAAATAGCCAGGCAGCAAGCTGGCATGCAAAGCCCAGAAAACCATGCTTACATGGAATCCTATGCCTCCGGGGTTAATGCATTTATTCGCAGTAAGCGCTGGCCGCTAGAATACCAGCTGCTTCGGGTCCGACCGGATTTCTGGTCGGTCATCGATACAATCACCTGGTCGAAGTTTATGTCCTGGGAGCTTTCTGGTAATTGGATTAATGAAATCCTGCGCGCCAGGTTGGTCGACCAACTGGGTCCAGACCTGGCCAAAGAGCTGTGGCCGGCTTACCCCGATGAATGGCCTGAAATTGCACCGGCGAATGGACAACGCCAACCCACACCCCCCTTAGCCGGGCACGAAAAACTAGTATCCTCCGGAGAAGACAATCCCCTGTTAAAACCACCTTTCACCGTGTTCCCTGATGAGGGGCTGGGAAGCAATAATTGGGCGATTTCCGGCAAACGCACCACAACCGGCAAACCAATTCTAGCCAACGACATGCATCTAAGCTTGATGACGCCCTCAATCTGGTATGAAAACCACCTGGTCTGCCCTCAAATGAACGTCACCGGGGTCACCTTTCCCGGGATTCCTGGGGTGGTCTCCGGCCATAACGAATTTGTCGCCTGGGGATATACGGATGCGATGACAGACGTCCAGGACCTTTACCAGGAACATTTACACCAGGAAAAAGACGGTACGTACCAGGTTGAATCAAATGGAGGGTGGTACCCTGCCAGAATTGTGCAAGATGAGATAAAAGTACGAGGGGGCGAACCAGAAATCCACCGGGTGGTCGTCACCCGCCACGGCCCGGTAATTAACTCGCTCAATCCAAAGATGTGTGGGCCTGAACCATTGGCGCTCAAATGGACATCATACGACGACGATTCGATGTTCGATAGCCTGTTCGCTATAAATCAAGCGCACAGCTGCCAGGAACTGCACGAAGCTTTGCGGTTCTGGAATGCCCCGGTCCAAAACGTTGTTTATGCAGATACCCAGGGCAACATTGCTTACAGCCTGGCAGGCCGTATCCCGATCAGGGCTCACGGCGAAGGACGCATACCGGCGCCGGGATGGACGGACGAGTACGATTGGGTTGGATTTATCCCTTTTGAGCAGATGCCCTACATCGTTAATCCTGGTCGGGGATATCTGGCGACTGCAAATAATCAGACGATTCGTGAAGGCTACCCCTATTTCCTGGGATTCGATACGCTGTTTGGCGACCGGTACGAGCGCATCACCGAGCTCATTTCAAGTCGGGATAAAATCGACATCCCATTTATCAAGAAAATGCAGATCGACCAGGTGTCCAGCGCAGCCCGGACATTCGCAGACCACATCGTAGCTGCCATCGGCGACGGTTCTGCATTCGAACCGGTCATTGCTGGCTTGCGTTCGTGGGATGGGTCGTTGTCTGCCCACAGCCGCGAGGCAGCCGTTTACGAGGTTTTCATTCGCCGGATGATCGTCTTGATCATCTCTCGGCATCTTGCTGAAAACCCTAATCTGGTCGACGATGGCCTCCTCGATAGAGGCATTAAAGTAACCAATGAAGCCAGCCTTGACACGTTTTACAGGGGTAGAGGCCCTGCTTTCGCCTGGTTGAAATCGGTTATCACCGATCCTCAATCGCATTGGTTCGATCTGGGTCACGGGGAGACCCGGGATGACGTCATTCGTTTAGCCCTATCCGAAACAATTGCTGCCCTGGAAACCCGGTTGGGGAAGGACATGGATTCCTGGACCTGGGGCAGGCTGCACCAGGTTGTGTTCAACCACCCGATGGGAATCGCCAAACCCATGAAGAAGTTCTTCAATCGCGGTCCATTCCCAGTGGGGGGAGATGGCACAACCGTTTGGGCAGCCCAATCGTTAGGATACAACCTTAACAGCAACCAGTTTGTCGGACCGCCATATCGGATGATCGTCGATTTGGGCAACCTGAGCAATTCCATAAGCCTGCTGGCGCCAGGCCAATCTGGCGTTCCGACCAGCAAACATTACGATGACCAGATTGAAGGCTGGTTTAGCGGGGATTACCACCCCATGCTCTTTTTCCGTCCCGATGTTGAGCAGCATACCAGTGACCGGCTAAATCTTTTACCGGATAAACCCTGGACCGGGTAAATTTACAAATTCAAGATTTGGATATAGTGTTCTTTCCCCATTTGAGCAGAGGGGTTTGATATAATCCTGAAAGAATCAGGATCACACTACCGTGCTTTTAGTTGTTAGCCATTTCGTATGGTCTTAACCGGTTAACACCAAGCCTAATGAAGCTGAATGCAGATGATTTAAAGCAAATTTCTAACATTGGAGTGGATATGACGGACCAATCCGTAGCAACCTTGAATGCTGACCATGGAAACGCAACCAATCTATTCATTGATGCGAGCGATCGCGCGATTTTACAAGAATTAGCCAGGAAAGTAGCTGACCTGGCTGCTCGCCCGATCGAAAACGAAAAACGGAAATTATGGTACCAACATAACGAGCTAGCGCTGACCCGACCGGTTATTTTCTGCGACCCTGAAAACGGGTGGAATGAGATCATCACCCCGGCCGATCTGAAGTGCAGCGGCGAGCTGGCGCGGGGTTGGGAAATGACCCTGCGCAAAGAAATTTATTGGGGCTCTGAGATGAAAGATGACCGGGTCATCGAACCGTATTTCAACATTTCACATATTGCATCTGAAAGCGATTGGGGTATGCATGAAACCAAAATCGGCGGTGAAAACGGTAATGCGTATACCTGGGAAGCGCCACTCAAAGATTATCACCAGTTTGCTGATTTGCACCCACCCATAATTAGCGTTGATTGGGAGGCAACCCATAGAGCGCTCGACCTGGCCAACGAAGTCCTTGGGGCTGACCTCGAAGTGAAGCTAAAAACAGCCTGGTGGTGGAGCCTGGGGATGACCTGGACCCTGGTCAATTTACGCGGTCTGTCGCAAATGATGTACGACATGCTCGACCATGCAGATGATCTCCACCGGATCATGGCATTCCTGAGGGATGGCCACCTGGCAAAACTTGATTTTCTTCAAGCCCATGACCTACTGAGCCTGAACAACAACGGCACGTACGTAGGATCGGGAGGTTTTGGCTGGACACACGAACTGCCGCAGAAGGATTTCAGCGGGCATGTGCGCACCCAGGATATGTGGGGATTTGCCGAAAGCCAGGAGACCGTAGGAGTTTCACCTGCCATGTTTGCTGAATTCATCTTCCCTTACCAGATGGCAATCCTATCACGCTTCGGCTTGAACTGTTACGGTTGCTGCGAACCGGTTGACGCGCGCTGGAAATATCTGGAAGGAATCCCGAATTTGCGCAGGGTTTCGGTTTCACCCTGGGCTAAGATCCCCCGTATGGCCGAATATCTCGGGGAACGCTTCATCTTTTCGATGAAACCGAATCCGGCTGAACTGGCTATGCCGGTCTTTGATGAGGAACGTATCCGAAATGGGCTGCGAGAAGCGATAAAGATCGGGCGGACCCATAACTGCCGTATGGAAATCATTATGAAAGACAATAACACCATCCATAACGAGCCGCGGCGGGTCACTCGCTGGGTGCAAATTGCACGAGAGGAAGCCGATTCTTATTAATCGTAAGAACGGTCTCTACCGGTCTGTGGATAGGACCGTTCGACACTATCATTGAGGTAATCGGGGAGGGTGAGCTTGATACTGCTCTCTATCGAGCTGGTCAGAATGTGGGCAATCAGGTCGCTGTAATTCAGACCATAGGCCTCGCAGGCTTTTACGAATCCCGACCCGGTGGGGTTGATGCAAGGATTAGGGTTCACTTCCAAAACGTAGGGGGTCTCCCCTTTCAGGCGAAAATCGATGCGCGCATAATCCCTGCAATTCATAAAATTGTAGACATCGGCTGCAATATTTGCCAGGCTCTGTTCGACCTCCCGGTCGATTTCGCATGGGCAGCGAGTATAGACGGTCTGGTAAGCACGCGTGGCAGTGACCCAATTGGCGTCGAACGTCAGGATCTTGGCGACCTCTGGGTCTAGATAAACACATTCTGACAATGGCATCACTTCGATTTGGTCGTAGTTGCCGATGATAGAGACTTTGATATCCCGCCCCTCGATAAATTCCTCTACCAGGGCAGGTTGGTTGAATATTTTATGAATCCTGGTAACGACCTTTTCCAACTCCTTCAAGTTAGTGACAACCGAATCATTAAAAATACCAATGCCGCCATCCTCATGGACCGGCTTGGCGATCAATGGGAAGTCAAGCGAAGTGTCAATTTCGTGATCAAGCTGGATGACTTCATAAGCTGGTGTTTTAATCCCATTTTTCATCAGGATCGACTTAGTAGTGGATTTATCCAGGCACGCTTTCAATGTGGCCGAGGATGAACCGGTAAAACACACCCCCATCGCTTCCATAATACCGGCGACCTCGTAATCGGCCAGTGGGAACCCGGCATTTGTCTCTGCCAGGTTGAAGACCCAATCAAATTTCTTCAATGAACCGATGCGGTCTTTTCCTAGATCAATAATTTCGACTGAATCACCAAATTCGACCAGCGCCGATTTAATCGCTAAGGCGCTTTCAACAATCTCTCCATCGGATAATTTTTCTAATTCTCGGTCAGGGGGTGTGAAAGTAGTCGGGCAATAAACAATTCCGAGGCGTTCAGGTCGATAGCAATTGCTATCCAGGTCATACTGAATGGCCAACGATCCCTCCTAATTTTTTTAGTCTCAGGATTGGTTACCCTGGAAAAAGTATACCTGATTATGACATAGTTTTTTCAATCTGCGGAACGAATTGGGAAATAAAATGGGCCGGTTTCCCAGCCGGCCCACGTCGATGTTTCCCTTACCGTTTGGTCAGACACCAACAACCGGCGCCAATACCAGCCTGGTCCAATCTGTACCAAAAAAGATGGATAAAGCCAGGAAGATAAAAACGATCAACAGTAAAAAACCGCAGCCGCAGCCAAAACAGGAGTTGCTGCCAAAACCGAATACTCGCTGTAAGCCGCCATAAACCCAACGCAGCAGTGTTAGCTGCAATAAACCACCCAAACATCCGGGCCGATTGTACATTCTAACTCTCCTTAATCCAGAACCCAACAAATCAAACGCATTTCGATTATCAAATCTAATAAAAATATACGCTAAAAATCGGTACGGGTTGCAAAGATTATCTTAGGTTAAGGAGATTTGAGAGTCGAGAATAGTGAAAGGATAATTGGCAACAGGTGAATGGGTGATCAGGCAATCAGGCACGAGGAAAACGCTAATCGAACCTGAGAGAGTGTCATGTAAATGTATCTTCCACTACACATTACCATCTTGCCCCCTTCCCGCAACTGTATATAGACCAACGATATAGGTTATGATAAATAGGATTAAGAACAGAGGTGGGAAAATCTTGACCCGTCTAGGTGAAAACCGATCGAGAAGGTAAATGAGAAGGTTGAGGGTGATTGCTCGTTTCAAGTGGATGAAATTTATAACGATAATTCTGCCAGCTTCTTTTTACGGAATTCACGCCAGCTGATATAAGACAAAGCGGCAATCGTCAAGATCGAGAGCGCCAATCCACCGAATATCAACCAGATGTAAATTGTGTCCCCCATGTTATTCTTCGGATACCATTTTGCCGGGTTGAAATAGATCCAGAAATTCTGGTCACGGTTAGAGATCCTCCAAATAAGGAAATCCTGCCACAGCTCAACTCCGCTGATGAGCAATCCAACGACGCAGCCTCCAAGCACCAGCATTTTTTTCGAAATGCCATCGATCCAGCGTTGGAACTGCTCAGCGCCTAACACCAATGCAAATACCAGCGGCACACTGATGATCCTGGATGATACGCGCTCCCCCTGAATCAAGGGAATTGGGAGATGGCGTAGCGCCCCGAATACAGGCCCTAATGTAAGCAGAACCATGATGCCGATCGGGACAAGAAGGGTATTATAAGAAGCTTTCACATGCAGCAATCCGCGGTAAATCCCAAAATAAACCAGAAAGATGCCACCTAGCAAGCCTATGAAACAGGCCAGTTCCCAGGTTCCCACTCCGGTTCCAAGACCGGGGTCGACGAAGAAAGAGGGATGCTGAGCACCCTGCAAATTGACCAGGTTGTCCCAAATCGAGAAGAGACTTGGATACCCATTTAAGAAAGCATTGCTGTAGCCTGGATAGCTCAAAATACAGGGCAGAACCCTGAAGGCAGACACTAGCAATGTGGCAATACCAGTACGAACAATGGTAAAAAACGTGCGCGGGACCAGGATGCCGATCAACGCCAGCAGGATCAACAACCAGGTATACTGGTGATAAGATCCCTGGAGCCAGATAGCAAATAAGAGCACCGCCATCAGGCTGGTCCACAGCCAGGAATGATCACCATCCAGGAGACGCAGCACAAGCCAGATGAACCATGGAAACAAGAAATACCCCCCAAAGCTGGCGTGGCCAACATTGTAGTGCGCTAAAATGTTTCCATTGAAATTGAAAAGTAAAAATAGAATGGTAAAGGCTATCGGTGAGAGCTTTAATTTGCGCTTGAGAAACAGCAGGCCGATAAATCCCAGGCTGTAAAGAAAACAAACGTCGAACATACTGAAGACCGGCAGAGACAACCATTTTAATAACACGTACTGCGGCGAAATTGAGACATCAGCGACTGACAGGTAGCGTGTGGTTACGAAGTGGAGTGTTTCAGAAATCTGAAATGTGCAGTGGAAGCAGGCCCTGCTGGAGAGCCGTCTGTAAGAACTGCAGCCGGGGCCCGGTGATTTGAGCCCAATCGTGGTACAGCATATCGAAATTACCCCAATTAAAGAAATAGCCAAATACGAGAAGCCCAGCGGCGTAAAGGCCAACCAACCACAGGATTTCTATCCAACGGAAACGAGCAGGAGTGACGCCATCAAGAACCGAATTCGACTGCCGGATTGATATATCCGCTCAGCGACTTGCGTATATTGACGAACATGGAAAAACCCTCACCTAAAGGAATTCCCCACCAGACGAACTTTACGATGATCTAGCTGGCATGAATGTGGGTGGCCTGAAAATTCAGTATGCGATGTCTCATTATAAATCAGCTAGATGAATCTGTTATGAATGCATGCAAATTCGATTGACTTTTTAATAGCTCGAAGTCTACACTTATTTCCATGCTTGCCAACGTGAAATCATGCGCGGTAATTGGATTGGAGGGGGTCATCGTCGAAGTGGAGGTCGATACCGGACCCGGCCTGCCGGTGATGGTCATCGTCGGTTTACCAGACACAGCCGTTCAAGAAAGCCGTGAAAGGGTGCAGTCTGCCGTCCGCAATGCCGGATTGTTCTATCCGCGCAAAAGGGTTACTGTCAACCTGGCCCCGGCTTCGGTCCGAAAGGAAGGCCCAGCGTATGACCTGCCTATCGCCCTGGGGGTTTTAATTGCCGCGGAGCAGCTCCCGGCGGAGACGCTCGAAGGCAGTCTGGTCATCGGTGAACTTTCTTTGGATGGCTCTGTCAGGCACGTGCGGGGTGTGCTGCCCATGGCCGCCATGGCTCGCGAGGAGGGCTACCGGCGGGTTTTCGTGCCCGAAGTCGATGCAGCCGAAGCAGCCCTGATCCCCGACCTCGAGGTGATCCCGGTGCCGTCTCTGGCGGCACTGCATGCTCATCTGATCGGAAGCATGCCCATTCCACCCCACCTCCAATCGACCGTGGACGAGGTCGACGTTTCGGTGTTGACCGATTTCAAGGAGATCAAAGGTCAGGAACACGTCAAACGTGCCCTTGAAGTCGCTGCAGCGGGCGGGCATAACGTGTTGATGATGGGGCCACCTGGTGCGGGTAAAACATTACTGGCACGAGCCGTCCCGGCTATCTTGCCGCGCATGTCAATCGATGAGGCATTGGATGTGACCCGCATCTATTCGGTTGCCGACCAACTGCCGTCAGATGTGCCGCTGGTTCGCAACCGCCCATTCCGCTCACCGCACCACACCATCAGCCACGCCGGGTTGGTTGGGGGAGGTAATTGGCCTCATCCGGGAGAAATTTCACTGGCGCACAGAGGGGTGCTTTTCCTGGACGAGCTGCCCGAATTTGGCCCGCGCGTGCTTGAGGTGATGCGCCAGCCAATCGAAGATAAGATCGTCACGATCAGCCGCGCCCAGGGTTCTCTGACCTTTCCAGCGGCTTTTATGCTGATCGCGGCGATGAACCCCTGCCCGTGCGGTTATTATGGCGACCCGGTCAAACCCTGCTCCTGTTCGTCCGGGATGGTCACCAAGTACCAGAAACGCATCTCCGGGCCGCTGCTCGACCGGATCGACATCCACATCCAGGTGCCAAGGGTCGAATACGAAAAACTAAGCGAAAAGCGGCTGGGCGAGTCTTCAGCCGACATCCGCCAGAGGGTTGAAGCAGCCCGTGATCTCCAGCGAACGCGATTTAAGAGCTCGAACGATAAAAGCCCGGCAGGTTGCGAAGTGACCTGCAATGCCGATATGCGCCCAGCCGAAGTGCGCCAATTCTGCCAGTTGGACGACACCGGGCGGGGGTTGATGAAGACTGCCATGCAGCAGCTTCAGCTAAGCGCCCGGGCTTACCACCGGATTTTAAAGCTGGCGCGGACCATCGCTGACCTGGCTCGAAGCGAGGCAATTCAGCCTACCCACCTGGCCGAAGCGCTGCAGTACCGGCCAAGAGAAATCGGAAATTAAAACAACAGGTGAATTAGATTGAAAACTAATATTTCGATATGGCAATAGCATCCGGCTCAACGATAATCTGAAGCGGTATCGATAACTCGTCCAACTTAGCTGTAAAATCTAACAATGAGACGACAAGAAGTTCTTGATATCCTGCAATACAGAAACCAGACCTGGCTCAGAAATTTGGGGTGAAGACCTTTGTATTGCAAGATCATCTTGAGGCCCATTTTAATAGTAAAGTCGAATTGGGACCGCCCGACAACTTGAAACCCCTCATCCGAGAATTGGTTTTGAAAGAGAGTCCCTATGTCGCCTAGGGTTGGAAGGCTCGCGCCTAAGATATCCTTGATGCGATTGAGGAAATCCAGAATTTCACGCAAGGCATGGATTTTCATACTTTTTAGATAGATGAATGGACCAACCGGGCTGTCGAATTAGATTTCATTGTGACCGGTGAAGCCGCAAACCAGATTCCCGAAGACATACAAGAACACCCCCCCGAAAAACGCTAAATTTCCAGATCTCATATCGTAATTTCTTTTAAAACCGGGCTCGAAAACAAATCCCGCGTCCGATTTTAGAAAAGTACCTCGATTATTAATGCGAATTGAAGGAAGTTATGCTAAAGTTAAGCGAGTTCCGCCGCAGCCATCATCGCTCTAAGGCGAAAATGTTGGCATAATTTTTTCAAGGTGGAATCTCGGATATAGGTGTATGAATATAAAAGGGGATGGGATCAGTATATTAATCTGTTCCCATAATGGGGCAAAACGAATTGAACAGACCCTGGATTTTCTGAGCCAGCAGAAATTTCATAAAGCCATACCCTGGGAGGTTGTCCTCGTGGATAATGCCTCGACTGATGGGTTGGCCCAGGTGGCTTCTGCCTTTTGGAAGGTTGATACACCCCTCAGGATTATTCCAGAACCCCGACTTGGGGTAACCTGGGCCAGAATGACCGGGATAGCGGCCTGCCAATATCATTACGTCGGTTTTGTCGACGACGATAATTGGGTTTCCACCAACTGGGTCGAGACTGCCTACGAGATTATGGATTCAAACCCGGATGTTGGGGCTGTGGGTAGTCTCAGTGAGGCCGCGTTTGAATCTTCTGCTGCGGTACCGGCATGGTTCGAGAAATTAAAAGGCAATTATGCCGTTGGGGCTCCGCAACAGAATGGTGGAAGGCTTGAAAGGCCAGATGGCGTCCTATGGGGCGCCGGCCTGGTCATCCGTAAAGAAGCCTGGGAAAGATTGGTCGATTTTGGTTTCCAGCCGATCTTGCACTCGCGGGAAGGCACATCCTTGATGTCGGGAGAGGAAACCGAGATCCTATTGCTATTCAAGTTGAGCGGATGGTCATTATATTACGATCCACGGCTTCGTATCCAACATTTTATCCCGGCCGGACGTCTAAAGTGGCCCTATTACTTGCGGCTCAGGCGAGGCTTAGGGGCTACCGCCGTCTATTTGAATTTGTACCGGGCACTCATTACGATCGCAGCTCAGCGTAAACCCAATCCGATCGTTTACAAACCCTGGTACCTGGCCAGTATACAAACCTTGTTCGAAATGTTGAAGGATCCGTTGGCTGTCCTGGCTTCTCTGGCCGGGATGAACGAGGGGAACTACCGGATTGCGCGCATACATTTTCTGAGCGGGATGCTGGTCGAAAGGATCAAGCGCCGCCAGGCTGTCGACCGGCTCTATACAGGGCTCTTGAAACAATACATCGACGAGGGCTATTCTCCCCGGCTGTCACGCAAAGGCTGATTAGTCAGCATTGGCCTAACGTCTCGCCCATGTGGATCGATGGGGCCCTGGATGTAACCCGCATCGATTCGCTTGCCTACCAGCCCCTGTCAGATGCGCTCCGTGTGGAGTACAAAAAAGGTAAAGAACAACCTTTTGGCAAGCCATCAACAGATTAAACCGCCAGCCAGTTGAGCCAGACCGCGAACCTCAGCCCTGGCGTTTTGAGACCCTGAATATCAAAACACTCCCAGGACTGCGAAAATGCCTGCAACGCAGATATGCGCCTGGTGGAAGTTCGCCAGTTCTGCTAGTAGGACGAGGTCAAGCGGGTCTGATGGAGACCGCCATGCAGCAGCTCCAATGAGCGCCAGGGCTTACCACCTGATATTGAAGCAGGCAAGAACCATCGCTGGCCTGGCTGGAAGCGGGATGATCCAGCCCACTCACCTGGCTAAGGCGCTGCAGTACCGTCGGAAAGAAAACTCACAACATCCAAAAATCCGTGATTTTGTGCCCATTTTTAGCATATTCGAGTCGGAATTATCGATTATTCTTTCCCAATCGCAAGATTTTCCGATGTAAGAATGTTTACTGATCTGCAATCCCTAATCCTTGTATAATTAAGTCATCCCGACAGGAAAGATACATTCTGGAGGTAATTTTGAAAAGGCGTAACAAAAAGACTGGATAAATTAGTTATCTGCCAGAATTCTTGTGGCGAGTTTGTTGTGGCGGTATCGCTATTGAGGCAAATAGTGCCTCGATATCATTGTTTGAGCATTTCAGCTGATCGAACGACTCACAAGGAAGGTCGAGGATGAAGAATCTTTGGATGGTTGTTAGGAGCCAGCCTGTTTTTGGGCGTCGTCCTTATAGGCGTATTAATTGGAGGGATATTTCCATCAATATTCCGAGTTACAGCGCCTCTGGTATGCAATGGCCAGATAGTGGTTCATGTCCAGGAGTATTCTTACAGACCCGGCGATGTAACTACCCAAAACAATTTTTACTGCATCGATGAAACAACCGGTGAAAAACGCGATATCTCCCTATTGACATTTGTGGTCGGATGCCTGATTTTTGCAGGGATCATCTTCCTGCTCTTCTGCGCTATGATTCTGTTTAGGCGACTGAAAAAAAGACAACCCAAGGAATCCCTTTTGCCAACCACTCCCCCTGGCTCCCCTCCTCACCAGACAAATGGTGTGAAGATCGATCCTTCTCAGGAAATTTAAACAGCATTATGCCCCATCCCCTTTTTGGACGGAGCGTTCATCGTGCGCCTGCAGGTGAGCAGAAAACCTTCTGGGAAATCGCCGAAGCCGGGCATATTAGCGGCCTGGCAGCCCATCCAGCGGAATATGAACAAAGAGTTGTCGCAATTGTAACCAGAGCTTGTGAGAAAGCCAATATAATTTCAAAATAGAATCCTGGCCGTTCAGTTGGAGGTGATAAATGAATAACCATTCAAAGGCCATCGTTCTATTACTCACTTTGTCTCTGCTGGTGGCATGTCAGTTCCTTTCATTACCGGGCACACAACCAGTGACGACAACGACTCCTACCGAAGCCTCCCAGCCCAGTGTAACACCCGGTCAAACCAGTGAAGCAGCCCAACCGGCGGATACCTCTTCTCCGACCTTACCCACCAATACCCCCACTCTGGTACCACCCACGAATACCCCTTCCCCTACCGGCCTCAACCCGACCGGTCCTTATGTGTTCTTCAAGGGACCGGACAGTGTCTGGATGACAAATCCGGATGGAAGCTTTCCAACCCGTATATCAGAATTCAAATTTGATGGAGATTTATCCAGCGCCATCTCGCCTACCGGCGACCGGATGGCATTGGAAGTCAGCAACGACCAGGGGATAGATCTGGTACTCGTAAAAATACCTGGCGGGGAATCGGAAAAAATCGCCCAATTGATCAGCCTCACCCCTGAAGAGCATGCAAATGCAACCAGCCAAAAATCAATCGCCTCGTACGCCATACTTGACTACAACAGCCTTGCCTGGCAGCCCGGTAATGGGCGACTGCTGGCTTTTATCGGTGCCATCAACGGCCCAACTGCGGATCTGTATGTATACGATACTCAGACCGGGGAAATCACCCAACTGACCGATGGTCTATCTCAGGCCATATTGCCTTCCTGGTCACCCGATGGGCAATATATCCTCCAGTTCGGCGTTAGCTGGGTGCCTCCGTTTGGCGGAGCGATCGTTAGCGCCAATCGATTGGATGGTCTCTGGGCTGTACGAATGTCAGATGAGAAGGTGATTTCTATGCCCAAACCGGTGGGGAATTTCCCGCATTTTGTCGGTTGGCAGGATGACTCACACTTTTTAATTTTTGACAGCAGTGAAGAATGCTTCTCCCAAAATCTGCGTAGTGTCGATGTAACTACCGGGAAAGCAACTTCGGTCATGGAATACAGCTTTTATTACCAGGTCGCTCGATCACCGCTAAATGGTGCGCTTCTGTTTTCCAGCGATGAAGGCTGTGCGAATTCACTGGGAAAAGGTTTATATCTGCTTACCACTGGTCAAAACCAGACTATCCAGCTGCTAGATAAAAAGGCTTACGAGGTTGATTGGCTGCCAGAAAGCCAGGTATTCGACGCCTATCCGGAAGCGCTCTTTTCTGCCGATGGGCAAACGCGCTATGATCCTCCGGTATATGATGCCTCTTATCACCCGGCGATCTCTTCAAAAGGGTACCAGGCCTGGGAAGTTATCCAAAACCGGCAGGGGCGTACTGTGGTCAGTGTTTCTGGTGAGGAATGGCAGACAGTCGTCAATGGCCTCGTTAATGCGTTGATTTGGGATCCGGTGGAGGGGAATACTTTGCTCATCATCACGGATGATGGCTCTCTTTACGCTGCATCGTACCCCGATTTTTCGCCCCACTTGATGGGCAACCTTGGAGGCAGGATTAATAAGGCTGTCTGGGTTCCGTGACCTTTTAAGAAATAATAAGGGTGCAAATTTGGGACAGGGGGAGCCCAGCAATCGAAAAGATCAGGCATTTACTAACAAACGTAGGCGAACTGAAATTGCCTTCTTAGAGAAATTTTTTTTTGGTGTCTAAATTGGGGTGATAACGAATTCCACAGCCCGAACTAAGCTACTTACTGCCTGATACCACTTCCCGCAGCTGCAGGTCGCTAAACCCCACATCCAGGGATGATTTCGAAGTCCCTTCGAGGCCTAAAATCACCTCACCTTCATCGTATTTGTCATCGTGGATGGCTGTGGCCAGAACGCCGTTGATATAGACCTTAAAATGGGGTCCGTCTGCAACCACTCGCAAACGGTTCGTCTCGTTCAGCCCCTTGTGGATCACGTTGTTTTCGGACCAGTCCATAATCGTCTTCCAATCCAGGGCATCTCCCTGCCCCGGCTGGTAATAGCCTATGGTATAGGTTCCGAAAGGGGAGAGATAGAAAATGTAACCGCCAATTTTCTTCCGGTAGCGGAGTATCAACCCGGCGCGGATTTGATCTGGTTTGCCATCATAGAACTTGATGCTGACGCTGGCATCGATATCATCGAATTCACCAGAACTGTCGAGTGCATAAAAATTTCTCTCCGTCGCGTTAAATTTGGCTCGAAGCTCAGGCGGGTTGCCATCCTGGGCACTTACATTATTCAGGTTTGGAACAGTCCATCCTGATACCGGCAGCTGCCGAAAATCCGCCCCCAGGACCAGGTCACCCATGGTCGGTTCTGGTGTGAGAGAACTCGGGTTGCGGAATGTGCTTCCGCAGTACTGGCAGGTCACGATTTCCGATTGTGCAAGTTGAGCGGGTAACGCTGCCCCGCAGTTTGGACAATTAAACTGGTTAAGCATATCGGCACCTGTAAGAATTTACTAAATGGCTAAAAAGGTAACCTTTACGGTTGGTAATATCCATATAGAAGGTAGTAATTGTATAATTATAACCGAAATTTCGCACCTTCATTTAGCTTTTAGGAGGAAAATTAATTAAATATGGCACTTGAGTGCCGAAGATTATGTTTTGACCCCTTTCTTTATTTTTCGCTCTTTCTCCATAATTTCACATTCTACCAACCATAAGAGCAGGCCCAATTTCCAGTGTTGTCTCCGTGAACTTTTGCTATCGTGTCTATCCCTGTCCCTGCATTTACTGCAGCGACCGGATCGGCAGCCACATCCAGGAGCCGCGGACCGAATACGAAAAACTAAGCGGATAACGGCTGGCGGAATCCCCAGTCGCTATCTACCAGCGCCAGCACGTTCGTATCAACAACCTGAATGTCAAGACACCCCAGGGTTGCGAAATTCGCTGCATCGCCGACACACGCGCTCAGCAGAGGTGAGCCAGTTCTGCCAATCCATCTGGCCGAAATGCTGCAGCACCGACCGAGGGAGAACTGAGGATAGCCAGCACATCAAGCGGATTTTGAATGTCAATATGGAATTTGATTGACGTCAAGATCATGAGGAATCCTTGGACAATTTATTCTTGCGGAAACAAACGGATTGTGGTTGATTTCATTCCATAATCTTGTATACTTATCATTGAAACCCGCGTTGTTTTGATTTTCCTTTTTTCGCTTTTTCATAGCACCATAGTGCCTGAGTTCTCCGTTTCCTGATTATGTTTTTTGATCACCGGTGAACTCCCGAAATATACCCTGGCAGTCGTAAAAATTAAAAGCGAATATCAACGTTATGAAGGAGGACCACATGAAGAAGCACTTGACCCTTCTTTTTAGCAGTGTTTTGCTTTTAACTTCTGCTTGCCAAACGACAAATCTGCCTTTGATAAAGAATGCTTCACCAACACCCCCATTGCCTTCAACTACGATGGTTCCACCCACAAGAACCGAAGTTCCAAAGACGAATACACCAGCACCCACCACGGTTCCGACATCAGAACCGCTGGTTCTAACCGATGAAGCCTTTGTGGCTGATATTCAAGAAACCTGTGAAACGGATGTGCCAATCCTGGGCTTTGAAGATGGTGTATTCTCCCTCGGTGATGGCTCTATCTCGTTTAGAAGTGGGCAGTTAGCACTGTGGTGTTATGGGGCAAAACATCAATGGATTGGTGAAATTGAATATGCCGGGTATATCTTCGCCAGCAGTGAGGATGATCCAGTCCAATTCCAGGTCATCCAGGATTTAGGCTATCAATTTACAGGCGGAATTGGCAGGTTAACCTACCCGGATGGCACACAGGTCGAACTCTACCGGCCCACCACATTCCCGGGTCAATCGACAGCCTCTGGCTTTGATAATCCAAACTGCCAGACAGACAATGGGAAAGATGGATATGTCCAATTCAGCAGTCCGAATATCACCCGCGCAGTGCTGGTAGATGGTGTGATCAGTTCTGAAAATGAGTGGGCAAATGCAATTTGCGTGGATATTCGCCACTACGAATGGGGCGATTTGCAAAATGGGAAGGCGCTGGACGCTACCTGGTGGGTTCAGAACGACGAAGATTTTATCTATTACCTTGTCCGGGTTACCAATGATACCCCGATAGACGGAGTGGCTGTGGATTATTTCTGGCCCGAATACACCGGCACCTGGGCCCATAGTGATGGTGTTTATGTCAACATCAGTGGTTTTTATCAGGATCTCGCCAATTGGGATGAAAGTAAATGGTACAACGATAGCCAATTAACACCACCTGGCAGCATGAATGTCGTTGCCGCGGCTAGCAGCGACAATTCTTATTACTGGTTTGAGATCAAGAAAGCCTTGAACAGCGGTGATCGTTATGATTGGGCGGTAGCACCAGGGCAGGTGATCGGATACAATCCTTTGGATTCTTTCCTGTTTGCGCTCATTTTGGAGCAAGGCATTTTTTTCACGCGCAATCTACAAATAGAATTGGGCGTCAACATTTCGGAATCACGACCTTCAGCCACGCCCAAACCAACCGCAACTCCTGAAGAATCACTTCAACCGGTAGGCGTACTTAACGCTAATGCCAACCTTCGCAGCGGCCCAGGCGTGGTCTATTCTGTGATCGTGTCACTGACCAATGGAACAAAAATCACCGCCCTGGAACGCAACCCAGATTCAACCTGGCTCCGGATTGAGGTAGATGCCACCGGGCAGTTGGGCTGGATTTCTAAAACTCTGGTCACCTATGAGTTCAATGTAGAATCTTTGCCGGTTGCCCAAGTGATTCCCCCTACCCCCACCTTCGCGCCAGTCGAACCCACTAAGCCCGCTGTTCCTTTGACCTTTGACACTCATATCGCGGTCACCAACAAGTTGAACGTCTCAGTCACCGTTAAGCTCACAGGATCGTATACCACGTCGTTTACCGTTCAACCGGGGCAGACCATACAGGTTGATGTACCGGCTGGAACTTATGGCTTTTCTGCTTATGCGTATGGCTTTTCTACCTTGACTGGGTCGAAAACCTGGGGTGCTGGCGAATACACCTGGGAATTCTACGTTTCCTGACAGGGGAAATATTGCCCACATGCACCTGATTTGATGGCATCAGGTGGATAATCATAGCTGGTGGCATAACCGGAGAGCTCCATATAAGGCACTCTTTGAGACGACACCTGCCAGATGTTTGACACTGCATCTCAGCCGGCTCGATTCCAGCGCCGGACGACCGGGAAGCGTGCCACCCCGCCTACCAGGGCTGCAGCCACAAACAGCAGGATCGGGGTCGTGCAATCGGCAGTGACGATCTCTAGAGATCCATCAACCAGCCGGATAGTGGCCTCACCTTCACCTGCTTCACAGTATGCAATTCACGTTATAAGCTTAGGACAAGCTCTTTTCATTCGAAATCTGGAAACATCTTTAAGAATATATCGGCGATATGGGGATCAAAGTGGATACCTGCTTGATCGCGGATATATTGGTAAACTTTTTCTTTTGGCCATGCTTTTCGGTAAGGCCGGTCGGAGCTAAGCGCATCCCAAACATCTACTACGGCGAAAATGCGAGCCGCCAGCGGTATCTGCTCACCTCGCAACCCGCGTGGGTAACCCGTACCGTCCCACTTCTCATGGTGGCAGTAGGGAATATCCAATGCTCTGCGTAGATAAAGAATAGAGATGAGCAATTCCCGAGCTACCCGCGGATGCTGTCTCATGATCACCCATTCTTCCTCGGTGAGTGGTCCAGGTTTATGGAGAATAGCATCTGGAACACCGATCTTGCCAATATCATGCAGCAATGCGCCCCGGCGGATATTGGCCTGCTCTTCGGCTCCTAAGCCTAAGTGAGCTGCCAGTTGCAGGGTCATTTCAGTTGCCCGCTGGGTGTGGCCTTCGGTCTCTTTATCACGCAAATCCATGGCTCGCGACCAACCTTCGATAGTCTCGTCGTAAGCCATCATGATTTCGAAGTTGGAATCCTGAAGGTTCTCAAAGAGCAGGGCATTATCGATGGCTATAGCTGTTTGACCCGCTACCATTTCCAGGAATGAGCGAAAATCCGGGGTTATTTCTAGCGGGCTGCGGTTGAAGATTCCCAACACTCCGCTTACCTGGCCTTTAGCGATCAAAGGTATCCCGATAAATGAAACAAAACCCTCGTTCGGTGATATACCCGATCTTCGCAGTTCAGGTAAGTTGCTCATAAGGTTATGGACTTCGACGATCTGCTTCTCACGTAAAACTCGCGAGGCAAGTCCGTTTCCGAATCCAATGGTACTATTCAGAAGCCTCGGAACACGAAAACCCTGCTCGGCAGCGAATTTGAATTTTTTTAATATAGGATCGACAACCAGGATATCGGCAGCATCTATACCCAGGTTTGCGATCGCCTGGTCTAAAACGACCCCTAGAGTGAAATGCATATCCATGCTGCTTGCAATCGCAATATCAATTTTGTGCAAAGCAGATAATTGCGCAAGCCTGCGATTTAGTTCGTGGTTGAGAAGGCCGCTCTCAAGAATCAAAGCTGCTCGTTCGGCAAAAATAGTCAACAGGCGTTCATCATCCCGCGTGAAGGTGTTCGGCTCAGTACTTTGCAGATCGATCAGACCGATCACATGATCGCCAGCCTTGAGCGGGATGGATAATTCTGACCGTGCGAGGTCCCAGTAAGGGGGATACTTCGGATCAACGCGAACGTCGGGGGTAATTATAACCAGACCGGACCGGACCGCATTCGATATTTGGCTTGCACCGTCTACGGTTAGGGATGTATTTCTCGCTTTTGCGGAATTTAAGCCTTCAGCTGCCAGATAGTCGAGATGGTTTCCATCCTTCCCGATCACAAACACACTGCAGTCGGTCTGGCTGAAATCCTGCCGGATTACCTCAACGATAGTCTTTGCTAAGGTTTGCGCATCGAACGGTATGGAGGAAAGCAGCGCTCCGGTGGCGAGGTACAAACGGTCGAGCTCTACAATCCGCAATCGCAGCTCTTCAGCCTGGTTCGCCAGGGACTCCTGCGCCTGCCTGGTAGCGGTAATATCCCGGGAGATGCCAAATGTTCCGGAAATTTCCCCCTTTTCATCTCGCAGGGGCATCTTGGTTGACGATGTCCAGGTATCGCCACGACCAGGCCAGGTTTCCTTTTCTACCACACCAATCATAGGTTGGCCGGTTTGGATAATCTTTTGTTCATCCTCGAACGTTGTTTGGGCGTGTTCACGTGTGAAAAAGTCAAAATCTGTCTTGCCGATGGCATCCCCGGGATTGCTCAGACCAAATGCCAGGGCCAGCGCCTTTGAGATTCTTATAAACCGGCTTTGGTTGTCTTTGAAGTAGATAAAGTCCGGGATAGTATCCAACAATGTGTCGATCAGATACCGTTCCCTGTCCAATGCTCTTTCGATCCGGACACGTTCGGTAATATCGCGAATGTTGCATTGGATCACGTCACGGTGATCCACCTTGTATACATTACTGACGAATTCCACCTCAAACCGCTTGCCACCTCTTGATACTAAAGGTAAATTCTCATAACGGACGTATTTGTTCTTTTGTAAATCCCGAAATTTATCTTCATTCTCAGCAATATCATGGAAGGAACCCAGGTCCCAAATCTTCATTCCAACCAATTCCTCGAATGAAAAGCCTAACATCTCGATCATAAAAGGGTTTACGTCCTCGATCTGGCCAGTCTCTGTGTCGAGAATTAAGATACCATCCCGGGCCGCCTCGAAAAGCCGGCGGTAGCGGCTCTCCGAAGCGATCAGCTTGTCATCATCCCGTTTGTGCAGGGTGATATCGCTCCCATACCAGTTCACATAACCTGCATCCACAATGGGAGCGAGGATGAAATTGAAAATTCGCTCGCCGCAAGTAATTACCACTTCTTTATGTTGTCCCGTACCAATCACTTCTGCAATCCAGGTCTGCCATTCGACCGGGAGGGTTTAACCAATGTCGATATTCCACATATCTAATATCGGCTTGCTCGATTTGTTGGCATAAAGAAGCTTGCAGTCTGCGGAATTTCGCATTACCGGGAACGGATTTTCCTCCGGGAATTTGGAAAGATTCTGGATCTGCCTTTTGTTCTGTAAACGCTCGGTGAGGTCAATGGTGACCCCGACAGTGCCTGTAACCTCGCCCTCAGAATCTATGATGGGATTTTCTACCAGGTGAGCTAGAAACAAATCCCCGTCCTTGCGGTGTACATTTATATCCCCCTCCCATTTCCCCGTTATTTGAATCTGTTCAAACATCTCCTCGCCAAACTCATTGCTCACTTGAGGAGCTATCACGTCAAGGATGAATTTGCCGACGACTTCTTCGGCTTTCCATTGGTAAAGGGTTTCGGCAAATTTGTTCCAGTATATAATCTTCCATTCCAAATCAGTCGCGATGACTGCGTTTCGTGCCTGGTCTAGAATCGATGCCTGAAATGCAATTCGCTCTTTCGAATTGAGCAAATCTTCTAGAGTTTGATGCCATGTGGAAACATCCCGAAAAATAGCGATTGCCCCAGACAAAATACCTTCTTCATTCGTTATAGGCGATGCGGTCACCGAAAGCCACTTGATTTCGCCATTGTGAGTGGTCAATCCATATTCTGCAGAAGTGATCACCCGCTTTTCTTTCAAAACCAGTGCCAGAGGCAGCTGTTCCACAGGAAACAATTGAAGATTTGCATCTACCGGAGTCAACTTATCCGAAAAATGATACTTTCCGGCTGTCACATCCCTTTGAATTTCGAGTAATTGTTCAGCGGCCGGGTTGGCATATGTAATTTCCCCTGATAAATCTACGACAACCACCCCATCTGTCAAGGATTGGAGCAATAAGTTCATCTGATAATCAAACTCTTTCCGCGTTTGTTCAGCCCATTTACGCGTTGAAATATCGGTTACCACAACGGTGATACCTTCAAAATCACCGGTAGTCAAAAGATGAGCTGATAATTGTACGGGAGTTCTGTTACCTGTTCCAGATTGAAGTCCAAATTCTCCCCTGGCAATGTCCTTACTCGCGTTTTTTACTAAAGTTGCCAAGGCATCGGTCTCTTCTGGGGAAAACAAATCGTAAAACGAAGAGCCAATCAGTTGTTCGGGCGTAGATTGAATAATTTCAGCGAAACGCGAATTGTAGAAAAAAATTGTTCCGTCTGAATTTAAGGTCACCACGCCCCCACCGATCGAATCGAATAGAATATCGTAAGGAAAATCTGCCCGTTTCAACTCCACCTTCTGCATTTTCTTGGGTTGGCCGACGGCAGAAGCATCCACATCACCGCTTTGCTCACGCAAGTTTTTTTCTGCCTCTGCCAGACGGCTTCGCAGGTCCTCAACCTCTTTTAATAATTCCTGGCATGATTTTGGTTTTTCGGTCATGGCCCATCCCCTACCTGATATATAGAAAGTGCTTCTGAATTATTAACATTATTTCATGGTTTCACACGAAAATCAAGCCCGACCACTCTGCTGTGGATATTTATGAGATCGTCATGGGTTTCTTGATCGTCCCTTGCATTGTTCGATACAAAATACTAGCATTGCAAGATAGAAGCCAGGTTCACTTAAATGACTGTTTTTATAGATCAGAAATTCAACAGCGAAGAGTGTTCCCGAACCAGCAGTGGCGTACACCAAAATCAGGCAATCCTTGATTAATCGCGTTGAGTTTTATTTTTTTATCATCGATCCGATTAACCAATGGAAAGGACGTCAAGATGTCGCCAGTCGCCAGCCAGGTAGCAAACTCATCCCCATTAATCCGGGAAGTGATTTGCCCGGCCTGGCCATTACTACAATTATATACACGATTCGTTTATTAATTTTATCCGCCGTCGAATGGCCAGATTGATGTTCAGTCTTCTGCGCCATCCGGAATAAATGCCAATCAAGGGTGACCGGTACCGTTTATTCATCTGGCAGAAGTGCTGTCGAACTGGCCGAAGGAGAACTGATGACAGATTTCGGAAAAACAATTGAATCTCAACCATTCGTTCATCCAAGTTCCTTTCATCTTTTATTGCACATTCCCAGAAAAATCGCTAAACTATAAGCACCAGCTTGTTTAGGAGAGGAGTAATTGTATGCAGGACTATGAAAAATTAGGTGTGTTTTACCTGGGAAAAGAATATGATCTGGACACCAGGAAGGTTAAAGACGACCTTCTTTTATATGACTCGAAAGACCTGGTCACCCATGCTGTCGTTTTGGGCATGACTGGGTCAGGAAAGACAGGCCTTTGTATCAGCCTTATTGAAGAGGCTGCTATTGACGGCATTCCTTCTATCCTCATCGACCCCAAAGGGGACCTTTGTGACCTGTTGTTGACCTTCCCTGACCTGCATGCGTCTGATTTCTTACCCTGGATCAACCGGGATGAAGCACGCCAGAAAGGATTATCTGCGGAGGATTATGCCGCCAAACAAGCTCAATTCTGGGCCAATGGCCTGAGCCAATGGGGTGAAAGCGGCGAACGCATTCAACGTTTGCGCAATGCGGCTGATTTCCGCATCTATACCCCCGCCTCTGGCGCCGGAATCCCTGTTTCAATCCTCAAATCCTTTGCTGCCCCGTCCCCGGAAGTGGTCGACGATGCAGAGGCGATGCGCGAACGCATCGCTACCACCGTTACCAGCCTGTTGGGATTGGTAGGCATCGAAGCTGATCCTGTGCAAAGCCGTGAGTTTATTTTGCTTTCGACCATCATCGACTACCTTTGGCGACAAGGCAATGACTTTGACCTAGCACAATTGATTACCCAGGTACAAAGCCCACCCGTCAGCAAGATTGGTGTGCTTGACCTGGAATCCTTCTATCCCTCGAAAGACCGTTTTGCCCTGGTGATGGCTTTAAATAACCTGCTTGCATCACCGGGGTTCAACGCCTGGTTGGAAGGCGAGCCTTTGGACATCGGTTCCATTCTTTACACTCCCTCAGGCAAACCACGCGTGGCTATATTCTCTATAGCCCATTTGAACGATGCCCAACGCATGTTTTTTGTCTCACTGCTGCTCAACCAGGTGCTCGGCTGGATGCGCACCCAACCTGGAACGACCAGCCTGCGTGCCTTGCTCTACATTGATGAGATCTTCGGCTACTTGCCTCCAATGAGCAACCCGCCATCGAAGATTCCATTATTGACCCTGCTCAAACAAGCACGCGCTTTTGGATTAGGCCTTGTTCTGGCAACGCAAAATCCGGTTGACCTGGATTACAAGGCCCTTTCTAATGCAGGAACGTGGTTCATTGGTCGTTTACAGACCGAGCGCGACAAAGCGCGCGTGCTCGATGGTCTGGAAGGAGCGGCAGCTGCTACTGGCTCCTCATTTGCACGTCAGGATTTCGATCGCATTATCTCGGGGTTGGGTTCTCGGGTATTCCTTTTAAATAATACTCACGAAGATGCACCCGTTGTGATGTCCACTCGCTGGGTACTTTCTTACCTGCCAGGTCCTCTAACACGAGAGCAGATTCGCACCCTCATGGGTCCATATAAACAAACCAGCATGCCTGCCCCACAACCAACATCTGCTGTGCCAGTATCAGCACCGGTATCTTTAACCCCGGTAACGCCGGTAGCCAGTGTGTACGAGACTCCTCAATCTACAGCTATCAATTCAATGCAGACCGAACTCACCCCAACCCTATCACCTGATATTCCCCAGTTCTATTTACCGATTCGGGGTCGTGCTTCAGCCGGAATGGCAATAGTCTACCAACCCCGCATCCTGGGAGCGGCGCGGGTTGCATTTGCAGATGTGAAATCACGGGTCAGTGCTGCCAGGGCATTACAGTTCCTGACAGAAATATCGGATGAGGCCATCCCAGTAGACTGGGAGAAAGCCGTACCTCTAGAAACGGCTGTCAATGACCTCGAAAAACGTCCTGCAGATACTGCCACAGGAAGTGTCAAGTTTGCATCCTTACCGAGAGCAGCGGGATTGGTAAAAAACTATACTGCCTGGACCCGAGGCTTTTCTACCTGGTTGTATGGATCACAAACCCTTGATCTCCTTTATAGTCCCAGCTTGAAGATTTACTCCAAAGTCGACGAAGCAGAACGTGATTTTCGTATCCGCCTGGGGCAAAATGCACGAGAGCTACGCGATGACTCGGTTGACAAGCTGCGGAAAAAATATGCTCCCAAACTGGCTACGCTGCAAGAGCGCTTGCGAGTCGCCCAACAGGCTGTAGAAAGAGAAAAGCAGCAGGCTAAACAGGCTGGAGCGCAGACCGCGATTTCAATCGGAGCGACCCTTTTAAGCGCTTTCACTGGACGGAAAATTACATCTGCCAGCAGTCTCGGTCGAGCTACAACTGCAATGAGAGGTGTCAGCCGTTCGGTAAGTGCAAACCAGGATATTGGCCGTGCTCAGGATACCGTTGAAGCCGTTCAAAAAGAAATCAATGATTTGACTGCCCAATTCAATACAGAATCGGCTGAACTGGCGTCTCGCATCGACCCAACCACTGAAGGGCTAGATACGATAACCATCAAACCCAAAAAAGCGGATATTGTCGTTCAGCTCGTGGCTATGGCCTGGGCACCCTTCTGGCAGGACGAAACCGGCAGCATCAAGCCTGCCTGGTAATAAATTTGCGCTTGTCTTCTTCCAAAAAGAAAGGATCTTATATGAGTACCTACGATGAAATCCTCGAGAAACTTGGCGTACATGTTAACCCCAACAAGGGCCGAGATATCGGCCGCCCTCCTGTTCGCGCTGAACGACCTGGTCCTGGCCTCAATCCAATCCCCCAGGCTGGTGCTGGAGTATCTCCTGCTCCAATTCCGGTGGTGGATGTTATAAGCAAACTCGAAAAGCTTGCTGCTGCCCGTTCTGACAAGCTGGATTGGAAAAAATCGATCGCCGATCTTCTTCAGCTGCTGGGCATTGATAACAGTTATGAAGCACGCAAGGGGCTTGCCCTGGAATTGGGTTGCCCTGCGGAAAAAATGGGAGATTCTTACCAAATGAACATGTGGCTGCACAAGACAGTACTCCAGAAAATCGCTGAGCAGGGCGGAAATATCCCGAAGGAACTTCTTAGCTAAGGCTGTGCGGCAACGTTGTAACAAACATTATGTGCGGCCTGGGTGCTGAGTATCATATTATTCTTTAGAGGTGGGTGAATGCGCCTTCTAGCCGTCTTTGACGCTGAAATAAGCGCGCATATTTTCAATCGGGATGTTATGAGGCAGGTCGCCGCCGCTGTGCAGGAAAAATCCACCTGCCGATCGAACTTTTTTCAGGCACGATTTCACCTCGTTAACGACATCTGCGGGTGTTCCTAATGTCAAAATATTGGTATTAATCCCCCCTGCCAGGAAAATGCGGTTCCCAAAACGACCGGCAATTTTCTCCAAATCCATCAAAGGAGAATTGATCACGAATCCATCAAAACCAATCGATACCAGATCATCCAGTACGGGAGAAAAATTGCCATCTGAAACGAAGGCCAGCTTGACATCTTTTCGAGCTTTTAACCGGTTCGATGATGTATTCATAAAGAGGGAACAGGTTTTTCCGGTACCATTTCGGATTAAATACCATTCCGCGCTCCATGGCGATATCATCATGCATGAATATTAAGTCAGTGTCCTCCTGAGCCCACATGGTCATATTCCGCCGTGATACTTCGGCAAAGCCTTCCAAAACTTTTCGAAAGCGTTCCGGTTCACTCGCAGCTGTCGCCAGGAATAATTCCCAATTAAAAATCATGATACCGAATTGAAAGAGGGTTGTGTAATAAATTCCAGATACAATGGCTGAATCACCCAGCAGTTTTTGATCTGCACGACATCGATTGATTTGCTGCTGGTTATATTCCCGAGTCACCAATTTCTCGCTGATGGAATTTTCGACCGGATCGAATGCCAGGACGCTATCCGAATCGAAAAACTGATATTCTTCACGCCAGGCGCTGCCGGACAATCCCCATTCTGTATAAACCGTGCCATCCTCGCCATGGAAACTCGATTTATTTTCATCGATTTTGATGCAACGATCTGGAAGCCCAATAACCCAATCGATATCCAACGCCTTGTATGAATCGACGTACGCTTGTAAGGGCTTTTCCCATGGGTTGTACCCAATCACTTCTTCCATAAACTGGGGATGGTCCAGGTTTTCCAGATGAGCAATTCCCTGGATGGGATCTAAATTAATTGTCTGCAATGCACGCTGGTAGCTCATTGATTTCTCCCGTTATATGCATTTTCAATCGCGCGATAATTATAAGTCGTTGTGAATAGAACCAGGAGGCATTCAGGGGGCAGAAGTCCCATTAGCTATTCCAGCCTGGTTCGAAACCGGGCGCCTGTACCAGCGCGGTTACCAGCCCGGTAACGGAAGTTGGTTTTACCCGAAGTACGTTCAGAATAAAACCCACCTGCTGCGATTTGAATCTGAAAACCTGGTGTTCGAAGTCAATTCTCACGGTGATGCTGAAAAACTGATCCTGGATTTTGCTTCAACCTTGGCTGCTCCAAAAGCCTTCTTCCTGGGAGCTTTTCTTAAAAATGAGCATACTCTTGAGAATCGAGTTCTTCACATTCTGATCTTCTTGACCCTGCACAGCCGGTGATTGCACCCAACAGTATAGGCTGGTTTTGGAGAGATTCAATCTTTGAAGACAGCCAGGTGCAGCCTGTGCGATCATCAGTACCCGTGAATTTGGGGGGGGGGGGACGATTGTTCATAAGCCGAGTTGACCTTGAATGCTCTTTGGTCTTTAAGACCAATGTGGACCGTTAGAAGGGGGAAAAACTTTAATCAATCCTTAATCGACAAATTTTCTAATATTCATCCGATTGTCATTTTATTTTGTTATCGTTTTATTAATAAGGTATTTCACTATGAGACAACAGAATTCTTCTTCACACAATCCACAAAGATGGTTCTTTAGGAAGCTGCTATTATCAGCCTTTTTTGTATTTTCATTTGTCGCCTACTCCATCCATAAACCGCTGGCAAACTCTGGGAACCGCTAAGCCAGATACCACCCCTTACCGCACCCCAGGTAACCCAAACGGCATCTTCTTCGGTCAACGGCAGTGCAGCAGCCGCGGCAGGGGACCCGCCGGCAAGTGCAGTCACCTCACTTAATGATCCTCCGGCGACTGCCACCGCACCAGTTGCGGCAGTTCCAACTGCAGTCCCCCCGACCGCGACCGTTCCCGCCGCTCCGACAGCCGTCGCCCAGGGACAATATAAAAATGGGACGTACACCGGCCCATCGGTTAACGTCTTCGTCGGTAATGTCCAGGTGCAGGTCGTCATTCAGAATGGCAAGATCGCCAACGTGCAGTTCGTGCAATATCCGAATGACCGCCAGACATCGGTCCGGATCAATTCAATCGCCATGCCGTATCTGCAGCAAGAAGCCCTTCAGACCCAGAGCGCCAACGTCAATATCATCTCTGGGGCCACATTGACCAGCCAGGGTTTTATCTACTCCTTGCAGTCAGCTCTGACACAAGCCCATAACTAATTATGAAAGAGAACTCGCATTATCATGGGTATGCCAGTTACACTCGAAATTGTCGATCGTGGGGTTTCAAACGATCACCTCGAATCCCTATTCAATTATTTTACCTACGTCGACGAGAAATTCAGCACGTACAAAGAAACCAGTGAGATTTCTGCGATCAACAGGCACGAACTTGCTTTGGAAGAATCCAGCGACGACATGCAGACCATCTTAGCCCTCGCTGAAGAAATGCGATTAACAACCGGTGGATACTTCGATATCTGGCATGCCGGGAAATACGATCCATCCGGGTTGGTTAAAGGCTGGGCGATTGCGAATGCAGCCCAGATGGCCAAAGAAATGGGGTTCCGAAATTATTACGTCGAAGCCAGCGGGGATTTCCAGGTTAGCGGGAAGAATGCTCAGGGTCAGGATTGGCGGGTTGGGATCCGCAATCCCTTCAATTTCGACGAGATCGTCAAGGTTTTATCGATCACTGATAGCGGCGTAGCCACTTCTGGCACTTATATCCGTGGGGAACACATTTATAACCCGCGTAACGGCGACCGTGCGGCTGCTGACATACTTAGCATCACCGTCATCGGCGCCGATATTTATTCTGTCGATTGTTTTGCGACATCCGCCTTTGCAATGGGAAAGGCTGGTATTAATTTTATCGAAAACCTGGACGGTTACGAGGGATATATGATCGATCACGACCACCGGGCAACATTTACCAGCGGTTTTTCGAGGTACGTTTGCAATGATTAAAGCTATCGATCAATTCCTTAACCGTATCACGATGTACCGCCTGGTTTCTTATTACCTGGTTTTTTTACTGGTCGCGGCCTTGATCATGGATTTCACCGGCATTCAATCCTACGACCCGTTTGCCCTCCTATTTTCAACCGCATTCTTATTGGTCGTTTCACTATTCACCAACTGGGTATTTTCCAAGGTTTTTCGCATTCCGGTAAACGTCGAGTTCGTCTTACATCACTGCCCTGATTCTGGCGTTGATCATTTCACCGATCCAATCTTACAATGATCTATGGTTCCTGGGCTGGGCGGCGGTACTGGCAATGGCATCGAAATATATCGTAGCCATCAGGGGGAAGCACATATTCAACCCGGCCGCTTTCGCAGTGACCATAACCTATTTCACCATCAACCAGTCAGCAAGCTGGTGGGTAGGAAACGCCCAGATGCTGCCTTTCGTTTTGATAGGCGGTCTGTTAATCGTACGCAAGATCCGAAGGTTTGACCTGGTCGTAAGTTTCTTGCTTGCCACCCTGGTAATCACCCCGGTTGCAAGCCTGATCAGCCAAACGAACCCCCTGGCAGCACTCGAAGGCGCGGTCCTGTATTCTCCGTTAGTGTTTTTCGCATTCATTATGTTAACCGAGCCGTTGACGGCTCCGGCGACCCACAAAATGCGGATCTACTACGCCATCCTGGTGGCATTCTTGTTCACCCCGCTGGTGCACTTTGGCTCGTTTTATACCACCCCTGAGCTGGCACTATTAATCGGAAATATATTCTCTTTCATCGTCAGCCCCAAGCGCAACCTGGTGCTCAAACTTAAGGAAAAAGTGCGGCTTGCGCCTGATATCTACGAATTCGTGTTTTCGCCCAACAGGAAGTTGGCTTTCCAGGCTGGGCAGTATATGGAATGGACCCTGGGTCACGAAGACTCCGACAGCCGAGGCAACCGCCGTTATTTCACCCTGGCCTCTGCCCCGACGGAGCAGGTGCTCAAATTAGGCGTAAAATTCCACGAAAACTCGAGTTCTTTTAAGAAATCGCTGCTATCGATTAACTCAGACCACGAGATCGTCGCATCCCAGGTAGCCGGTGATTTTGTGCTGCCAGCGAACCACAAGCAGAAATGCGTATTCATCGCCGGTGGGATCGGCATTACCCCCTTCCGCAGCATGATTAAATACATGCTCGATACCCACCAACGCCGGCCGGTGATGCTCTTTTACGCTAACCGCAATGCAAATGAGATCGTCTATAAAGATATCTTCGATCGTGCTGAAAAGGAGTTGGGGATTAAAACCATTTACACTCTCACCGATTCGCATAAACTTCCCGCAGGTTGGAAAGGGCAGGTGGGGCGAATAAAAGGCGATTGGATCAAGAAAGCCGTTCCTGGATACCGGACCAGTGTGTTCTACATATCAGGACCGATGAGCATGATCAATTCGGTTGTCGAGAGCCTGCACGAGCTAGGTATAAAGAACTCGCAGATAAAGACCGATTATTTTCCGGGCATCATTTAACGGCTGGTCTGCTGAAAGTGCTGACCTGGGCTTTAACCAGGGCAATCCCCAGGGTTGTCAATTCCTCGACGGCTTCGGGGATCATGGTACCGGCGCTGGCGACATAAACACCCTGGGGACAAAACATTACCGCTAGCTGCCCGAATATCTGATTATCGGTTTGGATGGTCTTGAGCGGGTAGCGATAAGCCCAATCGACCAGGGGAGCGATAACCCAGGGATTGACAATCTGCCTGGCAATATAATCCGAGCTGGCAAAAACCGAAAAACTTATCTCCAGGTTCTGGTCCAGGCTTGTAATGAATTGAGCCCCATCCAGATTGAGGGTATATTCAACTCCAAAACCATAAACTGACAGCGCCTGGTGCATCATCATCTTTCCTAAGCCAGCAAAAAAGCCGCTGGCTGAAGAACCCTGCCCTTTTACCTTTTGAGTGATATATAAAAACTCTCCAGCGGTGCAGAAATCCGAGGAAAACCAGCGCGTGACTGGCATAGCCCCATAAGAACGGGTTTGCAGCAACCAATGAACCCCTTCGGTCAGATGCTCGGTTTCTTCGCTTCCGGTCATGCTTTCTTGCTGCTGTTGAAATTGAGCCTGGGCTATTTGAGAGCCCATTTTTATCATCCCACCAATACCCATCTCGCTTCCACTGACCCCAATCACCGTCCTTAGTTTTTCGACTTTCTTTATTTTAACGAAATGAACCGCTGGTATACGTCGAACGAAAAGGAACCGATTGGCCATCCTTCATAACTACCACAATGCGATAGGTGGGCTGATTGTCTCCAGAGGTTGACCCGGCCCTTGTCGAATGCATTTCAAGCTCGATAGCTGCGATCTGCGAGAATGGAATCTCTCTTTTATGCTTTTTGACGAGCGAACGGGAATCCAGGGTGAGCACCTGGGTTACCCGATCGGCAGTGATGGTAAGAACACTGCTGATTGACAGCAATCCCAGGCCGATCAGTATCGTTGCAAGCACGAGGAGCACCACGATCGGATCCAACCCATTCAGCATGGACGGCACGAAAACGATCCCGATAATCAGGAAGACCAATCCAATAAAGCCACTGATAAGCGGGTATTCCTTCATGACCAGGTTCAAATCTTGATTATTCATTTTTCCCTCCATCACCTTGTGCATTTTGAAAGAAGCCAGCGTACCATTCCAGGTATTCTCTAACGTGAGATTGCCAATAGGCTTCGGTGTGATTACCCGGCTGTACGAGCCATCCGTGGGGGATACCCAGGTGGGTCAACTGCTGTTCAAATTCGGCCGCATTCGGAAGATAAATATCATTTTGCCCGATGTCCAGATATATTTGGGGAAGCTCGCCGGCAGGAATTTGGGCCTGCCAATTAATCAGATTTATAAAATCACCGATGAATGGAACCGGTGAATGGCCTCCGATCGCGCCGAAGAGCTGCCAGTGGGTAAAGCCCAGGTGGATCGCCCAGGCACCTCCCCGGGAAAGGCCACCGATCGCCCGGCATTCTCGCTTGAGGCAGGTGTGGTAGGTCTGATCGACCCAGGGGATCAATTCATCTACTATCGCTTTATCGAACCCGGAGGTGAATGGATAGGCATAGGAGTCTTTTTCAAAAGGCATTATGATCAAAAATGGAGCGATCGAACCATTAGAAATCAGATCATCGGCCTTGCTGGTCATACCCAGGTTTACCCACTGGTCTTGGGTGAATGTCTGGCCATGAAGCATATAGAGGACAGGATACCCGCCAGCAGCATCAGGGGCATAACAAGGCGGTAAATAGACATTGAACTGCAAAGGATGCCCCATTGCGATTGAAATCAATGCTGCCCGATGAGACCATACCTTTCAGGTCCTGGCATCCTGGCGTAGGTGAAGGTTCTGGGGATGGCGTTGCGGTTGTAGTTGGCAGCCCACTGAGGGAACTAGCGACTTCAGTGATGGCGTCGTCCGCTTGCAGCGTAGCCGTAGAAGGTTGAAATGCCGTTGGGACAGCAGTCTGGGTAAATGTAGATGTACCTGGTTGAGAGTATGGATTGACGTCAGGAGACGCTTGAATTTGGCAAGCCGATAGTCCCAATAGAACCCAAAGCAGCCCGTTGATGGTAAGAAAAGCCTTTGCGAAAGATCGTCTACACAAACTGGTCTCGAAGTGAATGGATACAATTATTATACCCGCCAACAAAAAATAGCAAGAAAGGAATGCCTCATTCAAAAATACCAGGTTGAAGTCAGGATTATGTCACCTGTGCAAAATTTGAATGGCGTTTAAGCATTCTGCTTAAATGAAGGCGACGCTGCTGAGTGAGGAGATAAATGTTTAAGCTTAACAAATGGGCAAAGTGGGGGTAATCTGCTTGTAAATTGAGTGTAATTACCGTATACTGTGTATATTCGTGTGGTTTTATGGGTAAAAGTGGGATAATGTGGTACACCGGAATTTTGTCCGGCGTGCTGCATGAATGGGAGAACTAGAACAGATGTTCCTGGGGCATTACGATCACACCATCGATGACAAAGGACGTTTGACCGTACCGGCACGTTTCCGTGATCTATTGGTTAATGGCGCCTTCATCACTCTGGGATTTGATCGCAATTTGATCGTAATGACCTCCTCGATGTTTGATGACTTTTCGAGCCGGCTGGACAAGATGAACATGACCAATCCGGCAAGCCGCTCTTTACGACGTATGATCTTATCGTTTGCTGAACGCATGGAAATGGATCGAGTTGGTAGGATATTACTTCCACAATTTCTGCGCGATCAGGCCTCATCTGGTCGCTAATGCAATCATCGCAGGTGTGGGCGATTATTTTGAAATCTGGTCGCCCGAATTGTGGGCCAAACAAATTGCACTTCTCCAGGACCCGAAATAAATGCACAACGATATGCCGCTCTCGATTTATCCGTATGATGTTTTATGACCCAATATCGGTCACAACCCTGTACTTTACAATGAAACTTTAAATGCGATTCACCCAATCAGTTCAGGTTTTTACGTTGATGGGACGGTTGGAGCAGGTGGGCATGCATGGGGTATCCTCGACGCTAGTCGGCCAGACGGAAAGTTGCTTGGCCTTGATGTCGACCCGGTGGCGCTGGGAATTGCCTCACAAAAGCTAGCTGAATTCGGACAGCGCTTCAGCTTGATCCAGGGATCTTATTCAGATCTGGAGCACACACGTCAAAAGCTTGGGGTGGGGTCCGGTCGAAGGGATCCTGCTCGACCTGGGAGCTTCATCCATGCAGTTCGACTACCCCACAACGCGGCTTTTCTTTTCAGGTTGAAGGGCCTTTGGACATGCGGTTCGATCCAACTGCCGAAATTCAGGCAGCCGACCTGGTCAACAACCTGATAGAAAGTGAATTAGCTAACCTGATCTGGCGCTTTGGCGAAGAACCTCAAGCGCGAAGAATTGCCCAGGCGATTGTCCGTTCCAGGCCTCACAAAACGACAACCCACCTGGCCGAGGTCATCGCAAGAGCAGCCGGCAGGAGGCGAAGTAAATTGCATCCTGCCACGCTCACCTTTCAAGCCTTACGGATCGCCGTCAACCAGGAGCTTCAAGCACTAGAAACCGTCTTGCCCATAGCTGTGAACACCCTGGAGCGAGGGGGAAGGTTAGCGGTAATTTCGTTTCATTCTTTAGAGGACAGACTGGTCAAGCGGTACTTTTTACGAGAAAGCAGAGACTGCATCTGTCCTCCAGAACAACCAATATGTAACTGTGGGCACGAAGCCAGTATCAATTTGGTCACCCGCCACCCAATTAAGCCCACTCTTCGTGAAACACAAGAAAATCCTCGGGCGCGCAGTGCTCGCCTACGGGTTGTTGAAAAATTGTAAATGGCACGACTTTTGCATGGAATCTATCGATGAAGCCTAAAACAATGCAAGCATACCAACAAGCTCCTTGGCGGATCCAGGTACAATGGATCGGCTTATTCTTGCTTATCCTCTTACTGGTTGCTTCGATCTCAGGCGTTTACCTGAGTGTCAGCGCAAATGCAGCCACTGCTGGTCGCCAAATCCAATTCCTGCAAGCCCAAATGGACAGTGATTCATTGGAAATTGCCAATTTGAACTCACAGCTGGCCTCGCTGACGTCTTCCGCTCAAATGGATAAACGGGCAGCCGATCTGGGTTTTTTAGCAGTGGATGCAGAGAGTCAGACGTATGTGATGGTGCCGGGATACACAGCCCGTGACACTGCTGAAATCGCGCCGCAGCTGGACCAGGTGATGATCCAACCGCCGTTGATCCAACCCGGCTATACCCAATCGCTGTGGGAGTGGATCATGCAAATGATCACAACCGCTCAAACTGCCCAAGACCAGGTGCCAAAATGAAATCCACTTTCCTGGGCCGTTATTCGATTTTAGCTATCATCCTGTGGATTGCTGGTGCTCTGGTAATCATCCAGATGTTCCGGGTTCAAAACAGCCCCAGTGCCAAGATCGTGCTCGACCAGGTGCTGCGCTATGAGAGTTACGAGAAGACGGTCTACCCTGCCCGGGGGAGTATTTACGACCGCTGGGGAAACCTTTTAGCCGGAAACGAGCAGGTTTACGAAGTGGGGGTTAACCTTGAAACTCCATATGATGAAAAGGCAATCGCCTCGGCTATGGCCACGGCTGTCGGTTCGGATTATGCCAGGATCATCAGCTTGTTCAACGATCCCTACACAGCCAGTCTGAAATATCTGGTGCTGGCAGATTACGTGAGCCTCGACCAGATCAATAAATTGGCGCAATTAAAAGAGGAAGCGGCGACTGCAACCATATCAAATAAAAACGCCCCGAACCTTGAAGCGTTAACCTGGTCTCCTCACCTGGTACGCAGCTATCCAGAAGGTTCGTTGGCTGCAAATATCATCGGTTTCTACCCATATAAGGCTGGTAATGATGCGAAGGGCGCTTTCGGGATTGAAGAGAAGTATAATGACCTTCTTGCCGGAACACCACAAACCATGTTCGTGGCAAATGATCCTTTGATGGTCCAGGATATTCCTCAGGTGCCACCTGGGGACAGCCTGGTGCTGACCATCGACCGTTCCATACAATCAGCGATGGAAGAAACTCTCGATAAAGCCGTAGCCGATACCAAGTCGGCATCTGGCAGCCTGGTCGTCATGGATCCCAGAAATGGCGAAATCCTGGCGATGGCAAGTACCCCACGCATGGATCTAAACAAGTATTGGGACTATGGCAGTATCTACCCCAACGCGACCGATTTCAACCGTCCGGTAATGAACACCTATGAACCCGGGTCGGTGTTCAAGATTTTTACGATGGCGGCGGCGCTGGATGCCGGCGCGGTTGTACCGGATTCGACCTTCCTGGATACCGGCGTGATCGAAATTGGCGGTATCTATATTTACAACTGGGATGGCGGCGCTTACGGCGAACAAACCATGACCGGTTGTTTGCAGCATTCTTTGAACGTCTGCCTGACCTGGGTAGCCGAACAGTTAGGCCCCAGTCGTTTTTACAATTACCTCAGGGCTTTTGGGATCGGCCACCTCACCGGGATCGACCTGGCCGGCGAAGCCTATTACCCACTTTCCACTCCTGGAGACAACCAGTGGTACGAAGCCAACCTGGGCACTAATTCATTTGGCCAGGGCGTCGCAGTCACTCCCATCGAAATGGTTATGGCAGCTTCAGCGATAGCTAATAACCAGGGAAAAATGATGGTTCCGCATATGGTCAAGGCCATCATCGAGAATGGCCACCAATACAACATTTCGCCTCAGGTGGCAGGCACCCCCATTACTGCCAATACAGCTTCGACCCTGACTGCGATGTTATCGCGATCACTCGAACAAGAATCGTCGGATGCCCTGGTCCCAGGATATCGGGTTGCCGGGAAGACCGGAACTGCAGAAATCCCAGGGCCAGGTGGATATTTATCCAACCTGACCAACGCTTCGTTTGTGGGTTGGGGACCGATCGACGACCCGCAGTTCCTCGTTTATATCTGGCTGGAAAAACCCGAAACTTCAATGTGGGGCTCTGTGGTAGCCGCACCGGTCTTCAGTGAAGCCGTTCAGAAACTTGTCGTACTGTTGGGCCTGCCGCCGGACGACATCCGCCAACAACTTCTAGCGAACCACTAACGAATTATATGTGCGGATACGGAGAGAAGATACTTTCTCGACCGTATCCGAAAAACCGATTAATCTTCGGATTAACTTCACATTATCGATATGAGCGGAGCGAGGAAACCCGAACAACCTTGGAGAGTCTCGTTTCGCCTGATGAATCAGACTGAAAGGTATTTTTAGGCAATTATGTTTAGACTGGCAGATGCGCTTGAAGCAATAACAGGCGCCAGACCTCAGAACCCCGGGATGGTGATCACTGAGGCTGCTGTAGATTCACGCCAGGTGATTCCAGGATCGCTGTTCGTCGCTCTCCCTGGAGAACGAGCCGATGGCCACCAATTCGTTGCCGATGCATTCAAGCAAGGATCCAGTATTGCCCTTGTCTCTCAAGACCTTTCCGGATCATTTCCAAGCATCGATTTACGGGAAGGAACCTTACCGCCAAACTTAGAAATTCCAACCGGTCCATTCTGCATTCAGGTGAAAGACAGTTTGACAGCTTTACACCAGATGGCCCGTTTTTGGCGGCGGAAGTTAAATCTGCGTGTGATCGGTGTCACCGGCAGTGTCGGGAAATCGACCACAAAAGAACTGGTGGCCGAAGTGCTCAGCCAGCGTTTCCATACGCTGAAGAGTCCGGGGAACTTGAACAACGAGATCGGTCTACCGCTGACATTGCTGCGGTTGAATACAAGTTATGAACGGGCCGTGCTCGAGATGGGTTTTTACGTTCCCGGCGAAATCAGCTTTCTTTGCGACCTTGCCCTCCCCCAGGTCGGCATCATCACAAATATCGGCACCGTACACGCAGAAAGAGCTGGTTCGCAAGAGATCATCGCCCGCGGGAAAGCTGAGCTCATCAAAGCGCTTCCTGCAGCTCCCGAGGGCGTCGCCATTCTGAATTACGATGATCCTCTCGTCCGGCCGATGGCAAAAGATACCCAGGCCCGGGTTTTCTACTATGGATTGGACCCGCAAGCCAATTTATGGGCAGATGGAGTCGAGGGGTTAGGGCTTGAAGGCATCCGTTTCAGGCTTCATTATCATAATGAAGTAATCCACATGCACGTACCTTTAATTGGGAGGCATTCGGTTCACACAGCGCTCCGGGCGGCAGCAGCAGGCCTCGTGGAAGGCCTCACCTGGCAGGATATTGTCTCGGGTCTTTTGATGGGCCATTCGCAGCTGCGCCTGGTGACAGTGCACACCGATTCAGGAGCGCTCATTTTAGATGACACCTACAATGCTTCCCCCGAATCGACCCTGGCAGCCCTCAATTTACTGGAAGAAATGGATGGTCCCAAGGTGGCTGTCCTGGGAGACATGCTCGAGCTTGGGCCTTACGAACAACAAGGACACGAAATGGTAGGCGCACGCGCCGCCGGAATTGTCACAAGACTGGTCGTCGTAGGAGAAAGGTCAAAGCAAACGGCTCTGGCAGCGAGCGAAGCCGGGTTGGATACTAGAGCCATCCACTGGTTTGCGACCACCGAAGAAGTAACCGAATTTTTGCGAGAAAATTTAATGGGTAATGATGTGGTATTGGTAAAAGGTTCACATAGCATGCGTATGGATCGGATCGTGGCTGCGCTCGAATCAACGGATGGCGAGGAGGATTTGTGAAAGAAACCTCCCTTGCCATTTCATTGAGCGGGTTGAGCTTTTTGCTGGCTGTCATCTGGGGCGGGCCATTGGTGCGGGTTTTGCGTTATTTTAAAATTGGAAAATTAATCCGGGTAGAAGGTCCCGCCAGCCATTTTTCAAAGATGGGCACACCAACCATGGGTGGTTTGATGGTCATCTTACCGGTAACTTTGCTGACGATATTGTTGAATGCAGCATCTGTACTGGGTTTGAATGTGCTGGGAAGGTCGGTGCTGGTGCCGGTCATCGTCCTTTTGGCCTATGGCATTCTCGGCGCGGTTGACGATTGGGAAGGTATTCGCGGGCCGCGCCGTGGGCTGGGGATGCGGGCGCGCACCAAGTTCCTGTTCCAGGTGCTGATCGCCCTAGGCGTGGCATTCGTCTTACACTATTTCCTGAAAGTCCCCGAAATGTACTGGCCCGGTGTCAGCGGCCAAATTTCATTGGGAGTGTTCTACATCCCATTTGCAGTCGTGGTCATCGTAGGAATGTCGAATGCAGTCAATTTTGCCGATGGTCTGGATGGATTGGCAGGCTTGATCTCAGCCACGGCATTTGCCGCCTACGGCGGCATCGCCCTGATGCAAGGGCAGATCTTCCTGGGCAGGTTCTGTTTCACCATCGTCGGCGCTCTCTTCGGTTTCTTGTGGTTCAACGTTCATCCGGCGAACCTGATCATGGGTGATATGGGCGCCTTATCGTTAGGGGCGACTCTCGGTGTGGTCAGCCTCATGACTGGGCAGTGGCTGTTACTCCCACTCATTGCCATTATTCCGGTGAGCGACTTACTGAGCGTGGTTTTGCAGATCTCGTATTTCAAGCTGACCCACGGCAAACGGTTGTTTAAAATGGCCCCGCTACACCATCATTTCGAACTGCTGGGTTGGAGTGAAACCCAGGTAGTCCAGCGTTTCTGGCTGGTAGGGCTGGTATGCGCGATGCTTGGCGTCGCGGTGGCTTTCGTGTAAACGGTTAGGAGATCGATGGAAAACTGGAAAGATAAACGCGTTTTGGTGATTGGAGCGGCCCGTCAGGGACTCGCTCTAACGCGTTATCTATCAAGCCATGGCGCCAGGGTAGTCCTTAACGACCAACGATCTTCTGAAGAGCTGGCAAATGCGGTCCGCTCCCTTCAAGGCGTTCCAGTAGAATGGGCCTTGGGCGGCCACCCATTGCCTCTCCTGGATGGGATCGACCTGGTTTGCGCCTCAGGCGGTGTGCCATTGAGCCTGCCGCTGGTTGCAGAAGCTCGCCGGCGCAACCTGCCCCTCTCCAACAACTCGCAAGTATTTATGGAAGCGGTCACCTGCCCTGTGGTAGGGATCACCGGATCGGCTGGAAAGACCACTACAACAACCCTGGTCGGCCGGATGGCTGCAGCAACCAACAACAACGACCGCTGCGCCGCTCAGTACCGCAAGACATGGGTCGGTGGGAACATCGGCATGCCCTTGATCAGCGTCGTCGACCAAATTAAGCCAGAAGACCTGGTCGTCATGGAGCTCTCCAGTTTCCAGCTTGAACTGATGGACCGCACCCCCTGGGTGGCTGCAGTGCTTAATGTGACCCCCAACCACCTCGACCGGCACGGCTCTATGGAAGCATATACGGCTGCCAAAGAACGCATTCTGGCATTCCAGAAACCCCACGATTGGACCGTCCTGGGACGTGAAGACCCGGTAGCCTGGAGTTTCCGTCACAAGGTACGGGGAAACCTGGCCAGTTTCGGTTTGCTTCCTCCATCCAGCAGCGAGGATGCCACTTTCGTCCAAAACGAGACGGTTTGGCTCCAGCATGCAGGCGTTAGATCAGCTGTGATGCCGTGCATCTCGATCTTGCTGCGGGGCGAGCACAACTTGCTCAACGTCACCGCAGCCTGTGCCACTGCTCACGTGGTCGGGCTTCCAGCCACAGCCATGCAAGCCGGAATCGAAGGTTTCACCGGTGTACCCCACCGATTGCAGATGGTGCGGACCTGGCACGGCGCTGATTGGTACAACGACTCGATTGCAACAGCGCCAGAACGCAGCATGGCATCGATCCGCTCTTTCGAAGAGCCTATCGTCCTCATGCTTGGCGGCCGCGATAAGAACCTACCCTGGGGGGAGCTTGCAGACCTGGTTCATAAAAGGGTCGACCACGTGGTTGTTTTTGGTGAAGCCAGGGACAAGATCGTAAGGGCTATTGCATCGTCCAGCGATCACGACCGTCCATATACCATCGAACAATGTTCTACATTACACACGGCAGTCGAAAAGGCAGCCGGAATCGTCCAACCTGGCGACGTGGTTTTACTTGCGCCAGGAGGCACCAGTTTTGATGAATTCCGCGATTTCGAAGAACGCGGGGAATGGTTCGAAAAATGGGTGAAGGAACTTTCGTAAATCAGGTGAAACCCGTGAATACATCTGGCGTGCGCAGGCCGTTGCGTTTACGCCTGGATGTGCCGCTGCTGCTGATCGTCATCACTTTGCTGGTCTTCGGATTGGTAATGG
The DNA here is from genome assembly GCA_963781665.1 of uncultured Chloroflexia bacterium. Lineage (GTDB taxonomy): Bacteria > Chloroflexota > Anaerolineae > Anaerolineales > Anaerolineaceae > JAJYIW01. The sequence goes on from CAWAGA010000002.1 coordinate 5,159,510, forward strand.
TGTTTTCAGCCAGCACAGATTTCAGTTTCACAATCTTGGGTGAATCTCCATATTATATGTTCACCCACCAGGCTATGTTCATCGGATTGGGCCTGGTAACCGCAGTCGTGCTCTCGTTGATCGATTACCACATCTACCGTTACCTGGCTGTACCGATGCTGGTGGTGACCATACTCGCCTTATTAGCGGTCATCGTCTTCCGCGGCCCCAGCTCATCGACCATCCGTACTCTGATCGGAGGCTCGATCCAACCTTCCGAGCTCGCCAAATTGGTGATCATTATCTACCTGTCTTTCTGGCTGTATTCAAAGCGAGACGTTATCAACGATATCGGCTTCGGTCTCATCCCCATGGCGGTCATTCTAGGGGTTACCGGTGGCTTGATCTGGAAGCAGCCGGACCTGAGTGCAACTGCGACGATCTTCATCCTGGGAGGCATCTTATTCTTCCTGGCCGGTGGCGATTGGAAACAAATCATCCTGGTCTTCATTCTCGGCGTCCTGTTGGGATGGGTGATGGTGACCTTCACCACTACCGGCAAAGACCGGCTGGTCGGCCTGGATTACAGGCTTGCAGGACATGACCAAAAGCTCAGACCAGGTGATGCGCACGCTCGAATCGATCATCAAAGGCGGTTGGCTGGGCGTGGGCCTTGGCTTGGGAGATGTCAAAGGCACCGGCCTTCCCCTTGCGCCTTCAGATAGCATTTTTGCCGTGGTGGCCGAGGAAACCGGTCTAATCGGCTCGACCTTATTAGTCGGCTTGTTCTGCCTGTTCCTCTGGCGCGGCATTCGCATCGCCCGGCAAGCCCCAGACCAACTCGGGTCACTGCTGGCAGCCGGCCTGGCAATCTGGATCGTGCTGGAAGCTATGATCAACATGATGGTCATCGCTGGCCTCTTCCCTGTTTCGGGGAATGCTTTACCTTTTGTCAGTTACGGCGGCTCTAACATGGTGGTCACCCTCGCCGCGGTGGGGATCATCATGAACGTCGCTCGCCAATCATCGGAGAAAGAATCAAAAGAAGGGAGTTCATTCAGTGCAGTTGTTGATTTGCGCCGGGGGGACCGGCGGCGGGGTGTATCCCGCGCTCGCCGTTCTCCAGGCCCTCGCTAATGATCCCGGCCCTTTCTTATGGGTCGGAGGAGAAGATGGGATGGAAGCTGAACTCGTTCAGCGCAGCCTGAACATATCAGGCAGCAAACTCTCATTTCTCTCTATCCCAGCCGCAGGCGTTCACGGCGTGGGCATGCGAGCCTTACCTGGAAATATCCTCAAACTTTTACGAGGGTACTTTGCTTCCCGGAAAATCATCCGCACCTTTAAGCCTGATGTCCTCTTCTATACCGGTGGATACCTGGCCGTACCGATGGCTTTAGCAGCCCGGCGCATTCCTGCAATGGCATACGTCCCAGACATCGAGCCCGGCCTGGCTTTGAAGACCCTGGCTCGCTTCTCCACCCGGGTCGCAGTCACTACGAGCGAGTCGCGCCAATTTTTCTCTTCTCAGAAAAAGATCACGATCAGCGGATATCCCGTACGGTCCGAATTATCCCGATGGAAGCGGGCTGAGGCATTTCAGGTGCTTAACTTACAGGATAACCTGCCTGTGCTGCTGGTTTCCGGTGGAAGCAAGGGAGCCAGGTCTATTAACCGGGCGCTCATTTCCATCCTGCCCGATCTGCTCCAAAACATGCAGATTATCCACCTGACCGGACAGCTCGATTGGCCTGAGATCAAATCAGCCTGTTCGACCCTCCCGGCGGAACTGTTCCCCCATTATCACCCCTTCCCTTACCTGCACGAAATGGGGGCCGCCCTGGCTGCTGCTGATCTGGTTGTCTCACGAGCAGGCGCATCCACTCTGGGCGAATATCCTCTCTTCGGCCTCCCGGCTGTACTCGTCCCTTACCCATACGCCTGGCGCTACCAGAAGGTCAACGCCGACTACCTTGCCAATTGTGGCGCGGCTGTTGTCGTTGAAGATGCCGATTTGAGCAGCCAGCTTCTTCCGCAAGTTAAATCTCTCCTGAGCGACAGCGAAGGCCTGGGAAAGATGCGTAAAGCTATGTCCACCCTGGCCCACCCCCAGGCAGCCCAACACCTGGCGAACGAACTTATCCAATTATCCGGCCGATCCAGGAGGGGAGGATGACGTCTTGATTAGCTTGATTGCTCTTTTTTGGATGTACATTTTCTTATTCGCTTTCATCGGCGCCATGCGCGGCTGGGCTAAGGAGCTTTTGGTCAGCTTCAGCGTTATTCTGGCCATTTTTGTGATCGAAGTACTGGAGAAAATCCCCTTCATCGCCACCTCAATGATTGGCACGAGCGATTTCTGGCTGCGGTCGATTGTGGTTGTCGTCCTGGTTTTCTTCGGCTACCAATCTCCCAACCTGCCCCGCCTGGCTAATTCCGGCAAGTTCGTGCGAGCGCACTTCCAGGACATGCTCTTGGGCATTTTCCTCGGCGCAGTAAACGGTTACTTTATCTTTGGCACACTCTGGTACTACCTGGCTCAGGCCGGGTACCCATTTGAGGCGATCATCTCCAAGCCGGATGCGACCTCGGCCTTGGGGAAGACCCTGGCCGATATGGTCAATTTCATGCCTCCCGCCTGGCTGGCGAGTGGGCAGCCGGTACAAATTATCTTCTTTGCAGTCGCAATTGCATTCGTGTTCGTTTTGGTGGTATTTATCTGATGGAACATATTCATCTCATCGGGATCGGCGGAAGTGGGCTTTCAGCCATTGCCAGGGTACTGCTCGAAAGCGGGTACACGGTCAGTGGGTCAGATCGCCTGCCATCAGCCTTTACCGCCAGTCTGGAAGAAGCCGGCGCAGCAATCACCATCGGGCACCAGGCTGAAAACGTGGCTGGCGCTAACGTGGTGGTGCGCTCTTCTGCTGTTCCGGATGATAACCCTGAGGTCAGGGCTGCATTGAACGCCAACATCCCGGTGCTCAAACGCACCGATTTTCTCGGCCGATTATTAGGCGACGGACGGTACAAGACGATCGCTGTAGCCGGGACGCATGGGAAGACGACCACGACCGCCATGATCGCCTGGACGCTCAGCCAGCTAGGCCGTGACCCTTCATTCATCATCGGCGGAGTTTCCAAGAACCTGGGGACAAACGCTCATGCCGGCAAAGGCGTCGAATTCGTGATTGAAGCAGACGAGTACGATCACATGTTTATGGGATTGAAACCCGACATCATCGTCGTCAGCAACGTCGATTATGACCACCCGGACTGCTACCCCACCCGAGAAGATTATGACCAGGCTTTCGCCGACTTCACTTCCAACCTGCGTCCAGGTGGAAAACTGTTGGTGTGTGCCGAAGACAGCGGCGCTCAGAGGTTAGGGCAAAATGCCCGGATTCAGGGTAAACACGTGCTCGCCTATGGCCTGGACCACCTGGTTGGTTACGAAGCAGATTACAAAACAGCCTATACCTTCGATCGTGACCTTTCATATCTGGCCTGCGACCTGAACCGCAACCAGGATGGCTGCTTCGATTATCAGGCCTGGTTCCAACCGGACACAAGCGAAGGCTCCCTGCTGGCACAGGTTAAGCTGCAGGTACCCGGCATCCATAATGTCTTAAACTCCCTGGCTGCGATCGGTGTATGCCACTGCCTGGAGCTTGCGCCAGCGGAAGCAGCCTTACCACTGCATACCTTCCAGGGCGCCGGCCGCCGCTTTGACCTTTTGGGAGAAGCAGGTGGAATAGTGATTATAAATGACTATGCGCACCACCCCACAGAAATTCATGCAACCCTGTCCGCAGCCCGCGTTCGCTTTCCAGGCCAACGCTTATGGGCCGTCTGGCAGCCGCATACCCTCACCCGCACCCAGGTTTTCCTGTCAAATTTCGAAACTGCGTTCGCAGATGCTGACCAGGTCGTGATCACCGGGATTTATGGCGCCAGAGAAAATGTCGATCCCCAGGTTGAAACCAACCTGATCACGGAATTGGTTCAATCGATTTCAGGGCCAGCGACCCATTACATCGCCAACCATCATGAGGTCGTCGCATACCTCGCTGCGAACCTGCTTCCAGGTGACGTCGTCCTGGTCCTTTCGGCCGGGGATGGCGACCTGATCAGTGAACAATTGCTGGATTCGCTCAGGAGTTAATCTCATGGCTAAAGCTAGAATGATCCGTTTCGAAACGCAAACTGTCAATCCGCCGGAAGTGAAGCGCACCCAACGGCCATTAACCCAAGCAAATATTGCCAGGAATGAAGGATTTTATTCAGAAGATGAAAAAGCAACTGAATCTGACCGCAAGAAATTGGTCGCTAGATTAATCGAATTCCTGGAGACGATCTAGCCGCCGGCCGACCAATGCGGCCGCCAGCTAATGGATAATAACTAATGGTGAAAATCGTGACTACACAATTACCGTTTGAACAACTCAGAAAATCCTTCGCCGGACATCTACAAGAAAATGTGGTGATGGCGAATTATACAACCGCCCAGGTCGGTGGGCAGGTCGATGGCCTCCTGCCGGCTAACACCGTGGACGAACTAGCCCAGGCGGCCGAAACTCTGTGGAAATTGGAAGTCCCCTTCAAGATGATCGGCAGCGGTGCCAACGTGCTCGTCAGCGACCAGGGCCTGCGCGGTTTGATCGTGCTCAACCGGGCCCGCAACGTCAAAATCGATTCTCGCAGCGAACCGCCTTCAGTCTGGGCCGAGTTGGGCGCGAACCTGGGCCACATGGCTCGCCAGGTTGCCCTGCGCGGTTTGAGCGGCCTGGAATGGGCGGTTTCGGTGCCGGGAACCTTAGGCGGCGCCATCTATGGCAATGCCGGCGCAAACGGCAGCGACATGCAGGCAAGTTTAATTGTGGCAGAGATCTTGCACCGTGACTCTGGTAAGGAATTGTGGCCGGTAGAAAAACTCGCATTTGCGTACCGCAGCAGCGTCCTTAAACGGGAGCATCTCCCAGCCATCATATTGGCTGGGCGTTTGAACGTGCAGAACAGCACTGCCGCCGAAGTGCAGGCAAGGATCGATGATTTCAACAAAACCCGCCGCAGCACCCAACCACCCGGCGCCAGTGCAGGTTCGATGTTCAAGAACCCCCCAGGTGACTTCGCCGGTCGATTGATCGAAGCAGCCGGCCTGAAAGGTCACCGGATCGGTGGGGCTGAGATCAGCCCGGTGCATGCCAATTTCTTCGTCAATCAAGGCAAGGCATCGGCCCAAGATGTTTGGCAGCTGATTAAGCTCGCCCGGCGAACCGTGGAGGAAAAGTTCGGCGTGGCGCTAGAGCTGGAGATCGAGTTATTGGGAGAGTTCGACAAATGAGTAAGGCAGCCAGGATAATGGTAGCAAACACAGCGGACACATCGAGGATTTATGACCGGTAAATATAACGTTGCGGTTATTTTCGGTGGTCGTTCAGGCGAGCATGAGGTTTCGCTGATGTCGGCGCGCTCGGTTTTGGCTGCCATCGACCCACGAAAATACAACATCGCCTCGATCGGCATCACTCACGACGGTGCATGGTTCACCGGCCCCAAAGTGCTCGAAGCATTCGAGGCAAACGATTTTTCCTCGCTGACCCCAGCCACCCTCCTGCCCCAACCCGACCGCCCCGGCCTTTATCTTATCGAGAAATCGCCGGCTGGCGAAACTCTCAGACTGGCCAGCCAGGTAGACGTCGTTTTTCCGGTTTTACACGGCACATTCGGCGAAGACGGCACTCTGCAGGGCCTGCTCGAGCTTGCCAACGTGGCCTACGCCGGCGCAGGCGTCCTGGGATCTTCGGTCGGAATGGATAAAGCACTCTTCAAAGACGTGATGCACGCCAACCAGATCCCGGTTGCCGATTTACTGGTCTTCTCCCGGCGGCAGCTTGAAAACCAGATGGATCAGGTCCTGGCTATGTGTGAAGGCATTTCCGCTTATCCGCTTTTCGTCAAACCGGCCAACCTGGGATCGTCGGTCGGCATTACCCGCTGCCGCAACCGGTCGGACCTGGTTGAGGGCCTGCTCGAGGCGGCGCGCTTCGACCGGCGCATCCTGGTCGAACACGGTATCAACGCCCGAGAGATCGAGATCAGCGTACTGGGGAACGACGAGCCCCAGGTATCGGTCCCAGGCGAGGTCCTACCGGCTGACGAATATTATTCCTACGCAGCAAAATACCTGGACGACCGCTCCCGGCTGCTCATTCCCGCTCCCCTGCTGCCCGAGATGGTCGCAAAAATCCAGGCGCTGGCAATCAAAGCCTACACAGCCATCGACTGCGGTGGAATGGCTCGGGTCGACTTTTTATTAGACCGTGACACCAATGAATTATTCCTGGGTGAAGTCAACACCATCCCAGGTTTTACGAATATCAGCATGTACGCCAAATTGTGGCAGGCAAGCGGCATTCCCTATCCAGAATTGGTCGACCGCTTGATCGAACTGGCCCTGGAACGCAAAGCAGACCGCGACCGCACCGAACATCGCTATGGGAGGACAGGATGAGAGATCGTGACCAGGAAACGATAACATTACCGAAGCTCAAGGTTAACGCTCGCAGCGCGTACCAGGAAACCAGCGCGGCTTCGTCTCACTCCGAAGAAGTCAGGGCGCGGCGGAGCGGCCGTAACCAACCAGCTGCAAGCAAGCCCGGCCACCGTCAAACCGTACAGAAACCCATGCCAGCAGCCAGGTACGCCGTCCCAACCCGGCCGGTAGTGGTTCGTGGATCGACCTCCAGCCTTCCGCTGCAAAAACCGGCGAAGAACAGCACCAAGCGGCGCTATCATATCGCCTTGAATACCCCAGGCGCTGAAATGCGGCTGCCTTCGATCTCCATCGGCCGGCCCGGATGGCGGATACTCTCGGGTATGGTCATCATTGCCATGATTGCCGCTCTCTACGCCTTGATCAACCTGCCTGAATTCAAATTCAGCCAGGCGGACGTGACCGGGATTCAGCGAGTATCATTGACTGATGTTCGAAGCAGTCTTAAAAACGGACGGCATCCCCGCTTTTGCGATAAAACCGCAAGACCTGGCAGCCAACCTGAAGGCCGCCTTCCCAGAGTTTTCGAGTGTGTCGGTCAACATTGGTATTCCGGCTTCGCTGTCGGTGGCAGTCGTCGAACGCCAGCCGGTCCTGTTATGGCAGCAGGGCGACACGACCACCTGGATCGATAAAGATGGTTATTCATTCCCGTCTCGCGGCGAGGCAGGGACAACCCTCGTTACGGTCAAAGCTAACGGCAATCCCCCCGGCTTGACCGCATCTGCGGATACAAACCAAACTGCCAGCGGAGATGGATCAAATGCCGCCGTTCCTACGCCCCCGACGACTGTGCCGGTTTCGAAGCCCTTCATTTCCCCCGACCTGGTCGCGGCAATTTTATCTCTGGCGCCCCAGGCGCCAAATGCAACACCTATCCTTTACGATCCCGTTCATGGCCTTGGTTGGGTCGATCCCAACGGTTGGCAGGTCTATTTTGGAACCAACCTGACCGACATGACCATGAAACTACATGTTTATTACGCTATTGTCACGCAATTAACTCAACAGGGCATCATACCTGTCATGATCAGTGTGGAATTTCCACATGCACCCTTCTACCGGATGGAGAAGTGAAGTTATGGAAGAGCCAATCGTCGTCGGAATTGATATCGGAACAACTAAAACCTGCACACTCGTGGCCCGCGTCGAAGGAGAGCGCAACCTGCGCATCCTCGGCGTGGGGATCGAGCCATCTCAAGGGATCCGTAAAGGAACGGTCATCGACCTGGCCGCAGCATCACAGTCGGTGAACCGTTCAATCGAAAAAGCCCAGCGGTCTTCCGGCCTCGAGATCAATTCCGCCCTGGTGAGCCTGGCGGGTTCGCACGTTTCGTCGGTGAACAGTAAGGGCGTCGTCGGCATTTCAGGTCGGGTCATCGAACAGGACGACGTCATCCGGGCGCTGGATGCTGCCCAGGCGGTGGCAATCCCCCATAACCGGGAAGTGATCCACGTCATCCAGCGCAACTTCACCATCGACGGGCAGGATGGCATCCGTATGCCGGTGGGAATGCACGGCTATCGCCTGGAGGTTGAAGCCCACATTATCACCGCCGCCGCGGCTACAGTCGAAAATCTACGCCAATGCGTCGCCGCGTCTGGTGTCATGGTTTCCCAGTTTGTGCTCAACCCGTTGGCATCCGCCGAGGTGGTGCTCTCGGAAACGGAACGCCAGATGGGGGTGGTCGTGTGCGACATTGGCGGCGGGACGACCGACATGGCAATCTACATTGACGGTGACGTGTGGCATACGATGGTGTTGGCTGTCGGAGGAAACCACATATCCTCCGATATCGCCCACGGGCTGCGCTTATCGATCAACCAGGCGGAAGATATCAAGATCCAACACGGGCATGCCATCGAGTCCGAAGTCGATAGCGGAGAAACCTTCTCGGTGCGCACTTTTGGTGAAGATAGACCGGTTCAGGTGAGCCGTAAAGACCTGGCTCACATCGTCGAGGCCCGGGTTGAGGAGATCTTCACACTCGTTCTTCAAGAAATCAAGCGGTCAGGATACGATGGCCTTTTGCCGGCCGGGATGGTCTTGACCGGCGGCTCGAGCTTATTACCGGGGATGCGGGCGCTGGCTACCCGGGTGATGAGCTTGCCAGTCCGGTTGGCGCGACCGGAGAATTTAATGGGTCTATCCGACCAGTTGAATTCGCCGGCATATTCTACCAGCGTCGGTTTACTAAATTGGGCACTATTGATGAGCGAAACTGCATCTGTTGCGACCCCGGGCCGCGATCACAACCGGGGAGGAGGTGTGAGCATTGATTGGGATTCAGTCAAGAATTTCCTCAAGCGTCTTCTACCTTAGCAACAATGGTCGGAAAGATCGGCCGATATTCATTTTTCGAGCCGTTTTGATTGTTTTTTTTGAATTATTTGATAGAATTTATGACAGAGGAGAATGCAAATGGAACCAACTAACCAACAACTCGAATCGTTTGCCCGTATCAAGGTAGTTGGATGCGGGGGTGGCGGCTGCAACGCCGTCAACCGGATGATCGACGAAGGCCTGTCCGGTATCGAATTCGTCGCGGTCAACACCGACGCTCAAGCATTGCTTCTTTCCAAAGCCCCAACTCGGGTGAGGATTGGAGACAAGGTGACCAAAGGATTGGGCGCCGGCGGCAACCCCGAGGTGGGGCGCAAGGCAGCTGAAGAATCAGCTGAAGAGCTCTATGAAGTGCTCAAGGGCAGCGATATGGTGTTTGTTACCGCTGGCCTGGGCGGCGGCACTGGCACAGGCGCCGTCCCCATCGTAGCCCAGATCGCCAAGGAAGTTGGCGCTCTGACCATCGGCGTCGTCACCCGCCCATTCACCTTCGAAGGAGCCCGCCGGCAGCAGGCAGCTGAAGTTGGTTGGACCAAACTGCGCGAACATGCCGATACATTGATCGTCATCCCCAACGATCGCCTGCTCCAAATTGTGGACAAGCGCGCCAGCCTTCAAGATGCCTTCAAAATGGCAGACGATGTGCTGCGCCAGGGCATCCAGGGTATCTCGGAGCTGATCACCGTCCCTGGCTTGATCAACCTGGACTTCGCCGATGTGCGCACAATTATGTCCGAAGGTGGAGCCGCTTTGATGGCTGTTGGCAATGCCTCCGGCGAAGATCGGGCCAGGATTGCCGCTGAAATGGCAATCTCCAGCCAGCTCCTCGACGTGACCATCGACGGCGCCCGCGGCATCCTCTTCAATGTGACCGGTGGGCCGAACCTGACCTTGTTCGAGGTCAACCAGGCCGCTGCGATCATCAAAGAGACCGCTCACCCCGATGTCAACCTCATTTTCGGCGCTGTGCTCGATCCGAGCATGGGCGAAACCATCCGGATCACGGTCATCGCAACCGGCTTCGAACGCTCCGCCCCCGTCAGGGTGGCAGAAACGCAGGCCCCAAAAAACCGTGAAGAGGCCCAGGGATATCCGGTGCGCTCCTCGCGCCCGGTTGAACGGGTCGAACAACGGATTGAACAGCCAGTTGAAAGAAATGAGCAGCGGCCTGTCCGGCAGCAGTCCCAGAACTTGACTGCCGACGATTTCGAACCGCGGGTGCTTAATACCGATGACCTGGATATCCCGGCTTTCCTGCGCAATCGCAGCCAACACTGAGATAGAACGACCGGATAACCAGGCCGGCAGCTAATTTTATATTTTCTCCTCTGTGCATACCTATGGCAATGGGTTAATTACCCATGGCTCCTGGCAGGTTTGAAATTAACCTGCCAGGAGCTGTTGTTTTAAAAGGATTTATGCTAAACTTAGTCAGCCCGCCCCACTTGAAATATCGTTACTTAAAGCACTGCAATATTTAAGGTTAATATTTCGTTTTTTCCCTTGTATCACTCTTGCGAGTGTGCTAAAATAGGCAATACTGTAGCACATGCAGGGGGTCCTGTATTGGATACCCCCACCTGTGGGGGTATGGTTTCCGTCATACTTTATTTGTAATAATGGGAGAGGATTGCGATGCGATGTCCGTATTGCACTTACGAAGACTCAAGAGTCCTTGATACCAGCCACGACAGCCGCGGTGGAATACGGCGGCGGCGCGAGTGCATCAGCTGCCACCAGCGGTTCAGCACTTACGAACGCCCCATCCTGGCGACGCCTCTGATCATCAAACAAGACGGGACCCGCGAAGAGTTTGATCGGGAGAAGGTAGCGCGCTGGACTGCGAATCGCTTGCGCCAAGCGGCCGGTTTCAGCCGCAGCTATCGAAAGGCTGGTCGGGGAGATCGAATTTACCCTGCAGCAAATCGGACGGGCCGAGGTGGCTTCTCGGATCATCGGTGACCAGGTGATCAAGGGCCTGAAAGAGCTCGACCAGATCGCTTACATCCGTTATGCAATTGTTTACCTGCACATGAACGATCTGATGTCAATCAGAAGTGAAATTGATCGATTACTCGTGGAAGGACATAATTAATTATGGCAAACAAAACCGACACCATTAAGAAAAGTTTACCGCCTACCCCTACCCTGCCGGAAGACCTGCCTGAAGTGGATTTAACTGAAAACTCGCGCCAGGTATTGATTCGCCGTTACGTGCGGCGCGGGGACAATGGGAAACCGGTCGAGAGCGTCGAACAGATGTTCTGGCGGGTGGCGTACCATATCGCCAGGGTCGAGCAGGCCTGGCAGGGCGACGTGATCGAACGCGCCCGCCAGTTTTACTTCCTGCTGACGTCCAAGCGTTTCTTCCCCAACTCTCCAACCTTCACCGGGGCGGGCACCCCGCTCGGCCAGCTTGCCGCCTGTTTTGTCCTGCCGATTTCAGACGACATGGGCCGCTCGCTGACGGGCATCTTCCAGACCCTGCGCAGCGCAGCCCTGATCCAGCAGACCGGCGGCGGCAACGGCTTTTCCTTTTCACGCCTGCGGCCAAAGGGCAGCCTGGTCAAATCGTCGGCCGGCCAGGCCACCGGCCCGGTGGGCTTCTTGCGGGTCTACGATCACGCCTTCGGCGAAGTGGCCCAGGGCGGCACCCGGCGCGGCGCTAACATGGCCGTGCTGCGGGTCGACCACCCCGATATCGAAGACTTCATCACCTGCAAGATCAACGAAAACGCCATCACTAACTTTAACATCTCGGTCGGCATCACCGACGCTTTCATGCAGGCTGTGGCAGATGACGCCGATTGGAACCTGGTTTTCCCAGACGTTTCTGCCCCAGAGTACCGCGGGTTCGACGGCACGCTCGAGCAGGCCGAAGAGCTCGGCGTTCCAATCAAGGTCCACCGCAGCCTGCGCGCCCGCGAGCTCTTCGCCAAAATCATCCAGCAAGCCCACCACAACGGTGAGCCGGGGGTGCTTTTCCTCGACGCAGCTAACCGCACCAATCCGGTACCGCATCTATACCAGCTCGAAGCGACCAACCCGTGCGGCGAGCAGTGGCTTGGCCCATTCGAGAACTGCTGCCTCGGCTCGGTCAACCTGGCCCAGCATTTTGGTCCGGACGGCACGGTCGATTGGGAGCAGCTGCGCCAGAGTGTGGTCCTTTCCACCATCTTCCTGGACGACGTGGTCGATGCCAATATGTACGTGCCAGCCATCCCCGAGCTGGAGCAGGCAGCCCACCGCGCCCGGCGCATCGGCCTGGGGATCATGGGCCTGGCAGATTTGATGTACCACAGCGGCATCCGCTACGGCTCGCCCGCAGGCTTTGAATTTGCCTCTCAGGTGATGGAGTTCGTACGCTATCACGCCATGCTGACCGGGATCGAGCTGGCCAAAGAACGGGGTGCTTTCCCGGCTATCCTCGGCAGCACGTTCGACCCGAAAAACATCCGCTGGCAGCCGCCGGTATCCACCGTTCCGTACGAACACGATTGGGGCCGGCCGCAAATTGACTGGGAAACCATCATGGAAGGCATCCGCCAGCACGGCATCCGCAATGCAGCCCTAAACACGATCGCGCCCACCGGGACGATCGCCACCGTGGCCGGGGCAGAAGGCTACGGCTGCGAACCGGTCTTTGCCCTGGCTTACATCCGCCACGTCAACGACAACGGCCAGGACCTGCAGCTGACTTATGCCAGCCCGCTCTTCGAAAATGCGCTTGAAGCAGCCGGCCTCGACCAGGAAGCCCGCCATGCGATCGTCGAAGAGGTGATGCTGGAAGGCACCTGCCAGGATATCACCGCCATTCCGGACGAGATCAAAGACGTGTTCGTCGTCTCGCAAGACATCTCCGCCACCGACCACGTACGCATGCAGGCCGCTCTGCAGGCCTTCGTCGATAACAGCCTGTCGAAGACAATCAACTTCCCCCACAGCGCCACCCCCGAAGACGTGGCGACGGCTTACCAGCTGGCCTGGGAGCTGGGCTGCAAGGGGATCACGGTCTACGTCACCGGCTCGCGCGAGAAGGTGGTGCTGGAAACCAAGGCCACCCTCGACAAAAAACAGTCCGCCCAGCCTCTGACCGGCTCAAACAACGGCCACTCTCCGGTCGAAGAAGAAGTAGCCGAAGAACTGCCCCTGCACCTGTTAGAAAGCGACCAGGATGAAAGCCAGCTGTCGATCTGGCAAGAAGCCAAGAAACCACGCCCACGCTACCTGAAAGGCTTCACCTATTCGATCGAGACGCCCCTGGGCAAAGCCTTCATCACCATCAACGAAAACGGCGGCAACCAGCCGTTCGAAGCTTTCATCAACACCGCCAAGGCCGGCTCGGATACAGCCGCCGTCTCAGAAGCCATCGGCCGCCTGATTTCGTACACCCTGCGCCTGGCCTCGAGCATCGAACCGCGTGAGCGGCTCAAGGAAGTCGTGCGCCAGCTGGCCGGCATTGGCGGCGGGCGCCCGCTGGGGTTTGGCCCCAACCGGGTGCGCTCCCTGCCGGACGGCGTGGCCCAGGTGCTGAGCGAATACCTAGAAGGACGTGAATTGGGCGAGATCGTCCACCAGATCGAAGTAGAAGTGGCAGAAGGCAAACCCGCCGCGACGTCTGCCCCGGCCCCGCGCAAAGATCAACCTTACCTGAAGATCGGCGACCTGTGCCCCGAGTGCGGCCAGGCAGCCATGGTCAGCGAAGAGGGCTGCCACAAGTGCTACGCCTGCGGCTACAGCGAGTGCTAAGGGTAGTGAGTTGGGAACAACAAGTATTCGGCCAAGTGGGTGCAGTAGAAATCCAGGCGAAAGTTGGTAGCCTTAAAGCGAAATGCAAACCGCTGCGTGACGGTTTCAAAATAATCTCGGTTGATCGTTTCGCAGCGGTGCTAGCGTTTGTAGCGCAAGTAGACGATCCCCGTGTGGAACGTATGCGATTCCACCAGCTTCAGCTTGACTGCCTCTTTCAATGCCGGGTAGATAGGCCTGCCAGCGCCCAGGATGATTGGCTGGAAGAAGATAAGGTATTCATCGACCAGCCCAGCCTGTGTGAGCGTGGAAGCCAGCTGCACTCCACCTATGCTTAGATCCGGGCCGGGCTGTTCCTTCAAACGGGTAACCACCGCGACCGGGTCGCCTCGTTCCAGCCTGGCGTTGCCTTCGACCCGTTCCAGGGTACTGGAGAAAACGACGGTGGGGATATGCTTGCAAATCTGGAAGAATTCGACCGCATTGGCTTGCATCGCCTGTGTGTCAACGGTCGCCCATAAGGCCTGATTGTTTTCGTACATTCTCCGCCCCCACAGATAGCCGCCGACCTGGCGTTCCAGGTTGTTCATGAAGTGGAATAGTTCCTCGTCCACGATAACCCAGTCCGGGGGGTTGCCCGGCATCTCGATTAAACCGTTAAGCGAAACGTGGATTCTGTAGATTATCTTGCTCATGTTTCGATCTCCTATAAGAAATTATCCACAACGTACACGAAGGGAAGAAGAATTCTTTTGATTCTTTTCTTACAATAAAACATTTCTCCTTATGGTCTTCTGGGCGCGCTTCGTGTCCTTTGTGGTTCAATTCTTCGCTTATCTGGTTACCGGGAATCGCTGAGCATTCCGCGCCCGGGCCCGGGCGATCTCGATTTCGCGGTCGCGCGGTGGAGCGTTGGTTTCGAGGGAGCGCAGGAGCGTACTTGAGGCGGCAGCCACCGCGGTGACAGCGGCCTGAAAGGCAGCTTCGTTGGCTTTGGATGGTTTGTTGGAACCGCTGATCTTGCGCACGTATTGCAGCGCGGCCGCGCGGACCTCGTCATCGCTCACCGGCGGATCGAAGTTAAAGAGTGGTTTGATGTTCCGACACATATTTAGCACCTCGGTCAGGCAAAAAAGGCATCAGTTTATCCTGGGCAAGCCCCCAAAAAATAGAACACATGTTTTACAAATATATAGTGTAATATTCTTATTCAAAATGTCAAGAATGAGTTTTGAAGAATAGTTTTGTAAAAATGTTCCAACTTCTTATTTTTCGAGGTGCTCAGGGTAAACCTGATAATTCTATAGTTTATTTTGGTTGTTCCAGATACTCGGAATGATTAACGGCCAGATACCCACGATAATAAGGTTTAAGCTCGAACAGCTCGTCAAATATTACCTATTCCCGAGCCTGAAGCCAGCCGCAGCATCGATCTCGTGCTCTAACGGAGCACTGCCGGTAAATAGATGAAATCAGGCTGCAGGAATGATCCCTGCATTTTGATCTGGATTGTCCCGGCGTTGGTGCTGAAGGAACTGGTATCGGAATATGCGCCGGGGGCCTGAGGTAGAAATTTATAATAGAAATGGCAGCTGGCGCCCGGCTGCAAGCCGCCCTGGACGTTGCAGTCTTGCGATGCCGTAAAGGGTGAGCTCACCCCACCTCCGGCCCACCCGGTGATGGTGGAGAGGCCGGTGTTGGTGATCGTTACCACCTGCTGCTTACCGGGGGCAAGGGGCACGGTGGGTCCAAAGTCCACCGACAAAGCGTCGGCGAAATAGGCCGGTGCTACCCCGCTGCCCTGCAGCTGGATGCTGAAACTGCCAAGACTATCCGCAGAGGTGGAAGTGGCCGAAAACGAACCGGCGCTGGTGGGGGAAAAGGTGAAATAATAATGGCAGCTGCTGCCCGGCGGCAGACCACCGGAAATATTACAATCCTGCGAGGCGTTGAAGGGAGCGCTGACCCCACCCCCCGCCCAGCCGGTGATATTTGAATTACTTTCGTTGGTAATCGTTACCACCAATTTAGCCGAAGTATTGCCCACCCCGACCGGGCCGAAGTCCAACGAGTAGGGTGTCACCTGCTGATAGCTGCTGCCCAATATAAATCCGTACGATGCCCCCTCGAGGTCAACCACGATCGACCCGCCGTTCGTAGTGCTGGTCGAAGTGGCCGTATAGGTAGAATCAGCACCGGTAGAAAAGTTAAAATAATAATGGCAGCTGTGACCCGGTAAAACACCGCCGGGTATGTTGCAGTCCTGGGAGGCTGAAAACGGGCTGTTTACCCCTCCACCGGCCCAATCGGTCAGCGGAGCCAGGCCGGTATTGCGGATGGTCACCACCTGCTGCGGGGCCGACCCAATCACCCTGCCGTTGGCATACACTTCCCCAAAATCCAGGGCATGGGCGTCGTACGTAGCGCTGGCGCCGACCCCGGTGCCGTGCACGATGATATTAATCGGTCCTGCATTGGTCGAGCTGCTAGAAGTCGCGCTGAACGTACCTGCGGCGGTTGGGCTGAAAGTGAAGAAGTAATGGCAGCTGTGTCCCGGCAGCACGCCGCCGGAAATGTTGCAATCCTGAGAGGCGGAAAAGGGCGAATTTACTCCGCCCCCTGCCCAGCCAGTCAGAGGGACGTTACCCGAATTGGTGATCGTAACCACCCTTTGGAGACTGGTAGCACCTACCGCCAGCGGGCCGAAGTCCATCTCAAGCGGGCTGAACCACAGGGCAGGTTGAGCCGCGGCCTGGGTGATGGGAGCTGGAACAGCCATTTGTACAAAAATTACAAGCAAAACTGATATGACCGGGAGAACGCGTTTCTTCATTTCGAAAATTCCCCTAGTAAATTTAATGGTATTTGTTGACATAGTTTACCACATTAGTATTAATTTAATTTTAGAAACTAAGGGATTTTTAATAATATTCAGCGAAAAGAATATCTACAAAGGCACAACTCGATGACCCAACCAGCGGCTTCGATCAGTTTCAGGTTGGGTGCGGCAACGACATCCGGGCTTCCGGACGCCACCAGGCGCGGCAGCCTGTCCAATCAGCGGGCGGAAGCGAGCCAGGTGACCACGCGCCTGGCAATTGCTTTTCTCCTGCCTACGCAGCCCCAATCACGCCTTCCCCCAATACCAGTCCAAGACCCGCAAGGCGCGCAAGGTGATCCAGCGGCTGGGCCGGCCCTCGCCCGCGTCAATCTCGACCGGCATGACTCCGGGGTAGCGCACCTCGAGCGGCCAGCGGCCTTGGTCGTCGCGCTTCGATTCGACCAGCTCCATTGCCTCGGCCAGAACACTCGTCGGGCGCGACGCCGGCCCGGCGCAGGTAATCGAGTCCCCGCAGCACATCGTAGTGCCACCAGGTCGGGAAGGCGAAGCTAGTCCAGGCCGGTTGGCCGCCCCCACTGCCGGGGCCAACCTTGCGGTCGTAAGGAATGAGCTTCCCGGTCGACTGCCGGCGCAAGAGGCGGCGCTCGAGCAGGTACTCCTGACCACGCAGGCGGGCTGCGGTTACCTCCGGGCTGTTCCCTGCGTTCAGCTCGTGCTCGAGCAAGGCTTCGAGCACGCAGATTGTGGTGTTAAAGGATGAGCGGGTCGAGCCGTTCTCGGCCTCGCAGTTCCAGCCGCCATCGGGCAGCTGCTCGGCCAGCAGCCGGGCGACGATGCCGCCCACGTCCTGTCCGAAGTACGCCCCGGCCGCGGCCACCTGCCCATTGATGCAGGGCTCCAGCTCACCGGCGAAGAAGGGATTGTCGTCGCACTCCGGCGGGCCGCTGCCTTTCCAGGTCACGCGCTCCCGGACCAGGTCCAGGGCACGCCGTGCCGGGTCCCCGGCCGGGTCGAGACCCAACTCCCGCAGCAGCATCAGGGCGTGCATGGTGGAATTCCAACCCCGGTTCCAGGCCGCACCGCTCCAGCGCCCATCACCCCCCTGGAGAGCCAGCAGCTGAGCGCCCATGCCATCCGTGGCGACCCGCGCCCGTTCGGCTGCAACCTCCCTGGCTGTTGCACCGGTCAGGTCGCGCAGGACCTGCCAGCGGATGGCCGGGTCCGAATCGAGCAGCCAATCGATGATCGGGCTGCCCGGCTGCGGGGTTTGTCTTTCAGAGGGATCGGTTGGCATTGGCGAAATCTCCTGAAATGTTGATATCGGCGCGAATGCGATGATCGCGGTCAATAAACATCCATATTTCATCATAATTATAAGTATTTTGTTGTAAAGATCAAATAGCCACTGCCTGGTTATAAAAATAGAAAAACCCGGCTGAAACTGTACTGTGGAATCCAGTACATCGATCAGTACACCGGTCCTTTGTCTTCAGAACCCCTGCCTTGCTATACTGGCCTCAACAACTTCACTCCTGGCGCAGCGCTTATTGTTTTTAGGTGATGGCCCCAGGAAAAAAAACAAAATTAATGGAGAGGTAATCATGTTAAAAATCTGGAATGCAGCTAATTTTCGGAGGACAGTGACCGCGATTAGCCTGGTTATCGCACCGGTTTTATTTGCCGCAACCGAGTTTTTATCTGCCCCAGGCACAGACTCCAATGATCCAATGGACCTGCTTACCCAGATGGCCCAACATCACAACCAGCTGCTCCAGGGTGCAGTCATCGGGAGCATAACCGCCATTCTATTCATTCCGGCGCTGATGGGATTGATTCATGTCCTCAGCGGGCGGGGCATCGTGCTGGGTCACCTCGGAGGTGGGTTGGCTTTGCTGGGGAATGCCATTGTCCTGATCTTGAATGGTGCCAATTTCGGCTTATGGGCCATGACTGCGCCGGGCATCGATCTCACGACCATGGTTCCGGCGGTCAATGCAATGAGCGCCAGCCCCATCCTGAACGCACTTTTCATGAGCCACTGGTTCTTCGCCCTGGGTTTCATCCTGCTGGGTATCGGGCTCTGGCAGTCGCGTGCTGTTCCCCGCTTCAGCGGAGTCTTCATTGTTCTGGCCGTGTTGGTGGATTTCATCTTTGGCACAATCTTTGGCGATGCGATCTTGGTGAGCATCCTTTCGAATGCACTGATGATCATTGGATTTGGTGGGGTCGCATGGAGCCTGCTTGCCACCAGTGATACCTTATGGGAAAAAATGGTATCGTCTGAAGGAGAGCAACCCATGACACATAAAACCGCAGTGGAAGCGGTATGAAACTGAAGTAAAAAAGGCTTGAACCAGTCGAATCACTTACTTGAATATTATCGAACGGCTGACCCACTTCATTGATTGTGGTTGACCCCGGGAAACGGGAGTTAATCACAATCAATGTAAAAAATCCACATTAAACCATATTCACAAATATAGACAAAAATTATATAATAAGTACAGGATTGCGGTATCGGGGTATTAAAATGCACAGCAGCACAAGAAATTTACAACAGAGATCAGCTCAGACCATCCGGGTTCTCCTTCGAAAATACGCTTTGGAGGCAGCCAGGCTGCTGTGGCTCGGGGTAACGATCGCAGGTCTATCTGCATTCCTTTTTGCGCTGCCCGGCATCACGGACCCCTATTTGCAGCCCGATCCAAGCGTGCTTGCGACCTTGAACCACCTTGGCATCTCGCTTTCGCTATACAGCATCCTCAACCTGGGATCAGGTCTCTTGTTTGTAATCGTTTTTTTCACCGTGTCCGGGCTTATCTTTGTGCGCAAGTCAACCGATTGGATGGCGCTGTTGATGGCCTTCTTCCTGGTCGGGTTTGGCTTTTCTTCCCCGGTTATCGGCGCAACGACAACTGACCTGCCCCCAATGGTCTCAGGCTTTGTCACAGTTATCAATACCTCCGTCTGGTTTTCACTCAACGCGTTATTTTACTTATTTCCCGACGGGCACTTTTCACCCCGTTGGAGCTGGATCCCCCTGACTTTACTGGCTGTGGTGATGGTGTTCATCAGCCTTCCCGCCAGCATCCCTTTCTCATTCAACAATTTGCCCGGTTGGATGATTGGGATTCTGATGATCGCCGGTTGGGCAATGGCAATTTATGCCCAGGTTTACCGCTACCGCAAGGTGTCAGGTTTCTCCCAACGCCAGCAGACCAAATGGGTGGTCTACGGCTTGGTGATGAGCATCCTGGCTGGCCTGGTTTTAAGCCTGCCCGGGATCATCCAACCTTCACTCAATGCTTCTAACACTCTCTATGGCCTGCTGGACAACGGACCTATCCCTGGCCTGTTGAACCTGTTCATCCCCATATCCGTCGGGATTGCGGTACTGCGCTACCGGCTGTGGGATATTGACCCGATCATCAATCGCACGTTGGTCTACGGCCTGCTCACCGCTCTGATCGTTGGGATCTACGTCGCCACAGTCAGCGGACTTGGCCTGGTCTTTGAACAGCACGCCAGCGGCCTGGTACCGGTTTTCGCCACAGCTTTAGTTGCCGTTCTCTTCCAGCCCATACGCGAGGGATTGCAGCGCTCGATCAACCATCTGATGTATGGTGAGCGTGACGATCCATATCGCGTATTAACGAAACTCGGCCAGCGCCTTGAAACTGCTTTGAGGGCAGAAAACATGCTGCCCGGGATTGTCGAAACAGTTGCCCATTCGCTCAAACTACCCAGAGTTGCGCTTACGTTCAAGGACAAGCAGGGAGATTTCCAAATAGCTGCAGTTTTTCCAACGGATGGTGTTCCGAGCCGCATCCCGGACCAAGCGGATTGCCTGATCCTGCCCCTGACCTTTCAGCAAGAGACGATTGGCCAGCTGGTTCTCGAGCCGCGAGATCCCGATGAACGCTTTTCTCCCCAAGATCAAAAATTGCTCGCAGACCTGGCAAAACAGATTGGAATTGCAGTCCACTCCATTCGCTTGACGGATGAATTACGCCACCTGAATATCGATTTGCAGCAATCTCGTGAGCGGTTGGTTCTGGCTCGTGAGGAAGAGCGCCGGCGGATTCGCCGCGATCTTCATGATGGACTCGGCCCAACCCTGGCTGCTCTGGCGCTGTCTGCCGGTTCGATGGCTGACCTGGCTGCCACCCGGCCAATGACTGCTGCACACCTGGCGCAAGAAATGCAGCAGGAAATTCGCGCCTCGATTGCCGACATCCGCCAGCTGGTCTACGAGTTGCGTCCTCCTGCACTGGATGAGTTGGGGCTGGTCGCTGCCATTCGCGATCGGGTAGCTCAGATTGCAGCCCATATCGAGGAGGGCAAATTGGGGTCTGGAGACGGATTGGACATCCAGGTGGATGCGCCTGATTCGTTGACTGCTTTACCCGCTGCGGTTGAAGTAGCCGCATACCGCATCGTCCTCGAAGCCCTCACCAATGTCGTCCGGCATGCCCAGGCGCACCACTGCACCATTAGCGTCTACCGCAGCCAGCAGGCATTAGAAATTGTAGTGCGCGATGATGGGATTGGCATATCTGCAAACGGCAACAGTGGCGTGGGTCTTTTTTCGATGCGCGAGCGGGCCAACGAGCTGGGTGGTACCTTCACGATTACCCCACTGCCCGAAGGAGGGACCCAGGTACAGGCCAGCTTACCAATTGCGGACAAGGATCAATAAGCGATGCAAAAGAAAAGGATTCTGATTGCTGACGATCATCCTCTCTTCAGGCACGGCATCCGGGCACTCCTGGAGTCAACGCCAGATTTTTACGTCTGTGGTGAGGCAACCACCGGAGAAGAAGTTGTCACCCTGGCCAAGCAGCTCCAGCCCGAGGTGATCTTGATGGATATTCATATGCCCGGTCTCAACGGCATCGAGGCTACCCGGCGCATCCTCGCTGAATCAACAGACCTGAATATTTTAATCGTTACCATGTTCGAAGATGATGCATCGGTATTTTCTGCTATGCGCGCCGGTGCACGTGGGTATGTATTGAAAGACGCTCAAAAAGAGGAATTGCTGCGCGCAGTTCGGGCAGTCGGTTCCGGGGAAGCTATTTTCAGTCCGTCGATTGCCAGGCGAATGATTGCCTTTTTTAACGAACCCCGTCCAGTTTCGCGTTCATCCGTTTTCCCCGAATTGACAGATCGTGAGCGTGAAATCCTCAGCCTGATCGCCCAGGGATTGAGCAATGCGCAAATCATGAACAAACTGATACTCTCCTCCAGCACTGTCCGCAATTATGTGTCCAGCATTTTCAGCAAGCTGCAGGTAGCCGGCCGGGCTCAGGCGATAGTCAAAGCCAGGGACGCCGGCTTGGGTTAACCGGACCTGTAAGCTGGCTCTACAGAATTTCCTTCAAATACCGCCCTGTGATTGATTCTGCCACCTGCGCCACCTGCTCCGGGGTCCCTTCAGCCAGCAACCGCCCCCCTTCCTCGCCCCCTTCTGGACCCAAATCGATAATCCAATCAGCGGTCTTGATCAGCTCCAGGTTGTGTTCGACCACAACCACCGTGTTTCCGGCATCGACCAGCCGCTGCAGCACGTCCAATAAGCGGGCAGTGTCGGCCAGGTGCAGGCCGGTGGTGGGCTCGTCGAGCAGGTAGAGCGTGCGCCCGCTGCCGCGCCGACCCAGCTCCTTGGCGAGCTTGACCCGCTGGGCCTCGCCTCCGGAGAGCGTGGTGGCGGGCTGGCCCAGCTGCAGGTATCCCAGGCCGACGTCGGACATCAACTTGAGGCGGTTATAGGCAGCAGGGACGTCCGCAAACAGTGCCTGGGCCTCTTCGATCGTCATTTCCAGAACCTGGGAAATATCGTAACCACGGTAGCGCACGGCGAGCGTGTTGGGGGTAAAGCGTCGTCCGTGGCAGACCGGGCAGCGCACTTCGACATCTGGCAGGAAATGCATCTTGACCGCCAGGACGCCGCTGCCTTCGCAGCGCTCGCAGCGCCCGCCAGGGACGTTGAACGAGAAATAGCGGGCGGTCAGGCCGCGCTGGTTGGCCTCAGGTGTGGCGGCAAAAACAGCCCGGATGGGGGTGAAGGTGTCCGTGTAGGTGGCGGCGTTGGAGCGTGGGAGGCGGCCGATGTGCTCCTGGTCGATGGTGATGACCTTGTCGATTTCCTCCCAATCTGTGATTTCATCGTGCTGGCCGGGGACCGCGCCGGAGCTGTACAGGCGCTGGCGCAGGGCGTGGTCCAGAACGTCGAACACCAGCGAGGACTTACCTGACCCGGAAACACCCGTGACCGCCACTAACAGCCCCACCGGAAAAGCCACCGTGAGATCATTGAGGTTATTATGGCGAGCGCCGTGGACGGTGATGGCTCCCTTAACCGGCGAACGGCGGCGCGGCGGCAGGGGGATCGAGATGCGGCGGCTGAGGTAGCCGGCGGTGATCGAGCCGGCCTGGCGAACGACCTCGGCCGGCGTTCCGGCGGCAACCACTTCCCCACCATGCTTGCCGGCGCCCGGTCCGAAATCGACCAGGTAATCGGCGGCCGCGATCATTTCGAGGTCGTGCTCGATAACCAGTACGGTGTTGCCCAGGTCGCGCAGGCGGCGCAAGAATGCAATCAGGCGGCGGGTATCGCGCTGGTGGGTGCCGATGGTGGGCTCGTCAAACACGTAGAGGACGCCGCTCAGACCGCCTCCCAGCAGCGAGGCCAGGCGCAGGCGTTGGGATTCTCCCGCCGAAAGTGAAGGCGATGAGCGCTCGAGGGAGAGATAACCAGCGCCAACCGAGACCAGGCGTGAAATGCGCTCCTTCAAATCATCCAGGACCGGCTGGGCAATGAGCGTTTCATCCGGACCGAGGGTGGGGGGCAGGGCCTCAAGCCAGGCTGCCAGGTGTACCAGCGGTAGGCGTGAAAGTGCCACGATGGTATCGCCATTGACGGTCACCGCCCGGCTTTCGGGGCGCAGGCGTGTCCCAGCGCAGTCGGGGCAGGTGCGGGTGACCAGCAAATCCTCCAGCTTATCGCGGTAGTCGGCATCGTTGATATGCTCATTGGTGTGCTGGGTGTAGCGCCGCAGCAGGTTGGTGGCGATGCCCTCGAAACGTCCCTGGCGGACGGTGGTAGGCGGCGTCTGACCGGGGACGTGGCGGCTGAAAAGCGGGCTGTTCACCCCGTACAATAGTAGATCGTGCTGAGGCTGAGAGAATTTTTCCACCGCCTGTGACAGGTCAAATGTCGCGAAGCCATAATGGCTGGCCGCAGCCTGCAAAATAGGCGTGTAATAATCGATGTGGAACTGGTCCCAACCGGCGACGGCACCCTGGGCGATGGTCTTGCTGCCGTCGACCAGGCGGTCGAGATCGACCTGGTGGACGGTTCCCAGGCCCGTGCAGGTGGGGCAGGCGCCGGCTGGCTTGTTGAAAGAGAAATTGGCCATGCCGATCTCAGGAATAAGCGCTCCGCAGTGAGGGCAGGGGAAAGTCTCTTCGGGGGATGCATTGGCATCGTCCAGGATAGTCTCTGGGCTTTCATCCGAGATGTTTGAAGAAGGCGGGACGTCCTTACCGCAGGCGGGACAGGGGCGGTGGCCCAAACGGGCGAACAGCACCCTCAGGTAAGTATAGACCTCGGTAGAGGTGCCGACGGTCGAACGCGGGCTGTGATTGGTGAGGTTCTGATCGACGCTGATTGAGGGTGAGAGCCCGGTGATCGAGTCGACCGGCGGCCTGGCCATTCCAAACGTGACCAACCCCAACGATTCCAGGTACTGGCGCTGGCCTTCTCTAAGCAAGATGTCAAAGCCGAGGGTTGATTTGCCCGAGCCGGAAAGGCCGGTAAGCACGACCACCTGGTTCTTGGGGATCGACAGGGAGATGTTCTTCAAGTTGTGCAGCCGTGCCCCGCGGATTTTGATTTCTGCGATCATTTAACCTCCAGGAAAAAGGATTGGTACGGATGGAGGAATCACAATATATTCTATATTAATTGTACAATCCTGGTGTGAAAGGCTATAGACCCCAACTGGTTAGTTTCACAATTTGGGCTGTCGATTAATCTCGAACGTGGTTTAGGGAGCGCTATGTAGCTCGTGGTTCTGGCGGGGATTGGGCTTTCCTGGCCAAGATTCTTGTTTGGGTAGCAGGGAAAGCCTAACCCTCCCCGACCCTCCCTTCCCGCAACAGGAAGGGAGGGAAAAACCCTGAAGGCCTGAGAGACCTTCAGGGTTTGGGATTCCACAGAATCGTTCACTATCAATACATTTCTAATGTTGTCGTAATGTTACTTCTTCCATCGATTCGTTTCCGGAAAATTCGGACGAGTCCCGAGACACGTACTCAAAACAATCACGCTTCCCCCTGGGCCTTACACCATAAACCTTTCACCTTATCCTTTTTTTTTACCCCTTTACGCGGTACCAGTATTGGTAAGCTTCATGATATCCCAATTTCTGGTATAAGCTCAACGCCGGGGAATTGTCAAGCATTACCTGAAGGTAAGCCGAATGCGCGCCGCCAGATTTACCCCAGGCCATCAGGCCACGCATCAAAGCTTCACCGTATCCCTGTCCACGCTGCTCGTGATCGATGACAATATCGAAGATTCCCAGGTAAGTGCCCTGTAAAACACCCAGCCCGCATCCGATGATCTGTCCACGCTTGCGGATCGAAACGAAAGCCTTGGTTGGGATGATAGAAAGAAGCATGCGCTGATGGATTTTACGCTGGTTGTTTTCGAGCAGGTGGATTCTACTGAAGACCTCCTCCCATTTCGGGTCCAGCTCTGCATTTATCTCAATTGCACCAATTTCCCCGGTCTTAAAATCGCCTAAGTCGGCGACCTGAACGCTGGTATAGGCTTCATCCTGGTAGCCCTCGTCCCTAAGAAAGGTATCGAGCTGGCGCGATTCATCCTGGCCAGCCAGCTTGAAGATGACCGGCAGGTGATTCTGGCGGTAGAGCAATTCGCAGAATGCAATTTTTTGGGCCGGATCAATTCGAGAGGGGTAAATCGGGTTGATCGAGTTCGACCGGCGGGTATACCCCTGGGCGAAGCGTAAAATCCATCCGTCGTAAAAAACCGTCTGCAGCGACGGCCAGGCATTTAACGATAGCTCTTCAATATTTTGCAGCATGACCGTAATTATATCCGCCTATATTTAAAACGATCCCCAAAATGTCTTGACAAATTTATATTTATGATTAAAATATTTACATCGTTCAAATTAATTTTAACAATAAAGAAATGGTGAATGAAATTATGGCGAGTTTAAAGAAAAACGATCGGCCTGATGAGCCTGTCCCCGGAGAAGGTTTCAAACCGGCAGAAACACTGTTGATTACCACCCTCGACCAATTGAAAGCAATCGGCGACCCGCTCCGCATGAATATCCTCGAAGCCATCGCAAAAGAAGCACTCAACGTCAAACAAATTGCCAGCCGCCTGGGTGTCCCACCTACCCGGTTATACTATCACGTCACCACCCTCGAGGAAAATGGATTTGTCACGGTCGTCGATACCCGCGTTAAATCAGGCATCATTGAAAAGTTCTACCGTATGGCAGCAGAAAATATTCAAGTCGACCGCAAGCTGCTTTTAACATCTGCGCCTTCAGAGCAAGCGTTCGAAAATCTTATGACGCTTATCCTGGATTCAACCCGGAAGGGACTGGCTGAAAGCTACAAGTCCGGTTTATTCGATCTACCAGAAGTCGAAACCCAAAAATCGGAAAACCTCATTCTGTCCCATCTGGTACTGAGCCTGCCCAGAAGAAATGTTCCCAAATTTATCGACCGCTTAAAGGAATTGATCAAAGATCTGAACACCGAAGTAGAAGACGACGACCCGGTCAATTATGGTTTCACAATTGCATTTTATCCCCACTCACCCCTGACGGGAAAAAGCAAATTGCGCGGCAAGCAAGAGAAAAAATAGAAAATGGCAAATCCTTCCGAAAAAAATAAAGGCTATAAGGCGGTATTATCCATCCCCAATTTCCGCAAGCTGTGGATCGGCCAGACGATTTCGCAAACCGGTGATGGCCTCACCAACCTGGCTCTGCTGATCGTCATCAACCAGCTCACCGGTTCGCCGGCTGCGTTGGCCACGATGATGGTCGTGATCGCGATTCCCCAGCTTGTTTTCGGCCTGTTTGCCGGCGTTTACGCAGACCGGTGGGACCGCAAGCGGATTATGATCGTCTCCGACCTGTTGCGCGGCTTGTTGGTCCTGGGATTGGTAGTGGTACGCCGGCCTGAAGACATTTGGATCTTCTACGTGCTGGGATTTATGCAGGCAGTTGTCGGAACGTTTTTCGACCCGGCCAAGAGCGCCATGATTCCGACGATTGTGGACCATGACTCGCTCTTAGCTGCCAATGCCCTGACCCAGACGACGCGGGTGATCACCAATGTAGTTGGATCAGCGCTTGCCGGCCTCCTGGTCGGATTGCTGGACGGAGCCTGGCCAGCTTTCACCCTCGACTGCCTGTCGTTTCTCGTCTCGGCATTATTCATCAGCCGGATCGATGCGCCAACCCATATCGCTCAGGTTGCCGGGAATGCCCGCCAGACATTTAAGCAGTTGGTGGATGGACTGCGCTACCTGGCAGGAAATCGAATACTGGTCGGCATCATGACGACCTTTGCCGTGTCAATGCTGGGGTTGGGTGCGGTAAACGTCCTGATCGTCCCCTTCCTGACCAACAATTTACAGGTCCCGACTGAAGCCCTGGGAGCCATCGATGCAGCCCAGGTGATCGGGATGGTCCTCGGCAGCACCCTGGTAGCAGTATTAGCCAATCGTCTAAAAACGGTGCAGATGATTGCCGGTGGGGTTGCACTCCTGGGCGTCTTCATCGCAGCCTTTGGGGCCGCACCGATCGTCTGGGCTGCACTGGTAAGCCTGTTTTTCGTCGGCCTGGCCCTGACGCCCGTGCAAGCGGCTGCCGCAGCGCTGCTGCAAGGCACCGTTCCGGATGAAAAACTTGGTCGTGCCAGTTCAGCCATGAATACGGTCATCGCCCTGGCTTCGGTTATCTCTATGAGCGTGGCTGGCCTCCTGGGGAACGCGCTTGGCGTTCGGCAGGTATTCTACCTTTCAGGAGCGATTACAATCCTGGCCGGGCTGCTGGCTGCCGTTTTGATGCGCTCCCCGGTTCGCCCAGCTGTATCCCCCGTGGTTTCAGCCGAAGGATAAGATCCATCTTTAGATTTTTATGCGCCAATTACGTGGATTTTTAACATTGATATGTTAAAATCTCTGTAGAATTTCAGGGAAAGATATGAACGAAATCAGTGATACCGATATAAAAGCGGTCCAAAAAACGGGCTGGTACCGCAGCCAGGCTTTCTGGGGGGTGCTGCTCGCCTGGGTTGCGAGCATTGCCTTAGCGCTGCAGATCCGGGCCTTATTGAATTTTCCGGCCGGTTTAGACCCCTCGTTTGATTATGCGCTGGCGTCACTCTTCTTATTAATTTTCTTGATGGGAGCTCTCATGATCGGGCGCAGTGTGATCGAGACGGTCTTCAAACCGTTAAGACAGCGCCTGCGTTACGCTAACATGGCTATGGTAGTGGTAATCATTCTTTTAATCGTTAACATAGGGACCTGTCTCTTGCTATTTTCGGCAAATTCAGCTTTTCTTAAAGGTTACCGGACGATCGTGATCGACGAGCCTCGACCTGACAATTCTTTCCTCACCTTTCCAACCCCAGCCAATCCCGGGCCTACCCCAACCTACAATCCCGAGGCTGCATATTTGAGTGGAAATATCATTTCGTCTTTGGACGGATTTCGCATCGGCCAAATTACCCTGAACTTTTCAAATTCCTTTTCGGTGATCAACTCGATCCAGTTATTTATCTTCAATATCCCTTGTGTTGTGCAGCAAAACGGTCAGGATTCCACCTACGCCGTCGAAGAAAGTAAGCCATTCATCCCCGGACCCTTCCAGGTACAGAACCAGGATTTCTTCATCAATCAAGAGATTGCTGTCATCCACGGGGTGGTTGCATCGCCGCAAGACGTGCACGGGACGATTTACCTTCATTTTGTGGATCCATCGAACGGCCAAAGCTGCGATATCGGTAATGCCACCTGGCAAACATCGCCCAGCCCATAAACCTGCTAATAACATCAACTAAAACCTAAAAAATCCCAATATTAAAAAAGGAAACCCAATTAATGTGCGGTATTTTTGGCATCGTCACTGACAAAGATAAAAACCTTGGTCCCATTCTGATCGAAGCAGCCCGGCGGTTGACGTATCGCGGTTACAATTCGGTCGGAGCCGCTACGTTGAGCGGTTCGACCATCGACCTGCGAAAGGATGTCGGTCGGGTAGACGAAGTTGCCGCAAAATATGGCCTGGCTGAAATGACCGGCAGTCGCGGGATCACTCAGCTGCGCTGGGCTACTTTTGGCGAGCCGTCAATGATCAATGCCCAACCTCACCTCGATTCAGATGGCGACATGGTCGGCGCACACAATGGAAACGTCGTCAATAACGTCGAGCTGCGCCAGGAGTTTATGGCCGAAGGGATGACGGTCAGGTCGACCAACGACGGTGAATCATGCATTCACGCGGTCGAGCGCTACGTGGATCGTGGCTCTGATTTTATCGAAGCTATCCGCCGTGCCCACCAGGATTTGAAAGGCGATTATGCTTTCGTCATCGGAAGGATCGACGATGATAAATTGTATGCCATCAAGAAAGGATCGGGCCTGGTCGTTGGCATTGGAGCAGGCTTTACCTGCGTCTCGTCCGATTTACCTTCTATTCTGCCTCTCACCCGCACCATCATCCGCATCCAGGATGGGGAAATCATCACGCTCTGGGCCGACCGGGTCGAGCTGCGTTCCGTCAAAGACGGCCAGGTGATCGCCAGAGAACCTGAGGTTGTAACCGATACCATGGAAGCCGTGCAAAAAGGTGGTTACAACCATTTCATGCTCAAAGAGATCCACGAACAGCCTGAGGTCGCCCGGACGCTTTTACATGCCCTGGACGATAACCCCGACCTCGACGGCATCATCGACCGCATCCGCGCAGCACGCAACGTCTATTTCGTCGGTTGCGGGACCAGCTATCACGCCTGCCTGGCAGGTGCAATCTTTTTCTCGCGGATCGCAGGAAAACCGGTTTATCCCGTCCTGGCGCCTCAATTCATCCCCCAATGCCTGCCGTCCATCGATGGACGCGACGTTGGCATCTTTGTCAGCCAATCTGGCGAGACAAAGGATGTATTGAATGCCCTCCAGGCAGCCCAGGAACGCCAGATGACCTGTTTTGGACTGGCTAATGTGATCGGATCGACCCTGGCCCGGACGACTGCCGGGTGGCTGCCATTATGCTGCGGTTATGAAATCTCGGTACCGGCGACCAAGACCTTCACCAACCAGGTAATCAGCTTCCTTTACCTGGCCTATCGCCTGGCTGGTCGCGATACCCACGAACTGGCCGCTATCCCTGATTTGATGGACAAGACGCTCATTCAGACCGACCCGGTGGTGAAATCACTGGTGCCGGTGATTAACCCATGGAACGATGTTTATTCATTGGGATTTGGCGTTACCTACCCCATCGCTTTAGAAGGCGCTCTGAAGCTCAAGGAAATTACCTATGCGCATTGCGAGGGGATGCTTTCGACTGAGTTCAAACACGGCCCATTATCTGCAGTCACCCCTGGCTTCCCGGTCCTGTTTGTATCTGGGCCAGAAGACTCGCCCTTGATCGTCAGCGGCATTAACGAAGTTACCTGCCGGGGTGGCCGGGCCATTACCATCGGGCAAGCGGACCCACGCCTGAAATCCAATACCAGCGACCTTATTACGATCCCCGATGCATCCCCCGAGATATCAGCGCTCCTGGCCGTACTGCCGCTGCAGCTGCTGTCTTATTACATGGCGGTAGCGCGCGGAAACGACCCGGATTTTCCCAGGAACCTGAGCAAAACCCTCACGGTCGATTAGCCGGGCCGATAATAGCCTGCAATTTTTCAAGATAACCAGCCTGGACGACTGCCAGGAGCTCATCAGCCGGTTGGAGCTGTGTCGACGGTTGGGGCATGATGAGATCACCCTTGCGGATAATTGCGATCAAGATGGTCTTGGCAACCGAGGTTAAATCCAGCTCCTGGACGGTTTTTCCAGCCGCTTTCGATTGGGGATGAACCTTTTCTTCAATGACCGAGAATTGACCTTTACGCAGCTTGAGCAAGGTCGTCATATCGCCCAACGACATTTCTTCCATAATCATGCGGCCGATCAAATCAGCCTGGTTGAGCGCAACGTCGACGCCCATTTCCGCCGTGAATAACCAGGCATTCTTGGGGTTGTTGATCCGGGCAATGGTGCGAGGAACATTGAACTCAAAACGCGCCAGGTTGGTAACCACCAGGTTGTTCTCGTCTTCGCCGGTCACGGCTGCCACCACATCTGTGCGATATATACCCGCGCTTTCAAGCAATTCCGGATCGGTGCCACTTCCGTGCAAGATAACGTCAGAGGGGAGCACCTGCTTCAACCGCTCGATCTCATCCAGGTCTTGCTCGATCACCTTGACCTGGTGCTTTTCTTTAATTAATAACGCTGCCAGGTAGGAGCCTACTTTTCCTCCGCCAACGATGATGACTTTCATCTTATCTCTCCTCTGCCACTAATAACCCAGCATGCTTTTGATCTTATCCATCGCGGTGGTGTAAACAGCCATGTGCACCAGGTCGCCTTCGGCGAACTCGGTCTGGAGGGTTGGCAAAAAGGTCTTGCCATCGCGGGTGATGGCGACCACACTGACCTCCCCGGTTACATTCATTTCACTCACCCTTCGCCCGATCATCCGGTAAGGAATCTCGACGTTCACCAATTGGGCGTCACCGGTTCCCAGCCTGGCGGCTTGCTCCATAGGTGAATTCGAGAGCAGGTCGACGAAGAATTCCACCCCGATCGATACCGGCGACAAGGTCTGGATTCCAAGGCGGCGGTATATCTCGGCCTTGCGTGGCTCATACACTCTCGCAACCACCCGCGGCACCCGGAAAATCTGGGTGGCAATGCGAGCAGAAATCACGTTGGCCTCATCGCTTTCCATGACCGCTGCCAGGCCGTCGGCTTTTTCGATACCGCTCTTAATCAAAACATCGCGATCGAAGCCTACGCCGACCTGCGTTCGCCCGGTGAATTTTTTACCCAGGCGTTCGAACGCATTTGGATCTTTATCGACCATGGTGATCTGGTGGCCCTTCAAGCTCAAGGTCAATGCCAGCTTCGCCCCTACCCGGCCGCAGCCGATGATAATGATTCTCATAGTTTCACCTCCCACTTGCAGGCAGATCCTTCAATGAATGATAACAAGTATATGTCATTTACTTCGCCTTCGCAGAAAATATTTTCGAATTTCGTCGATGATTAACAACGAAGGGATGGTCGCAAACAGGAATAACCAGTTTCTTAGCGGGAAAGGCCCGGTACCGATGAATGTGTTCAAGAATGGCAGGTAGACGATGGCGAATACGATCACTAACTCCGATGCGATCCCAAACCAGAGCAGGCGGTTATTGAAGAGCGGATATTTAAAGAACGACAACCGCTCGGTTCGTTGAGCAAACAGATTCCCGATCTGAGTGCAGACCACCGCAGCCAACGCCATCGCGGTAGCGGAGGCATAGATCGGTCCCTTTCCCGGCAGATTGGTCCATTGGCCGGCAAAACCACTGGTCCAATATAAAAAATAGAAGGCAGCCATGGTCACTGCGGCTTGAACCAGTCCCAGATAAAGGTATGCCCTGACCAACATGGGGCGGGTGATAACATGTTCTTTCAAGGCTGCGCGGCGGGTGGTCCATTGTCCCAGGCTCGGGCGGTTCAGCTCCCAGGCCCAGAGCCGGCACCAGATCAGTGCCCAGGTCCACCGCCAGAATGTGCATGACGTTCAACGCTGGAGGGATCAACCCGCCGCTGAAGGCGAAGATAATGAACGGGATGGCTTCAGGTGTGTTGCTCGTGAAAATATAGCTGGTGAACTTCTTGATATTGGAATAGACCGCCCGCCCTTCCTCAACCGCATTGACGATTGATGCAAAGTTATCGTCGGTCAGGATCATATCTGCCGCCTCTTTAGCCACATCCGTTCCTCCCAGGCCCATAGCCACGCCAATATCGGCTTTCTTGAGCGCAGGCGCATCATTGACGCCATCGCCGGTTACGGCAACGATCTGGCCGCCGCTCTTGAGAGCGCTGACTACCCGCAGCTTATGCTCTGGGGCTACCCTGGCAAAGATCACCTCTTCTTGCAGGGCATTTTGGAGGGCATCGTCATCCATCTTATCCAGATCGATCCCGGTCACGATCCGAGGCCGCTCTGTTTTAACAATGCCTGTTTTTCGGGCGATGCTTTCAGCCGTCAGACCATAATCACCTGTGATCATAATCACACGGATACCGGCATGGTTACACTTCTTTACTGCTTCGGCAACCTCAGGCCGAGGTGGGTCCATCATCGCCATCAAACCCAGGAAGACCAGGTCCCGCTCTACGTTTTCGGCGTTGAGCTGGCGCACATCGCCGGAGAGGAAGCTGCGGGCAACCGCGAGCACACGCAAACCGCTGCGGGCAAAACCGTCATTAGCGCCTATAATCTCGGCGCGGATGGTGTCGTCCAGGGCGATCTCAACGCCATTGCACCAGATGCGCGAACATAATTCGAGGATCTCTTTTGGAGCCCCTTTGACAAATGCTACTCGCTCTCCCCTTTCGATCGAATGGATCGTGCTCATCCGTTTGCGGCGCGAGTCGAAGGGGATCTCACGCCAGCGCGGGAATGACCGGTCTTCAACCTCCAGATCGAGCCCGCCTTTCATCGCCGCGACCTTCAGTGCCGCCTCGGTCGGGTCACCCAGTATCGTCCAGCGAGAAGAATCGCCATTGGGAGATAAGACCCGGGCATTGTTGCACAGCGATGCAGCCCGCAACAACTGGACGAGATCCTGGCTGCTCGAATCCCGGATACGTAGGGAGGGCTGCCTGGCTGAAGGAGATTGGGTGTTGGGTGTAATTTTGCCTTTGGGTTCATAACCGATACCGCTGATTTTGTAACTTCCAGAGCCAATCCACAGGTCGGAAACTGTCATTTCATTCTGGGTAAGAGTTCCCGTCTTATCTGTACAGATGACGGAGGTACAACCCAGGGTTTCGACGGCTGAGAGCTTCTTGATCAAAGCGTGGCGTTTAGCCATCCGCTGAGTACCCATAGCTAAAGCCAGGGTCACCGTCGGCAGCAGCCCTTCAGGCACAAAAGCCACGATCATCCCCAATGCAAAAATGAAGCTTTCGGCAAAGCTGATATGGGCGAACGCCAGCGCCATTCCGAAGAAGACCACCCCTACAACCAGGGCAAAGATTGTGACAATTTTGGTGACGCTATCCATTTCTTTTTGCAGCGGGCTCAGTTCGTTACCAACCGTCTGGGTCAGGTTGGCAATCTTGCCGAACTCGGTAGCCATGCCGGTCGATACGACCACACATTTGGCACTTCCGGCAGCGACATTGGTACCGGCAAATACAAGGTTGGGGATCTCATTGTGAGCCAGACCGTTACCTTTGACCGGCATGTCGGTTTTATTGACTGCATTGGACTCCCCGGTCAAGGTCGATTGGTCGACTCGCAGTTCAGCTGCCTGTACCAGGCGGCAGTCCGCAGAGATACGATCACCTTCGCTGAGCCAGACCACGTCTCCTGGCACCAGTTTCTCGGCTTCGATGCGCTGTTCCTGGCCATCGCGCATCACCCGGACGAAGGAAGGCAGGAGTTTCCGCAATGCCTCGGTCGCTTTTTCGGCCTGAAATTCCTGCCAGAAGCTAAATGCTCCGTTGATGAGAATGACCAGCCACACGGCGATGCTGAGTTGAGGCATTTTGGCGATCAAAGCCACGATGCCCCCAATCCATAACAGGATAGCCATCGGATGGATAAAATTGGCCAGCAGCTTCAAATAAAGCGGTTTCCCCTTAACTTCTCTGAGGGCATTTACACCATACTTCTTGAGGCGAACGTCAGCTTCTGTCTGCGATAACCCATCGGGAGAGGAAGATAACGCTGAATAAACCTTTTCGACCGGTAATGAATGGATATTGACTTCGATCTGCTCTTGACGAGCAACATAATCAGCTTGCATGATTTCTAAAAAGCCTTATTAAAAAATAATAACAGGAGACCAGGTGTAGAAAGCCCGGCCTTCCTGCATTTTAATTTCGATCAGTACTCACGAGGGAAGGATTATAATACAAATCCAAATTCGTGACGGTTTTTTTATT
The DNA here is from genome assembly GCA_963781665.1 of uncultured Chloroflexia bacterium. Lineage (GTDB taxonomy): Bacteria > Chloroflexota > Anaerolineae > Anaerolineales > Anaerolineaceae > JAJYIW01. The sequence continues at coordinate 5,194,272 of CAWAGA010000002.1, forward strand.
CGACGGCAGCTTCTTACGCTCATGAACTCAAAGGTGGCTTTTCTGCCCTGAGCTCGTACTTTTTCACGTCGGCGATAGCCTTATCGACGTTTACAAAGGGTAATACCACCAATCCGAAAACAAAAAAGAAGATGAGCGAGAGAATGGCCGGGCGCAAGCTGCCGAAAGCTTGATTCATGGCCCCGAATAACAATGGGCCAATCCACGAGGTACCCCGTTCGCTGATCTCATAAAAAGAATAGTATTCAGCTTGCTTACCGGTAGGGACCAGTTGAGCAAATAGGCTGCGGCTGATAGCCTGAGAACCACCCAGGACGAGGGCGATAAAAGCTCCCAGGATGAAGAATTCCACCACCCGGCTGTCACCTTTCAACCCTACATAGGCATATATCACCACGATCGCCCAGATGACCAGGCTAATAAGGATCGACCGCTTGGCTCCTACCCATTTCGCCAGCTTACCCCAGAACAACGCACCAAAAAATGCCATGAATTGGATCATCAGGATGACGATCGTTAGTGTAGATTGGTCCATGCCGATGCCGCCGCGCAGGATGGGAGCCGCGGCGAAGGTCGATGCAACCGCAATCACCGTCTGGATGCCATCGTTGTAGAGGAAATAGGCCAATAAAAATTTCAACGTCTCCGGGAAATTCTTCATCTCCTTCAAGGTCGACCAGAGCTGGCGGAAACCCACCCGGGCATAGGTCTCTCCCTTGGGCAGCTTCTTGACAGCGTGCCTGGGATGAAGGCGCATCCATGTGAAAAAGGAAAAGGACAGCCACCAGATGCCGGCGGAAGCCAGGTTGATGCGAATCGCCAGGTCAGTAGGGACGCCCAGCTTGTCGCGCAAAAGATAGAAAGCCAGGTTGAGCACCAGGAGGATGCCGTCGCCGAGATAACCCATAGCCCAGCCGTAAGACGATACCCGATCACGCTGGTCTTCGCTGGCAATATCCGGAAGGTATGAATTATAGAAGACCATCGCTGCACCAAACGCCAGGTTCGCCAGGATAAACAGCAACCCGCCTAACCACCACATTGAAGCAGTGATCAAGAACATCAGGATGGTCATGATGGCGCCGATAGTGGCGAAGATCTGCATCATCTGCTTGCGGCGGTGAGAATAATCGGCAATCGCCCCTAAGATCGGCAGAAAAAGGACCTGCATCCCGACCGAGATCGAAATGCAGTAAGGGAAAAAGGAATCGGGAGCTATCGGTATCCCGGCCAGACGAGCCATTCCATCTGGAAAAGCTTTACCGGCTTCTGTCGCCAGGGTGGCGACGTAAGGTCCCAGGAAGACGGTCCCAACCGTTGTGCTGAAGGCCGAATTAGCCCAATCATACATTGCCCAACCAAATATCTCGCGTTTGTCGTTGATCAGCGGCTGGCGGGTTGCGGTTGCCATGTTTATTCTCCGTTCATTGGATATTTTTGTTTTTAAGTTGGTGAACCTGGGTCTATTATATGTCTTTTTTGGTGAAAACCTCACACAAATTGGTTTTTCGGCAGAAACGCGGGACATTGAGACAATTTCGCGGACCCTCCAGACAATGAGATCACTTCCGGAATTATAATAACCATCATGTCTTCCACAACCTCCCTCGAACGTGCTTTGCAGGCGATCCACCAACAGCAACCCGACCGGGTGCCGGTCATCCCCCAGGCGCACGCCTGGTTAACCTACCATTATGGATATAACACCGCCGATTTGCTCCATAACGGTCAATTAATTGCCGAGTTAATGGTTAAAGGTTGGCAGGATTTCGGTTGGGATGGCGTTTTTATCGGTACGGACAGCGTCGCCCTGGCTCAATCGATTGGCCTCGCGGTAGAGAATACCGATCTCGGCCCCACTCCTGACCCGGATGGGATGTTGACAAACCTGGAGCATGCTGCTGCTCTCGAAATCCCGCTGCTCGAAAAAACCCGCCTGGAAGAATGGGTAATCGCCACCCGCATCCTGGCCCGGCAAATCGGACAAAAAGTCTTGATCATCGCTCGCGGTGACCAGGGGCCGTTCACCCTGGCCGGGCAGATCCGTGGTATGGAGAAGTTTCTGGTGGATATCGTCTCCGGTGAACAAGATACGCAGATCCATGCCTTGTTGGATTTTTGCAGCCGTTATTGGCTGGCCTTTGCCAGCCGCCTGCTCGCAGCGGGCGCCCACGTCGTGACCATCGGCGACGCTCTGGCCAGCGGCAGCCTGATTTCACCGGCGGCCTTCGAAAAATACGCTTTCCCCTACCAGCTGCAGTTGGCCAGCGAAATCCGCAAGATGGGTGGCCTCTTCGGCATCCATGTGTGCGGCAACACCAACCGCTCCTTCGCCCGGTTGGCATCCAGCGGGGCACACCTTTTAGAATTTGATGTACCCACCGATTTCCGCCATGCGGTTCAAACCGCCCGGGGGAAAACTTGCCTGCTGGGAAACGTAGATACTTCTGAAGTGATGGCCCGCGGCAGACCCCAGGACGTGGAAGATGAATGCCGCTGGCGGATGGAGCTGGTCAAACCGGGCAGTGGATACATATTGAGCACAGGCTGTGCCATCTCGCCCAATGTGCCCGAGGAAAACCTGCGGGCTATGGTAGAAGCCCCCAAGAAGTATGGTCTATACGCATGACTTTGACGACAAAGGGTGATCGATGAAGAAAAACGGCAAAATTAACGTTGCGTTGGTCGGATTGGGGTTTGGAGCCGAGTTTATCCCGATTTACCTGCACCACCCTGACGTGGCCAGCCTGACTATTTGCGACGTTAACCCGGATGTGCTGGCAAGCGCCGGAGATAAATTCCTGATCGAGAGACGAGCGTCTGGACTCGAAGAGATACTGGCGTCGAATGAAATCGACGCCGTCCACCTGGTGACACCAATCCCCCTTCATGCCAGGCAGGCAATCGCTGTATTGCTGGCTGGAAAACACTGCGCCTGCACTGTTCCGATGGCGACCACGCTCGCAGACCTGCAAGCTATCATCCGCGCCAGCCAAACAAGTGGCAGGATTTACATGGGGATGGAGACCGCCGTCTATACCCGCCATTTCCTCTACGCCAACGAACTGGTCAAACGAGGTGAGATCGGTGCCATCCAATTCTTAAGAGGAGCGCATTACCAGGATATGGAAGGTTGGCCGGACTACTGGCAGGGGCTCCCACCCATGCATTACGCCACCCACGCTGTATCACCGGTATTGGCGCTGGCGGCAGCTCAGGCAAAATCAGTGCAGTGCCTGGGCTCCGGACGCATGCGTGAGGAATTGATTCGCCCTTACCAGAACCCGTTCCCAATTGAAAGCATGCTGTTGGAACTTGACAGCCCCACTCCCCTGGCGGCTGAGATCACCCGCTCCTTGTTCCACACCGCCCGAGGATATTCAGAAAGCTTCCATGTCTATGGAGAAAAGGCATCATTCGAATGGGAACAGGTGGAAGGTGAAGCCCCGATTATATTTCGAATGCAAGCCCAGGCACAGCCTCATTCAGGCCGGGAGATAAACGTCGAACGGGTCACCGCTATTCCCGACCGCCAGGACTTACTGCCGCCAGAAATCAGGCGGTTTACGGTACGGGGAGTGTACGACGCCGCCAATCCTCACCTCTCCTTCTTACAAGGGGGTGGCCACGATGGTGCCCATCCCCATCTGGTAAACGAATTCGTTACAAGTATTATCGCAGGCCGCCAGCCATGGCCTGATGCACACCAGACTGCGAACTGGACTGCCCCGGGAATTTGCGGTCACCAATCGGCCCTCCTAGGTGGTATTAAAGTTGAAATTCCGGATTTTACCGGTTGAATTGATAAAACCAGGCCATCACCACGGTAAACCAGTAAAAAAATTAATAGAGCAGCTCGTTATGATCGACTAACCACCTAGCGATCGGGTTTTATTTACCCATTGTTGTGCAGAATTTCTCGTTTCAATGAACCGGCTACGCGCTCTAAGCGGGCCAGGGCTTCATCGGCGACCGGCTTTAGAGCCGGGTTGGTAATGACGCCCATCATGATCATTGGATCGATAATCGCCACCTGGATTGAGCCATCTTCTAGCTGACGCACGGTAACGTTGCACGGCAGCAACAAACCAACCTCTGGAGCAGCCGTGAGCGCCCGGTGGGCCAGCGGCGGGTTGCAAGCGCCCAGGATTTTATAAGGGAGATGGTCTACTCCCAATTTCTTTTTCAGGGTATCCTTCACGTCAATTTCGGTTAACACTCCAAATCCCTCGGCCTTCAAAGCTGCGACAACATCGGTCAATGCAGTTTCAAATGTTTGCGATAAGATAATCGTTATACCCAGTTGGTTTCCAGTCATTTCTGTCATTCATAATCCTAAATTCTTTTTTTTATATAAAAGGTTCTAACGAAAATTCCATTCCGTTGAGACTCGCTCAAATCGATCTCTCCAATTTCGGATCCTGGTTAATCCCTAATATTCAGATGCACCACCTTTCAAAAAGTTGCCTCAATGCCCTCCCCTACCAAATTCTAGGCATCTGAAAAATGTAATATTAATTTTATTCTAATCATCATTATTTACATCTTTACCTGTTTATCATACAATAAAAGGTAAGTCGTGAAAAATTGCGCAAGCAGGCAAGTCCGGAGACACTACAATGTTCAAACGCAGGGCAAAAGAAAAAAGACTCCCATCCAACCTCTCTCGATTCAAAGCCGAAACGACCAAATTGGCTGAGGATCAGCATTGCGGCTAATATAGCGGTCGTGGTCATTGCGGTCTTTGCAGTCGCTGGCGGAATTGTCATCCACCAGTCCGACACGAACCCATCGTTTTGCGGGTTTTGCCATATCATGCAGTTTAACGTCCAGTCTTACCTGACCAGCCCGAACCTGGACAACATTCATATGCAAGCCGGGGTACAGTGTAAAGATTGCCACGATTACCCCTTATCGGCCGAGATCTCTAGCGGGATCAAATTCGTGACCGGTGATTATGACGTGGACGCGAATGGTAATCTGCAAGCACGCAAATTCAGCGATGAATTGTGCACGCAATGCCACTTCAGTGAACAACACGTCGCCCAATTAACTGATTTCTTATATCGCAACCCTCATGACAGCCACAACGGTTACCTTCCATGCAATACCTGCCACGTTGCTCATGGACAGCAGGTCGATTATTGTTCGCAATGTCACGACAATGGCGGTCAGCGCTTGGTCGGAGAGCCAATCACACCGCGGGACACCATTGGCGGCCCATTGTCAAGTACAGATTAGTTTCAATCCTTGGTGTAATTACAGTTATTTCCCCGAATACCGGTATATCTGATTAAATTTAGATGACCTCATGGTTATGCGCGTTTGCAGACCCTGGATAACTCTTAATCTGTTTAAACAATCAAAAGGAGAATGTTCCATGAACACCAAGAAACAAGATGTGACAGGAATCAGTCGTCGTAATTTCCTCAAAGGAGCGTCGGTTGCTGCAACGGGAGCCATTATCGCTGGCTGCAGCCCGCGGGTAGCTCCGTCAGCCACACCAGCTGATCAGGGATCCCAGCCCCAGGCATCATTTGAGAACTCCCCCGGCGCCAATCGACGCCAAGGATATCAAGGAAACAGTGGAAGCAGAAGTTGTCGTCATCGGTGCGGGTGTCAGCGGCTTGATGGCAGCGCTCTCATCTGCCGAAGCGGGCGTAAAAACAATATTGATCGAAAAATCCGAGAAATTTAACGCGCGAGGCGGCCACAATGCCGCCATCAACAGTAAGATCCAACAAGAAGAAGGATTGACCTATACGCCGAACCAGGTTGCTCGTGATTTTATGCGCTGGTCTGGCAACAAGGCAGATAATGCCCAGGTGATGCTGTGGGCCAGTAACTGCAGCCCAATTATGGATTACATGAACGACATGGCAGCCAAAAACGACATTCAAATTATGCGCTGGGGAAACGACATCCCCACCGCGTATTACCCCGAATATAAGACCGTGCACATGTTCGGTGGAATGGATGAGAATATCCTGGCGGGCATGCTCGAAAAAGGCGCAAAGGACTTCGGTGCAGACATCCGCTATAGCATGCCTGCCGCCCAACTGGTCCGCCAGGATAAAGGTAGGGTGACCGGCGTCATTGCAAAAAATGCCGATGGGAACTACGTCCAATTCAATGCAAGCAAAGCTGTGGTTTTGGCCACCGGAGATTATGGCAACAACCCGGAGATGATCCAGCGTTACTGCCCCAAGGCAGCCATCATCGATATGAACGTCTACACACCGGCCGTGAATACCGGCGACGGGCACCAGATGGGCATGTGGATCGGCGCAGCCATGCAGGATGACGAACCCCACACTCCTATGATCCACAACCTGGGCGGAGCGCCATTTTCTGGCAATCCCTTCTTGAGAGTCAACCTGCTTGGGGCTCGCTACGAAAATGAAGACGTGCCGATCCCCTACATGGCTAACTCGATCCAGAACCAACCCGAGCACAAGACCTGGACCATCTACGATTCGACCTTCGCCGATGACCTGCCCAAGATGGGCACCAGCTTCTCTCGCACCAATGTAGCCAGCGACAATACCGTCAAGGCAATCCAGACCGCAGTCGATGGTGGAAAGACTCTGTTCAAGGAAGACACGCTGGATGCACTCGCTCAGAAGATGGGCGTTCCGGTCGAAGCTTTCAAGGCCACCGTTGCCAGGTACAACGAGCTGGCGGCCAAAGGATCGGACGACGATTACGGCAAGAACCCCGAAATGATGACCGCCATCGATACACCGCCCTACTATGCCGCTTATAACCCCCTGGCGCTGTTGGTCGTTCTGGGTGGTCTTAAAGTCAACGCGAAATTGCAGGTTCTGGATACCGCCAATCAGGTAATCCCCGGGCTTTATGCTTCTGGTAATACCGCTGGCGGATTCTTCTCCAACGATTACCCGGTCCTTGCCCCAGGTCTGAGCCACAGCCGGGCGTGGACATTCGGACGCGTCGCCGGCCAGAATGCGGCGGCTGAAAAAGCCTGATCAATCTTGACCTGTAAACAAAAAGGAACCGGTTTCCTCGTGAGGAAACCGGTTCCTTTTTAATGCTGATGCTGCGGGTGGCTGCTGCCAGGTTTCGCTATGTAGTTCTGAGGATCTTTATCAAATGCTTTCTTGCAACCCTGCGAGCAGAAATAATAACTCTTGCCTTCATAGGTAGAAGTTATAGAGGTTGTCTTGGGGTCTACGTCCATTCCACATACCAGGTCTTTTTCCATAGCTGATTTAACTCCTGGGGCGATTATACCACCGAGCTCAACTTGATTTTACTAATAATCTCAAAATTATCCAATTGAAGAAGACTGGCGATTGGGCCATCGGATGACCCGGGTTCAACGAGCCAGGACAAATCGCGTCCATGTTTTGTACATTTAATACTTGACAATATATATACAATATGATAATATATGTCCAGCTTAAGGACTTTTATGACAGGAGCGTCCATCTTGATCTTACAATCACCAACTTCCCAATGGGAAAGCCGCTTGCTTTCCCTTGCAAAAGAAGCCCAGAATTTATCCTCCGAGGTGATCCATCCTGTACCAATCTCGGATCGCCCCCAACCTTTAGATGCAGCTTTCCAGATGTGCCAATCGATTACGGCGGCTTACAGCCGGTCTTTTTACCTGGCATCGAGCTTATTACCTGTTGAAAAACGAGATGCAATGCGTGTCTTGTATGCTTTTTGCCGGACTGCTGATAATTTAAGCGATGATGGTATTGAAGACGCGGGGGAAAAGCTCGATCAACTCTATGAAGGCTTGTGGGGGTGCGGAGTTGCCTCAAGCAGCCCGGTCATCATTGCCTGGAACCATATCCGCGCCCGATACGACATCCCTTTGAGCTATGCTGGACAACTTATCGACGGGGTCAGGCGCGACCTGGCACCGCACCGCTATCAGACTTTTGACGATCTCGCCTTATACTGCTACGGGGTAGCTTCAACGGTGGGTTTGATGAGCATGCATATCAGCGGTTATGCCGGACCCGAGGCCATCCCCTATGCCATCAAGCTGGGCGTTGCCTTACAGTTGACCAATATTCTGAGAGACATTGATGAAGATTGGGCGAATGGGCGCCTTTATCTGCCCCTGGATGAAATGACCGGGTTTGGCATCGGCGAGGAACACATCGCAGCCCACACGGTGGATGAGCGTTGGCGGGCATTTATGCGCTTCCAGATCGCTCGCACCAGAAAATTATTTGCCGAAGCCATCCCAGGCATTCTGCTCCTCCATCCAGACGGTCGTTTAGCCATTGCCGCGGCCGCCTTCTTATACAGGGGAATATTGGATGATATTGAAAGACACGATTACAACGTCTTTGGGCGGCGTGCTTTTGTAAACCGCTGGAGGAAACTATTGGCCTTGGGGAGGGCTTTTGTTTACAGCAAACAAAATAAATCCAGGCCAGTTGTCGAGGCAACCCAATCACAATTATTATCTGAAAGGCAAAATGAATACTAGACTTCAAGCAATCGTCATCGGCGCAGGGATTGGCGGCATCGCCACGGCCGCCCGCCTTGCTAAAAATGGTTACCAGGTTACCGTATATGAGAAGAACGCCCAACCAGGCGGTCGCTGCGATCAATGGATTTGTGATGGGCACAGATTCGACCTGGGCCCAACGCTGTTCCTCATGCCGGAAGTTTTTGAAGAAACTTACGCTGCCCTGGGCGAACGAATGCAAGACCACCTCGACCTGCGGCGCATCGATCCAACCTACACCGTCCACTTTGCAGACAGCCAGCAAGTTGAGCTGACAGCCGACCTGCTTAAGATGCAGCCCCAATTAGAAGCGATCGAGGACAACGCCTTTGATGGTTTTCTCCGCTATATGGCCGAGGGACGTAAAAACTACCGCCTCTCGCTGGAAAAATTTGTCGGTCGCAATTTCTACAATCTCTTTGATTATTTTAGTCCGGCGAATTTGCCATTGTTATTCCAGCTCAAAGCCTTGGAGAAACACTACACGAATATCGGACGTTATTTCCACGATCCCCGCCTCAAAGCCCTTTTTACCTTCCAGAACATGTACCTGGGGTTGAGCCCTTACGAGGCGCCTGCCACTTATTCTCTCCTCCAGTATGCAGAACTGGCGGGGGGGGTCTGGTACCCGATGGGCGGCATGTACCAGGTGATCAAATCGCTCGAAGCTATTGCTGCCAAATTGGGTGTCATTTTTAAATACAATATGCCTGTGGACCGCCTTATTGTTGAAAACGACCGGATTAGCCGGGCGGTATTCCAGGATGGGCATACGGTTTCGGCCGACCTTTTTGTTGGCAATGCCGACCTGCCTTACATCTACAACCATTTACTCCCAGGTTCGGTCGAAGGGAAAAAACTCGAAGAAAAGAAATACACTTGCTCGACGATCATGTTTTATTGGGGCACGGATAAGGTTTACCCGCGGTTGGGTCACCACAACGTTTTCCTGGCAGGAGATTATCAGGCTTCGTTTGACAGCATATTTACAGACCACACTCTACCCGTTGAACCTTCCTTTTACGTCCATGCACCTGCCCGGACCGATCCAGCCGCAGCGCCTGCAGGCGAGGATACGCTTTACGTGCTGGTTCCGGTTGGACATATTCAAGCTGGTAGCAGCCAGGATTGGGACTCCCTCGTTGAAAATGCTCGCCAGGCTGTATTTACCCGACTGTCAAAAGACTTGGCAATCCATGATTTGAAAGAACACTTGAAATTTGAAAAAATATACACACCTACCGATTGGCAATCTGTGTACAACCTGGAAAAAGGGGCAGCTTTTGGTTTGAGCCACAATTTCAGCCAGGTCGGGTACCTTCGCCCCCATAACCGCCATGACCGCTACAAGAACCTTTATTTTTCAGGTGCGAGCACGCATCCGGGCACCGGTCTTCCGATTGTGCTGCTTTCCGCCCGGTTGACCAGCGAAAGAATTATGGTTGAGACCAGGCAGTATAATAAACAGCAAATAGACCAACCCGTACTATTGACCGCAAACAGGCGATGAAGGGGAAAAGTGGGAAAAAGCTCGATGACTGATATCAACCAAATTCCTATGTACAATTTGAAAGCAGTAGCGCACGAAACTGGTCTTTCTCCCGACGTGTTGCACGCCTGGGAGCGCCGGTATGGATTGCCCCAACCGCAAAGGTCGCCAGGGGGTCACCGGCTTTATTCACAATATGACATTGCCATGTTGAAGTGGCTGCAGGCCCGCCAGGAAGAAGGCCTTAGCATCAGCCAGGCCGCAGGGCGCTGGAAAGAATTGGCTGGGCAAGGGTTGGACCCGCTGGTGGGGTTTGCCCAGGTTGGAGCCATGCAGCCTGGCAATACAACGATTGCCGGGGCTGACCAGATCGATTTTTTGCGCAATCAATGGAAACAGGCCTGCCTGCGTTTCGATGAAAGCTCAGCCGGGCAGGTCCTCGACCAGGCATTCAGCATCTACCCGGTCGAAATGGTTTGTCGTGAATTCTTCCAGCACGGGTTGAGCCAATTTGGAGAAGAATGGTATCGAGGCAGGATCTCTGTCCAGCAGGAGCATTTCACTTCAAACCTGGCTTCACGCCGTATTGAAGCTCTGATTTCCTCTGCCCCGGCTCCCACTCGCTCCCAATCAATCATGGTCGCTTGCCCCCCTGGAGAATGGCATACCATCCCGGCGCTCTTGATGGGGTTGTTTTTACGGCGCAGGGGGTTTCGGTTGGTTTACCTGGGTGCAGATGTCCCCAAAGACCGCATGCTCGAGGCCGTCTCAGCGGTGAAACCTGCCCTGGTGGTATTAGCAGCCCAGCGGCTGACCACGGCGGCAACGTTAGCGCAAATGGCTTCTGTGCTGCAGGGAATCGAGGTGCTCGTCGGTTTCGGTGGCTATATTTTTAACCGCAACCCTAGTCTGCGTAGACGCATACCCGCCCTGTTTTTAGGCGAGACCATTGAAGCATCGGTCCACCAGGTCGAGGTTCTTGCCGGCGTTCACCAATCGATTGACATCGATGTTCCTCAGGGCTTGCCTAACGCCATGGTTATACCCGAATTTATCCGCAAACGCCCATGGATTGATGCTGAAGTAATTGCACAATCCCATCCAGATGGACCCTCTATTGAACAGATATCCATGGCAAACGCATTCTTCGGGGATGACCTGGCTGCGGCTCTCGAGCTGGATAACCACGATGCACTGGTTTCAGAGATCGAATGGCTTAACAAGCGGCTACTCCAACTCAATATCCCTCTCGGTTGGCTGAAGAAATACCTCTCAATCTATAAACAGGCCGTCCAACACGTTTTAGGCGCGGATGCCGGCGTCATTCCGGATTGGATCACCAGCCTGGTTTGATCTCCAGGTTTACTATCGCAATTATTGATGGAATAATCACATAATGGAAAACAGAATCCAAAGAAATTCAATCCGCACCACCCTGTTGATCGGTGGATTAGTATCAGCCCTTTTTACGGTGGTCATTGCCGCAACCGCTGCCGGTTTATCGCACTTTACGATCATCGGTAAGACCGTCCCATTTGCTTACCCCTGGCGTTTGGTCGATCCCACTACCATTTCCCACCTGACAGCCTGGGGCGGCTATCTGTTACACAACCTGATCGCATGGGCAATTATTTTCCAGGCAAAACGTCAAAAACCTAAATATAGCGCTAACTTCCGCTGGTATAACTGGGCCATGATCGCCACGAATGTCGGCTTTATTATCCTGCATTGGGTGCAGTCTCACCTGTGGTTCGATGGATTGGCCCAGGATGTTCCAGAATTATCTGCCCTGGGTTCGGTTGCCTTACTCCTGATGGTAGTCATCATTTTGGAAACACCTCGCCGCGGCCTCGTTTTCGGCAAGAAGATTAAGTTCCACCAACGTTTCATGAAAATCGTGAGGGAATACCACGGCTACCTGTTTTCTTGGGCGATCATCTATACCTTCTGGTACCACCCGACAGCTGGAACAATTGGCCACCTGGCCGGTTTCTTTTACATGTTTATGCTCTTCGTCCAATCTGCGCTGATTTTCAACCGGGCACATCTCAACCGGGTGTGGACCTTCATACTTGAAGTCTTCGTCTTGATCCATGGCACTGTGGTCGCGATTTTCCAGGGAACAGGGCTATGGCCAATGTTTGCCTTCGGATTTGGAGCGATGGTAGTTCTGACCCAGATGTATGGTTTAGGACTGGGTACGTGGGCGAAGCGTTTGATTGCCGCAGGATTTATTGCACTCGTGGTGGTGACGTATACCCTCATGGGTCGTTTGACCAGCATCCACGAAATCGTCCGGATCCCGATCCTGGATTATTCAGTTATCTTTCTCCTTTACGGCATCTATTTATTCGGAAATTGGATCTCAACCTTGTTCAGGCCCAGGCTGCAGAGGACCATGTCTTCTGAGATCGAATCATAATATTATGGAGAGAAAAATGGGAAGTCTTCAAAATAAAGTTGCGGTGATCACCGGATCAACCCGCGGGTTTGGTTATGCAATTGCTACAGAACTGCTAAGAGCCGGAGCGATCGTGGTCATTTCCGGCCGTTCACAGGCAACAGTCGATGGGGTCGTTGCTTCATTATCATCAAGATCATCATCAGGCAAAGTCAAGGGACTGGCTTGTGATGTAACCATTGCCGAACAGGTTTACGCCCTTGGCAAGTTCGTTACAAGCGAAATTGGTCCAATCGATATCTGGATTAATAACGCCGGGTACACCCCATCTGCGGGAGGAATCATCGATTTCTCACCCGATGAAGCCCTTAAGACTTTCAAAACGAACTGCCTGGGGGTGTATCATGGCACTCAAACCGCCATGTTTTATATGCAAAAGCGAAAATCAGGCACCCTGGTAAATATTTATGGGCGTGGATCGAACCTGCAGGCCAGCTCACCCTCCGGGTTATACGCTTCATCAAAAGCATGGGTTACCGAGTTCACACGCACGCTGGCAGAGGAACATAAGGAGTCAGGCGTTCAGATAGTCGCCTTCAGTCCCGGGATGATGCTGACCGATATGCTCGACATACATGAAGTGGTTGGCGATACGGTCAAAGAACAGATGAAAAGCATGCCCATGGTGCTTGAGGCCCTGGGAATCCCTCCGGCTGTCCCCGCAGCCGAGCTGGTTGAGCTGCTAGCGAGCAACCGCAAACCTTTTGTTGAGCACCGCTGGATGCGCGGCCTGCGCGCTATGAGAATGATTGGCAAATTGATCTGGATGCAAATGTTTCCCGGATCCCGCCTCGCCCCAGGAGAATACGCTCAAATCGAAGCCTTCGTACCGCCGATCGAAAAATAGCTAATATTTGAGACAGGCCTAACAATACATTCACCCTCCGAAGAAAATCTTCTTTGGATAGATATCTTATTATCAGGTATAACACAAATGATTAAAAGTAATAAAAAACTTGCATCGATATTTCTTATTGTATTTCTCGACCTGCTCGGTTTCAGCTTGATTCTTCCGCTGCTGCCTTATTATGCCGATACGTTTGGTGCCAATGCAGCAATTACCGGTTTTTTGGTTGCCTCCTATGCCGCTGCCCAACTGTTTGGTGCACCGCTACTCGGGCGTCTTTCTGACCGGTTTGGCCGCCGTCCAATCTTGCTGGTCAGTGTTTTGGGGACGTTTGCCGGGTTCTTATTGCTGGGTTTTGCCCGGTCTATTTGGATGCTTTTCGTAAGCCGGATCATTGACGGATTCACTGGCGGAAACCTGACTGTCGCCCAGGCTTATATTACCGATGTGACCGATGCCAAGGGCCGCACTCGGAGTTTGGGAATCATTGGAGCAGCATTCGGCCTGGGTTTTATCATCGGCCCGGTCGTCGGGGGATTATTGAGCCAATGGGGCTATTCTGTCCCGGCCTTCACTGCTGCTGGATTAGCCCTAGTCAACCTGTTACTGGTTGCACTCTGGCTTCCCGAATCACTGCCGGTGGAAAACCGCTCCACCCAATCTATTAATAAACCGGTTATCGATCTGGTATCCATGCTCGCAGCAATCCGCCGGCCATTCACCGGTTCTTTGCTCATTACACGTTTCTTTTTTGGGCTGGCATTTTCCATTTTCCAGACCATCTTTTCCCTATACGCATTAACTCGTTTCGAGTTGACCGCCACCCAAACCGGCTATATCCTCACTTATGTCGGCGTTCTATCTGTGTTCACCCAAGGTTTCCTGGTTGGACGCCTGATCAACCGGGTACGTGAAGACGTTCTGATCGGCGCCAGTGTCGCCATTATGGCCTTATCGCTGCTGGGTTGGGCTCTGGTTCCTTCTGTCATCTCGCTCATGATCATATTGGCCCCGGCGTCGGTAGCGGGAGGATTATTAACCACCTTGCTTTCTTCAACCTTGACCCGTACCGTTAATCCTCTTGAGACCGGAGGAATCCTGGGGCTGGCAGGTTCGATCGACAGCCTGACACGTTTATTCGCTCCTATGCTGGGTGGAGTGCTTTTGGGCAGCCTGGGAACCTGGGCTCCCGGTGTGTTTGGTGGCATCATTCTAGGCGGACTCAGCCTGTATGTCTGGAGGACCATCATCAACCACCCAGCAATCATCAAAATGAACCAACTAGAAATGGTGCCACAACCGGTAAGGGTTGAAGACTGACTCTGTTATGAAAATCGACTGGAAAACATTCCGGATGATTTTGAACGGTTTTTTTAGGGAAAAATCGATCCTGGCAGTTCTACAAGTTTTATATTCGCGCCTGGGAAAAACCTTCGAAGTGCCTTTGCCTGGTTTCAAAGCAATTTTCAGCGCCGGACCTGAATCAAACCGCCAGATATTGGTGACAGAAAGGGATAAGTTCAAATGGCGAATCGAGGGCGACCCCGTTGCCGGCTTACTGCACGAAGGTGTCCTCGTCGTCGATGGCGACCAACACGACCGGTACCGCCATTTGATGGAGCCGGCGCTGTCTCCCGGGCAGCTCCAAAACTATACCGCCCGAATAATTTATCAGGTGGATCGGGTCACGGCAACCTGGCAGCCGGGTCAAACTGTCGACATGCTGGTCGAATGTCGCAAGATGGCTTTATTGATCATCACTGATGTACTTTTTGGGGTAGATATCTGGACGGACTTATCCAGGATCTGGGAGCCGGTGCTCAAAGCAATTGAGTATATATCCCCTGGACCCTGGATTGTTTTTCGGCGATTGCCTCGCCCTGGATTTCGTAATCCGCTGCGAATCCTGGGCGACACTCTTTTGGGTATCATCCACTCCCGGCAGATAGCGCCAACCCGCGATGATTTATTGGGCCATTTGATCGCAGCCGGTCTGACAGACAGCCAGATCCGGGATCAGATGCTCACCATGCTGATTGCAGGACATGACACCTCTACAGCCCTATTGGCATGGGTCTGTTTCCTGCTGGGAAAAAACCCGGATATTTACAATCGCTTGCAAGGCGATCTGGATAAAGCACTGGAATCCGGCTTTCCAACAACACCTTCTGGATGGCAGCCGCCTTTATTGGATGCGGTGATAAAAGAAACCCTCAGGCTGTATCCGCCTATCCATCTGGGCAACCGATGGACCAGGGAAGAAGTGACGCTGAACGGCGCAACCATACCTGCAGGCAGACGGGTGTTGTATTCGATTTTCCTGACCCATCGTGACGCCGATATATGGAAAAATCCAGACCAATTCGATCCTGACCGTTTTATCGCCGGACCCAAATATCCACCGTTTTCTTTCGTTCCATTTGGGGGAGGCCCGCGCGCTTGCATTGGCTCCGCTTTTGGGTTGGCAGAAGTCCGATTGGTGCTTGCCAGATTGCTTAACAACTATCACTTTGAATTGCTGGACCAGACCATCCGAGCGCATATGGGCGCAACCCTTGAACCAAGGCCGGGCGTTTTGATGAAAGTTACCCCTAACCGCCCCGGGAGAAGTATTCAGTGACCTATTTTGGTTTTCTACTCAGGTTCCTGGTTGCCCCGATGATCGTTCTCCTTCTGCTGACATTGGGAGGTCCAAATAGAGAAAAAACCATCGAGGGCTTTCAAAAAACCAAAGCAATAATGGTCGGGATAGGCTTGCACGTCATCCTGGCCCTGCTTTACACCACTCCCTGGGACAATTATCTGGTGGCATCGGGTGTGTGGAGGTACGACCCGCAATTGATCAGCGGCTTGGTGATTGGCTGGGTGCCGCTCGAAGAGTATACATTTTTCGTCCTTGAAACGATTACGACCGGGTTGTGGTGGTGGTTTCTGTTCAGACGGACAAAACCGGACCTGAAGATAGATGCTCCCAGAAAGCTAAGGTGGATCAGCTTACTGGTAACCGCTTTGATTTGGACAGGAGCGGTTGCGATCTTTTTGTTCCACTGGGAAAAAGGGAATTATCTGGGTCTTATTTTGATCTGGGCTTTACCCCCAATCGCCTTGCAGCTGGCATTCGGCGCCGATATTCTCTGGCATTTCCGTCGATTACTCAGTCTGGTGGTTATCCCTCTGTTTTTATTTCTGTCTACGGCCGATTTGCTGGCGATATCCTCTGGGACCTGGCAGATCAACCCATTGAAAACGATTGGCTTATGGGTTGGCCCTCTCCCTATTGAAGAAGCACTTTTCTTTCTAATGACCCTGATTCTGATATCATTTGGACTGACTCTGGCGCTTTCATCTTACAGCCAATCGCGCTGGAAGAAATTATATGCAAATTTGAGCTCACGCTCGAGGTTCTTACGAAATGTGACAGGCTATGAGTGAGAGTACTGGGAATTGTAATGCCCACCATCACCCTCTGGAGTGGACCCAGACCTGCCAGGAATGAAACGAAAGACAGCAAAACCCTTCTGTAATTTCAAGCTGGTGGATCAAGCCCATTTTAGTTGTCAAAAACAAATTATTCCGGTATGATTTTTATGCTGGGCAGGTCATCTCAGCGTCACGACGATAACCGATACATTGGAGCAGATGATGAAAGCTATCATGGTCATGTTTGATTCGCTCAACCGGCGCATGTTGCCGCCTTACGGTTGCGAATGGACTCACGCGCCGAATTTCGAACGGCTGGCCGATCGGACCGTCACCTTTGATAACTGCTATGTTGGCAGTATGCCCTGCATGCCTGCTCGCCGTGAACTGCACACCGGAAGATACAATTTTCTGCACCGTTCGTGGGGACCACTCGAACCATTCGACGATTCGATGCCGGAACTGCTCAAAAACAACGGTATTTATACCCATCTGACGACCGATCACAATCATTATTGGGAAGATGGCGGCAGCACCTATCATTCCCGATATAACAGCTTCGAGTTCAACCGCGGCCAGGAAGGGGATCCCTGGAAAGGGCAAGTTGGTCCGATAGACATACCGGTCGAGACCACCAAAGAATTGAATCATCCTGCAAATATGTGGCGCCAGGATTGGGTCAACCGCACTTACATGCAGCGGGAAGAGGATATGCCCCAGGCACGCGCTTTCAGGCAGGGGATGGAATTCATGCGCACCAATGCTGACCAGGACAACTGGTTCTTACAAATTGAGACTTTCGACCCTCATGAGCCCTTTTTCACCCAACAGGCTTACAAAAATCTCTACCCGCATTCCTACAACGGTCCTCATTTCGATTGGCCACCGTACAGCCCGGTGACCGAAACCCCGGAAATGGTGGAGCACATGCGCTTCGAAAACGCAGCTCTGGTGAGCATGTGCGATCGCTACCTGGGTGAAGTGATCGATTTGATGGACGAGCTCGATCTTTGGAAAGATACCCTGCTGATTGTATGCACCGATCATGGCTTTCTGCTGGGTGAACACAACTGGTGGGCGAAAATCGCTCCCCCTTTCTATAACGAAGTGGCTCACTGCCCGCTCTTCATTTGGGACCCACGCAGTGGAATAAGGGCAGAGAGGCGCTCCCAATTGGTTCAAATGATCGATTTTGCGCCAACCCTGCTTGAATATTTTAGCTTGGACCGGCCCAAGGACATGCAAGGGATTGTTTTGAAAAGCGTTATCTCTAATAATGCGCCTTCTCGAGAAGCTGTTTTGTTCGGGATTCACGGAGGACATGTCAACGTCACAGATGGACATTATGTTTATATGCGTTCATCCCAATCGTCCGAAAACACTCCCCTTTTTGAATATACACTTATGCCCACCCATATGCGCGAGCGGTTTACTCCGACCGAGCTGGAGGATATCCAACTTGCCGGGGCCTTTTCATTTACCAAGGGCTGCTGCACAATGAAAATTGCGGCGCGGCCATGGATGGATCCTACCCGTTTTGGGAACATGCTCTTCGACCTGAACGAGGATCCTGGCCAGGAACACCCTCTGCAGGATACCGAGATCGAAAAGCGGATGACCGGTCTGCTTCTGAAACTGATGCAGGCAAACGAAGCTCCCAGCGAACAATATTTGCGTCTGGGCTTAACCCCCTGATACCGCAGCAAGCGAACGTTGCGGTCCTCATGCAGGTCTAGAAGTCCTTCTTCGAAATGTGATCGGTCTACTGAAATTGCCCAGCGATGACTGAAGAGCCGGTCGGATGCGAGCTGCCTCCATAGGGCTCGACCGTAATCTCAAAGCTTTGGTAATCAATTAAAGGCCTAGGTGCATTCACCCAGAGCGAAGCGTATCCATCCTGGTCCACCCAGAATACGCCGCCGTTCGTTGGCTGCCCATTTTGAAAAAGCCAAAGTTGATAATCCTGGTTATCTTGAATGAATGGTAAGCCCTGAACGATCAACGTCCCTGATTGTCCGTTTTTGCTAACCACAATCCAACCATTCGCAGTCGAAGCCACAGAGCCGGTCAAATTAACCACAGAAAATTCCGTGCGGTTGGTTTTAATGAGCTGCTGGTTTTGCCGCCATAACCCGGCGCCTACAAATACTGCCACAATTAAAATAACTACCAGACAGACAAGTGCCCACGCTGGTGTTGGGCGGTTCAACCGCTCGATCATGCGATCGAACCAATTCAAGCGATTTTCCTGGGCCAGCTGAATTCTTCGCAGTAGGGCCAGTTTTACTTGCGTGGGTGGTTTGTGGATCGGCACAACCAAAGGGATTTGATCGATGACCTGCTGGTAAGCGGCTAAGTCGGCCCGACAGGCAGCGCAAATCTCCAGATGTTGGGTCACCTTGAGCAGCTCTTCTCCTTCCAGGGCACCGACACTATAGGCTGGTAGCCAATCCAGGACGTGTTGTTGTTCATCTTCCATTGTCATAGACACTTCATTGTTATTAACGCAGGTTGTTCGCTTTTGGATCTATTTCATCATTGAAATGGGCTGGAGCCAAAATATTGCGTAATTTGATAATTGCCAATCGCAAGCGGGTCTTTACTGTCCCGAGGGGTTCATCGAGTAATGCAGAAATTTCCTGGTGGGAACATCCCAAAAAATAGGCCAGGGCCAATACCCGGCGTTGTTCTCGTGGAAGCTGCCTGACCGCCTGGACGATTAACTCTCGCTGCTGGCCGGTTTCGACCATCTGCTCAGGCCCTAAACCGTCTGAAGCGAAATATGCCAACATCTCTTCTCCCAATTCGGCACTGTGCCCTTCCGGACGGATGTCGCGGCGCCGGAGTAAGTCAATCGAACGGTTACGCGCCATCCGCGTCAGCCAGGATACTACTTTCCCCTTTTCTGGTCGGTAGAGGCTTGCCTTGTTCCATATTTGAATGAATATGTCCTGGGTAATTTCCTCGGCTGTCGGCGAATCTCTAACGATGAAGAGAGCTACTGAATAAATAAGCGAGCTATAGCGATCGTAAAGGGTTTCCAACGCATTAACGTCTGCAACGGCGACCCGAGCCAGTAGTTCTTGATCCTCTAAACCGGCTTGAACCATTCAGCCTCTTTTCAGGTTGGAAATTAATCCTGTCTTGCGAGCGACCAGCGTCGACCCCGTCTGTGACAGCCACTATATAGATAAATTATACCTTATTATGGTGTTTACGAGGCGAGCCAGGAATTTGTCTGTGACCACCTTCGAGATAGCTTGTCCATGAACGAATTTGACAACACATTTTTTTTGCGGTATGCTCATTTTCATGTTGCAGGACGGGGAAAACCTGGCAAAAAGGCGGGGATTTCGTGAAGTGAATCCAAGAATACTCAGAAGCCAGGAAACACTTGGGCAATCAGTTGCCGATTCGCGGTGGTCTGATTTAATAATTACTGAAATGGATCTTAAAAATGAATACCTACAATGATAAAATCATTCTGATCACCGGGTCGACCGATGGTCTGGGAAAACAGGTGGCTCTTGATCTGGCTAATCAAGGCATGACCGTCCTTTTGCATGGGCGCAACCAGTCGAAGGGTGACGCTGTACTGCGGGAAATCCGCAGCACCAGTGGAAACCGGAACCTCGTGTATTACAATGCCGATCTGGCATCGCTTGATGCCGTCCGGCAGTTATCTGAAGATATCCGTTCCGACCAGAAGCACCTCGACGTCCTGGTCAACAACGCCGGAATCGGCGCCGGCCCACGTGGAGCCGGTCGAGAGCAAAGTAAAGACGGCTATGAGCTTCGTTTTGCCGTCAACTACCTGGCGCCATTTTTATTGACCCACCGGCTGCTGCCGCTGCTGAAACAGTCAAAGCCATCCCGGATCGTCAACGTAGCATCCGTTGGCCAGCAGCCTATCGACTTTAACGATGTCATGCTGGAATTCAAATATGATGGTCTCAGAGCATACCGTCAAAGCAAGCTAGCCCAGGTGATGTTTTCAATTGACCTGGCCAGACGTTTGCAGGGCAGTGATGTTTCCGTGAACAGCCTTCACCCGGCCTCCCTCATGAACACCAGGATGGTGATTGAAACCAATTACTTCGGGTCTCCGATGACCACCGTCGAGGAAGGCGCCCAAGCAGTCGAATACCTCGCCGTTGGCGCAGAGTTAGAGGGTATCAGCGGTGAATACTACGAGGGAAAACACCCAGCCCGCGCGGTCGCACAAGCTTACAATGAAAAAGCGCGTTCGGATTTATGGACATTGAGCGAACAGCTGGTAGGCTTGAACATAACCAGTGACTGATATTCAATAATACAAGAAAATGGGTAAAACAACGATTGGAGGAATGAATAAATGGCAAAATTAGTATCTGAATCAATCACACAGCCGGCTCTCGCCAGCGGGATTTTCCGTCTGGAAGGCAAACTGCCGGTTTTCCGTCTGGGGTTCGGTGCAATGCGCATCACCGGCGCTGGCATCTGGGGTGAACCGCCGGACCGCAACGAGGCCATCCGGGTGCTGCGGCGGGCAGTTGATCTAGGTGTCAATTTCATCGATACGGCTGACTCTTATGGACCTTACGTCAGCGAAGAGCTGATCAAAACCGCGCTCCATCCTTATCCAGACGGTTTGGTGATCGCCACTAAAGCCGGCCAGGTTCGCACCGGACCCAATCAATGGCATCCTGTTGGCCAGCCGGAATATCTACGCCAGGAAGCCGAAATGAGCTTGCGCAGGTTAGGCCTCGAACGGATTGACCTGTTCCAACTGCACCGGCCTGACCCGCAAATCCCCCTGGAAGACCAGATCGGCGTCCTGGTTGACTTAAAGCACGAAGGTAAAATCCGCCTGATCGGCGTGTCGAACTTCACTGCCGAACAGGTGCAAACGGCTCGCAAGATCACCCCGATTGCCACCGTTCAAAATCGTTACAACCTGACCGACCGCAGTTCAGAAGACGTTCTAGAATTGTGCCAAAAGGAAAATCTGGGTTTTATCCCATGGTTCCCGGTTGCGACCGGGACGCTGGCGCGTGCAGGCGGCCCGCTGGATAAGTTGGCCAAAGAGATTCACGCTACACCGGCCCAGCTTGCGCTGGCCTGGCTGCTCCATCGTTCGCCGGTTATGCTGCCGATCCCGGGCACCTCGTCAGTTGCGCACCTGGAAGAGAACCTGGCTGCGGCTAACGTCCATTTAAGCGACGAACAGTTCAACACTCTTTCGAAGGTTGTGTAATTCGTGGGATTTTCCACAGCAAATGCGAAGACAAGTTGAAATTTAGCATGTAAATTCGTACCATATTCATCCGAAGGGCTGGATGGGGCGTTTTCGTGAGGACCAGTTATCTGAGCAACTATCAAAGCTGGTTCTAATGGCTCACTTTTGAAAAGGGTTTGCGGGAGTGCGCTAACTCTTAACAAATAATAGCGAGGGCTTACATTGTGGACTACGCGATTCGCTTAAGCGATTATGAATTTATCGCTGAAAACTTTTCATAATTTACGGTGAGGAATCTAAGGATATGTTCACTGACAAAATTGGAGTGAAAATGAGGCAACCACAGATGCTATAATTCCACAGGGAGTTATCTATTGGCACTTTCAGAAAAGGAAATCAATTTGAATGAGCGATAACTGCTGTTAAAATCACCAACAGGAAGTGAGATACGTGAAATGTCATCTACCTCTATTCAACTCAAATTAGACGCCGAAAATTATTGCCCAAAATGTGGTCAAAAAGGCAAATTAGTTCAAGGTCAGACGGTAAAGGCTCTCTTATCTTCTTCCTTACGGCAGCTTCAGGACACAGATTATTATTTTTGTCCCACTCAATCTTGTGATGTTGTATATTTTTCATCTGATAGTAAGGCCGTGATTACAACAAGCCAATTGCGAGAGCGTGTTTACCAGAAAGAGCCAACTCAAGGTGATGTTTCAGTTTGTTATTGCTTTAAATATACAGTTTCAGATATCCGAAATGCAACCCAAGAGGTCCGCGATTCGATTGTAAATGATATTGATGCTGGTATTCAAGCCAATCAATGTGCTTGTGATTTGCGAAACCCGCAGGGATCTTGTTGTTTAGGGAATGTTCGTAGATTGATGAAACAATCAGAGCCAATATCTGCCAAATAAAACGCGGGTGAAGAAGAAAAAAGGTGTCATTAAAATCTGGTATGCTGCGACACCCTCTTTTTATTCCACACCTAAAAGCAATTCTAAGCCAAATTATTATTGAATAAGGAGAACGGAATGACAAAAACCACAATGATCACTGGCGCCACCTCGGGTTTTGGGGCAGCTACGGCGCGCTTGTTTGCCGGAGCAGGCTGGCAAGTGATCGCTACCGGTCGACGTAAAGAGCGTTTGATGAAGCTCGTCGACGAATTCGGCCCTGAGAAGATCGCGCCTGTTTCATTCGACATGCGCGATAGTGCAGCGATGGAATCAGCTTTAGCCAACCTGCCGACAGCATTCCAGGGTATCGACGTGCTGGTTAATAATGCCGGACTGGCGCTTGGCACCGCACCCGCCCAGCAAGCCAACCTTGACGATTGGCTTGCGATGATCGACACTAACGTTACCGGCCTGGTAACCCTGACCCATAAGCTGCTGCCCAACCTGATCGAACACAAAGGCGCTATCATCAATATCAGCTCGATCGCCGCCGATTATCCTTACCGGGGCGGCAATGTGTACGGTGGGACAAAAGCCTTCGTTCAGCAGTTCTCTCTTGGCTTACGCAGTGACCTGCATGGGACCGGCGTGAGGGTAACCTCCATCGAACCGGGTATGGCAGAGACGGAGTTCACCCTGGTTCGCACTGGAGGCAACCAGGCTGCCTCAGATTCCCTTTACAAAGGCTCTCATCCGATGACCTCTGAAGATATTGCCGATGTAATTTTCTGGGTCGCCAACCTCCCCCCGCATCTGAACATTAACCGGCTCGAGTTGATGCCGGTGAGCCAATCGTGGGCCGGTTTTCAAATTCACCGGGATCAGGCTTAACGGGCAGCTGCCGGAAGAGTTTTCAACGGATCAGAATTAAATCAAAAAGCGCCGGTGAGCGCTTTTTGATTTATAGCCTAATTACGAGAGGCCGTCTGTGTTTGAATCTTGGCTATCGTATCGATATTTTCTGCCTGGGTTCAGCTCAACTTGGGGTTGTTCCACCAATGATTTTGTTGATAGGCTGCTAGGAAATCTGAGAAGACAGCTAACGACACCGGCCGAATGACCATTCGCTGAAGACTCTTCATTTGGGTCGGGAGCTGCAGATGCAGACCTATTTGCTATAATCCTGGTTATCGATAGACCTCAAACCCAAATTTTGACTTAGCATCCGCAGGAAATTGGCTTTGCTGCATAAAATTATCCTATTATAATTAGACCCGGTCAGACCCACAGAACAACAACTTATCACAGGAGGAAATATGGCATTCACCCCCCACTTCTTAACCAGCCAGATCGGCAGTATTCCCCATCCAGAGGCAAGCGCTATTTGCGCGCAAATGGCCAATAAGATCGACATCCCGGCCTGGCCACAATTGCCGCGGCGTTCCTACCGTGAGAGCATGTATGTGCAGTACAGCCCATCCCTGCCCGGGGTTGTTGTCGACGAAGCCAAAGAAAAAATCATCTTCGACACGTCTCAAGATATATCTGCGCCTATGGAAGAATTTTACAACCATTATCTGGCCGAAGAGGTCGACTTTTTCGGCTTGCTGCCCGAATACGCCCAGGGGTTCTATACGATGATGGATAAGCTCAAAACCGTCCCAGGCGCATGGGCTAAGGGGCAGGTCACCGGGCCAATCAGCTTCGGTTTGACCGTAACCGACCAGAATCTGCGAGCCAGTCTCTACGATGAAATGTTAGCTGATCTCATCATCAAGAATATGGCGATGAACGCCCGCTGGCAGGTCCGGCAGATAAAAAACGTGCGCCCTAACGTCATCATCTTCGTTGATGAACCCTACCTGGCGTCCTTCGGATCAGCTTACATCAGCTTGAGTCGCGAACAAGTAATTGCCTACCTGGATGAAATCTATGCGGCGATCCATACCGAAGGTGCCCTGGGTGGGGTGCACTGCTGCGCCAACACCGATTGGTCGGTTCTGCTGGCCACCCAGGTGGATATTCTCAATCTGGACGCCTTTGGATACCTGGAAAACCTGGCGCTTTATTCGTCAGAGCTGCACAATTTCCTGGAACGCGGGGGGATCGTAGCCTGGGGAATCGTGCCCACCGGCGATGAAATCTTCGACCTGAATGCCCCCGGACTGGCAGCACGCCTGCTGGAGGGCCTGGAAATGATCAGCCAGAAAGCGCAGGCCCGCGGGGTACCGATAACGATGGATATGCTGGCTAACCACAGCCTGGTCACGCCAAGCTGCGGGCTGGGCTCTTCCAGCATTGCAACAGCCGAAAAAGTGATCGAAACGCTGATCGAGACCGGCGACATATTGAAGAAGGGCTAAACACAAGGTGATAGCATGCAAACAATAAAAGAACGTCTCTCACAACCCGGTGTGCTGGTCGCAGATGGCGCCACCGGCACGCAATTGCAGAAAGCCGGCCTTCCGGTTGGCGCTCCATCTGAATTATGGGTGCTCGAAAACCCGGATGGGGTGCGAGCCTTACACCGCAGTTACATCGACGCTGGTTCAGACGTCGTCCTCACCGATACTTTTGGCGGAACGCGTGTCAAGCTGGACAAGAATAGATTGGGCGATCAGGTGGTCGAAATCAATCGCAAAGCGGCTCAACTGGCACGCGAAGTTATGGGGGAAAAAGGTTACGTGCTGGGTGATATCGGCCCGACAGGAGCCTTGATGGAACCTTTGGGTGATCTTACCGAGGAAACCGCCGTTGCAGCCTTTGCCGAACAAGCCGGCGCACTGGCAGAGGGCGGGGTCGACGGAATACTGATCGAGACGATGAGTGATTTGAACGAAGCAATCGCCGCAATCAAAGGCGTTCGCCAGGCCACCGCTTTACCCCTTTTCGTGACGATGAGCTTCGATTCACACGGGCGCACGATGATGGGTGTCAAACCGTCCAAAGCTGCCAAAGAGCTTAGCGCCTTGGGTGTGGACGTAATCGGGGTTAACTGCGGGCGTACACTCACCGAAAACCTGGCTGCGATCGAGGAGATGCGCCAGGCGGTTCCAGAAGCGATCCTGATGGCCAAGCCGAACGCCGGTTTGCCCCATGCAGATGGCAGCGAATCAGTCTATGACGTCACCCCTGATATTATGGCAGAATACGCGTTGAAATTCGCCGACCTGGGTGTCAAAATCCTGGGCACGTGCTGCGGCAGCACCCCGGAGCATATCCAGGCGGTTGCCGAAACGCTCAAGCAGCCAAAATAGCTGCCATCATTTTTTCAACTGATTGGTAAGCAGGATTTGAATTCGGTAAATCAACCAGCGGGCGACTGACTGCCTCATAAGCCGTCAACTCGTCGTCCGCTGGTACCGTTCCTAAAAGGGGGATTTCTATGCTTTCAATCTTCGCCTTCAGCGCTTCAGGCAGATCATCCGGCATACGGTTGACAACCAGGTAAGCATGCTCGATGTGGATATCCAGCTCGTTGCGGAATCCGGCGATCCGCTGGGCTGCAACCAGGCCGCGTTGGGATGGATCGCTCACCACCAGTAGGTGCTGGACATCCCGGGTTGTACGCCGGCTGAGGTGCTCCATGCCGGCTTCATTATCGATCACCACGTATTTATAATTCTTGCTAATCGTATCCAGGACTTCGCGCAGGTTGTGGTTGACAGCGCAGTAGCAGCCCTGCCCTTCCGATCTTCCCATGGCTACCAAATCGAACGCCTGGCTTTCAGCCAGGGAAGAGCGGATCTGGTAATCGAGATAATCGCGCTTTGTGATGCCGCCGGGTAGCGTACCCATGGCTGCGCCGCCCGCCAACAAAGATGTCTTGACCTGGTCAAGCAGACCCTCACGGATATCTCCGACAGTCCATTCAAGCTCCAGGCCCAGGGTCATATTGAGGTTGCTGCTGGGGTCAGCGTCGATAGCCAGGATTGGCCCACTTCCATTTTGCGCCAGGTATTTGATCACCAGGGCAGCCAGGGTGGTTTTGCCAACCCCGCCTTTACCTGCTAATGCGATTGTTATCGTCATGGTCGATATCTTCCACCTTTCGGATTATTTTCCCGGCTTTAATTGCTTTGCCACGCTGGGGAAACGTTCAAGGTCAGTATGAGGCAGGAACATGGCCGACATAAAAGCATTATAAAACGAATTATCGGCCGAAAGCTCGATATAGGTCATCTTTGCCGCAATTTCACTCAAGCGCTGGCGGGAAGTCTGGTCTAGGAGAGCATAATAGGCTCCGCGTATAGAGGTATTGCCCAGAAATTGAAACCGCTCCCAGGGCATATCTGGCAGCAAACCGATTTGGACCGCTTTTTCAACGTTGATATAGCGCCCGAACGAACCGCCAACCAGTACCTTGTCGATTGCATCGAGGGAAAAACCGATATGATCAGCGAGCACGTCAAACCCGGCGTAAATGGCTGCTTTAGCTCGCAGCAAATTATCGATATCCACGTTGGTGAGTACAATTTCCTCACCGGATTCTGTCTGGGTGCCCCAAACAACTACATATTCAAGTCCGTGCTGTCCCTGGCGGACGCGGGGCGTCGCCAGGGTGGTATCAAAATGCCCGGCTTTATCGATCACGCCGGTCAAAAAAAGCTCACTGAGCAGTGAAATCAGGCCGCTCCCGCACAGCCCAAGCGGCGGCACACTGGAAATGGTGCGAAATGCGGGCTCGAACGTATTTTCATTGATCCAAACCTCTTCGATCGCACCCGGGGCGGCGCGCATGCCATGCTCGACCCCGGCACCTTCAAAAGCCGGTCCGGCCGAACAGGCGCAGGTTACCAGCCAATCGCGGCTGCCCAGAACGATCTCACCATTTGTTCCCACATCGATGAACAAACAGACACTATCTGCCTGGTCCAGGTTGGAGGCTAATACGCCGGCGGAAATGTCGCTGCCAACATAACTGGCGATTCCAGGAAGGCAGTCAATCGCAGCTTCCGGGTGGATGACCAGGCCTAAGTCCCTGGCTGCCAGTCGAGGAAGCTGGTTAATTACGGTGATAAACGGTGAAAGGCGGATGCTGGCAGCAGGTATGCAGGTAAACAGGTGCAGCATGGTGCTGTTGCCGGCGATGGTTGCCGCGTATATGTCGTCTGGGCGAATCCCGGCCTGGCTGCAGACCAGGTCAAATAAGCCGTTGATCGTATCGAGGACCAACTTCTGCATCTCTGCCTGTTTAGAGTCGTCGCGGCTGGCATAGATGATGCGCGAGATCACATCCTCGCCGCGGGCGATCTGCCCGTTATACTCCGAGGCAGAAGCGTGCACCTGGCCATCAATCAGGTCGACCAGCCACAGGGTGACGGTAGTGGTGCCGATATCGACAGCAGCCGCCCATAAGGGCTGCCCAACCGCGGCATGGCCGGGGAGGAGAGCAATCAAGTGGGCAGCATTGGCTCTTGTACTGCCTTCACCTTTACCGGAATCGAATATAGCAGTCACCTGCCAGGTTCCCTGCCTGAGGGTAGTGGGCATCTGACGCAGGAGATGAAGCGGTGCCTGCAATTCAAGACCCGTGCTCTGGCGGAAGGCTGATTGCAAGCGGTTCCAATCATCGACCTGGTTATCCAGGCTGGGGGGTGCCAGGGTGAGGGCGATGCGCTGCAGCCAGGGAGAAAAGCCAGCAGGAGCGAACGTCTCTACAGCCGTCCTGTCGCTCGCCAGGCTTCGCTGCACTTTTTCCTGGGTTGGAACGAGCACGTCCAGATCACTTTCGACCACGCTCTGGCAGCTCAAGGCATACCCTAGAGCAACGTCCTGTGGGGAGAGGCGTAACGTGCTGCGGCGGCGCACTGTACCTTGTGTGACTTGCAGCGCGCAACGACCACAGCGGCCCTGCCCGCCGCAGGGTTCGAAGACAGCCGCACCTGCCAATCGAGCCGCCTCAGACAGCAGCGTCCCTTCAGCTACTCTGACTGAACGCGGTTCCTGCCCCTCAGCAAATTTAAATGTGACTTGAAATGTATTCAATACGACCCTTCATCCCATTGCCGGCCCTTGATATGAGCGGCTTTTCCTCTCCCCGGCTCCAGTTGCACCCAAGGAGAGGAAATGGATGATTATGCCGGATTTCCCAGGGCTTGTTTCATATATGACGGGATGTCCACGGCTTCACGCGGGCCGACCCGCACTTCCCATCCGGGCAAGTTCTCTTCCAAGTCACCAGAAAGCACGGCGACGTAACCCGGGATGACGATCCGCTTGCGACTGACCTTGTCTGCCACACCGAACTCCTTGACCGCTTTGGCAATCCGGTCGGCGTCAAATTTTCCAGCAGCCCAGGCGGTGAGTACGCTCATGCCTTCCAGAGTCGGTCACCAACAGCCAGGCAGAATTGCCGGCGCCTTCGACCTCGTTTGCCACACTGAAGTAAGTGATGCTGAAGTTGGTGGTGACCAATACCGGATCGTCCGGCTTGGGATCGTTAATCGGGTAAAGACCGGGCTGCATCTGGATCGGTTTTTGCGGATCAGTATAGATGTTCTGACGCAGAACCAACAGCGGGTACAGCGTCGCCGGGTGAAAGTGCTCGAGGATAATGAACCCGGCATACTTTGCGACCGCCTGGGCAGCCAGCCTGGCTTCCCGGGCCGGGTCGCTCCCCCTGCCGGGGAATGCGATGGTCGGGTATCCCAGAGCTCTAACATTCTTTTTCAGAGCCAGGCGGCGGACTTGTACGCTGCGGGTAAGCCAAGGGCCCATTTTATCGGCATTGAAATCCAATACCAGGTCTTCCACACCCCGCCCCTTGATTTTCTGGGTGAGGTCTGCCAATTCATCCAGGTTCGAGGCACTGACTACCAGCGATGCCGGGTGGTTTTTTGCCAGTCCAGCTAACGCTTCCCAATTATCTGCTGTGGCAGCATACATCAATGGAGTTTCACCACCGAGATGCTTAAGCCCGGCAGCCAGCACATCCGGATCTTTTGCAATTAATACTAACGGCTTTTTGCTCACACTACGGACTGCCTCTATAGCCCGGCTAAAATCATCTGCAGAATTGGAGATCGCCTCTATCGCAAAACCGTCCATCGCCAGTTCTTTACCGACGTAGGCTACTTTATAAGCATCAGCCAGGGATACTCGAGCCTGGATCGCATCGGTCGTTTCGCTATCGGCTATGCGCAGCATAATTCCCGGCTGGTTATAGAACGTCTTTTCATGGCGAAAAATGACGGTTTCATTGCCGGCCTTGACTTCGTGCCCGTTGCTTTTTATGGAAACCAAACGCATGGGCGGCGCGGCCAATTCGGCTAATTGGGCTTTGGATGCATCGGAAACGTGCGGGCAGGCAGTCAGTTCAGCCTGTTTGGCTGCCAGCTTCATCGCAAATGCCAGGCAGGTCGGATAACCGCAGTCCTTGCAGTTCGTTTGGGGCAGCAATTTATAGATTTGAATTCCAGTTAATGGCATCTAAGTCCTCCACGATGATTCGCTAAATTCGTCATACCAGCAGCAGTTCTTCAATGGCTGATTTAAGGTTTTTGATCGTATCGGGATGGCGGACGACGATAATGTCGGCGCCAGCTTCAATCAGTGCAACTGCAGTCATCGTCTCCCAGTTCACCGCCCTCTCGCTCCAGTCACCCCATCCGACCGGCACCCCGCTGCCTACTTTGGCCTCCTTGGTTTTCCAGGCCTCAAAACCCGGCGTGACGATCATCGGCATCTGGGTCATGCTGTCCCCCTGCAGCGCTGAGATGCGCAGACGTTCCATCACCGAATAACCGTATTCAATGCCATAGCCGATCACCCCCGTGGTGGGGTCCAGCAGGATGCGATCGGGCGGCAGACCCATATCGTTGATCAGAATATTCAACTGCTTGGCCAGGTTTACGTCCATCGGGGAGCGGGCAATCACCAGGTGGCCATTGGCAATGGCTGTCGCCACGATGGTGCGGTAATTCTTGTCCTCGCAAATTCCCAATGCCAATCGTTCTCCCTGGGCGGCTTCGGCTACTGCTACCAGCAGTTCGTTATCGAGTTCGGCCTGGTCTGGGCCGTAGACGATCAACGGCAGTCCGGTCGCAGCCAATACGGATTTAACCGCCTTCACAGCATCATCAGCAGTTGTCACCTGGCCGTTTACACCGGCTGGGCTGAGGGACAGGGCAATGAGGTCCGCTCCGGCTGCATCAGCTGCCCTGGCCCAGGCTGCTGGATCGTCGGCAGCTTCTCCCCATACATCCAACAACAGCTTCGACCATTCCGGTGGGCGGCGGTCTTTGATCTCAACCGCAATCACAGGTTTCCAGGGGATCTCGCCTTCGAAGCGCATGAACGGCAGAGCCTTCTCGCCACCGACGGTCACGCCATGGGCACGGGTACCGCCTTCGGCTGGGGTGGCTCCCAGGGTGACCGTCCGCACCGCGCCGGACCATTTCTCTACAGGGGTTTCAACAGGCATGAAATGTGTCTCCTCATTATCGAGAGTCGTTTTAAAATTAAATGATCAATTCCATAGATAACGCCGGGTGGTTCATTTCTTCCAACCAGGCCATCAGCTCATCTACATTGGTTACGTGACGCTCATCGGCGACCCGGTCGATCAGGTCAGGCACGCCCACTTTTTCGGCCACGGCGTTCAATTCATCGCTCATGGTCTCTTTCAAGATGCTGCTCATCCACACCACCCGCTTAAATCCACCCTCCGCCAGGATGAATTTCGGGCTGATGAGGTAAAACTTGCCAACCCCCATCACACCTGGAGTCTGTAAACCACCACCGGCGATCCCGGCCAGGGTGCTGAACGTCATCCCACAAGGGGTCATGCTGGGATCTTCCCGGCTGACTACCATCACACCGTTAGCTTCGGGGATTAGCATGACAATGCATTCAAAGCAGCCGCAGGCAGTCATCGGGTTTTCCATGATCGAATACATAGAAATCTGTTCGACCACCCCATGCGAACCACTGAGGGCAAAATCATTGATTCCGGTCCAATACCCTTTTACATCGTCCAGCTTGGCTCCTAATTTAATTGGCTGATTAGGGCCAGTCGGATTGATATTATATGAAGCCTTGCAGTCCAGCCAGTTATAAGCACCGCACAGGCCCAGGCGTTCTGGGCTAACCACACAAACGTGGTTGGGGGCAAAAGATTGGCATAAAATGCAGGAATAAAATTCATCAACTTTTTCATCGGTCAGGTTTGCCAGGCGTTTATTGCGGAAATCGTAAGCTTCCCGGGCGCGGGCCAGCTCTTTTTGAAGCAGCTCAGGTTCGGTAACCAATGTCACCTGGATCTTATCGACGATCGCGCCGAAATCGGCATGGAGGCGAGCGTGGAGGATCTTGCCAATATGCTCCATGTTAAAGCCTTTGTCGACAGCCGCGTTAGAGAAACGGATCCAGGTAATATCGCGCTGCCCAATGTGCTGGATCCCGGATGCACCGTTGACGAAATAATGGAATTGGCGTTCCAATACCGGCTCAAAATCCTTTTCCATCTGGCGGCCGGCTACTTTGGCCACAATTCCCAGGTTCATCTGGCCGCCGGCGGGTATTTGATCAAATCCTGGTCCGATAACCTCAATCTTGCCGTCAACCACCTCGTCCAGAGGTGCCATCTCCAGGTATTCGAAACAGCGGGCATTCTTGCCGCCAAACTCGATGCGCATATCGGCTCGGCGAACTACCTCGCCCTCAAAGGCAGAGCCATAAGGCACCGGGACAGGAACCTCAGTAAGGCGGACTTTCACCCCGCGCACCTCGATGCACTTTTGGACCAGACGCTCGGCCCGTTCGACATCATTATTCGCCTGAATTTCATTAAATGGCATGCTGACGACGTGCTCGTAGGTTGTGATTCCACTGGGTAAGATTTCGGGGATGACCGTATCGGCAATCACCGGAAAACCAAAATTAATCGCGCCTGCTGCGGCAGCGTACTTCAAATCATCGACTTCTCCCAGGGCCAGCACAAACGCATATACCCGCGACTTGTTATAAAGGAGTATGTCCCGGGCCATACCACCTTTCAAGCCGCCAAAGGTTAGGGCAGAGCGAACCGCAAACCCCAGGGCATAGATGGCGCTGATCGTATCGCGACCAAACGGGACGGTATAAGTATCGTATCCCAGCTCCACGCCCTCTTCGATCAATTGATCGATGATGCTGCGTCCATTGACATTTCCGGAGAGGAAACAGAGGATATTGCGTTTTTGCAGCTCGCGGACGATCTGCACGGCAACCTCATTGGATTTAGCCGCCCCAACGATGGCAGCAAAGCCAGGCATACGCCCGTCAACCAGTTGGATGCCCCAGGCTCGCAGGCGGATATCGTCAATAGGTCCATTCAAATGACCATCGACTGCGCTATCGCCGTCTCCGCCTTCCGGGCTGGTGAAGGCAGTGCCACCGGCCTGAGGAAAACCAGGAGCCTTTTCCGGCTGCTGGCCATAAACGAAGCGGACGGCTTCGATCGTTTCAGCAGCCAGCAGGGTCGCCATACCCGAATCGAGAGTCTCGCCCAGGTAAGGCGTCCAATGGCGGTTGGCAGGCGTGGGATGGAGCAAACCGCGGGCGTGCTTCATTACTGGAAGCAGCTGGCCCAGCTTCTCTACTGGGGTTCCGGTCATGCCGTAAATTACCGGGAGGTAATAGGCTGTGTTGGGGAAAGCAACGCTCTTCTCAGGACCTTTTTCTAACAAAGCCTTGTTTAACATCAGTTCGGCTTCGCTGACCAGGGCGCTGGCTCCTTGCATCGCTCGGGTGGCTATATAACGCGACATGCATCCTCCAAATGATGTATCCTAATGTTAATGCGGCAATCTATCCGCATTTCTTGATTGGGTACAAACTTCAACAATATCTATGCAGGGCTGTTACCATACAAAGCCGCCCGCTGTTCTTCGACCGGCAGGCTTTCCAGTTCAAGCATGCGCCGGTCTCCCGATCGACCGAACCTACCCGGATCGTATTCCGGCAGTCCCAGGGCAGCCCGTTTCTTATCGATGTGCTCTATAGAAAGACGTACCATTTCGCCCGGATCTGAAACAAACTCCATCTTGCCGCCATAGCTTTTTTCCCAGCCTGCGCTCATGGCGCGGGCGACAATACTGCTGTCGGCAACCCGGTCGGGCATACCACCCACCGGCGAGCTGCCCCCAAAAATGACGTAAACTCCCGACGCAGCGCAATAGGTGCCGATGGACAAAGCCTTTTCGCTCATCCATTCCGGTGCCAGGCCAACCGCTGGAATCTGGTCGATATCGTCACCCAGACCGCCCTCTTCCGCGACCTGGGTCAAGACGGTCAAGATTCGGGAATTATCGACGCAAGAGCCCATGTGTAATACCGGCGGAATTCCAATTGTTTCACACACCTCTCTTAATCCTGGACCCACCTGATCCAACCCAGATTCGCCGAGAAGCAGCCCTAGCTTGGCGGAGGCAATGGCCCCGCACCCGGTCTCCACAACCAAAACGTCTTGCTTGAGCAGCTCGCGAGTGACCCGGGTGTGAAGATAATCCTGCTGGCTGCGGGGATTATTGCAACCAACAACAGCTGCCAGTCCACGAATGCGGCCGGCCATAATGGCATCATTCAAAGGGCGGAAGGAACCCCGGTAGGTACCGCCCAGCATGTAATTGATGTATTCGTGAGAAAAACCCGGTACCAGGCTTTCGGTCACAGCCGGGATATGCACTTCACCCCGGTTCTTGTAATTGTCGATAGCCGCCCGCAGGATTTGCCTGGCAGTTGCCAGGGCATGATGTTCGTCAAATTCAATGTGCGTGGCGCCTTTAATCATCGCTTTGGGCGAGGTCGTAATCACCATGGTATGGAAATTATGAGCAAGGCCGACCAATGCCTGCATGACGCACTGCACGTCTACCACCATTGCTTCGACCGCGCCGGTTAGAATGGCCAACTCCTGGTGCAGGAAATTTCCGGCAACCGGGATTCCCTGGCGCATGAGCAATTCGTTGGCCGTGCAGCAAATCCCCGCCAGGTTGATCCCCTTGGCGCCGGCCGCGTGGGCGTAGGCGATGATCTCCGGGTCCTGAGAAGCAGCCACAACCATCTCGCTCAAGGAGGGTTCGTGACCGTGCAGGACGACATTGACCATATCGGTTTTCAAGACACCAAGGTTGGCAATGCCAAGGCGCGGCGAGGGCGTGCCAAAGAGGATATCGGAGATATCGGTGGCGATCATGCTGCCGCCCCACCCATCAGCCAATGCGGTGCGGATGGCATGCTGCATGATATGCTCGGGATCCTGGTCGTCGCCAATGTGGGTACGGTGGAGCGCTTCAACCACCTCCCGGTCTACCCCACGCGGCGTGACCTTGTGTTCTTGCCACAGCTTCTGGCGTTTTGGGGTTGCCCGCCTTATTGGCGCCAATTCACCGCGCTGCTGGCCGAATTGGGCGATGAACAAATCAGCCAGGTCGTTAGCGATGGCTTCAGGAGAGCGCTTATCGATGGATATGCCATACTTAGCAGCGGTCACCCGCAGCCGGGCAATATCCTGTATCTGGTAACCTTCGGCCTCTCCGTTAGCCGTGGCCTTGAGGATGAAAGCCATATCGCGTCCATGGTCGGAATGGGCAGCAGTACCGGCGGCGATCATGCGGATCAAATTGCGAGCCTGGATGGTATCGATCGTTGCCCCACATACCCCAGTTTGCCCGTCTTTAGTCAAGCGGCAAGGGCCCATACCGCACATCTTGCAGCACATGCCGGCTGAACCGATATTGCAGGGGATCATGTCGTCAGCCCGGGAAAATGCCGTTCCCAGGCCCAAGGAGTCAGCGCGGGCCAGCATTTCTTGTGCGGCGGGGTCAGCGCTTTGTTCTGCGAAAGTACGCTTTTTAGGCATCGAGATTTCCCTCCGATTTTAAAATGCCCATTCCAGGACAAGGCCAGGATGAGCGTTCTCGAGGTTCGACAGCCTGTGAAAAGCTAACTGCACCTCGCAAATGGTCGTAACCGCTTGATTGGCGTTTGGGGGATTGCGGTCCGGATTCGGCCAAAACTGCCAGATCTTCAAGATAACCGGCTTCACCGATAGTATCTCGAATTTTTTCTTCAGTTACCAACCCTGGATCAAATTCGACTTCAACCAGGTGAAAACAGCTGCTGGCGTAAACATCGTTCACACCGGACAAGGACAATAAGCGTTGACGCACTTCCAAGACGTGATGGTCGCCGTAGACAGCCGGCGTTTCGATCGTCACCTTCTGCATTTTTCCTCCAACTGGTGTGATTTTTATAATTAGGGAACACCTATATGGTAAATAAATATTGGGGTTAATTATAAATGAGAATCAGCCCAAAAAGAAAAAACAATACCGGAAAACTTGAATTTCGGTCCGGGTTTCGCCGCTTATCCCAAATTTGTCAGGAACTGGAAGATTTCGTCGTTTGCTCCAGGGAGGTTTTCATGGCCGAAATCGGGATAAACGGTCATGGACTTCGGTGCGGTAATTTTGTTGTAGACTGCAAACTGGCTGGATGGAGGACAGATAGTATCCATCAGGCCTATCGACCATAAAATTTGTCCCTTGATCCTGGGCGCAAGATACTGGATGTCAATATAACCGAGCATCTCAAAGATCGCTTTTTCATTTTTGTGGGTTGGGTCAAACAAGCGGAAGTATTCCTTTAACTCAGCATAAGCATCTTTGGCCTGGTCCATCTCCCACACGCGTTGGTAATCACTCAAGAAGGGAAAAACAGGGGCAGCCCGGAAGATACGCGGCTCGAGAGCAGCGCAGGCTACGGTAAGCGCCCCACCCTGACTGCCGCCGGTGGCAGTGACCCGCTTCGGATCGACATCAGGCATGCCCATCACGATCTTTGCCAGTTGGGCAGTATCCAGAAAGATATCGCGGAAGAGAAGCTTTTCAGGTGCGCCTGCGATCGCATCGTCCAGGCCGCGAATGATATGCCCGTTGCGGGTAGTATTTTTGACACTGCCAGTATCCTCAGACAGCCCACCCTGGCCGCGGCAATCGAGGGCAGCAACCGTGTACCCCTGGCCCACATAACCCAGCTTATCGGACCATTCTCCAGCATTGCCGCCGTAACCGTGGAACATCAAAATTGCGGGATGCGATTTTAAGTGGATTTTTCGGCTGCAGCAGTTTGGCGTGGATGCGTGCCCCACCCACTCCGGTGAAATACATGTCGAAACATTCGGCAAAAGAAGGCCGAAAATCTACGGGGACCAGCTCAACCTGAGGATCGACCGCAGCCATCTCGACCAAACTCTGGTCCCAGAATTGATCGAAATCAGCTGGCTTGGGATTAATCCCCTGGTACGTTTTAAGCTGGTCGAATGGAAAATCAAAGGTCAATGGCATGGCGCCCTCCCGGTTATAGAATGTACAGCCTGGTTATATTTTAACGCGAAAAGGGATTAATTCACAAACCGGGCTTCTTTGAGAAGTTAGGAATTGGGGCGTGCGACAAATTTTTTTCGAGCGCTCGAGAAGCGGCCCAAATACACGTTTCTATTAAACAATCACATCTTTCGAGTGGAGAGAAGGCAGCCTCGTTCTGTCTGGAGGGGCGAACAGCGATCGCCCCAGTCTAAACTCCAATAGGTTTACCGGTCTATATAAGGCAAATACACCAATTTAACTTCATTAACCGAAACCGCATACACAGCATCGGTCCCAAACAGCTTCGATGACAATGGCTCGATCCTGACGTAATAAGTGCCTGCTGCTTCAGGTTTGAAAATGACAAAAGCATTGCGACCAATTCCTGGGGATGCCGCGTTCGCCACAACTGTTACACCATCTCCACTATAGACGGTTATCTTTACCGCAGCCCCACCGTTCTGCGATGCAACACTTACCATATAGTCTTTGACCTGCTCTACTTTTACTTCGAACCAATCCGGGTTGGCTGCTCCACATAGATTGCGGACTGCCTGGTCGCTGAGAGCTACTGCCCTGGCCTGAACGGAGGTATCGTCCTTTTCATACAAATCTGGTGTGCAAGATGCAGGCAGGACAGCGCTGGTTTCAGCCACATCTCCCGCCGGCCAGGATTCGGCCTGGCCATTAACATCCAGGGCTCGCAGGCGGAAAGTATAAGTGACACCCGGATCGCCGGTAAACCAGGTCGACCGCTGGCTTCCTGAAACGGTAATCGTACTGGCAGCATTCCACGTACCCGGCTCGGTGCGCCACTGCAGCTCGAACGAGCCCAGGCCAGCCCCAGCATCTGTCGCCTCCCAGGTCAAGTAAACGGCAGTTGAATTATAAGTTTTGGCAGGTTTGAGCTGGCTGGTGGGTGGAGGGCAGGCATGATCCACCTGGATGTCGCGTGGACTTAGCGCTTCGGACACATTGCCTTCGTAATCCCAGGCGCGCAGGGCAACCTGCAAGGGACCATTCAAAGGCCCGGCAGCGCACAGGTCAACGTCCCAATCGTATATATTACCCTGGGTGGGCTGGCTGAGCTTCGGCCCAACCTCGACCCACTGCCCGTTAATATTTGCCACCAGGCTGACGGCAGTGACCTTCACGTCGTCTGTGACCGTTGCAGTAACGTCGATCACCGGGTTGCTGCCGCTATTTACAACTGCCCCCTCGGCTGGGCGTGAGAGTGATCCGGTTGGCGGGTAAGCGCCCTGGTTCCCCGAGACGTACCAATCGTTAGCCGGGTTGCGAGGATCTGATTTATTCCCCAAACACTCGGAGGCGCCATCATAGATGGCAAAATGGGTAACTTCATAGCAGGTGCGCGGGATTCCGTTATTGATTGCAACATCTGCGAAGTGGATATTGATCGATTGACCCCAATAATAGCCATCTCCACCCTGCCAGACACTGTTTGTAACCATAAAATGGACGTGCTGAGAGGTGCTGTAGCCGGTATCATCCGTATCGCCCAGGTACTGGCCGCGTTTGACCTGGGTACCGTTTGACAGTTTGTCGGGGATAGTGCCTTGAGACATGTGCAGGTAAATCTGGTAGGCGTGATCGCCTGCATTGAACAGGACGATGAAGTTAGTACAGTTCGTACCCCCGTCGGGGCAGCTGTCACGGCTGGCAAATACAGTCCCGTCTTTCGACGCCAACAGAGGGAAGTGCCATAAATCGGTGAAATCGTAAGCATAATGGCAGAAATCAATTGTACAGGATGGATAGCCTAATTCAGGGATATATTGAAAGTGGCTGATCGAGCCCTCTAACCAGCGAGCTGTTCCGGCAGCATAAGGCAAGTAATAACCACTGAGGGCATCGATCGATCCTGAAGTCAAGCTTGCACCTGCAGGCGCCGGACTTAATTCAAGGGGCAGCATATCATCCGGTAAGGATGCCAGGGTCTCATCCCACCCCGGATCTCCCGGTAATAACACCTCCCAACCCTCAGCAGAGAGGTGCGCCAGGGCCAGGCCGGGCTCGGTTGCCAGGATCTGCCCCCGATCATCGCGCAGCGCCAGCCACATTACGGCGGTTTTTCCATCCGGGGTGGTGAAAGCGGTGTCCAGCTCGGGAGTGAATAAACCTATAGTCAGCGCCTGGGTTGCAGCCTTCGTTTCCAGCCGGCGCGCAAGCGCAGCCGAAAGCTCGTTTTTGAGCCCGACCGGGGTAGATGCAGGCGGGGGATCACCGGCAGCA
Organism: uncultured Chloroflexia bacterium; assembly: GCA_963781665.1. Lineage (GTDB taxonomy): Bacteria > Chloroflexota > Anaerolineae > Anaerolineales > Anaerolineaceae > JAJYIW01. Next base: position 5,233,704 of record CAWAGA010000002.1, read on the forward strand.
ATCAGGAGGAATGCAGTCAAAAAAATGAAAACGAAAATTAAGAAGCGGCGCATGTTCATAATTCACTTGAATATTTTTCTTAAAATTCCCCTTTTCTGCATCATCAAAGGGGGTTATTCAATCCCGCGGTATTCAAAATCACTTCAACCGGCGTGTTTTGCCGGTGTAATTCGAGTAAGTAGCAGATATCGGCGACTTTGTTGACGTGGAGTTAAGACGAAGAGGGGAGCTAATTGTTCCCCTCCCCACCACTTTAATCGGAGAGATTGGATTACCAGGAATCCAATCCCAGCCATTACCAGTATTCCGAGAAAGACAGAAGTCATTTTTTGAAATTTATTCATGGTCGTTCTAGGATTACTCGTGAATGTTACCTGATCCTGTAATTTTCTTATTGACCATCTGCGGATTGCCGCTGTATTGGATATCTCCAGAACCACTGATCGTTGCATCCAGGCTGTCACTGGCATATACGGTTACATTGCCAGACCCGCGGAGGTTCACAACGGCTGATTTTGTTTGTAGATTGTTTGCAAGAATGTTGCCAGATCCACCAACGAAGATATCAATTCTGTTAGCGACCCCGCTGATATTGATATTTCCTGAACCGGGAAGGTCTACCTTGAATGCATCCCCTGCATAATCAAGAATATCAATTTTTCCAGACCCGCTGATCGATACTCGATCTAACGTCTTCATCGTCACGTTAATTATGACGGACTTCGTCGCAGAAAAGGACATGAAAGGTTTTGTTTTAATGACAAGTTTATGGTTCAGGACATTTGTTTCAATTAATGACACAATGTTGTCCTCAGCAATAACCGTGACCGATTCGAAATCTCCGAAGGAAATATTGACATCAGCCGAACCCTCGAGAGAAACCTGGGTGAAATCCAAGGCAGGGCGAGTTTCAGTGGCAATGATGCCTGAGCCTTTGACTCGCGCAGGAATATCCTGAATGAAGGCGCATCCAGGTAAGAGTAACACAAGCACGACAAGGAACGGAAGCAATTTTTTCAACATGGTGCATTTCCCTTCATAAATGGTTGGAAAATTCGATATTTATTGATGCGAGATTGATCTGGTTTACGATTTTCATCATGAGTTTACAAATTTTGGATACGGCGCGCTTCTACCGGATGGAGAGTATTCACCTGTCCGGATGTATAGGTTTGGCCCCGTCCCTTCGCCCGTCCACCATTGCTTCCCCCGCCGGTTGGTAAACAGAGAAATACGAAAAACCCCCAGGTCTTCTGGTTCGGCCTTAACCAGAAAAACCGGGATGTTTACAACAGGCCATCAAAATAAGTCAGGAATTAGACCCGTTTACAGCAGGCCAGATCCGAGTCGTTGGGGGGAGTACCGATCACCAGCGCAGTCACGGTGAAAAACACCGGTGGAGCCGAGCGTGGTTGTGAAGCGGCGGCTTTTTCCGTTGAGTTGGCTTTTATCGATATCGCCTCGGTATTACCGGAAGCCAGGACTGTACCGTTCGGGTTGGGCTTAAGCGACCAGGAAAACGCTGAACATTACGATAACTAGCAAGCGGAGGTGTTTATTCATCAGGGATTATCCTTAAAATAAACCGCGTTCGTTTTAATGGCGCTCGTTTTGATTAAATAGATGATAATAGGATATAAATCATACATCTGCTGCCGATTTTTAGAATAATCTGACGACGTCAGATCATGAAAACGTGTAGTTCAATGGATGGTTGCTCTTCCGAGAGCAGCTAGGCTAATGTTGAGTGGTTTGCGCGCAGTAAAAGCTGGTATATTGAATGCAAGTCTTGGATTAAGGAAAATAATAAATGAGCGCTTTCTTGAAAACAACCGTCGGTAAGTTTATCTTTTTGGTTGACCCGGCCTGTCATTTTAGTAGCGAAGGCGTGTGGGTTAGAGTTGACGGAAGCCGGGCTTTACTCGGCCTTTCGGACTATCTCCAGCAGCGCAGCGGAGACGTCGCCTTCGTGGAAGCGAAGCCCGCTGGGACCAGCCTGGCATATGGCGACGAATTTGCGACCATCGAAACGATCAAAGTTGATATCTCGTTATCATCTCCTGTTACAGGTAATATTATTCGAGTGAACCCTGCTTTAGAAGCCACCCCAGAAATCATTAACCAGGAGCCTTTTGGTGAAGGCTGGGTGTGCGCGGTGGAATTGAGCAATTGGGAAACCGACCGGCTTCGCTTGCTCGATGCTACTGCTTATTTCGAAAAAATGAAGCAAGAAGCTCAAGAGGAAATCAAACACAAATGAAAGCAATCCAAAAAAAAGTAGCGATCGTTCCATGCAGCGGCATCGGAAAATCGTTTGGAACCGTCAGCCGAAATGCCGCCTACCAGGTGGTTGATAAAGACCGGCCTGAGCAGACTCAACTCGTCCCCCTGGCTTTACTCGTCATGGGAGATGAAGAATCCCGTCGCACGGTCAATACGTTCCAGGCAGTCGCGATCGATGGCTGCAAACTGGCCTGCGCCACAAAGATGGTAAAGCAAAGCGGCGGGCACGTGGCAAAAAATTTCGCCGTTCTGGAAGTTTTCCGCCGCTATCGTGATTTTAAACCGCAGGGTATTGCCCAATTGAATGAAGGTGGTGAAAAACTGGCAGATGCATTGGCCAAGGAGATCGATGCGGTGGTGGATGAATTGGTCTCAGGTGAAACAGGAGGCAGCCATGCCTGAACTGCCGCAGAAGAAAATTGGCATCATAGCCTGTTCCGGTGAGGAGCTACCCGAAGGAACGGTCACCCGCTTGGCAGCCTTACGGGTATTGGAACAATTACGCCCTGACGAGACTGTCACGATCTGTCTGCCGCTCTTTCTGGCAGGCGGCGAAGGGGACCGGGCATTTGCCAGGTTCTACCCAACCATTGCTATTGACGGCTGCCAGAAACGTTGCGCCTTCCGCGGCACCGAACAGTATTCAAATCGTCCCGCAGTTGGGATCGTTATCACCGACCTGGTAGAGGAACTTGGCCTGGAGCAGCCACAAGGAAGGCGGACATTGGATGCGGCTGGGATGCAGTTGGTAGAGTACACTGCAGAACGGGTCGCCGAAAACGTAGATTCGTTTTTACACCGGCCTTGGAGCCGCAGAGAGGGCAGTTTCAATGTTGATGATGCACCAGCCGCAGCAGCCACCTGCACCTGCGGATCGGGCATACCAGTTCAAATAGTCGTAGCAGCTGGCCAGGAAATAACCCTGGCGGCTTTGCCTTTAATTTTCGAGACTTTTGGTCAAGGCCAGAAGCTCCCCACCCAAGAAACGATCCACGAAATAATGGAAACGGTCAAAATATACAATACGATCAACCCAGAAATCGAAACGACGGTCGAAGCCGCGCTCCTGGATGAATACACTCGTTTCTGGAACCATCAGGAGAGATAAACATGAGCCAGACGGTTACTTACCACACCGAGGTTGCCTGGAAGGGAGAGCATTTGGGCCATCTCATTCTGGGGAATGGTCCGGAAATGGACTTTTCAGCGCCTCCGGACGCCCAGGGACAAGCAGGTGTATTAACTCCTGAAGATGCCTTCGTTGCCGCCGCAAACACCTGCATCATGCTGATGTTCATTTGGGCAACCGAACGATTCAAACTCAAGCTGCTTTCCTATACCTGCAGAACTGAAGGCACCAAGCTGATCGAGCTGGATCGCACCGAAACCTTCACCGAACTTCACTTTCGGCCGGCTATACGCATCGCGGCTGGCAGCGAAGATCCGGAATTGGTTCGCAGGCGGACATTGCGTGCCCTGGAAGCAGCTCAAAAATACAGCCTGGTTGCCAACTCGGTGAAATCAGAAATCATCATCGAGCCGCATATTGAAATTCTTTAGCACTTTGTTTTCAAAGGGACGCGATGATCAAACGCAAAGTCATCCTTAACACCATCCATCTTAATGCCAGCGATTATCCAATGGCCGACTTCGAATGCGATGTGCAAAAAGCCAGGGACGCTGGAGCGACCCATATGATGATCAGCCAGCTTGAAAAAAGCCGCTGGATCTGGGAACGTGATCTCAGCGACCCCTACCCCAATTGGGGCATGCTGTTTACATCAGTTTTCAAGATCATCGTTCCGCCTGAGCTTAAAAGTTATCTACCTGAGGATTACGCGCAGCGCAACCTGGCGACCTTGAAAGCCCGCAGCGAGATCCTTCAGAAATATGGCCTCAAAGGAGCAGTACAGTTCTGCGAGCCGTTTTATCTGCCTGAAGCGGTTTATCAAGAGCATCCGGATTGGCGTGGTCCAAGCTGTGAGCACCCACGCCGCGCCCGCAATCAATATTTCAGCCCCTGCGTCGACCAGCCCGTAGTGCTGGATCTGTATCGCAGGACGTTAAAGGAGCTAATCAGCCAGGTAGAGGTCGATTATGTTTTCCTGCACACTAACGACAGCGGTTCAGGCCTGTGCTGGAGTAACGGTCTCTATAACGGCGCCAATGGCCCAGCCTGGTGCCAACCGCGCCCACCGGCAGAGCGTATCATCGGATTCCTGGAGACCTTCCAACAAGCAGGTCGTGAAGTGGGGCGGGAGATCGAAGTCGAAATCAATGCCAATATCGGCTTCAAGCAAGCTGAACACACCATGGACTCAATCTGGCCCAGCCTCAAAGACGGTATGGCTGTAAATTTCAAGAACCGCCACGGAAGGGCGCAAACCGCCTGGATCGATGCAGGTTGGGAATTTTCGGTCGCCCCGGTGTTAGGCATCCCGCTGGTTGAGGCTTTCCTGGAGCGGCTCGAAGCTGTTTACGACTCCCCGGCAGAGATTGCCAGCTTCACCCTGGCGCCGGTTGCGGATGATGAATATATCCGCGTCATCGCCGCGTTTAATCGCAATCCCACCCACGGCCTGCGCGATCGAGCTGCCCTCCTACGATCAGTGGCCACCGATATCGCTGGTGAGGATCGAGCAGATGCATTGGTCGAAGCCTGGCATAAGATCAGCACCGGTTTGTTACACTTTCACGATTCGAATATTGAAGGGCTGACCGTTTGCAGCGTGAACCAGCGTTTGCTAAACCGCCCCTTCGTGTTATTCCCCGCTGAATTGACCGCAGAGGAGAAGAGCTATTACCGTCCCTTCTTGTTCCAGGCTAATGACGAAGCTCAAGCCAGTGACCTGCTCAATTGGCAGTGCACCTCCTTCATCCGCGGCGCATACGCCATTTTCCTGGCAGCCAAGTCCCTCGGGCGCGCCATGCAGGCCAACCAGGCTGCCATCGATGTGCTCTCAGCGGCCGGCGAAAGTGCATCCTTTGTCTTGCTGGCCGACCGGCTGCGCCTGCTCAATGCTTTGTATTTGAATGCAATCCATGCAATGAAATTCCAGGATATCATCGACAGCACTGATTTCAGCATCCCCGCAGAGATCAGCCCACGCTGGCCGCAAGATGCCGACCCGCGCATGCTCGAATATCAGGCATTGACCCGGGCCGAGATCGACAACACACTCGAGATCATCCGCTTGATCGAAGGCCGAGAGCGCCAGATGTTGGTTACAGCCCCTACCCCGGAGCTGGAAGACATCTTCATGCTCAGCCCGGATATTACCAGTCAGCTGCGGAAGAAGATCGCCATTATGGAAGCCCACAGCCTGGAAGGCAAGCGCGTGTTTATGACAAACAATCACTAGGATATATCCGTTTTTTTCGGGGGAATTAGATCTTCCTTTGCTGAACTCATTCCGTCCTGAACCATAATCGGGTTGCAGGTTCCTGGGTCATAGCGATTATTTCTGGGCCCTGGTAGATTTAATGCATTTTCAACCAGGCTTTCCCCATCGAATTGGTCTGCAATACGGGGATATTCCGGTTTTAAATCGATCAATTACGATCCTCCTCAACCAAACCCAAAGAGTAAATCCCAAATTACCCACAGACTTCGAATTATTAACAAAAGCTAATCTTGTTATAATGTTTAACTGGACAAAGATGATATTATTTATGCGTATTCGGGTTGTAGGGATTCTGCCTGAATAGTAAGCAACTTTACACAACAATTAAATATATATTCTCAAGGGCTTTAATAGTTTCGTTAATGGATAAAGAAGGGATTAATATGACGAAGAAAGTATTAACTGTGCTATCGGAATGGGGTTATTGGGGAGAAGAACTGGTAGGTCCCCTGGAAGTACTCGACAAGAATGAATACTCCATAGATTTTATGACAAATAAGGGCAAGCGTGCGCACGCTCTACCTCCCAGTATGCAGGCTGGATATTTTGATCCCCCATTAAATAAAATTGTAACCGACGAATATTTCGCCGACAAAACTCGCAAGATTGACGAATCTACCCGCCTGGATAACCCAATTAACCTCTCAAAATGGTTCCCCGAGCGGCCCTTTTTTAATTCTCCGAATTTTGGCAGGGATCTTGAAAGTTATAACGCAGCCCGGGACCAGAGTTGGAAAGATCTGTCAAAATATGATGCTTTACTTCTCGTTGGCGGGAGCGGGCCAATCCTTGATATGGTCAACAACCAACGCCTGCACGACGTCATTTTAGGCTTTTATAATGCCGGAAAATTGATTGCCGCTGAATGCTACGGGGTGGCTTGCCTGGCTTTTGCGCGCGATTGGGTCGATCGCAAGAGCATTATCCGGGGAAAACATGTAACCGGGCATGCCCTTGAATATGACTACAAAGACGGAACAGGATTTCTTAATACCGATGTAAACATCGGCCCTCCACCTTATCCTCTGGAATTGATCCTGCGGGATGCCGTTGGTCCGGATGGCCAGTATCACGGCGGCGTGGGGCGCACATTATCAACCATCATGGATTATCCCTTCCTGACTGGCCGGTCGACCCAGGATTCGCACCTGGTTGGAGAGTTGATCGTCCAGAACCTGGAACATGGTTTACAACGCTATGGCTGGTAATTTGCAGAAGGAAGTTTCATCTACAGCAGCAACAATAATTCCAGAAAAAACAGGCAGGTTCGGCATCCTCGAGCAGTTTCTTGCGGATGGTATGCACGTCATGTTCGGGAATCCCGGCACTGTCGAACAAGGTTTTCTGGATGCCCTGGCTAAGTACCCACAAATGAAGTATGTGCTGACGTTACAGGAGTCTGTTGCCGTTTTGGCTGCAGATGGTTATGCACGCGCCACCCAAAAGCCAACCCTCGTGCAGCTTCACAGCACCCCGGGCGTTGGCAATGCCATTGGCGCCCTTTACCAGGCCAAACGCGGCCATTCGCCCCTGGTCGTGATCGGGGGAGATTCCGGAACCCAATACCTGGCGATGGATTCTCAGATGGCCGGAGACCTGGTGGCTTTTGCGGAACCGGTCACCAAATGGTCGACAGTAGTGGTCGATCCTTCTTCTTTGCTCAGGGTCTTACGCAAGGCTGTCAAAATTGCGGCGACGCCCCCCATGGGACCTGTCTACGTTTGCCTTCCGATGGATATTCTCGATGCGCCAATTAAAGAAGAGGTCTTTCCCGCATCGATCCCATCCACTCGAGTTATCCCAGACGATCAAACGATCCGAGATATTGCCCTGATGCTGGCATCAGCCGAACGGCCGGTGATATTTGCCGGGGATGGTGTAGCTTATTCAGGTGCGCAGGAGGAGCTCGCGCAAGTTGCCGAGCTGCTAGGCGCCGAAGTGTGGGAAGCTGACGCAGGCGAGGTTAATATCAATTACCGCCACCCCTCTTATAAGGGGATGACAGGTCACATGTTCGGTACTGCCAGCCTGCCCATAACCTCGAAGGGCGATGTGGTTTTAATCTGCGGCACTTACGTGCTTCCGGAGGTTTTCCCGATCCTTAGGAATATCTTTGCCCCGGATGCCAAAGTAATCCACATCGATCTCAACAGCTATGAGATCGCCAAAAACCATCCGGTGACTTTGGGTGTTACAGCAGATCCCAAACTAACCCTAGAGAAAATAGCTCAGGCGCTTCAATCGGTGATGACCTCACCCCAAAAAGCAGCGGCCGGGTCCCGGTTCGCGGCGTTATCTGAAGCAAAAGAAAAACAGCTGGCTCAAGCTTTCAATCAGGATCGGACGGTGCGTGAGAATGTACCTCTACAAATGTCACGTTTCATGGAAGAACTGATGACTCAGCTTCCAGAAGATGCCATCATTTTTGATGAGGCTCTCACCAACTCGCCCCCGGTATCGCGTTATTTCGCTCCGAAGCATACCGGCCAATATTTTTAACCCGGGGAGGATCATTAGGTGTAGGTATCCCCGGTGCGATTGGAGCAAAATTAGCCAATCCTGGGAAGACAGTGATTGGTTTCACCGGAGACGGCGGGGCTATGTACACCATCCAGGCATTATGGACAGCTGCACGCCATAATATCGATGCAAAATTTGTAGTATGCAACAATTTTTCCTACCGCTTGCTGCAATTGAATATCGATGCCTACTGGAAAGAACGCACAATTCCCAAACATGATTTTCCGTTGAGTTTCGACCTCTCCACCCCGCCGCTCCAATTCCACGAAATGGCCAGGTCTATGGGCGTGCAGAGTCTGCGGGTTGAAAAACCCTGGGATATTGCCCCGGCGATCCGGCAGGCTCTGGCTCACCCCGGGCCATTCCTGATTGACCTGGTCCTTGAAGGTGATACCCACCCGGAACTGATCGGCTCCACATGCGGCCAATGATGGCAGGGTTTTTAGAGTGAGAATAATTTACAAATCATCCAGGAAGGATAAAAGATAATGTCTGAAATTTCCACAGGCGAGATTAAAGTTTTTGTCGCGGCATGGTTCCGGGCGTTGGATTTCCACGTACCACTAGACGAGATTTACATGTTACTGGCAGACCAGGGTCTCAACATGCAATTCCCTGATGGTGATATCAGGGATTATGCCAGCTTTAAAAAATGGTATGACCGGGTCACCAATCTGTTTTTTGATGAAGACCATAACGTGCAAACCGTAGATCCGAAAATCAATGGCGACCAGGCGGTCGTCGAAATTGTTGTCGGCTGGCAGGCCAGCTGGTGGGAAGCTCCATCGGCCAAAAGCAAACGAGTCTCGATGGATGCCACCCAGCGTTGGACCGTTCGCCGGTCTACCAAGAATCCATACGGGCTTGAAATCGCGACTTACAATGCCACTGTTGAGCCATTTAAATACGCTCCCGGGTTTTCCCGCCTTTAACTCCGGAAAAGCCTTCCAACTAATCCAGCCGGAGAAAAGATTATGTCTGAAATCCATAACAAGCTCATGACGGTTCGCTATTTCAAAGAGATCATGACCGATGGAAACCTGGGAACGATTTACGAACTGCTCACACCAGATTTCGTCTTTACCCTTCCCACCCATCCCGAGCCGTATATCGGACCCGATGGATTTAAAGAATTGGTGACCATGCTTCACGCCTGCTTCCCTGATTTTTACATCCATGCCAAGGATATGGTCGCTTCGGGCGATATGGTGGTGACGCGTTGGAGAGGCGGCGGAACCCATCTGGGATCAGCCATTCACACGGTCGCCGGTGACATCCCCCCCAATGGGCGTTACTTTGAGATAGATGGAATGAGCTGGCACCGTTTTAAGGATGGGAAGATCGTCGAGGTGATCGGGCATGAAGACACCATCGGCATGTTCCAACAGCTTGGAATCATGCCCAGCCCGCGCACGACGACCACAAAGGAGCAAAACCTGGCAGTCGCCCATCGCTTTTTAGACGAGCTGCTGAACCAGGGGCATTTTTCAGTTCTGGATCAAATCGTAACCCAAGATTTTGAATTCCGACTGCCGACCCAGCCCGCCCTTTCCGGCCAGGAAAATCTGCGCGGCTACATCAGCTATATGCGCAATGCTTTCAGCGATCTCAAATTCGAGGTCGAGCGTGAAGTCGCCAACGAAAACAAAGTGGCAATCCGCTGGCGTATCACTGGCAAACAGGTAGGCGAGTTCAATGGACTCCCTCCCAGCGGCGCTCAGGTTGAAGAGTATGGGATTGACTTCTTTGAATTCTGGAATGGCAAAATCCGCAGTGTTAACGTCGTCGCTAACCAGCTCGGATTGAACAACCAGATGATGGCTCGCCGGCCTGATCCCCGGCCGATGACTCCTGAAGAAAACAACGCGATCGCCGAGAAATTCTTCGAACTCGGTGTGGAGCAATGGCGATTTTTCTGTCTTGGATACCCTTATCTCACCCGACGCCGACGACCATTCAACCGTCGGCGGCATACCGAAGACAGAAAAGGGCAGCGCCAGCTTTAGAGCGATCGTCTCGATGTTCCGCCATGGCATGCCCGATATCAAGCTGACCATAGACGATGAAGTCTATACCGGCGACCGGGTCGTCCACCGCTGGACCATGACCGGTACAGACACCGGTGGATTGATGGGTATGCCAGCCAGTGGTAAAAAGCTCACGTTCACCGGTATCACCACTGTCCGCATGGTGGATGGCAAGATTGTCGAACGTTGGGCCAATGTCGACGAACTTGGCCTCTTGCAGCAGCTCGGTATTGCCCCCCCACCCCCAGGTAATTGAAAGGAAAATCGAATGTCATATTCACCTGAAGCCAATAATGCAATTGCTGAAAAATTCTTCGACTCGGTGTGGAACAAGGGCGATTTTTCTGTCTTGGATACCCTTATCTCACCCGACGCCGACGACCATTCGACCGTCGGCGGCATACCGAAGACAGAAAAGGGCAGCGCCAGCTTTAGAGCGATCGTCTCGATGTTCCGCCATGGCATGCCCGATATCAAACTGACCATAGACGATGAAGTCTATACCGGCGACCGGGTCGTCCACCGCTGGACCCTGACCGGTACGGATACCGGCGGCATGATGGGAATGCCACCCAGCGGCAAACATCTCACCTTCACCGGGACCACCATCGTCCGCATGGTGGATGGCAAGATTGTCGAACGTTGGGCAAACGTCGATGAATTAGGGCTCTTGCAGCAGTTGGGGGTTGTTCCACCCCCGCCAGCAAATTAATACTCATTGAGGACCAGGTAAGCAATTTGCTTTCTGATCATTTTCAAGAGGTAACCTTGATGGTAATTGAAACGAACAAGTCTTTTTTTCACCGTTATTGGGAAGAACTATGGAATAAGAAGAATGGTGAAATTATTCCCCAGACTGGTGCTGAAGCGATTACCTTGCACTTCCGGATAGCCTGGGACTGATACCGCAGTTTGGTGCAGTCCCTGCTTAAGAAATCAAACTAAAAAGAAAAGAGATTATATGGGCCAAAAAGAAAACGAAGCAACCACCCGTCTTTTTTTCACAGAAATTTGGAGCAAAGGTGATACCCACACGATTGATGAAATCATCGACCCTCATTTTTCATTTATCCTGTCGTTTGCCCGCACGGACGACATTGAAAGCTTTAAACGCCTGGTGGCATTCAACCGAACCGTGTTCGAAGATTTGACCTACGTGCCTAACGAGGTTGTTGCCGATGGTACGAAGTCAGCCTGTTGGTGGACCATCACCGCTAAGCATGTTGGCACCTGGCGCAACGTGCCCGGCACGAATAAAAACGTCTCGATTGAAGGACTTACCTTTTTTTGGTTCACGCCTCAAGGCAAGCTGGCAAAAGCTGTGGTTGAGAATGATGTGATGGGCTTGATGACCCAAATCGGCGGCATCAAACTGGTTTATGACAAATAGGGTTTGTCGAACCAATCCACATAAGGAAAAGATAAGTAATAAAGGATAAAACTATGGCATCCGTTGAACAAAACAAGCAAATCGTACGCGGTTACGTTCAGGCGATTCTCGTCGAGCGTGATTTTAGCAAGTTTAATCAATTCGCCGCACCGGGTTTCTACATAGACCGGTCGGCTGTCCCTGAAGCGATCAAAGGTGAGCAAGGCCTGCATACCCAGATGGATATGCTGTATGCCGCTTTTCCGGACCTTACCCTCAAGATAATGGAGATCGTGGGAGAGGGAGATAAAGTGGTCGTGCGTTTTGAAGGACCCGGCACCCACACCGGTGCAGCGTTTGCCGGCGTTCCAGCCTCAGGCAAGAAAGCTGTGTGGAAAGGCCTGGTCATGTACCACGTGGTCGGCGATAAGATCACCGAAGCCTGGGCGGATTGGGATGATTGGGGATTGATCGAACAGTTGAAGTGATCGATCCAACGAGTACGTTCTGATCATCATCAATTGAATGGCATTTCCCCAATATTGCCCAAATAAAAGGATGCCATTCCCGCTGCTGCTCAAGCCGGATTCAACGAAAAAAGTACGGTTTTGTAATCCAGGCCGACGATAAGAGCCAAGTTAGAAAGGAGGTGTATTTTTATGAATCCAGACCCGATCGCACGATACTTACAACGTCTACCAACGCTGATCACGTTCTTCTTCTCGATTATGCTGGTCACGGTATTCAATAAATTAAGCACCTTGTTCAATTGGACGAGCGGCCCGAATTTCGACATCCGTAATCTGAACCAGGACCTTATTGTTGTAAGCTTTATTGCAACATTGTTCTTCGTCGTTTCTGTGTGGTTGTCTTTCTCACTGTTAATCGAGCGTTTTCCGTACTCACTAGATTACACCGTGTTCTTCTTCGACGTCGTACGCTTCTCTGTGCTTTTCATGATCTTTAACTTTGCCTTCCTGGCCGGAAATCCCCCATCTTACTGGTACTACATCGCAATGTTGGGAGTATTCCACCTGCTGATGGCCGGCTGGCACACGTATCGACTGCGGTTGATCCAGGGCGAGGAACGGATCGAACGCAGCGCCGATATCCGCGGCCATTTGATCCGCATGATTACGTATTTTATCCTGGCTGTCATTTATTACATTCTCGTCGTGCCGGGCTGGCAGCCAACCCAACCGATGGCATTGCACGCGATTCTTGTGGTTGTAACCAGTGTGTTATTAGTCTACTGGAACGCAATGCGATTGGTTGAAGTAAAAGCAAAAGCGCTCAAAGCCAGAGAATCCGGAAAATTGCAAGAAGTTACAAAGGCTACCACTGCAACTGAGCCGGTCAGATAGAAATTCGAAGATGATTAGATAGTAGGAATTATTTTTAGTTGGTAATTTACCGGAAGTGGGAAATTTAATGGCATCTGAAGAATTGTTTGACTACATAATTATCGGTGCAGGCGCATCGGGAAGCGTAATTTCCGATAGATTGAGTAAAGCGGGCGCAACGGTGCTCCTGCTCGAAGCGGGCGGCCCGGACACCAATCCGGCTATCTCTGATCCAGGCGGCTTCGTCAGCCTGTGGGGATCTGATATCGATTGGGCTCTGTCCACCAGTACTCAACCCGGATTGGGAAACCGGTCTCTGGTGATCAACCAGGGTAAGGTTTTAGGCGGCAGCACCTCGATTAACGCCATGATGTACGTCCGGGGAAACCGGCGCAATTATGACTCGTGGAATTTGCAGGGGGCGGAAGGTTGGGGTTTTGATAAAGTACTGCCTATCTACAAGAGCCTGGAGGATTACGAGGGCGGCCCGTCTGATTATCACGGCGTCGGAGGCCCCATCCCAGTTCGGGACTGCCCGGACATAGTGTGTCGTTCTGAACCCTTCATGAATGCCTGCGTTGAAGCTGGCTATGATGGGCCTTTCTGGGACACCAATGGCGCCCGGCAGGAGAATGGCGCCGGATTGCTGCAATTCCATATCGACATTCAGGGCAAGCGCGCCAGCGCAGCAACCATATTTCTAAGCCAGGCCCAAAAGCGGGAGAATTTCCACCTGCACACTGGAGCCCTGGTCACGCGCATCTTGTTCGAACGCAATCGTGCGGTGGGCGTCGAGTACGTGTTAAATGGCGAAAGGTTTACGGCTCGGGTATCTCGCGAAGTAGTCCTCAGCGCCGGCGCTTTTTTCTCACCCAAGCTGCTGCTCCAATCCGGTATTGGCCCGGCAGCTGAACTGAAGGCAGTCTCATCATCCGAGATCCCGGTGGTAGTCGATCTACCGGGGGTAGGCAAGAACCTGCAAGATCATATGCAGCTTCCGGTGGTCTATCAAACGAAAGTTAAAATCCCAAATACCACCCTGCTGACCGGAAATGCGCTGTTTGTAAACACCCGCCAGGGCAGCTCTGATGAAGCGCCTGATCTGCAGTTGAATTTCACCCCCAGCGTACCCGCAGCGCTCGCACCGATGTTGAATATCCCTGTTCCAGCCTGTATTTTTTTACCTATCCTGGTGCAGCCGGTCAGCAAAGGCGAGGTTCGCCTGCGCTCGTCCAACCCGCTGGATGCACCTGTGATAAATCCCGGGTACCTGACCCAACCCGCAGATGTTCAGGTGTTCCTAAATGCCGTCCGCCTGATTCGAGAAATCGCCAAAACCAACGCCTTCTCCGAGATGAACGCTGGCGAGCTCGTCCCGGGTCCGGATGCCAATCTCGAAGATTTCATTCGCTCACAAAGCTCAACGCTGTGGCATCCGGCTGGCACCTGTAAGATGGGCCAGGATCCGCTGGCGGTCGTTGACCCACAGTTGCGGGTGCACGGCGTCGAAGGCCTGCGGGTGGCTGATGCTTCGATCATGCCAACCGTTACAAGCGGCAATACCGTGGCGCCTTGCTTCATGATCGGCGCTCGCGCCGCTAATTTCATTTTAGGTGAGGAATAATTATGGAAAATGTACCCAACACTCCCCTGGGTCGTATGTATCGTGAGCACATCCAATTCATCAAAGACAAGAATATCGATGCCTTGCTCGACCAATATACCGACGACTGCCTCCTGATCAGCAGCTTCATGAAGAAACCGTTGATTTATCAGGGTAAGAAGCAGCTGCTCGAACACATGCAAGGGATTCTGGGCATCGATGGTCTTGAAACGGATATCGTTTTTTGGGGCGAAACCGAAAACCCCCAAACATTGATGATAACCGAGCAGATACGGATGACCACGAAGGATGGCGATGCAAATATGCGTTTCGCTGATAGCTGGGTTCTGCGGAATGGAAAGATCGCCATCCACTTTGCCGGCATGGTGCAGTACCCGGATGGTTCGCTGGCGTAATTCACCACGCAAGGTATAAGAAAAAGAGAGGTTACCAGGATGGGATTACAAGGCAAGAAAATAGGCATTCTTATAGAAAGTGACTTTTACGAAAAAGAGATCTTCTACTACGAGCACCGCTTTGCCGAAGAGGGTCTGGAAGTACGCTGGATGAGCCGTTTATGGGGTCAGCCGGGAATTACTTTTTACGGCCACGAATATAAAGCACCTTTCTTCTGCAATCAGAGTTTCGAGGACATGGACGACACAGAGCTGCGCAGTTACAGCGCTATCATCGTCCCTTCAGCCTTCGTCTCTGACAGGCTGCGTTACAGCGAAGATCTTAACAAACTGGCGCCGGCGGTCGAGTTCATTCGCCGGGCGTTTGCTGAACCCGGCATACTGAAAGGAATCATCTGCCATGGGATGTGGCTTGTCGCCCCGGTACCAGAGCTAATCCGCAACCGGCCAGTGGTGGCTCACCCCAACCTTTACGGAGACATTAAGAATATGGGCGCCATCTATACCGACCAGGATGTCGTGGTCGATGGCGACTTAGTAACTGGACGAACTGGCGCTCACTGCCACCAATTTGCTCACACAATTATCAACCTGCTTGCAAACAATAGTTAATTTTACAGGAGGATTATCCAATGTCTAACGATGTCATGCAACCAGTCAACATGTTTTACGAAGTCTACAACAATCACCGGATGGGTCTATGGGAAGAGGCCTTGGCAGAAGAATATCACGCCACCGTCAACGGCCAGAAGATCCCAAATCGCGAGATTGGTAAGGGTTTTGTCGAAGCGATGCATACCGCGTTCCCCAACCTGAAATATACTCTGGACGACACGATCATCCAGGGCGACAAGGTGATTACTCGCTGGACCGCAGCCGGTAAGCATACCGGAGATTTCTTCGGCATGCCGCCCACCCAAAAAAATGTCACCATGCTGGGAATAACAATCTTTCAGGTTCGAAACAACAAGATCATCGAACTGTGGGATGTCTGGGACCAGAACGGTTTGATGCAGCAGCTCAACGGCTAGGGTATTACTGGCATGAGCACTGCTTTTCACCACATGGCAATTGCCTGCAACGACCCAATGGTCGTGGAGAAGTTCTACTCCACCCATTTCGGCTTTAGACGGGCCCGGGTCGTCCCGCTTGGCGACGGCAACCAGATCGTGTTCTTGAAAAACGAGAACGCTTACCTGGAGCTGTTCAAAGCCAAAGAAGATCGTCCCATCCCCCACGCCGACGCCGATGGGCCGTGGTATTCCGAGTGGCGCCATATCGCTTTCAAAGTGCCCGATGTGGATGCAAAGGTAGCAGAAATGGGCACTGAAGCTCACATCAGCCTGGGACCTTTCGACTTTGATGCCTTCATTCCCGGTTGGCGCACCGTCTGGATCAGCGACCCCGAGGGCAACATTGTCGAAATCAGCCAGGGTTTTGTAGACGAATAAGGGAAGATGCAAGATGAACGAGATCAAGTTTACTTTTTCCGATACGATTGCAGGATATGTAACCAGCTTCGACCATGAAAGCGATACATTTGGCCTGCGCACCAGTGATGGGCGTTTATACCAGGTCCGCCTCAAGTCGAACACTTATGCCCAATTAGTACGCAATCTGGGCGACCCCTACCAGGATTCAACCGGACCGATGCGAGATATGTTGGTCCAGGGACGCTATTTATTTGTATACGGGACCTTTTACCCCGAAGAGGTTGGAACCAGTTTTAAATCGCAATTCATCCTTTTTGTGGGTCGAAAACCGGATGAATATGTCTTCGAAAAAATGGATTGGTGGGTCACGCAGATCAGGCAGTTAGGTGATTTTTACCTGAGAGCGCAATTTCCGGATGGTAAGGTTAATTTCGATAATTACCGCACCACCATCCGTTTGACTGGTGAAAAGCCCACCGATAATTACCGCCAGGAAACAGATACGATTTCCCGGCTGGTTTATGGCTTTGCCTCCGCCTATATGCTCACCGGAGACGACCGCTACCTCGAAGCGGCTGAAAGAGGCACCGAATACTTACGAGAGCACATGCGTTTTTACGATACAGACGAGAATATCGTCTATTGGTACCACGGTATCGATGTTAAAGGACGGCGTGAAACCAAGGTATTTGCCTCCGAATTTGGCGACGATTACGACGCCATCCCTGCCTACGAGCAGATCTATGCTCTGGCCGGTCCTATCCAGACCTACCGCATAACTGGAGATCCAGCGATTCTGCGCGATGCCGAAATGACGATCGACCTGTTCGACCGTTTTTACCTTGACCGAAACAAGGGCGGTTATTTTTCGCACCTCGACCCGATCACCCTGGATCCCCGCAGCGAATCCCTGGGGGAAAATCGGGGCAAGAAGAACTGGAATTCTGTCGGCGACCACGCCCCGGCTTATTTGATCAACCTGTACCTGGCGACCGGTGAAGAACGTTATTCCCGGATGCTGGAATATACATTCGATACCATCTCCCGATATTTCCCAAATTATGCAGAAAATCCATTTGTCCAGGAGAAATTCTTCGAAGATTGGACGCCGGATAGAACTCACATGTGGCAGCAGAATAGGGGCGTCATCGGTCATAACCTGAAGATCGCCTGGAATCTGATGCGCATGAACAGCCTGAAGGAAAAACCAGAGTATGTAAACCTGGCGCGCAAGATTGCTGCAGTCATGCCTGCCATCGGTGGAGACCAGCAGCGCGGCGGTTGGTACGATGTGATGGAAAGAGAATTGAAACAAGGGCAGAATTTCCATCGCTTTGCTTTTCACGACCGCAAAGCCTGGTGGCAGCAGGAGCAGGGCATCCTGGCCTTCTTGATTTTGAATGGTGTTTTGAAGGACGAGGATTATCTGCGAATTGCCCGTAAATCATCGTCGTTCTACAATGCCTTTTTCCTCGATCACGACGACGGCGCAGTTTTCTTCAACGTCCTGGCGTCAGGCATACCTTATCTGATGGGAACTGAGCGCTTCAAAGGCAGCCATTCGATGAGCGGCTACCATTCGTTTGAGCTGGCCTTCCTGGCGCAAACCTATACGAACCTCCTGATCACCAAGAAGCCGCTGGACCTTTATTTCAAGCCAAAGGCCGACGGTTTCAAACGCAACGTGTTGCGGGTTCAACCAGATATTTTGCCAGAGGGCAGTATCAGGATTCAGAATGTTTGGGTCAATGACCAGGTCTATGATAATTTCGACGCGAATAATCTGACGGTCAAATTGCCAGCAACGAAAGAACAGGTACGGGTCAAGGTGCGGGTCGAACCGGTTCAAGGTAAATAATTAGTGGTTTAAAGGGAGTGTGGCCCGTGGAAGTAACTCAATCGATGATAAAGGATGTGAACGTCGTGGGATTAACAGGTGACCTGGATGGCAATAGTGCACCAGCCGTCCAGGCTCAAATAATGCCGCTTGCGATCCCAAATGTGAAAATGATCTTGGATATGAGTGATGTCGCCTACATGTCAAGCGCAGGTTTGCGTATGCTCCTGGTGATGTACCGGACCATCATCAGCCAAAGCGGCAAAGTGATCCTGGTCGGGTTATCTGAAGATATCCGCGATACCATGGCGATGACCGGATTTCTCGACTTTTTTACCTACCTCGAAACCCTGGATGAAGGCATAAAAAGCCTTTCGGCTTAAAAAGGAATACTAATGGAAAGAGTAGATGCATATCCAACACACGAATATCAGGGTTTCAAATTGCGTCCTGGGAAACCATTCCCTTTTGGTGCTACTTTTGTTCCAGCCGGTGTCAATTTTTCGATCTACTCCAGCCACGCCACCTCCTGCACTTTGGTGCTTTTCGACAAAGGAGCGGACGAACCCAAGGTCGAGATTCCGTTTCCAGATGAGTTTCGCATCGGCGATGTTTTTGCAATGATCGTGTTCGGGCTGGACTATGAAAATATCGAGTACGGATACCGTATGGAAGGCCCTTTTGATCCCGAACAAGGCCACCGTTTCGACTCCTCGAAAATCCTCCTCGATCCCTATGCCAAAGCCATCAGCGGCCGCGATGTTTGGGGGAAACCCCCTAATTGGGATGATGTCTATCCTCACCGTTCCTTGTTAGTCTTCGACGATTTCGATTGGGATAACGACCGGCCTTTGGAAATCCCCATGGAGGACCTGGTCATTTATGAGATGCACGTACGAAGCTTCACACGCCATCCCTCCGCAGGCGTAAAGTTCCCCGGCACTTTTGCCGGAATCCGGCAGAAGCTGCCCTACTTAAAGGAACTGGGGGTTAACTGCATCGAATTGATGCCAATCTATGAATTTGATGAATTTGAAAACAGCCGCACCAGTCCCGAAACAGGTGAAACCCTGATGAATTATTGGGGCTACAGTACAGTGGGATTCTTTGCGCCAAAATCTGGACTGGCTGCGACCGGCAAATTAGGCATGCAGGTCGATGAGCTTAAGGCCCTGGTAAAAGAACTCCACCGAAATGGCATTGAGGTCTTTTTGGACGTCGTCTTCAACCATACGGCTGAAGGCAATGAATATGGTCCCTATATTTCATTCAAAGGGATCGATAACAAAACATACTACATGCTGACGCCTGAAGGCTATTATTTCAACTTCAGCGGGACTGGAAATACATTAAACTGCAACAACCCCGTCGTCAGAAATATCGTATTGGACTGCCTGCGGTATTGGGCGTCAGAATATCATATCGACGGCTTCCGCTTCGATCTCGCATCTATCCTGGGGCGGGACCCATTGGGATATCCACTGTCGAACCCTCCCCTGCTCGAATCGCTGGCCTTCGATCCTATATTGGCAAAATGTAAGCTTATCGCTGAAGCCTGGGATGCCGGCGGCCTTTACCAGGTCGGTTCATTTCCAGCTTACGGGCGTTGGGCTGAATGGAATGGAAAATATCGTGATGGTCTGCGCCGGTTCTTGAAAGGCGAGCCGGGTTTGAGCGGCGATATGGCGCAGCGCATTCAGGGGTCTCCCGATTTGTATTCCAGCCGGGGACCCACTGCATCGATCAATTTTATTACCTGTCACGATGGCTTTACATTGAATGATCTGGTCTCATATAACGATAAGCACAATGAGGCCAATGGCGAAGGAAACCGGGACGGCGCAAACGATAACAACAGTTGGAATTGCGGTTGGGAAGGGCCATCGACCGATCCGGGAATTAATTCGATACGCCTCCGCCAGATGAAGAATGCCGCAGCAATGCTGCTGGTTAGCCAGGGAGTCCCCATGATCCTCATGGGGGATGAGGTGGCGAGAACCCAAAAGGGGAATAACAACACCTACTGCCAGGACAATGATCTGAACTGGCTGGATTGGGATTTCTCTAAAGAACAATGCGACCTGTTACGCTTCGTTCAGAACTGCATCAAATTCAGGTTGGCCCACCCCGTCTTCCGCAATCGCTGGCATTTGAGCAATCAAGACCGTATCGGCAGCGGTTATGCGGATATTACCTGGCACGGTATGCAGGCATGGAATGCCGATTGGAGTGATTTAAGTCGTTTTCTGGCATTCATGTTGAACGGTAAGCACGCCCGAGGAGGGATGGTCGAAGATGACGATATCTACGTAGCAATGAATATGCATTGGGAAAACCATTGGGTCGAATTGCCTGGACTGCCCGATGGGAAACACTGGCATGTCGTCGCTAATACCAGCGTCACTACCCCTGAAGACGTTTGGGAAAACGGCCACGAACCATTACTTGAAAATCAAAGTGGCTTTTTGATCGGAGATCGTTCTGTGGTCATCCTGATCGGTAAATAATCACACCCATAATCATAAGAAACGAAAATGGCGAAAGGAAGAATATCATGGCTTTTAGCGTAACCTCAAAAATAATGAAAGATGGAACGGCAGAAATATCTCTTTTTGGCGAGCTCGATGCGAGTGTCGCCAACGAGTTCAAGGCTGCGGTCGAACAAGCTGCTGTCAAGAAACCCAAAAAATTGGTCTTGAACATGAAAGATCTGGAATTTATGTCCAGCGCTGGTTTACGCGTTCTGGTTTTTGCAAAGCAAAAAATGGGATCGGACGTTGATATTTACGTCATCGCTGCCCAAGAAGCGGTGCGAGATACCATCGAAATGACCGGATTCCATCACAGCGTGATTATTCAGGACGAATATAGTTCGTTGTAAGACCGATCTTTGCAATCCTTGATGGTCTCTGCTGACTGGGGTGGCATTTAATTGTTTTCTTAACCGATTGGAGCCTTATTGTGCATTCAACTGTTGGTGACCGAGTAGATTTTCTCAGAAATTCACAGTTATTTCCGGATACATCACCTGAAACTTTGGAAGAAATCGCTTCGAGGTTGGAAGATGTTGAATTCCGAGCTGATCAAAACATCTTCAACGCAGGCGATTCGGGGGACTTTATGTATTTTGTAAAAAAGGGACAGGTGCAAGTGCATAACGAAAACCGGATTATTGAACGCCTCGGCGTTTATGGTATTTTCGGTGAAATGGCCTTGCTAGATTCAAGACCACGCATGGCTACTGTCACCACCATGGAAGATACCGATCTCCTCCGGCTCGATAAGACCTCCTTTGATAAATTGATCCACGAACGGATTGAAGTCGCCCAGGGGATCATCCATGTATTTACACATCGTCTGCACGTTCACGACCAGGAACTAGAAGAAACCCGGGATAGCCTCGAGAAAGTCATACTCCCGCTTGGGATAGCACTCTCCACAGAAAAGAATCTAGACCGTCTCATGGAGCGTATCTTGCTCGAGGCCAAGAAATTATGCAATGCTGATGCGGGGACAATGTACATCTGTACTCCTGAAAAGAAACTCAGGTTTACTATCATGCTTACCAATTCTTTAAATATCGCCTTGGGCGGTACAACCGGCAAGGAGATTCCTTTTCCTCCCCTTTCTTTGACCGATGAAAAAACCGGTGAGCCAAATTACCATAACGTCTCGTCGTACGTAGCGATTACGGGCCATTCGGTAAACATCCCAGATATTTATAAGGCGAAGGACTTCGATTTTAGCGGCACCATGGACTTCGACCGGCGAACGGGTTACCGCTCACGATCAAACCTGACCGTACCGCTTAAGAACCACTTGGGCGATGTAATCGGGGTCATGCAGTTATTCAACGCTCAGGATCCAGCCACCAAACAAATCGCTCCTTTTACAGCCTACCAACAATTGGTAGTCGAATCACTTGCCTCGCAGGCCGCAGTGGCACTCAATACTCAGGAACTCCTGCGCCGCCAGGAGAGCCTGGTGAAGCTCGAACACGATGTTCAGGTCGGCCGTTCGATCCAGGCCGATTTCCTACCAGAAATATTACCTCGGCCGGATGGATGGGAAATTGAAGCCTACTTTCAACCCGCGCGGGAGGTAGCAGGTGATTTTTACGACGCTTTCGTAACCGATGATGACCAGGTAGGGTTTGTGATTGCAGATGTTTGTGATAAAGGCGTAGGCGCGGCTCTCTTCATGGCACTAAGTCGCAGTTTAATCCGGGCCTTCGGCTGGATGAACAGCCGCAGCAATCCGCTGAACAAAGAAATGACAGCGAAAAGCCAGATGCTCGACTTTATCGATATGGGTCTGGACCCCATCGGCCTGACGAATAACTACATCGCCCAGATTCATTCCAAGATGAATATGTTCGTAACGCTGTTTTTTGGGATGCTCGATCCGCGCAGCGGCGTGCTGACATATATAAATGCCGGGCATAATCCCCCCGTTCACATGGATGCAAATGGACGAGTAAAGGATCGATTGACGCTCACCGGACCTGCCGTAGGTATGCTGCCGAATATTACCTACACCTCCAAGCAGTTAACCTTCGCTCCCGGGGACTTGTTATTCCTGTTCACAGATGGCGTACCCGAAGCCCACAACCCAGAAGGAAAATTGTTTACCGAAAAAAGAATGCTTGAACTGCTGGCAAACCCTACCCCAACAGCCGAAACACTCCTCTACCGGGTTGAGCATGAGCTGAAGGATTTTATGGCAGATTCAAATCTATTTGACGATATCACTATGATGGCAATAAGGCGAAAGGTCACATGAAGAAAAATAGAATCAGAAAAATCATCCTTCTGCCCATAATTGCAATTTTAGTCATCGCAGTCGCAATTATTGTTATGACATTACCCTCAAGCTCGAAGGGTCTGGATATCAGCGCGCGTTTATCTGAAATTTTGGGAACAGTCGAAGTCCAAAACAATTCCCAAGGCCTATACAATCCGGTCAGCGACGGATTCCTATTAAATTCAACATCGCAGCTGCAAACGAAAGAACAAAGTCGAGTCCGGCTGGATTTGTCGACTGGGTCAATCGTCAGGTTGGGACAATCAACCATATTTTCATTGAAATCCCAAGAAACCGTTAGCGGCGGAGTACTAACCCACCTCGAACTTCAGATCGGTACCATATGGGTCATTCTGAAAGGCGGTTCATTGGACGTAAATACACCTGGAGGCCTGGCATCGGTAAGAGGATCGTATATGAGCGTCTCTGTGGAACCAGGTACATATCAAATTACCGTGACCTGTCTTGAAGGTCACTGCGGCTACGAAAACTCGGCAGGCGATGTCGAAATGACTTCCGCACAGAAGATCATTTCATCGAGTTCGAATGTACTGCCTGGAGTGCAGAAGATGACCCAGGCAGATGTTCAGGCCTGGCTCGACAATACCTCAGAAGCAGCTGCTATCGTACCAACAATCACCGGTTTACTGGCAACATATACCTCCGTTCCGTCACTTACGCCAACCGCAGAGAGCACGCCAACCGAAGGGACGATTACGGACACACCGACCGCGACACCCACTTTATCGTCGAATCTCACTACCACGCCTGGGCAGGCGATCGGTAATGTGACCTTAACTCCAACGTCCAACACAACGGGTTTGTCGAATTCAGTGCCAACCGCAACACAGCAATTTCAATCCACTCCCACACCTACCCGTACGGTTCCGCATCCGACGAACCCTCCGCCTCCGACTGCAACCCGTACTCCGGTTCCGCCAACCAATACACCAGTACCTCCGACAAATACGCCGGTTCCAACGACATCAGGCTATCCTGCGCCATAGGGAATATTAGCCAAGGGAAAACTCATCTATTGCCAACTGCATTTGAGACGTGGTTATAAACTCGGATTGCGGCAAACGAGATAACAGACATTTGAGACTTATTTAATGGACTTCAACCTTAAAACACACACAGCCAGGCACCACTGGTTTATTATCATTACTGCAGTTATCTTGATTTCCCTCGTCATTGCAGGCAATCTTCCAAAATTTAACAATCCATTCAGTGGGTTAGAATTAGTGACCTGGGACACTTTTTTCCGCCTGCGAGGCCCGCTTCCTCCGAGTAATGATGTTGTGATCGTCGCCATCGACGATGCCTCTCTCAATTATTTGCAAACTTCCTGGCCGTGGCCTCGGACTGAACTAGCCCAAATCGTTAATTGGCTGAATAAAGCCGGGGCGCGGGTCATTGGCCTGGATATCGATCTTTTCGACCCCTCTGCCAATCCAGCGAACGATCAGGCCCTTGCGAACGCACTGGCAGATGCCAAAGCAACTGTATCAGTCAACCAGATTTCTCAAACACCTGAATTTACTGGCCTGACCAACTCTCAACCCCTGCCAATTTTCCAAAAGGCGTTGACCAGTTTTGGTATTACCCAGATCACCCACGGGCAAGATGCCATCACCCGCGGGGTGACAGGATACGAGACTTTCGGCGCCAACACCTATTACAACTGGTCTTTTCAATTGGCGCGCCTCTATCTGGGCATTAATCCACCCAGCAACCCTAGTCCAGCGGGTCTGACATTCAACAATCAATTTGTGCCTTTGAACAATCAAGATGAGCTGCTGGTCAATTTTGCCGGACCTTCGGGAACATATATCCACAAATATTCAGCTGCCTTTGTTCCGCTCGGAGATTATTCGCCCGATATTTTTCGCAACAAAATTGTAATAATAGGCGCAACCAGTGAGACCCTGCAAGACTACTATCCCACACCTTTTTCTCCAAACTCCCCAACACCAGGTGTAGAAATCGTAGCCAATACAGTTGCGACGATCTTACAAGGAGATTATCTCACCAAGGCTCCCCCCTGGACGTCTGTGGTGTTAATTATTCTGGCAGCTGTTGCAGCCTGGTTTATTTCAAAGATCTCTCGACCCACCCTGGCGATTGGCCTGATGGTCGGCGGAATCGTAGCTTATTATTTCATCCTATTCGCAATATTTGTTAATTTCAATTTGGAATTTACGGTGATCACACCTTCGATCATGTTCCTTGTGGGCGTAATCCTGCCAGCTGCCGATCAGTCGGTTTCACAAGAGATTGAGAAGCGGAAAGTACGCAATCTATTCTGCCGCTTTATCTCCCCTGAAATGGTTACCCAACTGATTGAAACCCAGAATATCAGCTCTTTAAATAAGAGGGTTGAGCTGACCATACTATTCTCTGATATTCGCGGGTTCACAACGATTTCAGAAAAGTTAAAGCCCGAGGAAGTGGTTGCCCTGCTTAACCCCTACTTGAATTTAATGACGAATATAATTCACAAACATGGCGGTACCGTCGATAAATACGAGGGAGATGCTATCGTAGCTTTCTTCGGTGAGCCAATTCGCTATCCAGACCACGCTCACCGGGCTGTTCTGGCTGCTTTAGAAATGCGCCAGGGGCTGCTCGAATTGAACCGCCAATGGAAAGCCGAAGGCCGTTCGAAGGATGGTTTTGAGATGGGGATCGGCCTCAATACCGGAGAGGTTTTCGTGGGCTTATTAGGATCGGAACAGAGAATCAACTATACGATAATCGGAGATAATGCCAATCTCGCAGCTCGCTTACAGGATCAGACCAAGGAGTTTGGTTGGCCAATATTAATCAGTGAGAGCACCTACAAACAGGTGCAGGACGGTTTTAATGCTGACTTTGCCGATTCAAGGCTTGTGAAAGGCAAGACTGAGCCAGTCGGAATTTATAAATTATTATGCATAAAAGGTGCACCGGAAACTGAATGGGTTAAACCGCTCTTTTTTTACCAACAAAGTGCAAAGTAATCTCTTGTATAATTGACAGAGTATCAAGAGTGATAAGATATGAGTTCATCTAATTGACAGCCAGGGATTTAGAAAATGCCAGACTTTAAAAAAGCAAGAGATTATGCACTGGATCGATTGGAGCATGAATTATCGTCCCAACTAACTTACCACTGCCTCGAGCATACAAAGGATGAAGTCGTCCCCGTTGCTGACCATTTAGCTTCACTCGAAAAAGTAGGAGACGAAGACCACACCCTGCTGCTGACCGGAGCCTATTTCCACGACATTGGCTTCATTCGCCGCAGGCAGGACCACGAGTCAATCAGCATCCAATTGGCCGTGGAGGTTTTGCCCAATTTTGGGTACACTGAAGCTCAAATCACTGCAGTCAGTGGAATTATCCAGGCAACACGGCTCCCGCAATCGCCAACCAATATTATGGAACGGATTATCGCCGATGCCGATATGGATGACCTGGGGGATGAAAACTTTTGGAAACGTAGCAATGATTTGCGTCAGGAACTGGAAAACTACGGCAAGACATTTACCGACGAAGAATGGTACACCGATCAACTACACTTAATGCAATCGCATAATTACTTCACAAAATCCGAACAGGCATTAAGGAACGCCACAAAACAACACCACATTTTAGAAGTAAAGCGTTTGCTAGACCAGGTAAAGCAAGTCAAGTAACTGCTGGATCAGGGGATTAATTTCGACATCAATTCTACGAGAGGTTGCCAAAACAGTGAGTTCAATGCAGCCATTAATTGTACCTGGTAAGCTCATCTCCCTGGAAAAAATAGGGAAGTTCATCATGCAGGCAGCAAAAGATGCCGGCCTCGAAAAAGCTCGGACTTACAAGCTGCGGTTGGCCGTAGATGAAATCGCCACAAACATCATAAATTATGGATATCAGCGCGCCGGTTTAGAGGGGGACATAACGGTCAGGAGCGTCTTGGACGACAATTCACTTACAATCATCCTGGACGATGTCTCCGGGATTTACGATCCGACCTTAAGGACCCCACCCCCGCCCGAATTTTTCACCCAACCCATTGAAGAACGAGCGATCGGCGGCTGGGGAGTTTATCTTGCTATCCAAAGCGTCGATCAATTCTATTACGAACGTCTTCAGGATCATAACCTCAACATATTTATTATGTACCGGGCGACGCATGGGAATCTGCTCCTGATCAGCTCTTCGCAGAATTCATCGTCTGCTGCAGCTCAATACCTTGTAGATCTTGGATATTCTGTAACTTGCATCGAAGGTGGTCAACCTGCAGTTGACCGTATGCGCCAGGAGCAGGTTGAACTGGTGCTGCTCGAATTACCATTGCCCGAACAGGACGCTCAAGGATTTATCAAAGGATTAAAAGCAGATAACGCCCTGCGAAATATACCTTTGCTCATTCTGGCTGACCCTGGTAAGGTTGATGATTTCGAAGACTATTTGAAATCGGGGGCTGAGGATTACATTACCCAGCCGATCAATGAAATCGTCTTAAAAAAACGGATAAGGTCTGCCCTCGAACGCCAGCGCTTACGCAAGGCAGAATGGCTGCTGGCAGCTGAACAAAATATTGACACGAATTGAATCCCAAAACCATTTGCAGATTAATAAGGCAGAGAGAGCTTTTTTAATGACTCATTCAATGCCGTTAAATCTGGCAGAAATGGTTAACCCTGGTCAGATGACACCGGCCAAGGAGCATTCGCACCTCAGGACGATGGTGGTTTGATAAACATATCAATCATTAGTGATTACTGTTTGTTTCAATGCTTCTGATCATGGATGATCACATTGAAGGGTGCCCCTTCAAAGGCTTGAATCGTTTCGGGGTCACTGGGAATGGTGACTTCCCTTATGTCCTCGGCATTGAAGAACAAGGGTAGATCGGTTCCCATGTTGGTCCCAAACCGCCACTCATCCCGGGTCGTATTGGTTGAAACACCTTTCTCATCAGGCTCACCAGGATAAAACCATTCTTGCGTGACGAAGCTGTGCCCGGGTTTGAAGTCGAATAGTCTTCCCATCATACGAGGTACGGTTAGCCGCACCTCGCGCCCGATAATCACTCGAACAGGTCGTTTGCTCATAGTTCCCTCTCTCCCCTATTAGTACTCGCCGCCGCCACCGTAAGGCATGGCCGGGGCTGGATTCTTCTCTGGGAGGTCCGTGATGAGGGCATCCGTTGTCAGGATCATTGCTGCGATGCTGGCCGCATTTTCGACTGCGCTGCGGGTAACCTTGGCCGGGTCGATGATGCCGCTTTTAAGCATGTCTTCGTACGCCTCACTCATCACGTTAAAGCCAATGTTTTGGTTTCCCTGATCCCTTGCCATTTGGCGCACCTTGTAAATCACCACAGCCCCATTCTTACCAGCATTGGTGGCTATGTGACGAATCGGTTCTTCGAGTGCACGCCGCAGGATGTTGATACCGGTTTGGATGTCCGCTTCTTCTGATTTTAGGTTGACCAATGCCGCAATCGCGTTGATGAGAGCAACACCCCCACCGGGCACAATTCCTTCCTCGACCGCGGCGCGGGTCGCACTGAGTGCATCTTCGACCCGATGTTTCTTTTCCTTCAATTCAGTTTCTGTTGCTGCACCTACACGGATGATGGCCACCCCACCCGCCAGCTTCGCCAATCGTTCTTGCAGCTTCTCTTTATCGTAATCGCTGGTCGTGTTCTCAATCTCGACATTGATCTGCTGAATCCGCTCCTTGATGGCTTGTGGGTCGCCTTTCCCTGCGACAATCGTCGTATTGTCTTTATCGGTGTGAATCTTGGCAGCCTGGCCCAGGTCGGCAACCGTTGCCAACTCGAGCTTGCGTCCCAGTTCTTCAGTGATGACAGTTCCGCCCGTTAATATGGCGATGTCTTGCAGTACAGCTTTGCGGCGATCGCCGAATCCCGGTGCCTTGACCGCCAGCAAGTTAAACGTCCCCCGCAGCTTGTTGATCACGAACGTTGCCAGCGCTTCACCATCGACATCTTCGGCCACCACGACCAAATCTCGCTTGCCCATTTGCAGCAACTTCTCCATCAACGGCACAATGTCGGTTGCGGCACTTATCCGCTTGTCATAAAGCAAGATATAGGGATTCTCAAGGACAGCTTCCATCCCTTCCACATTGGTAACGAAATACGCACTGATATAACCGCGGTCGAACTTCATCCCTTCGACATACTCAGTCTCGAACGCCAGGCCCTTGCTTTCCTCGACGGTGATCACACCGTTCTTGCCTACTTTATCCATCACTCCGGCAATCAAGGTTCCGATTTCTTTGTCCGCCGCTGAGATCGATGCGATGTTGGCGATATCCTCTTGATTGACCACGGGCGTACTCATCGACCGGATACTTGCCACCACCGCCTCGGTCGCCAGTTCGAGTCCGCGTTTGATCAGCATCGGATTCGCGCCCGCAGCAACGTTCTTCAAACCTTCGTGGACAATCGAGTAAGCCAGCACGGTTGAGGTCGTGGTACCATCTCCTGCCACATCATTGGTCTTAGTGGCCGCTTCTTTTAGAAGTTGAGCCCCCATGTTATCGAACGGGTCCATCAATTCGATTTCCTTCGCAACGGTCACGCCATCGTGTGTCACGGTCGGCGAACCATATTTATGATCGAGCGCCACGTTGCGACCTTTAGGACCTAAAGTTGTTGCTACGGCTTTGGTGAGTACATCAACACCGCGCTTCAAGGCTTGCTGTGCATCTGTTTTGAATAATAATTGTTTTGCCACGTTTAACCTCCACTACTTTTCCACAATCGCTAGAATGTCACTCTCCTTGAGGATGAGCAACTTCTTATCATCAATTTTGATTTCGGTACCGCCGTATCGGGCATACAGCACCACATCGCCGGTCTTTACATCCATCGCGACAAGCTTCCCATGGTCATCGATGCGTCCGGGGCCAGCCGCTAATACAGTGCCTTCCTGTGGTTTCTCCTTGGCTGTCTCAGGCAGAACGATGCCGCTTGCTGTCATCTCTTCTTTTTCCTTGGGTTCTACGACCAGCCGGTCACGCAGTGGTCTCAAATTTAACTTCTTGTTAATCATTCTTCAGTTCTCCTAATAGATATTTTAGTCATTTTCATATGGCAGGTTGGACAGATTGATCACATCAACTGCCTTGCCTCCACGTCCGGCCATCCAGGTTATTGGGCAAGTTGTTTTTGCCATTTACACACCTTGTTTGATTTGGAACACCGGAAGTTGTTCTTGAATTTTCATCTCGTTGAAAAGAGCCTCAATCTGCGCTCCATCAACCGTTTCGTGCTCGCACAGCAGGTCAGCCAGCCGGTCCAATACTGCACGGTTGTTTTCCAGGTAGCTGCGGGCTTCTGCGACAGCCTCTTCGATAATCCGCCGCGTTTCAGTATCTACCAGGGTGGCTGTCTCCGGGCTTACCCGCGCATCCAGCCCAAGCTGCTGGCTAAGGAAGTTTGCCTGCATATCTGTTGCCAGTCGGACCGGTCCCAGGACGGGACTCATACCAAATTCCGTAACCATCCGGCGTGCCAGGTCGGTAGCGTGAGCCAGATCATCCACGGCCCCGGTCGATGTTTCACCAAATGCCAACGCTTCTGCCACCCGCCCTCCCACCAGAACGGTCAAGCGAGTTGTCAGCTCTCTCTCGCTCAGGACATAGCGGTCATTGGTCGGCAACTGCATGGTATAACCCATCGCCCGCCCTCGAGGCACGATCGTCACTTTACGCACCTTATCGGTATTGGGCATGATAGTGGCAATCAAGGCGTGCCCTGCTTCATGAACGGCAATCACCCGCTTCTCATCCGGGGTGATTGAGCGGGTCCTATGCTCTGCCCCGGCCACCACCCGCTCGAATGCCTCATCAAAATCGACGATATCAACAGCATCTTTCCCATTCCGCGAGGCCAGCAGCGCCGCTTCATTCACCAGGTTAGCCAGGTCAGCCCCTGAAAACCCAGGGGTCATCTGAGCGATGGCTTCCATACTGGTGTTTTCAGCCAAAGTGACCTCCCGGGCGTGAATATCGATGATTTCCAGTCGTCCCTGCCGGTCAGGCAGATCGACCATAATCTGCCGGTCAAACCGACCTGGCCGCAGAAGAGCAGGATCAAGGATCTCCGGCCGGTTGGTAGCGGCCATCACAATCACCCCGCGCGCCGAATTCAAAGCCATCCATTTCTGCCAGTAATTGATTGAGAGTCTGTTCGCGCTCTTCGTGAGCGCCCATGACGCCGGCTCCTGCCCGCCTGCCCCCAATGGCATCTATTTCATCGATAAAAACGATTGATGGAGCGCTTTTCTTAGCCTGGCTGAAAAGATCGCGCACCCGTGAGGCACCCACACCGACAAACATTTCCACGAACTCGGCTCCGCTCAGGTTGAAGAATTGTCCCCCCGCTTCTCCGGCTGTTGCCCGGGCCAAAAGCGTCTTTCCAGTTCCTGGGGGACCCACCAGCAGAACGCCTTTGGGCATTTTGCCGCCCAGCCGTTGAAAGTGGGCTGGATTTTTGAGGAATTCGGTCACCTCTTTAAGATCGGTTATCGCCTCCCCTGCGCCACCGACATCTTTAAAGGTCACCCCGGTTTGTTCTCCCGTAATGACCCGCGCTTTGCTTTTGCCAAATGAGAAGATATTGCCCATCGAACTGGCGTCTCCCCGCTTACGCCCAAAGAGGAAATACCAAACAACTCCAAACAAGATCAGCGGCAAAATCCAGGTCAAGATGAAACTTAGAATCCCACCATTGCTGGGTGCTATTCCGGTGATCTCTACATTTTTAGCTTCAAGGGTTGTGATCAGGTCTGGGTCATCTACCCGGACTGTCGTAAAAATGGTACCATCGTTCATCTTCCCGTTAATATCTGTCGGACCGACCATTACACTGCTGACCTGCCCGGCAACAAGGGCTGCCTTGAAAGCGCTGTAGGGAATTTCTTTTGGCGCAGGATTTATACCGGATATCAACTGGTACACAAAAAAAGCGATAAATCCAATCCCAATTAAAGTAGAGATTGAAAAATTGAACTTTCGTTTCACAGGTTGAGGTCCCATTTTGTTATCGTCTCCAGGATTCATTTCACCCTCACCCAGAGAACATCATCTTTACGATACGGATAGGGTGGTACCCAGTCCGAATCAGGTGTGGTGAATTTTGCTGGGTCAAAATCCTGATATTGGGAGGTTTCTGTACTGGCGATGTGTAAGAATCCTGATTCATACGTTATGTAGCGGATGGCATTGACGGGAATAACTGCCATTCGTTTGGGGGTCTGATTCCCACCAGTCATCGCGGTTCGTTTCTCGGGGAACCGGCCTTGAATGACGATGGCGACCACCCTCCGGTTTTTCCGGTTAATAACGACTTGTTTGACGAATCCAGACAATCCATCCAGGAAATGAATCTCCTGACCAATTGAAGGTTGAATGAAATCCTGAGATTCCGCATCCAGAATAGTTCCAGGAACTAAAATATTATTAATTACCCCCCGAACCCCAGGAACAATGGCCGCAAGCTGCTCTGCTGAGCTGCGTACTTCTACACTGACCACCTTACCATCAAGGACTACAATCCCATTATGAACAATCGTATAAATACGGTTCTCTTCGCCTTGCTCGATTGAAGCCAGTCCCCCAGCCACCTTCAGCAAGAGTTTATCATCTGCCACGAGATGAGTTTTTACCCCCAATATTCCGTCAACGCTTCCGACTACATTTTCAATTCGATTCTTGTTCATTATGCCTGAAACGTGACCAACTAACGAGACCACCCCATTTTTTACGTTCACACCGATCTCATGATAGTCAATAACCCTTAATACACTATCATTCGATAAGGCAGTTTCGACTTCATCCGAAATAGCTGCATCAGTTTTGTAATCGGGCAGTTGCCGAAATTTACTCCTGTCGATTGAAATCGAAACACCCTTGAGGTTTACTGCGTCGACTAGACCAACCGGTAACAACTTCCGCCGGTTCCAAAAATGAGGAGGACGGATGACAAGATATGAAACCTGACCTCTATCACCCGGAACTAATTTTTCAATTCGGCCCATACGCAGATTGCTTGTTAAAGTTATATGCTGACCCGCATGGATCAAACCTTCAAATCTATTCTGAGAAGTTTCGCTTTTTATCGATACAATTTCATTGTCCGTTCCACCATAGGATTGGTCCTTTATGCTGGAATGCACAACACCTTTGCTCTGCTTTTCAGCATCCACCCAGGTTTGTGCTACCTTTACCTGTTCGACGACCATACCAATCTCCTCTACCCCATTTCCATGAGAAACAAGTTTTCTCGTAATCGCTTTTTTACATATATCATTAAATAAATTTTTCCTGGCTATAGTCTGCAACGGCTGCCAGCCCACCGAACATTGCCATCAGAATAGCGTCTCATTAAGTTCTTTATCCTAGAAAAAGGTCTCGAGCTTTGGATACAATTTGGGTATCTGTCATTTTATTAACCGTTTCAATGCTGACAATTCGATCACTCATTTCGCTGTGCTCCAGACGATTTTTTAGCTCAATTTTTGCCACGCCAGGTCCGAATATCCAGATCGCATCAGCTTTCCGAAGGAACGCAATCAACCCATCATAATATTCGCCCAGATGCTTTCCGAAATTATGTTCAACACCATTTACCGCAGCCGGCGTCTTGGGTATAACTGGCTTCTTTGCCCGCGATCCAACTGACACTTTCGTATATTTTTCCAGGTTCGATCGGATTTCTTGAGTTCTGATCCTTTCCGTTTTCCCTGGTTACCATTACTGTCTTATAACGATCGATCCATAAACCAATTTCTCTTTTCATGTTTTTCTCCCTGATTAAACCAAAAATCCTGGACAATAATTGTCTATTCGCCACGTCCTGCCCCATTGAATCGAATACCTGCTGCCAACCGCACTTCCTTTGCGAGTTTTTAAAAAAACCAATCAACCCTAAAGCCATATCCAATATTGATTTCAACCCTATCGATAAGAAGGTGAACGGTTGGTTTATTTTCGCTACAGGTTCGTCAGTCATTATTTTCATTTCGCCTCCTACCAAACCGAGGAATGAATATTGGACCAAGCCCGCTCGATGGGATGCGACCAACCTCAATGGTTGATCGGCATGATAACATCGTATCCCTAAGGTGCTATCTATGTCCCGGATACAACCTATTAAATTCCTACAAAACAAAGATAGCAACTGCTCTCTGGTCAATACCCTGGAAGCGGTTGCTAAACCTTATTTTCTGGCATAATCATAAGTACCAGATGACTTTTTCAGGGAGTGTTGAAAAGGTTGGCCTCCAGCTGTACCAGGTTTTTTGTTAGTTGATCCAGCTTTGGCTGGGCAGACCTGAGGTCGGCCGTCTGCACCGCGGTCAATGCCTGAGCAGCGCTCTGCTGCATGGCTGTGAAAACGTCTTTTTGATCCGTTCCAAGCTGGGTAGATAGGATAGTCAGCGCATCTGAGACCTGGGTCAATGACAGGCGAGCACCGGCATAATCGTTGGCAGCTACCGCCAGGCTGGCCCCACGCACACCCGACAATGCTTTCAAAACGTCCATATGCAGCGTGGCAGAATCCAGATTCATTTGCAGGGTCGTGTTATCTGTCTGTAACTTGGTGATCTGATCGGTCTGGCTGGTGATGGTTGCGTTTGCTTGTACAAGATTTGCATTGACTTTATCAAGCTCTTGACGGGTAGGAATGTAGAATGCGAAGGCGATGATCAACGCCCCTACTACAAACGCACCAAGCGCTAACAACGCATATCGCAGCCCACTCCGCAAAGCCTTTTGCAGGCGGGTTTCAGGCTGCTCTAGTTCGGATAGGGTGGATACTTTCTCATCCATTGTGATTCTCCTTGTGTGTCTCTATCGTTTTTCCCCGTCATTTATACGAGATTTTGCATGGGGAAGCCTGTTGTTTGGCATTGATAATATCTATACCTAAGCTCCTGTTCATCTTATAGAACTGCTGCATGAGTTTTTCCAATTCGTCAACAGCCTTATCGTTGGTGCGACCATACTTCTTTTCTAAAAGGACCAAGAACCGTTCACGCTTAGCATTGGTCTGATCCGGATATATTCATTATGTTTGCTTAACAATCCCCGGACCCCAATATGGATCTGAATCCCCTGCTTCCTGATCATTTCATTTCAAATGGTTTTTTTCCAACAACAACCAGTTCTTCGAGGGGGTAAAATCTTCACTACCATCCTATCCGAAGCAGGCTATCTATGTCCCGGATTCAACCTATAAAATTTCTATAAAATCCGGTTCAAAACATACCCATCGACAATCACCCCCAGCAGACCCCAGGCACTACCCAGGATTGCCCCGGCGAGCACATCCCGGGGATAATGAGCTCCTACGTATATGCGCGTAATAGCGACAAAAAATGCAACGGCATACAATAATATGGCTACCCAAACACCAGTCTGGAAATGTTGGGACATCAACGTCGCCATGAAAAAAACCTGGCTGGTATGCCCACTTGGAAACGAACGCCCTCTAGCTGGAAAACCAATGATGCGTGCCTGGTCCAGCCGGATGAATGGTCGCGATCGGTGGATTAGAAATTTCAGCAGCTCTACCACTAACCATAAAGTCAATGTACCTAGAATAAGTTCGTAAAAAAGCAGCCGCTCGCTAAATAAATACAGAATCAGGGCTAACCCCAGGGCAGTGAAGCCACTGCCGATCTGCGTAAAACCCAACATCATCCTGTCTAACCAGATTGGACGTGGCCAGCGCACATTAAAGATCAAAAAGATCCAGGCGTCCAAATGTTGGCCTGAAGACCAAACCAAGGAAATCACTACCAGGCTAAAAACAACGAGCATGCTTGCCAGGATTGGATGAGAATGTAAACCATCCCAAAAAGCAATTCGTAAATAGCCCGGCAGAAAGACAAGAAATATAACCAGAATTGCCGAAAGACTAACTAAGCGGATAATTCGTTGACGATGAGTGACCCAAAGAATTACTCGGCTCCAGACATCTGGAATTTTATCTTCAGCCATTTGAGATATCATCCGGTTGCTGCTCAAGCAGCTCTACTTGCCTTGGGGCCATTACTGCCAGGGCGTGCTTTCTTACCTCTATTCGCACCTTACCTTCTCCTAAAGCGATCCCATCAGCCATGACCGCCATAGTAGGGTTTGTGGAAACTTCTATTCTACGTACGTGGTAGTGCAGGATTCGTGGGTCTTCTGGCTTGTCTTCACCCACTCCTTGGAGAATATAGCCCAGCAAGTCTAGTTTGGTCAGGTCAGCAAAGAACAGCACGTCCAGCAAGCCATCTTTGAACGAGGCGCTGGAGCCAACCTGATAATGGAATCCAATATATGGCATATTAGAAACCAGCAGTACGTGACCCAAGTTGTGGATTTCCTGCTTGTTATCCAATAGGAGATGGATTTCAGCCGGTGGTGAACCGACAAGAGATGTCAGGAAATCACCAATCCGCGCCAGATTACCGTGTTGAATATCGTCGGCCGACGGAAAAAGAGTCGAAACCAGGCCAACTGAGCACACTTCCAGGAAGGGAGTTTGATTATTGCCGCAGGTAGCCATTCCCACATCCACTTTAAAACGCTGACCGTTTCGTAAAACCGCGATGGCAGCAGGAATATCTGAAGGGATCCCCAGGCTCAGAGCTGTGTTATTCTGTGTTCCAATTGGGACGATTCCCAGAGTGGCACGAGTGCCCGCCAGGGTCCTGGCTACAGTGGAAATGGTTCCGTCACCACCGCATACGACAAACATGCGGATTCCCTTTGCAAGGGCATCCTTGACCACCTCCGCCAGGTCACAATCCGGTTCGACCAGGTAAGCTTCGGGCACGATGTTCCACGCCTGCATCTCATGGATCACATCTACAATTTCTACGGGAGATGCTCGGGTTGCTCCTGCACTGGGATTGAAGATTAACTTGGCTAACATGCGGCGCTTATTCATTAGTCGTGACCTTTCCGTATGAATGCTAAAACGATCCTCCAGCGGTAAATATTCGTATTATCAGATTAATAGAAATGAGCTATCTATGTCCCGGATAGACCCTATAAAAAACCTAAATATGTTTAATTTCAGTTTGGAACCATCTCAAATACCAGCATGTAGAGAATCGTCATCCCGATCATGGCGATCATAAACGATGCTGGCAACGTTACAAAACCCAACACTGAAATGAACGGCAAGTAGTGCATTGTTCAATCCGGTCTAAAAATGGGTATTGAGGTAGGCATAAATCAGAACAGCTTCCGAAGGTTGCCCTTGGGTAACCAGCGCTCCGTCGAGACTAACCACACCTACGGAAGGGTGAATGTCCTATCGGTATACAATATATCGATGCTGCCAAAATATTCGATAGGGGTTAAGCGTCGTACAATTACACCCCGTTTGGCCATCTCCTTTGCACCATGGGATAAGGGAGGGACTGATGATTATTTCTGGGTCGTTCGGACGCGAGCATGTTTTACGAGAAACGGCGCGATAATATAATAGGTTAGAATTCAACGGGTATTGATCATAAGTTAAAGGAAATATGCAAACCCGGGTATATTAATCCCTTTTCAAGTTCGTGGTTTTCAACCTGGAGAAAGGATGTCTATTATCATTGGGCTGGGCTCTGGGATCAAATGAGGGGGGTGCAAAACTGCTGCCGAATGACGCAAAATTAGGTGAGAGCTGAAGATCGTCAACTGTTACTGCTTGGAATTTTTGGAAAGAGTAAACCAACCATTAGGAGCAAATTATGAAAGTCAAGAATATCAATGGCACATGGGGTAATACCTGCAGATGCGGGAGCTGGCTCAACCACTGGAAAAATTTCAGCGGCCAAAAGCTGGCCACATATTGTTCTGAAGAGAATTGTTTTCAAAAACCAGAAAAAGGCGCTCATGTCCAGAAAAGTGATTCGCCAGAGAGAAGTTGGTACATTATTCCATTATGCAAATTTCACGATAGAGGAATGGGCAGGTCGCTAAGCATCAGGGACACAGTGAACCTTGTGTCAGCCGATGTAACCAACACCTGCGACGAAAAATTGTCTATCTGAGATAGGTCCCAACCCTGTAAAAAAATCCACGAAAAGCAATTAGAATATGCCATTTTCGTGGATCAGTTACCAGCTTCCATAGAGCCGTTCTTTTTCAACTCTAAACGAGGGGGTTTTCAGAAGCTATGCAAAACTAACCTAAAATGCTTCATCGACCGCCACTCAAGAGGCGCAGTACGAGAAGCAAAACCACGGCTCCTACAAACGCCACCAGGATCGACTCGACGTTAATCCCACTCACCTCAGCGCCGATATGCAGGACAGAGGTGGCCAGCCAACCTCCCAACAATCCACCAGCCACACCGACGATGATATCGCCCAGAAGCCCATAACCACCCCCACGCATCACTTTTCCGGCTAACCACCCGGCAATCAGACCAACAACAATCCATGCAAGTATACTCATCATAATTCTCCAGTTTTTTTTAATCCAGTTTATGTTTTAGGCTCATGAGAATGCCTTTCATCCCCATAGCGTGTATCGAACCCTGCTCACGAAGAAACAGGTGTTTAGGTATTGGTATGTTCACTGACAGTCGTTTGACTGGCATCAATTGGTGCTTGAGTCGTTGTGCGATTTGCCGTGGTCGTTTGGCTGAAACCAGGCGGTGCTCACTCAGGGGTATGTTCGGCAATCGTGGTTTGAGTGACGCTCACAGGCCCATGCGGGCGGTAGAAAAACGCATACACAATCTTTACACCCGCCCAGGCGATCAGCAAGTACACAATCATAGCTATGATGGAAGATATTTCTAACACCATACCGTAGGCTGCTGGAGCTCCCACCAAACTTGCGAAGGGAGCCACAAAAAGGGTGGTAATGTTATAAAGAAACGCTGCGATTGGGTTGGCCGAATTGACCGCGATCAAATTAAAAACAACCCTCAGTGCAATCAAGGCTTCAAGAACGCCCAGTAGCAGCCAGATAATTTGGGTGACTTTAAAAGTGGCCGCACGCTGCTCTTGCCCTTGTTCATGTTCAATAGTTCTTACTTCTTGATAATCAGACATTTTGTATCCTGCCATTTTGTCCTCGTTCTCTTTATTCCTTCGGCCTGCTGCTGTGGAAAACTATGCATTTCCGGGAGCACGCCGATTATTTCATCGAAGTGTCTGCTCACTTCTTTAGTCAGTAATAATCCCTTCTCGGATTTCGTTTTAGACTGGTTCTTTCTCGATGTAAGATCGCAGTATCCAGGCCATCTTTTCGTGCAATCGCATCACACTCACCAGCAGATCGAATGTACCTTCGTCCTCGTACTCCTCAGTGCACTTTCTAGCATCCTCACGTAAGAAACGAATAGCTGCTTCATGGTCCGCTAAAAGGCGCAAAATGTCCGGGACATTTCCGGGTTGTTCATCCAACCGGATGGTTTTGATATATTCCTGGAGGCTACCTAAAGCAACCCCACCCAGCATTCTCACCCGCTCTGCTATTTCATCCGAAATCTCATTTATTTTTTTGTATTGAGAATCGAATAGGAATTGCAGATCGATAAAGCCTGCTCCGCTCACATTCCAATAAGCACTTCGGGTTTTTGCGGTAAGCACAGCTTCGCTTGCCAGAATATTGTTAAGGGATTTGACAACCGCCTGGCGGATAACGCTGTCCAACCCGATGTTCGGTTGTATGCTAACCTGCAGCTTCGGGTTATGTCTGTTGTTACGATTGTGGTTCATGTAGCCTCCTTTCATTTAGTAGTTTTTAGCCACATTACCATCCTATCCCAAGGGGGCTATCTATGTCCCTGATACAACCTATTAAATAGCTAACAAATCACACAGTCCGTTCGTAGCTAATATAAGGACCTCGCCCGCCCTGGCGAGGCCCTGGCAGATTGTATTTTATGGAGGTCTTAATAATCCTGTCCGTCACCTCGGCGAGGTGACAGGCTGCCATAACCAGCTGGCCGGTAGCTGTCATTGCCGCCCAACGGGCATGATGCTCGTGGCCGTGCAATGGGTACCTTTAATTCACGGCTGCCATCACTCCGCCAGCTGACCTGTTCGATGGCTTTGTTCGCTTCATCTAAATTGCTCATCGTCACAAATACAAATCCCTTGAAGCTGCCCGTGTCACGACCATTAATGAGCGTTATCTTATTGACCGTTCCGAATTGGGTAAATAGTCTGCGCAAATCGTCTTCTTTTGTTTCGTAGGGAAGATTCCCTATGTATAGGTTCGTTTCCATAGGGTTATTGTTTGTAATTTTACGTTCTTCTCGGATTTTTGGTTTGAACCGGGTCGTTCTTAATATATGGACGCAGCATCCAGGCCATCTTCTCGTGCAACCGGAGGATGCTGACCAGCATTGAAAAAGTACCGTGGTCTTCATACATTTCTAAGCATCTCCGGGTATCATCCCTCAAGAAACGAATGAAGGCCTCATGATCGGCCAGTATATTCATTACACCCGGGACTGTTGTAAATTCTCCTTCCAGCCGGGCAGAATTAACTAACTCCTCAGAATTGCTGAGATACGACCCACCCAGGATTCCGACCCGTTCCTTCATCTCTAAAATGATGCCGTTTATCTGTTGATATTGTTCATCGTAAAGCGAATACAGATCGCTGACATCATTTTCACCTGCTTGCCCATTTGGCTTGTGCAACTTGATAGTCAGCACTGTCTCATCGGCCAGCAACAGGTTAAGAATTTTCACAACCGACTGGCGAACTGTTGCATCTAAACCAATGTTAGGTTCGAACGTAACTTTTACATCTTTGCGCGCATAAAAAGTGGTTCGTGGCATACAGCCCCTTTCTCTTCGTCATCCCTTAACAGGCAACACATAAGTTCCTTGCCAGACCTGTAAGGTTGATCTACCTCTGGACTGCTGGCTTATATACTGTACCTGCCTCACGGGCTTCTTGCTTCATTCGCCGAATATGGGTACGTTGTCCCTTAGACAACCGTTTAATTTTTGTTTTGTTTGTCTTTTCTGACATCATTTTGACTCCTGTGTCTGTGGATTAATTTCTATCATACGCAATGGAATTTATCTATGTCCTGGTGAAA
This sequence comes from uncultured Chloroflexia bacterium, assembly GCA_963781665.1. Lineage (GTDB taxonomy): Bacteria > Chloroflexota > Anaerolineae > Anaerolineales > Anaerolineaceae > JAJYIW01. Next base: position 5,274,818 of record CAWAGA010000002.1, read on the forward strand.
ATCTATAAAATATCTACAATTTTCTATTTTCGGACGAAAAACACTATCGAGCTGTCATGAGCAAGCTCGATAGTGTTTTTGCAGCCTCAAAGGGCCTTTTACCTGCGACGATTCTCAGCTAGTGTGAATTGTGGTTATTTCCCCCGACCGATCGTTCTTCACGCGGCTTGGCGATGTTGACTTTAAGCGTATTTGCGTTCAGGTTTTTTGCGTTGAACATGACAATGGCCTGGTCGGCTTCCGCTTGACTGCTCATCGTGATAAAAGCGAAACCCTTCGGTTTGCTCGTTTGGCGGTCCTTAATAATATCTACCAATCCTACCGTACCCGCCTCGCTGAACATCGTTCGCAAATCCTGTTCGGTAGTTTCTTGTGAAATATTTCCAATATATAATTTTGTATCCATTTTTTCCTGTGCTTTCAGTTATGATGATTATATGAATCAATCATAAGCGATTGCATCTCATCATGTCCTTGATAGAACCTATTAAAATTCTATTTATTTGATGGATTCGATCAATGAATAGGCTTGGTATGCAGGTTATACCCCATACCTGGCACCGTTTCAAGAAGGCTTGCGTACGACCCTAGTTTTTTTCGTAAACGCCCAAGGTAATTGTGTAAATAATGGTTCGATCCCCGGTACTCTGGTCCCCATACCTGTATGATCAACTCATCATGGGTCACAATCGAATCCGGATGCTGGGCAAGCTCGGCCAGGATCGCATATTCGGTTCGGGTCAAATGAATATCCGCATCGCTGATAAACACCCGGCGCTCCTCCAGATCAATGCGCAGGTCGCCAATCTGGACTTTTGTATCAGGAGTGTTAGGGGCGGCATAGGCTCGGCGTAAGAAGGCGCGCACCCGGGCCAGCAATTCCTCCTGTCCAAACGGTTTGGTGACGAAATCGTCTGCACCGGCATCCAAGGCGACGACTTTTAGATCTTCTTCCCAGCGGGCACTCAAAACGATGATGGGCACCTCCGATCGCGCCCGGATCCAGGTGCATACATCGACCCCTGAAAGGCCTGGCAGCATCAGGTCCAAAATAACCAGATCCACAGGGACCTCCTGGAAGATAGCCATGGCTCCATGGCTATCGGCTGCTTCACTGACGGAATAACCCCGTTTTGCCAGGTTTACCCGGACCAGTTTGCGGATATTTGGATCATCCTCAACGATTAATATGTTTCCCATTATTTTTTACGCCTTATCTGAAGACATTGCCTTTACCTGTGACAAAAAAAGAGGGATCGTAAAGGAAACGGTCGCTCCAGGTGTGGTTTTTTGTTTAATCCAGATGCGGCCACCATGGGCTTCGACCAGCCCTTTACAAACCGCTAATCCTAAACCTGCTCCTGGCATCGCGTGGTTCTCCACATTTTCACCCCGCCGGAACGCTTGAAATACCTGTTTTCGATCCCCAGGTGGTATTCCAGGGCCCTGGTCGTTCACATTAATCTGAACAAATCCTTCATGAACTCGGGCAGTGAGGAAAATCTCCGTTCCATCGGGGGAATACATGGCTGCATTCCGCACCAGGTTGACAATCACCTGGGCAATACGTTTTGCATCCACAAAAACAGGGGGAAGATTGGCTGGGAGGCGTAAAGCCAAGGAATGCTTTTGGGTTAAGACCCGAAGTTGCGGCATTGCATCTGCCAAAATATCATCTAGTGAATTGAATGCTTGCGTGATCGGCAGCATGCCTGCCTCCAACCGGGAAAGATCCAGCAATTGATCAATGAGTTCTTGCAGCCGGTTTGCTTCCTGTTCAATCGTCTGGATAAAGTCGCGCTGTTCTTCCGGTTCCCAGGCCACATCTTCGGCGAGAAGCGTGTTGGTAAACCCTTTGATCGATGTCAGAGGCGTACGCAGCTCATGGGTGATCATCGCAAGAAACCGGGTCTTGATTTCGTTGGCTTTCTCGGCTTCATGCCGGGATTCCGCTTCGATCTCTAACAATCGAAGATTATGTAAGGTGATGGAAGCTTGATCGACCAATACTTTTAGCTGCCGCAATCCCACAGTTTCGAAGTACTTTTCTACAGGGAAAAAAACGATCAGGCAGCCCAACCAATTCCCCAAGGCTACTAATGGGAAAATTGTCATTGATTGAATTTGCTGTGCTACCAGCATCTCTCTTACCTGCGGTGTCAGACGCTGGTCCTTAGAGATTTCTGAAAGAACCACCGGTCTTGAGGGATGGAATAGATTCGAAATTGCAATTTTCTCGAAAAGGTTGGTATCGATGAATAATTCGTTTAGGTTATGATCGGATTGGGATGTTTCGGATATCCAGGTAGTAATAACTTCAAACCCGTAAATGGGGCGCCCTGGGGGGGATTTAAAAAATAACACCAGGGCTTGTTTTGCGGTATGCAATTCAGAAGCAGACATCAATGTCTTGAGCACCATTTCCGGTTTCCGAGCCAGGCTCATCCGCCGGCTGAGTGTAAACTGCTCGCGCGACCGGTCCAATGCTTTTTGCAACGTCAGATCTACCTGGCTTTGATTGGTGATATCCTGCGCAACACAAATCTCAAAGAAAGTATCCGCCGATTGATCACTCACCAGAAAAGTATGTGCAGAGATCCAACGCAGGCTGCCATCCGGTCTTAGAATTCGGTAGGATTGGTCTGAAGTTTTATGTTTGTCGTCCAGACTGGCAGACATGACCATAACCCGGTCTTCAGGGTGGACACTTTTGATCAACGTCGACGGGTCTTGATAGAGGCTTTCGCAAGAGCGACCCCAAACCGTCTCAAATGCCGGGCTGACATACAGGATTTTGTCATCACCCAGTTCCAAAATCCATACCACCTGTAAAATGTTTGGCAAAATTTGCTTGAGTACAGGATAAACCTCAAACAATTCCTCTATTTTCAGGTGAGAATTTTCCTTGTTTACCCTATCCATTTTTCTTGAAGTTTACCCCTGAATTGCCTGAGTAATCGATCATCAGCTTAGTGTAAAGTATATATAGATATTATAGTCAAAAATTAGCGACAATTTGATCTCAACATTTCCATAAGAACATGCTGGAAATCATATAAGTTATAATTATTTACAGGTTTACGACCACCACCGCAGAATAATCGAAAAAGTCAATATCAATTAAGCACAATAATTTTATATTACCATTATAGGTAAACTATGGAAAATACGGAATTTGTCGATCTTAACAAAGCCCCGATCTTAGAGCCATTATCCACCGACCTAATACGCGAGTTATGGTCCAGGACATATAATGCTGAAGGGAAACCAGACTGGTCTCATATTTTTCCTTATTATCACGAGCAAATAGTATTCGAGGACAGTATTCAAAGGATCGAGGGCATTGAAGATTTTAGAGCAATGTGCAACCGGTTAACGAAACGCTGTGAACAACTGAATATGGAAATTCAGTCCATTGTAAAAGATGCCAATATTGTTTTTATCCAATGGAAGATGATTATGGTGTTCAATAAATACCCCAGCACCCCGGTATATGGCTGCACAAAGCTAACCATTGGTTATGACAATCGGATTATCCACCAGAGGGATTATTTTGACCTGTGGGGGGATATATTTAATGGCATTCCCTATTTCAAAGGGCCATATCGGAAATTTTTACGAAGACATTTTGGATAAGAAAGCCTGAATGAAACTTCCCGAAGAACTTCAATTTATTGCCAATGCGCGAATGGTTCAAAAAACCACTGATGCCAGAATGGATGGTCGCGTTTGTGTCATCACCGGAGCCACTTCCGGGGTCGGATACCAGGCTGCTAAAAGGCTGGCTGAGGGTGGCGCCTATAATGTTCTTATTTGCCGGAACAGTGATAAGGCCATGAGGGTCAAGAATGAACTTGAAAACACTTACGGCACCAAGGTTGACACCATCCAGGCTGATTTTTCCAAACTAGCTGATGTAAGGAAGGCTGCCATAGTATTACTCGAGAATTATCCCCGTATCGACATACTTATTAATAATGCAGGGATACACAACACGCACCGCATACTGACAGAAGACGGTATTGAAAACGTATTTGCTGTAAACCATGTCGCCTCTTTTTTACTTACCCGTTTACTTCTCGAAAGAATGATCAAATGCGCGCCTTCCCGAATAATCCAGGTAAATTCACAGGGGCACAGGTTTGGCGGGTTGGACCTTAATGATCTCAACTGGCAGAAGCGCCGGTACAAAGGGCTGCAGGGGTATGGGGCTTCAAAGGTTGCACAGCTGATGACCGTTTGGGAGTTGGTTGATATACTCAAAGGCAGTGGAGTGACGATCAATGCTGTACATCCGGGAGAGGTGAAAACCAACATTGGGATGAACAATGGTTTTCTATACAGGTTTTACCAACGTTATCTACTGGCGGGTCTTCTGCATGACCCGGTAATCTCGGGGAATGCTATCTACTATTTGGCTGCAGCTCCAGAGTTGGCGGAAGTCAGTGGCATATTTTTAACCAAACGATTCCTGAAAAACCTGCCGCTCATGCTTTGGATAGGGTTCTGGGTAAAAAAGTATGGCAAATCAGCGAAAGATTATCCGGACTTTCATGATTAGTCAAAAAATAAGACCACAAAATTATTTGCATACAATAATGCCATTGAGGTGTGTTTATGGAATATGATGCCGTCATAATAGGTGGAGGAATTGCCGGATTGACAGCTGCAGCTTATCTCACAAAAGCCGGCAAATCAGTACTTCTATGTGAGAAAGAGAATTATTGCGGGGGTCTGGTCAATAACTTTGAACGCGATGGTTTTGTATATGATGGCGGTGTCCGGGCATTTGAAAACTCTGGAGTGCTATTTCCAATGCTCAGGCAGCTAGGTATTTCACTTGATTTCGTTCCGAATAAAATCTCTGTAGGAATCGAGGATAAGGTCATCTATATCGAATCCGATGAAAGCGTTGATGAGTACCAGAAATTATTGATCAGTATTTACCCTGAAAGCATCAATGACATCGAACAAATAATTAAGCGGATCAGGACCATCATGAAATATATGGATGTTCAATATGGTATCGACAATCCCATATTTCTTGATTTTAAGAAAGATCGAGATTACATGATACGAGAGATCATTCCCTGGATTTTCAAGTACGCCGTAATAGCGCCTCGCATATCAAAAATGAATGAACCCGTTGCCGATTACTTAAAACGATACACCCAAAATCAAAGCCTGCTGGATATTATCACCCAGCATTTCTTTCAGGAAACGCCTGCCTTTTTTGCTCTGAGCTATTTGAAACTATACCTGGATTATCATTACCCGCTGGGTGGGACCGCGAAAATCATCCACAAATTGGTTGACATAATTCGCGAACATCGCGGCATGATCAATACCAATGCCAAAATCATCGAGTTAGACATTGAAAGAAAATTTGTGATGGATGCTCAGGGAAGAAAAAATCAATACCGAAGATTGATATGGGCAGCGGATCTGCAAACGCTTTACAGTCTGCTGGATCCTGATACGATTTCGGATGAAAGAACAAAGAAAGCTATCATAAGCCGGCAGAAGCAGATTTCAGAAAAATCCGGGAATGATTCAGTCTACACAGTATTTCTCGGAGTTAATATTGATAAAGAATACTTTTCCAGCAGGTGCAGCGAGCATTTCTTTTATACTCCCAGCCGAACCGGCCAATCTCAGGCAGGGCCGATGCCGGTTAACCAGGACCAGAAGACAATCGAAACATGGCTGAAACAGTTCTTTGAACTTACAACCTATGAAATATCCATTCCGGTTTTGAGAGATAACACCATGGCACCTGCCGGAAAAACCGGTTTGATCATAAGTGTATTGTTCGATTACAAACTTACCAGGCTTATTGAAGAGCAGGGCTGGTATGGCTCTTTCAAATCCTATTGCGAGAAAAGCATTATCCGGGTTCTTAATGATTCGGTATTTCCTGGGATTGGGAACTCAATAATCCATATATTTTCTTCCACTCCTTTAACTATGGCAAAACTTACAGGTAATCACGAAGGCGCTATAACAGGTTGGTCATTCACCAACCGGCCTATCCCTGCCGAAAGCAGGTTGCCAAAAATCCTCAACGCCATAAATACATCAATCCCGAATGTATATCAGGCTGGCCAATGGACATATAGCCCATCTGGTCTTCCAATATCCTTCCTTACGGGGAAAATAGCTGCTGACAGAGTCATAAAAGATCTTAAATCGAAATACCCAAAAATTTTACTGACTGTATAACCTTTGACCTGGATTACTTCGTTAATAAAAACCTAACGTCCACTTGCTCATGCGTTAGTCTTTTTCTTAACCTAACCGATCGGATGGGAAAAAACCCATTTTGACCAGAGTCAAAGAGTCTGAAAATGAGTATTGTTAAGCTGTTGGGAAACTGCGAGGCAAGATGTAAACTGTTAGAATTAATTTGCCTCCTGAAATGCCAATTTCTGCAGAGGATCGGGATAAGACGCCTGCCACGGTGCAATTAGTGGTTATCCTGCTTTGGGAAGAGAACCAGGGGCTCAAAGCGCAAATGACACAAATGCGAAATTGGATAGCGAAAATGCAATCCGAAAGGGACAAACTGCATGAGCGAGTAAACAAGAACTCGCAGAACTCGTCCATCCCACCCTCAAGCGATCCGCCGTAAAAGCGTGGTTACCCCCAACCAGACCTGAGTGGGGAGAAAAAAGGGGGACGAAAAGGGCATCACGGGCATGGGCGCAGATAAACGAAGTCCACCTCTCAATCTGTTGTGGATTGCTTTCGCGAACAGAAACCGGCCGGTTTGGTCTTTATATATGATTTCAAGATGCTATTTACAATAATCAGGCGGAATGGAGATCTCCACTTGATAAAGGTCAAACAAAAGGTCTCCGGTTGTTCCCGGTCATCTCAAGGGGCTGAAATTTTTTGCAAGGTACGGGTATATCTATCAACTGCGCTTAAGAATGGACAGAAGGTTCTGATTGTCCTTCATCTGGCCTTGGCCTGAAAACCTTATTCCCCTCCTTTCGTCTCCTTTCCTGTCAAAGTAGTTACTTGAAACTATATTGAAGAAGCTAAGTATGATATAGTGAATAGACATCATTTTTAAAATCGTTTTAGGATAATGAAGCTGTGTTTGACGTGGTGATTCTTTCACCTATCTTGTTTTGCTGTTCAAACTTGATTCTCTATATATTTCAGAATACAGGTCGCGAAACAAGACATTCCGCTTGATGTACATTTACTTTTCTGATTAATCTGCTTTACGCGAATTAGTCAAAATAATTATGGCTTTATGGAGTTTAACAAAATGGGTAGAAGAGAAAAGAATAGATATTTAATTACTTGCATCTTGTTTTGTGTAGTGGTCGTTACCACCGCATGTTCTATGGTGGGTGGAAAAGCGGAGAAACCTACGAGCTCTGATGCAAATTCGATTACATTATCTGCTTATGAAAACTCCCCGATAAAACACATTGTTGCAGGTGAGCATATTACCATCAATGCCGATGGTGCCCAGTTGACAATTCCAGAGACAGCTCTAGAAGCAGACATCTCCGCTACCTTGCAAACCAGTGATCCCGATTCAGAACTGGAATCAATTTTTTCGGAGGTTTTTCAGATAAAAACAAACCTCTATCAAATCACTGCTGATGGTGAAAATGATGGAATCGGCACGGCAGCAATTGAGGTATCAGACAGTAACGGACAGAGTTTTTTACTCGAAATTATTGATGGCGAATATTTCAGCCTGACATCATTAGAAGCGAATAATGGAAAAATTACCTTTCAAGTCCCGATTGTTACCACTCCCAAGGACGAGGGAGACGATTCTTTGCGATTTGATGGAAGTTATCATTTTGCGATAATCCAAACCTCAGCTAAATTGAACCTGGAACCTCTAGCTAATAAACACATGGTAAAGCTGATGGCACAGCCGACGGACACGCTTAATTGTGGATCCTTAAGCAAATACATTACAGAAGTCGATTTTTGCCGCCAAAATCCCGGAGGTACTATTAAAGTCTTATATGACCGGATGAGTACCCCAAATATGACGAATGGCAAAGCAGATCAAATTATTTCAGTGGCTGAAAAGATTATTAATGCTTATGAGTCAAAAGGATTTGTCGCTGCGAAACTTGAAAAATCGCAAGATCGGATTCATTTGGTGATAGAGAAAGGAGCGGGAGATCCATATTATTCGTCAAGTAACGGTACGATCTATATTCCAGAAGACAGTACTACTGATATCGATGCTAAGCTATCTTGGGAAATGGCTCACGAAATAGCCCATTGGGTGCAGGACCATAGTTACAACTTTGCAGGCGCATATTGGGGAAATTTGCTTGGCACTTCAACATACCGTAAATGGTGGTTGGAAGTTTCCGCCGAAAACATGGTTTTCCTTTTCGACCCAGCTTATATTGATCAAAATTTGACGTACTACGGAATGACAACTCCCGCAACGAAGAATACCCCTTTTCAATACAGCCCAAATTTATGGAATAGTCAGCTCTATAATCATGCTCAATTGGTAAAAGTTTTTATGTGCGAAAACCCAGCCGTATGCCCAATCAGCGAATCCGGTTTTGTTAATGCAATAAATCAAGGGACATTCCCTTATAAGGAGGAGAGTGCCATTAATCAAGTTTCTGAAAACCTGAATGAATATGCGCGTTATCTCCTGGGAAAATCTCCGCAGTCTGCTAATTCACATATACCGATTATGCCTGCAGTAAAAAACGGTGTTGGATATGGAGAATTTATCGAACCAATTTTCAAAGGGGGAATGAGTGAACTTAAGAAAACCGGTTATGCTCCTCAGATGGTTTCAACGGGAGAAATAGGGTCGCAAATCGTTAATATTAACGCTGCCATCCAACCTGGTGGAGTTTACCCACTGAATGTCCAGAGTGGAATCAACCCCGAATTAAATAAACTCCCATTGCAAGTGACTGTGTTTGCTGGTGCACCTTTTTATTACCGTATTGGGGAAGGGGACATACAATACAGTGATGGAAGCAAAGAAATGATCTTAGGTTTGGTGCATCCAGTGTGGGGTGTTAAAAAAATCAGGCTTGTGGCAATTGCAAATGAATCGGAAGCCAACTTTAAGGCGGAAATCCGCAGTATTGATATGAGCGGGGTGTGGAGCATGAATCGCGTTAAGGATACTACCGTTTCAAATATTTCCTGTGATGAGGAAAAGAAGGTATGGGTCGCCGAGTACGCGGCAGGGCGTATGTTCCCATTTATATTAGGAATGGGCGATTTTTCGCTTGCCAACTCCTTCAATGAACTCACCTGGGATCCGAATTCTATACGCTGGGAATCATATATTTCGAATCAAGACCAAACAGTTTCAACATTGGATGTAATGTCCAGCCAAGGATTGGCATTAATTAACCCTGAGGAAACCTTGTTGAACATGGAGTATATAGAGCAAGAATCACCTCCCTATAAATTTGATAAAACGGAAGGCGATGCGATATCATGGGACCAGGTTGTTGGGAATTATATATTGACCGCAGCATATAAGAACCTGGAATATTTGTCCCCTCAAAATCCTGGAGAACCAAGTTGGAAGTTGAGTGATGGTATGACAAATATTGATATCAATGTTACTATAGTCGTGATGCAATTCGGCCCTGACGGCGAGCTACAATATCCAAAAACATCCGTCACCTGTTCAGGGACATTGTCCTATGACGCTGAGATTTTTATAACTCCGTTGCCCTGATAATTAAACCCCTTCGCAATAGACTTGTTTCTTAGTCCTCGAGAATTAGAACTCGAGGACTAAGATTTATTATTGGAATCAGTAATCAAGATTAAGAGCAATGGCCATTAATCTTGTATGCAAGTTTCAATCTCGTCAATCAGCATCTTCATTGAGCATGGTCTACCTGTCCTTACCATAAGTTCGGACACCCAGCAGAATGACGTAATTAATCCTTACTGTATGTTCCTGCAATTCTCCTTGCCTTTTTTAAGCGGGAGTTTTAAATCTCAACCGACTGATTCTCTTTCCTGGCTTTCTTCTGTAGGTACATCAAGCCATCTGCCTGAGAGATTAATTCCTTCAGGGTACTGGGAATCTTCCGGATCGTAGCGTGCACTGCCCAAACTGAGGGCCAGATCGTAGGTCGTGCCTCCACGCTGGTTACGATCTTCCAGGGTGGCCTGGATGCGGTTTACTACTATTTCGGCGTTTTCTTTTGAGGCGCTTACCGACAATGCCAAAAACTCATCTCCACCTATGCGGGCCAGGATATCCGATTCGCGAAAGCTTTTTTTCAGAATGGTGGATAACTCCCTCAAAGCCAGGTCCCCTTGGGTGTGCCCCAGGGTATCATTGATCGTTTTCAAGTTGTCAACATCGCCAAAGAAAAGTAGCAAGGTTCTCTTTTCGCGTCGCGCCAGTTTCAATTCTTGTTCGGCCAGGAGGGTAAAACCTCTCAGGTTGTACAACCCGGTGAGTTCATCAGTTAATGAAAGATCGTGAATCTCCTCCACCAGACGGTTACGCTCAATTACCTGGGCTACCTGGGCGGAGACGAATTCTAATAGATCAACATCATTCTGGTGAAAATGGATCCCGGGTGTATAACTTTGAACTCCAATGACACCCATGATGCGTCCTTCTATTTTCAAAGGCACCCCCAGCCAGTCTTCACCTTGAGTTCCGATTGACTCCACTTCACCTGTCTCAACGAGCTGGTTAAAGATCTCCCGGGTAGCCAATAACGGACGCCCGGACCGGATGACATAACCTGTCAGGCCATTGACCTGGGTCGGGGAGGATGGTTTTTCGTCATATTGATCAATATAATAAGGGAAGCTGATCAATTCGTTAACCGGGTCGTATAAAGCAATAAAGAAATTTTCTGCTGGAATTAATTCTCCAAGGATCGTGTGGATGGATTGGTAGAGGATATCGATCCCATCGCTGATGATAGCCATTTGGGTGATTCTAAATATTGCATCCTGGATCAATTGATTTTGCTTGCGTTCGGTAATGTCAAGGAGAGAGCCTTCAAAGATTCCCTGTTCGCGATAATGGCGAATAGAGGTGAGACATATTCTTACCTCACCTTGTTTGTTCAGCATTCCACATTCGAAATCTGTCACGAAGCCTTCTGTTTCAAGGTGGCGCACCATCTCCTCACGCTGCTGCGGATCCGCCCAGTAAATCGGTGTAGCCAAACCCTGCATCTCAACCCGCGTTCGACCGAAAATTGCAAGAAGCCTTTCATTCATATCCAGAAACCCTGAACCGTCGAAGCGGGTTCTGAACATGCCGACTTGTGCGTTATTAAAAAGAGTGCGAAACTTTTCTTCACTCTCGTGGATTGCTTGTTCTGCCCGTTTTCGTTCAGTGATATCGCGAAAATACCAGACACGACCATAATAGCAATCATCCGATCCAATCATCAACTCTGAATAGCGTTCAATGACCCTTTCGTCCTTTAGAACCAATTCATCCTTACTCTTTTCTTGTTTGTTCTCATAAAGATATTGAACCAGCTTGAGAAACGACGGGCGGTCCACCACTTGTTCTGCTACATGCTGTAATACAGGCTCGTCAATTTTCTGCTCAATCATCTCCAGCGGAATGCCCCACATTTCAGCAAAACGATGATTGTACAAAACGATATGGAAATCTTCATCGACCACGAGAATGCCATCTAGCGATGCTTCCTGCTGCGTATGCAACATGGTATTTTTAAACTGCAACTCCTCTTCCGATTGTTTCTGATCACTGATGTCGCGGGCAATTGCGGTAAAAAAAACATCTCCAGCCACCTGCCAGGTTGCCAGTGAAAGGGCCAGCGGAATTACACGGCCGTCTTTTCTCAGCCCGGCTACCTCAACGGTCTTTCCAATAATATGAGTTTCTCCAGTCATCACAACGTGCTGCAGCCCTTGTTGATGAGCTGTGCGGAATTCCTCCGGCATGATCAAACCTAATGGTTTACCGACCACTTCTCCAGCTGAATATCCAAAGATCGTTTCTGCTGCCTGGTTCCAGAACACAATGAGGCCGTTCCGATCACTATTGACGATGGCGTCAGTGGCAAACTCGACAATTGTACGGAAGCGTATCTCGCTTTGATTAAGCGCTTTTTCTGCTTCCAGGCGGCCCTGATCCTTACGACCAATTTCACCACTAATTTTTTTTGCAGTGATGATAATGGTATAGATGACAATGAACAGAGGAGCTAAAGCCGAAATTACCACCCTTAATGCGGGGTTTTCAATCCAGGATTCTAAAACAATATTGAAAAAGCCCTGGAAAAGGACAATCATTAGTAAAGCTGGTATGAAAGCCCGCATCAAGCGAGCTTGTAGAGAAGGACCCAGAAAAATCCTGACCGGCCAGCAGGAGGGACCGGCAGTCATCAGCAGCCCAAGGCTGAGAAATAAAAATGAGAGTGCAGTGGTAACTGGTACAGGGATGAGCGTGTCTCCATAAAAGGATGGTGCCCCATATATGTAGCTAAGAACCAACAAACCACTGAGAACACATCCAACCAAAGAAAGAGCGGCGGCAACACTTTTGGTGCGCCAACCAGGATTGCGCCTGGTCAAAAAAAGAAATGCAGAGATTGTTACGGAGAAACAAAGAACAACCAGTGGCGATAAGCTTTCGGAATTAATCTGTCCGAACAAAAGAGGGTCGGTGTAAAACAATTGTTCGAGATCGGTGCTCAAACTACTGGCAAATTTGAAGGTGCTTATAATACCGAGGCTCGACATTCCCAGAACTGCGACTTGTACCAGGATCCTCATTCCGTGTCTGCCTGACGTAGCTCTGTAGATGATCCAGGCACCACACAACCCCAGGAATATCAAAACCGTGCCAGGGGTCATGGAAATGACTCCTGGATGAAGCGAGGCTAGAAGCGATTGGTTGAACAACGGCCTGGCGATAACCAACAGATTAATGGCACAGACGAGTGCCATGAACAGGGCTGCGATACGATCAAAGGTTTTCTGGATATCAGCTTCTGTTTTTATCAGCAAATCTTGTACTCCCAGTTTTATGGATAACATTTCACATCCGATAATGGGTCATTTTTTATCCAGATTCGAAAGGAATGCTATAACCACCAGTGGATCAAAATGGGTCCCTGAGGCAGATTTGATGTGCTCGATCGTTTTCTCTTTCGACCAGGCCTTTCGATAAGGGCGGTTGGAGGTCAGGGCATCCCAAACATCCACCACGGCAAAGATGCGCGCCACCAGCGGAATTTGCTCTCCTTTCAAACCGCGCGGGTAACCTGTGCCATCCCACTTTTCATGATGACAGTATGGAATATCCAGGGCTCTATTCAAGTAACGAATAGGCGATAGCAAATCATAGGCAAGCCTGGGATGTGTTTTCATCACGACCCACTCCTCATCTGTCAGCGGGCCTGGTTTATGCAGAATTTTATCGGGGACACCCATTTTGCCGATATCATGTAACAGCCCTCCCAGGCGTACCTGCAAAAGATCTTCTTCGCTCAGGCTAAAAGCGCGCGCCAGGTTGACCGCCATTTCACTCACCCGCATTGTGTGACCCCAGAGTCTCTTGGTCGCGCAGTTCAAGGGCATCCGCCCAGCCCACGATTGTTGCGTCATATGCCATCGTAAGTTCGGTATTCGATTGCTTCAAGTTTTCAAACAGCTGGATATTATCAATAGCGATCGCCGTTTGTCCAGCAAGAATCTTTAGGAAATCGAGCCATTCTTCGGTGGGGGTAAGTGGCGTGCGGTTGTAGATTTCCAACACGCCTTTGACCTGCTCTTTTACGATCAACGGCATGGCGAAATATGCGGCAAACTGCTCAGAAATCATCTGGTCTGACTGGGCAAAGACAGCGCCACAAGCTGCGATATCTGGTAATTGTACGAATTGGTGATCCAGAACCGCTTGCCCGGCCTGACCTTCACCCAGCCTGAGGCGCCTGTGTTCTTTACAGGGGAAGAGAAAACCACGCTCGGCCACAAATTTCAGGGTTTGCAGACGGTCACTATAGATCAGCACATCTGCAGCATCCGTTTCTAGCTGCTCGCAGACCTGCTTGAGGATCATTCCCAGACTGATTTGTAGATCGAAAACGGTGGAGATGGTGCGGTCAATCTCACTCAAGGCGCTGAGGTGTTTTAAACGTCTCCCAGCTTGTTCGTATAGAAGCATACGCCTGATGGCGGATGCGGCCTGATCCCCAATATTGCGGGCCAGGTGTATCTTGGTGGAAGTGAACGGCTCGCGCTTTTCCTGGCGCATTTCACCCAAAACCAACAGACCCAACGGCTGACTTAATTGCTGTGAGGGGTTACCAACCCGTAAAGGTACCAGGCAGACTGTCTGAGCAAAATCAAACTGCAAAGCCGCCCGCTCAGTTTTGCTTATTTCCAGATTGCCCGCCTGAAGAATTACGGGTTCATTCTTATTTAAAACTCGTTCACAAACAGGAAGAACCGTTAATGACCGCCGCTCGCCAAATGTAAAGCCATGACCAAGGGTCCGGATCGGATAGATAGGCTGCGACACCAGATCACCACCCACCAACAAAAAGATGAAGGCAAAGGTGGTGCGAACACACTCCACTGCGCTTCGAGTGACCAGTTCAATTACATCTTCGAGATCGGTCGCGTCTGAAAGGGTTCGTGAAAGCTGATAAAGCATGGTGAGTACTTCGGCCCGGGATTGGATTTCTTTTAATTCCTGCTTGCGCTTGGTGATGTCCTGAACAGTGCCAGCCATGTAGGCAGGCTTGCCATCGCTGCCACCTACCAGATCGCCGGTGCCGCTGAGGAAGTAGACTGAACCGTCAGGCAAAATTCTCCGATACTCCAAACTGCCCGGTGATTGTCCTTCCCGGCAGGCCACAAGCCATTCCTTCATCGCTTGACGATCCTCAGGATGTATCAAATCGTTGATTGAATCGAAAGTGGGAATAAACGTCGCCGGTGAGACGCCGTAGAGGCGATAAGTCTCTTCCGACCATTCGATTGGGCCGGTTAAATTCTTGCCCCAACTTCCAATATGAGCGAGGCGTTGGGATTGAGAAAGGAAATATTCTTTTTCCTTCAGAATAGTTTCAGCTCGTTTGCGCTCGGTGATGTCCACATAGGTTCCAATGACACCGATGACCTCCCCCGTAGAACTTCGCAAAGGTACCTTGCTCGTAAGAATCGTGATCGTGTTCCCATCAGGGGTTATTTGTTGCTCTTCGAGTTAAATCTTGGAAGAACCGCTCTCAATGACCTGGCGATCATCGTCACGATACAAATCCGCCTGATCATGCCACACCATTTGGAAGTCATCTTTCCCAATGACATCCTTTGAATTCGTTAATCCCCCATCGCGGGCGAATATCGTATTACAGCCCAGGTAAACGAGATCCTTGTCTTTCCAGAATACCCTTACCGGGATCGTGTTGATAATCTCTTCGATCATCAACAGTGATTCTCGCAGTGCTTCCTCCGATTGTTTTCGATTGGATACGTCATACCCATATATGTTTACATAACCCGGCTCAGCTACAGGAGTGATACACATCGAATAAATCTTCCCGTCGCACTCAAGATCTTTGGTTTTTTTCTCCCTGCTCGCCAGGCTTTGAGCAGCCAAATCACACCAAAACTGAGGAGCAGTATCACCCACCGCACGTCCCCACAAACTCAGGAGCACATCACTTGCTGAGTTGGCATAGATCACAACCCCATCCCGAACTCAGCCGCAGCACAGGGTTTGGGTTTTCGGAGGGGAATTTCGCCAGATTGAAAATTTTCTGTTCGTCCTCCTGGCACCTGGTGACAGCCCGGTAATAAATGACCACCGATTGAACCGCGGTCTCATCTAAGAGATTAGTCATAGAGCTTTCCATCCGGTGCCACGAACCATCCTGATGTCGCAAGCGGAAAACGCCCTTCTGACCATTGCCGGGATGTTTTACGGTTAGTTCTAATAATCTGGCAGCGGCATCACCATCGTCCGGATGAAAAAGATCCAGTATGTTGGTCCCCTCTAACGAGTTGGGGAGGAAACCGAGCGGCTGGGGTAAAGCAGGTTTCTCATAGGTAATAGTTCCGTCTGCGGAAACCAGGATAATATTTTCCAGGCTGTTTTCTATCAGAGCTCGGTAATGTTTTTCATTCTTTTGCATCGCTTCATCTGCTTGCTTGCACTTGGTAATTTCACTTGAAAGAATGCAGATACCATTTGGTGAAGGTTGGATTCTTGATTCAAACCACCCTTTGGAATTATCAGGGTATTTGAGTTCATGAACAATTGTTTGTGATATACGCTCGTCCATACATCGCCGCAACACGGCAAACAGGTCTGTTTTTTCGATGTCCGGATAACATTCCATCATTGTATGCCCCAGAAAATCCTCCTTTTTTCGTTTGCTTTGGCTGACTGCGGAATTATTGATGAAGAGATAGCGCCAGTCATACCCGATAATCTGGCAGCCTTCTATCAAGCTTTCGAGCGTGTTTTGGTAACATTCTTCGCCCTTCCTCAGAGCTTCTTCCGCCTCCTTGCGATCCGAAATATCACGGATATTGCATTGGATAACCTTCTCGCTACCCACCCAATAGACGTTGCTGACGAATTCAACTTAAATCGGCCGTCCATCCTTCGCTTTTAACGACAAGTCACCGTAGCGGATGCATTTATTCTTTTGCAGTGCTTCGAAAGCCTCCTGACTGGCTTCAATATCACTTAGCGTTTCAACTTCCCAGAACTTTTTTTTGATATACTCTTCGCGCGAATAACCCAACATTTTTATCAAATATGGATTGACATCCTCGATTATTCCCTTTTTAGCATTGAGGATTATTATCCCATCCTGGGCTGTTTCATACAGGCGCCGGTAACGAAGTTCTGAAGCTTTCAATGATTGCATGTCTATCATCCCTGCTTTCTTGGCTACGCTTTATTAATAAAAATTGTTTTTCAGCTTAGCTTTGATTTACCCCCGAAAAATATTGAATGCTTCGATGACAATACGTGCTTTGGTTCTCCCTTAATATGGTAGCCAACTGCTATTTTAAATCTTATCAATTGGAGCCTATATATGTCCCTGAAAAAAACTAAAAAAAATCTATTAATTTCTCCTGGCATGAGCAGGTGCGCAATGAATAAAGTTGAAATTGAGAACCGGATCCTGCCGCCAGGAGGCGATGCAGCAGACATCATCTCAATTTGGTCATAACCGCGGCGATATGACCCGCCAAAGTTTCCTCCCACCCGATTCAAAATATTTGGGAAGAATCCAAATCATTCAATTGAAGAGGCAAAAATCTTTTCGAAACAACTTCAGACCGCCTTAATGGTTGATTGATGAGCTGTTTAAAGCTCCCATAGTCCGAAATTGTTTATTTTCCATCTTGTATTTGTCTATTCGTAGGTTGACACATTAATTTTTGTCAATATAATCTTAATGGTTAGGTTTACCTCAAAAAAAACACATCAATAATTATTTCTTGATATTTACACAAGGAAAGCTCATGAATTCAAGAGAACGGATGCTAACTGCAATTAACCGGGGAATTCCAGATCGTCTGCCGGTCACCAACCACTTCGTGATGCCGTACTTTCTCAACAAGTATATGTCAGGGATTTCTGAAAATGAATTCTGGAAGGTTACAGGTCTTGATCCAATCCTGTGGACCATCTCGCATAGGCCTGATACAACCAAAGGCGAATATTACGATCCGAGCCAGACGGAGATTGCTTTTCTTGAATCCAGGCGAATTTCAACAGATAACTGGCGCATCGAACCCGTTTCTCTTCCCGATCAGGCTTTTACCACAACCCGCTATAACTTCAAAACGCCTGATCGAACATTATCGATGGTACTCCAATCCAACGAAATAACAGCATGGGTAGCCGAGCCTCTCGTCAAAGAAAAAAAGGATATTGACCTGCTCGCAAAGTACATAGACTCACCCTAAATGCAATGTAGATAATATTAACTTGCAAGCCAACGAGTGGGGTGACCGGGGGATCGTTAGAGGTTGGATTTGCTGCTTTGATGTTTTTGGGCAACCGGGCACCTGGCAGGATGCTACCTGCCTCGCTGGAGTTGAGAGAATGATCATGGAAACTTATGATGATCCGGGCTGGGTCCATGAATTCTTGAAGATCTTGTTTGACCGCAAGAAAACGTACATCCAATCTCTAAAAGGTGCAAGGTATGACATTCTGGAAATGGGCGGCGGATCTGCATCGGATACCGTCATTTCTCCAAAAATCTTCGATGAATTCGTAGCGCCTTATGATGGCGAATTGATCCGGCTGGCTCATGAAGCTGGACAGCGGATTTCTTATCATACCTGCGGTGGGATGATGGGAATGCTGGACCACATCGTCGACCTGGAACCTGACGCCATGGAAACCTTTACCCCGCCAGGGATGGGCGGTAATACTGATTTAAAAGAAGCAAAAAGACGGCTGAACAATCGCGTCTGCATGATCGGCGGTTTTGACCAGTTCCATTTCCTCCAGGATTGCACACCTGAAGAAACCAGGGCTGAAGTTCGCCGTTGTTTCGAAGAAGCAGGACCAGGTGGGGGATATATCCTGTGCACCTCCGATAATTATTTTGACGCTGACCCAGACCTGATCCTGGCGTTTGCGGACGAAGCCAGGAAATGTGTATATTCCTGAAGCCGTAAACCTTGTGGTGTCCGCAGGTTTGCTGATTTTGCCGGCAGCAGTCACATTTCTCTGATAGATTTTCAATGGATCATCACATCGGTTGAGTTTGCCATTCACCTGAGCGCCGTTAAAACCGAAGTGCACCGGTTTACTTCTTGTTCTGGTGGGTCTGGCTCGGGGCATTCAGGGTCATACCACTTCGCGAACCTCCTGTCTGACTTCCACACCGGCGCCTGCAGCTCTGGTACAAGCAAGGCATATTTCACCAAAATCAGCGATCGCAGGTTATAAAGCCCTTTTAAAGGTTCTTGCTCCTTCCAAGAGGTGCTACACGATTCCTGGCATGTAGTTATCTGACATGGGGAAATGGTTGATAAGCGATGACGGATTTTAACTGGATCGACAAGATATTTTTTTCATTCTGCTGATTGTAAACGAATGGTTTTGGCCGCCTTTTGAATATCTGGTTGTAATATATAATTTAGATGTGCCTACGCCAATTTTGGCCACCAAAATTTATATCCCACCACCTCGCAGGAAAATGGTCCTCCGGCCCTGCCTGATTGAGCGGTTGAACGAGGGTATGCACTGTAAACTGACTCTCATCTCTGCCCCCGCCGGCTTTGGAAAATCAACGCTGGTCAGTGAATGGATCAACGGAACCGGACAGCTGGTCGCCTGGCTGTCGTTAGATGAAGGGGATAACGACCCCACCCGCTTTCTGACGTACTTCATAGCGGCTTTGCAGACAATTACAGCAAATATCGGAGCAGGGGTGTTGGCTGCGCTCCAATCCCCTCAGCCGCCATCCGCTGAATCAATCCTGACAACCCTGATCAATGAAATCACCACCGTCCCGGACAATTTCGTCCTTGTCCTGGACGACTACCATGCGATTGATTCCCAACCGGTTGACAAAGCCCTCACCTTTCTGCTTGAGCATCTGCCCGAGCAAATGCATCTGGTCATTGTCAGCCGGGAAGACCCGCATCTCCCTCTGGCCCGACTGCGCGCCCGAGGACAATTAACCGAGCTGCGGGTCGCTGACTTGCGTTTTACTCCCTCTGAGGTCGCCGACTTTCTGAACCGGGTGATGGGTTTGAACCTCTCAGAAGGAGATATTACTGCACTGGAAACTCGCACCGAAGGTTGGATCGCCGGTCTGCAATTGGCTGCGCTCTCAATGCAGGGGCATCAAGATGCCGCCAGTTTCATCAGATCTTTCACCGGCA
The DNA here is from genome assembly GCA_963781665.1 of uncultured Chloroflexia bacterium. Taxonomy (GTDB): domain Bacteria; phylum Chloroflexota; class Anaerolineae; order Anaerolineales; family Anaerolineaceae; genus JAJYIW01. Next base: position 5,294,684 of record CAWAGA010000002.1, read on the forward strand.
GCCACCATTTCGTGCTGGACTATCTGATTGAAGAAGTCCTGCAGCAGCAATCTGAACGCATCCAGACTTTTCTGCTGCGCACCTCTATCCTTGACCGAATTTGCGGCTCGCTGTGCGATGCTGTTTTGGGTTCTCCTTCTCCTACCGGGCAGAAAACACTGGAATATCTCGAACGTGCCAACCTGTTCATTATCCCTTTGGATAACGAGCGGTGCTGGTACCGCTATCACCATCTCTTTGCTGAACTACTACGGCAGCGGCTGCAACAAAGCGCATCTTCAGGGAATGAATCTGGAAGTACAGCCGAATACCACATCCGTGCCAGCCAGTGGTATGAAAACAATGACCTGATGCTTGAGGCTTTTCGCCATGCGGTTGCGGCAAACGATATTGAACACGCCGAACGCTTGATTGAAGGAGACGGAATCCCCCTGCACTTTCAAGGTGCAGTAGCCGCAATAATGGACTGGCTGGCTTCGCTGCCGAAGACGATAATGGACTCCAGACCTTCGTTGTGTGTAAGGTATGCCACTTTGTCACTGGTTGCTGGACAAACGACCGGCTTAGAAGAGAAACTACAATTGGCTGAAGCCGCCATTCAAGGAATCCCGAGCACAGCCACGGGACTGGACGAAAAGACCCGAAACCTTATCGGACAAATTGCCAGCGCCAGGGCCAGGTTGGCTGTCTCAAAATATCAGATAGAAACCATCCTTGTTCAGGCGCGCCGTGCCCTGGAGTATCTGCCCCCCGACAGCCTGGTTTCCCGCTTTAGAGCAAGTTGGTCATTGGCGTATGCCTATCATTTCCGGGGAGAACGTGCCGCAGCCGCCCGGGCCTGTGCTGAAGCCTTATCTATCGCCGAGGCATCTGGTAATGTTCTTGATACCATAATTGCTACCCTCTTGATGGGCCAGATACAGCAATTGGAAAACCAGCTTCATCCGGCGTTCGAAACCTTCCAGCGATGCCTGCGATTACTTGGTGATAATTATCCACCCCCGAGTACCGGCGAAGCGTATCGCGGCCTGGCCACTATCTTCTATGAATGGAACAACCTGGATGCCGCCGACCATTACGGCCAGAGGAGCCTCCAACTGTTGCGCCAGTATGACCGCATTATTGACAGATTCATTATCTCTGAGGTGTTTCTTGCCCGCTTGAAACTGGCTCAGGGAGATGTGGCCGGTGCGTTCGCTATGTTAGCGGAAACCGCGCAGTCTGTGCGCCAGAATAACTTCGTGCATCGTGAACCTGAAGTTGCGGCTGCACAGGTTATGGTGCTGCTAAAACAGGGTAACCGGGCGGCAGCCGCTGACCTGGCCTGGAAGTACGAACTTCCCCTTATCCAGGCCCGGGTACTCCTGTCCGAGGGAGACACAGCCGAGGCGCTGGCAGTGCTCGAGCCATGGCACCAACGAGTGGAGGCAAAGGATTGGGCGGATGAACGGCTCAAGGTGATGGTTTTGCAGGCGGTCGTTCTTCGAGCCCACGGCGAAAAGGATAACGCGCTAAGAACACTCGTTGAGGCGTTGGCACTGGCGCAGCTGGGCGGCTTTATTCGTATCTTTGTGGATGAAGGCGCCCCGATGGCTCAATTATTATCCGAAGCAGCTGCGCAGGGGATTATGCTGGACTATATCGGTAAATTGCTGGCTGTCTTTGAAGCTGAGAAACGGACTGGCCTGGCGGCCAGGCCAGGGAAGAACGATGACAGATCTTTTGTGTCCTCTACCCTCCTGGAAAAACACAAGAACGGTGGGCGACTTAACCTCGATTACTCACGCAAAGAAAGCGTTCCAGTCGAGCCATTAAGCCAGCGTGAGTTGGAAGTGCTGAAGCTCTTGGCCAATGGACTCTCGAATCGTCAGATATGCGAGCGGCTTTTCCTCGCCCTGGACACTGTCAAAGGGCATAACCGCAATATTTTTGACAAATTGCACGTTCAGAGTCGCACCGAAGCTGTAGCCCGCGCCCGCGAGCTGGGTTTGTTGTAAGCATCAATTTTCCTCAACATTTCCCCGAAATACCTAAATACAACACCTATAACCAACACTAAAGTGTCTTTTCGATAACACTGTATGGGGGATATCATCACTTTACATTAATCAGGTGGCACAGACTGTAATAACCGGCCACAAAAGGTACAAGGTGATGTCAAACAATTCTGACCCAACAACTAATCCTAATCAATCCGTGGTCTACCAGATCAGGATCAAGGGTCATCTGGGTAGTCAATGGACAGACTGGTTTGAGGGCCTGACCATCACGCTGGAAGAGGACGGCGACACTCTTTTGACTGGTCCGGTGGCCGACCAGGCCGCACTGCATGGATTGCTCAAAAAAGTGCGTGATTTAGGCATGCCATTGGTCTCAGTCTATCCTCTTGAACACGGCCCCTCGTCTACGCATCCGCTTCGGGGACTTCACGGGACAGACCCAATGGATGTGTCAAATAATAAATCTTAAACTGGCTTAAGCGCCTTGATTACGCCAGAATCTATCACAATAAGGAGAATGAAAGAAAAATGAATACGACCAAAGGAAGTCCCCTTGGAACAAACAAAAAGACCGCAAGAATGGCGGGGGTCCTGTATCTTATTTACATAATAACTACGATGATTGCGCAAGTAACTCGAACTAAACTTATCGTATTCGGAGATGCCATAGCAACTGCCAAAAATATTCTGGCTTCTGAGTGGCTATTCCGGATCGGTTTTATGAGCGATGTCCTCGCCGGTGTTCTTTTCCTTCTTGCAGCTTGGGCTTTGTACGGGTTATTAAAACCGGTTAATAAAAACATCGCCTTGCTGTTCCTGTTATTAAACCTGGGTGGTGTCGCTGTACAGTGCATAAATATGCTCAATTTATTTTCTGCCGTATTGCTTTCGAGTGGTGCTGATTACTTAAAAGTATTCCAGGCCGATCAACTGCAAGCTCTGGCGATGTTGTTTCTCTTTTTATACAAAAACGGGTTTATGATCGCCCAGCTATTTTATGGCGCCTGGGTTTTTCCGCTTGGCTATTTGGTTTTCAAGTCGGGCTTCCTTCCTAAAATCTTGGGCATCGTGTTGATGGTTGAATGTTTTGGCTGGCTTATGTATCCAATTCAGTTTTTCCTTTTCCCGAGCTACGGATTTATATCATACCTGAGTATTGCGGTTGGTTTTATCGGGGAATTTTCACTTACTTTGTGGCTTCTGATTATGGGTGCAAAGGAGCAAAAACCAGTCTTCGTTGAGGTTGGCTGAGAACCATATCTTCAATATTCAAAAAAGAGGCAAAAATGAATTCGACTAAAGAAAGCTCCCTTGAGACAAACAAAAAGGTCGTAAGTCGAGAGAAAAAAATGAAAAACTCAAAAGGCATCTGGAAAAAGGCATTCATGCTGACCCTGATGGGAGGCCTGGCCTTCTGGCTGGCTAACTTCGCCATCTCGCGAACCCCCATTGCAGCTGAATACAGGGCTGCCATGTCCATTTCTTATTATCCAATGCTGATTAAATCTTTGATCGGCGGCTTGATCATTGGATTGTTGGTCAGTTATCCTTTACTGCGCTTCTTTGACAGATTTCCAGTAAAGAACCCAATCCTTAAATCCGTCATCTTGAGCTCGATTGTACTGGTCATTGTCACGATCCTGCTCGGAGGTCCCTCAAGTTTCTACGCGACAGGTAACACCTTGCGTTATTTCATCATCGGCACAACATTCAACTTAATCCGGATTCTTGCTCTTGGAATAGTGGTTGGTTATGGTTGCAAAAGGCATTACTCGGGAGATGACCCATCTATATATACAGCAGAATTTAGCCGTGGAATAGGAAAGTAACCTTGGAAGACGAGGCCACAAGGCTTAACAAGCGCCAGACTTCACACGTATTCTACAAGAAACGCTATAAGTTGGCAGGAGCGGGTGCCGCAGCCTTCTGGATAACTGACTTGGTAATGTCAGTGTCTCCCCTCGCTGCGGATTATAGAGCTGCGTTCTCGATCTCAACTCTCCCCGTAGCACTTGTCGAAGCCTTGATTGGCGGATTGGTGATCGCATTGTGCGTCAGTTTTTGCCTGTTTCGATTCTTTGACAGGATCCCCACTAAAAATCCTATCATAAAAGCGTTAATCCTCAGCTTTGTTGCTATGGGTATGATCGAGGGTCTCTCAACACTTGGAGACCCGGGTCATGCCTCCCTCTACCTCTTGCTCGACACAGAAATGAATGTCCCAAGGTTTCTTGCGCTTGGAATGGTTATTGGCAATTTATATGATAAGTAAATAGGAAAGGTTTGAAAATGCAAGCAATTATCTGCCCCAAATACGGGTCACCGGATGTTCTTCAGCTTCGGGAGATGGCAAAACCCGCTCCCGAGGATGATGAAGTCCTGATCAAAACCCATGCAGCGTCCATTAATTCACGTGACTGGCGCATTATGAGAGCAAAACCGTTCTTTATGCGCCTGATGCCGGGAGGTTTTCTGCACCCTAAAAACAAGATATTGGGGGCTGATGTAACCGGGCAAGTCGAGGCAATTGGCAGCAACGTCAGGCAATTTAAAGCCGGCGATGAAGTTTTCGGGTACTTACCTTATTCAACCGGTCGTGGCACTTTCGCCGACTACGTATGTGCCAATGAAAATTTAATAACAGCGAAACCGGCCAATCTGACGTTCGAACAGGCTGCGGCGGTGCCGTTGGCGGCGATGACCGCTCTGCAGGGATTACGCGACAGTGGAAACATTCAGCGAGGGCAAAAAGTTCTGATCAACGGGGCTTCAGGCGGAGTGGGAACCTTTGCGGTGCAGATCGCCAAAGCGTTTGGGGCTGAGGTCACCGCGGTGTGCAGCACGAGGAACCTGGAAATGGTGCGGTCCCTCGGGGCAGATCATGTCATCGATTACAAGCAGGAAGATTTTACCCAAAACGAGCAGCGGTACGACATCATCCTGGCTGTGAACGGTTATCACCCGATCTCGGGTTATCTACGCGCATTGACCGCCGAAGGGACCTATGTCGTTGCTGGTGGCTCAATGTTACAGCTTATACAAGCCGCTGGCAAAAAGAAAAGAAATTCCAATACCAGGAGGCAGAAAACTTATATTGCGTCGCTGGTTCAAAGTCTAACAGATCTGATCCTTATAAAAGAACTCATTGAATCCGGGAAGATCATGCCGTTAATCGATGGATGTTACCCGTTAAGTAAAACTCCTGAGGCTTTCTGGTATTTTGAGAAAATACATCCCATGGGAAAAGTCGTGATAAGCGTGGTCTGATCATTTCTGTAATCCATCTGACAGTTGAGTATTTTTTCCTGGCAGATAAAGCGAGACGCAGAAAGTTGCTTCACAAAATGGAGATCTATAAAGCCGGATGGCTGAAGAGATAAATCGGTTTCCAAACACTAATTTGTCAAATTACTCTCCACCGACCATACCGCTCCATACTCACCGGTGAAATGGCTTTTTTTATCTTCCAGATAACCAATACGCGCTCATCCTTTGGATTAACCAGCAATGCAGTTGACTGTTCAAAAACAAACATAAACGACTTTTGTGATTTCTGGAACTATCAGGCAGAGCTTAGCGTCTTTGGTCAAGAGACGAAATTAGCAAATAAAAAAAAGGAAAAAATGAAAAAGATCTTTGCATTCATAATCATATTGTTAGCACTGACAGCCTGCTCAGCGCTCCAGGTCCAAACTCCTGAACCTACAGCAACGGACATCCCTCAACCAGGTTTGCCTAATCCTGCCTCCGTCTTTTGCGAACAGAACGGGAACAAACTCGAAATTCGCACTGCTGCTGATGGCAGCCAATCCGGAGTATGCGTTTTCCCGGATGGCAATACCTGTGACGAGTGGGCTTATTTCCGAGGAGAGTGTGGTCCCGCAAAAGCAACCACAGAAGCAAGTGGTGGCGGCCCAGGAGGAAGTGGCAGCACTGGAGAAAATGGCGCGGGCGGTTACATGCAACCAGGTGCCACAGAAGAATTTTCTGATTGGTGGGGAGTCATAAAGACAACCGGATCTGGCTCTGAATATGATGATTATTTTGAGCGGCAAGATCTAGGGCAGGTCATTTACTTTGGTATTGATTCGCTGGATCCAACAGTAAAGTCCCAGATCGAAACACTGCGCGACAGCGGTAAGGTTGTACATCTTTATGGATCTTTATTCAGTAATGTCCCTGATTACAACGGTTCGCAAGTCCAGGTTGATCGGATCGAGATCGAAGAATAAACAAAAACAGCTATTACTGGCCGTATCGAAACAGCATCGGGGTCAGATATCATCCTTCGTTGGTATTCGAACCAACACACAAAAAGGGGCTGTCCGTTCTTTTTGGACAGCCCCTTTCAATTTATTTCCGATTATTACGGATCCTGTCAAAGGCCTGGTTTATTCTCCATGGGCTGCCATTGCTTTTCAAAGGTAATTAAATCGGGCTTTCGAACATAGCCCAACCTCTCATTCATTGCCAACATCGGGCCGTTTTTAGCGTCATTCTCAGCCATGATGGTGCCATGTCCGGTCGCCTTGGCATACGCAATATTCCGAACCTTCATTGCCAGCCCAATTCCTAGTCGCCGGTATTGAGGTTTGACACCGGTCAGACCCTGGTAGAGGGAGACACCTTTCTCGAGAGATAGTACATGACTTAGCCCAATGTATTCGTCCCCTTTGACTGCCACAAAAAAGCCTTGCGGGAGCGTAGATGGGCCTTCGATAGCGTACTCGATGTACTGGTCAAGTCCCCTGCGCCCAATGCCGGCCGCCAGGTCTCCCGGCACACTCAGGCTTATCTCCCAATCCAAATCATATAGTTTGCGATTACGATCAGGGTCGTTTTCCAATTCATGGAGCGTTTTGATCTCGATGCCGTAGGCTCGAAAACGGCTCTCCAGGTGTGTGAAGCGGGATAGGTCAAAGGCCTGGATATCTAATTCTGAACGAATATCACGAATAACTTCTTGAAATCCACGCTTTTCTAAAAATTGTTTGCTTTGGACAAGGTCTTCGGTTGCGCTGGCCCGCAACGCAATGGGATCAAATGGCTGCAGCCCGTGCATGATCGATCCATAGAGCATGGAACCAATACCGCATTTCTGATGCTCCGGCCGCACTCCAATCCAAAGCATGAATTTTTGAGGATGTGCGAACCAGATTGACTGGTTGAAAGAACCTATTCCAACAGTCTTGTCTTTATCAACGGCGACCCAGCGCTGGAACTTGAATTTCGGGTCACGCTTTTTGTCCCCTTCCGCGATTTCCGAGCCGGATTTGGGATTCTCTGGATAAAGCGAATTGATGACTTCGGCAATTCCCTGGTAATGATTAGATGTCGCTGGAAGGATTTTCATCTAATGTTTCCTTTTTTTTGCAAAAAGTATGCCGCGAAAACTCAGACAAGTAGACAGTTTACATCGTGAAACCTACGTTGAGCAGTATCCAAATACCGTACGCACCAGCTATCAGGCGGATAGCGTTACTAGCCAGCGATTGGTGGGGATTCTGTTGGGGACCAGGAAAAACCCGCAGCCAGCCTGTCCCCTGCCATGAGGCTTTGCCACAGGGCAAAAAAAATGCATGAAAATGCCGCAGGATCCCTCTCGTCAGCTAGTTGCGTTGTTGGTTGGTCCAATTCTTAATCCGTGTTACTTCCTAATACCATAAACGTGATATCTTTGGCTAAGAAAATCAACTTCTGGCTCATATCCCAGTTCTCTGAAAATCTCTGGATAGTTTTTTTGGTGCGTCATCAATAAGACTTGCAAACCATATCACCAATCGTTCCACAAAAGTATCTTTCAGCGTTTTCGGCCACTCGGCAATATAAATCCATCCCCACCCCTCTGCAAACTCGTAGCATCTCTAATAAAACTTTTTTTGCATAAATGCTGTCACCACTAAGTGCATTAGTTGCTGTTACATGGTCAAAGCTCTCCTCGGGATATGGTATTCCATAATAACTAGCCTGCGTAATATCAGCGTCCGGTACCTTCTTCTTTGCTTCAGAAAACATACCGCCGAAATATCTATTCCATCACATTTCAACCCCTTGTTTTTTCCATCGCTAATAGAGTACCTGTACCACAAGCCACATCGAGGACCGAGCCAGAGGTCAGTTTCTTTACTATTCTTCTTCTCCCTTTTTGGCCAATAGGAAAGAAGAATTTCATGAATGTGTCATTGTAACGAGATATTCTGTCGTACGTTTCTGTTGTCCAAATTCGGGGCTGTGATCTTTCTTTCATATAATTACCTGCAACAAAAAAAGAAATGTGCCCAGGTGCAGAGTATCTTTCACGACAAGGTCTGGATAATGATGTTAATCGGCTCTCCACCTCCTTCTGGGCTGATACTCGTACTTGCGCCAACTTTGAGCGGCAATACCAGGGGTAAGATCAATCCGGGCTGCTCTAAAATGAATGGCTGCTCGACCGTAAACACCGGGATCGAACCCTGTGGCCACTCGCTTGCATAATTCTTTAATACTCCAGAAAAAAGTAAATCAGAATGTATTTCCACGTCAACAGTATTTTCTTGCTCGCTATACAAAGTGCCAGAAAGGCTCACGGCCAGTTCCCAATCGGAGTTCATCGTTACGCAGGCGTCGCCACACTGAATAGCACTTAGGGCACACGACGCTTCCGTTTCACCCTTAATGACGCCTTGACCTTCGTTCCATTCCATCTCTACGGGTAAATCAAATGAACAGACTTCGCCGATTAATGCATCGATGAAGTTGATCGAAAGCGTTCCCTGGGTTGGCTTTCCTTCTGTCACCGCCTGCTGAGATTGAGAGTAACCGTGCGGTGTTGTTGTTGGTGTGACACCAACAGGAACCGGATTACTAGGTGTTGGCGCACTATGTGAGCCAGGGCTGCACGCAGCTTGTATCCCTAAAAGAAATACTGCACAGAATATTGCTAGGGGGTGATTGTTTTTTTGCATATTGTCTCCAAATGTCGCCGTCTGGAATATATAGGTAAGATTAATCGTAGAAATATGCAGGTTTGCGTTACCCGCGCTGGTGCGAGACGGGATAAAGCTGATTTGACCGAAATTTTTCGAACATAGAATCAACTCCTTTTTGCGTGACGAATCCTACGTTTAAAGTACACATGTTGTTGTTCGCCTCAAGATTCATAGGCTTACTTGTGCCCTTTCTCTACCTAATAGATGCCTACACGGGCGGCTCCGGCTTGATGAACAGCTCCACACCAAGCCCGCGAACAACAGGAATTCTGCGGCAAAGGCAGGCCCTCATTGCAAGCGCGCCGTACAAACTGAGGGAAGCGGTCAAGGCTGTGCGAACGAAAGCGCCGATCATCAATGCACGGCGGGCTTGTGTATTGGGCATACCCCGCACCAGCTAAACGGCCTCTGCCAGAGCCAGTAAGAAAGCCCTATAGCGGAGGCCCATATTGGTGAAGTTTTCACCCGGTGCGATCCCCCAAAATTTAACTACCGGATCAGGCACGATAAACCAAGCTGCGCCAACGATGCCATAGAGAAGTGCGATGGAGGTCAATACCAGTTTACTGTACATTTTGCCTCCTTTCGGCGAAAAAAACTGAGAAGGTCAAGGATGAGGGATATTTTTATCCAATGCAGTCTAATATATGCACCTTGTCTTGTTTTGGACACACCGGTCATTTCCCGTGATATAGACAACCTGTCCTGCATTGCCAAACCTTGAGGTGATGATTCTGCGCTTGCTTAGACAGCCGCCTAACGATTTGGCCCACCTGCCGCTGATTCATGCAAAGCGGCTAACATATTATTGCACAAAATCGCATAAAATGCTGCTGCGTAACCGCCCCAGTCGCATCATGATGGCAGTAACGGGAGCAGTGATGTAGGTAACACTACTGCTTCCTTACTCACCACTTTCAGGCTCCTTGGGCTTCACACCCCTTCCGCTGACCTATTTATTGATTATATTTGGGATCGTGGCTGCATATTTTCTTTCAGCCGAATTTCTCAAGAGGTGATTTTATCGGAAATACAGAGATTGATACGAAAGAATCATTTTGAATCAATCAGGAAAAGCAGTAGGGGCGAACGGCGTTCGCCCGCGGCGTAAAATAAAAATAAGGAAAACTGGCGTAAATCGGGTTTCCTTGCCGAAGCACCAGCAAATTTTTCCAGCACGACAGTGGGAGTCGTTGATGTCATGGTTCCGGCGAATAAAGTCATTTTCGAAGAAGGCTACACGCAGCCCATCCATCACTTCACTTTTTTGAACTCGCTCGAACAGCGGTCAGGATCACTTCCGGACGACAGTATCTTACTGGCCCGAACCGTGGCGGGCAAAGTGATATTGGAGCGTTAATTGATCTCCAGCTCAAAACTCGCCTTCTGGGTGGTGAAGGGTGTCGTGCCCGAAACGACAAGGAACGCGGTGTCATTTTTCTTCAAGCTAAGCGATAAACTCCCATGCCGATTCACATCCAGTGGCATACGGTCAATAGTTGTCTGACCAGCCGACTGGCGGATGAGCTGGACCACAAACGTCTGCGGCAAAACATTATCCACGCGTACAAACCCGTTGCTGACCCAGCCGCAAGTGTCATTCTCAAAGCTGCAGGTGTAGTCAATTTCCGGAACTGTAATATCGTCCAGCATCAGGCTGTCATAATCCAAGGCCGCGTCGGTGATGTATTCAAACCGGACCAGAATTTTTTGACCGGCGTAGGATGACAGGTCCACCAGCTCATTGATCCATTGCGGACTGCAGCCCTCACCTGTTTCGCCGCCGCCCGAACAACCGGTGTAGCCCCAACCCATATTGCTGCCTGCAGGATTGGAACTGGTTCCGGAGGGGGTTTGAAGGATCTTCCATGTATTTCCACCGTCAGCAGAAACCTCCAGGTAGGCATAGTCGAAATCAGATTCGGTTTTCCACCAGGCCCAATAATTGAGGGTAGCGGATTTTACCTGGCTCAGGTCAAACTCACGGGTAAAGGTGGTGTCGCTTTCGTCCTCGCGGCTGCTCCACATGGCGAAGCGCCCACCGTGCGGTTGGGTAGGCACCAGCGCCACACTCTGTGAGCCGGTAAAGTTGATCGTCAGGTCGCCCTGACAGGTGAGCTCGATGAAACGCGTGCCAAACTGGTACACGTCAGCTGAAATAAGCCCGGTTGGACAATCGGAGATGGTATCAGTGGGACCGGGGACTTTTTCAGCAAAGGTCTTATAACCGTACTGCCCCTGAGCCAGGCTGCTGTCATTAAGGAAGTTGGCCACCATCCAGTCAGCAAACACATCTGCAGCCGTCAATATTTTTCCCGTGCCCGGGTCGGTCAGACCCAGGGTCGCCAGGGTGCTGTCCACGGCAGTTATACCGGTGGCATGATTGGCCACCAGAGTCTGGCTGGCCTGCTTACCAAAGCGGTCGATGAAATACTGCATGAAAAGAAAGGCAGCATCGTAATGCCCGCCCACCTCATTTGAACTGCTGCTAATGTCAGCCCAGCTGTTCAGCTGCAAATCAGGTCCATTGAGAAAGCCCATTCTGGTACCAGGCTCGAACCCATTGATCGTTTGGGCCAGCATGGATGCGCCTTCGTTCGACCAGGTTTCGGCGTTACGGTTTTGGTACCAGTGGATCATATGCTGGAACTCGTGGGCCAGGGTGGGTCGCCAGTAGGAGTCGCTTAATGGACCAGCATCGACATTGAGAACGATAATCTCTTTTTCATTGGAATTGGGATGAGCAAGGCGCGAAAACTCGCTGGCTAAATCGCAATATGCCTGGGTATGCTCGCCCAACCCGTGGGCATACAACATGTAGAGGTGCGGGTCGCCGTCTATTCCAGGGATCCATTCGCTGCCAAAGAATTCGCGGTTGGTGGGGTAGGTCTTGTTCTGAAACTCGTCTACCAGGCTCCTGACTTCGCCATCATCGATTTGAACCCCAATCTCGACAAAGAAGTAGACATTCTCCGTCACGTAAACCAGTTGGGCAGAGAGTTTGCGGCTTTCTCGGGTATCGATATTGAGTACATAGAAGTCGGTCGAATCGCCCGGCATGTAGTTGGCTGGTGTCGTGCTCACCACGTTGGGAATGTCGGGGATACCCTTCAGGCGGATCGCTTCATCGCGCCAATCACCGGCGGGAACCCGGTTATTTTCCAGGACGGTCAATGTAATTTCACCGGGCGCCGCAACAGGTGTGGAAGTGAAACTGGGCTGGGTGAGGGTTGGCATCACCTTCGTTAACGTAGGATCGACCTGGGGAGTGGCTGGCTGGGGAACGACACAGCTCCCCACGCCCAGTCCGACAAGAACCAGGACACAACACGCCAATAAAATGGCGGTTGATATATTGCGGGGAAAATATTGGTGAAGCTGAGACATGTGGAACTCCTTCCTACTTCACGAGCTCTGAACTCTACCAACATATTACGCTGCCTGCCCAATTTTCAACCTTCCCTACTGGTTAATAATGACCTGTCCAAAAGTCCTATCAGAACCTGTCCGACTGGATTGTGGAAAACCCTACGACAGTAGAGTAGATTTTCAAGCGCCCCGCCTTATACTGACTTTGGAAATGACCCACCTTAATATTTCCCCACAGAGCCATGCATTATAAAGCTGAAACAGGGTATTCCAAGTTCGATCTCTGAAAGGATGAAAACAAAATGAAACGATTTTTTGCTTTTCTCATCGTTGTTTTAGTGGCCGGTCTGTGCCTGGCAGCTTGCAGCAATCTGGTGGCTCCGATGCCTACTGTCGCGCCAACCCAAACAGTGATACCAGAGCCAACGCTGGCCGACCCAACAGCAGCCCCTTCGCCAACGGTAATGGTTGAATCCACTACTATCCCTACCGCAACCACCCCACCTGGCACAGCCTTGTCATTTAACCGGCTGAGTTTGGTAGTCCCGACCGGGTTGGCCGCGGGGGGAAGCGGAACCCTCGTACCTGAAGCCATCGGCGAAGATGTTGCCCCATGGGATGTCGCCCCGGAACACATTCAGTTCACCCTGGACGGTTACGTTCTTGAAGGTAAATTTTTTCAACCGCAAATCTACGTCTACCCGGCCGAAGCCTACGCCCAGATACAGGAACGTGGTGCAGCAGCTCAAAGTCTCGACCAGCTGCGAGCAATATTAGCCCAAAGCTCAATGATCAATGTCAAAGAGCTGCCTTCCGTGCCCTTTATCAACGTACCCCCGGCCCTGGCTGCCCAGGTTAAGGTCATCCCATTCCAAAATGGCCAGGGGGTGCGAGTGATAACTCTATATGCAGGTGGCCGGGCGATCATTAACAACTACGAGCTCATCTATCACTTCGAGGGTTTGACTGAGGATGGGCAGTACTATGTGATCGTTATCGTGCCGGTCACCGCCCCCGGCCTGCCTGAAGATGGCCAACCGGGCAGCATTGTACCTGAAGGCGGGGTTGCCGTGCCGGATTTCAATGATTTCAACGTCGATTGGATGGGTTACTACGGTGACGTTCGCCAAATGCTCCAGGATCTCGAATCCAGCGCCTTCAACCCTGGCCTCGATCAGTTGGATGCCTTGATCGCATCGCTCACCATTGCCAACTCGAACTAACCGCCCCGTCCATTACCAGCGTGTGGGTCCTAAAATTATGGGGTTACTACCTCGCAAATTGAACAAAAAGGTGATCGATATATTTGCTCTTGCTTCGCAATTCGTATAGAATATAAGAGTCAATGTATTGATCACCTCTCCAGATAGAATAGGTAGATTGCTCCCGAGAACATCAGGGTTTCTTTTCATATCAAAACAATTAATCGTATTCAAAAAAACCGCCGGTCAAAACAGCAAATTTCCTTGTGGAGTTGAGATGCATAAAACCACCTGGTGGAAAAGCCTGAGAATAAAAATCGTTGCCTGGTCTTTTGTGCCTACTGTGATCATACTTTCTGCGGTGGCATGGTTTACTTTTTATTCGTATCAAAAAGTGCTTGGAGACCTGGCCATCAAGCAGTTTCCACTGATTGTACAACCTGAGGTGCAAGCATTCACGGATACTCTCACAACGTTATCGAATAATAACCTTTTAGCGATCTACAAAGATCAATCCAGTAATCCTGAATCTTCGCTTGAAGTACGAGGTCAGGGTATCATAGATTACGCCACAAGTTTAGGCGTTTTCGATGGTGGAATCTTCATCCTGGATCAGCACGGAATCATCATCAAAACTCAGCCTGGATACTCCGAATTTCTTGGCCAGGATTGGTCTAATACAATTCACTTTCGCACAATAATCCAATCACCCAATTACGTTTCTTACACCGAACTCCTACCCGTAAAACTAACTGGAAAGAAAATTTTCTGCCTGGGTTTTGCAATTACCGGAAAGACCTGGGAGGAGTTTTTCGGTGCAGGATACTATTGTTTTAACGTTTTTCCGGTAGTAAAGAATGCCTTTTATGAGGCAATCGATAAGGCTGGCTTGGGTGAAAATTTTTACGTTCTGGACAGAAACCTGCAGATCGTGTATTCCTCTGATTCGTCAGAGATCGGGAAAGATCTCTCCAAAGAGCCGTATATTCAACAGCTTTCTCAAGGAGAAACAAAGAGCGGACGATTCCGGATAGGGGATCAAGATATGGTAGCCAGCTACAGCCCGGTTTTACCTGCGACGAATAGATTGGGTTGGAATGCATTGGTGACCCAAAGCTGGACTGAGGTGATGCAACCATCCTTGCCCTACCGGCAGCTTCTGCTCGTCCTGCTGGCAATAGGCGTGGTAGTGCCTGTCCTGGTAACGGTATATGGCGTAAGACACATCACGGAACCTATCCAGAAATTAATCCGCGCCTCCGAACAGGTGAGTGCTGGCCAGTTAAAGCAGCGGATTGAGGTGAAAACGGGCGATGAAATAGAGACCCTGGCCGGTCAATTCAATTTGATGTCAGCCAAATTGGATAAATCGTATTCTTCTCTGGAGAAAAAAGTTGCTGACCGAACTCGAGAGTTGGCAATCTTTAACTCGATCATAACGGTCGCCAATCAATCGTTGAATGTACAGGAGATCCTGGAGTATGCTCTGAATGAAACAGTCGAGCAGATGGGGTTTGATGCTGGTGCAGCCTTCAGATTCGAACCAGATCCGTCCTCAACCCACTTGATGGCATACCGGGGCTTCGAGCCTGCTACTGTCTCCGATTTTATTGGGAGATATGTCATCACGAGCCAGGAGATTCCAGTTTTTCCCGAAGAATTGACGATTTGGGGAGTTGGCGACTTCCAGGATGAAAACCTAAAGGAGAAATTAATTAAACTTCAGATTCCAATTGCTGGTTTATGTTCCCATGTCAACAAAAGGGCGCGAATTGGGTTTCTTTATTCTGGGGAAGTCCGAATCGGGTAAACCAACTCCAGAAGAACTCGTCTTGTTAAGTTCGATTGGTAAGCAGGTCGGCGTAGGGATGGAGAATGCTCGTTTGTATGAACAAGCTGAACACGTCGCAGTAGCTGCAGAACGTAACCGACTGGCACGCGAGCTTCATGATTCCGTCACCCAGACCCTCTTTTCTACCAACTTGATTGCAGATGTGATTCCCCTCATCTGGAACCGTAATCCGGAAGAAGGGCTGCGAAACCTTGAAGAACTACGCCAGCTAACCCGTGGTGCACTGGCGGAGATGAGGACGCTGCTTCTGGAGATGAGGCCTGAATCCCTGGAACGACCTGATCTTAAATCTCTGCTCACCCAGCTGGCCGATGCGTTTATTGGCCGTGCCCGAGTTCCAATCCATCTACAAATTCACGGAAACTGCGAGATGACCCAGGATGTGAAAATTACCTTTTACCGGATTGCCCAGGAAGCGTTGAACAACATTGCTAAACACTCGGGCGCCCGGCAAGTGGAGCTTCTTTTAGAATGCCTGCCTGACCATATGATATTATGCATTCAAGATGATGGTCTGGGATTTGAAGTTGGCTCTATTCCCCCCAACCACATGGGAATAGGGATCATGCGCGAACGGGCTAATGCTATTGGAGCTCGCCTGAAGATCGAAAGCCAGATGGGCCAGGGCACAATAATTGAACTAGATTGGAAACCAGCAGAGAAGGGAGAGCGATGAACAAACCCCAAGCCATTCAGGTGATGTTAGTTGATGATCATAATGTGGTCCGCAGTGGCCTGGCTACCTTTTTAATGGCCTTTGAGGATCTGGAACTGGTAGGCCAAGCCCATAATGGCCTGGAAGCGGTCAAACTGTGCCATCTAAAGAAACCAGATGTGATCTTGATGGATCTGATGATGCCAGAAATGGACGGCATCGCTGCCACCCGGGAAATTTTGAACTCACTACCCAGATATTAAGGTTATCGCTATGACCAGCTTCGAAGAGGAGGAGCTCGTGCAGGGTGTGCTGGCCGCGGGTGCGATGAGTTATTTGCTCAAGAATGTCACCGCAGAAGAGCTGGCAAACGCAATCCGTGATGCATTTTCTGGGAAACCGACGCTTTCTCCTGAAGCAGCCAAAGCGCTCATCCAAACAACTCGCCCATTAAAACAGATTGGCAATGACCTGACCGAACGCGAGAGAGAAGTGTTATCTTTCGTGGTACAAGGTAACAGTAATCAACAGATCGCCGACGCATTGATTATTAGCGTGTCTACGGTCAAAGCCCATATCAGCAACATCCTGGCTAAGTTCCAGGTCGCCAGCAGATCAGAGGCGATTGCCTTTGCCATAAAGCATAAAATTGTTGCTATCTGAGTTCTTTTCAGATTATGAGTTGCAGCGCTATCATTAATGTGAGGTATCCTTTGGATTGAGCCATTTCTCCTACTTTAGTATAAGTCGAAACCAGTCTAAAGAACACAAAAAAACTCCCCGGCGGATAGATGTGCCCGAGGAGCTTTTTTATTATATTGGATGAAGATAACGAACCCGCGGGATTGAGGATCAATTACCATGAACTATCTTGTTTTTTTGGATGCACGAGCAGGCGAGCTTGAGAAAATCTTAAGTGGCACGAAAAGCATGCTTCTTAAGGATTTCGATCCGGCTCGAATGACCGACCAATCTGTCCAGCCAGGTGATAGCTTGTATTTTTTGCGGAATAAAAAGGAATATGTCCTCCGTGTAAAGGCTACTGTCGCTCGAGCTCAGCCTATTACAAACGATAACAACAATGGCCTATCTCACATATTAAAGGAAATGCAGCCCAGGCTCCAATTGACTGAGGAACAATATGGCTACTGGTCCACGAAACAACAGGCTGTATTGGTCGAATTCAGATCTGCCCATAAGATAAATCTTATCCAGATTGCTTCGAAGAAGATTGCAGATCGACCGGACTGGATTGCCTTCGAGGAACTCTGGTCGATTATCAGATAAGGAGAAACAAATGGAAAATGTCATTACAATCAACCAACTTACCCGCTGTTTCAAGGACACGACCGCAGTTAATCAGTTGAATCTTGAAGTATTTAAAGGAGAGATATTTGGTTTTTTGGGTCACAATGGTGCCGGCAAGACGACCACAGTGCGCTTGCTCAATGGCGTGATCGAACCAACTTCTGGCAGCATGCGAGTGCTCGGCCTCAATCCACAAGCAGATGGACCTGAACTGCGCGCCCGGACGGGTGTGCTGACCGAAACACCCTCCATGGATGAACGCCTGACCGCCTGGGAAAACTTGAGCATTTATGCTGATCTCTACAAGGTGCCTCGAGGAGAGGTCAGCCCGCGAATCAACGAGTTGCTGGCTGAGTTCGACCTGGCAGATCGAGCTCATGAAAAAGTTGGCGGTTATAGCAAGGGAATGAAACAACGCCTGGCTCTGGCACGGGCATTGTTGCATAAGCCGGAGCTGCTCTTCCTGGACGAGGCTACTTCGGGGCTGGATCCAATTGCCACCCATCATGTCCATGTCCTGATCGAAAGAATGGCTCGAAGCGAGAACCGAACGGTGTTTATGTGCACTCACAACCTGGTCGAAGCCCAAAAATTGTGCGATCGGGTGGCAGTATTGGAACATGGCCGGTTGGTAGCTTTAGGAACTCCAACTGAGCTGACCCGCCAATTCGTCCGTCGATTAGATGTGGAAATGGAAGTGGCAGAAGATCAAATCCCCATGACATTGGGTGTCTTACGCAGCTTGCCCGAGCTGGTGCTCAGTGAACCTGCTAAACCGAACGGGGCTCTGGTCGTTACCATCAATGGTCACGAGGCTATCCCGGAAGTACTGACATCGCTGGTGCAAAATCACATCCGAGTTTACCGTTTCGACCCACAGGAAGCGAACCTGGAACAGGTTTACTTTGCACTCCATGAGGAGAAGGAAGGTTAGATATGAACACGCGTGCCATATTTGCAATTGTCCGCAAAGATCTGAAGGTTGTCCACCAGAATAAAGGCGTGCTGGTGCCGATCCTGATTGTCCCATTGATTCTATTTGTCGTTTTGCCCTGGGCGGTTGTTCTGGTGCCATCCATGGTAAATATTGCTGGTTTTTCCGCCGGCAATGTAGAACAGATTCAAGGGCTGATCAACCGCATGCCCGCCCTGCAGCATGAGCTAGCAGGATACAGCAATAACCAGGTATTCACCGCGTTCATCCTGATCTATATGCTGGCTCCTCTGTTTCTGATTGTCCCGCTACTGGTTTCGTCTGTAATCGCTGCAGATAGTTTTGCTGGCGAGAAAGAGCGGAAAACGATGGAAGCACTGCTCTATACACCCACCACAGATCGGGAGTTGTTTGTCGCCAAGCTGCTTTCCGGGTGGCTGGCAGCTGTCGTCGTAGCCTATGTCGGATTCGTGCTTTACATCTTGACAGCCAATGCGGCTGGCTGGTCCCAAATGCACCGCATCTTCTTCCCAACCCCCATGTGGTTGGTGATGATGGCCTGGGTGGTACCGGCTTTACCCGGATTGGGATTGGGGGTGATTGTCATTTTTTCCGCACGAGCCCAGGGGTTTCAGGATGCTAATCAAATTGGCAGCCTCGTGGTATTACCAGTCTTGCTCCTGCTCTTTGGACAGATGTCAGGACTGATGTACTTCAATGTTACTGTGGTCTTAATGCTCGGTTTGTTTTTCTGGTTGTTGGATGGATTACTGATCTGGTTGGGTAGTCGCAGCTTCAAGCGTAGCCGTTTATTAGGAGCTTGATTTATAGAAGTATTGCAATCGGAGGTCGGGAAACATCCCGACCTCCGATTGCAAAAAATAGATCGGTCAGAACGGCATCAACGATTTCACCAAAAAAAGGGGCTCATAATGCGTTCCTCCAAGGTCCGTAAGCTGTATAATAAGGGATATTTATACCTGGATGTCCCAGACCAATAAATAGCCCACCGAAATCAAGTCTGATTTCAAATACGCCCAGCAACCCTGCTGCATTCAGTCTGGTAAGACCATAGGGCGCGCTGGGTCTTACCAACACCAGCAATCCTGGAGCTGCTGTCGCCAGGGCCATGATGGTTTTTAACACCAGTAAAATTTTCAATCTTCCTCAGTAATTTCCCTGGCATTTATAGAATCCAATAGTTCTAACAACTCCGAGTTATCCGGAATATCTGCCATGGAGTGGCCGAAGTGCACAAAACGGGCTATGCTTCCCTTATCCACCATCACCTGGGCGGGCATCCGTCCAAGCTTAAAAAGATTGACTTCTTGCCCATACAACTTTAACACCATGGCGGTAGGATCAGGCAAGCCGATAAAGGGTAAGTCGTGCTCACGAAAATAGGCCTCAAATGCTCTGGGATTCTCGGGACCGATGACAACCACACGAGTTTGGCGTTTTTCAAATTCTGCGAAATCCTGGCGCAACTGCGCCATGTGCCTTTGGCAGAATGGTCAGACAAACCCGCGGTTGAAGACGAGCAACACGTTAGTCTTGCCAGCAAAATCGGCGAGGCTGACCGTTTCGCCTGTGTAACTCTTCAGGCTAAAATTCGGGGCTGGGGTGTTCAAAGTGACTTTGGGCATGATGACCTTTCTCTTATTGGTTTAATTGGCTCAGAAAATTGCGAACCGCGTCCATAAAAACCGTGGGACTTTCCTCGTGGGGTACGTGACCAGCATTTGCGATAATCGCCAGACGGGCATTGGGCAGCTCGCTCGCCAGCCGGATGCTGTCGGTGGTTGGGACGATGCGGTCATCATCGCCGGTGACAACAAGGACCGGCAGGGAGATCTCAGATAGGCGCTCGGAAAGATCGAGGGGACGGCTGGCGGTTGTGAATTCCCACAGCGCCCTATCCCAGTTATCGACCTGAAGCGGCTTCTGATAAAGAGCGAGTGTCTCCGCTGTCAGCAGCTTCGGGTCGTGCCAGGCCATCTCAATCAGCTGAGGCCCGCGGGATTGCACCTGGCGGGCGATCATGGGGCCCAGGTGGCGCATCTGAGGTGTTTTGAGCAGCGGAAGCATCCAGGCAGGCATGCCACTTCCACTGTATACTGCCGGGTCGACCAGCACCAGCGCTTCTATCCGATCTGGATGGGCCAGGGCGAATTGCATGGCAAGTGTACCGCCCGCCGAGTTGCCGACCAGGATCGCCTGCCCTGCACCGAAGTGATCCAGCAGTGCAATGAGCAGCTCCACCTGAGCCTCGGGACCATATGGATTCTGGCCTTCCCAGGAGAGCGGTCTTTCGGACAGTCCAAATCCCGGGCGATCATAAGTGATCACCCGTCCTAACTGGCTGAACGGCTCTGTCACGGCCTGCCAGGAGTACAGGCTGGCGCCGAAGCCGTGCATCAACACGAAGATGGGCTCTCCTTGGCCACCAGTCTTGACATGCACGCTCAAGCCGTTGAGCTCGATGAACTGGCTGTCGGTATCCGCCAGGTCCTGAGCCGGGTGCGTACCCTTCAGCGGCGGTACAGGAACGAGGAAAGGTCCAACCAGGGCGACCAGCGAGACAGCAGCCAGGCCGACGAATGCGATATGGCTTTTCTTCATCATGCTGGCACTTTACCGACTGGCTTACGCCAGATAAACGCAATGACCAATGTCAGCGCCACCAACCCGAAGGTGATCCAGGTTGGGATAACAACAGCCGTTATGGACACCTGCCTCGCAGATATTCCAGCCAGTGCCCATAGGATGACAGCGGCGTAAGCCACATCGCGGCGGGTGAAGTTCATTAACACTACAATGATCAGCACCGCCGCAAGCACGATGCCCATCCAGATTTCGGGGGCGATCCCAAAGCGATCCCATTTTACAAAATCAAGCACGTCGCTGATATTGGCGGTCGTTGCAACCGTGATCCAGCCCAGGTAAATGCTGAACGGCAGGTGTACAGCCCATCTCTCGCCCGTGGAAACCGTTTTTCGCCCGATCCCTAACCTCAGGTAAGTCACGATCAAAGTAGCCAGAAGAACCAGCATGGCAACCAGCGTGACGGGGAACTGGTTGTAGTGCCAGAGGAAGATCCAGGCGCTGTTTGCGAGCCCACCCAGCACAATCCACCAGCCGGTTGCCCGCAGGCGGGGGTTCTGGCGTTGGGACGGCAGTGCCTGGTAAATGGCATAGGCGATCAGGCCGATATAAATGAGGCCCCAGATAGAAAAAACGTATCCAGCAGGGACGAAGTACACGTTGAAACGGTCGGAGATTTGCCCGGTGTTCTGCCCATTGAGAGGGAGAGCATTGGCCAACCCATTGACGACGAGAGTAATCAGTACCGTAACAACTACAGAGATTTGCCGAGTGATATCTTTCATTATTCCACCACCTTGATTTCAATAATCGTGGATTTCTGGCCCTGAATGGAGGATGCCAGACCAAATATGGTTTTCATCAAGCCGTATTTTTTACTCATTAAGCGGTCAACTTTACGATCAATTTCCGGGTCCTTGACCAGGCGGGCTGAGGCTTGAATCCAGTCCCCCAGCAGTGCCCCATCCATCTTACAGGGAGCAATGTGGACCCGTTGATGATTACGAATACGCTTAATTTTGCCCGAAGTGGCGCCTGTTCGTATGAACAATGCGCCGGTATCCTCGACAAACCAGACCGGGGTTTTTACCCCATTACCATTTTTGCGAAAGGTTTCGAGGTTTAGATACTGTTGGTGATCAAATGCTGTATTTAAGCTCATGGTATTTCTCCTTGACGATATTCGGCCAGCACCCTCTGGCGCGCTTGATAGTGATCCACAATCGGACCGGGATAGTCTTTTCCGATCCGGCAACCCACCTGCTTTTGTATATCCGTGGGCATTTCCCAAGGGGAATGAACATACGCCTTCGGTACGTCAGCCAATTCTGGGACCCAACGGCGCACAAATGCGCCAAGTGGGTCAAATTTACGGCCCTGCAGCACCGGATTAAACACCCGAAAATAGGGTACAGCGTCGGTTCCTGTCCCTGCAGTCCACTGCCAGCCGCCGTTATTCGCTGCGGGGTCGCCATCGAGAAGGCGCTGCATGAAGTAACGCTCTCCCCGTTGCCAGTCAATCAGTAAATCTTTCGTTAAGAAAGACGCGGCAATCATGCGGGCCCGGTTATGCATCCAACCGGTAGCGTTCAACTGGCGCATCGCGGCATCCACTACTGGGTAGCCGGTGCGGCCTTCGCTCCAGGCGGCGAGACCAGCCGGGTCTTCTCTCCAGGGGATTTGACGCAGCTCCGGTCGGAAGGCAGCGCGGCGCACAACCGGGAAATGATAGAGGCTGGCGACATAGAATTCCCTCCAGATCAGCTCGTTCAGCCAGGCTTCCGCACCTTGCCGTTCGGACGCATTCTGTGCCTTTGCCACTGCCTGGTAGGCGGTCCAGGTCACCTGGCGTGCTGAAACCATCCCAAAGCGCAGGTAGGGTGACATTCCCGATGTGCCGTCCAAATCCATTCGGTTGCGGTCATCAGCATATTTGCCTATCTTTAAATCCGCAAACCGGGCCAACCGCCTCTGGCCCTCAGTTTCGCTTGCCGGGAAAGAGCTGTCGACGGGGTGACGAGGAGCGGTGGGAAATTCCAGGCTGGTCAATTGGGGCAGGGCGGGCAACCTTGCAGGCTCAGGAAGCGGGCTGCCTGGTAAGGGCAGGCTGCGCCACATCCGGCTGAAAGGCGTGAAAACAGTATAGGGTGAGCCATCTGCCTTCAGGAGAATTCTCAGGGGAATGTACGGTGACACCTGAAACCAGGCTCAGGGGTAACGTGCGTCCTACTCGTTGGTCGCGTTGGCGGGCATAAGGTGTGATATCCGCTTCAGCAAAGATGCCTTCCGCTCCAGCCTCCTGGCACAGGATATGAAGCGCCTCCAGCGGATCGCCTTGCCGTATAGCTGAGCGCGCTCCCCCGACCGCGCAAACTGGCATCCAGGGCGCGCAGTCCATCGAACATAAATGCCAGCCGGGACTGTCCAACATCTGGCGAAGCAAGTAACCTTGGATCCAGGATAAACAAAGGAATCACCACGTTTGCCTGATGCATGGCAGCTGCCAGCGCCTGGTTATCGCTCGAGCGAAGGTCACGGCGAATCCACCAGATAGCTGTGTTCATACGCGCTCACCCTTAATCCAATGAGGAAAAACCATGGTGGTATGAGACAGAACCAATTCGTGCAGCGCCATCTGTGCCACACGCAGGCCCGCCAGGGCTGCCGCGGCGGTCGATTGCCCGGGGAATATAGAATCACCCACCAGCCACAGGTTATGGTTAAGCCGGGGACCAAAGGCGCGGAGCAGCCCTGTCTGGGGGAATCCGCCTACCCAACCCCATTTGCGGTGCGTGAAACGTTGGAACGTATCCGGTGTACCAGCCAAAACCAGCCGTCCGGTTGAGTGAATACCGGGGAGGGCTGCTTCAGCAGCGGTCAACATTTTTTCGGTCATTTCAGTCTTGCGCGCTTCATAAGTGGGACGGTCTCGTTGGAAAAACTGCCACCAATCGTCCAGGCGGGTGTGAGTGCTTAATGTGAGCGCACGATGACCGGATGGAGCGCGGCTGGCATCCCAGGCCGGGCTGAGGGAAGCAAAAACGGTGTTTCCTTCTCCCAAAGGCCGGTTGCGAATTATCTGGTGATGCAGTGGAAAGTCCGGCGGAATAGCTATTCCATCTACTCCGATGTAAACCATAAACGCGCCCCAACCGTCTGACGGAAAGGAGGATAGGCGGCGAAGCGGTTTAGGAACGTCTGCATCGAATAAATCTGCTGCATTCCACGGCGTCAGGTTGGCAATCACCAGGTCTGCAGGGAAAGAGCCGTCGCGTTCGGTTTCCACAAGAAAAGAATTGTTTCCCACGGTTTGGATCCGGTTAACTTCATGGCGGTAGAGCACCCGTCCGCCGTGATGGCGCACCGCACTAACCAATGTCTCAGCAATGGCGCCAATCCCACCGCTGAGGTGGACCACGCCACGCCGGGGCAGGTCAAGCGCAGCCGCGCCGTAGAGGGCGTTGGCGTGCTCACTGGTGGCCTGGGCCGAGATGAGCAGCTGTGCGTCCACAAACAAACGCAGGTTTTCGGATGCATGGTGCAGATGAGCAGAAACAGGACGGAAAGCATCAACTGCCAGCCCAGCGTTTCGCTGCTGGAGCATCCAGGGAATACCTGTAGAGAAGGTCGCTCTCAAATCGGCCAGAGATTGGGGAGGCCATGGAGGCAGTCGCAGCGCCAAGGCCCATAAGGCATCCGCGGTGCGCTCTTGCCAGTGGAAAAAATCCAGCCCGGCATGGCCGAAAACGCTATCGATGTCATTCCAGCGGGCATCTCCCGCCCGCCGAGGAATTCTCATCCCACCGGGTAAATGTACGAGCATGGCAGTCTCAGCCGGCCGGGCGGGCCAGGCGTCAATGCCAGCGGCTTGCGCAACGCGATCCATTGGGCCACCGGGATAAAATCCCGCAGCCAGCGTTGCACCGGAGTCGAAGAGGTAGCCCTGGTGGAAGTAGGTGCTGGCGCAACCGCCAGGGTATTCCTGCGCTTCCAGCACAGTTACATCCAGGCCGGCGCGCGCCAGCACTGCCGCTGTGGTTAACCCAGCGATACCTGCTCCGATCACAATCACACCCGCCATGGATTCATCCCTTTCGTTTCCCAAGCGTGCCAACCGTTATGGCTGGTCAGCCAGATTCTGCAAGGCTGCCCGTTTCCTGCGGTATTCGATGATCGGCAGGTCGCCCTGAATGAGGATTTCGCCGATCTTTAGTCCACTGGCTTTGGGTTGTTGGGTGACCACCACCTTCCGGTCTTCGTGAGCGATATATATATTACTCGGCATCGCCAGGCGAGCAAAAAGTTGGCCCAATACGGGCAGTCGCATGAAATTCTGGTAGAAGCGCAGGTAGAGAATGGTGTGCTCTTCATCCACCGGGACAAAGGCCGCCAGGATGCGCACGTTCTCGCTGATGTAGTTCTGCCAGAGGTTGGGGAAGATAAACTCCAGGTGAACGCTGTTGGCGGCTTTGGGAGAAAGTTCATTCGGTTTGCGCGGCGGTGTTCCATCATCCAGCCGGTTGAACACATAGGTGTAAAGCATCTTGTCACCCTTCCATTCCACCACCGGGCCGTCGATCAGGGTGCGGTTGCCCCGACCGATGGTATTGCGGTGGATAAAGGGCAGGTGAACCACGTCCAACTGATTTTCGATGACCCGTGAGTAGTGTGCATTCCATGGATCGCGCCCCGAGCCATAGACAAAAGTATTATCCAGGTTGTCGAAAAATTCCGGAACCGGTAAATCGGCCGGGACCTGGTTTCCCCACCAGATCCAGATGAAACCTTGAGCTTCATAAGTTGGGTAAGTTTTCAACCGTAAGGCATTAGGGACCACCCCGCTGCGCCCGTTGGCAGGGACCAGTACGCATTTCCCCGTAGAATCAAATTCAAAACCGTGAAATGGACACTGCAGATGCTCGTTTTCGATCGCCCCGGCGCTGAGCGCAACACCGCGGTGCGGGCAGCGGTCCACTGCCGTACAGACCTTTCCGGCCTGATCGCGCCAGAAAACGAGCCTCTCGCCAAGGCGAGTGACCCCCACAGAACGATTTCCGACTTCATTGGATTCCAATACGACGTACCATTGATTGCGGATCATTGCAGCATTCTCCTTGTCTTGCTTGCTCGAAAAGCAAACAAAATTGGCAGGCCGGCCCACATTCCCATACCCACCAACCACCACAAAGGATGGGAGCGGGGTCGCAGGGTAATTTCATCCACCACTTCAGTGGTCTGGTCGTCCAGCGCCTTGAAACGGTGGCGGTAATTCATTGCAAGCCCTCCAACATGCTTATGGTCGCGGTGACCACCTGTGCCTGCTGGTCAGATCGAGAGATGGACGCCGGGTTATCTCCGGCCTGATCGCCATACCAGCCGAACTGGGCATGATCCCCGCCAGAAATTTTCACCCAGGTGGTACTGGCCGGAAGCAAAGGACGGGAGGCGTCAATTTTTTCCCCGGTTGCCAGGCCATCCTGAGATCCAAAAATTGAGACAACGTTCAAACCGGAGAGTGATAAATCGTCGCTCGAGGCCGGGTAAGAAGCCCACAGCACCAGCCCTTGAACTGCTCCAGGATAAGTTTTCGCATAGGACGCAGCCATCGCGCCGCCCAGCGAGTGGCCGCCAATGGCCCAATGGCGAATCTGGGGATATGCGGCCTGTACTTCTTGGGCTAAATTCACCCCCAAAACCGCCAGGTTGAGCGGCATCCGCACAATGACAACCAGGTAACCCTGTGCTGCGATCTGATGGGCGCCCGGTGCATAAGATCGATAGTCCACGTGCCCACCCGGGTAGATGATGAAACCTGTGGTCGGCTGTGCTGCAGTTGGGGTAAAGGTCAACCATTTACCCGAAGTAACCATCACCTGGTTGTCAGACTTTATAGCCGCCAAAGCCTCGGGCATCGGTTGAGAAGGGGTTTCGCCCCAGAGGATAAATCCGGCACCTGCCACGATGATCAGGCTAACTATGAACAGAGCAATCCGTAAACTTTTACGCATGGGTCGACTCCACTTTTGCTAAACGCCCTTCTCGAATGGAGGGCATGATGATCCGGCGGTAGGCAAAAAATACCGCCCAGCCCATGATCACCGCGCTGAACACACCAGGCGCCCATATGCCAAGGCTCTGGAGCAGCACTCCGCCGAGAGAAGGGGCGATGACCCGGGTGAAGGCTTCTAGAGAGCCGGAAATCCCCAGGATACCGCCCACTTCATCCCGATGGACTGATTTGCTAATGGCGCTTTGAAGCACAGTGTTGAGCACACCACCTGCCAGTCCTAACGGCAAGATCACAATCAGAAGAAGCCAGAGCTGGGCAGTGAACGCCCAGGCAAATAAGGCAGCAGCCATCACCCACAGACCGGTGATGATTAGCCAATTCTCTCGAAAACGTTTTGTTAATTGACCAATCAACACTCCCTGGACGAGCACGGAGATCAAACCCACATATGCCAGAATATACCCTGTGGTTTGCGGGCTTAAACCAATCGTCTGAGTATAAAGCGCGAATATTCCCTGAAATGTGGCGAATCCCAAACCGTAGAAAAAGCGCAGATACAGCAGTGGACCCACCAGGGGGCGGCGCAGCACATCTCTCAGGGCTTTCAGTGTGAAAGGCAGCTGTATTCTCTGGGTGATCTCCTCGCGCCGTTCAGCGGTGAGTGATTCGGGCAGTAAGAAAAAGATCGCAACCAAATTCATGACAGCGAGACCAGCTGCCATAAAGGCTGGAACGTTATAGCCCCACTGGCTGAGGATGCCGCCAATGGCTGGACCGATGATGAAACCCAATCCAAATGCAGCACCGATCAAGCCCAAACCCTTGGCGCGATTCTTTTCATCAGTGACATCAGCAATATAGGCCTGGGCAACGGTAATGTTTCCGCCGGTCAACCCGGCCAGGATGCGGCTGAAGAAAAGGGATGCGATAATCAGTGGGTTAGCAGAGTAGAATCCCAGAATCGGGGCGAGAAATTTCCCTAAGGCAGGGGCGAAGCCCAGCAGTAAGAAGCCCATGATCGTGCCAGCCACCGACAGCAGCAGCACGGGGCGGCGGCCAATCCGGTCCGAAAGGCGGCCCAAAAGCGGTGCACCGATCAGTTGCGCGGCGGCATAAGACGCAACCAGCAGCCCGACAATTACAGGGGTGGCCCCAAAGGATTCGGCGTAGTAGGGCAGCAGCGGCAGGATCAGGCTGAAGCCCAGCAAATCCACAAAGACAATTAAAAAAATAGTCAATAAGCGTGAGTTTTTCATTCGAAACCTCAATAAATGGATGTCAAGTTCATCCAAACCTCAGGACATTTCCTCGTACCTGGACAGCCATTCCTGAACCGGTCCAGCTTGTAGCCCGAGCTGTTCCTGAACAGCCTGGTGAAAAGCTTTGTAGTATTGAACAGCGAACGATTGCGGCAGGCCATAATTCTCTAAAAGACCGTTCAACCATTCAACCGAATAATCGAGATAATTAATCTTACCCAGAGTCAGGGCGGCAACGACAGAGCGGCTGAAATTTTTGTTAGCGACTTCTAAATGGTGAGGAGCGATCGGGCTTGATTGTAAAATCTGGTGAACCCGGGTGACAATCAGTGCTTCATCCTCCCTGAAACTCGCCAGGGCGGCAGCATAAACGGGCGGCAATACTCGCGAGGCAGGCGGTGTTGGCCGGAATGTGAGCAGGTGTTCGACCACCCGGGGCGCTGCGTCGATCTGCCAACCTAAAAAATGGCCCGGGATATGCTCGATAAGATCCGGAATCTGGTTAAAAATACCGCCTCCGTATGCCAATGGGATAGAGCGGGCATTCGTAAACTCGCCTAATTCATACAAAGACGCCGCGCCTGGCAGGGTCTGGGCGACAGAAAGTAATAGATGGGGCGTTGTGGCCTGTAAGGTGGCGTCCAGGCGGTCCAGGGGGACATCCGCGCCCAGGTAAATCACCTCCCAGCCACGCCAGCGCATAATGAAGGCCAGCATGAGCAAGGCCAGGTCATGGTCTTCACCCTGTGGGCAGGCTGCCAGCAGCCGGTCAGGCCGGGTGGCTACAGGCGCAATGGCAAACAGCGCATTTAAGCGGCGTGCAACCAGCGCTGAAGCAAAATGCTCCTGTTGAACGCTAACCAAGCCCGCATACCAGCCTTCCCCAAGTTCAGCCAATCCTTTTTGCAATACCTGGATGCAGACCACTTCGGGCAGTGCGATTGCCAGGGCTTTGGACATAGCCAATTCAGCCTCAGGTTCGTTAAATTCCAGGCAAGCCTCGCGCCAGCTCTGGCGCAGCCGGTCCAGCATGCCTTCACCCAATGCAGGTACCGTTTGCGCGGTCGATGGAATCTGAAACTGTGCGGGAGATTGACTCGCCTGGCTTCGCCATAAATCAACCGCACGACTGATGCTCAGGCCCTCTTTCTGTCGTGCTACCAGCCATTTGAGCAGATTAATCTCATCCTCGCTGTAAAGGCGGTGCCCGCCAGGTGAGCGCTGAGGTTTGAACAGCCCATACCGGCGCTCCCAGGCATGTAAGGTTGCTGGAGTCAAGCCTGTTTCCTTGACGACCACTTTTAAATTGTAGACAGGTGCACGTTGGTTCATTGAATTTCCTGTATCGTCTGAATCATTTTGTTTTGGTCACTGCACATCAAACCCGGTATGAATTTTATAAAGTTCACAACTACATTAATTGTTCATATTTTGTATATGTGATGTTACCATATTGTTCATGTTTTTGCAAGGAATTGGATCAATATTTGCTATTACCAGAAAGTTAAGATTGATCTTGCCGATTGTTGTTTGTGGAGAAATTCGAATCGAAAGGATTTCAGGCGATCCAGGAGCATCAAGGGGGAAAACTAAGTACTAACTTGCGAGAATGTCCCATTATCGACGATATATTTCCCTGAAACTGTCAAAGCCAAAATCTTGTAACATAATCATCGATCGAACGCCGAAACACGGCCTCTACCAGGTCGAAGAAACCCACCCTTAATCTACCCGGCTTATTTACAAACCTCACACGTTGGCTGCGAAATTCCTGCTGGAGAATTATTCCGGTTGAAATTAACATGAATTTCTAATCGCCTTATTAACAGCATTTATATCGTTGGTAATTGTGATTATCAAATCTAACTCAAAATACACCTCTAGGCGCTGGCATAGAATGTATAATTTTCGTTATCAAGGAAATCGCGAGAGGACAATGAGTGAACGACTTTACCATTCCGATAGCTACCTGCGTGAATTTGAGGCGACCATAAACGTAGTAGATGTTGAAAACCGTACCGTGGTGCTGGATCGCACCGCTTTTTATCCAGGTGGAGGTGGACAGCTTTGCGACATTGGAACGCTGGTTTTAAATGAAATGACATGGCCGGTAGAAAAACTCGCAAGGCAGGTGAGGAGGTCGAGCACCTGCTGGGTGGGGATTTGCCTTTACCGCAAGCAGGGGTTAAGGTCACTGGCCGTTTGGATTGGGAACGCCGCTACCGCCTGATGCGCACACACACAGCCATGCACATCCTCTGCGGCGTGATCTTCCGCGACTACGGCGCACAGGTCACCGGCGGCGACATGGATTTACAACAGGGGCGGATGGATTTCGAGTTCGAGTCGATGAGGCGCGACCTGGTGGAGAAGATCAATCTCGCTATCAACCGCGAGGTTGAGAAAAACCTGCCCATCCGTGTGCACGTATTGCCGCGCGAAGAAGCCTTTCGTATCCCGGATCTCATCCGTACCAAGATCAACCTCTTGCCGCCCGGTATTTCTGAAGTGCGTACCGTTGAGATTGTAAGCCTTGACCTTCAGGCCGATGGTGGCACTCACGTCCGTTCAACGGCTGAAGTGGGGCAAATGCATATCGTTGATTACAAAAGCAAAGGAAAGATCAACAAGCGACTTTACTTAGAGCTGGAATAATTAGTAACTAATGTTTTCCACCTCCTTTCGCTTTTTAGCTGATGAAAGTCTAGAAAGTCCCCTGTTGAGCTTGCCGCGGACTCTTCAGTTCGCAGTCTTCAACTACCCGCCGGGCTGGCATTGCAATGGGTTTCTTGAACATCAACATCTTGCTATATGTGCATTATGATGAACCATTTCAAGGCTGTTATGTCCCAGCAGATCTTTGAGTGTAAAAATATAACCACCCGATCTTAGATCATGGATGGCAAATTTAGCCGGAATTACTGAGGGTAACTACGCTGGTTTCTTCTAAATAGGGGGAGGTGGACTTGTGCCACGCAGTGGTATTCGATACCCTTACAGGGCACTTACCAAGGACCCCCGGGTTACTCCGAAAGCACCCGGAGCGGTGTGAGCAAAGATCCTAAATCCGTGTCACCGGTACGCTCTGCACAAAGTGCAAAGGTTTATGCGGCGGGTTCTCCAAATCTGCTTTACCCCCTAAGGGGGCAGGCCGACGAACGCTGGTTATTGCATGACCGGCACACAACAGTCCCACAGGGGGATGACATAGTTGATCGATGTGCGAATAGAAGCCCTTTTACATGGGCTTGTCAAGGTCTTTTTTAGTCCTTTTACTGTTTTCTTTGTTTTAACACTCCTGCTAAAAAGGCGCGATGTATAATTAATTTCAGAATGTCTGCACCAATTCTAACCACAAAACTTTATATCCCCCCGCCTCGGGCTAAAGTTGTCCCGCGCCCCCGCTTGATTGAGGGGTTGAACGAAGGACTGGCAAGAGGCTGCAAACTAACACTCATTTCTGCACCCGCCGGTTTTGGTAAAACCACGCTGGTCAGTGAATTGGTCGCTGAATGTAAGCTACCGGTCGCCTGGTTATCACTGGATGAAGGGGATAACGAACTCACACGATTTCTGACGTACTTCATCGTTGCTTTGCAGACGATTAAGCCAAAAATCAGAACAAGGGTGCTGGAAATGCTGGAATCTCCTCAGCCTCCGTCAACTGAATCAATTCTGACTGGGCCACTGAATAAGATCACCATTCACCCGGAAGATTTTATCTTCGTTCTTGACGACTACCACATCATTGATTCCAAACCGGTTGACGAAGCCCTCGCCTATCTGATCAAGCACCTGCCTCCACAGATGCACCTGGTCATCGCCACCCGGGAAGATCCCCATCTGCCCCTGGCCCGATTACGCGCCCGGGGTCAATTAGCCGAACTGCGTTTTACCCCCACTGAAGCCGCCTTAGTCTCCCAACACCCGGACCGTAATCTGCACCACCGTGGCGCTGCCGCCCCAATAGTAGCGGTTCTCCTCGACATTGAGGATATCCACTACCACGCTGTAGCCAATCGTTTGGATGCGCGGGTCGCTGGCGGGGATCGTCAGCCGGGTTTGCGAATTCGAAATATCCCCGGCGGCGGTTGACCAGTACATCTCCTTGATCACCGTCTGGTGATTGGCGTCCCAGTCTTCTGCCGTGGCAAAGCGCAAATTGTCAGCCAGCGCCTCGACCTCGATGGTGATATCCTTCGTGCCTTTGACAAAATCGAGCACCAGGTACAGACCCTCCCCCTGCACCACCTCGCTGGAGATGGTGAAAGGCGCATCGGCCACCAGGTTGAAGTCCACATCCACCAGGAACGTGTTATTATAGAATTTCACCGTGCGCGTGTTGCTGTACGGCTGGGGTTGGGTATCCTTATTGACCACCACCGTCACCGAGCCGTTTTGCGGGGCGTAATTGGTCGCCAGGAAATACAGAGTGTTGCCGTTCTCCACAGTCAGATCCAGCGCGTCCTGATCCACATAGCCGGTCTCGATCACCCGGTCCTTGCCGGGGCCATCGCTGAGGATATACTGCACCTTCACCCCGGAGGTCGGTTCGATGGCCTTGATCGCCACCGTAAACTTGGCATCCTGGTCGCTGGTCAGCTGGATGCCGGCCAACGCGGCGGCGTAGCTGGCGTTGACCGGCACCATCTCGGACAGCTCATCCGTGGTATCCAGGTTCATCGCGAGCTTACTGCTGGCCACGGCGGAGTAGACATCGCCCTGCAGCGCCTCGGTGGACACGCTGTTTTCAAAAATCACCTGGTAGGCAAATTGATCATACAGCGTCGCCAGCGGGATCGATTTTGTGGCGCAGTAGGCATTCAGCCCTTCGAGGGCGCCGCCCGAAGCGTTCATCACCGCCGGGAACAGCTCCCCGAAATCGTAGCCGGCGTCCACCAGGAATTGGATAAAGTGGGCGGTCTGGTACATGTGGAAGGTTTCACTGCTGGCAATACCGGTCTTCAGGTAGCTGTACTTCAACGGCTCCTTCAGCCCATAGCTGGTGGCTACCTGCGCCGCCGCATAGTCGGCGCTGGCCTCCATCCACCAGCGGTTGGCTACCATGCTGGCGAAGGTGACATACTGGTTTTGCACGGCGTGGAAAAATTCATGCGCCGAAACCATGCGCAGTTCATCTTCATAGATATAGGTCACCGGGATCTCAATATTCTTGGAAAACCAGCCCCACTCCGCTTCCTTATCCGCCCCCCACGCGTCAATATAAACCCGGGTGTGCTCCGGCAGTTTGAACCCCAGAGCGCCATAGGCTTTGTGGGCGTCAAACAACCCGGTGCGCACGACGCCGGTATATTCATAAATCGGGTCACTCGACAAAATCTCGCCAATCGACGGGGCCTGGGCGGTCTTGTTGAAATAAATGGTAAAACCGGGCGCCGTCATCGTGACATAATTGTTTTCCAGGCCAAACAGCGACCACAGGCTGAAATGGTTCGTCTTGACGATCACCTGCTCATTGGCTGTGTCAAGCTCAAAATCGGCTTCCTGCCAGCGCTGGTAAACATCATCAAAATAAGCTACCGCCAGCTGGTCGGCGGCGTCGGCGGCCGGGTCGAACGCCGCGGCGCTGGTGTCAAACGCCAAGGTGACGGGACTGCCAAATGCGTCCGCCGTCGAAGCGCTGATCTCATACAGCCCCAGCGGTTTGAACCCCGCAAAATCATGCGCCTGCAGTTTACCGATCTCTTTGACCGTCACTTTGGCGCCCTGCGGCATGGAAGCGGCTGGCATGATCACCTGCAGTTTGCCCTCGATTGCCAGCCTATTTTCCTGATTTGCGGCGGAGATGGTCATGCTTTGGCCCGCCTGCCCGCACGAAGCAAGAAGGATTGCGGCGGCGACCAGCCCAGTCAGCCGGCCGGTCAGGGTGGAGAGTTTACTCATGGTAGTCCTTTCAAAGGTGTGGTTACGTACTGGACGGAAGCTATTTGTGAATAATAGCACAGTAATGCAAAACGCACCAACCGCCGGGGGAAAATCCACAGGGCAACCGCATCTTTATTGAGCTAGACAGGGTGACAGGAGATAGTTTATCATGGTAAATCAAAAAGCTAGGAGATAAGTTATGGGAAAGCCAGTCA
The DNA here is from genome assembly GCA_963781665.1 of uncultured Chloroflexia bacterium. Classification (GTDB taxonomy): domain Bacteria; phylum Chloroflexota; class Anaerolineae; order Anaerolineales; family Anaerolineaceae; genus JAJYIW01. The sequence goes on from CAWAGA010000002.1 coordinate 5,328,949, forward strand.
CCGCCACCATCGAAAAGCATTTTGGGAGCATCACGGATCCACAGATCGAGCGAACGAAGCGCCACAAGTTGATAGACATTCTGGTGATCGCGATTTGTGCAACCATTTGTGGTTGTGACAATTGGGAAGATATGGCCGCATTTGGCGAAGCGAAGGTAGAATGGTTTGGAACATTCTTGGAATTGCCGAATGGTATTCCTTCGCATGACACCTTCAATCGCGTGTTTGGGCGTTTGAACTCTGATGAGTTTCGCAGCAGTTTCATGGCGTGGATCAGTGCAGGCAGCAAGTTGATTGGTGGCCAAGTGATTGCCCTGGATGGTAAGGTGTTGCGACGGTCGCACGATCGAGGGATTGGTCAAGCAGCAACACCGTGTCGTACAGTTACCTTTCCAGTCTTGAGGTCGACATCGTTGATTGTCAGCGAACAAAGTTCGGTTGCACGCAATCCGGTATCCAGCAACATCAAAACAATCGCCTGATCGCGATTGGCACTCGGCCGCCGCATGACGAACTTTTTTCTCTCATCGGTTTGAGATTCACGAGAAAAGACACATGCCTTCAAAATCTTTTCAACGTCTTCTTTGGTAAAAGTTTCAACGGGATGCGTCTGATATTTAGGAGCAGTGACTTCTATAGCAGGGTTGGTGTACTTGAACTCCACATGCAGCCAGCCGAAAAAGGAACGAAACGTGACCCACACATTGCGAATGGACTTGGTGGACAATGGCTCTTTACTACCATTGAAACATACCGGCTTATACTCGGTACGCAGCCAGGCTATGTAACCAGTCAGATCGGAGGGTTGAATTTCAGTGACACTCCGATCTCCAATGTAATTCAACCAATGGTTGAGCATGTATTCGTAGGAGGCAATTGTGCGTTGGCTTAACCCCTCTGCTGTTTTGAATTTCAGGAAGCCGTCGATGGACTTTGATAGGGAAAGTGTTGAATTTGATTTGGGCTAGCCCGGCGTGCTGCGGTTCATAAGAAATTCCCCCATTTTTTGAAAAATGTCTACCGCCGTGCGCTGGGCTAATGAAAAACCAGAGCCCGACGGACTCTGGTTTACTCTTAGTAGCGGGGCTTGGATTCGAACCAAGGACCTCCGGGTTATGAGTGAGAAACCCGTTTTCGCAACCTTTCACCATAAAACCCGTCTTATTTGTGCCAGCCCGACGAGTATAGGTTCAGGCTGGCCCGACAGGAAGAGGTTGATAATTTGTGTTCCTATTGTAGCATGGGGAGGTGTTTTGGAGAAGCCTCAGTAACCGATTTGACGAAGTCTTCTTTTTAGACAAGTGCTGGCTTACGGAGGATCAAGAGCAGCAGACCGGCAATGGCGTTTGTCTCGGCTGCATGAACCAGTTAAGAAACGGGTGACAATACTTCAGACAATTATCCAACCCCGCCAGGGGAAGGAAAAAAATGCAAACCTATTCCGGTTATTGATGATACCCTATAAAGACTTCATTGCTTTACCAGTTGCCCGTCCTTCAGGTTAAAACCTTATCGGCATACTCTACCAGGATAGGATTATGCGTGGTCAGCAAGATCGTCACCCCCTCCTTCTCCACCAGGTGTCTGAAAAGCTCGGCAATCTGGCGGGTTGTCCCGCTGTCCAGCTCCCCGGTCGGTTCGTCGGCCAGGATCAGGTCCGGGCGGGTGGCAATAGCCCGGGCAATGGACAAGCGCTGCTGCTGCCCACCAGACATCTCCGCCGGGCGGTGGTTTATCCAGTTCGCTAAACCCACCACATACAGGCAGCGTTTGGCTCTGGCTATCCGTTCCTTGCGTTTCATCCCGTTTAGCCGAAGGAGCATCTCAACATTCTCGAAGGCCGTATAGGTGGGCATCAAGGCGAAAGACTGGAAGACAAACCCCATCTGCTTGCGTCTCAGGAGGGTCAGTTTCTCATCGCTCATCTCTGTCAGAGGTCGGCCATCGAAATAGACGCAGCCGCTGGTCGGCCGGTCCAACCCCCCGACCAGGTTGAGCAGGGTCGTCTTGCCTGATCCCGAGCGTCCCATCAGCGCAGCCAGCACTCCCCGCGGAATTTCCAGGTCAATCCCCCGCAAGGCATGGACTTCCTGCTGCCCTGCCCGGTATACTCGAGTGACCTGCTCTACTCGAACCAATGGAGGCACCTCAGGAAGCATGGGAATCTCCCTTTCCTTCGCCTTTTCGGTGCAGATGTAACCCTTGAGGGAGAACCTTCAACCTTCCACCGAGGATCATCTTTCGAACCACAGGTGCAGCATCCTCCTGTTCCACATAAAGATCTTCTGGCCCAGGTAAAGCTTCCGCCTGCTCGGTCGGCTTCCTGCCGTGTCCTTCCACCGGTTGGATGGCGATGCGTCCCTCCTCCAGTTCCAGCCGTACCCGGTCGCCGATGTTGAGCCGTTCCAAAAACTCCCTGGGAATTTGCATCCGCCCGGCAGAAGTCAAGAATAACTAATTCATCAAGGGCAGGGATAGAGGGCCGAGATTTGAGAGTAGAGAGCCGAAATTCGTTGGAAGCAAGCGCTGGCTCTTCTTTGACGTAACGATTTTCGACTTCTCGAATCTCGATTCTCGTTTATCTTCTCTTGCCTCTCTTGTCTCGCTCGACGTCCTCCCATCCCGGATCATCACCACCCGGTCCACAAACTGGCCGATGCGGGTGTCGTGGGAAACAATGATGATGGTGGTGTGGTAAGCCTTATTCACCTCCCGTAACGCCTGGAAGACCTCGACCGAAGTGGCCGTATCCAGCTCGCCGGTCGGCTCGTCAGCCAAAAGCAGCGAGGGCTGGTTGGCCATGGCCACTCCAACAGCCGTGCGCTGCTGCTCCCCTCCCGAGAGCTGGTCAGGATGGTGGTGCAAGCGCGCGCTCATCCCCAGTATCCCTAATAGCTCCCTGGCTCTCGCTTCTCGTTTGGCCGTAGGAACGTGCGTCAACCGCATGGGCAGCTCGACGTTCTCCAGGGCGGACAGGTACGGCACGAGGTTCCTGCCCACCTGCTGCCAGACAAAGCCCACCTTTGTGCGCCGGTAGGTGTCCAGCTCTTGAGCCGTCATTTTGAGCAGCTCCTGCCCGAAGGCGCTCACCTTGCCGGCCGTGGGTTTATCCAGCCCGCCTAAGACGTTCATCAGGGTGGTCTTGCCCGACCCGGAGGCGCCCACAATCCCTAGCATCTCGCCGGCCTCGACCGACAGGTCCAGCCCTTGCAGGGCCATCACCTCCACGCCGGAGAGAGAGTAACCTTAACCAGGTTTTCGCAACTAATCATGGTCCTACCACCACCTGGCCCTCTTCCAGGCCCTCTAATATCTCTACCTTGTCGGCGCTCTTCAGTCCCACCCGCACGTCCACCCGGCGCTGCACCCCACCTGACTCGACCAGGACCGGGTCCTGGCCCTGGAATGTGCGTAAGGCCGCCGGCGGCAGCCACAAGGTGTTGGCATGCTCGTCCACCACCACGGTGACACTGGCTGCCTCCCCCAGGGTGAGCGAGAGCCCGGTATCGTCCAGGGTGACCACCACGGCCGGGTTTTGGGTGGTGGAACTGGCGCTCAAAGGGACGCTCGCCACATGGGCCGGGTAGGTTTGATCCGGGGTGCGAGCTGAGCTTGACCGCAGCGCCCTGTCCCACCCCCAGGTTGTTCAGGTCCTGGGGGTGGGGATGGCCGAGATCTCCAGAACCGTCGGATCAGCTACCGTGGCAACGGTGGTGAAAGCCCCGGCCTGGCTGCCAACCGCAATCCCGATCGAGAGCACCTGCCCATCGAAGGGAGCGCTCAGCTCGATGTCCTCCTGGGCTTTTTGGGCCAGGGCCAGCCGCGCCTGGGCATCGGCCACCGTCGATTTGGCCAGGTGCAGCTGGGTAGGATCGACCCCATCCTTCCAGCGCTCCCATTCGACCTGGGCCAGGGTGTAGTTGGCCTGGGCCAGCGCCAGGGCGGCCTCCGCCTGGTCGATCTCCGCCTGGGTGGGCTTGCTGGCGGCCCAGCTCAAGCCGCTGCTGGGCCAGCTTCAAGGCGTCTTGAGCGGAGAGCAAACTGTTCAACCGCCCGGCGTCGTCCGGGGCGGCGTTATAAGCGATTTGAGCTGCGTTGACGGCCTGGCCGGCCAGGTCGACGTCTTGCTGTAGCTTCTTGAGCTCTAAGGGATCGTTCACCCTCGGGTAGTTCAACGCCAGCCGGTTGGATTGGGCCTTGTCCAGGTCGGCCTTGGCCTGGACCATCTTCTGGTAATCCTGGGCGGCGGTCAGGGGGGCGTTCTCCTTGAGGGTTTGCAGGGCATAGTTAGCCTGATCGAGAGCCAGTTGAGCGCCGGCGATGTCGGCCTGGTAGCGCTCCAGCCCGTCTAACCGGGCAATCACATCCCCTGCCTTGACCGCGTCGCCCTGCTTGAAGAAGACCTCTTTGACGTAGCCAGAGGTGGCAAACGACAGGTCCTGCTGTTTGGATGGCATCACCCGCCCGGTGAGATTGACCACCTGGGTCACCGTCCCGCGCTGTACAGTGTAAGTGGGCTTCTCCGAAACAATGGGCGTGGGCACCGCCGTTGGCGTGGCGCTCCCTTGTCCGGCTGTGCAACTTGTCAGCAAGGCAAGAAAGACAATTGAAACTACAGATAAGTACAGATAAAAACAGATAGAAGATTTTAATATGCGTTGATGTTGATTAGCCTTGGAAAAGTTTCCTGACTTTTGGAGGGCCATAAAATTCAGAGGATGTGGAATTTTTCCGAAAAACGACCCGTTTATTTTATATAAAGAGCATCTGTATTGATCTGTTTTCATCTGTGGTTCCTTCTTCTTTAATTACAGGTTCTCGCCCATCTTGACCGCCTGGAAGACCTTCATCGATCGCAGCGACAGCAGGCTGGCCGTTAGTCCCGCCAGGACCATCCCGCCAAAGATGGCGTACACCCGCCAGATGTCCTCCCAGGCCACCAGCACCGGGGTGGGCAGGGCATTCGGGTGCAGGCCGGTGCTCAAGGGTAGGGTGGGGATGAAGGCCAGGGACGTCAGTAACGTGATCCCGGTTCCCCCGGCCAGGCCGATCAGGATCAGCCCCAACTGCTCGCTGCCCAGAAAGGCCCCCATCTGGCGTACCGTCAGGCCGATGGCTCGCAGGATCCCTAATTGGATGAAGCGCTCCCGGAAGGAGAAGAGCACCCCCAGCAGGAAGCCGATCACGGTAATGAGCAACGCAGCTAAAAAGCCGACCGAGAGCAGCCCCAGCACGCCCTGGCGCTGGGGAGCGCTGAAGGCCGCTTCCAGGTCGGCTCGGGCATCTTGTGTTGTGACCACCGCCACTCCCAGGTCGTTGATGGCCTGGATGATCGCCGAAGTATCCGTGCCGGGGGCGGTCTTGAGCCACACTTCGTAGGGCTGCAAGCCGCCCAGTTCCTCAAACAGGTAGTCGAGGTTGGCCACAAACACCGGCCCTTCATCGGGGTAGAGGGTGGGAAAGTCAGTGAAGACCCCCGCCATCTTGAAATCCAGGGTAGAGGAATTACCCGCCAGGGTCATGGTAAGGGTGACCTTATCTCCGGTGGAGAAATGGAATTTGGCCCAGGTCGTCTCATCCACCAGCAGGGCCGCAGGGGTCGGAGGCCAGGCGGTTCATCAAGGCGACCAGGGGTTCGGAGGCAAAATCGGGACGGAAGAAGGCCACTTTGGGGAAATCCACCCGGTCGATCCCCACCAGCCGCCCGGAGGTATCTCGCCCGGCGGCCTGCAGGTCGCCGGCGTACTTGCCTACCCGGGCTGCCGCTTCCACCCCGGGCAGGGTCAGGTGCTGGGAGATGGGCAGGAAGTCCCACACCCCCTGACGGAGCTTGGGAGCCGGATTGGCCGCCCGAGGCGCTGCCGGCATTGTTTATTGTCGAGGGGGGTGAACTGGCCCTGCTCGGCCAGGTTGAGGTCAGCGCCGACGTCGAAATAGGTGGCGTCCACCAGCGAGCTGTCGATCGTGCGGGCCATCGAGGCGGTGAAACCTGCCAGGGAAATGGTCACCAGCATCAAGCAGCAGCGGTCCCTGGTAAGCGGAGGCCGCCCGTGATAGCTGGCGCAGGACCAGGACCGGCACGGTGCCCGGCAGGCGCTCGAAAGCCCAGGCCAATATTGAAATGACGGCCGGCAGGAGGCGCAGGACCAAAAGGGCCAGCCCGGTGATAAACAGGGTCGGCAGGAGGAAGGCCAGCGGGTTGGCGTAGATCCCGCCCGAACTTAAAAGTTTGGTCAAGGAGCCGGAAGAACCTACTTGCAGGGTGTACCAGCCGTAAGCGGATGGCAGGAGCAGCATCAGGTCCAGGTAGATGCGCTGCCACCACGGAGCTTGCCCAGCTCTGGCTCGGTCCTGCTTATAGGAGACGACCGTGAAGCGGCTGGCCAGCCAGGCCGGTAAGAGGCTCAGGACTAATGGCCAGGGCTTCCGTCCCCAGCCCGATCCCCACCACCAGTGGGGTCAGGCGCAGGGGGACGGGCGCCTGGCGGGAGAAGTCAAGGAAGGACTGGGTATGCCCCACCAACCTGGCAGCCTCCATCCCCAGCAACGTCCCTAAGACCAATGCGACAATCGCCAGAATCCCCCACTCAGCCAGGTAGAGCGAGAGCACCCAGCCTCTTGAAGCCCCTCGGGAGCGCAGGACCGCAATCTCGTTGCGCTGTGACCGCACCAGCATGGAAGCCACCAGTAGCAGGAAGTAGAAGACCAGTCCCAGGACCGGGAGCGCTGAAAGCCAGGAGCGACCCGGTCAGCGAACGAGTATTCTGGTAGTAGGTGCGCAGGGCCGGAGCCGGCGAGGTGTCCAGGGAGGTGTAAGGGCAGGATGGCGTCCAACCGGGTGACGGTCTGGTCGATGCGGGTGAGCAGCCCCAGGGCGTCCTCGCTGTGGACCGCCGTCCCGTCGAAGGCCGCCTGCCAGATGGCGTCGTTGATCGGGCGAGTAGTCCCCCGGCCACTGGCCCAAAGAAGGTCTCCTCGGGGATCAAAAGCTTTTTGTCGAAGGACTGAGGGGCGTAGAACCAGTAGGGGTCGGAAGCGTCCTTCGGCAGCCAAATGCCGGTGATGGTCACCGCTTGCTGGAAGGCTTTCCCGCCCACCTGGTTAGGGGAATAGAGCAGATAAGTGGCGCCGGTCTTGAGGTTCAGGTCGTTGGCTTCCTGCAGGGAGACCAGAGCTTCAATGGGATCGCCTGCCTGGTAGTCACCGCCTGGGGGAGCCGCCCTCCACCAGCTTTACCTGGTCGAAGACGCCCGAGAGGGTGGTGAGCTTGACCAGGTCCAGGCGCTGGCTGCGGTTGATGGGCGTCTGGTTAGGGTAGAGCTGCAGGTTGTCGGTCGAGACCAGGCGGGTCAGGGTCTCCAGCGGCAGGCCGATGGCGTCCTCAAGCTGGCTGTCTATATATTGGTTAGCCGGGGTGTAATTGGGAGACAGAGATGGGCCCATGCCAGCTGCCCACGTAGTTGAAGATGAAGGTGAAGGGCGGGCGGTGGGTCTGGGCTGAAGATTGCGCCAAGGTGGTATTGAGGAGGTTGGAGTTAGCCGCGTCGGCGTAGAGCGGGATGGTGACCGCCAGGGCGGTCGCAAGGAACAATCCCAGGGCCACGCAAGCACCAACCCCTTCTGGCGCCAGAGGCGCTTCAGGATGAAGGCGAGGTCAGAAAAGAACATAGGAGCCTAAGGCTTTATAAGTATTATTCATTAGCTTTAAAATGACACCTTCTTCGGACATAATGCTTTTTTTTACTGTCATCTATCGAAAAAATAAGGTATCATCCTTACAGCACTATGGCTAGTTGCTAATGTAGCAGCCTCGAATTATATACCGCATGCTGGACAATGTTAAAACCAGTCAGATTTTCTGTGAAATAAATACCTTCCAGGCATTACAGTCCCGATGCGCATCCAATACACATAGTGCTTATCGCCAGCTGTCGTAATAGTCGTTTCAAGATGAAGGAGATCAGGAACATAAAAAAACTAATCAATAACCATTTAACGAATATTGCATCATGCTATTTTTTTATTTCCATTTTGTATCATCTCAACTCTCTTTCTACATGTGTATTGCGGTATGTATTATTTTTGGGTGATCTACCAACAGTATCCCATTCTGGGGTAATAAAATTCCAACATTATCATTTATGTTAGCGATGCTCAAAATACCTTTTCAAACGTTTAATCACTTAATTTTTTCGAGTGTTTCAAGAGAAGGCAGAGGATTGCTAATCATCGCTATTGGTGGGTAATTTCATGACATCGTAGCTATTCCTGTAAGCAAGGTTAAATGGAATGGGTCCCCAATCCCTGAGAACTTCACTTATTACATTATCCCCTTCAACAAAAAAATGGTCTTTGGGGATGAAACAGACTTAGTTCGCCGTTCATCGTTAAAGCGTTCCTTATAGATAATCTGCCTAGTTTCGTCAAAATCATTGATTTTTAGTTTAATCATATCGCCTGGTAAGCCAATAACTCTTTTTATATAAAATGTCCTTTGATTTCTACTTGCTGATCTGCTCGGGAGACGGTCACATGATAATGTTGCCCCTTTTTCAACCATTTGACGCGGCCATCGACGAATGCCCAATAATCGATCACCATGAAATAAAGTTGTTTTAGATAACTGATATTAAAATAACAGTGATAACAGCAAGAAATAATCGTAATATGATAAGAAAAAGAATAGTGAGTATGAACAGGAAATAGAAAAATGTAAATATCAAAGGTTCTCGACCCGAAATCGAATTGATTGACACTTATCAAAAATATTTATTTATGTAAATAATACTTTTCTATAGAGAAAGAATTAATATCCCAAGGGGAATCTTATAATTTTATGCGCCATAAGACTGGCATAACCCTGAAACTTAAAGCTTACGGCCAAATCCCAATATTAAGGATCGGACGCATGGATCAGCCTGCTGAAAACAATTCCCCACTGGCAAGCGAATTATCCACACTGGGTGTTTCCGTAGTAGTGGAAGAACTGAAAATGGGGGCGAGACAAGCCATAAATGTGTCAATTGCTTTTTGCTCTCCGGCGATAACCGCTTGTGGGTTCTGGCCTTCGAGAACCTTTCCCAGCATATTATGAAATAAATAGGATATAGCCGTTAGCCCTCCTTCATAGGAAGACGTAGATGGTCCTTTATATGGTGAAATTTGCTCTAAAAGCTTCCCGGGTAGACAGTCGCTGTTTGTTCACGCACCCGGGCTTCCCAATTTGAAGAGAGGCTGCCATCGATTTACGTACCGGAACTCCATAAAAAGCGGTGGGGTCTGCCGAAATGAATTTCACCCAATCCCAGCAAGCTTGAGGATACTTCGCATCTTTTGGAAGATGAGATGCCCCCGGGAGGCTTGAATCATCCCATTCCCTAAATCAGATGAGAGCACTACCTAAATCAGATGTTGCGTTCAGCCCATCAGGAACAGGCGCCACCCCAACCTGAACCGTGTTTGAAGCGACCTGGGTAACCTCGCGGCGGATATATCAGAACTGCCAAACCAAAACCCGACCTTGCCAGTCGAAAATAACATCGGGAAGGCCTTTATAGGATAAATTATGCGGAATAAAGAATCACACCCCGAGTTGATCAGATCGGATAGTTTTTTGTAAAGCATTCAATACTTGCGGCTGGTTGAGGTTGACAACCGGTGGATCAACCGCCGGATCAATCCACCCCTGAGCCAGGTAATCCAAGATTTGGATATCGACATTGGTGGCCCCAAAGATTTGAGGTTTCAAGGTTCGATTCCCCTCAGCGATGAAGTCATCTTTTGTCCAGATCCCTGGGCCGCCCCCGGATGATACTTTGGTGGCCATATCCAGGAATTCGTCCAGGGTCCAGGAATCCGAAGGCGGTGTTACCCCCTTAGCCGCCAAAAGGTCCTTATTGTAATAAAGGAGCGGAACAGCGGCAGATGCCGGCAGCCCATAAACCTTTCCATCATACGAAAAGGTATCGACCAATCCAGGAAAAAAGTCATTGAGCAATGTCGGATCATCAGCGGTAATGAACGAATCGCAGGCTGAGAACGTAGACACTGTCTTTTTGAATGCTTTCAAACCCTTTGAAATTGGCAGTAAAAACGTCTGGCTTGAGTTTGAGGCAATCCACAAATGAGCCATTGTCACAGCCATCATCATTGTTGATGACCTTGACCACAATATCCGGGTGGAGACGATGGAACGCCTCTGCCAGCTTGTCGAAGGTTTCATCGCCGGGCGGCATAGCCGGGGCTACATAGGTAATGGTCACCGTTCCATTGTCAGTAAATTGGGTGGGAATGGGCGTGGCGATTGAAGCAATTATACCCGGTGTTGCGGTTGCTGGTATGGGTAAACTTGCAACCTGAGAAAGAGCCAGGGCCAGGTCTACCTGCCCGGTCAAGGCAAGGCTCAACCCCTTTCCAACCTGGTCCAGCGCGTCCGGGTACAGGCTACCGTACCAGCCGTGAGCCAGGCTGAATTGGACAGCTTCAGCCGCCTGGGGTGTAAAGCTGGCCCAGTACCCACTCTCATCGGCCACCGACTGCCTGGCCGGGATTTGGGGAATGACGAGACTGGGAGCCGGGCTTTCTGGCTTCTGCCGGGTCAGGAAATCCAGCCAGGCCCAGGCTGCGTTAGAATGAGCAGAAGCAGAGCTAACTACCCCGCACACCGAAAGGTATGGCGTGGTACCAGCGGTTGTCGCATTATCGGTTACCGGGAACGGCGCAAGGCCATAAACCTGGCGAGCTAACAGGCTGGGATCAAGAGGAGCAGGATCGGCCAGTCCTCCAATCCACAGGGCTGGAACAGCACCTTTGAATAAACCTACCCGAGTCTCATCTGGTTGGTTGTCAAAAGCCAAATAAGGCTCCCTGCTTCGATGCATAATTCGACATACCACTGCACCTGGCGGCTCAGATCGAACCGTATTGATTTTGCCACCCTCCATGCTTATAACCCCATCGACGAGAGGGGCCAGGACAGAAGAAAGAAAAACCTGCATAATAGAACAGAAACTAAAGCCGGAAGGATTGCCTGATCGCCTGGATAAGACAGAAATATCTTGTTGAAAAGCCTCCCATGTCCAACCCGGGGTAGGGGTAACGAGTTCGGCTGCGGCGAAGGCTTGCGGATCTATAGTAAACAACCAACCCATACACACCCATAGGCAGCCCATATGATTTCCCTTGACCATCCTGGCAGGCAGTCAACAGCCCTGGCCAGAAATTGCTGGCATTGAAGGCCGTATCTCCACTCATCAAAGGCGACAGGTCTTTGAAATAAGCCGCATTGGTCGTAAAGCTTTTCCAGACTGGGAGAAAGCAAGGTCACATCGGCTGCCGAAGCCAGGGGCGAGAGGTAGGTCGCGTTGGGTCCACGCCTCCTCAGGAGGATTGACCAGTTGAGACCACGATGGATGAGTTTCTCTTTATGGAATTGGTATGTAGTGAGGGACGATAGACGATGGATAAAGACCTTTGATAAAACTATTGGGCGGGCAAAGGTGATAGTGGTTTCACTTATGGGTTCTGGCACAGCACAAGAAGAGAGCATGGTAGAAACAAGCAAAAATAAAAAGCAGAAGATCTGAAGATTTTGATTAAGAATTTCCTTGATAGATACTGTGTCATCAGTCTCCTCTATTTATTGTTAAGTTGAAATGTATTAGGCAAAGTGTATTTAGAAAATGTTTTGCCTTCATCAACATCACATCATAGTACACTTCAAATTAGGCCTAGTTTCCTCATTACGCAATTTATTTATTCGTGTTTTTGTCAATTGAAAAACGTTTGTTCTAAATTCATGAGTCTCAATATATATGTTGAATGATCGTTGATTTGCATATAGATAAATTCAAGCTAACGAATGCCTTGTATAATAATCACCCGAAACGCGTCGGTCCTCTTCAAGTACTATATTGTGCTACTTTTAAAGACCGAGGAATCGCATGGTTATTTACAAAACAAAAAGGCTTTTGCTTTTCCTGATATTTGGAAAATAAACTATTTGTGACTTTTAAATTATAAAACACTATATGAACATTACCTTGGTACATCCTGATCAGAGATGTACCAAGGCCCTAAAAGGTTAAAATTTAGCAAGGTAAAAATCGAATTTTCCCTTAGCAACACCTTGGATGAGTAACACCGCCGTCATAACTAGGACATAGTTGGGTACAGTATGAACTACCACACTGCCAACAATTTTGCCCATTCAAATTCATCAACGCCCATGCTCCATGGTACCACCAACCATTTGAACCTTGCCAACAGCAACTAGAATTTGTGGGTCCACACCCAAGGAAAATACCCCCACCACTACCACAAATAGGAGAGGATTGGCTACGGCAACGATATGCTCAGCATAAAACGGTTTGCCACTTTGTCAAGTAAGTGGTTGATTGGCTGTATTCGCCTTAAGACACGATCAATAGTTGAAATGTAACCGTCTGTGTTCATTAAACATCTCCTTCTAAAAAGTATTTTATTTCTACATGCTTAGCTCAAGCACATAGTGCGTTATTAGGCAATTGATGTGTATTTTTCCTTTAACGATTCGATCTAACTAATGGATTGAAGAGACTTTCTTGGAAAATCTAAAGCACTATTCTAAATTTTATTGTAATGATATTTCAGTAGATCTCAAGTCGTGGTTAACCACAGTGTTATATACTTAGCTGCTGAATAAAATGGTGACGTAGAGCTGAAAGAACTTGGTGGTTGCAAGAAGCAAAGAAAATGGTGGCGAGGGCCGGAGCCGGCGAGGTGTCCAGGGAAGTGTAAGGGAGGATCGCATCCAACCTTGTGACGGTCTGGTCGATGCGGGTCAGCAGCCCTAAAGCGTCTTCGCTGTGGACCACCGTCCCGTCGAAGGCTGCTCGCCAGATGGCGTCGTTGATGGGGGCGAGCAGTCCGCCGGAGACCGGGCCAAAGAAGGTCGCCTCGGGGATCAAGAGCTTTTTATCGAAGGACTGAGGGGCGTAGAACCAGTAGGGGTCGGAAGCGTCCTTCGGCAGCCAAATGCCGGTGATGGTCACCGCTTGCTGGAAGGCTTTCCCGCCCACCTGGTTAGGGGAATAGAGCAGATAAGTGGCGCCGGTCTTGAGGTTCAGGTCGTTAGCTTCCTGCAGGGAGACCAGGGCTTCGATGGGGTCGCCTGGGGTAGTGATCGTCTGCGGCAGGCGGCCTTCCACCAGCCTGACCTGGTCGAAGACGCCCGAGAGGAAGGTAAGCTTGACCAGGTCCAGGCGCTGGCCCCGGTTGATGGGGAGCTGGTCCGGATAGAGTTGGAGGTTGTCGGTCGAGACCAGGCGGGTGAGAGTCTCCAGGGGCAGGCCAATCGCCCCCTGGAGCTGGCCCTGCATATACTGGTTGGCCGGCGTGTATTGGGTGACGGTGATGGGGTTGTGCCAGCTGCCCACGTAGTTGAAAATGAAGGTGAAGGGTGGGCGGTGGGTCTGGGCTGAGGATTGTGTCAGGGCAGTATTGAGGAGGTTGTAGTTAGCCGCGTCGGCGTAGAGCGGGATGGTGACCGCCAGTCCCGTGGCCAGCACCAGGCCCAGGGCTACGCAGGCTACCAGTCCCTTCTGGCGCCAGAGGCGCTTGAGGATGAAGGAGAGGTCAGAGAAGAACATAAAAACCAATGGTGAATAGGATCAAAACGACTTTTACTTCATTTTCGTCCATTTGCTGGAAAATGGCAACATCCCATGATATATTTTGCAATCATGGCGGCGGTGTAGGGAAAGGTTGAAGGGGAACATAACAGCCCATCACCAGGTTCCAGATCTGGTAAGGTTCCAGGCCGGTCAGATCCTTCTGGCCGATGCAAGCCCGGTAAGAATTTGATACCCGTTGGGCTTCTGCCAGGGTGGTGAGGACATCTGCCCCGTTGAAGATATTATCCAATGCACCGATCATTTCACTGGTATAGGCATGCAACTGGGGGTCATCAAAGTCAATCTTGATATTGGGGTTGTACTGCTGCATCGCCTCCTGCACCACTTCAAACCGGGTCGGGTCCTGGCCCACACCCTCCTGTGACAGCACCGATTGGCGCGGCGTGTACCCGCCGAAAACGCTGGGCTTTCCTGAAAGGTACTGGATCCAGGCCCAGCAAGCCTGAGCTTTGGCTGGCGTGCTGTGGCTGGAAATATAATACCCATATAGTCCCTGGCTCACATCGAGGGATTCGCCCGATGCCAAAAGCGGCAATGGGGCATATCCTACCTTGAAAGGGAAATTCTGCTCAAAGATGGGGTGATCTCTTGCATCCCGTGGATCCGTGTTGTATTGCACCAGGCCATTGGTGGACCAGATCGCGATTTGTCCATTCAAGATCTCCTGGTGGTAGTCGCGGATATTAGCCACGTTCGTGATTTTCACCGTCCCTTTTTGAAAAAGCTGTTGCATCCAAATAAAGTCTCGGGTCACTTCATCGCTGGTAAAGGTCGCCTGCGGCGGTTGAACTGAGGCGTCAATATAAGGGACGTTCAAGGAATGGAAGATATAGGCATTATCGTCTCCAAAGCCATAGAGGGGCGGTGTGGCGGATAAGTTGGCTGCCTGGGCGGCGATCGAAAGAAGGTCGTCGAATGTCCAGCCGGGTTGGGGAAACGGAATTCCGAGTTTTGTAAGGAGATCGGCGTTATAGGCAATATATCCGAGGACGACGTCGGCCGGCAGGCCGTACAATTTCCCATTCTCCTCGAAAGGTGAGAGAAAGGCCGGATAAAAATCCTGCTTCAAAGCCGGGCTGGCATCCAGGAAAGGCGTCAGATCCAGTAAATAATGCTTCGAATTTGATAGATCGAATGATTGCGGCCCGTTCATTTCAAAACAGTCATTATCCTGGGCTAAAGCCTGAAGGATATCCCATTGGACAGGAAAAGGAGAATTTGCTGTCGATACGGGAGGTTTGGGGCTGGGACTGAAAAGCACGTTGATATCTGGATGGGTCTTCTCAAAATCAGCCCTAAGCGCATCGAGAGGATCATCTCTGGCTCCGACAGAAAATGCGTTGGCGTGAAAGTTAATGGTGGTGACGCTTTCCGGAAGATTGGTGGGGGTCGCCACAGGGGTGTTGAGCGCCACCGGCGGAGGGGTTGGCGTGGGTGTAGCCTGGGCCTGAACCAGGGCTGAGGAAGCCACTTCCTGGAGGGCAGCGGCCAGGTCCGTATTGCTCTGGATGGCGTTGGCAATGGCCTGTTCAAGAGAATAGAGGGTATCTCCCAGTCCAGGTGGATAGTACCAGGCGTGAGTCAGGCCGTATTGTAAGGCGCTTTTTTCTGGATCGGTCAGGCTGGCATAGAAAGGAGAAGCCTCTGCCAGCGATTGCCGTCCGGGCAGCATCCCGCTCGTACTGTCCCCACTCAAATCCTGATGGGAAAGGAATACCAGCCAGGCCCAGGCAGCCTGGGGATCCTTCGTCCCGGCGCTGATGGCCCCGCAGTTGGCATAGGCCGGATTAGTGTGGTCATAGGGTTGGTTTACCGGGTAAGGCAGGTAAACTCCCTGACGGATGTCGGTTGTGCTGAGCCACATGGCGGCTTGGTGATCGTTCAACAGTTGGGTCATGTCATCCAAATGGAAGACGCTGTTGACCGCCGGCTGGGAGGGGTAAAGCTTTTTATCTTTGGCCAGTTGCAGATACCAGGCGAGACTATCAGCAGTTGCCTGGGAATCTATCTGTCCACCGTTGGCGGATATCTGTTGTGCCAACAAGGGATCCAGGATGTTGCCATAGGGTCCGTCCACAAAGCCATAAGTGGTCTGGTTATCGGTTGTGCTGCCCAATTGGGAGATGATCTCCCTGAATTGGTCCCAGGTCCATCTCGGCTGGGGATAAGAAACGTGAGCCTGGTCGAATATGGCAGGATTGTAGTACACCCCTCCCAGGAAGATAGTCAGTGGGATCCCATACGAGTTGCCTTGGGCATCCGAGCAAGCCGTCAGCGACCCCGGCCAGAGATCGTTGAGGTTGAAATCTGTTGCTTGCTCTAGCAGGGGCTGCAATGGCAGTATGCCGGGAACAGTAGCTGAATTAGATCCGGGTAGATAGACCACATCGGCCTGCTTGGCAATATCTGCATCGGCCAACGGCGCCGGGTGGTCTTGCTTGATCACGGTGACCGTGATTGAGGGGGTCTGCTGATGGAATTCATCCGCCAACGCCTGGTAATCGATGCCCTGGCCCGGCTGCATGTCAATAAAGCTAACAGTTACGTTGCCTGGTCCACTTACCTGCGAGGGTTTTAGAGGTGCTACCTGTTCACAGCTTGAGGAAATGACCATGCCTAAAATGATCCATGAGCAAACTGCAGCGGCCAATTTCCTATGGATGTGTTTCAACATTACATTTTCCTTGCCTGAAAGGATAAAACTACCATTGTAGCCTCACTGCCTTTCTAAAAACAACTTCCGTAAGAATTATTACCCGATCACAGGATGATGTAGTAATCACTGCTATTATTATATAAACAAACATCAGGAATTGTTTTTTCGTGAAAACCGTCTTAATCGATCTAGCCTTTTGGGTAAAATGATAGAAAATCACATATCCTCGACAAAGAAAATGGCTTTCGCTACCTATAGACTGAAATTACAACTGCTCAGTTTTATGAGCATAACGCCTTTAATTTTACTGTAAGGGACAGGACCCTTTGTAATCGAATCGCTGGCACTGGTAACACCATCACCTTTAACAAATACATGCCCTAGAGGAACTAATACTATAGTAGGCTCTCCATTAGGCACAACATAGCCATCGTGACTACAAATGCTCCAATTGATCAGATATGGGACAGGATTAGTTTTTGAGAAAGAGGATATAAAAAACTGAAAAACCCGATCCTCAACCTTTCCCTCAAGATATTCCAGCATAACCCAATAAATGGATAAAGTATCACCAGCCAGACCCACAACCCTTTTTATCAAGAAATCTTGATTACCCTTGTGTTCAGCCCAAAGCTCTAGCAAAACAATGTGTCCTCTTTTGATCCACCTATGAGGAAAAAACCTAACCACAAAAACTCGATCCCCGTCCATTAATGTTGGGAGCATGCTGTTTCCTTCCACCTTGATTATAAAAAAACTATGGTGGATGAGGATACACAATGCAATTAATAACAAAACACTTATAATAATCAAAAATGAAATGCCATTCAATTCATTCTGGATACTGTTTAAGTACTTTCAAAAAAATGTCGGGAGTATCTTGCATTAACAATACTCGCTCAAATAATTAATTTCCGAATAATCCGGAGATTATTCATTGTGTAAGATTTTTTTTTAGAGTTTCTTGTTATGTTGGGCACTCACAAGTTGAGCAGACTGGTACAGCACACGGGCTAGAAATGGAACTACAAGATTGGCATGCTCCTGCATCACCTTGACAACCTGGTTGAGGAGTATATATATCCTTTTCTGTGTAAAGGCAGTATTTTGTTGTTCCTACAACTCGCTCTCCACAATAAACTCCTAAGCAGAAATCTGTATAGCAGAAATATGGATATGCTTGTAGAGGGCACCATTCAAATGCTTTAGCGATTGCGTGAGGAATCATCACCCCTGCCAATTTATTGACAAGAGTTGAGATAAGCCCCATTCTATTCACCAATCGTTCGACCAACATAAATAGAGGATCTGATTTGTAAAACATAACCTTTTCTCCTTTAAACCACATTTTCATCGAACAAATGGTACGTTACTTTGACGCAATATCCTCAAATTCACCTCCATTCCTCGTTCACTTTTTTATTTACAATAGTACGGTGTAAATCAATCGCGGTCCCTATATTTTCCTATTTCCGTGTTCATTCCTCTATTGGAGAAATTAAAATGACCTAGTATTGGAATTGGTAGAAGCATTTGGGTCTCGGATTTCCAAGGTAATTTACTGACTTGATAACCTAAATATCATTGTAATGGTTTTGCTACTATTTTCAATTACGGTTAACCACAGTTTTTGCCTGGGTTCTAGCATAAATCGCTGATTATGGAGGAAGGTGGTCGGTTATATCGACTGAAGCCGTCTACTAAATATGGCAATGGATCAGAATCGGTAACCGGCATTATCGGAATATGGTATAAACAAAGTTTCAACGATACATCAATTGCTCTAATATTCACATGTTTACAAAGATCTAAAATCAGTGATACCATGGTGCTTGCATCTTAAATCAGCAAAAATAATTACCCTGACCTCGATAAATTCTTCGTATTTACCGCATTCAATAATCTTCTCGTTTTCGGGAAATGCAATTTGATCCACCATCCTAACCGTATTGTAGCAAAGGAAAATAATCAGGCTAAAATAATTCGAGACCAGGTTAAAAAAAAGAATTATAGATTTCGAATTCCGCCTAATGATATAAACCGGAGGTTGGTTCATCAAGGATGAGGAACTCAGCATTACTCATAAGTATCCTTTTTGAGGTGATTTTCAGCCATTCGCATCTAGATAGATCAAATCCATCTCCCTCTTCTAACTGCCAATGACTGGCAATGGTTTGATACCCTTTGAGCAAATTCCTGACTTTGGCATGGATTCCAACCGGCTGTTTGCCTGGCTATCTCTTCAGTAGTCTCGAGAGGTGTAGGGCTGGACCACATCCAACCGGGTCACGGTCTAGTCGATGTGGGTGAGGAACCCCAGGGCGTCCTCGCTGTGGACCGCCGTCCCGTCGAAGGCTGACAACCAGATGGCGTTATTGATCGGGGCGAGCAGCCCCCCCGAGACCGGGCCATAGAAGGTCGCCTCGGAGATCGAGAGCTTATTATCGTAGGATGGGGGGGTAAAACCAGTAGGGGTCAGAGGCGTCCACCGGGAGCCAGATGCCGGTGATGGTAACTGCCTGCTGGAAGGCCTTCCCACCCACCTGGTTGGGGGAATACAGCAGGTAGGTGGTGCCGGTTTTGAGGTTCAGGTCATTGGCTTCTTGTAGTGACACTAACGCTTCGAGCGGATCGCCCGGAGCCGTAATAGCCTGCGGCAGGCGGCCTTCCACCAGTCTCAGCTGGTCGAAGACCCCCGAGAGGAAGGTCAACTTGACCAGGTCCATCCGCTGGCTGCGATTGATGGGGAGCTTGTTGGGATAGAGCTGCAGGTTGTCGGTTAAGACCAGGCGGGGCAGGGTTTCCAGGGGCAGGCCGATAGCATCTTGCAACCGGCTCTCCATGTACTGGTCAGCCGGCGTATATTGGGCAACCGTGATGGGGTTGTGCCGGCTGACCACGTAGTTGAAGATGAAGGTGAAGGGTGGGCGGTGGGTCTGGGCTGAAGATTGTGACAGGGCGGTGTTCAAGAGGTTGTAGTTGGTCGCGTCGGCGTAGAGCGGGATGGTGACCGCCAGTCCCGTGGCCAGGACCAGGCCCAGGGCCACACAAGCCACCAGTCCCTTCTGGCGCCACAGACGCCTGAGGATGAAGGCAAGATCAGAAAAAATGTTAGGCAGGTGTGGAATCCCCATCCATTAATTATCCTTGAGTTTTACATTTTAATTTTACGGTTATCTCAGGGTGCATTGGTGTTGTAACATGCTTGAGCTAATTTTTCTTGTTGTACTGGATCCAGCCCGGTCAGATCCTTTTGAGAGATGCACGCCCTGTAAACCTCAGCCTTCCTTTGAGCCTCCGCCAGCACCTGGGGGATATCCTTGCCTTGCAGAATGGCTGTTTCTGCCTTCCCCCATTCGTTCCTGTAAGGGAAAAGCAATGGATTGATGAAACTGGTATCCTCTCGATACGCCCGGATCGCGGCCTGAATGGCGGAGAGCTTAGCCTGGTTCTTACCAGCAAAGCTCGCTTCAAGTATCGATAGGCGGGTGGAATACCCGCCAAAAAGTCCGGGCTGATCCGAAAGATATTGGATCCAAGCCCAGCAGGCTTGCGGATATTTGGCCTGGCTGGAGATGAAATATCCCTGGCTGTTGGCGATATACGCCAGGGAAGATCCAGAAGTCAAAACCGGTAAGGGGACGTAGCCAACCTTAAAGTCCAGGTTGCGATCATCTTCCCGCAGCCCATCGGTCATCCACATCGCTACCTGACCATTAGCAATGGCCTGCTCAAAGCCCGGGTAGTTAACCGGTTTCTGATTGGCCGGCAGCATCGCAGCATATTCTGGGAGCCAGGTCCGCTTCTGGTAGAGCTGCTCGAGCCAGGCCAGCCCCTTAGCTACATCGCTTGATGTGAACAAAGCCTGGGGAGGTTGAGGCGTATTGTCGTACCAACGGACGCCCTCCGCATCCAGGAGCAGATCATTATTGGCGGCTAACCCGTAGACGGATGAATCTGGCGAGGCGGCAACTACCTGAGCCGCCAGGGTCAGCATCTCATCGAAGGTCCAGCCCTGGCTGGGCAAAGGGATCCCCAGTTGGGTGAGTAAATCCTGGTTATAAGCAATCAGCTCTACGCCTACGTCCGAAGGCAAGCCATATGTTTTTCCACCTTGCTGGTAGGGCCTCCAAAAGGCAGCCGGAATTTCACTTTTCAGGGCAGCCGCAGTATCCAGGAAGGGTGTCAGATCCAATAAATCAGCATCTGATAACGGTTGATCAAACAGGTCTGGGCGGGGGAAGGTGAAGCAGTCTGCGGTTTTCCCCATTCCCCGAAAAGCATAGCCATCCTCCGGGATGCTAAAGCCAGTGGTCAGCTTCACCTGGATATGGGGATGCTGCCGCTCGAAATCGGCAATAAAGTCATTGAGGGTATTTATTGAATACAGCCCGTTGATTTCGTAGCTGACATTAAAGGTGATAACCTGCTGATTGCCGGCCGGTGTGAGGGCCGGGGTATTGACCACAAAGGGTGCCAGAGTGGGGGTGGCTTGTGTCCCCTCGGTAGTCGAGGGAATTTCTTCCAGGGCAGCGGTTAGATTTGCACCGGATGAGATGGAATCGATGATGGCGTTCAAAATCTCCCAAGGGGTATATCCTTGATCGGACGACGGATACCAGGCATGATCTAGCGCATATTGAATGGTTGTTCGATCAGCATCGGCCAGGCTTTGCCAGAAGGGTGAGGTGGCTAGCAAGTCTTTCCGGGTTGGGATCTGGTGAGCAGTGCCGCTACCTGTCAGGTCATGCTGGGAGAGGAAGTCCAACCAGGCCCAGGCGGCCTGCGGGTTTTGAGTTCCGGCGCTGATGGCACCACAGGTGACGATCCCTGGGGTTGTGTGATCGTTTGCCGGATCGACGGGGAATGGCATGAAGACCCCTTCTTTTTTATCCGCTCCCACCATGCCATTGGTTTTGTCCAACGAATCCAGCCACATTGCAGCCTGTCCCTGTTCCTGCAGGGGTTCCCATAGATAATTTCCTGTACTTGGGTCAAAGGTGCTAGATTGGTGCGGCCACAGTTTCTGTTGCTTTGCCAACTGCAGGTACCAGGAAACGCTTGCAGCGATGGCCTTTGAATCGAGCTTGCCATTCGTGGCTTGCAGTTGATCGTACAGACCGGGTGAGAGGATAGACGTTCCCATGCCATCTACGAACCCATAAATTTGCTTGCCTTCAGGGGTAAATCTGGACACTTTGGAGATAAGCAGCTCAAATTGATCCCAGGTCCAACCCGGCTGGGGATAAGGTTGACCTAACTGGTCAAAAACTTTCGGGTCGTAATAGATCCCGATCGCCGAGTAAGCCAGGGGTACCCCATAGGGAATGCCATCCAGGTCGGAACAGGCAGAGGTTACCTCCGGGATGAAATCGTGCAGGTTGAAATCCGAGGAGGCGTCCATCAGTGGTTGCAAATTGAGGTAACCACGTCCATAGGCAGGATTACCTGCCATCTCAAATGTATCCGCAACCTTAGCCCAATTGTTCTCCATATCTTTGGACGGTACATCGAACAGGTTGATCAGGTGGATGGTGATGGTAGGGTTTTTTTGATGAAATTCATCCGCCAAGGGTTGGAGGATCATCCTTTTTTCAGGATACGGAGGATCCATGTAAGCCGCATAAGTGATCGTGATCTGGTCGGTCTGTACTTCCTGTGTCGAGGCGGGAGAGGTGTCGCTTGGATGGGATGTGGCGCGGCCGGCTTGAGTTTGGGTGGATGATGGGAGTGATGTGCTATTTTGCGTTTGCGTAATGCTGGGAATATTGGATTGCTCGCAGGCAGAAAGCAAGGCCATACCTATTGTAACGAGCAAACAAAATACAGGAACGGGATGATTGTGGGATTGGTTGATCATTTTCCACCTATCTTTCACTATTCAGATAGAAATTGTATGATTGATTAAAAAATTATCCAAACTCTTGACAAGATGATATCGTACAAATAGTTAAAATGAGTTGATCTCTTCGAATAAGCGAGGCTTTTGGACACAAAGGATAAGCAAGGGGCTGTCCTATCACTTCGCATTCATGTCAAAGCTATGTGAGAAAATGGTGATAAACGATTATGTGGTAGTAACGCAAAACATTGAACGACATTCTAAGAAATTTTCGTACCAATTCTCCCTGGCAATTTCTGCTAGTTCAGTATATGTACTCCTGCCATTCACAGACCAGGAATTGCATCGGAAAATAGACCACTCGAATGTTTCGACTGAAAATTCCATATGTCTGTTTGTACGATATAAACGAAAAGTAGAAAGCTTCCTTGGTTTGGTTTTTACGGGATGTATCCTCTTCCTGAGGAAATTTCTACGCTGACTTCAATTATTACTCTCGTCACAGGTATTGGTTTCGTTACTTTTTACCATAAAAATGGTTTAGAAATGTCTTAATGACTAACTGTTGAGTTTAATTACCATTACACCTTTGACTTTGTTATATGGCACAGGGCCTCTAATAACGGAATCATCACCACCCATCAACCAATCGCCTTTCACAAATAGGTGTTTGTGAGGAACTCTCACAATAATTCGTTCTTCCGATTCTAATTTATGCAAAGGGTTACTTTTCTCATTCAAATCAATCAGAAAAGTCACTTGTGTGTTTGTTGTAAATTTTGTTGAAAAGTAGCGATATTTGTCTTCTTCTATTATTCCTTCTAATGAAGCTAATTTTATTCTATATATAGCCAAAGTAGTACTGGGAAGACCGACTACTCTTTTGATCAAGAATTTTGGTTCCTCTTTAGTTTTTTCCGGCCAAGATTCTAATAAAACGACGTATTCGTTTTTGATAAATTGGAGAGGAATATGCCTGGCAACTAAAACTCGGTCCCCTTCCAGTAAAAAAGGAGCCATACTGCATCCTTCCACCTCCACTACGTAAAAAAAGAGGCGTAAAATAATATAAATAATGACCGCAAGAAGAGACCCTATTAATACTATAATGTTAAGAATGGTTATGCTGTTCATTTCGATACAAATCTTCTATAGTTTCCGTGGGGAAGTTGAATACTTGAATTAAAACGTTTCCCCACGCCATTTGGCTTTTAAGAGATCACCAGCAGTGATTGAGGTATCTGATCTATAGTCTTAGGGGAAAAGCTGGTTTGTAAATCGGCACTTCCCTACGGTAACTGTGAATTCATTTTATGTTACAGCTACTTCACCCTATTTGAACCCTGGATTATGGAGCACCTCTAATCATCAGACTGTCTTGCAATTGGTCAAAGAATAGTATAGTAACCAATTCTTCCACATTGACGGCTTTTGTGTCAATTTGCCTTATCTGGCATAAGGCTATAAAACATTATCAACAATAAGTATGGGGCGTTATATCCTCCCTACCCCATAACTTAACCGGTTAGGTTTACATGAAAACTTCCCATTTAACGCTAATTTGATGGCCTTTCATCATATATGTTAGGTTCCAATTAACATTGATATGAAATGGGAACAGGATTACTTCTACAAGCGGTTATGTAACACCCATTCGAGCATGTACCGTATATACTGCAATCAGAATATACCCCATATTTTTGCCATTTGGTGTAATAGCAATATTTTGTTGTATAACTTGGTGGTATATATTCCTCACCGCAATAAGCTCCGCAATAAGTGCCACAATCTGGACGCCCCCCTGGAATGCAATTAGCTGCAGCACTTATCCTGGGTATAAACGCGTTAGCCAATTTGTTTGTTAGGGAAGAAATACACCCTACGTTGGCCAGACGATCAGCCAATGCCAATATATCGATTGCGTTTGACATTTTTACTCCTTTCTTACAGTGGAAACATTAGAAAATGAACCAGGCGAATTAATGTTTTTCTTTTTTTTCTCCCCTACCCAACCTCCTTTCCAATGTTATTTTCAATTATGGTTAACCACAGTTTTGTGGGTTCTTCCGTAGAGTTTGGATATGCCTTTACAACGATTACAGTCACTCTAAGACCATATACTTCATCAATCTCACTTCACCGATATCTTTCGGCTTGCATCTCGAATAAATGGAAATAATTGCCCCTGGCTTTGATCAATTCTTCATGCTTACCGCATTCAGTTATTTTTCCATTTTCGAGAACAGCAATCTGATCCGCCATCCTGACCGTGCTGAAGCGATGGGAAATGAGCAGGCTTGTGCGCTTTGAGACCAGATTTACGAAAGAATTATAGATTTCGTATTCCGCTTGAGGATCTAAGGCAGCCGTGGGTTCATCCAGGATAAGAAATTCAGCATCTCGCATCAGCATGCGAGCCAAAGCAATTTTTTGCCATTCTCCTCCGGACAGGTCAATACCATCTCCATTTTCTGCCAGCCAGCGGCTGGCAACGGTCTGGTATCCTTTGGGCAGGGTTCCAATTTTGGCATGAATTCCAACCTTTAAAGCTGCTTGCCTGGCCATCTCTTCAGTAGCCTCGATCTCTTCTTGTTTTACCTTGGGCACATCCCCTAGGGCGATATTCTCTAGAATGGATAAATCATACCGGATGAAATCCTGAAAGATCACCCCCATTCGTTGGCGCAATGCCAGGAGGTCGAATTCACGTAAATCAACACCATCCCACAATATCTGGCCTTCGGTCGGGTCATACATGCGGGTCAATAGCTTGACCAAAGTAGATTTTCCCACCCCATTCAGGCCAACCAGCGCCAGGCAACTGCCGGCTTCGATCTTCAGATCGACATTCCGCAACACCCAGGGTAATTCGGGATTGTATCGAAAGGATACGTTTCGTAGTTCAATCCCTGAAGATAAATGATGTAAGGGATGAGGATGGGGTGAAAGATGAATGGGCTGCTCAAGTGCCATCAATTCAGCATAGCTGGAATAAAAGAGGAAACTCTCGTTGAACCCGGCCATATTGAAGATGATCGTAGAAAATGCGGATTGAATGCTCCCAACTGCACTAGTGAAAAAGGTCACATCGCCCAGGCTAATTCTTTTTTCGAAAGCTTGCCATACGACGGCTATGAAAGTTGCATTGGAAACTATAGTAGAAAGCAAACTCAGTCCGGTTTGCAGGCGGATTTCACGTAACTGTTGCTTGCGTGCAATCTTGTTGAGATCTTGGGTGAGACGTGTGAAAGCCTTGATAAAATATTCCCCCAAATTGAACAAACGGATTTCCTTGGCATAATAAACGGCTGAGACGAGGTAGCTGTAATAGCTGGCCAGGCGTTGTTTGGGGGTGTTCTGCATGGCGATGCCGTAATGCTGGTAGCCGATTTTAAGTTGAATATAAAGCTGCGGTAATGCGGCCAGGATCACTAATCCTGTAAGTAATGGACTGAAGGAAATCAAGACGCCCAAGAAGCTAACCAGGGTAATGACGCTGCGTAAAAAGCCGGTGAGGATACTGAGGATTTGCTGTGGTCCCATCTGAGCTCCTTGGGTGGCCAGTTGAAGCCTATTCTGGATTTTAGGATCCTCGAATGGGGCTAAACCTTGCAAGGCGTTGATCTTGCGAAAGACTAAAAGCTGCATTTTCAGGTTCAATTGCCGGCCCAACTCGGCATTGAAGTAGCTTCTGGCCGAACCCAGACCATTGCTGACAACCGCCAGCGCTACCTGGCCAGATAACAACATTAACATTCTCTCCGGCAAACCGGTCAATTGGCTGGATAGAAAACCGTTTGCCAGCAAGTCGAATATCGCCTTGGTGATCCAGGCCTGGCCCAAGGGAATGAGACTTTGGATGGCTTCGAGCACTAACAATCCGGCAAAGCACATCCGTTGGGCCTCCCAGGCCAGGGATATCATCTTTCCCAGGGCTTTGAGGCGGCTGAAGAATTGCTTTTCCCGGAAAAGTTTCATTTCACCCTGGCCGATTGGAAGTCAACAGGCTAATCGACACCCGCAGGTGCCAATTGTTTGACCGTCGATTTCTCCCCTTCCCATTCATTGACCCATTTCCGCCAAGTCTCGTCCTCGGTTCCCGGGTACCCGGCAAACACCACTTTCCCGTCCTCCCCAACGATATAACAAGATGGTGTCCCCTCCACCTTGTAATCCTTCATAAAGGAATTACTGTCGTTAGGTGCATGCAAGATGGGGATGCTCAATTTATATTCATCGATCATCGCCTGGACATCTGCTAGAGAGCCGGAAGTCACAACCAGCAAAAACTCATATCCAACCCGATGAGCTTGCGGGAAAAGCTCCTGCCAATCGGGGAATTTCTTCTTACAGTGCCCGCACCAGGTGCTGGCAAATAACAACACGATTTTTTGACCGGCATAATCTGCTAAGGTCTTTGTGTTTCCATCCAGGGTCTGAGCGGTAAAATCAGGCGCTTTAGTACCAGCTTTGAGAAAGTTTGGCGCCGATTTACTGGTGATCCGCTTGATCAAAGCCAGGGTCAACAACAGGTTGAATAACAGACCTACCCACAGTAAGATGGAGCTCGCCGCCAGTTTTTGTTCCATTTTTCTCTCCTGTTTTGTTTATGGATTTGATTATCAGGCCGGGGTTTTTTGGAATAACTCGGCAATCTCGTCTACCTGGATCCAAATCAAAGTGAAAATGCCTCCTGCCATCGCCATCAAGACCCATCCTGCAAGGTCTGGCTGAACCAGGCTCGTGTTATTGAGATACAGAATTATGCCGCTAATGGCAGAAAGGGCCATGAGGCCCGCAGCTCTCACAATGTGGAAGGACGTGACCGGTTTTTCAGAGGGCCCAAAACAATTGCACGAGGTATCAATTTTTCTTATAACAACCGAAGATAAGGCGATGCTAAATACCAGGTACATGAGAAATGATAGTAAATAGCCGTACAACCGGAAAAAGCCCCCGATTAGCATCAAGAGCACAACCAAAATCTCCCCACTGAGGAAAAGATAGGCGAGGGCTGGACTGAATTGCCTGGGGAAAAACTTGAACCGGGTGATCGCATCTGTAAACGAAGAAACATCTTGGATTTTTCCGTAAGCAGAGATGGCAAAAATCAACCCAATGACAATCCGGGTAAAGGCTATCCAGTATGAAGTAAACATAGTCCCCTCCTTTTCGTTCTCCTAATAATTACAAAATACTACAAGTTACCTGGTTTAGGAGATAATCCACTAAAATTCCGTGCCATCGACTTTCGAAGGATTCTCCCAACAGAACTCATCCACCAGCGTCTTGTGATCTATCCCTTGGTCAAAGCCCAGATCAGCAAATAAGATGGCCACACTGTCTGATCCAACAGCCTGGGTGAAATTCTAAAGCTACATAACCACAGGCAAAGAAAAACACTAATCCTACACAAATCCACAAACTCATGACGGTAATCGGTTTTCTAAAAGTTTTTTCAACTTTTTTTCCTCCTGATGATCTTTGACCCGGGAATCATATGCCCTTCAGTCCACATGGCTGTTTTCTAATCCAGTTGGCTTGACTCTCGTATGGAGCTTGAATAGCATGATACCTTCGATCTTGTCGAAGGGAACAGGACCATGGGCGATCGAATCGCTGCCACTCATAATACTATCCCCCTTGACAAATAGGTGCTCGTCCGGAACTTTCACCAACCTGGCTTCTCCTGTTGGGAAAAGGTCAGACCTGCGATCTGCCACATTCCAGTTGATCAAATAAGGGACAGGTGTGTGAACACAGAAGGTGGACGCAAAGAAGAAATAGACCCCATTTTCGATTTTTCCTGAGAGGAACTCAAGATTAACCAGGTAAATAGACAATGTGTCACCGGCCAGCCCCACCACTCGCTTGATCAAGTACCCCTGATTGTTCATCCTTCGTTCAGGCCAGGATGCCAACAAAGCAACCTGTCCTCGCTTGATCCACTGCGGGGGGAAATGCCGCATCACCAAGACCCGATCGCCGTCCATCAAGGATGGGGCCATACTGCTGCCCTCTATCTTCACATTGTAGAAATAATTGTGAAAGAAGAGAAAGCCTAAGGTAACGAAGAGGAGACTTATCGGAGGAAATACCAAAACAACTTGGATTGTATTCATGGTAAGCTTTATACGCGAAGAAGACGAAAAACATTATAAGTGGTATCTTGTAATTTCAATAGTCAGGATCGAACTTGCTTCGCGCATGCCATCACTTTGGCCTGAAGATCCGTTTTAGCGATGGTTGCCAGGTTAACGCCCTGCATACAGGCCAGGTAAGCATCGGCTTTGCGCTGGGCATCGACCAGCAGCGGCGCCGGGTCATTACCTTGCATGGCTCCGGATTTCGCCTGACCTTCCCAGGTCCCTAAAGGCAACTGGAGATATCGTTCATTGAGTGAGATTGAAAAGTTACCACTTCGAGTGACATGGGCCGCGGCTGCCCGGTAGATTGCCGCGGCTTCTGGCCCGACAGTGGTTTCCCACTGTGGGGATGCTGCTACGGAATGGCGGGCCAGCACTCCCTGAAAAACAGCGGGTTGCTCGGACAGGAATTTCATCCAGGTCCAGCACGCCTGGGGAGCTTTCGCCTGGCTGGAGATGTACATCCCCTTATCGAAGCTTTCCTGGAAGGACCCGGCCCCTGCGGGTATGACCGGCAGCGCCGCAATCCCCACCTTGAAGGGCAGCTTCTCAGCGTTAGAATAATAGCCACCATCCGGTTCGCCTGCCAGCGCCGTCCAGAAAGCGACCTGCCCCGAGGTCACGGCGCCAGTAATCGAAGGCCACCAATCCTGGCCGGGGCTGGATTGGAACAAGACGCCAGAGTGATACAGATCGGCCAGCCAGGTCAGAGTAGATGCCATTTCGGGGGTATTGAGGGTGACAACCGGGAATTCTCCGCTCGTATCCAACCAATTCGCCCCACGCCCGGCCAACAACAGGTCAACCGGCCTGACCAACTGACTATCCGGTAGCAGACCATAGGTCTGGTCGCCTTCGGTAGTGGAAGTAGCTGCCTGGATCAGGTTGAGGAAATCATCGAAGGTCCATTCTAGCGACGGCGGCTGCAGCCCACGCCGGGCAAGCAAATCTGCGTTATAGGCGATCACCACCGGCTGAGTGACCAAAGGGAGATCGAGCAACTGGCCTTGATTTTGGGATGCTTGCAGCCAGGACGGATCGTAATCTTGCTGGAAAGAAGCGTCTTCATTCTCCATAAATGGGTTCAGGTTGAGGACCTGGCTTAAGGCATTGGCCGGGTCATTTTGGCTGACGAAGCAATCGAACTGGCCCGCCAGGCTTTGAAATAATCCCTCGTTTTGATCCGCCTTGTAGCGGGTTGAAACTTGAACCACGATGTTGGGATGCACCCGGTTGAATTGCTCGACCAGCGGATTGAGAGCGTCCATCTCGCCTGGTAATGCATCCAGGTAAAAGCGAATTTGGGCCGCATTTTCCGAGGCCGTCGGGGTCGTCACCGGCGTCGCGACTGCCAGGCTGGCTGTGGCAAGGGGTGTACCCTTCGGCGTGGGGAGAGCTGAAACTGCCAGGCTGGATTTCTCCTCTTCCAACAGGGTCGTGAGATCGGCCTGGTTCCTGGCAGCCTGTTCAAAAACCCCGGCGATGGCGCTCTCGATGGGGTAATAGAGGTTCAGGTAGCTGCCATGTTCCAGTCCGAAGCGCACGGTAGCCTTGGCTTTTTCCGGAAGGCTGGTCCATAATCCTTCTGCGTCTGCGACCGACGGGCGGGCCGGCATCTGCACCAACTCGTTCAGTTGGGACTTATTTTGGATCATCCAATGATGTGTCAAGAAGTTGACCCAGGTCCAGCCGGCAGCTGGATGAGCCGAGCCTTTGCTGACGACAACACAGTTGGCCAGCAATGGCGTCGACTTGGAGTTTGGATCCTCTCCGGCCACCGGGAATGGAGCAAAGCCAAACTGCGAAAGCGCAAAGGCGCCGGTAGCATCGTTTCCCAAAGCCGGGCTGGCAAGGTTGCCGGCCCACATCGTCGGGCGATTTTCTTCGCTATTAAACAAAACCGTCCACGCGTCTCGAGCCTGCGGGTCCAGGTCGGTTCCCGTAAGGGGATAAAGGACCCTGGCCCTGGCCATGTCCAGGTACCACCCGGCAGCCAGAGCTAACCCTTGAGGATCGATCTCACCCTTATTTTCCGCAAGATTGGCGTTCAAGAAGGGAACCAGGATCGAGTTGAAGGCCGCATAAGGTTGGTCAGCATAACCGTAACGCGCCGCATCCCCGGTCTGCTTAGCTAGGGTCGTGGCATCCTGGCGAAAATCGTCCCAGGTCCAGCCGGGTTTAGGCGTCTCCAGGCCGGAAGCCGCAAAAGCCTGCTCGTCGTAATAGATGCCGGTGAGGATAATTGTGACCGGCGCTCCCAGCGTATGTCCATCACCATCCTGGCAGGCGGCCAGAGCGCCCGGCCAGAAATCGCCTGGCTGGAAGGCAGCATCGGCTTCGATCTGAGGTCCCAGGTCGAGGAAATAAGCGCCCATCTCAGCCCCGCTTCCACCAATGATAGCGGTATCCGCAGCGGAAGCCTGGGCTCGGTAATATTCTGAGGTGGTGGCATACCCGGTCGAGGATTTTGGCAGCACCACGAACTGCACGCTGATGGATGGATTTTCCTTGTGGAACTCGGCGATCAAAGGCTGGTACAGACTTTGGTCAAATTCATTGCCGGAAAAAGTGATCGTTACAGCTTCCGCTTGCGGGTTGGGGCTGGCCGTAGATTGAGGCGCCTTCGAACAAGCAGTCTGCTGAAATACAAAAATAAACACAACGAGTGTGCAAACAAGTATTCTTACTGGTTTTGGAATGCGTGGTTTCATTCAGATTGGTCCCTTTTCAGCTTTCGGATTTCATGTATCAGCCAAAGAAGCATTGGGTCGATGATGAGGAGGTCCTGGTAGGCGCTAGAGTCCATGGATTCGATTAAGAAGAACGAATTTTCTTGGATTTTCGTACCATTCAAATACCCGTCTTGTATCATATTATTGTAAGATGGACAAAGATTGGCCGGTGACTAATAGTAAAGGGATAGTTCGATTATTCTTTTGCTCGATCCACCGGCCATCCGATCTGAGAAATAAAGTCCTTGGTTTTTCGTGATGAGGGTGCATTCAACGAACATTCCAACAGATTTTGCCAGCTAATATTGTCCAGCTTTATCCACTTCCTACGCATTCAGCAGTGCCAACACAACCAGTGTAATTACATATTTTCCATTCTTCCGAACAAGTTCCTTGAAGATAATAATATGTTCTTTTAACAACTTTTACGCACTTGCTGTGATCAGGATCACAAGTTGTGCTTGCCCAACATTCCCAACGCAAGAATGTATCAAGATAATACTCAAACCCATCAGGGCAAGAAGCAGCAGCAGATGTTGATGGTATGATCTTGTTAGTTAGTTTATCCAATATGGCATTCAATGGTCTCATTCGAGAAATAAAACGATTTATTGTGGATAGAGATAACATCTTTGCCTCCTTAGCAAAAATTCATATATATGCTATCAAATTGTATTACTTCAATCCTTTAGCATTAATATTCTTGTCATAAAGCCTCCATCAGACAAGATTCCGCAAAACGACTAACTCAAAGAATTTAGAGACTTTGAAAATAACACTCTATATCGGCTTCCGTTTATGGTGGATAATTCTTTATCGTACATGATGATGAGCTTGAGGATGTGATATCCATCGCCTTGCTTTCAGAGCAGTAATAGACAGAAGTGGGTTTCTGGTTTGAGAAAAATTAGCTGGTGTGGTAATTCATTTATCATTGTAATGATTGAACAGTCAAATACAACTGTGGTTAACCACAGTTGTATTTGAGCCTGGGTTCGCGTATAGTTATTAGGTAATTCTAATTCCCCAAAATTTCAATCGAAAGGACAGGTGATGGCCATGGGTTTAGCCGAAGTTGCTTACCACTTGAGTATCGATCCGGGATTTGAAGCAAGCTTGCGCCAGGATCCACAGCAAGCCCTCTCCCAGGTAGGTCTCGTGTTGGGCGCCGATGAGCTCCTCAGTTTGCAGTTATTCATTCGAGGTGATCAGCCGTCATTGCTCTCTACGCCTGATGATGGGATACCGATTGATCCGTGGTTGGCTTCGTGAACGAAATCGATTATGTATCTTTAGGAACAACCGTTACCAGGGAGTTTCAGGAATTGATCATCACAAAAAAGATCATCCCACAACTCACCTCGGTGATGACTGGGCTAGGATTGGCAGGATCTTCTCCAGGGGGAAACAACCAACATTGGTGAGTTTTACCGAGAAGGCGTGGTAACAATGTCATAAGGCTAATCGACACCCGCCGGTGATAACTGCTTGACCGTCGATTTCTCCCCTTCCCATTCATTGACCCATTTCCGCCATCTCTCATCTTCGGTTCCCGGGTAACCGGCAAACACCACTTTCCCGTCCTCCCCAACGATATAACAAGATGGTGTCCCCTCCACCTTGTAATCCTTCATAAAGGAGTTGCTGTCGTTGGGGGCATGCAAGATGGGGATGCTCAATTTATATTCATCGATCATCGCCTGGACATCAGCCAGTGACCCAGACGTCACCACTAACACAAACTCATATCCGGCTCGATGAGCCGTGGGGTAAAGCTCTTGCCAATCGGGGAATTTCTTCTTGCAATGCCCGCACCAGGTGCTGGCAAATAACAACACGATGTTACGACCAGCGTAATCTGCTAAGGTCTTTGTATTTCCCTCCAGGGTCTGAGAGGTAAAGTCAGGCGCCTTCGTACCGATTTTAAGGAAGTTCGGCATGGATTTACTGGTGATCCTCTTGATCAGGGCCAGGGTCAACAACAGGTTGAATAACAGTCCCACCCACAATAAGATGGAGCCCACCGCCAGTATTTGTTCCATTTTTCTCTCCTGTTTTGAATAAAGTCAGATATTTTCAAGCCGGGATTTTCCGGAATAGCTCGGCAATCTCGTCCAATTGAATCCAAATTAAAGCAAAAATACCTCCTGCCAGCGCAATCAATACCCAACCCGCAAGGTCTAGCTGAACCAGGCTCGTGTTATTGAGGTATATAACAGTCCCGCTGACTGCGGACAGTAACATAAGGCCCGCGGCTCTCACAACGTGAAATGGGGTGACCGGTTTTTCAGAGGGGCCAAAACAATTGCACGAGGTGTCAATTTTCCGGATGACTACAGAAGATAAGGCAATGCTAAAGGCCAGGTACATGAGAAATGATAGTAAATAGCCGTACAACAGAAAAAAGCTCCCGACCAGCATTAAGAGTACAACCAGGATCTCACCACTTAGGAAAAGATAGGCGAGGGCCGAACTGAATTGCTTAGGGAAAAACTTGAACCGGGTGATCGCATCCGTAAAAGAAGAAACATCTTGGATTTTTCCGTAAGCCGAGATGGCAAAAATTAATCCAATGACAATCCGGCTAAAGGCTATCCAGTATGTGGTAAACATAGTCCCCTCCTTTTCGTATTTTTCTGATAGTTACCATGCCTCGCAAGTTCCCTATCAATACACCTGCCTTCTAATTGCCGTACCATCTAGGGGTGAGAGCAAAGCCAGCAAATGGCTGTTCGTAGGTTAAAGAAATTACCTATAATTCCTCCGGGTTAAAGGTGGTGTAAGTGTTGGCATACCCTGGATGGATAGATAACAATTGTTGGACAGGTAATAAGCCTGGATATAACTGAGACCAGTCAGGTTCTTTTGGACCAAACAATCCCGGTAAGCATCCGACATCCTTTGGGCACCGGCCAGGGTGGTCATGATATCTCCTCCGGTAGATATTTTTTCCAACGCTCCCACTTCTTCCTCGGTATATCCGTATAAGAGTGGGTCGGTGAAGTCTTCATAACCATCCGTTTTATACTGCAGGATGGATTCTCTGGACTACCTTGAACTGCTCGGGATCTTGCCCCACACTTTCTTGAGGTAGTACCGATTTACGGGGACTGTACGCGCCAAAGATGCCGGGGCGGCTGGAAAGGTATTGGATCCAGGTCCAACAGGCATGCGCCTTGGCTTGGGTGGTATAACCGGAGATATAGTAGCCGGCCATCTGATAAGCCATGCTCATTGGCTCACCTGAAGCTAACAACGGGAATGGCGCGTAACCTACCTTGAAGGCGAAATCTTTTTCATAAAGTGGATTTTGAAGAGCTGTATTGGGGTCAGGGTTAAAGTTCTGGAAGCCATTGGTCACCCATAAGGCTGTTTGTCCCTGGGAAATGGTTTGATCGTACTCGTTGACGTGGGAGAAGCTGTATAGATTAAGCGTACCATGCTGGAAGAGGGGTTTGAACCAGGCAAACGCCTTATTCACGGCGTCGCTGGTAAAGGTAGCTTTGGGTGGTTGGACCGATGTATCCAGGTAAGGGATTTGCTGGGCAAATAACACTTGGTATCCTCTATCCCAAAAACCATAAATTGGTGGATTAGCAGAGAGATCAGCTGCCTGACTGGCGATGGAGACCAAATCGTCCAGCGTCCAACCGGCTTGAGGCAAGCGAATACCCAGCCGGGTTAATAAATTGGCATTATAAGCGATGTATTCCAGCATGACACCCGCCGGTAAGCCGTACAATTTACCATCCATCTCGAAAGGAGTAAAAAAGGCGGGATAAAAATCGTCTCGTAGGGCGGGGTCCGCATCCAGCAAGGGCGTCAAATCGAGGACGTCGCCCGGCGTGATCTGCGGATAGGGAGAGTTCATATGAGGGGCTATATACAAGAAACAGTCGTAGCTCTTAGCCAGCGATCGGACTTCATTGCCCCGGTCGGAAGCCAGCGGCGTTGGAGCGTCAATTGGGGCCGCAGTAAGGACTGTGATCTCAGGGTAACTTTTTTCAAAATCCTTGATGACTTCATCAAAAAGCATTTCGAAAGTGGCATCATAACTCACCATCGCGCCAGGTAGCCTTTCCCAATCAAAGGTAATGGTTTTCTCATTTTCGGGTAGATTGGTGGGTGTGGCGAGTGGGGGATTGATTGCTACCGGCTGGGCGGTAACAGTGGCCGTGGCTTGAGCCTGAGCCCGGGCTGAGGAAGTTATGGTCTGAAGAGCATCCGCTAGATCGGTACCGGACTGAATGGCGTTAGCTATAGCTTGCTCTACAGTATATAGCGTATCCCCAAGTCCCTGCGAATAGTACCAGGCATGAGCTAGACCGTATTGCAGCGCACTTCTTTCAGGCTCGCTCAGACTGGCGTAGTAAGGAGAAGCCTCCACCAGCGATTGGCGTGCCGGAAGAAGCCCACTGGTTTGTTCTCCACTAAGATCCTGATGGGAGAGAAAGTTTAGCCAGGCCCAGGCAGCTTGGGGAGATTTGGTTCCTGAGCTGATAGCCCCACAGTTGGCACTAGCTGGGGTGGTATGGTCAGTTGGCTGTCCCACCGGATAGGGTAGGTAACCCCCCTGGCTGTTGCCACCACTCACGAAGGGGGAACTGATCCACATGGCCGCCTGGTTATTCTTCAGTAGGTTCTGTAGATTCGTAATTTGATTGGTCTGATATGCTCCATTGATCGCCGGTTGCAAAGGGTATAGCTTTTTATCTTTAGCCAGTTGCACGTACCAGGCAAGGTTATTGGCTATTCCCTTTGCATCTACCTGGCTACTATTTGCAGATAGTTGTTGTACCAGCAAGGGATCCAGGATATCGCCATACAGCCCATCCACAAAGCCATAGATGGTCTGGTTATCGGTTATGCTGCCCAATTGGGAGATGAGCGCTTGGAATTGATCCCAGGTCCATCCCGGCTGGGGGTAAGAAACGTGAGCCTGGTCGAAGAGGCCCGGGTTGTAATAAATCCCTTGTAAGAATATCGTCAGCGGTATCCCATATGGGTTACCTTGAGCATCAGAGCAGGCCGTCAGCGAGCCGAGCCAGAGGTCGTTGAGGTTGAAATCCTTTGCTTGCTCCAGCAGGGGCTGCAATGGCAGTATGCCGGGAAGAGTAGCTGGATTGGATCCGGGTAGATAGACCACATCGGCCTGCTTGGCAATATCTGCATCGGCCAACGGCGCCGGGTGGTCTTGCTTGATCACGGTGACCGTAATCGCAGGGTTCTGCTTGTGGAATTCGTCCGCCAACGCCTGAAAATCGACCCCTACATCGAAGTTCATGTCGGCAAAGGTGATGGTGATATTACTGGATTTATCCATTTGATTGGCATTTGGAGGAGTTGCCTGGCCACAGGCCGAGATAATAATTATGAACAATATAAGCGTTAATCGTGTCAGGACCTCTGTTTTTTTGAGGAAATGTATCATCGAGATGCTCACCTTATATTCCGGCATGGAAGCCGCTAAGAACTTAATTTATTTCAATTTGAATGGAAAATTAATTGTGCAGGTAACCCAATTTCATTGTAATAACTCCGCGTTTTTATTCAACTGCGGTTAACCGTAATTCTACAATTATTTTTACTCCGGCGACTCTGGCGGCGATGGCACAAACAGAACAAAGCAAAGGTGTCCTCAGAGCTCAAGAATTTCAAGTTTGCGGAGTTTGCATAGGATGGGTTGGGGGCTCGATCGCAGACCCAACCCCAGCAATTGACCTATCCCAAGAACATTTTCGCCCGAAACCCATCATTGAGGTGGCTTATTATGTAATGGTGGGTTGAAAGCAGCTGGCATTCAACCGAGAATGCTTTCCATAACCAAGTCCATTCATGAGCTTTCAACCCACCCTACGGCTGCCTGCTTTCATGGCGCCGGCTGTGGTCATCTTGTATGTTTGGTGCTTGGCTACGGGAACGCAAACCATTCGTGCCGGAAAACGGCACCTGGTGGATCGCAAAGATCGGCGGGATTTGAGCCTTTTTCAAATCGGTTTGCGTATGATTGAGCGCCAATTGACCAATGACCTTGTAATTCAAATTCGATTATGTGCCTATCATTGAGCCTTATATGGCTAAACTGTCAGGTGACTAGAAAATTACTTATGAAGACAATACTCATTCATATGAAAAACAGGTCAGGGAATAAGAGGTGAATCGATGAAGATAAGCATCTTGACTTCAATTGGAACCTGATCCATCCTGAAGGTTGAAATCGATGCTGGTGCAAGGTTTTAGCAGGCGCAGGCAAGCCTAAACAACTGTGGCTTTCTCCTTTTGTGAAATTAGTTTTATGATCAACACCCCTTTTATTTTTTCAAATGGAACAGGACCATTCGTAATCGAATCCAGTGAACCCATCAGCCAATCTCCTTTGACAAATAAGCTTCTCTCCGGAACGATGGTTTCCTGGGTCCCACCTTCCCAGATCACCGCTTCGTCTTGCCACGCTTGGGTAGAATTTGTGATGAAAGGGACGGAGGTATCGACTGAAAACCTTGTTAAGAAATAATGAAAATATCGATCGTCAAGGATACTTTCCAGATGCCCCAATTTTGTTCGCCCAGTCACTAAAACATCCCTTGGAAGACCGATAACCCTTTTGATCAGGAAGGAGTGGTCATTATGGGTCAATTCGCTCCAGGCCTCAAAAACGACAATCGTCCCTCTTTTAATCATTTTTAGAGGGCAATATCTGACAGCCAGAACTCGATCGCCATCCATCAAGTAAGGTGCCATACTGAAACCTTCGACCGTCACGACTAGAAAGCAAAAGTGAAGGATGATATAGGTCATTGTTACAAAGGCAAAGCCGACAATTATGAGTAACCAGGTGATAGAAGAGACTATCATTATTAATACAAATCACCAATGAATAAAGACGAGGAAATAAATCGTCTTTCGACAATTAGATCCAATGTCAAAATGAAAAAAGTGTCTTGATCTATGGCACTTTCCACAAAATCACCGTTCCATCTTCTCTCGAGAGCGAGGCCAATATCTGGTTGTCCGGGCTGAAGGCTAACTCTTCGGGTTGATTTGCCCATCCATCTAGCACCTGCAAAATGCTTCCATCCTTTGGGTTTCGTAAAACAATTCGATCTCCACCTGTCACCAAGTAATTCCCTTCCGGGCTAAACGCAGTACTGGTGACATCACCCCAAATACCAAAACTACCATTACGCACATTAATATCCCAAACCATACCTGAATTCGTGACCAGATGATAGCCATCTGGTGACCATTGCACATTTTGATAATGATTGCCTGTGAACCCAAGATCGATTAGTAGTTTTCCTGTTGCTACATCCCATACAAGACCCTCGTTCACTCCTGCCAATCTTTTTCCATCCGGTGACCAGGCGATATAGACCACATTGACCAATTCCTGGGAAAAAATAATAGTCTT
Source organism: uncultured Chloroflexia bacterium (assembly GCA_963781665.1). Lineage (GTDB taxonomy): Bacteria > Chloroflexota > Anaerolineae > Anaerolineales > Anaerolineaceae > JAJYIW01. The sequence continues at coordinate 5,367,409 of CAWAGA010000002.1, forward strand.
TTTCACGTTCCAATTGGAAACATCCCAAATCGAGATTGTGCTCGACCAAACCCCGCTTGAGTTAACATTATGGCACAAGCTGGCAAATAACTTACCATCTGGTGACCAGCCCATATTATCTGATATTGGACTGGGATTCGTTACCGTTTTACTTTGAGCACCGGACTGAATATCCCAGATGATAATTTCCTGTCCTTGTTGGGTAGCAATATGCTCCCCATCAGGAGACCATGCGACTGGTCCATCTGAAGTTCCCTCCCCAATTGTTCTAAGTATTTCACCGCTGGAGCGATCCCAAATAACCACCGGGCCGCCAATAGGGCTGGCAGCTAACGCCTTGCTATCCGGTGACCAGGCAAAATCCACCAGGCCATAATAGCCTTCCAGATACGCCAGGATCTGTTGGTTGCCGTTGAGATTTCCTTCGATCACGTGGTTTGTTCCATCCAGGAAAAGGAAGCTCTTTCCCTCCGCCAACCAGAAAGCTCCAATACCACCAGAAACTGGTATCGATTGGACTATCTCACCATCACTTATCCGGTAGAGATTTATGGCACCTTGATCCATCCTAGCCAGGACCATCCGCCCATCCGGGCTAACCGCTAAGGATTGAACCTGGTCTGTTACTTCGATTTGCCATATCACTTTACTGGAATGGCTGTCTATTAAAGTTAATGCCCCATCATGGGCAAGGGTGCAATCCTTGAGGCAGGATACATATCTCGATCCCACCAATAACTGCGAACTGTCGTTGGTCCAGATGAGACTAGAAACGGCATATCCTGCTCGGAAGAGTGGTTGGCGGGTCACGATCTTACCTGTGATCGCGTCCCACACGGTGACCTGGCCATTATTGTCCCCTCCCGTTATCTGTTTCCCATCTGGGGACCAAGCCAATGTACTTGGTGGAATACCGTCGAGAGGAATTTGACCGGTGAGATAACCATGAGAGCGGTCAAGAATGCGCAAAGTCAGATCCTGGATAGAAATAACGATTTTCTGGTTATCCTGTGACCAGGCTACTGTATTGAGCTTTGGTTCGCTGATCGCCCAAAGTGGTGTTCCGCTAACACTGTCCCAAAGAATGAGGAGACCGCTGTCCAATCCAGTAAGAAAAACTTTGCCATCCGGGCTGAGAGAAAGGTTGCGTATCGTGCTCTTCGCCGCTTGTCCGGTGGTTCGGCACCAGTTCTGGCTGCCGTCTGCTACCTGGTAAGAGCAGATGGTAATCCGGCTACCCACAACGACAATTCGACCGTCGCTAGTCATATCGACAAATTGAAGTGGCCCTTTGGACAAGCGTAGGTTGGCTCCAGCCGGAAGCGGATCTGTTACCGGGGTTGGCATCGGGGTTGGAAACTGGGTTGCGGTAGGTGTCACTAACGGAACAGCGGTTTGCGTGGCGGGAGGTACTCGTATAACGGTCTGGCTAGGGAGAGGCGCAATTGCTGATAGAGACCGGGTGGCAGGAGCCGATGTGGGGGAAGAACAAGAAACCAGCGTTACCAAGATCATAAAAATCAGAAACATCGTCTTTGTGATTCGCATGGCAAACATCCTTCTTTCTCTATCGACTAGCTTTTTACCTTTCTTCACCTTTTTTTGCCCAGTTTCGTCTATAACCTCGTGTTATGAAACAGGTAATATCTTGATTTACCGAGCTATTCAAGGTTGAGGCGTTACTTGTGGTGGTACATAACAGCTTTGGACCAATTGGAAGAGCTGAACCGAGCTCATGCCTTTCAGGTTTTTTTCAGAAATACAAGCATAATAAACATCCGATTGGCGCTGAGCCTCTGCTAAGGCAGTCGCTGCATCCAGTCCCTCGGCGACATGTACTTGTGCCCACACGAATTCAGTATCGTACGGCCATAGCAAGGGATCAGAACTGTCAGTGTAGGCCTCCCCATTGTATTGTTGGATAGCAGTTTGAACAACAGCAAAGCGAGCAGGGTCCTGGCCTACGCTTTCTTCGGGCAGCACCGATTGGCGAGGACTATAACCGCCAAAGACGGTGGGGTGATCGGAAAGGTATTGGATCCAAGTCCAACAAGCGTCCGCTTTCGCTTGTGCTGTGTGAGCAGAGATGTAGTATCCGACCATGCTCAAATCAGAACTAGCGGGCAGTCCGGAAGCCAAGATCGGAAATGGTACGTACCCGACCTTAAATGGGAGATCGTTATCAAAAATAGGTTGCGCATTCATGTTCGCAGGATTCTGGTTGTAGTTGCGAAAACCATCAGTGCTCCAGAAGGCTACCTGCCCGTTCTGAACAGCTTTCATGAAATTCGCATACTCCACATTATTCGTGGTGTATAGCGTTTTACTCTGAATAAGTTGCTGGAACCAGGTAAAGGTTTTAGTCATCGCATCTGTATTGAAAACTGCTTTTGGGGGTTGGACAGAAGCATCGTAAAACTGGACTCCCTGGTTGCGCAGGACCCAATTGACGTCATTTCCAAATCCGTAGACAGGGTTAGCCGCAGAAGGATTGGCTGCCTGGGCAGCTAAGGTCAGGAAATCCTGGAAAGTCCAACCGGTCTTCGGAAAGGGGATCCCCAGTTTTGTGAGAAGATCCGCATTATAAGCGATGAAATACACATCCACGCCGGCCGGCAAGCCGTATTGTTTCCCATCTTTTTGGAAAGGTGTGAGATAGACGGGGAAGAAATCATCCCGGAGAGTTGGACTAGCATCCAGAAAGGGACTCAGATCGAGCAAATCATCGCCCAAAAGAGTCTGGTAAAACATCTGCGGGCTAGCAAATTCGAAGCAATCGTCGTTCTGGGCCAGGACACGAAAGCCATTCCCATCAACAGGCCAATTAAAATCCGGACCAAAGGTCACCTTGAGATCAGGATGAGTTTTATTAAATTCGGCCATCAAAGCCTTCAATTCAGGCCCGTTGTAAGTTTTAGTCGGATCGGTGGTGATCACCGTGGCTTCATCGAATTTAATCAAGGTAATCTCCGCTGGCAGATTGGTAGGCATGGCCTGAGGCGTATTGACGGGTTGGGCGGTTGGGGTAGCAGTAGCTTGTGAAAATGCAGTCAAAGAATTGGCTATGCCTTGCACCGCTGAAACCATATCCGTTCCAGATTGGATGGCGTTGGCGATGGCCTGCTCGACGGTATAAAGAGTGTTCCCTAAACCGGGTGGATAGTACCAGGCATGTTCCAGTCCGTACTGCAAGGCGCTTCTCATCTTCTCGTTCAGACTGTCAAAGTAGGGAGAAAGACCAGCCAGTGACCGGCGAGCAGGCAAAATACCGCTTTTCTGATCCCCACTCAAATCGTGCTGGGATAGAAAATCCAACCAGTCCCAGCCTGCCTTTGGATTCTTCGATCCGGCACTGACCGCTCCACAACCCGCAAACACCGGGGTGGTATGATCGGTAGGTTGTTCCACAGGATAAGGCAAGTAGACCCTTTGATTTCCAGTGGCAGTCGTATAGGTAGTCGTTGAACTAAGCCACATTGCCGCTCGATCGTTGTTAAGGATCATGGTGATCGGGTCTTGGTAATTTAGCCCGTTCACTGCAGGCAGCTTGGGGAAAAGCTTTTGTTCTTTTGCCAACTCTTGATACCATCCTATGCCAGCAGCCATCGCTTGCGCGTCCACTTTACCACCATTAGAAACCATCGCCTGACCCAGTAAGGGATCCAACAGCGAGCCGTCCGGGCCATCTACAAAACCATAAAGAGTTGTCTGACCGGCCGTCTGCCCTAATTGGGAGACGAGTTGCTGGAATTGCTTCCAGGTCCAACCGGGTTGAGGATAAGCGACCTGATAGCGGTCAAGAATTGCAGGGTTGAAATAGATGCCTTGCAGAGAAAGTGTCAGGGGTACTCCATACGGATTGCCCTGGGCATCCGAGCAGGCTGCCATCGATCCTGGCCAAAGGTCACTAGCTTTGAAGTCACTGGCCGCATCCAGCAATGGCTGCAAGGGAGTGAACCCGGGCAAGGCAGCCGGGTTCTCGCCATTGAGGAGGATGACATCAGCTTGTCTGGCGATGTCGACTTCTGCTAGCTGCACCGAATGATCCACCGGGATTACGGATACTGTGATGGTTGGATTCTTGTGATGGAACTCATCTGCCAACTTCTGATAGTCGATACCATGGTTCGGTTGGAGATCGGCAAAGGTAATGGTAATGATGGAAGACCCGGTTACAGAGGTTGATGATGCCAGCGTGGGTTGGCTACAAGCAGCCGCCGTTAGAATGGAAATAACAGCAGCATAATTAAAAAACCTCGTAAATATGGTCACAATTATCGATTTCATACACATGCTCTTTTAAACAATCACGATTGCTTTCCTAAATTACCTGATTAATTTTATCATTTATAGCACTTTTCCCAATATTGTTAGTTCATCCTTTATTTTTTTGATTGGTTATAGGGGTCTATTCCTACCATATCGGAGGATATTGTGGGAATTAATCCGAATTACCATAACAATCTAATAGTGGGGATAGAGATTGTGAATTCCCTATCCCTACAGGATGTTTATTAGGATCAAAAGAAGCATGTATCCAATATTGTCCTAGTTCATCAAGTTGGACATGAACATGTGGAACAAACTTGGGTTATGCAATTGGGTTGACTTTGACATGGATAGTAACATTGCACCAAATTGGCAGCACATTCCGAACTGTTGGAATACCACTTTGTTTCGGTGTAATAACAATTCTTTACGCTTCCAACAACTCGTTCACCACAATAACTTCCGCAATCATAACCACCACATTGATAAATAAACGGCGACGGTGGGGGACATGTAAACATTGCCTTAGCTGTTGTTTCTGGAATGAATTTATCTACAAATTTGTTGACGGCTTGTGAAATGAACTTTCGTTCATCCATAAGACGACTTACTAACGACAAAATAGCATTCAATTGAACAAACATAGTTTCTCTCCTTTCAATCTATATTGAAAAATGATTATTTTGCGATGTTTCTTTATTCTTTTTCATATTATTTTCCCTACCATCACCTCCATTTTTTAGATTTTTAGTAGAGCTTGTTAAATCATATCCACAAGTCTCGTTGAGCGTCTTGCTTTTACAAGGAGTTATTCATTAATTGATTTCAACCCTTCCCAATATCAACATGCATTCACCCTTCACACCTCACCGATACCTTGCTGCCTGCATCTCATATAAACGAAAATAGTTACCCTTAGCCTTGATCAATTCTTCGTGTTTACCGCATTCGGCTATCTTTCCATTTTCGAGCACTGCTACCTGATCCGCCATCCTGACCGTGCTGAAGCGATGAGAAATGAGCAGGCTGGTACGCTTTGAGACCAGATTGACAAACGAATTATAGATTTCGTATTCCGCTTGAGGATCTAATGCAGCCGTGGGTTCATCCAGGATGAGAAATTCAGCATCTCTCACCAGCATTCTCGCTAAAGCAATTTTCTGCCATTCGCCACCGGACAGGTCGATTCCATCTCCATCTTCTGCGAGCCAGCGACTGGCAACAGTCTGATACCCTTTAGGCAGGTTTCTCACTTTGGCATGGATTCCGACCTTCATGGCGGCTTGCCTGGCCAACTCTTCCGCAGCATCCAACTTTTCCGATTCTAACCTGGTCACATCCCCCAAGGCGATATTCTCTAGTATGGATAAATCATATCGAATGAAATCCTGAAAGATGACCCCCATTCGTTGGCGCAATGCCAGGAGGTCAAATTCGCGTAAATCTACGCCATCCCATAAAATCTGGCCTTCGGTGGGATCGTACATGCGGGTCAATAGCTTGACGAGGGTTGACTTCCCAGCCCCATTCAAGCCGACCAATGCCAGGCAACTGCCGGCATCGATCTTCAGATCAACATTTCGCACCACCCAGGGTAATTCAGGATTGTATCGAAAGGAAACGTTTCGTAGTTCAATCCCCGACGATAACTGCTTGATGGGATATGGATGAGGGGAAAGATGAATGGGTTGCTCAATTGCTATCAATTCAGCATAGCTGGAATAAAAGAGGAAACTCTCGTTGAACCCAGCCATATTGAAGATGATCGTAGAAAATGCGGATTGAATGCTGCCGACCGCACTGGTAAAAAAAGTAACGTCTCCCAGGCTAATTCGTTTTTCGAAAGCCTGCCATACGACGGCTATGAAAGTTCCATTCGAAACCAATGTGGAAAGCAGGCTCAAACCGGTTTGCAGGCTAATTTCCCGCACTTGCTGCTTGCGCGCAATGTTGTTGAGGTCTTGAGTGAGACGTGTGAAAGCCTTGATAAAATATTCTCCTAAATTAAACAGGCGGATTTCCTTGGCATAATAAACGGCTGAGAGGAGATAACTGTAATAACTCGCCAGGCGTTGTTTGGGGGTGTTCTGTATGGCGATGCCATAATGCTGGTAGCCAATTTTTAGTTGAATATATAGCTGCGGCAGTGCAGCCAGGACCACCAACCCTGTCAGCAACGGACTAAAGGAAATCAAGACGCCCAAAAAACTAATTAGGGTAATGACACTGCGTAAAAAGCCGGTGAGGATGCTGAGGATTTGTTGCGGCCCCATCTGAGCGCCCTGGCTGGCCAGTTGGATCTTATTCTGAATCTTAGGATCCTCGAAGGGAGCTAAGCCTTGTAAGGCATTGATCTTGCGAAAGACCAATAGCTGCATTTTCAGGTTCAATTGCCGGCCCAGTTCGGCATTGAAATATCCTCTCGCCGAACCCAGACCATTGCTGACAACTGCTAACGCTACCTGGCCCGATAGCAGCATCAACAGTCTCCCCGGCAAGCCGGTCAATTGGCTGGATAGAAAACCGTTTGCGAGCAAGTCAAATATCGATTTGGTGATCCAGGCTTGTCCCAAAGGAATGAGACTTTGGATGGCTTCGAGGACTAACAAACCGGTAAAGCACAACCGTTGGGCCTCCCAAGTCAGGGATACCATCTTTCCCAAGGCTTTGAGGCGGCTGTAGAATTGTTTATCCTTGAGAAATTTCATATCACCCTGGGCAGTTAGAAGTCTACAGGCTAATCGACGCCCGCAGGCGACAATTGTTTAACCGCCTTAGGCTCCCCTTCCCATTCATTGACCCATTTCCGCCATCTCTCGTCCTCGGTTCCCGGGTACCCGGCAAATACCACTTTCCCATCCGACCCAACGATATAACAAGATGGTGTCCCCTCCACTTTATAATCCTTCATGAAGGAATTGGTATCATTGGGCGCATGCAAGATAGGAATGCTCAATTTATATTCGTCAATCATAGCCTGGACATCGGTTAGTGATCCGGACGTCACGACTAACAAAAACTCATATCCGGCTCGTTTAGCTTTGGGGAAAAGCTCCTGCCAATCGGGGAACTTCTTCTTGCAATGCCCGCACCACGTGGTGGTAAATAACAACACTATGTTGCGACCGGCATAATCAACCATGGTCACGGGTTTCCCGTCCAAGGTCTGGGCGGTGAAATCGGGAGCCTTCGTACCGATTTTTAGGAAGCTCAGCATGGATTTACTGGTGATCCTTTTGACCAAAGCCAGGGTCAACAATAGGTTGAATAATAGACCCACCCACAATAAGATGGAGCTCGCCGCCAGTATTTGTTCCATTTTTCTCTCCTGTTTTGAATAAAGTCAGATATTTTCAAGCCGGGATTTTTCGGAATAGCTCGGCAATCTCGTCCAATTGAATCCAAATAAAAGTAAAAATACCTCCTGCCAGCACCATCAAGACCCATCCCAGTAATTCTGGTTGAACCAGGCTCGTGTTATTGAGGTATAAAACAGCCCCACTGACTGCGGACAGTAACATAAGGCCCGCGGCTCTCACAACGTGAAATGGGGTAACCGGCTTTTCAGAAGGGCCAAAACAATTGCACGAGGTGTCAATTTTCCGGATGACCACAGAAGATAAGACAATGCTAAACGCCAGGTACATGAGAAATGATAGTAAATAGCCGAACAACAGGAAAAAGCCCCCGATCAGCATCAAGAGTACTACCAGAATCTCCCCACTGAGGAAAAGATAGGCGAGTGCCGGACTGAATTGCTTAGGGAAAAACTTGAACCGGGTGATCGCATCCGTAAAAGAAGAAACATCTTGGATTTTTCCGTAAGCCGAGATGGCAAAAATTAATCCAATGACAATCCGGCTAAAGGCTATCCAGTATGTGGTAAACATAGTCTCCTCCTCTTCGTGCCTTATTGACAATTAAAGTCGGTTACAAGTGTCCGATCTATGGCAATTTTCATATAGTCACTGTACTATCGACCAGTGAGAGCAAAGCCAACAAATGGCGATCCGAGACGTAACCGACTTTTCGGATCCTTCCATAAGATACTGCCTATAGTCCTCTACTGGTGAGGTTGACGGTAAGGTACATATCGATTCGTGAATATAGTGCCCGATGGTATACTTTCTTCTCCCGGATTATGGCGGCTCAAATGTAGGATAGCCCTGGACCAATAAATTACAGTTATTAGCTAAGAATTTAACCTGGTAATAATTAAGCCCAGTCAGGTCTTGTTGAGCAATGCAATCTCGGTAAGCATCCGCTAACCATTGAGCTTCGGCTAAAGCAGTGTTAACATCTCCTCCAGTAGAAATTTCTACCAACGCTCCAACTTCTTCAACTCTATACCCAGCGAAGGTCGGGTCAGCAAGATTCTCAAAGTCATCTGATTTGTATTGCTGGATAGCTTCTTGTACCACCTCAAACTGCTCCGTGTTTTGCCCTACGCTTTCCTGGGGTAGCAACGATTTGCGCGGGCTATACCCACCAAAGATTGTAGGATGGTCTGATAGGTACTGAATCCATGACCAGCAGGCATGAGCTTTCGCAGGAGTTGAATAACCTGAGATATAGTAACCGACCGCCTGATAAGCCATGCTCATCGGCTCGCCGGAAGCCAATATTGGGAAGGGTACAAAACCTACCTTAAAAGGGAAATCCTTTTCATAAATAGGCTGGGAATTGGCAGTATTGGGGTCAAAGTTATAGTTGTGGAAGCCATTAGTGGTCCAAAGGGCTGCCTGTCCCTGTGAAATCGCTTGATCATAAACATCCTCGTGAGCATGGTTTATCAGATTAATCGTTCCATTCCGGAGGAGGGGTTGAAACCAGGTAAACGCCTTGATCACGGCCTCGCTGGTAAAGGTTGCTCGGGGAGGTTGCACGCTGGTATCCAGGTAGGGAATATGCTGGGCATACAAGAGGTTGAAGTTATCATCCCAAAAACCATAGACGGATGGATTGGCAGAGAGTTTAGCAGCCTGGCTTGCGATCGATAGCATATCGTCCAGCGTCCAACCAGACTGAGGGAGGGGAATACCAAGGCTGGTCAACAAATCTGCGTTATAGGCAATATATTCCACTGCTACATCTGCCGGCAGACCGTATAATTTACCATTCGTCGTAAAAGGGGTAAAAAAAGCCGGGAAAAAATCATCCCGAAGAGTGGGGTCAGCATCCAGCAAGGGAGTCAGGTCAAAGATATCCCCTGGTGATATCTGTGGCCAGGGAGAAGAGGCGTAAGGGGCAAAATATTCGAAACAATCGCTGCTTTTGGCCAAGGCACGAAAATAATCACCATCGACGGGATTGGGATAGTCATTCTGAAAAATGATATTGATCTCCGGATGGCTTTTTTTAAATTCTTTCTTCAGAGCTTGTAAATCCCCATCTACATCCATCGAACCCTGGAAATAAACAGGAGCAGTAAAGGTGATCGCCACCCCATTTTCAGGAAGTTGGGTAAGCGCGGCAAGTGGGGTATTGAGTGCCACCGGTTGAGCAGTGGTCGTGGCTTGAACCTGTGCCTGGGCTGAGGAAGCCGCCTCCTGGAGGGCGCCGACCAGATCGGTTCCCGATTGAGTGGCGTCAGCCACAGCCTGCTCAAGGGGAAAAAGGGTATCCCCAAGCTCAGGCGGGTAGTACCAGGCATGGGCCAGGCCATATTGCAGAGCGTTCTTCTCTTGATCAGTCAAGCTGGCATAGAAAGGAGAGGCCGAGGTCAGCGATTGGCTTCCGGGCAACATCCCACTATCCGCGCTCCCCGTCAGATCCTGTTGGGAGAGGAATTCCAGCCAGGCCCAGGCCGCCTGAGGGTTCTTCGTCCCGGCGCTGATCGCCCCGCAGTTGGCATAGACTGGTGTGGTGTGATCTGTAGGCTGGTCTACCGGATAGGGCAGGTAAACCCCCTGGCGGATGTCGGTCGTGCTGAGCCACATGGCGGTCTGGTCGTTGTTCAGTAGTTGTTTCATGCCCTCCAGTTGGTAAACGCCATTGACCGCCGGCTGCAAGGGGTACAGCTTTTTGTCCTTTGCCAATTGCAGATACCAGGCAAGGCCAGCAGCCATTGCCTGCGGGTCTACATGGCTGCCATTGGCAGACAGCTGCTGCGCCAGCAAGGGATCCAGGATATTGCCATAAGGCCCATCGAGGAATCCATAGATGACCTGCTCGTTAGCAGCACTGCCTAGTTGAGAGATGAGTACCCGGAACTGGTCCCAGGTCCAACCGGGTTGAGGGTAAGCAATATGAGCTTGGTCGAAGAGGCTGAGATTGTAATAGATCCCCTGTAGGAATAGGGTTAACGGTATCCCATAGGATTTGCCTTGCGCATCCGAACATGCAGTCATGGATCCCGGCCAGAGATCGTCGATGTTGAAGTGGTTCGTGGTATCCAGCAGGGGTTGCAATAGAAGCATACCGGGCAGAGTGGCTGGGTTGGAGCCGGGTAGGAAGACCACATCCGCTAGCCGAGCGATATCGGCATCCGGCGACGGAGCCGAATGATCAACCGGAACGATAGACACGGTTATAGTAGGATTCTGCTGGTGGAAATCATCTGCAAGCTTCTGATAATCGTTCCATTTATCAAGTCTCAAATCGGCAAAAGTAATTGAAGCATTGCCAGCCCCAACCGCCCGAGTAGAATTCGGAGACATTGCCTGGCCACAGGCAGAGGAAACCACTAATCCTGCAATGATCAGCAAACATGTAATGGCAATCGATTTTCTGGGAAGTTTCTTCATCTTTCACACTCGTGATCAGTAGACCAAAAATCAATTGAGCTTATTTCTGGATTACTGTTCTCTACCCGAGATTGCTTGGTTCTCTTATAAAGCTTGCACAACATAATCCCCTTGATCATATAAAAAGGAACGGGGCCATGAGTAATTGAATCATCGCTGCTCATGATCCCATCCCCTTTGACAAAAATATGCTTATCTGGAACTGTCACCATCCTGGCATCTCCAGGTGGCACAAATTCAAGTTTGAAATCAGCGATGTTCCAGTTGAGTATATACGGGATAACAGTATGACAACCTATGGCGGAAGTAATAAAGCGATATAGTCTATTTTCAATAATATCAGCAAGGGATTCGAAGATTAACCATGTATATAGACAGGTTATCACCAGCCAGTCCTACTACTCTTTTGATCAAGTATCCCTGATTACTCGTCTTTAGTTCAGGCCAGGCATCCAACAAAGCAACCTGTCCTCTCCTTATCCATCGTGGGGGGTAATGCCTCATCACCAACACTCGATCACCATTTTTTAAGTAAGGGAGCATGCTGAACCCTACCACTTTCACGATGTAGAAATAATTATGAATGAAAAGATAACCGAAACCAATTGAGAGAAAACTGATTGTAAGATATGTTAAAGAAACGTTGGGAACATTCATGCTAGGCTCAGAAAATAAATTAAGATTGTGGGGAAGGTAAAAAACCACCTTCCTCACAGCTATTAAATTGGCGAATTCGTTAAGACAAAACCCTCGCTTAGGGTTAAAAGTAAATGGAGTGGAGGAGACATCCTCTATGTTGGGCACGAACAAGGCGCTGTACAAGTAAATAACATACAATCGCCCCCTGCCATGCAAGATAGATTGCAATCTGCGGGAGTTCCATAACACCCAGATAATGCACCCCAATCGGAATAATATGTTCTTATGGGCGTGTAGTAGCAATGCCTTATACCACCAACATCTTGATAGCCACAGTATCCACCACACCTAGATTGTCCGCAGAAGTAATAGCCTGGGACCGGACATCCACTAGCTCTTGCTGAAGTTTTAGGGATTAAGGTATCGGCCAATTTATCGATCACAGACGAGATGATCCCAACTTTAGTGACCATCCGGTTCGCCAATGAAAGTAGATCATCAGATTTGTGGAACATGGTTTATCTCCTTTCAAACCTTATCGCCATTCAATATAAATTGAATTCATTTGTTACTTACCTTGCTCTATCTTCGATATCCACCTCCTTTTTATGTTGAACTGTTATTTGTTCCTTTTTCGCAATAGGATGAGTTTGATCAAAAAAAGATGTGCCTAAAAATTTTGCTAATCGCCCCTTTCGAGAATTAGGGCCAAATACTAAGTCCTTATAAGACCCAAATATCGATCACCTTGTACTTAAGAACGCTTATGGAAGTGTGTTGTCTTCTGGTTTGAGAGGAATTTAGCTGGTTGACCCGTCCATTTATCATTGTAATGATTTCGGAGCCATTTTCAATTGTGGTTAACCACAGTTGTATTCGAGCTCGGGTTCGAGTATAGTTTAAAGGTAATTCTAATTCCCCAAAATATCAATCGAAAGGATAGGTGATGGCCATGGGATTAGCTATAGTTGCTTACCGCTTGAGTATCGATCCGGAATTTGAGGCAAGCTTACGCCAGGATCCCCAGCAAGCTCTCTTCCAGGTAGGTCTCGACCTGGACGCCGATGAGCTCCAAAGTTTGCAGTTATTTCTTCAAGGTGACCTGCCGTCCTTGCTATCTACACCTGATGATGGGATACCGATTGATCCCTGGCTAACTTCTTGAACGAAAAAGATGCCGGACCATTTGGAACAATCGCTACCAGGGAATTTCAGGAATCAATTATCACAAAGAAGATCCTGCCACAGCTCAATTCAGTGATGGCTGGATTGGGTTTGTCAAAATCTTCTCCAGGGGGAAATAACCAACCTACCTTGCTTCACCTTCCCTCGTTGTGCTGTGCCGCTTTGGGGAAAGATCCAAAACCTGTGGGTTTTGCCGAGAAGGCCTGGCAGCAGTTCTATGGCGCTGCCCACATAATCGATGCGGTGGAAGATAATGAAGAATTACCGGCAGGCATCCTCTCTCCGACACAGGCGACAAATCTGCCCATCGAATTGATTTTTAATGCGGAAAACGAGTTAGCTGGTCTGGAAACAGAGCTGCCGCCAAGCGTGTCTCAGAGCATTAGAATGGAAGTGCAACGTAGCCTCCTCTGTATGTGTGCCGGACAGGATATACAGAGTTTCATACAACCGTAAAGACAATCGCGGCACCTATTAAAGACGTATCGAGTTTATCCTTATAAATCTGTTCATCATAACCATCCCTTTCTCCGATAGACTAACAATCTTCCAATACAGCGACAAGAATTCTAGTCTTGAGTAAGACGTTGATGGGTCAGGTCAGGCAACCCTGTTTTATTGAAGCAATTTAGCCATCATTTTTAATTACGGTTAATCGTAACCGTTACAGCATTTTCCAACCCCATTTCGCCTAAGGAAAAGCCGGATCTTGATATTCCGGATCTGCCTTCCTGGCGCACTGCCCGATCACTGCCCGCTCTGGCGCATTTTCTATGGAAACGGTCGCTATTTTGCTTGCCAGCAGATTAATTTCAGCCAGGCATTGGGTATACTGCTCCGTTTTCCTTTGCACCTCCGCTAACACCCCCTGGGTATCTTCACCCTGGAAAACTCTCACTACAGCCTGCCAGGTCCAGTTGCTTACCGGAAGGGTATTCAAATAAACCTGCGAATATCCGCTATTGGCCTGGGTGACGTCATACACCCTGACAGTGGCAGCGCCGACCTGGGTTGCGTATACCGGGGATTGGACAACAGACTGGCGGGCAGGCATATTGCGAAAGGCATCCGGTTGGTCTGAAAGGAAGCGCATCCAATCCCAGCAGACTTGCTTGACGTTGCTCTGGTCCGAAATGAATTGGGCTGATTGCATGACCCAACCCCTACTCGTGCTCGAAAACGACGCCTGGGGCATGGGAAGATTGGCAGTTCGGAACGGATATTCGATGGGATTGCTGCTCAGGCTAGTCCATAGCAAAACCTGTCCAGCGGAAATGGCGTGGGACATGCCGGTAGTGTTTATCTGATCTAGAGGAAAAACAGCCCTGTTTCTGGCTTGAGTTGCCAGCCAGTCAACCGCCTGAACATTCGCCGAGGTGTCGATGGTGATGGATGGTGGGTCTTTAGTGAAATCGATCCATTGGACGCTCTGGGCTGCCAGCAAATAGTCCTCCAATCCCGCGGAAGCGTAGAACGATATCCCTGCCGGCCCGGGAGCCGCCTGTTGAATAAAGCGGATGAGATCGTCGGCCGTCCAATCCACGGAAGGCAAGGCCAGCCCGAGCTGGTCCAGCAGGTCGAGGTTGATTTTGACCAGGTAAGCATCATTGTCCGCCGGCAGCCCATATACGTGGCCATCGACCGTCAAAGCATCCAACCGCCCCGGGTAGAAATCGCTCTGGAAACTGCTGTCCTCTTGGGTCAGGAAAGGCGATAGGTCCGCCATGCTGCGGATATCCGCTATGTTGGACAGGCCGCTGAAGTAGAAACAATCGTAGTCTTGTGTAAGGGAGGGCAGAGGGTCGCCGCCCCGCCAGGTGAAGTCGCTCGAAAGCTGGAGGGTGACGTCCGGATGTGTCTTCTGGAATTCGGTGGCAAGCGCTTGATAGACCTGGTCGCTGTTCGGGAAATTGGGATAGAGGTAACGCACCACCTGATTGCCAGTCGGAGCGGTTTCTTGAGGCGCCGAGCCGGCCACGACGATCGGCGAAGTGCGCGGGGTGGGCGATGGCGGGATCACTGCCTGGGCCAGCGTTTCTTGCAGGGAAACCGAGCCAGTTAGCGAAGCGGCAATGGCATTACCAACTGTATCGAAGACCTGGGGGTCGACGCTGCCATACCAGGCATTTGCCAATCCATAGCGGACCGTTGCCTGGGCATCCTGCGGCAGGTCGTTCCAGGGATATCGGGCTTCTGAGACCGATTGCCGGGCAGGTATCGCCGGTGGAATATCTCCGGAAGGCAGGTTGACGTTCAGCGACTGGCGGGAGAGATAATCGATCCAGGCCCAGGCTGTTTGCGGGTGCTTTGTCCCGGCGCTGATTAAGGCGCAATTTGGCCACACAGGCGAAGAACCGGCTTCTTTGCCGTTCTCGGTGTTGATTGGGAAATGGGTTATTTGATAGCTCTCAAGCGCCGGTTGGTCGCTGCCATCCGGCTGGTTGGCGTTCAAGGCGCCCACCCAGAATATCGGGTGGGGATCAGGCGATCCATCACCACTGCCGGTCGCCGAGAAGGGAACAAGCTTGCCCTGCCGGACCCAATCGACGTACCATTGCGCCAATTGCGCCAGTTGGGTGGTTTGGATCTGGCCCCCGGCTGCTGCAATACTGGCGTCAATGCCGGGCGCTAGGACCGAGCTTTGCCAGGCATTCGCATCGACGATGATCGGGCCGGATTTTAGCGCGGCCAGCGCCTGGACCATGGTCCGGAAATCGTCCAGCGTCCAGCCCACCGCCGGTAATGTTATCCCGGCGGCCTGCAGGGCATCCGCGTCGTAGAACAAGCCCATGAAGGTCAGCGCCAGCGGAAGGCCCAGCGTGCGTCCCTGGCTATCCTGGCAGGCAGCCAACGACCCCGGCCAGAAATCGTCCGGCTCGAAACCGGTATCGCCCTCCATCAAGGGGCTCAAATCCAGGAAATCACTGGCGTTGTTAAGCAGGCGCTCACGTCCGCCTATAAAAAGGGCCGTATCGGCTGCCTCGGCCAGCGGAGACAGGTCCTCGGCGTTCCAGAGGTCGAAGCCGCCTGGTGGGGTGACGATCTGGACCGTGTTCGATGGATTCTCTCGGTGGAAGGACTCTGCGATCTGCTCGTAAAAACCCTTCTCACCACCGTCAACTGCGAAGGTAATAACTACATTTTGACCTATGTTGCTATTATTTGAGCTTGTATTTCCTGGGAGAAGAAAGCTAAATGTTTGAGACGGGACAAATTTACTTTGATCTGCTCTATTCGTTATATCACTGTATGGGAAAAATAATTGCCCGGTTCCAAAAATAAGTACAGAAATGAGTATTATGACTAATAGTAGCATCAAAATCTGTTTTTTTTTCATATTATCTCATTCTGGATTCGCATTTTGGGCTTATACTTTAAAAAAGTATCCTGTAAAAAAGAATCCTGAATAATTGGGCAGAATTTCTAGTCTAAAAAAATCTCATTTGCCATCTCTGTAACTGAACGAACCTGTCTAACGATTAGTAACTAGTGTTGTTTTCCCTATTATAAGTTCTGCCCTATATGCAAATGAAAATTTCTTAGCAAAACTGACTGTAAGCTATCTATTCTTTGGAGTAAATAGATAATTTTTGTCGTATGATAATTTTAAGATGGCTACTCCTACAACACATTTATCAAAGATTGGGCCCCAATCGCGAGAATCTGTGCTGTATTGGTTATCCCCTTCAATAAATAATTGTCCTTTTTGTATGGTCCATCTACGGTTGCCTTCACCATCATAAAATTTACGGTGTTGCATCTGTTTTAGCTCATCTAGTTCAGATATGTGAATTATCTTTGTATCTCCTGGTAGGCCTGTTATCCTTTTTATTATAAGTTCTCCATAATTACCAGCGAAGTATTGTGTAATCAAGTTGTAGAACGATTCCCAAGAAAATGACAAGGCATTTTTTGCATGTCTTATTTGTTGATTTCTAAGGACAATTATTTGGCCTCGTTTTAACCAAACTCGTGGCCAATATCTCAGAACCAAAACTCGATCACCTTCGAACAATGTCGGGTTCATACTGCATTGTTCAACGGTAACAATCAAAAACAAAGCACGAATAACCAATGCTGATATTACCAAGGGGGAAAGAATAATCAAAATAATTATCAAAAACGGCACCTTATTCAAGCGATAATTACCAACATTAAATCCACCCATGGTAACTTTACAATAATTGCATCTTGTTTTAGGGAAATATTTGCTCGTCAAGATTTCCAGTGCGACGAGAATAACAATGATATTTATATTTTAACAAAAAACACTCTCCCTGGGACATAGCATTATCCCTTTCCTGCATATATTGGGTATAGTAGAAAGAGTTCTCCATAAAATAAACGTGCAATTTATTGGCACTACAAAAATTCAAGCTGGGACGCCAGTGGATTCTTCTAACTTGGATCATTGAGACTGTCCTAAAAAATATCTATTTTCTGACGTCCCTAATGTAAGGATTGAACGGCTTTCATTCCGTACTTGTATTGTAATTAACAATGGTCAACGGGAATGTAGCCACAAGATTCAGTTATGCAATTATCACATTCCCCGAAGTGTCCATCCGGACACCAATATCTGACATGCTGTTCATGATAGGTCACATAACATTGGGTCCCAACGCACATGCAGCAGTAATTATTGGTGCAATACCAATCAGCAGTGGAACACCCGGCTGGTTTGCAATCAGCTTGAGCTTTAGTGTGTGGTAACAGTCGATCAGCCACTTCCTCAATTATTTTACTGAAAAATGGAAAATGCCGACTGATACTATCCAAGTTTTTTATTAGGTTGTTATTTGTATATTTCATTATTTTCTCCTTATGAAATAGATTGTTGAAAGGTAATGGACCAACTGGTACTAGAATCTCGTATTGTTATCGCCTCCTTTCCGAACATTTTCGATAATCCCTGCTGGTTTTTACTTTCACAGCAAATCTAAAATTTGATTTAACTCACTCATGAAACCTGCTGACTTTATCCTCCCTTGTTTATCAATTAGACAATAAGATGGAGTTCCTTTTACCTTATAATCTATCTCAAACGAATTTCTCTTTGGAGCGACAAGTAAAGGTATGCTTATATTAAATTCCTTTGCTAAGGCTGACGTAGCAGCTTTTTCATCTATGTTTACCAGTATCAATTCGATTCCTTTTTTGCTCGCGTGGTGGGCAATATCTAAATAACTAGGAATCCCAGCTCGACAAGCTCCGCAATGCGTCATAATAAATATTAGGATAAACATACGTCCATTGAAACTTGATAGTGTAACGATTTCGCCATTTAGGTTTTCTGCACTGAACGGCTGAGCTTGTTCTCCTGGTAGTAAATCAATTACTTTACTTTCACTACTTTTAATGGTTGAATTTTTCAATGACCAATTGCTAATCCTGCGAATTATAGCCATTGATATGATCAAATTGATTAATGTCATGAGCCATAATAACAATGAGCTGATTATTAACCAGTTGTCCATTTAGAGCCCCTAACTGTGTATAATTTCGTGTTTACTACTTATTAAGTTATTACGTCATAAAGAAGGCAATTAAAAATTGATTGATAACAAACCCCAAACACAAAGCGAAGAAAAAGTTTTTGGAGTTCAGGGTTAGGAGAAGATTTGGATTTGGTAGCTCAAATTTCATTGTAATGATTTCGGGGCCATTTTCAACTGTGGTTAACCACAGTTGTATTCGAGCTCAGGACCGGGTATAGTTTAAAGGTAATTCACATTCCCCGATAATTCAATTGAAAGGATAGGTGATGGCCATGGGATTAGCCGAAGTTGCTTTCCGCTTGAGTATCGACCCGGGATTTGGAGCAAGCTTACGCCAGGATCCCCAGCAAGCCCTCTCACAAGTGGGTTTCGTGTTGGATGCCGACGAGCTCCAAAGTTTGCAGTTATTTCTCCAAGGTGATCAGCCGTCATTGCTTTCTGCACCTGATGATGGGACACCGATTGATCCGTGGCTGGCTTCGTGAGCTTAATCGATACTGGACCTTTAGGAACAACCGCTACCAGGGAATTTCAGGAATCAATTATCACAAAGAAGATCCTACCAGAGCTCACCTCGGTGTTGGCCGGGTTGGGATTGGCAGGGTCTTCTTCAGGGGGAAATAACCAGCCTTCCTTGTTTCACCTTCCCTCGTTGTGCTGTGCCGCATTGGGGAAAGATCCCAAACGTGTGGGGGTTGCCGAGAAAGCCTGGCAGCAGTTCTATGCCGCTGCCCACATGATCGATGCAGTGGAGGACGATGAAGGTCTGCCGGCAGGTATCACCTCTCCGGCAAAGGCGACCAATCTAGCCGTCGGACTAATTTTTAATGCCGAAAACGAGTTGGCTGGCCTGGAAGCAGAGCTGCCGCCAGGCGTCTCCCGGAGTATTAGAATGGAAGTGCAACGTTGTCTCTTGTGCATGTGTGCCGGACAAGAGATGAGTTTAAGATCAGGTGAGATATCCCTTGAGGAGACCTGGCAAATCGCAAGGCTCAAATCAGGGGCTTTTTTCGGTTTAGGATGTTTTATTGGTGCCCGGGCAGGAACAAGTTCAAGTAAAATTTTGGATGGATTTACCCGGTTCGGTGAAATTCTCGGTCTGCTTGTCCAACTTGGCGATGACGTGAAAGACCTTTGGAGTAATGAAAAAGGTAAAAGCGATCTGACCAGTGGGCATTGGGGAATTCCACTCGCATATGCTTACAAGGTTCTTCTACTCAAAGAAAGAGCGCAATTACGGGAGTTCCTGAAAATGGAACAAGCTACTTATGAATTGGAAGCAAGAATTCGAGACAAAATCATTTCAAGTGGGGCATTGGTCTATGCAGCCCTCGAATCAAATCGCTTACACATCCTGGGGAAACGAATCTTGTGTTCAATTTGCCAGCCTTCTCCTGCCCGCCAATCGCTAGAAAATCTGCTAAACAGCAAGGGTGTAAATAGGACTTTGAAAGAGGGAAAAGCGTCATAGCCTTACTTCATCCTTCTCTACCTTCAGAAGATAGGCTATATAATGAATTTAGTGATTTTCTTCGAATGATTTACTCTGCTGGATAGATTGGGATAAATTGGAATGAAGATACCTCGTTCTCAATTCGTCTTTATTTGTGCTAGCGTTGGTGTTCTCCTCATTTTATTCTTGATGATTTGGGCTATGCTTTTAATTCTTCAGCGGCCGGATGCTGGGGCTTCCTGGTCTTTTACCTCGGGGGTAGTCGAACAGATCTCACCTGGCGGACCCAGTCAAGGAATTTTAGAGCTTGGCGATACGATTTTAACCCTGGATGGCCTTCCGGTTCGACAGGCGCGTGGCTATCCGGGCCGAAGCGCGGGAGACATCATCAGTTTACTGGTGGAACGAAATCATCAAACCATAAATTTAGAAGTTCGATTGGCCCCACCCGGAACGTTAGTTACGCTCGATCGCTTAACGCCGATGATCATTGCTTTGGCCTTTTGGATTTTAAGTGTCCTGGTACTCATATATGGTCAACCCCAAAACTTTTTAGTAATTCTTTATGGATTAGCAGCTGCGAGCACACTCACCTTGGGGTCGCTCTCGTTTTTTGGTCCTTTCTGGACGTCAGTTATGTTCGATTTCATTTTATGGTGGGATGGACCTCTCACCGTTCACACGCATCTGCAGGTATTTCATGGCAGATATGGCAAAAAGTTGACCTTTCTGGTTGTTTCCCTATATAGCTTAGCCCTCCCCTTTTCATTGCTCTCCCTCCTCACTCGTATCGGTAATATTGGACTTGATGCAAGTACGATGCAATTATTCACTTATTGCTGGCTAGGGCTCAATTTTGTAATGGCTTTTGGCTTATCCGTTTTTACGCAAAAATCTTCATCTCAAATACAAAGACCTCAGCGTCGCTTAGCAATCATGGCATTGGGAGTGGCTGCAGGCGTGCTTCCTTTATTGGTATTTTCACTCCTTCCGGATGCTTTATTCGGATCCACCTTTCTGCCTTATGAGTTGGCTTTTATTTTTATGATCACCCTTCCCCTGGGGTATGGAATTGTTGTTTTTGAAGATCGTATACCAAAAGTTTCACGGATGATCAATCGTGCCATCGGCTATGGATTGATACTGGTTGTCATCACGGCAATTTACATGCTGATCTATTATGGGGTGATTAAGATTTTTCAGACCCAAGAGCGAACGATACTTCTTACCAGTTTATTTGTGACCTTAGTCCTGATGGCTTCAGCACATCCCATTTTTCGATGGGTCAGAGGTATCGGCGAAATAGTGTTATACGGGGATTCCTTCGATTATCAAACAACTTTACGAACCATCGAAAAGTCATTAGCTAACGCAGAAATGACCCCCCAAAGCATCGGGAAAATGTTATGTACCAGCCTGGTTCAAAACTTGAACGCGGAGTTCGTCGATATTTTATTAGCCGATGGTTCTATGCAGGAAGTTCAAATCGGCCATTATGATAATCCTATAACGGTTCGATTCCCTCCAAAAATCGCTCAAGACATCATCATTCAAAAAAAGGAATTACCTTCAACCGTTATCGAAATAGAATTACCGGTAGATGAGAAACTTGTTGTTTTGGCAATTAAAAAGAAAAAAACTAAACTGATCATTCCTCTGAAATGTAATGGCAGAAGCCACGGGTTATTGTTCATCGGTCCACGACGAGGTTTTCGAGGGTATGACCAAACAGCCCTGACAATTCTTGAAAGTATTACTCATCAAGCCCAAATTGCAATTGATAATGCTTATCTGCTCGAAGAGGTCAAGGCAAAAGCAGCCCAGGCTGCCCGTGTACATCGCCTGGTCATTCAAGCCCGCGAAGATGAGCGTAAACGAATTGCCCGCGATTTACATGATCAAACCATCCAGGAATTGGTTGGCATGAATTTCCAATTAGCAGAGTTATGTTATGAACAGACTCCCTGGGTAACAGAAAAAGCAACCCAACTTCAAGCAAGAATTCGTTTGCTTTCGCAACAATTGCGCCAGGTTTGTGCTGATTTACGCCCACCGGCTCTTGATACCATTGGCCTGATCCCTGCAATTCGATCTCGGATAACCAGCTTCAAACAATTGAGCCCGATACAGGTTAGTTTCGGCACTTCAGGAAATCTCGATCAACAAATCCCAGAAGAATATACCATTTACTTCTATCGGGTCCTTCAAGAATTGTTACAAAATATCCGTAAGCACAGTAGCGCCAACCAAATCGATGTATGGCTGGATGTTGGAAAAGAACGAATCATCCTTACCGTGAAGGACGATGGACACGGTTTTATTGTTCCAGAACAACTCGAGGCGCTGGCTAAGGACCGTCACTTTGGTTTATTGGGTTTACAAGAGATGCTGGAACCACTCGGCGGTAAACTTTTTGTTCAATCCAGTCCTGGGAAGGGCTGTATCATTCGGGCTATCTTACGCTTGACTACTGCAGTAGAAGAATCGAACCGGTTGAATACCCGAATAACGGAATCCGAGGAGAAACAGAATGTCGATTAGTATCGTGATTGCCGACGATCACCCTGTCGTCCGTGTAGGCATTGAAGGTCTCTTAATTCATTATCCGGAGTTTGAAATAATCGGAGAAGCAACGACCGGTGATGAAGCCTTGAACCTGTGTCTGGAGAAACAGCCCGACGTATTAGTCCTCGATATTAATATGCCAGGTTTGAAAGCGGTGCAGGTCGTCAGCCAAATCCGGCAATGTCAGCTACCGACACGAATACTGATCATGACTTCCCATGGAGATGCAGGCATCGTGTATGCTATGCTGCAGGCAGGAGCAATCGGGTATCTGCTCAAAGATGATGGACCTACAGCGATTGTCGAAGCAATCAGGAAAGTTGCCTCCGGCGAAACATGGTTCAGTAAAAACCTGGAATCCATTGTTGAATCCTTAAAGGACGAGAATGGAACAAACATTAACATCACGGAACGTGAGAAGGAAATTCTTCTTCTTGTATCGGAGGGGCTAACGAACAAAGAGATCGCCCAACAACTCGAAATCACAGAGCGAACGGTAGAATCTCATCTCACCCAAATATTCCGGAAATCTGGAATCTCTTCCCGGGTCGAATTGGCTTTATGGGCAAAAGAACGTTCAATTTGTGGGTTTTAATTCGGTACGTTGAATATCTATACGGCTGATTGTCAGTTATATGGGACATTTGTCCCGGCCTCCACGGGACACTTGTCCCTTGCATTTATGAAATTACTTGGTATTATTCAAACTAACAAATGCGCTCACAAGCGCCATATTCAGACCAATAAAAACCATACGTCGGCTGGATTCAGAACCTGCCCGTAAATCTCGAAGATGAGCTGTTAGTAGCAGAGAGCTAGCAAATCACTCTTCTCGAACAAATTACGGGTGGAACCTTTGTCAAAACAAAGTCGCGTGTGGTTTTTTATTTTAACGTCTGGCTGCCTGGCTCTCCTCAGAGACCTTGGCTGGAAAATATCGACCGCGGAGAGCCGAAACCATCCTTCGGGAATTGGGATGGTGGATCACAGGCAAACTGGTTTTTATTCCCATCCCCAATCGCACTTTTGCCGGGCGGTTGGGCAGCAAGGTGCAGACATTGGATCGCTCACCTGCACTGTGGGCCTCAGTCAAGCGGTCATCCTGCGAAATTCGCAGGCCCTCCTCCCCCAGAGGAGTTGCAACTCAAGGCGGTGCGCCGGCAGGTTGTCTTAACGAGGTTGGCAAAAAGAAGCTCGTAATAGGAAACTAAGGGAAGATGCTTTTCGTGCATTCGTAGGTGATTTTAAGGAGGAAAATCATGAGCAAAAAGAATAAAGGCAGCCTGGGGTACCAGATGATGAAAGCCCTGCAGGGCATCTTTCGCCCTGGCATCAGCCGGCACGAGGCCAAGAGACATCACCGGGAAAGAGGATTGATCACCAGCATTTCGACCATGCGTAATATGTCCGCCAACGTTCACCAGTTTGCCCGGTTCATCCGCTCTACCTGGCCAGATTTGAAATACTTGCCTCAGGTCAGGCCTGAAATGGCGTTGGTTTATGTTCAAGCCTTGCAGGATCGAGAGGTTTCGGGTGGGACCCTTGGGCGGGTGTGTGCGACGATCCGGAAACTGGACTTTGCCTGCCACAAGGATGGCACCTTTCCGCCTGATGCCCCACCCCTCCTGCCCACTCGAAAGCAAGGCGGGCCGGGTGGTTTTCATTCTGTTGCCAGGCCCATTCCCTATACCCCCCAGCAGGCTGAAACTATCATCCTCAAGGTAGCAGAATCTGACAAAGAAATTGCCAGGTTGCTCACCCTGATGTGGAAAGCGGGGTTACGCGTCACCGAAGCGGTCTACCTGCGCACCCAGGACATCGACCTGGAGAACGGGGTGATCGTCCTGAATGCCACCGGAAACGTGAACCGCACGAAAGGCGGCCGGCCGCGATCAGTCAAGTTTTTCCCCGAAGACCACGATTTCTTCTCCGTCTTGAAGGGATCACCTGCGCAACCCGATAGCGGCCATTTGTTCAAAGAGCGGCGCAGCCTGCCTGACCGGGCCCGTGCCCTGGTTCGCGAGGCTTGCCGTGAACTCAACCTGACCTGCCTGGGGACCCACGCTTTTCGGAAGGCTTTCAGTGTTGAGAATTACCACCAGGCCAGAATGCAAGGCGCTGATGACCACCAGGCTTTACGAGATACGTCCCTCCAATTGGGTCACCCTCGGGCGGAGGTCACCGCTCAGAGCTACGTTTCGAGAGCAGAACGGAAGAAAGGGGTAGAAAATGGAATTAGCTGATAATGGAGAATTACCGGTCTTAGCCGGCCAATATGTCAGCAAACAGGACCGGGAAGAAACCAGGATTTCGCTTTTCAACTGCCTGCAACAAAGCTGGGTCCTTTGGCGGGATATCCCCTATCCCACCAATCAACCCAAATTACCTGACACCATCGTTCTCATCCATCCTGTCTGGGGAAATTTCGGTCAGATTGAATTATACGAGCAAGAAAATCGGCGCACTTTGGTGACCATCTACCAGCCGCCATTGCCAGACGAAGAAGAGATTTTAGATTATGAAAAAGCGATCCGGGATCACCTGCCCAGGCCGGCTTTCCAGATCTGGTTCTTCGATAACCTTGGCTGGCCGGCCAAGGTGGAAGAACTCCTGGGGCAAGTTCTCCTTGATCACCGCTTATCTTGCCTGCGGGATATCCATGGCAGTCTCGTCGATAGTCTGGAACTGGTACCGGGAGGATTATCCTGCTATCAGATGCAGTTGGTCCCATCTGTTGGGATATCCCAAATGCAAGCGCCTGCGGAACCGCCCGAAAAGGATGAAACTCAGGATATCCCGCCATTGCCTAAATCCGAAGGTCGAACCACTCCTCTCGGAAAGGATAATCAAGAAGTCTTGAGGTTATGGGCAGCCGGCTTAACCGCCAAAGAAATTGGGCTGCGCACCGGAAAAACCGAAAAGACCATCCTGAACCGGCTGGCCGCCCTGCGCAAAACCCATGGCGAGGAATGCGTCCCGCGGAGAAAATAATTCAAGATAAAAAAGTGGGATAAAGGGGGGATATTCTGGGATATGGACAAGGGGATATCCTTGCCTCTATAAAACAAGTAACAACCCAAATTACTCAGTCCTTGCTGGAGGAAACCCTGATGTCTCTGAATACCTCAAACCCACGAATTAAGCTCCCCCACAGCGTCATCGTGAAAGCGCCAGGCCTGTTACCCATGCTGTACACCGTGCATGAAATGGCCGAGGAGTTATCCCTCCCGGAACGAACCCTACGCGATTGGCTGGCCGGTGGCGCGCCCCACACCCGAGACCGCCTGAACCACATCTGGATCAATGGCCAGGTATTTGCAGAGTGGATCGCCAGCCTACGGAAGAAACCACCGGATTCCAGACTCAAGCCGGGAGAAGGGTTTTGCCTGACGTGTAAGCAAGCCGTCAAAATGGTGCAGCCGGTCCAGCGTCCATCGGCGAATGGCCGGTTGGTCTATATCACCGGTTCTTGTCCAAACTGTAAGGGAAAAGTTACCCGCGGAGCTCGTCGTGATCCTGCGCAATAATTATCTCCTCGTGAAAGCCTATCTCAAGGATCTGGTGGAAGTCTACCAGTTATCCAGTAGCTCGCTCAACCGCTACCGCTTCTATCTGCGCCACCTCTTGCTTTGGGCCGGCGAAACCCCCTTATGCCAGGTAACCACCCTGCGACCGACCTTCCCCGGCTACGTCAACAATTTGACTGGCCGCCAAGAGGATGCTCACCTGGCATCGGTATCCCAGAAAAAGATCATCGAATCCGGGAAACGTTTTTTTACCTGGGCCAAACAAAACCACCCGAAGGAGTTCGAGAAAGTCAGTCCGACCTGGTTAGCAAGCTTGCGACCCCCAAGAACCAAAGGTACCTGTGAAGATCACGAATATGTCACTTTAGAAGAAGTGTACAATTTAATTTCGTTGCCTGCAAATGAAGGAGATTTAGCGCTGCTACGAGATAAAGCCTCCGCAGCTCTCCTTTTCCTCTCCGGCGCCAGGGCCAGCGCCTTCACCACCTTACCCATCTCGGCAGTGGATCTGGCGAACCGGTCGCTCTATCAATGGCCAGAACTGGGGGTGGAAACGAAAAATAGCAAACGGGCCACGACCTTTCTCTTGCCCATCCCAGAGCTCCTGCCAATCGTCCAGGCCTGGGATGTCATTGTTCGCAGAGAGCTTCTGTCGACCGCACCCTGGTATGCCCCAGTGACGATCCACTGGGGCAGCCAGGCCCTCGACCCGGTAACTCCAGGCAAGAATCGTAACCAGGCCCTGGATAAGCGCCTGCACCGGCTGTTCGCCCTGGCCGGCTTAACCTACCATTCCGCTCACAAATTCCGCCACGGTCACGCGGTTTTTGGGCTGCAGTACGCTCAGACGATGGCCGATTACAAGGCTGTGTCGATGAACCTGATGCATGAAGACATCAAGATCACCGACGAGATTTACGCCCCCATTTTATCCAGCGAAGTGAAGGAGAGAATCGGCAGGTTGACTTCCGTTTCAAACCAACCTAGCGATGAGGAATTAGCAAATACGTTTGCTCACCTTTCGAATAACGACCTGGCAAGAATAATGCTAGCCGCTGCTCAACGTCTGTCTTCATAAGGTTCCATACCTGCGGTCTCCTTTGACTGATCAGAACTGCTTCATTCGAGCTGCAATTTGGTTCCGGCCCATATTACAAAAGCCAAAGATCGGCAAGTGGCTTTACATAGAGTTGGGATAATTATAAATAGTATTTACAATCATACTCATATCGTATATAATCTGAGTATGATTGTAAATAAGGAAAAATCTTACCTGAAGCAAATGAGAAAGCTCCTGGCAGAGCAGAATGGCACCCTGCTGACCTCTGATCTGGCCCGGCTTAACATCCCCAGAACCTATCTTTCAATCCTGGAACAAAATGGTGAAATCGAACGGGTTGCCCGAGGGGTATTTCAAACAACCGGATTCATTGAGGACGAACTTTTTGTTTTGCAAGCCAGATACAAATCGTCGATCTACTCTCACGAAACGGCCCTCTATCTTCACGAATTAACCGATCGAACCCCTTTATCGTTTTCAATTTCAGTTCCGGTGGGTTACCATTCAATTTCATTGAGCAAGAGCGGCCATAAAATCTATTACGTTAGCCGAAGACACTTCAATCTGGGTGTCGAAACGATCCAATCCCCGCAGGGAAATGAATTACGAGTTACCGGTTTGGAAAGAACGATTACAGATATGATCCGCAGCCGGAATCAGATGGACGTGCAAGCTGTCAATGAAGCCTTGAAACGATACGTCCGGAGAAATGATAAGAATCTCAATTTGCTCTACGATTACGCTCGCCAATTCAGAGTTCAAAAAATGGTCCGAGAATACATCGAGGTCCTCTTGTGAACAAAGCCATGCAACTGAAAGCTTGAAAGATGGATGTGGCAGCCAGTCTTCATATTTTTCTGGTCAGGCGATACTTCAATATTTCATCTTGGAACGATTCTTTTCAGATGCATTTAGTAGGATACTTAAAAAAACGCGAGCAAATAAGTAAATAGTCTTCTATCGAGTAAGCAAAGGATAGGAAAGCTTGCAGTCTGTATTGCGACAACCTTTTTACCTTAATGAAAATTACCGGTAAAGGATCAGCTTGAACAGACGTTTGAAAATGACCTAAAATGGTTATAATTTGTTGAAGCAACCATTAGTGGAGGTAGCTGTAATGAATGATAATTTGCAAGACCGGATTGAAGTTAATCCTGAAGTAGTTTTAGGAAAACCCGTTATTCGCGGAACTCGAATAACGGTTGAATTGATCTTACGTAAATTGAGCGAAGGTGCAACCGAGACTGATTTGTTGGACGCCTACCCACGTTTGACCCGACAGGATATCCATGCTGCTCTGGCTTACGCTGCCAACTCGCTGGCTCATGAAACGATATTAATCCAAAACTGATGTCTACCACCTCCCTTCGCTTTCTGGCTGATGAAAGCTGCGATTTCAGCATCGTTCGCGCCTTAAGAGGGAAAGGTTTTGATGTGCTTGCGGTCAGTGAAGTTGCGACCCGGTCTGTAGATCGTGAATTGATCGATCAAGCTTATCGTGAAAATCGGGTCTTAATTACCGAGGACAAGGATTTTGGCTGGCTGGTTTATGTCAGCCGTGCCAATTCCGCAGGTGTGATCTTGGTCAGATTTCCAGGAAATGCCCGGAGTGAATTAGCTGAAACGATCATCCAATTGGTCACTGACAGGGAGGAAGAATTATTAGGCGGCTTCATTGTCGTCCAACCAGGAAAAATCCGGATTAGCGGACGAAAGATAACATGAAGTAGATAGAGAGTCCCCTGTTTGACACACAGGGGACTTTGCATTTACAACCTCCAGTTATCCGCTGGGCTGGCTTTACGATGGGCCTGGGCAACATCCACTTCAGCGATCTGGGCATAATGGCGGACCATGTCCAGCGAGTTGTGGCCAAGCAAAACCTGCAAGGTAAAAATATCTCCACCAGAGCGTAAATATGTGATCGCAAACGTATGGCGGAATTTATGGGGGTAGGCATTTTTCACATCACAGCGTTCGGCAATCCCTTTAATGAGCTGTCGCAGTGAGTTGGGGTTGAAT
The DNA here is from genome assembly GCA_963781665.1 of uncultured Chloroflexia bacterium. Classification (GTDB taxonomy): domain Bacteria; phylum Chloroflexota; class Anaerolineae; order Anaerolineales; family Anaerolineaceae; genus JAJYIW01. The sequence continues at coordinate 5,396,373 of CAWAGA010000002.1, forward strand.
GGCCGGCCATTTTGGGCCAGGAATACCGGAGCTTCCAGGTCATTTTCATCCTCGCGTCCGGACAGGTAACGCCACACAGCACGCCGGACGATCTTCCCCAAATAAACCGTTCGTCCTTTCCCGCCTTTGGCTCCCCCAATCACGCCATGCTTCACTTCAACTCGCCCGGTTTTCAAATCGATATCCCCGATTTGCAGCTTGCACAATTCCATTGCCCTCAGACCAGTATCTACCAGGGTCAAGATGATGGCCTGGTCCCGGTTTGCATTGGGCAGACGCATTACAAATCCTTTGCGATTTCCAGGTTTGACCTCTCGCGAGTAAACACAGACCTTGAGCATGCGCTGGACCTCATCCTGAGTCAGCGGCTCAATAGCAACCATCTTGGTTCGCGGAGCTGGGACATCCTTCATGATTTGCTTGATCCCCAGCTCCAGGTTCGCCCAGGAAAAGAAGGAAGACAGGGTTGCCCAGACATTGCGTAAGGTCTTGGCTGAGAGCGGATGCTTTTTCCCGCTAAACCGGTGAGGGACATACTCATTGCGTAGCCAGTTGATATAAGCAATAGCTTCTTGGGAAGTTATTTTCTGCAGCTCTAGATCCCCGATGTGCTCCAGCCATTTGGCCAGGATCCGTTCGTGTGAATCGATGGTTCGGGCAGACAGCCCTTCGGCATTTTTGTAGTTGATGAAGCCAGGAATGGCCTTGCTCAGCAATAACGAGCTTGAGGGTGATTGGTTCATATCAAAATCCTCCAGTATTAAGATTTTGTCAACCTATCACCATCGGGCCAACTAAAAAACCATAGCCCGACGAGCTATGGTTCTTAGTTAGTAGCGGGGGTTGGATTCGAACCAACGACCTCCGGGTTATGAGTTACAATCTTGCACCACTGACTGTAGAACTACACACTACCCTTTTTAGCCGAGCCCGGCGAGGTTTGGTTCCTTGGAGCCCGGCGAGATTTGATTGATGAAATGATTATAGCACAAATGTGTCAATCTGAGTTATATCTAGAAAATATCATCTGTGGATTAGACTTTGCATCAAGACCTGTGATGGAATACCCATTTTTTACGGGCCTCACAAGGATCAACGATATCTTTCTGTTAAAACCTCTGATACTCGCTCACTCATGGCAGTTTATTGCTCCAGATTACGCTGCCTAAATCTACGATTGCCCATTTACGCTTTGATCGTTTCGGCTGAACAAAGCGACAGGATTGAATGCAATAGCTATTAGCATTAGCCCGGTGTCTTTGCAGTGAGCAAAGCATTACTTAATTGACGTGAACATCACCGACCATAATCGGATGGAACCGTCGTGGCCAACAACTGCCAGCCAATGGCCATCCGGAGACCAGAAAAAGTCATCTACCTGGCTGCCAAGTACCGCCCGTCCCAAGAGTGTATTCGACTGCCAGTCGTAGAGATCCACACTGTTTCCTTCAGGGCTGTTGATAACGCCATAATACTGCGCTCCAGGCGCCAGTCGCTCAGGCCCCCCACTGACAACTGCTGTCCCGGTAACCGTTTGCCCGCTGGCGACGTCCAAGCTGACCAGATCATCGAAACCTGCTGCTTCTTTAACCATCAACGTCTGGTCATTTACCCATTGCTCCGCAAAGAATCCTTGCTGGTCTTGAATGACAGCGTGTTGCCGGAGATCGTAGACTACCACCTCCGGTGTTCCGGAAAGGTCAGGACTCACAGGCATTTTCTGGATTGCCACCCGGTTGCCAGAAGGATTGAAAACTGCCGTATAAGGCCACAGATCATAGCCGGCATAAGCATTTTCTTCTACAATCGCCTCGTGGAAATTACCTTCCGCATCTTGCTGCCAGAGGACGAGCTTACCGGTCAGGTCGCTCTTCAATCCACTGGCCACCACTAAAGCCTGGCTATCAGGTGACCAGATTAGATAAGTCACGCTGTCGCCTTGAAAAGGCGTCCCTTCTATGGAGGGCACGAGCGTCCGATTCTTGCCCGTCGTCAGATCCAGTAAAGCCGCGCTTTGCCCCTGGCTGTAAGCCAGATATTTGCCATCCGGTGAAAAAGCTGAACCTCCCAATACGCTCGTGCCCGGCTCGGTGAAGAGTGTCCTACCGCTGGCCAGGTCGGCCACCTCCTGCTGGCCCTTCTGTCGGTCGACCAGCGCCAGGCGGCTGCCGGTGGCATCCAGCGCCGGAGAATCATACGCTCCCGGTATTTGAGTCACCGCCTGCCCTCCGGTCGCGTCCCAGACTACCACCCCACCCAGCTGGAGAGCATTTCCCTGAACGCTATAGGCGTTCGTCAGGCGGCTGCCATCTTGCGACCAGCGCAGGGTGTAAGGTATGGCCGAGAGAAACGGGATTTGAAAAAGTTGTTTTTCTGCATTTCCTCGCAGAAAGTCCCAGCGGGTCACCGAGCCATCGCTGTAGACCATCTGCAGGCTATCCCCAGTAAAGATTGCCGAAAGACGATGCGCCAGTCCATCCCCTTCGATTGGATGATCGTATTTGGCCACCACTTGACCGCTGGTCGTGTCCCAAACAGTCACGGTCTGCATGGGTTGGGAGCCAAAATAGGTGATGTCGTAATAGCCGGCCATCCATTGGCCATCCGAACTGAAAGAAACGATCTCTCCATTCGAATCTGGCACATTCGATAGGTTCGGGCCAGTAAATATTTTCAAAACGGAGCCACCCGGGAAGCTTAGCAGCTCCAGGTTTCCCTCTGGGTCGATTGCGGCGATCCCCGACCCATTCGGCAGCCAACCGGCGATCTCTTTGACTTGGCAGTGATTGGGCGTTCCCAGGTTCATCAGATCCTGACCGCTGGCGACGTTGATCACCCGAGGGCAGTCGCTCCCAACGCTGCCCATGGCAATCGCCTTCCCGTCCGGTGACCAGATCAAGGCCGGCATATTGGGCCGGATAGTATCTGTGTTCGGGACCTGGGAAATCTGCCCCGAAGCTACTTCCAACAGGTAGATCGGGTCATTGCGGTACGTGCCTCTCAACTGAAAGGCGATGGTTTTGCCATCCGGCGACCAGGCTAATGTCCCCCAGGTGCCATATTCTTTCACATTTGACGGATAGATCTTAGCCTGCCCACTGGTCATATCGACCACCATCAGACTGCCATCGGCGAAAACGGCAGCCGCGCTTTTCCCCTGGGAGTCAACATCGACTTTGATCAGTGAGGATAGCCCCGGCGCATACCAGGCTTCTTTGCCGCTATCCACCCGGATCAGGCTGACCCCGCTCGCCCAGCCCACCACCAGGCTAGAACCATCCGGCAAAAAAACCGCATCGAGCATCTGCCCGCGTTCCAACCAGGTTGGAACGCCCAGACTGACCGGCGAAGGCGGGGGACTGACATTCGTGGTTATTAAGGGTATTGGGGTTTGTGTAGGAGAAGGCAGTGATGCTGACACTTGTCGGGATTGGGTTGCCGCCAATGATGGTTTACCCACCTGTGAATCGGATGGTTGTATTGCAGACGGTATAGGCGGGCTTATCGTGCATGCTGTCAATAGCAGTACCAATAAAGCTTGTGATACATTCACGTAAGTTTTCATCACTATCATTGCAATCGTTTTAATCATATTCATGCAATCCACCTCCATTGGCAGGCAAAGCACTAAGATTTGAGTCCTTCGTGAATGAAATGCTTCTTGTTGAGACGATTTACATCCACAGCTCTTGACCTATCGATGTTCGACAAATCGACTATGGTGTGACCACTCATATAGTTCTCTGGATAATACCCAACATTGCCTTATTTTCGGTTGGACCACGGAACTTTATGCTTCTCTTATTTTGTAATCTGCTCTGTAACGCCATTTACCCGATCTCTGATGTAAATTTCCATGCAGGGATGCTCCAGGGTACCCATATCCGTGCAAAGATTAGGGGTTGAAGCATTGAGATTTGTAGCTGACGCATTGAACACAATAAATTGACCATCGAAGGAAAGATCGTAGTCAGGAAATCTAATACAGGAAGGAATAACATCACAATAGCTGCTTATGATCGGAGTACTATTCATTGGAGTCCCATCAAGACCAACGGAGACAAGGTCCGCTTGTCCTGCTGTGCGATTTTGTACATAGACCTCGGCACCTTTCGTAAAAACAACCCATTGCCCATCTCCGGAGAGGGTGCCACGTAAACAAACAGTATCTGCAGTCCAATCTGCCAGATTGGCAGCACAGAATTGCATTAGCTGTTGGCGAGAATTCCGGACATATATCGTGCCATCAAATGAAAGAAATTGCCCGTCTGCCGATAAATGGATAGGCTGCACAAATTGCCCTTCCCCCGACCCCTCTCCGACTACAATGCGGGTCAATACGCCTGAATTCCTGTTCAGGATATAAACGTCACCACAGGAAGGATTCCGGGCACTAACACCACAATTTTCGTTGGCAGTGGCTCCTAACAAACCCGACCAGGACCAAAAGGCGATCCAATTCCCATCCGCTGAAATGGTTGGCCAGGCGCTGTCTCCTTGGGTCACGCCGCCTTCCAGAGACCGGCTCAGGTTCGTTAAGTTATCCTTTGCTCGGTCATACAAATAAACATCGTTGAATTCCTGACCGGGTTTTTTATCATCGAAGACCAGATAGGAGCCATCACCCGATAGCTGCGGATCAGATCCTTCTGCGACGAAGGATACCTGGTTTGAACTCAGGTCCTTGAGAAAAATCCCCTGCTGATTGGTAGTTGATAAATTATCGACTTCTGAATCAAATGCGATCCATTGACCATCCGCGGAAATCTGGGGGGAACTACTGGAGGAATTGAAAGGGCTTCCATCGTCAGCTCTGGTGACCAGGCTGATTTCTCCGGACTCCCGGTTATACAGGTAGATTTGGGTGCAGGCATAACTCGTCCCTCCGAAATTACATTGGGGTATCGTTTCATCAATCAGGTGATCGGAACGAGAAGCAAACACCACCAAACGACCATCGGCCGAAATTGAAGGCGAAAAACTATCGCCGTAATTCTTGCTTTGGGGAGTTGGGGTAGGTGTTATAGCTTGGGTTGGACCTGGCGTATTGGTTAGAGTTTGAGATGGAACAAAGGTTGGTTTCGGGATGGCGGTTACAGATGTTGTTCTCGTAGGAGGAATGGTCGAAGTATAATTCACTGTTGCCGTTGGAACGAAGGGCGACGTTGGCTTACATGAAGATATATAAATGAGAATTGTTAACAGGAAAAAGATAGCACCTACTCTTTTTTTGGCCATAAATAATCCATCAAGAATAATTTGAGTTCAATTTAGATAAAACCCAATTTTATCAGAAACAAGAATGTGAATATTACACCTAGGATGAGGTACATTCTTTACGGTCCAATTACCAAATCCATTCATATACCCAATCACTCGTTGTGATGGATTGACCACAATTAGCAGAGCAAAATTTTGTGGAATTATAATAGCCATGACCACCACTATACATTTCATGATGAACATGACCTGTTGGATAACAATTCCTGCATGCACAAGGATTACATGACGGAATGCTAGCCACTTGTCCGATCGTTAATAAATTCGTCCAGTAGTTACCCTGCGCTATTCTCGGCTGGGCCACATGAAGATAAAAAATTGACCCGATGAAACCTATACAATCCTTATCCGTGTATAAATGAATTTTAATGCCGTAATCATAAGGATCTGTTGTGCAACTTATACAATGGCCAGTTGGCCTATATTCTACGTTTATGCACATAACTGTTGATAAACGAACTACGATTGAAGTGCCAGCTGGTGACGTTATGTCTATTGGGTCAATGAAGTTTATCTCAGTATTATTATGAGGATCAGGCGAATTGCAGTAATAACCAGGATAGCCCCAAACAGTTCCCCCGAATGGCGAATAAACCTTATAAGTTGTCATTTATTTCCTCCATTTGAGATCCTTCATTATTAAACTTATGAGTTTGAGTTGCTTAAAACGAACAAGTGGTCCAACAATCCATCTGCAAATCCACCGTTCACAAGTAGATCAAATGGTTTTCTTCCAACCCCTGTCTTAGTAGATAAACTGAGGCGAATAATCATGGAATACAAAACGTCATTCTCTATCCAGTAATAAACGCGTTCCTCACTTGAAATCATTAAAATGCCTTGCCTGGTCGGGTTTGATATTTTTTCAATTACAGATCCAGGATAATCTGGTTCGACCTGAGGATTTTGCCAAATTGGATACGGTCTGTAATAATCCGGCTCAGCTCTTAATGCAATGACGCTTTCTGTACAACTTATTTCTGAATTGAATGTATCGTAAGAAATCCATTCGCTTTGAACATTACCTATTTCGTCAGCAAGAATATATGCGTGGCCGAAAAATAATTGGTCAGGTAAATCCTTCAAGCAAAACATCGGAACCTTTATATCATTAACCATTTCTTGTATTGAAGAATAAGAATACTGTTGAAACCAAAAACTGCTACCAATAGGTAAATTTCTGTGATTGTTCACTGCATCAGTCAAATAACGAGGGGGAACAATGAACGATGGTAAGGTAGTGTTTTCTGGTAGAATTAGAAAACCAGCAAATAGATCTCCCGATTCAGCTGGAAGTGTAGTTTTTGGGCTGTTCGATAAGAATAATTTAATCTTTCTAAATTGCGTAAAAGGAAATAAAAGTAACCCTCCAGCAATTGCCACTTTCTTGATGACATTCCTTCTAGTGATCATGTTCAGACCTCCTAATATTGATCAAATGGTCAATTAAATACCGAAACAGGCCAATTTCTTTTTATTCTGTTAATCTTCGTTTTACATGTGTTTGGAAATGTTTTTCAGTCGTAATGCCGAAATTTGTACCTCCCAAAATCCTGCTTAACGAATTTATCTTTGTGTGTAAAGCCTCGATTTCCTTAGCCATTGCCAGGATAATCAGCGCCAACATCACCACCACGATCCACAACACCACGAAACTCACCAACCAGAAACCATTCATTGAATATCCTCCTTTTGTGATAATGCCACCAATCGCAGGGTTTGGTGGAATAATAAATAACCGGTCAATAAACCGGTCAGAGTCAAAGATAATTGGAAGAGCAATTTCCCCCATCCCATGAATGACCAGGTTTTGTTCTCCTTCGGTCAATGTCTCAAAGGCGAACACCCCTCCTCCAAAAACTGTAACCAATCCAGAAGCAATCAATAACCCGATATCCCGGAGGATCAATCCGACGTCGATCTTATGCCGGCGTTTTGAACCAAAACAGCCACAATTCATATTCGTTTGCCCTCGCAGAAGGTTGATGCCTAAAGCTCCGATAAAAAGCAGATAGAGCATCCCGGTCAGTATTGCAGCCAGACGCGTCTGCCACCCGGACAGGAGGACCAAACCCAACATCAATTCCAACCAAGGAAGAGAAAAGCCAAAAGGACGAATAACAAACTTCGGCAATAACCGGTAAGCAGCTACGGTTTTGACAAAAATATCCGGTTCGCGAATCTTTTCGACCGATGATTGCAGGAAGACGATCGCCAGTAAGAATCGTACCGCGGCAAGCAAATAGGGGGAAATATATAAAATCCAAGCTATCATCGTCCCTCCCAAGAATGAACTGCTCAAATGCGATGACTTCGATCAGGGAAAAACCGGAACAGGTTTTGTTTGGATTAAGACCTTATTGTTATGAAACGATGCCCGAAAGGAATCAAGAACTATCTCTATCATAGCGAATTTGGTGTTAAATCTTTGTAAAGTTTTAATGTAACCGGGAGCTTTTCCCCAATTCTAATGAAATTCTCATGTAGATTAAAACTTTATACAGATTTAACACCCTCTGCGGTAAGATATAAATATATACTTTTAGGAGGGAACGTATGAGCTACCGAAAACCTTGTTTGTCCACCCTGGGCATCCTGATTATGGCTTTGTCTCTCATCGCCGCCAGCAGTGGATCACCGAACAACCAGCCACAGCATTGTTACGCCTTGGTCTCACCTATCACCGAAAATTCGAACATTATTTCACAAATCCTTGAAACCGCTTGCTTTGATACCTTTGCCGAGGCGATCAATGCCGCAACCGCTGGACGTGTCCAGCTTGACCCATCCACTCGACCGGGTGAGGTTACCAATGATCTGCTCAATCCCGTGGATGGCTCCATTTCACCCATGACCCAGGTCGTCATCGGGATCGATTGGGACAGCACCAACTTTATCGGCAATTCCTTTACCTGGGTTGCCAACGATTATGGATGCTCCAGCACCATCCAATATGGCGTCCCAACCATGCCCTCTGGCTGGGATAACCGGGTGTCTTCAGCAAGAGGCTATTCCAATTGCAATTATTTCTATCATTACCAGAACACAAACTACAGCGGGACTTCTATCGCCTGCCACACCGATTGTTCTTCGATGGGAACTCTGGACAAAGCCACTTCATCTGAAAGATGGACCTTTACTCCGTAGAACCTGTCTCTTTCGATCCCTGGAGGTGAGTCAATGAAGTTACTCGTTGTCGAAGACGATAGAGATACGGCTTTGTCACTCAATCGCGGGTTATCCCGGAATGGTTATGCCGTTGACGTTGTACTCAATGGTCATCAAGCCCTGGAGCTCCTGGCCATAAACGAGTACGATTTGATGATCCTGGACCTGAACCTGCCGGATATCGACGGTCTGGAAGTCTGCCGCCAGGCGCGTTGCCAGCGCCCGGCCCTTCTCATCTTTATCCTGACTGCCCGAAATAAGGTCGAAGAGATCATTACTGGGCTTGACCATGGGGCAGACGATTACCTGGCCAAGCCGTTTCATTTTGTGGAACTCCTGGCCCGCACGCGGGCACTGTTGCGCCGAGACCTGCGTTGCCGAGAGCCCCAAATTTGTGTACAGGACATCATCCTCGATCCGGTCGAGAAAGTTGTATGGAAAGCTGGGATTCGTGTCAGACTCACTCGCATTGAATTCAGTATCCTCGAGTATCTGATGCGCCATCCGGGAGAAGTAGCTAGCCAGGAAGAATTGCTGGAGCACATCTGGGGTTCTAATGCAAATGATCTATCAAATACTGTCCGGGTTCACATACGATCATTAAGGAAGAAATTGGATGACGATATAACAAATCCCCGATACATTATAACTGTGATTGGAACTGGATATCAGTTTAAGAGCTTAGTTTGATGAGAGATCTACGAATTGAATGCCAATTCCCCTCGCATTACAATAATATTTATCAGTTCTTTTAAAATTTTTTTTGTCATTATAGATATAGATAAGTAAACGGCCTTAAGGTTTTGGGAATTGAGTTAAGTTATTGGGATAACGAAATTGAGCATTGATAGGGAAGCAGCCGTTACCTCAACTAGTGCAATAGCTTAACGAATTTAGGGTCTTTCTTTCTAATGAGAAAGAAAGACCCTAAATAATTTTCCCCAAGTAACATCTTGAACATTGGTTAATACAAATCATGTTTGACATGGTGAAATATAACTTGACCACGAATAAATCGAGGATGTGCCTGCAGAGACGTAAGTTCCACAATTTGCATTTGAGGTCCAACTCCCATATAAGCCAGCAATTTCCATATGTACATGTTCTCCACAATAACAACATGAACCATCGCATGAGCAAAGAGCAGTTGGAACAGTACTACCTAGACGCAAACTACCAGATATTGATTGCACACCACTTTGAAGGCCAGTATAAACAAACATATGGCCAAATAGAACCCAACCATATAAACATTCGTGACCATATCCGTCAGGACCATATAAATAGGCTTGAACAGTCCGCCGATATTCTGTACTCTTGGAAGAATCGCAACAAAGGGTGCCAATGGAAATATTGACTTGATTTATTGCCGAATTAACATACAGATAAATAGTTCCAGAGCCAGCATCATCGACATGATAACTCCCTCCATTGCATGGGGATCCACCGGCACAAGCCCCATTGCCAGTTGTAATGTAACCTGTGATTGGCGCGTAAACAATTGCACTCATTCGAACCTCCTTTCAGCTCCATCGTTTTTTTAACAACCTCATAGATTAATTCGTTGAAGTGATCGTGCGATATTTTCAGCAATTACATAATCAGGATGGTTTTCAACGGAAATTGAATATAAAATATCTCCTAAAATCCACGTGAAATCATAACCAAGCATACTTGGTATCATTAGTGCAGGTTGTGGAAGCTGAATTTTTTGGGGAGAAATTAATTCACCCTCTGGATTATTGGGATCTCTTACTGGCCAAACCGGAAAAGGTCTTGGAAAATCTGGTAAAGCCCAAATGTTAATCTGACCCTCTTCAATCGGTTCGGGTAAGTAATCCAGTCTTACGGCCCAAACTTCATTCGTTTCACTGAATTGATACAAAACCGCTGTAGAGAAATGATAATTTGATGGTAACTGCCCTGCAGCGAATATAGGGAAGTGAACATAATCCCAAATCTCTGAAATTGACGCAAAAGCTGTTGTTTTTCCTTTTTGAGCGTTACCTGACCCCTCGAGTGAAATACTTCCACCAGGCGTTATGAATTCGGGAATTGGGACATTTTCCGGTAAAATTAAGAAACCCGCGTATATCTCTCCTGTTTGATTGGAAGAATCTTGAATAGATATTCCATTGAGTAATGGAGCTAGTAATTTAAATTGTGTTAAAAAAATTGGACTAATACCAGCCAATATCTTAATGAAGCTTCGTCTTGTAATCATATTATTCCTCCACAAGTTATGGTTAGAAAATGAGGATCGGAATGATTAACTGTCACATTTTCACCCGATAGCACCTCCTTCCAAAATTAAGCAATTTAGAGATTTGTTAATCAATTTAGTTTAGATTTGATATTGATAGTCTCTTCCTGTAGAAATAAATATTCTTTACGCCCTTGTTTGATTAGTTATCAGGTTGAATTGGAAGATTATATTTCTTGAGACTCGTGGAGAATTCTGAAATACCTAGAAATTTAGTCAATGACTCCAACCTTGTACGCAAGCTTTCTATTTCTTTCACAATGGCCAATTCAACTGGACCTAGGCTCACCACAAAAACACAAAGCACCACAAAACTAATCAACCAAAACCACTCATTGTGACTCTTTATCGGATGATAGCGGCACCTAACGCAGCAAATGAACACTAGCCAATAACGAACCACAGCAAGAGAGCAGAGGTTAATCTTCAATAACCAACCCACCATAATCCTTCTCTAAAATGGATCCGTGAATGAATTTATCTTTTCCCAGAGATAGACCTCAATTAGATATTCTTTTGGCTGTAGCTGGATGTGAAATGTCGATGAATGGGATCCAAGACTTAGATATATCATAGCAAATCGGGTGTTAAATCTTCGTAAAGTTTTAATGTATCTGACCTTTTTGAACTAAGTTTAAGAAAGATTTAATTCTTTCTTAAGATTTAACACCTCTTGAGGTATGATAGAAGTGAGCAAGCATTGAGTGTTAATAATCGTGCATCTTTTTCGTCCATCCTTTGGAACAAACATGAAGAGACCCCCGTTTTTTTCAATTACCGGCCTTACAGACAAGCTGACCTTACGCCAACGGATTGCCGCCTTGAACGGCCTCACCATTCTGATTCTAGGGATCATATTGGTCTTTTTCATCAACTTGGCAGCTCCCCTCTTTCTCACGAACCAGGTTGGTGTTCCTAACACCATAGTCCTGACGCAGGCGACCGACCTCGCCGGTAACCCGGTCACCATCATCGAAGAGACACCCGCCCCCGCTGGCTACATCGTTCAAAGATTTGAACCAGCTTTGCCGGGGAATCCCTTGGTTGTGGTCAAATACCTTTCAGCGGCTGGGGTTATCCTCATCGGTATCGCAGCTTTCTTTGTCTCACGTTGGATGGCCCGGAAATCCTTGCAGCCAATCGATGCTATCAGTCGGACTACCCAATCCATCAGCGCCCACACTCTGAAGCAGCGTTTGAGCTACCAGGGTCCAAAGGACGAGATCAAAGTCCTGGCCGATGTATTCGATGGAATGCTCGATCGTCTCGAACGGAGTTTCCAGGATCAAGCAGAATTCAATGCCAACCTGGCTCACGAATTGCGTACCCCGCTGACCGCCTTGCAGATCAACGTCGAAAACCTGGCCTCCGATCCCCAGGCTACACCCGAGGATTACCAAGAATTCCTGCAATTTGCCGTCGGCAACGTCGACCACATGGTCCACCTGGTTAACGACTTGCTCCTACTCAGCAGTGGTGAGAAAGAGGTCGCTCGCGAACCGGTCTTTCTAGGCGTGTTATTCGAAGCTGTGTTTGATGAGCTCACCCCCCTTTCCAGGGAGCACAATGTGATCCTCAAAATGAGCGGCGCCATCGAATTGGCTGTTGCGGGTGACGAGCTGTTGCTGCACCGGGCACTGGCCAACCTGGTCGAAAACGGCATCTATTACAATCGCCCGGGTGGATTCGTCGAAGTATCGGCCGCACCCGGAAAAGACGTAGCCATCATAGAAGTAAGGGATAATGGGCAAGGGATTTCCACTCGGCAGCAGGAGCGCCTCTTTAAGCGTTTCTCCCGCGGCGTCGGCCAAACCGAGAACCACGGCAATGGAAAAGGCCTGGGTCTGGCGATCACCGCCCACATCGTCAAAATCCATGGGGGCAATATCAGCGCAACCAGCGAACCGGGTAAGGGCAGTACCTTTCACATCGAGCTACCGCTTTCAGCCGAGCAATTCGACGAGAATTCTTAATTGCTTGACTTAGGGTTCACCGTGTTGCCAATAAGTATTTTGAAAAAAGGAAAAGACATTGTGGCCTGAGGGTCGTCTAAAATCGAGAATTCGAACTGCTTTCAAGCATATATAACCTTTGTTATGCCTTAGGTAAGAATAAAATCCAATTACGGGATATTTGTCCCGGCGCCTACGGGACACTTGTCCCTTGCATTTATGAAATTACTTGGTATTATTCAAACTAACAAATGCGCTCACAAGCGCCATATTCAGACCAATAAAAACCATACGTCGGCTGGATTCAGAACCTGCCCGTAAATCTCGAAGATGAGCTGTTAGTAGCAGAGAGCTAGCAAATCACTCTTCTCGAACAAATTACGGGTGGAACCTTTGTCAAAACAAAGTCGCGTGTGGTTTTTTATTTTAACGTCTGGCTGCCTGGCTCTCCTCAGAGACCTTGGCTGGAAAATATCGATAGCGGAGAGCCAAAACCATCCTTAGGGAATTGGGATGGTGGATCACAGACGAACTGGTTTTTATTCCCATCCCCAATCGCACATTTGCCGGGCGGTTGGGCAGCATGGTGCAGACGTTGGATCACTCACCTGCATCGTGGGCCTCAGTCAAGCGGTCATCCTGCGAAATTCGCAGGCCCTCCTCCCCCAGAGGAGTTGCAACTCAAGGCGATGCGCCGGCAGGTTGTCTTAACGAGGTTGGCAAAAAGAAACCCGTAATAGGAAACTAAGGGAAGATGCTTTTCGTGCATTCGTAGGTGATTTTAAGGAGGAAAATCATGAGCAAAAAGAATAAAGGCAGCCTGGGGTACCAGATGATGAAAGCCCTGCAGGGCATCTTTCGCCCTGGCGCCAGCCGGCATGCGGCCAAAAAACACCACCGGGAAAGGGGACTGATCACCAGCATTTCGACCATGCGTAATATGTCCGCCAACGTTCACCAGTTTGCCCGGTTCATCCGCTCCACCTGGCCGGAAGTCAAAGACCTTCCTCAGGTCAGGCCTGAAATGGCGTTGGCTTATCTTCAAGCCTTGCAGGACCGACAGGTGTCGGACGGAACCCTTGGGCGGGTCTGCGCAGCGATCCGTAAACTGGATTTTGCCTGCCGTGAGGATGGGACCTTTCCACCTGAGGCCCCACCCCTCCTGCCCACTCGAAAGCAAGGCGGGCCGGGTGGTTTTCATTCCACCCCTCGGCCCATTCCCTATACACCCGAACAGGCTCAAGCCATCATCCTGAAAGCCACCGAGTTCGAATCCCGAGATCGCCAGATTGCTCACCCTGATGTGGAAGGCGGGGTTACGTGTCACCGAAGCAACCTACCTGCGCACCCAGGACGTCGACCTGGAGAATGGAATGATCGTCCTGAATGCGATCGGGAACGTGAACCGCACGAAGGGTGGCCGGCCGAGATCGGTCAGGTTTTTCTCTGAAGACTACGTTTTCTTCACAAGCCTGAAGGGATCGGCGGCGCAGCCCGATAGCGGCCATTTGTTCAAAGAGCGGCGCAGCATGCCTGACCGGGCCCGCGCCCTGGTGCGCGACGCCTGCCATGATCTCAACCTGACCTGCCTGGGGACCCACGCTTTTCGCAAGGCTTTCAGCGTTGAAAATTATCACCAGGCCAGGCTGCAGGGCGCTGACGACCACCAGGCTTTGCGAGACACGTCCCTCCAATTGGGCCACCCTCGGCCGGAGGTCACCGCCCAAAGCTACGTCTCGCGAGCAGAACGCCACAAGGAGGTAGAAAATGGAATGGAAGGATAATGCCAGTTTGCCGGCTTTAGCCGGTCAATATGTCAGCAAACGGGACAGCGAAGCAACCAGGATCCTGCTTTCCACCTGCCTTTGGAAAAGTGTGATCCTTTGGCGGGATATCCCTTATCCCGCCCAGCAACCCAATTTACCCGACCGCATCGTTCTCATTCACCCCGTCTGGGGGAATTTCGGTGCGATTGAATTATCTGAGCAAGAAGATCGCAGCACTTTGGTGACCCTCTACCAACCATCTTTTCCTGAAGAAGAAGATATTCTGGAACATGAAAAAGCGATCCGGGATAATCTGCCCAGGCTGGCTTTCCAGATCTGGTTCTACGATAACCTTGGTTGGCTGGCCAAGGTGATGGATCTCCTGGGGCAGGAACTCCTGGATCAGCGCCTATCCTGGTTGCGGGATATCCAGGATAGGCTCATCAATAGTCTGGAACTGGTACAGGGAAGACTTTCCTGGTACCAGATGCAGCCGGCCCCATCGGTCGGGATATCCCAGATGCAACTGGCCCAATCTGTCGGGATATCTCAAATGCAAGCGCCTGCGGAACCGCCCGAAAAGGATGAAACTCAGGATATCCCGCCATTGCCTAAATCCGAAGGTCGAACCACTCCTCTCGGAAAGGATAATCAAGAAGTCTTGAGGTTATGGGTAGCCGGCTTAACCGCCAAAGAAATTGGGCTGCGCACCGGAAAAACCGAAAAGACCATCCTGAACCGGCTGGCCGCCCTGCGTAAAACCCATGGCGAGGAATGCGTTCCGCGAAGAAAATAGGCTGAGATACAAAAGTGGGATAAAGGGGGGATATTCTGGGATATGGACAAGGGGATATCCTTGCCTCTATAAAGCAAGTAACAACCCAAATTACTCAGTCCTGCTGGAGGAAACCCGATGTCTCAAAATACACCCAACCCGCGAATTAAGCTCCCCCATAGCGTCATTGTGAAAGCGCCGGGTTTATTGCCCATGCTGTATACTGTCCGTGAAATGGCCAATGAGTTATCGCTCTCCGAACGAACTTTACGTGATTGGCTGACCCATGGAGCGCCCCACACCCGAGACCGTCTCAACCACATCTGGATCAATGGCCAGGTATTTGCAGAGTGGATCGCCAGTCTTCGCAAGAAAACACCGGGTTCCAGGCTCAAGCCGGGAGAAGGGTTTTGCTTGACGTGCAGGCAAGCTGTCAAGATGTCGCTACCAGTCCAGCGTCCCTCGTCCACTGGCAGGTTGGTCTATATCACCGGTTCTTGTCCAAACTGCAAGGGAAAAGTTACCCGCGGAGCTCGTCGTGATCCTGCGCAATAATTATCTCCTGGTGAAGGCTTATCTCAAGGATCTGATGGAAGTCTACCAGTTATCCAGTAACTCGCTCAGCCGCTACCGCTTCTATCTGCGCCACCTCTTGCTTTGGGCCGGCGAAACCCCCTTCTGCCAGGTGACCACCCTGCGACCGACCTTCCCCGGCTATGTCAACCATTTACCTGGCCGGCAAGATGATGCTCCCCTGGCACCGGTATCCCAAAAGAAGATCATCGAATCCGGGAAGCGCTTCTTTACCTGGGCCAAACAAAACCACTCGAAGGAGTTCGAGAAAGTCAGTCCCACCTGGTTAGCTAGCTTGCGACCCCCAAGAACCAGGGATATCCGTCAAGAAAATGAATTTGTCACTCTAGATGAGGTTCTCAGCTTGATCTCTGTTCAAAACGAGGAAGGCAACCTGGCATTATTACGAGACAAAGCCGCAGCAGCTCTCCTGTTCCTCTCCGGCGCCAGGGCCAGCGCCTTTACTACCTTACCTATTTCGGCAGTGGATCTTCCGAACCGGTCGCTCTATCAGTGGCCAGAGCTGAGGGTGGAAACGAAAAATAGCAAACGGGCCACGACCTTTCTCTTGCCCATCCCAGAGCTTTTCCCCATCGTCCAGGTCTGGGATGACATCGTTCGCAGAGAGCTTCCATCCACCGCACCCTGGTATGCCCCGGTGAAGATCCATTGGGGCAGCCAGACGCTCGACCCGGTAACCCCAGGGAAAAATCGCAACCAGGCCCTGGATAAGCGTCTCCACCGGCTGTTCGCCATGGCCGGCTTACCTTACCATTCAGCCCACAAATTCCGCCACGGTCACGCCGTCTACGGGTTGCAACACGCTCAAACCATGGCCGATTACAAGGCGGTGTCGATGAATCTGATGCACGAAGACATCAAGATCACCGACGAGATTTACGCGCCTATTTTGACCAGCGAAATGAAGGACAGAATCAGCAGGTTGAATTCGGTTTCAAACCGACCGGTGGATGAAGAATTAGCAAATACATTTGCTCACCTCTCCAATAGCGAGCTGGCAAAAATCATGTTGGCTGCAGCAAAACGCCTGTCTTCATAAGGTCTCCATCCTTGCCGTTTCGATTAATTGGTCAGAATAACCAGGTTCGAACCACAATATGACCAAGAATTATAACAAATATGTTATAATAGGAGTGGGCATGGCAAAGAAAGAAACGATTTGGCAGATAGCTTTCTATGAAGACCATCGAGGAAGGAGTCCAGTGCTGGAATTCATTAATTCCTTGCCAGCCGGTGATCGGGCAAAAATTAACAATGCTTTTCGGTTGCTAAATGAATTCGGAACACAGCTTGGCATGCCTCACGCCCGACCCATCGAAGGTAAATTGTGGGAGCTACGTCCAGGTGGCAACCGGTTGTTTTATTTCTTATTTATCGGTAAGACCTTTGTGATTTTGCATGGATTTCGAAAACAGACGATGAGAACTCCCGAGCGAGAGATTGATATCGCCAAACGCCGGATGACCGAATTATCTGAGGATCTGACATGAGCCCTATTTCGAAGACAAGTTTAAAAGATTGGCAAACGGAACAACTGAAAGATCCCGAGTTCATCGCTGCTGCGAATGAGCTGGAGCCTGGATATCAAATTGCCAGGCTGCGCATCCAACGGGGCCTCACCCAGGCTCAACTGGCCGAGATGGTCGGGACCCGCCAACCATCCATCGCAAGACTCGAGAATGGGAATAGCATTCCAAGTCTGTCTTATCTGAGACGGATTGCAGATGCGCTTAACGCCAGGATTGAATTGAAATTCATCCCTCAGGATGCCAAATAGAATCGAGCGTTTCTAGAGGTAGCTACAATGGTTGACAATCAGCATGACCGGATTGAAGTGAACCCCGAGGTTATGATAGGACAACCCGTTATTCGTGGAACGCGAATAACGGTTGAATTGATCTTAAGAAAATTGAGCGAGGGTGTAACCGAGGTTGATTTGTTGGACGCCTATCCGCGCTTAACCCGGCAGGATATCCAGGCTGCTCTGGCTTATGCAGCTAACTCCTTGGATCAGTAGACGATTTTGATTCATAGATAATGCCTACCACTTCTCTTCGATATCTGGATGGTGAAGAGGCCCCTGCTCGGCATGCAGGGAACTCTGTTATTCACAATCTCCAGTTATCCGCCGGGCTTGCTTTACGATGGGCCTGGGCAACATCCACTTCAGCAATCTGAGCATAATGGCGCACCATGTCCAGCGAGCTGTGGCCAAGCAAAGCCTGCAAGGTGAAGATATCCCCGCCCGAACGCAGGTAAGTGATGGCGAACGTGTGACGAAATTTATGGGGATAAGCATTTTTCACATCAGAGCGGTCTGCAATCCCTTTGATCAACTGGCGCAATGAGTTGGGATTGAAAGGCCGGCCATTTTGAGCCAGGAAAACAGGCGCATCAAGGTCATTTTCATCTTCTCGTTCAGATAGGTAACGCCACAAAGCGCGCCGGACGATTTTTCCCAAATAAACTGTCCTTCCCTTTCCGCCTTTCGCGCCTCCAATCACTCCGTGCTTCACCTCCACCCGCCCGGTTTTCAAATCGATATCTCCGATCTGTAGCTTGCATAGTTCCATGGCCCGCAGACCGGTATCCACCAGGGTCAGGATGATCGCCTGGTCCCGGCTTGCATTGGGCAGACGCATCACAAAGCCTTTGCGATTTCCAGGCTTGACCTCCCGTGAGTAAACACAGACCTTGAGCATGCGTTGCACCTCGTCTTGAGTTAGCGGCTCAATAGTAACCATCTTGGTGCGCGGTGTGGGGACATCCTTCATAATCTGATTGATCCCCAGCTCCAGGTTTGCCCAGGAGAAGAAGGATGAGAGGGTTGCCCAGACATTCCGTAAGGTCTTGGTCGAGAGGGGATGCGTCTTCCCGCTAAACCGGTGAGGGACGTATTCGTTGCGTAGCCAGTTGATATAAGCGATGACTTCTTGGGAAGATATATTTTGCAGCTCTTGATCCCCAATGTGCTCCAGCCATTTGGCTAGAATCCGTTCGTGTGAATCGATAGTTCGGGCGGACAGTCCTTCGGCATTTTTATAGTTGATGAAGCCGGCGATGGCCTTGCTCAGCAATAATCGAGCCTGAGGGTGATTGGTTCATATCAAAATCCTCCAGTTTTAAGATTTTGTCAACCTATCACCATCGGGCCAACTAAAAAACCATAGCCCGACGAGCTATGGTTCCTGGTTAGTAGCGGGGGTTGGATTCGAACCAACGACCTCCGGGTTATGAGAGATTTTCCTGGTTTCGGAACGATTTTCACTCAGGCTCCACATTTTAGCCTGGCCTGAGGGACGCTCTTCTGAAGAGGCCGGAGGATCTTTGGTTACGAGTTATTAGACGTATGATAGCGACTTTTTATGACAGGGTCAAGTAGTAGTTTTTTCGTGACCCGGAGGACGATGATTGAAATAATCTGAATTCTTTAATCAAGATAGTACGGATAGGACAATCACATTTATTGTCAAATATAAAACGGTAGTTCTACACATGATTTGATTATCCTTCCTACATCACAGGATCTTGAATTACGATGTAAGTGGTTTTTGTTGAACCATCTGGTTGGATAAAATCTAGACCTCGACCAAGAATTATTCTGGCTTGTTCTCCATTTAGGCGAGTTATTTCGATATAACGATCATGCTCTGCTGTATGCTTAAATCTTATTGAGCAATTAAATTTACTGGTCAATTCTTGTTCAGCTTTTTCCTGTTCTCTACTATCTGGCGCTTTCTTTGTATGAACAATCACTTCGTCCATGATATTATGTTGGGATGCCATTGATATGTATTTCCCTAGCCGATTGACGATGTGTTCTCGGTCAAAAAGATATGGATCATGAACCAACATCTTCTTACATGGTTTAGCAAAAAAACTAGCAAAGAGGATCTGCTCATTAATCTCAGACCTTGCAGCAGCTCTAACATTAATAACTTTCACATACTGTGGAGGGTTTAGATCCGCTTCATTAACTGGAGTTTTATGTAATTTGTTCCAATCACTTGTAATTTTCATCACCGCTTCATGGTTTGTAGACGATAATAAATGTTTGGTACCGATCTGATTCTCCAGCACAATAATATTGTGTTCACCCTCACTGCGAATAATTCTTGCCTCCGGGTGATTGTGATCAACGATGACTTGCCATTCTGGAAGTTGTGCTATTTTCCAAACTTTAAGACCCTTACTCATTAAAACCTGTAAGTGAGCTGCCAGACTGTACCCTTCTGGAGTTTGTTCCGGCAGATATTGAAGGTATAAATTGACATCACATCTTTTTTTGAGAAGATCTCCAAGTGTATCAAGCCAAGTATAATTTTCTCCCATTGGGTGGCGTAAATCCAATTTTGGAACCGCAATTACAATCGATTGTTTTGCATATCGGATTTTCTCGAACAGCCAGTTTGCTGGATCTGAAGTTATAACTCTGACTGCCCCTGGAACGCCAATTTCAAGTGGTTTTAAGCTGGCAATCAATAAATCCAGGAACTCTAGAGCGGATTCTCTTTTTAGGTACTGATGGAAGAATTGATTATTGTAATCTCGCAAACAATGATAACAGCTGGTATCGGGTGCACAATCATTGCAATTTAATATCCGGCGTGCTTCCTCCAAGACAGCAATGAGGTTTTCCTGGATGCTTTTTACATGACCAGCTCCACCAGGAACATTGTCATAAAGAACGATGGTTTGTTCCCACGAACCTCCTGAAATTCGTGGGAATAGAACGCCATCAATATCTCGACGTTCAATTTGTAGGCAATGGCTAGCACCATGAATAATGGCATATAACAAGGACAGCCAGAAAGATTGGTCGCTCGGGGAGGGAATCTGGATATATTCATGACCCACAAAACGAATATGGAGTGTATTCGTGGTTTGAATATGGCCAAGAGAAAGCTTTTCTTTTTGTCCAACATCCGAAAACAGGGAAAAAGCCTGAATCGGAAAAACAAAACCTTTGCCGAACTTACCTTCGTTCACATATAGAAGTTTCCCTTTCTGATTGTATGCCAGATAAATAAATTTACTCTGCTCCTCTTCCTCAAGATTTTGCTCGGGGATTAATGCAGAACGCATCTGATTTGGTTCGATGTTTACGTATTGCCTGGCCGGTTTCCCACTCTTTGGGTCTGCAATAAAGCCATCTGGTTCAACAAATTTGCGAATTTTGGATTTTGGCCCCAGCGGCTCGTGACAAACAGGGCAATCACCCTCTGCCTGTGGCAGTGATACCCCAGCATCGTTGCTGATATCTAGGTGATGACAGTGTTCACAAATTCGATACTCAAGCATTCTTGGGGTATCTTTCCAAAAGATTGGTCTAAGGCTTCGCCAGATTTTTTTATCAGCTACGATTTCTGATCCCGGTGCATATTCATTTATTGCCTGGCGCAAGTCGCGCTCCAAACGCAAATGCTCACTCAACCTTGCTTCTTTGGGAAGTAAAAGTTCAACAGTGTGAAGTGGGAATGAATAACTCGGTAAAACCCCATTGCTGCTCAGATAATCGATTAAATATCCGGATTTTCTCCCCTTCGATCCTCTCATCCGATCCAGCAAATTTCTATAATATCTTTGTTGACTTTCAACTTCTTGACTTGTCTGGGAATTCAATGCTGTATTACCAAGTTGATCTGCAAATTGTTGAATTTGCTCCCGATAATAACGTGTGATGGGTTGATAATGTTCATCATTTAGCCTTCGTAAGTCGGTCAAAAAGTGATCGATACCATTATCAACCAGCGGCTTCAAGTCCTCAGGCAGTAAACGAGCATATTTTTGTAATTGATTCTTGATTTCGTCACGCTCTGAATCAATCCATTCTTGTAAAAAGGTAGAATGAGGTTCTTCGGATAGGTTATTATCAAAAAAATCTCCGCAGAACGAGAGCCTTTCAATGTCAATCCCTTGTCTCTTTCTGTATCGAAGGAACTGACTGAGTAAGATTGCATTTACATGCCGGTGTAAGATCAATTCATTTTCCAACATGATATTAGGAACCGTCACCCGGCCGCTAATGATTTCAATTGGGGCATCATAATATGCCTGATCGTGAGGCCGATCTGAAGCCCAAGTCAATATAAAGGCTGTTCCACTGGTGCGACGTCCTGCACGCCCAGCTCTCTGACGGTAGTTTGCTACCGTTGGCGGCACATTGCTCATGGCTACTGCCTGCAAATCCCCCAGATCAATGCCCATTTCAAAGGTGGTTGAGCAGCTCAAGGCATTGATATATCCTGCTTTAAAGTAATCCTGGTAATCTTTCCCTTTCTCGGAGTCGAGTTGAGCCGTGTGCTCTTCAACTCGAATGGGAATAAGCGGCTGGTGAAATAAGTTGTAATAGTAATTTTGGCTTTGAGCAGAGGTGATATCCACAGGCTCAAATTCGCCACCACAGTGTGGATAAGGGCAGGGCATCAATGTTCCACGATAGGATAATCGCTGGCACTTTTTACATCGACACCATTTCTGATGACTATCGAAATAAAAATGATTTGGATCAAGTTGAAAACCTTCTGTCGAAGAACCGATAAGCAATCCATCGACTTCAATCAACCAGTCCCAGATAGATGTAAGGGTTTTTACTACGCCTTCGTCGGAGGAATCCATCCGATTAATCTCCAGAACCCGTTGGACGTATTGCCGCCTGAGCTGTCGGGGAGTGTCTCCGATCCAGCGTTCTTCCCCCGAACGTGGTTTTCCCTGACGAATGAAGTGCGGATTTCCCTTGTTAGTTCCAAACTCTGGATCGTCAGGAAAAATGCCAGTCGGTAGTTTAACTGCCTTTCGAAACCGAAGGTCATCCAAAAGGTGACCAACCAGTGCCGAGGACTGATCATTGGACAATCCGATTATTCTTCCTAAACTTGCAAAGTCCGGCAGATCATCCTTTTGGAAATAGGACACCCCTACCAGTCCCATAAACTCTAATGATTGTCTGCTTCTCCGACCCGTCGTAAACTCTCCAAGAATTATTTTGGCCATCCATATGGATGCTGATTTTCGTTGGTCGACCGAAAATGATGCTGAGGTGGACCGCCAATAATCGGATTCGGAGTCGTTTTGAATAATGCCTTTTTTCCATGCAATTTCACCACTTTTTTTACTCAAGGTAAACAAGTTAGGTGCGGTATTATCACCCCATTCATCAGGTTGCAGGCATTGTTCAATTGCTTGGGGGATAATGTGGCGATAATTTTGCTTATTGGATACATCTTGTAAAAATGCAGCAAACCGAGCCGCTCCTTGCCGGCTGTCATAAAAGGTAAGTAGTTTGCGACCTTCTCCGGGGAGTGATTTCTTTTTCAAATCCGTGGCGGTGGGCAGTTGGCGATAAAGCTCGTACGTTAAGTTTGCTAGAGGCCCAGTACCGCGGATTGTAATCGGGGTGACGATTTCTGTTTCGTTTTTCGACTTAGAACGGCATCTTGGACACTCCTGTAGATCAGCTGTCGGAGCCAACTGTTCTACCTGTTGACCTTTTCTAGATTTTAATGATCTTCTGCTCAATATCAAAAAGTGCAATAGAAGAGATACGATTTTGGCAATTACAGTGTGTCGTTAATTTTCCACAGTTCAAACAAACATGGACTTCATTCTGATGAAATTTAGATAGGGTAGATGAATTTTCTTGGTCCTCTTCATTACCATTATTAACATCCACATTGTCTGCCAGGACGATATTTTCTTCAACAGGTGACCAGGTAAAATACCGTTTTTCATTCCCTTCCACCAATTGTTCTACTGCGGGCAAATATTCACTGCTATGTGTTCGGAAGTGGGTAGCGATATATACCTGACCGCATTCACGACAAAGGTAGATGGGATACACCTGGGCGCCACAGCTTTCACAAAAGTTGGTGGGATTGCTATATAAGCGTGACCACTTTGTGTTCGTGGCTGGATCTTTTCCTGAACAGCGCGGATTTAAACAAGCCCAGGTTCCTTGCGGTGGGCGAGCAAAAATATGATATTTAGCCGGTAGCAACGGCAGTTGATTTGGAGCAGGCCTAGCAACTGCACCGATTTCAATCAAACGATAAAGGGCCTTTGTTTGATCTTGCTGGTCAAAGCCCGGAAAAATAAAACGTGCGGCATCATCAAAGAGTACGGGATGATCCTGTTGGATCATCCAATTCCGTAATTGCAAAAGGTTGGCATTTTTAGAGAGAACGCTAAATAGATAACCCGGTAAATCGTCAAGATATCGGTCCACGAGAGAAAGAGCATCAGAATCGATGATTCCGATTTCAGCCATCCATAAGGCAACCTTTTCAACATCGGGCTTTTCTTTCTCCAATCCATCTTTTTCCGAATTTGTTTTCCGCATTTCTTCTAGCATTTTCTCAAAATCTGGATGTAGGTATGCTTCAGGCGGAACCGGTGAGGCAGATTGGTCAGGCTGATCAAAATGGTGCCTATCCTCGTCGCCAAAAATTACATCATCTTCCTGTAAATCTTCACAGAATAGTTTCTGTGCGAAATCAGCGGCCACCGCAGGATTATCGTTAACCAAGGTCGCGCTAGTTGCAATGCATAACATGTCCCCAGGTTGTTTCTCTAATCTTTGTTTTAAACGCCTGATGAGCATAGCCACTTCAATTCCCTGAGCGCCGGTGTAGGTATGCGCCTCATCTAGAACAAGAAACTTCCATAGACCTGTACTGAAAAGGATCGAATCCTCGGGGCGGAGGAGTAAATATTCCAGCATGGCGTAATTTGTGATCAGGATCTGAGGAATCTTGCCCTCTATACGAATTTCTTCGCGGCTAATGACTTCGTTTGGCAGGAAGCGCTCGTCTCGCTCAGCCTGGTTGGGCAATTCACTCGTGAAGCGCCCGAAAGTGATTGAAGTGCCTTTCAGCATCACCCGCAAGCGTTCCATCTGGTCATTAACTAGCGCATTAAGAGGGTACACCAACAAGGCGCGTACACCAGGGGTATCATCCTCAAGCAAATCGTTGACAATAGGAATTGAAAAACATTCAGTTTTACCACTGCCTGTTCCTGAAGAAATTACGATGCTTTTATTCTCGACACATAATTTTTTTATCGCCTTCGCTTGATGCGAATAGAGAAGCGCATCAAGTGGGATCGGTTCAGGTTTGGGAAGAGAAAAACAGGGCATTGACAATATTTTTTTTGACAATACACCTTGATCACATAAGTCCATTAGACTTGCGTTGCGAACGTATGGATAAATTAATTCCAAGAACGGACCTGTAAATAAAGCCCTGGGATATTCAAAGCTTTCACGGATTTTTCTTGCCAACTCTGGCTCATTACCGTCTTTGTTGGCATCAAATGTGGTCATCAAGTAATCAACCAGAGCTTGTTTGAGGGCTTGCGTAATTTTTACTGCGTTCATTACTTCCTTACTTTCCTATGAAATTGCATGCACATAAAAAAGTTCCGCCCAGGCAATAGACCATTCGAGCATTTTTGGACAACCCTGTGCCGTATTTCTCAAAATATCCACCAGAATGCTTTCTGAAATACCAAGATTGGCCAATAAATTGCTGTAAACCTGAGGCTGATTGGCTTTTAGTCGTAACACCATCGCCAGGGATAAAACGTTCCCAGGAATGTTAAAAGGGCTAGTCGCTGCATACACGTACTTCATCAGTCGTTGCATTGCGTTGAAGGCTGGCTGATTTGGGCACTCATCTTCGATGAACTGATCCAATCGGTCAATTTCATTCGAATACTCCAGTAACTTTTGAGTTGCTGGTAGTTGCAGGTGCTCAAAGAGGTCACTTACTGCGAGGCCATAATCAATATTCTTAAATAAATTTATCGGTTGTTCCAAGTCACCGTAAATCGACCTGATTTTTCCTTCAATTAAGAATTGCATGTAATTATTAAAAACCACCTCTTTTGCCCAATAAGCGTGCTGGAGGGGTTTGTCTTTATATTGTGTAAAGCTTACCTCAACAATATTCTGATTGTCATAAACTGTATCAATAAATTGCTCATTTAGTTTTCGCTCAAAGCCATGCAGGTGCAACCGAACCAAGCTTGGTGGAAGTTTTAAATAAGTACCATCCTTAGAAGCGACGATTGTTCCGCAATCTCTACATTGATATGCGGGCCATAAATCGTCCTGATCTAATTCGCTGAAAAATTTTACATTCTGATCTTGAGAGATCCCCATCCACAATTCGGAATAATCCGGATCTTTCCCTGGCCTCCAGGAGGCAGAAATTCGCATTTTTTCTTCAGAGAGCTTTAGTTCGATATATCCTCTACCTGCTCTCCCACCATAAGCAACTTTTTCTGGGAAGACGTGTAAAATCCTTCGGTGATTCTTAGTCGTAAACCTGAGTGGGTACATCAGCACAGCCCAGGAAGGCAATAAACGTTTGAGTCCATCGTTCCAACGTGTATTTGTAAGCCATTCATCTGGTGTATGAATCAGTTGTAATTGTTCAATTGCAGGTGTTATAAGTAGCTTGTCATAACTCCGGTTGAGCAGTTCCCGGCTCGTCGCGGTTATTACTCTGAAAAGATGCTCAGAAGAACCATAATTATCAAAAACCTGGACATTTGTGTTGTTTTCTTTGATTGGTTCTGGTTCTTCATCAACTTGGAATGAGGCAGAAGAGTGAATAAGCGTATCAAAAAGGAGGACATCAATCCGAAATTGACCCGGATTCAAGTCCACCTGAAAAGTAAGAGTATCTTCGAGTACTTCAATGACAGATAGGTTTTCAGGCTTTGACTGGTTCGAAGTATGACGAACTTGAATTGTATAGGCACCGCGAAGTTTCCGGACTTGTGTCAATGAAATTTCTAACTCAGGCCTCACATAGTTGACGTTGGTAATTTCAACGTTCAGTTTTCTATAGTAATCAAAGAGTTTCCAGGTATAACCGCGAATAGCGATTGAAACGCTAGACTTCGCTAGATTATCTTCAAAAAGCATATCTCGTACTTCGGTTTCCAATAGATTTGCTTGATACTCACCTTTGGCGTTCAATCGTGTGTATCGCTGTTTCCCCAACTCTCCTACAATCCAGGAAAATTCCTCTTTCGGTCGACCGCGCACCTGCAACATAACGGTTTTTGCTTGGTCTTCAAACACCTGGCTCTTATCTCCACCTCCCTCTATCCAGGCTGAAACCCGATCAATATTCCATTTGAAATGAATCAGTGAACCCTGCCATAATAAATCAAATCGGCAATGTGGGTTCCTGATCAATTTCCATTCGATCCTCACTGTATTTCCCTCAGTGATGATTTTGCTCTTCTCATCAGGAGTGGGGACAACCTGTCCTTCAGAAACTCCACCGATGGTCACCTGAAGCGGGTTGAGGGGAGAGTAACAATCGTCCGGGCTTGGCCCAATGATTTCAACATCTTCAGGCAACCAAGCAAATTGAACCGGCTCTTCAAGCAGCGACTTCATGTTGTGCAGGAGGCTAATACTATAAACTCCTGATTGCTCTAGAAACGGCGTTAAATCTACTTCACAAAGATTTTCATCTATCCTCATCTTGCCCTGGCTCATCAGGTCTGTTAATAAGATGGATTGTAAAAACTTGCCATTACGGTGAATCAACAACCATGTTCGCCGAAGGTGATGGGAATCAGGGTTAATTGAAAACAAGAAATTGATATTTGGCGAGAGGAAAATCGGGGGAATGTCTGCCGACAGTCCTGGAACTTTTTCTATTCCACGGAGAAATGGGTTGATCTGCTGTTGATCTTCAGTCCCCTCAAATACTAAGGATTTTTCACCGAGATGAACCGTTACCGGGAGCTGAACAGTGTATATTCCCGCCTGGATGAAACCGGAATCCCGCAAACGGTAAGGTATGTTCAGAGAACTTGCCTGAACCTTATTTCCAGCGCTGTCAGTAATATGAATATCTTCACTAGAAACGATCATCCATGAGCCATCGGAATCGATCTGTTCTTTCTGGACGCCGACATTTCTTTGAGGATTCACGCGGAAAAAAAGTACTGGCTTTTGTAGTAGCGGTACAGTGCGTTCAAAAATTACTTGGCGGAACTGGCTCTGTTTAGGTTCATCAAGATCAAAATTTTCAGAAAGAACCAGAATGCTGCCATCCAAAGGGCCTTCCGCCGGAATTCTTATTGGGTCAACCTCCCAGTCGCCCGACTTCATCTTCCATGGATAGATCTTAAATAGAACTTCATTTCCTTTTAGGTACTTCGCATCTTTTTCAGCCCATGTTACGCTATCAGGTTTATCGTTCTGGCTAGACCGAATATTGGAAAGGTTGAGAATGATGTCATCACCCTCAAGATCCCAGAGCCATTCTAACCGTGGTGTGATTCTTCGAAGTTTCACAATATGAGATTGGTCATCGATTAGCTTTTTGTAAATAACCTCCCAAAGAGATTTCTCGATGGATGAACTCATAACCGATTCAACCGCTTCTGTTTGCTCTACCTCGTGGAACAGCCTTATCGCATTTGACATACGAGCTATCAGACGAGCAGCTGTATCTTTTGTTTCCTCGCCGCGGATAAAATTTCTCAACCGTCTGGGAACATAATCCAAAGATTTCTCATATTGCAGAATCATTGGTAATTTTTCTGCTGGATATTGCAGAATACTCTCAAAGTTATTCACCAGCCATTCAGCGAAATAATTTTGCAAGTAACTTGGTATGATGGCATGCTGATAGACTGGTCGAACGACATCGCCTTGATTTTGAATAGTGAAGGAAAGGTTAAGGCTGCGATGCAAATACTCGCGACTGTAGGCAAAAAGCTGCCGGCAAATATTCTGAAAATACTGAGACGGTTCGCATCCCCAAACCTGCTGCGCAAAAGGTTTCCAAAACTCTCTGGCTTCAGTATCAGAATACCGGGCGCAAAAAACCATACTTACTGAAAACAGGGTGGGCAATGTACAACGGGGATTAATCTTCCCATTTTTTCGGGCATTTAGGCGCAGATATTCAATCAACTTCTTATAGGCGTTTTCTGAAAAAGGCATTTCGCCAATGTATTCATATCGTTTCAGGGCTTCAAAGAAATGTTTTTCAAGTTGATTTATTTCCAGATTAAAAATATCATCCAGGTCATCTGCCTCAAGTTTCCGAATGAATGCATCCACATCTGGTTTTTCCTCGGTAAGCTCATAGACTAACATGGCCCATCTATCGAAAGGAGATTGCGTGCTTTTCTTTCGCGTTTTTTCTCTGTCTTTCCTTGCCTCACGAGGTACCGAAGATTTTGGGCTTAAAACACCTGAACCTTCGACTTCAACTTCGCCATAAGCATCATCTTCATATCCACCAGTCTCGTCTTCTATACCTTCTTCGTCCTCGAAATTATCTTCAACGTCCGGTTTTTCATCTTTATCAATTTCAATGATCGGTAATTCATCAATTGTTTCGGAACCTTCTTCACTGGCTGCTTTGGCTATTTCCAGTTCGCTTAAATCTACCGGGGGAATCTCATCACCAACTTCCGAAATCACCAGCTCTATATCATTTGAATTAGGGTCTCCTTTTTCCACTATCATGCCTGTTTTTTGCTCGATCAACTGTGATGACGGTTCCTCTACATCAATAACCTGCGATTCGGCATGTTGGAGATCAGTACCTTCTTCATTGATGGTCTCGCGTAACTTCACCTCGGTTGATTGTTGCTCAGTCTCATTGAAATTTGTGATGTTGATATTTTCTGGCTCGTCCAGGTCGGGCGCCGGCCTTTCAACGTCCATAATGGGTGCTTCGATAACTTGTGGATCACTGAACTCAATATCAGTTGGTACGTATCCGTGGTCTTCTACTCCCTCAACTACTTCTACTTCCAATTCGAGTGGCAGCGACGTAGGTTCTTGCACATCTGCGGGTTTATAGTCATCCGGCGCTGCAGGTAGCGGCTCGCGCCCTTCAAATACACTGTCTTCGGTTACTACCGACTTGACAGGTTCCAATTCAGGTTTCTTATGCACTCCATTTGCGTTATTCGCCGGTGGAGCAGCAGGTGGAATTCTTAACGGATGAGTTCCAATAGGATGAACATCACCAGTCCGAGGTTGGGTGGGTTTTGCATCGCTACGGTTCAATAATTTGTGGTATTTTTCAGGGAAAAATAACTTTGCTACTGTTTTGATTAGCTTCGTAAAAAAATCAAACAATTTCATCCCCCCTCCCTCACTCGTTTATTCAATATTAGTCCTGTATTCATGCTGTTATGATGATAATAATTACATTTAACGAAAGGCTTCTCGAGTTTGTTTTGGCTGATATTTTCCTATTACAGGGAACCTACTTTAATTATACTCAAATGAATATTAATCGCATCCCCGCTGGTCTACACATCTTGGTGTCCTCGTAAATGAGAGTACCCTCAACATGAAGACAGTATTAAAGAGTTCCATCTGAAGTATTACCAGAGAAACATCTTACCTGATAAATTATTCCAATATCCTTTCTGGTCAAGATGACCAACGATCAAAACGCTTTTGACATTCACCATCTGGCAGTCTTGCCCCTTGATCGAGCATTTCCCGGAGGGCAATAGCTGCCTGGTATTCTTTAAGAACATGGTGGATCACCATTTCATCCAATATCCATAGCACCCCGTGAACCGGTACCTCCTGCGCTTTGGCAAGTTCATTAAGGCTTCGGTCACCGGTCACCAAACTTGCATCCAATGCCCTGGCAAGTAATAAAGCAGCCAGATCGATGGCTGATAATTGGTGATGGATTTGCCGTAATCGGACTAATTCGAGCACATATTCAGGTTCAAGACCATAAGTTTGCAATCCCAGATCGTGAAGGTGTGCCCACCCAGGATGTATAAACTCTCCGACCGCAAAATCGGTGGTGAAGAATTGGTATGGAAGACGGAAAACATCGGCTAAAATCTTGCCGTTCTCGAGGTCGATCCAAATATTCGTATCAGTTACCAGAACGGATGGCAAGGTCATTTTGCTGCAGCGCCTCCATCTCCCACCCTAGTTGTAATGGCTTGCCTAACAATTCCTGTGCCCTTGACCGTGAGATCAAATCCTCAGCCAAAGCGCGATAAATTAACCGTTCCATCCGCATGGGCGTTTCAGATGGATAAGGTTTTCCTGGTTCCTGGCGATGCCAATCATTGACGCGGAACTGCTGGAATAAACGCGCTGCGGTGTTTTCAGAAATAATGGAAAGATCCTTGGCACGGTAAATCCAGGCTTGCATACTTAAGCCGTATTTAAGCTTAAGCATGTGCAACTCGTTGATGTTCAGATCCGTCCGGTTGGCACCGAGTTCAAAGCGAGCCGTTGCAGCCGGCACAAGGAAAGCCCCGACAAACCGATTAGCAGCCTGTTCTGGCTTGAGGTTGCCCTGAACATCCAGGATCAAGTGTCCCAGTTCATGACCTAAATTGAATCGCTGCCGGTCGCCTGATAATTCGCCTTTGGTTACGATTACCGGATCGCCATCGACCTTGAAAGTGCATGCGTCAAAATGCTCGAAACCAGAGATAATCCCCACCTTGATTCCCCGGTCCTCCAACAACTGGACCAGGTTTTCAATTGCATCATAACCAAGATTCCAGCGATCGCGTAATTCAAGCGCTATAGTTTCAATTTCATCCAGAGAGGTCACTTTGTGCAGGGGGAGGTTAGCCGCATGTTGTTCTTCCGGGAAAAGACTTTCAACCTCGAGATAACGCTCCACCCAATCTTGGATTCGCATCTGGATGGCTTCCTGCTCTTTGACACCCAGCACAGCGTGTTTTCGGTAGGCCTGAAGTTGAACAGAGACCGTACTCGGGCGAAAGAAGAAATCCACCTTGACCTGTAAAGCCTGAGACAGCCGTAGCAGAACGCCGGAGCTGGGCACATCCTGATCCCGCTCATATTTTGAAATCGCCATGGCGCTGACCCCAATTTCTTCCGCCAGTTTTCGCAAAGAAAAATTGCCCGCTTTCCGAGCCTGTTTGATACGCCCTCCGATGGTCATGGCCGCCTCCTTTTCCCTTTCAGTTTACATAATAGCATAAATAAATTAATTTGTAAACCGTCAATTTAACTGAAAAGGATTTTGTTTGTGGTAGAAGCAAAGCCACCCTCTTTATGCAAATAGCCATTTTGCTGTAATCCAGAAAAACCCTACGATTGATTATCGGCAATTAACACCGTCTGCGTCCAGGCTGACATGACGCAGACGCCTTGCTGACACGCCGCAGACGTTGACGCAGACCCTGCTGCTGACGTTGATTCAACTGGACGGTTTCTAAAGCGGTCTTTCTGATGGTGAGGTAGGAAATATCAACTGAAGAAGAAACGCGGGAAAATGGTCACTTTTTGCCGAGGGCAACTGCAATAATTCTGCGTTATTCTGGATCAATGTTTTTTAACTTGAAAAAGGAGCCCATTTTAACTTCAAAAATGCACCCACCTTTGCCAATTGTACCAAAAAATTTAACTTTAGAAATGCGCCCTTTTTAACTTTAGAAATGAACCCACCTCCTGGGATGATAAAATAGGGATGCTCGTGCGGAGGATAGGGCAACGCTGGGGAGCGACCTGAGCGCCGACACGAGCGACTATACGGCAGGGCAGAGAAGCAGTTCTCTGCCCTCTTCTTTTCTGCCCTGCCGGTAGTCCCCAAAAGCGATAAACCCATATTACTCTTTCTCTTGCATACGCTGGCGGAAGCGGAAAAACTCGCCGGTGAGTTCAACGATATGAGCGTGGTGCGTCAAACGATCAAGTAGGGCCGCGGTCAGGCGTTCATCGCCGAAGAGTTGAATCCAATTGGCAAACTGAAGATTGGTGGTCACGATCATGGCGTTACGTTCATACAGCTCTGAGCAGAAAGTGAACAAAGCATGTGCGCCGTTTGGGGTAAAGGGGATAAACCCCAGCTCGTCCAGCACGATCAAGTCTTGCTTGTGGGCCAGAGCGATCATCCGGTGAAGGCGGTTTTCTTCCTGAGCCGCCAGCAGCTCATTCACCAGTCCGGCTGCGGTCCAAAAACGCACCCGGCGCCCCTGTCGGCAGGCAGCCAAAGCAAGTGAGATAGAAAGGTGTGTTTTCCCCAGTCCCGGGTTTCCAATGAAAATCAGGGTTTCGTGTTTGGTAATGTATTCTCCCCGCGCCAGGTCCAGGATGCGAGCCTTGTTGAGGCTGGGTAATGCCGAGAAGTCAAAGTCTGCCAGCTCTTTGAGAACCGGGAAATGAGCCGCCTTTATGCGACGCTCGATGCGGTTTTGCTCGCGGGTGTGGATTTCCTGCTCGGCCAGGGCTAACAGGTAACGCGGATAATCCAGATTTTTCTGGGCCGCATCGGCGGCAAACGGCAGGTACTGCTGGACGAAAGCGGGCAGATGAAGTTGGCGCAGGTAAGTTTCCAGCAAGGGATTGCGTTCCATTACCTCACCCCCAATAATTGGTTATATACCTGTAAATTCACCGGCTGGCAGCCAATATCTGCCAGTTGTGGAAGATGGCTCAAATCGAGCGGATTGGTCGAAGGCGAGGGAATGGAAAGCCGTTGTAGATGATACATAACCCCATCCAGGTTCAGCATGCCCGTGTGAACCGCCGCTTCCACGGCACGTTCAACCAGGTCGGTAGAATGAGCCTGATGCAGTTTCAGGATAGCGACGAACTCTCGGATACCCTGTCCTTCTGGTTTGCTTTGCTGTAACCCGGTCAGCAGTTGTTCGTAGGTGGCTGGCCATTTCTTGCGCCATTGGCGCAGGGGTAAAGTGTGTTCAAATGCTCCTGGTCGCTGTTCCAGCAGTGTGAGGTAGTGTAACGGGTCAAAAACGTCCTGCTCTCGTCCAAAACAGCGCCGGTGAATGGCAATTACGTTTTCTAGAGACAGCACCTCAATCTTGAAAGGGAACGCGCGCAAGACCAACTGTTTTCCCGCAAAGGTGTGAGGCACAGAGTAGCGGTTGGTCTCAAAGACTACCTGGCTGTATGAGTTGGCTTTCACCGGCCGGGTTCGGTTAACGACAATTAGAATTACCCCCTGACGACAATTAGAAATACCCACCAAGAGGTGGTCGATAGCCGGAGTAAACTACTCCAAAAACATGGAGTAGTGCATGACAGCTAACGACGCCCAGGTGAGGATTATCATGAGAGAACGAAACCAAGGGCATACCCAAGAACAAGCGGCTGCGAAGGCAAACCTGAGCAGCTGTAAGACTGTCAGGAAATATGAACAGTTGGGAAAACTACCGAGTGAACTGAAACAGCCGCGGAGCTATCGCACTCGGACCGACCCATTTGAAGCGGAATGGGACGAACTGGAAAAGATGTTGAAGGATGCGCCTGAATTGGAAGCCAAGACGCTGTTTGAATGGTTGTGCGAACGGCAGCCGGAGAAATACCAGGAAGGGCAGTTGCGCACCTTGCAACGTCGGGTAAACGAGTGGCGGGTATTGAATGGCAACCCCACCCTCACCCTGGATCAGGTGCACCAGCCGGGTGAAGTACTGCAAACAGATGGGACCTGGATGAATAATCTGGGGATCAGTTTGCAGGGAGAAGCGTTTGAACACCTGGTTATCCATAGCGTACTGCCTTATTCAAATTGGGAATGGGGACGCGTGGTGCAATCAGAATCACTGCTGGCAATCCGGTTGGGACTGCAAAGCGCCTTGATGAAACTGGGACATGTGCCCAAGATCCACCAGACCGATAATACAACGGCCGCCACCCACAACTTGGGACCCAACCAACGTGACCGGAGCCCGGAAGAGCGTGGATTCAACGCCGAATATTTGCAGTTGCTGACGCATTTTGGGATGGAGCCGCGCACGATCCATGTCAACAGCCCCAATGAGAACGGCGACATCGAATCATCGAACGGCGGGTTCAAACGCACTGTCGTACAGCATTTGCTGTTGCGGGGCAGCCGGGATTTTGAGAGTTTGGAAACCTACGAAGCGTTTTTGTGGGGGATCATGGAGCAACGTAATGCCCGGCGTCGGGTAAAGCTAGCCGAAGAGCTGGCCGTGATGCAACCCCTGACGGTAGCTCCCTGGCCTGAGGTGCGGGAGTTGAATGTTCGGGTCGGCTCGAATGGCATCTTGCGGGTCGGTTCGAACGGCTACACCGTACCGAGCGGCTTGAAGAGCAAACGAGTGACCGTGAAGGTGTTCGAATGGCAGATTGAGGTGTGGTATGCCAACCAACGGGTGGAGACCTTGCCCCGCCAGACGGGAGTGCAACATTACAGCATTAACTACCACCACGTGATCGACAGCTTGCTGCGCAAGCCGGGCGGATTTCGCAATTACCGCTACCGAGACGATCTTTTCCCGCGAGCGGTCTTCCGCCAGGCCTGGGAGGCGCTCCAAGCACGTTATTCAGCCCGAAAAGCAGATCTGACCTATCTGCGGATCCTCAAACTGGCGGCAGGCGGGTTGGAGACGGATGTGGCTGCAGCGCTGGAGATGCTTTTGACATCCGGTCAGAACTGGGATGACCAAACCGTGGCCGAATTAGTTCAGCCGACGCCAACAGCGATCCCTGACTTACCAGTCAACCCTGTCAACCTGACCCTCTATGACCAATTCTTGAGCCCGGAGGCACGCCATGTCTCCGCTTGAGACCATTCGAGAGCACTTGCGCACCTTACACATGCCCACCGCTGTACAGGTGGTTGAAGAACTCCTGGCTAGCGCTACCAACGAAAACTGGTCGCCGGAAAAATTCTTGGGCGAACTACTCGAACAGGAGATGGAAGGTCGTCGCCAACGGCGCATCGAACGCCTGCAGGATGCGGCCCATCTGCCGGTCGAAAAGACCCTGGCGACCTTTGACCAGGGGTATCTTCCCTTGCGACTTCGTCGCCTGCTGCCCCAATTATGCACCGGCGAGTTCGTGGACCGCGCCGACAACCTGTTGGTCTTCGGTTTACCCGGCCGTGGGAAAACGCACTTTGTGGCCGCCGTTGGCCACGAACTGGTCAACATCGGCCGCAGTGTCTTCTTCACCCCGACCTACCGCCTGGTGGATAGCCTGCTGCGCGCCAAACGCGACCTGCTCCTCGAACATGAGCTACGCCGCCTCGACCGCTTCGAGGTGCTCATCCTGGATGATATCGGTTATGTTCAGCAATCCCCCGAAGAAATGGAAGTCCTCTTTACCTTGCTAGCCGAGCGATATGAACGCCGCAGTGTGGTCATTACTTCCAACCTGGTTTTCTCCCAATGGGATCAAATCTTCAAAAACCCCATGACCACCGCTGCTGCCATCGACCGCGTCGTCCACCACAGTATCATCGTCGAATTCGGAAAGGAGATGTCCAGCCACAGAGCCGATGAAGCTGCCAAACGTCTTCAGGAGACCCCCTGAAATGTCCCCTGCCATGCTGCCACAGGACTCACCAGCAAAAGCAGGCCGCCTGCTTCCGCCTCCGCCGTCCCGCTTTGCGCAGTATGCCGCTCCGACTGCGCTCTGTCAAGGGAGAAAACCCAAACTGCCCCCCTTGACGGTGCTCGTCTCCGCGGCCTTTTCTGCGCAGCGGGACGGCTCCGGCGGAAGCAGGCTATCGAAAAAGGCATACGTTTATATGCCTTCTGTTATGGGCATTTCTAATTGTCGCTGATGGGAATATCTAATTGTCGTTGACAGCGGGTTTCACAAGCCGGATAATCTTGCTTGGGAAACGGCAGCAAATGCACCTTGTCCACTTCCCACAGCTCGGACACCGGAGCTTCGTGCCCACGGATGTGTCGGTCCACATCCTGCTTGCAGCGTTCCAGCAGGAGTTGGTTCAGCTCGTCATAGTCCTTGACCCTGGGAAGCGGTGAGAAAAAGTTGCGCTGGGCGTAGCCCACATCGCTCTCCACTCCTCCTTTTTCATGCCCCTGGGCTGGAGTGCAGTAGTGGCTGTCGAATAGATAATAGCTGCGAAAGGCTTTGAAGGCTTCTTGTTCCTGACGGTTATGCCCTTCAAGAATGCGAAAAACGGCCGTTTTCAGATTGTCATACGTAATCCGGTGGGGAATACCCCCAATGAAGTGAAATCCGGCTTCATGCGCGTCCAGAAAGGCTTCCTGTTTCTGAAACGGATACGCCTTCACAAACCGCACCCGTGAATAGTTCAGCCGCATTACAAAAAACTGAACCTTGACCTCAGCCCCTGCCAGGATCACCACTGCCTCACCCCAATCGGCCTGGCCATCCTTCCCCGCATCATACTCCAGCGGCAGGTAAGCTTTGCCTGCTTCTAACTTCTTCTTAGTTCGGCAGATGAAATTGTGAATATTGCCTTCGCAGCCGGTATAGCCTTCCTTTTCCACCATCTCGTAAATCTTGTGGGCGGTGTACCGTTGTTTGCGAGGCAGTTTTTCGCTTTCGTCCAGCAGATCCAGAATGCGGTGCTGATATTGCCCTAAAACTTTCGCCTTCTTCTCTTGCCCAAGGTGATACTTCTCAGGTATGGGATGTTCCAGTGCTTTGCGAACTAACCGGCGACTGTGCTTATACCGTCGGCTAATCTCTCGTATGCTGAGTCCCTCGATGTGATACGCTTTGCGTATCCTTTCGTAGTCGTCCACCGTTCTCATCTCCTTGCCTCCGGTAATGAATTACCGGAGATTGTAATGTCCAGGTGGGCTCATTTCTAAAGTTAATTTTCCCCCAAGGTGGGCTCCAATATAAAGTTAAAAAACAGATCAAATCTTTCGATCAAGCGGTTGTAAACTGGATGTTTTTTGGTACAAACAAATCCCCCGCTTTTTTTGTGTAACAAATATCTCTATAACAGGGGGGAACGGTGTGGCACTTCGTTCTTGCCACTTCGATCCCCTAGAGTCTTAAGGGGGAACGGGTCAACGGAGTGACACATCGTTCTCTGTTGGATGGTCCCTGTTGGTTTTGAGAAGTTCACCCAACCTCCAGGGACGATACTCCCTGACCTCAACGCTCATATTGATATGGTCGGGTCCCAAGTTAGAACCCTCAAGAGGCGGTGGAACATTATGAATATGACCATGTAGGTTGATCCATCCATCATCCAAAGGAACAATCGGACGGTGTGAAAAGATCAGCCTCATTTGATTTTCTAATTCAACCATGAATGAATTTTTAATCAGGGTCACGCCATGGGCTTCACAAAAAGACTGACTCAACCGATCGTGGTTGCCCTGGATTAAGAACAATCTGCCATTCAAACTACTGGTAAAAGCTCGAGATTGACCCCGACTACATATAGAATTTAAATTGTGGCATTGGTTCACGGTCAGAAGGAATTTCCCTCATAATCTCTCCGACGATATCTGAGAATCGCAGAGTAATCGGTGCTTTTCCACCCAGCCGTGATGAATTCCAGTTCATTTTGGTCATTATGAGCACTTCCTTTAGAAGTGTTTCTCTCGGTGTGTCTTGCCCAACATGGTCAGTGATTAGAATAGGCGAAGGTACATGTAGAACATGAGATTGTCCTAACTCTGATATAAATCCTGTTGTATAAAGGAAATCCATGTCGCCTACCATGAATTGAGTGCCACGTAAGGGTGGGTAGCTACTTGTTGTAAGTAAGCGAATATGACTCTGTCGGGTATCAAATGACATCAAATCAAATTTTTTTACTCGTTGGCCTAGAGCTTGCTTGAATCCATCTTTTTCTCCCGGCCAAAACGTAGAAGATTTATGAATAACTACTCGTTGAGGAGTTTGTCCCATTTCTTTCTCATACCGGTCCAAAACAATATTGATTAAATTACTTGCGTCCCTGTCGTTTAAATGCGGAGATCTGGAATTCATTCGATATGAGTTCCACTGGAATTCAGGTCCTCTAAGAATAAGACCATCACCATGTTCGTCAAATGCCTGAACAAGACTTGTTTGCATGGAATTAAATTTTGATCCGAGGGGACGATAGAACGCAATTCCCACATAACAGGTCCCAGGTGTCAATCCAATTGGCCCCCAAGGGATTCCACCAGCTTTAAAATAGAGACCAGTAAAAAAATTCCACGCTACTTTGGATGGATCATCTTTTTCCCTACCGTCAATAGTCTGTTGCCGAAGGAATTGTGTGGGTATCTGATACTTCATCGCTAGTGCTTTGAATGCCCTGCGAAGATCCCTGTGCACTAATCCTTTTTCTTGATCTCGGTAATCAACACCCTTGCATTTTCCGTATATGTTGTCAGGCAATGCCACAATAATGTATTGTGGTGGCTGGTCTTTTTTTGACAATAAATCGAGTTTTTCTTCTAATATTCCTAACAGAAACTCAAATCTCTCTTTAGGTTTCTTCTCCAAAATTTTTTCTATTTCCTTTTGCGTAAGTTGACCATTCCAATCTTGATCAAAAATTAAATCTTGAGAAAAACCCGCGGTCTTCCATGTAACCTGGAAATTCGACGTGATCTTCGTCACATAAAACGCCTTCAGAAGTTTTTTTCAGCCAGCTCTTCGCAGAATTGATTGTGTCAGCGCTTCCAATAAACCCTATGCGTACCGTATCGGGGTGCTTGCGTTTTGGGCTATAAGATTTTGGACCATATCTAGATATCCCAATTTTGGGATCAATATGTTCTCTACCATCTGCAAATTGTAGTAAAGGTTCTTCAAAGTATTGACACTTGATTATCGGTTCCATTGATTGGTTATTCATCAATATCATCTTCTGCCCCCTCGTCAAGATCGTCGAATAATTCCTCATTTTCAAGAACATTCTGCAGTTTTGCCCACGTAAATAAATCCTCTGCATATTCAACATTAGTAAATGTTCTCGCGTATTTTTCTGGAATACCCGGCCAATTGATATCACCAGAAAGAAGAGTTGTAGATATAACAAGGGAAGAAGAGCCAAGATCTATAACGATTCTTGGTTCGTTGTTACCAAGAAAACTCCTCCAGAAATTTATTTCCCCCAATAGATCGTAATTGAACATCTTACTTTTCTTCCGCGTAACTTTAGCACCAATTTTTTCAGAATCAAAAGGCAAGTTGCCATCTTTTGTCACTCGAAATTCCGGCCTGAGTGCAAGGCACCACCGACCAGATGACACATAATAGGAGCGAAGGCTGATTGAGCGGTGCAGCCAATAGGATTTTGGCAGTCCGGTCTTTTTTGTGATTGGCTGCCAAACCACATGTTTCTTTGCAACATTTTGATTTAGAGGCTTATATTCTATATCTTTAGGCTGGCCAGGTTGATCAGGCACAAAGTAATATCTGTAATGATCAGGATCGTACACTAAGCCCTTTTGAGAAGTAAAAATTTGGAGGGTGATATTTAGTAGTTCAACAAACCAACGAGACTTGACAGGATCATCCCACCATTTACGTGATGCTATCTGCCTAACGGAATTTAATTCTACGACCTTATGGAAGGGGCTATCGGCATTCCTGGGATCCTGAAATGTGTATAGTCTATCCTCCTTGAGGATATATGGAAGATGAATGTCTGGTTGAGTAAACAATGGCAACTGCTCAATCGCGTAGTTCGCGATAGCATCTTTTGTGGGTGTAGATTGGTAGATATATACAGGGGTCTTTATAACTTCAAGAAGAGACGAATAAACGCTTTCTATAGGATACCTATCAAAAAACTGATCTCTTTTTGTTGTCTTATCAATGGCATTACCTAATGCAGTCTGAACAAGTTTTTCGTGATCCTCTTTCATTCCCCGTAATCGCTCGACAGTATACAATTGTGGTTTATTATCAATAATTTTATGATGTTCAGGACAAAGCAGCATCAAGTTGCCTTCTTCATCTCTGCGGTTCAAAGGTAATGCGAACTTTCCTCTGGGGCCATCCTCTCGTTGTGCAACAATATGAGCTACATTACTCAGTATAACGGTGCTGTCATCACTTTCTTGCACTGTCAGCATAGATGGACAACCTGGAAAAGCGCACCTATTTCCGGATTTTTGTAAGAGAGCTTTTAAATCTGTTGGAGAGATTGTCATAATTTACTCCTCAAAATTGTTATGCTCCAGTAAATCAAACCCATCGTTCTGGAAAGACAAACCCATTAAGAAGATTAAATAGGATGTCAAAATTGATTTGTTGTATCAGTGATTACAGCGTATGCACATCTTGTTTCATCAATAATATTCCTTGATATACCCGTACGCTTTATCAAACAACTCCTGCTCTTTGTGCAACTGGTATTTCAACAGCACCCTGCGTAACGCTTGCTTGACCTCCCGCTCGCCGGCAATGGTTTGCTGCCAACCGGGGAAGCGAACATTGCGGACGATCTCGTCAATATCGGCTACGATGCGTTCAACGATAACCGGAGTTCTGAGTTGTCTTGGTTTCATTGAATAGCTCGGTTAATGCTGCCTTGGCGGATTGGCGTTCTTCTTCCGGGTCCACATCCTTTTCCGCCTGCAACACTTTACGGGCGATTTCAAGCAGTTGTTTCAGGTAATCCAGACTGTTGACCAGTCCTTGTTCCATGCGGTTCTTCAGATCTTCAAGCTGCTTTCCGAGCGCAATGAATTTTGGATTATTGCCATGCTTTCGGATGCGTGCGATGACCTTGATTTCCACCTCGCGGATCTTCTCTGGATCGCGTTCTCCAAGCAGTTCATCCAGGAAATCCGCGTCCATGACCAATGTGTCCAGGTCATCCCGAACGCGTTCGACATGAACGTTCTCGTGGATCAATTCCAGGGTCTTGGCTCCCAGTGCATGCCAGAGCAGCTTACCGCTGCCACTGGGCGGCTTCACAGACTCATACACCTGGCCTAACCAGCGATAATCATCTTCATAATCCGAAAGCACCGGGTCCGGCGATATCGCCTCCCAAAGTTGTGAAAGTAATGAAAAGTCGCCGGCGAATTTGTCCCGCGTTTCGTTATCCGGCAGGCACGCCTGGGCTGCCACCAGCCCTTCCCATCCACCGAGGGTGCGATCCACATTAGGAAAATATGCCAGGCAGGTTTGCATCGCTTCAGGAAGCTGCGCATGCAGCGCCTTCAGGTTGGTAATCACCTGCTGCATGTTGGCTTCGTCAAAGGCCAACGTTCGAGCCACATCATCGAAAACGCCAATGTAATCCACAATCAAGCCATAATCCTTGCCGGGATAGGGACGATTTACGCGGCAGATGCCCTGCAGCAGATTGTGTTCCTTCATCGGCTTGTCCAGGTACATCACCTGCAGAATAGGGGCATCAAACCCGGTCAAAAGGCGTGAAGTCACAATGAGGAACCTTAACGGATCTGCCGGATCGCGGAAACGGTCGAGCAATCTTTCCTCTTCTTCTTTACTGCGGTCGTAGGCTTTGTATTCCGTCTCATTGTGAAAAACGCTCATCACAATTTCACTGGCTTCCGGGCGCAGGATTTCATCCATGGCTTTTTTATACAGAACACAGGCCTGGCGGTCAAAGGTAACCACCATCGCCTTAAAGCCGTTGGGTTCCACCTTTTCCTGATAATGATCCACGATATCCGATACGATGCGCTGCACGCGTTCCGGCGCTTTGACCAATACCGCCATGCGCGCAGCCTGGCGCGCCAGGTTCGCCTGATCGGCTTCGGATAAATGACCGGTCAGATTGGCATAGGCTTCATCAATGGATTGTTTGTCCACGCGCAACTCAACCAGGCGGGATTCAAAGCGCAAGGGCAGGGTGGCCTGGTCGCGGATGGATTCCTCAAAAGAGTAACGACTCAGATAGCCTTTCTCATCCTCTTCGGCGCCAAACGCAAAGAACGTGTTGCGGTCGCGCTGGTTGATGGGTGTACCGGTCATGCCGAACAGAAACGCATTGGGCAATGCTGCGCGCATTTTCCTGCCCAGGTCGCCTTCCTGGGTGCGGTGAGCTTCATCCACCAGGGCAATAATGTTATCGCGGTTATTCAGAACCCCGTCCGCTTCGCCAAACTTGTGGATGGTGGTGATAATCACCTTGCGCACATCCTGAGCCAACAGGGTGCGCAGTTCTTCACGGCTATCGGTTGAGATCAGGTTGGGAACA
The DNA here is from genome assembly GCA_963781665.1 of uncultured Chloroflexia bacterium. Classification (GTDB taxonomy): domain Bacteria; phylum Chloroflexota; class Anaerolineae; order Anaerolineales; family Anaerolineaceae; genus JAJYIW01. The sequence continues at coordinate 5,439,080 of CAWAGA010000002.1, forward strand.
TCCGCCGCGTTAAACGTAGCCGTAATCTGCGTATCCAGATCGATACGATCCACCACGATCAGCACGGTAGGATTTTTCAGCGCCGGATGCATGCGCAGTTTCTGCGCGGCAAATACCATCAGCAATGATTTGCCTGACCCCTGAAAATGCCAGATCAAGCCTTTCTTCACCCGACCCAGCACTACCCGTTCGACGATCTGATTGGCAGCGTGATATTGTTGGAAGCGGCAAATGACCTTGGTCTTGCGATGTTTCTTGTCAGTGGCAAACAGGGTGAAGTTTTTGAGAATATCCAGAATGATCGCCGGGCGCAGCATGCCCAGCGCAGCGGTTTGCAGTTCATTCAAACCGGAATATTCATTGTTATCTTCTTCACGCCATGGTGCCCAGCTTTCCAGCGGCTGCCGGATAGCGCCATAGCGATAGGTTTTCCCTTCAGTGGCAAATGAAAATACATTCGGCGCAAAGAACGCTGGCACGTTGACCTCATAATCATCCTGCACCTGTACCGCGCCATCTACCCATGAGATGGCCGGACGGGTGGGAGTTTTGGCTTCGCCGATTACCAGCGGAATGCCATTCACAAACATCACCAGATCGAAGCGGCGGGTTTGCGAGCCGGCCTGGAAGATGACCTGATTGGCTAGATTGCAGTGATTATTTCCGATATTCTCAAAATCGATCAAACGAACCGAGGTATGCTCATGGTTGGGGCCAAACGGCATCGAACGCTCGCCACGCAGCCAGGTAGTGAACTCCTCATTGGAGCGCACCAGCCCATCACTTTTGACCGACAGAAGCACGGCACGCAAGCGGTAGAGCACCTCATCGGCGCGGTCGGGCTGCTCTGCGATTTCCGGGTTCAGGCGGATCAACGCCGCGCGTAGTTCATCTTCCAGCAGCACGTCCTGGGTGGAACGATGCAGTTTATCCGTGGTTTGTAAACCCAACCCTGCCCTCTGGCAAGCTGCGCAAGCGCGCCGGCGTACAACCCGGGCTGCTCGCCAATTTGTTTGCTGGTTTTGCCGCACAGCAGATCGCGGATGAAGAGTTCGACTGAGTTGGATTCGTTAAACATTTTTTGTGTCACTTGATGTAGATTCCAATATTTTTCGCAACCTATCTTCCCTTGCCTTCTCACTTCGTGACACCACTGAAGTATCACTCATAATAGCGACCTCAATTGGGTTCAGAGTAATACTGCTATCGTCTGGAAGTGTTGACCTTGATAAAATGACATACAAAAAGTTTTCACTTTCAGGTACGTCATAAAAGACCAGTGTATCAAAATTTAGATCAACGCCCTTTAGAAGATTTGTGGAAGCGATTAAAATACCGCCATCTATTTCGAACTTACCTAATTCTGTTTGGATATCATAAGTGGGCATTTGACCATGTAATACATATATCTTTTCGAAGGACTCTTTCAGGGAACTAAACAAATACGTTAATGTGGATTTATAGGATGCATAAATCCATATTCGTGATGATTGATTCTTATGCTCTTTCAAGTAATTAAGCAGAGCATTGAACTTCGAATCAACCTGAATGTGATCCAGAGAATTTATTGTCGATGTAATTAGTTCGGTAACCTTTATAATATTTAGCGTAGACCAATCTGCATTAGGATGGTAAATATTTACATCACCTAGTAATTCTTCATCTTTTACATTTTCAATACCTGAACTAACTTCAGATGAAAATATTTCTAGGTCTCTATGTACTAAACAATTCCGCAGATTTCGTAAACTTTCTTCTGCTGCAAACAAACTTGATGACACTAAACGAGAGTGGATTTTTTGTTCAAGATTACTCATCACTAGTGATTTTGAGAGTTTCACATAACTCCGAATAAATGTAATTTCTTCGGCGGTTCTCGTGTAATATACATTTCTAACTACATGTGGACGAGATGATCTTTCTGATGAAATTAGCTCTTTTCTACTCCACCGAGTCACCTTAAAAGTTCCATATTTCTCGCCAAGGATTTGTTTAATTTTATTGTTATCGAAGGGATCAGAAACTACTAGTTTATAATCGGAGTTAACTCCTGAAATGATCGAATAAAGATGACTAGCACGTTGGGAACCGGGTGAAAAGTGAACTTCATCAATAATAATCAAATCCCAATTTGTAGAAGTAATCAATTCTCCAGCATCTTCCAGTTTTGCGTTTTCCCAAGTACCTACAACAATCATCTGTGGAAACACGAGACCTTGCATTTTCAATGTTTCATATTCTCGAAGAGTTTTTCGGCTTAGTACCATGAATCGTGAAGATTCAACATATTCGCTAAATGCATACTTGTATTGATCAACTAGCACTTTTGCTGAAGTCAGAATAAGAATCCTCTGAGCTCCTTTTGATATAAACCTGTCAACAATTACTGCGATTGTTATAGTTTTTCCAGTTCCTAATGGTGCAAGTAATAGATGATTCCGATTGCCGGTAAGGCTAAAAATGGATTCGACAAACTCTTTTTGGTAATTACTTAATTTAACATTTCGGATCTCATCCATAATTACACCTTTGCCTTTTTTGCCTGATAGGCTGTAAGAGCATTCTTAATCCAATCTCGATGGGTGAGTAATTTCTTAATATCGTCTTCGGTTATTTCTCTACGAAAATGGAACACATCATTTCTAAGGTCTCTAATTTCCTCTAGTTTCACTCGTGTTCTCTTTCGCTGTAAATCACCTGTCATAAAAATCACTTCGAAAGAGTTCCAAGTTCTTCCATCACCAATTATCTGAACATAATCATTAAAGGTCATTTCCTCTATTGATTTAGGCATCTTTTCGGGTAGATATACTTGGGCAAGTGTCAATCGCGCCATGTCAATTAATTGGTCAGGGGTGGTGCAACTACGAAGAATATTCCTAACAGCTCCCTCGATCTCTCCAAGTAAAATGAATGGGCTTGATAATTTGTATAAATAATTCACCAGGTCGATTGGAGTGAATAATCCTCTCAATTCATTGCGATTTCCAACAAGAACAACGTCTCTTTTATCCAATTTATCAAGAGAGTTGGTTAAGTCATCCAAAATATCGACAAAATCAACAGGCTCTATAAATTCGCCAACAGGAAAATGATCTAGATCTATTTTTTCACCAATCATCTCAATAACCTTTGAGGAAAATGATCGATAGCTGAAAATTCCTAATACTTCGTTGCCAGCTTTAACTGGGATTTGTGAATAATTATTTTCCTTCATTAAACCAAGTGCTTGGTTTACGGATGTGTCATACTCGACAAAAACAGGATCATGGTCTTCTGGTAGAACATTATTAACCCTATGAAACACACTTGTCAATTCCAGAATCGGTATGACTATCATTTCAATTTCATTAATCACTTGAGGAAACGCCATTTACTCCTCCGATTTCCCGCACAATTGATCAAGTATGAAGAGCTCGATTGAGTTGGATTCGTTGAAAGTCATTTATACAACCTTTTCCTGTTTCTTTTACTCAAGTTCATATTGACCTATGATAGGCAAGATGCTCATTTATTAGGAATTTTGACAATTCTTTTATTTTCTGGATATGAATATCCACTTCTTTCTTGTTTTTATCTAAAAGAGATAGTAACGAAGCCATTTCGATTTGCTCACCAAGAGAGTTTAAATTGATGCTATATTCAGCAATATCTGAAGGCTTTATTGCGGGATAATTCGTACCTGTCATTCTCTCATTGCAATAATCAAAAAAATCCTTTGTAAAGAAAATATGTAATAAGAAATCAGCATCTATTTCGGGTCCAGGAGACACAACACATATTCCAGTTGATGCAACAAGATTCTCTTTGTCAGTAATAACTTTAGCAAATGCTTTAAAATAAGGCCGCACCATAGATAACAAGATATCTCCATTCGTAACTTTTCTTCTCGCACGACTTGGTGCTTCTCCAAATTCATATTTTACCGTCGGGTCAATAGTCTTGGATTTAAGACAGGAAATATCAATGTATTCAATAACGAAATCAGATGGTGTTGTTTTTTCAGAATAGGTTTGACTATTTATTTCAGCAACTTCTTTAATTTTTACTTTTTTTCCATCTGGTGAAGGAATTGCCAGTTTTATAGCTAAATATTGCAAATAATAATTTTCAATATGTGCTGATAATTTTTCAAAATTATTAATTGCTCTATCCGCAGCCCAGAGGATCTCTGCGATGCGGCGCTGTTCGTCCAGTGGTGGCAGGGAGAATTCATATCGTGCCAATTCCTTGAACTTGGTACGTGGTGAGAGCGAGCCGGCAGAAGTATCCAGGGCATGTTCAAAGAACCCATCCGATTGACAAATATAGGGCAATAATTCCGGTAAAAGACGGTCATTTTTGGGTTCGAACACCAAAATATCGCTGGAACACAACCCATCGAACTCAGCCACGGCCAATTTCCGCTGATAGGCGCGGCGTTTTCCAAACAAAACCTGCCCTTGGCGAAAACAGCGGGTAAAACTGGTACCTTCTGAAATCAATCCCCAGTGCTGAATGTGCAACAATTCGGGTTCGATATGTTCAAGGCCAACATAGCGTTCTAATCCGCTGTTCTGTGGGTCGCGAATGGATTCATCCACGTTGCGGACGACGTCACCGAATGCTACTTTGGGCCAGCGTGATGAATTATTAATAATTGAAGCCATTAAATGATTGCCTCTTGTTTTGCATGATACAGGTATGAGAAGGAATTCTCTCTGAGGAGTTTTCGACGTTCATTGCGGCGGTCCAAGAGATAATTGGATACAGAAGTCACGCCCAATACTCCCAGCCCTGCAAGTTTATATTCAATCGGGATTTGGAAGGAGGATAAAGCCAAAACAGGAATAGTATCTGCCTTGATAAGAGTTTCCAGAACTCCCTCTCCACAATTGCAATTTTTCTTCGTACATTGATTTACTCAGATCAGATACTCTGGTATTGATCAGGTCTGAATATCGCGAAGCGATATCCCGAATTTGACTAACCTCTTGTGAATTTTTCAACTCATCCTGGATGCCCCAAATAACTTCGCGAAAAGAGATCAATTCATCCCTTCTTTTGGATTTAAATTCAGGATCTTTTCTAGAGGAGTATCCTGAGATGGAACTGGAAGAATATCCTGTAAAGTCAGTTCAAAACAGGATGCACTGAAATATCGTTTCTCTGTTTGAAAAATGAAATCTTTAAAAAGCCCAAAATCAGTTCCTGGAATGGTCGTCTCTTCTGCTGAATCAGCCATATATTTTGCCAATAATGACATATAGAGCCACGCGGCAGACCGTTCAAATTGATACCAAGGATCATATCGGTCTCTCAGGATGGCGAGTCCTTTTGATTGAATGTATTCCGACAAATTATCTGTTATTTTAGCAATATGGATTGGAGAATCGAACCTTCTGGCTTCCGGAGGTGGTAGTCTCTTCCAAAAAGAGGGCTTTTTTGAGATATGGATGAACTCTTGTTCAAATTCCATCCGTAGCCTTTGATCTCCGATAATAAAGTCTTCGGGATTATATGAACGATACACATTTAGTTCATACAGTTTATGTAAATCCTGAAGATCATGACCTGCCCGGTCAAATTCTCTTGGAATGATTGACCCAATCCGATCCCAATAAAGTAGTGCCTGACGCAGCCATGCTCCATCAGGAATTGCTATTTTGGGGTAATAAAGGATTGTATTTGGCATCAATCGCTCTTTCTTGGCTGTTTCTATGAATTATCGTCTGTCCATTGGAAGTGTCGTTTTAATTGATTTAAGTTCTGAGGGGGTACGATACCATCATGCTGTAATCGACCCACAACAATCCCGGGGGCTATTCCCAGTTGTTGCGCAAACTCGATGATATCCTCGTGACTGATGTGCGCGCCGCGTGGATGAAAACGCCTGAATGTTTCCGGCGGAATCAGAAAATCGGACGCAAACCGGTCCGCTTCTTCTTCCTTGGCGCGCACATCCTCGCTGACTTCATCGTCATCTTCCAGGAATACTTCGCGTTTTCCATGCAGCAAAATGTGCGCCGCTTCATGAAAGTAGGTGAACCACAGGTGGTCATCCGTTTTGTACCGCAGACTGAGCATGATCATGGCTTTGGTGGGGGTTAACCAGCGTGTCGCGCACAGGTACGCGTGCCTGGAATTTCAGGGACGAATATCACCGCCACGCCTGCCTGTGTGCACATCTCGGTCACCTGAGGGACAAAGACTTCCGGTGGCTGCGTGGTTAACCCACGGATCTGTTGAAGCGCTTGACGAAAACGAGCTTCATCATAGGGCGCAATTGAATTTGAGCAGATTGAATTTCTCCCTGGCGCAACCAGGCTGAAACCGTGGCCGGGTCAGCCGCGAAGGTGGGCGATTGTCGCCACTGGGTCCCCTGCAGCATAGTTTGCCATTGGACCGGGGACGCCACACCCAGGTAGCGCAGCAATTCTTCAAGCTGGTTGATCGGATCGCTGTGTTCGGCAATCCAATCCATCTTGATCATTGCCCTTAATGGGAATTTCTTCATCCAGGGAATATATTCAGCCAGCGCTTTGCGCTCTTCCTGGCGGGCCAGCCAATCGCGATAATTTTGTTCACGATTGTTCCAAAAGCTGCCGGCGTGCCCAAAACGCGCTCAACTGGATGGCTGTCTCGGGCGTTAAAGCCGCCTTGCCTTTGATGATCTCATTGATGGTTTTCTTGGGCCGGCCGGTACGCTCTGCCAGTTCAGCCTGAGACATCCCCCGATCTTCCAGGATCTCCAGCAGTGTTTCACCGGGTGGGGATACAACATCTGGCGTGTATTGGTTTTGAATGGGGTTACTCATGTGTATCCTCGATTCCGATAATTTCAATTGTTCTCACATTTTTCCAGTCAATCCCGCCGTCCGGGATGGCTTGCTCGCCGATGGATTATCGGCAGGTACAAAAATAAAACGCCACTGACCATCCAGATCTAAGGATATCTGCCCTCCATGATCCCTTGACAATTCGTGACAGCGTGGATATATTTTGCCAAGGACCTCTAGGGTTTCAGAGGCAGCCATATCATCCAATCGTTGCCCTGGATCTTCCTCGCTTGAGGTTTTCCGCGCCGTTTGATCAAGAGCTTATTTTCATTACATTCTTTCTCAAAAGATTTATCGCGAAACAAGATGTTCAACGGGTTTCCCCCTCTTTGGATAATATCATTAACGTCAGGGGTTAATAATATTATACAACATAATTGGCTTATTACACTACCTTCGATGGGTGGTATGTTGCTAAACGATTGACTTTTCCAAATCATTCATCATTTCTTTTAAGGACTTACGCAATTCTATTGAGCTGGATTGCCACTCCGCAATAGCTTTCGCAAGCGAATTTTCATTTGGGTTGCCCTGGTTTCCATTACCATTTTTCTTGTGCATGAGAAGCGGTAAGATCGAAATATTCCCATTTTGATCAAGCGTTTCCTCTTTCGCGATCACCCGGGTGAAACCCTCTTCGTCTTCGAATGCGCGGTAAGAAGCGCTGATCCGTTGGATGTGATCATCTTCCAGGAAGCTCTGCGTGTGTTTACGAGTCACTCCTCTGATGGCATTGATTTATAAGATCTTTTCCCTTGCGGTCAG